>NZ_BQNQ01000001.1:0-5014629 GCF_022835095.1 Faecalicatena contorta | reverse complement strand
TATAACTTTATGAACAATTTAAACGCGTATGTTTGCATGGGTTAAAATCAAAAATAAAATTTAATCAACACCTTATCCAACACTTATCCACATATTATCCACATAAGAATGTAGATAACGAACTTGTGAGTGAAAGGATGAGGGGACGCTCTATAAAAGGATGTGAGGGGTGCTGCAGCAAGAGGAAAGGGATGATTCTTAGTGGGTGGGGTTCGGACGGGGGCAGCGGATGGTAACTGGCTGTGCGGAGTGTTAATGTGGTTTTTTTGATCGAATATTTTTTAATTGTATTGGGGAGCCGTCCGCAAGGATTAGGTTACAGGGGGCTTTTGAGTATAATTTATTTCGGGGGTATACGTGACCCGTCTGTAAGACAGGTATTATAGGAAATTATATAGATATAATTTATTCAGTAGCCATGCAACAGCCCCGCACGTCAAAACGTGAGTTACAGGAAACTTAGTATAAAATACAAATCCCAGCTCCGCGTCGTCAGGGCAGATCCACTGCCCCCGCATAAAGTCCCTATAAGCTATCCGTCAACGTCCATGCCGCAATGCTGCCGATTGGATGAACCCAGCTAAGGAAAAGGTGTGGCTTGCTCCTGGGGGAGTGTGTATGCTGATTCAGAATCCCTCAAAGTAAGCGTTAGAAGATGTTAGCGAAAAAACAGGTAAAATTGAGGGCAAAATTTGTTTTACCAAAACAAATTTTGTTGCCGCCGGCGGCCCAAAATCATCAAGATTTTGGGTCAACTGCGGCAAGTCCCTCAATTTTACCTGTTTTTTCGTTTACATCTTCTTCGTGAACGGTCGGGATTTGAATCAGCATACACACTCCCCCAGGAGCAAGCCACACCTCTTCCTTAGCGCCCCCCCCTTACCCAAACATCCGTAATTTCGCATAAAATTCCCCATAATAGCTTGACTTCCCCCCTTTTTTTGAATATAATTAAGAGCAGTGTCTTTTTTGTGTATTATATAGGTATATATTTTTTAACAAAGACGGCAGGCGAAAGTGATAATAATTGTAATACTTTATAATAAGTATATCAATCAAAGGGAGGTGTATCTGCGATGAAAATGACATTTCAGCCAAAGAAAAGACAGAGAGCAAAAGTTCATGGCTTTAGAGCAAGAATGAGCACACCAGGCGGAAGAAAAGTTTTAGCTGCCAGAAGAGCAAAAGGAAGAAAACAGTTATCAGCTTAGGCCGCATCTATGTGGCCTTTTCTTCTATTTATAAAAGAAAAAGGCAAAGGGAATTCAATGAAATTTTCCGAATCTTTGAAAAAAAATAATGACTTTCAAATTGTTTATAAAAGCGGAAGATCTTATGCTAATAAGTATCTTGTGATGTATGTGAAGGAAAATGGGCTGGACAAAAACAGGCTCGGTATTTCCGTTAGTAAAAAAGTGGGGAACAGTGTTGTCAGGCATCATCTGACAAGGTTGATCCGAGAAAGTTATCGGCTTTTAGAAGAACATTTCCAAAGTGGACTTGATATAGTCGTAATAGCCAGAGTAAGTGCAAAAGAGAAGTGTTACCATGAGATTGAGAGTGCACTTATCCACTTGGGAAAGCTTCATGAAATATATAAAGGGAAGTGACGCAGATGAAGCATATTTTTATAGGGCTTATCAGATTTTATCAGAAGTATCTGTCCGGATTGAAGACGCAGTATCACTGTATTTATACGCCGACTTGTTCACAGTACGGTATTGAAGCAATTCAAAAATACGGTGCTGTAAAGGGAGGCGCCCTCACAATCTGGAGAATTCTGCGCTGCAATCCATTTGCAAAAGGCGGATATGATCCGGTACCTTAAGGAGGATAAGAGATGTATGGAACTTTAGCTGCAGGTTATGCAGACTGGCCAATTATTCATCAGATTTCCTGGCTGCTTGGAAAATTGATGAATGGAATCTACAATGTGTTAGATGGTGTATTTGGGATACAGAATATCGGTATCTGTATCATCCTTTTTACAATCGTCATATATACATTGATGATTCCGCTTACGATCAAACAGCAGAAATGGTCTAAAATGTCTTCGGTTATGAATCCTGAAATTCAGAAGATTCAGAAAAAGTATGCAA
The DNA here is from genome assembly GCF_022835095.1 of Faecalicatena contorta. NCBI lineage: Bacteria > Bacillati > Bacillota > Clostridia > Lachnospirales > Lachnospiraceae > Faecalicatena > Faecalicatena contorta. The sequence goes on along the minus strand of NZ_BQNQ01000001.1, from coordinate 5,012,530 downwards.
ACAAAAAAGACCAGGCTTCCATGCTCAAACAGCAGGAAGAGATGCAGACTATATATGAGAAGTACGGTACTTCACCTACAGGCGGATGTCTTCCAATGCTGATCCAGATGCCGGTTCTCTTTGCTCTGTATCCGGTTATTCAGAATATACCGAATTATGTTAAGGGTGTAAAAGATGTTTATATGCCGGTTGTAAACCAGATCATGGCAACGGACGGTTTCCAGAAGATCATGGAAAAGATCGGGGAAGCAAAACCTGTACTTATGAGCGCAAAATCTTACGATTATTCACAGGCAGATACACTTGTGAATGCGCTGTATAAATTCCAGGACAGCACATGGAATACTCTAGTGGACAAGATTCCTTCTCTGAAGGATATTGTGGAATCCACCACACAGACAGTAGGACATCTGAACAGTTTTATCGGTATTAACATCGGCGAAGCGCCTTTTACAATGTTAATGGCTGCAATCAAAGATTTTTCAATTTTAGGTATAATATTAGCAGTTATTATCCCGATCATGGCCGGTCTTACACAGTTTATCAGTGTAAAACTGCAGCCGCAGCCACAGGTTGAACCAGGCAATACGATGGCCAACTCCATGAAGACAATGACATATACAATGCCGCTGTTTTCCGTATTCATGGGATTCACACTTCCCGCAGGTCTTGGTCTTTACTGGGCAATCAGTGCAGTTGTAAGATGCGTACAGCAGCTGGCAATCAACAAATATCTTGGCAAAAAGTCAACGGATGAATTGATTGCGGAGAATCAGAAAAAGGCTGCCAAGAAACGTGAGAAAAAGGGAACATCCGCAAAAGAAATCAACAGAATGGCAACAACGAGCACCAGAAATGTAGAAGATAAGAAAAAATCAAAGATATCTGAAGCTGAGCGCGAAGAACGCCTGAAAAATGCAGCACAGTATACAAAGAGTGCGAAGCCGGGCAGTCTTGCTTCTAAGGCCAATATGGTAAGCAAGTATAACAGCGGTCACAGCACAACAGATAAAAAGGATGAAGGTAAGTAGGAGAGTCGGTGTAGAAAGGTAGGGATACAGCATGAACGGTAGTATCAGAGTATCAGCAAAAACATTAGATGATGCGATTACAGAAGCATTGATCCAGTTAGGTGTTACCAGCGACAGGCTTGAATATGAGGTGATTGAAAAAGGAAGCGCCGGATTTCTTGGAATAGGTATGAAACAGGCTGTAATCGAGGCAAGAAGAAAGCCGGAGCCTGTAGTGGAAGAACCAAAGGCAGAGGAAAGAGAAGAGAAACCTGAGGTAAAGAAAGAGCCGGCAAGAGAGTTCAAGAAAAAAGAACATTATAAAAAAGAAGTGAAGCAAGAAGCTAAGAATGAGTTTAAGCGTGAATTTAAGAATGAAGTTAAAAATGAAGTAAAAAAAGATACTGCTAAGACAGAAGCACAGCCTGCAATCAGACATGAAGCTGAGCTTGCAGAAGTAAAAGAGGAAACCAAAAAAGCTGTTGAAGCCTTCCTGCGTGATACATTAAATGCAATGGGTATGACCGTAGAGCTGATCTCTGATGTGGATGCCGATGGCGCGCTGGGTGTAGAGATGAAGGGGGATAACATGGGACTCCTCATTGGAAAGCGCGGACAGACACTGGATGCACTGCAGTATCTTGCTAACCGGGTTGCCAATAAGCATCAGGACGGTTATGTGCGTGTGAAGCTTGATACAGAGAATTACCGTGCAAGAAGAGAAGAGACACTGAAGAATCTTGCAAAGAACATTGCCTACAAGGTAAAACGTTCTAAGAGACCAGTTTCTCTGGAGCCGATGAATCCTTACGAGAGAAGGATCATACACGCGGCGCTTCAGTCTGACCCTTATGTAACAACACATAGTGAAGGGGAAGAGCCGTACAGAAAAGTAGTTGTTACCTTAAAAAGATAAATGAATTTGAAGCGAAAGAGGACGTTTCCGCTTCACGGATGCTTTCGTGAAGTCGTGAAACGTCTTTTTTAAAAATTTAATTTTATATGATGGGGTTATTATATTTTAAAAGTTTTAGGATAATGTGAGGGACTTTCCGGTTATCCATTTGCCGGAAAATTCCTCACAGATCATGGGGAGGCTTAAAATGAGAAAAGATACGATCGCCGCGATTTCTACGGGAATGACGAATTCAGGCATTGGGATTGTACGTATCAGCGGCCCGGAAGCATTTGAGGTCATAGACAGGATATATAGAGGGAAGGACAGGCTTTTAGAAGCTGAAAGCCATACCATACATTATGGATATGTAAAAGATAAACAGGAGACAGTAGACGAAGTACTAGTCATGCTGATGCGTGCCCCTCGTACATTTACCGGTGAGGATACAGTAGAAATCAATTGCCACGGCGGAAATTATGTGGTAAAAAGAGTATTGGAGACGGTCATTAGGAATGGAGCCAGGCCGGCGGAACCAGGGGAGTTTACAAAGCGCGCATTTTTAAACGGCAAGATGGATTTGTCTCAGGCTGAAGCTGTCATAGATGTAATTACTTCTAAAAATGAATATGCCCTGCAAAGTTCTATAAGTCAATTAAAAGGAAATGTTAGAAATAAAATAGAAGACATAAGAAATAAAATAATATACCAAACAGCTTTTATAGAAACTGCTCTGGATGATCCGGAGCACATAGATATTGATGGTTATAGTGAGAAATTAAAATATGTCATTGATGATATTTTAGTGGACATCAGAAAACTGATTGATTCTTCAGACAGCGGTCGCATCATGAAAGAGGGAATACAGACCGTTATTGCAGGAAAACCTAATGCGGGAAAATCCTCCCTTCTGAACGTCCTATCCGGCCGGGAAAGAGCCATTGTAACAGATATCGAGGGAACTACCAGGGATGCCCTGGAAGAGCAGATTCAGATGGGCGGGCTGACCTTGAATATGGTAGACACAGCCGGAATCAGGGAGACGGATGACATCATAGAAAAAATGGGTGTGGATAAGGCAAGAGATTATGTGAAAAATGCGGATTTAATTATCTATGTGGCCGACGCATCAAGACCACTGGATAAGAATGACGAAGACATAATTCAGTTGACTGTAGGAAAAAAATGCATCATATTATTAAATAAATCGGACCTGAAAACAGTTGTAACGAAGGAAATCCTGCAGAATACAATCGAGAGAGTATTTGAAAAAACAAAAAATGCAGGAAATTATTCAAAAGATATTCCTATGATTGACATTTCAGCAAAGGAAGAGCAAGGAATCCAGGAATTTGAAGAAATACTAAAAACGATGTTCCTGAAGGGAGAAATATCCTTTAATGACCAGGTATATATAACGAACATAAGGCAGAAGGCTGCCCTGCAGGATGCCTGTGAAAGTTTAAATAAAGTAATTGAGAGTATTGAGAATCAGATGCCGGAGGATTTTTTCTCTATAGATCTGATGGATGCATATGAATCACTGGGCAGCATAACTGGAGAAACGATAGGAGAAGATTTAGTAAATGAAATATTCAGCAAATTCTGTATGGGAAAATAAAGACGAATATGATATCGCAGTTGTCGGAGCGGGGCATGCGGGATGCGAAGCGGCTCTGGCTGCGGCAAGGCTGGGATTTAAGACAGTTATATTTACGGTGAGTGTGGACAGTATTGCACTGATGCCGTGCAATCCGAATATAGGAGGCAGTTCTAAAGGGCATCTTGTAAGGGAAGTAGATGCACTTGGCGGTGAGATGGGAAAGGTGATTGACCAGACATTTATCCAGTCCAAGATGCTTAATAAGTCAAAGGGGCCGGCTGTTCATTCGCTGCGGGCTCAGGCGGATAAGGCTAATTACAGCAGGACCATGCGCCAGGTGCTTCAAAGTCAGAAGAATCTGGATATCCGCCAGATGGAAGTTACGGACATTCTGGCGGAAGAAGGCAGAGTGACCGGAGTCCAAACTTACTCAGGGGCTATATACCGCTGCAGAGCAGTTGTACTTTGTACGGGAACTTACCTGAAGGCAAGATGTATTTACGGAGATATAAGTACGTATACGGGTCCAAACGGGCTGCAGGCCGCAAATCATCTGACTGACAGTCTGAAAGGTCTGGGGATTAAGATGTATAGATTTAAAACAGGAACTCCTGCCAGAATTGATAAAAATTCTGTAGATTTCAGTAAGATGGAGGAGCAGAAGGGGGATGAGAGAGTCGTACCTTTTTCCTTCACCACGGATCCTGAGAAGGTCCAGATTGAACAGGCGTCCTGCTGGCTTACCTACACAAATGAAAAGACACATGAAATTATCAGGGCAAACCTGGACCGTTCGCCGTTGTACTCCGGTATGATTGAGGGAACAGGGCCCAGATATTGCCCGTCCATCGAGGATAAGGTTGTAAAATTTGCGGATAAAAACAGGCATCAGGTATTTATAGAGCCCGAGGGAATTGAAACAAATGAAATGTATGTTGGCGGCATGTCCAGTTCCCTGCCGGAAGATGTTCAGTATGCCATGTATCGCAGCGTGCCCGGACTGGAACATGTTAAAATTGTCAGAAATGCTTATGCAATTGAATATGATTGTATTGATGCGAGACAGCTGAAAAGCACGCTGGAGTTTAAAAATTTGAAGGGCCTTTTTAGCGGGGGACAGTTTAACGGAAGTTCAGGTTATGAAGAAGCGGCCGCCCAGGGACTGATAGCGGGAATCAATGCGGCAAGAAAACTGCAGGGAAAAGAGGGAATCGTCATCGACCGTTCACAGGGCTATATCGGGGTTCTTATAGATGATCTTGTGACAAAAGAGAGTCACGAGCCTTATCGTATGATGACATCAAGAGCGGAATACCGTCTGCTGCTGAGGCAGGACAATGCAGATCTGCGTCTGACAAAAATCGGTTACGAAGTTGGCCTGGTAGGAGAGGAGCGGTATAAGAAACTTCTGGAAAAAGAAAAAATGATAGAAGAGGAAATCAAGAGGGTTGAACATACTAATATAGGAACATCAGATGATGTGCAGAGTCTTCTGAAGTCTTTCGGAAGCACACCGCTCACATCAGGAACAACACTGGCAGAACTGATCCGCCGCCCGGAGCTATCGTACGAATCATTGGCTCCCATAGACAGACAGAGAAAAGAACTTCCATTTGATGTAGTAGAGCAGGTAAATATTAATATCAAATATGACGGATATATCCGCCGCCAGCAGAGGCAGGTGGAACAATTCAAAAAGCTGGAAAGTAAAATCATCCCGGATGACCTGGATTACAATGAAGTCAAGAGTCTGCGGATCGAAGCAAAACAGAAATTAACAGAAATGCGTCCATCATCCATAGGGCAGGCCTCCAGAATATCAGGAGTATCACCTGCAGATATTTCCGTGCTTTTAGTCTATCTTGAAAGCAGATAGGATGTATTTGAGAATGAATGATAAGATAAAGATATTTTATTCTCAGGTACAAATTTAAAATAAGCGATGGTGTACAAAGTATTATAGTCATTTACCGGGAGAAAATGTATGGAAAATAAATTTGAAAGTCAGCTGTTAGAATTGAATATCGAGTTGAAAGAAAAACAAAAACAGCAGTTCCAGAGATATTATGAATTACTGACTGAGTGGAACAAAGTCATGAATTTGACGGGAATCACCGAATATGACGAAGTCAATGAGAAACATTTTGTTGACAGCCTCTCTATAGTAAAAGCTATTGATATAGAAAACATTAAAACAGTGATAGATATAGGAACCGGAGCGGGTTTTCCAGGTCTTCCTTTAAAAATAGTTTATCCACAACTGCATGTCGTTCTATTAGATTCTTTAAACAAAAGAGTAAAGTTTCTTAACACAGTTATAGAGGAACTGGGACTGAAAGAGATAGATACGCTTCATGGAAGAGCTGAAGATTACGCAAGGCAGACGGAATATAGGGAGAAGTTTGATTTATGTGTATCAAGAGCGGTGGCAAATTTATCAACATTGAGTGAGTACTGTATACCATATATACGGGTAGGGGGTATATTCATATCTTATAAATCCGGTAATATAGAGGAGGAACTGCAGGCATCTCAAAAAGCTGTAAAAATCCTGGGAGGAAAGACAGAAAAAACAGTAAAATTCCAGCTTCCGGGAACAGAAATAGGGAGATCATTCGTAACGATAAAAAAAATAGAATCTACCAAAAAAAAATACCCTCGAAAAGCAGGTTTGCCCTCAAAAGAGCCGATTTTGTAGCGGGGAGGTTTTTGGGATGGTAGTGGGACGTTCTTTGTGGGATTACTGGCGCTTTAACAAAAAAGACTCTGACATGCTGACTTTCACCAGGACCACAAGTCCTGGTGAAAAGCGGAACCGCAGCGAGTATGTATCGGCATAATCGTGAGTATCCGCGGTGTCCGTCATGTCAAAGTCTTTTTTGATATAGCGCTAGTTATCCTACAATACCGTATCCAACCAGCCCCTATTCCCCTACCCAATTCAGATATCCCCCTCGATATCAAAAAGGATGCGGATTTGGTCTATGAATTCTTTTGGAGATTCCATTTGCGGCAAGTGTTTTGTTTTGTCTATTCCAACAATCTCAATAGATGGCAATTGGTTCTGATATTGATTTGCTGTGAGTCCGTTTTCAGGGTTGGCATTTCCTACTATGATAAAGATGCTGTTGGTAAGTCCTTTGAGGCAGTGCATTACGTTTGCATTTGTAAAACGGGATTTCATGCTTGCGTATAAATACTTTGAGCGGGTATTGGATTTGTGCGAAGACTCGAAGCAGGTCATGATACTTCTTTCTTCGATTTTATTTTGATCGTAGTAATATTGTGTCCGAAAACTGTCCTCGATGGTTCTTTTATTAATGAGCATATTGTAAGCAAATGTTCCTATGATCGGTGTACTTATAAAGTGGCGAAGTAATTTCGTGCGTTTTGTTGGTATCTTTGCCAGTGTAACCAGGTTTTGTGGATTGACTAGCATTACTTTGTCTATAACTGTGTTGTCATTTGCACATGCCATTAAAACAAAGGTTCCGGATTCACCAGTTGCTATTACATCTGTCTTACTGCAAATAATGTGTTTGATAAAGTCAGTGATCAATTGTACGTATAAATAATTGGTATATGTAAGATTTGGCTTGTCCGAGCGGCCACATCCCAGCAGATCAATGGTGTAGACTGTGTTAGTCTGAGATAGTGTTTCAACAATTTTATTCCATTCATAGGATGAACTTATAACGTTCAGGTCATGAATTAATAAAATTGGAGAACCGCTTCCCTGTTTAGTGTAGAATATACGTCCGAATCTCCAATCATAATATTTTTCATCTTTATGGTATAATAGGTTATCTATTGTGGAAATGTAATAAACTAGTCTATTGACAACATGCATCATTCCGGCAGCAGTGCCTCCAAGAAGAGCGCATGTTGTGAGCTTTTTCTTCCAACTCACTATGTTTCACCTCTTTCTAAATTTATACTTATCATTATACTACACTGGAAGGGGCATGTAAATTTATTTAACTAAATTTGAAAAATTTATATTAGGAATGTTAAGTGAGACGCCAGAATGGAACAATGCGCCAGCTGCATCGCTGAAAACTTACGTGTCCATTTTTGGATCGGTCCGTTTGCCAAGACTTACTAGATGAAAAGTACATCGGATTGGAAGGCACTGGCGGCATTCACCACGCAATTCTGATGAATTCCGCGGTGAATGCCGCCTTAAAATCTGCTTCGGTGAGCAAATTTTATCCTTCCAATCCGATGTACTTTTCATTTTGTAATTCTATGGCGCTCTCTATGCTTCCAGAAATGGACATGTAAGTTTCCAGCAATGCAGCTGGCGCACTGTTCCATTCTGTCTGGTTTATCAAATCTGTAGATAAATTTAGTTGTGAGAATTCTACGGGGAGGCGGATGGTGATAGGTTAGTTAGTTTGGATATAAGATGGTTCAGGAATAGGATTGGTTTGGAAATGAAGAGGGGGGAGTTTTTAGATGGATTGTAAGACAAAAAAATTGTGAGAGTATTAGATAATGTTTAATACTTTATTGGGATAGATAATTAGTTTACGCGAATTAAATGTAAATTTTGAATTTGGGTATTTATACTGGTTAGATGTTTCACGTGAAACATTTATGCTGTAATCTACTATTTTATTTTAATCTGCAGTTTTGCTGCGGATTCGTCCATAGGACATAAATTACGGTATTACTTTAAACTATGCGTTATGCTGCGGATTCATCCATAGGGGTATGAGTTACAGGACACCCCTTGGTTATAATTTATTCTGCATCTAAGTTATAGAACCTCTTTTAAGGTATAACTTAAGATATAATTTTGCAGAATGACATACCCTGTTTTGCTGCTATACTACAGATTTACTTTAGGGGTATGAATTGAAAGGGGAGCCCTTGAATATATGCTTGTTCTGCATCCTTTCTTCAAAGTCGTCCTTAGGATAAAAGTTCAAAATGTCTTTTAAGAGTAAAATAATATTTGCCTTTGTAGTAGGTTTGTTTGGAATTTATAAGTTATGGGGATTAATTGGTATAGTTTTTATTATTCTGATGACATTAATAACATAGTTTTTTTATTTTTATTAAAAATTCTATGTTTCACGTGAAACATTATATAGATATGCGGAGAAAAAAGTGATATAATAGTGAAGTGTTCAATGAAAGGAGTACAAATATGGGAAGAATTATAGCAATTGCAAACCAAAAGGGTGGTGTGGGTAAGACTACAACGGCTATTAATCTATCATCTTCACTTGCTGGACTGGGACAAAAGGTTTTAGCCTTGGATATGGATCCGCAAGGAAATATGACGAGTGGGCTTAGTGTAAATAAAAATGAAGTTGAAAACACTGTATATGATTTGATTATCGGTGGCGCCAGAATTGAGGAATGTATTTGCAGAGAAGTTTTTGATAATCTTGATGTTCTTCCATCTAATATAGACTTATCAGCAGCGGAAATTGAATTAATTGGTGTTGATAACAAGGAATATATTATTAAAAATGAAATTGAAAAGGTTAAGGACGATTATGATTTTGTGATTATTGATTGTCCACCTGCATTGAGCATGCTTACTATTAATGCCATGACTACGGCCGATTCCGTACTTGTACCTATTCAGTGTGAATATTATGCACTGGAAGGGTTGAGCCAATTGGTACATACCATTGAACTGGTACAGGAAAGGCTGAATCCATCACTGGAAATAGAAGGTGTTGTATTTACAATGTATGATGCCAGAACTAATCTTTCTTTACAGGTAGTCGAGAATGTGAAAGATAACTTAAATCAGAATATTTATAAGACTATAATACCGAGGAATATCCGTTTGGCAGAAGCACCCAGCTACGGGATGCCTATTAATTTATATGATCCAAAGTCTGCCGGAGCAGAGAGTTATATGATGTTAGCAGAAGAAGTGATTAATAAAGGAGAGGAATAAGAATGGCAGTAAAAAGAAATGGACTCGGAAAAGGTTTAGACAGTCTGATTCCCGATAGAAGTGATAAGTCCGTAAAAAAGCCTGTAAAGCAGGAGACCATAACACAGCCAGAAAAGCAGGGAGTAGTAAATGAATCTGGCGAAATGTTAGTGAAAATTAATCAAGTAGAACCAAACAGAGAGCAGCCGCGAAAAGATTTTGATGAAGATGCTCTTCTTGAACTTTCAGACTCGATCAAGCAGTTTGGCGTTTTACAGCCTTTGGTTGTACAGAAAAAAAAGGATTACTATGAAATTATTGCAGGTGAGAGAAGATGGCGGGCAGCAAAACTTGCAGGCTTAAAGGAAATACCTGTAATTATAAAAAATTATACTGACCAGGAAATCGTTGAAATATCTTTGATTGAGAATATTCAGAGAGAAAACCTGAATCCTATTGAGGAGGCGATGGCCTATAAACGTCTGCTGGAAGAATTCAGTCTGAAACAGGATGAAGTTGCAGAAAGAGTATCAAAGAGCCGAACAGCGGTAACAAACTCTATGCGTCTTCTAAAACTGAGTGAAAAAGTACAGAGAATGATAGTAGACGACATGATTACTACAGGACATGCCAGAGCTCTGCTTGCTATAGACGATGAAGAACAGCAATATATACTTGCAAACAAGATATTTGACGAAAAATTAAGTGTCCGGGAGACCGAGAAATTAGTTAAGGCCCTGAAAAATCCTAAAAAAGAACAAAAAATCGAAAAAGTTGAACACACATTTATCTATGATAATCTGGAAGAAAAGATGAAAAATATCATTGGTACAAAGGTAAATGTGAGTCCAAAAGCAAATGGAAAAGGAAAAATTGAGATTGAGTATTATTCAGAAGATGAACTCGAACGTATATTCGATCTGATTATGTCTATAAGAAATGATTGAGATGTAATGAATTAAAATACACACTATTGTACCGCTTATCATAATATGGGGAAATGTCAGCATAATAAACAGTGATGGCAATAGATTGGTAAATTTGGCGGTAAAAGGGGATACATAATTTAATAAGGAGGAAGTGGGTATGGAAAATACGATTTTAGGTAATATTGGACTAGATCCTGTGTATTTGATTATACTTTTGTTTTTGATACAGGTTCTGTTATTTGTTATGTTAATCAGTGTAAATATGAAGTACAATAGGCTAAAAACCAGTTATTCTTCGTTTATGAAAGGGAAAGATGGAAAGAATCTAGAAGAGAGCATGCTTACACGATTTTCTGAGCTTGATGAAATTGCGGAAATCGCAAAAAAAAATCAATTGGATATACAGGATATTTATAAAAAAATGAAGCTCCATTATCAGAAAATTGGCATCGTAAAATACGATGCGTTCCATGAAATGGGGGGCAATCTAAGTTTTGCACTGACTATGCTGGATGAAAATGATAATGGATGGATATTAAATGCAATGCACAGCAGGGAAGGCTGTTATACTTATATTAAAGAGGTTGTAAAAGGGCAGAGCTATATCGAGCTGGCTGAGGAGGAATCAGAGTCACTGGAAAGAGCTATATTCCAGGAAGCATATGATTTAAATAAAAGATAGAGAGGAAAAGAGGAAAAGATACTATGTTAGATATTAAATTTGTAAGAAATAACCCTGAAGCTGTAAAACAAAATATTAAGAACAAATTCCAGGATGAAAAACTGCCTTTGGTAGATGAAGTCTTAGAACTGGATAAAAAAAACCGGGATATTAAGCAAGAAGTGGAGGCATTAAGAGCCGAAAAAAATAAAATCTCAAAAGAGATCGGTGCGCTGATGGCACAGGGAAAGAAAGAGGAAGCAGCAGTCCTTAAACAGAAAGTAGCAGAAAATGCAGACAGAATGGAAGCACTCTCTGCAGAAGAAAAAGAAGTAGAAGAAAATATCAGGAAGATCATGATGATTATTCCAAACATAATTGATCCATCCGTACCAATTGGAAAAGATGATAGTGAGAATGTAGAGGTTGAGAGATACGGAGAGCCATTCGTTCCAGACTTCGAAATACCTTACCATACAGAAATTATGGAGCGTTTTAATGGCATAGACCTGGACAGCGCAAGGCGTGTTGCTGGGAATGGATTTTATTATCTGATGGGAGATATTGCACGTCTTCATTCTTCCGTGATTTCCTATGCAAGAGACTTTATGATCGACAGAGGATTCACCTACTGTGTGCCTCCTTTTATGATTCGCAGCAATGTTGTAACAGGCGTTATGAGCTTTGCAGAAATGGACGCCATGATGTACAAGATCGAGGGCGAAGACCTCTATCTGATTGGAACAAGCGAACACTCCATGATCGGAAAATTCATTGACACTCAGTTGCAGGAAGCAGAGCTACCACAGACACTGACAAGTTACTCCCCATGTTTTAGAAAAGAAAAAGGGGCGCACGGAATCGAAGAGCGCGGTGTATATCGTATACATCAATTTGAAAAACAGGAAATGATTGTTGTATGCAAACCGGAAGACAGTATGGAATGGTATGATAAGCTATGGCAGAATACGGTGGATTTATTCCGGTCTCTGGATGTACCGGTGCGTACTCTGGAGTGCTGTTCCGGAGACCTTGCTGACTTAAAAGTGAAATCCGTGGATGTAGAAGCATGGTCCCCAAGGCAGAAAAAATATTTTGAAGTAGGAAGCTGCTCTAATTTGGGCGATGCACAGGCCAGAAGGCTGGGAATACGTGTAAAGGGTGATAAGACAAAATACTTTGCACATACACTGAATAATACGGTAGCAGCTCCGCCAAGAATGCTGATTGCATTTCTGGAAAATAACCTCCAGGCAGACGGCTCCGTAAAAATACCGGAGGCGCTCCGCCCATATATGGGAGGGAATGCAGTGATAACTCCGAAAAATTAACGGATTCATGAATATATATTAGAAAATAGTATTAAGATAATATAGTACTATAATTTGGAGAATATTATGCATCAATATCTGAAAGCAATTGGATTTAACAACCTGAAGACAAAGAAAGATATAAAAGAACTGTTGAATCAGGTAGAAACTACTTTTACACACCAGACTATCGTATCTTATCAGAATTGGGCAGATTACTGTGAATTTCAGAAGGAATACGGACAAAATGTGGGGATAACCTTGTGCGGTGAACTGGATGAATTTGAAAATTTCGATGCAGATTATTATTTTCCATATTTTGAAGGGAGCGGTGTAACCACATACGCTGATGTAATTGTAGAAAAAAGAATCGAGAAGGAAGAGTATGTGGGAATATGTGAGGATCCGAAAGTTGGTATCAGCCTTATTTTCCATCTGCAGAATGGAATCGAGTATATGAGGGAGCGCCAGCTTGGTTTTGCAACCGAGCTGGCAGTCTCAGTTACATTTTCCGGTCTTGCTCTGTCCGGGAAGATCCTGTTTCCGGTAAAAAAGAGTGAGGATCAGGTGAAAAATGAAAAAGAAGCGTCAGATAACAGGAAAGTGCTGCTTAATGCAGCCAGAAGCGGCGACCAGACGGCAATAGAAACTCTTACTCTGGATGATATCGATACATATTCCAAAGTATCCCGCAGGCTGATTCATGAAGATATATTTACGATAGTAGATACATATTTTATGCCTTACGGCGTGGAATGTGATTTGTACTCAATAATGGGAGAGATACTTGCTGTTAGAAAGCGAGAAAATACTCTTACAAAAGAACCGCTGTATCAGATGAAACTGGATGTAAATGAACTGCAGTTCGATGTATGCGTACCCGCAAAAGAAGTCATGGGTGAGCCTGAGATTGGAAGAAGATTTAAGGGAACAATCTGGCTGCAGGGATATATTAATTTCTAGGATCATGTCCTATTTTATCTCTCAGCCAGACAGAAAAAATGTAAAAATGTTTAGAAAAAAAGTTGAGTATTTTACTGATTCATGTTATATTATTAATTGTGTTTTACCATTCAGTTATTTATAAATATATCTGAATGTTTCTGTAGCTCAGCAGGATAGAGCGTCCGCCTCCTAAGCGGAAGGCCGGCGGTTCGAATCCGCCCAGGAACGCTGAAAAGAGAATGCCGAAAACCTTCATGCTGCAATGAAGGTTTTCGGTGTTTTTCTGTATTTATTAAGCTTCTATGATGCAAGAAGGCCGTACAGGAAGACAAGGAGAAATATTTCGGCAAAAAATGCCTGGGGCAGATCAGTCCATCTCCTTTTTGTGCATAGCGGGGCCATACATATCCGGGAAGTCTGAAAAAGAAAAACAGCATCAAAGTCAGTGAGATCACTGTAAATAGCCGAAATATCGAAAAAGGGATCATGATAAAATCATTATGCAGGATAGCCGCCATGATTTCGCTAACCCAGTAAGCCACCAGTAAAAGCCAGGTGGAAAGTGATTTCTGAACAGATGGACAATTTTCGCATTTTCAAGTCTAATCATAAATACACAACAAAACATTTGTATATAAAATATCCGGGTAAGAGACTTTGATGAAATAAGGTGCCGTTGCAATTTGTTTATATAGTAATGTCTTTCAAGTAAAAGTGTTTCTGAGGCAGCAGACTAAATACTTTCTAAAGAATATCCAAAACAGGTAAATTAATGTGCTATTTATGTTATATTAAACCAAGTTACGATTTATATTACATTTAATTAGGATGTTGTTAGATAAAAAAGAATGAAATTTTTATAGCAAATATGCGCGGGTTAAGATATTTATCTTTTAGGGAGGTAAGCCGGTTATGGAAATGTTTCATAAAAAAACGCCTTTTGAAAAGGAATGGGATCGTTTAGAGAAGAAGGAATCCGTCTTTTTAAAGGGACGGCAGGAAAAGAAGGATACCCTTCTGAATCAAAAATTAGCAGAGAAAGTTCCGGAAAAATTGCAGCATACGTTGGATGCAGCCTTTGCCAAGGCATTTTCTATGATATTTGAAAAAGGGACTGCAATAATTGAAAAGACTTATAGAAAAGAAGAACTGGAAAAGACCTGTCAGGTCAATCAGTATGCGGACGAGATACGTCAGAACCGCAATTCTCTGCGTGCTTTTTCCAGAATGGCTGGAGTTGTGGAGGCGAAAAATCTGGTACTCTCAGGGGTATCAGGGATTGGTCTGGGAGCCTTAGGAATTGGTTTGCCGGATATTCCGCTCTTTACAGGTCTGATATTAAAGAACGTTTATGAGACTGCTCTGAGTTACGGTTTTGAATATGACTCAGAGGAAGAGCGGTATTTTGTGTTATTGCTGATCCAGGGAGCAGTATCGTACGGCGATAAGATGAACCAAATAAACGGCAAAGTGAATGAATATATTAGAACTGTTCAGCTGCCGGAAAATTACAGCCGGGAAAAGGAGATTCATAAGACGGCCCGGTTATTGTCAAAAGAACTACTGTATATGAAGTTTCTGCAGGGAATCCCGATTGTAGGAGTGGTAGGTGGCGTCTATGATATAGTTTATATGAAGCGGGTATCTTCTTATGCCAACTTGAAATATTGGAGGCGGTTTCTGTCAGCAAAAAATGAAATTGAGGGTAAATAAAAAGAAAATTGTTTAATGCAGATTAAAGAAAAATATATGGCAGAGCTGACCGGAAAAGGATGGAAATGCTTGGCGCTGGAGATGTGATCCTGTATGATTTTCACAGGAGGTAACAATATGTCAGCGCAGACTTATGGATATATCCGGGTATCGTCCAAAGATCAGAATTTTCTCGATTCCCGCGGTGATACCCCATAAATATTAGCTCACGTTCCGGAACGAACAACACAGAAACGCCGCCGCACGAACCGCTACGGGAACAGGAAATCGAGATTGTTTATAACTTTGTCGGTACTATCGCGCTTGCGGAACTGGCCGATATTTCCGCGTAGTGGGTTGCACCAAATCCCCGAAAAAAGCTACTTCCCTACCAAACGTGGGCTTTGAATGAGGGAATAGAGCAGGGCATTCAAGCATTGGTACTGGATGATATTGAGGAAGGATTTGTCAAAGATAAAATTATAGAAAATTGCAGAAAAGATTTACTGTGTCTGAGGATAAAGCAAAAGAGTATTATGGTACCTCTGCGGTATCTCTATCATTAACCGTCCATTGACATTACAACATCTAATACAAGTTTTCCGGACAAAGAGTTTGACAAAAGGATAGCGAAAGACTATACTTTTTACTATATTGAACATGTTCAAATCAGATTCAATATTCTATAATAAAGTGAACACAATATATTTAAAAATAGAAGTACACAGAGGGATTATGGGAGAAACAAATTTATGAACTGCAACCAGGATACAAAAGAAAAAATCATTGAAGCTGCAGGCATAATGATAAAAGAAAATACAGACGTAAATAAAATCACTGTCCGCGGCATTGCTAAACTGGCAGGAGTAGGAACCGGACTAATAAATTATTATTTTGGAAGCAAGGACAATCTTCTTGCAGCCGCAATCGAAAAAAGGGTTGATGATGCGGTAGCACACATTTTGAACCGATCAGAAATGCAGTCCATAGATCCGGCAGAAAGAATTAAAAATATGCTGGATACGATCTACGAACTGTTCGAAGCATATGAAAAACTGGCAAAATTCATGCTGACAATGGAGCTCCAGCGCGGCAGCATGCAGGTGGAACTATATCTGATTCCCATGTTAAAAGAGCTGTTTCAGAATAAAAAGAATGAGCTGGAACTTCGTATTATAGCGCTGCAGATTCTACAGCCTCTGCAGGTGGCGATTATGTCTGCCAGTACTTTTAAGATGTACAGCGGCGTGGATATATATAAAAGAGAAGAGAGAAGGAAGTTCATAGATACACTGGTTAATAATGTGGCAGGAGACGCCAGGGGGGATGAGAATGAACCGGGACACCATTTTAATAGTAGATGATATGGAAGTGAACCGTGCGATTCTCCATGTACTGTTCGAGCAGGAATATAATCTTCTGGAAGCGGAAAATGGGGAACAGGCCCTGATGCTGATAAAACAGTACCGGGAATCACTGGCAGCTGTCCTGCTGGATGTGGTGATGCCTGTAAAAGATGGATTTCAGGTTATGCAGGAAATGGGGCAGAATGGCCTTATGACTAATATCCCTGTTATTATTATAACTTCCGAAGATTCTATGGAAAATGAAGTCCGTGCCTTTGATATGGGAGCATCTGATATTATTATCAAGCCATTTGAACCCCATGTTGTCAGAAGAAGGGTTCGTAATGCAATAGAACTGAACCGCCATAAGATGCACCTAGAAGAAATGCTGGAAGAACAGACAATGAAAGTGAGGGAATCGAGGGATGTAATCATGGACACACTCTCTTCCATTATTGAACACAGAAGCGCGGAGACCGGGCAGCATGTTCTGCGAATCCGCAAGTTTACAGGCGTGCTTTTGGAAAATGTCATGTATTCCTGTCCGGAATACGAGCTGAATGATAGGGCAATCCAGGTCATTGCGGAAGCGGCGGCACTTCATGATATTGGAAAGATAGCAATTGCGGATACCATTTTGAATAAACCGGGCCGTCTTACGGACGAAGAGTTTGAAATTATGAAGACGCATACGGTTAGGGGGTGTCAGATTCTTTCCAGTCTGGGCAAAATGGGAGATGAAGAGTATCTGAAATATGCATATAATATCTGCCGCTATCACCATGAACGTTGGAACGGAAAAGGATACCCCGATGGGCTGATAGGGGATAATACCCCGGTTTATGCGCAGGCAGTGGGGATCGCTGATGCTTATGATGCCCTGACTACTGACCGGGTGTATAAAAAGGCCATTCAGCCGGAGCGGGCGTTGAATATGATACTTAATGGAGAGTGTGGAATGTTCTCTCCGAAACTGCTGGAATGTCTGAAGAATGTGCGGGAAAAGTTCTTTCATCTGACCCGTGAATATGCGGACGGCAATCTTTCGGGTACTGTATTTAAATACCAGGACACCCTGGAGCCTGTACTGCATACGGATCAGGAAAATGTACCGAAACTGGAGCAGATGAAATATTTTGCTTTGCTCAGGCACCTGGACTCCACAGTGGTGGAACTCGATATGGACAGCGGGGTCTATCATCTAGTTTATCAGCAAAACGAGGATTTTCAGGATCTTAGGTCAGGCAGCACCTTTGAAGAGTCGCTGAGTAATTTTATTGAACATGCAGTATATCCGGATGACCGTCCTCTTGTTGAAGGAATCCTGGGTGGATATATGGAGAACTTTTTTAAACACGGTCTGATCAAACAGACGCGCAGCTACCGGGTTCTGCACCGTGAATCCAGAGAATATATCTGGTATAAAGCAACGTCGCTGCGAGTAAATATCGAGAATCCCAAACAACATAAAGTACTGATTATATGGGAACGGGAAAATCAGGAAAACGTCGAAGCAAAGACACAGGAGAAATCCGGACACGATCTTGTGACGGAGAACCTTCCCGCCGGTATTCTGCAGTGTATGAACGACCAATGGTTTACAATTACATACCTGAATAATGGAATTATCTCGTTGTTTGGATACAGCAGAAGAGAAATAAAAGAGAAGTTCCATGACCGGTATATTGAGATGATTCATCCAAAAGACCAACGTGCAGTTCTTAGGCATTATAGGGAACAGTTGTCTGAGGGCAGAGCACAGACGCTGGAGTATCGAATAGTAACAAGGGAAGGCGCATCGCTGTGGGTTTTGGAAAAATGCCGGCTGATCATAGGTGCGGACGGGATTGAATATGTGAATTGTATCCTGACAGATATTAGCAGGATCAAAAAAGTTCAGGAGCAGATGGCACTATCAATGGAGCGCTACCGCATTGTTATGAATCAGACCAATGATATTACATTTGAGGGGGATCTCGAAAAGCATGTCATTAGTTATTCCTCAAACTGGGAAAAAAAGTTCGGTTATAAGCCTCTGACAAACAATATCTTTACTGAAATTCAAAAGGCTTCCCATATCTTTCCGGAAGATCTTCCTGCGCTCCTGGAGCTGATGAAAAGCGCTTCTGCGGGTATTCCGTATGGTGAAACTGAAGTGAGGATTGCCAACGCGCAGGGAAAGTACCTCTGGTGCAGAATCCGCGTAACCACCCAATTCAATGAGGAGAAAAAGCCAGTCAGAGTGATCGGAGTCATCATAGATATTGACGATGAAAAGCGCCGGATAAAAGAGTTGTCTGCTAAAGTGCAGATGGATTCGCTGACGAAAGTATTCAATAAAGATACGGCAGTTGAAAAGATCAGACGCCGTCTGGAGTGGGCAGAGGAAGCCGGATATACCCAGACGCTTTCTGCGAACGATACTCTTGCAGGAGGGGGATCGTCTGCCATAAGAACGAAGTTTGCTCTGATGATTATTGATCTGGATAATTTTAAACAGGTGAATGATTCTATGGGGCATATGTTTGGAGACGCTGTTCTCACGGAAGCAGCCGATAAGATCAAGAATATTTTCAGGGGAAAAGATATCATTGCCCGTTTTGGAGGAGATGAATTCCTGGTTTTTTTGGAATACAACTCAAAAGGAGAATTCCTGCATATCAAGGCTGAAAAGATTATCCGGGCATTGAAAAGTGTTTATCATGACAAACTCTCCGGCCTTTGTCTAACATGCAGTATTGGTATTGCATTATGTCCGGAGGATGGACTGGACTTTCAGAATCTGTTCCAGAAGTGTGACAGGGCGCTGTACCAAGCTAAGCAGAGAGGCAAGAACGGCTATGCTTTTTACGATGCAGCAGTGATGCAGAAATCATTTGTATTGAATGCAGAACAGAGTACGGCGGCAGGCACCCGGATCGAATCGTATGGGGAAGAAGAGGTTAGCGTGGACAGTATTGTCCCAGAGTCATTCCAGAAATTATATGAATCAGGAGACATTGAAAAAGCCGTGAGTTCGATTCTGGAGATGGTGGGGATGCGCTATAATGTCAGCCGTGTCTATATATTTGAAAATTCAGTGGATGGCACGAGGTGTACCAATACCTTCGAATGGTGCAACGAAGGGATCGAACCTGAGATCGGCAGGCTGTGTAATATTGAGTATAAGCTCCTGGGCAGTGGATATCAGAACAATTTTGACGAAAACGGGATTTTTTACTGTCAGGATATTTCTGATTTTTCAAAGGAAAAACATCCGTTTTTATATGCAAGAAACATACGGTCCATGCTGCAGTGTGCGGTGAGCGATGAGGGCAGGTTTGCAGGTTTTGTAGGCTTTGACGACTGCCTGGCCATGAGGCTGTGGACGAGGAACCAGATTGATGCGCTTAAATTTATTGCAGAATTTTTATCCACGTTTCTGCTGAAGAAGAGGGCACAGGACCGTGCTCTGGAGGCTGCTGAGAATCTGGATATGATACTGGACAACCAGAATTCATGGATCTATGTCATTGATCCTGACAGTTACCGCCTTCTTTACATTAATGCAAAAACGAGGGAGACAGTACCTGATGCACGGACAGGGATGTGCTGCTTTGAAGCCTTTTTTCACAGAAAAAGCCCCTGTGAGTTATGTCCTGTCAGCGGAATAAAGAGTAAAAGAAACAAAACTATGGAGGTGTACAATCCAGTGCTTGATGTCTGGTCCATCGCGGATGCGTGCCTGATAAAATGGGACAGTGATGAGGCATGTCTGCTGGCCTGCCACGATATTACACCATACAAATCAGAACAGGATAAGCGCGGTCAAATAAAAGCCAAGATTCCGAGTGAATAGGGTTACTCCCGGAAACTCGGCCGCAAAGATGGGCGCAGGAGAATTTCCGAGCGTGCTCAATAGATGAAGGGAGGCAATGAGATGGAAGATGAGAATGAGAAGGATGAAGAATATCAGCCGGAGGAAAAGAATCCCCTGAAACAAAACAAGTCAGAGGCAGAATATATCATGCTGATGAGTTCGCTGCAGGTGAGTGTCAGCAAACATCTGATGGATGAATATTATACTATGGTATGGTCCAATGATTTTTACTATGACCTGATCGGTTATGCAAAAGAAGAGTATCAGACAAAGTTCAGGAACAGACCGGATATCTATTATACGAGCCATCATTATGAGGATGAACTGAATAAGATACGCGTGGCGGTACTGGAGGCGGCAGAGACCGGGAAAGAAGGGTACAGCATTATTACCCGTATGCCGGTAAAAGGAGGCGGGCATAAGTGGGTGAGGATGAATGGCAGTTTTACAGAGGAAGTTCTTGAGGGTATTCCGATTGCTTATACAGTCATTACCGATATCAACGACCTGGTTGAAATGGAAAAAATACAGGCTATTACATATCATAACATTCCCGGATTTGCCGTAAAATTTTTGGTAAAAACAGAACGGGATGTGAAATTGTTAGATGCAAATGATAAATTCCAGGAATTTTTCGGAACCAGAAAATGCGGGGATATGTCAGACCAGACTCTAAGGATGAATCTGGATATGAACAGAGACGTAATTTTGTCCCAGATGAGCCGTATAAAAAAAGGAGAACATGTACATTTTCTGGCAAAGATGTTGAATAAGGACGGACAGACTGCCTGGATGCAGATTAACGGGGACTGCGTGGACTGGATTGGCGGTTTTCCTGTATATCTGCTTATTTACATTGATGTCACGGATGTAAAAGAGCTGCGTGAGATGCAGAAAGAACTGAAAGCTCAGGCTCAGCAGCTCAGTGATGCGCTGCAGTCCGCTGAAAACGCAAATAGGGCAAAATCAGATTTTCTTTCCAGAATGTCACACGAGATTAGGACCCCGATGAATGCAATTATCGGGATGACAACGATTGCCGCGGCGCATATGGATGAGAGGGAAAGGATACAGGACTGTCTTGCGAAAATCAGTTTTTCCTCGAAACATCTGCTTTCCCTGATCAATGACATACTGGATATGTCTAAGATTGAGGACGGGAGGCTTTCGGTTTCCCATGAAAAGTTTGATCTCGGACGTCTTCTGGAGTCGGTGACTGCGATTATCCATCCACAGGCGGCCAACAGGAGTCTCGAGTTCGATGAATCCATACAGGGAGTGATGGAGGAAGAGCTGATCGGAGATTCTATGCGTGTGAATCAAATACTGCTGAATCTTTTATCTAATGCAGTGAAGTTTACGCCTGAGGGCGGCCATGTCAGGCTGGATGTCAGGCAGTTGTTTTCACAGAAGGGACAGGTCAGGCTGAGGTTTACCGTCTCTGATACGGGAACCGGTATGAGCGAAGGCTTTCTAAAACACTTGTATGAGCCATTCAAACAGGAACGCAGGCAGGGATATTCCCATATGCAGGGAACCGGACTGGGTATGTCCATTACAAAGAATCTGGTTACAATTCTGGGGGGAACGATTGGAGTAAAAAGCAAGATAAATGTGGGGACCACATTTACAGTGGAACTGCCCTTTGACCTGGCGGATTCTGACAGGTCTTATGAAAAATATCCGGAGATGGATACGCTGAAAGTGCTTATTGGTGACCACGACCAGGATGTCTGCCAGTATGAATCCCTGCTTCTGCAAAAGTTTGGGATTGATGCAAAATGGGTGACGGACAGCATGGAAATCGTGGAGGAAATCCGGCAGTCACACGAAGCAGGAGAGGATTATGACATCTGTTTTATTGATCTAAGGATGCCGGAGATCAGCGGAGTCGAGGTGGCCAGAAAAATTAGGTCTATTGTGGGCCATCATACATTGATTATTATTATCACTGCATATGATTATGGAGAGATAGAGGAGGAAGCACGGGCGGCAGGAGTGAACAAATTTCTTACAAAGCCGCTGTTTGCATCGTCTCTTTACAACACATTGCTGGACATTACCGGAAAAGGTAAAGAAAAAGAACCGGCAGATAATCCGGCGCAGGACTTTGATTTCAGTGGACGCAGGGTGCTTCTTGCCGAGGACAACGCGCTGAATCAGGAAATTGCCGTGGAGATTCTGCAGATGACGGGTATCCATGTGGATACAACCGCAGACGGCTCCCAGGCTCTGGAGGCTTTTGCTGAATCAAAGGAGGGCTATTATGATGCCGTTCTGATGGATATTCAGATGCCGCTGATGGACGGATATGAAGCGGCCCGGGCGATCCGGTCCAGCACACATCCGCAGGCAGGCAGAATTCCGATTATTGCCATGACTGCGAATGCGTTTCAGGAGGATGTCGCGAAAGCCCAGGAGGCAGGGATGGACGCCCATATTGCAAAGCCCATTGAGCCGGAGTTTCTGTACCGGACACTTAAGCGGCACTTCTATTGAAACAGCCTCCGGATCCTGCTCTCTCCTTTTCGCAGGGCATCCTGCGGGGAAAGCTCTTTTTGGTAAGCCTGGATACATACATCCTGAAGGATCGTCTCTATCTCGTATGGAGGTACGATCCTGTCGGGAGCCTGGAACGGATAGACCCGGTTCCTGGATTTCTCGATGCACTTTGTGTTCACTCTCATCCAGGGATAAAGCCTTAAAATCTCCTGGTTCTCATAGGGGTAAAGTACGGTGGACTGCCCGTTTAAAGTCGTCATATAGTAGCTTGTTTTCTTTTGGGATATCCACTTAAAGTAGTTTGCTATTAATTCTGTGTGGCGGGTTGTCTTGCTGATACCCATATGCCACCCTACATTGGCCGGAGTCTGCCCTGGGAGCATGCTGTAATCAATTTTCGTTATAATATCCCCGTGCAGGCAGTCGTTGATCAGAGTTCCGTACTCCGTAAAGGAAAGAAGCATAGCAGTGCGGCCAATTCCGAAGTCCTGGAAACTGGAATTGATGGAAGTATTGGAAATGCCGTGTTCCGTAAAGCGGGCGGTATCCAGAAGACTCTGCAGTGCCTTGACATTTTGCGGTGTATCCAGTTTCAGGCGTCCGGCGCTGTCATACAAGCCGCCGCCGAAGCTCCAGAGGCGTATCTGCAGCTCCAGGGCAAATTCCTCATTGACGCTGCCAATGACGGATGTTCCGTATAAAGTCGGCGAATAGGGGTTAAATTCTTTCGTAAAAAACTGGGCAATGCCGTTGAATTCTTTCCAGGTTTTGGGGGGGCGCAGCGGCATATTGTACCTTGTCTCAAACTGGTTCTGGATGGACGGCTGTTCAAATAAATCCTTTCTGTAAAACAGTATATGGGAGCCTCCCACGATAGGAAATCCGTAATACCTCCCCTTATAGCATGCATTGGACAGGTTCTTGGGAACAAGATGCTTAGTAAACATCTCATTGGAGGTAATCAGTTCGGTAATATCTGTGAGCACATTTAAATTTACCAGATATGTAAGCCATGAGATATCATACATATATACATCATATTTACTTTTTTCCCTGGCACTGTCTGCGACGATCGTTTCGATCAGTTCTCTGTAGCTTACAAAATCAAATTCTATTTTAACCTCATGCTGCCGCTCAAACTCTTTGGATACTGCATGTAACGAGAGGATGGTGGGCATAGAGGTGGCAATAATGCGCAGTGTCCTCTTGGGAGTTTTGGGGATGCGGTAGGGAATGGGAGCCTTGGGAATCTTGATGTGGCTTCCTATTACGTTATCCTTGAAGAGCATGAACTCCTTTTCAAAAAATGCCGACTCCTGAAGATTCTTCATGAGGTCTTGTATGCTGCGGATGCCAAGCGTGTAAGCCGTACGGGACGTGTGCAGCAGGTTCGGCAGATAGTTGCTCTCATTCCAGGATTCTTCTCCAAGAGTGATGATACAGGTATCTTTTGGAATCTTGATTGAACAGAGATTAAATGCTTCAATTACCCCTTTGGCCAGCGGATGTGAGGACGTAATAATAGCCTGAGGCGGTTTTTCTACGATGTTGAACATGGCCTTGCGGAATGAGGATTCTTTTGTAAAGCGTGTTTCAATGATCTGACAGGGGTCAAATTCCAGTTCCAGGTCATCGTGGGCATCGGTAAATCCACGGACACATTCACGCTCAGAAAAGTAATCGCTGTGCCCGATCATGAGGTCAATATTGTGATAACCGTTTTCAATCAGCTTTTTAGTGAGATAGTAACAGGAATTGTAATTGTCAAATGCCAGGAAGTTTGCGTCTATATTATCGGGAAAATGATCGATAAATATGGTTGGAATGTTATGCCTGACAATGCTGTTCTGGAAATAGTCTGCATTCTGGGGCTGACATGTGATGAGAATGATCCCGGCTACATTTCTGCCGATGAGCTGGTCTATGATTTTGCGCTCCAGCTTTGGCGTGTGATAAGAGAAGGAAATATTTAATGTATAATCCATATTCTCTGCGCTGGAAATGATTCCCTTTAAAATATCTGCATGACAGGAGTCATCAATATCAGGGAATACAACTCCGATCTCTCTGGATGCTTCAGATTTGAGGCTCTTAGCGGATGCATTGGGAATATAGTTTAATTCTTCAATGATCTGCATGATCTTTGCCCGGGTAGCGGGTTTTACGGTTTTCGTATTATTAATACAGTTTGAGACGGTCGCAATCGAAACGCCCGCTTTTTCCGCAACATCTTTTAATGTTGCCATAAGAATCCCTCCTTGCCTTTCTCCAAATTTTATAATAATATTGTCATAAGTAAATAAAAAAGTCAACGGAATTTAATATTAAGTTAAACGATTAAAGAAGGAGGCACGCTGTGCATTTTGAATTTAAGATTATACAAAATGAGTATACGTTGTGCCCTCCGGACTGGGGCATGACGGACGAATGCGCCGCATTTTACCGCATGTATTATGTCTGCGGAGGAAAGGCATGGTTCCGGCAGGGGGAAAATGAGGTGCAGCTGGAAAAGGGGTATTTTTATGTACTTCCCGTGATGCAGCCCTATTCTCTGCGGCATGATCTGGACGATCCGCTGGAAGTGCTCTGGTTCCATGTGGAGATGGATATCTCTCTGGCTATGAATTTTACCTGCATTGAGGTCCGAACGGATGAAGAGCTGTATTATCTGCTGCACAGCATTCGGCTCCTGCAGCGTGATCCCGCCTGCTTTCAGGACGTGTCCAGGCTGTTCGATATCTTTTTGAAGCGGATCAATGAGAGGCTGCCGATTTACCGCACGAGCAGCCGGCGCATGAAGCGTGTGCTGAAGTATATTGATGAGCACATTGCTGAGAATCCGGGGGTACAGGAGCTGGCAGAGTGTGCGGGTATGGAACGGTCCTATTTTACCAGGAGGTTTAAAGAGATATTCGGCATGTGCCCGAGCCAGTTTATCTATACCAGGAAAATGAGTGTGGGGGCTCAGGCATTGATTGGGGGCAGCACAGTGAATGAGGCTGCTGCCGACTGCGGGTACAGTGATTCGAAGACATTTTCCAGAGCATTTAAAAAATATATGGAAGTCACTCCCGGTGAATACAAAAAATGTCACATTGAGCAACCTTAAAGCCACAACAGAGCGTTGTGGCTTTTTTCATGCAGTGTTAGGATGGAAAAAAGAGTAAAAATCTGGAATAACCTGTCGGTTCTTCGGAACCGGCAGGCATATAGTAAAGGAGGAAAAGATTATGCTGCATGACCCGTCACACAAACCGGTGATTCCGGAGGAGAAAGAAATTATACTTACACAGAAGGATAAGGATATCTTAAAAACACTGGGAGAGAGGATAGCGCAGATCTCAGGTGATAGAAGAAATGAAGAGAATGCCAGAAACTGGACGCTTTTGAATGATAAGAAATCGGTAAAACCAATGGTATGGATCAATGAGATTCCTTGGCATGAGATGAACATAAACGATGAGCTGACCCTGAAGTGCACACATCCCTGGGCAAGAAATCTGGAGGATACGCTGAAAAAGACGATTTTCCAGTGGAACCACTTTCCGGGGGACATGGTAGTCAACCCCTATATCGAATGTCCGCTGGCGATCCACTCTACGGATTTTGGAATTGTGGAAGATGTGGATGCCGCGTATACGGATCAGGAAAATGAGATCTATTCCAGGCATTTTAAGATTCAGATCCAGGAGCCGGAAGACATTGAAAAGATCAAGATGCCGGTGGTCACCCATTATGAAAGGGCCACGCAGTATTCTTATGATGCAATGCGGGATGTATTTGCGGGAATAATCCCTGTCAAAAAGGTGGGGCAGACCCATATATGGTATACGCCGTGGGATTACCTAATACGCTGGTGGGGCGTACAGGAAGCCATTATGGATCTGGTCATGAGGCCGGATATGGTACACGACATCTATGAAAAAATGGTCCAGGCATGGATGGTAGAGCTGGATCAGTTTGAAGAACAGAACCTGTTATCACTGGACTGCAATAACACCCGGGTAGGCTCAGGCGGTTACGGGTATACAACAGAGCTTCCCGGTGAGGACTTTAATCCGAACCATGTACTTGCAAAGAATATGTGGGGATGTTCCAATGCACAGATATTCTCAACCGTATCTCCTGAGATGCACTGGGAATTCGCCGTTGAACATGATTTGAAGTGGCTCAGGCGATTCGGACTTACCTATTACGGATGCTGTGAACCTCTGGATCTGAAGGTTTCCATGCTTAGAAAAATACCCAATCTGCGCAAAATATCCGTATCACCCTGGTGTAACAGTGAAAAGATCATTCAAGAGGTTGGGACGGACTATGTTATGAGCAGAAAGCCGAACCCGGCCATTGTTGCAGGCAATATTTTTGATGAGGCTCAGGCGGAGAAGGAAATCAGAGAGTTTATGGAGCTGACAGAGGGGCAGTGCCATGTGGAACTTATCTTCAAAGATATCTCAACTGTAAGGCATGATCCACAGCGGCTGTTTAAATGGGAGAAGATTGCAATGCGTGTTGCCGAGGATTATACAAAATAATTTAAACGTTTAAATTTAAAATTTAATTTAAATTGATTTTTAAACTCCCTCAGAATTATAATGAGCTTAACAAGAAGAGGAACTCTGAGGGAGGGATATCAATTGAATAGTAAGGAGCGTGTGAGGGCAGCTTTTGAGCACAAGACTCCGGACCGTGTCCCTGCAACGATGCAGGCTGTTGAGACTGCATGGGAGAAGATGCAGCAATACTTTCAGGTTGAATCGGCAGAAGAGGTTATGGATATCCTGGAGATTGACACAAGGGTAATGGATTTTCCGCCATATATCGGGCCTAAGAAACCGGATTTTGTTAACGCAAAAGGGGAGGTAGTGCATACACATCCTTTTGGACAGCAATATGTAGAAAAATGGAACGGTGTGGAGTATAACAGCCATACCATCAAAAGGCCTCTTGAACATGTTGAGACGATGGAAGAACTCATGGCTTTCAGAGACTGGCCGAATCCCGATCATTTTGACTATGAGGCTGTGAAGCGTTTTTGCGGCCAGCATCAGGATAAAGCGATCCGGATCGGATGGCCGGGGCCTTATCAGGTATTTCTGGATCTGTATCCGGCGGAATCTTTCTATATGCTGATGGCGGAGGAGCCGGAGATGGTAAAGGCAATGCTGAACCGTTACAGCCAGTTTTATATGGAGATGTATGAGCGGATGTTAGAAGCAGGCGATGGTGCGATCGATCTGATCCGGCCATGTGACGATTACGGGACGCAGATCAGCCTTTTGTTCAGCCCAAAGATGTGGGATGAATATTTTGCGGAGAATACGAAAAAGCTGGTTCAGCTGGCACATAAATATAATTGTTTTTACTTGCAGCATTCCTGCGGGGCGGTCAGGAAGATTATTCCAAACCTGATTGCATGCGGGGTTGACGGACTGGAGCCGATTCAGAAGGTAAAGGGAATGGAAGTCGATTCATTAAAGCGGGAATACGGAGACAAGCTTTGCTTTCAGGGCGGTGTGGACACACAGAACCTGCTGCCTTTCGGGACACCGGAGGAGGTCAGGGCGGAGACGGAATACATCATCAGGACGATGAATGTGGATGGAGGATATATTCTGGGGCCGAGCCAGGATTTTGAGGGCGACGTTCCTGTGGAAAATATCATTGCTTTGTATGAAGCACGAAAAAAATTTATCTAACAAGCAGTAAAGCCTCCGGCGGATGGGAGAGGCGCGCAGATTAATTGTGTCATGCGGAGCATGACGCGCGGCCCGCCGCAGGTACGCCGGGGCGTACTTGAAGAATTGAAGGAGGAAACAGCAGTATGAAAAAGAGAATACTTTGTTTCGGGGATTCCAACACCTGGGGAGCCGTTCCGGCTGAAGGGACCAGACATCCGGACGATGTCAGGTGGACAGGGATTCTGGCGGCTGAACTGGGAAATGAGTATCAGGTTATTGAAGAAGGATATAACGGAAGGACCACTGTCCACGACGATCCAGTCGAAAACAGACTTTCCGGCATCGCTTATTTTGAGGCCTGCCTGGATTCACAGTCCCCGCTTGACCTGATTATCCTGATGCTCGGGACGAACGATCTGAAGGCCAGATTCGGGGTAGATCCTTATACCATAGCATTCGGATTCGGACGCTATCTGAACGCGGTTAAAACGGTGCCGATGGCAGGAAACAGGCCGGAAGTACTCTTGGCAGCTCCCCTCCTGATTGATCCGTCTTACAAGGATGTTCCGCTCTTTCTGGATATGTTCGGAGAAGGCGCGGTTGAGCGTTCAGAAAGGTTTGCAGAAGCATATGAGGCATTTGCAAAAGAAAACGGTGTGCACTTTATAGACGCATCCAAATATGGAAAGGCATCCGTCAGGGACGGGGTACATATGGAGGCTGAATACCATGAAAAACTGGGGAAAGCCTTTGCGGAAAAAGTAAAAGAGATCCTTGGATAACAGATAAAGAGGCCTTTGTGCTGATAAGAGGTGGCTATGAGCAGAAAAATCAACAACAGCGGGGGCACAAAGAAACAGGAACATCAGGCAAAAAAGCAGCGCCAGAACAGGCAGATCACAATTTTTGCAGTGGTACTCGGAGTATTTTTGATCGTTGGAATTCTTGCAGCTTTGTTTTTTCAAAGCGGGGCGCCGGTCAAGCTCCTTCCTGCGGTGACGATAGACGGGAAAGGGTATAAGCTGTGTGAATTTAACTATTACTACTATGCTTATTATAATTCCTATCTGGATGAACACAGTGAGTTCAGAGAGTATATGTTTGATGACAGCACATCTCTGAAAGACCAGCCCTATGACGATCATCAGTCCTGGTTCGAATATTTTGAGGATCAGACCGTGGAGTCTATGTCCAGCGTTCTAAGAACGGCTGCTCTGGCTGAGAAAGAAGGATTTGGACTGAGCACTGAGGCGCAGAAAGAGATTGATACTGCACTGGAAGATATAAAAAGCAGCGCTGATAATGCCGGAATCAGTATAGATAAGTATTTGGAAAATATATACGGCAGCGGCATGACGGAAGAGCTTTACAGGAAGCATCTCACATATTCCCATCTGGCGGCGGAGTACAGCGATAAGGTAAAGGCTGACTTTAGTTTCCGTGAGGATGAGATCAGAGAGTATTATGAAGAACATCTTCCGGAATATACATTTGTCAACTATGAACGTTTTTATGTGAAAGCCAGCGATATAGATACAGAGCCGACCCAGGAAGAAAAACAGAATGCCTTTGCCATAGCGCAGGAGATTCATGACAAGGTGGAAAAAGGCGGGGAACTAAAAGAAGTCAGCAGTGAATATAAAGATTACGGAACCTATTATGCTTTTGATGACGCATACTATGATCCGAATTTCTCCTACGGAGAATGGCTTTTTTCTTCAGATCGAAAAGACGGCGATCTTAATGTCATAGATGACGGTTCAGGTTATTATGTAATGGTGTTCCACAGCAGGAACGAGAGCAGTTATCCGACAGCCAGCATCACAGATGTCTGCTTCCCGGTTGATCCGGCGCTTGAGGACAGCAGCGCTGATGATTATGAAGATAAAGTAAACAGGCTGTATGAAGAATCCTGTGCGAAAGCGGAAGAGCTGAAAGAGACATGGGAAAAAGGTGATAAAACAGAGAAAAGTTTTGAAGCTCTTGCTTCAGAATATGAGTCTGCATCAGATTCAGACGGAACATTTGAGAATCTGACCAGAGACACTCTGGATGATGCAATTGATAAATGGGTGTTTGACGATGGGCGCAAGCCTGGAGACTGCAGTGTCATATACACAGAAAGCGGTTTTCATGTGGTTTATTACGCCGGCGAAGGTGCTGAGGCATGGCAGGTAAAAGCAGAGGAAGATATGCGCATAGAAGCGCATGATAAATGGTATCAGAATCTGCTGGATACTGCCAAAGTAAAACGCCACAGTTATGTTTTAGGATTTGCCGGTGGTGAAATCAATAAATAGCAACACGAAAGGAGTTAATCAGCATGGGTAACGCATCTAAGAATGAAGCGTATGCACTGGACATGCGTGGCGTGTCCAAGAGATTTCCCGGAACACTGGCTGTTGATAAAGTCGATTTCCGGGTGAGAGCGGGGGAGGTACATGCCCTCATGGGGGAAAACGGAGCTGGTAAATCCACTCTGATGAAAATGCTTGCGGGTCTTTTCAATGATTATACAGGAGAGATCTATATCAATGGAGAAAAGAGAGATCTCCACACACCGAACCTTGCAAAAGAATATGGAATAGGAATGGTGTACCAGGAATTATCACTGGCGCGCAGAATTTCCATCTATGAAAACCTTCTTGTTGGGCGCCTTCCGAAAAAGAACGCATTGTTCATTGATAAGAAGAAAGCAATCGAGGAAGCTAAGAAGCTGCTGAGCCGTGTCGGCCTGGATGATATCGATCCGACGCTGGACGTATCCGAGATCAGCCAGTGTGATGCACAGCTGGTTGAGATCGCAAAGGTACTCGGTTCTGAACCGAAGATCCTGGTTATGGATGAGCCTACTTCCGCACTGTCAAGCGAGGAAGTCAACAAACTGTTTGAGATCGTAAGAAATCTTCAAAAACAGGGACTGGCTATTGTATATATTTCCCACCACTTAAGTGAGATCTTCGAGATTGCAGATATGGTTACAGTCATGAGAGATGGTAAGCTGGTTGACTCTTTCCCGATCTCAGAGACCAATACAGAACAGTTGGTAGAATGCATGGTTGGTGAGCCTGTAAAGAGCTTCTATGCAGACCATAAGAGCATGGTTACCGATGAAGTAGTACTGAAAGTGGAAGACTTTACAAGATGGGGATTCTATCATCACGTAAACTTTGAACTTCATAAGGGTGAAGTCCTCGCTATCTGCGGGCTTGCCGGTTCCGGACGTACCGAGATCGCAAGAGGCCTGACAGGGGTTGACAAGATCGACGGAGGAAAAGAGTACATCCATGGAAAAGAAGTTCACTTCCGGGATCTCGGAGAAGCCATCAAGGGCGGAATCGGGTATCTGACAGAGGACAGAAAGGTCGTAGGACTGGCGCTTCCTCAGACGGTTGCAGACAATGTAACATCCTGTATTATTGACAGATGCGGCCCTGGCATTATCTATGACGGTAAGAAACAGTTCGGGCTGATCGATGAAAAGATCAACGAAATGAGTGTATATCCAGCAGACAGAGACAGACTGGTAAACAGCTTCTCCGGTGGTAACCAGCAGAAGGTCCTGATGGCAAAATGGCTGGCGGCAGATGTTGACATTCTGATTCTGGATGAGCCTACACGAGGCGTTGATGTCAATGCAAAACAGGTTATCCACGATGCGGTTAAGAGATATGTTTCACAGGGAAATGCATGTATCCTGCTTTCCAGTGACCTGCCGGAGGTTGTAGGCCTCTGCGACCGCGCGGTAATCTTAAGAGAAGGCCACATTATCGGCGAGATTCCAAAAGAAGGTATCAATGAGAATTCACTGTTGATTGCAGCTAATGGGGAGGGTGAGTACGTATCATGTCAGAACAAATAAATAACAATCCAAATCCAGGCGCGCCCAAGGTAGATACACGAAAAGAAGAGATCAACAAGTTCAGTCTTATTTTTAATAAGTTGGGTATTTACGTTGTTGTAGTTGCGTTAATTATTATAGGTATGATTGTATCAAAAGGTACATTCTTCGCCGCCAGCAATATCCAGTCCATCCTGGAGGCGGTTGCACTGATCGGTATGGTCAGTGCGGGACTTATTTTCATTACATATTCCGGTAACATGACCGATATGTCCATTCCGCTTACCATGGCTGTGGGCGGTATGATGACAGTGCAGACTATTAACTTTGGTTTCCCGGTTGCAATGCTGATCGGTATTTTATCCGGTGTGGTAATCGGTTTCATCAACGGTTTCATGATTGGTAAGCTCAGAGCGAACCCGATCATCTGGACATGGGGCTTCAACCTTCTGCTTTCCGGTATCGTACGTGTAATCTGGGAAGGAAAACAGCTCTATGCGGATAAGGTAGCAAAGGACACTGATTTTGCGCAGCATGCAGCAAGCACATTCTTTTCCATTGCCAGAACTTATATCGGAAAGTATATTTCCCTGATGGCGATTGTCATGATCGTTATTATGGTTATTGCCTGGTTTATACATGCAAAGACTAAATTTGGCCAGAAGCTGAAAATTATCGGTACAAACTATGAAGTAGCAAAATTCTCCGGAATCAATTGTGCAAAAACACTGATTACCGCTTACATCATCAACGGTGTCTGTGCTTCCATCGGCGGGATCTTCTTCGCAGCGCTGCGTAAGACAGCATCCTACGAAAACGGAACCGGATACGATTTCTCCTGTCTGACAGCCGTACTTTTGGGCGGATGCCTCTTAAACGGAGGAAAAGGTTCAGTAGTTGGAACATTTGGAGGCGTATTAGCCTATGGTATCCTCAACAACATCCTTTCATGGATTGGTCTTGGAACCTATGAGAAATACCTGGTACAGGGTCTTGTATTCCTGTTTATCGTTTGGCTGAATACATATTCTAACAGAAAGTTGGGTAGAGCATAATGAAAAATAAGAAATTTAAAATTAATGCAAATTTTATTAATGAAAACAGATCTTATCTTTTCCTGGCTCTGATATTGATTATTGGTCTTTTTGTAGATAACTTCTATACCATGTACAACATTAGTGCCGCTACAGGAAACGGAAGCCTTGTAATCTGGCTGGGCTTGGGATTTACAACATGTATGATTGCAGGACATATGGATCTGACGATTATGTATATGTCCACGTTTGCAGCGCTGCTTTGTCTGGGACTGCATGACAAACCGGGTCTTCCCTGGGCTGTCTGTATCCTGATTGCAACACTGGTCGGAGTTCTGGTTGGATGTATCAACGGTTTCCTTGTAACAAAGCTGAAGATTCATTCCTTCATCGCAACACTCGGTATGCAGTTTGTATTAAAAGGTTCCATGTACATCTATACAGGCGGAGAAGAGCTGAGTATTGGAAAAGATTATGCATTCAGTGATGTTCTGAATGACAATCTGCTTTCCTTCCTGCCGTTTTCAACCTACTTCCTGATTACGACAGTTGTTGTATTCATAGTTATGATTGTGCTCCGTTACACAAGATTCGGACGGAATGTCTATATGATCGGCGGTAACCTTGAGACAGCATGGCTGGCAGGTATTAAGAGTGACAGAGTCACGACACTGGCATTCGTTATTTCATCAGCGGCATGTGCACTGGGCGGAGCGCTGAACGGTATCTACTCAGGAACAGCCGGTATTACAATGGGCGAAAAAGGAATCAGCCCTCTGATGATCGCACTGACAGCAACCATTATTGGTGGTACTGCAATCAATGGAGGAAAGGGAAGCGTTGTATGGACATGGGTGTCACTGGTAGCCATTGCGCTCCTGAAAGCTATTTTCAAGAAGACAGAAATTCAGGTACTTGTTATTGCAGCAATCCTGATTGCATGTATCGTTTACGAAACAATTGCTCTGTACAACAGAAACAAGACAGTTGGTACAAGGCCGAACCTGCATAAAGAGGCCATGAAGGAGCTGGGCAAGGCTTCATAGGCCAGGTTCTCGAATCCGAGCAGGTTCAGAAAGTAACTCAGATTAGAAACATGCGGGACATGTTTTTAATAAGAAACCTAAGGAAAACAAAAGGAGGAAGAAAAATGTTCAAAAAGTATGTAGCAGTATTGCTCAGCGGGCTTATGCTGGTAAGCGCAGTCAGCCTGACAGGTTGCGGAAACAGTTCTAAAGATTCTGATTCTGGAAAATCAGATGCAAAGACAGAGGATTCAAAGGGCGGGGATAACCTGGCAGAATCCAAAGAACTTCTAGCAAAGGCAATTGAAGAACTCAAAACAACAGACAATCATCCGCTGATGGAAGAAGGAACAACATTTGATGTACCGGAAGCAAAGGGTGATGCAGAAGAACTGGAAAAACTGGAGGACTCAGATATTAATAAATGGCATTATTATGAGTACCTTGACTGGGATGATGCAAATGACTCAAAATTCCCGGAATCTCCTGCAGACGGACAGAAGGGCAAACACGTTATCGTAATTGTACACGGCGCACACGCATGGACAACATGCTATCAGGAAGCTTTTGAGGAAGCTTGTGAAGCAGTTGGAATGACATGTGACGTATATGATCCGAACTGGGATCAGTCAACACAGGACGGATATGTTGACCAGGCAATCAATGAGAGCCCGGACGCAATCGTTGTAATTCCTGTAAGTGCTGACCATGCAGGACAGCAGTTCAAGAAGATCACAAAAGCAGGAATCCCTGCATTCTGCTGTAACACACTTCCGGAAGCAGATGCAATGAACAACATTCTGGCTTACACAGGCCCGAACGACTGGTATCAGATGAGAAACCTGGCAAGCAAACTCGGTGAAGAGCTTGGCGGAAAAGGCGGCGTTTGCTACATCACACATAATGTAGGAACATCACCATACTATGCACGTACATTCGGACCAATGTCCACATTAGCAGAAGAATATCCTGACATCAAATCTCTTGACGTTCAGTCACCAGGATTTGAGGCTTCCGCTGTAAAACAGGTTGTATCTGACTGGATCACAAAATATGGCGACGACCTGAACGCAATCGTACTTGCAGACGATTCTGACCAGGCAATCGGTGCAACAGAAGCTTGTAAAGCAGCAGGACGTGAAGATATCGTTATCGTAGCAGCTGGTATTTCAAAACAGGGCGCAGAGCTGATCCAGAGCGGACAGCTGAAATACGCAAGTTATCAGTCATGCCAGGCAGATGCAGGTCTTGTAGTAAGAACAATGTCCGAGTACTTCTGCGGAGAAGAAATCCCGAGAGTAGCTTACATCGGAACAGACATTATCAGCGCTGACAATGTAGAGGATTTCCTCCCATGTCAGTGGTAAGCAAGAATTAGTAAAAATGAAATAGCAGATAACGGTCGGGCGGAGGATGGTATATCAACCTCCGCCTGACCTGTGAAAGAGGAGAGGCAGATGAACAGTAAAGAACGTTTTTTGGCAACAGTTGAGAGGAAACCGGTAGACCGCCCGGCAGCATGGCTTGGCATGCCGGATATATTTTCACAGCCGGCATTATTTGAATATTATGGCGTTAAGGATATGCATGAGTTAAAACTGGCGGTAGGCGATGATTTTTATGCAGTGGAAGTCCCGTACAAGTCACCGACCGCAAGCGCCATCTATGCCGCATTTGACTGGTATATGGACGGCGATGTAGATGCGGAGGACCGGACCCTGACGGCAGACGGATGTTTTAAGGATGCCGAGGAGTTGGAAGATCTGGACTTCTTTGAATGGCCGGATCCTGAAAAATACATTGATCCCGAAGAGTGTCTGCGCCGTGTCGAGGCAGCACCGGAAGGAAAAGTGAGACTGGGAATCCTCTGGTCAGCTCACTTCCAGGATACCTGCGCCGCTTTTGGCATGGAAACTGCATTGATGAATATGATTGCAAATCCTGAGATTTATGAAGCAGTCAATGAAAAGGTCATGGAATTCTATCTGAAGGCCAATAAGATCTTTTTTGAAGCGACTAAAGGTAAACTGGATGCAGTCCTGATTGGAAACGACATGGGCAGTCAGAGAGGCCTGATGTTATCACCTGATATGGTGCGCCAGTTTATTATTCCGGGATGTAAACGCCTTGTTGAGCAGGCACACAGCTACGGCGTAAAAGTAATTTACCATTCCTGCGGCTCTATCGCAGATGTAATTCCGGATCTGATTGGAGCCGGTGTGGATATTGTACACCCGATTCAGGCACTGGCAACAGGCATGGAGCCAAGAGGGCTGAAAGAAAAATTCGGTGATCAGGTTGCATTCTGCGGCGGCGTAGATACCCAGGACCTGCTTGTAAACGGAAGCCCTGAGGATGTGCGCAATAAAGTAAAAGAACTGCGTGAAATCTTCCCTACAGGACTGATTATTTCACCAAGCCACGAGGCAATTATGCCGGATGTACCGCCAGCTAATATCCATGCCCTGTTTGAAGAGGCACAGAAAGTATATTGAACGGAGAAAAATATACCCAAAGGGCACCTCGTAATGCATGTCCTGCGGGCAGATCAGCAGCTGAGCTGCGGAATAAAGTATAAAATCGGAGGTGCAGCAATGCAGAGATATGGTTCTATCATAGGAGTGAAAAAGGAAAAACTGGATGATTACAAATATCATCATGCACATATATGGCCGGAAATTAATGCAATGATTAAGGAATGCAATATCTCCAATTATTCTATCTATAATTTCGGCGAATTACTGTTCTCATATTATGAGTATACAGGAGACGATTATAAAGCAGATATGGACAAAATGGCAGCAGACCCGAAGACCCAGGAGTGGTGGGATCTGGTAATGCCGTTCCAGCAGCCGCTCGAAGAGAGAAAAGAAGGCGAGTGGTGGGCTGAGATGGAAGAGGTCTATCATTTAGATTAAGGACGGAGGTTTTGGTATGAATTCAAGAGAGCGTGTGATGGCGGCAATAGACCATAAAGAACCGGATTATGTGCCGCTGGATCTGGGGGCAACACCAAGCTCGGGGATCTCGGCGATTGCCTATAATAATCTGAAAAAGCATATGGGCATTACAGACGGGCACACCCGGATCTATGACGTAGTGCAGCAGGTCGTTATACCGGAACAGAATCTGATTGACGAGTTTGGGGTGGATGTCATCGATATCGGACGCGTGTTTAATGAAAAAGACAGCGACTGGTATGACGTGACCCTGGCAGATGGTTCTATCGGACAGTACCCGGTATGGTTCCGGCCGAAACGGCAGGAGAACGGCAACTACATCGTTGTAGACAAAGAAGGAACCCAGATAGCTAAAATGCCGGTCGGAGCAACCTTTTTCGACCAGACATATTTCCCGTATGTGGACGACTACCCGGATGATTATTCCGATCTGGATCATCAGATGGGCAAGGTTCTGTGGAGCGCTCTTGTGCACAGTCCGTGGGATCACGCCGGGGAGAAGGGATTTTACAGCGAACTGAGAAGGCGCACCCTCGAACTGAGAAAGAGCACGGACAAGGCACTGATGATTACCTGCGGATGCAACCTGTTCGAGTGGGGAACATTCCTGCGCAGGATGGATAACTTCCTTATGGATATTTATGCGGATCCGGAAAATGTAAAAGCGCTTGTGGATCAGCTGATGGAAAGACATCTGGCTACCCTGAGCTGCGTATGTGACGCCGTGGGCGACATCGTGGATATTCTCAGATTCGGAGACGATCTGGGGATGGATACGGGAATGTTTATGTCCCAGGAGAAATACAGAGAGCTGTTCAAGCCTTACCACACACAGCTGAATGAGTATGTCCACAAAAACAGTAGTATGAAGACATTTTTACATTCCTGCGGTTCCATATATCCGATCATAGGAGATCTGATCGATGCGGGATACGATGTACTCAATCCGGTACAGACAACCGCTTACCAGATGGACCCTGCGACCCTGAAAAAAGAATTTGGAAAAGACATCACTTTCTGGGGCGGCGGATGTAATACGAGATCCGTATTAAACCGTTCCACACCGCAGGAAGTATATGATTACACAAGAAAAATGATCGATATCTTCGGGCCGGGCGGCGGCTTCGTGTTCAATCAGGAACACAACATCATGCCGGACGTACCGCCGGAGAATCTTCTCGCTATGTATAAGGCTGTGGCGGACTCGAGATAATGGGGGGACGCCTGTGAGGAGCGGGACTTCAGCCGCGGGCCGGGAAACTTCCCTGTTCCTTTCCGCAGGCTGTCCGTTTGCCAAGTTTCACTAGAGAAAAACCACATCGGATTGGAAGGCACCACCGGCATTCACCGTGCAATTCTGATGAATTGCGCGGCTCAAGCCGGCTTAAACTCTGCTTCGGAAGCAGAGTTTAGCCTTCCAGTCCGATGTGGTTTTTCTCAAGTGAAACTACGGCGCGCTCTATGCCCGCGGAAAGGGACAGGGAAGTTTCCCGGCCCGCGGCTGAAGTCCCGCTCCTCACAGGCTGGGCGCACCCGGGCGGAAGGAGTGGCGGCGCGGGAGAGGGCCTGGGTAGCGTATCTGTCCCTCTTCAGTCCGCTATTACGCGTTGTATAGTGATTTCCCGAATTCGTAAGCACCTTTTAGATGGCCAGTTTCGCTGATTCTGGGTTTTCCGTTTGTATCTCCGCATCCGCCTGCTAACAGCATGCCCTTGTCGTGGAAGCCGATATAATTTACAATAGCAAATTTGTA
Organism: Faecalicatena contorta; assembly: GCF_022835095.1. Taxonomy (NCBI): domain Bacteria; kingdom Bacillati; phylum Bacillota; class Clostridia; order Lachnospirales; family Lachnospiraceae; genus Faecalicatena; species Faecalicatena contorta. The sequence goes on along the minus strand of NZ_BQNQ01000001.1, from coordinate 4,973,582 downwards.
ATAGGAAGTTACCTGCTCAAATGTCCAAAACAGGTCATCAGCAGATGTTATTAACAGTGCACTGTCTCTTACCGGATATTTTTCATATCTGCCGTAAGGCGGATTGTCATCTTCCTCTGCAATACAGTAGAAGCGTTCAATAAATGCTTTTAACCTGGAGGAAATTGTCCAGAAGTACAGCGGGGATGCAAAAACTATTAGATCGGCAGCTTTTATCTTAGGAATCATTTCATGAAAATCATCTTTCTGTATGCATGGTTTTCCAAACCGGCAGGCATTACATCCCAGACAGCCCTTAACCTCTTTCTTTAATAATGATATTTTCTCCACCTGATGTCCCGCCTCTTTTGCACCTGCAATGAAGGAATCTGCCAGCTGCATTGTATTTCCATTTGCTCTGCCGCCGCCTATGACTACTAATATATTTTTCATATGTACCTCCCGGGTTTTTATTTTATTATATCAGACATGACCAAACATTGTAAAAATGTTCGATTAAGTTACTAGATCATTTTGCAGATTGCAGCTTCTTACGATTCGTGATGCATTTTTGAGTTAGTTTTTCGTAGTAGAGACTGGCGCTCCTGACATCCATTTTCGGTACATCGAATTTGAGTGTTGATAAAACGTTATAATATGTATACAATAAATTGCAGGAGGTATACGTCGAAACCTCAGAAAAATGAAAAAGCAGCGGGGAGTTTATCGAAGAATCTGTTGCCTTAGAAGCCTAATACAAATAACGGACAGGGGATACAAATGGAATTTAATGAAAAGCTGCAGCAACTTAGAAAGAATAACAATCTTACGCAGGAACAGCTTGCAGAGCAGCTGTATGTATCACGGACAGCTATATCAAAGTGGGAAAGTGGCAGGGGCTATCCAAACATCGAATCTTTAAAATGCATATCAAAACTTTTTTCAGTTACAATTGATGAATTATTATCAAGTGATGAATTGATTACCCTGGCAGAAACTGAGAACCGTTCTAATCTTAAAAAGATCTACATGGTTATCAGCGGGATCGTCGATGTTTTGTCTGTTGCATTTATATTACTTCCGATTTATGGAAAACCGGAAGGGAACCATGTTTACTCAGTGAATCTGCTGGCTAATACCCATACTCCCAATATAGACCGTACTATTTATTGGGCTGTCTTTACATTTTTAATCGGTCTTGGCATTGCCAGACTTATATTCATTTATATTGAGAAGGAGTTATTGTTCCGTTATTTTACTAAAATTTCGATTGCGGCCGGCGCGGCAGCCATCTGTTTGTTTGCAGCCGCAAGAGAGCCATATGCAACGATTCTATTATTTTTATTTTTTGGAGTGAAAGTATTTTTACTATGGAAGCAGATACAGGCAGATCAGCCTTAAATCATTGAGAAAAGGCCCTTTGACACGAAGAGTGTCGGGGCCTTTTTCTATTGTGACGAGAGGTTTCTTGTCCTTTTGGTACTGCTGGAAGATAATCCAAATGCAGCTTGCAAATAGATTATTTCCGCAAAAGAAAGGAAGATTGATTATGCAAAAGAAATTAAAGAAGTATCTTATCATAACAGGGGGATTGTTTTTAATCTTTATACTTTTTACTGTTATGGTCAAAACCGTGGATGTACAGCCTGTCGGTCCGGATCGCTCAAAAGTTGGCCTTGCGTCTGTCAACCAGTGCGTGTTTAAATTTTTCGGTGTAAACCTATTATGGTATGATATTACTGACTGGCTTGGAGTTTTCGCAATAGTATTTGCTCTGGGGTTTGCGGTTTTAGGGCTATTCCAGCTTATAAAGCGGAAAAGCATTCAGAAAGTCGATTGCAGGATTTTACTGTTGGGCGTATTTTACGTTATGGTTATTGCTGTTTATTTGTTTTTTGAGGTGGTGGTTGTCAATGATAGACCCATTATTCTTTCGGAAAGTTTAGAAGCATCGTTTCCCTCCTCCCATGTTATGTTTGTAAACTGTATTATGGCTACAGCCATGCTGCAGTTTCATTATTATCTGCGAGAAAGGAAAGCTTGGCTTTGGATGTCGGATATTGTATCCGTCCTCATTATTACAGCAACTGTAATCGGGCGGCTTATATCCGGTGTCCATTGGTTTACTGATATTGTGGCGGGGATTTTACTTTCGTCGGTGCTGATTGCACTATACTGCTCTGCATTGTTGTATTTTGAGTCGAAGAACAGAGTGGTATAAAGCAAAGCATGGGAGTACCTGCACACTTAGTTATTATAATATTTTAAAAGGAATCCCTCTTTTTTTAAATGCCTCTTTCACATTCTGATGTTACCATTGGTTCAGAAATTAGTTGTGTAATATCAGGAGGGTTCTTATGGCAAATTTTATGTTTGAAAATGGTACAAGGCTTTATTGGGGAACTGGTGTGGAAGAAGAGGCCGGAAAGCTGTGCAGGGAGTTTGCGCTGACGGATACGGTTATGACAGTATCCTATGCAGAGGGGCCGCTGCGCCCTCTGGTGGAGCGGGTGATCGGCTATCTGGAAGCGGAAGGGCTGAAGGTAGTGGAATACAATGATGTGGTTCCCAATCCTCTGTTGGACAAAACGAGGGAAGCAATACAGACTGCAAAGGAACAGGGAGTGGGGATGACATTGGGAATCGGCGGCGGGAGCTGCATTGATGTGGCAAAAGCCATTGCCCTTGGGACCCGCCTCGAGAAGGATATCTGGGAGGTATACAGTGGAGAGGCCAGGCCGGATGAGGTCCTTCCGGTGGGGGCTATTATGACACTTGCGGGGACAGGCAGCGAGACCAGTCCCTTTGCTGTACTGACAAATACGGAGGAAGTATCCAAAATCGGATATGGCTGTACGGAAATGAGGCCCAGGTTTGCACTGCTGAATCCGGAGCTTACTTTTGGCGTTCCGGCATACCAGACAATGTGCGGGGCATGTGACATCTTTGCCCATATCTGTGATGCATATCTTGGAAGAATTGAGGATATGAAGCTGACCAGCAGGCTGAGCGAGAGTGTGATGAAAACGGTTATCGAATATCTCCCGGCGGCGCTGGAAAAACCGGATGATTACGAGGCGCGGAGCCAGCTGATGCTCTGCGGCACCCTTGCTATGGGAAAATTTGCATCGATGGGCCTGTATACCAATCTGGGGCTGCATACCATTGCGGAGGATCTGGGGGCAATCTATAATGTGACGCATGGTGCTGCGCTCTCCGTCATTCTTCCGGCATGGATGACGTATCTGAAGAAGGAGAAGTTTCATCTGCTCCTGCGCTATGCAAGGGAAGTCTGGAACCTGGATATCAATGTGGACCATCCGGAGAAGACGGTGGACGCTGCGATACGAAAGACAAAAGAATTCTTTGCAGGCGTGGGGCTGCCGGTTACCTTATCCGAGCTTGGCATTGATTTTGAGAAAGACGGTAAAATGCTTTCTGAGCGTATCAATTGTACAGAAGATTATGGCGACGCATATATCGCGCTGACACCGGAGGATGTTTATGAAATATACCGCCTTGCATCAAAGTAGAAGAATCATCCATCTGAATGAGGGATGGAAATTTACAAAAGAAATGAAAGCAGATATGGAATATGACGCATATCATCTGACTAAGACCGGAGCACAGGTTTCGCCTGCTGCAATGTCCTATGACGACCATGGCTGGGCGGAGGTAACGCTGCCCCATGATTTTGAAGTGCTCCAGGAATTGAATCCACAGGCCAGAGATTACAATGGATATCTCGACGCGGAAAATTGCTGGTACAGGAAGTTTTTCTGTCTTGATGCCAGGGATAAAGAACGGCGTATTATTTTACATTTTGACGGAATAACCGGGGAGAGCAAAATATGGGTGAATGGCTGCCTGATGAGGAAACAGATGTCCTCCTACTGTGATGTGGAAATTGATATTACAGATGTAGTGAGGTTTGGCGCTTCTGTCAATCTGATTGCAGTATTTCTGGATCATACATGGATGCAGGGATGGTGGTATCAGGGCGGTGGTTTGTACCGCAAGGCGTGGCTGGAAATAACAGACCTGCTGTATCTGGATTCAAAAGAAGTTCAGATTCTCACAGAAAAGACCGGGGATGCGGAGCCTTCAGAAGTAACAGAAAAGACCGGAGCGTCGGATCTTCCGGAGGTAAAAGAAAAGACCGGGACGGCGGGGAGTTCGGAATCAAAAGAGAAGTGGAAAGTAAGAGTCAATTTTGAGGTAAATGCCCGATATGGCGGAACAGGAAACTGCACGGTCAGAGCACGTATCTTTTCTGCAGAGGGAATTCTGGCGGCAGAGCGGGAAGCATACATTTGCCAGGGGATACATCCAAATAACACCAGGGCATGCCTCAGCATGGAGATGACAGTGGAAGCTCCGGCTCTCTGGGATATCCATGAGGGAAACTGTTATCTGCTGGATCTGGAGCTGAGCCGGGAACATGAGATCAGGGACAGTCTGTGCCAGCGTTTTGGCTTTCGGGAGATTCATTTTGACGCTGAGCAGGGATTCTTTATCAATGGAAAACGAAAAGAAATCCGGGGATTCTGTTTTCATGAGGATGAAGGCAATCTGGGGCTGGCAGTCGATGCCTCGGTCTATGAACGCAGAATACAGCATCTGGTGGAGATGGGGGCAAATGCTTACCGGTGTTCCCACAATGCACCGGCAAGGGAATTGCTGGATCTGTGCGACTTATATGGAATTATGGTCATGGAGGAGACCCGGCGTTTTGACACGGGAGAATTGGGAAGAGAAGATCTGCGCCATCTGGTCAGAAGGGACAGAAACCATCCATCCGTTATTCTCTGGTCAGTGGGAAATGAGGAGCCCTGGCAGAAAGAGGAGCGGGGTTACCGGATTGCGCAGACGATGAAGGGATGGATCCGGGAACTGGACCCGTCCAGGCTGGTGACGATGGCTATGCATGACGGCCTCACAGAAGCGGACAGAGAAGGCGAAAGGACGGCAGCCGATGCGGTCGATGTGATCGGAGTCAATTATAATCACAGGAAGCTGGAAGAGATCCATAAGAGATATCCAAACAAGCCGATCATCGGTTCGGAGATGCTCTGCCTGGCGGATACTGTAGTAGAATGCGGCAATCCTTTTTCGGGAAGCGAGGGGGCGTATGAAACACTGGAGTTCGGGGAAAGCCATCCTTATTATGGCGGGACTTTTGCCTGGGCCGGTGAGGATTACCGGGGAGAGCACAGAAATCTGGGGTTCTTTACAGATGCCTGTCCGCTGAATATAAATGGAGACAAAAAAGACGGTTTTTATCAATATGCAGCCCGCTGGAGGGAAGACCCCGTTCTCCATATATGCGGACACTGGAATCCCACGGAAGAAGCAATGCGGGAGGTAGTAGTATGCAGCAATATGGATAAAGTTCTGCTGTATGTGAATGGGAGAAAGCAGGCCGAGGCAGTGGTAGATAAACGGCAGCATGCGGTCTTCAAGGTTCCTTATGAACCAGGTGAACTGAAAGCAGTGGGAATCCGCGGAGCGGACCGGGTAACAGCAAAAATACGGACAAGCGGCGAGGCGTATGCCTTCCGGGTCTGCCCGGAAAAGACAGAATATCCTGCAGACGGCGAAGCCCTGGTTACGGTCCGGGTGGAGGCCATAGATACAGAAGGAAATCTGGTACCCACGGCATCCCATATTTTTGAAACAGCATGTAATGAACTGGCAGAGTGTGTGTGCACGGATAATGCGGATCCTTATTGCAGCTGCTTTCCGGAGAAAGAGGTTATGTGTCTGTATAAAGGAAAAGGAATGGCGGTTTTTCGGTGCAGGACAGAAGCAGGTGTGTTGAAAATCAGGATTTCTGGCATGCTGAAAGAAGCGGACTGCTGCGTAAATCTATATTTGGTTCGGGAAGGGGAACAGGAGCCTGCCCGGGAGAGAAAACAAGAGTCTGGCCGGGCGGAGAAACAAGAGCCTGCCTGGGAAAGGTCTGTGAGTGTCGGCAATCCGTATATTAACGATTGGTTTATGTCTCATATTTACCAGGAGAAACCGGACATCTACGCCTATACCACAGATGACAATTATATTTACTGGAGAAAGAGCCTGGAGAGCGCATCGATGCTGGACCGCCAGATGCCCTTCTACTTTACAAGAGGCGGCGGCTATATTATTTATTGTATGGAGCCGGATATGCCGGATCTGGAGGCGGGAAAGACCGGAGCAGTGGTGTTCGAGGAGATTACCGGGGAGGCAGAAATCTTAATCTCCATGCGTGATTACATGAACCGCATTCAGAAACGTTATTATCTGGAGAAACACGGCGTGGAAGGAAGCCGCATGAGGGTAGAACTGCCGGGGATTGTTACAGGAGACCGGTTAATTATCAAACTGGTAATAAAAGGTAATCACTGGAAATGCGGTATAACCGGGCCTGTAAGATTTGAGGTATAGTATAATTAAGGACATACAAGAGGTCTTGTATGTCCTTTTGGAATATACAGATGAGAACAGGGGGAAAACAGAATATGGCACAGAAGCTGATAGAAAAAATCCGTTTGTGGGCAAAAAAACTGAAAATCCGCTCCAAATTTTTTATTGCGTATGTAAGTACTATGCTGCTTTTGATTCTACTGCTGGGAGGAGTTTTTCAGTATATTTCAGTACAGGTTATCTTCAGAAATACGGCCAGTTTTACCGGTGAGTTCCTGGAACAATTATCCTATAACTTAGAAAACCGCACAGAAAGTTTGTTGGAGACCACATATGAACTTATGACCGACGAGGCGTTTCTTGAGTGTATCAAGGCTCCGGAGCCGCAGATTAAGCAGGAAGGTACGGGAAAATACAGGCAGAACATCCGGACACTTGGCAATAAACATTTTAGCAGCTCCGTGCCAGTCACTGCTTTTTACGTAAAAGGGGTGGGAGAACAGCCGGCATGGTGGGCGAGGTATACAAAGGCATTTAATGACAGCAATATCAACCAGGAACGGGCGGCAGAGATTCTCGAAATGGCGGAGAACCGGATGGGCGCAAAGAATACATGCTGGTTTCTGGAGGAAGAAGAAAATCAGGTCTATCTGGTGCGCAATATGATTGATACGAAGAATCAATTGGGGCAGGTGTATGGAACGGTGGTCTTTGCTATTGCTCAGGATTTCTTCCGGCCCATCCAGTCCCGGAACCGGATGATCGACAATGAAAGCCTGGTCTTCGAAAATAATGAGAGTTCCATGATTTACGGGGATTTTCAGATGGAAGACGGAATAGACAACCGTATGAGCAGGAAAGAAGACCGGTATGGCAATTATATATCGCGTATTCTTTACCAGAATGAGAGTTATATTTTTGCAGAACGCATCAAAAACAGTACAGAGTGGAACATATACTGTTTGATACCGGAGCATGTTTTCATGGCAAATGCAAAATCAATTAAATGGTATATTATGATGATTGCGGTAGGGGCGATTCTTGTATCATTGATTTTTTCCTATGCTGTTTCAAGAAATCTGAGCCGGAATATCCATTACCTTGAGCGGAACATGCGGAAGGTAGAACAGGGCGATTTTAAAGTGCATATCGAACCCACCAGTCTTGACGAAATCGGCATGCTGTGTACGCGTTTTAACTATATGGCGGATAAGATTGAAGAGCTAATTGAAGCGGCCTATAAAGAAGGACAGGCGAAACAAAGGCTTAAACTCCAGGTACTGAAGGCTCAGATCAATCCCCATTTTCTTTATAATTCACTGGGGTCAATTCAATGCATGGCGAAGATGGAAAAGCAGGAGCATATCGCAGAAATGACGGCGGCGCTGATCGAACTTCTCAGAGCATCATTAAGCAAAAACGGAGAATACCACACAGTCAGGGAAGAGGTGGAGTATATCCGGAATTATTTTACCCTGCAGAAGTTCAGGTACGAGGATAAGTTTGCTGTAGAATACTGTCTGTGCGAGGGCGTGCAGGAATATATTATGCTGGACTTTATCCTGCAGCCGCTGGTGGAAAATGCAATTTTTCACGGCATCGAGATATCCAAAGGAAACGGGATAATCCGGATTACTTCATCCGTTTCAGAGGGAAAGCTCCGGCTGACGGTGGAAGATAATGGGGTCGGGATGACGCAGGAAAAAATAAAATCGATACTGACCGTGCAGGAAGAAAGGTATGAAGGGTTGAATAGCATTGGAGTGGCAAACGTGTCACAGCGAATCAAGCAATATTTTGGAGAAGAGTATGGATTGAATTATATCAGTGAACCTGGAAGGGGAAGCATTGTAGAGGTCTGGCTTCCGTTATTTCGGACAAGAGAGGAGGCACAGGCAGGTGTATAAGATATTGATTGTAGAAGACGATGTGTTTTACCGTTATGAAATCCGGAATTTTATGGACTGGGAGGCATATGGATTTCAGGTGATCGGAGAGGCTATGAATGGGAAATGTGCGCTGGATTGTCTGAAAGAAGAGATACCGGATCTGATTCTCACAGATATCAGTATGCCGGAGATGAATGGAATTGAGCTGCTAAAGCAGGTGCGGGAATGCTATCCCAGGATTAAATGCATTGTTCTGAGCTCATATGATGATTTTAATTTTGTGAAAGATGCAATGAAGCTGGGCGCCCGGGATTATATTCTGAAGTATGACCTGAAGGAGCAGGAAATTATCTCCATACTGGATAAGATAGCGGCGGAAATTGAGCGGGAAAAAGAGGAATATAAAAAATCTCAGTTTGTAACAGAGAATTTCTCCATTATTTCCAATGACTTTTTAAAAAATCTGCTTTTAAATAAGCTGAATTCTCAGGAGTATATGCAGAAATTCTGGGAATATACCGGAAGGACGGATAAACCGGGCAATATGACCGTGCTGACAGTGAAACTCCCTGATCCGGATGAGGTGACTTATGAAAAGTCGCGGAACATATTGAATGAACATATATCAGAGCAGGAGTTTACCATTTCCATGGATGGTGAGACTCTGGCAGTTCTGTTCTGTCTGGAGCATGAAAATAGCGCCATGCGTATTTTCGAATATGTGACCCGGAAGGTGACTGCTATTTATCAGGAAATGAAAAGGCAGCATATTACGGGATTTTCCATGGGAGTCAGCGACAGCTTTAAAAATCCCGGTGATATTGCCCTTTTGTACCGGCAGGCGCTGAGGGCACAGGAACAGAGCCTGTATGAAGGATATGAAAAAGTGTTTTTTTATTCCACTTTAAACCAGAAGAAGACGGAGCAGAATCTGGAAGCTGCCATTGAGGATCTGGCGGAAGAGATCCATGAGGGCCAGGAGGAAAGAGCACGGGCACAGTTAAAGCAGATCATTCAAAACCTCTATCAGACACGTCCCGATAAGAACAGCCTTCAGAGAACATGCTTTTTGCTTTTTCATATTTTCTACCGTATCTCTATAGAAGAACATATAAACCCTGAAATGATTCTGGGTGTGAAGGTGATTACAGAGGGCTGGTGCCGAAGGTTCAGGTCTATCCAGGAGATGGAGGCTGCATTGCTGGAAGACTATGAAAAGCTGGTTCTGAAGATCAGCCAGAAGAATCAGATCGGGTCTGGCGGAAGCAGCAGGCAGGCCACCGCGATTATGAATTATATTGAAAAAAATTATATGAAAGAGATTTCACTGGAAATTCTCTCAGAAGAGATGGGGCTGACACCCAATTATCTCTGCAAGATTTTTAAAAACAGTACGGGAATGAAGCTGACCCAGTATATCAATCAGGTGAGGGTCGAGGGTGCTAAAAAGCTTCTGAAAAACACCAGTATGAAAGCACATGAGATTGCTGAGACTGTAGGATTCTCCAGTGCCTCTTATTTTTCCACGATTTTCAAACAGGTGACGGGAACAACCGTTTCTGAATATAAAGATAGTATTTTTTAAGAAACTGCAATTTTTTAAAATGACCCATAAAAGAAAAAAGTTTATATTAGAGTCAACAAAGGAAATCCCATAATAAGAGGAGGAAAATCTATGAAACGAAAAGGAATAAGTGTTGTGCTTGCTGCTGTAATGATCGCGGGGATGGCTGCCGGATGCGGGGCGAAAGGTTCATCAGATGCGGCAGAGCGCAAAGATACAAAACTGACGTTGATTCATGATATGAATGAAGACAGTGCGATCAGTTTTCTGGAGCAGGCTATTGAACAGTTTGAAGAGAAAAATCCGGATGTAAAGATTGATATGGAGACGCTCTCCAGCGATGATTACAACTCCATGCTGCGCAATAAGATTGCGGCGGATGATGTCCCCGATTTGTTCTTTATTGATGATATCCATAAAAAACAGGAGTTTATAGATGCGGGAATTTGTATGGATATTTCCGGGGAAGAATGGCTGAATGAAAATATCAAGGAGAGTGCAGTTGAGGCATGCAGCGTCGATGGCAAAACATGGTGCCTGCCCTTTACGCAGGGCGGTATGTTTGTCATATATAACAAGGATGTATTTGAGGCAGCAGGAATTAAGCAGGTGCCTGATACCTGGAGTGGTTTTATCGATACCTGCAGGACGATACAGGAAGCAGGAAAGACTCCGATTGCAGCGGGGTTCCAGGAGCAGTGGGTGCTGTTCAGTGACGAGCAGTGCGATTCCGTGGTAACAACTGTAAAATATGACAAAGAGAACCGTCTGAACCTGGAAGCAGGAACAACAACCTGGGCGGCGGACGAAGGCCATTTTTCAGAGGTTCTGCAGAGGATGAAAGAACGGTATCAGTATACCAATGATGATCCCTTTGGAACAGACTGGAATACGGCGCTGAATATGCTGGCAGTAGGGGATGCAGGTATGATTCTCAACGGCTCATGGACCCCGGCGGCTGTGATGGGAATCAATCCGGATGCAAATCTTGGAATCTTTCCGCTTCCGCTGACGGAGGATTCTAAGGAAGCGATGCTGCCGCTTCGCTCTACACCTGGCGGATTTGCGGTATATCAGGATTCAGAAAATGCAGATGCAGCCCTGAAATTCCTGGAAATGCTCTCTACACCGGAAATGGGGGCACTGCAGCAAAAGACGAAAGGTGATATCTCTGCATGTAAAAACGTAGAGGTTACGGAAGAAGATGGAATCCTCTATGACGTCCAGCAGTATATTGATGCGGATAAGGTGTTTGACTGGACTGGGTATTCTGAGCTGTTCGTGTCCGACGAGCTGCAGACGATTGTGACGGATGTGGAGACGGAACTTCTGATGAATGAAAATATGACGGTGGATGAGGCCATTGAGATGCTGGATGAGCGGTTTGAAGCGGCTCTGTCCGCGCAAAAATAGAATAGTGGACACAGGACAGGCACCGTCCGTGGCGCCTGTCCGGGAAAGGAAGACCTATGAATAAAAAAGTAAAAAGTAAGCTGATAAATTTTAGCTTTTTGCTGCCGGTCTTATTTTTTTTCGGCTTTTCTGTCATTATTCCGTTTTTTTCGGGGCTGCATATTGCGTTGACAGACTGGAATGGGGTCAGCAAAGAACTAAATTATGTTGGGTTTAAAAACTTTATCAACATATTTTCCAATAAAGATATTCTGCAGCCCGTGCAGAACACGATCTGCTATACCTTGATTGCAACGATTGCGGGGAATATCATTTCTCTTTTGCTTGCACTGGCAATCAACCGGAAATTTATCGGGAGGACATTTGCAAGGACTGCATTTTTCCTTCCTACCGCGATCAGCGTTGTGCTGGCAGTGTTTATCTGGGGCTACATTTTCCGCGATGTGTTCAGAAACCTGTTCGGATTAAACAGTCTTCTGGGGCAGAAGAGTACCGTAATTCTCGGAATTGCCATCATCCATATGTGGATTGATGTGGGTATCAATATGCTTGTTTATCTTTCCTCTCTGACCACAGTGCCAAAGGAATTATATGAATCGGCGGATCTGGACGGAGCAACCAGGATACAGCAGTTTTTCCGGGTAACGCTGCCTATGATTGTACCGGCATTTACCACCTGCATAACCCTGTCGCTGACCTATGGGCTGCGTGAATTCGCAACTCCGTATGCGGCGACCCAGGGGGGACCGGCAGGAGCATCAGAGACGATCGGTATCTATATATACAATCATTTGATGAGTTATAACAAGGCAGGATACGGGCAGGCCATCTCGGTTGTATTTACCATTGCACTGGTATTGATCGGAGGCGGATTGTCCAGGGCTTTGCGCAGACTGGAGGTGGAAGCGTAGATGTCAAAGAAAAGTAAACGAATCAAAGGGCTGCTTTCCCTTCTGACGATTCTTGCGGGAGTGATATTCCTGGCGCCTCTTTACATCGTTATCGTAAATGCCTTCAAGACACCGATGGAGACGGCAAAAAGTATTTTATCGCTCCCCTCCGGCCTGCATTTGGAGAATTTCAGCAAGGCAGTGGAAGTAACAAATTTCTTTGTGACATTAAAAAACAGTACGATTGTAACGCTGCTTTCGGTCATTTTGATTGTTATCTCATCTTCTATGGCAGGGTATATGATCTGCAGAAAGAGCGGCAAACGGTTTTATAAAGCCATGGATCTGCTTCTGATGTCAGGCATGATGGTCTCTTTCCAGATGATCATGATTCCGGTTTATCGAATGCTGAAGGGTCTGGATCTGATGAATACATATACAGGCGCGATTATCCTGATGGTAGGAACCAGTGTTTCCTACGCAACATTTTTATATGTCGGTTTTACGAAGACCATTCCGATTGAGCTGGAGGAGGCCGCGCAGATTGATGGCTGCGGGAAAATACGCACCTTTTGGTTTATTGTATTTCCGCTGATGAAGCCTATCACAGCAACGGTGGCAGCGCTGCATATGCTGTGGATGTGGAATGAGTTCAATATCGGGCTGATCGTGCTGCAGAAGAAGGAAATGCGGACAATACCGATGCAGCAGTTTTATTTCTTCGGACAGCATGTTTCGAATATGAATGCTGCATTTGCCGCGGCCTGCCTGTCACTGATACCGGTCGTTGTCTTTTTCTTCCTGACGCAGAAAAGCATTGCAGGAGGAATGACAGCCGGAGCGATCAAAGGCTAGGCGGGGAAAATGGAAAGGACGATGATATGAGAGAAAAATTACAGTTGGACAGAGGATGGAAATTTCACAGGGGGGATGTGGAAGATACCGTGTCACACGGTTATCTGTATACGTATATGCATACAAAAACGGAGAGGGGAAGGGGACCTGCCTCAGCAGATTATGATGACAGTCTTTGGGAAACAGTGGAACTGCCTCATGATTATGTGGTGCAGGGAGCACCCACGCCAGAGGCCAATCCGGTGCATGGCTCTCTGATCCGGGAAAATGCATGGTACCGCAGATTCTTCAGGCTGGAGCCTTCCGACAGAGGGAAAAGCATCCATATAGAATTTGAAGGAATCTGTACGGAAAGCCGTATTTGGATCAACGGCTGTTATATGGGGATGAATGACAGTGCATACGCAGAAATTGATCTGGATATGACGGATATTGCCAGATACGAGGACGAGCTGAATGTAATTGCGGTATATGTGGATAACCGGGAATACGAGGGATGGTGGTATGAAGGCGGAGGAATCTACCGGCACGTATGGCTGGTTAAGACAGAGCCGGTTTGTGTGGATTACTGCGGTATTTTCATTCATCCGGAATCCAGGGATGGAAAACTGTGGAATGTGCCGATAGAAACGACACTGCGCAATGACGCATTTTCAGACAGAGAGGTCAGGGTGGTTCAAACGGCGGCGGATGAACAGGGCAGTTTATTATTTGAAACAGAATCGATACAGCTGGTACCGGGACGGAAAACAAAGAGGCTGATGCAGCAGGCGGAGGTGAGAAATCCAAAGCTGTGGTCGGTGGAGCATCCCACGCTCTGTCAGCTGAGAACAAGAATTTTCAGCGGTGAGGTGCTGCTGGACGAAGTAGATACTACATTTGGATTCAGGACAGCTGAATTCGATGCAGAACGCGGCTTTCTGTTAAATGGTATACCAACAAAAATAAAGGGAATGTGTATTCATGAGGATCATGGCGGCCTGGGAACGGCGCTGCCGGATAATATAAAGGAGTACCGGGTACAGCGCCTCAAAGATATGGGATGCAATGGATATCGGTTCTCGCATAATCCGCATTCCCGGGAGACGCTGGATGCATGCGACCGTCTGGGTATGCTTGTGATGGATGAAAACCGCTGGTTCGAATCTTCGCCGAATGGTCTGCGGCGTCTGGAAAATATGGTGAAACGGGATCGGAACCATCCGAGTGTGATCGTCTGGTCGGCAGGAAACGAGGAATCCCTGCAGGACGGTGAACGCGGAAGAAAGATCATGAATGCCATGAAGCACAGGATTCATGAGCAGGATCCGACAAGGCCGGTGCTGATGGCGATGCACACAGGACTATTGGAAGACGGCGCAGCACAAAGCGCGGATATGATTGGAATGAACTACAACATTGAACTGTGTGAAGCAGTCCATAAGAAATACCCTGAGAAGGCCATTGTATTTTCAGAAGTGAACAATGCATCAGAGGAAGATGTTCTGGGGAACCGGACAGCCGGAATCCGTACATGGCAGATTGTGGACAATACGCCATACATGAGCGGCATGTTTGCCTGGACGGGGATGGACTACCGGGGAGAACATGATTATCCGGGGCTGTTTGCGCCCTGCGGCTGTATGGACCAGAATGGTTATGCAAAGGACAGCTATTATCTGTATCAGACGTATTGGCGGGGAGAGGCATTCGTCTATATCCAGCCCCATTGGAACGGGAAGAAGGCAGGCCAAAACGTGACAGTCCGGGTATTTTCCACGGGGGATGAGGTCAGCCTTTATCTGAATGGGCGATTGCTTGGAACCAGGAAGAACGATGCTTATTTTCAGACAGACTGGAATGTGGCATATGAGCCGGGAGAATTAAAAGCCATTGCGATGGTGAATGGAAACGTGGCTGCGCAATGCGTGAGAGAGACAACAGGGGAACCCAAAAAGCTTTCTTTGAAGCTGGAGAACCAGCAGGTAAAAAGCGGCTGCCGGGAAGCCGCTGTTTATACAGTAACCGCATTGGACGAGGCAGGCCGGGAGGTGCCGGATGCTGAAAATGTATTTGAGATTACCAGGCTGAAAGGGGCCAGGCTTCTGGTAACCGGCAACGGGGATGTGAAGGATACCAGTAACCGCAGAGAACCAGTATGCAGATTGTACAACGGGAAGGCCCAGATCATAGCAGAAGTGCAGGATACCAGGGTGGAAATCCAGGCAGAGGCCAGGGGGCTGGAAAAGGCGGCGCTTACAAGTATCTGTGAACCGGGAAGTAAGGTACCGGAGGCGGAAACTGTACAGAGTAGATATATCACAAATTGGGAAATGGCAGAATGGATGCCTGAGGAGCCGGAAAAAGTGGATGGAAATTACAGCCATCTGCCTTCTTATCACCCGGTGGAAATCGGCCATGGAACCCAGCTTCATGATTTATGGAAGAACAGCGGTTTTCTGGTATACCACTGTCATACGGATATCCCGAAAGACCGGAAGGGAGAGCCGTTGTACCTGCAGTTTGAGCTGCTGGAAGGAAAAGCCAGCATTACAGTGGAGCTCAAAACAGAAGATGCAAAACGTGTAAATGTGATCGAAGTAGAAAAGCCGTATGAAGAGCCTGACAAGCTTGCGTTAAAAATGGAGGGGGACGGGGATGCATCACAGGCGGATATCTGGGTCTGCATGGAAATCTTCTCTTCTTTCCATGGAATTACAAAACCGGTCCGCTGGGAATTTCGTATGGAGGAAGCACAATGAATAACAAAAAAATATTGTTGTCAGCCATGTATGTAACGATATTTCTTGCTTCTTTTGGATTTATCATGTACAGCGCACTGGTTTCCGCCTTTTCAGAAACCTACAGTATCCCACTGGCAAAGGCGGGAATCGTAGGATCCGTGTTGTGCGTGGGGCAGCTGGTTATGATATTTTTCAATGACATGCTGGCGCGGAGGATGCCCAGAGTTACCCTGATCACCGTGGGAGTTTTGGCGCATCTGGTCTCAATGTTCTGGATTGCGGCCTCGGTTTCCTTTACGAGTCTGCTGGCTGCATTTTTTGTAAATGGTGCGGCGATCAGCCTGCTCAATGTGGTGATGAGCGCTTATATATCTGATTTGTCCGGGGATAAGCGCAATTCGTATCTGAATATTTTTCATGGAGTCTATGGGCTGGGCTCTCTGGCAGGTCCGATCCTTCCCACATTTATCCTGGCATGCGGACTGAATTGGAAGCTGAGCTACTTCGTGATCGGCGGGATTTCCTTCCTGCTTCTGGCGGGGCTTCTGCTTCTTGGAAGAAAGCAGAAAAAGACAGAGCCGAGTCAGGGAGAAGCAGAAGTGAAGGCAGAGGGAGCAGGGTCGGAACCGGGACAGGAAGAGCCGTTTTTCCGGCTTTTAAAAAATCCGCATCTGCTGATGACCTGTTTTGCGGCGCTTTTGTTTATGGGATTTGATATGACGATCAGTACGTATATGTCCAGCTATTTGGAGCTGGCGCTCGATGCATCCGCAATGGCCGGACTTACGATCACTTTTTACTGGACAGGTTCGGCAGCAGGACGATTGATTTATCCTGTATTATTTGCAAAATATGATACGAAAAAATACCTGGTATGTGTCAATCTGGTCACAGCGGTTCTTCTGGCGCTCGGTCTTGCGGTTACGAAGCCGGTCATGATGATTGTTTTAATTTTCCTGGTCGGTTTGCTGTCAGGTGTGAATTTCCCACTGGAAATCGGCTTGGCCTGTGAGCAATTCCCAAAAAGCTCTGTGGGAGCGACGAATGCCGTCAGCATCTTCGGAAGTCTCGGAGGAATTATCTTTCCGATGCTGGCAGGGGGGCTGATGGAAGCCTTTGGATATGCAAGCCTGCTGCTTCTTGGCGGAGTTATGATGCTTGCAATAGCAGGGTGTCTGACAGGAATGGCTGCCGTAAAAAAAGAAAGGAGTATGCGGCAGAAGAGCCGGAGGCAATGAAGGTAATGCTCAGGCCATGAATGAATAAAAAATAGATTTTGAAGGTAGGAGGATGTTTATGTACAATTACAGAAAATTAGTGTTGGGATATGCGCCGACAAGGAGGTTTGATTTTCCGGATCCGAAAAATGCATATGAAAACAGCCTGAAGATCCGGAGGCGGGTGGATGAAATTCTTGAAAAAATCGGCGATGTGGAGCTGGTGGATATTTCATTTTTAAATGAGGAGGCGTTGCTGTACCAGGCATGTGATGTGGAGAGGGCAGCCCAGTATTTCCGGGAGAAGAAAATTGACGCTTTGTTTGTGCCCCACGCGAACTTTGGGAACGAGGAGGCGGTGGTTAAGCTTTGCAGGGAGTTTTCTGTGCCCATTCTGGTATGGGGGCCAAGGGATGAAGCACCTCCGGGAGGATATGGATATCGACAGACGGACACGCAGTGCGGCCTGTTTGCCACGACGATGGGGCTTCTTCGGGAGGGGCTGACCTATACCTATCTGGAGAACTGCTGGCTGGAAGATCCGAAGCTGGAGCAGGGAATCGAGAATTTTATCCGCACGGCATGTGCGGTAAAGGCTGTGAAAAATATGAAGATCGGGCAGATCGGTCCGCGCCCGAGAGATTTTCTGAGCGTCATCGTGGACGAGGGGGCTTTGGTAAACCAGTTGAAAATTGATACAGTACCCATTGACGGGACAGAGCTGGTAACGGAGATCGAACGTATTCGGAAGGAAGATCGGGGAGCCGTGGAAAAG
This sequence comes from Faecalicatena contorta, assembly GCF_022835095.1. NCBI lineage: Bacteria > Bacillati > Bacillota > Clostridia > Lachnospirales > Lachnospiraceae > Faecalicatena > Faecalicatena contorta. The sequence continues at coordinate 4,955,872 of NZ_BQNQ01000001.1, read as the reverse complement.
CTGGTGCAGGAAACAAAACAGTCGTTTCCGTGTTACAGCATTTCGGAGAAGCATGCGGAGATTACAGCGGCCACAGAGCTGGCAATCCGAAATCTGGCTGAAACTTATGGGTGCACGATTATGGCAGGAGACTGCTGGTATGTCAATCCACTGATCTATGAGTGTTATCCATGCTATGCCTTCGGCAACCTGACGGAGAAAGGCCTGCCGGTGATCTGCGAGACAGATATTTACGGCGCAGTGACAGCAGGAATTCTGACGGGAGCAGCCAGGATGGAGTCCCCTGCATTTACTGCGGACATGACCATACGGCATCCGGAAAATGACAATGCAGAGCTGCTGTGGCATTGCGGACCGTTCCCGAAATCGTTGGCAAAACCATCCTGCAATCCGGAGTTGACGGATGAATGTATGGGGCGGTATGAAATCCAGGGAGGCGATCTCACGATTGCAAGGTTCGGAGGTGTCTGCGGAGATTTCCAGATGTTTTTTGGAGAAGGGAAAGGCGTGGAAGGACCGGAGACCGGAGGGAATTATATCTGGGTAGAGGTAGAGGATTGGAGCAGATGGGAGAGAAAGCTGATGTACGGCCCGTATATCCATCATGCATGCGGCGTCCACGGAAAGTACAGTGAAATTTTGAAAGAAGTATGTCGCTACACGGGAATCAGGGCTGATGAGGCCGATGAAAGATAAGAGGAGGAGAAACATATGCCATTAGTAAAAGTATCAGAGATTTTAAAAGAAGCAGATAAAGGGGGATATGCGGTGACTGCATTTGATACCTTTAACTTTGAAACGATCAATTGGGTGATTGAGGCGGCAGCGGAGCTGAAGACAGCGACAATCGTTATGATATACCCTGAGATGACAGAGTATATCAGTGTGGATACTTTTGCCCGGATCGTAGAGACACTGGCCGCAAAGAGCGAGTACCCGGTGGGGCTGATGCTAGATCACGGGGACAGCTACGAGCTTGCAATGCAGTGCCTGAAAGCCGGATTTACCAGTATCATGGTGGATTTTTCATCCTGTGAATTCGAGGAGAATGTCAGAAGGACAAGGGAGGTCGTAAAAGCGGCACACGCTATGGGTGTGGATGTGGAGGCTGAACTGGGGCATGTGGGAAATGCAGATACGCTTGCAGATTTTGCGGATGACAGTGGCTACACCTCCCCGGAGCTGGCGAAGCAATTCGTGGAGCGGACGGAGTGTGACGTACTTGCGATTGCATTTGGCAGTGCGCATGGCAATTATGTCAGAGAGCCGAAGCTGGATATGGAGCGCCTGGATGCGATTAAGAGAGAGGTTTCCATTCCACTGGTGCTCCATGGAGGCACAGGAATTCCAGACAGCCAGATCAGGGAAGCTGTGAAAAGAGGGATCCGTAAGCTGAATGTGGGAACAGGATACGACCAGACCATTTTTTATGCGGTGCAGAAGAACATAAAGGAAGATGTGGGAGAACCTTATATATTTTGTACCCTGGCAGATGCGGCGCAGGCGGCAAAGGCATTTTTGAAAGAGAAAATCAGTTTGACACGCTGGTAGGAGGTGTTTATGAGGATCATAGGATTTGATTACCCCTGTATGGACATGAATATTTTGTGCCCGCACATGCCAACAGAAGAGGAACTGGTGGAATTTCAGGATGTGAGTCTGATGGGCGGGGGCAAGATTGCAAATGCGGTTGCCGCTGCTGCGCGTCTGGGGGCAGAAACTGCATTTATTGGGGCTGTGGGTAATGACAGGTATGGGAAGCTTTGTGTAGAAGACTTAAAAGTGCTTGGCGTGGATGTTTCGCACCTGGAGATGCGAAAAGGCAGAACTGCTTTTTGTGTCAGTATTGTAGATTCTGAAAAGCGGGGAAAGCACTATATTGAATCTGCATCTACGGTTCAGCCGTGGAACGCTGCGGATATCCCTTACGAAATCTTTAAAAAAGGGGATTATCTGATGCTGTATCAGATGGATACCGTGGCGGAAAAGATGGCGAAATATGTACATGAAAACGGAGGAACCGTTGTTGTGGATGGGGATGAATTTGATGAGCGGACCCAGAGAAACCTGAGGAATATTGATGTTTTTATACTATCAGAATATTATTACAATCATCTTTATTCTGACGGAGAGTACAAGAAGAATCTGGGGCTTCTGTCCAAAGAGGGGCCGCCGGTAGTTGTCGTTACGCTGGGGGCAAAGGGATGTGCAGGAATGGATCATGGTAGATTTTTTGAATCAGCATCCTATCCTGTGGAGGTTTTGGACACGACCGGGGCGGGGGATGTTTTTCACGGCGCATTTACCTGTGGAATAGCGGAAGGAATGAATGCAGAATCAGCAGCTTTATTTGCCGGAGCGGTTTCCGCGATAAAGTGTACGGTCCTGGGCGGGCGTACCGGAATTCCTACGAGAAAATGTGTGGAACATTTTCAAAATACAGGTGAGATCCTGCCCTGTGATTTTGCAGAAAGAGAAGAACAGTATCGGGAGGCATTTTGGAGATGAGGAAAACTGTGATGGTAACAGGTGCAGACCGGGGACTGGGATTTGCATTGTGTGAGGAATTTTTGAAAACCAGCGGGAGGCAGACCGGTGCAGAATCAAAAACCACATTTCAAGTGATTGCAGGCAGGTATATGGAGGAATGGAAGGAACTCGATGCCTTGAAACAGACTTATCCTGACCGCCTGATCTGTGTGCCGCTGGATGTGGGAGATGATAATTCTGTAAAAACAGCGGTTCAAAAGGTGATGGAACGTGTGGAAACGGTTGATATGCTGATTCATTGTGCAGGAATCAATGGTACGATCCGGGACATTCGGGATGGATATGACTATCCTGGGATGCTTCGGACGCTTAATGTCAACGCATTGGGAGCAATACGGGTGACAGAGGCATTTCTTCCGCTTATGGACCGGGGCACAGACAAAAAGATCTGCTGTATTTCTTCGGAAGCAGGAAGCATCGGGACCTGCTGGCGGGAGGACGAAACCGAATACTGCATGTCCAAGGCTGCACTCAACGCAGGTATGGCAGTTCTTTCAAACCGGCTGAAAAAAGACGGTTATGAAATCCGTCTCTATCACCCCGGATGGATGAATACCTATATGATGGGAACCAAAGAAGAACACGCCGATCTGAATCCGGAAGAAGCGGCAAGGCTGGCCCTGCAGAGCTTTTTCAAAATACGGGAACAGGAAAAGCTGGTATTGGACAGCTATGACGGGAGCATCATTCCCTGGTAGGAGGTATGAAAGAGTTGACGGAAAAAAAGATTATGATATTAGGGGATGAAGAACAGGCGCCTTATCATCCGCTTAGCAGAGTGCTGCCCGGCATCCGGGAGGCACTGGAATCCCTGGGGGAGATAAGCGTATGTACAGATTACCGCGGCCTGACTATTTCTGACCTGCAGTTATATGACTGTATCATCAGTTATCTTGACGATTACCAGAATCTGAATGGATTCGATGACATTCTTGCGGATTATCTTGCATGCGACGGCCGTCTTCTGGCGCTGCATAACGGAATTATCAGCCGCGCAGGAAGTAAGCTGGAAAAAGCATACGGCGGGAACTTCGTAACGCATCCTCCCCGCTGCCTGCTGGTTTATCGTACTGCAAAGTGTCCGGGAGAAAAAGAGTTTCAGTTAGAGGAAGAGCCTTATATGGTGAGGCAGCTGGATTCGGAGAAACAGATTTTTCTTACTTTTCAATATCAGGGAGAAGACTACCCTGCGGGCTGGTGCAGGAATTATAAAAAGGGCAGGATGATCTATCTGGCGCCGGGGCACGATGAAAAGACAGCGGAGAGTAAAACATTCCGGAGATTGTTGAGGGAATGCGTAATAAAATTAGGAATTCGTTAACGAGCTTCCGTCTTGCTGGCGGATAGATTTCAAAAGTTTAATACTTGTAAGTGTCCAATATTTGAGGTACTATGTAATGTATAGATTCTTATCCAAAACACGAAAAGCTCAATAATAAATTTTATTTTTATTTATGAAATAATTTTATAGAAGAATGAGTTCTGCAGGTTCTGCATATGATAATAAAAATCTGGAGGAAATTATGAAGTTAAAACGGATTTTATTTTGTTTTTTAGCAGCAGCTATATTGATCCTTTCCCCGGCAGTTGTGCTGGCGGAGGATGGGGATACGCAGGAGAAGACAGAGGAAGAGCTTGCCGCTGAGGCGGAACTGCAGGAGAAGGCCGCATCTTATGAGGCGGCGATTGATACGAACGGGCTGGAGGGCTGGCCTCAGGGACCAAATGTATATGCAGATTCGGCCGTGGTAATGGATATGGAGAGCGGTGCAATTCTGTATGGCAAGAATATGGATGCAAAACATTACCCTGCAAGTATCACAAAACTGCTGACTACTCTGGTAGCTCTGGAAAATGCGGATCTGGCGGATAAGGTAAAATTTACCGAAGACAGTATCTCTTTTCTGCAGTATGATGACGCGCAGATTGGAATGAAAGCAGGAGAGGAATTAAGCCTCGAAGATGCACTGCACGCGGTACTTCTGGCTTCTGCAAATGAGGTGTCCCATGCGGTTGCCGAGAGTGTGGGGGAGCAGAGCCTGGGCGGAGATTATGATACATTTATCCGGAAAATGAATGACAGGGCAAAAGAGCTTGGATGCACCAACTCCCATTGGGTGAATCCGAACGGGCTGCATGACGATGAACATTACACAACAGCCCATGATATGGCCCTGATTGCATCCGCAGTGTACCAGCAGGACGAATTTAGAACCATTATGGGAAAACTGGAGTACAAGATTGGCCCTACGAACCTGACGCAGGAAGAACGTGTATTTCAACAGAACCATAAGATGCTTTGGCCGGAGAATTACTATTATTACGAATACTGTACCGGCGGAAAAACCGGATACACAGATCAGGCAAAAACCACGCTGGTGACAATGGCAGACAATGGAAATATGCACCTGGCCGCTGTAGTCCTCTACGATTATGGAGTCGATGCGTATACGGATACAAAGGCCATGATGGATTATGTTTTTTCGAACTTCAAAAAAGTTCCGGTTGAGAGTCTGGAGACTTCAGAAGACATCAGGAATTTTAACACAGAAGATGCTTATGTCGTACTGCCGGACGGGATAGAATTTTCCCAGCTTGAAAAGAATATTGTTCTGACCGAAAGCGGGATTAGAGACGGTAAAGTCATCTATACCTATAAGGGCCAGGCAGTCGGCAGCGCGGAAGCCACCCTGACTGAAGAAGGGTATCAGAAGCTAATGGGGGATACTGCGGCAAGTGACAGTCGTAAAATAGATAATAAACAGGAGGATACGCCTGTTGAGACGCCCAAAGATAAAAAGGATGAACAGCCGAGGCTCAAACTGTATATCGGGATTGGGGCGGCGGCAGTACTCATCCTGTTAATCGCAGGGATATGTTTTGGGCGGCGGAAGAGGTAGGGAAGGGGGGACGCTCCGTGAAAGCGGAAGCGGGCTGCCCCGGGGATACATATGCCGTTTCTTTGGGCAGTCCGCTTGGTAAGCAGCAGTTAAGAGAAAAAGAGCAGAATCGCAGGACATCGGAAGCATTCACCGCCTAAGCTGATGCTTAGACGGCTCAGGCTTCCTTGGAAACTGATTCGGAATCAGTTTCCAGTCCTGCGATTCTGCTCTTTTTCTCTTACTGCTGCTAACCGCGCTATATGCTCAAAGAAACGGCATATGTATCCCCGGGGCAGCCCGCTTCCGCTTTCACGGAGCTGGACGCACCCAGGGGGGTGCGGCAGGGGCTTTGATGGGGGCGGTGGATCGATTTGGAAAAGGAGTGTGTATAGGCGGCGAGGGGAGCTTGATTATTTTATAAGATCAGGAAATGTAAGTGATATGGCTAAACTAAAATATAATTTTAGAATAGACGGAAATGTGATTGACAATGTCGGTAATTTTGGCTAAACTAAAATGGTAATTTGGAATGGACGGAGAGGCAGTTCTTTCTGATTTGTGCAATTTAGTTTTGAAGGGAGAGGTTCAGATGGTATATATTAAAAGAGCTGTGGAGGGGACGATTGAGCAGATATCGACAATGTTTCCTGTACTTTTGGTAACCGGGCCCAGGCAGGTGGGAAAGACAACTTTGCTGCAAAAACTGGCGGAGACGCAGCGTGAACTTGGAGTGGATCGTAAATATGTGACTCTGGATGATCCTGATGTGAGGTATCTGGCAAAGAAAGATCCGGCTTTGTTCATGCAAAGATATACTCCGCCTGTTCTGATTGATGAGATTCAGTATGCAACGGAGCTGCTGCCTTATATTAAAATGAGTGTTGATCGTTCTAAGCGGAAAGGGGATTTCTGGATTACAGGATCGCAGGTTTTCCGGCTTATGCAAAATGTGAGTGAAAGTCTTGCCGGACGCGTGGGAATTGTAAATTTGCTGGGATTGTCCGATGCGGAGATCTATCAGGTGCCAAATGAACCCTTTTCCACGGATACCGGGCGTTTGTTGGAGCGTTTATCTGTAACAAAGGCACGTGGGTTAAATGAGATCTACCGGAGAATATTCAGAGGCTCTATGCCAGAACTCTATGCTGATGACCATATTGACTGGGAAACCTATTACCGTTCCTATGTAGACACATATTTACAGAGGGATATCCGTGATCTGGCTCAGGTTGCTGATGAAATGCAGTTTTATAATTTTATGACGATTGCCGCCGCTCATACATCCAAACCTGTTGTGTACGAGGAACTGGCAAGTGCGGCCGGGATTACGGCTCCTACTGCTAAGAAATGGCTTTCTGTTTTAGTATCTTCCCATATCATCGCGCTTGTACAGCCTTATCATAATAATGCTTTGAAACGAGTAGTAAAAATGCCGCTTCTCCATTTTTTAGATACGGGTCTGGCCGCTTATCTTTTAAAATGGGGGAACCCGGAGGCACTGGAAAGAGGGGCAATGTCAGGAGCATTTTTTGAGAGCTATGTATTCTCTGAAATTTATAAAAGTTACCTGAATGCGGGAAAAGAGCCTCCAATTTATTATTATCGGGATAAAGATCAAAAGGAAATTGACCTGCTGATTTTTCAGAATGGTATACTGTCTCCCATTGAGATTAAAAAAGCTGCTTCACCTGGAAAAACGGCGATAAAAAATTTTCATGTGTTAGACCCTGTAAGCGCGTCAGGAACATTTGATGCTTTGGAGACACTTAAAGTAGAGATAGGAACAGGGAGCGTTGTCTGTATGGCAAATGAGTTACTTCCTGTTGATGAAAAAAACTGGTATGTACCAGTCTGGCTGATTTAAGATACAGTGGACTGCGCAGCACGTCAGGGGCCTTGCTGCGCAGTATGTGTTCCTCAGGGGGAGAAAATGCGGCAGACAGCTCTTCCAGCCCTGGCATCCAGGATGATAGATGCATGGAGGCCGGTCAGATCATAGAGCTTTACAATTTCCCGGATTTTTCCTGCATCAGGCCACCACTTATGCAGGATCTCCGGATATTGTTTCAGCATTTCCGGGCGGTATAATTTTGTCGTCCGGTTTTTTGTGATTGCCCCATAAAACACGCCGGCCTCCACCATGTCCTGAAACATATGGCTGCCGTAGGAGAGATCCGTGAAGTAACCTGCTTTTTCATATGCCACTTCGCAGACCGCACAGAACTGGCTGATATCGGCATAGGCCACGGGAACCCCCAGTTCAGGCGAAGTGGTTCCAATCCGTCCAGGTGTAAGCAGGAGCCGCCCGTTATCCGTATCTTTAAATTTTTGATTTATCTTGCCAATCATCCGTCCGATGTTTGGTTTTTCAGAGTATGGACATTCGTAATATTTCTGAGGATCTACCCATACAATATAATCAATTTTTTTCTCTTCTGAACGTCCAATGGACGCCCCGGTTATATCGAAAAGAAATTCGTGTTCAACACCTCCGGAAATTGTGATTCCTTCGGCGGAAGCTGACCGGAGAGGACGGCACTGGTAAATGTTGATGTGCCAGGAGCCATCGGCAGAAGTGTCTACCGCAAATTCTACATCCACAGGCCGTTCATACTCTTTTTCAAACATGTTCAGGGCTTTTCGCATGACGTTAATAAAATCGGAGTTTTCAACCAGACCCTGGCAGTCTGCAAAGTATATGTTCCGATAGATTCGGCGTTGGGCCAGGAGCGTTTCTGCTTCAGTATCATGGCTCAACAGCATGTTTCTCTGGCATTTAGGAAGAAGGTCAGTCATATCCTCCAAAGATTTGGTACACAGCCCTCCTGCGGCAAGGTCAATGACATCAACATGCCGCTGGGAATACTTGTGACGCTCGGCGATCGTTGGGTGGAGATTTGCGCGGGCCCGGTCCAATCCGACCAGCCGGGGATAGTCACCAGGAGTCTGCTCCACGGCACGGGTGCCAAGACCCATGACGATTCGCAGCATTCCCGCTTTGGGATTTAATTGTTCCATCCATTTATAAGGATTATAAGAGCACCCCATGCCTGCAGCAGCCGGGAAGAAATATTGCCCATGTGTGCTCCCGGCCACAGTCTGGATGATAAGAGCCATATGTTCTTCCTTGTTCAACAGGTGCCGTTTTTTGCGGTATTCCAATGCGGAAAGATTCAGTACGCTGGCATATACGCTGCGTACAGCATTTAAAAGTTCTGCCATACGTTCTGCTTTTGTACCCTGATTGGCACAAATGACCGAGTCATATTTACCTGTGAAGGCATTTTCATAACTATCTTCCATGAGGCTGCTGGAGCGTATAATGAGTGGAGTCTGGCCATAATTGTCCAATATTTCTTCCAGTTTTTGTATCACAGGGGATGAGAATTTACCTGACAGGAGTCTGTCCTGAAACTTTTTTATCTCTTCCATATCCTCTTTTTTTAGAGTCTGTATCCGCCAGAGCCCTTCGCACTGATTCTCTGCTACATAATCATGAAAGACATGGGAGCCTATGAACCAGGAATCTGGAGAAGTCAGGTGTTCTTTGCAGTCGGGGAGATAAATGCTCAGTAACTTTTGGGCCATGACCATCCCACAGGCTTTTCCACCGATGAGGCCATCACCAATTCTGCGCTGCCATATTTTCATATAATCATTTGGCTGAAAGTATTTCAGGATCAGCTTCTCCATCCTGGGATCTTCTGTCATAAGTGCATTGCAGACTTCTTTGCTCTCCATAGTGGAAAGGCTGTTTTTTTGCAATAATTCTGCATAGTTTGTCATGTTATCATCCCCGTTTTTCTATAGATTCGAAAAAGTCCTCATAGCGGACATGACATCTGCTTTCATTGCATCCATACCACAGTTCGCGATGTCATGGAAATAGACATCCCCCTCTTTTTGGGTGCACATTTTTCTAACCGCTTCGCCACCAGCTTTTGCGGCGTAAGTATAATAATTTATTTTACGGACGCCACGCCTGATACATTCTTTATATTCTGATTCGTGCAGACCTGAGCCGCCATGCATAACAACCGGGACATTTGCTTCTTTGCGAATTGTGCTGATAAGTTCAAAATCCAATACAGGCTTTGTCAGATATAACCCATGAACAGTTCCAAAAGAACATGCCAGTGCATCAATTCCCGTACGTTTTACAAATTCTTTTGCTTCTGCCGGGTTCGTGTACACATTTTCGATTGCCTTTCCTTCCGCCCCGGCACTGCCGAATTCTTCTCTTCCCATGGAACCGATTTCCGCTTCAACGGATGCATGATATGCGGACGCCAGCTCTACGGCTATACAGGTATTTGCCACATTTTTTTCAAAATTAAGAGCTGACCCATCATACATAACGGATGTAAAGCCCATATCAAGTACCTTCTTCAAAAACTCCAGTTCTTCACCATGATCCAGATGCACACATACAGGTACGTCTGCTTTTTCTGCCATCATTACCATAATTGGCCCCAATATATCCACAGGGCTTATCGCATGATGCGCTTGTGCAAACTGTATGATTACCGGCTGATGAAGCTCTTCTGCCGCAGCTATAGCAGCACGGATTCCCTCCAGGTTGGCTACATCAAAGGCACCAATTGCGGTTCCATTTGCCTCTGCATAATCTAAAATACGCTTCATTGATATTAACACAGTACATCCTCCTTAATTTGAATAGACCGGTGTACTGCAAGGTGCGTCCCACCATTTCTTTATATCGTCATCAACTTTACAGAAAGAAATAGAAACCCCTGATGATTCCTGAGTAGTTACCATGTTTGCAGCCACCCCTGAATAGACACTTATTCCATGGGTTCCCAAATAATTGCACAGATCCTCCCTGTATACAATAGACAATTCCATCATTGTTGTGGATCCCATACCATTTACGAGCAATAAAACCTCGTCCCCTTCCTTGTATGGCAAATCCTCAATCAAATAATCTGCTGCGATCTTTAGCATTTCATATGAGTTTGTGAAGTTACCGCTATAGGAGCCCCCTTCTCCGTGAGCTCCTGCTCCAATACTTACTTCATTGTCCGGTATACTCATCATCTGCATGCCAGTTTGAGGATGTGTGCATCCGCTCAGGGCTATAGAAATGGTTCTTGTATTATCTCTGGTTTTGTGAAAAGCTTTTACGCATTCTTCTAATGTTCCGCCTTCTTCTGCAACTGCGCCTGCTGCCTTAACAGGGAAGAAGAACCCGCTTGTGCCTCTTCTTTCCTCTTCATAGCCTTTCGGTGCAGAAGAAACATCATCATAATGAATTACTTTCTCTATATCCATTCCTTTTTCTTTCGCTAGACGATATGCCATATTCCCGTTCATTACATCTCCGGCATGGTTGGCAATCGTCAGCAGAATGGGGCTTCCATCATCAATATCCTCGATTGCTTCGAAAAACTTCTTTCCTGATTGGGCTGCGAACACCTCGCCTAAGGAAACCAGATCATAGGCCCCATATCCAACCTGTCCCATTGTTCCCGGTTCGTGACCGCCTCCGTTACCAATTACCACTTTTACTTTACCCGGTTCTTTTGGATCCTTTCTTGTAATATTATGTGTCCCAGGGGTCAGCTTCAGGCGGTTTTTATTTGCTAAAACGTAGCCTTCTACCGTTTCCTGCATAATATCCTCCGGTTTATTTAAAAATTTTTTCATATTATTTTACTCCTCTATTTTACGCACATACTTCCACATTGCTTCGATCACTTTTTGCATTGTTACAGAACCGGCATCTACATAGCCAAGAGACTCTTTATTTAAAAATTTTGCCCGCCCTTTTCTGGCAACCATTTTGGAAGTACCTGCAGCACCATCACCCGCGGCAATTGCTGCAGCATGAAGGCATTCGGCCAAGCCTGATTCAGAATCCATTTTATTTTTATAGGCATCACATGCAGGAGAAAGGGCATCGATCAGTGTTCTGTCCCCTTCTTTTGCCCCTCCAATCATTTTGATTTCTTCCAGGCCATTTCTGAGTAACTTATATATGTCATCCACTGTTATATCAGCGCTGTCATTCATTGTTCTGGCGCCGCCCGAGAACAGTCCGCCTATAATGAGCCCTATGGCGCCGCCCATAGATTCTGCCAGTGTATCTCCAACCGCTGCAAATACTTCTCTGGGAGTGTTGAAGCTTCCTTTATCAAGTACATTCTTAACAGCAGAGAATCCACGGGCTACAGTAAAGCCATGGTCTCCATCACCTACAAAGCTGTCTAATTTGCATAACAGGTCTTTTGATGAAATTGCTTCATCACATACCTCATACATCATGTCTATTGTATTGTATACATTCATATTGATCTCCTTTCATAACTGTATTGATTACTGTTCACACTCTTCGGGTTAGCACAGTAACCAATACAATTATTCAGATTTTTATGCTTCGCTTTTTTTGGATTTCATTTCCTGGAGTTCTTCAGCAACCTGTTTGTCGGTAAGATTGAAAAACTGCTGCAATACAAAATGTGCTAACGTAAGAAGAGCAGGTACTGCGAACATTACAAACAGCATTGAATTCAATGTGCCTGCACTCTGTTTTGCATTGGCCACATATCCGATGGCTTCTAATATATTTCCGAAGAAGAATCCTCCTAAAGCTGCTCCAAGCGTAATTGACAGTCCGAAGCCCGCATGGATCAGTCCGGCCTGTGGTTTTCCAGCTATGTATTCGCTGTGGTCTACGGTATTAAGTGTTAAAACAGTTGCAAATGAAGTATAAGAACCAATCGCCAGACCACTGAAAAGAAACACAGCGAACAGCAGTCCAAATTGTATTGATTCGCCACTGCCTTCTGCACCCATAGCCCGAACCATAAAAAACATAACTGCAAATAACACGATGTTTACTGCTATCACTACTTTATAGGCTCTGTTAGTATCGCCAAAGCATTTGATAAGCGGCTTAAGTAACAACGCCCCCACGCCCAATGCTACTGTATTCCAGAATACCGCTGTGACATAAAAATCTTCCATTCCCCAGTAATACTGGAAAAAGTAAATCATTACGCCGTTCCTTATAGCCAGCATGATCTGAAATATAATTTGTCCTGTAATAAGAATAATTACGGGTCTGTTTGCCGCCAGATTTTTCAGCTGGCTTAAAAACGGTTCATGTTCTGTCTGCATAAGATGTTCTCTTACAGATCCATCTCTGTTTAATTCATATTTTTTACTGATTATAATTACAAATAATGCGCAAATAAATATGATTGCCGCGATTACGATAGCTGCTCCAAAGTATCCTTTGGACTGATCGGCCGAATTATGACCAAATAGCTTAACCAGCGAGATGAAGAAGGTAGCAGCAACAATATTTGATATACCATTAAACATACCCTGCAGGCTTGCAATCACTGCTCTCTCCTGTGGGTTTTTGGTCATATTCATTACCATGCCGGTAAAGGGCGAATAGGTTGCTGTTGCGCCTATTGCTCCAAATATACTGTAGCTGATTGCTGCCCATACAAGCTTTGTGCCCATTGTGGCGCCCTTTAAATTTGTAAATATTGCTACAAATGATATCGTAAGCGGAAGAATACCAACAAACATCCATGAACGGAATCTTCCCCATTTCAGGCAGACATTATCTATTAAATATCCTATGATCGGGTCTGTTATAACATCCAGAAGCCGTGCTGCTAAAATGATGGTTCCGGCTACACCTGCACTCATTCCTACAATATCTGTATAAAAGAACATCAGGTAATATCCGAATATTATCCAGGCAACATTGAATGCAAATCCGCTGTTTAAGGACATTGCGATTTTATCTACCCATGGGATTTTTCCGGTAGTTGATCTAAAATCAATATCATACTTATCTAATTTCCTCATTTCTTCATTTCCTCCTCCTCGTAAAGTCCTCGAATGAGATTGTTTATTTGGCCATTTGCTTCATTACATCTTCTGCAGCTTCCAATGTCCACTGAACATCTTCATCTGTTACAACAAAACTCATTAACCAACGGTTTGCAGGTAAGATGAGCACCCCGTTGTTCTCCATTAATTTACGGAAGGTATTGTTCTGATCATCGTCCATATCCTTGATATCATCATCTGAATAAATAGGTGTTCTGCCGCCTTCTACTCCAAAAATAGTATAGAAGCAACCGGGATTCTCTGTAATCCTCAGCTTCAATCCATATTTATCTGCAAGGCATACAAGTCCATCCATAATCTTTTCCTGTTTTTCATACATGTTCCTGTAAGCCTCTCCATCATTTCTGGTCAGGATGTCGATCGTAGTTGCCGCTGCCCTTTGAGCCAAAGGCCAGCCATTAAATGTACCGGCAGAAAGAACATTCTTCTCCGGAAGCACTCTCATAACTTCCTCTACGCCACATACAAATGCAGATGCTACGCCGCCGGCAAACATCTTACCGAAGGTTGCAATGTCAGGTTTAACTCCAAAAAGCCCCTGTGCGCCTCCCGGTCCGACTCTGAATCCTGTGAGCACTTCGTCCATACTCATTACTACATTATACTTTGTACACAATTCCCTGATTTTCTCTAAAAAACCAGGCTTTGGCTGAAGAGAGAAATGGTTAATCGGAACCGCCTCAAAATGGCAGATTGCAATCATATGTCCATAATTTTTGAACGTTTCTTCAAGAATGTCAAAGTCATTAAAAGGAATTACTAACGTCTCCTGTGTTGCGATTTTACTTAACCCAGGGCAATAAGAGTGATCATCTTCTCTTAATGACATTAAAGGCAATCCACTCGGACTTGGGTCATATCCGCCGCCAAACACATTATCAATCCAGCCATGGAAACATTCTGCAAATTTCAGGATCATTGGTTTCCCTGTATATGCCCTGGCAATTCGAATTGCTGTCTGCACTGCTTCTGTACCTGTCATCTGCATTTTGATTTTATCTGCACACGGAACATATTTTCTGATAAGTTCGCCAAGCTTCACATCGTCATCAGAAAAGAAAAAGCTTGCAGTAGGCCTTGTCTCGATCAAATCAATCAGTGCTTTTGAGAGTTCTTCGTGTTTGGAACCCAATGCAGCAGGTCCGTAAGAAATGCAATAGTCAATATATTCATTTCCGTCAATATCATAGAGACGGCTTCCTTCTCCATGATCAATAAACATTCTGTAATTTTGTGCACTTACTTTAATCCTCATATTTGAGTGTGCTACCGGGAAGTAATCCAAAAACTCTTCTGTCATCGCTCTGCTCTTTGGGCAATCATTCTTTTTCTTCATTTGATAATTCTCCTCCTTAAATTAACATCTGGCTTTCGCTCAGTTTTTTGGTTAAGTTAATCATACATTTTCTATGTTACTGCTTTCTTACACATTTTCTTATTTTACTTACAATTTTAATGTTGACCTTAATAAACGTTCCGCCACATCATGTGTGACTTTAAACGGTGCTAATCCTGCAAATGGCTCATTTACCACTTCATTCACCAGTTCATCAAGAGTATCTGTTTGTAATTGACAGTCTTCAACAGGTTTTAAACCTAATTCAGAAGCAAACTCTTTATATTTATTTGCAACCATTGACGCGATCTCAATACTACTGATATCATCATCAAATGTCAAACCAAATAGCCGGCCTGTTTTTTTAATCTTTTCACACTGTGTATCTGCCATTTCTACAATAACATTACTAAGGCCATATGAACAGCAGGCGCCATGAGCCAAATGGAAATGTGCACCGAGAACGTGAGCGATACTGTGTCCCACGTGGGCACAGCAATTGTATAACATCCATCCTCCCATTGAGGAGGCTGCCTGCATTTTTTCTCTTGCGGCAAGATTATTCCCGTCTTTGATAACCTGTGGCAGGTATTCAATCACTGTTTCCATAATTTTTTCACAAACTAAATCCGTCATCATATTTGCTGTTATAGCCGTATAAGCTTCAAAAGCATGTGAAAACACATCTAATCCCGTCATCATGGTTAAGGAGGCGGGCATTCCCCGGGTAAGTTCCGGGTCCAGAATTGTATATTCACTCATACAATTTGCGCACAATATTGGAAGTTTTAAATTATGTTCCGTATCAGAGATAATCGCTCCATTAGATAATTCAGAACCGGTCCCGGAAGTCGTGGGAATAGTAATTAAACCGCGGCATACCTGCATCGGCTTTGCTGCATAGTCTAATATTCTGCCTGGATTAAACCGCAGAATGTTAATCCCTTTGGCAGAATCAAGAGCACTTCCGCCACCCACTGCTATTACACAATCACAGTTATTCTCCCTGCAGATTTGTGCCCCTTCGTCTATGACAGAGGCTGGCGGATCAGATACCACTTTTGCATATTCGTAATATTCAATTGCAGATTTCTCCAGCAGTTTTTCTATTCTGTCTGCTATACCAGATTGTTTTATACCCTGATCACAAACTATAAAAGCTTTTTTACAGCCTGTATCCCTGCACAGCTCGCCAATTTTATTGACCGATCCTATGCCGGGAATCACTTTTACTCCCTGATAAAATGTGTAATCCATTTCAATTCTCCTTTCACATAGTTATGTGTATTGATTATGGCCATATAGCCCTTGACTTTTTCGCTTCTACAACACGTCTGATGGCGATAAGATATGCACCGGTACGCAAAGTAGTATGGTTTTCCTGAGCAATGTTCCAGACTGCATCGAATGCAGGATCCATGATATTTTTAAGCTTTTCATTTACTTCAGTTTCGGTCCAGTTAACAGACTGAATATTCTGCACCCATTCAAAATAGGAAACAACAACGCCGCCGGCGTTGGCAAGGATATCCGGTACAAGTACAATTCCTTTTTCAGCCAGAACCTCATCTGCCTCCGGGGATACGGGGCCATTGGCTGCTTCTACGATAACATCTGCCTTAATTCGATCCACATTGTTCTCATTAATTTGATTCTCAAGAGCTGCCGGTATCAAAACTTTTACATCCAGGGTCAGCAATTCTTCATTTGTCATTACTGCTGTGTCCTTAAGATCTAAATCTTTAAGCAGATTTTTACGATCCCGTGATAAATAATCCAAAATGGCTGCTATATCCAATCCATTTTTATTATACAGAGCGCAGGATACATCACTAACCGCTACAACCTTCATACCTTCCTCCTGCAGAAGTCTTGCTGTAACGCTGCCTACATTTCCCATCCCCTGGACTGCACAGTTGTTCCTTTCACAGGAATGTTCAGTTTATTCAGGATGTTTTTTGTCGTAAACATCACTCCGCGTCCAGTGGCTTCATTTCTTCCCAATGCACCGCCAAGTTCTATGGGTTTTCCTGTTACGACGCCATGTACACAATGTCCCTTTAGCATACTGTAGGTATCCATCATCCAGCCCATGACAGCCGCGTTACTTCCCACATCCGGTGCGGGAATATCCTGATCCGGACCGATTAAGGGTGCGATAGCTGCTGTAAATCTTCTGGTAAGTGCACGCAGTTCTCTCTCAGATAATTGCAAGGGGTTACAAATAACCCCTCCCTTTCCTCCGCCATAAGGAATATTGACCACTGCACATTTAAATGTCATCCAGGCTGCGAGTGCTTTTACTTCATCATTGTTAACACAGGGATGAAAACGAATGCCGCCTTTTGCCGGACCACGGGAAGTAGAATGTTGAATACGAAATCCCTCAAACACATGGACGCTTCCATCGTCCATCTCAACGGGAATAGAAACCTTTAATTCTCTTTCCGGAAATTTAATGGCCTCATATTCACTTTGTTTATACCCCAGTATTCCTGCGGCCTGCTCGACAACTTTTAATACATTATCATACGGATTATAACTTTGTTCCATTTGTGTGCCCTCTTTCCACTATTCTGTCTTTTTGTTCATAACATTCCCTGCAGCTTTCAATGCCTGTTTTGCTCAATTCATAGCTTACCTGGCTCACCTCCCTTAAATAAACGTCAGGCATTCGCTTCGCTTTTGGGGCTGCCCTGATAATATCCACTTTGCGTTACTGCTTACTTACAGCTTTTTTTCTTTTACTTACAAATCTGCCGGAGTTCCTTGTAATTTTATATTCGTGTAAGTATACTTACATATAAATACACGAAATAAGCGGCTCCTTAAAACCTTTAATGTATTACTTTTTAACAAATGTTATTGTTCAGGGAGGGATAAAATGAAGTCATTACAAACAGATGACAAAAACACTGCAGAATCATCAGATGCGGCATCCGGATATTTAAGGGAGAGTCTTTACAATAAGCTGGAATCACACAGAAATGTGTCGCTTATAGGAATATTTGCCAACAGCGGATTTGGCAAAACAGTTTTGATGTATAGTTATTTATTACACTACAATATAAATAATATCTGGTGTGGTATTGACAGCATTATCAGATACGATGCCCATCTGCTTTCGAATATAAGAAAGGAAGTGCTGGAGCTCTTACCGGAAGAATCCGATACTCCTTATAGTCCGAAAGAGCTGTCTGCTGAAGATGAAATTGACAGTATAATAAGTAAACTGAACGCTCTTACAGCTCCGTTGTTTATCGTGTTTGACAATTATCATATGACGAGTGCACAATCGGATATTCATAAATTTATAGCAAGGGTAATAGAAGCTGCGAATCCTCTCGTCACGATTGTTATCATGGGGAAACAGCGGCCTGACTTTTCACTGCCGCTTTTGAAATCAAAAAAACGCTACTATGAACTGGATGCCGATGATCTGGCTTTTTCAAGACGGGAAACAGAGGATTATTTTAATAATTATAACAATCTGAATCTGAAACCTTATGAGCTGGATTGGATCTATGAGATAACACAAGGCTGGCCTGCAAGTTATCAACTCATCCTTGAATATATTCAAAAATTCCCGAACCCAAAAAGAAACCGCCTTGATTTTCATCTTTTATCAAACGTTCCTGATATTTTTGATTATCTCAGCAATGAAGTATTTGAGTGTGAAACGGAAGAAATAAAGGACTTCATGTTGAAAACCAGTTTAATGACAGAGCTTGAACCAGATATAGTAGATCATTTTCTTGAAATCAACAGAGGAGAAGAGATCATCAGATACCTCCTTGATAATCATGCATTTGTATATAAAAACGAGTACGGTGCAGTCAGATACCATAAACTTTTCAGACAATTTTTATACGAACGCTATTATCATTTTAATGCAGGCAAAATGTCGCAGCAGCACAATAAGCTGACGGAAATCTATATGCAGCGCCATTCCTACATACTGGCTTTCGCGCATGCAGTTGCCAGCAATGACTATAAATCAGCAACGAAAATAATAAAACTCATCGGGCACAGATACAATGCGATGCAGTTTATAAACGTAATTGACGGCCATTTAGAGGAAATATCACCGAAATTGCTTTTTTCGAATACCTCGCTGTTTTTAGCAAGATGTATTCCGGAATCAATTCTTATTGAGTTTATTGATCCATTGAATGATGCTATTCATACGGCGGAGATGAACCAGAATATTTTTTTATTATCTAATCTGCAAAACAGACTGGGGACATTTTATTATCATACGGGCAGAATATCCGAAGCAAAAGAAATGTTTGAAAAGTCGTATCAGAACGCAACGGAATTTAATGACTATGCCCTGATTGCCTGCAATCTCCAATTAATTGCGGAGTGCCATATATGTATGGGATCATACGAAAAAAGCCTTGAATATGCGAGGCAGGCCTTATTTATTTCTGAAAGACACCACATCGTAATTATGCAGGTACATACCCTGGAAGTGCTAACTCGATTATATATAGCTCTTAAAGACTACGGACAAGCTGAGTTTTATCTTTCACAGGCCTTTGGCTTAGCTGAAGAAGAGCCATTTATTTCATTTTGGCTTTTGACGGACAAAAGTACTTTGCTTACTGAAAAAAAAGAGTATGATGCGGCTATTATCTGGGCAAAAAAATCAATCGATTCTGTGATAGAGTACAGCGATGGATATGATATAGCGCTTTCATATCTGACATTAGGCAACGCATATTTACAGAGCGGGAAATTCCGCCAGGCCGAATGGAGTTTGAATATCGCATATGAAAGCTGTCTGAAATGTGGTTATCTTCATTACAGTATTGTGAAAAAGCAGCTGGAGCTTTATACTCTGATGGATGAGGCAGATCGGATCCGCTCAAAAAAGCAGGAGCTCTCTGAAATATGCCGCAAATACAAATACGAGTGGGTTATGGATATTTCCGCGGAAGGCAGTGATTCAGATTTCATGGAGCCTTCAGACCAGGAAGATCTAAAAATAAGCACCCTTGGAAGCTTTCACATTGTATTGAACGGCAAAGATATAAATATTAAAAGAAATTCAAGCCTTCGCATACTTCAGTTTCTCATCGTGAACAGGAAGCACAAAATCAATAAGGATATCATTATAGACGCTGTTTTTCCCGGAATCATGTATGATAATGCCAACCATTTTAATGTGGCGCTTTCTGTTCTCCGCAAAGCACTGGAACCAGATCTTAAATCCGGGAAAAACTCAAAGTACATCCTGCGTACGAAAGAATGTTATCAGCTTAGTTCCAATGGAATTTCCCTGGATATTGATGAGTTTGACGATGTTTGCAACTGTATTATGAATAGGAAAGACGTGATTGATGAAAGTTTACTGAATAAGCTTGATCTTTTATATAAGGGAGATTTTTTTGAAGAATATCCATATGAACCTTTCTTAGAAATAGAGAGGGAAAAAATAAATGTGAAATACATACATACGCTCAAACATATTGCTAATTTTTTCAAAGATAAAAAAGATTATTTAAAGGGCCAGGATTACTACGAAAAGATTCTGGCAATAGAGCCTTATATGGAAGATATATATTTCGAATATATAGATATGCTTTTAGCCTCCCACGCTGTATTCCAGGCAAAAAACATTGCAAAAAAAATGACAGATTGTCTGGAAAAGGAATTAAAAGTTCCCGTTAAGGATAAGATTAATAAGTTATTCGAGGAATACCATTTTACATTTGATGCCTAGACTCTCCTTTTTCACTTCCGTCACCTGCCGTAAAAGCCCGGCGGTGTGCTATGGATTGTAATCATCCAATGTAAAAGGATTCGTCAGATCGACGAATCCTTCAGGGCAGTAAATGCAGCGGTTTTGGATAGCCGTAGGATTTGAATAATGCCTGCATTTCTTTCTGTCCCTCATCAAGTGCCTCCGCTATGCCCAGCCCATCGGTTACGATACGCCTCAGTACAGTGCAGAGGGTTGTTTCTATACGGCTCTGGGGGATGATGAGGGAGTTTTTGCTGTATGGCCCGGTTCTTTTCCGGCAGTATTCGAAGCTCTTTTCGGTCAGTTCCAGCCAGGGATACAGCTTCAGGAGTTCGTGGCTGGAGTATGGCGCGCGGGCGGGGGACTGGCCGTCCAGGATGGTCATGTAAATGCTGATATCTTTTTTGCTGAGCCACTGGAAGTACAGGCAGGCTTCCTCGTAACGGGCGGTGCAGGGATTCATGCCCAGATTCCAGCCGACGCTGGCCGGGGTCTTTCCGGGGATGGATTCGTATCCCACGCGTCCGATGATGTTGTTATGGATGCTCTGGCAGATCTGGCCGGCATATTCCGAGTAGGTGATCAGCATTGCGGTCTTTCCCGAACAGAAATCATGGACCGTTTTGGATATATCGGTTTCGAACGGGAAGGTTTCTATATAATTGAGAGTTTTCAGGATACTGCCGAAGGCCTGGGCGTTCTCCGGGGTATTCATGCAGACCCGGTTGTATTTGTCCCAGAGTTTTCCGCCGCCTGACCAGAGCCGGATCAGGATCTCGGGAGCCAGTTCTTCATCTACGATTCCGGCCATAGAGGTACCGTATTGGGTGGGAGAATCCGGATTGCAGTCTCTTGTGAAAAAGGAGGCGATCCCGTTGAACTCTGTCCATGTACGGGGCGGGGAGAGCGGAATCTGAAACATCTTTTTAAAATCCTTTTGTATGCGCCTGTTTTCGAAAAGATCCTGTCTGTAAAATAATATCTGTGAACCGCCGACGATCGGGATGCCGTAATAACGCTTATCGAACATACAGTTGTTCAGATTTTCCGGGAAAAAGGCATCCGAGTTGAAGCTGTCGCTTTCTATGAAATCAGTGATGTCTGCAATCAGTCCGTTTTGAACCAGATACTGCAGCCAGGGGATATCATACATATAAATATCGTAGTGGGACCGGGAGCGGCCCAGATCTTCCACAATTTTGCCAGGCAGTTCATTCTGGGCGGCAAAATCGATCTCCACAGGATTTCCTGTCTGCCGTGTAAAGTTTTCGGAAAGCAGCCTGGCGGCATGGGAGGTTGCGAGGTCTGCCATCAGGATACGCAGCGGTTCCTTTGAAGAGCCCGCCTTTTTGGAGGCAGGGGTCTTTTTTTTGGCTTCGGGCAGAGGAAGCCTGCTGTGTATGATTTCATCCGTGAAAATCAGAGTTTTTTCCTCAAACAGGACAGGCGATTCAATGTTTTGCATGAGCAGCTGCGCGGCTTTTGTGCCCAGCGTGAATGCGGTGCGCGAGGTGTGGATGATTCCGGACAGATTAACGCGGTTCCAGGACTCTTCTCCAAAGGTCAGGATCTGTATGTCATCGGAGGGGATGCTGCCCTGTATTTTGCAGGCTTCTGCCACGCCCTGGGCTATATTTTCAGAGGTGGTGATTACGGCGTCTATCTGATCCAGGAGGGGGAGGGTGAGAAATGCTTTGAACCCATCCTCCCTGGTCAGATTGGTGGTTTGGATCAGATCCGGATTAACAGGAAGTTCATAATCCTGCAGAGCAAGCTGGTAGCCTTTTATGGCCTCGGCCTCCGAGGAAAACTGCTGTGATCCCGTGATCAGGGCAATATTCTGATACCCCTTTTTTATAAGATTTTCTGTTAAATAATAGGTGGTTTTAGAATTGTCAAAGCTGACAAAACTGGTATTCAGATTATCGGGCCTGCGCTCTATAAATACGGCGGGGATGTTATAATTTCTGATTCTGGCGGTGAAAAATTCGGTATTCTGTGGCTGTGATGTAATAATCAGCAGCCCGGATACATTTCCGCTTACAAAATCATCGATCTTATCGCATTCGATATCAGGGGAGTTATTGGAAAAGGCTACATTCATGCTGAACCCCTTATTCTGAAGATAGGATGAAATGCCTTTGAAAATTTCGGCATGGTAATAATCATCAATATCTGTCAGCACAATCCCTATTTTTTTTGAATCCGCGGTCTTGAGGTTGCGTGCAGATGCATTTGGGATATATTTCAGCTTCTCTATGGAATCCATGATTCTGGCACGGGTCTCCGGCTTTACATTCCTTGCGCCGCTCAGGCAGCAGGATACCGTCGCAATAGAAACTCCTGCGTCTCTTGCGACATCTTTTAAGGTTGCCAATGACAGTCACCTCCGGTATTTTGTAAAATCAGCACTGCATAATTCTGTTGCTTCATCATAGCATATTATTTTAGAAAAATCAAAGAATCTAAACGTTTAGATAAAAATATTAAAAACCATGTTGAATTTAAAACTCTTTCAGTTATAATCATAAGTAACAAATTAATTATCGCATACAAAAAAATCTAATCGTTTAGAATTGGAGGAATAAATATGATGATGTCAAGGGAAAGAGTATTGGCAGCAATCAACCACAAAGAACCCGATTATGTGCCGCTGGATCTGGGCGGGACTCCAAGTTCAGGAATCTCAGCAATTGCTTACAACAACCTGAAGAAGGAGATGGGTATTACAGGCGGGCATACAAGAATATACGACGTTGTTCAGCAGGTAGTACAGCCTGAGCTTGAACTTATGGATAAGTTCGGTGTAGATGTGATTGATATCGGAAGGGTGTTTAATGAGAACGATGATGACTGGTACGATGTAACACTGGCGGATGGTTCTACCGGTCAGTATCCCAAATGGTTTCAGCCGAAAAAGCTGGAAAACGGAGACTATGTTGTTCATGACGCAGAAGGAACTCTGATCGCAAGAATGCCGGTGGGCGCAACTTTCTTTGACCAGACGTATTTCCCTTATATAGATGATTATCCGGATGACTGGTCAGATCTGGACCATCAGATGGGAAAAGTGCTCTGGAGCGCATTGGTGCACAGCCCCTGGGATCATGCCGGCGAAGATCATTTTTATCAGAAACTGAGAGAGCGGACACTGGCCCTGAGAGAGAAAACAGACCGTGCGTTGATGATTACCTGCGGATGCAACCTGTTCGAGTGGGGAACCTTTCTGAGAAGAATTGACAACTTCCTGATGGATACATATGCAGACCCGGAAAATGTGGAATCACTGGTGGAACAGCTGATGATCCGTCATCTGGCTACTTTGGAAAAGGTATGTGAATCTGTGGGAGATATTGTAGACATCCTCCGTTTTGGAGATGATCTTGGAATGGACACCGGGATGTTTATGTCCAGAGAAAAATATCAGGAGTTATTCAAACCATATCATAAACAGTTGAATGAATATGTGCATAAACACAGTAATATGAAGACATTCCTGCACTCCTGCGGCTCTATTTATCCGATTATGGGAGATCTGATTGACGCAGGATATGATGTGATCAATCCGGTTCAGACAACTGCATATCAGATGGATCCCGCAACATTAAAGCGCGAATTTGGAAACGATATAACATTCTGGGGCGGCGGATGCAATACAAGAAGCATCCTGAACAGATCCACGCCGGAAGAGGTTTATGATTACACAAGAAGAATGATTGATATCTTTGCTCCGGGAGGGGGATTTGTATTCAATCAGGAACACAACATCATGCCTGATGTACCGGGAGTAAATATACTGGCAATGTATAAGGCAGTGAATGATTCACGCAAATAGGCGCTTTCAGTAAAAGGCAGGTTCCATGAAGTCACAGAATTCTATAATAATGTGACAGTTCTGGATATATACAATAAGAAGAAAGAGATTATAACAGCACCGCAGCAGGAGAGGCGGGCTGTACCGGGGATCGTGCAATAAGTATGCATCCCCGGTACAGTCTGCCTCTTCTGCTGCGGTGCTGTTTTACGATATAGGAAATGCCTCCGGGGCTTACCCGCTTTGCTCCGGTTTTTAGATTTCCTTGCTCGAGACTTCCAGATACAATTCCGAATTTGGATTCATCTCATGGAACGCCTCGTTTATTCGGTCAGCTACCGTATCCACGCCTATTTTTTCTGTTACGCACAGGAGCACAGAGTACTGAGTCAGCGATGTCCTGGTGAAGACGTCATTTTTACGCAAATGTGTGGAAAGCATATAGTACAGGGTTTCCATGACTTCTTTTACCTTTGCGGCATCCGGCATCTTTTCCTTCTTTGAATGCAGAGTAAGCAGCATCAGATAATGCCGTCCCGGCATACGCAGGGAGGAGCGGGAATGCAGATGATAGATGTTCTTGAAGATATCAAAATTGCAGTAAAAAGTCTGTCCGCTCTTATCATCTTTTCCAAGCGTTGTCTCCAGTTCGTTGATATCAAGCTCTTTGCTGGGCATGCGCAGGAGAATCTCCTGATGGACATCCCTCAGAGATCCGCTGATATCAGTACCGTATTTGGAAGAAAAAAAATCCAGGGTAGTGTGGTAGTATTCCAGTGCTGTCTTAATTGTATTCATACCCAGATAAGCAAGCAGTTTATAACGGTAAAAACGGTCTTCGTCGGGATAGAAAATAATAGACTGGTCACATAAAGCAATCAATTCATCATAACGGCGCCTGGTATAGAGATATTCACACATATTCATGGTACAGTTGATATACATATTCTTATAATAGGTTATGCGGTACTGAACCCATTCGATGGAGGTGTGGTTGGAAAGAAATTCACCGGTATAAAGGCGGTGCATCCGGTAGTAATAACGGAACTGCCTTTCCGGATCAGGTTCCTGCCGGGCCAGGTTGTTGTAATTCTCAAAGTCATGGATGTCGATCTTACAGTAAAGATCTGGATTCCAGTAGTAGGCATCCTGGGTAAACTTGATGTAATCCACATCCTTATCGGGATAAAGATGTTCGAGCTCTTTACGGGCTCTGTATACCAGATTGCGCAGGGCGCCGACCGGACACTTATCCTTTTCGTCGGGCCACAGCATGGCCATCAGTACGTCTTTTGGCACTTTGGTATCCTGATTGGCAACCAGGTAGGATATCAACAATGTCAACTGTGTACTGTTGTGTGCGCTCGGAGCGTACTCATAATAGGGGCTGGATACTGCAAAATCGTTAAAAAATCGAATGTGAAGGTCAGGCTTTCTTCTCATATAACAAATCTCCTTTGTAGTTTTGAATATGGAACTTATACGGGTGGAATATCGATCTGCAGGGGCGGTTTCGCCCTTCGAATAAACGTATGGTTTCATTATACATTATGCATAACATTAAGTTCAACAAATATCCGGTAATTCACTTATAGAAATGGGGCTTGGATTACGAGGTTTGGTATGGGGGGATGAAGAGGGGGGCTATGGAATTTGGTGAAATTTGTGTGCAATCCCTTGACTATTCGCTGGTTTCTTCTTATAATATCCCTGTGCAGACAAAACAGGAAAGACAATGACGAAGACAGTAGGATTTATCTGAAATTTGCAGCGAGCCGGAGGCGGTGGGAGTCCGGTATGAGTAAGGTGTTTCTGAACATCACTTCTGAGTCGCAGTCCTCGAAACGTAAGCAGTAGAGGCTGACGGAGTTCCTCCGTTACGGGAACGCATATACAGGGCAGGAACAGGCAGTCCGAGTATGTTGTAACAGGTGGTAAAACGATAGTTAAAGCTTTCGTCCTATTACAGGGCGGAAGCTTTTTTATGATATGGGAAATTCCAAAGGAATTTCCCATATCATAAAAACCCTCCGGGAGGATGCACACGCCGCGATAAGGTATATAGCCGCAAAGCGGCACCGCGGCGGCGCCAAAGTGTGCAAGCCCCTCATGGGTGAGGAGCTAAAGCGGGAAAAACCGCTTTGTGTGTATAAGGATTCATTTTAATAGAAAGGAAAGAGATGAGTTATGTATAAGAAAGTTTCTACGGATATGAATTTTGTTGAGCGTGAAAAAGAAGTTGAAAAGTTTTGGGCTGATAATAATATTTTCCGGAAAAGTATGGAGGAGAGGGAAGGCTGCCCTGAGTATACATTCTATGACGGGCCTCCGACCGCTAACGGGAAGCCTCATATCGGACATGTGCTGACGCGCGTTATCAAGGATATGATTCCGAGATACCGCACAATGAAGGGGTATATGGTCCCGCGTAAAGCCGGATGGGATACGCATGGGCTTCCGGTTGAGCTGGAGGTGGAAAAGCTTCTGGGACTCGACGGGAAGGATCAGATTGAGGAATATGGCCTGGAGCCTTTTATCGATAAGTGTAAAGAGAGTGTTTGGAAATATAAGGGAATGTGGGAAGATTTCTCCAGTACGGTTGGGTTTTGGGCTGATATGGAACATCCCTATGTGACCTATGATAATAATTTTATCGAATCCGAGTGGTGGGGGCTGAAACAGATCTGGGACAAGGGCCTTCTTTATAAGGGATTTAAGATTGTACCTTACTGCCCGCGGTGCGGGACTCCTCTGTCTGCCCAGGAAGTGGCACAGGGATATAAGGATGTCAAGGAGCGATCTGCGATTGTCAGATTTAAGGTGAAGGATGAGGATGCTTATATTCTGGCATGGACAACTACGCCTTGGACACTGCCTTCTAATCTGGCTCTCTGCGTGAACCCGGTGGAGGATTATGTGAAGGTAAAAGCAGCAGACGGCTATGTGTATTATATGGCACAGGCACTGCTGGATACGGTACTTGGCAAGCTGGCAGAAGAGGATAAGCCGGCATATGAGATTCTGGAGACATATAAAGGAAAGGATCTGGAATACAAGGAATATGAGCCTCTGTTTGCCTGTGCGGCGGAGGGGGCTGCGAAACAGAATAAGAAGGCGTTCTATGTGACTTGTGATTCCTACGTTACACTGACGGATGGTACCGGTATTGTACACATTGCCCCTGCCTTTGGTGAGGACGATGCGAATGTTGGGAGAAGTTATGGACTGCCGTTTGTACAGCTTGTAGATGAAAAGGGTAATATGGCGGAGTCCACGCCATTTGCCGGAGTCTTCGTAAAGAAAGCGGATCCGATGGTGCTTAAAGACCTGGAGGAGAGAGGGCTTCTCTTTGATGCTCCGAAGTTCGAGCACAGCTATCCGCACTGTTGGAGATGCGATACGCCGCTGATCTATTACGCGCGCGAATCCTGGTTCATCAATATGACTGCCGTGAAGGACGATCTGATTGCCAATAACAATACGATCAACTGGATCCCTGAGAGCATCGGGAAGGGACGTTTCGGCGACTGGCTGGAGAATGTGCAGGATTGGGGGATCAGCCGCAACCGTTACTGGGGCACGCCTCTGAATATCTGGGAGTGTGAGTGCGGACATCAGCACTCCATCGGAAGTATTGAAGAACTGAAGTCCATGTCCGATAACTGTCCGGATGATATCGAGCTTCACCGCCCGTATATTGATGATGTTACGATAAAATGCCCGGTCTGCGGCAAAGAGATGCACCGCGTGCCGGAGGTGATTGACTGCTGGTTTGACAGCGGTTCCATGCCGTTTGCACAGCACCACTATCCGTTTGAAAATAAAGAACTGTTTGAACAGCAGTTCCCGGCAGACTTTATATCAGAGGCTGTGGACCAGACGAGAGGATGGTTCTATTCTCTGCTGGCAATCTCTACTCTGCTCTTTAATAAGTCGCCATACAAGAATGTCATCGTGCTCGGCCATGTGCAGGATGAGAATGGCCAGAAGATGAGCAAGTCCAAGGGAAATGCTGTGGATCCGTTTGATGCGCTGAATCAGTATGGCGCGGATGCAATCCGCTGGTACTTCTATGTGAACAGCGCACCGTGGCTGCCGAACCGCTTCCACGGAAAAGCAGTGACAGAGGGACAGCGTAAGTTTATGGGAACGCTGTGGAATACCTATGCATTTTTTGTATTGTATGCAAATATAGATGAATTTGATGCAACGAAATACAGCCTGGATTATGAAAAACTGAGTGTTATGGATAAATGGCTGCTGTCCAAACTGAATACACTGATAAAGACAGTGGATGAGAACCTTGAAAATTACAGGATACCGGAGAGCGCAAGGGCGCTGCAGGACTTTGTGGATGACATGAGCAACTGGTATGTCAGAAGAAGCAGGGAACGTTTCTGGGCAAAGGGTATGGAGCAGGATAAGATCAATGCGTATATGACGCTGTACACTGCGCTCGTGACCGTTGCAAAGGTGGCGGCGCCGATGATTCCGTTTATGACAGAAGAGATCTATCAGAACCTGGTATGCAGCATTGACAGTGGGGCCTTGGAGAGTATCCATCTCTGTGATTTCCCGGTTGTCAACGAGACTTATATCGATGGGGAGCTGGAATCCAATATGGCGAATGTCCTGAAGCTGGTTGTAATGGGACGCGCGTGCCGCAATACTGCTAATATCAAGAACCGTCAGCCAATCGGCCAGATGTTTGTGAAGGCAGGGTTTGATCTTCCGGAATTTTATCAGGAAATCGTTGAAGATGAGCTGAATGTAAAGAATATGAAGTTTACAGAGGATGTGAGAGACTTTACTTCATATAGTTTTAAACCACAGTTAAAGACAGTCGGGCCAAAGTATGGTAAGATGTTAGGTGGAATCAAGTCTGCTCTGGACAGTCTCGACGGCAATGCTGCTATGGACGAGATTAATGAGACGGGAGCATTAAAGCTGGATATCAGCGGCCAGGAGATTACTCTGTTTAAGGAAGACCTGCTGATTGACACGGCGCAGATGGAGGGTTATGTGTCTGAAAATGATAACGGTATTACCGTTGTTCTGGATACGAACCTGTCAGAAGAACTGTTAGAGGAAGGTTTTGTTAGAGAGATTATCAGCAAGATCCAGACGATGCGTAAGGAAGCAGACTTTGAAGTCATGGATAAGATCAAAGTGACTTACGCGGGAAGCGCAAAAGCAGAAGGTGTCTTTGCAAAGCACGGGAAAGAGATCGGAAGCGAAGTACTCGCAAACGAAGTTGTGAAGGCAGAACCGGCAGGCTATGTGAAGAAATGGAAGATAAACGGCGAGGCTGTTACAATGGGCGTAATGAAAGAAGGGATGTAAGTTATATGTATAGTAAGCGATTTGAAAAAGAAGTTTTCAAAGAAATTGTCCGGGACAATGTGAAAACATTGTACCGGAAGAAGATAGAGGAGGCGACGCCGCAGCAGATATTCCAGGCGGTGTCCTATGCCGTGAAAGATATCATCATTGATGACTGGCTGGCAACGCAGGCGGAGTACAGGAAACAGGATGCTAAGACGGTATATTACATGTCCATGGAATTTCTGATGGGCCGCGCCCTGGGCAATAACCTGATTAATATGACTGCGTACGGGGACGTGAGGGAAGCGCTAAAGGAGATGAATATCGATCTGAACGTGATTGAGGATCAGGAGCCGGATGCGGCGCTTGGAAACGGAGGTCTGGGACGTCTGGCCGCATGCTTCCTGGATTCACTGGCAACATTGAACTACCCTGCATACGGATGCGGTATCCGCTACCGTTATGGGATGTTTAAGCAGAAGATTGAGAACGGCTACCAGATAGAGACACCCGATGACTGGCTTAAGGAAGGCAATCCTTTCGAGCTGCGCAGACAAGAGTACGCAAAAGAGGTGCGCTTCGGCGGTACGATCCGTTTTGAAAAGGATCCGGAGACCGGCAGAGATAAGTTTATTCAGGAGAACTATGAATCTGTACGCGCGATACCCTATGATATGCCGATCGTCGGCTATGGGAACCATGTGGTAAATACACTGCGGATATGGGATGCAGAGCCGATTACGAACTTTTCCCTGGAATCATTTGACAGAGGGGACTACCATAAGGCGGTCGAGCAGGAGAACCTTGCCAAGATGATCGTGGATGTGCTCTATCCCAACGATAACCACTATGCCGGCAAGGAGCTGAGGCTGAAACAGCAGTATTTCTTTATCTCAGCCAGCCTGCAGGCCCTGATTGCGAAGTATAAAAAGGACCACGACGACATCAAAAAGCTTTATGAGAAGGTGGCAATCCAGATGAATGATACGCATCCGACGGTTGCTGTTCCGGAGCTGATGAGGCTGCTCATTGATGTGGAAGGCCTGACCTGGGAGGAAGCATGGGAAGTGACCACAAAGACCTGTGCCTATACCAACCATACGATTATGGCAGAGGCGCTGGAAAAATGGCCGATCGATCTGTTTTCTAAGCTGCTTCCGCGTATTTACCAGATCGTCCAGGAGATCGACCGCCGTTTCCTGCAGGAGGTCCGCGCCAAATATCCGGGCAATGAGGAGAAGGTCAGAAAAGTGGCAATCCTCAGGGACAATCAGGTGCGCATGGCGCATATGGCGATTATAGCCGGTTTCTCCGTTAACGGTGTGGCAAGGCTGCACACGGAGATCCTGAAAAATCAGGAACTGAAGGATTTCTATGACATGATGCCGGAGAAGTTTAATAATAAAACAAACGGGATCACACAGAGACGTTTTCTCCTCCATGGTAACCCGCTTCTTGCGGATTGGATCACGGAAAGGATTGGGGACGGATGGATCACGGATTTATCTTTGATCGGCAACCTGAAGCCGCTGGTGAATGATGAGCGCGCAAGAAAAGAATTTATGCAGATCAAGTATCAGAACAAAGTACGCCTTGCAAAATATATCAAAGAAAATAATGGAATCGATGTGGATCCTACCTCGATCTTTGATGTGCAGGTGAAGAGACTTCACGAATACAAGCGTCAGCTGCTGAATATTCTGCACATTATGTATCTGTACAATCAGATCAAGGAGCATCCGGAGATGTCATTTTATCCAAGGACATTTAT
The DNA here is from genome assembly GCF_022835095.1 of Faecalicatena contorta. Classification (NCBI taxonomy): domain Bacteria; kingdom Bacillati; phylum Bacillota; class Clostridia; order Lachnospirales; family Lachnospiraceae; genus Faecalicatena; species Faecalicatena contorta. The sequence continues at coordinate 4,924,552 of NZ_BQNQ01000001.1, read as the reverse complement.
CTTTGGAGCAAAGGCCGCGGCAGGTTATCTCAGAGCCAAAGAGACAATCAAGCTGATCAACTCCGTAGCGGATGTGGTGAACAATGACAGAAGCATCAATGGCAAGCTGAAAGTTGTATTTATCGAAGATTACCGCGTATCCAATGCGGAGCTTCTGTTTGCGGCAGCGGATGTGAGCGAGCAGATCTCGACCGCGTCCAAGGAGGCATCCGGCACCGGAAATATGAAGTTCATGCTCAACGGCGCACCGACCCTGGGAACAATGGACGGTGCCAATGTGGAGATCGTGGAGGAAGTCGGAGCGGAGAATGCATTTATCTTCGGGTTAACTTCCGAGGAGGTTATTAACTACGAGAAAAACGGCGGCTATAATCCGATTGACATTTACTTTAATGACTGGGAGCTCAAACGTGTAGTAGACCAGCTGATGGACGGCACCTATGCGGGCGGCAACCACGAGATGTACAAGAACCTGTACAACTCCCTTTTAAATACACATTGCACAAACAGGCCCGATACTTACTTTATTCTGAAGGATTTCCGCGCGTACGCAGAGGCGCAGAAAAAAGTGGAGGCTGCCTACCGTGACGTACAGAGATGGTCGAAAATGGCAATGATGAATACTGCATGCAGCGGGAAGTTCACCTCAGACCGGACAATTGAGGAGTATGTAAAGGATATCTGGAAACTCGAAAAAGTGGATGTTCCGTCAGGACAGCCGGAATAGGAGGCATTTATGGATTATTATGACAGCTACACTTATACTTATAACTCACCGGTGGATTCTATGCTTACTGGGATTCTGGCCATTTATCTGATCGTGCTTGCAGTATGGTTCATTTTCTACGTAATCAGTTATATATTCAAAGGAATCGGTATGTATACCATTGCAAAGAGACAGGGGATGGAGTATCCTTGGCTCGCGTTTATTCCGTTTGCCAGGACATATCTCCATGGAGAGCTGGGCGGAAGCATTACCCTCAAATCCAAAACCATCAAAAATCCGGGGATCTGGCTCCTTGCAATGCCGTTTATCTTCGGTGTGGTTAACTTTATTTTTTATATGATCGTATGGATAGTCGGACTGGGAGCGTTTTCCAGCCTCTATTCCAGTGCTTTATACAGCCATGGGGGCGGTACATCCTCACATATCAGCAGTGGTATGATCATGGGAATTATCATCATAGCAATTATCTGGGTGATTGCTGCTATCGTGTACAGTGCCTTCTATAAAGTACTGAGCGTTCTTGTAAATCACCAGATTCTTGAGAAGTTTACTTCCAAAAACATGTCCATTGCTCACGCAGTACTGTGCATGGTGGTTCCTCTTTACGAGTCCATCTGCCTCTTCGCAATGCGCAACAGGAACTTTAATCCGGGAATGGAGCCAGATCTGGGACGACCGTTTATCCAGCCGGGTTACCCAACTATGCCGCCGGCCGGATCTATGCCGGGGCCATATACCGCAGTACCTGCGCCCCAGGAGGCAGTGCAGGAAGAACCTGCAGCACCGGAAACCACAGCGCCTCCCACAACACCGGATATGAGTACGCCGCCTGTACCTCCCGTTCCTCCAGTACCTTCTGTGACGCCTGAAGCACCGGTATCAGAACCAAAGTCTCCTGTTTCAGAGGAGGAGCCGGAGCCGTCAGTAATTATTCTGCCGGATACGGAATCCAAAACAGAAGAAAAGGTATCCGGGCCAGAGACTGACGTAGAAACGCAGAAGCCGCCACAGGGTACCCAGACTTACGAGGAGTACACAGAAAAGAAAGAAAATAGTGACTTATAAAAAAGGGGTCTGACCCCTTTGAGCCCTTCATATAATATATATATGGAGGGCTTTTTTATGGGACAACGTTATATGCAGCAAAAAGTCAAAACCGTCTGTTCATTTTTGCTTATTTTAATTCTGCTTCCCTATGTGGTCGCGGTTTTTGTAAATGGCGCAGATATGGAAGTAAACGGAAAAAATGGCGGTGCTTATGTGCAGGTGAAGAAAACATCGGAGGATGGAAGTGATCAGGTAATCAAGGTGCCCTGGGACGAATATTTTCTGGGCATGCTTGCAAAAGAAATGCCCGGAAATTATGAAGAAGAAGCGCTGAAAGCGCAGGCAGTTCTGATTCGCACCAACCTCTACCAGACATTGGACAGCAGTGAGGATAAGCTGCTGGAGGACAATTACCTGGATACGAAATCTCTGGAAAAAAAGTGGAGTGCCAAGGAGTTTGAAACTTATTACAAAAAGTTAAAAAAGGCAATGGATGAGACCGGAAATCAGGTGTTATACTATAATGACACGTATGCAATGGTACCGTTCCACCAGGCCAGCAATGGTAAAACAAGAAGCGGACAGGAGGTTCTGGGAAATGAAGACTGCCCCTATCTGGCGGTAAAAGAATGTCCTAAGGATAAAGAAGCCGAGGACGAGATGCATGTTTATAACATGGAGTACAAGGAAATACAGGCCAAGTGTCAGCCGTTTCTGGTGGCCGTGGATAAAGAAAATGCAGAAAAAACCTACAGTTTCTCTGATTTTGAAATACAAGCCTATGATTCTGCGGGATATGTATCACAGATGCGGATCGGTGATACGGTCTGCAGCGGCGAACAGTTCCGGGAGGCTCTGTCACTGGCGTCCAGTGCATTCTCTTTGCAGGAGGCGGACGGGGGCCTTCGGATTACGACTATGGGAAAAGGGCACGGCCTGGGGATGAGCCAGTGGACGGCAAACGAGATGGCAAAAGAGGGGAAAAGCTGCGAAGAAATACTGCAAAATTTTTTTGAGGGAACAAATCTGACAGATGGCGGAGAAATATTTACAAAAATAGAATAAGGCGTCATTTTTCTGGCAAAAATATAGCCAGAGGTGATGAATATGAATAAGAATGAAAAGCCATCTTTATTAAAAGGAAAGGGCGCAGCAGTCGGAATCGTGATCTGCTTTGTTGCTGTCATTGTAATGGTTGGAGCATATACATTCAACAATTATAATAAAAAATTGAACCAGCAGCTGGCTAAAGCAGAGGAACAGACTGAACAGCTAACAAAAGAAAAGAGCGAGGCAACGACAACCAATGATATTGTCCTGCCGGAAGCAGAAGGTAATACATCAACAGAAAATGACACCGAAGAGAATGAAAGCGCGCAGGACAGTTCCGCAGGAAATGCGGAGACAGCAGGGAATACCGCACAAGTATATTTCAGCGAGGAGAGCCTGCTCACATGGCCGGCAAGCGGCGCAGTACTGATCAACTACAGTATGGACAAAACGGTATACTTTTCAACATTGGAACAGTATAAGTACAATCCGGCACTGATTATTGGCGGCCAGGTTGGAGAAATGATCGGTGCATCCGCACCGGGCGTTGTTACAAATGTAGAACAGTCCGCCCAGACAGGTACCACAGTCACCCTGGATATGGGAAACGGATACAGCGCAGTATACGGGCAGCTCAAGGAAGTGCCGCTGGAGGTCGGAGATTATGTAGATGCAGGCCAGACAGTCGGATATCTGAGCGAACCAACAAAATATTATAGCGTGGAAGGGCCGAACCTTTACTTCGAGGTGCTCAAAGATGGGGCTCCTGTGAATCCTATGGACTTTATGGAGTCTTAAGGGGGAGGGACGCCATCCAGGCGCATGGAGCAGCCGCCCGTCGGGAAAACACTAGATGTCTTCCCGGCGGGCGGCTGCTCCATGCGCCTGGATGGCTGGGAGCATCCGACGGTGAGAGGCGGATGCGGAGCGCCAAGGATGATTTATAAAGATTAGAGACTTTCTAGGTGGTTCTGTGGGACTTTGGTTATCTGGTTATAAAAAGGACTTTTTTTAGTTATCCACAAAATTACAGGTGGGGGTGGGGAATTGGTGGAGTTATCCACAGTGAGGGAGTTTTTTTTGATCAGGATGTGGATATGTGGTATAGTGATAGGTATGGAAAGGTGTGTTTGATGGATGAATTATACATATATTTTGAGGTGCAGGGACGGGAGTTTGTATACAGGGTGGACGAATGACCTGGAGAAGCGGGTGAGTGACCATAATGCGGGGAAGGGGGCTAAGTATACGCGGGCCCGCAGGCCTGTGGTGCTGGCTTATTTTGAGGCTTTTGAGACGAAGGAGGAGGCTATGCGGCGGGAGTATGCTATTAAGCGGCTGCCGCGCAGGAAGAAGCTGGAGCTGCTTGGCAGCAGGGGACTGGTATGTGGAAATGGGGGATAGATCCTGAAAGGCTTAAAAGTGATTTTTAGTATTTGAATCTAAAAAAGAAACAATTGTTTGTATTCTAGGTACAAGAACGTCTGCTGCTCTCCTTGATATAATAGGTATAACAAATATCAGGAGGAAAATCATGGAGATAGCAATTATTTTTTTAGGGTTGATTCTACTTATTTTTTTGGTGTTCAAGGGGGTTTCCATTTATATTGCAACGCCTATATGCGCCATACTCGTTGCAATTTTGAGCGGAGTTGATTTTTTTCAAGCGTACATGACAACCTATATGGAAGGTATGGTTGGATTTGCAAAAACGTATCTGCCGATGTTCATGCTGGGGGCAATCTTCGGCAAGGTAATGGAGGACTCGGGGGCATCAAAGTCTATTGCACTTTTCATTGTCGGGAAGCTTGGAAAAGGGAAAGCATTGCTTTCTATCGTGCTTGCCGGAGCGGTTCTGACTTATGGCGGAGTTTCTATGTTTGTTGCTTCTTTTGCCTTGTATCCGCTGGCACTGGCTATCTTTCGGGAGGCAAATATCTCCAGGCGTCTAATACCGGCAACAATACAGGCCGGAACCTTTACATTCACGATGGTGGCACTTCCCGGTTCTCCTGCAATTCAGAATATTATTCCGACCAACTATTTTGGCACAACTGCGATGGCGGCGCCTGTACTGGGAATTATTGCAGCAGTCATGATGTTTGGGTTATCCATGTTGTGGCTGGGACATGCAAAAAAACGGTATGAAAAGAAGGGGCTGTTTTTTGATGAACAGCCGGGGAAAGAGCTGCCTTCAGAAAATGCGGAGGATTTACCTCATCCGCTTATTTCGCTGATACCGCTTGTAACAGTACTTGTCAGCTATAATGTATTGCCTGCAATTATACCGGTGGGCGACTTTGTAAAGGCAAATATGATTATTCCGGCTTTGCTGCTCGGTAATATTGTAGGAATTTTATTAAATCTAAAGTACCTCCATCCATTGAAAACACTGAACGATGGTGCCACAAACTCGATTATTCCTACACTGAATACAAGTGCAATTGTTGGCTTTGGCGCGGTAATCAAAGCAGTTCCCGCCTTTGCAGCGCTTACGGATGCTATCTTTTCTGTGAATATAAGCAATCCACTGATTGCGGAGGCAATTGCTATCTATGTAATAACAGCGGCGACAGGGTCATCCTCCGGTGGATTAACCATAGCAATGGATGCCATGAGCAGTAAGTTCATTGATTTATCTCAGTCAACGGGAATATCACTGCAGACTTTTCATCGTGTTGCGGCAGTATCATCGGCTGCATTTGACAGCCTTCCGCATAATGGCGGTGTGCTGGTGCTGCTGGATCTGTCCGGATATGGGTACAAACAGATTTATTTTGATATGTTTATGGTCACGGTTATCATACCTTTGCTCACCTCTTTTGTAATGGTATTCCTTGGCGGCCTTGGTGTTGTGTAACGATAGTTTTGTTAGTTATAAAAAGTATATATTATAAGTGCGTTTCTGCAGGGATTAATGATAAATTCCTGCAGGGACGTGTTTTTGTTCATAATAGAGAACATAATAAACGGACTGTTCATGGTTCAGATAGTTGTTAAATATGTAAATACATCTATAGAATAATTGGTTTTTTAAGGGAGAGAGGATATGTTAGATAAAATACTTGCTGAGCGGTTTATTGATAAGATTTCCGAATTTACGGAATATAATGTAAATATTATGAACGAAAAAGGGATTATCATTGCCAGCAAGGACAAAGACAGGATTGGAGGATTTCACGAAATTGCGTATAAGATCATAAATGGAGAAGATGATCAGATTATAACAGAGCATGAAGAGCATAATTATCTGGGAGTGAAATATGGTATCAATATGGCCATCTTTTATCATCATAAGAAGATTGGCGTAATTGGAATGACAGGAAAGCCCGATGAGGTTGCTCCTATACTGAAGATTATGAGAATGTCTGTGGAGACCATGCTGGAATATGAATTATATAAAGAAGATATACAACATCGTAAGAATCTGAAGGAGCAGTTTTTGAATTTAATACTCTATGGTGAAGATACAGATCTGTTTTCTTTGAAATATTATGCCTCCCAGCTTGGGTACTCGGAAACTGCCGTCAGAATCCCCATACTGATTACAACAGAGGGAAATGTGGATACCTCGCAGCTCCTGAGGAAAATTAAAGAGGGAAGTCTGCATACTTATGAAGATATTTCTGCGGTAACAAGGGAAAAACAAATTATTATATTTAAATGTTTTGACAAAGGCAAGATTCTTCAGGGGACATATAAGTATGTAATAGGGGAATATCTGGGGAACTTTCTTGGCTTTTTGCTGGATCGTGATATCGAATGCCATTTTTATATCGGAACCTTCCAGAATGAGCTGGAAGAGTATAGAAAAGCATATCAACAATGCTGCTGGCTCCGGGATCATGTGAAGGCAAAAAGCAGAGGAGTATATTTCTACGACTATGCCGGTGAATACATACATTCCCTTGTCCCATTTATGGAGCTGCATCAGATATATCACGTGTTTGAGGAACTGCTTGATGAGAAAAATCAGGATGATATAGTAGAACTTGTAGACGCCCTTGAGCGTAATAATTATAATCTGGTAGACAGCAGCAAGGAATTATTTATACACAAGAATACACTGGTGTTCCGGTTAAATAAGCTAAAAGTAATCTTCTCCATAAATCCTTTACAAAAATCCAATGAAAGAGAATTTTTAAAGTATATGTGTGCGTATTTTAAGCGAAAAAGAAACGGTTTTTAGGAAAAAACAGCGAAAGTCTCTAAAAGGACCTCCGCTGTTTTTATAATAGGAAAGTGCTCTGCATTTTCCTATTATATAAAGGACCTCCGGGTGGAATGGACAAACCAGGACGCCATCTTATGAGAAGCAATTTTCAAACTTACTCTAGGGGGTGACAGGACCAAATTCTTCAAATTTCTTTTTAAGATAAAGAAGACGCCCAAAGTCTGCTGCCGGGGGAAGGGTATCCGCTACGGACATAATCATATGATCACCCTTTCCAATGGCATGCAGGGTTTCATCCACAATACGATAGAATTCCTGGTCGGTTGTGTTGGCTGTTAAAAGCGCAGTGGAAGGAACGCCGCCCCAAATTGTAATTTTATCTTGAAACACATCACGGGTTTCCTGTAAGGAGATATTTGTCAAAGGTTTCGGACAGATTGAATCTGCTATATCAAACCCGGCACGGACATATTTATCGAGAAGCATTGTATTTTCCCCATCAGTATGTGTTGCAACAAACTTATCCAGGCTGTGTGCTTTGTCGCTCTGCTTTTTTAAGGATGGAACCACGTAGTCTTCTATGAGATCCGGTGTTGTAAAATTAAAGTCATAGTTAGCTCCGGACAGAACAACCTCGGCAGGGCTGTTAATTGCTGCATCAAATAATTTGTCACAGAATGGAGTCATACGGGATACAAGATGGTCCATTGCTTCTTTATCATCGAATCTGGCCAGATAGAAATCTTCAAATCCCATAAGCTCCTTGATTAAATAATGTCCGGCAGACGCCCACATCGCAGCGAGTGCCACTGCTACCCCGCGTTCGCCTACATATTCTGACTGATATTTGGTGAAAGCTTCATAATTGGGAATTACTTCTGCATTCTCAAAAATATAAGCCAGTGCGTCATAATCTTCAATTTCCTTTAATGCGTGTTCTTTATGAGCATATAGAGTAATTCCTTCCCGGAGCATTTCTTTTGTATAGACAACTTTGGTTCGGATAATGCCCCTGGGAGTATCATAAGTAACAGTTAATTCACCGTTATCTTTCCGTTCATGGGCAATTCCTACGTTGTGGAATCTGACAATCCAGGGAGAAAGTTCCAGATCATAAATCCCCAGGCCTACGTGCAGGTCTTTGACCCCGCCTTCGCGCCAGCCTTTGAAGTTAGGGACAATAGAATGAAATCCAACGCCCAGGTCATCTGCAAATTCCCGGAGATTGGCATGCTTATATTCATCAGGTAAGGTATTTGTCTCTTCGTGAGCGTAGAACCAGTTATCCAGACGCGGAACAAAGGGCAGGGCATCTGTAGGCTCGCCACGCAGAGTGGCTAAAATTCTTTCTTTTACAGTCATTGTGTTTTCCTCCTAAAATAGATCTTTATGAACAATTTTAGTATAGCAGGGGGAAAGCAAATTAACATTGTGGCAAAAAGACAAAAAAGACGGGGAAAATAGTGCTGCAAAACTGAATTTATCGTGGCCGCCAGCTTCTCTCGAGGATATACGAGCCCCGATCATCCATACAGCCGCAAAACGGCATCATACAAAGTGTGCAGGCTCCTCAGTCATGAGGGGCCTGCACACTTGATTTACAACTATATTATACCTTATATTTTAGTAATTCTCAGCTTTTCTTTCGAAGTATGCACGTGGATGTGCACATACCGGGCATACTTCCGGAGCTTCGTCGCCCTGGTAGATATAACCGCAGTTTCCGCATTTCCAGCCAAGCGGCGCTTCGTCTTTGAAAGTCTGTCCTGCGCGGAAATGATCGAGAAGTCTCTGATAACGTTTCTCATGTGCAGCCTCTACTTCTGCAACGCCTCTGAATTTGGATGCCAGTTCTGTGAAGCCTTCTTCCTCAGCTTCTTTTGCCATGCGGGCATACATATCTGTCCATTCGAAGTTCTCGCCTGCTGCAGCATCTTCCAGATTGGCTTCTACATCCCCAATTCCGTGGAATTCTTTGAACCACATTTTTGCGTGTTCTTTTTCCTGGTCAGCTGTCTCTAAGAAAATATTGGACATCTGTACATAGCCGGCTTTTCTTGCTGCAGATGCATAGTATGTATATTTGTTGCGTGCCTGTGACTCACCTGAAAATGCTTCCATAAGATTCTTTTCTGTTTTTGTTCCTGCGTACTTTGACATAGTAAATCCTCCTTGTTTTTTCTAATATCTATATTATAACATGCTGTTTTTCTGATTCAATGAAATAAAAATAAAAAATGGATAAATATCCCATTCCGGCAAGAGTAAATTACCTGCAGAGGAGAGGTAGTTCCTATGCAGGCATTTACGTTTTACCGCGGGGCTGACTGCCCCGTCTGTATAAATTGGGTGCTTATATGAATGTTGGAGTAAAATGTGTATCTAAAGGGTATGTGATTAACCGAAGTATCTCTTTAACAGGCCTTCAAAAGCTTTTCCGTGACGAGCTTCGTCTCTTGCCATCTCATGAACTGTGTCATGGATTGCATCCAGGTTCGCAGCCTTTGCACGTTTAGCAAGGTCAAACTTACCAGCTGTAGCGCCGTTCTCTGCGTCAACTCTCATCTCCAGGTTCTTCTTTGTGCTGTCGGTAACAACTTCACCTAATAATTCAGCAAACTTAGAAGCGTGCTCTGCTTCTTCATAAGCAGCTTTTTCCCAGTACAGCCCGATCTCCGGATATCCTTCTCTGTGGGCAACTCTTGCCATTGCAAGGTACATACCTACTTCTGAGCATTCTCCCTCGAAGTTTGCTCTTAAATCAGCGATGATGTCTTCGCTGACGCCCTGAGCTACGCCTACAACGTGCTCTGCAGCCCATTCTCTTTCACCTGTCTGCTCTTTGAATTTATCAGCCGGCGCTTTACAGATCGGACATTCAGCCGGTGCTGCGTCTCCCTCGTGAACATAACCACATACTGTACATACAAATTTCTTCATAATAAAAATCTCCTTTTCTTTTTAATATTTTATAAGTATAGTTGCTTCCGGAGGCTTTATGCCTGCCGGTAATTTATTTTTAATATAGGAAGCAGATTACACTTCCTATATTAATCACGTGTGTTTATTCAGTGAACTTTCTGTGTTCCTAATTACGGCTTGTGTATGCAGTCTCCACATTTACCGTAGAAAATTGTGGTGCTGGATTCTATCATGCCGTCAAAGTTCTCGGCAGCTGCCTTGTTGACCTCTTCGATATTCTTCATATCCAGGTCCAGATCCAGAACCCTTCTGCAGCTTGTGCAGAAAAAATGATTGTGCGGCATGACATTACCATCAAATCTGTCACCGCCGTCTGGCGTGGGAATCTTGATCACTTCGCCAATATCAGTCAGCAAATTTAGATTCCGGTATACGGTACCCAGGCTGATGTTGGGAAATTCTTCCCTTACATGCAGGTAGACCGTATCGGCAGTGGGGTGATCCTTCGTCATCATCAGATACCGCTTGATGGATTCACGTTGCCGACTATACTTCAGAGCTGCCAATATAGACCTCCTTTCGATTTGTAAATTAATAATAGTAATTGTTACTGTGATTAGAATATAATACATATTCCTAAAAATGTCAACAGTATTTTAAAAAAAATAAAAAAAAGTTTTTCAGCAGTGTATAGAAATGATTTCCTTTATCCTAAAAATTCTGTTAAACATTATAATAGAAGGAATAGGGCTGATAAAATGTTACAAAATAATGAACGAATATAAAAAAATAATATTGCAAAATAACAGAATTTTAGGACTTATGTCGAAGTGTGTAAATTGAAAATAGGGTAAAAACGGTTGACACAATGCTAAGGGGTTGCTATAATAACAACGTAACAAATTTAACAATTGTGTAACATTTAGAACTTCCTACAAAAGATAAAGACACTTACAAGGAGGTTTTATATGAAAGCAATACGTATGAAGCAGAAATTGATTCTTTCTGCTTTAGCAGGAGCGATTTTGGTTCCGGGGAGTGCAATCACGGTCAGGGCGGCAGATAATTCTACTGAGAATACGCCGGTCATACCGGTTGCAGGAATCGAATCGGCAGTAAAAGAATGTTACCAGTCGGAGGTCAAAGAAAACATCGACCTGTATCTGGTACCAAATAACGAGGGTGAGTATTTGAATATGGCATTTTCTAATGTGAGTGATTATACTTACATTAGAAATGCCCCAGATGAAGCAAGTGACTGGGTCGGCAAGCTGTACAGTGATTCGTCGGCAGAAGTGCTTGAATATAATGGAGACTGGACAAGGATACGGTCCGGCTCCGTAGAAGGTTATGTACCCGCAGAGTGCCTGTATACAGGCAAAGCAGCCCAGGAAAATGCAGGAAATTACGAACAGCAGCATGCAACGGTAACAGCAGACGTGCTGAACGTAAGAGACGGACAGAGTACGGAGGCCAATATTCTGACGAGGATTCTGGCCGGCCAGCAGTACGAGGTAACCGGCGAAGCAGTAAACGGCTGGTATCCGGTCTATGTCAACGGTACGGCAGGCTGGGTATGCGGTGATTATGTAAGCGTAGAGAAGCAGTACAGCTATGCGGAGTCAAAAGATGAAGAAAATGAGCGAATAGCCGCTGAAGAGGCGGCAAAGCAGCAGGAAGCTCAGGAGGCGGCTGCAATGCAGGTTCAGGCGTCAAGTGGACAGGCCGTTATTGATTATGCCTGCCAGTTCATCGGGAACCCCTATGTATGGGGCGGTACGAGCCTGACAGAAGGCGCTGACTGTTCCGGGTTTGTACAATCCGTATATGCACATTTTGGAGTCAGCCTTCCGCGTACGACGTGGGATATGGAGTCCGTCGGAACACCGGTCAGCTTAGAAGAAGCGATCCCGGGAGATATCGTATTATATGACGGGCACGTGGGATTATATATGGGTGACGGCAATATCGTCAATGCAATGAATGAAGCCGACGGCATTGGAATCTGCAGTGCCACCTACACACCGATCATTACAATACGAAGGGTAATATAAAAGTATTAAATTTAAAGATTTGACAAAAAAAACTACACTTCAAAAAAAACTGCATTTGAAGTGTAGTTTTTTGTTAGACATCTTGACTCAGGATATCTAAAAAACGCGAATAATGTGATAAATGTGAAAAGGATGGCATATACAAAATGCACAAAAATGTAAAAACATGTCGAAACTTTGGGAAAGGTAGTTTTCAACTTATCCACACTCAAAACTCAAAAAAACGTGGAAAAATCTAGTTTTTATAAAAGTTATACACATTATCCACATAAAAACATGTGTTTTTGGTGGATTACTTTTATAAAAAAAAGAACGAACGTTTTGTTAAGTTATGATGAATTTAATTTTTTGTCGAAAAAAATCAGCAAAATGATTGACTTTTGAGTAGTCAAAAATTGAAAATAATTGTTCGAACAATTCAGAAAATAGATCGGAAGTGTGTCGGTGTTTTATAAGGATTTTACATTTTAGGCGGTTGATTATTATAAAAATTGGGATTATAATAAAAAGCACTGAATAATAAAGGAGGAAATAGAAATGGGACAGATTTCTAAAAGTACCACCATAGGTGAATTATTAAATATTTACCCGGATGCAGCACCTATTTTAATGGAGATAGGAATGCACTGCCTTGGATGCCCGTCAGCACAGATGGAATCTCTGGAAGAAGCTGCTATGGTGCATGGCATTGATTCTGATCTGCTTGTAGAAAAGATTAACGCTTCCATGAAAGCAAACGGTTAATAAAAAGGCCATGTGCGGAGGATTCTGCATAAAAAATCCCTGCAGGGATCAATAGAAACCTGCAGGGGCTTTTTTATGATATAGAAAATTCCAGAGGAATTTCCTATATCATAAAAACCCTCCGGGGACTGTACACGCCGTCCCACAGTATCTGATTAGATTACGGCCAGATTCTGTACTGCATCTGCAGATACCATAATATCGCAGTGCTCTTCCAGAAATGCAAGCGCAGCGCCGGAAGCTTTTTCAATCGTACCATATTCGGAAAGCATATTGCATATCTTGTTGAATTCATTATTTGAATGGTCTGATTGAGTCAGTGCAAGTATATAAGATGAATTCTCCGTGTCATGGTACAGTGTATTAGAACCATGGTATACAGGTTCAAGAAGATGGGCAACCTGGATTACCCGGTCCATACTGTCGAAAGAAAACAGGCGAACATTGAAAAGTGCAGGCGCGTCCGGTACGGTCGCCACATTGCCTGTTTCGGACGCGGCTTCTTTTACCTTATTCAGCAGATTTAGAAATTCTTCCGCCCCTTCCAATTTTTCCAAGGCTTCAGCTGTGCTGGCCATACCAGCCTCGCCAAACGGAGTGAACTTGGAAAATCTGGTGTCTAATTCCTCCGGGTCCTCTACTTTTGTAATGATTAATACGATAGAGTCCGCAGAAGCCGGTATAGCTTCTATCATCAAAGGGATGTCTTCTGCCTCAAAGCCAAAGTCGAAAGACGCCTGCTGCATCATGTCTCTGAATAAAGACTTTGCTTTTTCCGTGCCGTAGGCCAGCTCGCTCAGCTTGAGATGCCTGGCTGCCAGGTCGGCGTGTGTCAGGGTACAGCGAATCTGATTGTCATTCAGTTTTTCGATCTTCATATTATCACATCCTTACGATTGGGATTTTAAAAAAAATATATCTTCTCACTATTAGTATAAACAAAATTAAAAAATATGTAAAGAAAAACTGTAAAGAGTTTATAGAGAGTTTATACTACTTTGGTACCATGCCCGTCACAGGATTATTTGGACGCTATATTTTTCAGTTATCAACAAATGTGGACGGCTTATAAACAATAAACACATTGAAATAGCCGGACACGCTCTCTATAATGGCAGTTACAGAAGATAGTATTCCAGGATAAATATATGTCTATACGAAAGGAGGTACAGAATTTTATTCGGATTTTTGAAATCATAAAGGAAATCCTATCTAAATATATTCCGGACATCTTTACTCATGAATCTTTTCATGATCACAGGAAAGCTGTGGAATATATTTCAGGAAAATCACATGTCCCATTCAGGGACGCAATCATCAGATATTCTTAAAGAGGAGGGAACTGCGGGTTCATACTATCTTCCATGCTGCACCAGTCCGGCGGTACGTCACGAGGCCTTCGGTATGAAAGAAGCAGGCAGCGGCTGTTATTTATCCGAATCCGCAGGGAAAGGAGTGAGCCATGGAAATTGGTGACACAGCTCATTTATACAGAGATTTATACACAGAACTGGAGAATTATGAAAAGCACGGTGTGAACATGCTTATGGACGGCTGTCAGGCCAGCCCGCTGCAGATTGTGACGGCGCATATGATCCGTGAGGAAGGGTGCTATATGCGGGATTACGTTCTGGATCCCAAAGGATACATAGAATCACTCGCTTTTGTAAATATTAATGGAAGCAATTAGGCAGAGAATTCCCTCAGTCTGCCGGACAGCCGGCAATACAGGCTGCCACGGGCATACGTCTAAAAACTTTGTAAAAAGACAAAATACTAATGACGTATGAAAAAAATATGGTATAATAAGGTCTGATAGGAGGTGCGGCATGGACGAAAGAGAAAAAAGAGCTGAGTATGCCCGAAGGCGCAGCCAGCAGAATGCACAGAGAAGACGCCCAGCCAGCAGTGACCAGAGACCGGGGAGTTCAAGACCAGTGAGTACGGGGCCGAATGGCCAGGGACCAAGGAGAAAGAGCAGCCGGGCAAGGAGAAGAAGACGCAATCTCATCATAAGGATGATTCTTTTCGTTGTTCTGGTTATTATAGCATTAGGCGGATTCGTATTCTGGAAAAAATACGGCTCATCAAAAGAGAAGGCTGATTTGAAACAATATTATGGGATACAGAATAACGATGATCTTGCGGTGGTAGTGGATGACCAGATCATGGGCGCCCGGGATGCAGGAACGCAGGAGAGCAGTTCTGCAGGCGGAAAGTTTTACGATGGCATACCCTATGTGGAGTATTCCGTGGTCCGTAATTATATCAATGAAAGATTTTACTGGGATTCTAATGAGAACATCCTGCTCTATACCCTTCCGAACGGCAGCGTATCTGTAAGCGTCGGCAGCAAAGAGTACACCGATATTAAGGAAAAGAAAAGTGAAGACTATGTAATTCTGAAGACCGAAGGTAAGACTGCATATATTGCACTCGCATTTATACAGCAGTATACCAATATGGAATATAAAGTATATGAGAACCCTGACAGGGCGGTTATTGACTGCAATTGGGGAGAACAAAGCGTATCCGGTCTGAAAAGGGACACTCAGGTCAGATACCAGGGCGGTGTGAAGAGCCCGATTCTGACAGAGGTGAAAAAGTCAGAAAAGCTAAGGATACTGGAAGATGAGAATGACTGGATGAAGGTCCGTACCAGCGATGGGTTCATTGGTTATGTTAAGACAAGTTCGCTGAAGAAGATCACAAAAGAGACCCGGTCCAGAGAGTTCCAGGAGCCGGATTATACGAATATTTCTACCGGTTATACGATTAATATGGCCTGGCACAATGTGGAGAATGACACGGCGAACAGCTATGTGCTGGAGACAATTGCCAATACCAAGGGTTTGACTACGATTGCACCGACCTGGTTCAACATAAGCGACACGGACGGGAATATCTCGTCTCTGGCTAATTCCGAGTACGTCAACTATGCGCATCAGTCGAATCTTGATGTGTGGGCTGTGCTGAGAGATTTCCATGGAGGTATAAGCTCTTACGATGAGACCTATGCAGTTTTAAGCTATACCTCAAAGAGAGAGAACCTAATCAACCAGGTAATCGGAGCTGCGCTGCAGTCAGGCATCGACGGCATCAATCTGGATTTTGAGCTTATATCCGCTGAATGTGGAGAACATTACATTCAGTTTGTACGCGAGATGTCCGTAAAATGCAGGCAGAACGGCCTTGTATTTTCCGTGGATAATTATGTCCCCATGCCGTATAACGAGCACTATAACCTGAAGGAACAGGCGGTTATGGCGGATTATGTTATCATTATGGGGTATGACGAGCACACGGAGGGGTCCTATGAAGCAGGCCCTGTGGCATCTTATAACTATGTGAAGGACGGAATAGAGAACGCCCTCAAAGTCGTTCCGAATTCAAAACTTGTCAATGCAATTCCATTCTACACAAGGCTGTGGCTGGAGACTCCTAAGACAACGGCAGAACTGGAGGAGGAAGCAGGCACAGAGGCGGCGCAGTATCCGAACAAAGTGACGAGTACGGCCATGGGCATGGACGAGGCAAATCAGACATTACAGACGGCAGGCGTTCAGGCCGAATGGGATGATAAGACGAAGCAGAATTATGCCCAGTGGGATGTCGATGGCGGAACTTATAAAATATGGCTTGAGGACAGCCAGTCCATTGAGGAGAAGCTGAAGCTGATCAAAAGCAATAATCTGGCCGGAGTGGCTGAGTGGCGGCTCGGCTGGGAGAATTCAGGTATTTGGGATCTAATCCTGCAATATGTGAACTAGTACAGCGTTGCACTAATGATTCAGCAATAAGTACCTGCTGTACTAGTGAATTTTACGATGTTCATAAGTGCGCGTGATTATACGCCGCACTGCAGAAATATGAAAGAAACATCCTTTTTCTGCATATACTTAGGAATAGTATATGAGAAAGGGGATGTTTTTTTGCGCCGTAAAATAGGAATACTGGGACTGATCGTACTGCTTTTGTGCGCAGTAATAGGGAGCCAGAAGGCAGGGGAATACCTGTACAAGAATTATATGGGAAGCGAGGGCAAAAAGACTGCGGCAGCGGCAAAAAAGGGCGATAAGCCAATGGTTGTCATAGACGCCGGACACGGCGGCTCTGATCCGGGCAAGGTAGGAATTAATAAAGCGCTGGAAAAGGACATAAACCTGGAGATTGCAGGCAAGGTAAAGACACTTTTGGAGAAACAGGGAGTGTCGGTGATCATGACACGCGAGGATGAAAACGGAATTGCAAATTCAAAAGCAGAAGACATGAAGAAACGGGTGGCGATTATTAACAAGGAAAAACCGGATCTCGCGGTCAGCATACATCAGAACAGCTATGAAGGAGAAAGCATACATGGCGCCCAGGTATTCTACTATACGCATTCCAAGGGCGGAGAGAAGGCTGCCGGTATTATGCAGGAGGCTCTTTTGGCTGTTGATCCGGACAATAAAAGGCAGGCAAAGGCGAATGATACATATTATATGCTGAAAAAGACAGAGGTGCCCGTCATTATTGTAGAATGTGGTTTTTTGAGTAATTATGAGGAGGCGGAAAAACTGGTGGACGGAGCATACCAGGATGCGCTGGCGGAGGCCGTCTGCGCGGGGATTTTGCAATGCCTGAATTAGGACTGCATCTTATTTTGTGAAAGAGAGTTTTTTTTTAGGTTGATTAATGGTATAATGAAGCCTATGAAAACAATAATAAAAAAAGTAGATAAGAATCAGATAGACGAAGACGTGATACAGGAAGCAGGAGAAATACTGAAAAGAGGCGGACTTGTTGCATTTCCCACGGAGACAGTCTATGGACTGGGAGCAAATGCACTGGATGAGGAGGCAGCAAAAAGAACTTATGCAGCAAAAGGGCGTCCGTCAGACAACCCGCTGATTGTGCATATTGCAGATGTGCAGGCACTTGATGAGATCGCGGTGAACATTCCCGCTGCTACAGAGGAACTGGCATTTCATTTCTGGCCGGGGCCTTTGACAATGATTTTTGAAAAAAGTAATATTGTGCCGATGGGAACGACCGGGGGCCTTGAGACGGTTGCTGTACGCATGCCAAGCGACCTGATTGCAAGGGAACTGATCCTTGCAGCGGGAGGGTACGTGTCTGCGCCCAGCGCAAATACGTCCGGCCGTCCGAGTCCCACGACGGCACAGCATGTGGCAGAGGATCTGGAAGGTAAGATCGATATGATCCTGGACGGCGGGAGTGTGGATATCGGTCTGGAATCCACCATTCTGGACATGACAGTGACACCTCCCATGATTCTGCGCCCCGGCGCCATTACGGCGGGTATGCTGGAGGAAGTCATCGGTGCGGTCAGCGTGGATGAGACCATACTGGGAAGTGAGAGCACACAGGTGCCCAAAGCTCCGGGGATGAAGTACCGCCATTACGCGCCCAGGGCCAGGCTGATGATCGTGGAAGGCACTCTGAGAGAGGAAGTGCTTGCGATCCGGCAGCTTGCCTATGAGGCACACCGCAAAGGGCAAAAGACCGGGATTATTGCGACAAACGAGACGATGCCCTTTTATACCTATGGACTGGTAAAGAATCTGGGATCGCGGGAAAATGAGAAGGCCATTGCAAGGAATCTCTATGCGGTTCTCCGGGAATTTGATGAGGAGGAAGTCAGCGTAATCTTCAGTGAGTCCTTTGCCGCGCAGGGGATCGGTAAGGCGATCATGAACCGGCTGGAAAAGGCGGCCGGGCATGTGATGCTGCCTGCCGCTGCAATCGTGAAGCAGCAGAAATACAGACGCATCGTATTCTT
Organism: Faecalicatena contorta; assembly: GCF_022835095.1. Classification (NCBI taxonomy): domain Bacteria; kingdom Bacillati; phylum Bacillota; class Clostridia; order Lachnospirales; family Lachnospiraceae; genus Faecalicatena; species Faecalicatena contorta. Next base: position 4,906,049 of record NZ_BQNQ01000001.1, on the reverse strand, counting down.
AAGCAATACCGATACAAGCAGAGGCCCCATGGCAGCGGAACTTCTGCGCTGCCAGGATCTGGAACAGGAGTACGCCATAGATTCCAGGGGGCTTATCGTACTGTTTCCTGAGCCTGCCAATCAGAAAGCCGAGGCAATTATGAAAAGCGGTCAGATGAGCCTGGAAGGCCATTCATCCATTGCTTTCTCTGAGGAGGACCTGCAGGAGGATACGCTTGTTCTGACAATGGATGAGAATCAAAAGTGGAAGGTTATATCCGAGTATGAGAACATAAAAAATGTATATACTCTAAATGAGTTCGCGGAGGAGGATACAGAAATACCAAATCCTTATGGACAACCATTGACGGCATACGGAGAATGCTATGAAATAATATCGATGTTAATAAAAAAATTAACATATAAACTTAATGCACTTACTAAAGGAGGAGAATGATGTCAGAAGTACACATTATGGATCATCCATTGATTCAGCACAAAATCAGCTATATCCGCAGGGAAGAGGTGGGGACCAAGGAGTTCCGGGAGGTAGTCGGGGAGATTGCCGGCCTGATGTGCTATGAGGCTACGCGGGACCTGAAGCTCCGGGACGTGAAGATTAAGACACCCATCTGTGAGATGATCGGTAAGGAACTGACCGGTAAGAAACTTGCCGTGGTGCCGATTCTGCGCGCAGGCCTTGGGATGGTGGACGGGATGCTCTCTCTGATACCCGCTGCAAAAGTTGGACATATCGGGCTTTATCGTGATCCGGAGACTTTTGAACCAGTGGAGTATTACTGCAAGCTTCCGGCGGACTGCGATGAGAGGGAGGTCTTTGTCGTTGATCCGATGCTGGCAACGGGCGGCTCCAGTACAGCAGCGATTCAGATGCTGAAGGACAAAGGAGTGAAAAGAATCCGTTTCATGTGTATTATAGCAGCGCCTGAAGGTGTGGAGAGGATGCAGAAGGAACATCCGGATGTGGATCTTTATATAGGCGCGCTGGATGACCATCTGAATGAGCATAAATATATCGTACCCGGGCTGGGGGATGCGGGAGACCGCATTTTCGGAACGAAATAGCAGGTGCAAGAACGAAAGGAGAGGATAGATATGTCTGACAAAAGAAAGGATTATCTTTCCTGGGATGAATACTTTATGGGGGTGGCAATGCTTTCGGGTATGCGCTCCAAGGATCCAAATACACAGGTGGGGTGCTGTATTGTCAGTCAGGATAATAAGATATTGTCCATGGGATACAATGGGTTTCCGATCGGATGTTCAGACGATGAATTTCCTTGGGCAAGAGAAGGGGATGATCCACTGGAGACAAAGTACGTATATTCTACGCACAGTGAGTTAAATGCCATCCTGAATTACAATGGCGGCAGCCTGTCGGGGGCCAAGCTGTATGTCTCCCTTTTTCCGTGCAATGAATGTGCAAAAGCAATCATTCAGTCCGGGATAAAGGAAGTTATCTATGACTGTGACAAATACGCCGATACTCCTGGTGTGCTGGCTTCCAAGCGGATGATGGACGCCGCGGGGGTGCGGTACCACCAATACCATAGGACCAACCGCGAGGTAAAGATCAAGCTGTAGACAGGCTCCGGAGAACTGTCCGTATGTTATCCCCCGGGCTGTGCAGAACGTATTATTTTACGGACTGCACGGCCCGGGGGAATATTTTGTCACGGATTTGAATAGGATATCATATATGCTGATCCGGAGGATGTGTGAGTATGGAAGGAAATAAATGGGGGAATATTGTTTTGAACTTTGTGATCCGTGCTATTTTGGGCATGGGGCTGATTTATTTTATTAATCAATATCTGCTCCCTGGGGATAATGCTTTGAATGTGGGGCTGAATGCAGTGTCCTTTTTGACAACCGGAAGCCTTGGTATTCCTGGCGTGTGTCTGCTTTATGGAATTTTATTCTATCAAAATTTGTGAGGTTTTCACAAAAAGTAATTTATTTGAAAAGAAGTATGGACATTTTAAAAATCTGTGTTTATAATACGATTCACACAGCAGTTGTTCGAGCTGCTGTCATCATTCAGGCGCCGGATCGTGGTGCCGGATGTATCTTGGGTTGGGACGATGAACTAACCATCATGTAAGAATCATGCTGCATATTCGCAGCGGTATTTTCAAACGTTGTTTTATTAAAAATGAAAAAAGGAGGGACAAGTTGCATCCAAAGAATTTTGTAATATGGGATGCGGAGCAGGAGTACGCAAAGAATCTTATGCAGGCCGTAGGCTCTCACAGGGAGCTGGGGTTTCAGATGCATCTTTTTCAGGACACAGATCATCTGGAGGCATTTTCACAGCAGAAACAAGTCCACATCCTGCTGCTGGGGGAAGACTGCCCGCCCGAACAGAGGCAGCAGATGAACGCTGACAGGCGTTACGTATTGATTAAGGGGGAAGACAGCGGGCTTCTTCCGGAAGAAAGGGGGATCTTTAAGTATCAATCTGCAGATAGGATCCTCAGCCTTATCCTGGAGGAGGCCTTGGACGGTGAGGAAATACCGGGGAGATTCAAAGGCAGGGGAGAGGGGCAGCTGATCGGTGTTTATTCTCCGGTGCACCGGATCGGAAAGACAAAGTTTGCGCTGGAGCTTGGCAGGGAGCTCTCCAAAGAAGGGCCGGTTCTGTATCTGAATCTGGAGGAGTATTCCGGGACAAGCCATTATTTTCCGGAGGAAACGGAGCATAACCTGACGGATCTCTTGTATTATCTGAGGCAGGATAAGGCGAATATTGGACTGAGAATAAGCGCCATGGCCGGCAGGGCGGGGGCACTGGATTATCTTTCTCCGATGCCGGTTATTCAGGATCTGAGGGCGGTTGAAGAGGCTGAGTGGCTAAGACTGTTTGAAGCCATTTTTGATCAGTCCATTTATAAATCCGTGATCTTGGATCTGGGGGACGGTGTAAACGGTCTGTACCGCATACTAAGGGAATGCCGCACAGTGTATACGTTGTATACGGATGAGCCGGTTTCTTCGGCAAAGCTGAAGCAGTATTTTGAGAACTTGAGGCGGACGGGCTATGAGGATGTGCTGGAACATACCGTACAGAAACGGGTTGCGAGAAAGGCTGGTGAGGAGGCATAGAGCAGTTAGAAGAGTTATACGGCAGAGTGCTGCAAGAGATGGATATGGGCAGGGAGATGGAGGATGATGAACTGCTGGATCTCATACATTCCGTACTCAATCAGGCGGGAGGAGAAACTTACATACCACTGCAGGAAAAAATTAAGCTGAGCAGAGAACTGTTTCATGCATTCAGAAAGCTGGATATCCTTCAGGATCTGATCGAGGACGATGATATTACGGAGATTATGATCAACGGCACAGATCATATTTTTCTGGAGAAAGGAGGACAGATATACGAATCGGACAGGCACTTCCTTTCTCCGGGAAAGCTGGAGGATGTCATACAGCAGATTGTATCCAGAACAAACCGGTATGTGAACGAAGCCTCCCCCATTGTTGACGCGAGGCTGGAGGACGGGTCCCGTGTGAATGTGGTATTAAAACCTGTTGCATTGAACGGTCCCATTATGACGATCCGGAAGTTTCCCAAGGAGAAGGTAACAATGGAGCAGCTTATTGCGTGGGGCAGCATAAGCAGCGAGGCGGTGGGGTTTCTAAAGCTCCTGGTGCATTCCAGGTACAACATATTTGTCAGCGGCGGAACCGGGGCCGGGAAGACCACATTTCTGAATGCCCTGTCTGATTATATACCAAAAGATGAGCGGCTGATTACCATTGAGGACAATGCTGAGTTGCAGATTAAAGGCGTTCCCAATCTGGTCAGGCTGGAAGCAAGGAATGCCAACCTGGAGGGATCCGGGGCAGTGACCATACGGGATCTGATCAAGTCGGCACTGCGGATGCGTCCGGACAGAATCCTGGTCGGAGAGGTTCGGGGTGAGGAAACCGTGGATATGATTTCCTCGGCCATGCTAAATGGGCACAGCGGTTCTATGTCCACCGGCCATGCGAATAATTGCGTGGATATGCTGCACCGTCTGGAGACGATGATGATGATGGGGATTGATATGCCTTTTACCGCAATCCAGCGGCAGGTGGCTTCGGCCCTTGATATTATTATCCACCTGGGGCGGCTGAGAGACCGAAGCAGAAAAGTAATGGAGATAGCAGAAGTATTGGGCTATGAAGATGGTGAGGTACAGATACAGACACTTTTTGCGTATCAGGAGGAGGGATCAGAAGATGGAAAAGTTAAAGGACGGCTTATGAAAGTGGAAGAGCTTGTCAACCGGGAAAAGCTGCTGGCAGCAGGATATACGCTGTAAGGAATATATACAGGCATTGATAAATGGGATTTTGCTTCTATGCATGACCGCATATCTTTTCTACGATACGTGGATTGCGGCGCTGGCGCTTCTGCCCGCCTTATATGTCTATCTGCTCTACTGGAAGTCCAGGCAGTTCCGGAAAAAAGAGCAGGAATTCAGGGAACAGTTTCGGGTCAGTATTCAAACCATGGCATCGGCTCTCAACGTGGGATATTCCGTGGAGAATGCGCTGCGCGAGACTGCCCGGGATTTGAAGCCGTTGTTTCGGAAGGACAGCAGAATACGAAAAGAATTTGAGCGGATGATCCATCAGCTGGATATGAACCAGCCGGTTGAACAGGTCATGAATGATCTGGCGGCCAGGGTCAGTCAGGAGGATGTAGAGAACTTCGTAACGGTATTTGCTGCGGCAAAGCGGACAGGAGGGGACAGCATAGCGATACTCAAAAGTGCGGTCAGGGATATCAGTGATAAGATTGAAGCGGAAAAGGAGATACAGACGCTTCTAGCTTCTAAAAAGCTGGAATTTCAGGTGATGTGTATCATACCATTTGGCATTCTGTTTTATATGAGAATGGCTTTTCCGGATTTTATGAAGGTGCTTTACGGGAATCTGGGGGGAGCCGCGCTGATGACGGGATGTCTGCTGATATATGCGGCCGCTTACCGGATGGGAGAAAAGCTGGTGGATATAGAGGTGTAGATTATGAAGAAGCGAAACACAGTGTATGGAAGAATGGGAATTATCTTTTTGGCTGCAAGCGTAATATCACTCCTGATGCTGGCTGCTGACAGCCGCCGGAGGCCGGAGAAAAATGCAGAAGGAAAAAGTGTACTTGCCCGTGGCAGCCACGGTGAGGGAAGTAAAAAGGTGGAACTGGAGGCCCGGGTAGACGGAGACAAGGCGCCGTTGACTGTACAGGTAGAAGAGCAGCGGTATCAGAAAGAGGAACTTCCGGAGATATTTAAGAAGGCCGGAGAACGACTGGAAAAGGCTGTGCTGGGAGAAAATGAGAGCCTGGATGAAGTCAGGCATAATCTGAAACTGGCGGATCAGGTGCCGGGTATGGGAATTAATGTGTCGTGGGAGTCCGGAAATTACGAAATCGTTAATCTTCTGGGGGAGCTGCAGCAGGAACATCTGCAGGAAGAAGGTACGTTGGTTGAGCTGCGTGCAGTACTTACATATGGCGGGGAGGAGGCTGTACATTCCTTTTATGTAAACGTCTTTCCTCCCAGGTTAAATGAAAAAGAACAAAAGATGCAAAAACTACAGAAGGCACTGCGGGAGGCAGAGCTGGCCGAACCGGAAGAAAAATATTTGATTCTGCCGGGCAGCGTGGATGGGAGTAAAATAACATGGAAATATCCGGGAGAGTCGAGGGCAGCGGGACTATTCGTTCTGGGAATCGTGGCGGCAGCGGCAGTCTTTTTTCTGGACAGGCAGAAACATAAACAGATGGTGGAGGAGCGGAAGAGACAGTTGTCCACAGACTATCCACAGCTGATCAGCCAGTTCACCCTGTTCCTGGGAGCGGGAATGAGCGTTCGCAAAGCATGGTTCAAGATGGTGGAAGAGTATGAAAAAAGAAGGGATAGAAAAGGTTCCCGGATTGCCTATGAGGAAATGTCCTATACGATGCACGAGATTCAGGGCGGCGTCACAGAGGGGGAATGCTATGAACGGTTTGGCAGCAGGTGCGGTCTGCCGGCGTATCGAAGGTTTGGCGCACTTTTGTCACAGAATCTGCGGAAAGGGGGCAGGGGGATGAATGAATTGCTCAAAAGGGAAGCCGCGGATGCACTGGAGGACAGAAAAAAACAGGCCAGGAAGTTGGGGGAGGAAGCCGGAACAAAGATGTTGGGGCCGATGTTCCTGATGCTGGCGGTGGTACTGATTATGATTGTGGTTCCGGCATTTTTTACGATACAGATCTGAGAGGAGGAAACAAATGAAGAGAATTGTAGGGAGATTAAAACAGAGGTTGGGCAGGGCAAAAGTAGTTTTATGTGACTCTACGGGGCTGTCTGTCGTAGAGCTGATTTTAATACTGGTGGTAATTATAGCCTTAGTTTTGATATTTAAAACCCAGCTGATCAGCCTGGTGAACTCAATTTTTGAAAAGATAACAAGTGAAAGTTCGGGTATTTAATGGGGAAGCGGGGCGAGATAACGGCATTTTTGAGTCTTATTTTTGTTCTTCTTATCTCATTTATCACAGCGATTCTAGAGAGTACATCTATCCAGGTGGCTAAAAATCTAAAACGTCTGGATGCCGACCGCGCCGTGTTCTCTGTCTTTGGCGAGTATAGCAGAGAACTTCTGGAAGAATATGAGTTATTGGCAATTGATGGAAGCTATGGCGCGGATTCTTATGAAGAGAAATATCTGACAGACCGTATGCACTACTATGGCACAAGCGGTATGGAACATGATATCCAGGGGATCCAGTACCTGACTGACAGAAACGGAAGCGCATTCAAAGAGCAGGCGCTTGCCTACATGGAAGAGACATACGGAATAGCGGCCATACGTGAGCTGGCTGACCGGACTGGAATATGGGAGGAACAAAAGATGCAGGGAGAAGAAGCAGACAGGCAGAATTCGGAGATCAATACGGAACTGGAAGATATTTTGGCAGACAGTGGCAATGCGCTGCCCGATGAGGAAAATCCTCTGCCGCATGTAGCTGAACTGAAAAAATCTGGAATCCTTCAGCTCGTACTGCCGCAGGATTACCAACTCTCAAACGGGCAGATTGCTCCGGGAGAACAGCCCAGTGGAAGGAAGCTGAGATATGGCAGGGGCAGTTTCTATACAAGGCAGGGGATGGAAGGCATAGAAGAGCGGCTGCTGTTTCATGAATATCTGATTAAAAAATTTGGCAGCGCGGTAAATGAAGTAAGTGGAAAACGCAGTCTGGTATATGAAATGGAATACATACTTTCGGGCTGTGCCTCGGACCGGGAGAATCTGGAAGCAGTCGTGAAGAAGCTTCTTGGAATCCGGTTTGGGATTAATTATCTTTATCTGCAGACAGATACTGCGAAGCAGGCCGAGGCCGAGGCGCTGGCGCTGAGTCTTTCGACGCTTGCAGCGCTTCCGGCTGTATCAGGAATTGTGAAACAAGCGCTCCTTGCAGCCTGGGCATTTGGAGAGAGCCTGATGGATCTGCGTTCTTTAATGGCGGGGAAAAAAGCTGCCCTGGTGAAAAACAGCACAAACTGGCAGCTGTCGCTCTCGTCTCTTATGACACTGGGAACGGGGGAGGATCTGCAGGAAGGTGCGGATACCGAGGGGGGACTCTCCTATACAGATTACCTCAGAATCCTTCTTTTTTTAAAAGAGGAGGATGTTCTGGTCATGAAGGCGCTGGACCGTGTCGAACAAAACATGAGAACTGAAAAGGGCGGTTTGTCTTTCTGTGCAGACGCCTGTATCGTCCGGTTAAGAGTTCAGAATAAAGCAGTCATTCGTGAGGGGCTGACCTACCAGTTTCCGTTATATTTTGGATACAGATAAAATTTTGAACCCAATGCAGATGCCCTTTCTTCAAACCCTGCCGGCGCATCCCTTCCGGCAGGCAAATATATCCCAATCAAAAAAATATAAAGAAAGGAAAAACTGCGATGACACAATCAAATGAAAACTCACCCGACTCGAACATAGAAAGGGCATCTGCATTGGGTTCAAAAGCAAGCGTTACCATAGAAGCGGCACTGGCGGTTCCCATATTTTTATTCGCGGTATTGAGCCTGGTCTATTTGCTGGAAATACAATCTGTAAGGACATGTATCCGAAACGCTGTGCAGAGCGCAGCTAAGACAGCCGCGGAGGATACGGTTATGCTGCCTGTCGTGAACCTGGTAAAATTCCGACAGGATATCGTAGAAGCCGCGGGAGCTGGCCGCCTGGATCGGAGTATTCTGGCAGGAGGCAGTTCTGGGCTTAACTGCAGCAGGACATATATGTCTGTACTTACGGGGGAGATTCATGTCTCTGTGGAATATGCCGTAAGTCTTCCCTTTCCGCAGTTCACGAATCTGAAAGCAAAATTCAGGGAAGAAATGAGGGTAAAGGCCTGGACCGGTTATTTAAAAAGGGATGGAAATTCCGACGGAGAGGAGATTGTATATATAACGGATACAGCTTTGGTTTATCACGAGGACTACCAATGTACATATCTGCAGCTGTCAGTCCGGTTTGTGCCGTACTCAGGACTTTCCGGGATCCGCAACGAGGACGGCGGTAGGTATTACAGATGCGAAAAATGCGTACACGGAGATGCTTTCGCCGGAGTTTATATTACAAATACAGGAGGAAAGTACCACAATTCATTAAGCTGCAGTGGACTCAAAAGAACCATACATGCAGTAAAAAAGTCTGAAGTTGGCTTGAAAGGAGGCTGCAGCAGATGCTCGAAATAAGCAGAATAGGATGCGCCGTATACTTATGCATCTTGTCAGTGATAGATATTTGGACCAGAAGGATTCCTCTGTGGTTTCTTGCGGCGGGAGGGGCTGGGGCTGCGGCTGCCCGTATCTGCCAGACGGGGACTCTTGATTTTTCCGCACTGGCGGGTGCTGTTACAGGGGTGGTATTTATAGCGGTAAGCAGGGTAACAAAGGAAGGCTTTGGATATGGGGACAGCCTACTGATACTTATTATGGGGGTATATCTAGGGTTCCGGAATCTGCTGGCTGTCTTGTCCGGTGCTTTCCTCTTTTCGGCGCTGTTTGCAGCGGCCCTTTTGGTATATAAAGGCTTTGACAGAAAGGCGGGATATCCGTTTATTCCGTTTTTGCTGGCGTCCTATTTTCTATGGATGTGTGGCGTACAATGAGACTTAAAATGGAAGACGTATTAAAGAAGAAAAGAGAGCTAAATGGAAGCGTGACAGTGGAAATGGCATATATTTTTCCGATTGTAATTTTCGTGATTATTTTGACGATATATATCGTATTCTACTGGCATGACAAAAACATATTGCTGGGGGCGGCAGCAGAAACGGCGGTGCTGGCGGCCCAGTCGGACAGGCAGCAGGGCGGCGGAGAACCAGATCTGCAGAGGTTTTACCAGGAGCGTACGGAGGGAAAACTGATCTGGCTGAGGCTGACAGACGTTGAAGTTGAGCTGGATAAAACCCAGGCCAGAGTTACGGCCCGTGCAGGCAGGGGCAGGATGCGTGTACAGGCAGTGCAGATCACCAGGATACCGGGACCGGAGAAAAAGATAAGAAAGAAAAGACACTTAGAGTCATTGACAGACCAGGAGGAATAGATAATTATGAAGACAGGTTATGAAAAAGAACTGAACAGGGTAAGCCTGCATATAGATATCCCCCGCTTGTATGAAGAGGATTATCAGATACATATGCTCCGGGAAAATAAAATACCCGGTCTGCTTGAAATAGCGGGGTGTGGGATGGATGGGAAGAGCAGATACAGTTACACGGTGACGGGGTTATTGTCGATGAAATCTTTATTTGAGGCATCTGCAATTAAAAAGGAGGATATGCTGGGATTTGTGAACCGTCTGATGGAAGTGGTTAAGGCGCTCCGGCGTTTTATGCTGAATCCGGACGGACTCTTACTCTACCCTGAATTTATGTTTTATGGTAAAGATACCTGGCATTTCTGTTATCTGCCCGGCAGGAAAAAGTCCCTCTGTGAGGCTTTCCATGTGATAACCGAATATTTTGTCCGGAAGCTTGATTATGAGGATACGGAAGGCATTATGCTGGCTTATGAGCTTCATAAAGCAACGCTGCAGGAAAATTACGATCTTGAAAAAATTATGGAGGAATACCGGATTCACGAAGAAAAAAGACGCGGGCCGGAACCTGTAAATGCGGATACCCCGGAGGACGGGGAGCAGCTGTCCCGGGAAAATCTGTTTTCTCTTGAGGAAGAAGAATATGAACCGGTTGCCGATGTGGAGACAATCCGGGAGATGGGAGGGCATTGGAGCCCATGGAAGAAAACTGCAGATCGGTTAAAAAAGACAAAATGGGGCAGCTGGAAGGACCTGATTCTGGAGACGAACGGGAAGGAAGAAGAGGATATGTGAGGTTATAAAATCTAAACAATAAATTAAGGATACATGATAAAATACAAAAGCATCTCATTCGGAGTAAAATATTTACAATTTCGGATAAGGTGCTTGATTCTTTCATAGACAGAAGGGCAGAGAGCTATTATAATATAGAAGAGCAGTTAAGAAAAGGAGAGTCATCTTGGAGAAAAATCAAAAAGCAGTGTGCACCACCGCATTGATTGTAATTAATATTGGAGTATTTCTGGTGCTTTCTGTTATGGGAGCTACGGAAGATACCCTGTTTATGCTCGAGCATGGGGCTATGTACGGGCCTTATGTTGTGGAAGGGCATCAGTATTACCGGATCTTTACCTGCTTGTTCCTGCATTTTGGTATCGAACATCTGCTGAACAATATGGTACTGCTGGGAGCACTTGGCTGGAACCTGGAACTGGAGACCGGCCGGATCAAGTTTCTGATTATTTACTTTATATCAGGGCTGGGGGGGAATCTGCTTTCATTGTGGATGAATATGAGTACAGATAAGATGGTGGTATCGGCAGGAGCCTCAGGAGCCATATTCGGTCTCATGGGAGCGCTGCTGTGCGTAGTCTTGAAAAATCATGGAAGAGTGGGAAGGCTGACAAACCGTGGACTTTTGGTTATGGTAGTCCTGAGCCTGTATTTTGGCTTTACAAGCTCAGGAGTAGACAATGCGGCCCATGTTGGCGGTCTTGTCTGCGGATTTGTGATGGCGGCGGTTCTGTACCGCAGGCAGCGTGGCGCGGCTGGTACAGTATTCTATGATTAATTAATTCAGCAATACCGTACTATATGGGAAGAATAATTGTAAACGTGGAACCTTCGTCCACTTTGGAGTCTACCGATATGGAACCACCATGGGATTCGATGATTCGTTTGGACAATGACAGCCCAAGGCCTGTCCCACCCTCTTTATAGGTTTTAAACGGCTCAAAGATGTAATCTATGATTTCTTCCGCAATACCGCATCCGGTATCCTTGCATTGAATTGTCAGAGAGTCATTATGACGGCTGGCCGAAAAATGTATGCGGCCTTCACCTGTTATAGATTCTTTAGCATTTCGAAGAAGGTTTAAGAATACTTCTTCCAGCTTGACTTTGTCACCAGTGTAATCGCCCAGACCGGCAGGAATAGAGGATGTGAATTCAATATCGGAATCTTCGCTGTCGATAGAAATTGCAAATGAGACGGCAATGTTCTTTAGGAGACGTTCGATAGAAAAGACAGAATAGTGCAGAGTATCGCCATTATTAAAAGTAGAAAGCTCGTTTAACAGCTGACACATAAATTCTACATCGTCGATCGTCTGACGCCAGTGTGGAAAATCACGTACTTCAGGATGCTGGATTTCCATAACCTGCAAGGACGAGGAAACAAGTGTCAGCGGATTTCGTATTTCATGAGCAATTGCGGACACCGTTTCATGATGATTTTCTAACAGCTGACTAATGATCTGTTTTGCATCATGGTTTTCCTCCATGAGAGTGTTCATTTTATTGATGTCAACATTATGTAACATATTTATGCCCTCCTTATAGTACGTTATAATTGTAGTCTAGCACGATGGTGGGCAGTGTTCAACAAAATCAGATTGACAAGTTTCGACAGAATAATGCTGATAAAAGAGCTTCTCATTTAGTTGAAAATGGGATATACTAAAGTTAAAACATTCTAAAAGAAGAAATGAGGAAAAGCTATGAAAGACGAAAATTGCATTTTTTGTAAGCTGGCATCGGGTGAAATTCCATCAGCAACGCTGTATGAAGACGATGACTTTCGTGTGATTTTAGACCTGAATCCTGCGTCCAGGGGACATGCTTTGATTATACCGAAGGAGCATTACCGCAATCTGTATGACCTGGATGATGAGCTTGCAGCTAAGGTATTGGTTCTTGCTAAAAAGATGGTACTTAAGCTCAAAGACGTGTTGGGGTGTGACGGTTATAACATTGTTCAAAACAATGAGGAGCCCGCAGGTCAGACAGTATTTCATTTTCACATGCATATGATTCCTAGATATGAAGGCGATAAAGTAGGATTGGGCTGGAAGATGGGCGAACTTTCAGATGAGGACAAAGAAGAAATATTAAGTAAAGTGATTTAATAACCGGGGATAAAAATGTTGACTGATAATCGTGAGTTTGATGAGATCTATGAAGAATATAAAAATCTCGTTTTAAAAGCAGCATATACATATTCGGGCAATTACGATGTGGCAGAAGATATTACTCAGAATACGTTTCTCCAATTATATATTTATTACAACCACATGAATCACAGCAATATTAAATCGTGGCTGTATACGACTGCTAAGAATTACGCGTTGAATTATAACAAGAAGGCCAGTCGGGAGATACTTGGAGAAAATTTTAATGAGGAAGACTTTGTTCGGGAAACTGTGGAGAGTGCTGAAGAAACGTTTATGGAAGAGTTGAAAGATTTAGATCGCTCCGAACTTCACGAGCGTATCTTTGAGGCACTGCTTGAGAAAAATCCCAGATGGTATGAGGCGATTACGCTGGTATATTATCTGGAAATACCACAGGCAAAAGTTGCTGAACAAATGGGAGTCCGTGTCGAAGTGCTGCATAGTGTATTGCACAGAGCCAAAAGCTGGATAAAGAAAGAGTTTGGCGTAGAATATGACGAATTGAACCGAGTATAAGAAAACAGGTGTCTATACGCCACCTGTTTTCCTGGTTGTGTTGCAATCCGACAATTACTATAAACTTATCTCTTCTACAAGTCCTATAATTGTATCAATGGAATCCTGCTGTCTGGAATCCCGCATAGCGTCCATATAAGAACTGCGGTTATCGTAAAGCCTCCGGACAGCTTCGAGGAGAGACTCTTTTGTAAGCTCCTCTTCTTCAAGGATCATACTAAAGCCCTGCCTTTCAAATGAGCGGGCATTTAGAATCTGGTCGCCGCGGCTGGCATTGGCCGAAAGTGGGATCAAAAGATTCGGCTTTCTAAGTGCTAACAGCTCGCAGATTGCATTTGCACCGGCCCTTGAAATAACGATATCTGCCAGGGCGAATATATCCCGAAGCTCATTTTTGATATATTCAAACTGTGCGTAGCCTCTCAGGCCATTAAGGGAATTATCAACTTTGCCTTTGCCGCAGAGGTGAACGATCTGGAAATACTCCAGAAGCTCAGGGAGAGCAAGGCGTACTGCATTGTTGACGGCCACTGAGCCAAGGCTTCCTCCGATTACAAGGATGACGGGCTTATCCGCCGCGAAGCCGCATAGATCCAGTGCAGCAATTTTGTTGCCGGACAGCAGCTCCTGCCGGATCGGGGAACCGGTAAGGATAGACTTTTCCAGCGGAAGAGACTCAAGGGTCTCCGGGAAATTACAGCAGATTTTGGTTGCCGATGGGATGGCTAGCTTGTTGGCAAGTCCCGGTGTCATATCAGACTCGTGGATAATGGTCGGTACCTTGCACCGCTTGCCGGCCAGTACAACGGGAACAGAAACGAATCCCCCTTTGGAAAAGATAACATCAGGTTTCAATTCCTTTATAATGGAATGAGCCTCCCCAAACCCTTTTATTACTCGAAAAGGATCTGTAAAGTTCTGAACGCTGAAATAGCGCCGCAGCTTTCCGGAAGAAATACCATGATAAGGGATACCAAAAGGCTCAATGAGTTCCTTCTCAATCCCTTTGTAAGATCCTATGTATTGGATATCGTAACCCAGTTCCCTCAGCCGGGGAATCAGTGCAATATTGGGGGTGACATGCCCGGCAGTTCCTCCACCGGTGAGTATGATTCTTTTCATAATGAAAACCTCCAGATTTGAAATGTTCATATTATGCTTAAAAATTTAAAAGTTATACTTGCATATAACCGATAAAACACATATAATTTCATATTAAACTTATTTAGTAAAAAGTCAAGAAAAAGTAGTAGCCAAAATAAGGGGAATAAGCATGAAACAAAACAAAAAATTATCACTGCAAGAAGAAGTGGAGAATGCAGCTGAGAGGGTGGAAAGGAAAATAGCGGAAAATCCTGATCTTAAAGATATCCAGGTATCTGGCAGGATGGAAGCTGCACTTCTAGCTGAAATTCAGGCATACGAGAAGAGACGTGGACAAGAGCACAGCACTGGAGAAAATACAGCAGAGTTTGGGGAGGAACTTGCTCCAAATTTTACCGAACGTACAAAAGATAATCCGGAAAGTTTTCTTTCAGAAGAAGACAGAGAAGCATTACGCCTTGGCAGAGAACTCCTGAAAAAGAAAGAGGACGAACCAAAGCTGTTTGAAGTCAATACAGAATACCACAAACATCTTAACAGTGATGAGAAAAAGGGGAAGAAAAAAGAAGGGAGGAAGACCAGTGTATTACGTATGCCGCGTGGAAGGAGGTTTATAATTGCATTTGCGGCGGTACTTGTTTTGGTGGTTGGAACGAGTGTGACTAGCGTGGGGAGTAAGTCATATTTGAAAATACTATGGGAGAAGATTCATGGTGGACAGGCAATGCAAGTTGTTAATGTTAAAGATATGGAAACACAAGAATCCGAAGATGGTGAGGAAGTTACTGCATATAGAGAAATTAGAGAGCGACTGGGGGTTGTAGCAGTAAGACTGGGCAGTAAGCCTAAAGATATGTACTTATCAGAATATACTATAGATGAAGAGCAGAAAAGAGCACAACTATTTTATTCATATAATGATGAGATTATACGTTATTCTATATATTTAAATAATTTAGATTCATCATTAAGTCAAAAAGAGGAAGACACGCTAATAGATAGTTTTGTAATTGAAAACCATAATCAAAACATAGATATAAAAAAATATAAAAAATCAAATAAGTATAGATTTGTAGCTAAATTTGATTATCAAGGGGTTTATTATCAAGTTAAAGGAGTTATGGAAGAAGACGAATTTTTAGGATTAATAGAAAATTTGATATTTTTTGATTAAAGGCGTAAGTTTTAATACACTCAATTGTTTATTTAATAGAACACATAAGAGGATGATAAGGATGAGAAAAAGAATATTTGCCACATTATCTACATTGTTATTAGCTTTAAGTATTTGCGTTATATCTGTAACGGATGTTAGAGCTTCAGAAGATAAGGTTATAAAAGTTGACGGTTCATATCTCACTACACTAGATACTTCAACAGGTAATACTGATGGGAGTATAGTGACAAGAGGCGAACATTTGATGGATGGAGAGTGTTCCATAACAAAGTCGGGCGTTGGTAGAATATACGTATATGCGGCTACAACAGCAGATCATGTAGTAGATTACATCTCTACAGTTATTTATGTTGATCAGTATAATCAAGAAACGGGTAAATGGGATCAAATAGACTGCTGGCAGGTAGAGGACCGTAATACATATTATGTAAGCACTAACAAAATGATGATGGTGGATCGTGGATACTATTATAGAGTCCATGCAGATCATGTAGCTGGAATGACTGCAGAAAAGCCATACGACGAAGCCACCTCACTCACCGACGGTATCTACGTAAATTAATATTAACTTTACCACCCTGTACCCCCTCTCTTTGAGCAATTGAAGCAGCTGTCAAGTGTACCGCATACAGGAGAAACTATTAACCATTAATTGATTATAGAAAAGACCTGTACCGAGAAAACACCACAAATTTTTTTATGCGCGCCGCATGACAGCTGCTTCAATTGTTCAAGGAGGGGGATCTTTTATTATATGGTTCATGTACTAAACATAGAAAAAGCAATCGGATTATCTTCCGGTTGCTTTTTTTAATGCTAGTGCGAGTTGATCGGGACAGGATGTACTTTTGAAACCACAGCGGATACCTTCTATTCTGGAGATAGCCTCATCCACATCCATGCCTTCTATCAGGCGGGCTATGCCCTGCAGATTGCCGGCGCACCCTCCAACAAAGGCTACATTTCTTACCTTATTGTCTTCGATATCGAAGTTGATCATTTGCGAACAGACTCCGCTTGTCTTATACTGCATGTTTTTATCCTCCTGCAAATAATGATTTTAATCTGGCATTGGGGTGTTATGGCGGCACTATAACCCGTATTTTACCAGCATTTATCAGATATGTTGATTATAGCAAAATGAAGGGGAAATTACCAGTACATTTTCGTGTGCCAATTTTCGAGTTTTTCCCCGATTAAATGACAGGAGTTTTCTTAAGGCAGAGAATGCACTGTGAAGATAAATGATGTGTTAAATTGAAGGATTGAGGCCGTTCTTAAATTCTATGTTTCTTAACCCTGAGATATTCCTGTCTTTCCTTAAAAACACTCTGAAATGGCGAATTATGTAGAACGGTTTTTGCGGCAAGTACGGAAAAGTTGGGCTATAATAGGCTCACACCAAAAAATGGTAGTTGTGGCACAACCATAAAAACAGGAGGTCTTATTATGTTTAAAAATGTAGCAGCCGACACAAACGTAATCTTCTATCTGATGATTGCGGTGGGTGTCATTGGGGTACTGGCCAAGCTCGTGAACCAGGTTACCCTCCGCCGTCTGGTAAAGGCGTCAGGCAATATGTCAAAGAGCACACACAAACTGATGAAGCTCGTGCGGGCAAAATATGAGCACGCGTGTATGATACACGATAAGGTAGACAATGTGGGAGCATTTGTGGAGAAGTACATATATGAATACCGGGGATTTCTTTTTAAAGTACATACGTGGAGACAATTGGAAATACAGAGTATTTGGTTTTCCGGAATCCTGGCGGCGCTGGGAGCGGCAGGGCACTACCTGGCACATGGGCTGTGTGAGGCGATGTACCAGTATATTGCAGTAGGGGCGGCGGAAATGGTTGCGTTGTTTGTAATCAGCCAGCTGTCCGATGAATCTTATAAAGTAAAAGCAGCAAAGAATTATATGGTTGATTACCTTGAAAATGTCTGCGCTCACCGTTATAAGAAGGTGAAACAGACCGAGAAGGAGAATATAGATGTTATCAGCCCCGAAACTGCGGGGGCATCCAGAGCGGCGGCACAGCGGGAGGAACCTGCACTGTCGATCAATATTGAAGGAGAACCGCGCAGGGTAGAAAAAGGGGAAGCGGCGAGACAGGTGATCCGCCGGACAGTAAAAGAAAAAATGGAGGAAGATGATGAGCAGCCTGCACTAAAAGAAGAGGCAATTCGCCAAATTTTAGAGGAGTTTTTAGCTTGATTAAGGTGGGCATATTTGGTAGAATTAGCTTGTAAAAGACGATATTAGAGAGGAAGGGTAAACAATGGCTAACAAAGTTACATTTGATTATTCAAAAGCAAGTAGTTTTATTCAGGAACATGAAATGGAATATATGAGCGAACTGGCAGCCCAGGCAAAGGACAAGCTTGTTGCAAAGACAGGCGCGGGAAATGATTTCCTTGGATGGATTGACCTTCCGGTTGATTATGATAAAGAAGAATTTGCACGGATCAAGAAAGCGGCAGAGCAGATCCGCAGTGATTCTGAGGTGTTGTTGGTAATCGGAATCGGCGGCTCTTATTTGGGAGCAAGAGCTGCAATTGACTTCCTTGGACATTCATTTGCCAATGTGGTATCCAAAGAACTCAGAAAGTCTCCGGAGATCTACTATGTAGGTAACAGTATCAGCAGTACTTATCTTAAGGATCTGATTGACGTAGTCGGCGACAGGGATTTTTCCATCAACATGATTTCAAAATCAGGAACTACTACAGAGCCAGCCATTGCCTTCCGTGTATTTAAAGAGATTTTGGAAAATAAATATGGAAAAGAGAGCGCAGCAAAGAGAATATATGCTACGACCGACAAAGCCAGAGGAGCTTTGAAGAACCTTGCTACAGAAGAGGGATATGAGAGCTTTGTAGTGCCGGACGATGTCGGGGGACGTTTCTCCGTACTGACGGCCGTAGGCCTTCTGCCGATCGCAGTGAGCGGCGCAGACATCGATAAACTGATGGAAGGCGCACAGGCAGGAAGAAAAGAAGCTTTGGAAAATGATTTTAAAGATAATGGGGCCCTGCAGTATGCGGCAGTACGCAATATCCTGCTGAGAAAGGGCAAAGCAATAGAGGTTCTGGCTAATTATGAGCCAAGCCTGCATTATGTATCCGAATGGTGGAAACAGTTATATGGAGAGAGCGAAGGTAAAGACCAGCGGGGCATCTTCCCGGCATCAGTAGATTTGACGACCGATCTGCACTCCATGGGACAGTTTATCCAGGATGGAAACAGAATATTATTTGAGACAGTTCTGAATGTGGAGACGTCCAGAGAAGAGCTGATTATCAACGAAGAACCGGTTGACCTGGACGGACTGAATTATCTGGCAGGCAAGACCGTAGACTTTATCAATAAAAGTGCTATGAACGGAACGATTCTAGCACACACGGACGGCAACGTGCCGAACCTGATGGTGACAGTTCCACAGCAAAATGAGTTTTATCTCGGACAGCTGTTCTATTTCTTTGAGTTTGCATGCGGTGTTAGTGGATATTTACTCGGCGTGAATCCATTTAACCAGCCAGGCGTGGAAAGCTATAAGAAGAATATGTTCGCACTTCTGGGCAAACCGGGTTATGAAGAAGAAAGAGAAGAATTATTAAAGAGATTATAAAATAGTATCGCTGCGGGAGCTGCTGCGGCAAAGGACGTGCAGGCGCAGGATACGGATAGATTGTAGGAAGTTCTAGCAGACAGAAGCCTTAGAATCAGAGGCTTCTGTCTTTTCTATACATAGTTTTGCAGCTTGCTGTAACCCGTCCCAAAGGGGCATAAATTGCTGGGTGCTCTTTGGGTATAAGTAACTATTGGGAAAACTTCAGTATGAAGAAAAGGGAGGAGACAAAAGATGAAAAAGCCAAGACACAACGGGAAGATACTGGTGATTGTCATTATCGGAGTTATCGTTGTATTTGCAGCAGGAATTGGGCTTGGGATTGTGACCGGAAAAAAGGTGCAGGACAGCCAGAAGGTAACTTCAAATGATGCTGCAGGGAAGGCGGAACAGGATAAGAATTCAGCGGCACAACAGGGTGACGCTTCCAACACCGATAAGGATAATGGGACAAAGGATCCCGCAAATAATAATACGGGGGACAATGCAGGGGATCATGCCGGCGAAGGAACTGACAGCTCCAAGGACAATTCTCAGGATGAAAATGCTGCGGATCAAAATGCAGGCACCTATGACGCTTCTGCTCCTGCCGATGATACGGCAATCCACAGATACGAGTATATAAAGAGCGACTGCACCTGGTCAGAGGCGTTTCAGGACTGCTTAAACCGGGGTGGTTATCTTGCCAGAATTAACAGTTCAGAAGAATACGAGTACATACGTAAAGAAATCAGCAGGGCAGGGATGACCAATATCTTTTTCCGGATTGGGGGAAGAAGAGACGACAATTCCAAAGATTATTATTGGGTGAATGAGAATAATAAGCTGTTTGGGGAGAAGCTGAATTCTGAGGGCAGCTGGTGTTCTGACGAATGGAAAAACGGGGAGCCAAGTTTTCAGGACGGCAGCCTGGAAGAGCAGTATATGGATTTGTTTTTCTATGACGGCGAAAAGCGGTTTGTATGGAATGACGTGCCGGACGATATGCTGGCGGCAGAATCGTCATATACCGGTTTCCTGGGGTATATCTGCGAATATGAATAGAAACCGGGACAGTAAGAACGGGGAATTCATTTTGTTACTGTGCACGCCCAACGGGTGTGAACAGTAACAATTTCAGGCTCAGGCGATAAAAAATGGCGGATTGGGTTGCCTGAAAGGTAAAAATATAGTACTATAAACTCTTGAAGGAGTGGATATACATATGATGTACTGGATTATTCTGATAGTTTTAGCTGCTTTGATAGCGGTTACTATAATTGTTACCATAGTGACCATAGTAAAAGAGAGAAAAGAATATAGGCATTATGAGCTTGATGAGGCTTACGGCGGAGAAAGCGATGATTATGACGACGATGATTACGATGACAGGCCTCCGGTGAGAAAGAAAAAACAGGCTGTCGGACAGCCGCCGAAGACGCCTGCAGCGGGTGCAGGCAAAAAAAGGCGCTGGAAGATTATCCTGGAGGATCCGGATACGGGAGAGCGTTACAGTTTCGTTTTCTATGACAGTATCGGGATTGGAAGAACGACGAAGGATGTTGCTTTTGAGGAATTTCTTTCCCTGCCCGGTGACAGGAAGATTTCTAAGGTCCACTGCGCCATTGTGAGGAGCAAAGATAAGCTGTTTCTCAGGGATGAAGGTTCTAAGAACCATACGTTCCTGAATGGAAAGAAGGTTCAGAAACCAATCGTGATTCAGAAAGAAGATATTATATCAATGGGAGAAACTGATCTTGAAGTAGTGAAGATTCTCAGGGAAACGAATTAGGTTAAAAAGGGCGGTGCCATCGGCGGCATCGCCCTTTTTTGCCGCTTCCGTTATTTACATCCATTCTTTAACATGCTAAAATGATTAACAGTAACGATTAAAATCAAGTATCTTTAGGAGGAGCGAACATGATAAAGCTATACGATAATGGTGTCTATCTGCTGAACGGCACTGAAATAGTTGAAGATACAGGCAGTGTTTCTGTCCCGGTTTCAAAAGACGAAGCAGCTCAGAATACGATGGCCTACGGTATTTTGAAAGAGCATAATACATCATCTGACATGGAACATCTTCAGATTAAGTTTGACAAACTGACTTCCCATGATATCACATTTGTGGGGATTATCCAGACGGCGAGGGCTTCAGGGCTTGAGAAATTCCCGATCCCTTATGTGCTGACGAACTGCCATAATAGTTTGTGCGCTGTTGGCGGAACGATCAACGAGGATGACCATATGTTTGGACTGACCTGTGCAAAGAAATACGGCGGAGTCTATGTACCACCTCATCAGGCAGTCATTCATCAGTATGCACGTGAGATGCTGGCAGGCGGCGGAAAGATGATCCTTGGATCAGACAGCCATACCCGCTACGGCGCCCTGGGAACGATGGCCATGGGAGAAGGCGGTCCGGAGCTTGTAAAACAGCTTCTGAACAAAACCTATGATATTAAGATGCCGGGAGTCATTGCGATTTACCTGGATGGTGAGCCGATGAAAGGCGTTGGCCCTCAGGATGTGGCTCTGGCAATTATAGGCGCGACATTTGGAAATGGCTATGTTAACAATAAAGTGATGGAATTCGTCGGACCGGGAGTCAGCAAGCTGAGCGCAGACTTCAGAATCGGTATTGACGTTATGACAACAGAGACAACCTGTCTGTCTTCGATCTGGAAAACTGACGATAAGATCCGTGAATTCTATGAGATCCATGGCAGAAGCGGGGATTACAAAGAGCTGAATCCTGGTGCAGCAGCATATTATGACGGTATGGTTTATGTGAACTTAAGCGAGATCAAGCCGATGATTGCAATGCCGTTCCATCCAAGCAATGTTTACACAATCGATGAACTGAACGCAAATCTAAAGGATATTCTGCACGATGTTGAGCAGAAGGCGCTTGTAAGCCTGGACGGTGCAGTAGACTATACGCTCCAGGATAAGGTGGTTGACGGTAAATTATATGTAGAGCAGGGAATTATCGCAGGATGTGCGGGCGGCGGATTTGAAAATATCTGTGCGGCTGCAGACATTATCAAAGGAAGAAATATCGGACATGATGAATTTACATTCAGCGTCTATCCCGCAAGTACTCCGATCTACATGGAACTTGTTAAAAACGGGGCGGTTGCAGACTTAATGGCAGCAGGAACCATCGTAAAGACCGCTTTCTGCGGCCCCTGCTTCGGAGCAGGAGATACGCCGGCCAACAATGCATTCTCTATCCGCCACTCTACAAGAAACTTCCCGAACCGTGAGGGTTCCAAGCTCCAGAGCGGTCAGATTGCTTCCGTGGCCCTTATGGACGCACGCTCCATTGCTGCAACAGCTGCCAATAAGGGATTCCTGACACCGGCCACTGCGTTGGATGTCGAATATACAGGACAGAAATATCATTTTGACAAGAGCATATATGAGAACCGGGTATTCGACAGCAAAGGTGAGGCAGACCCGGATGTAGAGATCAAGTTCGGCCCGAACATCAAAGACTGGCCGGCCATGTCAGCATTACCACAGAACTTGGTTGTAAAGATCGTTTCCGAGATCCATGATCCGGTAACCACCACAGATGAGCTGATCCCATCGGGCGAGACCTCTTCCTACCGTTCCAATCCGCTGGGCCTTGCTGAGTTTACACTGTCCAGAAAAGACCCTGCATACGTAGCCCGCGCCAAAGAAGTACAGGCAGCCCAAAAGGCAATCGAGGCAGGTACATGCCCGCTGGACGTTCTTGAGGAGCTGAAACCGGTGATGGCAAAGATCCAGGAATCCTACCCGTCAGCAGGAGAAGGAAACCTGGGTGTAGGAAGCGCCATATTTGCAGTAAAACCAGGAGACGGCTCTGCCCGCGAGCAGGCGGCATCCTGCCAGAAAGTATTGGGAGGCTGGGCAAACATTGCGAATGAGTATGCCACAAAGCGTTACCGTTCCAACCTGATCAACTGGGGAATGCTCCCGCTTTTGACCAAAGAAAATCACGAGTCCCTGCCATTCAGGAACGGAGATTACATCTTCATCCCCGATGTCAGAAAAGCCGTAGAAGAAAAACAAGACACCATAAAAGCATACGTAGTGGGCGACAGCCTCAAAGAAACAGAATTCTGCCTGGGAGAACTCACAGACGCAGAACGGGAAATCATCCTCAAAGGCTGCCTCATCAACTACTATAAAGGATAAGGAGCGAGAGCGGATGGGGTGCTGCTGGGAAATACAAGCCCTGCCGTCCGGATGAACCCAGCCTGTGGGGAGCGGGAGTTCCGGGGGCGTGGGGGAAACTTCTGTGCACCTTTTTCGAAAGCATAGAGCGCGCTGTAGTATCACTTAATAAAAACCACATCGGATGTGGAGGCTAAATGCTGCTCACCAAAGCAGCATTTAAGAAGGCATGAGCCGCACAATTCATCAGAATTGCGGGGTGAATGCCTTCGCTGCCTCCCCATCCGATGTGGTTTTTATTTAGTGATACTTGGCAAGCAGCCCGCTTTGAAAAAGGTGCACAGAAGTTTTCCCCACGCCCCCGGAACTCCCGCTCCCCACAAGCGCCCCCCTTGTTCATCCCCGCCCGCAGCAAAAAAAACATTTCCAATGCAACAAACCATGGTTTATGATACTCTTATATGTATGAACGGAATATAATATCTATTTCGTTCTCATTCATGAATGTTTATAACTGCTCCTGTGATACGGAGCAGGAGAGGAGGGGTGCAGATGTATGATTATGAGAGCTGTTCGGAACTGATCTTGATCAGGAAGGCCCGCAGAGGTGATGTGAAAGCATTCTCAGAACTGTACGCGAGAATTTATGTGGATCTGTATAAATTTTCACTTTATATGCTGAAACATCCGCAGGATGCGGAGGATGCGGTCAGCGAGGCTGTGATATCTGCCTATGAGAATATTGGGAGCCTGAGGAAAGAAGCGTCTTTCCGGAGTTGGATTTTTAAGATTTTGAGTAACAGGTGCAGGAAAAAGTTAAGGGATACGGGGCATACAGAAGAGCTGGAGGCAGAGATGCCGGCGGCGGAGAGGGATTATGCAGGCGCTCATGATGTGCGTGAAGCATTCCTGATATTGAATGAAGACGAGAGGATGATAGTGGCATTTTCCGTGTTTGGCGGGTATCAAAGCGACGAGATCGGCGGTATGATGGAGATGAACCCGGCCACAGTCCGCTCGAAGAAGACGCGGGCGCTGGATAAGATGCGCCGTGTGCTGCAGTAGAAAGGGGTGTAGATATGAGTTTGGATGGGAAAGATTTAAACGGGAAGAATGGGAGAGAGAATCCGAGGGGAAACAAAACAGAAGAACAGAGGACCGATGAGCACAAAATAGAAGAACGGGTGGAAAAACAGGCTGTGGAGGAGCAGATCCGGGAGATGGCAGATGATGTGGAGATCCCCGAATCTCTAAAACCGGAGAATATAGAAAAGATGCTGACTGAAAAAGGCGGGAAGAAACCTTTCCGGTGGAAGGCAGCGTATAGTGCAGCTGCAGCAGCAGCCTGCTGTGTGATTGTTGTGGGGATTGCCGTTTTTGGCGGTCTTGGGGGTCATAAAGATATGTTAAATACTGAGAGTACTTCTGCCGCTGACGCGGGAGGAACGAATGAAGCCAAGGCGGATACGGAGGCCTCGGGCACATCTGATACGGTTATAGCTTCCGCCAGGGACTATGATGAGATTTATAAATATATCGAGGCGGAGAAAAAGAGCCAGGAGGAGCTCCAGAAGCAGTATAGTGTGGACAGTGCCGCCGACGGCAGTGCGTCTAATTTAGCACGCACGGAATCTGCCGAGAGCAAAGCCGATACATCTGCGGCGGGGGCTGCCGACAGCGGCGCGTCCTATTCGGATACAAATATCAGGGAAGAGGGCGTTGAGGAAGGGGATATCGTTAAAACGGACGGTAAGAAACTTTATATCTTGAATGGGCAGAAGGTGCAGATTGTCAACATTGAGAATAAAGAGATGAAGGAGATGGGATCAATCAGGCTAGAGGACGACCAGTACATCTCTGAGATCTATATAAAGGGAGATAAACTGCTTATTGTGTATACGAAGACCGAGTACAATGACGGCAATGAGGGATATGACGGTACCTACAAGCAGTACACTGTGGCAGAGACTTATGACGTCAGCAACCCGGAGAAGCCCAAATCTGTGGGAAAGATTACACAGAGCGGCAGCTTTTATACGGTACGTGTGACGGGAGACTATGTATACCTGTTCAGCAATTTTAACGCCGAGGTTTCGGCTGCAAGGAACGATATTGATTTATACATTCCCCAGGTGCAGGGAAAGGCCATTGACAGCGGAAGCATTCTGCTGCCGCAGTATGTGCGGGGATACCAGTATACCGTCATCTCTGCTTTTTCCCTGAAGGATCCCGGCAGGAAGCTGGACAGCAAAGCGGTATTCGGAAGTTCCGGGCTTGTGTATGTTAGCGGAAGCAGCATCTATGTTTGTGAATCCTATTATAATTCCGAGGAGTCCGATGTAACACAGACCTGTATCCGTAAGGTGGCTTATAAGGACGGTACTTTGGAGGCAGTGGGACAGACGCGGATCGACGGCACATTAAACGATTCGTTCAGTATTGATGAGTATGAGGGAAAACTGCGGCTGGTAACTACAGTCAGCCCTACAGGCAGTGCAGGCCCGTTTCCGATCGTAACGTTTGGAGAGTCCCCGTTTTCTTCCAAATCCACAAAGAAGGACAGCAATTCACTCTATGTATTGGACGAAAATTTGAATGAACTGGGAAAAATTGAAGGGCTTGCAGAAGATGAGCAGGTGTATTCGGCGAGGTTTATGGGCAGCACGGGATATTTTGTGACATTCAAGCAGGTGGATCCGCTGTTTTCTGTTGATTTGTCCAATCCGGAGAAGCCGGAAGTGATCGGGGCCCTGAAGATACCCGGATTCTCGGATTATCTTCATCCATATGGTGAGGGGCTGCTGCTCGGGATCGGGATGGATGTGGATGAGACAGGAACCACTACGGAGGGCGTGAAGCTGTCCATGTTTGATATCTCGGATCCCTCCGATGTGAAGGAGATCGAAAAGTATGTGATGGAGGATTGTTACTCTACAAACGTTTCTTACAACTACAAAGCGGCTCTGATTAATACGGACAGGAATCTGATCGGATTTGCTGCTTACGGACAGAGCCAGAAGTATTACTTGTTCTCCTACGACAAGGAAAAAGGGTTCCAGTGTATTTTTGAACGGGAACTGAGCGGATATTCGGAAGGGCGCGGAATGTTCAGCAAAGATACTTTCTATCTAGTGGCTGGCAATACTGTTGAATCTTTCCGGATGGATACATTTGAAAAGGTGGATGATATTGTGCTATAATCGTGGAAGCGATTGGGGCCGGACCCTCTTATGCAGGGTCCGGTTTTTATATGATATTGTATACCAGGGAGGTCACTTATGATATTTGATACACATGCACATTATGATGATGAACAGTTTGATGAGGACAGGGATTCCCTTTTATGTTCCATGCAGGAGGGCGGCGTTGGGACTATTGTTAATGCAGGTTCCGATGTGGCATCCTGGGAGGATGTCAGGGCACTGACTGCAAGATATCCTTTCATATACGGGGCAGCAGGAGTGCACCCCGATGATGTGGGGGAACTGAATGAAGAAAATTTTAGGAGGCTCCGGGCGGTTCTCCAGGAAGAAAAGATGGTTGCGGTAGGAGAGATTGGGCTGGACTATTACTGGGACAATGAGAGTCATGAGGTTCAGAAGAAATGGTTTATCCGCCAGCTGGAGCTGGCCCGGGAGCTGGAAATGCCGGTCATTATCCATAGCCGGGAAGCGGCTGCGGATACGCTTCAGATTATGAAGGAACATGCCCTGGGACTTGAGGGCGTGATTCACTGTTTCTCTTATTCAGCTGAGATGGCAAGGGAATACGTGAAGATGGGGTTCTATATTGGCGTGGGGGGCGTTGTCACGTTTAAGAATTCCAGAAAACTGAAGGAAGTGGTGGAGGAGACTCCGCTGGAATACCTGCTGCTTGAGACGGATTGTCCGTATCTTGCGCCGGTTCCGAACAGGGGCAAACGAAACTCTTCTTTAAACCTGGTCTATGTAGCAGAGCAGATCGCAGTACTGAAGCAGTTATCTTATGACGAGGTGGTAGAACAGACAGAAAAAAATGCCAGAAGGCTTTACAACTTACTATAGATGGTATTGTCATACATGGAACTCAGGAAGATGCCTGAGAAGGCATAGAACTTAGCCGGCCGCCTGGTCCGGCCGCCGAAAGAATCGTTAGATTTTAACGGGCGTGAAGCCGTAAGCAGTTTTTTATCTTTCTGCATATAGTGTAGAGAAATAAACTGGAGATGTGTGACTTTATGTTTTATGTTAATTCTACGGATGGAGTAAAGATAGCGGTATATGATTATAACTGTGGCGGGACAGAGACTGTACTTTTGGTTCATGGCTGGCCTCTGTCCCATAAAATTTATGAGTATCAGATTCCGATTCTG
Organism: Faecalicatena contorta; assembly: GCF_022835095.1. Taxonomy (NCBI): domain Bacteria; kingdom Bacillati; phylum Bacillota; class Clostridia; order Lachnospirales; family Lachnospiraceae; genus Faecalicatena; species Faecalicatena contorta. The sequence continues at coordinate 4,878,576 of NZ_BQNQ01000001.1, read as the reverse complement.
GTTCGCATGGGATACCGGGTTGTGGCTTTGGATCTGAGAGGTTTTGGGATGTCTGATGTTCCAGGGTGCGGCTATAGTTATGACCAGATGGCGGCAGATATTCACAAGGTGGTGAAAAGGCTGCGGTTGTGGTCATTTACCTTAGTGGGATTCTCCATGGGAGGGGCGATCAGCCTGAGATATATGCGCCTGTTCCGCGGATATGGGGTAAAGAAGCTGCTTCTGCTGGCTGCCGCGGCTCCATGTTGGACACAGCGTCCCGGATTTCCTTATGGGCTGACAAGAGAAGCGGTTGATGAGATCATCTGTCAGATTGAGACGGACCGGGCACAGTATGCAGAGGAATTCAGCCAACAGTTGTTTGCCAGCCCGCACAGCGCATGTATTATCGACTGGTTCCGGCAGATAGCGATGTCGGCTTCAGCTATCGGCACGATTGAATGTGCGCTGTCTCTGCGGGATGAGGACGGCAGGGATGATCTCTGTTACGTGCATGTGCCTACGGTGGTCATTCATGGCGAAAAAGATGTGGTAGTGTCCAATGACCTTGCAGAAATTCAGCATGAGTGCATCAGCGGCAGCAGTCTGTATACACTGAAAGAAAGCGGCCACGGCATCATGTATGATGAACTGGAGAAGTTCAATGATATTTTCCTGCATGCAGTTGAATGCTGAGAGGATGAACAGTAACGGTTCAGGCAGCCCGGGACGGTTACGCTGCTTATGCTGCAGGAAGAGAAAGTTTTTGATAATCGTTGCCGGGCATGGGAAAGTATATTATACTGTTTAGAGAAAAGTTCAACAACATGAACGAGGAGGAGCTTATGAAGGAGCCGACACTAGGCAGCCCGCAGAATACAATCGCTGTTTTACAAAAATATAACTTTGCTTTTCAGAAGAAGTTCGGACAGAATTTTTTGATAGATACTCATGTGCTGGATAAGATTATCCGCTCGGCAGAGATCACGCCGGAAGATATGGTGCTGGAGATCGGTCCGGGAATCGGAACCATGACGCAGTATCTTGCGTGTGCGGCAGGAAAAGTGATTGCGGTGGAGATTGATAGGGCGCTGATCCCTATCCTGGAGGACACCCTCGATGGTTTTGATAATGTAACCGTGCTCAATGAGGATATACTGAAGGTGGATATTGCAGAGCTGGCAGAGCGTGAGAACGGGGGACGCCCTATTAAGGTGGTTGCAAATCTTCCGTACTACATTACAACACCAATCATTATGGGGTTATTTGAGAAGCATGTGCCTGTAAAGAGCATTACAGTCATGGTGCAGAAGGAAGTGGCCGAGCGTATGCAGGTAGGACCGGGGACAAAGGACTACGGCGCCCTGTCGCTGGCAGTGCAGTATTATGCAAAGCCTTATATAGTGGCAAATGTACCGCCGAACTGTTTTATGCCGAGACCAAAGGTAGGCTCCGCCGTGATCCGGCTGGAGCGGTACGAGGAGCCGCCGGTGCTGGTGGATGATGAAAAGCTGCTGTTTCGGATTATCCGTGCATCGTTTAACCAGAGGAGAAAAACGCTTGCAAACGGCATGAAAAATTCTCCTGAGCTGGATTATACAAAGGAACAGATCGAAGCGGCGATAGAAAGCCTCGGAAAAGGGGCCGGAGTGCGGGGAGAAGCGCTGAACCTGGAAGAATTCGCGGCGCTTACAAATTCGCTGATTAGGGAAAGTAATTCGAATGCTGCGGATCAGGGAGGCAAATGACGGTGAGACCGGCATCCGGCAGGGCAGTGCCTGCCGGTGCCGGTCTCACATTTTGAGCTGCGGCTTCATCTGTTTGGTACGAAAAAGCATATAGATAGATCCCCGGAAGGCTGCTGCCATATGATCCCGTCCGGCAACAGGGCCAAAATCCAACAGGACAGGTAGGTCTGTATAACACTCTTTTTAGGCAGTTCATAAATATTTAATAGACATTTCATTGTATAAAACCCACTTTTTTAGTATAATAGAGGGATCAGACAAGTGAATATTTAAGAGGAAGGGAGAGGTTTTATGGCAAGAATACCTAAAGACATTGATAATATCTTTTTTGAAAACACCCCGAAGATTGAAGAGTTAGCCCGGATTTGCGAGGACAACAATGCAATCGAGAAAGAACTTTACACACAGTACGAGGTGAAAAGAGGCCTCCGTGATGTAAATGGTAAAGGGGTACTGGCAGGCTTAACGAATATCTCCGATGTTTGCGCTACTAAGATCGTGGACGGAAAGGAAGTCCCTTGTGCAGGCAACCTCTATTACCGTGGTTACAACATCAAAGACCTTGTAAGAGGCTTTTTGGAAGCAAAGCATTCTGGATTTGAAGAGACTGCCTACCTGCTGTTATTTGGAAGTCTGCCGACAGAGGCGCAGCTGGATGATTTTCAGGCAATGATCGCGGAGAGAAGAATGCTTCCTCCGAATTTTGTAAGGGACGTTATTATGAAGGCGCCAAGCAAGGACATGATGAACATGATTTCCCGGTGCATACTGAACTTGTATACGTACGATAAGAAAGCGGACGATACATCCATACCGAATGTACTCCGCCAGTGCCTGAATCTGATCAGCCAGTTCCCGATGTTAATGGTTTACGGTTACCATGCATATAATTACAGAAGAGGCGAAGATCTTTATATCTATGCACCGTATCCGGAACTCTCAACAGCGGAGAACATTCTGATGATGCTGCGTGAGGACAGAAAGTACACCGAGCTGGAGGCAAAGATACTCGATATGGCCCTTGTGCTTCATATGGATCACGGCGGTGGTAATAACTCAACATTTACAACACATGTTGTTACATCTTCCGGAACAGATACTTACTCTACGATTGCTGCGGCGATGGCTTCTCTGAAAGGTCCGAAGCATGGCGGTGCGAACGTAAAGGTTACGCAGATGTTTGATGATATGAAACAGAATCTGACAGACTGGAACGATGATGATCAGATCCGCCAGTACCTGACCGACCTTCTGGACAAGAAAGCATTTGACAAAAAGGGTCTGATCTATGGAATGGGTCATGCGATTTACTCTATTTCTGACCCAAGAGCAGACATTTTCAAGAAGTTTGTTAAGCAGTTGGCTACTGAAAAGGGCTATGATGCAGAGTACGCTCTTTATGAGAAGGTAGAACATATGGCGCCTGAGATTATCAGTGAGAAGCGTAAGATGTATAAGGGTGTTAATGCCAATGTTGACTTTTACAGCGGACTTGTTTACAGTATGCTGGATCTTCCGGCTGCACTGTATACTCCGATCTTTGCAGCAGCGCGTATCGTCGGCTGGAGTGCGCACAGACTGGAAGAGCTTAAGAACGTGGATAAGATTATCCGACCGGCGTATAAACCACTCGCGCCTCACCGTGATTACATAAAATTAGAGGACAGGTAGAGGATAAGATGAAAGATGAATTTTACTTCCCATCAAAAGATGGTAATACAGAGATCCATACAATTGAATGGAAGCCGGAAGGCGAAGTAAAAGCAGTTCTGCAGCTCAGCCATGGGATGGTTGAGTATATTAACCGTTATGATGAGTTTGCGGACTTCCTGTGCAGCAAGGGCTATTACGTGGTGGGCAATGATCATCTTGGCCATGGAAAGTCCATACAGGGAAAAACAGAATATGGCTATTTCAACGAGAAGTACGGCAATGCCTGCGTGCTGGGGGACATGCATACGCTGCGTCAGAAGACTGCAGCGAAGTACCCCGGGGTTCCGTATTTCCTGCTGGGGCACAGTATGGGATCAACCCTTGTGCGCCAGTACATCCAAATGTATGGTAACGGCCTGACGGGTGTGATTATCATTGGAGTGGTCGCGGATAAGAAACGGGTCACGTTGAAGTCTGCCAAGAGGCTCTGTCGTATTATAGCTGCTTTCAAGGGATGGCATTACCGCAGTAAACTGATTGACAATCTGGCGATCGGAGGATACAACAAGGGCTATAAGCCGCCGAGAACCAGGGCAGACTGGGTAACAAGCGATACGAAGATGGTGGATGCATATGTGGCGGACCCTCTCTGCTCCTTTGTATTTACCGTAAATGCTTATTATCACATGTTCTGCGGTATGTTGAAGATGCAGAAGAAAGAAAGTATCTACATGATTCCAAAGACGCTTCCCATGATGATAGCCGCAGGATCAGAAGATCCGGTCGGAGATTTCGGCAAGGGCGTCAGAAAGATTTATGAGAGGTACAAGGCAGCAGGAATAAAGGATGTCACACTGCGCTTATATGCCGGAGACAGGCATGAACTGCTTAATGAGACTGACAGGGATCAGGTGTATGAAGATCTGTACGAGTGGCTGGAAAGTAAAATATAATTTTTCATTTATTAGATATAATTAAAGTGCATTTCAGAAGAGTCGGAAATCTTACCGGCTCTTTTTTTACGGCAAATGCAATAAGTGTGTATATGACTGTGTCTAGTGAACATACTAACTGTGAGGTGACGACATGGATAAGAAGAAACAGGAAGAAATCAATGGGCAGAAGAACAGAAATGAGTTCAACAGCGTTACGGAAAAGAAGAAACCGGAGAATCAAAACCAGGAACACAATGCCCGTAAAGAGGCCTTCGACGTGAAGATGAGACAGGTATAGGCAGGGCCGGAGAAAAGGAAAAGCAGAAGGCCCGGACAGTATCGGCTGTCCGGGCCTCTGGTTGTTTTTATAGTTATCTAAAGGAATGAGAGTAAAGTGCGACATCCTGGGTTGCCCCAAGATGTCTTTACTTTATGAGGGGGGAGATAGTTGTTTATCAACTATCTGACTTTAGTATAAAAGAAAAATGTGTCCAAAGTATGTAATAAATATTAAAGAAATCGAAAAAATATTATGAAATTCTTAAATGAGTCGGGATATAGCGACGAGTTTTCGCCTTGGCGCGGATGGAGGGCTTGCCGCTTACAGTCCGCTTGGCTGGTTCATCCGGTCGGCGGTAAAGAACTTGTTCCCAAGTTGGGAGCCCGAAACGGGGGCGGCGGATAGGATTGGCTATGCGTACCTTGCTTAAAGGGATAGGAGCATAAAACTAATACATTAAGAACAGCGAAAACCCCTGCAGTATCGGCTGCAGGGGTTTCGTTGTTTTTATAGTTATCTAAAGGAATGAGAGTAAAGTGTGACGTCCTGGGCTTCCCCGGACGTCGATACTTTATGAGGGGGGAGATAGTTGTTTATCAACTATCTAAATACAAGTATAAGGGGTAAATGTGCATAAAGTATGTCGATTCTATAAAAGAAGTGGAAAAAATATTATAGAATTCTAAAAACTATATTACCAAAAAATACAAGTGCCTCCCGGCGTATTTACGACTGGAGGCACCAGCATAACTCAAAGTAAAAATTACATACCCCTTCATCTGTTACTCAGCCTGGCTTTCCAGCCATGCGGAAGGTGTCATTCCTGTTTCGTTTTTAAAGATCCGGCTGAAATACCGCGAGTCTTCGTATCCTACGGATTGGGCGACGGATTTGATATTGATATCCGGGTTTTTCAGCAGGATTTCTTTTGCGCGGGACATTCTTAAAACGGTCTGATACTGAATCGGAGAAGTCCCATACTCCTTTTTAAAAAGCCTGTTGATATATGATGCTGTATATCCGAAGCACTCTGACAGGTCGGTCATGGATACCTGCTGACTGTAGTTCTTTTCCATATACTCCGCTATCCGTGCGCAAAGCGTGCTTCCAGTGTAATGAGAGGAGGCATTTTTCCAAAGTGATTTGAGAGATTCTGTGAGGCTGGAAATACATTCCTCTGGTGTTTTCATAGTGGGTATCCGGCTGCAAAATTCTGCTTCTGCAATGGTACATTCCTGCGTACTGATTTGAAAACTATTGTGCATTGCTTGATAGACCAGACGGATACACGGATGAAATACAGCGGAGGGGGACTGCAGGATATCCGGAAGCACACGGCCGATGTATTGCAGAAAGGCGGTTTCGTTGTTGAGTGTAAACAGGATCTGCATATCCCTGAGAACGGTTTCGGACTGCCCGCTTTGTATATCTTCTGTACTTTCCGCTATTTTGGCTTCCTGCACAAAAGGCCGTGCCAGCCGCTGGGTAAGCGAGCGCAGATGGCGGCCGGTTTTCCAGAGATCCTGATAAGGGATCAAATCCGGGCTGGAGAGGACAAAAAACGGTAAATCATGGAAACAGGCTGTGAGATATTTTTTCAACAGGATACAAAAGTAGTATGCGGAAAAATGGGCTGTGTCCATATGCAGGATGAGGAATTTCTGTGTCGGCAGATGCTCATCGATCAGCCAGAGATGCTCGATTTCCCTGGCGTTCTCAAAACATCTGGCAAAATCGGTTTTCTGCCAGAGTAAACCGGTATCCTCTGCACAGAAGATAGGCGCCCCCTCTATGGACGGAGGCAGATTCCCAAGGGTTATGTGAAATAGAAGAAATCCACCTTCACTGAACATATAGGGGATGTCGGAATCAATAGAATTGTTAAGGGCAAGGGAAAGAATTTCCCGACCATCCATTCTGCGCTCTTCGTCAATCCGTGCACATAGCCCGCGCAGAAGGCCGCAAAGCGTCTCCTGCTCCACTGGCTTTAGCAGGTAATCTTCAACACCGTAGCGGAGTGCCGTGCGCGCATATTCGAAATTGCTATAGCCGCTTAAGATGATGATATGGACGCTGGGAAAGGCCTCTTTTACCTGACGGATCAGTTCGAGCCCGCTAAGTCCAGGCATTTCGATATCTGTGATCAGTATATCCACGTGGGTATGGCCTAGAATTTCCAGTGCATCCATTCCGGAGGCCGCCTTTCCTGCAATCCGGATGTCCGGGGAGGCGCCCTGCACCTTTTTGATGATGTTATTTAAAATAATTGGCTCATCTTCTGCGACCAGTACAGAGAATGTATTATTTTGTTTCATCTAGATTTCCTCCTATGGTTATAGATACGCCTCCGTATATGGAATCGGGAGGTGCCTTATTTTCCAGCTGAAAGGTGAACTGACTGTTGTAATAAAGTCTTAGGCGGAGATAAATATTAACCAGCCCCATTCCATTGATGCTGAGGGCCGGATGCTGCTGCTCCGGATTCATATCAGCAATTCTGTCCCTGATAATCTTCAGAGCCTCCTCTGAAAATCCATTCCCATTATCCCGGATATTGGCATACCAGCAGTCATCTTCGTTCCAGATACGTATTGCAATCTTCAGAACCCGGTCCGGGCTGCGGGAATATTTTACACAGTTTTCTACAATGGGCTGCAGAATCAGCCGGGGTACCCGCACCATGTCAAGTGCGGTATCAATCTGATAATCGAATTCAACTCCCTTTCCGAATCTGGTAGTGATCAGGTCTGTATAATTTTGTGTATGCGTAATCTCCTGTGCCAGTGTGGTTCCGTGAGAAATATCCTCCGTTATGTAGCGCAGCATTTTTGTTAGTTTGATACACATGGCTGCCGCCTGTTCGTCATCATTGTCCTCGGCAATAATGGAAATGATGGTCAAAGTATTGTAAAGAAAATGGGAATCCATTTGTGCCTGCAGCGCCAGCATCTGAGACTGGATGGTGAGAGTTCTGGAGCTGATGACATCGTCCAGTGACCTTTTCAGCCTGCGCTGCATGCGGGAATATGACTTATTAAGTATTTCCAGTTCATTAAAGGTATCGCCGGACAGATTGTCATAGTCTTCCTCCGCGATCTGATCCAGTTCCAGGCTGGAGATCCGGTTTTTAAGTTCCGTAATCGGCGCGGTGATCCGAAGTGCCAGCCTTCTGGTAATAAACACAAGCAGGGCAAAGGTGAAAAGAAAGAATCCGATGCATATCTCAAGGTAAAACAGACGGTTCTGCAAAATATAGGATGCCGGGGTAATAAGCATGACCGTACACATTGTTTCGGAAGAGTAATGTGAGGTTACGATTTCCGTTTCAGAAAACAAGGAAGAGCGGAACATGGTCTTGTTGTCCGTATCCAGGGAGGTATAATAATCCAGTCTCTCCTGCGGTATGTCGGAGGGATAGACGGGATTATTGTTATTGTCAAATATTAAAACCTGCTCACCGCCATTTTCTAAGGCATACAGGTTGTCATTGATCAATTTTTCCAGAGACGCTTCCTTTACCTGGATCTCAATTATCCCGGCTTTTTTGGATAAGGGATATCGGCTGAATGCCCGGCAGACGCTGATGATAGGAACATCCTTGACGGGGGCGTACAGGCATCCTTTGTTGGGCGGAATGATAATTTTTGCGCCGTCCAGTTCCAGTGTTGGCTCTATAATATTCTCCTGCACGTTTCTGGTGATGGTATAAGGTTTATAGTAATATTCTTCACCAAAAGTATGGATTGTCGATTCATTCAGGTTCACAATGTTCAGCTGGTAGAACTCATAATTATACCCTGTGATGGCATATAGGTTTTTGCGGAATTCCCAGTCGCTGACGACATTGTGCTGCTTTGCCTCTTCGAATATATACTTCATGATTTCTTCGGATTCCAGGATCCGGATCTCTAGATTGTTAAATTTGCTGCCCTGTGTATCGATCTGGTTAGAGATGGTCTTAGCGAGCTGCCTCGAAATCCGTGTGTGGTTCTGAAGAAAATTATGATAGGCCGTAAAATAATAGATAATAGAAAGCAAAATGATCAGGAAAAAGAAAACAATACTATAGGAGAACGTGATTTTTCTCATGAGTGAGTTTTGATGTAATTTCTTCATTCAGCATCCTCCTTACATTTCGTCGGCTTCCTGTATATTTAATATAATCACAGAAAAACAGAAGTGTAAAGTAAAAAATTGAAAATACAAACTGTTCACAGATGTCCACATAGAAGTTCAGATTTGTGCATTTTTGGAAAATGAAATAAAAGCTATAATAAGCCCAGAAAACAAAAAACGGTTTGAGAACCAGAGGAGAAATGGAGGAAGAAATGAAGAAAAGAAGAGTGGCAATTATTGCCTGCATGTTATGCGCAACGATGGCGGCCGGGCTTATGGCAGGCTGCGGAGGAAAGGAAAAAGAAGCAGATGGCGGATCAGGGGATGAAAAAGAAAAAGTAACCCTGACCCTGGCGGCATCCCAGAACTGGATTGTAGACGTAGACAGGGAGCTGGCGGAAAAGTTTGAGGAAGAGACGGGGATCGCGATCGACTTCCAGCTGAGCCCGGACGACCAGTACCAGACCATTGTAAAATCAAAACTGAACACAGGTGAAGGCCCCGATATCTTTATGTCCTATTCGGGTACTAAGTTAAGAGATTATAATCCGGAAAAGAACATGGTTGACCTCTCTGATGAGGAATGGGCTGCAAACCTAGAACAGTGGGCCATCGACGGAAATTCAATCAACGGCAAGCTGTACGCTCAGAACACAGCCGGCGTAGATGCAACAAATGCAATTCTTTATAAGCCGGCAGTATTTGAAAAACTGGGAATTAAAGTTCCTACAAATTATGCTGAATTCCAGGAGGCATGCAAGAAACTTGAGGAAGGCGGAATTACCCCGATCTATGAATTTGTTAAGGATTTATGGCATACACACTACTGGATGGAAGGCGCCAGCGCATTGGCGGTTCAGAACGATCCAGATCTCTATGAGAAGCTCAACACGAATGAAATCGGATTTGCTGATGTACCGGAATTTAAGGAGGCTATGAAGCAGCTCCAGGAAATTGAGGCTGCCGGTTATTTCGGTGAAAACCATATGTCCAATATTTATGACAATTCTTATGCGGCGATGAATAATGAAGAGTACGGCATGATTATCAACAGCGGCGCTTATCCGAATGAAATGAAGAACAATCTGGATGAGGCTGAGCCGGATGAGTGGAGCGCATTTCCGAGCCCTCTGGTGGACAACCAGTATGTAACCCTGACGGCAGGCGGAACCACCAAATGCATCAATGCAAACAGCAAACATGTGGAAGAGGCAAAAGAGTACTTCAGCTTCCTTGCAGAGGAAGAAAATCTGCAGAAACTTTATGATGAAAAGATTCAGTATGTGTCTTCTTCTGTGCAGGGGATTGAAGCAAGCCCGACAAAGGCATTTGAAGACTTAAAGGCTGCTGAGGCCGGGGAAGCACAGGGAGCAGAGGCGAGTGTGCTGTTCTATGACGGAAGCAAGATCAGTGAACTCTGCCAGGAGATGTTTGTCGGAAACTTGACGCCGGAGCAGGTGCTGGAAGAGTTTGACACACACAGAAGAGCGCTTGCTAAAGATGCGGGACAGGAAGGCTTTAAATAATAGGCAGAATGAAAAAATAGCAACAGTTCAGACAAGACAGGACTGTTATAAAAAATGAGCATAGTTCCGGTTTTTGGGTACTATGCTCAAAAAATGAAAGGAAGGAGGCAGTCATGAATCATAAAAAGATTTATCCCTCATATTTTCTCGTGATTCCATTAGTTTTATATGTGGGATTATTCATTATCCCGAGTGCCATGGGACTGGTACTTTCCTTTACGGACTGGAATGCAATGAATGACGAAATTCATTTTATCGGGCTGTCGCATTTTAAAGATATTTTTACTGACCAGAGATACATTAAAGTGATTATTAATACATTGATTTTTGCGGCGGTAACGACAGTATTTAAGAATCTGATTGGATTTACTATGGCACTCGCATTAAATAAAGGGTTTAAGACACGCAACTTTTTGCGGACAATCTTCTTTTTTCCAGTCATGCTCTGCCCGTTAATTATCGGGCTGGTATTCAAGTCTATTTACAATTCCCAGTATGGGGTCATTAATGAAGCGCTCCGCGCAATTGGGCTGGACGCGCTTGCGAAAGACTGGCTGGGGAGCACGGCAACGGCATTAATTGCGGTAATGGCCGTGGAAGTATGGCGCCTGGTGGGGCAGAATATGGTGATCTATATTGCAGGGCTGCAGGCGATTTCAGAGGATTATCTGGAGGCGGCAGACATCGATGGGGCCAGCAGATGGCAGAAACTGCGTTATGTAATTATTCCGGAAATGATTCCATCGATTACCATCAATTTGGTGCTGAACCTGATCGCGGGCCTGAAGGTGTTCGATCTTGTATTTGTGCTTACAAACGGAGGCCCGGCGAGGGCAACGGAAGTGCTGAATACGCTGGTATACAAAGAATACAGTTCGGGCCGGTATGGATTCTCCACCGCACTGGGGCTTATTATGTTTGTATTTACCTGTATTGTGGCGTTCTCAGTATTAAAGGCTATGACAAGGGAGGAGGAGTAAGATGGTCAGAAAAAAGAAAATACTGTCTTTTATCAAAGCATTGATATTATGGCTGCTCTCAATCCTGGTATTTATTCCTCTTCTCATTATCCTGCTGAACTCTCTGAAAACGCAGGGGGAATCCGTTGCAATGGAATTTTCCATGCCGACCCAGTGGGTGCTGGGGAATTATCAGGAGGTTATGGAAACAGTAGATATCTTTCAGGCGTTTTCCAACAGCATGCTGATATCGGTGTTTACGGTATTGATTGCGACGACAGGGGCTGCGCTGGCCTCCTATGTAATGGCAAGAAGAAAAACGAAGTTACATAACAAAATATATCTGTTCTTTCTGGTAGGCCTTGTGGCGCCGCTGAATATGGTTCCGGCCGTGCTGGTGCTGCAGAAAATCCACCTGACCAATTCCCTGGTGGGGCTGGTGCTGCTGTATTCAGCGCTGGTAACGCCGTTTACTGTGTTTTTATATTACGGATTTATCGGATCGATTCCAAGAGAAATTGACGAAGCTGCGATCATTGACGGGTGCGGCCCGCTGACCTTGTTTGGAAAGGTGATATTTCCGCTGTTGAAGCCGGTTACGGTAACGGTGATTATTTTAAATTTTATGAGTTCATGGAATGATTTTGTGACCCCGTTTTATGTAATCAATGAATCCAGGAAAATGCCGCTGACTACGATGGTATACAGCTTCTTTGGACTGTATCAGAGAAGCTGGAACCTGGTATGTGTCATCATGGTGATGATAATCGTTCCGAGCATTGTCGTGTATGCATTGGGGCAGAGATACATTATTGCGGGTATGACGGCTGGGGCTGTCAAAGGATAGTGCAAACAAAGGGGTCAGACCCCTTTGCGAAGAAGGGAGAAACAACATGAAACAGTTGAAATTAGGACTGATAGGAGCAGGGGAAAGGGGGGCAAACTGCTATGCTCCCTATGCCTTGAAATATCCGGCGGAAGTAAAATTCGTCTGTGTTGCGGAACCATTAAAGGAGCGCAGAGATGTGTTTGCGGATGCGCATGGAATTGGGGAAGCAGGAAGATATTCCGACTGGCATGAGATGCTGGAACATAGCCGGGAACTGGACGGAGTGATTATTGCAACACAGGACAGGCAGCACTATGACCCTGCCATGGCAGCCATTGAAAAGGGATTAAATCTGCTGCTGGAGAAACCGATGGCAGAAACGGCGGAAAAGACAAAAGAGATTGTGGATGCAGCCGGGGAGAAAGGCGTTTTGCTGATGGTATGCCATGTTCTGCGGCATACGCCGTTCTTTCGGGCTGTAAAAGAGGTGATTAAGGAGGGGAAGATTGGGAAAATCCAGTCCATCCATCATATCGAAAATATTGGATTCTGGCATTATGCCCACAGCTATGTGCGCGGGAACTGGCGCAACAGCGATGAGACGACGCCTATGATCGTCGCAAAATGCAGCCATGATACGGATATTATGAACTATCTTCTAGACGGGAAAAAGTGCACCAAGATCTCTTCCTTTGGATCTTTATCCTGGTTTAGGCCGGAGAACGCTCCAAAAGGGGCTGCAAAACGCTGTGAGGACTGCATCTATAATAAGAGCTGCATGTATTCCGCATACAAATATCTGGAAGACCGGAAACTCCGCCATAATTTCAGGGATATCATCAAACGTACGGATAACAATGATGAGTTTTTGAAATATATGCTGACCACACCGTATGCACGTTGTGTTTACTACTGCGATAATAACGTGGCAGACCATCAGGTTGTGATGATGGAATACGAGGACGGGGTTACGGCTTCATGGCAGGCGATTGCATTTACCATGGATACGGCGCGCCAGACTAAGATCATGGGCACGGCAGGAGAGATCGAAGGAAGCATCGATGAGGACCGGTTTATTATCAGGGATTTTGGTTCAGGAAATGAAACGACAGTAGAAGTACATACACCAAAAACACTGCATTCGGGCGGGGATGAGTGCATTATGGAAACATTCACAAAAGCATTGCGAAACCCGGAAGAGAAAAACCTGATGTATAGTGCCCGACTTTCCCTTCAGGGACATGTGATGGCATATGCTGCGGAGGAATCCAGGATGAAAGGAGGGAAGGTAATAGAACTTTGAAAATCACGAGAATGACAGGATAAAAGAAGATGAGAAAGAGAGGAAGAGTAAGGTGAAAAAGAGTTTAAAACAGTTTTCTAAGAAGGCAACGGGTTTACTGCTGGCTGTTGCCGTAACGGGAACTTCGTTTGGTCTGCCGGGGCTGACCCGGGAAGTGCGGGCCGAAGACCTGGTGCAGCCGATACTGCAGCTGGGGTTTGACGAGGAATCCGGAAATGCCGCGTTGGACAGTGCCAGCCAGACGCCTTTTGATATTGAAGGAACGGCACAGTTTGTGAAGGGGGAGATCGGGAATGCGCTGCAGTTTGACGGCAGTACGCAGATCTATGTCCCCGAGTCCTCGGCGGCGTTTGATTTTAATGTACAGCCCAATTATACATTTTCGGCATGGATTTATCCAGATTCTGTGGGGACAGGCACTTCTATGACGATTCTGAGCCGCCAGACAGAAAATTCATATCGGAATTCCTGGATTCTAGGCGAACATAACAGTAAGCTGTATTTTCAGCATGGAACCAATGACGGCGCAGGTCGCGAGAATATGTACGGATCCCTGCAGGGCGGAGAATGGCAGCATGTTGCGGTGACGGCAGACGGAGATGTCTTAAAGTTCTATATTAATGGGGAAGAAGTAGGGCAGGATACCGTGAATGGTCGTACCGGTAATCTTCAGACAGAGGGCAAGTCTCTGCTGATCGGAGATAAGGTGGCTTCACAGAGAAGGCCCTTTAAGGGAGCCATGGATGAATTGAAAATATATAATTCTACTCTGAGCTCGGAAGAGATTAAGGCACAGTACGAGTACAATATGAATCCATTTACCCTGACTGCGGAGAATGGAAAACTAGTTCTTGACTTTGAGAAGGATTTTACAGAAGAGCCGGTCATAGAAGATTTTGCTGTAACCATGCACAACTCGGTGGTAGACCCTACTCAGACGAAACCGGTGGAATTAATCAACTGTACGGTGGACGGGCTTCAGGTTACTCTGGAGTTTGATCCGGTCACAGCCGTGGGCTCTGATCAGACGATTGACATGGCGGTGACCTACAATCGAGTGACCAGGGACGGGCAGTATGTGGTAGCCAAATACGATGACCCTAACCCGCCGTCAGTCTCAAATGTTACAGTTGAAGGAACTCCGGATGTAAAAGCAGGTCTGACAGTGAATTATGATTATGAGGATACCGACGGAGAAGTGGAAAGCCGTTCAAAAATAGAATGGTGGATTTCCCCTGCAGGAGACAAGGACGGGGAATATACAAAGCTGGAAGGAATCCGGACAAAGGATATCTACTTAATCAGCTATTATACGGACAGATATCTAAAGGCAATGGTTACGCCGGTCAATGAAAAGTATGCGGAAGGTGAGCCTGTCATGTCAGAGCCTGTAGGGCCTATTGAGAATAAAGGCAATCAGGAAGTAAAATGGTTCAGAGACGGAAAATACGGAATCATGCATCATTTCCTGCACGATTATATCACTCTGGCGGCAGCAAATGAAGATGAAAAATTAAAACCTGAAGAGAATTGGGATGCTTACCTCGACAGCTTTGATGTAGATGCTTATGTAGAAGATATTCTGGAAACCGGAGCTTCCTTTGTGATCTTTACAATCGGACAGCACGATGGATTTTTCAATGCGCATAATCCGGTTTATGACAAGTATGCGCAGGTGGAAGAGGGTGAGAGAACGCCGTCCAGCACGGCCAGAGACCTGCCGATGGAGATTGCAAAGGCACTGGAACCTCATGGGATTAAGATGATGTTTTATGCGGTAGGCTGCCCTCCGTTCCGGGCACACAGAAACTTTGGACCGAACTTTGATGCTGCAACCAATCCGCATGACGGGGACTATGGAATTACAGATGCATTTGGCCAGACAAGAAATACGGACACACCGCCTACCCAGGAAACACTCAAAAAATGGCAGGAAGTCCTGGGATACTGGTCTGAACACTATGGGGAATATCTGGCCGGATGGTGGATCGACGGAATGTGGACTTCAGAAAACTCTATGCGTGGAAATACTTATGAAGTGAATCCGGATTTGACTCCGAATGCAAATGCGAACCCGAATGCAGCTTATGCTCCCACGAAGGAGTACAACTGGCACACATGGGTTGACGCACTGAAAAAGGGAAATTCAAATCGTATCCTTTCCCTGAGCCTTGGCGGAAGCGATGAGATTAACGTACCTTATGAAGATTATGTAGGCGGTGAAGCGCATCCTCCAACCAACTTTAACTCTGTCTGCCCGCGGAATCCGGCACTCTCACAAATGGACGGCTGGGCGAGCCAGGAGCTTGGCATCCAGTGGTTCTTCATGTCCAGCATGGGTGTTCCCGTACCTTTCTATGGATATTGGGGACAAAAAGGCGCAGCGGTAGATACCGAGCAGGTGACAGGATGGTTTAAGAATAATGTAGAGAAAAATGCTGTTCTTGTATCTGATTCAAGAGTGAACAGATTCGGACGCATTGATCCTGACCAGATGGAACAGTGGAAGCGCATTAAAGCGGTAGTAAAGGGCGGCGACCATCTGAAACCAATGGAAACATACAATGATCATTGGTATTTTACCAAATATTACGACCAGAATGATAACGATACTGCTGATTGGACTTATGTAAATAATGACGGAAATTACTATCACTCTGATTATACCTATACCACCAATGACGGATCCTATTTTGAGTTCGAATTCTGCGGCACAGGCGTGGAGTTCTATACAGCAAAAACAGCAGAAATGGGCGAAGTGGATATCTATATTGACGGTGAATTGTGCGATACAATTAACCTGCAGTCCGGCAATGCACAATTCCAGCAAAAAGTCTATGAAGTATCCGGACTTAACGAAGGAATTCATACAATCAAGGGCGTGAAGAAAAACGGCAGCAAGCTTGCAGTTGATTTCTTCAAGGTGCTTGGCGAGGTTGAAAGACCGGCAGAAACAGAAACATTTACAACCACATTTATAGTAGACGGAGTTGAGACAACGGTTGTTACAAACGCAGGAGAGCAGATTCAGATGCCGGCTGATCCGGTAAAAGACGGATATACTTTTAAGGGCTGGTTTACGGCCGAGACCGGCGGCGAGAAGGTGACAGACTTTACCGCAGCTCAAACTGTATATGCACAGTGGGAAGAGACAGCGGTTACGGAGCCGGTTAGCAAGAAGACGCTGGAATATTTCCTGAATAAAGCAAAAGAACATGTGGCTAATGGAGATACGGCAGATCTGATCGAAACCATTCAGAATTTATTCAGGGAAGCAATTGAAGAAGGCGATGCTGTCATGGAGAATGATGCGGCTACGAAAGAGGATGTTACAAAGGCAACAGTACAACTGATGAAGGCAATCAATGCATTGGATTTCTTGGCCGGAGACAAAACCGATCTGGAGATGGCTCTGGAACTGACTCAGTTAATTGATCTGAACAAATATGTTGAGGCCGGTCAGGCAGAATATCTTGCTGCTAAGTCCGGGGCAGAGGCAGTCATGGCCAATGGCGATGCAATGCAGGAAGATGTAGATGCTGCCTGGAGTGCTCTGGTCGAAGCGATGGACAATCTCAGACTGAAGGCAAATAAAGCTGTATTGCAGGAACTGTTGGAAAGCCTGAAAGATCTGGATTTGAATATCTATACTGAGGCATCCGTGGAAGTCTATATGACAGCTTTGGCAAAGGCAAATGGAGTAATGGAGGATGATTCGTTGTCTGTAGATGATCAGAAAACTGTGGATAATGCGGTTAAGGAGTTGAAACAGGCTAAGGCTGACCTGAAGGAAAAAGAGGGGAATAATGGAAACTCCGGTAATAATGGAAATAACGGAAATTCTGGCAGCAATGAAAATAACGGAAGCAGCGGAAATACCGGAACATCCGGAAACGGCGCAACAGCTAGCCAGGGAACCGGGAAGGTAAAATCTGCGAAGACCGGTGATACGGCAATGGTTGGAATCTGGCTCGGCGTGCTGGGCGGCAGTATGCTTCTGGGTGCAGCGGCAGTATTCCTGATGAGGAGACGTAAAAAAAGGTAATATGTATTAACAGAAAGTAAATTATTTCGGATAGTTCAGGTATTGAGAGAATTCGGAATGTATATCAATGAAAACCCCCGCAGGATTGGCTGCGGGGGTTTTGATCTGCTGTTGTTTGAGCAGGAGGCAGCTTGATTTTATTATGGCTCTCCTAATGCGAAAGGTGCATAAATTCTTTCGGTGAATGCCCGCACAATGCTTTAAACCGCTTACTAAAGTAGAAGACATCCGTATAGCCGACCATTTCTGCAACCTCGGCAACCTTATACTGCCTGGTTTTCAGCAGGTTCTTCGCCTCTGTTATGCGCAAGGTCGTGAGAAACTGCAGGATAGAAGTATGATTTACCTTTTTAAATACGCTGCCCATATAAGAAACCGTCAGGTTAAAATGCTCTGCCAGATTTGCGACGCTTAATGACGGTTCCTGGTAGTGCTCCAACAGATAATTGATGATACCCTGGCTGAGACGAATGTCCGACGGAACCGCGTCGGCGCTTTGCATATAATTCATTCCATAGCCGCTTAAGGTAGCCAGAATTTCTTCTAATTGGTATTCCTCCGCTATGATAGACTGTGCATAATCCCGCGGGAGAGGGCGGCAGTTTTTCCGGGAAGAGGACAAAATCGAGAAAACACTGCATATTTCCATTACAGCCAGATGGAGGTAATCAGAGGATTTTGTCATTACAATCGAGCCAAATAAGGTTTCCATATAATTCAGGAATCCGGCCGTGTCCCCGGCGTTGAGAAAGCGTGTCAGGGACTGCCGGATGGAATCGATGCCGACAGTGCCGTCTGAGGGGGAGGCCGTCTCATCAAAAACCTGGTTCACAGCAGAAGAAGAAAGTTCACCTGCAGCAGAGAAAAAACGATCGTCCAGCCGATTTAGTGCCTGTTTCCTGTAAGGCAGCCAGTCTGTGTCTGCCTTAAAAAGTTCTCCAAAATAATAAAAATGAGGTTGAGCAAGTGCACGGAAAAACTTTTTGCAATGATACCGGCAGAGAGGTTCTGGCACATCATCTTCCAGAAAAAGCTGGATATAAAAAATGTGGTCGCTCTCAATAAAATATTCGCACTCTATTTCCTCGTCACGCAGGGCAGAAATCAGTTCTCCCGCAGCGGGGGCACTGTCTGTGTCCACATAAAAGGCGTAGAATGCAGAGTAACGGATCTTTTCAAATTCACGGTACAGGGCCTGCATGGAATGGAACGTATCTTTTCCACGCAGAACCGCGTTGAGCCGTATGTTTTTTTCATAGTGGGAAAGGCTGTCCAGGCGGTTTTGCTCCTGCCTGCGTTCCTCTATTCTGTGGATGCAGTTTTCGAGAGTGGTGTTTAAAGTATCCGCTTCTACGGGTTTTAAAAGATAATCAAATACCTGATAGCGAAGCGTCGTCTGGGCATATTCAAAATCGCTGAACCCGGAGAGGATGATGACCTTAATTTCCGGGTGATTTTCGTGTATAAACCGTGCTACATCCAGGCCGGAAACCTTTGGCATACGGATGTCCAGAAGGACGATGTCGGCGTGATGCCCGGACAGATAATCCAAAACGCCCTGGCCATTTTCAAAATCACCAGCCAGTTCCAGTTGGAGCCCGACGTAATCAATAATCTTTAGTAGTTTTTTGCGAATATAAAATTCGTCGTCTGCAACAATAATCTTATAGCTCATGTTCTGCCCTATCCTCTCCCGGTATTATGATAATAGTTCTAAGACCACCCTGTTCCCTGTTCTGCATGGTAAGTCCATAGTTATCACCATAATACATCTGAATCCGTTTTTGTATGCTTTGGATACCAAAATGCCCTTCCCCGGAAATATTTTGAAGATTGAAAGCTTCTTCAAGTATGCCCGGGCCATTATCTTCAATCACGAATTTAATGTCGGAATGATACATCAGCACCTGCACTGTGATATGGCCAAAGCCGTCCAACTCTTTTATGCCGTGATAAATGCTGTTTTCAATGACTGGCTGCAAAAGCAGCTTCAGGCAGCGGCGAGCCCGGATCTCCCCGGGACAGTCCACAGTAAAGGAGAATTTGTCCACATAGCGGATCTGCATGATATTGACATATGCCTGTGTCAGTTCCAGCTCATCTGCGATGGAGACGATTAGATTACCGCCGCTTAAGCTGTGCCGATAGAATTCGGACAGGTTTGAGACAAGCCGGATAAGAAGCGCCGTTTCATCCAGTTCGGCCAGTGACTCAATATTGTCTAGTGTGTTATAAAGGAAATGTGGATTCACCTGCTGCTGCAGAAGATCCAGGGATAATTTGTCTTTGGTCTTCTGGGCTACAATCAGATCCTGGGTGAGCTGTTCCTGAGACAAAAGCATACTGTCAAATTCCTGGAATAAAAGATGAAAATCCACGTCTTTGGGAGCATTGTTCAGCGGACTCCAGTTTCCCTGCTTTACCTTTTGGATATGTGCTATCAGGAGATACAGCGGTTTTGTAATCGTTTCGCTGACCTTTCTGGATATCACCATGGAAAATACCAGGAACAGCAGATAAATCAGTACTGTTATCATAAGAATGCGGTACAGCGGCTGGAAAAAGGCGGAGAGTTTCACTTCATTTACAATAAACCAGTCCAAATCATGGATGTATGAGACAAAACAGATAGACCCATTTCCCGTGTAAAACTGCTTTGGAATGCTGCCCCCCTGATTCGTGATGGGAGCAAAGGTTTTATTTAACGCATAGGTGCCGTCTGTACTTACAATTTTCCCCGACCGGTCTGTGATCAGAAGTTTACTGGTTTCTGAGGTATTGGCCGAGTATAGCGCCGCGATATCCTGTTCGGAAATGGAGATCTCAATATAGCCAAGTCTTTTTCCGGTTGCAATCTCATAAAAAGGGCGCAGCAGAGACAAAGTCTGTATCTCGGTCTTCAGGTTGAAATTGGAAAACTTCTGGGTAATGGCATAAACGCTCTGCCTCTCCGTGCCGATGGCCTTGAGAGGCGCGGGATATAAAGCGGTTGCGGTTGAAGCAATACAAGTATAATCATCCGCATAAATGGTTGCGGAGTGAATATAGGGAATTGTCTGAAGAAACTTCCGCATCTCGGAGCGCAGGAGGGTCCGGTCCGCCTCCGTGTATAGTTCAAAGGGGTCTGACCCCTTTGCAGCCTTCGCGTATTTCCGCCTGGAATTTTCATACTTGATGACATTTTTTTGTATGATGGTATCACTGATCATCATTCTGGAATAATTGTCCAGAGAATCCAGATAAAAATTCAGCTGCTTGTTCACTGCGTTCAGCTGCAGGGCGGAGGATTCCGCCTGTACAGAGAAAAAATGGCCGTAAAAAATAAGGGACATGATAATAAGGAGCAGGACGGTCACGGAGGTGGTCAGGCTGCACATAGAGAGAAAAAATTTGGTTTTGAGGGGGGCCTCCCGTTTTTGAATCTTCATATATACCCCTGCTTTCTGTAGTGGTAAAATTACTATAATATGTATCTTTTTCATATGTCAAGAATATCGGACGAGGTTTATTTTTTTACCGTGGAAATGTACATGCCGCCTAGATTTTGTCCATTTTAATATGCCTGGTTTGCGGTTAGAATAACAGCATAAAGCAGCCGGGGTACATCCCGGCGGGTTAATAGTTATGACAAAACATAGGAGAGAAAAGGAGAATTATGATGGCAAGACAAAGACATGTAAAGAAGAAAGTCATATCCATGCTGCTGGCGGCAGCGCTTGGGGCGACAATGTTAGCAGGATGCACAAGCGGTAGTAAGGAAGCTGCGGATAAGGGGAAAGAAACGGAGGATAAGGTGACAATCCGTATCTTAACAAGAATTGCAGGAACCTCCAAACAGACGCAGATCTACAATGAGATACTGGACGAATTCAAGGAAGCACATCCAGAGGTTGAGATTGTGGATAACTCTCAAAGTGAGGAAAGTGCGTTTAATAATTTGATTGCTTCTGATATTGCCTCCGGCGATATGGCAAATATCTTCCGGATTCAGGGTGTTGCCAATCTGGCGGATTATATTGATAACGGCCTGATTAAGGACGTATCAGATTATCTGGAAAAAGACCAGGAATGGGGCGGAGGTTTCACAGAGGGCGCGCTGAATTACTTTAAAGTTCCGGGTCACGATGGGGTATATGCAATTCCAATGGAATCCGGTACGATTAGTTTTTACTATAATAAGGAGCTTCTGAGCAAGGCCGGGATCGATAAATTTCCAGAGACCTGGAACGAGCTGCTGGACGCTGTTGCAAAACTCAAAGAGACGGGCGTAATTCCGATTGCAATGGGCGCGCAGTCCACTTATATGGCTGGTCATCTGCATGATTCCATTTTTTACAAATGGCTGGGAACGGATGCTGCAAAAGAGCTTGGAAGCAGAGAAATGAACTGGACGGATCAGGGGGTGGTAGAGACTCTGCAGTTTGTGAAAGATCTGATCGATGCAGGTGCGTTTGACCCCAATGCGGCTGGTCTTACCGATGAGATGGCGCTCACCCAGTTCCGGGAGGGACAGGCAGCCATGGTTCTGACCGGGCTTTGGAACAGTGACAGCTTTTTGGATGAGACGCTGACCCCGGTTTCTGATCAGATTGAGACTGCAAATTTCCCGTATTTTGAGGAAAAGCCAGAGTTTAAAAATGAAAATATGCAGACAATTGGTTCCTATATGGTCAGCGGTCAGCTTGAAGGAAAAGAGCTGGATCTGACAATGGAGCTGATCCAGATGCTGACTGATAAAGATGCGGCCAAGAGATTTTCCGAGGAGGCAGGCGTTCTGATCCCGAGAAATGACATCGATCTGGATGAGTCAAAGGTTCCAAGGCTTCTGGCGGACAATATCAAACTCTGTGAGAATAATACCGGTATCGGAGTAGATGTGTTTGATTTTGACCCGATCCCTTCTATGATGGACCGGACAAGGAATTCTATTGTGAGTATGTTTATCAATGCATCGGCGGAAGATGCGGCAAAAGAAATTCAGGCAGAAGTGGATGCGGCACAATAAATGAAAGCCATCTGTCCGGGAGATGCGGCTTGGGCCCGCGTTCCCGGAGGGTGGCTCGTTTTATACCTCTGGGCATACCCTAAGGCAGGGTGCGCGGGCGCCCACTGGATGAGGAAGGAGAGGAAAATGCTCAAAATTAAAAATAAGAAGGATATACTGACGGTTTTAGTTTTTCTGCTTCCGGCAGTGTTGATATATACCGCGTTCCAGATTATTCCGTTGGTGCAGGCGGGGTATTTTTCGGTAACGAACTGGAACGGGATTGCCGGTTCTGCAATCGAGTTTGCCGGATTGGAAAATTTTAAAACTATATTTAAAAGCCCGGATTTTTTGCTTGCGCTGAAGAACATGTTTAAGATGGTTGTTTTCAGTGTCGTGTTCCACACTCCGGCTGCTCTGCTCCTGGCAGTGGCTCTGAACACGAGGTGCAGAGGGTTTCGCATATTTAAAGCCATGTATTTTGTGCCTACGGTATTTCCGTTATCGGCTGTCGGCCTGATGTGGTATTTCATATTCATGCCTACGGGTGCAATCAACGCGTTTTTAGATGTGATCGGACTTTCGGATATGATGGCTCCATGGCTGGTCAATGAAAGCACGGCTATGAATTCGATCATCTTTGTGAATATCTGGGCTGGTATTGGCTATTATATGGTGATTTTACTGGCCGGACTGACGTCGATCCCGGAGGATGTGTATGAAGCGGCTGCAATTGATGGCGCCGGTCCAGTCAAAAAGTTTTTTTGCATTACGGTACCGATGCTGAAGGATGTGATTTTTGTCTGCATCTTAATTGATATCATGGGATCGGTAAAGGTCTTTGATTTGGTGTATGCGATGACAGGCGGAGGGCCGAACGGGCTGACTAATCTGCCCACTACGCTTTTGTACAATGAAGCTTTCAAATATAAACATTATGGTCAGGGCAGCGCCATCGGGATTGTGATCCTTTTGATCTGTCTTGCAGGAACCCTGGCAACGAATCTGATTCAGGCAAAGATGAAGAAAAACGATTAGGAGAAAGGGAGAACGATGAAGAAAAAACGGGTTGGAGTATATATTTTTCTGTCGGTCATGGCAGTGATGTTCGCAGCGCCGATGCTTTTTACGCTGATGTCTTCACTGAAGACAAAGGTGGAGATCTTCGCCGCTCCATTTGCACTTCCCAAAACGCCAATGTGGTCAAATTATATAGATGCGTGGCAGGGAGCCCGGATGAGCCGGTATTTTTTGAACAGTATCATACAGTCGGGAATCACGGTGATTGTTTTGGGGATCCTGTCCTCTATGGCTGCATTTGTATTATCCAGATTCCGGCTTCGCATCAGTAAAGGGGTCATGCTTTTTTTCCTGATCGGGATGATGGTTCCGATGCATACGGTGCTGGTACCGATATCCTATATGATTGGGAAGCTGAATCTTTCCGATAATATACCGGCACTGATCTTGGTATATGTTGCCTTTGGGCTGCCATTTAGTATTTTGGTCCTGACCAATTTTATGCGGGGGGTGAACCGTTCCCTGGAAGATGCGGCGCTGGTGGATGGGGCAAATTATGTCCAGATCTACTGGAAGGTGATGCTGCCGATGACAAAGCCGGCGATTGCTACGGTATCTATCTTTAATTTTCTGAACGCGTGGAATAATGTTATTTTTCCGCTGATTTTTATTAAGGATAATGATTTGAAGCCGGTGGCTCTTGGGATTCTTAATTTCAATGGGGAGAGAGGCACCGAATATGGGCTGATGATGGCGGCAATCGTCATTACGGTAGCCCTGCCGATGTTCATTTATATGCTGTTCCAGGAAAAGGTAGAGGGCGGGCTTGCCGCAGGGGCGGTGAAGGAGTAGGTATGCCAAAGAAAACACCAAAAACCATGCCCCGGAAGGGCGGATTTGCAGCAAGCTGCAAAATAAAGGAAACAGACTAGAAAGGCGGCTAAAAACATACAGAGCAGAAGGAGATGTAAAATGGAAAAATTAAGATACAGACAGGTACATATGGATTTTCATACAAGTCAGTATATAACAGAGATTGGAAAAGATTTTGATGCGGAGAGGTTTGCAGAAAGGCTGGAAAGAGCGCACGTGGATTCTGTAACGTGTTTTGCCAGGTGCCATCATGGGTGGCTGTATTATCCGTCCGTGAATCATCCGGAGCTGATACATCCGAATCTCGTAAACAGGAATCTTTTGCAGGAACAGATCGAAGCATGCCATAAACGTGGGATCCGCGTGCCAGTCTATACGACCGTAAGATGGGACGAGCGGATTATCCGTGAGAAACCAGAGTGGCTGTGCCGCGATGAGCATGGTAGTCCGGTGGATAAAGGAAATGTGCCAGAACCGCATTTTTACTATGACATATGTTTGAATAGTGGCTACCGGGAGTTTTTTAAAGAGCATCTGAGGGATATCATTGAGGTGGTTGGAAGAGAGAATCTGGATGGAATATTTATGGATATCATGTCCCAGACAGAATGCTGCTGTAAGGACTGCCGGCGGTTAATGCTGGAGGAAGGGCTGAATCCCAAGCTTCGGACAGACCGGGTTTATTTTGCAGAGCTAACGCTGAATCGTTTCCGGAGCGAGATATCGGCTTTGATTCGGGAAAGTGCGCCGAATGCCACGATCTTCTATAATGATCCGGGCGTGGATCTGGTCATGAAGCGCTCCGTTGACACCTACAGCCACCTGGAACTGGAATCACTGCCGAGCGGGGACTGGGGATATGACCATTTCCCAATTATGGCAAGGTATGCTGGGCATTTTGGAAAAGAAATGATCGGGATGACAGGGAAGTTCCACACTTCGTGGGGGGATTTCCATTCGCTGAAAAATAAAGCGGCGCTGGAATTCGAATGTTTCCATATGCTTGCCATGGGAGCGGGCTGCTCCGTGGGAGACCAGCTTCATCCGTGGGGGCAATTGTCGGAAGCGACCTATGATTTGATCGGCAGCGTCTATGAAAGTGTGGAACAGAAGGAGCAGTACTGCCGCGGTGCATACCCGGAGGCGGAGATAGCGGTGCTTACACCGCATGTGTTTTTGAATCCGATTCTGGATGGGAGAGAGCTGCCCAAATCACTGATCGGCGCAGTGCATATGCTGCAGGAGATGGCGTATCAATTCACGCTGATTGATCCTGAGGAATGCTTTGAAGCGTATCCGCTGCTTCTTTTGCCGGATGAGCTCCCCTATTCAGAGGAACTGGAGAGGAAACTTAACGCGTATGTGGAGAAGGGGGGAGCGGTTTTTGCCTCTTTTAACGCGTGTATCAAGGGGGACGAAAGTGAGCTGTATGGGATCCGTGATATTAACAAATCAGAGTACAGCCGGGAATTTGTACTGCCGAACGAGACGATTGGGAAGGAGCTTCCGAAAGAGCCCTTTGTAATGTATGAGAGAGGAATGGATGCGGAGGCTGATTCTGCGAATGTAATCATGGAGAAAATTCGTCCGTGGTTTGAACGGGGCAGCAGGGGCACATGGTCAGGGGGAACTGGAAATGCGTCCAGTGAGGGTTTGACCGGCCATGAGGGGCTTCGCTTTTGCAGCCATCAACACGCACCTACCCCGGATTATGAGAGAAAAGGGGAACTGTTTCAGAAGGGAAATGTGATTTATTGTGCACATCCTGTGTTTGGGATTTATAGGAAAAATGCGCCGAAATGGTGTAAAGTTATGGTGAGTGATGCGATACAGAGATTCTGTGGAAATAAAATGGTTTCCCATAACGGTCCGTCCAGCCTGCTGTGTATATTGAGTCAACAGACACAGGATAGGCCGGATCAAACAGAAGAGAGTTGTAAAATACTGCATCTGCTCCACTATATTCCGGAAAAAAGGTCGGAGGAAATTTATACGATTGAAGATGTGATTCCTTTATACCATACGGAGTTCAGAGTACATTTGGGTGGGCGCCATATGAAGGGAATGCGGCTTGTCCCGGAGAATAAACCGATTGCTTATGAAGAAAAGGATGGATATGTAGAATTTGAAGTCGAAAAGATAGAAGGGCATCAGATGGTTGAGATCAGACTAGAGTAACAAACGGGACCGATGATGAATGATTGATCTAATTGGAATTTCTGAAAGATAGAAAAGCGTGCAGGAGGTACAAAATATGCTGATGACAGAAAAATGGAAGAATAAAAGGGTATGCTGCATGGGAGACAGCCTGACGCAGGCAGGCGTATGGACGGAGCGGTTAAGGCAAAATCTGGGCTGCAGGGTGTACAGACACTGCAAAGGCGGCCTTAAAATGCGGGAGATTGTGGACGGCGGAGTCGGTGCGGAGGGCGTACTCCCCCCGTTGTCTGCCTCAGTTCTGGCGGAAATGGATCTGGTTATTTTTTTTGCGGGATATAATGACAGGGTGGATACTGACGCAGCAGCGGCACTGCAATATTGCATTGATATCATTTACGACCGCCTGGAGGAGGCCGGCAATTTGGATTGCAGAATTCTGATTGTCACACCGCACTGTGTAGGGAAATATTCATATATTAATGCGGATGGGTATGAGGAGTATCCGCCTGGGTCAGGAAGATCCCTGAAAAAAATGACGGAGATTATGGAAGCAGTAGCCGCAGATAACAGTATTCCGGTATGTAACCTGTGGAAAACATCGGGGATTAACAGGAGAACATGGTGCGTTTATGGAGCGGTTCCGGGAGAAGATATGGTTCATTGCTCGGATAAAGGTTATGAACTGATCGGGGATGTAATCAGCGGGGCAGTAGTTAGAAGTTTTGGAGGCTGATATGTCTTTTCTATCTTAAGGGAGTTCTTTTTGGAATGTGCAGATTTAAAAGTATAAACAATGGGCAGGGAGCCGGCAGAAAAAGCACAATATACGGCGAAAACCTGTCCTGCAGGATCTGCAAGGCGTGAGAAAAGACACGCGTAAAAAGCACAATAGACAGCGAAAACCCCTGCAGTATCGGCTACAGGGGTTTCGTTGTTTTTATAGTTATCTAAAGGAATGAGAGTAAAGTTGGCATTCTGTGCATTTCAGAATACCTTTACTTTATGAGGGGGGAGATAGTTGTTTATCAACTATCTGAGTATTATTATAAGAGATAAATGTGCATAAAGTATGTCGTTTCTATAAAAGAAGTGGAAAAATTATTACCAAATTCTAAAAACATTCTTATGAGATTCTAATCGTATTCCCGGCGTAGATCAGATTTGGGTTGCTTATGCCGTTGAGCCTTTGCAGTTCGCTGACCGTAGTACCGAATTTCTGTGCGATTCCGCTCAGTGTATCCCCTGGCTGTATGGTGTAGTAGCGTGCGGTGGAGCTGCCGTCCTCCGGAATACGGATCGTCTGGCCGGCATAAATCAGGTTTGGATTGGTAATGCCGTTCAGTGCGGCGAGCGTCTGATAGGTAGTGCCGTAGCGTGCTGCTATGCCGCTTAATGTGTCGCCGGGCTGTACCACATACGTAATGTAGTCCTGAACGGGCGGCGGTGCAGGATTGCTTCCTCCGTCAAGATGATTCAGGCCGGCTTTGCGGATGACGGCAGGATAATCGATAAAGCCTGTATCTAGGTCTACATTGCCGCTGATCCCGGGAACACTGCCCTGGTCCGTAAACTGCCATATTCCGCAGTTGGTGCCGTCGAACTGGCTGTTATAATAGGCATACCACAATGCGTAGCGGTCAGACAGATCGGCCGGGAAATAGGTATTCAGAAAGTTACGGTTACTATAAAACATGGCATAATAGCCGCGTTCTTCCACTCTGTCACAAAAGCTCCGGACAATCTGCGTCGCAAGGGATGGGGTAAGTGTCACTCCGTTCTGAGCGGCGTAGTTTACCGTTGCCTGTTCTATATCGTAGCATATCGGATAATCCAGACGATAGGAAGAGATTGCATTTATACAGCCGTCAGCCTCCTGGCGGGCCGTTTCAGGGCTGATGGCATAGCAGAACCAGTATACGCCGATAGGGAGTCCAATTCGGTTACATTCTGCGGCGTTTCTCTGAAACTGCTGATCTAAAGTGCCGAAACCGTATCCGGCACGGAGCATGGCAAACTGATATCCGGCAGCTTTTACCTGCTCCCAGTCTACAGTACCTTGAAATTCACTGACATCTAGTCCTCGTGTGCTCATAAAAAAACTCCTTTGCCATATAAAAAGTGGCTATACTTATCATTTTATTATATGTCTCAGGAGCAAAATTGGTTACTATTCACGGACCATAGACCGTGAAGCGGGGAGGTATATTGCGATAATGAATTTTCAGATACGCTCTGGGACAGCGGCCTATCTTCTCTCTTTTTTATACTCAGGTATCTTAGTCAGCAGTTCGACCAGACGGATGGCTTCAGCCTGTCCGTTCCCATTGAGTGACTCCATATATTGGAGCACGGTCTCCTGGCTCCGTGTGATTTGTGTTTCTAAAGAAACTGTTTTCTTTTCCCGTTCTTCCAACCTATCCTGCAGAACCTGGATTCTGGCTTTTTTCACGTGTTCTTTTTGTTCCGGTGCAGTATAACCTAGTAAGTCATAAAGTTCCACATTCAGTATCCGGGCGATCTTCATAAGCTGTTCATTGCGCGGCTCCCGTTTGTTCGACTCGTACTGGCGTATTGTGATCTCGGCTGCTCCGCATTTTTCCGCAAGCTCTTTCTGGGTCAGCCCGGCGCTCTTTCTTGCATTTTTAATATGATCTCCAACAGACATTTTATCCCACCTTTTTTCTATCTATTTCAAAACTATAACATATTAAGTGGTGTTTGAATAGATTCAAAATGAATAATAAAAATATATTGACGATTCAAATCGAATATGATATGATTTTTATGGATTCGAAATGAATCTATAAAATACGTGGAGCCGTGGATAGGATATTATTTGTGAGAGTATCCCGGACTTTCAAATTTTATGATTGTCCGGGGTATTAACAAAAATGCGGTGTAAGAGGAGCAAATATGACAGGAGGCGGATGGGATTATGTTAAATGAGCAGTTAGCAGCACGAATACAGGCAGGGGTAGATGAGGCGGATAATATGCTCCTGCTCTGGCAGCAGAATGAACCGTTTATCAGAATGATGGGCCGGCGCTTTGCGGGGCCGGGCAGGGCGGAATTAGAGGATCTGATGCAGGAGGGCTATCTTGCTCTTTGTGAAGCGGTCAGGCACTATGACATTGACCAGGAGGTGCCATTTATCAGTTACGCCGCCTTTTGGATTAAACAGGGAATGAAGCGCTACATAGAAAATTGCTGCGGGACCGTCCGTATTCCCACGCACGCGAGGGACTGGGTCCGCAGATACAGGAAGATGGCAGCAGAGTACTGTAAATATTATGGCTCAGAACCGGAGGATGATACTTTATGCGCTCTGCTTCAGATCAGCCGGGAAAAGCTGAAGGCGGTCAGAAAAAGTGCGGATATGGAGAAGATATACAGTCTGAGTGAACCTCTGGGGCAGGAGGACAGCGGTCTGGATATGGAGGAGACCATCGCCTCCGAAGAGGATCTGGAGGAGGAAGCTGTACGGCGGCTGGATTATCAGAATATGAAAAGAATGCTCTGGGAGGCAGTGGAATGCCTTGAGGAAAAGCAGGCTGCAGTGATTCGCTGCAGATTTCTGGACCAGAAAACGCTTAGGGAAACGGGAGAGGCAATCGGCATCACAAAGGATGCCGCGGCCAATCAGCAGAATAACGCCCTGCATCTGCTTGGACAGCCCAGCAGATGCAGAAAGTACCGGGGATATTATGAAGAGTACCTGGCGGCATCCTGTTATCACCATGTGGGGCTTGAGGCTTTTAACAGGACCTGGACGAGTGAGGTGGAGAGGGAGGCTTTGAGATAAGGGCCGGGGCGGCCGGAAGCGGAAGAAGATGAATAATAATTTAAGAAAAATATAAGATTTTCCCCAATGGGTCTTAAAAAATCACAGATATCATGTATACTGTAAGGGAGGTGATGAAAAATGTATAATATTTTAGTTTGTGATGATGATAAGGAAATCGTAGAAGCAATCGAGATATATTTATCCCAGGAAGGCTATCATGTACTGAAAGCCTATGACGGGGCAGAGGCATTGAAGATGCTTGAATCGCAGGAAGTGCATCTGCTTGTACTGGATGTCATGATGCCCAGACTGGACGGAATCAGAGCCACCCTTAAAATTCGAGAGAACAACAGCATCCCGATTATTATCCTGTCCGCTAAATCTGAGGACGCGGATAAGATTCTGGGACTGAACGTCGGCGCCGACGATTATGTAACAAAACCATTTAATCCATTGGAACTGGTAGCGAGGGTCAAATCTCAACTGCGCAGATATACCCAGCTCGGAGGCAGTGTTAAGGAAAAGTCCGAGCGGGTGTATGAGGTTGGCGGCCTTGCTATTAATGATGATCTGAAAGAAGTTACCGTGGACGGAGAGGTTGTGAAGCTGACACCTATCGAGTATAACATTTTATTATTATTAATGAAAAATCAGGGGAGAGTTTTTTCTATAGACCAGATTTATGAATCGATCTGGAATGAAGATGCAATCGGAGCGGACAATACGGTTGCCGTGCATATCCGGCATATTCGGGAAAAGATTGAGATCAACCCGAAGGAGCCCAGATACCTGAAGGTCGTCTGGGGCGTTGGGTATAAGATAGAAAAACTCTAGGAAGGAGCGATATGAAAAACTGGTATAAAAAGCCGGTGACGAAAGGGATTCTGCTGCTGCTTGCCCACCTTACGGTAGTTACAGCCGTTCTTGGCATGGTAATCATGCTGGCTTTTTTCGGAAGCAGAGGGAGCGATAGTTTTCTGAAGTCTGCGAGCAAGCCATATGAAGAATCCGCGAGTTTTAAGAATTTAGTATCCAGTGCCACATGGGATGTCATGGAAGGCATTGCTATGAAGAATAATTTTGAGACAGACGGCAAATATAATCCCGAAAAGCTGGTTGATATTATAAATTTTGCGAAGAACGGAGTAATAGACGGGGAGAATGAAAGCGGTCTGGCATACACCCTGGAGGACCTCGTGAACTGGAGCAGCGAGTACACGGAGGAAGGGGCCAGCTACGATGACAATGGTGTGGTTGTCTGCGAGAAGCCTGACGGAACTTATCATTATTATTATACGGGAGAGTTTAAGTCTCTGATTGAGGATAATAAACTGAGGCTGGAAGTCGAAGGAATTACATCTGAAGATTTTATGAATCAGCTGGAAAACGGATATTATACATCGGGTTATTATAATAGTATGGCAATTAAGAATACCGATGGTATCACGGTGTATACGGACTGCTGGACATTCAGCGAGGCATTGCGGGAAAAGTATACGCCGGCAGGGGCTGCCAATATTCTAGAGGTGGTAAACAAATCGCCGGAGCTCAATGGGAAACTGTCCCGGGTATACGGCTATCTGCAGAACATTCTGAGTACGCTGTCATCCCAGGTTGACAGATACCTTTATTCAGGAGATACATGGGAAGAAGGGAACACGAATTTCATTTACATGTTTGTAGATGAAAGTGCGAAAAAAGTATATACAAATAACAGCCATCTCCGGGATTACGATTCTGTAAAAGAAAATCTGGAACAGATGAAGGCCGGCGGCAGCAATAAGTATTTGATTGTAAGGCCGAAACTGGCAGAGTTTGAGACGAATATGGATATTTCTGCCAATGAATGGCGTTCTATGGTGAAGTCCTACAATTACAGACAAAAGGCAGACTGCATTTTTGCGGCGGCTGTGGATACAAACTTTCCAATACAGGACGTATTTTATGCGGATGCACAGGATTATGATACCTATGCGCCTCATATGAGATTGGCGGCGGCTGGAAGTACAATCTGCTCCATCTTATTCCTTGTAATCCTGATATGGATGACACTGATAGCGGGAAGGAGCGGCAAGGACGGTGAAGTCCACCTGAATCTGTTTGACAGGTGGAAGACGGAACTGGGTGCGGCGTTTGTTATCCTGTTATGGCTGATACCTGTCACCTTTTTAGGAAGCATGTGGGGCGGTATCGGATCACTTTCTAATACATCGGTTTATCCGGATGGCAGCTATTCGTGGGAATTATTTACGAATATGGCATACAGAGGGTATGGCAGTTATTTGAGATTATCTGATTTAATATTAATGGGAATACTTGCGGCATTCACTACGGCGTGTTTCCTGTTTGGTTACCTGAGCCTTGTGCGCAGAATTAAGGCAGGGACCGTCTGGAGGAATAGCCTGCTGAGGAGTGTTTGTCTGTTTTTAAAAGAGTTTTGGCTGAACCGTAATGTAACATTCCGGGCAGTATTCTCATTGGGTGTCTTTATGGTAATACACTGGCTGGCAATTGGGGTTAGAGGTTTTTCCGGCTTTTTTATCCTCATGCTGCTGACAGAGGCGGCCGCCGTATTTTTGGTAGTAAGAGGGGCTGTTTCGAAGAGCAGGATAAAAAGAGGAATCCGGGAGATTGCATCAGGCAACGTGGATTATCAGATCCCGCTGGACCGCCTTAACGGCGGGGACTTGAAGATGGCCGAGATGGTGAATAATATCGGCAACGGCTTGCAGCGGGCTGTGGAAGAGGGCATGAAGAGTGAACGTCTGAAGACCGATCTGATCACAAATGTGTCCCATGATATTAAGACCCCGCTGACATCCATCATCAACTATGTAGATTTGTTAAAGCGGGAGAATTTTAATGATCCAAAGATAAAGGGCTATCTCGATATACTGGAGGCAAAGGCGCAGCGCCTGAAAACATTAACGGAAGATGTTGTGGAAGCATCCAAAGTGAGCAGCGGGAATATTGTCCTGGAATTCATGGACGTCAATTTGGTGGAGATGATCAATCAGACTGCCGGGGAGTTTGCAGAAAAATTCGCAGCAAAGAACCTGGAAATGATACAGAACCTGCCGGACGGGCCGGCAATGATTCACGTGGATGGAAGGCGGATGTGGCGTGTACTGGAGAATATCTATAACAATGCCGCCAAGTACGCAATGCCCGGAACACGTGTATATGCGGATCTGTGGGTGACGGAGGAGAATGTAGGCTTCTCTCTGAAGAATATTTCCGAACAGCCTCTTAATATCTCTGCGGATGAACTAACAGAACGTTTTATCAGAGGTGATATCTCAAGAAGCACGGAAGGCAGCGGACTGGGCCTGTCAATTGCTAAGAGCTTGACAACAATGCAGGAAGGAGATTTCAGACTTTATCTGGACGGCGATTTGTTTAAAGTAACGATAGAGTTTCCTCGGGTGAAGTAAATCGGGGAAGTGTTCAAAGGGGTCAGACCCTGCTGCAAAGGGGTCTGACCCCTTTGCGTTCCTTTTTCAGAATATTCTCATTTTTTCTAATATGTTTTGGCTTTTTGAGGATACTGATAATATAAAGTGTACCCAATCAGGAAGTGTTTCTTGCACCATCCGGTGTTTTGCTTTACAATTAGGTAGGAACGAATGATGGTTGATTTAAGAGGTGCTTATGGAATCTTTACAGGAATTACTGGTTGATATTTTAAATATAGATTTTATTCAGGGGATTCTTAGTAATCCTCGTACGAAGGATGGGGTGCTGAAGATTAAGGTGAGGCCGGTGGAAAAGAAGGGAAGCCTTTATTTTCAATTTGAATCTTTCACGGAGACGCAGGCGTTCCATGAGAATCTGACGGCGGAGGATGCGGGCAGGCGGATCGTGGAGTATATGTCGGCGTTCCGGCAGATGCAGATGACGACGAGGTCAATGAATTATACGGTTCTTGTGAGTAAGAAGGGAAAAGTTACGATTCAGAGGAAGAGACAGGCTGCGGAGGTGAAGGCGCCGGAATTATCGCATAACCGAAGTAAGAAGTATATTCTGCAGGAGGGGACGGTGGTTCCGTTTCTTCAGGATCTGGGGGTGATGACCGGCGATGGGAGCGTTGTCAAAGCCCGGTTTGATAAGTTTCGGCAGATTAACCGTTTTCTGGAGTTTATTGAGGATATTCTGCCTCAGCTTGACCGGGGGCGTGAGCTTACTATTCTGGATTTTGGCTGCGGGAAGTCTTATCTGACGTTTGCGATGTATCATTACCTGCACGAAATACAGCAGTATGATATACGCATCATCGGCCTTGATTTAAAGCGGGATGTGATTGAGAATTGCAATCGGCTGGCGGAAAAGTACGGTTATGACAAACTGCAATTTCTGGAGGGGGATATTGCGGACTATGAAGGCGTACAATCTGTCGATATGGTGGTAACGCTCCATGCCTGCGATATGGCGACAGATTATGCGCTGAGCAAAGCCATTGGCTGGAATGCAAAGGTGATTCTTTCAGTCCCCTGTTGTCAGCATGAATTAAATGGGCAGATAGAAAACAGGGATCTGGCTCCGGTCATGGACTATGGCCTTTTAAAGGAACGGTTTGCCGCTCTGGTGACCGACGGGCTGCGGGCAAAGTATCTGGAGGCTTTCGGATATGCCACACAAGTCTTGGAATTTATTGATATGGAGCATACGCCGAAGAATATACTGCTGCGTGCGGTGAAAACCGGTAAAAACAGTACTGATGCAGAACAAAAAATCAAAGAATGTGAGACATTGCTTCATGTAAATCCGATCCTGGGAAGACTGTTGTATCCGGATGGGGAATGAGAATGGGAGTTGGGATAATCTTTTTAATAAAGGGGACAGACAAATGAAAAAAAAGAGGTGGATAAAAGCAGGCATTCTGACGGGCGTGTTTCTTATCGCAATTGTCATAAGCAGTCTGCTGACAAACAGAGGAACGGCCGATTTGACGGTTGACCTGAGCGAGCCTTCTCTGCCGCGGATTTCTTTTTCGGTACAGGGGAAAAATGTAAATGCGCTGGCCGGCTATGTTAATGAAATGGATATCACCGCTATGCGGGATACGATAACTCCGCTGGAAGAAAACGGAACGCTTCAGATGGCAGTAGATACGGATGGCAATGTAATACAGGAAATCCATTATGAGGTATACTCACTGGATGGGGAAGAGATTTATAAAAAGGGTGAGATTAAGGATCTTTCTGACACTGCAATACAGCTGGATTTAAACGGCGCTCTGGCGGAAGGAATATCGGAAGCTGTTCTAAAGGTCACACTAAAGGTGGAAAAGCAAGACATTTATTTCTATACGAGAATTGAGCGTCCAGATGATCTTGCTGTCGGAGAATGCCTGAATTTTGCAGAAGACTTTCATACTAAGACATTTGACAAAAAAAATGCGTCCGATCTTAGCACATACCTTGAACCCAACGAAGAAGGAGATAATACAACCTTTCAGACGGTAACAATTCACTCCAGCAGTTCGCAGCTGACCTGGGGAAACCTGGCCCCTGAGATTTCCAGTGATGTTGAATGGAGCATCAAGGAGAGCAACAGTGTATATACCTCTCTTCTGGCGAAGTATCAGGTAACGTGTGTGGGGGATGGGGAAGAGGTCGAAACATACAATATCAAGGAATTCTTTCGGGTGAGATACAGTGGAGATGAATTATACCTGCTGGATTACAACCGAAGTATGAATCAGGTATTTAATGGCAATAAAAAAGTTTTAAACGAAAATGGTATCCTGCTTGGTATAGCTTCATCTAATGTGCCGTACGAGACGAACAAAAATGGCACAATCGTTTCTTTTGTACAGGAAAGGGATCTTTGGACATACAATCAGGATGCAGATGAGCTCTCACTGGTGTTCAGCTTTGCAAACAAAGAAGGTCATGACGTTCGCAGCAGGTACGATCAGCATGAAGTACGGATCATCAGTGTGGATGAAAACGGCAGTACGGCATTTGCAGTTTATGGATATATGAACAGGGGCGAGCACGAGGGGGAAGTCGGTGTTGATGTGTATTACTTTGACATCGACAAAAATGCGGTGGAGGAAAAGGCGTTTATTCCAAGCAACAAGTCTTTTGCCATCGCAGAAGACGAGCTGGGCAAGATGGTGTACTACAGCCATGAGCGTCAGATGCTCTATGTACTCGCGGGCGGAAAGCTGTACCAGGTTGATCTGGATAACAATAAGCAGGAAGTCCTTGCGGAGGATCTGGCTGAGGGTCAGTATACGGCGTCCGATGACGGACACATGCTGGCTTATCAGACGAATGGGTCATTGGAAGAAGCTACGGAGATCAGAGTGCTCAATCTGAAAAACGGGAAAGAAAATATTGTGGAGGCAAAAGACGGAGAAACGATCCGTCCGCTCGGGTTTGTGTCCAGCGACTTTATATATGGATATCAGAGGCCGTCAGATAAGGGCAGAACGGTTGCCGGGGAGGATCTGCTTCCTATGTATGAGCTGGAGATCCGGGACAGTAAAAATAAAGTTGTAAAAACCTATTCTGTGGAAGAAACGTATATTTCGGATATTATTATTGAAGAAAACCTGGTGACGCTGAATCGGGTCACAAAATCAGGAGACACATATACGGGAACAAAACAGGATTATATCAGTAATAATGAAGTAAGAAAAGAGAGTAATATCACACTGGAATCCTATACCACAGATTTAAAAGAAAAGCAGATGAGGCTCACATATGCGGATGGAATTGAAGACCAGTCGCCGAAGATTCTGAGACCGAAACAGGTTATGCTGGATGAGGCGGTGAGGATTGCGTTTGACGGGAAAGTAAAAGCAGATAAATATTATGTATATGGCATGGGAGAGCTGATTGAAATTTACGACAAGGCGGCGTATGCAATTCAAAAGGCGGAACAGGTATCGGGCGTAGTGATATCTTCGGATCAGTCATATATCTGGGAAAAGGGTAACCGGGATCTGGTATATTACACAGAAGCACAGGTATTTAAGCGGGCGGATGATCAGTCCTCTTTTGATGCTTGTGAGGATCAGATGAAGCAGTATCATGCAAAAAGGGTGAATCTGACCGGCTGTACTTTGAGCCAGGTACTCTACGTTATTAATAAAGGCCTCCCTGTAATTGCCATGACAGATTCCAGCCACGCCATTCTTCTGACCGGATACAGTACGACGGATGTAACGTACATTGATCCCGACAGCGGCGAGGAGAATACAGTCAGCGTAAATGATATGGAGGCAATGACGGCGGGAAGCGGCAATACATTTATAGGATATGTGAAGTAAACAAAAATGTAATATTAGAATTAGAAAAAGGACCATTTTCCGGAAAATATATCTCCGAAGATGGTCCTTTCCAGATTTAAAAATAGCACGCTTTATATTACGCTGTTCTGAAAATTGTGTGCCGGTACTTGTTGAGTGCGGTATATACGATCATTCCAAGGACTCCGCATGATATGACTTCTCCGATGCCTACGGTCAGCATCATAAAAGGAATTGGGAGCGGTACTTGGTATCCGTAGCGCAGGACAAACGGTACGATCAGTACATTAGCAAGAATCGGAGGCAGTGGGGCAAGAAATCTGCTTTTGCGGCGCAGCTGCCATGTAAAGACGGCGCCAATCAAAGTGGCAAGACTGCCAAAAATAATGTCCGGCAGAATACAGCCTCCAAAGATGTTGCTGATCAGGCATCCGATAAACAGCCCCGGGATGGCAGCAGGGGTAAACACTGGAAGAATCGTCAGTGCTTCGGAAATACGAACCTGCACCTCACCATAACTGAACGGCGCAAACACAATGGTCAGCACCACATAGATCGCAGCGATCATCGCTGCCTGTGCTGTGAACAGCACTTTTTTGCTCTGTAAATCTTTCATTATTAAATTCTCCTTTAGTTTTGTTTTACGAGTGGAAGGTCTCGAACACTCGGTTTGAATCGCCCTTTAGACCTTATTTTTAGAGGCTGGGAACGAATAGTAGTATAGCATGGGGGAAAGCTGAAATCAAGAAAAGTACAAAAAAAGTACAAAATTGGAATATGCAGCAGGAAAATTATAAAATGCTATATTGTTTGCTCAGTCCTTTTCGAATAAGTCCCAAAACAAAATTTCTGGCTCATTATCAACATATTTCGGGCATTAAAGCAGCCGGAGGGGCAGCAGGCACTGGAAAATTTAGTGGAGGACACCGATTTATGACATTACAGGAATTATTGACACATTTTGCTATAAGCAGAAAGATTAGCAATACCTCCTACCAATGTAAATGTCCGGTACATTACGATAACCAAGCCAGCCTG
This sequence comes from Faecalicatena contorta, assembly GCF_022835095.1. Taxonomy (NCBI): domain Bacteria; kingdom Bacillati; phylum Bacillota; class Clostridia; order Lachnospirales; family Lachnospiraceae; genus Faecalicatena; species Faecalicatena contorta. The sequence continues at coordinate 4,840,083 of NZ_BQNQ01000001.1, read as the reverse complement.
ACTATATCTGAAATTGATGGGAAGCTGCTGCTCCATTGTCATGCGGGATGTGAGACCAAAGACATCCTGGCAGAGGTTGGGCTGTCATTTGAGGATATTGGCGGATATAAGCCGCCAAAGTGGAAAGAACGGTTTGAGTATGGCCAGGGAAAACACATAGAAGCCGTATATGATTACAAAGATGCGAATGGTACCTATTTATATTCGAAAGTACGCTTTGAAGGAAAAGACATCCGGTTTGTGACAGTAGACAGGGGTAATGATACGTATAGGTGCTGTAAAAAGAAAGAATGTACTACATTGTACCGTCTGTCAGAACTGTTAAGGGCAGTGAAAGGCGGCTATCCGGTCTATATTGTAGAAGGTGAGAAGGATGCTGACACTTTAAGGAAACTAGGTTATACAGCCACCACAGCAGGCGGTGCGAATGATTGGAAAAAAGAATACGCTTCTTATTTTACAGGAGCGAAAGTGGTTATTCTTCCTGATAATGACGAAGTGGGACTAAAGCTGAAAGACCAAATTATTAGAGATTTAAAGCATTTTGCTCATTCTATCCGGTGGACGCTCACTTCTCAGGAAGATAAAGGGGATGTAACTGATTATATCCACCAAGAAGGGCATTCGAAAGAAAACCTTCAGAAGCTGGTATCCGATGCAGAGAATATTGGGGCACCCTGGTTGTATCATGATGGTAAAGGGGAGAATTCTAAACTAAAAATTAACGGTGACATATTGGCCGATAGCATCAGCAGGGGACTTCATTATCTGATTGTCAGGAGACCGGAAGAGGACAAGGACGATTTTTTCGTATATGAACATGGTGTATACAACAAGTGCAACCGAAATAAAGTGAAGTCCATTATTCGTCGCTATGTCCCTATTGGGCTTGCCAGTGACAATATGATTAACAATGTGTATAACCTGCTATTATGCAAAGAAGAAAATATATGCACCTTCCGTGACCTGGATACAAACGAGGACTACATCAATATGAGGAACGGGCTGTATAACATAAGGAGCAGAGCATTGAAGCCGCATACACCAAAACTGTATAGTACGATTCAGTTGGATTGCGAGTATCACCCAGAGGATGTGCACAGACCAGTATTTGACCGGTATATGAATGATTTGTGTAGTGACAATGAAGGAATTATTGACGAGGAGAAAAAAGCTGTGCTGCAAGAATATATAGGTCTGATTCTTTCGAATGTGAAAGTATATAGGGCTAAGCTGTGTTTGGTCTTATGGTCTCTTTTGGGGAATTCGGGGAAGACTCAGCTTCTTAATCTGACAAGCCATATATTGGGAGAAGATAAGATTGCGAACATCCCCTTACAGCACATGAATGAAGGGTCAAAGTTTTTATTAGGCGGTATAGTTGGTAAACGTGTCATCAGCATTGGTGACCAGACTGGCAGCGAAATAAAGGACAGCGCTGTATTTAAGCAGTTAACAGGCGGTGATCCGGTAAAAATAGAGCCAAAGAATAAACAGCCTTATTATTATACGTTTCCTGGTGGGATTACGATTGCCTGCAATAATTTACCCAGTTTTCAAGATGATAAAGGTGGGCATATATTTGAACGGATGTGTATTGTGCCTTGCCTAAACACGATAGAGCAGGATCGCAGGGATGGGGCAATATTAGACAAGATGCTTATGGAACGTAATGCGATATTCAACTGGTTCTTGGAGGGGCTACACCGGCTGATCAGCAACAATTATAAGGTTACAAAGTGCCAGGCCTGCGAAGATGCAGTAAAAGAGTATCGCGAAAAGTTAGATACGGTATACCGCTATCTGTCAGAGTGCTATATCATCACAGGGAATAAAACGGATATGATTTCTAAGCCTGACTTCGAGAGCGCATACATTACATGGTGCCAGTTCAATAACTTTACAAATGTAAATAAGCAGAACATAAAAGACAGGATGGAAGCGAACGGCTGCCCGGTTGGAAAAGCAAATGTAGATGGTAGGCGCGGAATAATGGTGTATCGTAATCTTAAACAGAAAAATGACGGATTCCAACGCATTACAGAAGACGATTGTATACAGCAGGAGATTCCATTTTGGTAAAAGCGGAGGTTTTTCAGGAAAAGCGGAGGGAAAGCGGAGGTTTTTTAGGCCAAAGCGGAGGGCCAAACCCTCTAAAATCAATGGAAGCAGAGAAGCGGAGATTATTCTTTATGACATTTAAAGATATTTTTATAGTGTTTTGAATGACTATATAGGTTTTTAAACTGTTTAAAGAACTGAAAAAACCTCCGCTTTTCCGTTTAATGCTTCAACCTTATATAAATAAAGCCTTTTTGGCTGTAACGCTCCCTCCGCTAACTCTCCGCCGGAACCTCCGCAGTAACTAGAAGGTTTCAAATAGGAGAAGAAAAATGAGAATTGAGATTAATAATGGAGTATATACAAGAGATGATGAAGTTATGGAACTGTTAAACGATTCGGAAGATGAATATCTGGCAGCATTGGCACAAAAATTGATGGTTAGACAGGAACGACAAAATATTAAAACTACCCGAGAAAAAGAGCGTGAACGACAGAAACGTATAGTGAGTAACCGTCTTCTGGATGGTGATACTTTTTGATTGTAGAGAAGAAAGGATAATGATAATGAATAAATATTGGTACGTTGTACAAAACGAAACGAATAAGACCAAAAAGGAATACCTGATAGGTTTCTGTTATGGAAATCCGGAATGTGATGAATCTACCATTCTGGAAAGTATGCAGAGCTATTGTAAATCTAAAGCGTACAGGCTGGCATTACTGGTACAGGCCTTTCCTATGTTGCCTATTGTTAATCAGATCTATCCATTCTGCCCCACAGAAGAGTCGCAGGAATGTATGGAGCATGTGTTGCAGGAGATCAGCGATAATATGCAGAATGCCCTATAGGCACTCCAATACCTATAGAGCAAGTTAAAACCTTACCAAACCTTACTTTTATTTTATTGTAAGGGAGTGGGCCGTATATGTCAAATGAACACCGGGTGAACCCCGGCAATTTTCAAAACGAACAACGGAGGAACAACGGGGAATTTCAAAATAAGCAAAGAGGAAGCAGTGAGAACTTTCCAGTTGAACCACAGGTGAACAACACAAAATTACAGATTGAACCGCGGGGGAACAGCGAGAAATTTCATGATGAAGCTCGAGCGAACCATGAGGAATTTTCTGAAATGGCAGGGAGGGGCGGTCTGAAAAGTTCCGATAAAATTCATCAGACCGCATGTCCCCCCGATCCTCACACAAAATTCCGAATATGAACAAAAAAATGGTACATCTGCGGAGACGATGGAAGCTCCCCTTTTTCGTTCTAATGAGCAGATTGTTGCGTTGATCCGGGCCGGTATGGATGAAGCTGACAATATGCTACAGCTATGGCAGCAGAACCATCGTTTCGTGAAAATGATGGCTGTGAAGTTTACGTGCCATGCTGAATTAGATGATCTTATGCAGGAGGGATATATTGCTTTGTGTGAAGCTGTCCGACACTATGACCCGGAGAAGGGAGTTGCATTTATCACTTATGCTGCGTTCTGGATCAGACAAGGTATGCAACGATATATTGAGAATTGTGGCAATGTAGTGCGTATACCTACACATGCCCGGGAATGGATGCACAAATATAAGAAGATGGAGACAGAATACCGGAAATATTACGGCACCGATCCTTCGGATCAAGTATTGTGTGCGCTCCTGGGGATCAGCCAAGAGAAATTAAAGTCCATCAAGGAAAGTATAGGAATGGGGCAGATTCGCAGCCTGAATGAACCTTTAGGAGATGAAGAAGGCGAACTGACTGTAGAGGACTTTGTTGGATCAGGTGAGGAGCTGGAAGGGGATATAATCGGCCGGCTGGACTACCAAGGCATGAAGAAACAGCTCTGGGAAGCGGTGGACAGCTTGCCAGGGATTCAATCGGATGTAATACGCTGCCGGTTCCTGGATAGCAAAACTCTACAGGAAATAGGAGAGAAGTATAATCTTTCACGGGAGGTAGCACGGAGTTATCAGGACAAAGCTATGCGGGAATTAAGAAAGCCCAGCAGGAGCCGGAAGTTCAGAGGGTACTATGAAGAATATATTGCGGCTGCATCAATTCATCATATAGGGCTTGAATCTTTCCGGCGTACATGGACAAGTGAGGTTGAGAGGGATGCCATTGGAATATGGTGACGTTCCGAACGTTCGGAAACCGACGAATGCGAACGGTATTTATTTGTTGGGATCTGGCAGCAGGCTACATTGTGCTGAATCCCCCCTAAAATAAAATGCAGGAAAGCCTATAGTAGACCGGTTGTGGGGATTCAGATAATGTACGGGCCGCATATATGGGGGTGTGGTATTGAAGACGTAGAAAAGCCCCCCCCCACCCTTCCAGCAACAGTTTAAATGCTATAGGAACCGGTGTGGGTAACTGTTTCCAATAGTGCAGTTTCCAGAAAATATTTTTTCCAGCCCAATCTAAGAACAAACACTAATACTATTAAAGTTGTTGCAATAGTAAATCAGGGATGGAATCAAGACATTCGAGATCCCTTAAAAGGAACGCTGCAATGTTGTATACTTAGTATTTCGTATATTTACAAAACAGAGGAGAAGGCAATGAGAAGCTATATTGATGTAAAGGATTGCATAAAGCTGGGTGCGAGGAGTATGCCTGCTGCCATAGCAAAGATAAACGGAAAAGAGTACAACATACAGTTCACGAAGCAGAAGACAGGATATGGAGAAAAGCTGTTTCTCGTTTGCCCGAAGTGTGGCAGCAGGCGTACAAAGCTGTATCTGTATGGAGATGGGCTTCTGTGCCGGGAATGCTATCCGCTGCCAGTTTATGACAGAATTAAGAATGTATCTATTGGCAGCTATAACTATATTTCCTACAGGATGCTCGGGCTTGCAAGGCGTGAACGAATTCCGATTAAGTTCCCGTTCCATTATCTTGAGTATGAGAAACCAAAATATAAGCAATTTGATAAATGGCACATGACAATTACAAAGCTACAGGCATTGGAGAACATGAGGAACCAGGCTATATTTTTCGGTAAGAAGTATTCACGGGCTACTATTAACAGTATCTTTGAAGAGCGGAACCTATATCTGTATGTTTGTGATCTGTACGATCTGGATTTGTATTTCTATGATTGGGATGTTGGCTTCTTGAAATATCCGGGAAACGAGCCAGAGGTCAAGCCAACCGGTGTAATGAGTCAGGCAGGTAAATACCAGAGAGCGGTGTTAGGGCGGTATCGTTAAGCGGGATAGAGGTAATTCGGACATGGTTACGTTCATGTGGAAATAAATCACTTTTAGGTGAGGTTTTGGCAAGGTATGTGGAAGGGATCATCGTTATCACATAATAAGAGCTGATATGGTATGGCTATGTCTGCATAAAGGAGGAAAACATGAGATTAAATGTGAATAGATATAAAGAACTATTGGAAAGTAAGAATTTGGATGAACTGGACATTGAGAGGAAAACAGGACTTTCGATGAGCACAATTAACTGGATCTTTGAAAATAAGTATCTGGAGATAAGCACGCTGGAGAGGCTGGCTGATGTTGTAAAGTGTGGTACAAAAGAAATCGCTCTGCCAGACTATAATAACAACGAGAATGTCATTGAATGGCAGAGAGACAGCAAGACCGCTACAGTGAGTATTACACAGGGCAGAACCATTACAAGGGTGATGAGACTGGCAGAGAGCCGGCCGGAGGAATGCAGGATTATTGCAGAGAATAAAGATGGCAGCATTTGTGCCAGGGTGCCGACAGCATGGATAAGAATAAATCCAGGAATGAACCTGAATGAGGAGCAGAGGGAAAATCGGGCTGATCGGATGCGCTACAATATTTTGAACAACGACTATAGTCGTGGCGAAATAGGATAGAATCAATCTAAATGCCTTTAGGGTATAAATATAAGGCTAAAGATTAAAATGGCTTTTTGATAAGAATTACATAAAGAGTACATTGATAATTTAAATATTGATGGAATATAGAAGATTATGCTATACTGCCAGTAGAACAACCGTGTACAGGGTGGTAGCCTCCCGGACTTCACAGAAGAGGGGAGGTGGTGCTGATGGATATATCAGATGCAATATCATTGATGTTGACATTCGGGATTTTCCTGATTGCGCTGCTTACCTACATAGATAGGAACAATAAGCGAAAATAAAAATGCCTACCCTGTCTGACCCACAGGATAGGCGGTTGCCGTAAGGCGATTACTTAACTTTAGAGGTTACCACTCTCGTGGCGGTTGTTCTCTTTGTGTCTTTAATATAGCATATCTGGCAAAAGGAATCAAGTATCTGCCATTATTCCATCTTTAAAAACATCCTTCATTTTCTGAGTCCTTAAAAAGATTCTGGCTATTTTGGCTATCCTAAAAAGAGTATAGTGACAAATGTGACACCCTAAAAAGGTTATTCGGACATTTCGGACACCCTAAAAGGGGAAACAATACCGCCCTCAATCCTGATGGATGGGGGCGGCAGTGGCTAAATGTTCAGTTGTCCGAAGTCAATTGTCAGGTCTTCATAGATGCCAGCTTTAACGGAATCAGAGAATGTATAGTCCCCTGTATCCTCAGATTCAAAATTATAAACCAAAATACGGTTCTTCTCAGGATCGACTATCCAGTATTCCCGTACCCCGGCAGTGCGGTATTTAAATAATTTGGTGTAGTAGTCCATGCGCCTGCTGCCCGGTGAGACAATTTCAATAATCCAGTCCGGTGCGCCTGCGCAGCCTTTATCATTGAGCTTGTTTGGATCGCATATAACGCTTATATCAGGCTCGACATAGGTCTTATCATCCTGATTGAGGAATACAGCAAATGGCGCGATATAGGGCTTGCATGTACCGCCTTTAGATTTGATATGGTTATGAATATTGGCAAATATTTCACCTATAATTTCCTGATGCCTTCTGTTTGGCGGGGCCATGTAATAGATCTGACCATCTATCAGTTCAGCGCGTTCCCCATCAGGCAGAGAATAAATAAAATCAGTAGTGTATTCTTTCTTCTGGTTTGGTAATGGCATTTTAACACATCCTTCCATGAAATAGTATTGACGGAGTGGCAGTGGTTATTCAGAGATTTCCGAGGCCCTAAAAAGGAATCTGGTTTTCCCATTTAGAGCTTTATTCAGCATCACGCTCCATTCGCTGGTCAATTGCCTTTTTGATGTAACCATTGACGGATTCTCCTGTTTTGGATGCAGCGGTAGCTATTTCCTCATATTTTTCTTTTTGGACATCCAAGGGGATGCGCTTTAATTTTGACTTTTTGTAGTCATATAAATATTCTTTTCGTTCTTCGGACAAAGCCATATTACACCTACTTTCTCCCTATATGGGGCGATTTTTAATGGAAGATCCATTCCACCTTACGATTAAAGTATAACACAAAAACAATGATGTGTACACTACAAAAATAAACAAAATTACGTACACAACTTTGTGCTATATGTCAATTGATTGTAGTGTACACAACTAGTATAATAAGATCATAAGATAAAGGTAAGGCAAACGAACAGCCCGAAAAGCTGTGAAGCTGAAAACCATATACCTGTGAGTGAACGACAGCGGGATCAATAGTCAGGAAGATGAGTCAGCCGGAAGCCAAACCGAATATCAACAATTAATAAAAGCAATTGGGGAAGCCGAAAGCCCCCACAAACTTTGAGCCATATACTTGTGAACGGTCTGGAGACGCAGTAATAGTCAAGAAGATGCTCAAGGGATTGCACAGGAAAGGAGATTTTAAAATGACAGAGAGAATGATTGTCAACCGCGTAAGAAAGCTGAAAGAGCTGGAAGCGCAGCAGAAGAAGATTGAGGAGCAGATTGAGGCACTGAAAGCGGAGATCAAAGCAGACATGCAGAGGAAGGATCTGGAGGAGCAGAAGGCCGGGGATTATATGGTAAGGTTCACAACGGTTATCTCAAACAGATTTGATGGTAAAGCTTTCAAAGCGGATCATGCAAAGCTGTATGACCAGTACATGAGGACAACGGAGAGCAGAAGATTCTCCATCGCATAAAAAATAGCCCTTGCCAGTGGTGCGAACACTGACAGGGGCGGCATAGCCGGAGCTACACTATAAAGCAAATATATAGTAGCATAATCCCGGAGGGAAGGGCAAGAATAAATTGGATTTGGTTAATTTAGAAGAACTTATAAAATATCATCCATACCATATCTGTACTTTTGCAAAGTTTGCAGATGTGACGCAGGATTTGTTAGAAGCAACATTTAAGGGAGAGGAGGAGCTTGAACCGGTAGAAGTTAGGAATATTTCGGAATATGTACAAGTTCCGTATCGGGTCTTGACCTGTAAAAAGATGATTATGTTAAGCAAGGATAGGTACCGCCACCGTATTATGTTTGAAGAGCTCTACGAAAAGCTATTTGAAATATGGGAAGCAGCGGAAAATGGGAGCAAAGAAGCCGCCAGCTATAAGCGATATAATTATAAGCATTTGGTAACACTCGTGGCAGACTTTCAATATCGGGGAGCAGTTACTTATTGTCGTTATTTGGGAGTCAAAGAAATGATGGAACAGTACCTGTTGTTTATACGATGCGAAATGCGAAAACCAAGAGGAATGGAGATTCCGACATGAGTAACGAAGAATATAGGCGGAAAAGACGATATAAAGCCAAAGGGGCAAACGATGTTGTTGCTGATCGAGATGAAAGAAGGTGCTGAGTATGCAAAATGAAGGATATAGGCAATGCATAGTACAAATGCTTTATCTAATGGATAAGGAAGAAGATAACGAGGTTCTGGAAGAGATATATACCATTGCACGCCACCATTTTATTAAAATGGCTCCTGATAGAAGGAAACAAATTGATAGATGTAGAGGTATGGTATTCAGGATCATAGCCGGAATGGATCGAGAGCGCGTCAGGCAATTATATAACTTATTAGTTGGACATTACAGATTTTCGGGGGAGCGGTGCGGTGACATCGGCCCCCTGGGAAGCAGCAGCCAAAAATTAAAATATGATTGATAAGTTAGTGGGAGGATTAATCTATGGTTGAATATATAAAACTTAAACCCGGTGATGAGCTGTGGAAAGCTGAAATCCTTAATGAACAAACATTTTTAGAAATGCTAACCGATGAGCAGTTTACTAAAATCGAAGATGGGAGGTGCATGGAATTAAAGGGAGTCTGTTACATGCAGAGACAGCCATTATACGGAATATCCCCTCAAATAGACTATGAAAAAAGAACTCCCTATATAGAATTGATTGAAAACTTTGATGCAAATTATCTCATGCAGGAAAGGGGATGCGAGGCCGTTTTCAACAGCATTGATTATGCTGCTCAGGTTGTTGACATATATAAGATGATGGGGCGGTATAACTCGGACATAGAAATTGTTAAAAGATTAGTGGATAGGAGGGATGGGTGTAAATTAGAATAGCAATTTTTTACAAGGGGGAGTACGTAGAGTCCAATACATTAGGGAAAGAAGGTGAATTCTATGAAAGCCGATATATTGGAACAAATGTACCGGTACTATGTACAAATGCCGCGCTATAAGGAATTGCGTAAGATATATGACTATGACATTCCCAAGGCCCGGCGTGATGATTTAAAAAACAGCATGGGTGCAGAAAATTATTCTAAAGCCCAGGAGATAGCCTTATCCATATCTGATCAGGCCGAACGGGTGGGATTCATACTTGGCTTCCAGATTGGATCAAAGCTCATGTGCGAGTCCATAGGAGAATGGGAGGTGGGCGAATGACCGGAAAAGCAAAAACCCCAAAGGTGCGGCAACACCGATGGGGCAAAAAATAAGCATAACCCAATACACACAGTACGGGCTATATTGATTATATACCGTCATATAGCCCATTTGCAAGACAAGATTCACCTGCTGCCGTGCGGCGGGAAAAAGAAAAGGAGACGGTTATATGTCAAGAATTGGAAATATATACACAGAATCATACAGCAAATCATCGGCTGCCATATCAGCGGATGGCGGATTGTCTGAAATGATCCGGGAAGAAATCGTGGACAGGATCGAGGAGCCTGCCGGTATGACAAAGGAATCTGTAGCAGATTTAATTTATGCCGGGAGCAGTTATGGACAGAAAGCAGGATTTGAGAGCGGTTTTAACTATGCAATAGCCCTGATATTTGAAAGCCTAATGAGTTAGGCGGTGGTTATATGGCAGTCGATAAAAGAGGCAGGAAATTACCAAAAGGAATACAGCAAAGGTATACTGACTATGAGGGGCGTTTCATGTACAAGGGAGAAAGATATCTGGTACATGGTGCGACAATTACGGAAACACAAAAGAAAATGACTGACTTAAAGTACAAACTGCAGCACGGCCTGTTTGTAGAAAGTAGCAAAACCACCCTGGATGAATGGTTTGAAACCTGGCTGAATGTTTATAAGAAGAATAAACTCAAAAAAGGAACTATTTCGACATATAAGAAACAATATAGTTACATGGTGAAGGGCAAAATAGGCAAAAAGTATATTACCGATATCAGAGGTGAGCACATACAAACTCTTTACAATGATCTGGTTGAAGAGGAGTACGCTGTTTCCAGTATCAAAATAGTAGCGGCTATTCTAAGTGGATGTTTTAAGCAGGCCTTTAAAAATGGACTTATTGAGCGCAATCCTGTAAAGTTGGCAGAAGTACCAAGTGATAAGGAAGAGCATATCATGAAAGCAATGACCAAGGAAGAACAACACATGTTTATGGAATATGCAAAAGACAGCTATCTTTTCAATTTCTATTCCATGTTACTTAGAACTGGATTGCGGAACGGTGAGCTGCGGGGGCTTAAATTTTCTGATATTGACAAGAAAAAGAGAGTGATTCATATTCGCAGAACATTAAAATATGAGGAGGGGGAAGGATATTATGAGGATACACCAAAAACCAAGTCTTCCCGGAGGGACATTCCATTAACCCGGGATGTTGAAAAACTATTGGATGCACAAAAGTACTACTGGGGAGAGAAGATCGTAAATATAAGGAGGTATGTATTTTGCACAGAAGAGGGGAAGCCGTTAAGCCGGGATCGGGTGCAGTATGAAATTGACCGCATAATAAAGCAGATCAACCAAAGCGGAAATGAGTTTGAGCGTATAACACCTCACGTATTTCGGCACACATTTGCAACAAGGGCCATTGAGTCAGGCATGAAGCCGCAGACGCTTAAGGCGATCATGGGACATAGCTCATTGTCTATGACAATGGATTTGTACAGCCATGTAATGCCGGACACGAAAGCGACAGAAATGGAATTGATAGCAGTAGCATTTTAACGGGGCAGGCCAGCGGGTCTGCCTTTTTGTTAACATTTAGAATAGTACAAAAAAAGTACAAAATTGCATGGTTAATGATAAACAGCGATAAAAAAACAACCCCGCACAAACCAGAGTTTTTGCGGGGGAATAAACAACTATAAACCTATATAAATAGGTAGCTTCATAAGTTTTGTTTTACGAGTGGAAGGTCTCGAACACTCGCGCCTTAGCGTACAAAAAGGCTGCCTGTGGCAGGCTTTTTGTTGTAGCCACAGCCCTTTAGACCTTATTTTTACAGGGCTTTGGAACGGCTCTTAGTATACCACATGGCATGGAGAAAATCAAGAAATACCCAGAACGAAAGCCTGCTTGCACAATTTTGTACAACAGTGATTGATAATGCCGCATATATTTGCTACAATTTCATTGGTAATACATGTAAAAGAAAGAATTGAATAGATTGTGCTTATGCATGAAGCAGCAGGATCACTAAGCAGTAAAGGCTAAAGGCAGGATAATTAGGAGGCGGCATTATGAAATTAGGAATAGTAGGAAGCAATTTTATCAGCGACTGGCTGATTGAGGCAGCCGGGCAGGTACCGGAGGCAGAGATTTGTGCGGTATACTCCAGGAAGCAGGAGACAGGGGATGCATTTGCAGACAGACACAGCATACCCAATGTATATACAAATTACGATGAATTTCTGGAATCGGAGATTGACGCTGTGTACATTGCTACACCAACATATGCACATTGCGGGCAGGCCATTGAGGCGATGAAGCACAAAAAGCACGTACTGTGCGAAAAGATTCTGGCTGTTAATGAGAGAGAAGCAGCGTCAATGTTTGCCTGTGCAGAGGAAAACGGAGTCGTCCTCCTGGAGGCGATGCGCCCGGATTTTGACCCGGCTTATAACCTGATCAGGGAACATCTTCCGAAAATTGGAAAGCTGCGCAGGGTGACGGCAGAATACTGCCAGTACTCTTCACGTTATGATAAGTTCAGGCAGGGAGAGGTTCTGAATGCCTTTAACCCGGAGCTGTCAAACGCGGCGATTATGGATATTGGGGTATACTGTATTCACACACTGGTCAGAATGCTGGGAATGCCGAAAGAAATAAAAGCGTTCTCAACTAAATTAGAAAATGGCTTTGAGGGGAGCGGTATTGTCCTTATGCAGTACGATGACATGATGGCTGAGGCTGTTTATTCAAAGATTACCGATTCTGTGAATCCTGGTATATTCCAGGGAGAAGAGGGAAGTATTCTTATATATGGCATTGCGATGCCGCAGTCTATGGAAATCGTGTATAGAGACGGGAAAAGGGAAGCGATTCCCTATACACCAGCTCCAAACAATATGGTATATGAAGTCAGGGAATTTGTAAGGCTTGCGCAGGAAAACTGCAGCGGGCATCCTTATCGAAAGTATTCACTGGATACACTGCGTGTTACGGATGAAGCCAGAAGACAGAACGGGATTGTATTTCATGCGGATTCAGTGTTATAATAGTACCAGTGTGTAATAAAAGGAAAAATTTGATGGAATAAGGAGTATTTGGTATGGATTTAGTTACAATTCGGGAATTATTTAAAAACAAAGAGGAATATCTGGACAAGAAAGTGACAGTTGGGGGATGGATTCGCAGTATTCGTGATTCAAAGACGTTTGGCTTTATCGTGGTCAATGACGGTTCCTATTTTGAACCGCTGCAGATTGTGTACCATGACAGTATGGAGAATTTTGATGAAATCTCAAAGCAGAATGTAGGCGCAGCCATTATTGTTACTGGAACTTTAGTAGCTACACCACAGGCTAAGCAGCCGTTTGAGATTCAGGCAGATGAGGTGGAGATTGAGGGAACCTCAGCACCTGACTATCCGTTGCAGAAGAAACGTCATAGTTTCGAATATCTCAGAACGATTTCTCATCTTCGTCCAAGGACAAATACATTCCAGGCGGTGTTCAGAGTGCGCTCTATGATTGCATATGCTATTCACCAGTTTTTCCAGGACAGAGGCTTTGTCTATGTGCATACGCCTCTTATTACGGGAAGTGACTGCGAGGGAGCGGGCGAAATGTTTAGAGTGACTACTCTGGATATGGACAATGTGCCGAAGAATCCGGACGGAACGGTAGACTACAGCCAGGATTTCTTTGGGAAAGAGACAAACCTGACTGTAAGCGGTCAGCTGAACGGGGAGACATTTGCCCAGGCGTTCAGGAGCATTTACACTTTCGGACCTACTTTCCGGGCAGAGAACTCCAATACTACACGACATGCAGCTGAGTTCTGGATGATCGAGCCGGAGATTGCATTTGCAGACCTGGATGATAACATGGATCTGGCCGAGTCAATGTTGAAATATGTGATTTCTTATGTGCTGGAGAATGCGCCGGAGGAGATGAACTTCTTCAATTCTTTTGTAGACAAGGGGCTGCTGGACAGGCTGAAAAACGTCGTAAACTCGGATTTTGCGAGAGTAACATATACAGAGGCGGTAGAACTTCTCGAGAAAAATAATGATAAGTTTGAATATAAAGTAAAATGGGGCACAGACCTGCAGACAGAACATGAGCGTTATCTGACAGAAGTGGTGTACAAGCGTCCGGTCTTTGTAACGGACTATCCGAAAGAGATCAAGGCATTTTACATGAAGCTCAATGAGGACGGAAAAACGGTGGCTGCAGTGGACTGTCTGGTACCGGGAATCGGCGAGATCATCGGAGGCAGCCAGAGGGAAGACGATTATAACAAACTGATTCAGAGAATGAAGGAGATGAATCTCGAGGAAGAGGATTACAAGTTCTATCTGGATCTGAGAAAATATGGTTCCACCAGACATGCGGGATTTGGCCTCGGATTTGAAAGATGTGTCATGTATCTTACCGGAATGTCCAATATCCGCGATGTTGTACCGTTCCCGAGAACTGTAAATAACTGCGAACTGTAGATTTTATTTCCACAAGGGCTGTGGGCCATAGATCCTATAGCCTGCCGGGATGCCAATATTAGATATTTATTACCCAGCCGCCTGCGGCGGGGGAGATGGATTGAGGACGTAACAGACCGGACATTGTTACGTCCTCAAGTTACTTTTTAACAGTGTATTATTATATGGAGGTACCTATGAAATTTATCCACATTGCCGATACTCACCTGGGAGCGCAGCCCGATGCAGGGAATGCTTACAGTGCGGGACGCGCCCGGGAACTATGGGATACTTTTTTGCAGGTGGTTACACGATGTGAGGAAGAGCAGACAGATGTACTGCTTATAGCCGGGGATCTGTTCCATAGGCAGCCGCTTCTGCGGGATCTGAAGGAAGTAAACTATCTGTTCTCCACATTATCACATACAAAGGTAGTTCTGATTGCAGGAAATCACGATTTTATGAAAAAGGGCTCTTATTACCGGACTTTCCAGTGGAATGAAAATGTGTATCCACTGCTGGGGGACAGGATGGGATATGTGAAGCTGCCTGACCTGGATCTGGCGGTGTACGGGTTCAGTTATCACGCCAGGGAGATCCGGGAAGAGCGCTGTAATGTGAAGGCCGGGGGACATGCGCGATATGAGATCCTCCTGGCTCATGGCGGTGACGAGAAGCATGTTCCACTCAAAAAAGAGGACCTGGAGGCCTCCGGATTTGATTATATCGCGCTGGGGCATATCCATAAGCCTCAGGCTCTGATAAAGAACTTTGCGGTATTCGCGGGAGCTCTTGAACCAGTGGATAAGAATGATACGGGGCAGCATGGTTTTGTGCGCGGTGAGATAACAGAACAGGGAGTCCATGTGGAGTTTGTTCCGTGTGCAGTAAGGGAATACATCCATCTGGCGCTGCGTGTGAATGAGCGGATGACGAATGGGAGTGTGAAAGACTATATCCGGGAGACTGTGGAAAAAAGAGGTACGCAGAATCTTTATAAATTTATTCTCCGGGGCCTGAGGGATCCGGATGTAGAGTTTGAAACACAATACATGGATTTTTACGGAAATATTATAGAGATTGAGGATGAGACTTGTCCTGCATATGATTATCAGACGCTTTATGAGGAAAACAGGGATAATGTGCTGGGAAAATATATAGAAGAATTTTTAGGATGTGAAGAAGGCAGTGTGGAATATCAGGCGCTACAGGCAGGTGTGCAGGCACTTCTGGAGAATAGTTTGTCCTGATCCGGAGAGAGTTGAAGAGTATGGTAATTAGAGAGTTGTATTTGGAGAATTTTGGGAAGTTTTCACATAAGCATTTTTACATAGAAGAAGGAATCCATGTTTTTTACGGAGAAAATGAATATGGCAAATCTACGGTCTATGCATTTATAAAGGCAATGCTTTTCGGGATGGAGAGAGGACGCGGGCGTGCAGCTCAAAATGATGGGTTCAGCAGATACGAGCCATGGGTTAACCCCAATTACTATGCCGGATCTATGCGGTTTTCCATAGCGGGAAAAAACTTCTTTCTGGAACGGAAGTTTGACAGATATACAAAGAGTGCACGCCTTGTCTGTGAAGATGATGGGGAAGAACTATCTGTGGATGACGGAGATCTGGACATGCTTTTGGGTAAAATGACGGCGGAATCTTTTGAGAATACTGTGGCCATGGGACAGCTTAGTGCAAAACCAGGACAGGGTCTGGCAGAGGAATTGAAAAATTATGCGGCAAATTATTATGAGACAGGAAGCAGTAACGTAAACCTGGGAAGCGCCCTGGAAACTCTTCGCCAGCGCAGAAAAGCCGCAGAACAGCAAATCAGGTCACTTCGGGAAATGCGGGAAACAAAAAAGGATACAATACGGCAGGAATGCCAGTATGTATCTGAGGATGCCGGGAAACTGCAAAGAGAACTGGAAGAAAATCAAAAGATATTGAAAAGTTTACTGGATGAAAACGCTGAAGATTCCGGGAGTGTAGCGCATCTACGCGGAGAGCACCCCCTATCTGATTCACTAGAAACGATTCCGTTTACGGGAGATGAAGCAGAGAATTACGAGGCAGGCCAATATAAAAACTTGATAGCAGTGGGGGGATTAGGAACAGCCGCCGGGGTATTGGGACGGCTTTGGAGCGTGTTTGCCGGCAGGGGAGAAGTATTTGCCGGGGGCGGGGCGATCTCCGTTCTGTCATGGGTTTTTTTAGGTGCAGGACTGCTGCTTCTCTGTACCGGTGCTGTAAAGTATGGAAAGTACAGGGTGCAGAGCAGCAGGAGGCGAAATGCCGGGCAAAGAGTGAACTCCCGTCAGGAGAATACGGAATACGATTACGAAAAGAAACGCCAGATCGAAGAGAATAGGCAGAAACTGGAGTGGGAAAATCAGAGAATCAAAGCACAATGGAAAGAGAAGCAGGTAAGATTCCAGAATTTACAGGAGCTGCTGGCCGAGCTGGAAATGCCTGATAAAAGAATTAAAAACCTGCAGAACTGGGACGCTGCACTGCGGCTTGCCGAGGAAAAGATGATCGAAGCATCCCGTAATATGACGCAGGGGTTTGGGAAC
This sequence comes from Faecalicatena contorta, assembly GCF_022835095.1. Lineage (NCBI taxonomy): Bacteria > Bacillati > Bacillota > Clostridia > Lachnospirales > Lachnospiraceae > Faecalicatena > Faecalicatena contorta. Next base: position 4,823,248 of record NZ_BQNQ01000001.1, on the reverse strand, counting down.
ATTTTAAATCAAAAAGCATCGCAGATATTAGAACAAATAACCGGCGGAAGGTATAAAAAACTTCTTGCAGATGAAAACCTGAATCTGACCTTATTTGAAGGCGGGCGGCGGATCCCTGTGGAGAGGGTATCGCGTGGAACCATAGAACAGGTATACTTCGCACTTCGTATGGCTGCCGTGGACATGCTCTATGAAGAGCCGCTGCCTGTGATTTTTGACGACGCATTTGCATGTTATGACGAAAAAAGATTAAAATCTACTTTAAAATGGTTGAGCGAACAGCAAAGACAAGCTATAATATTTACTTGTCAAAAGCGTGAACAAGAAATTATAAAACAATTCTGAAAATGGAGTGCAAAAGGGTCAGACCCCTTTTACCCATCTGAAAGGAAGATATAGATGAAGATAGAGTTGCCGAGAAAAGTGATTATGATTATCAATAATCTGCAGCTGCATGGCTATGAGGCTTTTGCGGTAGGCGGATGTGTTCGTGATTCTATTCTCTGCCGCAAACCGGAGGACTGGGATATTACGACTTCTGCCAGGCCGGAGGAGATTAAACGGCTTTTTAGAAGGACGGTTGATACGGGGATTGAACATGGTACTGTGACAGTGATGATTGGCAGGGAAGGGTTCGAAGTGACAACATACCGGGTTGACGGACTTTATGAGGACAGCAGGCATCCGAAAGATGTGACTTTTACGGCCAGCCTGGAGGAGGATCTGCGGCGGAGGGATTTTACGATTAATGCGATGGCTTATAATGACGAGGTGCGCCTTGTCGATGTGTTTGGGGGGATGCGGGATCTGAACCACCACTTGATCCGGTGCGTGGGCGACCCGATGGAGAGGTTTTCGGAAGATGCGCTTCGGATTCTGAGGGCGGTCAGATTTTCCGCCCAGCTGGCTTTCCCGATTGAGAAGAATACCGCGCAGGCGGTGCGCGAGCTGGCGCCTACCCTTAAAAATATCAGTGCAGAGCGGATACAGGTGGAATTGGTGAAACTGCTCATGTCAGATCATCCGGATCTGATTCAGGATGCATATGAGCTGGGGATTACGAAGGTCATTCTGCCGGAATGGGATGCTATGGTCGGCGTGGAACAGAGAACACGCCACCATAAGTATGACGTGGCGGGACACACCCTCCATGCCCTGAAAAATGTTAAGAAGGATAAAATTCTTCGTCTGACCATGCTGTTCCATGATATGGGAAAACCTTCCATGAAGACAACTGATGAAAAGGGTGTGGATCATTTCAAGGGGCACGCGATTGTCAGTGAGGAGATCGCGCGCAGCGTGCTGCGGCGGCTCAAGTTCGATAATGACACCGTGAAAAAGGTGACCAGGCTTGTCTGCTATCATGATTACCGGATCGAAGCCACTCCGCCCAATGTCCGCCGGGCGATGAATCGGATCGGGGTAGAACTCTTTCCTTATTATCTGGCGGTGCGCATGGCAGACGTGAAGGCACAGAGCCCATACAAGCGCCGTGCCAAGATTGAAAATATTGTGGCTATGCGGGAAATATACCAGGAAACGCTTATCAATGATCACTGTGTGACTCTCAGGCAGCTTGCGGTCAGTGGAAGAGATCTGATGGATCTCGGCATGCAGCCAGGAAAACAGATGGGAGATATGTTGAATGAGCTGTTGGAGCTGGTATTGGACAAACCGGAGATGAACGAGAAAGAAAAATTATGTAATTACGTCAAAGAAAAACAAGGCATATAGCATACTCGGGCTGTCCCTTTCATACATTAGAAAGAGTCAGAATCGTAGAATCAGGGGGCAGCCATGAGAGAGTATGAATTAGAAGTCTTGGAACAATATGATATAGAAGTGAAAGGCACCCGCAAAATAAGGGGTGCGTTTTTTTGCGACACGAAAGAGGGCACTATGCTGTTGAAAGAAGCGGACGTTTCAGACAGGCGTGCCCCTTTGCTTTATGCCGTTCTGAGCAGCCTGGAAAAGGCGGGATATCCCAATGTGGATATCCCGGTCTATAATAAAGAAGGCCAGCTGGTCAGCGTATCCCGGGATGGTTCCAGGTACATGCTGAAAAAATGGTTTTCCGGCAGGGAATGTGATGTTAAAAAAGAATTCGAGATCCTGCAGGCATCCAGGAACCTGGCAGATCTGCATTGCAGGATGCAGTGGCAGGAATTGTGTGATCCGGAAAAAGAAGCAGTGATACGGCCGCCAACGGGCCGGCATCTGCAGGAAGAGTTTGTGCGCCATAACAGGGAACTGAAAAAAGTGCGCGCATTTATACGTAATAAAGTTTCAAAAGGCTCATTTGAGTTTCTATTTCTGGAATATTTTGATCGGATGTACTCGCAGGCTGAGCAGGTGGTCAAAAGACTGAAAAATTCCGGATACGACAGCTTGTACCAGGAAAGCATAGAACATCACAGGCTTGTGCATGGAGATTACAACTATCATAACGTCCTGCTGACCTCAAACGGGCTGGCAACGACAAATTTTGAGCATTTCAGGATTGATGTGCAGGCGCAGGATCTCTATTATTTTCTGCGGAAAGTCATGGAAAAACATCAGTGGCAGGAAGCCCTTGGCCAGTCTATGCTGGATGCCTATCAAAGTATCAGGGAGCTGGACCCAAGAGAGTTAGAATATATCGCCCTGTGCCTTGCCTACCCGGAGAAATTCTGGAAGACTGCGAACACATATTACCATTCTAATAAAGCTTGGATTCCGGAAAAAAATGTGGAAAAATTACAGACAGCTATCACCCAGACGGAAGAAAAACTGCGGTTTTTAGAAAATATATTTACTTTCATTTTATAGGCGCCTGTTGTATAATAAGGACATACTATTAAGGCAGGAGGTACCAGTATGGATTACAAAGAGAGATACAATGAGTGGTTGTCAAACCCATATTTTGATGCAGATACGAAGGCGGAACTGGCGAGTATCAGGGAAGATGAAAATGAGATAAAGGAACGTTTTTACACAGATCTTGAATTTGGTACGGCTGGCCTGCGCGGTATTATCGGCGCAGGTACTAACCGTATGAATATTTATACAGTAAGAAAAGCCACACAGGGGCTGGCGAATTATATTATAAAGAGCGGAAATGCCGCAAAGGGTGTGGCGGTTGCCTATGATTCCCGACGGATGTCACCGGAGTTCGCGAATGAGGCAGCACTCTGCCTGGCGGCCAATGGGATTAAGTCCTATGTATTTGAATCCCTGCGCCCAACTCCGGAGCTGTCTTTTGCAGTGAGGAAACTGGGATGCATAGCGGGAATCAATATTACAGCAAGCCATAATCCTCCGGAATACAACGGATACAAAGTATACTGGGAAGACGGCGCACAGATTACGCCGCCTCATGACAAGGGAATCATGGATGAGGTAAAGGCTGTAGAAGACTATACTACCATGAAGACGATGACACTGGACGAGGCAAAGGCTGCAGGACTTTACGAAGTGATCGGTGCAGAAATCGATGATGCATATATTGCAGAGTTGAAAAAGCAGGTATTGCACCAGGATGCCATCGATGCTGTCGGCAAAGAACTCAAGATTGTGTACAGTCCGCTGCACGGAACCGGAAACATACCGGCGCGCCGTATTCTAAAGGAGCTTGGATTCGAGAATGTTTACGTAGTAAAAGAACAGGAACTGCCGGACGGCGAATTCCCTACCGTATCATACCCGAACCCGGAAGCTGCGGAGGCATTTGACCTGGGGCTGAAACTGGCCAAAGAAATCGATGCTGATATTGTGCTTGCAACAGATCCGGATGCGGACAGGCTTGGCGTCCGTGTGAAGGACAAGAATGGGGAATATCATACTCTGACAGGGAATATGTCAGGCTGTCTGCTCGCGGATTATGAGATCGGGCAGCGCAGAGAATTAAAGGGACTTCCGGATGATGGATATCTGATTAAGACGATTGTTACCTCCAATATGGCAGACGCTATTGCTAACTATTACAACGCAGGCCTGATAGAAGTCCTGACTGGCTTTAAATTCATTGGACAGCAGATTCTCGGGTTTGAGACAAGTGGTAAGGGAGAGTATTTATTCGGATTTGAAGAAAGTTATGGCTGCCTGATTGGTACCTATGCAAGGGATAAGGACGCAATTGTGGCTACAATGGCTCTCTGCGAAGCAGCAGCATATTACAAAACAAAAGGAATGAATCTGTGGGATGCGATGATCGCGATGTATGACCGTTACGGATATTACAAAGATGATATCCAGTCCATCACGCTTAAGGGGATCGAAGGCCTGGCAAAGATCCAGGAGATCCTGGAGACGCTCCGCAGGAATCCTCCGACAGAGATTGCAGGCTATAAAGTCCTCAAGGCCAGAGATTATAAGGCAGATACCATCAAGGATATGGCGACTGGGGAAGTCACAGCAACCGGTCTGCCAAACTCCAACGTGTTGTATTATGATCTGACAGACGATGCATGGCTGTGTGTAAGGCCATCCGGAACAGAGCCGAAGGTGAAGTTCTATTACGGTGTAAAGGGGACATCTCTTGAAGATGCAGATGCTGTTTCAGAAAAAATGGGTAAAGAAGTCCTTGCAATGATTGACAAGATGATGTAACATATCGTGTCAGGGATAATTTTCCAATCGGAAACCGAGCCTTGGAAATGTTAAAAAAGCCTAAAAAAGTGCCCAAAAACGCGGGAATGCCGGAAAAATCCTTGACAAAAATATGGGAAACAGTTATAACAGTACTTAAGGGTTGATCATGTGAACGCCAGTACATGAGCGCCTTTATTAAACTGTTAGAATATTATATTCTAGTACAATAAAGAGGAGGAATTTATCCATGAACAAAACAGAATTAGTAGCAGCTATTGCAGAAAAGGCAGAAATCTCCAAGAAGGACTCTGAAAAAGCACTGAAGGCATTCATCGATGTGGTATCCGATCAGTTAAAAAAAGGCGATAAAGTACAGTTAGTTGGTTTTGGTACATTTGAAGTAAGCGAAAGAGCAGCAAGAGAAGGAAGAAATCCTCAGACTGGCAAGACTATGAAGATTGCAGCTTGTAAAGCACCTAAGTTCAAAGCTGGCAAGGCTTTAAAGGATGAAGTTAACGCTTAATTGTAATGGATCAATAAGAGATAAACATACAGAGAGCACTTATGATGTACGCATTGTAAGTGCTTTCTTTTCTCTTTGAAGAGTAAGAAGCATACAGATGAATGAAAATAAAGTGAGACAACATGAAATCTATTCATAAGCAAGAAAGGAAAAAGAAATGCGGTTAGATAAGTTTTTGAAAGTGTCCAGGCTGATCAAAAGACGGACTGTGGCTAATGAAGCCTGCGATGCAGGGCGTGTGCTTGTAAACGGAAATGTTGCCAAAGCATCATTGCAGGTTAAGCCGGGGGACATCATTGAGATTCAATTTGGCACCAAGACTGTGAAGGCGGAGGTGCTTCAGCTGCAGGACACCACAAAAAAAGAAGAAGCAAAAGAGCTGTTCCGGTATCTGTAAAAAGGAACAGCCGGCGTAAGCGCCAGGGATCTTCCACGGGCATACATATTTTGATACAACCCCTCATATATATAGTGAAGAGTTCTATAGAAAAGCAAAGTTGAAGGGGGAAAGTGTATGGAAGAGCGGCAAATGCCCAAGGCGCATAAACTCGTTGTAAATAACAGAAAGACAAGTATGGTCACCGGTGTCCTGGATGTTCTTTCTTTTGATTTAAATGAAATCCTGCTGGAGACGGAACAGGGCATGTTGATGGTTAAAGGAACCGATCTGCATGTGAACCGTCTCAGCGTAGAAAAGGGAGAAGTGGATCTGTCAGGCAATATCGACAGCATTGCATATTCCAGCGTAAATCAGGCCGGCCGGCAGAATGAAAATTTTTTCGCAAAACTGTTTAAGTAGGCACGCCTATGATGCTGGGAATCGGAAAAGAAGCGATTATATTTTTTTACGCGGGGCTGTCCGGGATAGTGATACTTTTCAGCTACCAGATACTCAGGCTGATGAGGCGCCTCATACCTCACCATATCGTGGTTGTAAATCTGGAAGATCTGTTGTATTGGCTCGGAGTGAGCGTGTATCTGTTCCGACAGATGTATATGACAACATATGGTAGCATAAGATGGTTCTTCATACTAGGTGTTGTATGCGGAATAGTGCTGGCGAATTTCATACTCTCAATTGCGAAAAAAATATACGGGAAAATGAAGAAAAGCCTTGAAAAAAGAAAGAAAAACCGATAGAATGAATTTATTAAGCAGGGGTGTTTAATAAGATGATAAGTTGGGTGAGTATGAATGGCAAATAAGAAATCTACAGGGACACAGCGGCGCAAAAGCCGTAAGCGGAGTTCTGGTTTTGGTTACCATCGGCGCAGTGCAGCCTTAATTACTATGATACTAGTATTACTGGGATGCGTGCTGACGGTGAATGCAGTGACCCTGCAGGCCAAGAACAAGAGCTATAAGCAACAGGAGGCAGAGCTGAAAGCTCAGATCAATGAGCAGAAAGAGCGCGCCGAAGAGATAAAAGAATACGAAGAGTATGTTAAGACAGACGAGTACATAAAAGAAGTTGCTGAAGAGAAGCTGGGTCTTGTTGACCCCAATGAGATTATATTTAAACCGGCTCAATAACAATACTACGAAAGATAAGCTCCAGGAGAATTCCTGGAGCTTTTGTCGTGGTATAGAATATTCCAGCGGATATACCGTATTGCGATAAGCCGGCGGGGGAGATGCGCAATATGGCAGATGCCGCAGAGATTGGTTTCTGAAACGAAACTCATTTTTATGTTTTGTAGAAAATACGAAGAATAGGAGGGGAAAGCATGGAAGAAGGACAAGTATTACATTCCAGCCCCTATGTGGCCCAGATTGAAAAATTTGCAGATTCCCTGAAACAACTGTCCCACACATTTTTAAAACTGGAAGAAAAGAAAAAAACATTCAGTAGCGAAGAAATAGAGGAAATGTTCGAGAAAGTGAAAGGAAAGGTCTGCAAAAACTGTGAAAAGTGTTCCTGGTGCTGGGGAGAGAACTTTGTCCACACCTACCAGATGGGATACGAGATACTGTCGGCAGTGGACAGTTATGGCAATGAACTGAACACGGAGACAAAAAGAAAGCTGCAGCAAAGGTGTATTATGGCTCCCAGATTTTTGCGGGAGATGCTGGAGGCTTTCCATGAAGCGCGGCAGAATATGATCTGGATTAACAGGATTGCCCAGAGCCGGGAAGGGTGCGCCGTTCAGATGGATACATTTGCAGATATGATCCGCAGTACGGCGAAAGAGCTGGAGGACAGCATGTTTACTGACGAGCGTCTGGAGAAGAAGATCAGCGCGCACCTGAAACGGAAAGGAATACGGGTATTGTACACGAACTTTTTTATGAACCGCGAAGGAAAGTACGAGGTGCATATAACCGCCCGGGCCATGCAGAATGAATGTGTCACAACAAAGGAGCTGGTCAGGGGCGTATCAGAAGTGATGGGGCGGCGGTTCGTACTGGACGGGGCACACTGTCAGATGCTGGGAAGAGACTATACGACCGTAGTATGCATGGAAGGCCCGGCATTCTATACATTGCAGGGAGTTGCGCGGATTGGAAAAGGCTGCAGCCAGATATCGGGTGACAACTTCATGATGATGGAGCTGTCCGGAGGCCGTCAGGGAGTGGCCTTATCGGACGGCATGGGTTCCGGAGAAAAAGCGTGCCGTGAAAGCACGCTCGTAATTGAGCTTCTGGAGGAGCTGCTGGAAGCCGGTTTCCCGGAAAAAACCGCCATACAGATGATCAACACAACCCTGGTCATGGGGAGGGAAGAAATTCATTTCTCCACAATAGACATGAGTGTATTTGACTTATATACAGGCACCTGTGAATTAATAAAAGCAGGTGCGTCCTCTACCTTTATCAAAAAAAAGGACAAGGTAGAACACCTGAGTTCCACCAGTCTTCCAATCGGCGTCCTGCACACCATCGAAATAGATTCAGTAAAACGCCAGTTGGAGGACGGCGATTTCGTCATCATGGTAACCGACGGCATCATGGATGCCCTCCCCGTAGGAGAGCAGGACATCCTGCTGGAGACGATTATTCAGGGAACCGCCATGAATAACCCAAAAGAAATGGCACATCACATCCTCGAACAGGTACTAAATTGGAACGGGGACGCGGCGCCCATGGATGACATGACAGTCCTGGTAGTCGGCCTCTGGGAGTGCTAGGGGGAGCAGGAGGTTTTTGGCGGAGGGGGCGCCTTGGGAAGCGGACATAGCGGCGTCTGGAAGCGGGGGATGACTGTAAGCTGGAGTAGTGTAAAAAAGCAGGAAAACCGGGGCAGCCTGGACACATCACGGAAAGCCCTGATGGCTTCCCGCGCTGGGTCCAGGAATTTTTGTGATTCGAAATCACAAAAATTACCCCGGTTTTCCTGCTTTTTTACTTTACTCCAGCTAACAGCCATCCCATGCTTCCAGACGCCGCTATGTCCGTTTCCCAAGGCTTGGCGCATCCGGCCGTAATAGTCGCCCGCTTCGCGGGTTGCGCACTGACGGGGGCGGCGGATGGCTGCAGAATTTGCGGAGCGGTTCGGGCTGGGGTGGATTATTGCTGAGTATCCAAGATGATTCACTGGCCCCGCCAGTGAATCCCCATCAAACTAATTTTTTAAGTAAAAGGATGAACATAGCCTGGCTGAAATGGGGAGGAGGATGCCGGGGAAGAAACGGGTAAGGGCACGGGAAGTGTAGAGCGCACGGTTTAGAAGTACTTACACCAAAGACGCCGCCCGCGGGGGATGGGAAGTGATTTTCCAAAATCACTTCCCAGTACATCCTAAGGCGAGAAAGCATCAAGCTTTCTCGCTGCATGATGTACGTGCCCCCGCGGGCGGTGTCTTTGGTGTTAGTACTTCTCCGTAAGCGGGTCACTTCCCGTGCCCTTACCCGTTTCTTCCCCGGCATCCTCCTCCTCATTTCAGCCAGGCGTACTCCCCCTTGCATTTCCCTCAAAAATTAGTTATAGTTTACTTATGGAAAAGGTTTTGGGGTTTATTGAGCGTTATCAGATGATTGTGAGTGGAGATAAGATTGTCGCAGGTATATCGGGCGGAGCGGATTCGGTATGCCTTCTTTTTGTGCTTCTGGAACTTCGTGAGAAGATGGGGATTGAGATTGTGGCTGTACATGTGAATCACGGGCTTCGCGGGGAGAATGCTAAGCGCGATGAGGTGTTTGTGCAGGAACTGTGCAGGAAACAGGATGTAAAATGTGTGGTTTATCATGAAAATGTGGAATCAATTTCCAAAAAACGGAAACAATCTGTTGAGGAGGCTGGCCGTGTTGTGCGCAGAGAGGCTTTTGAGAGGACTCTGCTTGCGTGCGGGGGAACTAAAATTGCTATGGCCCACCATCAGAATGACAACGCGGAGACGCTCCTTATGAATCTGGCCCGGGGAACCGGGCTGAAGGGGCTTGGCGGGATTCAGCCTGTGGCAGGAAATATCATCCGTCCGCTGCTCTGCCTGAACCGCAGGGAGATCGAGCGGTTTGTAGAGGAGATTGGCTGCGGGTTCTGCCAGGATGAGACGAACGAGGAGGATGACTATACGAGAAACCGGCTGCGCCATCAGGTGATCCCTGTTCTGGAAGAACAGGTCAATGCGCAGGCCGTGCGCCATATGAATGAGGCGATGGAGCAGATACGCGGGCTGCAGGATTATATGGAGATGCAGACGGAGCAGGCCTGCCAGAACTGCGTTGCCAAGCAAAAGGACGGGAGCCTTTGTATTTATGAAGCCGGATACCGGAAGCTTCACCGGGTGCTGCAGGGCCTTCTGATCAGAAGATGCCTGAGCAGGGCCTCAGGAGCCGAAAGGGATATTACCATGGCGCATGTGGAAGCTGTGGCCGGACTGTTTGAGAAACAGACCGGCAGAAGCAGGGACCTGCCATATTCAGTGAAGGCTGTCAGGAATTATGACGGTGTTGTGCTGAAGAAGAAAACAGATATGCAGAAAAAGGGTTTTGCCCCTATACAATTACGTGTACCGGGAATTACCAGGGTGCCGGAACTGAATCTGACGATATGCTGTAGTATACTGGAAAAACAAGCTGATTTTTCGGCAAAACAAGCACCCCAAAAAACCTACACGAAATGGTTTGACTATGATATAATAAAAGGTGACCTGATTATCAGGCCCAGACAGGGACGGGACAGCATTGTGATTGATAAAGACGGACGGAGCCAGAAGATCAAGTCCTATTTTATTAATGAGAAGATACCGTCCGAAGAGCGGGACTGTGTTCCGTTGATTGCAGATGAGAAGCAGATTATATGGATATTGGGGTATCGTATGAGCAGTGCCTGCCAGATAACCGTGCAGACGCACCGGGTGCTGGAGATAAAAGTAACGGAGGAAAAAAGTGATGTCAGAGAAGATTACGGTTTTAGTATCAGAAAAAGAAGTTGACGAAAGAATCGAATTATTAGGGAAACAGATCAGCAAAGACTATGAGGGACGGCAGGTTCATTTGATCTGCATCTTAAAGGGCGGCGCATTTTTTATGTGCGAGCTTGCCAAGAGGATTACCGTGCCGGTATCCATCGATTATATGAGTGTAAGCAGCTATGGTAACAGAACATCATCCAGCGGAGTAGTGCGTATTGCCAAAGACCTGGATGAGTCGATCGAGGGAAAGGATGTCCTGATTGTGGAGGATATCATTGATTCCGGAAGAACATTGTACTATCTTATGGAAACGTTAAGACAGCGCCACCCAAAGAGCCTTCATCTGTGCACGCTCCTGGATAAGCCTGAGAGAAGAGAAAAAGACGTGAAAGTAGATTATGTAGGATTTGAGATACCGGACGAATTCGTAGTCGGCTATGGCCTGGACTACGCTCAAAAATATAGAAATCTGCCATATATAGGTGTGGTGGAAGGAGTAGAATAGGAAGGAGTACACACCATTGAACAACAAAAAGTATAAAAGCATGGGCGGTGCGACATTTCTTACATTTATTGTGATTGTCTTCCTTGCACTGTGGCTTACAAACAGATTCCAGGTGAAAGACCAGGAGATGACAAACCAGCGCTTTGTACAGGAAGTAAAAGATAAAAATGTACAGGATGTTATCATTAAGCAGAATAAGACCGCTCCCACCGGTGTTGTGACCGTGACGCTTAAGGACAGCGGGGCTGTAAAACAAGTTACTACATCTGATGTAGAGAAGACGCAGGATATTCTGGATAAAGCGGGAATAGAGTATAAACTGCTGGATGTTCCCCAGGATTCGTGGTTTACAACCATACTGGTACCGCTTCTGATCACATTTTTGGGAATCACCGTGATCTTTATGTTTATGAACCGTCAGGGAGGCGGGGCCAATGCCAAGGCGATGAATTTTGGCAAGAGCCGCGCAAAGATGACCACGGATACGGACAAAAAGGTGACATTTGCGGATGTGGCAGGTTTAAAAGAGGAAAAAGAGGAGCTGGAAGAGATTGTAGATTTCCTCAAGTCTCCTAAAAAATATATTCAGGTTGGTGCAAGAATTCCCAAGGGCGTCCTGCTTGAGGGACCTCCTGGAACCGGTAAGACGCTGCTTGCAAAAGCCGTTGCAGGGGAAGCCGGAGTTCCGTTTTTCAGCATCTCGGGTTCCGATTTTGTGGAGATGTTTGTCGGTGTCGGCGCATCCCGTGTGCGTGACCTGTTCCAGGATGCGAAGAAGAATTCCCCCTGTATTATTTTTATCGATGAGATTGATGCCGTTGCAAGGCGCAGGGGAAGTGGACTGGGCGGCGGACACGATGAACGGGAGCAGACGCTGAACCAGCTGCTTGTAGAGATGGATGGTTTTGGTGTGAATGAAGGCATCATCGTGATGGCGGCAACCAACAGAAAAGATATTCTCGATCCCGCAATTTTAAGGCCGGGACGATTTGACAGAAATGTAATCGTTGGGCGCCCGGATGTGGGCGGACGAGAGGAAATCCTGAAAGTCCACGCAAAGAATAAACCGCTGGGAGACGATGTGGATCTGAAGCAGATTGCACAGACCACGGCTGGATTTACCGGCGCGGATTTGGAAAACCTGCTGAATGAGGCGGCGATCCTTTCTGCAAAAGAGGGCCGAGTATTCCTGCAGCAGTCCGATATCCGCCACGCTTTTATAAAAGTTGGAATCGGGCCGGAGAAAAAGAGCCGTATTGTTTCAGAAAAAGAGCGCAGGATTACCGCGTACCATGAGGCCGGCCATGCGATTCTCTTCCATGTGCTTCCGGATGTGGGGCCTGTTTACAGTGTATCCATTGTTCCGACAGGAGGAGCGGGCGGTTATACGATGCCTCTGCCGGAAAAAGACGATATGTTCAATACAAAGGGGCATATGCTCCAGGAGATTACGGTGTCACTTGGAGGACGTGTGGCGGAAGAGGAAGTGTTTGACGATATCACCACAGGCGCATCACAGGATATCAAACAGGCAACGGCGATTGCCCGTTCCATGATTATGAAGTTTGGTATGTCTGAGCGGCTGGGGCTGATCAACTATGATAACGACAGCGATGAAGTATTTATCGGACGGGATTTTGGACACACATCCAGGGGCTACGGTGAGAAGGTAGCCAGCACGATTGATGAAGAAGTGAAGAGAATCATTGACGAATGCTATTTGAAAGCAAGATCTATTCTAAAAGAATACGATTCTGTATTACAGGCTTGTGCTAATTTGCTGTTGGAAAAAGAAAAAATTACGAGAAGTGAATTCGAAGCACTTTTTGGAGAGTAGAAGAGTAATGGGGCAAGTACTTCCAGAGGAGGGAGGGCTTGCCCCTAAGGAGGTTTTTTATGAATAAGGACGCACTATTTTGTGATGGAACGTCCAGCTATGTGATTCCTGCAGAGCCTGATGAGTATGAGAAAGTGAAGCTTAAGTTCAGAACGGCAAAGGATGATGCAGATGAAGTTTGTATTTTAACCAAAACGGGTGGGTTTAAAATGAAGAAGACAGACTCCCGTGGGGAGTTTGATTATTATGAGATAGATTGGCAGTTGGGGAACGAACCATTTTCCTACAGCTTCGAGGTGAAAAAAGATGGGGAGACCTGCTATTTTAACAGGTGCGGAGTGGCGAAGGAGATTATGGATTTCTACGCCTTTGTCATAGTTCCGGGATTTTCTACGCCGGATTGGGCAAAAGGGGCTGTGATGTATCAGATATTTGTTGACAGATTCTTTAACGGCGATGAGTCCAACGATGTGGAGGACTGGGAATATATTTATATCGGGGAGCCGTGCCAGAAAGTAACGGATTGGGATCAGCTGCCTCAGGCCATGGATATCCGGAGATTTTACGGCGGGGATCTGCAGGGAGTCATGGATAAGCTGGATTACTTAGAGGATTTGGGCGTGGAGGTTATTTATTTTAATCCGCTGTTTGTCTCGCCGTCCAATCACAAATACGATATACAGGACTATGATTATATAGATCCACACTATGGGAAGATTGCAGAAGACGGAGGGCTGGTTCTTCCGGAGTGGGCCGCAGATAATATCGAGGCCACCAAATACCAGAAACGCACCGGTAATAGGGCGAACCTAGAGGCCTCCAACCAGCTGTTTATCGATCTGGTGGAGGCTATGCACAGCCGGGGGATGCGTGTGATTCTGGACGGGGTATTCAATCACTGTGGTTCCTTCAACAAGTGGATGGATAAAGAGCGGATCTACGAGCAGCAGGAAGGATATGAAAAAGGTGCGTTTGTCAGTTGGGATAGTCCGTACCGCTCATTTTTTCATTTCTTTAATGAAAGCGATTCTGCCTGGCCGTACAACTATGCATATGACGGATGGTGGGGGCATGATACGCTGCCCAAACTGAATTACGAGGATTCTCCGCTGTTGGAGCAGTATATCATGGATATTGGAAAGAAATGGGTCTCCCCTCCATTTAATGTAGACGGCTGGCGCCTGGATGTAGCGGCAGACCTTGGGTACAGCAACGAGTATAATCACATGTTCTGGAAACGGTTCAGGCAGGAAGTGAAGAAGGCCAGGCCGGATGCGCTGATTCTGGCGGAGCATTACGGCGACCCGGCGGAATGGCTGCAGGGGGATGAGTGGGACAGCGTCATGAATTACGATGCATTTATGGAACCGGTGACATGGTTTCTGACCGGAATGGAGAAGCACAGCGATGAGCGGCGTACAGATCTCTGGGGCAATGGCGATAACTTTGTGAAAACAATGCGGCATTTTATGGCCACCATGCTGACACCGTCGCTGCAGGTTGCGATGAACGAACTGTCTAACCATGACCATTCCCGTTTTTTGACCCGTACCAACCACATTGTCGGTAGAGTGGAGCATCTAGGCTCAAGAGCAGCAGAGGAAGGGGTCAACCATGCGGTTATGCGGGAAGCAGTTGTGATCCAGATGACATGGATCGGTGCGCCTACCATATATTACGGGGATGAGGCGGGCCTCTGCGGATTTACGGACCCGGATAACAGACGGACATATCCATGGGGAAAAGAAGACCGTCAGATGCTGGAATTCCATAAGGAAATGATCCGCATTCATAAGAGCGAGAAGCCTCTGAAGCAGGGGTCGCTGCGGATGCTGTACTGGGCGGATAATATACTGGCGTACGGCAGATTCCAGGAGGATGAGCAGATTGTGGTAGTCCTCAATAACAGCAAAGAGCTGCGGGAAGTTACGGTTCCGGTCTGGATGGCGGAAGTGCCCGTGACGGGCAGGATGGAACGCCTGCTCTACAGTTACGAGGAGGGCTATACCGTGGAGCCGGATGTTTATCTGATCCACAGCGGGGAGGTCGTGCTGAATATGGGACGGCATTCGGCGCTTGTTATGAGAACAAAACGTGAAGATTAAAGCAGAAGGAAGAAAATCTCTTAGATTAGTGGTATGATATAATCTAAGGGATTTTTTATATAATAGAAAAGTGCCCGGAACTTTCCTATTATATAAAACCCTCCAGGGGATGCACACGCTGCGATGCTGCAGACATATATCATGGTGTGCGGATTGTGCCGTTGAAAGGAGGATGTTTATGAAACAACTTTATACCAAATGGGGGAAGGAACTTGACAGGGAGCATGTGCTGGAGGAATATCCGAGGCCCCTTATGGTAAGGGACAGCTATATCAATCTTAACGGGGAATGGGAATGCGCTTTTACAAAAGCTTTTTCCATGCCGTCGGAATATAACGGACATATTCTGGTGCCCTTTTCTCCGGAATGTGTTCTGTCCGGTGTGGGGAGGCAGCTTCAGCCGGATGAATATCTTTGGTACCGGAGAACCTTTGAGATGCCGCAGCCGGATGACTGCCGGGTTAGCGAAGAGACAAAAACCGGCAGGAAGGCCGGTAGACGGCTGCTTCATTTTGGAGCGGTGGATCAGTCCTGTGTAGTTTTTATTAACGGCAGGCGGGCCGCGCGGCATACAGGCGGTTATCTGCCTTTTGAGGCGGATATCACGACATATTTAAAACCGGGAGAAAATGAAATCGTGCTGGCCGTAAAGGATCTGAGCGATACTTCCTATCATGCCAGGGGAAAGCAGAAGCTGGACAGAGGCGGCATGTTCTACACGGCTCAGAGCGGGATCTGGCAGACCGTTTGGATGGAGGACGTGCCGGAACAGTATATACTGAGTATTCATGCAGAGCCGGATTTTGACGGAAAAAAGGTACGGATTACGGTGGAGGCAAATGCGGATATTCCGGTTGAAATCCGTGTCAGAAAGCCGGGGTTATATAGCAGTCCTATGTGTGCGCCCGGCGACGTGACAGATTGGGGAATCCAGGAAATACAGGACTGGGGCAGTGCGCGGGGGATGCCGGGAGCTGGGATTGAGGTTTCTCTGCCTGAGGTATGTCCGTGGACATGTGAGGAGCCTTTTCTTTACTATTTTACCGTGGAATTGGGGGAGGACAGGGCAGAGAGTTATTTTGCTATGCGGACGTTTACAATTGAGCCTGACCAGACTGGAGTACCCAGAATCTGCCTGAACCATAAAGTACAGTTTCAGAAAGGCGTGCTGGATCAAGGGTATTGGCCGGACGGACTTTATACGGCGCCATCCGACGAGGCGTTTATATTCGACATACAGTCCATGAAAGATATGGGCTTTAATATGATACGCAAACATATTAAGATTGAACCCCAGAGGTGGTATTATCACTGTGATCGGCTGGGTATGGTTGTGTGGCAGGACATGGTGAATGGGGGCGGGAAGTATAAACCGTGGTTTGTGACCTATGCAGCCACCATATTGTCCTGGAGGAACCGGAAAATCAGGGATGTGTACACCAGGCTTCTGGCCAGAGAAAGGAAAGAAGGGCGTCTGGAATTTATAAAGGAGATGAAAGAGACGGCAGAGCGGCTGAAGGGGCACCCAAGCATTGCTGTATGGGTAATATTTAATGAAGGATGGGGGCAGTTCCAGACTGCGGATATGACGCAGATTTTGAGAAAATCAGATCCCACCCGTCTGATTGACCAGGCCAGCGGATGGTTCGACCAGGGAGGCGGGGATATCCAGAGTCTTCATAATTATTTTTTTAAGCTTCGGATAAAACCGGAGGAGAGAAGGGCTGTGGTTCTGTCTGAATACGGCGGCTATTCGATGAGACAGGAGGGCCACAGCGCCTGCCTGACTCAGTATGGATATGGAATATATACGGATAGAGGAAAGCTCAACCGGGCGTATAAAAAGCTGGAAAAAGAGGTGGAAGCGTTGATCCCCGAAGGACTGTGCGCAAGCGTCTATACACAACTTTCGGATGTGGAAGAAGAAGTGAATGGGGTATTTACGTATGATCGTGAGGTTAGGAAGATAGGGGACGCTCTATATAAGTGCAGAACGTATTTGTGATCTATTGTGTTTCGGAAAATAAAATGCTTGGCTGAGAAGTATTGCAGGTGAAGATTGTTTTCATATTAGAAATAATGTACAAGGGAATATCACGCAGAAATATTCGTGAGATATTCTCTTGTTTGTCATTTTTGAGACTTTTTCAGAGATTAAGGCATTGAGAGTGTGTTAAAAGAGGGAAAAACAGGGGGATTGTCCGGTTAATAAATCCGAGGCATGAAATAAAATTTCTAAAATCGGAGAAAAATTATTTCATAAATATTTGTTAAAAATATAACGGGATTGTGAATAATGCACAAAGATTAAATCGATTAAATGGTTAATATTGACTTATTGTGAAATTGTGATAAAATAAAATTACACAATATAACAGCCGAACATGCATGATGAAAGAAAGCTGGCACTAAAAGAAATGAAATCCAGCAACCCATGAAAATAAATTACATGCATAGAGGCACAAATATTAAAGGAGGAGTCATTATGAAACTGAGTACGATCATGAAAAAGGGGCTTGCCGTTGGTATGATGGGCATTATGGTGGTAAGTCTGGCAGCATGCGGCGGAGGCAAGGAAGAATCAAAAGCAGATGCCAAGACAGAAGCAAAAGCTGATGAAGGCGGGTCCGACGCTAAAAGTGATGTGACACTGAAGTTCCAGCAGTGGTGGGGGGCAGAGCTCCCGGACGGATATTTGGATGATATTTGTGCCAAATATGAAGAAGAGACAGGCGTGAAAGTAGAATTATTAACAGCACCCTGGGCCGACACCAAGACAGCTATTACAGCAGGCGCAACGAACGGTACCATTGCAGATATCATCAGTGTAGACGGCGCATGGCTTTCAGAATTTGTTGATATGGGTATTCTGACTGCTGCTGAAGACGCTGGCGTAGACAGCAGTCTTGCAAGCGATACATGGAAAGTAGACGGTACCAGCTATGTTGTCCCGGTTCTGAATTTTGCATATCCAATGTATGTGAACATGGACATCCTGAAAGAGGCCGGAGTTGAAGCGATTCCAACCACATGGACCGAACTGAGGGATGCCTGCAAGAAGATTACAGCAGCAGGAAAATCCGCATTTGCATTGAACCTGGGTACAACAAACGCAAACGGTATCCAGAATGTCTTTATGGGAACTGGCTGGGGATCAGGAATCAGCCTGAAGGATGACAGCGGTGCATACAAGACAAAAGACAACGCTGGTCTGGCGGCACTCGCTGAGATGTTCAAAGGACTTTATGACGATGGTTCCTTATATCCAGGTATGAGCACACTGGAAGAGTCCGAGATGACAAGTAACTTTGCAGCAGGCAACTGTGCATTTACAGTAGCATCTGCAGCTACTATGAGCCAGTTTACAGACATCAATTTTGAAGCTACTACGATTCCTGTAAAAGATGACTACAAAGACCAGAGCGGTATCTGCTATGCAAGCTGGGCTGTAGGTATTACAGAAAACAGTGAAAATAAGGAAGAAGCAGCTAAATTTGTAAACTACCTGCTTGGCGGCATGGATGGAAAAGATGGTTCCGCATCTGCAGGACTGGCGGCTACTATGTCAGCATTCCCGAACAGTACTGTTGCTGAACCGGATTATAGCGAGGCACCAAAACAGTTCCAGTCTTACTATGAGTTATATAAGAAGAACTATGTAATTAATGAATTTATTGGCCTTCCTAACGCATCAGATGTTATGACTTCTATGACAAACGATCTGACTACATATCTTGAAGGTGAAATCGACAGCGCTAAACTGCTTTCAAATTGGCAGGGGTACCTTGACGAAGCAGGAAAGTAAATAATTTAAAGGTAAATAAGATTGGGGAGCAGGGGGAAATTCCCTGCCCCCCATTTCTAAAAAGAAGTTTTAACATTTTCATAAAAGATTTTTTGCATATGAAGTTAGAACAGGATAATAGGAGGGACTGATTTTGAAGTTAACAGCAAAAAAAACTGCGCCATACAGATATCTTGCCCCAACAATACTGCTAATGATTGTTTTTATGGTTATCCCTATCTGCATGGTAATCGGTTACTCTTTTGTGGATGGGGCTGTCGTCTCAAAGAATCCGGATTTTGTCGGATTGGCAAATTATAAGGCCATATTTGCAGACAGCGAGTATTTAGGCGCAATATCGAACACTATCATCTTTGTGGTGATAAGTGTTGTTGCACATTTGGTTCTGGGTATGTTATTTGCGATGCTGCTGAATACCAAATATTTTGGGACCAGAACCAAAACAATTGCCCGTGTTATTTATATTCTTCCGTGGGTATTTACGGCATCAGTTGTTGCGATTCTGTGGAAATTAATGTTACAGCCGTCGGGTATTGTTAACTATCTTCTGTCCGTTTTTCCGCAGATATCCCAAAATACGGAGTGGCTGAGTAATAGAGAGCTTGCGTTGGCGGTGATCTGCTTTATCAACATCTGGTGTGGTTATCCATTTTATATGATTAGCATTCTTGCAGGCCTGCAGGGAATTTCCGGGGATTTGTATGAGAGTGCGGCAATTGACGGGGCGACAGGTGTTAAGAGTTTTCTGCATATTACCATTCCGCAACTGAAACCAATTTTGATTAGTATCGCAATGTTGGATTTTATCTGGACGCTGCAGTCCTTCAATGTTATCTGGATGTTGACAGGCGGCGGCCCGGTAAATGCAACAGAGACGGTGAGTATATATATTTACAAAAAAGCGTTCCAGAAGGTTGATTATAGTATGGCGGCAACGGCAGCCACGATATTGCTCGTAGTCTGCATATTCGTTGCAATCTTCTATGTGAAACAGCAGAAGAAAGTGAGGGAATAGGAGATGGTTGGAAGTTATAAAAAATCGACGAAGGTCATAGTTTCTATTCTTTTGGTTTTGGGAGGTTTATTTTCGGCATTTCCGATCTTGTGGATGATCTGCTCTTCACTGAAATCCAATTCGGCCATTTTTTCCTGGCCGCCCAAATTTATTGACTCATCAGCCAGTTTATCGTCCTATATTGCAGTGCTGACGGATTCCACGAAGGTAAGATTTTTCATTAACAGTTATATTGTAGCAGGCTGCGTAGTTCTGCTGACATTGTTTGTCGGAATCCTTGCAGCATATGCATTCAGCAGGTTTGACTTTCCGGGAAAAGAGATTTTTAATTCCCTGATTGTCAGCGTGCAGGCGATTCCGCCGATTGTACTGCTGATTCCGTACATGGGCATGATTGTTGCAATGAAGCTTTTTAATACATATTTGGCATTGATTCTAACCTATCTGATTACGACACTGCCGTATTGTATCCTGATGATGACGGGTTATTTTAATACCTTGTCCAAGGAGCTGGACGAGGCGGTAATGATTGACGGCGGGTCCAGATGGAAAGCTCTTTGGACTGTATTAGTACCGATCTCGATACCTGGAATGGTCTCTGTAGGAATGTACACCTTTATGCAGGCATGGAATGAATATCTGTTTGCGCTGGCATTGACACAGACAACCAATATGCGTACGGTTCCGATCGGCATCAACTTATTGATGGGACAGCATGCATATGACTGGAGCCAGATGATGGCCATGAGCGTACTCGGATCCATACCAGTACTGATTCTGTTTATCTTTTTCCAGAAATACTTTATTGCCGGCATGTCTTCCGGCGGTGTAAAGGGCTAATGGAAAATGGATATATTATATTAATTTGAAGAAAAGAGGAGAATGACTATGTTAATGAACATGAAAGAATTACTTGATGTTGCGAATGAGAATAATTTTGCTGTACCTGCATTTAACATTAGCGACTATAATATGTTTAACGGTATCATGGAGGCATCTGAGGAGAAAAATGCACCTGTGATTATTGCAATCCATCCGGATGAATTAAGCCATATCTCAACGGAGATGGTAAAGGGGATTGTGGAGAGAATACATAATTCTTCTATACCGGCGGTTATCCATCTGGATCACGGCGGAACTTTCGGCCAGGTAATTACGGCGATCCGTGCAGGGTTTACCTCTGTTATGATTGACGCTTCCAGCCAGCCGTACGAGGGAAATGTTGCAACATGCCAGAAAGTCTGCGAGGCCGCACATGCGGTGAATGTGTCCGTAGAGGGGGAACTTGGCACTATAGGAAATACGGATTCAGTAGAGACAACAGCACCGGATGAGATCCTATATACAGACCCGATGCAGGCAAAGGATTTTATTGAGAAGACGGGGATTGACTGTCTGGCAATCGCAATCGGAACCTGCCATGGCATTTATCCGAAGGATAAGAAGCCCGAACTTCGTATTGACATTTTGGATGAAATTAAAAAAGTGGTAAACGTACCGCTTGTACTTCACGGCGGCTCTTCTAACAAGGATTCAGAAATTGCAAAATCCGTGGAGCACGGCGTAAATAAGATTAATATTTCCAGCGATATTAAGGCAGCTTATTATGAGAAGATGAGAGAGGTTCTTCAGGATGCGTCTCTGCGAGAGCCAAACCAAATCCAGCCTATCTGCGTGGAAGCAATGAAGAAGGTGGCTTTTGATAAGATTGATCTGTTCCAGGCGGCAGGAAAGGCATCATTATACTAGAGGGTTATCCGTTTCAGGATAATAAGAAAGAAACATTTTATGAGACCGAAGGAGACTGCAGAATGAATGAGAGAATTGCATTAGGCTTTCATACATGTGTAGATTATGAACTGAAATGGGATACACAGGTGGTAGAAGCGCAGATTAAGGCATTTGATATCCATGCGGATGAGCTGAAGCTGGATATCGAGGTTGATTCGGAACGCGCAATTTGGATTATGAGCCTTGCCCATTTACAGGCAGGCATCGGATGTGAGATGGTACCGTCCACGTCGGAGGTGTGCGTTGAGTTTGCGAATCATTTTGACTATGAAGTGACACTGGGGGGAACCCCTACCCGCGCAGGAATTATTCTGGACCGCCTGGGGTATCCAAGCGTATTGCAGACCAGCTGCTACAATGAACATGTAAAACGGCTTCTGCCGTCAAAGATCCGGGCTCTGCCGGGGGTGGGACCGGATCAGAATAAGATATTTCCGCACGTGGTTTTACAGTGCCATAAGGGCGTGAGGATTCAGGCAAATGACATTGATTTCGTGACTCCCAGAGAGAACCGTATTTTGATTTCCCGGGATGAAGACAGCCTGAATATGCCTGTCCTGCCGGATGAATTCGGTAAGATGATCGGCGGGTGTGAAGTGTTCCTGCTGGGTTCTTTTTCAGAACTTCTGGACACGGACGTGCTGAAAGACCGGATGGAGAAAACGAAGAAACTCTTCTCCTATCTGCCGGATGAGGCGGTCGTAGTCATGGAGGATGGATGTTATGTGAAGAAGAATTTCCGCGGCTATGTCCACCGGCAGCTGGCGCCTCAGATCGATGTGCTGAGTATGAATGAAGACGAACTGCAGCAGTATATTGGGAAGTCGATTGATATACTTGATCCAGAGGCAGTGGAAGAAGCGGTAAACTATGTCTATGACCATTCGGGCATCAAGCTGATTCTGGTTCATTCTGCCGCGTGGGCACTGGTCTACGGGGAGAATGCAGCTGCAATGAAAGCATCTCTGGAGGGCGGAGTCACGATGGCAGCAACACGCTTCCGGATCGGGGACAATTTTACGCCGGAAGACTATGAACAGACCAAAGATATTCCGGTTAAAAAGGAAAGCGCAGCATTCTGTGATAGAATGAGAGAGAGACTGGGAGAGAAGATTTACTGTATCCCCTGTAAAGATTTGAGCTATGTGAAGAATCCGACGGTAGTCGGCCTGGGCGATTCTTTTGCAGGCGGGCTTCTGCCGGGCCTGTTGAAAGAAAACAGACAAAATTAGATATCATTTGAAGGAGAATACACAATGTATGAAAAAACAGAAAATATATTAAAAATGGCGAAGGAAAGCAACACTGCGGTGATCTCATTCATCTGTATGGATTATACGATGGCAAGATCGGTCGTATATGCTGCAGAGGCAGCGAACACACCGGCAATGGTTATGTTGTACCCGGAGCATGTTACGGTCCAGCACACAACAGGATTTGCTAATTATGCGGCCATGGTAAAGGAACTGGCGGGCGAGGTGAAGGTGCCGATTGGGCTGCATGCGGACCACGATTTTACGTATGATGCCATTATGAATACGATAGGGGCCGGCTTTGAGTCGGTTATGATTGATGGGTCTATGAACGATCTGGAAACTAATATTGCACTGACCAAAAAAGTAGTGCTTAAGGCCCATGAGACAGGCGTATGTGTAGAGGGCGAAATCGGACATGTGGGAGCTGCCGCTTCTTCTGATAATGCAAATGAGGATCTGTTTACAAAAGCGGATGCGGCAGAAAAATTCTGCAGGGAGACGGGAGTGAATTCACTGGCTGTTTCTATTGGAAATGCACATGGTGAATATAAAGACACCCCGCATCTGGATATAGCGCGGCTGGAGGAGATCCATGCGGCTACAGATGTATCGCTGGTGCTTCACGGAGGAAGCGGCATACCGGACGACCAGCTGCTGACAGCATTCTCTAAGGGAATTAACAAATTCAACCTGGGGACAGAATTTTTAGGCAGATATTATGATGCAGTGGCGGCATTTTCCCAGGAGAATGCAGGCAATCCGGATCCGGTTAAGATTATCAATCTGCCGGAGTATGTGCAGTCCAGGTTACAGCCATACTTAGAGGAGCGTCTGAAAACTCTTTGTCACTTTTAGGCAAAAAAGGGAGCAGTTCGGGCCTGCCTGAACTGCTGCCAAGAGAGAACATAAAGACACTGTGCGCAACAGAATATTAGTGACAGAGGGCGGCATATATGATACTATAATAACGGAACACTCTCGGAAATTTTAACGATAGTTATGAGGTCAATATACACATTTATATAAGATGTGGTCGTCCTCTGGGAAATTGCCGGGCGTGGATCGAAACAAGTATATGGGGTAGAGAGCTTTGAAAAATGATAATATTTTACAGAGGGAAGTCCTTGATGTCATAAAAGAAAAGTATGGAGAAATATTTGCAGCAGAAAAAAAGGTCGCGGATTTTGTTCTGCAAAACCCACAGAAAACAGTGGATTCCAATGTATCGGAGATTGCAAAGCAGAGCGGGGTAAGCGATGCTACAGTTGTGCGTATGTGCCATCATATCGGATATACAGGATATTATCAGTTTCGGATTACTCTGGCAAGAGACTTGGGGAAAAAGCAGTACGAAGGCATCGTGATTCCGAAGAGCAGCGGGGCAATAGAAAAACTGTTCCACGACTATGCAGAGAAGCTGATAGCGATAGGCAGGAGAATAGATGCCGAAACCATGTGGAACTGCGTGAACCTTTTAAAGATATGCAATGTAGCACATATTATAGCAATCGGGAATACCTGTTCTGTTTCAAAGTATATGGGGTTCCGGCTGGGAAGGCTTGGAATAAGGAGTACCTTTGAAGCCTCAGCGGAATTTTTTATGAACCATATTAACCTCGCGGAACCGGGAGATATTGTGATAGCGATCTCAAAATCCGGCACGTCAAAACCCGTAGTTCTGGGAATGGAACTGGCCAGGGAAAAAGGGCTTAAGATCATTGCTATTACAGACCATGTGGAATCTCCGGTCTCGGAGCTTGCAGATTATGTACTGCTGTCCAGCGGGGAAGACGAACCTTTCAACTACTACAAAGACTATGCGCAAACTAACGTAATGGCGACGATTGACGCACTTTTGAATTTTGTTACGAATGAAGAATGGATAAAGATGAAGCAGGCAGACAGGCCTGAAATGATTTTATCAGAGTATAAGATATAAGTTAGCTATATTTAATAATAGATAGCAGGGACCAGGCGCCCTGCTATTTGGACATAGAAAGGATGGGGTTATAGTATGAAACGTTCAAGAATCAATGCAGTGATCAAGGACATGGAGGCATTAATCGCAGAACACAGATTTGAAATACCGCCGTTTGCAAAGCTGACTGCAGATGAATGGCAGGACATAGGACATGAATACGATGAGGTTCGTGACAACTGCCTGGGATGGGATATTACAGATTATGGCCTTGGTAATTTTGATAAGGTGGGATTCTCTCTTCTTACAATCCGAAACGGGAATCAAAAGCTGCCGGATAAATATCCCAAGCCGTATGCGGAAAAGCTTTTAATGCTGTACGAGGGGCAGACGGCTCCGATGCATTATCACTGGAACAAGATGGAAGATATTATAAACCGCGGCGGAAACGATATATATATCACTGTGTACAATGGAGCGGAAGACAAATCTATGCTGGATACAGACGTTGTTGTACATACAGACGGAAAAACAGAAGTGGTTCCTGCGGGGACGAAGATCTGCTTAAAACCAGGCCAGAGTATTACGATTACTCCATATATGTATCATGATTTCATTGTTCCGGAGACCGGCGGTTCCGTATTACTGGGAGAAGTATCCATGTGTAATGATGATGAAAATGATAACTGCTTCTATGAGCCGATCGGGCGTTTTCCGGAAATAGAGGAGGATGAAAAGCCTTACCGCCTGCTCTGTACGGAGTATCCAAAGGCGCGGTAATTGGGATGATCGGGCTATAGAAGCCATATGCGGGGCTTTGGGAAGAAACAAAAGGCAAAGTGCAGTGGGGATATACATATAAAAAATAAAACAGGTTCTTTTGACACAGGAACGGGGTAAATCCCGTACCCAAGAGTCGGAAGAACCTTTTTTCGTGATATAGTAAATTTCGCTGGGATTTCCTATACATTATTCTGCAGCTAGGCTGCAGACCCGCCCGCAGGGCATGCATTACGGGATGCCCTTTGGGTATACATAAAACCATTTGGGAGATGCAGACAGTATTCTAAAGATTTGAGTGGCCTGGTTAAAATGTGTATAACTGGACATTTAGAGTGAACCAGTTATGTGCTATCATGGCATGTAAACAGCTGGGGCAGAAAGGAATGAGGGAATATTATGACTAAGAAAATTGCAGTCATCAATGATTTGTCGGGATTCGGGCGCTGCTCCCTGACGGCCGCCATCTCTGTGTTATCGGTCATGGGAGTACAGCCATGTCCGCTACCTACGGCGGTTCTGAGCGCACAGACAGGGTATCCCAGTTACTATTGCGATGACTATACAGATAAGATGCAGTATTTCCGGCGGGAGTGGAAAAAGATGGATGCCCGGTTCGACGGAATCTACACAGGATTTGTAGCCAGTGAGCGGCAGATTGAAAATATTTTAGAATTTTTGGATACGTTCAGGAGGAAGAAGATCTTTCTACTGGTAGACCCGGTGATGGGGGATAATGGGAAGGTTTATACCATGTTTACAGAAAAACTGTGCAGCCTCATGAAGGAACTGGTTCTTCAGGCCGACGTGGTGACGCCCAACCTGACCGAGCTTTGTCTCCTGACAGATACGGACTTCAGAATGATCCGGGAATTAACCGATGAGAAGCATCTGCTCGTTGTAGTTGAGCAGATGGCCGCAAACCTGATGAAGAGAGGGCCGGAGAATGTAGTGGTGACGGGTATACATTTCCGGGATGCTAAAGACGGTGTTGTGAAAATGGGAAATCTGGCGGTTAGCGGAGGAAAGAAGAGTTTTTCCGCGTTTCCATATATCGGAGGAAGTTATTCCGGGACGGGAGATCTCTTCGCATCCGTTGTTGCGGCGGGGATGGCGAGAGGGGACGAGATATCCGCCAGTATAGAACTTGCCGGAGCTTTTATTGAACGGGCAATCACAGATTCTGTGAGGGAAGGCATCCCGCGCAATGATGGTGTGGATTATGAACAGCACCTTGGTATGCTGCTCCCGAAGCAGCGTCAGAATAGAGAGAAGGAGAGTGGGACACATGAGGAATAACACATCAAAAATAACAGCAGCCGGACTGTTTGCAGCTATGATTACGATTATGACAGCTTACATCTGCCATATCCCTTACGGGGCAAACGGCGGCTACATTCACTTTGGGGATGCACTGATCTATCTGGGGGCGGTATTTCTTCCTAGGCCGTACGCGCTGGCTGCCGCTGCGATCGGCGGGGGGATGGCAGATCTGCTTACCGCACCGATGTGGGCGCCTGCCACAATTATTATAAAAATGCTGATCACACTGCCATTTACAAGCCGGGAAGGCCGGATTATGGCGCCCAGAAATATCGCGGCTCCATTTATTGCCGCGGTCATCTCTGCGGCGGGATATTATCTGGCAGAGGGGATTCTTTTTGGTTCCTTTGTGGCTCCGCTGGCATCGCTGGCCGGAAGCGCAGTGCAGTCCGGCGGAAGCGCGGTGATCTTCCTTGCGCTGGCAGCAGCGCTGGATAAGGCGCGTGTAAAGGATAAGACGCAGAAATTACTGCATCTGTGCTGATAGCGATAACAGTTATAAGGTTTGAAAATATTTAGATTAAGAGGTAA
This sequence comes from Faecalicatena contorta, assembly GCF_022835095.1. Taxonomy (NCBI): domain Bacteria; kingdom Bacillati; phylum Bacillota; class Clostridia; order Lachnospirales; family Lachnospiraceae; genus Faecalicatena; species Faecalicatena contorta. The sequence continues at coordinate 4,795,937 of NZ_BQNQ01000001.1, read as the reverse complement.
ATGAGATGGCTGATATTTTATATACGTATAAGAACCAGGTGTATGCTAATATTACAAATTTATGTGACTGCCGGTGCGAATTCTGCATTCGCAGCCACGAGGACGGAGTTGGGGATGCGGAGACCCTCTGGCATAAAAAGGATCCTTCTCTGGAAGAAATCATTGGGGCTATGGATGAGTTTGATTTTCAGGGATATCAGGAGCTGGTATACTGCGGGTACGGGGAACCGACCTGTGCGTTGGAGAATCTGGTAAAATCCGCGAAGTATGCCAAAGAAAAATATGGCGTTTCGGTGCGGGTTAATACAAACGGGCTGGGTAATCTGTACCATGGAAAGGATATAGTGCCTATACTGGCGGAGGTGGCGGATTCTATATCCATCAGCCTGAATGCGCCTACTAAAGAAGAGTACACCCGGGTTACACGGCCTAATTTTGAAAATGCATTTGAAGCCCTGTTGGAATTTGCCGAGAAGTGTGAGAAAATGATTCCCCAGGTAAAGATGACTGTAGTGGATGTACTGCCGGAGGAGGAGATTGAGGCAAGCAGGGAACTGGCGGAATCCATTGGGGTGGAATTAAGGGTCAGAAGATATGCCTGAGGGAGAAGGAAGCGCCGCTACGGCATACAAAGGGGCCGCAAAGGGGGATGCCCTCTTTGCGGCCCTGGCTTCTCTAAATGGGATCTTATTTGGCTAATACTTCAACCCCATCCTCGGTGATCATAACCATATATTCGATCTGAGCGGATAGCCCGTCATCAATGGTATAAACGGTCCAGTCATTCTCTTCATCGATAAAGAAATCAGGGCTTCCCTCATTAATCATCGGCTCAATGGTGAACATCATACCAGGCACAAGAAGCATCTCGCTTCCCTTAGGCGTTACATAGCTGACAAACGGGTCTTCATGGAACTGCAGCCCAATGCCGTGTCCGCCGATCTCTTCTACAACGGAGTACCCGTTGGCCTGTGCGTGTGTGTTGATTGCGTCCGCTATATCACCCAGATGTCCCCAGGGCTTAGCAGCAGCCAGGCCCAGCCCCACGCATTCTTCCGTTACCTTTATAATGCGCTCGGCGCGCTCAGAGATTTTTCCCATTTTAAACATGCGGGAGGCGTCTGAAAAATAGCCGTTCAGAATGGTTGATACATCCACATTGATGATATCGCCCTCCCGGAGAATGATATTCTTATCCGGAATTCCGTGGCATATCTCATTATTTAATGAAGTGCATACGCTTTTCGGGAATCCCTGATAATGCAGGGGAGCGGGGATGCCGCCATTCTTTGTTGTTACATCATAAACGATCTTGTCTAGCTCTTCGGTGCTCATTCCGATGTGGATTTGCTCTGCGACTGCATCCAGCACCGCGGTATTCAGGGCGGCGCTTTCTTTGATCTTTTCAATCTGGAATGGGGTTTTTAACAGTTTGCGGTTTGGTACGATCTCGCCTCTGTCCGCATGAAGCTTTATTTTTTCTTCAATTGCCATGTGGCATTTTTTATATTTCTTTCCACTGCCGCACCAGCAAAGGCCATTTCTTTCCATTTATTACATCTCCTTTTTTATTCATATAATGGAACTGTACCTGCAATCTATCTTTCGAACTGATGGATAAAGAACCCGCTTCTGAGCTTGGGCTCAAACCAGGTGGACTTGGGCGGCATAAGCAGCCCGGCGTCTGCCACTGCAAGCAGTTCCTCCATCGAAGTCGGATACATGGCAAATGCAGCGCCGTCACCGGCCTTGTCTACGGCCTCTGCAAGTACATCAAGCCCCCGTATACCGCCTACAAAGCGGATCCGGCTGTCTGTTTTGGGATCGCGGATATTCAGCAGCGGACCAAGGACTACATTTTGCAGGACGGATACATCCAGCCTGTTCACGGGATCTTCCGAAAACAGATGCGGATTTGCCGTCAGCCGGTACCAGCGGCCGTTTCCATAAAGTCCGATCTCGCCCTTGCAGGCAGGGCGACAGACCTCGTGCCCCATATCAGTAATGTCAAAACCGCTTCTGAGCAGATCCAGAAAATCGTCAAATGCATAACCGTTCAGATCCGCCACCACCCTGTTATAATCGTAGATGTGCAGTTCTTCTGCCGGAAACAGGACGGAAAGGAAGTAATTGAACTCCTCCTCACCGCTGAAGCCGGGATGTTCCTTGCGGCGCTTCAGTCCGGCCTTTACGGCGGACGCAGCACGGTGATGGCCGTCTGCTATATAGATATTATCAATTCCCTCGAAAATATGAGCGATTTGGGTAATATCTTCTGTACTGCTGATTTTCCAGACCTGATGCCTTACGGAATCTTCGCTTGTAAAATCATAGAGAGGAGCAGTCAGTTTTACTGCTGCTATCATAGTATCCAGCTCAGGGCGGGCATGGTAGGCCAGGAAGATCGGCCCGGTCTGTGCGCTTAACGTATCCACATGACGCGTCCTGTCCAGCTCCTTGTCTTCTCTGGTATTTTCGTGCTTCTTGATCCGGTTCTCCATATAATCATCGATCGAAGCGCAGCCCACAAGCCCGGTCTGGGTCCGTCCATTCATCGTGAGGGCATAGATATAGTAACAGGGATCTTCATCCCTGACGAAAGAACCGTCCTGGATCATCTCCTCCAGAGTGTCCCTGGCCCTGTCATATACAGGCTGGGAATACATATCCGTATCCGGTGTAAACTGTGTCTCGGCTCTGTCAATTTTTAAAAAAGAAAGTGGGTTCTTGTCCACTACTTCCCGGGCTTCTTCCCGGTCATATACATCGTAAGGCAGTGCGGCAATAGATGAAGCTAGTTCTTTTGCGGGCCGCACGCCCTGAAAGGGTCGAATGACTGCCATAATTGTTCTCCTTAATATTTAATCTAAATTTGGTGAAAAGGGTCTGGCAAAGAGTGCCAAAACCCTTTTTATTCTAGCACAAACATAAAAAATTTACTATAGGAATTTAAATGTGGCTGTAGTACGAAGGAATCTAAAACGGGATTTAGTTGGCAAGCTTTAGACTTGTCGACGGACGGGGACGCTTCATGACAGGGAGGCCGGGAAGGCGCTGGGGCTGTATATGCCGTTGCGATATGCACCCGTGCTGCTAAGTGATTCTAGAACACCCGATGCCGGATAGGCGGGTACGCTGAACACATCACGGGAAATCTGATGATTTCCCGCGCTGGGTTCAGCAAAAACTTGATTTGGAGATCAAGTTTTTCCCCGCCTATCCGGCATCGGCTGTTCAAGAATCACTAAGCGCACTCCAGCATATCGCAACGGCATATACAGCCCCTGCACCTCCCCGGCCTCCCTGTCATAAAGCTGGCTCATCCAATCGGCAGGAAAGCTCGCCAACCGGGCGGGATCCCGGACCAGGGCAGCGGATGTGGATTGGCTATGCGTGTTTTTCAACTTCCAGATGTGTACTAACTGGAAGCTGTTTTCCTTGCTTACGTACACCTACTGGGACATAAAAGTCCCGCCAATTCAATACCATACGCTGCCCCCGCTTGAGGCCCCTCCTTAGAAACGAGCTTTTTCCTGCCGGTTGGATGCGCCAGCTCCATGAAGGGATAGCTGAAAGCCTCCCGGAGAACATCCATGTCCTTTCAAAAACGCTCAAAGCGGATCTTAGAAATTCTTGGTGGGAAACAGCCCGGAAAATGGAGAGATTTTTGGATTCCGAATCCAAAAATCAGCTGACCCAGCGCGAGAAATCATCGGATTTCTCGTGATGTGTCAGTGGTGCTCCATTTTCAGGGCTGTTTCCCGCCTAGAATTTCTTAGGTCCGCGGCCGCGTTTTTGAAAGGACATGGATGTTCTCCGGGAGGTTTTCGGCTATCCCTTTATGGAGCGCCCCCATCCGCGCCGAGACTAAAGCGCGTCACTAAATTCCGCAAAATTATCACCTGGAAATGAATTTTAGTTGTGGATTTATTTAAAAAAAGTTATGATAGATTATACATAGGGAGTGATGATTCCTAATTATTGATCATCTAAGGAGGAGCTTATGAATTTTCTATATGCGGATTTTGTAAATGGTTTTATACGTTTGGCGAATGATGGGTGGGAGCATAACTGGAATGAACGGCATGGAGGGAATCTTTCTTACAGGGTGAAGGCCCGTGAAGTAGAAGATGTGAAGGAGGAATTGCAACCGGGAGAATGGGAGCCGCTTTTGGTGTCTGTCCCGGAGCTAGCTGAAGAATTCTTTTTAGTGACGTGCGAGGATATAAGTTTCAGAGATATTATGGATGCCCCGAGGGAAACAATCTGTATGATAGAGCTGGATAAAGAAGGCAGGAGATACCGCAAGGTGTGGGGCGCAGAGACCGGTATTGAGCCCACACTGTCACTTCCCATCCATCTGTTGTGTCACAGAGAACGGAAGTCCATCGGAAAAAATGCGAGAGTTGTGTACCATGCACACCCCAGTAATCTGATTACGCTCACCTATTACCTGCCGCTGAAAAGTGATAAGTTTACTCAAGAGCTGGTTAAGATTAGTGCAGAATGCGAGAAGGTGATCCCGAACGGCGTGGCAATCATTCCTTGGAAGGTAACAGGGAAAGAGAACAGCAGTTTAACCACGGAATACATAAGAGAACATGACGTTGTGATATGGGCGCACCACGGGGTAATCATTACGGGGGATGATTTTTCCCTGGTGTTTGGCGCCATGCATGCACTTGAGAAGGCGGCGGAAATCCTGGTGAAGCTCTTAATTTTAGAGACAGGTAAAAAAGTTGAGATTAAAACAGAGGAGGAACGCTGAAAAACTGGGAAGCCTGCCCCATGCGGGGAACAGGCTTCCCGGTTTTTCAGTTGGTTCATCCGGCAGGCAGGAAAAAGACTGTGCGCTGGGTGTGGCTATACGGTGGCAGCAGATGAATCCGCTTTGTTCCATTCTTTGTAAATTAGAACGGTTGCTATTGAATTAACGCAGCGTTTACCACTATTCACCGTCTATGTTGACCCACCCCTGCCTTTGATTACTTTCAAATATCTTCTGACACAAAATCATTTCATGCAGTCCGTCTTCGAAGTCAGCATGCTCATAGGAGCCTGTCGGATCGGCGATGTGGTCGTAAATACTGCGGAAGCTTTGTTTGAAAGCGTCCGGGAACCCTTCGGCATGCCCGAATGGATAGGCAATCAGCGGCCTGGTTTCGGGATGCACGGTTGCAATTCCTTTTTCAATGGTTTCATTGAAACTGTCGCGGTTTCCGATGGTGAGCGCGTTGCAGTTCATACTGTGCCATTCCGCAGATTTTTTATATCCTCCGATCTGCAGATTGATATCTACCGATTTCCCTGCGATTACCTGTGAGAAGAAAGCGCTTCCGATTGCACCGCCGCTGAATTTGAAGAGGATATTCGCATTATCTTCGGTATCAATATCAACAGGTTCATAGTCCTCCTCCTGAAAGGTTTCTTTTGAGAAGGCCAGTACGGTTTTCCTGGGTTTCTTTCTTTTCGCGTGTATTGTCGAGAAGTCGGCGTTGACTGCCACGATTTTCTGTCCGGTCACGTACTCCGCCAGATCCATCCAGTGGGATCCGATGTCGGATACTGCCCGGGTGTTTCCGGATTCTTTTGCGCTTAAGCGCCAGCTGTAATCGGTATCGAATAAAAGCCAGTCTTGTGTGTAATTACCGGTAATCGAAAAAATATCCCCAAGCTCTCCATCCCTTATTATATTTTTTAAATGGTTATTCATTGGGTAAAAGCGGTTGTGAAAGTTGATTCCGTTAACCAGCCCTTTTTCAGCAGCCTTTGCGACAAGAGCTTCAGCCTCTTTAATTGTCGTGCACATGGGTTTCTCACAGATCACGCTGATGCCGTGGTCCATGGCGTACATTGCTATTTCGTAATGCGTGTTGTTTGGGGTGCAGATGTGGACCGTATCCAGTTCCACGCTGTCGATCATCTTTTTGTAGTCTGAAAAGTAAGACGGAATATTTAATTTTTCGGCTGTTTCTTTCGCGTTGCATGTATCCGTCAATGCGGCTACTTCTACATTTCCAAGCCTCCGCAGTGTTTCGATATGTACCGCGCCTATAAAGCCGGTACCGATAATTCCTGCTCTGTAAATTTTCATAATAAAATCCCTTCTTTCTTAATATTGAAGCACGTCTTGGCGTACTTTTGGTGAGCCGCGCGTTAGGTTAAGATAAAAATCGATTTTTGAATGTAGTATACTGTTTTTCCCATTCCTGCGCATTCACGGGGGTATAGCGTTTGGCGGCAAAAGAATTCCGGATGAGTTCTCTGCCCTGTGCTATCGTTTCTATCTTTTTATGGGCTGCTAACTGGACGATGATATTTCCGAGTGCCGTGGCCTCTGCAGGACCGGAAATGACGGGCAGATTCATTACGTTCGCCGTAAACTGGCACATGAGGCCGCTCTGGGAACCGCCCCCGATTATATTCACGGATTCAAAGTGAATTCCAGTTAAATGTGCTATTTTCTCGATATTCCAGCGATACTTCATTGCCAGACTTTCATTTACGCAGCGGACAATTTGGCCGAGCGAAGAGGGAGCGCTTCCATAACGGAGCATACAATAATCCTGTATTTTTTCTATCATGCTGCCGGGTGAATAAAATCTTTCATCATCTACATCGATGAGATAGGCGAAGGGCGGTGCGGTAAGGGCGGCGGCCTCCATTTCGGTATAAGTATATTCCAGGTTTCGTGACCTGTATTCCGCACGGATTTCCTGCAGCAGCCATGTTCCCATAACATTTTTTAATATCCGGTGATGATTTTTTATGCTGCCTTCATTTGCGATGTTATATTTGTATCCATAACTGTTGATGACCGGGGCATCCGTTTCTGCGCCCACAATTGCCCACGTCCCGCAGCTGATGATGGCGGAGTTGGGCAAGCCTGATGAGGCAAGAAAGGCGGATGCGGTGTCGTGCTCGCAGACGGTGGCAGCCGGAAAACCTGTAGTCCCCAGTTCCCGGTTAAATGCTTCAGATGTTCTCCCGAGTATACTGCCGGGAGCCGCTATGGGCGCAAAGATTTGTTTTGGAATTGAGAACTTTTTTAAAATCCCCGGATGCCAGCTGCTTGTGGAAAAGTCGAACATTTGGCTGACGGATGCAATCGTAAACTCTGTCTTTCTGATCCCTGTCATATAGTACAGCAGCAGATCCGGCAGGAATAAAAGCGTATTGTTTTTGAAAAGGTATGACTGGTTCTCCAGAACCATTGTTCCCAGCTGCATCAGGCAGTTGAAAGGTGCATTCTGGTTCCCGGTGGCCTGGTACAGTTCTTTTTCCGGCATAATCTGGTAGAGCTGCTCCAGGCAGCGGATGGTTCTGTTATCCCTGTAACTGCGCATTTGTGTTACCAGATCGCCCTCCGGAGAAACCAGAGCAAAATCATTGCAGAAAGAATCGATTCCAAAGGAGTCGATCTGGTCGTCTGCGGCTTCGATTGCTTTTTTGATTCCTCTGCATAATTCCTGATAGATCCTGAGGACATCCCAGTATAATCCGTTGTTCATTGATACTGCGGCATGTTCAAAGCGATGGAGTGTGTGGAGGGAAATACTGCCGCCCGTATATTTACCCAGAAACATTTTTCCGCCGCTGCCGCCTATGTCGAAAGCTATTAGATTCATTGGCAACCTCCGTTATGGTGCAATGTGTATTTTGGATGATTCGGAATCGCTTAATCCCAGATAAGCGTAATCGGCCTCATTTGTGGTGATTAAATAGTCGATGTCGGCATATTCGCATAAGAAGATTTGCCCGATCGGCTGGAATTTACGGGGGTCAGCCAATAGAAATACTTCTTTTGACGCTTCGACCAGAAATCTTTTTATATCGATTTCCTGCACTCCCGAGTCCGTAATACGCGATTTTGATGCGATTCCGGTGCACGAAATAAAGGCCTTATTGGGGTAATACTGTCTTGCGTTCTTCATCGTAATATTTCCGTAGAAGGATAAATTGGAACTTTTTAATATCCCGCCTAGACAGACCACCGTATGGTTTGGGTTAACTGCCTTGGCGCATTCCGCTAAAAAGGAAATGGAATTTGTTATGATGGTAACCTGCATTTCCGGGGGGAGATTCTTGTATAAGTAGATACAGGTTGTACTGTTGTCTACGAATATGGTGTCCCCATCCTTGATGAATTTTGCCGCATAACTGCATATTTTTTCTTTTGCCGGTATGTTCTGTACGGTTCGGACGCTGACAGGCGCCTCAGAGGCTGAAGACGGCGCCGATTCCTGCCTGCTTAATACTGCGCCCCCGTGGGTGCGCAGCAGCAGCCCGTTTTCGCTTAAAATATTTAAATCTCTTCGAATGGTTTCTCTTGAAACATGAAAAGTATCTGCAAGTTTTTTCACATCAATCCGTCCGGTCGATTGAAGAGTATTGATAATACGTTCATGCCGCTCTTCTATGTACATAAGGGGTACCTGCTTTTAAATTAAGGACTTGGCGATCGTGCAGAAAGCATCGCATTCGATTCTTTCCAACATGCTGTATGCGAGATAAATACTTGGACCGGACACGACGACTCCATGCTTGGGCATAATCATTCCAATTGGTTTTTTCTCGGCAGTTTCCCTGTGGTCTTCAAAATACTGATACACGTTGCGTGAAAGCTCCTCGGAATAGGCCTTGGTCCATTCGATACATCCGACTTCGCCGCGTCCCATGGTGGCCTCTGTGACATTGGGGATGGGTTTTGCTTCTGCGACAAAAGGCATACAGTAGAAGGGATGAGCGTGAATGGTGCACTCGATTTCCTTGAAATTGCTTAGTATCAGCACATGCATTAACCCTTCTCTGGAAAGTTTTCCTGTCCCCTCCAATATGTTCTGGTCATAGTCGATTAATAAAAAGTCTTCCGGTTCCATTTCACAGTGGTTTCTTTCAGACATCAGGGAGGGGGAGATCAGGATTCTGTTTTCGTCAACGCGGACGGCAAAATTGCCTCCGGCTGCATTGGTAAGCCTCTTGTCCCACATCATTTTTGCGACCTTGCACATTTCTTTGCGCATCTCATAATAAGATAAGTTTGACATTTTTATACCTTCTTTCTGTTTTGGTTCACTGTCTTATTGATATTCAGCCGAATAGCTGGCTAAATCTCAATGTGCCAGTACACTAGTTGAGTTGAGTGATCTTTACCTGACCGGCTAATTTCTTCGCTCTTACGGGATCGAAACCGACAGAGAATCTGGATTCTGCGGTTGCAGCGGAGACGGCCGTTGCTATAGTAAGCGTTTTTTCGATGGGATAATTTTTCTCTATGCCGTAGATCATCCCGGATAGAAAACAGTCGCCGCATCCGATGGTATTGCAGACGGATACTTCCGGCGGGATTACCCGGTAAATGGTGTCGTTATATTTGACAATGGAACCGTCTCCGCCAAGCGAAACTGCAATAATGGGGATGCTGCAGCGGGATAATGATTCGATGGCCGAAACAATATCAGCTTCTGTCTGCAGGTCCTTTCCGCATAACTGGGAGAGTTCATCCTGGTTGGGCTTAATCAGGAAAGGGGATGCATCGAGGCATTTCTCCAGGGTCGGGCCGCTTGCATCGAGAAAAATTTTGATTTTTTTATCCTTTAATTTCTGCAGCATATAATTGTAGACACAGGGATCGTAGCAATTGCTGGTGTCACCCGATAGGATCAGTGAATCGTCTGGTTCCAGTTCTTCTATTAGACGAGCGGTGATTTCATCGATGATATCCTGATCAAGAGAAACACCGGGAGAAGCCAGCGTAGAGCAATCGCCGTTTTCTTCGATAATAATATAGTTGGTACGGCTGTTTTTTTCTGGTTTCTGCAAAAAATGTACTTCAATACCATATTGCTCAAGCATTTGAATAATTTTGGAGCCTGTCTCACCATACGCAATACCGTAAGCTCTGTTGTTGATCCCCATATTATGCAGATTCATTGAGACATGGGTTCCCTTTCCACCCATAGAAGCATCATCACTTTGCAGACGATTGGTGATGTTCTTTTTGAATTCGGGCAAAAACAGAAGTTTGTCAATGGCTGGATTAAGAGTAAGTGTATGAATCATGTTTTCTCCTTTCTACATACTAAAAACAAGCATGTTTGGTTTTGATTATGACTGAATGTTAACACTAAACGGGCATAAACGCAAGTTATAGTTTAAAATATGTGGAATACACACAAAAACAGAAATGGATATTTGTGAAAAACAGACAAAAAGAAATAAAAACGTGCAAATTTGTTGTAAAAATAGGACAAGTGTGTTAATATTCGGTCATAAACAAAAACAAGAAACCAAAGGAGGAGCGATTATAATGTCTTACAAAGAAACATTATTACAGCCAATTAAAATTGGAAACAGAGTTGCGCAGAACCGATTTTTTATACAGGCGATGGAGTGCAACAAAGAAGATGAAACAGGGAACCCCTCAGAAGAGACAATCCAGAGATACTGTGATCTTGCAAAAGGAGGCGCGGGGTTAATTTCATTAGAAGCAATCACTGTAACAAGGGAATGCAGGGCAAGAGATAATCAGCTGACGATTATGCCGGCCAATGAAAAGCCGTTGACTGAGTTTGTCAGAAGGGTGCATGAAGCAAACCCGGAGACGCTGTTTATCTTCCAGTTAACCCATTCCGGGGAGATTTCCAATCCGGAGTTTTCCAGAAGGGTGACACCGAATCCGCTGCCGGGATATGGCGGGGATCTGCTTACAGAAGAAGATGTTGAAAGAATTATGGATTCTTTCGTGACGGCGGCAGAGATTGCTTACCGGGCGGGCGCGGACGGCATTGATATGAAGTTGTCCCACGGATACCTCGGTTGTCAGATGATCCGTCCGCATAACAGCAGGGATTGGAAATACGGAGGAAGCTGGGAAAACAGAAGCCGCTTTGCTTTTGAATTAATCGAAAGAATCAGAAAAGCAGTTCCAGATCCCAATTTCCTGGTCGGTTCCAAGATCTCAGCCTGGGAGGGATTCCCGGGAGGATTTGGAACAGAGGGTCCGGATTCTCCGATTATGGATCTGACAGAGCCAATTAAGCTGATCCAGGGCCTGGAGGCAAGAGGAGCGAACTTTATTATTCAGTCAGCGGGAAGCCCGTCCATTACGGTAGGTTTAACGCAGGTTGACAAACATGTTCCATATTATGCTTACTTACATCAGTATTGGGCAAAAGAATTCAGAAAGGCGCTGAAACCGGAAACCGTAGTCATCGGTTCCAACTTCTCACCGTTTAGAAGCGGAAAGAATGATTTATGTGCAACAACACCGGAGGAAAGCAATCTCCTGAATTACGGGGCATGGTGTATTGAGAATGGAGTTACAGATATGGTTGGGCTTGGACGCCAGTCATTTGCCGATCCTTATCTCCCGAAGAAACTGGCAGAGGGAAAAGAAGATGAGATTAAATACTGTCTGTTGTGTGACAGATGCCTCGAGCTGCTGATTCAGCAGAGCAAGGTGGGCTGCTGTGTATATGATAAAACAGCACATGAAGAACTTGTCAGAACAAGAAAAGAAAAAGGAAACCTCAGGGTTTCACATACATAGAAGGAGGAATTGGAAATGAAAAAGAAAATTTTATCAGTTTTATTGATCGCGGCGATGGCAGTTACCATGTGTATAGGATGTGGAAACGGGAAATCAGATTCTGCGGCAACGGATGCGAAACAGGAAAACAGCACAGCAAAATCGGATAATAAGCAAGCTGACGCTAAGGAAGCGGATAGTAAAGGAACGGTTAACACGGAGGACGGCCTGATTGGAATTGCCCTTCCGTCTGCAGACCATGGCTGGATGGCAGGCTGCATCTATTCCGCACAGGAAGAGGTAAAGGCGCTGGGGTTAGAGGAAGGGTCAGGCTATAAAATCCTGACATCTGACAGCGTCAATGACCAGGCAAATGATATTGAGGAATTAATTTCTCTCGGATGTACCTCTATTGTGCTTCTGCCGCATAATGACGAAGTGTCTGTTGCGGCCCAGAAAATTATGGATGCTAATATTAACTTAATTGTGTTTGACCGTAAAGTAACCGGAGATTATACGGCATATCTGGCGGGTGATAATGCGGGAATCGGCCGTGAAGGCGCAAAATACCTGGGTGATGTCCTGGAAGGAAAAGGAACAATTGCTGTGATGTCAGCCCCAAGCGTTGGCTCCGTAAGTGTGGAGAGAACAGAGGCCTTTACGGAAGAAATGGAAAAGAGCTTCCCGGACATGAAACTGATCCAGGTAACGGCGGACGGATTTACACAGGAGGCAGGACTGAAAATGGCGACGGATATGCTGGTTGCAAACCCGGAGATTGATGCGGTATTCTCCATTGATGATGAGCCTTCACTTGGTATTCTGAAAGCCGTTCAGGAGGCAGGAAGAACCGATATCAAATATATTTCCGGCGGCGGCGGCGCTCAGGCATGGTATCAGAAGATCCAGTCTGAAGACAGCATTCACTGTTTTACGGAAACATACAGCCCATCCATGATAGCAGATGCAATTGCGCTTGCACAGAAAATCCAGCAGGGCGGAGAATTTGAGAAAGATACAATCCTTGAACCTGAGACAGTAGATTCCTCAAATGTTGCTGATTATATCAATGCGGATTCACCATATTAAATTCCGCAGTTAAAAATAACATAAAACGCCTGAGAGTAGCTGCTCAGGCGTTTTTAGAACAGAGGTGATAAAATGAGTGATTATGTTGTGCAGATGAAAGGGATTGTAAAATCATACGGCAGAAATGAAGTGCTTCATGGAGTCGATTTCCTGCTTGAAAAGGGAAGTATTCACGCTCTTTTAGGTGAGAATGGCACGGGTAAAACGACCCTGATGAATATTCTAACAGGCATCATTCCCGGAAACAAAGGGGAGATTACCGTGGACCAAAGGGTCATGCAGGTGGATGGGACGGCCGTGGAACAAGCTTCAGAAATTGCATTTATTCATCAGGAGCTGGCATTAATCAACGATCTGAATGTTTTTGAAAATCTTTTTCTCGGATGTGAAATAAAAAAGCAGGGAAAGCTGCAGAAAAAAGCGATGTATGAGAAGTCGAAAGAAATTCTGGAATTGATGGATATCAATCTGGATCCAAAGACCATGGTATCTGATCTGAACGCTTCTTATAAGCAGGTCATCGAAATCGCAAGGGCTCTGATGAAGAAGGCAAAGGTAATTGTTATGGATGAGCCCACCACGGCTCTCACAAACGTTGAAATAGAGCATGTTTTTAAGATTATGAATAACCTGAGGGAACAGGGTGTCAGCATTATATTTATTTCTCATAAATTGAACGAAGTCGTTGCGATCTGCGACAGCTATACGATCATGCGGGACGGCTGCGTGGTGCAGTCCGGCAGAGTGGATGGGAATATTACGGAGGAAGATCTTGCGCGGTATATGGTGGGAAAAGACCTCAACTACGATGAATTGTACAAGGACCGGACAATCGGCGGAGAGATACTGAGAACGGAAAATCTTTCACGGGATCGTGAATTTAAAGATATTAATATTTCAGTCGGGAAGGGGGAGATTGTTGGAATTACCGGACTGCTTGGAGACGGCCGTTTTGAACTTATGAGTACGGTTTATGGGTGCAATAAGGACTATGAAGGAAAGATTTATTTACATAACACGGAACGCAAAATGAATCATGTGCAGAAAGCCAGGCAGGCCAGAATCGCATACCTTCCGAGAAACAGAAAAGAAAATGGAATTATTAAAGACTTGAGTGTGGGTGAAAACGCGACGATCTCCATTATCGACAAGATCAGAAGAGGGCCCTTTATTCATCATAAGAAAGATAAAAAACTGGTGGATGATTATGTGCAGCAGTTAAACATTAAGGTAAAAGATACGGGTGACCTGATTACAAGCCTTTCCGGCGGAAATCAGCAGAAAGTGATGCTGGCGCGGGCGCTCAGCTCAAATCCGGAACTGGTCATTTTGGACAATCCGACGCAGGGAGTGGATATCGGAGCGAAGCTGGAGATTTACAGTATTATTATGAAGCTGGCGGAACAGGGAGTCAGTTTTGTAGTTCTCTCCAGTGAAGCGCACGAAGTCTTAATGCTTTGCGACCGGATATACGTGATGTTCCATGGAGAAATGCGAAAAGAGTTTTCCCGGGAAGAGGCCAATGAAGAGAATATTATGATAGCGGCTACCGGCGGGACAATATAGGAAATGAGGTGAATATATGGATACGAAAGTGAAAGGCAGAGATTGGAAAAGATGGGCCGGCAGCAACAGTGCGCTGATTGCATTTGCCGTATTGTTTGTCCTGGCGGTGATATTTCAGGGAAGCATGTTTTTGTCATTCAATAATATTATTAATATCTTAAGAAACAATTCAGTTATCGGAATTATTGCACTGGGTATGACCCTGGTGATTATTACCGGAGGAATCGATTTGTCCGTAGGATCGCAGCTGGCGTTTACCGGCGTCATTATTATACAGATATTTAACCAGACGCAGAGCATTGTGTTAACATTGGCAGCAAGCATTATCATGGCGCTTGTTTTGGGGATCATTACGGGTCTGTTGGTTGCAAAATTCAGAATTCCTGCATTTATTACCACATTGGGAAGTATGAGTATCTACCGCTCTGTTGCACAGTACTGGCTGAATGGGGGCGGACTGACGGCAGCAGGAGATAAGCTGGATTCCTATCTTTCGATTTCGAATACGAATCTATTTGGTGTGATTCCAATGCCCATCATTGTCTGGATCGTGTGTGCGGTTTTTGTATATTTGTTTGCCCAGCACACCGCAACGGGAAGGCACATCTATGCGGTGGGGAGCAACCAGAAAGCGGCCGAGCTGGCAACCGTGCGTGTAGTCAGAGTGAAATGTTTTGCTTATTCAATTTTATCTTTATTAGTTGTAATTGCGGCAATTGTGGAAACATCGAGACTGGGCAGCGTGAATTCGGCATCATCGGGATCCAGCTATGAAATGGACGCCATCGCGGCAGCCGTAATCGGCGGAACAAGCATGGCCGGTGGGAAAGGGAAGATTGGTTTTACGGTTCTGGGAACGCTTACCCTTGGTATTATTAACAATATGATGAACCTGATGGGCGTGAATTCATTCCTTGTGGATGCAATTAAGGGCGCAATTATTATTGTGGCGGTACTTTTGCAGATGGTTTTAAACAGCTCTGAAAAGTAAGATCATTCAGCGAAGATAATATCTGTATGCGAACGGTCGATGAAATTGTGGCTGTAAGAATCCACAATAGGGTCTGTTATGATGTGGTGGATATTTTCGATATTGGATAGGGAAATCTGACCGTTTTTGTTGAATTTGGTATGGTCAGATAATATAAACACTTCTTTTGCCCTGTGAATCATTTCCTTTTTGATATCTACTTCGTTGATACTGGAATCTGTAATTTGTCTTTCTTCAGATATGCCAGTGCAGGACAAAAAGGCCTTGTTTGGAAAATAATCATGTGAATTACGGAGCGCAATATTTCCATATGTGGATAAATTGTTCGTATTTAAGATTCCGCCAAGGCAGACAAAAGTCAGATTTGGATTATTTAATTGTGAAGATTCGATCAGAAAAGAAATCGAATTCGTAATAAATGTAACCTGTATATTTTCCGGGATATATTGAGCCAGATAAACGGTAGTTGAGCTGTTGTCGATATATACATTATCCCCCTCTTTAATATAAGAAGCGGCTTTTCTGCACAGAGAATGTTTAATATCGTTATTAAAAGTGCTGCGGATGTCTACAGGTGGTTCTGCCGGAGAAGGGGCGGGAACCGTAAAAGCTGTGGTTAACGGAACAGCGCCGCCGTGGGTTCTTGTCAGTAAACCTTCGCTTTCCATCTGCCGCAGATCACGCCGGATTGTTTCTTTTGAAACATCAAAAGCCATGGCCAGAGAGTCTACGCTGACGCTGCGTTCTTCTTGGAGTAATTCGAGAATTTTACTTTTGCGTTCGATATAATACATACTAATTATCCGCCTTTCTGTCCAAGGATACTGAATTGATAATAACAGATTTTTTGTAATACGGCTATATTTTACCGAAAAAAGGAGGAAAAAAATGAAGTTAGGATTTTTTACAGCAAATTTTAGTGAAAAGCCGCTCGAAGAAGTGGTAAAACTGGTGTCACAGTATGGATATGAAACACTTGAGATACCCGCATATGAAGGCAACGGACAGTTAGAAACAATCGATGTTATTAAAGGAAATTATGCCAAGGATATCAATAAGATGGTTTCTGATTATGGGATGAGTATCCAGGCGCTGAGCAACCACGCGGATTCCTTCCTGATTATGGGGCCGTCGGGGAAAGAAACGGATTTTATATATCAGGGTACGGCAGAAGAAAAAATCAAACACGGAACAGAGAGTCTGATCCGGACTGCCCAGGCGGCAAACGCACTGGAGGTTCCGATTGTTGTGGGGTATCCGGGCGTTGAAAACTGGGGGAGATTTTTCTTCTTTCCGTATGGAGAAGGATGGAGCGAATATGAAGAGCAGTTTGCGGAGCGTTTTACACCTGTTTTAGATAAGTTCCAGGAATATGGGGTAAAGTTTGCAATTGAAATCCATCCGAACAGTTTTGTCTATGATATCCACACGGCGGAGAGGGCCCTGGAGCTTGTTAACTATCATCCGGCGCTCGGCTATAACCTTGATCCTGCCAATATTTTATACCTGCTCATTGATCCCGCTGTGGCTGTGGATCGGTTAAAAGACCGCATTTTCCATGTTCATGCGAAGGATGCTGAGCTGGCAAAACAAAATATTGCCTTAGGCGGCACACTGATGCATGGCGACATGTCCGCACTGGACCATACATACAGATTCAGAATCCCGGGCTGGGGCCAGGTAGAATGGAAAAGGCTGATCACGGAATTGTCGATGGTGGGATTCGACGGATCGCTCAGCTATGAACATGAGGATGTGACTATGAGCCGTATGGACGGGGTTGAAAAGGTTGCTGAGTTTATGAAGCCCCTTATCATTAAGAATCCCTATGAGGGAAGGCAGGATAAACTGTTTAATAAAGAATAATAACAAAAGGGGTCAGACCCCTTTTCACTAAAGGAGGAAATGCATATGAGCCGTCCGATTACTATCGCATCGGGGCAGTTTGGAGATTTGTCAGTTATAGAATTAGCAAGATTATGCGAAGATATGGGGTATGAGGGGATCGAGCTGGCGACACATGCTCATTTCGATGTGGGACAGGCGGTTTCTGATCCATCCTATATATCCGGTTTAAAAGAAACTTTGGAAGAGCATCATTTAAGATGCTTCGCCATATCCGCGCACTTGACGGGGCAGTGCGTTGGTGATGAATGGGAGCCGCGCCTGGACAATTTTGCACCGGATTCTTGTAAGGGCAATCCGGAAAAAATCAGAAAATGGGCGGTTGAGGAAATGAAACGTACGGCGGAGGCAGCCGCATTGATGGGCGTAGAAGTGGTGACTGGATTCACGGGTTCCCCGCTGTGGCCGTACTGGTATTCCTATCCGCAGACAACGGAAAAAATGATCGAAGAAGGGTACCAGAAAATCTACGAACTATGGACACCTATTTTTGATGTATTTGATCAGTATGGTGTGAAATTTGCTTTAGAAGTTCATCCCGCGGAGATTGCATTTGACTATTATTCGACGGAGGAGCTGTTAAAACGATTCGGATTCAGAGAAACACTCGGCATTAATTTTGACCCAAGTCACTTGGTATGGCAGGGGATTGATGAGAAGCAATTTTTACGTGACTTCAGGAAACGGATTTATCATGTTCATATTAAAGATGTAAAGGTGAATCTAAACGGTAAGAACGGAATACTGGGCTCCTGCCTGCCGTTTGGAGACCTGCGCAGGGGATGGAACTTTGTCTCGGTGGGACATGGGGATGTTGACTTTGACGGTATTATCCGGGAGCTGAACGCGATGGGATATGAGGGGCCGCTTTCTGTTGAGTGGGAAGACAGCGGGATGGAACGGGAATGCGGGGCGAGAGAATCCCTGGAATATATAAAGAAAATGAACTTCTCGCCTTCGAATATTGCATTTGATTCGGCGCTGCAGAGAAATTAAAATTGGTTATAAGTTTGATGGGGGAGGCTAACGCTGCAGGAGTATGTTTTGATTCCACTTGACATCTTTCGAGAAACGCTGCACAATAAAACATAAGAAAGCACAGTAACTTTCAGCCTTCCGTTGGGTATCAACAAAACAGAAAATAAAGATGGAAACATGATCTCTAAAGCGAGTGAAGAGGGATGATATCGAAAATGGATATCATCCCTCTTCGTTTACAATATTTTAATGTTCCTGTTAGTTTCACCCAGTGTATCTGATTACTATCTACAAATAGACAGCCTTATCCGTCCACTCGATTATCCCTGTACAACATGAAATCTGACAACAAAAGTGCACCCGCCCCCCGGCGTATCCTGTACGTCCAGATCCAGCCCCTGGGCATTTGCCAGTTCTGCTGCAATGGACAGACCCAGCCCAAAATGTTCTTTGTGGCTGCGGGATCTGTCGCCCCGATAGAAACGGTCAAATATCTGCAGCTTTTTATCGCCGGGGATACCCACACCGTAGTCAGTTACTGATACGTACACAGAGCCGCTGCTGCAGTCTGCCTTCAACAGAACCTTCGGGCTGGAGCTTTGTTCCAGTCCATACGCAGCCGCATTATCCAGAAGTATTGTGAATATTTGCAGACAGAGCTGGGGATCAGCCTGGACGTAAGGCAGCGTTTCTTCGGGAAGTTCCAGCAGCAGCCTGGCGTTTTTGGCAAGGAAGACCGGTTCATACAGTTCCAGTAAATGCAGAAGCAGGTCGTCTATTTCCAGGTTTTGCTTATGCAGGGACAGACTTTTGCTGTCTGCAGTTGCAAGAAGCAGCAGGTTTTTGATGAGGGCGCTTCCCCGGTCGCATTCGCTTTGAATCACAGCCAGAAGCCGGGGACTTTCCCCGGGGGCATCCTGGATGGCTGAGGCATTTGCCTGTATGACGGCCAGAGGCGAGCGCAGTTCATGAGAGGCTGCCGAGACAAAGTCTCTCTGTTTTTCGTAAGTTTCTTCCAATGGCTGTGTAGAGCGGCGGACAAACCGCCTGCCGCTTAGATACAGCAGGAAGATCCCGAGTAGATCCATCAGCAGGTAAAGCAGCCCTGTTTTTAGGATACTTCTGCGGTTTTGGGTTTCATCGGATAACAGGATCATTTTCTTATAACCTGACTCTGTACGGATGATCATCACATTACCGAGCCAGGTATCATAGTGTGCACCCTTAATACGAAAGACAGAACTCTTCAGCAGGTCGGAGGAAATGGGCTGGGAGCCTTCATAGATGCCCTCTTTTTTGGCTTCAGCAGCCGCACGGTCCAGCAGGGCATCCCGCCCGCCGTCCGGCTCCCAGGCGCCAGGAAAAAAGAGCGGGTGCCCGTTTTCTTCTATGTATATCAGCAGGCCGTTCCTCAACTCCATTTCCGCCAGATAAGCGTCTGTAAACTGGGAATCGGTCTGCAGTTTGGATGTCAGAGTAAATAAATTGTTCTGAAATGCAGCCTCCCGGCGGTTATTCTGGGAAAAGGCAGAAAATAAGAAAGCCATAAAAACAACCAGCGTCAGGATCAAACCCGTTGTCAGGGTATATAAAAGGATAAGGTTTTGTTTAAATTTATGAAACATGATGTGCCTCCAGTGCTGCTATTCTCGGAGCCGTGCATCACGCTGCACGGCATCCGAGCCAATAAAGTAATGGGGCCGGGCGTCTGGATCCTCGCCACTGGCGGCTTTAAATGAGCCAGATGCGGTTACTTAACCTTCCAGGCGGTAGCCAAGGCCGTGTACGGTAGAAATGGCACTCTGGCTGTGCAGTGTTTTCAGGTGTTTTCTTAAAAAATAAATATAAGTATCCAGATTGCCGTCCTCCACTGCGGCATCAGAGCCCCACACGCGTGCAAAGATCTGTTCCCGTGCAAGAACCATTTCCGGATTGCGCAGAAAGTATTCCATCAGCAGCGCTTCCCGTCCGGACAACTGCACTTCTCTTTCCTGGCACCGCAGGGTACGGCTGTCCGGGGTAAATCTCAGGTCAGAAAAGTGAAGTTCCTGATGCTCCAGAAGCACACCCGGGCGGCGGGACAGCGCGCGGATGCGCGCCATCAGTTCTTCAATTGCATAAGGCTTGACCAGATAATCATCCGCGCCGCAGTCAAGTCCGTCAATCCGGTCGTTTACCGTATCCAGTGCAGTAGTCAGGATAACAGGGACGTTTATATGGTTCTGCCGGATAGAACGCAGAATGGAGAGACCGTCAATTTCCGGGAGCATCCGGTCCAGCAGAATCAGGTCATAGGAATTCTTCATGGCATAGTATAAAGCTTCACTTCCCTTATAACAGCAGTCAGAAGTGTGGTTTCTGGCCTTGAGC
Organism: Faecalicatena contorta; assembly: GCF_022835095.1. Taxonomy (NCBI): domain Bacteria; kingdom Bacillati; phylum Bacillota; class Clostridia; order Lachnospirales; family Lachnospiraceae; genus Faecalicatena; species Faecalicatena contorta. Next base: position 4,775,508 of record NZ_BQNQ01000001.1, on the reverse strand, counting down.
TGCAATTGGAGGGCCTGGCTTAATTCTTTATCATCTTCCACGATCAGTATATGCATAATAATACCTCTTTTCAAAACATTCTGGTGTATTAAATATAGTATAGCAGATAAATCTCAAAAAAATCTTTAAGAAATAATTCCAGGCTTTCAAGATTTTTTGAGATTCTGCCTGTATGATTAAGAGTATTGATAGAGTACTCTGATATAGAAAGGGAGGTACAGCAGTGAAAAACAGAATAAAACAAACACTGGCATTTATACTGGCGCTGGCTCTTACGGCCGGTTTGCTGACAGGGTGCGGTAAAGGAGATACAAAAGATGATAACGCGGGAAAGGGGCGCTATATAGAAAAGGATATTGAACTGCCTTTTAAAGATGGAGAAGGCGGAATCAGCTTTTCTAAATCCAAAGACGGGAATCCCCTCTTGTTCGGGTCCAAAGGACCGGAAGTAAACAGGTACGAATATAAAGATGGAGAATGGAAGGAAACTCCGGTTAAATGGATAGCGGAGTTATACCAGGATCAGCCCCCGTATCTGGTTGATATGGAGGAGACAGCGGATGGCACACAGGTACTTTTGAGTGTGAATATGGAGACACAGCAGTTTCAGCTGGCCCGGGGGAAAGAGGGCGGTGCAGGGGAAGCGCTGGATGCAGCCTATTTAAAGCAGGAGACAGAGTACGGGACGCCTATGGTAGCAGATCTGCTGGTCGATGATGCGGGAAATTATTGGCTGCAGGATATATACCAGCAGAAAGTTGTGATTCTTTCACCAGATACATTGGAAACTGTCAGCGAGATCCAGACGATCCAGTCGGTCAGCAATTCAGAGAAGCTAATGGCAAAGGGCAGTGACGGGATGGTGGCAGTGAACACGGAGGAAGGAATCTATACTTTATACCAGAGTGGCAGCCTGGCTGAGAAAGGGACACTGAAGCAGGAAAATGGCGAACATGGACAGCTTTGCAGCGACGGCAGCAACTGGTATACAGTTTCAGAAGACGGAATCAGCAGAAAACAAAGTGGAAACGACATCAGCGAGATTCTGATGGAGGGGAGTATGGGAGCTATGGGCTCGCCGGTAAATAGTCCTGTCTCTGTGGTAATGGGAGATAAAGAAGATTTCTATGTACTATACAGTCAGGATAAAGCGGGAACGAACCTACTGGAGTATTATGTGTTTGACCCCAGTATTCCTTCTGTGCCGGAGAAAACACTCAAAGTTTTCGGCCTGTCAGAAAATGATACTGTGCGTCAGGCAATTATTCGATTCCAGAAAAAACATACTGATGTGAAAGTAGAGTTCAATACATCCGGTAAAACAGCAGGTGAGGTGAGCACAGACGATATCCGCACTTTGAATACGGAACTGCTTGGCGGGAACGGAGCCGATGTGCTGCTGCTGGATGGCCTGCCGGTTGATTCCTATATCGAAAAGGGAATGCTGGAAGATTTGACAGACCTTGCTGATGACCTGATGGGACAGGATTCTTATCTGGAAGAGATGTTGAAGAATACCGCACAGAGTGGAGGAAATATTTACGGGATGCCTGTAAAGTTCAAGATACCAATCCTGTTCGGCGACGAAGAGGTAAAAGCAGCTCTGGAATCCATCGATACACTCCAGGCCTATATGGATGCCAATCCGGAGGCCTCCGTGTTTGGCGTTGCAGACTATGATTATATCCGTAATTTCCTATTCCAGCTGTACCAGGACGAAATTGTAGACCCCGACGGTAAAATTGACCAGGCCAGGCTGGTGCAGCTTCTGGAGCTGGAATCGAAAATCAGCGTGAATGCACGGGCTGCGGAATTTGAAGGAGAAGAATACAACACTTCCTATGAATATGCTCCTGGGCCGTTTAACAATATTATGGGCGCGGGTATCATGAAATATCCGGACGCAGTGTCCACGGAAGAGATATCCAGTGTGCAGAATATGATGCTGCCATACGCTATGATGCGGGAGCTGAACGTGAAACCGTCCGCAGTTCAGAATATGTATAATCCGGTAGGTGTTGTGGGGATTAATGAGAGCAGCGGTGTGAAAGATCTTGCGGAAGATTTCGTGAAATATTTATTCTCCGAAGAAATACAGTCGGCACAGCTTGATGATGGATTTCCGGTTATGGAAAGCGCGATGAAGGGCGTGGCCGCCGAGGTGGACAGTGAGTATGCAAATTCATTTTCGATGATGAGCAGCACGAGGATCGGAGATGATACCGTTGAAATATCCGCCACATATCCCACGGTAGAGGAAGTGGATCATTTAATGGAGCTTGGCCATTCTCTGACAAAACCGGTAAATCAGGATCGGATCGTATGGAACATTTACCAGGAGACAACGGACAAATATCTGGAGGGAAGTATTGATGCCACAAAAGCGGCGGAGACAATCGCGCAGAAGGTGGATACCTATCTCGCAGAATAGAAAAAAAGAAATAAGAACGGCATACCTGTTTCTGCTCCCAAGCCTTTTGGGAGTAGGAGGGTTTGTCTTCCTGCCGTTTCTGGATGTTATCCGCCGGTCTTTTCTTCAGGCTTCCGGAAAGGGATTTGTAGGAGCTAGGAATTATCAGTCGGTGCTGCTAAACGAGGCGTTTGGAAGGGCAGCGGGAAATACTGCACGGTTTATGGTGATCTGTATTCCGCTGCTTCTTTTACTATCACTGTGCACGGCATTGGCGCTTCGGAATACCGGTATGTTTCAAAAAGCGGCAAAGACCGGTGTGCTTCTGCCTATGGCTATGCCCGTGGCGTCTGTGGCAGTCTGTTTCCAGATGATTTTTGACAGGCATGGCTGGCTCAACCTCCTGCTTCAAAAGCTTGGGGGCGGGGGACAGGACTGGCTGGCCTCTGATCAGGCATTCTGGGTGCTGACGGCCTGCTATATATGGAAGAACCTGGGATATGATATGGTGCTGTGGCTGGCAGGCTTGAGCGCCATACCACGGGAACAGTATGAGGCTGCTCAGGTGCAGGGCGCGGGAAGGTGGAGCTGTTTTCGGTATATCACGATGCCCCAGATGAAAGAAACGGTATTCGTGACAGCGCTTTTGTCTTTTATCAATGCATTCCGTGTGTTTCGGGAAGCATATCTGATTGCGGGGGATTATCCCCACGACAGCATATACATGCTGCAGCATTTATTTAATAATTGGTTTACAAATCTGGACATCCAGAAAATGACAGCCGCGGCGGTACTGCTTATGCTGGGAATAGGAGGTGTCTTGGGTGGTGAGGAATTATGGAGAAATCACAGAGAAAAGCGGGAGGGGCAGCTTGGTCAGTTATAAATCAGCCGCCGGGAGAGGAGCCGTTGTCCGGCTGTGTCTGATTCTGGTGCTGGTGATCATTCTGCTTCCACTGTTCCTGCTGGTTTCCTACTCTTTCATGGGAGTACAGGAATTGAGAGAACTGTGCGGGCCGGTACTTTCCGGCCTGGAGGGGATGTCTGGTTTCCGGCTGATCCCGGCTTACCCCACACTGCGTGCATATGTACGGCTCCTGCTTGATTCGCCGGAATTTTTTACGGCGTTTTGGAACTCGTGTATCCAGACCGGCGGCATACTGGCTGGTCAGCTTCTCACGGCAGTTCCCGCAGCATGGGCATTTGCCAGATTTCGGTTTCCGGGAAAAGGGGTGCTGTGGTTTCTCTATATGCTTCTGATGGTTCTGCCCTTTCAGGTAACTATGGTGTCCGGCTATCTGGTGCTGAGTTCGGTACATCTAATGGATACGCCGACGGCAGTGATTCTGCCGGGGATGTTTTCCACTTTGCCGGTATTCATACTGCGAAAGAGTTTTTCCGCCATACCAGGGGATATGATTGAGGCTGCTAAGGTGGATGGCGCGGGTAGCCTGCGGATCTTTCTGCATGTGGGCCTGCCACTTGGAAAAGCTGGAATTTTTGCAATATTGATTCTGGGATTTCTGGAGAGCTGGAATGCAATCGAGCAGCCGATGACTTATCTCAAGACAAAGGCTTACTGGCCGCTATCGCTGTACCTGCCGCAGATAACAGCCTCAAAGGCGGCCCTTGCATTTGCTGCGTCTATTATTATGCTGGCGCCGGCGCTGTTATTGTTCTTTTTCGGACAGGATTATCTGGAACAGGGAATTGTTGCATCAGGGATTAAGGAGTAGATCATAGATGGATAAGAATAAAAAACGGGCCATACGGATTCTGGCAGTATTTCTGGCTGTGATGGCGCTTTGTACCGTAATTTCCAGAGCCGCTGCATCCATGCTGGTTGCACAGGTCCAGGTGGAGAAAATAAAAAAGGGACGCCTGACTTACACCTGGGAAGGAAAAGGGCAGATCGTACCGGCACAGGAGACAAAACTTTTTCCCTGGCCCCAGCAGCAGGTCGAGAGTGCCGCAAAGGAAGGCAGTACGGTAAAAGCAGGAGAATGTCTGGTACAGTTCAGGGAGGAATATCTTCAAAAAACCATTGACAAGCAACAGGCCGAAGTAGAGAGGCTGCGCCTGCAGAGGGAACAGCAGCAGGTTACCGCCCGCGGGAGTGAAAGAGTATCCTCGGCTGCGGGGGCGGCCCTGACGCTGCAGTCTGCGCAGAACAGACTGGCAGAGGCAGAACAGAAGGCGGCAGAGGCACAGGCTGCATACGACAAGGCAGAAGCCGGCGGACCGGGGGAAGAGGAGACCGCCGGACAGCCTGATACGGAAGAAGACCCAGGAATCCAGGAACAAAAACAGGCGCTTTACCAGGCGCTCCAGAGTGCACAGGCAGAAGTGCAGTCTGCGAATCAGGCTCTGGAGGATGCCCAGAATGCCTATGACCTGGCATGCCGGGAAGATGCCGCCCAGGAGGCAAATGATGCCAATGCCCGGGAAGCGGCCGAGCTGGGGGTACAGGACCTAAACGTTCAGACAGAGCAGGCGGAGCGTGAGCTTCAAAAGCTCCGTGAGTATCAGGCAGCCGGAGGAAAAATCTGTGCGGAGCAGGATTGTGTGGTACTGCGGTCTGGAATCCAGGAAGGCGCCGTTACCACCGGATCAGAGATACTGGTTCTGGGAAACGGAGGCTGGAGGCTGCGTGGAAGTGTAAGCGGGGAAGATAAAGAGCAGTTATCGGCAGGGAAAGAAGTTGAGATTACGCTGCCATCTTCTGAAAAGCGCATCTTAAAAATCGAGTCCGTCGAAAATGCGGACAGCAGCCAAAGCAAGGAAGAGGGACAGAGCCAGGGCGAAGGGCAATCAAGCAGCGGTGCCTCCGGTGAAGCAGGAGCATTCTGGTATGCGCCGCTTCCAGAAAGAGTCGAGGGCGTTTATAACAAGGCATTTACCTGGACGGCAAAGACCGAGTCCCAGGAGGAATATGAGCAGATGATACCGCTGAGTGCGCTGCATGAAGGCACTGACGGTACGTACTGCCTGATTCTTACTGAAAGCTCCGGAATGCTGGGGACGGTACAGAGCGCCAAAAGGGTTCCTGTAAACGTACTGGAAAAGGACAGCCAGAACGCCGCTGTCATAGCAGAGCTTAGCAGAGAAGACCAAATCATTGTGTCGTCGGAAAAATATGTGGAAGAAGGTGACCAGGTACGGATAATGGAAAACGCAAACTGACATTCTATTTATTGCTTGCTGCGGCGCTGATTTTGGCGGATCTATGGCTGCTCGGCCGCACACAGGCGGCAGAGACTCATTCCGGTTATCTGTCTCTGAGTTACCAGGAGGGAATGATCCCGGAGGAATCCTTTGACCAGCTGATGGACAGTGAAGAAGCAAAAAAGCTTGCCTTAGCCGCGGTGTGGAAGAATCATGGCCGGAAGGAGATATCCGCAGAGCAGACGGGCAGGAAACAGCAGGCAGACTGTTTCAGTGTCAAGGGACAGCCGGAAGCAGTGTTTGGAAAAACACTGCAGTCCGGCAGGTATTTTCTAAGCAGTGAAACCGGTGTCTGCCTGCTGGATCAAAAGACTTCTATAGCCCTGTTTGGGGTCAAAGATGCATCCGGAAATGTAATTCAAACTGGTGGGAAGACCTACCGCATAACCGGAATATTATCAGGAGAAGAGGCTGTCTGTATGATCCCTGCGGAAAAGGGAAGCGCATTTGACGGCATTTCTGTCCAAAGAAAACCGGACAGCAAGTCCGTGCAGAATATTGTCAGTATGCTGGAAGTATATCTTGGAGGATCCCATAAAGAAGTAATAGACGGGCAGTTCTACTCGGCCACGGCAAAAATCATATTTGCAGTTAGTCTGGCTATGCTGTGCGCTGCCTTCTGTACTGCCGCTGCGGTATACGCCAGAAAAACCAGGAAACCGGCAGTTCTGTCCAAGTGCCTGGTGGCAGCAGGCTGGATCATGCTGCTAGTGATTGTGATTCTGGGAATCATGTTCTCCGGCCTGGGAAGAGACTATCTGCCCACTTACTGGTCGGATTTCGAATTTTTCAGCAGCCTTTGGAAAACGAAGACAGAGGCCCTCAGACAATTTGCAGCCTTTCAGCAGTTTTGGCCGGAACAGGAGCTGTATAATACTTGGATGCAGGTTATGGGGGGCGGGGCAGCCGTGACGGGAGCGGCTGCAATTGGAATACTGTATGGAATCGTGGGCTTACGACAATATAGAACTGGATAGACTCAGATAGAAAATAAAATATATTTCAACCGGGCAGAAATCCTTTCGGATGACTGCCCGGTTTTGCGTTTTTATCATATAAAATATAAAAATACTATGTTATAATAAAAGCAAAGTGAAAGCGGCATTTTTACTAAAATGATAGGAGTACATCGTAAATGCGGTCTATTGAAATGAGCAGCTGTTTGACGGACGATGTACAAGAGAGCAGAGGAGTGTGAACTATGAGTACAAGAGGCTATAAGTGTCCGTGCTGCAGTGGCAGTCTGGTGTTCAGCAGTGATACCCAAAAGCTTCAATGCCCTTCCTGCGATCATGAGATCGATATGGATACAGTCCGGCAATATGCAGAGATCGTAGAGTCAGTAGAAGCGCAGGGGGATACATTTGAGTGGGAGGATGATGCCGGGGAGAGCCAGACTGAATGGGGAGTGAAAGAAGAAGAAGGAAGGAAACTTTATATCTGTCCATGCTGCGGCGCGGAGGTGGATGCCGACGAGACAACCGCATCTACAACCTGTCTCTATTGTGACAGTCCTGTAATACTGCCGGGGCAAGTGTCGGGGGAATATCACCCTGATCTGATTATACCTTTTCAGATGGATGAGGAGGGTGTAAAAGAGATATTTAAGGAGTACTGTAAAGGAAAGAAGTTTTTGCCAAAGGCTCTCCGGTCCGGGCATAAAATGCAGGAGGTAACTGGGAGTTATGTTCCATTTTGGCTGTTCAGCTGCCGGGCAAAGGGAACTTTTATCTATGATGCTCAAAAGATAAAAAAATGGCAGGATGATGATTTTGAATACACCCAAAGAGATTTATACCTGGTTACCAGAAAAGGAGATATGTTCTTCGAATACCTTCCTGTAGGCGGTTCCTCTGAGAAAGATGAAAGTTATATGGAATCCATAGAACCATATGGGATTGAAAAAGCGGTTCCTTTTGAGGAAGGTTACCTGTCCGGTTATGAAGCAATTCGGTACGATGTGTCCAAAGAAGAATGCAGGAATGTAGCAGAGGAAAAGATAAAGAGCTCACTTCAAAGAGCTATGAGCAAGTCAGTCAACCATAATGAGTATTATTCTATCTTTCAAAAAAGCTCCAGTATTGCCTGCACGAAAGGTAAGGTGCAGTATGCCTTGTTGCCGCTCTGGACGTTTCATGTAAAATATAAAGACAAAATATACCCCTTTGCAGTGAACGGACAGACCGGAAAACTGTCAGGTGATCTGCCGACTGATAAGGGGATGTACAGGAAAAATACGCTGGGGGTGTTTGCGGGAAGTACTTTGATTGTATATCTTCTGTTGCTTCTTATATTTTTCTGAGTCATAAACCTGTAGCGACATTAGGAATATGAAAACTACATATTACGGAAGAGGGACGGAGAATGAATAAATTACGATTCATGGCAGTACTGCTTTGCCTGTTTCTGGTAAATGTTATGCCTGTTTCTGCGAGCGGAGAGGCCAGCCCGCCGAAAGTGATGGATGAAGCGGAGCTTCTATCCGAGGCAGAAGAGGCAGCACTGACAGAACAGATTTATGGCATTGGTGAAAAATATCAAATAGATGTAATTCTGGTAATGAAAAGGCAGATACAGGAAGCTGATTTAAATGCCGAGGCAAAAAATCTGTATAACCAGAATGGATATGGGATCGGGGACGACAAGAACGCAATCATGCTCATAATTGAATTAAACAGCGGTAATTGTAGAGTTGTTCAATTTGGAAATGAAAATACGTTTCTGGCCGGCGGCGATTTAACGCAGCTGCTTAAGAATATGGCTACTAATTATCTAAGCCCGGGTCAGTACAGCGAGGGCTTTCAGATTTATCTGGAAGGGCTTTCAGAATTATATGGAAAAAAGCAGCCGGCAGACGGAGGCGCAGCCAAAGATACAAGTCAGACTCAGAAGGATGTGAAAACTGCTCCGAAGAAAAAATCCCCCTTAATTTACTTGATTCCCGCAATGATATGCGGAGGGATTATCACCTTAATATGGAGGGCTTTTATGAACAGGAAACCGGAGACGGAGTATGATCAGAGTAATGCGGATGCATACCGGAACACAGATGCGTCGTTTCATACTCGTAAAACGGCGGTATTCTTAACAAGCGATATCACGAAAAAACCTATAAAGAAGGAACAGGATCAGTCCGTAGAAGAAAAGAAGAGAGGGTAATATCAAATTCCCAATGACTATGATATAATAAATGTAAAGCAAAAACGATATTTTTACCCAAATAAGACTAATGAGAAGAGGAGTATGCAATATGAGTACAAAAGGCTATAAGTGCCCCTGTTGTGGGGGGAGTCTGGTGTTCAGCAGTGATATCCAGAAGCTTCGCTGCCCATCCTGTGATAATGAAATAGATATGGAAATAATCCAGCAGTATGCAGAGATTGTAGAGTCAGTAGAAGCACAGGAGGATACATTCGATTGGGAGGAAGATTCCCGGGGCGTCCAGGGCGAATGGGCGGTAAAAGAAAAGGATGGAAAGAAAGTTTATACCTGCCCATCCTGCGGCGGCGATGTGGATGCTGATGAGACTACTGCCGCCACAAAATGTCCCTATTGTGACAGTCCGATAATCCTGCCGGGACAGGTATCAGGAGAGTTTCAACCAGATTTGGTTATCCCATTCCAACTGAACAAGGACGAGGTAAAACAGATATTTAAGGAGCATTGTAAAGGAAAGAAACTTTTGCTAAAAGGTTTCCAGTCGGAGCATAATATAAAAGAAATAACCGGAATCTATGTTCCTTTCTGGCTGTTCAGCTGCCGGGCAAAAGGGTCTGTTATTTATGATGCGGAAAAGATAAACACGTGGCAGGACGATTACTATGAGTTTACTCAAAAAGATTTATATCTTGTTACCAGAAAAGGGGATATGTTTTTTGAACATGTTCCTGTAGATGGCTCTGCTGAGATGGATGATACCTATATGGAAGCTATTGAACCTTATGGGATCGAGAAGGCGGTACCGTTTGAGGCGGGGTATTTGTCAGGGTATAAAGCGCTTAAGTATGATGTGCCTAAGGATAACTGCCGGAGACGGGCAGAGGAAAGAATCAAAAGGACATTTGAAGATATCATAAATCAATCTATTAATAAAAAAGAGTATCATACTATTAAGCAGAAGTATTGCAAACTTGCTTGTGAAAATGGAAAAGTAAAGTATGCCCTGATGCCTGTATGGACATTAGACGTAAAGTATAAAGGCCAGACATACCATTACGCAGTGAATGGGCAGACAGGCAAGTTTGCAGGAAATCTGCCTGTCGACAGGGGGCTGTTTTGGAAATACGCGCTGGGGACGTTTGTGGGAAGCAGTGTGATCATATATTTACTAATGCTGCTGTTTTTCTTAAAGTGAATGGAATTGCGGTGCGATAGGAATTATTGAGAATACATATGACGAGAGAGGGACAGAGAATGAAAAAAATACGGTTTATAGCAGCTCTGCTTTGCCTGTTTCTGGTAAATGTAATACCAGTATCAGCCAATGAGGAAGCGGGTCAGCCGAAAGTGATTGATGAAGTAGAACTTTTATCTAATGAGGAAGAGGCAGAGTTGACAGAGCAGATCAATGCTATTATCACACAATATCAGACCGATGTAGTTCTGGTAATAGAAAATCAGATACCGGAAGCAGATATGGGGGCTGAGGCAAAAAAACTGCGTGACGACAATGGATATGGTATCGGAGATGACAGGCACACTATTATGTTCATATTTGAAACGAGCACCGGCATGTGTAATATTCTTCAACTAGGATATGAAAATAAATTTATACCAGAAAATGATTTAAGGCCGCTGTTTAATAATGTGGTTCAGAATTATCTTAGCACCGGCCAGTACGGAGCGGGATTTAAGGTTTTTCTGGAAGAAATTGGGCCGCTGTATGAAAAAAGCATGAATTCTCAGACAGGCGGACAGAGTGCAGGGAACGGAGATGCCGACGCAAATGAGTCAGAAAGCAGTCAGAATTACCAGCCGTCAAACAGTGGAACAGCGGCAGGAACCGGGAAGAACCAACAAGAGTCGAAAACATCTCCCAAACCAAAGACGCCTGTAAGCTACATAATCCCGGCAATGATTTGCGGACTGATTATCAGCTTCATCTACATGTTTGGTATGAAAGCAAAATTGGATACGGCATATAAACAGAGAGATGCAGAGGTATACCGAAACGCAGATGCATCGGTGCAGGTTCAGAAAGATGAAGTGTTTTTGACAAGCAGTATCATAAAAAAACCTTTGAAGAAAAAGTAAGAACCGTCCGGACGAAAGCAGAAATACATTTTAGGACAGATAGAAAACGATTTAACGAGATAAGTGAGGATTCATAAATCAGGAGGTAACTAACTATGGGCTTATTAAAAGCAGGAATCGGAGCAGCATCAGGAGTGCTGGCGGATCAATGGAGAGAGTATTTTTACTGCGAATCCCTGGGGGATGGTATCATCGCTGCAAAGGGGATGAAGCGCACATCCAGGAGAAGTTCTAATAAACGTGGAGAGGATAATATCATCAGCAACGGTTCAATCGTAGCAGTGAATGAAGGACAATGCATGATGATCGTTGATCAGGGAGAGATTGTGGCATTCTCTTCGGAGCCGGGGGAATTTGTATGGGAGAACTCCACGGAACCCTCTATTTTCTATGACGGATATGAAGAGGGAGTGGAAGAGGCATTCAATACTTTTAAAAAGCGTTTTACAATGGGCGGAGACACAGGAAAGGATCAGAGAGTCTATTTCTTTAACACAAAAGAACTCATGGGAAACAAATACGGCACACCGAATCCTGTACCATTTCGAGTGACAGATAAGAATATAGGCCTGGATATGGATATTTCAGTCCGCTGTTTCGGAGAATATTCTTACCGCCTGAGCAATCCGATATTATTCTATAAAAATGTCTGTGCAAACTTTGAATACGAATATACCGTTCGGGATCTGGAAAGCCAGCTGAAAAGTGAGCTGCTGAACTCCCTGCAGCCCGCATTTGCACGGATATCAGAAATGGGTATCCGCTACAGTTCACTGCCCGGGCATACAATGGAGCTCACCAATGCATTAAAGGACATCCTGTCCGATAAGTGGAACGGTACAAGAGGAATCGAAATGGTATCCATCGCCATCAGCAGCATCCGCGCATCCGAAAAAGATGAGGCATACATAAAGGAACTGCAGAGATCCGCAGTCTTCAGAGACCCGACTATGGCAGCGGCATATCTGACAGGAGCTCAGGCAGCTGCCATGCAGTCCGCAGCTAAGAATGAAGGCACAGGTTCAGCCATGGCATTTATGGGGATGGGGATGGCAAACAATATGGGCGGAATGAACAGCCAGAACCTCTATCAGATGGGACAGCAGCAGACAAACCAGGCAGGCCAGCCTTCAGGGGCGGTCAGCCAGGCTCCGTCAGCAGACGGCTGGACCTGCAGTTGCGGCTGTGCAGGCAACAAGGGGAAGTTCTGCGCAGAGTGCGGTGCCCCAAGGCAAGTCCCGGCAGAGGGCTGGAATTGTTCCTGCGGTACCGTAAACAAAGGCAAATTCTGTACAGAGTGCGGTGCGAAGAAACCTGCGGGCGTCCCTCAGTACCGCTGTGACAAATGTGGCTGGGAGCCTGAAGACATGGCCCATCCGCCGAAATTCTGTCCCGAATGCGGAGATCCCTTTGATGATGGGGATCTTATATAGAAAAATCAAATGAACATCTCCTGCTTACCTGGCAAGAGATAAGACAGCTGGGGCTGTCGGGAAATGATATTTACAGACTACATATTGAGGCGGACTATGAAGTCAGGCTGCAATATATAGTATGAATCAATCATTTACCGACGGCCCCATTCTCTTACAAACTCCGCTAAATAGTATCTCCCCGCCTGATATACCCCGGCCTCTCCGGCGGCGCAATCAGTTCCTTTGCATGGAGCAAATTCGCTCCCTTATCCACAACTTGATTTTCAATATGTACATCTTTCCCAATTACCGCTCCGGGCAGAATCACACAGTTTTTAACAACAGCACCCTTATGGATGGTGCATCCCCGTCCGATCACCGAATTCTCCACAGTTCCTTCTATCAGACATCCGTTAGACACAACAGAGGTCTTAACGGCAGCCGTCTCGAAATACTGCGTCGGACAAGAGTCATTCGTCCTTGTATAGATCGGCCATTCCTCGTCAAATAGATTCATGGCATTCTTATAATTTATCAGCGACATATTTGCGTCATAATAGCTCTTAAAGTCAGTAATTGACGCAAAATAACCTCTGTGGGATACTCCGCGGATATCCAGTTCATTACACTGATTATTTACAATCTGTGCAAGCGTATACATGGAGGACAGGCTTTTAGCCTTATGGATCAGCTCAATAAACAGCTCCTTTTTCATGATATAGGTATCCATAAAAATATTTCTGCTCTTTGCTGTTCCGCGGTTTTTCTCTATAGAAAGAACTCCCTTCTGACGGTTCAGGTTTAACAGGTCACAATTCAGAAATGTTTCCTTGGCATTGTCTGTGGAGTGATACAAGAGAGTAATGTCGGCGCCTGAATTTATGTGCGTATCCAAAAGCTTGTCATAGTTCTCCGTATACACCATGTAATTCGGTACAATGACAACGTACGGATAATGCATTCTCTCAATGCACTCGAGATTCTCAAGGAATGCGGCAATATCAGTATTGTAAATGTCATTGTCAGAGCTGTTTTCAGAGAAAAGGACACGCAGCTTCCCCCGCTTGGAGTTGATGTTATAGTGCCGCCCTGTTCCCAGGTGTTCCACAAGCGAACGCGGTTTACTGCGCGCATAGACCTGGATCTGGTCGATCCCGCTGTTGCTCATATTCGAGATCGGGAAGTCGATAACGCGGTATCTGCCGAGGAATGAAAATGCCCCGATGGTGCGATATGACTGAAGTCCTTCTACTGAGATGTGGTTGCCGGCAGGATTTACGATTCCAAATGCTTTATCCATATTATTCTTCCCCCTTTACATTTTTAGAAACGAGTTCGATATGCTCGCTTCCTGCGCTGCCTACAACCGCATTCTTACCGACCTTAACGCCGTCGGCGATGAGTGCCCTCGTAATGCATGCGCCCTCCTCAACATCAACGCCCGGCATAAGGACACTGTCTATGACCTTTGCCCCGGTTCTGACCGTAGCGCCAGTGAACAGGACGGAATTCTTCACTTCTCCGTTGATCTTGCACCCCTGTGTGATGAAAGCGCGCTTGATATCGGCCTCTGGACCGACATAATGAGGCAGGGTATATCCGTCTTCAGTGTAGATCTTCCAGGTGGAATCATTGAGATCCAGCTCATTATTCTTGTCCAGAAGATCCATATTGGCTTCCCACAGAGAATCAATGGTCCCCACATCTTTCCAGTAGCCCTTGAATTTATATGCGAACAGCTCTTTCCTGTCGTTCAGAAGCGTAGGTATGATGTCCTTTCCAAAGTCATGGCTGGAATCAGGATTCTTCATGTCTGTAAGAAGCATCCTGCGCAGCAGCTTCCAGTTGAATATGTAAATGCCCATGGAAGCCAGGTTGCTCTTGGGCTGCGGTGGTTTTTCCTCAAACTCTACAATACGGCCGCTTTCGTCCGTATTCATGATCCCAAAACGGCTGGCCTCTTTCATCGGTACCTCGATTACCGCGATTGTTGCGTCTGCCTGGTGTTCCTTGTGGTAGGACAGCATCTTGGCATAATTCATCTTGTATATGTGATCGCCTGACAGTATAAGGACATATTCCGGTGAGAAGCTGTCGATAAAATCAATATTCTGGGAGATTGCATCTGCGGTTCCGCGGTAGACGTCCAGGTTGGCATCCGCTTTTTCCCGCGGCGGAAGGACATATACTCCGCTGTCCTGGGCATCCAGCCCCCAGCGGCGGCCGGCAGCAACATAGCTATTTAATAAAATGGATTCGTACTGTGTCAACACCCCCACGACATCAATCCCGCTGTTGGCACAGTTGCTCAAAGGAAAATCGACAATGCGGTATTTACCGCCATATGAAACTGCCGGTTTTGCCACCTTATTGGTCAGTTCGTGCAGGCGTGAACCCCGGCCCCCGGCTAAAATCATCGCTAACATATTATTCTGTTTCATAGTGTGTCCTCTCTTTCGTATTACTTGTTCATATTGTACAATTTTTTGGCTGATTTTACAATCCCTTTGTGCAAAAATGAGATAAATATGGCCGCTTTTTAATGTGAAAGCTTTAGGTTTGTTGGAGAATAAGGCGCAGAATGAAGGGACAGCATCCAGTCTCCAGGGATTTCTTAAAACCGGGTCTACATTTTGGTACAGCCAGTGTGCATTTGGACGAGCCGTTACTGTGCACGCCCGTAAGGTGTGCACAGTAACGACGAGTCCACGAAACGACCCCGTGAAATGAATATTTTCTTGTTACGGTATCCAAAATGGGGTATAATCATAAGAGTAAGAGCAGCTTCACCTTACGGTGGAGCTGATTGTAGTTTATAAGATCTGCAGCGGAAGCGGCAGAAGCTTAAATAAGGAGGAATCGATTATGTTGAGGATTGGTATGCTGACGAGCGGCGGAGACTGCCAGGCATTGAACGCTGCAATGCGCGGTGTGGTGAAGGGCGTATGTTCCAAACGTGATGATGTAGAGATATATGGATTTAAAGATGGCTATAAGGGTTTAATCTATGCGAATTTTGAGATGCTGACTTCCAAAGACTTTTCGGGGATTCTGACCCGGGGCGGTACGATCCTGGGGACATCCAGACAGCCGTTTAAGCTGATGCGGGTACCGGATGAGAACGGATTGGACAAAGTTGCGGCTATGAAGCATACATACCATAAGCTGAGCCTGGACTGTCTTGTGATATTAGGCGGCAATGGTACGCATAAGACGGCTAATATGCTGAGGGAAGAGGGGCTGAACGTGATCACTCTTCCCAAGACGATTGACAATGATCTCTGGGGAACGGATATGACCTTCGGATTCCAGAGCGCAGTGGATATTGCCACGGATACAATTGACAGAATCCACACAACGGCCACTTCACACAGCCGTGTATTTATTATAGAAGTAATGGGACATAAGGTGGGTCATGTAACACTGCATGCGGGGGTTGCGGGGGGCGCAGATATTATTCTGCTTCCGGAGATTCCTTATGATATTGACGTCATTGCTGATGTGATTCAGAAGCGTTCTGCAGCGGGTAAGCCATTTACCATACTGGCGGTTGCCGAGGGAGCGATTTCTAAGAAGGATGCTCAGCTAAAGAAGAAGGAATATAAGGAGAAGCTGGCTAAGAGAAAGTACCCGTCTATTGCCTATGAACTGGCCGAGCAGATTCAGCAGAAGACGGACAAAGAAGTGCGCATTACGGTTCCGGGACATACCCAGAGGGGTGGTTCTCCATGCGCGTACGACCGTGTATTTTCCACAAGAGTGGGTGCGGCGGCGGCAGAACTGATTCTGAAAGAAGAGTTCGGCTATATGATCGCCATGAAAAATGGAGAGACAACTAAGATGCCGCTTCAGGATGTGGCAGGGAAGCTTAAGACAGTGGATCCGAATTGCAGCCTGATTAAAGAGGCGAAGATGACGGGAATCAGTTTCGGGGATGAAGTGTTCCGGTAACTGGTATAAGGTATTTAGATTGGCTTATACTAGGTAAGCTGCGGGATAAATAAAATTAGACAGAGGTGTGATTCATGTCGTATACGGCGCTTTACAGAAAGTTCCGTCCCACCGCATTTGAGGATGTAAAGGGACAGGATCATATTATTACAACATTGCAGAACCAGATTAAGGCAAACCGGATTGGCCATGCCTATTTGTTCTGCGGAACCCGGGGAACCGGGAAGACTACGGTGGCCAAGATATTTGCCAAGGCAGTTAACTGCGAGAACCCGGCGGATGGCAGTCCCTGCGGGGAATGCGCGATGTGCCGATCAATCGCGGCGGGGACGTCGATGAATGTGATTGAGATTGACGCTGCTTCGAACAATGGTGTGGATAACATCCGGGAGATCCGGGAGGAGGTGGCGTACCGCCCTACGGAGGGCCGGTATAAGGTCTACATCATAGACGAAGTGCATATGCTTTCCATAGGCGCTTTTAATGCGCTCTTGAAGACGCTGGAGGAGCCGCCGGAGTATGTCATCTTTATACTGGCAACCACGGAGGTGCACAAGATACCCATTACGATTCTCTCGAGGTGCCAGCATTATGACTTTAAGAGGATCAGTATCGAGACGATTTCGGCCAGACTTCAGGAGCTGATGGTGACAGAGCAGGTGGATGTGGAAGATAAGGCGATCCGGTATGTGGCCAAAGCGGCGGACGGTTCCATGCGTGACGCGCTGAGCCTTCTGGACCAATGTATTGCCTTCTATCTGGGGCAGAAGCTGACCTATGACAATGTGCTGGAAGTACTGGGGGCGGTGGACACGGATGTGTTCAGCCAGCTGCTGCGTAATATCATAAAGCGGGATATACCAAGGGTATTGGACACGGTGGAAGACCTTGTGATGCAGGGGCGGGAACTGACCCAGCTTTCTTCAGATTTTACATGGTATCTCAGGAACTTGCTTCTGGTGAAAACATCTGATAATATAGAGGATGTGATTGATGTATCTACGGAGAATATGCTGCAGCTGAAGGAGGAGGCTCAGATGATCGAGCCCGATATGCTGCTCCGCTATATCCGTATTTTTTCCGAGCTGTCCGGGCAGCTCAAATATGCAACGCAGAAGAGGGTTATGCTGGAAGTTGCGCTGATTAAACTGTGTACTCCCGCCATGGAAGTGGAGCAGGATACACTGCTGGACCGCATCCGCGCTGTGGAGGAGAAGCTGGAACAGGGCATTTCTGCAGGCGCAGTTACGGAAAAGGTTGTTTATGTCAGCAGCGACGGCAGTACGGCCGGCCGGCCGCAAAAGCAGACAAAACCTGAACTGCCCAACGCGATCCCCGAAGATATCCAGGAAGTTGTGAAGAACTTCAGACCCATTGCAGATGAGGCCTCCGGAATGCTCCGCACCTTTCTCAAGAAGGCCAGGCTGAGCCTGGGGGGAGACAACCGGCTGATGATTGTAATGCCGGGAACACTGGAGGCAGAGGTGGTTGGCACAGAAGGGCACCGTAAGGAGCTGGAAGAGCTGATTGAGAACCGGATCGGAAAGAAAGTGGAAGTGGAGGTCCGTCATGTAGAAGAGGGGCGGCACTTTGAAGATACATTTGTAGACATCGAAAAGAAAATTAATATGGAAATCATAGTGGAGGATTAGTTATGGCAAAAAGAGGTGGATTTCCAGGCGGCGGAATGCCTGGCAATATGGCAAATTTAATGAAGCAGGCGCAGAAGATGCAGCGCCAGATGGAGGAGCAGGCAAAAGAGCTTGAGACAAAAGAATACACGGCAACAGCCGGTGGCGGCGCAGTGGAGGTAACAATGAACGGTAAGCGTGAGGTACTGAGCGTGAAACTGGAGGAAGAAGTAGTGGATCCGGAAGACATCGAGATGCTTCAGGATCTGATCGTAGCGGCAACCAACGAAGCCCTGAGAAAAGTGGATGAAGAGTCCAATTCAGCAATGAGCAAGCTGACGGGAGGACTTGGCGGTGGAATGCCGGGAATGTTCTAAATATTCTGACAATGGTGCTCAAAAGGGTCAGACCCCTTTGCAGAAGGGTCTGACCCCTTTGCAGAAGGGTCTGACCCTTTTGGACTACTTTGTTAAGGATGTAACGAAGAAACAGGAGTGATACTAAATGGATTATTACAGTAACCAAATCAGCCGGCTGATTGAAGAGTTCTCCCGTCTGCCCGGGATAGGGGCGAAGTCTGCGCAGCGCCTGGCCTTTCACATTATTAATATGCCAAAGGAGCAGGTGGATAATCTGGCCAAATCGCTTGTGGATGCGCGCAATAATGTGCGGTACTGCGTACAGTGCTGCACGCTGACGGATCGGGAGCTTTGTCCGATTTGCAATAACCCGGATCGGGATCAGAAGACAATTATGGTGGTGGAAACGCCCCGGGACCTGGCGGCCTATGAGAAGACCGGGAAATACAACGGCGTTTATCATGTCCTTCATGGAGCAATATCCCCCATGCTTGGTATCGGGCCGGGGGACATCCGGCTTAAGGAACTTATGGAGCGTCTGCAGGGGGACGTCGATGAGGTGATTATAGCCACCAACTCCAGTCTCGAGGGTGAGACGACGGCTATGTATATCAGCAAGCTGATAAAGCCTACAGGGATTAAGGTCAGCCGGATCGCCAGTGGCGTTCCGGTGGGCGGCGATCTGGAGTATATAGATGAAGTGACCCTCCTTCGGGCTTTGGAAGGCAGAACTGAACTGTAGGCAGATGAATCAGGTACGAAGGAAGTGGGATGATGTATAAGAAAAAGGTGACATCTTCAGATGTGGCGCGCAAAGCGGGGGTATCACAATCCACCGTCTCCATGGTCCTTAATAAAAAGTATAATGTTTCCTTTTCAAAGGACGTGGTGCGCAAGGTCGAGGAAGCGGCCCGGGAACTGGGGTATGAACTGCCTAAGAGAAAAAGGAAAAAGGAAAGTAAACGGGAAAAGCTGCTGGTTGTGCTTTGTCCTAATTTGACGAACCCTTATTATGTGATGCTGCTGCAGGGGATTGAATCCCGGGCCACAGAGCAGGGATTTGGGCTGTTTGTCTGTAACACTCAGAGGAACCTTGAGCTGGAAGAGCGTTATTTGAAAATGATGCCGTCGCTGAACCCCCAGGGCGTGATCTATACCTGCAACCCAAGCAGATGTTTTATGCCCATTGTGGCGGAAATGTCGGAGCGGATTCCATTTGCCATCATTAATAATCAAAATGAGAAGCTGGATGTGGATGCCGTTGAGCTTGACAATTCCAAGCTCGGCAGAATTATGGCCCGGCACCTGTTGGAACTGGGACACAAGCATGTGGCATATATTGCGCCGCCTTTAACAGTAAGGCAGAAGCAGCGCTCAAAACGGGTGGAGGGATTTCTCAAAGAATTTAAGGATGCGGGCCTGGGGGAAAACGTGATTATCAAAGCGGCCAATGAGCAGATTGATAAGGATATTCCGGGAATTGATTCTGAGTACAGAATCGGGTATGACCTGACTAAGGAGCTGCTGGCGGAATATCATAATCTGACGGCCATTGTGGGGCTGAACGACATGATTGCCTTCGGTATCCTGGATGCTCTTTATGATGAAAAATACAGAGTACCCGGTGATATGTCCGTAATGGGCTGTGACAATACACTGTTTGCAAGAATGCATAACATATCCTTAACGACGATAGAGCACTTTGTAATTTATAAAGGCCGGGATGCCTGCGATATTATTATGAAGAAAATAAAGACGCGGGACAAACAGTATTCCGAGATGGAACCTGTCAGTATTTATCATGTTGAGTATGAACCACGGATCGTTACAAGAGGAACGACTTCATATCCCCGAAGCAGAAAAAAGAAAAATTAATGCGGCGATAAAATTTATTATTAATAATTCAAATAGAAAACAATCGCGTTCATAAAAGTTTCTCATATAAACAACCATAAAAGGCGTGTATAGATTTTATGGTCGTATTATAGAGGAACAATAACAACTAAAAGACAATTAATATTTTGATTATATTAATAGAATAAAATTATTAATAGTTTTTCGGGCTATTGACCCGCCCTTTACCAGCGCTTATAATTATAATATAGAAACTAAGGGATTTTCGTTCAAGGAGGAACAAATCATGAAATTTTTTATCGACACAGCAAAAGTAGAAGATATTAAGAAAGCTAACGATATGGGAGTTATCTGTGGAGTGACAACGAACCCTTCACTGATCGCAAAAGAAGGACGAGTTTTTGAGGAAGTAATCGCAGAAATTGCCTCGATCGTAGACGGCCCGATCAGCGGCGAAGTTAAGGCTACCACAACAGATGCAGAAGGCATGATTGCAGAAGGCAGAGAGATTGCGAAGATTCACAAGAACATGGTCGTTAAGATTCCGATGACAGTAGAAGGCCTAAAGGCATGTAAAGCCCTTTCTTCTGAAGGGATTAAGACAAATGTGACATTAATCTTCTCCGCAAATCAGGCTCTTCTTGCGGCAAGAGCCGGAGCCACATACGTATCTCCGTTCCTGGGACGCCTGGATGATATTTCCGTACGTGGAACAGACCTGATAGCGGAGATCGCACAGATATTTGAAGTTGCAGGCATCAAATCAGAGATCATCGCAGCAAGCGTGCGCAATCCGATCCATGTAACAGACTGTGCACTTGCAGGAGCAGATATTGCAACCGTTCCATACAGCGTGATCGAGCAGATGACACATCACCCATTGACAGACGCAGGAATCGCAAAGTTCCAGGCAGATTATAGAGCGGTATTTGGTGAATAATTTAACAAACAGGGGCAAAGGGGTCAGACCCCTTATGAAGCAGGAGGAATTTCAATGAATAAGTTAGAATTGATGAAGACTGCAAATGAGGTCCGCAAGGGCGTTGTGACTGCAGTTCACAGTGCAAAATCAGGCCATCCGGGCGGTTCTTTATCCGCAGCTGATCTTTTCACATATCTGTATTTTGAAGAAATGAATATTGATCCGAAGGATCCTAAGAAAGTGGATCGTGACCGTTTTGTATTGTCTAAGGGGCATACGGCTCCCGGGTTATATTCCGTACTGGCTAACAGAGGATATTTCCCGGTTGAAGATCTGAAGACACTGCGCCACACTGGCTCTTATCTTCAGGGACATCCGGATATGAAGCACATTCCGGGTGTTGATATGTCATCCGGTTCTCTGGGACAGGGAATCTCAGCAGCAGTAGGAATGGCAATTGCAGCCAAGCTTTCAGGGGATGCTTACAGGGTATATACCCTTGTGGGTGACGGGGAGATCCAGGAAGGACAGGTATGGGAGGCCTCTATGCTTGCAGCGCACAGAAAGCTGGACAATCTGGTTGTAATCGTAGATAATAACAACCTGCAGATTGACGGAGCAATTGATGAGGTTAACTCACCATACCCGATTGACAAAAAGTTTGAGGCTTTTAATTTCCATGTAATTAACATTGATGGAAATGATTTCGATCAGATTGATGCTGCATTTAAAGAAGCGAGAACAGTAAAGGGGCAGCCGACTGCAATCATCGCAAAGACGGTAAAAGGAAAGGGCGTTTCCTTTATGGAAAATCAGGCTTCCTGGCATGGAACGGCTCCAAATGACGAGCAGTATGAAGTTGCCATGAAAGATTTAGAGAAAGTGGGTGAAGCATTATGTCAGAAGTAAAGAAAGTTGCAACAAGAGAAAGTTATGGCAATGCTTTGACTGAACTTGGTAAAGAACATGAAGATGTAGTAGTATTGGACGCAGACCTTGCAGCAGCAACTAAGACAGGTGTATTCAAGAAGGCATTTCCGGAAAGACATATCGACTGTGGTATTGCCGAGAGCAATATGATGGGAGTTGCAGCGGGGCTGGCGGCAGCCGGGAAAGTGCCGTTTGCCAGCTCATTTGCCATGTTTGCGGCAGGTCGTGCTTTCGAGCAGGTGCGCAATTCCATTGGATATCCGAAGCTGAATGTAAAGATCGGCGCTACACATGCAGGGATTTCCGTAGGCGAAGACGGTGCGACGCACCAGTGCAACGAAGATATTGCCCTGATGAGGACAATACCGGGTATGGTTGTGATTAATCCATCCGACGATATAGAAGCAAAGGCAGCAGTGAAGGCAGCATATGAACATGTGGGTCCGGTATACATGCGTTTTGGAAGACTGGCCGTGCCGGTGATCAACGATAAGACGGATTATAAATTTGAAATCGGAAAAGGGGTTGTGCTTCGTGAGGGAAAAGACCTCACAATCATCGCAACGGGCCTTCCTGTAGCAAACTGCCTGGAAGCAGCGGAAATGCTGTCGGCAGATGGAGTCGATGCAAAAGTGATTAACATTCATACCATTAAACCTTTAGACGAGGATCTGGTAGTTGCAGCTGCGCAGGAAACCGGCAAAGTCGTTACAGTTGAGGAACATTCCGTGATTGGCGGACTGGGCAGTGCTGTGTGTGATGTGCTCTCAGAGAAGGCGCCCACAAAAGTTATGAAGATCGGCATCTATGACACTTTTGGAGAGTCAGGGCCGGCAGTAGAACTGGTTAAGAAATACGGGCTCGATGCTGAAAGTATATATAAGAAAGTAAAAAGTTTCCTTTAGGTTCTAAAGAATATTAACGGGGTCATACCCTCTCCGCAGGAGGGTCTGACCCCGTTGAATTTTGAACTACCGCTGGCTTGTCTCCAGAGTCCCGCAGTATTTATCTGTAAATGTGGTGATCCAACCCTCTTTAGTCCGGGGAACACGGAAAAGCGTTACCGGCCACATGTGGCTCAGGATAATATCTTCTTCCTTATAGTTTAGTTCAAAAAACTTTTTCGCATGCTTAAAAGCACATTTTGGATGCGTCATTCCGTGAAAATGATCTCCGGTCCGGGCAGCATGTGTATGCCAATCATATAGAAACAAGTCGTGAAGCATACCTCCACGGGCGGCCGACCGCGCATCAAGCTGAAAAAATCTGCACCAGACATAGTTGTAATAAGCGACATGAAGGCAGTGCTGATAGCAGCTGGTATGGCCATGGTGAGGATACAGCTTCATGCGTAATACAACGGGATGTTCGGCAATATCCTTAATGCATTCATAAAACTCATCCCCCCAGTCACGGCGCAGGTCTTCCTTCTTATCGGAAGCCTCACGGCGGAGGTTATGCAATAATTTATTTTGAAATCTCATGACAGACACCTCTAAGTATTTATTTATGTGTAAATAATATTTATAATTTATATCCAAATTTATATCCATAATAACACTTCATATATTCAGTTTCAATTTTTCATAGAAAATTTAAGAAAAATATGATATTCTAATTTTAATCTGATCATACTCTTTAAGGACAGAACAATAAGCCGTTCGGTAGAATATCCGATCATCAGTGGCGAAAGCCATTCCAATTATTTTCAATTCCGTTTCGGAACAACATTTCACAGTAAGCATATTTAAAATTCATTTTAGACAATCGTTTCAGGCAAAGACAGAGGAGGAGTTATATGCCAAGGAAGAACAGAAGAGAGAGCGGAACAGAAGTCTATCATGTTATAGCCCGCGGCAACAACAAAGAAAAGATATTTGAGAAGAACAGCGACAAGATAGCATTTCTGAATATTTTGAAAAAAAGGCAGGCAGACTATTTGACTGAAATATATGCCTACTGCGTTATGTCTAATCACATACATATCATGATGAAAGCCAAGTATGATATCCTGCCCAGGTTCATGCAGCGCATCAATTCGACATATGCTGAGTATTATAATGCCAAATACGACAGAACCGGCCACGTATTCCAGGGACGTTATTATAGTGACTGCGTAGAATCAGAAGAATATTACTGGTGCTGCCTGCGTTATATCCACAATAATCCGGTCAAAATTAACCTAGCAGCACACCCTTTTGACTATGAATTCAGCAGTGCGGCGGAATATTACGCGGAAACTGCAGAGCTCATAGATGAGGGCTCATACAACATGTTAAGAACCCGTTTTCCAAACCCGGAAGACTTCTGGGGATTCCATCGCCTGTTTGAAGAAAAGTCATTTCTCGACACCGTTGAAGATGAGAGGCTTCATAACTATGAACGAGTTAGAATTTTAGTTCAGAAATACATGTTCGAAAAACAAATTGAAGATATTCAGATCGTATTAACAGTCAGGAAAATAAGGCGGGAATTCTTTGTAACATGCATGCAGGATACAGGACTTTCGGAGCGAAAAATTGAGAATATTCTGAAAACGGAGTGCAAAGGGGTCAGACCCCTTCACAGTATTTTTGTCGAACGCACCTGACACCAAGCGATAAATTCAGCCTTTTCGTTATGCTATGCTTATGAAAAATTTTATTCAGAGGTGAGTGTAATGGAGAGACAAATTCCTAAAAATGTGCGTCAAATCGGGAATGTCAGTGACAGCCCGAAGATTTATGTAGAAGATTATGTAGATACATTTTTCGCCCAGTTGTGCGAAAAAGCGGGGGAGGGACCGATCGGTGCATTCCTGGTAGGAGATATCCAGAAAACAGATGATGAGGAGTATGTGTACATATATGGAGCGATCCAAATGCACGATTTAAAATTATCGGGCAGCGATTATGTAATAGACGAGGATACATGGAAAACAGCCTACGAGGACTGCAAACAATATTTTGAAGACGGAGAGATGCTGGGCTGGTTTGTTGCGCATCAGGGGGTACCGCTGACGCCGGAACACAGTACGGTGAAGCTCCACAGAAAGTCGTTCCCCAAGAAAAATACGGTGTTTATCATGAAAGATCCTGTGGAGAAGGACGAGGTGTACTTTGCACTGAAGTTCAATGACCTGATGGAAATCGGCGGGCATTATACATATTATGAAAAAAATCCATGTATGCAGAACTATATGATCTCGACTAGAAAGAAGAATGGGGTGTGTCCCTCGGAAACTGTTGAGGATAGAGCTGCGAAGGACTTTCGCAGTCTGGTTAGAACCCGCGAGGAACAACAGCAGCAGAAAAGAAGCAACCACCTGATGTACGCCGTCAGCGCGTGCCTGGTGCTGATTGTCATTATCATGGGTGTCACCACGATCAACAATTTTGATAAAATGAAATCGGTGCAGACCGCTTTGAACAATCTGACGAGTACCACGTCCTCGGACAAGCAGCCTGTGGAGGCGAAGGAGACCAGTGGGAATGTAACTGCAGTTACCAATGAACCATCGGGTGAACCACTACAGCAGGAGGCCGGGCAAAAGGATGCTCAGGAGGATACCGGACAGAAAGACGATGAAGGACAGGCTCCCGCCGATTCGGATCAGCCGCAGGATACTGACAAAAGCGGTCAGGATGCCGATGCGGCGAAAACAGATGCGGGTGTCAACGGAAGCGATGGCGTATATGTCGTGGAACAGGGCGATACGCTGGCGATAATAAGCCGGAAAACATATGGAGATGTCACCCATGTGGATGCGATCTGCAAAATGAACGGTCTGACGGATGGAAATCTGATTTACGTCGGGCAGAAATTGCTATTACCATAAAATGATGTTATAATCTTTTGGTAAGACGAAAGAACGCATTAAGGGGACAGACATGACGCAAAAGAAAAATCCATATTTGAAACTGGCCGGCCCGGTGGATTTGGAAAAAATAAAACAGTCGGCAAAGCGGCACAGAAAAGACGCGGTAAAGCGATGGAGCATAGCCGTGCTGCTGATCATCATGATTGTAAGCGGATCGTACCTGCTGGTGAAAAACAGGTCCTACACCAGTGTACGTAAGGCTGCATCATACGAAGAAGAAACTTCGGACACCAACCGGTATGCCCAGTTCGGCGACGGAATCGTGAGATACAGCCGGGATGGTATCGTATATTTGAACAGAAAGAATGAAGAGCAGTGGATTCAGCCATGCCAGATGAAGAATCCGGTGATTGATGTCAATGAAGAAACATTTGCTGTGGGGGACAGCGGAGGCAACTCCATACTGGTGTTCACGGAAAAGGGCCTGAAGGGCGAAATGGAGACGACGCTCCCAATCGAAAAAATGTCGGTATCCAGCCAGGGAATTGTAAGTGCAATCCTGAAAAATGAAGGCTCCCCAATGATCGTAACATACGATGCCACGGGAAATATTCTCGTAGAACATCAGGCCACACTAAACAGCACGGGGTATCCCCTTGCCCTGGATCTGTCGCGGGACGGCATGACACTAGCCGTTTCTTACCTGTCCACGAAGGACGGGGCCGTGAAGTCCAGGGTTGCCTACTACAATTTTGGCGAGGAAGGCAAATCCAGAACCGATTATGAAGTAAGTATGGAGGAGTACGACGGGAGTATCATCCCGGAGGTATATTTTATGGACGATACCACATCCGTTGCGGTCAGTGACAGTTCCTTTATCATATATGAGGGAAAGGAAATACCGCAGAAGAAAAAGGAAGTGGAGATCAATCAGGAAATAAAAAGCGTATTTCATACAGACAAATACATAGGCTTTGTGCTATTGAATAAGGATAAGTCGGGGTACGAGGCCCGCCTGTATAATAAGTCAGGCAAACAGGTCATGAACAAAGCATTTGCTGGAGAATACAGCAGCGTCAGAATGCATGAGGATGAGATCATCATGTTTGAGGGAACCAAATGCTGTATTATCACAAAGAACGGAATCATGCGGTTTAAAGGTGACCTGCAGACCAATGCATTGGAAGTCATCCCTGCGCGGGGGATAAACAGATACCTGGTGATGAGCGCCGATGAACTGAGAGTCGTTTATCTGGTGAAATAGGAGAAGATATGAATAACTGGTTATTAATCATGGTCGGCGTTATATTTATAATCTGTATGGCAGTGGGATATCTGAGAGGCTTTTTCAGAATAGCACTTTCTTTGGTATCTGTTGTGCTTACAATCGTACTTATGATTGTACTGAACCCTTACGTAGCACACGCACTGACCAAATATACGCCGATTTCTGAAATGATAGAAACAAAATGCACTGAGGCATTCATGCCTGAGATCTCGGCAGAAGAACTGTCAAAAGTGGATTTAAGCGGTACCCCCCTTGCCGGGCTGAGCGGAGACGATCTGGCGAACCTAAAAGAGCTGGACTGGGAACAGCTGGGGATTACTGCAGAGGATGTCCTTAAAGTAGTGGGGGAGATCCCAAAAGACGCACAGATAAAGCAGATCGAGAATTCGGCGCTGCCATCCTTTATGAAAAACATCATTCTGGAAAATAATAACTCTGAGATATACAGCGAGCTCAATGTATCCAGCTTTCCGGAATACGTGGCCTCCTATATATCCAGAATGGCTATAAAAATAGTATCATTTCTGGTGACATTCCTGCTTGCCATCATCATCGTAAGGGCATTGATGGCCGCTGTGGATATCATCGGAGAACTTCCGGTCGTGGGCCTGCTCAACCGTTTTGCAGGCGCACTGGCGGGGATTTTTGTGGCGCTCCTGATTGTATGGATCGCGTTTCTTATCCTGACTCTCGTATATACTACGGCAGTCGGAAAAATGTGTTTTGACCTGATCGAGGACAGTGCAATACTGACGTTCTTGTATGACAAAAATATCCTGCTTCAGAAATTACTGAAGTTTTAATATAGATGCAACAAAGTTTTTTGGTGTTTTAATATATTGGGTGCTGTAAAATAACTGGGGAACCAGTTGTTTTATGGTGCCCTTTCATTGGATCAGAACGGTAACAGCTAAAGTTACTATGCCCGTTACTATATCTGATATAAAATATATAAGAAGATTCATTTACAAACTTGAAAAAAATGGATATAATGAAAATTGTCGTAACAGTTCAGCCAAGCCTGGATTGTTACAAATTGTCAGCCTGTTTGAAAGATTTTGCTGATTATGATACGACTTAGAGCTAATAAATTATTGGGAGAAATAAGATGGGATTTTATCAGAATGCATGCAAGCCCGAAGGATTAGACGGGAAAAAGATGATTCATCAGATGAACAGCCGACACATCGCTATGGCAGAGTGGGGCTTCAGCCACATTACAATACACGAAGGTGACGCAGCTTTAGATATTGGCTGCGGCGGCGGGGTAAATATAAAAACGCTGCTTGAAAAAAGCGTTTATGGCAAGGCAAAAGGAATTGATTACTCGCAGATCAGTGTAGAAGAGTCCAGGAAGATGAATGAAGAGGCAATTAAGGCTGGGCGATGTGAAATCCTGCATGGAGACGTGATGGACCTTCCGTTCACAGACGCATCGTTTCATGTGGTAACCGCATTTGAGACGATATATTACTGGCCCGACCTTACTAAGGCCTTTGAACAGGTATACAGGGTTCTAAAAGAGAATGGAATCTTTATGATTTGTAATGAGTCCAATGGTGAAGATGAAGAAGGGGAACAATGGGCGGAAATCATCGAAGGAATGACGGTATATAATTCTGAGCAGATTCAGATTTTATTGCAGCGGGCTGGTTTTACAAATATTAAAATAGACACAAATGATAAGGGCTGGCTTTGTGCAGTTGGAGAGAAAAACAGTATATAGGTTATCGCGGACGTATCTGCGGCCACTGTTGGAGAATAGGGGGGATCCGGAGCGTACGGTCAACACTCCAGATATTTTACCATGATATATTCCTCCAGATTCTCATGTACAACCTGAAAACCTAGATCAAGATACATTTTTGCGGCATAATTGGCCTTCTGAACAGACAGGGAAACCTGTCTGTAATTATTTTCCTTTAGCAGAGAACACATGCTTTTCATCAGAGCGGTTCCGATTCCAATACCCCGGTACTCTTTATAAACAGAGACGGCCAATGACGGAGTTACATCATCTATATGCCCATAGTCGTTCATAATCCGTACCCAGACTGCCCCCACGATTTTACCGCCGGCTTCTGCAACCAGGCATTTATCAGCCTCCTGTGTACCGAAACCGGAGACATAAACCTGGAGGTCAGGCGATGCTGTAACGGATTTTGGCGGCGCTTCTGTTCCTTCGGGAATAAAGATTGCTTCGTACAAAAAAGTATCTAATAAAGGGTATTCTGCTTCAGCTATTTCACGTATCTGGTAATTCATATCCATCCTCCTGATTAGTGAATTCATTGTATTCGTTTAGGGGTATAATCCAAACAATTATTTATCTTAACGTATCTATTCCTCCATTAAATCCAGTATAGCATGATTACAATAAAAAAGAAAAGAAATTTGGATAAACACATAGAAACTAAAACATATCTATGTAAAATATAATATGGAAACTTCTAATAGATAAAGCTGGGATGTATGGAAAAACAGATAATAGGAGATGGGATATATAAGGGCTGGGATATAGGAAATCTTATATGAAAAGGGCATATAAAAACCCCCGAACTGAAATAGCCCGGAGGTTTTTAGGAATTTGTCTTACAGTCAGTCTTCTTACTATCATCGAAAATGCGATTACATTAAGGGCTTTTAGAGCTTGAACAGACGCTCTGCATTGCCATGCGCAAATTTTTCCCGGTCCTCTTTGCTGATACTCGGACAATTGAAGAGCTTATCAGCTCCTTCAACAGAAGCAAATGGATAATCTGCAGAGTATATAATGCGGTCAGCACCAAGGACCTTCACACAGAATTCAAAGCATTCCGGTGACTGAATACCACTGGATGTAACATACATGTTATTGCGCAGATAATAGCTTGGGTTATGCTTAAGTCCTGCAAATTCTTTCGGCATAGCGGTATCAAAACGATCAACGTAATAGGGCAGTAATTCTCCCCAGTGACCAAGGATCATCTGAAGATCCGGGTGACGGTCAAATACACCTGACATAACCATATGCAGCATATGAAGGCCTACATCTGTATGCCATCCCATACCATAGCGGGAGTATGCGGAGACCATTTCGTCATTAAATCCGGAATAGCACAGCGCTGTGATCTCTGCCGGCGGAGCTCCTGGATGGAGGTAAATCGGTACATCAAGTTTCTCACAGGCTGCGAGAAGATCTTCAAACTCAGGATCATCAAGGAATTTCGTTCCATTCACACGGTTACCGATCAGGCAGCCGACAAATCCTAATTCTTTCACTGCACGTTCCAGCTCAGGAGCGCACGCCTCCGGAACTGCCGTTGGAATTGCTGCAAAGCCTGCAAAACGATCTGGGTGGCGTTTTATAGCTGCTGCCAGAAAATCATTCGCTTCCTTACAGTTCTGCACAGCTACTTCAGCTGGCCAAACCTGGCCGAATGGAGTGGAAAGTACCTGCATTGTCACGCCATCCTGATCCATAATACCAATACGAACATCATCAAGATCCATTGCACACGCTGGATTGGTTAACCAGGGAGCTCCGAGCATAGTGCCCTGTTCCAGCGGCGGTAATCCTTTCGGTGCAGGTGCACCAGGCTTTGGCGGCATAACAAAATGTTCTTCTGCTGCGATAATCTTCATAAATCATTCTCCTTTTTTATATATTATTTTTTTAAACTGATATTAATACTGCATTAAGTTTAATTAGCTGCTGACTTAATAACAACTGCTTTCTCTTTATTAGATGGAACCTTTGGCGATCCCCACATCCCCACAACCCATTTTGTAATAAATGGACTTACAAGGCCCGTAATAACAATGGCCAATGCAATCTGTGAACCTGCTGTGCCGATGTATGCCTCATAAGTCGGGTCGGCAGCAAGCATTGCGGGTACTGTCATTGCGATACCGGCTACGCTGCACCAGGCTGTACCACAGTAACCAGGACGCCGGTTGATAATTTTGTCTACAAAAAGCATAATTACAACGTTGATAATCAGAAATACAACGGCTAAGAGAACACCTGATAAACCTGCTTTTAAAGCGCTGATAAGGTTGATTGACGAGCCGAAGCAGGCTCCCATAAATGGAATCAGAATTGGGGTGGCAGGCTTCATCATTTTAGCAAAATTCGGGTCGATATTTCCAAGCAGCATTCCTAAAAAGAAAGGAACTAATATGGTGATAACACTCATGATATCGAAAGCTCCGCCCGTTGCGGTTGCTAATATCATGATAGGGAAACAAGGCATGGAAGCCAGATTCATTACTGCGAAGTTTCCTAAATCCGCAGGCTCGCCATAGTCTGCTGCTAATCCCATGAATACTCCGGGGTTTGTACTGCAGATAACCGTAACAAATGCAACTGCGCTAATTCCCCAGATACCGTCAACACCAAACATTTTTACGAAGAGAGTGCCAAAACCGAAAGCGATTGCAAATTTGGCTATCGTAAGAGCACCGCATCTTTTGAGAACTGTTCCTAATGTCTTAACATTAATACCTGCACCGGTTGCAAACAAGATGATTCCCGCAACGGTCAATGTACCTGTTTTATACATTGCGGTTGTCATTCCCCCAAAAGAGGTCAGTAAGTCCGGAAAAATGGTATTAATTAATGCCACAGTAAACATCGGGAAAAGCAATGATCCACCTGGTATCTTCTTGAAAATTCCATAAATATCTATCACTGTATATTTCTCTCCTTTCAATAACTAAACATGGTTAACATCTATTGCATCGGCCTTTGCTTTTTCTTAATATTAACAGTTAAAAACACAGATTTCGACCATTAAAAAAATAAGTTTTGTTGTTTAACCGTCACCCCTTTTTTTTGTGGTGAGTAACCCCAAGAAAACCTACAAAGTCTGAGAAATTGATTATTATAATAGGAGACATATTATGTTATAATTATATAGACCAGTAAAGTAAAGAGGAAGAAAACAAAAGAACAGCCGAATGAGGTGGAAGGGAGATTACAATGGCAGATTTACGGAAAATAAAAACCAAATCACTAATTCAAAATGCTTTGATCGAGTTGTTGAAAGAGAAGAGTATTCACTGTATAACAATTACGGATATATGTGCAAAAGCCCAGATTAATCGCTCTACATTTTACAGCCACTATGAAGATATTAATATTTTTTTGGAACAGACGATGAGAGAAACCGCTGAAGGGTTAACAAAAGCGGTATCAGATTCTTTTAAAAATCCAAATAAGCTTATGAAAAAGGGCGAGGCATACGAGTGCTACTATAACTGGTTTTGCCATGTCAGGGATCATGGTGAACTTTTTTCTTTACTATTAGGTCCTAATGGTTCTTTAGAATTCGACGCCTTGATTCTGCAGCAGGGAATTGACTGGTATACTACGATGTTACGCCCCATTACCTATAAATTTGAGGATATTATTCCGTTGGATGTTCTGACTAATTACATAATCGGAGCACACTATGGGCTGCTTAAGTTTTATATAAAAAGTAATTTCAAGTATAGTGCCGAATTTATGACCCAAAAAATGGTCAATCTGACTTTTAACGGAATTATACCGATGATGGGAATACTCGATGAATGAAGGTGGGATCAGTTTTTTTGCAGTATTATAAGTCCTCCAGACCATATTCTAATCATCCTGATCAAACAAAATGGCAGAATTGGGTAATCTCCCCCCCATATCAGACGGTATGGGGGGGATCGCCGGCTAGCTGCGGAGGGATGTAAATTTGATTCAGCCCAGAATCCCCACGAGCCTGACAACTATTCCAAGACGTTGCCTAATGAGAAAGGATTTAACATCCATAACTTAAATGCGCTTTACGGCTTTTGTAATCGAATCTATGTGGATGCTATTGTACCATTCTTTCCGCCAAACGCTTCCTCGCCCCAACCCCTTTGATAGATCTGTTCATATCCAGGATGGGATAAAACTGTATACCAAAGTTATGTGTTTTCCGCCGCTCGAATGGTTCTGTGCAGTTCACTGAACAGGACATTGATATCTACCGGTTTTGATACAAAGCCAGACATACCTGCCGTCAGAGCCGCATCTACATCTTCCTGAAAAGAGTTGGCAGTCATTGCAATGATCGGTATCGTCTGGGCGTCAGGCCGGTTCAGGTTTCGGATGGCTTTTGTTGCATTCAGCCCGTTCATCTCAGGCATCTGGATGTCCATGAGAATTGCCTGAAATTCTCCGGGAGTGCTTGCTTCAAAACGTTTCACCGCCAGTTTTCCGTTTTCCACCCGCTGTATATCGGCTCCCTGGGCTCCCAAGAGTTCCATGGCGATCTCTGCATTCAGATCATTGTCCTCCGCAAAAAGAATCCGGATACCGTGCAGAGTCAAATCCGTTTTTGGGCATAACTCAGGCTGCTGACTATGCTCCCCAAAAGGAAGGGTAATCGTAAAATAAAAGGTACTGCCCCGGCCCAGCTCGCTGCGCAAAAGCAAATCACCGCCCATGAGCCGCACGATGCTTCGGCTGATGGGAAGTCCCAAACCGGTTCCCATACTCTTGGTGGAGCTGGTTCCTACCTGCTCAAAGCTCTGGAACACACGCTCCTGGCTTTCGGGTGCGATTCCCACGCCGGTATCTATCACCTGAACGGTAAGCGCCTGATCAGTCTGGCCGGCGGGTGCGCCATCTACACGAAGCGTAACGCTGCCGTCCTCATATGTAAACTTGAAAGCATTGGACAGCAGATTCAAAAGCACCTGCCTCAAACGGACACTGTCGCCCAGATAAGTTTCCGCATGCACGTTGCTCTCTATATGAAACTCTAAACCACGGCGTTCGGCATCCGTGGCAAGCATACTTTCAATATTGTCGAGCAGTTCATCCATGGAGAAGGGCGAACAGTTGAGTGTCATTTTTCCGCTTTCGATACGGCTCATATCTAAAATATCGTTGATAAGACTCAGAAGGTAATGTGAGGAGGCTTTGACTTTTCCCAGGTTGAGCTGTGCCTTTTCCGGCAGACCCGGAAGCTGTTCGGTCAAATCTGCCAATCCTACAATGGCGTTCATAGGTGTGCGGATCTCATGGCTCATGCGGGAAAGAAAATCGGTTTTGGCCCGGCTGTCCGCCTCCGCTTTCTCCCATCCCAACCGCATCTTGGCAGCCCGCAGCCGAAAGTGAAAATAAAGGCTCACCGAGAGCAGAATCAACAGCAAAAACAGAGCGACTACGGTAATTGCTAACTGGGGATTGGAGGCGATGATGCTGGACAGTGTAATATGCGTATCCCCAATGGAAACCATGTTCGAACTGCTGATGGCTTCTTTCTCTGATTCTGTCATATTGTTGACAGCCTTATTCAAAATGGAGAACAGCGGTGTGCCCACCGGCTTTGAAACCGCAAAACTAACTTCTGTGTTGCTGTTTGGAAGGCTCACCTGGACTACATTGGTCAAGTTTTTTGTTCGTATGATGTTTTCCGTATGTGCAGCTATTCCATAGAAGAAATCAATCTTCCCCCGGTTGACGTCGCTCAATCCTTCTTCGGCGCTGTGGTAATACACTACCTTGTCCGCGACAACAGACTTCGATTTGCTCCGGCCGGTCATCACGCCGCATACTCTGCCTTCCGAAGGATAGGTGACATTTTTATTTCGGACCAAAATCGGAGAAAGGCCGGCATAGGCAGTCGTTCTGGCTAAATCATGATCAGATGCGCTCTCCTCAGTGCCCATAAAAAAGCCCAGTATATCGGCTGTTCCCTCTTGTACCATAGTTATTGCATCCATATAGGAGTCGCAGGTAAGATATGTGAATTGCAGACCCGAATATTCTGTCACTTTCTCCAATACATCCGGCACAAACCCCTCATGATAATCATCGATGTCCACGCAGTACATAGGGTGCCAATCATTTGGAACCGCTACAGTAACAGTGCCTTTTTCTGCGATGTACGACAATTCTTGTTCTGTTAAAACCGCATATCCCGTCAGGTTGTCCGCGAAGTTCTTCGATTGTTCTTTTTCTGCGAATTCCGGGTCTGCGGCATAGATCTGCTCCAGCGCCATATTGAGCTGATCCAATATCGCCTGGTTATTTGGCTGGGTGACAATGTAATGGGCCTGACCGCCGAAGGATGCTGCTGTGTATAGAGTGTCCGGTATATCTGTTCCATAGCCCAGCAACAGATCCGCTTCCCCATTCTCTAATCGATTGTATAGATTTCCATTTTCAAGCGCATCACGGCCATAATAGCGAATCTCGCAGTCCAGAGCTTGAATGGTCAGCCATTCCTTGAGACGCTGGATATTTTCGGTAGATCGGTCATACACGCCGATGGTCTTTCCATTCAGCGTCCCTGTGTCATAGCTGCGGATGGAGGCGTCATCCTTCCTGGCCATCAGTTTTGCCTGCGTGTAGCCGCAGTTATAATCCGGGTAGCCAAATATTTCTTCCAGACTTTCGTTGTAAAAGGTTCCGCCCATCAGATCAAATTTTCCATCCTGGAAGTCTCCCACTGCATTGCCCGTGGAGACATATTCGTATTTCCAGCCGGTGTATTTGGAAATCTCGTTAAGATAATCCACTACCACACCGATGGGCGAACCATCCTTTGAAAGAGAAGTGTAACCCTCCGCGTCGGGGAAGGCCACCCGCAGGACAGTCTCCTCTGACTCCGCTGCGGCCGCGCAGGGGGAGAAGAAAGATACAGCCAAAAGTGTCGATAGAAATGCCGCGGCAAGGCAGCGGATACCTCCATGTATTTGATGTTTTATCATATAGTCACCTCTGTTGGCGCTCCTCAAGCCTCAGCTTTTGTGACAGCGCGTTTTTTAGAGTCGTTTGCAGCACATCCAGATCAATAGGCTTAGCCACATGGGCGGTCATCCCCGCTTCCAGCGCGGTCTGTACATCTTCGGCAAAGGCGTTGGCCGTCATGGCGATAATGGGGATCGTGCCGGCATCTTCCCGCGGAAGCGCCCGGATGGCACGTGTCGCCTCATATCCATTTATCACCGGCATCTGGATATCCATCAAAACGGCGTCATAAGTCCCCGGTGGGTTCGACGAAAACGCCTTTACTACTTTTTCACCATCCGTTTCTAATTGCGATCTGGCACCATGCATTTCCAGCAGGCTCTGCAGAATCTCCGCGTTGATTTCATTGTCCTCCGCGATTAGGAAGTGGCTTCCTGTCAGAATATCTGTGGCTTTTTTAGAGATAATCGGATGCTCTTTTTCGTTTGTGCTTGGCGGGGCTGCAGTTCCCGCTTCAAATTCCAAATCAATTTGAAATAGAGAACCCTTGCTCTCCTGACTTTCTGCGGAAATCGTTCCACCCATCTGTTCCACCAAACCTTTGGTAATGCTTAGCCCCAGGCCAGTACTCTGGACGCGGCTTACGCGCATACCTCTGGCGAAAGGCTCAAAAACATGGGTAAGAAACTCCGGCGACATTCCTATGCCTGTATCCCTAATGACAAACTGGTAATGCACACGGTTCACGGCAGGGAGTTCATCCACCAGGAAATCCACCTGACCGCCTTCCGGCGTAAACTTCACCGCATTACCCAGAATATTGATCAGTATCTGATTGATCCGCAAGCCGTCCCCATAAAAGTATTCATGTGAGATGGTTCCGATCTTCACATGGAACTGCTGATGCTTTTCAAGCGCCTGGGGCCTGACCATCGTGCAAACCTGTTCCACCAGTTCGTTCAAAGAGAGACATTCCCGATTTAGCTCCATATCCCGGTGTTCGATCTTGCTCATATCCAGAACATCGTTGATCAGGTTCAGCAGGTGTTTGGAAGAAAGAGAGATCTTCCCAAGACATTCTTTTACATAATCTGGATCCTCCGGATGGCCGAGCGCCAACTCAGTCATACCCATGATGGCATTCATTGGGGTACGGATATCATGACTCATAGTGGAGAAAAAATCAGTCTTGGCCTGGCTGGCCTGCTTGGCCAGAGAAAGCGCATCCTCCAGTTCCCTCTTGTTTTTTCGTTCCTCTGCCAGCATTTCCGTGACGTCTGCACGCACGATACACACGGTTCGATGATTCCGGTCGCCCCATAGAATATTGATCTTTTTGTACTGAAGATTATCTTCTCCCTGATAGGCATATACAAAATCATAGCCTAAAGGATGCTCCTTCAATTGCTCCAGTATGGTTTCCAATAGAAACCGCTGCCGAACCTCGTCCATATTCTGTCCAGCTGTATTGTAGGGGGCCAGACCAGCTTGAATGTGATAATCACAGTCCTCAATGGACAAGGGGGAGAGATCTTCCAGCACCGTCTCGCGCGTGTGCATGACCATCCGCTTCGTATTGATATCAATAAAAGAAGCTATTTCAAACGTATAGGCCAGCATATTCAAAAGGCTCTGCTGTTCCCTGACTGTTTCTGTTATATCCATCTGGGAAAGCCCCACCTTGCCAAGCCGCAGGTCAATTGCAAATACGGTCATGCGCTTGGTGCTAATGTTCCCATCCCCATCCACCATGGAATAATCAAAGCTGTACGCGCCGTTTTTCTTCAGACGTTCCATCATAGGCACGGTATCCAGGTGCTTTCGATACGTGTCCCGATCCTTTGGCAAGATACAATTCTCCAGCAGATACTCCATCATCTGTATATAGTCGCCGTTTTGCGGCGGCATACAATCTGTACGTAAAGTGCCGGAAAACACTGTACAGCGATTGCTGAATATGTCCAATACAAGAATGTGGTCGTAGCCAGTATCGGATAAGCGCCGCAGCACCAAATTGGTTACCACTTGCTCCGTGATATCGGTTACGGACAGGATTCCGGTGAGATCTCCGCTGTCAGGATCTTCCACCAGATTCACCTTATACTGCGCATAGCATCCCACCAGTTCGCCTGGAAATTGGGTCAGGCAGGTAAAAATCTGCTCCAGTTCTTTTCGGCGGTAGGCCTCCAGCATCGGAGCGGAGAGATACCTGTCCAAAAAGGTCTTCCGATCCCCGGTATCCACGATCATCTGTGAAATGGCATTAAAAAACGACTCCCGATCCGTGCCAAGCGATTTAATGGAGCCTGAGCTGGTAAAATCATTGACCTCCAAAATTTTATTTTGTGTAATGTTGCAGTGCCCAAGCACCAGCGTATTATCTCCCGGCTCCTGATAATGCCGCAGGATCAGCTTTTTATATTGCGCCCTGGTTCGCTCCTGTTCTTCGCGTTCTTTTGTAATATCCCGAAGATAGCAGTACTGCCGCAGGCCGCCATCCTCGTCAGGCAGCATTGTCAGGGTGTTTCGCACCCAAATATATCCGCCTGTTCCGTCCAGCAGGCGGTAGGTGAGTTCATAGTGGCGATCTATGTTGGTAAAGGCCTCTTCCAGTTCCGCTTTGATCCGCTCTACATCGTCCGGATGGACGCCGCCCAGGGCATCCTGCCTGTATGTTGCCCAAGCTTGATCTAACGAAGTATGCGTCATATCCGCAAAGCCGGTCGATAAATATTCCGGTGTGATGCTCCAGTCCTTCTGCCGACGCACCACACTCACACCGCCGGGCAGACTGTCCACCAGCGTTTGAAAATATTCTTCCAGCCGTTTTT
This sequence comes from Faecalicatena contorta, assembly GCF_022835095.1. Lineage (NCBI taxonomy): Bacteria > Bacillati > Bacillota > Clostridia > Lachnospirales > Lachnospiraceae > Faecalicatena > Faecalicatena contorta. The sequence goes on along the minus strand of NZ_BQNQ01000001.1, from coordinate 4,736,942 downwards.
TCCTTTGCCGTTCCGCTTCCTCCTCGGTCACATCACGGAGGAGCTGGATGAATGCTGGTTCTCCATTCCATATCGTCGCCCGGCTATGGATGCGATAGATCCTCTTGCCCCAGGGGGATTCCACCTGTCTGTCCTCTCCATGTACTCCATCCCGGAGAGTGCAGAAGGGGCAAGGCGTTACCCGTCCGTGAAAGACCTCATAGCATTTTTTCCCAACACAGCTGTCCGTATTGGAAACTAACTTTTTGGCCTCATGGAAATAGAGGATCTTATGGCTCTTCTGCTCCACTACGCATAGAGTGTCGGCCGCTTCATCAGCAATTTCCCGATACATACCTAATTCGGCAGCCAAGGCTGCTTCCTCAAATTTAGTGCGTTCACTCACTTTGTTGTTCCCCCCGTTTCCATTTTTGAAAATTTATATTTTGAAACACCTTCGGAAGCAGACGGCAAAACAACATTTTATTCCCCATCAAGCCCCGCATCGTGCATTCATAATCCCCGCCACAGGCCGCAAGAAATTTTTTTGCATCCATGATTTAGTTACCTCTTCCTTCAAAATTCGCGGCCAGATCACATTCCTCCGACCGGCTTTGTCACATATGCGATTCTCCCTACGCCTTATATCTGGTGATGTCCTGACAGGTGATCATACAGGCGTCCGCACCGTCCCACTTTATATTGAATGCCTCCGCCAAATTCCAAATCTTCAGCATAGAATTATAAAGCTCCATCTGTTCCGCTCCCTCCGGACAGGCCAGCTTTTCCTTCATCGGACACCGCCCACAGGGCGTGCTGCGCCCAAAAAGGGTCTCATAGCAGCACATACCGACTTTTGCGCCAGGAAGCAAACGCTGTGCCTGTGCATTGATGTACTTGAGCGTATAGGTATCCGGATCCACCACATAAATCCAGGAGCTTTGTGCATCCAGCAAAGAACAAAGATTTTGATTAAAATCTGCCAGACTATCCTGCGCACGCTTCTTGATGAGGAAAGCGGACAGCCATTCTGATAAAAAGCTCAAAACGCTGATCTGTCCCTGAGTCCACCGCCTTTTCCCCGCACTGTCAAATCCAATGAAGCCCGTAAACTCCGTGCCGTCAAAAAACGCACAGCCAAGCACAGCCTCGGCGCTGCGGGTACGAAGCAGCTTAAGTTCTCTCTCCGGCAGCATATCAACATCGGGACAGTTGAAGATTCCGCTGGCATCAAGCAAATGATTGGTGGCCTGAACATCGTAATACGGCAAATGCGGAAATTTCTCTTTCAGCGGAACCGTCCCTTCTGCGCACCACTCATAGACCGCCTTATTATGTCTGCCTTTTTCCACGCTTTCTACCAGATAGGCACGATTCACCTGATACTTCTGCCCCAGCAGTGAGAGAACGCTTTGTATTGCCTGTCCCATATCCGTCTCCCCGTACAATACCCGAAAAACCTGCTGAATCGTCTCCACAGTGTCCTGTTCGTAGGTTTCATTAGATTCAATACGGGTCGTTGCGATCATCAGCGGCTGCCCGGGGAAATCCCCCCACTGCTCCATGATAGCCTTATCATAGAGCGCATACCGATTTTTCCCCTGGGCTTTTGCGTGATACAGGGCTTGGTCACAGCAGTGGAACAGATTCTGAAATTCACGGGCGTCCTCTGGGAAGTAAGCAAGTCCTATGCTGCAGGACAAGACAAAACTGCCCAGCTTTTCCCGCAAAACGCCCCGAATCCCCTCAATTAACTGCTCCGCCCGATTGCAGGGCCCATTTTTGCTGGAAATATCATTCATGTAGACCAGAAACTCATCACCGCCGATGCGGGAAAGGATATCGCCCGGACGGAATATCAGCCGCATCTGCGCAGCAACTTCTGCCAGCACCACGTTACCGAACAGGTGCCCAAAGGTGTCGTTCACCATTTTAAAATTATCCAGATCAATAATCATCATGGCGGATTTGCAGTCCGACTCCGCTTTCTCAAAAATATGCTGTATCCTGCGCTCGGTAGCTTCCCGGTTAAACAGATGAGTGAGGGGATCGCGTTCGGATTTGTCGATCAGGTCCTGAACGCGCTGTTTTTCCGTGCCGATGTCCAAAATCACGCCTACGGCTTTGACTGGTTTCCCGCTTTGGTCAAACTGGGTGGTGGCGCGCAGCCGGTTCCAAATATATTGTCCGTCTGCATTCGCAATGCGCAGCTCTGCCTCCCCATAGGGTGCGCCGGAGGAGACACTGTGCATCAAGCTCAAAAAGGCAGGAATATCCTTCGGATGAATATGGGATGAGTTGGCAATGCGCAGATCGATTTCTTCTGAAATAGGCGTATACCCATATTTTTTTTCCCAGTTCGCAGAGTAAAGAACCTTGTTTTTTCGAATATCCCATTCAAAAATAATGTCGTTGGACTGCTCCATGATGATCCGATGCCGCTCCATGCTCAGCCGCAGCTCTTCCTGTTCTTGTTTGGTCTTGGTAATATCGGTCAGGATCGTATTGATATACTCTGTACCATCCGGCTTTGCCAAAAGCTGGCTTTTGTCCAAAACCCAAAGAATGCGGCCGTCTTTGGTCTGAACGCGGTACTCCGTTTCAAAGACATTTTTTCTGCAGAGTTGTCTGTGGACATTTTTCAGCAAGGTTGCCCGGTCCTCCGCGCAGACCAGCTCTATATAATGATTTTGGATATGAGATGTCAGCTCTGCCCGGCTGTAACCCAGCAAGGCCATGAAGCCGTCGTTGATATTTAAAATCGTGCCATATTGATCGTAGGCGCACTGCATCGCGGCTATCAGCGCATTGGCCTCGTTAGGCAGCCGGGCGATATTCCGCTCCGGTGTATCGCACAGCTCCGTTGGCGCTATTTTCCAGATGATCAGGATTTTGTGGATTGCCGGGTTGTCCGCCGTGAGGCGCAGAGCCGTTGCTTTATACCACACAAAATTTCCCGACGCACCGCGGAGAATGCGGTAACGGCGCGTCTTTGCCAGGCTGCCGCTGGCAATAAAGTCATAAAAATAGGTTTTAGCATCAAACCCGACCTGATCGTCCGGATGGGTGCAGTGCAGGATGAACTCATTATAGACATCAAAAAACGACCCGTCCGTGCTAAGCATATCAAAGTCACTATTCTGCTTATAGGTGATATGGTAAACACCTGTGTCCACATCCGCTTCAATCACAGTGGCGCCTTCATACCGCAGCATAGCGAAATATTTCAACTGTCCAAGTTCCAACGTGGTGGGATTTACAACAGTTTTCTTTTCGGCCAGATCCTCTTTCGCAAATGTAGCTTTAAGAGAAATACCATCCGCATACTGATAAGTCAGTTTCATGAAAGTTGGAAAAACATTTTTAAATGACTCCAGCAATTTGGGGGAAAACTGCCCGCACTCACCATTTAAAATCATACTGAACGCTGTCTCCGGCGTATATGCACCCTTATACACCCGCTGTGTAGTCAGCGCATCATAGACGTCCGCCACACCGACCGCCTGGGCGCAGATGGGGATGTTTTCCCCTTTGAGTCCTTCCGGATATCCCTTGCCATCCCACCGTTCGTGGTGGTACATACAGATATTATAAGCATACTGCAAATATTTTTTATCGTGGATGGGATTGAGAACTGACAGGATCTCTCCGCCCTTTTCCGCATGGATCTTCATAATTTCAAATTCTCCTTCGGTGAGTTTCCCCGGTTTATTTAAGATGATATCCGGGATGGCGATCTTCCCCACGTCATGGAGCGCCGCAGCACTGGAGATCATGGCAATTTCCTGTTCATTCAGGCCATACTCTGGATAGCTCTGCATGACGTTCTCCAGCAGCACCTTGGTAAATGTCCGAATGCGGAGGACATGCTGCCCCGATTCCACGCTTCTATGCTCAATCACGGAGGAAAGTGCATCCACCAATAAATTGGTGGATCTTTGCAGACTGGCCGCCTGTTCCTCCACAGTTTGTTCCAGATGCTCCCGGTTCTGGCTCAGTTCCACGGCGTTATGTACCCGGCGGCTGACCACATGGGGCTCAAAGGGCTTGGATACAATATCGACGGCACCCAGATCAAAGGCCAGCACTTCATCATCCGAAGAATCCCGGCTGGTGACCACGATCACAGGAAGTTTGTCCGTCAGCTGTGCTTGCTTCATGTTCTCCAATACTTCATAGCCGTCTTTTACCGGCATGACGATATCCAACAAAATCGCTGCAATAGAATCCTGATATTGCTTTATCAGGAAAAGCGCCTGTTCACCATTCTCAGCTTCCAGAATATTATATTCTTCCTCAAAGACATTCCGAAGGAGCATCCGGTTAAGCTCTACATCATCTACAATTAAAAGTATGTTTCTGTCCATACTATCCCTCTTTCTTCAGGCGGGACGATATCCGAAAGTCAAGATTCCGCTCCTTGTTCATGTGTGTATATATGATCTGATTATACCAATTTTTTTGCCATAAATCAACATTATATTGCCTTTTTCCCTATCCCTTCGGCCCTACGATAGCAAAAATAGGAAGAAAGCTGATTAAAATATGGGATTGAGCCGGATGCAACTGTGTGTTTTTAAAGTAATAGACTGTCAGCGCCAAATAGAGTATAATAGAAATATAATTATAAAAAAACGGCATGATTTTATGACTGCATGGAGGTACTCTGATTGTGGAGCGAGAAAAATATAATTTGATTTATGACTATTACAAATGTCACATTCTATTTGGGCAACTCCATCAAGGAGACTTACTGCCAACCATTGAACAAATCGGCAACACATTTCAGGTAGCACCGCAAACAGTACGGAACGCATTAAAAAAGCTGCAGCAGGACAACCTGATTTTTGTCTCACCGGGAAGGCATACAGAAGTTATCTATAAGACCACGCCAAGTGAAGCGCTCCAGTACACTCAAAATTATTACCTCGCCCGCAAAGATGAGATTAATGTAGTTTACCATATAGCAGTGCTCCTTTTAACACCATTTTTTTATGCTGGTTGTCAAAAGCTCACTGACAATGATCTGATGCAAATATTGCGCGTTTGCAGGGAAAAAGGCTCTAACATCGTATCCATTTCTATGTTTTGCTGCGAAATCATGCTGCGCGCTGTCGATAACCAGCTGATTAATACTTTGTTTTCAGATGTGGTTTCTTTCTTCCAGTTTCCTTGTATGGCATCCTTCAGTGAAGAGAGCAGCTTGGAATATCAGGAATACTACAATATGACCGTATCGAGCTGTGAGGCTCTAGACCGAGCCGGCTTATTTCAAGCGTTCGCCGGATTTCAGGCTCTTACGCAGACCACGCTGCTGGCATTTATTACGGAGGCGGCTAAAACAACTCCTAAGCCGAAGCAGATTTCCTTTCATTGGCAGACATACCGTGACAGGCCTCAGCACTGCCACACGTTGGCTGCAAAGATGATTTATGGCATTATCAGCGGGCAGTATTGGGAGGGAAAAATGCTTCCATCCTATGAAAATTTGGCGTTGGAGCTTTCTGTTTCCGTAAGTACAGTAAGGCGCACGGTGAGTTTGTTGCGGGATATGGGGCTGATTTACTCCATGAACGGCGTTGGAAATCGAATTGTATTTAGTCCTCCCAATTATGAAAAGCTGCAGCGGCCCACCATACAAAAGAACATTGTAATGGCACGAGAAAGCGCCGAAATTCTTTTGGTTGTATTCAAAAATGTGGTTGACAGGGAATTCTCAAAACTTACTAACGAGCATATTCAAGAAATGAAGAAGATCTTGTCGGATAAGAAAAACTGCTGTGTTCTGGATGTAGCTATACTGCTAATGGACTACTTGATGGTTCTTTATCCATTATCTTCTTTTTTTGAGACATTCGGCAAACTTTCGGGATTTCTGCTCCTTTCATACCCCTTTCTACTGGATCAATGGAGGAAAGAGGGAAGCGGCGAAATATCGGGCACTATTGAGGTGATGAATCGTGCTTTGGATGAAAAAAATACTGACCTGTTTTCAGATGGAATGTCGGCTTTGCTCCAATATGTGCTTACACAGATCAAGCAAACGGAAAAACTTCTTTACTCTGCAGAGTGTAAGTAGTTCCGATAACAAAGAGCTCCATTGTGGTTTCCTAACTTGGAACCTAATATTGCCCTATAAGCGATATGATTCCGAATTTTTTTGTTTACACCCATACGTTCGCTCTTACAAACATATGATCTGTTTTGCTTTATGGAAAGGTTCCTTTGAATAAAAAAACCTGTAAATGCTTGCATTTACAGGTTTTTTTTAACTCCCCGAGTTGGGCTTGAACCAACGACCCTTCGGTTAACAGCCGAATGCTCTACCACTGAGCTATCGAGGATTATTATCTAATTGTCTCCCAGTGCCTTTGCACTGAGCGATAGTGGAGAATACGAGATTCGAACTCGTGACCTCCTGCTTGCAAGGCAGGCGCTCTCCCAACTGAGCTAATCCCCCATGAAATGTTATTGTTCCCAACAACTTTTATAAAATACCATATTCCATGGGAGCTGTCAATATATTTTATGATATTTCCTCGATTTTATACATAAAGTTCTCGATATAATTTTAAAACAGAATTACGGCTGCCGTTAGCCTTTATAAAACAAACGGCAGCCATTCTTATTTTAGCAGCAATATCTTGTCTTCCGGAACCTGCAGATAATCAGGAATTCCCTTTTCGTCCAGCATATTCCAATCATTCCTCTGTACAAACCAGCATATTTCCTCGGCACCATCTTCGGCTCCTTTCAGAAAATATTTTCGTTCAAACTGCAGTTCCGCCATGCTGTTTACCTTTACGGGAATACAGTTTTTGGCAGCAGCGCCCCACCGCGGAACAAAATCATGAGCACGTACTCCAATATACCGGATATCCGCGGGAATACCCCGATGTAACTTCAGCGCCACTCCCCAGTCAGGCGCCATAAGGGCATTTGTTCCCAGATGGGTGACCTGCGTGATGTTTTTACATCCCGTAAGCCTGGCTGCTTCTTTCCACTGCGGATTTGTAAATATTTCTTTTGTCTTCCCGCAGCAGATGACCTGCCCGTCGTCCATAATCAAAAGTTCTTCGCTGAACCGGTAGATCTCATCCCTACTGTGGGACACCAAAATAACTGTACCCTCATAATCGGCTAGTATTTCGATCATTTCCTGCTGCAGCCTGTCTTTTAAAAATACATCCAGCGCGGAAAATGGCTCATCCAGCAGGATCATATCCGGCTCATATGCCATGATTCTTGCCAGAGCGGCTCTCTGCTGCTGGCCGCCGGACAATTCGCCCGGCAGCCGCTCTCCCAGACCGCTCAACTGGAACTTTCCGAGCATCTCCTCAACTCTTTTAGCCCGTTCGTCCTTGGATCCTCTTAAACCGGCAGCAATATTAGCCTCTACGGTCATATTCGGAAACAGGGCATAATTCTGAAACAGATATCCTACATTCCTCTTCTGCGGTTTCCAGTTTACTTTCTTTCCAGAATTAAATACTTCTTTTTGATCTATCATGATCCTGCCTTCATCTGGCGTGACAATTCCCGCAATACTTTTCAGGGTCATGCTTTTTCCGCACCCAGAGGCTCCCAGGATACCGATGCGGCGGCTGGTGCTTTTCAGGTGCATGTCCAGTGTGAAACTTCCCAGTTTCTTTTTAAACGTCATTTCAACAGCCATGTCAGTGTTCTCCTCTGTCCGCTTCCCAAAGCCCGCTTTTTCCTCCTGATTTCCTCAGTAAACGTATCTCGCCTAGTTCCATGCCCTTATCAACTGCCTTACACATGTCATAAATGGTGAGCAGTGCGACGTTTACTCCGGTCAGCGCCTCCATCTCCACGCCGGTCTTACCGACCGTCTTCACAGTGCATATGGCTTCTATTGCACAGCACTGGTCGTGATATGCAAACTGAAGCTCTGCACTTGTCAGATTTAACATATGGCACAGAGGAATCAGTTCGGAGGTTCTTTTAGCGCCCATAATGCCAGCAATCCGGGCTACCCCTAGGACATCTCCCTTTTTAATATCTCCGGTTTTTACAAGTTCGTAGCATTCCCTGGACATCCATATCATCCCGCTTGCAGCTGCTTCACGTTCAGTATCCTGCTTTTGGCTGACATTTACCATAATGGCATTGCCTTGGGTGTCAAAATGTGTAAACTCTTCCATATATTGAGCCTTCTTTCCCGCCTTATTATGCGCTGCCGCCCGTATATCAGCCGTGCGGCTTTTCTTTGTTAAATCATACCTTACTCCATTTAAAATGTCCAGACGGTATTACTGCTATTACGATTCACAGCCCAGGGGTGTGCATAGCAACACCCTTTACAGTTACACTCTAGTGTTAAGAATCTTTTCACACTAATTTTTTTTATCCCGAGAAGTGTCGAAAACAGAAAATGTTTCGTATTTAGTGTTATAATTTTTTAAAAGAAAAGAAATGGTAAATGTTTTGAAGTATGATTGTGCCATAAGGAAAGTAAAGGAGGTGACAAATATGGTACATGTAAGCTCAAAAGAACAAGTTTATGAATATCTTGAGAAACAGACAAAGAAATTTGATATGAAATATGTATCATCCTATACAACGGTAGATATCTGTAATCAACTGCATATGTCGCGGTCTCTGGTTTCCTTATATTTGAATGAAATGGTAAAGGAAGGAACGGTTATCAAAGTGAATTCCAGACCAGTGTATTATCTCAACCGTCTGGTATTGGAACACAAGTATCACATGCAGATTGAAAAAAATGAATATCTAAGTATTTTAGAACTGACAAAAGAAATTGAAAAATTTGTATCAAAGGAAAGTGATTTTGACAAGGCAATTGGCAGCGAGGGGAGCCTAAGTTACTGTATTGCACAAATAAAGTCTGCGCTGCTGTATCCGGGCGGGCTTCCGATTCTTCTGAAAGGGGAAATGGGGAGCGGAAAAACATTTCTGATGAAGTTAATCCAGGAGTACTGCGTAAAACATAAGATTTTAAAAAATCCTCAAAACTTTCAAAGAATCAAATTCAGTTCAGGGGAAGATGCACTTCATTATGAAGAATTACTTTTTGGGAGCGAAGATCCTGAAGGCGGACTTAAAGCAGGACTGCTGGAGAAGCTGGACGGAGGGATTCTGTATTTGGAAAACATCCCAGAGCTGGACGAGCGGGTTCAGGAAAGGCTGGCGGATTATATTACGACAGGGGGGAAGAACAGAGACGGAGAAAAAAAGAGTGCAAAGATGGTTGGTGTCCGGATGATTTTAAGTATGGATATCAAATCGGGCAGACGGATGTCGCCCGGCCTTCTGGTGAATATCCCCGTGGTTTGTGAAGTGCCCTCATGGATAGAAAGGAATGAGGACGAGAGGAAAGAATTTATAGTCCGTGCATTCAGGGAAGAGCAGGACCGCCTGAACCGTATGATTTATATTTCTGAAAAGCTAATTTACAAGCTTGTCAACTACCGGTTTGAAAATAATATTACGGAACTTAAAAAATGTATCAAAATGATCTCGGCAAATGCATATGCACAGTGCAATTCACCTCAGGAACTGAGCATCTATCAGTATCATCTTCCTGCCGGTATGCTGGAAATATTAAGCCCGGATGAGAAAGATTCCGCTATGGTCCGGCTGGATATGATTCAGGCTGACTCTTCGGGGGACAAGATTTTGGAAATGTGGCAGAATCTTGCGGACAATTATAAAGAGACAATAGAAGTGGAGGGTTCTTTTTCAGAATTTTTAGAGCGAAGCAAAAGGACACTGAAACATTATTACGATATTCTGATTTTTCAGGAGTCCTTTCTGGATACCCGGCTGCATCCGCTGGAAAATATTGTGGCAGGTATGATTGCAAATATCAGAGGAACATATCATATCAATTTTCCGGCCAATTGTTCGTATGTGATTGCCAGAATGCTGATTGCCCAGCAGAATCATAATTCAAAGCTCAAGATCTGGGAGAGGGAGAACCAGGAAAGAATTCAGAAGATGTATCAATTTCTGGTAGAAAATATGCCGGATCTTCATTATTTGGCTGATTTGCTTGAAAAGCAGATTTTATCAAATATTAATCTTGTACTTTCTCCGATGAACCGGGTATTTATTATGATTAATATCCACTCGTACAATAATAAATTAAAACTCATGGATACGACAGGGATTGTGCTCTGTCACGGGTATACCACAGCAAGTTCCATCGCCGATGTGGTAAACACAACTCTCCAGGCGCAGCTTTTTGAGGCAATTGATATGCCGATGGAGAGCTCCATTGATGAAGTCATTCAGAAATTATCAGTATTTATTAATGAAAATAAATATTTTAAAAATATTATCCTTATGGTAGATACCGGTTCCCTGGAAGGGCTGGGCGAGATGATAGACAGAACGGTTAATTTAGGAGTCATTAATAATGTGTCTACGATTCTGGCTCTGAATATCGGAAATATGATCCTGGCAGGGGATAATATGCAGGATATTTTGGAGAGAGCCTGCCGGGAAAATCAATGCCACTTTAATATCATTTCCAGAGAAAAAAAGGAGAAGGCGATTGTTTTTACAAGCGAAGTAGGAAAAAATATTGCGGAAAAGTTAACTCGAATGTTTCGCGGAAGCCTGCCGAAGTCTATTCCTTTGGAAATGATAGCATATGATTTTGACAAATTGGAACAAAATGGAAGTAGTGATTTGCTTTTCGAAAAATACGAAGTAGTACTGCTTGTAAAAACTCTAAGCTTAAAAATCGAAGAGGTCAATTCCGTTTCTTTGGAGGAGATCATTAACTTTAAAAAAATCCATATCGTGGATCATGTACTTTCATATTATTTGAATCAGGAGGAAATTGAAAAGTTTGACCAGGCGCTTCTGAAAAACTTTTCGCTGCAATCCGTAATGGAAAATCTGACAATCTTAAATGCCCAGAAATTACTGGATTATGTCAGCGATGCTACCATGCTGCTGCAACACATGCTGAAACGAAAGTTTCTAAGCAAGACAGTTGTAGGGATCAATATGCATATCTGTTTTTTGATTGAACGGCTTGTGACAAAGACACCGATAGAAAAATACAAAGAAATTGAAAGATTCAAAGGAGAACAACAAGAGTTCATCCGGATTGTAAATGAAAGTTTTCGGACACTTCTGGAACAGTATAATGTGAAATTGCCGGACAGTGAAATTGCCTATTTGTTTGAATATATCAAAAATGATGTGGAAGTGGAAGAAAACGAAAATAATTTTTGATAACAACTCTATAAGGCAGGAAAAGGCCGGATTCATGAAGTTCCTGTCCGCAGAGATGTTGAATATAAAAGAAAGGAGCTCACATGCTTAGATTGGTGCTGGCTTCCCATGGCAGACTTGCTGAGGGAATGAAAAACAGTGCACAGTTTATTGCCGGTAAAACGGCAGAGATATATACAATCTGTGCATATTTAGAAGACAAAGTAACTTTAGAGAGTCAGATAGATGAATTATTCGGCAGATTTGCTGATACGGATGAAATCATCGTAGCGACAGATATTTTTGGGGGGAGCGTTAATAATGAATTTCTTGCCCGTATGCGGAAACAAAATTTTTGGCTTGTATCCGGTATGAACCTGCCAATGATTGTACAGCTGACGATGATCAAAGAAACGGATGATATCCAAAGTAAAATAGAAGAGGCCGTGGAAGGAGGAAAGGAAATGACTTGTTTCTGTAATCCAATGGTGGAGGATATGTCTAAAGAAAAGGAGGAATTTTAAAAGGGTGATATACAGGGAACAACTATACGCCATGAATATTCATTACCGGTATTATGATTTGGAGTACTTTTTTGAAAAATGCCAAAAAATGCAGTTTGTGAATGCAGAATTATGGCTGTGCCCCCAACATTTTTACATAAACAGTTTTTGGAGTGAGAGTTCTGATAAACTGAAAAAACTGATGGAAAAGTACGGCGTAAAAATTGCCTGTCTCTGCCCGGAACAGAATAATCCAAAACCAAACAATATCGCAGCAAGATCAGAGCTTTTGATTCGCAATACGGAAATGTATTTTAAAAGGGTCATCAGTCTGGCCGGTGAAATCGGCTGCAAAAAAGTGCTGGTGACGCCTGGGTGGAATTATCATGACGAAAAGGCAGAAACAGCAAGGGACAGGTCTGCAAAAATGCTGCGGCGGCTATGTGATTACGCTGGGGATCAGGGGATAGAACTGGTGCTGGAAAGTATCTGGAATAAGTCTTCGGAAATTGCCAATACAAAGGAGAAGATTCAGATACTGAAGGAAGCGGTACATCGAAACAATTTGAAGCTGACAATTGATCTTGGCGCATTAGGAGATGTGGGAGAATCTGTGCAGGAGTGGTTTGATCTGTTTGGAAAGGATATCATTCATTGTCATTTTACAGATGGTAACCCGACCGGACATATGCCATGGGGACTGGGGCAAAGAGATATGAGGGCGGTTCTGGAGAGCTTTGATAAAAATAAATATAAGGGAGGCTTTTCTATGGAATATGTGGATTCCAGGAGTTTTAGAGAGCCGGAAAAATGGGATGATCAGACACTGAAAAAGTTTGAAGAGTGTACAGAAGGAATGGGAGGTTATGCAAATGATTAAATTATGCAGGGTGGACCATCGTCTGCTGCATGGACAGGTAGCCTATGTCTGGTGCCGTTCGCTGGACGCAGATGCCATATTAATTGTGTCAGACGCAGCCGCTAAGGATGAAATGCGGATGGCAACAATGCGGCTTGCGAAGCCGTCAGGAATAAAGCTTGTAATTAAAAGTGTGGAAGATTCTATTAAAGCAATTAACAGTGGAGTAACAGATAAATATAAACTGCTGGTTGTTGTAGAAAGCGTGCGGGATGCACACAGCCTGGCAAAACAATGTGAGGTCGTGAAATCAGTCAATTTAGGCGGTAGTAAAATCAAAGAAGATTCGAAAAAATTAGATGTTGCCTTTTATGTAACAAACGAAGAATGCACGCTGCTGAGAGAAATGCTGGATGATTCGGTTGAGCTTGAAATCCGGCAGGTGCCGGAAGATAAAAAGAAAATGGTTACAAAAGAAATGTTGAGCTAATAAAGGAGGGAAAGACAAATGTTACAGGCACTTTTGGTTGGTCTTGTAGTATTTATTGGAAAAGCGGATTATTTTGTGGGAACCGCAATGCTTGGCAGGCCTCTGGTACTGGGGGCGCTGGTTGGAATAATCTTGGGAGATGTCAAAACCGGAGTCATGATCGGCTTCCAGCTGGAACTGGTGTTTATGGGAATGTATGCCATTGGGGCTTCCATTCCTCCGGATATGATCGTTGGTTCTGTTCTGGGGACTGCTTTTGCAATTACAACAGGGAATGGAATGGAGACTGCGATTACGATTGCCATGCCGGCAGCAATTTTATCCGCATTTGTTGTCAATCTGTTTTACGGAGTCATTACACCGATTATGGCAAGGGCGGCAGACCGGTTTGCAGAAGAGGGAAAGTATAAGAAAATAGAAGCAATTTTCCTGTCAAATGGTTTCCTCTTTGACCTTACATTTGCAGTGATTGCGTTTGTTGCATTTTTGTTTGGAGGGGATGCTGTACAGGCAGTAGTATCTGCAATTCCGGGCTGGCTGACATCTGGAATTACAATTGCAGCAGGAATTCTCCCTGCACTTGGTTTTGCACAGCTGATCAGCATGATCATGTCCAGAAAGGTTGCGGTATTCTTCCTGTTCGGATTTTTGTTAAGCGCATATCTTGGTGTGTCTACGGTAGGTATTGTATGCTTTTCAGTTGTAATAGTAGGTATTTTATTGATTGCAAAAGATTTTATGCCGGCTCAGAAATCAGCAGTACAAGGAGGTATAGATGATGACAACGAATTCTAGGAAAACATTGACGAAAAAAGAACTGAAAAAGGGGTTCTTTCGAACATTTACCACTTCTCATGCATGGCATTATGAGAGGCAGCAGCACATGGCCTTTGAATATGCCATGATTCCGGTAATCAATAAATTGTATGACAAGGAAGAAGACAGGATTGCGGCATATGAGAGGCATATGGAATTTTATAATTGCCAGACCACAATGCAGCCTTTTATCTTTGGGATCACTGCGGCGATGGAAGAAGAGAATGCGAATAATGAAAATTTTGATACCTCTTCCATCAGTGCGATGAAAGTTTCTCTGATGGGACCGCTGGCAGGTATCGGAGACTCCCTGATCGCCGGGACTCTGCGTATTATTGCAACGGGAATTGCGGCGGGGCTATGTATGAGCGGGAGTATTCTGGGACCGATTTTGTTCCTGCTTATCTATAATATTCCGACAATTGCATTGCGTTATTTTGGGATAAAGTTTGGGTATGGGCTTGGAAATAAGATTATCAGCAAATTGTCAGAATCCGATTTAATGAATAAGCTGACCCTGTCAATGTCCATTGTAGGGTTGATGGTGATTGGGGCTATGGTAGCTTCCACAGTGGCGGTGACAACACCCATTGCATTTAATATCAGCGATACAAATTTTTCGCTGCAGGAGACCTTGGACAGTATTTTCCCGAGTTTGCTCCCGCTTGCCGTCACACTTGGCTTATACAAGCTGAATAGAAAACATGTGAATGTTTTAGTCCAGGTGATTGGGATTATGATATTGGCAGTTATATTAGGCGCTCTAAAAATCTTAGGATAACATAATAGTGAAGGGAGACAAGACATGGAATATTGTTTAGATACGGGTGATTTGGAAATGGTGAAAAAGGTGGTGGATTTATACCCGGTCCGGTGCTTCAGTATGAACCCGAGTATTGCTGTCCGCTGCCTGAAAGGGACGGGGAGAACATTTCTGGAAAATGCCAGAATGATACGCGAAGTCATCGGAGAGGAATATCCCTTTTATCTGGAAGCTATGGGGGATACGGCTGAGGAAATGATAGAGGATGCGCATAGAATCCGGGAAGAAATCAAGGGAAATACGTTCATAAAGATACCGGCATGCCCACAGGGGTATAAGGCGATCCGATTGTTAAAAGAAGAGGGGATCTTATGTTCCTGTACTGCTATTTATGATTTTAACCAGGCAATGCTGGCAGCAGAAGCGGGCGCTTACTGTGTCGCAGTATATGTCAGCCGTATTGATAATGCCGGAGGCGATGGAATCGGGGTCGTGAAAAAGATTAAAGATGCCTTCGTGCTGGAAGGCATGGACTGCAAGGTGTCGGCCGCCTCTCTAAAAAGTGCAGTTTATTTGGAAAAAGCAGCTTTGGCAGGTGCAGATAATGTTACGGTTACTCTGGAAATGCTGGACACAATGGCGGTTCATCCTATGACACAAAAGACGCTTGATACATTTAAAGAAGATTGGGAAGGGTTATTTGGAAAAGGAATCCGGGTAGCAAATATGGAGAAATAGGACGCAGCCGGTAGAAATGGCAGGATGAAAAAAGAATGAGAAGAAATACAAATTACCGGGCATGGGGGTCCGTAGGACATTACATACAGGGGCCCGGCCTTTTAGAAGAGATTGAAAGTTATGCGAGTGAATTTGGACAAGCACACTTTTATATTATTGATGTATTTTTTTATGATGAGTGGAAAGAAAAACTGAAAGCTTTGTACCGGAACAGTAAAAGTACGTTCAGCTGCGGGGCGTATGAAGGAGAGATTACACACCGCAAAATTGCAGAGTTCCAGAAACAGGCAGTGGGAACTGAAATTGATACAGTGATTGCAATCGGAGGCGGTAAATCCATCGATGCTGCAAAGGTGACCGCGGCCCGGATGGACTGTGCGCTTCTGATCTGCCCGACAATTGCATCCACAGATGCGCCAACCAGTGCGATGTCGATTCTTTACAGTGAAGACGGTAAAATGAATGAGATAATGCTTCATAAAAGGAATCCAGATCTGGTGCTTGCAGACAGCAGGATAATTGCACAGGCTCCGGCAAGGTTCCTGACTGCGGGAATGGGCGATGCGCTGTCAACCTATTTTGAAGGTTTGTCAAATATACAGAGCGGACATGAAAATTATGTATGGTGTGATAAAAAGCCGTTTGTTTCAACAGTAAGCGGCCGGGCCATTGCAAAATGCTGCTATGAAACACTGATTCAGGATGGATATGCGGCTAAACTGGCATGTGAAAGACATTTGTGCGTTCCCGCCTTGGAAAATATCATCGAATGTAATATTCTAATGAGCGGGCTGGGATTTGAGAATGTAGGATGTTCGATTGCCCACGCGATAGGAAATGCCATCACCGTGCTTCCGGAGGGAGAAAACCTGATGCATGGAGAACGTGTAGGATTCGGTGTAATATGCCAGTTGGCTGCCGAGCATTATGACACTAAAACGCTGGAAGAAGTTCTTAACTTTTGCATTATGATTGGAATACCAGTCTGCTTTGAGGATATGTCAATTGAACTTACGGAAGAAAATTTACAGCAGATTGCAGAAGAGTCTCTGGAAGCAGACTCATGGCAGGCATGCAGCAGGACATGCCAAAAAGAGGATATTGTTCAAATAATGAAGATTGCGGATGCATTTGGGTGCGATTATAAAAAGAAGCACGCCGTAAAATGAAATTGAAGAGAGCAATAAGCAGCAGGTCTGCCTGGCATGCAGTATTTTAAAAACTCACTGCGGTTAACGATTCCGGTATTCATAAGGCGTACAGCCCATATGTCTCCGGAAGACTTTCCCAAAATAACTGCTGGAAGCAAAGCCACATCTGAGCGCAATATCTGTTATATTGTCTGAGGTATTGCGCAGCAGGCCGCATGCTGTTTGAACTCTGTATTCTCCCAAGTAAACAAACGGGGATGTATGGAGGCCTTCTTGAAAACAGCGCAGTGCCTCACGCTCACTAATGTTCGCCGCATTAGCGATGTCTTTTAATGTAAGATCGTGCATGTAATGCTCCTGTATATACAGGAGCATTTTTTTCAGCCGGTTTTCCCGGAGTGAGGAGGATGCAGGAACCGGATCGGGCGGTATATTACTAATCTCCGCTATGTGCAGCCAGATGTCGGACATGAGATTTCTGGATTTCATATCATATCCAAAGGGCCTGATCTGATTCAACTCGGATAGCTCGAGCAGCTGTTCCAGAATCTTTTTCCGGGCAGGATCAGACTGGGACAACAAAAGGGAAGATGCGGCATTCGCCTGGAGCAGAGGGCTAACATACTTTTTATCGAGATAACTTCCTTCTTCTGCAAGAAAATTTTTGCGAAACATAAATACTTTATAAAAGATTTCTGAATCGGGTTCAGAGGAAAGAACCTGGTGCAATACGTTGCTGTTTGTGAAAAGGCCGTTTTTTTCTTCGATCCGCAGACTCACCTGCGGAGTATGATAAGTCACGGCTCCCTTTTGGACATAAATCAACTCCAGTTCCTCGTGCCAGTGCCACGGAGCGATCATGGATTTTCCGCGCTGCGGATAGACATGTCTGATAATAAAAGGGTATTCTGGCCTCATTTCAAATATCTTTTCTTGTTTATTCGAAGCGAACATTAAGTCTTCAGGAAACATCCGGTTTCTCCTTATGGTTTAATCCCGGCAGCCGCTTTACAGTGACGGGTTTAAGAGTGCATCTTTCATTATGGCGATATTTTACCATAAAACAGTCGTTAAGGAAATATATTTTACGCGTTATGTGCGGTAAAATTATAATAGAAGCAGAGCAAAGCCGGACCTGAATGTGAGAGGAGGTACTGATATGCAGAATACAATATTTGAAATGCTGAGGTATATTGAGCAGAACAGCGGAAATGAGTTTTGCGAACAGCTGCCTCAACTGACGGAAGAAGAGGCTGTGAGAATATATGAGGAAGATTTTAAACAGAGAATTTTCCTTCCGAAGAAGGCTTAGAAGAGGTTAATTGTGGAAGAATACAGGGACGATTAAGAGAAAAAGTAAATTTTGGACAGGAATATTTCCAGGGCCTTACAGCGTTTTTTATGAACTACGTGGTGTAAGGCCTTTTTTGCTTTAATTACATACGGCAGAGCACCCAGGCATCGGACAATTTCATCAAAAATGTTTGTTATCACAATCTTCCCGAACATTCCTTCTGAAAATGGAGGAATCCCTACAAAAACGGGGTTTCTGAGGCTGGCAATTCAAAAAATCCATTGCTATAATATACCCATAAACAACAGAAATCTGGCGCGCAAAAGATTTCCCAAAAAACTTTCAGGAGGTATTTAATATGAGTTTTGAATTCAGAAAAGAATATATAAAAGACTATGTTGCTCCTTACGGGCAGGAAATCATGCATGGCAAGATTGCTCTGGAAGAACACTACGAGTCCCCTCAGTGGGAAGCTACAGGCGATCCGCAAAATGAGACCGCCAGAAATAAAGAGGATTATTTCGAAGCCGTTAAGGCACGATTACACTCTGCAGATATCCGTATTGCGGATATGGACCGTAACGGAGTTGAAATGTTTATCATGTCCCTGACACAGCCAGGTATCCAGGAAGTCCTGGATACAAAAGAAGCGGTAAAACGCGCACATGAGATGAATATCTGGATTTATGAAAATTACATACAGAAATATCCCAAACGTTTTAACGCTTTTGCAGCAGTAGCAATGCAGGATCCCGAAGCTGCCTGCAAAGAGCTGGAATTCTGTGTTAAAGAACTGGGATTCGTGGGGGCACTGATTAACGGCTATACTATGAAGAATGACAAGAATAACGTAGAATATCTGGATGAAAAACAGAATTTTGTTTTCTGGAAGAAACTTGTGGAACTGGATGTTCCGCTCTATCTGCATCCCCGTGATCCGGTACCGAACCAGCAGCGGGCATACCAGGGCTATGAGGGACTGTTAGGCTCAGCATGGGGATTCGGCGCCGAGACGGCCCTCCACGCGATCCGCCTGTTATGCAGCGGTATCTTTGATGAGCTTCCGACGGCAAAACTGATTCTGGGACATCTGGGTGAGGGACTTCCATTCGGGCTTCCGCGTCTCCAGCACCGCCTGAATAATCAGAAAGCCTGCGGCGCCCATAAAAAGCCGTTAACCGAATACATGGAAAAGAACGTATATATGACAACAAGCGGCCATTTCCACACACGAGCATTTATTGATACCCTGATGGAATGCGACAACACGCATGTTATGTTCTCCTCAGATACTCCGTATGAGAGTCTTGATGAGGCTGCCACCTGGTTTGACAACGTACCGCTCAGCTATGCAGACAGGATTCGGATTGGAAGGACAAATGCCGCTGAACTTCTTAAATTAGATATCTGATCGTTGTGCCGTCCGCCTGTAATCAGTTATCCGGCAGAAAAAGCCGGCTAACTGAGGCACAGGGTGGATGTGTAAAATTCAAGATAGGAGGGATATCTTGAAGATCTTAAAAACGGTGGAAAAGTTTCCTGGGGGACTCATGGTCGGTCCCCTGCTGATCGCAGCGGTCATACATACATGGGCCCCGGGAATCGTTGAAATCGGGGGGCCAACCACGGCGCTTTTCTCATCAGCCGGGACCATGTGTCTTGCCGGGCTGCTGCTCTTTATCATAGGGAGCCAGCTTCCCGTCCGGCAGGTCGGAGCGGTTTTAAAGCGCCATGGCACTCTGCTGGTTATAAAGCTGGCGGCTGCGTTTGCCGTGGGCATGCTGCTGATGCACAACTTTGGGGCTAAAGGATTTTTTGGCATATCAACCATGGCCTTTGTATCCGTGCTTTCCAGTAATAATCCCGGAGTATTTCTTGCACTCACGAAAATTTATGGAGATGAAATTGATCATGCGGCCTTCGGACTCTGGAATGTGGCCTGTATGCCCACCATTCCCCTGCTGATTCTGGGAGCAGCCAGCGGTGCAGCCTTTGATTATATGGCGCTCATAGCACTTCTTGTACCGTTTCTCCTGGGAATTCTGCTTGGGAATTTAGATGCAGATATCCGAAAACTTATGGCGCCCGGATCCATGATTATGCTTCCATTTTTAGGCTTCTGCTTTGGAATATCTGTAGACCTTGTAACCGCATTCCGGTCGGGCCTGCAGGGGCTGGTTCTGACTCTTATATTTTACATCATAAGCGTAATTCCGTCATTTTTCACAGACCGGTGGATTTTACGCCGTCCGGGGTATGGTTCTATAGCAACCTGCTGCGTAGCAGGGCTTGCAATCGGTGCTCCTGCGCAGATCGCTCAGGCAGTTCCCGAACATGCGCCTTATCTGCAGACGGCAACCGCGCAGATTGCGCTGGTTATGATACTTACTACGGTTATTACACCCTTCTTGACCAGATTTGCCGCCGGCAGATTTGGCACTGCCTCATCCGGTGCAAAATCCCACCGTGCGGTAAAGAACGCACCCTCAATTTCCTAAGCGCGCGTCACTGTTTACGGGTGAGACTGTAAACAGTGACAAACGCGCCCCATTTACAAACGGCTTGACTGGATTTATAATATATATAAATCAATCTGCCAAGGAGGGGTATCAATGAAAGAGTGTGGAGACCGCAGAAAAAGACGCAGCCGCCAGTATCTGGTTGAGGCTCTAATTCATCTGATGAACCAGAAAACAATAGATGAGATTACCGTCCATGACCTGGTAGAAGAGGCACAGGTTGCCAGAAGTACATTTTATTCGCAATTTGAAGATAAACAGGATTTTTTAGACACGATAGTGGAGGAGATGTTTTATCAGCTACGGAAAGAAACAAAGCCGGATTCCTATGCCAGGGAGTCCGGCTTAAATTCCCAAAAAAGCTGTAAATACTATGTAAAGCACTTTGAATATATTGCAAAAAACGCAGACTTTTTTAGGGTAATGCTTGGAAGTAACGGTCTTTCTTCCTTCCGCCAGAAGATGGAGGAAAGCGCCCGGATTACCTATACTGAGATCCTGAGCAGGTTCAGCGACGATAGTCTGTCCATTCCTAAAGAATACCTTATCCAGTACATTATTTCAGCCCATATCGGAATCACAGGCAAATGGCTGGAAGACGGTATGAAGTACAGCCCCTCTTATCTTGCAGAGCTGTTGACACATCTTACATTTCAAGGAGTGTTCCATGGACTGGAACTGGATAAGATTATCGAACTTCCTAAATGAGATTAATGGGGCGCAAGCCCCATTTTTCCTTCCCGGAAAATACGCGCATCCATCCATTTTAAGTCCTTGCTGACGGCACATTGGAATTCCATGTGGTCAAGCACATCCTTTTGTAAGTCTATTCCGGGAGCGATTTCAGTAAGTATAATTCCGTCTGCTGTCATCTCAAACACGGCACGCTCCGTGATATAGAGAATCTCCTGCCCTGATCTGCGCGCCCGCCCACTGCTGAAAGTGACCTGCACTAGTTCATTTACAAATTTGTTAATCTCGCCTTCCCTGACTATAACAAGCTTTCCGTCTACTGCCTTTACCTCCAGATTTTTTGCTGTAAAGGTACCGCAGAACACCACTTTTTTCGCGTTCTGGCTGATATCGATAAAGCCGCCGCAGCCCGCAATTCTGGAACCAAATCTACTGACATTAATATTTCCCAGTCTGTCACATTGGGCCAGCCCCAAAAACGCTTCATCCAGCCCGCCGCCGTCATAGAAATCAAACATAGAGGCCTGATCCATTATACATTCCGGGGCCGCCGCAGCGCCGAAGTCCATGCCGGATAAGACCATGCCGCCGGTCACCCCGCCCTCAATTGTGAAAGTCACAGTCTCTCCAATCCTTTCTTCATAAGCGACCGCGGCTACAATCTCCGACAGGCCGATGCCCAGGTTCACAATGGTTCCATCCGTCAGCTCCAGGACGCACCGCCGTCCGATCAGTTTGCGGATGTCCATTTTAAGCGGCTTGGATCTCCTGGACAGCGCAGAAGTTTCTGATAAAGCCGGATCAAACTGTGTCCCAAAGGTCTGCATATGGTATTTCCTGTCAGATACCGGAACCACTACATCGACCAATGCGCCGGGAATTCTCACATAACGGGGATCCAGTGTCCCTGCTTTGACTACATTTTCCACTTGGACGATAACCATTCCGCTGCAGTTTTTCACCGCTTCTGCAATTGCAAGAACACCCAGATTAGTACATTCTTTTTCCATAGAAATATTTCCGCGCTCATCTGCAAAGGTTCCCCGGATAAAGGCGTAGTCCAGGGGAAGCTGGTCATAGTTTAAGTATTCGTTTCCGTTAATTTCTATCAGGCTCACCATTTCTTTTGTGGTGACTGTATTCAGTTTTCCTCCGTCCAGCCTTGGATCCACAAAGGTATCAAGACCTACATGAGAAATGGTGGGCCTGCCCGCTGCAATATCCCTGTACATTTGGGATATGACGCCCTGGGGCAGGTTATAGGCCTCCATCTTATTTTCCAGAGCCAGTTTCTGCAATCTGCCCGACAGGTTCCAGTGACCGCCGATGGTTCTGGAGAGCAGCCCTTCTTCCCCTAGATGATTGAGCCCCCGCTCATCGCCGTCTCCCTGACCTGCGGCATAAATCAGAGTCAGATCCCGTGGGCTTCCCGTTTCTCTGTAACGATTCTGCAGTTCCAGAAGCAGCTCTTCCGCAAGGGCAGCGCCTACAAACCCTTCCGTACATAATGTCCGATTAGACTCCACCAGCTTTACAGCCTCTTTTGCAGTCATGATTCTTATACTCATCTCTTATCCCCGCATTCCATTTACCGGTTGAATCTATAAATAACCTGAGGCGTTATCCAGTTCCAGCGTTTTTTGAGCATTAGACTTAATTTTTTCTATGAGCGGCTTCAGCCGTTTCAGGCTTTTTTTGTTATACCAGATGAAAATATCCCGCTCTGTATATCTGCCGGTTACTTTAATACTCTTTCTTTTTGAAAAATAATCCTTGCCTCTTTCGGTTCCGATTCCAAAAGAACTTATAAAAACAGGCCAGGGAAGTTTATCCCTTTCTGCAAAATATGTCATATTGTCCAGTGCAATTTCATTCACAAAGTCACAGCGGTTATCGCGCTTTATCTCATCTATCCAGGCTGCAAATCCCAGCGGATTCACATGTCCTAGCATCGACAGTCCGTTCAGATCCTTTACATTTACCTCGTTTAATCTTACCAGCGGATCATCTTTCAATACGGAAAGAATTAGGTGCTGGTGATAAAGCAGTTCTTTTTCTGAATACTTATGTGCGGCATTTTTTAAGTACCTGTCATCTGCGATTATAATATCTGCAACACCGGACGAAGCAATTCTGACGAGATCCTGGTTGGAGACAAGCAGACAGTTCAGACGGAAACCTTCCATGGTAAAACATTCTTCGGTCAGCAGGTTTCCCGCCACACCGCCTATGCGGTACAGGTTCACCGATTGGGAATCCTCGTGTACACTAAAGTATTCCTCCGCACGCTCAATGGCGTCTGTGACGATCTGGGCATAGTTTAGCAGAACCTTGCCATTCTCTGTTAATCTGAGATTCCGGCCCTCTCGTATGAACAGCGGTCTTGCAACCTCTTCCTCCAGCTTCCTTAAGGATGTGCTTAAGGCTGGCTGTGTGATGTAGAGCACTTCAGCCGCTTTGGTGATGTTGCCGCATTCCGCAATCGTCTTAAAATGGTACAATTGGTTGCTGTTCATTCTATTTCCCCCTCGTCCTTTGTATCTGGTGATTTTGTTCCCTGCGAATTAAATATCGTACATGGTGTGTGTTTCTTAAGAACTTAGAATCGTATACTGCTGCTATTTCTTACGAATTTAGGATAGCATACCAGAACTGTTTTTTCCAGAGTGATCATTGCGGTGCAGATGGGGAACGTTCCCAGATCAGTGTTCAGGGGACGGCCCGGCAGCAGCGGTCAGAATAGGAGATTCCCAGCAATTCCTCATAGACTGGCGCTTTGCGGGCAGAACTGCAGATACGCTGAAAAGGTATAAATTTTAGTTATGCTTCCATAAAATTTATGAACTATTGATTTTGGTTATGAAACGATAAAATATGTAAAGTGTTCATTTGTCTGTGTGGATGATACTATTTAATCAACAAACAAATTCAATTTTAAAGGAGGACAAATTTTATGCAGCCAATTAAAAGTTTCCGGGAATATGTGGAAAAGCTGAGGGAGTGTGGGGAAATTGTTACAGTAGAGCAGGAAGTGGACTGGAATATGGAAATGAGCGCTATTACCAGACATGCCTATGACCTGCCGTCACCGGCTCCTCTTTTTAAGAATATTAAGGAATGCACACCAGGATTTGAGGTACTGGGAGCGCCGGTGGGGTTGAGCCCTGATAAGGAACATCCATTTAAACGTGTGGCACTTTCTCTTGGATTGCCTGCTGATACTTCTGGCCCTGCACTTGTTGAAAAATGGTCACGCCTTCCGGATGTAGAGCCCATTGCCCCGCGTCTTGTTGAAACAGGCGCATGTAAGCAAAACAAGCTGTTTGGCGAAGAGATTGACCTGACAAAGCTTCCGGTGCCTCACATTCATTATGGAGACGGAGGGCGTTACATCAATACTTATGGAATTTTCATTGCTCAGACACCAGATGGCTCATGGGTTAACTGGGCTATATCACGTGCAATGCTTGACGGACCGCAGACCATTGCCGGTGTGGTAATTCCGACACAGGATTTTGGTAAGATTTATGCCGAGTGGAAAAAGATTGGCAAGGAAATGCCATATGCACTTTGTCTGGGCGTAGATCCTGCCATTGCTATGATCGCAGGATATCCGCTTCCTTCCGGAGTGAATGAGGGTGAAATGATCGGCGGCTGGTATGGTGAAGCTGTTGATGTGGTCAAGTGTGAGACAAATGATTTACTTGTACCTGCTTCTTCTGAGATTATAATTGAAGGCTTTGCATCTCTGGATGAGATGGTTCCGGAAGGCCCGATGGGTGAGTATGGCGGATATGTATGGTCAGGCCGCAGCAAGACAGTTCCGTGCTTTAAGGCGTCCGCTATGACATACCGGGATAATCCGATTATGCCGCTGTGTGTGGCAGGCGTTCCTACTGAAGAAAATCACACCAACTGGGGAATCAGTATTGCGGCAAGCATTCAGAATGTACTGCAGAAACAGGGATTCCCGATAAAGGAATGCTTCATTCCTATGGAGACCGCAACCCACTGGTTCGTTGTTTCCGTAGACAGAAACCGACAGACAGAAGACGATGAGCAGCTGGCTCTGGAGATCGGAAAGGCTGTATTTGCATCAAAAGGTGGGTCCTATATGCCAAAGGTCGTGGTTGTGGATGACGACATTGATCCAAGTGATCTGAAACAGCTTGTATGGGCAATAGCTACCAGACATCATCCGGACAGAAGGATTGTGATACCGGATCAGTACATCTTCCCGCTTGTTGCATATTTAAGTGCGGATGAGAAGAGCAAATCCGTTTCTACCCGGGTTATTTATAACTGCCTGACACCTTTCCACAAGTGGCCGAAAGAGCAGCAGCCTGTAGAAGCATCCTTCAGAGGATATCCAGAGGAACTGCAGAAGCATGTACTTGAGAACTGGAAAAAATATGGATTTTAAGATTATAAAGGGATAAAAATTTTAAGAGACCGCGGGGAATATTGCAGGCTTAGGTTATAAAAGCCTGCCGTATACTCCGCAGAAAAAAGAGGAAAGAAATCAATACTTATTTAGGAGGGTAATCATGAAATTTATAGAAGAAGGGCCTGGACTAAGGGCGGGCCTTAAAGATTTGCCGAAAAGTTTAAATGCGGGCACAATTGGCAGCGGACTGATTGCGTCCATTTTCGGGTGTACAGGACCTGCAATGGTTGTTATCAGCGCAGCAACTACTGTTGGCTTCTCTGCCAGGGACACGGCAAGCTGGCTGTTTGGCATCTATGTGTTCGGCGGATTGATCGGCTGTTTTTTGTCGCTGTATTATAAAATGCCGATCTGCGGCGCCTATGCAATTTCGGCGGCGACATTGATGGCTACGGCTCTTGCAGGATATACGTTCCCGCAGGCTGCAGGGGCGTTCATTCTGGCTGGTATCATCGTTTTAATATTGGGTCTGACTGGCCTGGTCGGGAAGATTATTAAAATATTGCCGATGGAAATCGTAATGGCGATGGTGGCAGGGTGTATGCTGAAGTTTGGCGTGAATATCGTTACATATACACAGTCAGATACGTTAATATGCGGTCTGGCAGTGCTGGCATTTTTTATTGTACCATGTTTTATTAAGAAGTTTCCGGGTGTACTGGCAGCATTGATTGTCGGTATTGTTACAGTGGTTGTAACTGGCGGATTCAGCGGCTCTATGAATGAAATCACATATATTGCCCCCCACATTGTAAAACCTTCCTTCGAGCCATCTCTGATCCTGTCATGTGCGGTTCCGATTGCAGCTTTGGTAATCGGTGCGGAAGGGGCACAGGCAATGGGCGTTATGGAGGCAAAGGGCTATAAGGTGCCAGCCAACAGTATGACAATTTTAAGTGGTATCGGAGGAATCTGCACAGGTCTGTTTGGTGGACATAATGCCAATATTGCAGGGCCCATGACGGCAATCTGTGCTTCGGAAGAATCCGGTCCAAAGGAGGGCAGATATGCGGCGTCGGTTGTCAATGGCGCAATCTTTATCGTGTTTGGCGTACTTAGTTCTTTTGCCATGGCATTTATCAATCTGATTCCGTTAAGCCTTGTGTATACGGTTGCAGGCCTTGCCATGATTAATGTCCTGATCGGTGCATTCCGGGATGGCTTTAAAAGCGGGCGGTACAAAACCGGCGCCTTCTTTTCCCTGATCATTGGTGTGTCCGGCGTAAGCATTTTAAATATCGGAAGCGCATTCTGGGCGCTGGTGTTCGGCGTGCTTGTTTCATTGATTTGCGACCGTAAAGACTTTAAAAAGGCAGTGGTGGCAGCATGAGAATAACAGTAGGAGTATGCGGGGCCACAGGTGTGGAGATGAGCTGCTACCTGTTAAAGGCGTTGAAAAGTATAGAAGACTGTGAAGTGCACTTAATTTTGAGTGAGGCGGCAAGGATTACCTGGGAACTGGAGAGCAGCATTCCGATAGAAGAGTTAGTGAAAATAGCAGATCATATTCATGATGAGCATAATATGGCGGCCTGTATATCCAGCGGCTCTTTTGTGACTGACGGCATGATTATCATGCCGTGCAGTATGAAGACGCTTGCCGGAATTGCGGCGGGATATGCGGAGAATCTGATTCTCCGCGCAGCTGATGTCTGTATGAAGGAGGGGCGCAAAGTCGTTCTTGTTCCCAGAGAGATGCCATTGGGCAAGATCCATATCAGAAATCTAAAGGAGGCGGCAGACATGGGGTGTGTGATTGTTCCGCCGCTGCTGACATTTTATAACCGGCCTGGGACGATTGCGGATCAGATAAACCATATTGTTGGAAAAGTGCTGATGCAGTTCGGGATCACCTATGACAAATTCGTGCCGTGGATGGGGGCGGGAGAAGAGTGTTAAAAGAAGAATTATTTGACGGCCTTTCTATTATTTGTGAAGCCATACGGATGGGCAAAGATTATACTTTGGCTGTATATGGCGGGGACACACCGCACGCAGGCAGTGTTGTGATGACGGTTGCCAGGCCGAGCCTTACAGGTGAAGGCATCGGGGTTACTACCTCAGTACTTACTGGGGCAGGACATAAAGATGATATCATCGCCCGGCTGTTTTCGGAAGCGTTGGCGAAGGCCCAAAATTGTACGGTAGTATGTTCGTGCGGAATCCATGTGGAAAAGCTTAGGCCAGAGCAGCTCGAGATCGTCCTTGAGAAGTGCGGAGATCTACTGCAGAGGCTGCTCGGGGAGGAAAGCGAATAGATATCTTTAGCTAAGTACCGGGAGAGAAAGGCGGAAGGGTGTGAAAGTAATGCAGGTCACACCCTGTTATAGAGAATCATAAAAAATGGGGAAAAAGCTCCAATCAAATATTTTAATTCTGTATGTTTTCCCGACACTCCCAGACAAATCTCCCGAAAGTGCAGGATTTCATACAAATTTGCAGATTTTAATGTTGGAAATCCTAGAAATCCTCTGCTATAATGTGATCATAAGAACCACGGCATTATTCTTTGTTCGCCTCATGATAAGTTGACTCGAAATACTGAAAGAGCAGATTCAAAGGCTCTGTAATAGGTACATTTTTGGGTCGCACCAGACAGACCTTTGATGTGACAGGCTTCTTAAAGTGTGTAACCCTGATATTGGGAAACATTGAGGTGGATACTAAATTGCCGGGAATAACAGCAACGCCAAAATTTGCATTTACCATGGACAGAATCTGCTCATGATGTTTAAAAATATAAGAGAACTTTGGATACAGTCCTCTTTCGTGGAAAAGATGTTTAATGGTTCTGTGAAGTGAGGAGGATTTGTCAAAGCATATAATTGGATAATCGGCGAGTTCCTCCAGCGTGACATATTCTTTATTCAGTTCTTCCATCTGGTCGGGATATATAATCACCAACGGTTCCTCCATGTATGTAATATATTCATATTTGGACAAATCCAGTGAATCCATGCGGATGATAGCGGCATCGATCTGTCTGAACTGGAGCATATTTACCAGTTCTTCCTGCTCTCTTTCGAGCAGGTTCACATAGCTGTTGGAAGAAGCAATTAACTTTTGAAATAAAACAATATCATCGTTTAGATTATACTCATTGATAATGGGCAGCACACCTAAAACCAATGGGCTTTTGTAGGAATCACCATTCATTTGGTTTAAGTCGGACATCATAGCGGCATAATCTTTGGAAAACTTGTTTGCATAGACTAAAAAACGCTCACCTTCAGCAGTTAAAGTATTTTCTTTCGCTTCTCTGTTAAAAAGAGTATGTCCAAGTTCAAGTTCTAGTGCTTTAATTTGTTTGGATAAAGAAGATTGAGATATGTACAGTTCATCACTTGCCTGTGTAAAGGTTTTGTATTTTACAACCGCTAAAAAATACATTATCTGCGAAAGGGTCATAGACCGTACCTCCGTGATTCATGCGTGATAAGTTTCCTGTGTATACTAAATTATATGATGTGATATTCCTAAATAATACTTAAGCAAATAGAATAAAATCAGACAGTAGAAAGTTCTTCATATATTAAGTATTATATAAAAGTGCCATTATGCATGCAATTCGATTATGGAATAATACTATGTACAAATGAGAATTGCGCCGAATGCATGGAAAAATATATAATAATTAATAGAGCTCTTGCTGTTTATTAAACAAAATGCACAATGAAATGTGGACGGGCCGTTATATATGCGCAGGGTCTTGAACCGTGCCTATTTTTAGATAAACCGGCAGGTTCATACAGGATAGATTATTATAGAATATGTAATAGGCCGGAACTTAAAGTAAAGTCTCCGACCTATTTCTATCAAGCCATATATTTAACTTGGAAGTATGAAACATGCCTGCCTAAGCAGTGAGTGAGGATTGGGCTGTTTTGCCTGTGGATCAGATAGGGCGTGGTATGGAATACTCCTTATAAATCATACGTTACTGTTCACACCCTGTGGGCTTGCACAGTAACGGCACCTACCCTGAGACCATCACATCATCGGCTCCGATGTCGTGCAGCGGGGTGCATGGCACGGTCTGAACAGTAACAATCATTCTATTATGGAATGATTTTTATTATAAATTGAATTGATCTATCAGATAAAATGTACTAAAATAAAATTACCAACAAGGTGACCGAAGTAAGCAGAGTATTATATAATGTTTACTATATAATAAGAAGTTATACTTTGCGAGCGTTGTTACATTTTAACAAGAATATCACACTCGAAAAGGCGTGATGTCCTAATTTTAAACAAATTTCTTCGATATGAAGTGAGCATAATTTACTATTTACTGCATATTGAAAATGTTAGAATATGATCATATTAATATAGACGTCTAAAAAGTATAAAATGGGAGAGGGTGAGGAATCTTATATTTGAAAGATAACTGCATATAGGCTTTAGAAAGGGACGAGAAAAATGAAAGACAATAAGAGCGGGAAGTTAGCAGCTATCTATATTCTTTATATTATAGTGGCCGGAATGATCGGTATCCTATGTGGAACCGGATACAAGGCCATGATTGGGCTGCTTCTGGGATCCGCAGCCGCCTTCGCTAATTACTTCTTATTAAAATTGGCGGTAGGCCGGCTGCTGGGTGTCAGGAATATTTTTGTTGTCCAGATATTTCTTTTCCGTTACCTGCTTTATATCGCAGCCGCGTACGTGTCCATGAGGGCCGGGAGGGCGGCAGTGCTGATGTATGCAGCAGGAATCTTAGGCTTATCGCTGGCTATTTTCATCGTATATGGAATAGGAGGAGTAAAAAAACAATGATAAACGTGGAAGAACTCGGCGCCCGGATTATATTGGGCTTCGGAGAGGGAAAGCTGTTTATCACAGAGAGTACATTGTTTGGACTCGTGATTGCCGTGATACTGGCGGTGCTGGGGATCTGGCTCGGAAGCGGGCTGAAGACGGTGCCGAAAGGAAAACAGGTGGTGGCGGAATTTATCGTGGGCTGGGTGTATAAGTTTACGGAGAACAACATGGGGAAGGAGAACAAGTCCTATGCGCCCTATGTAGGGAGCATCCTTGGGTTCGTATTCTGTGCGAGCTGCCTGGGGCTGTTTGGGATCCGTCCGATTACGGCGGACTTAAATGTGGCGTTTGCCCTGTCAGGGCTGACGTTCCTGATGATCCTGGCCAACTCACTGAGAGTGCACGGGGTAAAGGGGAAACTCAAAGAGATGTGCGACCCGTACCCGTTCATGTTCCCGCTGAAGATCCTGGAGGAGTGTACATTACCGATCTCCCTGGGGCTCCGGCTTTTCGGGAATATCCTGGGAGGGTTCATCGTAATCGAACTGTGGCTGCATCTGATGACGCACCTAAGCAACATGATTACGACGGTCCCGTTTCTGCGTGCGGTTACGGTACTGCCGCTGAATGCGATCTTTGACATAGCGGAACCGTTAATCCAAACGTACATATTTACCACGCTGACCGTGATAAACCTCGGTGCAGCAGTCAAAATAATGTCTGTGGGACACAGCGAGTAACAGGCCCGGCTGCAGAGTGCGGCATAGAAGGGCATACAGGGCACCTGCGGAAGAAAAGGGCAGGGAGCAGAGAAAGAAAAAAATAATAGGAATTGATTACAGGAGGAAATAGATATGGGAATGGTTGCACTGGGAATCGGGATGTGTATGGGATTAGCAGCACTGGGCATCGGCCTGGGGCAGGGGCTGGCACTGAGCAAGGGGCTGGAAGGCATGTCAAGGCAGCCGGAAGTAGCAGGCAAGATCCAGACAGGTATGATTGTAGGTATGGCAATTATGGAGACCATCGGTGTCCTGACCTTCGTTATCGCCATTATGCTGTCGGGAAAGGTATAAGAGAGAAGGGAGGCAGCCGGATTTGAAAGTACAATTATATCAGGATCTGCTTACAATCAACTGGAACCTGCTTTTTTCGCTGATCACCGTGGTTGTGTTAGTGTTAATCTTAAAAAAATTCTTTTTTGAGAAAGTACACCAGTTTATGGAGGCAAGGCAGCAGCAGGTGGTGAACACGCTGCAGGAAGCCCAGACGACGCGCGAAGAGGCACAGCAGAAGCTGGAAGAGTATGAGGCGCAGATGGCGTTTGCAGAGTCCGAGAAACGGGAGATCATAAAGAAGGCAATGCAGGAGGCCCAGGCCCAGGCAGGGGCGGTGCTTGAGACCGCAAGCAAAGAAGCGGGGCAGGTGCGGGAGCAGACGCGCCGTGAAATCGAGCGGGACAAGATGATTGCGAAGAAAGAGCTACAAAGAGAGATTGGAGACATGGCTGTCCTTGCAGCAGGGAAAATCATAGGAGAAGAACTGAACCCGAAAAGACAGGCAGAAGTAGTAGAAAAGATTATAGAAGAAGCTGAGGATTCATCATGGAAAGAATAACAGAACAGACTGAGGTAAAGAAACTGTGCGGGCAAATAGATACAGTGACTGAAGAACTGGCTGTGCTGAAAAGACTCCTTATGGAGGAAGAGAACTTTTTCCAGATGCTGACGCTGGGTGAAATCGGGAAGGAAACAAGGCTTGGGTGGATGCGGGACATATTTGGGAGCCATATCAGCGATGAGACGCTGGCGTTCTTCTGCATCCTGTTAGACCGCCAGGGCCTGTACCATTTCAGCCAGGTGCTGGCCGAAGGGCTGGAGCTTCTGGGAGAAGAAAGACAGGGGATCCGTGGGACGGTATATTCGGTGGTGCCGCTGGAGAAGGAAATGGTGAAGCGCCTGGAAGAGCAGACGGCGGAACTGATCGGCAAGCCGGTGACCCTGGTAAACATGATCGATGAAGGCCTCATCGGCGGGGTATTGATCTCCGCAGACGGGAAACTCATTGATGCTTCCCTGAAGAAGAGAATGGAAGATTTAAGCTTGAGGCTTCGAAGCAGGCCGGAAGGGGGGAGTTCTCTATGATGTGGAATACAGAGGAGATCAGCAGCCAGATCAAAAAGCAGATAGAAACCTATACAAGCCAGATGGAGATCACGGATTTTGGCACCGTGCAGGAAGTGGGGGACGGGGTAGCCCGTGTGACAGGCCTGCGCCACTGTGTGGCGGGGGAACTGCTGGAGTTTTCCGGCGGGATCTACGGGATGGCCATGAACCTGGAGGAAAAGAATGTAGGGGCGGTTATCATCGGAGCAGACCGGGGCATCAAGGAGGGGGACATTGTCCGCCCGACAGGCCGGGTAGCGGAAGTGCCTGTGGGGGAAGAGCTCCTTGGCCGTGTCGTGAACCCGCTGGGTGAGCCCATTGACGGGAAGGGCCCGGTAGAGACGGATAAGACGCGGCCCATCGAGAGCCCGGCGCCGGGGGTGCTGCAGAGGAAGTCAGTGCACCAGCCGCTGCAGACGGGCATCAAGGCGATTGACGCCATGATCCCCATCGGAAAGGGGCAGCGGGAACTGATCATCGGGGACCGCCAGACGGGAAAGACGGCCATCGCCATTGATACCATCATTAATCAGAAGGGCAAGGACGTGATCTGCATCTATGTGGCCATCGGCCAGAGAAAGTCGACCATCGCGCAGCTGGTGAAGACGCTGGAAGACCGGGATGCGATGCGCTATACCATCATCGTGTCGGCGACGGCCAGCGACGTGGCGCCGCTGCAGTACATAGCGCCCTATGCAGGGTGTGCGATGGGGGAGGAATTCATGTATGAAGGGAAAGATGTCCTGATCGTATATGACGACCTGTCCAAACACGCGGTGGCATACCGTGCCATGTCCCTGCTGCTGAGGCGTCCGCCAGGACGAGAGGCGTACCCGGGGGATGTCTTTTACCTGCACAGCCGTCTGCTGGAGCGCTCCGCGAAGCTCTCCGATGAGCTGGGCGGGGGTTCCATTACGGCGCTGCCGATCATCGAGACCCAGGCAGGGGACGTGTCGGCGTATATCCCGACCAACGTCATCTCCATCACGGACGGCCAGATCTTCCTGGAGTCGGAACTGTTCTTCTCGGGCCAGAGACCCGCGGTAAACGCCGGGATCTCGGTGTCACGGGTAGGGGGCAGCGCCCAGATCAAGGCCATGAAGAAGGTGGCGGGAACGATCAAGCTGATGCTGGCGCAGTACCGGGAGCTGAAAGGGTTCTCGCAGTTTGGGTCAGACATTGACAAGGATACCAAAGAGCGGCTGGAGAACGGCATGCTCCTGATGGAGATCCTGAAGCAGGGGCAGTACCAGCCGGTTGCGGTGGAACACCAGGTCATGATCATTTATGCGGCAGTAAAAGGGCATCTGGCGGGCATTGCGCCAAGCCAGGTGAAGCGGTTTGAAAAGGAACTGTACCAGTACATGGATACGAATTACCCCCATGTGGGGAAAGCCATTGCGGATACAGGGAAACTGGAAGCGGAGACAGAGGAACAGCTTTTGAAGGGCATAGAAGAATGCAGGAAGGCGGGTAGATTCGATGGCTGACCAGATGCAGGCGATTAAGCGCAGGATGAAAAGCGTCAGCAGCACGGAGAGGATCACCAATGCCATGAAACTGGTTTCCGCAGCGAAACTGAAGCAGGCAACGAACCGGTTCGACTATATCCGGAAACACCTGGAGGAGGAAAAGCGGCTTTACGGGCAGGTCCTGCGTACCGAGGAGGGGGTGCCGGAAGTGTACCTGGAACCAAGGGACGGGGAAACGCTGTACATCCTGCTCACCAGCAGCAAAGGGCTGTGCGGGAGCTACAATACCTCCATCACGAAGGCGGCGGGGCAGATCGCAGAGGAAGAAAAAGGCAGCTGCTGTTTCGCGGCCCTTGGGACAAAGGGAAAAGAGTTCTGCATCCGGGAAGGCCTGGAGATGCTGGAGACGGAGCGGGAGCAGATGGATGAGATGGGGTACGAGGAAGCGTACCGGCTCTCAGGGGAAGTGCTGGAGCTGTACCGGGAAGGCCGTTTTACAAGCATCCGGGTGCTGTATGCTTCCTACCTGAACTCGATTTCCCATGAGGTGAAGGCGGCCCCGGTGTTCCCGCTGGAGGCAGGGGGGCAGGCAGGGGGGCAGGCAGGGGACTGTGACCTGACCCTGATGGAATACGAACCGGCCGGGCGGGAGCTGTTTGACAGCCTGGCGCAGGAGTACCTGGCTTTGTACCTGTACAGTGCAATCGCGGAGGCGACCTTGTGCGAGCATTCGGCGCGCAGGATTGCGATGAAGAATGCCAGCGACAGTGCCAACGAGATGCTGACAGAATTATCTATTTACTATAACAGAGCGAGACAGGCGGCGATTACCAGTGAGATCATTGAGATCATCGCCGGCTCGGAGGCTCAGAAATTAAGAGGTGAGGCAATTGAATAAAGGAATCATTCAACAGATTATCGGACCGGTTATTGATATTAAGTTTGATGAGGAACAGATGCCGAATCTTCTTAATGCAATACATATCGAGCAAAACGGAAAGACCATTGTAGCAGAGGTGGAACAGCACATTGGTGCGGATCAGGCCCGGTGTATTGCCCTTTCATCCACGGATGGGATGTACCGGGGGATGGAAGCGACCGACACGGGGGAGCCGATCAAGGTCCCGGTCGGGAAAGAAGTATTAGGGCGCCTGTTCAATGTGCTGGGCGAGACGATTGACGAGAAGGGCGCCGTAGAGGCGGAGCGTTACGATGCGATCCACCGCCCGGCGCCGGACTATAAGGACCAGGACACGTCTTCTGTGATCTTTGAGACCGGGATCAAGGTCATTGACCTGCTGGCCCCTTACACAAAAGGGGGGAAGGTCGGCCTGTTCGGGGGAGCGGGGGTAGGAAAGACCGTGCTGATCCAGGAGCTGATCAACAACATCGCCAAGGAACACGGCGGGATCTCTGTGTTTGCAGGGGTAGGCGAGCGTACCAGGGAAGGGAACGACCTGTATTATGAGATGCAGGAATCCGGGGTTATCGATAAGACGGCCATGGTATTCGGGCAGATGAATGAGCCGCCGGGAGCCAGGATGCGCGTGGCGCTGACGGGGCTGACCATGGCGGAGCATTTCCGGGACAGGGAGCACCAGGACGTGCTGCTGTTCATTGACAACATTTTCCGTTTCACCCAGGCGGGGTCGGAAGTATCGGCGCTTTTGGGGCGCGTGCCCTCTGCGGTAGGCTACCAGCCCACCCTGGCAACGGAGATGGGGGCGCTGCAGGAGCGGATCACGTCCACGAGGGACGGTTCCATCACCTCGGTGCAGGCCGTATACGTGCCGGCGGATGACCTGACAGACCCGGCGCCTGCGACGACCTTTGCGCATCTGGATGCGACCACGGTGCTCAGCCGTGCGATCACGGAGCTGGGGATTTACCCGGCGGTAGACCCGCTGGAGTCCACGTCCCGGATCATGGACCCGTTAATCCTGGGGGAGGAGCATTACCAGACCGCCCGTGGAGTGCAGGAGGTGCTGCAGAAATATAAGGACCTGCAGGACATCATCGCGATCCTGGGGATGGAGGAGCTGTCGGAGGAAGATAAGCTGACGGTAGCCCGCGCAAGGAAGCTGCAGCGGTTCCTGTCCCAGCCGTTCTATGTGGCGGAGCAGTTTACGGGGATGGCCGGGAAGTACGTGCCGCTGAAAGAAACCATCCGGGGCTTTAAAGAGATCCTGGAAGGCAGGCACGATGAGATTCCGGAATCCATGTTCCTGTTTGCAGGAGGGATTGACGACGTAACGGAGAAGTACGCCCAGGGGCAGACCGCATAAGGGAGGCCCGGAAGCGGACCGTGTGCAGAAGGAGGCTTAGGGCGGATGGCAGCAAAAAGTTTTTTATTAAAGATTGTAACCCCGCAGCAGTTATTCTATTCCGGGGAAGTGGAGATGGTCGTGGTAGAGCAAGCCTCGGGGCAGGAGGGCTACATGGCAGGGCACAGCCCGGCCCTGAAGCGCCTGGAAAAGGGCGAGGTAAAGATCCGGGAGGCAGAGGGGAAAGAGCCCCGCATCGTGCAGATCCCGGGGGGCCATATCCACGTGGGAAAGACCATGGCAGTCTATACCAGATATGCCGGCTGGAAGGCGGGGGAATAAAAGCAGAGTTCATGCCTGTGAAATAAAAAAGAGGCGCGCAGATATTATACAGTATGTATCCTGCGCGCCATTTTAGAAGCAAAAAGCAGGGGAACCGCAACCATTTAGACAGGTCTGCCTGAACGGCTGCGGAAAATTCGTAGGAAACCGATGAGGTGATGGGATGTTCATTGTTTTGTTTGTACTGTGGATTATATTAAACGGCAGGATTACATTGGAAATTGCAATATTTGGCGCGGTGATCTGCGGCGCCTTATATTTGTTCTTATATAAATTTATGGAGTACTCCCCGAAGCGGGAGCTGGTGATTGTAAGGTGCACCGGGAAGATCTTAAAGTATGTGGTGTTCCTGGTGGTGGAAGTGATCAAGGCGGCCCTGGCGGTGTCGAAGCTGGTCCTGGAGTTTGACCGGGAGCCGGAGCCGGTGCTTGTCCGTTTTAAAACCGGGATCCGGACCCAGACGGGGCAGACGGTGCTGGCCAATTCCATCACCCTGACCCCGGGGACGATCACCGCAGACCTGGAGGAGGGGAACTACATCGTGCACAGCCTGGACCGGGAATACGCGGTGGGGATCCACGAATCGGGCTTTGTGGAAAAGCTTGTGGAGCTGGAGGCTGCGGCAGAGGGAGGAGGAAAAGGTGATGTTTCATGACATCCCCGTATTGGGGGCATTGAGTGAGAAGTTTTTAATCGTGGTGCTGGCAGTGCTCTGCGTGATGTTCCTCCTGTGCCTGCTGCGCCTGGTGCTGGGGCCGTCGGTGGCAGACCGCCTGCTGGCGGTGAACATGCTGGGCGGGATCGTGACTGCGGCCATCGCGCTGCTGGGCCTGCTGCTGGAGGAATCCTACCTGCTGGACATCAGCCTGATTTACGGCCTGATCAGTTTCCTGGGGGTGGTGATCCTGTCGCAGATCTATATCGGGGCCTGCCGTGCACGCAATGAGAAACGAAAAAAGAGGGAGGAGGGAGCGCTGGATGATGGTTCTTGAATGGATCCGCTTTCTGGCAGGCGCCGTATGCATGGCAGCGGGGCTTGTCTTTTATATCATACAGTTTATCGGTGTTTTCCGGTTCAAATATGTGCTGAACCGGATGCACGCAGCGGCCATCGGGGATACCCTGGGCTGCGGGCTGATGCTGCTGGGTGCGGTGGTTTTCAATGGGTTCACCTTCCCGAGTGTTAAGATCCTGTTTCTGATCGTATTCCTCTGGATGACCTCCCCGGTTGCGGCCCATATGGTGGTGAAGCTGGAAGTGCTGTCCCGGGAAAAGATGGAGGACTGCTGTCCGGTTGAGGCAGCGGAAGAGGTGAAGGCGTGCTGCCCGTCAGAACAGGCAGAAGAGATAAAGGAGGGGGAAGCATGACAGTCATTACCTGGATCTTATTGGTGTTTCTGGTGCTGTGCGCAGCAGCGGTCAGCTTCCATAAGAACCTGTTGAATTCCATCCTGATTTTTATGGCCTACAGCCTGATCATGTCGATCCTGTGGATGATCATGGAGTCGCCGGACCTGGCGATTACAGAGGCGGCGGTAGGCGCGGGAGTGACGTCCCTTTTATTTTTTGTAACTTTGAAGAAGATCAAAGGGATCTCAGCTGAGAAGGATGACGAAAAGGAGAAGGAAGAATGAGCAGAAAACGTCCGCAGGAGGAGTACAATGAAAGCCTGTCCGGCCGGTTCAAGCGGTGGCTGGACGGGGAAAAGGACCCCTTTGTGGGGACCCTGGAGATGAAGCCCCCGGCCCCGGTGCAGGAGCCAGAGGAGCCGTATGGTCCCTCCGACTATGAAGCGATCAGAAAAAAGAGCCGGGACTATCCCCGGAATAAAAGGCTGAAAGGGTATGGGCATGTGTACCGCACGGTGAGCGTGGCAGTGTGCCTGCTGCTGATTGGGATCCTGGTGTATGCGGTGTCCTTCCTCCCCTCCGTGGGGGCAGAGTCCAACCCAGCCAATAATGAAGTGCCTGCGCGTTATATTACCCAGGGGCTGGAGGAGACGGGTTCCGTGAACCTGGTGACGGGGATGATCCTGACGTACCGTGCCTTTGATACCTTTGGGGAGACCACGGTGCTGTTTATCGCGACCTGCTGCGTCATGATCCTTTTGATGGTGGAGAATGAGGAGAAGCGCAGGAAACTGAAGCTGGATGACTACGGCCTGGAGCCTCTGGAGGACACGGTGCTGAAGAAGGTGGCGAAGGTGGTATGCCCGGTGATTTTTTTATTTGGGATCTATATCATCTTAAACGGGCATCTGTCACCGGGGGGCGGGTTCTCGGGGGGCGCGGTGATCGGCGCGGGGATGATCCTTTACGCGGCGTCTTTCGGGTTTCCCAGGACCCAGCGGTTCTTCAATGAAAAGATCTATGTGATCGTGAAGGTGACAGCCCTGCTGCTCTACGGCCTGATCGCCCTGCACTTTTTCTACACGGGGGCCAACGGGCTGGAACACCTTTTCCCGCTGGGGGAGCCCGGGGCTATTTTAAGCGGGGGGATCATCCTGCCCATCAATATCTGCGTGGGGACAGAGGTGGCATGTACAATCTATGCATTTTATGCATTGTTCCGGAGAGGGGGGCTGTAAGATGGGAAGCCATTTAACGGCAAATTTCATAGAGGTGGTGGCGGTCATTTTGTTTGGGATCGGGTTTACGGACCTGTTCCTGCATAAGAACCTGATCAAAAAGATCATCGGCCTGAATATCATGGATACGGCGGTGTACCTTTTCCTTGCGGTAAAGGGGTACATCAAGGGGCTCAAAGCGCCCATCATCGTGGACGGGGTGCAAAGCGTGGAGGCCTACATCAACCCGGTGCCCAGCGGGCTTGTGCTGACGGGGATCGTGGTGTCGGTGTCGGTGACGGCGCTGATGCTGGCGCTGACTATCTGCCTGTATCAGAGATACCACACGCTGGACCTGGATAAGATATCGCTCAAGATAAGGGAGAAGGAAGAATGAGTTTTGTACAGAATGTGCCCTGTTTTTCGATTTTAGCCGCCATGTTTGCGGCGATCATCACGTCCGCGCTGAAAGGGAAAGCGGCCCGGCGGCTCAGCCTGTGCATGACGGGGGCGGTGGGGGTGATGTCCGCCTTCCTGCTGGCGTTTTTGATGGGGACGGGGGAGAGCTATGTGTATGTGATGGGCCACTTCCCGGCGCCCTGGGGAAACGAACTGCGTGCGGGCATGCTGGAGGCGGCCATGGCGCTTTTATTCTGCGTGATCATGCTGCTGGCTTTGTGGGGCGGCATGGAAGAGGCGCGCAGGGACCTGGAAGCGGATAAGGCGAATTTTTACTATATCATGGCGGACCTGATGCTGGCGTCCAACCTGGCGCTGGTATACACCAATGACCTTTTTACCGCCTATGTGTTTGTGGAGATCAATACCATTGCAGCCTGCGGGCTGATCCTGGGGAAATTCAATGACCTGACCATTGCGGCGGGGGTGCGCTACATGATCATGAGCCTGATGGGCTCGGGGCTTTTGCTGCTTGGCATCAGTTTTTTCTACGATATGACCGGGCACCTGCTCCTGAGCAACATCAAGGAGAGCATCCTGCTGCTGTGGCAGACCGGGGAGTACCGGGTGCCGCTGATCGTGACCATCGGGCTGGTGAGCGTGGGGCTTGCCATTAAGAGCGCCCTGTGGCCCTTCCATGCGTGGCTGCCCAATGCCTATGGGAATGCCACGGCGTCCTCATCGGCCATGCTTTCCAGTATCGTATCCAAAGGCTATATCTTCCTGCTGGTGAAGATCATCTACCGGGTGACGGGGGCGGAAGTGTTTGCGGGAAGCGGGATCATCAATGTGCTGTTTGTATTCGGGATCATCGGCATGGTGCTGGGGTCCCTGGATGCGGTGCGGCAGAAGAACCTGCGGAGGATGGTTGCCTATTCCTCCGTGGCACAGATCGGTTATATTTTCATGGGCATCGGCCTGGGCTCAGCGGCGGGGGCCGGGGCGGGGCTCTACCATATCTTCGCCCATGCAGCGGCAAAATCCCTGGTGTTTGTGGCGGCCTTCGGCCTGATCAAGGTGTCTGCGGGGAACGCGGATATCCAGGGGCTTCGTGGAGCCGGGTTCCGCAATAAAGCAGCGGGTGTGGGCTTCGTGGCCGGTTCGCTGTCCATGGTGGGCATCCCGGGGTTCGGCGGGTTTGTCAGCAAGCTGATGTTTGCGGAGGCATCCCTGGAACGGCCGGCCTATGCGGTGGTGGTGCTGGCGGCGCTGGCGGTGAGCACGGTGCTCAATGCGATTTATTTTATGAGAGTGGTCCTGATCCTGTATACTCCGCTGACTGCGGAGGAAAAAGCGGCGGGGATGAAAGAGCAGACAGCGTGCAATCCCTGGCAGTTCAAGGCTGCCATTGGGGGCGGCGTGGCCCTGACGCTGTTTTTGGGCATTGGTGCGGCGCCCGTGATGCAGGTGGTCAGACAGGGGCTGGAGATCTTTGGATAAGGGAGCACTCTAAGGCAGATTAGGAGGAAATATGTACACACAGGCGTGGATTCTATGTTCAATCTTTATACCGGCAGCGGCAGGGCTTCTTTTTCTGGTGCTCCCTGCCAAAAAAATGGAGGAGAAAAAGATGTCCTGGGCGGCGGTGGCAGCCCTGGCCCTTACTGCAGTGTCTGTGGCCCTGCTGCTGGTTTCCTACGGCCGGGGGAGCGGGGCAGAGCTTACGCTGCTGACCCTGACAGAGGGCCTGGACATCACCTTCCGGCTGGATCACCTGGGGGCTTTTTTCCTGGGGTTCATTGCCTTGGTCTGGCTGCTGGGGGGCATCTTTTCGGTAGAATACCTGCACCATGAACACCATAGGCGGCGGTTCTGGGGCTTTTACCTGCTGACATTGTGTGCGCTGCAGGGCCTAAGCCTTGCGGGGAACCTGGTGACCATCTATCTGTTTTTTGAAATGATGACCCTGGTGTCCATGCCCCTGGTTTTGCATGCCCAGAGCCACGAGGCGGTCATGGCGGGGCTGAAGTATCTCTTTTACTCCATGTGCGGGGCTTACATGGCGCTGTTCGGGGTCTTTGTGTTTTACCACTTTGGGAGCAGCATGGATTTCCTGCCCGGGGGCGTGATGGACCCGGCGGTGCTGGCCCAGAACGGGACCATCCTGCACCTGGGGCTGTTCTTCATGATCCTGGGATTCGGCGTGAAGGCCGGTATGTTCCCCATGCAGGCGTGGCTGCCCACGGCCCATCCGGTGGCGCCGGCCCCGGCTTCGGCCGTGCTCTCGGCGATCATTGTAAAGGGCGGGATCCTGGCAGTGCTGCGCTCGGTGTATTACATTGCGGGGGCGGAGTTTCTGCGGGGGAGCTGGGTGCAGTATGCCTGGCTGGTGCTGGCGCTCATTACCATCTTCCTGGGCTCCATGCTGGCCTTTAAAGAGCCGGTGTTTAAGAAGCGGCTGGCCTACTCGTCTGTGAGCCAGGCTTCTTATATTATGCTGGGCATGGCCATCTTAAATCCCGTGGCCCTGACCGGGTCCCTGCTGCATGTGTTATTCCATGCATTGATTAAGACGGCTCTTTTCTTAAGCGCAGGGGCGGTCATTTACCAGACCGGATATACCAGGGTGGACCAGCTCCGGGGGATCGGGAAAGAGATGCCGGTGACGCTGTGGTGCTATACCTTTGTGTCCCTGGCCTTAATCGGGATCCCTCCGGCCAGCGGATTCATCAGCAAATGGTATCTGGCGGAAGGGCTTTTGGAGAGCGGGGTCAGGACCTTCTCCTGGCTGGGGCCGGTGGTGCTGCTTGTGAGCGCGCTGCTCACGGCGGGGTACCTGCTTCCGGTTACCATCGACGGGTTTTTGCCCGGCAAAGATTATAACTGCCAGGCAGGGAAGAAACGGGAGCCTTCGCTTAAGATGGTGCTGCCCCTTTTCATCCTGGCCGCAGGGGCGCTGCTCATGGGCGTGTTCCCGGGCAGCCTGATTACATTTCTTGGAAACATAGCGGCAGCGGTCGTATAAGGAGGTGGGGACATGAACGAAACGTTTTTAATCATAGCCGTGGTTTTTCCGATCGTGACAGCGGTCTTTATTCCGCTCATTCCGTTTCGGAAACGCGCGCACATGGAAGTCTATATCGAAGCCGTGGTCCTGCTGACTTCGGCCCTTGTCCTCCTGCTTTTGTTTAACCGGCCGGGGGAACTGGTGCTGCTGCAGTTTTCAGAGAAGGTGTCCTTTGCTTTGAAAATCGACGGGATGAGCATGGTGTTTGCGGGGCTGGTCTCGGTCCTGTGGCCCATTGCCACCTTGTATTCCTTTGAGTATATGTCTACGGAAGAGCGGGAGCAGCCGTTCTTCATGTTTTATACCATGACCTATGGGGTGACCCTGGGCATTGCTTTTTCAGCCAACATCGTGAGCATGTATTTCTTCTACGAGATGCTGACCCTGGTGACCATCCCGCTGGTGCTCCATACCTTTACCCGGGAAGCGGTCCTTGCGACCAGGAAATATATTTATTTCTCCATCGGCGGGGCGGCCCTGGGCTTCATGGGGCTGGTCTTTTTGGTCCGCTGCGGGGGCCCCGGCGGGTTCACCCTGGGGGGGATCCTCCAGGGGCATACGGCAGGCCTTGGGATGGACCTGGTGCTGCTGCTCTATGTGGTGGCGTTTTTAGGCTTCAGCATCAAGGCGGCCATGTTCCCTTTTTATTCCTGGCTTCCGGATGCGGGCGTGGCGCCTACGCCGGTGACCGCGCTGCTGCATGCGGTGGCGGTGGTAAAGGCGGGGGCATTTGCCGTGATCCGGCTGACCTATTACTGTTTTGGCACGGAGCTTCTGCGGGGGACCTGGGCACAGAACGTGGTAATGGCCCTGGCCATGTTCACGGTGGTGTTCGGCTGCAGCATGGGCGTGAAGGAGACGCACATGAAGCGGCGGCTGGCCTTCTCTACGGTGAGCAACCTGTCCTACATCATCTTTGGGGCCACGATCATGACG
Organism: Faecalicatena contorta; assembly: GCF_022835095.1. NCBI lineage: Bacteria > Bacillati > Bacillota > Clostridia > Lachnospirales > Lachnospiraceae > Faecalicatena > Faecalicatena contorta. Next base: position 4,693,504 of record NZ_BQNQ01000001.1, on the reverse strand, counting down.
CCGGCGGGCCTTTTAGGCGCGCTGTGCCATATGGTGTTCCATGCGGTCATGAAGATCAGCGCTTTTTTCTGCGCCGGATCCATCATGCACCAGACCCACAAGCACTATATCTATGAGATGGACGGTTTTGGGCGGAAAATGCCCTGGGTGTACGGGGCCTTTACGGTGTCGGCCATCGGGATGATGGGGGTGCCCGGGGGGTGCGGGTTCATCAGTAAATGGTACCTGGCAAAGGGGGCCTTAGAAAGCGGGAACCACCTGGCCTGGATCGGGGTGGGGTGCCTGCTGGTGTCGGCGCTTTTGACGGCCATCTATATGATGACCATCGTGGTAAGGGGCTTCTTCCCGGAGAAAGGGTTTGATGAGAAGGCCCTGGCGGGGGTGAAGGACCCCAGCTGGCAGATGGTCCTGCCCCTGCTGCTGTTTTCCCTGGCGATCATCGGGTTCGGGCTGTACAGCACGCCGCTTACGGATTTCCTGGCGAAGGTTGTGACGGGCGTGTATTAGAGTGGATAACCGGAAGGCTTTTGTGAAAAGGCCGGTGTGTTTTTGAAGACGGTAACCGGTGAATTTGAGGAAGCAGTAACCGGTGGATTACAGGAGGTTGAGAATGAGGTATTTTAGGAGGTGGCACGCATGAATGGAATCCAACTGGCAGTCCCGGTGTTTTATCCCATGGCCGGGGCGCTGCTGACCTATCTGATCGGGAGGAAATCCAAGGAGGGACGGAATTACTTTGCGGATTTCATCGTCATTACGGAATTCCTGCTGCTGCTCTATGGGGCATTGCGCCTGCAGGGGAGCGAGGGCATCCTGGAGGGGATCTGCGGGATGGGCCTGCATTTCAGTATGGACGGCTTCCGGGGGATCTACGCGGTGGTGGCCGGGTTCATGTGGATGATGACCATTGTATTTTCGCGGGAGTATTTCAGGCATTACCGGAACCGGAACCGGTATTACTTGTTCCAGCTGGTGACCCTGGGGGCTACCGTGGGAGTTTTCCTGTCCGCGGATTTATATACCACGTTTCTGTTTTTTGAGATCATGTCCTTTACGTCCTACGTGTGGGTTGCACAGGATGAGAGGAAGGAATCCTTAAGGGCCGCCCAGACTTACCTGGCAGTGGCGGTGATCGGGGGCATGGTGCTGCTGATGGGGCTGTTTCTGCTCTACACGTCCGTGGGCACGCTGGAGACCGGGGCGCTCTATGAGGCCTGCCAAAGTTATCCGGATAAAAGGCTGCTTTATATAGCCGGGGGCTGCCTGCTGTTCGGGTTCGGGGCGAAGGCGGGCGCCTTCCCGCTCCATATCTGGCTGCCCAAGGCCCATCCGGTAGCGCCGGCGCCGGCTTCCGCCCTGCTGTCCGGTATCCTGACTAAGGCGGGGGTATACGGGATCCTGGTGGTCAGCTGCTACATGTTCTACGGGGACGAAAAGTGGGGCAGCCTGATCCTGGCCCTGGGCGTGGTGACCATGTTTGGGGGCGCGGTGCTGGCAGTCTTTTCCGTGGATTTAAAGCGCACCCTGGCGTGCTCGTCCATGTCCCAGATCGGGTTTATCCTGGTGGGGACGGGGATGCAGTGCCTGCTGGGGGAGGAAAACGGGCTGGCAGTGCACGGGACCTTCCTGCACATGATGAACCACTCCCTGATCAAGCTGGTGTTATTCATGGCGGCGGGCGTAGTGTTTATGAACACGCACCAGCTGAACCTGAATGAGATCCGTGGGTTTGGGCGAAAGAAACCGTTCTTAAACCTGGCCTTTCTGATGGGGGCCTTAGGGATCGGGGGCATCCCGTTCTGGAACGGGTATATCAGCAAGACCCTGCTCCATGAGAGTATCATCGAGTATTCCAAGGCCCCGGTGTTTGTGTTTGTGGAATGGATGTTCCTGATCAGCGGGGGGCTGACGGTGGCGTATATGCTGAAGCTGTATGTGTCGGTGTTCTGGGAGAAGAATGCGGATCCGGCAAGGCAGGCGGAATTTGACGGCATGGGAAAGCACTACATCAATAAGCAGAGCATGGCGGCGATTGGCGTGAGCGCGGCAGTCCTGCCGGTGCTGGGGATGACGCCGGTGAAAACGATGGAAGCGCTGGCAGGTGCGGCCCAGGGCTTTATGCGGATGGAAGGGGAGGCACATATCCCCCACTTCTTCAGCATGGAGTGCTTAAAAGGGGGGCTGATCTCAATCGCCATCGGGGCCCTGGTGTATCTGCTGGTGATCCGGAGGGTGTTCCTGCGCAAGAAGGAAGGGGGCGCCAGCACCTATGTGGATGCGTGGCCGAAATGGCTGGACCTGGAGAACCTGGTGTACCGTCCGCTGATCCAGGGGGTGCTGCCGTTTATCGGGATCTTTGTGTGCCGGATCGGGGATTCGCTGGTAGACGGCCTGGTGGTGGCGCTTAGGAAGACGCTGTATAGGGACCGGAAGATTCCTTACCGTACGGGGTCGCTGCCGAAAGTGGACACGGCCATCGGGAAGCTGCTGGATCAAGGCGCGGCGTACTTAAAGAAGCAGGAGGAGAATGTGTCATACCGTAGGAAGCTGGGGATCCGTGCGCTGGAGAGGAAGGAAAGCCGGGATATGATCCGTTACAGCCTTTCATATGGGCTGCAGCTGGCGGGGATTGGGATGATCCTGATCCTGGTGTATCTGCTGCTGTAGGGCAGTGTGAAAAGTTATGGTGTTATAGGAGAGCAAACCGGGAGAACAGGCTGGAGAGTGTCTGTTTTCCCGGTTTGTTTCGTCAGGAGGGTATCTACATCCTTTGTTAAAAGGCCATTCCATATTTCGATACGTATTCCTTACAGTCACACAAGCGATGCTGCTTCCGCTGTTTGTGTGCAATATTCACTAGGCAATTATTGATATTTTATTTACATTAAAAGCAAGTGTAAATTGATGAGAAGCTGATGGTGGCAGGAGTACTTTTTTATAATAGTATACCTGATGCAGCAAGGCAGCCGGCAGGAATAAATGGGTGAAGGCCATTTATTATAAAGGGAAACAATGAAACAAGATTAGAGCGTCCTTGATAATTCATAGCGCCTATCTGACCGCCCTGCTCACCCGGGCACATGAATTATCAAACATACTCTGTCAGAGAAAGGAATGGTAGCAGAAGATGAGAGAAGTAAAAGAAGTTGTTAAGAAGTTTACTCCGGAAGAAATTAAAGAATATCTGGACCGTATAGGCATGTCTCCGGTGGAAGAACCTACCAAAGAAGCGCTGGATGAAATAATCTATCGCCAACAATGTTCACTTCCATTTGAAAATTTAGACAGTTTTGATTTACATAAGGAAGTGTGCCTTGACCCTGACTACGTATTTCAGAAAATTATTCAGGGAAAAAGAGGCGGATACTGCCTGGAACTGAATGGGTTATTATATCGTCTGCTCATTAGTCTCGGGTACGATGCAAGATTATGTTTTGTAAGGGTTTTACTGGGATCGGATGACTTTACGACTTGGGCGGATCACAGAGCGATAATCGTAACTCTTGATGGAGCAGAATATTTCTGCGACGGCGGCCTCGGAGGTCCAATGCCTGCAGGTGCATTAAAGATTGACACCGACGAGTGGCAGACCTATAAAAAAGAGTCATTCCGAGTTCTGCCCAGTATAAAGGGATGGTATGAAGTGCATCGGAAAACCCGTATCAGCCAGCAAGTAGGAAGGGAAGATGCAGCGGAGAGAATAGAAATACTGTTTTCCGATGTAGCATGCTTTAGTTCTGATTTTGCCTTCTTGAATTATTTTCAGTCGACATGTAAAGATGCGCGTTTCTGTATGCTAAGAGTTATTAACATACGTACCGAGGATGGGTACCGCACGCTTATCAATGATGAGTATAAAGAAGTGTCAGAAGATAACGTTATAATAGAACCGGTTGGCGGACGCTTAAAAGAAGTGCTAAAAGAAAAGTTTGATATTGAGATTGAGTTGTAGATGTAGGATGTAGGGAGTTTTATGGCGGGTGAGGGACGACCTGGAAAACGGACATAGGGGTGTGCGGATACGGGTTTTGGCTGTAAGCCTAAGCCAGAGTAAAGAAAAAAGGAAGAAAAAATGCGGCGACCGTGGCCACATCGCCCAAAGCCTTGATGGCTTTGCGCGCTGGGGCCAGGAAAAACGGTGATTCGGGATCACCGTTTTTGCCCCATTTTTTCTTCCTTTTTTCTTAACTCTGACTAACAGCCAAAAGACGCATCCGTACACCCCCATGTCCGTTTTCCAGGTCTGGCGCATCAACGCGGTAAGACGGCTACATTTTTAAGGGATCTGGGCGGGAGTGGCGGATGTGTATTTACTATAATAAAGGGTATAAAAGTAAGATGTGTATTGGGGATTATCTATGGTTTTATCCTATTCTTAGCTATTTAATTATGACATAATATTTACTATGTATACATACATCATATATGGAAGAAACCCCTCAACTGTAAGGCTCGAACAAACCACACAACGGACAATTCAAAGCCCCGCTCTAAATCCCGGATAAAGCACTGCATAGCCATTCGCCATCCGCTGCCCCCGATTATGCATCCCGCAGGGATTGCACCATACCTGCCGTCCGGTGTCCAGTTTCAGGACATAGGTAAGTAAAAAGTTTCAGGACATAGGTAAGTCCAAATGTTAAACTATACAGAAATAACCAACGAAAGAAGGTGTTTCTGTATGCCATGGAAGGAGACCTCTGTTATGGAACAAAGTAAACAATTTATTACAGAATATCTATGTGGAACTGATAGCTTTAAGGCTCTCTGTCAAAAGTTTGGAATCTCAGAAAAAACTGGACATAAGTGGAAAAACCGCTTTCTGGAATTTGGCTTCTCCGGCCTCGCGGATCAGAGCAAGGCCCCTTCTAATTCTCCGAATCAGCTGGATGAAGATACCGTCATTCGTTTAATTAAAATGCGTTCCGCTCATCCGGCCTGGGGGCCTAAGAAACTGGCCGTTCTTTACAAGAGCGCTTATCCAGAGTCGCCAACACCATCTGAGAGTAGTATTTATCGCATTTTGGGAAAAGCTGGGTTGATTCCCAAACGACGCTTTCGGCATCCCGATCCAACTGTTTCCAAACTGCGTAATAAGTTGGAAGCTCTTCAACCCAATGATGTCTGGACCGTTGATTTTAAAGGCTGGTGGATGTCCCAGGGGGAACGCTGTGTTCCACTGACCGTCCGTGATCTGCACAGCCGATACATTCTTACCATCCGCCTGATGGAGAGAACAACTGCGGATGCTGTCAAAGCTGTATTTGAAGAATTATTCTATCACTACGGACTTCCCAAAATCATTCGCAGTGATAATGGTACTCCTTTTGCTTCCTCAAATGGCTTCCTTGGTTTGACAACCTTAAGCGCATGGTGGATGTCTCTTGGCATTCTTCCGGATCGTACCGATCCAGGCTGTCCAACGCAAAATGGTGCCCACGAACGCATGCATGCAGATATAAGCAGGGAGATTCAAGGAAAAATACCTGGTGGCAGAGAGGCCAATCAAGCCGCCATTGATTTGTGGGTGGAAGAATACAACAACATCCGCCCACATGAAGCCTTACAAATAAGTACCCCCTCCGATTTTTATAAAAAATCTACCCTGCTATACGAAGAAGCGTTAGCAGAACTGGAATATCCGATTGGTTACCTGCCAAGAAAGATTAACAAACATGGAGAAGTAAAAATCAACAAAACACTGTATTCTGTAAGTTCATCACTTCGAGGCTTACAGGTAGGAGTGCAGCCAAACGGTGATAAAACATATATCATTTGGCTTCACGACTTTCCACTTGGAATGCTTGATACAAAAACCGCTTGTATAACGGCAATGGATGTTTTAAACTGATACTAATTAACAATTCGACTTACCACCTGTTGAATCGACTTACCTATCTCCTGAAACAAAAGACTTACCTATCTCCTGACTGGTCAGACTGGTCAAGTACGCCTCCCTCCGCCCCCGTCTCCCTCCCTGGCGGGCGTCCCCCCCCACCCCGCCCGCCAAGTGTGCAATATTCACTAAGTAATTTTAAATATTGTGGCTATACTGAAAATAAGTATAGAAAGGAGCGGAAAGTGCCATGTTATTAGATCAGAAGAAGTTTTATCAGGACATTGCCAGCTATTATGAACTTGACAACTACGAAGATTTACAGGTATATTTAGATCATAAGGAACAGGAAGTGAAACAGTCAGCTATGCCGGATCCGGGATGTGTTATGTGCGGCGGCGGTGATGTGGATGAAGACGGGATTGCGGCGGTTACAAGGAATTGGATCCAGGAGCGGAATCATGCAATTGCAGTCATCATTTATGAGAAGGCAAGGCTTTTAGAAAAGCTTGAAAAGTGGGAAGAATGCCTGGCTAAATATAAAGAAGCCGTACAGATGATGGAGCGGTGCAAGATGACGAATTTAAGTATTTATGAACCAGCGGTTGACAGCATCAGGTCAATTGAGGAAGAGAAGGAGTAGGTGCATATGAAAGATGTAGTTCTTGGTCAGTATAAGGGAATAGAGTTTCCTGCGCAGCTGAAGGGAAGAGAAAAAGAAGATTACCTCATGAAAATATTGGTTGAAAGCTCGAAGGCAAAGGTATCTGAAAGCAGTGTGAATGAAAGAGCGAAAAGAATGACCGAGGAGTATGCGCTTCGTTTAACCCAGCAGGGCCTGTCTATCGAACAGTATTATGAGGCTTCCAAAACAGATGAGAAAGCCTTGGTAAAGAAGATGCAGGGGATAGCTAAGAGCCAGCTGAAAGGGAAAATGATCCTGGAGGCGATCGCGGAAAAAGAGAATATTACCGTGACACAACAGGATGTAGACACCGAGATCAAGAAGTTAACCATGAGATATCCTTTGGATGAGAAGAAGATTAGGGAAATCATGCAGGGAGCAGAGGAACGGCGTTTGAAAAAGGACATTTTAACAAGAAAAGCAATGGACTTTGTATCAGAACATGCTGTGGAGGCTGCGACTGTTTGAAAAAAGTAAAGTGAGGTGATAGATATGCGTCCCTATTATGATAATACCGCCAGAGAAGTCCTTGCAATTGCGGCAGAAGCAGCAAAGAACATGGGGCAGGTCACTGTAGGAACAGAACACATTCTGTTGGGGCTGACCAAGGTGAAAAGCGGTATTACACAGACAGTATTAAAGCGGAACGGATTAGATGAACAACTGGTAACAGCGATGATTGAAGAGTGGGTACCGTCAACCGGGCTTACGATTCTGCAGACGGCCTGGAGTTATTCTCCGGAATGCACCAAGATCCTGGATAAAAGCCATAAGCAGGCCGCGTGGTTCCAGGCAGAGCTGACCGGGGCAGAGCATATTTTACTGGCAATATTACAGGATGAGACTATTTCCGTTACGCGGTTTTTTAAAGCCGCACAGGTGAATACTTCAGCCATATATGTAGATATGATCGCAGAGATGAAGCGGAAGAAAATCGGCCTGGCAAAATTGGATGAGTCCAAGACAAACTCCATCCACAAGCGTACGGAGCTTCTGGATCAGTTTGGACGTGATCTGACAGAGATGGCGAGGGAAGGAAAGTTAAGCCCATTGATTGGCAGGGAGAACGAGAGCCGCAGGCTTCTTCAGTCGCTCTGCCGCTGGGGAAAGAACAACCCCTGTCTGATTGGGGCACCTGGAGTTGGGAAGACAGCAATTGTAGAGGGCTTTGCTCTTGCTATCTCTGAGGGAAGAGTTCCGGGGATTATGAAGCATAAAAGAGTTGTTGCAGTTGACCTGGCAAGCGTTGTTGCAGGAAGCAAATACAGGGGAGACTTTGAGGAACGCTTAAAGCATATTATTCAGGAAATTACCGAATCAGGAAATGTAATCTTGTTCATAGATGAGATTCATACGATTGTAGGAGCCGGGGGAACAGAGGGCGGAATTGACGCTGCGAATATTCTGAAGCCGTGTCTGGCACGGGGAGAGATACAGGTCATTGGTGCGACGACCACAGAGGAATACCGCAGGTATATTGAAAAGGATGCTGCGCTTGAACGGCGCTTCCAGCCGATTCAGGTGGAAGAGCCGTCCGAGGTGGAAAGCCTGGCAATTCTGAATGGCGTAATCGACAGGTATGAGAAGCACCATTCGGTGAAGTTCCTGCCTGAGGCATTAGAAGCCGCTGTAGAATTATCCAAACGCTATATCAATGACCGTTATCTTCCGGATAAGGCGCTGGATTTAATCGATGAAACTGCCGCAGCTGTATGTCTGGACAGATCCGACGGTACGGAACTGGAAGCGGGGGAAGATAGTCCGGCAGAAGAGGCAGTGACTGAGATTGGTGCCAATGAGATTGCTCGTACAGTTTCACAATGGACCGGAATCCCGATTATGCAGGTAAATGCCGATGAAGGCACCCGCCTGCTGAAGCTGGAAGAGATGATCGGAGAGAGGATCGTTGGACAGCAGCAGGCCGTTAAGGCTATTGCTAAAGCAATGCGCAGAGGACGCGCTGGTATACAGAACCCGAACAGGCCGATAGGTTCTTTCCTGTTCCTAGGACCGACAGGAGTTGGCAAGACAGAACTGAGTAAGGTACTGGCAGAGTTTATGTTTGATAAGCCGGATGCATTTATCCGCCTTGATATGTCCGAGTATATGGAACCGCATTCCGTAGCCAAGATGATTGGTTCCCCTCCGGGATATGTAGGATTTGAAGACGGCGGCCAGCTGAGCGAGAAGGTACGTAGAAATCCTTACTCTGTCGTCTTATTTGATGAGATTGAGAAGGCCCATCCGGACGTATTTAATATGCTGCTTCAGGTTTTGGAAGATGGTCATATGACGGATGCGAAGGGCAGAAGGGTAAGTTTTAAGAATACGGTTTTAATTATGACCTCTAATGCCGGCGTCCAGAACCACGATATACACCGCAAACTTGGCTTTAAGACTGGAAATGAGAGTGACCAGGGAAGCAATGAAGAGATTAAGAACGAGATTCTGTCCGAGATCAAGCATGTATTCCGTCCGGAATTCCTGAACCGTATAGATGATATCATCGTCTTCAGAAAGCTGAACGATGAGGATATGAACGCAATTGTCAGTCTGCTGATCCAGGATCTGACGGCTCGGTGTGATGGCATGGGAATTACAGTTCATGTTGGCGAGGATGTGAAACAGTACCTGGTAGAGAAGTATGTAAATCTGCAGTACGGTGCAAGACCTCTGAAGAGAGCTGTCCAGTCAGAAGTAGAAGATGTAGTGGCAGAAAGAATGCTTTCAGGCGATATCCTTCCGGGAGATGATGTATACATCTGTATGGAGGAAGGAAAAGTAAATTTGAATGTGAATCCTAACATTGAGAGTGAAAAAGCCGGTAAAACGGTAAGAAACCAGAAAGCGGAAGAAATACCTGCAGTATTAGCTGCTGATTCCAGTGAAAAGGCAGAAATGGCAGAAGAAAAATAGGTATATTAAAAAAGTGAGAACGTAAGCATACCAAAGGGAATGAGGTCCCGGTTTCTGCGCTCAGGTTAAAAGGGGAAGGAATCCCACATGTATTGTGGCATTCCTTTCCTTTTTCTTCATGATACAGGACTTGTAAACTTTGCTGGTGTCCCAGGTAGATTTCCTTCCTTTTATAGGTTAAAGTGCTGAAATGACCGATATCGTAAAATGCCTTCGAAATTCACTGCTTTACCCTTGCAACGCGCTAAATCAGAGGGGTTGAGAGAAATGCAAAAAGAAAATTAGAATTTTTCAAAGGTGTGCAATGTGCACTAACGATTAACCCTAAAAGAGAGTTAAGATGGCTATAACAACGAATTCAAGATTGAAAAGGAGGAAAAAACATGAATTCAAACGAAAGTAAAGTACAGGAAATCTTAAAACAGCGGGGTATTGATACGGCGGCAGTTGATGATGCTACAGAAGCCGATATTCCGGAACCATGTGAACGTTTTAAACAATTAATGGAAGTTTATTACACATTAAAGGTATCAGCAGATATGGAAACTCCATACTGGTACAACAGAATCTGGTGGGAGAACGATGGTGACCTTATTGAGGTTAGAAGAGCTAAAGCGGTTGCAGGCGGATATGCTCATACAACACCGACTATCCTTCCTTGGGAAAAACTCGTAATGAACAAATGTAAAAACGTTCGTGGTGCATTCCCGTTCCCATGGGTTACAGCAAGTTTCTTCAATGCTCAGGCTGAAGCTCTTATGAACGAAGTTGATGCTCCAGCAGAGAGTTCAGCAGATGCTGTTTCTCAGGTTGGCGCCGGCGGCGGTAACGTAACAGAAAGTTACGGCGAGATCGTTTCTCTTGCTAAGAAGTTTGGTATGAGAAAAGAAGATATTCCTGTACTTGTAAAAGTATCAAAATACTGGGATGGAATTTCAGTAGAAGATATCAGTACAAAATACGGAAAGATGCTTCCTGGATATGATCAGTTCGAGAAAGTTATGGATTCAGTAGTTGTTATGTTCGATTCCTTCGCAATTCCTCAGGGACGTGAAGTTATGAACTACTACCTGCCATTACAGTATGGTTTCGATGGAATCATGGAACTGTGTGATGAGAAGATCGCAGAGTTCATGGGTGAAGCAGGCGATGACGGTGTTCTTGGCATGAGCCGTGGATACTATTACGCAGCAATGAAAGAAGTATGTAAAGGTTTAAGCAAATGGTGCCAGAACTATGCTGACAAAGCAAAAGATCTTGCAGCACGTGAGCCGGATCCGGAATTCAAGAAGAATTACGAAGAAATCGCAGAGGTTATGGGAAATATCGCTCATAAGGCTCCAGCTACATTCCGTGAAGCTCTTCAGATGACACTTTGCTTACACTATGGCGTTGTAAACGAAGATCCTCAGTCAGGACAGTCTATCGGACGTCTCGGACAGGTTCTGCAGCCATTCTATGAGAAAGACATCCAGGATGGAGTTGCAACAGATGAAGATATCATCGAACTTCTTGAATTATACAGAATTAAGATTACATGTATCGAATGTTTCGCATCAGCTGGTGTATCCGGTGGTGTTCTTTCCGGAAATACATTCAACAACCTGTCAATGGGCGGCCTGGGATACGATGGTCTTACAGCAGTTACTCCGTTAGAGTACCTGATCGTTGAAGCTGGTATGAGAGCACAGACTCCACAGCCTACACTGAGTGTACTGTATGATGAGAAAACTCCTGAAGACTTCCTGATGAAGTGTGCTCGCTGTACAAAACTTGGTATGGGATATCCGGCATGGATGAACAACCAGACAGGTATGAACTTCATGATGAGACAGTATGGACCAGAGGGAATGGGCGTTGTTGAAGCAAGGGCATGGTGCCTTGGCGGATGTCTTGAGTCATCTCCTGGAACATTCTCACCATTGAACTACAATGGTAAAGTTACGATGGTTCCTGGCGGAGCTTCTCCGACATGTGGAACAGGTATCCACTTTACAGCACTTCCTAAGATTCTCGAGCTCGTGCTGACAAACGGTGTTGATGCAAGAACAGGCAAAGAGGTATTCCCGCCTCACAACGAAAAGATTGATTCCTACGAGAAGATGGTAGATCTGTGGTATAAATATCTGGATCTCAGCAATCAGATCGTTAACAAGATTAACAACCTGCAGATGGATATCTGGAGAAAATACAATATGCCGGCAGTAGCTTCTCTGCTTAAGGGCGGCTTCTTCACAAACGGACAGCATATTGGAAACTGTGGAGCAAAATACAACGCAACAATTAACTTTGAGTCTTGCGGAACTATTACATTTATCAATGCGCTTGCTTCTATTAAGAAGAATGTATTTGATGACAAAGCATTCACACTGGAAGAAATGACAGACGCAATGATTAACAACTTCGGCTTCAAGACAGCTTATGAGACAGGCGTATTCTCACCTGACTTCAGAGAGAGCACAGATCAGGCTGAGAAATATGAAAAGATTTTCGCAGCATGTGTAAATGCACCGAAGTACGGCAATGCAGAAAGATATGTAGATGACCTCTTAGTAGATTACGAAATGCGTATGAAAGAATACATACCTACAATCAGATCTTACTACGGCAAACCGTTGTATATGTGCCAAATTTCTGTATCCACACATGGTCCTCAGGGATTCATTACACTGGCAACAGCAGACGGAAGACTTGCAGGAACAACTTATTCAGACGCATCTGCATCTGCAGCACCAGGAACAGATAAGAATGGTATGTACGCAGTATTTGAATCAGCTACAGTATATGATCATTCTATGTGCCAGAACTCACAGATGAACTTAAAGATTCATCCGACGGCTGTTAAGGGACTGACCGGAACAAGAAAGCTTCTGGATGTTATCCGTGCTTACATGCGTAAGGGTGGATTCCACGTACAGTTCAACATCGTAGGTTCCGATACTCTGAGAGCTGCTCAGAAGAAACCAGAATCTTACCGTGACCTGATGGTTCGTGTTGCTGGATTTACACAGTACTGGTGTGAAATCGGTAAGGCAATTCAGGATGAGGTTATCTTTAGAACAGAATACGACGAAGCGTAAAAAAAAGAGAGAGATGGAGGTAGAATCATGAAACATAACAACTGTGTAAATTATATAAATCTTGACTGCGAAAAAGGTATGTGTGCACTTTCAAAAGTGATCGTTCCGATCGATGGCGAGGGAAGCGATGCCTGCCCGAAGTATGAAGCAGCTCCGGCTTGCGGAAACTGCCAGAATTTCGAAAATCCGGATAAATACGGAATCGGAACCTGCAAAGGATTCTGCAAAGAGAACTGGGCTTATTCAACATGCGGAGCATTTAGCTGCGAAAACTACAAAAAATAAAAAATAATTAATTAAGGAAGTCATATATGGAAAAGAATGGATTAATTTTCGATATTCAAAGCTATTCCGTGCATGATGGACCGGGCTGCAGGACGAATGTATTTTTCATAGGCTGTCCGCTTGAGTGCAGATGGTGTGCCAATCCGGAAAGCTGGAAAAGAAAAAAACATATAATGTTTGCAGAGAAAGTATGTAAGTATGATAAGGGTTGCAGGGCATGTAGAAATACATGCCCCAAGGACTCTATCAAATTCGATGAGAATGGGAAACCTAGCATAACATGGTCCATTTGTGAAGACTGCGAGAGCTTTGAGTGTATAAGCATTTGTCCGAACAATGCCTTGAAACAGTGTGTGAAAGAGTACACAGTAGACGGCCTGATGAAAATATTAAAACGGGATTTCAGTAACTGGGGTTCCGAAGGCGGGGTTACGTTTACAGGCGGCGATCCGCTTATGCATCACGATTTTCTGTATGATGTGCTGATGGAATGTAAGAAGTCACACATACATACGGCAATTGAGACGAGCGGTTTTGCAACGGAAGAAAACTTTTTAAAGATTTTAACAAATATTAACTTCGCTTTTATTGATGTGAAGAATATGGATACGGAGGCTCATAAGTGGGGGACGGGCGTCGGAAATGAATTGATTCTTTCGAACATAGAGGCTTTGGTAAAATTCCCATGGAATGGACGTCTGGTACTTCGTCAGCCGACGATCCATGGTTATAATGATAGTGATGAAAATGCAATGAAATTGATCGAGTTTATGAAGAGGCTGGATCTTTTTGAAATCAACCTTCTGAAATTCCATCGTATGGGAACCTCGAAATGGGAACAGCTGGGAAAACAGTATGAATACGTAGACCACGGGGATATGACAGATGAGAGAATGAAAGAACTGCAGACTTTATATCTGGATAATGGAATTGCATGTTATATTGGTGACGATACACCTTTCTAAAGGACACGAATTCACATAAGGGAAATGGAGGGGCAGGAATGTCTAATTCTAAACCAGGAAATATCGTAAAACAAATTATATGTTATATAGGTGGATTACTTATTATTACGATTGGTATCAATATATCCAAGATGTCCAATCTGGGTATCTCTCCGGTAAGTTCTATTCCAAGAGCAACAGAACAGATTTGGGGATTTACTCTGGGTGTAACTACATTTATTATTTACATCTTTTTGGTAGTAGCACAGCTTGTTATTCTACGGAAGGATTTTAAACTTAGAAATGCTCTGGGAATCCTGCTGACATTTGTATTCAGCTGGATGATAGATTTAACCGGAACAGATCCGAAGGCCATAGGGCACCTTATGCTTAACTTCCCAAGGCCGTCTAATTATATTATGCAGTTTATTTATATGGTGGTCAGCGTAATTATTATTGGTATCGGAGTATTCCTTTATCTGCGTCCAAACTGGGTGCCGATGCCTGCAGAAGGCCTTGCAGGAGCTATTGCACAGGCTACAGGAAAGACATTTGGAGATTGTAAGACAATCGTTGATACAAGTATGATCGTTATCGCATTGATTCTTCAGTTAATTTTCCTTGGAGGACTGCAGTCTTTCGTTGGAGAAGGCGTTGTAGTAAGAGAGGGTACAATTATTGCAGCGATCTTCGTAGGCCAGGTTGTAAAATTCCTGTCCAAACGTTTTGCTAAGTCTATCGAAGGATGGCTTCATGCAGGTGAAGAAAAGGCTTAAAACATATATTTACGGTATGAAATTATATTTAGGAGGAAATGGGAATGAAAGCATTATTTACGCCAAGTCTTTTGACTGGCGATGAGATGATTGATGCTCATCATAAAGAATTGTTCAAACGTGCCAACGATTTATTTGAAAGCATTGAAAATGGAGATAGTACGGAGAAAGTGCAGGAGACTTTGGGATTCCTGGCAGATTATACAACCTACCATTTCAGTGAAGAAGAAAAACTGATGGACGAAGTACAGTATCCAAAAACCGATGCTCACAAAGAGATGCATGCAGCACTTGTAGAAGATGTAAAGAATCTTGCAGTTAAGCTTGCAGCAGAAGGCCCGACAAAGGAATTTGAAGAGCAGGTTAATAAGAAAGTCATTGAATGGTTATATACTCATATTAAAGTAAATGATCAGGAACTGGCAGAGTATAAGAACGTTAGAAGTCAGATGGACAATTTGGGGTAATATCTGACAAACTCGTTAATGGAGAGTAAAAGCGGTGAGATTGGGAGGAATCCGGATTTCATCGCTTTTTTAGAAAGAAGGGGAAATATGGAGATAAAAAAGATACTTGAAAAATCAGACGAGCTTTTTGCAAAAGGAAAATCTAAAGAGGCCTGTGATTATCTGGAAAACTCCCTGAAGACGGCCCGTTCGGAGAGCGATTGGGCATCACAGCTTACCATACTAAACGAGCTGATGGGATATTACAGAAGTATCAGCCATTTGGATCAGGCATGGGAATATGCTTATGAGGCATTAGAGATTGTTATGCAGCATAAACTAGATGAGACACTGGCAGGAATGACGACTTATCTGAATATAGCAAATATCTACCGTGCGTCCGGGCAGGTAGACAAGGCCATGGAACTTTATCTTCAGGTAGAAAAAGTATATAAGCGGGAAAATTTAGAAGTTGACTATCGTCTTGGCGGTCTTTATAATAATATGTCAGTAGCATCATTGGAGGCAGGCAGACTTCAGGACGCTGTGAAGTATGGTGAACAAGCCGTAAAAGTACTGGAACAGGTACCGAATTCAGCAGACGAACGGGCAACAGTATATGGGAATTTGGCAGGTGCATTTCTCAGGGTGGAACAGCCGGATTTTGAGCGTGTGCAGTCCTATCTGGATCAGGCTGTAGAGCTTTTTGAAAAGGAATGCGATAATAGTCCGCACTACTGCGGCGTGCTTGCCATGAAGGCATATACGGCGTATTTAAGCAAAGATCTGGAAGGCTCTCTTGCAATGTATGAAAAAGCTATGAAAGAGACAAAGAAGCATTATGGGGAAAATTCCGATTATAAACGTCTTGTAGAAAACTACAATGCGATCAGGAGGAAATTGGAAAATGGTACAAAGTAATGGTCTGCAGCTTGAGAAGAAGGGGCTGGAGCTCTCCCAGGAATATTATGAAACGATCGGAAGGCCTGTATTAGAGGAATTATTTCCTGCTTATATGGATAAGATCGCCGTGGGCCTGGTGGGCGAAGGTTCCGAGTGCTTTGGATATGACGATATGATTTCCATGGATCATGATTACGGACCTAGCTTCTGTATTTGGCTGACCAAGAAGGATTATGAAGTAATTGGAGAGGAGATGAGCGAAATATACGACGCGCTTCCCAAGGAGTACGGCGGGATCTCCGCCAAGACTCACCGGACCGAGGCGGAAGGGCGCAGAGGCGTTTTAGAGATTGATAAATTCTACCGGAAATTCCTTGGGGCAAGAGGAGTTCCAGAAAAACTGCCGGACTGGCTGATCATACCGGAACATTATCTGGCAGTGGCAACCAACGGTAAGGTGTTTGAGGATAATCTGGGAGAATTTACGGGTATACGCGAACAGCTGCTGGGATATTATCCGGAAGATATCCGTCTGAAGAAGATAGCGGCCCGCGCGATTACCATGGCGCACTCAGGCCAGTGCAATTACAGCAGGATGATGAGAAGGCACGACACCGTAGCGGCAGTTCTTGCCTTGTCTGAATTTATTCGTGCAGCCATATCCATGGTGTATCTGTTGAACAAAAAATATACCCCTTACTATAAATGGATGTGGAAGGGGATGAAAGGAATGGATAAGCTGACTGAAGTCAGGACAATCCTGAAAAAGCTTGTGGATGTGGGGCCGAACAGAGGCAGCTGGTATACAAACGAATGGAATACCTACCAGATTGAGCTGAACAGGAACGACAAAGTGATCGTTATGATAGAAGACATCTGCGCTCTTGTTATCGAGGAAATGAAGAATCAGGGAATCAGCAACAGCTCATCCGATTACCTGGAAGAACATGCCTATGCAGCAAGGCATCGTATTAAGGACGATACGATACGTTCCCTTCCTGTAATGGCATCATAAGAGAGGATGATATTATGGTAAGCATAGACGATATTATCAAAGAGGAATGGCGTCAGTTTCAGCTTGTGAAAAATGAGGGAGGCCGTGCGGACTGCCAGGATAACTGGCAGGAGTTTTATATTATGCGGAAAAGCCAGTTTATGGCCTGGCCAAAAGAGATTACAGACAGCTATTATATGGATTTGATGAAGGCAAAAGCGAATGGGCGTAATCTGCTGTTTGAAAAATATGCGTTTATGATGAAGGACACTATGCCGGAGCGGTTTGAAGAGCTAAAAAGCGTGCTTCCAAAGATTTCGGAGAAAAAGCGGCGCCTGATCGATCGCATTGCGGATATACAGCTCCAATGGGCGGAAGATTTTAAGCGCAGATATCCTGCATATGCGGGACAGGGGCGGCCTACATACACTTCAGAAGAAAATGGGTATACAACTTCTATAGAAACTTATCTCAAAGGTGAATTATCTACCTATGGTGAGAATACTATTATATTATACGCAGCATTTCTGGAAGAATGTGTGCAGAAGGGACTGAATCTGACAAATGTTGTCAGGAAGAATATGGCAGTCCTGCAGGGATATGGTTCTATAGATGAAGTGGAAAAAGCATTAACTATTGAGAAAAAAATTGTGAAAATTAATGAAAAATTAACAGTTAATTAGCAAAAAATGTACAAATTGATAAAAAGTGTGAAAAGTTTACTACCTCTGTTTATGTGAAATAATGTAAAACTACAGTGAAAGGAGAGTGAGCTTATGAAGTTGGAACAAATCGCCATTTATGATTCTATTGAAGGTTACATGGAGCAGATTCCGGTTATTAAGGTAAAAAAAGGTGAGTATATTACGAAACGACGTTCATCCCGGGATGGGACACCGAACAAATATTACATATTAAACGGTCAAATAAGAGTCTGGAACAATGTAGGCAGCAGGAAAATCTGGGTGGATGAAATCGGTGAGGATTGGTTTGCCGGCGATTTGAGCGACGTATATGAAGAATATTTGAATTGTGAGTCATGGGCTGTAAAAGATACGATGTTACTGGAATTTAACGATGAGATATTTGAAAAGTTGTTAAATGACGTCCGATTTGCCAAGGCATTCTATTATAAGATGAGCCAAAGGGTTTATCATATGTACAAACGTATGCTTATGAACAGCATGTACAGCCAGAAAGAGATATTAGCAAGCTACATTCTTTCAAATTCTAAAAAAGACAGAATGGTCTGTCCAAATATGAACGCGCTGTGCGAGTTTTTAGGCTTTAGCAGGAGGAGCCTGTATAACACATTGAATGATCTGATAAAAGACGGAACTTTAGAGAAAGATGATAATTACATATATATTAAGGACAGGGAAGCATTGGAGGATCAGGGGAAACACGTCATAGAGTACATGCTTTAGAAGAGGGGATTAAAAACTTGGATAATCACAGCATGATCAAGAATACTATGATCTATGAACATATTAAAGATTATTTACCGGTAATTCCAATATTAGAGTTAAAGAAGGGGGAATATTTATTCAGGGCTGAACGAAAAACTGGCAATTTGTTCTATATTTTTGACGGGCTTATTAAAGTAGAAAACATCTCATATAATGGCAAAAAGCTGATTGTTGATATATTGGATGCGGACAACTTTGTGGGACCCATCAGCAGTATTCATAATGCGGATTTTCAATGCTCCGGTGTGGCGGAGACAAATGCAAAAGTGTTGGTATTGAAAAAGTCTCTTATGGATGAGTTGATGCAGAATGATGAGTTTTTAGTGATGTTTTACCAGAAAACAAGTAAGCGTGTCTATGTGATGTATAAAAATATTCTCGCGAGAAGCCTTTTCGGCGAGAATGAAATCCTGGCACATTATATATTGAAGCATTCCAGCGGCGATATTTTTAAGTATAAAAGTATCTATAATATCTGTGAAAATCTGGGGATTAGCAGAAGAGGAATATATAATATTCTATACCGTTTTGAAGAGAGTGGATGTATAGAAAAACTAGACTCAGGATATCGGATCATGGACAGGGCATATCTGGAAAATGTGGCCGATCAGATGATAAAATATATGAAGAACAGTGAGGATGAGGCGTAGCTGAGAGATTATTTCAAAATAATAAAAAGGAAAGATATACGATAAATTTTGCGGTTAAATGTCCGTACAGCTATAAACTTTTGCTGTACGGACATTTTTGCACAATTCTAATCCATAGAGCGGATCAAATTCACCATTTCGATTGCTCCCTGCGCACATTCGAATCCCTTATTGCCAGCCTTTGTACCTGCACGTTCTATCGCCTGTTCGATTGTATCAGTTGTAAGAACACCAAACATGACGGGAATATCGCTGGCCAGGCTTGCATGTGCGATGCCCTTTGAAACCTCGCTGCATACATAATCATAATGGCTGGTGCTTCCCCGGATGACTGCCCCTAAACAAATTATGGCGTCATACCGTTTACTTTTGGCCATTTTTGAGGCGATCAGGGGAATCTCAAAAGCGCCAGGCACCCATGCAATTTCTATATCGTTTTCTTTTACATTTTCGCGTCTTAATCCATCGATTGCTCCGGCCAGCAGCCTGGATGTAATAAACTCGTTGAATCTTGCCGCTACAATGCCTACTTTAATATTTTCAGAAACTAACTTTCCTTCATATGTTTTTATGTTATTTATGCCCATATGATTTTCCCTCCTCGATGTTTAATGTGTGTCCCATACGTGTTTGCTTTGTCTTTAAATAGAACCGGTCATATTCGGTTGCCTCGATTTCTATCGGAAGCTGCTTCGTAATGGATATTCCGTAATCCTCAAGCTGATATACTTTATCCGGATTGTTTGTCAGCAGATTTAGGGATTTAATACCTAAATCGCGCAGAATCTGTGCCCCGGTATAATATTCTCTAAGATCTCCCTGGAATCCTAATGCAAGGTTGGCATCTATGGTATCTAATCCATTCTCCTGTAATTGATATGCCTTCATTTTATTAACTAGGCCGATTCCCCGTCCTTCCTGCCGCATATACAGTAGCACGCCGGTTCCTTTTTCCGCAATCATTCTCATTGCCTGATCCAATTGCTGCCCGCAGTCGCAGCGCAGCGAGCCAAATACATCACCAGTCAGGCACTCTGAATGAACACGGCATAATATGTCATTTCCGCTTGATATATCGCCCATTACCAGGGCCATATGGTGTTCCCTGGTTAACTTGTTGACATAACAGTAAGCGGTGAAATCCCCATATTTTGTGGGCATACTTGTAACGGAGACACATTCTACCA
The DNA here is from genome assembly GCF_022835095.1 of Faecalicatena contorta. Lineage (NCBI taxonomy): Bacteria > Bacillati > Bacillota > Clostridia > Lachnospirales > Lachnospiraceae > Faecalicatena > Faecalicatena contorta. The sequence continues at coordinate 4,673,333 of NZ_BQNQ01000001.1, read as the reverse complement.
AAACTTCTTTTGTTTTTCTATACTCCTGTAATTCTTTAATTGTAATGTATGGCAGACTGTATTTTTCCGCGAACTTTTTCAACTCAGAAGTTCTCATCATCTCCCCGTTGTCTCTCATGATTTCGCAGCAAAGCCCGCATTCTTTCAAACCAGCCAGACGCATAAGGTCAACAGTTGCCTCTGTGTGTCCGTTTCTCGCTAAAATTCCGCCCTCTTTTGCTATTAGAGGAAACATATGGCCGGGACGGCGGAAATCTGCTGCAGAGGCATGCTCTGATACACACATGCGGGCAGTAAAACCTCTTTCCCCGGCGGAAATGCCGGTGGTGGTATCTTTGTGGTCAATGGATACTGTGAAAGCAGTATCGTGGTTATCTGAATTTTTCTCAACCATAGGGGGCAGCATAAGCCGCTCTGCAATTTCTCTGCTCATTGGCATGCAAATTAATCCCTTTGCAAAGCTCGCCATAAAGTTAACATTTTCTGTTGTTGCGTACTCGGCTGCACATATAAGATCGCCCTCATTTTCTCTGTCTTCATCGTCCATGACGAGAATTAATTTTCCTGCCTGTAATGTTTCGACCGCTTTTTTTATTGAATCCAGCTTCATTTTGAATGCCCTCCTAATATCCATTTTTAAGTAGAAACTCTTTTGTTATCATAGATGTATCTTCTTTGCCCAGAAGCTTCTCCACATATTTACCGATACAGTCATTCTCAAGATTGACGGTATCGCCGTTCCTTTTTGTGATTAGTGCTGTATGTGCCAGAGTATGGGGGATCACAGAGACACGAAAACTGTTTCCGGATACCGCTGCAACCGTAAGACTGATCCCGTCTATCGCAATAGAACCTTTTTCAATAATGTACCGCGCGATTTTATCGGTTGTCTGAATTGTGTACCATACAGCAATCGTATCCTTTTGAATTTTAGAAATAGTCCCTGTGCCGTCAATATGGCCTGTAACGATATGTCCGCCAAACCGCCCGCCTGCCGGCATTGCTCTTTCCAGATTAACGGGACTTCCCTGCTTCAGGCCGGAGAGGGCCGTCCTGCTTAGCGTTTCGTGCATGACATCTGCGGTAAACGAGGATGCCCCATGAGCAGCGGCAGTCAGGCAGATGCCGTTCACAGCGATACTGTCTCCGGTTTTGATATCTTCCAGGATTGTTTTTGCATAGATAATCAATCGAACAGAATTCCCCTTTTTATGTATACCGGAAATATTTCCAACTTCCTCTATGATTCCAGTGAACATGGATATATCACCTCACTTTCGATAAGAAAATCATCCCCGATCTGAGAAACAGAAGACGTTTTTAGCTGAAAAGCTTCGTTCGGAAAAGCAACGCCGTTTCCACCCACAGGAGTGCTGGCTGCACCGCCGAAAAGTTTGGGGGCGATATAAATCTCTGTCTCATCCACGATCTTTTGGTCTAAGGCACTCCAGTTTAAAGTACTGCCGCCCTCTAAGAGAACACTGTCAATATTCCGGCTGCCCAGGTCAGCCATAAGGTCTGTAAGGTCTATATGGCCGTCTATTTCCTTCACGTCTATCAGTGCGCAGTTTTTTTCCAGGTATTGTCTCCGTTTCCCTTCATCTTTGCTGCTGGTAGCCAGAAAGGTTGTGACGGAACCGGCTGTCTGGACAACATTTGATTCCAGGGGAGTCCGCAGGTGTGTGTCACAAATGATCCGGGCCGGACTCCTGCCATTTTCCAGACGGCAGGTTAACGATGGATTATCATATATGACCGTATTCACGCCCACCATAATTGCTGAAAAAGCATGCCTTGTCTGATGCACCCGCTGTCTGGCCTCCTTGCCGGTTATCCATTTTGAGCGTTTGGTGTAAGTGGCGATTTTTCCATCCATTGTCATAGCGTATTTCATTAGGACAAAGGGATTTTTTGTTGTTATGAATTTGCGGAATACCTTTATCAGTTTTCTGCAGTCCTCTTCCAGAACGCCAACCTCAACCTGGATCTGATTGTTTTGTAAGATCTCAACACTTTTTCCTGCCATGACCGGATTGGGATCCAGCGTGCCGATCACCACTTTTGCTATTCCACTGCGGATTATGGCCTCGGTGCAGGGGGGAGTTTTCCCGTAGTGGCAGCAGGGCTCCAGGGTTACGTACAGGACGGCCCCTTCCGGGGAATCCGTACAGTTACGAAGGGCATTTCTTTCAGCATGCGGCCCCCCGAAGTATTCATGCCAGCCCTGCCCGATCACCTTGCCGTTCTTTACAATAACAGCCCCGACCATTGGATTCGGATTCACAAACCCACAGCCCTTTTTTGCAAGCGCCAATGCGGATTGCATGTGTTTTAAATTATCCATATCATCACCTCCGAAAAAAATAAATGCCTTGAATAAAATCTATCCAAGACATTTAAAAAGGTAATTTATGCGATCTAAACAAAAAACTCTGAAATGATAGAATCATCTCAGAGTATATAAAAAGCATGTTTACTTTTCATCTTCTTTTATCCAGACTTTACTGTCGGCTTCGGAGTTGCACCGAATCATACCTTGCGGCTCGTGGGCTGTACCACCGGTAGGGAATTGCACCCTGCCCTGAAGATAGTTTGTTATTCAATTAAATTTATTATAGTGGGGCAGGTACGAACTGTCAATATAGTTTATGGAATTTAGAGGAAATAGGGTATTCCAATTTATCGTATGATGATTCCAAAATTGAATAAGCAGTAATGCCGAGAAGAAATAAAAAAATTGCACAGTAATGAGGGGAAAATATGATTGCATTCATTCCCGCCAGGGAGTACAATATAAGAATAATGATCTCATAGGAGATAGATACAAGGAAGATACAGAGCAAAGCTCTTTTTTGCGAGTTTCTGCCTTAACAGGCGGACGGCGTTGGAAGTTTTAGGGGGGCTGCCATAGCCGGGAGAATGATGATTACGCAGAGGTATGAGACCTATAGAGAATTGCAGTGAATTTGCGGGAGGAATAATTAGAATGAAAGCAAAAGAGTACAAAAGAATGCTGGCAGTTGTCTTGTCGGCAGGAATGATGGCTGTACAGCCGGCATCCGTTATGGCAGCCGATACAGGCATGAATGATCCGTTACAGCAGGAACAGGAAGGCGGAGAGGGACAGGACGGTGCGCAGTCGGAAGATACAGAGCAGCCAAATGACACTGAACAGCCCGAAGAGGCCCGTCAGGCAGCGGCGGTTGACGGAAGCGGAACAATGGTGGATATCTCGGAAGAGGTGCTCAAGATGCTGGAGGACGGCACCGTTTATCAGGATGAGGAGACCAAGTTTTTACATGACAGTAAGACAAATCAGAAGGTAGACCCGGTTACAGGAGAGCGGGTGGAAGAAAAGCCTGAGGAGAAACCGGGCGGTGACGGGAGTGACCGGCCAGGGGATAATACACCGGATAAGCCAGGTGACAATACACCGGATAAACCGGGAGATAATACAACTGATAAACCGGGCGGTAATACAACGGACAAGCCTGGCAGCGATGACGAAGATGGAAAAGACGACGGGGATAAAGAAGAGAATGGCGGCACCTCCGACAATGGAAATACCGGAGGCAGCCAGGACGGTTCAGACCAGGAGAGCGGAGATACACAGAAACCATCGGATTCCGGTGAAAGCGGCAGTGATGGGGAGAATGAGGGCAATAATTCCGGAGATGCCCAGGAGGCACCTGCTGCGCAGGACCATTCTAACAATCAGGCCTTGATTGCCGGTCAGCAGATTTTTAAGCTTCCCGAAATTAAGAAGGACTTCCGGTTCTGGACGGTGGCAAGAAGGTATGCTTTTGCGAAAGCAAAATTATCCGTGCGTGAAGAGATGACAGAGAATGCGAGAGCAGTTGGTTCTTTGAATACAAACGGACTTCTGTATGTACTTCAGGAAGAGGAGGACGGCTGGCTGTATGTGGAATCAGGCACGGTCCGCGGTTTCGTGAAAGCGGATGAGGTTCTGCGGGGAGACGATGCACAGAAGCTTTTAACAAAGTATCAGGACAGGGCGAAGAAAAAGGCCGAGAGAACAAAGACAAAGTATACTGGAATAGAAAGCGTGGTTTCTGTTGCGAAGGAGTTAATTCCCCAGAATGAGAATAACGCGTTTTTACATACACATTCAACGGTGAACAGGACCGTTATTGACAAGAAATATGCACTGACAACCATCGGACTGCTCAACGTCAGAGAAGGCAAAGACACGAATACCAGGATTGTAGGAACGTTGAAGGCAGACAGCCTGTGCTATGTACTTGCCGACGAGAATGAAGAGTGGGTTTATATTGAATCAGGCGATGTGAGAGGATTTGTAAATAAAAAGTATCTTAAGACAGGGAATGAAGTGAATAAGACTGTGGAGGAGAAGGGAGAAGAAAACTTCCCGACTGCCAGCGAGATCATAGAACCGGAAAAGAACAAGGCCTGCTATTACACATTGACTTCCGTAAAATCAGGGGTACCAGGCAGCAGTGTCAGACAGTCTGTTTTAGAGTTTGCCTCACAGTTTATCGGCAATCCTTATGTCTGGGGCGGAACCAGCCTTACAGAAGGTGCAGACTGCTCCGGGTTCGTACAGAGTATTTTTAAAGAGTATGGATACAATCTGCCGAGAGTGGCGGAGGATCAGGCACAGTATGGCACAAAGATTGCCGTGGAGGATGCACAGCCGGGAGATCTGATATTCTACGCAAAGGACGGTTATATTCACCATGTTGTGATCTATGCGGGAGACGGAAAGACCGTTGAGGCCATGGGATCAGATTATGGAATCGTCCAGGGGAATGTGGATACATCCGAGGCAGTGTGGGCGGTGAAAGTCCTGGATGACAGTGTGGGCGGCGGTTTTGCCAGCAGCATTGGGGAAGTGAATGCCACAGATGATATGTACGGAGAGTATCTGGGAGATTACCAGCTGACTTATTACTGTTCCTGTGAGGTATGCTGTGACGTGGAGACAGGCATTACAGCAACAGGAACTCCGGTTGTGGAAGGACAGACGATTGCGGTGGATCCGAGTGTGATTCCTTATGGGACGCAGGTTATTATTGGGGGACATGTATTCACAGCGGAGGACTGCGGAGGTGCAGTGAAAGGGAATCATATTGATATCTATGTAAATGATCATGACAGAGCTCTCAGTATGGGCGTGAATCAGGCGGATGTGTATCTGGTGAAATAAAAGGATGCTTCAGACACGCTCCAGGGCATCTTGTAATTCATGTTCTGCGAGGGTGAGAGATAAAAAACTGCTCCCGGCCGGGCAGACGGATCAGAATATTAATTGATCTGTCTTCCTGACTGGGAGTATTTTTGGTTTATAGATGATATCAAAGTAAAATCTTATGTATTCCGAATAGAATTTACCTTCAGCAAGAAGACTAATTTCAAGATATGTGGTACTCTGTGAAATAACCGAACGTGGATTAAAACATTCGCCGTAACAGTTCAGGCTTGCCTGAACTGCTACTATTCGTCTCACAATGTAAGAATCTGTATATTGATAACAACGATATGTTGTGGTAATATGTTCTACATGGCACAATAGATTGTGCAAGTATGTGAAAATATATGGTGTGAAAGGCTTGAGAATTCTATGAAGATTTATAAGAGAGATGCAGCTCTGGCTGTGTATGACCCGGAGAAAATTAAAAATGCGATAGGGCGTGCCTTTTCCAGTGTGGGCAGTTCTATTGCGGAATCAGAAAGCAACAGGCTTCTGGACAGAATTGAGTCGAAGTTTCCGGACGATGTAAATGCAGGAGAACGGGCCATATCTGTGGAGGAAATCCAGGATTTTGTTGAACGGACTCTGATGGAGGAGAATTATTATAAGGAGCTGAAGAGCTATATCCTGTACCGGGAGGGAAGGGCAAGACGAAGGATATCCCGCCAGCGGATTGCAGCAGAATTAGAAAGTATACCCGGGGTTTCAGGCGTATTGGCCGGCATTCAGAAGGAATTTATCCAGGAGGAATACGAGCTGGAGCAGCTGAATGCCAGATTTCAGGCGCTTTTAAGCCCTGGGCTGACGGATCTGGAAAAACTGGCTGTACTCGTAAAAGCATGTGCGGAGCTGACGACACAGGAGGCGCCAAAGTGGGAGATGATTGCTGCCAGGATCAGAATGCTCAGTTTTGATCTTCAGCTGGACAGGCAGATGCAGGCATTTCATATCCACAGCTTTTATGAAAAAATATGCTGGCTTACGGAACAGGGGCTTTATGGAAAATATATATTAGAGAACTATTCCCAGGAAGAGATCGGGGAGTTTGAGACATGGCTTTGTAAGAAAAGGAATGATCTGTTTACATTTTCCAGTCTGGAGCTGCTGCTTGGGAGATATACGATCTGCAGCAGGACGGGGGAACCGCTGGAGGCGCCCCAGGAAATGTTCATGGGAATTGCAATGCATCTGGCGATGCAGGAGAAAAAAGACAGAAGCATCTGGGTCAGACGTTTCTACGATATGCTCAGCACGCTGAAAGTGACTATGGCAACGCCGACGCTTTCTAATGCGAGAAAGCCGTACCACCAATTGTCCTCCTGTTTTATCGACACAGTGCCGGACAGTCTGGATGGAATCTACCGCAGCATTGATAACTTTGCTAAGGTCAGTAAATACGGCGGTGGGATGGGCATGTATTTTGGCAAGGTCCGGGCAAGCGGCAGCTCTATCCGTGGATTTGAGGGCGCTGCAGGCGGTGTGATCCGCTGGATACGGCTCGCCAATGACACGGCTGTGGCGGTGGACCAGCTCGGGGTCCGGCAGGGGGCCGTGGCGGTTTATCTGGATGTGTGGCACAGAGACCTGCCGGAATTTTTGAATTTAAGGACGAATAACGGCGATGAGCGGATGAAGGCTCACGATGTATTTCCCGCAGTCTGCTATCCGGATTATTTTTGGAAGCAGGCACGGGATCATATAGACAGCGACTGGTATCTTATGTGCCCCCATGAGATACTGACGATTAAAGGATATGCCCTGGAAGATGCTTTTGGGGAGGAGTGGGAGGAAAAGTACCTGGACTGTGTGCGGGATGAACGGATCCGCAAGCGGGTCATACCGATGAAAGATGTGCTTCGGCTGATTATCCGCAGTGCGGTGGAGACCGGGACGCCCTTTGCTTTTAACCGGGATACGGTGAACAGGGCCAATCCTAACCGGCATAAAGGTATGATTTACTGCAGCAACCTATGTACAGAGATCGCCCAGAATATGAGCGCGATAGAGTTGGAAGAGCAGAGGACCGAGGAGGTAGACGGGGAGACCGTTGTCGTGACGGTGACAAAACCAGGCGAGTTTGTAGTGTGCAATCTTGCCAGCCTGTCATTGGGACATATACAGGTGGAGGACTACAAGGAATTGTCTTACATTACCGAGAGCGCCGTACGTGCTTTGGATAACGTGATTGACCTGAATTTCTTTCCTGTGCCTTATGCCAGGATTAATAACCACAGATATCGTCCGATTGGTCTGGGCGTAAGCGGATACCAGCATATGCTTGCAAAGCATGGGATTCGCTGGGAAAGCCAGGAACATCTGGACTTTGCAGAGAAGGTTTTTGCGGATATCCACTATGCTGCATTAGACGCCAGCAGCAATATTGCAAAGGAAAAAGGCAGTTACGCCTACTTTGAGGGAAGTGAGTGGCAGACAGGGGCGTATTTCCGGCAGAGAAATCTGATGGATGAAAGGTGGAAGAAGCTTGCAGACAGGGTGGCTGCACAGGGACTGAGAAACGGCTATCTTCTGGCGGCGGCACCAACCAGCAGCACCAGCATTATAGCCGGGACGACGGCGGGTCTGGATCCTGTGATGAACAGGTATTTTATGGAGGAGAAGAAAAATGGGCTGATGCCGAGAGTCGCACCGGAACTCTCGATGGAGACATTCTGGTATTATAAAAATGCACATTTAATTGACCAGTCATGGTCTGTGCGGGCCTGCGGCATCCGGCAGAGGCATATTGACCAGGCACAGAGTATGAACCTTTATATTACGAATGAGTACACCTTCCGCGGAGTTTTGAATCTGTATCTGCAGGCATGGGAAGAAGGGGTGAAGACGATTTACTATATTCGCTCCAGAAGCCTTGAAGTTGAGGAATGTGAGGTATGCTCTTCTTAAGACAATGTTGAAAACAGGAGGCTGACATGTCAGAACTAGTTAAGAAACCACTCTTTAATCCGGAGGGGGATATTGAAGTTACAAAACGAAAAATGATTGGGGGGAACACGACCAATCTGAATGATTTTAATCATATGAAGTATAAATGGGTCAGCGACTGGTACCGTCAGGCTATGAATAATTTCTGGGTGCCGGAGGAAATCAATCTGAGCGTTGACATCAAGGATTATAAAATGCTTCCTGCTGCAGAGCGCAGGGCTTATGATAAGATCCTGTCATTCCTGATATTTCTAGACAGTATCCAGACTGCGAATCTGCCGAATATCGGGGAATACATTACCGCAAATGAGGTAAACCTGTGTCTGTCTATCCAGACATTTCAGGAGGCGGTGCACAGCCAGAGCTATAGTTATATGCTGGACACGATTTGTGAACCGCAGGAACGCAATGCCGTACTCTATCAGTGGAAAGAGGACCGGCATCTATTGGAAAGAAATGAGTTCATCGGGAACCTTTATAATGCATTCCAGGAGGAAAAAAGCCCGGACATGCTGGCACGTACGCTGATTGCCAATTATATTCTGGAGGGTGTGTATTTTTACAGCGGATTTATGTTTTTCTATAATCTTGGAAGGAACAGGAGGATGCCGGGATCTGTGCAGGAGATCCGATATATTAACAGGGATGAGAACACCCATCTGTGGCTGTTCCGTAATATTTTAATGGAGCTGAAAAAAGAGGAGGCATGGCTGTTTACACCGGAGAAAGCAAAAATCTACCGTAGTATGATCCGGGAGGGCTGCGAGCAGGAGATCCGCTGGGGGCATTATGTGATCGGGGATGATATACAGGGGCTGAACCAGGATATGATCACGGATTATATCCAGTATCTTGGGAACCTGAGATGTAGAGGTCTGGAGCTGGATCCCATTTACGAAGGGCATGAGAAAGAACCGGAAAGCATGTCCTGGGTCAGCCAGTTTTCGAATGCTAATATGATAAAGACAGACTTCTTCGAGGCTCGGAGCACGGCTTATGCTAAGAGCAGCGCGCTTGTGGACGACCTTTAGGTGTTTGGGCGGAGGGAGGGCGCCTGTATGGAATGTGCCTCCTGCCGCAGCCCGGAAAACTTCCATGCCGCTTTCTGGGGGCGGGCCGTTTGCCTACTCTCACTAGATAAAAACCGCACCCGATTGGGAGGCACCACCGGCATTCACCCCGCAATTCTGATGAATTGCGCGGCTCAGGCCGGCTTAAACTCTGCTTGGTAAAGCAGAGTTTAGCCTCTCAATCGGGTGCGGTTTTTATCAAGTGAGAGTATGACGCTCTCTATGCTCCCAGAAAGCGGCATGGAAGTTTCCCGGGCTGCGGCAGGAGGCACATTCCATACAGGCTTGGTGCATCCAGGCGGAAGATAACCATGTGGTGGGCGCTTCCGGGGGCAGCGGATGAGGGATGAGATGTGTTTTGGGTGGGCGCAGGGGGGTTAAAATAGCAGGAGGCCGAAGTAGGTTACTGTGTTGGGGCCGTTTATGTAGCGGACTTTGGCTGTTTTGGAGAGGCGCTGGACATTGATTCCGAAGCCTTCTACGGCAGGTGTGAGGGTTCCGGGCATGCGGCAGGGGGCGTCGGGGTATGTGCAGGTCTCGCAGTGGATACAGCCCTCGTTGGAGAGCAGGAGGTAGGGGAATCTGCTGCCAAGGAGTCCGCGCAGTCTCGCGGATACTTGTTGGAATTCTTTGTGGCCTTCCTGCATTCCTTCTACATCGAAGGAATCTTCCAGGTCGTATTTTCCGGTGAATACCATGCCGTTTTCGAATGCCAGACATCGGGCTTTGCATTCGCTGACGGTGCCTACGGCAGGGGGACAGGCCCAGGATTTTCCGTATTGGCCGCAGCCGTTTGACTGGCAGATCCGGCGGACTTCATCCTGAAACAGGATGTCGGCGGTTGATATAAAACCATACTCGTAGATACCAATTTCTTTTAGCTGGGATTCGTCCGGTATGCAGGGAAATGTTTTTTCTTCAGACATGATTGATAATTCCTTTCCATGAATTTTTATAGTGACCCGGGAGTATGTGAATATGGCCGGATGTTACATCTTTGGGCCGTCATATGTGTTTTTAATAGCTTCCTATTCTTCGGCCATTCCCTTGTAAATCAGTTCCAGATACCTGACTGCCCGGTCCATTCCTAGTTTGCTTATGTTCAGGATCATATCATGAGTACTTACAGCATCCCATTCATTTCCGGTATATGTCTCATAGTAATAACGGCGTTCTCTGTCGATCTTTTTCATCTTATCGGCGGCCTTCCGTTCAGTCAGTCCGTAGAGTTCCATCGTTCTCTTTACCCTGTCTGCCTTGTCTGCACAGATGAAAACATTCAGGCATTCCTCCTGTTCCCGCAGCACATAATCCGCACATCTTCCAATAAATACAGCCGGTCCCTTCTGAGCCAGACCGCGAATCAAATTACACTGTACGTAGAACATCTTGTCAGTCAAAGGCTGTTGGTAATCTACTCGTCCAACATAGTCCATCATAGTTCCCGGCGGATATGCGTATGTTGTTAAAAAACCGTTCAATGCAGTTTCATCAACGGTATTAGCCCTCTCTTCGCTGATACCTATTTTTTCAGCTGCAAGTTCAACAAGGTTTTTATCGTATAATGGTAGATTCAACCGCTCTGCAAGCCGCGCTCCTATTTCACGCCCACCGCTTCCGAATTCCCTGCCTATCGTGATCATTACATTCTTTGACATAATTTACAGCTCCTTTCTATTATTTTAGGTTTATGCTCTCTATCTACTTTTATTATACTTAATTTATTAGATAACGACAAGATGAATCTCATAACTGCGGGACAGGCTGCTGCTTTTCACACCTTTGGGGCGTGTGCCGTAACTGCGGGACGCCTGCACCTACCTTTTCATTTCGTATCCACCTCCTTTCACAAGTCTAAACTTGTCTTTTGCTTCCGAATACAGTATGATTTATATAGCAGATATTTTTCCATCAATCGTACATTAAGCATAATTGCAGAGGAGCAGCAGGCATGGGAAGAACGCGGAGAAAACGAAAGTTTGGTACAACTGAAAAAAGGATGCTTACAGGCTGCTTTATGCTGGTAGTGAGCGCGCTTCTTACTGTGCTTTCAGGGCAGTCACTGAGGATGGCTGAATGGTATTCCACCCATATCTATTCGGTGATTGTGTCTGCGGTGGGACGGTTTTCCGGTTTATTTTCCTGCTCATTGGCTGAATTGTGCTTGTATGTTCTGGTGCTTTTGACAGTGGGCTCCCTGATCCACGCGGTTGTGGAAGCGGCCAGAAGAGGAAGCGGGGGCGCTGTCATGCTAAGGTGGGCTTCCGGACTGTTTTTGACGTTCTCTATTCTAATGGTGTTATACGTGGTAAACTGCGGTATTAATTACAGACGGGTTTCATTCTCTGAAAAATCGGGCATTGAGACGACTGCATATACGGTGGAAGACCTCAAACAGGCCTGCCTGTGGCTGACAGAGGAAGTAAATACAAGGGCCGGTCAGGTGAAACGGGATGAGAACGGGGTGATGATGCTGGAGTGCGCGGAGGAAAAAGACGCGGTGAATGCCATGCAGGCGCTGGGCAGACAGTATCCCGCGCTTGAGGGATATTATCCAAGACCGAAAGGGCTTCTTGTATCAGAGATCCTTTCCTATCAGGGTCTGACCGGTGTTTATGTTCCATTTACTGTGGAGGCGAATTATAACAAAGACATGACTGCCTACAATATTCCGTTTACGGCCTGCCATGAACTGTCACATCTGCGTGGATTTATGCAGGAGGAAGAAGCCAACTTTATCGCATTTCTTGCGTGCAAGGATGCAGAACGCGGAGACTTTCAGTACAGCGGATACCTGATGGGCTGGATCTATAGTATGAATGCCCTGCGACGTGCGGATGCAGAAGCATGGCAGGAGGTAAGGGCGGCGCTCGATGAGAGAGTGGAGGCCGATCTCCAGGCCAACAGCCGGTTCTGGGCAAAGTATGACGGGGCAGTGGCAGAAGTGTCGAATAAAGTAAACGATACATATCTCAAGGCAAACGGACAGGAAGACGGAGTAGAAAGCTATGACCGGATGGTGGACTTAATTGTGGGGTACTGGATGAAGTAGAATTTCTACTGGCGGTGAAGGTGTTTTGCAGGTCTGCGCAGCAAATGCGCAGACCCGTCTGAAGGGATACAGTTTGGCTGCAGTTTATAAATAAAAATTAGTAAAAGGCTTGATTTTTGAGGCGAGTTATGGTAATATAGACAACGGTCACTGCAAAAGCGGTGGCACTTATAGATTATATTATGGCTCCTTGGTCAAGCGGTTAAGACATCGCCCTTTCACGGCGGTAACACGGGTTCGATTCCCGTAGGAGTCATACTAAGGCGCAGTAGCCAAGCGGTAAGGCGTGGGTCTGCAACACCCTGATCACCGGTTCAAATCCGGTCTGTGCCTCTGGAAAAAGCCCGGAAATTCAAGATTTCCGAGGCTTTTTTGCTTTCCGGTAAAGAAAGACTTACCAGACAGTAACATCATAGATAAAATCGAATGTAAGGCTGATTGACATCCGGCAGGTAAAAGACTATGATAGTTTTATAAATCAGTGAAACAAATCAACCATATGCTGAAGTGTTTTGACCCCTTATTTTTCCGCTTTGCTGAAAACCTGCCCACAGAGCATGCTTTACAGTGTGCGTTTGTACATACTTCAGCATATACATTAAGAAAGGAGATTTCCAATGTTTGAATGTGCATTTATCTATGTAGCCGATGGCGTGAATGAAGAGATGAAAAAGGTAGTTATCCCATGTGCGGAGCTCAATTTGAATGTGGTGGGTGTTGAAAACTATGATGAAGCAGAAATCGCGGCCAAAGAAATGGTGGACAAGGGCTGTAAAGCAATTGAATTATGTGCAGGGTTTGGCTACGAAGGCGTTGCCAGAGTTAAAAAAGCGGTTGGCCCGGATATTGCGGTGGGAGCAGTAAAATTTGACTGCCATCCGGCTTTCGGATATAAAAGCGGTGACGAAATGTTTCAGTAGTTTTGACAATACAAAACTCCAAGGTAAAAGAAAAAGCGCTTTCAGCAGTGTGCTGAAGGCGCTTTGTGCGTAAGAGTGAGGCGGCATGGGTTAAACGCTTTCCTGGTTACTCAATATTTTAAAGATAATATCATTTTAATGCATGAGCCGCAAATATAAAATAAACTCTTTTAAAGCCGGAGTGATCTCTTCGGCTTTATTTTTTATGCAGCAGACGGGAAGGTTCACTTTTGGGACCAAAGGGATCACTGCTATATTCTCACTGTGGAAGGTCTGAAAGTTTTTCTTTGGCAGCAGGCTGATACCATCACCGATTGAGATTGAGCTGATGATGGATTCAACCCTCCCGGTGCGCAGTATTTCAGGATTGATTTTGTTTTTATGGAACAGCCGGAGACAGAGTTGGTGAACGGTAGTGTAGGGGTTCATCAGGATAAAGGACTCCTGGCTGCATTCCTGGATGGTAAGCTCCTGTTTATTGGCAAGCGGGTGGCCGGAAGGCAATACAACGACAAGCTCATCCTGTGCAACCTCCCAGGTGCGGTGCAGCTTTGTATCGGCAAGGCCTTCTCTTGCAATAATCACATCGTATTTCCCCATGGCAAGGCCTTCCAAAAGCTCGTTTTCCTCCAGCTCGCTAAGATTGATCATAATATCCGGATGGAGCTTGGAAAATTCCCGAAATCGGGGGATAAACTGGTACTGGTTCAGAATCGGCAGTATCCCTATGTGGAGTTTGAGCTGCTTAGATTGCTGATAGGTTTTCAGCTGTTTCATCAGTTGGTGGTACTGGGAGGCGAGCGGCAGTGAGTTTTTATAGAAAAACTGGCCCGCATCCGTCAGATGTGCAGTTCTTTTACTTCGGTCAAAAAGCTGCACGTCCAATTCTTTTTCAAGCTTTATAATCTGTTTGGAAAGTGAAGATTGAGAGATATGTAAGGATTCGGCCGCATCAAAGAAAGTTTTGTGTTTTACAATCTCAATAAAATAATCCAATTGTTCAAATGTCATATGATCTCTCCTTTGATTCATTCCATTCTGGAATGAATTATAACACAAGTTGAATTGATCCACCAGATAAATAGCATTAAAATAAAATCAATCTAAAAGCAATATAAAAGCAAAGGAGAGAATGAAATGGAGAAAAAAGTAGTGGATCTCAGAAGCGCGTTGGAATTGTTGAGGGAAATGCCCGGACAGTTGATTGAGACGGATGTACCTGTTGAGCCGATGGCAGAATTGTCAGGAGTATACCGTCATGTAGGAGCAGGCGGTACGGTAATGCGTCCGACAAAAGAAGGTCCTGCGATGATCTTTAACAACATCAAAGGCCATCCTGATGCACGGGTGGCAATCGGAGTTATGGCAAGCCGTAAGAGAGTGGCAGCACTGTTCGGATGCAAACCGGAAGAGGTTGGCAAGATGTTATACAAAAGCGTAGACAATCCGATTCCGCCGGTTCTTGTAAAAGATGCACCGTTATGCCAGCAGGTAGTACATAAAGCAGAAGATCCTGATTTTGATCTTTTTAAACTTGTTCCGGCTCCAACAAACACACCTGTAGATGCGGGTCCTTACATCACACTTGGTATGTGCTATGCAACTCATCCGGAGACAGGACTGAGTGATGTTACCATTCACCGCCTCTGCATTCAGGGAAAAGATGAACTCTCTATTTTCTTTACACCTGGTGCGCGTCACATCGGGGCTATGGCAGAGCGCGCAGAGGAACTGGGACAGAAACTTCCTATCTCCATCAGCATAGGTGTAGATCCGGCCATTGAAATTGGTTCCTGCTTCGAGGCGCCTACAACACCAATGGGATATGACGAACTGGCAGTAGCCGGAGCACTGAGAGGAGAACCTGTAGAACTGTGCCAGTGCCTGACTGTAAATGAGAAAGCAATCGCTAATGCAGAGTACGTAATTGAAGGCGAGATCCTTCCGAATGTACGTGTAAAGGAAGACCAGAACAGCCATACAGGCTATGCAATGCCTGAGTTCCCGGGATATACAGGACCGGCATGTGATCAGTGCTGGACAATCAAGGTAACAGCAGTGACTCACAGAGAGAAGCCAATCATGCAGACCTGTATCGGACCAAGCGAAGAGCACGTATCTATGGCCGGCATTCCAACAGAAGCAAGTATTTACGGAATGGTAGAAAAAGCAATGCCTGGCAAACTCCAGAACGTGTACTGTGCATCTGCAGGCGGTGGAAAATATATGGCGGTAATGCAGTTTAAAAAGACTGTTGCAAGTGATGAAGGAAGACAGAGACAGGCAGCATTGGTTGCATTTACTGCATTTAGTGAATTGAAGCATATCTTCCTCGTAGATGAGGATGTGGACTGCTTTGATATCAATGATGTGCTCTGGGCCATGAACACCAGATTCCAGGGAGATGTAGATATTATTACCATCCCGGGCGTAAGATGCCATCCGCTGGATCCATCAAATGATCCTGCATGCTCACCGAGTATCAAAAACCGCGGAATCGCCTGCAAGACAATCTTTGACTGCACCGTGCCGTTTGACCAAAAAGAAAGATTTAAGAGAGCACAGTTTATGGATGTTGATCCAACACATTGGGTGAAAGACTGAGGATATAAGCTATGGAAAAGAAGAGGATTATAATAGGAGCCACAGGGGCAAGCGGACTTCCTATACTGCATACTTGCCTGGAATTAATTCGGGAAGCCGAAGATTACGAATCTTATCTGATCATGAGTGATTCGGCAAAAATAACGCTGAAGCAGGAGACTTCTTATACGGTGGAAGAAATATGCCAAAGTGCGGATCATGTCCTGAACATGACCGAGATCGGAGCCGCTCCTGCGAGTGGGTCCTTCCGTACAGAGGGGATGCTCATTGTACCCTGCAGTATGAAGACAATAGCCGGAATTCACGGCGGGTATGCAGATAATCTGATTCTTCGGGCAGCAGACGTAACAATAAAGGAGCAGAGGCCTCTGGTGCTGGCGGCAAGAGAGACCCCCTTAAGCCCGATCCATCTGAGAAATCTTTACGAACTTTCTATGATGCAGGGAGTTCGGATTATCCCGCCAATGATGACCTTCTATCACAGGCCGGAAAATATAGACGAGATGATCTATCACACTGCAGCAAAACTGGTAGAGCCATTTGGAATAGATGCCAGGAAATTTCGAAGATGGAATGGACTATAACATTATAACATTAACCTTTACAGAAAGACAACAGGCTGTAATAAAATCGGTGCAGTCCTGCAAATTTGAGAGGAAGAGGAGTAAGTGACATGCCAATAGGAGTAATTATAAATGCATTGTCCGTCGTAATCGGCGGAGTATTAGGAACGGTACTGAGCAAAAAACTGTCAGCAGAATTTAAAGCACAGATTACGATGGTATTCGGAGTGTGTTCCATGGGAATGGGAATCAGCACTATCGGATTAATGGAAAATATGCCCGCTGTAATCTTTGCGATTGTAATCGGGACAGGGCTTGGACTTGTCATCCATCTTGGCGCCGGCATCAATAAAGGTGCAGCTGGTATGCAGAAGGTGATCAGTAAATTCGTAAAAGGTTCCAACAGCTCATTGCCGGAAGAAGAATTCATGAGTACCCTCATTACAATTATTGTACTGTTTTGTGCAAGTGGTACAGGTATCTATGGATCTATCGTGGCAGGAATGAGCGGAGACCACTCCATTTTGATCTCCAAATCAATTCTGGACTTATTTACAGCAGCTATTTTTGCATGCAATCTGGGGGCGGTAGTATCCCTGATCGCAGTGCCGCAGTTTATAATCTTCGCTTTACTGTTTTTCGGAGCAACCATCATCTTCCCGCTGACTACACCGGCGATGATTAATGACTTCAAGGCTTGCGGCGGATTTCTGATGCTGGCAACCGGTTTCCGCATGGTAAATATAAAGAAGTTCCCAACAGCAGATATGATACCCGCGATGATTATTGTAATGCCGTTGTCCTATCTATGGGTGACGTATATAATGCCGCTTGTTTCTTAAATTACGGACTATTTAAACACGCAGATATGGTATGGGAACGTAACAGTTAAGACCGGCCTGGACTGTACCGTGGGAAATAAAATAGATACATAGGAGTATGTAAGATGGAATGGACAATTATACTGTCATTTGCAACGTTAAAAATTCAAGTGAAACGACTGGGAGAGGATTATTATATCATCATGCAGGGCGGTGACAAGCCGCATATCGGATGTACGGTTCTCTCCATACCCAGACCCTCTCTGAGCGGAGATGGGAGCATCAGCGTTACATCCTCCACACTGAATGTGACGGGGCATAAAGACGACATTATCTGCCGCTATGTGGCGGAAGAGGTATGCCGGAAAAAGAATGCAGTAACGGTGTGCAGCGGTGGTTTTCACACGGACGGAATCACAGAAAAAGAGATCATAGAAGTACAGCAGACCGTGAAACAATTTGCAGCAGACCTGGAAATTCCCTAGTACATCAGTGTATTAATATTTCGGTAACAAGTGTCTGATACCTGCGTATACCGGATCGGTCATATAGTTATAGATACAGAATAAATAAGCTCTCTTCGGAAATACTTTATAGGAATATGTTTTTAAAGCGAAACGTATCTGAAATCGTATTTGGAGAAGGGGGCTTTTTTATGTGGATCATTAACGGAAAAATCTATACCATGGCAGGGAAGGTGTATGAAAATGGATATGTAAGAATCAAGGGGAAAATCATCGATGCAGTGGGGCCCATGGAGCAGGCGGCTGAACTAGGGCTGCCGGATCTGGGAGGCCTGAGGGAGGAAGAAACTTCTTCCGGTAAGAGAAGCCTGTCTTCTTTATCCGGCGGGACGCGACGGACAATTTCGGATAAAGAGGGAGGGAATACTGCAGAGGAGGAATATGAGGAAGCGGTACTGGATGTACATGGCGCATGGGTACTTCCCGGTCTGATCGAAGCACACGCGCATATAGGCCTCACGGAAGAGAAGAGCGGGACCATCGGGGATGACTGCAATGAGATGACGAATCCTGTCCTCCCGGCAATCCGCGGGCTGGATGCGGTGAATCCCATGGATCCGGCATTTCACGATGCGATTCAGGCGGGAATTACCTCAGTTATGGCTGGGCCGGGCAGCGCGAATGTTGTGGGCGGTCAGTTTGTATTTATGAAGACACATGGGCGCTGTGTGGATGATATGATTGTCAAAAGCCCGGCAGCTATGAAGGTAGCATTCGGGGAAAACCCAAAGACAACTTACGGGGAACAGAATACGTGTCCATCTACAAGGATGGGAACAGCCTATATGCTGAGGAAGGCGCTGTTTGATGCCAGGAAGTATCTGGAAAAACGGGAGAGCGGAAATCTGGAGGAACAGGATTTCGATCTAGAGCCGTGGATTCCCGTGTTGAAGAAGGAAATCCCCCTAAAGGCCCACGCACACAGGGCAGACGACATCTTTACCGCAATACGGATTGCGAAGGAGTTTGATGTGGATATCACTATAGATCATTGTACCGACGGCCATCTGATCGCGGAAGAGATCGCAGCGTCGGGCTATCCGGCGATTGTAGGGACGGATCTGACTTCACGGTCCAAGGTAGAAGTAGAGTATATGAGCTTTAAAACAGCCGGGGTTCTTGCTGACGCAGGTGTGAAGATTGCGGTGACAACTGATCACCCGGTTGCTTTGATCCAATATCTTCCTATTTGTGCGGGGTATTCTGTAAAATACGGGCTGCCCATGGAAGAAGGGCTGAAAGCGCTGACCATAAATCCGGCGCAAATCTGCCGTACAGATGACCGGGTAGGCAGTCTTGAGCCAGGAAAGGATGCGGATATTGCGGTATTTGACGGAAATCCTATGGAGGTATTTACGCAGACTTTATATACCATCGTGGATGGGGAGGTTGTATTTGACAAGGAGAGCAGTTCCTGTCAGTGATAATCCGGATGATTCGGGGAGCAGCAGTGCTTTCGGCAGAGACGCCGGCCTGGTTACACAAAGTAATTTATCATAATTTTATAGGGCTGAATTCCGTTTAGGTATAAAGGGAGTCAGTCCTTTTATCTGCTCAGAAATTTCTGTATATATTTGATACTTATAAAAAAATACACATCCCGGTACAGTTGATCCTTAACACGGATTACTACATAGACGAAACAGCTTTTACAGGTTATAATGTGATTTACATCATATAGATTATGGAGGAAAAAGAATATGGATGCGCTTTTGTTTGATATGGATGACACGCTGTACGATCATCTGGATCCCTTTGCTCTGGCATATAAGGATATGTTTGCAGGGACATACACGATTTCCGTGGATCATTTATTTTCTTTAAGCCGAAAATACAGCGATAAAGCCTTTGAACGTCTGCAGTGCGGCGGGATTACCATGGATGAATTATGCATTTATAGAATACAGAAGGCCTTCCAGGAGCTTCAAATAGAGATCCCGGCAGAGCAGGCCCGGGAGTTCCAGCGCCGGTATGCAGGGTATCAGATGAAAGTCCGTATATCCGACAAGATGAAGGAAATTCTGTCTTTTTGTAGAGAAAAAGTTCCGCTGGGAATTATAACAAATGGTACAGTCGACCATCAGAGGCCCAAAATAGAGCAGCTTGCTATCAGGCAATGGATTCCCGATCAGTACATCTTTATATCGGAAGAAATGGGAATGGACAAACCGGACAAGCGCATTTTCTGTAAAGCCTGTGAACGAATGGGTATCGCCCGGGAAAATGTGTGGTTTGTAGGGGACTCCTATATAAACGACATAGAAGGCGCCCAAAACGCCGGCCTTCATACCATCTGGATCAGGCGCAGAAGCCACAATCAGCAGACCGGAAGTGTGAGCCCTGACTACAGCGTAAAGACCGAAGAGGAACTCTACATGTTATTGCAGAAGCTCCTCACTGCAGAAAATTAACCCCCACGCATTCTGTTAGCGTGCAAAAAAAGCCTTCCGTCCCTGCATATCCTGTGCAGGAACAAAAGGCTCAGCTGCGAAAGCCATTAGAGTAAAATATACAGCACAAGAAGCAGTGCACTGGTAATCACAAAAGGCTTTTGAATTTTCTGAGCAATTCTATTCGCCCTCGGATTAGAAATCCAAAAAAGTGTCATATAAACAACCGAGCAAATCAAAGCGGCGATCAATACCATAAATTTCAACATCACTTATCCTCCCACACGTATTACGTACCATTCTTATTATAAACAATTCAAAGAAAGAAAACCACTTCCATTATATGTCAGACAAATCAATATCCCCAGCCTCACAGCCTTGGACTGTTCTCCAGCCCCGCCCGTTCCGCATATCCAAAAGGTTGGATATCCCGCTGAAAAACATAAGATATCCAGTCTCTCGGATTTGTGGTAGAATGAAAGAAACAGTAAACTGACAAGGAGGCCATAGAAGGCGTACGAAAGGAGGAGCACATAATGAGTGACGTAATGGAATTTGCAGACAGAGAAGAATTCAGGCAATGGCTTTCTGACCATTGCCTGTCAAATGCTGGCGTTTGGCTTCTATTTGGAAAAGCGGGAGGGCCGAAAACAATAAAGGCAAGCGAAGCGCTTGAAGAAGCCCTTTGCTTTGGATGGATAGACGGACAGATGCAAAGCATTGATGACAAAACATACAAGAAATATTTTTCTTTACGCAGGAAGGACAGTAAATGGTCGGAGAAGAATAAGGCGTTGGTTAAAGGCCTTGAAGAACAAGGACTTATGACCGGCTGGGGCAGGAAGAAAATAGAGGAAGCTAAAGAGAACGGACAATGGGATGCCCCCAAATCCCCGACGGTGACAGAGGAACAGATCGCCTTTTTATCTGATTTGCTAAAAGTGTACGAGCCCGCCTATGCAAATTTTCAGGCGATGTCCTTATCAGTTAAGAAAACCTACACGCGGGCATATTTTGACGCAAAGACAGATGCCGGACGGGAAAAGCGAGTTGTCTGGATGGTGGATCGGCTCAATAGAAATCTAAAACCGATGTAAATGTTATGTATGCCTTCTTGGGGATAATCCGCACTTGCATAACTGGGGAAACAGCAAAACCAGCCGAGCCAGTCAACGATCAAGACAAACGGTGCTTACAGCGCCGACAGAGCGTATAACACACACCACTTAGCTACGCAAAGTGGTGTGCCAAAGGGTCTCTTTTTCTTAATACTTTCCCATTTCCTCCAGCACATCCAAAGCGATTTCGGCCGCCTTACTGCCGGATGCATTTTTTTCATTTTGAATCTGAACGGCGAAGAAAAACACATGGGCATCTTGGCTGACAAATCCTGTAAACCATCCGTTTATTTCCCAACCGTCCACAGCTCCGGTCCCGGTTTTTCCATAAAGTGAGGTGCTGCCTTTGGATGCAAGAAACATCGCATTTTTCACCGCCTGTATATTTTCTGAATGGAATCCAAAGTCATTGTAATATAATTTTTTCAAAAGAGATACTTGCTCAACGGGCGATATTTTGAGTGACGATTCCATCCAGTAAGAGTCCGTCCCTCCGCTCACATCCTGATTGCCATATCCGATTCGCCGAAAAAAGTCTTTGACCGCAGACTGACCGGCCTGTCGGTCGATCGATTGAAAATACCAGTTAACGGAGTTCTGCATAGCAGAATTCAGGTTCTGGTCTGCATTCCATGCGTCAAAAGGCCATTTGGTTCCGTCCCAGCCCATATGCGTATGCCCGGGCGTGATGATCCCGGTTTCCAGTCCAAGGAGTGCATCGAATATTTTATACGTAGAGTTGGGAGAGACTCTGCGCGAAGCCATTTCCTGATTGTAGACCTGCCAGATATTTGTTCCGGTGTCAAACAATACAAAACTGCCATCATATCCCTGAAAATAGGATTCGAGATCTATATATTCTGTGGTTTCTCTGGTATTCTGGAAGGAATCATAATCCTGTACGTCCGCCCTGATAGATAAGATGGGAGAGAGGCCCAGTAAAACGACGGTCGGAAGCAGGCATAGCAAAATCCCTTTGATTTTAGCGGACCTGGACTGAGGGCGGTAATCAGCGATGTGCAGAATTCTTCTTGTAATTTGTCTTTTGTTTTCTGCCATGGGGGCGGAATAAGAAGGCGGAGCACAAGAAAGTCTTGCGGCGAGGTTGATGAGGGTGATTCCATATTCTGTATACTCCTCCTTAGCGAGCATCTGCAGAACAGCGGCGTCGCAGGCGATCTCCCGGTCACACTGCATTTTTTTCATTGCATACCAGACCAGGGGGTTAAACCAGTATACGAGTTTTGAAAGATTCATAAAATGATTTGCCAGGGCATCTCTGTGCCGGTGGTGCTGTAACTCATGCAGAAGCATAAAGCGCAGTTCTTTCCCGCTTATCGTGCCGCTGCGAAAATCTGAGATCAGATAAAGGGGAAGATATATGCGGGGGTGGATCAGACCTGTGGTAATCGGGGAACTCAGGTATGGGGTGCTGTAGATCGGGAGAGCCTTTTTCAAATGCATTTCGTTTACGCAGCCGTGATAGAGTGTGAGGACATTTTTATTTTGGAGCAAAAGTGCAGAACGTTCCAAACGGCGGAGAAGTAATCGGGAGTGAATAAAATATAGAGCCATAGCCAGCATTCCGGCAAACCAGACGGCGGAGAGAGTTCCGGCAATAACAGCCCCCCTTTTGTGGGAAACAGACATGGCGAAATCATTCATCCAACCGGTTGCTGTGGACACTGCATTTTCTGCATCAGCAGCATCAATGCGGCCCCCGGAAAGTATAGAGGGGGAGCCAGATCCCAGCAGGGAAAGGATCTGCTTAAACCCAAAGGGAATCGGGGGCAGAAAGGGTACGGCAAACAATGCCTGCAGAAGAAACCAGAGGTTGTACTGCATGCGGGCAGAAATATGATTTTTGAGAAGCCGCTTCGCGGCGAGCATGATACATATAAAGAAAGCAATAAAAGAGTTACAGATAAAAAATCGGATGCCAAAACCGGTCACACTACTTTCCTCCCTCTTTGCATTGGCCTGCAAGCAGGCTGCGCAGGGCTTCGATATCGGATTCGGTTAATTTATCGTGCTCCAGATAAGAAGATACCATGGCGGTAATATCCCCATGAAAGTAACGCTCTAAAAAAGAAGAACTTTTCTGGCCGATATACTCTTCTTCCATTACAAGCGGGGTATAGATAAATACCCTGCCCCTTTTCTCAAAAGTGAGTGCACCTTTATTCACCAGGCGTTTCAGCAGAGTCTGTATTGTTTTGGGGCTCCAGGTGGTATGGGCTGTTAAATAGTCGGTCACTTCATTTGTACTGACCGGTGCACGCTTCCATACGACCTTCATTACTTCAAATTCTGCTTCTGAAATCTGAGGCAGTACCGTCATGTTCGTTCCTCCCTTAATTCTTACGTGTGTAATACAAACATTATAATCTTCCGGGGGGAGTCTGTCAAACAATGCAGCAACAGCAGGGTGTATGCTTGCGGAGGCCAGGGGTGAAGCAAAGGGGTCAGACCCCTCTGCAAAAGGGACCGTCCCCGGTGAGGCAGCGCGCTTGTATGTTTGAGTTTAGACCGGGAGCTATATCTTGCAAAAACGTAAGGTTAAGCCGTCTGATTGAAAGACTTATGCAAGGCTTTCACAAATTCTCTGTGATAGAATAAAAGTGTAATTAGGTGCAAAGAGTTTTTTTATCAGACAGGAGGCCGTCTATGATAAAACAAAAGGCAGTGGAGATATTGGGGAAGTTAGTGACAGGGATCATATTATTATTCCTTGGGACTCTGTTTGTGGTGGTGGGAGTCTTCTTGGGATTTGCAGACAGTTTACTGCGAAAATTTGATAAATGCAGTTTGAAAAAATAAACCGTTTTATAAATAATAAATATTGGTAAGCCTTTCTGCCGGTGTTTACAAAATCACCCGAAACATACTATAATCAGGGCAGCGCTACATTTCCCTTTGGACGATTATCATTACCCCTTACGCAAACGGAATATGAGAGACGTGGAATGTTAATCCGGAAAGGAATCAGTAAAGGAGGCGGCGATATGGAATTCAGCCATGAGTTGATTGTGCCGAATGAAGATTTACCTTTTAAGGTGTTTGTCTTTGAGGGCAGGGAAGGCAATTATTTCCGTGATAAGCATTGGCACCGCTCGGTGGAAATATTTGCAGTATTTGAGGGAGAGCTCTCTTTTTATATAAATGAGGAAAAGTATCCTCTCAGACCGGGTGAATTTATGCTGGTAAATTCCAATGAGATCCATTCCGTGGATTCTCCGGAGCAAAATATGACGGTTGTCGTACAGATTCCGCTGAAGGTTTTTGAGAAATACTATACAGGAGAGCAGTTCATTCGTTTTACCCATGATTCAAAATCCCAGGATGAGAAGGTGATGATCCTGATTTCTTCCATTTATCGGGCTTATACCGAGAAAAAGTGTGGATATGACCTGAAGGTACAGGGGCTGTTTTATGAGCTTTTGTACCTGCTGGTAACCAGGTACCGGGAGATGGAAGTGAGCCGGGAGATGGTAAGGAAAAATCGTAAACTGAACAGGCTGTCTGTCATTACGTCCTATGTGAAGGAGCATTATACGGAAGAGATTTCGCTGGACCGGCTGGCGGAGATCTTTGGCTATTCTCCTGCTTATCTCTCCAGGATGTTTCAGAAGTATGCCGGAATTAATTATCTGACTTATCTGCAGAGTATACGGGTGGAGTACGCATACCAGGAACTGGCAAATACGGAACGGACGATCAGTGAGATCGCACTGGATCATGGATTTCCGAACAGCAAGGCTTTGGCCAAGGCATTTCGCAAAAAGTACGGGATGCTGCCAAGTGAATTTAGAAAAAAGACAAAAAAGTGCCATTGATTAGATAAATATTTGGTCGAAAAGTACAGAATAAGCTGATAAAATTACCTCATAAGGATAAATATGAATAAATTTTCATTCTTAGGAGGGATATTAATGGATATTCAAAAAGTAACGGATTCTTCGTTTGGCAAATACGGAAGAGTGCTGCAGGGCTATTCTATCTGCAGAATTCTGAAGGAGATGGAGCACACGCCTCTGCCGAAAGAAGTGATTTACGTAGCATCTGTAGAAGAGATGGAGGCCCTGCCGGAAGCGGAAGCCTTTAAAAACCGGGCATTTGGGGGACTTCCGATCGAAATCGGATACTGTAATGGAGATAATCATAAGCTGAACGGACTGGAGTACCACCGTTCATCTGAGATTAATATTGCGGTGACCGATATGATTCTGCTGCTCGGTTCCCAGCAGGACGTGGGGACGGATTTTACGTATGATACTTCGAAGGTGGAGGCGTTTTATGTGCCTGCGGGAACGGTTGTGGAGATGTATGCGACCACGCTGCACTATGCGCCTTGCACCGCACAGCCGGGAGGATTCAGATGTGTTGTAATTCTGCCGGAGGGCACCAATACGGATCTGACATTTACTCCGGGCACGGAGGGCGAGGACTGTCTGATCACCGCAAGAAATAAGTGGCTGATTGCCCATGAGGAGGCAAAGATCGAGGGTGCTTTCTGCGGGCTGAAGGGTGAAAATATTACATTGGAATAAATGGAATCTGAGTTTGAGCGGTAATAGGAAACTAATATATTTATTAAGAAAGGAAGGTACATACAATGAATAACATGCCGGAACTGAAAATTGGAGTTGTAGCTGTCAGCAGGGACTGTTTCCCGGAGAGTTTGTCGGTAAGCAGGCGCGAAGCGCTGATGAAGGCTTATCATGAGAAATACGGTGAAGAGGGAATCTATGAGTGCCCGGTCTGTATCGTAGAGAGCGAACTCCATATGGTGCAGGCGCTGGAAGATGTGAAGAAAGCCGGATGTAATGCGCTTGTTGTTTATCTTGGTAACTTTGGACCGGAGATTGCAGAGACATTGCTTGCAAAGCACTTTGACGGGCCGAAGATGTTTATTGCAGCGGCAGAGGAGCGTGGAGACAACCTTGTGCAGGGGCGCGGGGATGCCTACTGCGGCATGCTCAATGCCAGTTACAACCTGAAACTGCGCAATATTAAAGCCTATATTCCGGAATACCCGGTTGGCACGGCAGAAGAATGTGCAGATATGATCTATGAATTCAGGCCAATCGCAAGGGCTGTTACAGCGCTCAATGATTTAAAGATTATCAGCTTTGGGCCTCGTCCGCTTAATTTCCTTGCGTGCAACGCACCCATTAAGCAGCTTTACAATCTGGGTGTTGAGATAGAAGAAAATTCTGAACTGGACTTATTTGAAGCATATAACAAACATGCAGGGGACGAGAGAATTCCGGCTATTGTAAAAGAGATGGAAGAAGAACTCGGTGCAGGGAACAAAAAGCCGGAGATCCTTGCAAAGTTAGCGCAGTATGAGATCACCCTGAAGGATTGGGTGGAGGAGCACAAAGGTTACAGAAAATATGTGGCAATTGCAGGAAAATGCTGGCCGGCGTTCCAAACCCAGTTTGGCTTTGTTCCATGTTATGTAAACAGCCGTTTGACCGGACAGGGAATTCCGGTGTCCTGCGAAGTTGACATTTATGGGGCTTTGAGTGAATTTATCGGAACCGTAGTAAGCGAAGATGCCGTTACCCTGCTGGATATCAACAATACAGTACCGGCAGATATGTACAAAGAGGAGATTGAGGGCAAATACAACTACACGCACAAAGATACATTTATGGGCTTCCACTGTGGAAACACCGCATCCAGCAAGCTTTCCTTCTGTGAGATGAAATACCAGATGATCATGGCTAGAGCGCTGCCGGAAGAAGTGACACAGGGAACGCTCGAAGGCGATATTGTACCGGGAGACATTACATTCTTTAGACTGCAGAGCACAGCGGATTGTAAGCTGCGCGCATACATAGCCCAGGGAGAAGTACTCCCTGTTGCAACCCGCTCCTTTGGAGCAATTGGCATCTTCGCAATTCCGGAGATGGGAAGGTTCTACCGCCATGTATTAATTGAGGGCAACTACCCGCATCATGGCGCAGTGGCATTTGGCAATTATGGAAAGGCGCTTTTTGAGGTATTCAAATACATAGGAGTGCCGGTGGAAGAAATTGGGTATAACCAGCCGGCCGGCGTACGGTATCCGACGGAAAATCCCTGGAAATAAACAGAATATTCTGAAAACGGTGGGCAAGGGGGTCAGACCCCTCTGCAGAGGGGTCTGACCCCCTTGCCCGACTTTTTGGAATGATGCGGAGGTTATTATGTTATATATAGGTGTAGATTTAGGTACTTCAGCAGTAAAGCTTCTGCTGATGGATGAAAACGGTAAGATCCAGAATATCGTTTCTAAAGAATATCCCCTGTTTTTTCCACACCCCGGCTGGTCAGAGCAGAATCCGCAGGATTGGTATGCGCAGACTGTTGAGGGAATCAGGGAATTGACTGCCGATTGTGACAAGCAGCAGATTGCTGGTATCAGTTTTGGCGGACAGATGCATGGACTTGTGGTACTGGACGAAAAGGACGAAGTTATACGGCCTGCAATTCTCTGGAATGACGGAAGGACAGAAAAAGAGACGGTTTATCTTAATGAGGTGATTGGAAAAGACAAATTGTCTGAATACACGGCCAATATCGCTTTTGCCGGATTTACAGCGCCCAAGATCCTTTGGCTGAAGGAAAATGAGCCGGAGAATTTTGCAAGAATCAGTAAGATTATGCTTCCAAAGGACTATCTGGCATATAAGCTGAGCGGCGTGTTCTGCACAGATTATTCCGATGCATCCGGTATGCTTCTTATGGATGTAAAGAATAAACGCTGGTCTAAGGAAATGATGGAGGTCTGTGGCGTTACAGAGCAGCAGCTTCCCACGATCTATGAGAGCTATGATGTTGTTGGACATATGAAAGCAGATGTGGCGGAAGAGCTTGGTTTTGGCAGTGGCGTAAAGGTGATCGCAGGAGCCGGGGATAATGCGGCCGCAGCGGTAGGTACAGGAACGGTGGGAGATGGGATGTGCAATATCTCTCTTGGAACATCAGGCACAATCTTTATCTCAAGCAGTTCCTTTGGCGTGGATGACAACAATGCGCTGCATTCCTTCGCTCATGCGGACGGCCATTATCATCTCATGGGCTGTATGTTAAGCGCTGCATCCTGTAATAAGTGGTGGATGGATGAGATTCTGAAGACAAAAGAATACGCCGCAGAGCAGGAGGACATTGTCAAACTGGGAGAAAATCAGGTGTTCTATCTGCCATATCTGATGGGAGAGCGCTCCCCGCACAATGATCCGAAAGCAAGGGCAACGTTTACGGGAATGACGATGGATACCACAAGAGAGGAAATGACCCAGGCCGTACTGGAAGGCGTGGCATTCGGACTGAGAGACTCTCTGGAAGTGGCCAGAAGCCTTGGTATCCGGATCGAAAGAACAAAAATATGCGGTGGTGGGGCAAAGAGCCCGCTCTGGAAAAAAATCATTGCGAATGTCATGAACCTGAAAGTAGATGTCATAGAAAGCGAAGAAGGCCCCGGATACGGAGGCGCCATCCTGGCGGCAGTAGGATGCGGGGAATATGCATCCGTAGAAGATGCGGCAGGTAAGCTGGTAAAGGTAATCGAGACCGTAGAACCAGATGCACAGCTGGTAGAAAAATATGAAGAACGTTACCGGAAATTTAGGAAAATATACCCGGCAATGAAGGAATTGTTTCAGGTGCTGGCTGAATAAGTGCAAAGGGGTCAGATCCCTCTGCAAAGGGGAGTGTCCTCTTAGCGGAGGGGTCTGACCCCTTTGAGTTACTGTTCAGACCGTGTCGTGCACCCCGCTGCACGGCATCGGAGCCAATGAGGTGATGGCCTCGGGGCATCTGTGCCTCGCCGCAGGCGGCTTTTAATGGGCAGATGCTGTTACTGTGCGCACCCGCAGGGTGTGAACAGTAACCCCTTTGAAACTAACGACATCAAAATGTTTCTGCCAGGTAGATTTTTCCACTGGCAATGCTTATAATGAATATGTGAAGAACATGTAAACCGTATAAATGACAGGAGGATGAAAGTATGGATAATTACCGTGCAGAACGCAATCAATTACTTGCAGAACACATGATTAAGAATCTAAAAAGCCGTAATATGGCTGGTTATTATGCGAAGACAAAAGAGGAAGCACTGAAAATGGCGCTTGATATGATGCCGGAAGGAAGCAGTGTAGGCTGGGGCGGTTCAGCCTCTGTGACGGAGACCGGGCTGAAGCAGGCGGTCTGTGAAGGCAATTATCAGGTGATTAACCGGGATGTCTGTAAGACTCCGGAGGAAAAGCGTCAGGCAGAACTGGCATGTCTTGACAGTGATTACTTCCTTGCCAGTTCCAATGCCATTACATATGATGGAATACTGGTTAATATAGATAAGTTTGGGAATCGGATCGCTGCCATTGCTTTTGGGGCGAAAAATGTAATTCTAATCGTTGGAATGAATAAAGCGGTTAAAAATGTGGAAGAAGCACTGAGTCGTGTGCACAATGAGGCTACCCCGATAAATGCTGTCCGTTTGGGCATAGACACACCTTGCAGGAACGACGGATTCTGCTATGACTGCAAAGGTGCAAATTCCATGTGCTGCCAGGTGCTTGTGACGCGTAATTCGGGAGTGAAGGAAAGAATAAAAGTCATATTGGTTAATGACAATTTGGGATTTTAGAGGTAGCATACCGCCGGGACAAAGAGGATGTTCACCGGCGGTATATTTTTCAGCCGGTTATAATAATTTGATTTATGAAACCTTATGCCAAAACATCACACATGCTCCGCCTGTTTTTGTGTTTTCTATCCTGACGGTACCGCCAAGCTGTTCCACTAATTGTCTGACGATATAGAGTCCAAGACCGGAATGCCCGCCGCCCGACTGCCGGGATTCATCGCCGCGATAGAATTTATTAAGAGCTTTATTTAAATCCTTCGGACTAAATCCACTTCCAGAATCACAAATTTTATACGTAATCCGTTCTTTTTCGGCTTTTATGGTAATGTGAACCGACCCTCCCGCCGGGGTATACCGCAGACTGTTAGAAATAATATTATCAAAAATCCGCGACAGCCATTCTGAATCGGTCCATATGGTATTCTCCATGTAACCCTGCATTTCTAAAACCATTTTAATATCCTTTTGCCCTGCCTGCAGTTCAAATTCATGTACTTTCTGCGTCAAAAAATCAGGTAAAGATACAGGCACAAGATGTGGCTGTATGTCTGATGTCTCCAGGCCGGACGAATATTGTATCTCTTGGACAAGTGCTGCGCTTTTTTTCGCGTTTTCCCGGATAACGCTGAGATACCGGCATAACTTTTCGTCTCCCGTAGAATTGTTTTTAAGCAGCGCGTCAGTATATCCCAGAATAATAGAAAGAGGGGACTTCAAATCGTGGGACAGAGCCGCCACTATTTCCACACGTTCTTGTTCCATTTTCCATTGAGCAGACAGAGAATTCTGAAGTTCCTCTTTCATTTCGGAAAAAGCGAGGCAAAGCCTGCCCAGTTCATTGTCTGAATGATAGTCAATTTCAAAGTCGAGATCTTTTTCCTGTATCTTTTTTGACGCATCAATTAACAGTTGGAGCGGCTGATTGATCTTGCGGGCAAATACTCTGGAATACAGGAGCGTAAAACCGATGATGTAGAGAAACGGAGAGCACAGAGCCAGGATGAGAGCTGCGAATACCAGCTTTCCCCTGTTATTTGCAAAAGTTGTTTTAATCTGGTAGGAGAGAAGGACGGCCCCCGCTGTATTTCCGTTGTTATCCAGGAGAGGAACCGTATAGATGTAATGTCCATGCCGAAAGACAGTTGTCCCTGCAAAGCTGTGAAATAATTCTTCCTTTGTCTCAAACGGTTTTCGCGGATTCGAACCATAGAGAATGCTGCCATTTTCATCTACAACCAGATAAAGCATCCCGCCGTCCGGAATGGTACTCTTTAAGCCGGCTTCTTCGGACTGCGACAGCAGATCCAGGTTTGTTTCACGAATATAAGCCTCAATACCGGGAACCTGACGCTCGTAATAATCTGGAGTATAAATGTCACGATCCAGGGATTTGGTAAATAAATAAAAGACAATCGCATAGGTAAGCACCGTCCCGATTGCGCTGGCTGTCAGAATCCTTACAAAAGTACGCCTGAACTGGGATGCAAGTGATTGATTCTTCATAGGATGTACCCCGCTTTCTTACGTTTTATTCCACTTATATCCGATTCCCCAGACGGTGGAGATGTACTCTTTGTCAGCCGCTGCTGAAAATTTTGCCCGGATTTTCTTGATACGCTCAACAACAGTGGAGGAATTTCCCTCGGAATCGTAGCCCCATACCTTTTCATAGATCTGTTCTCTCGAAAAAACCTGACCCGCATGGAGTGCCAGTAATTCTACAATGTCATACTCGCGTTTGGTCAAATCTATGTCTTTTCCATCAACCCTGACAGTGCGTTCTCTCATATCCAGGCACAGTTTTTCAAAGTACAGCTTAGATCGTTTGTTCTCCGCATTCATATACTGTGACCGTCTCTCACGCCGCAGATCTGCTTCGATTTTCGCCATCAGCTCCTGCAGTCCAAAGGGCTTGGTTATATAGTCATCGCCGCCAAGGGTTAATCCTCTGATTTTATCGGTTTCCGACTGCCGTGCACTCAGGAAAATAACAGGGCACAGGACAT
This sequence comes from Faecalicatena contorta, assembly GCF_022835095.1. Lineage (NCBI taxonomy): Bacteria > Bacillati > Bacillota > Clostridia > Lachnospirales > Lachnospiraceae > Faecalicatena > Faecalicatena contorta. The sequence continues at coordinate 4,641,451 of NZ_BQNQ01000001.1, read as the reverse complement.
CATCCCGGATCGCCCGGCACACTTCAAACCCATCCATACCGGGCATCATAATATCCAGAATGATCAGATCCGGCTGCTTTCGTGACAGCTCAATACCTTTTTGCCCGTCATAAGCTGTGAGCACTTCATGTCCCTTTGCTTTTAGTTCATCCTCGAGCAGCATGACAAGGTCCGTTTCGTCATCAATTATCAATATTTTACTCAATATGGCACTCCCTTCTACTTAAAGAACAAACTCTTTTACTAGTATGGCTTATACTAGCTTTTTCTCCCATCCCATATGTTAAACCATATCATCCCTCCGATCAAGAACAGAATCAGACCAGCTGCTGCAGCGCCGAGTCCTGTGGATGCCGTTTTTATCAAGCCGGATGTAATTTCTGTCTGCGAAAGGGAGCCGGCATCTTTCAGGAAATAAGTGCCCGCGAGCATCCCCAGCTTGACCGGCCAGGTCCATGGAATGAACGGCCACAGCCCTGAACCAAGGCCTGTCAGGCCAAGTATTGCCGCCATTAAAAGACCGCCAAAACTGATGCCGACAGAGGCTCCCATCCCCCAGGCGAAGCTGATCCACAGGTGAAGTGCAAGCAGCGGAAGGGCTCCAATGACTGCAAGAGCGGCGCCTGCCACAAACACCCAGACGGTAACTCCTGCCGGCACCGCGGCCTTCATTCCCGCGCAGAGGATCAATACTGCGATAAATGTACACACGGCCACACAAAAAAACAGTAGTAAAAACTTACCGGCATATAGCCTGACACGGGAAAGCCCAGTTCCTAAATAGCCGGAAAAGTTTCCGGCAAGCTCTTCCTCCTGTACAATAAATCCAGCCAGAATACCTATGCCTGCCGGGATTATAAACACTGTCCAGATTGTGAAAAATCCTTCAAAAGCAAACGCCTGCGTACTTCCTTCCCGGGCTGCCAGATAGGCAGCCGTGCATAGAGAGAATATAATAGGCATACAAAAAGTAAGCCACCGGACAGCCGTCCGCTTTGTCCGGAGCCATTCGGATAATAAGAGCTTCAGCATTTTTCTTCCCTCCTGTTAAACCATACAGCGGTAAGCAGCGTGACGGCCAGAAATACAGCTATTGACACCGCGATTCCGGTTGGGATCACGGAAGTGTCCATGAGCGGATTTCCGCTTTCTAATACAGAACCATTTGGATGTACTTCCGCGATAGGGCACATTAGCCGTATTGCCCAGCTCCAGGGTACAGTAAACCAGAAAGCCTCAGGCGCGGCAAGAACCCCGGCTGCCATGCCTGCAAATCCGAGCCCCATGCTCAGAAACAGTCCCTTCCACGTAGCCGCCCACAACTGAATAGGAATCAGGGCAAGGGAAGCCGCCCAGCAGACAATACTTGCTGCTGCAATCTGCCGGAAGGGGATAGCGCCGGATTTTGCGAGTACCCCTGCTAGAATTGCGGCAATGGTCAGAACCATCGCAGAAAGCAGGCTGTAGACCGCCATAGCCGCCACCTTATATATCCAAAGCAGCATGGGTGAAACATTGCGTGAACGTAAGGCGCGATAATTTCCGGACTTCTTTTCCTGCCCGGCCGCTAATGCAGCAAAAAGTGCAAAACCAAGAGGAAGGAATACAAAAGTCCACCAGTTAAAAATCAGGGCTAAAAGGTTGTCCCACATCCAGGATCTGTTCTGTGACAAGGGATGTTTCATAAGAGTTGCCTGCATAATCAGCGCATATCCTGCGAAAAACACCGGAACCAAAACAATTAGTTTTCCCATAAACGTTCTTTTATATTTAAGGAGTTCAGATCGCAGCCCATTCATCATTTATACCCTCCATTTATTATAATATCTGTAAAAAAGTCCTCCAGATCTGCGCCGGGATCAGGGTCACCCTGAAACAGCAGCCGTCCGTTACTGATAATTCCGATCTGATCCACAACCTGGGCGGCCTCAGAGAGAATATGGCTGGAGAGCAGGACAGTAATGCCTTTTTCAGGAAAAGAAGAAATCAGTTCCCGCAATTCCTGAATTCCGAAGGGATCAAGTCCATTGGCAGGTTCATCCAACACCAGCAGGGCCGGATTATTCAGAAGCGCCACGGCAATCCCCAGCCGTTGTTTCATCCCCATAGAAAACTGTGAAGCCCGTTTCTTACCGGTATTCCTCAAGTTAACAGTATCCAGCACCTCATGAATCTTTTCGCCGGGGATCCCCAAGAGCCTGGTATGCACCAGCAGATTTTCTTCCGCCGTAAGGTTGCCGTACAAAGCGGGTGCCTCAATCAAAGCTCCGATTTTTTCCAGGGCATCCCGTTTCCAGGGCTTACCGTTAAAATAAATCTGCCCCTCCGTGGGCCTCAGCAGTCCGGTAATCATCTTCAGCGTAGTAGACTTGCCAGCCCCGTTCGGTCCCAGCAGCCCGTACACACAATTCCGCCTGATCTTCAGGCAGACCCCGCCAACAGCTAATTGTTCTCCGTAACGTTTAGACAAATCATCCGTTTTTAGAATAAAATCATTCATATTAATCGTTCCTTTCCATAAAATTAAGCGAGCCAAAATTCCCACGGGAAAGAGCTCATAGTGACGTGAAAAATGTTGTACCTGCCTTGCCTCTGAATCCTGATAAGTGGGCCCGGTCAACACGCTATATGTCTTATCAGATACACTCTAACACTGAAAAATAACATTTCTATAACAAACGGTATTCCCAAAAAAGATTTTCTGTTGAAATTTAAATAAAATGGTACACACGAAAATGTGAAATTATGTCCCAAATGAACCGTTTGACGAAACAGTTGGGACAAGCCTGTCTTGTTACTGTTTGACACTGTTTTAGGTAACTATTAGAAGAAAATGGATCAGAAAAAGGCAGGCTGCTTCTTTAAGAAGCTGCGCAAAGAAAAGGGATTGACACAAGAGAAAATAGCCGAACAGATAAATGTCTCAGGAAGAACTATATCAAGAAGGGAAACCGGAACTAATATGCCAGACTTTGATATTCTAATTGAGATGGCAGACTTTTATGAAGTAGTCATCCGCGAATTAATTGACGTAGAAAGGAAAAGTGAAATGATGAATAAGGAAATGAAAGAAACTGTTTTAAAAGTAGCTGATTATAGCAACGAAGAAAAAACGGACATACCGTCTGTTGGCGATACGTCCGTACTGCATCAAAGTCTTTCAGCAATTATAACAAGTTCTTAATCATGAACTCATCATTGTGAACCTTAAACTCTTAAGTTTGAGAGAGGCACAGACCGGATTTGAACCGGTGATCAGGGTGTTGCAGACCCACGCCTTACCGCTTGGCTACTGCGCCTTAGCTAATTGCTGTACTTTATATACTACTCAATCAGCTTTTAAATTATACCAAAAAAATCTCAAACCGTCAAGAGATGAAGCGAACTTTGTGAGCGGTTGGGGAGCGGGGAAATAGGGAGGTCGTTTTTGTGGAACGGGACTGCTACCGGAGCAGGGGAACTTTCAGTGTGCTTTCTGTACGCTTTAGTGAACGTACCTACATGAAGCGCCCAGCCGTAAGAACCGGATATGGGGGTGTTTGGAAGCCCAGCCGGTTCTCACGGCGCCCTCTTCACGAATACGTCTACCTTTCACCCCCAAGAATATTCCTCTTGAATTCAATATAAGTTGCTATGAAGTAGATCATATACATCCCCCCGAACAGCAGCAGTGATAATCCGAAGTAAGACCACACCGGCGCCACCACTCCTGAATATGTGACGAATGCATGGCTGATATAGCCTGCGATTCCTCCGCTGATCAGAAGTGCACCGATAAAGGGGCAGAGGTAATACAGGAACAGCTGTTTCAGGATAAGCCTGTTCAGTTCTTTTTCCTGCAGGCCCAGTTTACGCAGCAGGTTATAACGGTACCGGTATTTGCTTGAATCGCTTAGCTGCTGCACGGCCAGTACAGTGAGTGCTACGCACAGGAAGACGAGTCCTATATAAAAGAGCGGGAAAATGAGGGTGGACATGAGGAATTTCATTTCCCGCATTTCGTTCTGCCGTACAAAGGTGTAGCTGTCGGAGACATAGATGTTGTCGGTTCCGTATCCTCTGTGTGCATCGGCATCGCCGTATCCTTCATACCCGTATTCTTCATCATTCCATGTGATCCCCTGGATGTTCAGGAGGGTGTCTCCAAAATCCTTGGGAATGGTGCCGTTAATCTGGACCATCAGAAGGGAATAATACGGCTTCATGGATTTGGCGGCCTGATCGGGGACGATGAGGATGTAGTCAGCCCCGTTATGCCCGCTCTGCTCGAAGCCTTCCGTGTATATGCCTGCGCAGGTGTACGAGGTGCCGCCTATATCGAGCGGTTGCTCCGTGAAGGGGGCGGCCGTCTTGGCCAGGCGGGACTTGATGTGGAGCAGATATTCATTTTCCCCCAGCGATACTTCCGGGTACCCCAGCATTCTGCGCAGATAATTGTAATCGGATAGCATCATATAGGTGTCATATTTGTAGTACGAGCTTTTGTCGGCCAGGGAATAGTTATGAATCAGGAAATTGTTCATGTCATCGGATTCATTTTCGAATATCTGGTAAATATAAGCGTCTTTTATTTTTGCCTCTTTTTGTATGGCTTCCTTTTCTCCTGCGAAATCGTAGTCCGGGTTCTGATGGTATACGGCAATGTCGAAGGGCCATTTTTCGTCGGACTGTGTGTTCTGGAACTGGTTCAGCATGAGGGCGCAGGAGGCTCCTATTAAAGCGACCATAAATAGGATCGTCAGTGTGCCCAGCGTGAACTGCATGGTCCGGATCTTGGAGGAAAGCTGGCGCAGCACGAAAATATTGGCATGCTTCCAGACGCCGGCCCGGCCTTTTTTGATGTAGCCGGTGAGGAAAGCGGAGAGACCCATATAGAGCAGGTAAACGGATACCACCAGACCTAGAATCATGGGATACACGTTCCAATCGTTAAAGTGGCCGAAGATCAGCATACAGCCGAAAAAGATCATGAAAGCCACAGCGGCGAAGAACATCCACTGTTTGCCGGAGTTGTTGCCGTTCTTTAATTCTTCGTTCTGATGTTCCATATACATCATATCCCGGATGTTCATTTTCTTAAATCTGCGTTTGTTTCTGAAAAGGGCCAGCAGATAGGAGCCGCAGTAGATTCCCGCCGTCATCAGCAGGGTAGCCATTTTCCATTCAAGCCGGATGCTGTAGTCTGCATTTACCATGGCGTAGATCAAGGTGGTGAGGAGCTGCTGCAGAAACAAACCGGGGAGCAGGCCGATGACAAATGCCGCCAGTCCAAGCAGGATCGTTTCTTTTAAGAAAAGGTTGGCAATCTGTTTTTTACGGAAACCCAGAAGGAGATAGGTAGCAAACTCCCGGCTTCGTTTTTCCGCCATGAATTTTACCATATAGTGCACAAGCCAGATAATGATCAGTACGATGAAGAAAGTTGCCATTCCAAGCATGGCCGCCAGCATTCCTGCTTCCGTGCAGATTTCCCGGACAGCATCGGAGAAGATCATGGAATTGAAGGCGAACATCATGGCAGTGATCAACACCATTGTCATGAGATAAATGAGATAGTCTCTGAGAGAGCGCCGGGCATTTCGCAGGGCCAGCTTAGTCAGCATACCCATCACCTCCAGTCAGGGAGAGCACATCCAGGATTTCATTTAGAAATTCTTTCCTTGTTCCCGGGCCCCGGCGCAGTTCATGGAAGATCTGACCGTCCTTTAGAAAAAGGATACGGCTGCAGTAACTCGCGGAGAAAGCGTCATGTGTTACCATGAGGATGGTTGCATTGAGCTCGCTGTTCATATAGGAAAATGTTTCGAGCAGCATCCGGGAGGATTTGGAATCCAGGGCCCCGGTCGGCTCGTCGGCAAATACGATTTTGGGATGGTTAATCAGAGCCCTTGCACAGGCGCAGCGCTGTTTTTGGCCACCGGAGACCTGATAAGGAAATTTGTTGCGGATAGACCAGATATCCAGTCTCTCCATGATATCTTTTGTCTGCTGATCAATCTCACGTTTTCCTTTTTTGGTGAGCGACATGGCAAGAGCGATATTTTCTTTCAGAGTAAGCGTATCCAAGAGGTTGTAGTCCTGGAAGACAAAGCCGAGATTGTTTTTGCGGAAGTCCGCCATCTGATCCTCGTTCATCTTTGTAATGTCGTCCCGGCCATACCAGATATGTCCGGAGGTGACGGTGTCTACTGTTGCGAGCAGGTTTAAGAGCGTTGTCTTTCCGCTGCCGCTGGCCCCCATGATTGCGGTAAATTCCCCCTGGTCAATGATAAAGCTTATGCGGTCAATCGCTTTGGTCAGATTGTTTTTGTTTCCATAATATTTTTCTACATCTTCTATATGGAGCAGTTCCTTCATGAAATCAATACCTTCCTTTCCCGTTACTTATTGATGAGCGGCTTTTTAAACCTATTATTCCGCGGGTTGTGGATTGCGGACCGCCCCCGGATATAAATATTGTAACGGAAAATGTGATCAGGTTGTATCAAATCAGCTTTCAGTAACCTTACAAAATCGAAAGATTGTTACTAAGCGCGGTCTGCGGGCCGCGCATAGTAACGGCATCTGGTTCACTTAAAGTCGCCTGTGGCGAGGAACTTAATGCCCGACCCCATCACTTTATTGGATCGGATGTCTTGCAGCAAGGTGCGCGGCCCCGTGAATGGCAGCGAAAAAGTTCTCTTTTAATCTCTTCCAAAGTGGCTGCCGCCATCGGGAAATGTCAGCAGGATACGGGTATAGGTTCCGTATTCTGACTGTGCATCTAGGGTGATTCCAAGTTTCCGGCTTAACTTCCTGCAGAGATAGAGACCGATTCCTGTAGACTGTCGGTTTTGCCGTCCATTGCTGCCGGTAAATCCTTTGTCGAAGATACGTCCCAGTTCTTCTGGGCGTATGCCGATTCCGTTGTCTTCAATGGATAGAATTGTTTTCAGCTCCTCTTTTTGTGTACGGATAGTGATAAGGCAGTCGCCTTCTTTTTTATACTTGACGGCATTGATAATGATCTGGCCGATGATGAACTCCAGCCACTTATCGTCGCAGTATACATTTTCAGTACCGGCCTGCATATTTATGGAAACGCCGTTCTGGATCAGATATGACTGGAAGCGGTGGATTGCGGCATAAACGGGGTTCTTCAGTGGAATTTCCCGTATCATGTAATCCTGGCAGACTGTGTCTGACCGGGCATAGTAAAGGGCCTTGTCCACATCGTTTTCCAGCTCGCCCAGATGGGATTTCAGGCGTCGGGTATCCTCGGGGCTCCAGGAATCTGGTTCCCTGCGGTTATCACAGATCAGATTCATGGCTGTGAGAGGAAGTTTGACTTCATGAATCCAGTTTTCTATGAATTCTTTATATTCGGTCCGCTCATTTTCCAGATGGTGTATGGCGTCGATGATGGATTTATTGGATTGTTTCAGCAGTCTTCGATAGAGCCTGTCTTCCAGGCGCCAGGATTCCGGCATGATCTCTGAGATCAGATAGGGCTTGTCCAGTCCATTGAGTATATGGAATATTTCACGGAAATAACGGTTTCTTCTGTACCAGGACACAAAAAACCAGACTGCCAGCAGGAAGAACCAGAGGAGATAAAGTAAAATCATCTGATTGTTCTTCAGGCCGCAGATTCCCAAATATACATAACTCAACAGCATACAAAGTAATTGAAAGAGCAGAAGCAGGATCTTGTCCTTAATGAATTCTAAAAATGTCATAGCTGATATCCCTGCCCTCTCCTGGTTACAATCATATTTTCCAGGCCGATTTCTTTCATTTTACCGCGTATGCGGGTGATATTAACGCTTAAAGTATTGTCATCAATAAAAATCTGATTATCCCAGAGATCGTCGATCAATTCCTCCCGGGAAATGATTTGCCCTGCCCGTGAAAACAGGTTGTAGCAGATGCGCAGTTCGTTCCGGGTCAGCTGTTCGGATCTGCCTTCATAAGTAAGGACGCCCTTCAGCATATCCAGTTCGCAGCCTTTCCAGGTAAACCTTAAGGGATTCTCCGGTGCTTTATTGTGCCCCGTCCGCTTCAGGACCGCCGCGATACGGGCGAGCAGAATGGGCGCCTGGTAAGGCTTTGTTATATAATCGTCACCGCCCATCATCATGCCGTTAAGCTCGTCCATTGAATTGCTGCGGCTGGTTACGAAAATGATGGGCACATCCGCCTTTTTTCGAATATCCCGGCAGACCTTCAGGCCATCGGTTCCCGGCAGCTGGATGTCCAGAAGGATCAGATCCGGGGCAGCTTCTTCCACAAGGCGGGGGATTGCAGAAAAATCCTCAGCAGCTTCTGCCTCGTACAAAGCATTTTCCAGCATAAGTTTCAGTTCTAGACGAATCTCTTTTTCATCTTCCACTATTAAAATGCGGTACAAATAGCAGCCCTCCCGAAAGTATTTTCAGAATCTAATTCCAATCCTTTGAGATACAAATCCATTTCTTGGAATGGGAATGTTTCTCGAGCTCTTCAAGTGTCAGTTTGATTGCACTGTTTCCGCTTCCAGCTGCGGGGTATACAGTTGAGAAACGTTTTAAGGATTCGTCCAGATAGACCTCCACACCTTCATTCACAACAAAAGGACAGACACCGCCCGGTGCATGGCCTGTCAGCGCTTCCACCTGATCAGGCTGGATCATCCGGGCCTTTTCGTGGAACTCTGCTTTAAACTTCTTGTTGTCCGTCCGAGCATCTCCGGCCATTACTATTAGAATAGGACCGTCTGCCGTCAGAAAAGACATGGTTTTAGCGATGCGTGCAGGCTCGCAGCCAACGGCACGGGCAGCCTCCTCCACAGTAGCGCTGGATGCCTCCGGCTCCAGGATTCTGTCCTCCAGGCCGTACCCGGCAAAATATGCTTTGACCTTTTCAATTGACATGATTATCTCCCTCTTTTCTAAAAAATACTTCTGTAATATAGAGTATAACTTATTTAATAGAATGTCAATTTGAGGATTTAGGCTGTGGACTGAAAGTTCATAATTGACGAAATATTGGGTATAAGCTATTATGTCAATAGACATGTGCAAAGAGGGAAAATCTTGTATAAAGGAGAATAAGTGAGCGTGAAGAATTTGAAGGAAAAAGGACAATTAGCGGAAAGGCTGTATCAGCTGCGTTATCTTGTGGCGGTCGTTATTCTGTTATTCTGTGTCTTGTTTGAAATTAGCGGGTCTTCCATTGGGTTCTGGTCCGTACTTCTCGACGGCACATACGAAAGCAGTGCCCAGGATAACAGTGGTGATCTGCTGGGAAGCAGTAGGAGCATCAGAACGGATGAATGGGCGGTGAGTACGCCCATGGCTTTTTCACAGGAATATAATTATACGGGAAAATACCCGTATTTTTCAGAAACAATCAGGGGGGACAGTACGGATGCATTTATTGTATACGGGCAGCCGGTAAAGTCATGGGAGGTCATTTTCCGCCCGTTCCAAATCGGTTATCTTTTTCTGGGGCCTTCGCGGGGGCTGGCATTTTTCTGGTGTGCCCGGATGCTGGCGTTGTTTTTGGTATCACTGGAATTTGGAATGTATTTGACAAAAAAGAAAAAACTACTGTCTCTGACATATGCACTGTTAGTGTGCTGTTCACCGGTTGTTGCCTGGTGGTTTGCAATTAACGGTCTGGTGGAGATGCTGGTGTTCGGCCAGCTGGCCGTTCTTATGTTTGTCCGGTGGATGCATACAGAATTTCTGTGGAAGAAACTGTTGCTGTCGGCAGGGATTGCATGGTGTGGGATAGCATATATTCTGGTATTTTATCCCTCCTGGCAGATTCCGCTTGGATATGTTTACCTTTTTCTGCTGATAGGCATTATTCTGCGGGAGCGGAAGAACGTAACATGGAAAAAGGGCTCTATTATTTTGAGTGCGGTAGTTCTTCTTATATCGATGGTCGGAGCGCTGGGGGCCATTTTCCTGAAGTCCGCAGACACCATTGAGCTGGTATTAAACACATCTTATCCTGGCGGCAGATCGTTTGTGGGGGGAGCTTCACTTCTAAGAATGTTCAGCTGGGCGGGCGGTTTGTTTTTTCCGTATATTGATCCCGGTCTTGGGATTTCTAATGTTTGTGAAGAAGCGCAGTTTTTCTCTTTCTTCCCCTTAGGTATAATTTTAGGGATAATCCAGATTTTTAGGAGCAAACAGAAGGATGCGCTGTTAATCACGATGACGGCAGGAACTTGTTTTCTTGCTTTGTACTGCGCGTTTCCATGGCCTTCTCTGCTTGCGAAAGCCACACTTCTGAGTATGTGCCAGGGGAGAAGGGTGCTGGTCGGAGTTGGATTTCTCAGTATTGTGCTGCTCGTCTATCTTATCTCGGAAAGTATTGTAAATTATAAAAGCAAAACTGCTGTTATTATCTCTTCTGTAATTGGAGCAGGACTTGCGGGAACCTGTTTTATATATTACACGCAGTTTATGGGAAAGAAGAAGGCACTGGTACTGCTCGCAGTCATCGCTGCTGGGGCAGTCCTCATTTTTGCGGCGATGAAGTGCAAAAGATATGCAGGCCTGGCCTGCTATGTACTGATTATCTCTTTTGTCTGTGGGATGACGGTAAATCCAGTACATCGGGGGGCAGATTCTATCTATTCCAGTAAACTGACCATGGCCATAAAGGAAGAAACAGAAGCGGATCAGGGAGATGGTTTGTGGATGGTGGAAGGCCTGGGCTTCCCATATCTGAACCTGCCCATTACTGTGGGTGCGCCAACGATCAATACCACAAATGTATATCCGGATCTGGAGCGCTGGGAGCAGTTTGACCCAGGGAAAAAAGATTTCAGTAAGTATAACCGTTACGCACATATTATCATTAATATTGTGGACGAGACCTCTCAGGAGCCGGTATTTTTCAATCCGTATGATGATCAGTTGGTTGTGAATCTACAACCTGATCAACTGGAGGTACTTCAAGTAAAGCACATTATGACGGATAAAGATCTAAGTGGGTTTAGTTCAGAAGAAATCCAATTTAATGAGACGGAAAAAATCGGAAGGTATTATCTGTATCAGGTAGAGTATTGACATTGGCTGATATGGAAAGAAAGCAGCCGCAAAGGGGTCTGACCCCTTTGCGGCTCTTTTTCAGAATTGTTTATCAATTTGTTTAAACCCATTCAGCGGGGTTTTCTTGTTTTATCCCGTCACCGTCCCCGCTGTTATTTAACGTAAGGTCATACCGATGCTGGCATGCGATCAGACGTATTTCGAAGTTCTGCCGTTCCTGATGCACGATCGAGGATAGGATCAGTCCGGCAAAGAATGCTATGATTGCGGTCAGGTAAACAAACCCGCAGACGATTAGTGTCGGGAAGTTGGGCACCAGGCCGGTGCGCGCATAGGTTACGATGACCGGAATAATGAAAATAGTGCTGATAACCGCCAGAAGAAGTGCAAAGGCGGAGAAGAATCCCAGCGGTTTGTAGCTTCTGTAAAGTCTTGCGATTGTGCGGAGCACCTTCATCCCGTCACTGTAAGTGTTCAGTTTAGACTCGCTGCCTTCGGGCCTGTCCCTGTATTCGATCACGACATTTTCTACGCGCATATTTTTATCGACGGCGTGGATGCTCATCTCGGTTTCGATCTCGAATCCTTTTGAGAGTACCGGAAATGTCTTTACAAAATTGTAGCTGAAAGCGCGGTATCCGGTCATAATATCCTTGATATCATTTTTAAAGAGCAAATTGATTGCTTTTCGGACAAGAGAATTGCCGAAATTATGAAACGGTCGTTTGTTTTCTGTGAAATAGGTGGAGGAGAGTCTGTCACCAACCACCATATCAGCATTGCGGTTAAGAACCTTGTCCACCATGTCACGTCCGAATTCTGCTGGATATGTGTCGTCACCGTCAACCATTAAATATGCTTCTGCGTCAATTTCACGAAACATGCGGCGGATAACATTTCCTTTCCCCTGCTGGTACTCATGGCGGACAACGGCGCCGGCTTTTTTAGCCAGTATGGCAGTGTCATCTGAAGAATTGTTATCATATACGTATATCGTTGCCTCGGGAAGGGCTTCTTTCCAGTCGGTAACTACCTTGGTGACGGTCTTACCTTCATTATAGCACGGAATTAATACTGCGATTTTATCCATAATAAGTTAATCCCCCTAATTCATTTGTAAAATCACTGATTTTATACTACACTATTGATTTATCATATGCAAGGATAAATCTTAAACTTAATTCTGTATCATTTGATATAACAGTGCAGACGGAGCTGTGCAATTACTGCAGAATCTTACTAAAGCAAGGTGGCTGCAGGCATCCAGCACTTCACCCCAGGCGAATTACAATGGGCTGGATGTATAACAGTTCAGGCCGGCCCCATCTGTTATCATTTAATATAATGAAGTGAAACATGAGTAAAAGATAAAATAAATAGAGCAGTTGAAAAAAATGCCCCGCACTTTTATAATGAATAGGTGGCAAATGGAGTAAAAAGAGGTCAGTAGAAATTTATGAAGTTTTATTACCGGGAACAGAATCAGTCTATTGAAATTATCAGATGTTTTGGATGCGACGGGAAAGTAATCCTGCCGGAGTATATTGACGGTTTGCCTGTGGAAAAGGTGGCTGCTTATACATTTTCTGACCGCAGGGACAATAAAGAACAGGAATTCCTGGTCTATGAGACGGAAGATCATGCCCTTTTTAAGGGCGAAGAAGAGCTTCTTGCCGGGTTGAATGTGGAAGAAATCATTTTTCCGGATACGGTGCGGGAAATCGGTAATTATATATTTTATGGCTGCAAAAAATTGCGAAAGCTGGTATTCTCCGATGCGCTGGTACAGATCGGCGGCGGTGCTTTTACCGGCTGCGGGGGACTGGCCTTCTTAAAGGTGCATATGAAGTCCGGCAGGCAGTCCTGCGTGAAGGAAATCTTAGGGGAACTGTGGCAGCGGATTGATGTTACGTTCTGCTATGAGCAGGAAGGCAGAAAAGCGGTTCTTGTGTTCCCGGAACATTATGAGGAAGCGGTGGAAAATACGCCGGCACGGATCTTATTTACACAGCATCATGGTTCCGGAAATAATTACAGACAGTGTTTTTATAATAAAGTAGTGGATTACCGCAAATATGACAGTCTTTTTTCGGTTGCCGCGGCATGGGATAAAGCAGATGTTCTGGCAGATATGGCATTGTGGCGGCTGGCCTGTCCATATGATTTGTCTGACAATCATAAGCGTTCCTATGAAAATATGTTAAGAGACAGGTATCAGGAAGTTGTGCCGTATCTAATAAAAAAAGAACGCTTTGATCAAATCAAATTATTTACGGCGCATGCGCTGTGGAATGCAGATATCTTGGAGTTTGCGCTGGAAACAGCCGCAGAAATGGGCGGGACAGAGATCCTTAGTTATCTGATGAATGAGAAACAGAAATCTTTCCCGACGGTTAGAAAAGAGTTTAGGCTTTGACGGGAGAGGTACGATATAATAAGAGTTTGCAGTGCACAGGAGAGAGGAGGGAACCGGCGGTGATTGAATTAGACAGTGAGCAGAAAAAGGAGATAGCAGTGCGCCTGGAGACGGTGGGGAATAAGATCCTTTTTGCGGCGCGGGATGAACTTTATCTGGGAATGCGTTTTCTGGATGTGGCGCTGAGCAGTTTCTTATATCAGATGGACATTACTGTAAATCCTTTTGGGACAGACGGGAACTCCATTTATTTCCATCCCCAGTATCTGGGTGGGATGTACAGGGAAAACAGGATTCTCGTAAATAGAGGTTATCTGCACATGGTATTCCATTGCATTTTCCGGCATATGGTCAAACGGGAACTGGATGACAGGTACTGGGACCTGAGCTGTGACATTGCGGTTGAACATATGATAGATGGGAATCAGCACCGTTCCGTCCGGTTTTCGAGGAGCCTTCTTAGAAGAGAGACTTACCGCAGGCTGGAGGCGGAGAGGAAAGTGCTCAATGCAGAGCGGGTCTATGCACTGCTTATGGGCTGGAATTTGGAAGAGAAGGAACTGGCGCGCCTGGAGCAGGAATTTTATGTGGATGACCACAAGTATTGGGAAAATAAATACCCACAGCAGAAGCCGGATCCAAACCTGCAGCGGAAGTGGCAGGATATGAATGAGCGCATGGAAACGGATTTGGAGACATTTTCAAAAGAGTCATCCCAACAGGCGGGGGATCTGCTGGATCAGATAAAAATTGAGAACAGAGACCGGTATAATTATAAAGAGTTTTTGAGAAAGTTTGCGGTACTGCGGGAAGAAATCGGTGTGGATGCGGACAGTTTTGATTATTCTTTTTACAGTTACGGGCTGCGGCTTTATGGGAATATGCCTTTGATTGAGCCGCAGGAGACAAAGGAAGTAAAGAAGATTTCGGAATTTGCAGTGGTGATCGATACTTCGATGTCCTGTTCAGGCAGCCTGGTAAGAAGGTTTTTGGAAGAGACGTATTCGGTATTGAGCGAAGAGGAGAGTTTCTTTAAAAAGGTAAATATTCATATGATACAATGTGATGAGAAAGTGCATTCGGACCAATGTATTACCAATGCCGAAGAGTTGGCAAAATATATGGAACATCTGACTCTGTATGGGGAAGGCGGGACGGATTACCGGCCGGCTTTTGCCTATGTGGATGCGCTGGTAGAGAAAGGGAGCTTTGAAGATCTGCGGGGGATTCTGTATTTTACGGATGGGTATGGCATATATCCCCGGAAAATGCCTGCTTATAAGACGGCATTTGTTTTTATGCAGGATGATTACTGTGATACGGATGTACCGCCGTGGGCGATCAAACTGACATTGGGCCAGGAAGATCTGGAACAAAAAATGTAAGCTGGAGGACAGGGAAAAGCATGGATATAAAAAGGGCAAAACAGGAAATTAAAGATTCCATAGAAGCATATCTGGCGAAAGATGAGTTCGGTGAATACAGGATACCCGCCATCCGCCAGAGGCCGGTTCTGCTGATGGGGCCGCCCGGAATCGGGAAGACGCAGATTATGGAGCAGATTGCGAAGGAATGTCAGATTGGGCTGGTGGCCTATACCATCACCCATCATACGAGGCAGAGTGCGGTTGGGCTGCCGTTTATTAAGGAGAAGGTGTATGGAGGGAGGAATTACTCGGTAACCGAGTATACGATGAGCGAGATTATCGCGTCGGTATATGAGAAAATTGAGCAGACCGGGATTGCAGAGGGAATTCTTTTTATTGATGAGATCAATTGTGTATCAGAAACACTGGCGCCGACGATGCTTCAGTTTTTGCAGGGCAAGACCTTTGGAAATCAGAAGGTGCCGGAGGGCTGGATTATCGTGGCTGCGGGAAACCCGCCGGAGTATAACAAGTCTGTCCGGGAGTTTGATGTCGTGACGCTGGACCGGATCAAGAAGATTGATGTGGAAGAAAACTTCGATGTCTGGAAGGAATATGCATACAGGCAGGGGATCCACCCGGCTGTGATATCCTATCTGGAACTCAGAAAAGAGAACTTTTACCGGATTGAAACAACGGTGGATGGCAGATACTTTGCAACGGCCCGGGGGTGGGAAGATCTTTCCCAGCTGATTCAGGTTTATGAAAGCCTGCACAAAACGGTGGACAGGGATGTGGTGTACCAGTATATCCAGCACCGCACAATTTCCAAAGATTTCGCAAATTATCTAGAGCTCTATTACAAATACAAACAGGATTATGGCGTGGAGGATATTCTGGTAGGAAAGTGGAGTACGGCAACCCTGCAGAAGGTAAAGGCGGCCCCGTTTGATGAGCATCTGAGTATCGTCAGCCTGTTGAATGGTAAACTCTGCGAGTTATTTACCGAATGTTATATGACAGATGCCTACGTGACAAAACTTTACGAGTATCTGATCTACTACAGGGAGAACCAGGTCACTTCCATGGTAGAGGATATCTGGCATTTGGCGGAAAAAGATCTGGAAGAACAGATGCGTTCAGAACTGCTGACCCGACGGGATGAATTGGTTTTAAAACGAGTCATTGCGGCGCTTGAGAGATTTGCCATAAGTATCAAAGGCGAATTATTTATCGGGGACGGTGTGTTCGATGAGGTCAAGGCACTTTTTGAAAAAGAAGTGGATAAGCGGGAAGACGAAATAGACCATACAGCCCGGACACTGCAATATGTATTCGATTTTTTGGAAGATGCATTTGGACAAAGCCAGGAGATGGTCGCGTTTATAACAGAACTGAATGCAAACTATTATAGTGTCTGGTTTATCAAAGAGAATGGAAGCGACAGTTACTACCGGTATAATAAGGGGCTGCTGTTTGACGAAAGGCATCATGATATTGTACGCCAGATGGACGGCGTGGAAGGAATGCTGTAAAGGGGTCTGACCCCTTTGCGTGCCATTTTCAGAATAGTTTAACAATTTGAGAAGGAGATGAAGTATGATTAAAGTTATTGCATCGGATATGGACGGCACGCTGTTGAATGATGACCACCGGCTGGCGCCGGAGACACTGGAGGCGGTACGCCGGGCGTGTGCTGCGGGCATACGTTTTATGCTTGCAACGGGGAGAAACTTCCGGGGAGCCATGGAAGTTATTAAAGACGCAGACCTGTACTGTGATTACATAGTGGGAAGTGGAGCTGAGGTGCGCAATCCGGAAAAACAGGTCGTATTTACGGCGCCGATTGATCTGGATTTGTGTGCGGAAATCTATGAAACACTGCAAAAATATCCGGTATCTCTTGTTTTCTCTACGGATGATTATGATTACAGGATTGGAACTGAAGCGGAAATTGAGGAGAGTTTTATCCGGCAGCTTAAGGTGTTTCATCTGGATAAAGACATCAATGAAGTACAGGCTAAAAAGGAGCCTTTATATGAGCAGATTAAAAAAATGACAAAGAAGATTTCTGATTTTGAAGAACTAAGGGCAGCAGGAGTGCCGGTATATAAGATCTTCCTGTTTTCCGGTGATATTCCTATGTTGAAAAGGATATGGGCGGAACTGGAACAGAACAAAGATATCGCAGTGGCGTCTTCTTTCGAAACAAATTTGGAGATTACGGATGTGAAGGCGCAGAAAGGCCCCGTGCTCAAACAGTATATTGAGTCACTGGGATATAAGATGGATGAAGTGATGGTGCTGGGAGACAGCATGAATGATTATTCCATGTTGTCCATGGATTTTGGGGCTACTGTGGCTATGGAAAATGCCGTGCCTGAGGTAAAGGCCGCGGCCGGATATGTGACAAAATCGAATGAAGACCTGGGAGCTGCGCATGCTATCTATAAAATTCTGGAACAGTATGGGGCAGGTAACTGAAACATTATACAGTTCCCAGTTTCTGTATATCTAACATGATGGTGACAAGAAAACAGTCTCCCTTATCCATACTTTGAATATCTCCGTTGTATTTATTCACAATGGTTCTGATAATCTGGAGTCCAAGCCCATGCCCGTCCCCTTTTGCAGAAATAAAATCTAATTTCTCCGGGTGCTCCAAAGGTGATTTAGAATTCTTAACATCCACAATCCAAAAATTTGCCCGTTCCTGCATACAGATATTCAACAGGCGTTTGTCCTGCGGTACCCGGAGACATGCTTCGATTCCGTTGTCTATGAGATTCACCAGCAGACCGGTGATTTCTACGGACTGCAGCGAACACTCTGGCGGAATATAAATATGCCAGTTTGTGGAAATATGATTCTGGATACAATACTGGTATTTGGCATTCAGCATCGTATTGACCACGGGCTGTGGTGTGAAGGATTTTAGTTCTTGAGCAGGCGGTATACTACCTTCTAATGGTAGATTTTCGACCATACCCATCATATCTTCCCACTGTTTTCTGAATGTTTGGGCGCCTTCCAGCGTCTGAAGGGCTCTGTGCCTTTTGTATTCCAGATATGCGCCAAAACAGACTACGACACAGGCAATCGCGAATAGGATGAAAAACCAGTAAAAAGCCGTCCATTCGTACACGGTGTACCGATGATCCATAAAAGGAAAGAATATTTCCCACAATATAAAGACTCCAAGGAAGGAAAGAATAAGAAGCGGGATGAGTTTTCGGAAAATCCCGCTTTTTGCATCCCCAGAAGTGGTATCCTTCCCAAACGAGGTCAGGATACAGTCAAATAACTGCAGAAGAGACTGCTTGTACTGTTGCTCTTCCTGTTCCAGATGGCTTTGGGACAAATTCCCCAACACCTGCAGATGATTGGCAAGATCGTGGCGGAGCTGATGGACGGCATCCTTCTGGATTTGAATATTCTGATAAAAAGAATATTCCTCCTGCAGTATCCGCTCATAATGCTTCCGCAGCTGGTAAGCCTGCTTTTGCCGGTACCAGACAAAAACAACCAGAAAAATAAATAGTATCGTTCCGGAAGCGATCGTACTGGCCAGTACGGTTAAGCTTCCATTGGTAAGACGCATAAACAGCCCCATCGCCAGATCGAGCAGCAATACCGCCGCGAACAGGAACTTCATGACAGTGTAGGGGACGCGGTCGAAAAGCTTCAGCTGCAGGATCCCCAATACGCAAAAGAATGCAATACAAGACAGCAATGTTGGAAACAAAGTATTCTCCAGGAATGCCATACCCTGGAGGAAATACCGCCAATTGCCGAGCACAAGTCCCTCGATGGTTGTGAAACCGGAAAAAATGCAGTTGAACAGGATGAAATGTACCATATATTTTACGAAATAATACATTCCCCGTCCGGTGAAGAGATAGCAGACTGCCAGCTGGATCAGGAAACGGAAAAGCTCGCTGACAGCGGCAATCTGCCAGTCACCATGGTAAGTGGTTGTAATAGAAATACTTGCGGGCAGGAAAAATGCAGTTGTAAACGCAAGTACAAACGAAAGACGCTGTTCGACATCCGGGCTTATTAAATAGATTATCAGGGAAGTTATCAGGGTTAGCCTGATGATATTATATAGAACCATAACATTTTCCTTTTACGAGGTATTCGTTTTATGTATTATAATCTTCCGTACTAAAAAAGCGTAGAAATTCTTCTCTTGACTTCTTATATCTGGAGCGGCTTACCGGTATCTCGGCCTGATTCAGCAGAATAATCTTCTGCGCCGTAAAATTCTGGATATAATTCATATTGACCACATAGCTTTTATGGCAGGATAAAAAACAGCCGGGAAGTTTTTCCTTCAGCTCAATCAGTTTCATATAAACCGTAAATTTTTCTTCCGATGTATATACATGCAGCCGGCGCTTTTCACTTTCTATGTAACAGATCTCGCTGCTTTTTAATGTGAAGATCCTGCCGTTGCTCTGCAGGGCAACTGGCTTATCCTGGCAGCAGTCCATATACTCAAGGGCCCGTTCTATTGCCGCCGTAAGCTTGTCCGTATCGACAGGTTTCACAAGAAAATAGGCGGGGTGTATGGTAAAGATATCTCGGGCATAGTCCAGATATCCGGTGATCAATACAATCGCAATCCAGGGATAACGGGTCTGAATGTCAGAAGCCAGACAGATGCCATTTTCAGTTCCAAATTGAATATCCATAAATAGAATATCCGGCAGAGAAGCGGAAGTTTCTAAATATAAACGCAGGTCACCGGGGGCAAGAAACGTTTTGATATCCCAGTTTTCAGGAAGAATATGGGACAGACGCAAGCTGAGATCCTCCAGGATGCTCTTATCGTCGTCGCAGATCAGCAGTGTTTTCAATAGCATCACCTCCTCTGTCTCAATATACTTATTTTACCATACCGCGCAGATAGAAGGAATGGATAAAAGCTATTTTTGTGATTTTTGCAAATTCCTATATTTAGAATGTTTTTAAGGCAGAGATATGGTACAATAATCAGGATTGGAACGCTGTTAGAACGGATGAAGAGACTGGGAAGAGGAGAAACACGCGATGAGTAAGAAAAAAAGGCATAAAAAGGAAAGCTCTGTTGGAGAAGTCATATCTACCGCCATATTGATTATTGCAATATGCGTATTTGTGTTTTGCGCGTATCAGCTTACCATAATGCTGGTACCTTATTATTCAGGCGGAAAAGAATATGACGATGTGAAGAAATTGGCGCTTTCGGTTGAAAAGAACGAGGAGGAGGACGGGGAACCGGGGTATACTGTGGATTTTGATGCACTGTTGAAAGAAAATCCGGATACCGTAGCATGGATTAGGTTTGATGAGCCCTCAGTAATCAGCTATCCTGTTGTAAAAAGTGCAGATAACAAAGAGTATCTGACAAAAACATTTACAGCCAATGACAACAAGCTGGGTGCAATATTTATGGATATGCGAAACGCCACGAACCTCAGCGACAGAAACACATTCATATACGGACACAATCTGAAAGTGGGCGGAGAGATGTTTTCCCAGCTGAGCGAGTACGCCAGTGAGGAATTCTGCAAGGCACATCCGTACTTCTACATTTATACCCCGGAAGGAGAGTCCAAGTATCAGGTATTCTCCGCAGGAACCGTGAAAGATACGGCCGACAATTACAAACTAACTTATCTGAATGATGAGGAATTCTCCAGCTATCTCCAGCTTTGCAAAGAGTCTTCAAACTATCAGGTGGATGTAGAGGTGAATGGCCAGTCCAGGATTGTTAGCTTGTCAACATGCACCAATGTAAACGATGACGAGCGCTTCCTGCTCCAGGGAGTTCTTGTGGAAGAGTAAAGGGGTCTGACCCCTATGCGGCTCGTTTTCAGAATATTCAGAATATATGATGGGTAAGGAGGATGAATGTGGCAGAAAGATTCGATATCGGTGATATAATCCGAATGAAAAAGCCCCATCCCTGCGGAAGCCATGAGTGGGAGGTGCTGCGGGTGGGCGCGGACTTCCGGCTGAAATGTGTGGGATGCGGCCATCAGATCATGGTTCCACGTAAGCTGGTGGAAAAAAATACAAAAGAAATTCGCAAAAAGTCTTGAACCGGACAAGTTATTATGGTATGATAATTACTCGTGACGTACCCGTAGGATTCTATATCCACGGACATCAAATTTCCTTGTTCCCGGGTGATCCGGGGGCCAGAGACCATAAGGAGGTGCAAGAGACATGAACAAGTATGAGTTAGCTGTTGTTGTCAGTGCAAAAATCGAAGACGACGCTAGAGCAGAAGTTGTTGAAAAAGTGAAAGCATTAGTTTCACGTTTCGGCGGCAATGTGACTGACGTTGATGAATGGGGTAAGAGAAGATTTGCTTACGAAATTCAGAAGATGAAAGAAGGATATTACTACTTCATCCACTTCGAATCTGACAGTACTGTCCCAGGCGAAGTGGAACAACGTATCCGCATCATGGACAATGTGCTCAGATATTTATGCGTTAGACAGGAAGCATAGAGAAAGAGGTATATATGAATAAAGTAGTTTTAGTAGGACGTCTCACAAGAGACCCGGAAGTTAGATATTCACAGGGTGATAGTGCAACTGCAGTTGCAAGATATACATTGGCTGTTGACCGCAGATTCAAGAGGGACAACGAACCAACAGCGGATTTTATTCCGTGTGTTGTATTCGGGCGTTCCGGAGAGTTCGCGGAGAAGTATTTCCGCCAGGGAATGCGTGTTTCCATTTCCGGACGTATTCAGACCGGAAGCTACACGAACAAGGACGGCGTGAAAGTATACACAACAGAGGTAATTGTAGAGGACCAGGAATTTGCTGAGAGCAGAGCGGAGAGCGAAGCCAACAGAGGCTCTTCTTTCCAGCAGGCAGCTCCAAGCCCTTCACCAAGTGTTGATGCAGGCGACGGATTCATGAATATCCCGGATGGGATCGACGAAGAATTACCGTTTAATTAAGACACGGTTGTGAAATCTTTCTATTAATATAGGAGGTAAAAAGAAATGGCTTACGAAAAAGGCGGCAGACCAGAAGGCGGCTTCAAAAGAAGAGGACCGGCCCGCAGAAGAAAAAAAGTATGCGTATTCTGTGGTAAAGAGAATAACGAAATCGATTATAAAGACGTAGCAAAGTTAAAGAAATACATCTCTGAGAGAGGCAAGATTCTTCCGAGAAGAATCACAGGAAACTGTGCAAAGCATCAGAGAGCTCTTACCGTAGCAATCAAGAGAGCAAGACACATTGCTTTAATGCCATACGTACAGGATTAATCAAAGCTGACAGACCGTCACTGCGAGAGCAGGGGCGGTCTTTTTTAAATCCTTCTTTTATCCGTCAGGTTTTGACTCGGCTGCTGCGGGAGAGACGGCTCCGAAAGCGGCAGCCGCAGCGTAATACAAGTACCCTCCCCCTGGGTACTTGTGATTTCCATGACGTTATGGCTGTAAATCAGATGAAGCCGTTTCTTCACATTGTAAATACCTATGCTGCGTTTCTGCTCCTTCTTAGCAGACTGTTTATCTGTCTGCAGCTCTTCCAACAGTTCAGGCGCAATGCCGATCCCGTTGTCCGCCACGGAAAGTATAAGAGTATCCTCGGTCTTCTCTGCAGTAATCAAAATATTCCCTTCCTCCGGCCGGTCCTCCAGCCCGTGGATAATCGCATTTTCCACAAGAGGCTGCAAAATCATGGCCGGAATGCTCTCATCAAGACAGTCCGCAGAAACATCCAGCCTGTATTGAAGCCGGGACTGGAAGCGCACTTTCTGGATCTGCAGGTAGTAGGTGAGAGTCTGGATTTCGGTTGCAAGAGGAATGGTCTCCGACATAACGGTGAGGCTGTTGCGAAGCAGCCCGGAGAGGCAGTCCAGCATGTCTTTTGTAAGGGTGGCAGACTCGATAATCGCCATGGCAGAAATTGTATTCAGCGTATTATACAGAAAATGCGGATTGATCTGCATCAGAAGATACTCCAGCTCTGAACGGTTCAGGGAATTCTGCATCTCAATATTTTTCAGCATTTCATTCTGCAGCCGGGCTTCTACGCGCTGTTTTTCCAGCAGGCGCTCCTGGTTTTCCTGCAGCTGCAGTACCATCTTGTTAAAAGAGCAGGCGAGCAGGCAAATCTCATCATTCTGCCGGGAGGGCGGCGTATAACTGACCGTCAGGTCTCCCTGCGCGACCAGCCGGAATTTTTTGCTCAGCTCCACGATTGGCTTTGCAAGATATGCGGATATCTGATAGGAAATAAACAGGCAGAACATGGTGAAAAATACCAGCAAAATATAGATACTGCTCTGGCTGGTATTCAGGCCGTTTGTATTCTGGCGGATCCGCGCATCCGCCAGTTCCAGTTCCGAGGACATTCCCTTATAAATATAATTGTAAATGTTATTTCTTATGTAGTCCAAACTGACACGCTCCCGTGTATACAGGTAGGAGGCCGCATCCGGGTTATAGTTGTCAAATAGTCTGGTTGTGGCATCCATATAGGACTCGGTCATGACCTGGATATCGCGGTAGAGATAAGAGCCCGGGTAAAGAAGCCGCATAGATGCGCTGCAGGCTATTGCGTCTAAACACTGGTCCTGGAACTTTCTGCGGTAGTCGGGGGACGGATGTGCATAGTAATTGGACGCGGTGGTAGCGGATTCTTCCAGGGAAACAAGCAGAAGCTGGAGGCTCTGGATATGCTCCAGCGTCTCGTTGTTTGCCCGGTTCAGGCTGCGGCTGGACTGTATGGAATAGAAAGAAATCCCGGACATGATCAGAATAATGATTAAAAAATACCGTAAAAGCCTAGTGGACAGCCGGGAGGCGGAGTTAAAGAGTTTTCGCATATTTCTGGTACTCCTTTGGGGTAAGCCCTGTTATTTTCTTAAATATTCTGCAGAAATAGTTTTGGTCGCTGTAGCCCACCTGAATACTGACATCCTGGACGGAAAGCATACCCTTTTCCAAGAGCGGTTTGGCAAGGCTGCTCTTTTTCTGCGTGATATAGTCTGTAAAATTAAGATGGTATTCTTCCTTAAATACTTTGCTTACGTACTGCGGGGTCAGATTCAGATAACTGGACAGGCCCTCCAGGGATACCATCTGTATCGGTTCGCGCTCTATATAGTAATTGATCTTTTTCATAAGTGCATAGTTTTTTTCCTGAGATTCATTCTGGAGGAACTCTAAAAAGGAATGCAGTGCATAATTAACGTATTCTTTTAACTGGTGTTCGGACACACTGGACTGGATCTGACATAGGAATGGATACAGGTCAAAGCTGGTCTGCCTGAAACCAAGCTGGTGGAGCAGGCTTTTTAGTGCAGACAAAAACTGGATGGAATATTCTTTTGAAATCTGCAGAGAATTCCGGGCCGTAAAGATCTCATTCAAAAGCTGCTGTGCATAGCCATGGGCCCTTTCCGTATTTCTGCTGCGAAGGGAGTCCATAAACTGTTCCTCCAAAGAGTATGGGTAGACGGTATGGGTGGAATTGGAAACCGGGGTGTACTCTATGACGGTGCCGGGCAGAAGCGCAGGGAGCACCTCCAATGCCTCCTGATAGGATGATTTAAATAACTGGCAGGTATGATAGACACCGCCAAAGGCCGCTCCGCTTTTCAGCTTAAAACGCTGGTTTAAAAGAGTGATAATCTTGCGCGCCAGCATGCAGGCTGTCTCGTGCCAGGACGGATCGGACGGTGAAATATGGAAGAACAGGGGGAGAACATGAAAAGAGACCTCACCGATCAGTACGTTCTTATGAAAGTTTATCATCTGGGAAATGCTTTCGGTGATCTGTTTGTATGTATCTGCCGGGGGCTGGAGCGAAAAAGGCAGGGTGCTGTCCGGGGACGGGGTAAGCGGGAACAGCATAAAAAAGCCGGAGTCGGTCAGCCCGGGCAGCAGGGGACTGTATTCCGCCAGCAGAGCCGGCGCAGCCGTACCATTGATATAACTGGCCACCAGATTCCTTTTTATAACCGGGATTGCCAGGGAGACAATCTCCTTCTCCTCCACATCTTTATCTTTTATTGCTCTGTTTTGGGAAAGGCTGTCTGTGATTTTTTGAAGTGTTTCCGTTACCTCCTTTTCTATCAGCGGTTTTAACAGATATCCTTTGACGCCTATTGTGAGCGCTTCTCTTGCATATTCAAAGCTGTCGTATGCCGTCAGGATCAGGATCGTGGTACCCGGCAGATTCTCCAGAATTGTTTTGGATGCAGTGAGTCCGTTCATGCCGGGCATTTTGATATCAATGATTACAATATCGGGCTTGTATCTCAGGGCGGCCTGAACCGCAGAGGCTCCGTCCTCACATTCAGCAGCCACGTTCAGATCAGGCATATTTTTGCTGAGCATTACGTGCAGCGCATACCTGGATAAAGCTTCATCGTCTACTATGATTACAGAATACATAGGGCCTCCTAAATCGTAATTTCGTACAGGGCAGAAATGCTTCCGCCGGGAAGCATGCCGGTGAGTTCGAGTGAACTGTGCGGGCTGTTCCAGGTAAAATAAAGGGCGGTATAGGTCTGCGAGGCATTGGAGAGCTGCTCCAGGTTTTCCCAGACCTGTGCCAGAATGCAGTTTCTTGGAATCAGCAGCTCTTCCGGAATTTCCGGGAGATTCTCGTCCAGTATCTGGAAGAAGGGAATCGAGATAAAAATTTCACGGATCAGCATCAGCATGTCCAGTTCTTGTTTTAAAGGCGCCTCTTTATCCGGGCGGCTGATATACCTCCAGTAGCTGCTGAAACAGTTGATAAAGTGCAGCGTCATAGGAGCCTGTTCGAGATAGGCTGCCTGGGAAACCGTAACCAGAAAATTCCGGACGGAAATCGTCTCTGCGGACATGTAAAAACCTCCTTTTACCCAAATACATTTCATAAGAATGAGTGTCGAGGCAGACCGCGCTGCCTGTTATAATAAATCGTTTCTTCTATACTATAAGTATATATTACATTTGCACCAGTACAAAAACAAGAAAGATGTAAGAAATTAGCATTATTTTAAACTTGGAGAAAGGCAGTTTGCACAATGCGTCCAATAATGCAATGAAAATATTATAAAAATATGCTAATTTAGTAAGCTATTGTTGATTACAGAACCGAAATGTTTATGTAAAATGAAATTATCATGAACGAAGTGAAAAAGGAAAGGAAGGTAATGTTATGAAAAAGAAAATGGTTGCGGTTGTTTTGGTTCTGGCGATGGCAATAGGCCTTACTGCCTGTCAGGGAGGCGGCAAGGAGGCGGAAACCACGGCAAAGACGGAAGACACGAAGAGTGATGCGCAGGGAACAGACGGGGATTCACAGAGTAATCTGTCGGATCAGCTTTATATTCAAGTATCCGCACTAGGGTCAGACCCCTATTTCTATGATCACAAAATGGGAATGGAGATGGCGGGCGAAGAGCTGGGCGTGCGCACAGAATTTGTGGGGCCTGCGGAGCTGGACATGAATGCTATGGTTACAGCATTTGAGCAGGCAATTGCAAAGAAACCTAACGGAATCGTGGTGGTAGGTTTCAACGAGCAGCTGACTCCCACAATTAAGAAAGCCATGGACGCAGGAATTCCGGTTGTTACGGTGGATGCCGATCTTCCGGATTCAGGCAGAATTGCATTTGTTGGAACCGGAAATGTGGAAGCGGGAATTACAGGCGGAGAGAAGATGAAAGAGCTTCTGGGCGACAGTGGAAAAGTAGCGATTATGTATAATCCGGGCCAGACGAATCTGGAGGAACGTGTGGCAGGCTATAAGCAGGCATTTGAGGGAACGGGGATTGAGATTATTGAGGAAGTGGATACCAAACAGGACAGTGTAATTGCGGCACAAAATATCGCAGCAGTTCTTCAGAAACACCCGGATCTGAACGGAATCGTCTGTGTGGATGCGACTGGCGGCACGGCAGCGGCTACAGCAGTCAGAGAAGCAGGGCGTACAGGGGATGTGAAGATCATCGCAATGGACCGTTCCAATGAGATTCTGGAGGCTATTGAGGATGGCATTATTTCCGCATCCGTTGCTCAGCAGACGGCGTTAATGCCATATTATGCTACACAGCTTCTGATTAATCTGAATAACTCCAAGGTGGAGATCACATCGGATAATGCAGCGGCAGGCGTACTAGGGGTACCCGGCTATATCGACACAGGCGCTATTATTGTGGATGAATCAAATTACGAGTATTTCAAGAGATAATGACAAGGGTATGGGCGGGATTACACCGTCCATACTATTTTAAAGGAATTATAAGGGGATTCATAAAGGAATTTTGAAATAAATTCATAAAAAGAATTCGTATCAATGAATTCGTAAAAAGGAAGGAGGGCGCCTGTGTCTGAATACATACTGGAGGCAAAAGGAATCGTCAAGATTTTCCCGGGGGTCCGTGCCCTGGACGGGGTAGACCTGAAAGTGAAAAAGGGAGAAGTACATGCCCTTGTGGGAGAAAACGGTGCGGGTAAGAGTACCCTGATGCTGACACTCGGCGGGATCCATAAGCCGGACGAGGGGGAGATCTGGATTGAAGGAGAAAAAGTGGTATTTACTTCCGCCCATGATGCACTGCAAAAGGGAATCAGTATCGTACACCAGGAATTGAGCCTGGTTCCGTGTCTAAGTGTGGCAGAGAATATATTTGCCAACCGTCAGCCGGTCAATAAGTTAAATCTGATTAAAAGAGAAGAACTGTATAGCAAAACGAAGGAAATGCTGAGACTGTTCGAGATTGAAAATATCGATCCCGCCACGCCTGTAAAGGAACTGGCGATTGCCAACCAGCAGGTTGTGGAAATCCTGAAAGCAATGTCTTTCAGGCCGAAAGTGCTTGTGCTGGATGAGCCCACATCTTCTCTCACAGAGGTGGAGAAGCAGAAGCTGTTCCAGAATATCCGCATCCTGAAAGAACAGGGAATCAGCTTTATTTATATATCACATCACCTGCAGGAGATTTTTGAGATTGCAGACAGTGTAACGATTCTGCGGGACGGGGCATACATCGCGGAGGCGAGGGTCGCGGATATTGACGAGGATTTTCTGATAACGAACATGGTAGGCCGGAAAATTGAAAATATTTACGGACGCCGGAGGCCGGAACAGAAAATTGGGGAGGTGCTTTTCGAGGTTGAAGGGATTTCCAGGGGGAAAGCATTCCGGGATATTTCTTTTCAGGTAAGGAGAGGAGAGATTCTCGGCGTATCGGGTCTGGTTGGAGCGGGGAGGACAGAAATCGGAAGAGGAATCTTCGGAGCGGAGCCTCTGGAAGCCGGAAAAGTAGTGCTGGAAGGGGAAACACTGCAGATCCACTGCCCGCAGGATGCGATCCGGCAGGGCATCGGTTATATGAGCGAGGACCGGAAAGAGCAGGGGCTGTATGTAAAATTTGATATCCGGCAGAACCTGATAGCTAACCAGTTGCGCCATTTTTCAAAGAGAGGCTTCCTGAGGGAAAAGCAGGTCGATCAGATGGTGCAGGATGCTGTAAAGGATTTCCGCATTTCTACGCCCGGAATCCGGCAGTTGGTGAATAAGCTCTCGGGTGGGAATCAACAGAAGGTGCTTCTTGCTGCTTGGTTCGGGATCCGTCCGCGGGTGCTGATTGTTGATGAGCCCACGAGAGGCGTGGATGTGGGGGCAAAAAGTGAAATATACAATCTTCTGAGAAATCTGGCGGAAACCGGCGTGGGTATTATCATGATCTCGTCCGACCTGCCTGAAATTCTGGGAGTCAGCGACCGGATTATGGTGATCAGAGAAGGCAGAAATGTGGGAATCATCCCGGCTTCGGAAGCGACAGAAGAGAAAGTAATCGCCCTGGCATCCGGAGTAACAAAGGGTGACTGTGTTAGTACAGAGTAGAGGTGCCGCTTGGCGGCAGAGCGGAGGCAGATATGAATATGATTAAGAAATTATTAAAACAGAGGGAGGCGGCAATTGTGCTGATTGTGTTGGGCCTGTCCATCATTATGACGATTGCATCCTCTGTTTTCCTGACATATCAGAATATTGTGGCATTGCTTCTGGGCATGTCCATTGAGGTAATCATTGCGGTGGGAATGGCGAATCTTATGGCCAGCGGTGGATTCGACATGTCTGTGGGTTCCATACTGGCATTTTCAGGAGTCTGTGCGGGGCTGGTGCTCAAAGCAGGAATGCCGCCTATTGTGGCGGTTGTGGTAGGAGTAGTAATCGGCGGGCTGGTAGGACTGTTCAATGGTTTTATTATAGCGAAACTGGAAATCAATGCATTTGTAACAACGCTGGCGTCACTCAGCCTGTTCCGCGGCCTGACTCTGATCGTAACTAGAGGACAGAATGTAACCGGGCTGGGGGATGCATTCAACGCCATAGGGCAGAAAGTGGTACTGGGTGTGCAGGCGCCGATCTGGTATGCCATAATACTCGTAATCATAGGCGACATTCTGATGCGGCATTCCAGGTTTTTCCGGCAGAACTACTACATAGGCGGAAACGAAAAATCCGCAAAACTTTCCGGAATCAAAGTAATCAAGATCAAGATACTGAACTATGTAACCGTCGGCCTGCTGGCTGGTTTTGCAGGAATCGTGGCAACAGCCCGTATGGGAACCGCATCCGTGCAGCAGGGCACAGGCTTGGAACTTCGCGTGATCACAGCCGTTATCATCGGCGGGGCAAGCCTGCAAGGCGGGGAAGGAAGTGTTTTCGGCGCATTTCTCGGGTCACTTCTGATGGCGTTAATCACCAATTCCCTCACACTTCTGGGCGTGGATATCTACTGGCAGACCTTCGTAACAGGTGCAACACTGCTGACGGCAGTTTTGATTGACCAGCTGGGGAAGAAAAGAAAGAAAATGTAATTCATGAAAAGATGAGAATATTCTGAAAACGGTGAGCAAAGGGGTCAGACCCCTTTGCGAAAGGAGAAGCTTATATGGATAGCAGGGAAAAAATCAGCAGGGCCCTGGCACATCGCAGCGGCCCGGTACCCTTGGATATCGGGGCGACCTCGGTGACAGGGGTTCATATATCAATTGTAGAAAAGCTAAGAGAATATTATGGCCTGGAAAAACGTCCGGTGCGTCTGATGGAGCCGCTCCAGATGCTGGGGACTGTGGATGAGGATCTGAAGCAGGCGATGGGGATAGACACTACGCAGATTTGGAATCCAAACACGATCTTTGGGTTCCGGGATGAGGGCAGTAAAGAGTGGCGGACTCCCTGGGGGCAGGATATCCTAGTACCAGATAACTTTGAAACGTCTATGGATGCAAGAGGAGATGTGTTCCTATATGTGGCGGGGGACCGCAGCCTTCCTCCAACTGCAAAAATGCCTCTGGGCGGCTATTTTTTTGATTGCCTGTTAAGGGGAGAGGACTATGATGAGGACAATCTGCATGTGGAGGATAACCTGGAAGAATTCGGTTATATATCGGATGAAGATCTGAAATCTATCCGCACACAGTGCGTTTCGGCAGAGAAACGTGGTTATGGCGTTATAGCTGCGTTCGGAGGCACCGGTATCGGTGATGTGGCATTTGTACCCGGCAGTATGCTGAAGCATCCAAAGGGTATCCGGGATATTGAGGAATGGTATATTGCCACTCTGACTAACCAGGATTATCTTCATTCGGTTTTTGAAAAACAGACGGATATAGCTCTTGAGAATCTGAAAAAAATAAAAGAGACGGTGGGAGATGTTCCTCAGGCCGCATTTACCTGCGGTACAGATTTTGGTACCCAGAAGTGTCCATTCTGCTCGAATGAAACTTTCCGGGAACTGTATATGCCTTACTATAAGAAGATTAATAAATGGATCCATGCAAATACATCGTGGAAGACATTTAAGCACTCCTGTGGGTCAATTAAGGCTCTGATCCCAGAGCTGATCGAATGCGGATTTGATATTCTGAATCCGGTCCAGTGGACAGCGGAAAATATGGATCCCCGGGAGCTGAAAAGGGAGTTCGGAAAAGATATTGTATTCTGGGGCGGCGGAGTGGATACGCAGAAAACATTTGCCTTTGGAAAAGCTGAGCAGGTACGGGAAGAAGTACTGGAAATGTGCCGTATTTTCTCAGAAGGCGGCGGGTTTGTTTTTAACACGATACATAACATTCAGGCAATGACTCCTGTGGAAAATGTAGTAGCAATGATTGACGCGGTGAAAGAATTTAACAGAATTATTTAGATGCAGGCGGTGATCTCATATTTTTGACGCACTGAAATAAGCTTCATACAGATATGAAGTTGAGCAGCCTTTATGCGATGAGTGGTCTTAAACTGCGTATGTATTGATGCTGATGGATTTTATAGGTCTTATTCCATTCGACAGAGCCACGGCTGACGCCGGGATAGGCTTAGAGATTTTTTCGGGATGATGTAAATCATCCTCCCACAGGATGAGTTGGTACGCGGAGATTTCCGGGATAAAGCCGCATGAGATGTACTCCCTGCCTAAGCTCATGTGGCTCCGCGGCAACAAGCCGGATATCTTCGCAAGGGCCAGGCGCGTGTTTTTGATGGAGGATTTTGTAGTATTCCATCATACAGGGCAGGCGAAGATAGACTACTCCCTTGCTACAAGGACGATGGAGAGGACCGGATTGTCAAAATCTGCAAGGATAGTCTGCATAAGCCACGACCAGATAGCGCCTGCCGTCGGCACGGGAGTCTTTATCTCCGATATAGCGGTTGACGGCGAGTGGACGGATGAGTGCATTACCCATATATGACGGGATACCCGATATGAAGGTCATGGCCCGCGGAAACGAATACCTTGAAAACAAGTATGAAGAACAGCATGAAGGCCGGACGTACGCGCCGGGGCGCGCTCAAGCGTCTGGATGCAGATGAAGGCCGATATGCTGGGTATGCCGGTGACAGCGCTTGAGACCGTCGATGCCGGGACCGTCGGAAGCGCGATGCTGACGGGGATAGCTGTAGGCTGCTTTAAAGACCTCGATGATGCGGCGGATAGAATGGTCAGGAAGGTTCGCACCTATCGGCCTAAAAAAGAGGTTAATGATAAATATATGGCGGCTTATAAGAGGTACGCAAAAGTGTACAGGTCGGTCAGAGGATTGATGTAGAGGCACTGCATATCTGATGTCATTCTTTGACATTCATTTTTCTGTACTGCCTCGGGGTCATCCCACAATTTTGCTCAAATAATTTATAAAAGTGTGTTCGATTTGAAAAATGCAGCTCGTCTGCGATCTCGGACACGCTTTTTTTTGTTCTGGAAAGCATTTCCTTTGCGGCGGCCATCGTGAAGGTCATGCTGTAGTCGAAAAGGCTTTTGCCGGTATGCTTTTTTACGATCCTGCCTAGGTAGGAGCCGTCATAGTTGAGGAGAAGGGAAAGCTCCTTGTTACTGATGCGTCCGTTACGCTCCTTTAAGAGTTGGTCAATGCGTGAGAAGAGCAGGGAGTCCATACTGCTTTGTGCCGTAACATGCGTGGCGATATAATATGTTGGATTGCATAAGATATCGATGAGCTGGAAGAAGAGATCCTGAAGGCGGTATGTCGCCCCGTAATACGGGTTCAGCAGGGTGTACAGCATACTTTCAAAAATATCATGCACCATAACTTTCTGCTCATCCTCCGTGATGCGCGGCACGAAATCGAGAAAGTCCTTGGAGCCTTTGTGCTCTTTTTCTGAATTATCCTTCATGAAATGAAATATCAGGTTATCAAAGCGCTTTTTCTCCTGTGGAAACAGCAGGGATTGCGCCTGCTGGTCAAGGAGCTGCACAAACTCCGATGACACCGAAAAGAAAATGCAGGTAAAATCCGAGGAGGAAACATCCTCAGTGTGTAAGGTATTGCGGTTCATAAGACAGCAGCTTCCGGTGGGATAAAAAAAGCGTTTCCCCTCTACAAGCTGATACATCCCGCCGGATACGACATAGGTGAATTCAAAGGTGTTATGTTGGTGGAGCATATTGCTTGTTCTTCCGGCTATAGAGCTTATAGGACCGTTGTACTGTGATTCAGGCGTGAAAATAGAATAGGTGCTTTCTTCCTTGAAGCCAGAATGTACGTTTAAAAGCAGGATAAAAAAGGAAATCTCTGTCTTCTGATAGAAAAAATCAGAATCAGGATTATAGTAGAGAGAAAAAATCTGGTTCAGGTTATCCTTACCACCATGAAAGGATGGTCTCATAGAAATCGACATGTCTTAAGCGCCTCCCGTATATTGTGTTTATCACATTCTAACATAATTTAAAAAATAAGAAAAGATATGGACGTAATATGTTATAAAACAGCAGATAAATGGACGAAATAAGATACAATTAATTCACGACAGAAAACATATGACGTAATATGATACAAAAATATGCCCTGTAATACGTTCAGTGATATTGTTGGGAGGGAAAAATGGTCTTAATATTAATGCGTAACAAAAGAACGGTAGTAGATATGCGCATAAGGGATACATTTTCGCAGGATTAGTCTGCTCCGGTAATCGTCTGAAACATTTATCGAAGGGAGAAGGAAATGGTATACAATTCTATCAGACCGGGAGAGGTTTGGCTTGACACCGAAGGAAAGCGGATACAGGCTCACGCACCGCAGTTGTTTTATGAGGACGGAACCTACTATTGGTATGGTGAGAACAAGGAGAAAACAACAGGGGAAGATAAAATATGGCATTGGGGCGTGCGCTGTTATTCATCCAAGGATCTTTATAATTGGGAGGACAGGGGGATCATAATAGAACCTGATATTGATGATGAGAAGTCTACGCTTCACCCGTACCGCAATATGGACAGGCCGCACATTATCTATAATCGCGCCGCAAAAAAGTATGTGTGCTGGCTGAAAATAATGAGCTATGATGATTTTCAGATGACGACAATATTGACAGCGGATCATTTTCTTGGGCCATATACGGTTGTAAAAGAGGGCATCAAGCCGCTGGGGATGAGCGCAGGTGATTTCGATCTTGCGATAGCGCCTGACGGAAAGGCATATTACTATTTCGAGAGGGTGCATAGTGAGATAATATGCGCCGATATAACCGATGATTACACAGATATAACAGGATATTATTCTACGCATCTTACAAGGCCGTGCGCCCCTTATATACGAGAGGCCCCGGCGCACTTCTATAGAAAGGGAAAGCATTATCTTCTTACAAGTGGGATAACAGGATATTTTCCGAATCCTACAGAGGCAGCCATAGCAGATACATGGCATGGGCCGTATGTAGATATAGGAGGGGTGCATCCTGGCGATCCTACTGATACATCATTCCATTCGCAGATTGCGTCAGTATTTAAGGTCCCGGGTAAAAAGGATCTTTATATGGCCTGCGCGGATCGTTGGCTGCCGGAGTTTACGGAAATCAGATACGCTGATGTTGAAAAGGCAGTTAAGCTGTACACTGATCCAAGCTTTTATACTGATAAAAACCTTCAGGCAGAGTTTGCAAAGGCAACAGAAAACATTCCATTTAGCAAGGCATTGAAGGCAAATACATCCATATCGGATTATGTCTGGCTTCCTATCAGGTTTGCCGACCCCGACGATGCGCATCCCTATGGACAGGTCATAATCGACTGGAAGGACGAATGGCGGATAGAGGATTATGAGTAATGCGGAGTTGATTGAAAATAATGACAGAGGGATGATAAAGCAAGGAGGATTGTTGTATGAAACGAGTTTTGCTAAATGACGGCTGGAGTGTTATGAAAGGTAGCCTTCTTGAGCAACTTACGGGGCAGGCTCAGGTGGTGAGTGATGTTGTTCTGCCTTATGACGCGATGGTATATGAGACACCTACGCCGGATACGCGCAACGGGGCACAGACGGGATTTTATCCCGGAGGCCAGTACACCTACACAAAAAATATAGATGTGCCGGCAGACTGGGCGGATAGGTCCGTGAAATTATTTTTCGGCGGAGTTTACCAAACGGCCAAGGTGATGATAAATGGCTGCTTTGCATACAATAATCTCCACGGATACGGCGAATTTTATGTGGATATCGATAAATACCTTAAATTCGGAGAAAGTAATGAGATAAAGGTAGTCGCAAACAATACAGCAATGCCTAACAGCCGCTGGTACACCGGATCCGGGATTTACAGGAGCGTGGAGCTGCTCACAGGAGGACCCGTCCATAAAGCAGAGGATGGCGTGCGGGTCACAACAAAGCATATTGATGAAGACGGTATTATCGTGGAGGTGGAGACAAAGCTCCGAAACGTGAGCAGAAGAAGCCATCATATTAAGCTTCATATTGTTATCACAGGAGCAGAGGGTACTGTCAAGGAGGATAGTGTAAGGGCCACGATATTCGGCGGCGAAACAGAGACCCTGCGCCAGAATATATTTATACGGGGCGCGAAGCTGTGGGATGACGAAAGCCCTGTTTTGTATACGGTCGGAGCGGATCTTGTCGAGGAGGATGAAACAATCGACCGTTCAGAGGTCAGGACAGGCTTTAGGATGATCACCGTTGATGCCGGGCGCGGTATGCGGGTCAACGGAAGGGAGATAAAGCTCAGGGGTGCCTGTATCCACCATGACAATGGGATTCTTGGGGCGGCAACATTCCAAGCAGCGGAAAATAAAAGGGCGCGTGAGATCAAGGAGGCAGGATTTAACGCCA
Source organism: Faecalicatena contorta (assembly GCF_022835095.1). Classification (NCBI taxonomy): domain Bacteria; kingdom Bacillati; phylum Bacillota; class Clostridia; order Lachnospirales; family Lachnospiraceae; genus Faecalicatena; species Faecalicatena contorta. The sequence continues at coordinate 4,606,032 of NZ_BQNQ01000001.1, read as the reverse complement.
TAAGATCAGCCCATAATCCATTAAGCAGGGAAATGCTTTCGGCCTGTGATGAATACGGTATCTACGTTATGGATGAGCTGTCTGATATGTGGTTTGAGGAGAAAAATACCTGCGACTTTTCAACGGTGTTCGATCGGTGCTGGGAGGAAGAATCGGAGAGGATGGTGTGCAAGGATTATAACCATCCGTGCGTGATAATGTACTCATCCGGCAATGAGATATTAGACATAGGGCGTGAAAGCGGGGGAAGGAATAACCGCACATTCTGTAACAAGCTTCATGAATTAGATAACACGAGATTTACCACTACGGGCTGCAGCGGCCTTAACGCGGTTGCCGCAGCGGGGAAACTGCCGAAGCTTCTGGCTGCGCTTATGGAGGAGCACGGCATTACGGGCCCGGATATCGGCAGTGCGGCAGCCTCCGCCGAGGATACAGTGAGCGCCATGAACATGCTGCTCCCGCTTGTCAGTCAGGATGAGTTTAATGCGCATCCTGTTTTGAGTGAAGTTTTGGAGGAGCCCGGACAGGCGCCTGATATCTGCGGATATAACTATCTTACATCGCGCGCCGAGCTTGAGAAGGAAATACATCCAAATAAGCCCATCGTGTTTACGGAAAACTTTCCCGCGGATATTGTCCGCATTTGGAAGGCTGTTGAGGATAATCATCATGTGCTGGGCGATTTTACATGGACCGGATACGACTATCTGGGAGAGGCCGGCGCAGGAATGTTCCACTATGACGGTACGAAGAGCTTCGGTTCGCATTTCCCGGATCGGATAGCTTATTTTGGCGATATCAATATTATCGGCTGCCGCAGGCCGACAAGCTACCTTAGGGAGATCGTATATGGCATCAGGAAAGAACCGTATATCGCCGTAGTCAAGGTGGATCGCTACGGAAAGGAGCACGGATTCAATCAGTATATTCCCAAGGATAACATATCAAGCTGGACATGGCCGGGAATGGAGGGCATGAAGACGGAGGTTGATGTATATTCCTGCGACGGGGAGGTTGAGCTTATCCTAAATGGCAGAAGCCTCGGTAAAAAGCCTGCCGGAAGAAAAAACGGTTTTACTGCGGTATGGGAGGTCTGCTATGAGCCCGGAGAGCTTGCGGCTATAGGCTATAGCAACGGTGCGCAGACGGGGAGATATGTACTTAATACAGCAGAGAGTGACGTTTTGCTTAGTGTTGATTCAGACCGTTATGAGATTGCAGCCGACGGGCATGATATAGCTTTTGTGACATGCCGCTTGCAGGATAGCAAGGGTGCTCCCAACCTGTTTGCTGTAAAAGAGGTGGCTGTTGAGGTTACAGGCGAGGGAGTTCTTCAGGGATACGGAAGCGCAAACCCGCAGACAACAAGAGGATACGGCGAGAACGTGTGGGAAACGTACGAGGGCGAGGTGATGGCAGCAGTGCGCAGCACGGGCAAGACCGGAGAGATCAAGGTCAGGTTTAAAGCAGAGGGCTGCGGCGAGTCAATCGTAGTGATAAAAGCAAAAAATGCAAAAGTTGTTGTGTGATGGTTTTGCAGAGATAGGAGGTTTAAATGGAGACTTATGTAAACAAAAGGAATCCCATATTGCCGCTGCAATATCATGTTCCGGACAGTGAGGGCCATGTTATGCCGGATGGCAGTCTTTATCTGTATGGAAGCTATGATGATAAAGACGGCGCATTCTGCAGTGAGAAGTATCATGTTGTCTCAACGCCGGATATGGAGCACTGGACGATACATGATGAGTCATTAAACGGAAATGAGATCCCGTGGTTTGGCAATCCGGACGCGCCGAAGTATCCGGGGGTCGATCTAGAGCATCTTACGCCGTTTGTTTTGAAGATGATACAAATTGCCCGCGAAAAAGGAGGCGGGGATCTGAAGCTGGAGGATCAGTTTAAGTCAAATGAAGTGCCGTTTTTATATGCCCCTGACTGCATTGAAAAAAACGGAAGGTACTATCTCTATTTCTGCATGGCTGATGACAGCGAGGGAGTAGCGATTTCTGACAGGCCGGAGGGGCCCTTTAAGGAGCCGAAGCAGCTTCCCTGCGGGGGGATAGACCCGGCAGTTTTTGTCGATGATGACGGACAGGCATACTTTTATTGGGGACAGCTTGCATCTCACGGAGTTAAGTTAAATCCCGATATGGTTTCATTTGACGAGGATTCTGTAGTGGATAATCTCGTAAGAGAAGAGGAACACTTTTTCCATGAAGGCTCCTCCATGCGTAGGATAGGTGATACCTACTATTACATATATGCGGATATGGAGAGAGGGAAGCCTACGGCGCTGGGATATTCCACATCAAAATCCCCTCTTGGGCCTTTTGAGTACAGGGGGATCATCATTGATAATGCCGACTGCGATCCTGCAAGCTGGAACAACCACGGCTCTATAGAGTGCGTAAATGGCCAATGGTATGTTTTTTATCACAGATGCAGCAGAGGAGTAAAGGAAAACAGGCGTCTTTGTATAGAACCGATAACGATACTGCCGGATGGGAGTATCCCGGAGGTCAAAATGACGTCCCAAGGAGTCGGGGAGCCGTTTGCTCCGGGCGAAAGGATAATGGGTTATCAGGCATGTGCGTTAAAGGGCAGCGCATATATCGGCTTAAATAAGGATGCGGCTGCGAGCGAAATGTATCCCGAAGTGATAACAAACATAGGTTCAGGAGATGAGGTAGTTTTCCGCTATATAAAGAACGATGAAAGATGGAACCGCATTGAGATGGTTTGTGCCGGGAGCGGAAGGATCAAAGTATATATGGATGATGCCTTCTGTGGTGATATCACTATCGCGGACGGTTTACAAAGCGGAGGAAAATTGAACGCTGATGCCGGAAAATATGAGCTGCGGTTGTCCTTTGAGGAAGCCAACGAGTTAGAAATATTTGAACTAACGCTTTATTGATAATCCGTAATTGGCTGGCGGCGGATCATCCGAACCGCCAGATACATAATAATTAATATAAATTTACAGTGTAATAATGAAAGGAGAAAGCTGGAAATGAAGAAACAACGTGATATGAGTGTAGATGCAAAACTAGGATTCTCGGAGCATTTCGGGTATTTTTTGGGCAGCGGCGTAAATGTACAGCAGGCATTATTCGGAACCTTCCTGCTGGTTTATTATACTAATGTTGCAGGGATAAACGCAGGTCTGGCGGCCACGGTAATTGCAATCTCAAAGGTTTTGGATGGAATTTCAGACCTTGTAATGGGATATCTGGTCGATCATACAAAAAGCAAGCTCGGAAAGGCCCGTCCGTGGCTGCTGCGCATGATGGCTCCTACGGTCATATGTGCGGTGCTGGCATTTTTCGTGCCTGCCACATGGGGCCGTACCGCGCAGATCATTTATATGTTTATAACGTATAATCTGGCAAATACAGTGTGCTATACGGCGCTTGCGGTGCCATATTCATCTCTCTGCGGTCTTGCCACTATGAACCAGAAATCTCGCGGTATCAACGGCGGTCTGAATTCTCTTGGTACCAATGTGCTCTTTACCATCCTTGTCAATAGCTTCTTTCTGAAGATATCGGGAGCTATCGGCGGCGGCGAGCTCTATACACAGAAGGGTTTTATCGGAGCGGTCATCGTTTACATGATCATATATGTGATTGCAACGGGAATTTGTGTTGCTCTGACAAGAGAGCGCGTGAGTATCAATAAAGGTGATAATGAGCAGGTGGATAATACGGTAAAGGACAATCATGGAAATACGGTTGGTATCGGCAGGATATTAAAATCGCTTTTTACAAACAAATATTGGCTTCTTTCCTGCGCTACAGGTACATTGATCATGTTCCTTATGGGAACCACAGGAAGCGCCACAGTATATTATACGCAGTATGTATTGGGGAACGTGAGCCTTCAGGCACTGTTATCGGCAGTCTATTCGCTTTCAATGATTCCAACGCTTGTATTGGGGATAGCTTTGATCGGTAAACTCGGAAAACGTAATTGCTTGATGATCGGAATGGGTACATCCGCCATAGGATTTTTACTTCCCCTCATTTCTACAGCGACCCCTGTCCTGATCGCGGGAATGCTCTTAAAAGGCTTTGGATTCGGTTTTGGAGGAGCTTCAATGAATAGTATCGTTCAGGATGCCATTACCTATGGTATGTGGAAGAACGGGTTTAACCCGGTCGGAATGGGCAATGCTGCCATAACCTTTGCGTTTAAGATAGGTCAGGGACTTGGCACGGCTACGCTTGGGGCAATATTGAGCTTAGGAAACTTTGATGCCAGTCTTGCGGTACAGTCGAAGAGTGCTATCACATCAATCAACAGCATTTATATTGTGATACCTGCGATAATTAGCGCATTATGTGTTTTCTGTATGTCTAGGTATGACCTTGACAAGAAGTATTCAGCGATCGAAGCAGACCTTAAAGAAGGTAAATATGCCTCTGATAAAGAATAAAAGATAAAGGATAGGTGTAAGTATGAAAGATGATTTTTATACAAGACTCCCTCTTGTTGAAAAACCGGTATCCCGTATCTTTTTCGGAACGGCGTTTGGTTCGTTTATGATGGGGCGTGAGCAGAATGAGCTTTTAGATTCCATGCTTGGGGCCGGAATTACAGCCTTTGATACAGCCCATAACTATTTGGGCGCCGAGACATCCTTAGGGAAATGGATTGAAAAAAGTGACAACCGTGAAAAGATCGTCCTTTTGACGAAGTGTGCGCATCCGAGCATCTTCGGACGCAGCCGGGTGAATGAAAGGGAAATAAAGAGCGATCTGAACCGCTCGCTGCAGCAGCTTCATACGGATTATGTCGATATCTTCCTGCTTCATAGAGACGACCCTTCCGTACCTGCGGGAGAGATAGTCGAAGTATTAAATGAACTGCACGAAAAGGGAAAGATCAGGGCATTCGGAGGATCGAACTGGAGGTACGAGCGTATAGCCGAGGCCAATGAATATGCCGATAAGCACGGTCTGATACCGTTTGCGGTCTCAAGTCCCAATTATGGGCTCGCGGAGCAGATCGGCGACCCTTGGGGAGGCGGCTGCGAGTCAATAACAGGAAGCTCCCACAAGGGCGACAGGGATTGGTACCGAAATACTCAGATGCCCGTGATAGCATATTCCAGCTTGGCCCGCGGCCTTTTCTCCGGCAGGCTCAAGAGCGACGATCTGTCCGATATTGATAATGTTTTGGACGATGCAGGAAAAAAGGGCTATGCCTGTGAGGAGAATTTTGAACGGTTAAGGCGCTGTGAAGAGCTGGCTGAAAGGAAGCAGGTAAATGTAGCGCAGATAGCGATGGCATGGATATTCCGTCAGGATATAAATGCTTTTGCGATCGTCAGTACTAAGAGCATCGAGCGGATGCGCGAAAATATAAACGCATACGAGCTAAATCTTACTCCTGAAGAATGTAAATATTTAAACCTTGAGGTAAATGCATTATGAAGATCAGCTTAATGACAATCAATATGATATTGCCGGCATATTTTAAATATATCATTACCGGCGATAGGGATGAGTTCAAGGACACATACGAGGAGATGCTGGATCTGGTAAAGGAAAGCGGATACAGCGCTGTGGATGTATGGGGCGAGGAGGTCAAAGCCTTCGGGATGGACTATGTAAGACGGGAATTGGACAAACGTGGCATTGAGGTGTCCAGCTTCATTTATATGGATGAATATGCCAATCCGGACAAGGATATGAATGATGCGCTGTATAAAAGAGGCTGCGAGGCCGTGGAAATGGCAGAAGAGCTGGGGACCGGGGTATTGATGCTGGTTCCTCAGGCCCACAAGGGCATTGAGAATGAGAAGCCAGAGGATATAAGGGAGCATCTTGCCGCCAGATTTGCGCCAATAGCAGATCAGGCAGTAAAATACGGAATACATCCTGTCGTGGAGGATACGCCCGACCTTAAACTTCATTTCTGCACCGCCGCCGAGTTGGAGGATGTATTCTCAAAGGCACCGCAGCTGGAGCTTGTCTTTGACAGCGGGAATATGCTGCTTGTAAAGGAGGATCCGACTGATTACTATGAAAAATTTGCAGATCGGACAGCACACATCCATCTGAAGGATATGCGCGTAGCATCAGACAAAGAAATGTTTGCCGACACCTGCGCAGATGGCAGCAGGATGGCGGGAGCCGCAACAGGCACCGGAATGGTCGATTTCAAAGCCTTGATGGGCTGCTTTAAGCGCCATGGATACGATGGCTTCCTTACGGTTGAATTTGTTTACGACAATGGCGATGATTATAAAGAAAGCCTTATCCGAGGCAGGAAATATGTGGAGGATTTGTTATGAGAGTCGGTGTAAATACATATGGGCTTGGCAGCTTGTTTGAAACTGATTTTGAAGGGACTCTGGAAAGGCTCAGGAAAATAGGATTTGACTTTATCGAGCCGTGTGTGCTTTTTGAGGATGCTCTTAGCATTCCGGAGGAGCGGATGCGGGAACATCTTAGAAAGCTAGGGATCAGTGATGCCGGTATCTGGTCCTCTAAGGAGGCAGGGGAAAAGATCGAACAGGTAAGGAATAAGGGCTTTGATGTAACAGGAGCTCATGTAATGCTTTCTCCCATGCTGGGATGCAGCATGGAAAAGGCGCTGTCCGGAATGAGGGAGGTTGGCAGAAATACGGGGCTTTGCTATTACGCATACAGTCCTCAGAAATCAAAGATATCCGATGCAAGTAGCGATATTCCCGATCTTAAAATGGCTATTTCAGAATTAGCGGAGGACAATATAGATTTTTTATTCCACAATCATTTTAATGAGCTGGCGGATGACGGAGATGACACGGTTTTTGAGTACTATATCCGTGAAGTTTCCGGCTTGAAGATTGAACCGGATGCAGGCTGGATAGAGTTCGCGGGAAAAGACTCTCTGGAGATCATAAGAAATTACGGCAGTAAAATTTCGGTTCTTCATTTAAAGGATTTTGTCGAAAACGCTGATAAAAAAGCTGGGGCGGACCGCTTTGCCGCTGTCGGAGAAGGGATCATTCCTCTAAAGGAAATCATAAGAGAAGCCAAAGGGCTGAATCTTATTGATACCGGTATTGTTATTGATCAGGATGCCAGTCCGAATGATTTGCTGGAGGATTTAAGGCGGGGACTGGAAAATATAAAAAAATATTTATGAGTTTATCGGAGGAGCGAAATGGATAGTATTAATAAAATGAGGGTGGCCATAGTCGGCGCAGGTAAGATCAGTGATATTTATTATTCAAATATCAAGAACAGGTATGACAATCTGGAATTGGTCAAATGCTGTTCGAAGCATGGGGAGTCCGCCAAAAGACAGGGTGAAAAATATGGTGTTGTAGCCTGCTCGTTTGAAGAGATATTAGCGGATGAAAGCATAGGATTAGTGGTTGTGCTCACGCCTGCGGATACGCACTATGAGCTCATAAAACGGATCGTGCTTGCCGGAAAGCATGCCTATACGGAAAAAGCCTTTACAATAACGCATGAAGAAGCAAAGGAGCTTTTGTGTATCGCTGATGAAAAGAATGTAAAGATAGGTGCTTCTCCTGATACATTTTTGGGCACACCGTTACAGACAGCAAAGAATCTGATTGCAAAAGGTGTGATCGGAGAGGTGAGCGGGGTTACTGTAACAATAGAACGAAATTTAAATATGTTGTATGGGCACATGCGCTTTTTATTGGGGCCCGGAGGGGACATTCTTGGTGACTTTTCGCCTTATTATTTAAATGCCCTGCTTGATCTGTTTGGTCCTGTTGCAAGGGTATCCTGCATGCAGAAGATCAACCGCCCGAATAGGAAGAGCACCGTTACCGGAGAGGAATTCGAGGTGAAAACAGAAAATGTCGGGGCAGCGATACTACAGTTCGAAAACGGATTGATTGGTTCTATGATGATGGATGGAGATTCCATCGTGCCGGAACAGCACCACTTCATCATATATGGGACCGAGGGCGTTTTGTATCTCCCGAATATGGATCATTTTAACGGTGAGGTTAGGCTGCAGAAAAATGTTGACGGGGCAGAGCGTCTGATGTTTGGGAATCCCCAAGGCTTGACACCTAAATGGTTAGCGTTAGAAGAGAACAAGAAGGTAATAGAACAGCTTTTCGGCTCTGTTCCGCAGCCGGTCGAACTGCTTCCCGGTCCGGTTGACGATCAGCGGGGAATCGGTGTATCGGAGATGGCTGATGCAATCATGCATGGACGGCGGCCTGCTGCGTGCGGTGAGAGGGCCGCTCATGTAGTGGAGATAATCGAGGGATTCCGCAAGAGCAGTGAATGCGGTCAGGTATATACCCTTCGATCAACAATTTAAGACAGGTAATTTTTAAGGAGGTTTATAAAGTATGCAAACAACGAATCGTAATTGGAAAGTGGAGTCTATCTCTCATCTTGCATTTAACCCTACGGATATGGATAAGACCTTGAAATTTTATTGTGATGGTTTTGGTTTCAAGAAAAAAGCGCTGCTGACTTATGCAGACTATGAAAAAACTATTTCTGAAAACAGGGAATTGTATGTTGCAGCAAAGACATTAGGAGAAAAAACCGGAGAAATTATTGACGGTATGATCAGAAAGTTTTCAGCAATAAGAGATATGCCATGGGTGGTGTATCTGGAAATAGTTCCGGGACAGTTATTGGAGTTTTTCTATCCAATGGGAAATTTCGTTATGCTGGAGCCGCTTAGGGAACTCGGCAAAGAAAGAGTCGGATATTCACATTTGAGTCTTCAGGTTGATAATATAAAAGAGGCCGTAGAGGATTTGAAGAATAAAGGTATTATGCCTACCTCAAATATCACCCTTGGCCCTGACTTCACCTATCAATGCTGGTTCGCGGACCCGGACGGCAATCGTATTGAGCTTATGGAGTACACTGATAAATCCTTGCAGATAGTGGGACGGAAATTTGATTAAGATGGTTTGCCGAATCTGCCTATACCGAATTTATTCAGGGCAAGCTATCAAGATGAAAGCTATTAAGATGAGATGTAGCGTCTTTTTGTGAAATTAAGGAGGGCAAAATGACAAGCAAAAGATTAAGACAAAAATGGCTGTTTTGGAAGGACGGCTGCGAATATGACAAGCAGGAGATATATCTGCCTCATGATGCCATGATCTATGAGAACAGAGACGCAGCTCTTGAAAACGGGAACGCAACCGGATATTTTCCTGGCGGGAAATACTTTTATTCTACAAGTATCTACGGCGATGAGTCTTTCGCGGACAAGAGGGTCATGCTGGAATTCGAGGGTGTGTACATGAATTCCAAGGTATTGTTTAACGGCGAGGAAATAGGCGGGCACATCTACGGATATACAAATTTTTATGTCGATCTGACCGGAAGGATACAGACAGGCAAAGAAAATGAGCTTCTTGTCATAGCGGACAATTCGCAGACGCCTAATTCGCGCTGGTATTCAGGCAGCGGCATATACCGCCCGGTGAATCTTTGGGTAGGAGCTAAGAACGGCATAAAGCCGGAGGGAGTGAAGATAACCACAATGTCTGTATCACCCGCCGTTGTGAGCATCTGCGTCGATGCGTATGAGCTTGAGGATGCTGAAATAGTCCATGAGGTAATATTGGGGGATGAGAAGCTCTGTGAGGCAGGCGGAGCCTGCGCAAAGATAGAGATACCTGACGCGAAGCTTTGGGATGCGGAGCATCCGAGCCTGTACATGCTCCATACAATGTTAAAAAGAAATGGCATTACCGTAGATGAAACCTATACCCGGTTTGGGGTCCGTATGCTCTCGTGGAATGCTGTCGACGGTTTTATGGTCAACGGAAGGACGGTTAAGCTAAAGGGCGGCTGCATCCACCATGATAACGGACTTTTAGGTGCAAGAACCTATGATAAGGCGGAGCGCAGGAGGGTGCAGAGGCTTAAGGATTTCGGCTTCAACGCGATCCGCTATTCCCATAACCCAGCAGGGAAGAATTTCCTTGATATCTGTGATGAACTCGGAATGTATGTGCTTGATGAAAGCTTTGACCAGTGGAAGGTGCCGCAGTCAGCTCACGATTATGCAAATCATTTTGACGCTGAATGGCGGAGGGATGTAGAGGCCTTGGTATCAAAGGATTACAACCATCCCTGCGTCATAATGTACTGCATCGGAAATGAGATAACCGATACCGGCTTTCCTCATGGTGCAGTGATAAGCAAAATGCTTAGCGATGCTTTTCATGAGCTGGATGATACAAGACCCACTACTATAGCGATAAACAGTATGCTTTCCATGCTCGCCAATATGCAGGCTAAGAAGAAGATGGAGGTCGAGAAAGCCGCAAATGAGGCTAAAGAACGCAAGGCGAGCGGCGAGGAGGAGATTATCGCGCAGAAGGCTGAAGGCGATAAGGCTGTAGGAAGTCAGGAGGTAAACGATATCGTCGCACTGCTTCCCAAGATAATGGCATCTATCACTCCGGAAAGCCTTGAGGCGTTGATAGGTGAATGTGTAAAGAATGTTGACATAGTCGGATACAACTACGGGCATAACCTCTACGAGGGAACGCATGAGCTTGTAAAGGAGAGGGTTATCCTTAGCTCCGAGACGTTCCCGCAGCGTATGGCAGATAACTGGAAGGCTGTCATGCACCACCCCTATGTCATCGGTGATTTCATGTGGACGGCATGGGATTATCTCGGAGAGACAGGTGTCGGGCTTCCGACATACGGAACAGATAAGGCACCGTTTTCAAAGCCATATCCGTGTCTTACAGCGGCCTGTGGTTCTTTTGATCTAAATGGGACTCCAGAGACACAAGCATATTATTCTGCCATTATCTGGGGAGAGTATCAAAAACCGTACATTGCGGTGAGGCCGCTGGAACACTCAGGGGAGGCTTTTACTCTTGGAAATTGGCGTCAGTCAGATGCTGTTGCCAGTTGGACGTGGCCCGGATATGAGGGTTCAGATGCGCAGATTGAGGTGTACAGTCAAGGCAGCGAAGTTGAGCTGTTTAAGGATGGACATCTGATTGCAAGGAAACCTCTTATCGATTATAGGTGTGATTTCACAGTTCCATACAGTGCAGGCAGTTTGGAAGCAGTCAGTTTTGATGAGGAAGGAAAAGAAATAGCGCGATGTGAGCTTCAAAGCGCCGGTCAGGTAAGTAGGATAGTTATATGTCCGGAGGAGGAGAAGATACATGCGGATGTGGATAATATATCGTATGTTTGGATAGAGTTGCAGGATTGCGAAGGGATACTGAATATGTATGAAGATAAAGCTGTTCACGTCAGCGTGGAAGGTGAAGGAGAACTTCTGGCTGTAGGAAGCGCCAATCCCGTTACAGAAGAAGATTTTTTCAGCGGAAGATATACATCATGGCACGGCAGGGCGCTGGCTATAGCCAGGAGTACCGGAAAAGCCGGAATCATAAAAATATCAGCGAAGACTGAGGGTCTTGAAGAAGTCAGTGCGACAATTATCGCTGTATGATAGAAATAATTGATTAGTACTTAATAGAGAAGGAGGGTTTTATATGAAAGAGTTGGCTTTGCACACCGGCTGGAAACTGCACGAGGCGCCTCTCCGCTGGGGCGTGAGCGATATCGGACGCGTTATGGCGTTTGAGGATGGGTGGATGGACTGTGCACTCCCATGCGATGTCAGGATGCCGCTGATCGAGAGCGGAGTTATCAAGGATCCGGTCCTGGCAGACTATTCGCGGGAATGTGAGTGGATTTCAAACCGCTCTTGGTGGTTCGTCCGGGAATTTGATATCTCCGAGCTGGATATAGGCGATGGTCCGGTGGAACTGACACTGGAGTCTTTGGATACATGGGCGGAGATCTTCCTGAACGGGAGTCACATAGGCACCCACAAAAGTGCGCACTACCCGTTCACTTTTGACATAAAGTGCTATCTGCGACCGGGCAAAAACGTTTTATGCATACGGCTGACAACAGGTCTGGAAAAGGTAACCGAGGAGCAGTTGGCGGAACTCGAATGGAGCATTTGTCATGAAAAGGATGCGGGGCACCCGGAACGCGGGGACCATCGCCGCACATGGCTGCGCCGGCCCCAGTACAATGCCGGCTGGGACTTCCTGCCCAAGGCATTTAGCATCGGCATCACGGGCGGAGCATATGTCCGCTGCCTTTCAGTCGCTGAAATACGCTCTGTTGACTTGGAGACGCTGGAAGCCGGAAAGGATGCCCATCTGCGTCTGAGGGCGGAGGTCGAGTATTTCAATCCTATAGGATGTGCCGACGCGGATCTTGATATCATGCTCAGAATGGATGGCGTACTCTGCGCCTATGCCCGCGTGGATGACATTCTGCTGACCGCCGGTATCAACTGGATCGACCTGGACGTGGATGTTCAGGACGCAAAGCTCTGGTGGCCTGCAGGAAGCGGCGCGCAACCGCTGTATGACGTGGAGGTGTGCCTGGAATGCTGCGGCTCTAAGACCGCTTATCCTAAGTTTCAGTATGGCATACGCACGATCAGGCTGGATATCTCCCGGCAGGAGGACGGCCGAAGAGGATTTGGCATTGTGGTCAACGGCGTTAAGATATTCTGCAAAGGGAGCAACTGGGTACCCAATGACCCGATCTATGCCCGCGTCTGCGATGCAAAGTATGAGGAGCTGATCCGCGCGGCCCATGATGCCAACTTCAACATGCTGCGGATCTGGGGCGGCGGCATTTATGAGAGGGAAATATTTTATCGATTGTGCGACCGCTACGGCATTCTGATCTGGCACGACTTTATGCTTGCATGCGGTGCATTCCCGGATCATGACCCGGATTTCGTCCGAGAGATGGAAAACGAGGCTGACTATCAGACCAGGCGCCTTAGGAACCATCCGTCTATGTGCCTGTGGTGCGGTGATAACGAGTTGCACCGCTATTTCTGGTATATCTCGCTGCTGAAAAAGAATCCCGACCGGCAGTTCGGGCTCAGGATATCCAACTATGTCTCTAAGAAGGCTGTGCATGCCAACTGTTCTAGGATACCTTATTGGAACAGCTCTCCGTTCGGCGGCGAATTTCCGGACTCAGAGCAGGTAGGAGACACCCATCATTGGAATTGCTCGATGCATCCTGATATGGAGAAACGCATCGATCCGATGGCCTATGACCTGATTAACCATGCTTTTGTGTCGGAATACGGGTATTTTGGCGCACCCTCGCGTGTGGCTATAGAGTCGTATTTCGACGGGCAGCCTGTAGACCGCTTGTCCGGGATCTGGGATCATCATAACAACGACTTCGAAAAAGGCACCGTGTATGGCGGTATCGTCAAGCATTATATGGACAATCCCCAGTCGCTGGATCTGGATGGCTACATTCTGTATTCTGGCATGGTCCAGTCCCTTATGTATGGATATTCGCTTGAGGCGCTCCGCTTCAAGCCGCGTTGCTCCGGCGCATTGTTCTGGATGTTTAATGACTCATGGGGAGAGGTGGGCTGGTCCGTCGTGGACTATTGTCTGCAGAAAAAGCCTTCATACTACGGTGTGAAGCGGGCTTTCTCTCACAGGAAGCTGATCTTGCGTCAGGTGGACGGTAAGCTCGTCGTCACCGGATGTAATGACACCCCGGATCAGGTCGACACGATGGCTGAGGTAGGTTATATCTCCCTGGATGGAAGAGTACGGGACACTAGAATCGTTCCGCTGACATTGCTGCCATATAGTCGCAGCCATATCCTGGAGACTGACTTTCCGGAAGGTGACCTTGAACGCGGCGTAGTCGCTGTCATACCGGAAAGTATGGAGATAGCCCCCGAACGTTTGTTTGCTTGTGAGACAAGGTGCCTGGATATGCCGGACGGTGAGCCAAGAGTGCTGTGTGTCGAGCAGGACGGAGGCCTGCATCTGACCATCACAAGTGACGTGTTCCTCCATGGTGTATATATAGAGGGGGTCAATGACTGTTCCGACAATTATTTCGAATTGCTGCCAGGCCAGGTGAAGACCGTATCCATAGCTGCCCGGCTGCGGCTGATGGGATCTGAGTTCTGCCGAACGTTAAGCGTCGGGGAAGGCTTATGCAGCAATGCTTAATAAAAAGTTTTCCAATTCTCAGTACTACATGCGTAGAGAATACCGTAATTACAAACATTTGCGATGTTGGCAACATCTATAATATAGTACATATTGATGTCTTTCAGTACTATATATCGACCGTTTTTCGACCTATTTTGCAAAGAACCAACGTAGATTCTAATTAAAGCATGCTTGATTTTAAGTTGGTAACAGTTTGTAACATAATATTCTCTGGTCTTAAACCGTCAATAGACAGCACCTCTTTCAGATAGATTACAAATCCGGATTATCTGATGAATGTCAGTTATTATATCCACGGACAATACAAGAAAAAACAAATACCCCGCAGACGCCTGCGGGGTATTTGACTTAGGTTTGCATAGAATTCAAATCTGACGAATCACTAAAACCGGATTATGCTCCAACTACGTTAACAGCCTGAGGTCCGCGGTTTCCTTCTGTGATGTCAAATGATACTTTCTGTCCTTCTTCCAGAGATTTGTAACCATCGGAAGCGATTCCTGAAAAGTGTACGAATACGTCTTCTCCGTTAGCATCGTTTGTGATAAATCCAAATCCTTTTTGTGCGTTAAACCATTTTACTGTACCGTTATTCATAATAGGTACCTCCTAAATATAATATTTGTAAATCTCAGAAAATAAAAAATCACATATTTTTGTAAGGCATTATCAATGGAACATAATGACTTACAAAAATATGTGAAATCTAACTCCGATGAAAATACACCTATAGGATAGCATGAGATTTATGATTAGTCAAGTGATACGTGAAATATTCATATAAAAACAAAATAATCATATAAATGCATTGAAAACATTCATAATAAATGATAAAATAAGCGTGAAAAGATAATAAACGATAGTTTTAATGAAAAATAACAATCATTTAAGGCAGGAGGAAGCAAAATGAGCAAAGTGAATGAACTTACAAGAGAGAAATGGGTACTCGGAGCATTTCCGGAATGGGGAACCTGGCTGAACGAGGAAATTGATGAGGAAGTAGTTGCCCCGGGAACATTCGCCATGTGGTGGATTGGATGCACCGGGCTCTGGATCAAATCCGAGAACAGTACGAACATTGCAATCGACCTGTGGTTCGGCAATGGTAAAAGAAGCAAAAAGACAAAGGAGATGGCTCCGTTCCATCAGATGCGCAATATGACAGGGGGAAGGATGACGCAGCCAAACCTGCGTGCGGCGCCGATTGTTTACGATCCGTTTGCCGTTACAGCTGTGGATGCGGTACTGTCCACCCACTACCACAATGACCACATTGACCCGTTCTTTGCGGCAGCAGTTATGCAGAACTGTGAGCCTGATGTCCCATTTATCGGGCCCCTTAAGAGCGTTGAAAAGTGGCTCAGCTATGGAGTTCCGGAAGAAAGATGCAGAATTGTAAAACCGGGAGATGTGATTCGGGTAAAAGACTGCGAGATTGTGGTACTGGATTCCTTTGACAGAACCTGTCTTGTAACCGCGGATGAGGATATTCGAAATACCTGCCCCAACGATATGGATGAAAAAGCGGTCAATTACCTGATCAAAACACCGGCTGGAACCGTTTATCACAGCGGGGACTCTCATTACTCTACATATTATGCAAAACATGGCAAAGACTATGATATAGACATTGCTTTTGGTTCTTATGGTGAAAACCCGGCCGGAAATCAGGATAAGATGACATCTGTGGATATCCTTCGAATGGCAGAGGCTCTGCAGTGTAAGGTCGTGATTCCGTTCCATTATGATGTATGGACGAACTTTAAGGCAGACCCGGCGGAGATTTTGATGCTTTACAACTTTAAAAAAGATGTGTTACAGTATCAGTTCACACCATTCATCTGGGATGTGGGTGGAAAATATATCTGGCCTCTGGACAAAGATAAAAAACAGTTCCATTATAGAAGAGGATTTGAAGACTGCTTTACAGATGAGCCAAACGTGCCTTACCGTTCCATTCTGTAAAAAAATATTCGGGAAAAAGGAGAATGCGGAAATGTTATTAAGAGAATTAGTGGAGAAAAAACGAGTTTGCTTTCATAAAGGATTTGATACATGGGAAGAAGCGGTAGCGGCATCCTGCCAGCCTCTTCTGGACGATGGCTCTATCGAGCAGGCATATATTGATGCTGTAATCGGCTGCGTGAAAAAATATGGCCCTTACATAGTGTTTGCACCTAATATCGCAATGCCGCATTCGCAGGAAGGCGCTGTGGGAGTGAATGACACGGCAGTATCATTCATGAAACTGGAGGAACCTGTACATTTTGAAGAAGGTAATCCGGAAAAAGACGCCAAGCTGTTCTTTGTTCTGGCTTCCAAAGACCACGACGAACATATGAAAAACATGGAAAAACTGGCCAATATGCTGTTGACAGCCGATATCATGGATGCATTGATGAATGTTAAGGATGAAGAAGAACTTCTTGCACTGGATGCAAAGTATTCTGAGCTATGAGAAATCTTTTTTATCAGAACTGGACAACTGCGAGCAGGAATATACGGGAGAGCGAAGGTGTTCTGTTAACCCTTGGTTCGGTGGAGGAGCATGGCCTCCACCTGCCTCTCGGGACGGATACAATACTGGCGCATGCATTTGCACAAGAGATCTGTGAAAGAGAGGACATGTATTATTATCCATGTATAACCTATGGACAGGTATGGTCCGCCAGGGAGTTTGAGAGCACTATATCCATCAGTCCGGCATGTCTTGAAAATTACTGCCTGCAGGCAGTGGAAAGTGTGATGCGTGCCAGCCCCAGGCGGATTATTTTGTATTCTTTCCATAATGGAAATCATAAGGTCATTGAAGAGATTCTTCGAACTTTGGCCGATCGCGGGACCGGGGATCATGTGTATCATATGAAGGCTGCCGGAATTGAAAAGAAAGCAGGACATATTCTGACTACGCCTCTGTGGAACGGAAGTGTATGGCATGCGGGAGAGCTGGAGACTTCTCTGATGCTCTATGTTAAGGAGGAACTGGTGGATATGAAAGCTGCGACCGCAGAATTCCCGCCGGTTCCGCTTCTTTATGGTAAAAAGCCGTTGCCATGGAGAACTTTTATAGAGAGCGGGGCCTTCGGAGATGCATCCGCAGCGACTGCGGAAAAAGGCAGGGAATTATTTGAACTTATATGCCGGGAGCTGCAGGAACAAATACGCTGTATAAAAGAAGGAGAGAACTATGAGCGAAATTAAGCTTGTCGTCTGCGATCTGGACGGGACACTTTTAAATGACGAGAAAATGATCACCCCCTATACGGTATCTGTGATGAAAAAAGTCAGGGAGATGGGGATTGCTGTCTGCCTTGCCTCCGGACGGGATGAACAGATGATGTCCATCTATGAAAAACAGCTTGGCGGCTGTGAATACATGTTGTCTGATAATGGCGCACTTGTGCGAAGCGGTAAGCGGGTGATCTGCTGTAATTTTCTGGCAGAGGAGGATACCGCCAGTCTTCTGGCTTATCTGAATGAACAGCAGATGACATTTATGATGTATTCTGCAGAACAAATGTATTTTTCTGAGGGAAGCGAAAAATTGAAAAAGAGGATCCGGGATTACGAGGCGCTGTCTCAGAAAGCAGGCTGCCCGGTAAAACTCAAGGTCAGGGAGTTTCTCCGGAGCGGCTCTGTGCTGGGGTACAAGACTGCTGCAAAAATCGTGGCCTACGAGGAAAACGAAACAGCAATGGAAGCGTACATAAGTTTCGTTGACAGTCTGGCAAACGTGCACCATGAACCAACGGGGTATGGCCTTTTAGGTGCATTTCAGAGCCAGGTCTCCAAAAAAACTGCTCTTGAGACAATTATGCAGGAGAAGAAGATCGGTAAAGAAAACGTCTGTGTATTCGGGGATTATGAGAACGATCTGAGTATGTTTGCATGCGCGGATTATAGAATTTGCATGGAAAACGGCGTAAAGGCACTGAAAGACGCGGCCAGCAGTGTGACATTCAGCAATAATGACGATGGTGTGGCGAGATACCTGGAAAAAGAGTTGGGAATTGTGACCAAACAGCGATTATATGAATTATAACGAACATAAAACGAATATATAGCAATGAAATGGTGATTAATGAGGCGTAAAACTTATTTAAAGAAAAAAAAGGTTTATATAAAACGATAAATAATCATATAATAAGATTGACAATTATCATAACGAACACTATAATACAAAGTATCAAGAATGCATTTTGCACAAAGAGATAGGAAAATCTTGTTACAAAGGAAGGAGAGGAATAATGTTAAACTCAATTCTTGATTTACTCTTAAAACAAATCTTCGGACAGCCTTTTCTGTTGATGGCAATCATCGTATTTATCGGTTATATTGCGATGAAACAGAAGGTGTCCAAGGCAATTGCGGGTGCAGCAAAAGCATCCATCGGTATTATTGTTATGGGGATGGGATCCGGCGCCCTGATTGCGAACTTCGGAAAACTTCTGACGGCTCTTCAGAACGCAACAGGTATCCAGGGGGCAGGACTTAATACATACCCGACCATGACTGCCGGTTACGAGAAGATAGATGCGATTCTCGGAGAGGGAACAGGGGCTGCATGGGGGATTTACACGCTGCTTGTAGCATTTATCCTGAATCTGGTTCTTGTGGCGCTGAGAAAGTTTACAAGAATCCGTGCCGTTTACCTGACAGGTAACGCTATGATCGTTCAGGCAGGTATCAGTACATATATTGTCTGGAGATTCCTGGGACTCGGAATGCTGCCGACAGTCCTGATAGCAGCCGTAGTTACCGCTCTTTACTGGGGTATTTGTTCCACATTGCTGATCGAGCCTACAAAGAAAATCACAGGCGCAGATTTTACGGTAGCCCATCAGCAGATGGTTGTTGACTATATTGCCTACAAAGTGGCTCCAAAGATCGGCAACCCGGAAAAAGATGATATTGAGAAAAAGAAATTACCGGAATCACTGAATTTCCTTCAGGATAACATTATTGCAACGGCCCTTGTTATGTTCATTTCCACTGCAATTATTATGCTTGTGGTAGGAAAAGAGCAGATCGACTGGCTCCGGGGAGCAGAAGGGCTGAATCAGGCGGGCCTGACAAACAACGTTGTATTTCTTATCTGGATTGCCATCACACTGACAGCCAACATCGTCGTATTGCTGAGTGGTGTGCGTATGTTCGTGGGTGAGCTGATGATGTCCTTCAAGGGTATCTCAGAGAAATTGCTTCCGGGCGCGGTAGCAGGTGTTGACTGTGCAGCGATCTTTGCATTCGCTCCTAAATCAGTAGTACTTGGTCTGCTCTTCGGAGCTCTGGGACAGATCATCGGTCTTGTCGGACTGTTGGTATTCAAGTCCCCGATCTTCCTGGTACCCGGCTTTATACCGCTATTCTTCGACAATGCGACCATCGCAATCTTTGCAAACAAGTTTGGCGGCTGGAAGGCAGCAGCCCTGATCTGTACGGCAAATGGTCTGGTTCAGATACTTGGTTCCGCCCTTGCTGTTAAGATGATGGAAATAACATGGTGGCAGGGAAGCGCAGATTATGCGACAATATGGGTAGTAATTATCGCGATCTTCAAAGGAATTGGAAGTCTGTTGGGAATTCCGATAGCAGGTTAGGTAATTCACTGAAAAAACAAGGTAACTGTTCATGGATCTGAACAATTAAAACAGGAGGTAAAAAAGATGCTTAATATTTTATGTGTGTGCGGAAATGGTATGGGAACCAGCACGATTTTAAAGATCAGTGTAAAGAAAATTTGTGATGAGCACAATATTGACGCCGCTGTGGAATCATGTTCATTTGGTGAGGCGCTGTCTTTTATCACAACAACGGATCTGGTTCTGACCAGTCCTGAGTGGGCGGGGATGCTTCCGCCAAGCAATGCTGTCATTGCAGAGACAAAGAACCTGATTGATACGGCTGCTGTGACAGAGACGCTTCTCGCCGCAGTAAAAGAACATTTCCCAAATGAAATAAAGTAAGGCTTAGTGCCTACCGGTATATTTACGCCGGGAGGCACTCGTTAACTGTTTAGATTTTTAGGAGGATGAAAATGACTGGTTATGAGATTATCAAAGGAAACGTGAAATTTACGGGGCCGGATCGAATTGGACTCCGCTTTGACCGGATCGCCGGTAAAGGGGACGTATGCCGTATTTTCGTCCTGCCGCCAAAAAGCACATGGCCGGAGGGCGCGGACTATACAGTTTCCAAAAAGGTGCGCCCTAAGAACGGGGAATATGATGAATGGGGATGTATGTGGGAAAGCGATGATGCCAGCGGCTCTGATATGGGCCAGGTAACGAACATTCCGATAGAGGAATGGGACGATATGGATGATTATGTATTCCCGGATCCTAAGGCGGAAGGGCGTTTTGAGGGACTTCAGGAGGCACTTGATGAGGCGGAGAAAAAAGGCCTCTACGTGCAGCTGAACAGCCCGCAGTGTATCTTTGAACGCATGCATTTCTTAAGAGGTTTTGAAAATACATTAATGGACTGTCTTGTGGAGCCCGAAGAGATTGAGGTTATGGCTGAAAGGCTTGCGGATTATCAGATTGGCATTATCGAAGAAGCCTACAGACTGGGCAAAGGCAGAATTCACTGTTATGATACAACCGATGACTGGGGGACACAGAACAATCTGATGATATCCCCGGACATATTCAGAGAAATATTCAAACCGCAGTATAAAAGGATATTTGATAAAGCGCATGAGTGCGGCATGGATATCCGTTTCCATACCGATGGTAAGATCAATGATATCCTGGAGGACCTGATCGAACTGGGGGTAGACATAATCAACATTCATCAGCCAAGACTGGTCGGTATAGACGAAGTATCAAAGATCGCACAGGGCCGCATCTGCTTCGAAGCAGCCATCGACATTCAGGCAACGCTCCCGACAGGCGACAAGGAACTGATCGAACAGGAAGCAAAAGAACTGGTAGAGAAGTGGGCTACGCCCAAAGGCGGTCTTATAGGAGTGGAATATGGTTATCTGGATGCCATTGGCACAACCAAGGAATCCATGCTCTATGCGCTGGAGTGCTTTGAAAAGTACGGTAGCTTTTGAGACAGGTTCAAGGTTGGCGCACCATAAAGTGATAGCCGGGAGACATCGTAAGGGTATATGTTCCGCCAAGCGAATTCATACGCTGACCCGCTTCGGAGCCTCCCCGGGTTGACAAGTTTTTCTACCGATTGGATGCACCCAGCGAAATGAAGGGACAGACGCAAGCCTCCCCTCCCGTCCAACAATTATCAAGACTACTTGACGATTCAGAAAAACATTCATATAATTGTCTTAATAACATGATCTAATCATATATTCTTTAGAAAGTAAAGCCTGTCAAAGTGGTGGAAAGAGGAAAAGATATGAAAAGAAGCAGAGCATTAGTTGATAACAGAAGAAATAAAGTGCTGCAGTCGCTGAAGAACAACGGCTTTGTAAAAGTGCAGGAACTGGCAGAAGAGCTGCAGGTATCTCCCCTTACCATCCGAAGGGATCTTCAGTATCTTGAGGACCAGAAAAAGCTGGAACGTTTTTACGGCGGGGCTACCGTGACCGACCGCGTAACCGAGATTAATACAGAAGAGGATGAGATCAAGCTTTACAGGAAGAGGATCGCCCAGTATGCGGCATCTCTGGTAGAGGACGGAGATACTATATTTATAAATACCAGCGCGACGGCGCTGCAGATGATAAAATACATTAAGGATAAAAGAGTGATTGTGATCACAAACAATGGGAAAGCCATCTATACGGAGCATTCTTCCAAGGTATCAGTGATACTAAGCGGAGGGGAGCTGCGCGAGATCAAAGAGGCCATGGTGGGCGAATTTGCCTCCAACAATATCAGTAAAGTAACTGCGAAGAAGAGCTTTATAGGATGTTCCGGTCTGAGCCTGGAAAGCGGGATGACTACGGAGATACTGAACGAGGTAAATATTAACCAGCTGATGCTGCAGCGGGTTACAGACACCTCCTACATCCTAGCCGACCACACCAAGCTGGGTAGAAACAGCAGCTTTGTGAGCTGCCCTACGGACTCTATTCTGAATGTAATTACAGATGAAAAAGCGCCCCAAGAGATTGTCGATGGTTTCCGGGAGTATGAAGTAAACGTAGTGCAGGTAACAAAAGATGGGGTACCTGTGGATTTCCAGGAATAAAGGAAGAGGAGAAAGAGATGTTAGAAGAGTTAAAGCAGAAGGTATATGAAGCAAACATGGAACTGCCGCGCCGCGGCCTTGTGACCTATACATGGGGCAATGTCAGCGGGATAGACAGAGAGTCCGGTTTTTTTGTTATTAAGCCCAGCGGTGTGGATTATGAGACGCTGATGCCGGACGATATGGTTGTGATGGATCTGGAAGGAAACAAAATAGAAGGCAGATATAATCCTTCTTCAGACACGCCGACCCACCTGGAACTGTACAGGGCATTTCCGGGGGTAGGCGGAATCGTACATACCCATTCTTCCTGGGCAACATCCTGGGCGCAGGCCTGCAGAAGCGTTCCCTGCTATGGGACCACACATGCGGACTATTATTACGGAGAGATTCCCTGCGCGAGATCCCTGACCGCGGAAGAGATCAACGGGGAGTACGAAAAGAATACGGGGCTTGTGATTATCGAAACATTTAAAGAAAAAGATCCTGCCAGTGTGCCTGGGGTTCTGTGCTCCAACCACGGACCGTTTACCTGGGGGAAAGATGCTGCTGAGGCTGTGCACAATGCGGTTGTTCTGGAAGAAGTGGCAAAGATGGCTTTCCGTACGGAACAGCTGAACAGAGAAGTGACTTCTGCTCCGCAGGTACTGCAGGATAAACATTATTTGAGAAAACATGGGCCAGGGGCATACTACGGGCAGGGTAAATAGCGTAAAGCGTTAAAGAAGATTGGAGAAAGCGGGCAGGTTCAGCCCGCTTTTTGTGATATTTAGATTTCAACGGTACATAAACATGCCGCTATCTCCGGCTGTATTTTTCGTAAAAATCATTGTAATATAAACAATTATCAACAGGTGTATTGGGCGGGATGTGGTTGCCTACGGCCATAAAATATCCGGGGCAGTCTCTTCCGAGAGCGATACACCTTTTTACTTCATTTTCTATATCATCTTTATCCCCGCACAACAGGATCCGGGTGTCGGCATTTCCTACAATGACGTGTGTACTTCCGTATTTTTCGCAGATATAAGACATATCGGTACATGGCTCCATAACAAAACCATTGACACTGCAAGCTGCGATATCATCCACAAATTGTGTAAAATTACCGTCCGATGTAAAAAGTATCTTTTTACCTTTTTCCTGCAAAGGCGCCAGAAGCTTTTTTAAATTAGGAAAAATAAAGGTTTTGTAGAATTCGGGCGCCAGAAAAGCTCCGCTTGTCCATACAATATCATCGTGTACCATGACAACAGGAGATTCGCATTCGGCTAATGCTTCAAAATACTGCAGATTCCACTCTGTATAACGGTTCATAAATTCTCCGAACAGCCTGCTGTCCACACCTGCCGCCAGAAGCAGCATATCCCAGCCGAGGATCTCTATGGCCCCGGACATACAGGTTGTGTAAATTCCGGTCATGTTTACGGTATCCGGATGTTCCCGGATCATTTTCTGGTAGTCCTGATTAAAATCTGTAATCAGCCTGCTTTTATCCTTTTCCCCATAGGTCTCGAAAAAATCCAAATCGAAAACATCTTCCGGCTCCTCGATGAATACACGGACATCGTCTGAATAATCCGTGCTATTCTGCTGATAGGACGCATGTCCCATTTTTGTGTGATTCTCGCCGAATTGTTCATCAAAAGGAATAATGTTCCAGAAAAAGCCGTAGTCCCATGCTTTAATGAATTCTTCTGAGGCATGTATGCGGGTCTGCCCGGAACTGTATGAAGAGACTTCAATTCCTGTAACTTTTTGCACAAGATCCCAGTGGAAGTGTGCGGAATACTCTGTGCGGGGAATTTTTGGCGGCATCTCGAGATTTAGGGCGCTGAGGCTATTTTCATAAGACATATTAATTATCACTTTCCTTCCTGCTTATTATTTTGTATACTATAATTATAGAAAATATAGGGAAAATGTACATGCAATTAATATAAAAATAAATGGAGTTTTTTGCTATGGAAAATCAAAAATTTGCAATGCTGGAAGAAAAGATAAATGAGATTAAATTCGAAATTGTGGAGAGCGGGCTTCTTACGGCGGGGGAGGAGTGGGACTATAAACAGGTAGTATCCCCGTTTAACAGATTATACTTTATACTGGAGGGGGAAGGCCATATACACAACGACATGCAGCAGATGGACCTGAAAGAAGGACACCTATATTTGATACCGGCAGGAGCTACCTACGATTATAAAGCGGAGGGCCGTATGAAAAAGCTTTATATACATTTCCAGATACAGCTGATACCGGGGATCGACCTGTTTTCCCGGTGTATGGTGGCAATGGAACTGCCCCAGATACCAAAAGAAATGGAGCTGCTGCTGGAGAATCTGAAACAGAAAACAATGGATAAAGTCATAGCTGCAAAGTCCCTGCTGCTCGCGGTCATATCACGCTTTTTGGAAATAGCCAGGCGGGAAGGCATGGAGGAAAATTACAGCGGGTATGAAAAACAACAGAGAGCCATAAGTTATGTGGAAAACCATCTGAGCGGGGCATTAAAGGTAAGTGAAGTCGCAGCAGCTTTAGGGGAATCGTATTACGCTGTCTCCAGGAATTTTAAGAGGGATACGGGGATCGGACTCAAGGAGTATATGGAAACGCTGTTAATGAACAGGGCCAAAAGGCTGCTGGCAGCAACGGATATGAGGATATCCGAGATCGCCGTGGAATTAGGCTTTGAGGATGCTTTTTATTTTTCCAGGTTTTTCCGCAAATACGAAAAAATGCCTCCCAGAGAATACCGCAGCAGAAGGATGCTTTAAAGGAGGAGCGGTTCCTGGTATTAAGTTACACTAAATACCTTACTGTTACTGTAAGTGTGAGCATACGCTGCCAGGGGCCGCTCCTTTCAAGTACTGGCCTGCTGAGTAGTTTAAAGCGCACGGAATTCGACAGGCGTCATTCCCGTTATTTTCTTGAAGAGTTCATTAAAATAACTGGCGTCTTCAATGCCTATTTCCTGTGCGATCTCGTAGTTTTTCAGAGTACTGTTTTTCAACAGGTCTTTTGCGCGTTCGATCCGTATGTCGTTCAAATAAGCTTTGAATGTTCGGCCGGTCTCCTCCTTGAATATCTTGCAGAAGTGGCTTTTGCTCAGGAAGCAGGCATTCGCAACCTCATCGAGTGTGAGCGGTTCCTTCATGTGATCCTCGATGTATTTCCGGGCTGTCATAGCGGTGGAACAGTTTGCCAGTCTTCTGCTCTCCGTCAGCTGCAGCTGTATGTACAGGAGGATTTTTCTTATCCCGTATAGGATGCCGCTCCATTTCTGCCGGTGCTGGATTTGGAAATGAATCTCATCCCAATCGCAGTATTCCAGCTGATAGCCGGAAAATTCGCGTTTGCAGCTTACTGCCAGCTCCGCCAGCGTCTGGTAGATGACATCTTTATCCTGGCCGGAGAGATAGGTATAAAACTGTGTGATGTGCTGCTGGATCCGGTCAGGGCTGTGAGAGTAGACACTTTCCAGCAGGTTCTTTTCTTCGGTGAGCGGGTAGGGGATTGCAGGAACTTCCAGTAAGGGGATCCTTTCATAGTCCACGAACTCATCGAAGGGAAGCGCTTTATAGAAACGCAGGGCATGGCGGGCCTGTTTCATAGACTGGTATACCTCCATCATGCTCAAAACAGCGAGCCCGATTCCAATCTTAACCGAAATATTTCTGTCAGTAAAATAAGACTGCAGTTCGGTCACAATTTCTATCCGGTCTCGTTCCGGGTCCTCCAGACTGGTAACCAGATATAGATAGTTGTCCAGCATGAAACAGCAGCAGGGGTAGAAGCGGGTCTCCAGGTCAAACTGAAAATCCGCTATGTCGGTTTTGGCCGGTGAACTTTTGAAATCCGTACAACAGGCAAAAAGCCTGTGGGAATTCAGTAAAACAGAGGGGAGCTCGTCCGTAAAATGTACATAGCCATTCTGCTGAAGCGCATTAAACTTGTGAGACTTCAAGATATTGCGCTTACTCTCTTCTTCCTGGATGGTACGGGTGGCCTCAGCCAAAGTTGAGAGAAGCTCTTCCGTAACAAGAGGCTTCAGCAGGTAGGAAAAAGCGCCGTGTTTCAGCATATGCTTAGCGTACTCAAAATCATTGTATCCGCTGATTACAATGGTTTTTATTCTAATACCGGAATCCTTGATCTTTGTGACAAGTTCAAGGCCGTCCATCACAGGCATGCGGATATCCGTAATTAGAATATCGGCTCTGTGCAAAAGCAGGTAATCTAATGCGGCCTTGCCGTTAGAGGCCGTAAAGCTGATCTCATAGCGGGTTTGTCCGATAATTATTTTTTGAAGGGCCTTCTGGAGCAGAAATTCATCTTCGGCAATCACTATTTTAAACATTACAATTCTCCTTTTTCTTTTGGCAGACGGATTGTGACTACGGTTTCTTTATTTTGGACACTGTGGAAAGTGAGCGAGGATTTATCGCCATAGTACAGCCGCAGGCGTTCGTTAACATTGTAGATTCCGACAGAACAACCATTCCCGGGTTTTTTTACGGAAGCCAGATTATTCTGGATTTCTTTTTCCGTCACGGGATCTGTACCCAAACCGTCGTCCATGATCTGAATGACGATCTGGCCGGCGCTTTCCCCTGCACTTATTATGATATGCCCTTTTCCCTCCTTAGTCTCAAATCCATGATAAATGCAGTTTTCTATCAGTGGCTGCAGGATTAGCCTGATAATTGGAAACTGGCCGATACTGCTGTCTACATGAAACTCCACATCAAATTTATCATTGTATCGGATTTTCTGGATGGTGAGATAGGCCTTTATATGCTTGATCTCATCATCAATTGTTACAAATTCATCCGGCTGCCCGATGGAAAGCCGCAGCAGATGGGCGAGGAAGGTTGTCATATTGGAGATATCCTGATCGTCATTCAATATTGCAAGGGCATTGATGGAATCCAGCGTATTATAAAGAAAATGGGGGTTAATCTGTGCCTGCAGGGCCAGCAGTTCGGCCTTTCTCTTCTGCCGGTTTTCCTGCGCATTTTTCTCCATCAGCAGTTGGATATGTTCGGTCATCTTCTGGAATGAATGATAAAGAATATCAGTTTCTTCCGTTCCCTTTACCTTTGGGAACTGATTGCTGCAGCCATCCCAGTTCCGCACATGAACGGCCAGGGCGGTGACAGGGTAAGTCAGGCGGTTGGACAGCTTGACACTGATTACAATACTGACGATTAAGAAAAGAAAAATGATGGTCAGCATTGTATAGAGCAGAGGCGCGGCTGCCTTCGTGACGTTGGACAAAGGGATATAGACAACCGTACTCAGGTCGGAATGATTCAGCGGATAGACCGATATAATATAATTTTCACGGTTCAGGCGTGCAGTAAAACCGGAGTCTTTCTTGAAATTAGTTGTCTGTATCAGATTCGTCATATCCTGGGTAAAGGTACCCTCCACGAGCGTGGAATATTGTACAGAGCCATTGGCATCTACGAGGCAGGCGCCGCTGCCGTCCCCCAGATCGACGTTATTGAGCATCTCAAAAATATCATCTATGATAATGCTGCCAATCACGTAATATCCGCTTGTAACGGAGGAATTCGATACGGACTTAATACAGGACAGCGAGTAATGCCCATTGTTATTGCTGTGAATCAGAGGGACGAATCGGGCATTAAGATAAACCTCGCTCTTGTCATAATAATCGCAGAGTTCAAGCAGGCTTTTTTCATCATACATGTTAAACAAGGAGATCATTTTTTTGCCGTTATATATAATAGAAATATCATCGAAACCATTCTGCTGGGTGGCTGCACTCCACAGTACCTTTTTTACATCGCTGCGGGAAGAAGAAATGCCGGGAGTAATAAAATGGCTTCCGAAAAAACGGATCTCGGAAGAATAGGCCACAGACTCGATCTGTTCGTCAATCCCCTCCATGAATAGTTCAATATTTTTGCACAGTTGGTTCGCGATCTGATTATTGTACTGTACGGAGACAGAAATAATATTCTGATAGATAAACCGGTAGCAGAGCAGCGCCATAATAACGGCTATAGCCAGTACAAAGCCTATGGTAAAAGCGGTCAGCTGTTTTTTGAATGAGCGGAACATGAAAATCCCCCTTCCTATTTAAATTAAATTTAGGTTATAACATTTACCGGAAATATGCAATTGCTTTGGATATAGGAAAAGAATTTTGCCATAGAAAATAAGAATTCAGTTTCTTTTCCTTTCCCTTATTTTTCCGTATACTTTATTTAGAAAAAGAAAATTTATAATTTACAGGAGGTAGAAAATGAGAGCATTAAAGAAAGTAATAAGTGTAGGGCTTGCGGCGGCAATGGTTACATCACTTGCGGCAGGATGCAGCAGCAAGCAGGAGGATTCCGGTTCTGATAAAGAACCTGTAACGATCAGATTCTATTCAACTTTAGGCGAAGCGGAACCGGGATACAAACCGGTTATGGAACTTGTAGAACAGTTTGAGAAGGATAATCCGGATATCAAAGTGGAACTGGAGGTACAGTCCAGCTCACAATATCACGAGAAACTGGTATCCGAGATCGCCTCCGATACTCTTGCTAATGTGTTTATGCACTGGGGCGGCGCTGAGATGTATGAGGCAGTGCAGTCTGGAAAAGTTTTGGATATGACGGAGAAGATGGATGCAGAACCGGAGTTTAAGGCACAGTTTGCTGATGTTACCCTGAATGCCCTGAATCTGCGGTATGATGACATAGAGGGGATGTGGGGCGTACCGTTCTCCAGCGTATCGGGCGGATTCTATTATAATAAAGCTTTATTTGAAAAAGCCGGAATCAAAGAGGTTCCCGCTACCTGGGACGAGCTTTTGGATTGTGTGGAAAAATTAAAGGCGGTGGATGTCATTCCCTGGGCTTTAGGCGCAAAAGACGGATGGCGTGTAGAACACCTGTATTCTGCAATTTTCTATAGGATGAACGGAGTAGAAGGGGCCAAGGCGCTTGGCGATCGAAGCATGAAATATTCTTCTCCTGAAGCGGTGGCTGCATGGGAGGAACTGCAGAAGCTGGTAGATATGGAAGCCTTTGGGCCGGAGCCTGCATCTGTAGATTTTTCGAACGAAATGACGATGCTCCAGACAGGGAAAGCGGCTTTGAACTTTGGAATCTCAGCTCATGCGGAGGCGTATACGGGCCCGGATTCTGAGGTCGGTGATGACATTGACTTCTTTGAGATGCCTGTATTTGAAGGAAAAGAAGAATTTGCGAAGAATAACTTCGGGGGCGGAGACATCGCCCTGGGAATTGCAACCAATGCTTCGGATGAACAGATTGAAGCATCCTGGAAACTCTGCAAGGCACTTTGCGGTGTTGAGGGACAGACGGTTCTTGCCAACAGTAATGCGGTGCTTGTAGCTAATAAAGATGTGGAGGCGGATCCTGAAAAGGTAAACCGTCTGAATAGTAAATTTGCCGATGTCATTAATAACGCGGACGCAGCAACGACCGACGTGACCAACTACGACAAAGTATCCACAATGCTAACCAAAATCAGAGACGTGGCCTCTGCACTGGTGAACGGGCAGCTAACCCCGGAACAGGCCGGAAAAGAACTTGATGCGGAAGTGGAAATGTACAGCGAGTAAAGAATGAGGGATCAAACAGAGCATGCGGGGAAGAGCGCCCCTTCCGGGCGCCGGGCATGCCCTGCCCCGGAAAAACAGGAGGTGTAACAGTTGCTGGATTTTAAAAAGAATAAAAAGCTCGCAATTGCATTTTTGCTCCCGGCATTCGCTTTTTATATTATATTTATGATAAGCCCTGTATTTGAGACAGCGTTTTTGTCTTTTTTTAAGTGGCGCGGAATTGGAGGCAGTGAATTCTCATTTATCGGGCTTCGGAATTATGCAAAGGTGTTTACGGACCCGAAGTTCTGGACCAGCTTTGGGCGTTTGATATATTTTGTTGTGATCAGTGTTGTATCCCAAATGGTAATCGGATTTATACTGGCATATCTTGTCTCTTTAAAACTGAAGGGCTCGAGATTCTTCAAGCTGACCTTTTTCCTGCCGGCGGTATTGTCTGTAACCGCTGTATCCCTCATGTGGAAGATGATTTTATCTACCAATGAAGGCATGCTGAACATGCTTTTGAACAACATGGGTCTGGGGACACTGGCAAGGTCCTGGCTGACGGATCCGGACATTTGTTTTACCGTGATTACGCTGATTAATACATGGCTTCAGGTAGGGATGCCCTTTGTAATCCTGCTCGCTGGACTGATCGGCATACCGGGTGAACTGTATGAGGCGGCTGCGATTGACGGAGCCAACAGCTGGAATATGGTCTTTAAAATCACAATCCCAATGATGAAAGAAATACTGGCGGTGGCGACAATTCTAGTTCTGTCTAATTCCATGAAAGCCTTCGATGTCTTTTATGTAATCACCAGCGGAACATTCGGACCTGGAGAAGCCAATATGGTTCCTATGGGGTATATGTACATCACCTCCTTTCGGGGAAATGATTTCGGCAGGGGAAGCGTGATGGCCCTGTTTGTCATGCTGGTCGGCGCAATTGCATCTGTTTTTGTGTATTTCAAGGGGTTCCAGGGAAAGAAAGGAGATGCTTCGGATGATTAAGCGTGGTTTTAGCATTGGAAAACTGATCTGTTATATTGTACTGATAATTTGGGCGGTTATTACGATCTACCCGCTGATCTATACCTTTCTGACATCGTTTAAAACACAGACCTCCATGTATACAAATATGTTCGGCCTTCCGGAAACCTGGCACTTTGAAAATTATGCAGGGCTGTTTGCGGATATGGGGTTTGGAAAAAGCATTTTTAACAGCTTCTTTATCACCATAACTACAGTCGTGTGCCAGCTGGTCATCAGCTGTATGGTATCCTTTGTCATTACACAGATTCGCTTTAAAAGTTCCAATAAAGTTCTGGGACTGTTTGTAATCGGGATGCTGATTCCTGCCCAGGTGTTAATTATACCAATCTCAATCATGGCAAAGTACATGGACGGATACAACAACCTTCCGTTTTTGATCTGCGTATACATAGCTACGGGAATGCCATATATGATATTTGTAATCTGCGGGTTTATGAAAAATCTGCCCAAAGAACTGATGGAGGCCGGCCTGATTGACGGCTGCAATGGGCTCAAAACGTTTACTAAAATTGTGGTACCGCTGAGCAGGCCCGCGATTGCAACGATGGGAATGCTGTCTTTTATTGGAACATGGAATGAAATGATTATTGCGCTGATATTATTAAAGAAAAATGAACTCAAAACAGTTTCGCTGGCATTAAATATGTTTGCCGGGGACCGGTTTTCAAATTTTCCGGGGATGTGTGCAGCCGTTATGATAGGAGTTCTTCCTACGATGCTGATTTACTTCATCTTCCAGGAGAATATCATTGCGGGTATGACGGCGGGAGCGGTCAAAGGTTAGGCGCGCCCGGAAAAGTGCGGATAGTCTGGCGGGGGGAACCCCCGCATGGGCAGCAGCAGTTCAGCCATGCCCGAACTGCTAACATTATAAATTGGAGGTATATATGGGAAAACTGCCATTTCGTGAAATTCATCTGGATTTTCACACAAATGAGACGATAAAAAATATAGGGGAGAGATTTGACCCCGAAGAATTTGCGCAGACATTAAAGAAAGCACATGTAAATTCGGTCACTCTGTTTGCAAGATGCCATCACGGCATGATTTATTATGACTCCAAAAAGAATCCGGAGCGTGTGCATCCAAATCTTGTGAATAAAAATCTTCTTAAGGAGCAGATTGAGGCCTGCCGTAAAATTGGAATCCGTACTCCGGTCTATACAACGGTGCAGTGGGACTACTACACCTCACAGAGGCACAGGGAGTGGCTTTGTATCGATGAGAACGGGCAGTCAATCGGTGAGTCCGGCAGGAAGCAGGAGCCGTTTGAGGCAGGCTTTTACGAGACGCTGTGCCTGAATACCGGTTACCGGGAATTTTTGAAAGAGCACGTGGAAGAGATTCTGGATACATTTGAGGTAATCGACGGATTGTTTCTGGACATTGTTTTTCCCGTGCCCTGTGCATGTCCTGCCTGCAGAAAGCTGATGGAACAGAACGGATACAATCCTCTGGACCGCGGGGACAGGCTGGAATTTTATAAGAAAACAATCGACGAATGGCAGCGAGAAATGACAGAATTTATCCACAGCAAATCTGAGAATACCACGATCTTTTACAACAGAGGACATGTGGGGACGGATCAGAGGCGCAATGGGGATACCTATACCCATTACGAGCTGGAGTCGCTCCCGAGCGGTATCTGGGGATATCTTCACTTTCCCTCCACAGTGCGCTATGCCAGGAACCTGGGGAAAGAATATCTCGCCCAGACAGGCAAATTCCATACCATGTGGGGTGATTTTCATTCCTACAAGAACCAGGCAGCTCTGGAATTTGAATGTTTTCATATGCTGGCAATGGGGGCAAAGTGCCTAATCGGGGATCAGCTCAATCCAGACGGGAGGCTGTCACCTGCGGTTTATGACCTTATAGGAAAAGTGTATGAGCAGGTAGAAGAAAAAGAGGCCTGGTGCGATGACGTGAAACCCGCAGTGGAAATAGGCGTATTTACCGCAGAGGAATTTGTGGGTGCCTCAAATGACAATCTGCCGAAATCACTCCAGGGAGCAGTCAGGATGCTTCAGGAATGCGCATTTCAATTTGACGTGGTGGACACGCAGAGTGACTTCGCAAAATACAGGCTGCTGATCCTTCCGGACCAAATCCCTGTTGATCCGCTGTTTGCCGATAAACTTTCCATTTATATGGAAAATGGAGGAAAGGCTATATTTACGTGTAAATCGGGACTCACTCCCGACGAAGCCAGCTTCGCACTGGATATCGGCGTAACAAAGAGAGAGGAACAGCCAGTTGACGTATACGGAGAAGATGTAGTCGGAAAGATCTATGACAGAGGAGATTACTGCCAGTATATTCTTCCGGGGGATGTGATCGGAAAGGATCTGCCAAAGGACTATCATGTCATGTATGCGAGAGGCGTCGACGTGGATGCAAAAGAGGGAGCAAACGTGCTTGTAAATGCGTATGCCTCTGTTTTTGACAGAGATTACCGGTACTTTTGTTCACACAGGCAGTCGCCCTGCTCGGGAGAAATAGCACAGCCGGCTGTCGTACAAAACGGAAACAGCATTTATTTTTCACATCCTGTCTTCATACAATATCAATACAATGCACCTCTCTGGTGCAAAAAAATGGTGAAGGATGCGGTATGTCTGCTTCTTCAGGAACGGATTATCACACATAACGGACCTTCCGCACTGCTTACCGCTGTAAATGACCAGCCGGCCCAAAACAGAAGGATTGTGCATCTGCTGCATTACATTCCTGAAAGGCGCTGCGAATCTATTGACGTCATTGAGGATGTGCTGCCTGTTTATAATATTGAGTGCAGTGTAGAAGTACCGGGAGAAGTGAAAGGAGTATACTGCCAGCCGCAGAATGTTCCGCTTGAGTACCGATCTGAAAAGGAAAGAGTGATATTCCATGTCCCGGAGGTGAACGGACACCAGATTGTGGAAGTAAGATTATCTTAGGAGCAAGAGTATAAACGATAGGAGGATGTAATGAACCGAACGCAGATTGTAAAGAAATCTCTGAATTTTGAAGATCCCGGAATAGTGCCATATTCTATATATCTGACAGAAGAGGGGTATGGGCTATACGGAGACCGTCTGATTGACGACTATGGAAATGAAAAAATACAGACGGACTATCGGCAGGGTAAGCTAAGCCAAAAGGAAGCTGCATCCCTTGCAATTGGTAATTTTATTCTTTATGCTGAAGCACCTTGGTGGGACTGGATTAACCTTCCGGCAGAGTTTAAAGAAGAGGACACTCCCGAGGGATTACCTGATACAATCGGAAAAGGAAGCTATGAAGCATTTTTTGAAAAGGTGGAATATCTGAAAAAGAATTACGATGCATACATTTTGGTTACCATTTGGGGAAGCCACTGGGAAAAGGCCTATTTCAGCCGGGGCATAGAAAACTTTCTGTGCGACCTGGCGGCTGCCCCAGAGTGGTGCCGTAAACTGCTGGAGCTCATCATCAGAAAAAACCTTGTTATGCTCGAAAACATCTTGACATGCCCATATATAGACGGCGTGCTTCTAGGATCAGACTGGGGAACACAAAATGACCTGATCATGTCCCCCGAGTGCTTCCGCACCCTTATCAAAGAAGGCGAGATCCAAGAGTATAAGTTAATAAAAAAATACAAGAAAAATGTTTTTGTACATTCATGTGGAAATATCATACGGATTATGGATGACCTTGCAGAGATGGGAGTAGAGTGCCTGAATCCCATCCAGCCCGAGTGCATGGATATCTACCGGCTAAAAAAGGATTATGGAAAGCGCATCGCATTCTATGGGGGGATCAGCACACAAAGAGTGCTGCCTTATGGGACTGCGGAGGAAGTGGAAGCGGAGGCCAGAAAAGTCATAGAAGCCATGAAAGAAAATGGAGGGTATATTACAGGGCCGTCCCAGGAGATCCAGGAGGATGTACCTTATGAAAACCTCTGCGCACTCATAAAAACCGCAAATCAATATGGGAGTAGTAACGAGCTTTAGACTCGTTGACGGATGGGGGGGACGCGAATGACGAGGTGAGTGCGGGAGCTGTTGCATCCAAACGGTAGTTAAGAGCTCATTCCCTGGAGAGGTCCCGTACGGTAGCAGCGGATGGGATAGAACTGGTGATTCGTTTCTGTTGGTGTAAGTTTTAGATTGCCTTGTTATCCGTGAATATACTGGTCTTCAAAAACAGTCCCAAAGGACCCATACATAAAAGCCTTAAAATTTATTTAAGCAAGATGCATGATACGCATAGCCCACTTCATCCGCTGCCCCCGTTTGAGCGCCACCTTAGTAACGGGGCATAACCTACCGGTCGGATGAACCAGTTTACCGTGAGCCGCAGCATCTCCCGGCTCACGGTAAGCGTCCCCCTTCCATCCGCGCCTGGGCGGGCTAAAACCCGCCGCTAAATCCCGATTGATATGTTTGGGGAAATACTTTATAATGTAATGGATTGATAGCGGTGCAGGACCTTCAGAGGAGGTACGGATAACGAAGATGCATGGAATAAAAGATGTGGCGCAAAAGGCCGGAGTTTCTATTTCTACGGTTTCAAATGTTTTAAATAAAACAAAATATGTCAGTCCCGAACTGGTTCGCAAGGTGGAAGCGGCAGTAGAGGAATTGTCATATGAGGTAAATCCAATTGCAAGAAGTATGAAGAGTAACAGATCGGGGACGATCGGAATCATAACGGAAGATATCTGCGGTGTTTTTTATCCCTATATTATAAAAGGGATTGCTTCGATTACCGAGCGTGCCGGTTACCATATGGTTATCTGCGACACGCGGGGGGAATATGGGGACAAGGATGCTGCAAAACGGGAGCAGGATATATTCAAGAATCTGATTTCAAGCCGTGTTGACGGCATTATTTTTGTGTCTCTTGTTTCCGGTGAGGACAGGGAGAAGTATTTGAGTAAGCTGATCAAGGCGTCCCAGCGGTATAAGCCGATCCCACTTGTCAGTATGGAAAGAGATTTCACCCAGTTTGGTATAGATTCCGTCTATTTTGATGCCTATGAGAATTCGCAGAAGGCAGTGCAGCATCTGGTAGACTGCGGCTGCAGGAAAATTGTTCATATTTCAGGCCCTGAAATCATGGAGGTCGCGGAAGAGCGTGTGCAGGGTTATTTAACCAGCATGGAAAAAAACGATTTACCAGTGGATGAAAACACGATGATCGTGAGGGGCGATTACAGCCACCAAAGCGGATACAGGGGAATGAAAGCGCTGTTGGACAACGTACCGGGCCTGGACGGTGTCTTCTGTGCAAACGACCAGATGGCCGTAGGAGCATTGAAGCTCCTGAGGGAATACGGAAAAAAAATACCCGAGGAAGTAAAACTGATTGGATACGATGATGTATTCATATCAAGCGTTGTAGAACCGGCTATATCCACCATACACATACGAAAACGCCATGCCGGAATCGAGGCGGCAAAGCTGCTGATGGAACGGATCGATAATCCCGGGGAAAAAAGAGCACCCGTGGGAATCAAAATGGACAGCAGGCTTGTGGTACGAAAATCAACAGTGGCAGATGCCCCCGAAGACTGGATATTGGCCGATTGGTAGACCCGGGCAAAATTTGTAATACCGAATTACACATTTTCCTGGACCCAGCGCGCAAAGCCATCGGGCTTTGGGTGATGTGTCCAGGTTGCCCGGAGTTCCCTTCTTTTTTGCTTTACTCCTTCTCACAGCCCTAACCCGTTTCCAGCCCCCCTTATGTCCGCTTCCCGCAGCGCCCCCCCTTACACAAAAACCGCCCAGAGAAAAACGTTTTTTGTGAATTGTGTATAAAATTTGGGGTGTGGTATCTTATATTTTATACAAAAAAATCGTTTTTCTGTTAAAAGCATTGACAAAAGGGGGTTATGGGAATATGCTTAAGACAAGTTTTAAGAGTAAAAAAGGGACGGCACACAATCAATCAAAATTTTTTTTGACTCTTAGAAAAACGTTTTTCTGGAATTGAAAAAATACCAACCAGATAAAACGGAAAAGATACAGAGAAGGGAAGGGGGGATTTTATACTGCCGCGTCAGGCAGATTAGCGAAGTAACGGATTCACGCAAAGAGAAAGTGATGGAGGGCATCGTGAGGGTATGAAAAAATATTGTATTGTAAATGAAATTAAACCGGAGCGTTTCGAGGAGTACGTAAATGCACATCTGCATCCATGGGATGAGCTGCTGGAATGTCTGAAGGCTGCGGGAACAAAGGAAGAGTACATATTTATGCTGGGAAACAAAGCATTGGTATTCGTTGAGTGTGAGGATATGAAGACGTATACGGAGAAGTTCGGGAAAAGCGAGGTCGGAAAAAAGTGGCTTGAATACGTAGCAGATTTTATTGAGGAGAGTCCTTTTGCAGATGCATCCGGCAAGGCCAGGGATGATGTAAATGGCCTTCGCAAAGTGTTTGACCTGAATCAGCAGCTGGCAGGAAAGTTTGAGGAAAATTGATTTGTTTTCATGATCAATGCAATGAAATTAAAGCTGGGACGAAAGCTTTAATGATAATCAAAAAACAATTTAAAAACAGGAGGAAATCGTATGAAAAAGAAAATGTTGAGTGTAGTTCTTAGTGTTGCATTGGTTACGTCTATGTTAATCGGATGTGGCTCAGGGGAATCAGAGAAAAAGAGTGCGGAAACAAAAACAGAAGATACGAAAGAGACCAAAGAGGAAAAGACGGATGGGGAAGCAAAGAGCGGCGGGTATAAAATTGCCTATTTGAATGCACTGGTTTCAACCCCATATTTCGGATACTTAAACAGTGCTATGGAAGGGCATGCGAAGGAGCTGGGGGTTGAACTACAGATCCTGGACGGAAAAACGGATAATCAGGTGATGTACGACCAGGCACTGAGCATTATCGAGCAGGATTTTGATGCAGTGATATTGACGCCAAGCGATATGGCGGGTTCTGTTTCGATTGTAGAAGCAATCCACGATGCCGGGCTGCCCTTAATTGTCTGCAATACACGTGTCGACGAATCTGTGGAAGCATTGACTGATTCTCTGGTCTGCTGTGACCCGAGTTATGAGGGTGAAGTCGTTGGGAAGCTTGCCGTTGAGCAGCTGCCGGAAGGCGGAAAATGCGTCACACTGGAAGGTTTTGCAGGCCAGGAGGCGCAGATTTACAGAACAGAAGGTTTCCAAAAAGGAATTAAGGGAAGCAAGATTGAGATCGTACAGCAGGTGATCTGCGACTGGGACAAGGCAAAAGCAATGTCAGCGACAGACGATATGATTGCGGCTTATCCGGATTTGGCGATGATCTTTGCACAGGATGACTCTATGGCTCTGGGAGCGATCGAAGCGGTAAAGGCAGCGGGGAAAGAAGACCAGATTAAAGTTATGGGCCTTGGTTATATGGGCGATGAATCCAAAGAAGCTCTGTTGGACGGCAGCCTCCTTGGTACCTGCACGCAGTCTCCGTCATGGGAAGGTATTACCGCTCTTGATGTTGCCATAGATGTGATCAAAGGCAAAGAGGTTGATACCTGGTATAAGACAGAATGTCTGGCTGTTACAAAAGAAAACTGTGAAAGTATTGATCATGGTTATAATCAATAACAAACGTAAGGGAGGCCCGCCTCCCTTACTGTTTCAACGGCAGCCTGTTCACCGGGCTGCCGGCTGTAATAAAACAGCATGCGGATGTTGAATATCCGTTTAACTTAGGAGGTCAGACATGTCAGATGTTATATTGGAAATGAAGAATATTACCAAAAGATTTCCCGGAGTTATTGCTTTAGATGATGTTTCATTTCGCGTCAATAAAGGAGAGATCCGAGCGCTGGTAGGAGAAAACGGCGCTGGAAAGTCTACCCTGATGAAGATACTCAATGGAGTATACTCTGCGGATAGCGGGGAGATATGGATGCACGGCAAACGGGTTATGAATAAAAATCCCCTAGAGGCCCAGAAAAATGGCTTGTCGATCATTTATCAGGAATTTAACCTGGTTCCGTCTTTAAGCGTAGCAGAGAATATTTTTATTGGGCGGCTGAAAAAGGGGAAGAAGGCAATTCAATGGAAAGATATTAATAAAAAGGCCGAAGAACTGATGCACAGCCTTAATTACAACATTGATGTGAGAGAGGCCGTTGAGAATTTAAGTGTCGCCGAGAAGCAGATGATCGAGATCACCAAGGCGCTGTCTGTTGATGCAAAGGTGATTATTATGGATGAACCGTCAGCCGTGCTTACGGAAAATGAACTGAAGAATTTATTCGATATTGTTCTGGATCTGAAAAGTAAGGGAATTACGGTTATCTATATTTCGCACCGCCTGGAGGAGATCTTCCAGATATGTGACTCCGTAACGGTACTCAGAGACGGGCAGATTATTGATACATCGGCTGTAAAAGATACGACAAAACAGCAGCTGATCGAAAAAATGGTCGGCAGAAAACTGGAGCAGGAATTCCCGGCAAGGGATGCGGTATTAGGAGAGACGGTGCTGAAGGTAAGCGCGCTAAATCGTGGAAATAAAGTAAAAAACGTCTCTTTTGAATTGCGAAAAGGAGAGATACTGGGTCTGGCAGGCCTGGTTGGCGCCGGCAGGACCGAGGCAGTGAGGCTGCTGGTCGGCGCGGACAAGGCCGTCAGTGGAACAGTGGAGATAAAAGGGCAGAAGCTGAATATGAAATCCCCCCTGGAGGCAAAAAAGAACGGAATCGTCTTGCTTCCCGAGGACAGGAAGACGCAGGGCCTGCTTTTGGAAATGCCCATTACGCAGAACATCAGCGTGGTGGGGCTGGAGAAAGTCAAAAATAAATTCCGCCTGATCGGTGAAAGCATTGAAAAAGAAGAAGCGCAGAAGTACTTCAAGACACTAAAGATTAAGGCGCCCTCCGCTACGCAGAGGGTTTCCTTCCTGTCAGGCGGGAACCAGCAGAAGGTAGTTATTGCAAAATGGCTGTTTTCAGGCGCTGATATCCTGATTTTTGATGAACCGACACGGGGCATTGATGTGGGGGCGAAGTACGAAATCTACATGGTCATGAACGAGCTGGCAGCACAGGGAAAAGCGATCATTATGATTTCCTCTGATATGAATGAAGTGGTAGCAATGAGTGACAGGGTAATCGTGATGCATGACGGAGAAATACGCGGCGAACTTGAGGGCGCAGAGATCAATCCAGAAGCCGTGCTGAAATACGCCATTGAATGAGAGGAGGCAGAATACATTGATAAAAAGTCAGGGTAATCAGGCGGGAAGAAAGCTGAACTATATTGCAAGTAAATACGGCATGCTTTCGATTCTGATCCTTATCATAATTGTTGCAGGTATCATTAACCCGGCTTTCTTAACGGGCCAGAACATCATTAATATTTTCAAGCAGATTTCGGCGACCGGGCTTTTGGCCATTGGAATGACCTTTGTTATCATATCAGGAGGCGTTGATCTGTCGGTTGGATCTTTGATGTCTATTTGCGGGGTAATCTCCGTTGTGCTGATCCCACAGGTTGGCGTTCCTGGCGCCATGGTTCTGGCATTGCTGTCAGGGCTTGTACTGGGAGTTTTTAACGGTATTTTTGTATCGGCGACTGGCGGGACGATGGGAAGCTCTTTTATTATCACTTTTGGAATGTCAACGGTATTAGGCTCCGCTGCACTGTGTATTACCAACGGAGCTATCGCATACGCGTCAAAGTATAAAAGCTATATGGTGATCGGACAGGGCTACTGGGGCGTGATACCGATTACAGTTGCAATCTTTCTTATCTTTATTGTAGCGACGCAGATCATCCTGAAGAAGACCAGTTTCGGGAGATTAGTGTACTGTATCGGGGTCAATGAAGAGGCTACGCG
Organism: Faecalicatena contorta; assembly: GCF_022835095.1. Classification (NCBI taxonomy): domain Bacteria; kingdom Bacillati; phylum Bacillota; class Clostridia; order Lachnospirales; family Lachnospiraceae; genus Faecalicatena; species Faecalicatena contorta. Next base: position 4,565,384 of record NZ_BQNQ01000001.1, on the reverse strand, counting down.
CCTGTCCGGAATTCGGACAAGGCTGATCAGAATCAGCGTATATGCGATATCCGGACTTATGGCAGCGGCTGGAGGGATCTGCCTGTGTTCGCGTGTGCGCAGCGCATCGCCCACACAGGGAACCGGATATGAGCTGGACGCCATAGCAGTGGTACTGTTGGGAGGCAGCCGGATGGGCGGCGGTGCGGGAAGTATTTGGAAAACTCTGATGGGCGTTGTGATTATGGGTGTTCTTACAAATGCCCTGAACGTAGTCGGTGTAACTGCTTATCCGCAGAAAATTGTAAGAGGCGCCATCATACTGGCAGCGGTTCTGATGGATCTGCGCAGCGCAAAGGCTGAAAACGAGATGCTTGCGACGAAAGTGTGAGGTGGAAAAGATGATAAAACGAGTCAGCAAATTTTGTAAATCTTATCTGGTAATTGTCTGTATTGCAGTATTACTTGTGTTTATGGCCATTTTTTATCCGAGTTACTTTTCCTTCTCTACTTTTAAAGGACTGCTGATACAGATTTCTGTATATGGGATCGTGGCATGCGCGATGACGATAGCGATCATCGGAGGGGAATTCGACTTGAGTGTCGGGTCTATTCTGCCGTTTTCTACCCTGCTTTTTGCTTATCTGATGCCCAGGATCGGGATCTTTGCGTCTATTGTCCTTATATTGATCACGGGGGGCGTGATCGGTGCGGTGAATGGTTTCTTTGTTTCGATCCTGAAGTTGAATGCCTTTATTGTGACTCTGTCTACAATGCTTGCCGTGGAAGGGATTATGCTCACTTTCTGCAATGGGATGCCGATCCCAGCCGTCAATCAAGCGACCAGGGCGTTCGGGACGGGAAATATTGGCGGAATTGCATACATTGCCATTTTATTTTTTATCTGTGTCCTTATTACCCATTATGTGCTTACAAAGACTGCTTTCGGGCGAAATGTATTTGCAACCGGCGGCAATTATAATGTGGCAGAGTATGCCGGGATCAGTGTGAAAAAGATCAAGTTTCTGTTATTTGTGATTTTGGGATTTGCTTCAGCTTTTGCGGGAGTTCTTCTGACTTGCAGACTGCAGGCTGGTTCCCCTTTATATGGAAGCGACGTTTCCATGTCTGTAGTATCTGCTACGGTTTTAGGGGGAACAAGCCTGTCCGGCGGCAGGGGAAGCGTATTTCGTACCTTCCTGGGGATGGTATTTATCGGAATGCTGAGCCAGATATTTACCCATATCAATGCATATGCATATCTCCAGCAGCTGATACAGGGTGCAGTTGTTGTTGCGATTGTCATCCTGGATGCATGGAACAACCGGAAGAGGGAAGACGAACTGGCCGGAATTTAGAGACGGGGAAGCAGTTGGAAACAGAAAGAGAGGCAGATAAAATGAGAAAAGAGAAAAGCGCTATTTTAAGCGTGAGCAACAGCAATCATACATCCTGGGATCCGGCCAAAGAGCATCTGGCGACGGGATTTCCGCCGATCCAGGCGATGAACAGCAGTCTTATGTTCACACCTCAGGAGATAGAACGTCTCCGCACGTTGGGAAAGCGGGTCGCGGAAATTGCGGCGCTGCCCGTTCAAAAGGAAAAGGCCAGGCTCTGGACTGCCCACAATGACCTGCAGACCACCCAGCCGCTTGTATTCATAGATCCGGAAAATGGCTGGAATGAGATCATCACGCCGGAGATGCTGGAATGTCACGACAATATGGCCAGGGTATGGGAAATGCATCTTCTGAAACAGATCTACTGGCATGAAAATCTAAAAGATGACAAAGTGATTGAACCATATTTTGACGTACATTATTCCTTTTCCGACGATGGATGGGGCGTAGAGATGAAAAAAGAGGGCGGCGAGATGGGCGGCGCCTACAAGATGATCGGCGGATTGAGGGACTATGAGGAAGACTTTGAAAAACTGCATTATCCTGTTATTACTATCGACTATGAAGAGTCCGACCGTGTGCTGAATCTGGCGCATGAGGTTTTTGACGGGATTCTGACGGTCAGGCGGCATCCGGTGTGGTGGTGGTCCCTGGGGATGACGGTGGATTACATTATGCTCAGGGGATTTGATAACTTTTTATGTGACTTCATTCTGGAGCCGGAGTACATACATAAGGTGATGGACCTGATGACGACGGGGATCGAAAAACGGCTGGACTGGTTCGAGAAGGAGCGCCTGCTTGCCTTAAATACAGAGGGGGCATATGTGGGCTCGGGCGGATTCGGCTGGACAAATCAGCTTCCGACAGAGCAGGAACTGAAACGGCCGGTGACCACAAAGGAGATGTGGGGATTTGTGGAAAGCCAGGAGACGAATACCGTGAGTGCAGAAATGTACGGAGAGTTCATACTCCCATACCATAAAAGGCTGGCCAGCCGGTTCGGGCTGAACTGCTTTGGGTGCTGTGAGTCTGTTACTGAGAGATTTGAGTATGCTAAACAAATTCCGAACCTGAGAAGAGTCTCCATGTCTGCATGGGCGGACTGGACATTGATACCGGAGCTTCTGGGAAACCGGTATATAGCATCGCTCAAACCGCAGCCTACAGCGCTTGCCTCTCCGGTAATGAACGAGGATGAGGTCAGGAAAACGGTGAGAAAGGCGCTGGCCTGCACCAGGGACTGCATCCCGGAATTGATCATGAAGGATAATAATACGCTGGGACATAACCCGTATAATGCATGCCGCTGGGTTGAAATCTGCCGTGAGGAGATTGCAAATCTGGGTTAAAGAAAAGGAGACATCACATATGACGGAAAAAGAATTAATCATAAAAAGCAGCGAAGAGCTGGATGAGAGACTACGTGAGGCAAAGAAGAGCGGCAATCTTGTGGTAAAGGATGCAACAGAAGATGAGGCGGTCATTCGGAAAACATTTGAGGCGGGCGAAGGGATCCTCCGCTTATTTCCTGCATTTGTTCCCAGAAGGTTTGGGAAAGCAGGCCGCAGATTAAAACTGCACCCGGACGACTATTTTGCATTCGGAATGGCCAGAGGTTCCATAACGGAGCGCTGGTTTGCATCTACTATTGCCGCACAAAACGGAGAATTGTCTAAAGCAGATGAAGGGATGAGCTATGTAAGCGTCTCATATGATTCTGATGAAAAGTTTGCCCTGCGGGATGCGGTCAAGGTTCTGGGGAAAGAACTGGTGGGAGAAGAGCTGATGGGGCGGTATAACGGCTGGCCCATGTATTCCAAGTTTTTCGATAATGAAAATCCTCTCTTCCACCATGTCCATCTGATGTTTGAAGACGCGGCAAGGGTAGGCAAGCTTGGCAAACCGGAGTGTTATTATTTCCCGAAACAGCTGAACAATTATTTCGGAGAAGCAGGCTACACCTACTTCGGGTTTGACCCGGATGTGACGCCGGAAGAGGTCAAAGAAAGAATCCGACATTTTGGGGACGATGATACGAGGATTACGGAACTTTCCCGTGCGTACAGGATCGAACTGGGGACGGGATGGTATACGCCGGCAGGGGTCATTCATGCGCCTGCATCGGTGCTGACCTATGAGCCGCAGTGGAACTCCGATGTCAATTCTGTTTATGAAAATATAGTTTCCGGGGAGGTGTATCCTCCGGAGATGTTGGATGAGGAATGCCCGGCGGACAGACAGGGCGACATTGACTATATTTTCAGCCTCCTGGACTGGGAGAAAAATGTGGATCCGCATTATCGGAAACATTACTTCCGGCCGCCGGTAACCGCATCCCGGACGGAAGACTATACTGAAAATTGGATCACCTATGCCAATGAGTATATTGCCGCAAAAGAGCTGACCGTTTATCCGGGCCGGACGGTTACGATTAAGGATGGTGCTGCTTATGGCTGCATCTTTATACAGGGACACGGAAAAATAGGGGGCTACGATGCGGAAGCGGCTGCCTTGCTCCGCTTTGGGCAGCAGAGTACGGATGAGTTTTTTGTTTCAGAGGACGCAGCCGGGAGAGGGGTCACGATTACGAACCTGAGCCGGGTGGAACCACTGGTGCTCTTAAAACATTTTGGCCCGAACCATCCGGATGTGCCGAGAAGTGTCTGCGGATAAAAACAGTGAAAGAAGTGCCGGTGTGTTGAAAGCAAAATTGGCATGCCGGTACAGTGCCGCTGATAACAACGAGCAGGGTGCCATTTGAGATAAGGGTGGAAATATGGACACAGAAGGAGGCGGAACATGAGATATTTGGTTGGGATAGACAACGGGGGAACGTTTTCAAAAGCCGCTGTCTTTGATGAAGACGGGAGTCAAATCGCCGCGGCCAGCGTGCCGACAACAACCATTACTCCCAAACCGGGGTACACGGAGCGGGATATGACACAGCTGTGGGAGGTTAACGTACTGGCAGTGCGCACGGCAATTGAAAAGAGCGGCATCTGCCCGTCTGATATTGCAGGTGTCTCTTTTTCCGGGCACGGGAAAGGGCTGTACATGGTGAAGGGAGACGGGACTCCCGCGTATAATGGGATCATTTCTACGGACACGCGGGCATGGGAGTATGTAGAAAGATGGGAGAAAGACGGTACGATGGACAAGGTATTCGAAAGATCCTGTCAGACGATCCTTGCCTGTCAGCCTGTCAGCCTGCTGGCATGGTTCCGGGACCACTATCCGGAGGTGCTCCGGGATGTGAAGAACATATTTGCGGTAAAGGATTATATCCGTTTTCAGATTACAGGGGAGGCATATGCGGAGTATACGGACTTTTCCGGTGCTAATTTGGTAAACCTGACCACAAAAGAATATGACAGAGAGCTTTTGGGGCTGTTCGGGCTGGAAGAGATCTATGACAAACTCCCTCCGCTCAGATATGCCGCCGATATCTGCGGTTATGTGACGAAGGAGGCTGCCCGGCAGACGAATCTGCCGGCCGGTATTCCGGTGGCGGCGGGAATGTTTGATGTGGATGCCTGCGGAATTGCCTCCGGGCTGTGCGATGAGGAACAGATGTGCATGGTAGCGGGAACCTGGAGCATTAACGAATTTATCCGCCGGGAACCAGTGACCAACGGCAGCGTGTCGCTCAATTCCATGTTCTGTATCCCAGGATATTTCCTTGTGGAAGAGAGCAGCCCTACCTCGGCCGGCAATATGGAGTGGTTTATCACGAATCTGATGAGCCATGAGAAAGAAGAATGCAGGACAGCGGGGGGCTCGGTCTATGAGTTGACCAATGACTGGGCGGAATCAGTAGAACCGCAGGATTGCAATCTCATTTTCCTGCCGTTTCTGAATGGCTCTAATGAGGATGCACTTGCAAAAGGTACATTTGCAGGCCTAAGCGCTTACCACAGTAAAAAGCATATGCTGAGGGCGGTGTACGAAGGAGTTGTATTCTCTCATCTTACACATGTGAAAAAACTTCTGCAGAACCGGGAAGCGCCAAAGTCCATCCGTCTGTCAGGCGGTGCTGCCAATTCGGATGTGTGGGTACAGATCTTTGCAGATGCTCTGCAGATCCCGGTGGATGTGATAGAAGATAAGGAACTGGGAGCCCAGGGAGCGGCGATGGCAGCAGGAATTGCAGCAGGAATTTACCGGGATTACCGGGAGGCAGTGAATCGCACCGTCAAGATTACAAAGACCGTACTGCCGCGTCCGTTTTATAAAGAAGTATATGAAGAAAAATACAGGACTTACCGAGCAGTAATTGAGGGCCTGGGCGGTACATGGGGGCGGTTCAGGATTGAATAGTCCGGATAGGCAGGAAAAGGGCCGCTCAGAAGTGGGCGGTTTTTTCAATTTGTATGTGGAGGGGAGGTAGCTTAAGCGGGCTTGCCCACTTTGTTTATGTTCAAGGCAGAACAGTGTATATTGCTAATGTGAATTTTTATGAAAAAAGTTCATAAAGTTCTTTTGTATTTATTATAAGGCGAAAATGATCTTATAAATAGGATAAATAATCATATAATTAAGAACAAAGTGATTGATTTATAAAAAACGCGGTGATATAATGAACATAAAGAAAGGAGCGGAGAGCTATGATATGGAATTATATGTTATGTTTCGTGTTTATTGTTGTTCTAATTGTTGAGGTGGTGTTTATCCTCAAAAGAAACCGTAAGATTGTGATGAAGGGCAAGGATGATTTCTTTACATTTACGCTGATTGTACTTTTTGCATTGATGATCTTTCCGCTCTCGGACATGGGCAGCGTGGTAGAGAATATCCGGAATATCCTGATACTTGTGGCTATTTTCGGGTCAGCCGGCATTAAGAGAGGGTTTTCCGAAAAGGGAATGGAAAAGGTATTTTACACGGTGAACTGGGATCTGGTTCAATCCGTACATATTGATGAATACCAGACCTCCAGGATCAAAGTGGTCTGTCAGACGGAGAAAGGCAAACATAAGCTGTATTTCAGCAAGTATAAACTGAAAGAGGTTTTACGGGTGCTGGAACAGCATGTTTCCAATATATATATTCAGAGTTCACTCGATGACGTCCTGAGTATGAAAAAGTGCGTATAAATAAAGCGCACTTGATGATGTATGCCCCTGCGGGGCGGGCCTTTCGCAAAGCGGAATACCAGACACAGGCCAACTTGCAAAATGCAGTACTTTCTGTTAAAGAAGAAAAAGTAAAAAAGTGAAGAAGAAAAGGAGAATTCAACCATGGTAAGCGAAAAAATCACAGTCAAGAACCCTTCAGGATTACATTTAAGACCGGCAGGAATCCTGTCCAATATCGCATCAAAATGCGTATCTGACGTTACTCTCGTAAAAGGAGACAAGAGAGTGAATCCTAAGAGCGTGCTGGTTCTTATGGCAGCGGGCATCAAATGCGGAGATGAGATAACAGTGGAATGTGCAGGTGAGTCGGAAGCAGATGATTTAAAGACCATCATTGATGCGATTGCAAGCGGATTAGGAGAGTAAGGAGTCAGGGCAATGAAAAGGATTGAAGTGAGTAAAACGTCTTCAAAAGGCATTGTTATGGGAAATGTGTTCGTGGCCAGGGAGCAGGATCTGAGTCCGGAGGAAAAAGTAATTGAAGTCGGGCAGGCGGACGCTGAGAAGGCAGCTTATGAGCGTGCTGTCGAGGAAGTCATTGCAGATCTGGAGCCTTTGGCCGAGAAGTCGGACATATTTGCAGGGCATCTGGAGCTGGCAAAAGATATCGCGTTAAAGGAGGGCGTGCTGAACCGGATTCAAACGCAGTCATACTGCGCACAGAAGGCGCTGCATGAAACCGCGGAAGAATTCCGCATGATCTTTGAGATGATGGAAGACGAGTACATGCGTGAGCGTGCTGCAGATATACTGGATATCAGAAACCGCCTGATGCGTAAGCTGAAAGGGATCGGTGACGGGGATTTTGATTCGATTACCGAAAAAGTGATCCTGGTTGCAAGGGATCTGGCGCCGTCGGATACGGCGAAGCTGAACCTGGAATATATTCTGGGATTTATCACAGAGCTGGGCGGTGTGACAAGCCACGTATCTATCATGGCAAGAGGGATGGGTATCCCTGCGCTTGTCGGGGTAGAAGGAATTATGGACGCGGTACGTCCCGGTGACTTTGTAATCATGGACGCCTCCCGTGGTGTAATTATTATTAACCCTGAACCGGAAGTAATTGAAGAATATAAAAAGAAAGCAAACGAGTTTGATAGATGCCAGAAGGAACTGGAAGAATCCAGCGCTCTTCCCACCGTTACGGCAGACGGCAGAAAGCTGGAGGTATGCGGAAACGTGGGAAGCCTGGAAGACGTGAAAAATGCCGTGAAGTTCCGGATTGACGGAATCGGACTTTTCAGAAGTGAGTTCCTCTACATGGAGAGCGACCATTTTCCAACGGAGGAAGAGCAGTTCAATGTATACAGACAGGCGGCTGAGCTTCTGGGAGAACGTGAGCTGACCATCCGGACTTTGGACATCGGCGGCGATAAAGGCCTGGATTATTTTGAGTTTCCAAAGGAAGAAAATCCTTTCCTTGGATACCGGGCAATCCGCATCGGCCTGGATCAGAAAGAGATTCTGAAGACACAGCTCAGGGCTCTTCTGCGGGCAGGTACATATGGACATATCCGCATTATGTTCCCCATGATCATTTCCATTGAAGAAGTGGTGGACGCATATGCGGTGCTGGAGGAATGCAAGGACGAACTTCACAAAGAAGGCATTCCGTTCCAGGAAGAGATAGAGGCAGGGGTTATGATTGAGACGCCTGCGGCAGTTATGATGGCGGAAGAACTGGCAGAGAAGGTAGATTTCTTCAGTATCGGGACAAACGACCTGACCCAGTATTTTCTGGCGGTGGACAGAGGAAATCAGAAGATTGCGGCTATGTACAATTCTTACCATCCTGCGGTTCTGCGCGCAATATACAAGACCATACAGGCAGGGCACAAGTATAACCGAAAGGTGGGTATGTGCGGAGAGTTTGCCAGCGATACAAAAGCGGTAAAAATGCTGCTGGGAATGGGACTGGATGAATTCAGTGTGTCACCTGGCGAGGCGGCGGGGGTAAAACACCAGATCCGCAGTACCTCCTATGAAGAGGCACAGAGGCTTGCCGGTGAAGTAATGAAACAGCCTGTCATAGATTCTGTGATGCGGCTGCTGGAAGAATAGGCTTAAAGGAGATAGTTTGATGAAAGGATATACGCTTGGGCTTTATGAGAAAGCAATGCCCGGCAGCTTAACGTGGAAAGAAAAGCTGCTGGCTGCAAAAAGTGCCGGATATGATTTTGTGGAGATCAGTATAGACGAGACCGATGAGAAGCTGAGCCGTCTGGAAATGACCAGCCAGGAGAGGCTGGAGCTGGTCCGTCTGATGGCAGAGACTGGAATACCGATCCGCACCATGTGCCTGAGCGGGCACAGGAAATACCCCCTCGGAAGCAGTGACCCGCAGGTCTGCGGCCGGGGTATGGAGATTATGCAGAAAGCGATACAGCTTGCGGATGACCTGGGAGTCCGGATCATACAGCTCGCAGGTTATGACGTATACTACGAAGAATCCAGCCTGGAAACGAAAAAAAGATTTTTGACAAATCTGAAGAAGGCGGTCAATATGGCGGAACGGACCGGTGTGCTTCTGGGATTTGAGACGATGGAAAATGAGTTTATGAACACCGTGGAAAAGGCAATGAAATATGTAACCCTGGTGGGGTCCAGTTATTTGAATGTATACCCGGATATCGGAAATATAACAAATGCCGCGCATACCTATAAGACAGATGTGCTGGAAGACCTCTATATCGGAAAAGGACATCTGGTTGCAATGCATCTCAAAGAGACGGTACCGGGCAGATTCCGCGAAATTCCATACGGCACCGGGCACGTGGATTTTGAAAATGCTGTCCATACGGCTTGGGAATTAGGCATCCGTAAGTATGTCACCGAATTCTGGTATACCGGAAGCGATACCTGGGCGGAGGATCTAAAGTCAGCGAGCAAAATGTTCAGAAAGATACTGGATGACGAGGAAAGGAGATAACGATTTCGTGAAAGTATGCAAGCAAGTAATATCGAATCTGACAAAGTGCTATTCTATAGCGCCGTTAAAATATAATGGAAGCAATTATTTCCTGGTGGCAGCGGAGAAAGTGGACAGATGCATCCTGTTTGACCAGGAGGGACGCGAGGTGGACACCGTGTGGAAAGAACCTGGCGGGGTAATGAGTATGGTGCAGGTACCGGGAACAAACGGTCAGTTCCTGGCCACACACAAATTCTACTCACCCAACGACTCCAAAGAAGCCAGGATCGTCATAGTCACTCCGATCTCGAAAGGGAACTGGGAAGTGAGGACGCTGGCAGAGCTTCCCCACGTACACCGATTTGATATCGTAGAGCGAAACGGTATAAGATATCTAATCGCCTGTGCCCTCAAATCGGGCCATGAATACAAAGACGACTGGTCGATGCCGGGCAAAGTATATGCAGCAGTCCTCCCGGAGGATCTAAGCGGTTTCGGGGAAGACAACCAGCTGGAATTGAAAGTCATAAAAGACAATATGCTGAAAAACCACGGCTACTACCGGGTAGACGACCAGGGAACCGACACCTGCATTATTTCTGCAGACTGCGGAGTATTCCAGTTTATCCCGCCGGAGTCTGCCGGAGGCGACTGGACGATCCGCACCCTGCTTGACACAGCAGCAAGTGATGCCGTCCTGATTGATCTGGACGAAGACGGAGAAAAAGAACTGGCAGTTTTGTCTCCGTTCCATGGAGATAAGATCAGCATTTACAAAAGAAAAGAAGGCGTATTTACCCAGGTATACGAATACGGGAAACCAGCGGAGTTCACCCACGCGATCTACGGCGGAAATCTGCTGAACCGTCCGGCCCTTGTCGTAGGCCACAGACAGGGGGAAAGAAACCTCATCGCCTTTACATACAATAAGGAAACAAAATCCTACCAGTCAGAAATACTGGATCATGACTGCGGCCCCGCAAACGTATATCACTTCACCAGAGATGGAGAGGACATCCTCATATCAGCAAACCGAGAAACCGATGAGGTGGCTTTGTATCAGGTATTGGAGTGAGCAGGCGAATGGGGAACGGACGCTGTCCAAAATTGCACTGCGGCAGGCCATCCCTGACCCGAAAACAGGGGTGTCTGGAAACTGGTTATGGTCTGTAAGCAGGAGTAAAGTAAAAAGAATGGAAAACTGAGGGAACCTGGCCACATCACCCGAAGCCTGATGGCTTCGCGCGCTGGGGCCAGGAAATATTGTAATTCGGAATTACAATATTTCCCTCAGTTTTTCATTCTTTTTGCTTAACTCCTGCTAACAGCCATAAGACGCTTCCAGACACCCCTGTTTTCGGGTCAGGGATGGCCTGCCGCAGTGCAATTTTGGACAGCTGGTGTATCCCAGCCGGCAAGTGGCCAATACCGGGAGGGGATCCCGGACGGGAGCAGCGTATTGTTGCCGGCGGCACGGGAAAGTGCTGCCCCAGAGTTTCTTATGCTTCTCATAAGGAAATGCTTGAAGTTGAACTTCTTGTGTAACCAACCCAATCCGCCGCCCCCGTCAAGGGCCCACCAAATGTGTAGTAATATGTTCCGCTCGGATGCGTCCAGCCTCCCCCTCCTGGTCAGGCGGCCCCATACCAGCCAACACCCCCCCCCCCACTTCACATTTCCCCCGACATATGTTAGAATGTGGATTAAATGGTTACAATCTGATTAATTAGTGGAAAAAGGCAGGTAATTTATGAATTTGGACAAAGAGAATTTGAAGAAGATCAGGGGCCTGATTTTGTTTACGATTGTGGTACTGATTGTTCTGTGGAAGTATAGTCTTGTTTTGGATGCTCTGGGCTTTGGGCTGGGGATTGTATTTCCTTTTCTGCTGGGCGGCGCAATTGCTTTTATATTGAATGTTCCGATGCATTTTTTGGAGAAGACTTTGTTTTCTAATAAGAAGACAGCAGGGAAGACTTGGGCGCAGAAACTTGCAAGGCCTCTCAGCCTGGTGCTTACGATATTGTTTGTGCTTGGGGTGATATCCCTTGTTATATTTGTTGTGGTTCCGAAGCTGGGAAGCACCGTTTATTCTTTGGGGGCCAGCATCCAGGACTTTGTGCCGAAAGTGCAGCATTGGGTGGAAGAACTGTTTGATAATAATAAGGAAATTGTGTCGTTGATTAATGATGTTAAGATTGATTGGGACAAAATACTTAACGGTATGATGCAGTTTTTTAAAAATGGGGCCGGCAGTGTGCTGGGGTCTACTTTTACGGTGGCTAAAAGCATTGTGAGCGGTATGACTACTTTTGTGATTGCCTTTGTATTTGCATGTTATATTCTGCTTCAGAAGGAACGGCTGAATATTCAGATCCGTAAGGTTATGTATGCCTATCTGAAGAAAGGTCTTGTGAAAAAGGTGCTGGATGTTTGTTCCCTGACTTATAAAACGTTTTCCAGTTTCCTGACCGGGCAGTGCGTGGAGGCGGTGATACTGGGAACCATGTTTGTCATTGCCATGACGATTTTCCGGCTGCCTTATGCGCTGCTGGTGGGGGTTCTGATTGCCTTTACCGCGTTGATTCCGATTTTTGGTGCTTTTATCGGATGCATTGTGGGGGCGTTTCTGATTCTTATGGATGCGCCGATGAAGGCAGTTATCTTTGTGATTATGTTCCTTGTTCTCCAGCAGATTGAAGGAAATCTGATCTATCCGAAGGTGGTGGGCAGCTCTGTAGGGCTTCCGTCCATCTGGGTGCTGGCAGCTGTCAGCATTGGGGGCAGCCTTATGGGGGTTGTCGGCATGCTGGTATTCATTCCGATCGTATCTGTGCTTTATACGCTATTACGGAATAATGTTTACGGGCGTCTGGATAAAAGAGGCTTTTCAGTTGACAATAGTTCCGGGGAACTGAGACTCAGGAAAGAGAATACTGGGAAAGAAAACTAAAAGTAGAATAATAGGCAAAAAAGTGCTATACTAGAAATATTGGCAGAGAGTTTATGCAACTTTTTAGTAGGTTATATGAGGAAGAAAAGCATGAGTAAAAAGAATATGCGATTGAAGGGGCAGCTTAGGATGTATATGCAGTGGCCGTTGATTATGACGGTGCTGCTGATAGCCATGAATGTCTGGATGTACATGATTGACAAGCGGGCAGGGCTTATGATGTCTGTCTTTATCGTAATCTATCTGGTAATTGCAGGGCTTTTGTATTTTTACAACAGGTCCCTGATTCTGGCGGATCTGATTCAGTTTTCTACCCAATACAAAGGGATCCAAAACACGCTGTTGAAGGAATTGGCAGTCCCGTACGCAATCACGCTGGAGGATGGGCGTATCTTGTGGAAGAACGACAGCTTTTCCCATATGGTAGAGAACCAGAAACGGGAGAAGTATCTGAACAAGCTGATTCCTGAGCTTAACAACGGGGTCTTCCCCAAGGATGACAATGACCATGTAGAGCTTGAAGTCACATACAGAGAACGAGATTATCAGGTTGTGCTGCGCCGGGTTTCTCTGGAAGGGTTCAGCGAAGCGGAACAGCTGCTGCAGATTCCAAGAGAAAAGGAATTTTTCATTGCGGTATATATGAAGGACGTTACGGAGCTGAATTCTTACATTAAAGAGATTGAGGATCAGAGGCTGATTGCGGGTCTAATCTACATTGACAATTACGATGAAGTAATGGAAAGTGTGGAGGAAGTGCGACAGTCACTGCTTGTAGCGCTGATAGACAGGAAGATTAATAAATATATCGGCGATGTGGACGGGATTGTCAAGAAGCTGGAGAAGGACAAGTATTTTATAGCGATTAAGAAGGAGAGTTACCGGTCGATTGAGGCGGATAAGTTTTCCCTTCTGGAGGATGTAAAACAGGTGAATATCGGGAATGCCCGTTCTGCGACTCTGAGTATTGGTCTGGGGCTGAATACTTCAACCTATGCCCAGAGCTATAACTTTGCCCGCGTGGCCATAGATCTGGCCCTGGCGCGTGGCGGTGACCAGGCTGTCATCAAAGATTGCAAAGGAATTACATATTTCGGAGGCAAAAAGGAACAGACAGCGAAGAATACCCGCGTTAAGGCGCGTGTTAAGGCGGAAGCCCTGCGTGAGTTTATTGTGGCAAAAGACCAGGTTATCGTGATGGGGCATAAGATTGCGGATGCGGATTCACTGGGAGCCTGTATGGGGATTTACCGGGCGGCGGTGGAACTAGAAAAGAAAGCCCATGTTGTGATCAATGAGGTAACGACTTCTGTGCGGCCTTTGTACGATGAGATTGCAGAGAGCCCTGCTTACGGCAAGGATATTTTCCTGACTTCAGAGCAGGCGCTGGATTATATTACTGACAGTACCATGGTCATTGTCGTGGACACGAATAAGCCGCAGATGACGGAATGTCCGGAACTATTAAAGAAATCCCGCACCATAGCAGTGCTTGACCATCACAGACAGAGCAGCAATGTGATTGAGAATGCGGTGCTTTCCTATGTAGAACCGTATTCTTCCTCCACCAGTGAGATGGTGGCTGAGGTGCTGCAGTATATTGTAGATGACATTAAGTTTCCGTCGGTTGAGGCGGACTGCCTGTATGCAGGGATAATGATTGATACCCGCAACTTTATGAATAGGACCGGCGTGCGTACCTTTGAGGCGGCCGCATTTTTGAGAAGGTGTGGAGCTGACATTACCCGTGTCAGAAAGATGTTCCGGGATGATATGGAATCTTACCGTGCCAAGGCGGAAGCAGTGCGTATGGCAGAGGTATACAGGGAAGAATATGCGATTGCGCAGTGTCCGGGTGACATTGACAGCCCGACAGTCCTGGCGGCGCAGGCAGCCAACGAACTGCTGGATATCAGCGGAATCAAGGCCTCTTTTGTGCTGACTGTCTATGAGGGCAGGATCTATCTGAGCGCCCGCTCTATAGATGAGGTTAATGTACAGATTATCGCCGAAAAGCTCGGCGGCGGCGGACATATCAATTCAGCCGGCGCACAGTTTGACCACACGAATATATTTGATGCAATCAGAAGGGTGAAAGAAACAATTGACCAGATGATAGAGGAAGGAGATATATAAATGAAAGTAATATTATTGCAGGATGTAAAATCACTTGGTAAGAAAGGCGAGATTGTCAATGTAAATGACGGATACGCAAGAAACTTTATTCTGCCGAAGAAACTCGGGCTTGAGGCAAATAATAAGAACATGAACGATCTGCGCCTGCAGAAGAAAAAAGAAGAGAAGATCGCACAGGATCATCTGGATGCGGCAAAACAGCTGGCAGCCAGTCTTAAGGACGGCAAGGTGGAGCTTGCTATTAAGGTGGGAGAGGGCGGAAGAACGTTCGGCTCCGTATCCAGCAAGGAAATTGCCGCCGCTGTAAAAGAACAGATGGGGCTGGATGTAGATAAGAAGAAGATCCAGCTGAAAGAGACGATTAAAACGCTTGGGACACACAACGTTCCGATTAAACTACATCCGGAAGTGACAGCCGAGTTAAAAGTGGCTGTTGTAGAAGAGGCATAAGGGGACTTGCTTTATGGAAATGGAAGCAGCGATTAAGAGAATACTCCCACACAGCGCAGAAGCAGAGCAGGCTGTCGTGGGAGCTATGCTGATGAACAAAGATGCAATTATGGCCGCATCCGAGATTATCACGGGAGAAGATTTTTATCAGACCGCTTACGGCATTTTGTTTGATTCTATGGTAGAGCTGTTTCAGGCAGGAAAACCGGTGGATTTGATTACGCTGCAGGAGCACCTGAAGGAAAAAGACGTGCCCCCTGAGATCAGCAGCATGGAGTTTGCAAGGGACCTGCTTGTAAGCGTGCAGACCTCTGCAAATGTAAAATACTATGCAGAAATCGTACAGGAGAAGTCTACCCTGCGCAGACTGATTAAGGTTAACGAAGAAGTGGCGAACATATGCTACCAGGAGAACCGGCCGCTGGCAGAGATACTTGACAAGGCGGAAAAAGGGGTATTTGAACTGGTAGAGAGGGGCAATGTCCAGGAATACACTCCGATCAAACAGGTAGTACTCAACGCCTTGGATGTGATCGAAAAGGCATCCAAGACGACGGGAAGCGTAACGGGTATTCCCACAGGATTCATTGACCTGGATTATAAGCTGTCGGGGCTTCAGCGCTCTGACCTGGTCCTGGTCGCGGCGAGACCTTCCATGGGGAAGACTGCCTTCGTACTGAATATCGCCCAGCATGCGGCATTCAGACAGAATCTGGGCGTGGCAATCTTCAGTCTGGAGATGTCAAAGGAACAGCTGGTGAACCGTCTGTTCTCCCTGGAAGCCCATGTAGATGCCCAGCTTCTGCGTACCGGTAACTTAAAGGACACAGACTGGGAAAAACTGATAGAAGGGGCCGGGAGAATCGGAAAATCCCGGCTTGTCATAGACGATACGTCAGGTATCTCAATTACGGAAATGCGTTCCAAGTGCAGAAAATATAAGCTGGAACTCGGCCTGGACCTGATCATCATCGACTACCTGCAGCTGATGAGCGGAAGCGGCGGCAAAAGCAACGAGAGCCGTCAGCAGGAGATCTCAGAGATCTCCCGTTCTCTCAAAGGCCTCGCAAGGGAACTGAACGTGCCGGTTATCGCATTGTCGCAGCTAAGCCGTGCCGTAGAACAGAGAACCGACAAGCGGCCCATGCTCTCGGACCTCCGTGAGTCCGGAGCCATTGAGCAGGACGCCGACGTATGCATGTTCATTTACCGTGAGGATTACTATATCCCGGATACCGAAGACAAAGGAATTGCGGAGATCATCATTGCAAAACAAAGAAACGGGCCGGTGGGAACAGTACGGCTTGCATGGATGCCGCAATACACGCGTTTCGGGAATGAGTTGAGGCAGGAGTAGAATTATGGGGGGCGCTGATTGAAAGCGGAGTCTGGTACCGGCGGGACTTTACATGCCGTTTTAAACTCCGCACCGCTTGCCAAGAGCCCGTAACAGTAAAAATGAGGAAAATGGAGGGACTAGCCGCATTTGGTCCAAAATCTGATGATTTTGATCCAAAGGCGGCTATTGGATTTGATTTTGTGAATCAAATCCAACCCTCCATTTTCCTCATTTTTCCTGCAACGGGCTCTAGGCAGGCTATAAGGAGTTTAAAACGGCATGTAAAGTCCCGCCGGTACCAGACTCCGCTTTCAATCAGCTAGGCGCACCCAATCGGTAGGAATGTCTGGGGGGCTGTCTGGTTGGGAAGAAGGATGGCTATGGACAACGGCAAGAAATTACATTCGGAATCTCCTTGGGGGGGGGGAACTACTTGAGGATGAGCCATGCGAAAATTCAATACGATCCACCTCCCCCCGTCTGCGGCCCCCCCGGGTTTCAATTACAGTTATTGGATGCACGTAGTGTGATGTGAGGGGGCGAACGGAGGGGGCGGAAGCGTATGCCGGTTTGCAGGGGCGTAGAATGAGCTTACTGACACTTAGAAAAAACAGCCTGATTTTATGGATGAAATTTGTTCTCCAAAACAAATTTCAAAAAGAGCTGAGCTGCGCTGTCATCAAGACAGCGCAGTGAATCTCTTTGGTTCCATAAAATCAGGCTGTTTTTTCTTAGTGTCAGTTAGTGAATGGAAAGCCCCAACAAACCGGCATACGCTTTCGTCCCCTCCGTTCGCCCTCTCACATCACACGGCCTACTCCAACTCCCTAAGTGAGAACCGCCCCGCCAACTCTTTGAGGAGCTGTGCCTGTGCGGAGAGTTCTTCGCTTGCCGCTGCGCTTTCTTCTGCGGTGGCGGAGTTGGTCTGTATGATGTCGGAGATCTGATTGATTCCACTTGTTACCTGGCGGATGGAATCGGACTGATCTTGGGATGCACTGGAGATGCTGGTGATGGAGGCGGCGACTTTGTCCACTCCTTCCATGACTTTCTGCATAGCCTGGGCTGTTTCTGCGGCTATTTTGGATCCTGCCTCTGCGGCGGTTAAGGAATCGTTTATCAAGGTATTGGTGTTGGTAGATGCTTGTGCGCTTTTGGCGGCAAGGCTGCGAATCTCTTCCGCAACTACGGCAAACCCCTTGCCGGCTGCCCCGGCGCGGGCTGCCTCTACGGATGCATTCAGAGAGAGGATGTTGGTCTGAAATGCGATTTCTTCTATGGTTTTCAGAATTTTCCGTATTTTCCGGGAACTGCTGACGATATTCTCCATTGCAGCTAAAAGCTCCTGCATCTGCTGATTGCCTGCGTCGGCTTCGTTTTTGACGGCTCCGGCATCCCTGCTGGCTTCGAGGGCATTGCGGGCATTTTGTGATACATGTCTCGAAATTTCGCTGACTGTGACCGCCAGTTCTTCCACGGAACCGGCCTGTTCGGATGCGCCGAGGGACAGCTCCTGCGCACTTGTAGACACCTGCTCGGCCCCGGAAGAAACCTGATCCGCTGCAATGTTAATCTGTCCCAGGGCGTTGTTCAGTGACAGCAGAATCTGCTCCAGCGCTTCCCGGATGGCGGCAAAATCACCGGTGTAATGCCCGGTTACGTCGACGTTGAGATTGCCGTCTGAGATTTCCTTTAGTACATGAGCCAAGTCTAAGATCATCTCCCTGAGGGTGTGGGTGGACGAGCGGATACTATCTGCAAGCAGGCCGATCTCATCATTACCGTGGATATCTATATCAATGGAAAGGCGGCCCTCGGAAAAGCTGTGCATATCGGCACTGATGTCTGCAAGCGGCTTTACCAACCTCCGGACTGTCTTCAGGATCACAAAGATCAGCAGGGCAATTATCAGGATGGATACAACCGCAAGTACAGTGATCAGCCGATTGCGGGGAGCATTCACTTCGGATACCGGAAGCGTTGCGATAGCCAGCCAGCCGGTGGTACGCGACACCCGGGACATGGAAACATAATCAATGCCTTCATATTCAAACTCCATGCTGCCGGTATTTTTGTTTAGAACATTAGTCTTATATTGTTCACTGATATCCAATTCTGTTACATTTTTACCTGTAGCAGTAGGATCATTACTGTAAATATAGTCGGAGCTGTTGGATATCAGTTCCAGATAGCCGTTCTCTCCCACATGAATTTGGGACAGAGAGTCTGCCAGGCTGTCAAGAAACACATCGAGACCTATAAATCCAATCACATGATCAGTCTGGGCATCAAACACGGGAGCCACAATGGATATGATGGAATGATCTGTGGCTGGATCCTGATAAGGTTCGCTGATGGCTGCAGCCTTGCTGGAAAGAACGGTTTCATACCACGGCAGGTCTTTCAGTGAAGACGGAACAATACGTCCGGTGGATAACAGGAATCTGTCCGTTCGGTCATCAGCCAGCCATGCCTCCTGCGCATTTTCACCAGCCATCTTCTCTAATATCTCTGACAGATGTACGGTCAGTTCCTCCTTACCGGGATAGGCCTCAATATCCTGGGGGGTGCTTATTGACCGAAAATATTCCTGCAGTTCTTCATTTGTCTCGAACATACTGACAGCGGCTTCCTTGCTGCTGAAGAAATCATCTACGATGGATACAGCATAATCGGACTGCGTATTCAGGATT
This sequence comes from Faecalicatena contorta, assembly GCF_022835095.1. Lineage (NCBI taxonomy): Bacteria > Bacillati > Bacillota > Clostridia > Lachnospirales > Lachnospiraceae > Faecalicatena > Faecalicatena contorta. Next base: position 4,546,382 of record NZ_BQNQ01000001.1, on the reverse strand, counting down.
TTATCGCTTAGGGATTTAATGGAGCGTACAGCAACACCACATGAGACGACGGTTAAGACTGCCAGTAAGGGAACCAGAATGATGACTATGCTAGTATTGAGCTTCGCTGAAATGGATCTGCTTTTTTGGGTCTTACTGTTTCTTCTTTTCTTTATCATAGGGTTCCTCCGATTTCCGGGTTATATGGGCCTGCTTATGCCTTCTCAACTCGTGGCACGATTAAACTGGCTGTCAGGGCATTCAGGACATAGGCTGTAAACAGGGATTTAGATTTAGAAATGCACTCTTTTTATTATAACATGGCAAGAGGAAAAAACAAGTAAATGCAGCTTGAAGGACAATGCAAAAAAGGCGGAAATTGTTATTCCGCCCTTTAAAAATGCCGTGTCAGTTACGGACATTCTGATTGAGTTGTTATGTAAGCAGTTTCTTGAGCTTGCCAAATGGATTTTCCCGCGCTGCTTCGCGGCGGTTCGCCTGCTGCTGCCGGATGAGGCAGTCCAATTTGCGGAAGTGCTCTTCTTCCTGGCGTTCCTTGGCCTGAAACATAAAATCCATCTCCCGGATGACGTCTTGTGTGACCGTACTGGTGATGTCTTTTTTCAGGGTCTCGTTGTTTGTTGTTACTACTTCTGTCAGCACATCACCGATCAGTGAACGTACCTGTTCAAGCTGCGTAATAGGAATGACTTCTGCCTGAGCTACAGTCAGGGCGGCGCTTTCTGCCTTTTGCCCGGACGGACTGTCTGGTGTGGCTGCCGTAAGCGGCAGAGAGGACTTTCCCGGAGAGGCAGCCTGCTTGTCCGGCTCCTTTTTCTGAGAACTGCTATTTGAGAAAACCGCTTTTTTAATTGCCGAGGAGGCTGCTTTTTCTTCAGGCTTTGCTGGTTTTTCTGAGGATTTTGCCTTGACCGGCTCCTGATCAGTGGATTTCTGAAGTTTTAAACGTGTTTCTCTTAATTCTGGGATGAGTGGTTTTAAGTCTTTCAGAAGCATCCCTTCATCTTTAAGTTTTTTAATACAGCGGAAAAGTTGTATATCATCTTTCGTATAATATCGATGCCCCATTTCTGTGCGCCCGATTTCCAGATTCAGCTCTTCTTCCCAATAGCGCAGTACGTGGGATTCGACTTTAACCTGTTTGGCGGCCTCAGAAATCATAAACCTGACTTCACCCATATTATACCTATACCTCCTTAAAAAATGGTGCCTTAATATATTCTTCGCTCTGTGTTATTATACCATAGGAGTGTTAAGGACAAGCCAGAAATCGTTCGTCAAATTCTGCCAGAAAATTTAAGACAGAGATGGTGCAAAGGGGTCAGACCCCTTTGCAAATTAAGACGGTGATGCTGCAAGGGGGTCAGACCCCTGTGCAGGTCTCTTCCAGCAAAAAGGCCTGTACTTCATAAGGCCTTAATAAACAATCGCCTGGGGTCTGAGTGCCTTCATAGTTTGAGATATAAAGGTCACTATGAGTATAATGTATATCTTCAGGCATCCTGAATTCAGCGCAGGAGCCTGTGATATTTGCCGCAGTCAGCAACAGGGTATGTCCAAGCCGTCGGGTGAAGACAAACAATTCCTGTGAGTCCTTGTAATATTCTCTGTAATCTCCATAAACAGCAACTGGGTTTTTATGGCGGAGTTTTATGAGTTTTTTATAGAAATGATATATGGAATCAGGGCTCTCCATAGAATCACGCACGTTGATTGTTTGAAAGTTAGGATTTACTTTCAGCCAAGGAGTTCCCGTAGTAAATCCGGCATTTGCGGATCTGTCCCATTGCATAGGCGTTCGGGCATTATCTCTTCCGACTGCATTAATTTCAGCAAGTAGCTGTTCCTCTGAAGCCTTTCTACTGTATAGCCTTTCATAATAATTGCCTACTGACATGATATCATTTACTTCTTGAATACTATTTACCTTAAGATTGGTCATGCCGATTTCTTCCCCCTGATAGATAAAGGGGGTGCCTTGCTGCAGGTGCATGACCGCGGCCAGCATCTTCGCGCTTTCTGACCAATACTCTTTGTCATCCCCAAACTTAGATACCTGGCGCGGCTGGTCGTGGTTTGAAAGATACAGGCTGTTCCATCCTTTTCCGAGTAATCCCGTCTGCCATTTGGAAAGCATCTTTTTCAAAGTGTATGTGCAGGCTCTGGATAAACAGATTCCATTTTCATCTTTCTCAGGTTCAATATCAACGTGGTCGAACTGAAATACCATATTTACTTCACGAGATGCCTCGTTCGTAAATTTTATAGCGTCCTGAATCGTCACGTCGCCTGTTTCGCCAACAGTCATAAGATCATAGCGGGAAAATACTTGTTCGTTCATCTCCCGAATATAGCCGTGGGTTTTCTCTATACTCGAAAAATGTTCAATTCCTACCGGAGCTCCGGATGCAGAGCGCTGAAAAACTCCATCAGGCAGCCCTGGCTCCTTCCCATATGCATGCATGACATCCAGCCTGAAACCATCCACTCCTTTATCGGCCCAGAACCGCATCATCTTATAGATTTCCTGTCTGAGCGCGGGATTTTCCCAGTTTAGGTCGGGCTGCTCTTTGCTGAACAGATGAAGGTAGCATTGATCTGTAATTGGGCTGTATTCCCAGGCGGAGCCTCCAAAGTAAGATGTCCAGTTATTGGGGACCTGACCATTTTGTTTTCTGTCTTTCCATATAAAAAAGTTACGGTATGGGCTGTCCTTACTTTGCAATGCATCCTGGAACCAGAAATGGGATGAGGAACAGTGGTTAACCACCAGATCCATAACCAGCTTTAATCCGCGTTTATGCATTTCAGAAAGCAGGTGATCCCAGTCATCCATAGTGCCAAATCGTTTGTCTATCTTGTAATAATCTGAAATGTCGTAACCGTTATCCACATAGGGAGATTCAAAATAGGGGGATATCCAGACCACATCCACTCCCAAATCAACGAGATAATCAAGTTTTTCCGCTATGCCCCTGAGATCGCCAATGCCATCTCCATTTGAATCATAAAAACTGGCGGGGTAAATTTGGTAGACAACAGCTTCTTTCCACCAGGATTTTTGCAGTATTTCCATAGTTAACTCCTCCTTTTCAAAGTGTGAATACTCAATGTTTCAACAGTAGATATGCAGATGCCTCATAGGGACGCAGGACACGGTCATGGGGTGACTGACCAGTGGGATAATTCGAAATATAAAGCGAGCTTTTTGTATAGGTGACTGCTCCCGGTACTTTGTATTCCACACTTTCCGCTGTCATATTTGCAGTGACCAGAAGCACCTGGTTTCCAAGTGAACGGGTAAAGCAGAAAATGGAGTCACTATCTCGGTAGAATTCCGTAAAACTGCCGTATACAACTACGGGATTCTGCGATCTTAGGTGGATTAACTTCCGATAGTAATGATAGATAGAATCATCACAGTTTATTTGTGATTCTACATTAATCTCTTTATAATTCTTATTCACATGAAGCCAGGGTGTATTTTCGGAAAAACCTGCATTAGCAGTGCGGTCCCATTGCATAGGGGTTCGGCTGTTATCCCGTCCCCTCCGGCTGATTCCTGCAAGCATCTCCTCACGAGTTGCCAGGCCCTTTGATAGATATTCATTGTATGCATGGATCGATTCAATATCCTGAACCTCGTTTATATCATGGACGGGGCAGTTTGTCATGCCAATCTCTTCCCCCTGATAGACAAAGGGAGTTCCCTTTTGCAGGTGCATAATAGTTGCCAGCATCTTGGCGCTCTCTGCCCAGTATTTTTCATCATTGCCAAATCTGGAAACCTGGCGCGGCTGGTCGTGGTTTGACAGATAGAGGCTGTTCCAGCCTTCAAGGTCCAGTCCCCGCTGCCAGTCCGCCAGACAGCTTTTGAAAGCTTTTACGGGGAGCGGGGAATCAGCCAGCCACCGCTCCTCATATACGCTGTCGATATTAACATGCTGGAATTGAAAAACCGTATTTACCTCTCCTGCGGCTTCTGAGGTATATTGCAGGGCATCATCAATAGTGATCCCGTCCGTTTCTCCAACGGTAAAGATATCGTATTTAGAGAAAACCTCCCGGTTCATTTCTTTCATATAAGCGTGGTTTAAAGGAAGCGAAGAGAAGTGTTCCGCCCCAACTGGAAGGGTTCCGTCCATCCGGCCGTCGGGCAGGCCTGGTGTTTTCCCATATGCATGCATGACATCCAGACGGAAGCCATCCACGCCTTTGCCGATCCAGTAGTGCATGATATCGTAAATCTCCTCGCGCAGCCGTGGATTTTGCCAGTTGAGATCAGGTTGTTCCTTTGAAAAAAGATGGAGATAATACTGGTTCGTCAAGGGTTCGTATTCCCATGCGGGGCCGCTAAAATAAGAGGTCCAGTTATTAGGCGGCATGCCATCCGGTTTTGGGTCTTTCCAGATAAAATAGTCTCTATAAGGATTATCTTTGCTTTTTTTGGCTTCCTGGAACCACTTGTGCTGATCAGAACAGTGATTTACCACCAAATCCATAATCAGCTTAAGCCCCCGTTTATGCATTTCGCTGAGCATATTTTCCCAGTCCTCCATTGTACCAAACCGTGGGTCAATTGCCCTGTAGTCTGATATGTCATACCCATTGTCAATATAGGGGGATTTAAAATACGGAGAAATCCATATAATCCGGACCCCCAGGCTGCAAAGATAGTCCAGCTTCTGGGTAATGCCATTAATATCACCAAAACCATCATTATTAGAATCATTGAAACTGGCCGGATAAATCTGATATACCACAGCCTCTTTCCACCAATCAGCGGTCATTTTTAATACCTCCTTATTATAAAAATAGATACGAGATTTTTATCTTGTTACATCATTTAGCCATTTATAGGAGAAATAACGTTTTATGGCAAATGGGAATTTCACGAGTTCATCACAGACTAAAAACATATAAATTACTGGAAAAGGAAGCTTCCAGATAAATGCGGACAGCCATCCGAAAAGTAATGCGATCCCCCAAAGTGACACCAGATCCATAATCATACCCGCCTTTGTGTCGCCGCCTGAGCGGAGGATACCTAAAACAATGGTACTGTTTATACTTTGAAAAATGCATATAAAACTGGTCAATACAGTCATAATATTTAAATAATTCCCGGATTGTGGGCTAAGGCGTATGAAAGAACCTGAAGCAAATGCGAGAATTAAAATTGCGGCGGATCCCAAACAACCAAATACGACAGAAAGCTTTATAAAGTTTCTGGAATAATTCAAAACTAATGGCCTGTTGCCTTCGCCGATGGTTTTGCCGGTTATGATGGCGGCAGCAGATGCAAGCCCTGCTGAAAAAATCATGGAAAGCTGCCTTAATACTGTGATGACCGAATTAGCGGCAACTACATTTTGGCCAAGATGTCCTATGATAGAAGCAAGCACGGTGTACCCAAGACCCCAGGCCAGCTCATTCATAAGCACCGGAAGCGCAAAGTGTAAAAATCTTCTGACTAATGCAATATTCTTTACGAATAGGCTACGGAGATGGAACCGCGCCGTGCGGTTACATTTTTCCTCATATATCCATACCAAAAGCAGCTCAAATAAGCGTGCTCCGCATGTACCGGCTGCGGCCCCGGCAGTCCCTAATGCAGGGCTTCCAAAATGACCAAATATAAATATGTAATTCAGAAATACATTAATCAGGAGCGAAAACAGGTAAATAATAAAAGATATTTTCACATGCTCCATGCTTCTCATGATACTTAAATAGATAAAAGTACCACAATTTAAGGGATAAGAAAAGCATACGATCCGCAGATATTGTGCTCCCTGATCTGCAATTACCGGATCTGAAGTGAAAAGGCCCATGACTGACAAGGGAGCGCAAAATGCAGTAACCGTAAAGATTACGGAAAAAAAAAAGCCCGGCGCATAAAGAGAATCCCATGAGTTCTTCTATTGAACGTAAATCTTTCTTACCCCAGTATTGGGAGCAGAGAATAGAAGCGCCGGAGGAGATCCCTATGAGAATCAGGTTCAGAAGGAAGGAAACCTGACCAGCCAGCGATACCCCTGCAATAGCAGATTCGCTTACTCTTCCAAGCATCATAATATCAGCAGATGTAATACAGGCATTGATGAGCTGCTGCACAGCTATGGGAAGTACCAAAGTAAAAACCATACGAAAAAAGGCGCGGTCTATTCTGGGAGAATACACAAGTTAACACCCCCCCCTCGAGGTTATGCGCATAACCTAATGATTAGATGTATCTTAACACGGCGGCATAACTGTGTCAATATAGAGATTTTATATTTTGTTAATCATTAGACGATACCGATTTTCTTACAATCAGATCTACCTTAAAGTGTGTCTGTGAATGCGGCGGCTCCTCTCCATTGATGAATGAAAGGAGAGAGTGGACGGCAGCAGTCCCCTTTTTATGGATATTCTGCCGGACAGTCGTAAGCTGCGGGCGGCACATCGCACTCAAGTAACTACAGTCATAACCGGCAATTGAGATATCTTCTGGTATGCGGATACCGGCATCCTGGAGAAAGCCCATTGCCTCAGCCGCAAAATAATCGGATACAAAAAACAAAGCCGTATGGTCTCTCAAACCGGAATTGGAATTTGTATAAAGTTTTCTGCGGTCTTCTTTGGTGGCAGGAAGCAGTTGGTGAGACAAACCGATGAGTGATGTTTTATTTTTTTTATAAGCATTTCGAACGCCTTGTAAGCGAAGGGCTGAGATGGGATCATCGGCATCGGTTAAATACATGATTTTATGATGACCGTTCTGAATCAGGTAATCGGCCATTAGAAACCCGCCAAATTCATCGTCGGACCCTATGTTTACCAGATCGGGGATATCACCACAGGGGGAATCGATAAAGAGGAACGGTTTATCCAATTTTTTCTTTAGAGCGAGATATTTTTTGGGGGTAATACCGGACCAGTTCAGTATAATTAGGCCGTCGACATTCCATTCCGCCGCCAGCTTCTGAATGGCTGATTCATCAGGTACGGTCTTAAGCAGCATGTAATATCCATTTGCACTGATCTCTGCCTCAATAGAACTTAAGATTTCCGCATAAAAGGGATCGGCTATGACTTCCCGGTCATATTTATAGAAATCCTGCAGAATAACTCCAATTAACCGGGACTGCTTTCCGGCAAGCATTCTTGCTCCCATGTTAGGAACATAATTCATCTCTTCCAGTACTTTTTTGATTTTTTTCTGCGTCTCTGCAGAGACGTGTGATGTTTTTTCGTGCAGTACATACGATACAGCGGCGGTACTTACGCCAGCACGTTCAGCAATATCTTTGATTCTCATAAAATCACTCCTTTATATCAAACACTTTATACGACGAAGGACTGCAGCCGGTATATTTTGTGAAAACAGTTGTAAAATATGCCGGTTCCTCGATTCCCACCATGGAAGCAATCTCTGTAATCTTATACTTTCCGGTCTCTAAGAGCACCTTCGCGTGCTCGATACGATAATAGTTAAGTGCGTGGATGATAGAATGTCCGGTGCAGTTTTTATAAGTACGGCTTAGATAGCTGCTGTTCATATGAAGGGCATGTGCTATATCATCGATCCTGACGGGCTGGTCAAAATGGTGCTGGATATAGGCGCTGATTTCCAGCACAGGGACCGGAATCCCACTAGCAGAACAGACTTTTAGATGAATACATTTATCAGCAAAGTCAAGAAGAGAATCCACCAACCCCACTACAGCGGCAGAATTTTTCAGCCTGGCCAGGGTCATATCTTTTATTGCATGAAATTGGTACATAGTGTCTACAGGACTATATAGCTTGTCCCAGCAGAGTGTGCATATATTAATTGCCATATTTTTTACTTTATTTAAAGAATACCGTTTGCTTTCAAGTTCACCAAAAAAATACGTCAAAAGGCCCGCACATGCTACCGTGTCCCCGGCGCAGATATTTTCTGTAAAAGCGGTGGTTATCCCAATAGGATCTAACAGCTGACCGGTACTTCCGCCAGGAAATTCCGGAAGGCCATGCGCTGCATTCAAAACACCGCTGTCTGCTGCGTCCAAACATTCGTAAAGTGCAGAGGGAAATTCAGCAATATCCTGATGCACAGAAGAATAGGAGAGGCTGATCCCGCAGGCAAAAAGGGTCTTCGCAGCGGAGATGATGCTCTCACCGAATTCGGGCATCTGGGGCAGCCGGACTGTATTTGCCGCATAAAGAAGCACGTAAACGGAATTCTGTGCATCGCTTTTTACAGCGGATGGGAAAGGCTCGGCAGCAGTTTTAATAAAACCAATGATCTTTTCAAACATGCGCGTCTGTTCCTCTTCATGGGCGGACGTATCAGCACAGACCGAGAATTTAACGGCCATATACTGCTGAGGCTGCAGCTGCATCTGGCAAAACCAGTATTGAATGTCTTCCAGGTTAGTGATGGACGATGTGGCAATTCCAGAAATGAGGGCAGAAAATGCACGTGAAGAACAGCTGATTTTCGCCTTTTCGTTTTCCAGCAGAGCGTACACCTTTTTCACAGATACGGGAAGCTGGCTGATAAAATCTGATTTTACAATATAATCAGACACTCCCGCCCTAAGAGCGTCTACCGCCAGATCAAAGTCAGAAAAGGCGGTTAATATAATAACCTTAGTGGCGGGAGAGAGCGCATGTATCTTACGGGCAAGCTCTATACCGGACATTTCGGGCATCTTGATATCTGTTACGACAAGGTCCACGGGGTGTTCCCTGAAAAAAGCAAGTGCTTCGGGAGCGTTAGCAAAATCACCCTCTAATTGGAATCCCAGACTGGTCCAATCGATAATATTGCAGATCCCCTTTCTCAGAATCGCCTCATCTTCTACAATAATCAAACGGAACATAAGTTATTCCTCCCTTTCATTTTCAAGTGTCTTAGAATCCTGGTCAGGGCGGTCTTTCAGCACAGGAAGCTTAATAATGACAGTTGTACCGATACCGGAAGAACTGTGAAACTCTAGGCCATAAGAATCCCCAAACAGCAGATGGATGCGTTCAACTATATTTGAAATCCCGATATGCTGACGGCCGGAGTCATCCCCGGAAGAGGTTTTCAGCGGATCGAAATCACAGCCGCAGCCGTTATCGGATACTTCAAAAAATAAATCCCCATTTTCCGTGTATATGTCCATTTTAATATGATTAATTTTGTTAGAGGAATTTTCAATACCGTGGATTACAGCATTTTCAACAATCGGTTCCACACTCAGCCTAGGAATGTAATAGTTCAGAATCTGCTTATCCCGGACATTTATTTCGCAGCTAAGGCGTTCCTGAAAACGAAGCTGCTGGATATATAGATAACTTTTTATCCATTCATATTCCTTTTCTACAACCGTATACAAATCACCCTTCAATGATCCGGTCAGATTCGCCGTCACGAGTACATTAAGGGAACTGATCATCTGATAGACTTCCGAGTCGTTGTTAAGCAGTGCGGAGACGCCAATGGTAGTCAGCGTATTTGTTAAAAAATGAGGGTTCATCTGCGAATGCAGAAGCCGAATTTCCGATTCTTTCAAAAGCAGCTCATTTTTATATACCTTTGCGATCAGTTCTTCAAATTCACCGGTCATTTTATTAAAGGTAAAACTGATCCTGTTCAAATCCGTTTCCCTATATATTTTCATACGGGTCCGGTAATTTTGATTCCTCACCTCATTTAGATTGGACACCATATCTTTGATAAAATACGTATAGTTAGAAAAAGACCAGACTGCGATCAAAATAAAAGCCACCAGCAGGACTGCCATGATTGCTACATACTGCAGAAGCGTAACGGCGATGGGGGTGGTGATACTTTTCGTTGAGGTGAACAGATTGACATGGAAGGGAGCGCTGGTTATCTGTTTTGAATAACCTAACGTGTCTTTACCAGGATAGCGGTCGGCATTCTCTTCCAGATAACGATGATACACCTTACCAACCATATCGGGCGTGTTGCTGAATAAAACAATATCGTTCCGATCAGTGACTGAAACGATTAGATCTGAAGTCAGTCCGGAAAATAACTCTTGAAAGCAGGATTGATTAATAATAAAAATAAAGAAGACGGTATCGTTTCGATTGTAATTCTGTGCTTGTTTAATAAAAAAAATATCTTTGGAATTTTGACTGGGAGGTATAAAAACAGCCGCGTCGGCTTCTTTTTTAAATAGTACTTTCAGCTCTTCAAAGGTGAACGAAGGTGAATTATACGGGGTACCGTAAGTGTATAACTGTATTTCTGAATTCTGGGTGATTAAAAAAGCCGTACTCAGCCCGTAGGAATAGAAGGTATTATCGAACAGATTGTTATTCTTGCAATCTTCCTGCATGGCATAGACGTTCTCCTGAAATCCGGGCAGATTCCTGTTAAAACTAATTCTGCCGGCAAGCCAATTCTGCATAGTAGGACTAGTAAGCAGTGACAGCGCGCTGTTATTTATATCAGAAAAAGCCTTGTTTATACTAAAGCGCATCTGTTCAACAGAAGCTTCCATGTTATCATAGGCAAGAGAAACCTGGGCCTTATAGTAATGATAAAAAAACCAGCCGCCTTGGATTAAAAGAGCAAGGCTGATGAGGATAACAGAAAGTGAAATTATCTTACTGCGCATAGAAATACGGCGTTTCATATAAAACCTCCGTTTGCGAAAACTATTTCTTATAGTGTATCATCTGGCATTATATCAGGCAAGTGCTGAAAAATATAAGGATAAGGTAAAAAATGTATAAGAGCAGGGTGAAAAAAGTATAGGTAGAGAAATGGAAAACAATAATAAAATAAATATATGGACAGTAAATTCGATTAAAAAAGAAAGACGGAAATGTTAGAATATACCTATCAAATAAACACAAAACGAAAAGAGGAGAAAAGTTATGAGAAGAGGAGTTAAGAAGTCTACAGCTGTGGCACTTGTTGGAATCATGTCAGCAGCAATGCTTGCGGGCGGATGCGCAAAGAAGAATGACAACAAAAAAGATGACGAAAAAGTCATTTTGCGCTATGCAACCAGTGCAGTCGGAACCAGTCCAAACACGGAATGTGAGAAAAAACTTATTGAGCGGTTCAATCAAATGTATGGAGACGAAATTGAACTTGTAGTGGAAGAGCTACCCAGCGATACAGCTTATCTGGATAAAATGAAAGTGCTGGCGGCTACGAACGAACTGCCGGATGTCGTATACTCCATTAACGGAGTTCTGGATCTGGCGGTTAAAAACGGACAGGCAATGGAACTGACGGAGGTTTTGGAAGCTGATCCGGAATTTAAAGAACAAATTGGAGAGGACGCAATCGAGGCAGTACGTCAGCCGGACGGGGGGATATATTCTGTGGCAGACGCCAATACTCAGATCGGATACTTTTATAATAAAGATATGTTTGACAAATGTAAAATAAAACCAGCCGAGACATGGGATGAATTTATGGAAAACTGCAAGATTCTGAAGGAGAACGGATTTATACCGATTTCCCTAAGCACAGGGGAGAATTGCTGGACAGCAAATCTGGTGCTGGCAGCAATGATTGGAACAGACGGGGAATCAGGAAAGAAATTTATGAATACGGTATATCCGGACTCCTATCAAAATGAATCTGTAGTAAAAGGCCTCACAATGATGCAGACTCTTCTTAAGGAATACACAACAGAGGATGCATTAGGCGGCGGATATCCTGTTGCATCAAACAGTTTCTGTCAGGAAAAGACAGCCATGATAGCGAACGGCATGTGGGCAACTGCTGATTTTTCGAACCCGGAAGTAGCAGTAGACGGGCTGATGGACCGCATTGGCGTTGCAGCATTTCCAAACCAGAGCCTGATATCCAATTATGAGCTGGGATATTCTGTTTGCGCAAAAACAGAGGAGACAAAGGATGCAGCTATAAAATTTCTGAAGTGTATCACTGACGGGGAAGCACAGAAGATGCGGATGGAGATGACCGGAGTGGTTCCGCTTACTACAAATATCGAGATGACAGAAGAGTTTAAACAGGAGCAGCCTTTATTTGCATCACTAATGGAAATAAAGAAAGATGTAAAGGTAGAGTATAAAACAATTGATTCTACAGCGCTCCCAAGTGTTGTGAATGCTATGAGCAAATACTATCCGGAAATGGCATATGGAAACATTACACCACAGGAAATGACCGTAAAAATGGATGAGGCAATAAAGGAGGCCGAATAAAACGGCAGCACAGGACTTTCCGGTATGGAACACATACCGGAAAGTTTATTTAATAGGAAAGTGATATGCACTTCTCTATTAAATTAAAAACCCTCCCGGTGGGATGCGCACTGTGGCGTAAGCAGTAGATGTCGCGGTGCGACCGCCGCAGGCGCGAGTTTCGCAAGCGAAACTCTATTTAAAGAAAGGCGAAAAATCATGAAAATTAAAAAGAGATGGCTTATTATTTTTCTTGTCCCTGGAGTTTCACTGTTTATATTTATGTATGCGATCTCTCTGGTGACACTGGTGGCTACATCGTTTACAGAATGGAGAATTGGGGTTTCTCCGACTTTTATTGGCCTGGATCATTATATCAGGATGTTTCAGGATCCTAATTTTTTTACTGCTTTTGGAAACACTATTGTCTGGATACTTCTGCAATGCACGCTGCATGTTGGGATCGCGCTCGCATTTGCGCTTGTTATAGCAAGAAAAAAATGGTACTGCAAGTTCGCACGGGGCGTATTTATGATCCCAAACATTATCTCAAGTGCTGCAATTGGTATGTTGTTTTTGTGCATACTGAACCCCAGCTTCGGCCCCGTGAACCAATTTTTAAAAGCTGTGGGTCTGGACTGTCTGGCAAAAAACTGGTTTGCGGATTCCAAAACGGCATTTTGGGCAGTTACCCTGACATGGCTTCCCTTTGCAGCTGTTAATGCGGCATTAATTTTAGCAGAAATGAGTTCGATTGATGAGGACATCTATGAGGCGGCTGCAATAGACGGAGCCAGCGATTCACAGAAGATGCGATACATTACCCTGCCGCTTCTGCGTAACATTATAGGCATATGTACAATTCTTGCAGGTACCGGTATGCTTCACAAATTTGACACGATAATGATGACCACTGGCGGAGGTCCGGGCAACCGGACTATGAGTATGCCTCTGATGCTTTACAATGCGGCAATGCGTGACAATAATTTTGGCTATGGCAATGCGATTGGTGTGGTGATGATGCTTACAGGCCTGGTTCTGGTTTTTGCAGTAAACCGGATATACAAGGTCGGAGAGGTTAAATAAGCGGGGAGAGATTACATGAAAAAGAAAACGATTCAGATTATGATTGGAATTTTTGTGATATTGATATGTTTTATATCTGTAGGTCCTTTTTTGTGGGTTTTACTGTCATCCTTCAGGGGAAATGCGGACATATTGTCATCGGCGCCAATTTTTAGCGGCCAATTCAGTGTTAAGAATTATTTTACAGCGTTTAAACTGGCTCCAATTGCACAGTTTTATAAGAACAGCGTTATAGTGACAGGTATGAGCACACTCATATGCCTGGCGGTGATGAGTATGGCGTCCTATGTGATTGCCCGTTTTCAATTCAGAGGAAGAAAATTTTTACGCCTGATGTTTTCTATGGCTTTGCTTATACCGGGTTCCGCGCTTTTGCTGCCGGTCTATAATACAGTGAAGACAATAGGGCTGTTGGATACGATTCCGGGCTTGATCCTTGTCTATTCTGGATTTGGGCTTACGACATCCCTGTTTATACTCAGCAGTTACTTTATGACAATCCCAAGGGAACTGGAGGAATCCGCTTATATTGACGGCGCTGGTTTTTTCAGGACATTTGCGGCAATTATTATGCCTCTAGTAAAGCCTGCGCTGGCTACAGCCGGCGTGCTGCAGTTCATAGAGGCATGGAATGAGTTCCAGTTTGCATTGACTTTGACGACAGGAAATGACAGCAGGACATTACCCGTAGCACTTTATTATTTTAAAAGCGCATATGCAACAGACTACGGCGCCATGTTTGCTGCGACCATATTGATTATACTGCCCACAATTATTATCTATTTTCTGATGCAGGAACAAGTTGTATCAGGAATGACTGCCGGAGCCGTAAAAGGGTAGAAAGCCGTCAGGGTATATGAACAGTACAGTAATAGGGATGTGCAGAGAATGGAGGCAGAATGTTTATTATAGGAAGGGTCAGCAGAACGATAGAGGAATTGGAAAAATACAGGGTGACTCATAAAAGAGGGCCGGACAGGATGTACATAGATAAAAGGAGCCCCGTTTCCTTATATCCACCGGAATGTGGCCGATACGAGGAGTGTAGCAATTCTGTCAGATGGGGGGGGGAAGGATGCCCACTGCTGGATGAAATTTGAGATGATCGTTCCAGAGAGGTTTGCAGGAAAAACACTACTGGCAGAGTTTTCTACGGAACACGCAGATGACTGGAATATTGCCAACCCTCAGTTTAAGGTTTTCCAAAATAAAGAACTGATTCAGGGGCTGGATGTTAACCACCGGGAAATGATCCTTTGTACAGAGGCGGTACCGGGTGAATGTCTGGTGTATGAGGTAGCGGTGTATTCCGGCATGGATGATGCGGTATTTCCTATCAGCCTTTCGTATGGGCTGTTTGATGCCCTTGTGGATAAAGTGATCTATGATCTCCAGGTTCCGATGAAAGTTATGGCGGAATTACATGAGGGGGACGAAAGACGGATTAGAATTGGAACGATTCTGGAGCGTGCGGTAAACATTCTGGACTTCAGGGACAGCAGGACTTCGGGAAAGATGTTCAGACAGAGCCTCCGGGAGGCGTCTTTATATCTGGACGATGCGTTTTATAATAAGGCAGAGGAGAGGTCGAGGCCTGCAGTATACGGGATCGGGCATACCCACATAGATGTTGCATGGCTCTGGACAGCAGAACAGACGCGGGAAAAGGCCGCCAGGAGTTTTACAAATGCGCTGAGGCTTATGGAGCGGTATCCTGAATACCAATTCTTTTCGAGCCAGCCCCAGCTGTATGAATATATAAAGGAGGATTATCCCGGCATTTTCAGTCAGATTAAAAGGCGGGTGGAAGAAGGACGGTGGGAGGCAGACGGAGGCATGTGGCTGGAAGCCGACTGTAATCTTACATCGGGAGAGTCACTGGTCAGACAGTTATACTATGGCAAGAAGTTTTTTAGAGAGGAATTTGGGAAGGAATGCGAAGTATTATGGCTGCCGGACGCTTTTGGGTTCAGCGGCACCTTACCCCAGATTCTAAACAAATCTGGGATCAAATATTTTATGACTGCCAAGATCTGCTGGAATGAATATAACCGGCTTCCCTATGATTTGTTTGAATGGCATGGGATTGATGACAGCAGTGT
This sequence comes from Faecalicatena contorta, assembly GCF_022835095.1. Lineage (NCBI taxonomy): Bacteria > Bacillati > Bacillota > Clostridia > Lachnospirales > Lachnospiraceae > Faecalicatena > Faecalicatena contorta. The sequence continues at coordinate 4,531,035 of NZ_BQNQ01000001.1, read as the reverse complement.
TCTTGCTTATATTATAACATCGGTGCTTCCAAAAGAAGACCTGCAGGGGCTGAATGAGGGCTTTCCGATCAGTACGTATAATGGGTTTCTGCAGCCGGATGTGTTGATCAAGACTTATGAAAGGTTCCAACAGAAGGAGTTGAGCGGCACCGTACTTCTTCCTTATGGTTATGGAGACGGAGGCGGAGGCACGACAGACTGGATGCTGGAATATGGCAGGCGCCTCGAAAAGGGCATATCTGGCTGCCCTAAGTTCCAGTTTTCCAGTATATCCGGCTTTACAGAGCTTTTGGAAGAAAAAAGGAAAGAAGCCTGCCTTCCCCAGTGGGTAGGGGAGCTGTATCTGGAATATCACCGGGGGACTTATACGAGCCGCGCCAAAACAAAAAAATACAACCGGAGGGCCGAAAGCTTACTGTCGGAGGCAGAGTTCCATGGTGCGCTTGCTTCTGTCTTAGGGGAGGGGTATCAATATCCGCACAGAAGGATGGAGCAAATGTGGAAAACTGTACTGCGCAATCAGTTTCACGATATTCTTCCCGGAACATCTATCCCGGAGGTGTATGAAGTGTCTGACATGGAATACGAAACTGTTTTTCAATGCCTTGGAGGAATCAAAAGTGAAGCGTTAGAAGAGATTGCGGCGCTGATCAGCACTGACGGCCATTCACTGGCAGCTTTCCATGCGTCAGGGAGCACCTGTCCGCAGATTACCGAGGCAAAACTTCCGGACTGGTGCAGCGGAATTATAGATGAGAGGAACGGCTTTGTTCCGGCCCAGCCCCTCCACAGCGGAAAAGCATTGGTACTTTTGGAAGGCCTTCCGTCCTTTGGGTACCGTACTTACCGGTTAGCCGGTAAGGAAGAAGCGAAATGCGCAGAACACCAGGTCCCGGATGTGAGAGCGACTACGGCAGAGATGGAAAACCAATACTGGAAGATCAGCCTGGATACGAATGGCGTTATCACTGGGATATATGATAAGAAAGAGAAGAGAGAGGTTCTGAAAAAGGGTGGAAAAGGAAATCAACTTCTGGCTTTTGAAGATATGCCCCATAATTTTGATGCATGGGATATCACGGAATACTACCGCCTGAAAATGTGGGAAATAAACAAAGCTGAATCCATATCCGTGACGGAAAACGGACCACTCCGGTGGACAATAGAAATTACAAGAAAATATCAGAGATCCTGCATTGTTCAAAAGATGCATATGTATCATGTACTTCCGTATATTGAGTTTGAAACATGGATCGACTGGCACGAAGAACATACGCTTTTAAAGACTTCCTTTGAAGTGGATATTCATTCGGACTTTGCAGCCTATGATATTCAGTTCGGCAGCATACTGAGGCCGACACATTCCAACACCAGCTGGGATGCGGCAAAATTCGAGGTGTGCGGGCAGAAATGGGCTGACTTGTCTGAATATGGTTACGGCGCGGCTATTCTGAACGACTGTAAGTATGGATACGATATTCATAGAGGGGATATGCGTCTGACCCTATTAAAATCAGCCACCTATCCCAATGCTAAGGCGGATCAGGGGGAGCATACGTTTCGTTATGCTTTTTATCCTCATGCAGGAGACTGGCGGGAGGCCGGGGTGATCCCGTACGCCAAAGCATTTAACCAGACGGTCTTTACACAGCTGCTGGATCCGCAGGAGGGGAAGATCCCGGGCCGTTATAGTATTGTGAAGGCACAACAGAACAATATTGTAATAGAAACGGTGAAAAAAGCGGAGGGGCGTGAAGGAATACTGGTAAGGTTTTATGAAGCATTTAACCGGCGCTGCAAAGCAGAGATCACATTTGGCTCCTGTATGAAAGAGGTCTGGGAATGCGATTTGATGGAAAATTTGATACAGGACATGGAATCGAATATCTGCTGCGGGGGCAATTCGCTCTGGATAGATGTAAGGCCGTTTGAGATAAAAACGTTATATGTTGTTTTAGACCTGGATTGACGGACTGATAAAGGGGCTAAAACGGAGGAAGAAAGGAAGGTTTCAATGACAACGAAGATAATAGAGACGAAAGAAACAATGACACCAAAACAGAGACTGCTGGCCGCACTGCGCGGTGAGAAGACAGACCGCACTCCATGGTGCCCGAATCTGGCATATTGGTATGATTTTAATCCGGAAGAGGCCAGGGGGAAGAGCATGATGCAGGTCATGCAGGAAATGGGTGCGGATCCATTAATCAGGGGATTTGATCCTACAAAAATAGAATATGAACATCTTAGAATGTATCAGACATTCTATAAGGGGTGCTCCATTGAGGACGTATATGATAAGGATAAAAGAACTATGACAATCCGTACCCCCATAGGATGCCTGACTGCCAGATATATCATTACGCCGGATGGTGAGACGTGGTTTTTATCTGAACATCCCATTAAAGAAGAGGAAGATTTTAAGACTGCCAGATACTTTTTTGACCATATAGAACTTATTCCGGATTATACCGCGTACAATAAAGCGGCGGCAGAGGTGGGAGAGGAAGCGCTCATTGTGCCTATGCTGATGCCAGAGATAAATTTGAAAAGCGCCTTTCAGTCATTGCTAGAATTCTGGCTTGGAACGGAGGAACTGGTATATGCTTTGATGGACTATCCGGAAGAAGTGGAAGCATTACTGGAAAGTATACGCAGGGTGGACCGGATTGCAGTGGAAATATCCGCTGGGTCAGATGCGGAAGTCTTCCTCACTTGGGAAGATACATCCACCACCAATATCTCCCCGTCCTATTACGAAAAATACATTCTGCCGGAATTAAATGAATGGTCTGAAATACTGGAGAGCCGCCGAAAGATGTATATGCAGCATGCCTGCGGCCACCTTCAGGCGCTTCTCGGGCTGATAGCCGGATCAAAGGTGCATGGGATTGAGTCGATATCTCCTGCGCCTACCGGCAATATTGTTATGAAAGAGGCGCGCAGGGTGCTTCCTAAAGAAAAATTCCTTGTGGGAGGTATCGAGCCGACAGAATTTTTGAATTGGTCTCTCAGTGAATTGGAGGTCTATGTAAAAAAGTTGTTGAAGGACATGGAAGGATACCCATTTATCCTTGCGAATTCCGACAGCTGCCCCCCGGGCGTAGAATATGAAAAGTTTTTAATGATTTCTAAAGTGGTCAGAAACCAAATTTAATGATAATGCCGTGGGCAGGTAACAGTGCAGGCCTGACTGAACCGTTACCTGGGCAGATGGAGAAGAAGAATGAATACGTTATATCAGACGATAGAAGACTATGTCAATGACCTTACTATTATAGATACACATGAGCATCTGCCAAACTGGGAACAGGAACTGGAACAGCCGGTGGATTTTTTCAGCGAATATTTATCTTCGTATTTACGGGACGATTTGATCAGTGCGGGAATGCGCAATGAAGAGATGGAAACATTATCTCAAGGCACAACAGCGCAATCCGGGCAGACACAGCTGGAAGAAAAATGGCAGATGTTAAAGCCATATTTAAGCAGAATTGAAAACACAGCATATTACCGGCAGCTGGACAGAACGGTGGAAGGACTGTATGGGATGCATTTTCCTGACTCACAGACGCCGTGGGACTCCATCCTGGAGTTGAATAAGAAGTTCCTCGCCGCCAGAAGACCGGGAAGGTTTCAAGAAGTGTTAAGGGAGAAATGTAAGATTGAAACTGCCATCCAGGATACTTTTGACCTGGAATGTGACAGGCGGTATTACCGCCCAGTGCACAGGCTGGATGCTTTTATATTTCCGGAAACAAGGCAGCAGTTGGAACAGATTGAAACGGACACAGGAATCAGGATCAATGGATTTGAAGATTGGCTTAAAGCATGTACACAGTCAATGGAAACAGCTGTTGAAAACGGGGCAGTGGCCTTTAAGCTCGGGCTGGCCTACGCAAGAAGCCTTAAATACGGGCATTCTACAAAGAGTGAGGCGGAAAAAGATTTTCTGGACCTGTTTGAAGAGCGGCACTTGCCTGCGTGGAGAAGGGGGCTGTACGAGGGGGAAGCTTTACAGAACTATATGATGCATTTTGTCCTTCATTTTGCTGCAGAACACAAGCTGGTTTATCAAATACATACGGGCATGCAGGCGGGGTATCCGAATTTTCTTGCAAACAGCAATCCTGAATTGCTAAATGATTTCTTTATAGAATACCCGGATATAAAATTCGATATTTTTCATATCGGATATCCGTATCATAAAAGCCTGGCAGCGCTGGCTAAGATGTTCCCAAACGTATATATAGATATGTGCTGGGCACACGTTATCTCTCCATATGCAAGTAAATGCGCGCTTGCTGAGTTCTTAGATACAGTTCCGGTTACGAAAATCAATGGATTTGGCGGAGACAGCCTGTTTTTGGATGCAGTTTACGGGCACCAGCTGATGGCCCGCGAAAATATCAGTATGGTACTTGCCCAGTGTGTGGAAGAAGGCACATATTCAATGGGGCAGGCAAAGAAATTTGCAGAAAGAATCTTATATCAAAATCCAAAGGAGCTATTTGGACTATAGTCCAAAGACAAGGGTAGAAAAATGAAAATTACAGAGTTTCGATGTGAACACAGGACTCATCCAATGGGGATTGATACCAGGAGGCCTGAGTTTTCCTGGATATATGAGAGTAAAGTGCCGGATACCAGACAAGTACAGTACCGGCTGCAGGTTTTTGACAAAGGACGGAAATTATGGGATACAGGCGCGCTGGAAAGCGGGCAGTCGTTTGGAATAAAGTATGCAGGCCGGAAACTGGAGTCTTTTACAAGGTATGATATAGAAGCCAATATTTGGAGTAACCATGGGGAAGCCGCCGAATACAGCGGATGGTTCGAAACGGGACTTTTATATCAAGAGGATTGGACCGCAAAGTGGGTGGTGCCCAAGCAGGTTCCGGCTTACCGTGAAAAACCTCAGGAGACCGCAGAAATATCCTATTCAAGCATTAAAATAGAAGACATTAAAATGCAGCCGGGACAAATGATACGCATGGAATTCAAAGTAAAACCATGTCTGCGTTCCGCCAGAATCTATGCAACCGCACATGGGATTTACCGTCTTGAACTGAATGGCCGCAGGGTGGGAGATATGGAATATGCACCAGGCAATTCCTCCTATAACCGTTGTCTGGAGTATCAGACGTATGATATCACGGACGGTCTGAAGACAGGAGATAACGCGCTGGGTATGACTATATGCCCAGGCTGGTACTGCGGGAAGGTAGGCCTGACCGGAGACAGCTGCCAGTATGGTACATTATTGGCCGGGCTGTTTCAGATAGAGGTCTTGTATGAAAACGGACAGCGTGAACGGTTTGGTTCGGGAGAGACATGCTGTTCCGAGACGGGACCGGTAAAATATGCCGATCTTTTTGTTGGGGAATGTTATGACGCGCGGGATGAGAAAAAAAATTTCAGCCTGCCGGGATACCGGTCGAGGGAATTAAGGCCGGTTCGTACAGCAGATTATGGGTATGAGAACCTGTGTGCGCAGGCAGGGGAACCGGTACGTGTATGTGAGACACTGAGGCCAGCGCGCATCTATCAGTCTCCCAGGGGTGAAACAATACTCGATACGGGGCAGGTTCTATGCGGCAGGGTAAAAATGAAAGTATGCGGGAAGCGTGGCACAAAAGTTGTCCTGGAGCATACCGAGACGGTGGATCAACATGGAAATTTTGTGCGCAATATCATCGGAGAATTCGTACTGCAGACGGATACCTACATTCTCCATGGAGAAGGCCCGGAAATATTCGAACCCAGCTTTACCTATCACGGTTTCCGTTATGTCAGAATCAGCGGGTATCCGGGAGAGCCAAAACCAGAGGATTTTGAAATACAGGTAATATATACGGATATGGAAATGACAGGTGGATTTTGCTGCTCTGACGAGCGTCTAAATCAATTACAGCACAACATCCTGTGGAGCCAAAAAAGTAATATGGTATCCGTCCCCACCGATTGCCCCCAGCGGGAGAAAGCAGGTTTTACAGGAGATGCGCAGATATTTATACCGACAGCATGCAGAAATATGGATGTACTGGAGTTCTTTATGCGCTGGCTGAAGCTCATGCGGGAAGAGCAGCTGGAGGATGGCCAGATCCCCATTATTGTTCCTTATCTGCCTGCATATCATCCTAATAGTACAACTCCGTATCAGACCCATACATCTGCGGGATGGGGGGATGCAGCCGTGATCGTGCCGTGGCGGCTGTATCAGGCATACGGACAAAAGAGCATTTTGGAAGAAAACTATGCAATGATGGAAAAATGGATCGAATATATTCGATATACGGCAGAACACGAATATCCGGAAAGCACAGACAGCACCGGAGGAAATAAAAAAAGGGAAGAGTGGGAAAAGTATCTGTGGAATACGAATTTTCACTTTGGAGACTGGCTGACGCCGAGTGTAAGCATAGACCAACAGACCGGAGATGTCGATATGCTGAGAAGCGCCTATCGCACGATGGATATTGTTCCCACCTGCTTTTACGCCTATTCTACAGAGTTGATGGCGCAAATTGCGCAAGTCCTAGGAAAATATGACGATGTGCAATACTATAAGCAATTAAATGAGAATGTAAGAAATGCATTTATCCGTGCATTTACTGACGGGAAAGGGATGATAAAGACCAAATTACAGGGGATTTATGTTTTAGCGCTTCAGTTTCATCTGATACCAGAAGAATATAGGAAGCATACATCCGCAATGTTAGTCAGACTGATCGAGGAGAATGATGGCAGGCTTGACACTGGATTTCTCTCAATTCCGTTTTTACTGGATGTGCTGGTGGAAGCAGGATATACAAAGACCGCATTCGACATTCTCTTTCAGGATGAATGCCCGTCCTGGCTTTATGAAGTGAAGATGGGAGCTACTACTGTGTGGGAGATGTGGCAGGCGGTTAAGCCGGATGGAGGAGTAACCTGCGCTTCTTATAATCATTATGCTTTTGGCTGTGCAGGAGACTGGATGTACAGGAAAATTGGCGGAATTCATGCAGCCTGCGAAGGCTACAGGGAGATTGTGGTAAAGCCTCTTATAGATCCCCGTATTACATATGCATGGAGCAGGCATCGAAGCCCCTATGGAAATATCGAAGTTTATTGGGAAGTAAAGAATAGACAGATATATATGGAGACAGAGATTCCTTGTGGGACAGCGGCAAAGGTATACATACCGCACAGGAATGGGACTTATAAGGAAAAGCAGGTAAAATCGGGGCATTATATATTTCAGGAGCCATTCGTCTGAGCGGAATAGATGAAAAAGGAGAAAGAGGAAATGAAGACAGAAAACAACAGATTGAGAGCTGTGACAGCAGGCGTGATGATTTGCTTTTTCCTTTTTGGGTATTGCGATTCTGTCAGAGGGGCAACGCTGACGGATGTTACGAGCGCTTTTAAAGTCAGCTATGGTGTCGGCGGCGCTTTGATGGTGGTTCACTACATAGGATATTGCGCTTCTTCTCTCTTTTTTGGGAGTATGACAGGTAAAATCCACAGGAGGACAGCTCTTATTGTTTCAAATGTTAACATTGCAGCAGGAATTTTCATTTATACCTGCGCCCCTAATATATACATATTTTTAATCGGCATCCTGTTGATCGGCTTTTCATTGGGGCTTTATGAGTATGCAGGAAATACGGCGGTTGCGGACATATATCCAGAAGAAAAAAGAGGAAAATATACCAATTTGGTGGCTGGGATGCACGGTATCGGCGCAATCATAGGACCTGCGGCATTTGGGGTGATCTTAAGGAAGGGCGGAGATTATAAGACCGCATTTATGATCATACTGCCAGTTATTTTGGCGGCGGTTCTTTTGTTTCTCAATACGGGTTACCCAAAACAGACCTATCTTAATGACAGCCCATTAAGAATCAAGGATATTCTGGGGGCTATGCTTATTAAAAAAGCAGGAAAATATTATGCATTGGCAACTCTGTATATTGCGACTGAAGCCGGTATCATCACCTGGATAACTGCATTCTTTGTAGATGAGAAGGGACAGGCGCTGAAACAGGCGGCGCTGTGGCTGAGCTTGTTCTTTGTTTTTCTGACTGCAGGCCGGTTTATCGGGAGTATGTATGTTGACAGATTCGGCATTAGAAGAGTATTAATCGTGCATTTTGCTTTGTCTGCCTTGTGTATTATTCTGGGTGTTACATTACCGGGGGAAGCAGCAGTGCTTCTGCCATTATCTGGACTTTTCCTGTCGGTAATTTTTCCGACGCTGGGGGCGGGGATCTCGGTCGAGTGTCATGAGAACACAGCGGTCACAATGGGAGCTTTCTTTGCATTTGCTGCGCTTGGCGGCGCAGGGGGCAGCTGGGCAATTGGGCTTTTCAGCCAGATTTTGGGGACGAGGGCAGGTATAGGCTCAACTGCGGTAATCTGCCTTGCGGCACTGCTCATTGTCCACAAGACTGTCCGTTAATAAGGGCGGCCACACTTCTTGTTTCGTGTGGCCGCCCTTTTGCTTTGTGATCACTTTGCGGTATATTTTTGAAATTATTCTGCTACGATAGCACCTGTAGGACAGGCTGCTTCACATGCTCCACAATCTACGCAAGCATCAGCGTCGATTACGTATTTGCCGTCGCCTTCTGCGATAGCTCCTACTGGGCATTCGCCTTCGCAAGAACCACAGCTTACACATTCATCATTAATTACGTGTGCCATAGTATGTATCCTCCTTTATGATATAAATGGGCAGCCGTATCATTCTTACTGCCACTATCCCCATTCTAATACAAATGGGATAAATATACAAGCAGTTTTATGCTTTAAATCAGGTACAATTTTCAATAAGCATTTATCTTGAATACGGATAGGACTTCCACCCCTATATGCGGCTGGCAAGTATCAGGTTCGTTAGGGTGGGAACCTAATCACCTTACGGGATGGAATTCATGGCTTCCAGGCATCAAGTTTCCGGTATTTTCATAAAATTTATTAAATTTAAGAAAATATTCCTTTTTTTTTCACAAGATTAGTGTATAGTATATAGGTAATAATCTGGGACAGCATATAAGATCTGGAGGCAGTTATTTTATGAAGAGAAAATGGACAATCATCACAACTGCGATGTTATGCATCATTTTGACCGTTTGTGCTTGCAGCAAGAAGGAGGATACTCCTACCTTTACCGGAGATACTACAGAGGAACCGCCATATCAGGGGAACTTGAATGCGATTTCCCCGTCAGCATATGATAACGCAGATGGCCTGAAGCTTGAACCTGGCTCCTATATATCTATTATAGGAAAGGATAACAGTTCTGCCTACTGGAAAGAGATTAAAAGAGGGGTTGAACAGGCTGCCGAGGATTTGAATAAGGCGTTGGGATACAGCGGGGATGACAAAGTAAAGGTGACCTATAATGCTCCGGGCGGAGTGGAAGACATTGACGAGCAGGTAAATATTCTGGATGAGGAACTGGCCCGGTATCCGGATGCTTTGGGGATTGCAAGCATTGATGCTGAGGCGTGTACGGTACAGTTTGACCTGGCAACGGAGAACGGGATTCCGATTATCGCGTTGGACTCGGGAAATTCCTATCAGGGGATACAGTGTACCATTAAGACGGACAACGCGGAGGCAGCAAGAACCGGCGCATATAAACTCTGTGACGAGATAGAGGATAAAGGCAGTATCCTGCTTCTGGTGCATGATTCGAAGTCAGCTACAGGCAGGGAGCGCGAAAGCAGTTTTAAGAGTGAGATCGAAAGCGGCCATCCGGACGTCACAATTGCCGAAACGCTTTATTTGGATAAGATGGATGATATGAAGAAGGCCATCGCAGAGGAGCAGAATAAGGCCAATAAAGAAGACAAAGAGGATAAAGAAGAGGTTAAGGAAGAAAAGGAACAAGCCAAGGAAGTCACTGCGGACAGTCTCACAGATGAGGATGTGATCCAATATTATCTGGAAAAGCATCCTGAGATCAAAGGCTGCTTTGGAACGAATGTAACGGCTACTCAGCTGGCAGTATCCGCACTCAGCCAGGCAGAGAAAACAGAAGAAATCGTTCTTATGGGATTCGATGCAGGAAAAGAACAGCTGGATGCCCTCCGGGACGGAGAGATTAAAGGCCTGGTTGTACAGAATCCCTTCGGCATTGGATATGCATCCGTGATAGCAGCGGCACGTACGGTCCTGGAAGTGGGCAATGAGGCAGAGGTAAATACCGGATATATCTGGGTTACGCAGGAGAACATGGAAGAGGAATCTATACAGAATATGCTGTATGAATAGATTGCTTAAGAATGTAAATAGAGTATAAAAGAAGCAGCCGCAGATAGCAATATGCTATTTTGCAGCTGCCTTTTTCGTTTATCTGCCGGAATCTGCCCGGCTGAGAGAGAAGATGAATTCGGTTCCGACACCCTCTGTGCTTATGACGTTAATGTGTTCATCATGAGCCTGGATGGCTTCTTTAACGATTGCAAGACCGAGTCCGGTTCCTTTTTTGTCTTTGCCGCGGGAGAGATCGGATTTGTAGAAGCGCTCCCAGATCTTATTCAGTTCTTTGCGGGGGATTCCGAGGCCGGAGTCTTTGACGGATATGAAGACCTTTTCGCTTCTGCCTGTGACTTCTACTGTTACCGTGGATTCATTCTCACTGAATTTAATGGCGTTGTCCATCAAGTTGTAAAGCACCTGCTGGATTTTACGTCTGTCCGCGTATACAAGCTGTACATCCGGAAGCAGGAGAAGTTCGATGGATATCCGCTTGTTCGTGCATGCGCCTTCAAATGAGGCAGCGGTATTTTTGATCATTTCCTGGATATCAAACTCTGTTTTATGCAGGAGAAGTTCCTTTGTATCAAATTCATTAAGAGTAAGCAGGTCCTTGGTCAGGTCGGTCAGCCGCTCTGTCTCGAACAGGATAATGCTGAGATATTTTCCATGGAGTTCAGGCGGGATGGTGCCGTCCGTCATGGCCTGTACATAGCCCTTGATCGAGGTCAGCGGGGAGCGGAAATCGTGGGATACGTTTGCCACGATTTTTTTCTGGTATTCTTCCATGTCTTTGAGCTGTGAGGACATATAGTTCAGGGACGCGGACAGATAACCGATCTCATCGTGGGTATAGACCGGAATCTCATAGGTCAGGTTGCCTGATGCATACTGAGTCGCCGCCTCTGTGATGGTGCGCAGGGGGCGGTATATGAAGAAATGGAATCCCAGCAGAAGCAGGAAGGAGAGCAGAAAAATGACGGCGACAGTAATATAGATCGGGAACATCATCTGGCTGCATACTTCCTGAATCGCAGAAACGGGTTTGTGGATAAGGATATATCCTTTGATATAGAAACCCTGTGTTACAGGCGCCATAACAGTGATCATGTCCTCATTGAAGTAACCGTGATAATCTCCAGTGATATACTGGTTGCTCCCGATCTCCGCCGGGTCAAAATCGTCGATGGCCTCAGGCGCCTTTGTATTGTCCAGATTAGAGGAGGTGATCATAGTTCCGTCCGACTCCACAAACCAAAGCGAAGAATTCAGGTACAGATTCATACCGTTCAGCTGCGAATGTACCGCATATGAGGTGGAGTCTCCGGTGAAGTAGGAGGGCAGGTAATCGCTGGCAACCAGATTGGCCTGCCGGTAGAGGTTCTGGGAGTCGTTCTTTTCCAGCCTGTCCAGCACGAGCTGGCTGGACAGAATTCCTACGGTGAAGAAGCTCAGGAAACCAAATATGATATAAATGACAATAAATTTTAAGTACAAAGTACTTTTCATGCTGCACTTCCTTTTGTACCAGGTGCGCTGCGGCACTCTGCTATTTGACCTCAAACTTGTAACCAATGCCCCAGACGGTGCTGAGTCCCCAGGACGGATGATCCTTGATCTTTTCCCTCAGCCGTTTGATATGGACGTCGACGGTTCGGGTGTCTCCGATGTATTCATATCCCCAGATCTGGTCGAGGAGCTGTTCCCGTGTGAACACCTGGTTCGGGGACGCAGCCAGAAAATAAAGCAGCTCCAGTTCCTTGGGAGGCATCTCTACGGGATGCCCGTCGCAGACAACGGAATAGTTAGTCAGATTGATCGTAAGGCCGTCGTATTCAACGCATTTGGTCTTATCTTCCGCAGGCTCCTCGGGTTTGACGGGCTGATACCTGCGCAGGACAGCGCGGACCCGTGCGACCATTTCCTTGGAATCAAAGGGCTTCATAATATAGTCATCGGCACCGAGCTCGAGTCCGAGTACCTTGTCAAAGACTTCGCCCTTTGCGGAAAGCATGATGATTGGAGTAGAGGACTTGGCGCGTATCTCACGGCACACCTGATACCCGTCGATTCCCGGAAGCATCAGATCAAGGAGAATCAGGTTGGGATGATAGGTTTCATAGGCGGAGAGCGCATCCTCTCCATTATATACAATCTTTGTATCAAAGCATTCCTTTACGAGATAAAGGGAAATAAGTTCTGCGATATTTTCGTCGTCATCGACAATTAAAATCTTTTGTTTTGCAACCATGATTAGCCTCCTTGCTATTTCAGTTCTACGATTGTGACTCCGGCATCTCCCTCGCCGAACTCTCCGAGACGATAGGATTTGACGTGTTTTTGGCGGCTCAGGAATTCGTGGATTCCCTTGCGGAGCGCGCCGGTGCCTTTTCCATGTACAACACGGACGGTACTTAAATGAGAGAGTATAGCATCGTCCAGGTACTTATCCAGTTCGGATACTGCCTCATCCACCGTTTTTCCAAGAAGATTGATTTCCGGACTGACGGATAAGGATTTGCTCATCTTCAGTTTTCCTTTCGAGGTGCGTTTCATACTCTTAACGCTGTAGGATGCCGGCTCTTCTATGATCTCCAGATCGGAGATGTTTACCTGCGACCGGAGGATCCCCATCTGCACCGTCAGATTGCCGCGGGAATCCGGCAAGGAACTGACGGTTCCGGTCAGGTTCATGCTCAGTACCTTTACGGATTCTCCGAGTTTAAAATCACTCGGTTTATATGCTTTTTTAGGCTTTTTGACGGTCATTGTGCCGGAAGAGGATGTCTCTTTCAGCTTCTGGCGGAGCCGCGCGCGCTCTTTCTCCATCTCGGCGGCTGAGATGCCTTCTTTGCCGAACTTCTGGAAATTCCTGATTGTCTCATCGGCCAGTTCTTTTGCCTCCCGTAAAATAGTTCCGGCCTTTTCATTTGCCTCCTTGAGGATACGTTCCCGCTGCTCCTCGATCTTTGCCTGCTTTTGCTTTGCCTGGTTTTTTAAAGCTTCCACTTCCCGCTTATAGGTCTCGATGGCCTCGCGCTCTTTTTCTATGGTGCGCTTGCTGGATTCCAGGTCGGTCAGCAGATCCTCAAAGGATGCATCCTGTTCTGTCAGATGCTGCTTTGCGTCCTCTATGATATAATCCGGAAGCCCCAGCTTTCCGGAGATGGCAAATGCGTTACTCTTTCCCGGGATACCGATCAGAAGGCGGTAAGTGGGCTTCAGGCTCTCTACGTCAAATTCACAGCAGGCATTTTCAACGCCGGGGGTTGAGAGGGCATAGACCTTTAACTCACTGTAGTGCGTGGTTGCCATGGTGCGGATGTTACGTTTATGCAGGTATGATAAAATGGCAATCGCCAGTGCGGCTCCCTCGGTAGGATCGGTGCCGGCGCCCAATTCGTCAAAGAGCACCAGAGAGTTCTCATCCACTTCCTGCAGAAAGGAGACAATGTTTGTCATGTGGGAAGAAAAGGTACTCAGGCTCTGCTCAATACTCTGTTCGTCTCCGATATCTGCGTAGACCTGGCGGAAGATCGCAAGCTCTGAGCGGTCTCCTGCAGGAATGTGCAGGCCGGCCTGGCCCATAAGAGTGAACAGGCCCACTGTCTTGAGGGAGACTGTCTTGCCGCCGGTGTTGGGGCCGGTTATAATCAGCAGGGTGAAATCCTCTCCCAGTGTCACGGAGATGGGTACTACCTTGCGTGGATCCAGCAGTGGATGGCGTCCTTCCCGGATGCGGATGCGCCCCTCCTGATTCAGAACCGGACGGCTTGCATTCATGGAAAGGGCCAGTGCCCCTTTTGCAAAGATAAAGTCCAGATCGGTCAGAAGTTTGTAGTTGTTACGGATCTCTTCTATATATAATGCAGTGTCTTCGCTCAGCCGTGCAAGAATTACCTGGATCTCCTCCTGTTCCTTTGCGTACAGTTCTTTCAAATCATTATTCAGCCGGACCACTGCCATCGGCTCTATAAACAAGGTGGATCCGGTAGAAGACTGGTCATGGATCATCCCATTCACCTGGTTTCGGTATTCGGCCTTGACAGGGACACAGTAACGGTCTCCGCGCATGGTAATGATCGGATCCTGCAGATAGGTGCGCAACGATCCGTTGACAAGGTTTGTTAGTGTAGAGTGCACCTTATCATTCAGGGAGCCAATGCTGCGGCGGATACTCTTCAAAGTGCTGCTGGCATCGTCACTGATCTCGTCCTCCCCCTGGATACAGCGCTCGATCTCTGTGGTGAGAGGTGTCAGCGGTTCCAACTGTTCAAAATACACATCCAGGCAGTCCGCCAGATCATCCTGCGTATCGTGGCGCCCGTATGACTTGGCGCGTGCTGCTGTTTTCAGAAGCTTGCAGATGCGGAGCAATTCACCGCTGCCAAGGGTACCTCCGATCTCCAGCCGCTTGAGGGATTCACCTACAGGGAATGCGTCGCTTAAAGAAAGGCGCCCTTTTTTAATTATCCTGGTAAATGCAGCTGAGGTCTGTTCCTGGCATGTGTTGATGCGTTCCAAATCGGTCATGGGCTTCAGCTTGCGGCAGAGCTGCCTGCCTCTCATAGAGGAGGCCTGCTCCTCCAATATAGCTATGATTTTATTGTATTCCAGTTTATTTAAAGTCTTTTGATTCATCTTTTTCACCTTTTATCTGAGTTCACAGGTAAATTCTATCGTTTACTGTACACGTCCGAATGGTGTACAGTAACATTCTACCCTATTTAACGCATATTGAAAAGGATAAATATTGAACAATCCGTATGAATCGGTTATACTATAAACTAAAGGAGATTAGAGTCTATGCCGTACGATGAAGATCCGAAACAGAAGCCGGACCAGGGCCATGAGGAGCAGAAGGAAGAACAGTTTTCTTTCCTGCAGGAGACGATTAAACCCAAACCAGTCACCAGAAAGAAAATCCTCACACAGCTTGCGAGAGTGGGGATATATGGACTGATTTTCGGGGCGTTCGCCTGCCTTAGTTTTTTTGCGCTTAAACCGTGGGCGCAGAACAAATTTCTGGGGAATCCCAAGACCGTAACCATACCGGAGGACGAAGAGGAGACGGACGATCAGCAGACCGCAGAATCTACCGAAGGAGAGACGGTGCCGCCTGTACTTGATGCCGACAGCTTTCAGGATATCATGAAAAGTGTGTACGAGACTGCAAAAGAGGCGGACAAGTGTGTGGTTTCTGTGAACCCGGTCAGGGAAGACACCGCATTTTCTGTGGATACCGGTCCTAGTGCAGGAGCTGCAGGGCTCATTGCCGCGGACAATGGGCAGGAGCTGCTGATACTCTGTGATAGTTCCGTATGTCAGGATGCTGAAAAGTGGAAGATCACCTTTGCTGATGACAGCCAGTACGGAGCCTCCTTGAAGAAGCAGGACAAGAACAGCGGATTTGCAGTGTTTGCGATTCCGCGGGCCAAGATTACAAATACGACCTGGAACGCTGTGAAAGTAGCGGTTCTGGGAAATTCCAACATTACGACTAAGGGGGATGTGGTTCTCGCCCTTGGCAATACATTCGGGTATGCGGACGGAGTTGGATATGGAGTTGTAAGTTCCAACTCTTACGATGAAACTCAGGCCGACGGTCAGAGAAGCATTCTGGCTACCGATATTCCGACAGAAGCCGGAGGCACAGGGATATTATTCAATATGAATGGCGAAGTAATCGGCATGATCGACCCTGGAATCTGGGGCGGCGCGCAGAACAATACTGCCAAGGCCTTGGCGATCTCTGATTTAAAGGCCACAATAGAACTTCTGGTGAACGGTGAGAGCGTACCGTATGTAGGCATTTACGGCACAACTATCAACGATACTTTGTCAGAAGCGCAGGACATGCCCGCGGGAGTCTACGTGATGGAGATCAATCCGGATTCCCCGGCCATGTCTGCAGGAATACAGAATGGTGATATTATCCAGGAAGTTGCGGGCACAAAGATATCGAATACCCTTTCCTATGAGAAGGCGGTCATAAGCTGCAAAGCAGGAGAAAACGTCAAGATAAAAGGAAAGCGCCGCGGGGCGAATGGGTATGTGGATATAGACTTTACTGTTACAATTGGAAGTCAGGAATAAACGATAAAAGGAAACTTAGAAAGGCTGCCGGGTAGATGGCAGCCTCAATTATGGGAGGATATGATGAGATATATTAATGATTTACACGAAGGAGAGACGATACGCTGCATTTATCTCTGCAAGGGGAAACGTTCCGCGGAGACCAGGAATGGAAAGCCTTATGATAACCTGCTGCTTCAGGATAAAACAGGGACTCTGGACGGAAAAGTATGGGATCCCAATTCCCAGGGAATAGCCGATTACGATGAGAAAGATTTTATTGAGGTATTCGGCGAGGTTATCAGCTACAATAACAATCGGCAGCTCAATATTAAACAGATAAGAAAAGCCGCAGAGGGGGAATACGACCCGGCTGATTATATGCCGACATCCGATAAGAGTGTGGACGGTATGTTTGAGGAGCTGCGTTCCTACATACGCCAGATATCCAACGATTACCTGCGTCAGGCAGTGGAGTATTACTTTGTGGAGGATGAAGAATTCATAAAGGCCTTTAAGGGACATTCTGCGGCGAAGACAGTACATCATGGTTTTGCCGGAGGTTTGCTGGAGCATACGCTGAGCGTGGTAAAAATGTGTGAATACTTTGCCGGAGCCTATGCGATCCTGAATAAAGACCTGCTCTATGCATCTGCGATCTGCCATGACATAGGAAAAACAAAAGAACTGTCCGCATTTCCGGACAATGACTATACCGATGACGGACAGCTGCTGGGACATATTATCATTGGTGTGGAAATGGTAAGTGAGGCAGTCCGCGCGATCCCAGGCTTTCCGGAAAAGCTGGCGAGCGAGCTGAAACACTGTATCATCGCACATCATGGAGAACTCGAATATGGATCTCCGAAAAAACCGGCTCTGGCGGAGGCTATGGCACTGAACCTGGCAGATAATGCAGACGCGAAGATGCAGACGCTGACGGAAATATTCAAGGACAAGACGGGAACAGACTGGCTGGGATATAATCGTCTGTTTGAGTCAAATTTAAGAAAAACTTCTATATAAAAGTAATTGTTATGCGGATCCTGGGAAAACGCGGAGGCCGCAGGCATTCAGCCCATCGCAAAGGGATTTTAATGGCTGGATGTGTAACAGTTCTGAATAGTCTGAACTGTAACATAAAGATGTATACCAGAGTGTGTTTGATCAATTGCACTTCAGCTTGATTATGCAGATGATAGGCGAATCAGGCAGTGACTGTGAATTGTCAAATGCACTCAAAAACGTATCAGAGGAGTTTCGATATGCAGAAAAATGATATTGTCACAGTGACAATTGAAGATATGGGTGTAAATGGAGAAGGTATAGGCAAGGTGAATGGCTATACCGTATTTATTAAAGATGCGGTGATTGGCGATGTTGTGAAGGCAAAGCTTATGAAAGCGAAAAAGAATTACGGGTATGCAAGGCTAATGGATATCATAGAGCCGTCAGCCGACCGTGTTATACCGAAATGCCGGTTTGCCCGTAAATGTGGAGGCTGCCAGATACAGGAGCTGGCTTATGAGAAACAGCTGGAATTCAAGGAAAAGAAGGTAAAAGGAAATCTGGAACGGATTGGCGGGTTTGCTCCGGAGCTGCTGGAGCGGATTATGGAACCTGCAGTTGGAATGGAGGTACCTTTTTATTATAGGAACAAGGCGCAGTTTCCCTTTGGGATGGATAAGGATGGGAATTCCATAACTGGTTTTTATGCAGGACGAACCCATGATATTATTGCAAATACAGACTGTGCGCTTGGTGTGCCGGTTAATAAGCGGATTCTCGAGTTGATACTTGCCTTTATGAAAGAATATGGCATTGCTGCATACGACGAAAAGACGGGGCATGGACTGATCCGCCATGCGTTGATCCGATATGGGTTTGTAACAAAGGAAATCATGGTATGTCTGGTGATTAACGGGAAAACGATCCCACATAATGAGGTACTGATCAAGGAGCTGCGGAAGATTCCTGGAATGACAAGTGTATCGGTCAGCGTGAATCGAAAGAATACCAACGTTATTATGGGAGATAGTTACGAGGTTCTGTGGGGCCAGGGATTTATTACAGATTATATTGGCAGCATAAAATATCAGATATCGCCGCTGTCCTTTTACCAGGTCAATCCGGTGCAGACTGAGAAGCTTTATGGTCTGGCCTTGGAGTATGCGGGGCTTAAGGGGGACGAGACCGTGTGGGATCTATACTGCGGGATCGGAACGATTTCACTGTTTCTGGCCCAGAAGGCAAAACAGGTCTATGGGGTGGAGATTGTACCTCAGGCAATTGAAGATGCAAGGAATAATGCTAAGATTAATGGTATTGGGAATGCGGAATTTTATATTGGAAGAGCGGAGGATGTGCTGCCGGAGTATTATAGGCGGTATGCCAAGGAACATCCGGGGGAGACGGCTCATGCCGATGTGATAGTAGTTGATCCTCCCAGGAAAGGCTGTGAGGAGTCGCTGCTGGAGACAATGGCGGAAATGGGACCGGATCGGATTGTTTATGTGAGCTGTGACTCGGCTACTTTGGCCCGGGATTTGAAGTATCTTAGCGGGGCGGGGTATGAGCTGGTGAGAGGGAGGGCTGTGGATCAGTTCCCTATGGGGGTGCATGTGGAGACGGTTGTACTCTTGACCCGTAAAAAAGATATTGAGACTATCGACATTGAAATGGAAGTGGATAAAGAGGATATAACGGAAAAAGCCACGTATAAGAAAATACAGGAGTATATAAAAGAAAAGTATGGATTTAATGTGCATACGAAGTATATAGCAGAGGTGAAGAGGAAACACGGTGTTCCTATGCATGAAGCACCTAATAAAGTTGATACGCCTAAAAGAGAGTATCCGCCTTGTCCAGAAGAAAAATTCAAGGCAATTGAGGAGGCTTTAAAGGTTTTTAATATTATATAAAGCAAAGAAGAATTGAATTTACTTCTTTGATAGGCACACATAAAATATGTTTAGGAACAAAAACAACACACAAAATTGTTTCAACACATTTTATGTGTTGAAAAATGGAAATAAGTGGTGTAGAATAATGTTATTAAATATAAAGGATGGATTGGGGAATGTCAAAAAAAAATATTAACGCTTTACCAGCTTATACCACTGTAGAAAATATATTAAGCTTAATCGATATTATAAAAAGAAATAGCAAAAATGAAGATTCGATAAAAGCACTTTTTGGTAAAGCTAAATCTGCTTACGATAATACTAAATCGTCACTTAAAACTTTTGGAATAATCGAAAAGGATAGCTTCGAGTTTACAGAAATTGGACGGGAGATAGCCTTTTCAAGTGAAGATGATAAGAAAGAAGCTGTTATAAAAATAGTTAAGAGTTATGAACCGTATGAGTTAGTATTAAATAGTATACTGGCGTCGAAAACTGAAGTGACGGTAACAGACATTGATACAATTAAAAACTTATGGGGAATGGCTTCAATAGGTTCTACGGAGAGAAACCGGACTGAGGGGACAACCTTATTTATGAGTATTATGGATTTTATTGAATTTGGCAACTATTTAATTGGACGTGGAAATAAGTCTACTCGAATCGAGTGGGTTGCTGATATTAAAGAAAAAATAGAAAGTATACTCGAAGTAACCCCTGTTATTGAAATGCAAGATGAGGAATCTGGGGAAATAGTTCAAGATAATGGTTTAGATGTAGAAGACGAGATTGGAGAGTTAAGTCCTTCTTTAAAGATTAACAATGAAAACGTTGAGGAAGCAATGGATAAGCCGGTATTCACAGCAGGAATGCCAAATATTACAATAAAGGTTGATATGAGTGAATGGCCAGATGAAAAAATAAAACTATTTTTTAAGTATGCTTATGGAAAGTTTGAGGAGGAATAAATATCTATGGGTAATAAACTTCCAAGTCATAACGTACCACTTCTACTTGTTGCTGATATTATCTGTTATATCAATAATAATATATCGTACGACATCAAAAAATTACAAAATTTTACGAGTAAAAGTGTAGCATATGTACGAAGCAGTCTGGCTATCTGTAAATTATTAAATGTAATAGATGAAGATGAAAATATTAACCAATTTGCAGATACATTAGGAAAAACACCTAATGATGAAATTAAGGTTGCTGTAATGAGGAAATTTATACAGGAATACGAGCCATTCATAACATTTATACAATACCAATTAAATGATACCACATTAGATGAAGCAGCAAGGAAGGTATATGTATCATACGAAATTGAAGGAAAAGATTATAAATTTCTCAAGGATTTATTTATTTCCTGGGGAATGTCCACGGGTATATTTACATATGATTCAAACAAGATTTTTTTAGAAGAACGTATTAGCTCGCAATTATTAGTCAGTACAACAGCAGATTTTAATTTAGATGATGATATGACAATCAGATTGTATATAAGTAATATACTAGGAGCTGAGTTTTTTTCATCGTTATCGTCTGCAGAAGTCGGAGAATTGGTTGATGCATTTAAAAAATGTACAAATGACTCAAGAGGGGCTATAGAATGTGCGGGTAGGGCATTCGAAGATTTTCTTAGAAGAGTGGCGTCTCAAGCAGGGGTCAATGTATCTACAAAAAATGGTATTGGACAGGTCATCAATGCTTTATATAATAATAAAGATGCAGCAGGAAATATAGATAATAAAATACATAATAAACAAGCTAGTATAGGCTCGGCACTTGGAGATATAAGGAATATGGCAGGACATAGTATGGAGGCAAGAACCTTAGAAAGATGGGATTTAACGTATCATAGTGCTAAAAATTATGTTGAATTTGTTTTGGCGGAAATGAGAAGTATTTATGGTTATACATTAAATTCAAAATATATATTCTGATACCTTATTAGTGTGACCACATAAGAGGATTGTAATTTAGGTCAATAATCATATAAGCTACAATCCTCTTCTAAATATTAACAATATAATTGTGGTAATTCAGATGACTATTTTATTCATCCTCAAATGCCGTTTCGTTCATCTCTGGAAAATCCAATAATTCAGAAACGGTCATATCTAATCCAACAGCCAGTTTATGTAGTGTTTTCAATTTAGGATTCTTGGTCTTGCCTTTCATTAAATTATCTACAGTGGATTGTGTGATACCAGATAAAGTAGCAAGTTTATTTGTGGTAATATCACGCTCTTTACATAATTCAGTTAATCTCTTAATAACAGCATCAGAATAAGTCATAATTTCTCCCTCCAGTTAACTTTGTACGGTTAACCAAAGTATATGCCTTTTTGCACTCAAATATTAACGGTGTACCGTTGACTTGCGTATAAAAATGTGCTAAATTAGCCGTATACCATTAATTGGAGGAGAAAAGATGAATTATGTTGAGAAAGTATTTGAACAGGCTACAATAAAAGGGATAGCAGATTATCTGCTCTATCAAGAAAAGCCACATGTAGAAGATAAAGGCTACGAGATAAGGATGGATGAAGCATTTAAAGAATTTGAAGAAGTAGCCTTAACCTACGACGCTGACAGAGAATCCAAGCTGATAGATGCTGTGGACGCATTGGCTAGTGAATTGACGGATGTCTATACCGAAATCGGATTGCAGGCAGGATTTTTGATTATGCTGGATATGATGAAAAAAGGGGACTATATTAGAAGCAGAGAAGTGCAGGAAATATCGGATGGTGTCTATCGGAAAATGTATGATTCCATATTTCTGGATGTATCTAAAGGATTAAAGCTTCTGCATGATAAGGGGAGTGAAGCGATGAAGGCGGTAGAATCCATTCTAATAGAATCACAGCATAAGACAAAAGAAATATACATGAACTTTGAGAAATAGAAAATATAGGTATGTGGGGAGAAGACAAACAAGTTTGTATAGTTTTTGCTTTATCCTCTTGACTACCATCTACAATAACCAGAAAAGCCTTGTCAAGAACCTGCCACGTAGTGGTGCGTAGCATTCTTGACAAGGCTTTTCTGGTTGTTGTATCTTCCGTGAGAGGATGGAGCAGTTATCAGTCAAAATGGTCTGGATATTCTAGCGAGCGATGAACCTTGCCTGTGTCATCCATAATCATATTTTCAACTACTTCCTTCACGTATGGATTAGGCACTTTATGTCCGCTTAGTGTTTCACCAAATAAGTCATGACAAAGGTAATCGTCATATCGGGAAAGGAGCTTTTTAAACTTTAAGCTCTGGATAAAGTCCTTGACGGGATAGAGATCTGACGCAACTCGCTTATCGGCATTCACATATTCAAGTATATATGCCCGAAGCTTTTCTAATTCATATGCAATCCAGTCCTCTTCATCAAGGGGACTGTCATACTGCCCATAGGCAAGTTCTACGTTGAGGGCTTCTTCCTTTACAAGAAATTCAGATATTTTAGTTATCATGTGTGAGCTGGTTTTTAACTTGCCCGATAACAGTTCATTTGGTGTGACCTCTAAGGCTTGTGTGAGTTTCTCTAAAGTATCAAGGGTAGGGTAATTTACTCCCCGTTCAATCTTTGACAGGCTTTGTAAATTGATGCCTATTTTGTCTGACAGCTCCTGCTGTGTCCAGCCTTTCATTTTTCTTATAGTCTGAATATTCTGTCCTAATAGTTCATAATTCATATGCGGATTCCTTTCTAACCGAACAGGCTTAAAAAACATATTAATCAACAAGAAAAGAGTTGACAAATAAGCTTTTCGGGGTTATTATGTATTTAAATGATTGATTAAACCTAATGGCGTTAATTATCGCTTTGTTTAAGCATTATAACATAACTATTTTAATTCTAAAAGGGTTAATTACTACTTTTAGGCGGGAAATACGGTTTCGGTAGCTCTGGCACTGTGCCGAAGGCAGAAAGTACCAAGAGCCTGGGAGGGACGCCGGCAGGCGTTCCCACAGGGCGAATAAGTAACACCGCCCTGTATATACATGACAGATAATAAAAAAACGACTAGGAATCAACGTTTAGAGCCATTTTTAAAATGTGCTGAAATAGATAAAAAAGAAAGGAGACGATAATATACCAAAACGGGACAATCTGAGTATTAAGATTGATTATATCAGCATTATTTTCGATAGCATAACAGCGGAAGAGGTGATTTCGAAAATTCTTGAATTGCCAGTTGATATATTTATGAAGCGTCCTGCGAAGGTGAAGCATAAGGCATATCAGAGTATATATCAAGCAGGAAGTATTAAGGTCTACGGAGATGAAAAGACAGAAGAGAAAGGCTCAAAGAAACACGGATGTTATCTGGTACTAAGTGGTAGAGGATGTGATGAAATATACCGCATTATGAATATGAGAGGTAGTACCTTTGGGAACTTTTTCTGGCTGTGTGAGAAACGCTGCGGAGTGGATAACTTTCATCTCACCAGACTGGATGTAGCGATAGATGATAGAAATGAGATCCCATATTTTACACCAGAGCAGATTAAAAGAAAATGTGAAAGAGAAGAATTTGTTGCCAATAGTAACAGCTATAGATTTGTTGAGAGTAGCTATACGGAAAAGGAAACAGCTAAGACGGTTTATATCGGTGTTGGGAAATCGGGCATGTCATACCGTTTCTATGATAAGGATAAAGAAATTTGTATGAAGCATCAGAAATCATATGAAGCAGTAGGGAGCTGGAAGAGAACAGAAATTCAATTGAGAGATGAAAAGGCTCATGCCTTTGCCATGTTATTCAAGAAACATCCTTTGGACTTAGGACAGTTGGCTTTCGATCTGCTCGGTAGTAACCTGCGATTTGTAAAAGAAGATAAGAACCAGTCAAATAAGAGCTGATGGAAAACATGTCAGTTTTGGACAAGGTTTCTAGGAGCAGTTGAACCATTAAAATTACATATTGATACCTCCCAGAGTACCTTGTTGGAAACGCAGAGATGGCTTAAAGACGGCGGCGTGCTGTCAGCCGTAAAGGGATTTTCATTCTTGGAAGAAAATGGAGCATTGGGAGGATTGGAAACAATAGAGCATATGCTGAAAAACACTGGATATAGTCCAGCATTCAGTAATAAAATGATTAGCCATTTAAGGGCAATAGACAGAGAAGATTTAATCCCCTCGGTATACGAATATACAAGGAAAGGGGGGATTTCTTGAAAAAAGATTCTTACGATGGTTATAAAACATACAGAATGGAAAACGGAGTAGAAATCAATGTTCCGATTAATCATAGAGAAGATGCAGAAATGGAACAACAGCAGAGTTACCAGAACTTTATCAATGTACTGTCTAACATAGTCACAAAGTATGCTACAGAAGATAAAGTGGAGAAAGAATAAAATCGGCGGTCAGTTCAATAAAAGGGGCTGGCCGTTTTCTAAGTAAGGGAAAAGTATGTATAATTCTAAACTGGGAAAAACATGTGTCATTTATATTCGGGTCAGCAGTGAACGGCAGGTGAAAGGATATAGTCTGGAAGGACAGAAACGGTATTTAGAAGAATATGCGGAAAGGCAAGGAATGAAAGTTCTTTTTGTCTATGTGGAAGAGGGTAAAAGCGGAAAGAGCATTGAAGGGAGAACGGCTTTCCAGAAAATGCTGGATGAAATAAAAAGAAGGACTTTGAAAACAGATTATGTAATTGTATATAAACTGTCACGCTTTGGGAGAAACGCAAAGGATGTTCTAAATTCATTGGAGTTTATCATGCAGTATGGTGTCTATCTGATGTGTGCAGAGGATGGATTGGATTCTTCAACGGCAATGGGAAAAATGATGATTACAATTCTTGGTGCATTGGCAGAGCTGGAACGGGAGAATATTATAACACAAAGCCTGTTAGGACGGGAGGAAAAAGCAAAGTCGGGTGGCTGGAATGGTGGTTTTGCTCCTTATGGTTATATGCTTAAAGACAGTCGGCTTGTGCCACGTGACGGTCAGAAAGAAATAGTAATCATGATATTTGATATGTATCTGAATAAGGAAATGGGGTATTCCACGATAGCATCCTATTTTAATAGGAATGGATACACAAGAGAACCAGCCCCTAATGCCGTTAATCCAAAGTTTACAGATTGGAGAGCAGACCAGATTAAACGTATACTGGATAATCCCTTGTATACGGGCAAAATCGCATGGGGGAGACGAAGAACAGAGAAGATACAGGGAACAGACAATGAATATCGTCTCGTACCTCAAAAAGAGTATACAATGAGTGAGGTTCAGAGCCATGAACCACTTGTATCAGAAGCAGACTTTGAAAAGGTACAGGCATTGCGTGAACTCTCTAAAAAGAAATCATGGGGTAATCATAATATAAGTCAAGAGAGAGCACATCTGTTATCTGGAATTGCCCGTTGTCCGCAATGTGGTTCGGCAATGAATGCAGACTGTAATCAATGGACAAATAAGGATGGCACAAAAAGAGAGAGGTTTGCGTATGTCTGCGGTCATTATAAACGAGCCAGAGGGACAAAGCAATGTAGACGTAATGGAATATCAGCAAATGTACTGGAAAAGGAAGTGTTGGAGTATACGAAGAAGCTCTTGCGTAACCAGAAGTTTGCACGTGATATAAAAGAGCGGATAGGTGTAGCGGTAGATATCACACAGATTCAAGAAGAAATCTGTTCTCATGAAAAAGAGCTGAAAAAGCTTGCAAGAAACCGTTTGAATCTGGAACAGGATATTGATAACCTACAGGATGATAAGTATGCAGAGCGGAAAAGAAATGAGTTCAACCGCCGATTGAATAAGGTCTATGACAAGATATATGATACCGAAGATATGATAGAATCCTGCAAAAAGAGAATGCTTATAGCGGAGCAGGAATCTATGAATATAGATGCGATTTATCAAATCTTAATGTCCTTTGATAAGATTTATGATAAAATGAATGACAGAGATAAACGGGAACTGATAAAATGCATGATAAAGGAAATCAAGCTGTATATGCCAGAAGAACAGAAGCAGGAAGGACATGCAGTGAAGAGTATAGTGTATTCGTTCCCGATTGAGGAAGATGTGATACAGGCTTTACGGGTGAAAGAGACACATGTTGAGACGGTTGTACTGCTTTCCCACAAAAAACCTGACAGTGTAATCAATGTAAAAGTCGAATTTGGCGAGGGAGAAGGTAAAGTTCCTTTAAAGGAAATCTCCGAAAGGGCAGAAGCCTACAATCCTAAAGAACGAGTTACCTACAAAATAATAAAAGAGTACATAGAAGCGAAATACGGCTTCAAAGTGCATACTGCATATTTTGCAGAGGTTAAGAGAGATTTAGGTTTGCCGATGTATGATGCTCCTAATGCGGTAGAGGAATTGAAACAGCCGAGAAAACATCCGACGGCAGAGAAAGTGGAAGCGATAAAGGATGCGTTGAGATATTTTGGGGTTATTGAATAAACAGTATTTTTAGGTAATTGCGAAACACATTAAAAATGTAAGAACGAGTGGATTTTGAAAGGATAGGAATGCCAAAGAAAGGTGAATAAGCAGTCAAGTGGAAAATGTCCTTAGAAAATGAGCGCAAGGTGGAAAAAGGGCGCACTGATAGCGGGAATGGCAGGTTCTCTCTATTGTGGAGCGGCTATGCTATAAGGGGCTTTAAGCTGCGGATATATTGATTCTTATGAATTTTATCTGCAACCATAACGGTTACGAGCTGGGAAATGCCCGCAAGCAGCAGATCTGCATGAAGTGTTTTCTCATTCCGTGTTTTCCGTCCAGCTACACAAAAACTGTCCTTGAAATGGTGAATTGCTTTTTCCACATTTACCCTGATTTTATACGTGGAAGCCCACTCCTGTGTGCCCCGTACAGTGCCAGGATATGCCCTGAGGTTTTTTTCCGGATAGATATAGAACATACGTCCACAGGAAGAATCTGTACATGGGCTCCCACACTCGCAGACCCGTTTGGTCTTCCTGGTTTCTTTATTGTATTTCCACTTCATCTTGGGGCAGACAAATTTCATGGTGGAAAGACCACAGCGCAGATGCGATTTGCTTCCTTCCCGTTTCATTGGCAGGGAGGGGTCCTTGGGGCAGCAGGGAATGCCGTCTTCGTTGAGGGGGCAGTCTGAACCTTCCAGGGAAATCCGCCCGTTCAGAGGAATAAAGGCTTTCTCGAAAGGCGCTTCCTCCAAAAGGTATTTGTAAATCTGGGTGGAATCAAAGGCGGCATCACCAAGGAAAACCTTGGGGTTAATGAGTGGGTGCTTCTGGAAGAAATCCTTTAAAACAGGGATTAAGGCTTTGGAATCTGCAAGGCTCTTGTCATCGTCCGGAGAATCTGATCTTTTTTCTACAACGATGTCCGGATGGGCATCAAGAAATGCTTTATTGTAGAAGGTGATATCACGAACAATACCAAGCCCGTTGGTCAGGATACCAAATTTAAAGGCGTAGCAGAAATGGTCGTTGATGTACATCTGCTGAATGGCAGGATTAGCCGCAGCGTGGGCAGGCATAGAACCATAGGCGGCTTTATAAGGATCATAAGAATCATCCAGACCTTTCGCTTTTTTAAAAGCTTTGAGTTGCTTGATAATCCGATTAGCATACTTGGGGTTGTTTTCCGTGACCCAGGCTTCAATACCGGAGGTATCAAACAGGAACATAGAAGCTTTAGAAGCATCCAGTGCCTGGCAGATTGGTTCCGTCAAATCCACGAGATGATGGAACATCAATTGTAAGTCCAATAAAAAGTCCTGCTTGAAACGTGTGAATTTAGAATCATCAGGAACGATATCAAAGCCACAGAAGTCACGGAGTTCCTGAGAATATTTGAGGAACACAATAAGAAGAGAAACTGTAGGAATGGAAAAAATACGCTGCAATAACAAGGCCCAGAGCATTGGATAGAGTTGATGCGTACGAGGTCTGCCGGTGGCAGCGTGGAAATGAGAAACGAAGGAGACCGGGACAATTTCATCGAGGTCAATGGTATGAGAGAGAAGTTCAAGGAACTCATATTTATCGTTGTTGAATTTATTTTGGCAATCAGAGAAAATATCTGCCAAAGAAAGCTGTTTGTATGTTATCATAGTATTATGCAACTCCTTTCAGGAGGATGGTTGATTGTTTTTAGGCAATTCAATTTTACCATAAACCAGTGAGGAGTTGTTTTATTTTTGCAATAAAAAACACCGTAATTATGCGGGTTTCGGCGTTTCGCAAATGCCTAACAGTATTTTCTGTGAAAGGAGGTGGATTTGCTAATGGAAGACTTGGATATAGTGTATGAAATATATAATAAAATCTTCTGTAATATACAACATGGAAACATTGATCTTTTTTTATGTGGTGCGGCAAGCACAAAAGAAAAGACTTCTTATAGAGATATTATCAGGAGCAAATTAGAAGATAATACCAATTTATCAATATTATATCCCGAAGATATGTTTATGGAGATGCTCAATAGAAAGAAATATGATTTACTAACATTAGAAAAATTTTTGGCAAATAACAGCGATGTGATTTTGATTGTTTGCGAAAGTCCCGGCTCATTTACAGAGTTAGGAGCGTTTGTTAATAATAGCGAAACGCTTGAAAAAGTAGTTGTTTTATTGCAAACAAAGTATAAAAATGCTAAAAGCTTTATTAGGCAAGGTCCTGTCGAGTATGTTAGGATGAAAAATAAAAATAATATAATTTATTTTAATAACAATATTGATGAGGCGGTAGAAAAGATAAAAAAGTATTTACGAAATAGATTTTGGTATTTAGGGTATAAAAGGAAGGAACCCAAACTTAAGGATTTAAACTTGATTTCTGGCCAATATTATTTTATAATTTTATTGTTGTACTTTTATCAAGAATTAAATGTAAAGAATTTGGTAACAGTTCTTAAGAATTTGTATAAAAAGAAGTACGATATAGAGGAATTTGATATTATTTATTCGTCTGCTATAAAAAGACTGTTTAAAGAAGGCTTGATTAAAAAAGAAGATTCTAATGGGAAAGTAATCAAATATAAGCTTACAGAGAAAGGATATGGCTTTGCAAATCTTCTTTTATCATATGTTTCTTTAGAAAATAGGACGAGAATTATTGATAAAATAAGATTGAAAATTATATATAGCCAATATTATTAGTACTGCTTTCTTAGAACGTTACAGATACATATCTGTTTACGGAAGATGGTTCTGTCTTCCTAAGAAAATTAACAAACACAGAGTTACTCCAATCAATGGAGTAACTCCACGACAGTGAACTTACTCCATTGATTGGAGACAAAGAGATTTAAGGTAAGAAAGCGGTGCTAATTTTATGAAAAAATATAGTAATAAAACAGTTATTGAGTCTTTGGAACTTCCAATGTTAACTTGCTTTGATGATTTAGTTAAGGAGTTAAGCTTAAGTGTTAAGCTTGTTTATTGGTTAACAAAACAAGGTGCAGAAGGAAGGTATAAAACCTTTTTTATTGGGAAAAAAGATGGTGATAAAAGAAAGATCAATGCACCGTCACTGGCGTTGAAGATAGTTCAAAGATGGGTTTTGGAAAATATTTTATATAAAATAAAAACTTCTCAATATTCATATGGATTTACTAAAGGGAAGCGAAAAGGTTCTCCATTGGTGTATTGTGCAGAAAAGCATAAAAATAATTTGTATGTATTAAAATTAGATTTGAAAAATTTTTATCCGTCTATCAAGCGTGAAAAAGTGTATTATGCTTTTTTAAATATCGGATATAATGCCGATGTATCAAATATGCTTACAAATATATGCGTTGTTGATGATGAATTGCCGCAAGGAGCTGTCACATCGCCATATCTTGCAAATTTGATTTGTAGAAAATTAGATCTGAGAATAGCAGGATATTGTAATAAAAGAAATATTGTATACACAAGGTACGCTGATGATTTGGCATTTTCCTGTGACGATAGAGAGTTATTAAGAAAAATATATGGTATGGTTAAAAAGATAGTTGAGGATGAAGGATTTTGTTTAAATCCAAAGAAGACTGTTTTCATGACGCCTAAAAATCATAAAGAAGTATTAGGGGTAACAATAAATGACAGTTTATTAAAGGCTCCCAAAGAAATCAAAAGAAGTATACGAGCAATGATTCATTATGAAGTAGCTACTGGTGATTATACCATGAATGATAAAATACGCGGATATATAGCTTATGTAGATTCTATAGAAAAGAATTATAAAAATAAATGTATTAGTTATTTGCAGAAGTTATCTGAATCCACGCTTTGTTTATTTCCAGATATCGTAAAAGCCTACAATGGCAATAAAATATATAAAGAATTACCAGATATGAAGGAGAAGCGAGCAACAGATTTTGTCGAATTAGAAGAAGCAGATGATTTTTCCAATATGATATATTATGAGCATGAGGAGTATTTAATTTCAAAGGGGTTATTAGATAAAAAGGAAGATGTAACTGACTTAGATGAACCATTTTTATAGAGAGCAGTTGTAGTTCTTTTTAACGATTGCACTCCTAGAAGCAGCACAGGTTGCTGCTAGGGGTGCAATCTAAAATAGCTCTTTCATTTGAGTTTACGCTTACATAAGAACAAGTCTTGGCGTATCTGAAATTGACAGGGCATACTGTTCGTAAAGGTTTTTGGCAAGATTTAAAAGTACAAGTTTATATCGATTTGGACATTGAGTGTCGTTGAGAAATCAACGGCACTTTTTGCATATAAAAATAAAATTCAGGAGGTAATGAAGTAAGCGTCAAATCGCTCGCCTAGATTAATTAGAGTTTTTGTGGCAAAATTAAAAAAATGCAAAAAACTATTAGTTTTTTTTAGGAGGTCACTTACCATGGATCAAATAACACACACCGTCCGGTACTCTATGTGGAAAGACATTCTGCTTCAATGTCAGAACAGACCGGATGGAATGTCAGCAAAACAATGGCTGAAAGAAAATCAGGTTAGCGAAAAATCTTATTATTACTGGCAACGGAAATTCCGAAATGAACTCTTCGAAAAACAAGGCATCGCTTTACCAGCGTTGCAATCATCCTCGAATTGTACAGACATATCTTTTGCTGAAATGACAATGCCGACAGAAAGAATGGCTGTTGATGATCAGCATAGCGAAATAATACGTGCATCTGCAGTTATTAAAACGGGAGCTTTGACAATAGCAGTTTCAAATGATATATCGGATACGCTCTTGTCAAAAATCCTACAGGAGATTTGTCATGCTTGAGGATACTGCTGGTATCCGCCGCGTAGTCCTGGCCTGTGGTACCGTTGATTTACGAAAAGGGATTGACGGACTGGCTATGATCATAGGTGATAAATACTAACAGAATCCATTCGAAAAGGGAACTTTATTTCTCTTCTGCGGAAAACGTTCCGATCGCCTAAAAGGACTGCTATGGATGGGAACGGGCTTCTTACTTCTTTATAAAAGATTTGAAGATGGAAGAATGTCCTGGCCACGGACAACACAGGAAGCGGCTGAACTGACGGAAGAACAATTCAACTATCTGATGTTAGGTTTAAATCCCCTGGATCCGAAGATCAAAGATGTCGATCCTAAAAAAATGATCATTGTGCAAAACAGAGAAATTTTATGCTTCTGTTTTCAATGATATATATGGTCTGTGTGATGTGTTTATAGCACCGGCAGAAACCCTCTGGAGTGTCATATCCACTTTACAGAAGGGGAAAATGAACCTTGAAAACTCTATATTTCCTTACTGCATATGAAGGTTTTACACTGTTCTGTCCATAGGCATTTTGACGGAACCTGCTTTATAACAGATTCGCCAGTTCTAATACTTTATTGTATAATAGAGTACAGTAAAGTGAAGGAGCGTCCAGATGAGTCAGAAACATACACTTGATAAACTGAATAGTATGAATCGTGAAGAACTGATTACGATCATCTTGACGATGCAGGGACAGCTTGATGCATTAAATGAAAACATTGAAAAGCTCATTGAACAGGTGCGGATTGCCAATCAGAATCGTTTTGGACGCAGTACAGAAACTATGAAGTCTATTGATGGACAGCTGTCTTTTTTTGATGAAGCAGATGCTATCTATGATGAAAATGCAGCTGAACCAGAAGCAGATGAACTACTTCCAGTAAAGCCACGCAAAAAGAAAACAAAAGGCCAGCGAGACATTGATCTTAAAAATTTCCCGGAAGAGTTGCTCCCTCCTCATGCTGTTTCAGAGGAAGCGTTAGATGCTTTTTACGGAAAGGGAAACTGGAAACGTATGCCGGATGAAACATACAAACGTCTGCGCCATGAACCGGAATCCTGGACTGTAGAAATTCATACAGTCGAAGTTTATGTTGGTACCGATGGTTACCATCAGGATGAATTTCTTCGCGGGGACAGACCAAAAGATATATTCCCTAATAGTATTGTCACGCCATCTCTGCTTGCTTCTATTTTGAATGTGAAGTATGTGAATTCTTCACCGCTTTACCGGATTGAACAGGAATTCCAGCGTAATGGGGTAAACATTTCCAGACAGACAATGGCAAACTGGATTATTAACAGCTCTAATCGTTATTTCGCTGCACTTGTGGAACGGATGAAGCAGGAGCTGCTTAAACTTCCAGTTACACAATCAGATGAGACGCCTACACAGGTAATTCATGATGATCGCAGTCCCGGGAGCAAAAGTTATATGTGGGTACACCGGTCCGGTGAACATTTCAAAGAACGTCCGATTGTTGTCTACGAATACCAAAAAGGCAGAAATCATGAACTGCCTCTTGCGTTTTATCGGGATTATAACGGAGTGCTTGTGACTGATGGATTAAAACAATATCATCTCCTTCAAGATAAGATTCCCGGATTAACGAACGCGAATTGCTGGGCACATGCGCGTCGCGATTATGCGGATGCAATAAAAGTTGCAAACAAAGCAGATGCAGCTGCGGTAAAACGCTCCGTTTCGTATCAGGCATTAAGCCGGATTGCGTTAATATATGAACTGAAAGGTGCTTTAAAAAAACTTTCCCCAGAACAACGTCTTCAGGAGCGGCAGGAAAACATAAAGCCACTGGTTGAGGAATATTTTACGTGGGTAAAAAAACAACTTGCTGATATAACAGTACCACCCAAAGGGAAAACTGCTGAGGGTCTGAAATACAGTGTGAATCAGGAAGAATATTTAAAAGTATTTCTCACTGATGGCAATGTCCCGATTGATAATTCAGCCTCTGAAAGATCCATCCGTACATTTTGTGTTGGAAAGAAAAATTGGATGTTCCATGATTCGGTCAAGGGCGCACAGGCAAGTGCGGTTATTTACAGCTTATCCGAAACAGCAAAGCTCAACAATCTGAGACCGTATTATTATTTTAAACAGCTGCTCACAGAACTTCCAAAACTCCGTGATGAGAAAGGAAACATAGATTCTACAAAACTGGATCATCTGTTGCCTTGGTCAACAGAACTTCCAGCGGAATGTAGAAAAGCACGCCGCTAAAATCTAGCGGCGTTAATTTATCTGTAAGCGTAGGGTTTTACGCTTACTATCAAACTGCCTCATTGAAAGAATTAAAAGTGTCACTTTACTATATATTGACTTAAATAGAAAAATCGAATACAATATAGTAAATTACCCAATCGTTGATTTAATTAAGGGCAATTCAATAGAGGTGAAGATATGTTTCGGAAAAAAGATATTGAGACTTTGAGAATGTTGTTTAGCAGTTATAATTATGTTATGACTACCGCTGAACTTGCAGCCTCAAAGTTATATTATGCAGATATAAAACAACTTTTAGACGAAGGATTAATTGAAAGAGTCAGGCAAGGTTACTATCACTGGATGCAAGATTGCGGAGAAAGCGAAGTTGTCATTATCAATCGATTGTTTCCCGATGCAGTGATTTGTATGGAGACCGCTCTATTCTATTATAGATATAGTGACAGAAATCCTGCTGAATGGAGCTTTGCAATAGATAAAAATGTCTCTAAGAGGCGAACAAAAATCGATTATCCGTTTATAAAGGCATATCGTGTAGAGTCCAAGTTGGTTACGCTGGGCGAAACCCAGGGTGAAATTGATTCCCATAAAGTCCGCATTTATGACCGTGACCGTACTATTTGCGATGTGCTACGGAATATGAATAAGATTGATAAGGAGATTTTTAATAAGGCGGTACAGGGCTATGTAAAAGACTCAAAAAAGAATATACCGAATCTTTTGGAATATGCGAAAGTTTTGCGTGTGCAAAAAAGAGTTAAGGAATTGATAGGAGTGTGGTTGTAATGGCAGATATAGCGGCTTCTGTTCTGGCAAAGCTTAAAAATAAAGCAAAGGCTTCTGGTATCAGTTATCAGCAGTGTTTACAGCTTTTTATGCAGGAAGAATTTTTGAGAAAACTCTCAAAATCTGGTTACGATGACTTTCTGGTGCTAAAAGGCGGGTTATTCATCTATACTCTTACAAACTTTGAAGGACGAGCCACCATTGATGTTGATTTCCTGCTCCGTGGATATTCAAATTCAATAGATAATGTTAAGGATTTGATTTACAAAATAATTGACACACCGACAGGCAATGATTATATCAAGATGATTGCAAAAGGTTTTGAGGAAATTTCTCCGCAGAGAAAGTATCATGGTATCAGCACACAGATTATCGGACAGATAAAGAATGTACGAGTACCGTTCAATGTTGATATAGGTGTAGGAGATGTTATCGTGCCAAAAGCAGAACAGCGTAAAATCAATACGCAGCTTTCAGACTTTGAAGAACCTGTGATAAAAACTTACTCTATTGAGAGCACCATAGCGGAAAAGTTTGACGCAACTTTGCAACGCTTTGAACTGACAGGCAGAATGAAAGATTTTTACGATATCTATTATCTTTCAAGAACATACGATTTTGATGGGGCAAAATTGCAAGCTGCTCTTTTTGAAACTTTGCAGCGGCGTGGTACTTCATACGATAAAGATAGTTTTAAACGGATTGTTGCACTTGCCGGCGATGAGGATATGAAAAAGCGTTGGAAATTTTTTTTGAAAACAATAAAAGATGATATGCTTGAGTTTTTTGTTGTAATTGCAGAAATCCAGACTTTCCTTGAACCTGTATTTGAGGCGATAGTGAATGAAGAAGAATGGCAAAGTAGTTGGAATGCTTCAGTAATGAGCTGGAGGTGAGAGTATATGTTATCACTTATTGAGTTAAATAAACCGCATATAGACCTTGAGTTGTATGGGTCAGATAGGACAATTCAAGACAAAGATTATAGAAGTGAATTTGATTAGCTGCTGGAAAAAATATGGTATTTTATGTAGATATGATCCCAGAGTTTAGAATCGTGGAAAGTATTATGCTCTTGTCCCATAAGCAGCTCAGTGGAGATGAATTTGTCCAGGCGCTTACATACTTTACCGATGAATTAGAACGGCTTTTGCTGCATGACAAAACATAAGTGACTATATTTCCTAATACAACTTACAATATGAATATCTAATCAAGAAAATGGAGAAAAATATGTTACCTAACACAGAATATGATATACGTTACCTAAAAACAAATGATCTAGAACAGTATAACTCACTTTTGCGCTATGCCTTTCAAATCACGGAACAAGACCTTTCGATTTATGGATGGTGCGGCGATGAAATCAAGCAGTCTAAGTTTCCAATTTTGGAGCGCGCCGATGTATTGGGGTGTTTTGATCACGATACGCTGGTTTCGCAGATTGCCGTATACCCGCTGAAAATGAATATTTACAGCGCTGTTTATCCGGTTGGATTTGTTACCAGTGTATGTACCTATCCGGAATATACCGGAAAGGGCATTATGAAGCGTCTGATGCTGCAGAGTCTCGAACATATGCGTCAGAAGAAACAGCCCCTGGCTTTGCTGTTCCCGTATTCGATTCCACTGTACCGAAAAATGGGATGGGAGATTATTTCCAATAAAATTACTTACTCCGTGAAAGACCGTCAAATTCCTACCAAAGCGTCTGCACCGGGATATGTACGCCGAGTTGACTGGGAGAATGAGGACTTTCGCAATCTGCATGCGCAGTTTGCAGCCGCAACACATGGATGCCTATTCCGAAATGCACTTGCGTGGGAGGAATACTGGCGTTGGGATGAAGATGATACTGTGGTTGCAGTCTATTACGATGTAAACGGGAAATCCTGCGGTTACATGGTGTATCTTATCAAAGATGATATGATGCACATCAAAGAGATGATTTATTTAACCAGAGAAGCGCATGAGGGATTATGGGAATACATACGGGCACACGATTCAATGATTGATGAAGTGCGGGGGAGTTCCTATTACAATGATCCAATCGCGTTTGAGTTAGAGGACGGTGATATCCGGGAAACCATTCGTCCTTACATCATGGGACGTATCGTGGATATTGAACAGTTCTTCCAGAAATATCATTGTGATTCCTCTGCGGATAATATTTGTATTTCTTTTGAAGTTGAGGATAAATTCCTGTCATGGAACAACAAAACGATTTCCGTTCGCTTTCACAAGGGAGAATGCTCACTGACAAAGGCACAGACGCACCATCGAGTAAAACTCACCATCGCTACATTGACTACAATGCTGTTAGGATATAAAACGGCAGCGAAGCTGCACCGAATGGGCAGAATGAAAGCAGATGAACAGACCATACATTTACTTGATGATGTCTTACTGCATGAAACACCGTATATTTCTGATTATATTTGATGAATACAACAAAAAGAGATAGCATTCCCATCCTAGATAGTCAACGGTCAAGACGATTCACGCAAACGCCTTAGATTTATATTTAAAGGGAGGACTTAGGGAAAACAGACGAACCCGTAAGTTTCCATAAAGCCCTCCCTGTTTAAATCATTCTATCTCCAACACCCGATGAACAACCGCTCTAATCTCCGGCATTCTTTCACGTTCAAATTCCGGATGATCTTTAAACCATTTAACATTCAGCGGTGAAGGATGTGGCAGAATATATGCTGGTTTTCCATTAATCTGATGATCCCGAAATATATTTTCCGTAAAATTACCCTTCGGGAAAAAATAATCTGCTGCATATTTTCCAATTAATATATAGATCTGATTATCAACTAATGTCAATTCCTGCTGCAGCCACTTCCTGGCACAGCCCTGCGGTGGTCTTCGATCACCTCCTCCCGGATTCTTACCCGGATAGCAATGGGCTGTTGAAGTAATATAAAAATTCTTTGGATCATAAAACACGTCATCTTCTATTTGGTACCATTTCTCCCGCAAACGTCTTCCACTCAGATCATTAAAGGGCTTGCCGGTTTCATGCACAAGCAGCGATGGAGCCTGGCTAATCTGCATAATCTTCGAATCCACACAGCCGTTAAAGATTGGATGCGGTTCGTAACCAAACAATTCACGGCACTCCCTGCATCCCAATACGCCTTCTCTCAATTCTTCCATATTCATGAATCAGAACCTCCAATTATTCATGAGTATTGTAACAGTTCAGACAGCCATGAACTGTTACGCATCCAGCCCATAGAAATTCGTCTGCGGCGAGGAGGGCTGTGCGCCAGCGGCGCACGTTTAGCACGGACCGAAGCAGAGCGGAGACAGGATGTCTGCCCCCACCATGTTTTCGTATGGTCTGCGCAGTAAATGCGCAGACCTGTCTGACCTGTTACTGAGTATTGCGTTACTGTTCAGACCGTGCCGTGCACTTCGCTGCACGGTATCGGAGCCGATGAAGTGATGGTCTCGGGGCATCTGCCCCTCGCCGTAGGCGACTTTAAATGGGCAGATGCTGTTACTGTGCACGCCCATAGGGTGTGAACAGTAACAGTATTGCCATAACCA
This sequence comes from Faecalicatena contorta, assembly GCF_022835095.1. NCBI lineage: Bacteria > Bacillati > Bacillota > Clostridia > Lachnospirales > Lachnospiraceae > Faecalicatena > Faecalicatena contorta. The sequence continues at coordinate 4,492,988 of NZ_BQNQ01000001.1, read as the reverse complement.
TATCATACTATGATTGGATTTCTTTCCTTTTTCGCATTATAGAGTTATAATAACATACAAGAGAGTCGTTGTTGCCGCGAGATATGTATCTGAACTGCAACTAAAGTTTTGAACTCCTGATCTGCCGGATTCTTATTTCAAGGCCTTTAGAATACTAATCCCCAGGGAAAACGAGTTTATGCGGCTGTGGCATTGCCATACTAGAATGGAGGATTAAAAGGTGAAAATAACGATTATACACGGACAGAGCCATAGAGGTTCGACTTATCATATTGCTAAAATGCTTGCGGAAAAGCTGAAGGGAGAGATTGCAGAATTCTTCCTGCCGAGAGAGTTTAGCTCCTTATGTATAGGTTGCACAAACTGTTTTGCGAAATCTGAAACATTATGCCCACATTACGAAAAACTGAAACCTATTACGGAAGCCATAGATAACGCAGATGTAATCATTCTGGCAAGCCCGGTATATGTATATCATGTAACAGGTGCAATGAAAGTATTTTTAGATCATTATGGTTATAGATGGCTGGTGCACCGTCCGGAAGAAAGCATGTTCAGCAAGCAGGCCGTCTGCATTTCAACAGCCGCAGGCGGAGGTATGAAGAGCACCAATAAGGATATGGCAGACAGTACCTTCTATTGGGGTGTTGCAAAAACCTATAAATATGGGGTAGGCGTGAGGGAAGTTTCATGGAATAGAGTGAATGATAAAATAAAAAACAAAATAGAGAAAAAAACCACATCTTTGGCAAAAAGAATTAGAAAAAATTATGGTAGTGTAAAACCATCTATAAAAACAAAGGCATTTTTTAGTGTCATGCGATTGGTACAAAAAAATGGTTGGAATGAAACAGATTCAAATTATTGGCATGAAAAAGGATGGACGGGGAAAAAACGTCCGTGGTAAAAGTAAACGACTAAGTGTTAAAGAAGAGTAAAATAAAGTTATTCGTTTGTAATAAGCATGAGGGGATGAATATGCGTAGAATTATAGCAGCAGCCATCGTAAAAGAAAATAAGATTTTAATAGCGAAGCGTAAATACGGATCCCTGGCAGGATATTGGGAATTCCCAGGAGGAAAAGTAGAAGATAATGAATCAGATAAAGAATGCCTAACAAGAGAAATTGCAGAAGAATTTGCGGTAAGCATAAGGGTTGAAGCATATTTGGGAGAAGAGCGGTTTTCTCTGAAAGATAATGAATATGTGATGGCATTATATAGTGCCATTCCAATAGATGAAAGCTTCAGGCTTACTGTACACAGTGAAATTATTTGGGTAGAAAAAGAGCAACTACAAAGGTATAAACTTGCACCAGTGGATCGGATGTTGGTGCAGAAAGGATGCTTAGAGGAAATTATATGACAGAGAAAAAAGAAGCCATCGCCTTCTGCCTGACCCTGCCCAATGTTTTTGAAGACTATCCTTTTCATGACCAGAACTGGTGTGTGATCAGGCATCGCAGTAATAAGAAGGTATTTGCATGGATATTTAACAGAAACGGATATGTGTGGATAAATGTAAAATGTAGTCCTGAGTGGAGGGACTTCTGGCGACAGGCATTTGTTTCGGTAGAGCCGGCCTATCATCTAAACAAAGAACATTGGAATTCAATCATATTGGACGGAACAGTACCGGAAGAAGAGATACAGAGGATGATTTGCGAGAGTTATGATTTGACCGCACCTAAAGTACGCGGAAAAAAGGGAAAAGAAAGATTTCCTGAATATTAGAGGCTTTCTTTCAATTGCCAGTCCGATGCCCGTATCGGTTGCGCAGATATACAGCGCAGTCGCTGGAATGCAACTGACGGATCGGGTATAGTTGAGGCAGAAAAAAGAAAGGAAGGAAACAAACATGGAAATATCAGAAAAAGTTTTACAGTTAAGAAAAGCAAATAATCTGACGCAGGAGGAGCTCGCAGAAAAACTAAATGTATCGAGACAATCTGTCTCTAAATGGGAATCAGGACAGACGATTCCGGAGTTGGAAAAACTGATAGCTCTCAGTGAGGTTTTTCAAGTTACAACAGACTATCTGCTGAAACCCTCTGAATTGGATGAGCTATCGATAAAGACTGAGATACTGGAGAAGAAGCAGCAGGAGCTGGAGCTGGAAAGTAAGAAGAGAAGGGATTCACAGATCTGCATATTTAGCTGTGCCGGTGTCTATCTGACAGCAATCGCGGCGGTGATATTACTTCATAATATATCCCAGGTGAATGATTATTTATGGAATATTCTTCCGGGGATTACATTACCGTTAATTGTTTTCCTGATTGCCACGGCAATTTCCGGCTGGATTTGTGTCAGATATAAAAAAAGAGTCTGATATAGCAGATGTCAGGATTGTTTATGTATAAATTATATATGTCTTTTTGACTATCTTTTTATATCTTCCTAAATGTCCGCAAAGCCTTATTTTATCGGCTCTACGGGCATTTTGCTTTTGTGGTAAACCTCGCATATCTAGGTCTATTTTCTTATATTTTCCCTGTCAATCGTGGTTAAAATCGTGGTAAATACTTCTATGCGATTAGACGCTGAACCTCTGATTTTGCGGTATCTATGGACGCATGAGCGTACCAGTTCATTGTGATACTAATGTTTGAATGTCCCATGATATACTGTAAATCTTTTGGGTTCATGTTCTTGCTTGCCAGTCTTGTGCAGAATGTATGGCGTAGCGTATGCGGTGTGATATGTGGCAAGGGATTGTCCTTGTGGTGCTTGTTATATTTCTTTACCATACGGACAAATAAGGCGTTGTAATCAATCGCAACTTTGGGCTTGCCTTTATGATTGACAAATAAGAAATTGCTCTGTCCGTCTATCACAAATGGTTCTGCCTTTGGGCGTTTCTTCATAACTCGTTGAAATGCCTGTATTGTTTCTCTACTTAATGGCACTTGTCTTATTCCGCTTTTCGTCTTAGGCGTTTCAATATAATAGCCCTGTTCCTTGCTCTTTAGTAACTGGTGGTCGATAATTACAACTTCATTCTTGAAATCAATATCAGCTACTGTCAGTCCGCACAGTTCCGAGATACGAAGTCCAGTCTTTAACAGTATCAGCACATCATCATAATGCTTGTGATACACATTGTCTGTCTTGATAAATGAGAGTAAGGCTTGTTCCTGTTCCTCTGTCAATGCGACTTTCTCTTTGGTATCATTTTCTAGGACTTCACTTAACTTGAAATCAAAGGGATTTTTCCTTACGCAATCGTCTTGTATGGCGATATAGAATGACGCTTTTAACGAGCGTTTATGGTTGTTAATGGTATTGTAGGAAAAGCCTTTGTCTTTCATGCGTAACGCCCATTCTTTAGCGTCAGAGGGCTTGATTGTATCAATACTCCTAGCACCTAACTTGTCCTCTTTCAATAACCGCATGAGTTGTTCCCGTTGTTTCTGTGTGCTTTTCTTCACATTTGCCCTTTGTGCGTTCTGTTTGGCATAAAGTTGGCAAAGCGTCATTTTCTTGCCTGTGCTGTCGATACCGTCCTCAATATCTCGTCTTATCTGCTGTTCCAGTTCTCGAAGTGAGGGTTTTTCCCGTTTTCCCTTTGGTGTCGGGTCTGTGGGTGTCAATCTCCAAGCATACACATATTTTGTGTTTCCAAATGCGTCTACATATTTATATAAGTATTTCCCGTCTGTTCGTTGGCTCTCTCCAGTATGCAGGATACGACCTTTGTTATCCCGTCTTTTTTCTTTCATGGTGTCTGCTCCTTTCCTTGTTGGAAAGAGCCTTGATATGACTTGTGTTCATCATAACACATACAAGGCTCATTTGCATTAGATTGCGTTCAATTTGTCAATGACCTGTTCAAATTGTCGGCGTTTAATCTGTATGCGGTTGCCATTCATAATGAACCAGCCAGCGTCCTTGTTTTCCTCTGCCAATCGTCTTAACTTGTTTTCTCCGATACGGAAATACCTTGACGCTTCTTCAATGGTAAGGGTGTATTTTTCCCATACAGGAATATCGTTGTTATTCATCAGATACCCCCTTTCCCATGTTTCGTGTCATACTGGATATAGGGAATAAGGTCGGTGCGGTTTATCCTCTGTAAATGAGCGGTTAATTTACTGGAAAGGGAATTGCTGTATCTTGCCTTATCAAGCATAGTTCCCACTTTTTCCAGTCCACCTAATGCGTCATGTTCTTCCAAGAAGTAAAAACTTTTGACAGCGGAAATCACGCCACCCTCTGTGAGCCATTGCTGTGTTTCTTCAAGGGAATTTTGCTGTTTTGGTACTTGCAGTTTTAAGACTTCCACAGCCCCTAAAAAGCGTTCCCAAAACCGACAAGTTTTCCACCTGCTCTTATTACTTTCGTTTCTGTTTGGTACGACAAAGCGTAGGTTGTTTGCCAATAGCCCGAAAGCCAGTTCTCCAAGTTCCAGCGGTCTGTCATTGAATGTCATGGCAAAAGCATGAGCCTTATCATCACGCAGTTGCATTTCTGTCCGTTTCCAACTGCCGACTTCCTCAAGCGTCTTATTATGTTTTGAACAGACTTCCTTATCCTTATCATAAAAGCGATAGGACAATCCCGATTTTCCAGCACCGATATAAACAGTCTTTGCGGTGTCGAAATCATCAAACTTGCTTTCGTCAAAGTGGTAGCCCTCACTATTAGAAATAAATTCCTCTTTTTCGCATTTCTTCTTTATCTGCTCTATGGTAAAGAATGGCTTTTCGTTCTTATCATCAATGGCAATATCAAGTCTTGTGAAATGGAAGTTATCCAGTCCGTATCTTCGCTCACAGCGTCGGAACATATCACCAAAGGTATAATTCCTACTGTCGAGAATACGGAAAATATCATCACACCCTCTGCCAGTCATAACAAGATAACAGCCTAACCCTTGTGGGTTATCCTCTGTTTTTCTTGCGTCCCCCGATACATAAATATCTCCAATCTGCCAGCGTGCTTGATAGGTTTTGTATTTAATGCTTGCCGGATAGACATTGAAAATATCAGTCGGTAAACCTAAAATGTGCATGATTACATCTTCAGCGGTTGCAGTATCAAATACAATGCTGATGTAATCAATCTTAACGGATAAATTTTTGTGTGTAGTTATAGTGCATTTCTCCTTTCGTACTTCCCGTTTTTTTGCGGAGTAAAAATCGTGTTTTTTCCTTTATTTATCACAGTTTCTAGGTACTATGACATGTATGCGCAGGGCGGTGTTACATATACGCCCTTTACGAACGCCTAAAGGCGTTCCCTTTCCAAAAGGAACTGTCTGTCCGAACACGTCTGGGGGACGTGCCCCGTCCAGCCAGCCCCTTTTGGAAACCACTATTTTCGGTCTGACAGTCCATGCTTATTCATGCTATCAAAGTGAAAATATATCTTCTCTATGCTTACTCAAGCGTGTGATTGACCCTAGCGTGCTTAATCACTCCATCTGATACGATAATAACGCCATTAGAATTACTTGTCAAGAAGTTTTTGTTGACTTTTGGATATATATTAAGTATGATATGCTTATAAATGCCAAGAGAAGCAACGAAAGGAGCGGTTATACTAAGTTATGGAGCATTATGAAAAGAAAATCAGTTTCTTAGGAGAAAACATACAGACCATAAGAAAACACAGAGGAATGAAACAACAGGAACTTGCGGACAAAATCGGTATCAATATGCAGAGCCTTTCCAAGATTGAACGTGGTGTGAATTATCCTACCTTTGATACATTAGAGAAGATAATGGACGTGCTGGGTGTAACGCCCAATGAATTATTGTCGGGAGAATGGAAGTATATCGACCATACCGAGCCATATATTATGGATATTATCAAACGGGAACAGGACTTCAATGTTTCCTTAGATTATCTGTCTGAAAATGAATTTTTCGATGATGAAAACGAATACAAATTTTACATGGAAACCATATTGATTAGGTACATCAGCAATTATCTTTCTAATGAGGTTGTAGAAGTGGAAGAACTTATGGAAATCAAACAGTTGATACAGCGTCAAAAAATAGAACGCATGATGAAAGTACATAAGGAAATGCGAGGTTTAGACCGATACAGAGAACAACCGAAAGAGTATAAATATCACAACCCTTATGATGACTGGATATTCCGTCAACTTGCAGATGTAGATAACAGAAAAAACATTCCTAATACTTCTCCACAAGTAGACTTTAACGAGGGAGATTATGAAGATTATCTAAAGGCGAAATGGAACAGAGGTCTTTAATTTCCTCTTGAATGGAAGATACAGCAAACAAAAAGCCCAGTAAAGAGTGCAAAGCACCACCATTGGTGGCAAGGCTCTTGACAGGGCTTTTTCTTTTCTGTGGTGGGTAATCAAGAGGAAGAAAGAAAAAGTGTGTATGTTCAATGCAGAAAATATTCAAAGGGTATGCTGATTTTTATTGTGGCGGATATATGGAACTGTTATAATATGGGTATGAAAAAAGCGACAAATTGGAATTTTTGAAAGAACAGTATTATTCATATTAAGAGGAGGCGAAATGATGAATGGACAAATGTTTCAAATTGCATCTATTGTAGCGACGAGCAAAAAAGCGTTGCAATTATCAGAACCAATTAGATTTTCTCAATTAGAATATGAGAATAAAATTGAATTTATCTTTTTACCTCAAAAGAAATTTTTAAGGACAGAAAAATATACCGCTTCTAATGTTTCATTGTGGTTTGAACAAATAAAGAAAAATGGGATACAGGATATAAAGTTGCTATGTCCATATTCAGTAAAGGATAGACAATTTTTAGGATTTTCAAATACAACAGAAAGTTCCATTTTGTGTTTTTACAAAAGCGGAAAAGTAACATACTTTACTGCTGATTGGCAATTTGACTCTATGCAAAAAAAATGGAATATTCTATATTCAGAGCATGAGTGGACTAATCCACCATCAAAAAAACCATATTTTGAGAATAACATTAACTCATTTCGAGATGTATTATTATCGATTAAAGAATTGGCTAAAAAAATTGAGTGTGAAAATTTTGCTAATATTTTTACTTCTGCTATAAACCTTTTAGATGGCTATAGCGAATATCCAGATGAAAAGTATGGTTTGAGTTTACCACCAATTCCACAGCAAAATCTTCAAATGTTCGAAGCTGCAAGTATTTCGGATGTTTTTGGAGCAATGGGTTCGTGGAATGATAGCCCAGCATATATGGCTCACAAAAAAGGGTTATCTGAAGAATACGAAACTCTATCTTCTGAGTTGTTAAAAAATGTAAGACTTGCTATTTTGTATGCCATAAATGAATGGTAAGATTATAAGCCTATATTTCATATGTGTAAATTAGAATTTATAAAGGAGAATATTGATGAAACTATTTTTATGTTCGCACTTTTCAAGTGTGGGAAGTCTGATAAAGGAAGAAATTGAAAATAAGAAAGTCGCATTTATTCCAACAGCTTCACTGCGTGAAGGCTACATCGGTTATGTCGGCTCGGCTCGAAAATTATTCAAAAAGTTGGGAGCAATCGTAACTGAAATTGATATTTCAACGGAGGCTTATTCAACGATACAGTCTGTTTTTGAAGAAGCAGATGTGATATATTTTACCGGCGGAAATTCTTTCTTTCTTATGGACCAGCTCCGTAAAACGGGAGCTGATGGGCTACTGAAAAAGGAATTGGCAAATGGAAAATTGATGATCGGCGAGTCGGCAGGCGCAATTATATGCGCTCCAAGCATCCAATATATCGAGCAAATGGATGAAAAGCCAGAGGACTACTCACAAGAAGATGATGCAGGGCTTGATTTGATTGATTTCTATGTTCTTCCGCATTATCTTACAGCACCATTTAAGAAAGTTACCGAGAAAATAATGACTGAGTTTTCGGATTTGAATCTATGCCCAATTAACAACCGTCAGGGAATTGTAATTGATGGTGAAGGTTCAAAGGTTATTTGCAAAGACTAATTTGAAAATTCAAGTTTGTAGAACTGTATTAAATCATAAAATCACATTGGGGGGTGGCAATTATGCGATATAAAAAAATTGTATTGAGTATTATAGCAAGTGTGCTTTGTCTGGGACTATTAAATGGTTGTAGTTGCTATTCGCATGATTTTAACTCTAGTGAAGAAGCACAAAAATATATCTTATCCAAATTAAAGGGCAAATACAATGAAGAATTTATCATTACAGAAGTAAAGGAGTACAAAGAAGAAAAAATAGGATTAAACTGGATTAGGGCAAATGTTTCTAGTAAAGAAAATTCTTCTCAAATTGCTACTGTATATGCACGAAATACTGGATTTTTTGAGGATAGTTATCATGTTTATTACTATTCTGATGAAATAGAAGAACTTGCAACTCCTTTATTTCAAGATAAACCTTTTATAAGAAATTATCAACTTGAAGTACAAGGGCATACAACAACGACAGAATGGAATGGTAAGGAAAGTGTAGAAGAATATCTGAAAAAAAGAGAGTATGAAATAGAAACAAGTATATATCTTAATGAGGGAAAAACGGACGAGGAATATGCAGAAGAAATTTCCTATATCATGCAGGAAATTATAGAAAGTGATTTGGTTTTTAATATTTCAGTATATACAAATGATGATAACATTATTTTCTATTCTCTACCAGAACAGCACAGTCAACCAGATGTAGAAGCGATTTTAGAAAAAATGGAAGATGTTAAAAGACAACAAGAAACAAAAAAAGATTATAAGGAATGGAAAAAACAAAATCAAAATAATGAAACAAATTCTGATTGAATGTTGTAATAGGAGTGATTAGACAATGAAATTTTTTCTTTATTTTTTAACAATAGCATTTGGTATAGTATGTTTTGTAATTATGAAAAAGAAACGCTATAAAGTCATGCCACTTATCTGTTTGATTATGTTTATTTGTTTCATTGGCTTTGGAATTATTTCCTTAGTATATTCATTTGTTCCATATGGGGAGATATTTGTGATGCCATTAGGATCTATTGTCTTTGGTTTGATATCTATTTTGGTTGGAGTAAATGATTTGTATTCTTTATTGTGTTGTAGAAAAAAAGTGGACGGCGTGTATTGTGGCTACAACACATATTATGGTGGCAATGGTATTTCTACACAAGCTCCAGTATTTGAATATACATATAACGGAACATATTATCGTGAGCAAACAACACAGAATATATCTCATAAACGATTAAATAAGGGTATGACGCAAGGAAAAATGTATAGCATATATATTGACCCAAAACACCCAGCAGTATTTGTTCTGACTAAAAGAATTAGAATAGGAACAATAGTCGCAATAATATTAGGGTTATTTCTATTTACTGGTGGAATTGATTTCTTCTTGCCTATGCTATCGGGTCGGTAGGAGACACCTTGTTGGTAAATTGTCTGATAACTTCATATCCCTACATACAAAGCAGTTAGTCTTATGATTGACTGCTTTTTAAAAAGACACCATTTAGGTGTAATGATGTCTTTTGGGTGTTATTTTATAGTCATATCAAGGCTCATTCAATCGTGGTAAATTAGTGGTAAAATGAATGGTTTTCTATACTCCAAAATGCTTGAAAGTATAGTGGTTATGCGAATAATCCAAAATTAGATATAAAAATTGATCGAAATAATTAAGTTATATCCGCAAGGCTGTTGCCGCTTTTTGCCGCAACAGCCTTTTTACAAAAATACTGAAAAAAGCTGTAACGAAAATCATTTCACAGGCACTTATAGGCAAGGAGGTGGAACATGAATGATATGGAGCAGATTTATAAGAAGTATATGCCGCAGGTATATAAATTTCTGTTCAGTCTCTGTCATAATGCGCATTTGACCGAAGAACTGACACAGGAAACCTTCTATCAGGCCATGAAAACCATTGATGATTTCCGGGGAGACTGTAAGCTGTATGTGTGGCTGTGCCAGATCGCCAAACATCTCTGGTATAAGGAGCTGAAAAAGAAAGAACGGGAGAAGCCGGCAGAAATAACGGAAGAAACTGCGTCTTTAGATCACGGACCGGAAACCGCGGCCATTCAAAAAGCAGAAGTTTTGGAACTGTATAAAAGACTGCATACATTGGAAGAGCCATTGAGGGAAGTGATGTATCTGCGGTTAAACGGAAACTTTTCTTTTAAAGAGATCGGAGAGATCCTGGGCAGGGATGAAAACTGGGCCAGAGTTACATTTTACCGTGGCAAGCAGAGGATAAGAAAGGAGCTTTATTATGAAATGTGAAATGATTCGGGATTTATTACCGTTATATATTGACGGTCTGACAAGCGAAGAGAGTAATAAGGAGATTGATAAACATCTGAAAACCTGCAGAGAGTGCAGAGAATACTATCGGGAAATGACAGGGGAAATCAGCGAAGCCGTGCCTATAAGCGAGGAAGAGATCCAAGATGTAGAACTGATAAAAAAAATAAAAAGGCAGAGACGAAAAAGGATACTGGGGGTGGTATGTGGTGCGGTTTTGGTTTTAGCAATGCTTACAGCTCTGCTGCTGCCGAGATTTTACAGCCACGTAAAATTTGATGAGGTAAAATTAAACTATGGAACCAGGGGGAACATAGCATATATAGAGCTGGAAACGAAACCAGGTTACGAAATATATTTTACGGGGACAACGAAAGAAAATGAGTCATATTTAAAAGTCTTATCAATTCGGAAAATCGGTGGTACAGAAAAAGACATAAGCGGTTGGGAAGATGAAATTGGCACGAAAGAAGATCCCTGTAAATGGACAATTGAATTTGAAGACAAAATCGTAGTTTTTGAAAATGGTGAACTGGTAGAGCAAAAGGACAAATAATTAAAAAATAATCTATTTCGCCAGTCAAATTTTATACATGAGGATTTGGAAATCTTTAAATCCGTGTTATAATGATAGAAAACGCTGTATTTATTTCAGAAAACAAAGGAAGACAAGGCCCCTGACAACGAGGAGAGAGGAGTTATACGATGTCGGATCATTTTAAAAATATAGAAAAAGTTCAGGAGCTTCTGCAAGGGGCCCAGACCGGTTTGTGGGCAATTGAGCTGGACGAGGGAAAGCCGCCCAGGATGTATGCCGACAGAGCCATGCTGGAGCTTTTGGGGTTTGAACGGGAACCGTCACCAGAGGAGTGTTATGATGTATGGTTCGGTCGGATTGACTCCGGATATTACCCCATGGTTTACGACGCAGTGGAGCGGATTAGCGCCAACGAGAGGGCGGAGGTACAGTACCCGTGGCTTCATCCCGTGTGGGGGCAGGTCTATGTGCGCTGCGGAGGGGTCAGGGACTGGAGTTATAAGGACGGCGTCTGCCTCATAGGATACCATCAGAACATTACGAATACGGTGATGCTGAAGCAGGAGTATGATACAGTGATCCGCACGCTCAATGAAAACTACAGGGGAATCTATCTGTGTAACATCATAGATAAAACTTATAAATCCGTACACATGAATCAGCTGGATATCCATTCCGATGTCCTCCCAGATTATGAAGGTTTTTTCCGCCGCTATGCCGAGGAGGAGGTGGCGCAGCAGAGCCGGGAGCTCTTTATGAATGCCGTTGCCGCCGATTCCATTCATGGAAAATTGTCGGAGGACGGAGCAGGACCCGAGGCATTTTACCAGAACAAAGAAGGGAAATGGTGCAGGGTCCGGGTACTGCTGCTCAAAGGATATACTGCGGAATATCCCTGGGTACTTGTGACTCTGGAGGATCAGGCCGGAGAAGTGGAAAAACGGCTGAATGAGGCGGTATCCCAGGAGGCAGTGTCCCGGATGTACCGCTTGGTTGTCAGTGTGGACTTAAAGAAAACGGAGTATCATTGTGTTCACTATTCGGGAGAGCAGCTGCAGCTTTCAAAGCAGGGGAGTTTTACAGAATTATACGGGCAGATAGCGCAGAAAATGCCATCCGAAGACCGGCGGGAGCTGAACCATATTTTCCGTATAGAAAACTATCGCAAATATGGAACTCTGGAAGGGACGTTTCGTATGTTTGATCCCCAGGGAGTCCTGCATTATTATGCTTATTATTCGGCCTGTATACGCAGAGACTTTGAGGAGCGTATTTTGATGACGGTGAGAAATGTGGATGACAGACAGGAACAGCAGCGAAGGGAGGCTGTGCTGGCTAATCTCTGCAGCTGCTACTATTCTATTTATCTCTTTGATCTGGAACAGAACACAGAGGAAGCAATCTGGCAGGAGGATATCATCCGGAAGAAAGAGTTCCCAAAAGGCAGAATGGATTTCTACTATGATAAATTTGTGCAGAACTATGTCTGTCCGGAAGACCGGGAGAAGATGAAGAGGGCCGGAGACAAAGCGTTTCTTCAGAAGACTCTGTCGGAAGAACATCCGGTCTATGACATAGATTTCCGCAGAATCTATCCGGATGGAACAAAATGGGTGCGCTCCCGTTTTAGTATTGCGGAGATCCGGGACGGAGAAGTAACGAAGGTCGTGTTTGCAAATATGGGCATTCATGAGCAGAAGCTTCAGGAGATCAGGGAAGAGGAGCTGAACCGGCAGGCACTTATGGCGGCATATGAAAAGGCAAAGAATGCGAATGAGGCAAAGAGCAGCTTTCTGGCACAGATGTCACATGACATCAGGACCCCGATGAATGCGATCATGGGAATGACATCTATAGCGTATGGACAGCTGGAGCATCCGGATAAGGTAAAAGACTGCCTGGACAAGATAGGTTCCGCAAGCAGACATCTGCTGGAGCTGATCAATAAGATTCTGGATATGGCAAAGATCGAGAAGGGGAGTCTGGAGCTGGAGGAGGCCCCTTTTATTCTCAGCAGTATGCTGAGTGAGCTTGTATCTATTATGCGTGGGGAAGCGCAGGCAAAGAACCAGGAGGTGCGGCTTGAGATATCGGATTTGGTTCACGATAATCTGATCGGGGATGCGGGGAGGCTCAGCCAGGTTCTGATGAACCTAATCAGCAATTCGGTGAAATATACCCCAGAGCACGGGAAAATACATATCACGCTGCGGGAGGTATCTTCAGGAACTCCGGGAGCCGGTAGCTTTGTCTTTACGGTGGAAGATAATGGCATTGGAATGTCCCCGGATTTCGTGGAACGCATCTTTATTCCCTTTAACCGTGAAGACGATGTGAGGGCACGTAACATACAGGGAACCGGGCTCGGGATGCCGATTGCGAAGGAAATTATAAATGCGATGCGGGGAAATATCCAGGTAGAGAGCCAAAAAGGAAAGGGAAGCCGCTTTGTTGTTACACTTACGCTGAAGACAGCGGGATCGGAAAAGAACGCACGGAAAGCTGACCGGGAGGAAGCCGCCTGGGGCTCTAAGACAGAGGATCAGGTTCCGCCCGGTACGCTGTGGGGACAACGGATCATGCTGGTGGAGGATAATGAACTGAACATGGAGATTGCCAAAACAATACTGGAAGAATCCGGTATGGCAGTAGACTGCGCAGAAAATGGAGAGAAGGCCCTCCAAATGTTCGTGCGTTCGGAGCCGGGTACCTACCAGGCGATCCTCATGGATCTGCAGATGCCGGTTATGGATGGATATACGGCGGCCAGAGAGATCAGGAAGAGCCGCCATCCTCAGGCGGCGGGGATCCCGATCATAGCACTGACAGCCAATGCATTTGCAGAGGATATCGCAAAGGCACAGACAGCCGGGATGGACGATCATATCCCGAAGCCGATTGATTTCAGCAGGCTTCTCGGGGTACTGCAAAGGTATGCCGGACGGGAGCAAAATTGATTTGCTGTCAGGGGCTGAGATTGTAATAGCAAAGATAAGGAGGGGAACCATGCTTGCGGATAATCTCGTTAATCTATTGGATTCACTGACTGAGACAAGTATCTATGTAATAGAAGAAGAGACACATAAATTGTTATATTTTAATCAGCGGTGCCGGGATACTGGGCGGGGCAAAGCTGCATTGGGGGCAAGATGTCATGACGTATGGCCTGAAGTGTGTGCGAATTGTCCGCTCGATGGTCTGGGAGACAGTGGGACGAACCATATTGTCTGTTATGATCCTCTGCTTAAAACTACAGTGGATGCAACTGCAAGCCGGATCCTTTGGGATGGAGGTATCAACGCAGTAGTAGTAACGGCTGCGCCGCACCGTTTGAACTTCGAGGAGGAGCAGGGGCTGGAGAAAATTGAACGGATGTATGCTCAGAGCCTTGTAACAGTCTTCGACGAATGTATCATTGCCAACCTGACGGCTGACTATTATGTCAACTGCCAGAAAGATATGATGTGGACCAGTATCCCGGAACAGGGAAGCTTTGGTAAGGAAAACTACAGATACGCCAAAGCCGTGATGCATCCGGATGATTTGCAGACTTTCAATGATCATTTTTCCAGAGATGCTATGCTAAGGCGTTTCGGGCAGGGAAAAAAGCAGATATCAAAGCGGCTTCGCAGGAAGGTTAGTGGGGGGATCTATCATATGGTGGAATTTACCGCTGCTAAGATCCATAAAATTGGAGAAGAAGAGTGCTGGTGCGTCCTGGTCTTCCGTGACGTGCAAGACGAATACCTGCTGGAGCAGCAAAGAGAGCTGGAAAACAGCCAGCTGGCGACCGCTGCCCAGATCGCCTATCAGATGCTGATATCGGTCAACCTGACGCAGAATACTTACCACATGCTGGAGTATGATAGAAATATGGTTCAAAAACCGGGAGAGGCCGGCTGTTTTAACGATCTGATTGAGCGGGAGCTCTCCACGGTTCATCCGGACTATCGGGAGGAGTTTTTCGGGAAATTTTCAAGGCAGTCTCTGATCGAAGTTTATTCACATGGGGAACGGATTGTGACGATGGAGGTGCCCCATCTTGGGGAGGATGGTGAGTACCACTGGTTCTTTACTCAGGTAGTGAGAGTGGAGAGCCCTTATACAGATGATTTGATCGAAATCACTCTCTCCAGAAATATTGACGAGGAACGCCGTGTGCAGAGAGAGATGCTGGAAAAGGAACGGAGGGCCAAACAGCTGCTGGAAGATGCACTTGAGAAGGTGGAAAAGGCCAGTCAGGCCAAGAGCGATTTCCTCTCCAGGATGAGCCATGATATACGCACTCCGATGAATGCGATTCTTGGTATAACTGAACTAGCACGGCTTCATCCCGGGGAGGAAGAAAAACTGCAGGATTATCTGGAAAAGATAGACACCTCGGGGCAGCATCTGCTTAGTCTGATTAATGAGGTTCTGGACGTAAGCAAGATTGAAAGCGGTGCGGCTCAGTTGGAAGAACATCCGTTTGATCTGCGGTCTCTGATGGAGGAGGCGGCGGAGATGATCCGCCTTCCACTGGAGCGCAGACAGCAGGAGTTTGAACTTTGGATCGATCCAGAGCTGCATTCACAGGTGATCGGTGATGCAAGAAGAATAAAGCAGGTGTTGGTCAACATTCTTGAGAATGCCTCTAAATATACCAATAGAGGGAAGAAGATAACTTTTTCCCTGGAAGAGCTAAAAAAACAAGAGCAGCAGGCAGGTACCTATCGTTTTACAATAGAAGATGCTGGTGTAGGAATGACACCCGAGTATCTTCAGCATATTTTTGAACCATTCAGCAGGGCCGATGACAGCCGGACCAGTAAGGTTCCCGGAACCGGACTTGGTATGACTATTGTGAAGAGCCTGGTCGATATGATGAACGGTGATATCCAGGTGGAGAGCGAGTATGGGAAGGGCTCCCGCTTTGTCATTTCCCTATGTCTGAGTAAATGCGTTGTTCCGGTAACCGCCTTACAGGAAGAGCAGCCCCAATCCGAAGAATTATTTGCAGGTCTGCGGGTTTTGCTGGTGGAAGATAATGAGCTTAATATGCAGATTGCGGCGGAGATGCTGGCAGTTCTGGGCGTGCAGGTGGAGACGGCCGGGGATGGACAGCAGGCTGTAGACGCCGTGCTTACAAAGCCCCCCTTCTACTTTGACTTGGTTTTTATGGATATTCAGATGCCGGTAATGAATGGCTACGATGCGGTACGCAGAATACGGAGTTCCGGAAAAGAATGCATTGATGAACTGCCGATCATTGCAATGACGGCCAATGCATATGCCGAAGATGTAAAGCAGGCACAGATGGCAGGGATGAGCGGTCATATCGCGAAGCCTATTTCCATAGAACATCTAAAGAATGCACTCGCCAATTGTCTGGCCTGGCAGCAGAAAAATGGCAGGGCGGAATCAGATAAGATTCCCAGGAATCATTAAAGAAGAAAATGCACAGGAGGAGAAAGCATATGTGCGGAGGAATTATTGCACAGAAGATTGCAGCAGCCCATGCAGAAGCAGGAAAATAATAACATTTTGCATGGGAGGAATATAAAATGAAAGAAAATAAATATGATGATAAGATATTTTTTGAGAAATACAGCGAAATGAGCCGTTCAAAGAATGGACTGACGGGCGCAGGCGAATGGTCTGAGCTGCAAAAAGTACTGCCGGATTTCCACGGAAAGAGGGTACTGGATCTGGGCTGCGGATATGGCTGGCACTGCATCTATGCCGCTCAAAATGGGGCAGAGTCCGTACTGGGCATCGACATCTCAGAAAGAATGCTGGCGGCAGCGGAGGAAAAAAACGGCCATGAGAGCATAGAATACCGTGTGTGTGCAATGGAAGACCTGGAATTTCCGGACAATACATTTGATATTGTATTAAGCTCCCTGGCATTTCACTATGTGAAGGATTTCCAGGGGATCGTGCGTAAGATCAGCCGCTGGATGGTACCGGGAGGGAACTTTGTATTTTCCGCGGAGCATCCGGTTTTTACAGCCTCTGGTTCACAGGACTGGTATTACGATGCCGAGGGGAATATCCTGCATTTCCCTGTTGATAATTATTATTACGAGGGGGAAAGAGAAGCGGTATTCCTGGGGGAGCGGGTGATAAAATACCACAGGACGCTGACTACGTATTTGAATACACTTCTGGTAAATGGATTTGAACTGAGAAATATTATCGAACCACAACCGCCGGAGGAAATGATGGGGATGCCAGGGATGAAAGAGGAGATGCGGAGGCCCATGATGGTGATTGTGTCCGCTTTCTTGAAATCGTGCCCGGGGGGTGTTTGACGCAATCTGATAAAAGGGGTATAGGGGTGCCTGGATGCGGCGTAAGACACCCCTATACCTCTTTTACCAGATTGCGTCATGCACATCCGGGGCACTACTTCAAAAAAGCTGGGAGCTGAAAAGCGGAAGAATGCCCATGGGCACGGGTGGTCTTCTTTTTCTTTTAGCTGGTTAATGGCGTGTTCCCTCCTCTATATATTCTTTCAGCCCTGAAAGTTCTAGTGGTCTGCTGTAGTAGTAGCCCTGGTAGAGTTCGCAGCCCAGGGTTAGGAGGAGGTCCCTTTGTTCTTTGGTTTCTACGAATTCGGCTACGATCCGGAGGCCGAGTCCTCCGGCCATTTGGATGATGCCGGAGATGATTTCTTTGGAGCGCTCGTTGTTCTGGATTTGGGACACGAGCTGGCCGTCCAGTTTTACTTCGCTGAATATTCCTTCCTGCAGGTAGAGGATGGAGTTGTGGCCCATGCCGAAATCGTCCAGACTGAACTGGATTCCGTAATTTTGGAGGATTTTGACATCCTGGCTGAGCGTTTCGGATACGCGCATCGCTGCACGTTCAGTTACTTCCAGTACCAGGTGGACGGTTTTTAAATGATAGCTCTGTATGATTTCGTTTACCTTTTCAAAAAAATTCTCTTCTTCCATCTGCTTTGACGAAATATTGTAGGATAGGAAAATCTCTTCTTCTGTATATTTCTGGATCTCCAGGGCGTCTTTGCATGCCCGGTTCAGGAGATAATAGCTCAGTTCATTTAGAATGCCGCTCTCGTATGCCAGGCCGATGATGACCGGCGGGGCGATATATCCTGCTACCGGATGTTTCCAGCGGAGCAGGGCTTCGACTCCATGGACCTTTTCCTCTGCGGTCAGCTGAGGCTGGTAGAACAGATCGATCTGGCTACGGCGCAGAGCATTGCTCAAATCCATGGCAAGCGTCTTAGCGTAATAGTTGTCGGAATAGTCGTGGCTCAGGAACAGCGGGATGCTGCCGCTCTTTTCGCCGGCTGTCATATCTTCACTCATGCGGCGGACCGCCTGTTGAAAATCCTGGGTCTCCCTTTTTTCACTACGCCGGATAAAAGGGATATAGATCAGGATGCCGAGGGCTACATTAAAAAGCTGCAGTATACTTCCCGCGATGGAACCGGTGGCCTCATAGCCACTTAGGAAAAGGGGGATGGTCCATTCTACGGACTGTGTTACAACGGGGACCAGGCCAAACCAGGTAGCCAGGGTGCTGGTAAGCGTCAGTACGACCGGTGTCAGGAGGAAAGGAACTGCCATCGTAAAGTTAAAGATGATAGGAAACCCAAATACTGCGATTTCGCTGATGTTAAACAAAACGGAGGGCAGCGCCACATGTGCAATCTTCCTGTGATGGCTTTTACGCGATGCAATGCACAGCGCCAGAACAAAGCTCAGGGCACAGCCGCAGCCGCCCAGGAATACAAAGGTGTCCAGAAACGTCTTGGAAAAGATCTCTGTCGGCGCCATTCCCGCGGTCAGCAGAGTTTGATTGATTGCTATTTTATCTTCAAATAATGTCTGGGACACCGCTTCCAGTGTGTTTGTGCCGTGGATACCGAAAAACCAAAGTGTATGAGTGATAATAACATATAGAAGGATGCCAAATATATTACCACTGATCCCCTGAAAGATCTGCAGGAATATATAGGAGCCAAAGTTTGTAATATTACTGCTGCCCCAGGCAGAACGCAGCAGATATCCAACCACGGTAAAGACTAAAACAATTAATATAGCAGGGACAAGGCTCTGGATCGACAGGTTGAACAGATATTCGGCGCCTGTTGTGTGAAGCCGCTCCAGCCGGCTGCCCAGTTCCAGGATCTTTCGGAACAGCACACAGGATAGCAGGGTAATACACATAGCCGTAAACACCCATTCTGCGCTGAATATGTAATCGTCGTGGTTTTGAATTCCTCCACAGAAAGCCAGATAAGAGCAGATGGATATGATGGGATAAAGGATAAAGCGGTCCGGTTCCGCCAAAAGTCCGTAAGACAGGCTGATCGTGATGCACAGCACCATGGCAAGGGATCCCAGAGTAACGGTGTAAACTGTATCCAGAAGCGTTGCCGCGCCCCCGTCCTGCCAGGTCTCCAGAAAATACTGATAGCTGTCGTTCGGAAAATTTCTGAACAGCAGCGAAAAGGAGCCCATAATCAGAAACGGGATGGCAAGTGTCAACCCGTTCCTGATAGCCCTGGCCAGAAATGAATTATGAAAATGCGTAGATAGAGTATGAGGGTTCATGATTACTCCTTATCCGCTATCAGCTGTACCAATAGTCTAAATGGAAGATATATACTTTTATCTATTATACACGCTAACAGAAGAGATGTCATTGATTACTTTTAATATCCATATTGTGGAAAACATGTAACTATGCACTGCCTATGGGACGTGCATAGTTACAAAAACGTAACAGTTCAGACAGGTCTGAACTGTTACGCATCCAGCCCATTGAAATTCGCCTGCGGCGAAGGGCTGAATGCCTGCAGCCACAAAGTTTTCGTATGGTCTGCGCAGTAAATGCGCAGACCTGTCTGAACTGTAACACAAAAACATCTTGGACCCTATACAAAGTTCACAATAAGTATTGACAAAAAAGAGGCGGCTTGTTAATATTAACTAAAATACATCAGTGATATATCACTGATACATCGTTAGAATATGACAGGGGAGGGAGGTTTAAGATGGCAAAGAAACAGTCTATGACAGAAAGGGTGCTGAATGAACTTCGGAATGATATTATCAACTGGAACTACAATGAGAACGATATGATTACCGAGGCCGAGATCTCCCAGAAATTTGGAGTGAGCAAGACACCGTCCAGGGAAGCGTTGAATTACCTGTGTATGGAAGGATTTCTGGAGAAGATCCCGAACAAGGGATACCTGGTTAAAGGGATTTCCGTCATGGAGCTGCAGAGCCTGTTTCAGTACAGAGGCATCTTGGAAAAGGCCTGTGCGGAAATGGCGATCCAGTATGCAACAGCCGATGAACTCAGGTTTTTACAGGAACTGACCGAGGAGCATGTGAAGAAGGCAGAGGGCAGTACATATCAGGAATACAGCGAGATGAATATGGATTTTCACATGTCCGTGGCATATTTGTCCCGCAACAGGTATCTGGTGTCTGCATTGGAGAATGTGCTCAACAACCTCCGAAGGGTCTTTGTCCGAGAATGGAAGAGCTCTGGCGCCAAGGCGCTTCTGGAGGCACACATGGAGCTGGTGGAGGTGCTGATCAAGCGGGATGTGGAGCAGGCAAAGCAGTATGTGGCAAGAGAGCTGGAAGGTGCGGAATACCGTATTTACTTTCGGGACACAAGAGGTTACTAAGAATAGGCAAAAGAGGTGATGAAGATGAAACAGATCAAAGTATTGCTGTGGTTTGATGTTGAAGACTATCTGACGGCGGAATCGGACGATGCATTTTATGATATCCTCCGGATCCTGGATGAGTATGGAGTGCGTGCGACACTGAAGTTCTGTACAAAAAAGGTGGAACTTTTACAGAAAAAGGGGCGCACCGATATTCTTGAGAAGTTAAAGCGGCATGAGCTTTGCTTCCATACAACGGAGCACAGTATACACCCGCTGCCCACGGAATACCTGGAACATTACGGGTTCCGGGAGGGGACGGAAGAATTCTTCCGGCGGGAATATCCGGGCTTTTTGAAGCTGGCGGAGCTTACCGGACAGCATTTGATGAGCTACGGACATCCGGGCGTGGCATGGGCGCCGCAGGCATTTGCGGCAGCCAGGAGGATGGGAGTACCTACTTATATGGACGCACATCCGATCATGGACGTGAATGGCGGGATATTCTGGTATGCGGGCCTGTACTGTATGACCGGGCTTGTGAATCTGATCCATTCCAGGCATGAGCCAAATCAGCTGGATCACATGATCCAGGCTTTTGATGAAATGGATATGCGTGGGGAGGACGTTGTATTTCTAAGTATTTATGATCACCCGACAGAGTTAGTAGCGGAAGAGTTCTGGGATGAAGTGAATTTTGCCGGAGGGGTAAACCCCGTAACCTGCCGGCCGTCACCGCTCCGCAGCCGGAAGGCATATGAAGATAATCTGGAGGCGCTCCGGGGATTTCTGAAATATACGGGGGCGAAGGAGAACGTAGAATACATAACGGCCACAGAGGCCATGCGCTATGAAAAGCAGAGGCTGGTTCCCTTGCAGGTATCAGATCTGAAGGAATATGCAGAGGGATTTGACGGCGGAATTACGTATCAGTCCCTAAAGGGCGGCATGCTTGCACCGTCAGAACTGCTGACTTTGCTTGCAAAGGCAGTGACAGGCAGAATGCTTGTTCCGGAACTTCTGTACGGACCGGAGAAGGAAGAACGGTCTATTGTTCACGCAGCAACCGTCAGCGCGCAGGAACTTGCGGAGGCAGTCTTAACTGAACGGGACTACGTGATGGGATATCCCCAGTTGAAATCATTGTACCGGGTGGGCGATCATTTTCTGAATCCGGCAGATCTCTTCTGCACATTGGCGAAAGCGCTTCGGGAAGGCACGGATACCGTGGAGGTGCAGACGGGACGATTGGCGGCAGCCGACCATGTGGATGAGTCATATCAGTTTGGGGGCAACTGGATCGTATGGGCGGAAGACTTTGATGCTCCGCATATTGTTGAGCAGACGAAACTGCAATGCTGGACTTTAAAGCCGGCTGTAGTATAGAGGAAGACGAGAGGAGGTATTATTATGGATTCCGCAGGAAATCTGCAGATTGCAGATGTCATGATGGCTAAAAGACGGATACAGGATTATGCAAGAGTAACGCCGCTGATCCGGGCGGAAGGACTTGAGAAACTTTTTGGAGGTGCAGAAGTTTGGCTGAAGCTGGAAAACCTGCAGCATACGGGATCTTTTAAAGTGCGGGGCGTTGCCAACAAGATGCTCAGCATGACGGAAGAGGAGAGAAAACAAGGGGTTACAGCTGCGTCCAGCGGGAACCACGCGCAGGCTGTAAGCTATATGGCCAGAATGCTGGGAACCAAAGCGGTGATTGTGATGCCGGAAAATGCTCCAAGGACAAAGGTCGCGGGGGCAAAAGGGTATGGGGCTGAGGTGGTGCTCTGCGGATTTACCGGAGAAGACCGGGACCGGAAGTGTGAGGAGCTGATCCGGGATTACGGATACTGCCTGGTGCATTCCCACATGGATCCCTATGTCATTGCCGGACATGGGACAGCGGCTGTTGAGGCATGGGAACAGTGCGGCGGTTTTGATGAGATTGTAGTGCCGTGCGGAGCAGGAAGCCTGACGGCCGGCGCAGCATTTGCAATGAAGCAGATGGACTCGGGAGTCTGTGTGACAGCGGTGGAACCGGAGCAGGTTCCCAGATTTACAGAAAGCCTCCGTGCGGGACATCCGGTTACGGTAGAGATGGGAGCGACCATTGCAGACGGCCTGCGGGTAAGCAAGGCGGAAGAGATTAATTACCAGCTGATCCGGGATCATGTGGACCACCTTCTAACCATAGATGAGGATCATATCTCACGCGCGATGAAAGAAGCAGCTCTTTTGGGCAAGATTACTGCGGAGCCTTCGGCATGTGTTGGGATAGCGGCGGCAATGACTGGCAGAATTGATACCAGGCCGGGCAGAAAAATATGTTTTATCATTACTGGCGGCAATATAGATGCTTCTATGCTGCAGCAGGCACTGGCGATTGCGTAGAACAGGTGCCCGTGAATATCAGGAAAGGTGTAATTAGGTTATGAAGAAGGTATTGTTATTGACCACGGGAGGCACGATCGCGGCCAGACAGGGAAAGCAGGGGCTTACCCCGGATATTAAATGCGGGGATATTCTGGATATGCTTCCCGAATTAAAACAGCATTTTCTGATAGAAAGCAAAGATATACTGAATCTGGACAGTTCCAATATTCAGCCGGAAGAATGGCAGTACATTGCAAGAATTGTGGCGGAAAGGCTTCCGGATTTTGACGGAGTCATTATTACACATGGAACCGATACAATGGCTTATACGGCTTCCGCATTGAGCTATATGCTCCAGAACCTGAATAAACCGGTGGTATTCACCGGTGCACAGATTCCGATTGAGCAGATGTTTACAGATGCTAAGCGGAACCTGCAGACGGCATTTGCCGCGGTGGACGCGGGGATCCCAAGGGTTATGATAGCATTTGACGACAAGATCATCAATGGATGCAGGGGCGTGAAGGTCCGCACCCTGGGATTTAATGCATTCGAAAGCATCTCGGCGCCCTACCTGGGCGAGGTGTATGCAGACGGCGTACATCTGTACGACAAACTGGATATCAGCGGCAGAGAGGGAAGGGATTTCTGCCTGAAAGAAAATCTCTGCCCCGATGTGTTTTTGCTGAAGCTGATACCGGGAACGAACCCGGATATATTTGACAGGCTGCTGGAAATGAAATACCGGGGGATTATTATAGAGGCATTCGGTGCCGGAGGTACTCACTTTGAGAGAAGAAACCTGGTCCCTAAACTGGAGAAACTTATCCACAGCGGGATTTCTGTAGTTGCAAGGAGCCAGTGTTTATATGAAAAGAGTGATTTTTCTCTTTATGAAGTGGGCAGGAAGCTTTTGGATTGTGGGGTGATACAGGGAAGGGATATGACGACAGAGGCAATTGTTACAAAACTGATGTGGGCCTTGGGCCAGACAGAAGACAGCAGCAAAGTGAGGGAAATATTTAATACGGATTATGCCGGCGAGGTTACGCTGGGATATGGAAATTAGCCCGGGAATGAGGGTTAGACTAAGGAGGTTTATATGCAGGAACAAGAAAAAAACATAGTACCGGAGGAAACAGTTGACGAAGAATTTATGCTGGAAGCCGTTCCTATGAAAAAGCGCCGTTCTACCTACAGCCAGGTCATGGTATGGGTAGGCTTCGGCTATGTGGCAACAGGCCTGTTCGTCGGTGGTACGCTGGCGGGATATGGCGGTGCGCCGGGACTGAATCCAGGTGAAGCAATCCTGGCGATTATACTGGGGATGGGAGCCCTGTTTGTTATGACCTCCCTGCTCGGGGTAGCGGCACAGAGGACGGGACTCAATCTGGCTTTGATTTCCAGGTACTCATATGGAAGCAAAGGATTTATCATTCCAATGGCGATGATGGCTCTTATGACATTCGGCTGGTTCTCCAGTATTGTAGGTATGGTGGCTGATATCTGGGGCGGCCTGATTGGCAATCCATCCGGCATTATTGTATTCAGTCCGGCAGCATGGGGATATGAAGCAGTTCCGGATATAACATTGGAAGTCCTGATTGCGGTAGTTGTATGGGGAATTGTATTTACATACAGTGCGGTAAAAGGAATCAGCGCAATCGAAAAAGTAGCCAAATTTGCATGCCCGATTATTCTGGTAGTTGCCATTGTAGTAGGCGTAGGAATGATGAGAGAGGGCGGCGGTTTTGGAAGTTTTATGGATAAAGCAAACCAGCTCGGCGGCCTGGGGCTTGGAACTGGTATTACGGCGGTTGTAGGAAGCTGGATTGCCGGCGCGGTTATGGGCGTGGATATGTTCCGTTTTAACAAGAGCGTTAAGGCTGTGTGGCTGTGTGCCGCATCCTGTTTCATTTTCACCAATCCGCTGCTTAACATTGTAGGCTATATCGGAAGTGTTAGCGTAGGACAGTATAACTATGTAGCATGGATGATGGGGCTGAACGTGGTATTTGCATTTATCGGCGTATTCGCGTGGACTACGTCCCTGTGGACAACTGATAACAGCGAGCTGTACTGTAACTCCCTTTATACGGGGCCGATTCTGGACGCTGTCGGCATCAAGGCGAACAGAAAAATACTGGTTGCGATCTGCGGTATCCTGGGAACTATCTTAGGCGCCATCGGATTTTACCAGATATTCTTTGCAAATTTCATCAATACACTTGGGGCAATGGCGCCGCCGCTTTGCGCGCCGATTCTGGCAGACTACTATCTGATCGGACACAAGAAGTATGACCATAAACTGCTTCATAAACAGCCGAGATGGCGCTGGGCAGGTATCGTCTCCTTTATCGTGGGCGCTGCACTGGGATATATCTTCCAGTACGTTACAACATTGCCGTACAACCTGCCGGCAGGTCTGTTTGCAATGATCGTATCCCTGTTTGTTTACTATATCATCTATCGTTTTACACCGGATAAGAAGGAAGACGAGAAATTGATGGAGACTTTGTAGTATCGCTGCAAAATAAGGTATACACAAAGGGCATCCCGTAATGCATGCCCTGCGGAAGGTTTTTTCAGCAAGCTGAAAAAAATAAGGTATCATGGAATTAGCAGATCAAAAAAGAAAGGGGTTTTACAATGAAAAAGGTATTTTTAAATGAATTCAGTGCTCTGGAGGTGCAGGAATTATTGAAAAATGCAGACCAGGTAACAGCAATCACCTGTTTTGGTTCCTGTGAGAGCCACGGCTGGCACTGCTGTCTGGGACCAGATTATTTTGTCCCCACAGAGGTGGCAAAAAGAGTGGCGGAAAAGCTGGATAATGTCATTGTAGTTCCATGCGTTCCCTTTGGAACATCCATCCATTACAACCAGTATCCAATGTCAGTCACCCTTCGTTATGATACAGAAATCGCAATCGCAGAGGACATATTCGAGAGTTTGATCAACAATGGAATCAAACATATCTATATCCTGAACGGGCATGACGGAAATATTCCGGCGCTTGAGATTGCGGCGCATAACGTAAAGAACCGCCACAAAGACGCCAAATTCCTCTATCTGCCTGACTGGTGGACCAAGGTAGGCCCGATCATGGGCGACCGCTTCGAAGTATGGAACGGCCTGGGACACGGCGGAGAGGGTGAGACATCCATCATGATGGCTGTACGTCCAGAACTGGTGAACCTGGAGCATGCGAAGAGCCAGGTACCGGAGAAGGTGATCGAGATCAACGAGACAACGGGTGTCATCTGGGATATTAAAGAGATTACAGAGACCGGGGCTACGGGAGATCCAACCAAGGCAAGCATCGAAAAAGGGAATCAGATGCTGGATATCCTTGTTGGGCTTGTGGCCGATGCCATTGAAGAAATGAATAAAAACGGGTGGACTTACTAGATCGAAGAAGTATCCTAAAAATAAGCACTGGAATACAGGTTATTCCGGTGCTTATTTTATGTTCCTGTATTCGTTCGGGGACAGACCAGTAGAGTTCTTAAAGCTCCTGCTGAAATAATGCTGATCAGAGAACCCGAGCATTTCGCTAATTTCCCGAACGGAGAGCTCGGGATTCAATAAAAGCTCTTTTGCATCCTCGATCCTCAGCGAATTGATTAACTTCAAAGGGGACTGCCCCTTTTGCTTTTTAAATATTCTGGTCAGATAGGAGTGGTTAAAATGATATTTATCGGCCAGATCGGTTAGATTCAGATTTTCCCGGTAATGGAGGCGGATATATGCATCCAGTTCCTCTATCGTAACCTCTATATCAGTAGGGATGGCTGAGGTTAAGGCGATCCAGTGTGCAAGTTCTGAAGCAATCATTTCACCGGAAGCAAGCAGATCATTTTGTGTTTCCAGAATATCAAAGACATACAGGTACATCTTTTCATAGTCTTCATCCGAGATATATAAGTCTTGCTGCAACATGTTTAATAACTGCAGCAGTACTTTTTCCACCCAGGCCTGGGGATATGGATTCTCCTTCCATTCTTCAAACAACTGCAGCAGGGCTGTTTTAAAACCCGCAGTGTTATTGGATGAAATCATAGTATGTATGTAGCTGACAGAAACCTTTGAAAGAATGGCGGGGGGAAGGACAGGATCCTCTGCCGGCAAAGCAATTAAGGAAGACTTTCCAATTACAAGGGAAGAGAGCATCCGGTTTTTTAATGACTGGAGGGATTGATGCAGCTGCGGGAATGTTACGTCATTCTTGTCATAGACAAGATTTACGGTGGAGGTATACTGGGAATTCTGTATATTTTGGAAAATCAGCGGTGCAGTACATTCTGGAGGCCGGGATAACTCCGCCGTTACCAGTAAGAATATATTCCTGCTTTCAAAGGGAAATATCCAGTATCCGGAGCATACAAATTCCGTATTGCTGACCAGCGGATCCCAGGAAAAGCGGGTCAGTGAATCCGGCATACCGGAACAGATGCCGGATTCAGAAAAGTGTTTGTGTTTCTGGCTGCGCAGATACAGATTATCCAGGCAGACTAAAAATAAGGAAAAAGAGGTCTGACTGAGTGTCCTGCTTAGCTTAAGCAATTCGGGGGGGAATTCTTCGGCGTTCAGCTGGTGCCGCAATGTGCGGCAAATATCTGCCTTCTTTTTTTCCACAATAGCATCCTTAAGTGAAAATAAAATACTCTTCAGCTGCTCCGGCTGCAGCGGCTTTAAGAGATAATCTTTTACGCGGTAGGTCAGCACTGTGCGGGCGTATTCGAAATCATCGTAACCACTGACGATGACCGTTGAAATATCGGGATACTCTTCGTACAGAATCCGGGCCAGTTCCAGCCCGTCCATAATGGGCATTCTGATGTCTGTAAAAACGATATCGGGCGGGTTATCACGTATGATCTCCAGCGCCTCTTTTCCATTATAAGCCTCCCCAATAATCTGAAAATCGGGGGATACTGCGGATATTTTCTTCTGAATATTTTTTAGCAGAAGGTTCTCATCCTCTACGACTAAAACTTTAATCGGATAATTTTTCATCGTGCTTATCTCCTATGTTTTGTGTCAGCGGACCGCCGATGGTAACACACGCCCCATTTTCGGGAAGGTTGTCTAAACTGAAAATGAGATCCTGCTTGTATTTCAAAAAGAGCCTCATATAAAGATTCAAGATTCCCATGCCATTTATAGAAAGCTCGGGAAGCGGCTTTTTCCAGTCGATTTCCAAAACCTTCTTATGAAAAGAATCCAGAAAATCGGGCGGAAAACCGGAACCGTTGTCTTTAACCTGTATGATCCAGCAGGAGTCCTTAATATATCCGGTTATATGTATAACCCAGGGAGGATCCACATTCAGCGCGTATTTGATACAGTTTTCAACCAGCGGCTGAATGAGCAGCCGTGGAATCTTGATTGGTGAAAGGGAATCATCCATATTGATATGAAACTGGATTCTTTCACCATATTTTACCTTGATCAAATATATATAAGAACGAAGATGTTCCAGCTCCTGCCAGAGCGCCACGTCCATTGAAGAGTTGGATGACATATAGCGCAGAAGGACAGACAGTGAATCACACATTTTAACCGCCTGCTCATTTTCCCCATCTTCGGCCAGAATACTGATAGAGGCCAGCGTATTGTATAGAAAATGGGGATTCATCTGTGACTGCAGTGCCAGCATCTTGGCATCGGCAGCCATGGTATGGGCGGAAATGGCATCCTGCAGCGAGTCCTGCAGATTCTGCTGCATCTGTTCAAAGGAGTGGTACAGAGAATCCAGTTCCCTGAACGTACTTTTATAATCCGGCAGTTCGTAAGAGCTTAAGTTGTCAAAGGTAAGGGCATGCGCCGTCTGCTCCAGCTTCTTCAGCGGGATGGTCATCTTATTGGCAATCTGCCAGGTGATAAACAGGAGCAGGATTAATAATAGGAAGGAGGCAGTAATCAAAAGCGTCCTGAATTGATAGAATGGAGCGAAAATCTTCGATTCTTCTGCAGTGACAAATACGGTCCAGTTTGTGAAGTCGGAAGCATGACAGGCGAACAGCGTGGAAGCGTTATCCCGTGTTTGGTAAATCGTGGTCTGGGAGTCGGACTCCGATGACCGGGCGAGCTCCAGCATACGTTTTTCCAGGTTCTGAGGGGGTCTGGCCTCATAAGGATATACCCGTGTCCCACCGCTGTCATAAACGTAAATATGTTTGATTTCCCTTTGGTTGTGAAGCGCGTTCTTTATCTTTTTATCTAAATAAGAATACTCCAGCTGCAATTCCAAAACCGCAGTCTGATTCATGGTATCATCCGGGGAAAAAGCACGGCAGAGAGATACGACCGGGGTCTCGGAGCTGTTAAGCTCGGGGAGATGAGGCGGAAGAATCTTTTTCTTGCCATAAGCTAAAAGCGTTGGGTTAAACCAGGAGATCTCGCGATAACTTTTCGGATCCCGGATCGAAAAGATACTGTTATTGCCTACATAGATATAATGTCCTTCGATGTCTGCAATGTTGAGGCTCATATGGTTGAAAGAAAGCTTAATAATATCAAAAAGCGTGGTGGAAAATGCCAGCTTATTATTATAGGAATCGATATCATGGGAATATAGATCCCGGACAAGATAAGAGTGGAGCGGGTCAGAGCTGACAATACGTTTGGAAAGCTCATCAATCTGCTCCATCTGTGTATCCAGGAGTGTGGAGATATTATCACAGTCGGCCTGGAGCTCGCTGGTTGCATTCTTTTGGAGCGTGTTGCCTAAAATAATATAAAGAATAACCATAAAAATAACAATAATTGGGAAAATCAGTGCAGCGTATCTAAAAAACAGTTTAGAGTGTAGCGATTTCATTTATTGCACCTCGTTTCACAATTAGAGTACTCAACTATTACTTATAAAAATTATAGAGGAAAGAATGAGAAAAATCAATAGAGCCGGAAAGCTGGTACAAAATGTGCACAACATCAGGTAGATTTTTTCTAAAGATTTATTTCAGATAGACGATATAATAGCATTATAAGGTTTACAGGAAAAAGGAGGAAGGATATGAGAAACAAAAAGTTAGTAAAAATGACAGCTATGGCGGCCACCGCGGCAATGATGATGACGCTTGCTGCAGGATGTGGGAATTCGGGTTCTGATACATCGGACAAGAAAGAAGACACCACGACATCAAAAGGCGGATCAACAATCACAATCGCGGCGTCCGCAGGATGGGTAAAGGACATTGATAAGGAACTGGCGGCAAAGTATGAGGAGGAATCAGGCAATACGATTGAGTGGCAGGTCAGCCCGGACGATCAGTATGAGAATGTACTGAACTCCAAATTATCGGTAGGGGAAGGCGCGGATATCTTCTACATACGTTCCGGAGTAACGATTAACAAATACCAGCCGGAGAAATACATGCTGGATATGTCGGATCAGGAATGGGTGTCCCGTTATACTGACTGGGCAAAGGAAGGCGTATCGAACGACGGTAAAATAGTACAGTTCCAGACATGGAGCGTAGATGGCTGGGGAATCCTGTATAACAAGGACATTTTTAAAGAAGCCGGCATTACAGAAGTGCCGAAAGACTATGAGAGCTTTAAAGCAGCATGCGACAAAGTCCTGGCAGCAGGAAAAACTCCGATTTATGAGCCGGGCGCAGCACAGTGGCATCTGGGAACCTGGCTGGGTGGAATGACAACACAGGAAGAGGCAGAGAACGAAGGGTTTTATGCAGGCCTGAATGAGAACAGTGAGGTCTTTGCAGGAAAAGAAGGACTGGCAAAATCACTGGATCAGATGGCTGAACTCGAAAAAGCCGGCTACTTCGGCAAAGACTTTATGGCAAACACTTGGGAAGACATGGTAGCTAAGATGGCATCCGGCGACTATGCAATGGGCGTTGTATACACCACATTCCCGGCAGAGGTCGAGGCAGTGAACCCGGAAATGACACAGGATACATGGGGCATGTTCCCGATTCCGCTGAATGACAACAAAGAATTCGGCGTATCCGCAGGCGGAATTGGACGCTGTGTAAATAAGGATACGGAAGTGGCGGACGCTGTTATGGACTACTTTGAATTCTTATCACAGCCGGAGAACCTGACCGCATATTATGAAGCACGAAAAGACTTGGGACCATGTTCCTTCACCGATATCCCGGGAAATGTTCCGGCGGCATACGAAGACGTTATAAACAATGCATCAGGCACAGGGTTTACGGCGGAAGACGGTGTTTTATACTGGGACAACGCACAGGTTGGAAACTTAATGCAGGGCATGTTCCTGGGCAACTCCAGTGCAGAGGATGTACTCAAAGGGATTGATGACCTCAGACAGCCGAGTTTTGGCAAATAGGGAATAAGTTATACCAAAGGGCACCCCGTAACTCATGCCCTTCGGGCGGGTCTGCAGCAAAGCTGCAGAACAATGTATGGCTGGGAGAATGGCTTTTGTCGGTCATTCTCCTTTTTGGTACAAAAAATACTAAAAAAGTTAGAGGCGAAATATGTATAAGAAAAAATTATATGGGATGAGGTTTATACTGCCTGCATTTATTTTATATACGGTTTTGTATATTATTCCCACCATAGCAGGAATGGTAATCTCAATGACAGACTGGAATGTAACACGTCCGGATATACAGTTTATCGGTCTGCAGAATTTTGTGGACATCTTCACATCAAAGGGCGGGAATTATCTGGCAAGTATAGGACACACGTTTGAGTTTACGGTAGTTACCGTTATTTTGAAAACGCTTTTGGGCTTAGGCCTGGCTCTTTTGCTGAACAAGGGCCTGAAGAGCAGGAATCTGTTTCGGACGATATTCTTTCTGCCCTATGCACTGGCTCCGCTGATTATAGGTATTACATTTGTATCAGTTCTCAAGCCCAACGGACCGCTGAACATCATTCTGGAAGCCCTGGGGATGTCTGGGCTGACCCATTCCTGGCTGACAGAGAGCGCCACTGCCATGGGCTCCACGATGATGGTAGAGGTGTGGCGGATGGCAGGCTGGAATATGATGATTCTCCTGGCCGGGCTGCAGATGATACCGGAAGAGTATTACGAAGCCGCATCCATAGACGGAGCCGGGGCATGGAAAAAGTTTACAAAGATCACGCTGCCGTTTCTGCGTCCGTCACTGATGACAGTGACCGTATTGAACACAATCCACGGCCTGCGGGTATTTGATATCATCTATTCACTGACAGGCGGAGGACCGGGCGGCCTGACGGAGGTTATTAACACACAGGTATTCAAAGAATTCGGCATGGGCCGTTATGGAATGGCGAATGCGCTGAATGTCGTCATATTCCTGATGACAGTCATCATAGCGGTAGGGCTCCAGAGAGTGCTGAGCGGAAAGGGGAAAAATGAATAAAAACAAAACATATAAAAACCTAAGAAAATTACTGAAGTTTCTGTTTATTGCCGCCAGCAGCTGCATCATACTTGTGCCGATCTATTTTATCGTGGTGAATTCCCTGAAAACAGTGGAAGAGTCCAGGATGCTGAGTTTCAGTCTGCCAGAAGTTTTCCAGTGGGGGAACTACCTGGAGGTAATCAAAGCAGGCTCCCTGGTGCGGGCCTTTGGCAACAGCATGCTGATGGCGGGTGTGTCTACGGTGATCGCTGTCCTGGTTTCTTCCATGGCGGCCTATGCCTTGAGCCGGCGCCGTTCAAAGGCGCATAACAGGGTGTATCTGTACTTCTTCATGGGGCTGATTGCACCCGTGAATTATGTTACCACATTGTTTACATTAAAGTTTCTGCATCTGCAGAATACATATCTGGGGATTATCCTGGAATTTGCGACCCTGGGAATTCCATTCCTGGTGTTCCTGTACTATGGATTTTTCGATAATATCCCCCGGGAACTGGATGAAGCGGCCGTTATAGACGGGTGTACCCCATTTCAATTATTTTTCAAGGTGATCTTTCCGCTGCTGAAGCCCGCAACCATAACGGGGATAGTTCTGAATTTCCTGGGGGCATGGAATGACTTTGTCACTCCGCTGTATCTGCTCAGTGATAATAAAAAACTGGGAATGACAAACTCAATCTATAATTTCTTCGGCGAGCATTTCAATGACTGGAATATGGTATTTGCAGACATTATCCTGACAATCGCGCCGATTTTAATCATCTACATCTGCGGACAGAAGTACATTGTCAGCGGAACGGCCGGCGCGGTTAAGGGGTAGCGCGGCAAAAAATAAAAACGCGGAGTAAAAGATTATGACACAGTGGGATTATATTTTAGGCGGTATAACCTTGCGTTATATCCGGGATGATTTGACAGACCATATTTCCATGGTGCTGCTGCCAAAGGGGATGGATTCCTGCTTTGAAAAGAGAAGGACCTATATGAGAATGCGGGATAACATCTGTAATGCATGGGATATAGGGGCGCTCTGCCACTTGTCCCTGCGCCACCATGCCCAGGGCAACGGTGCGGGCTGCACACTGAAATATGGAGAGAGTACGAAAAAGCTGCGGTATAAAAGCCAGGAAAAAACGAAAGAAGGAAATGTGATCCGTATTATTACCTTATTGGAGGCCGAAGAGGGGTACTGCGTCAGGCATACGGTGACATATACCGAGGGGGAAAGCGGCATTGAAGTGGAAAATGAGTTTCAAAATCGTTCGGAGAGACCCTTTACATTAGATATGATGACCAGCTTTTCTTTGGATAATCTGAGTCCTTTTCAACCAGATGATGCACCCTATAAGCTGAGGCTGCACCGATTCAGAGGCGGCTGGAGCCTGGAGGGAAAGCACCAGGCGGATACAGTGGAAGAGCTGAACCTGGAAGGCACTTGGTTTAGGGCCTTTCCGGAGAGTGAGCGCTATGGCTGCCTGGGGTCCCATACGGTAAAGCGCTGGTTCCCGTTCGGATGCGTGGAAGACCGGGATGCGGGGGTATTCTGGGCGGTCCAGATGGAAGCGGCCTCATCCTGGCAGATGGAATTTTCAAGGGACGGGGACTGCTATTCCTTATCCGGAGGCGTGGCGGACTGCGAGTTCGGCGGCTGGTGGAAAGAAATACCCGCGGGCGCAAGTTTTCTGCCTCCAAAGGCATATATAAGCGTAAGCGCCTGCGGGCTGTGGGATGTGTGCCAAAATATCACGGACATGTTCCATAAATATGCGGATCTGCAGCCGGAGTGTGAAAAGGAACTTCCGATTCTTTTTAATGAATGGTGTACAACCTGGGGGAAACCGACCGAAAAAGAAATACTTACTTTGGCAGAAAAATTAAAAGAAACGCCGGCAAAGTATCTGGTGATTGATGCCGGGTGGAGCAAAAAAGAGCGTGAAGACGGGGATCCTCAGAGCGGAAACGGGGAATGGGAACCTGATCAGGATAAATTTCCGCATGGCCTTAAGTATCTTTCACAGCGTCTTAAGGACGCAGGACTTCGAACCGGGATCTGGATGGAGTTCGAGGTGACGACAAAAGGGGCAAATGTGCACAGCGGCACATATGATTCTATGCATTTATACCGGAACGGGGAGGTGATACAGACAGGAGGAATCAGGCGCTTCTGGGATTTCAGGCAGACGGAAGTTACGCAGTATCTGAAAGAAAGGGTGCTGGATTTTCTAAGAGAGAACGAAATCCAATATTTAAAAGTGGATTATAACGGCTCCATCGGATACGGGTGCGACGGTGCGGAAAGCCTGGGAGAAGGGCTGCGGCAGCAGATGCAGGCGGTTCACCAATTCTTCTGTATACTCCGCAGGGAATATCCGGAACTGGTTATTGAAAACTGTGCATCGGGAGGACACCGGCTGGAACCCTCCTTAGTAAAACTTACCGCCATGAGTTCTTTTTCCGATGCGCATGAGTGCCGGGAGATCCCGTATATAGCGGCAAACCTTCATCAGCTGATGCTGCCCAGGCAGTGCCAGGTCTGGGCGGTGATCTCTCCCGAACTTGTTCTGCAGGAAATCCAGTACCGCCTGATTTCCGGAATGCTGGGGCGTTGCTGCCTGTCGGGTCCCGTTCAGGATTTAAACGCAGAACAATGGCGGGAAGTGGAGGACGCCATGCGTTTCTACGGGAAGGTAAGAAAAATCATCAAGAAGGGAAGAAGCAGGCTCGTGCGGACCGGCAGGAACAATCAGCACCATTTGGAGGGCGCTCAGATTCTATTCCGGGAAATGGATGGAAAAGTATTAGTAATATATCATGCTTTTTCGAATCCACCGACCAGTATCGGGGGAACTCTGCCGGAAGGAAAGTGGAAAATAACAGATGCTTTTGGCAGAAAATGCAGATTAGAACTTGGAAAGGGGGAACTAAAGATCTGGCCGCAGGACTCCTGGGAGGCCGGCGCGGTCTATTTGGAAAGAGGTTAAGGAAAATGGCTGCTGTTAAACACTTGCACCAATAAGAATTATGAGAAAGGAAAAGGAGATTAAGGTGAAATCAAAGAAAATAAAACGCACGCTGCCCGCGCTGCTTTCGGCTGCACTGTTGTTCTCGTCGTTTAACTCGGCGGCCGCCCCGCTGGGGACAGAAGAGGCGGTAGAACCGGCGGCGCTGGTAAATGATGGATTACTGATTGATTTTGATATGGATTCACTGGAAGGAAATTCAATACTGAATAAAGCAGATAACAAGGCTTATGCCGTTTTGGGGGATAATCCTGCACTGACAGACGGAAAAGACGGACATGGCAAAGCGCTGCTGATGGACGGCAAAACAAATTATGTAAACCTGGGGAAAGACTACCAGGTTACAGAAAATGCGCTTACTATAGCCGCCTGGGTAAAACCGGACTCTGCACATAGCGGTATGATGCGGATCTTCGGAAGGGGGAGAACGGCAGTTACCGGGGAGAATGAACTTTCGCTCTACATGCGGCAGAACGGGGCTTTGGAAGCACAGTGTCCGGAATGGTCCGCATCAGATCCCGGAACGGTAACTATGGATGAGTGGCAGCACGTAGCGGTCACGAATGACGGCGCAGTGCAGAGACTCTATCTGAATGGAGCCGTTGTAAAAGAGGAAACATGTGCGGGTCCCACGGAGGAATGGGATTTGGACCTCTTATTAGGTTCCTGCTGGAATACGGATGCATCGGCAGTATTTCCTGACCATTTGTTCCAGGGGGGAATGGATGATGTAAAACTCTATTCCCGTGCTTTATCCGAGGAGGAGATTCAAACGCTGGCCGATATCGATAATGGCGGTGGCGGCGGAGAGGACATTGTACTACCGGACGCGCTTTATGAATTTACGATGGATGAGGTCAAAGACGGAACCGGAGAGCTGGAAGGGCAGAAGGTAATCGTCAATCATGCCGATCAGAAAGAATATCCCATCTATGGAAATTACCGGGTAGATAATTTTGGTATCTATGATAAATCCATTGAGTTTGACGGGGCCACGACCTATGTTGATATCGGAAGGCCGCAGATACATACGCAGTACACGTTCGAGGCGTGGACGAATATTGATAATTCATCCGCCAATTCCCTGAATAAAATATTCGGCAGGGATAAAACAACGGTGCCGAGAGATG
Organism: Faecalicatena contorta; assembly: GCF_022835095.1. Lineage (NCBI taxonomy): Bacteria > Bacillati > Bacillota > Clostridia > Lachnospirales > Lachnospiraceae > Faecalicatena > Faecalicatena contorta. The sequence continues at coordinate 4,456,706 of NZ_BQNQ01000001.1, read as the reverse complement.
CATTTTATTTTTGTGTGAGGAATAACGGAAATATTGAGGCAGAAATCAGGGATGATGTAAACAACGGATGGATGGAAGCAGGGGCAGGAGCCTATGAGTTTAACAACTGGAATCATCTTGCCCTGACCTGTGACGGAACAGTTTACAGCATGTATTATAACGGCGATCTGATTGCACAGGAGACATTTGCGGAAATGGACCTGGACACCAACCCGCTTTCTATGCTGATTGGCTGCGGATACAACAAAGACGGCACAGGTCTGTTTAATGGACATGCATTCAAAGGAAGAATGGATGATGTACGCATTTATGACAAAGCGCTGACCGCAGAGCAGATTAAAAAAAGTACGGAAGGAATCAAAGACAGTATTCCGCCGGAAGTAGTCAGTATCTCTCCTGCAGAAGGCAGTCTGCTGAGCGTAGAAGGAAAACTCAGCATCGAATATAATATGAGTATTGCGCTGGGCAGTGAAAAGCCGCAGATTCTGGACAAGGATAAAAAGCCGGTTCCCACGGAAGCATTGACGGAAGACCACAATGAATCCGTGGAAGGCACAGAGACGCTGGCAGTCTATCCGACTGAAAAGCTAAAGAGCGGTATGAATTATACCTATCATATACCGGCAGGGGCTGCGGTGAATGCACAGGGAACTGTGAATCAGGAAAAAGAATGGACCTTTTCTGTCTCAACTGACCTGGCTGGTGATTCTGAAAATAGTGATTTAAACTACTGGGCTTCCGGTGATGTCGATGTTACGTCTTCCGTAGAGAAAAAAGAAGGGAAATTGATTCTTTCTAACGGGCTGGTGGAAAGGGTATTTGACATCGGGAAAAACTTCCAGACAATTAGCTATAAGAATCTGTACACTGGACTGGAACTGCTGAATACGGAGGATCTGCAGGCAGATGCGAGCATTACATTAAATAAAGAATATGCGGATAATTCGACGGAGGGCGACCAGCTATTCTACATTGGCGCTGAGAATCAGGATGTTTCTTCCTTCCAGTTTGTTGATTATGAGATTGAAGAGAAAACAGAAGAGCCATTCCACTGGGAATGGGACGAAAGAATCTCTCCGGAATCCATGAAGGATACACAGTGGCCAGCGGCAGGCAAAGCGCTGGTTGTAAACTACAAAGCGCCAAAAGGAACGGACAAGGATTTTGCAGATGTGAAAGTCCAGGTGAGATATGAGATCTACGACGGCATTCCATCCATCTCCAAGTCCGTACATGTGACCAACGAAGGAAATAACGATGTAATCGTTGATAAAATGGAAGTGGAAATACTTCCCGTGCCCGTCAGTCTGAAAGATGCCCTGTATGTAGAGGGAACCATGAACTCCGGCAATGAAAACCATGACCGGAATAATGGGAAAGAGCGTTACAAGCAATGGGAAGATGTAGATGGCACGAATGGGAAAATCATCAGCCGTTATGCGGCTCCCGCGGGCGATAATACGATTGCCTCAGGTATGGGATATGATACCGGGAATATCGGGCCAAATTACCGCCTTGCAAAAGATGAGACTTTTAATTCCTATAAGGTGTATCAGATGTTCTACTCGAATAGTTATTATGAGTGGCAGATGATGGAAGTAAAGAAAATGTACCGTGTGCTGTTTCCGCAGACGGCGGATGCACCATTAATTTACCATATTATCAGCTCTGACGATGCAACGGTCAAGAAGGGAATTGACCAGGCGCACAATGCAGGATTCAATATGGTATTGCTTTCCTTTGGCTCCGGGGTCAATGTAGAAGATACTTCCGCATCCAATATTGCAAAATATAAATCGCTCTGCGATTATGCCCACAAGAAAGGAATGCTGCTTGGCGCGTATGTGATGCAGGCGGCGCGCGGCGGTAATGAAAGTTTCAGCGGATGCTGGGGAACCATGCGCTGCATGTGCGGAACGGATGCACATGAAACCCTGGAGAACACGCTGGAATTCATTGACCAGACAGGCCTGGACTGCCTGGAGGTTGACGGAATCTATCCGGGTGCAATCTGTACGGCTGCAAACCACAGCGGACATGAGGGCGTGGAAGATTCCCAGACAAAGCAGTGGGAATACGCAGTACATGATTTTTACAGAGAATTAAGGGCTAGAAATGTATATATCAATTCACCGGACTGGAACTTTACGGTCGGAGCGAGCATGGCGGTTATGGGCTATCAGGAGCCAGGGTTTAATGTAACGCCATGGAGGCAGCTGATTTACGGCAGGGAAATGGCATATTACGGTACATTCGAGAAAGTTCCGGCAATGGGATGGACCCTGGTGCCTCTGTCACCATATCAGGGCGGTTCGGATTCTTCCTTCTGGCCGTATGATGAGAAAATCATGGCTTATGATTTTATGATCGGCATGAATATGATGTATGGAATTACAGGTTCCTACCGTGGAGGGAACGGACTGTATCAGGGAGAAGTTTCACAGAATGTAATCGAGACCTGGGGAGAATTCTATAATAAGTATAAGGATATTCTTGGGGAAAGCGTTGTTCACATCGCACCTCCGCTTGCCACAAGCGATACAAGCCTGACAACAGATGCGATAGACGGTATCATCCATGTGGACAGTGATGGTGTGCAGAAAGGGCTGGCGGCCTTCTTCAACCAGACAACGGAGACCGTGACCCAGACGGTAAAAATCCCGCTGTATTATACCGGCCTGACAGGCCTTGCATCCCCTCCGGCGCCGGTGGAAGGTTCCCATTACCGTGCAAGCGGTGTTTACGCAGAGCTGGTCAAGATGCCAGGGGTACCAGAGATTCCGGAAGTGAATGCCGTTCCTACAGAAAACGAGGCTTATGTATGCATAGGGGATATGAATGGAAAGAACTATACCATCGACAGCAACGGAAATATCGAAGTCGAACTGACATTAGAGCCGAATACCTATACATGGCTGACAGTATATGATCCTGAAAATATCCCGGAGGACGCGGCTAAGACCGTTGAAATTCCGGCGCCGGAAAATGCATCGGTAAAGGAAGCAGCATCAGACCATGCATCACTGGCCTGGGATCCGGTGCAGATGGAAGGACGTAATGTCAAGGAATATCATATCTACCGAAACGGGGAATATCTGGATAAAACCTTTACGAATGAGTATATGGATACCACGCTTGCAGCAGAACAGGAGTATGAATACAGTATCATGGCAGTCCATAATTCTGTGGCAGGTAAGGGCGCGGCAGTCCGGGTAAGCACAATGGCCGATGATACCGCACCTCAGGCTGTTTCAGCGGAAGCAGTTTCTAAGAACCAGATTCAAGTTACATTTAACGAATTTACAGAAAAAGAAACCACAGAAAATATTCAGAACTACACAGTAGAAAACGGATCCGTTATAAAGGCGGAGCAGGGAAAAGACGGCAAATCCGTCGTTCTGACGATAGAAGGAACGCTGGAAGCGTTGAAAGAGATCAATGTATCCGTAAACCATGTGAAAGATTTGGTTGGAAATGAAATGACCGAAGAGAATGTTCTGAAGGTTGTATTCGGATATCTTGGAGAATATAAATTCGAAGAGGAAGAAGGCAATACGGCACAAAACAGTAAAGGAAGCATAGAAGGAGCAATACAGGGGACATTTGCACGGACAGAAGGTATCGAGGGCCAGGGACTTTCACTGGATGGAGTGACTTCTTATCTGGATCTGGGAGATATTCTGAAAGGGAACGGTGAATATACGCTCAACGGCTGGATAAATGTTGAAAATACAGATGGTATACAGGTCATAGTGGGCAGAGAGCGGGATTCCTATGACAGTTGGAAGTGGAAACTGTATATCGAAGACGGACAGTTGAAATTCAGCATGAATAACGGAAGAGGCGCCTACCCGGGACACGAAGCAGACGGAGAAACCGCGATGCTGCTGGAGAGCGGGCAGAGTGCAGTAGAAGCCGGAAAATGGCAGCAGTTTGCTCTGTCACAAAATGGCGATACTGTTATACTTTATTTAAACGGTGAAGCCGTTGCCGAACAGACCCAGGAAGGCATTTCAGATGCACTGACACCTTATACCACATGGTTTGGTGCAATGCGGAATAATGCTGGAGGAGAACCTGTTATGAATCTGAAAGGCATACTGGATGAGGTCACTGTATATAACACAGTATTAAATGGGGATCAGGTAAAAGAATTGTATAATCTGCACGCGCAGCCCATAGATCCAGATCCGGACGAACCAGATCCGGACGAACCAGATCCAGACAAGCCAGACCCGGACAAACCAGATCCGGACCAGCCCGAATTTGATACATCCATATTATCAGACCTGATTGAGAAAGCAAGGGCAATTAAGAGTGACGGTTATACGGAGGAAAGTTACAATGCACTGCAGGATGCGATTAAAGCGGCAGAGGAGGCGCTTGGAACAGTGAAGACAGACGATGAGCTGAACCAAGCTGTTGCAGAGCTGCAGAAAGCGGTCGATAGATTAGTGAAGGCGGGTACAGATCCGGGAAAAGAGCCTGGAGATAAGCCGGACCAGGGTGGCTCTAATCCGAATAAGCCTTCCGGCGGTACACCCGCGAAGACAGTAAAGACTGGAGATGAGAGCGGTAATATGATCGCATTGTGGGGAATTTTACTTGCATGTGCAGGAGCCGGAATAGTGATTGTAGTAAGAAAAAAATATAAAAGGCAGTAACTTGAAAGCAGGAAGATTGTAAAATACGGGGCTGTGCACTTGATTAGTGTACAGCCCTTTATCAGTGTGTCCGGCAGCGGTAAAGGCGCAGACAAAGAAAAGTATTCTAAATAAAGTTGATATCTGCAGCTTTAAGGTGGAAGATATCATCGTATCTGTTTTCCAAATCGTGGTTCATATGGTGAGTGATGGTGATGACCGTAAGTTCCTTCTGCTCAAGCAGCCGGCTCTCAATCTCGTAAGCGGTCTGCTGATCCACCGCGGAAGTCCCCTCATCAATGATAAGGATCGGGGTATGGCGGATGAGTGCCCTGGCCACAGCCACACGCTGACGCTGGCCGCCGGACAGGAGGCTGCCGTTTTCCCCAACAGGAGAGTAGATGCCCTGGCTGAGTCCCGGCAGAAACTGGCTGACCCCGCTGTTCTCCAGTGCAGCTTCCAGTTCCTCCTCCAAAAAACTTTCTCCCAGGCAGATATTGGTGTAGATATCCGCATCAAACAGGAACACATTTTGATGGATTACAGAGACCAGACGATTCAGCTCAGACTGCGTAAAATCCGTCACGGACCGCCCGTCATAGCAGATTTCTCCCTGGAAACATCCGGAATATCCCGTCAAAAGCTTGATTAATGTTGACTTGCCGCAGCCGCTCTCACCCAGAAGGGCATACTTCTTTCCGGCTTCAATGCAAAGATTTAAGTTCTTTAAGACGTCCGGGCCGTCCTGATAGTGAAAAGTAACATCATGGCAGACGAGGGCGTCCTGGAAAACAGCAGGACTTTGGACTGCTGTCCTCTCTGCATTTTGAGAAGACCCGGGTCTGGAGGCGGGCGTGCTTGGGAGCGCAGAGTCCGGCAGCTGCCTGCCCGCTTCTGCATATTGGGCAAGGTGCTTCAGAACGGGTTTCATACTGGAGACCTTGGGAATATTCTGCATCAGCATGACGACCGGGGTTACAAACATGCTGCTCAACTGGATGAGGGCCAGCAGAGTACCCATGGTAATCTGTCCTTTCAGCAGCAGATATGCAGCGGCGAATACGATAACAATCACGCTTAGAGAAGATAGAATGTCGGAAATACATTCGTTGACTGCCAGAAGAGTATCCGCAGCAAACTTCTTTTTCGCGGTTTCCTTATTGACGGTGCGATATTTTTTAAATATAAAAGAATGCATGCTGTATCCACGGATGACCTCATATCCGTTTAGGTAATCTTTGGCTTTTGCCGTGAATTCAGCCAATTTTTCCGAGTAGGCATCCTGTCGTTTCTGCATCTGCTTTCCGAGCAGCGCAGGAATCAAAAACATAAGAACCAGGAAAACCAGCAGTATTCCTGTGATAACCGGACTTAGATAGAACAAGATTCCAAGCGTAGTCAGGAACAGGACGACCATCTGGGAACAAAGCATGAGGGGAGTTAGATAATTTTCCTCCACCAGCTTTACATCATTCACCAGTGCCGAAAGATAATCTGCCGTGTTGCGGGAGGTATATGCAACGGGCTCCTTTGTGATAACTCCGCGGAAAATGTCATCCCGCAGATGACGGGACACATTGCGAAGCAGCAGTTTTCCAAGAAATGCTTCCAGAAATCCCATAATACCAAGGGCTGCCAGATAAATCAGCATGATGATGAACAAATTGGAAAAGCCGCTCAGATCTTTCTGTGTAGCCACATCTATAATTTGCTGCAGCAAGATAGAAATGAAAGCCGCGAGTGCGGCATTGATTCCGCCGATTAAGACAGCACCTGCTAAAAGGACGCGGTCTTTTTTTTTAAATAAACTCATAAACAGACTCCTTTATAATATGTAAATTTGACAATATTGCAATATATTTCATGAATATAGAATACAATAGAATTCTAATATTGTCAAATAAATATTATATAAATCGAATTTATAAAATGAGGTTGACTGATAATCAAAAACGTAATATAATATGTTTACAAACGCAATATAAAAATATTTCGTTCGAAAGAAAAAAGGGGAATCCATATGGGGAAAGTTGAGGAAAGACAGGCAAAGATACTCGAAATATTAAGTGAAAAAGGAAGATGCGAGGTTACGGCAATAGCTGAGCATTGCCAGGTTTCTCTTGTGACGGTTCGAAAAGACTTGACAGAGCTGGAAGAGCGGGGACTGCTTCGAAGAGAACAGGGCCATGCCATTCTGAATGATGACAGCGATATGAGGCGGCGGCTTGCAGTAAACCATTCTACCAAGCTTCAGCTTGCAAAAGCAGCTGCATCGCTCGTGGCAGACGGAGACACGGTGATGATCGAATCCGGCTCCTGCTGCATTCTTCTGGCAGATGAACTCAGCCGGACAAAGCAGAATGTCACCATTATTACGAACTCCACCTTTATGGCAGAGTACATAGGAAAACGCCCAAACGTGCATCTTGTGCTGCTCGGAGGCGATTATCAGGCGGATTCCCAGTCTGTAGTAGGACCTGTCACAAAGCTGACGGCCCAGGCTTTCCATGTGAAGAGGTTCTTTGCAGGCACGGACGGATACCGGCCGGGAAGCGGTTTTACCGGGGATAACCATCTGCGTGTGGAGACATTAAAAAATATGGCTGATAATGCAGAAGAGATTGTAATTATTACGGAATCCGCCAAGTTTGCCAGACAGGGCATTGTATCGCTGTGCTCTCTCGATGAGGTGCAGTATCTGATCACAGATTCCGGGCTTCCGGATGATGTACTGGATGATCTTGTCGATCATGGCATTCATATCATAAAGGCAACTATATAAACCAACTTTATATACCATAAGGGCATCTTGTGCACCAGTTCAGACCTGTCTGAACTGTTACGAATCTATTAAAAAGGAGATAAATATTATGGAAATCATATTGGACACAGCAAATCTGGAAGACATTCGCAGGTACAACGACATTTATGACATCACAGGGATTACATCCAATCCTACTATACTGGCAAAGGAGAAAGCGGAATTTTTCCCGCTCCTTCTGGAAATCCGCAGCATCATCGGGGAGAAGCAGCTCCATGTGCAGGTGACAGGAAGTACATGTGAGGAGATGCTGAAAGAGGCCGAAGCATTGACAGGCAGGCTTGGAAAAGACACTTACATTAAGGTGCCCGCCAATGAGGAAGGAATCAAGACGATGAAGGTGCTGAAATCCCGCGGAAACCGTGTGACAGCGACTGCAATCTATATGCCTCAGCAGGCCATGCTGGCAGCATCCGTAGGCGCAGACTATGTGGCGCCATATTTTAACCGTATGAACAATATAAATGTGGACAGTAAAAAAGCAATCGGTGATATGGCATGGCTGTTTGAACACAACCAGATTCAGACGAAGATCGTAGCCGCCAGCTTCAAAAACACACAACAGGTTATGGATGCGCTTATGGCAGGAGCCCAGGCGGTGACGGTATCTCCGGAACTTTACACACAGATGGTGGAAAATCCGATGATTGATTCTGCAATTGCAGGTTTTGCAGCCGATTGGGAAGCAACCTATGGGGATAAAAGGATTTACGAATTATAAGAAGACAAAGGAGGCATCTACATGGCTCAATATATCATTGCCCATGACCTGGGAACATCGGGGAATAAAGCGACTTTATTCCATATCGACGGCCGCTTCGTAAAAAGCTGTACCATTCCCTATAAAGTGCATTTTTTTGGTAAGAACTGTGCAGAGCAGGATCCTGAGGACTGGTGGGCCGCGGTCTGCCGGGCGACCCAAAATGTAATGGAGGGTATCGAAAAAACGGATGTAATCGCAATTTCCTTTTCCGCGCAGATGCAGGGCTGTCTGTTGGTAGACGGCAAGGGAAAGCCACTGCGTCCGTCTATTATATGGGCCGACCAGCGCGCAGTAAAAGAAACGGAATATCTGAACCGCGAGATTGGATTTGACAGAATGTACGAACTGACAGGCCATCGCCTGAATCCCAGTTATACGCTGGAAAAGATTATGTGGTTGAAGGAACATGAACCCGAGATATATCAGAAGGCAAGCAGATCACTTCAGGCGAAAGATTATATTCTATTCCGCCTGACTGGCGAATTTGCCACGGATTATTCGGATGCCTCAGGCACCAATGCGCTGGACCTGGAACATCTCTGCTGGTCGGATGAGATTCTGGAAGCCTCTGGTATCCGGCGCAGTCTGCTCCCGGAACTGCACAACTCCACAGACATAATAGGAAAAGTGACCAAAGAGGCGGCCAAGGCATCGGGATTATGCGAAGGCACTCCTGTTATCTGCGGCGGAGGGGATGGCCCCTGCGCTGCGGTTGGCGCCGGCTGTATCCATGACAACGAGCTTTTTGCAACATTTGGGACATCGGCCTGGATCGGCGGAACAACAAAAGAAAAATTCCTGGATGAAGAGAAGATTTTCTTCTGCTTTGCGAATATCATCCCAGGAAAATATATGCCCTGCGGAGCCATGCAGGCGGCCGGGAGTTCGTATTCCTATATACGTGGACTTTTAGAACCGGGGAGACCATATAGCGAGCTGAACGCCATGATCGAAAAGTCCCCTGCCGGGGCAAAAGAACTGCTTTTCCTTCCGTATATGCTGGGTGAGCGCTGTCCCCGCTGGAATGAAGAGACGAGCGGGGCTTTTCTCGGCATCAAGATGCACCATACGAAAGAGGATTATATCCGTGCGGTAATTGAGGGCGTGGCATATAATCTGGAACTGATCCTGGCTGCCTACCGGAAATACCTATCTGTTGATTCCCTGATCCTGACGGGCGGAGGAGCCAAAGGGGATGTCGTGTGCCAGATACTTTCGGATGTATTAGAGGCAAAGCTTCGCACCCCGGACCATGTGGAGGAGGCAACCTCCATAGCCGCCGCCGTAACGGCGGGCGTGGGGGCAGGTGTTTACCACAGTTTCGAAGAGATCAGCCGTTTCCTTAAAATTCAGAAAGAATATACCCCAAATACGGACAATGAGGAAGTCTACCACAAGATGAAAAAAATATTTGATGCCAGCTATTATGCCCTGGAATCTGTATACAAAATGTTCTGAGCAGGGAATTTACGGGCGGGTATTATCTTCTGAGCTTGCACTTTGCGCTCCTTGTATGATATTCTATACTCATGAAATTAAGAACGGGGGAATTTTATGAGTATCGAGATTTATAACGAACTGGATCCGGTATTTGAGATACTGGGGCTTCTTACCATTGCACATGGCGGAGACTGGAAGACAGATGTCATAAAAGCGATGGATGATTATGGGATAGATGGAGAAACATTTTATAATAAACATTTAAAGACAGTGGAAAAATATATAGAAACTTTTCAAAAGTATAAAGTAGAGACGCCTTCCGAGGGTTTTTTCTTCCAGAACACATCGCAGGAGTTATTTATGATGGTTCTCACAATGACAGTAGAGAACCGGAAGTACCTGGAGGGAGAGGAGCAGTTAGATCCTATGAAGCTCAGGAGTTTTATCGCATTTTACATTACTGATACGGTAGAACATGCCCAGCTGCCTGAGATAAAAGATATGCCCCAGCTGCCCGATGAAAAGTCTATGCTGGAATTTTTGGACAAAGCGGATTTGAAAAGCGAAGAAAAATGGTATGTGCTGGATCTCCTGCGAAGGCCCGACTACTGGTTTTCACAGCTGTTTGAGACTATACGCCTCAATATGCCCGCATTCGAAAGAGCCCGTGCAAGCGTGGCAAAGCCACTGGAGAAGCAGCTAAAACGTCTTGCCAAATATGAGAATAACGGATTCCTGAAGCTTGTCAACACATGCGGAGACAATCCCATAGTTTACCCAACCCTTGTATTTCCAATGCTTCAGATGGTACTGTATTCTTACTGTTACGAGGGCATATTGAATGAAGAATTAGAGAAAAACGAGTCGGCATCGATCAGCATAAAAGAGGAAGTTATCCGCCAGTCGAAAGCCCTCGCTGACAAAAGTAAGCTGGACATCTTATGTTCCCTGAAAGAATCCAGCAAATACAATTTGGAACTGGCCGAAGCACTGGATCTTTCTCCGTCCACCACCTCACACCATATGAGCATTCTAATGGGCAGCGGCCTCGTCACCGTTCAGAAAAAAGACGGGAAAGTATACTACTGCCTGCAGGAAGAAAACATAGAAAAATACATCCAGTCCCTAAAAAAACTGTTACTTTAGGGGGGGGGGACGCCTGCATGAATCAGGAGTGAGGGCTTCTCAGTGGACACATCCGGTGATTTCAGGGGCAGCCATTTGCGAAGAAACCGTAACATCAAAGGGGGACGCCTGCGTGGATCGGGAGTGAGGGCTTCTCAGGGGACACATCCGGTGATTTCAGGGGCAGCCATTTGCGAAGAAACCGTAACATCAAATCGGAAGCCCCGCATGGAACCGACGACATTCACCGTGAAATTCTGATGAATTTCACGGCTTAGGTCGTCTCGGAATTTGCTTTGGAGAGCAAATTCCGCCCATGCGGGGCTTCCGATTTGATGCAACGGTTTCTAACGCGCATTCTAAGCCCCTGAAATCACCGGATGTGTCCCCTGAGAAGCCCTCACTCCCGATCCACACAGGCTGGTGCATCCCGTCGGGAGACGAAGCCGGAACGGGGAGGGGCAAGGCGTGGCTTTCTTGGCCCCAGAAGCCAGCATAATATAAGCCATAAAAACTAACTGGGTACATTGCGATGCACCAGTTCAGCTCAATCCGCTGCCCCCGTCCGGCATTCCCACCCTGGCAGCGTACAGTTCTGCCTTGATGCACCTAGCCGCGGGGGATTCGGAGATGGGGGGCGGCCCTTCAAGTCGAATCCCCGCCGCCCCCAAAATTTCCGTCTGGTAATATGTGGTGGGGGGTGCTATACTTTACCATGTATTATTTTGTTGAAAAGGATGAGAATGATGAGGAATCCGAAGTTTAAGAATAATGTGATGCTTGTGCTGACCGCTCTGATCTGGGGGAGCGCTTTTGTGGCTCAGAGTGTGGGGATGGATTATATCGGGCCGTTTACGTTTAATTCTCTGCGGTGTTTTTTGGGCGGGATTGTGCTGCTTCCTGTTATTGGGGTTATGGGCAGGAGGAAAAAGACGGAAGGGACAGAGGTACAGGGGGACGAGGCGAATAGGATCGGTAAGACGCTCTGGATCGGGGGTCTGCTCTGTGGGCTTGCGCTTGCGGCGGCGAGTTCGCTGCAGCAGATCGGGCTTGTGTATACGAGCGCCGGGAAGGCCGGGTTTATTACGGCCCTGTATATTTTGATTGTACCTGTTCTTGGGCTTTTTCTGGGCCGGCGGGCAGGGGGGAAGACCTGGGCCGGTGTTGGACTGGCTGTTGTGGGGATGTATTTCTTGTGTATGAAAGAGGGATTCTCCATAGCTTATGGAGATGTTCTGATGATCATCTGCGCTTTTGTTTTTTCGTTACATATTTTGATTATTGATTATTTTTCTCCGAAAGTGGATGGCGTGAAGCTCTCCTGCATACAGTTTTTTATCTGCGGGATTCTCTGCGCGGTGCCGATGTTTGTCCGCGAAAAGCCAGCCATGGGGAGTATTCTGGATGCGTATCTGCCGCTTCTCTATGCGGGGGTTCTCTCCTGCGGTGTCGCCTATACGCTGCAGATCATTGCACAAAAAAATACGGACCCCACGGTGGCTTCGCTTATACTAAGCCTGGAATCCGTATTTGCCGCGCTTACCGGCTGGCTGATTATACATGAAACACTTTCTGGGAAAGAATTGTTTGGGTGTGCCTTGGTGTTTGCCGCAATTATTCTGGCACAGCTTCCGGAGAAAAACCCTGTGTGGAAAGAGAATCATGATAACGGGTAAAACAATTTTTCCCTCTGCGTTTTGATGTCTCCAGAGCCTGACTGGTATGCCGGAAGAGTTCTTCGTATGTAGTCCCATCCTGCGGATACATGGCGGCTCCCATGCTGACCGTGTATTCGGAGTCTTTATACTTCTGCGTCAGAGCCTTCGTAAGAGAGGCACAGTATGGCTGGATAAATTCTTCTGAAAAGAGTTCGCTGAAATACATTAGGAACCTGTCTCCGCCGATCCGTGAGCAGATATCCATTTTACGGATATTGTTTTCGGAAAGGCGGGCGATATGCTTTAAGATCTGATCCCCGAATAAATGTCCGTTTTTTTCGTTCAGTCTTTTGAAATTATCCAGGTCAAACATGATCATAAGGCCGGTTGTCTGCGGATTATTGGTTATGTTCTGCACAATAATTTTTTGCGCTGTTGTCTGTGTGTACAGATTTGTCAGAGCGTCCCGGTGGGGGAGCTCCTGTATCTGCCGTTCTTTTCCATTCCGGGACAGCGATATCCTTCCGACACAGCTGTACAGCTCTTCATTTCCTTCATTATCGGCCCAAAGCGTGCGGCCAATGAATTCATACCATTCCTGCGTCCCGCTAATAGTAGTCAGAAGCATTCTCTTCTGAAATACAGGAGAGAACGGTGTGGTAGCCGCTATACGTTCCATCAATTCCTGAAAATCATTTTTCGCAACGACTCCATATAACCGGCTCTTTTTGACAAAATCTGTTATGATAGATGGAAAATTAAACTCTTCCTGACACTTTTCAGAGAACAAGACCGTGTCCGTACTGAAATCATATTCGAATAAAACATCTTCTGATAAGGATGCGATAAACTGATATTTGGTCCGTTCCTGTTCCAGAAGAAACAGCGTGCGGTCGGAGAGCTTGACACCTTTTTTTTGAAACAGTTCCTTTGAGAGCTGGTTGATATTGAATACGTGTGCGGGATCCCGGCTGCGCAGGCTGACCGCATGCTCCAGATAGGTATCGACCGCTTTGAGACAATCAATCAGCCTGTTGTTAAACATGCCGCATTCTCCGTTCAGGATCATCTGCATGGCCTGTTTATGAGTATAAGGAGGTTTGTATACCCGCTCGCTAACCAGCGCATCATAGACATCCGCGAGGGAAACAATCTGTGCGGCGATCGGAATCTCATCCCCTTTCAAGTGGTCAGGGTATCCATTACCGTCCCAGCGTTCGTGGTGCCAGCGGCAGATCTGCCTTGCATACTTTACCAGTTCCTCATTGCTGCCAAAACGCAGTTCATTCAGCATCTGCTCTCCGCGTGCGGAGTGGGTTTTCATGACTTCGAACTCTTCAGCAGTGAGTTTGCCGGGTTTATTCAAGATCTCTTCCGGAATCTCGATTTTACCGATATCATGCAGAGCGGCCGCATTCGAGATCAGTGCAATATGGGATTCATCCATCGCATACTCCGGATAACGTTTCCGCAGCGCTTCCAGTAGAATCTCAGTTATAATGCGTATGCGGATGACGTGGAGCCCGGATTCCCCATTACGGAATTCGACGATTGTACTGAGAATATTGATCATAAGAGCGTTGTTGCTCTCCTTCTCAATTACCTGCTCCTTTACGAGACCTTCCAGCTCCTTTTGTTTCGAGTAAAGGATGATGGTATTTTTTACACGTTGAAGGACGATATTCGAGTCAAAGGGGCGGCTGATATAATCCACAACACCGTATTCGTAACCCTTTTCAATATATTCCCTGGAATTTTCCGATGAAATGATGACTACAGGGATAGTCTCGTGCCAGTGGTTCTTCTGCATAATTGTCAGGACATCAAATCCTGACATTTTTGGCATTAAAATATCGAGCAGAATCAGGGAAATGGAAGCGTCATTCTTTTTCAGAATCTCAATAGCCTCTGTCCCATCGGCTGCCTCAATGATATTGTAATCCTCCTGCAGTATATCGGACAGGACGGCCCGGTTCAGTTCCGCATCATCTACGATTAAAATGGTTTTCTTTTGTTCTGTGCTTGTCATTCACTTGCTCCTTAGGCTAATCAGAACCTGGCCAGCAGATCCCGGACAGTTTCATATTCCTTCACAATATCCACATATTTCTCTTTTACCACAGAGCTGTCCGCCTCCCCGGGGGACAACGTTCTTAAGTACTCTGTTAAAGAAGAGGCTGCGGCCGTAAGAGGGGGCAGTTCCAGGTTAAGTGCCATTCCTTTGATTGTATGAGCCGCTCTGAATATCTCTTCATGATCGTTGGATTCCACTGCATGCTCCAGAGTTTCAAAAACCGGATCTTTCAGAAGAAGATGCAGATACTTATCGATCAGAGATTCTTTGCGCAGTCTCTGTAAAACGACTTGATAATCGGCGCCAATATTTTCATAAAATGTTTGTAATTCCATTTGATCGGCCTCATTTTTCTTTCATAAATTTTTCTATTACATGGAGGATCCCGTCATCATCGTTGGAGCGGGTAATAAAGTCGGCGGTATCCTTTACGATACTCTGGGCATTTTCCATAGCTACGCCAAGACCGGCATATTCAATCATGGATACATCGTTATAACCGTCTCCGCAGCAGATCATCTGGTCTGCAGTCATTCCGATGCTGTTCAGCAGCTTCTGCAGGGAATAGGCCTTATCGATCTTCTTGGGCATAATCTCCAGAAAGAAGGGCTCGGAACGGTATATGTTCAGGAAAGTGTGAAAACGTTTTTTCAGCGCTTCCATCATCTTTTCCATGATGTCAGGATCCCCGGCAGCCAACAGCTTATTAACCGGGAAATTCAGGTGTCCGACAAAATCAGGGATCTCTGCCACGGGCATTTTGTTAAGAAAGGATTCCTGCTCTGTGTACTTGTTGACTGCGATTCCGGACAATATATGGCTGTTGTTATACGACAGAAGATCCACACCTGGAAACGAAGCCGCAATATCATAGACAACTGGTATAATTTCCGGAGGGAGGGTTTTGTTATAAATATCGGTACCGTCGGAGCATCGGGTGATGCGGGCTCCATTATAGGAAAGTATATAACTGCCGAAATGATCCAGATGCAGTTTTTCTGCCAGAGGAAGGACTCCGAATATGGGACGTCCACTGGCAAGAACCACTTTTTTCCCCTCTCTTTGGATCTCGATCAGAGCGTTTCTTGTGGGTTCCGTAATTTCTTTTCTGGAATTAGTCAATGTGCCGTCCAGATCCAGCACGAGCATTTGATAATCCATATTTACCTCTTCTTTAATACTTCGACAATCTCCGGAAACTCCATCGCATGGGAGGCTTTTACCAGAATTGTATCATTTGTGTTAATCAGGGGATCTATGTTTTCCAGAAATTCGGTCTTCGTTTCATAATAGTGCACGTGCATTTCCGGATTCACTTCCATTGCTCCCCGGGCGATGTCCTCTGCAAGGGAGCCAATGCAGATCAGTTCGTCTATGCCGGCATCTGCGGCGAATGCTCCCGTCTCACGGTGCATCTCATGTTCTTTTGGACCAAGCTCAAACATATCGCCAAGGATCGCGACGGTGCGTCCGCCAGCCTTACTGAGGACATCCAGGGAAGCCTTCATGGAGGCCGGGTTGGCATTGTAACAGTCATCGATGATAGTAAGAGTCTCTGTCTCAATCAGATGGTTCCGTCCGGCCAAAGGCGCCAGGGATTCGATTCCCTGCCGGATCTCCTTATCATTCATGCCCATAACCCGTCCGACGGCAATGGCGGCCAGTGCATTATATACCATATGCGCCCCGGGGATGGAGATATGTGCGCGGAATTCGGAATCAGGCGTGTGGAAGCGTGCAGCCGTACCCTTTAATCCCAGGTTCTCTATTTCGTCTGCATAGTATGCCAGATCCGGGTTCAGGCCAAAGAAAACAGGCTCAATATGGTTGGCAGGCTTAACGGATGCCAGCATATCATCATCCCCATTGAGTATGATATCCCCTTCCGGATTCATATATAAAAACATTTCCGTTTTGGCTTTTAAAATGCCTTCGCGGGACTTCAGCTGCTCCAGATGGGCACAGCCGATATTGGTCAGGACGCAGACATCCGGGCGCGCGACTTTTGCAAGACGTTCCATCTCGCCAAAATCACTGATGCCCATTTCCAGAATGGCAGCCTCATGATCTTCCCGAATGTTAAAGATTGTGAGGGGCAGTCCGATCTCATTGTTGAAATTGCCCTCGGTTTTCAGGACGCTGTATTTTTGTGCCAACACGGAGGCAATCATCTCTTTTGTACTTGTCTTGCCCACACTGCCTGAGATACCCACCACCTTCAGGCGGAGGGAACGGCGGTAGTGCTCCGCGATATCCTTCAGGGCCTGGGCGCAGGAATTTACCATGATATAGGGGTAGGAAGCGCTCTCGATTCTCTTTTCTGAAACGGCGCACAGCGCTCCGTCCTGAATGGACTGGGGGATGAACATATGGCCGTCCACCCGGGCGCCGCGAAGTGCAATGAACAGACAGTCTTTTTGGATCCTGCGGCTGTCAATGGTAACGGATGTGACTTGTTTGTAATAGCTTTCCTCGTCTCCGTAATAGATTCCGCCGCATGCAACGGCAATTTCCTTCAATGTCATATTTTTCATCGTTCGTACCGTCCTTTACTGGTATCTGGCTTCCAGGGATTTTTGGATAATCAGTTCACACAAATCACCGTACTCAATGCCTGCTGCTGCCGCCTCCTTTGGCAGTAGACTGGCGGCTGTCATGCCGGGCAGCGTGTTTACCTCAAGGCAGTAGAGATTTCCCCTGCTGTCCAGGAGAAAATCTGCGCGGCTGTATACATTGAGCTTCAGGGCTCGGTATGCCTTTACGGTGAGCTCCATCATCCGGTTTGCAGTATCTTCGTCAATATCGGCGGGGCAGACTTCCTCTGTGGCGCCATCCTGGTACTTGTTGGCATAATCGAAGAACCCTGTTCTGGGTATGATCTCAATTGGAGGGAGGGCCTTTCCGTCTATGATGCCGCAGGCAAACTCTCTTCCTTTAATATATTCTTCAATTACCACTTCGTCCTCGTAGCGGAAAGAACTGCTGAGCGCTTCTTCGTACTCGCTCTCTGTGGTAACGATGTATACCCCAATGCTGGAACCTCCGGAACACGGCTTTACAACAACCGGAAGTGTGAGGCCGAGGGCCTGCAGTGATTTTTCCGCTGCCTTTTTATGAACGCAGGCTCCGGCCGGCGTGTCAATGCCCGACTGCAGAAAGATCTGTTTGGTAAATCCTTTGTCCATTGCAACAGCGCAGCCAAGAGAATCCGGACCGGTGTATCTGATTCCAAGCAGGTCAAAGGTAGCCTGCAGTTTTCCGTTCTCCCCCTCTCCGCCGTGCAGCCCAAGGAACGTGATGTCTGCCATGCGGCATAGTTCGATGACGTTGGGGCCGAGGAAACAGTCCGGCTGATCCGGGCGGGAGGCTTTGACCGCTTCGATGTCCGGTTCGGTGGTATCGATGTTTTTGACGATCCCGAGACCGTGGTCAGGAAGGGTAAATACCTCTTCCAGGCGATCTGGATCGTAGGGGAAACCAAGGAAAACATCCAGCAGAAAAGCATCGTGTCCTTTTTCAAGCAGGGTTCTGCAGATGCCTGCACTGGAGGACAGGGATACGTCGCGTTCTGTGCTGAGTCCTCCGGCTAATACTATAATCTTCATTTCTTAAATCTCCTATCTTCATTGAGTTTATACCAGCGAGCGGAGCGTTTCGTTATCTGCTCAAATCGTTCAGCAGGCGTGATTTTGTGTCATAGAGCTTCTGGGATAAATCCACATAAACGCGGTGCGGATAGAAGAGCCGCTTAGTCTCGTCCCAGAGCGTCTCTTTTTCCTGACGGCAGTAATGGGCGATCTCCATAACCGTTGGTGAGCTGTATACGCATTCACCGTGGATGAATACAGGCTTTAAGATCTCTCTCATGGTGTAGCTGCCTCCGGGAAGCCTTGTTTTCTTCCAGGTTGCATTGGGGTCAAATAATAAAAGTTCTTCTGAGGTGTCGTATGTCTCATCGGCAAAACAGATCAGATCGGCGCGGATTTTGCCCGTCTCTTTATCATATACACGGTAGATGGTTTTGTTGCCTGGATTTGTGATTTTCTCCGTATTCTCTGAAATCTTGATCTTGGGTATGAACTCTCCTTCTGCATTTTGAATTGCGGCGAGTTTATATACTCCGCCGAAAGAAGGACAGTCCTTGGAGGTGATCAGGTTAGTGCCCACTCCCCAGGAGGTGATGGCTGCGCCCTGCATCTTCAGGTCGTGGATCAGCAGCTCGTCCAGGTCATTGGATGCCGCAATCACTGCATCGGTAAAGCCGGCGGCATCCAGCATCTTGCGGGCCTCCTTGGATAAGTAGGCAAGGTCCCCGCTGTCCAGGCGGATGCCGTAGGATCTGGGGTGGATTCCTTCCTCGCGCAGCTCCCGGAATACACGGATGGCATTGGGGACACCGGATTTGAGCGTATCGTATGTGTCCACCAGAAGCGTGCACGCGTTGGGGTATAACTTTGCATATTCTTTAAATGCAGTGTATTCGTCTTTGAAGCTCATGATCCAGCTGTGGGCGTGGGTACCCATGATGGGCACGTCAAAAAGTTTGCCGGCCAGTACGTTGGATGTGCCTACGCAGCCGCCGATCATGGCCGCTCTAGCGCCGTAGAGTCCTGCATCAGGGCCCTGGGCGCGCCTCAGCCCAAATTCCATAATTCCGTCGCCCTGTGCTGCAAATACGACGCGGGAGGTCTTTGTTGCAATCAGGCTCTGATGGTTGATTATATTTAATATGGCAGTTTCAACAAGCTGGGCCTCCATAATGGGCGCGATTACTTTAACCAGTGGTTCTTTTGGAAAAATAACCGAACCCTCCGGGATGGCGTAAATGCTTCCGCTGAAATGGAACCCGCTCAGATAATTCAGAAAGTTCTCGGTGAATATTCCGAGTCCTCTCAGGTAATCTACGTCTTCATAGGAAAAATGCAGATTCTTGATATAGTCTATAACCTGTTCGAGTCCTGCCATAATGGAATATCCCCCTTTATTGGGATTGTCCCGGAAGAACACATCGAACACAACAGTTTCATTTTCCTGAGTTTCAAAATATCCCTGCATCATGGTTAGTTCGTACAGGTCTGTCAGCAATGTAAGATTCTGAGCACTCATATTAATCTCCTTAAATTCAAGTGCGCCTTCGCGTAACCGCGGCGAGGCGCACGTCATGTTTTCAGCATTTAGTATACCACATGTGAAAAAAAAGTAAAAGAAAAGCAGACTTTTTTCTGAAGCATCACGCGCTGACAGTTCCCTTTCTTCCCCATGCCAGTATCAAGAAACGGCGTTCAATACGCAAATTTTGACCTTGCGGCTATCCATTTATTTCGCGCCTCCATCCGCAGACAAGTCTAAAGCTTTTCAACTATTTTCCGTTATGCAGGTTTTCACGGTATATTGTAGGACTGACTCCGGTTTCTGCTTTAAAGGACTTACTAAAATGGAAAGGATCTGTGTAACCTACAGCAAGTGCTATGTCATTGACAGGCAATTCTGAATTAGCTAAAAGCTGCTGTGCAATTGACATGCGGTAATTACGAATATATTTGCTGGGAGTAAGCCCTTTATGCTTGTTAAATATTTTGGTCAGATAGGATGAGGAAAAACCAAGATGTTCTGATAAAATACTTAAATCCAAAGGAGAGGCGTAGTTTTTTTGGATATAATTTATTACAAGCTGGACAATTTCTCCGGTGGTAAAGTCTTTTGGATTCTGACTCAGATGAAAGTGCTCTGTTTCAGACAGCATGTCCTGTTTTAAGTGGGTTAGAAGACTGGATAGTTCCTCAGTATCGACTGGCTTAAGTAAATAGTCTGCAACACCGAATTGGATGGCTTTTTTAGCATAATGAAAATCATCGTAGCCGCTAATAATGACGCATCTTAATAAAGGAACATTATGTTGGGCTTCTTGAATTAGACGAAGTCCATCCATGACCGGCATCCGGATATCGGTAAATAAAAATGAAGGTCTAAGTTCCTGAATCTGGGAAAGGGCATCTTCTCCGTTGTGAGCGATGGCTACGACTTGAAAAGATGAGTTGCACCGCTCAATATTTTTTGCGATATTCTTTGCAATTAACCGTTCATCATCGACAACGATTACAGGAAACTTATGATTCGTCATATATACTTCCTCCCAGTGTAATGGTAGCCCCGCCTTCTATATTATTACGAACGCGGAAGATATGGTATCCTTTATAAAACAGTTTAAATCTGATATAGATATTTATAAGCCCCATCCCATTAATTTCAAGAGATGGAAGCAGGCTGGTTCTGTCTATTTCCTTGATTTGCTCTTCCAGAGAGTTGATTACTTCCTCAGTAAACCCAAGACCATTATCTGAGACAGAAACTTCCCAGTACGTAGTTGTAACCCTTCCGGCTATTTTGATTTTCCAAGGCGCTTTTACTGAAGAGGTTAAATATTTTACTGAGTTTTCTGCAAGAGGCTGTAAACAAAGTTTTGGAAGGCGGATGGACATCATTTCTTTTGGTATGTCAATGGAGTATTCTATGTCGTCTTCGTAACGCATCTGCATACATTTCAAGTAGTTTTCAGTATGGTAGGCTTCATCTTTTAGCGGAACAAGCAGTTCTTTGTCAGAAGATATGTAACGGAGAATTTTGCTGATTGTCTGACACATTTGGATAATTTCCTCGTTCATGTTCTCTTCGGCCATGGACTGAACTGTTGCAAGTGAATTATAAAGAAAATGTGGATTCATCTGGCTTTGCAACGCGAGCATCCGGGAGTGCATCTCCTGATTCTGAATAAGGATTTCGTGTTCCATAGATAATTGTGCCTTTTTCTGCATATCAATCAAAGCGTCATAGAGTGTATTAAACTCGAGAATTCCAGTGTTCACAGAAACGAGATCGGAGACTCTGCTTTGGGAAGCGGGGCTGAGTTGGAAGCTCTTTATCTGCGAATATATTTGCTTTATCGGTGCGGAAATAGATTTGGAAACGAGATAAGCAAGCAGCAGCGCAATGCAGGAAAACCCAATAAATATCAAAATATTTTTCTGGATATACGACCAAATAGGCGCATATAAATCACTTTTTTCTATGGCAATCACGGTTGTAAAACCATTGCTTTCCGAAGTCTGATAGAAAACATTTTTATTATTTCGAAAGGTATGAATGACGGTATCGGTTTTACTTTCCCGACTTGGTTTACGAATCAAGCTGTTATAATCCGCTGGAGTAGCAGAAGAGGTATATACACAGTTTTGGGAGGAGTCATAAATATATAAATCCTCTCCGTATGAACTGGATATGTGCTCTATTTTTCTCTTTAACTCGGCAGAAGTCTTCTTTACTTCAATAATTCCAATGGCGTTATTGTACTGGTTGTAATACATGGTATAAAAGGACAGGCAGTCAGCTCCGCCTTTATAACTAAAGAATGATGCCAAACGAGGAGCTTCTTCCCAGAGATATATTTTCTTATGAGGAGAAGAATTCAACAGGGGGAACCAGGCGGCATTCGTAATAGATTCCTGAGAAGTGCTTGTATCTAAGCCTACGCCAAAGGTGCCTTCTGTAAAAGAATGGAGATAAATCTGGCTGGCAGGCTGTTCTGGCCCGATTATGGCGGTCAGAATATCAATTAGGATTTTTGTATTTTGGATATCATGATAATCAGCCATGTCAGTATCAGAGGCCATACTGTCGTGTTCCAGATATGTCAGAAAGTGCTTTTCCACCAATGAGGAATAGGAAATGTTGTTTGCCAGTGTTTTTAAAGAATCTGTTTCGTTTTCGAGATATGAAGAAATATTTTTCACGTTTTGTGTGATAAGCTGGAAGGATTCTTTGTTGATGCGCTGAGTTTGGGTTACCGCAAAGATTAGCATAATACTGAAAAAAACGATGATCAGCATAAAAAAATATGTAAAAATCAGAGTGGATTGTATTGTTTTAATTTTCGTTTTGTTACTTCTTATCATGATTAACATTCCTCACTATAAGTAAAAAAATAACATGTGAAATAGTCAGATTATACATTCAATTTTTATTGCTGCCATTTTAGAATAAATGTGAAAATATAAAAAGTCAAGAGGGAGGGACAAAATGGATTGTTGGAAGAGGCGCATAGAACAACTTAACAGGCATGTAATACATGTACAGTATATAAAGGGAGAAAAGGCGGGCAGAATTATGGAAGGGATCTCGTCATCACAGAATCAGGGAGAGAATGTGGTTTCATGGAATGAAAAGGAAATTTGTTTTGGCAGACATCAAATATGCTTAAGAGAAACAGGATGTGAGTTCCAAAAGATAGAAACCTTTCATTTTGTGCCAGAGGGCACACCGGTTTATGAACAGGTGGAAAGCGCAAACGGTACGGTAACGGTACTAAAGAACGGTGTAAAAAAATTTGATAAATATATGCATCAGATCCGGCTGACGTTTGAATCATCAAAGGATGAGATGCTGTTTGGCCTGGGCCAGCATGAGAACGGGACATATAATTATAAAGGAAAAACAGAATATTTGTATCAAAATAATATGAAAATTTCAATTCCTTTTTTGATGTCTACAGACAACTATGGAATTTTAATAGATACGGAGAGCAGCCTGGTATTTGAAAGTAAGGACACATTGATGACCTTCCTGATTTATGCAGAAGAACAACTGTCTTACTATGTAATTTTAGGAGATGATTTTGACGAAATCATCTATCATCTCAGAGAACTTACGGGACGCGCATCCATGCTGCCACGATGGGCGTTTGGATATATGCAGTCAAAAGAAAAGTACAGTTCTCAGAAAGAATTACTTGAGACGGGGGAGCGTTTCCGCAGGGAAGACATTCCGATAGACTGCCTGGTTCAGGATTGGTGCACCTGGGAAGATAAAAAATGGGGGCAGAAGACGGTAGATAAACATAGATACCCTGATCTGCCCAGGATGGTGAGTCAGCTTCATGACATGCATATTAAGCTGATGGTGTCTGTATGGCCAAATATGGATGCAGGGACAGAGAATCATTCAGAATTTGAAAAAAATGGAATGCTGCTTCCGAACTCTAATTTATATGATGCGTATAAGGAGAAGGCCAGGGATATTTACTGGAAACAATGCAGTGAAGAGTGGTTCCGGGCCGGGATTGACGCATGGTGGTGTGACAATTCAGAGCCTTTCACAGCATCCGACTGGTGCGGTGCGGTAAAAAGATCCGAGAAGGAACGTTTTGAGATCATTATGAAGGAGGCACATAATTCGGCTCCATGGAACCAAGTGAACAGCTATGGGCTTTGGCATGGAAAGGGGATTTATGAACACTGGAGATTACAGTGCCCGTCAAAACGAGTAGTCAATCTCAGCAGGTCGACTTATATTTCCGGACAAAAATACGGTATTATTCCGTGGTCAGGTGATATCACCGCCAAGTGGTCTACAATGAAAATTCAGATTGCTGAAGGGCTGAACATGTGCATGACAGGAATGCCCTATTGGACGCTGGATATTGGCGGATTCTTCACAGTACGGGATAAGTGGGAAAACCGTGGATGTAATATGGCGGGAGATCCAAATCCACTCTGGTTTTGGGACGGCGATTACAATGACGGTGTGAAAGACGCGGCATATTGTGAGCTTTATACCAGATGGCTTGAATATGCTACATTTCTCCCGATATTCCGTTCTCACGGGACGGATACTCCAAGGGAGCCCTGGAATTTTGGCCAAAAAGGGACCATATTTTACGATGCAATTCTAAAATTTATCAGACTACGTTATCGCCTGCTTCCGTACATTTACTCATCTGCTGCAGCAGTGACAAGAGAACACAAAACAATTATGAGGAGCCTGCTTTTTGATTTTAAGCAGGATAAAAGAGTGTGGGATATTCAGGACAGTTACATGTTTGGAGATGCATTCCTGGTTTCCCCAGTAACTCGGCCTATGTATTATGAGACGGGCGGTAAGGCATGTGATTGTCCAAGGAAAGAAAAAGAAGTATATCTGCCGCAAGGGACAGTATGGTATAACTATTGGACAAAAGAAAAATATGAGGGCGGGCAATGCGTGAACTGTGAGACTCCAATTGATAAAATTCCTCTTTTCGTCCATGCCGGCGCGATCATACCGCTATCCGGAGATATTGACTATGCCGATGAGAGACAAGGGAAATGTAACGTAATAGAGGTATATGATGGAGCGGATGGAAATTTTTCTATGTATTTTGATGCAGGAGACGGTTATGCATATGAAATAGGTGAGTACTGCCTCGTGCGGCTGGAATACCGAAATAACGAGAAGAGCTTGTATTTGGCAAATGCAGAAGGCAGTATGAGAGTGCGGGAGAGATTACATATTCGTTTGATTTCAAGTGAAAAAGTAACGGAAGTTCAAGTGGTTTATAAAGGAGAGAAAAAGAAAATCAATTTGTAAAGAGGTAAAAAAATAACATGTGTAAGGGAGGATATTTACATTCACGAAAGGAAACGCAATGTCTATAATAAAAACATGAAAGAAAATCTCAGATATGGGATGGGAAAGTGAGGAGGAAATACGAATGAAAGCAGTAAAAAAAATGTTGGCACTGGGAATCACAGTATCAATGCTGGCAGGCATGGCAGGATGCGGAAGTGAAAAGTCGAAGGAAGTAAAAGAGGAGGACTCAAAAGATGTAACGCTGACGTTTATGGCCAGCCAGGACTGGGTGCAGGATGCAGAAGTTGAGCTTGGCAAAAAATTTACGGAAGAGACAGGCATAAAGGTGGATTATCAAATTGTTCCAGCTGATCAGTATACAAGCCTTCTAATGACTAAGCTCAATACAGGAGAATGTACGGATATCTTTGGATCCCAAGGTGGGAAATTTGATATTCAGACACAATTAAATATTGCGAAAAATGGTGTTGATTTAAGTGGAGAATCATGGGCAGGAAATGTTGATGAGCTGGTTGCGGCAGAAATCTCTGCAGATGGTAAATTGTATGGACAGCCAATGAATGACTTGTCAAATGTTTGGGCAGTAGCCTATAACAAGAATATTTTTAAGGAACTGGATCTTGAAATTCCTACGGATTATGCAAGCTTTGATGCGGTATGCAAGAAGATCTTAGATGCCGGTATTACGCCAATCTATGAATGCGTATCGGATGGATGGCATCACACATTATGGTTCCCGGAATGCGCTATTGCGGCTGAGACTGCCGAGCCTGGACTTGCAGAAAAGCTGAATGCAAATGAAGCAAAGTTTGAAGGAAATCAAACCATGGTGACCATATTAGAACAAATGAAAGATATGATAGACAAAGGCTACTGGGGACAGAATTATATGTCTAATGCATATGTAGATACGGCAAAAAATATCGCATCGGGAGAATATGCGATGACAATTGCCCAGCAGGGACTTGGACAGGAAGTGAATGCGGCGGATGCTGAATTTGACGCTGAGGATATCGGATATTTTGTAATGCCTCTAGCAGACAATCAAAAATTGAATGTGAGTCCGGTTGGTCCTACAAGATTTGTTTATTCAGGATCCAAACATCAGGAAGAAGCAAAACAATACCTTGAGTTTATGGCAAGAGAAGAAAGCTTGGCTTTTATGACAGAAGAGGTGGCCAGATTCAATAAACTGCCATTTAAAAATGCGCCCTCCGGATATTTAGACAGTGTTCAGGAGTTTCATGACAGATATTCTGAAGAAGATACCGTATATCAGGTGGCGGTCAAATATGTAAATCCACAGTGGAATCAAATCGGAGCAGACTTATCGGCAATGTTTCTTGGAGAAGTAACACCGGAGGAATTACTAAAAAATATTGATAAAATGAGAAGCGAGCAGGCGGCGGCAGCGAACGATGAAGCTTGGAAATAAGTTTTAAAAAGGCTGGTAATTTATTACCAGCCTATATTTAAAGGGCGAGGTATAAAGATATGAATAAGAAAAAACTTTATCCAATACGATTCGCGATAGGCGCAATTCTAATATACTCCGTATTATTTGTGATACCCGGAATCATAGGTATTGGATATTCATTTACAGATTGGTCGGCTTATTCTGATAAATTAAATTTTGTGGGGCTGGACAATTTTAAGGTTATCTTTTCAAAAGATGAGAATTACATGAAAATATTAGGAAATACATTAGAGTTTACGTTTGTGACAACTATTTTTAAAAATGTATTTGGTTTAGCGCTGGCCGTTCTAATGACAAAAGCGGTAAAACTATTGAATTTTCACAGAGGGATTATGTTTATGCCTTCTGTATTGTCAACATTGATTCTTGGTATGATTTTCTCATCTATATTAGATCCTGCGAACGGTATTTTGAATCATTTTCTCCGGATGATTGGCCTGGACTCTCTGGCAATGCAATGGCTGACTTCTGTGGATTGGGCATTTCCTTCGGTAATGGCAGTTGATATCTGGCGGGGAACTGGTTATATTATGACAATTTTGGTGGCAGGTTTACTTTCCATTTCGGCTGAATACTATGAAGCGGCAAGCATTGATGGAGCAAACGGATGGCAAAAATTCCGTTATATTACGTTTCCGTTGCTTTTGCCTACCCTGACGACAACGACAGTGTTGAATGTAATCTATGGATTAAAAGTTTTTGACATGGTTTATGCACTGACGAATGGCGGGCCTGGCAAGGCGACTACGGAGGTGCTGTATACGGAAGTATTTAAACGTTTTGGCACGGGACAATATGCAATTGGGACTGCGTTGTCGTCTGTGATGTTTGTTTTTATGGTCGTGATTGGATATTTTATGATTCGAGTGATGACAAGAAATGAGGTGCAGGAATAATGCGGATGAAAAAAAAACTAAGTGCGATTCTTACAAACGTTATTGCCTGGGCTATTTCTGCAGTATGTATGATTCCGCTTTTACTAATTCTTTTTAATTCTCTCAAAAACAGCAATGCAGCATCGGACATGAATTTGAAACTTCCGGGGTCAATCGAGTGGAGCAACTTTTTGAATGTAATTGAAAAAGGGAAATTAGGGGCCTCCTCTTTTGCGAACAGCATTCTTTATTCTGTGTGCAGTGTAGCAGTCTGTGTATTACTGGCAGCAATGGCGGCCTATGTTCTCTCCAGAAATGGGTCAAAGTTTTACAGAGTAATCTATATGTATCTTGTGTTAGGAATTACGATGCCAATTAATTACGTTGCTTTGACAAAAGTTATGATGTTTTTACATATTAACAATACAAGATTAGGGATTATTCTATTGTATGCGGCTATGCAGCTGCCATTCTCTGTTTTCCTAATACATGGATTCGTAGCAAGAATCCCCAGAGAACTGGATGAAGCGGCAGTCATAGACGGCTGCGGATCAACACGGCTTTTTATATCAATTATTTTACCATTGTTAAAACCGGCTTTGGCAACAGTAATTGTCCTTACATTTTTAAATACATGGAATGAATTTGTATCACCGCTGTATTTTTTAAGCAGCTCTGATAAATGGCCGATGACGCTGTCTATATATAATTTTTTTGGCATGTATTTCAAGGAGTGGAACTTGGTATGTGCAGACATCCTGTTGACAAGCCTTCCGGTAATTCTGGTTTATTTAGCCGGACAGAAATACATTGTATCCGGTATGATAGCCGGCGCGGTAAAAGGGTAGGTGCATCCGGAAATATTTTATATATGATTGAAACATTTACAACGAAAGATTAAGGTGAGAAAATGACAAGCAGAGAACGCATTATAAATGCTCTTTTAGGAAAAAAGTGTGACAGAATCCCATATTCCCCATTTTTGGCATATTGGTGGGAATCCCAGGACGATAAGCTGACAAAGAAAGGCCAGCTTGAATTTTTAGAAAGTATAGGGGCAGATCCACTATTTAGGGGATATTATCCCCTTTACGGTAAAAACAGCGAAAATATTTTATTATTTGACAGGCATATAGAGGATTGTGAAATAAGAACAAAAGTGTGTGGCAAAGAGAAACAGGTTACATATCATACATCAAAAGGTGATTTGACATTTGGATATCGTTTTGTAAATGAAGGGAATACGTGGTTTTTAGTGGATCATCCTATAAAGGAAGAAAAGGACTTTTTGCTTTTGAAGTATATTATGGATTCCACCTGTCTTAAAGCTAATTATGAAAAATTTGAGCGGGAGGCAGAAAAGCTGGGGGAAAGAGGTTTACTATTACCCATTATTTGTCCTGAATTGAAGTCTTCCTTTCAATCACTCATAGAACATTGGGCAGGAACGGAGTCTATCGTATATTCCTTAGTAGATTTTCCGGAAGTTGTGCAGGAAACGTTAACCTCAATGTATAGAGTATCAAGAGATGCCGCAGAAATTGCAGCCGGGTCCTCCTCCCAGTTTTTCCTTTCATGGGAGGATACATCTACCACAAATATTTCACCTCAATTCTATAGAGATTATATATTGCCGGAGATAAATATGTGGTGCGATATATTGCACCAAAAGGATAAAAAATATATTCAACATGCCTGTGGGGAATTGAATGCTTTATTGGAGGATATTGCTCACTCCAAAATAGATGTCTTAGAATCAGTTACGCCGGCCCCAACAGGAAATGTTGAAATGCAAAGAGTTCAAAATATATTACCGGAACATATTTCTATTGTCGGAGGAATAGAACCCACTCAATTATTACAATTGTCAACAAAGGAGGTTGTAAGCCAAGCGGCTGAACTTGTGAATATTATGAAAGGGAGGGGGTATATTCTTTCGAATAGCGACAGCTGCCCGCCGGGAGTGTCAATTGAAAAATTGAAGGCTCTATCAGAGGTCTCAGCAATAAATCGGAAAAAGTAAATTTTTATCATTGAAGCGCTCTGTAGAATGTAGTAAAGTGGACTCTAAAGAAGGTTTTACATATTAAAGAGGAAAGAGAGTTATGCTGCTATGGAGTATTTCTGGATTGTTCTGCCCAAAATGGGCGGATTCCTGCTCTTGGTTTTGATCGGGTTTTTGGCGTCCAGGTTAGGGGTTGTAAAAAGGGAAGCGCTGACTTCTATTTCGGGGTTTTTAATTAAGATCGTGCTGCCGGCTTTGGTTGTCTCTCTGATCTGGGAGAACCACACTACAGTATTTTCCCTGCTTTACTATGGCCGGATTGTGTTATGGCAGATCGGTGCATATTTGTTGCTGGCCTGTGTGGGACTTCTGGCGAGCCGGATATTTAAGCTGCCGGGTACCGTGAGAAATGTATTCTGCGGCTGTATGGTGGGCGGTAATTTTGGGTTTCTGGTGATTCCCCTGATTTTGGCGCTGTTTGAGGAGACGGGAGGGGACAAGTATATACCGATCTGCTCGGTTGTGGATACGGCAGTGGTATGGACACTGGGCCTGCTTTTGTTTCTCGGCCGCAGCGGGAGACGGGAAAATATCTGCAAGAAGGTAGTCACCACACCTATTTTTATTTCTATTTTCATTGGTCTGGCGCTGACCACATTTTCTGTTCCGGTCCCGGCACTGGTGATGGATGTTGTAACCGCTGTGGGAGATACGAGCTACAGTTGGGGGCTGATTTACCTGGGTTGCAGTATCGGCTTTATGAAATTTGGCGGTATATTGCGGTATAGATCGGTACTGCTTCTGGCCGCTTGCAAGCTTGTGGTTGTGCCGGTGATTGTGTATGTTATTGCATCTCGGTTTCTGCCGCAGATGGAGAGTCTCCTGCTGATGTTGATTACCGGGGCACCCACTATGACTTCCTCCAGTATGCTTGCCAGACAGTACAAGCTAAATGAGGATTATGCTTCTGCAGCTGTGGTGGTAACAACGCTGCTCTGCATGGTGACACTGCCACTGCTGTTTTTGAATACAGCGTTTTAGAGTGTGTTTATAAATAGCTTGGCGTAAGATGCCGTCTCAGTTTGCAGCAATGAATTATTATACACGCTGCGGGGCGGGATTAGGATTTGCCTGTCAAAAGAAGGTTAAGGAGTACAGATGAAGATCAGAGTGCGTGATATAGAAGAATTATGGAAGGACAGATTTGCCGCACTTGTCGCAGGCAGAGGGGGACTGGACCGGATTGTGGAGTTTTACGATATGATGGAGCAGCCGGATATTAAACCCTGGCTCAGGGAGAATCTCCTGGTGATTACAACGGGATATGCGATCCGCAATGACAAAAAGGCGCTGCTGAATCTGATCCGGGATCTGCGGGAGGTCAATGCATCGGCGCTGGCGATCAAGACGCGGTTTTTCGATGAATTTCCTAAAGAAGCCCTGGCTCTGGCTGATGAGTGTGAGATTCCGCTTTTTTTCCTGAATAATGACGTCGGGTTTATTGAGGTTGTGTATCCGGTTATGACGGCGATCGTGGAGGCGAGAAATCAGCTCGAGATGTCCAGCCGGTACCGGATTGGCACTTACAGCCAGATGGAGATGAACGGGAAGTTATTTTTGGATCTGCAGAGCGGCAAAATTACACAGGCGGAGGAAGCGGAGCAGCGGGTGAATTCTCTGAGCTGGCCGTTCCCACCGCTGCGTATGATATTAATTCAGACAGAGCAGAATCCGCGTATGGCTGCCGCTCAGGAGAAAGATATGGAGAGCATTTACCAGATGATGAAAGGGGCCATGGAGCGGGCAGGTATCTGGGGGGCCGGTATTGTGCGCCAGTACCAGTACATCTGTATTATGAAGGATGTGGAGGAGGAAAAGGCGGACAGCCTCTGTTCAACGATGGTTGAAAAGATCTGCAGCATGTTGAAGTACCGAGTGGCAGCCGGGGTATCGCAGCAGTTTTACGATTATCTGGAACTGGGGGCGGTTTATAAGGATGTAAAAGATGTTTTCCGTATCCGGGAAAAAAAGGGGCTGTCCGGAAATGTCCTCTGGGTGGAAAAGCTGAGATATGAGCAGATTGTGATGCATATGGCACAACAGCGGGAAGTGCGGGCATTTGTACAGGAAAAGCTGGCGGCCCTGGAGATCTATGACCGGGAACATGAGAGCCATCTGGCGGAGACGCTGGAGATGCTTTCTGCATGCCGGGGCTCGCGCAAGACAGCCGCGGAAAGGCTGTATCTTCACCGGAATACGATGTCTTACCGCCTGAACCAGATCGAGGAGGTTTTGGGGTGTGACCTGAGTGATGCCGGACAGCTGGAGGAACTGGGGTTTGCCTGCAGGGTGAAAGAATACATGTGATTGTGCACTGTGCACAAAAGATAGACGCAGATTCGGTACCGGTGAATAAGGACTTTAGCGGTTTGACGTGTTATACTGATAGAAAGAGCCAATGTAGGAGATGTATGCATTGGCTTATATCTTATGAAGGAGCAGCGGGAATGGTTAAAAAAGGAATTCGTTTGACAAAAGAACTTTTGGATGCAGCGCTTGCCGGCGGAACGATTTTAGGCGGCGGGGGCGGCGGAGATGCGAAAAAGGGGAGGAAGTTCGCAGAGATTGCGGTGGATTATGATGATCTGCGCCTGCTTCCCATTGAGGCCGTGGATGAGGATGCTGTTCTGCTGACGGCTTCTCTTGTGGGAGCGCCTAATGCTGCAGAGCAGTATATGGCCGCAAAGGATCTGGTCCGCACGGTGGAGATTTTAAAGAAGAATTGTGACTTTACGGTCGGCGGCATTATCACAAATGAACAGGGTGGAGAGGCGACTGTTAATGGCTGGCTTCAGGCCGCGGTACTGGGGCTCCCTGTAATCGATGCCCCCTGCAATGGCCGTGCCCATCCTACTGGCGTGATGGGAAGCATGAATCTGCACAAGCAGGCGGACTATCGGACCGTACAGGCATGTGCGGGCGGCAATCCGGAGGCGGGCAGCCGCGTGGAATGTTATTTTGAAGGGACGATTGAGCATACGTCCCGGCTGGTGCGTATGGCGTCCATTGAGGCCGGCGGACTTGTGGCCGTGGCGAGGAATCCGGTGAAGGCTTCCTATGCCAGGGAAAACTGTGCGCTGGGCGGTGTCAGCCATGCAATTGAGACAGGTAAAGCATTTTTGGAGGGCTTGGAGCATTCGGTGGAGGCAGCTGTGGAAAATGTGTGCGGATTTCTGGGCGGAAGGATTCTGGCAAAGGGAAAGGTAGATGCATTTTCGATAGAAACCACGGGAGGCTTTGACGTGGGGTATGCCTCGGTGGATGGATGTGAACTGACTTTCTGGAATGAATACGCGACGGCGGAGAAAGACGGGGAACGTCTGGCGACCTTCCCGGATCTTATTATGACGGTCAATGCCGTGAGCGGCGAGCCTGTGACAACGGCCATGATGGAAACTGGTCTGGACGTTTATGTGATTGCGGCCAACCGGGAGAATCTGAAGCTCGCGCCTACGATGTTTGAGCCGGAACTTCTGCGGGAAACGGAAAAAGTGATTGGGAAAAACCTGGTATCATATCTAGTATAAGACAAGCTAATCGCCTTGCTGGTTCGGTGAAAATGATTTTCCAAGAGTGCAGATGTAAAAACGCTGGCGTAGTGGGGCTACGCTGAGGCTTTTGTATCTGTGTTATCGGAAAATCAGGCCAGTAAAACAGTAAGGTGTTTAGATTGACTTATACTAGGGCAGCATAGCGGCAGAGAAGTAAGAATTCATATTATAAGGAGGACAAATTTATGTTAATGAAACAAATTATCGATGCCTACGAGGTACTGGACAGTGCTTATGTGACGGGGAAGAAAGTTGAGGAGTATCTGCGCACAATACAGCCTGATGCGGACATCACCGTATATGAGCTGAAGGGACCCAAGGGGACTACGGATATGCTGAAGGTCAGAATCCCAGGAAGCAATGGCAAGATAAAGGGCGGCAGTGCGCCGACGATTGGTCTTCTTGGCCGGCTGGGCGGGATTGGAGCACGTCCGGAGCGCATCGGCTTTGTATCGGATGGAGACGGTGCCCTTGCAGCAGTTGCCCTTGCGGCTAAACTTCTGGATATGCAGAACAAAGGGGATGTGCTGGACGGGGATGTATTTATTTCCACCCATATCTGTCCGAACGCGCCGACTGCACCGCATGATCCCGTGCCTTTTATGGGTTCACCAGTTGAAATGTCCCAGGTAAACAGAGAAGAAGTATCCGACGAGCTGGACGCCATCCTGTCAGTAGACACAACAAAAGGCAACCGCGTCATCAATACAAGAGGATTCGCAATCTCACCAACCGTAAAAGAAGGGTATATTCTCCGCACATCCGAGGATCTGCTGGACCTGATGCAGATCACAACCGGCAGGCTGCCATATGTATTTCCGCTGGCGACCCAGGACATCACGCCTTACGGCAATGATCTGCACCACCTGAACAGCGTACTCCAGCCATGTACCGCAACAAATGCTCCTGTAGTAGGAGTCGCAATCACCGCGGAGACCATGGTGCCGGGATGCGCGACCGGGGCAAGCCATGCGTCAGACGTAGAAGAAGCGGCGAGATTCATGCTGGAGGCGGCAAAGGCATTTGGGCGCGGACAATGCAAATTCTATGACGAGGAAGAGTATGCACGGATCCAAAAACTTTATGGACCGATGAAACATCTGCAGACGCTGGGAGCAGAGTAAAAAGGGGTCTGACCCCTTTGCAGTCCATTTTCAGAATATTCTTAAAATTTAGATGCGAAGTTATTATATAATGCAGGAGGTGCACTGGATGAAGATAGGTGCGGTTACGATAGGACAGGCCCCCAGGGTGGATGTGACTGTCGATATTATGGATATATTTGACGGAAAAGCTGAGCTGATACAGGCGGGCGGACTGGATGGCCTTACGAAGGAAGACATTGCTGAGTTTGCTCCCGGGGAGGGAGACTATGTACTGGTGTCCCGGCTGAATGACGGGAGTTCTGTGACGTTTGCAGAACGCCATATTCTCCCGAGGCTTCAGGAGGCGATGAATAAGATGGAGGAAGAGGGCTGCCGTCTGATTATGATGTTTTGCACCGGCAGTTTCCCGGAGACTCTTACAACAAAAAGTATACCTGTAATTTATCCTTGCGAGGTTCTGGACAGGCTTGTTCCTCTGATGAGCAAAAAATCCAGTATTATCTGTATGACGCCGTCTCCGCTTCAGATTGAGCAGACGGAGGAGAAGTGGAGACACTATGTGAAAGAAGTGAAAGCTGTAGCGGCTTCACCGTACGGCGATTGGGAGACTTTGGAAAAGGCCGCCGATGAAGTAAAAGATATGGATGCTGATCTCATAGTTCTGGACTGTATCGGGTATACTCAGGAAATGAAAGAGATGTTTGCCAGGAAGACGAAAAAGATGGTAGTTCTGCCGAGGACACTCCTGGCGCGTGTGGTATCTGAACTGACTGATGCTGCGGAATAAATCAGAAGACAGGGAGACAGAGAAGAAATGAGTGAATTAGTAAAAATAGCGGAGGGCGTCCTGATATCTTGTCTGGATGCAAAAGCCGGGGAGGCTGTTTTAGTTGTGACGGATGACAGCCGGAGAGAAATCGGGGAAGCGCTTTACGAGGCATCCAAGAATCTGGGTTGCGAGGGCATGATGCTGGTCATGAAGGAGAGGGAACTAAGCGGGGAGGAGCCGCCCAAAGCAGTAGCGGAAGCAATGAAAGGCGCCGATATCGTGATAGCACCGACGGCGAAATCACTGACGCACACCAACGCCCGGATTCAGGCGGCGGCAGCGGGCACAAGAATCGCGACGATGCCTGGTATCACGAAAGAGATGTTCAGCAAGGGAGCGATGACTGCAGACTATACGAAGGTTGAAAAACTGACGGATAAGATCACTGCAATGCTGACCAGGGCTGACACGGCCCGCATAGAAAAAGACGGAAAGGTTTTGACAATTTCATTGAAAGGCCGTGATGGAGTGCCAAGCCCCGGTGTCTATAAAGCGCCTGGAAAATGCGGGAATCTTCCATCAGGTGAGGCGTATATCGCACCGTTGGAGGACGGTTCTGACGGAGAAATGATAATTGACGGTTCTATGGTTGGCATTGGCAGGCTGGATGCCCCGCTTCATATGGTAATCACGGACGGAAAACTGCGGTCTGTTACAGGGGAGAAAAGTGAAAACCTGGAGGTACTGCTCAAAAATGAAACCAACGGAACTCTCTGTGAACTGGGGATCGGAACCAACGAGGCAGCCATTTTGAATGGTATTATTCTGGAAGACGAAAAGGTATACGGAACGGTTCATATTGCATTTGGAACAAACACTTCATTCGGGGGAATGAATAAGGCAGAGTGCCATATGGATGGAATCATATTGAAACCCACCCTTTATCTGGATGATGTTCAGGTGATAAAGGAGGGCAAATTTACAAACACACTTTAAGAAAAGCTGCGGGAAGGATAAGTCTGGCGGGAGCGCTGAAGGCGGAAAGAACCGGTCTGATGCACGCCCGCTTTTTGAGGAGGAAGAAGCATGGGAAGGTTTAAGGTAGGATTAATACGCGTCCTGACGACAGAAGACCAGGACGTGCTGCAGGCACACGGCAAAGTAATTATGGAAAATTTCCCTGGTATTGATGTAGAGACAAAATGCATTCCGGATCAATACGAGGGAATACATAACGACGAATTATGTGAACTGGCCATTCCAAAAATTGTAGAGACAGCGAAAACATTTACAGACGTGGATATGTTTATCGTCAGCTGTGCAGACGATCCGGGCGTTGAAGAAATCAGAGAGGCGATCCCAGGAATCCCGGTTACCGGCGGAGGCGAGACTACGGTGGCCCTGGCGTTAAAATATGGCGATAAAGTAGGCGTGCTGGGCATCACCGACTATGCACCCAAGGCTTATGAGAGGAT
The DNA here is from genome assembly GCF_022835095.1 of Faecalicatena contorta. NCBI lineage: Bacteria > Bacillati > Bacillota > Clostridia > Lachnospirales > Lachnospiraceae > Faecalicatena > Faecalicatena contorta. The sequence goes on along the minus strand of NZ_BQNQ01000001.1, from coordinate 4,420,463 downwards.
GCTGGCTGGAAAGATGATACTTGGTAAGCCGGACGGAGTCGACAGCACGCTGGATTTGATGACGCCGGAAGGACGGGAGAATACCATCAAAAAAGGAATAGAGCTGAAAGAGCAGGGCGCCCAGGTTATAGCGCTGGCGTGCACAGGCCTTGGCACCATAGGCGTGGCAAAAGAGCTGGAAGAAGCAACGGGGCTGCCGGTGATAGACCCGGTCATAGCAGAAGGAATGTTTGCCTATTTCGAAAAAATTCGCAGAGGGGTCTGACCCCTTTGCAAAAGGGTCAGACCCCTCCGAAGTCTCTCTGAAAATAATGAGGTGCTGTTGACGACAGCACCTCTAATTTCATTCAATTGATTATGACACGATCTCTGCATTCTTAATAATTGTTTCCTGTATGATGTTCTGTACGTAATTCCCAATATGTTTTTTATCTTCTTTTTCCAGCTGATCTGGATAGATTGGCTTTCCGTATTCGATCACGACATGGACTTTGCGAATCCTGGGAAATTGTTTCTCGAAAATGGCACATGTATTATTCATGGATACTGGTACAATAGCACAGTTTGTTTTCGTAGCGATCTTAAAGGCGCCGTCTTTAAACGGGAGCATACTTAGTTCTTCCCCATTGTTGCGCGTTCCCTCTGGAAAGATACAGATGGAAATCCCCTTTTTTATGTAGTCGATAGCCTGTAGAATGGTCTTTAACCCCTCTTTTGGATTTTCGCGGTCCAGGAAGATGCAGTACAGATAGCGCATCCATGTGGAAAGCAGCGGAATGTGCTCCATCTCTTTCTTGGCAACGTATCCGGTCAGCCTTTTACAGCGGGAGTAGGTCAGCAGAATATCAAAAAAACTGCGGTGGTTGCCGATGAAAAGCACCGGTTCGTCGGGAACATTCTCCTCCCCGATGACGGTGGCGCGGACGCTCGTCATTTTTAAGATAACTTTAAATGCCCACTGCACGAGCCGAAGAGAGCTGTAGTCCCTTTTTTCGCGGTTGAATTTGCCGATCACCCATTCCACGAAGAAGATCGGAATGGAAAGAATTAAAAATGTAACCAGGAAGATTACAATACAGATAAATCTAAACATCAGGAAATACCCTCTTTTCTGTTCTTGTCTATGTATTTCTCAAACCGGTGTTAACACGTACCGAATCCAGAATACCATACCCTCCAATTATACAAAAAGCCGCTTCAAAAAACAAGTAATGTACAGAATATAATTCTGTAAAAAATTAGTTTGAACATTATTCACGGCTTATGAGCCGTACAGTATGGTATAAGTCCCAGAGAACAGTAACTAGTAATTGTCTAATACTAGTTTGTTACTATCCATACTTCGGTCAAATAACATACAGTTTATCAATAAATCTATACAGATGACAAATCCCACCAAACGAATCAATACACCGCCCTCGTAAAAATGCCTCCCCATAAGCCAACCTTCCCCCAAAAAAGCATTTGGCACAGAATCCAGCAGAAAGAGAATATTCAGGACACTTGAATAATATGATAATAGAGAGAATATACCGCGGGGATTGGATATGAAGAGAAAAATGATGTATCTGGCGGGATTTTTGCTTGTGCTGATGCTTACGGGATGCATATCGCGCCCACAAAAGACGGAAAAGCTGCGGGACCTGGATTTTACCGTTATGGATAAGGAGAAAGTGCCAAATGAACTGAAGACGGCGATTCTGGAAAACAGGGACCTGCCATTTAAGCTGACATACGCAGACCAGGGGTATCTGTATATTGCGGAAGGATACGGGCCGCAGCCCAAAAGCGGGTACAGCGTAGAAGTGACGGGACTTTATGAGACAGAAAATGCCATTTATATACATACGAATCTGCTGGGGCCGGAAAAGGGAGAGAAAACAGAAGAGGTAACTACCTATCCCTATGTGGTAGTCAAACTGGAATATATTGAAAAAAATGTGATTTTTGATTAGAGGAGGATGTATATGGAACTGATTAAGAAACAGGTGCACTACACACAGGAGGGAAAACGGACTTTTGACCAGTTTTATCTGGATGAGGATTACAATGTCCCCGATGCGAAGGAGGATGTACAGCAGATTATCCAGGGAAGCGGCACGGTTAAAATTGAGGATATTAAGCTGGTTGAGAATTACATAAGGATTTCGGGCAAATTGTATTTTCAGATACTATATGTCACTGCAACTGGAGATCCGCAGCCCGCGGTATTAGAAGGCAAGATTCCATTTGAAGAGATGGTGTATACGGATGGCGGAGAAATGGAAAGCTATTTTATACAGAATATCCGCGTGGAATTCACGGTATCTCTGGTACATTCCAGAAAACTGAGTATCCGTGCAATGGTAGAGATGGAGATTGGCCGGGAAAAGCTGGAGGACGAAGAAACCACAGTGGATATCGACAGCCCGGTTCCGATTTACAAAAAAATGAAAAATGTAAACCTCCTGGAGCTTCATACCACCAAAAAGGACACCTACCGGATCAAGGAAGAAATTACGCTTCCTGGAACAAAGGAAAGCGTCGGGCAGCTGCTTTTGACGGACGTCAGCAGCAGGAAGCTGGAGATCCGCCTGGGTCAGGATGAGATGCAGCTGAAAGGGGAACTCCTGGTGTTCTGCATGTATCTGTCTGAGGATGGGAAGGCAGACTGGCTGGAACAGAGCGTCCCGTATGAAGGCAGGATCGAATGCGGCGGCGTGGAGGAAGGCATGTACTATTATGTCCACAACAGCCTGGAGGATACCCTGATGGATGTCCGCATGGATGAGGATGGGGAAATGCGCATTCTTGGGATAGAGGGGACTCTGAATTTGAGGATGAACATTTATCAGGAGGAAGAAATCGAACTTCTGGAGGATATGTACTCCCTGGAGCAAAACTGCGGATTTGAGACGAGAGAGGCGGTCTATGAAGAACTCCTTGTACAGAATTATTCGAAATGTAAAGTAGCGGAGCGTCTATCCCTTCCGGAGCTAAAAGACGACGTGCTGCAGATCTGCCACAGCGACGGCAGCGTGCAGATCGAACACATGGAGCTGGTAGAGGAAGGAATCCAGATCGAAGGCATTCTGCACATTTCCTTCCTTTATCTGAAAGCGGATGATGCAATGCCGTTTGGGGGCTGGCAGGGAATGGTGCCCTTCTCCTATCTGTTGGAATGCCCGGGAATGACGGAAGATGTGCGCTATAACATCTCCTATCATGTAGAGCAGCTTTCCGTCAATCTGGCAGGAAGTGAGGCGGTAGAGGTGAAGGCTGTGCTTGCCTTTGATACATTTATGCGCAAGCCCGTTCCCATGCAGGTAATTACGGATGTGGAGCTGTCCCCGGTTTCGATGGAAGAGATGGAAAAACGGCCGGGAATCGTAGGCTACATTGTAAAAGACGGAGATGAGCTCTGGACGCTTGCAAAGAATTATATGACCACCATAGACGGTATCAAGGAAATCAATGAATTGGAATCAGATACCATAAAACCGGGTGACAAATTGTTGATTTTTAAAGAAAATATGAGTATACTGTAGGTATAATGTATACAAGATACAATTTGGAGGACACAGGATGAAACAGATCGCATTAAAGGCGCTTGCCAAAATCAATCTGGGACTGGACGTACTGGGGAGAAGGGCGAATGGATACCACGATGTACGCATGGTGATGCAGTCAATATATCTGTATGACGATGTGAAAATAGAGCGGACGGAAAAGAAGGGGATCGAGGTCAGGACGAATCTGTATTTTCTTCCCACGGATGAGAATAATATTGCATACAAAGCAGCGGCTATGATGATCAGGGAGTTTGCAATTCAGGAAGGTGTTATTATTACGCTGGATAAACATATACCGGTGGCAGCAGGTATGGCGGGCGGCAGTTCCAACGCCGCCGCCGTGCTTTTTGGAATGAACCGGATGTTTGGCCTGGGCCTGTCCCAAAAAGACCTGATGGAAAGAGGCGTGAAGCTGGGAGCGGATGTGCCCTACTGCATCATGCGCGGCACCGTACTGGCAGAGGGGATCGGGGAAGAACTCACGGTGCTGCCTGCCATGCCGAGATGCACGGTTCTTGTTGCCAAGCCGGCGATTAGTGTATCCACCAAGGTCGTGTACGAGGCGCTGGATGCAAAAGAGATCCTAAAACATCCGGATATCGAAGCCCTGATAGCCGGTTTAGAACAAGGAAGCCTTCCGGACATCGCAGCTGCCATGGGAAATGTGCTGGAGGATGTGACGATCCCCATGTATCCGGTCATTGAAGATATCAAGAATGAAATGAAAGCGGCGGGAGCGCTCAACGCGATGATGAGCGGCAGCGGCCCGACCGTATTCGGCCTGTTTGAGAACAAGGCGCAGGCCAGAAAAGCGCAGGATAAGATCAGAGAAAAAGCACTGGCAAAGCAGGTGTATGTGACGAACATACACGGTGCGAGGAGGATAGAATATGGAGCCTAAATATGAAGTGACTATGAACGAATACCTGCCTTTGCGGGATGTGGTGTTCAACACGCTGAGACAAGCCATTCTGCGGGGCGAGCTAAAGCCGGGAGAGCGTCTGATGGAGATCCAGCTTGCGAATAAGCTGGGCGTAAGCCGTACACCGATCCGTGAGGCAATCCGTAAGCTGGAGCTGGAAGGCCTTGTACTGATGATCCCGCGCAAGGGTGCCGAAGTTGCGGAAATCACGGAGAAGAACCTGCGAGATGTCTTGGAAGTAAGAGGGGCCCTGGAAGAGCTGGCGGTACAGCTGGCCTGCGACCGGATAGACAAAGAGGGAATCCGGAATCTGAAAAAGTCTGCGAAGGAATTCGAAGCCGTCCTGGACAGCGATGATATCACCCAGATTGCCGAGGCAGACGTAGCGTTTCATGACGTGATCTATATTGCCACAGATAATACAAGGCTGATCCAGCTACTGAACAACCTGCGTGAACAGATGTATCGGTACCGTGTGGAGTACCTGAAGCAAAAAGAATGCCACCCTAAGCTTCTGGCGGAGCATCAGGACATTATCCGGGCCATAGAGAATGGGGAAAGAGATAAAGCTGCGAAAATCACAAGCCAGCATATCGATAACCAGGTGGCGGCGGTGACCGATATACTGCGTCATAAATAAGTATAAAAACAGTGGCGGTGTCGGACAACAAATTATATATACTATATATTGCTGTTTGGCCGCATAGCCTGCAAAAATATCTTGTATATAGATTTCATTTCCCGACAGTTCCATTGTTGTATAATTCTGAGATTTCTGTCAATACTCCTTTTATCAAACAGATCTGACACATCTGAAACATGGAAGGAGTTACATATGGATCGTACATTTCACATAGAAAGACAGACAAACAGAATTATTTTAATGCTCGCGGTCATCATCGCGACTCTGATTACGGGGTTTGCCGTCTGGCGTGTGCAGCTGACCGCTCAGGCCAAGACGCAGGAACATCTGGCTCAGGAGGTTCTGCGGTTTCACATTCTTGCAAACAGCGACAGTGAGGAAGACCAGGCCCTGAAAATGGATGTCAAGGAACAGGTTCTGGCCTACCTGAAAGCCGCAATGCCGGAAGGGATGAATGTGGACGAAACAAAAGAATGGATGCGCAGGCATACGGATGAACTGGAAGAGACTGCCAGACAGACGATCTTGGCGCAAAACAAAGACTATCCCGTCAGCGCCGCGGTGACGACCTGTTATTTCCCGGATAAGACATACGGGGATGTGACGTTTCCGGCGGGGAATTATGAAGCGTTAAGAATTGAGATCGGCGCAGCAAAAGGACATAACTGGTGGTGCGTACTGTACCCGAATTTGTGCTTTACGGATGCCACAAATGCAGTTGTGCCGGAAGAAGGTAAAGAGGAATTGAAGAGCGTGCTGACAGAGGACGAATACTCCCAGGTGACGGCACAATCAGACTTTAAGATAAAATGGTATTTCCTGGAGCGTTTTAAATAACAGAACGGCCGGCGTCACAGGGACGGCACAGAGCCCGAATGTGCAGGCGGAATCTCCGGAGATCCAGGCGGAGGGAACATGACTGAATTTTTAGTAAAACATTTTGTAAAAGATTATGAAAAAGTAGAAAAGGTGTCCGTGCGTACAGCTTATGGCGTATTAGCCAGTATCGTGGGCATCTTTTGTAATGTATTTCTGTTCATTGTAAAATTTGTTGTCGGAATCGTTCTTCACAGCGTTTCCGTAACAGCGGACGCGTTCAACAACCTTTCCGACGCAGGATCGTCGGTGATCAGCTTTGTCGGAGTAAAAATGGCAGGGAAACCTGCTGATGAGGATCACCCGTTCGGCCACGGCAGAGTGGAGTACATAGCGGCTCTTGTCGTAGCCTTTCTGGTATTGGAAGTTGGATTCACATTTCTGAAGGATTCTCTGGCTAAAATCAGAATGCCGGAGGAACTTAACTTTCAGCTCCTGTCCGTGATCATTCTGCTGTTGTCTATCGGCGTCAAGCTGTGGCTGGGCATTTTTAACCGGAAACTGGGACGGAAAATTGACTCAAAAGTAATGATGGCCGTATTTACGGACTCTATGGGAGACGTCATCACAACTGGAGCAACGATCCTTTCTCTGGTATTTTTCAAAGTGACCGGCATTAATATAGACGGCTTTGTTGGAGTAGGCGTAGCTCTCGTGGTCATGTGGGCGGGCGTAGGAATTGCCAAAGACACACTGGAGCCGCTGATCGGCGAGGGGGTAGACCCGGAGCTGTATGATAAGATTCGAAAATTTGTAGAAAACTATGAGGGCATTGAGGGGACGCATGACCTAATCGTACATAATTACGGGCCAAACCGGAGCATGGCATCGATCCATGCAGAAGTCCCCAACAATGTCAGCATCGAAGAGTCCCACGAAATCATTGACCGGATCGAGAGAGATGCCATAGAAGAACTGGGTATCTTCCTGGTTGTCCATATGGATCCGATCGAAACGCAGAATGAAGAAGTCATGAAAATACGCATGCAGGTGGACGGGGCGTTGAAAGGGCTGGACAGCAGTTGCAGTATCCATGATTTCCGCGTGGTCGAGGGAAAAGAGCAGATCAATCTGATCTTCGATATGGTAGTGCCTATCTCTTACCATGAAAAAAAGCGGCGGGAGCTGCAGGCAAAACTGGCGGCAAGGCTGAGGGAGACGGATCACCGTTACCGGTGCGTGATCACAATGGAACATAGCTTTAAATCCAGCAAAAATGATTAAGAAACACGAACAGTGAAATGACAGGATAAGAAAGAAGGTATTATAAATGTACTCATTTGACAGCAGAGTAAGATACAGCGAAATCGACCACCAGGGAACCATGACACTTCCGGCGCTTATCAACTATTTTCAGGACTGCAGCACCTTTCAGTCGGAAGACATCGGCGTGGGCCTCGAGGTCCTGAGAGAGAGAAAAAAGGCATGGCTCCTTTCCTACTGGCAGGTGGTGATCGACCGCTTTCCGAAAATGGGAGAGCAGATTACGGTAGGCACATTTGCCACCGGGTTCAAGGGACTATACGGGAACCGTAACTTTGTCATGAAGGATGAACAGGGAAATATGACTGCCTGCGCCAACTCCGTATGGGTATTCATGGATATAGAGAAGGGCCGGCCGGCAAGGCCGGGGGAGGAAGATATCGCGCCTTACGGTATGGAGCCGCCGCTGGAGATGCACTATGAGGACAGAAAGATAAAACTGCCGGAATCCTGCAAAAACCTGCCATCCTTTCCGGTGCGCAAATACCATATCGATACCAACGAGCATGTCAATAACTGCCAGTATGTTCAGATGGCGCTGGAAATCCTTCCGGAAGATATGAAGATCGGACAGCTGAGGGTGGACTATAAAAAATCCGCAGTCTATGGCGACACCATCTATCCAAAGGCCGCTTTTGAAGCCGAGCGGACCGTGGTAGAGCTATGTGACAGGGAGGAGAAGCCTTACGCGGTGATCGAGTTTAAGTCAAAGAGCTCGCAGTCTTAACGTTTCCGGTAGAGCTGTATCAGGAAAAAGGCCATGGGCCCGAACACCAAAATCATATCTGCGGGAAGGAACCAGGCGGGAAGCGGTTTTGTTAGGGCAGAGTAAAAGGAGAGGAACACAAACGTAAGCACCATGACAAGTTTCATGGTAACAATCATATTTTTTATGATGCGGAAAATGCGTACCTTGTTTTCTCTGGTCACCTCGACGCCCGTGTTCCAGATGCCGGGCGTGCGCTCACAGAGAGAGATGCCGAGATACATGAGGACGGAAAGAATGGGAGTGAACCACAGCTCGCTTTTATTTCCCCAGCGGTCGATCTCACCCGCACCGTTATAATGTCCGGGAATCTGGTCCGGGATGTGATCCCAATTTATAATGAGATAGAGAAATACAGCGGCCATTGCGGCAATGCAGAGCAGATTAACCGCTCTATGGTATCGTGTAGAAGGCAGATTTGTTTTTTTATCCATGGGATCGATCCTTTCATGATGATATACAATAAAGAGTGCGGGTCATTGTGTCTTATTATAATAGCCTGCAGCCAATAGTCAAGAACATCGGGAAAATGTTTGCTAAATCAGGAAAGACAAGGTATACTAACATAGTATCAGTGTTAGAAACAGGGGCAGGCCGACCAATCATGTCCCGATATAGATAGAAGGAGAACAGGAAATGAAGTTAGGGGAAAAACAGGTTCTGACGGTTGTAAAGAAAGTAGAGTTCGGAGTGTATCTCGGAAGCGATGAGGAGCGGGTGCTGCTCCCGAAGAAGCAGGTGCCCCGGGACATTGAGATAGGAGACCCTGTTGAAGTGTTTTTGTACCGCGATTCTGACGACCGGATGATTGCGACCACCCATGAACCTAAGGTGACCCTGGGAAAGCTGGCGATACTGGAAGTGGCAGATGTGGGGAAGATGGGAGCTTTTCTCGACTGGGGGCTGGAAAAAGACTTATTCCTGCCTTTTAAGGAACAGACGGCAAAGGTAAAAAAGGGTGACCAATGCCTCGTAACCCTTTACATCGATAAGAGCAGCAGGCTTTGTGCCACTATGAAAGTCTATCATATGCTGCGGACGGATTCTCCGTATAAGAAGGATGACAAGGTAAGCGGCATTATCTACGATACCAGTGATGAGTTCGGAATTTTTGTAGCGGTGGACCAGCAGTATTCCGCGCTGATTCCAAGAAAAGACGTATTCGGCGGTCTGACGGTGGGCCAGACGGTGGAAGCCAGGGTGACCTCCGTGAAGGCGGACGGCAAACTGGATCTGAGCGTAAAAGATAAGATTCCGGAGCAGATGGATAAAGATGCTCAGTACATTCTTAAGGTGATCCAAAGCTATGATGGAGAACTGCCGTTTACGGACAAAGCAGACCCGGAGACGATTAAGCGGGAATTCAATATGAGCAAGGCAGCGTTCAAGCGTGCAGTGGGACGTCTTTTAAAGGCAGGTAAGATTGAGATTCTGGAAAAATGCATCAGAATTCGTTAAAAAATCTTGCAATCCCTTTGAAATAAGTTATAATGAAACAGTAAGACGTAGTTGAATGAAAGGAGAGATTGTAAAGATGAAAGTACAGAATATTACGGACATAGAGGCATTTTTTAAGGTAGTAGATGCATGCCAGGGAAGAGTAGAATTAGTAACAGGCGAGGGGGACAGACTGAATCTGAAGTCTAAGTTATCCCAGTATGTATCCATGGCGAACATCTTCTCAAACGGCGAGATTCCTGAATTGGAGATCATTGCATACGAAAAAGAAGATACAGACAGACTGATCAATTTTATGATCAACGGTGGAGTATAGAAGAACCGCAAGGGGAGTGTTACTATTCACACCCTGGGGGTGCGAACAGTAACGGGTGAGTCCCTGATAGCCGGCAAGGGCGCCGGCGGTCCTGGATCAACATAAAAAGGAAGCATATGAGGGTAGTTCTCTTACAGGGGACCGCCCTTTTTCACTCTGTGAAGCAGATGGGATCCGATGGTCTGCTCCGCGGCAAAAGAAGGCCTGTCGGCAGAGACGACCGCGGCGGCAGTGGAAAGGTCTGCACGGATGCAGATAGAAGCAAGAGGTGAAGAATGAATTTTGCACATTTACATGTCCATACAGAATATAGTCTTCTGGATGGCTCGAACAAGATAAAAGAATATGTGGCAAGAGTGAAAGAACTGGGCATGAACAGCGCGGCTATAACGGACCACGGTGTGATGTACGGTGTGATAGATTTTTACCGGGAGGCAAAGAAGCAGGGGATTAAGCCCATACTCGGCTGTGAGGTGTATGTAGCCCCGAATTCCCGGTTTGACAGGGAAGTAAACGGCGGCGAGGACAGGTATTACCACCTGGTCCTGCTGGCCGAGAACAATACAGGTTATGCCAATCTGATGAAGATTGTGTCAAAGGGATTTGTGGAAGGCTATTATTATAAGCCAAGGGTGGATAAGGCGCTGCTTAGGGAATACCACGAGGGAATCATTGCCCTGAGCGCCTGCCTGGCCGGAGAAGTACAGCGGTATCTGACAAAAGGACTGTATGAGGAGGCGAAGAAGTCCGCCCTGGAATATCAGGATATTTTCGGGAAAGGGAACTATTTTCTGGAACTCCAGGATCACGGCATTCCGGATCAGGCGCTGGTGAACCAGAGGCTTCTGCAGATGTCGGAGGAACTGGATATCGAACTTGCTGCCACCAATGACGTTCACTATACTCTCGCGGAGGATGAGAAGCCCCATGATATCCTGCTCTGCATCCAGACTGCGAAAAAGCTGGATGATGAGAACCGGATGCGCTATGAGGGCGGACAGTACTATGTCAAATCCCCCGAGGAGATGGCGCAGCTCTTTCCCTATGCGCTGCAGGCGCTGGAGAACACACAGCGGATCGCCGACAGATGTGAGGTGGAGATCGAATTCGGCGTAACCAAGCTGCCGAAATACGATGTGCCGGAGGGCATGACTTCCTGGGAATATCTGAATAAGCTGTGTTTCGAGGGCCTGGAGAGACATTATGACGAGCCGCCCCAGGAACTGAGGGAACGGTTGGAATATGAACTGAATACCATAAAAAATATGGGATATGTGGATTATTTTCTGATTGTGTGGGACTTTATAAAGTATGCGAAGGATCATGGAATCGCGGTAGGTCCGGGGCGGGGCTCTGCCGCCGGAAGTATCGTGTCCTACTGCCTGGAGATTACCAACATCGATCCCATCCGCTACCAGCTTCTGTTTGAGCGGTTCCTGAACCCGGAACGTGTATCCATGCCCGATATTGACGTGGATTTTTGTTATGAAAGACGGCAGGAAGTCATAGACTATGTGGTACGCAAATATGGCAAGGACCGGGTAGTGCAGATCGTCACATTCGGAACCCTGGCGGCCCGGGGAGTCATCCGCGATGTCGGACGCGTCATGGATCTGCCCTATGCCTTTGTAGATACGATTGCAAAGATGATTCCTACCGAACTGAATATCACAATTGATAAAGCACTGAAAATGAACCCGGAACTGCGGAAAACCTATGAGACGGATGAGCAGGTGAAGTATCTCATCGATATGTCAAAACGCCTCGAGGGTCTGCCGCGCCACAGTTCCATGCATGCGGCCGGGGTTGTGATCAGCCAGAAGTCAGTGGATGAGTATGTGCCGCTGTCCCGTGCGCAGGATGGTTCCATCACCACACAGTTTACGATGACCACACTGGAGGAGCTGGGCCTTTTAAAAATGGATTTCCTGGGGCTGCGCACCTTGACGGTGATACAGAATGCGGTTGGGATGGTAAGGCATAAGAACCCGGAACTGGATATGGATCGGATTGACTATAATGATAAGAACGTATTGGACTATATAGGCACAGGGAAGACGGACGGTATATTCCAGCTGGAAAGCGCGGGGATGAAGAGCTTTATGAAGGAACTGAAACCCCACAGCCTGGAGGATATTATCGCCGGGATCTCGCTGTACCGTCCGGGGCCCATGGACTTCATCCCGCAGTATATACGGGGAAAGAATGATGCGGGATCAATCACTTACGACTGCCCGCAGCTGGAACCGATTCTTGCGCCGACGTATGGGTGTATCGTGTATCAGGAGCAGGTTATGCAGATTGTGCGTGATCTGGCCGGCTATACGCTGGGGAGAAGCGATCTGCTGCGCCGCGCCATGTCCAAGAAAAAGGGCGATGTGATGCAGAAGGAGCGCCAGACCTTTGTCTACGGCGACGAAGAGAGCGGGGTTCCGGGCTGTGTTGCTAACGGGATCAATGAGAAAACTGCCAATAAGATCTACGATGAAATGATCGATTTTGCGAAATACGCCTTTAATAAGTCCCACGCCGCGGCCTATGCGGTGGTTTCTTACCAGACGGCGTATCTGAAATACTATTATCCGGTTGAATTTATGGCAGCTTTGATGACTTCCGTGATTGAAAATCCGTCAAAGGTGGCAGAATATATCTATACCTGCCGGCAGATGGACATCCGGATACTTCCGCCGGATATCAACCGCGGAGTGGCTGACTTTTCCGTGGATGAGGGCAATATACGCTATGGACTGGCTGCGATTAAGAGCGTAGGAAAGCCTGTCATTGAAGCGATTGCCGAGGATCGGAAAGAATTCGGGCCGTTTAAAAATCTGGAAGACTTTATCAGCAGAATGTCCGTGAAGGATTCCCTCAATAAAAGGGTAATTGAGAACTTCATCAAGGCAGGGGCGCTGGATGGGCTGGGTGGAACCAGAAAACAGTTCATGAGCATTTACGTACAGATCGTGGACCATGTCAACCAGGAAAAGAAATATGCCATGACCGGGCAGATGACACTGTTTGATCTGGTGGATGATGAGCAAAAGAGCGAGTTTGAAATCAAACTGCCGGATGTAGGCGAGTATACGAAAGAGAATCTGCTTGCTTTTGAAAAAGAGGTGCTGGGGATTTATATCAGCGGGCATCCGCTGGAGGAAGAGGAGGAAAAGTGGCGCAGGTCCATTTCTGCCACAACCGCTGATTTTCAGCCGGATGAGGAGACAGGGACACCCAAGGTCCGTGACGGCGCCAAAGAGATTATCGGGGGAATGATTACTGACAAGACGGTGAAAAACACCAGGAATAATCAGATGATGGCGTTCCTGACACTGGAAGACCTGCTGGGAACGGTGGAAGTTGTGGTGTTCCCGCGGGATTATGAGAAGAACCGCCCTCTGTTGGAAGTGGATAATAAGGTGTTTATCCGAGGGAGAGTGTCTGAGGAGGATGAAAAGGCGAGTAAGCTGATTTGTGAGAAGATCATTCCGTTTACACAGACAAAGAAAGAGCTTTGGCTCCAGTTCCCGGATAAGAACGCATTTCAGGAAGAAGAGCAGATCGTCTACGGGTACCTTGCGGATTCGGAGGGCGATGATGAGGTCGTGATCTACTGCCAGGCGGAACGGGCGGTGAAGCGTCTGCCGAGAAACCGTAATATCAGTATCGGCCCTCAGGTGTTAAGCAGGTTGATGAACCATTTTGGGGATAAGCGGGTAAAAGTGGTAGAAAAACCTATTGAAAACCATTTATAAATAGGTTAGAATAGTACCCAAAGTGTTAAAATTTAAGCAATCCCTGCAGGGCAGGCTTTTTCGCCCTCCCGATGGCAAGGGTTCAGGAAATTGCGGAAAAACGACATTTGGTTAGGTAGGTATTTTTAGAAAGGTGGATAAAAATATGGCAGAAACAAAAGCATCGGTTAGTAAAATAAACCTGGAAGAGATTGAAGACCGGATCCGCACCATCGGGATCCTCACAAGCGGCGGAGATGCTCCGGGAATGAATGCGGCGATCCGTGCGGTTACGAGAACAGCACTTTCCAAAGGGCTGAAGGTACGCGGGATCAGAAGAGGATATCATGGCCTTTTGAAAGAGGAGATTATCGACCTGTCAGCACGCGATGTATCCGATACGATTCAGCGCGGCGGAACCATTCTTCAGACAGCACGCTGTCAGGCTATGCGCACGGAAGAGGGGCAGCAGAAAGCGGCTGCTATCTGTAAAAAATACGGCATTGACGGCCTTGTGGTAATCGGCGGGGACGGTTCTTTTGCCGGCGCGCAGAAGCTTTCTCATCTGGGAGTGAATACAATCGGGCTTCCGGGAACTATTGACCTGGATATCGCCTGTACAGACTATACAATCGGATTTGACACTGCAGTCAACACAGCCATGGAGGCGATTGACAAGGTGCGCGATACCTCCACATCCCATGAACGCTGCAGCATTATTGAAGTTATGGGAAGAGATGCAGGATACCTGGCACTGTGGTGCGGTATTGCAAATGGTGCGGAAAGAATTCTGATGCCGGAAGAAAAAGATTATAATGAGGAAGCCCTTATTTCCGACATTATGGAGAATAAAAAACGCGGTAAAAAGAATTATATCATTATCAACGCCGAGGGTGTGGGCGACTCCATCAATATGGCGAAGAGAATCGAAGAGGCAACCGGTATTGAGACAAGGGCAACGATCCTGGGACACATGCAGCGCGGCGGAAGCCCGACATGTAAGGACAGAGTATATGCATCCACCATGGGAGCCATGGCGGTAGAGCTGCTCTGCTCAGGCAAGACGAACCGGGTAGTCGGATATAAGAACGGAAGATTTGTAGACTATGATATCGAGGAAGCTCTCTCCATGAAGAAAGAGATTCCCGCCCATCAGTATGAAATTGCAAAAGTATTAGCAATCTAGGAGACGAGTGACATTGAGTGCGGAATGTAAAAAAACGGCGCCGATCGGTGTGTTTGATTCGGGCGTTGGAGGCCTAACGGTCGTACGGGAGATGATAAGACAGCTTCCGAATGAGAATATCGTGTATTTCGGGGATACTGCGCGCGTTCCGTACGGAAGCAAGTCCCAGAATACCATTATCCGCTTTTCCGAGCAGATCATCCGGTTTTTGAAAAACAAAAAGGTAAAAGCCATTGTGATTGCCTGCAATACGGCGAGTGCACTGGCGCTGGACGCGGTCCGCGATGAATTTGACGTTCCAATCCTCGGGGTGGTTATCCCGGGGGCCAGGGCAGCAGTGGAGGCGACACAGAACTTAAAGGTCGGTGTTGTCGGAACAGATGCCACGGTGCAGAGCGGTATGTATACGAAGATTATCCATGGCATGAATCCAGAGATAACGGTGATAGAAAAGGCATGCCCATTGTTTGTCCCTCTCGTGGAGGAAGGGTTTAAAGAACATCATGTCACACGGGAGATTATTGATTTTTATCTGGAATCGATGAAGAAGACAGACATCGATGCCATGATACTTGGATGTACCCACTACCCGTTGCTTCGGTCTAAGATTCGTGCCTACATGGGAGAGGGAATCCAGATTGTGAATCCGGCCTATGAGACAGCCATGGATCTGAAAAAGCTGCTGAAAGAGCAGGATATGGAGAATGGCGGGCAGCAGGAGCCCCACAGCCGTTATGAATTTTTTGTCAGCGATGCTGCGGAAAAATTCCGGCATTTTGCAAACACGGTCATGCCGTTTGACATATCAACCACAAACGTAGTTAACATTGAAGAATATTAGGTGAACCATATGACAAAGGATGTATTGGTCAGCATATCCGGACTGCACACGGACTTTATCGCCGGCATGACGGATGAAGAAAACGAGGCCATCGAGGTCGTAACACCCGGCAGTTATTACTGCAGGAACGGGAACCATTACGTACTTTATGATGAAGTAATGGAAGGCATGCCCGGAACAATAAAAAATAAAATAAAAATAACCGGTTCAGACAGCCTGGAGATCATGAAAACCGGTATATCCAATGCCCATATGATTTTTGAAAAGAATAAAAAGAATCTCACGTATTATCAGACACCTTATGGGCAGATGCTGATCGGAGTGAATACAAAGAACATGGAAGTAAATGTTACGGACGACAACATTGGAGTCAGGGTGGATTACGAACTGGATGTGAACCATGAACCATTGGCTGATTGTAAAATAAAGATGGACATTTACTCAAAGGGGTCAGACCCCTTTTCATAGGGGTCTGACCCCTTTGCGCTCCATTGTAAGAAAATAACCGCAGTTTCTGATTATGATCAGATTACTGCGGTTATTTTTTATCATAAGGAATTTACTTTTTGTCCTTTTTAAATCTAGCGAAGAGCCCTTTCTTTTTCTGCGGTGTTTCCAGTGATCCGCGGACTCCTCTTACGGCAGTTATGTAGATGCCGCTTACGGTTGCTTTAACTTCCTTTTTAATAGGAATGAGAGGAAATACCTGTGCATCGCACATCAGCGTCATTACCTTTGGTCCGACTTTTGCCTTTACTACCGGTACTTTCGTACGTCTCAGATACTTAGGGGTATTGTCCACGACAACGGAAGGGAAACCGGCGTCTTTCAGCTTCATCTTTCCTTTATCGATAATCAGCATCGTTACCTGCTGTGCGGCTGCTTCCATCTGCTCTCTTTGTGCTGCCTGCTTTTTTTCTGATCTTTTGCCGAAAATATACAGTAAAATTAATGCGATGATCAGTACTACCAAGACAATGAGCATTATTTTCAATCCTAAACTCACGATGAACCCTCCTATAAATACTCTTTTTCCGCGATTATGCAAGTAGTATTGTACCATTCTTTGGAGGGAAGTGCAAGCAATTTGATATTCTATAATAAGGAAGTTTTAATATAATATATTAAAAATACAGTGAGGCAGAATATTGAATAAAATTATAGATGAAAACTATCTAGACCTGATTATCGATAATATGCTGGTGAGAAATGCAGAATCAGAAAACGGTCAGGCCATAAAAATCAATGACAGGTATTCGATTATAAATGTTTTGAATCCGAATCCTTATCCCTGTGAACTTGGGGAAGCCCATGCCGCAGGAACGATTGCAATGCTGCTCGAATGGGCGGTTGTAAAGGGATATTATTCGACCATTACGGGATACGATGTCAATCGGCTGATCATACGCGGTGCAGACAGAAGCAACCAAGGATACACTTACCCCAATAAAAATGGGGGATATGGAACCCTTGATATATACAGCCTGCTCAGAAAATTAAATTTATAAAGAAACTTTTCAAAGAGGGGCACGTGCCAAGCAGGCTCAGCAGTTACTGTGCACGTCCGCAGGGTATGAACAGTAAGTTTTTTCTTGTTTATTTATGATCTGTCACATTTTAGGGTTACTTTTTTGGAAATATAATAGTATAATCAAATATGTTACATACCGATGAATAAAGGAGTTAATATTATATGGCAGAAACGATATGGAATGGGTTGATAACGGCTTATAACTTTGTAATGGATAATCTGGTTATCATCAATATTCTCCTATCCCTGATCATAATTTTCTTTCAGCGCAGATCTCCGCAGACAGTCTGGACCTGGCTGCTGCTGCTCTATTTTATCCCGATTCTTGGTTTTTTCCTCTATCTGGTTATCGGACAGGATTTTCATAAAAGCAGGATGTTTAAGGCGAAAGAGATTGAAGGCGAACTGAAATATGCCGTTCGAAGGCAGGAGGAAACGATTTATAGAAAACAGCTCAGGCTTGCCAATCCGGAGATGGCGCGCTTCAAGGACCTGATTCTTTACAATCTGGAGGCAGGGGAGTCCGTGCTGACTGACAACAACGATGTCCGAATCTATACGGACGGCAGAGAAAAGTTCCGGGCATTGATTGAAGAAATGAAACAGGCGAAGCGATACATCCATATGCAGTACTACATTATCCGTAACGATGAGCTGTGGCAGGAAATTGAACCAGTCCTGACCCAGAAGGCAAGGGAAGGAATAGAAGTCCGGGTGCTGTTTGACAGTATGGGATGCCGGACCATGCATAACAAGGACTGGGAACGCCTTGAAAAAGCAGGCGTGCAGGTGGCGGAATTCTTCCCGGCTCTGCTGGGACAGCTTCAGCTTCGTGTGAATTACCGGAACCACAGAAAGATTGTGGTAATCGACGGCCGCGTGGGCTTTGTGGGCGGATTCAACGTGGGCCGGGAGTACCTTGGCCTGGACAGCAAGAAGTTTGGATATTGGCGCGATACGCATCTCTGTATAGAGGGGGCTGCCGTAACATCTTTGGCAGTCCGTTTTGTGCTGGACTGGAATTATGCTGCCAGGGAAAATCTTTTCCTGGAGGATCATCTCTTCGAGATACCGGATTACGTGCGAAATGGACATGATCCGGTCCAGATTATTTCCAGCGGCCCTGACTCCCAGATAAAGACGATCCACGATAATTATCTGCGCCTGATCCACAGCGCAAAAGACCATGTATACCTGCAGACCCCGTATTTTATACCGGACGACTCCATACTCGATGCACTTAAGATCGCCAGCCGTTCCGGGATCGATGTTAGAATCATGGTGCCGTGCAAACCGGATCACCCGTTTGTGTACTGGGCAACCTATTCCTATCTCGGAGACATGGTGGAAGCGGGGGCAAAGTGCTATGTGTACAACAATGGATTTCTCCATGCAAAGACCCTGAGTGTGGATGGCATGGTGGCCTGTGTGGGCACAGCCAACATGGATATCCGCAGTTTCGGCCTGAATTTTGAGGTAAATGCAGTTGTCTACAGCGAGCGGACCGTGCAGCGCCTGGAGCGTGCATTTGAAAATGACATGACGAAATGTACCCATGTCACCCGCAAAGTTTATGACCAGCGTAGCCTGCTGATCCGGATCAAAGAGCAGTTTTCGCGGTTGCTTTCGCCGCTTTTGTAAAGACAAAAGTGAAATAACTATGAAAAACCTTTTCAACGAAGAAAAAATATGATATAACGTTAAAGTATGATTACGATTCACAGGGCCGTGCACTTTGCTGCACGGCATCCGAGCCAATAAAGTGATAGGGCGGGCATCTGGCTCTTCGCCATAGGCGACTTTAAATGAGCCAGATGCCGTTACTATGTACGGTCATAGGCCGTGTATAGTAACAAAGTATGTTGGCAGGAGTCTGCCCGGAGATAAGAAAATATGAGGTGAAAGAATGAAAAAAAAGATATTGGCATTGACATTAAGCGTTCTGATGGCGGCATCACTGGCAGGATGCAGCAAGGAACTTTCTAACGAATATATCACGGTTAAGCAGTACGAGGGTCTGGAAGTTCCCAAAGTGGAACAAAGCGAGGTAACAGATGAGAGCGTTGAGTCTACGATTAATTCCACGCTTTCTTCAAAATCCACATCAGAGGAGATCAAGGACAGGGCAGCCAAAGAAGGAGATACGGTCAATATTGACTATAAGGGATCTGTGGATGGAGTAGAGTTCGAGGGCGGTTCGGCCACCGGCGCCAGCCTGGAACTGGGCTCCAACAGCTTCATCGGGGCAAACGGAGATTACAAGGGTTTCGAAGAGCAGATCGTAGGACATAAAATAGGAGAGAAGTTTGATATTGAGGTAAAGTTCCCTTCTGATTATAAAAATACTGAAATGGCCGATAAAGTAGCTGTATTTAATATCACACTGAACGGAATCTCTGTAGTTACCGTTCCGGAGCTGACGGACGATTGGGTAAAAGAGAACAGCGAAGAGTCCAAGACCGTAGAAGAATATAAAAAGGAAATCAAAAAGCAGCTGGAAGAAAGCAGTAAACAAAGTGCGGAGAGTACACTGCAGAACGAAGTGATGGAAGCTCTGCTCGGTCAGATCGAGGTAAAGAAATATCCGGATGACCAGGTTGAAGATCAGATACAGTCCATCAATGAGTATTACAGCAGTATGGCAGAAGCCTACGGTATGGAGTTCAAAGATTTTGCTGAGCAGTACATGGGGCTTTCAGAAGATGATTTCAATAAACAGGCAAAAGAAGCTGCCCAGACAGCAGTACAGAGAAGTTTGGCATGCGAACTGATTGCTAAGGAGAAAAAACTGGAGCCGTCCAGCAAAGAATATGAAGAGCAGATCGCGGAATACGCAAAGGGCTCAGGCTATGAGAATGCGGATGAGTTCAAAGAGCAGGTTGGAGAAGATGTACTCAAGAGAACGATACTGCAGCAGAAAGTGGCAGAGTATCTGGCAGATAAATGCGTACAGGTAGAACAGTCTGAGAGCAGTGAAGAAGAGAAGTAAGTGAACTGGGGGTGTGGCCTCGACGGATGAGGACGCTCAATAAAAGGACAGCCGCGAGCCTCCGTAAGAACATACCTGTCCTGAAAAATCGCGGACACGGAACTAAGTAATTATAGGCGGGAACCAGCCGTGAAAATGGAGCACAGCTGACACAGCTCAAGAAATCTGATGATTTCTCGTGCTGTGTCAGCTGATTTTTTGATTCGGGATCAAAAAATCTCTCCATTTTCACGGCTGTTTCCCGCCTAGAATTACAAAGATCCGTTTTAGCGGTTTTTCAGGACAGGTATGTTCCTGCGGAGGCTCGCGGCTGTCCTTTCATTAAGCATTCTCTATCAGCTCACGAATCTAAAGCCCATGAGCTAAGGTCTGTTTTTAGGTGTTCGACAAATTTCTGCAAATAACGACATATAAATTTACAAATAAAGTCCTGGACATTGGGAATAAAATCCAGTATTCTGGATAAAATAACCATATACACAAAGTAAAGGAGGAAAACAAGACATGCATAAATTGGGAATTTGTTTTCGTCAGCCAGAAGATATTACTGAGTTTGTGGATATTATCAACCAGTTTGAATACGACGTGGATCTTAAAAGCGGAAAGAATATAGTAGACGCAAAATCATTGTTAGGAGTTATTGCAATCAGTAAGGCTGACGGCGTAGAGCTTGTCATTCACAGTGATGAATGCCAGGAACTGCTGGATCGTCTCCAGAATTATGTCAAAGACAGGAAAATTGCATAAGCAGATGAAAGGAAGAGTCCCCGGTGTCTTATAGACCGCCGGGGATTTTTTATGATATAGGAAATTCCTCTGGAATTTCCTATATCATAAAAACCCTTCGGGGGATGCACACTTTGTTATACAGATAATTTCTGCCAGAGGAAATATGGGCATAGGCAGGAGGCAGCCACAAAAACGGAGAATAGACCGCAGCAGTTCCAGCCCGCCTGAATTGTTACGATAAATTAGGTTGTCTGGTAACTCATGGTTCTTGCACTTTCCTCCGGAATAGTGTACATTTGTAATATGCGGACCGGACAGGAAGTGCCGGTAGATTTTGGAAGGAGATCGTGTACAGATGAACAAAACAGATCAAAAATATCAGGCGTATATACAGATTTTGAGGGAAGAGCTGGTTCCGGCAGTGGGATGTACCGAGCCGTTAGCTCTTGCATATGCGGCGGCCAAGGCCAGAGAAGTGCTGGGGTGTATACCCGAGCGTGTCCATATCGGGGCAAGCGGCAGTATCATTAAGAATGTAAAAAGCGTCATAGTGCCCAATACAGACCATTTAAAAGGAATCCCTGCTGCTGCTGCTGCCGGTATCATTGCCGGAAGACCGGAAAAAGAGCTGGAAGTAATTGCAGAAGTGTCCAGGGAAGAGATTGAAGAAATACAGGAATTTCTGGATGAGAAAGAGATCCGGGTAGAGCACATAGATAACGGCATTACATTTGACATTATCATAACTGTTTCTGCAGGGGAATCCTACGCGCAGGTGCGGATTGCCAATTACCACACCAATATTGTACATATTGATAAAGACGGGGAAATTCTGCTGGATATTCCGGTGCGGGGGGAGAACGAAGAGGGCCTGACGGACCGCGGGGTGTTGTCTGTGGAGGATATATGGGATTTTGTACAGACAGTGGATATTGAGGATATTCGTGACATATTGAAGCGCCAGATTGATTATAATACCGAGATCGCCGAGGAAGGCCTGCGTGGCAATTATGGCGCGAATATCGGAAGCGTGATTCTGGAGTCCTATGGAAATGATGTCAGGAACCGGGCAAAGGCCATGGCGGCTGCAGGATCAGACGCCCGCATGAACGGCTGTGAGCTTCCGGTGATTATCAATTCCGGCAGCGGAAACCAGGGGCTGACCTGTTCCCTTCCGGTTCTGGAGTACGCAAAGGAACTGAACGTGGACAGAGAAAAGATGTACCGTGCTCTTGCATTGTCCAATTTGGTCGCGATCCATCAGAAGACCGGGATCGGCAGGCTGTCCGCATACTGCGGGGCAGTCAGTGCAGGTGCGGCTGCGGGGGCAGGAATTGCGTATCTCTGCGGGGGCGGATATAAAGAGATTACACATACGGTGGTAAATGCGCTGGCAATCGTGTCCGGAATGGTCTGCGACGGGGCAAAGGCATCCTGCGCGGCTAAGATAGCAGCGTCGGTAGATGCGGGAATCCTGGGGTATCATATGTACATGCAGGGACAGCAGTTCTACGGCGGGGATGGAATCATCACAAAGGGTGTGGAAAAGACCATAGCAAATGTAGGACGCTTGGGAAAAGAGGGCATGCGGGAGACCAACGAGGAAATCATAAAAATTATGGTAGAATAGTAACCGGTTATATTTCTGAACTGATCAATAATAGAAGAAAAAGGGACCTATACCGGCCGGCAGACCAGAAATGGAGGAGCAGTGAATATGAGACTGGAAAATGAATTTCTATGCGTGGACATCGAAGAAGCAGGTGCAGAAGCAACCAGAATCTTTGACAAACAAAAGGATACAGAGGTGCTGTGGGAAGGGGATCCGTTGTACTGGAAGCGCCATTCCCCGGTACTGTTTCCGAATGTGGGGAAGACCTACCAGAATACGGTCCGTATAGACGGGCTTCAGTATCCTACGTCTCAGCATGGATTTGCCAGAGATAACACATTTACCTGTATCAAATCCACAGAGGATACGGCCAGCTTCCTTCTGCACTCCAGCGAGGAGACAAAGGAGGTTTATCCATTTGACTTTGAATTGTACATCACATACAGGCTGGAAAGAAAGACGCTGCATGTACAGTGGAAAGTTAAAAATCCTTCCGATGAACCGATGTATTTTACGATTGGGGGCCATCCGGCATTTCGTTTTGCCGGAAAGTACGAGAAAAAAGAAGATTACTGTCTCAGATTTCCAAGAAAAGAAGTGCTGGAGTATATTCTGGTTCATCCGGAATCCGGCGCGGGTAATCCGGATGAGGTTTTTAAAATGGAATTGGAAAATGAAACGTACCCTCTGACAGAGGAACTGTTTGCCAATGATGCGCTGATATTCGATAATGGGCAGATAGAGGAAGTGTGGATCTGCCATAAGGATGGGACCCCTTATGCAGGGCTCTGCTGTAAGGGCTTCCCTAATTTTGGCATCTGGTCCGTTAAGGATGCGCCTTTTGTATGCCTGGAGCCTTGGGCCGGGCGCTGTGATGATCATGGATTTGCAGGAGACATTTCCGAAAAACCAGGGATTAACCGATTGGAAGGCCAGGAGACATTTCGAAAGGAATATCAGATTGTTGTGGCATAATTATGGAGAACACAGGCGGCAGAAAGAAATTTCCGTCTGTGTTTTTTCTTTTGGAAAAGTATCCCCCCAAGGGGGTTGTGACGGAAAAAAGAGGATGCTATACTGGACAAAAATCGGCTTAAAATGGGAGGGGAATATGAGGAAAAGAGTGATCAGTATCGTATGCACAGCAGTACTCATGGCAGGTCTGTCAGCGGGCTGCGGACAAGGAAGAGAAAGCAAGGCAGAGAACGCCGCAGAGGCAGAGCGGGACTCTGTTGTAGTCACTATGCCGGCCACGTCAGAACCCGAAGCCGGGTTCGATCCGGCCTATGGCTGGGGCGCGGGGGAGCATGTTCATGAGCCTCTCATTCAGAGTACACTTACGGTGACGACAAAGGATCTGAAGATAGAAAAGGATTTGGCTGCTGATTACCAGGTAAGCGAAGACGGGCTGACCTGGACGGTTACGATCCGGGATGATGTGAAGTTTACCGACGGTGAGCCGCTGACGGCGTCTGATGTTGCTTTTACGTATAATAACTGCAAAGAAAAAAGTACGGTCAATGATTTTACGATGCTGGACAGGGCATCTGCGCTGGATGACACGACTGTGGAATTCCGGATGACGAAGCCCTTTTCCATCTGGCCTTATACCATGGCCATTGTGGGCATTGTGCCGGAACACGCCTACGATGAAAATTACGGACAGAACCCCATCGGATCAGGGCGCTACATTATGAAGCAGTGGGACAAGGGACAGCAGGTGATCTTTGAGGCAAATCCGGATTACTACGGGGAGGCGCCAAAGATGAAGAAGGTAACCGTGCTGTTCATGGAGGAGGATGCGGCACTTGCGGCAGCGATGGCAGGTGAGGCTGACGTGGCGCATACGGCGGCATCCTACAGTGAACAGTCTGTGGACGGATACGAACTGTTTGCGGTGCAGACCGTGGATAACCGTGGATTTAATCTGCCTGCATCCGAACCGGAAGAAAAGGACGGCATTCCATATGGTAATGCATTCACAGCCGATGTTAATGTAAGAAGGGCGGTCAATATCGGAATTGACCGGGCTGAGATGATCGATAATGTTCTGAACGGGCATGGTACAACAGCGTTTAGCGTATGCGATAAACTGCCATGGTACAACAGCGCCTGCGAAGTGGAATACGATCCTGACGAGGCAAGAAAACTTCTGGACGATGCAGGCTGGAAAGAAGGGAAGGATGGCATCCGGGAGAAAGACGGCGTGAAAGCGGCGTTTACTCTGATGTTCAGCAGTGGAGATTCTGTACGCCAGGCTTTGGCGGAGGATTCTGCGAACCAGTTAAAGGAGCTGGGCATTGACGTGACCACCGAGGGTGTAGGCTGGGATACAGCCTATGACCGCGCACAGTCCGAACCGCTGATCTGGGGCTGGGGCGCACATACACCGATGGAGCTCTATAACATTTACCATACACTTTCGGATACCGGCATAGGCCAGGCAGAGTATTCGCCTTACGCAAATGAGACGGTTGACAAGTACATGGATGAAGCACTGGAGACAGGCACTCTGGAGGAGTCCTATGAGCTGTGGCAGAAGGCACAGTGGGATGGTACGCAGGGGATTACGCAGGACGGTGACATTCCGTGGATCTGGCTGTGCAATGTGGATCATCTTTATTTTGTTAGGGACGGGCTTCAGATTGCAGAACAGAAAATACATCCCCACGGGCATGGCTGGTCCATCATTAACAATGTCGATCAGTGGTCGTGGGAATAAAGAGAAATAGAGATCAGGGACGCTGCCTTACAAGAAAGCGTCCCGTTTTCCCGTTAGAGAGACAGAAGTGGAGGAAGTTTCATATGGTACGGCAGTGGAGTATTCGCATAGGGAAAAAGTTGATATATATGCTACTTCTGGTCACCGCGGCCAGTCTCCTTACGTTTTTGCTCATGAAAGCTTCACCGGTGGATCCGCTGCAGGCTAATGTAGGGCAGGCAGCACTGGGCAGCATGAGCCAGGATCAGGTGGAGAAACTGAGAGAATACTGGGGCGTAAATGGCTCTCCGGTGCGGCAGTTTTTATCCTGGGCGTCGGACTTTATCAGGGGGGATATGGGAACTTCCCTGCTATACCGTCAGCCGGTGTCGGAGGTGCTGAAGGTTAAGCTGATGAACTCCCTTGTGCTGATGATTACCGCCTGGATTCTTTCCGGAATACTGGGATTTGCGCTGGGAGCAGTTGCCGGGATGAATCAGGGCGGATGGGCGGACAAAGCGGTGAAAGGATACTGCCTTTTGATAGCAGGCACGCCCACGTTCTGGCTGGCGCTTGTGCTGCTCCTGGTATTCGGGGTATGGCTGAAGGTCCTGCCCATTGGCCTGAGTGTGCCTATCGGTGTGGAGGCTGCCGGGGTTACCGTCTGGGACCGTATCTATCATGCAATTCTGCCGGCGGCGGCGCTGAGTATTACGGGAGTAGCGAATATTGCGCTGCATACCAGAGAAAAAATGATTGAGATCATGAACAGTGATTATATGATGTTTGCAAGGGCGAGAGGACAGCGGGGATTCCGGCTGTTTTGCCAGCATGGCTTCCGCAATGTCCTTCTGCCTGCAGTCACTCTTCATTTTGCCTCCATCAGTGAAATATTCGGAGGCTCTGTACTGGTGGAACAGGTCTTTTCCTATCCGGGGCTGGGACAGGCTGCAGTGACTGCCGGGCTGGGAAGCGATCTGCCACTTCTGATGGCGGTCGCGGTGACCACCGCTCTCATTGTATTCGGCGGTAATATGCTGGCGGATATCCTCTATGGCGTCGTGGATCCGAGAATCAGGAGAGGAGGCAGGGGGAAATGAACCGGAGACAAAAAGTACTCATAAGCCTGACTATATCTGCCGTGGTTCTGACTGTTGTCTGCATTGTGGGCGCACTATGCGCAGATGCAGCACGTGCCACGGATTTTTCCAAAAAGAACCTGGCTCCTTCGCTAAACTGCCTTTTTGGTACGGACTGGATGGGACGGGATATGCTGGTGCGCACCCTGCGCGGGCTTTCCATCAGCATTCTGCTTGGAATTCTGGCGGCGGCGGCCAGCGCGGTCATTGCGCTGATTCTGGGAGCCGCATCGGCGATGCTGGGAAAGGCAGTGGATACGGTGATTACCTTTTTCATCGACCTGATCATGGGAATTCCCCATATTCTGCTTCTGATACTGATATCCGTTGCAATGGGGAAGGGGTTTGGAGGGGTGGCGGCAGGGATCGCGCTGACACACTGGCCCTCCCTGGCGAGGCTGATCCGTGCGGAAGTGATTCAGCTTCGGGAAAGCCCTTATATACAAGTTGCAGAGAAGATGGGGAAAAGCAGATGGTATATTGTCAGGAAACATCTTATTCCCCACCTGCTGCCACAGTTTCTTGTGGGCCTGGTTCTGATCTTTCCGCATGCGGTCCTGCATGAATCAAGCCTTACATTTTTAGGGTTCGGCCTGTCTTCGGAGCAGCCGGCTATCGGCATTATCCTTTCGGAGTCCATGAAATATCTGATCACCGGAAAGTGGTGGCTTGCACTGTTCCCCGGCATTATGCTGGCACTGGTTGTAGTTTTATTCTACAAGGCGGGAGAAAATCTGAGGAAGCTTACGGAACCAGGAAGTATGCACGAATAGTTTTGCGGAAGGGATGAAATAATGATGGGATTAGATAAAGACATAAAAACGGAGAGTACAGAAGCGGCTCCTGTCTTAAAAATAGAACACCTGAATATCTCCTTTACCCGGTATGAACAGGGACTGTACCGAAAGACAATGAGTGTAATCCGGGATATGGATCTAAACGTTTTTGCGGGTGAGATGGTGGCGGTTGTGGGTTCAAGCGGCTCGGGCAAAAGCCTGCTCGCACATGCGGTTCTGGGATTGCTTCCTTACAATGCCAAGGCGGGCGGCAGGATCACATACTGCGGCAGTGAACTGACTGCGGAACGCATCAAACAGCTCAGGGGCAGTGAAATTGTGATGGTTCCCCAAAGCCTGTCATGCCTCGATCCCCTGATGAAGATCGGGCCGCAGATACGCAAGGGCAAAAAGGATAAAAGGACAAGAAATAAGCTGAAAGATATCTTTACAAGATATGATCTGGAAGAAAGCGTGGAGGGGCTGTATCCCTTTGAACTGTCGGGGGGGATGAGCCGTAGGATCCTGATTTCAACTGCCCTGATGGAAGAGCCGAAGCTTGTAATTGCCGATGAACCTACCCCCGGGCTTGATCTCAGAGTGGCCAAACGGGCCATGGGCCATTTTCGGGAATTAGCGGATATGGGGGCCGGGGTCCTGGTCATTACACACGATCTGGAACTGGCGCTGGAAACCGCAGACCGTATTGTCGTCTTTTATGCGGGAGAGTCTATAGAGGAGGCCGGGGTGTCTGATTTCCATCACGAGGAGACCCTGCGGCACCCTTATACAAAAGCACTCTGGCGGGCCATGCCGCGCAATGGATTCTATTGTATAGACGGCGTACAGCCCTATGCAAAAGATATGCCGAAGGGCTGTGCGTTTGCACCCCGATGCGCAAGGTGTACGCAGGAGTGCAGCCAGGAGATTCCCTATAGGGAACTGAGAGGCGGCCGGGTGAGGTGTTTATCTGCCGTATAAACAACCGGGGGGGGTTCTTAACACCATAATGCTGATTCGGAAAAAATATAGCCAGGGGAGAACAGGTCTGGGGAGATGGAGCCGTTATGAGACTAGAATTAAGAAATGTTTCTTATCAATATAAAAAAGAAGATCGGATGATTCTGGAGAACTTTAATCTGTCTGTGGAGCATACGGAAAGGGTTGGACTCGCTGCACCCAGCGGGTATGGTAAGACCACGCTGTGTATGCTGCTCTCGGGGTATCTGAAGCCGGACACCGGAGAAATCCTGCTGGACGGGAAGCCCTTGCATACTTATAGGGGATACTGTCCGGTACAGATGATCTGGCAGCAGCCGGAGCTTGCGGTAAATCCAAGGATGCGCATGCGGGACGTGATTCTGGAGGGAGACGAGGTGGAGGAGCGGATCCTGCAGGAACTGGGAATCGAGCCGGACTGGCTGAACCGTTTTCCATCGGAGCTCTCTGGAGGGGAGCTCCAGCGTTTCTGCCTGGCAAGGGCGCTGGGGAAGAGGACCCGCTTCCTTCTTGCGGATGAGATCAGTACCATGCTGGATCTGATTACCCAGAGCCAGATCTGGAATTTTCTTGTCCGGGAAGTAGAAAGGAGAGGGATCGGCCTGATTGCAGTGAGCCATAACCGGGAACTGCTGGGCCGGGTATGCACCAGACAGGTACAGATGGATCAGTAAGCGAAACCATGGCAGAATGAAATCTGATTACTATTTCCGGGGCCGTGCATAGTAATGATTTCTAATAGCAATGTCCGGCAAAATTTGTTAAGATATAAGTACTGGACGGGATATTTTAATATAAAGATGAATAAATGTAAAAACGAGTACTCTCGAAAACTCAGCCTTAAAGATGGATGCAAGAGAGTTTCTGAGAGTGCCCAAAACAGAAAAAAGAGAGAATAACAGCCATGGAAAAGAAAACAGAAATGCAGGAACAGGAATTGGACGTGACAAGCGGCCTGCATAAGCAGGAACACATGCATGACAACGGGAAACTTCACGTTCATCTCCATACACATACTCACGGAAGCGAAGAGGCTCATGCGCATGGAACGGCGCACCGCCATGTCCACAGCGAGGCGGAGAAAAAGGCGGTTATAAATCGTCTTTCCAAAGCGATTGGACATATGGAGGCGGTCAAGCGAATGGTCGAGAGGGATGAGGACTGCAGCGAGGTGCTGATCCAGCTGGCCGCGGTGCGTTCCGCTATCAATAATACGGGAAAAGTTGTCCTGAAGAATCATATTGACCATTGCATCGTGGAAGCTGTGGAGGAAAATGACCAGGAGGCAATCCGAAAACTGAATCAGGCTATAGACAAATTCATTAAGTAGCGCTGCTGGAGCGTGTCTGAAAATTCATTGCTGCAATATGCCGCCCCGCTTCACGGTCTATTTACTGCCAAATCCAGTTAATGTAGCCCACGACGCCTCTTGCATTTGGCAGTAAATCCCCCGCAAACCGGGAAAACATCTTGCAGCAAGCAATTTTCAGACACGCTCTAAGGCATTTTAAAAGGAGAGGACACAGATGGAATGGGAGACATTACTTTCAAAAGATCATTTTGTTGAAATGCAGCATGAGAGCAGCATAGCGGACAGAAACGATTATGAGACAATTATCTGCAGTACTTTTCTGCGCAGGCTGCAGGATAAAGCACAAGTATTTCCTCTTGACGAGGACGACTATGTAAGAACACGTCTGACACACTCTCTGGAGGTTTCTGCCATAGGCAAAAAACTGGGTGAGTATGCTTTTAAGAAAACAAGAGAAAGCAGAAAAGATCCATGGTTTGGGAATCACTCTGAGAAGGAATTTTCGGAGGTGCTCTTGTGCGCCGGACTGATCCATGATATCGGCAATCCCCCCTTTGGGCATTTTGGGGAATATGCGATCAGGGAATGGTTCCAGACACATCTGAAAGATTTGGCTCTCGGAGAACGGAAACTTACAGAGATCCTGTCGAATTGGCAGCTTCTGGATCTGTATACTTTTGAGGGCAACGCGCAGTCCCTGCGCTTATTATCAAAGACTCCTTACCTTGGCAGGGAAAATGGCTTTAATCTTTCATACAGTGTTCTGGGTGCCATCATTAAATATCCCATTTCATCGGAAAAATTGAGGAACAGTAATCCGAACCATTATAAGAAAATAGGGTACTATTATTCTGAACGGAAGTTATTTGAGGAGATAAACAATAAAACGGGAATGAATGGTTCCCGCCACCCGCTGTCATATCTGCTGGAAGCCGCGGATGATATAGCATACCGGACGTCTGACCTGGAAGATGCAATGGTAAAGAAAGTGATCAGTTTCGAGCAGATCATGGAAACATTTGAGCAATGCGGAAAAAATCTGGAAGACAATCATGAAAACAAGCAGGGGGTCTGCCAGTGTGTGGAAAAACTATCGGAAATGTATCGGGAGGAAGCCGCAAAGAATACAAGAAAACCGGGACTGACGGCAGTGCAGAGATGGAATCAGTTCATGCAGGGGATTATGATAAGAGATGCGGGGGAAACCTTTGTAAGAGAATATGAGCTGATTATGCAGGGACATTTTTCAGGAGATTTGTTTAAAGATACTGTTTCCGGGCATATTATTTGCGCGATCTCGGATCTGAGCGAGGAGAAGATTTATACCAGTTCCGTAAAAACCCGGAGGGAATTATTCGGACGGCGTGTGATCGATTCCCTGCTCAGCCAGTTTATGCCGGCGGCGGTCGGATATGATACAAAAGAAAAAATCAATTTTATTGACCGCAGGATAATTGATACGGTGTCAGAATTCTATAAATCAATGTACAGGCATGAGTCGGCGGGGAAAAGCGAGGAGGAAAAACTTTATTTAAGAATATTAATGATAACCGACTATATCAGCGGTATGACGGATAACTATGCGAAAAGACTGTATCAGGAGCTTTTTGCGTGAATCGGGATTTAGCGACGAGCTTTAGCCTCGGCGCGGATGGGGGCGCTCCATAAAGGGATAGCCGAACACCTCCCGGAGAACATCCATGTCCTTTCAAAAACGCGGCCGCGAACCTAAGAAATTCTAGGCGGGAAACAGCCCGGAAAATGGAGCACCACTGACACATCACGAGAAATCCGATGATTTCTCGCGCTGGGTCAGCTGATTTTTGGATTCGGAATCCAAAAATCTCTCCATTTTCCGGGCTGTTTCCCACCAAGAATTTCTAAGGTCCGCTTTGAGCGTTTTTGAAAGGACATGGATGTTCTCCGGGAGGTGTTCGGCTATCCCTTTATGGAGCTGGCGCATCCAACCGGCAGGAAAAGGACTCGTTCCTAAGGTGGGGCCTCAAACGGGGGCAGCGTATGGATATAGAATTGGTGGTACTTTTATGTCCCTAGTAGGTGTATAAAAGCAATGGGATACGGTTCCAGTATCAAAATAATTCAATACACATCTTGAAGATGAAAGGATACGCATAGCCAATCAACATCCGCTGCCCTGGTCCGGGATCCCACCCGGTTGGTGGGCTTTCCTGCCGATTGGATGAGCCAGCCCCAGTGCCTTCCCGGCCTCCCTGTCATGAAGCGTCCCCGTACGTCGACAAGTCTAAAGCTTGCCAACTAAATCCTGATTTAATAGAACTTATGATGAATGTAAACTGTTATCAAAGATGAGTTGACAATTGAGGCGGGATTTTATAATATAGTAGTAAAAACAGTAACAAAGGGAGACAAATTGATGGAAAATTTACTGGATAACATGAAGAATAGAGTGCTTGCCGGCGATCTTCTTTTGAAGGAAGATGCTATGCAATTGGCAGAGCTGCCGCTGGAACCTTTATGTGAGGCTGCGGATGAGATCCGGGCGGTGTTTTGTGGAAAACGCTTTGATCTCTGCACCATTATTAATGGGAAAAATGGAAAGTGTTCGGAGGATTGTAAGTATTGTGCACAGTCGGTATTTTATTCCACAGAGGTTGAGAGCTACCCGCTTCTAAAGACGGAGCAGCTGCTGGAACAGGCCAAGTACAATGCAGAGCGGGGAGTTATGAGATATTCGATTGTGACGTCAGGGAAAAGGCTGGATGACGGTGAAGTGGAGGCTGTGTGTAAAAGTATCCGGGCAATTCGGGAGAATGTGGATATCTCGGTCTGCGTATCTTTTGGGTTACTGGATGAGATGGCTTTTCGGAAAATTAAAGAGGCAGGTGCTTGCCGGGTACATAATAATTTGGAATCCTCCAGAAATTATTTTACGGAGGTCTGTACGACACACTCTTATGAAGAAAAGATTGAGACAGTTAAGGCTGCTAAGCGAGCCGGGCTTAGCGTCTGCAGCGGGGGGATTGTGGGGCTTGGGGAGACGATGGAAGACCGGATTGACCTGGCTTTAACGGTCAGAGATCTGGGGGTGCGTTCTATTCCGGTTAATATGCTGAACCCGATTCCAGGCACGCCATATGAGAGGAATCCCCGGCTAACGATTGAGGATATGTGCAGGATAACGGCAGTTTTCCGGTTTCTTGTGCCGGATGCATTTATCCGCCTGGCGGGCGGCCGCGGATTGATGGCGGATAAAGGTAAACAGTGCTTTCAGTCAGGCGCCAATGCGGCTATTACAGGAGATATGCTGACGACAGCAGGGATAACCATAGAGCAGGATATGCAGATGCTGAAAGAACTGGGCTTTGAGGTGAAGTCCTAATAATAGAGAGAAATTTACGCTTGTATGAAAAGAATACAATCATGCGGCAATTAGCAAGTCATACTCTCCTTCCCCCGCGCATACATTGTAAAAACAATGATTGCAGGGGGATTTTTTTGAAAGATTATATTGAGGAAAGAGCCGTGGAAATCGCCAATTATATCATAGATAACAGTGCCACAGTTCGGCAGACGGCGAAGCAGTTTGGAATCAGCAAGAGTACGGTACATAAGGATGTGACGGAGCGGCTCCTACAGATTAATCCTGCATTGGCGGGAGAGGCACGGAAGGTGCTGGACATGAATAAGTCTGAGCGCCATATACGCGGCGGACTTGCTACCAGAGAAAAATATCTGCATCAGCACTAGACATCGTATCATAATTAATTGCCGCATAAGCCGGCCTAAATTTCCGATAGCACTGCTCTCCAAGCCTCAGCGTAGCCCACTACGCCTGCGTTTGTGGAGCGGCACTCTCGAAAATTTATCTCAGCTTATGAGTCAGTTACTTATTTTACGATATGCTAGTAACTACAGCGAAACGGAGAAATACAGATAGAATGCACCTTAGGCGCCGGGAATCAGACAACCCGGTACTTAGGTGCATTTTATTGTGTACAGATATAGACTTTGCGTGTAACAGCAGTGGAGTCGAAGGCACGTCATAGATATCGGCAAAGTGCCCCGCCTGATGCCAGGGTTTTCATGAATTCTTTGATTATGGTATAATGTGGTTAGACATTATACCATCATCGGTTCAGTGCTGCATAGAGCAGGTCAAATAACCGGCGGAAGGGGTGCCCTCCCGGCGGGACAGCAAGCTGGCACATCATAAATGAATGAACGACGACTTATTTTATGATGTACTGGAAGAATGGAATAATGCCTAATGTAAATGACAACAGGTTCAGTTATAGTGACAAAGGAGAAACGACTGTGAAGAGATATAAGAGAATCTGTGCACTTCTGCTTGCTTTTTTGCTGACAGCGGGGACTGCCGCAGGATGTGCAGAAAAAGAGCAGGACACGGTGAAAGAAAAGGAGAAGATCACGATCTGGTACTACTGGAGCCAGAGCTATGTAAAAAAAGAACTGGCGAATTTGGTAAATGGATTTAACCGCACCCAGGAT
Organism: Faecalicatena contorta; assembly: GCF_022835095.1. Classification (NCBI taxonomy): domain Bacteria; kingdom Bacillati; phylum Bacillota; class Clostridia; order Lachnospirales; family Lachnospiraceae; genus Faecalicatena; species Faecalicatena contorta. The sequence goes on along the minus strand of NZ_BQNQ01000001.1, from coordinate 4,386,634 downwards.
GAGATTGAAGTAACGACCCAGTATGTGCCGGATGAAGATTTTAAGAAAAAACTGGCCCTAAGCATGGCGGATGGTAATATGCCGGAGCTGGCTTTGGTGGATTCATCGGATTTTCATTATTTTCATGCAATGGAACCTTTTGTGGATCTGACAGATGAGATCAAGGATTTTGAGGAATATCTGCCGGAAATAAAGGAAGCCTGCAGTGTAGAGGGACGGATGATGGGGCTGCCTTATGGAATGAACTGTGCGGTCCTATATTATAATAAGAACATCATGGAAGTGCATGGGGCAAAAGTACCGCAGACATGGCAGGAGCTTTATGATACTGCAGTGAAGCTCTCTGATCACGGTCATTATGGTTTCGGCCTTCCGGCAGTGGAGAGTGAAGAAAGTGTATATAGTTTCCTGCCCCTTTTGTGGTCGATGGGCGGAGAGGTAGATTCACTGGATTCGGCCGGAAGCAGGCAGGCATTCCATCTTCTTCGGCAGCTAACGGAATCGGGGGCCATGAGCAGGCAGACAATCAGCCTGACAGAAGGCGATCTTCTGCGGCAGTTTATTGAGGGCAATATTGCTATGATGATTACCTCTTCGTCTATGATTGCCTCTATCCGGGATTTAAACCCTTTTCTGAAGTACGGGGTAACGGTTCTGCCCGCGGCCGATGATGGTACCCGGACAACCGTGCTGGGCGGGGAGATTTTTGGGGTTACGAAGGGAGCGCATCAGGATGCGGCGGTCAAATTTCTGCAGTATGTCAGCGATAAGGAAAGAATGTCTTCCTATATGGACCGTTCCGCTTATATGGCTCCCCGCCGGGATGTGCTTGAAAACCAGTATGTGGAAGACCCGTTGAATAGGAGTATGATAGAGATTGCCAAATCTGCCAGGACGAGAGAGTTCTCCGTGGAATGGCCGTACATATCCAGAGTACTTACGGATGCAATGGGGGAGACAGTCATTGGAGAAAAAACGGAGGACGAGATTCTGAGGGAGGCAGCTGAAAGGATGGCTGAGATCAGGAGGGGAGACTTATGAAACGGGAAAGAACCTTGAGAACCAGGATGTCTCTTAGATTTCTGCTGGCAGCGCTGGTGCCGGTCTGTCTGTTTGCTGTTATTTCCCAGATGAGACTCAGGAGCAGCCTGCAGGACAACATAGACGGCCGTATCAGCAGCAACCTGTACAATGCCAACAAATCCCTGGACATGGTATTGGAAAAGTATGAGACAATCCTGTATGATATGTGTACGGATGATACGATTATAGATACCGTGCTTGAAATTATTAAGGAACAGGATGATCTGGACGTTAACAGCAGTACACTGCGTCATGAACTGAGCCATATCTGCAATAGTAACCCGGGAGTGGAAGGAATCACGATATCGCTTCGGAACGGGCGTATTATATTCTATGACCGGTTGAATTCTTCCTCCACAAACAGTGTCTGGGCGGATAAAATCACGGTTCCGGAGATTGGGAAGGGATATGTGTATCAGGGGCTCACAGATCCGGTGACTGCAAATGAACGGAAAACGTATTTATTTCAGATCGGGAGAAAACTGATCGATTACAGGAATATCAATGATCCCCTGGGGATCGTGGTAATCAGCATCAACGAGGAACAGATACGGGATACTTTGGTGTCGGGTACGGACAATGCCACATATCTGCTGCAGGGTAATACGGTGATCAGTTCTCCGGACTCTGCAGCTATCGGAAGCCAATTTAACAGTCAGAAGGATACAGCTGATCGTAAGTATACGGCGATGCTGCATGAGAAAAGCGGTTTTACAATCTGCAATGAGCAGCCGCTGGCTGATTATAACAGGGCAATCTGGGAACAGGTGTTGTTTTTCTTCGTGATTGCTGTGGTATCCTGTGCAATTATGGTATGTTTGATTTACATGTCCACGCAGCCGTATCTGGCGGCAGTGGATTCTCTCGTAAATGCTATGAATGATCTGGAAGAAGGAGATTTTGGAGTCAGCATCCAGATTCCTGAAAGTATGCCGCCGGAAATACGGCGGATTGGAACAGGGTTTAATGAGATGGTTGTCCATATTGACGACCTGATCGGCCAGGTGAAGGCGGCTGTTGTGGAGCAGAAAAACGCGGAACTCTCCGCATTGGAAGCACAGATAGACCCTCATTTTCTGTATAATACGCTGGACACGATCAACTGGAAGGCCATAGAAAATGAGCAGTATGACATCAGCGGGATGGTTGGAGCGCTGGCGGATATTCTGCGCTATACCGTCAAAAATGCGGGAGGCACGACTACCGTGCGCCAGGAACTGGGATGGCTTCGGCATTACTGTATGCTGCAGGGAGCAAAACTCGGAAAGCCGCTGACGATATTGGAAGAAGTGCCTGAGGATATGATGGGATATAAGATCCATAAGCTTTTGCTGCAGCCCTTTGTGGAAAATGCCATCAAACATGGGTTTGGGGGGAAGGACGGGGACTGCCGCCTGACGATTGTGATACGCCGGACAGAAGAGCAGATCCACATGGTTATAGAAGATAACGGATTCGGCATTGGGCCGGAGACGTTGAAGAGATTGAATGATGAAGAGCAGGACATGGAGGGACACGTAGGTATTGTAAATGTCCGGAAACGCCTGAAACTGTACTACGGGGATGATGCCACCATTTATTTTGAAAGTATGCTGGGAAGTTGGACAAAGGTGCATTTGTTTGTGCCCGGAAAGGAGGATCAGCAGTGAGAATTGTAATTGTGGAAGACGAGGCGCCGATTCGGGAAGGCCTTGCAAAAATTTTACATAAAATAAACCCGGATTATGAATTGGTGGGGAAGGCCGGGGATGGAAAGGCCGGATATGAGCTGATCCGGAGAATGGAACCCGATCTGGTGATACTGGACATACAGATGCCGAAGATGGATGGGCTGTCGATGCTCAGAATGCTGCGGAAGGAGCAGAACCACTGCAGAGTGCTCATCCTGTCAGCTTACTCAGACTTTAATTATGCAAAACAGGCAATAGAGCTTGATATTGAGAATTATCTCCTGAAGCCAATCAAGATCCCGGAGCTGAAACGGGCTCTGGGACAGATCGAGGAGGAGTTGGACAAAGAGAAAAGCCAGGATAAAGTATTTACCGTCCAGGGCATCTTCATTGGATGCTTAAACGGACAGCTGGCTCCGGACAAGCAGTTTCATAATATGACTATGGAAAAATACGGATTCTCCGTGGAAGATCCCGCCGAGGTCTTCGCTCTGTGGCTGGGAGACGGGTATGAAGAACAGAAAAAAACGGCAAAGGATCTGCTGGAGGATGTGGGCGCCCACACTGTTAAATTTGCCTCCTGTGTGATAGAAGCCGATGCGTGGCAGATGCTGATTATGATACTCTACCGGGTTCCACGGGACTGTGCCTTATATGAATACTTCCAGAATTCTGTAGTCCCTATGCTGTGCAGCAATCTGAAAAGCCCAGTGGTCTGCATCTGGAAGAGCATGGAGCGGATTCTGGATTTACCGGAGGCTGTCAGCGGAATACAGAAGGAAAAGGAATGGAACCTTCTTTTGAATAAGGGAATCCTGCTTAGGAAAGAGGAGATTGAAAAGTTAAAAATCGTGCCCTTGAAGCATCCAGCTGAGCTGGAGGACGAGGCATGCCAGGCGATCAAGAGGGGGGATCGGGAGGCGCTCAAAGAATGTTACAGGAAGCTGTTCCAATATTATCCGGAGTCTCCCCATCTGCCGGAAGAAATCAAGAAATCTCTCATACGTTTCAACTGGGCTGTAGCAAATTCGCGGGGGAACATCCAGGAACTGGATGCGGAACTCGAGATTCAAGGGATCCTGGGAGAAGTGTCCGGGGCGGCGAGCTGGGACCAGATTAAACGCAGCATGGAAAAGTTCTTTGAACTGCTGGATCTTAATATGCAGGAAAAAGAGGAGCTGCCGGTGAGTGTTCTTGTGCAGAAGGCCCAGCAGATGATCCGAAAGTACTATGACCAGGGCATCACCCTGGAGGAAGTGGCAAATAAACTGTTTGTTTCGGAAGAATATCTGAGCGCACAGTTCAAAAAAGAAACCGGCGTCACATTTTCAGAAACAATCCGGAAGCTGCGGATTGAGAAGGTGAAACAGCTCTTAGCCGATACGCACCTGAAGCTAAATCAGATCGCAGAGCTGGCCGGATACTCGGATCCCAAGTATATGAGCAAGGTTTTTAAAGAGGAAGTGGGCATGCTTCCAAATGAGTTTCGTAAGTCAGTCTATTAAATTTTTCTACCTTTTTCAGAAATTTCGTCCTTGTAAATGGAAAAAATTGTGCTATGATGTCGATAACAAAAAAGCAGAAGCTAATGAAAGCCGTCATAGATAGTCTGAAAAAAGGAGAGAAAACAATGAATCAAATGATCATAAAATTTCAAAACCCTGAAGAAGTGCTTGATTTTGTAAATAAGGTTGCTAAGTACCCTTATGATATGGATATGAAGAGAGGCAGATTCGTAGTAGACGCCAAGTCGATACTTGGGATTATGAATCTGGGATTCAATCATCCCATTGAACTGAAAATCTATGATGAGGACTGCGAAGACCTGAAACAGGAAATCTCAAAGTACGCTGCGGCATAAAAGCGGCAGTGCGGGCTGTAATTTAACTGCGATATCTGGGCGATATTAATCAAACAAAGCGTATAACTTGCATCTCAAAACTTCTCGGCGTATAATGTACGCGCTGAGAAGTTTTTTCTATGAAGGAAAAGTGCCTGGCACTTTCCTATTATAGAAAACCCTCTGGGAGATGTACACGCCGCAATAAGGTATATAACCGCAAAGCAGCATCGCGACGGCGCCAAAGTATGCATGCTCTTCTTGAGTGAGATGGTGGGGAGTTGAGTGGTCTTGCCCACTTTGTTATTTATGCGGGCCAAAGTGTGCGAGTCCCTCTTGAGTGAGGGCGTGGTGATTTGAGGTGTGCCTGCCCACTTTGATATGGGAATGAAAGAGTAGGAATGAGAGTATGAAAAAACAAAGAGACAGAAGCGCCTATTTATTTGATAACAAGGCACTGAGAGCATTGATAATTCCGCTGATTATCGAGCAGCTGCTTGCAATACTGGTCGGTATGGCGGATTCGATTATGATAGCGAGTGTCGGAGAGGCGGCGGTATCCGGGGTGTCACTGGTTGACAATATCATGGTGCTCTTTATTAATGCCTTTGGAGCTCTGGCCGCCGGAGGCGCGGTTATATCGGGGCAGTATCTGGGGCAGAAGAGTGACGAAAACGCCTGTGAAGCTTCCAATCAGATTGTATGGTTTATCACGATCGTAGCCGTGGGGATTATGGCTATTATTTACTGTGGAAAATGGTTTATCCTGCATGTGGTATTCGGTGCGATCGACGCGGATGTAATGGCACATGCGAATACATACCTGCTGATTGTATCAGCTTCCATTCCGTTCATGGCATTATACAATGCCGGAGCGGCAATATTCCGTGCCATGGGCAACTCTAAGGTGTCCATGCAGGTTTCGATCATTATGAATTTGATTAATATTGGAGGAAATGCGCTTCTGATATATGGATTCCATCGGGGAACGGAAGGAGTAGCAATTCCAACACTGATCTCCAGGGTCGTGGCGGCCGTTATAATTACCGTGCTGCTGACTGACCAGAAGCGGCAGCTGCACATCAGCAGGAGCTTCCATTACCGTCCGGACTGGCGGATGATACGAAGAATCCTGTCGATCGGAGTGCCCAACGGCCTGGAAAACAGCATGTTCCAGCTGGGGAAAATTATGGTGCTGAGCCTGGTATCTACATTTGGTACCTATGCGATCGCTGCAAATGCGGTCAGCAATGCGGTGGCTCTGTTCCAAATTCTGCCGGGGATTGCACTGAATCTTGCGATCACCTCCGTGATCGCAATGTGCGTGGGGGCAGGGGATTACGAACAGGCACATTATTACACAAAAAAACTAGTGGGTATTGTGTACGTACTGATCTGGATTATGAACGCAGTCATTTTCCTTCTGCTGCCATTTATATTGAAGGCATACCACTTATCAGACCTTACGGCGGAGACAACGAAGCAGATATTATATTTCCACAGCATCAGCTGTATGATCGTGTGGCCGGTTGCCTTCTCATTGCCTGCAACTCTGCGGGCTGCCGGGGATGCGAAAGTTACCATGATAATATCCATTGCCTCTATGTGGATCTTCAGAATTGTCTTCAGTTATATACTGGGAAGATATATGGGACTCGGCGTCTTTGGAGTCTGGGTGGCCATGGTAATCGACTGGTGCTTCCGGGCCGTCTTCATGATGGTCAGGTATTATGGCGGAAAATGGAAATTGATGCGGAGTATATAAGCAGGGAAAATAACAGATTATACAGTGTAGGGCGATGGATTTCCCTGGAAATGCGGCCTGAAAACCAGACGTGGATGCGCGTTTTTTTAAAAGAGAGTCTTGTAAATCGCAAAACCCTCCCTTATAATAGGAAAGTAAATTTAAAATAGGTTTAGACATTGTGTGTTCAACAGGAGGATAAATTTGAAAAATGAATTAGTCATTGTCCTGGATTTCGGAGGGCAGTATAATCAGCTGGTCGCAAGGCGCGTCAGAGAGTGCAGCGTGTATTGCGAGATCTATTCTTATAAGACAGATATAGAAAAAATAAAGGCAATGAATCCGAAAGGAATCATTCTGACAGGAGGGCCGAACAGCTGCTACGAGGCAGATTCCCCGACTTATACAAAAGAACTTTTTAAGCTTGGCATACCGGTTCTCGGCTTGTGCTATGGCGCGCAGCTGATGATGCATGTGCTGGGAGGCCGGGTAGAACGTGCGGATGTACGGGAGTATGGAAAGACAGAAGTGCTCATCGACAAGCCGGACTCCAAGGTATTTGAAGATGTTTCCACCCCCACAATCTGCTGGATGAGCCACTTTGACTACATCTCCCAGGCGGCGCCCGGATTTGAAGTCACAGCGCATACCGCAGACTGCCCTACAGCAGCAGCGGAAAGAGCCCAGGACGGCCTCTATGCGATACAATTCCATCCAGAGGTGCTGCATACGGCGGAAGGCACAAAGATGATTAATAACTTTGTAAAGAATGTCTGCGGCTGTGCTGGAGACTGGAAGATGGATGCATTTGTAGAAGAGACGATCAAGGCAATCCGGGAAAAAGTTGGCGGAGGCAAAGTGCTCTGCGCGCTTTCGGGCGGCGTGGATTCTTCTGTGGCAGCAGTGTTGCTTTCCAAGGCGATCGGATCACAGCTCACCTGTGTATTTGTAGATCATGGCCTTTTAAGGAAAGATGAAGGGGACGAAGTAGAGGCTGTCTTTGGACCGGAAGGGCATTATGACCTGAACTTTATCAGGGTTAATGCGCAGGAGAGATTCTACAGCAAGCTTGCAGGAGCTGTCGAGCCGGAAGAGAAACGGAAGATTATAGGAGAAGAATTTATCCGTGTATTTGAGGAAGAGGCTCAGAAGATCGGGGCGGTAGATTTTCTCGTGCAGGGGACGATATATCCGGATGTAGTAGAGAGCGGCCTGGGAGGGGAATCCGCGGTGATCAAATCCCATCACAATGTAGGCGGACTGCCGGATTATGTGGATTTTAAAGAGATCATAGAGCCGTTGAGAGACTTGTTTAAGGACGAGGTGCGTAAGGCGGGACTGGAGCTTGGGATACCGGAGAGACTGGTGTTCAGGCAGCCATTCCCTGGGCCGGGTCTGGGAATACGGATTATTGGCGAGATTACCGCTGAAAAGGTGAAGATCGTGCAGGATGCAGACGCTATTTACCGTGAGGAAATGGATGCTGCCGGAATGAATAAGATTGTGGGGCAGTATTTTGCGGCTCTGACCAATATGAGGTCTGTGGGGGTTATGGGGGATGAGAGAACCTATGACTATGCAGTGGCGCTGCGGGCGGTGAATACTATAGATTTCATGACTGCGGAGTCGTCGGAAGTGCCTTGGGAGGTGCTGCACCGGGTGACCAGCAGGATTGTGAATGAAGTGGGGCATGTGAATCGGGTGTTCTATGATTTAACGGGGAAACCACCGGGGACGATAGAGTTCGAGTAATTTCAATTTAATATAGTTTATTTTATATGGCAGGTAGTCTGTGGATTACTTGCCATATTAGGTATTATTTTATTAGTTTTATTTACAGAATTTTTTGTTGCCAGAATATATCAGAAAATTGACGCATAAAAATGTTGACACCAAATACGACACCACATATAATATAAGCAGGAGGTATTCAAGATGTCAAAGTGGGATAAACTATTAACACGTATTTGTTCTTTATCTAAAGACCTCCGGTTCAATGAATTACGTAAAGTGTTAGAAAGTTATGGATATGAAATGAACGCTCCGAGGAGTGGAAGCAGTCATTATACATTTCGGAAATCGGGATGTCAGCCGCTTACGATACCAAAGCATGAACCGATTAAAAAAGTATATGTAGAATTGGTAAAGCAAATTGTAGAAAGTGAGGCGAAAAACGATGAAGACGCTGAATGATTATATGGCAATGTCCTATCGGATGGAGATTGTAGAGGATAAGGATGAAGGTGGATTTGTGGTTTCCTATCCTGACCTTCCTGGGTGTATTACCTGTGGTGAGACAGTAGAATCTGCGGTAGCAAATGCACTGGATGCAAAAAAAGTATGGATTGAAGCTGCACTTGAAGATGGGATTCCGATTCATGAGCCGGATAAGTTAGGAGATTATTCTGGACAGTTTAAGTTGAGAATACCTCGCAGTCTGCACCGCTCATTAGCAGAGCATTCCAAAAGAGAAGGTATCAGTATGAATCAGTATTGTGTGTATCTCCTTTCTCGAAACGATGCTGTTTATCCAAGATGAAAAAGGTAGTATGATGTGAAAAAAGACGTTTAAAATATGGCAACATATTGGCAGCAGAAAATCAGTAAGGCAGAATAAGTGATGTAATTGAAGTAATAAATGGTGTGTATTTGTACAAAACTTAAACAAATATATTTAATAACAATAAAGGGCACACCGAGTTTGAATATAAAAGAGTCTGGAAATTCAGCATTTATGCGGATTTCTGGGCTCTTATTATTGTCAAATACTTACCACCCCTCACATCCTTCCCCACCTCTACATCCTTTTTAAGCCCCCCGCCCGAGAAAAGAACTAAAAAAGTCTGAGCCCTCCTAAAAATACACCCCAAAAGAGCCCCCTGGTCAATAGGAATCCACGGCCTCTTATACTATGATAATAATATATCAAGCAGCCCCTATAAGGCTGAAGACAACGATTATTTTCAAAAGGAGGAGAATTGTATGGACGCTATTGAGAGAGGAAAACGGCTGGAAGAGATTCTGGCAGAAAAAGGAATGTCAATGGGTTTAGCGTACGGCAGTGATGACTTACAGCAATCCGAAGAGATTGTTGACAGAGAGATTAAGCTGGAAAAAACAAAACGTGCAGAATACTTAATGGATCTGTATTACCAGGCATTTTCAAGCGCAAGTGTTGAGTTCCCTTACTGGTACAGCAGAAAGTTTGCAGAATGTGACGGAGATGTGCTGGAAGTCCGCCGTGCAAAAGCGCTTGCATGCGCATATGCTCATTCTACCCCGAGTATTTATCCCAAAGATTTACTTCCGGGCGGAAAAACAGATTATTTAAGAGGCGGTTTTCCAATGCCATGGCTTACCAATTCATTCTACCTTGCAAAAGAAGATGAATTGAAGAGTGCGGCAGCAAGTGGAACGACGGCAATTGATGAGATTGCAGCGCTTGGAACCGGAGGCGGAAACGTAACCAAGAATCAGGGAAAAGTTGTTTCTCTTGCAGGTAAATTCGGGATCAGGGCGGAAGAAGTACCGGTACTTACGAAACTGGCGAGAGAGTGGGCCGGAAAATCGGTAGAAGACCTTGGTCTTGCGTATGAGAAGATGATGTCTGACTACGAAGACAAGGCAAATATCATGAAGAGCGTTCTGGTGTTCTGTGACAGCGGCTATACAATTCCGCAGGGACGTGAAGTTGCAAGCTACTATTTCCCACTGGAATATGGAATTGACGGAATGATCAGATTCTGCGAGGAAAAGAAACTGGAAGTTGCAGGATTTGCAGATGGCGACGGAATCCTTGGTATGAAACGCCTGTATTTCTACGAGGCGGCACGTATTGTATTAGGCGGTATTCAGCAGTTCTGGATGAATTATGTGAAAGAATTGAGAACCGTTGCTGAGATTGAGCCGGATGCAGCTCAGAAAGAAGAGTATCTTGCACTTGCAGAACAGATGGAATGGATCGCCCACAATCCACCGAGAAACTTCAGAGAAGCACTGCATCTTACTTATTTGATCCATATTACAGTATTGAATGAAGATGCAATCTCCGGATACTCTCCGGGACGTCTCGGGCAGGTGCTTTATCCGTATTTTGAAAAAGATATTGCAGATGGAACTATTACAGAAGAAGAAGTCATTGAGCTTCTGGAAGTACATCGTTTCAAATTCAGTACAATTGAGCTGTTCGCAAGCACAGGAATCTCGGGAGGTATTTCAGGCAATACATTTAACAACCTTTCTGTGGGAGGCCTTGATAAAGACGGCGCACCCTGTGGAAACAGACTGGAGTGGCTTATTCTTCATGCGGGTATGACAAATCAGTCTCCACAGCCGACTTTATCGGTATTATATGATGAGAGACTTCCGAAGGATTTCCTGATTAAGTGTGTGGAATGTACCAAGACTGGGGTTGGATACCCGGCATGGATGAATAACCGGGTTGCGATGGACTTTATGATGAATCAGTACGGCGCAGAGGGGATGACGGTATCTGAGGCACGCGCAGTGGCAATCGGCGGATGTCTGGAGACTGCGCCTGGCTGTTTCATGCCTCTTCATTTCAACGGAAAGACACACTATATTCCGGCAGGCGCAAGCCAGACAACTTCGGTAGGCGTACACTTTGTATCGAATCCGAAGATGATCAATATGGTACTGTTCAACGGTGTGGATCCAAGAACCGGCATACAGGTACTTCCGCCGCACAACAGAGAGCTTAAGACCTATGAGGATTTCTGGGATCAGTATAAAAAGTATTATGCAAAGACATTGGAGCCGACTGTAAAAGCGGGGAATATCCAGCATGACATCTGGCGTGACAGAAATATGTCTATTGTAAACTCCCTGTTCAAACCGGACTGCCTGAAGAACGGACATCATATCGGACATATGGGAACCAGGTATAATGCGACCTATAATATCGAGTCCTGCGGTACGATCAATATGGTTAACTCACTTGCGGCGTTGAAGAAGCTTGTTTATGAAGAGAAAAAGTACACATTGGATGATTTCAGAGATGCGATCAAGGATAACTTTGGCTTCTATACAGCAGTAGAATCAAAAGCATTCTCATTGGGCGAGCAGATTAAAAAGCCAGATGTTACAAAATATGATGAGATTCATGGCGACTGCCTGAAAGCCCCAAAACATGGGAATGATGAGGACTACGTGAAAGAGATTCTGAAAGAGTATGAAGACTGGTTCTGCGATCTCTGTAATACATACGAATCTCTGTATGCAAAACCAATGTATGCATGTCAGATCTCCGTGGCGCTGCATGCTGCAGTGGGTATGGCAACATTTGCAACACCGGATGGACGCCTGTGCAATACGGCATTTGCAGATGGTTCCATGTCTGCATATCCTGGTACAGACCGGAAGGGGCCATATGCTTTACTGGCTTCCGGGTGCTGTTGGGATCAGAGCAAATCCCAGAACTCGCAGATTAATATGAAATTCCATCCAAACGCAGTACGCGGACTTGACGGGAGCAAGAAGTTACTGACCATGATTTCAGCATTTATGAATAAGGGCGGATTCCATGTTCAGTTTAACATTGTTGATTCTAAAATGTTAAAAGAGGCACAGAAACATCCGGAGGCAAACCGGGATTTGTTAGTCAGAGTTTCTGGATTTACACAGTACTGGGTAGAGACAGGCAAACCGGTTCAGGACGAAGTAATTGCCCGGACAGAATTTGAAGGAGGTATCTGATATGAGTAAACATAGCGATTGTAAAAACTTTGTTCAGTTTGATGTATTTAAAGGCTTTTGTAGAAAAAATGGTGGTTTTGTGTTGATCGATACCGATATCTGTCCGGCTTTTGCAGAAAAAGCAAAATGCAGGAACTGCAGCCATTTTTGTGGGGTGAATGAAGAGGGGATCGGCATGTGCAAAGGGCTGAAGTCTGAATACTGGGCATACGAAGATATGGATGCTAAGACATGTGAAGGATATGAGACAAAATAGATAATTGAGGTTATCTGGCCATGCAGGCGCTTTAGCGCCTGCATCATGAAAAGGGGGCTTATATATGAATGAGAAGTCAAACTCTAAAAACTATGGTTTAATGGTAATTGCGGCAGCTTTTCTTGTTTATTTTGTATTTTTTGGATATCGCAGTGCTTTCTCTGTTTTACTTACCCCAATGACTACGGATATGGGATGGGATACAGCAAGTGTAACGGCAGGGTATTCTATCATGATGCTGATCTATGCGGTTGTATCTTATTTTTCCGGGCTTATCTTCAGTAAATTCGGGCCGAAGTTCTGCTTTGGTATTGCGACGGTTGCGGGATTTCTGGGGTATTTCGTTACAAGCTATGCAAATTCCTATATGATGTATCTGCTTCCATATTCTATTTTTGCAGGTACCGCAACGGGTATGCTTTTTGTTCCGGCAGTATCTACGATCAGAAGCTGGTTTATCGGAAATGCCTATGGGAAAGCGTTTGGGTTTGCGGCTGCAGGTGCATGTATCGCACAGGTAATACTGACACTTGGGCTGAAAGCGGTTCTCCTGACAATGGACTGGCGTGTGGCGATGAAGCTTCTCGGTGCTGTTGCGCTGGTACTGTTATTGATAGCCACGCTGATTACAAAACAGGCGCCGCAGTCATATGGCATGGAACCAAAAGGTGAGATGATCGGCGGCAAGAAATCCGCATCAGAAACGGCTGGATACGCATGGCCAGTAAAAGAAGCATTTTCAACATATTTTGTATGGGGGTCAATTCTGTCCTTCTTCTGTTCCTGCTTCTCTGAATTTCTGATCTGGTCACAGCTGGTTCGCTACTGGCAGACAGACGTCGGCCTTTCTATGGGAACGAGTACGAACCTTTATGCGTTTGTCGGACTTCTCGGGTGTGTATTCGCACCGCTTCTCGGAACCTTCTCCGATAAGTATGCAGGCAGAGTAGGTGACGAGACAAAAGCAAGAAGAATTCTGATGTTCTTTGCGGCTGCAAGCGGAGTCCTCGGTATGATCTGCCTGTTGGCAGGCAAGACATCCATCTTTATTACAATTGTTGCATGTATCTTTTTTGCAGCATACTGGCAGGGAATGCCGGGGCAGGTTACAGGATATATGGGATCTATATTCGGAAGAAGTTTCCCAAAAATCTGGGGACTTGCCACTCTGATCATTATGGGTATCGGACCTGCAGTCGGAAGTTACCTGGGAGCCAAATTATATGATGTATTCGGATCCTATAAGGTGTCTTTCATCGTGGCTACTATTATGTTTCTTTTATCTGCAATCTTTGCATTCACACTTCCCAAAGCTGCAAAATTGCCGGATAAGTTAAAAAAATAAGTTACCAGTACATCGTAAAATAAGTAACTGACTCATAAGCTGAGATAAAGTTTCGAGAGTGCTGCTCCACAAACGCAGGCGTAGTGGGCTGACGCTGAGGCTTGTGGAGCAGTGCTATCGGAAATTTAGGTCTGCTTAAGTGGCAGTTAATTATTATATGATGTACTAGTGTTCAGGAGGGATTGTTATGGATAAGAAGGGTTTAATATTTGACATACAGGGATTTTCTGTACATGACGGTCCCGGAGACAGAACTCTTATATTCTTAAGCGGCTGTCCGCTTCGCTGTGAGTGGTGTGCAAATCCCGAGGGGAAAAAGCTGAAACAGAATCTGTTATTTACTTCCGGCAGATGCAAGGCAGTGCAGAATCATTGTAAAAGCTGCGTGGCTGCGTGCCCGCGCGGCGCGGTTACCATGGATCCGGAAAGCGGATTACCGAAGATCCAGCGGGCGCACTGTGTCGACTGTAAAGAGTATCAGTGCACGAATGCGTGTAATTATGAAGCGCTCCGGGTGTCAGGCACGTATTACACACTGCAGGAACTGATGGATGTGTTAAAGCGGGATAAAGATTTTTGGGGAACCGATGGCGGTGTCACCTTTAGCGGCGGGGATCCTTTCGTGCAGTGGGAATTTCTTTTAGAGGCATTGAAGGAATGTAAGAAAAATAACATGCATACGGCAATTGAGACATCCGCTTATACGGATGAAAACATATTCCTAAAGGTATTAGAGTATATTGATTTTGCTTTTGTAGATATCAAGAACATGGACTCGCAGGCACATAAGGCAAAAACAGGCGTGGGAAACGAGGTTACATTAAGAAACCTTCGGGCACTCAAAAAAAGTGGCTGGAACGGAAGAATAATCCTACGTACACCGATTATTCCTGGATTTAATGACAGTGTGGAAAATGCCCAAAAAACAGCAGATTTTATGAATGAGAACGGATTTTTTGAAATCAATCTTCTGCCGTTCCACAGACTGGGAACATCCAAATGGGAGCAGCTTGGCACGGCATATAAGTATAAGCACCAGGAAGCATTGTCAAAAAAGGACTTGGAATACCTTCAGGATGTGTATTTCGATAAAGGAATTGCCTGTTATCTCGATACGGATATTGTATATAATTTATCTGCCATACAGAAGTAAAATTTCATGAAATTAAAAGAAAGGAGCGGAAATCCAGATTGCTATTATTGATAACAATCTGGATTTCTGCTATATTTGTTGTATAACTTTATAACCGTATCGAAACATAGAAAGGTGTCATATGGATAAAATTGCATTAAGGTGGCTTCAGTCTATTGGAAAAGAACAAGTACAGACCTTTCAGGATAATTTTGCGGCAAGTTACAATATCAGCCTGTGTCTTCTTTCGATAGACGGAGAACCGTTGACTGTCTGGTCAAATGAGTCTTTGTTATGTTATAAGCTTCAAAAAAACAATTCCACAGAATGCATTTCCTACAGAAAAGAGTCTATTGCAGCAATGCTCAAAAAGAGGGAACCGATTATAGAGTACTGTTACACGGGCCTGGCTTACTTTTTGTATCCGATATTTTATGACAACGACATTATTGCTTTTTTCATCGGCGGCATGGTTTCGCTTTCAGAAGAAAAAAATGAAATTTACGAAAAGTTTTCTGTTAATTATATGAAGAAATCTGACCTGGAGAATATTCTAAAGTTTCTCTCCAGTATTCTTGCTATGATCCATATGCCGGAAGCGGCGGGTGGTTTCGCAGCTCACAACAGTCACCTATACACTCAGCTGATGAAAAGATACGGCCTAACAGATCGGGAAATAAGCATCATCGATTTTTTGATGAAAAGAAAGAGTAATCTCGAGATTGCCGAAAGTCTTTTTATAAGTGAAAAGACTGTAAAGACACATGTAAGTAACATTATAAGAAAGATGAATGTAAAGAACCGGATTGATGTGATGTTGATTTGTCAGGAACTGGACGCTGAGGAAATCAAGAGGTGACGCATGTCTATTAATAAAAGGCTCATAATTTTTAATTCTGTAATCATGATCCTGTCCATGCTGCTTGTCCTGCTGGTCTCCAATCGTGCACTGAATAAGATGCTGGATAATTCTGTAAAGAATTATCTGAATACATCTGTGTACGCGGCAATGGAGATTCGGGATGCCCGTTTGAATGAGATGGAAAAAGGGGCCTCTCTAATTATCCGTTTAGATGATGTCAGAGAGTTTTACCAGGCGGGGAATCAGGAGCAGCTTGCCGCAAGTTTATCAGACTTAAAACAAGAATACGAGTATCTTGATCTGGGCATGTTCGTGGATGCATCGGGAAATGTATTGGCACATATGGTAGAAAACGCGGATCGTGCGGGGAAGATATCGCTCCCCTATATAGAACAGGCCCCGGGCCGTGTGATCAAAACACAGTGCGTGGCAGACCTGCGCGATATATTTGAGAAGGGAAGCGGCCTGGCAGAAAACTATGCGGTTACGCTGGAATCCACAGGAGAGCTCAGTTATGACGGCCTTGTGGCGATCGTAATTTTCCCTGTCAAGGATACGGATGGGCAGGTACTGGGATATCTGATGCTGGGGGATATCATCAATAAGAACAGTTACTATACCACAGAGTACACTGAGATTATACCGGATTCTTATCTTACCATATCTCTTGACGATCTAAGGATATGTTCCAACATTTTTTCGGAAGATAAAAGTGATTATACAGGGACAACAATACCGGATATTACACAGGGGACAAAGACGGGGAATGAGATCTATTTTGGTTCTGAATATGCGCCGATCGGAGATAATTATTACTTTCTTTATAAACCTCTGAAGGGATATTTTGATGACTTTCAGGGATATCTCAGCGTGGGGATTCCAGAAACTATATTTGTAGAGATGCTTTCTGTGAACCGGAAGATTGTAATTACGGTAATCTGTATTACATTTTTTATTATCCTGGTATCCAGTATTCTATTCGGAAAGAGTATCACGAAACCAATCCGGGCAAGTGCCGACATTGCACGGAATATCTGCCAGGGAGATTTTACAGTGGCGCACGGCTATGGGAATATGAATAATCAAAGCCGTGAAACGAAGGAACTGCTGGTTGCAATGGAAGAAATGGCTGAAACTCTTTATCGAAACAAAATGGATATTGAGCAGTACATAGATGAGCTTGTGAAAAAGCATCAGGAAGCAGACAGTCTTTCCCAGCAGCTGATGGAGATGAATTCTACTCTGGAACAAAAGGTTGACGCAAGAACCATAGAACTCCAGCAGACGATTGAAGAGCTGAAAGAGTCAAATCAGGTGAAATCGCGGTTTCTTGCAAACATAAGCCATGAACTGAAGACGCCGCTGACCGGAAGCATTAATGCATCGGAACTGCTGCTGGATGAGCTTTTCGGTACGCTCAACGAACGGCAGACCAAGTATGTAAAAAACATCTGGCTCTCCAGTAACCAGTTATTACTTTTGATCAATGATATCCTGGATCTATCTAAGATAAATGCAGGGAAACTGAATGTGAATCCTGCAGAATGTCTTGTCAATGAGGTGTTGGAAGAAGCAATTGGGATAGTAAAAAGTACCACATATAAGAAATCTATCGAACTGATTACATCGGTGTCACCGGATGATCTGGAAGTATGGGCGGATAAGAAACTGCTGAAGCAGATTCTCTATAATCTGCTGTCCAATGCGATCAAATTTTCTCATGAAAACGGTACGGTCACTATTTCAGCAGAGAACGTCAATTGTCCGGATAACGGCAGAAAGTATGTAAAATTCTGTGTTTTGGATCGGGGGATAGGAATTGATGAAAAGGATTTGGAACGGGTATTTCTCGAATTTGAACAGACAGACAATTCTTATTCAAGAGAATATGGCGGAACCGGCCTTGGACTGCCGCTTTCCAAGAAATGGGTGGAGGTCCAGGGAGGGAAGATAGAATTGCACAGCAAAGTGAATGTGGGGACAGAGGCCATCTTCTATCTGCCGGCAGCAGAAGAGCAGGAAATATAAATATGGGGGCGCATGAGATGGAAAAAATTCTTGTGATAGATGATAATGAAGTGATTTGCGATATGCTGTATGATGTACTGAATGAGTGGGGGTTTTGTGTCGAAAAAGCATATCAGGGAATGAAAGCGCTGCCGCTTGTGGATGAGTTTCAGCCGGATCTGGTATTGCTGGATGTTATGCTGCCCGGCATGAACGGTTTTGAGATATGCAGACGAATAAAATCCGACCCGGAGAAAGAACATATTGCAGTTATATTACTTACGGTATTAAGTGATGTAGGCGACAGGATGCAGGCGGTCAATGTGGGCGCCGATCTGTTCCTGAGCAAGCCCGTGAATTACAAGGAACTCCGAAAGCAGATCGGATATCTGCTGGGGAAGAAAAAGAGGCTTGCAGACATGGAAAAGGCGGAGAGTGTTTGTCAGTTCATTTTAAACCTGGTACGGTATATGGATTCGGAACTATACAGCCAGGCCAAAGAAGTGAAAAGATATTGCGACCGTCTGCTGCATATTTTAAACTTTTCAGAAAATGAAAGAGTGGAAATTGAACTTGGAATCGCGTTTCATGTATTTGGGGAATTTGTAATGTCTCATGGAATAACAAGAGATGAGCTTGAAGACATGATTGCACCACTGAAGCTCTCAGGGCGGATTGTACCATATCTGAGAGACGAGCAGAGCGAAATGTTCGTTGATCCGGACCAGAAAAATGTAAAAGTGCTCCGGATTGTTGAGAAGTTCTGTGAGTTTAAGCGGGAAGGAAAAAACAATGAGGAGGCGCTGTCTGCACTGGCGGTCATGGTGCCCAGGGCGGACAAAGAGCTGCTGGATGGACTAAAGCGTCAAATCAGTGCAGAAAAATTTATGGAGAATCTGAAATCCGGAAAAGAGAGTATTTGAGAACAATCTATGGTTATAAGAGGTTGGAAGAAAGTTGGTCCTTCGCCGTTGGGCGGGGGCCTTTTTACTTAATAGAAAAGTTCGCTGATTAAGTTAAAAGGCCTTTCGGAGTATGCTAAACTTTGGGATGTGGGAACAAATGTTGTATAAATGTTCTAAAAATAGTTCGATATTGTTGTAAAATTTAGATAATTGACGATCATATAGATTCAGTGCTAAAATAATAACATCATAGGAGAAATAAATACTAGGCAAAAAAACCGACAATATAATTTGAACTTTGAGTCTAAGAGGAAATGGATTGACAGGCACACCCGGCTGGTTCAACAGGAGAATAGAATGAAGATAGCAATTGGGATTGACGTGGGAGGAACCAACACAAAATACGGCGTATTAACAGAAAACGGAAAACTTATAAAAAAACTGTCCACGCCAACAGACTGCACGAATGGCGGAAGGCTCTTTATGGAAGAGATCGCGAAAACAGTTTTTCATATAGAGGAAGCGCTTAAAGGTGAAAAATATCAGACGGCAGGCGTAGGCATCGGAATGCCGGGGCCGGTTCTTACGGATGGAAGAGTAGAGAACTGTGTAAACCTGAATTTACAGGATATGTATCCTGAGGCTGTCCTAACAGAAATGCTGAACGGTATATCCGTAAATGTCGGAAACGATGCGAATGTAGCAGCGCTTGGAGAACTATGGAAAGGCGGGGGAAAAGGTTATGACAGTATCGTGTTCATTACGTTGGGAACAGGCGTGGGAGGAGGGGTAGTCTTAAACAACCGGATCGCGAACGGCTCCAAAGGCCTTGCCGGTGAGATCGGGCATATTGTTGTCAATCCATATGAGACAGATTTGTGCAACTGCGGGAAACGGGGGTGTCTGGATCAGATCGCCTCAGCCAAAGGCATAGAGCGTATGGCAAGGCAGATGCTGGAGTTTACGGACGCAGCCTCTGTTTTGAGAGACACAAAAAGGCTGAGCGCAAAGTCTATTGTGGATGCTGCCAGGGAGGGAGATACACTTGCATATATGATCTTAGACTATTGCATGAGTTTCCTTGGAAAATGTCTGGCAGACGTCAGTTATGTGATAGACCCCCAGGTGTTTGTCATAGGAGGAGGAGTCTCCCAGGGTGGGCGTATTCTGACAGACATGATTCAAAGGCATTATCAAAAAGAAGCAACGTTAGTCAAAAAAAAGACGCCGGTCTTACTTGCCAAATTGGGGAATGACGCCGGAATATACGGGGCGGCGAAGATGGTGTTTGACAGGCTGGAACACAGATGAGAAGCAAATGAAGGAGAAACAAATATGTTAATACAAAGGCAGCAGATAAAATATGATTACATACAGAAACCCGAGGCAGAGGCCGCATCGTTCCCGGTAGATTTAACCGATAAGACCATGGAAGATCATAGACATAAAATCCTGGAAAAAATGAAGTGTGATAATCTGGACTTCCTCTTTGTATATGCAGATCGGGAACATGGAGGGAATTTTGGATATCTGACGGGTTTTGAGCCCCGATTTGAGGAGGCTGTGCTAGTCATCCATCAAAACGGGAAGGCTTGTCTTCTGCTAGGAAATGAGAGTCTGAAAATGGGAGGCTGTGCAAGAATTAAAGCAGATGTGATACATGTACCTCATTTTTCGCTCCCAAACCAGCCCATGGAGACAAAGTATACGCTGCAGGAGCTGATCAGGCAGGCTGGAATCAAAGAAGGCATGCGGGGAGGAGTGGTCGGATGGAAGATGTTTACTTCAAGGTATGAAAATAACGAAAAAATATTTGACGCGCCTTATTTTCTTGTCAATGTTGTAAAAGATATGACAGGCCAGACAGGGGAAATTTGCAATAAAAGTGACCTGTTTATCCATCCCGGATACGGTGTGCGTACCCGTGTGAACGCAAATGAGGCAGCCCACTATGAGTTTGGTGCCTCCAACGCGGCAGCTTGTATTATGCGGTTGATGGAAGAGATCCAGGTAGGAAAGAGTGAGCTTGAATTAGCCGGATATTTAAATCCGGGAGGGCAGCCCCTGGCCGTACAGACGATCTGCGCCACGGGGGAAAGATTTACCAACGCAGTAACAGCCCCTAGAAATAAGCGCACGGCCCTGGGAGATAAATTTTCCATGACAATAGGGCTCAGGGGAGGCCTTTCATGCAGAACAGGATTTATTGCCCACGACGAGACTGAGCTGCCAAAACCACAGAAAGAATATCTGGAACATGTTGTGAAGCCGTACTATGCGGCCCTCGCAACCTGGTATTCTACTATACGAACAGGGATTACCGGCGGGGATATCTATGAGGCAGTAGAACGGACAATACCAAAGGCAATTTTTGGATGGTCTTTAAATCCGGGGCACTTTGTCTCAGGAGAAGAATGGCTCTCTTCTCCGTTTTACCAGGATTCTGACATCAGGCTGGAGAGCGGGATGATGTTTCAAATGGATATCATCGTTTCTGTACCGGGATATGCAGGTGCAAATGCAGAGGATGGGATCCTGCTGGCAGATGAAGAATTAAGAAAGCAAATTGCAGTGCAGTATCCGGATATGTGGGGGCGTATGCAAAAAAGAAGGAAATATATGACAGAGACTTTAGGAATCCCATTATCCGAAGATGTCCTGCCAATGTCGGGGCTGTGCGGCTATATCAGACCCTATCTTCTGAATAAACAAATGGCCTTGCATGTGTCATGCAGATAGACATATGTGCGACAGGGTAAGGTAAAGGAGATATACTTTTGCCCGCTTACGCTGGAGCGGGGAAAAGAAAAATATATCTATGGCTTTATAGGAATACGGTGCGAAAAATTATGAAGCCAGAAAAAGTAACCAATGAGGAAAAAGTAAGGAGGAAGCGTATGAGAATAAGAATCAAAAAACTAGCGGCACTTGGGTTTGCAGCACTATTGGCATTACAGCTTGCAGCCTGCGCAGACAGCGGCACGCCCGCGAAATCAGAGGACAGCACCACAGAAAGCAAAAAAAGTACAGAGAACGGTGCAGAAGGCGATGTGAAATTTGCCACCATTATGGTTACCAACAATGACTGGGCCATGACACTGGCAAAAGCAGGGGAAGATGCCTGCGCGCAGTACGGATATGAGCACATCACCATGAACCCGGAGAATGACATTCAGAAGCAGATTGACCTTGTACAGAGCTGCATCAGCCAAGGCGTTAATGGGTTTTATATTCAGACCGTTGACAGCAAAGCGATCGCACCGATCTTAACACAGGCGGCGGAAAAAGGGCTTTATGTCTTTACGATGACGGACATGAAGGACGCACTCGAATCCTATGACAATGTATTTTTTGCGGATTATGACCACAAGGCGGCTGGAGCAAAATCGGCAGACGCGGTTGCAGAGGCACTGGACGGAAAAGGCAAAGTCGGTATAATTGCCGGCCTTGCGGGCGCAGACAATACCACCCAGAGGTCGGAAGGATTCAGGACACAGATCAAAGAAAAATACAACGGCATTGAAGTTGTAAATGAAATTAACTGTGACTGGGACCGTGCGGTGGCTATGAATGCGGCAGAAGATATGATCACCGGAAACCCGGATATCGGTGCTTTTTACTGCATGGGTGAAGAAATGGCATGGGGTGTTCTGGAAGCGGTTCAGAATTCGGGTAAGGATATCAAAGTTGTAACGATTGATGCGTCATCACAGACCGTGCAGATGGTTATGGACGGTGAAATGTACGCTTGTATCGGCTGCCCGCCAAAAGCATTCTCAGCCCCCGCAGTAGATATGCTGCATGACCTTCTTGATGGCAGGAATGTTGATCAGATATACGGCGTAGAACCAACCTATATGACACAGGAGACAGCATCTCTGGATCAGGCAGACTACTAAAATAACGCACGGCATACCGGAATAAGTACAGCAGAATGGACAGGGTTGATTTCAAAAATGTATAAAGCGGACAAGTTTCTTTGATATAAGTAATCCCGTTCCCTATTTCAAGTATTCTTAGGGGAATCTCAGACAGAGAATTCTAAAAAAAGGTCTCTGTGGTAACAGTTCAGTCTCGTCTGAACTGTTGCTCTCTGTGTGGCAGCGATGGGAAAGAAAGTCAGGAAAGCTTGTCCGTTTCATTTTTGCATTACAGCAGATTGCAGAATCAACCTTAGGGGAAGAGCATGGGAGGAGACCGCATGGAAGAATATATTTTAGAGGTGAACAATGTATCGAAAATATTCCCGGGCGTCAAGGCATTGGATCATGTTACGCTGAGAATACATAAGGGAGAGATCCACGCTTTTATAGGTGAGAATGGAGCCGGGAAATCTACATTAATGAAGATCTTGAACGGGAACTACGCAAAGGATGGCGGCAGCATTATATTTGACGGACAAAATGTGGATATCAAATGTCCGGACGACGCAAGAAACTTAGGCATCAGTATTATCTTCCAGGAATTGAACCTGGTGCCGCATCTGTCTGTAGCAGAGAATATTTTTATGGGCCGGCTGTTTAAAGGGAAAAAACGGCTGATTGACTGGAAGAAGGTGTACAGGGAAGCAGATGCGCTGATGGAGCGGATCGGCTACGAGATGGACACCAGAACCCTGGTAGAAAAATTAAGTGTTGCACAGAAACAAATGGTTGAGATTGCAAAAGCACTTTCTTATAAAAACACAAAATTAATTCTTATGGACGAGCCGTCCGCTACACTGACGACAAAAGAGTGTGAAAAAATGTTTGAAGTTGTGAGAGGGCTTAAAAAACAAGGGGTTTCTGTTATTTATATTTCCCATAAGCTGGAAGAGATAAATGAGTTGTGCGAATGGGTGACAATCCTGCGGGACGGCAGGATCATTGACAGCGGAAAAATAGAAACATTTACGAAAGAAGAAATTATCTCGAAAATGATTGGGCGTGAGATTACAAATAAATTCCCAAAAAGAGACTTTGAAGCAGGCGGCAAAGAAGTGCTGAGGGTTGAAAACCTCTCCCGCAGGGGAGTTCTATCAGACGTGTTTTTTACTCTGAGGGAAGGCGAGATTCTGGGGTTGGCCGGCCTGGTGGGGGCAGGGCGTACAGAAATCGGCCGGGCAATTTGTGGAATTGACTATATAGACTCGGGCGACGTGTATGTGGAGGGAAAAAAAGTTAAAATTACCAGCCCCAAAGATGCCCTTCATGCAGGGATTGCATACTTGAGCGAGGATAGGAAGCAGGAAGGCCTTGTGCTGAAATCCTCTGTTAGATGGAACCTTAGTATGGCGAATATGCATAACACCCTTTCCATGGGTATGGTAAATCTTAAAAAAGATGAAAAGATTGCCGACGAAATGATAGAGGCAATGCAGATAAAAACACCGACCAAGGAACAGTATGCTATGAATTTGAGCGGCGGTAACCAACAGAAAATTGTGATCGGCAAATGGCTGAACACAAACGCTAAGGTCTTTATCTTTGATGAGCCTACACGGGGGATTGATGTAGGTGCCAAGTATGAAATCTATCTTCTTATGAACCAGCTGGTGAGGGATGGCAAGAGTATCATTATGATCTCCTCCGAAATGCCGGAGGTACTGGAGATGAGTGACAGGGTGCTTGTTGTAAATAAAGGGAAGATCACGGCAGACTTGACCGGGAATGATAAAAATGCCCAGACCGTCATGGAATATGCTATATAAGGAGGGTGAAGAATATGAGTGGAAAACAGAATGTAATGACAAAACAAATTTCACTTAAAACAGCGGGACAGCTCATTGTAGAGAACCTGAATTGGGTAATCTTATTCCTTCTTATTGTATTTGGAATCGTGTTTTCTGATAACTTCGGTACCTGGAACAATGTTTCAAATGTGTTAAGGCAAGTAAGCATCAACGGCGTACTTGCAGCAGGCTTTACCATCGTTATACTTGCAGATGGATTTGATTTGTCTATTGGTACAATTATTTCTATCTGTGCAGTGGTGGCGGTTGGAACCCTAAATTCTACGAAGAATACATTTCTGGCTATTGCGGCAGCGCTGGCCATCGGGCTGCTCTTTGGCGTGTTCAACGGAATACTGATCAAGATTATCAAAGGAAACAGTAGTGATTCCTTTCTGACAACCCTGGGCACCATGCTTCTGGCCCAGAGCTGTGCGTATACATATAGTGGCGGGTTCAATATCTACTGCGATAACAGCATGGAGTCTTACCGCTTTATCGGCAAAGGAATGTTTTTGGGAATACCGGTGCTTGTTATCATCATGTTTGCAGTTATGACCGTGTTGGAATTTATAACGCAGAAGACCACCCTCGGGAGAAAAATAAAGCTTAGCGGCAGCAACCGGGTAGCGGTGTTTATGTCCGGTATCAACGCCCACAATATTAAAATTTTTTCCTTTGCAATGACGGGTCTGTGTGCGGGGATTGCAGCCATTATGCTGACGGCCAGGACGGGAGTCGCGTCTCCGTCAACCGGCTATGGCTATGAGGTTGACGCGGCCACTGCAGCCATTATCGGTGGAAACCGGGAAGGCGGCATGCGGGGAAGTATCGTAAAAACGCTGACCGGTGTGTTGATACTCGGGCTGATTACCAACATTATGAACTTAATGAATATTAATACGGTAATACAGACGATCGTGAAAGGTGTAATTCTCCTCGTGGCGCTGTATACAAACCGACTGAAAAAACTGTAAAGGAGGCCGGAGCATGACAATCGTAAAAAAAGTGTTAAACGAATATCGTATCTGGCTGGTCAGTGTTTTGGCCTTCCTGATCGTCCCAATTATGAAACCAGCTTTTTTATCTATGAATAATATAGAAGGCATCCTTGCATCCATGATTACTTATGGCGTGGTTGCTCTTGGCCTTGCCATGACTTTGATCACCGGTGAGATTAATATTTCTATTGGTGCGGTGATGGCATTTTCCAGTGTTACCTTTGCCGTTACAATTGAAAAACTCCCGATGGCTGCAGCAATTCTAATTGCATTGGCAGGTTCTGCACTGTTTGGGCTGATAGATGGATACTTTGTGGCATACAAAAAGCTTCCCGCTTTTATGGTGTCTGTGGCGGTGATGGTTTCTGTACGCGGCGTGGCGCTGGCAGTTGCAGGCGAAAAGCCAGTGGGGATCATGTCTGATCTTGTGCTAAGGCTAAGTATGGCTTCAATCGGTCCAATACCGGTACTCTTCCTTTTCCTGCTTTTTTGTGTGACTGTACTTGAATTATTCTTAAAGAAAACCCAGACCGGAAGAAATATGTATGCAGTGGGCGGTGCTCCGGATGTGGCGAAGGCTTATGGCCTGAATGTAGAAAAATATAAATGCCTGTCCCTTACTTTCTGCTCCTTTATGGCAGGTATGGGAGGAATACTTCTTGCAATCCGTATGTGTTCGGGCTCTCCTTCTGTGGGCGAGGATGCCATGCCCTCCGTGCTACCTATGATTGTAATCGGCGGGACTGCCATCTCAGGCGGAAAAGGCGGTATGGTTAAAACACTATCAGGAATCCTGCTGATGAATTTGATATTTAACATCATGAGCATGTTTAATATTTATGTAAATATCCAGAACCTGATTAAAGGCGCGATACTTTTGATTATCGTAGTGGCAGATAAATATATTGAAAATAAGGATAAGAAAATTTAACCTCATAAACCCAGGGGGGTCTGACCCCTCTGCAAATTTTCATGCACAAAGAAAGAGGGAAAGAAGATGAAATTTTTAATAGCAGGTTTTTATCATGAGTCCAATACTTTTAATCCTATCCTTACTAAGAAGGAAGATTTTATTGAAGTAACTGGAAAGGAACTCCTTGACTACTTTCCGGGAGCTGTGTCTGCATTCCGAGAGGCGGGGGCGGAAGTAGTGCCCTGCACGTTTGCAGGCTGGATGTCGTCTGGAGTGATAGAGGAAAGCGCGTACCGGTATTATGTGGATAAGATCGTCGGACAGATTCGCGCCCAGGACAACATAAGCGGAATCTGGCTTCAGCTCCACGGCGCCATCTATGCAGAGAATATCGGGTGCGGAGAATTGTTCATGCTTAGGAAGATCCGAAGCGTTGTAGGGTATGACATCCCCATCGCCATAGGTATGGATCCGCATGGGAATCTGTCTCCGGATATCACGAAATATGCAAATATCCTGCGGGCCTACCACACGGCACCCCATGAGGATCAGCAGGATACTTACCGCGTAACAGCGGAGGCACTTATTGATTTTTCAAAACGGGGGGTTAAGATTGAGCCAGCACTTGTGCGCCTGCCCATGCTGCTGTGCGGAGATACTGCCCTTACAAGGGACGAGCCTCTGCGCTCTGTAATCTCCAGATTTAAAAATATGGAGGCGTCAGGGGAATCGGCGTGTGCGTCATTTTTTATCTCCATGCATTCGGCAAACACAGAGAACACTTACCCGGCCGTTGTTATCGTACCCAGGAATCAGGAAGATTACGGGAAAGCCATGAAGACGGCAAGAGAGATTGCAGAGGAAATCTATGACAGGAGACACGAATTCAGATTCGAGGGAGAGCTGGTGGAACCGGAAAAAGCAATTGAAATGGCCTGTGAGAGCGAGGCATATCCGGTTGTGATTTCGGATTCCGGGGACAATACTACAGCAGGGGGCACGGGCATGAATACTTATTTCCTGAAATTGTTTTTGGAAAAAGGACGGTTCAATGGGAAAAAAGTGCTGGTCTCTACGATTTATGACAGAGATGCGTACCATAAGCTGAAGGATATGGCAGACGGTGAAGAATTTGATATTATGCTGGGTACGGGGGTAGATGAATGGTCGTTGCCGGTACGGATCCAGGGGAAAGTAAAATCAAAGGGGCATGTTCTGGTGTACCACCCCATGCGTTCGGGCCTTAACACATACGCAGGCGGACTTGTCACGGTTACATTGGGGGATGTGGATGTTACAATCTGTGAAGTGGCGGATTCCTTTACAGATATGGAACAGTGCAGAGTCGGTAATTTTAGGGCTGAGGATTACGATATAGTTGTCGTAAAGCAGGCTTATCAATTTCCTGATATTGTTAAGTTTGCAAAAAAACAGATCATAGCGCTTACTCCCGGAGCTACTTATCAGGATTTGAAAGCAATCCGGAACAAATATACGAAGCTTCCCTGGACACTGTGGCCATTTACGGAAACATATTAAGCTGAAATGCGGATCTAATCCGTTTGTGTACGGTTTTTGCTTATGGTATAATAGGAGCAAATACAGGAAAAATAAGGAAGAGGTGGATAAATTTGCAAAAGCGAAGTGTCCAGAGCCAAAGCGATATAAAGGCAAATAACTGTAAGTTAGTATTGAACATTATACGTGATAATCAGAATTCTAACATTTCCAGAGCAGATATTGCCAAGATAACAAAGATGAGCGCCACCAGCATTACCAGGATTACGGAGTTACTTATGGCCTCCGGGTTCGTGCGGCAGTCAGAGAGCGTGGCAAATGGAAATGTGGGGCGCAATGGGATCAAGCTAGAGGTGGAGACGGATGCAGTGCTTACGTTGGGGATTTCAATAGATTCGGACTACATTGGCATATGTATCCTGAATTTTGTGGATGACTTTACAGCCCATAAGAGGATCAGGCTTGAAGGAACGGGGTATCAGGCGAAGGAGATCCTGGAAATTGCATACCAGGGCTGCCTTGGGCTGTGCGCGGACTCATCCTGCCGGATGGAGGACATAGATGCAGTGGGTATCTCCTGTATAGGGAATATTGATTACAAAACCGGAACTGTATTTTTCGCTCCTCAGTTCCAATGGAAGGATGTGGAACTGGGACAGATGGCCCGGGAAAAATTCCAGAAACCGGTTTATGTAGACAATGATATGAAGTCGTCTCTGATTGGGCTGGCGCATCGCAGAAAGGATATCCGGCATGAGGATGTGACATATCTGTCAATAGGCACAGGCGTGGGTTCTGCTATCATGTATGCAGGCAGTATTGTGCGGGGAAGCGATAATGCGGCAGGAGAAGTGGGACATATTATCCTGGAATCCAGCGGAAGGCTATGTGACTGTGGCAGTACAGGCTGTGTGCAGACATACCTGACAAAAAATAGCTTAATCGAGCAATGCAGGGAACAAGGACATGAGGTGAAGGACGTGCATCAGATATACGAGGCATACCGAAGAAAGGAAGGCTGGGCCAGCGAGTTCGTTGAGCGTCAGGGACAGTATCTGGCTATGCTGATACGAAATCTTGTATATATGTACAATACCAGATATATCCTCGTGGGTGGCGCAATTGTAACGGACTTTCCAGAATTATTCCATGTGACAAAGGGGAAAGTGTCGGGGCTGCTGCATGATAATTTAAGAAAGGGACTCCAGATAGAAATGGTGAAAGAAAGAGATAACAGCAGAGCAGGCGCGGCATTTGCGGCGCAGGAAGCTTTTTTGGAGCAGATGCTTTGTGCAGAATAGAGCTGCCTGATTTCATAAATATAATTGATGATTCCAGTTTGACCAATAGAGAAAGGATATGGTAAAATCAAGAAACAGAGATAAAAACACAACGCGGTTATCATCCCGCAGAGCCGGTAGGTAGTCCGGCCGCACCGTTTTGGTGTAAGTAACCCTCCCTCCTTGGGTCGTCCGTTCTTTGTGCATCACAATTTTTGCAGGTAAAGAGGATAATGCTTTGTTTACAGGAGCATTCGCCGAATACTGCGACAGCCGCAAGGTATGAAGGAGGAATTGTCATGGACAAAGTATCGGTAAAATTGACAGTATTTTTTGCGGAACCTTTCTGGATCGGTGTTTTTGAACGGATATCAGAGGGAAAGCTATCGGTTTGTAAGATTACGTTTGGGGCTGAACCCAAAGATTATGAAGTGTATGCTTTTATTCTGAAAAATTACGATCAATTGAGATTTAGCCAGGCCGTGGCTGCTGATGTAAAAGAATCCGGCCGCAATCCCAAGAGGGTACAGCGGGAGGTGCACAAACAGGTTCAAAACACCGGTATAGGCACCAAATCGCAGCAAGCTTTAAAATTACAGCAGGAGCAGAGGAAAACTGAGCGCAGGACTGTGGGCCGGGAACAGCGGGAAGCAGAGAAACAGCGGCAGTTTGAACTGAAACAGCAAAAAAGAAAAGAGAAGCATAAGGGCAGGTAAAACCTGTCCTTATGCTATAGTATTACCGGATATTAATAGCAGGAGCATTTACTTATGTATGATAATTCGATGAAAGAAAAACTGGAATCTAAAATAGCTGATTTTATAGATGCGTACGACAGGCAGTGTGACTCCCTAGCAGGAAGACTCTGGAGACAGCCTATTATTGGTTACGCAGATGTAAATCATCCATACATCCGGAGGCTGCCTGACATTGTGAGAAGTACACATCAGCTTCCCAAAGATATTATGCAGGATGCATCTGTTGTATTATGCTGTTTTGTTCCATTTACCAAAAAGACAGCGCGAAGTAATAAGTACACGGATCATCTTGCATCTGCGGAATGGGCTCAGGCTTATGAGCTCACAAATGCAATGTTTCCCAGACTCAATAAGATGATAATAGAGATACTGAATGAGTATGGGTACAACGGAATGACTGCGCCGGAATCATTAGTGTTTGATAATAAGATACTAAAAAGCAACTGGTCACACAGGCATTTTGCATATGCCAGCGGTATAGGAACATTTGGGCTGAACAATATGTTAATTACAAAGGCCGGATGCTGCGGGCGTCTAACAACAATTGTGACAAACCTGAATGTGGAACCGGGAGAACCCATGAAAACGGAGCAGTGCCTGTACAAACAGAAGAAAACCTGCGGGGTCTGTGTGAAGCACTGTCCTGTGAATGCACTTACATATGAAGGATATGACAGAAAGAAGTGCTATGCCATGTGCAGGGAAAATGCGCAGGAACACACAGAGTTCGGCAGTTCCTATCTAAACAGTGCAGGCGAAGTAAATGCAGCGGGCAGCGAGGTCTGTGGAAAATGTGTTACCTACGCGCCCTGTACTTATAAGGAAATATAAAAAAGCGGGGGATATGCAGAAAATGAAAGATGAAATTACAAGAAGCTGTATAGATTGTGGAACTGCCAACTGTGGTTCACAGAATAAAGTCTATCCTAAATTCTGTCTGACAACAGAGAACAGCGACCAGGAACTGCTGGATGTTGCAATAAAAGAATATGATAAAGAAGAGAATAAGCAGATTATGCTTAATGCCGCAGAAGTTGAGTATGAATTCTACTGTAAAATGACCAGAGTAGAAGAGACGATAGAATTTGCAAAGAGAATGAATTATTATAAACTGGGAATTGCCACATGTGCAGGCCTGATTAATGAGTCCAGAATATTAGCACGGATTTTAAGAAGTCATGGTTTTGAAGTGTTTGGGGTTGCGTGTAAGGCGGGGGCGGTTGATAAAACTGAAGTGGGAATTCCCGAAAAATGTAAGGGGGTTGGAGCTACTATGTGCAATCCAATTCATCAGGCCATGAGACTGAATAAAGAAGAAACGGATCTTAATATTTTAATTGGATTATGTGTGGGTCATGACAGTCTTTTTTATAAGTATTCGAAAGCCCCTGTTACTACTTTGGTGGTGAAAGACCGCGTACTGGGGCATAATCCGGCGGCGGCGCTTTATACCGCAGATTCATACTACGGGAAGATCATGGGAGACCGATAAGGAGACGAAGAAACAGAAGCCCTGTACAGATTTTGATTGAGTATAGGAGATTAATTTGCTATACTCATATTATGAGAAAATAAATTTGCAAACGGTATGGGAATGAACAGTCATGGAAATCGGAAGAAGTCTGTATTGTACAGTGTTACATCTGCAGGCACCGGAAAAATGATTAGATCCAAAGCCGCCGGCGGATGGCAGAGGCGTACAGAGGTATTATGCCAGGCAAAGCATGACGCGACCTCGCAGCAAGTACGCCCTGGCGTACTTGAATATGGAAAAAATTAGGAGGAGAAAATATTATGGGTGGGGAATGTCCGCGCTGCGGCGCGCCTCTGGAAGGGGCAACTTGTTCTTATTGCGGCTATGTAGAACCGCAGGAGACACAGAACAGTAGAATGGAAAATGGATATGTGAATCCACAGGATGTGAATAATAATGGATATGCCAATCCACAGGGGGCTAATAATAATGGGTATGGTACAGAAGTGTTTACAAATGGTGTGCCCGTATATCCGAATCAGCAATATGCAGAGGCCTGCAGCCCAAAGAGCAAGATGCTTGCGTTGGTTCTATGCTTCCTGGTAGGGTATCTGGGCATACACCGGTTTTATGTGGGGAAATACGGGACAGGCATCGTGTGGTTTGTGACAGCAGGGTGCTTCGGATTTGGCTGGGTTGTTGACATTATCATGATTGCCATAGGATCCTTCACAGATAATACCGGTTTGCCATTAAAGAGATAGTATAAGTATGATTGATAAGGGACAGGGCCGTTTTTTAGGCTCTGTCCCTTTCTATATAGGAAAAAGCTATAGAAGATTATTAAAAAAAGAATATATTTGTCCACAAAATCAGACACTATCCAGTGAGTACTAAAAATAAGATGAAGCCCTATTACATTAATGTTAGAATAATATCACCGCATGTTAAAGGAGCAGCTATATGGAATGGAATGAAAAATTACAGATCATTATCGACTATGTGGAGCATCATCTGCAGCGGAAAGAGGAGCCTGTTGACGTTCAGGAGATAGCAAAAATAGCGGGTTGCTCATATGGCTTCTTTCAAAAGGTGTTTTCATATATGAATGGCATCAGTTTTGCGGAGTATGTCCGTTCGAGGAAAATGACTCTTGCGGGCTACGATTTAAAAAGTACAGACATGAAAGTAGTTGATATCAGCTACAAGTACGGCTATGATTCTCCCACATCATTTACAAAGGCGTTTCACCAGTTTCATGGTATATCACCCATGGAGGCCAGGCGTGATCAGAGTGAACTGCGGATACTGCCTAAGATGCAGATTTCCGTAAAACAGCAATATTCCTGGAGGCTGGAACAAAAGGAAGCATTCCGTCTGGTTGGAAGGCGTACCCGCATATCACGGGAGAATGATGCCCATCTGGTTAAAATTCCCGGATTTTGGAGTGAGTGTCAAAGAGACGGTACCTTCGCAGCTTTGGCAACGATGGATCAGGGAGAACCCCGCGGCCTGTTTGGCCTGGTTGAGGAACCGGGGGATTCACCGGATGAAGTGGATTATTCGATCATGGCCGTCACAGACAGAAAGGCTCCGCAGGGATTCCATGAAATGATAATTCCACAGGCAGCATGGGCTGTCTTCGATTGCAGAGGGCCGGTGCCGCAGGGGATTCAAAATGGGTGGAAGTACCTGACAGAGGAATGGCTGATCAGCTATCCCTTTGCGCATGCAGACTGCCCGGAGCTGGAGTGGTACAGCAGCAATAACCCCTATGATCAGGATTATCTGGCGCAGATATGGATACCGATAGAAGAAAAATAAAAGAGGAGAGTATATTATGGACGAAAAGTTTGAAGAGTTTCTAGCCAGTGTTGACAGTAAAAACCAGGGCTTTGTAAAGGAATTGAATGATTATCTTACACAGAACAATTGTAAATGTGATATAAAATCCGCAAAGAGCGGGTTTGTTGTTTCCTATGTTTTCTGCGATACGAAGAAAACACTGGCAACGTTTGTTTTCCGGAAAACCGGAGTAAAACTGCGTATCTATCCGGAGAATCTTGGAAAGTATGCCGATTTTCTTAATATTCTGCCCGAGAAGATGAAAAAGGATATCCGGAAATCCTCTGTATGTAAGAGGCTGTTAAATCCGGATGACTGTAATCCAAAATGTGTGACCGGATATTCCTTCAGCCTGGATGGAGAAAGCTTCCAAAAATGCAGGTATATGGCATTTATGCCCACACTGAATGAGGAAAACAACGCATATATCAGGCAGTTTTTAGAAAAAGAGCTGGAAGCCAGAGCACTGGCATAAAGCAGCAGTTTATCAAAAGCCGCAGTCCCTTCATAACCAGCGGGAGCTGCGGCTTTTGTGATTTTAGCGCGCATTGCTTAGCAGTTTTCTCAGGCTCTGCGTTTCTACAATTCTATAGTTAGACAGCCATAATTGTTTGTCCTTACCTG
Organism: Faecalicatena contorta; assembly: GCF_022835095.1. Classification (NCBI taxonomy): domain Bacteria; kingdom Bacillati; phylum Bacillota; class Clostridia; order Lachnospirales; family Lachnospiraceae; genus Faecalicatena; species Faecalicatena contorta. The sequence continues at coordinate 4,352,952 of NZ_BQNQ01000001.1, read as the reverse complement.
CTAACTGTGGATTCGTATAGGTTTCGAACGTATTCTGCACGATATTTACCCCAACTTCGTTCCATATTTCCATAGGATCGAACAGCCAGGAGACCTCCTGATCGATTACGTCATATTTCAACAGACTGCGGAATGCCCCGAAAATAGGGTAAATATATCCGCTGGATACAACGTAATTGGTATCCGTGCACAGGAATTCCGTCTTGGCACTTTTTTCCAGTGATTCAATCCCGCGGACGCTGCCGAACCGGGGGACGCTGACGCCCAATGCCTTTTTATACTCCTGGTATTTGACAGGCAGTTCATGTTCGATAACATCGTATAAAGAAACCAGCTTGGGGATCTGTCTGGTCAGAGATTTATAAAAGGGGGTGTTATAGGCTTCCTTATAGCGCTTAAAGACCTGAGCCTTTCCGGAATAGCTCTGCACCGGGGCCGCAGAATCGTCAGGATATTTGGTGATATCAAAGGCATACATCAGGCGGAGCAATTCCGAGATATTAATGGGTTTATTTTCATTATCTTTGTATGCAATACGGCTGGCATACGGTTGGCTGCTGATTGCGTCTTTTATTTCCTCAAAATTGTCATCCAGATTAAATAGTGCAATGTCCGATACCTGGACAGAGGTATTCCGGGCATCGGATAGCCGGGAGATATTCTGTACATTTGTAATAACTTCGATGCGGACATATTTTGTGATTCCTGCAGGGATTGCATTGCGCTTTTTAATAATTGCAGTATAGGTATGGCCGCCGTCCAGAATTCCGTAAACAAACCGGTCATTTTCATTGTCTTGATCACCAATATCGATCGTAACTTCGGAATCTGTGCTGTTAAAAGTAAGCGATTTGGCAGCGATTACGATTCCGCGGTTGTTGATATAAAAGTCCGTCTCGGGTTCCGTGACCGCGGCCAACAGACTTTTGGCAACATTGGTGGTCATCTTTGGCTCCCTTGGGTTTACATCCAGGGGAATGTTTTCGGGCAGATCCTTCATGTCCACCAATAAATAATAAATAGTCTCATATGTACTTTCATCTTTCGCTCCTTTTTTATAGGGAGAGACGAGGGTTCGAAGGGAGTTGACTTTAAACTTCAGCGGTTTCTTCATAAATAATTCCTCCTTAGAATGCCAGAAATGCTTCCATGCGGTTGTCTTTATTATAAAAATAGAGTAATATAAAATCTATAAAAAATAAATGCACCATGGTGCATATTTGGAAAAATCATGGCGGAGAAAAAAGAATACAGTCAGGCGCTGGTCAGAGTGGGCGAACTGTTGTCGGGCAAGAGAAAAGGCCTTGGTGAACAGTATAAGAACAGAGAAAACTTCATAGACCTCAGAAGCGAGGAACTGTTTGGGGGAGAACCCTGGATCTCCCCGCGGCACCTGGCAAATGTAGAGCTGGGGAAAAATTGGATTAGCATTGAGAAGCTCATTGTATTGGCAAATGCTTTGGAAGAAAATCCGGTGGAGTTGTTTGAAGAAATTTTGGATGCTTATTTGGGGAAGGAATAGGGAATACAGTAAAATAACGCAGCTTTCATGATTTATTGCCAGGTCTGTTGAAAAAGATCTGTATTTCCGGTACACTAGAGTGAGAGCAGTCAGGATATATAAGAATACAAACAGGCAGGGGCTGCCTGTGGAGATAAACTATGAAAATATATGCAAAAACAGTTGGAGAGTTCATAAATGATGTAGAAAATAGAACCTTTCTGGCAACATTGGAGAAAAATTACAGAGTTTTAGCAGGGAAAGTTCAGACCGGTGAATACCGTGCATGGCAGCATTCTGTGCAGAAGTATATGTACGCGGTTATTAAGAAGGCAGGACTCCCAGCAGACGCCGGGATCGCTGTTGAATATCAGGTACCCGGGCTTTCCGAGCGGGTAGACCTGATAATAACCGGATTTGATGATAATGGAGAAATGACTGCAATATTAATAGAACTGAAACAGTGGTCAGCCATAGAATGCTGTGACAGTGCAGTAAGCTATAAAGTGCAGATCCCAATGAGCGGCGGGAGTGAATTGAGGGATCATCCATGTTATCAGATTAATTATTATAAAAATGCAATAGCAGGAGGTATTAGTAAAGAGGATGTCCCCCTGCACTTATGCCCGGCTGTAGTATTACATAATTACTGCTTACAGGAAAATGAAGATCCTCTTTTTCAAAATGGGTATAAAAATTATATGTTAAATATCCCCGTGTTTTTTAAAGGAGAGGATGAGAAACTAGAGTCTTATCTGGCAGAGAAAATTAAAAGCGGTGATAATGGAAGCGTATTGACTTATATTGAAACAAAATGCTGTGGTATTTCCCTGACTCTTTTAGAATTGTTAAAAAAATTGAGTGTAAATGACAGTTCCCTGCGATTAAATGCAGAACAGCAAAGAATGCAGGGAACAGTCATGAAAATGCTGAATACTGCCAAACGCGATAAACGTAAAAAAGTAGTATTGGTGCAGGGCGGTCCGGGAACGGGTAAATCAGTAGTAGCTTTGAAAATCTTGGCAGCATGTTTGTGTGAGCATACGGATATGAACTGTTATTATACTGCGAAAAATAAAGCACTCAGAGCAGTTTTGAGGTTTGACTTAAGACAAATAGCAGGAATGGAACGGTTTAGCAGCAGTATCGTATACCCTCCTTTCTTCGAAAAACTCGAAAGAAATAAAGCCAGTGTCATTACCGTTGATGAAGCTCATCGACTAAGCGAGGAAAAACAGATTGTGTCTATTATAAAAGCTGCGGTAGTTTCCGTTTTCTTTATAGATGAGGGACAGATTGTTTCCTTTGAAGATATTGGAACGAAAGAAGTAATTATGGAATGTGCAAAGCGTCAGGATGCGGATATTATCGATGCAGGAGAGCTGCAGGCACAATTCAGGTGCAGGGGAATGACAGACTATATCCAATGGGTTGACGCACTTTTGGAGAATGAGGAAGGAGAGGCAGTCAGTCTCAAGTATGATATCCAGGTAGAAGATAATTTTAAAAAATTTGAAGGTTCTCTGGAAAAGATGAACCGAAGAAATCTAAATACCAGAATTATTGCAGGATATTGCTGGGAGTGGAAGACGCGAAATGACCGAACAAAGAAGCTATATGATTTTAATATTGAAAATGAAAATCTGCGCTGGAATAATGATGACAAGATAGATCCTGTCAGCTGGGCTATAGGCGAAACATTTGATCAGATTGGCTGTATTCATACCTGTCAGGGATTAGAATTTTGTTATGTGGGAGTCATTATCGGAGAAGATCTGAGATATGAAAATGGGAAAATAATTACGGATATTAGTAAGAGGGCAACTGATGACTATACCGTAAGCAAGAGTGCAAGAGAAAAATTCTTACGTAAGTTTGGAATAGAAGCGACAATGAAACGAGAAGTGGATATTGTAAAAAATACATACAGGGTATTGCTGACACGAGGGACAAGAGGGTGTAAAGTATACTGCATGGACAAAGCTTTGGGAGAACATATTAAAGACAGACTTTCAAAGTCCAGTGGAGTGAATCGGGGAATATAAGGATGAGATACGATGATAATTTACAATGGGACAAAAACGGATTTTTTGAAAAGCGTGGAAGAAGATACAATAGCGCTGGAAATAGAAGCGGGCATGTATCAGAAGATGAACAGGCATACGGCATCCAATGAATTTCGGGCCTGGGAAAATTCGCTGGAATATATGTATAAAGTGCTGAATGATGAAGGAATTCCTCAAAATGCCGGAATTGCAATTGAGTATAACATTCCTCACACATCCAGAAGAGTGGACTTTTTGATCTCTGGTTATGATTTACAGAACAAAGGAAATGTGATTATTATAGAATTAAAACAGTGGGGCAATCTTGAAGCGGTGGATGGAAGAGACGGACTGGTAGAAACCTACACAGGAAATGCAGTACGCCGTGTGGTGCATCCCTCCTATCAGGCATGGTCATATGCAATGCTGATTGGGGATTATAATCAATCTGTCCAGAACGAAGGAATTCGTCTCTTTCCCTGTTCGTATCTTCACAATTACAGAAGAAAATCAGATGATCCATTAGATGCAGTGCAGTATTTGGAGTATCTAAAAGAAGCTCCTGCATTTACACGGGGGCAGGTTAAAAAATTTAGGGAATTTATCAAAAAGCGGATTGTTGCCGGTGATAACAAAACCCTAATCTACCATATTGACAGTGGCAGAATAAAACCGTCTAAGAGTCTGCAGGACTCCATTGTTAATATGCTTAAGGGGAATCAGGAATTTGTCATGATAGATGATCAGAAGGTAGTATATGAAGAGATTCTTGGATTAGCAAGACAGTCCCAAAGAGATCAAAAAAAACGGGTAATTGTCATACAGGGAGGTCCGGGTACGGGCAAGACGGTTGTAGCGGTTAATCTGCTGGCACAATTGACATATGAAGAGCAGTTTTGTCAGTATGTTTCGAAAAACAGTGCACCGAGAAATGTTTATCTAAAGAAATTGAAGGGAACCATGAAGAGAAGCAGTATTGATAATATGTTTAAGGGGTCAGGCGCCTATACTATGATGCCGAAAGACAGCATGGACACGCTGCTTGTGGATGAGGCCCACCGCCTAAATGAAAAGTCCGGTATGCTTCATAATCAGGGAGTTAACCAAATCATGGAGATTATACATGCCGCAAAATGCAGTGTGTTTTTTATTGACGAAAGTCAAAGGGTAACAATCAGTGATATCGGGAGTAAAGCTGAGATTCAACGGTGGGCAGAAAAAGAGGAAGCAGAATACTTTGAAATGGAGCTGACCTCACAGTTCAGATGCAATGGGTCCGAAGGGTATCTTGCCTGGCTGGATGACGTGCTGGAGATCCGCCCAACTGCTAATTACGATCTGCAGGATTTGAATTATGATATCAAAATTCTGGATTCCCCAAAGGAAGTACATGAAATAATCATTGAAAAAAACAGAAGTGCCAACCATGCCAGAATACTTGCCGGATATTGTTGGGACTGGCCCAAAAAGGGCAGAAATAACTCTGAGGTGCATGACATAAAAATTGATGATTTTGAAATCAGCTGGAATCTGGAGAACACCACCACATTTGCAATCGACGAAAACTCTGTTAATGAGGCTGGCTGTATTCATACATGCCAGGGGCTCGAATTCGAATATGCGGGGGTTATCATTGGCAATGATATGCGCTTTGAAAACGGCCATATCGTTACTGACTTTACTAAAAGAGCTTTAACGGATCAATCACTTAAGGGAATTAAGAAAATGAGCAGAGAAGACCCGGAACATGCAGTAAAAGTTGCGGATGAATTAATTAAAAACACATATCGGACACTGATGACACGTGGCATGAAGGGATGTTATGTCTACTGTGTTGACAAAAATCTGGCAGAATACCTGAAAGGAAGATTACAGTAAAATGGAAGATTATACAGTGAAAGAATTAACGGAGAAAGTAAGAGCATTCTGCAGTGAGCGTGACTGGGATCAGTTTCATAATCCTAAAGATCTGGCAATTGGGATTTCAACAGAAGCGAATGAACTTTTAGATATATTCCGCTTTAAAAACGAAGAGGAAATGAAAAAAATCATGAACGATGAAATAAAGCGCCGGCATGTTGAAGAGGAATTGGCAGATGTACTGTTTTTTGTACTGCGTTTTGCTCAGATGAATCACATGGATCTTAAGGATATACTGACCAGTAAAATACAGAAGAATGGCCAAAAGTATCCTGCCGATGAAGTGAGGGGTAAAAACTTTAAATATAATGAATATAAATAAGTGAATAAGTAAAGAAGCTAGGCAATAAAATGCGGGATATAGGGAATTACTTTTATATCCTATCCAGTAAAACATAAAAATCTCTTGACATACATACCGTAAGTATGTAAAATAAACATACCGTTAGTATGTTACGTAGAAATAGGAGTGAGACATGGCAAGAAACAAATATCCTGAAGAAACCAGGAATTTAATCATTGATACCGCTGCCCGTCTGTACAGTGAGAAGGGGTATGACCATACATCCATTCAGGACATTATCGATCACCTGGGCGGTCTAAGCAAGGGGGCTATATACCATCATTTTAAGTCAAAAGAAGATATCATGATGGCAGTAGCAGATAAGATGTATCTTGGCTCTGAGTCAGAGATGATGAAAGTCTCCAATAGAAAAGATCTGAGCGGGATGGAAAAGCTGAAGGAACTTTTCAGGGTATCTGCTTTCAATCCTGCACAGAAGGAGATGTTTGAAGTGGCTCCGGATATGCTGAAGAACCCGCAGCTTCTCGTGCTATATTTGCGTGACTCTGTCCAGAGAGAGGCGACGGAAATGGTCTGGAAAGTGATCGAGGAGGGAATCGAAGACGGTTCCATTCAGACGGATTATCCAAAGCAGCTGGCGGAAGTTATTATGCTGCTGGGAAATGTATGGCTCAACCCGATGATTTATCATTGCGGTCCGGAGGAGATGATTGAGAAAGTAAAATTTTATCACATAATACTGCAATCATTTGGGATCAATGTTATTGACGATAAAGTGCTGGCTGCTTTGGAAGAATATGCAGCTATATATCAGAAAAACAAAAATAGTTAGGATGTTCACAATCTGTCCTGTCCAGACAGGACAGATAATTTTTGGACATATACATACCAACGGTCGGTATCTAAAATAAAAAATGGAGGCAGAATATATGAATCAGAAAAAAGGATTCTCAAAAGATTTTTGGCTGGTCGTGACCGGTCAGATTATTTCGTTGTTCGGCAATGCGGTTATGAGATTTGCATTGCCTATTCATCTGCTGAACGTAACGGGTTCGGCGGCGGTACTTGGTGTAGTTTCCGGGTGCGCATTTATTCCTCTGGCAGTAATGTCACCAATCGGAGGTATCATAGCGGATCGGGTAAATAAGAGAAATATCATGGTATTTCTGGACTTTTTTACTTCGGCCCTGACAATCCTCTTTTTACTATTTTACGGAAAAGTTAATATAACGGGGCTTGTTATGGTGATGCTGTTTATGCTTTACGGCATATCCGGCGCTTACCAGCCTTCCGTGCAGGCCAGCATACCGGTGTTGGTGTCCGGTGAAAGAGTGATGCAGGCAAATGCAGTCATTAATATGGTATCTTCGCTTTCAGGCCTTCTGGGGCCGGCACTTGGAGGAATTGCATACAGTTTATGGGGGATTTACCCGGTTTTGGCTATGGCGGCAGGATGTTTCTTTTTATCGGCGGTCATGGAACTCTTTATTCATATCCCTTCTTCACGGAGAACGCGGAATGTCTCCGTTCTGCGTGAGGCAGCTGCGGATTTAAAACAAAGCATATCTTATATCAGCCGTGAGAAGTCTGAGATCGGAAAGCTGACACTTTGCTGTGCCGGGGTAAATCTGGTGATGTCCTCCCTGATGATTATAGGGCTTCCCGTAATCGTTATGCAGCTGCTGAGGTTTTCAGAGAGCGAAGCATCCAGATTGTATGGATTCATGCAGGCGGCTCTGGCGGTCGGCGGACTGGCAGGAGGAGTAGGGGCCGGCGTGCTGGGGGCAAAACTGAGGGTGGACAAAAGCTGGAAACTGTTGGCATACTGCGGAATTCTTCTGGTGCCCCTCGGAGTTATTTTAATGATAGACGGTCCGGCATATCTGACTTATACATTGCTGACGGCAGTAGGAATGGTTATCATGGCTTTATCTTCTATTTACAGTATACAGATTATGTCCTATATCCAAATGACAGTGCCGCAGGAAATGATCGGGAAAGTAATATCCTGGATCATTGCGGTATCAACCTGTGCACAGCCGGTTGGGCAGATGGTCTATGGTTTTCTGTTTGAGAAGCTGGATCATGGGGTGTTTATTATCTTTTACGCGGCAGCTGCACTTGGACTTCTGATTGCGTGGTACAGCAGGAAAGCGTCAGGAGAACTTGGGGGTGAAATGCAGCCAATATTCTGAGTTTCAACTGAATATATTGCAGAAGCATGCTGATTTCCATCACACAGAGTGATATAATTAAAAAAAGTGATATGGAGGCAGTACATATGATATATGAGGGATGGGAAAATTTGTTTTCTTCCAAGATATTAGAAAGAGGCTATGATTACTGGGCCGAAAACCGTGGAACGGATTGTGGAATCCTGGAGATATAAGTATCGGAACAGGCCGGCTATGATGGAAGAGATAAAGTACTTATGACATTTCATAAAAAAAGTTAAGAGCTGTTGTTTCATAGTGGAAGAAACTTCTATGGAGCTGCGGCTCTGTTTCTTATATAATAGGAAAGTACTAAGCACTTTTCTATTACATAAAAACCCTCCGGGGAATGCACACGCCGCGATAAGGTATATAGCCGCAAAGCGGCATCGCGGCGGCGCCAAAGTGTACAAGCCCCACACGAGTGAGGGGGTGGGGTTTGTACACTTTGATCTATAATAGAAACGTAGTGAATTATAACTGGAAAGCAATGTGCAAGGTTGTTATAATAGAAGAAGATTAATCTTGAAAGCGGATAAGCCTTCCATATCTATAGGCGGAGGGCAGGCAAACAGATTTCAATAAAGTCTTAATTGGAGGATCAAGATGACAAAAGAAGAATTAGCATTGGAAATCATAGAACGTCTGAAAAAGGAATATCCGGATGCGGACTGTACCCTGGATTATGACCAGGCATGGAAACTGCTTGTGGGTGTGCGTCTGGCAGCACAGTGTACTGATGCCCGGGTAAATGTGGTGGTAGAAGATTTATATGAAAAGTACCCGGATGTAGATGCGCTTGCCCAAGCAGATGTGCAAGATATTGAGCGAATCGTAAAGCCATGTGGGCTTGGCAAAAGCAAGGCCAGAGACATCAGCGCCTGCATGAAAATATTAAAGGAACAATATGGCGGCGGCATTCCTAAAACCTTTGATGAGCTGCTGAAGCTTCCGGGGGTAGGAAGAAAAAGCGCCAATCTAATCATGGGGGACGTATTCGGTGAGCCGGCGATTGTGACAGATACACATTGCATCCGCCTGGTAAACCGCATTGGACTGGTAGACGGAATAAAGGATCCTAAAAAAGTAGAGATGGCCTTGTGGAAACTGATACCGCCGGCAGAAGGGAGTGACTTCTGCCACAGGCTTGTATACCACGGACGGGATGTCTGTACGGCACGGACAAAGCCGCACTGTGATAAATGCTGTCTTGCGGATATCTGCGCAAAGTCAGGAGTGGAGTAGAAGAGATACGGATGAAAGCAATGACTGAAAAAACACTGAATTATTTTGATATATCCCAGATCTGCAATTCCGGACAGTGTTTTCGGATGAGCCAGAAGGGGGAAGATACATATTCCGTGATCGCCGGGGAAAGATATCTGGAAATCCGGCAGAGCGGGAACCAATGCACATTTTATTGTGATGAAGCAGAATACGAAAATTATTGGAAGCACTATTTTGACCTGGATACAGACTATGAAGACTATCAAAAATGTATCAGCCAGCGTGACCGATATCTGTTGTCTGCCTCAGAATTTGGCAGCGGCATCCGCATCCTGCATCAGGACTTGTGGGAGATGATCGTGTCGTTTCTGATATCCCAGCAGAATAATATTGTCCGGATCAGAAGATGCATACAAAATATCAGCGAAAAGTACGGGGAAAGAAAACAGGATGCTGACGGAAACATTTATGATACGTTTCCGAAGCCGGAGGCTTTGGCCTGCCTGGATGAGGACGAGCTGAAGGCCTGCAATCTGGGATACAGGAGCAAATATGTGGTCAGGACATCCAAAAGCGTGGTAAATGGTGATATATCCCTGGATGAGATCAGGCAGATGCCGTATAAAAAGGCGAAAGAAGAGCTGTTGAAGCTATTCGGCGTGGGCGAAAAGGTGGCTGACTGTATCTGTCTGTTTGCGCTCCACCACCTCCAGGCATTTCCAGTAGACACTCATATTAATCAGGCTTTAAAGCAGCATTATCCGAAGGGTTTTCCGAAAAGGCGGTATAAGGGCTGTGAAGGGGTTATGCAGCAGTATATATTCTATTATGAGCTTCTGGGAAAATAATGGATTGGTTCATATACAAAAGAAGATCGATGACGGATTGAGCGGCGGTAAATTTGTCGGGTAAGGGATTGGTGGAAACATGAGTATGGAATTAAAATTGGATTCAGAAATTATCTATGAAAATAATCTAGATACAATTAAATTTGCAAAAATGCTGGATGACCCTTCCCAGTGTTATAAATTCTATTGGCTCGAAGCAATCCTGAATTTAATTAGGGATAATGAAGTGGTAAGTTTTGATGCTATTATTAATGAAATGATCTGCGGGGCCTGGTATACAGTCACCTGTTTTCACCTTCATCTGGGACCGGTTATAAAAAACAAAACAGAGAATTTTCTTGAACATGCCATTAACACTCTGGCTAAGAACTCGGATTTATCACAAGATGCAGAAAGGGAAGACATTATAGCGGCCATCAAGCTGAATGAAAAGGAACTGAGAAGTGATAAAACGAACCTTACGAACTGCGTTCCGTACAGGCTTTTGTCATCTTTCCTGGATGAACTCGGGGGCGGGAATAAACTTTGGAACCAGCGGGGGAGGCTGATTGAGTATATCAATCGGATGAATGAAAAAACATCGCTTCTCTACACCATTATTGATGGAAAAGGACTGCAGAAAAAGATCCGGATTAATCCCCACTGGAGGCAGCTGATACTAGATAACTATCCTGTAATATACAGCTGGATCCAATTAAAGAAAATCCGTTTTCTGCAGGACCGTAACCCGGGAGTTCCCGGCATCATATATAAATTAGAGCGCGAGAATAACAAGATCCGGAAATTGCATCACGCCAGAGAACTATGGAAAAGTGCGGTCGAAATAGGCGGCTCCCCGATATATGATATCTACTCAGGAAAAGAATTGGATCTTAAAAGTTATGACTTGGATCACTTTGTTCCACGGTCATATATCGCAAATGACGAATTATGGAACTTAACGCCAATGGAGAAGAGGCTGAATTCCAGCAAGAATAACAGACTTCCGGAATGGGACAGCTATTTTCCGGGGCTGGCTGGCAATCAGTATTACTTATATAAAATTGTTTTCAGCAATCCCGGTATCCGTAAAAAATTCGAAAATTGCAGGAGAGATAATCTCAATGCAATATGGGCAAGTGAAACCTTATTTATCGAGGGAAACACGGAGGAAAGATTTACGAATATACTTGAACATAATTTAAAACCACTGCATGAATCCGCCTTGCTGCAGGGATATGGATTATGGAAATGTCCTGCGGATTTGATTCTGTAGCTGCTTCCTTGAAATAAATAAGAAATCCAGAAAGTTTATGGAAGGCGGGAAATACGGATGGAAGATAGTAAGACAATCACCTATTATAATGAGCATGCAGAGGAATTTATAGAAAACACCTGGAAGGCTGATATGTCAGAAGTTTACGGCCGCTTTTTAAAATACATGGAGCCAGGTGCGCATATATTGGATGCGGGCTGCGGCAGTGGACGCGATAGCTATTGGTTTATGCAAAAGGGATACCAGGTGACGGTTGCCGATGCATCGGAGTCGATGTGTAAAGCTGCTGAACGACTGACCGGCCAGCAGGTAGTGCAGTTCCGTTTTGAGGATATGGATTTTCAAGAGGCGTTTGATGGTATATGGGCCTGCGCCTCTTTGCTGCATGTAAAGAGAGATAAGTTACCGGAGATAATCGGGAAAATGATGACTGCCTTAAGAGAGGGAGGCGTCCTATATGCCTCATGGAAATACGGGCTTTCTGAAAGATGGTCTGGTGACCGGTATTTTTGCGATCTTACACAGGAAGAACTGTCACAAATACTCTCGGAACAAGGTGGATATATATTAGAGGAATGGTGGATTACAGAGGATGTGCGGGTAGAGCATAAATCTGAAAGGTGGCTGAATGTTATTATCAGAAAAAGTAATCGAAAAATAAAATAAATATCTCGAATTAACTGTCAGACAGAGATATACAATCAGTCAATTAAACTGTCAAAATATTTTTTATAACAGAGTGCCTTATTCTAACGGAGGATAAATATAGAAAATGAAGAAACAAATATGTATAGAAGATATTGCTGAAGAATTAGAGGCATGTACAGATAGCTGGGAACAGTTTTTAAATACCGAAACCGGTGAAATAGTGGCGTTGTCGGATGGCATGTGGGTAGACCGGGATGAAGAATTAGAGGAAGAGATTGATGCTTCGGATAGTTATGAACGTCTTCCGAACCAATATGAAATACATGAGTGGAAGATTATGGAGACGTTTGCGCTGGGAGTGACATCGGAAAGAAAACAGGAGCGGCTTTTGTTGGCACTGCATGGAAGAAAGGCTTATCGCCATTTTAAAGATGAAATTATAAACTTAGGTATTGATGAAGAATACTACGCATACCGATTCCAGGCGCTATGTAAAATTGCGGAAGAATGGTGTGAAGAGAATGAGATTCCGTATACCACCAGGGAGGAAAGGCACTAATGAAAAGAGTAGTATTTATTGGGGAAGAGGAAGAAGCGCTTGTGTTTCATCAGTGTTCAGCTTTTATTTATGAATGGTTACTGAAGCAGGCACATGTAAAAGAAGAGTCTTTGACGGATTGGCTGTTATATGATATATCAAGCAGCAATCCGAATATTTATTATAAGGCATTTTCACGCCATGAAGAATCAGAGAATGGAGCAGATTGGGAGTGGTGGATATTAACGACGGATCCTTTTTATAAAGATAAGTATAATGGGTATAGATTTTTGGTACAGGCTAAAAAGTTATGGCCAAATAATCAGGATAATTATTCATTATTAAGTTATGGTAATAAAAATGGCTTCCAGATAGATTTACTTTTGAATGAAGCCAGGTATAGAAATTCGTATCCATTATATATGTTTTACACGACAACACAACCGGACATAACAGAACAAATAAAAAATATTCAATTTATACAGGAAGAAACACTCCGATGGTGTGAAGACTGTAATAACGGATGTTTTTTATTAGATGCTGGAAGTATTAGTGAGATTCTTTTTAATTTGCCAAGACATAAAATATTTGATACAGAGATCGTAAATCATTCATGGAAATTATCTCTTTTAGATAAATTGTTTCAGGATCGAAGCAAGAGCGGTCATTTATTGAATGAATTCAATCAGAGATTGATACAACTTGGTGGAATGGACTCTAAATATAATGGCGGGGTATATGGCATTAAGCATAGTAGTAGAGGAATTCCGAATTACTTAAAGTTTTTTGTTGAGCACCAGGGACAAGACCTTGGTTGGCTTGAGAGAGAAATGAAGTTCGAGATAAAAGAGATTGGCGGATTAGCTGTTATTGACCTACGCGAGTGAAACGGGCGAAATCGGTGCCTTAAAGATAGAAGGGGACGTGAAATAAATGCCCTGACTGATAATATTTATGACCGTAAAATTTATATGAAGGGCATTGATCACAGTTACTATTATGAAGGTTATTATGTTTTCAAGACCGAAGAATTAACAAAGCGGTAAGCGTGGAGATAGTTATTGAACAAAAATTCAAGGAGATTTTGGTTTGGAAAACTTAGACAGATATAAACGGAGGAAATATGCGATATCTCTCAGTTAATGAAACAGCGAAAAAATGGAATATATCGGAGCGAAGTGTGAGAAATTATTACGCTCATAGGCGTGTAAAAGGCGCATTTCTTACCAGCAAGACCTGGAACATTCCGGAAGATGCTGAAAAACCAGAGCGATCCAACAAGAGAAAAGAACAGATAACTTTGCTGGATATTTTGCAGGGACAGAAGGCAAGTAAATATTCAGATGGAATTTACCATAAGACTCAAATTGATTTAACATATAATTCAAACCATATGGAAGGCAGCCGTCTGACTCGCGATCAGACCAGATATATTTTTGAAACTAATACTATCGGCGTGGAAAATGAAGTTCTCAATGTGGATGATGTGATTGAAACAGCAAATCATTTTCGTTGTATTGATATGATCATTGATCATGCAAAATTCGCTTTGACGGAAAAGCTTATTAAGGAACTGCACCTGATACTAAAAAGCGGAACCAGTGATTCCAGAAAAGACTGGTTTGCAGCGGGAGAATATAAGAAACTGCCAAATGAGGTGGGCGGCATGGAAACCGTACTTCCGGAAGAAGTTGTCGACAAAATGAAGGCCCTGCTGGCAGAGTACAATGCGAAAGAAGAAAAGACCTTTGAGGATATTTTAGATTTCTATGTGAAGTTTGAGAGAATCCACCCATTTCAGGACGGAAACGGCCGTGTGGGCAGACTGATTATGTTTAAAGAGTGTCTGAAATATAATATTGTTCCGTTTATCATCGAGGATCATCTAAAACTAATTTATTATCGAGGATTGAAAGAGTGGGATAATGAGAAGGGGTATCTGACAGATACCTGTCTGACGGCGCAGGATAAATATAAAGTTTATCTGGATTATTTCAGGATTGAGTATTAAGAGTATCTTTAGATTACCACAGGTTTATCCTAAAGTATCAACTTGATACTTTAGAAATATTGCAAAGGGACAAAGTGACTTTGACAATTTTTAAATTCATCAAAACAATGATATTCAATGACTGAGAGATGATGTTTGGAATCATTGCGGTAAAAAGCTAAACAGTGCGATCATCTACAGCATAACGGAAACAGCTAAGGCGAATAACCTGAATCCGTTCCGTTATCTGCCCCACATCCTGACAGTATTGAGGTCCATCAGGATGATACAGATTACAGCTTTATTGAAGAACTGCTTCCATGGTTCGATCAGTTACCGGAGATCTGTCGGAGCAAATCTAAAACAACCAATGTGTAGACCTGGCCGCCGGAAACGGCGGTAAAAAATGAGCCAGTACTCATGTTTTACCGTATACGAAAAATACGCGGATGGATATAACTAGCTGAGCCTTTTTAACGAGGCAGAGCAGGAAACAGATCCGGATGCGCCGGAGCCGGAAATGGAGGAAATCCATTCGTCTTCTTATAAAAGAAGTGTCCCGGCAAATAGGCGGAAGACCTTTCCGCCTTTGAAACGGAAAAGAGGCCTTCCCTTCTTAAAGGCAGTGTGGCAACACCATTCCTGGTTTCAGGCATCATGAACGCAAAGTATGTCAATGGCATGCCCCTGGCGCGTCAGGAACGGGAATTTGCCCGTTATGGCCTGAACCTTTCTGCGGAGACCATGGCGAATTGGATCATTCAGTGTGCGGAACGGTATCTGCAGCCATTTTATGGACTGATAAAGGAAGAATTCCTCCAGGGCAGGTATGCCCATGGAGATGCAACCCGTGTTCAGTATCACAGAAACTGCGCTTATGAATGGACTGAAGCCATACAACTATCTCTCACATATGATGGGAAAAATGAAAGATTTCGGTGCGTTTCCGGCAAATGAAGAGATGTTGGATATTCTTCCATGATCCGCCAAACTGCCGGATGATTACCTACTTACCTACATTGGAAAAAGTAGCTTTTGAGCTTTTGCATTGTTCCGAAAAAGGGGTAATATTATTCCGATAGCGTTGCTATTATTCCGATAATTGGGTATACTATTGTTTGAAGCGAGGTGCAGAAATATGTATATGTCAGTAAAACAGACCGCAGAGAAATGGGGCATTTCAGATAGAAGAGTACGAATATTATGTTCAGAGGGGAAAATTCCAGGTGTTATTCGTGAGGGGCGCAGTTGGAAGGTTCCAGCAGAGGCGCAAAAACCGGAGGATGGCCGGTATAAGTCTGCGGAAAGCCTGCTTGAGAACATTGATAGGAAGAAAATAGAACTGGATTCCAGACGTCCTTTGACTGAGGGAGAGGTTGAGCGGCTGACAGAGGAATTTGTGGTTGAATTCACTTATAATTCCAATGCCATTGAGGGGAATACGCTGACTCTCCGTGAAACTGATATGGTACTGCGCGGTTTGACCATTGATCAGAAGCCTTTAAAAGATCATATGGAGGCGGTTGGACATAAGGAAGCCTTTGATTTTGTGAGGGAATTAGTGAAAGAACAGTCACCATTATCAGAAAGTATCATTAAACAAATTCATTATTTAGTGTTGGCTGATAAAAAAGATGACAAGGGTGTATACAGAAAAGTTCCGGTAAGAATTATGGGGGCAAAACATGAGCCTGTACAGCCGTATTTAATCCAGCCGAAGATGGAGCAGTTGCTGGAGGGTTATAGAAAAAGCCCAGAGCATATCATTCCCAGGCTTGCCTGGTTTCATATTGAATTTGAAGGCATTCACCCGTTTATCGATGGTAATGGCCGCACGGGGCGCTTGCTTGTGAATCTGGAATTGATGAAAGCAGGATATCCACCGATCGATATAAAATTTGCGGATCGAATTGCGTATTACAGTGCTTTTGACGAATACCATGTGAAGCATAATTGGGGAGCGATGGAGAAATTATTTGCGGGGTATGTGAATGAAAGACTGGACAGCTATTTAGCAATGCTAAAAGAATAAATATTGTTGTATGGGAGATAAAAATGTTTGTTTCAGAATACTTTGGCTTTGATAATGAACTGAATGTTAAGAATGTATTTGAATGTATATTAGATAAAGATAGCCTATTTTTTATTAACCTGAAATGTGTTATTCAAAAGCTGGAAGGAATATAATCAAGATGAAAAAAATACTATTTATCTGCCACGGCAACATCTGCCGTTCCCCCATGGCAGAATTTGTTTTCCGCGACATGGTCCAAAAGAGAGGATTAGCCAATTCATTTTCCATAGCCTCAGCAGCCACAAGCCGCGAGGAAGAAGGCAACCCAGTCCATTACGGTACAGTCCAAAAGTTAAAGACCCAAGGCATCAGTACAGCCGGCAAATATGCAGTTCAAATGCAAAAGAAGGATTACGCCGCATACGACTACATCATAGGCATGGAGTACCGCAATATCCGTAACATCCACCGCATCATAGGATCCGACCCAGACCACAAGGTACACCGCCTTCTAGACTTTACCGTCAATCCCCGTGATATTGCCGACCCCTGGTACACAGGCAATTTCGACAGAACGTACGACGATATAGTAGAAGGATGCGAAGGTCTGCTATTACATATCCTGGAAAATGAAAAAATTTAGCTGCGAAACAGATCCCGCCTGTTTTCACCGTAACATAAAATCACCAGAATTAGGAGATTAAGTATGAGATTAGAGCAGTTAAATCCCGTACTCCACTTGGAAGATTACGAAGACATACCTGAAGACATTCTCCTCTGGAAGGATGATTCAGAGCTGCAGCAAGGGGCCGGATGGCTCCGGATCGCCAAGAAGATTCAAACAGCCGAGAGTCCGCAGCTAGACAAGCGGCCATATACAACAGAGGGCGTCCCAATACCAAATCAGCCGTGCAATCAGCCGTGCGTAAAGGTCCCGTCCCCGCACAAGCTGTGTGTCGGCATAGGACAATATCACACAGAGATGGATGGAAACATCTATCTCTGTGTTCTTCTAAGCAGAGATACAAGAGAAGTCTTATCCTGTTCATTCGGTGTATACCGTTCCCCGGAATTAGTACAAAAAGCCCTGGAACTATTTTTCGAAATATACGATTATCCGAACCAAAACGGACAGGAAAAATACCGGGAAATATTACTTCTCACCAGCAGAAATCCGATTTACCAGAAAACGCGTTACACTGACATCCTCAGCAGATTTCCAATAGTACCAGTAATGCCCCCTCCCGGAAGCCGGGGCCAGGCGGCCATAATAAGCACGTATTTTTCTCAGCTGATGAGGAGGAAGGGCAGGACCATATTCTATACATGGCATGATGCGATAGACTGGATTTCCGACGATATCACATGTTATAATGAACGGCAAAGATACAAAAGCGGACAAGTAATTTCATAAAGTATTCAGAAGAGAAGGTGTTTATATGTACATAGCAGATTTGCATATCCATTCCCATTATTCCCGTGCAACCAGCAGGGACTGTAATCTGGAAAACCTGGACTTATGGGCGAGACGAAAGGGAATCCACATTGTCGGAACCGGTGATTTTACCCATCCGGCCTGGCGGGAAGAAATGCTGGAAAAGCTCCAGCCGGCGGAAGAAGGGCTTTACACTTTGAAAGAAGAATACCGCATATCAGACGGCTCTGTAGCGGATGTGATGATCCCAAGGTTTGTAATCACAGGAGAAATCAGTTCTATCTATAAGAAGTACGACAGAGTCCGGAAGGTACACAGCCTGATTTTGCTGCCGGGCCTGGAGGACGCGGAGATACTGGCAAGAAAGCTGGAGATCATTGGAAATATCCATTCAGACGGGCGGCCGATCCTGGGGCTGGACTGTCATGATCTGCTGGAAATTATGTTGGAGTTGTGTCCCGGTGCAATTTATGTGCCCGCTCATATCTGGACACCTCATTTTTCCCTTTTCGGTGCTTTCTCAGGATTCGATTCGGTGGAGGAGTGCTTTGGGGATTTAGCAGGACATATCCATGCTATGGAGACCGGCCTGTCCTCTGACCCGCCGATGAACTGGCGGATTTCTGCGCTGGATCAGTATCAGCTGATTTCCAACTCAGATGCGCATTCCCCGGCTAAATTGGGCCGTGAAGCTAATCTGCTGGATATCGGGCTTTCGTTTACAGAACTCAGGGAGGCCATACAGACCGGAAAAGGCCTGCATGGAACGATTGAGTTTTTCCCCGAAGAAGGAAAATACCATTACGACGGCCACCGAAAATGCGGCATCTGCCTGACGCCCGCGGAGACGATAAAATATGGGGGCGTCTGCCCCGTATGCGGCCGAAAGCTGACAATCGGAGTGTCGCATCGGGTAGAACAGCTGGCTGACCGCGAAGAAGGCTATGTTCGGACTGGGGCGAAAGGTTTTGAGAGCCTGGTGCCTCTGCCGGAAGTGATTGGAGCATCCCTGGGGCACTCTGCGGCGAGTACAAAAGTACAGAAGGAGTATCAGAATATGCTGCGTACATTGGGACCGGAGTTCGAAATACTGCGGACGGTTCCTGAGGAAGAAGTGAAAAAAATATCGGGTCATCTGATTGCGGAAGGAATCCGAAGACTGAGAGATGGGAAGGTAGAGCGCAATCCGGGATTTGATGGAGAGTATGGGACAATTCAATTATTTACGCAGGACGAGATCGACCGTTTGGATGGGCAAATGAGTTTCTTTGATGCCCTTTGTATCCAGGCAGCAGAGACGGTAGAGAAACGCATCAACGAAGAGGGGAATCAGGCTGATAAGCCACAGATGTCCGGTGACGGCAAGGAGACTGCAGCGGAAACAGGGGCGGAAAATGTTGTACCAGAGAGCATGGCAGACGGTGAGAAAACTGTAGGGGAAGCGGACAGCCAGAACCAATCGGCGGGGCTCAACCCGGAACAGGAACAGGCAGTTCGTGCCGTGGGCAGCGCAATTGCCGTGGTTGCCGGGCCAGGTACCGGAAAAACAAAGACTCTGATATCAAGGATTTTACATATGCTGGAGGTGCGAAAGGTAAAGCCTTCTGAAATTACTGCGGTTACATTTACAAATAAGGCGGCAGGGGAGCTGATGGAAAGAATCAAAAAGGCGATTGGCAGAACCAGAAATCTGAACAAAATGCAGGTAGGGACTTTCCACGCGATCTGCCTGAATTTCCTGAAAAAACAGGGGATCGAATTTTCACTGGCGGATGATGCGGCCTCAATGGAGGCGGCAGGAAGGGCATTGGACGAAACCGGGCTGAAGATGAAGCCAAAAGAACTGCTCCGGGTGGTTTCCCTTCTCAAATCGGGAATGTCCCCCGAAGAGATGCAGACCAGGCTGGTGCAAAACGGTGCGGATGAAGAGGAGACGGATATGCCTCTGAACTGGCAGGAAGGAGCGGATGCGTACCAGAGGATTCTTCAGGAACAGAAGCTGTTGGATTTTGACGACCTGCTTCTGGAGACATTAAAGCGAATGGAACAGGGAGTCGCGCAGGAAGGATGGGAAAAAGGGTTTTCCTATCTGCTTGTCGATGAATTTCAGGATATCAGTCCCATACAGTACCGTCTTATTCAGGCTTGGAACAAAGGCGGAAGGGAGCTGTTTGTAATTGGGGATCCGGATCAGTCCATCTATGGTTTCCGTGGATCGGATGCGCGTTGTTTTGAAAAGCTGAAACAGGATTATCCGGATATGCAGGAGATCCGGCTTGCATGGAACTACCGCTGTATACCTTCCGTACTTCATGCGGCTGCGTCTGTTATTTCACACAATCCGGGACCGGAGAGACGGCTTTTGCCCCACAGGCAGGAAGAAATGCCGGTACGCGTAGTAAAAGCAGCAAGCGAGATGGCAGAGGCCATATTTACAGCAAAGGAGATCAATAGGCTTACAGGCGGAATCGGCATGCTGGAAGCCCAGGAGATTGGCGCCGGAAGCGGAAAAGAACGGGGATTCGGTGACATCGCCGTGCTCTACCGCACACACCGGCAGGCTGACCTGTTGGAGAGATGCCTCAGAAAAGAAGGAATCCCATATGTTACAGCGGGAAGAGAAGCATTTCTGGCTGAGGATGAAGTAAGAGGGAGCATATCCTTCTTCAAATGCCTGGCGAATCCGGCGGATGAGTTTTCTAAGAAAATATCCCTGAAGCTGTTATGGGATATGGAAATCAATGTGGTGGCAGAAGGCGTATTTCAGGCAATGGCAGAAAAGTTCAGACCCCTCTATGCAAAAAGCAGAACTCAGAAGTTCCTGGAGAAATGGATAGAAGAAATGCAGATGCAGGATAGCAGTGCGATGAAAAAACTTGCGGGCATGACGGTGTTCTATAAAAATATGGATGAATTTATGGAGGCGCTGAGCATGGGTGTGGAGAGCGATTTAAAACGCTGCGGTGACAAGCGCTATACAGGCGAGGCGGTCACGCTTATGACGCTTCACGGGGCAAAAGGACTGGAGTTTCCTGTAACATTCATCTATGGTGTCAGAAAAGGGCTTATCCCCTTTGAAAAAGACGATACTGTTGATACAGAAGAGGAGCGCAGGCTTTTCTATGTTGGTATGACAAGGGCGAAAGACGAACTGATACTGACAACTTCCCAGGAAGAATCCGGATTTCTCGCGGAACTGCCTGAGGAGGAAATCTGCCGGGAGCGGGCAGACAAACGTAAAAATGCGGACAGTGGGAAACAGATGAGTCTGTTCGATTTTCTATAAAACCGGACAGCGGATAAACACTCAAAAAGGGTGTCTTAAAACTTTCTTTTGTTCATAATTTGGACAAGCAGGGCATATAATATCTCATATTTGTAATAGTGCCGGGAATGCGGCTGAAAAGGAGAATTATGGACAAGAAGAAAATCAGAGGAATAGCGGGAATAGCCGTTGTGTTAGCAGTGGCTGCGGCCGGAGTCTTTATCTATTCGGCCAGGAAGCCGGAACGGGCAGCAGGAAAGCAGGTAATGGCCGATCAGGTCAGCCGGCAGGCTTCATCACAGACAGAAACTCCGAAAGCCGGTGCTGAGAAACTTAATAACGGAGACACTCCCAAAGCTGGCTTAGCGGAATCATACACGGAGGAATCAAATACTGAAGAATCAAATACCAAGAAATCAGATCCTGTAAAATCGGACACTCAGGAACCAGATCCTGCAACAGAACCTGAGAAAACAGAGGACCAGATCATCATAGCGCTGGATCCAGGCCATCAGGGACCGGATGCGGGAATGATGGGAGAAGAAGAGGACGGACCGGGCTCCGGTATCATGAAGGCGAAGACAACATCAGGCACTGCAGGCCGTTTTACCGGACTTGCCGAATATCAGCTCAACCTGGATATAGCCAAGCAGGTAAAAGCGTGTTTGGCTGAACGTGGTTTCCAGGTGGTGATGACCCGCGAAAACCATGAAACATCGGTCAGCAACCAGGACCGTGCAAAGATTGCAAATGAATCCGGAGCAGAACTTTGTGTAAGGATTCATGCAAACGGCAGTGAGAGTCCAGAGAGTGCCGGTGCCCTGTGTCTGGTTATGTCACCGGATAATCCTTATGCGGGAGGCCTGTACGAGGAGAGTTTCCGGCTCGCAGAGAAAGTCCTGAATTCATACTGCGCAGCCACCGGTATTTATAACAGAGGCGTTCAGACAGACGATACCATGACCGGAATCAATTGGAGCCAGGTTCCGGTTATAATCCTTGAGATGGGATTTATGACCAACCAGCAGGATGATATGCAGATGGCAGATCCGGAATTTCAGCAAAAAATGGCTGAAGGGATAGCAAACGGTATTGAGTCATACATTAGAGAATGAGTTGACGATGAAACGGATGAGGAGTGGGATCCTTTCTTGGTCTGCAAATTCAAGAATAGTAAGAGGTGACACACAAAATCAGCCGGCAAAAGTTGATTATAGTTCAATTTTTGCCGGCTGATTTTGTGTGTCTTCTTTTACTGCTGTTTAGCACAGCGGTCAGAATCCCCAACAGAAAGATGCTTCCGTCTGCGTCCCGTCCCACGCCAGGCGTCCTCACTTTCATCTTCCCCACATGGAAACTCAGCCCCTTATTTGGGCAGGTTAGTTTATGGGGATTGTTTTTCCAACTTTGAGCAAGTATAGTTAATACAGAAATTGAAAGGGGGAGGGCTTTTTGAAAATCTCGATTCATACGGACAGCCAGATTGATGAGACTGAGATACAGATTACCTGCCGGCATTTGACTCCGCAGCTGGAGCGGGTGATTTCGATCCTGCGCATTTTAGATTTTAAGCTGCTGGGAGAGAAGGACGGAGAAGCGCATATACTGGACATTTCTAAGATCCTTTATATTGACACGGCAGATAAGAAAACTTTTTTGTATACCAAGGACGATGTTTTTGAATCTTGCTTAAAATTGTATGAGCTTGAGGAGGAACTGAAAGAGTTCGATTTTTTTCGGGCAGGAAAGTCCTGCATTATTAATCTGCGGCAAATCCAGAAGATCCGTGCGGATCTGGACAGGAAGCTGCGGGTAACGATGACAAACGGGGAGCAGCTGACCGTGTCCAGGCAGTATGCGGACTATGTGCGAAAGAAACTGGGGGTGAAATAAATGGAAGAAAAAAAGAATTTTTTTGACTTTGCGGAAAATGTACTTTGTACATTTGGGTTTATGATGATCCTGATGCTGATCTTTACTTTTGCTTTCGGAGAAGAGACCCGCACTCTTTCCACGATGTTCAGGCTGGGCGGGAGAGGGATTGCGCTGGCTACGATGTGCCAGTATCTGGGATTAGCCGTACTGATCACCGGGATAAGGTTTCTTTTCTTTTCAGAAAGGGCGGCAAAATATATGCCGGAATTGTACCGGATCTGCCTGATGCTGCTTTGTTCTGTCTTGGTAATTGTACTTTTTATTATTCTGTTTCGATGGTTCCCGGTTCATATGTGGCAGGCCTGGGTGATGTTTGTTTTATGCTTTGCAATATGTTTTGGGGCCAGTGTCTGGATTATGTCTGTTAAGAACCGGATGGAAAATGAAAAACTGGAGGAAAGCCTGGAGCATCTGAAGGAAAGGTGGAAGGAGGATCAGGATGGAAAACGCGATTAGTATCAGAGGGGTCAGCAAATCATTTTACGAAAAGCAAGTGCTTAGAGAGATCTCTATAGAGATCCATAAGGGGGAAGTCTTTGGCCTGCTGGGGCCTTCCGGAGCTGGGAAAACGACGCTGATTAAGTTAATTACCGGTCAGTTAAAGGCGGACCGGGGGAAGATCCGGGTACTGGGGCTGCCGGTTACTGAGCGGACCAAAATCTACAGCCAGATGGGGGCTATGCTGGATGATTCAGGTGTTTATGAAAGATTGAGCTGTTACGACAATTTGAAGCTGTTTACTGATATCCACGGGATTCCGAAAAGCCGGATTCGGGAAGTACTGCGCCAGGTAGGCCTGGACGGAGAAGGCCGTACGGCTGCGTCCAGCCTGTCCAAGGGGATGCGCCAGCGTCTGGTCTTCGCCAGGGCGATTCTGCAGGAACCAAAGCTGTTATTCATGGATGAACCGACCGGTGCCCTGGATCCGGCCATGACGGCGGAAATACACGGGCTGATTCGTGAGCAGAAAGAAAAAGGCGCTACCATATTTCTGACTACTCATAATATGGAGGAGGCGGCAAAGCTGTGTGACCATATCGCGCTGATCCATCAGGGAAAGATTGTGGAATACGGTGAACCGGACGCGTTGTGCCGCAAGTATAATGAATTGAATCAGATTCAAATTTTATTTAAAAACGGAGAGATGCTGACTCTGCCCAATTCTCCAGAGGCTGCTGACACGATATCATCCTCCTTCCGGCAGGGAGAGGTAGAGAGCATCCATTCAACAGAGCCGGATCTGGAAACTGTATTTATGAAACTGACAGGAAGAAGCCTGGTGAAAGGCTGAAACAGGCAGTCACCTTGCAAAAACTGATATTGAAGAAGCGCTGCAGGGAGGTCTGTACGATATATTAGGAGGCAGATATGAGAAATGTAACCGCGATTCTGAAAAAACAATGGAAGGATACCCTGAAAAATAAAAATGTACTGATCCAGTTTGTCATGTTTCCTGTATTAGCGGTTATTATGACGTTTGCAGTGAAGATGCCGGGCTTGCCGAGAAATTATTTTGTTTATATGTTTGCGTCCATGTATATTGGAATGGCGCCGCTTATTGCTACGACGGAGGTTCTGGCAGAAGAAAAGGAAAAACATACATTAAAGGCGCTGCTGATGGCAAATGTCAGAATGCCTCAGTATCTGGCCGCAGTGGGCGGGTGCGTCCTGCTGGCGTGTCTGGCAGGCACGGTGTGCTTCGGTTTGACGGCTGGACTTTCCGGCATGGCATTTTTGAAGTTCTGCGGCGTAATGATGACGGGAATAATCCTGTCCGTTCTGATCGGTGCAATTATCGGAACTGCATGTAAAAGCCAGATGAGTGCAACCTCCCTGACAGTGCCGGTTATGATGGTGCTCTCTTTCTTACCAATGCTGTCTGCGTTTAACGATACAATTAAGAAAATAGCTGCCGTTTTTTATTCACAGCAGATTTACTTGATTATCAGCGGAACGGACGATGGCGGCACAGCAAAGGCCTGGGGGACTGTTTTAGTGAATCTCGGTATTTTAACGGTAGTTTTTATATATGTTTACCGGAGACTGGCTGAGGAGTCTTAGCTGCACGGTCTCGAAGCCGATGAAGTAACGGTTATCAGATAGAAATGGCTGGCGCACCTTGTCTGTTTGATGTATAATAAGTATAATATTCGAATGACAGGAGGTAAGGGATGATGGGAGAATTATCGAAACTGCCCAATATAGGCACGGTGGTGGAAGAACAGCTTCGGGAGGCCGGCATTACTACGTTTGATCAGCTCAGGGCGATGGGAAGTAAACAGGCCTGGCTGAAAATACAGGAGATCGATTCATCCGCCTGTATCCACCGTCTGTATTCGCTGGAGGGCGCAATACGGGGGATCAAAAAGGCACAGCTGCCTCCGGATGTAAAAGAGGATCTGAAGGATTTTTATAATCATTTTAAAATGTAATCAACAAAGATTTATATAAGATGAACTGGACTGCATTAAAATGGCCCGCCAGACTGAGTGATATAGTTTTGGCGGGCTTTTTTTGTCTTTCTTTGTGTATTAATTCTCGTATATGGCAGCGATATTATATAATCTGCGCTTCATTTCTGTACGGATATGTAACGGCTCTAAACACTCGCATTTGTCTCCAAAACTGAGAAGAACATTGTAGTAATATTCGTTCTCTATGAAAGGAAAATTAACAATGTAATGTTCATTACCGTCCGGCGATAAGTCTTCATAAGTGCAATAATCAAGTACCCTGTCCATGACAGAGCTATGAATACGAATTTTGATTTTGGTCTGCATAGATGCCAAAATATCAGCAAAATCTAACTGCGGTTTTTGATATTCCCGAGGTGTGAAAGTTTCCTCGTTCATTTGCAGATTTGATATACGGGATAGTCTGAATAAGCGAAAAGCATTTCTTTTATGGCAATACCCCTGCAAATACCAATGACTGCTTTTCAATACAAGCTGATATGGTTCGGCTGTTCTTGCGGTTTTATTGCCGTAGCGGTCTGCATAGTCAAATGAAACCAGTTTGCTTTCCTGTAGAGCTGTTTTGATTATTTCTAAATAGGGTTGTATGTTTATGCTGCCCATCCACGGACTTAAGTCTATATATATTTGATTTGCCTTTAATTCTATGTCTTTCGCCTGGTCGGCGGGGATAAAGCTCTTGACTTTCGCAAGGGCATTTATCAGTTCACTGCCTCTCATCATATTGGAAAGACTGGAAAGTCCCATTAAGATAGCGGAAAGGTCAGTAGTCGAAAACACCTTTTTATCCACCTTGTAATTCTGCATGATTTCAAAGCCGCCGCCGACTCCCGATGCCCCGCGGACAGGAATACCTGCCATATTGATCGCGTCTATGTCCCGATAGATTGTGCGGGGAGAAACTTCAAATATATCTGCTAACTCCTGTGCGCCTACCCGCTCTTTGTCAAGGAGTATCATAATAATACTAATAAGCCTGTCAACTTTCATGTGAGAACCACCTTTCAAAACGTAACAGTTCGGGCAGGCCTGAACTGTTACTCAACAACTTCTTTTTTTAATATAGATTGTTGCCATAATGTTGTCAACAATTAGATGTTATCATAATAAAGCAAACAAATTAATTTACCTGTCAGGAGGAGACACTATGCAGAAAAAAGCCTTAGTAATCATTGATATTCAAAATGACATCACAAAAAATTACAAAGATATTATAGACAATATCAATCAAGCTGTCGATTGGGCAGACAATCATAATATTCATGTGGTTTATATCAGGCATGAAAATCTATCAGCAGGCACGAGGACTTTCAAACCCAATACGCATGGGGCGGAATTAGCTTCAGACTTGAAAATAGTATCAAATAATATTTTTACAAAATACAAGGGAAACGCATTAACCAGTGAAGAATTTTCAGACTTTATTCGTAAGAATGAAATATGTGATTTCTATATAGCAGGGGCAGATGCTGCTGCCTGCGTGAAATCGACCTGCTACAATTTATGCAAAGCGAATTACGGCGTTGCTGTTCTTTCAGATTGTATTACCAGTTATGATAAAAGAAAAATCGACGAAATGCTGCGCTATTATGAAAGTAAAGGGAGCCGCATAATGTGTTTGAATGACCTGCTTCTGTAATCACAGATAAAAATCTGTATTTTCTGGCGTTGTATCCTTCTTCTTAATGCGTCTGTGCTTACTATGCGGTGAGAGCTATTTTTTTACCCGCTTACGGGCATAAAAGAAACGCCGGCGGCCTGCAAAACTCAGTGTTTATGCAAGTTGCCGGCGTATCTCAAATAGCAGCAATTATTTCTGTTCCTGCACTTCAATTTTACGGATTTCTTTTGTTCTGATTTCCCGGCAGACTGCGTCGATAAATTCCGAAAGGCCTTTCGCGCCTTCATCTCCAAGGAAACGGCTTCTTACGGATACGGTGCCTTCCGCTTCTTCCTTTTCCCCGACAATCAGCATATAAGGGATCTTGGCAAGCCTTGCCTCACGGATTTTGTACCCGATCTTTTCGGAACGGCCGTCAACCGTGGCGAGGATATGATTTGCCTTAAGCTCTTTCTCCACTTTGCCTGCATAATCAAGGTATTTATCGGAGACAGGGAGGATACGAACCTGTTCCGGGCAAAGCCAGGTAGGGAACATGCCGGCATATTTTTCGATCAGCCAGGCGAGGGTCCTTTCGTAGCAGCCGATGGAGGTTCTGTGGATGATATAGGGGCGTACTTTATCGCCGTTCTGGTCAATGTAGTACATATCAAACTGTTCGGCAAGCAGTGCATCCCACTGGATTGTGATCATGGTATCTTCCTTGCCGTATACATTTTTGGCATTAATATCGACTTTGGGGCCGTAGAATGCGGCCTCCCCCTCATCCTCCACGAATGGTACGTCCAGCTCGGTCAGGATATTGCGGATGTGGCCCTCGGTTTCTTCCCAGACTTTTGCATCTCCAATGTATTTTTCCGTGTTATTCGGATCCCATTTGGACAGGTGGTAAGTGACGTCATCCTGAAGGCCCAGGGTGGTCAGGCATTGTTTAGCCAGGGCCAGGCAGCCCTTAAATTCTTCTACCATCTGGTCCGGGCGGACGATCAGATGCCCCTCGGAGATTGTGAATTGGCGGACACGGGTCAGGCCGTGCATCTCCCCGGACTCCTCATTGCGGAACAGGGTCGAGGTCTCACTGTAGCGGAGCGGAAGATCGCGGTAGGACTTCTGGCTCGCCTTGTATACATAGTACTGGAACGGGCAGGTCATGGGTCTCAGGGCAAAGACTTCCTTATCCTTCTCCTCATCTCCAAGCACGAACATGCCGTCTTTATAGTGGTCCCAATGACCAGAAATCTGATACAGGTCGCTTTTGGCCATCAACGGCGTCTTTGTGCGGATATAGCCCCAGTTATTGTCCTCCTCATCCTCAATCCATCTCTGGAGTGTCTGGATGATTTTAGCGCCCTTTGGCATCAGCAGGGGGAGTCCCTGGCCGATGACATCTACTGTCGTAAACAGCTCCATCTCGCGGCCCAGCTTGTTGTGATCGCGTTTTTTCACTTCCTCCAGGTACTGAAGATACTCGTTCAGCTCGTCCTTTGTGGCAAAAGCGCTCCCATAGATCCTCTGCAGCATGGCTTTATTGGAGTCGCCTCTCCAGTATGCGCCGGAAGAGGAAGTCAGTTTAAATGCTTTGATTCCCTTTGTGCTCATCAGGTGCGGGCCTGCGCACAGATCCACAAACTCTCCCTGTCTGTAGAATGAGATGGTGGAATCTTCAGGGAGATCACGGATCAGTTCTGCCTTATACGGCTCACCTTTTTCTTCCATAAAAGAGATGGCTTCCTCTCTTGGAAGTGTAAAACGCTCCAATTTGGCGCCCTTTTTAATGATTTTCTTCATTTCTTTTTCTATTTTATCCAGATCTTCCCTGGAGAACGGCGCAGAATCAAAATCATAATAATATCCCGTGTCGATTGCAGGCCCGATTGCCAGCTTTGCATCTGGATATAGATTTTTTACGGCCTCGGCCAATACGTGGGAGCAGGTGTGGCGCACAACCCGGAGCCCTGCCTCATCACGGGCGGTCAGGATATTCAAAGTGCAGTCATTTTCAATAATTGTTCTGAGGTCAACGACCTCTCCGTCCACTTCTCCCGCACATGCCGCTCTTGCCAGCCCCTCACTGATATCAAAAGCAATATCAATGACGGATTTGCTTTCTGGGTATTCTTTTACAGATCCATCTTTCAGTGTAACTTTCATTTGTTTTCTCCTCCTTAAAAAATAAAGCCCCTGAACAATCTGAAAACTGTTCAGGGACGATAGACTATGATACCGCGGTTCCACCCTTTTTGCAAGTGCCATTCATTAGACGGTAACGGTGTCGGCCGGGCTGTATTAAAGCCGCTCCAGGGTGGTTTTCGGATGATGTCCCATGAAATGGACTTTCAGCAGATGCATTTTTCTATGTGTGGCTGTTCAGCTTACTCTTCCTGTCTTCGCGTTAACGGTATTGATAAACCTGTTTTTTAGTATATCATTTCTTAATGAAAAGTCAAGGGGGAGCGGCCGTGCGGATATTAGGCCATAGCTGGCTGAACAGTTCGGGGCTGCCGGAACTGTTCATACAGTAGACAAAGTCTTTTATAATAACAAGGCTACTGTTCAGAACGCAATGTCTATTCGTAGTATAAATATACAGCGCTTCATTTTTTCATTTTACTCTGGTATAATTAAATAAATTAAAATTTTCCAACATTTCAAGATATGGAATCAAAAGCAATGCAGCTTAAGTTAACCACATTAGTCGCAGCGGCAGCTAAGAAGGGAACAGGAATGGTATTAAATATAAAGAAAAATCAGCTATCTCGTATTAGAGTCTTTTTCATCATGTTTCTTTTTGCTGTGTGCATAACTGTGAATGCGCTTTTTTGTAGTGCTTACAATCTATATGAACTATTAGATAAGACAACTGTTTCTGAGACGTGGAAAATTTCAGAAAGTATCGTTACCAATGAAGACGGTAATAATACTGCCTGTTTTAGGACTTTATTTTTGAACAAAAATAATTCTAGTAATGAAACTATAACAAAGAATAGATGCTCAATACTCATGATTACAGCTATCCCAAAAGCAATGGGCCTGCTTCTTTTTCTTATTATAGTTTTTCTTTTTTTCTTTTTGACCCTATTTATATTATTGCCTGATAAATGGACATTAATTAATCATAAGGTACGTCTGGACAATTGAATCAATTCCTTCCCAAATCATGGCCAAAGCATAAATATATACGACCATACGAATCCTTTATTGCAAGTGTGCTGGTGGTTATAAGTCATTTATAGAATCAGACAATGGCTTCTTTTTTGTATGCAAATAGATAGCGGGTATAAACCGCATACCTATTATTAGAGCGAAGCAGAGATTGGATTGGAGGAATATAATGAAGAAAAAGATATATAAGTTTTTTATCACCCTAATGGTGATCCTGTCCTTGGGTTCAGGTCCCATAGCCATGAATGAGATAGCCAAGATGCTTGAAGCTCTTTCAGGTACAGGTGATGCGCAGGTTCAAGAACTTGATGAAGAAGAAAAAGAGTCTGAAGAAATAAAAAAAAGAAGAGATTCCCAGATTTATATAAAGACATTTGATGATAGATAGAGTGGAATTGCTGCTGCCTTGATTATAATTAAGAAGTGCAGGGAATGGATCGTGTGTAAATAACCAAAATACAAATGGGATACGGAAGATGAATTCATGAAAGATGATATAATATATTTATTATGCTAAAAGTTTGAGAATATCTGTCACACCATGAAGCGATTGGTGTCTAATTTAAAGTAAGAAAAAATACACAGTTAGGAGAAGGATAAGATGAAGGAAGCAAACGATAACAAAAATGTGCTTATAGAATCTGCAGTCGGTGGGAATGCAGATGCGCTGGAGGAACTTCTGGCCGGAATTCAGGATATGGTATTTAATCTGTCTCTGAGGATGTTGGGGACAATCCCGGATGCGGAGGATGCAGCCCAGGAGATACTGGTACGTGTTATGACGAATCTGGGGACATTTCGGAGGGAAAGCGATTTTCAAACATGGGTGTACCGGATTACTGTGAATTATCTGCTGAATTATAAAAAGTCCATGTTTGCGCACCAGCCGCTGGATTTTGAATTTTATGGAAATGATATCAAATACGCGGTTTTGGATGAGACGGAGGGGTTGATTGAGGAGGAGAGCAGGCAGCAGATGGCGGAGGAACTGAAATTGTCCTGTACCAATGTGATGCTGCAATGTCTCGATGCAGAGAGCCGATGTATTTTTATTCTGGGCACAATGTTTCGAATCAACAGTCGTACCGCGGGGGAGATCCTGCAGATGTCTCCAGAGAATTTCCGGCAGAAACTTTCCAGAATCCGCGGGAAGGTAGCCGCATTTCTTGCAGAATACTGCGGGCTGTCCGGCGTGGGAATGTGCACCTGCAGGAAACGGGTGGAATATGCGGTCCGGCAGAAGAGAATCAGCCCGGAGCGCCTGGAGTATCTCAAGCTCCATCCCCTTGAAGACAAGGTGCTGGAAGAGTACAAAGACGAGATGGAAAAGCTGGACGAGCTTTCGCTTGTATTTGACGAACTTCCGATGTACCAGACCCCGGAGACGATAAAGGAAAGAATGGTAATGGTATTGAATTCTTCTCAGATGAAAAAGATTCAGGAATATTAGGAGGCGCACCATGTCAAAAATAATTACTTATCTTAGTAAATTAGAACAGAACAATAACCGCGAGTGGTTTCATTCCCATAAGGCGGAGTACCAGGAGGCGTTCGGGGAGTTTGAAGAGATCATCGCCGGATTGATGGCTAAGCTTGGCAAAGATGATGCCAGAATCCTGAACTTCCAGCCCAAGGAACTTACATTTAAGCTGATGAGGGACACCAGGTTCAGCAATGACAAGTCCCCGTACAATCCGGCTTTTCGATGCCATATATCCCCTGCCGGCAAGCTGCCCGTGCCGGTCGGATATTTCCTGTGTATCCGCCCGGGAGACCGATCATTTCTAGGGGGCGGATTATTTGCTGACATGTTCCGGGATGCCACAGCCATGGTAAGAGACTATATAAACGGCCACGGAGCAGAGCTGCGGGAGATCGTGGAATCCCCTCAATTCAAAGACAGCAAGGCAGGTTTTGCAATCAAAGGCAGTGCGTTAAAAAACGTCCCAAAAGGGTACAACGCCGAACACCCTATGGCGCAGTACTTAAAAAACAAAAGCTGGTATATTGAAGACAACTTTAATGATGAGAGACTAGAGAACAAGGATACTTTCATCCAGTTTGCGGCTGAACGATTTCGGCTTATGGCTCCATTCAATGAATATTTAAATCAGGCGCTGAAAGAATTCAAAATGCCCCAGAGATAAATTCAGAATATTCTGAAAACGGAGGGCAAAGGGGTCAGACCCCTTTTATGTGACTTAATCACAGATTTTTCCAGACAGATGGTGTACAATGATAACATTAAAGAAAAGGAGGTCATGTTATGAAGGTTATAATGAGTAATAATCTGAAAGAATACATGAACGAAAAGGGTCAGAAAGACCTCGTGCTGTTCCTTGGCGCGTGCAGCACATGAGGCGGCTCCTATGTGGAGGTGCTGGCAAGGTTTGCCGGCAAGGATGAGAAACTCGAAGAAAATGGATACAAAAAGGTACCCAGTGAACTGGGACATGTCTATCTGCCGCCCGAGCAAATAGAGTTTGGGGATATCCTGAAGCTCGGCTTTACGACTTATTTCCAGATGCCCCAAATCACGGTAGAAGGCTGCAGGTCTGTCTGATTAACAAACAGGTACTACCTGGAAAAGCCTTTTACGTTTTCCAGCGGACGTACGAACGATGACGAAGTGGAAAATGCCTCTCCCTGATGCTGAATCAGGAGAGGCATTTTCTGATTTAAAATCCGCACAGCCGGCTATTCTTCAAGCGCCCAGATGTGTTTGTTTTTCCGAAATATGAGACAGGTTATCACACCGATAAATCCCAGTATTAAAAACAGCATTGCGGCACCGCTTCCCTTCCCGGTGCCGAATAAAAGCCCCGGCAGGCTGTCAGCCGCCTTCTGGCTCATGTATGGTTCAAACACCTTATCTACGCAGATCCCCCCCAGAAAATATCCAATCGGAATGGTAAAGAACTGAAAGGTATTGCGGATGGCATATACCCGTCCCTGGAGCTCCACAGGGATGTGGGTGCGAAGCAGTACGTCCATATTCGTATTCATAATCGGGATGAACAGCCATCCAAGCAGTGCGCCCAGGCACCATACGGGTGTACTGTGTCCCAGTGCCAGCAAAAAATTCTCTGTGCTCATGGAAAAAAGCAGAGAATTGGTAATCACCCTTACCCGGCTTTTTGGTTTCGAAGCAAAAGAAGCAATCAGGCTTCCCGCTACATTTGCAATTCCGGAGCAGGCATTGACCAGCCCAAGGGCGGCCTCGCTTCCCCCATTACGTGACAAAAGCATTGCCGGGAGCGCCGCGTTGTACATGGAGGCGGTCAGGTTGATGGCTGAAAGAAAAAGAATCAGGTAAAAGATCCCTTGATTCCGGGCCAGATATTGAAGTCCTTTCCCCGCGGCTTTCAGGACTGATTCCTGCGTTTTCCCGGCGGATACCTTAACGGCAGGAATATGAATAAAAAATGCCAGTGTAATAAAAGCAGTCCCGAACGTCAGAAAATCAAAGACAATAACAGCCGTCATTCCGAAAAGCGAAAAAATGGCGGTGGCAATGACCGGGGACAGGATTGTGATCAGGGAATTGGAGAATGAACGCATCCCCCCGGCCCGCTGATACTGTTCCTTTGGCGTGAGCAGGCTGACCGCTACGTCCGAGGAAGGCTGCTGGATGGTGTTCATCAATCCGTTAAAACCATTGATCAGATACAAATGCCAGATTTCCAGGCGCCCCGTCCCAAGCAGAAAGAAAACAAGTAAGGTGCTGACTGCCGCGAGACTGTCACATACCAGCATGGTGCGCTTCTTATCCCATCTGTCGCTCAAAGCGCCTGCAAAGATGCTCAGCAGCACGTAGGGGGCATAAGAACACACCGTCAGCAGAGCGGATGTAAGCGCGGATCCGGTCTGCTGGTAAGCCCAGATAACAAGCGCATAACTGGTCATGGAACTCCCCAGTTCTGAAAATGACTGGGTTGCCCACAGAAGGATGAATGAGTGTAATCCCTGAAATAATTTTTTAAAGTTTTTCATTTGACTTTGCTCCTTTTTAATAATTCACTGAAATCGTCATATTAAAAATGCAAAGTCCGGTTGGACGAAAAATAGTCAAGCGCTGCTGCACCAGTGCATCAGTCAAACAGTGCAGAGATGAAACGCTTCCTATTCTTATCTCCATGCAGTTTCGTCCGTATCAGACCTTGCATGGAGTTCTGTCAATGCAGAGTATCATAAGAAGTTCCTCCTTTCTCAGAAGCATATAAAATATCTCGAAGAATTGATGTATTCAGGCGAGTACCTCGAATAATCATTAACTTGCTGTTATTAACGGTCAGTTTTGCTTACTAATTCCTCACCACGCATCTGCTTCATCACAATGCGGTACAAGACTGTTGTGATGACAAAGGTACATGCATCAGCCACTGCCTGCGCCATCTGGATGCCAAACAGGCCGAAGAGCCGGGGCAGAATCAGCAGTGCCGGGATGAAGAAAAGCCCCTGCCGGGCGGAGGCAAGCACGGAAGCATATCCAGTCTTCCCCATGGTCTGCATCATCATGTTATTCATAATAATCCATCCGTTCAGTATAAAAGTCAGGCATTGGAACCGAAGCGCCGTCGTTCCGATCCGGATGACTTCCGAATCATTTCGGAAAATGCCGACCAGATGGCCGGACAGCAGCGCACCGGTGACCGCCAGGATGAACAGGGCCACGGTGGAGACCTTCACACAGAACCAGAAAGCATCCCTGACACGGCCATATTTTTTAGCGCCATAGTTAAATCCGCAGACCGGCTGGAATCCCTGTCCGAACCCGATCAGAGCCGAACTGGCAAACATGGTAATCCTGCTCACAATGGACATGGCGGCAATCGCGGCATCCCCATAGGGATTCGCGGCAATATTAAGCGTCATGGTAGCGACACTGCCCAGTCCCTGCCGGAAAAGCGACGGCAGCCCGCCGCCCAGGATCTCCCGCAGCCGTTCTTTTCGGAACCGGACGCTGCGGAACCGGATGGGGATACACCCAGAGATCCGGATGCCGGCCAGCAGGAGAATAAAACTGACGAACTGGCTGAGTATCGTGGCAATGGCGGCTCCCGAGATCCCCATGTGAAAGACAAAGATAAAAAGCGGGTCCAGCGCGATATTGAGGACCGCCCCGATGGTAATCCCGACCATGGAATAAAAAGCATTTCCCTGAAAACGGATCTGGTTATTCAATACAAGCTGTGCAGTCATATAGGGGGCGCCAATCAGTATGATCCCAAGGTACTGCTCCGTGTAAGGCAGAATCGTTTTCGTAGAACCAAGTACAATGCAGAGCGGTTTCAGAAAAATCAGTCCCAGTGCCATTACTGCAAAACCGAGGAACAGAGCCAGGAAAAATCCCGTGGCCGCCAGCTGCCCCGCTGCATCCGCATCTTTAGAACCAAGCCTTCTGGAAATAGAATTCCCCGACCCGTGTCCGCAAAAAAAGCCCAGCGCCTGAATCACAGCCATGAGTGGAAATGCTACCCCTACCGCCGCTGTCGCACTGGTGCCGATCCGGCCGACAAAAAATGTATCGGCCATATTATAAAATGAGGTAATCAGCATACTGATAATCGTTGGAACAGCCAGCCGGCCAATCAATCCGGGGATGGGCGCCTCCGTCATCATCCGGTATTTTTCATCCTGAGATGTATTACTGTGCAATGCAATCGCTTCCTTTTTGTAATTTGTTTGTTATGTAGAACTTATTTCACAGCATAGCGGAATTATACCGCCAGGAAGACACAACTTCGTTCATCTATGCTTCATATTATATCATTATATCAAACAGAAGTCCCAATATCTATCGAAGCTCTTCAGATTGTATAAAAAAATTTTAGAAAATAGGTTTGAATTTCCTAGTTTCATCCGTAAACATTCCAAAGATCCCATACATAAAAACTTCAAAGTCTATTTTAGCATGATGCGCAACACGAATAGCCGCTTCCAGTTCGCTTGGCGCACCCCATCTACGCCGAGATTCGTCCTCAAATCCCGATATTGCAGTTTCACAAGGAGTGATATATACTAAAAGCTAAAGGGATTTTAACAAGATTAAAGGCAGTAGCGGGTGTGATTATGGATTTTTATAAAAGAACGGCTTTGGTATGCTCAATCATTCCGGAAGGAAAAGTTTCTACATATGGGCAGATCGCGCTGCTGTGCGGAAAACCGAAGCATGCCAGGCAGGTTGGGTATGCCTTGAGCCGCGGGCTCGCGGGGGAGGATGCGCCGGCTCACCGTGTGGTGAACGCGAGAGGGATATTAAGCGGAGCCGCGGCATTTGCCACGCCGGATTTACAGAAGCAGATGCTGCAAAACGAGGGCGTGGAGGTACTCTGGACAGAAGACGGCTGGCGGGTTGATTTAAAACGGGACGGCTGGAAGAATACAATAGACGATGCTTTATGGCTGCGGGAAGAATTCGACAGAAGGAACATCTGACAGATTATGTAATAGCCAATGGCATCAATTTACAGGAAGAGGAAATGAATGGATAAATATAAAGTTTTGAAAGAAGTGTTCGGATACGATTCATTTCGTGACGGACAGGAGGAACTGGTTGAAAGCACACTGCAGGGAAGAGACGTCCTGGGGATCATGCCGACCGGGGCCGGCAAGTCGATCTGTTACCAGGTCCCGGCGTTATTGTTTGAGGGGATTTCCCTCATCATATCCCCCCTGATCTCTCTTATGAAGGATCAGGTGACGGCGCTGAACCAGCTGGGGATTCACGCCGCTTTCATTAATAGTTCCCTGACGGAGGTTCAATACAGAAAAGCGATGGACAATGCCAGAAACGGCAGGTACAAGATCATATATGTGGCGCCGGAGCGATTGCTGACGGAGTCCTTTTTATCGCTGGTCAGCTGTGTAAATATTTCCATGGTGGCTGTGGATGAGGCGCACTGTATATCCCAATGGGGGCAGGACTTCAGGCCCAGCTATCTCAAGATCGTGGATTTCATCAATATGCTGCCGAAAAGACCGGTTATTGCGGCCTATACGGCAACTGCCACCAAGGTAGTTAAGGAGGATATTGTCTGTATTCTGGGACTGCAGGAACCGACGGTCATGGTTACGGGGTATGACAGAAAGAACCTCTATTTTGCGGTGAAAAAGCCTAAAAATAAGATGGCGGAGCTGCTGTCGTATCTTCAGAAGAATGGGGATAAGAGCGGAATTATCTACTGCAACACCAGAAAAAATGTAGAAGAGGTCCACGAAGCCCTGCTTCGGGAAGGCTACATGACGGCAAAGTACCACGCAGGCCTGTCGGATTCCGCGAGAAAACAAAATCAGGAAGATTTTATCTATGATATTAAACCGATCATGGTGGCGACGAATGCGTTTGGTATGGGGATTGACAAGTCCAATGTGCGGTTTGTCATCCATTACAATATGCCCAAGGATATTGAAAGCTACTATCAGGAGGCTGGGCGTGCCGGGCGTGACGGGGAGCCGTCGGAGTGCATACTTCTGTATTCCGGGCAGGATGTGAAGATCAATGAATTTTTGATCGGCAGGCAGACAGAGAACGAAGATCTGGATTATGAAGAGCGGGAACTGATACGGGAGCGGGACAATGAGCGGCTCAGGAAAATGACCTTTTACTGTTTTACAAATGAGTGTCTGCGCGATTATATTCTGCGCTATTTTGGAGAATACGGCGGTAATTATTGCGGAAATTGTGAGAACTGCCTGATGGAATTTCAGGATATTGATGTGACGCAGGAGGCAGTCAGTCTGATCAACCTGGTCAGGACAAGCGGAGAACGGTATGGCATCAACGCGATTATCGATGCGGTTCATGGATCTGAAAATGCAAAAGTACGCCAGTTCAGGCTGGACAGAAATCCTTATTACGGTACGCTGAAAAAAGTTACGCTGATCCGCATCCGGCAGATTATGAATGACCTGCTGGTGAAGGGCTATCTGTTCCTGACCACGAATGAATACCCGGTTTTGAAAATGACAGAAATGGGAAGGAATCTGGTCTGGGAGGAGACTCCGGAACCGGTGATCCTCAAACTTCCCAAAGAAGTGGAAAAAGCACCTGCAAAGCAGAAGGCGGAAAAGAAGCAGAAAGTGGTTGACGTGAAATATCCGGATCTGTTTGAACGACTTCGTCAGAAACGGTATGAGATAGCACAGGAGAACCATGTGCCGCCGTATATCATTTTCTCGGACAGGACGCTGAAAGAGATGAGTACTTATCTTCCTTCTAATAAGGCGGCCATGCTTGAGATTAACGGGGTCGGAACAAATAAATATGAAAAGTACGGCGAAGAATTTATGGCCATGGTTAAGGCATATATGGAAGAAAAAGGGATCCGGGCGGAGGAAGTAGAGCCAAAGACAGAGCCGGAAGAGGAACTGGACGAAAAGACGGGTAAAAAGAAAGTAACCATCAAAGACGGATTTGAGGCATACAGGGACAGCCTGGTCTCACAGGGCGTTGTGCAGGCGTACGCGGCATGGACCGAAGAAGAGGAAGAGCGGCTGAAGGAAGAGTACCAATCCGGTATGAAGATTAAGGAGATCAGTGAAGTGCATCACCGCTCA
Source organism: Faecalicatena contorta (assembly GCF_022835095.1). Taxonomy (NCBI): domain Bacteria; kingdom Bacillati; phylum Bacillota; class Clostridia; order Lachnospirales; family Lachnospiraceae; genus Faecalicatena; species Faecalicatena contorta. The sequence goes on along the minus strand of NZ_BQNQ01000001.1, from coordinate 4,313,998 downwards.
GAGGGCGGAATACGCAGCAGGCTGAAGAAGATGGGAATGATTCTTTAACTGCAGGAAATTGAAAAATAAAGAAAGTAACAGATAAAAAAAGGCATACCCCGGTTATCATGTTTAACCAGGGATATGCCTTCTTTTTGTCTGCTTTTTTGTCTGTCTGATACACCAAGTTGACAGACCGCAGGAGATATGGGAGGATATGAAAGATTACAGGCGGCGGGAAAGCGGAATGTATACTCGGCTTAGGCGGCAGAATCTACGATTTGGCTGTCTCTTAAAAAATATTTATTTTAATTTAGAAAATTTAAATCATTTCAGGAATCCCATCCGTTATTATTAGTAGGGGACGCCCTGAGGAGGAAAAATTGACGCGCGAAAATGAAATTTTTAAACAAATAGAACAGGGGAATATGGAGGGGCTGGATGAGCTGGTCGGTATGTATTATCCGGAAATATACCGGTATTGCTGCTGGCATACCTCTAACCAGGCAAATGCAGAGGATGCGGTGCAGGAGACATTTCTGAAGGCTGTCCGCTATATGGACAGGTATGCCCACCGGGGCAGATTCCGTGCATTTCTCTATCGGATTGCTGCGAATACATGCATTGATATGAGCCGTAGCAAATGTGAGGTGCCCGTGGAGGCCGAGGTGTTGGAGGCAGTGCCTTTGGCGGATCCCTCCTTCCAGGAGACAGAGGACGATACGGACTTTTTGAGGCTTGTCAGGCAGCTTCCAGAAGAAATGTCGGAACTGGTCTTTCTGCGTTATGGACAGGAGATGAAACTGCGGGAAATTGCGGAGATTACCGGGCTGCCAGTCAGAACGGTACAGTCAAAGCTTCGTTATGCACTGAAAAGGCTGAAAAAGACGGCTGCTGCAGGGCAGGACAAAGAGGGAACATTGCAAAATATGCAGGAATGGCGGGGTGATGGAGATGAAAAATGATGCATTTATAACGGAGCTTAGAAAAGAGTTCCGGGAAAAACAACCGGAGATTTGTGAAAAACATTTGGAAAAAACGGCCGGTATGGTGAAAACTATTTATACAAGCAGGCAGAACAGCCTGTCCAGGACCAGAAGGATCGGATTTGGTGAACTGGTTCTGCGCCAGGTCAGATTTATCGGCTGGAAAATATGGTGTTTACAGTTGCTGGCGCTGGTTGGAATGTTTTGTGCTCTTCATACTATTTTAGGGAATATGGAAGCGGCCTCCAGGCATCTGCCCTATCTTCTATTTGCGATGGCTGTGATGCTGGCGTGGATGGCAGTTCCGATGATGGGAAGAAGTATCCGTTACCGGATGTCAGAGATCGAGAGTGCCTCGCTGTTCTCCGCAGGACGGCTGATGGCGGCCAGGCTGCTGATTACGGAAGCGGGGGCTGTTGTACTGATCGGGGGAATGATGGGCCTGACGGCAGCAGAAAATGTATACCATTTCCGGGAGATTGTTTTTTCGAGCCTGCTGCCATTTCTGGCTGTGAGCGGTCTCTGCATCGGTCTGCTCGGACATATCAGGATTCAGTCTTATGTAAAGAGCTGCAACGCGGCGGTAGTATGCATTCTTGCCCTCATTTTTATAATGGACCGGACCGGGACAGGGAGTCTGGCGGATCTGCCGGCGGCTGTGGGGTGGACGGCATGTATATTCTGCCTTGCAGTCTGTGCATATCAGCTCAGGCGGATCTGGAAGACGAACAGCTTTGCGGATGGACCGGCATCCTGTTGAATCCATTGAGCAGCAAAGTAGGCAACGGAAATGAAAGGAGCAGAAATGGAACTGAAAATAGAAAACCTTACAAAAAAATATAAGGATAAGACAGCCGTAGAGGATGTCAGTCTGACAATTACTCCGGGGATCTGGGGGCTGCTTGGCGCAAACGGGGCAGGTAAGACGACGCTGATGAGAATGATCGCGGGGATCATGAGGCCTACATCCGGCTGTGTGAAGTATGACGATATTGAAATTGGCGCGCTGGGGGAAGCCTACCGGAATATTTTTGGCTATCTGCCCCAGGAATTTGGTTTTTACCCGGAATTTACCGTAAAAGATTATCTGGAATATGTCGCAGTGCTAAAAGGGCTGACACGTAAGGAGACAAGACGGAAGATCGCAGAACTGATGGAAACGCTTACGCTGGAAGATGTACAAAATAAAAAGATCGTAAAGCTGTCCGGAGGAATGAAGCGGAGGGTGGGCATTGCCCAGGCTCTTTTAAATGAACCGGAAATTCTCATACTGGATGAACCCACAAGCGGCCTGGATCCGGGGGAAAGAGTGCGTTTCCGCAATCTGCTCTCTGAATTTGCTCAGAACAGGATCGTGCTGATCTCTACACATATCGTACCGGATGTGGAATATATCGCCTTCCAGAATGCGGTAATGAAAGGAGGGCATATTGTGGCAACAGGCACCACGGAAGAGCTGGTGGGGATGATGGAAGGAAAGGTCTGGAATGCACAGATCCCGCCCTATGATGTGCACCGTGCAGAGCAGAAGGCCAGAATCGTAAACCTGCGCAATGATAACAGCGATTCGGTTTCCGTCCGTTATCTGTCTGAAAAGCCGGTTTTCCCGGAGTCAGTGAAGGCCCGTCCGAGACTGGAAGATTTGTATCTGTGGCTTTTCCCGCAGGAGGAATCGGGAAAGGAGGAATGCTGATATGAGACTTTATCTGATGGAACTAAAGCGAATTCTGAAAACGAGGTCTGTGCTGATCGTGATATTGGGAGCCATTGTGCTGACTGCCCTTCTTGCGTATGCTCCGATCAGCTTTGTAAGATATACGTATCAGGATGAGGCCGGGAATAAGGTAAAGGTAAAAGGGCTGGAGGCCATAAAATTGGTCAAGGCAGAGCAGGCGGAGTATTCGGGAATCATTACGCCGGAGATGATTGTCCGAGCTCTGGCGCAATATCAGGAATGCGCCGGACAGTATGAAAATGGGGTTTATGATGAAAAAATGCCGGTGGAAGAATACAATAAAAAAATAGCGCCGGTTTCGTTTATTGTCAGTAAACTGGCTGAAGTGTACGCAGATGATACAACAGGAATTGCGGCAGAGACGATGGATCTGACGGCAGAAGAGGCAGGAAAGTTTTATGAGCAGTGCAGCCGGCATCTGGTGGATCTGATGAATATGGAGCAGCCGGACCACCCGCAGGCCAGGGAAAAAGCAACAGCCATGTATGAAAAGGTAGAGAAACCATTTGCCTATTATCCCGGCACGGACACGAATGCCATAGAATATTTTGGGATTATGGTGTTTTTAATGGCTGTAGTTGGAGTGGTAATTACGGCCCCCATATTTTCGGTAGAGTACCAGACAGAATCCGACCAGATCCTGCGCTGTACCCGGCACGGAAGGCGGCGTCTTGCAGCGGTGAAACTGCTCGCATGCTTTACGATTCTGACCATAATATATGCAGTCTGCATGACAATTTTCACAGTAACAGTCAATTCGGCATTCGGATGGGAAGCCAGACAAACGGATATCCAGTTTGCATTTTCTGCAATTACTTTTGTTGAAATGACGGTAGGACGGCTGCAGATGCTTGTTATTGGGATAGGGTATCTGACATTACTTGCCACAATCTTTTTTACCCTGTTTTTATCCAGCAGACTAAAAAGTGTATTTGCCTCCGCCATAACGGCGCTGATTTTTTGTATCCTCCCCATATTTCTCAGCAATTTCTGGGGTGGCAGCCTGGCAGAATGGATTTGTGCGATCCTGCCTTCCGGAGGAACCGGGATGGGAAACAGCTTTTTATATGCACTGCTGGATACCCGGTTTTTATATCTGGGAAGCCAGGCGTTCTGGACGCCCTGTGTCATGGTGGCAGCTGCAGCTGTGAACACAGTGCTGTTTACCATCCTGACAGTCGTTTCTTACTGCAGGCATAGAAGTTAGACTATAGGTGCTTTCGCCTGAAATGATTGATATCCCCAAAGAGTACCCTCTGTACATACTCTTTGGGGATAAATTTTTTATAATCCACTGTAATTCAGAAGACTTTGTGCTACAATGTGTCTCGCAGGCTGAAAATATTTACTGAAAAAGATGGGAGAAATCATGGAATACACAGGATATGAACTGCTCTGGCTGTACGTTATCTATTCCTTTGTGGGATGGTGCGGCGAGGTTGCCGTTGCAGCAGTTAAAAAACATAAGTTTATCAACCGGGGATTTGTGAACGGCCCGCTTTGCCCTATATACGGAGCCGGTGCTGCCGCATTTGCCGTTTTCCTGCCGGAATTGAAGAACCACGTATTCTTTCTGTTTTTGGGCGGACTGATACTGGCCTCCTTCATAGAATATATGACCGGGCGGCTGATGGAAAAGATTTTTCATAAAAAATGGTGGAACTATTCAGAACGGCGTTTCCATATCGAAGGTTATGTGTGCCTGGAAAGCTCCGTACTCTGGGGAATCTGTGCAGTTCTGACTCTCCGGTTTATCAATCCGCTGCTGCTACGGGTTGTATCTCTGGTGCCGGAACTGGCGGGAGTGATTCTTGTTTGGACGGCGGTGATCCTGCTTGCAGTGGACAGTATCGGCTCAGCAATTGCAATTCTGGGGCTGAAGAAAAACAAGCGGATCAGCCAGATCACGGAAGAATTACATAAGACTTCAAAATTTCTGGAAAATGCACTTACACGCCGGATTCAGAACCGTATGCTGAAAGCATTTCCGGATATTGAGCCTGCTGCGGCAACGGCGGAGGAAAAGGAAAGGCCGGAAGTGTTCGCAGAGGGGTGCAGCTTTTACAAGCTGGTTTCCCTGTTCTTTATTGGCGCATTTCTGGGAGACATTGTGGAAACCATCTTCTGCCTGATAACGAGCGGGGAACTGATGAGCCGCAGCAGTGTGGTGTATGGGCCTTTCAGCATCGTATGGGGGCTGGCCTGTGCGATTCTGACACTGATACTTTATAAATACAGAGAGAAAAGCGACAGCTTCATCTTTCTGTTTGGAACTGTCCTGGGCGGGGCCTACGAGTATATCTGCAGTGTATTTACGGAGTTGGTATTTGGAACCGTTTTCTGGGATTACAGTGACTTTGCATTCAATCTGGGCGGGCGGATTAATCTGCTGTACTGTTTCTTCTGGGGGATCGCAGCCGTTATCTGGATGAAGGGAATCTATCCGAAGATTTCGGGGTGGATTGAAAAGATTCCCATGCGCGCCGGAAAGGTGATCTGCAATGTAATGATCGTATTTATGATTGTCAATATGCTGCTTTCGGGTATGGCACTGGGAAGGTACACGGAGAGAAATACCGGAAAAACGGAGAAGTCAGCAGTCGGAGACTTCCTGGATGAGCATTTTCCGGACAGCAGGATGGAAAGAATCTATCCAAATGCGAAAATTACGAAATAGTCAAATATTTAAAGCATCGTTTCTGGAAAGAGCGGGCTCCGAAAAAGCGCAGCAAAATTATCAGAAGATGATTGAATGGTATGGCAGCAAAGACAAAGCAATGGACGAGGTAAAAGATAACCTGCCGGAAGAGGTTTTTAATGCCTATGAGAAAAGAAGCGAAACACTTTATAAAAAACTTGCGGAATTAAAGGGAAAGGATGTAAGCACGTTTGAAGTAAAACAGATTGTAGGGGAGCTGGATTTTGTTTCCAGACAATTGTATCAGATGGACGATGTGAGCGCTATGATGTTGGAATTGGCAGAGATGTATGAGACGGACAAGGGGATGGCCCAATACTATGATACGGCTTATGGAGACGGAACAGCGGAATATTTGTGCAGGGCAATCCGGGCTTTTTACTGCTAAAGAGTGTTGGAAAATTGTAAAAGAAGCAGCTGTCTGTTAAACTAGCCCAAATTATCGGGAGAACTGACGCATATGAGAAGCGTTTAAGATGAGGGGTTACTATTCACGGTCTATGGCCGTGCATAGTAACGACTAGCTCGCTATGCGGGCATATAGGGTTTCATTACAGAAATATAAATGGTACAATGGGGATGGAACCATTTGTGATGTTTAGGAGTGTATGAAGGAGTGATTTGAATGAATGAAACATTGCGGTGCCTGGAGGAACGCAGGAGTATTCGTAAGTATACGGGAGAGCAGGTTCCGGAGAAGATTCTGGAACAGATCCTACAGGCAGGGATGTATGCGCCCACCGGGATGGGACTGCAGTCTCCGGTGATGGTAGTTGTGCAGGATGCGGATATGATCCGAAGGCTTTCTGCTTTGAATGCGGAGGTTATGGGGACAGAAAGCGATCCTTTTTACGGGGCTCCTACGGTGATTGTCGTGCTGGCAGACAGATCCAGGGGAACCTGCGTTGAGGACGGCAGTCTGGTTATTGGGAATCTGCTGAATGCAGCGGCTTCACTTGGAATCGGATCCTGCTGGATTCACCGGGCGAGAGAGGTGTTTGACGGGAAAGAGGGCAGAGAGATTCTGGCAGGCTGGGGCCTGGATCCGGAACGGTATATTGGCGTGGGGCATTGTATTCTGGGATATGCGGCGGAACAGGGGCAGGCGAAGCCGAGGAAGGCTGGCTATGTGATCCGTGCTTAGAAGCCTGGAATCAGGCTCGTATCATGTATACAAGAATGGCTGAAAGATGTATAAGAAAGAACTGGCACAATGGGTAAGGTAAAAACCTCCCAATGTGCTTATCTTGATGTCCGGGAAACCGATTCCTGCTGATGCAGCTTTTTCCATTTCCCCGTCCGGTACTCCATAAATGAGATCATATAATTAGCCGTCCAGCCGATGGGGACTGCCAGCCAGACCATGGAAATGCCGAAAAGAGGAGCCATAGCGGCGGCAAAACAGACCCGGATTCCCAGATTTACCAGGTTAGCAACGGTAAACATTTTCATATCTCCGGCTCCGCGCAGCAAACCGTCTGTGATCATTTTCAGGCCGATCAGGGCATAGAACCAGCCCATAAATCTGAGACAGCGGATGCCGGTATCCAAAGCCAGTGCAGAACCGCCTTCCCCGAGAAACATGGTGATGATCGGACGGTAAAACAACTGCAGCGTGAGGCAGAGCAATACGGCGAATACGGCAACGATCCCATAGGCAGTGTGATAGCCCTTCTGTACCCGGTCGAACCGGCGGGCCCCGATGTTCTGGGCTGTGTAGGGGGACATGGCATTGCCCATTGCGGCCATGGGGACGAAGCACAGGGCCTCGACGCGCATGGCAGCGGAGTATCCGGCCAGGATTTCGGAACCAAAATTGTTGACAACCGACTGTACCAGCATCATGCCGATGGAGACCGTGGACTGCTGAAGGATAGAGGGAAGCGCGATTCTGGTCATTGCCTTCAGTTCCTCTTTGCCGTACGGTACAGTAGGCGCAGCGGGGTATGCCTTCAGTTCTCTCAAAAACAGAATAAAGGCGGTGATTGCAGAGATGCCCTGGGCTATAAGCGTAGCCCATGCGACTCCGGCTACCCCGAGATCCAGGGAATATACCATGTAGATATCCAGAAGAATATTAAAAACAGAGGAGAATATCAACAGGTAGAGCGGAATACGGGAGCGCCCCAGCGCATTGAACATGGAAGACAGCACATTGTACATAAATAAAAAGGGAAGCCCTAGAAAATAGATATTCAGGTATTCTGCGGCCTGTCCCATGATATTGGACGGCGTGTTCAAAAACAGCATGATTGCGCTGCTCTGCCATAAGCCGAAAGCGCCCAGCAGGATGCTCAGGCCAAGAAATGTGAGCAGTGCGGTGGATATAGAGCGTTTCATCTTCGTATAATCCCGGGAACCGAAGAGTCGGCTCGTAACAACGGAGGAACCGATGCCGCCGCCGATGGCGATAGAAATGAATACATTGGTCAGTGAATAAGATGCCCCGACTGCAGCCAGGGCATCTTCGCCGACAAACCGTCCGACGACGACCGAATCGGCCATAGTATAAAACTGCTGGAACAGGTTTCCGATCATAATAGGAAAGGCAAAGACAAGAAGTGCCTTTAGTGGCCTTTGGTTTATTAAATATTCTTTATTCATGAGTGTGGCACCTTTCAGTAATAAAATCAGTAAAATTAGTATTGCTAAGTTCATAAAGATTATAAGTATATTTTAGTGACAGTTCGAGCGTGCCTGAACTGTTACATATTTTAAACGTTTATCCGGAAATCATGTTATAAGGTTTAAGAAAATGATTTCTGTGGTATTATAAGAAAAAGACATTTGTTTCCTGAAAGGAGATGTGCAATGAAAAGCCTGAAATTAAGAGAAGGATTTTACTGGACCGGAATTGTGGATGATTCCCTGCGTGTATTTGACATTATTATGTATACGGAGTTTGGAACTACATACAATTCGTATGTATTAAAGGCCGGGGATAAGACAATTTTGTTCGAGACAGCTAAAGAGAAATTTTGGGATGATTACCTGGAAAAACTGGAAGAAGTGACTACGGTCAGTGAGATTGATTATCTGGTCGTAAGTCATACGGAGCCGGATCACGCGGGAAGCGTAGAGCGGCTTCTGGATATGTGTCCGCATCTGAAAATTATTTCTACCGGGACTGCAAACGGTTTTTTGAAAGAGATCGTGAACCGGGATTTTACGGGAATTGTGGTTAAAGACGGGCAGAGTATGCGGATTGGGAATAAGACTCTGTATTTTATGGCTGTGCCGAACCTGCACTGGCCGGATACGATGTACACTTACATTGAGGAGGAGCAGATCCTCGTAACCTGTGATTCTTTTGGCTCTCATTATGGATTTCATGATGTGCTGCTGAGCAGAGTGGAGAATTGGGAGGATTATGAAAAGGCTACGAAGTATTATTTTGACTGTATCATCGGCCCCTTTAAGTCCTATATGATCAAGGCGTTGGAGCGGGTGCGTCAGTTGGATATTACGATGATATGTACCGGTCACGGGCCGGTTTTGGATACAAAGCTGGAGCAGATCTACCAATGGTATGAGAAATGGTGTGACGTCCGCAATCCTAATCAGAAGAAAACCGTTATTATCGCCTATGTCAGTGCTTACGGATATACAAAAGAGCTGGCAGAGAACATTGCGGAAGGGATCCGGGAATGCGGGGATATTGATATCCGCCTTTATGATATGGTAGAGGCAGACCCGGGCAAAGCCGTGGAGGAACTGGGATTCGCAGACGGGATTCTGTTCGGGACGCCTACGATTGTGGGGGAGGCGCTGAAACCGATCTGGGATCTGACGCTGGCTATGACGCCGGTTACCCATGGCGGCAAGCTTGCAGGCGTATTCGGCAGTTACGGATGGAGCGGCGAAGGCGTTCCCCATATAGAAGAGCGCCTCAAACAGCTGCGGATGCAGGTGGTGGAAGGGTATCAGGTTCGTTTCAGACCGGATCAGGCGGACAGACAGGACGCCTTTGATTTTGGATATAATTTTGGGTGTATCCTTCTGGACAGACCAAATACAAAGAAGAAAACCGCAGAGAGCGGCCTTGTAAAATGCCTTGTCTGCGGAGAGATATTCGATGCCTCACTGGAGATCTGCCCGGTCTGCGGGGTGGGGAAGGAAAACTTTGTTCCCGTGGAAGTGGAGGAGAGCTCTTACCGAAAAGATACGGAAGACTTCTATCTGATTCTGGGAAATGGCGCGGCGGGTTATCAGGCGGCAAAAGCCATCCGTGACCGGGACAAGACGGCTTCCGTTGTGATGATTTCTGATGAACCTTACCGCTCTTACAACCGGCCCATGCTGACAAAGTCTATCATGGCGGAATTAGATGAGGATCAGATTGCCATTCAGGATGAAAGATGGTATCAGGAACAGAGAATCGTTCAGGTTCTGGGTAAAAAAGTGGCTTCCGTGGATACAAAAGAGAAAGAGGTATCACTGGAGGATGGAACACGCCTGAAATATACAAAGCTGATTTATGCTCTGGGCGGGGAGTGCTTTATCCCTCCGATTCCCGGCAGTGACAAGGAAGCAGTCGTAGCTATCCGGAGACTGAAGGATACGAGGAAGATTGCCGATCTTCTTCCTAAGGTTAAAAATGTCGTTGTCATTGGCGGCGGCGTACTGGGATTGGAAGCCGCCTGGGAGATGAAGAAGGCAAAGTGCAGAGTTACGGTACTGGAGATCGCGCCTGTTCTGATGGGGCGTCAGCTGGATGCTTCAGCGGGAGAGTTGTTAAAAGATATTGGCGGAGAGTGTGGAATTAATATCAGGACCGGCGTACAGCCAGAGGAGATTCTGGGAGAAGAGCGTGTAACTGCAGTCCGGCTGAACGGCGGGGAGGAAATCCCTGCGGATATGGTTATCATCTCCAGCGGAGTCCGCGCCAATATCGGGCTGGCTGAACAGATGGGGCTGGAGACGGATCGCGGCGTGGTGGTGAACGGCAGAATGGAAACCAGTATGGCGGATGTATATGCATGCGGTGACTGTGCGCAATACCAGAACGTCAATTATGCAATCTGGCCGGAAGCCGTGGAACAGGGGAAAGTGGCAGGCGCCAATGCGGCAGGGGAAGAAGTTGAGTATGAGCAGGTGCCGGCGGCGCTTACATTTAACGGGATGAATACCGCGCTTTATGCGGTGGGAGATACGGGGAAGAACCCGAATCTTGTGTATAAGACGGTGGAATTTAAGGATATGGGGAGAAAACAGTATAAGAAGTATTACTTCCTTAATAATAGACTTTGCGGAGTTATCCTGATCGGGGACGTGGCTGAGATGGGAAAAATGGGGGAGGCAGTTGAGAAGAGAATGGCTTATGGGGAGGTTATGAAGGGATAAGGGATCCGCGGTTTTGGCGGACAGACGGGAAGCAGCCTTCGGGTACACATGCCGGAAGGAAATGCGGCCGTTTATTAACGAATTCTAGGAAGCAGACAGGCGGGAAAAAGGGGAGACACCGTGATTCGGAATCACGGTGTCTCCCCTTTTTCCCGCCTGTCTGCTTCAAGAATTCGTAAATGCACTCTGAGCATTCTCTTCCGGCATGTGTACCCGAAGGCTGCTTCCCGTCTGTCCGCCAAAACCGCTGGGCGCATCCGGGCGGGAGGAAGGGCGTGGTTTTCTCGGGAGTGAATGAAACGAGGGAGGCTGATTGGGCTGGAAAGGAGGGCATTTGCGAGGCAAGGCGGATTTAGTTGGATGTGCGGAAATTTGTGGGAAGGTGAAGTAAGTTGGATTGGTAGGTATTATTGGGGGAGGCGGATTTAGTTGGATTGGAAGTATAAGTAGTAAGGGAGAATTTGTTGTAGGAGTACGTGTGGGAATGGTATTGCTGGAATGGATTTACAGTAGTTTTTTACTATGATAGAATATTAAAATGAGATATGGTCAGCAGGGGGATTTTTTGTGTGGATGTTGGTGACTGCTGGGATTGTGAAGTGAGGGATTGAGTATGGCTTGTTTGTTGATTGTTGAGGACGATGTTGATTTGGGGGAAGGGATTGGGTTTGCTTTTTCGGCGGACGGGTATGTCGCGGACTTGGCGGTTTGTATCCGGGACGGGCGGCGGATGCTGGCTGGGGGCGGGTATGACTGTGTTATTTTGGATTGTAATTTGCCGGATGGAAGTGGGTTTGATTTTTGCAGGGAGATTCGGGCGGAGAGTGATGTGCCTGTATTGATGCTGACGGCCAGGGATACGGAGCTGGATGAGGTGATGGCTCTGGAGCTGGGGGTGGATGATTTTATGACGAAGCCTTTTTCAGTTGCGGTTCTGAAAGCAAGGGTGAAACGGCTGGTTATGCGGCGGGATGGGGGACAGGCTGTCCAGTCTAATGGGATACGGGTTGATCTGCGGGAGTGCAGGGTTTTTCGGGATGGTGGGGAAGTTCTGCTGAGTAAGGTGGAGTATAAGCTGCTGTTGTTTTTTCTGGAAAACCGGAATCAGGTTTTGTCTAAGGAACAGATTTTGGAATATGTCTGGGACAGTTCCGGACGGTTTGTGGATGAGAATACGGTTTCTGTGAATATTCGGAGGCTGCGTGCTAAGATTGAGGAGAACCCCGATTCCCCTGGCTGTATTAAGACGGTGCATGGGCTGGGATACATATGGAAAGAGAGCTAGTACATCGGATAATAATGAGTGACTGATCATGCATATGAGGGTGGATTGAAACAGGGCGGTAGAGAATGATGGAATGGTTGTGGATGGGCATTTTTGGCGGGCTGGCTCTTGTTTTCGCCGGAGCAGCGCTGTGGTTTAAGTGGAAGAAACAGAGACTTTACCAGGAAGTTGACCGGATGATGGACCGGATTCTGGATAATAAAAGGATTGAGCAGACGGATTTGAGTGAGGGCGAGGTGTCTGCGCTTGCGGGGAAGGCGAGGCGTATCCAGGAAAAACTGGAGGCTGAGGTGGGCAGCGCCCAGAGAGAGAAGGAGCAGGTAAAGAGTTTGATTTCCAATATGTCTCATCAGCTGAAGACTCCTCTTGCAAACATTATGATGTATGAGGAAATTCTGGAGGATGGATCGCTTCCACGGGAGGAACAGGAGAATTTCCTTGGTAAGATGAAGAAGCAGTCGGTAAAGGTGGAGTGGATTCTGAATTCTCTGTTTAAGATGGTGAAGCTGGAGCAGAATGTGATTGTATTTGAGGCGGAGGGGGCACTGATACGCCGGACGCTGCTTGACGCGGTGAATCTGGTTTACGAGAAGGCACAACGTAAGGGGATTGAGATAGAGACCGAATATTTTCCGGACTGTCTCCTGTATCATAATCCCAAATGGACTACAGAGGTTTTTGCCAATATTCTGGAGAATGCCGTAAAGTATACGCCGGAGTCAGGGCGTATTACGATCGGGATGAGGCGGTATGAGATGTATTCGGAGATCTGGTTTCAGGATACAGGGATGGGAATCACGAAAGAGGAGCTGACAAAGATTTTTCAACGCTTTTACCGGAGCAAGGATGCGGAAAATATGGATGGGTCCGGGATTGGCCTCTATCTGTCCAAGCTGATTCTGGAAAAGGAGAAAGGATATATGAACGTGGCTTCTGAGCATGGGAAGGGAAGCTGCTTTTCTGTTTTCTTACAGAACTGTGGAAATTGATTTCTGACAGTTTTGTAAGAATTTCTTTTTTATTTGTAGGATGTATGTAAGCACGTCCTGATAAAATCAGAATGAACAGGAAAGGAGTGTTTGGGATGAAGATTTTAGACATACAGCATGTAGATAAGGTATATGGCTCCCGGGATATCCCGGTCCGGGCGTTGTCCGACGTGAGTTTCTCTGCGGAACAGGGCGAGTTCGCGGCAATTGTGGGGGCAAGCGGGAGCGGGAAAAGCACCCTGCTGAACCTGATCGGAGGGCTTGATATACCTACAAAGGGGAAAGTGATCATACGGGACCACGATATAGCAGAGCTGAAGCGGAAAGAGCTGACGATTTTCCGGCGCCGCAATATCGGATTCGTTTTCCAGAATTACAGTCTGATGCCGGTGCTTAACGTATACGATAACGTGGCTCTTCCGGTCACTTTTGACAAAGGAAAATATATGGATCACGCTTATATAGAGGATCTGCTGAAAGAGCTGGGACTTTGGGAGAAGAGAAAGAGCTACCCCAATGAACTGTCCGGCGGCCAGCAGCAGAGGGCGGCCCTTGCCAGGGCGCTGGCGAATAAACCAGCCATCATACTGGCGGATGAACCCACCGGTAATCTGGATTCCCGTACGGCTATCGAAGTGATGGGGCTTTTAAAGTCCAGCAGCAAAACGTATAACCAGACAATTTTAATGGTGACACACAACGAAGCGCTTGCTCAGACCTGTGACAGGCTGATACGTATCGAGGACGGACGGCTGTATGACGGCGAAAGAGAATTTTACGCAAAAGGCGGTGAGATGCATTGAAAAATACCATCCGGCTGGCTTTTGCCTATTTAAAATATTACAAAAAACAAACGCTGTCTTTGTTTCTGGGGATTCTTCTTTCTGCGTCCATACTTACCGGTATAGGCTCTCTGATGGGGAGCGGGAGAAATGCCACGCTTGAAAATGCCAGAGGCAAGGCAGGAGACTGGCATTATTATGTGCGCTGCGATTTCCCATGGTTCAGGGAATTTCAGGGGCATACCGAGGGAAAGGGATACAAAGTTGAGAAGTTTGGGGTTCTGACGATCCGGAAAGTCCTGGAAGAGCCCTACGAGATTACCATGGCATATGCAGACTCAGGTTATCTGGATATCATGGGCCGCAGGCTGGAACAGGGACACTATCCACAGCAGGAAAATGAAGTGGCAATGGATACCTACACGCTCAGAAATCTGGATATTCCGGCGCAGATAGGAAGCCGGATGAAGCTGGACAATGAAGAATTTACCTTGTGCGGCATCATTTCCAGCATGCCGGATGCGGACAGCATGCAAGTGCTGGTTGACAAGGATCTTGATTACGGGACAAATGGAGATTTTCTTTATATAAAGTTTGATGAGTCCCGCAAGGTGTATAAGCAGGCTGCAAGAATGGCAGATACATTTGGAATTGAAAAATCCGGTTTGAAAAGAAATAATCAAATGCTCAAGTATCTGGGCGGAGAGGGCGGCACGTCTGTGCTGAATACGATTAAGACGGGGGTCACGGTGAAGGGGACCGGTCTGCCTTATATCTGGTACATGCTGAATGAAAACTGGAATCTTACCGAAAAGGTCGTTATGGCTGCACTGGGGCTGTTCAGCATTTTTATCATGTACAGCTTGTTCCAGGTATCTGTTATCCGAAGAATGTCCCAGTACAGCATTCTCCAGACCGTGGGAATGGGGGAGAAGAGTACATTCGGTATTCTTGCGGCAGAATTATTTATGATTTTTCTGCCCGGGTATCCGTTGGGCTGTATCCTGGGAAATGCTGCCGCTTCACTGATCTATAGAGCCCAGGGGCAGATTTTTGTGTATCCGGAAGACTTTATTGTACACCAGAGCGGAGATACCAGACAGACAGCCGTGAGCCTGCCTGCCCCCGGAACATTTTATATATCCGAAGATGTCATTGCGGGAGGAGCGGTATTCTTCCTTATTCTAATCTTTCTGATCAGTTTCATACTGGTGCGTAGAATGCACAAACTGACGCTTAGGGAGCTGCTTGCCAAAGAGGGCGGGAAGAAAAGAAAGAACCGAAAAATATACAGCATAAAGCTTTCAAATCTCACAGGGGTTCTAACAAAAAAGTTTATGTTTGCAAGAAAAGGGGCGTTTCTGGGAATTCTGTTCTCTCTGTCCGCAGGAGGCCTGCTTTTTCTGGGGGCGGCATATGTATCTGAAAATACCAGAATTAATAATGAACTGACCTTCAAGGCTGACGACGGCCTGGGTTCAGATATCCAGATCTATGTAGATTCGGATGCATTAGGGACGGTCATCCCCGAGCGGACGGTTCAGGATCTGAAACAGATACAGGGAATCAAAAGCATGAACGCAGTCAGGTATATGCTGGGGGAAGTGCCATTCCTGGATGGGGCATTTAAATGGAATTCCTATTATCCCGAAACTGCGGACAGTGGGGATATCAAACCAGATCCGGTACTGATGGAGAAGTACAATGGCGTAGCTGTGCAGATCGGAGAGAATGATTATCTGCTGAAAGCAAATATATACGGGTATGACGATGAGCTCCTTCAAGGTCTGAACGAGTATCTTCTGGAGGGAGAAATTGATCCGGACAGGATGCGTGCAGAGAACAGTATGATATTCAAGACCATCATGGACGGGCAGGGGAATTATGACGGAATCGAGATCAAAGCAGGGGATAAGATCACTCTGAAAACGCCTGCAAGTCCAGAAGCTGCCCAGGAAGTGCTGCGTTTTAAGTCAGAGGAGTCTTGGTACAGACAGTCTGACTTCCATGCAGCCGCGATAGCAAGCCGGCCGCTGGCAAAGGTGGATACATTTATAGAGGATGACGGCAGGGACCGGGTTGATATCATCATGACAAATGAGCAGATGGAGAAGAATTTTGGAGTCAGCGGTTACCGGACAATCAGCATCAGCCTGAAAGAAGGGGCAGACGCCTCGAAAGTATCTGACGAGATACGCAAGGCAGTGTTAGGAATTAAGAAATGTGTTGTAAAAGATTACACGGAACAGATCAAACAAGAGAACCAGTACCTTGCTCAGAAAATGCTGTTTTTCTACGGTGTGGGAGCGATTCTTCTGGTAATCAGTTTTCTCCACATCCTGAACAGTATGCAGTATCTGGTGGCTGCAAGAAGGCACGAATTCGGCATCCTGCGGGCCATGGGTATCACAGATGCGGGATTCCGGAAAATGCTGGTAAAAGAGGGCGTGAGATACGGCCTGTATTCCAGCCTTGTCATGGTGGTGATGTACCTGATCTTACAGAAAATCCTGTATTACTTTATGGTTCATGTGTATCTGTACCTGCATCCTAAGGCAGGCATGTCCCCGCTGACTGTTCTGCTGATGGCAGCGGTCAATATCCTGATCTGTATCGTAGCAGTACTCATCTCGGGACAATCTGTACTAAAAGAACAGATCATCGAAGAAATTTAGGGAACGAGTTTTAATCTTGGGCGCGGATGGGGTGGACGCTTACCGTGAGCCGGGACGGACTGTGAAAAACACCTGTCCTGTTGGAAATACAGCCGCTGCGCCAAGCAGCAGTAAGAGGAAATCCGCAAAATCAGCCTGAACCGAACACATTCACCGTTTAATCTGATGATTAAACGCCTCAGGTGTTCTAAAAAGCTGCTTTGGAAGCAGCTTTTTTCAGGCTGATTTCGCGGATTTCCTCTTACTGCCGCTATGCTCGCTAAAAGCATTTCCAACAGGACAGGTGTTTTTCACAGTCCGTCCCGGCTCACGGTAAGCTAGGTTCATCCGCCGATAGGAAGGAACTCTTTCCCCGGTTGGATTCCAGACCGGGGCAGCGGATGGAATAGAATTGGCGTAACTTTTATATCCCCAGTAGGTTGAAAAAGAGTTTTTTCGCTATATTAAAAATAGTAAACCTCTTTTCGGCAAGCGGCACGAAATCCATTTTTGTAGATGAACGACTACGCGTCGCCAGTGCACATCCGTTGCTTCGGTCTGAGATCCCAACCGGGAAATGAGATTTTACTTCTGGCGCCCCGCCCCCGATATTCCAAATCTTGTATCCTAAATCTCTTTACTTTGGGGGAGAAGGTCGTATAATGGTGGAGGATATGATTTTATTTACGCTGGAGGTTAGACGGATGATTAAGTTAAAAGCAAAGCAGCAGATGTCGGAATCTATGGTGCTGGCGGTATTACTGACGCTGGCGGGAGGGTTTCAGGATGCATATTCATACAACTGCAGAGGGAAGGTGTTCGCCAATGCCCAGACAGGGAATATTGTATTGCTGGGGCAGAATCTGGCCCAGGGAAACTGGGGGACGGCACTGCATTATCTGATGCCGCTGGCTGCTTTTATCAGCGGAGTATATGTGACGGAATGGGTACACCATTTATATAAAGATTATCAGAGAATACACTGGCGGCAGATTGTCCTTATTGTGGAGGTGATATTGCTTGCCGTGGTGGGGATTCTGCCGCATTCTTTTGATGTACTGGCTAATGTACTGATGTCTTTTGCCTGTGCCATGCAGGTGAACAGTTTCCGTAAATTCAGGGGAATTCCCTGTGCTACTACCATGTGTATCGGCAATATGCGAAGTGCCACAGAAATGCTCTGTAAGTATCATATTACAAAAGATATTACGCTGAGAAAGAAAAGTATGCATTATTACTTTGTGATATTGATCTTTGCGGTTGGTGCCGCGGCCGGGGCGGTTATGAGCAGGGCTATTGGGCTGCATTCTATATGGATAGCCGGGGCTCTGCTGGCGGGGGGATTTGTACTTATGTTTGTCAGGGAAGAATGAGAGTGAACCGCCTGTTTAGCAAGGAGTGTTATCTTGAAAGCAGATAAGACTCCCACCTCTATAGGCAGCGGGTAAGTAATAATTTTGTCTTGGCGGGAGTCCAATATCCTTCCAAAATAAAGCCGCCGGCGGATGGAGGAGACGTGCTGAGGTATTGTGTCATGCGGAGCATGACGCGCGTCTCGCCGCAAGTACGCCGAGGCGTACTTGAATTTCGGCATAAAAAACAGGAGACAACGGTAAGGTCTCCTGTCTTATTTATGCGCTATTATTTCCCGGTGCGCCTACTCTTTTTTAGAATCGAATTTTATAATGTGCGAGCCAGTAGTTGACCTGGAGCATGTAGGCCAACATCTGGGGACCGGCCATGAGCTGTCCGTACCAGGGCTTCCCATAGTCGGACGGGCTGTTTACAAATGCATAGACTTTCTTAGTATCCAGCAAGCTGTGGATTGGCGCATTGGGATCGGCCAGAACTTCTTTCAGCTGGTCACCAAGCAGTTTTTCGTATGCGGGATCGTATGTCTTCGGATAGGGGCTTTTTTTCCTCCAGAGGATTTCGCTGGGGAGAAGCCCTTCTCCCGCGTGCCGAAGCAGACCTTTTACAATGCCGTCGGGGCATTTCATCTGCCAGGGTACATTGAAGATATACTCTACGATCCGGTGATCCGCCAGGGGAACCCTTGCCTCCAGACCGTTATACATGCTGGTGCGGTCCATCCGGTCGAGCAGTGTTACCATGAACCAGCGCAGATTGAGCCAGGCGATCTCACGGCGTCTTTTTTCCTCAGGGGTGTCCCCGGGGAGGCGTGGTGTTTCCTGTATTGTTTTCTCGTATGCTTCTCGGGCATATTCTTCCATGCGCAGATCCCGGATCAGGCAGTCATCCAAAAGAGTCTGTCTTGGTTCCATGCTGCGGGACCAGGGGAAGGCAGCGGTTTCAAAGGCTTCCCGGCTGTGGAACCAGGGATAGCCGCCAAAGATTTCGTCTGCGCATTCACCGGTCAGGGTGACTTTGTTGTAGTCCTTCACCTGGGAGCAGAAGTACAGCATGGAGGATTCCACATCCGCCATGCAGGGAAGATCCCTTGCATCCACGGCTTTGTACAGGCAGTCCAGCTGATCCTGATTGGAGCATTCCAGGTACCGGTGGTTCGTACCGGCATATTCCACCATTTTATCTACGTAGGGCCGGTCCTGGCTGGGTTGGAAGGAATTGGAACGAAAGTAGCGGTTATTATCCACAAAGTCAAAGGAAAAGGTATTTAATACTTTCCCCTGTTTTTTCAGCTCCCTGGCACAAATCGCGGTCACAAGGCTGCTGTCCACGCCGCCGGACAGGAAGGTGCTGATGGGGATGTCGGAAAGCATCTGTTTTTTGACCGCATCCTCCACAAGCCACGCAGTCTTCTCGATCGTTTTTTCCATGGAATCTTCATGGGGACGGCTCTCCAGCATCCAATAGAACTCCTCCGTACAGGAGGTCCGGTCAAATGTGATGCACTGGCCCGGCAGAACTTCCAGGATATCTTTGAAAACGCCCTTGCCGTATGTTTTGGCAGGCCCCAGGGCAAAGATCTCACAGAGTCCGGCGCGGTCCAATACCGGATCTACGCCGGGATAAGCAAACAGCCCTTTGATTTCCGAGGAAAATACAAGGGTTTCCCCGGTCATGGTGTAAAACAGCGGTTTGACGCCCAGCCTGTCACGGAACAGACAGAGTTCACCGGGAACTGAATCCCACAGTGCGATAGCGAAGATGCCGTTCAGTTTCTTGATATAATCTTTTCCATGGAGCATATACCCTGTCAGGATGACTTCTGTGTCGCTGGACGTACAGAAATCAGCTCCCTCCAGGATCAGTTCCGCTTTCAGCTCCGCCATATTGTAGATCTCACCGTTAAATACAATCGCACATTCACGGTTCTGTGACCTGCGGATCATGGGCTGATGCCCCGTTGCCAGGTCGATGATCTCGAGCCTTACATGTGCCAGCCCGCACAGAGAGCTCAGATAAGTACCCTCATCGTCGGGCCCCCTGCGTTTCTGCGCGCGGTTCATATCCTCCAGAATATGTTTCCACTTTGGTTCATTCGCTTTGTAATCCATGTAAGGGTTAAAAAATCCGGCAATTCCACACATTTTTTCTTCTCCTTTTTCATATAAATGTCATATCTTCTTCCAGACTTTTCAGAATCATGACGAAGCGTCTTAGGCTTAAAGGATGACAGGCTGATACTGACGTCCTTCCAAAGCGGCTTCCAGTGCAGGAATCAGAAACTCGGTGTGTGCAATCATGGAGTTGGGCTTTTTCTGTGGATTATCCTGGCCAAACGGGATGAAATAGATATTTTTGGCGTTTAATAACAGGCCGATATTTTTCATGTTCATGCCAAGGGCATCGTTGGTGGAAATGGAGATGAGAAGCGGTTTGTTATTTCTGAGGTGGGCCTTTGCCGCCATCAGGGCTGGTGTATCGGTGATGCCGTTCGCCAGCTTGGCAATCGTGTTGCCGGTACAGGGGAATAGTACGAGGATATCCAGCAGACTGCCGGGGCCGATCGGCTCTGCTTCGGATATGGTCATCATGGGGCGGACACCCGTGATGTCCTCGGCTCTTTTTAGAAAATTTTCCGCACTGCCAAAGCGGCTGTCAATGGTGCCGGAAGCGTCTGAAAAAATAGTCTGGACCAGAGCTCCTTCGTCTACAAGATTCTGAATTCCTTCAAATGCTTTTTCATAGGTACAGAATGAGCCCGTCAGGGCCACTCCAATTGTTTTTCCTTCTAAAGACATATTTAATCACTCCTTATGAATTTGAGACGTATTCGTTACTATGCGCGGCCTCTAGGCCGTGAATATTAACACGTATTCTCCTGAGAGAGCAGGGATTCGATGGTTTCCTTTACCGCCTTCGCTGAGGAGGAAGGGGCATATTTCCCGGGCAGCCCAAGGCACAGAGCGGCCGTGATTCCCAGCCTCTGCGCCTCTGCAAAGTCGACTCCGCCGGGGGCGGACGCAATGTCTATGATCGTGGCGGAACTTTTCACATTTTCCAGTACTTCCGCCGTAACAATCAAAGCGGGAACCGTGTTAAAAATAAAATCAAAGTTCCCGATGTGTTTCAAAAGAGCATCCAGGGGCATCGCAGTATCGGCGGCAACAGCAGCCTGGGCACATTCCTGTTCATCAATAGAAAAGACAAAGACGCGGCAGCACAGGGCTTTTAAATATTGGACAAGTGTACGGCCGCATTTTCCATATCCAAGGACCGCGCAACTGCTCTGGCGGAGATTATGCGGGCTTCTGGAAATAGCCTCGCACAAAGCGCCCTCCGCTGTGGCTATCGTGTTGTAGTAAGCAAGGGAACTGTGTTCCATCAGATCATGGACAGAAACGCCCTTTTCCAGCGCCGCATTTTTAAAAGATTCCGGAATACAGCCGGAAAAGAAATGGCAGCCGGAGTTCAGAGAGGAGAGCAGAGCATCCAGATGCAGGCAGCCCTCCAGCGCATTCTGGCTGATATCACGACCGTTTTTACTGAGCGGAATGGGACCAATGACGCAGCGGGATCCGGCACAGGCCTCCCGAAGTCCGGAAACCGCGTTTACAACGGAGGCATCGGAGTACCTGCGCTCGTCGGGCGCGGCCATGAGGGCATAGCAGCATACACGGTTCTGATGGTGGGCCAGTTCTTCCGCCAGATATACCTGCCGCATATCTCCTCCAATGACCGCATAATCGTATTGGGGATATTCCATTGTGAAACTCCTGACAAAATACAATTTTAATTATTATATGCAGAGAGAAAAATATGTGTTATTTCTATTTCTTAGATGGAAAATAAAGACGGGTTCAGTTATAATAAAAAATAGTAAGGCTCGAAAGGATCTTGCCAACTATTTTTTATGCATCGCACGTAAGCGGCCAAAATACAGCCGCTAAGTGTTCGTAGCTATAAAAAAGTATGGAGCCGTTGGATCAACTTTTGACCTTCTATGATATGAGCGGGAGCCGCATACAGAGCGGACCATGAAACATAGTTTGCATGTATCGCTCATAGAAAAATCAGAAAGAAATAATGTACGAATATATTATGAACCGAAATCCACGGGGAATCCGATTTGGGTTCATGGTATAAGAAAGAGAGGAAAACAAATGAAACAGGACATGATTGTTATTCTGGATCTGGGAAGTACCAACAATACCGTGCTTGCCCGTCAAATCCGCAGCCTTGGCGTATACAGTGAGATTCACCCTCACGACATCACCGTGGACGAGCTGAATGCACTGGACAATGTAAAAGGAATTATATTAAACGGCGGTGAGAACCGCATTGTCGACGGACAGGCAGTCGATGTCAGCCCGGCATTATACGAGTGCGGATATCCGGTGATTTCCGTAGACCATCCGACCGCAAAATGTGAGAAGCAGTATGATCAGTTTCCGGATGACGAGACCATGAAGGAATTTATCTTCGGCCAGTGCAAAGCAGAAGCAAACTGGAATATGAAGAACTTTATTGAGGATCAGGTGGAGCTTGTGAAGCGCCAGGTCGGGGATAAGAAAGTCCTCCTTGCTCTTTCCGGCGGTGTTGACTCTTCTGTAGTAGCGGCGCTTTTGATCAAAGCGATCGGGCAGCAGCTGGTATGCGTGCATGTAAACCATGGACTGATGCGGAAGAATGAGTCTGAGAGTGTTGTGGAAGTCTTCCGGAATCAGCTTCATGCGAACCTGATCTATGTGGATGCAACGGATCGGTTCCTGGATAAGCTGGCAGGAGTCGCAGATCCGGAGGAGAAGAGAAAGATTATTGGCGGGGAATTCATCCGTGTATTTGAAGAGGAAGCACGGAAACTGGATGGGATTAAGTTCCTGGGACAGGGCACAATCTATCCGGATATTATTGAGAGCGGAACGAAAACGGCTAAGATGGTAAAATCTCATCACAATGTGGGCGGATTGCCGGAGGACCTGCAGTTTGCTCTTGTCGAGCCTCTGAAACAGTTGTTTAAAGATGAAGTGCGCGCATGCGGTATTGAACTGGGACTGCCGGAGAGTATGGTATACCGCCAGCCATTCCCGGGGCCGGGACTTGGTGTGAGGTGTCTGGGCGCTATTACGAGAGATCGGCTGGAGGCGGTCAGGGAGTCGGATGCTATTCTGAGAGAAGAGTTTGAGAAAGCCGGGCTGGATAAGAAGGTTTGGCAGTATTTTACGGTTGTACCGGATTTTAAATCTGTGGGGATGAAGAACCATGAGAGATGCTTTGAGTATATGGTTATACTGAGGGCTATTAATACGATCGATGCTATGACGGCTACGATTGAGAAGGTAGACTGGGATGTGCTGGAGAAGATAACCGAGAGGATATTGGGCGAGGTGGAGAATGTGAATCGGGTTTGCTATGATATGTCTCCTAAGCCGCCGGCTACTATTGAGTTTGAGTAGAGGGTTAAAGGGGCTGTCGGTTAATACCGATTTTTAAGTCCTTTACCAAAGAATAGGAAGATGCCGTGGAATTAGGTGCTTTCCAGCACATAATTTTCCACGGCATATTCTTATTTTTTCTAATGAAGCTTATTTGGGGCCGCAAAAGAATTTTTGTACCGTCAATAAAAGCTCCTTGAGCGTGATGAGTCCTTTCCTTTTTAAGCGACGCAGGAACTGGCAGTTCAGGTCATCCAAGACTTCATCGGTTATTTTTTACCTTTAAAATCATAAAAAGCATCCCGCCTGGGCTTCTGGCCTGCAGTAAGCCAGATAAAAGCAAGGACTCTTTCGCACAATTCAACAATACGGTCAACAGTCCGTATCCCACGCATATTTGCATAGGTAACTACAGCATACATCATAATTGTTATTTCTGATTATGCAGGTATTTTGAGAGACAATGGAAGACTGGATAATATGATGTATGAATATTTTTTCAGACCAATTGAGGAAAGCAAGCTGTTGAATATATATGAGAAGAGAAAGTATTGAAAGCTTTACGGAACAGAAGTTCAGGGTGTTTACAGAAATGAGGCTTAATAAACTAAAACATCAGTTTATTAAAAATATCAGCAGTAACAACGCGTATTTCAGAACCAAACTCTTATGGGAGATCAAGGATGAGTACATAGAAGTATTGCACATTTATAGAAATCGTATTCAGATAGGAACTCCCGGTATAGAAGGATTTACCGATACCTTTGAAAAAACAGGGGGAATGATACTTGGAACACAGCATACAGACGATTTTTTCTTCCATTTAAATTATGCTTGTTTGTAAGAAGTATTTTAAGTATAATAATTTAAATAAAACTCATGTCAGATGCTGATAAAGTCCGTATAATTGTGTAAAAGTAAAAAGGCCATATAACAGTCCTTTTACGGTACAATGTTTTTAACGACAAAAACATACCCAGGAGGACTTTTACATGACCCAAGTACATTTTACACTGAAAAGCGAAGAGATTCAAAGCATTATTGAATATTCTGTAAAGGATGACGTTTCTAAAAATATTTTAACAACGGTATTTAATCAACTAATGGAAAATCAACGAACAGAATATATTCAAGCAAAAGAATATGAACGAACAGAAAACCGACAAAGTCAACGAAATGGCTATTATGAGCGCAGCTTTACGACACGTGTAGGCACGCTAGAATTAAAAGTACCCAGAACACGTGATGGCCATTTTTCACCCACAGTGTTTGAACGTTATCAACGAAACGAAAAAGCCCTCATGGCTTCAATGTTGGAAATGTATGTATCAGGCGTTTCAACTCGTAAAGTATCAAAAATTGTGGAAGAACTTTGTGGTAAATCCGTCTCTAAGTCCTTCGTTTCTAGCTTAACAGAACAGCTAGAACCTATGGTTAACGAGTGGCAGAATCGTTTATTATCAGAAAAAAATTATCCTTACTTAATGACCGATGTACTCTATATAAAAGTACGAGAAGAAAATCGAGTACTCTCAAAAAGCTGTCATATAGCGATTGGAATAACCAAAGATGGCGACCGTGAAATTATCGGCTTCATGATTCAAAGTGGCGAAAGCGAAGAGACCTGGACAACATTTTTTGAATACCTAAAAGAACGCGGTTTACAAGGTACGGAACTCGTTATTTCTGATGCGCACAAAGGATTAGTCTCTGCCATTAGAAAATCCTTCACCAACGTAAGTTGGCAAAGATGCCAAGTTCACTTCCTAAGAAATATCTTTACCACCATTCCTAAAAAAAATTCAAAATCTTTCAGAGAAGCTGTTAAAGGAATTTTTAAGTTCACAGATATTAACTTAGCGCGTGAGGCTAAAAATCGATTGATTCATGATTATATCGATCAACCAAAATATTCAAAAGCTTGCGCATCATTGGATGATGGATTCGAAGACGCCTTTCAATATACCGTACAAGGAAATTCCCACAATCGACTAAAGAGTACCAATCTAATTGAACGACTGAATCAAGAAGTACGCAGAAGAGAAAAGATTATTCGCATCTTCCCCAATCAAACATCAGCCAATCGCTTAATTGGAGCCGTTCTTATGGACCTACATGATGAATGGATTTATTCTTCAAGAAAATACATCAATTTTGATAAGTAGAAATGGTAAAAACATTGTATAGCATTTTACACAGGAGTCTGGACTTGACTCAGATGCTGTTATGATATTTGTCATTTTGTTATTAAAAAGAACCTGGAGATAATAATGAGACGAAAAAAAGGTTTTTTACAATGGTTCAAGAACCAAAAATTAGGCCGGAAGATTTTATATACCTTCATTCTTGCATCGGTCATACCGCTTCTGGTGGCACAGATATTGATGCTCTATGTCATTGTAAACAACATGAAAGAAAAGGTAAACACCCTTATGGTGAACCAGCTTGCCCAGATATCAGAGAGGACGAATCTGACGCTGGATATTTATACAAATCTTGTATATCAGATCTATGCGGATAATCAGATTATAGAGGGAATCAAATCTTATAAGGCAGAAGATTCCGAGGTGAAGGCAAGGATCTGCCGGGAAATTTGTGACAAACTGCAGCAGTACGGAACTTCTGTCTATGGGGTTGAGTGTATTAGCATTATCCTGCCGGACGGGCAGGATATTACATATGATTTTGGTATGGCCTCCGCTGTAGATAATCTCTGGAACAGCTATGAGGATATGACGTCTATAGAACCCTGCCGCCAGGCGCAGGATGCAACGAATATGATCATATCTCCCACCCAGCGTTTTCTGCGGGCGAACCAGGAGGAACGGATCTTCCATATAGCAAAGCAGATGTATGACTTCAAAGATATCCAGCAGGGTCCCATTGCCACTGTGGTGACCAGCGTCAATGAATCTGTCTTAAACGCAGTGTGCGGCAGGGGTCAGACCGAGGACGGTTCAGAGATCTACGCGGTTAATTTCATCACAGACCGAAGCGGCAATGTACTGACATATCCCAACTCATTTTACTCCGGTATAGCCATCAATTCCAATAAGACGATCAAGGATTTTGTGGAAAATACCGGGGAACTGAAGGGCAGGAATATTGCTGTGAACCGTTATGAGGACGAACTGCTCGGATGGATCTTTTATAATGCCTATGATAGGGATTACATGCTGCGTGATGTGACAAAGATCCAGTATCTGACCATTTTCATCGGCGCGCTGCTGTTTGCAGCCTCCATTCTGCTGATACGCTATACGGTAAGGCTGATCGAGAAGTCTACAAGAAACATTGTAGGGGGGATCCAGCAGGTGCAGAACGGCAATCTGGACATCCAGGTGCATGTGGATACAGAGGATGAGATGGGACAGATCGCGGATAACTTTAATACCATGACCGGAAAAGTTAAGAATCTAATTGCCGAGGTGACCGAGATCACACAGAAACAGAAAAACGCTGAGATACGGGCACTGGAGGCTCAGATCAACCCACATTTTCTGTACAATACACTGGACTCTATCAACTGGATGGCGATTGAAAAGGAAGAATATGAAATCAGTAAAATGCTGCGCAACCTCGGTATTATTCTTCGGTACAGCATAAATAAAAGCAATCAGATGGTAACCATCGCAGAGATGGCAGACTGGCTTGAAAAGTATGTCAGTCTTCAGAAAATGCGTTTCAACAATGCTTTTATCTGTGAGGTATATGTGAGCGAAGAGGCGAAAAACATAAGAATCCATAAGCTTCTCATTCAGCCCTTTGTTGAAAATGCGATTCTGCACGGCTTTAAAGGCATTGAGGGAGGCGGAATCCTGCGGGTTGATATCATCATGTCAGAGAACAAAAAAGAACTGGATATTATCATAGAAGACAATGGAAAAGGCATGCCGCCCGGCATGGCAGATATATTTAATGATCCCGAGACAGCAGTCAGAGACGACGGCAGGAGCATTGGCCTGAACAATGCGTTTGCCAGAATGCGGATGTACTACGGTGAGGAGGTTTCATGGGATGTAAAGAGCATACAGGATATGGGGACAATTATTACACTGAAAATACCAATGCAGGATAAGGAGTGGAGCCAATGAGGATCATAATCGTGGAAGATGAAATAAAAATTCGCGAAGGTATGGGGAAACTTATCGAATCGCTGACAGACCATATCGTCCTTGGAGAGGCTTCCAACGGGGAGGAAGGCCTTGACCTGATCCTCCGTTTCAAACCGGATCTGGTGATCACAGATATTCGTATGCCGAAAATGGATGGACTGGAGATGATCCGTCATCTTCACGAACAAAAAATACCGATACATGCAGTGATCCTGAGCGGATATTCCGAATTTGAGTACGCCAAAAAGGCTATAAAGTATGGAGTTGATGATTATTTACTGAAGCCTTTGTCAGTGGATGACGTGGAGGATATGCTGGTAAAGATTGAGGATAGGATCAAAAAAGAGCAGCTTACCCAGGGGACCCCCGAGACGCATCTGAGGAATCTGCTCTACGGGGAAGAGCATGAGGAAGACAATCAGTATGCTATACTGAAGAATGTCTGCGGTCTGGCACAACAGGCTGAATATCTGCTTTTTGCCGGATACACAGGTTCTGCCCCCGCTTCCTATAGGGAATATGCGGAGATAGCGCTGGATGAACTGAAAGAAAAGTACCGTGAGGTGAAGTGGTACGCTTTTTATATGGAAAATCTGCAGAAGTTCTATATTCTGGCCTGCGCAGATGTAGGGTTTCAAAGGCTTTCGGACCTGGAAAAATCTTTTTACAACCGGTTGATCTTCCATTATCAGGATAAGGACGAGCGGGCAATCTGGACCAGACAGGCTTTCAAAAGTCTGAGAGATCTGAAGAAAACGGCACAGGATCTGGATGATCTTATTTCTTCTTCCCTTATATGGGACCAGAAGGGCTGGCTTACCAGGGAGGCTGTGGAAGCATACCAGTCCAGGGCTTTTCTGCCGCCTGCGGATATCTCTACGCGCATACGCAATGCTGTCTGCCAGGGGGATACGGAAAAAGTGAAGGAAGGTGCGGAGGAATTTCTGCGCTATATAAAAACGGGGCATTTTGATGCAGACGATATCCGCAGGGCATTTGTAAAGAATTACTATATGATAGGGGATACCCTGGAGGATATAGACAGGGCTCTCTTTGAACATCTGAAAAGTGCCAACCTGCTCAGAAATATTGAGGCAGCTGTTACATGGCATGAATTAGAGAACGCATACATGGATGTCATTTTGCTCATCACCAGTACCAGGGTAAAGAGGGAGGATATCAGCAATTACGTGATAAAAAAAGCAATCAATTATATCCGGCAGCACTACCAGGAAGGGCTGACGCAGGAGGAAGTTTCCAGGGTACTGGAAATTACGCCGGAATATCTGAGCACCCTTTTTAACAGGGAAATGGGAATCACATTCACCAGTTTTCTGAAGCAGTTCCGTCTGAGCCATGCCAAGCGGTTGTTAAAAGGAACCGACATGAAGATTTATGAGATAGCGAAAGCCACCGGATATAATGATCCCAAATATTTTCAAAGGGTGTTTAAAGAGGAGACCGGCGTATCTCCAGGTGAATACAGGCAGATGAATTAGGAGGAATAAACATGAAAGCTATGCGCAGTATGATCGCTGTTTTTTGTGCCTTGTGCCTGGCCGGATGTTCTGTGGGCAGCAGTGAAGCAGTCCGTGATTCAGAAGAGCGGGAGGAACTGGTATTGTGGAGTTATTATGAGACGGAGAATCAGAGGACATCCATGGATGAACTGGCAGAGGGATTTAACGACTCTCAGGAGAAGTATCACCTCACATGGGAATATCACGGGCCGGTGACGGAATTCAGCAAAAGACTGGCGATCGGAATCACCCAGAACCAGTTTCCCGATATGGTGATCATCGATAATCCGGATATGCCCTCCTACATCAACATGGATAAACTGGAGGATATTACCGAGGCTGTAAAAGAGATAGCGGATTTAGATCAGTATTTTCCAAATGCCATGGAATCCGTGGAATATGACGGCCGTTATTATGGACTGCCTTTTTGCTGCAACAATGTGGCACTGATCTATAATAAAGACATTTTGGAAAAGAAGAATATAGAGGTTCCTGAAACCTGGGAGCAGCTTGAGGCGGCGGCCGAAAGCCTTACAGAGGAGGGGCGCTTCGGATTTGCCATGTCTGCGGTCAGCGGTGAACAAGGGGCTTTCCAATTTGCTTCCTTTATGCTGTCAGCCGGTGATGAGTTGGAGCAGGCAGGCGGGGAAGGGACTCAGAGAGCATTCCGGTTTATACAGAATATGGTGGAGCAGGGCTTGATGTCCAGGGAATGTGTAAACTGGTCCCAGAATGACGTGGCAAGGACCTTTATCGCGGGGGAGTGCGCTATGATGGAGAACGGACCGTGGGTATTTCCCGCCCTGGATGAGGCTGGCATCAACTACGGTGTTGCGGCATTCCCCGGGGATCAACGATATATGGGGGTCCGTGGAGGAGAGAACATAGCAGTGCTGAAAGGGAAAAACAAAGAGGGAAGCGTTGCATTTTTAAAATATTACAGCCAGATCAACATAATGTTGAATGCGAATCTGAGGGCAAACTCTCTGCCTCCCAGGGAAGACGTAGCGAAGTTGTTTTTGAAAGCAAAGCCGGAATACGGGATCATATTGGAGCAGATGGAAAGCTGCATCTCAAGGACCAGTTTTGAGAACTGGTCAGTTCTGTCAGAACAGTTATCAGAAGGGCAGTATGAGATCATCACAGGAATGAGCACGCCGGAGGATGTTTGCAGCAGAATACAGGAAGCTCTGAAACAATAAAGAAATAGATGCAGAACATGGACAGGGTGGAAATTCAGTTGAAGAATTTCCACCCTGTTTAATTTTTTAGACTATAAGACAGGGCGGTATTCTCTTATACTTTAGATATCAAATAAAGAACCAGAAACGTACGAAAGGGAGGAAACAAAATGAGGAAAAAAGTAGTGAGCGCTATGCTCTGTATGGCTATGGCAGCCACAATGTTGGCAGGATGCGGAGGAAACACAGGAACAGCTTCCGCGGGAGCGGGGACGGACAGCAGTAAGAAGACTGCCGAAGGAAAGGAAGAGGTTGTCATCTGGGATTACTTTGAGACCGATGCCCAGAAGAACATGATGCAGGACATCATTGACGGCTTCAATGAATCACAGGAGGAATACGAGGCATCCCATGTGTATGTACCCTTTGCGGACTATGAAAAACAACTGACATTGGGCATGGCATCCGGGGAACTCCCGGACCTGGTCATACTGGACGGCTGCAGCATGGCATCTTTCATCCAGATGGACCTTTTCGGGGATGTATCGGATGCGGATATCAAATGGGATGAATATCTGGAAGGCCCCATGGAATCCACCATGGCGGACGGAAAACATTACGGCATTCCCTTTGCCACTAACTGTACAGCACTATTCTACAACAAGGATATCTTCGATGCGGCAGGTATGGAGTATCCCAATGAAAACACCACATGGGAAGATTTCCATGAGATGGCAAAAGCGCTGACAAAAGATGGTGTGGTTGGCTTCGGCAATGCTGCCACGGGAACAGATGAGGGAACCTTCCAGTGTCTGCAGTGGTTATACACAGCAGGTGGGGATTATCAGAATGTAAAAGGCGGTACTGATGCCTACAACCTTATGTAGGAAATGGTAGCTGACGGTTCCTGGTCAAAGGACTGCGTGAACTGGACACAGTCGGATGTAAATAACAACTTTGTGGCAGGCAACCTGGCTATGCAGCAGAACGGACCATGGCAGATTCCGGGAATCGAAAAGGATGCTCCCGATCTGAACTACGGTGTGACGGTACTCCCAAAAAAAGACGGGGATTCTGACCAGGCAACCTCCATTCTGGGCGGTGAGAATATGGGGGCTGTAAAACAGGATGACATGGGCGGAGCCACTGCATTCATGGAATACTATGACAAGACAGAGGTGATGGTAGACGCTATGAAACAGTACGGTTCCTTCCCGCCGAAAACAGAGGCGGCACAGGACTCATACTGGACGGACGACCCAATCCAGAAAGAATTCATCACACAGCTTCAGACATCCATCCCAAGAGGCCCAAGCGCTTCCTGGCCGGAATATTCCGATGCACTGCAGACAGGGTTCCAGGAGGTTATGACCTCAGCGAAGACTCCTGAAAAAGCAGCAGAAGATACACAGGCAGCAGTGGATAAGGTGAAGGCATCAGAAAAATAAACAGCCGGAAAGGGACAGGAACCCCCTGTCCCTTTTTAACCCCATAACTGCTCATAAGAAAGGATGAAAAATAATGAAAAAAGGGAAAACTCTCGGGCCGAAGGTTGGATTTTTATTTGCGCTTCCAGCCGCCATCTACATGCTGATATTTGTGGGATACCCGATGATACAGAACTTTATCCTCAGCTTCAAAAACGTGGATGTATATTCCTTTGCGGATGCGTCAAAACAGGCGTTTGTAGGACTAGAGAATTACAAGGAATTGTTTTCAGGTGGTGGGGCGATTCTGACCACAGCCATTAGAAATACACTGATCTTTACAGTAGCGTCTATTTTCTTTCAGTTCTTTATTGGATTTGGGCTGGCACTTCTGTTCAGCAAAAAATTTAAGGGAAGCTCTTTCTTCAGAGGTGTGACCATGATCTCCTGGCTTCTTCCAGTCACGGTTGCAGGTCTGCTGTTCAAATTCATGTTTGCCAGCAAAGGCGGTATCATGAACCAGCTTTTCATGTCCCTGCATCTGATCAACGCGCCGCTGGAATGGCTGCTGGACCCGAAACTGGCTATGATAGCCATTGTAGTGGCAAATATCTGGATTGGTATTCCTTTTAACATGATGCTTCTGATCACAGGACTCACCACCATTCCGGAGGAGATCTATGAAAGCTCACGTCTGGACGGGGCAAATAAATTCCAGACACTGTTCCAGATCACGATCCCCATGATAAAGCCGGCTATCATGTCTGTGCTGACGTTGGGATTTGTATATACATTCAAAGTGTTCGACCTGGTGTGGGTCATGACAAAGGGCGGACCGGTCAATTCCACAGAGCTGGTATCAACCTATGCTTACAAGCTGTCCTTTGACCAGTTTCAGTTCAGTAAGGGTGCGGCGGCAGCCAATATTCTGTTCCTGATCCTGTTCGTGGTTGGTATTTTCTATATTAAACTGATCAATGATGAAGACGAGGTGATGTGAGATGAAGAACGAAAAAGGAAACCTGAAATTTTTTATCATCGGAGCCATTGTATTTGTGATCTTTATTTTTCCATTATACTGGATGGTGGTCACAGCGCTGAAAACACAGGTGGAGATTTTCCAGATTCCCACGCCTCTCTGGCCAAAGAATCTGACTCTGGACGCATTTGCAGACCAGTTCTCCGCATCCAGCGATACGCTTAGGGGCTTTAAAAACAGTATTATCATCGCAGTGGGAGCCACAGTGATATCTACCATCCTGTCCATTCCTGCCGCTTATGGGCTGGCAAGGTTTAAATTCAGCGGGAGAAAGATTCTGATTTTATATTTCCTGATGACACAGATGCTTCCGTCAACCCTGATCCTGACATCCCTGTATATCATGTTCTCAAAGATGGGGCTGCTGAATTCCTATCTGGCTCCCATCCTGGCAGATGCCACCCTTGGAATCCCGTTCAGTATTATTATCCTGAGGACCTATTTCCTCTCCATACCGAAGGAACTAGATGAGGCGGCAAAAATCGACGGCTGCAACAGCATTACATCCTTTACGAAGATCATGCTTCCCATAGCAAAACCGGGCGTTATTGTGGCTGCCGTATTCTCTTTTGTATACGCATGGGGCGATCTGATCTATGGAATCACATTTATGACAGATCCTATGAAAAGACCCATCACCTCCAGCATTTACAATTATGTGCAGCAATACCAGACATTGTGGAACGCTACTATGGCTTTTGGTATCATAGCGATTCTGCCGGTGGTACTTATCTTTATTTTCATGCAGAAATATATTGTCAGCGGTCTGACCAACGGAGCAGTCAAGGCATAGGCTTTATTCTGGGAGACTGGGAGGAATACAATGAAACTACATTCTATTAATTTAAAAAAAATAAAAATTCAGGATCCATTTTGGACAAAGCATGTAAAACTGGTGGAAGAAGCAATTATTCCCTATCAGTGGGATGCTATGAATGATCGTATCCCGGATGCAGAGCCGTCCCACTGCCTGGAAAACTTCGCGATTGCGGCAGGCAGAAAAAAGGGGGAATTTTACGGCGCGGTATTCCAGGATACAGATATAGCCAAATGGCTGGAGGCAGTGGGCTTCTCTCTGGCAGCAGAGAAAAATCCTGAGCTGGAGAAGACCGCAGATGCGGTCATAGATTTCATCGCGGAGGCGCAGCAGGAGGATGGGTATCTGGATACCTATTTTATTATAAAAGAGCCGGAAAAAAGGTGGAAGAACCTGCGGGAAGGCCATGAACTATATACCGCAGGGCATATGATGGAGGCGGCAGTAGCATATTACCAGGGAACAGGGAAGGATAAATTCCTGGGTGTTGTGGAAAAATTAGCGGATCTGCTCTGTGATACATTTGGCAGTGAGGATGGGAAAAACCATGGATATCCAGGACATCAGGAAGTGGAAATTGGTCTGATCAAATTATACCATATAACTGGAAAACGGAAATATCTGAATCTGGCAAAGTATTTTATTGATGCGCGTGGAACAGGAGAGAACTATTTTCTACAGGAAATCAGCAGAGGCGACAGCGGAAATATATTTCCGGAGCTTTCAGATTACCGTCCCGAGTATTCCCAGTCTGACAGACCGGTGCGGGAGCAGGAAGCAGCAGAGGGGCACGCTGTAAGAGCAGTCTATATGTACAGCGCTATGGCGGACCTGGCATATGAATATCAGGACGAAGATCTGATGGCAGCCTGTAAAAGGCTCTGGGATAACATAGTACAGAGACAGATGTATATTACGGGGGGCATTGGCGCATCCGGTATTCTGGAGCGTTTTACAGTAGATTATGATCTGCCGAATGACTGCAGCTATGCGGAGTCCTGCGCCTCCATCGGTCTGGCTATGTTCGGCATCAGGATGGCAAACATAACAAAGGATGCCTCTTATATTGATACTGTGGAGCGTGCCCTGTATAATACGGTTCTGGCGGGGATCGCTTTGGATGGTAAAAGTTTCTTCTATGTAAATCCTCTGGAAGTGTGGCCTGATAATTGTATGGAACGCACCTCAAAAGAACATGTGAAACCTATCCGCCAGAAATGGTTCGGTGTTGCCTGCTGTCCTCCTAATATAGCCAGAACTCTGGCCTCTATGGGGCAGTACATATATTCTATTGGTGAGACAGCTCTGTATGTCAATCTCTTTATTTCAAACGAGGCATGCATCGAGTTGAAGACAGGGGAGATCACAGTTTCTGTAGAAACAAAATTTCCTTTTGAGAACTTGGTGAAGATAAAAGTCGGCTGTGTGCCGGCCGATGGAATGACATTGGCAGTGAGAATACCGGAATACGCGAGAATGTATCAGGTGACCGCAAAAGGAGAACTTCTGGAATATAAAGAAGAAAAAGGGTATGCGTATCTTGTACTTACAGAGGATTCAGATATCAGTGTTTCTTTTGAAGCACCGGCAAAATTTGTACGTGCAAATCCAAAAGTACGCGCCAACTGCGGCAAAACGGCAATGGTGAAAGGTCCCCTTGTGTATTGCCTGGAGGAAATTGATAACGGGAAAAATCTGGCAGAGTTGTATGTGGATACAGAGAAGGCAATACAGGAAGTATCATCTAAACTATTTGGCGGCATCACAGAGCTGGTGCTGCAAGGGAAAAGAATGGAAGAGAGTGCCTGGGATGAAAAAGTGCTGTATGGAGAATATCCTGTAAAATTATCAGATGTAACATTGAAAGCGATTCCTTATGCCTATTGGAACAACCGGGGGATGGGGGAGATGTCTGTGTGGATAAAAGAGCTGATCTCAGGCTGAAGAACGGACGGGAAAGGAAAAGGTTAAAGACGATATGAAGAACAGAGGATGCTTCTATTTATCCATGACTGCTACGGCTGGAAAAAAACAGTTTAATAAGTGCAACCTACAAAGCGTCTGATGTCGGCTCCAAGAGGCAAGCCCCTTTGGAAACCCCGAACAAAAAAACAGGCTGAATATCTCGCACTTTTCCGGCGCTTGATACTCAGCCTGTTTTGTTGTCAGCAGCCCCCGTTTCGTGGTCTGCGTGTAGTTCCTTGTAAACTGACCTAATGCAAAAGCTAGAAAACAGTATGACTTATATGGCCAAAATCATAAAAAGATATGGGATTGAGAGGTCATTGGTGCAGTATGGAGTAGGGGCATGGCATTTGCTGTCATGCTCCAGATGGTTGTGGATACTTGGTAGTGGAAGTGTTATAATTAGAATAGCAAATCGAAAGTTGTAGGAGCTAAAAGTATATGATGATACATGAAAGAAATGATAAAATATTGGAACATATGAAGTCAGATTGTTCAAACTGTTCGGGATTGTGTTGTACTGCTCTGTTTTTTCAAAAATTGATGGCTTTCCGAAAGATAAAGTATCAGGGCAACCATGTACAAATTTGTTAAAAGATTACCGATGTAAAATACATTTGCAACTTAAAAAGCAGAAAATGAAAGGTTGCATTGGCTATGATTGTTTCGGTACCGGACAACTGGTGACACTAGTTATTTATCAAGGTTAGACTTGGAATGACATACCAAACCAATCATCAGCAAAGTATTAATAGCGTAAATAAAAGAGTGCCAGCTAATGTTCTTGGAGGCAATATCTAGGGACAGGACATGAGTGAGACAGACCTTAGCACAAAGTTTTAATAGCAGCAAATTTTGAAAAGTGCCTTTTTATTATGATGTACACCATAAATCACCCACGATGGGGAAGATTATTGAATTGCGTGAAAAATATGGCTTGCATATGAAAGTGGAGAGGTATGTGTCTGATGAAACGGGACTTCCTGAGCACGGCAGGATGTTTGTCAGAGAATAAGGCGGAGGCATGTTAATAAGATCAAAGAAATTAGAAATCATGGAGTGAAAATAGCATGAATACACCTGTATTAGAAACGGAACGTTTGATTTTAAGAAAATTTACAGAAGAAGATATGGAGGCGCTCTTTCTTATTCTGAAAGATGAAGAAGTTAATAAGTTCCTGCCATGGTATGCCGTGAAAAACCTTGAAGAAACAAAGCAATTTTATAAGGAAAGATACATTTCAAAATATGCACAGCCGCGAGCCTATGCGTATGCTATCTGCCTTAAAGAAGATAATTTTCCTATAGGTTATATCAATGTAGCTATGGAGGAACATCATGATTTTGGTTACGGACTTCGTAAGGAATTTTGGCATAAGGGAATTGTTACCGAAGCGGGCAAAGCTGTTGTTGATCAAGTGAAGAAAGATGGTTTGCTATATATTACCGCAACACATGACAGAAACAATCCGAGAAGCGGCAATGTTATGAAGAAGTTAGGTATGAAATACTGCTATTCATATGAAGAGCAATGGCAGCCGAAAAATTTTCCTGTCATATTTAGAATGTATCAGCTCAACTTTGACGGTAATGATGATTTTGTGTATAAAAAGTATTGGAATATGTATCACAATAGTTTTGTGGAGAAATTCGAAGACAATCCACTTACAAAAGGACAAGTAAATGATGTGATTGATGGCGATCCACATAATCACTTTCTATAACCGGAACAATAAGTAAGAAATTAATTTTAGAAGTACAGGCTTTTGTGGAAAAAAGTGCATCAAAAGAAAAGATAGGGCTGCGGGGGGCTATGCCGCCGGGCTTTTTGCTTGTAGTATATGATTCAGAGAGTGGCAATGCAGAGTATATTCCACCAGAGTGTAGTATCCATATCATTAATTCTGAATGGAATGAAAAAAATGGTCTGGTAATAAGGAAAGTGAATGCAGAAAACAGTGGAGGCCTATAGTGTGTTTGAAGGAGAAAAAATGGGAAAAATAATCTTAATTATAGAAGACGACAAGGGCCTAAACCAAGGCGTGGCACTGGCTTTAAGGAAACCTGACTGGAAGTTTCTGCAAGCCTTTTCTTTGAAGGAAGGTCTGGAATACTGGGAGACAGCAGAAGTGGACATGGTGCTTCTGGACATCAACCTGCCGGACGGCAGCGGATATGATTTTCTTGGGCATGTGCGTACGGCTTCCAGTGTTCCGGTTATCATGCTTACTGCCAACGATATGGAGATCGATGAGGTCAGGGGGATCGAGATGGGGGCCGACGATTATATTACGAAACCGTTCAGCCTGATGGTTTTAAGGGCCAGAGTGGAGCGCCTGTTTGCGCGCCTGGAAAATGATACGGGAAGCAGTTATCAAAAAGACGGTTATTTCTTCGCGTTCGACAGGCAGGTGTTCGAAGTTCTGGGGAACCCGATCGAACTGAGCCGTACGGAGCAGAAGCTTCTACGCATGTTTATATCGCATCCGGGACAGACATTAACTAGGGAAATATTAAACGAGGGAATTTGGCAGGAGGGATCTGATTATATCGACGAGAATGCTCTGTCGGTTGCTGTGGGCAGGCTGAGGAAAAAACTGAAACTGAAAGAGAAGGAAAGTCCGATCAGGACTGTCTATGGAATCGGGTATGTGTGGGAAAAAGGGGAATAGACGATGGGCATATTGAGAACGAACAAAACGATGAAACGTCTGGAACAGATGCTTGATGAGGCCATGGAAGGTACATTTCAGGAAGTCAATTATGACGAGACAGAGCTTTCAAGGCTGGAATCCAGATGGAAACAGTATCTTTCCACCTCTAAGCTGTCAGTTGAGGCAGCACGCAAAGAGAGAGCGGACATCAAGTCCATTCTCTCAGATATTTCACATCAGACAAAAACACCGCTTGCTAATATCATTCTATACAGCGAGCTTTTAAAAGAGCAGCCGCTAACCGAGGAGGGGGAGGTGATTGCAGAGCAGCTTCATGTCCAGGCGGAAAAGCTGGAATTCCTGATTAAAGCCCTGGTGAAGATGTCCAGGCTTGAGAGTGATATCCTGGAAGTTGTTCCGGTGAAACAACCGCTCAGGCCTCTGGTTGAAAATGCCATAAGGGATGCAAAAGCTCATGCACAGGAAAAGTCCATCACAATCCTGGAACCAGGTTTTGACAGTATTGAGGCGGTCTTTGATTTGAAATGGACGGAAGAAGCGCTTTTTAATATTTTGGACAATGGGATAAAATACTCGCCCAATGACAGCACATTAACAGTATCTGTAATCGAATATCCAATGTATGTGTGCATCAGAACAGCCGATGAAGGTCCTGGTATCCCGGAGGAGGAAAGGAGCAGGATATTTAGTCGTTTCTACAGAGGAGCTGGCAACCAGCAGGAGGAAGGCGTCGGCATCGGCCTTTACCTGGCCAGGGAAATTGTGAGAAAAAATGATGGATATATCAAAGTTGGGCCCGGTACAGAGAAGGGATCGGTTTTTGAAATTTATCTGGGGAAGGGAGTTTGATTATTGTGAAATTCTATCACAACTGTTAGGATTCAGACAGAATATAGTTAGGATTGCCCTGTAATATAGAAGATACGAAAGGAGATTGCATTTCGGTGCAATCTTTTCATATCAATAGGAGATATGGCCCTTTCAGTCATATGAGAGAATTGTGTTATTATTCACAGACCATAGGCCGTGAGTCGTAACACAATTATTGAAACATCAGAAGGAGGAAAACAAATGGCTGTATTAAAGACAGAGAATCTGAAAAAATATTACGGGAAAGATGCAATTCTTGTGAGAGCCCTGGACGGGGTAGACCTCAGCGTAGAGAAAGGGGAATTCCTATCGATTGTAGGAACCAGCGGTTCCGGAAAGTCCACGCTTCTGCATATGCTGGGGGGGCTTGACCGCCCAACGGAGGGGACGGTATACGTGGACGGAAAAGATATCTTCGCCCTGAAGGACGAGGAACTGACTATTTTCCGCAGACGCAAGATCGGATTCATTTTCCAGAGTTTTAACCTTGTTCCTGTACTGAATGTGTATGAGAATATTGTACTTCCGATTGAACTGGACGGAAACCCGGTTGATAAGGCGTTTGTAAAAGAAGTCATCAGAACACTGGGACTGGAAGAAAAATGCTACAGCCTGCCCTCACAGCTTTCCGGAGGACAGCAGCAGAGGGTTGCCATTGCAAGGGCACTGGCATCCAAGCCTGCCATTATCCTGGCGGATGAGCCTACGGGAAATCTGGATTCTGCCACGAGTCAGGACGTACTAAGCCTGATGAAGATTACTAGCCAGCGGTACGGGCAAACCATGGTAATGATTACCCACAATGAGGGGATCGCCCAGCTTTCAGACAGAATTATACGGATTGAGGACGGAAAGGTGAGAGGTAAAGGCGGTGAAAGCCATGCGTAAGGTGAAGAACAAAGAGGTGATCCGCCGCCTGTCGGACAAAAGCTTTAAAGTTAATAAGACAAGGAATCTGATAGCCGTGGTTGCAATAGCGCTGACGTCAATGCTGTTCTCGGCACTGTTTTCCGTAGGCATTGGGACCGTATATACCTTCCAAAGACAGACGGCAAGGCAGTCCGGCGGCAATGCACACGGGGTATTCAAAGAACTTACACAGGAGGAGTATGAGAAACTTAAAGCACACCCGCTGATTAAGGAGAGCATGCCATGCCGGCTTGTGGCGGATTATGTCCGGAATCCCGAATTTTTAAAACGCCATGCCGAGGCTTGGTACTATCCGGAAGAAGCCTACCCGCACTGTTTCATAGACATCATAGAAGGAAAAGCACCGAAAGCGGCAGACGAAATCCTCCTGGATGAGACTTCTCTGGAGCTTTTGGGTCTTCCAAAAGAGCCTGGACAGAAAGTCACTCTGGACCTGCAGCTGCACAATTATGATGAAACCATAACAGAGCGCACATTTACCGTGTCCGGGGTTATCAAATCAGATCCGGCTCTCGATGTGGGATTTGCCCTGGTATCCCAGGCCTACGTAGAAAAATATGCACAGGAACTTGAGTATAAGGGGCAGGATGACACCGGATCCACTATGGGCGCCATCCGTATGGATGTTATATTTTCCAATAGTCTGGGGATCCAGAAAAAGCTGGATCAGGTGCTGACGGAAAGCGGATTCTCAACGGAACCGGGAGATGACAATTATATAGCCTGCAATGCCAACTGGGCATATGTTTCTGACGGGGCGGACGCGGATCCTGCCACCGTGGGCGCTGTAGCGGGAGCTCTTGTGCTGATCCTGATTACCGGATACTTGATCATATATAATATTTTCCGTATTTCCATTATGAAAGATATTCGTTATTATGGATTGCTCAAAACGATCGGGACGACGGGACGGCAGATTAAAAAGATCATCCGCAGGCAGGCTTTGAAACTTTCTGCCATAGGGATCCCCATTGGACTTCTGGCCGGTTTTTTCGTGGGAAAAGCACTGCTTCCTGCTATCTTGAATTCTACAGGGACAGTCGCACAGGGGGAGACACATATTCCGGTCAGCCCGTGGATATTTATCGGTGCGGCGGTATTCTCACTGATTACGGTATTTATATCTACCGGGCATCCGGCGAAAATGGCGGCAAAGGTCTCTCCGATAGAGGCGCTGCGTTTTACGGAAGGGAAGAAGGAGAAAAAGAAGGGGAAACGTTCTTCCGGCGGAGGGAAAATCTGGCGCATGGCACTTTCTAATCTGGGAAGGAGTAAAGGAAAGACAGCGATTATCATTGTATCCTTGTCACTGGCGGTTGTGCTTTTAAACAGTGTATTTACAGTCACGAACTCTTTTGACAT
This sequence comes from Faecalicatena contorta, assembly GCF_022835095.1. Taxonomy (NCBI): domain Bacteria; kingdom Bacillati; phylum Bacillota; class Clostridia; order Lachnospirales; family Lachnospiraceae; genus Faecalicatena; species Faecalicatena contorta. Next base: position 4,272,843 of record NZ_BQNQ01000001.1, on the reverse strand, counting down.
GGATCTGTTTCTGAGAAGCTTTACGAGCTCGGACTTTTTAATTGCCAATGCCAAATATTTCAATACGGAATATTATCATGGAAGCAACGAAGCAACGATTGACGAGGAAAACCTTACAGAATCCTTTATAGAGGCATGCCAGAGCATTAACGGATTTAAAGAAGGCGGGCGAATCTATGCTGCCAATGGGAAGGTGGGAGTTAAGAAAGAGGGGGTCACGATTCCGGAAGGATATGATGTAAATGAAGCCGGAGAACCGGGTGAGTACTATGGAAAGAATTTCATACCAATCCCAAGTACAGAAAATGGTGATTATTCCTCCATGTTTTATGGGGTGGAGGACTTTATTGTGGACGAGATGAAAGTATGGAAGGGCGAGAGTGATGTAGATACGATCAGGGAAAAGCTTGCCACGGGCGATTACATCATCTATTCTACATTGGTTGATGATAAAGGGGAAGTGTATGAAGATAAAGTCCTGCACCAGCCCGGGGATAAGATTATACTCTCTTATACGGACCTGAATGGAGAATATAAAGAGAAGGAGGTTACGGTTCTCTCGGTAATAAAAGATGATTACTGGAACCTAACCAACCGTATCAGCTCAGAATTTACTTACTATGTAAGCGCGGACTTCTTTAAGGAAATACTATCTGACAAGTATCTTATGAGTTACTCCTTCAACGTGGAGGAAGGGAAAGATAGGGATGTGGATGCTTGGATTGAAAGCTATACGGAAAGTAGTGAACCACTGATGGATTACTCTTCAAAACTGCAGTATGTAGAACAATTCTCATCTATAACAGGAATGTTCCTGATGGTTGGGGGATCACTTGCATTTGTCATTGGATTTATTGGATTACTAAACTTTATCAACTCCATACTGACAGGAATTATTTCAAGACAGAGAGAATTTGCTATGATGCAGGCAATCGGCATGACGAGGCGCCAGCTGACAAAACTGGTCATTGTGGAAGGGCTTTACTATGCATTGCTGACCATTGTATTTTCTCTGGCAGCAGGTTGTATCTTCTCTTTGACTATAGTCAGGAAGTTGTCGGAGGGAATGTGGTTTATGAAGTACCAATTCCTTATTACCCCGATGCTGATAGTATTCCCGGTTCTGATATTACTTGGAGTACTGGTTCCATATCTAGCGTTCCGGTTTGGAAATTCCGGCAGTGTGGTGGAAGAATTACAGAAAGTTGATTAGGATATTTAGGCATGGGGGACTTGTTCATTCAAGTCCCCTTAATGCATTTATCTTTCTTAGACCGCATATTTGTTAGCTACATCCATATACTTCTGTGCAATAGAACTAATCTTGGAATATTCCCCATTCATAATCAGCTTTCTATCCGCCAGATCACTGCCGACACCAAGCGCAAAGGCCCCGCAGACGAAAAAAGAATGAGAGTTTAGATTTGTTTAGAATTCATTTAGAAACAGATAAGATATTACTGCCATAATGTACTTATCAAAAGGAACAGCTTTTGAAATTTGTGGAAAGGAGATAAAAGGAGAAAGCCAGTGGATTTATTTGTCTGGCAGAGAAATTGCCGACAGAAAAAGGGAGTACATAGTAGAATCCCAATAGGGGAAACCATGATGACGAGTAAGATATATGCCGCAATTTAGAGAGGAGTTTAACCATGAATAATTTTCGTAATAAGACATGGAAAGGATTTTTAAAGAAAGGGCTTGTTTTCTGTATGATTGGCGTAATGGCACTAGGGTTGGTAGCCTGTGGTGGAAAGGATAAGAAATCAGATACAAAAGTGCCGAAAACACAAACTGAGCAATCTAAAAATAAAAAGACAAATAAGAAACCATCTTCCCAGACAGAGAAAAAGGATGATGCAGATATTGAAAAACCACAGAATACGACCGGAGCGGATCAGAATAAGACAGACGATACAAAGGCGCAGGATGGAGCAGACAAAGAGTCTGACACAAAGAATTCAACCCAAAAGAAGCCAACCCAAAGGAATTCAACTAAAAAAAATTCAACAAAGAAAAACAGCACAGTACAGAAATCCAATAAAAGTGGTTCGACAACATAAGACAAAAAGAATAATTAAGCATAATGGGCCACATGGGAACATGCGGCCCATTTTTCCTGAAAGGAAAACAATATGAAGAATATACTAGAATATTTGGAAAAGACAGAACAGCAATACCCCTGTCACACAGCGTTGGACGACGGAATCTTTGCATTTACCTGGAAAGAATTGGCAGGAATATCCAGGAAGATGGGGACAGCATTTGCAGGAAAAACAGAGCCAGGGCAGCCAATTGTCATATTGGCAGAAAAAAGTTCGGTCACTCTGGCAGCCATGTTTGGAGCGGTATATGCCGGATGTTTCTATGTTGTGGTTGACCCTTCGCAGCCAGCGCAGAGGATACAGGAGATTCTGAACGTGTTGGAACCGGAGCTTATTGTGACAAATGACAGGACGAGGGAACTCCTAGCACAAATAGATTACAAGAGGAACTCATATTTGGTAAAAGATGCCATGAATGAGCAGACAGACTGGAAAATACTTAAAAAAATCCGGAGTGACTGTCGGGATATGGATATCCTGTATGGAATCTTTACTTCCGGTTCAACTGGAAAACCGAAAGGAATCGTAGTCAGCCACCGGGCAGCAATGGATTTTATTACACATTTTGTAGAGACATTCGGATTCACAGTTCATGACAGGATAGGAAATCAGGCGCCTTTTGATTTTGATGTGTCGGTGAAAGATATTTATACCAGCATGTTTACTGGGGCAGAGCTTGTTATTATTCCAAAAGAAATGTTTTCTACGCCGCCTGTACTGCTTAATTATCTTTGTAAAAAGGAAGTAACCGCACTTATATGGGCAGTATCCGCCCTCAGTTTGGTGTCGGCATTAAAAGGATTTACCTATCAAGTGCCTCTGACGGTAAAAAAGATTCTTTTCAGCGGAGAGGTCATGCCGGTAAAACAGCTCAGAATATGGCAGGCGGCTTTACCAAGTGCAGAATTTGTTAATTTATACGGACCTACGGAAATTACCTGCAACTGCACGTATTATCGGGTAAAAGAAATGTTGCATGACGGAGAAAAAATTCCGATTGGAAGAGCATTTCCGGGTAGGGAGGTGTTCCTTTTAGACGAAAGTGATAAAGAAATTATATCTCCGGGAATAGTTGGGGAAATTTGTGTTTCAGGAGAATCGCTGTCGGAAGGATATTATCACAATCCCAAGGAAACAAAAGAGAAATTTATATTTTATCTGCGAGGTGGAGAGGGGGAGGGACGTTGTTATAAAACCGGCGATTTGGGATTCTACGGAAAAGATGGTGAACTTTACTTCTCTGGACGGAAAGATTTTCAGATTAAACACATGGGACATCGAATTGAACTAGAAGAAATCGAGCATGCAATGGATCAGATTGATGGTCTGGAGAGAGGCTTATGCCTGATGGATCAGAGAACAAACAGACTGGTGGTATTTTATATGGGGAATGTCAGTAAGGAACAGATTTTGAAACAGATGAAGAAAAAACTCCCGGCCTATATGATTCCTCATAAGTTGATAAAAACAGATTTGATGCCATTAAACAAAAATGGAAAAATAGACCGGGAATACTTCCGGCAGAAATTGGGGTGATGAAATGGATATGGAATATTTGGAATATGGAATTGTGAGATATGGTACACCTCTCTATGTATTCAATATGGACGAAATGAAAGACACGGTATTGTGCATTCGGAATGAACTGGCAGGGAAGGCAGGGCTTTGTTTTGCTATGAAAGCCAATCCATTTCTAACAAGGCAGATGACTGCCCTAATAGACCGGATTGAAGTCTGCTCAATGGGAGAATTTGAAATTTGTAGAAAACTTGAAATCGAGCCTGAAAAAATACTGATATCAGGGGTGCTGAAAGAAAAAGAGGACATCTATTCAATTCTGAGATATTACAAGGGAGCATGTACCTATACCATTGAATCTTTGAATCAGTTCCACGCCTTTGCAGATTGGTGTGATGCGAATAATGAAGTGATTCATGTATATCTCAGACTGACTAGTGGAAATCAGTTTGGCATGGAGGCGGAAATCATTCAAAATATAGTTTCCATGAGAGATAAGTGTCCGTTTCTGAAAATTCAGGGAATTCATTACTTTTCCGGAACACAGAAAAAATCAATGGAAAAGATAAAAAAGGAGTTGACATATCTGGATGTTTTTCTTAGGGAACTGGAAAAAAGATCCGGATTTCAAATAGAAGAATTGGAGTATGGACCTGGAATTCCTGTTTCATATTTTGATGGACAGCAGGATATGGTGGAGGAGAACATCCGTATGATTGCCGCTCAAATTCTGGCAATGCAATGGAAAGGAAGTGTCATGCTGGAGATGGGTCGTGCACTTGCAGCAAGATGTGGATACTATCTGACTAGCGTTAAAGATATTAAGCGGAACAACGGCAGGAATTATTGTATCGTAGATGGGGGGATTCATCAGATTTATTATGATGGACAGATTAGAGGTATGTATTGTCCGAAATTTCAGGTAATCCCAGCGCACGAGTATGGGATAGAAAAAACATATACCGTCTGCGGTTCTCTCTGTACGGTTAATGATATATTGGTGCAGAATGTGGCAATTAAAAATTTAAGGGTTGGCAATGTGCTGATTTTTGAACGTGTGGGAGCTTATGCAATGACGGAGGGAATGGCGATGTTCTTAAGCCATGAATTACCGCAGGCTGCGTTTTATAGTAAAGAAATGGGATGGAAGCTGGCAAGGAAAAAACTGGAGACATATAAATGGAATATGGAGGATAAGATAGACGATGGAAGCATTGATGAACATTTTAATGGAAATTGATGAAAGTATTGATTGGAAGAAGGAAAATTCATTGATTGACGACAGGCTGTTGGATTCTTTCGGAGTAATTTCTCTTATCTCGGAGCTTGAAGAAGTATTTGCTATTGAAATAGAGGCGGAGGAAATTGTTCCTGAGAATCTGAACTCTGCGGATGCTATATGGAAAATGGTGCAGAGGTTAAAGGGGAACTGATATGGCTTATCATACGTCCATATATTTATTCCTCTTTCTGCCGGCAGCACTTCTTGCCTATCAGCTGACACCTAAAAAGTTCCGATGGATGACATTATTGCTATGTGGCTATACGTTTTTCTGGACGGTCAGCGGGAAACTGGTTTTCTATCTGATGGGGACGACATTGGTAACCCATTACATAGGCATATGGATTTCTTTAGTAAAGCTTCAGTGTAAAATGAATATAGCAGGATTGCACGGAGAAGAAAGCCATGCCATTAAGAAACAATATAAGAAAAAAGAGAAACGAATACTGGCTGGCGGAATTTTTATACTGGTATCTGTACTTGCATATCTAAAATACTATAATTTTTTCATACAAAATGCGAATATTCTACTGCATGGTGTAGGAAGCCAACTTTTACTAGAGGCTAAAATACTGGTGCTTCCCATTGGAATCTCCTTTTACACCTTACAGGCTATCGGTTATATAATAGATGTCTATTGGGGTAAAATCGACGGACAGCAGCATCCAGGGAAGGTGGCATTATTCCTTGGATTTTTTCCACAGATTATGGAAGGACCAATCAGCCTGTATTCCCAGACTGCAGATACACTTTGGGCAGGGACTTCCCTAAGAGGAGAAAATATATCTAAAGGCTGTATCAGGATTCTGTGGGGATTATTCAAAAAAATGGTCATTGCAGACCGTCTCTATGTGTTGGTACAGGCTGTTTTTGAGCATTATGAGAATTATCATGGAGTGATAATTGCAGTTGCGGCTGTGGCCTATACCATCCAGCTCTATATGGAATTTTCGGGGTGTATGGATATCATCATAGGGAGTGGCAGAATGTTCGGTATGACTTTGCCTGAAAATTTCTGTCAGCCCTTTGCCTCAAAAAATGCAGCAGAATTCTGGAGACGGTGGCATATCACGCTGGGCGTATGGTTTAAAACCTATATTTTTTATCCGGTATCGGTATCTGCAGCAGTAAAAAAATGGAATAAATTTGGGAAAAAACATTTGGGGAAGTACATCACAAAACTTGGTGTCTCTGCGTTTTGCCTATTTCCAGTGTGGCTGTTTAACGGTCTGTGGCATGGCCCAAGGTGGAGTTATATTTTCTATGGGATGTATTATTTTGTGATTCTCCTGGCCGGAGTCGCTCTTGAGCCGATCAGAAATAGAATCATAAAATATACCCATTTGAATGAGCATGCGTTTTATTATAAGGTTCCCCAGATTTTAAAAACTTGGCTTATTATATTTGTTGGAGAACTGTTTTTCCGGGCAAATGGTCTGGCTGCCGGATTTCGGATGTTTAGAAGTATGTTTCAGAATTTCGAGTTGCAGAAATTATGGGATGGGACGCTGCTTACCTTTGGATTGGACCAGGCAGACTATTATGCCATTATAGCTGGGTGTATGGTGGTGGCCGTGGTCGGAATGATAAAAGAAAGGAGTCTGCTGGGTGAAGAAGGAATCGGGAAATTGTGTCTTCCGTTCAGATGGGCGGTCTATTATGGACTCATTCTGGCGGTGGTAATCTTTGGAGCCTACGGAAGCGGTTATCAGCAGGTGGACATGATTTATGCGGGATTTTAAAAGAATACGAAAAAGAGCAGGAAAACGGTTTGTATTTTTTACGGTTCTGATTGTAATTTTAGTAGGTGTATCAGAAAAAATAGAACTGACATACATAGAAAATGATAATTTGGTTCAGAGCAGGAATAAAAGTACCTTTCGGATTTTAAGGGAGCCGGAGAACAGCATAGATGTGATTGTTGTAGGTGATAGTCTTAGTTATTCATCAGTCTCGCCAATGGATTTGTGGAAGAATCATGGGATTACTGCTTATGTTTGCGGCCAATCAGGACAAAAGATACAGGAAACATACCATATGCTGGAAAATGCATTTACTGCACAATCGCCCAAGCTGGTTATATTGGAAACAAATACTATGTTCAGGGGAAGATTGGGGCAGGAACTGACTAACCTAAAAGAAACACTGGAAGAATGGGCGAACAACTATATCCCTATTTTCCGGGGGCATGATATCTGGAAATCTTTTGTGATGGATAAAGAGTATCCAGAAGAAAATTTCAAAGGTTTTGCGTTACGGTGCGGCATACAGCCATATGAAAAAGGCGATTATATGCTGGAGACCGAGCAGAAAGAGGAAATTCCGCCTACGGTAATAAATTATATGGAGATTATCATAAGCCTTTGCAAGCAAAATGGGGCCGAACTGCTTCTATTGGGAACGCCGTCTCCATTGAATTATAACTATCGGAGGCACAATAGCATTGATGTATATGCAAAGGAGCACGATCTGGAATATCTGGATATGAATATGAAACTAAAAGAAGTTGAGATTGACTGGAATACTGACACTTTGGATAAAGGTGATCATCTGAATCTGTCGGGTGCCAGGAAGGTTACACAATATCTGGGAGGATTTTTAGTTAAGCAGTATGCGCTCCCTGACCACAGGGGCGAGAGGTTCTATACTGCATGGATGAAAGAAGCGGAAGATTATACAAAGAAAATGGAAAAATCGTTGAAGGTGATTAGGAATAATGAGAATTAAGCAAACGGAAAGCTGGAAAAAGTGGACAACAGCGCTATTTCTGCTTGTATGTCTGGTCTTTTGTGCATTGCTTTTTAAAGCATATTTGGATGGAAAGTTCGACTCTGTTGATACTCTGCAAAAGTACGTCGCGGGATTTGGTTTGATGGCCCCGGTCATTCTGACAGCCATTCAGGCAGCGCAGGTAGTGCTGCCGATTCTGCCAGGATTCTTAGGATGCGTTGTCGGAGCCGTCATGTTTGGTTGTATGGGTGGTTTTTGGTGCAATTATATTGGAATTTCCGCAGGATCTATTATTGCGTTTTTACTGGCAAGAAGATATGGGCGGGGATTAGTCGGCAAAATGTTTCCGGGGGAACGGTATGAAAAGTGGGCGGACTGGGCAGCTAAAAGTAAATCCTATACCGGGATTCTATTTCTTGGCATGGTGCTGCCGTTGTTTCCAGACGATTATTTTTGCTATTTTACCGGAATTACCAAAATGAGTGTCCGCAAATTTGTGACGATTATTGTTTTGGGAAAACCCTGGTGTATTTTTGTATACAGCTTGATATTTTCCGGCTCACTCGGTAGATAGAACTGATATATAATAAAAGGGGAATTCTGCGGATAAGCATGGGCACTCCATATGGCAGAAGGAAGCTGTCATTGCAAACCGCAGGGAAAGGTTGAGAAGAGAGATGGAAGAAAGAAAAAAACTATGTGGATACTATAATTATACGGTCGTTTTGACTTATTTGGGCATGCTTATGGGGTTTACAGGAATTGTGCTTGTAACTGAAGGCAAATACCGGGAGGCAGTTATCTGCCTGATGATTTCCGGAATCTGCGATATGTTTGATGGGACAGTTGCAGCGACAAAACAAAGGGATGTAAGGGAAAAACAGTTCGGGATTCAGATTGATTCTTTAAGCGATCTGATTTGCTTCGGCATTCTCCCGGCTTTGCTTACATACAGTATCAGCGGCAAAACATATCTTTCTTTTTTGACAGCAGCTTTGTATGTGTTATGTGCACTGATTCGTTTGGCATATTTTAATGTTATGGAAGAGGAAAGGCAGGAAAAAGAAGGCGGTAGACGGGCGTGGTATCTGGGACTCCCAGTTACTGCAGCAGCATTGGTTGTGCCTGTCTGCTATATGATAGAAAATAAACTGGCTTATGGAGGAACTCTGCAGACAGTTCTTGTCATGATGGCTGTGGCATTTGTACTGCCTATTAAAATAAAGAAACCGTATCTGGCAGGAAAAATTGGTATTATATTTACGGGAGTGGTAGAATTTGTTATCCTGTTATTGGGGCTGGGATTAGAAGTATGAAGAAAGATACGCTGTTTATCCGATTTTTATATCATACGATTCCCGGACGGAGCATTTTGAAAAGAATTGTAAAACCCCAGGTATCAAGAAAAGTGAGTATTTTTTTGAATTCCAGGTTTTCCCGATGGCTTGTACCGCTGTTTGTGAGAAAGTATCGGATTGATTTAAATGGGTATGAAAAGGAAAACTATACCTCTTTTAATGACTTTTTTACACGCAGACGGCGTGCAGCACGGATTGATATCACACCGGAGCACCTAATCAGCCCTTGTGATGGGTATCTGACCGTATATCCAATTGGAAAAAACAGCACTTATCGAATCAAGCATATTGAGTATCATTTAGAACAACTGCTGGAGAACAGAGAATTGGCGAAACATTTTTCCGGTGGATGGTGTTTGATTTTTCGGTTAACGCCGAAGAATTACCATAGGTATTGCTATGTCTGTGAAGGGATTCTGCGAGAATGCCGGAAAGTAGAAGGGAAGCTGCATTGTGTACGCCCGGTGGCATACACTTCGACACCGGTTTTTATAGAAAACTGCCGAGAATATGTGGAAATAGAATCTGACTTTTTAGGACATATAATACAGATGGAAATCGGAGCACTTTTAGTAGGAAGGATTCAGAATTACCCCTGCAGTTCTAAAGTGCTGCAGGGACAGGAGAAAGGGTATTTTGAGTTTGGCGGTTCCAGCATCGTTATACTTTTGGAAAAAAACCGCGTAAAAATAAAGAATGAAATACAGGAACGTTCCCAGCGTGATGAGGAAACAGAAGTGTATCTGGGAGAACAGATAGGCAGCATTCAAAAAGAAAGGGGAAGTACAGTATATGAGTAAAGAACGTGTACTGCTTGTGGAAGATGATGCGGATATCCGGGAAGGTGTCCGCATTTTATTAGAAAGCGAAAATTACAGCGTTACAGAGGCGGAGAATGGCAGACAGGGTCTGGAACATTTAGATGAAAATACGGATTTGGTTATTCTTGATGTAATGATGCCTGGTTTGTCAGGACTGCGGACCTGTGAAGAAATCAGGAAGGTTTCTAATGTTCCGGTACTCTTTCTTACCGCAAAAGCACAGGAGTCAGATAAGTTAATAGGATTGATGGCAGGGGGGGATGATTATCTGCCGAAACCTTTCTCTTATGCGGAGCTTCTGGGAAGGGTAAAGGCATTGCTGCGCCGGTACAACGTCTATATGGGAAGAAATGTGCCGGAAATGGGTAAAGAAGAGCCATATTTAGAAAATGGAGGTATTAAGATACATGAAACTTTTAATGAAGTGTATGTCGATGGTATGGAAAAAGAAATGTCGGATATTGAATACCACATGCTTTTGTTAATGATGCAGCATCCGAGAAAAATATTTTCGGCACAGAACCTCTATGAAAGTGTGTGGGAAGAACCGTATTTTTATTCCTGTAACAGCACGGTAATGGTGCATATCCGGAAACTCCGGGTAAAAATAGAGAAAGATCCGAAACACCCGAAGTACATCAAAACCATATGGGGAAAGGGGTATAAGTTTGACGCGGGAAACGAGTAGAAGAAATTCCATTTATACACAGTTACTGCGTCTTTTGATTGTATCAGCAGTTGCAGCGCTGGCCATGTTTTGTGTTCTGGATATTGCGGGGCAATACTTAACTGACTATTATGTGGAAGGGACAAATTACGTTGAAAAGAAGAATCAAAGATATGTGGTAAAACTTCAGGAATATGTTGAGCAGCAAAATCTCTCAACCAGAGATACCAGTAAGTTGAATGAGTGGGTAAAAAAGCAGCAGTTATTGTTCATCCGTATGTATAAAGATAAAATACAGGTATTCAATTCACAATATCCGGGGCAGGAAATATGGGAGGAAGAGATTGCAGCTGAAAACTATGAATGGGAGAGCTCCTATATGGTAGAATTTTCAGATGGTGCGGTGGAAGTCATCATAACAGGCGCATATATCTATCAGTTTTATAATTATGTTATGATAGGTGAGATAATACTTTCTTTTGTCCTGTTTCTTCTGCTTGTCCTTTTAGGCATTCGTCGGAAAATGGATTATATTCGAAAACTAAGAGATGAGATTGAAATTTTAGAGAGTGGTAGTTTGGATTATAAGATTACGGTAAAGGGAAAAGATGAATTATCTGAACTGGCAGAAGGACTGGACAGCATGCGGCTTTCTTTTGTCAGCCTGATACAGCAGGAAGCCGAGATGGTAAGAGAAAATCAGAGGATTGTTACGGAGATGTCCCATGACCTGCGGACACCAGTAACCTCTATCATGCTTTATACGGAAATCTTGAAGAAGGGAAAGTATAAGAGTGAGGTACAGTTTAAAGAGTATCTGGATAAGATTGACCTGAAAGCTCATCGCATGAAACAGTTGACAGACCACCTTTTTGAATATTCTCTGATTGCAGGCGGGGGCGAGATAGAGCTGGAAGAACCAGAGCAGTATGAAGTTTTGTTTTACGATTTGTTTTCAGAAATATGCAGCTTTCTTGAGCAGAAAGGTTTTCTGGTTGTATTTCATGTGGACTGGGTGGACTGTGTTATACAGATTTCAACCGATTATGTGATGCGGATTTTAGACAATGTGACTTCTAATATTGTGAAGTATGCCGACCCGTCAGCACCGGTGGAGATTTCTTCCGTTCAGGAAGAGCATATGGTCGGTTTTTCTGTCAAAAACAGTATTCAGAGGTCAGAAAAAAAGCCGGAAAGCACTGGGATTGGAATACAGAATATAAATAATATGATGCAGAAAATGGGTGGAAAATCTATTGTTCAAGAAGATGAAAAGCAGTTCCGGTTAGTGCTGCTGTTTCCTTGCTTAGAAAATAAATGTTAGGAAAAGTTTTGTCCCTTTACGGTGCTGTGTAGTCCCTATCTGTCCGCAAGACTGCAAACATGTTGTAAGAAATCTTGAATAAATGTCTGGAATCTGTTATGATCTATACAGAAAAGGGAACAACCGCCCACGAGTGGTTCGACCTGTGAAAGAAGTAGAAAATACCACCCTGACACCTAGCCAAAGTTTCAAGGGTGGTTTTTCTATTTAAAAGGGTGGAAATGTGATAAAGTTGAAACCAGAAAGAATAAAGGTAGACGAGGGTGTGTGTGATGAAAATGCCAACAGAAAACATTAATAAGGGTATGTTTGCTCCCTGTGGTATGAACTGTATGGTTTGTTATAAGCATTGTTATCATAAAAAGCCTTGCGCGGGTTGTTTAAACAGCGATACGGGGAAGCCTGAACACTGCCGCAAATGCAAGATAAAAGATTGTGCCAAGGCGAAAGGGCTGTCTTATTGTTTTGCATGTTCCGAATATCCCTGTAAGCCCATCAAAAACCTTGAAAAAAGCTACAACAAAAGGTATCAGGCGAGCCTTATGGAGAATAGTGAAGTTGTTCGTCAACACGGGTTGGAAAGGTTTATGGAAATGCAGAAACGGAAATATACGTGTCCAAAATGCGGCGGTATTATTTCTGTCCATGACAGAGAATGCAGTGAGTGTCAGGAAAGCATGAAAGTGGAGAATACCGTTGTGGACGAACTTAAGCGGAATTTGTAGCAGATCTTATTAGGATTAACGGAGGAAATAACGAATGCAAAACTTTCTCAAAACATTGACAAGCGAAAGTAAAAATGCGGCGCTGCCTGAAGAATTTAATTTTTTCGGGAAGCTGATCGGCAGTTGGAAAATCGACTATATAGATAATAGTAATTCCCGCTCAATTCAGGGGGAATCAGCTATCTTAATTTCCGACGAAACGCGGATGGAGTCTGCCCCGTATACTGTTTGAATACACCGGCAAAGTGCTGGCTGGAAGAAAAGCCGAGGGAGTGCGAAATATCGGTAACTGACATTTCAGAACCGGCAAGCAGTTCCTGGGCTTTATCAATTCTTAGGCGCTGTAAATAGTCATAAGGTGAAAAGCCGGTACTCCTCCGGAATTTCCGCTGAAACTGGGGCGGTGAGAGATGGATCAGACCGGCCAGGAATTCCGAACGGCAGCTTTCGGCAAGATGTGCGCCCATATAGTCGATAATAGTCCGGATATCCTCTGGGATCGTATCGGTTCCGGTATTCTCTGTCTGCAATAACCTGGATAAGTGATAAAAAAGCTCAGTCAGGAGACTGACCGTCCGTGCCCGGCAAAATGGAGAAGGAGTCGTACTGATGGATAGGAGTTCATCCATCAGCTTCTTCAAAATGGGAATTCCCCGGAATAACCGTGTCTGGATTGAATAAAGCGTGTCGCGGATACAATCGGATGCAGCGTCGTCCAGACCAAGGAAATTTCGGGTGTCAGGCATACAGGAAAAGATGAGATAGTAAAATTTTGATTTTTCTTCTGTCCATAAGCCGGTACTGTGCAGTTCGTTCGGCATGGCTATAAAGATATCGCCGCTGTGCACATCATACAGGCGGCCCCCCAGTTCATAGTGCTGCCGGCCTTCGAAGTGGTAGCACAGCTCAAAACAATCCTTATGCAGGTGCGGCTTCAGCGGAGCGTTGTCAGATCCCCGGTATTCGACGCGGGACATCAGGTGAAGGTTGGGAATATCCAACCCGGAAAAATCTGTGGTTATTCGAACATTCTGGGAGTTCATCTGGATTACCTCCTGACAGATTCTGGAAAGACGTATAAAATGGTTTATTTACTCGGCAAAGCCTGCGGCAGCAGATATTTTGATCAGCTTTACCCAAAGGACATCCTGTTTTCCATGCCTTTGGGATACCGTTTTACTGTATCATGGGATAAAAGAAATGTCAATTTGGCCGAAAAAATGTACAGAATCAAAGGATGATCATATCTTGGAAGACGCGCTGTGGATTCCTGTATAAACTGTTAGTATACAGTGTAGAGAAGGAGCGTGTTAACATGAACTATGAAAAGCATAATGAGGAAGTCCGCAGACTTTTGCAGCAGGCGGAAGAAGGCAAATGTGAGCGTGTAATGATGGAGCTTGCGATGAATCCACGGATGATCATCTCGGATCCAATGCTAAACCCGCGCCGGATTACGTTTGAGGAATACTTAAAGAATCCACAGATCATGCTGGAGATTCAATGCCAGTTCCAGGAATACTGTGCGGAATCACTCATAAGCGACCGCATCATGGGCTTTGAGAATCTGCAGGAGATAACACCGTACCCGGATTTTCAAAATGTTCTGGAAGGGGCCTGTCTGGGCTGTGAGATTGCATTCCATGGGTGCAATGAACCAGGCACAAAAGTATGCGCGGATGAAACGACGAAATATGAACTTTTAAAAAATACGCGTCCCCTGACGGATCCTCTCGGCGGAATTGTAAGTACACTTTTGTCCCACTATGAGTTTTTTAAAAAGAAGCGGGAGGAAGGATACACGTACAAAGGAAAGCCCCTGGGCAGCCCGGGGATGGCGGGGATGGGAACAGATGGACCCTTTACCATCGCGTGCAGCCTGATCGGCGCTACGCAGGCCTGTATGGATCTCTATGTGGATCAGGATTATATGATGGAGCTGCTGGATTATATTACGGAGGCGGTTATTGCGAGGAATAAGGCCCTGCGCCGCTGCTATGGCCAGCCGGAAAAATCAAAATCCTTTGGGTTTGCCGACGACAGCATTGCATTGCTGTCCCTGGATACCTATACAGAGCTGATACTGCCTTTCCACAAAAAGATGATGCGTGAACTGTGTACAGGGGAGGAGCCGGGCTGGATCCATCTCTGCGGGGACGCTTCCCGGTTCTTCCCCACACTGGTGAGGGAACTGAACGCCGGTACTTTCGATACGGGCTTCCCCATTGACCATGGCAGGGTAGTTCGCGAGCTGGGACCTGATATCACGGTTAAAGGTGGTGTCCATGTCGAGACGCTGCGTGCCGGCACGGCGGAGGAAGTCGCCAATGCGGTGAAAACTATTTTAGAAGCTGTCAAACCCTTCACGCGGAAGTTTATCATCAAGGAGGCAAACAACCTGTCTCCGGGGACACCGCCGGAAAATCTGTCTGCGATGCATGAGGCGGTACGGCGTTATGGGTACTATAAGTAAAATAAGCACGGAGCAGGAAACTGCTCCGCATTTTATTGCCATTCATGGTAGAATAAATGAAAAAGAGTAACAGTTCAGGCATGCCTGAACCATTACGAAAAGAAATCATTAGGAGAAGTGCAATGACAATTGGAATTATAGAAGACGATCTATTATTGAATCAGGCTTTGGATATTGCCCTGCAACATGCAGGCTTTCATACCATATGTGCACATACAAAGAAGGAGGCCCTGTCCCTGCTGGGGAAGAAGGAGGGCCTGCTATTAGTGGATATCGGACTCCCGGACGGGGATGGAATCGCACTGTATCAGGACCTCCGAAAAAAACGGGACATTCCCGCCATTTTTCTGACGGCAAGGGATGAAGAGCAGGACATGCTGGCCGCGTTTGACATGGGTGCGGATGATTATGTGGTGAAACCATTTTCTATGAAAGTGCTATTGAAAAGAATCAACGCGGTATTCAAACGCAGCAGCGAAGAGCAGATGCTTTCCTGCCGGGATATAGCGCTGTATCCAGACAGAAAACAAGTCTTCTTAAAGGAACAGGAGATCGCGCTGACCGCGAAGGAGTATCAGCTGTTGGAGTATCTGATGAGGAATCAGGGCCAGGTGCTGACAAAAGAAAATATCCTGGAGCAGATCTGGGGTCTGGATGGCCAGTTTGTGGTGGATAATACGGTCAGTGTCACAATTAACCGGCTTAGAAAAAAGATAGAACCGGATGCAAAACAGCCGGAGTATATTCATAATGTATTTGGGCTGGGGTATCGGATCGGAGGCAGATAGTATGTATTTTATCATGACCATATCCGTTCTGGCAGGGGGATTGTTTGGCAGCATCGGTATGTATTGCCTGCAGAGAAAACAGAGGGAGCAGGAACTGAATAAGATAATAGAGCTGACCCATGAGATTCTGAATGAACGGGAAATAAAAGCCTCTGCTTCGGGAGAAGAGACTTTGTACGCAAGGATTGAACATCAGCTGGTGCGGGTCCAGGAACTGATGCAGGGGAGAAAAGATGCAGCGGAAAGGAGCCGCGATGAGATACAGAAACTGATCGCGGAAATTGCGCATCAGATGCGGACGCCTTTGATGAACATGGAGACATATCTTGGGTTCCTGCAGGAAAATCTTGCCGGGCAGTCTCTGCAGTATGCGGCTGCGATTGAGAATAGCGAGCAAAAATTACATTTTCTTGTAGAAAGTTTTATCAAAATGTCCAGGCTGGAGCAGCATATCATCCAGATTAAGAAAGAAGAAAAGGATATACTGAAAACGCTCCGGAATTCCCTTGGACAGATTCAACCACAGGCAGAAACAAAGGGGATTCAGTTTGACATCTCTCTCCTGGAAAATGCAGCTTTCCTGCATGATCCTAACTGGCTGGGAGAGGCAGTCTTAAATATTCTGGAAAATGCTGTGAAGTACAGTGAAGCCGGAGGCAGGGTGGAAGTATCCATGTCACAAAATGAGATGTACCTGAAGATCCGGGTAAGAGATTATGGAATCGGCATCGGGGCAGGGGAAGAGAATCAGATTTTCCAAAGATTTTACCGTGGACAAGGTATTACCACCCAGGAAGGATTCGGGATCGGCCTTTATCTGTCGCGGGAGATCGTGAACAGACACGGAGGATTTCTGGTGGCGAAGAGAATGCATCCGGGGCTGATGCTTGAACTTTGTTTTCCTTCCACATTGTTAGAAGTTTGTTAGATTTACTCCGTATACTAGTCGTATGGCAGAAAACTGAATCAGGCTTCTGTGGCTATGATATGTAAGCTGCCAAATACAGAGCAGGAGAAAAGAATTTATGGAAATCGTGAAGGCCGCCAGTCTGAAAAAATATTATATCACAGATACTTATGAGGTCCACGCACTGGACGGGGTGACTCTTTCGGTGAGAGACGGTGAATTTGTGGCAATTGTCGGAACCTCGGGAAGCGGAAAAACAACGCTCCTGAATATGCTTGGAGGCTTGGATATCCCTACGGAGGGCGGTGTCTGGATTCGCGGGAACAGCCTGAAGGATATGGAGATTGAGGAGCGGACGGTATTTCGCAGAAGGAATATTGGATTTGTCTTTCAGCAGTATAATTTGGTGCCAGTACTCAGTGTCTATGAAAATATTGTGCTCCCGTTACGGCTGGATGGAGCAGAGATTGATTGCGAATTGCTGGAAGAGGTAACAAAACTTCTTGGAATCCATGAGAAATTAGAGCGGCTGCCCCAGACCCTGTCCGGCGGCCAGCAGCAGAGAGTGGCAATCGCCCGGGCGCTTCTGGCCAAGCCGGCTATCCTGCTGGCCGATGAACCTACCGGTAATTTGGATTCCGCCACAAGTACTGAGGTGGTGGGGCTTTTAAAATCCTGTGCGGAAAAATACCATCAGACGATAATCGTAGTGACCCATCAGGAGGAAGTGGCGCAGATGGCAGACCGTGTCATCCGGATGGAGGACGGCAGAATCTGCAGCAGGACAGACTGTGGGAAATGTATACAGAACAGCGACACAAGCAGTGGGCAGGAGGGGTAAGTTATGGCAGGAAAAGGATTTACCTCGAATCAAAACAAACAGGTAGTTAAAATGCTTTCAAGGGAGATTGGCAAATGCAATAAGGGCAGAAACCGGATTCTCCTGGGAACGGTTATTTTGTGTATTGTTACGCTGACCATGGTATTTGGAATCTCATTCGGAAAGGTTCAGGCAGAATATACAAAGGCGGTAAGGGCGGCAGGAACCGCAGCATCAGTCTGCATCGGGGATGCGGACCAGTCTCAGTATGAGAAGGTTTGTTCCCTCAGTTATGTGAAGCGGGCAGGAAGGTGTGTAACTCTGGGAGAGGCGGCCGACGGTGATCAGTATATCTGCAAGATCCAGGCGCTGGATGATGCGGCGTGGGAGGAGATTAGGAAACCGGCTTATACGAATATTCACGGACACTATCCAAAGGAAAAGCAGGAGATCATGCTTTCTGCCAGGTCGCTGAAAAGTCTGGGTATTGATCATCCGGAGAAGGGGATGCGGATCGGCCTTACGGTAAGTCTCGGACTGCTTTGTACGAAACAGGAAGAATTCCGCCTCAGCGGCTGGTATACAGACTATGTGGGTGAGACGTCCAATTCTGCAGTGGGATATATATCAGAGCAGAAAGTGGAGGATTGGGGGTATCATGTCTGGGAAGAAGCAGATATTTTGATCTGTCAGTCAGATCATATGGACTGGCAAGAGACGGAAGAGCGTTTATATCAGGATGTATCAGGAAAGGCGTCTGAAGCGAAGATTACTGCTGCCAATACTTATGCCTACGATGCAGTCAATCGGCTGGCAGGAGGGTATGGCATGGCCGCATTTGGTGCGCTTCTCATCCTGTGCGGTATGTTTTTTCTGGTTCAAAATGTGATGCAGATCTCTATGGCAGGAGACATCCGCCAGATGGGGCTTTTAAATACGGTTGGGACAACGAAAAAACAGATGCATAGAATTTATTTGGGACAGATTCTTAGAATCTTAATTCCAGGGGTGCTGGCAGGGACACTTCTGTCGGCCTTTGTTTTGCTGGCAGTGATATCGGAGATACTGGGGAATCAATACTTAAGCGGATATGGAGGCGCGAAAGAACTGCAGATCTTTCGGCCGGGGCTTCTGGCGGCTTCCATCGTATTTACAGTGATGCTCACCGTAAGCGCAGCGGCAGGTGTCATTCACCACATCGTAAATATATCCTGTGTGGAGAGTATGAATTATACCGGTCTGGTAAGAAACAGGCAAAAGAAGGCAAAATGGAGAAAGACAGAAAAGAAACTGGTACGAATAAAACATAAGAGGCGAAAAAGAAGCGCTGCCGGGGAACTGTGGTACATGGCATGGCAGAATTTGACCAGACATCGGGGAAGATTTTTACTGACGGTGTTTTCCCTGTTTCTTGGGATGGAGACCTTTCTGGGGGCTGTTGTTATTACTAAGGGCAGTGATTATATACATGTGATCGAGCAGCGTCCGGATTTTCTGATTGCCGGTGAATTCAGTGAGTGGGGGAAGGAACAGGGATACGGACTGGAGTATAAATCGAGAGATGTGGGTGAAGATCCGATGCTGACAGAAGGGGATATTTTATACTTATTATATGGCAATTCCTATGATGAGTTTTCCCCTATTTCTTCAGAGGTCAGAGAAGCCTTGTTAAGCCTTGACGGGGTGGATCAAGAGAAGTCGTACATCATGGAGGGGGCTTATATGACTTCGACTATTTCCAGAAAAGGAGTGATGCCCTTACTGGATAAAAGAGATTCATTTAATAAAAACGCACCGGTAATAGAAGGCGCCGGATATGGTGAAAACTATGCCATGATTGAAGGCGGGCTTGAAGATGTCGTCCAGATTCTGAATGACGGGGAGATCACCGCTCTGCGGCAGTATGTGGAGGACAATCAACTGCCGGTGGATATGGACAGTCTGGAAAATGGA
The DNA here is from genome assembly GCF_022835095.1 of Faecalicatena contorta. Lineage (NCBI taxonomy): Bacteria > Bacillati > Bacillota > Clostridia > Lachnospirales > Lachnospiraceae > Faecalicatena > Faecalicatena contorta. The sequence goes on along the minus strand of NZ_BQNQ01000001.1, from coordinate 4,253,372 downwards.
ACAGGCGTGATGATTCTCCATGACCATCAGCTTTCACCAAAACAGGAGAGGCTGGCAAAGGAGAGTGTGGGAGAACCGCTGTATTTTACAACAATGCGGTCTAAGAAAGATTGGATGATTTGGGATCAGCTGAGTCCAAAGGAGAAAGACAGCGTAATAGAAGAAGAGGCACTTGGAGGAATACAGTCGGATATGTTCACTTTAAGCGGCTATCTGGATAACCGGGCGGAGGGATTTCCTGATATACGTCAGACCTGGCATGGGGCAGAGGGGCTGGTTTATTATCTGATCAGCAGGGAGGGCTTTGATAAGCTGCCTACGGAGAAAAAAACGCTTTATATGGAATTGAATGTGGATGAAAAAAGGGAGACAAAAATAAAGACAGAGATTCAAAATATGATATCCCGGGAGAACCGGAGGCGGGAAAAGATGACAGGAACAGGAGCAGACGAGGAGAACGGAGAGGCAGGAATCTTCTGTATCAGCAAATCGGACCTGCTGGCAGAGGCGGCCAATTATATCAGAGGGAACCGGCTGATTCTTGGAAGCATCAGCGCAGTCTTATTATTTGCAGGGCTGACGAACTATTTTAATGTTATGATCACCGGAATATTGTCCAGGAAAAGAGAACTGGAGGTTATGAAGAATGTGGGGATGACCCGGCGGCAGGAGCGAAGGATGCTGGCGGCGGAGGGGCTGTATTACTGCCTGATTGCGGCAGGTTTGATGTTGACGGTGGGAAGCGGGATCTTGAAGCTGATTTGTATCTATATGGAGCAAAGGCTTTCCTATTATGTGTCCAGATATCCGGTGGGATGGTCAATTGTACTGGTTGCCGGATTGGCGGGGATCTGCCTGGTAATACCGGAGATGATGTTTCGCAGGCAGAAAAAGGAATGATATAATCCATAGGGTACTTGATTTTTTCAAGTACCCTTTTTAAGTTAGGATTTTTAGATCAAAGTTGGATCAAAAGCGTTACTGTTCATATCCTGCAGGCGAGTATATTAACGCCGTCTGCCTATTGAAAGATACCGCTAATGGCACTTATGAAATTTTTTTGAAACGGAATCGAAAATAATAACAAAATATCAAAAATTTTGTAGGTACATTAAAAGGTATTTATGCTAGAATTATATTATGTAATAGAAAATTGTGTATTGGAAAATATAAATAGGTGAGCTATGAATAAGAAAAAAGATGGAAAACGTACGATTCAACAAAATATGATTTTTTTACTATCTTGTATTATAGTTCTATTGGGAATTTCCATCATTGCTAACGAATATAACCGGGTCTATAAAATAAATATTGAAAAAATAAATGCGTATACAAATGAAACGGCACGTAATTTAGAAGAAGCATTTGAGTTTGTATCAAATACAATAGTTTTAGCAGCAACAGAAACGAGTGTTCTTGAATGGTGTAAGGACCCTTCTTATTTTGAAGAAAAAAATGAAAACTATGTTTTTAATCGGAACAGATATAAAGAGGAACTTAAAAAGGTTTTTAACTATAGCTCAGCTTGGAATAATAGGGGGATAGCATACATTTCTGTATTTGAAAATGATAAGTTATTGTTATATACATATACGGTTCCTAAAAAAGACATTATTATAGAGAGGCATTTACAAGAAGTATACGATAGTGAACAAATCAACAATATATATAATACGGGATTGTATTATTTTCTATCACCAGTTCCTAAGGACGACACGATGTATGCTGCTCTCAAAATAGCAGCACCAAAGGAGCGGGAGAGTAATTTAATTATTTTATTAGGGATTAATAATGATGCGATAGAAAATACGTATGAAGGCAAAATTGAATATGATACAATGCTAACACTTATTTTGGACGAAGATAATAAAAATTTGTATTCCCGTGATATGCAAGACGACGAATTTATAAAACAAGTTGCAAAATATAAAGACGTAAATGAAAGTATATTTTTCTATAAAGGAGTTGAATACGAATGTATTACTAAAAATATCAAAACAGTGAACCTAAGCCTGGTAAATGTTATCCCTAAGAATAGTATAAATAAAATGGTGCTGAAAGAGCTAACTATTATATTATATATGATATGTCTGGTATTTTTAATATCAATAATCGTAGTGTTTTGCATGTCTAAGAGAAATACACAGTTTATAAAAGATCTGGATGATGCAATGGAGGCTATTAAAGACGAGAATTATGCAATAAGGCTGAAACCATATTCAAATAAGGCAGAAAATGATTTGAGTGAAACATTTAATAATATGACTATGAAAATGGAAAAACTCATTAATGAAGAGTATAAATCTAAGATATTGTACCAGGAATTAGAGCTGGAAATGATACAACAGCAAGTAAACCCACACTTTCTCTTCAATATATTGACGATAATACAGATAAAAGCGAAAATGCTCCAGGATGATACAATATATCATATGTTGAAAGCACTTTCAGGCTTTTTACGTGCATCTCTATATTCAGAAAAAAATGCGAGAATTCCAATCGGAAAAGAATTGGAATATACCGAGTTTTATCTGTATTTACAAAAACAACGCTTTGAAGAGCAGCTTCAATACTCGATTTCACTGCCGGAACACTTGGGAAAATATGAGTTGCCACGTCTTACGATTGAACCGTTAGTTGAAAATTCAGTGATCCACGGTATGAATAATCTTAACAGGAGTATGGAGATTAAGATAAAAGTAGAAGAGGCGGAACATGCGATACGAATAGAAGTTTGTGATAATGGAATCGGATTTGATGTGGAATCTCTCCATACAGATGATTGTCATAGTTTAAAAAGAGAAAAGATAGGATTGCGGAATACCGGTACAAGATTACAGCTACTGTATAACAGTGAATTACATATTGAAAGTAAAATAGGAGAAGGGACAATTATTTGGTTTGAACTGCCAAAATATTAGAGGGGGATATAGTAGTGTACAAGGTAATTATTGTGGATGATGAAAGCATAATTCAGCAAGGCGTTAAAACGTTAATTGATTGGAATGAATTAAATTGTACGATTTCCAAGACATGTAAAAATGGCAGAGAAGCTTTGGAGTTTATTCAAGGCAATGATGTGGATTTTGTAATTACGGATATAAAAATGCCGGTTATGGATGGACTGGAATTGGCAAAAAAGATCACAGATTTATATGAAGGAATAAAAGTAGTGATTCTGACTGCATATTCAGAATTCGAACTAATTCAGAGATCAATACGCAAAGGGGCATCTGATTTTATTATAAAAAATGATTTTATCGAAGAATTACCACAAACAATGAAAAGATTGATTGAACAAAAAGAAGAAGAAAATAAAAGCCGAAAGGAAAAAGAAGAAAAAGACAGTTACCTAAAGGAAATGCTGCTTAGAATGCTGATCAAAGGTAATAACTGTGCACCACAGCTTGAAAAAGAGCTGGAATCCCTAAAAAGGGAAGAGAAAAACTACTGTGTTTGTTCTTTAATAGCTATTTACAATGAAAAAAAATATTCTAAGGACAACATTCTTATGATGATTAAGAATTTGTTCAAAGCGTTGGACATAGAGGAGGAGTATTATTTTATAGAAATACAAGAAAAGGAAATTGCAATTGTATTTTGTGGAAACAACAAAAAAGAAGTAACAAAAGAGGGAATCCTAAGTATATGCAACCAAACGCTTAGGATGGCGGAAGAATTCATGAGAATGATCATTAAGATAGGTGTCAGTGATGTTGTTTATGCTCTGGATTTACTTTCACTGGCCTGGGGACAGGCAATGACTGCTAGAAATCAGGCCTGGACAGGTGAGAATGAAGTCATTGGCTATATATCTGAAATAAATTCTATAGAAATAAACTGCAAAAAAAGATTTCATGAAATGTGGACTTGCTTAATTGAAGGAAACCTCCCTTATGCAATTCAACTTCTAAAAGCGACTGCAGAACAACTTTCACAAATACAGTATCCTATTGACAAATTAAAAATAAGTGTTTTCAATTTTATATCTATAGCATATAGACACCTGAATTCAAATTATTATGATGAGGATACAGAGGAAAATGAACAACAGACATTCTTAGCTATAGAGCGGGCTACTACTGCATATCAGGTATATGATGGAGTAGAGAAAATGATGATATATGTCGATAATGTCATGAAAAGTAAACATGAAAAACATTATTTAGTAAAATTAATAGATAAGTATATTGCGGAAAATTATAAAAATAGCTTTACTATAGCAGAAATGGCAAATGACCTGGAGGTGAGTTCTGGATATATTAGTCGAATATATAAACAAAAAACAGGAAAGACTATAATAGAAACAATTAACAGATATCGGGTAGAGAAAGCAAAAACGTTCCTGAAGGATACTACAATGAAGATATATGAAGTGGCAGAAGCGGTCGGTATTGAGGATCCTGCATATTTTACTACAGTATTTATTAAATATACGGGAATAAATCCAAGTGAGTTTCGGTCAAGGTAAAAAAGTTAATAAAAAGTGAAAAAAACACAAGGACTCTTTTATTAATAACAAGAATAAAGAGTACTTGTGTTTTTATATGTCGAAATATACAAATAATAATAAATACATCTATTCTATAGTATCTGTTTCGTATGATAGAATTTCTTTAGCAATAAACCTCAAAAAAAGAAAGGAGAAAATGATGAAAAAGAAAATATTAAGAAGAGGTGTATCAGTTGTCATGGTAACTGCATCAGTCATGGGAATGATGGGCGGATGTGGTGGAAAAAAACAAGAAGATGTGAAAGCTGATACTGAGGAGAGTACTTCAATACGTTTTATGGATGTGTCGCCTAGTGAAGCAAGGGAAAATTATTATAAGGACACATTCCAGAAGTTTCAGGAGGAGACAGGGATAGAGGTTATTTATGAAAGCGTTCCGTGGGATGATGCGGCAAATAAGCTGACGGTTCTTGGTACGGCCGGACAATTGCCGGACGTATTGACTTTTACAGAAAGCTGGTTTGGACAATTTACTGAAGCGGAATGGCTTTATCCGCTGGACGAGTATGTTGAAGAACATGAGGATGAATATAATGAGGTGGTAAAGGGATATACATGGGAACAACAACGCCAGCTTTACGGTCATGTATATGCAGTACCGGATGCATTTCAGGTATCGGGGATCTACTATAGAAAAGACTGGGCGAAAGAAATCGGTTATGAGATCCCGACAGGGGATGATTGGACATGGGATGCATATTTAGAGCTGATCAAAGCATTAACAGATAAAGAGAAGAATCGATACGGCAATTCTTTTAGAGGGGCAAGAGGCGGATTTGATTGTGTCCAGGGATATTTACAAGGAATTACTATAGGTAAAATGTATGATGAAGAGGGCAATTGCTTATTGAACAGCCCTGAGTGCGTGGATGCGTTTGCTAAATGGTGTGATATATATAGGGATGGCTATGTTCCAGAAGATTCTGTGAACTGGGGATTTGCCGAAATGGTAGATAATTTTGCAAGTGGCTTGACAGGGACATTATGGAACGATTCAGAAGTAGCATTAACATTATCCCAAAAAATGTCAGACGATGAATGGGGCGTGCTTCCCGTACCAGTCTGCAAGGACGGAACCCGGATTATAAGAACTTCTAATCCGTACTCATATGTCGTTTCATCCCAGACTAAGAACAAGGAAGCAGCAATAGAATTAATTGATTTCTTATCACGTACAGATAATAACATGCAGTATTGTTTACAGACAGGGGCAATTCCTGTTAAAGCTGATGTTGGAGATGATGAAAATTATGGTGAGGATGGTATATATGCTCCATTTGTTGCACAGTTAAATCAGCAGGACGCAATATTCCCAACAAACTACGGGCCTTTTGATGTAACAGACCTTCATCAAGAAACATTACACGTCGAAATGCAGAAATGCCTTTTAGGAGAGCAGACAGAGCAGGAGACATTGGATATCCTTTCAAATGAGCTATCCAGCCGTATGAAGAAACACTTAGAAGAAAATCCTGGATCTAAAGTTCCGGAACCTATTGTAATTCAATAAATGTGAAACGCATTTTATAGACAGGCAGATATTTAGAAGCAATGGGCAACGTAATGTTGCCTATTGCTAAATCATTAAAGGAGTGAAAAATTGAGAGGTAAAGAACTGCTGCAAGTAATATGGAATTTAGGAAAAGCAGAGAGACCGGCATTAATATTAGAGGAGACGGAAGATGCTCCATTACAAATAGCAGGGAACGCAGATGATATGGAAAGATGTTACCAAATTGCTATACATAGATATAATACAACGCTGCAAGGGAGAGATGATAATTATAATTCACTGGTAACGGGGATTGGGACACATATCATTCCATGTGCGTTAGGCGGAAAGGAACGGGTTTTTCAAGATGGGCATAAATACTTGGAAAATCCTATTATTTATTCGGTAGATGATGTAGACAACATAAAAAAGCCGAACATTTTGGATGGACTTTTAGGAAAACAGATCCGGCTGATAGAATATTTTGCAAATAAGACAAACGGCAAAATACCAATAAGAGTAGGAGATATTCAAAATCCATTGGGATTAGCGGAAATGATATGGGAGACGAATGACTTTTATATATCATTATACGAACATCCTGGGAAAGTCCACCAATTACTGGAACTATTGTGTGAAACAGTAATCGAATATATCGACGCAATGAAAGCAGTATGTGATAATTTATGTCCGCTAACATGGCCTCTTATTTGGGCGCCTAAGGAAAAAGGCATTTATATAGCTGATGATACAATGTCTATGGTTTCACCCGAAATGTATGAGGAATTTGGAGTAAAATATAACAATATTATTAGCCGTGAATTTGGAGGCTTGATGCTGCATAGCTGTACCATGAATGAAAGGTACTTTGGGAAAATAATAAAAAATGAAAGTCTCAGATCCGTTAATTTTGCATCACAGTATTCATCGGATATGAGCAGTATATATGACTATTTTGGTGGGAAAGCAGTAATACTGCCGCACTATCAGCACGGAGATAATCCACAAATTGGAACAGAAATAGAATTTCTTGAAAAGATAAAAACTTGTTGGAAGCCGGAATATCCTACAATTATATACATATCAAGCAATTTACAGGGCGGAAGGCAGGATGCTGTGTTAACAGCATATAATCGGCTATTTGGAAAAATAGAACAGTGAAAGGAATGGATAAAGTTATGAATCAAGATTTACTTACAGTAACTCATTTAGGTGAAAATCCGGATAAATATATGAACGCTGTAGTACCGCCAGTATTTATGAACTCGCTGCATGTTTTTGATACTTATGAAAAACAGAGTACGGTTAATCTGAAAGAGGATTTTGTTTATGGGAGAACGGCAAACCCAACAACAACTATCTTGGAAAAGAAAATAGCAGCGCTTGAGCATGGGAAAAAAGCAGTTGCCTTCTCCAGTGGTATGGGAGCCGCAACCGCCGCTGTCTTTTCGATCGCAAAGACAGGGGATCATATCATCTGCATGAGAAATGTATATTTTCCGGTTAAGCGTTTATTAGATGAATATTGCGTGGAAAGGCTGGGAATGGAGGTTACATATGTTGCCGGCGATGATATCAGAGAACTGGAAAATGCTATAAAAATGAACACCAGTCTGATTATATTAGAAAGCCCTGCAACGTTTATTTTTAAAGTGGTAGATGTAGCAGCAATAGCAGGCATAGCCAAAAAACATGGTATAAAAACATATATAGATAATACATTTTGTACACCCATTTTTTCAAAGCCATTAGACCTGGGAATAGATATTGTGATGCATTCAATATCGAAATATATCGGGGGCCACAGTGATATCAATGGTGGGGTATTGGTATCAAAGGATGCTGAACTAATGGATAATGTGCAGCTGCATTACCGGGAATATTTTGCATCTATTTTAGGCCCGATGGAAGCGTGGCTGGCGATACGGGGACTGCGTACACTTCCCCTGAGAGTGAAACAGCATCAGGAAACAGCTATGGCAGTTGCACAATATTTAGAAAATCATCCTAAAGTAGAGAAGGTATATTATACAGGGCTTGCTTCCCACCCCCAGCATGAAATTATTCAGAAACAGATGACAGGGCATACAGGACTGATGAGCTTTTTATTAAAAGAGAACGCATCCAAAGCCGTGGAATTTATAGACCATTTGAAATTATTTGGAAAGGGATGTTCCTGGGGAGGATTTGAAAGTCTGGCCTTATGTCCTGTAAAAAATATTGCTTCTGAAGACCTGCAGTTTATGGGATTAACAGAAAAAGAACGAGGCTTGATCAGAATACACTGCGGGCTGGAAGGTACTGAAAACCTACAGGAAGACTTACGGCAGGCTTTTGAAGCAATTTAAGGAGATAACCTATGAAAAATGTGAGTACAATTCTATTTTTTATTATTTTTATAATAGTAACGGCTGGAATATTTTATTGTATATTTAAAGAAACAAAAGGACGGAGCAGAACAAGGACAAAGCAGGCTTACTTATTTATGCTGCCGGTTATAATTAGCCTGGTCTTAGTATTTGGATATCCATTAATCAACAGCTTTATAATGGCTTTTCAAAATTATAAACTAACGGATCCAAATAATATAACTTTCAATGGACTCGATAATTTTGTCAAACTATTATCAGAAAAAGATACTAAATTAGTGTTTACTAATACTGTAGTATATTTACTGACTTCCATTATCGGACAGTTTATACTGGGGCTCGGTTTAGCATTGACCCTGCGGAAAAAATTTAGGGGCAGGGGCTTATATCAGGGAATTGTTTTTCTGCCATGGGCTTTTTCCGGGTGTGTTATCGGTTTGATGTTCAGGTGGTCATTTAATGGAGAATATGGAGTGGTGAATGATCTTCTCTTGAAAATAGGGGCGATAAATGAAAAAATAGCATGGCTGGGAACGCCAGGATGGTCATTGGCTGTTGTAATTATAGCAACTATTTGGATTGGATTTCCTTTTTTTGCAATGCTGTTGTTAGCAGCGCTTCAATCGATACCAAATGATGTTTACGAGGCATCTGCAATAGATGGATGCGGGCTGGTACGTCAGTTTTGGTCTATTACATTACCATATCTTAAACCTACGATCGTTACAACGGTTTCACTGAGAGCAATTTGGTCATTAAATTCCTTTGATCTGATCATGATTATCACAGGAGGAGGACCAGCAAATACTTCGAATACGATTACTTCTTATATGTACTCAAGAGCATTTGCAAAATACGACTTTGGATTTGCTTCTGCACTAGGGGTTGCATTTATGTTAATTATTTCTTTATTGGCAATTTCCGGATTAGCGATATCAAAAAGAAAGAAGGGAGGAGAGAATTTATGAGAGGTAAAAAGAAATTTCTGTTTTCGTTTAAGGCAATCGTACTTACTTTTTATTTTCTGATAGTTGTCTTTCCAATATATTGGGTTGTAATTACTTCATTTAAACCAAGTGCCGAGATTCTGGACAGAAGTGTTATTACATATTTTCCACATACTTTTACGACGGAGAATTATAGTACATTGTTCAGGATGATGGATTATGGAGTTTATATTAAAAACAGCACTATTGTAGCATTGCTGACAGCACTTGTTGTTACAATTCTGTCAATTTTAAGTGGCTATGCACTGTCCAGATATAAATTTAAAGGCAAAGGGTTAATTCTGCTTTTTTTCCTTGTTATTCAGGTTATTCCTGGAATCTTGGTACTGATTCCACTGTATTCTTTTTTCGCAGAAGCGGGCTTGATTAACACGAAGTTTAGCCTATTAGTTTATTATATATGCGGAAATCTACCCTTTTGCAGTATAACAATGAGAAGCTTTTTTCAACGGATCCCGGACTCGCTGGAGGAAGCTGCAATGGTAGATGGATGCGGGAAAATCCAGACGATTATAAAAATTGTTTTGCCGATCATGCTCCCTGGTATTGCATCAGTGTTTGTATTTGGCTTTTTGGGAGGATGGAATGAACTCATTGGAGCAACCATCTTTGTAAGTACAGCGGAGAACTGGACAATACCGGTTGCGTTAAAAGCCTTAATAGGAAAAAATAATATTGAATGGGGCGTCTTAATGGCAGGCGGTGTAATAGCATTGCTGCCTACAGGAATTCTATTTGCGGTAATGCAAAAATTTGTTGTGGAAGGCATTACTGCAGGGGCAGTAAAGGAATAGTAAAAAGGGGTGGCAGCAATGAAGAGCAGAGAAAGAGTACAGAATGCCATATTACACAAAGAAGCAGACCGTGTACCAAAAGGAGAAGTCTATATTCAACCGGAATTGGCAAATAGGATTTTAGGAAGGACTTATTCTTTGAACTATCAGGATTTTGACAGAGATGTTGCGATAAGAAAGAAATTGAATATGGATCTCGTGAATGTGGGAGAATGGCCGGAATGGCAGATAGGAGTTTCGGAAAATGGACATAAACTTGTTCAAAGTATATATGGGCAAATTTATGAAATAACCGATAAAACAAAACATATAGTTCAAGAGGCAATAGATATAGAAGATGCAGAAAATTACAGAAAGCCCGACTGTCAATTCGTAACAGGGCAATTAGTAGAACGGTATGTAAAAGAAACTGAATTTTTTGTGTTTGCCCAGATAGGCGGACCCGTCTCTATGGTAGATGAAATGTATACGATGGAAGATTACATGGTATACTGCCTGACTAACACGGAGGAAGTGCTAGAGATATCTGAAAAGGTGATTGAATATGAAATAGAAAAGGCAAAAATATTTATAGATAAGGGAGCCCATGGAATCCTGATAGCAGATGATATAGCTTTTAATACTGGAGTATTTTTGCCGCCGCATATCATGGGAAAAATTGTATTCCCTCTGTATAGGAAGATGCTGAAAGAAATTAAGAGTTATAAGGAAATACCAGTATTTCTGCATACGGACGGTAATATCAATACAGTTATGGAGGATATAACTGCGTGCGGATTCGATGGAATACAATCACTTCAGCCATCAGCCGGTATGGATATTGCAGATATAAAAAACAAATATGGCCATAAGCTCTGTTTGTGGGGAAATATTGATTTAGATCAGATCATGTGTTTTGGCACACCGCAGGAGGTGGCGGAGTCAGTCAGGAAAACGATACTGGCAGCCAATAAAAATGGCGGCTTTATTCTGTCTACATGCAATACAATGATCGACAGCATTCCTACTGAAAACGTGTGGGCAATGATAAAAGCCAGTGAAAACATTTTAAAGTAATATAAAATATTTTATATTTTAAAAGGTGATACATATGGAAAAATCGGATATCAAGGACGTTGTTGTTGCGGGTGCAGGGCTTATGGGGGCTGGGATCAGCCAGATGTTTCCGGGAGTAGGAATTAAGACAACATTATATAGTATTAAAGAAAGCGATTTTGTGTTCGCAAAAGAAGTATTAAAAAATAATCTGGATTTTTTAGTGGAAAATAGGGTCATAGATGCCAACCAGGCGGAGGCAATACAAAGGTCTATTAAATTTACAACAGATATACAATGTATGAAAGATGCTGACTTAATTATTGAAGCAATTCCTGAAAATATTAATATAAAAGCCAATTTTTATGAAGAGATATGCAGAAGCGCGAAAGAGGATACCATTATAGCAACGAATACTTCCGCAATTTCAATAGATCTTTTAAGTAATTATGTGACTAATAAAAAACGTTTCTGCGGAACACATTTTTTGAACCCTCCGCACATTATCCCCTTGGTGGAGGTAATAAAAGGGCAATCTACGGACGGTAGTGTATGTGAAAGGCTTGTTGATTTTTTCAGACAATTAGGGAAAAAACCTGTTTTAGTAAAACATGATATTAAAGGGTTTTTATCAAATCGCCTGCAGTTTGCATTATTAAGAGAAGCTACTTATCTGGTGGAAGAAGGAATCGCATCTCCGGAGGATATAGACCGGACAATCAAGTATGGAAATGGGCTGCGCTATGTATGCTCAGGTCCCTTTCAAATTGCAGATTTGGGAGGGCTTACAATTTTTAATAGTGTTGCAAAGTACCTGTATCCTGAATTATGTAATAATAACAACATCAATCACTTATTTGAAAAGTGTGTGGAGGACGGCAATATTGGGATAATGAGTGGAAAAGGCATATACGAATATGATAAAAAAATGGATCATGCACTCTTGAAAGACAGGGACTCTAAAATCATTCAATTATTGAATTGTATTGAATAATGAAAATTACCATATTTTCTAGAAAAGAGGATTAGAAAATGACGAGCAGAGAATTAGTTAAAGCAGCCATTCATTTTAAAACCCCAGAAAGAATTCCATATAATTTCGACTCTAATAGAACTCCCCAGGATGGAAAATATTATGGGGAAGATATGATGTGGGTATTTGTGGAGTCCAAGCCTCCGATAGATGGAAAAAACGAATGGGGGGTCATTTATAAGAGCGTGGACGAGTCTTTTGGAGAGCCTAAGTATTTTCCATTAAAAGAGTGCGGGAACTCAGACGACTTAAAAGCATATAAATTTCCCAAATTTAATCAAGATTGGCGATATAAAAGAATGGAAGACCAGATCCGGAATAATGTAAAGGAGAAATATGTATTGGGAATGCTCCCTTGCGGGCTTTTCCAACACTTAATTGATTTATTTGGTTTTGAAGATTTCTTGGTAAATACTGCAGTTAATCAAGAAATAATAGAAAAGGCGGTAGACCAGCTTCTGGAGATAAACCTGGAAGTGATAGATAAAATGGCGGCGTTGGGAGTTGATGGGATAATAACTATTGATGACACGGCTCTGCAGGATCGGCTAATGATTTCTATAGAAAAATTCAGAGAGATTTTTATACCCCGGTTTAAAAAAATGTATCAACATATTCACGATTATGGTATGGATACATTTATCCACAGCTGTGGGTATACCTTAGACCTTATAGAAGAATTCATACAGGCAGGCTGTGATGTAATTAATTTGGATCAGCAGGATAACATGGGGATAGAGGAAATTTCCAGACGTTATAAGGGGCGCATATGCTTTTTCTGCCCATTAGATATACAGAGAACTTTAAGTTTAAACAGAGAAGAACTGTTTCAAAAAGCGGAACAAATGATCCGGTTATTTTCAACACAAAACGGCGGATTTATTGCAAAAGCATACCCGCAGCCCCGTAGTATAGGTATAACTGACAAATATTTAAAAGATACTGCCGATGCCTTTAAATACTTAGGGGTAAACAGAAAGAATGCTATTTACTCGGCATTAGAATTTAAAAATCCAATACAGATACCGAGCGATATATGGACACTGCCATGGGCGGAAGACAGATTTCCTGATCTAGTAAAGCAACTAAAACAAAAGTATGCGTTGATTACAAATGTAATGGAGTGTGGATATACGGAAAAAACAATAGCCAGTGGTAACCCTTTTACATATGGCGAGTATATGGACGAATGGGGATGCATCTTTGAAAATATCCAACCGGGAGTTATTGGAGAGGTGAAAAGGCCGTTAATAGATTTAACGGATGATGAATGGGAAGATACATCTAAAATCCATATTCCGGAAGAACTTTTGAGCTTTGATATAGAAACAGTAAATAGATGGTGTAAAGAGAATGAAGATCGATTTATAAGAGCAGATTGTGTTGTGCGTCCATTTGAACAGCTTCAGTTCATTAGAGGAACAGAGTTATTATACATGGACTTGATGTTTATGCCGGAAAAAATGTTGTCTTTTGTTACCAAAATGCATGATTTTTATTGCAGATTACTTGAAAAATGGTGTCAGACCGATATAGATGCAGTTATGTTAATGGATGATTGGGGATCACAGGAATCACTGCTTATCAATCCTCAGATATGGCGGAAAGTATTCAAACCAATGTATAAAGACTATGTCCAAATTGCAAAGCGGTATGGAAAAAAAGTTTTGATGCATTCGGATGGTAATATCTTGCTGATCCTTGAAGACCTAATCGAAATAGGAATCGACTTATTAAACTGTCAGATTTTTTGTATGGGCTTAGAAAATCTGAGGAAATACGCAGGCAGGATATGTTTTTGGGGAGAAATTGACAGACAGCACATCCTGGTTAACGGTACAGCAGAAGAAGTGAGGAAAGCAGTAGAACAGGTATATCTGTGTTTGTGGAAAAATGGGGGCTGGATTATGCAGCTTGAGTTTGGACCAGGCGCAAATCCGGAAAATGTGCTGGAAGCATATGCAGCATACGATTCTCTAAATAAAAAGATAATGGAAGGTTCTGGCAGACACAATATTATATCTTGATCTATGAGTGCGCATTTGTTGAAAATAAGACAATAAGGAGAATTTACATATGAGTAAAAGAAGTGATGTGCTCAAAGTTCTGGAAGGTAAGGAACCTGAATTCGTTCCATGGTTTGCAGATCTGGCATATTGGCTAAATTATTTAAGAGATGAACAGAAGATACCTAAAGAATATTTAGCCATGGGGAGCAATTATACCCGAAATCTAGTCGATGGACTTGCCGGAGGATTGGCAGAAGAAGGCCTGCAGCAATTGCATAAGGACTTGGGGGCAGGCTTCTATCTGCAGGGATATTTTCCGTTTCAGGAGATCTATCATAATGCCAGTGTAGAAATTACTAAGAATAAGAACGATACAATCACTTATTATAAAACGCCTTATGGAACTTTGCGGGAGGTGTGGAGATATGTAGAGAGTTCCCACAGCTCAGCCCCCGTAGAATATCTGGTAAAAAGCAGCAAGGATTTGAAAGCCTTACAATATTTGTACCAGGATATTGAGTATGTGCCGGATTATGCTTTATCTGAAATGCGGATGAAGTCTATCGGTGAAAATGGTATTAATGTATCTTATACGCCCAAATCTCCTATGATGGAACTTGTGGCTTTAAAGGCAGGGATTGAGACGGTTATTACAGAGTTATTGCAAGAAGAACCGAACGAATTCGATGAATTGATGAAGTGTATGGCGGAGAAGCACACGCAGGCAGCACAGATTGCAATTGATTCACCCGCAGGGTGTATTTTTGTGCCTGATAATCTGAGCAGTGAATTGGTTGGGGGAAATATTTACGATGAGTACATTAAACCTATCCACGAGGATTGGACGGAACGAATTAGAAAGGCGGGAAAAAAATCAATGGTGCATTTGGATGGAACACTGATCCCGCTATTGACCAAACTTTCATATGCAGGATTTGATGTCATTGAAGCAGTCACACCTTATCATGTAGGAGATATTAAGCTGGAGGAATTAAGGAAACATGTAAAGGAGGAAACCATAATATGGGGCGGACTGCCCAGTGGTTTTTTTGCAGATAGCTTTTCAGATACTGATTTTGAAGAGTGGGTAAAGAAGGTATTAGACCTGATGAGGAAAGATAACAGATTTGTTTTGGGAGTTGCTGATGAAGTGGTGCCAGGGACAACATTTGAGCGGATCAGAACAGTAGACAGACTGGTAACAGAGTTTGGGAAATTTGAAAGCAGGTAAGGAAAAAACGTAAATGAAGAGATCAGAGATTAATAAAATAATAAAAAATATGGAGAGGTTGATCAAAAAGGAAGGATATAAACTTCCCCCTTTTTGCAATTGGTCTGTTAGTGAATGGAATGCAAAGGGGAAAGAATATCAGGAAATTAAGGATAATATGCTGGGATGGGATATTACTGATTTTGGTTTAAATAATTTTAAGGAAACTGGTTTTGCGCTCATTACACTGAGAAATGGGAACCAGAAAGACGAGAAGTATACGAAACCATATGCTGAGAAGCTGCTGATGTTAGAAGACGGTCAGAAAGCACCCATGCATTTTCACTGGAATAAAATGGAGCATATCATCAATCGGGGCGGGGGAAATGTTTTTATTATCGTTTATAATTCTACACCAGAAGAGGGTTTGGGAACGGATGATGTCCGTGTCTTGAGTGACGGAAGAGAATATTATGTACCCGCAGGAACGAGAATCAAATTGACTCCAGGCATGAGTATTACTATATATCAAGGTTTGTATCATGCATTTGAGGCCGAAAAAGGAACAGGTGCAGTTTTATTGGGCGAAGTCTCTATGTGTAATGATGATACATCTGACAACCGATTTTATGAGCCGATTGGTCGATTTCCAGACATTGAAGAAGATGAAGAACCATATAGATTATTGTGCAATGAGTATCCGGAAGCACTTGGATAAAGTCCTTTACAAGTCGACATCTGACAATAACCAAGTATAAAAAATGAAATGATAAGAAAAAGATAAGGCAGGTGGATTTATGAAACAGCTACATTTAATTTGTAATGCTCATTTGGATCCGGTATGGTTATGGAATTGGGAAGATGGAATCGCGGCAGCGCTTTCAACATTTCGTACAGCGGCTAAATTCTGTGAGGATTATGATGGATTTATTTTTAATCATAATGAAGCAATATTATACCAGTGGGTAGAGGAATACGAGCCTGAGCTTTTCCATAAGATACAACAACTTGTAAAGGCGGGGAAGTGGCATATCATAGGAGGCTGGTATCTTCAGCCAGACTGTAATATGCCAAGCGGCGAGTCCTTGATTCGGCAGATTCAGGTTGGACGAAAGTATTTTTGGGAAAAATTTGGGGTTAAGCCGACTACGGCCATAAATTTTGATCCGTTTGGACACAGCAGAGGGCTGGTTCAAATTTTAAAGAAGAGTGGTTATGATTCTTATGTTTTTTGTCGTCCGCTGCAGGACAACTGTTTTCTTCCAAATGATGATTTTATTTGGTGCGGATTTGATGATTCTCAAATCATGGCTCACCGCTCCAGTGAACATTATAATTCCCTGTTGGGGAAGGCAGAGGAAAAGGCGCGAAAATGGATCACTGAACATGAGGAAACCGAAAACGGGCTTTTGCTGTGGGGCGTTGGTAATCATGGCGGCGGACCATCCAGAGTTGATATGGCCGGCCTAAAAAAAGTTATGGAAGAGCAGAGAGAACGTATAGTAAAACATTCGACCCCGGAACAATTTTTTGACGAAAGGAGAAAAGATGGTAACATATATCCGATTGTGGAAAAGGATTTAAACAGTTGGGCGATCGGTTGTTATACTTCACAAATACGTATAAAACAAAAGCACAGGCGATTGGAAAATGAACTTTTCATGGTTGAAAGAATGTTTTCCCATGCTTGTTTACACGGGGATTTGGAATATCCATTAATAGATATACATACTGCACAGGAAGACTTATTGACAGCCCAGTTTCATGATATTCTTCCAGGCTCAGCAATTCCTGCGGTTGAAGAGGCGGGGCTTCGGCTTATGGACCATGGGCTGGAAATACTGTCAAAATTAAAAATAAAAGCTTTTTTCAAGCTGGCTGCAGGGCAGGCAGCTGCGAAGGAAGGGGAAATTCCCATTTTAATTTACAATCCACATCCGTATGAATTAGAAGGAATATTTGAATGTGAATTTCAGCTACAGGATCAAAATTGGGATGATTTTTATGTTATACCTAGAGTTTTTCAGGGAGAACGGGAACTGTTATCACAAGTAGAAAAAGAATCCTGTAATATTAATTTGGACTGGATCAAGAAGATTTCATTTTATGCAAAATTGAAGCCGTCTCAAATGAACCGTTTTGACTGCAGATTGGAAAATATAAAAGAAAAGCCAGATTTCAGTCTTGGTATAAAAGAAGATTACAAGTTCATAACAAAGGATTTAGAAGTAATTGTCAATGCGAAAACGGGACTTATAGACAGTTTGAAAGTATTTGGAAAAGAATTTGTAAAAGAGAATTCTTTCTGTCCAATTGTGCTGGAAGGTGACAATGACCCATGGAGAATGAGAGCCGACCGTTATGGAGAAGAAGAAGGAAGATTTGTTCTTTTAGAAGATGAAAAGGGAAAACTCTATTCTGGAATCCAAAAAACAATCTCAAATGTCCGTGTGATTGAGGACGGAAAAGTTCGGACAGTAATTGAGGCAGTAATGGGATACGGGAGCTCATATCTGACAATGCATTACAAATTGCCAAAGAAAGGTTCTAAGATTGGAATCGATGTGGCTGTCCAATGGGGGGAAAAGGGAAAAGTATTGAAGATGGAAATACCAACCACTTTGAAGAAGGGGATCTGTATGGGGGAAACTGCATATGGAGTTAAAGAGCTTACAGCAGATGGAAGTGAGATGGTTTCTCAAAGCTGGAATGGGATTTTTTCTGTAGAGGATGACATGGGCTTTACCATCATCAATGATGGCACATATGGAAGTGACTATAAAGATGGCAGAATGCGGATGTCATTGATTCATTCGGCGGCATATTCAGCGCATCCGATAGAAGGAAGGGAATTACTTACAGATGACAGAGCTATCCCCCGAATTGATCAAGGGGAACGTCATTTTCATTTTGAGGTGCAGCCAGGGTGCTGCACAGAGCGGCGAAAGTATATTAGCTCTGATGCAGCGAGATTCAATCAGCCGCCGTTTGTCGTTTCTTTTTTCCCTTCTGGAGCAGGAAAAGAAGTGCAGCCGTCAGTTATAATTGAAAATAGGGAAATTATACTGGGGGCTTTTTATAAACAAACAGAAAGTGAGGAATACACGTTAAGACTTTATAATTCCAGCGGCCATGCGGCGGAAACAAGAATAGAAATTCCATATTTAGGATTTAAACAACAAATTTTGTTTGGAAAGTATGAGATAAAAACGTTTAAAATAAATGCAAAGGAGAAAATATTTATAGAGCGCTCCATGAGTAATTAGAATAATAGTAAAATCAAAAAGAGGGGAAAGATATGCTTCTGCTAAAATCTAATGATAATTTTTCAGTAATGCAATGTGAAAAAAAAGATACGATGTATATAAAAGTAAACGCTGATGTTCAAGATACATATATTGAACTTTCTTATCAAGTAAATATGAGAATTACAGGTAATGAATATGTGCTTTTTCCTTCATGCTGTTATAAAGGGAATCAGTTTTCAGTCATGAAAAAGAACTATCCTCCTATGTTTACAGAAGAAGAGGCTGATGTAAACATAGAGAATATAATTACCGATGTTCCGCGGTTAAAGAAAGACGGAAAAGGGAAAATTGAGATAACTACTGGAGATGTGAGCGTTCCATGTGTAGCAGTATATTCAAATGAGGAAAAGAAGGCGGCCTTTCTATATACGATACAAGAGATTGATGGAATTAATCTTGGTTTATCTTATGAAAATGGACAAATTGGAATTACTTATCCACATATGAGAAGAAATAGTATTTATAGATGGCCCTTTATGAGGAAGGAAGAAGATCGGGGACGTGCTTTTAATAAAGGATGCAAAATAGAAATTCCATATAAAATATTTGAATTTCCCTGTAGAGATATACAAGAATTTTTTCAGTTCTTTTTCACAAATAGGAAATGCATGGGGTTGCCATCGGACAGGCCGGAGACACTTCCATTTGATAAGCAGGTGAAAATACAAATAGAAAAATTTAATAAAATGAATTGGAGGGCGGAAGGTGGCTTTTACGGCGTTGGAACAGTAGAAGAACCAGGGCAGATGTGGCAGCTTGGTTGGGTAGGGGGAGGGGCAGCTTCCTACGCATTGATGAAATTGGGAGGGGCGCTGGAGTGGAAACGAGGAATATGTACATTAGAGCATATTTTTAAAACACAGCTGGAAAGCGGTTTTTTTATGGATGAATGTGATTCTTCTGGAAATCCTGCCAGCAATCCAACAAGTGCATCCGAAAAATGGCATCTGATTAGAAGAAGCGCAGATACGTTATATTTTCTATTTAAGCATTTTGGTTTGATGAAGGAACGGAATGTTAAGATTCCAGAGCCGTTTTTGGAAGGAACGAAAAAATTAGCAGATGCATTTGTAAAAATGTGGGATACATATGGACAATTTGGGCAGTTTATTAATCGTAATTCGGGCTGCATTGTAGTAGGCGGATCGACTGCAGGCGCATTAGTTCCAGGGGCGCTGGCATCTGCATATCAATTCTTTTCTGATGAGAGATATCTGAGAGTGTCGAGAGAAAGTGCGGATATGTATTGGGATAAATTTGTAATGGAAGGCTTTACAACAGGAGGACCGGGAGAAGTACTCCAGTGTCCTGACAGCGAATCAGCTTTTGCGCTGCTGGAAAGTTATGTAGTTCTTTATGAAGTGATTCAAGAAGAAAAGTGGCTGGAATATGCAAAGCATATGGTGAATTTTTGCAGCAGCTGGGTTGTCTCATATAATTACAAATTTCCAAAAAACTGTGAATTTGAAAGAAAGGATATGAAGACGGTAGGCGCTGTATTTGCTAACGTACAAAATAAACATGCAGCCCCAGGAATATGTACGTTATCAGGGGATAGCTTATTTAAGGTGTATAAGTGGACAAAAAATCCCATGTATTTGGAGCTTGCCAAAGACGTCACCTTAACAATTAGCCAGTATATGTCTACAGATAAACGGCCAATTTATTCGTGGGATGTACCGAAGGATGCCGCCCTGTTAGATGATGATTCAGTTAAGGCAGAGCCGGAAAAACTGCCGCAGGGCTATATTTGTGAGCGAGTCAATATGTCAGACTGGGAAAGCGAAAGGTGTATCGGGGGCGTCTTTAACGGAAGCTGCTGGCCGGAGACAAGTAACTTACTGGTATTAGCTGAGGTAATTGGGGAGAAGAAACTTGAAACTCCGGGAGCAACAAAAAGGTAAGATGGTCGGACCGGAGATTTGAAACCCGTTTTGATGATCCGGAATAAGGGGCTAAAACCGTCGCCAATAAAAACGTAAACTGTTAAAAAAGGATAGCTGAGGCCATCCTTTTTTTAGTAAGAGTAAATATTTTTGACATTCTATGGATCATCACTACTTTTAAAGCCCTATAATATTTTATTAACTGAATCCAATGATTGACAATTGAACTGAAATCATTAATAATAGTGTTAGCTGTATTACAGCATACAAGGATCAAATGCATTTAATTAAAATCCCGGCACCAATCTGGATTTATTAATATGCATGACGAATAAAAACTATGGATCATGGGAGGTAGCAGGATGGGGATTAAGCCGATTAAAAGGGTTAATGTAGGTGAACAAGTATTATTACAGTTAAAGAAGATGCTGATTGATGGCGAGTGGGCGCCTGGAAGCAAAATTCCATCAGAAAATGAATTGGCGGAGCTGTTTGAAGTAAGCAGGATTACTGTACGGCAGGCTTTGCAGAAGCTGAATGCATTAGGATTGATCGAAACAAGGCTTGGTGATGGTTCATATGTCAGGAATCTGGATATCGGAGATAGTATGAATGCTTTGATACCTGTTATGTATTTAGGAGACCAGTCAGATGCACAGGTGTTTGAATTCAGGCAGATCATTGAAACAGGCTGTACAAAGCTGGCCGTGAACCGGGCAACGAAAAAAGATATTGAAGAACTAAAGATTATTCTAGCAGAAATGGTGGGGTGCAAAGATAAATCTGATATCAAAGGGTTTAGCAAGGCAGATCTAAAGTTCCACTTTAAGATCGCCCAGATTACAAGGAATGCGCTTTTCATAAAAACAAATAGTATTTTGCAGGATGTTTTAGAGCAGTCAATGGATACTGTAATTGATAAAATGGGGTTTGAGAACGGTATTTATTATCATCAGCAGATTATAAAAGCATTTGAAAACCGTAATGAGGAAGAGGCTGTAAAAATGATGAATGCACACATTGAAAAGAATTATGAATATTTCAACTGAAAGAGAAACCGAATACTAACAAAAATGGATTGTGCAATATACCCAAAAATAGATTTGATAAAATAAATATATTGAAAAAAATGATAGTGTATGTTATATTCTACTCATACCTGTAATACAAGTATCAACTAACAACAATCAAATAACAGATTGGTGTTCAGGAGCTATCAGTTCAAACGTTTGGCAGACTTATTTGTGAGAGTTTAACAGAAGGGAGGAGAGGCTTTAAGAGTAGGGAAAACGGTTTACAGCGACATACAGATGATTTGTATAAAGGCACTTTTTAAAGGAAAAGGAGGAGAATAGAATGAAAAAAAGAATGAGACGTATTATAGCTTGTCTTCTGTCAGTCTCCGTATTAGTCGGGCTGTGCGCATGCGGAAGCGGAAAAAAAGAGGAAAAAGCGCAGGGAGATATTGCGGATGCAGGGTATGATATTGATGCAATGGAAGTAGAAGAAACAACTGTAAAATTATATCATCGTATCAATGCTGACGGCGGAGATGCGGAGAGTGAATATTTTATTGATAAGGTGAATGAGTGGAATGAATCCAATAATGGCATTACAATCGAGCCGATTTTTATTATGAAAGAAAATGACTACCTCGACAGGCTTTCAACAGATCTCGCATCAGGAGACGCGCCGGACATCTTTATGCAGTATGGAGGAACCAACTGCCTGGACTATGTAGAATCTGACATTGTATTAAACCTTGAGCCATATTTTGAAGCTGATCCGGATTGGTACAATGGAATTGTAAAAGCGAATTGGAATATGGTCGATTATGGAAGATATGGGCATGAAGGTCTTTATGGCGCGCCATGGTCAGCATTTGAACTTCTTTTATACTATAACGAGGAATATTTAGATAAATGTAATCTGGAAGTCCCCAAGAGCTGGGAGGAACTTGTGAATTGCTGTGAAGTGCTGAAGAACAATGGCTATCAGCCTTTTATGGTAGGGGAATCTGATAATTACCGGTATGGGCATCTTCTGAGTGCAATGGCGGTAAAGTCATATGGACCAGATTTTGAAAATGAGCTGGCAGAAAGAAAGTTTACATATGAAAGTCCTGAAATCGTCAGCCTGATTCAGGAGATTAAAAATATGCAGGACAAAGGATACTTTGGAGAAAATGTTTTAAGTGTTGACGTAAATGCAGAACGTTCCTATTTTGGCGCAGGTGACTGTGCATTCATGATCGACCTATCCAGGGGCGGGGCATTGCTGTCTGATTCCGAGTGCTTTAAAAAGCAGACAATCCATGCGACTAAGATACCATACTTTGATGCTCAATATGAAACGGCCAATATGGGAGGCGCTTCTCAGAACTATTTTATCTGTACAATGAATAAATCAGTAAACCAGATTAAGGCTTCCTTAAAAGTGGTGAAATGGCTGACAAGCCAGGAGTTTGTTGATGGTTTGGTAAAAGAGTATGCGAATACATATTCCGTAATCCCATCAGAAGGCATTATTGATAACTATATGTTTGAGGAGTGTAATGAGTTGATGTCCCAAACAGAGGCCTATGTTGCGGAACTGGCACAGGCAAGTACAAATACGGCGGAACTCACAGTGGTAAGAAATGCCCTCCAGCTATTGGGAAGCGGTTCATCAGCCGAAGAGGTAAGTAAAGAGATTATGGATAACCTGGCAAATTACGAATAAGAAGAGGAAGGGCCTCCATGAAAAGTGTGGCTGCATGGCAGAAATGGAGGTCCTCTTCATAGAGAATTTGAATTGTGATATCCATTCCGGCTTCATTGGCTGAATGTATTCATATGAGGAGGAAAAGTATGAAAAGAAAGGACTACTGGATTGCTGCGGTGTTTTTACTTCCGGCAATTTCGCTTCTTGTTATATTTGTAATATATCCTATTATCAGTAATGCCATATTATCATTTCAGTCCTGGAATGGGATATTTAGTGTTAAAAAGTCTTTTGTTGGTATAGAAAACTACAGATTCATTTTTTCAGATAAAACTTTTTGGCGTTCACTGGGAAACGCGGGGATATTTCTTATAGTGGGCTTTTTTATACAGATGCCGCTTTCATATGGCTTGGCTCTTCTGGTAACATCTAAGATCAGGGGGAAAAACCTTTTTAGAACCGTTTATTATCTTCCGGTAATTCTGGGGACTACGATTGTTGCTGTTATGTGGAAGAACCTTATTAACCCAAACTATGGGGCTATTATGGAGATTATCCGTAACCTGGGCCTGCAGTCCATGGATTTTGACTGGCTGAACACCCCAGGGTTAAATGTATGGATTGTTGCTTTAGTAAACTGCTGGAAGTCGGCTGCCTATAATATGCTGATTTTCTGTTCCGGCCTGGTGACAATTCCGGAAGCACTTAATGAGGCGGCAGTCATAGACGGCTGCTCGGCATGGCAGAGAATCCGCTATATTACGCTTCCTTTATGTAAAAATTCTTTTAAGGTCTATTCAATCTTATGTATTACAGGCTGTATCAAGCAATTTGATATGATTTGGGCTATGACAGGCGGAGGTCCGAATGCGGCCAGTTCCACCCCTGGAATCCTGCTGTATTTAAATGCCTATTCCTTTAAATTGATGGGGCGCAGTGCAGCGATCGCAATGATACTCTTAATACTGGGAGTAGTTTTAAGTATCTGCTGCAACAAGATATTTAAGCAGGAAGAATATTGAGAGGGGGTATAAGAGTGAAAAGAAGAAGTTGGAAAAAACTGATATTATATGCAATAGCCGGAGTCTGGCTTCTTGCGACAATTATTCCATTACTGTATGTATTTATTTCGTCATTTAAGACAAATGATGAGATGTATCGAAGCGCGTTGAATCTGCCGATACACTGGAAAATAGAGAATTATGTGGTGGCGAATGAGTTGGGACATTCCTTCCGTTCGATTGGGAATTCACTGCTTGTGGCATTGTCGACAACAGTGATAGAAGTAATCGTAGCAATGATGGCAGCCTATGCGATTTCAAGGAAAAGAAATATTTTCTTTGCGAGACATGCTTACATGCTATTTGTAGTAGGAGTCATGGTACCGATCCATTCAACATTAATTCCCATATCATCTATGGCCGCAAGCTGGGGTCTGAAAAATAATTTCGCTTACCTTGTTTTAGTTTATGTATGCTTTAATCTTGCACAGGGAATCTTTCTGTTCACCGGATTTCTGGACTCTGTCAGCAGAGAGATTGATGAGGCGGCTATTATAGATGGGTGTAGTGATTTTCGGTTATTACGTTCTGTTTTACTGCCAATATGCAAGCCGATTATTGCTACAGAAGCGATTTTCTCTTTTATCTATGCATACGGTGAACTTGTTTTCTCACTTACGCTGATTTCTGATCCGGCCAAGTATACAGTTCCAAGGGCGATGCTGTCCTTTTGGGGAGAATTTTCGGCGCAGATGGGACCGCAGTACGCTTTTATTATTTTATCGGTTATTCCAGTCATTATTATATATGTATTATTCCATAATCAAATCCAGAGCGGCGTTATGTCCGGCGCAGTTAAAGGATAGAAGGAGGAAAGGAAAATGGCAAGAGATCATTGGTTTAAGGACGCTAAATACGGTTTATTTATTCATTGGGGAATTTATTCCATGCTTGGTGGCGTCTATAAAGGGGAAAAGATTCCGTATGGGGCAGAATGGATTATGAAAAATGCGGAAATTCCTCTTCAGGAATATAGGAAGTTGGCAGAAACATTTAACCCTGTGGATTTTGACGCAGAGGATATTGTAGGGAAAGCAAAAAAGTGGGGGATGAAGTATATTGTATTTACAGCAAAGCACCACGACGGATTTGCAATGTACCATTCAGAAGTTTCTGATTATAACATTATGAACACGCCCTTTCAACGGGATCCATTGAAAGAGCTGGCAGAAGAATGCCGAAAACAGGGAATTATACTAGGCATTTACTACTCTCAGATGCAGGACTGGGAAGATGAAAATGGATGGGGGAATGAATGGGATTTCAAGCCGGATAAAGAGAAGGATTTTGAAAAATATTTCTATAACAAAGTAAAACCACAGGTGAAAGAGCTGCTTACAAATTATGGAAAGGTTGGAATTATGTGGTTTGATACTCCGTATGTGATGCCGGTCCAATTATGTGAGGAATTGAGGGCGTATACAAAGAGCCTGCAGCCAGACTGCCTGGTTAACGGGCGGATTGGATATAAACTGGGCGACTACAGACAGATGTCGGATAATGAAATCCCGGTTCTTTCTTTCCCGGGTGACTGGGAGACTCCAATGACCCTGAATGATACCTGGGGGTATTCCCGGGTAGATCATAACTGGAAGAGCGCTGCAGACGTGCTGTATAAATTGGTAGATGTAGTAGGAAAAGGCGGGAACCTGTTATTAAATATCGGGCCGGACGAGAAGGGGAAGGTTCCGGAAGGCAGCTGTAAAGTACTGGATGAAGCAGGCCGGTGGCTTGACCTCAATGGCGAAAGTATCTATAAGTGCAATTTAAATATGGACTTCCAGTATGAAATAAGCTGGGGGAGAGTAACCGGCAATGACAGCAAGATGTTTTTACATGTATTTAAATACCCGGAATTTCCGTATGAAATTCTGATAACCGGCTTAAAAACAAAGATAAAGAAAGTAACGATATTAGACAATTGTGAAGAGCTGCAGTTTTTCCAAAGCTATGAGCCGGCGAGGGATGAATACCGATTCAGGGTTCTTTTGCCCAAGAATGGGAAGCTGGATAAGGATATGGTTCTCTGTGCGGAATATGAGGGGGAGATTGAAATACAAAAATTAGAATAACGGTAACTTTTCAATAAAGGGCTGTACACTGTTTTTACAGTCCGTACAAAAATTGTAGTATACGAAAGTATTGATGATCTTTAAAAGGGGGTTTGAAAATGAAATACAGTGAAGAGCTGATTAGCAGGCTTACAAAACAGGCAAAAGTATTAAGGCGTGATGTAATTATCAGTATGGGAATCGGGGTTGCGGGGCATATCGGAGGCTCCAATTCTTCAGCAGATATTGTGGCGGCACTTTATTTTTATAAGATGCACTATGACAGCAGGAATCCTAAAATGACGGATAGGGACAGATTCTTGCTTAGCAAAGGACATGTGGCTATTCTGCAGTACGCGGCTTTGGCTGAAGCGGGATTTTTCCCGGTGGAAGATCTAAAGAATACGAAAGAGATCGGTTCTTATCTGCAGGGGCATCCGGATGTCAGAAAGACACCAGGAATAGAGGCCGGAACCGGTTCGCTCGGGCAGGGTCTGTCAATTGGGCTTGGAATGGCCCTTGGGCTGAAAGCAGACAGTATAGACAGGAATGTATATGTACTGATCGGGGACGGTGAATTGGCAGAAGGGCAGATATGGGAAGCTGCAATGGCAGCAGGATTTTATAAAGCGGATAATCTGATTGCGATTGTAGACAAGAACAACCTGCAGGCAAACGGCATCGTAAAGGAACGCATGGACTCCAATCCCCTGCCGGATAAATGGAGAAGTTTCGGCTGGAATGTACTGGATATTGATGGCCATAATATGGTGGAAATTCTTACGGCTCTGGATGAAGCCGATTTGGAACGAGAACGGCCTACGGTGATAATTGCCAATACAGTAAAGGGAAAAGGCATCAGTTTTGCAGAAAATGTTGTCGGTTACCATAATGGAATGCTGACAGCCGAGACTTACGAGCAGGCATTAGAAGAACTGGCATAGAGGAGGATGGCTATGAGCTGTAAAAATCAAAGGATTGCTTATGGAGAAGCGTTAGTGGAACTTGGAAGAGAGAATAGGGACATTGTAGTGCTGGATGCAGATTTGGGCGGGTCCACAATGGGAAAGATGTTTGAAAAAGAATTTCCTGACAGGCATTATGAGATGGGTATTGCAGAGGCTAACATGACATCGGTTGCAGCAGGATTAGCACAGACAGGAAAGATACCATTTACCAATTCTTTCGCTGTGTTTGCCGCAGGGCGGGCATTTGACCAGATCCGCCAGACCATTGCCATTGGGAATCTGAATGTTAAAATCTGTGGTTCTTCTTCGGGACTTTCCGATTTTGGCGACGGAGCGACTCATCAGGCGGTTGAGGATCTTGCAATTATGAGGGCGATTCCGAATATGACGGTCATCTCACCGGCAGATGCCAATGAGACAAAATCTGCCGTAAAGGCAGTTACAGAAATGGAAGGCCCATGTTATATCAGACTGAATCGAAATGACTACGAAAATGTAACGGAAGAGGGAGTGGAGTTTAAAATTGGCAAGCCAACAGTTTTAAAAGAGGGAACCCGGGTGGTGGTTTTTGCTACCGGATATATGGTTGGTCTTGCAATGCAGGCGGCAAGGGAACTGGAGGACCGTATCTCTGTGAAAGTGGTCAATGTCAGTACCATAAAGCCTATGGATGCCAATGCAGTTATTCAGATTACAAAAGGCTGTAAAGGCGTAGTTACGGCAGAAGAACACAGCATTGTCGGCGGACTGGGGAGCGCTATAGCCGAGGTACTAAAAAAAGAATGCATCCCAATAGAATTTGTAGGAATAGAAGATACTTTTGGATGCAGCGCGCATAATTACCAGGATGTACTTGCATATCATGGGCTTACAAAAGAGCATATTAAGACAGTGGTTGAGGAGATGGATTTACAGGCAGCCGGGTAGATGCGTACAAAAAAATTGTTCAATGAGGATGGATCGGAAGGAGTCTAACATGAAAATAGGATTTATCGGGCTGGGTATCATGGGAAAACCAATGGCTGCAAACTTATTAAAAGCAGGACATACAGTTGTTGTCTACGACGTAATAAAAGAAAACATGGAACAGATGGTAAAGTATGGGGCAATAAAAGGCGAATCTGCGAAGGCGGTTGCCGGGGAGTGTAAGATTATAATTACGGTTTTGCCAAATTCGCCTCATGTGAAAACGGCCGTTATGGGGAAAGACGGGATACTGGAAGGCGCATTGGCCGGAAGCATTTTAGTGGATATGAGTTCAATTGCACCCTTAGCTTCCCAGGAGATTTATGCCGCATGCGCAGAAAAGGGGGTTGAAATGTTGGATGCCCCTGTTTCCGGAGGTGAGCCAAAGGCGATAGATGGAACATTGTCAATCATGGCAGGCGGCAAGAAGGAAGTATTTGAACAAGTATATGATATACTGATGACGATGGGAAATAGTGCAGTATACTGCGGGGAGATTGGTGCCGGGAATACAACAAAGCTTGCAAATCAGATTATTGTTGCATTAAACATCGCGGCTGTTTCCGAGGCCTTTATGCTTAGCACAAAAGCGGGTGTTGATCCAGAAAAAGTGTTTGATGCAATCAAGGGCGGCCTGGCTGGTTCTACGGTCATGAACGCGAAAATCCCAATGATTATGGAGCGGAATTTTAAGCCGGGTTTTAAAATCGATTTACATATTAAGGACTTGAACAATGCCTTAGATACAGGCCATGAAATTGGAGTTCCGCTTCCCTTAACAGCCAGTGTGATGGAGATGCTTCAAAAGCTTCATGCCGATGGACATGGACAGGAGGATCACAGCGCGATAGCAAAATATTATGAAAAGACAGCGGATGTATGTGTTAAGGCCAAGGGAGGCATTCAAGAATGAACGTAGGGAAAAACCTGGAGAAGATGTTTTCATTAGAAGATAAAGTAGTAGTTTTTACCGGGGCAGCGGGTGGAATCGGCAGCGCCATTGCATTGGGCATGGCATGTGCCGGCGCCCGGATTGCTCTTTGCGATATAAATGAAAACCTGCTTTCAGATATTCAAAATAAAATAACAGAAGCGGGCGGTAAGGCATCAAGCTATTTGCTGGATGTAACAAATAAGGCTGGCGTAACAGAATGCATCGATAAGATCGGCAAAGCCTATGGTCAGATTGATGTGCTGGTAAACTGCGCGGGGATCAATAAACGGGAAGGGTTTATGGATGTCAGGGAAGAGACATATGACAGGATCATGGATATTAACCTGAAGGGTGTTTTTTTGGTGACCCAGGCAGTGGCCCCATTAATGAAAAATCAAAGAAAAGGCAGTATCATTAATATTGGTTCCCATAATACGGGAAGTATCCTTGGCGGCTGTTCTGTATATGGCGCTACAAAGTGCGGTGTTCTGTCCTTAACGCGGTCTATGGCTGTAGAATGGGCCAAATACAATATTCGGGCTAATTGTGTAAGTCCCGGACATATTCAGACTGCGTTGACAGTACCTACCTGGGAGCATCCGGAACGCTCCAAGTATTTGCTGGAAAGGATTGCCTTAGACAGGCCGGGATATCCGGAAGATATTACAGGGGTGTGTATCATGCTGGCATCGGATGCATCTTCTTATATTACCGGGACGGAAATCCGGGTTGACGGAGGGTGTATCGCCGGAGGACAGCCGTGGGACTACGATACGGAGTTTTAGTTGCGGTCAGGGAATTCCCTGCAATCCGGACGGGGCAGCAGAGAACATAAAAGATAGAGGAAGCGGATTCCGCTTCCTCTATTTCTATCTAATTTAAACGTTTTTATCTGTCAGAGTTATACCCTTACTAAGCTCTCAATTTATCGATCAGCACTTCTTTTCCATAGCCAAATGCGCCTTCCATCTGGCAGACGTTTGCTGCAAATCCGGCAGCCTTTGCTATGCTTCCGGTCAGTGCCTCTTCCCGATCCGCGCCGTGCTTCACCGCATCCAGATATCCGACCATGAATGTTGTTAGTAAGGAGTCCCCTGCGCCCATTGTATCCACAACCTTTTCAAGGGGCGCCGCTTTCTGCGTATAGAACTTCCCGTCTGAATAAAGCATACAGCCCTGCGCTCCCCGGGATGCGCATACGATTTCCGGCCCAAATGCCGCTACTTTTTTTAAATGCTGACGCACCTCTTTATCCGTTCCGTCAAATGAACAGAAGGCATAGGTTACGAGTGGGGCGTTTTTTTCATAATACTCATCAGTTGAATCATCCGAGAAATCAAACGATAGCGGAATACCGGCCTCCTTGATCTTAGATAACTGGCTCTCCATGTAACAGTAGTTTCCACAGTGAACCAAATCAAACTGTGCCAGATATTCCAAATCAAACTCGTCCAATTCGTAGATGTGCCTGCTTCTTACGCCGCCTTCGTTATAATCCAGGAACACCCGGTCGCCATCTTCCAATTTGCAGCGGGAATACCCGTTTTCACCGTGAATCTTTTTGCATTTGACCAGCTCGATCTGTTCCGTGCGCAGAGCAGATATTACATGATCCGCATTCAGATCATCGCCGAAATATCCCATGTATGCGCTTCTGCGGGCGCCGAACATTTTTGAGTATACTGCAAAATTCACGCAGTTTCCTCCGGGATATTGTGTGTTCGTGTGCGTATAGATATCCACCACATTATCTCCAAACCCAACTACACTAACATCGTATTTCATGTTTTTAACCTCCAATCCTGTGCAGGGTGTGCAGAGGGGCCAGACCCCTTTGCAGTTAATCCTGAGCAGAGGGGTCAGACCCCTTTGCAATTAAAACGGGCATCCCGGAATCATCGAATGATCTCCGGGACAAGCCGTGTTATTTAATATTCCACTACCCCCATATATCGTCTCATATCCAGAGGGTGTCCGGTTTTATTTTGAATTGCTGTTCTGTACAATACACTCATCTCGTAGAACAAAGGAGGATTGAAGTAGTCCACGCATTCCGCGGCAATCCCTTCAAGTCCGCACTCCGCCGCATCGATAATTTCATATTTCTTTGCATATTTATCCAGAAATGCCTTGGCTCTCAGATCAATTTCCCGTGTTTTGCCGACAGACATCATCAAAATATATAAGTGGTCTTCATCTGTAACCTCAAACGGGCCATGGAAATATTCCGCCGAATTCAGGTAGCAGCAGTCCATCCACTGCATTTCCTGCAGCGAGCAGATAGCAAAACCGTAAGACTGTGCATATGCAGCTCCCGAGGACATGATATATAGAAACGGCGCCTGATAATAGTGTTCAGCAAAATTCCATGCTTTGTTCTGATATTTGTTTGTGGCATCCCGGATGATCTGGTCACACTTAACAATACCGTCTTTCATAGCCTCATACAGCTTATATTCGGGTTCCTGGCGGTGGATCAATTCATTTAAAACCGCATAGGTTATACACATAGGTTTATCCTTCTGCAAGGTCTCGTCGACCCATTTGTATACAATAGCATGGTATTTGCTGTCTGCGCATTTACTTTCGGCGTCGTGCGTATAAGTAATCACAAATGCCCCTGCATCGGCGGCAGCATCGGCGGCTTCCACAGTTTCCGGTGTATGTCCTCCGTGTGAGCAGATAAAGACTAACGAGTGGCTGCCCAGACGCTTTGGCGGTGTCAGGACAAATTCTTTGCTCGGAATCCACTCCCCGACCATGGTAACGGATTCTTTATTTACAAAATAATTACTGGAGTATAAATCAATAAGAGAGCCTCCGCATGCGACAAAATAAACCTCTGTAATTCTGCCGTTTTTATTCTGGATCTCATCCACCATCTTGCCTGCATCAAAATCTTCTATAAACATTATACATAATCTCCTTTTATACGAACATTATTTTTCTGAAACACTCATTTTTTTAATTCTTAATTTCATCAGTATAGCCATAATGATACCGATTACAGCAGTAACCATCAAAAAGCCGAAAATCATTTTGTAAGCTCCATTTCCGTATGTATCCATCCATTTTCCGAATATTGGAAAATAAAAGAAGTCAGGAGCATAGCCAAGCACGGAACCAATACCGATTACGGTGCCGGTATATGCCGCTTTAAACTTACATTCTTTTAAACCGGACCAGATGACGCCGTACAGCATCATCGCCACTGCTGCGGGAAGCAGGGAGACAAAAGTTGCTGCGCCGGAACTTACCGTACCCGGCATGATCATAACGCCTGCATAGATAATAATCATGGCTGTAAATGCAGTGACGTACCATTTGTTTGCGGACTTAAAAATTTTGTCAATGACATATCCGCCGAGAGGGCAAAGCAGATTCATTAAATTACTTCGTACAATGCTGATTAAGGATGAATTTACTAAAGGTACTCCCAGGACATCTGTCAGGTATGGGGAGAAATAAGATAAGCTTGTATACAACCCATAAGCACAGAGTACCATGATCGAAAACATCCAGGTCATAGGATTCTTTAATACCACCCCGATATGCTTAATCTGGAACGTGTCATTCGGATTATCAGATTTTACCTCTTTCTCCTTGAAGAAGACTAATAGTAAAAAGAATGCGATCAGGGTTCCCACTGCCATAACCCACATTGCAATAATGAAAGCTTTTGTTTCATCACTGCCGAATCCGCTAGCCCAAAGGCAAATTGCATTCAAAATTGCGGAAATGATACCGGATGACGCATAGTAGATTCCATAGCAGGTTCCCTGGTTTTCTTCTGTGCCAATCATACCGACACCCTTTGTGATTGCACACCAGAATACAAAGTTGGTTGTCAATCCGGCAAAAAACCAAATGACGCAGGCAATTTTAAAGTCCATTGTAAGCGCATAAATGATAATCAGCACAAACGACCCTAATATTGAGAGCAGCATTGCTTTTTTCACTGAAATTTTGTCTGCCAGGATTCCTCCCGGAATCATCGCAGCCATCATGGCAAAAGAGTATGCGGACATCAGAACTCCTGACTGTTCATTTGTAATTCCCATTGCCGCAATCTGCTGATCATAAAATACGTATCTTACATAGGGGAAACAGTACATGATTGCGTTAACAAATCCAAAAATAAATAACATGAATAGTGTTCGTGCACCTAACTTTCCTTTTTTTGATTCTGACATAATGAACCTCCCTGTTTTATTCTCATTCCTTATTTTTCAGCTCTGCCGGCCTGTCCGCAGGGCATGCATGATGTGGTACCCTCTGGGTATATACGGTCTTTCCATTTACTATCGTTTCCTTTACCTGGACATTCAGCATCTCGTCCATCGGAACCTTAAACAGATCACGATCAAAAATAACGATGTCTGCCTTTTTTCCGGCTTCCAATGTGCCAAGTTCATCCTCTCTCTCCATAGCAAACTGACTGTTCACAGTCCAGGCGTCGAGCATCTCTGAAATAGTCAGGCCATTCTGTGGATTGATACGTTTTTGCTTATCACTGCCGAAATTAGCGCATCCATAAAATATAGATTCCGGTATGCTGGGAATCAGTAATGGCAGATCCGTTGCACCGCACAACCGTACTCCATGGTCTGCCAGAGAACGGTAGTTTAAATATCGCTCCTGGCGGGCGCCTATCACATCTCGATAGGCATTGACATAGCCGTCATAAGTATCTAGCGCATATACCTGCGCATAGATCTCACCGAATGCCCCCATTTTGGCCATCCGCTTTTCATCCTCCGGTTCAGTTAATTCCAGATCTGTAATGCCGTGCCGGTTTTTGAGGCGTCCGTTGATATGCTCACACTGGTCGTAAATGTTTAAGATCTCATGGAATGCACCGTCTCCTTCGGAATGGAGCGTAAAGCGCAGGCCGTTTTTATCGGCCAGAAGCACCTCTTTTTCCAGCTGCTTATAGTCAATGTCCTTGTTACATACGCTGTCTGTCCCTTCGTACGGCTGACGAAGATGGCCTTCCATTTTTAAAATCAATCCATCGGTCATTTGGTTAAAACCCGAAAATCTTACATAATCCCCTTGGAATGCTTCCTTCATTTTCAGACCAAACTCAATATCAGCGGGCTTTCCGACGGGCTGGGACATGAAGGATATTCTCAGTGTCAGTCTCTCATTCTCCTCCAGTTCCTTTAAAACGTCTGTGAAACCATAGAAATCGTCAAACCCCATTTCTTTTACAGATGTAACTCCGCGGCTGTTGAGCAGTTTCATATAACCCTCGATCTGCCGGTCGATAAACTGTCTGTCATTCAGATAGAGCCCCATGATCTTGTAAAGAGCCTCTGCATGGCAGTGTTGGGGGTCAAAACCAAACGCCTGTCTTGCCTTTTGGTTCATTGCACAAGTTCCGTGACCGGGCGCAAAGAGAACAATCTCGGTGTCGTGTCCGATCTCCTCCAACATGGTATCGACACTGTTGTTGTGAAGAAAACAGCTCTCCAGATGGTTGCCGAACAGGACCCCTTTCCCTGCTGCTGTTTCCATATGATATTCCAGGCAGTCTCTCAACTCTTTCAGTGTTTTGCAGTGGGAAAGATTCACACCAAGACTGTCGATGACGTATCCGGTAAAGAACGTATGCGTGTCCCCGAATCCGGCACAGATCGTGCCGTCCTTACAGTCTTGTACCTTCAGTCCCCCGGCGGTATAAGCGGCGGGCAGCTTTCCTTTTCCTACGTCACTAATGCGGCCATCCTTTAATACAATATAGCCCTGGTATGGTTCTTTTGAAACAGAATCGTATATGCTTGATGAAACCAGAATTCTATCACATGCCATATCCATTTACTCACCTTCCTTTCGTAAATTCATCATATCATCATAATACGATATAATCAATAGGGGATCTGAGATGAAATAAAATTTGTCATCATGAACAATTAATTGCTTGTTTAAAAATAAATTTTTGTCACTTAATCACATTTTTTGTTATAATGTATACCATATTCGTATTGTAATGTTATAATGAATATGATAAAATGTTCCATGACATATAATGATATAGTTGAGGTAATAAGATGAATATTGAAAATAATACGACGCGTCCACTTTTTGAAAAGGTTAAAGACGATATTTCTGCCAGGATAAAAAGCGGAGAGTATCCGGCCGGATCTAAGATTCCCACAGAGGTCGAACTAATTAAACAATACGATGTGAGCAGGATCACCATCCGCCGTGCGATTGAAGAACTTTGCAAAGACGGTCTTCTTGTTAAAAATCAGGGGAAGGGAACCTTTGTAAAAGAGCGGAAGATTTTCCGTAAAATAGAACATAATATGAGTTTTTCAAATTCCTGCATTGTGAATGGCATGACCCCATCGGCTGTAGTTACCCAGAGAACGGTTCTCACGAAGAACTCACCCGGACGGGTACCGCATCCAAGCCTTGACCAAGATGCCATACTATACATACAGCGCGTCCGCTATGCGGATGAGATACCTGTCATGTTGGAAAACAATTATTTTCCTTTTACCCAATATGCATTTCTTCTCACGGATGATTTGGAAGGGTCGCTGTATGATCTGTTAAAAAGCCATGGTATTATAGTGGGATGTTCCCAGAACTCCTATATTGATGCATTAAAGGCGGATTCGAAACAGGCGCAGCTTTTAAAAATTGCGCCTGGCGATCCGTTATTCCTGCTGTATACAGAGATATACGATACCCAGAATCAACTAATCTATATCGGGCAGGAGTATATTGTTGCATCCAGGTACCGGTTTAATTATGAAAATGCATAAAGGGAAGTTTAAATGTAAGAGTTCAGGCCTGCCTGAACTCTTACATTTAATTACCTTTATCATATTTTGCGCTTTTCGCAGCTAACTGAATCTGCTTTAACAGCTGCTTCGGTGTTGCCTCCCCGGTATCAATCTGCTGCAGGCCGTTTAAATAAGTCTGCGCGATTTTCGGATCGAGTTCCGTATCTAACCAGGGGGTTGTAGAAGGTGAGGTTTTTATATACTTTATGCCTTCTATTAATGGCTCGATGTCTGTATATTGGCCGATATTTTCAAACAGGTCTGTTGTAGCATTCACCCAATAGCTGCTCTCTAAATAACGTAAAGTGTTCTTTTTAGAGAGTATATACTGCAGGAACCGAAAGGCCTCTTCGGGATGCTTGGTTTTACTGCTGACAGCATAGCCGTCGGGTGTTCCAGTGATAATGGACTGATTTCCTCTTGCCCCCTCTATGGTGGGAAAGGGGAAGATACCCAAGTTATTTTTTGTGAATTCTGCATCCATCTCCATAGAATCTGCGATGGTAACATATTGGTCGTATACCAGTGCGCAGTCTCCGTTAATCAGCCCTGAATAAGAAAAGCTCCAGTCGTAAGCTGCCGTGTCTGCATTCATATATTGGTGAAGATCTTCATAAATCGTAAGCGCCTGCAGATAACCCGGATCCGAAAAAGAACCATCCTCTAATGAATAGTCAGCTTTTAAGGTCTCTTCAGGAACACATTTTTGGTTTAATGTTGTTAAATAATGCGCGCCTGCATAAGGGTCGGAGTTTCCGAAATAAATCGGAGTAATCCCGGCCTCTTGTATTACTTTCAACTGCTGTAAAAACTCCTCGTACGTGCCGGGCGGGGCCAGTCCAAGTTTTTTGTATACTTCTTTATTATAAAACCATAATTTGGCGTCGATTTTCAGCGGTATGCCGTAGATCCCGCCCTGATATTGAAAGGCCGCCGTCTGCCCTGGAACAAGTTCTTCTAAAGTTTGGTGCTTTTCCATATAAGAAGACAGGTCCAGTACCAAGCCTTCTCTTACAAACTTATTCAGGTATTCGTCACCCCAGGTAAAGAATATATCCGGCGGTGCGGACGAATTGATTACGGTCTTTATTTTCTGCTTATAAGACGAATTTGTAGCCGTGATTACATTGATCTTTATGTCCGGATTTTCCTTTTCAAACTCTTTTATCATATCCTCAGTGGCAGACTTCATCGGTTCCATCGTCCACCGGTGCATGAATGTTAACGTGACTTTGTCCTCCTGTTCAGCCGGTCCGGCGCAACCCGTCAGTAACATGGTAAATACCAGTATAAGAGTTATTTTTATTCTTCGTTTCATATCTTGGGTCCCCCTATTCTTTCACGCTGCCCACTGTAAGCCCGGCTACAAAATATTTTTGAAAGGCAATAAAGAGCACAAGCACAGGCACAATTGCCAGTACGATACCCGACAGCAGAACGACCCAGTCCGTGTATAAAGCCTGTGAAAATGACATCAGGCCGATCGGGATCGTATAATACTTTTCCGTACTTATAAAGTTTAAAGAGAAAGTAAACTCATTCCAGGTATATATTAAATTTAATAAAAGACACACGGTAACCGCCGGACGGCATACCGGCAGCATGATTTTCCTGTAAATTTCAAAACTGCTGCAGCCATCCAGAACAGCCGCTTCCTCCAGTTCCTTTGGAAAGGAATGAAAAGCCGGGAACAGCAGAAAGATTGAAAACGAGATCCGGAATGCGAGTATGGGAATAATCATAGCCACATAGGTATCGTATATTCTTAAATCTCTGAGCAGATGATATAAGGGAAGCACCGCAGTCTGCGGAGAAACAAACATTCCTCCAAGCAGTATCCCCAGCAGTATCTTTTTATACTTAAAAGGGAATCTGGTAACTGCATAAGCCGCCAGTGTAGAAACCAAAAGGATTAAGATAACCGTAATGACAGTGACGATGATACTGTTAAGATAGTATAAGGATATGCCCTCTTTCCATGCCTGCAGATAGTTCCCGATCTCAGGATGTCCGGGCAGTGAGAATGTATTATTATAAAACTCTTTATTTGTTTTCAAAGAATTGGACAAAATCCAAAATAATGGGTATATAATTGATAATGAAAATAGTATAAAAATAAAATATAGAACGAACTGTTTCAAATGAAACTCAGATTTTTTCAGCATAATGTACTCTCCATTCACTCTTGAACTGTTTTCCTTTGTTTATCAGATAGATTGAGGAAATGACCTGCAGGCGGATTCCCGCACGTATCAGCTCTCGTTTCCAAACCCGCTGATATTCATCTGCAGAAATGCCAGTACGACTGTAATGATAAGTATCAGGTTACCGATGGCGGAGGCATACCCGAATTTGTCATAAGACCAGGCAGCCGTATACATGTAGTTTCCCAGTGTTTGAGTTGCATTGCCAGGGCCTCCTGCCGTCATTACCTGAATCTCATTGAAGACCTGCATCGCCCAGTTGAGTGTAATGATGATCACAATCGTGACCGTATCCTTTATCTGCGGGATGATAATGTATCTCGCCTGCTGCCAGAATCCGCAGCCATCTAACTTTGAAGATTCTAGAACTGCCGGAGAAACCCTTTGTATCCCCACGATGATCAGCATAGCCGCATAACCGGTGTACTGCCATTGGCTCATGGCAATGATTGCGTATAAGGCAGTATGTGAATTGCCCAGCCAGCCAGCCGCAAGTGAGTCAAATCCCAAAAATCTCAGAAGGCTGTTCAGCAGGCCGATGTCCGGCTGATAGATAAAAGTAAACAACGCGCCTATCACTGTAATGGAAATAATAGAAGGGATAAAAAATAAGGTTCGGAAGAAAACTTTTCCTCTTTTTATAAAGCTGCTTTCCAGAAACAGCGCAATCAAAAGGCCGCCGCCAACCTGAAACAACAAAGACCAGAATACATAAATAAAGTTATTCTTTAAAGCAGTCCTGATAACCGGATCCGCGAACAGCGATCGATAATTGTCTAACCCGATAAAATGCTCATGAACCGAAAATGCACTCATGTTATAGAAACTGTAGATCATATTTTTTATAACCGGATAATAGACGAATACGATCAGTAATAAAATTGCGGGCATAACAAAAACGTATTTTATTTTATTTCTTTTAAGCATTCTTATTCCCCTCTCGGATATAACGTTATTACATAATATTATAACGTTATATATCATATTTATCTATCGTGATTGTGTACAATTTTCTATCACTTTTTTTATGGATATTTTCAAAACAAATATAAGAATTAATGAACGAGCTTCAGTCTCGCGAGAGGAGGGGGGCGCTTCATGAAGGAATCGCGAAAGCCCCCGGAAGAACCTCCCTGTTATTAAGCGTCCCCCTCTTTGCATTAAGATGGAGTTACTATTCACGGCCCAGGGGCCGCGCATAGTAACGGCATCTGGGCCATTTAAAGCCGCCTAGGGCGAGGACCCAGATGCCCGGCTCCATCATTTTATTGGCTCGGATGCCGTGCAGCGGGGTGCACGGCCCCGTGAATAGTAACAAGACGGAACCCCGCCGCTAATTGTTCTCCTCTAGTTATTGCTGACCGCTTTATATTATGCTAAAATAAATGAATTAAGTCTGCTATAAAAAGCAGTCTGTTACAATAAAATTTTAATACGAGAGGACATACATATGATAATAATAAAAGAATACAGTGGTCATATCCGCAACTGGGAAGCTCTTTGTGAGGAACTGGGAATTGATGGTTCCCTGTCCAGGGAGGAGCGTGAGCAGGCAATTCTGGTAAAGGCATACGAAACCTGGGGATATGATATGGGAAACCATATGCACGGCATGTTTGCATTTGCCCTGTGGGACGATGAAGAGAAGAAATTGTTTTGTCTGAGAGATCAGTTTGGAACTACGCCTTTTTATTATTATGAAACGGCGGACGGCAAGCTTCTGTACGGTACCTCTA
The DNA here is from genome assembly GCF_022835095.1 of Faecalicatena contorta. Classification (NCBI taxonomy): domain Bacteria; kingdom Bacillati; phylum Bacillota; class Clostridia; order Lachnospirales; family Lachnospiraceae; genus Faecalicatena; species Faecalicatena contorta. Next base: position 4,213,296 of record NZ_BQNQ01000001.1, on the reverse strand, counting down.
TTCGTAAGATCATGGAGCAGCCGGGATTTGTGAAGAAACTGAATGAAGAGATGCTGCAGCTGTATCTTACCTTTACATACGTGGCGGGAGAGACTACATTTTTCCGCGGCCTGAAAAAGCTTATGCCCGGGCGTTTTCTGACCTGGCAGAGAAGGCAGCTTAAGATAGAACGCTATTGGAAGCCGGAATTTCATCCGGATTACAGCAAATCCCTTGAAGAATGGGCGGAGGAGATCCATACCACGCTTGGCCGGATCATGACCGAGGTGAAAACCCCGGATGAGACGGCAGAATCCTTTTTATCAGGAGGCGTTGATTCTTCTTATGTACTGGCAATGTCTGATGCAGAGACGGCGGATGCCTGCGGGTACGAAGAAGAACGGTTTGATGAATCAAAACTGGCACAGAAGACGGGCGATATCCTTGGACGAAAGACGTTCCGCCGCCTGATTACGCCGGAAGAGTATTTTGCGGCAGTGCCTTATGTGATGGAGAATATGGAACAGCCTCTGGGCGATGCTTCAGCCATCGTTTTTGCAATCGGCTGTAAGGCGGCGGCCGAACATACGAAGATATGTTACTCCGGAGAGGGGGCGGACGAGTTCTTTGGCGGGTATAATATGTACCGCAATGCGGAACGTTATGGCGAGAATTTGAAAACCTTCTATGTAGGTAATACCAATATTATGAAGGAAGATGAGAAACAGAGGATTTTGAAAAAGTATGATCCCGATGTTCTTCCAATCGAGCTGGCGGAAGGGATTTATGAGGAAACACAGGGGCTGGATCCGCTTACGAAGATGTCGGATGTGGATATCCAGATCTGGCTGGAGGGGGACATTTATTTCAATGTGTATAAGATGAGTACAGCCGCGGGATTAGAGATCAGAATGCCACTTACCGATACCAGGATCTTTGATATTGCCTCACGGATGCCTTCTGAATATAAGGTAAATGCGGAGCAGAATAAAGTGGCGTTTCGGACTGCAGCGGCGAAAGTACTGCCGGAAGAGATCGCCTTCCGCAAAAAGCTGGGATTTATCGTGCCGATTCGTATCTGGATGGCAGACGACAGATATAATCAGGATGTCAGGGAGAAGTTCCGCAGTGAGGCTGCGGAGAAGTTTTTTCAGGTTGATGAGATTAATGCGATTTTTGATGATTATATCGCCGGAAATTCGGATAACTGGAGAAAGATCTGGACCATTTATACGTTTTTGGTTTGGTATGAATTGTATTTTGAGAAATGTTAACTATAAAAATTTAGCTCCATTATATGCTTGCGGGAGAACTTAATAGGACCGCTGCGAAACAGATGTGATATCTGTGAAGCGGCGGTCTTAATTATGGGTCGGATAGACCCATAATTAAATTGGGCGCTGTTTTTACAAAACAGCATATTCTTTGCAGTAGGTATATACATAAATGCCGCGGAAACGTCTGAAAAATAGAGTACTCTCGGAAACTCTTTGTTCTCTGGCTTTGCGAGATGGTTCTTTGCCAGCTGCGCACAAATTTATGAAGCGTACGTCGATTAAATTTGGGAGAATGGCTTATGCAGGGAGCGCATATTCCAGTTTATAAGTCCTGTAGTTTACTTTAGAGATTATGTCAGTTTACAAGGAACTACACGCAGACCACGAAACGGGGGCTGCTGACAACAAAATAAAGGCTGAACATCAAGCACAGGACCGGTTTCATCAGCATACAGGGCGTATATGAAAGCCCCCGCCTCTCGTCCTACGCTCCTACTTGTGGACAAAGTGTGTCCCGGAAAATTTCATTATATAGGACTGTTTCTGCCTTTATTTTGTGACAAAGGCATCACGCAAACTGGCTATAATACAGATCGGCATAAGCCCCCTTTGCCTTTAACAAAGTTTCGTGTGTTCCTTGTTCGATAATATTTCCGTTTTGCATAAACAGGATCAAATCAGCGTCTATAATAGTCGAAAGCCTGTGAGCGATTACAAAGCTCGTTCTGTTCTTCATCAGGGCTTTCATAGCCTTGCCGATCTCAATTTCCGTGCGGGTATCGACGCTGGAAGTCGCTTCGTCCAAAATGATAACCGCTGGATTGCAAAGGAATACTCTGGCTATGGTTAGAAGCTGCCGCTGGCCGATAGAAATATTTTCCGCGTCGTTACTTAAAACCGTATCATATCCGTGCGACATGGTGCGGACAAAGAAATCCACTCTGGCCGCTTTTGCCGCCGCTACGATTTCTTCACGGGTAGCGTCCGGCTTGCTGTAAGCGATATTTTCCGCAATCGTGCCGCCAAACAACCATGTATCTTGCAGCACCATTCCAAAATTGCTTCTTAAATTTGAACGGGTCATATCCTTTGTATCGGTTCCGTCTAAAGTAATTTTTCCACCGTTTAACTCGTAAAACCGCATAAGCAGATTGATAAGCGTTGTCTTTCCGGCTCCTGTGCTGCCGGCGATTGCAACCTTCTGTCCTGGCTTTACAGAGAAGTTGATGTTGTGCATTAAGATATTGTCCGGCGTATATCCAAACTGGACATTCTGAAATTCTACTGTCCCTTTTGCCTGATCCACAATAGCGGGGAGAGCGGGTTCCGGCGAAAGTTCTTCCTCGTCCAACAGCTTATAAATCCGTTCCAGAGAAGCTAAAGCGGACTGCATACTGTTTACCATATAGGCAGCTTCCGTGAGCGGTTCCGAAGCCTGATTTACATACTGGAAAAATGCCTGAAACACACCGACGGTCAATCTTCCTTCCAGCAGCATTTTTCCAGCCAATACCGCAATCAGCACTTGACCGAAACGGTTAATCAGGCGGATCGCCGGATTGATTGCGTTTATCATAAAGTCCGCTTTTTTGGTAGCCTCGGCCAGTTCTTCCGTGGCCTTGTGCATATTTTCAGAGCTGGTTTCCTCCTGATTAAATGCTTTTATGATAACCCGGCCACTGTATGCTTCTTCTACCTGTGCGGTTACATTACTCACACACTGTTGCCGTTTCATGGAGGATTTCAGTGTTTTTGCCGCCACAAAATTTGTAGCTGCCAGTGCAATTCCTGTAAACACCAAGAAAACAAGCGTCAATAATATACTAAAGCGGAACATCATCACCAGAGAGCCGATTACCATGCCAACGGCTGTAAACAGCTTCAACATTCCTGATTGCAGGGCTTCCGCTGTTTTATCCAAGTCATTCACTGTCCGGCTGAGAATTGCCCCGGTTTTGGTGCGGTCAAAGAAAGCGAGTGGGAGCCGATTTAGCTTTTCGCTGATTTCCGTCCGTAGCCGGAGATTAAGATTTTCCGCAAAGCTGGACATAAGGAACGATTGAAGGGTGTAAAACAGAGCCGTTGCCAGATAGATCAACAATAAAAATACGATATCCCGGCCACCTGTTGCCCATGTAACTTGAAAGACTGCGCCGTTTGTAATCGCCTCTTTAATGTTGTTCCAAAGCAAATCTACGATGTGCGCGCTATACAGCGGCGCAATAATAGAAAGAAAAGTATAAAGGATTACCGATACAAGCACAACCGCTAACCGCTTATGCTGATCGCCCGTGGAACGCCACAGCCTTTTTAGTGTTTGACACGCATGACCCGGCTTTTCAAAATCCATTTCTTCTGTAAGAACTTCTGCATTGTTGTTATTCTCACTCATGGTTCACATCTCCTTTCATTTGAGATTTTGCAATATCCTGATAAACAGGGCAGGTCTGCATTAGGAAATCGTGATTGCCAATTCCGACAACCCGCCCTTCTTCCAGCACAATAATCTGTTCCGCGTTCATAATCGTGCTGATCCGCTGGGCGATAATCAGCACCGCCGCGTCTTTTACTTCATCTGCAAGGGCTTTCCGTAACGCTGCGTCAGTCTTAAAGTCCAGAGCGGAAAAGCTATCGTCAAAAATATAGAGAGCGGCTTTCTTTGCCAATGCCCGCGCAATCGAAAGACGCTGCTTTTGCCCGCCTGAAAAGTTTGTACCGCCCTGTGATACACGGGAGTAAAGACCATCAGGGAGATCATAAACAAATTCGGATTGTGCAACCGATAAAGCGTGCTTCATTTGCTGTTCGGTTGCACGGTCATTTCCATGCCGAAGATTGTCAGCAATCGTGCCGGAAAACAGCCATGCTTTTTGCGGCACATAAGAAATATGCTCCCTTAATTCTTTCTGCGTCATGCTGCGAATATCCTTGCCATTCAGAAGGACAGAGCCGGAAGTAACATCGTGAAACCGCAAAATCAATTTTGCAATCGTAGATTTTCCGCTGCCTGTGCTGCCGATAATAGCAGTCGTTTCCCCTCTTTTACAGGTAAAGTCCAAATCCTCTAAGGTATTCTCGTCCGCGTCTGCGAAGCGGAAACTTGCGTTTTTGAACCGTATAACTTCTTTCGTTTGACTGGGGTTATTATCAACAGACGGCATTCCATCTTGAATTTCCGGCGCAAGATGTAGCACATCTGAAATTCTCCGAACACAAATCATAGCGCGGGGAATTAAGATCATCACCATCTGGGCCATAATGATATAAAAAAGGATCATCATGGCATATTGTGTCAGAGCAGTAATATCGCCAATTTCCATAAATCCCGCGCCGATCCGGTTTCCACCTAGCCAAAGGATAACGACAATGATAAGGTTAATTGCAAACAGGGCAATACTTTCCAATCCAACGAACAGGCGGTTTGCGCTGATCGATGCCTCGGCGTAATCCTCAAAAGATTTCCGCATTCGCTTTTCTTCATACTTTTCTTTATTGAAAGCACGAATAACACGAACACCCGTAACATTTTCCCGAAGAACAACATTCATGCGGTCAAGGAATTTTTGCAGTTTGGCAAAAATCAATGAGGCTTTACGGGTTACAAAAACCGCCAGAAGCAGGATAAACAGCGTTGCGCCAATCAATAAGCCGCCCATCATGGTATCAATCGTAAATGCCATAACAATTCCCATAATGCAGACAGCCGGAACAGGCAGTACCATTTGAATAAACCAAACAATCCCTTGCTGAACCACATTTACATCGTTCAATGTGCGGGTAATCATAGAGCCTGTTCCGAACTGTTCAAAGTCGTAAGAGGAAAAGGTGAGCGATTTATCGTAAAGAGCGTTCCGCATATCCCGGCCAATTTTAGAGGAAAGGTCTGCGGCGAGATAACTCCCCAACAACGCGCCAGAGCTGGTAACGATTGTTACGATCAGCATAAGTATTCCGCTGCGGATCAGGTAGTCCATATTGCCGCCATTGATACCGGCATTTATCATATCCGCTGTGATGGTCGGAATTAGCAAACCACCCGCAACATCTAAAAACATAACAAGTAATGTAAAAAAGCATAGCAACTTATACGGTTTTATGAACCGTAAAATTGTTTTCATTCTGTGTTACCTCCTAAATTCAGTAATCTGCTATGGAAAATACGATCAAATCTCATTTAATTTTGTCCTCAAACTTTCCATATAAATATTTGCCAAGCGTAAAAGTTCCTTTTGTTCCGCCTCTTTCAAGGCGGTAAAGGCCGCATTTTCTTTTTGGATGACTGGCACAATGTACTTTTCAACAAACTGTTTTCCAGCTTCGGTTAAAAAAATGTGCTTATCCCGGCCAACACCCTGTTCAAGATAAATATATCCCTCCTGTATCAGTTTCCGAATAGAAGAATTAACCGTCTGTTTATTTGCAAAAAACTCATAGCAAATGTCTTTTTGCAGACAGCCATCGCCTAAGTCATAAAGGGTATAAAAGATAGAAAAGGCGCTGTCTGAAATCCCCATCTTTGAAGCCACTTTGTGATATAGTTCGTCGCACTCCTTGTTGATTTTATTAAAGTCCATCAACAATTCATTTATTTTTTCCTGCATGGTCTTACCTCCTTAGTATGTTTTCATACTTGCACGACTACTATTATAGTATGAAATCGTACTTATATCAAGTATGTTTTCATACTTAACTATGAATTTTTTATTAAATATAGAAAAACCGGGGCGCGGCAGTCAAAAGACCACCACGCCCCAGTTTCACTTGGGAAAATGTCAGATATCTATTTGTTAATAGTGACAAGATAGTTACATTTTCTCTGTTTGCGTAATCATTTTTTTTGCTAATTGTTGGAATAGATCAACGGCTTCCTCGTCCATCGTCGCAAGCTGTCCGATCTGTCCGGCAACCATTGCCGTTACATCGTCAATGGAAAACGGGATTTGCTTCCGCTTCGCCAATGCGTTCCGCATGGTTTGGAACATGGCGGCGGTCACAGCTTCACTCGGCTGTTTTCCGCTTTCCATATCTTTCTTAATATCCCGCAGGATAGCAAGGAACACACCCTATCCCATCTGTGAGGTAGTGGAATTGCTCCACTGTGGGCGGCAGAATGAGGAAGCCGGGGCGTAAGGTTTTCCGAAGCCATCGTTGATTTGTGGGGCTGCTGGCGGTATAATAATCATGTCAGCAGCTCCGTTTCTTTTTTAAGAAAAGGAGCGACAAAATGAATAACAGGATAGACGCGATCTATGCAAGACAATCGGTAGACAAAAAGGACAGTATTTCCATTGAAAGCCGGTAACTGCAAGGAATACACAGACAAAGGGTACAGCGGCAAGAACACAGACCGCCCAAAGTTTCAGGAACTGGTGCGGGATATTAAGCGGGGTTTGATTGCAAAGGTCATTGTTTACAAGCCAGGGGACGGTCATCGTCAATGACGCCGCCGACTTTACGGGAATGAACGGGTGTTAAGCTGGCGGACAGTCTGACAGGCGCAAACAATGTCCTGCTCTCTTATGTGAAGCGTATCCTTTGACGATAAACGGCGGGTGGTGGATTTGATGATTACCACCGTAGCCGCTACAAGCGACAGCTTGAACATTACATGGAAAATGGTGGGCAGGATAGATTGAGTTCGTGCGGAGAAAAGTATACCCAAAGGGCACCCCGTAACTCATGCCCTGCGGGCGGATCTGCAGCAAAGCTGCAGAATAAGGTATACCCAAAGGGCACCCCGTAACTCATGCCCTGCGGGCGGGTCTGCAGCAAAGCTGCAGAATAAGGTATATAATGAATAAACAGGCAGGATTTGACCGGAACGAAAAAAGGATGCTGCCAGGAGAGAAAGCTGCCATATGAGGCAGGAGGGATTTAAGTACTGGGGGGATTTTTATGAGTATTATTTTGGGTTATTTATGTCTTTTATGTTTTTTAATGCTGCTGGTGAAAGCGGTGACGCGAAAACTGCATCTGAAAAAGGCGGATGTATTTTTTATGCAGGCGCATAAGTACATAAGTGCTGCAATACTCGTTATCGCTGTTTTGCACTTTATATTCGTGTTTCCTATGATAAAGGTACACCATATAGGTGTGTTCATTACTGGTGCACTGACTGCGGCTGTCATGGTACTGCTGATTGTACTGTGCCATACCATAACGAAGAATAAACGCCTTAATCTTCTTGTGCACCGTTTTTTAACTGTGGTGATGGCTCTATGTATAATCGGACATATTTGGATCTATTTTGCGGAATAGATCAGAATATAAGCAACCAACTAAATCTTAAACTTAAGGAGAAAGGCGCAATTATGAAATATGGAATATATTTTGCATATTGGACAAAGGAATGGCAGGCAGATTACAAATATTACATACAGAAAGTTAAAAAGCTGGGATTTGATGTATTAGAGATTTCCTGTATGGCGCTGCGGAACGTGTACTTGAAAGACGAACAGCTTCTGGACTTAAAAAAATGTGCAGAGGATCAAGGGATTATCATGACAGCAGGCTACGGGCCGACAAAGGAACAAAACCTTTGTTCCGGCGACCCGGCTGTTGTAAAGAGGGGAATGGACTTTTTTAAGGGACTGCTGCCTCGTCTGCAGCTCATGGACATAAAGGTGCTGGGCGGAGGCTTATACTCTTACTGGCCCTTGGATCCGGCGGCTCCGATGGACAAAGAAGCAGATTTAGAGCGCGCAATAAAAAATATGAAAGAACTTTCAAAAATAGCGGAAGACTGTGATGTGACTCTGGGAATGGAGGTTCTGAACCGGTATGAGGGGTACATGCTGAACACCTGTGAGCAGGCGCTTGAGTTTGTGAATGCGGTAGACAGTTCCCATGTAAAAATCATGCTGGATACCTTTCACATGAATATAGAGGAAGACAATATAGGGGCGGCTATCCGTAAAGCAGGACGTCAGCTTGGGCATCTCCATGTGGGAGAGCAGAACAGGCGGGTTCCGGGAAAAGGAAGCCTTCCCTGGGCGGAAATCGGTCAGGCGCTGAAAGATATTGATTACCAGGGCGCGGTAGTAATGGAGCCCTTTGTGATGAGCGGCGGAACTGTGGGATCGGAAATTAAAGTTTGGAGGGACTTGGCGCCGGATGCTACAGAAGAAATGTTAGACAACGACGCCAGGGGAGCGGTTGAATTTTTACGGCATGTATTTGGAAATTAAAGTTGGGAATTAGGATTTTTTTACCGATTTCTATGCATTGCTATACAAGAAAAATATGCAGTACGGCAGGCAGTCGATTTGACTGTCTGCCGTACTTCTTATCGGAACATCAGCCCGTTGATGATCTGTTCGCACAACAGCAGTCCGCCTGAAAGCCCGAGGTGTGTCTTAGGAATGACATCGGTATAGCCCATCGAGGGCAGACTGATCTCGATTCCGCTGAAGTCACGATGCATCGCCTTCAGCTTTGCGATGATATTTCCGTACGCAAATACAAGTTCGGCATCGGTGGACAAGATGTCTTTATGAAGGGCGCCGCTCATGGATGTTTTCTCCAGCAGCCGGCAGAGTTCCTCATATTCGGGGGCTGGAGGACTGTTGGCGCCGGGGGGATCCAGAACCGAGATACAGTCCGCGGTCATGCCGAAGTACCGGATGAGAAAGGCGGTATACCCGTAACACTGGGAACAGGTGCCATGGACCGCGAATTTTACCCCCTTTGGAAGGCCGGTCAGGGAATTCAGTCTTGAGAGATAAATATAGGCGCGCGCTCTGGATTTTTCACTCTCAGTGACAAAGGCGGCCGAGTCTGCATTGAGGAGACTGCATACCTGATGAATCAGGGTCTCGGCGGCGGAGAATCCTACCGGGACGCCGGGACAGGAGACATAGGGGATCTGATATTTTTCCTCCAGGAGTCTGGCGGCATCCATTCCATAGATCGTATCCACTACGATATTCAAATCTGCATTTCTCATGCCCATGATTTCCTCAAAAGTACATTCGCAGCAAAGAATACAGGACACGTCAATGCCGCAGAGATCCAGAAGCCTCGTAAACTCCCGGCAGTCTCCCTGGTAATATTTGTGGAATATGGACATCCCAAGGATGTTCACTTTTTTACGTGTGCCCGTATTTACAGGGAGGGGAGCGTCAGGAAGCAGCTCTCGGATAATCTGGCAGCATGCAGAGCTGTACCCTTCCCATATATCCCTGGAATAGCCGGGGGTCTCCACCGTAAAAACCGGAGTACCCTGAATCTCATCCATGGCAATATCTCTGACATCATCGCCGATCAGGGCGGCCCCCGGGGAATTGACGATCACTATTAGATCAAAGTTCATATTAGATTCCAGAAAATGGAGCGCCTCTGTCAGTTTATCCCTGCTGCCATATACATAATCCCGTTTGTCGAGATAGGTGCAGGGAACCCGGGGCTGCCCAAAATACCACAGTTCGGGATAATTAAGCGGATCAAATTCCATCTGGCGCAGTGTCTGGTTATCGGTGGTGGCTGAGTGGTAAAATTTTTCCCTGTATAGTCTTTATGGGCCAGCAGATTGAGCGAAGCGCTGCGGAAATTCTTCAGTTCATCGTAATATGTATTGCATAAAAATCTGCAGTTTACCCGGATTCCCATTTTATCCAGATAATCCCGGATTATATGAAAGTTATTTTCCGTATTTTTAGCAACCACTTTTTCAAAAACAATGTTTACCGTGTTAGGTTCGGGCTGCACATTTGGGTCAATGATCTGCCTGGCCAGTTCGGTATAGCACATGAGCATGCCCTGCAGATAATCGCCGGAGAGGTTGCCGTCTGTCTTAATTGTAATGACAGGAATACCAGGTTCTGCCAGAGATTTTGCCATATCAATATCATCCCCTATGATACCGGCGGGACAGGAGCTGATGATGACGATGGCGCGCGGCCTTGGCTTCTCTCTTAGTATGGCAGTTACGGTATCGGTGAGCTTTTGCATTCCGCCAAATACCATGTCATCCTCGTTCATATCTGTGGATATGATATTGGGGGAGAGTGACGAGGGCAGTAGCGTTCCCCTCTCAAAAAGCCTTCGCCTGCCAGCGGAACTGAATGGAAAGGGCGGCAGAGATGTTGGCACTGAGTGTGGATTTGCCGATACCTCCCTTGCCGTAAATGGCAATTTCTTTCAATATGCTACCTCCTGCTTGTGAAAATTTATATTCTGTAGTCATTTTATCCCAAACCTTCTGCAGATACAAGCTATAGTGTTGTATGCGGCTGGGGGCGCGAGATAAAGGGAGAGCTGACAGGCTTCCAAATGGAAGGAGGGGTATGGTGAAAAAGGAAAATTAGTGATAGAATTATAAAAAAAGTGGGTTATGAGGAGGACCCTGAAAAATCACCCCATTACACAACAACTGTAATCCGGTATCGGCAGAAAATACCAGATGAACATGGAAAAGGAAAGTACGAGGTATAGACATGGATGAAATAATAAAAGCAATCTATGACAGCGTAAACACGGAATCAGTACCTGCCCGGGAAATCGTTATTCCGGAACATGGGACATGGGCATTTGTATCAGAGCGTAAACTATTGTGTTATACAGGCGTTTGTATGAAAGAGGAGAGGCCGGAATTGATGCTGGAAATGAGTCCGTACTATTTTACGGGAAAGCACTCCGGTGATAGATCTGTTAAGAGCAAGATTAACGGCTTTTTCAGGCTTGACCAGGGGGCTATTATTCTGGATGACTTTATTGATGAGATATATAACGGCGATGAAAAGTTTAAACGTCTGCCTATTCATGTAAAGTATCCCACTGGCGCGGATACCTGGTATGGAATATTTCAACAGGGTGAGATGGCGGAAGAAACGGTGGATGCGATTGAGAGGCAGATCTTCGGGGTAACAGCAAGGGAACTGGAAAACTTTCTTTTGGGATATGCAAAAGTTTTTGGAATATATCACGATTATTTCCGTTATCCGCGATTGACAAGATATCAACGGGGGGACAATTACTGCGACCTGTGTGGTATGTGGATACCTAGATCATTTCCATACTTGATCTTCCGGGAAAGCGGGCAGGATTTTTCCCATGTATCATTGTGGGGGGCATACCGCTATTTTCAGCTGCTGCTGCAGAACAGGAGCGATACTCCGGCAGCGGGGCTTCTGATAAAAAATGGAGTAGAAGAAGAGGTGCTGAAAAGGATTCTGGAAGCCGGAAACAGGACAGGAGTTTACTGGCGGGAATCTGCTGTGACCAAGGATTTAATCCATTATATGTACCGGTAAATGCAATGGCGGCCGCGCATATACGGATTGAGTGGAGATGATTTCTTTCTGTAGTTTATAAAGACTTGAATCATGGTTAATAATTTTAGAGCTTTCGTTAACGAAGCCTCTCTTGTATGACGGTACATGAGAGGCTATACTAAAGTTGTCAGGCCGGACAAATATCAGAAAAGGAGATCTTGCTTATGAAAGAAAATCTGGGAGCGCATATAGCCGCCCTCCGCAAAGCAAAAGGTATGACGCAGGAGCAGCTGGCCTCGGCACTGGGGATTTCGGGGCCTGCAGTCAGTAAGTGGGAGACAGAAAGTTCCTGCCCGGATATCACATTACTGTGCCCCCTGGCAAGAGCGCTGGGCACCAATTTAGATACATTACTGCAGTTTGAAGAGTCACTGCCTGATGAGCAGGTTGCAGAACATATTAATAAAGTAATTGAAACCGGCAGAGAACAGGGGCAGGAGGCGGCGGAGGAGATGCTGCAGAAGCTGCTTCATCAGTATCCGGCAAGTGTACCGCTGAAATACAATGCTTCGGCGGTGCTGACCATGTTCGAGATGATGTTTCCGCTGGCATCAGAAGAAAAGAAAATACAGTGGAAGCAGCAGAGAAAAGAGCTTTTGGAATATATCCGGGTAAACGGGATTCCCGCATACCGCGACCAAGCGGTCATCCAGCTTGCATCTATGGCGCTGGCAGAGGAGGAACTGGAAACGGGAGAACGGCTTCTGAAGGAAATACCGGAATATACTGCGGATACTACGATGCTGTGGGCGCAGTTATATCTGAAGCGGGATGAAAAGGACAAAGCTGTGGAAGTGATACAGAAGCGTTTGTTCACCCTTGTAGGGCAGATGCAGAATTGCTTGCTGCTTCTGGCGGACGAGAAGGTACAGCCAGATGCAGAAAAAGGGCTGGAAATCTGTGAAGTTTACCGAAAGATGGAAGAAATATTTGGCTGTACAAGAGGAATGAGCGACGGAATATTTGCTGAGGTCTTTCTGCGGGCGGGAGAGAAAGAAAAGGCGCTGGACAGCATTGTGCGTTTTGTAGATGCTATTACGGGGCAGGTGATGCTGCCAAATCCGCTTTTATTCTCGGCGGCTGTCAAAGTAAAGGAAGGGCAGGAGGCTGCGTCAAAGGAAATGAGACAGATGATTCTGGAAGGGCTGCTTACCGATGGGGCAGTTGCAGAAATCCGGGAGGACGGAAGATTTCAGGAAGCAATAAATACGCTGCGGGATGGATTACGATGAGAGGGGACGCGCATAGTAACGTTACAGTTCAGCCCCCAATATCGGATATTTTTAAGTATTGACAAATAAAAAGAAACAGCGTATATTTATACACGTAAACTAAACAGGGGAGCTTATAGATAGGCTGAGAGGAAGTTGAGAACTTCGACCCATATACCTGATTTGGATAATGCCAACGTAGGGACTGATGTAAGATATTTACGGGAAGTGCCGATGGCGCTTCCCGTTTTTGGGTTTTCTTATACCGACTTTCCGGAGTTTACATAATGTTACTATGCACGTCCCCGTGTATAGCAGCGGCATAATTACATAAGCAATACCGATGAGAGTGAACAGGAGTTCATGAAGGGGTGCACCACCGCGGGTGTAGTTCTTTCATGAACTCTTTTTTTGCTTCCCAGCGGGATGCACACTTTGTTGAATAGTAACTGCATAAAAAGGAGGAGAAGATATGCTGAAAGTGAATGGCAAAGAAATCGATTTCAAGCCTGATACCACAATATCAGATCTATTGGAACAGCAGGGGTTCCCTGTTAATCGGGTGGCGGTAGAGCGCAATGGTGAGATTGTGCCCAGAAAAATGCTGTCCCTGACACTGGTTGAAGACCACGATGTTCTGGAGGTTGTCAGTTTTGTAGGAGGAGGTTGATGGAAAGATGCTGACCAGGGAAGAGATAAGGTGTGCGCTGGAAGAGCGCCATACAAAAGAAATACAGGAGCGGCTTTCAAAGGCAAAAGTGGCGGTCGCAGGTCTGGGAGGGCTCGGCTCTAATGTGGCTTTCTTCCTTGCCAGAATCGGAGTAGGGCACCTGCATCTGCTTGATTTTGACCGGGTAGACATTACCAATTTGAACAGGCAGCAATACTTTATGCGCCATATCGGAATGTACAAAACCGAGGCGCTGAAGGAGGAGCTGGCGGAAATCAATCCATACCTGGACATTACCACAGACTGTATAAAAGTGACAGAAGAAAATATAGCAGCTTTGTTTGCGGCGGATGATATGATATGTGAAGCCTTCGATGACCCGGAAGCTAAGGCAATGCTGGCAAACGGGATACTGGAGCTGTATCCGGAAAAATATTTGATTGCTGCTTCCGGTATGGCAGGATATGGAGAAAGCAATGCGATCCACACGCGGAAGATAACAGAACATTTTTATCTGTGCGGGGACGAAAAAACAGAACCATCATACGGCAATGGGCTAATGGCCCCCAGAGTGGCAGTTTGTGCAGCACACGAGGCAAACCTCATTACGGAGCTGATACTGAGATAACATGAAAAGCTATTCAAATAAAACAAGAATAATAGGAGGAGTTTAGAAATGGAAAATTGTAAAAATGATTCATTTGTCCTGGGAGGGCATACATTTGAGTCCCGTTTTATCCTGGGCTCAGGAAAATATTCGCTGGATCTGATCAAGGCAGCGGTAGAGAAGGCCGGCGCCCAGATTATCACATTGGCACTCCGCCGTGCCAATGAAGGCGGCATGGCAAACATTCTGGATTATATTCCGGAAAATGTGACGCTGCTCCCGAATACATCCGGCGCCAGAAATGCGGAGGAGGCTGTGCGTATTGCGCGTCTGTCCAGAGAATTGGGATGCGGAGATTTTGTAAAGATCGAAGTAATTCACGATTCAAAATATCTGCTGCCTGACAATTATGAGACGATCAAGGCCACGGAAATTCTGGCAAAAGAGGGCTTTGTTGTTATGCCTTATATGTATCCCGATTTAAATGCGGCCAGGGACATGGCAAATGCTGGAGCTGCCTGTATTATGCCTCTGGGCTCCCCGATCGGTTCCAACAAAGGGATCTGCACCAGGGATTTTATCCAGATCCTGATTGATGAGATCGATCTTCCGGTTATTGTGGACGCAGGGATCGGGAAACCGTCCCAGGCATGCGAGGCGATGGAAATGGGTGCAGCGGCCGTGATGGCCAATACTGCAATCGCCACGGCCGGTGATATCCCTGCCATGGCGGAGGCATTTAAAAAGGCAATTGAAGCTGGGCGTACCGCGTATCTGTCCGGTATGGCCCGGGTCATTGACAAAGGCGCAAGCGCTTCTTCACCGCTCACCGGATTTTTGCAGGATTAGGAGGCGGCAATGAGTACAGCAAATCATGTAAATGAAAGTATTTTAAATGAAGAGATAAAGGAACTGCAGAAGAAAAACCGGATTGACCATATGACTTATCTGCCGGGGATGGAGGTTCTGGAGTCCGGGATCCAGGAACAGGTGATCGCCTCCATGAATGCCTATGATTATACAAGGTATACTGCAGATGATGTGCGCAGGGCCCTTGCGCGGGATATGCGTACTCCGGAAGACTTTGGGGCCCTGCTGTCACCTGCCGCGCTGCCGTTTTTGGAAGAGATGGCGCAGCGTGCGCAGAGGGAGACCAGAAAACACTTTGGGAACGGCATCTACATGTTTACGCCGGTTTACATTGCAAACTACTGTGAGAACTTCTGTATCTACTGTGGATTCAACTGCCATAACAAGATAAACCGGGCAAGGCTGAGCGAAGAGGAGATCGATCGGGAAATGAGGGCCGTTGCAAAGAGCGGCCTGCAGGAAGTATTGATCCTGACGGGGGAGAGCCGGGCAAAATCAGATGTGGAATATATAGGAAAAGCCTGCAGGATCGCACGCAGATATTTTAGAGTAATCGGGCTCGAGGTGTACCCCATGAATACCGATGAGTATGCATATCTGCATAAATGCGGCGCCGATTACGTGACCGTTTTTCAGGAGACCTATCATGCAGATAAATATGAGACACTGCATCTTGCCGGTCATAAGCGGATATTCCCGTACCGCCTGAATTCCCAGGAACGGGCGCTGAAAGGGGGGATGAGAGGCGTCGGGTTTGCCGCCCTGCTGGGCCTGGACGATTTCCGAAAAGATGCATTTGCCACCGGCATGCATGCCTGGCTGCTCCAGAGAAAATACCCGCATGCCGAGATTGCATTTTCCTGTCCGCGGCTCCGGCCCATAGTAAATAATGACCGGATCAATCCAATGGACGTACATGAGCCGCAGCTTCTGCAGGTGGTGACTGCATACAGGCTGTTTATGCCCTATGCCAGCATCACCATATCCACCAGGGAATGTGCCCGTGTGAGAGATAATCTGGTCAAAATTGCCGCTACAAAGATCTCGGCAGGCGTGAGCACCGGGATCGGAGAACACGTAGAGGAGATCCAGGAAAAGGGTGACGAACAGTTTGAGATATCCGACGGCCGCTCCGTGGAGCAGGTATACCAGGATCTGCTGAAGCTGGGCCTGCAGCCTGTTATGAGTGATTATCTCTATGTTTAACAAAAAAGGAGGAAAATCATGGAACAATATGTGCCGGATATTTACAAACATATCATAGCAGTTACCAACAGGCATCTGTGCCGCCGCCCCTTTGAGGAGCAGATCGAATCCATTTGCAAGAAGCATCCCCGTGCGGTTCTGCTTAGGGAGAAGGATTTGACGGAGGATGAGTACGCGTCACTTTTTAGAAGAATACAGGAAATCTGCCACAGACATGAGGTGCCGTGTATACCACATACTTTTATAGAAGCAGCGCGCCAACAGGGGAGTGCCGGTATTCATCTGCCGCTGCACATCTTAACATCCAGGCCGGAAGCGGTTACCTGGTTTCAAACCGCCGGGGCTTCCGTCCATTCGGTGCAGGAGGCGGCGGAGGCAGAAAAAGCAGGGGCGGCTTATCTGATCGCGGGACACATCTTTTCTACAAACTGTAAGCCTGGTCTGGCTCCCAGAGGAAAAGAATTTCTGCGCCAAGTATGTGCTGCGGTGGAAATACCGGTCTATGCGATAGGCGGGATGAGAGGGAGCATCGAATGCGTGGCGGAAATGCTTGCCTGCGGCGCTGCAGGGATCTGTGTAATGTCCGAGTGCATGATGTGGGAGAGTGAAAAGTACATACGTTGATTTTTTGTATGATCCAGAGCCGGGAAGAAGCGGTGATTTGCCGCTTAACATAAGGACACTTAGATGTATTTGAATTTTAACGCTTGACAAAAAGACATATGTGTCGCATAATAAAAGCGACACATATGTCTTTTCTGCATTTGCACTATCGGAAAATCAGGCCAGCGAAACAGCAAGGTATATAGTGTGGCTTATACTAGGAGGTATTATGTCAGAGAAAGGAATATTGACCCGGAAAAGGATACGGGAGACTGCTTATAGGATTTTTGCAAATGAAGGATTTCGGGCAGTTACGATGGGAATGATTTGTGAGGCCTGCGGGATGAGCCGAGGCGGGGTGTACCGGCATTACGGGAGTACGCGGGAGATTTTTGAGGAGATCTTGAGCGGAATGTCTGATGGGGCAGAGGACTTTGTTGGGGCAGCCGTGGATTCAGGGGAGAGCGCGAAGTGGATCCTGGATCATGAGCTGGATAAGTTAAGAGGAGAGATGCAAGACAGCGGCAGCTCATTGAGCTATGCGATTTATGAGTATTCACTGGTTTGCGGCAGCTCTTATATGGAGGAAATGAACCGGAAGGCGGTGAAACGCTGGGAGAGGCTGTTATCATATGGAATGGAGACAGGGGAGTTCAGGCAGGTGCATATTGGGCAGATGACGGAGACGATTCTTTATGTATATCAGGGAGTGCGCCTGTGGAGCAGTATTATTGCAATGAAAGTGGATACGGTAGATCTTATTGTGGATAAAATCAGACAGGATATAATAAAGGGGGAATAACTATGGAATTTGTACTGGACAATTGGAATGAGAAGTATATTGATGACGTGGCATTTTATGCAAACAATGAGAAGATTGCCTGCAATCTGCGCAATGCATTTCCTTATCCATATACGCGGGAGGATGCGCAGGGATATGTGCTTTCCTGTGCCGCGGACAGCGGAGAACGTCAACTGTGCAGGGCAATTGTTGTAGAGGGGCATGCGGTAGGCAGTATAGGGATTTTTCTGGGGACGGATGTCTATGAAAAGAGTGCGGAGCTCGGATACTGGCTGGCGGAGGAGTTCTGGGGGAAGGGGATCATGAGTGCCGCCGTGGGCCAGCTTTGCCAAGCGGCTTTTGAGCGGTTTGATATTGTAAGAATTTATGCAGAGCCGTTTGCTCATAATACAGGTTCACGCCGGGTTTTGGAAAGGAATGGATTTACGTTGGAAGGAATTATGAGAAACGGCGTCTTTAAAAGCGGGAAAGTGTTTGATTACTGTATGTATGCCCTGTTAAGAAAATAATTTTTCAATATCATTCGCTGTCGAGCTTTGTATTGTACAGCCTATAGCGAGGTTTGTTATGCTGAAAATACATAGCGTGAAAAAAGCAGCGGGGGAGAATTAAGCCATAAAACCGGTCAATTAACAGGAATAGAGGTATATATTTCAGAAATTTCCCCACACTAAACGATAAAAAAAGAAAGAAGGCGGAGAGTGTGGAAGAGCAGACAATAAAACTATTGGACGAATGCAGCAAGGGCTGCAAGATGGGAACGGACAGTATTGAACAGGTGAAAGATTACGTTACAGATGAAGATTTATGGAATGTAATCGAGAAATACGACGGTAAATATAAGGAGCTGGATGATGAAATTGCCGGTCTTCTTAATGAGGAGGGCCGGCCGGAGCAGGAGCCGGGAAAAATGGCGTCGGTATTTTCCTGGATTACCACTGAGATGAAGCTGATGATTAAGGATGACAGCCAGCAGATTGCAAAACTGATGATGGATGGCTGTAATATGGGGATCCAGTCTATCAGCGAAGCTGTCAACGATAATCCGGAGGCATCCAGGGAAAGCAAAGCCGCGGCTAAAAGACTGGTGAAAGAGCTGGAGAATTTTATGAAAGATCTTAAGCCATTCCTGTAAAATCGGAATTTAGTTAACGATCTTTAGTCACGCAGCCGGACGGGGACGCTCCTTTAAAAGAATAGCAGAAAACCCTGAAAGAACCTTTCTGTCATTAAGCGTCCCCATCCGCGCCAACACAAAAGCTCAACGGATTTGTCCCAAAGTCCTTGACGAAGTTCTTTTTTAGAGCATATAATGATAGAAACTAAACCCGACATGCCGCGTCCAAAGGCGGAATTCGTTGGGTCTTTTGTTTATCTCCAGGCGCGGTGTCTTAGAGCGTGTCTGGAAATACACACTGGGGTTATCAAAATGTGCGGGAGGATACAAGAGATGAAAAGAATGACATTGGGAACCAGCAGCCTTGAAGTTCCGGTAATCGCTGCGGGGTGCATGAGGATTAACAGCCTGGATCAGGAAGGCCTTGAGGAGTATATTAATAAATGCATGGAACTGGGAATAAATTTTTTTGATCACGCAGATATCTATGGAAACGGAAAATGTGAAGTTCTTTTCGCCGAGGCATTTGAGAGAACAGAATTCAGGCGTGAGGATATTATACTGCAGTCTAAATGCGGTATTATTCCCGGAGTTATGTATGATTTTTCCAAGGAGCATATTATAAAGTCCGTAGAAAACAGTTTGAAGAGACTGAATACGGATTATCTGGATATTCTGCTGCTTCACCGCCCGGATGCGCTTATGGAGCCGGAAGAGGTTGCAGAGGCCTTTGACCTGCTCAATGCATCCGGTAAAGTAAGAAATTTTGGAGTATCGAACCATAAACCAATGCAGATCGAACTGTTGAAAAAGTATGTGAAGCAGGATATTGTAACGGACCAGTTACAGTTCAGTGTTCCCTTCTCGAATATGATCGCAAATGGAATGGAAGTCAATATGCTGACAGATGGAGCGATAGACCGTGACGGAAGCATCCTGGATTACTGCCGTCTAAAAGACATGACAATTCAGGCATGGTCCCCGTTTCAGTACGGATTCTTTGAAGGTGTGTTCATAGGTGACGACAAGTATCCCGAATTGAACCAGCTGCTGGAAGAGCTGGCGGAGCGTTACGATGTCACTCCGACAACTATAGCAACATCCTGGATCTTAAGGCATCCGGCTCATATCCAAATGATCGCGGGTACAACGAACCTGACACGCCTCGTGGAGATCGCACTTGGAAGCGAAATTACCCTGACGCGTGAAGAGTGGTATGAGATTTATCTGAGTGCGGGGCATATACTGCCTTAATGGGAGGCGCTAGCGGGCGTTGGTTGAAACAAGGCATATAAGAAAAAGACAGAAAATGCAGCCGCATTTTCTGTCTTTTTGCTTGATACTACGCACCGGCATAACTTTCTGTCTGCCTGATACCTTTAAGATATCTCCCCATGAAGTTCCTGCAGTGACTTTACATCTCCGCTGCCGTGCTCTTTTATATATTTGATTCCCTTTGCTGTTGTGCGCGCCGCCGCCATGGTGGTCATATAAGGAATCTTAGCCTTGATTGCGGCCTTTCTGAGGTAGCTGTCGTCATGGACGCTGTCTTTTCCCACCGGGGTATTTACAATCAAGTCGATTTTTCCATTGGTTATCAAATCCAGGACGTTTGGCCTGCCTTCGTACATTTTCTTTACCTTGTCCGCCTCGATCCCGTTTTCACGGATGAGGTCATAGGTGGTTCCCGTAGCAATGATTTTGAAGCCGTCCTCTGCGAAGCTTTTTGCGATTTCTACGACTTCAGGCTTGTCTTTTCTGCTGACGGAGATTAACACGGTTCCCTCCAGAGGCAGCCTGGTCTGGGTTGCCTCCTGGGCTTTATAGAATGCCTCTCCGTAGGATGCGGAAAGTCCGAGTACTTCGCCCGTGGAACGCATTTCCGGCCCGAGTACCGGGTCTACTTCCGGGAACATGTTGAACGGGAAAACGGCTTCTTTGACACCGTAATTCGGAATGTTCTGTTCCTTAAGTCCGGCTACCGGCGATGGCCTGCCTGTAATCTCGGAAGTAATGATGTCGGTAGCCAGCGGTACCATGCGGATATTGCATACCTTGGATACGAGCGGTACTGTTCTGGATGCGCGCGGGTTGGCTTCCAGTACATAAACTTTACCGTTTTCGATTGCATACTGCATGTTCATAAGACCCTTGACATGCATTTCTTCGGCAATCTTTCTTGTATATTCTTTTATTGTTTTTACATTTTCATCTGAAATATGTACGGACGGGATGATGCATGCTGAGTCACCGGAATGCACACCGGCGAGTTCGATATGCTCCATAACTGCAGGTACAAATGCGTGGGTGCCGTCACTGATCGCATCCGCTTCGCATTCCAGAGCATGGTTCAGGAAACGGTCGATCAGGATCGGACGGTCCGGAGTAACGCCAACGGCTGCCGCCATATAATTTGCCATGCTCTCATCATCATACACGACTTCCATACCCCGGCCGCCCAATACGTAAGAAGGACGCACCATAACCGGATATCCGATATTCTGTGCAATGGAAATTGCTTCATCTACATTGACGGCCATTCCGGATTCCGGCATCGGGATTTCCAGTTTTTCCATCATTGCGCGGAACAGGTCGCGGTCTTCTGCAAGATCGATCACAGACGGAGCGGTTCCGAGGATCTTTACACCGTTCTTTTCCAGGTCTGCTGCCAGGTTCAGAGGGGTCTGCCCCCCAAATTGAGCAATTACACCCAGCGGTTTTTCCTTTTTGTAGATGCTTAAGACATCTTCCAGTGTCAGCGGCTCAAAATACAGCTTATCGGAAGTGTCATAATCAGTGGAAACTGTCTCTGGATTACAGTTTACAATAATGGTCTCGAATCCCAGTTTTTTCAGCGCCAGTGAGGCGTGCACGCAGCAGTAGTCAAACTCAATTCCCTGTCCGATTCTGTTGGGGCCGCCGCCGAGGATCATAATCTTTGGTTTTTCAGTGCTGACGGGGTTTTTATCCTCCGCGTTGTATGTGGAATAGTAGTAGGCGCTGTCTTCGGTGCCGCTTACGTGCACGCCTTCCCAGGCCTCTTCTATGCCGATCTCAATCCGGCGGTTCCGGATATCAGCTTCCGGGATCTCCAGGATCTGGCTCAGATACTTATCAGAGAAGCCGTCCTTCTTGGCTGCGGTCAGCTTTTCATCGGAGGGAAGTTTTCCTTTTTCCCGATGTAGCGCTTCTTCTTCCTCCACAAGTTCTTTCATCTGTTCGATGAAATATGTCTTTACCTTGGTTATTTCGTGAATTTCTTCTATGGATGCACCCTTGCGCAGAGCTTCATACATGATAAAATGCCGTTCGCTGGACGGAGTAATCAGAAGCTGCAGCAGTTCTTCTTTTGTCTTCTGATCCAGATCCTTCGCATGGCCCAGTCCATAACGGCCGGTTTCAAGGCTTCGGATGGCTTTCTGGAACGCTTCTTTATAAGTTTTGCCGATGCTCATGACTTCGCCAACGGCACGCATCTGCGTTCCGAGCTTGTCCTCCACGCCTTTGAACTTTTCAAATGCCCAGCGGGCGAATTTGATGACAACATAATCTCCGTCCGGAACGTATTTGTCCAGGGTACCGTATTTGCCGCAGGGAATGTCTTTTAACGTCAGCCCTGTTGCCAGCATCGCGGATACAAGCGCAATCGGGAAACCAGTTGCCTTTGATGCAAGCGCTGAGGAACGGGATGTCCTCGGGTTGATCTCTATGACAATGATTCTGTCGCTGACGGGATCGTGCGCAAACTGTACATTCGTACCGCCGATAACCTGAACGGATTCTACGATCTTGTAGGCCTGTTCTTGGAGGCGCTTCTGGCACTCCTCAGAGATCGTGAGCATAGGTGCGGAACAGAAGGAATCTCCGGTATGTACGCCAAGAGGATCGATATTTTCGATAAAGCAGACGGTAATCATGTTATTTTCTTTGTCACGGACAACTTCCAGCTCCAGCTCCTCCCAGCCCAGGATGGATTCTTCTACAAGAACCTGTCCCACAAGGCTCGCCTGAAGGCCGCGGGCGCATACGGTCTTTAATTCATCTTTGTTGTATACAAGACCGCCGCCGGCGCCGCCCATCGTGTAAGCAGGGCGAAGTACAACCGGGTAACCAAGTTCATCTGCAATACTGAGGGCCTGTTCAACAGAATAAGCAACTTCGCTGCGCGCCATCTCAATGCCAAGTTCATTCATTGCTTTCTTAAATTCGATCCGGTCCTCGCCGCGTTCGATTGCATCGACCTGAACACCGATCACCTCAACCTGGTATTTATCCAGAATTCCTTTTGCAGCAAGCTCCGAACATAAATTCAGTCCAGACTGGCCGCCAAGATTGGGAAGCAGCGCGTCGGGACGTTCCTTTGCGATAATCTGTTCAAGTCTATCCACGTTCAGTGGTTCAATGTAAGTGACGTCCGCTGTTTCAGGATCAGTCATAATAGTTGCCGGGTTGGAATTGACCAATACAATCTCGTATCCTAACTTTTTCAGCGCCTTACAAGCCTGAGTACCGGAATAATCAAACTCGCATGCCTGGCCGATGATGATTGGGCCGGACCCAATAATCAGTACTTTGTGAATGTCTGTTCTCTGTGACATACCTTGCCCTCCTGTGTATTTTAAAATAATTTTATTTAATAGGCTTAACCTGTCAAAGTACATTATAGTAGAGAAGGGGGGAAGAAGTAAAGCAATTTATTGATAAGATGGAGGGGATATCCAAAAAAAATGGAGAATTGTTGGCAGGCTTTAGTTGAGTGGATGGGGGTGGGGCGCGAAATGAAGGGAGAGCTTATTGAATCGTTTGGTGGTATGGGGGCGTCCCAGTAGATGTATATGGGCTGTGGTTTCGGGACCTTTGCGGTTTTTCGGCGTCTTATTTGTCCGCATGACTAAAGCCTGCGGACGAATTTTGGGGTTAGATGACGGGCGGGGGTGTAAAGTGTGGATGTTTTAGGAGATGTTAGAACGGGGTATGAAGAAGTTTAATGGGCTGATATAATGGATATGGCAGTATTATAATAAAATAAAAATTAGATTTCTATTGACTTTGACGCAGCGTCAACTGCTATATTCAAATTACGGCAGGAGGAAATGAATATGGAATATAGTATTAGAGAATTATCGGAAATCGCGGGTATCAGTGCACGTACTCTGCGCTACTATGACAAGATCGGCTTACTCAAACCTTCTTGTGTAAGGGAATCGGGCTACCGCTATTATGGTGAGACAGAGCTGGAGCTGCTGCAGCAGATTCTGTTTTACAAAGAGAGGGGATTGAAGCTGGAGCAGATTGCGGCGATCATTCAAAGTGACGATTTTGATGTTATGGCCGCACTCCATGAACATCTGGAGGAGCTGGAACTGCAGCAGGCCAGGCTGGATAATATGATAACTGCCGTTAAAAAGACAATTGCGTTAATGAAAGGAGAAATTATAATGAGCAACGCAGAAAAATTCGAATCATTCAAAACGGAAATGATAAAAAGCAATGAGGAAAAATACGGAGACGAGATCCGCCGCAAATACGGGGACAATGCGGTGGAAGAATCTAACAAGAGGATGCTGAATATGACAGAAGAAGAGTACAGCCGTATGACAAGTCTGGAAGAGGAAATCCGCGAGGAGTTAAATGCAGCTGTGAAAGCCGGAGAAAGTCCGGAAGGTGAAAAAGCCCGGCACATCGTAGGCCTTCATAAGGAATGGCTGGGTATGAACTGGAAGCAGTATACCCCGAAGGCGCATATCGGGATAACTGAAATGTATGTGGCGGACCCACGGTTTACAGAATATTATGATAAAGACACAGCTGGCTGCGCAGAATTCCTCAAGAAGGCGGTTTTTTGCTGGGCTGAGCGGGGATAGAGGAGGGGGCGACTGCCTGAGATGGCGGATGCGTCGGCAGAGTGGGCGCATCCAGACGCCTGGTAACACAGCGGTGGGGGAACCGAAGTGGGAGGCGGATGGAGTTGGCTGTGCATTTCCCTGCGGCCCCTACCAGCCGCCCTCACCCCATTATAAAATCTTTCCCTGGGTTGACAGTGTTATGATCTGGCAGGGGATTTTTTTCCCACTGTTTTGTACTGCATTTACTACGGCCTGTTCTATTCCTCCGCAGCAGGGGACTTCCATGCGGACGACGGTGACGTTTTTTATGGTATTCTGCCGGATGATTTCGGTTAGTTTTTCCGTATAGTCTATGCTGTCTAGTTTGGGACAGCCCATGAGGGTGATTTTGCCCTTCATGAAGTCCTGATGGAAGCCGGCATAGGCGTACGCGGTGCAGTCGGCGGCGATGAGCAGCTCTGCATTTTCATAATAGGGCGCTTGTACCGGGACGAGTTTGATCTGTACCGGCCACTGGCGCAGTTGGGATTCTGTGGGGGCCGGAGAAGGCGCGGAGGCCTTCGCAGCAGTGTGCGGCCTCAGCTCTCTTGCCTGCGTGCCCGGGCAGCCGCAGGGCAGGGGGGCTGTATTTTTGTGTTTCTGATGGGCCCTGACCGCCTCGGCATCGTATGCAGCGGCTTCCCGTTCCACGAAGCGGATCGCGTCTGCCGGACAGGCAGGAAGGCAGTCTCCCAGGCCGTCACAGTAATCGTCTCTGAGCAGACGGGCTTTTCCATTCACCATGCCGATTGCCCCTTCGTGGCAGGCTTCTGCACATAATCCGCATCCGTTGCATTTTTCTTCATTTATTTCTATAATTCTTCTTATCATTTCAATTCCTCCTTTTTACTTGCCGGTATATAACTGTTCAGGGATTTGAATCCTTTCCTTGTATCTATAGTGGCATTATACTATAATTTAAATATAAAAAAAGTTGTTATTACAACGAAACGGAGAAAATTTATGGATTATAAATTTATCGTGGGAACGAAACTGTTTGAGGGGGTTACCGTGGAAGAGGCCAAAGCCATGCTGGGATGCCTGGGGGCGCAGGAGAGGGCATACGCACGAGGGGAGGTCATTTACCATGCAGGGCAGCACATAGAACGGATGGGGCTGCTGCTGGAGGGCGGCGTCAATATTGTGAGGCCGGATATCTGGGGAAATGAAAATATTATCGGGCATATACTGCCGGGAGAGGTGTTTGCGGAGACCTATGCGTGCAGCCAGAGGGCCCCTATGATGGCGGATGTTATTACAACGATGAAGACAGCGGTGCTGTTTCTGGATGTGGGAAAGGTGGTCAGAAGCTGTGCGTCCTCCTGCAGCCATCATGCCAGGCTTGTACGCAACCTGCTTATGATTATGGCGTCCAAGAATCTGAATCTGGCACAGAAGATCAATCATATTACGCCTAAATCCATTCGAGAAAGGTTGTTGTCCTACCTCTCGTCTGAAGCGGTAAAACAGGGAAAAAAAGAGATTGAAGTTCCATTTAACAGGCAGCAGATGGCAGATTATCTGGCTGTGGACCGCAGCGCCCTGTCCAATGAACTCTCCAAAATGCAGAGGGACGGTCTGCTTAGCTATCATAAGAATCATTTTATCCTTTTGCAGGGGGAGTAAGGAAAAGTGGGATGTAAGAATCTTGTGCGGGAGAGGGAAAAGGTCTATAATAAAATACGATGCGGTTAATGTGGCGGAAACAGGAGGCAGAGAAGGAATCATATGGATTTAAAATCAATAGGGCTTACCGGTGTTGGCAATGCGAGGCAGCTCGGCGGATACACCGGAGCCGATAACAGGAAAATCAAAATGGACATGCTGTTGAGGACGGGGAAGCTGGCAGAAGCCCTGCCGGAAGATCTGAAAAGGCTTAGGGACATATACGGCCTGACGGATGTGGTTGATTTCAGGACGACACCGGAGAGGGACAAGGCGCCGGACCCGGAGATGGACGGGGTGAAGAATTATCACGTACCGATTCTGGACGAGGAGAACGGAAGTATGGCCGCAGTTGCAGCGAGCGGCGTATTTACGCCGGATGAGGCCATCAAGTACTTACTGAGCGGCGCTATGGCAGATATGTATGTGGAGATTGCCACAACACCATTTTCCCAAAAGGGATATGCCAGGTTCTTCCGGATTCTTTTGGAAAATGAGCATGGAGCAGTTCTTTGGCACTGTACCGCCGGAAAAGACAGGGCCGGATTCGGATCTGTGCTGGTGTTGGCTGCACTGGGCGTTGAGCGCAGCGTCATTCTGGAAGATTATGAGATAACCAACCACTATTACAAGGAAAATATAAAAGCCATGGAGCAGTTTTTGAGAAATAAAGGCTTAGGGGACGAAGCGGTACAGGCCGCGCGCTCTACGGCGGGAGCAGAGGTGAAGCATTTGGTTAAGGCGCTGGATGTGATTGACAGGGAGTATGGTTCTATGGAGGAATACCTGCGCAGCCGGATCCTGCTCAGCGATGCGGACAAGGAGAAGCTCAGAAATAAATATTTGGAAAACTGATCCTCACAGTCTTTACGCTGGGAATCAGTTTGTGTTAAACTGGATGCGGAAACAGGCTGTGAGGGCATGCTTCATGACGCTGCCTGTTATATGCAAAAGAAATTTTACTTTAGAAGGAGACAAAAACATGGGAGGCTTTTTTGGCGTAGCTTCAAAAACGGACTGTACGTTAGAGTTGTTTTATGGTGTGGATTATCATTCACATCTTGGGACAAGAAGAGGCGGGATGGCAACTTTTGGGAAAAACGGATTTCAGCGTGCGATTCATAATATAGAGAATTCACCGTTTCGTACCAAGTTTGAGAAAGATGTAGAGGAGCTTAAGGGATGCTTCGGAATCGGATGCATCTCGGACTACGAACCACAGCCGCTGCTGATCCAGTCCCATCTGGGAAGCTTTGCAATTACGACGGTCGGAAAGATTAATAATATGCAGGAGCTCCTGTCAAAAGTATATGAAAATGGACATACGCATTTTCAGGAGATGAGCGGCGGACAGATCAACGCAACGGAACTGATCGCATCCCTCATTTGCAAAAAGGATTCTATCGTGGAGGGAATCCGGTACGTCCAGCAGCTTGTGGATGGTTCCATGACGCTGCTGCTGATGACCACGGAGGGGCTGTATGCGGCGAGAGACAGATATGGACGCACACCGCTTGTGGTCGGCAGAAAAGACGGTGCTTACTGTGTCTCCTTTGAGAATTTTGCGTACATCAATCTCGGGTATACGGATTATAAGGAACTGGGGCCTGCTGAGATTGTATTTATCACACCGGAGAGCGTAGAGACAGTAAGCCCGCCGGGTGAGGAGATGAAGATGTGTTCCTTCCTGTGGGTATATTACGGTTATCCGACTTCTTCCTACGAAGGAGTTAATGTCGAAGAGATGCGGTACAAGTGCGGAAGCATGCTTGCAAAGCGGGACGGGAACAGCGTATCACCGGACATCGTGGCAGGAGTGCCGGATTCCGGCATTGCACATGCCATTGGCTATGCTAATGAATCCGGAATCCCCTACGCCAGGCCATTTATTAAGTATACGCCAACCTGGCCGCGTTCCTTTATGCCGACGAACCAGAACCAGCGGGATCTGATTGCCAAGATGAAACTGATTCCGGTACAGGCACTGATTGAGAATAAGAAGCTGCTGCTGATCGATGACTCTATCGTACGAGGAACCCAGCTTCATGAGACAACCGAATTCCTGTATCAGAGCGGAGCGAAAGAAGTGCATGTCCGTCCGGCATGCCCACCACTTCTGTTTGGCTGTAAATATCTGAACTTCTCCCGCTCCAAGTCAGAGCTGGATTTAATCACGCGAAGGATTATCCAGGAAAGGGAAGAGGAAGTGACAGGGGAAGTGCTGGAAGAGTATGCAGATCCCTGCTGCAGCCGGTATCAGGATATGGTGGAGGAAGTGCGAAGACGCCAGAATTTTACAACGCTGCGCTACCACCGGCTGGATGATCTGGTTGCATCGATTGGGCTGTCACCGTGCAAACTCTGTACGTACTGCTTTGACGGAAAAGAATAGAAAATTGCCGGACAGGCGCTGCCTTGACATAGGTGAAGGCCGCACACGAAGTATGATGACTTATGTGTGCGGCTTTTTTTGATATAGGAAATTCCTCCGGGAGGATGCACACGCCGCCTTGAGGTATATAGCTGCAAGGAGGCATCGCGGCGGCGCCAAAGTGTGCAAGCCCCTCATGAGTGAGGGGGTGGGAAGCCCTTGTGGGCTTGCCCGCGTTGTTCTGGCCCGCGGATATATTTGACGGCAATAGTCAGTGCAAGGGCTGTTATAAATCCGATAGCAGCGGCGGAAATTGCGTGGAAGAGATTGGAGGGATTGCCTTCCTGATAAAACATGAGTACTGTTGACACCGATGGAAAAGAGTACACCGTACTGCACGGTGTAAAGATTCCCTGATAAATTCCTCCCGCAAAGCTGGCTGCAGAAGCCACGGCAAGCAGAGACTTTTTGGGAATACAGATCCCGTAAAGCGCCGGTTCTGTAATGCCGGCAAACAGCGCTACCAGTCCTGCGGAAAGATAAGCGTGCCGCTCCGGTGAGCCGGGTTCATTGAAATAGGCACCCAGAGCCACGCCGGCTATCGCTGTCACACAAATGAAGGAACTCACCATATAGCCGATCTCCATGCCGGTATTCCCTAAGCTTTCCAGCACAATAGCCGTAAAGATCCAGCTCGTCCCTGTCATTGTCAGAAATGGGGAAAGTGCGGAAAAGACGGCCCAGGATAAAACCGGGTTGATTTCCTGCAATTCAAATATGAATGCAGAAATCCCATTTCCTATGATTGTACAGAGCGGCCCCACGAACAGAATTCCAATGATGGATGTAAAAGTTATTGTAATAACCGGCAGAAAAAATGTCCGGAATGTTTTGTTAGAAACTTTTTCCAGAGATCCGGTCAGTTTTGACAGCACATATACCAGGAGGATAGCAGGCAATACGGAAAATGCATACGAAGCCTTATATACCGGAAGAAACAGAAAACGGATCTTTTCCTGTGTGCTCAAAAGCTCTATAAAATCGGGCAGCAGAAGAACCGCCGCACATGCCATGGCAAAAAGCGGATTGACTCTAAAGTGGCAGGCTGACGAGTAAGCCGTAAAAACCGGCAGAAAATAAAAGGCGGCATTGCTGACCGCCGACAGAACATCTTCGGTTTGTGGAGAGAGAGTAAATAATCCGGTATAACCAATCAGGATGATCAGAAGTTTTAAAATACCTGCTGCCATTAGTACCGGGATTACAGGTTTCATACAAGAGGATATGGTGTCAAATAATCTGGAAAAGGGGTTATTTTTCAAAGATCTCTTCATAATCTTATTCACCTCTTTCTTTTTTCTCTGATTATAATTATAATAATGTTTAAAGTGATAATATATAATTATCAGCACAGATATTATAAAAATCTTACCAAATTGAAGCGGACTTAAAAGCCGCTGCAGGTATGGAAGTGAAGCTGGGGCGGAGGATTCATGTACCGCTGGCAGATGATGCTGAATTGTGGGGGAACATTTATGGAATTTATTGAGCGGAATGAAGTGAAGATGGAGACGGGAATGTTTTTAGACGAGGATTTCCCCTTTTATATTTCTTATAAGCAGATCTCGGATTACAGAGACAGTGAGGTGTTGTCGCACTGGCATATAGAGTTGGAATATATACTTGTTCTTGAGGGGCGCCTGGATTATATCGGAGAGGACTCAGAGTACACAATGTCAGAAGGTGAAGGGGTTTTAGTAAATGGAAATGTACTCCATTCATACCGGCGGAACAGGACGAATGAATGCAGATATCTGGTCGTAATCTTCCATCCGTCCTTGATTGGATACAATGCAGCGGGGCGTATCTCTGCAAATTATATCTTCCCATATTTTTCTGGAGACCAGGCATTTACGGATATTCGTCTTACCGGGAGGGAACTGTGGCACAGTGAAATTGCCTCGATTCTGCTGGAGGCAGAATCATATTCTGCGGCCGGGGCAGCGGGGTATGAGATGGATATACAGATACTGCTTCTCAAATGCTGGCGGATTCTGTATGAAAAAGTACTATGCGCCAGAGAAGGCAGGCCTGGGAAAAATCCTAAGAATGAGCTGATATATAAGGCAGTCAAATACATACGGGAACATATAGAGGAGAAAATCTATCTGACTGATATAGCAAGGGCTTGCAGCATCAGCAATACGGAGTGCTGCAGGATGTTCAAAAGGCAGGTGGGGCAGAGCCCGATGGAATATGTGAAGAAGTACAGAATCAAAAGAAGCCTGGATTTTCTGGAAAATAAAAACTGCAGTATCATGCAGGTGGCGCAGATGGCCGGATTTGAGAGCCAGAGTTATTATACAAAGGTATTCCGCAGCATCATGAAATGCACACCACAGGAATACCGAAAAGAAAATAAAAGAGTGATTGACACTGGCGGAACGTAACAGGGCGGAGCAGTCTGCGGCTGCCCCGTCCTGCCGATTGCTTCTAAACCTCCACTGCTCCGCTGTTTCCGCCGCAGGTATAATAAGCCTTCCGTTCTTCCGGCTTGAGATATATGGACAGATCCTCCATTTCGGGTAACCCCTCACTCATGCACTTTTTTCTTACCATTTCGATGACTTCATCAGCCAGGTATTCCTGATTCTGATATTGAATATATAAGTTGGCTTTGCCCGCCTGCACAGCGGACGCTGCGGTTACTGCTTGCTTCTTCTGTTTTTTCTTCTCAATTCTTTTGCTCATGTTTGTCGGCTCCCTTTTTATAATGTCTTATGAATTATAGTACTTTTGGGACAAGAAGTCAAAAAGCAATGGCAGGGAGCAGGAATTACAATTTACATAATTCTTTTTTGGCCCTGGCCATGATAAGTGCTGCATTGTTTTCCGCAATATCAAGCCCTTCCGCTGCAAAGAATCGAACATCCCCGATACCGAACATCCCGCACAGATCCCTTATATATTGATCCGCCGAATTGCATTCCCCAATATAGCCGCCGCAGGTGGTGATATACAGAAGTTCTTTGGCCCTGCACATGGGAACCAGCAGACCGGCTTCGGAATAGCGGAATGTAATTCCGTTTACGCAGATATGCTCAAAATATACCTTCAGGGAAGAGGGAAAGGAGAGATCCCAATAGGGTGCTCCGATCAAAACCGCATCGGCCAGTGCAAACTCTCTGGCATACTGGAAGACGGGAGCCGAGTAATCATGGTTTTGGATATCTGCGGCCCTCTTTTCCAGCATTTGTTCCGTATATGGCACAAGGGATTCCTTCTGCAGATCCACCTCCTGAATGGTCCATTCTTTTTTTAAGCCTTCCAGGTAAGCCCTGCACAGCTGCAATGTTCTGGATTCTGCTCTCACACATGAGTTGACGAATAATAGTTTCATACATTTCCTCCGTAATAGTTCCTGTTTTACTTTTCAGAAGAATCTAAGGTATTATATCCAAAATAGGGCACAGTGGTACCTCTTTCTTAAGGGATAATGTGATTAAATACAACGTTTCTATGGTTTTATCAGCCGAAAAAGTGATGGGTTAACTATTTAGTGTGTTTTATCTGGGCTGTCCGGGGAAAAAATGGCTGCAACATTTGTTTTTTAGTATCCAACTTCAATAAAGTATTGTATAATGAAGCAAAAGGTTTATGGGGATAATTATCGTAGATGAAAGACCCGGTACGGCGGCCGCCGGAGGGGCCGGGCAAAGGCGAATGATTGAAAAAGACAGGTGAGTATAAATGATAGAGAAGGATAAAATTTATCCCGTTATCGTAGATGAGAGTGAAAATATTATATATATATCAGATCCTGAGACATATGAAGTCATTTATCTGAATCAGGCAATGAAGGATACGCTGGATTTAGAACCGGGAGAAGACTACCAGGGGAGACTCTGCTATGAACTGCTGCAGGGGCAGAGTGCGCCGTGCCAGTTCTGTACGAATGGTTATCTGATGAGAGATAAGTTCTATACATGGAAGCATTATAATGAAAAGCTGGGAAGGCATTTCAGCCTTCGGGATAAGCTGATTGAGATCGACGGGCATTTGTTCCGCCTGGAGATCTGCGTGGATATCACAGAGAGCGAGGAGCTCCATAGAAATCTGAAAAGAAAGCTTTCGATCGAAGAGACCCTGGTGCAGTGTATCCATATGCTTTCTGAGAATCAGGACATTGATATGTCAATCAATGGTCTGCTGCGTATTATCGGGGAATTTTTCCAGGCGGACAGATCCTATATATTTGAATGTAATTATGAGGAAGACATCCTGGTCAATACATATGAGTGGTGCAATGAGGGTGTCATTCCACAGAAGGAGAATCTGCAGCGTGTTCCGAGAGATGTAACCGGCCATTGGATGGAGCTTTTCCGCAATAACGGGGCGGTATATCTGCCGTCTGTGAGCAGCCGGGTAGAGGAAAAGGCTCCGGAAGCGGCCATACTCAATCAACAGGGGATTGGCTGCCTGATGGCAGCACCTATATGGGAGGCGGAATTGCAGAATGACGGAGAGAAGACGCTGTATGGATTCATAGGCGTGGATGATCCGACGCGCGGAGTGGAACATATCAAGCTTCTTCAGTCGGTTGCGTATTTTATATATAATGATGTACAGAAGCGGCGCATGATTATGAAACTCGGGGAAATGGGCAGGATTGATGCGCTTACCGGCCTCGGAAACAGAAATTTTTATATGGAAAAACTAAAGGAGCTGGGCGGACAGAAACTGAAATCGATGGGTGTTGTTTTCTGTGACATTAACGGGCTGAAATATGCGAACGACCACTATGGTCATGCTTATGGCGATAAAATGATCCGAAGTGTGGCACAAGGGGTAAAGCAGACATTTCCGGAGAATGCATACAGAATTGGCGGAGACGAGTTTATCGCGCTGTACGTGAATGGCACAAAGGAGGAATTTTACAGCCGTTTGGAAGCCCTGAAGGACTATGCGGAAAATGAATGCATCTGTGATTTCTCTATGGGGGTCAACTTTGGAGAGGGTACCTTTGATGTGGAAGAGCTTATTGGCGGCAGCGACAATATGATGTATTTGGAGAAGCAGACTTATTATGGCAGTATGATCTCAGGAAAGCCAGCCTATCATAAGGCCGTGGCAAGGCAGCTTGTCAGGGAGATAGAGACAGACAGATTTGAGGTGTTTCTGCAGCCAAAGATCTGTCTGGAGACAGGAGAGATGGTGGGGGCGGAAGCCCTGCTCCGGCAGAAAGGGGAAGACGGAGAGTATTATCTGCCGGAACAGTTTATAACGCTGTATGAAAAGGAAGGCGTGATCCCATTTCTGGACTGCTTTGCGTTCGAGGAAGTATGCGGGATACTGCAAGAATGGATGGCAGCAGGAGGGAAGCCCGTTCCCGTGTCGGTAAACTTTTCCCGTATCAGCCTGATGAAGCGGGGGATTGTACAGAGTCTTGCTGAAATCAGGGAGAGATACGGGGTTCCGGAAGGGCTGCTTGTATTGGAGATCACAGAGAGCATCAGCAAGATGGAACCTTCAGCATTACAAGCGTTAATAGACGAGCTTAAAAAATACCATTTTGTTGTGTCGCTGGATGATTATGGCTACCAGTATTCTAACCTTGCGATTTTGTCAAACATGGATTTTGTGGAACTTAAACTGGACAAAAGTCTGGTAGAAAACCTGAAGGACAATCCAAAAGTAAGGGTGTTGGTGGAAAATTCGATCGAGATGTGCAGACAGCTGAACCAGATTATTTCCACCGCGGAAGGTATTGAAGATAAAGAACAGCTGAACATTCTAAAAGGCTTTAAATGCAACATGGGGCAGGGATTTCTTTTTTCACATCCTCTGCCCAGGGATGAGTTTTTTAAGAAGTTTGGAAAAACCGCCGGTATTCCAAAGGGAGACTGATTTTGCGGAGAGCCTGTAGTTGTTCAGGCCGGCCGGAACTGTTACGGGATTTTAAAGAGATAGTCTTAAAAAAATTTAAATAATTAGATTACAGGTATTGATTTTTGTGGGAAGGTATGATATTATATCACTCGTGTCAGAGATGACGCGGGTGTAGTTCAATGGTAGAACACCAGCCTTCCAAGCTGGATACGTGGGTTCGATTCCCATCACCCGCTTAGAAAACAGCCTTATATCAAACGGAGATCCGGTTTTGATATAAGGCTTTTTATGATATAGGAAATTCCTCTGGAATTTCCTATATCATAAAACCCTCCGGGAGGATGCACACGCCGCGATAAGATATATAGCCGCAAAGCGGCATCGCGGCGGCGCCAAAGCGTGCAAGCCCCTCATGAGTAAGGGGGCGGGGAGTTGAGCTGGGCTTGCCCACTTGGTTTTGACAAAGATAAATTCCGGAATTTCTTATCTCAAAACCAGATAATTTCATAGATTTTCTTAAAAAGGAAGTTGAGAAGTTACTCCATTTAAAGTATAATTACTTTATTCTATGTAAAATCAAAATATTAACGTTTCGAAATACTTCAGGGGGGAGGTTTTCGGATACTACAAAAAGAAAAGAGGAAGATTTAATGAACTGGACCGATAACGTTGTAATGAGGGCGCTTAGCCGGGTATGCGATTTTATGCTGCTGAACATCATGTGGATAATATGCTCCATTCCGATCATCACAATCGGGGCATCCACGACCGCTATGTATACCGTAATGCTGAAGCTGGTAAAGAACGAAGAAGGTTATATTGTAAAAGGGTTTCTGGGGGCATTTAAGGAGAACTTCAAAAAGAGCACCATAATGTGGCTGATTCTGCTGGTTGTGGGAATTATAATCGGAATCGACATCCGTTTTTCCGCGGTCATGCAGTCAACGATGCGTACAATATTCCAAAGCATCTTCTTAGTGCTCGGCGTAGTCTGGCTGTGTATGGTAATCTATGTATTCCCTCTGACGGCGCGCTATGAGAACACGATCAAGAATACCTTCAAAAATGCGGTACTGTTATCCGTGGCTAAGCTTCCATATACCGTATTAATGCTTATCATCACGGCAGGGCCGGTTATCATCACCTTTTTGAACACACGGAATCTTCTGATCGGCATTGCAGTATGGCTGATCATCGGCGTGTCACTGGTAGCCTGGCTGAACTCATTCTTATTGCGTAAAGTTTTTGAAATATTTCATACAAACGAGAATTAGGAGAAAATGGAGAGCAAAGGGGTCAGACCCCTTTGAATAGGAGAGGACAAGGATGAACTTTTTAGAAGAGAGAATTTTAAAGGACGGTATTGTGAAGGAAGGGAATGTCCTGAAGGTGGACAGTTTTCTGAACCATCAGATGGATATTGACCTGTTTGATGAGATGGGGAAGGAATTCAGAAAACGCTTTGCGGATAAGCAGATTAATAAGATTCTGACGATTGAAGCATCCGGAATTGGGATTGCATGCATTGTGGCGAAGCATTTTAATGTTCCGGTTGTTTTTGCTAAAAAGTCCAAGAGCATTAACCTGGAAGGGGAGATGTTAGTCGCTGAGGTGGAGTCTTTTACGCATAAGTGCAAGAATAATGTGATCGTTGCCCAGAAGTTCCTTTCTCCGGAGGATCATATATTGATTATAGACGATTTCTTGGCTAATGGCTGCGCGCTGCAGGGACTGATTCAGATTGTGCAGTCTGCGGGGGCCGTGGTTGAAGGGATTGGAATTGCGATTGAGAAGGGATTCCAGTCCGGCGGGCGTATGATCAGGAATCTGGGCTTCCAGCTGGAGTCTTTGGCCATCGTGGAGAGTATGGATGCTGAGAGCGGGACGATCAAATTCCGTGAACAGTAGGAATTGGATTTGTACGAAAAAAGTGTTACAATAGGTGTCAACAAGGCAATGTCTGTATAGAAGGGAGCTGTATTTCATGGGGGAAAAGAATCAGGAACTGATACATAAACTGAAAGATGTTAAAAAATCAATAGTCTCCAAAGAGCTGCGCGGTGATGATTGGGAAGATATGCAGTCGGCCGTGAAGAAACTGGAGGAAGTTGTAACCTATATCAATGACTGTACCGGCAGAGGGATTTATTTTGAGTAGTCAAATTCAACCACCAGTATATGGGCTTGTCTTCGATATGGACGGGCTCATTTTCAATTCGGAAAGAGTCGTGCAGCGGTCCTGGGAACGGGTGGGGACAAAGCTGGGCTATGAACATTTTGGGAACCATATCTATCATACGATCGGGTTTAACGTAAAGAGACGGGAAGAATATTTTAGGAAAAATGTGGATCCTGATTTTCCGATGGCGGATTTTTCCGTGATGACCCGCAGAGAATACCATAAAATTGTGGCTGAAGAGGGGCTGGAAATAAAACCTGGGGTGGTGGAACTCCTGAAATATGCGGCGGATAAGAAGTACAGGATAGCTCTTGCTACTTCTTCACGCAGAGAGCATGCAAGCACTCTCCTAAAGGAGCAGGGGCTGTGGGAGTATTTCGACGGTGCGGTATTTGGAGATATGGTAACCTGCAGTAAACCAAGTCCGGAGATCTATCAGAAAGCCTGCGCAACGATCGGGGTTGACCCGGCCAATGCAGTGGCGCTGGAGGATGCTCCTTCCGGTATCCGGTCTGCAGTGGCGGCGGGGATGCGCGCCATTATGGTGCCGGATCTGGTAGAACCCGACGAGACGATTCTGGAAATGGCATGGCATCGGTTTGACACCCTTTTCGATGTCCTGAGGCTGTTGCAGGAAGGATAAATACAGGAGAAACAGTATGCTGAAATCATATATCGCATTTGACCTGGAGACGACCGGGCTGAACCCGGAACAGAATGAAATCATCGAAATAGGCGCACTGAAAGTGCGCCATGGTAAGGTGCAGGAACGTTTCATGGAATTCGTCCGCCCCACAGAGAACATTTCTCCGGTTGTTTCGGAGCTGACCGGAATCACCAACGAGATGGTCGCAGGCGCCAGAAGCAGCAGGAATGTGATTCCTGACTTTTTGGATTTCTGCGGGGATGATATTCTGATCGGGCACAATGTTATTTTTGACTACAGTTTTGTGAAAGTAGGTGCTATGGCCGAAGGACTGGATTTTGAACGCTTCGGGATTGATACGCTCAGGATTGCGAGAAAAGTACATAAAGATATGGAATCGAAAAGCCTGGGCTGCCTGTGTGATTACTACCGCATAGAGAATCGTGCCGCCCACCGAGCCTATCATGACGCACTGGCTACGGCAAAGCTTTATCAGACACTGGCGCATTATTTTGAAGAGAAGGAGCCAAAACTTTTCCAGCCGGTAACACTAAGTTATAAACAGAAAAAAGCCATGCCTGCAACTCCCAAACAGATCGGTTTTTTGAAGAAATTGATTCTGAACAATGGGGTTCAACTGGAGTGGGATCCCGATACAATTACGAAAAATGAGGCGTCAAAAATGATTGACGATATTATAAATAAACGAATCTGAAAACCGGTTATATAAGGAGTCTGCCCGGAAAGATCCTGTCTTTCTGCGGCAGACTTTATTTTCAGAAAATATATGAAAATAATAATAATTCCTGTTTTGTGTTGACCCGGAAATTTTTAACAGCTATAATAGAACTAATTACTGGTATCAGAACGGCGGGAAAATCAGATAAAACAATAAGGAGGATACAATATGGCAAAGTTTAAATGTGGTGTATGTGGATTTATTTTTGATGAGGAGAAGGAGGACGTTCCTTTTTCGGAACTGACGGTCTGTCCGGTTTGCAGACAGCCGGTCCGTGTATTTGAAAGGGAAGGGGAGACGGAGGAAAAAAAGGAACATGAGATTCCTTCTGTGGAAAAGAATGTAGATCCTTTGGCGTATCCTCCTGAGTTCTACCGGAAAGACGATTCCTGCCGGTATATGGAAGAAATTCATCAAATGGCAGTGAGCGGAAAACCTATTATCGAGGCAATGGGTACGAAGATGCCGATGCCGTGCTGGGACGATATCCTGCTTCTGGGCGCACAGCTCAATCCGCCTCCGCTGGATGAACATGCCCCTGTAAGTATCAAAACGGTGATCGGAAAAAATGCGGAAAAGCCCATGGTGCTGGAAGGCCCTGTTTACATATCCCATATGTCGTTTGGAGCATTATCCAGGGAGACAAAGATTGCGCTGTCCAAAGGCTCTGCAATGGCAGGGACAGCCATGTGCAGCGGAGAGGGAGGCATTCTTCCGGAAGAGATGGCGGCAGCACATAAGTATATTTTTGAATATGTGCCGAATAAATACAGCGTAACCCCGGAGAATCTGAGGAACGCGGATGCCATTGAACTGAAGATCGGTCAGGGAACCAAACCCGGAATGGGAGGCCACCTGCCGGGAGGAAAAGTGACGCCGGAGATTGCAGCGGTCAGGAATAAACCTCTGGGCAAAGATGTGATCAGCCCATCAAAGTTCGAAGAAATCAACAATAAAGAGGATTTGAAGGATTTGGTGGCTCAGCTCCGCCTGGCTTCCGGCGGGCGTCCGATTGGGATTAAAATCGCCGCAGGGCGCATTGAGAAGGATCTGGAATTCTGCGTTTACGCGGAGCCGGATTTTATCACCATCGACGGAAGGGGTGGTGCGACAGGCGCAAGCCCGAGACTGGTCAGGGATTCTACCAGCGTGCCTACCA
The DNA here is from genome assembly GCF_022835095.1 of Faecalicatena contorta. NCBI lineage: Bacteria > Bacillati > Bacillota > Clostridia > Lachnospirales > Lachnospiraceae > Faecalicatena > Faecalicatena contorta. The sequence continues at coordinate 4,174,150 of NZ_BQNQ01000001.1, read as the reverse complement.
TCTATGCACTTTATCGTGCAAAAAAGTATCTGAGGGAAAATGGGGCGGATGATATCAGCCTTGTGATCACTGGCGGCCTGCGGGTGTCCTCTGATTTTGCAAAGGCGATCGCGATGGGGGCGGATGCTGTTGCTGTTGCATCAGCAGGCCTGATTGCCGCCGCGTGTCAGCAGTTCCGCATCTGTGGAAGCGGTAACTGCCCGGTAGGGGTTGCAACGCAGAATCCAGAGTTGAGGGAAAGGTTTAAGTCAGATGCAGCTGCCAGGAGAGTTGGGAATTTCCTGAACTGCAGTTTTGAGGAATTGAAGACATTTGCGCGGATTACCGGGCATGAAGATATCCATGACCTGAGTGTGGATGATTTGTGCACGATCAGCAGGGAAATTTCAGAGTACACGGATATCAGGCATGCCTGATCCCTTTGGTACAGCGCATTGGAAAGAGAAGCATGGCAGAAAATGAGCAGAGAGGAAGCGGAAAAATATGAATGAAGACACACCAATACGCAAACAGCTGTTATCAATACCGAATTTAATGGGATATTTCCGGATTCTGCTGATCCCGGTAATCGTATGGCGGTATGTGACAGCGGAAACTGTGACGGATTACTATATAGCGGCAGTCATTATAGGAATCTCCGGAATCACGGATTTCCTGGACGGTTTTGTGGCGCGCAGATTCCATATGATTACAAAGGTGGGGAAGGCGCTGGACCCGATCGCAGATAAGCTGACCCAGGGCGCGGTTGTATTGTCTTTATGTTTCCGGTATCCGTATATGATTGTCCTGATGGTACTGTTTGTGGTAAAAGAGGGATTTATGGGTATTATGGGGATCATTATGCTCCGGAAAGGGAAGATGCTGGATGGGGCAAAATGGTTCGGTAAAGTGTGTACTGCTGTGCTGTATGTGGTGATGTTCCTGCTGATATTGTTCCCGCAGCTGCCTGAGAGTGCGGCGAATGGGATGATCCTTCTCTGCGGGGGATTCATGCTGTATTCCTTTGGAGCCTATATTCCGGTATTTTGGAAGATGGGGCGTGATTCATAAAATCTTATAACTTCTTAAGAATTTCTTTTGGTTCTTATGCCAGCCTCCTTTAGAAATCTGTTTTATTCTAGAAACAGTTAAAGGAGGCTGTTTCTATGAATATCCAAACATTGACTCAATATTTTCTTGAATATGGCGCCTTTTTTATCTACCTGATCGTTTTATTGGAATACATGAATCTTCCGGGTTTCCCGGCAGGGCTGATCATGCCGTTGGCAGGGATCTGGGCAGCAAAGGGGGAAATCAGTTTTCCGATCGTCATGCTTTTATCAGTATTTGCGGGACTGACCGGAAGCTGGCTCCTGTATTTTCTGGGAAGGCTGGGAGGCCCGAAGGTGATGGGATTCTATTTTAAAAAGTTTCCGAAACAACAGGCTGTGATAGAGGCGAAGATGGATATGCTGCGTGAGAAGGGGTGCATCGGTGTGTTTGTCAGCAAGCTGCTGCCGATGGTGCGGACCATCATTTCCATACCTGCAGGGATGGTTAAGATGGATTTTCTGAAATATACGGTAAGTTCAACGGTAGGCATTTTCCTGTGGAATCTGGTATTTGTCGGGGCCGGTTACTTTTTCGGCGATGCAGCAATTAAGCTGCTGGCATAGACAGGGATCCGAAGCGGCGTAGTGAGAAGGCAGAAGAAGTGCAGACAGAGGAGGAATTAGGAATGAAGATTGCAATGTTGACAAATAATTATAAACCTTTCGTAGGAGGGGTACCCATTTCCGTTGAAAGGCAGGCGAAAGAACTTGCGAAGCTGGGCCATGAGGTGACGGTATTTGCCCCGGAATATGAACAGACGGAAGACATCCGGCCAGGCGAACAGTTCGAAGATCTGCAGGAAACACGCAGGGAGCGTGTCATCCGGTACAAGACCAGCAGCAGAAAAATGGAAAACGGCATGGTCTATCCCAGAATAGTCAGCAGGGAGATCGTTCAGGCCTTTGAAAAAGAACAGTTTGACTGCATCCATGTGCATCATCCGATGTTTGTGGGTCCGATTGCTTTGTATCTGGGGAAAAAGTATGATTTGCCTGTCATATACACGTATCATACAAAATACGAGGACTATCTTCACTATATACGCCCGTTTCAGTCCGTAGAGGACAAGAGTGCCGTGTGGCAGGAGATATTCCGCCTGGGAAGAGAAAAGGTAGTGCCGGGCTATATGCGGTGGTTTACAAATCAATGCGATTTGATATTGGCGCCGACCTTCAGTATGCAGGAAGCGATGAAGAAGAGCGGAACGAGGACTCCAACGGCAATTTTTCCCACAGGTCTGGAAGATTCCTTTTATATAAAGGATGAAGAAAAATGTACGGCTGTCAGGCAGCAGTACCTGCAGGGGAGAAAACACCTATTTTGTACAGTTTCCCGCCTGGAGGAAGAGAAAAATCCGCGGTTTATGCTGAAGGGGATCGCGAGGCTGAAAGAGCGGATGGATGAGCCCTTCCGGGTATTATTTATCGGAGAAGGAAGTATGAGATCCGAATTGGAAAAGATGGCTGCCGAACTGGGGATTTCCGAGGAAACTGTATTTGTAGGAAATGTAGAGAATCAGGAAGTGAAACATTTTCTCGGGGCTTGTGAACTGTTTTTGTTTGCTTCCAAATCGGAGACGCAGGGAATTGTCCTGGCAGAGGCGTTTGCAGCAGGTATTCCGGTTGTAGCGGTCAATGCTACCGGAGTGGAGGACATTGTAGTGAACGGAAAAAACGGCTATGCGACGGCGGAAGACACGGAAGAATGGTCTGCGAGAATCATGGAGGCAATGCAAATAGAAAACTATGGCAGATTGAAAGAGCAGGCCGTGCTGACTGCATCCGGATTCAGATCATCCAGACTGGCCGTTTACGAAGAAATGCTTTACGCACAGTGTATAAATCAGAGAGAGAAAGAGGAATCCGCATATGAAAATGAGAGAAATCGGGCAGAACGTGTTGGGGCATCTATTTATCGGTTATTTAAGGCTTCTTAATAAAACAGTTACAATACAGTGGGCAGAAAATTCGATAAGCGGCGGAAGCCAGATATTCGGTTTCTGGCACGAAGACAGTTTTTTCATGAACATGATACTTTCAGAAATTTCGAAACAGACCAGTCCTGTCGATGTAATTGTGACTGCTGATAAAAGAGGAGACTATATTCAGAATATGATAGAGCGCAGCGGCGGCCATGCCCTGAGAGTGCCGGACGGTTTTGCCAGCTTCGGGGCGCTCAAAGTGATCATGCAGAACGCATACGAAAGAACCCGCTCCATTGCCGTAGCACTTGACGGCCCCCTAGGGCCAAGGCATGAACCTAAAAAATTGGCCTTTTATCTGTCTGAGCAGGCAGAAGAAGACTTTGTCGGTATCTCCATTTCCTATTCTGCAAAACTCAGAATGACCTGGAGATGGGATAAATATGTGATACCGCTGCCGTTTTCCACAGTGACTGTAGCAGCTCATAATTACGGTGAAGTAAATAAAAAGAACATTCCTGAGCTTCCAACGAATGCAAATATTCCGAAATGTGGTATACTGTTAAACGTATAGGGGTCAGACCCCTCTGCAAAAGGGTCAGACCCCTTTGAAAAAAATATCAGGAGGAAGTTATGGAAACGAATCATATATTAATCGTAGAGGATGACAAAGAAATCAGGGAAGGTGTTCAGATTTACCTGCAAAGCCAGGGCTATAAGGTGTTTCAGGCTGCAGATGGAGTGGAAGGCCTGGAAGTTATGGAGAAAGAGGAGATTCACCTTGCAATCGTGGATGTGATGATGCCAAGGATGGATGGAATCAGAATGACGATGAAGCTGAGGGAGAAGTATGATTTCCCGGTGATAATGCTTTCAGCGAAATCCGAGGAAGTAGATAAAATTATGGGCCTGAATATCGGGGCAGATGATTATGTAACAAAGCCGTTTACGCCAATGGAATTGATGGCAAGGGTGAATTCACAGCTGCGGCGTTACCGGAGGTTTATGGAGAAACTGGAACCTAAGGAAAATGTGCATGTAATCGGCGGCCTGGAGATCAATGAGGATACGGTGGAAGTATTTGTGGATGGCAATTCGGTTAAAATGACACCAATTGAGTATAAGATTTTGCTGCTTCTGGCAAAGAATCCGGGGCGTGTATTTTCTGCGGAGGAAATTTATGAAAGGGTATGGCAGGAAAAGGCTATAAGTACGGATACGATTATGGTTCATGTACGGAATATCCGGGAAAAAATTGAGGTGGATCCAAAGAATCCAAAATATTTAAAGGTGGTGTGGGGCGTTGGATACAAAATTGAAAAACAGTCATAGACTGGCTGTATTGCTGGCAATTGCGGTAGTGCTTATCTGTTCCGTGGGGATGGTTCTGGCTTACCCTGTATTTTCGAGGGAAATGCAGGATAGGCTGGATGGGAGCAAGGTAAGTAATGATGAGGTCATACAGATAGCCGGTGGGCTAATTGAGGGGAATTATATATTATACAATGAGGTATATGAGGAAACTGACAGAGCATATGTATTACAGGAGTATGGCGGCGACCGGTTCGATCTTTTGAGAAAATATATGGATTATGAAGTATTCGACTGGGATGGAAATGCACTTCTGGAGAGCAACAGTAAGTCAGTACTAGAAAATCTGGTAAAAAAAGAGGATACCACTTATGCCTTCCGCGTGGCATTTACTTTCCAGGATGACGGAGAGTTGTCCGATATCCAGGTGAACGGGAATATGCTGGACGAGAGGACAGAATATGAGATTGAGCAGTATCTTCTGGATCAGCAGGTGACAAATTACGAATGGCGGGGGATTTCCGAGCCGACAGAGGTGCAGATCGTTTATGGCGTGACAGAGGAGAACTTGAATTCTTATATTGATAGCAATGGGCTCAATATCGATACTTCGGTAGCTGCACTGATGTCAAATTCTATGTTCGGCGGTTTTTTGTTTCTGTTTGCAGCCATATTGGCAGTAACAGCGGTATTACTTTCTGTGAAAAAGAGTTTTGCGTTTGGAGGAGAGAAAGTATTCAGTGCTCCATTTGAAATCGTTGTGATTGTGCTGGGCATACTGGCAAGTGCTATATATTATCCGGCCAAGGTTGTTTGGATTACACTGGGGGGCGGGGCTGCAGAGTATTTAACCGGCAGCAGTGGAGCGCCGAATTCGGCAATGTCAGCCATAATGAATGTGGCTGTGTGGTTTGTAACATTTGGCATAGCATTCTGGGGCTTTGTCAGTTTGAGTGCGATGCTTACTATGAAAAAAGAATATTGGAAGCAGAGATCTTTATGTGTAAGGTTTCTGCGCTGGATGAAACGAGGTGGTGATGAATATGGGGAAAAAGTAAAGAAAGGAGCAGGCGGTATATGGAGCGGGATTAAGCGGTTCTGCAAAAGGCAGTATGACGTGCTTATGCACCTGGATTTCCAGGATAAAACAAACCGGACGATTTTTAAGATCATCGCAATCAATTTTGTTGTCCTGGTAGTTGTATGCAGTCTGTGGTATTATGGAATTGTAGCGCTCATCATTTATTCCGTTGTACTATTTCTCTTTTTGAAAAAATACTCTAATGATATCCAATCCAAGTATAAGCTGCTTCTCAGTGCCACAAATCAGCTTGCAGAAGGGGATCTGGATACACCGATTGAAGGAGATATGGGGATATTCAACCCCATTCAGGAAGAGATTAAAAAGATTCAGAACGGATTTAAAAAAGCCGTGGAAGAGGAAGTAAAGAGTGAACGGATGAAAACAGAACTGATCACCAATGTTTCCCACGATCTTAAAACACCTCTGACTGCAATTATCACGTATACGGATTTGGTTAAGAACGAAACAGAGGATGATAAAAGGAAAGAGTATATTGACGTGCTGGAACGCAAGTCCCTGCGGCTGAAGGTTCTGATCGAGGATTTATTCGAAATCAGCAAAGCAACCAGTAAAAATATAACCATGAATTTTATGCGGGTCGACATCGTTGATTTGCTAAAACAGGTGGGCTTGGAATATGATAATAAAATAAAAGAAACAAACCTGGATTTCCGTTGGAGCCTTCCGGAACACAAAATCGTGCTTTGGCTGGACAGCCAGAAAACATACAGGATTTTTGAAAACCTAATTGTGAATATTACGAAATATGCCATGCCGCATACCCGCGTATATGTGGAGATGAAGGATCTGGACCACCAGGTGTATATCTCTATGAAGAATATTTCAGCCACGGAGCTGAGCTTCAACACAGACGAAATTACGGACAGATTTGTCAGGGGTGATGCATCAAGAAATACAGAAGGCTCAGGACTGGGGCTTGCAATTGCGAAAACATTTACCGAGCTGCAGCACGGAAACCTAAAGATATCGACAGAGGCGGATCTGTATAAGGCGGAAATTACCTTCCCAAAACGGCCCGAAGTATCGGAGCCTCAGGGCGAGGGAGCACGACAAAATGAAACAGCGCAGGATGGAAATAGAGAAATTAATTAGTTTCTAACTGCTTTAAGGGGGTCAGACCCCTCTGCAAAGGGGTCTGACCCCCTTGAACTCCGTTTTCAGAATTGTTTTACATTTTAAGATTAACAAGCAGGTTTTTAGAGGGGGAGTTAATAAATGAGTAAGAATTATAAACAACTCAAGGTCTGGCAGGGATTGGTAGTCCTGGCATCAGCTGCAGTCGTAATTTTTATAGTATCACCTACGATCCTGTCACCCTTTGGGATCTACGGATCTTTATTGGCGGAATGGCTGATGCTTGCTGCCGCATTGGGACTGGTTCTTGCGTTCCGGGGGAATCCGAGAGAACTGTTTCCATTCAGAAGACCGGCAGGCGCCGGTGTTTTTGGCACCTTTTTGATGTGGGTGGGAGCGTTTCTTATAGAAATGACACTTGTTCTGCTTGTGAGCATTTTCTTCATGGAAGAAATGCAAGGAGTGAATGCGGGGCTGAGTTCCGCGATGATGAATATACCGTTTCTGGCGGCAGTACTTATAGTAGCGGTCACACCGGCGGTTTGTGAGGAGATAATTTTTCGCGGAATTTTTCTAAAAAGCCTGAAACCACATAAGTATAAATGGGTAGCTATATTGATAAGCGGAGTTGTATTCGGCGCATTTCACGGAGACATTTTCCGGTTTATCCCGACTGCCATCGGCGGCGTTGTCATGGCTTGGATCATATTGGAAAGCGGAAATATGTTCTATAATTGTTTCTTTCATTTTATAAATAATCTTTTGCCCATTATTCTGCTCTTTGGAATGAAAGATGTTTATGCGCAGCTCGGGGTGTGGAACGAAATTGGGTACGAATCTACATCGATCCCCATGATGAGTGCAGGGGTGTATATGATGATGTGTGCGGCGGCTCCGGCCTGCATTTACATCGGAAATTATCTGCTACACAGTCGAACGCCGGGGTACAGGGATAAACTGTTTCCGAAAGGAAAACCAGGAGTTGTAATAGGGCTGATTGTCATTTCTGCCGTATTATTTTTCTGTGGCGCGGGCCTTGCAGTGTATGGTGTTATTTCTTTACAGACAATATAAAAACCGGTTCCGTGAAAATACACGGGAACCGGTTTTTATATTGTAAAACAATTCTGAATATGGTACTCAAAGGGGTCAGACCCCTTTGAAAATCTCGATACTCCGATCCAGGATCCCCTTCATATGAGCGATAGCGATTCCATAGTTCGTGATAGGAATATTCTGATCCTGTGCGCATTGCAGGCGGTACTTCATTTCCCGCTCGTTGAGGGTACATCCTCCGCAGTGGATGATCAGTTTGTATTTTGACAAGTCCATTGGAAATTCAGTTCCACTGGAAAATTCATAGTTTACTTTTTTACCGGTATGGCTGGCAATCCAGCGGGGCAGTTTTACTGTTCCGATATCTTCGCATTGGCGGTGGTGGGTACAGCCTTCCGATATCAGGATTGTATCCCCTTCTTCCAGTGTATCAAGAGCCTTTGCCCCGTTTACAACGGTCTCCAGATTTCCTTTATAACGGGCAAAAAGGATGGAGAAGGAAGTCAGCGGTATATCTAAAGGCACCGCAGCAGCCACTTTTTCGAAGGCCTGGCTGTCAGTGATTACGAGTGCGGGGGGATTACCGAGCTTCTCCAGAGTTTCTTCCAGTTCGGTTTCTCTTGTGACGATGGAAATGGCACCGGATTCCAGGACATCACGGATTGTCTGCTGCTGCGGCAGGATCAGCCGTCCTTTGGGGGCCGCTTTATCAATCGGAACGACCAGAACCACAAAGTCGAATGGCTTAATCAAGTCGTAAACGATCCGCCGCTCATTCTCTGCCGGCGCCTGCCGGGCAATCAGTTCCTTGAGCTCGTGGATATTCTCTCCGGTAACGGTACTCACTGCGATGATTCTGTCTGAGGGGACAGCAGGCATACGTTCGGAAAAATCGGTATTGGAGCCAGGCGCCAGATCGGATTTGTTCAAAACAACTACATAAGGGATTCCCTTTTTCAAAATCCGTTTGAGTATCCCCGTATCTACATCTGTCATGCCGGAAGTGCCGTCAATGATAAGAACCGCGATGTCTGTCTTATTCAAGATCTGATATGCTTTCTGAATTCTGAGCTCTCCCAGTTCCCCGGTATCGTCAAGCCCCGGCGTATCTATCATAACCACGGGACCAAGCGGCAGCAATTCCATCGCCTTGAGAACCGGATCGGTGGTCGTGCCTTTGATGTCCGATACGATGGCAAGATTCTGCCCGGTAATCGCGTTGATAATACTGGATTTCCCGGCATTTCTCCTGCCGAAGATGCCGATATGTACTCTGTCTGAAGAAGGTGCTGCATTTAAACTCATAAAAATACCCCCTGTAATTTAGTTTAGAAGCGGAAATCTCTTCTGTTATCCTGTTCAATCAGACGCAGATTATCGATTACAACTGCACGCGCTTTCTCGTTAGGCACATTCAACACTTCTTTATCGATCAGTTTATCTCCGAGAGCCTTTGTCTCAGGTGAAGCATAATCCATCAGATATTCCTTCAAAGTCATCAGAGCATTTGGATGGCAGCAGTTCTGAATCTGGCCACTCTTACAAAGAGACATGAAACGGTCGCCGGTACGCCCTTCCCGGTAACAAGCGGTACAGAAACTTGGAATATAATCCATCTGCATCAGCCAGCGGACAACCTCGTCCAGCGTTCTTTTATCGCTGACATCAAACTGTTCGGATTTGGCATCGTCCGGCTCTGGTTCGCAGTAACCGCCCACGCTCGTGCGGGATCCCCCGCTGATCTGCGAGATACCCAGGTGGAGCACTCTCTCACGGCATTTCTGGCTCTCTCTTGTGGAAATGATCATTCCTGTGTATGGGACTGCAATTCGGATACAGGCAACAATCTTGGCAAAAGTGTCATCGTCGATTCCGTTGTCAAAGGAATCTGCATCAATATCATCGGCATGGCGCAGACGAGGGACACTGATCGTATGAGGCCCCACGCCAAAAGCCGCTTCCAGGTGTTCCGCGTGCATAAGAAGGCCGGCAAACTCATAGCGGTATTTGTCCAGCCCGAACAGCACGCCAACGCCTACATCGTCAATTCCGCCCTCCATTGCGCGATCCATTGCCTCTGTGTGATAATCATAGTCGTGTTTCGGACCTGTTGGGTGAAGCTGCAAATAGCTCTCTTTGTGGTACGTCTCCTGGAACAAAATGTAAGTGCCGATGCCGGCCTCTTTCAGAAGGCGGTAATTATCTACAGTAGTAGCCGCTATATTGATGTTTACACGGCGGATAGCACCGTTCTTATGCTTGATACTGTAAATCGTTTTGATAGATTCCAGATAATAATCCATCGTATTACGGACCGGGTCCTCCCCCGCCTCCAGAGCCAGGCGTTTATGCCCCATATCCTGCAGCGCGATTACCTCTTTGCGGATCTCCTCCTGGGAAAGCTGCTTCCTGGCAATGTGCTTATTCTTGCTGTGATAAGGGCAGTATGTACATCCGTTGATACAGTAGTTGGACAGATAAAGAGGCGCAAACATCACAATGCGATTGCCGTAAAAGTCTTTTTTAATCTGTTCCGCCAGTTTAAAAATTTCCTCATTCTTCTCCTCTATCTGACAGGCCAGCAGCACAGAGGCCTCACGGTGGGTAAGCCCCTTTCTTTTCTTCGCCTTCTCAATCAGAGAATCAATCAGGGCTTCATTACATTTGTTCTCGTCAGCATAAGCCAGTGTCTCCAGGATTTCTTCATGGTTAATAAAATCTTCGGCATGTTTGGAATTCACATCATACATTTAGGTATCCTCCATTTATGATTGTATAGATATATTTAATAGAAACAGGTTCAGGTGTTACTCTGAAGCAACAGCAGCGCTCAGACTGCGGGACAGAGCCGCCGTGTTGAGCGAGTCACCCCGGGAAACAGCAATTTGATAGCCGATCGACTCCATACGGCGTTCCAGGCATTTCCGGCATTCCGCTGCTTCATCTCCGGTGCAGATCTTATTGTCGTAGAGCAGGTAATCTCCCCGTACCTCAACGGGCGAAAGGTTGGGCATGACCACATTGGCACCGGCCAAAATCCCTTTTTCCCTGCCGTCCGGAGCAATGGTTCCAAGGGCAGTAGTTGCGGGAAGCAGTACTTTTGGCAGCATCAGGCGGAGCAGCCCCAGCATAAACAGTGTCAGTTCCAGCGTTCCGGCTGCGTATTCGGCAAAAGGTGTTTCATGGTGGGGAATAAAGGGACCGATTCCTACCATCTGCGGATCCAGCTCCTTAATAAAAAGCATATCGCTGGCCAGATTTTCCGGCGTCTGGAAGGGAGAACCAACCATAAAACCGGTACCTGTCTGATAGCCGATTTCTTTCAGATCCCAGAGACACTGCTGGCGGTGGGCTGCGGACAGGGATTGTGGATGAAGCCGCCGATAGTGGGCGGCATCAAAAGTCTCATGCCTGAGAAGATAGCGGTCCGCACCCGCATCAAAAAGAAGCTGATAACTCTCACGGCTCCTCTCACCGAGAGAAAGAGTAATGGCGCAATCGGGAAAATGCTGCCGTATACTTTGCACGATATCCGCCATAATTTCATCGGTATAGCGGCCATCCTCCCCACCTTGCAGTACAAAAGTACGAAAGCCAAGGCCATACCCCTTATGGCAGCAGTCCAGTACAGCCTTCTTATCCAGCCGGTAACGGCGGGCACTGCGGTTGCTTTTGCGGATTCCGCAGTAGTAGCAGTCGTTTTTACAGTAATTCGTAAACTCAATCAGGCCGCGGATATACACAGCGTGTCCATAGTATTTATGCCGGACTGTACGCGCACGTTCAAACAAATATTTTGCCAGTTCTGGCGTGCGGCCGCGGATAAGAACCGTCCATTCTTCCCTGGAAAGCGCACCGGTCTGTTCCAGTTTATCAATCAAATGCTTCATAGAAAATTCTCCTTTTTAATGGGCACGCCAAAGCGGCACCCGGACTCTTTTATACCCAAAGGGCATTCCGTAACACATGGCCTGACGGGCGGGTCTGCCAGTTCCCTACTTCGTCTTGGCATAAATCGTTTTCGTACTGACACCAGGCAGCATACCCAGCTTCCCGGAAAGAGCGCTGATAACATCATTCGGCGCGTCCATGGCAATACTGATAATGGAAATATTCTTTTCCCGATATGGAATGCCCATTCTGCCCACAATGTACTGTCCATATTCACTGAGCAGATGGTTCAGCTCCTCCACCGAATCAGTACAGTCCAGAACGATTCCAATCAAAGCAATTCTCGTCTCCATAAAACCTCCTTATATCCTCAGAATATAGACAAGTGCAAAAAAATACCTGCACCAAAGGCGCAGGCGATAAAAAGGGGAAGACTTCCCCTTTTGGAAACGAGAAAAATCCCGTATCAATCATCTCTGTGCGCCTTCTTACTCAGGTGTAACCCTTTATAATCAGAACGAATTTTAATAAATTATAGCACAATAAATAAATATAAACAACATATTTCCTTTCCTTTGCGTTTTTATTGACAAAATGGATGGTGTGTGTTAAATTTAGACTAAAGTACAAACATTGGTCTAAATTACGTTTTTATAAGCACATCATAAGGCAAGCGAGGGTTGGAATCATGAGTCTGATAACGAATATTCAGAAGTATTCTATCCATGACGGAGATGGAATACGGACGACGGTTTTTTTCAAAGGCTGTCGTTTGAGGTGTGTCTGGTGCCACAATCCGGAGACGCAGAGTTTTAAGAAGGAGCTGCTGTGCGACAATGAAAAATGTGTGGGCTGCGGAGGCTGCGCGGCTGTCTGTCCGAACGGGGCTGTTGAAATGTTCGGACAAAAAGCCGTTACCGACAGGGCGAAATGCACGGCCTGTGGGATATGTACGGATTATTGCAACCGGAACCTCCGGGAGATAGCGGGAAAAGAATATACGGTCAATGAACTTGTGAAGGAGCTCAGGAAAGATGAGATGTTTTACGAGGAATCCGGCGGAGGGGTTACGCTTTCCGGCGGAGAAGTGATGGCGGCTGAGATAGAATTTGTGGAGGCGCTTGCGAAAAAGCTGTATCACTACGGGATCTCTGTCACGATCGATACATGCGGGCAGGCGCCGTATGAAAATTATAAACGGATTCTGCCTTATACGGACACTTTTTTGTATGACATCAAGACATTGGATACGGAGCTGCACAAAAAGTATATGGGGGCCGGCAATGAGCTGATTCTGGAAAATCTGGAAAAGCTGAGCCGGGACGGGGCCAGAATCTATATCCGTATTCCGGTCATCAAAGAAGTGAACGGCAATGAGGAAGCGATGAAGGCGATGATCCGTTACCTTCAGGAGAAAAACATTCATGCAGCAAGAGTGAACCTGCTGCCATATCATAACACGGGCTCCGGTAAATACCTAAAAGCGGGCATGCGCTACGAAGGGGCAGACATGCATGCACCCGACAGGGAAGAAATGAATCATTTTGTAGAACTATTCCGGAAAGCCGGATTCCAGGATGTAAAAATAGGAGGTTAAGATGGAAGAAAGAGGAATGAATGCACGCATAAAGGCTCTTAGAAAGCTGAGTCTGGATACACCTGCGCATATTGATCTGGAGCGGGCGCTTAGTGAGACCGCTACCTACAAGAAATATGAAGGCGAATTGTCTGTACCGGAGCTGCGCGGACAGGTATTAAAGGATTATTTTTCAACAAAAACGCTGTATATCGGTGAGGGCGAGCTGATTGTGGGGGAGAAAGGGGATTCCCCGCAGGCGGCTCCGACATTTCCGGAGCTGTGCTGTCATACAGTGGAAGATATGCATGTCATGAACGACAGAGACCTGATTAACTTTAGGGTAAAGGAAACAGACTATAAAGTACAGGAAGAAGTCATGATTCCATACTGGGAAAAGCGTTCTATGAGGAGCCGTATTCTCCGCCAGATGACACCGGAGTGGAAAGACGCCTATGAGGCCGGCATTTTTACAGAATTTATGGAGCAGAGAGGGCCGGGACATACGGTTGGCTCTGTGAAAATTTATGAAAAAGGTTTTCTGGATTACAAAGAAGATATTCAGAATGCGATCGACAAGCTGGATTTTATGAACGATACGGAAGCATTTGATAAGAAGAATGAACTGGAAGGCATGAAGCTGGCCTGCGATGCAATCATGATACTTGGGGAAAGATATGCTGCATATGCACGTGAACTGGCAGCAAAGGAGGAGGATGCAGGGCGCAGAGAAGAGCTTCTTCAGATTGCAGCCAACTGTGATGTAGTTCCCGCCCACAAGCCAAAGACTTACTGGCAGGCAATCCAAATGTACTGGTTTGTGCATCTTGGCGTGACAAGCGAACTGAATCCCTGGGATGCATACAGCCCGGGACGCCTGGATCAGCATCTGAATCCGTTCTACGAAAAGGATGTGGAGTCAGGAATTCTGGATGATGACAGGGCGCTGGAACTTTTAGAGTGCCTTTGGGTGAAGTTCAACAACCAGCCTGCTCCTCCAAAAGTGGGGATCACATTGAAGGAGAGCAGCACTTATACAGATTTTGCAAATCTGAATACGGGCGGCATTACACCGAACGGAGAAAATGGGGTGAATAATGTCAGCTATCTGATTCTGGACTGTATGGACGAGATGAAGCTGCTGCAGCCAAGTTCCAATGTACAGATCAGTAGAAAAACGCCTCAGAAGTTTCTGAAGCGTGCCTGTGAGATCTCCAGAAAAGGCTGGGGACAGCCCGCATTTTATAATACGGAAGCTATCGTTCAGGAGCTTCTCAACGCAGGAAAATCACTTGAGGATGCAAGACGCGGAGGAACCAGCGGCTGTGTGGAGACGGGCGCTTTTGGAAATGAGGCTTATATTCTGACCGGATATTTTAACATACCGAAGGTATTCGAGCTGACATTGAATAATGGGTTTGACAAGATGACCGGTAAGCAGCTGGGGTTAACGCTGGGCCATGCGGCAGATTTTGCTTCATATGACGAGTTGTTTGAAGCATTTAAGAAGCAGATGAAGTATTTCATTGATATCAAGATTAAGGGAAGCAATGTGATCGAAAAGATTTACGCCGAATATATGCCCGTGCCGTTTCTTTCAATTATTACGAATGACTGTATTTCCAAGGGAAAAGATTATAATGGCGGCGGTGCAAGGTACAATACGAAGTACCTGCAGGGTGTGGGCATCGGTACGATTACAGACTGCCTTTCCGCTGTGAAATACCATGTTTATGATAATAAAACATTTACCATGGAAGAATTGATGCAGGCGCTGGATGATAACTTCGAGGGGCATGACCGTATTGCGAATCTGGTGCGCAATAAGGCCCCAAAATACGGGAATGACGATGACTATGCGGATGATATTATGCGCTCTGTGTTTGAGTATTACAGGAGCCAGGTAACGGGGCGTCCCAATATGCTGGGGGGAATGTACAGGATTAATATGCTGCCGACGACCTGCCATGTGTATTTTGGTGATGTGATGATGGCGAGCGCAAACGGGCGTCTGGCGCACAAACCGGTATCCGAAGGAATTTCTCCGGAGAAGGGAGCGGATACCAACGGACCGACAGCTGTCGTGAAGTCCTGCGCGAAGATGGACCACCTGCAGACAGGGGGGACACTGCTGAACCAGAAGTTCACTCCAAGCGTGGTGTCGGGAGAAGAGGGGCTGGAGCAGATGGCAAATCTAGTGCGCACGTATTTCAACATGGATGGACACCATATACAGTTCAATGTGATTGACAGAGAAACCCTGATCCAGGCACAGAAGCATCCCGATGATTACAAGGATCTGATTGTGCGTGTGGCAGGCTATAGCGACCATTTCAGAAATCTGAGTAAAGCGCTGCAGGATGAGATTATTGAAAGGACGGAACAGAATTTTCACTGATATTTCGTCTGATGACAGGTTTCACTTTTGAGGATTAAGTGGTAAGATATAAGAAAAATATAAGATCCTTGGAGGTATAAGATGAGAACAATCAAAGCACAGAAACTGACAGCGGAAGCATTTTCAAAGTATGGAGAGTTTTATAACCTGGTGGAGCCGGAGGGGAACGCACTTGGGGCATTCTATAATGACAAGGTAGCGCTCCCTGTTTCCGGAAGGGTCCCGGTCACCTTCTCATCTCTTGTCACAGAAAAAGCAGACAAGATGATCGTTAATTCTGCAGAGTATCATAATTACACGGGGGAAGGAATCCTCCCGCTGGACGGAGATGTTGTGATTCATGCAGCGCCTCCGACAAAAGACCCGGTACCGCAGCTGACAGAAGCCTTTGTTGTGCCGAAGGGAACCGTGGTGAAGCTGAATACGGGCGTATGGCACCTCGCACCGATGCCGGTAGAAGAAGAGGTGGTGCATGTACTGATTGTTCTGCCGGAAAGGGTTTATGCGAATGACTGCTGCGTGGTGGATTATCCGGAGGAAGACTGGATTGAGATTGAACTGTAGAAAACAGCAGGCAGCCATGGATAAAAGAGAGACTGTCTGGTTTTCCGGTGCAGTCTCTTTTCCGGCTGTAAAGGGGCCTGACCTTTGTATCAGATAAGAGGAAAGTAAAAAGGTGGGAATATGTCAGAAGTTAGAAAGCGCATCGTATTTTATGGCCGTGTCCAGGGTGTAGGCTTCCGTTATACAGCCAAGTATCTTGCACAGTCACTGCAGCTGACTGGATGGGTGAAAAATGAATGGGACGGCACGGTAACCATGGAAATCCAGGGGCGGGAACCAATGATAAACAAATTGTTGGTGGGATTGAACCAGGGACATTTCATAACAATAGAATGGATGGATACGGAAGAAATTCCTACAGAGAAAGAAAGCGGTTTCACCGTGCGGTCAAAGGGGTCTGACCCCTTTGACCATGATTGATAAAAATTAAACGAGGAGGACAACTATGAAATTAGGATTTATTGGAACAGGCAATATGGCAGGCGCTATTATGGGCGGCATTATTAAAGAGGGGATTTTCAGTGCTGAAGAGATTATCGGTTCGGATGTCTTTGAACCGGGAAGAGAAAAGGCCAGATCTTTATATGGAATTAACGTAACAGCAGATAACAAGGAAGTTGTTGAGAAGTCAGAGGTAGTTGTCCTTTCTGTAAAACCACAGTTTTATGCATCTGCAATTGAGGAAATCAAAGAGATCGTCAGGGATGACCAGATCATAATTACGATTGCGCCGGGAAAAACACTGGCTTGGCTGGAGGAACAGTTTGGCAAAAAGGTAAAAATAGTCCGTACTATGCCGAATACGCCGGCAATGGTAGGAGAGGGGATGACGGCTGCCTGTCCGAATGAGTACGTGACAGAAGAGGAACTGAAGTATACAGTCAGTATCTTAAGTGCGTTTGGAAAAGTGGAAGTAGTACCGGAGAGACTGATGGATGTTGTTGTTTCTACAAGCGGAAGTTCACCGGCCTATGTATTTATGTTTATTGAAGCAATGGCAGACGCTGCAGTTGCCGATGGCATGCCGAGGGCACAGGCATATAAGTTCGCTGCACAGGCCGTATACGGCAGCGCCAAGATGGTACTGGAGACGGGAAAACATCCTGGAGAACTTAAAGATATGGTGTGCTCTCCTGCAGGAACTACGATAGAAGCAGTCAGAGTCCTGGAAAAGAATGGATTCAGAAGCGCGGTAATTGAGGCAATGAAAGCCTGCACGGAGATATCAAAAAATATGTGAGCTTTATTTTATAGATTTGCTTAAAGCATCTGTAAAGGGCCGGATTCAGTAAAAAGAATCCGGCTCTTTGTGAAATAACTAACAATCAGCATCAGAGGGGTCAGACCCCTCTGCAGACTCTGTCGAGTTAACTTTGAGGTTTTCTTTCCACTTATTGAATTTTGTGTTAAAATAGTTATTAAGAATTCTATCAAAGAAGGGCTGGAGATTATGGCGAAATCTAAAGAAAATAAGGGCGTGAAAGCAAGGCTTGTATCCGCTGCATGGCAGCTGTTCCACGATAAGGGATATGACCAAACAACGGTAGACGATATCATTGAACTTTCGGGTACTTCCAAAGGTTCATTTTATTATTATTTTGACACAAAGGATGAATTGCTCAGCACGTTATCTACAGTGCTGGATGATTTTTACGAAGAGCTTTCTGCGGAGATAGATCCGGATATGAATAATTACGATAAGCTTTTGTACCTGAATTACAGAGCACATTCTATGATCGAGGAGAAGATCAATATAGACCTGCTGGCATCTTTGTATTCCACGCAGCTGACCGCTAAGGGGCAGAGACACCTTCTGGACAGGAACAGAGTGTATTACCGGCTGATCACAGGTATCGTGGAGGAGGGCCAGAAAAATGGTGAGATCCGCCAGGATAAGTCTATCACTGAGATTACCAAGTATTACTCTCTGTGTGAGCGTGCGCTGATTTCAGACTGGTGCCTGAGCAGGGGGGACTATTCACTGGGAGAATACAGCCGGGAATATATGCCGGTCATGATGGAATATTTTAAAATTGAGGAGTAAGCAGATGAATATTCAGGGTTTGCAAAAACTGACACTTTTGGATTATCCGGAGAAAGTGGCGTGTACGATTTTTACCGCAGGGTGTAACTTCCGGTGTCCTTTTTGCCATAATGCTTCGCTGGTTACCCACGTGGATGTGAATCATAACATACCAGAGGAAGAAGTATTTTCTTTTCTTAAGAAACGCCAGGGGGTTCTGGACGGCGTATGCATCACGGGCGGGGAGCCATTGTTACAGCCGGATATAGAGGACTTTATAAAAGCGGTAAAGGACCTGGGATACGCGGTAAAACTGGATACAAATGGAAGCAGTGCCGCCCGTCTGAAGCGGCTCGTAGATCAGCGCCTGGTTGACTATGTGGCGATGGATATAAAAAATGCTCCAAATAAATATGGTATGACGATCGGGATCGAGGGTTATCATTTGGAAGATATTCTGCAGAGCGTGGATTTCCTGATGTCAGGAGCGGTGCCCTGCGAATTTCGAACTACGGTTGTCAGGGAATTTCATAAAAGGGAAGATTTTGCAGCTATTGGACGTTGGCTTCGGGGAGCTGAAAAATATTATCTGCAGGGATTTGTGGATTCCGGAGATCTGATCAGGCCGGGGCTGCGCGCTTATACAAAAGAGATTATGGAACAGGCTCTGGAGATTGTAAAAAGAAATATTCCCAATGCTGAACTCAGAGGAGTTGAGTGAAGTCTACCGCCTCAGGCAGGCTGTATGGGATGTTAAAGTAGCGCGGGACGGAGTATGCAGCTTGAAAGGTCAGATCCTTACATAGGAAATTGTATCTATATCTAGTTGGAAACGAAAAAGTTGCATACTAGATATTGTTGTTCTTTGTTGACAAGTGAAAAATATGGTGATAGAATATTTTCAGATGCCCAACTGGATCCGGTTGGGCAAAAATTATCTGACTTTGATTTAGAGAAAGGGGCGACCGTACAATATGTATCAGGTTACAAAAAGAGATGGGAAGGTAGCTGACTTCAATCTTGCCAAGATAGGGGAGGCGATCAGGAAGGCATTCGAAGCCCAGGAAAAGCAATACAATCAGGACATAATCGATCTGCTGGCGCTGAAGGTTACGGCAGATTTTGAACCAAAGATTAAAAAAGGCATGGTATCCGTGGAGGATATTCAGGACAGTGTGGAGTCCGTGCTGATAAAGGCAGGATATGCAGATGTTGCGAAAGGTTACATTTTATACAGAAAACAGAGGGAGAAGATTCGGAATCTGAATTCAACCCTGCTGGATTACAAAGAAATTGTGGACAGTTATGTGAAGATTACCGACTGGCGTGTAAAAGAGAATTCAACAGTGACCTATTCTGTCGGCGGTCTGATTCTCAGCAACTCCGGCGCTATCACAGCGAATTACTGGCTGTCTGAGATTTATGACGATGAAGTGGGGAGAGCGCACAAGAATGCGGACATTCACATTCATGATCTGTCCATGCTTACCGGTTACTGTGCAGGATGGTCCCTGAAACAGCTGATCCAGGATGGCCTGGGCGGCATTACGGGCAGGATCACGTCGGCACCGGCCAAGCATCTGAGCGTACTCTGCAACCAGATGGTTAACTTTCTGGGAATCATGCAGAATGAATGGGCAGGGGCACAGGCATTTTCATCCTTTGACACCTATCTGGCGCCCTTTGTCAAGAAAGACAATCTGACATATCCGGAAGTAAAGAAATGTATCGAATCCTTCATATACGGCGTAAATATACCGTCACGCTGGGGGACTCAGGCTCCGTTCTCCAATATTACACTGGACTGGACAGTACCGGGGGATTTGGCAAATCTTCCTGCTATAGTAGGAGGCGTTCAGCAGGATTTCACCTATGGTGACTGTAAAGCAGAGATGGATATGATCAATAAGGCATTTATCGAGACGATGATTGAGGGGGATGCCGAGGGCAGAGGATTCCAGTATCCGATCCCGACTTATTCCATTACAAATGATTTTGACTGGTCTGATACAGAGAATAACCGTCTCCTTTTTGAAATGACAGCGAAGTACGGAACTCCTTATTTTTCAAATTATATAAACAGCGATATGGAACCGAGCGATGTCAGAAGTATGTGCTGTCGTCTGCGCCTGGATCTGCGTGAACTGCGCAAGAAATCCGGCGGTTTCTTCGGAAGCGGAGAGAGTACAGGCTCTATTGGCGTAGTTACCATCAACATGCCGCGTATTGCATATCTGGCCGAGGATGAGGCAGGATTCTATAAACACCTGGATAAAATGATGGATATTGCAGCAAGTTCCCTTCATACAAAGCGTATTGTCATATCAAAGCTTATGGAGGAAGGGCTGTATCCTTACACAAAGAGATATCTTGGTTCCTTTGAGAATCATTTCTCCACAATTGGGCTGATCGGCATGAATGAGGCCGGCCTGAATGCAAAATGGATCCGAAAAGACATGACAAGCGCAGAGACCCAGCAGTTTACCAAAGATGTACTGAACCATATGAGGGAAAGACTGTCTGATTATCAGGAAATGTACGGAGAGCTGTTTAACCTGGAGGCAACTCCTGCAGAGTCAACCACCTACCGTCTGGCAAAACATGACGTGGAACAGTTCCCGGATATCATTACTGCTGCTGAGGGAGACGGAACACCGTATTATACAAACAGCTCACATTTGCCGGTTGGCTATACCGAAGATGTATTTGAAGCACTTGACATTCAGGATGAGCTTCAGACACTCTATACATCTGGGACTGTATTCCATACCTTCCTTGGAGAAAAACTGCCGGGCTGGAAAGCAGCGGCATCATTGGTTAAGAAGATCGCAGAGAACTACAAAATGCCATATTATACAATGTCACCGACCTATTCCATCTGTAAGAACCATGGATATATTTCCGGAGAACAATACAAATGCCCGCACTGCGGAGAGGAAACGGAAGTATACAGCCGTATTACGGGGTACTACCGTCCTGTAAAGAACTGGAACGATGGTAAGACACAGGAATTCAAGGACCGCAAGGTGTACGATATCAGCAATTCCAAGATGAGCATACGGACACATGAGGCACAGAAGGCGGCAGAAGAAGTGGCTGTTCCGGCGGGAGAAATGAAAACTCTCCTCTTTACAACCAAGACCTGTCCGAACTGTAAGATTGCAACCAGTTCTCTGGAAAAAGCAAATATAGCCTATGAGATTGTAGATGCAGAGGAAAATGAAGAACTTGTGAAAAAATACGGTGTAATGCAGGCTCCGACACTGGTTGTAGTCGGTGAGGATGGCGTGCAGAAAATGGCAAATGCTTCGAATATAAAAGCGTATGCCGAGGCACACTAGTACATTATATAATAATTAACTGCCACATAAGCCGACCTAAATTTCCGATAGCACTGCTCCCCAAGCCTCAGCGTAACCCACTACGCCTGCGTTTGTGGAGCAGCACTCTCGAGAATTTATCTCAGCTTATGAGTCAGTTACTTATTTTACGATGTACTAGAGTATAACAGATAAACGGCAGTGGCGGGCGGAGAGGAATCGGTATCCCCCACTGACATGAGTTCAATCTACGCATCATGATAGGATGTAGGCGTATTCTGTGAAATTACCGGGCGTGTATTGAAATAACAAGGAGGGCTGATTATGTATGATATCGGAATTATCGGCGGCGGTACGGCAGGCATGACTGCGGCAATATATGGACAGAGAGCCGGGAAACGTACATTAATTATTGAAAGTATGAATTTCGGAGGGCAGATTACTTCTTCCCACAATGTAGAGAATTACCCTGGGATTGCAAGTGTAAGCGGCAGTGAATTTTCCATGAATCTGCTGGATCAGGCGATGAAGTTGGGAACAGAGACCGTGATGGAACAGGTCACGGGTATCCGGGATGAGGACGGCTTAAAGATCATAGAGACTGCAGGAAAAGAATACCCATGCAGAACCGTGATTATCGCCACAGGAGTCACGCACCGGCACTTAGGACTGGAAAAAGAGATCCAGCTCACCGGCGCAGGCATATCTTATTGTGCCACCTGTGACGGTGCATTTTTCAAAGGCCGTGATGTTGCGGTCATAGGAGGCGGAAATACGGCGCTTCAGGATGCGGAGTTTCTTTCCAACTACTGCAAAAAGGTATATCTGGTACACAGAAGAGATGAATTCCGCGGTGACAGCAGTCTGGTAGACGCACTGAAGGCAAGAGATAACGTAGAATTCGTGCTCAGTGCTACAGTGAAAGATATCATAGGAGAGACCATGGTAGAGGGCCTGACCCTGAACAACAAAAAGACCGGAGAAGATTTCAAAATAGACGTAGCAGGAGTATTTGTGGCAATCGGACAGATCCCCCAGAACCAGGTATTTGCCGAATTCGTAAAACTGGATGCGGATGGATTCATACTGGCTTCCGAGGACTGCATGACCTCCCGGCCAGGTGTGTTCGCAGCAGGAGACTGCCGTACAAAAGAAGTGCGCCAGCTCACAACAGCGGCGGCAGATGGGGCGGTAGCGGCTTTAGCGGCTTGTAAGTATTTGGTTTGATGTCCGCCTGTCTTGGATGTTGTATGCGGCGCAGGCCGGGTGCATCCTGGCGGTAGACGCCAGTGGCAAGAAAGATCCCGTGCAGCAACTAAATATACACCGCACACCGTTACAGGAAGCCCCCTCTTATTTGGAGTATTATCTACCGATTGGATGAACCGAGCTGTATGGGGGCGCGGCAGGGCTCTCTGGGATGCTCTTTTGCGGTGTTACAGCCGCAATACGCATCCCAGAGAGCCCTGCCGCGCCCCCATACAGCGCCCCTTTTAGCCACACCTATCCGTCTCAATCCAAATAAAGCTTCATCCCCATCCAGGATTTCATGTGGTTCAGCATGGTTTCATCTGGTTCTATGATGATGCATGTGTTTTTCTGGTTCAGCTGGATCATGATGGAGTAAGCTTTTGCTTTGGCATCCTGTGAGGAAAAATCCAGGGTCTTTTCCGGGTGCTGGGAGTTCAAGCGCGGTGATCCTTTTGGCGCTATGATTTCGGCCTGCTGGATGTCAAATGTGAGCAGTTTTTTTCTCTTAGATTTGCTGTAGATGGCATCTACTTCCATATCGTGGTTCAGCAGTGTGTATTCGTATTCCACGCTTAGCTTAGGGAATACAAAATAGTATGCCAGGAAAGCGAGGACGACTGTGATGATTACCCCTAGAAAACCGATGAACATCATGGAAAACACGAGGATCAGGGCGAGGGCCGCGATGATGAGGATACGGATTACGGTATCCAGCGGGCGGGATTTGCGGGCTACAAGTTGTTCATAAAAAGCATCATTCATATCAGGAGTTCCTTTCTGTTTGTAAATAGTTAATGACCATGGTAGCAATTTTGAAGGTCATGGCATCCTCGAATCTGCGGATGTCCAGGCCTGTCCTTTTCTCAATCTGTTCCAGCCGGTAGATGAGGGTGTTTCTGTGCATATGCAGCTGTCTGGATGTCTCGGCTATGTTTAAGTTATTTTGGAAAAACTTGTTGATAGTAGATGTCGTCTCCTCATCAAATGCGTCCGGAATATCGCTTCCAAAAATCTCTTTCAGAAAATTTTCGCATAAGCTTACCGGCAGCTGGTAGATCAGTCTTCCAATGCCGAGCTGATCGTGAGGAAATACGGTCTGCTCGGAATAAAACAGCTTCCCAACACGCAGCGCCAGGCTGGCTTCCTTAAAAGCGCCGGGCAGTTCCATGAGCGTACTGATACTTCCACTGTATGCGACCTGCACATGTGTCAGCGCCTCCATATTCAGTGTGTCGACGATCATGTGTGCAATCCGGCTGATGTCGCCATCGGTGTCCGAGGACTTCCGTGGGCGTAGTATCACGAGGTTCTTTTCGCCCATGGAAACAAGGTTAGTTTTGGCCTGTGAGGGAAACAAATTCTTAAGAATCTCTATGACAGTATCATCCAGAGCGTTTTTGGTTTCCACCAGAAATAGAGTCCTCTGAGATTCCGGATCGATGTGGAGACGGATGGCCCGCTCATAGATGTCATATGCCGGAATGCTGTCCGTCATCAGGCTTTGCAGGAAATGATTCTTGTTGTATTTTTCCCGGTATGCCTGGGCGAGACAGCGGACTTGTGTCAGCGCATTTTCAAGCTCTTCCGGCGTGTCTGCGCGGACTTCGAGCGTCATGCCGGTTATTCTTTTTAGTTCGGACAAAGCTTTTACAAGCTCTGGTGTGTTCTCCATAATCATCCCTCGTATAGATAGAATTGAAGAGGCTGCACTTTTATAGTACAGCCCCTCTCTTAATTATTATAATATTATTCTAAAGCATTAGTTGGAAATCGTCAACTCTGTATCTTTATCGAATACGTGAATCTTTTCCATATCCAGTGCGAATACAGCATCATCACCATTTCTCAGTGTTGTGCGCGGATTAACGCGGGCTGTCATCTGAGTGCCTTCTACGTCAAAATACAGATATACTTCTGCGCCGAGCAGCTCGTATACTTTAATCTTGGATTTAATTACGCTGTCAGGTGAGCTTGCGATAAATGCCTCTGAATCATGTACGTCCTCCGGACGGATGCCCAGGATTACTGTCTTGCCGTTATAGCCGCCATCGATCAGAGCTTTTTTCTTGGAAGCAGGTACCTTGAGTACATGCTCGCCAACGGTCAGTGTAACATCACTGCCTGCTACATTTACAACTGCATCCATAAAGTTCATCTGCGGAGAACCGATAAATCCGGCAACAAACAGGTTGCAAGGTGTATTGTAAAGATTCTGAGGTGTATCTACCTGCTGAACAACGCCGTCTTTCATAACAACAATTCTGGTTCCCAGTGTCATAGCCTCTGTCTGGTCATGTGTTACGTAGATGATTGTAGCTTTCAGATTTTCATGAAGCTTGGAAATCTCGATACGCATCTGGACTCTCAGTTTCGCATCCAGGTTGGAGAGCGGCTCATCCATCAGGAATACCTTAGGATTACGAACGATAGCACGTCCCATAGCAACACGCTGTCTCTGACCGCCTGACAGAGCCTTTGGCTTACGGTCGAGTAATTTTTCCAGGTCAAGGATTCTGGCAGCCTCACGAACTTTCTTGTCTATCTCGTCTTTCGGCATCTTACGAAGTTTCAGACCGAACGCCATGTTATCGTATACAGTCATATGCGGATACAGAGCGTAGTTCTGGAATACCATCGCGATATCGCGGTCTTTAGGCTCAACGTCATTCATAACTTTTCCGTCGATTTCAAGAGTACCGCCTGAAATATCTTCCAGACCTGCGATCATACGAAGTGTCGTGGACTTTCCGCATCCTGATGGTCCTACGAAGATGATAAATTCTCTATCTTCAATCTCAAGGTTGAAATCTTTTACTGCCTGAAATCCATTTGGATATACTTTCTGAATTCCCTTTAATGATAAACTTGCCATTTGTACAGCCTCCTTAAAATATTGTTTCGTTGTATTTTAGATTAAAACAGCATTTCCTTGCTTTCTGAATTCAGTATAATAAAAAAAAACAAAATGGACAATGTCACGAGTGACCAAAAAAATTTAAAAAATGTGTACATTTCGACCATAGGCATTAAATCCATCCAGCTGTGTTACGGTTCATACCCCCCAGGCATGTACAGCACAGTCAGCACATCAACCCAGCTGTTCCTTTATTTCGGGGATGGAAAGCCCCTGCAGACGAAAGCTCCGGATACGTTCGATCTGTCTTACTGCATTTTCACGGGGAAAGCGGCGGGTCAGGTTTTCCTCGGCCTGTTCGAAGGGCAGCATGCCTTCCTCGGTATAATACTTCAGGGTGCTGTAACGCACACCGGTGATACGGACGAGCTCACCGATGGAGACGTATTCAGATGCAAGTATAGTTTCCATAGAACGTTGTCTTGACATTAGAATCTCTCCTTACTTTTCTTAATGTACGGGCGGCTACATGACATAACGACGCAGACGGACGCCCTGGACGGGGGCTTTTACCACAATCTGTGTGGGAATGCACTCATAATGGAAATTATCCACTTTCAGGAGCGGCACGGTCCCGGCGCGCAGGACATGCACCTCGTGTCCCTTATCTTCCAGCCGGCGGATGACACATTCCAGCCGCTTATCATTGCCGGAGAACCAGGCGTCAGCCTCAATGAAGATGGACTGGGAGCGCTCGAAAAACGGGCAGGCGAACAAAAGTCCGGTTCCAAAGGGCGTTGTAAAAATTTCCTCCTTTTTCTTCAGAAATTTTTGGCTGAAGGCTTCAAATGCGTGACGGGTCTGGATGGGGAATAATTGCTTTGCTAAGTGCGAATCCAGATACAGCTGGTTGATCCGTGTGGCAAGGTAACCCTGCTCCGCGCGGGTAAAGAGATCATAAAAGCATCCGCTTTCGCGCAGCAGCCAAAACAGGCAGATGACATCATCAGTAACATTACCGTCTTCCATAAGTTCCGCGCGCATGCCCTCTGTTTGCCGTGTGTATTCCGCCACATTGCTGCAGTATTCAAAAATATTAACTCCGGCAGTTACATAAAATAAATCACTAGCCAGAAGATTAGGAATCTCGGTCAGCAGATTCTTTTCAGCCAGTATAGCCTTGATCTCTTTCTCGGTCTGTTTGAGTATACGGGAAGAACCATCTGCAGCAG
Source organism: Faecalicatena contorta (assembly GCF_022835095.1). Taxonomy (NCBI): domain Bacteria; kingdom Bacillati; phylum Bacillota; class Clostridia; order Lachnospirales; family Lachnospiraceae; genus Faecalicatena; species Faecalicatena contorta. The sequence continues at coordinate 4,147,482 of NZ_BQNQ01000001.1, read as the reverse complement.
ATTTTAATTCCTGTTCCAAAGTATCCTGGTCCGGCCAGACAGCATCCAAATACTTCTCTAAAATCTCCGCTGCTGCGATACAGCGCAGGGCGGCTTTTTTAGCTGTCGTCATATGCAGGCTGTCCTGGGCGTTAAGTGCAATAAGGGCAAAACGTTCTTGTAAAGTTAATTCTGACATAAGACCCCTCCTTTTTTACCGTGTATTAAGTTACTACTTATTACTTACTACTTACGATTTAAATATACAACAAAAACAGTGAAAATGCAAGAAAAAGTTCAAAGGGGTCTGACCCCTTTGAAGCCGCCGCGGTTTATGCTATACTATATTTTGTTTGATAACATAGTCGGTGTTACGATCTAAAAGATCGAGAAAGATATAGGGAAAGGCGGAAATGGGGATGGAAAACCGGAAGAATGGTCTTGCATCGATACATATTGCAGTGCTTTTATTCGGCCTGGCAGGCCTTTTTGCGAAGTGGGTGGATCTGCCGGCAGTGATTATCGTACTGGGGAGAGTCATATTCTCCTCTTTGTTTTTGTTGTTTCTGCTGAAGATAAAAAAGGAATGTCTGCGACTCCTTTCGGGCAGGGATTTCCTGTTGATGATTACGGCGGGGATTGTATTGGCTGTACACTGGACCACTTTTATGCAGTCGATACAGACGTCTACGGTTGCCGTTGGGACGCTGACATTCTCAACGTTTCCGTTATTTGTTACGTTTTTGGAGCCGGTTCTCTTTCGGGAAAAGCTGCGGCTTTCCAGTGTGGTTTCTGCTTTTATTATGCTGTGCGGGGTTTTGTTTATTGTACCGGAATTCCGGCTGGAAAATACCATGACGCAGGGCGTAGTCTGGGGGATGACCGGCAGCTTGTCCTATGCGGTATTATCGTTAATGAACCGGATGTTCATGGAGAAATATACAAGCAGCCTTACGGCATTCTATGAACAGGCCACGGCAGGCATAGTATTGCTTCCTTCGGCCTTTTTGCTGAAACCCGCGGTCAACGGGAAAGATATTCTGGTGCTTCTTCTGCTGGGAGTAGTATTCACCGCCGTGGCACATACTATGTATATTGACGGACTGGGAACGGTGAAAGTGCAGACGGCAGGTATTATATCCGGGCTGGAATCGGTCTACGGCATATTGGCGGCGTTTTTGTTCCTGGGAGAAAAGCCGGGGATAAAAGAGCTTGCCGGCGGCGTGATTATACTTGGCGTAGTATTTTATTCTACATTTGCATCAGCCAGGTGCCGGACAAAGTAACGGCAAAACAACATGAACTTGACGGCAGAGTACTTTGGAGGTAAGGATGAAGAAATTATTAGACTATTTTATGATAGACGGCGAGGTAGGAGGGGACCAGGACTGGTTTACCAATGTAGTGATGCATGTTGGCGGCTGCGCGGCGGCTACTGCCTGCGACAGCTGCATTTATTTCGCAATGTATCAGGGGAAAAAACACTTATATCCGTTTGATGTGGAAAATCTGACCAAAGAGGAGTACATCCAGTTTTCCATGAAAATGAAACCATACATCAGGCCGCGGGTGGGCGGTGTTAAAAAGCTGTCCATGTTTATAGAAGGATTTGAAAAATATCTGCGGGACTGCGGTGATACAAGGCTTAAGATGTCAGGCTTTGACGGCAGCCATACCTTTGCAGAAGCAGCAGATTTTATAAAAGGGCAGATTGACGCCGGATTCCCTGTGCCGTATCTGATGCTCAGGCACAAAGACCCAATATACAAAGACTTTGTATGGCACTGGTTTCTGTGTTTTGGATACGAAGAGAAAGAAGGGGATCTGCTTATCACGGTGGCCACATACGGGGAGGCCAGCACATTTTCGCTGAAGGATCTGTGGGATACGGGGTATGAGGAAAAGGGCGGCCTGATCAGGTATATGGAATAGTATACCTATGGCTGATTGACGAATGCACTGTAATCCGCTACAATAAAGATAATTATTTTTTTATAGAAAAGAGGAGTTGATATTATGGAAAATCCAATCGTAACATTTGAAATGGAAAACGGGGACATTATGAAGGCAAAATTATATCCAAACATCGCCCCAAATACTGTGAATAACTTTATATCTCTTGTGAAAAAAGGATTTTATGACGGACTGACTTTCCACCGTGTAATCAGCGGATTTATGATTCAGGGAGGATGCCCGGACGGGACAGGCATGGGCGGCCCGGGATATAGAATCAAAGGCGAATTCACACAGAACGGCTTTTTGAATGACCTGCCGCATTCACCGGGAGTTCTCTCCATGGCACGTGCGCAGCACCCGGATTCAGCAGGATCCCAGTTCTTTATCATGCACAGGCGTTCACCATTTCTGGATGGAGCATACGCTGCATTCGGAGAACTGACTGAGGGGATGGATGTTGTGGAAAAGATCGCAGAGACAGCTACAGATTACAGTGATAAGCCTCTGGAAGCACAGGTTATGAAGAAAGTAACGGTAGAGACTTTCGGAGTTGAGTACGAAGAACCGGAAAGAGTGTAGAGGAATATGGAAAAGAAACCACAGAAGGCAGCAAAGCTGCAGAATCCGGCGGTGATCTGCATCCTTGCGTTAATTTGCTGCGCGCTATGGGGAAGCGCTTTTCCTTGTATCAAAGTGGGGTATGGGTGGTTTGGAATAGAAGGAACCGGGAGCCAGATCTTATTTGCTGGCTACCGGTTCTTCCTCTCTGGAGTGCTCACATTTGTGATAGGATGTATCCTGGAGAAACGGCTCCTGACGATGAAAAAGTCATCAATCCCTTGTATCTTGCGACAGGGAATCCTGCAGACAACCGTGCAGTATTTCTTTTTTTATGTGGGACTTGCGCATACGACCGGCACGAAAGGTTCTATTATCAATGCGTCCAATGCGTTTGTATCAATCGCAGCGGCACATTTTATACTAAAAGATGAAAAGATGACGTGGAAAAAAGGGGCAGGCTGTGCTCTCGGACTAGCAGGAGTCATCGTGATCAACCTGTCGCCCGGCGCCTGGGGGGATGGATTTTCGCTGATGGGCGAGGGCATGGTATTTATCTGTACCGTTGCTTATGGAATCAGCACGGTTATATTGAAAACAATATCTGACAGAGAAAGTCCAATGACAATTACCGCTTATCAGATTTTATTCGGGAGCGTTCTCCTTATTGCAATAGGGCTCGCCCTTGGCGGTCATGTAGATGGCTTTACTGTGAAATCCACAGTGCTTCTGGTCTATATGGCGCTTATTTCCACGGCTGCATTCAGCCTTTGGACTCTGCTGCTTAAATATAACCCGGTGGGCAAAGTGGCCATATACGGTTTTACCATCCCGGTATTCGGGGTGGCGTTGTCCGGTCTCTTCCTTGGAGAGCAGATTGTAACGTTTAAAAACCTTTCCGCCCTGCTCCTCGTCAGTATTGGGATACTTATTGTCAACAGCAGTAAAATTAATCGTAATACAGCGTCCGGTTCCCATCGATACTCTCCCTGACGGAGTCCTGGATCCAGTTGACTGCGCCCTGGGTGTCTCTGTCCCGGATGAAGGTCCAGAGCTTATAATTGTTTTCATACAGGATGGGAATCCCATAAAGTGTACAGAAGCGCTCCCACAGTGTGAACACGGGTGCGCGGAAGGACTGGAAAATCAGCGGGATGAGCGTGTTGTGGGAGAGAAGGGCAAACTCATGCTGAAATTCAAACGCAGCCTGTGAGGCCTCGCCTATAGACTGTGCGTCTTTGATCTGTTCAATCTTATCTCGGAGGAGCTGGATCTCGTCCTCGGTAATCCTGTCGATACACAGCTGTGCAACCAGTGTATCCAACGCGATACGGACCTCCAGGATCGAGCGGATTTCTTCGTTGCGTATTTTTCCGCCGTTGTACTTCATAATGGAAAGAAGCGTGTCCAAAGTACCTTTACGGCGGTAGTCTGCCACGAAAGTTCCCACTCTTGGCTTTACATTCAAAAAGCCTTTTCTTTCCAGCTCCCCGAGCCCGCTGTTTACTACGGCGCGGCTGACCTGCATCATCTCGGCCAGCTGTCGTTCCGGCGGCAGCTTTTCGCCGATTTTTAATTTCCCGGATAAAATAAGATGTTCCAGCTGCTCCACGAAAAGGTCACGGAGAGACGGGGAACTGATTTTCTGAAATTCCATACATTTTCCTCCCGGCATCTTCTTTGTGCATATTATAATATAGAATGAATTCAAAAACAAGAAAATTGGCGTAACCGTTCAGACTTGCCTGAATGGTTATAAATTGGCGGTGGCCTGCTATCAGCAACCAAAACTGCACCTTGCAAAAAGCCAGTTCTTACCGTACAATAGTGAGCAGTAAATACGTTAAAATGGAGGCGTTATCCATATATGAAGATGGTCCGGTCAGAAAAACTGATTTATGAATACGAGAAGCGGGATGAAGAAGGCAATGTCATTGGCATGAACCGCGCGGTCGACGGCGTGGATATTGACATTGCCCCGGGGGACTTTGTTGCCATTCTAGGACACAACGGTTCCGGAAAGTCCACGCTGGCGAAGCACATGAATGCGATCCTGGTTCCCTCGGGAGGAACGATATGGGTGGATGGAAGAGACACGAAGGACCCGCTGGAGCTGTGGAACGTCCGACAGGCGGCGGGAATGGTGTTCCAGAATCCGGACAACCAGATCATCGGTACTGTAGTAGAAGAGGATGTGGGATTCGGTCCGGAGAACCTGGGTGTACCTACAGATGAGATCTGGAAAAGGGTAGAGGACAGCCTAAAGGCGGTCGGTATGCTGGAATACAGGAAACATTCTCCGAATAAGCTGTCCGGCGGGCAGAAACAGCGTGTAGCAATCGCGGGCGTGATCGCCATGGAACCCAAATGCATTGTTCTGGATGAGCCTACCGCGATGCTGGACCCTAACGGAAGAAAAGAAGTCATCCGGACGGTACAGGAACTGCGCAGAAGAAAAAAGGTGACCGTTATTCTGATAACCCATTACATGGAGGAAGTGATTGATGCAGACCAGGTATATGTGATGGACAGGGGGCATGTTGTAATGCATGGGACGCCCCGGGAGATATTCAGCCGGGGGGACGAACTGAAAAAGTACAGGCTGGACGTGCCGCAGGTAACGATGCTGGCAGAGGCGCTCAAAAAGAAGGGGCTAAAGATTCCTTCCGGAATATTACGGACAGAGGAGCTGGTGGAAGCATTATGTCAATTAGGTTAGAACATATCAATTACGTATACAGCCCGGGAACAGCTTACGAAAAGCAGGCGCTCAAAGATATCAGCCTGGAGATTCGTCAGGGAGAGTTTGTGGGGATTATCGGGCATACCGGTTCCGGCAAATCCACACTGATCCAGCATTTTAACGGTCTGATAAAAGCCGGCAGCGGTGCGCTGTATTTTGACGGGAAGAATATCTATGACGAAGGATACAACATGAAGGAACTTCGGAATCAGGTGGGGCTGGTCTTCCAGTATCCGGAGCATCAGCTTTTTGAGGTGGATGTTCTCAGCGATGTATGCTTTGGCCCCAAGAACCAGGGGCTGGCGAAAGAGGTCTGTGAGGAGCGCGCAAAAGAAGCCCTGGAGCTGGTTGGCTTTCCGGAAGAATACTACCATCAGTCGCCCTTTGAGCTCTCTGGGGGACAGAAGCGGCGGGCGGCCATAGCAGGCGTACTGGCTATGCGGCCCAGTGTCCTGGTGCTGGATGAGCCGACGGCAGGTCTGGATCCAAAAGGGCGGGACGATATTCTAGATCAGATCGATTATCTGCACAAGAATACCAATATGACCGTAATTCTCGTGTCTCACAGCATGGAGGATATTGCCAGATATGTGGGCAGGATTATTGTGATGAATGAGGGCGCAAAAATGTTTGACGGGAAGCCGAAAGACGTGTTTGCCCATTACCGGGAACTGGAAGAAGTCGGGCTTGCGGCCCCCCAGGTGACCTATATTATGCACGCCCTGAAAGCGAAAGGTATGAACGTGCGTACGGATGCAACAACAGTGGACGAAGCAGCAGAAGAGATAATGAGGAGTATTCATGGTTAGAGATATTACAATCGGACAATATTATCCGGCTAAAAGTGCAATCCACAGACTGGATCCAAGGGTGAAGATTGTATGTACGCTTTTATTTCTGATATCCCTTTTTATTCAGAGGAGCATTCTGGGTTATGTGGTTGCAACCTTATTTTTAGGCGCGGTTATTTACACGAGCGGGGTACCGTTTAAATTTATTGTGAAAGGTTTGAAACCTATCATGATTCTGCTTTTGATTACGGTACTGTTTAACCTTTTCCTGACAAGGGGCGGCGCAGAGCTGGTGCATTTCTGGATTTTCCATATTACGGAAAAGGGGCTTGAGACCTCTGTATATACGGCGATCCGCTTGATTTACCTGATCATGGGATCGTCCATTATGACGTTTACCACAACGCCAAACTCCCTGACGGACGGGATTGAAAAGCTGCTGCATCCGCTGAATAAGATCAGGGTGCCGGTTCACGAGGTAGCGATGATGATGTCGATTGCCCTGCGTTTCATACCCATTCTTCTGGAGGAGACGGATAAGATTATGAAAGCGCAGATGGCCAGGGGGGCGGACTTGGACAGCGGCAATATGATCCAGAAAGCAAAAGCCATGATTCCCATTTTGGTTCCTTTGTTTGTATCTGCATTCAGGCGGGCAAATGATCTGGCTATGGCCATGGAATCCAGATGCTACCATGGCGGGGAAGGAAGAACCAAGATGAAGCCCCTGGTATACAAAGGCAGGGACCGGGCGGGATATATTATCACAATTTTGTACATGGTATTGGTATTTATTGTGGGGCGCTATGTGCCGTTCCACATATGGATTTTTTAAAAACGCAGTTCCCGGATAGAAAGCGGTTTGGTGCAATGCGCGCCGTGGCATGAGAGGCGGAAGACTCTTGTACGGTTCGCGGATATGGATTAATATAAGGCCAATTTTTACGGGTATTTGGTGAGGGACTATGAAACGGATCAAACTGACAGTTGCCTATGACGGCACAAATTACTGCGGCTGGCAGATTCAGCCGAACGGAATTACGATAGAGGAAGTATTGAATAAAAAACTATCAAAGCTGACAGGCGAGGAGATCCGGGTCATCGGCGCCAGCCGGACGGATTCGGGAGTGCATGCGCGGGGGAATGTGGCCGTTTTTGATACGTATACGACGATCCCGCCCGACAGGCTGGCTTACGCACTGAACCGGCGTATGCCGGAGGACATCGTGATTGTAAAATCCGAGGAAGTACCAGCTGACTGGCATCCGAGGTACTGTGATACTGTTAAAACTTATGAGTACCATATTCTCAATACAAGGGTGCCGGACCCCATCAGAAGACGGATGACATATTTTGTGTCCTACAGCCTGGATTTGGAAAATATGCGCAGGGCGGCGGGGTATCTGCTTGGCGAACACGACTTTGCAAGTTTCTGCAACGTCAGGACCAACGTAGAGGATACTGTGCGTACCGTATATGATCTGGATATTCTGGAAAATGGGGAGGAACTTACGATAAGGATCCGCGGAAATGGATTTCTCTATAACATGGTGCGGATTATAGTGGGGACGCTGCTGAGAGTCGGGCGCGGATTCTACACGCCGGATCAGGTGAAGGATATTCTGGAAGCGAAGGACCGGCAGGCGGCTGGAGTTACTGCCCCGCCTCACGGGCTGATCCTGGTGGGGATAGAGTATGTCCAAAGGGATTCCCGAAAAAATAAAAATGGCGTTATTCCATAATAAAGATGTTTTATGGAATAACGTCGTTTTTGTGTCTACATCATCTTTTCTGTAATGATCTGAGATGTCTTTTTCTTATTTTCCAACGCTTTGTCGCCCAGTTTTTTATAAACTTCGGCATATAAGATATCGATTAAAAAGAGCTGGGCCGTCTTTGCGGCAATCGAACCGCCTTCCATTGGCCCTTCGTTGGCTCCGCATAGCAGGAGGATATTGGAATACTGGGCGGCGGGCGTCTTAAGAAACATGGTAATAAACACGACGGATGCCCTGGCGCTGTGGCATATCCTTGCAATCTCAATACAATCCTTGGTGATGCCGGAATTACAGAAAATGACGGCAAGATCCCCTTCTCCAAGAAGGGCGGCCTGTGTCAGCTGCATATGTGCGTCTGAGTTGTAGATGACATTGGGCAGTATTTTCATAAACTTGTTGCGGGCTTCGCTGGCGCTTGTCCCGGAACCGCCGAATCCAAACAGGTTGATGCTCCTGGCAGACAACATGAGGTCCACGACCTTTGGGATTGCGTTGAAGTTTAGCGTCTCAAATGCCTGGTCCAGTGCAACATTATATGCCTGGAGAACTCTGGCGGCAGTATCCTTGCAATTGTCAGTGTCCGCCACGTCGATCAGTTCCTTTTTAGAGAGGGATTCGGGGGTGGAAGTGCTGAGCGCCAATGAGAGTTTGAAATCCTGATACCCTTTTAATGACAGTGTACGGCAGAAACGGAATACACTAGTCTCCCCGACATCGCAGAGCTTGGAAAGATCGGTGATAGTTGAGCTCAGAGCGGTCTGGGGGGAAGACAGTACAAAATCAGCGACTTTCTTTTCTGCTTTAGTCATTTTGGAATATCTGCTTGTGATTTCGGTCATAAGATTCGTGGTAGCCATTGTGAAACCTCCCTCATAGTGATACCCGGGAGTATCTTGCATTACATTCCCGGGGCAGGTATGCAGTAATCTGCGCATTTTTTAAACCTTATTCTGCAGCTTAGCTGCAGACCCGCCCGCAGGGCATGAGTTACGGGATGCCCTTTGGGTATAGTAATATTTTACATTAAAAAAAATTTCCTGTCAATCGTCAAGAATGGCTAAAAAGATGTCAAAACAATATCAATAAACTCGTATAAAAAATGAAAAAAGAAAAAATTTTTATTTTATTTTTAAAGTTATAAAACAGTTAAAAAAACAATTTATTGGTTAAAAGAACCAAAAAGATACCTTAAAAACTGTTGATTATGTACTGTTGACAATAAGAATGGTGAATGATAAAATTATTTCAACAAGTAAAAACAATATCGCGGATTTGAAAAAAATAGTTCATTAAAAATAAAATAAAAAAATTTCTTTCAAAAATATCTGCGATATCAAAGGGTGAAGGAGGAAAAACATGAAAAAGAAGATTGTAAGTGTCTTATTGTGTACGGCGATGGTTGCAGGGATGCTGGCAGGCTGCGGCGGAGGAAAAGCGAAGGAAGATACGTCCGCTTCAAAGGACGGCAGCGGCAAGCCATACGCAGGAGAAAAGCTGACGGTTCTGTATATGTCAAGTGTATATGCAGATGCAGCCAAGTCCATGGTGGATGAATTCGAAGAGCAGACGGGTGCAACGGTAGAGGTGGTTGACTTCCCTTATACCACTCTGCATGAAAAGGCGCTGCTGGATCTGACCAGCGGAACAGGCTCATACGATGTGATCGATGTTGCCAGCCAGTGGGACGGAGAATTTGCACCATACCTGACGGAACTCACTGATTTTATAGAAAAAGATAACTACGATATGGATGAATTTATCGAAAAGGTTCTGGAGAACTCCGGTAGCTGGCAGGGTAAAATCACAGGAATTCCAAACGCAAGCACTCCACAGCTTTTTGCTTACAGGACAGATCTGATGCCGGACGGCATCCCGGATACATGGGAGAAGTACAGAGAAGCTGCAAAGGCACAGACCAAACCGGATGAGGGCGTATATGGTATTTCCGTATCTGCTACGACCGGCCAGCTTGGCGGTGTGTTTGACTATGTGCTCTGGTCCATGGGCGGATCCTGGGCGGATGAGGACTGGAACGTAACCATTGACTCACCCGAGACAAGAGAGGCGCTGGAACATCTGAAAGAGATTCAGAACTATGCGGATCCAGCTATCTTATCCTGGGGAACAGAAGAGTCAATCAAGGCATTCCTGGATGGCAAAGCAGCTGTGTGCGAGACATGGCCCACCTTGGGACTTGTACAGGCAGCTGATGATGAGTCACAGTCCAAAGTAGTTGGAAAATGGGCGCTGGGAACCATTCCTTATGACAAGACCGGAACCACTCTGCTGAGTGCATGGGATTTATCTATACCTGCAAGCTCCAAGAATCAGGAACTTGCCTGGGAGTGGGTCAAGATGTACACGAGTGCTGAAAAGCAGAATCAATTCTATGAAGACTATGGCATCCTGTCACCGAGAAAAGCATTCTGGGAGCAGGACGGCATCAAAGGCACCTATATGGATACTGTAAGAGAAGCTCTGGATACAGCAAACCTGTGGTGGAGAATTCCGGCTTCAACAGAAGTAGATACCATGCTCAACACCGTTGTCAGCGAATATATGTCAGATCAGATAGATCTTGAAACGGCTGTCAGCAAAATGAAAAAAGGTATAGAAGATGCATTGAAGAATGCACCGCCTGAAGAAGGTACAAAGAACTATAATCTGTAATTACTATAAAATTGCGGAATAGATTACCTGCGGATTTATAACCTGCAGGTAATCTTCTTTCAAGAAAGGACTGAAAATAAAGCATGGCTAAGATGAAAAGAACGAAAAGTGCCGCTCCTGTGATCCGAAAGAGCAGAGGCGATAAGTTTGCATCATGGATGTTCCTGGTTCCTACCATGATTTTTCTGGGGATTACTGCGCTGCTTCCCCTGCTGTATTCCCTGTATCTAAGTTTTTTCAGGTTGAAACTGAACCTGCCGAATGCGGTGCCGGAATTTATCGGATTCGGCAATTATATCAAGATGTTCAGTGACCCCACATTGCTTACAAGTACTGGAAATACTCTGCTGTTCGCAGTTGTATCGGTGGCACTGGAGGTAGTGATCGGTCTGTTTCTGGCCATGGCTCTCTGTTCCGACAAGATGTGGGCAAGGATCTGTACCTCTATTTTCCTGATCCCCATGATTATGGCTCCGGTGGCTGTCGGTACACTGTGGCGTATGATGCTGGATTCCTCCACCGGGATTATTAACTACTTCCTGAGCTTCCTTGGGATTCCCAGTATTACCTGGCTGAGCACTCCAAATACGGCCATGCTCTCTGTAATACTGGTGAATGTATGGCAGTTGGTTCCCTGGGTAACGATTATCTGTGCAGCCGGACTGAAAGCGCTGCCGTCAGACTGTCTGGAGGCTGCTTCTGTAGACGGCGCGACCAACGGCCAGATTTTCAGAAAGATTGTTCTGCCGATGATGAGTCCGGTACTGACTGTTGTCGTAATGCTCAGGTTCGTAGACGCATTCAAAGTATTTGATACGGTTTATGTTATGACAAACGGAGGCCCCGGCAGTGCAACAGAGATGCTGCCGAACTACATATACAAACAGGGGCTCAAATTCTTTGATGCAGGATACTCCGCATCTCTTGCCATCATTTTTGTAGTTGTGATGACAGTGGTAACGATGGGATTCCTGAGGTTGAGAGACAGAATGGAGGAGAACTTGTGATGAATAGAAAAAAACACAGAAAGCTGCCAACCATTGACAATATTATCGGAAATTTTGCCGGAAAGCCGGTTCGGGTAGTTTTGATTGTCGTCAGCATGATACTGATCCTCTTTCCATTATACTGGCTTCTGACCAGTTCATTTAAAGTGAAGGCAGACTATCTGGCCAGCCCTCCCGTACTGATTCCTAATCAGCTGACCATGGAGAGCTATGAGAGTGTCTTTGGAAAAGACCAGCTTGCAATGCACTTTTTAAATACATTTGTTGTTGCGGCAGTATCCACAGTTATATCCGTGCTTCTTGGAAGTATGGCTGCATACTCTGTCGCGCGCGGGTCAATCGGTAAAAAGGCGAGGAAGTATTTTGGTCTGTGGTTTATGATCCAGAAAATGTATCCCGCCATTGCGACGGCGATACCGGTGTATCTGGTAATGAGAACTCTGCATCTGATTGATACGAAGACGGCTCTGATTATTATGAACACAAGCTTCAACCTGCCCCTTGTCATCTGGCTGATGATGGGATTTTTTGAACAGCTTCCCAATGAATTGGAGGAATCGGCCATGCTGGACGGGTGTGGATTCACAAAACGATTTTTCTATATCATTTTTCCGATTACGAAACCAGGTATCATTGCTTCTGGGATCCTGGCATTTATTGGGGCATGGAATGAATTTTTATTTGCCGTAATCCTGAGTGTAAATAAATCCAAGACACTGCCGGTAGTCATTGCCGGTTTTATCACGGACCGCGGACTGGAATGGGGGCCAATGGCGGTTACAGCTGTAATCACGCTGGTACCAGTACTGCTGATCGTATGGGCGGCACAAAAGAATTTCGTGCAGGGCCTTGCAATGGGAGCGGTAAAAGGATAACGAGATTGGAAAGGCGGAACCATGAGGAAAAGAATTGTTTGTTTCGGAGATTCGAATACCTGGGGATATGATGCAGTGTCGGATGGAAGGTTTCCGGATGAGATCCGATGGACCGGCCGGCTCCGGGAACTGCTGGGAGAGGAATATACGGTAATAGAAGAAGGACTCTGCGGAAGGACTGCAGTATTTGATGATCCGCTCAATGAGGGAATGAATGGACTGGCTTATCTAAATCCGTGCCTGATGTCCCATTCTCCCATAGATTATTTGATAATTATGCTGGGGACAAATGACTGTAAGGAGCGTTTTTCAGCGACACCAAAGAATATTGCAGACGGGATGAAGCGTCTTATAATGAAAGCAAAACATACGGATGCGTGGCGTGAAAATCAGCAGATCCTCCTGCTGGCTCCCGGGCCGATCGAAAAGGCTTGTGAGACTTCACCTGTGGCGGGGGAGATGGGAATATGCAGTGAAAAGTCGGAGAAGCTGGCGGCGGAATATAAAATCTGCGCAGAATTATGCGGATGTGATTTTATAGATACTGCGGATATCGTCACGATGAATCAGATTGATTACATGCATCTTGACGCCCAAAGCCATAGCAGACTGGCTGAAATGCTGGCGAAATTTATCAGAGAGAAGGTGTGACATTGAATAAGGGAATCGAACAAATGAAGGGAAGGCTGATCGTTTCGTGTCAGGCTCTTCCTGAAGAACCGCTGCACTCCTCCTATATTATGGGCAGGATGGCCGCGGCGGCGAAAGAAGGCGGCGCAGCAGGAATCAGGGCGAATACGAAGGAAGATATCACGGAGATAAAAAAGAATGTTGACCTGCCGATCATAGGAATCGTGAAGAGAGACTATGCGGACAGCGAAGTGTATATTACGCCTACGATGCGTGAGATCGAAGAATTGATGGCAGTGGGGCCCGAGATTATAGCCCTGGACGCGACAAGTTCGCTGAGGCCGCAGGGGAAGACTCTGGAGGAATTCTATCAGGAAGTACGCAGTGCCTATCCAAGCCAGCTGCTGATGGCAGACTGTTCCACGGTGGAGGAAGCACTGCATGCGGACCGGATGGGATTTGACTTTATCGGTACAACCCTGGTAGGATATACAAAGCAGAGCCGGGGCCTGAAGATCGAGTCTGATGACTTTGCGATTATCAAAGAGATTATGCGCAGTGTTTCCCACGAGGTTATAGCGGAAGGGAATATCAATACGCCGGAAAAAGTGCGCAGAGTGATGGATCTGGGGGTTTACAGTGTGGTAGTAGGCAGCGCCATTACCAGGCCGCAGATTATTACAAAGCAGTTCGTGGAAGCATTAAAAAATAGGCAGGTATAGGGTTCAGTTATATTAGAAACGCTGTACTGGTACTGCGGGGTGAGAGCATGAGATACTACATAAGCATTGATATAGGCGGTACATCTATCAAATATGGTCTGCTGGATGAAGAAGGCAGAATATTGGAAAAGAGCAGCATAGATACGGAAGCTCACCGGGGCGCGGCTGCAATATTGGAGAAGGCAGGGCGGATCATCGATCTGTACCGGGAGAAACAGGAGATATCCGGTATCTGCATCTCCACAGCGGGTATGGTGGACTGTGAAAAAGGAGAGATCTTTTATTCGGGAGAGCTCATCCCCCATTACACAGGAACACCGTTTAAAAAGGTGCTCGAAGAAACATACGGCATCCCCTGCGAGGTTGAGAACGATGTGAACTGTGCGGGGCTGGCGGAGTATAAGAACGGAGCGGCCTCCGGCAGTCGGGTGGCAGTCTGCCTGACACTGGGAACAGGCATAGGCGGATGTATTCTGATTGACGGGAAGGTCTTCCATGGGTTCAGCAGCAGTGCCTGCGAGATTGGATATATGAACATGTACGGCAGTGATTTCCAGACGCTGGGAGCCAGCAGCATACTGAGCAAAAATGTAGCAGAGAAAAAACAGGAGGATCCGAAAGTCTGGCCGGGAATCCGCATTTTTGAAGAGGCCGGTCGCGGGGATGCGGTCTGTATAGCCTCAATTGAACATATGGCCGAGATTCTCGGGGAAGGGATAGCCAATATCTGTTATGTAATGAATCCTGAGGTCGTGGTTCTGGGCGGCGGCATTGCGGCCCAGGAAGCGTATCTGAAACCATTGGTTACGAATCAGCTCCGGAGGTTTTTAAAACCAGTTATCTTTGAAAAAACCAGGTTGGAATTCGCAAAACAGCGCAATGACGCGGGGATGCTGGGCGCTTTTTATCACTTTCAAATGCGGCGGCAGGAATGCAGTTAAGCCCTGCTGGGCTGCTGAGTCTTTGCCTTACGGCGGCTGTATATTCTGGTCAAGGTTTATAAAAGCGATACCGTTATACTGTCAAAATGTTCATGATGATCATGCTTGACAATCGGTCAGCAGTTTGTTAGTATAAGGGTAATCTAAAAGACTGGGTTGTTACTTAAAGAAGGCAAAACCAGATTTTCGGAGGATAAGGGCTACCTTTATACTCTGAAAATCTGGTTTTTTTATCGAAGTAGGAAGGTGTTCAGCACTTTTCTATTCGATAAAAAGCCCTCCCGGCGGGATGTGCACTGCAGCGTAAGGAGCAGAAACCGCTGTGCGGCCGCAGCAGGTGCGGGTTTTGCAAGCGAAACTCTAATTTTTGAGTTCCTGCTTGTGCAGGAAGCAGGCAGCGGTATATAATAGAACCGGAATCAAATAAGTGATAGTGGAGGAAAAAAACTATGAGAATTATCGAAGCAAAAGATTATGCCGATATGAGCAGAAAGGCAGCCGGTATCATTGCCGCACAGGTTGTTCTGAAGCCAGAATGCGTACTGGGGCTGGCAACAGGATCTACACCGATCGGCGCATATGACCGTCTGGTGGAGATGTACGAGGCAGGAGACCTGGATTTTTCAGGAGTATCCACGGCGAACCTGGATGAATATAAAGGACTTGACAGAGAAAATGACCAGAGCTATTACTATTTCATGCATAAACATCTGTTTGACCGTATCAATATTGATCCGGCGCGCACCAATGTACCGAACGGCATGGAACCAGACTCCGGCAAAGAATGCAGAAGATATGAAGAACTGATTGAATCATTGGGCGGGGTGGATTTACAGCTTCTCGGCCTTGGGCACAACGGGCACATCGGGTTCAATGAACCGGCGGAAGTGTTTGACAAAGAGACCCACTGTGTGGATCTGACAGAAAGCACAATCGAAGCAAATAAACGTTTCTTCGCATCTGTGGATGATGTGCCGAGACAGGCGTATACTATGGGTATCGGGACCATTATGCGCGCCAGAAAGATTCTGGTAGTAGCAAGCGGAGAGGATAAGGCAGAGATTGTGGCAAAGGCATTCTACGGCGATGTAACACCTGCAGTTCCGGCATCCATTCTGCAGATGCATCCCGATGTTACGGTTGTTGCAGACGCAGCAGCATTATCTAAGATCCCAAGATAGCTTACAATGCCGGCAGCAGGCCGGCGCTGCAGACGCAGTATCTGGAAGTACAGCGGCCGGGCATTGCAGGCGGGGAAGAAAGAAGGTAAATATGATTATTAAAAATGTTCATGTTTTCGGAGAAGATCAGACATTCACTCCGGGCGAGGTCGTAATAAACGGTGATAGGTTCGCTGCTCCTGGAGAAGGAGGAAGTGAAGTGATCGACGGAGAGGGCTGTTTTGCAATCCCGGGACTCGTGGATATTCATTTTCACGGCTGTGTGGGAGACGACTTCTGCGATGCCAGCGTGGATGCAATAAGGCATATGGCTGAATATGAGGCGTCCATCGGTGTCACTTCAATCTGTCCTGCGACAATGACCCTGGCCGAGGAAGAGCTTCATAAGATCATGAAGACAGCGGCCTCCTACGAAGGCGGAAGCGGTGCGAAGCTGGTGGGCATCAACATGGAAGGGCCGTTTATCAGCGAGAAGAAAAAAGGGGCCCAGGCAGCAGAGCATATCCGTAACTGTGATAAGGCATTGTTTGATCAGCTTCAGAAAGAGTCCGGCGGACTGATTAAGCTGGTAGACATTGCGCCGGAAAATGACGGGGCAATGGAGTTTATAGAGAAGGTAAAGGATGAAGTGGTCGTATCGATTGCGCATACCACAGCGGATTATGATACTGCGGCCGAGGCTTTGGAAAAGGGCGCAAGCCATGTTACACATCTCTACAATGCGATGCCGCCTCTCAACCACCGTGATCCGGGAGTTATTGGTGCGGCCAGGGATGACGGGGACTGTCATGTGGAACTGATCTGTGACGGGGTTCATATCCATCCTTCTGTAGTGCGTGCCACATTTGCCATGTTCGGCGCGGAGCGGGTCATTCTAATCAGTGACAGTATGCGGGCAACAGGGCTTACGGATGGAGAGTACACCCTGGGCGGTCAGGACGTATATGTAAAAGGACCGAAAGCAACCCTAGCGGACGGCACAATAGCAGGTTCGGCTACGGATCTGATGGGCTGCCTGAAAGTGGCAGTGCAGCAGATGGAGATTCCGTTGGAGGATGCGGTTGCATGTGCAACCATGAACCCGGCAAAGGAAATCGGCATCTATAATACATGCGGCAGTATTACACCAGGAAAAGCGGCGGATTTAGTTCTTTTAGACCAGGATCTGAATGTAAAAGCTGTTTATGTAAATGGGAGAAAACAAGCATGAATTTTATCCGAAAGCATCAGAAGGCGGTCTTTATTGCAGGGTTAGCGATTATATTTCTCGTGATTCTGGCTTACTGGCAGCGGCAGATTACACTTTCTAATGCCACGGCGACAAAGCTGAAGGATGAGCCGCGTAATAGCGGAGAAGTGGTATCTACGTTCTATTATGACCAGCTGACGGCAAAAGAAGCGGCGGTATATGATCTGATGAGAGAAAAGCTCGACCGCATGGAGGGCGGAGTGGTGACATTTCCGGAGGCCATGAGCGGGCCGGAATACCTGCGGGTAACGACGGCGCTGGAAGATGAAGGGTACAATTATTTTTACGGCTTCTATGACATTCCTATGACGGAAGAAGACATCTATGTGAAATATAAAGAATCCGACCTGACGACAGTGAAGGATAAGGTGATTCGTAAGGCCATTCTGTTCTTATCCTGTGCAGAGGGGATTAACCGGGCAGGTGAATACGGGGAAGACGGAAAGGTACAGAATCTGGCGGCGGTTCAGGAAGGCCTGTCGGTGAACTCGGAGGAAAAGGTCTCGGAGATCGTACAGACGCAGAATGAAACAGAGGAAATTCTGGACAGCATTATGAAAGAACTTCCGGCAGACTATGGGGAGAAAAAGACGGTGGATTATTTTTTGTCCTGGCTGGATGAGAATATGTCCTTTGCGTCCGGCATAGAGGAGGAAGCATCCTCTGTCTCTTCGATGGAGGAAGTGTTTGACGGTGTTTACATTTATAACAGCCTCTCGGCAGTTACCAGGAATAAAGCGACTTCGCTGGGGTACGCAAAGATCTTGTCCGAATTATGCGGCAGGGCAGGAATGGAATCACACGTTGTGCTTGGGATGTGGAATAAAAGCCGGAGTATCCAGCAGAGTTATGTATTCTGTGCAGTAGATATGAACGGTCAGACAATCTATGTGGATGCCAGCGGGGCAAAAGGCTCCGATCTGGGAGACCAAAAGTATCTGACGCAGCAGGAAGCCATGAATCATATGAAATTTGTGGAATACTTCATATATGATTGATTTGGTAGATTTGCACGAAAATATTAAAAAAATATAAACATTATAACCAAATTATAAATTACTTCACTGCAAACGGTTGACAACTGTGAATAATTTTGTTATAGTTTAAACATCAAATGAATAGTAATGGATTGTTACTGTTTGGCAGGCAAAACCAGATTTTATAAACGGATCAAAAGGTCATGTTTATAGGGTTTGGTTTTTTTTGTTTTGTAAAATCCGCCGTATCTGTTCCGAACAGTTACAATGCAGACTAGTTTCTAAGGGATTTCTTCCAGAAATGTCTTATGAGAACCTAATAGTAATCTGAAAAAACTGGCAACAATAAACAGGTAAGCAGAAAATTTGTTAAAAAGGAATGCAGGGCTATTATGGTAATTGAAAAGGTTATAAATAATAACATAGTTTCCGCCTATGATGATACGGGAAAAGAAGTTGTCATTATGGGACGCGGCATAGGCTTTGGCACAAAGCCCGGGCGGGAGGTGGCGGAGCAGAAGATTGAAAAAATCTTTCGCATCAAGAGCCAGAGTTTAGCGGATCAGTTCAAGGAGCTGCTTGCAAATATGCCTCTGGAGCATGCGCAGATATCTAACGACATTATCTCTCATGCGAAGAAGCACCTCAAATTAAAGCTGAACCAAAGCATATACGTTACACTGACAGACCATATCAATTTTGCGATTGAGCGGTTTACGCAGGGGATCAAACCTGAAAATGCGCTTCTCTGGGAGATTAAAAGATTTTATCAGCAGGAGTACCAGCTGGGGAAATATGCGGTGGATATGATCTGGGAGAGACTTCATATTGCACTGCCGGATGACGAGGCCGGTTTCATAGCGCTTCATTTTGTAAATGCAGAGTACGGAACGGACATCAGGGACGCCCTGAACTTTCCAAATCTGATGAAAGATATACTCGATATTGTCAAGAGTGAACTGAATATGGAGTTTGATGAAGATTCGCTCCACTATGAAAGATTTGTCACTCATGTGAAGTTCCTTTTACAGAGAGTATATCGAAAAGAACTGCTTCCCAATGAGGAAAGCGAGCTGGCGGAGATGATGATGACCAAATATCCAAGAGAATATGCGTGCAGCAGAAAAGTTGCAGATTATATAGAAGATGCAACAAACAGTAAGATATCCGGAGAAGAAATTATGTATCTGGCCATCCATATCCGGAGAGTCACGATGGCAGAAGAATAAAAGGAGGAAGAAAGATGTTTCATTTTTTAAAGAAAAAAGATTTAAAGCATATGTTGGGAGCACCTGCAGCGGGCAGGGCTGTTTCGATTAAAGAGGTAAATGATCCTACATTCGCCGAGGAGATTCTAGGTAAAGGCGTTGCAGTGATTCCTTCAGAGGGCAAAATCTATGCACCGGCCGATGGTGAAATCGGAATGGTATTCGACACACTTCATGCTGTCAGCTTGACAACAGAGTACGGTGCAGAGGTTCTGATCCATGTAGGCCTCGACACGGTGAAAATGAAGGGAGAAGGCTTTGAGGGCCATGTGAAAGCCGGTGACAAAGTGAAAAAAGGCGACCTTCTTCTGACGGTGGATCTGGAGAAAGTTAAAGCAGCCGGATACGATATCATAACTCCGATGCTGATCTGTAACACCGGAGACTATGCATCTGTGGAGGCAATGGCTGATAAACAGGTAGCAGCAGGGGACGACGTTCTTTCTGTAGTAGAAAAATAAGCCGCATAGCGGGGCGTATTTTATCCGGCAGCGCGCCGGTTTAAAATAAATGGGATTATATCAATCAAAGGGATTCAAGAAGGAGGAAAAACATGAAGTATTTACAAAGACTAGGTAAATCCTTGATGCTTCCGGTTGCATGTCTTCCGGTAGCGGCTATTCTGATGGGAATTGGTTATTGGATTGACCCGTCAGGCTGGGGGGCCAACAACATTGTCGCAGCATTCTTGCTGAAAGCTGGGGGAGCTTTGATCGACAATATGGCGATTCTGTTTGCAATCGGTGTTGCTGTTGGTATGTCTGATGACAATGATGGTACGGCAGGCCTTGCAGGACTTGTTTCATGGCTGATGATTACAACGCTGTTATCCACATCCGTTGTTGCAATGTTCAAAGGTGTGGAAGAGGCAGTTGTTCCTGCCGCATTTGGAAAGACACAGACACAGTTTATCGGTATTCTCTGTGGTTTGATCGGAGCGGCTTGCTACAACAAATTTAAGTCAACTAAATTACCCGATGCGCTGTCATTCTTCAGCGGCAAGAGATGCGTTGCGATTGTAACGGCAGGCGCTTCTCTCGTAGCAACTATCATACTGTACTTTGTATGGCCGGTAATTTATGGAGCACTCGTAGCATTTGGTGAGGCTATCATGAGCACAGGAGCAATCGGAGCAGGTATTTACGGCTTCTTCAACAGACTGCTGATTCCGTTCGGCCTGCACCACGCACTGAACTCCGTATTTTGGTTTGATGTTGCCGGCATCAATGATATCGGTAAGTTCTGGGGCACAATGGAGGGCGGTATCTTAGGCCAGACAGGTATGTATATGTCAGGTTTCTTCCCGGTAATGATGTTCGGTCTTCCGGCAGCTGCACTGGCTATGTACCACACAGCAAAAGAAAACAAGAAGAAAGTTGCGGCAGGTCTGTTAATGGCAGCGGCATTATCTTCCTTCTTCACAGGTGTTACCGAACCTCTGGAATTCGCATTCATGTTCCTTGCACCGGCGCTTTACGCGATCCACGCCCTGTTAACAGGTATTTCTATGGCAATTGTAGCCCTGCTGCCGGTACGTGCGGGCTTCAACTTCAGTGCGGGCTTCGTAGACTGGTTCCTGAGCTTCAAAGCTCCGTTCGCAGAAAACCCGCTGTACCTGATTCCAATCGGACTTATTGTAGCTGTTGTTTACTACATTGTCTTCAGAATCGTTATTGTGAAGTTCAACCTGAAAACACCGGGACGTGAGGACGATGATATAGATGAAGCAAAAGTACAGCTTTCCAATGACAACTTCACAGAAATCGCGAAAATCATTCTGGAAGGCGTAGGCGGCAAGGAAAACGTTACATCCGTTGACAACTGTATCACAAGACTTCGTCTTGAAATCAAAGATTATACAGCAGTAAACGAAAAGATGATCAAATCAGCAGGCGTTGCAGGCGTAATCAGGCCGAGCAAAAATGCTGTTCAGGTCATCATAGGAACAAAAGTACAATTCGTAGCCGACGAATTTAAGAAACTCTGTCAGTAGGTTTTGATGATGGTGGGTTTTGGATGGGGGGACGCTGCGTGGAATTGAAATATGCCTGTTCTGGATGCGGAATTAGGGCATAAGTGCCGCTAATCAAAATCGGAGCCGGCATACTGAACACCGCCGACACTTGCGAGAACTCTGATGAATTCTCACTTCGGGTCGGTTTGGGGCTGTCGCACTAAGTAATTAGTGCACAGCTCCTTTTTCATGCAAAAAACACAATTGCCAGGCTTCGGAAAGCCTGGCAAAAGGTGTAAAATATATTTATGCAAATAAAAAATCTCTTACAAAAGAATTATACTCTGGCAACTAGTTTTTATCAACTAAAATTGTCGCTAAATATTGATTGCATAATCCCAGATAATGATTCGGTGCGTCTACTAAGTCAATTCGTAAAGGAGATGGGTATTTCAGATTTATATAGGATTTATTTCCGAATTCGAAAAAATACTGCAACGCCACGACAGATGCTGAAGATTATGATATATGCTTACATGAATAAACTCTACTCATTTCGCGACATCGAAACAGCATGTCACAGGGACATCAATTTCATGTTTCTTTTGGAGGACGCACCAGCGCCTGATCATGCTATAATCGCACGATTTCGTACCATTCATTTTGCTCCAATTGAAAAAAATTATGGTGGAAGTCAGTAACTATCTTTATGAAATAGGAGAAGTTTCTGATGAATCCATTTTTATTGATGGTACGACAATCGAAGCAAATGCAGATAAGTATACGATATTGATGTGTGAAGAGCTGATTAAAGTAACGATTACCTGGGTGCGGTACAAAAGCTATAAGTGGCTGAAAGATGTCACACGGGAAACTAGTTATTGATAATCAGGGAGAAAACGAGCTAGACAATTTTTTAGGATGCTATTATAATTAAAGAAATAAGAATTGAATGAAAAAAAGAAAAGCGGTGACCATATGGCAAAATATATAGAACTGAGTGCAGATGCTCCGGAGAAGCTATGCACAGTAGCGAAAGCACTTTCTTCGCCACTTCGTATCGAGATTATCAAATTACTTTATACCAATAGCTATAATGTAAGAGAGATTGCAGAAAAGCTCTCACTTCCTGCGTCCAGTGCAGGACTTCATGTAAAAACATTAGAGGAGGCTGGACTAATCAATACCGAGCAGCAGCCCGGTGAGAGAGGAAGTGCGAAGGTGTGCAGCAGGAAAGGGGATTTGGTGACCATTCGCCTGCACAGTCTGGAAGATAAAACAAGCAAGGTAAAGACAATCAGTATGCCGGTAGGTGCTTTTACCGATTGTGAAATCTATCCGACATGCGGAATTGGGACCGAATGGGATATGATTGGGAATGAAGACAAGCCTGAAATGTTTTATTCTCCGGAGCGCGCAGATGCACAGATTCTATGGTCTTCAGCAGGATATGTAGAATATCGTTTTTCCAACCTTGTGCCCGAAGGCAAAGAGATAAAGCGGATTATGGTATCGGCAGAGATTTGTTCCGAAGCGCCTAATTATCGTGAGGATTGGAAGTCAGACATTACATTGTGGATGAATGGCATAGATTGTGGAACATGGACCAGTCCAGGTGATTTTGGAAAGCGCAGAGGGAGGCTTACACCAGAATGGATCAAGGAAGGGAATACCCAATATGGTCTTTTGGTAAGCTGGAGCATAGATGGTGATGCATGCTATGTAAATGATACGAAAGTGGGAGAGAGTGCCCTGGCAGGGATGGAGATCGAGAATAAGCCATATATTACGGTGCGGTTTGGCAACAAGCCGGATGCAAAATATGTAGGCGGGTTCAATTTTTTTGGCAGGAAAGCAGGAGACTATGCACAGGATATCGTTATGACGATTGAATACTAACTAATAATATTAATAAAAAGTGCGTTTTCGTATCAATTGCGGGGACGCATTTTTTAAATTATTAAGAAAGCTAGTGTACTGGCACATTGAGATTTATCTTAATAGCGCAGAATAAATTTTTAGATTCAGTATGTAAAAAAGCATAGGCGTAGTGGGGCTACGCTTATGCTTTTTACATACTGAATCTGGAAATTTAGCCTAGTTATTAGGTTGAATATCAATGAGACAGTGCACTAGTAAATGATAGAAACAAGGATCTTGAGAGAAAGGTGTAAAACGAATTAAAACAATAAATATGTTTTTAATTATAGAATAACAGGGGATATATTGTACAAAAAGTATAAAATAAACAATAAATATGTTGACATATATGCAAAATAGTGGTAATGTACAATTAAAGAAACAAAAAAACTGTTCTAAATAAAAGAGGATATTTAAAAAGGAGGAAAAGTGTATGAAAAGAAATTTAAAAGGTGCGGTTTCTGTCATGGTGGCAATGGCTATGTTGTGCGGTCTGACTGCATGTTCGGGTGGTGAAAAAAAGGCAGACCCGGAGAACAAGGATGGGACAAAAACAGAGAGCCAGATAAGTGACGGGAAAAAGATTGATTTTTGGAATTTTTTTACCGGACCTGACGGGGATAATATGAACAAGATGGTTGAGGAGTTCAATAAGACAAATCCGGAGTATAAGATCAATAATATTACAATGGCCGGAGGAGATATGTACCAGAAGATTCCGACAGTTGTGAATTCAGGTGAAGGCGTGCCTGATCTCTGTATCGTAGATGTGGCACGTGTGCCGATGTTTGTAGATCAGGGACTTTTAGAACCAATGGATGAGATTCTGGAAAGCAAGCCGGAGATTAAAAAAGAAAATTATCGAGATGCTGTATGGAATACAGGAAATATAGACGGAACACAATATTCCATCCCTCTTGATATGGGAGTGACCGGACTTTTATATAACAAAGAGTTAGTAGAGAAATATGCACCAAACGTGCTGGATGACAATGTGGTTACCGTAGACGAAATCATGGAGATTATTCCGGATGCAAAAAAAGACGGCATCATTACACTTCCTGTTTCCTTCTTTACCTATGAGATGGCATTATCCTTGGCGGCACAGGAAGGTGGGTTTATCTTTAAAGAAGACGGCGTGACACCAAATTTGAACAGTCCTGAGATGAAAAAAGCTTATGAGACATTGATTGCGATTCAGGAAGCCGGAGGCGGAAGTGAAGACGGTGATGATAACTTGCAGCTCTTTATCAACAATATGTCTATTTTCTGTCATACAGGGGTGTGGGATTACAATGCACTAAGGAAGGCAGAAGATTTGGATTATGGAATGACCAACACCATTGCATACTCACCAGACAAGATCGTTAACTTTGCAAATTCAAACCAGTTCGTCTTATTCAAGAGCGAGGAAAGAACAGACGAAAAGAAAGTAGTCATCGCAGATTTTCTTGACTTTGTAAGAGAAAATACTATGGAATGGGCACGAAGTGGTCAGGTTCCGGCATCCAGAGGTGCAGATGATGAGGCAGAGTTTAAAGAAATGCCGGGATATTTCTATGTTTCTGATCCGGCAGAAGAAGATACCATTACTTTCCGCAGCTACAAATACGGCGGAATTGCTGACGACGCTGTATCCGAGGTACATATGGAAGCGCTCTGGGGAAGAATGGATCTTGGCGAGATGCTGGAACAAGTGCAGCAAAGGACAGTAGATAATATTGCCCAGCAGCAATAATAGAATTGTACTTTTGCGTTATACCAGGGTGACACGCGAGTACATTACAAGTGAAGTGACTGCACAATCCACGGAGTATGGTCGTGCAGTTATTTCATTTGAGAGGTATCAGGTAACTGTTTTGTAATAAGTGATAGAGCGAGGAATTTCTATGAGTGGGAAATACGAAGTGGGCATAAAGGAAAACAGAAAGAAAAAGCGCAGCTTCCTGCAGTATGCGTTCATTGTACCACATATGATACTTTTTATCATTTTCGTCTGTATTCCTATCGTGTTCGGGATATACATTTCGTTCACAAATTGGGACATGATTGGCACACCGGAGTGGGTAGGGCTGGCAAATTATAAAGAAATTTTACTGAATAGTAAGTCTACCTTTAATCGGCAGTTTATGGAAGGCATAAGGAATACGCTGCTATTTGTAGTTTTGAATGTTCCTTTGTGTATTGTTGTACCACTTGGGTTTGCACTTGTATTGCATCTGCGTCCATATGGATCGAAGTTTTTCCAGTCTGTATTATATCTGCCAACATTATTTTCTGTCACATCGGTGGGATTAATCTGGATGCAGCTTTTGAATCGCCGTTTTGGGCTTGCATCCATGATGGGGGCAAAGGTTCCTTGGGCAACGACCATGCCCTATGCCTGGATCGCTTTGATGGTTATGACGGTCTGGTGGACGATGGGGGCGAACATGGTTATTTATCAGGCGGCACTGAGCGGGGTATCGCAGGATCTTTATGAGGCAGCGGAAATTGATGGCGCCGGAGGAATCGTAAAGTTTTTCAAGATCACACTTCCTTCAATACGCTTCCAATTACTGTATACCCTGGTAATCACTGTTGCCGGAAGTTTTAATGTTTATGGGCAGCCAACGATCATGACGAGGGTAGACCCGGCTACGGCACCGGCGGTTAAGGTACTGGTATACCATATACGGAACATCGCGTTTGGTTCAGGACAGTCTGCTGCAGGAATAGCATCCGCAATGGCGGTTATTCTGGGTATTTTTATTGCAATTATTTCCATATTCCAGTTTAAGCTGATACGGAATGAAGATTAGGAGGGAAAGACGATGAAAAAGAAGACGTCTCTTCGCCGGTTTATAATCGGGCTGCTGGTGGGGCTGATCTGCCTGATATGGGTGCTGCCAATCTGTTATGGCATTTTATCAAGCCTGAAAAGTGAAATAGAAATCAAAGATTTAAACTTTCATTTTATTCCCCAGACATGGACACTCGAGAATTACAAATATGTACTGACTAGTACAGGGAATACTCCGGTGCTGAAATGGCTGGTAAACTCATTGGTGATTTCGACAGTAAGCGCTGCAGGATCTGTGATTCTGCTTTCTCTTGCAGCTTATGGATATACGAGGATTGAATGGAAAGGAAGGGACAAGGTGTTCTACTGTATGCTTGCACTGTCATTCTTCCCCCAGATTGTGAATATAATCCCTCTTTACCAGATTGTAAATATGTTCGGCTGGGTGAACAAGATGGCTGCTGTGATCGTGCCTTCATTGGCAGGAGTGACGAATATGTTCCTGATGCGGCAATTTATGCTGGGGATACCAAAGAACTTTGATGAGGCGGCGCGGATTGACGGCGCAGGAGAATTTACTATCTATTCCCGAGTTATTATGCCTATGATGAAGCCGGTTGTCACTGTGGTGGTTCTGTTTACATTTACGAGCCAGTGGAATGATCTTCTTTGGCCATCAATCGTTTTCAACGATGTACAGAAGATGCCGCTGACCCCAGGACTGCAGCTTTTGATGGGGGCATATGGTAACTTTTATCTGGCATCTATCCTGACTGCAGCGGTGGTGTCTATTATTCCGACATTTTTATTATATATTTTTGCACAAAAATATTTCCTACAATCTTTATCACTCTCTTCAGGAGTGAAAGGATAACATTACATAGCTGGAGGTTCACATGAAAAGTTATAGAAATCATAAAACGAAGGAAATCTCATTCCCATTGGGAGGGATTGGTGCCGGATGTATCGGGCTGGCAGGCAACGGGCGCCTGAAGGATTGGGAGATTTACAATCATCCCTATAAAAACACATCTAATGGATTCACACATATCATGGTCAGGGCAGAAAAGAAAGGGGAAGTATTGGATGCTCGTGTTCTGCAGGGAGACTGGATTGACGGTGCTACAGGAGGAGAGACAAGAAACGTAGCCCGTGGGAATGGCGGATTCGGATACGGCATGGGACCATATAGAGGGACGATGGCAGGAGTTCCGCATTTTAAGGAATGGGAATTCAAAGGAGAATATCCGTTCGCTGAGATGGAATTTCGGGACGCTTCTTTCCCGGGAGGAGTGAAGCTGTCAGCATTCAGTACATTTATTCCTCTGAATGACAAAGATTCTTCCCTGCCGGCAGCACATTTTGAGGTGGAATTCGAAAATCCAACTTCTGATAGGCTGGACTATACAGCCTTTTTTACTTTGAATAACCCTCTTCCTTACGGGACGGGGAAGAACAGTTTTGTAAAAGAGGGAAGTATGAGCGGAATCCAGTTAGAGTGTGAAAAGGTAGACACAAAAGATTTGGTGTGGGGCAACCTATGTATTGCAACGGATCACGAGGATATCAGCTATCAGGAATATTGGTATCGGGCAGAATGGTTTGACAGTCTGGAAATGTACTGGCATGACGTGATGAAAGGCGGGCATCTTAAGAATCGATTCTATCCATCAATCCGTGGGAACGACAGGACACCATACGTGCTGGACGGAGAAGAGCATGCCACACTGGCGGCTCACTGCGAGCTGGAGGCAGGGGAGAAAAAGAAAATCCGCTTCATTCTGACCTGGTATTTTCCGAATTGTGCCAATACATGGCATCCAGAGCCTAAAGCAGAGGCACCAGTCATCTGGCAGAATTACTACACTAAGCTTACGGGAAGCGCAAAGGATTGTGCGGTTTATGGGATCAGCAACTGGGACAGGTTGTACCGTGACACAAAGCTTTTCAAAGATACACTGTATCAGACATCACTTCCGGATTTTTGTTTGGAGGCAGTCTCTGCAAATATGTCTATTTTGAAGACCGCAACCTGCCTTAGATTGGAAAATGGTGAATTCTACGGGTTTGAGGGAAGCGGACTAACAGAAGGAATCTGTGAGGGAAGCTGCACTCATGTATGGAATTATGCGTATGCACTGCCGTATCTCTTCCCGAAGTTGGAGAGAAGTATGAGGGATGTAGACTTTGCCTATAATCAGAGAGAGGACGGTGGAATGTCGTTTCGTTTGATGCTGCCTCTTGGCCGGGAGCGGGATGGATTCAGACCGTGTGTGGATGGCCAGATGGGCGGTGTGATGAAGGCGTGGAGAGACTATCTTCTATGTGGTGACAAAGAGTGGCTTTCTAAGAATTGGATTCCGATTAAAAAGAGTATAGAGTTTGCATGGGCGGAGACGAATCTGGACCGATGGGACGAGAATCAGGATGGTATCCTCGAGGGACGGCAGCATCATACTATGGACATGGAGCTTTTTGGTCCAAGCAGCTGGCTGAACGGATTTTATCTTGGCGCGCTGAAAGCCGGAGCAAATATTGCCGAAGTATTAGGATACGAAGAGGAAAAAGTATTGTATCTGCGTCTTTTTGAAAATGGAAAGAAGTTTTGCAACAAGATTCTTTTTAATGGAGAGTATTTCCAGCAGGATGTGGATTTAAAGGATATGACTTTGCTGAAAAAATACGACAAGATGCTCTCAATCGATGGCTATACAGCAATCGATGCATACTGGAATAAAGAAACAGAGGAAATTAAATATCAGGTGGCAAACGGGTGTGCAACGGATCAGGTACTGGCACAGTGGCATGCGAATCTGTGCGGTCTGGGTGAAATCTTTGAGGAAGAAAAGACGAAAAGCGCGCTGCGCTCCATCTATAAGTACAACCGTGTCCTAGATGCAAGGAATACATTTAATGCAGGACGGATCTATGCGTTGGATGACGACCGCTATTTGAAGATATGTGGGTGGCCGGACGGAGCACCGAAGCCTTCCGTACCACTTACTTATGCAGATGAAGTGTTCTGTGGTCTGGAATATCAGGCAGCGGCCCATATGATTCAGGAAGGACTCCTTGAAGAAGGGTTTGAGATCGTGAAGGATATCCGTGACCGGTTCGATGGAGAGCAGCGCAACCCGTGGAATGAATTTGAATGTGGAAGCAATTATGCGAGAAGCATGGCAAGTTTTTCGTTGGTACCTGCGGTGAGTGGGTATGAGGTAGATATGGGGCAGCAAAGGATAGCTTTCTATCCGAAATTAGAACAGGAAAGGTTTGCTTCTTTCTTCAGTATGGATTCTGGCTGGGGACTCTTTGAACTGTCAGCAGAGGGAACAAAGCTAGAAGTGGAGTATGGACTTGTCACCATCCAGAGATTCGGGCTTCCAGAACAATATGAAGATATATGCGGCATCTCTTGTGGGGGGGAAAACTTGCAATTCTCTGTAGAAAAGGGAGTAAAAGGTGTTGAAATCCTATTGGAAGAACCGGTTACCATTCATAAAGAAGAAACGCTGGAAGTGTGGTTTGACAGATAACTAGAAGGAGACTAGAAGAGAGATGAAATGTTATAAAAAAAACTACCCAAGGCCACAATTTGTACGGGATAACTGGGTGGACCTTAGTGGGGAGTGGGGGTTTCGCTTTGACGACGAGAACCGCGGTGAGATAGAAAAGTGGTATCAGACGTTTGATGCTCAGAGAAAAATCCAGGTTCCGTTCACATATGAGACAGAGAAAAGTGGTATCGGTGATGAGTCGGTACATAATTATGTGTGGTATAGAAGGACTTTTGAAATTGATAAAAAGGCTATGAAAAATCAGCGGGCAATACTCCATTTTGAGGGAAGTGATTTCACTACAAAGGTCTGGGTCAATGGAGAATGTCTGGGGCAGCACAAGGGTGGATATACACGGTTCAGCTTTGATATGACCTCTGTATTGGCAGACGGTGAGAACATAGTGACAGTCAGAGTGGAGGACAGTTTGGATCCGCGTCAGCCCAGGGGAAAACAAAGATGGCTGCCAAAGAATTTCGGATGTTGGTATGTCCAAACAACCGGTATCTGGAAATCTGTATGGATGGAAATGGTGCCGGAAAGCAGATTGGAACATGTAAAGATGACACCGGATCTCGAAAAGGGAACTCTGGAGATAGAATGTATGTTGGAGGGAGCCAAAGGAAGAAATCTGGACGTGGAAGCGGCCGCTTTTTTCAAGGATACTCTTGTCGCAAGATGCCGGGCAATGGTGGATGAAGACATTGTAAGGATGCAATTGGATTTACGAGGAATCCATAATGCAGACACGGAGTGGGGATTTTATAAATGGTCACCGGAGGAACCAAATTTATATGATATCGAGTTCCGGGTATACGAAGGGACTGAACTTTTGGATGAAGTGGGATCATATTTTGGAATGAGAGAAATTCGCATCGATGGCCCGAACATCCTCCTGAATGGAGAACCACTTTACCAACGGTTGATTTTGGATCAGGGATATTGGAAGGAAAGTCACCTTACACCTCCGGATGAAGAAGCACTTGTGACAGATATTAAGAAGGTGCAGAATCTTGGATACAATGGTATCCGAAAGCATCAAAAGACTGAGGATGAGAGATTTCTTTACTGGTGTGATGTGATGGGAATGTTAGTCTGGGGTGAAGCACCGTCTAATTATACCTATACGGATGATTCCGTGGTATTGTTCATGAAAGAGTGGAGTGATATTGTAAGGCAGAATTATAATCACCCATCTATCATCACGTGGACACCGGTGAATGAATCCTGGGGAGTCCCGTCAGTAGAGACAGAACCGATGCAGCAACATTTTACAGAGATGATCTATCACCTTACAAAAAGCCTTGACAAGGGGCGCCCAGTCATTGTCAATGATGGATGGGAACATACCGTATCAGATATTATTACGCTTCATGATTATGAAGAAAAGGGAGAGGATTTTCTTCACAGATATCTAGCTCACAAAGATGAACTTATGGACACTAGGATATATCATTGCAATCGAAAATCTGCCTTTGCAAACGGTTATATATATAAGGGGCAACCCATCATAATCAGTGAATTTGGGGGTATTGCTTTCGACAATGGTGAACAGGGCTGGGGGTATGGCAATAAAGTGAACTCGAAAGAAGAATTTATCAAGCGGTTTGATGATATCACGACTGCTATGAAAAAACTTCCGTATTCCTGTGGATACTGCTATACTCAAGTGACGGATATCCAACAGGAAATCAATGGTCTGATGGATATTGAACGAAACTATAAGATTGAGCCTGAGATTATAAGGGAGATTAACCTGAGGAAAGTGGACACGGTTGAATAGTGAAATAAAGGGAAATGCTGGCTGAGAGTACACCCGAAATCCGTGGATAAGATGAAAAACCGCCTAAGGGAACTTACAACCAGAGGGAACAAGTGGGGCAACTCGGAAAGGGAAGAGAAACTAAGGAAATACACAAATGGGTGGATCAACTATTTCCGATATGCAGGCTCCCCCGCCGTCGCACAATCCCCTCCCCAATCAGGTGTCCTCCCTTCATCGACCCCATCAATAAATCCCCCCATACATACAAAAAAGCGATATGACTTTTATGGGAGTACATGTTAGCATTAGTAGGAGAGTATAAAGACAGGAGTTTTTAGGATGAATTATGTTGGAATTGATATTGGGTCCAGCGCGTCTAAGGTGGTGGTGCGGGGGGAGAAGGCGCAGCAGTTTGTGATGCCCACAGGATGGAGCGGACGGGAGACGGCAGGGGTGATTCAGGCTCGCCTGGAAGAAGATGGGATTGATGTGGGCGGACAGGATACAAAAGTGATCCGGATTCAAAATGGAGCCGTGACAGATTTTCTTATGAATGATAAATGCTCGGCAGGAACGGGCAAGTTTCTGGAGATTATGGCTAACCGGCTGGGGATAGCGCTGGATGAACTGTTTGAGCTGGCTGCACAGGGGACGGCGCTGCCGATCAGCTCTAGAGCTGAAGGAAAAGGGGATACCTGTAGTTGGGGGTTACTGTACCTATTTTCCCCAGGAGATCGCCATGGCTATGGGGGCGGCAGTTGTAGGGCTTTGTTCCACATCTGACGAGACCATTTCCGAGGCGGAAAAAGATTTGCCGAAAAATCTGTGTCCGCTGATCAAGTCTAGTTATGGATTTGCAAAGACCGATAAATGTCCGTTTTTCTATTTTTCTGATGTGGTTGTGGGAGAGACTACCTGTGACGGTAAGAAAAAGATGCATGAGTATATGTCGGAAATTAAACCGGTCTATCTGATGGAACTTCCAAACCGCCAGTCAGAAGACGGGCTCAGGCTGTGGAAGAACGAAATTATCCGCGTGAAGGAATATCTGGAGGAAAAATTTGAAGTTAAAATAACGGATGAAAAGCTAAGAGAAGCTGTGCGGGTTATGAATGAGGTCAGAAGATCCATAAAGGGGCTGTACAGTGTGATGGCAAATGATCCGGCGCCCATCAGCGGGCAGGATCTGTTTCATGTTATGTATGGCAGTACCTTTAAGTTTGATAAAAAAGCAATCCCGGGAGAAGTGGATGCGCTGACAGAAAAGATCATAAGGGAATATGGAGAAGGCAGGAACGTGGGAAGGAAGCCGAGGATATCTATGAGACGCTTGCCAGAAGATATCTGGATATCGGGTGTTCAGTTATGACTCCGAATCCAAACCGTCTGGAACTTTTGGGACGACTTATGGAAGAGTTTAAAGTAGACGGCGTGGTAGAAGTGATCCTGCAGGCCTGTCATACATACAGCGTGGAATCCATGGGGATACGCAAATTTGTAAATGGAAAGGGGAAGCCCTATATCAGTGTAGAAACGGATTATTCTATGGCTGACCTGGGACAGCTCAATACAAGGCTGGCGGCATTTATTGAAATGCTTTAAGCGTATTCGCCTATCGAAACGTCATATGCGTATTTGGCATGATGTCCGCGCTCCCTTTATTTCGCGTCCTCCAAAACTCAAATTTCCGCCTTGACAAATTCAGAAGAATAAGATAAGATTGCAACAGATATGAAAAAAGCGATGAAGAGAACAAGTAATAGCTGATTCGGAGAAAACAGAAAGCTGCCGGCTGATGAGAGGCGCGCGACACGATTGGTTATGAATACATCTCGGAGCTTCACACCAAAAGCATTGGAGTTATCCGCTGTACAGCAGGCGGGTATGCAAGTAGGCTGTGACGGGGTGGTGCACGTTATTGCACTGAGTAATTATGCACGGTATGCAGGACGGATCAAGCGGTCGCTATGTGTGCAGGATATACTCACTGAGGCAGGGGATGCGAATCGTCTGCGAATAAAGGTGGTACCACGAGTTTTATGAGCCCTCGTCCTTTTGGATGGAGGGCTCTTTTTGCGTGAAATGCGGAGTGCACAAGAATGCATATAATTCTTCGCCTGCACGCTTATTATCAGAACCACAAAAGAAAGGATGAATGAAAAAATGACACTGTATGAAGAATTACAGGCCAGAGGGCTGATTGCCCAGGTAACAGACGAAAAATTGATTTCTGAATTAATCAATAATGGGAAGGCTACATTTTATATCGGATTCGATCCCACGGCAGACAGCCTCCATGTAGGGCATTTCATGGCGCTCTGCCTGATGAAACGCCTGCAGATGGCGGGGAATAAGCCCATTGCTTTGATCGGGGGAGGCACAGGGATGATCGGTGACCCATCCGGAAGATCCGATATGCGCCAGATGATGACGCCGGAAATTATTCAGCACAATTGTGACTGCTTCAAAAAACAGATGAGTAATTTCATCGATTTTTCTGAAGGAAAAGCAATGATGGTAAATAATGCCGACTGGCTTCTGGACTTGAATTATATCGAAGTTCTGCGGGAAGTCGGGTCTCATTTCAGCGTAAACCGGATGCTTGCTGCGGAGTGCTATAAGCAGAGAATGGAGAAGGGCCTGACCTTCCTGGAATTCAACTATATGATTATGCAGGCATATGATTTTTATGCTTTATACCAGAAATATGGCTGTAACCTGCAGTTTGGCGGGGATGACCAGTGGGGAAATATGCTTGCGGGAACAGAACTCATCCGCAGAAAACTTGGAAAAGATGCAAGCGCCATGACCATTACTCTGCTTCTGAACTCAGAGGGAAAGAAAATGGGGAAAACCCAGTCGGGCGCTGTGTGGCTTGATCCAAACAAAACATCTCCGTTCGAGTTCTACCAATACTGGAGAAACATTGCGGACGCCGATGTATTGAAGTGCATCCGTATGCTTACGTTCCTGCCTCTGGAACAAATTGACGCAATGGATTCATGGGAAGGCAGTCAGTTAAACAAAGCGAAAGAAATACTGGCATACGAACTGACACAGATGATACACGGCAAAGAGGAGGCAGACAAGGCACAGGAAAGTGCAAGAGCCCTCTTCAGCCAGGGAAATGCGGCGGAAATGCCGACGGCAGAACTGACTGCAGAGGATCTGACAGAGAATACTGCCGATATTCTCACCCTGCTTTTAAAGAGCGGCCTTGTTTCCTCCAAATCAGAGGCGAGACGCGCGGTAGAACAGGGCGGGGTCGCTGTGGACGGAGAAAAAATCACAGACATCCATGCGTCATTTACAGCAGATGTATTGTCAGGAGAAGGCGTAATACTGAAAAAGGGGAAAAAGAACTTCCGTAAAGTGGTATTAAAATAAGCAGAACCTGAGTAAAAATAATATAATACAAATACAGGGGGTAATCGATGATGGGATTTAGAGAAGTATCTGCAGAAGAACTGCAGTTTAATCCATTTACAAAGATTGGGAAAGAGTGGATGCTCGTAACCGCCGGGGATGAAGAGAAACACAACACCATGACTGCCAGCTGGGGCGGTATGGGGATTATGTGGGGAAAAAACGTAGTGAGCGTCTACATCCGCCCGCAGCGTTACACAAAAGAATTTGTGGATGCCAATGAGTTGTTTACGCTGTCCTTCTACGACGAATCATACAGAAAAGCATTGAACATCTGCGGCAGCAAGTCCGGAAAAGACTGCGACAAAGAAGCAGAGGCAGGGCTGACCCCCTACTATACGGACGGGACAACCGCATTCGAAGAAGCAAATATGATACTCGTCTGCAAAAAACAATATCATCAGGATATGTCATCAGAACATTTTGATGAGAAAGAAAATGATTCAAGATGCTATCCGGGGAAAGACTATCACACCATGTACATGGCGGAAATCCTAAAGGTGCTTGTGAAGGAAGTATGATGTGTGGGGAAATGGGAATGCCGATGCATTCCTGTATAAGTCGGTTTGACGGCAGGGCTGGTGGCCCTGCCGTCAATTCATATGTTGGCTTTTATTTTGATGCAGCGGTTGTAACACCGCAAAAGACGCATTCAAAAAAGTCTTTCCCCGATTCCTTAAAGCTGGCGCATCCGGCCGGGACATTATGCACCTCCGGGGGAGGTGCATAAAGGCGGGGGCAGTGGACCGAAGAGGGAGCCCCTTCTACCCAACCCTCAAATACTGTACACTATAAGGCTTCATATCAAGTCGGCCGTTTAATGTGCCTTCTCTGCCTGTTATGAGATCTGTATAATCTCCCCGCAGTTCTCCGTTTTCTGCGGTGAAGTCGGAAGCGGAGGCGTTGATTGCTACCAGGATTTTTTCTTTTTTTGATTTCCGCTCAAAGATCAGCTGGTGGTTTGTGATGACTACGTTATGGTATCCGCCGTTACATAGGGCATCGCTTTCTCTGCGGAGTGTGATTAGGGTACGGATGTAGGCTGTCAGGTTGTTCGGCTTTGGTTCGTCAAATGAAGGGCGCAAAGCGTAATCGTTGTCCGGGGCCTTTATCCCCTCTTCTCCCCATTCGCTTCCATAATAGAGGCAAGGGATGCCTGGCATGCCGAATAGGATGCCATAAGCAGGGATGATATGTTCTTTATTCGTTAAAATACTGGCAATTCGGGTGACATCGTGATTATCTACGAAGTTCATCAGATGCTTGCCCCTGTATATGCACCACTGTTCCGGGCCGTACTGGCGGTTGAGTGAATGGGCGATTTCAAAGAGATTCATGCTGTTAAAGCTGGAATAGATGCCCTTGTAGCATTCATAATTGGTACAGCTGTGCAGCATTTCGTCATTGACGATCAGGTTATAGTCGCCAAAGAGCACTTCTCCAATCAGGGCAAATCCTGGTTTGAGCTCTTCGCAGAATGCGCGGAGACGTCTCATAAAGTTGTGGTCCAGGCTGTAAGCAACATCGAGGCGCAGTCCGTCAATGCCGAATTCTTCAATCCAGAATCGGACACAATCCAGCAGGTAATCTGTGACTGCAGGATTTTGCAGATTCAGCTTAACCAGCTCGAAATGGCCTTCCCAGCCCTCATACCAAAAGCCATCGTTATAACCGCTGTTGCCGTCAAAATTAATGAGAAACCAGTCCTTGTACGGAGATTCCCATTTCTTTTCCTGTACATCCTGAAATGCCCAAAAACCGCGGCCTACATGGTTGAAGACCCCATCCAGCATGATTTTGACATCATGGGAGTGCAGCGTTTCACATACGTATTTAAAATCTTCATTCGTGCCGAGGCGGCAGTCTACTTTTTTAAAATCCCGGGTATCATATCCGTGATTATCGGATTCAAAAATCGGATTCAGAATAATGGATCCTATTCCAAGCTCCTGGAGATATCCTCCCCACTTTGCAATCTTACGTATACGGGGTACTGTGATACCGTCATTATGGACGGGGGCGTCACAAAATCCAATCGGATATATTTGATAGAAAGTTTCATTATAAGCCCACATAAATTCCACCTGCTTTCTAAAATTTTTTTATGTTTGTATAATAAGTATACTTTTTTAGTATATCATAAATCCGGGTAAAAATAATGCATTTTAATAGTACTTAAAATTAAAAGAAGATCTATCCAAAGGGCGTCCCGTAATGCAAGCCCTGCAAGAGATGCAGGGCTTGCATTACGGGGAGCCTTTAGGGGGGCTGAAATTTCATGGCTTTATTACTTTTTTTATTACAATTTTATCGTGGATTTTATCGTGGAAAAAGAAAAAAATGTTGACAACGGGATGCTAACATACTATAATAGAACAGCATGAAAAAAGGAGAAACAGCATACACCAAAGCCCCGGAGTGCGCTGATTTCATATAAAAAATTAAGCAAGTTAAGTTATATGATATGATTATGATAGGAGGAACACCCATGAAGACTTATATGGCTAACCCAGACAAGATTGAAAGAAAATGGTATGTGGTTGACGCTGAAGGATGTACTTTAGGACGCCTTGCATCTGAGATTGCAAAAGTTTTAAGAGGTAAGAACAAACCAGAATTCACACCACATGTTGATACAGGCGACTACGTTGTAGTTGTAAATGCAGAGAAGGTAAAGGTAACAGGTAAGAAGTTACAGCAGAAGATATATTATAACCACTCTGAATACGTAGGCGGCATGAGAGAGACTACACTGGCAGAGATGATGGACAAGAAGCCGGAGCAGGTCATTGAACTGGCTGTAAAAGGAATGCTTCCAAAAGGACCTTTAGGTAGAACGATGATGAACAAACTTCATGTATACGCTGGCCCAGAGCACAAACAGCAGGCTCAGAAACCAGAAGTATTAACATTTTAAGGAAAGGTTGAAAGGAGGACATTACAGTGGCTAACGCAAAATATTACGGAACAGGAAGAAGAAAAAAATCTATCGCAAGAGTATATCTTGTACCTGGAACAGGTAAGATCACTATAAATAAAAGAGACATTGACGATTATTTAGGACTGGAGACATTGAAGGTCGTTGTTCGCCAGCCGCTTGTAGCAACATCAACAAGCGACAAATTTGATGTACTGGTTAATGTACATGGAGGCGGATATACAGGACAGGCAGGAGCAATCCGTCATGGTATTTCAAGAGCACTTCTTGAAGCAGATCCGGACTACAGACCGATTCTGAAGTCAGCTGGTTACCTGACACGTGATCCACGTATGAAAGAACGTAAGAAATACGGTCTCAAAGCAGCTCGTAGAGCACCACAGTTCAGTAAGAGATAAGCATACGTTTCAACACGTACAATTTCAAAAAGATTTTACAACTCCTCAGGACTTCCGTCTTGGGGAGTTTTTTAATGATTAAAAGTATTGGTTTTTTGAGAGGAGATGTTATAATGTAACTATATATTTTAGGGATTTAATGACTTATGATCTATTCCTTTTGCAGTTAAAAAAATCCCCAGTTGATCGGTCATTCAGTTCATGCAGTTTTTTTATTATGGCAGACAAGACCGCAATCTTCTAAATATTTCTCCATGCTTTCCAGCACCTGCTCTTCACAGCCCTGAACCATCAGTACAAATGTGCCGTCGCTGCAGCGGTCGAACAGAGAGAGAATGTCTTCTGGCTGGACATTGGCACAGTCTGTTGCAACAATTCCTGTAAAAGAAAAACTTCCCAGCATATACAGATAGTCTTTTAAATTTTGCACAGTATCTAAATGAATCACATATGTTTTCACACCCGCCACCTCCTTAGTTTCATTGCTTATACCAATATTATATGGTAAAATGAGTGATCAGAACAGGGAGTAATTACACGTTAATGTGTGATTTTCTCATATTTCAATTGGGGCGGAAAAAAGACACAGGCGCAGTATAAAGTTCACGGAGGAGGCACATATGCGGCAGAATAAAATGGCGGAGTCCCTGGCTGTTGTAAAAAACCGCCGGGGAGAACCGCAGAGAGAGCATAAAGTTATCCTTCCACAGGAGCTGCTTAAGCACAACTATAACGAGCTGGAGGAACATTATTTTATCCACGATATTCAAAAACTTGCATCCGGATTTCCCGAACGGGAGAATATTTACATATTGGGACATGAGGTGACAGAGGATTTTCCGCTGCATAATCATGATTTTTTTGAATTGTGCTATGTATGCCAGGGGGAGCTGTTGAATGAGATCGATGGCGTAGAGCTTTACATGTCCCAGGGAGATATTGTATTGTT
The DNA here is from genome assembly GCF_022835095.1 of Faecalicatena contorta. Classification (NCBI taxonomy): domain Bacteria; kingdom Bacillati; phylum Bacillota; class Clostridia; order Lachnospirales; family Lachnospiraceae; genus Faecalicatena; species Faecalicatena contorta. The sequence continues at coordinate 4,108,468 of NZ_BQNQ01000001.1, read as the reverse complement.
GAACAAATATGCGCTTCAGGCAATCCATTGTGTAAATCCGGAGACGCTTATCGTAAATGTCTGTATTAAGGATAAACTCTTTGGGCGGACATTGCGGGAGTTTGTGATGGATAAAAATCCAATCTCGGAATTTTTGAGATATGATAATCCGGGCAAAGAAAAATACATGTTCTTTTCTACCGGATACAGCAAAAATATTCCGATATTCATGAACAATATGGTCGAAGAGTACACGCAGGCGGGATTCCATCAGACTTTTGCACTCGAAGCTTGGCTTCTTTTGCTTCTTGACAGTCTTGTGAAGCGTGGCCGGTACAGTTACTATGGCATGGACAGAAAGGCGGGGAAAGTGCTTCAGTATGTACGGGAACACTGTATGCAGCAGACCCTGGAGGAAATGGCAGCGGGCCTGGGATACAATGCCAACTATCTCACTGGATATATAAAGAAGCACACTGGTAGAAATTGCCGTGATATCATGAAGGAGGCCAGGCTGAATGAGGCCATGCACCTTCTGGCCGATACCGGGCTTACCGTCTATCAGGTATCCGAGGCCTGTGGGTATTCAAGCCCCAGCCATTTTTTCAGGATATTTAAAGAATCGGTGCAGATGACCCCGAAAGAATACCGGAAACAGATACAGGCAGGAGAAGGTCGGTAAGGAGCCATATATCTGGCGATTCATGGCCCTGACTGTGCAGAATACACAAAGATCTGTAGGGGATTTTTGAAACAAATTCATGAAATTTATCGGATAGGAGTGAAAAGCCTTACAAAAAGCCGGAAAATATGCTATAATCAAAATATAGAAGCTGAGAACAGGCCGTTACAGATGATGTACCGGCCTTTCTTAAATACTAATTATTATAGTCAGAGTGTACCTGCAGTAGATTTGGAAAGAAAGAGGAAGCGTAAAGAATGAATCCGGGTGAAGTAGTAGTTTATAAGTGCAAAGGGATGTTTAAGGTAGAAGATGTAGGAACTTTGAATTTTAGCTTTGTGGACCGCAGAAAAAAGTATTATACCCTGCAGTCTTTGGAGGATTCAAGAGAGCGGGCATATGTGCCGACAGAAGATAGGGAAAATATCAGGAAACCGGTGAGCAGAGACGAGGCGATCGAACTGATCCATAAATTGGATGAGATTGATGTGCTCTGGATCCAGAATGAAAAGCTGAGGGAGCGTGAATACAAAGACTGTATCTCCGGCAATAGACCAAAAGATTGGGTAAAAGTACTGAAGACACTCCATAAAAGAACGCTGAGCAGAGGCAGCATAACCAGTATTGATAAGAAATACCAGCAGTTGATTGAGCATGCGCTGTACAGCGAACTGGGGTATGCGCTGGGGATACCGCAGAATAAGGTGGAACACTATATACAAGAGGCAAAGAATTGTGCACTGGAAGATGAGTGAATGAATTAGAAGGGCGTCTGTCTGAAAAAGAGGGGGATGCCGCCGGGATAGCCGGGATAGGTTCAGTATATATAGAACCTATCCCGGTTTTTTGCCGCCATCCCGTCCGTATATCTCGCAGGGGGGCAATAAAAGCCATTTGGACCAAATATATAAGTGTTTAAGATAAACATGGTTGACTTATGTATTATTTGTATTATAATAAATAATACAAATAGAAGCGTGTAACATAAAAATAATTTTCGAGGAGGTGATATTGTGATTCTAAAACTGGATATGTCCGGAGATATTCCTATATATGTGCAGCTGCGCAATCAGATTGTGCTGGGCATTGGAAGAGGGGAACTAAGGGTTGGGGAGAGGCTTCCAACTGTGCGGCAGCTTGCAGGAGACGCGGGAATAAATACGATGACGGTGAATAAAGCGTATCAGGTACTAAAAGCAGAAGGGTTTATTGAGATTGACAGACGGCATGGAGCTGTGGTGCGGCCGGTACAGGGTGCGGACGGCGTATTCCATGAGAAGCTGGAAGAGGAATTGGAGCTACTGACGGCGGAGGCAAAATTGAAAGGGATGAATCAGCAGGAGTTCTTATCCCTCTGCGAAAAGATGTTTTCGGAGCTGCATTTGCAGGAATATGAAACGGCAACAGAGGGATAGAAAGTCTGAGAAGGAGGCTGCATGGCTGTTTTTCTAATTTTTTTATTTACGGATATATTTATAACAGTAATATTCATGGCGGTTTATGGACACCGGAGAACCTACAGTGAAGGAATGCTGCTGGGGGTTCATATACCATCCTATGCCCTGCATGAACAGGAAGTAGAAGCACTGATGGAGAAACACAGGCGCAGGACAAAATGGTTTTATGCAGTGAACCTGCTGTTGTCGGCAGCGGTTTGTTTCCTGAATTTTTGGTATCTCTCCATTTTTATCCTTGTATGGAGCGTCTGGCTGATTGAACTAACAGCAGGCGCCATGGGACTGCTTAATGCGGCCCACAGGCAGCTTTATGATCTTAAGATGGAACGGGGATGGCAGGGAGCATCTGGCAGTAAGATTGTTGTGGTAGATACGAATGTTTCTGCAGAGAATGACAGACTTCCCTTCTCTATTTGGTGGAATCTTCCTGTTTTTGCGGCAGCAGGGGTTTTGGTTTTTATCCAGCCTGTCCGGGAAACTCTTGCAAAGGCGCCGGAAATGTGGGGGGTTACAGGAGCCGCCATTGTATCAGCGTTGTTCTTTACCGGGATGCATTTGTGGTCAGTGCGCAGAAGAAATGAGGTTTACAGCAGCAGCACAAAGATCAACTTGAAAGTGAACCGGCTTGTCAAGAGAGTCTGGTCAGGTATCTGGATGATCAGTAATTATTTGAATCTGCTGGCTATCGGGACCGTGATTTACTCGGGAGTACGGCTGCGGGCCTTTACGCCGGCAAACATCCTATGGTACATAGTGGTTCAGTGTATCATGGGAATCCTGATCCTGGCTGCATTTCTATACCTCAGATGGAAAAAGAAAGATATCATAAAGGAAGACCAGCATCCACTATATGTGGATGACGATATATACTGGAAAAGTGGATGGTATTATAATCCGAATGATCCAAGAGTATGGGTGCCGGATCGGTATTGTACTTCCAATTACACTACGAATATGGGCCGGACAGGAGGAAAGGTCCTTACTTTTGGGACTATAAGTTTTGTTCTTATTACCTTTATCATAATACTGATGGTATTTCTGAAGATGGATTTTACCCCCAGATACCTGGTGGTTAACGGCGATGATATCAGTGTCTCATCCCCTATGGCTCCTATTTCGTTTAAACGGGATGAGATAAAAGGGATAGAACTGCTGGATTCAATGCCTGATGGGGATTTTACAAGGACGAACGGCCTCGGAGACGAACGCCAGCTTGTCGGTAAATTTAGGGAGAAAAAGCAGGGAGAGTTCCGGATGTATATTTACCGCGGCTATTCTCCGATTTTAAAAATAGAACTTCCACAATATACGGTACTGATAAATAGCCAGGAAAAAAGCGAAACTGAACGTTGGTATTGGGAGTTGGTGAATGAGTTTTAGGCTCGGGAGTCCCAGCACCTCCCCGTCCTCCCTGTCATAAAGCGTTCCCCGCCCATCTACAAGCGAAAGTAAGTTTTTATAAAGATTTCGGTATTGCCAAATAGCCTGCTTCATGCTATACTCCATCTAAAAACATTCTGTAAAGAGGGGAGCCTCTTTCCGGAATGTAAACGCCACAGGCGTAAAAAATTATTATTAGGAGGATTATTTTTTACTATGGACTCAGACCCTGACGGGAACACGATTTTATTTCAACTGTTACTCTTATTATTTTTCACGCTCATGAATGCTTTTTTTGCCGGTGCCGAGATGGCCGTGGTCTCTGTGAATAAGAACAGGATCAGGAGCCTTGCGGAGGAGGGGAATAAAAAGGCAGTCGTGATCCAAAGCCTCTTTGAGGATTCTACGAAGTTTCTTTCAACGATTCAGGTAGCGATAACATTTGCCGGATTTTATTCCAGTGCATCTGCGGCGGCGGGGATTGCGCCTACGCTTGCAGCATGGCTTGAGAACATGAATGTACCGTACAGTATGGCGATTGCCAGAAATGGCGTGACTCTGCTTTTGATGTTCTTTAACCTTGTGTTTGGTGAGCTTGTGCCCAAAAGGATTGCACTGCAGAAGGCGGAGGCGTTCTGTATGGTGACGGTTATGCCCATCCACTATATTTCTAAGATACTTTCACCATTTATTAAGCTATTGTCTGTATCGACGAAAGCTGTCCTGCGGCTGCTCAGGCTGAAAACGGAGGATCAGGAAGAGGCTGTGACAGAAGAAGAGATCAAAGCCCTATTGAAGATGGGAAATGAAAATGGTACTTTTGAGGATGAAGAGCGGGAGATGATCAATTCTGTATTTTCATTTGACGACAGGACGGCCCGGGAAGTTATGGTGCCGAGACGGGACGTGTATGTGCTGGATGTGGAGGAGCCCTTTGCGACTCTGGCAGATGAAATTCTGGAATCCAGACACTCCAGAATCCCTGTGTATGAGGGGAATATAGATAATATCATCGGAATTCTTCATATCAAGGACGTGATGATCGAAGTGTGTAAGAATGGCTGGGACGGCCTGGATATCAGGAAAGTGGTTCGTAAGCCCTATTTCGTGCCCGATACAAAGGATGCGGATGAACTGTTCCGCGACCTTCAGAAGTCCAGAAAGCACATGGCTGTATTGGTAGATGAATACGGCGGTTTTTCAGGAATTGTTACGGTGGAAGACCTGGTTGAAGAGATTATGGGAGAAATCAGCGAGGAATATGAGGAAGTTGTCCAGGAGATTATTCCGCTGAATGAAAATGAATATATGTTGGATGGCGGGATTCTCATAGATGACCTGAACGAAGAGATGGGACTGAAGCTGGTTACAGAGAATTATGACACCCTGTCAGGATATCTGATTGAACAACTGGGGTATATTCCGGGTAAGGAGAGCCGGGAGACAATTGCGGCAGACCAGGTGGAATTTTCTATTGAGGAGATGAAGGGGAACCGGATCAGCAAAGTGCGCATGAGAAAAAACTCAGCTTAGTTATTGAACTTACGCGAGTTCGCGGGTATAATAAGTCTGTATACAGCGAAATAATCATGAAATTCAAAGGAGAGCCATCTTATGAAAATGTTATCAATCGAGCAGGAATTAAAGAATAACTCGTATCCCGGGAGAGGTATTATCATTGGGAAGAGTGAAGACGGCAAAAAAGCCGTGACTGCTTATTTCATTATGGGTAGAAGCGAGAACAGCCGCAACCGCATCTTTGTGGAAGATGGGGAAGGAATCAGGACACAGGCGTTCGACCCTTCCAAACTGACAGACCCAAGCCTTATTATTTATGCACCGGTTCGTGTACTGGGCAATAAAACGATCGTAACAAACGGGGATCAGACGGACACCATATATGAAGGCATGGACAGGCAGATGACATTTGAGCAGAGTCTGCGCTCAAGAGAATTTGAGCCGGATGGCCCTAACTATACACCCCGTATTTCCGGGATTATGCACCTGGAAAACGGCAGATATAATTATGCAATGTCTATCTTAAAGAGCAGCAATGGGAATCCAGAGAGCTGCAGCAGGTATACATTCGCGTATGAAAATCATCTGGCGGGAGAAGGACATTTTATCCATACATACATGTGTGATGGAAATCCTCTGCCGAGTTTTGAGGGAGAGCCAAAGCTGATATCTGTTCCAGATGATATCGAATGCTTCACGGAGCTTTTGTGGAACAGTCTGAATGAGGACAACAAGGTTTCTCTTTTTGTACGCTATATAGATATCGAGACCGGGAAATACGAGACGAAGATTGTAAATAAGAATCAATAAGGAGCGAAGGATATAATGAATGAATTAGAATTGAAATATGGCTGTAACCCGAATCAGAAGCCGTCCAGAATCTATATGGAGGATGGCAGCGAACTGCCGATCAAGGTACTTTGCGGACGCCCGGGTTATATTAACTTTCTGGATGCGTTCAATGGCTGGCAGCTGGTTAGTGAATTGAAGAAGGCTACCGGCCTGCCGGCTGCCACCTCATTTAAACATGTGTCTCCGGCAGGGGCTGCGGTAGGGCTTCCTTTGGATGAAACACTGGCTAAGATTTATTGGGTAGAAGACCTGGGGAAGCTGTCCCCTCTGGCATGTGCATATGCGAGAGCGAGGGGAGCCGACAGGATGTCCTCTTTTGGCGATTTTATTTCCCTGTCTGATGTCTGCGATGCGGACACCGCGAGGCTGATTAAGAGAGAAGTGTCAGACGGTGTAATTGCACCCGGATATGAGCCGGAAGCTCTTGAGATTTTAAAGCAGAAAAAAAATGGCAATTATAATGTTATCGAGATTGATCCGAACTACGTTCCGGCTCCGTTGGAGCGTAAAGAGGTATTTGGAATTACTTTTGAGCAAGGCAGAAATGAACTGATGATTGATGATGAATTCTTTGCGAATGTAGTAACAGAGAATAAAGACATTCCGGAACCGGCCAAAATGGATCTGGCGATTTCTATGATTACGTTGAAGTATACACAGTCCAACTCCGTATGCTATGTAAAAGACGGGCAGGCAATTGGCATCGGGGCAGGGCAGCAGTCCCGGATCCACTGTACAAGACTGGCGGGACAAAAAGCAGACAACTGGTGGCTGCGTCAGTGCCCGAAGGTACTGGAGCTGCCCTTTAAAGACGATATCAGGCGTGCAGACAGAGACAATGCCATTGATCTGTACATTGGAGAGGAATATATGGATGTCCTAGCCGACGGCGTCTGGGAGAATACATTTAAGGAAAAACCAGAAGTATTTACCAGGGAAGAGAAGCGCGAATGGCTTGATAAGCTCACTGGTGTGGCGCTTGGTTCTGATGCCTTCTTCCCCTTTGGTGATAATATCGAGCGCGCTTACAAGAGCGGCGTAAAGTACGTAGCGCAGCCGGGTGGATCAGTGAGAGACGACAATGTAATCGAGGCATGCAACAGGCATCAGATGGCGATGGCATTTACAGGACTGCGTCTGTTCCATCATTAGAATCGTTTGAAAGGATGGGCTATGTCAGTCAGATTTGAGATACGAATGACGCCGCAGGCAATGTATAGTTTTATGCTGCATCATAATTATACGCAGCTGTCCGGGATACTGGAGGTAGTTTTTGGTACCGTGATTTTGGCGACGGGGCTGAAGCAGGCGGAGTCTGGGAAGACTGCGGGTGCGGTGCTGTTATTTTTCATCGCAGCGCTTATATTTGCGTATCCGCCGGTTATGCTCAGGATACGCGCAAAACGCCGGGTGGAGAATACGCCCGTATTTAAAAAGCCTTTGTGTTATGAGCTTACTGACAGCGGTGTCAAAGTGATACAGGAAGACCGGGAAAACGAGAACCCCTGGCAGGATTTTCAGCGGGCGGTTTCCACAGGGCAGGCGCTTGTGCTGTATATGGATAAAAGCCGTGCCGTTATCTTTCCAAGAAATCAGATCGGAGAGAAATGGGCGGCTGCAGCGGAGATGATCTCTACCCACATGCCGCCAGACAAGGTTCGGATCCGGCAGGTAAATTAAGCATGAAAGAGGGGAGAATATGGTACTGGAATCAAGAAGTCCCGAACAGACATTTCAAATCGGCGTCAGGCTGGGGCAGAAGGCGAAGCCGGGACAGGTGTATACTCTGACCGGCGATCTTGGTGTGGGCAAGACCGTATTTACCCAGGGATTTGCGAAAGGGCTTGGGATTGAGGAGCCTGTGTGCAGCCCTACTTTTACAATCGTTCAGGAATACGGGGAAGGCCGTCTGCCGTTTTACCATTTTGATGTCTACCGCATCGGTGATGTGGAGGAGATGGATGAAGTGGGATACGAGGATTATATTATGGGCCAGGGCGTCTCTCTGATCGAGTGGGCCGGCCTGATTGAAGAGATCCTCCCGGAAAATCGTACGGAAGTGATTATAGAAAAAGATCTGGAACAGGGATTTGAATATCGCAGAATAACGATCGAAGAGATGTAGGGATAACAAACGGGGGCAGACGGGTGCTGGCCCCTTTATGTAACAGTTCAGGCCTGCCTGAACTGTTACCCCTTTATAGAATAGAGAGGAAGTATGACATGCGGGTATTGGCAATTGACAGCTCCGGGCTGACCGCCACGGTGGCGGTAGTGGAGGAGGACAGGACCATAGCGGAATATACGATTGATTATAAAAAGACCCATTCACAGACGCTTCTGCCTATGATTGATGAAGTGGTAAAGATGGTGGAACTGGATCTTGCTTCCATAGATGCAATCGCAGTGGCGGGCGGGCCGGGCTCTTTTACGGGCCTGCGTATCGGATCCGCAACGGCGAAAGGGCTGGGGCTTGCACTGGACAAACCCTTGCTGCACATTCCTACGGTGGACGGCCTGGCATATCAGGTCTACGGATGTGAGGACCTCATATGTCCGATTATGGACGCGCGCAGAAATCAGGTATATACCGGAATCTATACATTTTCAAAAAAAGCGGGCAGGAAAGAGGGCACCAATTGGGTGGAACCCTGCTTTCAGGTGCTTAAGATGCAGATGGCTGTATCGATAGACGAACTACTGCGCCGTCTGAATGCGTATGGAAGGCCGGTGGTGTTCCTGGGGGACGGTGTACCTGTGCACAGAGATGTGATCGATAAGTATATTCAGGTGCCGTATTCCTTTGCACCGCCCTATATGAGCCGCCAGCGTGCAGCAGCAGTAGGGGCCCTGGGGATCCAGTATTACAAGGCCGGAAAGATGGAGACTGCCGGGGAGCATCAGCCGGAGTATCTCCGGGTATCGCAGGCCGAACGGGAACGTGCAGAGCGGGAAAAACAGGCCGAGCTGATCGTCCGGTATCTTAGAGCAGAGGATGCGGCTGCTGCAGCTGAGATGGAGCGGCAGATATTTTCGGATCCCTGGAGTGAGACAAGTGTGCTGGACACCATCAATCAACCGCAGACAATCTGTATAGCAGCAGAAAAGGCGGGAAGGCTTATAGGATATATGCTGGTTTACGAGGCTGCGGGAGAAGCGGAGATTGTCCGCATTGCAGTGGAGAAAGAATCCAGGCGGCAAGGGGCAGGCAGCCATCTGATGCTGAAATTGGAAAATATATGTGAAGAAAGAAAAATCAATAAAATACTTCTGGATGTGCGGGAGAGCAACGCGGCGGCACGCTCCTTCTATGAAGAGGAGGGGTTTGTGGAGGATGGCATCAGGCAGAATTTTTACGATGCCCCGAAGGAAGATGCTGTATTGATGAGCAGGAAACTTGGCAGGTAATTGGTCGGTGTTCAGACCGTGCCGTGCACCTTGCTGCACGGCATCGGAGCCTATAAAGTGATGAGGCCGGGGCATCTGCACCTCGCCGCAGGCGACTTTTAATGTGCAGATGCCGTTACTGTGCGCACACGAAGAGTGTGTACAGTAACGGTAATTGAGGAAGCACTTCCCAGTATGAAATTAGCTCAAAAGCCGATATAATGAAGGCGTAACAAAAGTGGAATTTACACAGCACAGGAGGAATTTGTATGCGCCAGTATCAAGTAAAAGAGACAAAAGAAGTAAATAAAATTATCTGCAATAAATGTGGAAAAGAAATACCGGTCGTAAATGGGCATGCGGAGGAAGGCATCCTGAGTGTTGATCATACATGGGGATACTTTTCGAATAAGGATGGAGAGAGACATTCTTTTGATTTATGTGAATCCTGCTATGATGAGCTCCTTGCATCATTTCAGATACCGGCAGAAATAGAGGGATAATATGTTAGATGTATGTTTACTCGGGAGCGGCGGCATGATGCCGCTTCCTTATCGGTGGCTGACTGCCCTGATGACGAGATTTAACGGCAGCAGCCTGCTGATAGACTGCGGAGAAGGGACACAGATTGCGATCAAAGAAAAAGGCTGGAGTTTTAAGCCGATTGACGTCATTTGTTTTACACATTATCACGGCGACCATATCAGCGGGCTTCCGGGACTGCTTCTCACGATGGGAAATGCAGACCGGAGGGAACCCCTTACTCTGATTGGCCCTAAAGGACTGGAAAGGGTTGTGAATGCGCTGAGAGTCATAGCGCCTGAGCTTCCGTTTCCGATTCGTTTTTTAGAAATAGAAGGGACACAGCAGATATTTGAGATGAACGGTTATCGTCTGAAGGCATTCCGTGTGAACCATAATGTACTCTGCTACGGATATACACTGGAGATCGACAGGGCCGGAAAGTTTGACATAGAAAGAGCGAAGGCGCAGGGTATACCGATGCAATGCTGGAATCCGCTGCAAAAGGGAGAGACCGTGGAACTGGACGGAAGGATTCTGACGCCCGATATGGTTCTGGGCGCTCCGCGTAAAGGGATTAAAGTTACTTATACAACAGATACAAGACCGACGGAGTCCATCCGGGAAAATGCAAAGGATTCGGATCTGTTTATATGTGAAGGGATGTACGGAGAAAAAGATAAAGCTGCAAAAGCGATAGAATATAAGCATATGACCTTCTATGAGGCGGCACAACTGGCCAGGGAAGCGCAGGTGAGGGAACTTTGGCTGACGCACTACAGTCCATCCCTTACCAGGCCGGAAGAGTATATGGATGATGTAAGAAAGATCTTTCCGGCGGCGAAGCCCGGTAAGGACAGAATGTCTGCGGAACTGGCATTTTCTGAGAATCAGCCTTGAAGCGGGTAATAGGAGGCATATTTATGAAAGAAATTCGAAATATTAATATACTTGCAATTGAGAGTTCTTGCGATGAAACTGCGGCTGCGGTTGTAAACAATGGCCGTGAAGTGCTGTCGAATGTGATTTCATCCCAGATTGAGCTTCATAAGCTGTATGGCGGTGTGGTGCCCGAGATTGCATCCAGAAAGCATATTGAGAAGATCAATCAGGTAATAGAACAGGCTTTGAAGGACGCCAATATGACGCTGGATGATATCGATGCGGTTGGAGTGACATACGGCCCTGGACTTGTGGGCGCTCTTCTGGTGGGAGTGGCGGAGGCTAAGGCAATCGCCTATGCAAAGAAGCTTCCTCTGATCGGCGTACACCATATAGAAGGGCATATTTCTGCGAATTATATTGAACATCACAGCCTGGAACCGCCGTTTTTATGCCTGGTTGTGTCGGGCGGGCATACGCATCTTGTCTGCGTAAAAGAATATGGTAAATATAATATTTTAGGACGTACGAGGGACGATGCGGCAGGAGAGGCCTATGATAAGGTAGCGAGGGCCATCGGCCTGGGTTACCCGGGAGGGCCGAAGATTGACCGGCTGGCAAAAGAAGGGGATCCGGATGCAGTTAAATTTCCAAGAGCTCATATAGAGGGCGCACCTTATGATTTCAGTTTCAGCGGCCTGAAATCCGCGGTTCTGAATTATATCAATGGCTGCCAGATGAAAGGACAGACCTACAATCCGGCAGATATTGCGGCCTCTTTCCAGAAAGCTGTCGTGGATGTGCTGGTGGAAAACTCTATGAACGCGGTGGAAGAATACAGCATGAACAAGTTTGCTATTGCCGGCGGTGTGGCATCCAACAGCGCCCTCAGGGAAGGAATGAAGGAAGCCTGTGATAAGCGGGGAATCGAATTTTATTATCCCTCCCCGATCTACTGTACGGATAATGCCGCTATGATTGGGGCCGCCGCCTATTATGAATATCTGGCGGGGACCAGGCATGGCTGGGATTTGAATGCGGTGCCGAATCTGAAACTGGGGGAACGTTAGGGGAGAGAGGATTCATGTGCACACCCAAAAAGGGTACGCGGTAACGAATGAGGTGTATATGGGGAAAACACATTGTACCGCCATTGTACTGGCGGCAGGGCAGGGAAAGAGAATGGGAACAAAAGTACACAAGCAGTATCTGCTGCTTGGGGACCGTCCGGTACTCTATTATTCTCTGAAAGCTTTCGAAGATTCACCGCTTATTGACGAGGTTTTTCTGATAACGGGAGCAGGGGAAGAAGAATACTGCAGGGAGAACATCGTCAATCCGTATCATTTTACAAAAGTAAGCAGGATCATGCACGGAGGCGCGGAACGCTATCATTCTGTCTGGAACGGCCTTCAGGAACTGGAGGAACATGGTTATGTCTTTATTCACGACGGAGCCCGTCCGTTTGTGGACCGTGGAATCATCGAGAGGGCTTACGAGGAAGTACAGGAGCACAAGGCCTGTGTAGTCGGCATGCCTGTAAAAGATACCATCAAGATGGCAGATGAACACGGTAATGTAGAAACGACGCCGGACAGAAGCAAGCTGTGGATGGTGCAGACTCCCCAGGTTTTTGAAAATCATTTAGTAAGAGGTGCATATTCTATGCTGATGAGGGAAAGCTATATCAATGTGACGGATGATGCTATGGTTGTGGAGCAGATGCTGCGGTATCCCATCAGGTTGGTTTATGGTTCCTATGAGAACATAAAGATCACAACTCCTGAAGACCTGGAGATGGCTGAGGTGTTTCTGAAAAGACGCAGTGAAAAATTATAAAAAAGTTATTGACATATATTTCATAAATATGCTACAATATCCAATGTCGCGAAAGCTGACAATACAATTGAACTTATTCTGCAGGTGCAGGTAAGAGACTGGAGAGGTATCGAAGTGGTCATAACGAGGCGGTCTTGAAAACCGTTTGTCCGCAAGGGCGCGTGGGTTCGAATCCCACCCTCTCCGTTTTAGCTAAGGGTAGTGGAATCCGGTAAGGTTATCGGTTCTGCTATTTTTTTTCATAAAAACTGTCGGTTAAGATAAAAATAAAAGAAGACTCTGCATCAATGAACGGTTCGAGACGGAACGGTTATTGATGCAGGGGCTTTTTTATGTAAGACGGCATTGCATGTATGATATTTTAGAAAATTAATCCTTGTCCATATCTTGATAAGTAGATTCAAAATACTTGAAGAGCAGATTCAAAGGCTCCGATGACGGCACTTTTTTTGGACGTACAAGGCAGATCTTCGATTTGATAGGTTTCTTAAAATGAGCCACCCTGATGTTTGGAAACACTGTGGCGGACACTAAATTGCCCGGTATAACGGCAACGCCAAAATTCGCATTTACCATAGACAGGATCTGTTCATGATGCTTATAAAGGTAAGAAAATCTAGGATATAGGTTTCTTTCATGGAATAATTGCTTGATGGTGGTGTGGAGTGAGGAAGACTCATCAAAGGAAATGAGCGGATGGTCGGCGATCTCCTCTAATGTAACATACTCTTTATTCAAGTGCTCCATCTTATCAGGATATATAAGAACCAGTTCTTCCTCCAAATAGGTGACATATTCATATTTGGACAAGTCAAAAGAGTCTGTGCGGAGGATCGCAGCATCAATCTGCCCGAACTGCATCATATTCTGCAATTCTTCCTGTTCCCGTTCCAGCAGATTTATATAGATATTGGAGGAGCCAATGAGCTTTTGGAAAAAAACAATATCGTTGTTCAGGCTATATTCGTTGATAATGGGGAGTACCCCTAAAATTAAAGCCGTCTTGGACAAATTGCCATTCATCTGATTTAGGTCAGACATCATGGAGGAATAATCTTTAGAAAATTTAGTTGCATATTCCAAAAAGCGTTCACCCGCGGGAGTCAAAGAGTTTTCTTTGGCCTCTCTAATAAAAAGGGTGTGTCCAAGTTCCAATTCCAGAGCTTTAATTTGTTTGGACAAAGAAGATTGGGATATGTACAGTTCGTCGCTTGCCTGTGTAAAGGTTTTATACTTTACAACTGCGAGAAAATACATGATCTGTGAAAGGGTCATATACCACACCTCCGTGATTCATGCGGGATTTTATTTTATAGTCTATTCGGATTTCGACATGATATTCCTGAATTATAGGTTGGGTAATCCAGAGCACATCTCATTTGTTAAATATTATACTAAATGCGTTGATGAACCTGCAATTCCATTATGGAATAATACTCGGGAGAAATGTGAATTGCGTTTTGCAGTTGAAAAAACCTATAATTAACTCGTAAACAAAAGCGCTTTGTTGGACTAAATTAACAAAATGTAACAAGAGGCTTCTAAATTAATCAGCGAATAGGTAAGGAGGAAAAGGCGTGGCAAAAGTATACAAAGACTTAAGGGAATTTCTGGCGACCCTGGAGGAAGAAGGTCAACTGGTACGAGTGAAAGAAGAAGTGATGCCTGAGCCAGATATTGCATCTGCAGGACGTGCGGCAGCAAATATCAAAAACGGGCCGGCTGTATTATTCGAAAACATCAATGGTTATAAAGGGAAGGTAGTAACAAACGTTCACGGTTCATGGCCAAATCATGCTTTAATGATGGGCATGCCAAAAGACACACCGGTTAAGGAACAGTTTTTTGAACTGAACCGCAGATGGGATAAATTCCCGGTACCGCCCAATATTGTAGAAAGAGACGCGGCTCCATGTAAGGAAAATGTAGTGGATAAAGATATTAACCTGTTTGAAGTCCTCCCACTTTACAGAATCAATGATCAGGACAGCGGTTTCTTTATCTCCAAGGCATCGGTTGTAACTGCTGATCCGGAAGATCCGGGCAATTTCGACAAGATGAATGTAGGTACATACCGTATTCAGGTGAAAGATAAAGACAGAATTGGCATTCAGGCCCTGGCTATGCATGATATCGCAGTGCAGCTGGAAAAGGCTGAGCGTAAAAATGAGAAAGTGCCGATTGCAATTGCGCTTGGCAATAACCCGCTGGTAACCTTTATGGCTTCCACACCGGTAGGATATACGCAAAATGAATATGAGTTTGTAGGTGCGCTTCAGGATGGAGTGCCGATCGACATTGTAAAAGCTGATTTGAGTGATCACCTCTATGTTCCGGCAGGAAGTGAGGTCATTCTGGAAGGTTATATTGAACCCCGCGTACGTGAAGTGGAAGGACCATTCGGTGAGTTCCCCGGCTCATACTCAGGAGCACGTAATCAGTGTGTTGTAAAGATTGAGCATATTACACACCGAACGGATCCGATTTTTGAGAATCTGTATCTTGGTATCCCTTGGACAGAAATAGATTATCTGATGGCACTGAATACTTCCGTACCTTTATATAAACAGATTAAAGAAGGATTCCCGGAACTGGTCGCATTAAACGCAATGTATATGCATGGTCATATCGCAATTATTTCTACCAAATGCCGTTATGGAGGATATGGAAAAGGTATTGCATTCCGTCTGTTATCTACACCGCATGGCATGCCTTATACAAAAATTGTAATTGTTGTAGATGAATATGTGGATCCATTTAATCTGGAGCAGGTTATGTGGGCAATGGCATCGAGAGTAAAACCAGACAAAGATGTTGCCATCATACCGAATTGTCCTGGTATGCCTCTTGATCCTTCGTCTTATCCGGCAGGTATGCACACAAAGATGATTATTGATGCGACAACACCAGTAGCACCAGAGCCGAATCCGCGTGCGGTAGAGCTTCTTGAGCCGCCGGCAAAAACAGGTGAGTGGGAAGAAAAACTTCGCGAATTATTCAAATAAGACAAAAGGCATGCAAATCATCTGCAGGAGCGGATGTCTGCAATATTGAAGGAGGTAGAAGATATGACTTGTCCACGTTGTGGTAGTGACAAAATAAGAGTAATGGTAAAATCTCCGGTTGGAGATGCATGGGAAGTATACGTGTGTGAAACTTGTGTCTATTCATGGAGATCAACAGAAAATCCTGATATTCATGAAAAATTCAAATTAAATCCGGAAGAGATCCCGGAATTACAGGTTATTCCGCCGGTACCACCGCTTGATTAATAAAGTGTTTTGAGATCAAATGACGAGAGGGCCTGTTCCATTACCAGAACAGGCCTTCTGGTAAATATGGCTGAACATGATATAAAGTTACAAGAATAGTTAAATAAAAAATTAAATGAGTAAAAGGGGGTCTACTAATGAACAAGAAAGTCATAGGCTTTCTGGCGGGTATTGCAGTAGCGGTTGTAATTATGCTTTTACCATTATCCGGAATTGAACCAGAAGGTCAGAGATGTCTGGCATTAAGTTTAATGACCGTAGTATGGTGGGCAACAAATGTAGCGCAGTCGGGCTTTGTAGGTGGTTTTTATCTGATTATGCTGATTGTGTGCAAGGTTGCGACACCCGATCTTGTGTTTAAATCATGGTATGGTTCCTCTACCATGTGGCTTGTTATGGGGGCATATATGATTGCGGGAGCGGTAAAGGACTCCGGTCTTGGCGAACGTATTGCGTATGCATTTATCAAGAAATTTGTGCGGTCTTACAACGGTATTATTATTTCGATTTTTGTGCTGACGTTTATCATGAGTGTACTGATACCACATCCATGGCCGAGAGCGTTCCTGATTATGTCAGTTATGGCAGTTGTGATTCAAAGTGCTAAGATCCCGAAAGTAGATGCAGTTAAAATCGGTTTCACTGTATTCGCGGCATCGGTGCCGGTATCTTTGATCTTCCTGACCGGTGACAGTGTCATCAATCCACTGGCAGCCTCCTATGCAGGCGATAGTGTAAGTGTGGGCTGGATTGGATGGTTCCAGTATATGGGGATTCCGGCGATTGTCGCATCTGTAATTACACTGGTTCTGATTCTGATTTTATTCAAACCATCACAGCCGGTAACGATAAATCTCCAGGAAATTGAAGAAAAACAAAAGGCTCAGGGTCCAATGAGCAAGCTGGAGAAAAGGACTGCAATATGGCTGGTAATTGCAATTATACTGTGGATGACTGACTCGATTCACGGAATCGACATCGGCTGGGTAACAATGGGCGTTGCAATGTGCATGAGCCTCCCGCTTATCGGAGAAGTTCTAACCGTGAAGTCCTGGGGACAGGTTCCGGTACATGTGTTGGTATTCCTTACATCTGCTATGGCAATCGGCACGGTGGGCGGAGCGACCGGTATGAATACATGGATCGCAAACACCATTTTGCCTGAGCATCTGCCAAGCAACCTTTTCGTATTAGCATTGCTGATTGCGCTGATCTCCATGGTGGTACATATGTTTATGGGGTCGGTTATCGCAGTTATGGGTGTTGTGATCCCATCTGTGCTGATCTTTACACAGCCTATGGGAATTCCGCCGCTTGTGACAGCCCTGATCGTGTATATGGCAATCGCATCACACTATATACTTCCGTTCCATCACCTGAACATGTTAGTAGGACAGGGGGAAGAAAACGGAATGTATACACAAAAGGAAACAATCCGGCTTGGCGTTCCGCTGACCGTAGTGGTATTTATTCTTGTATTAGTGGAAGTACTCTGGTGGAATATAGTCGGCCTGGTATAAGACAGGAACCTGCGCTGGAAATCCGTGTTCAAAAAAAAGAGCCGGAACTAAAGGGATAAATTTTATAAATATGATATAGGCCGGAACTTCTTGAAAAGTTTCCGACCTATTTCTATAAAAGAAGCAGGATATTAAAAAAGGGAGGAAGTAGAGGTATGAGAATCATTGTTGGAGTAACAGGTGCAACAGGTGTAGAGATGAGTTACTATTTGATGCAGGCGCTGAAAAGTGTAGAGGGATGTAAGATACATTTAGTATTGAGCAGCGGTGCAAAAGCAACATGGGAACTGGAGAGCGAAATCCGCATGGAGAAGCTGCTTGCCCTTGCTGATGTAGTTCACGATGAAAGAAATATGGCAGCATCTATATCCAGCGGTTCTTTTGTTACAGAAGGCATGATTGTCATGCCCTGCAGTATGAAGACACTTGCGGGAATTGCAGCTGGCTATGCGGATACGCTGATTATCCGTGCAGCAGATGTCTGCTTGAAAGAGGGGCGCAAAGTTATATTGGTTCCGAGGGAAATGCCGCTGAACCGCATTCAGCTAAGGAATATGAAAGAAGCGGCGGATGCAGGATGCACAATTGTTCCCCCGGTGCTGACTTTTTATAATGGGCCAAAGACGATTGATGACCAGATCAACCATATCGTAGGTAAGATTTTGGCACAGTTTGGGATTTCCTATGATAAATTTGTTCCGTGGAAAGGAAAGGTAGGAATGCAGGATGAATGACAGCGTACTCAGACAAGAGTTATTTAACGGATATTATGTGCATTGTGATGTGGTTGAGATGGGAAAAGATTACTCACTGGCGGTTTATGGCGGAGACACACCGCACATCGGAAGCGTGGTTATGGCGATAGCTAGGCCGAGTCTGACCGGTGAGGGCATTGGAGTTACCTCCAGTGTAATCAATGGAACCGGGCATAAAGATGAAGACATAGCCAGATGGTTTGCCGAGAGCCTGGCAAAAAGAAAGAGCTGCACTGTGATCTGCGGATGCGGAATTCATGTAGACGACATCACTCCGGATCAGATCAGCCTAGTGAAGAAAAACTGTGGTGTACTCCTTGAAAAATTGTTAAAGAAGATCTGTTTTTAAGAAATAGCTGACTGGCACCAGCCATTGTAATGTGATAAGATATAGATAAAATATTTTACGATAATGAACCGCCATTATAGAAGCGGTGGAATGGAGAGGCTTATGGAAGGGAAACAGCGGATCAGATTACAGGAAGGAACGGAGCGGGCTCAGGACGAAATCCTGCAGGAACAGGTTATCCTGGTGGACATGAATGACCAAAAACTTGGATGTATGGAAAAAATGAGAGCCCATGAAGAGGGGCGTCTTCACCGGGCGTTTTCCGTATTTCTGTTTAAGGATGACGAAATATTGCTGCAGAAGCGTGCAAAAGAAAAATATCACTGCGGCGGTTTATGGACCAATACCTGCTGTTCACATCCGAGAATGGGGGAGAGTGTATATCAGGCAGCCTGCAGGCGTCTTCAGGAAGAGCTGGGAATAAAAACCGCGGATCTGGAGGAAATCCAGTCCTTTGTCTATCGCTATACATTTGAAAACGGATTGACTGAGTTTGAATTTGACCATGTGCTGGCAGGAGAGTACAGGGGCGGCTGGACAGAAAATCCAGAGGAAGTGGAAACGGTAAGATGGGTGAAAATGAAAGATCTCATGTCTGATATCCAAGAAAATCCGGAGCTTTATACGCCCTGGTTTATGATTGCGCTGAAAGCGGTCATGGAATACGTGAATAAGCAATGACAGGCAGAGGCGGCATATAAGCAGGAGCAAAATCATGCCCTGTTGTCCACGGGTTCTATATATAGCTGAACGTCCGGCTGTTAGGAACATCTTACGAAAATGCCCTGATTTAGAAGGAGGTGTACTCACGGTTTGTGTATTTAATCAAACGTCCGGCCAGAATTTCGGCTAAAAGAGTATGACGGCGAGAGCCTCAATATATATGACATAAAATGTCTGAAAATTATCGCATAAAATGTAAAAAGAAGAAAATTAAAAAAAGATAGAAAAGGACTAGACAAGAGGGCTGGTTTCGTGTATATTTAATAGCGGACGTTTTGGAGAAGTACCCAAGCTGGCCGAAGGGGCTCCCCTGGAAAGGGAGTAGGTCGTTAGTAGCGGCGCGAGGGTTCAAATCCCTCCTTCTCCGTTTGTTCTGTTTACATGGCGAAACATGGTTTCGGCAGTTACAGAACGGCATATCTGAGTATGTTAAGAAAGAATGAAAATTTTGTAAAAAAGTTTTAAAAAATGTCTTGACAAACTGGTACAGAAAATGCTAATATATTTAAGCTGACTCGAGAGAGGACAGGCAAACAGAAATAAAGAAAAATAAAAAAGTTCTTGACAAAGCAAGACGGACATGGTAAAATATGGAAGTTCGCTTAAAAAGAACAAAGCACCTTGATAATTAAACAATAGACAACAAACCCTTGAAAATTTCTTATAGAGAAAATTTTTAAGAACAGCATCATAATGATGCACCCATCACTGAGATTAATCTCGGTGGTAAGAACAGTAAAAAGGGATAGAATTAGCTAGTAGTTAATTCTGACCCGGATACAAACACTTTTAACGAGAGTTTGATCCTGGCTCAGGATGAACGCTGGCGGCGTGCTTAACACATGCAAGTCGAGCGAAGCACTTTACTTTGATTTCTTCGGAATGAAAGGTTTTGTGACTGAGCGGCGGACGGGTGAGTAACGCGTGGGTAACCTGCCTCATACAGGGGGATAACAGTTAGAAATGACTGCTAATACCGCATAAGACCACGGTACCGCATGGTACAGTGGGAAAAACTCCGGTGGTATGAGATGGACCCGCGTCTGATTAGCTAGTTGGTAAGGTAACGGCTTACCAAGGCGACGATCAGTAGCCGACCTGAGAGGGTGACCGGCCACATTGGGACTGAGACACGGCCCAAACTCCTACGGGAGGCAGCAGTGGGGAATATTGCACAATGGGGGAAACCCTGATGCAGCGACGCCGCGTGAAGGATGAAGTATTTCGGTATGTAAACTTCTATCAGCAGGGAAGAAAATGACGGTACCTGACTAAGAAGCCCCGGCTAACTACGTGCCAGCAGCCGCGGTAATACGTAGGGGGCAAGCGTTATCCGGATTTACTGGGTGTAAAGGGAGCGTAGACGGTTATGTAAGTCTGATGTGAAAACCCGGGGCTCAACCCCGGGACTGCATTGGAAACTATGTAACTAGAGTGTCGGAGAGGTAAGTGGAATTCCTAGTGTAGCGGTGAAATGCGTAGATATTAGGAGGAACACCAGTGGCGAAGGCGGCTTACTGGACGATGACTGACGTTGAGGCTCGAAAGCGTGGGGAGCAAACAGGATTAGATACCCTGGTAGTCCACGCCGTAAACGATGCATACTAGGTGTCGGGTGGCAAAGCCATTCGGTGCCGCAGCAAACGCAATAAGTATGCCACCTGGGGAGTACGTTCGCAAGAATGAAACTCAAAGGAATTGACGGGGACCCGCACAAGCGGTGGAGCATGTGGTTTAATTCGAAGCAACGCGAAGAACCTTACCTGCTCTTGACATCCCCCTGACCGGCGCGTAATGGTGCCTTTCCTTCGGGACAGGGGAGACAGGTGGTGCATGGTTGTCGTCAGCTCGTGTCGTGAGATGTTGGGTTAAGTCCCGCAACGAGCGCAACCCTTATCTTTAGTAGCCAGCGGTTTGGCCGGGCACTCTAGAGAGACTGCCAGGGATAACCTGGAGGAAGGTGGGGATGACGTCAAATCATCATGCCCCTTATGAGCAGGGCTACACACGTGCTACAATGGCGTAAACAAAGGGAGGCGAAGCCGCGAGGTGGAGCAAATCCCAAAAATAACGTCTCAGTTCGGATTGTAGTCTGCAACTCGACTACATGAAGCTGGAATCGCTAGTAATCGCGAATCAGAATGTCGCGGTGAATACGTTCCCGGGTCTTGTACACACCGCCCGTCACACCATGGGAGTTGGTAACGCCCGAAGTCAGTGACCCAACCGTAAGGAGGGAGCTGCCGAAGGTGGGACCGATAACTGGGGTGAAGTCGTAACAAGGTAGCCGTATCGGAAGGTGCGGCTGGATCACCTCCTTTCTAAGGAAGAAAGAAGTAAAGAGTATGTTGTCTATTGTTTAGTTATCAAGAGAGTGCCTGCAAGGGCATGCTCACATAACGAAATATTTTGGTGGCGATGCGCCTGGGGGAAACACCCGTTCCCATCCCGAACACGATGGTTAAGACCCAGACGGCCGATGGTACTGCATTGGAGACGATGTGGGAGAGTAGGTGGCCGCCAAATTTAAAAAGAATATGGGCTTATAGCTCAGCCGGTTAGAGCGCACGCCTGATAAGCGTGAGGTCGGTGGTTCGAGTCCACTTAAGCCCATATCTAAACAATAAAATATGGTATTGAAATTATGGGGGATTAGCTCAGTTGGGAGAGCGCCTGCCTTGCAAGCAGGAGGTCACGAGTTCGAATCTCGTATTCTCCACTTGATTCTGCAAAGAATCAAATGTGTACCTTGAAAATTGCATACAAAGAAAAGTTATATTATTACAGATAAGCGATAATATAACAGATTAAATATCTTATGCTTATTGAAAGACATTCAATAAGATATTCATATTAAATGTCATTCGATAAGATATTAATCAAGACATCCGAGTTAATGTTAACAACATTAACTAGTTCGAAAAAAACGAACGGAAAAAATTGAATTTTATTGAACATTAGCAGTTCAATAAGAGGAACCTATTGCCAACGCATATCACGCTAGATATGTGTCGCCCGATCTCCAACCCGTGAGAGAAGGCAAGTTGGTTATGCTAATAAGAGCGTATGGTGGATGCCTTGGCACTAAGAGCCGATGAAAGACGTGATAAGCTGCGATAAGCTTCGGGGAGGGGCAAATACCCATCGATCCGGAGATTTCTGAATGGGGAAACCCACTGGAGCAGACCTCCAGTATCCTTAACCCAATCCATAAGTTAAGGAAGGGAACCCGGTGAACTGAAACATCTAAGTAGCCGGAGGAAGAGAAAACAACATGTGATTCCGGAAGTAGCGGCGAGCGAAACCGGAAGAGCCCAAACCAGGGTGCGTGCACCCTGGGGTTCGGACCGCATAATTGATTCATGGAAGATAGCAGAACAGTTTTGGGAAAGCTGGCCAGAGAGGGTGAAAGCCCCGTAAGCAAAATCCAACATGACATGGCGGTATCCAGAGTACCACGAGACACGAGAAACCTTGTGGGAAGAAGCGGGGACCACCCCGTAAGGCTAAATACTCCTTAGTGACCGATAGCGCATAGTACTGTGAAGGAAAGGTGAAAAGGACCCCGGGAGGGGAGTGAAAGAGAACCTGAAACCATATGTTTACAAACTGTGGGAGCACTTTATATGTGCAACCGCGTACTTTTTGTAGAACGGTCCGGCGAGTTACGCTGGCTGGCGAGGTTAAGGGCCGAAGGCCCGGAGCCGAAGGGAAACCAAGTCTGAATAGGGCGAATATAGTCAGTCGGAGTAGACCCGAAACCGGGTGATCTATCCATGTCCAGGTTGAAGTTGCCGTAAAAGGCAATGGAGGACCGAACCCACATCCGTTGAAAAGGGTGGGGATGAGGTGTGGATAGGGGAGAAATTCCAATCGAACCCGGAGATAGCTGGTTCTCCTCGAAATAGCTTTAGGGCTAGCCTCATACTCAAGTCTTGCGGAGGTAGAGCACTGAATTTCCTAGGGGGCGTCAAAGCTTACCAAAGAATATCAAACTCCGAATGCCGTGTAGATGATGTATGGGAGTCAGACTGTCCGAGATAAGTTGGATGGTCAAAAGGGAAAGAGCCCAGACCTACAGCTAAGGTCCCAAAATGTGTGTTAAGTGGAAAAGGATGTGGGATTTCGAAGACAACTAGGATGTTGGCTCAGAAGCAGCCATCCATTGAAAGAGTGCGTAATAGCTCACTAGTCGAGAGGTCCTGCGCCGAAAATGTCCGGGGCTGAAACACACTGCCGAAGCTTAGGAATTGATGAATGTCAATTGGTAGAGGAGCATTCTTAACTGCGGCGAAGCTGTACCGTAAGGAGCAGTGGAGTGTTAAGAAGAGAGAATGCCGGAATGAGTAGCGAGAGGAAGGTGGGAATCCTTCCGGCCGAATATCTAAGGTTTCCAGAGTAAAGCTGATCTGCTCTGGGTAAGTCGGGGCCTAAGGCGAGGTCGAAAGACGTAGTCGATGGACAACAGGTTGAAATTCCTGTACTTTTAACTGACAGAACTGTGGGGACGCAGAGAGAAAGCGCAAGCCGGAAGTGGAAAATCCGGTGCAAGCGTGGTAGGAGCATATCAGGCAAATCCGGTATGCAATCCGAAGACGTGATGCGGAGCGAACTAAAGTAGCGAAGTGCGTGAGCTAGCTGCCAAGAAAAGCCGCTATTGTTCAGTTAAAACCCGTACCGTAAACCGACACAGGTGGATGAGGAGAGAATCCTAAGGCCGACGGGAGAAGCATTGTTAAGGAACTCGGCAAAATGACCCCGTAACTTCGGGAGAAGGGGTGCCTCGCGAGAGGCCGCAGAGAATTGGCCCAAGCAACTGTTTAGCAAAAACACAGGTCTATGCAAAACCGAAAGGTGAGGTATATGGGCTGACGCCTGCCCGGTGCTGGAAGGTTAAGGGGAGAGGTTAGCGCAAGCGAAGCTTTGAACTTAAGCCCCAGTAAACGGCGGCCGTAACTATAACGGTCCTAAGGTAGCGAAATTCCTTGTCGGGTAAGTTCCGACCCGCACGAAAGGCGTAATGATTTGGGCACTGTCTCAACAATGCACCCGGTGAAATTGAAGTACCAGTGAAGATGCTGGTTACCTGCGCCAGGACGGAAAGACCCCATGGAGCTTTACTCCAGCTTGATACTGGGATTCGGTATTGCATGTACAGGATAGGTGGGAGGCTGAGAACTTATGACGCCAGTCGTAAGGGAGCCGCTGTTGGGATACCACCCTTGCAGTATTGGGTTTCTAACCATCAGCCGTGATCCGGCTGGGGGACAATGTCAGGTGGGGAGTTTGACTGGGGCGGTCGCCTCCGAAAGGGTATCGGAGGCGCTCAAAGGTCTTCTCAGAATGGTTGGAAACCATTCGCAGAGTGCAAAGGCAGAAGAAGGCTTGACTGCGACACCGACGGGTGGAGCAGGTACGAAAGTAGGACTTAGTGATCCGGTGGTATAAAGTGGGATTGCCATCGCTCAACGGATAAAAGCTACCCTGGGGATAACAGGCTTATCACTCCCAAGAGTTCACATCGACGGAGTGGTTTGGCACCTCGATGTCGGCTCATCGCATCCTGGGGCTGAAGTAGGTCCCAAGGGTTGGGCTGTTCGCCCATTAAAGCGGTACGCGAGCTGGGTTCAGAACGTCGTGAGACAGTTCGGTCCCTATCCGGCGTGGGCGTAGGATATTTGAGAGGAGCTGACCTTAGTACGAGAGGACCGGGTTGGACTGGCCGCTGGTGTATCTGTTGTTCTGCCAAGAGCATAGCAGAGTAGCCAAGCCGGGAAGGGATAAACGCTGAAGGCATCTAAGCGTGAAGCCCCCCTCAAGATGAGATATCCCATAACGTCAAGTTAGTAAGACCCCTTGAAGACGACGAGGTAGATAGGGCAGAGGTGGAAGTGTGGCAACACATGGAGCTGACTGTTACTAATAGGTCGAGGGCATAACCAAGCAAGGTGATAGGATAATGGATGGATTTAATTCTTTGTATGCAGTTTTGAAGGTACACAGATATAGTATCATATTCCTCGATAGCTCAGTGGTAGAGCATTCGGCTGTTAACCGAAGGGTCGTTGGTTCGAGCCCAACTCGGGGAGCTTGTAGACCGTGAGCACTACTTACGGTCTATAAAATTTTATATATGATTTTATGCGGCTCCTTGGTCAAGCGGTTAAGACATCGCCCTTTCACGGCGGTAACACGGGTTCGATTCCCGTAGGAGTCATTTTATACCGGACATTTAATGTTTGGTCAGTATTTTATTTATGCCGATGTGGCTCAATTGGCAGAGCAGCTGATTTGTAATCAGCAGGTTATCGGTTCGAGTCCGATCATCGGCTTTGTTCCTTTTTGGGACATAATACACGTGGACCTTTAGCTCAGTTGGTTAGAGCAATCGGCTCATAACCGATCGGTCCTGGGTTCGAGTCCCCGAAGGTCCACTATTTTAAAGAAATTAATAAGGCCCAGTGGCTCAGTTGGTTAGAGCGCCGCCCTGTCACGGCGGAGGTCGAGAGTTCGAGTCTCTTCTGGGTCGTTGACATTAGAGTGAAAAAGAGTTATAATTATCTCCGATGTACAAGTAAATATTATGGGATCTTAGCTCAGCTGGGAGAGCATCTGCCTTACAAGCAGAGGGTCATAGGTTCGAGCCCTATAGGTCCCATATATTATGCCGCAGTGGCGGAACTGGCAGACGCCCGGGACTTAAAATCCCGTGGGTAGTGATACCCGTACCGGTTCGATTCCGGTCTGCGGCATTAGTGAAAAGTAGGAGAAACGTTGAATTTACAGCGTTTCTCTTATTTTTTTGTTTCTAAAAGTTTGAACACCTTTGAACACTTTATGATGAAATACCAAGATTCTGAAAAGCAAGCCTGTCATTCTTCCTCTTATTGACATTCCGCAAGTAATGCAATGTTGTAGCTGTCTCACTATGTCCCATTAAATAACTAAGGGTTGTAAGATTATTTCCGTCAAAAGCTGTTGAAGCATTGTAAAAGCGGATTTTATGACTGGAATGATAAGGAACACCGGCTTCTTTGCAATATTTCTTCAAACGGCGGTTAAAGCTGTCTGTTGTCATAATCTCGCCGTTGGGTTCAAAGACATATATTCCATTTGGATTTAATTCCTTTGCTTTGTGAAGAATTTTAAGTGCTTCGTCTGTAAGGAACTGTTTACGGAATCCATGAGAAGTATTTCCTTTCATTTGATTTACTACTTTTACTTTTCGGCTTGAGAATGTTAAATCATCATTCAATGTACGTTCACAGGTCGCCTGTCTGTGAAGATATACAAGCCTATTATTGTAGTCAATATCTTCCCAACGGATAGCTTTTGTTTCTCCAACACGGATAAACAGATAGAAAGATAACTGTATTGCAAGAGAATATGGCTCTATGATACACCGAAGATAATTTAATAACTTATGCGTATCATCACGGGAAAATACATTGTCACTTTGTACTTCTACTGGCTTATAGGTAAACTGTTTGAAATTCACATCAGAGACAGGATTATGTGATATAATTTCTTCTTCGATCGCATAACTCATGATTCCATTCAAAACAGAACGGGCATTACTGACTCGCTTGTGCGTGAACTGTCGGTCTTTTGTAGCTTCTCTGAAAAAGCGGATAAGCGTGATTGGTTTGATTTCGCCTATCTTCATTTTAACAAGTTCTGTATCTTTGAAAAATCTATTCCATTCAGATACATATTCTTGAATTGTCTTTGCTTTTACGGAAGTATAGTCTCTTTTATACAAAAGCCATTCAGCGTATAATTCTTCCAGTGTGACATTCTGACGGTTTTCAGCTTTCTGCTTTTCGATATAAAATCTGATGATTTCTTTTTCAAGGTTCTCTTTACTCTTCCTCTTGACAGGACGGCGTTTGTTAGGTTTGGTTTCATCGGGTAAATAAGTACGCCAGCTTTTTTCTGATTCCTAGTAATAAATTTCATATTTGTGATTCTCCAAGATTTTTTTATTTGCCATAATTTTAAAATCTTTGAAGACTTCATCTGTGGTCATGTTAGCACAGGTGGCTAACGTATTCAATAATGTTATATCTGAAAACGTAACGGGATTATCCATAAGATTCCCCCTTTACGCAAGGATTTTCTTTTTTAATTTTGATGTAGATAACACTGCTGTCCTTTAAGCATGAACCAGTAGATAAGAAAGCGTTGGTATCGTAAATTTGCCTTGTGTATTCTTTCTGAAAGACGATATTTTCTTTTTGTAAGTCATGTAAAATGTCTTCGGTCAGCATGACTTTTGTTTCGTGTGGAACTTTCAGATTTTGAGATTTAAAAAAGGCTTTTTTCTTATGTTCTTTCAAATCAAGGTCTTTTCCAAAATACTTGCTAAGATAACGACCTCTGTTTTCTTTGCTGTCTACATCAATGCGATTGATTTTAATAAATCCATGTGACCATAAATTCTGTAATTTTTCTTTTGCTATATACGGAAAATCAAAGAAAATAACATGATAATGGATTGCTCCACGCTTCTGTTTCTCCCACGTTGCAAGGTATTTTAATAACTGGGTTTTGGTATGGTACAAATAATAATTTAATCGCTGGATAAAATACTTAAATTCTCGGTTAGTTATCAGGATTTCCTGAATGTTTTCTTTAAATGTCAGCGTTACAAATTTTGTTCTGTTATCAAAGTTGCAGTCAACAATACGGGCAATATCCCAACGAGCCTGTTCGTAATGCTTCTGCTTGCGTTTTAAACTGTCATATTGCTTATGAGCTGACATTTCATCAAATTTTTTTCGGTTACTTGTGTCTGTTAAATCTGCCTTTTCTTTCGAGTGAATAAAAATAGGGTTTTCGTAAATATATACTTCTTTTGTAGTAGGAGTTTCAATGATTTTCGTATTGTATGCAAAACACTCTTTTGTTTTGCTCACGAATCTCACCTCATATCCCAATTTTTGTAATGAATGTTCCGATTATTTTCGGAAGATGTTGTTTTATATATCAAGTATAGAGGTCAGCCAGTTCAGCACCTATGACATTGTCCGGTACTGACTGGCTGACATAATAGGGAAATTATTTTATTCCCACTTTTCTGATATTGGAAGCTTCTGCTTTGACAGAAAGACGTCCATTATAGAGACTAGCCCAAGTATGTAATCCATCAAATGAGACTGGAATCTGCCCTTTTTGTTCAAGTTCTTCGTTGGTAACAATCGCTGTGTTAGCTTTAATGCCTACTTTGACTTTTTCAAACTTTAATTTTGGAAGAAGAACTGTATAGTAGAATCCTAATTTTTCTTTTGTAGAAAAGTCTACCCAGTCAGAAACTTCTACTAACTGAAATTCCTCTTGCAGTTTGTCTGGATTTAAAATAAAGTCATTTCCTCTAATCATCGTTTCACCTCCTTATAAATATCTGATTATCAGATATTAAGATAATCTTATGATAAAACAAGCATTGCAGAATGTCAATAGAAAATATCTGAATATCCGATAAAAAGATTGACAGAGAAAATTTGATGAAATATAATGTGCTTATAAAGGAGGTTCGCTATGAATAAAATAAAAGAATTGCGGAAAGAAAAGAATATAACCGTTGCGGAACTTGCAAAAGAATTAGGCATTTCACAAAGTATGCTTACGAACTATGAAAATGGAAACGGAACGCCGAGAGATGAATCTATATGGGAAAAATTATCACAGATATTCGGCGTGAGTAAAAGCCACGTTATGGGATTAACTACGGATATTGAAACAGCAAATAAGACAAAACAGTTGAAAGTGGTTGTGGATACATCTCAGCCGATCTCAATACAACCGAAGAATCAGACAGACCTTGATGTATTGATAAAACTGGATTTGATAGACAGTGAAGACATGGAAGAAGTGTCAGAATTTCTTGATAAACTGTTGGCACAGGAGAAATATGAGGGACGGAGAGAATCAAACGTTAAATATGTCGTTGAGTAGAAAATGCTTCTCAGCCGACCACTTGCCCAGTCGACCCGCCGCCCTGTTAGGAACCGTCGCACTGGGCATCCTTGCGGAACGTTAGTTTGCGAAAATACGAACAAAAGAATATAAGGAGAGGGAATAGCCGATACTACTTCAAAAGCAGTAATAGAGTGCTATTCCTTTTTATTATATTCAATGGTTACAGTTCGGAACGGCTTGCTATTATTGTGCAAGTAATAAGTTGGATAATAGAGGTTGATTTCCAAGGTGGTAGGTGTACCGTTAATTTTGTTATGTTCGTTTTCAATGTCTTTGATTACTCCATCAATTCCCCAACATTTGTAAACAATTACAGTCAATTCAGTATCTCTGGTATCTGCACTGCTAAAGGACATGCTGTTAGTAATATGGTAGTCCGGCAGTCTGAGATAATTGTAGAGAATGGTCAGTAAACAGAGTATTGTGATTGGTGCTATGATTTTCTTTTTCATGTACATACCTCTTTCGTGTTATTAGTAGAGGGATAACTATATAGTACCTCACTATATAGTGAATTACTACATAAAGATTTAATAAATATACTTTATGTAGAGGTGCAGAACATGAACTATGGACATTTAGAATTAAGGATAGAAGAACTGTTACAAGAAAAAGGTATCAGTAAGAATACGATTTGTAAGGAACTTGACATACCGAGGTCAAATTTCAATAGATATTGCAGAAATGAATTTCAAAGACTGGACGCAAATTTAATCTGTAAACTATGCAACTATTTTGAATGTGAAATTGGTGAGTTAATTCGATATGTAAAAGAATAAAGTGATAAATGGGTATGCGGAAATAAAAAATATTCGCATACCTTTTTAATTGAATATTTTATAAAATGGAATTATACTGTGTATAACATGAAACAGACAAATCGGTATTTATCAGAAAATGAGGAATAGTTGAAATGGAGGCGCTATAATAACATGAAGATTGAAGGGAACCAGAAAGAACTGGATGCAATGGTAGAATTTCATAAGGGAAACCGTGTCGAGGGGCTGAGACTGCAAGAAGAATTTGCAGCGGAATTTCGTAAGGAGTATAAAGACAAAGATCACTGTCCTTGCCTGAAAGCCTGTCGTTATCACGGAAACTGTAAGGAATGTGTAGCAATCCACAGAGCGCATCAGGAACATGTTCCTAATTGTATGCGACCATTGATTAATAAAAAATTGAAATTGATGTCAGAATTAACAGAGCATACCTTGGCAAATGAAATAGAAGCTCCACATGAGATTTTAAGAAAATAGGCAAGTCAAATTCCCTTTTATTGGGAAGTCGCAGAGAACGAAAAATCGGAAGTTTACAGCGAGGTGAAAGAGGATATTATGCAGTATTCAAAGGAAGAAAGTAAAGCAATTTGGAATCAAAACGCTGAATTTTGGGATTGTGCAATGGGGGATGAATCAAATGATTTTCACAGAGAAGTTGTCCGCCTCAAAGTAACAGAGCTTCTAAATCCTGATCCAACAGACTATATTTTAGATGTTGCCTGTGGAAATGGAAATTATTCTGCATATCTTGCAGAAAAAGCTGTCTCTGTTTTGGCTTTTGATTATAGTGAGAAAATGGTGGAACTGGCAAAAAAGCGCCAAAAACGGTATGCTGATCACATTGAGTTTTGTGTAGCAGACGCCACGAATGAAACAAGTCTGATGGCATTAAAAAGAAATAGGCCGTTTACAAAAGCAGTCTCCAATATGGCGGTCATGGATATTACCGATATTAAGCCGCTTTTTACCTCTGTTTATAAATTGCTTGAGGATAACGGAGTATTTGTATTTGCGACACAGCACCCCTGTTTTGTAACGCTCACAGAAAAATATATGACGCCGCACAGCTATTACGATATTGCGATTGAAGGACAGCCGCAAAAACAATGTTATTATCATCGTTCTTTACAGGATATTTTTAATCTGTGTTTTGATACCGGATTTGTCATAGACGGATTTTACGAAGAATGCTATTTTAATAAAGAAATCCCGGATATTATCATTGTCAGAGCCATAAAAATTGAGAAGTAGATAGTAGATTTGCCATTTCCTGTAATTGTAAAAAAACTTAAATGATGGATATTCCGGGGATGCAGGATGAAATGCGCCGTCCCATGATGCTGATTGTATCGGCGAACAAAAAAGTGGATAGATAGAACTAAAACACCTATAAGGTATAAATGGAGGTAATTTATGTTTAAAGAAAAAATTATTATAGAGATGAAAGAAGTATTCAAAGAAATTCCTTTTGGCATAGAGCATACTCTCAAAGTTTTGAAAAATGCAGAAGATATAATGAAAGGAGAAAATATCGGAGAGGAAGAAAAAGAATTCATCAGTATTATTGCTATACTACATGATATTGGTGCGGTTGAAGCACAAAAAAAATACGGTTCTATTGATGGTGTCTATCAAGAAAAGGAAGGACCAGAAGTAGCGAAAGAAATATTAAAAAAGGTAGGTTATAACAAAAATATTGATAGAATATGCTTTATAATAGGCAATCATCATACTCCATCTAAAATTGATGGACTTGATTTTCAAATACAATGGGAAGCTGATTTGCTTGAAAATTTAACGGTTATGGATAAAGAAAAAGAACAGGAAAAGATAAAAAAGTGTATAGATGAAAACTTTAAAACAAACACAGGAAAAAGGATAGCTTATAATCGCTTTATTTTAGATTAGTAGTAGATTATTACAGTTATGTATTTTATATCGCAAAGAAAAAATAGTAGTTAAGTTTAACCCTAGGGTTAAATGATGAATATGTTGAGGGCATTTTTGTTTCTGGTGAAATGCAATCGCAGGGTATAGGTAAAATTCTGCTGAATTATGCAAAGGATAAAAGGAATAAGTTGTACTTGAACGTATACCAAAAGAACGCACGGGCAATATCTTTTTATAAGAGAGAAGGATTTGAGATTCAGCATAGTGGCTTAGATGAGGCTACCGGAGAAAAAGATTATGTAATGACATGGCAACACAAATAGAAATTCCAGTTGTGCGCCCAGCTAAGGGTGTGTAGTCAAGCCGGTGGGAATCCGGTTTATCCAAGGTTTAGCCAACCAGATAATAGCGAGTCTTGGGATGATGTCGGTAACGCATCTGACAAGCGTAGACAGCAAGAAAGCAGGGTTGAATAGTGATTGAGCTTCGAAATGTTAACTTCAGTCGGTCGACGTCTTAACTGGTGCGGAAGACAATATCATGTAATGCGATATGGCGAGTGTTATGTGGCACTGCGGAGTCAGAGAACCAATCATGTTTTACATTGTGAATACACATCAACTGGGGAGAACCTGCCGTTTCTCGAAAAAGAGTATGAAGTCACAACTGAAAACGGAGGACTTCAAATGAATGGCAGGTAGTCGGACAATCTCATAGTACTGTAGAAATCGGGTAATGCCGATGGAGGGAAGGGGATTGCATAGTAAAGGTCTTACTGAGGACACATTATCCGTACTCAGGGACGGAGGAAATAATGGAAACGAAATTAGTAAGAATAGCTGAGATATCGGCAAAATCAAAACATCCTATATTTACATCAGTGTACCATTTGATAAATGAAGATATGCTAAAGCAATGTCATAAGGAATTAGATGGGAGCAAAGCAGTCGGAATCGACAAGGTAACCAAAGATGAGTATGGGAAGAACCTTGACAGAAATATCAAGGATTTAGTACAAAGGCTGAAAAACAAATCCTTTAATCCACTTCCATCGCTGAGGGTATACATTCCCAAAGCAAATGGAAAGAAAAGACCATTAGGGATAGCTTCTTATGAGGATAAGATTGTACAAATGGCAGTGAAGAAAATATTGGGTACTATTTATGAGCCAAGATTCCTAAACTGTATGTATGGATTCAGACCGAACAGAGGTTGTCACGAAGCGATAAAAGAGGTATATCAACGGATAAGTTATGGGAAAATCAGTTATATCGTAGATGCTGACATCAAAGGGTTCTTTGACCATATCGACCATGAGTGGATGATGAAGTTTCTCGAATGGAACATACAGGATAAGAACTTACTGTGGCTGATACGTAAATATCTTAAAGCGGGAATAATGGAACAAGGTAAATTTGAACCAACAGAGGAAGGTTCGGCACAAGGCTCCGTAATGAGTCCGATGCTTGCGAATATATACATGCATCATGTGCTGACGCTGTGGTTCAAACTTGTAGTGAAGAAGGAAATGCAGGGAGAGTGTTTTCTTGTCAACTTTGCGGATGATTTCGTTGCAGGATTTCAATATAAGTCAGAAGCTGAAAGATACTATAAAGAGTTAAAAGAACGAATGGAAAAGTTTGGTCTGGAACTTGAGAGTAGTAAAAGCAGACTGATTGAATTTGGAAGATTTGCAGAGCAGAATCGCAGGGCAAGAGGAGAACATAAACCGGAAACATTTGACTTTCTGGGATTTACTTTCTACTGTAGCAAAAACCGAAAAGGAGGTTTCGCACCAAAAGTACAGACTTCAAGAAAGAAGTTTGAGCAAAAGGTCAGAGCCTATAAGAATTGGATTTATGATAATCGAAATCGACCGATGCGAGAGATAATCAAGGAATTGAATGTGAAGCTAATCGGACACTATCGGTATTATGGTGTTACATGGAATTTTCGGAAGATAACAACATTCCTGCATAGAGTACAACAGTTTCTATTCAAAGCCATGAATCGGAGAGGTTGTAGACGGGCATACACATGGAATGGATTTGTGGAAATGCTCAAGTATTATCCATTAGCAAAGCCTAAAACGTACTATTGCTTATATTAAAGTGAATGTTACTATGAGGAGCCGTATGCGGGAAAGCCGCACGTACGGATCTGTGAGGGGCTAAGATTGAGAGGTCTTAGTCTACTCGACTGTATGCAACAAACGTTTGAACACTTTTTGAACACCGCAACCGTGATGAAGTCTTCAAAGCCCCTTTCTATCAGTATTTGAGATTAAGTAAAACGGTTCGATTCCGGTCTGCGGCATTAAGTAAAAGTGAGAGAAATGTTGGATTTACAGAGTTTCTCTTATTTTTTTGTGTCTAAAAGTTTGAACACCTTTGAACACTTTATGATGAAATACCAAGTTTTTGAAAAGCAAGTACATCATTTTTCCCTTTGTTGACGTTCCGTAGGTAGTGAAGTGTTGGCGCTGTTTCACTATGCCCCATTAAATAACTGAGGGTTGTGAGATTGTTTCCTTCAAAAGCAGTTGAAGCGTTGTAGAAGCGGATTTTATGACTCGAATGATAAAGAACGCCAGCTTCTTTAAACGACGGTTAAAGCTATCTGTAGTCATAATTTTGCCGTCTGGTTCAAAAACATATGCTCCGTTTGGGTTTAATTCTTTTACTTTGTGAAAAATTTTTATTGCTTCATCTGTCAGGTATTGCTTGCGAAAACCATGAGAAGTATTCCCTTTCATCTGATTCACTACTTTTACTTTTCTTTAGGAAAAGGATAAATCATCGTTTAGTGTACGTTCACAGGTGGCCTGTCTATGTAAATAAACGATTCTGTTGTCATAATCAATATCTTCCCAGCGTATTGCCTTAGTCTCGCCTACACGGATAAACAGATAAAAGGGAGAATTAATTATCTATGTAAAAGAATAGTGGAGTGTTGCTGTTAATGGCATGGAGTGAATAAAGGGGTATGCAGAGATAAGGAAGTCTCTCATGCCTTTTTTGCTTGTGCATTTTTATAAAATAGAATTATACTGTGAGTAGTGGAAACTGGACAAACTAGAATTTGTATATTTGGTAAATCACATTTCTCTATTGTATTTTTATAACGCATGATATAATTTTTGTATGTATAGGAGGTGATAACCATGCAAATGTGTCCTTGGTGTGATGAAGTTTACGATGAATCCGAATACTCAAAATGTCCATATTGTTCTGGCGAATTAGTAAGAGATACGAGCGAAAGACCGTTTAAGAATTGTCCAAACTGTGGTGGTGTTATGTATTGGGATGATGAATGGGCATGTACTAACTGTGGAGAAACAATTGATTCTGATGAAGATGATTGTGATGGTACCATAGAAGGTTAAATACAAATCCCAGTTTGAGGGTGGAAATATTTGAACACTTTTTGAACATCGAGACCGTGATGAAGTCTTCAAAGCCCCTTTCTATCAGTATTTGTGATTATTTGAAACGGTTCAATTCCGGTCTGCGGCATTTGTGTAAGGCACCTCAATCCTTTGTAAGTAGCAGGATTGAGGTGCCTTTTGCTTTCTAGATTGGATATATACTAACTGATAAATAGGAGAATAGAAGCTTAAAATGGAATGAAAGTGTTTAGAAAAATAAGATCGCAGACAGGATATAAATACAAGGTAAATATGTCAAATGCTTTTTGTCGAATGTGCACATATTATTTTTATGAGAGAATCATCAGGAACAAAGAGTGTGAAATTTATTAAGTTTTGATTGGGATTTCATGTAGAAAGGCAAGAACTGAAGTGTTAAATTTACATAAGAAAGGAGCGGATTACTTATGATAGAAAATAAAAAACTGAGGATGTCAGTGGAAAAAGAAGGTTATGTATCTGCATTAGTCATAAAAGATGATCCACATCAGATGAACTGGGTGATAGAAGACAGTTATTTACAGCAGGCAGATTATCAGGATGCGGACAAACTGTTTGGTTATTTTGACATTGTTGTGGATGGTAAAAAGGAGGGCAGTAACGCGCTCATGTCCATCATAGAGGAAGAAAAAGATAAGATAACAGTTACCTTTAATGCCAAAGGATTTCAGGTGAAGATGGCTTATGACCTGGGAAAGGATAAGGAGGCGCTTTTCTGGTCCATACAGCTAAAGAACCTGACGGAAAAAGAGATTAAGATCGAAGAGTTCGGTGTATGGGTATCCTTTGCCTATGTGATGTTTCGGGATAAAAATGTGCTTAGGAATATACATAATTCTGCCGCAGTCTTCCCGTCTGTTTCAACGGACTATACGAAACTAAGTGCAGTGCGAAGGGATGGATTGGGAGAGAATCTCGGATTTTATCAGGTAAAGGGAAGGGCAAAATCAATCGGTACTTATTGTGATTATCGGAATTTGTTTTTCGAAAATGTGTCCCCTTCTTTAGACGGCATGTTGTTCCATAAATTGTATCTTGCAGGCGGATATCCGGATAAGTTTGAAAATCATGACTGGATATACGAAAAGGACGGATTTGTCCTTGAAGCAGGCGAAAATAAGGTATGGGAGTACGTGATCGATACGAATCAAAGTCCCGAGGATTTTTATAACAAAGGGCTGAAATGGAAACATCCCAAGCTGGAGTACACGCCCCTAAATATTATTGGAGAAAACGCAAGGGTATCCGTAAGAGTACCAGAGGGGGTGGATGTAATAGCAGCAGATGCTCTTTACAAAAATGATGGAATCGTAAAGAAACTTACAATCCCGATACGGGAAACGGAGAAAAAGAGGCAATACGGTCTTTTTTTCAAGCCTGAGGCAATGGGGGAGCACAAAGTAGTTATAACGCTTTCTGACGGTACAGAAGACTTTGTGGTAATGAATGTGATGGACAGGATAGAAACGGTGATTGAAGAACGCGTGGAATATATTTGCAGCAGCCTTTACCATGACGAAAATGGGCAACCTCCTTATGCTTTCGAGCCGATTTCCAATCAAGGGGAATCTCTTGGAAAAGCAAATCTGGTTCTGAAGAAAAATCTGTTCGGTACGCCGGATGTTGGACAGGTTAGGAAAGTGGAAAACTGCGCGGTAAATTATGTCCGTAAAAAATGGTTTGTAGACGGAAATTTTAGAAAACCTCGTAAACTTTATGGTGATTTTTACCGCTGTATGGATTTTGAATATATTAGCCATCTGTTTTATCTGTTATCCGAGTTTGGGGATGAGGTTCTTGCACTGCATGATGCAGGTACGTACCTGGAATGGGCGGCGGACGTTTTTGAGTTAAGGGTGAACCCCGATCTGCATCAGGAGGAGCGTGGAAAAGAAGAATCACAGATGTTAGGCGTATATTTCCTGTATTCCAATCAATTGCTGGATAAACTGAAAGTAAAAGGCATGACAGAGAAATATGCAAAGATACAATCTTTATGGGAACAGGTCATGGACAGGGTGGAAAAGGAGGCGGTAACTTATAAAGCCGCAATCACGGAGCACTTTTATGATAACGCAGGCTTTGGTCCGACAGCAGGCGCTCTATGTGAAAGCAACAGAGGGGAGAGTACCAGGCGCTATGGGGAACTCCTTTTGGCCAATATTGGCTATTCCAATGATTTCAGGGCCCAGAACCCGGATCGCTGGTGGGAAGCGCTGACGTATATGATCCATTCCCTTTGGGGTGGGGTTACAGCTGCGGCAGCATATAAAGTTTTTTTGTATCTGAAGGATACAAGATATCTGGAAGCAAGCTATAGGGCCACGGCAGGCATCCTGTACTGTTATGACACGCACGCCACGGCAACTTCTCCATTAGAAAAAGGAATGGCGGCTTCCACATATGCAGTGGCAGGCCCTCATATCAACCGCCCGGATCTTTCCAGGGCACGGTTCGGCCAATCCACATTTTATAAGAACGGCGGTATTTTTTCCAGGCTTTTTGAAAATGACAGCCAGTCCCCGGACTGGGATATGGGCGAAGAAATGGCCGCATATCTGGAGAATTTCGGGGATAAGACTTTCATTATGGAAAAAGGAAACTCCATCCACGTAATCAATGGAAGTTATGAAGAGAACGAAACCGAGTATCAGATTACAAGCTTTGCCCCATACAGTAAAGAATTTTATTTTATCTCAGGAAATGGTATAATCCAGATAGAGGATAAAAAAGACCTGAGAAGCATTATTTTGAAAAAAGAAAGGGGATAAGCATATGGCCGGCGACATTATTTCCATTTCAATTCCACCATTTCCGGACTTTATAGAGGGAAACTACCGCACCATGAGGAAAGGGCAGAGCCATGTAGACAGGAGGAACCTGGGCTATTTTGATCTGATCGTTGTAGAAAAGGGCTGTCTGTTTCTGGCAGAAGAGAATGAGCGGTATGAGATCAGGGAAAATGAAATGTTTATTTTGCTGCCGGACAGGCACCATTATTCATGGCAGCCATGCCAGGAGGAGACCGGGTTTTACTGGCTGCATTTTTATACCACTGCGCAGTGGAAGCAGGGACAGAGGGCCAGCAGATTCGTTTCAAGGCTGCCAATCCCCGACCAGCATTACCACCAATGCTCATACACATTACACCTGCCCAAATATGCAGCGATCAAAGAACCCGGTCTTCTGTTTGAACTGTTTCAGAACATCCTGGACAGTACTATCCAGGAACATGGAAATGACATATGGAAAACAGAAGAACGGTTTTTACGGTTTTTAAGATTTGTTGAGAATACCGGGATCCATAAAGACCGGCTGACGCTGTTGGCGGAACAGATTCAGATCTACTTGGAAAATAACATAGAGCAGCCGATCACCAACCAACACCTGGAGGAACAGTTCCATCTGCACAGCAATTATCTTGCTAAGGCAATGAAAGAAACATTCGGAAAAACTCCTTTGGATGTTTTACTGGAGATACGGATGGAATATGCCAGACAGTATCTGATCCGGTCAGATTATGACATCAAGAAGATTTCAAAACTGGTCGGTTTCAGTTCGGAGATATATTTTTCTAATTGCTTTAAGAAACATATGGGAATGTCTCCAAGGAATTATAGAAAGAAGTATGAGGAGAAGACATAAGACAGGAGTTACACAAAAACAGGAACTAAAATGGTCTGCCGATGTCTTCTTTGATTTACTGCTTTGATTTACTATTCACGGTCTTCAGGGAAAGATAGACGTAGATGCCCTGGTAGTCTTAAAGAATCAGGCAGTGGATCTTATGATATTAGATGTGATGATTCCCCATCTGGATGGATTTTCCGTCTGCAGGACAGCCAGACAGATGAGCAGCCTGCCGATTATCATGCTTACGGCAAAGAGCAGCGATGATGATAAGCTAAGGGGGTATGAGTTTGGCGCAGATGATTATATGACGAAGCCTTTTAGCCCGCTGGAACGGTATGGCGCAGTGACAGTTTATCCGACTGAGGAAGAGCTGATTCAGGGGGTCAATGAGCCCTCTACAAACCTGATTGGTGTGGAAGCAGCGGGAAATAGCATCAAAACATTACTATCCGGTGACGAACTGGATATATTCCGGCAAACCGCTGAAACACTTCCGGCACTGATCAAATTGCGGGAATCAGCAGGCCAGGCAGAGATACAGATCTTAGAACGCCCCGATATCATGGCTGGGTATCAGGACATGTTTATCACCACGATATTAATTGTCGCAATGTTTATGGGATGTACCTTCAATGCTATGAATATGATTTCTGAAAAAGAGGATGGCGTGGCACTTGTCAACGAAATCTTACCCATGGCCCGAAGCCGTTATATTATGCAGAAGGTTACGGTTGGATTTATTTGTGGCTGCTTATCCTCAATCATTACTGCCTGTATTTGCTTTCGGCTTTCCCTGCAAAATGCAGTTCTCATGCTGGTGCTGATTGTCCTCTCCTCGTTTGTGGCTGCACTTATCGGCCTGTTTATCGGCCGGTTTTCGGATGGGCTGATGGTTGGCGTAGTTTATATTAAAATCGTAATGCTGCTATTTATCGCCATACCCATCCTGCACTTTCTTCTCGGAATCAGCGATCCGGCTCTAACCGCAGTTTGCTATATCATGCCCTCACAGGCTGCTTTTGAGGGGATTATGAATTGGTCAATTGGGAAAACAACAACAGTGATGAACGATATACTAATCCTAACAATCCATTGTACAGCATGGTTTTTACTATATGCGGGGCTTTCCGTATATCAGAGAAAAAATGCATAAGAATTATCATAAAAATCAGGCCAGCGAAACAGTTAGGTATTTAGCTTGTCTTATACTAGTATAAAACAATCATAAAATTCTTTCGGGGGATCTTATTAGTATGTGGAAAGTACATGATGGACTTCTCTCAAATTATCAGGCGGTGTAAAGGCAGGCACCTCACATCCGGCGGAAATCATTGTGCGGTGCATGCCGGCACACGCCAGACATTCCCTTACCGCATGGCCTACTGAATTGATATCTCCCTGAAGCAGGATCTGCACAGGGTCAAAGTTGCCGTTTGGGCAGCTGGTTTCAGGAAATATGCCACACGCTTTTTTAAGATCTACCATATGATCGAGGTCAATAATATCGGCCCCTGTCTGTGCAGCCAGATGCAGTACAGGGGTAATGTCCCCGCAGATATGCAGTTTTGCCTTTCCCCCTGCCCTGTGAATCTCAGAAATAAGTTTCTGTTGATATGGAAGGGCAAATTCGCGATAGAGATCAGGGCCAATGAGAGACGATGCGGCATCACCGATGCCAATGATGTCGGCTCCCGCATTCAACTGCTCCAGGGCAAACAGGATGCTCTGCTCCAGGCAGATTGCCAGAAGCTCATGCATTGCTTCCGGTTCATCCAGCATTTCGCACAGGCAGCTGGAGATTTCCATCAAATCACAACTTTCTGCAAGTGCACCCTCCACCCAGCCTACAATTGGGATCTCGCCTCCGCTGCGGTGTTTTAGAAGCCGCACCGCCTCCAACCGGTCATTCATACGTCTGCTGGAAGCAGGAGCTTTTACTTTCAGACGGGAGATATCCT
Organism: Faecalicatena contorta; assembly: GCF_022835095.1. Lineage (NCBI taxonomy): Bacteria > Bacillati > Bacillota > Clostridia > Lachnospirales > Lachnospiraceae > Faecalicatena > Faecalicatena contorta. Next base: position 4,067,683 of record NZ_BQNQ01000001.1, on the reverse strand, counting down.
GACAGCCTGAGAGCAGAGGAACCGGGCTGTATGGCACATCGTTTTCGGGGTAGACAACCTCTGCACCGAATCCGCTTGCTTCACGCATGGGATCGGAGCAGACACTCAACACGTCCAAATGGTATTTTTCACAGCATCTGAGCATTCCTTCAGCGAGAAGCCGGTAGTCCGTTATAAACTGTCTGTACGGAACCTCAATCTCGTGCGCCGCGAAAGTCATGACAAGGCAGAGGTTGGGAATACGGTCAACAGGTTCTCCATTTAATCTTGCAAATACACGTTCATATGAGTTCATAACAGCCTCCAATATAGGAAATAGAATACAGAAAAAAGGGAATCAAATTGCATTACCGGTATAATTTGATTATAATAGTGTTCAAGAGAAAATTCTCGTATTAAAGTGGCTAAAAATCAGATAAATGTGCGGAGGGGCGAAGCAATGAGGGGGGCAATAAAAGAGGAACGAAATTATAATTCTTTCGAACTGGCAGTATCAGTTCTTGATAATACGGTAGATATACAGGAACACCGTCTGCTCCTGCACTGGCATCAGTATATAGAGTTTATCTATGTGTTGGAGGGGGAGGGGGTACTGACTATAGACCTGAAGGACTATAAAACGGTAAAAGGGGATTTAATTGTAGTTTCTCCCAGCAGCCTTCACGGTGGTATCGGAGCAGAAACGAATCCGTTGATTTGTAAAGTGATACTGGCGGATGTCGAAATGATGATGGGAAGTTTGAAAGATAAAATTGCCAAACGTTATCTTTCCCCCATGCTTAATCAGACAATAAAGATCATACCAATTATCGAACCAGGCACTCCGCTTTACAGGGAAACGGCGATCTTATTTGATCAAGTTCTGGAGAAGTGGAACAAACAGGACGATGGATATGAATTATATATCAAGGGGTATCTGACACAGATGCTGGCGGCATTGTTTGAAGCGAAGCATTACCGGGAATCGGCAGGCTGCAGCACAATCAAAGAGATAGAACAGATGAAAAGGCTGATCCGGTTTATTGAAGAGCATTACAGTGAACCGCTGTCAGTCGAGCGGCTGGCACAGTTTACGGGATACAATAGGTATTATTTTATGCATTACTTTAAAATGCATACAGGGTACACGGTTACACAGTATCTGAATCTGAAGCGGACTGAATACGCGGCCCGCATGCTGGCTGAGCAGGATTGGAGCATTTCTGAGATTAGCGAGCGGACCGGATACCAGGATGTTTCATACTTTATACGTGTGTTTGCAAAACGCTATGGGATCACACCACTGGTGTACAGGAAGAGAATCCGGAGCGAAATAGAGGAAACACACTCTGCATGTCCTCAGGAAGCGGTGCACGAAACTCCAGTTTTTCCCCGGTAATCGGATGGTTTAAGGCCAGACGGCAGGAATGCAGGGCCTGCCTTTGCATATACTCCATATCGGGATTATACAAATAGTCGCCTATAAGAGGAAAACCAAGATACTTCATATGAATGCGGATCTGATGGGTACGGCCTGTCTCTAATAAAAGTGAGACGAGGCTGTGCCCATTTGTTTCTTCCACCACATGATAATGGGTAACTGCTCTTTCGCCATGATCAAAATCAACGGTTCTTTCAATAACAGAACCAGGCTTTCTGGAAAGAGGCGCGGAGATCGTTCCCTCCGCCGGCTGTACGCTCCCACGTACAATAGCCAGGTATTCCCGCCTGATTTCATGGCGGACGGTCATTCTGGATAAGATATTAGAGCTGAGCATATGCTTTGCTATAATGGTCAGTCCCGAAGTATCTCTGTCAAGCCGATTGGTGCAGCGGAAGATAAAAGGTTTCCCTTGTTCCTGATAATACCACGCCAGCCCGTTTGCCAGAGTATTGGTATAGTTATTGATTGACGGGTGTACAGGCATGCCGGCCGGTTTATTAATGACAATGATATCCTCATCCTCGTAAATAATATCCAGGGGAAGTCGAACAGGAGGGATCTGCAGGGAGGAGATGTGTTCCTGGATATGCACGGTTAGTGTATCCATATCAGTAAGTATCTCATTCAGGCGGCGCGGGCCGCCATTGACAAGAATACTCCGGGGCATTTTCTTTAATTCGACCAGATTCTGCCTGGAATATCCACGTCTGCGGAGAAATTGTTCCACGCGGAGACCGTCTTCGTCTTTCTGAATGGTATAGTTTAACATTCTGTCCATAGATGTACTCCTGTTTATCTTTAAGCTTACCGATATAGTATAGCAAGTCCGAAAGAAAAATGCACTATAAATCAGGATTTAGTGGCGAGCTTTAGTCTCGGCGCGGATGGGGATGCTCCATAAAGGGATAGCCGAAAGCCTCCCGGAGAACATCCATGTCCTTTCAAAAACGCGGCCGCGGACCTAAGAAATTCTAGGCGGGAAACAGCCCTGAAAATGGAGCACCACTGACACATCACGAGAAATCCGATGATTTCTCGCGCTGGGTCAGCTGATTTTTGGATTCGGAATCCAAAAATCTCTCCATTTTCAGGGCTGTTTCCCACCAAGAATTTCTAAGGTCCGCTTTGAGCGTTTTTGAAAGGACATGGATGTTCTCCGGGAGGCTTTCAGCTATCCCTTCATGGAGCTGGCGCATCCAACCGGCAGGAAAAAGCTCGTTTCTAAGGTGGGGCCTCAAACGGGGGCAGCGTATGGTATTGAATTGGTGGGACTATTATGTCCCCAGTAGGTGTACATAAACAATGGGATACGGTTCCAGTATCAAAATAATTCAATACACATCTTGAAGATGAAAAGATACGCATAGCCAATCCACATCCGCTGCTCCGGTCCGGGATCCCACCCGGTTGGCGAGCTTTCCTGCCGATTGGATGAGCCAGCTTTATGACAGGGAGGCCGGGGAGGTGCTGGGGCTGTATATGCCGTTGCGATATGCTGGAGTGCGCTTAGTGATTCTTGAACAGCCGATTCCGGATAGGCGGGGAAAAACTTGATCTCCAAATCAAGTTTTTGCTGAACCCAGCGCGGGAAATCATCAGATTTCCCGTGATGTGTTCAGCGTACCCGTCTATCCGGCATCGGCTGTTCTAGAATCACTTAGCAGCATGGGTGCATATCGCAACGGCATATACAGCCCCAGCGCCTTCCCGGCCTCCCTGTCATGAAGCGTCCCCGTCCGTCGACAAGTCTAAAGCTTGCCGACTAAATTCCGATTTCTAAAGAAATCTTAAGAAAAGAATTTAGGTGCTTCGTTGACAATATTAGGGAAACATGTTATATTCTTAACAAGCAAGTAAAAGGGAGTAGCCGAACACCGAGAGGTGGGTTTGAAATCGTCACACGATATCGAGAGGTATCCGTATCAAATGAGATGTGCAAGACTTTTATTGCGGCAGATATGTCGTATATAAAGGTCTTTTTTACTTTTATAAGACATAAGGTTTCAAGGATACAATCCGCTGTTCCCGTGGACCGTTATAGATGATGAACTATCTGCTGCATAAAAAGGGCACCAGAAAGGAGATTCTAATGATGAGAGAAAAGGAAAATGTAGTGGAGATGAATGAGGCGATTATCGCAGGAAAGAAGGCTCTGAACAGCATGAAGGCGGCTAAAGAGACTTTAAGCAGCGCCGGAAACTGGGGAGTATGGGATATGCTTGGTGGAGGTCTTTTTGTAGATATGATCAAACACTCCAAGCTGGATGACGCCCAGGAAAAACTACAGGATGCAAAGTTTCAGCTTCAGATATTCCAGTGTGAATTGAAAGATGTGGAGCTACCATATCATCTGGGCGTAGAAATCTCGGATTTCCTTACATTTGCCGACTTCTTCTTCGATGGTATTATCGCTGACTGGCTGGTCCAGTCGAGGATAAACGATGCAAAGGAAGAATTAGAGAACGCAATTCCGCAGGTGGAAGGAATGGTAGAAAACCTGCAGAAATGGGAAAAACAGCTGATGCTTGGAAAGGAGGCCGAACGTTAATGGGATGTATAGGAAATGTATTATGGTTTATATTTGGAGGATTTATCAGTGGTCTGAGCTGGGCGTTTGCAGGATGCCTGTGGTGCATTACGATTGTGGGAATGCCTGTTGGAATGCAGTGCTTTAAGTTCGCGGCTCTGAGCTTTTTCCCATTTGGGAAAGAAGTACACTATGGCGGCGGCGCAGGATCTATGCTTTTAAATATTATCTGGATGATTGTATCAGGGATTCCGCTGGCCATTGAGTCCGCGGTGATCGGGGCACTGCTCTGTGTGACAATTGTAGGAATTCCGTTTGGCATGCAGCAATTTAAACTTGCAAAGCTGGCGCTGATGCCGTTCGGATCGGAAGTTTATTAAGAAAAGACCGTGATAGGGCCTAATAATAGGGCTAATCCTCATTGCGGTGGTACGAAAAGTGGGCAAGAGGCCTCAGGGATGAGACACTTGCCCACTTTTCTTAGTTAATAAATGCAGTTGTCTGAGTCATAAAGTACAGATCGCCATGAACATCTCTCATATATATATGTACCTGGTAGTCGCCAGTTTTATAGTTGTATGTTGATATGTCCACATCGATATGATAGCTTCCGTCCTCTTGTTGATCCATTGGAATCCACTGCAGATCGTTTTGGTCTTCCTCAGTCCATATGGCAGCCAGCATGGATTCGACGCCATCTGGAACATTCTCAAGATTGCTTACATTGACGGGGAAGGTATTTAAATTATAATCATACTCGCCGATACTGACTGCGGCTTTTGGAGCCTTTCCTTCTCTGATCAGGAGTTCGGGTTTGCTTTCATCCAGGTCAGCAAGTTCTTCCATTAACTGAGACTTACGGGAAAGCTCTTTTTTCATGGTATCAACTCCGAAGCGTTCGGTCAATGTCGGCTTTTCGGAGAAAAGATTTGTACCAAGGCCTAAACGGTCTCCGTTAATTGTAGCACCTATGCTGGCAAGGGTCGTTGGAAAATTATCAAATGTAGTGTAGTTGCGTGTATCTGAAGTCGTATTCTGTACTGCGGGGTTAATATAGGTTGTATAGACCTTACGGGTATAACTGTCGTCAATATCCTGGCAGAAATCACTGTCCATTGTAGGATGGTCACCGGCAATCACGATTGTTGTATTTTCGTAAAAACTTTGATTCTGAATCCAGGAAACAAAATCAGCTACCTGTTTGCTGGAGCAGGCCATAACATTTGCATATTGATCGTCACCAAATGTATCTGGGCAGACTTCACATGGAAAACCATCTTCAAAATGGGTGTCAACAGTTAGCAGTGTTAAATTAAAAGGAGTATCCTGCTCTGAAAGTTCCAGCAGTTTATCCTCTGCGAACTGAAATAGTTTATGATCTTCATATCCCCACCATACACGGTAATCTTCGGGAATCCAGCCGGCTTTTTTTGCATATTCATAATCTAGAATGTCGAAATTGCCATGTTCGGTATAGTACAGCTGCCTGCCCCCAAAAACGGCATCAGAGCCTATCATTAAGGTCTGAGAATAGCCCTCCTGTTCCAAAATGTCCCCCAGAGTTATTGTATTAGCAAAAAATGAGTTCTGTGTGTCCATGGAATTAGACTCAATAGATATACTTAGTGGGATACCTGATGACTGTGAGAACATCGCCGCAATAGTCCATGTAGCGCCAGGCATTGCATATCCGCCGTTTAACTCAGATGAAATTCCCGAAAAATCTTCGTTTTCCTGTGCCAGTGACGTTAATTCAGGAATTACATTTTGTTCAAATGCCCCCCCATTTTCTTTGTCTGCATAGGTTGTTTCCATAGATTCCAAAAATATGTATATCAAATTCCTTTTTTGCTCAGGAAAAGTAATCTCCGTATCTCTGGGATCGATGTAGTTGTCATCGATAAATGAGGAGTAAACCCCTTGATCCGCTACATAGGTTCCAACATCCAGATTGTCCCAGGCATAGCTGACAGACGTTCCTGCTGCGAGCAGAGGTACAATAATACAGATTGCCATGATGATATTGTATACTTTTTTCTTTTTTCTGAATCCGGTAAAAAGAATTACGACGAGAAATAGAATTAGAATTGCAGGGACTGCGCAGGAGTTTAAGTACTCCTGAATCATACTCTCATTAGTACCCTCCAGAGGGGCTGTCAAATGGTACATGAGTTCATCCATTGACAGGTTGCTCCAGGTCTGGAACATCCATATAATACTGAAGCAAAGCAGTGTGGCAGTCGTGCTTAATATGACTGCCAGCAGTGTTCCGAATCCACGGAAGAAGTTTTTTATCGTTGATAGTATTTTTTTCATTTTACACATCCTCTGTCTTTTTAAATTAACCTCTATTATTATAATGCGTAAACTATTTTGTTGCAAGATATTTAGTGGGGGAGTAATGCTAAAAAATTATATCCAATTTTGGTGGTTTTTGCCGGAAGTTTGTAACAGTTCAGGAAGTCCTGAACTGTTACGGAAGTTTTCCATAATAAGGTGTGAAAAGAAAGAGAAAATGTTGTAAAAAAGGCGGTCTTTCCTGTATAATAAAAAGAGTTGTGGTTCTTTGAGGCCAAACTGCAGGAGTAAAAAGAGAGGTACGGACTATATGGATATTAATCAGAAACTGACAGAGGAATTAGGAGTAAAACGCTGGCAGGTGGATGCGGCGGTTAACTTAATTGATGAGGGAAACACCATTCCCTTTATTTCAAGATACAGGAAAGAGGCAACAGGTTCGCTGGATGATGAGCAGCTGCGAAAGCTGCACGAAAGATTGATTTATCTTCGGAATCTGGAAGAGAAAAAGGAACAGGTGCTATCCAGTATAGAGGAGCAGGGAAAACTGACGGCGGAACTAAAAGCGCAGATATTGGCGGCAGAGACGCTGGTGGTAGTGGAAGATTTGTACCGCCCGTATCGGCCAAAGAGAAGAACACGTGCCACGATAGCAAAGGAGAAGGGGCTGGAGCCGCTGGCAGCAGTGATTATGCTGCAGCAGGCTAAGGAACCTCTGGAAAAGGCAGCCGAGAAATATATTTCTGAGGAGAAAGGAGTCATCTCCGCAGAGGAAGCTATCGCAGGGGCAAAGGATATTATTGCGGAATCCATATCTGATGAAGCAGATTACAGGAGCTGGATCCGAAAAATCACGGCACAGAAAGGAAAGCTGGTTTCTTCGGCCAAGGATCCCGAGGCGGAGTCAGTCTATGAGATGTATTATGAATTTGAGGAGCCGGTTTCGAAACTGGTGGGACACCGCATACTCGCATTAAACCGCGGTGAGAAAGAAAAAATACTGACAGTGAAAATAGAAGCTCCAGAGGAAGACATTATCCGCTATCTGGAAAAGAAAACAATCCGCCAGAATAATCCTTACACCTCACCGGTGCTGAAGGATGCGGTGGAAGACAGCTATAAGCGTCTGATTGCGCCGGCCATTGAACGGGAGATCCGCAATGAGCTGACAGAGAAGGCGGAGGACGGTGCGATAGAGGTATTCGGAAAGAATCTCCATCAACTTCTGATGCAGCCGCCGATTGCTGGTCATGTTGTACTGGGATGGGATCCTGCTTTCCGTACAGGATGCAAGCTGGCTGTAGTGGATGAGACTGGGAAAGTGCTTGGGACAACCGTCATTTATCCGACGGCTCCTACAACGCCGCAGAAGATTAAGGCATCCAAAGATTTACTGAAAAAAATTATTGCAAAGTATCATATTACATTGATCTCCGTAGGGAACGGAACGGCATCCAGGGAATCGGAACAGTTTATTGTAGAGCTGTTAAAGGAAATCCCGCAGAACGTGCAGTATGTTATTGTAAATGAAGCAGGTGCTTCGGTTTATTCTGCGAGCAAACTGGCTTCCGAAGAGTTCCCAAAATTCGATGTGGGCCAGAGAAGTGCAGCGTCTATAGCAAGGCGGCTCCAGGATCCCCTTGCGGAACTGGTAAAAATAGATCCTAAGTCCATTGGTGTCGGGCAGTACCAGCATGACATGAATCAGAAGAAGCTTGGCGAATCCCTGAATGGAGTTGTAGAAGACTGTGTAAATAAGGTGGGAGTGGATTTGAATACAGCATCTGCTCCGCTGCTTTCATATATATCTGGCATTACAGCAGCCACTGCGAAAAATATTGTGGTTTACAGGGAAGAAAATGGCCGGTTTAAGGACCGGAAGGAGCTTCTCAAGGTGGCGAAGCTGGGGCCCAAGGCTTATGAGCAGTGCGCAGGATTTATGCGTATTATGGAGGGGCGGAATCCCCTGGATGCGACCGGGGTTCATCCAGAATCCTATGCGGCCGCAGAAAAGCTGCTATCCAGACAGGGATTTAAACCGGAGGATATTACCGGAGGTAATCTGACAGGGCTTTCTCTTACAATCAAAGACTATAAGCAACTGGCTGATGAGCTGGGGATCGGAGAGATTACACTGCGGGATATTGTGAAGGAGCTGGAAAAACCGGCCCGCGATCCACGTGAAGAAATGCCAAAGCCGATTCTGCGCACGGATGTACTGGATATGAAAGACTTAAAAGAAGGAATGATTTTAAAAGGGACTGTTCGGAATGTCATTGATTTTGGGGTGTTTGTGGATATTGGAGTACATCAGGACGGATTGGTGCATATATCCCAGATCACGGACAGGTTTATCAAACATCCGTTGGAAGCGGTCAGTGTGGGAGACATCGTTGATGTGAAGGTGATGAGCGTAGATCTAAAGAAAAAAAGGATACAGCTTACCATGCGGGGGCTGGCTTAAGGGACGCTTCGTAAATGGATAGACGGGCTGGCTGGGGGAATGTATATGCTCTTTTGATATGTGGGCGTCTGCCTGAGTGATTCTAAGAAAAAATACCGCCGGGAATGTGGGCACGGGTGACACAGCGCGAGAAATTTGATAATTTCTCGTGCTGGGTCATCCGGAAACATGATTCGGAATCATGTTTCCTCCCACATTCCCGGTGGTATTTTTTCTTAGAATCATTCAGGCAGACGCCCGCATATCAAAAGAGCATATACATTCCCCCAGCCAGTCCGTTATCCGTTTACTGCGCTGGTGAAACAAGTCGGGAGGCTGTCGGAGAATGAGATGGGGGACGGTATTGGCGGGGAGACTTTAATCGGGCGCCTGGGACAGGCTTCCGATTAAAGGCGGGGGTGATACATGTAGAGTTGATTTCTTAATATAAGTGGGAGTTTTACGGCAGTTATTGGATTTATTGGCGCAGTGTGGCGGCTCTTAGTTTGGGGCCCAGGAGGGTTGCTATTATGATTTTGACCAGGTCCCCGGGGAGGTAGGGGATGACTCCGGCGGCTAGTGCGGCGGGAAAGTCGAGGTTCATTTGGTGGGCAAGCCAGGTGGTTCCGAAGACGTAGCAGACCAGGGTTCCTAGTACCATTCCGAGGAGGGCGAAGGAGAGACGGGCTGCGAAGTGATCTATGAAGAAGCCGGCTATGAGGGCAAGGAAGATGAAGCCTATCAGGTAGCCTCCGGTGGGGCCGGCGAGCTTTCCGATTCCTCCGGTGAAAGCGGAGAATACGGGGAGGCCCACTGCTCCCAGGAGGAGGTAGGTGATGAAGCTGATGGTTCCAAATTTCATGCCGAGGACGTAGACGGTGAGATAGACGGCCAGGTTGGTGAAGGAGATCGGAACCGGACTGAAGGGAAGAGGGATGGTGAAGGGGCCCAGTATGCATGTTACGGCTGTCATTACCCCGATGAGGGTAAGCTGTTTAGTTGTGATAAATGTTTTTTGGATGGGTGCATTTTCCATGATGTTTTCCTCTCGTTTTGTATTTTATGTTGTTAGTATAAAAGAAATTATATAGAATGTCAACTTAGAATATGAAATAGTTAACAATATGGACAGTGTCTTATTTTGCGAAACATTTTGTATGAGGTAGGCACCCTGCGCCTTGCTGACTTTCATCAGTAGGTTTCAGGGAGCCGCCTCCCAAACCGGACGTACACCTCTCAGCGTATCCGGCTTTCCATGAATCACCTTGATTCTTTGGTTTCGTGTAAGAGTTCAAAGCAGTCAGGGCAGAGAGCCAGAGATTTTCTTCTCATTTTCAGCATTTTCTGCTCAAATATATCCCTGCCTTTCAGCGATTTCAGCGTTCTTACGTGGTGCATACATAAATAGTCTGCATGTTCCCCGCAAATCTCGCATACTCCGGCTTTTATGCGGTTTACTATCGTGTGCCTGCTGTCATATTTCCTATAACTCGGCATAACGTCTGCCACATTGTCATAGCCGTCGCTGTGCTTTCTGAATCCATCATGGTAAAATTCGCAGTATTTACGTCCCTTAGTTGTATCGTATGGGATTCTCAGTACTCCGTTTACCATGTGCCGCTTCTTAATAACACTGACATTCGTTCTGTGCTTTCCTGCCAGAGTTTTTAACATGCTGTACCGCACCATGTAGTAATACTTGTGCAATGCGCCTACGTTTTCTGCTATCCGATAGAAGTTATATAACCCTCGAATTTCGGAATTGAAAGTAGACACAATCTCTGCGTCGCTGCGGTTCATCAGGTCTTTCCTTGGCATAGGCCGCCACATTTCTTTGCCTGTGTCATTGTTGCGTTTCACCTGTATCGCTCCCCGTTCCATCGCTTTTTTAATCCATTTTTCTTTCGGCATATACAGGAATACTTTTCCATACCACACCCGTTTCATGTCGCCGTTTTTACAACGCTTCATGTTCTTGGAATGGATTACTTTGAAATCGTACCCCAGATAGCGTACCGGCTTACTGGAATGGGTGACTTTCGTCTTTTCCTCGGACATTTCCAAATGCAGTTTTTCTTGGAGAAAGATTTTTACATCTTCCTTGATTTTTTCTGCGTCCTTTTTGGAGCCGATAACGCCGATTACAAAATCATCGGCGTAACGGTTGTACTGGATTTTCTTGAAGCCTTCCTCAAACGGATTGTAATAGTGCTGATTCATCTTCTTCCTTCTGGAATCCTTAAATTCTTTTACCAGTTCAGGAGTTGATTTTTCTGCGCCCATTAACGCTTTACGTGCCTTTCTGTATCTCCGGGACGCCCGCTCGTATTCTCTGGTCGTCCTTCTGCGTTCTGGCTCGCAATCATACTTTTCTTTGTATTCCTGCATATAGTTGTCCAGTTCGCTGAGGTAGATGTTTGCACATATCGGACTGATACCGCTGCCCTGCGGAACACCGGAGTAGGTGCAGTTGTACTGCCATTGTTCCATATATCCGGCTTTCAGGAACTTCCAGATTAGACCGATAAAAGCCTCGTCTGAAATCCTTTTCCGCAGTAATTCAACCAACACATGATGGTCGAAGTTATCAAAGCACGCCTTAATGTCTCCCTCGACAATCCATGTAACACCTGTGAAGTTTTTCTTCACTTGCGTAAGTGCCGTGTGACAGCTTCTTTTTGGTCTGAAACCGTGTGAATTGTTGCTGAATGTCGGCTCATAGATTGCTTCAAGAATCATTCTGACCACTTCCTGCACTAACTTATCATCAGTAGAAGTGATTCCCAACGGGCGAAGTTTCCCGTTCTTTTTAGGAATGTACTTTCTTTTTGCAGGCTTTGGCTGATATGTCCTGTTGCGTATGGATTCAATAATCCGGTTAATTCTCGGCAGGCTCATGTTGTCCAGCGTCTGCCCGTCTACCCCCTGCGTCATGCTCCCCTGCGATTTCGCAATGTTCGCATATGCAAGGAGATAGAACTCTGGATTGTATAGGTTGCGATATAATCTTTCATATTTGTAGTTACTTACACTTGCCTTTTCTTCAAGGCTTTTCAAGACATGAATCGGATTTCTCATAGTGTCTCACACACCATCCTTTCTGTTTTGAAAATGATTCACTGTTCCCCTTTGCCATGTAGACGGCTTTCCCGTCCGCAGACTACTATGGGAACTCTGTTGCCATGGTGAATATTCAGAACCCCGCATTTCAGCGTTTTCATAGCCTTTCGGCATTTCACTTTAGGCAATCCCCGTTTAGTACGGTATAAACAAGCGTTCCACGTTGTCGGTATGTGACGTTCGCCTTTTTCCACTTTCCCGTGGCTGAACCTGCTCCGAGTATCAGCAGCCGCATAGCCAAACAATGCGACTGTCAGGAACACTGACGAGTACAACCTCTCTACGTCAGGGGTACGCTCTTGGTCCCGATTTCAGGCTGTCATTCAAGCAGTCTAGCTTCCATCCTCATACGTGGATTTTCATTCCGTCACGCCGGCGCTTCTGAGGCTTCAGCGCCCCGTGTCCTCCGTCATGCTATGGTCGCCCTCCGGTTTCCCTTTTGGGGTAAGACGGGGAATGATAGGTTGCGGCACAATGCCGCTTGATACTTTTACCTACTACTTGCTCAAGGTAGGATTTATACCGCCCTTACGGGCGCACCTGGTTTAGCATACTGTATTGTGAGAATGATTTTACTGGAGAATGAAACATGGCTTTAAGTAATAATGCTGAAACGAATCGTCTTGTATCACGTCCATTTATAATTTATTCAGGTACGGACTTAACAGGGACTGCGACTGGGGACGCTGAGGTGCGCAATTATTGTGCACTGCCGTACACTTCCGCATCCAGATATCAGTTGGACAGACCCGATCATAATAATATTTTTCAATTTCGAAGGACTATTAATGGAGTTACGGAAAAGGCGTACTGCCTTGATAAATTTGCGGATGGTCCATATAATGATGTACCTTATAGGAGCGCACCATTTGAAACTATTTTCACTTCAGCTACCGAGCGCCAAAAGCAGATGCTGGCTTGGATTCTGGCAAATAACTATCCTGCTGTGAGCGCACAGGCGACTTTTGAGTTAACGGGAACAGATTATGCTGCAAGTCCGGTCCTCGATGATAATGATGCCTATGCGGCGGTTCAGGTGGCGCTATGGGTGCTCTTGGGGCAGATTGCTCCGGATGAAGTGAATTTTCTGGAATGTTCATCCACGGAACAGCATCCGAAGTCAGCCAGGCTTCGTGCCGCAGTGCTCCGGCTCCTGGAACTGGCCGGGAAGTTTGCAGACGCTGTGGCAAATCCGGCTCCGCCTGTCAGCGCAAATACAGCTGGATGCTGCACGGATAATCCTATAGACTGCTGCAATACAGGGACAATCCCGACTGTTTCTAACGAACCATATCTCGTTTTTAAAGGCTGCCCGGATGAAGTCAGAACTGTATGCGGGCGCCTTCTTATCGGCCCATTTATACTGCAGTCGGGATTTACCGGAAAACCGGTGATAACAGTAGAGCCGATCTGTGTTTGTCAGGAAGGATTCTCTGCATCTTTTATGGATTTTTGCGGGAATAAAATGGATGCACCTTCAATTGGAGAGGAATTTTATATTGCAGTCCGAACTATTAGAGACTATATATGTTTTACCGTTCACGCCTCATTTACGGGAACTGTCACAAGAGTTGTTACGATGAATCCAACGGGTACGGGGCAAAATTACCAGCCTATAGGTACGACGTTCGAAGATGTCCAGGTAAACTTAGAGGCATCTGTCTGCGTATGTGCCTCTGTACCACGTAGTAAGGAGAAGAAGTCCCACTCTCAGACGGGCATTAGTATTAATAACAACAATAATAATAACAATAACAACAATAATAATAGTAACAGCAATAGCGGATTATGGCAGGGAGGCATGTATCCATGGCCAAACTATATAATTATGTGTCCGCCGCCGGGGTGGTACCCATACTGGCCATCCAGGCCGCCATATCCACCGGAGCCGCCATGCCCGCCAGAGCCGCCATGTCCGCCGAAGCCGCCATGCCCGCCAGAGCCGCCATGCCCGCCGAAGCCGCCATGCCCGCCAGAGCCGCCATGTCCGCCGAAGCCGCCATGTCCGCCGAAGCCGCCATGCCCGCCAGAGCCGCCATGCCCGCCGAAGCCGCCATGCCCGCCAGAGCCGCCATGCCCGCCGAAGCCGCCATGCCCGCCAGAGCCGCCATGTCCGCCGAAGCCGCCATGCCCGCCGAAGCCGCCATGCCCGCCGGAGCCGCCATGCCCGCCGAAGCCGTCATGTCCTCTGTGTCCGCCGTGCTGCCAGCTGAAATCAGAGTGTTCAAGTAAAAACGGTCATAATGCAGAATAGTGAGACTGCGAATATAACAGTCAGGATAATTACTTTCCGGGGAAACAAAACTGGGCCGCTATATGGCTGATTTGCAGGATTCAACTAAGAAAAAATGATTAAGAATAACCGGTATTAGTAAAAGGAAAAGAAAATATGGAGATCCGTATGCTTACCGGCTAAGTGCCGGGCTTCAGAAAATAAGCATACGGATCTTTTATTTTTGCGGGCAACGAGCTGTAGTCAGGCCAGCCTGGCACTGACGACTGTAGTGTGGGCACCCCCTTGGAAACTGCTTAACTTGCCCTGTTTTGCCAGAAGTGTTTAAATTAGTCATATAACGGGATATAATGCAGATAAAGGACCCGGTTGATATTGCCTTTTCGTGGCAGTTGTAGTATCATCTAAGCCACATTGAATGTTAGACAGGAAGGGAACGTGATTGAGAAAAAGAGGTGGGACAGAGATGGAAGATAAGGCGCTTAAGGTCAACAAGCCGGAGCGTATTGTATCCTATTTTAAAATGGAGAAGCGGACTCTTGCTGCCGTTGCCGTATCCGGGATTATTTACAATGCAGGGATGGTTGCAGGCCCCTGGTTTGAGGGAATGCTGGCGCAGTATCTGTGCGATATTCTCGGCGGGAAACGGGTGTTTCAGGATATGGTTATGCTGGCCTTGTCCTATATTGCTTCTATTTTACTGGTGGAGGGAATGCGCTATCTCAAACGGCTTTATGTGAGACGATTTGCTAACCATGTGAATCGGAATATGAAGCAGGTGCTGTACCATAATCTTGTGCACAGGGGCAAGCCGGAACTGGACACTGAGGATGTGGGAGCTGTTATGACCAAGGCCATTGCAGATGTGGACACTTGCGTGGAAGGGATGCGAAAGTTTACGACAGAGGTTTTTGATACCGGTGTTGTCATGATTGCCTATCTGACGATGCTTTTTTCATACGACTGGAGGCTGACTATAATATCCATTTTGTTTCCACCGGCGGCATACTGGCTGGCCGGAACATTAAAACAGACGGTATCAAGGAGTGCAGCGGCATATAAGGAAAGTGCGGGCGTTCTGAACGGTGCAACGCTTGACCGGATATCCAATGCAGTGCTTTACAGGGTTTATGGGCAGGAAAAAAGCAGGGATACAGAGTATGAGGATCGGCTGGGAGATTACGAGAAGAAAGCAGTGTATGCCAATATATGGGAAAATGCGATGCAGCCCCTCTATAAAATCATTTCTATGGCAGGGATTATTTTCATTATCTGGTTCGGCGCAAAAAATGTGCTGGGCAGCGGATGGACATCCTGGGATATTGCGGCATTTTCTACATTTTTATCCTGTTTCACCAGACTGGCATCTAAATCCTCGAGGGCGGCAAAGCTGTTTAATGCGGTTCAGAAGGCACAGGTATCATGGATACGGATTAAACCGTATATGCAGGATATCCCGGATGAGATAGAACCAGAGCCGGAATCGCCGGTACGGCTTTGTGTTTCGGGGATGAAATTTGCATACCCGGATGGGAAATATGTGCTGGAGGATATTAGTTTTTCCGCATGCCCGGGCGAGATAATAGGGGTAACAGGATCCGTGGCATGTGGAAAGTCCACGCTGGGAAAAGTGTTTCTATGTGAATATCCATATGAGGGAAGTATCAGGCTGGATGGAAAGGAACTGTCGGCTCTTGCCAGGGCTGGAAGAAAGATGACCGCTTATATGGGGCATGAGCCGGAACTTTTGAGCGCTTCCGTGGAGGACAATATACTGCTTGGAGAATCCGGGGATGTCAGTGGCTGCCTGAAGGCGGTGTGTATGGACCAGGAAGTATCGAAGATGCCGGATGGGATTCACACCATGGTGGGTAGCGGCGGAGTCAGGCTTTCCGGAGGGCAGCAGGCACGGATTGCACTTGCGCGGACACTTTTTCATAAAAAGCCGGTCATTATACTGGATGATCCGTTTTCCGCGGTTGACAGAAAAACGGAATGTGAGATTATGCAGAATTTAAAGGCGCTCACTAAGGATAGTATCGTATTGATTTTATCCCACAGGCTGACTCTGTTTCCGCAGATGGACCAGGTAATCTGGCTCGGGGAGGGCAGAAGTACGGTTTCTGACCACAGGCTTCTGATGCGGACCAATGAGGAGTACGCGCATCTGTTTCAAATGCAGAGTGGACAGAGCGTGCCGTTCATAGAAGGAGAAGAGAGACAGGCAGAATGCACAGACAACTTAAATGATGCGCAAAAGGACGGGACTCCGGTTCAGGAGGGGCAGACCGGGAAAAAGAATGGCGGGAAGCAGAATTATATCCTTTCGGCGGTAAAAAGGATTGTGAAGGAACACGTGTTTTTGTCCATTGGACTGGTGTTTGCAGTGGCAGGTACTGTCATTGCGGGCATCCTTCCCCCGCTGCTTCTGGAACGGATTGTAAACCGGCTGGCAGGAGGCGCAGATGTTCTGCCGGGGCTGGCGGCGGCTTACTTTCTTCTGCTGGCGGCGGCAGGCATCTTTGATTCGGCAAAGGAAAGCCTGATCACGGTTTTCGGCCAGAAGGTTACCCACGGACTTAGAAGTGTGATGTGCAGAAAGCTGTCAATACTGCCGGCATCCTACCTTATAGACACAGAACCGGGAGTGACGGCATCAAGATTTGTAAACGATGTAGATACGGTGGAATCCTTGTTTACATCCGGCATTATCAGCATGGTTGTGGATATTTGCAGGGTGGTCAGTATTCTGGCAGTCATATTCATAAAGAGCCGGGGGCTTGGGATGCTTATGGTGCTTGCGTCACCGATTTTATATTTAATTACACATGCATTTCAAAAAAGAATGCTGAAGTCCCAGCTAGCCAACAGGGCCGCGGTGGGCAGGGCAAACAGCCATGTGCCGGAAACGATCAGGAATATAAGGATGATCCATACATTTCACAAAGAAAAATATATGGAAATATGTTATGGAAGATATATCCTGGCCGGATACCAGGCATTAGAAAAATCCAATTTTTATGATTCCATTTATTCTCCGATTATCATTACAATCAGGGCAGCTCTGATTGCGGTTATGATGGTTCTGGCTGCAATGGGCGGAAATATGCAGGAGCTTTTTGGAATGTCTGTTGGAACAGCAGTGGCAGTGATTGCATATGTCAGCAAGGTATTTGAGCCGTTGGAGAGTATTGGGATGGAGATTCAGAACATTCAGTCTGCCGTGGCAGGGGTATGCCGCATTCATGAATTTCTAAATGAGCCGGGGCGCAGGATGCCGGAAAATAAGACGGCGTCTCTGGATGAAGGCAGCCCGGCAGCCGCGTTTCATTCGGTCAGCTTTGGGTATGGGGACGGGCGGGAAATTCTCCGCCAGTATAGTTTTGAGATTCATACAGGAGAAAATGTGACATTGACCGGAAGAACCGGGGTGGGAAAGAGCACGGTATTCAAGCTGCTGCTGGGATTGTACCTTCCGTGGAACGGAAACGTACGCATCTACGGGGTACCGTCAGACCAGATTTCGGATGCCCAAAAGAGGGGGATTTTTGGCTATGTGGAGCAGTCATTCCGGCTGATCCCGGGGACCGTGGCAGAGCAGATAAGCCTGAAAGACAGCAGGATAACCAGCGAGAAAATAGAGCGGGCGGTTAATATGGTGGGAATGCATGAGGCGGTTATGGATCTGGAAAACGGATATGATACCCTGTGTACCGCCGGCCTGTTTTCGCAGGGACAGATGCAGCTGCTTTCGATCGCCAGAGCCGTAGCCGCCAATCCAAGAATTCTGCTGTTGGATGAAATTACTGCAAATCTGGATTCGGCCACAGAAGAGAAAGTACTGGAGGCTCTCCGGGCAGCGTCGACAAACAGAACGGTAATTTCCATATCCCACAGACTGTACGAGCAGCGCGGAGGGCGGGAAATTTGTTTAGCGAAGTAAAACCTAACTGAAGCAGATTGCGCGGTCAGCAGTAAATACAGTTGATCTGCATATTTAATCGAGGCGCGCGAAGGACAGATTGTCCATTTATGGTAACAGTTCAGACAGGCCTGAACTGTTACCATTTTTATTAAATTCAGCCTTTTCTTTTTTTTGTTGTTTTAACAACATACTTGAATGCATACCTGCATTATACTGTACTTAGCAGCGGAGGAGTGATTGATTAGAATTAAGTTCGTCCGGTCAGAACAGCCGGAAGGATGCTGTAAAGATTCAGATTCATTCCATTGCAGAAAGAGACAGAGTATGTTCCTTGGAACATGCGCTGCCGGACAGATCAAGAATCGGGTATTGCTGCTGTGATGCAGCGGAAAGGAGAGAAAATGCAACATATCAAAAACATTGACCATGAAACTGTATTGTCACTGACGGAACTGGTGGATGCCCAGCCTGGGCAGATAGTCAGTAAAACGCTGGCCCAGAATGATTATGTCAGCGTTACATTGTTTGCATTTGATAAAGGCGAGGAAATCAGCACCCATGAATCTAAAGGAGATGCTATGGTGCAGGTGCTGGAAGGAGAAGGGCGCTTTACGGTAGACGGGCGCGAACACTTCTGTAAGGGTGGTGAGACACTGATTATGCCGGCAAATAAGCCGCATGCTGTTTATGCTGCGGAAGCATTTAAGATGCTTTTGACTGTTGTATTTCCCGAAAAGACCATATAGAAAGCCATATAAAGGAGGATATAAAATGGATAATCAAATGTTTTGTTTTCAATGTGAGCAGACGGCAGGATGCACAGGATGTACAGGTAAGGCAGGTGTATGCGGCAAATCAGCTTCATCTGCGAAGCTGCAGGACGAACTGACGGGTGCACTGATCGCTCTGGCGCGTGCCTGTTCAAATAACCCCAAGACACAGCAGACGGACCGTCTGATTCTGGAAGGGCTTTTTACGACGGTAACGAATGTGAATTTTAACGACGAGACTCTGCAGGAGATGATTGACCGTATAGAAGAAGAGAAAAGGCGGATTGTGCCCGGATGCGCATCCTGCGGTTCCCCGTGCGGTAATACGGACCGCTTTAATATGTCCCGCATCTGGAACGCAGAGGAGGATATCCGTTCCCTCAAATCACTGATTCTGTTCGGGATCCGGGGAATGGCGGCCTATGCTTATCATGCGATGGTTCTGGGATATGAGAACGCGGAAGTGAACGAATTTATGATCAAAGCGCTTTCTATCCTGGGTGAGGACTGGGGCATGGAGGAACTGCTCCCTGTTGTGATGGAGACAGGCAAAGTAAATCTGACCTGTATGGAGCTGCTTGACCGTGCCAATACGGAGACCTTTGGGACACCGCAGCCGGTTGAGGTGACAATGAAAGTGGAGAAAGGACCGTTCATCGTGATTACCGGTCATGACCTCTGGGATCTGAAGCTTCTGCTGGAACAGACTGCAGGTAAGGGCATTCACATTTATACCCACGGGGAAATGCTTCCGGCTCATGCATATCCGGAACTGAAAAAGTATCCTCATTTGAAAGGAAACTTCGGCACAGCATGGCAGAACCAGCAGAAAGAATTTGCAGATATCCCGGCTCCGATCTTGTACACTACAAACTGTCTGATGCCGGTAAAAGAAAGTTATGCAGACAGAGTGTTTACAACAGAAGTCGTGTCTTATCCTGAAATGGTTCATATTGGCAGCGATAAAGATTTTACACCTGTGATCGAAAAAGCGCTGGCGCTTGGCGGATATGAGGCAGATACGGAGTTTACAGGAATAAACGGCGGTAAGAGTGTGACCACTGGATTTGGCCACGGTACGGTGCTCAGTGTGGCAGGACAGGTAATTGACGCCGTAAAAGCCGGAGCCATCCGCCACTTCTTCCTTGTGGGCGGCTGTGACGGCGCACGTCCTGGACGCAATTATTATACTGAATTTGTAAAGCAGACTCCGGCGGACACGGTGATCCTGACACTCGCCTGCGGCAAATACCGGTTTAACGACCTGGACCTAGGAACAATAGGGGGCCTGCCAAGAATGATGGATATGGGGCAGTGTAACGATGCTTATAGTGCGATTAAGGTTGCGGTGGCCTTGTCAGAGGCTTTTGGATGCCAGGTGAATGAGCTGCCGCTCTCGATGGTGCTTTCCTGGTATGAACAGAAGGCGGTTTGTATCCTGCTGACTCTGCTGCATCTGGGGATTCAGAACATTAAGCTGGGACCAACGCTGCCGGCCTTTGTATCTCCTAATGTGCTGAATTACCTGGTGGAACACTACAATATTGCTCCAATTACTACGCCGGAGAACGACTTGAAGGATATTTTGGGGGAATAAGCAAAAGAAACAAAAGGGTCAGACCCCGATGCAAAGGGGTCTGACCCCTTTGAGCTGCCCTCTTTGAACTTGTTAATAATTTTTTCGAAAAAAGTACATAATTTGTTAAATTATCCCTCACATAACTATCACATTTAGGCGGTATATTATTAATTGTAAAGGGACAATAACCTTTTTATTATAAATTTTCTTTTTCATAATTTTCCTTGGCCGGAAGCGATTCCGGCCTCTCCTTTTTTATTTCTTAATTTATCCGTTTGGATTTCCGATCATTATGTTACTCCGTTTTTTGCAGATTATTAATTACATTTAAGGATTGTAAAATATTAGCAGATATGTTATATTTTAAATATCAATAATAATTACTATTATTAAAGGAGGGCGTTTATGGATACAAAAGCATTTTGGAAGATGAGTTATGGCCTTTATATTATCTCGGCAAAAAATGGGGAAAAAGCCGGAGGTTGTGTTGTAAATACAATGATCCAGGTGACTTCAGAACCGCTGCAGGTTACGGTGACAATTAACAAAGAAAATTATACTGCCGGTTTAATACAGGAGTCGGGGTATTTTACAGGGATCGCGCTTGCACAATCAGCCACAATGGAGCTGATTGGAGCATTCGGATTCCAGAGCGGCAAAGATAAGGATAAATTTGAGGAATTTGAGACGAAGACGGATCTCAATGGCATTCCTTATGTGTGCAGCCAGGCAGCGGCAAGGTTCAGCTGCAAAGTAAAAAATACGATGGACGTGGGAACACATATTGTATTCCTGGGAGAAGTAGTAGATGCAGAAGTGCTGAGTGCGGAAGAGCCTATGACATACGCATATTATCATACTGTGAAAAATGGTGTTACACCTCCAAAGGCATCCAGTTATATCCCTGAGCCTGAAAAAGCAAAGGGATACCGCTGTAAAATCTGCGGGTATATCCTGGAATCAGATACCATACCGGAAGACTTCAAATGCCCAATCTGCGGGAGAGGGAAAGAAGAATTAGAGAAGCTGTGAGAGAAAGTTAAGCTTAAAACCAAGGGCGGACACCCGTTTATCTGGAAATTGAAAGAAACATTCTGAATAAGACAAAAAATGGATGCTGCGGGAGAAAACGCGGCATCCATTTTTGTCTTATAAAAGGAGTACTAAAAAAACATTGGAATTTATACAGCCGGATTCTATGGGCTTACTATTTTGCATTAACATTAAGATAAGATTTTTTAATTCCTACTAAAAAAGTATAAAAAATATTAAAAAAATACAAAAACAAATCCGGAAGTATATTATAATTTTGGTATGAATTAACAGGGCGCCAATGACACAGCAGTATATTGAACAGTATTCTTTCAGGAGGGAATTATAATGAATGCAATGGAACGGGTAGTAAAAGCTTTGAATCACGAGGAGGCAGACAGGGTGCCGGTATACCCTATCATCAGCGGGGCTTCCCGGAGACTGACAGGAGTAAGTTACCGAGAATGGGCTAACGATGCACAGCTGTGCGCGGATGCTCTCTTGAAAGCGAGAGAGGAGTTTGATCTGGATTGTATCGTAACGTTGATTGATCTTTCCGTTGAATGCGATGCATGGGGGCAGGAATTGATTTATCCGGAAAATGAAGCTGCGCATCCGGATTTTGAGCATTGCGTAGTGAAAGAGATTGAGGATTATGCCAGGATTAAGAAAGTGGATTACCACAGCTCCAGACGTATGATGATGCACATTGATACATGCAGAAAATTGGTAGAAGCCTCTAAAGGAGAATTCCCCATTATAGCATTTGTATTTGGTCCCCTGGGTACGCTCTCCATGCTGCGGAGCCAGCAGGAAATGTATATGGATTTTTATGATGATCCGGCTGCGGTGCATGAAGCCGCGGGCGAGATTAATGAGACCTTAAAGGATTACTGCAGGGCGCTGATGGATACGGGAGTGAACGGCATCATGTTAGACACCCTTTTTGCCTCAGGCTCTATCATGAGCAAGGAAATGTGGAATGAGCTGGAGGGAGATCTGGTGGAAGAGCTTGCCCAGGTGGTAAGAGATAAAAATGGGCTGGTGATGATACACAATTGCGGGCAGAAAATCTACTTTGATGTTCAGATCGAGCGTATGCAGCCCGCGGCGATTTCCTTCTTATATCCGCCGGATGATTGTAAAGATTTTAAAGAATGTAAAGAGAAATACGGAAATCTAACAACCCTGATCGGGTGTGTTACTCCGGCAAGTGCAGCAATCGGCACTGACGAAAACTGGGACCAGGAATGCAGAGATTCGATTGACGTAATGTCAGCCGGAGGGGGCTTCATACTTGCAACGGGATGTGAATACCCTGCAAATGCCGATTTTGCAAGGGCGCACAGAATGGTAGAAATTGCAAAGGACTATGGAAGATACTAGAATAAGGTCTGGGAGAGTGGCATATAAAACAGCCGTTATGGATTCGTCCATAGCGGCTGTCTAAGCAGTCATGGGCTATATTATTCCCCAATTACTGCATGTTGCATGAGAGGATGCTTATGCTTTAAGCTCTGTTCTGCGTATGACACAGTATGAACAGAGGTTTAAAATACACGCTGCCAGTACAAAGATAAATACAGGATACATAAAGTTTATTGTACCGTCGGTCATGAATCCAAAAGCCTTTAAGCCAAATGCGGCAATCCTGTCAGTTAAATCTTTTGGAAGTACAAATTTTATCAAAGCAGGTATGATTAAAATAATTGTGAGGCCGAGGGTAATCCCAGCATATACTGATATTTTTTTACCGATCTTGTTTATAATAAGGATTACCAGGTAAAACAGACAGCAGATAAGCATATATACGAAAAACAGCCAAACCCAGCCCAAAAAGTATGAATGCCCGTATCCGTACAGTCCGCCAAATAATGAGTGATAATCATGAAACCAGTGATGAAGCGCATTTCCCAGGATTGTATCAACCAGCGACATGATTCCCGAGATAAAAGCGAACAGGGAAAACGTGGATAGAAATATATATTTTCTGGTAAATCCATTCTGTATCAGCATTTTAAAATCTTCTTTAAACCCCAGGATCCCTAAGATACCCACATAGATAAAAGAATTAAACTCTAAGCCGTTCGTACCAATTTTGCCGCTGCTTCCGTTTGTAATATAAGAAAGGACAAAAACGGCCGCGACAACTGCATATTCAATTGCGTAGAAGATCCAAATATATTTAAACGATGTCATACATTCATAACGGATAACAGTGCCTAATTTTTTCATATCATCGGCCCCCTTTCTCTGTTAACTTTACGAATAGTTTTTGCAGGTTCATATTAGATATCTGTAAGTGACTGTTTTTAGGAAGCTGTTCTTTTTCGCCCAGTATATAAGCGAGTTTCAAATTACCAAGTTCATCGTATCCTATCACGTTTTTGTCTTTACAGTAGTCATCGACTTCACCGGCGAGGCCGGAAATACAGTACCCTTTATTCATCAGAGTTTCAACGGTTTCCTGCAGAAGCACTCTGCCCTTGTCGATTAGTACCACTTCTTCGATGATGTTTGCCACCTCTTCTATAAGATGGGTAGCTATAATAATCGTTCTCTGATAGTTTTCATAATCCTGCAGTAATAATTCATAAAACAACTCCCGGTGATTCGCGTCCAGACCCAGCACAGGCTCATCAAAAACCACATAAGGTACATGGAGGGAAAGGGCAATCGTAAGTTTAAAGATGGACTGATAACCTTTCGACAGTGCTTTGTATCTTTTATTAATATCAAGACCAAACTTTTCGGCAATCTGACGTGCCTGATCCAGGTCAAAACTATCATAAAAACGGTCTATCCACTTAAAATGTTCTATTACTTTCAGGCTGGTGTCGTATAAGTCCATCTCACTCATACAAAAAATCTTTTCGTGAACTTCCATGTTTTCTTTTGCACGGAGACCGTCAATCAGAATTTCCCCCTCATCAGCGAAGATGCGGTTGGAAATAATGTTAATTAATGTGGATTTGCCGGCTCCGTTTCTTCCTAAAAATCCGTAAATTTTACCATATTCAAAGGACAAAGAAACCCGATCCAGTGCGTTGACATTGTTGTATCGTTTTACGACATCCTTAATTTGAATTGCATTCATTCTCATACCCCTTTTCTACCAATGTGATAATTTCTTCTTTTGACATCTGCAGTTTGACAGCCTCGTTAATTAATGCCTCAATATACTGCGTGTAAAATTGATCCTGCCTTTTTCTGCGGATGTTTTTAACTGCGCCTGCTTTTACATACATTCCAAGACCTCTCCTTTTATAAATAATCTCTTCGTCTACCAGCATGTTCATTCCTTTGAGAACCGTATGTGGATTAATGTTCAAAAGTGCCGAGATTTCATTGGTTGAAGGAATCTTTGTTTCCTCTGGGAACACGCCTGTAAATATGGAATCTTCTAACTGTTCTGCAATTTGAACAAATATGGGTTTATCTATATTTGGATTTATGTTCAATAATATCACCACCTTATTAGTTAGTTACTTGAGTAACAAACTACCTTGCATCTTTAATATATACTAATAAGCAATTTCTGTCAATAGATTTTAAAAAAACTGAAAATACAAAAAGTACAGAGTAACTGCGAGTACAAAGGATAAAAAAAAGTGGCTGTGGTCATACCAGATTCCAAAGGCGTGAACCTAGGTGAATGTGCACTAAAATGAATGGGAATATGTTGCTTATTGCACAAAAATAAAGGGTATAATTGACATGTATTATATGGGATGATACAATGTTAAAAAGATAACAAATTGTGGTACAACCAATTATGAACGAAGGAGAGAAGAGAATGGGAGATTTCAGGGTTCTGGAAATTAAGCAGAGTGTTTTTGCGGATAATGAGAAACGGGCAACCCAATTGAGGAAAGAACTGAAGGAAAAAAAGGTGTTTTTGCTAAACCTGATGTCTTCACCGGGGTCCGGTAAGACGACTACACTTAGCAGGACGATTGAACAGCTGAAAAACGAATTAAAGATCGGAGTGATGGAGGCGGATATTGATTCTGATGTAGATGCAGAAACGATTTCTGAGCTTGGGGTTAAAGCAATCCAGCTCCATACAGGGGGGATGTGCCATCTGGATGCAGATATGACCCGACAGGGGCTGGAGGGCCTTGAGTGCGGCGAATTGGACCTTGTTGTACTTGAGAATGTGGGGAATCTTGTCTGTCCGGCAGAATTTGATACCGGAGCGGTGAAGAATGCCATGATTCTAAGCGTACCTGAGGGAGACGACAAACCGTTGAAATATCCGCTGATGTTTTCTATCTGCGACGTCGTTCTGATCAACAAGATAGATGTGCTTCCCTATTTTGATTTTGATATGGAACAATGCAGAAAGAACATTTTAAAGAGAAACCCGAATGCAATCATTATACCAATTTGTGCCCGCACCGGGGAGGGAACAGAGGCGTGGGCCGATTGGCTCAGGGAAGAAGTAAAGGCATGGCAGAAGGCGGAAAGGAGTTAGCAATGGCGGAAGAGAGAGCATTGATCTTAAAATTAGGTCAGAAGATAACGGACAGGATCGGCCACAAAGTGACCGTGGATGATCCAGAATACTGGGGGCTCGCCTGTGTTGTAACGGATGAGATGGCGGAAGTGGCTCTGGCGATGAAGGTAAGAAAGCCGGCCAGTGCACAGGAGATTGCGAAGAAATGCGGTAAACCGCTAAAGCGGACGGAAGAATTGCTGCAGGAGATGAGCGTGATCGGTCTGCTGGAGTATAACTGGGAAAATGCGGACCGCCATAAACAATACATACTGCCGATGTTCGTGCCTGGCTGTGCGGAATTCATGAACATGAATCTGGAGCAGGTGGAGAAACATCATGAGGTCGCCAGATTTTTTGAGCAGATGAGCCGGCTGCCGCTGGAAAAGGTAACCCCTATGGTGCCCCCGGGAGGCGCCGGAATTGGGATGCACGTCATTCCGGTTGAAAAGGCCATACCAACGGAACAGAAGTCCGTCAGTGTCGAACATATTTCCCACTGGGTACAGAAGTATAAAGGGAAATATGCGGTGGGCGCCTGTTCCTGCCGCCGTTCCCGCAGAATTCAGGGAGAAGGCTGCGGACACCTGGAGGATGATATGTGCATTGGGGTCGGAGATATGGCCGATTACATTGTAGAGACAGGGAAGGGCCGCTATATTGACGAAGCAGAGGTCATGGAGATTCTGCAGAGGGCGGAGGACAATGGCCTGGTGCACCAGATTACTAATATCGATGGGGAAGATAAGATCTTTGCAATCTGTAACTGCTGTGTCTGTTCCTGCTATGCGCTGCGTACCTCTCAGCTGTTTAACACGCCGAATATGTCCCGCTCCGCTTATATTGCCAGGGTGAATACCGAAAACTGTGTGGCATGCGGCCAGTGTGTGGAATATTGCCCGTCCGGTGCAGCCAGGCTGGGGCAGAAACTCTGTACAAAGAGCGGGCCGGTATCCTATCCGATGCAGGAACTGCCGGATGCGGTGAAGTGGGGGCCGGAGAAATGGAATGAAAATTACAGAGATGATAATCAGATGAACTGCTATGATACGGGGACAGCGCCGTGCAAGACGAACTGTCCGGCGCATATTGCCGTGCAGGGTTATATTAATATGGCTTCCCAGGGAAGGTATCTGGATGCACTTAAGCTGATTAAGAAAGAAAATCCATTCCCAGCAGTATGCGGAAGTATCTGCAACCGCCGCTGTGAAGATGCTTGCACCCGCGGGGAGATCGACCAGGCGGTGGCAATCGATGAGGTCAAGAAGTTTATTGCCATGCAGGAACTGAATGCAGAGTCCCGTTATATTCCGCCGATGGTCAATCAGATCGGGAAGCCATACCCGCAGAAGATCGCGGTTGTGGGCGCCGGACCGGCCGGGATGAGCTGCGCTTTTTTCCTGGCTCAGAAGGGGTATCCGGTGACCATCTTTGAAAAGCACAGACAGCCGGGAGGGATGCTGACTCATGGAATCCCAGGCTTCAGGCTGGAAAAAGAGGTGGTAGATGCGGAGATCTCGGTGCTGCATGAGATGGGAATCGAGTTTAAATGCGGTATAGAAGTAGGAAAAGATATTACACTGGAAGAGCTGCGGGCACAGGACTACCAGGCGTTTTACCTTGCCATTGGATGTCAGGGAGGACGCAGGGCCGGCATCCCGGGCGAAGAGTTTAGAGGCGTTTTGACGGGTGTGGATTTCCTTCACAGGGTTAATACGGATGAAAAGGTACAGTTGTCCGGGCGGACCGTTGTGGTCGGCGGCGGCAATGTAGCCGTTGATGTGGCGCGGAGTGCAGTGCGCGCAGGAGCATCTATAACGCAGATGTATTGTCTGGAAGCAAGGGATTCCATGCCTGCCGCTGAAGATGAAGTGGCAGAGGCACAGGAAGAAGGAATCACGGTAAATTGCGGCTGGGGACCAAAAGAAATACTTGGTGAGAACGGAAAAGTTACCGGAGTGGTCTTCAAAAAATGCGTGGCTGTGACAGATGCAGAAGGACGTTTTCATCCACAATATGATGAGGACGACTGCATGACAGTAGAATGTGACAATGTGCTGCTGAGTATCGGGCAGAGCATTATCTGGGGAGGCCTTCTGGACGGAACTAAAGTGGAACTGGGACGTGGAAACGGCGCTGTGGCAGATCCTTTGACCTATCAGACAGCGGAGCCTGATATCTTTGTTGGCGGAGATGTGTATACCGGGCCAAAGTTTGCAATCGATGCGATAGCGGCCGGAAAAGAAGGCGCGGTCTCCATCCACCGTTTTGTACATGACGGACAGAGTCTGACAATCGGCCGGAATCGGCGTGAATTTATAGAACTGGATAAGAAAAACCTGGATATTCCGGAGGAAAGCTATGACCATGCCAGCCGCCAGGCGCCGGGGCATAAGGCCGGAGTTAAAGCAGCATCTACCTTCCGGGATACGCGCCTTGTGTTTACAGAAGAACAGGTAAAAGCAGAGACTGCGCGGTGCCTGGGATGCGGCGCCACAATAGTAGATGAGAACCGGTGTATTGGCTGTGGTGTCTGTACGACAAAATGTGAATTTGATGCGATCCATTTGAGCAGAGAAATTCCCGAGGCAAGCCGGATGATGAAGAGTGAAGATAAGATGAAGGCAATTCTGCCCTACGCGGCGAAAAGACAGATTAAGATTATCCGCAACAGGAAATAGCTGCATAATGGAAAGAAGGGGATGAGATATGCACGAACTGGGGCTTGTCACGCATGTAGTCCGCGCGATCGAGGAGATTGGCAAAGAAGAAAAACTGACGGAAGTAGCTTCGGTGACACTGGAGATCGGGGAAGTGAGCGGTGTTATTCCGGATTATCTGGAGGACTGCTGGAAATATTTTCGGGCAAGGTCAGAACTTCTGAAGGAAGCGGAGCTAAAAATAGAAACAATACCGGCGGTAACGATCTGCGGGGATTGCCAGAAGACTTTTTCTACACTGAAATATAAAAAACAGTGTCCGCACTGCGGCGGAGAAGATACCTGGCTGACTGCCGGAAATGAATTTAATATAAAGGAAATTACCGCCTGTTAAGGCGATGAGAGGGAAGGAGAGTTCATGATGTTTGTATTTACAGAAAGTGTGCCGACAATATTGGTCTGGCTCGTATGGATTGGTGTATTTATATCGCTGTTTGCGGCAAATGAATTAAGCCGCCGCTTTAAATGGGTGGGGTTCGGATGCTTTGTGATCCTGCCGGTGGTGCTGACCGTACTCTGGCTGACGGCGCTCAAAGATACCTCCTATATGGACTGGTTCCATCTGGCAAAGGTATATTCATCCACGGCAGGATGTATAGGATTCTGGTGCATACGCCATATAAAGAAGCTGCAGCACAACAAGATCGCGCTTTGTTTTCCGCCGTTGATTCTGGCGATCAATATTCTGGAGGCGTGTTCCAGAGATTTTCAGGTCAGCCAGTATGCAACTCCGGTGGTTGAATACATGAATAATCAGGTACAGTATTATGTCGGCGGTTCCTGGAATATCATGAACGGAATAGCGGGTATACTGAATATTATCACAATTTCCGGCTGGTTTGGGATTTGTATCCGCAGGAAAACGGCAAATGATAACAGCCGCGACATGCTCTGGCCGGATATGATGTGGTTCTGGATTGTGGCCTATGATTTATGGAATTTTGCCTATACATACAATTGCCTGCCGACCCATGCATGGTACTGTGGATTTGCGCTGCTGCTGGCCCCCACTGTATGTGCTTTTACACTGGGAAAAGGGGCCTGGCTGCAGCACCGCGCACATACGCTGGCACTGTGGTGCATGTTTGCCCAGACATTTCCGGCGTTCCAGGATGCGAGTAAATGGCTGGTTCATTCCGCATCCAGCAAGGCGATTGCAGATGCGGCGATCCAGGAGGGGGTTCTGGCCGCAGACGGGTTCACGGTATTAAAGGATGCGGGGATTTATCAGGTAGCCAGCGCTGCGCCTAATACCACATTTTTATTTGTTATGAGCCTGCTGGCTCTGCTTGCCAATGCGGCAGTATTCGTATATATGCTGTACCGGATTAAGAAGACAAAGAAAAATCCTTACAAAGGGGAAATGTATTCAGACTTAGTAAAATATCAAGAGGTAAAAGCGCTGGCCGAGTAAAAACAGATCAGCCAAAGAGGGCACCTGGATGAAGTTTTATTCCAGGTGCTTTTTATATGTATATTTTTCTGTCAAAAATGTATTTTAATATATAAAAAGGAGGAAAACATATGACAGAAAAAATATCTATTAAAAAAGTAGGGGAATTCGAAAATAATTTAATGATGAATGAAAAATCTTTGGCTACGATTAAAAAATATATCAAGGAAATCCGAAATTTTCTTGATTATCTGGACGGCGGTGATATTACCAAAAGCAGGGTGATGCAATACCGGGCCGCAATGCAGCCGGAGTACAAGGCACAGACCATTAATGTGAAGCTGTCAGCGGTGAATGCTTTTCTGGATTTCATAGGGAGGCCGGAATGCCGTGTGAGATTTATAAAAGTACAGAAAAAGTCGTTTGTGGAGGAGGAAAAAGAATTAAGAGAGGAAGAGTATAGAACATTGCTGTTGTCCGCACGTGAAAGGGGCAAAATCCGTCTGTACCATATTCTGCTTACTTTATGCTCAACCGGAATCAGAATCAGTGAGCTGAAGTATATTACCGCAGATGCTGTCCAGCAGGGGAGGGCGGAGATTGATATGAAAGGGAAACACCGGGTGATTCTGCTCCCGAATGAATTGAAAAACAAGCTGAAAGACTATATGGATCAGCAGAATATCCGTACAGGAAGTGTGTTTATAACAAGAAATGGAAAACCTGTCGACCGCTCTAATATTTTTCATGAGATGAAACGCCTGTCGGCCTATGCTGGCGTAAAGCCGAAAAAAGTATATCCCCACAATTTAAGGCATCTGTTTGCCAGAAGTTTTTATGCGGTGGAAAAGAATCTTTCCCATCTCGCTGATATTCTGGGGCATTCCTCTATTGAGACAACAAGGATTTATATTGCGTCCAGTTATAGAAATTTTGACAGGATATTTGACAGCATGCAGCTGATTATATAAAAACCACAGAATCTATATTCTGTGGTAAAAAAGAAAAAAGTTTACATAAATTTGGTTGGTTTTATTATATATGAAAAATCTTGAATATTCAATTATAATCTATAGACGCACAGTATATCGAAAAAATTTATCATAAACTGCCTTGGATAAAAGTAGTTTGAACCACAACAAGACCTGTGATTATTCACTTACTACAGGTCTGTTTCAGTGTGTCTAAAATGCTTGTTTAATTCAAAAGAAGCACATTTCATTTGACATATCGGAGAGAATCTGTTCCTAATTGCGGATGAATTACCACAGAATATAGATTCTGAGGTAATGGGGAAAGATGAGATGGAGGATCCGGTATGAATAAAAGAACACTGATTGCAGCCCCTCTGAGCATTATTTTTCAGGATCAATCGCTGCTTCTCCTCTTTGAGGATGATCATAAAACGGAAATACAATATACAGAACTTATTGTTGTTTATCTGGCAGCAAAAAATGGGAGTACCGGAGAAATCTACATGCCCTGTATTACTGAGGTTACGGCGGACATGGACGGATACATTATAATATATGGCGCCGAGATGGACTATGAGCTGCATACATATAAGACAAACAAGACTGCGGGGGAATTGTTTATCGGGATGGCGGAACACGCCGGGCAGGGGCTATTTGGTTATGAGCCGTGGATTGAGGAGATACGGCTGGAGTTTTTCGAAGAAGCAGTTCTTTTTCAAAAGTGAGCCTGAGGGTCTGTTTTTTTTCATGGAATTATTATATAATTCTTCCATAGCCTAAGTATAAAAAATAATAGCAAAATGGAGGAACATGGAATGGAAAACCGATACGGCAATATACCAAAACTGGGTTTTGGGCTGATGCGCCTTCCGATGATTGGTGAGGACGTGGATATTGAACAGACGAAGCAGATGGTGGATATGTTTTTAGAGGCGGGATTTACATATTTTGATACAGCCTATGGATACGTGGACGGCAAGAGTGAAGCAGCAATCAAGGAGGCTCTCGTTGACCGCTATCCAAGAGATAAGTTCCTTTTGGCGACAAAGCTTCCGGCCTGGGATGCAAAGGACGCAGACGAGGCAAAAGCAATGTTTGACACCTCTCTGAAGAGAACCGGGGCAGGATATTTTGACTTTTACCTGCTCCACAATCTGGGAGAACATAGATCACAGGCCTTTGATGACTTTGGAATCTGGGATTTCCTTGCAGAAAAGAAAGCGCAGGGGCTGATCCGCAATCTCGGATTTTCTTTCCACGATAAAGCGGCGTTGCTGGACGAGATCCTGACGGCTCATCCGGAAATGGATTTTGTACAGCTTCAGATTAATTATGCGGACTGGGACAATCCGACCATCGAATCAAGGCTGTGCTATGAAACAGCCAGAAAACACGGCAAAGAAATCATCATCATGGAGCCTGTAAAAGGCGGTAATCTGTCAGCGCTTCCTGAAAATCTGGAGAACATATTCAAGGCGGCCGATCCCGACGCGTCAGTATCCTCATGGGCAATCCGCTATGCCGCGTCTCTGGAAGGCATCATAACAGTCTTGAGCGGAATGTCCAACATCAGCCAGATGCAGGATAACCTCTCATACATGAAAGCGTTCAGGCCGCTGTCAGAGGAAGAAAGAGAAGCAGTGCAGAAAGTACAAAAAGGTCTTAGCAAGCTGCCAACCGTCCCCTGTACTGCCTGCGCATACTGCATGAAAGGCTGCCCGGAGAATATCGCCATATACGGAATATTCCAGGCAGTAAATCTATTGAAAACCTATGGCAACAAAGAAAGCGCCGGAGGTACCTATCAATGGAGCACAGAAGGCCACGGCTGGAATAAAGCATCCGCATGCATCCAATGCGGAAAATGCGAAGAAGTCTGTCCGCAGCACATCCAAATCCGAGAAGAACTAAAAAAAGCCGCCGCCATATTTGAGTCATAAAAAAACATTAGGAGATAGAGAAGCTTCCCCACAGCCCAATCCCATCCCCCTTTCCCACCAAATTTCCCCTCCGTAAGCGGTTTCTCATCCGTCTGGAAGAAGCCCAGCCTGACAGCAGCGGGGAGCGGGACCGTCCCCCGGCTGAGGGCCGGTCCCGCTCCCCGCTGCTGTCAGGCGTACTACATCCCCCGCATTTTAAACCCGCTCACAATAAATTCCATAGCCCTCCATCCGGCATGTGATTTTCTTCCCGTTTACAACTACAGCTGCGTTCTGTTCCTGGCCGGAGTTGTTGATCACGACAAGCATACTGCTCTCCGGATAATAAGCGCACTCCGTATGCAGGTTATCTGTTACCAGTTCCGGCATAAGCTGCCCGCCTGTTCCGTACAGGATCAGATTCATTAGCAGCCGTGTATTTTCCGGACAGTACTCAAAGGATGCCAGATATATCCCCCTGCCGGAGCCGAATCCGCAGGAAGTCACGGCTGGCATGCCAGCTTCTTCTCTGAGGACGGATGCCTTACCGTCAGTCAGATAAATTCCCTTTCTTGCATGTATATAACTTCCAGCCGGGAAGAGACCTTCCGGGGCCTCTTCTGTAAATGACCATTTGCCATGGCACACTCTGGCCCCCGTATCTTCATCAACGCCCAGTATATGTGCCATGCGGAAAAAGGTGTCGCACCCCTCCAATGCGGAAGGCTCATTGACTCCGATGAAGGTTCCGCCGTTATAAACCCATTCGGTCAGAATACTTATGGTATGCTCATCTTTCCAGCAGTCTCCTCCGCTCCATGCACTTCCTGCATATCCTGCATTGATTACGACATCGATTCCTTTTAATGCACCGTTTTTGACATCTTCAAAACTGATGAATGAGACATCAAAAGGAAGTCCAGCAAGGCTTTCGTTGATATGGATCAAATCATGCATATATGTCTCGTGGAAATGTCCGGACAATGTCCAGGAGCGCAGGGCGCCCCAATAATGAAGTACAGCCACCTTTGGGTTTAACACAGCGGGTTTTCCGTGGCTGTGAAGATCTTTGAGCATGCGGAACTCGTCTGCGGTGTCGGCAATATACTCCACGAATTCCGGGCTGTTTTCAACCAGATGCAGATAACCTCCAAGTCCGATCCGTTCAATGGGGGATCTTAAAACAGCGCGTCTGACGGCCTGCCAGTATTTCTGGGCTTCCCCTTTCGGATTGCCCCCTTCCAGAAATGTAGGCGAACCATTTATCCCTGTAGGAAACAGATATGGGTGCAGGCGAAGTTCATGGGTTTCCACAGGAACACCGCTGCAGAGACGCGCCTCATAGCCGCTGAAAACACATTTTATCATTCCATCGAACCCAAATTCCTCAAAACGTCCGTTGTAAGGCTCGATTCCCACCCAGCTGTCGTCGTAAAAGACATAGGCTTTTTTGCCATAGTCATGAACCATGGATACCAGTTTTTTACCAAATTCGATTACAAAATCATTGATAAAATCCATCCAGTCTCTCTTCGTCTTTCCGGCGGGCATATGCGTGACGTGATATTTCCCCTGATTTACAAAATCTTCCGCGGTCAGACTGTATCCATATGTCTCGGCAAATAGATCCAGCGCTCTGGGGCTGACGGTAAAATCGTAAGATGCCCAGTCGGTGAATAAATTCCGGTTTCTTACATCACTGCCCCAGATCCAGACAAAGTTGTAAAACATGGAAGTAAATCTGACAACTGTCGTAGATTGGTGCGTTTCACACCAGTTTTTCATCCACGCAAGCAGATACTCCTGTGCCTCCTCGTAACGGGGATCAATCTGCATCAAATGCTCCTTTTCCCAATGGTTGGTCGTATGGTTGTACATAGAGATCTCTTCCCAGATACGGTATGCCATAAAGGAGACCGTGTAATTATGCCAGGGAGTAATCCCTTTTAGCCGTACCTGACGGTTTCCGGCTGAGTAATCCCAGTGCTTCCTGTCAACCTCCTGGCCGGTGGTTCTGTCATATACCTGCCAGTATTTAAAGGCATCGGGAGTGTCATTGACAGCAAACTGCTCCTCAAAGAAATCTTTCATCAAATCAATCTCCAGCGTATCACTTGCAGCGGTTACCGGTTGTGTGATGAGAAAAGTCTGCTGCAGTTTGTCCATGTTCTTTTTTGCCCAGTCATTATGGTCTCGGATGATGCAGATGGTGGAGTAGATACCGTATCCTGCTTCCAGAATCTCATCGGAAAGCACCGTTCCATCGCTGTCACGGATAACATCGGCCCCCCATTTCTCTGCCATTTCAAGCGTCAGTTTTTCATATCCGGCTTCCCCGGGAAGGGTAAAGCCCCCTTTTGTTGTGCTCATATCTGGTCTCCTCTCTATCTTTGGATTACGTGTTATACATGTTTGTAGCATTATTATCCTTCAAATGACCGATACCGTCTAATCACCCGGATAAAAAAAGTGCGCAAAAATGACCATTTATGATAAAATATAAATCAAACATCCGAAAGACAGGCTTAGACAGTCTTATTCACCGGATTCTATACACAAATTTAAAACAGGGAGAGAAGTATATGCGTAAAAATGTTTCAAAAGGAGAATATAAAATAACGGAATTCCGCAGCTATCATCTTCCGGAGTATTTTCCCGTGCTGCTTTTGACTGGGGAGCACTGGAAGATATCGGATATTCCCAGCGGGCGCCTGCATTTTCACAACTGTCTGGAAGTAGGGATCTGCCATTCGGAGAGCGGAAAAATAGAATTCTATGGCGGGGCATTGGGATTTGAGGCAGGAAACGTGACATGCATTCCTAAAAATATACCTCACACTACCTATTCTGACAAGGGCAGAAAAAGCAAATGGTCCTATCTGTTTTTTGATCCCGGCAGGATGTTCGGCGGCTGGATGCCCGGTTCCTGGGAAAATATAAACCTGGCGCCAGCAGGAACAAACGGATATCAGTACCTATTAAAAAAAGAAGACTCCGAACGAATCTACAGCCTCGCAATGCAGGTGATTTCAGAGATGACCGGGAAAAAGCCAGGCTACCAGCTGAGCACACGCGGCCTGCTGCTGTCCCTGTACATCGAACTGTATCGGATCCAGAACCTGAAAGCTTCCCGGAATCTTTCCCTTACAGAAGATGAAAGCAAGTCCAATACCATGGTACTCTCACCCGCACTCGATTATATAGAACAAAATTACATGGAATCCTTTACGACAGATACTCTTGCCGAACTATGTCACTGGAGCCCCACCCATTTCAGAAGAGTATTCTCCCAGATCATGGGAATGTCCCCCCTGGAATACATCAACCAGGTACGGATTGCAGAAGCATGCAACATGCTGTGTACTACCGAAGACTCCATCCTGAGCATCTCAGAAAACACGGGCTTTGGTTCCGTATCCAGCTTCAACCGCAACTTCCAGCAGACCGTAAAAATGTCCCCGAGAGAATACCGCACGCAAATAGCCGACACCCTTTTAAACTACAATGGGTGGATGCAGCCAGAGGCGTGAGGTTGGGGGATCGATCGGCCGCCCCTTCATTTCACTGGGCACATCTGGTCAGCAGATAAGTTCGTCTGCCGGGGGAGGGGCTGTAACCGAAGCAGCGTATTGATTTTCCGGAATGTTAAAATAGTGAGGGGGGAGATGACAATTCTGTAAGTTGCATTTCAGGGGGGCGGGCAATATAATGAAAGATGTATGGAGATTATTATAGTTATTAGAGGTTAAAAAATAAATAAAGGATGATAAAAATGTATGAAACAGATATTTTTAGTGGAAGATGATAGAGCAATCGCCAAAAATCTTATGCTTTTGCTGCACTCTGAGGGGTTTGCGGTTACGCATGCTTCTACGCAGAATGAAGCCATTGCCATGTTCGCGGAGCATAGATTTGATCTGGCGCTGGTGGATATTTCACTGCCCGATGGTAATGGGTTTACGGTGTGCACGGAGATCAAACAGACGCGGGATATTCCGGTGATTTTTTTGACGGCCTCGGGTGATGAGGCGAGCGTTGTTACGGGGTTGAACATGGGCGCAGATGATTATATCACTAAGCCATTCCGCCCACGGGAATTGATTGCGCGGATCAAGACTGCACTTCGCAGATCGGGGCAGTCGCCGTCGGCTTTGGAAATCTGCGGGCTTTCTGTCGATACGGCAAGCGGTATTGTGAAAAAAAATGGCGTCAGGGTTTTTCTTTCTGCACTTGAATACCACCTTCTGCTGGTTTTTATCAGTAATCCTAATCATATTCTTACGAGGGACAGGCTGCTGGATGAATTATGGGATGCGGCGGGTGAGTTTGTCAATGACAATACGTTGTCCGTGTATATTAAGCGGCTGCGGGAGAAGATCGAGGATGATCCGGCAGACCCGCAGATCATTTTGACGGTTCGTGGAACGGGCTACCGATTGGGGGATGGATATGTTTCGGAATAGGGAGATCCGGCAGTTTGCCATTGCATGCGCTATCATAACCGCTGCCGCTGCGGCAGCGGGATTTTACATGAATCCGGCGGCCGGGGGACTGGCCCTCGTTTGTGCCGCTGCCTTTGGCGCGGCATTTTTTGTATTTACGCGGGCCAGGTACAAAAGGATTGCACAGATTTCAGAGCAAATCGATCTTGTGCTTCATAATACGGATCATCTGTTTATCAGTGAAGCTGAAGAAGGGGAACTTTCCATTCTGCAGAGCGAGATAACCAAAATGACACAGCGGATCCGGGAACAGAACGATGCGCTGAAAAAAGAAAAAGGACATCTGGCAGATTCACTGGCCGACATTGCCCATCAGCTCCGCACCCCGCTTACATCCGCAAATCTGATTCTGTCATTGCTGGAGAACAGCCCGGATGAAAACGAAAGGAAGCAATTCCTCAGGGAGACGGAGGAATTGTTTGCACAGATGGATTGGCTGCTCAGTTCACTGCTGAAATTATCTCGTCTGGATGCCGGTGTTGTGATGTTCCAAAACGGGCAGATCGAGGTAGACAGCCTGATAAACACTGCGCTTCGCCCACTTTTTATTCCAATAGAGCTGCACAGCATCGAGCTTAAGATTGACGTGCCCAGGGGGATCGTGATTCGGGGCGATGCAGGCTGGCTGTCGGAAGCAATCCAGAATATTCTTAAAAACTGCATCGAGGGTGCAGGAGATCACGGGAAGATTCACATTATGTGTGAGGATACGCCCCTGTTTACCGGTATTACCCTTCATGACAGCGGTGCAGGATTTGATAAGGAAGACCTGCCTGTTTTGTTTGAAAGGTTCTATCGGGGAAAAAATACTGGTACGGCTGGTTATGGGATCGGGCTGGCACTCTGCAAGACCATTATCACCCGACAGGGCGGAACCATTACCGCTAAAAATCATCCTCAGGGCGGCGCGGTATTTTCTATCCGTTTTCCAAAGTGACGGATCTCTCACCGGAAAGTCACTGAAATGTAAGCGGGAAGTTCTATTATATGAGTAGAAAAAGGGAAGGAGATTCACATAATGGAATTTTTAAAAGTTGAAAATTTATGTAAGGTTTATGGCGCAGGAGAAAATCAGGTGATCGCGCTGGACCATGTGTCGCTTACCATTGAGAAAGGGGAATTTACTGCAATTATTGGTTCTTCCGGATCTGGCAAATCCACTCTTCTGCATGCGATAGCCGGCGTGGATACGCCCACCAGCGGTAAGATCTATCTGGACGGGCAGGATGTCTATGCAGGGAGCAATGAGAAGCTGGCCATCTTCCGCCGCAGGCAGGTTGGATTGATATACCAGTTCAACAATCTCATTCCCACTCTGAATGTTGTAGAAAATATCACACTGCCGATCCTGATGGATAAGCGCAGAGTGAACAAAAAACGGCTGAACGATTTATTAGACCTGCTGGGATTACAGGAGCGAAAGTCCCATCTTCCCAACCAGCTTTCGGGCGGGCAGCAGCAGCGTGTTGCCATCGGACGTGCACTGATGAACGCACCGGCAGTCATGCTGGCGGACGAACCTACAGGTGCTTTGGACAGCCGCAATGGACACGAGATTATCAAATTGCTGAAAGAAAGCAACAGAAAATATGGGCAGACTCTTCTCCTCGTTACCCACGATGAAAATATTGCTCTGCAGGCAGAACGCATTATTACGATCGCAGACGGTAAAGTAGTGCGGGATGAGAGGCAGGTGGGTCGGTCATGAATATTTTCCACAAGGTTGCCCTGCAGGGATTAAAAAAGAGCCGCACGCGGACCTTTGTAACGGTGGTCGGCGTGGCCCTGTCTGCGGCCCTGATCACGGGTGTCGCTACATTTGCCGTTTCCCTGCAGAGTTATATGATTCTTGGGGCTGCTTCAAAGTATGGCGGCTGGCATGTTGAAATCCCGGATGCAGATTCTGCCTATCTACAGTCTCAGGCCGTCGACAGCCGGGTGGCAGGTACGGCTGCCCTGCAGAACATTGGTTATGCCGCGCTGGAAGGGGGCCAGAATCCCGACAAGCCCTATCTTTTTCTTTCTGGGTGGAATGAAGAAGCCCTGGAAACTCTGCCACTACAGCTTCTTTCCGGAAGAATGCCCAGGGACAGCAGCGAGGTTCTGATACCGGCGCATATTGCAGCAAACGGCGGGGTGAAAATTCCGGTGGGCAGCACGATCACCCTGCAGGTGGGAAGCCGCATGAAAGACGGCCAGAAGCTCAGCCAGCACGATCCATACTGCGGCGGGGAAGAAACACTGGTTCCGGCACAAGAGAAGACCTATACGGTTGTGGGCATCTGCCAGCGGCCGGCTGCCGAGGAGTTTGCCGCGCCGGGATACACTTTAATTACAACGGAGGATGCAGCCGCAGCGGACAGTCTTTCCGTATTTGTTACGCTAAAGAATCCCTATAAAGTTCATTCCTATACAGACGGTATCCCGGATAATTACAGCTATGTTCTGAACGATGACGTACTGCGGTTTATGGGTCTGTCAGGGGAAAAATTGCTTACAGTCCTTTTATACTCGGTTGGAGGAATCTTAATTGCCCTGGTAATGCTCGGCTCAGTATTCCTGATCTACAATTCATTCAACATCTCATTGAATGAGCGCACGCACCAGTTTGGAATCCTCATGTCGGTGGGCGCAACACAAAGGCAGCTGCGCAATTCGGTCATGTTTGAGGGAATATGCATCGGTGCTGTGGGCATACCGCTGGGGATTTTAATTGGGATTCCAAGTATCCGGCTGGTGCTTTCCCTTGTGGCAAAGAATTTTGCAAATATGATGTATGATAATGTGCCGCTGACCTTGAAAGTGTCGGTTCCTGCTCTTTTAGCCGGGGTTGTTGTCAGCTTGATTACCATTTTAATATCGGCCTATATTCCGGCAAAGAAGGCTGCAGGGACCCCTGTGATGGAATGTATCCGCCAGACCAACGAGGTCAGGGTGGAAGCCAGGGCGCTCAGAACCTCAAAGCTCACGGAACGCCTTTACGGTCTGGAGGGGATGCTTGCGTTAAAGAACTTCAAAAGAAACAAGCGGCGTTACCGCAGCATAATCCTGTCGCTTACGTTAAGCGTGGTGCTGACCGTGACGGCAAGTTCTTTCGGTACCTATCTGAACCAGATAGCAGAGAATTCTGCTGTGGCAGTTGAAGACTATGACATTTGTTTCTATACACGGGACATGGAAGAAGACGAGCTCCTCCGGCTTTATGAAGATATGAAAAATGCCAGCGGAGTAAAAGAAAGTTCTTATCAGGCGCTTTCGACCTATTCCTGCGTACTTAATACGAAAGATCTGACCAGACATTTTCTGGATGAATTCGGGGAACTTATTGGTTATGACGGGACGAATGAAACGGTTGAAGCGCCGCTGGATATCCAGTTTGTAGAGGATGGGGTCTATCAGGACCTGCTCAAAGGCCTGGAGCTTTCCGAAACGGAATATAGCGGGCTGGAAGACAATATGATCGTGACAGGAATACTGCCGGAACATTATTATATGCAGGAAGAGCCCATGGAATTTACGCTGCGTTCCGATTCAGGAGATCAAACCAAAACAATCCGTGCGTCCTTTGTAGATGCCTATCCGGATCTGCTGCCCGCAGAGCCGGGAGACTGGCGCGGATACACGCTTATGGTGATCGCTCCATACCAGGCAAAACCTCAGTTTGACGCTCTGGGGGCGTCTTCAAAGCCTGTAAAACTGGGGATGACTTTCAAGTCAGACAATCCGGGACGGTCCACGTCCGAGATGCAGGCGATGATTGACGGAGCCGGCATAACCGCTGACTATACCCTGTATAATGTGTATGGAATTCTTGATCAGAACCGAAATATGACGTTCATTGTCAACTTGTTTGCGATTGTTTTCATAACCATGATTTCGCTCATAGCGGTTGCGAATGTTTTCAACACGATCTCCACGAACATCAAGCTGCGCAGGCGGGAGTTTGCCATGCTCCGTTCGGTGGGGATGTCCGACCGGGATTTTAATAAGATGATGCGTTTTGAGTGTTCTCTTTACGGAGTGCGGACAATGCTTTGGGGGCTGCCCCTCGCAGGGATTCTATCCTGTCTGATTTATGTGGGTATGAACGCCGGGGGCGGAGAGATGAAATTTGTGTTCCCATGGTGCAGTATGGGAGCCAGTATACTTGGTGTGTTCCTGGTAGTCTTTATTACCATGGTATATGCCGCAGGAAAGATCAAAAAGGAGAATATCATCGACGCTCTGCGGGATGAGATGGATTGATATAAAACAACAAAACGGCTGGTTAATTCAGAAATAGTCGTATCATGCAACCTTAAAGTCACAACGGGAAGTTGTGGCTTTTTTATTGGCTGATAAAATAAAGACAGAAAATGAAACATGAATGGAGGTACTAAAATGGAACAATCTAAATTTAGGAAAAATGAAAGAATACAAAAATTGTGGGAGAGAAGCACCGGTTTATCAAAAAGCGGGAGAAGGAATGTATATGTGGATAACGCAGAATTTCTTGTGTACCACTGGTCCGGGCACAGTGCGGGATTCTCACCGGCAACCGGAGAGCTGGCGCTTTCCGATGACGAGAGAATCAATCTGGGGGACCACAACTGCCGGGTGGATGTGGGCACTCCGTTTCCGTATCTGGACGAGATGCCGTCCAGAGTGAAGGGCTTCGAATACTCTGCAACTAACTGGGCGGAGGATTATGCTTTTTTTTTGGACCATAGTCCTGCAGAAATTTATCCAAATGAGACGATTGTGGGAGAATTCCACTGGCAGCTGGATGAGGCCAGAAAGTTTGTGTATCCGGATGAAGTGGCAGAGCTGGGATTTGACCTGCGCCAGATGGGCGCCGGAGGAACAAGCCTGGCACATACCTGCCCGGATCTTAACATCGGCCTAAAGAAGGGATGGACCGGACTGCTGAAAGATGTGACGGAAAGCAAAGAAAAATGGAAACGGTATGGAAACAAAAAGAGGCGCGCCTATCTGGAGGCACAGGAACAAGTGGTACAGGCAATCATACGCTATACTATGCGGCATTCCCTGCGTGCTGCGGAACTTGCAGGGGCGGAGGGCGACCCGGAACAAAAGAAGAGGTATCAGAAAATTGCTGCCAATATGAAACAGCTGGCAGAGGGGGCGCCTGAGAGTTTTGAGCAGGCAGTA
This sequence comes from Faecalicatena contorta, assembly GCF_022835095.1. Classification (NCBI taxonomy): domain Bacteria; kingdom Bacillati; phylum Bacillota; class Clostridia; order Lachnospirales; family Lachnospiraceae; genus Faecalicatena; species Faecalicatena contorta. Next base: position 4,025,176 of record NZ_BQNQ01000001.1, on the reverse strand, counting down.
CAGTGGATCCAGTTATTCCAGGTTGTAGAGAGGATAAACGGCCATGGCAACGGATATGGAAGGCTGGACCAGATGCTGATCAGATTTTATAGAAAGGATCTGGAAGAAGGGAAAATCACAAGGGAGGAAGCCAGAGATATCCTGGCAGAACTGTACCTGAAATACGGCGGGAATTATTTCTCCTTCGGCGGAAGAGACCGGGAAGGCCGGGACGCCACCAATGAAATCAGCTGGATCGGACTGGAGGCCTACGATATGATAGGCGGCTATAATCATCTGGGTGTGATGTGGCATGAAGATATGGATCCGGACTACTACAGCTATGCATGTGACGTGGTGACAAGACACGGCTGCGGGGTTCCTACTCTGGTCAACTATGATGTAATGCGGGATTCCGAGCTGTACAGTGGTTACAGCGAAGACGATGCCTGGAATGTGTCGTACAGCGGCTGTCAGTGGTACTGCGCGGTGGGAGCCGAGTACAGCGACCATGACCTGAACTCTTTTGTTCTGCCGGCCCCCATGCAGAGAGCCATGAAGCTGGCAGAAGAACAGAATGCAGAAACTTTTGAGGAGTTTTGGGATTTATATACCCGGGAAGTAAAGCGGACGGCAGAAGCATTTACCGAATTTAAGAACTGTGTGTATAAGTGGCAGGACCGGGTATGGCCGGAAATGGTCACTACCCTCTGCATGAAAGACACCATTGAAAAAGGGCTGGATGTTACGTCAATAGGCGGGCCTCATAATGCATTTACTTCTGTTAATGTTCTGGGAGTGCCCAATGTGGTGGATTCTCTGTACGCCATAAAGAAAGTGGTGTTCGAGGAAAAGAAATATACGATGGCCCAGCTGAATAAGGCTGTTCAGAACAACTGGAAAGATCACGAAATCATGCGCCAGATCATGCTGAACCAGGAGAAATTCGGGAACGACCGGGACGGTGTGGACGAGATGTACGTAAGAGTAGCGGAAAATATCCACGATACGCTGGAGGAACAGCGCAATATCAAAGGCTTCAACTTCCGGGCCTCTTTATTCCAATATATGGGGCATACCTATGCCGGTCCTATACTGGGCGCGACGCCGGACGGCAGGTTTGCCGAGGAACCGATCGCGCATGGGTGCAATCCTATGCATGGAAGAAACCATGAGGGGATCACTGCAACCGCAAAGTCCTTACTGAAGGTGCCTTTCAGAGAGTACCAGGGCGGTTCGCTGCAGATCGAACTGCAGCCGAAATTCTTTGACGGAAAGGAAAACAAAGGCGCATATATCGAAAACTTTTCTAAGGCATACATGAAGAAGGGCGGCATTCAGATTAACTTTAATGTAATCGATCTGAAAAAGCTTAAGAGGGCGGTAGACGATATCGAGAACCCGGAATATGCGGACATTGTCGTAAAGGTCACCGGGTACAGCGCTCATTTTGTGGTTATGGATCACGAGTTCAGAAAAGAATTTGTGAACAGAGTAAATTATACAAGTGTTTAGCGGGGAAGAAAGATGGAAAAGGGACTGGTTTTTGACATACACAGAGGAACAACCCACGATGGGCCTGGTATGCGCACCACTGTGTTTTTGAAGGGGTGCCCCCTGCACTGCAGGTGGTGCCAGAATCCGGAAAGTATCAGTCCGGACAGGGAGCTGCAGTGGGATGCAAAAAAATGTATCGGCTGTATGAGCTGCGCCGCCCACTGTACGGGAAATGCGCTGGCTGCGGAGACCGGTGGGATACGGATCGACAGAACAGCCTGCAGACAATGTTTCACCTGTGCTGACCAGTGCCCGGCAAAAGCGATGGGCACGGTGGGAGAATACTGGGAAACAGCCCGGCTTGTGAAAGAGGCATGTAAAGACGATATGTTTTTTGACGATTTTTCAGGAGGGGTGACCGTGTCGGGCGGCGAACCTGTGCTCCAGCACCGGTTTCTGGCTGAATTTCTGGAGGCGCTGAAGCGTCAGGGTGTGGATACCGCACTGGATACATCTGGTTTCGGTAAGAAAGAGGTTTACGAGGAGATATATCCATATGTGGATACATTTCTCTATGATATCAAATTCATGGATGAAAAACTGCATAGAGAATATACGGGCGTCAGCAACAAGATCATATTGGATAACCTGAAGTTCATAGCCGGTAAAATTCGGAAAAAGAGGGACACAAGGCTGTGGATCAGGACGCCGTTAATTCCGGGGGCGACAGCAGCAAAAGAAAATATAGAGGAAATCGGCCTGTTTGTTCGGAAAGAACTGGCGGATGTGACAGAACGCTGGGAATTATGTGCATTTAATAATGTGTGTAAAGAGAAATATGCTAAGATTGGACAGGAATGGGATTATGACACAACTGAACTGATGGAAGAAAAAGAGGTGCAGAAACTGGCGGAGGCAGCCGGGAAATATGCAGATGGGTATCTTGTAGTCTCAGGGCTGACCAGAAAACAGGGGGCTGCATCAGCAGTCCCCAATGGAGAATAATACAATGTTCATGTAGTCTCTTAGGTTGGGGATTTCCAGCGTGAGCCGGAGGCTTCGGTGGGAAAGGAATCTAAATAAAAGGAAAATGAATTGACAAACGTTCGCTGCCGGAGTACCATAGTATAAAACACAGATCAGGGAGGTTGCGGAGATGCCTGGTATGAGAGATGTGGCAAAGGCTGCCGGCGTATCTTTATCTACGGTTTCAGCGGTCTTAAGTGACAGCGGAAAATATGTGAGTGAAGAGATCCGGAGCAGGGTGCTTGAAACAGCTGGTGAGCTGGGGTATCAGCTTCCGGAAAGGCAGAAAAAAAGAGATAAGATTATTGCGGTTGTTCTTCCGAATATTGCAAGCACATTTTTTTCTAATCTCCTGAACGGAATCGAAGACACGGTGGCAGAAGAGGGATATGTCCTGGTAGTTGGCAACTCGGATTTCGATTTTAATAAGGAAAAAAGGTTCATCAAAACGATCCGGAAGCAGGCGCTGTGCGGAATTCTTATTGATACTGTCTGCCCGGCTACAGAAGAAAAGGAATATTTCAGTTTTATAAAACAGACGTTTCTGGAACGGAGGATCCCGGTTGTAACTCTGGAGAGAAAACTGGAGGAAACAGGGTTCGGAAGTGTGTATGTAAATCATGAGAAGAATGCATATATGGCGACCCGGGAACTGTTGGAAAACGGACACCGGCGTGTCGCCCACATTTCAGGCAAGATGTCTAATCCTCTTACAATATGCAGGGTCCAGGGATACAAGAGAGCTTTGGCAGAATTCGGCGTGCCCTATTCGGTGGATCTGATTGCAGAGGGCGATTTTACGCCAAACAGCGGATATATGATGGCGAAGGAGCTGATGATCAGGAACCGGGGCCTGACTGCTATATTTGCAGCGAACGACCAGATGGCGATAGGAGCAATTAAGGCGGTCCGGTCGGAGGGGCGGACGATTCCGGATGAGTTTGCTGTGACCGGGATTGATAATCTGAGCGTATCGTCAATGATAGAGCCGTCTTTGACAACGGTTAATGTTCCCACGTATCAAATGGGCCGTATGGCGGTAAAAATGCTGGCAGACCCGGATATAAAAGAAAAAAGCGTAGAACTGCCCTGTAATCTGATTGTTCGAAGATCTACGAATAAACTGGCAGCGAGCGAGTGGGAATTATTCGGATGGTAAGTGCCGGCATCGATAACCAGAGCGAACAAAACGAAGAATGTTTTCTGGTGTTCGCTCCTTTTTTGTGCTAAAACACGATGAATTGCGTCATAAAATGTGTATTAAGCCGAAAATATTATTTTGAATTGACGAACGTTTTCTGGCGTGATAGTCTAAACTCATCTAGTATAAACCAGCAAGGCATTTAGTGTGGCTTATACTAGTACCTCGTAAAGAGTTTTCGATAAAATGAGTAAGGAGGCTATTATGGACAAAAAAGGTCTGACAGAAAAAGCTTTGTCAAAGGGAAAAGGAGTGCTCCGCCTGGCGCCGGCCTGGGTACCCAGAGCATTCTGCCGTCCGGGGAAGAGAATTAAACTGCACCCCGATGATTACTATATATTGGGCACGCGGGGCGGAATTGATGAACGGTGGTTTTCTTCCACGACATGGGCGGAAAATGGGCCGGGAACTCCGGAGGATGAAGGGTTAAGCTATATTATAGCTGACGAAGAGGGGAACGAGCGGATTCTCCTGCGGGACGCAGTTGAACTGTCAGGCGCAGAGCTGATCGGAGAGAAGCTGTGGAATAAGTACCATCGATGGGCTATGTTTTCTAAATTCTTTGACAATGCCGGGCCTCTGCCTCATCATATCCATCACCGCCAGGCACACGCAGAAAGAGTGGGGGCAGACGGTAAACCCGAAATGTACTTTTTCCCATCCCAGCTGAATAACCATGGAGGAGAGTTCCCCTTCACATTTTTCGGATTTAATCCGGAAACCACGAAAGAGGAGGTCTTGGAAAGCCTCAGAAACTTTAAGAAGGGTGATAACAACATTCTCGGCCTCTCCAGAGCATATAAGCTGGAACACGATACCGGTTTCCATGTAGACCCGGGAGTTATGCATGCACCGGGCTCACTGTGTACATATGAACCACAGTTTGCATCAGATGTCTATGCCATGTATCAGTCCGTACTGCTGAACGGACAGGTGGTAGGCGAAGACCTGCTCTGGAAGAACTGTCCGGAAGAAGAAAAGGGGAATTATGAGTATCTTCTGGATGTCATTGACTGGGAAAAGAATATCGACCCTGATTTTCATAAGCATAATTATATGAGGCCCAAACCAGTACGTCCTATGGAAGAAATGCTGCAGGATGGATATATAGAAGAGTGGATCTGCTATAAATGTGACTGTGTCAGCGCAAAACGTTTGACAGTACTGCCCGGGCGTACAGTCTTCATAAAAGACAGCGCACCATACGGCCTGATCTGCCTGGAAGGGCATGGAACATTTGGCGTGTGGGAGATAGAATCCCCCGCGTTGATCCGCTATGGTCAGCTTACCCACGATGAGTACTTTGTGACCGAAAAGGCAGCAAAAGAAGGCGTAAAGATCGTAAACCCATCAGAAACAGACCCAATTGTTATACTGAAACACTTTTCAGACAATCCTGATCTGATTCTGGATTAAGCTGTACCACCAAGCGAATCCATACACTGTCCACATCAAGGAGCCTTCCCAGCTGACGACCGTTACTACCGATTGGATGCAACCAGTGAAAGGAAGGGATCTCCGCAAGCCGTCCATGTCCGCATTTTGCAACGGCATATGTGCACTTGGACGGCTTGCGGAGATCCCTTCTTTTCGCGACCCCCTTCTGCCCATCCCTACCCGGAAAAGAAAATCTGCTTGGGCTTTAGGAAAGCAGCTCCGCCGCTGATCTCTCCAAAGTTTCCCTGGCGGCCCTGATTTCTCCGGCCTGCTGATCGGTAATTTTTTCAATGGTTGTCTTTCCAAGCAGTTTCTGAAGAGTATTCAGGTCGGCTTTGATCTGTTTGTACTCGGTCTTCTCCATATCTTTTTTAGAATCTTTCAGGCTTTGGCTTACCTGGAATGCAAGCTTTTCCGCTTCGTTACGGATATCAATGTTTTCCTGACGTTTGTTGTCCTGGCTCTCATAAAATCTGGCGTCGGCCATGGCCTTCTGTATCTCAGCCTCGGACAGATTGGAGCTGGACGTGATTGTAATCTGCTGTTGTTTGCCGGTACCCAGGTCTTTAGCAGACACGTTGACGATTCCATTTGCATCAATATCAAAGGTGACTTCAATCTGTGGAACTCCGGCAGGGGCACGCTTGATCCCCGATAGTTTAAAATTGCCGAGCAGCTTATTGTCGCGTGTAAATTTACGCTCACCCTGATAGATTTTAACATCTACAGAAGTCTGAAAGTTAGCGGCGGTTGTATAAATGTTGCTTTTCCTTGTGGGAATAGCCGAATTCTTAGGAATCAGTACATTTGCCACGCCTCCCACTGTTTCAATGGAAAGAGAGAGCGGTGTGACATCCATGAGAATAATTTCCGAAGCGGAAGAGCCTGCTGCCAGTGCCGCGCCCCCGCTGAGCTTTTCTGCCTGGACTGCCGCTCCCAGGGCAACACATTCGTCCGGGTTCAGGGACTTCGAGGGCTCAAGGCCTGTCAGCTGCTTTACTTTATTCTGGACTGCGGGAATCCGTGTGGAGCCTCCCACCATAATGACCTTACTGAGGTCGGCTGCACGAATGCCGGCATCTTTCAGGGCGGTATTCACCGGGCCTGCTGTCCGCTCCACCAGGTCGCTGGTCAGCTCCTCAAACTGTGCGCGGGTAATGGTCATCTGCAGATGTTTTGGCTCGCCCTTCTTATCTGTTGTGATAAACGGCAGATTGATATCTGTCTGTGCCGCAGAAGAAAGGCTGATTTTTGCTCTTGCAGATTCCTCCCGGACTCTTTGAAGCGCAGAAAAATCTTTTTCCAGATTAATCCGTTCCTGCTTTTTATAGGTCTTAACGATATAGTCTGTCAGGCGCTGGTCAAAATCATCGCCGCCCAGGTGATTATCCCCATTGGTGGCAAGCACTTCGATGACCTGGTTTCCGATTTCAATAATAGAAACATCGAATGTTCCGCCGCCGAAATCGTATATCATAATCTTCTGAGGCTCCCCGTTATCAAGCCCATATGCAAGGGCAGCAGAGGTTGGTTCATTGATAATACGCAGTACGTTCAGGCCCGCTATCCTTCCTGCATCCTTGGTTGCCTGGCGCTGGGAATCACTGAAATAGGCAGGCGCCGTAATGACTGCATCCGTAACGGGCTGGCCGAGATATTGCTCTGCGTCTTTTTTTAGCTTCATTAATATGATGGAGGAGATCTCCTGAGGGGAATAATCCTTTCCGTCAATGCGGGCACGGTAGTCCGTACCCATGTGGCGTTTAATGGAAGAAATGGTTCTTGTGGGATTCAGCGCATACTGCCTTTTGGCGCTTTCTCCGACAAGGCGTTCGCCGTCATTCTTAAAAGCGACGATGGACGGAGTGGTTCGCATACCTTCCGCATTGGCGATCACCACGGGCTTACCGCCTTCGATTGCTGCAACACAGCTGTTCGTAGTTCCTAAATCAATACCGATTGCTCTGGACATAGTAAATCCTTCCTTTTCTCTATGGTTGTTTTTGAGTATAACGGCAAAATATGTCGGGAATGTGATTGGTTCCTAAAAAAAGAGTAAAATGTGAAACTAGTAATTGTATAATAATTAACTGCCGCATAAGCCGGCTTAAATTTCCGATAGCACTGCTCCACAAGCCTCAGCGCAGCCCACTACGCTTGTGTTTGCGGAGCAGCACTCTCAAAAATGTGTCTCAGCTTATGAATCAGCTGGTTATTTTACGATGTACTAGAGACGGATTGCCAGATGTGGCGGCCGGTGATATGCTTATATTTAGAAGTTGGATGTGGTGTATGAAGGTGAGTAGACACTGAATTACAAGATTATATGAGAAATGAGGATTATATAAATGAAAGACAAAGTTACAACATTGGCGGAGATTAAGGAGTATATTCAGGAGTTTTCAGACGCCCGGGGCTGGCGTAAAGATCAGAACGCTAAGGATCTTGTGATGGCTCTCACCGTTGAGGCAGCAGAACTTGCGGAAATATTTATGTGGCTTCATTCTGATGAAGCGGACAGTGTAAAGGAAGAACCCCGGGAATTTGAACATCTGCAGGAAGAGATCGCCGATGTCTTCTGGTATCTCTGCCGGATATGTAAACACTTTGACATCGATCTGGCACGGGCGGTGGAAGACAAAGCAGAAAAGAATGCAGAGAAATATCCGGCTCGGAAATAGGTAGGCGTGCATCCCATATACTTTCTAAACACCGAAGAAAAAGGATTACTTGAGGAAAAGTTCAACTGGTAGGCCACATCTGTAACCGTATTCTTCGGATCCTTCAGTACCGGAGCAGTATAAAACAGGCATGTCAGAAGTCCGGGATTTCTGACATGCCCATTTATTTATAAATGTTCGGATTTCTCTCTTTTCGCTCCGTTTACGATTCTGTAAAATAGATAGGGAGAAGAAATTTTGTTTCTCAAACCCTGAGGGCATGCCGCAGTTCATGTTCTTGGGAAAAAACTACTATACCAGTACATCGTAAAATTAATAACGGGCAACTTATGCAGGAAACGGAGAAGTGGAGTTATGAAGAAAAAGCAGAATTTTCAATGGAACAAAATGACAATGGGAGTGTGCTATTATCCCGAGCACTGGGATAAAGCGCTGTGGGAAGCGGATTTAACACGGATGCTGGATATCGGGATTACAGTAATTCGTATTGCGGAGTTTGCGTGGAATAAATTTGAACCGGAGGAAGGACGCTTTACGTTTACATTTTTTGATGATTTTTTAGAACTGTGCCAGGGGAAGGGAATGAAAGTCATATTTGGAACCCCCACAGCAACGCCGCCGGCATGGCTGACGGAAAAATATCCGGAAGTACTGAACAGCAGCATGGAGGGCGTTTTGTACCGCCATGGCGGCAGAAGGCATTATAATTATAATGCGCCGGTATACAGGGAACTGTCAGCAAGAGTGGTAACGGAAATTGCGGCACATTATGGCGGGCATCCGGCGATTGTGGGATGGCAGATTGACAATGAGCTGAACTGTGAGGTTTCCGAATTCTATTCCGATGCGGATTCTGAAGCATTCCGTGTATTTCTGAAGGAGAAATATAAGACACTGGATGCTTTGAATGAAGCATGGGGAACTGTATTCTGGAATCAGACCTATACACAATGGGAACAGATTTATGTGCCGCGGCCAACACTGAGCAGAGCTGTGAACCCACATATGCATCTGGATTATTACCGGTTTATTTCCCACAGTACACTTTCCTTTTGCAGCATGCAGGCGGAGATCATCCGTAAGTATAAAAAGCCGGAAGATTTTGTTATGACGAACGGAATGTTCGACCATGTGGATAACCATCGGATGATGGAAGAATGCCTGGATGTATATATGTATGATTCTTACCCCAGTTTTGCTTATGGATTGGACCGGGAACCGCTGAAATCACAGGACCTGAATGACAGGAAGTGGTCTAAGCATCTGACAGAAGTGCGGTCAGTCTGCCCGCATTTTGGAATTATGGAGCAGCAGGCTGGGGCCAACGGCTGGACAACCCGGATGGAAGGGCCGGCTCCGCACCCGGGGCAGCTGACGCTCTGGGCAATGCAGAGTGTGGCACATGGCGCGGATTTTATATCATTTTTTCGGTGGCGTACCTGCACGTTTGGAACCGAAATGTACTGGCATGGAATCTTAGATTATGATAACAGGGATAATCGGAAACTGGCGGAAGTAAAGGATTTTTATAAAAAACTTCAGACACTGGAACCTCTATGCGGGGCAGATTATGTGGCTGGTTTTGCTGTTTTAAAGGATTACGATAATGTACTGGACGCAGAAGTGGACGTATGGCATGAAAGAATCGGCAAGTATAGTGAAAATGAAATTTTTGCTGCAGCAGAAAAGTCCCATACCCCTTATGATGTTGTTTATCTGCAGCACGGCAGCGAACTGGATGAGCTGAAACGGTATCCGGTTTTATTCTATCCGCATCCGGTTATCGCGAATAAGAGGCGTGTGGAATTATTGAAGCTTTATGTGGAACAGGGCGGTACGCTGATTATCGGCTGCAGGGCCGGGTATAAGGACATGAATGGAAGATGTGTGATGGAACCGCAGCCGGGGCTTTTTGCAAAGCTGACAGGTTCTGATATAAAAGAATATACCTTTACAAGTCCTGCGGAGGTACCGGTCTATGCAGATTGGAATGGCCGTGAAATGGAGATGCCTGTATTTAACGATATTATGGAGCCTGCCGGCGGCAAAGTGCTTGCTGCTTACAAAAACAGTTATTATGCGGGAAAAGCGGCTTTCATAGAACACCATGTGGGAAACGGAAAAGTATTGCATCTTGGAAGTGCTTTTTCACGGGAAAATGTAAAAATGCTGCTGGAATATACGAATGTCTCGGAACCATTTGCTGAACTGGTAAACGCAGGGGAGGATGTGGAGCTTATCATGCGCAGGAAGGATGGCAGAAGTTTCCTGTTTGTTTTGAACTTTTGCGCAGAGGAAGCTGTGGTTGAACTAAAGCAGAAGATGCCGCTATTGTATACGGGAGAATGGCAGGAGGGACGGCAGGTTATTCCGGCTTTTGGGACAGCGGTTTATGAGGTGGGGTAGGGAGGCATTGCGCCCCGGGTCTCAGCACAGCCCAATGGAGCGCAAATATGAATACATACGGGAAAAGTTTGAGGATTCATAAAGCCATTTACAGTTTACACGTATTCCATATGCGGGACAGAACAAAAGCCGCCTGTTCAAATGAATACCGGTTCTGTATATTGTCAGTAGGGAGAGCTGCGCCAACCGGGCGCGGCTTTTCCAGCTTTTTTCGATACTCTTTTACACTGCACCCAAGGTTTCTCATGAACATCTGATTGAGGTACCTGCTGCTGGAGAATCCTGTCTCAAGGCAGACGTCCAGAATTGGCAGATCGGATTTTGAGATTAACTGGAAGGCGTGCTCGAACCGGATATTATTCAGATATTCCTGAAAGGAAATCCCCAGCATCTGCGTGATGAAATGCGAAGCATGATAGGTGGTGATATTCTCCAGGCCGGCGATATCCTGCAGGGCAATATGTTCCATATAGTGTTCTGAGATGTAGTCTGTGATCCGGTTCAGGCGCTTGGAGTTGTTTTTGGCGGTGGCGGATTCTTTTTCACTCGCAATTGTATACTTCGTTCTTGTCAGCAGCTGGTAAATGGCTTCCAGAAGCAGGCTGGAGCATTTGATGGCATTGTGCGCGGAAGAAGAAAAATAGGAAGCAGCACAGGACAGCAAAGTCTGGTACAGAGCGTCATGCAGTTCACCGTTTCGGATGATATTGTTATCGAAACGAAGGAAACCGAGCTGATAATCAATTCTGCGGTAAAAGTCGGGATGAATCTGAAACGCAAGTATTTGGTTCTGACTGCCATGATTAAAAAAAGAATGTATCTGATACCTGTTGATAATATAAATATCCCCGGCATGCAGTTCATGCTGTTTAAACTCTGTGAAAAGTGTAAGGCTCCCATCCAGAAGAATGCCGATTTCCAGGTCTCCGTGCCCGTGAGGACTGCGGGCAGTCATTTCTACCAGAAAGATTTCCAGATAGTTCATCGTTGTATGCTGTACGATTTCAAATTCCTCTTTTTTTAACATGTCTTCATTCTCCTTGAAATACATTTTATCAATAAAGTAGATAAGATTCCTGTCTATGCAGGCGGCGGGCAGGTAAGTGACAAATACTCCGCTGCTCACTGCGGGGGCTCTGGCTTTATGATACACCACGTGAAAACAATAAACAACAAAAAAAATCGCAACATAGTCATTTTCCAGCCTGCTGTCTCTGATATAAATAAGATATAGCAGTTAAGGGCCTGCGGCATTCCCATAATTAGCACTTATAATAGCGCCAAAGCCCATTTTTATGAAAGCGAGGAAAAATTATTATGACGAAATTCAAATTTTCAGTTGGTCCCTGGAATGTACATACGGGAGCAGATTCTTATGGTCCGGCAACAAGAAGGGACATTCCGGCAGAGGAGAAGTACAAAAGGTTTGCAGAACTGGGGTTTTCCGCAGTGCAGTTCCACGATGACGATGCAGTGCCGAACATCAATGATTACACGGAAGAGGAAATCAAAGAGAAGGCGCGCGAACTGAAGAAAACACTGGACAAATACGATCTGAAGGCAGAATTTGTCGCTCCGCGCCTCTGGATGGATGATCACACGCAGGACGGCGGATTCATGAGCACATCTGAAAAAGACAGAGAGTATGCGATGTGGAGGGCTTACCGCTCGATAGATATCGCCAACGAACTTGGCTGTGATATGATTGTGCTCTGGCTTGCAAGAGAGGGAACGCTGTGTGCAGAGTCAAAATCTCCGGTCTGGGCAACAAAGATGCTGGTGGAGGCAATTAATAAGATGCTGGAATATGACCCGAAGATCCGTGTCTGCATCGAGCCGAAGCCAAATGAGCCGATTGACAGAAGCATCTGCGGAACAATGGGACATGTCATGGCTGTTTCTGCGGCTACGATAGATCCGGCTCGTGTAGGCGGTAATCTGGAGAGTGCACACGCAATTCTGGCAGGGCTGGATCCGGCCAATGAGATTGGATTTGCGATGGCAATGGGAAAACTGATGACCGTGCATCTGAATGACCAGAACGGAATCCGTTATGACCAGGACAAATCATTTGGCGTCGAGAATCTGCGCGCTGCATTCAATCAGGTCAAGGTCCTGAAGGAAAATGGTTATGGGGAGAACGGAGAGTATGTCGGTCTCGATGTCAAGGCGATGAGGACGACAAAGGATGAGGACAGCTATAAGCATCTGGAAAATAGCCTGAAGATATTTAAGGCTCTGGAAGAAAAGGTGGATAAGTTCGATTATGATTTCCAGAAAAAATGTGTTGATAACAGAGATTTTGAGGCGCTGGAAATGTATGTGATGAATCTTCTGATGGGAATCTAATAAGTCTTGACACAAAAAACAGGGAGATCAAAAGGTCTCCCATTTTCCGTATTAGAAAAAGAAAGACAGGAGGCAGCTATGAAGAAAAAAGTAATCGCAGCCGGACATATTTGTCTGGATATCACGCCGGTATTCCCTGATAAAAAGGTAAAGCAGTTAAGCGAGACACTCTCTCCGGGCAGTCTGATACAGATGGGGCAGGCGGACGTACACACTGGCGGGGCCGTAGCCAACACCGGACTGGCAATGAAGATACTCGGTGCGGATGTTACTTTGATGGGGAAGATCGGAAAAGATGCATTTGGCGATATGGTATATAATATTTTAAAGAAATATGATGCAGAGGCGGGAATGATTTTATCAGACAAGGAATCTACATCCTATACGGTAATCCTGGCAGTTCCGGGAATTGACCGCATCTTTCTTCATAATTCAGGAGCAAACCATTCCTTCCGGGCATCGGACATTCCTCAGAAAGCTTTAGAGGAAGCGGCGTTGTTTCATTTTGGTTATCCTCCGCTGATGAGATCTATGTATGAAAATGACGGAGCGGAATTGGTGGAAATAATGAAACGTGCAAAAGCGGCGGGTGCAGCAACTTCACTTGATATGGCGGCTGTAGATCCTGATGCGCAAGCCGGCAGGGCTGACTGGGAGAAGATTCTGGAATGTGTCATGCCTTTTGTGGACTTTTTTGTGCCCAGCGTGGAAGAACTTTGTTTTATGCTGGATAAGAAACGTTACGAACAATGGCAGGAAAGGGCTTCGGGGAAGGACATCACAGAGGTTCTGGACATCGAAAAAGATATAAAACCCCTGGGAAGACAATGCATGGAATTCGGTGCCAAAGTCCTTCTGATCAAATGTGGCGCGCCTGGGATGTATTATAAAACCGCGGGCCGGAGGGCACTCCTGAATATTGGAAACCGGGTGGGGCTGGATTTAAACAGCTGGGCAGACAAAGAAGGGTTTGAAAAGAGTTATGTGCCGGAGTGTATCCTTTCCGGTACCGGGGCCGGGGATACGAGCATCGCTGCATTTTTGACTGCCATGCTGGAAGGATATCCGCTGGAGAAAACGCTGCAGCTGTCGACGGCAACCGGGGCTTCCTGCGTGGCGGCCTATGATGCTTTGAGCGGATTGCAGACTTTTGACGAACTGGAACAGAAAATAAATGCCGGATGGCACAAAATAGGGTCATAAAATGATCTAATAAAAATTAGGAGGCGGAATATGTTAGTAAATTTAAATGAAGTATTGATTCCTGCGAAAAAAAATCATTATGCAGTAGGACTTTTCAATGCGGTAAATCTGGAACTTGCAAGAGGAATTATAAGTGCAGCGGAAAGTACGGCTTCGCCTGTAATCATGGGCACTGCGGAAGTACTGTTTCCATACGGACCGCTGGAGGAGGTGTCATATTACCTGATTCCTATGGCGAAGAAGGCAAATGTGCCGGTTGTCATCCATTTGGATCACGGCCTTCATAAGGAAACTTGCCTGAAAGCACTTGAATTAGGGTTTTCTTCCATTATGTATGACTGTTCTACAGATCCCTATGAGGAGAATGTAAAAAAAGTAAGGGAAATGGCAGATATTGCCCACTCTTACGGCGCAACAATCGAAGGGGAGCTTGGTCATGTAGGAGATAATGAAGGCTCTGCAGAAGGTAACTCTCATATGATTGATCCGAAGCAGTTTTATACGGAACCGAAGATGGCGAAGGATTATGTGGAAAAGACAAAAGTAGATGCATTGGCGATCGCGGTAGGAAATGCACATGGAGCATACAAGCTGCCGCCAAAATTAGATTTTGAGAGAATTCGGACTATTGCAAACACCGTGGATGTCCCTCTTGTACTGCATGGGGGCTCCGGCCTTACGGACTCTGACTTCAAACAGGCTGTTTCGGAGGGCATCAGTAAGGTGAATATTTTTACGGATATCAATATCGCTGCGGTAGAGGCGGAATTTAAAAAATTCAGTGATATGAATAAAGGGATTATTGACCTGATTCCAGCAGCGGTGGAGGCGGTTAAGCAGGAATCAATGAAAAAGATGAAGCTGTTTGGCAGTGAAAGGAAAGCCGCGAATACATGTTATAACGAGAAAATGGACGTGGACCGCCTGGTACAGGTTGTTGTTGAGGAGGTAAACCGGAGGTTAGTCCGCAAGCTTTAGGCTTGCGGACTAACCTTCGATATTTGAGCGAAACTATAGATACACCCATTTCTTCTTTTTTGATCACATATCTATAAATCAGTTTTTTTTCATTGCTTTTTTCAGCTGTTTTAATTCACTGCGCAGGCGCTTGGCCACTGTTTGGCGGGAATCGATATGAGAGGTTTCTTTGATAAGACGCCACAGATGTTCATGCAGCGAAGCGATCAAAGCCTGCTCTGTAACTTCAAACAATGCAAAAGGATCGTTCTCACGAATCAATAAAGCGAAGCAGTTTCCTTTTACGTACACAGTTACATTATCAAATAGCGGTTTGTCCAAGAGTATCACATGATAGTTGGGATAGGTATCCATATACCATAAGATGTATTCCAAATGCATCTGATACTCCTCCGGCGTATAGTAGAGCCAATCAGTTGGGGAAATTTTCGTGCCCGGAATTGGTACAGTGTTCTTTAATACCTCATCCAGATCCGGCAGACAGAGGATATCCGTTATTACTTTATTTTCCAATACCTGGGCCCGAGCCTGTGCATTTTTCGTATAGTCTTCAAACATTCTCTGTACGGTTGCTGTGCCGCGCCTGCGAATCTGAGTAATCAAATCCGGCGGGATTGCAAGAATGGAAAGCATGCCGGGTTTACAGATAGCGGTATCTTCTACGGCGGATATCCTCTCGTACCGGTCAGCGGGTTTAATGGCTGTGTCTACAGTATGAACGGCCATTGCGGGATGACAGCGCTCTAAGATTCTGCTATAGTGTTCGTCCGTAAGCCGTACCGTCATGAGGTCAGTGGTCAGGATGGTCATGGGGGTTTCTTTTTGGCCGCTGAGTGAATCGGAATGCAGAGCAATATGGCCGGGTACTACAAAGATCGTACGGCGATGCAAATCATCCCGTGACCAGGGGTAGTAAAACAGCTTGAGCGCATTGGCAAAATAGGCAGGGAGCCAGCGTTCAATAGACCTGAAAATACTTTCTGAATTTTGTGCGGGCGGCTGAATGCGCTGGAACTTACAGCCCTTTTTCACGCACTGGCTGATCAATCCAGCTAATTCCCGCGTGAAGCTGTTGTCTTCAATAATCCAATCCATACACTCGTCTGTGAATACGCGTATAGTGCAGGGGGTATTAAGAGAGAGAACATAAGCGGCAAGCTCACGTACGGCTTGCCTTTTTCCTTCATTATTGTAGTAGGCAACGAATCCTGTTTCCTCGAGTGTGAGTGGTTTCGTTTCGGGTTCGGACGCAATTGTTTTGATATCCTCCATGGAGAAAGTGCCGAAACGGTCGAGGAAACGGCTTATTTGACTTTTAGGAGCAGAGTTTGGTGCAATCAGCCATTCGTAGATGACCTTTGTAAGGGTCGATTCATCTAAATTTGTATGCAAGCGTACGTCTCCTGTCAGCTCATATAGTGCGGAGAGGCGATACTCGCTGTCAAACCGGCCGGCAAAATAACCGGCTATGCCTTGTACCAGGGAGAGTTTCGCTGGCATTTTTCGGGTTCCTTTTTTCAGACGGCTGATCTGTGCGGTATCTATCTCCAGAGCACGGGCCAGCATTACATTTTTTGTGGCGGTAAGGGATAACAACGCCGATAGTTTTTCTGAAAATTCCATATGCAATACCTCCTGGAAATAGTATAACAAGAAAAAGTAAAAACAGCAATGAAAATTGGCAATAAAATTGACTAAAACTCAAGTTGACACTAAAAGTAAACATGTTGCAAAAAAGAAGGATTGCCTTTATAATGTAATAAAGTAAAGATAAAAGCTGTGATTTAATGATTTTCTCACAAAACAACTATAGATATGGCAATAAAATTGCGGATTTGACAAAAGATAAATAATACAAAGCGGCAATAATATTGTACTGAGAATTGGGGATTACCTTTGCAGCATCGGAGTTGAAGAAGAGCGAGTACAATAGATCTGGAAAAGAGGCCAACAGTGATGAAAAGTGAAAATACAGAAGTTTTAGAGCAAATGAAGATAATAGGTGATTTGGCACCCTGTGGGATAGGTCTGTATGATTTAGAAACCTCTGAACCTATTTTTTTAAATAAGGCGTATTATAAGCTGATCGGATATACAGAGGAGGAATACCAGCCTATCAAAACAGATTTTGACGCGCTGATGTTCCCGCAGGATACACCTGTTACACGTCAGAGCAAATTTGTCTTTGACCAAGAGGGAGAAGCCACGGGCTATGAATACAGGATCGTACGCAAAGACGGCCAAATCCGATGGGTGAAGCTGAATGTTTCCAAGGTTAATTTTGGCGGGCAGGAGTTTGCCTTTACCTCTTTTACGGATATTACAGGCGAAAAGGAAGTTGCCTCGCAATTATCTCTGATTGCAGAAAATGCCGGAAGCAGTATGTCCCTGATTAAAATTATAGACAACAAAAAAGAACTTATCTATGCCAACGATGCTTTTTTTCATAATGTAGGAGTTGAACGCGTACAATATCAGGCGGAGATGGAAGCGTTTATCAGTGCTGCGGTATCGGAGACTGATTGTCAGAGAATATGGGCTGCAGCCCGAACAGCGCTTTCGAGTGGAAAGCCTGCAGATATTACCCACCGCTATCTCCGCCCAGATGGAAAAACACTATGGCTGAATCGGCGTTTTGCTGCAATTAAACAGGATTCGCCGGACACGTTTCTTATTGTGTCTATTGTTACAGATGTGACAAAGGAAAAGGAAGCGGAGTTGAATACGGCGTTGGAACAAAGCAGATTCCGAACCGTTATCAGTGAACTTAACGCTGCTGTGTTTGAATGGAATTTAAAGGACGGCAGTTTTTATAGCTCGGAGGCATACCAAAATTATGCAATCAGTGATGTCAGCAATGAGGATATCCTGAACAACCGCGGTCCGGCAGATATTGTGCATCCGGATGACCGTGCTGAGTTGCAGCGTTTTTTCGCAGAAACTTCATCAGGCAGCAGTAATGAACGTGTAGAGGTGACTTTACGCCTAAAAATGAAAAATGGTACGTTTCATTGGTGCCGTATGATAGCCTTTTTCTATGGAGATACAGAAGGTACACCAACCAGGACGATTGGCGTTCTTATAGACATCAACGAAGAACAGGAACGAATGTTTCTGTTGAATAACTTGCTGGATGAGGTGCCTGCCGGGATCGGTATCTATGAAATCAAAGGCGGCCAAGCGTCTCTTCTCAATTTAAATGCGGCCTATTATAATATGCTCGGTGCGGAGCCGGCTGCGCGCAAACAATTTTTAGGGACAAATTCCTTGGAGGCTGTCCATCCGAAGGACCGCAAAATTATAGAATCCGCTATCCTGAGGTTGAAAGCTGGAGAGGATAAAGTAAATGCTCTGTATCGTGCCAAATGTGGCGATGGCCAATGGAAATGGCTGAACCTGACGGCCTGTGCGGTTGAGCGCCGCGAAAATTTTATCAAGGTATATGCAGCTTTTAGTGATTGTGATGAGATGATGCGTACGCAGCAGGAGCTGCAAAACAACCGCACGATGCTTAATGCCGCACTGGCTAGTGCCCAGGTTATGGAATGGCGTTATGATTTTAAACGTAAAATTGTAACAGATTCCGGCGCGTTCGGCACAAATTATGGCTGGCCAAAGGTAATTGAGAATATCCCGGACGTGTTTCTTGATGCAGGACGGGATGGCTTAATCCATCAGGACAGCGTAGAGGACTTTGCGTGGCTGTTTGCCCATTGCGGCGAAGGAAGGCGGATTCAAAAAGATATACGTTGTAAGTCGCCGGATGGCTCAAAATATATATGGCAGCGTGTGATTTATACACCTGTTTTTGATAAAAATGGTATGTGTAAAGAGTGTATTGGCACTGCCGTTAATATCACGGAACAAAAGGAGCGCGAACAAAACTATGAGGAGCAGCTGCGGCTTCGGAAGGTCGCAGCTCAGGAAGCGCTTGCAATGGCAAGCTATAATCTTACGCAGAATCGAATGACTGAGGCAGAGAGCTCTAATCCAGAGCTATATAGAATCATGTCGTGTACGACGGTGGATGATGTTCTGCGTGGTATTCGGGAATGTTCCGCCGATGCTGAAGAGGAAAAACGATTCTTACCCGTCTATGATTGCAAAACCATGCTGCGGGCGTTTGAAAATGGTACAACACATATTGAAATCCGCCATCATCTCAAACATGATTCCCGATGGGTGCAAAGCAGTTTTGATATGCTTGTAAACCCTTATACCGGCGATGTGGAGGCAGCCTCGGTTTTGCGGGACATTACAGATATGGTACGGGCAGAGCTTGTAGTAAATCGTCTTCTTGATGTGGATTATCAGATCATCATGACTGTTGATGCAAAAACAGGGGCTGTCCAGCCATTTAAAAACGGGATGAAAGAAGCACATTTAAAGGCGTTCACAGAAATACAGGCTGGCCTTGATGTCTTTGAGAATACGGAAAATGCAGACCGGACTGGCCGTGAAAACAGCCTGCAGTACATCAAACAGCAACTTGAAAAAATGGCAGTTTATGATAGTCTTTATGTCAAACGAACCGGTGATAAGCCGGTATATAAGCGCATCATGTACACTTATCTTGAGAACAGCCGGGACACAATTCTTTGTGCGGTTCAGGATGTTTCTGATACCTACGAGCAGGAAGAAAAGCAAAAAGAAGCACTGGCCCGGGCGCTTCATGCCGCGGAAGAGGCAAGTCATTCCAAATCGGAATTTCTTTCCCGAATGAGCCATGATATGCGGACGCCTATGAACGGAATTCTTGGCTTGGCGGAGCTTTCGTCCCAGGAGAATGATCCGAACATATTAAAGGACTATATTGCCAGAATGAAAGAATCTGGTATATATTTACTGAGCCTCATTAATGACACGTTGGACTTCCAGCGCATCGAACGTGGAAAGATGCAGCTTAACAAACAAATTGTATATATTAAAACTTTATATGAAAGTATAGTTGCTTTGATCAAACCATCTGTGGAGAAAAAGAAGATCGACTTTCAAATCGTCAACCACAATGCAGATCTGGATTGGTATGTGTATCTGGATCCTGTACGTATCAAACAGATATTCGTCAATCTATTGTCTAATGCGGTAAAATTTACTCCGGCAGGCGGTTCGATAATCATGGATATACAATATCTTGCAAGAGAAGGGATGATTTCTCATAACTGCATTAAGATTATTGACCATGGGATTGGGATGAGTGAAGAGTTTGTGAAAACCCGGTTGTTCACACCATTCGAACAAGAGCAGAATATGGTTTCTTCCCAATATGCAGGATCCGGACTCGGACTTTCTATCACGCGTAATTTGTTAGAGATGATGGGGGGGCGTATCGAAGTAGAGAGTGCACTTGGCAGAGGGACTACTATGTCTGTTTACTTGGATTTTGAACAAGTAGACTCAGAAAAAGCGCTGAAATCGCTGACAAACGACCAGAACGAACGTACTGATACAGCGGAAAAGCTTTCGGGAAAACAAGTCCTTTTGGTGGAGGATCATCCGCTTAATGCTAAAATAGCCCAAACACTGTTGGAGAGGGTGGGCTGCACGGTGTATTGGATGGACAACGGACAAAAAGGAGTGCAAGCGTTTGAGGACTCACCGGTGGGGGCATTTGATGCCGTTTTGATGGATATACGTATGCCTATACTGGATGGATTAGAGGCAGCGAAGGCAATTCGTATGCTGAACCGTGCCGATGCAAAGACGGTTCCGATCATTGCTATG
Organism: Faecalicatena contorta; assembly: GCF_022835095.1. Classification (NCBI taxonomy): domain Bacteria; kingdom Bacillati; phylum Bacillota; class Clostridia; order Lachnospirales; family Lachnospiraceae; genus Faecalicatena; species Faecalicatena contorta. The sequence goes on along the minus strand of NZ_BQNQ01000001.1, from coordinate 4,004,695 downwards.
ACTGCGAATGCCTATGATGAGGATAGAAAAAAGTCAAAAGAGTCTGGTATGAACATGCATCTGACCAAACCCATTGAACCAGCAATTTTATATGAGGCATTAAAGAAATATATGGAACTATGAGGCTTGTGTTATTGAAAGCAGTGGAGAAATTGATGGCGCTTTATCAGAAATAAGCAAATAATTCAAAACCAAATCTGGTATAATGTATGATTTGTAAATTTATATACTGCATTTGTGTAAATATTTACACCTTGGCTACAGTTTTGTTCATGATATAATAAACATAAAAAAGATCAAGAACGAACCCCTGATGAACAGCGGCAAGGGTTATCAGGACCGCTTTTTGCGATGCTGCAATTGTGGATCCATCGGGACAGGTCATGCGCTGCATTGGCAATGCCGGATGGGGGATAACGGAAAAGAAGGGATAATAGGGAGCAGAGCTGTCTGAGTTTGGGACACCCCTTGCCCATTTTAGGCCGTGTTCTTTTAAGAAAGAACACGGCCCAAATTTGCTGGTATGCAGAAGCAATTAGGGTGGCTGAAGCAAATAAATTTAAAATCCAGACAAGAAAGTACAGGGGAAATTCCTTGTCAGATATTATGATTTGCTTTACAATAGTAAGATATACAGAAACGCGGATAGAAATAGAGTGGAAGATATATCGGAGGAACAGTGATGCAGGTGACGATAAAGGATATTGCACGTGAGTGTGGAGTCTCGGTGGCTACGGTGTCTATGGCACTGTCTTCAAAGAAAACTAGGGTGTCGGAGAAAACAAAAGCAAAAGTAATAGAAGTTGCACGAAAGTATAATTATCAGCCGAATAATGCAGCGGTAAGCCTTGTGAATAAAAAGAGTAAGCTGATAGGGATTGTCTTTAACGACTTGCGGAACACCCATATTTCATCACTTTTCATGGAGATTAACAATGTGTTTGAAAAAAGAGGCTACTCTCTTGTCTGCCATATTATCGAAGATGACGGAGCGGTGGAGTGTGATCTGATTCGGAACGTGGGTGCGGGAAATATCAGTGCCTTGATCTGGGCGAAATCGCTTGAGAAATATACGGATGAAGAAAAAAAGAAACTGAATGATGCCATGTTGCAGCTAGATGTTCCGGTAATGACTATGGATAATTACGGATTTGCCTGTGAGGGGACGGATGTAGTGTTTGATTACCGTCAGGGCGGATATATCGCGACGAAGCATCTCATAGAGTACGGACACAGAAGGATCGGTTGTGTGGCGGGGAAAAAGAACTATCAGGTGACACAGGAGCGTTTGGAAGGATATAAAATGGCGCTTGAGGAAGCTGGAATTTCTTACGATGAAGAACTGGTTGTCTATGGGGATTATACAATGAATAGCGGATACATGTTATTTCCCTATATTATGGGAAAAAAGGTGACGGCTATTTTCTCTATGAATGACGAGATGGCATTTGGTATTTATCGTGCGGCGAGAATGTACGGGGTTGGTATCCCAGAAGATGTTTCTGTGGTCGGTTTCGACAACGTTCCGTTTGCGGATGTGATGCAGGTGCCGCTGACAACAATAGGCATTCCGGTAGAGGAAATGGGAAAGTATATAGGAGAACGCACCATGGAGCTGATCGAGTGCACAGAAAAAAAGGGAAGGAATGTGAGAGAGTATAAACCACAACTTTTGCTTCGGGGCAGTACAAAGAAAATTTAAAATGGTTTTATGTAAGAGTCGGTGAAACCGGCTCTTTTATTCTGTAAAATAATACCATTTGTGTCTGTCTATTTTTAACAGTGTTGAAACGTTTAGACATATTTGTTGAAACGTTTAGACAAGTGATAATATACAAAATAAACAAAAATAAACCTAATTAATTGAATAAACATGATAAATATGATATAATTCTAACGTACAAAAAAGGATTTGAAAAAATAAATGTTAAAACGTTTAGACAAGGAGGAGAGAACATTTTGGTGAGGCGTACAATTGTGGAACTAAAAAACATACGCAAAGAGTTTCCGGGTGTAGTCGCATTGGATCAGGTCAATATGAAGATACGCTCTTCCACAGTTCATGCACTGGTCGGTGAAAACGGAGCCGGCAAGTCAACACTGATGAAGATATTGTCGGGAACTTATACCGGTTATGGTGGAACAGTCTTTTGTGAAGGAACAGAGATTCATATGAAGTCAGAGAAGGATGCCTATGCACAAGGAATTTCTATTGTTGCACAGGAATTGAACTATGTACCTGAGCTGACGATATCAGAGAACTTGTTTTTAGGGAGAGAACAGAAAAAAGGAAAATTATTTTTGAACAAAAAGGAGAGAAAGAAGCAAACAAAGGAATTATTAAAAATAATGAACCTGGATTATGACCCCGATGAAAAAATGGGAAATCTGAATGTGGCTCAGTGTCAGATGATTGAAATTCTGAAAGCAATTTCGAGAAACAGTAAAGTCATTATAATGGATGAGCCGACATCATCTCTGACAAGTGCGGAGACCGGCATTCTTTTTAAGACAGTATGCAAACTGAAAGAGACTGGGATTGCATTCGTTTTTATCTCTCACAGGCTGGAAGAAGTCTTCGCACTCTGCGATGAATATACAGTTTTGCGCGACGGTAAGTGGATTGCATCGGGGGAAATAAAAGACACTACGGAAGAGCAGCTTATATCTATGATGGTAGGGAGGGATATCGAAGATATCTATCCCCCAATTTCAGAACATAAGGATCGAATTGTGCTTGAAGTGAAGAATTTGACTAATGACGGGGTATTTCGAGACATTTCGTTCCGGGTTCATGAAGGAGAGATTTTCGGCCTTGCAGGTATGGTAGGCGCAGGGAGAAGTGAGATTGTTCAGACAATATTCGGATTGGATCATCTGGAAAAAGGAGAGATCCTGATGGAGGGAAAAGAGGTAAAGATACGCTCTGTCAAAAATGCAATACGGCATGGGATTGCAATGGTGACGGAGGACAGAAGGACTTACGGATTTGTGGGTGTGAGATCGATAGAAGACAATATCAAACTTCCGAATGGGGATTTGTTTGCGAGAATAGGTTTCTGGAATGTAAAGCAGGTAAAGAAAAAGGGAAATGCTATTTGTTCGGAACTTTCAGTGAAAGCTCCGGGTATGAGTACACTTGCAGAGAATTTAAGCGGCGGAAACCAGCAGAAGGTAGTATTGGCAAAATGGCTTGTGCGGGATATTAAGCTTCTTATTTTAGATGAGCCGACAAGAGGGATTGATGTAGGTGCAAAGGAAGAAATCTATTCCCTCATTACAGAGTTTGCGAGGCAGGGTATGGCAATTATACTCATCTCCTCTGATATGCCGGAAGTGCTTTCCATGAGCCATAGAGTAGGAGTGGTCGGTGACGGGAAATTGTTAAAAATTTTAGAGCGTGAGGATCTGGTTCAGGATAAAATTATGAAAATAATTGTGGAGGCGAAAGATGAAAAATAAGAAGAGATTATCATCGGGAGAGATATACAGAAAATACGGAATCGTACTTATCATGTTTTTTTTATTTATTGCATCGGCAGTCATTAATCATAACTTTTTAAAACCCCAGAATTTGATTAACATATTAAAACAGATTTCTGTTGTTACCATTATTGCCTGCGGCGAGACGATGCTTATCGTATCAGGCATGATTGACTTGTCAGCGGGATTTTTGTGTACAACATCAGCGTGCATTTCGGCGGGAATCCTTGCGGGAACGGGAAATCTACCGCTGGCGATACTGGCGGGTATCGCAATCGGATGTCTTTGCGGCTGGGTGAACGGATTTTTAATTACCCACTATAAACTACAGCCGTTTATTGCGACTCTGGCTATGACCTATGTACTTCAGGGAATTGTTCAGATTTATACAAACGGGCAGACAATCGGAGGCGTGCAGAAAGCGAGACCATTGGGATATGGGGCAGTCCTCGGAATACCGGTTCCGGTTATCATTATGCTTGCTATGGTTGTAGTCATAGCGATATTGATGAAAAAGACAACATTCGGAACTTATATTTATGCTATCGGAGGAAGTGAGAAGGCGGCAATTGCCTCGGGCATTAATACGAAGCGCATAAAGAGGCTGATATTTACACTGAGCGGTGCACTGACAGGACTGGCAGGTGTAGTGCTGATGGCGCGTTTGATGGCGGGAATGCCTTCTGTGGGAGAAGGGTATGAGTTTGATGCTATTACTGCGGTGATTGTGGGCGGGACTAGCTTCTTAGGAGGAATCGGAACGGTAACAGGAGCCTTGATCGGTTCGGTCATCGTAGGATTGATCAACAACATATTGAATCTGCTGCATGTATCCACCCAGTATCAGTTGATTGTGAAGGGGGTGCTAATCGCAGTGGCAGTGATTATTGATATTAAGACAAAAGAAAATAAAAAAAGTAAATAAATAAAAATTAAGGAGGAAAAAACAATGAAGAAAAAATTAGCAGTGATGGTGGCGGGAATTATGGCATGTATGACGGTAATGACAGGATGCGGTACGGACAAGACAGGTGATACGGGCGAAACAGGTAAGAAAAGTGAAGGGTACTTAGTCGGATTTGCAAACAACAGTGATACGTACAATTATTGTGCAAAATTCAGAACGTATTTAAAAGAGATGACAGAGGCGAAAGGAATTGATATTACGGTCACAGATGCGGGTGGAGATACAAATGTACAGAACGGACAAATTGATGATTTTATTGTACAGAACGTAAATGTAGTTTCAGCTATCAGCAACGATCTGGACGGATCTATACCGGCTCTTGAGGCGGCGAAAAGCGCAGGACTTCCTTACATCTCATTTTTGACTACGGTTTCGGGCGGGGATGACTATGACGGATATATTTATGTTGGTTCTCCGAATTATGACGCGGGAAAAGCACAGGGTGAATACCTTCGAGAGGTATTTCCGGAAGGAGCATCTATCTTATACTTCACAGGAGCACCAAACGACCAGCAGTATATTGACCGTAAACAGGGTCTGGAAGATGCTCTGAAAGGCAGTAATATTACAATTTTAGGTGAATATAACGTGGAAAACGCAAAAGATCTCGGAATGAGTACGGCGGATGACTGTCTGTTGTCATATGACAGTTTTGACGCAATTGTATGCCAGAATGACGATGCGGCATTGGGAGTTGTTGAGGCATTGAAATCTGCGGGAAAACAGGACAGCATTCAGGTGCTCGGTGTGGACGGAAGTGATGACGCACTGGAATCTATTAAAAACGGAGAAATGACGATGACTTCTCTGCAGGATGCAAAAGCACAGGCAGAAGCGGGTGCTCAGATTTTCGAGGACCTGAAAAACGGGACAGATCCGGCAGATATCGAGGATGTCAGCATTCCGTTTAAAATCGTCACAGCAGAAAATGTGGACGAGTATCTGAAATAATCCGATAAAGCAGTCCATTCAGAAAGACAGCGCAAGAAAGAAGGTAAAAGGAGATGGCGAATTACAAAGACAGCAGCCTTCCGGTGGAGGAAAGGCTTAAGGACCTAATGCAGAGAATGACATTTGAGGAGAAAATCGATCAGATTACATGTCTTGTGACAATCACGGAGGAGATTCCTGATTTTAAGGAATATGTACCAAACGGAATAGGGAATGTTGGCGCATTTACTGTGGCAGACAGTGTAGAAGAAATTGTGAAGTACGCGGACAAATTACAGAGATATCTGGTAAATGAGACAAGGCTCGGAATTCCAGCACTGATTCATTGTGAAGCGTGTGCGGGGGCACAGTATACGGAGGCTGATGTATTTCCTAGTGCAATCGCTCAGGCGTCTACGTTTGACCCGGCGATTGTGGAGCAGATGGCGGATATCATACGCCGCCAGATGCTATATGTGGGATTTCGACAGGCACTCTCTCCTGTGATGGACGTGGACAGGGATCCGAGGTGGGGAAGAATGACAGAGACATACGGAGAAGATGCGGCTCTTGTATCGGCGATGTCGAGTGCCTTTGTCAGAGGGATTCAGTCAGAGGATATGAAAAAAGGTATTTTGGCAACGGCAAAACATTTTGCTGGGCATGGCGTCACAGAGGGTGGAATCAATATGGGGCGCAATCTTGTTTCGGAGAGAGATCTTCTGGAAATTCACTGCAAACCTTTCCAGTGTGCAATAACGGAAGCCAATTTGAAGAGTGTTATGAATTCATATGGTTCCATCGATGGGGAACCGGTTGTGGGATCGAAAAAGATGCTTACAGAAATACTGAGAAATGCGCTTGGTTTCCGTGGATTTGTTGTCTCTGACTATCTCTCAGTGGACCGTCTGGTAGACCCATTTTCGGTGGCCGCCACATTTGAAGAGGCCGGAATTCAGGCAATTGAGGCCGGGCTGGATGTAGAGTATCCGAGACCGAAAGGGTTCCATTACTGCATGAAAGAAGCGGTAAATGACGGGCGACTGAGCATATCTGTGATCGATCAGGCGGTGGAGAGAGTTCTGAGAATGAAGTTTGAAATGGGTATTTTTGAAAACCCTTATCCGGATTTAAGAAAACTAAAAAAGACATTACATTTAGAAGAAACAGAGCGGCTGAATGAGAAGATAGCGGAGGAAAGTTTTATTTTATTGAAAAATGAGAACAAAGTTCTTCCACTGTCAAAACAGATAAAAAAACTTGCGGTAGTTGGTCCTCATGCGGACAACATCCGTAGCTTGTTCGGGACATTTTCTTATCCTGCAGTAATCGATATGACGATGTCCAGAGAGGAAGATGGGCAGGACTTTGAGGAACCGGGAGTCATTATCTATGATATTGATCAGGATTATATAGGACAGGTTCGTGATACCTCACCCAGGGTAAATAAGCGGATACAGAAAGATTTTCCGAAAGCAAAAACACTTTATCAAAAATTAAAAGAATATCTTCCTAACACAGAGGTGGTATTTGCAAAGGGGATAAACTGTGCAGGAACTGAACTTGGCGGAATGGAAGAGGCAGTGCGTGCTGCGGCCGATTCCGATGTAGTCTTGCTGACGCTCGGAGGTAAAAATGGCTGGGGAAGTACTTCCACGGTTGGGGAGGGCGTGGATGCTACCGACATTGATCTGCCGGGAGCACAGGAGGAATTTGCGAGAAAAATTTACGGATTACATAAGAAAACAGTCGTACTTCATTATGACGGACGTCCCCTGTCAAACGAGTTTACCGCGTCACATTTCAATGCTATCGTGGAAGTATGGCAGCCGGGAGAAATGGGAAGCAGCGCTCTGTGCAGATTGCTTTTCGGCGAGGTGAATCCGTCTGGGCGTCTTCCGGTCACTGTGGCAAGAAATGCAGGACAGCTTCCGATTTACTATGGCCTTCCGAGAGGAAGCGGCTATGTTGCAGCTGGGCACACCGGAATGATTCGGAATAAAAACGGATATATCAATGATACGGCAGAGCCTCTCTATTATTTCGGACATGGGTTGAGCTACACTTCTTTTGAGTATTCTGATATGAAAATCGAGGAAAAGGTCGTTAGTGCGTCGTCTGTCATCAAGGTGGAAGCACGGATTAAAAATACAGGTGGCTGTGACGGAACAGAAGTTGTCCAGATGTATTTTACAGATGCCGTATCGCAGATGGTGCGTCCGACAATGGAACTGGCCGGATTCGTGAGAGTGGAATTGAAAAAGGGCGAAGAAAAGAAAGTGCGGTTTGAGATGAAGGTGTCTCAGTTTGCCTTCTTGGACCGTGACATGCAATGGTTTGTGGAAAAGGGGAATTACATCATTTCGCTTGGAGCGTCCTGCAGGGATATCCGTCTTCAGGAACAGTTGCAAGTAGCTGACAGTGCAGTAATCGACGGTAGAACGAGAGGATTTTATGCAAAGGCGGAAGTATTACAGAACATTAGCAGGAGGAGTAAGCCATGAAATTTACAGAGGGATTCTGGGAAAAGAGCGAGGCTGCTCACGCATGTTATGCGGTACAGGCGTACGAAGTGGAAGAAATAGAAAACGGCATGAGGGTGATTGCTCCGTTCCGGACCATCTGCAGCCGCGCAGGCGCATTGGACGTCGGAACGCTGACGTTTGAGTTTACCTCAGCCGGCGAGGATATTATTTCCGTAAGATGTTTTCATTTTGAAGGATACGAAAAGAGAGAACCCCGGTTTATGCTGAATAGAGAAAAATGTAAAGTAAATATAGACATCAGCGAGGATGAGGCGGTGATGTCAGCAGGGAATGTTAGTGTACATGTGGGACTAAAAGAGTTCTATATCAGCTACAAAAGAAACGGGAAAGATATGACATCATGTGGGTTTAAAAATGTCGGATACATGAGACATGACAGAAAAAATTCAACCAAGTACCCGGAGACAAATTATCTTGCTGAGGACTACAATCCTTATATTGTCTCAGAGTTTTCACTGGCAGCGGGAGAATGTGTTTATGGTCTTGGTGAAAGGTTTACCGCATTTGTAAAAAACGGTCAGACTGTAGACTGCTGGAACGAGGACGGGGGAACTTCATCGCAGATTAGTTACAAAAATATTCCGTTCTATATAACGAATAAAAATTACGGAATCTATGTGGATCACAGCACAGACGTGTCCTTTGAGGTTGCGAGCGAAAAGGTAGAAGCAGTCGGCGTCTCCGTAAAAGGAGAGGAGATGCGTTATTATGTGATTGGCGGAAGTTCTATGAAAAAAGTGATTGAGCACTATACGAGTCTGACGGGCAAACCGGCACTTCCTCCGGCATGGTCGTTCGGACTCTGGCTGAGTTCATCCTTCACGACTGATTATGATGAGAAAACTGTTAACTCATTTATCGAGGGGATGAAAGCGCGGGATCTGCCGTTTGACGTATTCCATTTCGACTGCTTTTGGATGAGAGGCCTGCACTGGTGTGATTTTGAATGGAATGAGAAAACATTTCCGGATGTGAGGGGAATGTTAAAGCGATATAAAGACAAAGGGTTGAAAATATGCGTATGGATTAATCCCTATGTAGCACAGGGAACGGGATTCTTCCGGGAGGGGTTGAAGAAAGGCTATTTCCTAATGCGCGCCGATGGTTTGGGCGTAAAGCAGGTGGATAACTGGCAGCCTGGAATGGCAGTCATTGATTTTACGAACCCGGAAGCTGTGATTTGGTATCAGGAAAAACTGAAAGAACTGCTGGATATGGGAGTCGATTGTTTTAAATCAGATTTCGGTGAAAGGATTCCTGTTGATGTGACTTATGCAAACGGAGCAGATGCATGGGGAATGCATAATTATTATACATTATTATATAATCAGACGGTATTTGAATTGTTAAAGAGAGAAAGAGGAGAAAAGGAGGCAGTTTTATTTGCCAGAAGTGCGACGGTGGGAGGCCAAAGATTCCCCGTACACTGGGGAGGCGACTGTACAGGCACATATGAATCTATGGCAGAATCATTGAGAGGCGGCCTTTCCTTTATGCTCTCCGGTTTCAGTTACTGGAGCCATGATATTGGTGGATTTGAACTGGCAGCCGATGCAGATGTATATAAAAGATGGCTGCAATTCGGGCTGCTTTCCACTCACAGCAGACTACATGGCTCCAAAAGCTACAGGGTGCCATGGTTGTTCGACGAAGAATCTGTGGAAGTGTGCAGAGAATTTACGAAACTGAAATTGAAGTTGATGCCTTACATCTACAGTATGGCAGTGGAGTCGCACAAGACGGGAATTCCTGTGATGCGACCGATGATCCTGGAATATGAAAATGATCCTGCAGTAAAATATCTCGATATGCAGTATATGCTTGGAGACCGTCTTCTGGTAGCGCCGATTTTTAATAAAGAGGGAATCGGAGAGTATTATTTGCCGAAAGGTGTGTGGACGCACCTTCTGAACGGAGAACGGAAAGAAGGAGGACGCTGGTACCGGGAAACATACGATTATCATTCCCTGCCTTTATTCGTGGCCGAGAATTCGCTTCTCCCGATGGGAAGCAATGAAAAAACAGCCGGGTATTCCTTCGCGGAAAATGTGCAGATCGGTATCTATGAATTACGGGAGGGAGAGAAAGCAGAATGCCGGATCCCCGACAAAGATGGTAATATTGTGCTGAATGTGAGGGCATATGCGGATAAAGATAAGATTTATTTGTCTAGTTGTGGGAAAAATGAAAGGATAACATATGTACTTTACAATGTTCCTGAAATCCGGAGCATAAGTGGAGGGACGGTGCAGTACGATAAGGAGAGGCGAAGCGCTGTTGTTGCAGCGGACGGGGAGCAGTTGATTTTGGGGAAATAAAAAACAGGAAGATTTTTGTATTCCCAAATGAGGAGAACCTCTCTAGCGAATGAAGCCTTCCTTAGATTTTTGAATATCTTTTTCCGCAGATTTCAATACAATCTTGCATTTGATTTGTTTTTAGTCCATCTTTGCCAATACAGAACAATGATTATATGCAGATTTTAAGGAAACTCGATTTGAATCACCTAATTTCACAGCTCGTTTTTCAATACAGGTTATATATACTATGTCAAAATGCTCAAGTGTGATAAAGAAATACACAAGAAGCTGATAGGCAGCTGCCCACTATTCCTTAAAATTAAAAGAAAATAAATAGAACTTCTCAGGCTTATATGGTAAAATGCAAATACAAATCGACAATCCAGAATTTAAGGGAAGAATGTTGTGTATAGTCGGCAACGGTCTACCCGTTTACGAGAGCTGTGAATGGATAAACCGTTTTATATTAATTTTATTGGATACGTTGGAGGCGTTAATACTACAAATATTTATTCGTTTAGAGGAGTGTTAAAAATGTTAAATAAGTTACATTTATCAATGATAGAGTTATATCGTGGGGACGCAAAGAGGATTCAGCATTTTTGCAAGGTTCACAGTTATGCGAAACTAATTGCTGAAACAGAAAATGTAGATGGGAAATGTCTGTTCATTCTTGAAGCTGCAGCCCTGACTCACGACATAGGGATTCACATATGTGAAGAAAAGTATGGGGATTGTAGCGGAAAATTACAGGAAAAAGAAGGCCCTGCAATAGTAAAAAAGTTACTTAAAGATTTGGGGTTTGAAGATTACGTATCTGAAAGAGTTCAGTATCTGATAGCAAATCATCATACGTACGATAATATTGATGGAATAGACTATCAAATACTTGTTGAAGCGGATTTTCTTGTAAATATCATGGAGGATAACCTGTCAAAAACAGCGGCTTTAAATGCGTATAATCATATTTTCAGAACAGAATGTGGAAAGCAGATTTGTAAAGTAATGTTTGGACTTTGTTAGCCGTAAATTACTATTTGAGGGAAAAATTATTGGAAAATCTGCCAAAACATGAAGATGATGGATACTCAAAAAATGATCTTAAAGGTTTACGAATCAGTGAACCCGGAACGTATCCGTCAGCAAATGAAAAAACTAAATAAGAAGCCAATGGAAGAGGAAAAACAGAGGGCTGTAATCTGATTTCTGCAGATATAAATCCGAATTTTTGATAGCCTTTACGGCAGAATTCACAGCAACGTTTACGACAAATTTACGACATTTCGAAGATTACTTATAACGAGATACAAAGATCTACGTGAAATTTTTGGCAAAATTGACCAAAAAAACTGCTTGCATAACCACATACAATGGGTTATAATAACCTATAGAATAGAATGAATTCTTCGGGGTCGGGTGCAATTCCCAACCGGCGGTATAGTCCGCGACCCACTGCCATAATGACAGCGGTTGAACTGGTGTAATTCCAGTACCGACAGTAAAGTCTGGATGAGAGAAGAAATTGATGCCGTAAAAGCGTAATCTTAACCCCGGAATTATCATCCGGGGTTTTTATTATGTCTGAGACACGATCTCCATGAAGATTTTCTTTCTTTTCAATTCAAATCATTTGTATAATTAAAGGAGAGAAACGACTATGAACACAGAAAGTAATGTAGTACAAAAGTCACAATCTAAAATTGGAATCCGTACAATCGCACAGATCGGAATGTTATCAGCCATTGCAACGGTATTGATGCTGTTCGAAATCCCGCTTCCATTTGCGCCCGCATTTTATCAGATTGATTTCAGTGAGGTTCCGGTACTGGTAGGATGTTTTGTAATGGGGCCGCTGGCAGGAGCCGTGATTGAGCTTGTAAAGATTTTGTTAAACCTGGTGATTAATGGGACGATCACTGCCGGTGTCGGTGAAGCTGCAAACTTTTTAATCGGATGTGCATTATGTGTGCCGGCAGGACTGATTTACAAGAAAAAGCGCACCAGATCAAGTGCAATTATCGGACTAACCGCAGGGACTATTTTTATGACGGCGATCGGATGCGTACTGAATGCATTTATCCTTCTTCCGGCATATGCGGCAGCGTTTGGGATGCCGATCGATGCGCTGGTGGATATGGGATCGGCTATTAATGCAAGTATTACTGGTCTTACCACATTCGTTATGTTTGCTGTGGCGCCGTTCAATCTATTAAAGGGTGTGCTGGTATCCCTGATTGTATTATTGATTTATAAAAAGATCAGCCCGATCTTTCGGATGCGGTAATAAGGAGTCAGGCAAGTAAAATAATTTTATAATGAGAAGATGATAAAATAAGATGCGGCTGCCATTCGGGGATTCAAGTCCCCGGTTGGCAGCCTTTTACCTGCCCAAAAGAGCCACTGACCGGTTTTCTGTAGACTTTCTTTTTTATTTTGGATAAGATAAATACAGAAAAGGAAACAATTCAATTAAAGGCAGGAGGAAACGGATATGAAGGTGGAGATCGAAAAAGTAGGGATAGAGACGGAAGAATCTGCCAGGATCCGCGTGCATGAGGAAAGCGAGAGTACGAAAAGGCTGGCTCAGTTTATTGAACAGGAAAGATATAAGTTTCTGATATTAACCTGCAACAAGGACGATAAGATTTATCAGATTAAGTGCAGAGAAATTTACTACATCGAATCTATGCAGGAGGTACAGTATATCCATACCAGGGAGGATATTTATTCTACGAGGAAGCGTCTTTATGAGCTGGAGGGACTGCTTCCGCCGGAATTTGTCAGGGCATCCAAATCGGTGCTTCTGAATATGGCGAAAGTGGAGGTCTATAAGCCGTCAGTCGGTGGGATTATGATTGCAGAATTTGCAAATGGCGACGTTACCTATATTTCAAGGAAATATTTAAAAGGACTCAGAGCCAAGATTAAGGAGGGATTGTTATGAAAGAAAACAGGATTTCTGAAGAGACAAGAGAGAAGATTTATCAGGGATGCTTTTTGGGGCTGCTTCTTTTTGCGAGTACTGCGCTGTTTTTGAGTCTTAGAAAAGATATGAACGAGGTGGGCCGGATACTGCCATTTATTCCCGCAGCCCTGGCAGGATATCTGGTGATCGGCAATCTGCTGGTTTGGCTACATTACCTGCCGGAGAAGGGAAGGGTCAGCAGCTGGTTTAAAGGGGCGGCAGCTGTGTACTGGATCGATTTGATCGCTGTCGGTTTTGTATTGCTGTCCTTTATAGTGTCGGAGTCCTGGCGGCACATCATTCTGGTGAATGCGGCAGTGGTTCTGGTCTGCTGGATACTGGATTACCGTTCTGTTTTGAAAATTGCGAAAGAGCTGAATGGCAGAACTGTCAAAGGCAGATACCTGGTCGTTGATCTGGATGAATGCCCAAAAGGAGCGGAGGCTTTTTGCCGGGAAATAGAAGATTATTGCAGGAAGAATAAAATTAAGCTGGAATTTCTGCAAAGGGAGAAACCGGCAGTCATTCTGATGGATGGGGAGAAATATGAGGTCACACTGGATTTCTTTTACTCACAGTTTGGCCCTATGTATGCACTGAAATTCAGAAAAGACGGATAGCTCAAGGCAAAAAAATAGCGGAAAAAAGCCCGGATGCGGCGCTTTCTTAAGGGAGGGCGCCGCATCCGTTTTTTAGGATTTTTTAAACACACGCAAGTTAATTTTTTTGAAAATGGGCGGACCACACAAAAAGTGCCTGATTTACTCATTCGTTTTTTTTACCGCGCTTGTATTATACACTTATTAAAAGTAAAAGGAGATTTCACAATGACTGCATTATTAGTGGCTGAAGATGTAACGAAGACCTATGAAAAGGCGCAGTACCCAAGCCTGAATAAAGTATCCTTTCGCGTAGAAAGAGGGGAGTTTGTCGGCATTATGGGCGCCTCTGGTTCGGGGAAGACCACCCTGCTGAATGTCCTTTCTACCATAGATACGCCCACAAGCGGGAATATCTGGATCAAAGGCGTTAACTTAAAGAAACTGGCAAACACAAGCGCTGCTGATTTTCGAAGGGACAATCTGGGATTTATCTTTCAGGAATATTTTCTACTGGACAGTCTTACCATCCGGGAAAATATATCTGTTCCCCTTACTTTAATGAAACTGCCGCCGGAACAAATCGAAAGTATGGTGTGGAACCTGGCTGGGAGATTTGGAATAGCATCACAACTGAATAAATATCCGGGTGAACTGTCCGGCGGCCAGAGGCAGCGGGCGTCGGCAGCAAGGGCGATTGTGAAACAGCCGGAGATCTTATTTGCCGATGAGCCTACGGGGGCGCTGGATTCCAATTCGGCTACGGAATTGCTGAATACGTTGCAGGAAGCCAACCGGGAACTGCATACTACAATACTCATGGTAACCCATGACACTTACACTGCGAGCTTCGCCAGCCGTATATTGATATTTAAAGACGGCTGCATCATCCGGGAACTGTTCAAACGCGGCGGCAGACAGGAGTTCTATGACGCTATCTCCTCGGAAGCAGCTAAGCTCGATACTAGAAGGCAGGAGGAAAGGCAATGAATACCTTGACGGCAGCATATAAAAACCTGACAAAAAATGTTTCATATTATGCCCTCTATTTATTTTCTGTTTCCCTGGTGATTACAGTATTCTTCGCATTTACTTCGTTTTCAGTGGACCAGGTCATGCTTGATAAAATATCAGCGGACGGGCGGGTAGAGTCCATGTGCAATACGATTTCTATATTTTTAATGGCATTTGTGGTGGTTTATATGGCTTATTCGAATCACTTTTTTCTAAAACGCCGTATAAAAGAACTTGGTGTCTACGCATTACTGGGGTATCGAAAGTCTTCCATATTATGCCTGCTGACTTTTGAAAATATTTTTATAAGCTGCGGTGCTTATTTGGCAGGAATCATCTTAGGAGCAGCCGCACATAAGGGGATTGTAAGCGGAATTACTGTGCTTCTGAAACTCGCGGTGGACGGTTCACAGATCCCGTTTTTTAATGCAAATGCCATGATGAAAACGGCCTGCTTTATTGCGCTGGTTGTTTGTGTTTTAACAGCATCAAATGCCAGATTTCTTTATAAGGCATCTCTTATGGAAATGATACGCTTTGAAAAGAAAGCGGAAAAGAATTTGAAATGCCGCCGTCTGCCTGCTTTGCTTGGAATTGTAATGATAATAGCAGGCTATAGGCTGGCGCTGGATATTACCAGAGGCCCAAAGTCCGTCTGGAATTCTATCGGCTTTTATCCAGTTGGTATGCTGACTGCAATGCTTGTTGTAATGGGTACTATATTTTTTATTTCATCCTTTCTGCCTTATGTAATGAAAAGACGTAAAGGGAACAAACGGGCGTTTTACACAGAAACCAGAATCATTACGATACCAAATTTTATATACCGCATCCGCTCTAACGCGAAGACCTTAATCATGCTGACATTGCTTTCTGCGGCTGTTTTAACGGTATCGGGTGTTATGGCACTAACGGTATACTATCCAATCGCCGCAGTATCCCGCATTGCTCCATCGGAAATTGAGTTCAGGATGGAAGAGGAGACTCAGCTGGATAATGTCAAGCGGATTGTCAGTAGGTATGCACCGGACGAAACAATTACATTTACGCAGACAGAGATCTATAAGGCGGCTTCTTCTGCTTCCGTGCTACCTGTGGAATATGGCGTCGGTTCTGCAAAAGGTGATGCCCAAAATGAAAAGATTGTACGGGAGCCAGGCTTTGAATGTATCTCATTCACAGACTATGTAACATTGCTGCGTGCACAGGGCAGGGAGGGGGTGATCGATTCCTTGCCCGGACTGACGGATGAGGAGTGTATTTTAGTAAAGTATCAGCCTGGAGGCGGGGGCAGTTCGGAGGCTGGGAAAAGTTATCCGTTAATAATAGGAGGGGAGGAGGCACCTCTGACGGTAAAAAAGGTAACGCTTGATAATCCATTGTCGTTCGCAAATAGTATTGGAACCTTGATTGTGAGCGACGAAATGTATGACCGGATCAGAGCGGCTGATGAACCAATGGCTAAAGTGATAAGTGTGAATGGGAAAGCGATAGAAGATAACGAAGCATTGTACGGAGAAATCAGCAGTTTACTTGGAGGAAGCCCCTATTTACAGGGGCATTCACATAGGGTAAACGAACTGTTTTCCCTAAACAGCTCCACGTTCCTTCTGATTGGTTTTCTTGTGATTCTGTTCTTTATCGCGGCCGGAAGTATCTTGTATTTTAACAATATCGCTGCTGTTGCCGATACAAAATCCGACTATGACATTCTGATTAAAATGGGGTATACGGGCAGGTTTATAAAAAAGATTATCAGGAAACAGGTGCTGGCCTTTTTTAGTATTCCATTTGGTCTTGGCCTGTTAGACTGTATTTTTGCGACAGCAGTATATAAGACAGGGTTAATGCAAAATCTGCTTGGCGACACCCTGATTCAATTTGTTCCAGTTGTAATTGCCGTGGTAGTGACAGCGCTTATTTATTTGATTTATTACTTTGTTACTGTCCGTACCTGCTTTCGGTTAGCCTGTATTAAATAATTTCGTAGAAATGGCGGGGACCATGTTATAATGAGAAAAACAAAGGAGGGCAAAGATGAAGAATACGGTATTGCAGCGGATATTTTTGGTAAACTATATTCTGCTTATCCTCTATATGAGCTGGCATTTGAACGAGAGACAGACAGAGCTGGAGAGCAGAATCCCATTACTGCTCTCCTCGCTGCTGCTGATAGATATGACTTATATCAGTGCCTGTAATATCAAAGAAAATAAAGTTCTCTCCCTCTTCTGCGGCCTGCTTGCCATGGACGGCTGGTATGTACTTCTTTCCTTTGAAGAAAATATGGTGGAGAGCTTTGTTTACAACGCCTTAAGCCCGATTATATGTCTCGTTTCCGTTAAATTTTTCCTGATGTTTCTGTTCCAGGGAAGCGGTTACCGATTCCGAAAGCCGGTCGATGTGATACTGCTGGGAACCTGTATCGGTTCGATCGCCGGTATCTGCATGCCGGACAGGATCTATGCAGGTTTGTATGGGCTGCAGTTTTTGGCGAGCGGGCTCTGCTGTTTGTTTATCATCATCGTTCATTGGAAACGGGCTGTGTTTGTGTTAAAAAGCGAATGGAAATGTATCCTGTTTTCTGCTGCAGTTATTGGGATATCGTTTTTCATTTATTTCATTACAACGGTAGATATTAAAAACCATATTTCAAATTTTGGAATATATCTCCCTATGCTTCTATTCTTTATCAGTGTCCACGGGATTATACGAAAGGAGCATAGCAGTTACCCGATTTCAACCGTATTTAGCGGTATACAGGTTCTGGGAATCTTAGGTATGTCCCTGTCTTTGTTTGTTCTGATCACTCTGTCTGCAGGCTGGGGGTATGAAGAACTGATGATTGCAGTGAATGTTTTGTTTGTTATCCTATATATGTGTAATATCATTTTGGGAAGGAATTTAAAACAAGGTGAAAGTAAGATGGCCAAGGAGAGCAAATACAATGCTGCCCTCCGTCAGCTTAGGCAAGAGGAACTGCTGAAAACAGAGTTCGCGAATTTTCTTCATAATGATGTGCTGCAGGATCTGCTTTCCATAAAAAATATGACGACAAAGGCACACCGGCCCGAAGTACGGGAGCTTATCATCGAAACGCTGGATAAGCTGAATATCCATATACGGGAGCAGATGCAGGATTATCATCCCGTTTTACTGAAAAACCTGACCGCTAAAGAGAACTATCAAAATCTGATAGAGGATGTTTCTCAGACTTTTCCGCAGCGGAATATTGCGGTATCCTTTGCGTGTGACGATACTTTATTTCTGGTGGAGCCTTATCAATTACTGGTCTATCGTCTGCTGAAAGAACTGCTGGCCAATGTTTACAAGCACTCGGACGGGAATCAGGCCTGGATAACGCTTATACAGGAAAATAGTATGATCGAACTTCATATCAGTGATAATGGAAGCGCCCATGCAGACTCATTAATTTCTGCAGACAAAGGGAAGCATAAAGGGATCGCTTCTGCCGCAGAGCAGGTAAATTATATGGAAGGCACGATGCAGATTTCAGACAACGCCCCGCAGGGGATCTGCATACACATTAGGATTCCGATGAAAGGAGAGGGTTCTTATCAATATTTTGTTAGTTGATGATCATTTATTATTTGTAAAAAGCCTTTCCGTGGCCTTGGATGAGTATAAGGAGATCAAACATTTTTATTCGACCCAGGATATTGACGGGCTGGATAAGATCGTCCGGGAGCGGAATATTGACATCGTCCTGATGGATATCAACCTCGGCACCCTTAGCGATACGGATGGTCTGGAGACCGCGGCACACCTGAGAAAATCAAATCCAGGGGTAAAAATAGTGATACTAACGGGGTACGACCTGCCTGTGTACAGGCATGAGGCGAAAAAGAATGGAATCAACGGATTTCTGAATAAAAATATCAGTCCCGATGATTTGGTCGCGTCCTTAATCCGCGTTTTTGGGGGTGCAGCCTGTTTTCCTGAGGAAAGAGGCGGCCTGATCATCGAGGATTTAACGGGGATGGAGCGGAAGATACTGCAGATCATGAGCAGCGGAAAAAAACGAAAATGTGCCGCAGATGAGCTGTTTATCAGTGAAAGAACGCTTTCGAACCATTTGCAGCATATTTTTGAAAAGCTGGAGGTTTCCTCTGTTGTGGAAGCAGTCACTAAGGCAATTCAGCTTGGCTATATACCGCCAATCTGCTGAATCGTAATAATTCTGACAGGCCTGAACTTTTATTCTGAACCCCCTTTGTGTTTATATTTTCATCTTCTTTATTCTATAGAAGTAATAGCAGATAAATAATATAGAAGTCATAATCCACGTAATCGGATAACTGAATATAATTGCCGATATGGTGGGCTGGATTTTGAGGGCGCCGACGATCCAGAGAACCCTTAGAAGGCAGACTCCGCACAGGGTGATGATCATAGGAATGATTACATCCCCGATGCCGCGCAGAGAACCGGAGAGGATCTCAATGAATACGAAGGTAATATACCACGGAGTCACCTGCAAAAGCATTTCTGTACCGATCCGTATAACTTCGGTATCCGTGGTGAACAGCCGGAACAAGGGAACCCGTGCCGCAATCAGAAAGACGACGAGGGCCGCGGAGACCAAAAAATCTATGCCCAGGCTGACGCAGGTGATTTTCCGGATCCGGCCATTCTTACGAGCTCCGTAATTCTGCCCCACAAATGTGGTGATGGAGATACCGAATGCGCTGCTAACCATCCAGAAAACAGCATCTAATTTTCCAAATACAGACCAGGCCGCAGCAGTATCGGTGCCGAAACCGTTCAAAGCAGCCTGAATGATGACGTTGGTAATGCTGTACATAACGGCCTCAACACCGGCGGGGATTCCGATGCGGAGCTGTGATTTCATTACAGAGCCGTGGAAACGGATCCGGCGGAGGAAAAGCCGGAGGATGCCTTCCGCTTTCATCAGTTTATGCGTGACAAGAGCGGCGCTGAAAGCCTGGGAAAGGAAGGTGGCCAGCGCCACACCCAGTACACCCATGCGGAAGATGACTACAAAGGCTGCATCCAGTACGATATTCAGAAAACAGCAGATAATCAGGTAATACAAAGGGTGTCTGGAGTCCCCAACCGCGCGCAGGATGCTGGAGCCCATATTAAAAATAAAGACGAAGAGAATGCCCGCAAAGTAGATGCGCAGATACAGAATAGAATCAGCCATGATTTCGGCAGGGGTGTGCATCCAGGACAGCATGGACGGAGCAAGTACAATGCCGAGAATACTGATTATAATACTTCCCATGATTGAGAAAGCATAGGCCGTATGCAGGCTCTGCCTCACAGAACGTTCATCCTGTGCTCCGAAAAACTGTGCGATTACAACAGAAGCACCGGAGGAAAGTCCAGTGAAAAAGCCCACGATCAGGGCAATAATCTGTGCGGAAGACCCGCCCACGCTGGCCAGAGCCTCTTTCCCCACAAAATGCCCCACGATTACGGTGTCAATGGTGTTGTACAGCTGCTGGAAAAATGTACCGAATACAATCGGAAAAAAGAAAAGAAGAAGCTGTCTCCAGATGACACCCTCCGTGATTTGATTCGTAGTTTGACTGCCCCGCTTCATAAAAACCTCACTCATTTTTCTTATGTATATGTCATGTTTCCCAACTTAACAACGATACTATATCATGAAATACATCTGCTGTCGATAGGGCCTTGGAGCTCTTTACGCATGAATATTGAGTGCAGACTACTATAGTTTATGGTATGATAAAATATATTTGATGAAAGAGAGGGTAAACATAATGCCGCGAATGAGAAGAAGAGACCGTGAAATTGAGAGCCGGGAAGAGATACTCCATGTATTGGATACATGTAAGGTCGTACATCTGGCCATGTATGATGAAGATGGGATTTATATGCTGCCCATGAATTTTGGATATACATACGAAGACAATAACCTGGTAATTTATATCCATGCAGCACTAGAGGGCAAAAAGCTGGATCTGCTAAGAAAAAATCCTAATGTGGGATTTGAACTGGACTGTGACCATGAACTGATAGAAGGAAGAGTCCCATGCCAGTATGGATTCCGATACGCCAGCCTGGTGGGAAAAGGTGTGGCCGAGTTTGTGGAAGAGCCGCAGGAGAAGATGGAGGCATTGAGTATACTAATGAAATGCCAGACGGGAAAAGACTTTGAATTTACCGAGCGGCTTGTCACAATTGTGTCAGTTATTAAAATAACGGCAAAAGAACTGACTGGAAAACGGAGAGAATAGAAACGGTAGGCAAAGGGGTCTGACCCCTTTGCCTACCGTTTTCAGAATTGTTTTACAATTACGATTTTACAAATTTCTTACAAAATCTTGAATTCTATTTGATTGTTTATTAAAAAACAGACTGCTATAATTTCCGTAGTCTGGATTTTTACTGATAGAAGATACAAAGATTGAGAGGAGATTTATAAAATGAAGAATTACAAATTGCTGACTCCGGGTCCGCTGACGACCACAGACAGTGTAAAGAAAGAAATGCTGTTCGATCACTGCACCTGGGATGATGATTATAAATCAATTACACAGGATATTCGGAAAAAGCTTCTGGAGCTGGCACATGTTTCTGAGGAGGAGTATACGGTTGTCCTGATGCAGGGGAGCGGAACTTTTGGCGTGGAAGCGGTTTTGACCAGTGTGATAGCAAATGATGATAAGCTGTTAATTATTGCCAATGGCGCTTACGGCGAACGAATGGCGGATATCGCAGCGCATGCTGGTATTTGTCACGTTGTGTACAATGAAGTTTACTATAAAGTACCGGATGCGCAGAAGATTGCAGATATTCTCGACAACGATCCATCCATTACCCACGTATCCATGGTTCACAGTGAGACAACTTCCGGCATCCTCAATGATATTGAAGCAGTCGCTAAGGCTGTGAAAGCAAGGAACCGTACGATGATAGTGGATGCAATGAGCAGTTTTGGGGGAGTGGATATTCCTGTAGGCGAGTGGGGAATCGACTTTATAATCAGCAGTGCGAACAAATGCATTCAGGGAGTGCCGGGATTCTCATTTATCATTGCAGACAGAGAAAAACTGATCGCAAGCAAAGGGAAAGCGAGAAGCCTTTCACTGGATTTATACGACCAGTGGGAGACAATGAACAAAGACGGAAAGTGGCGCTTTACCTCCCCAACACATGTGGTTCTGGCATTTTCACAAGCACTGAAGGAAATGGAGGAAGAAGGAGGGATCCCGGCAAGAAGCAGGCGTTATACCGAGAATAACAGGCTTCTGATTGAAAAGATGGCGGAGCTTGGAATCCATCCGTATATAGAAGCGGAACATCAGGGGCCAATCATCACAACTTTCTGCTATCCGGAGAACCACACGTTTTCTTTTACAGAAATGTATACATACATCAAAGACCGCGGATATGCAATTTATCCCGGAAAGGTAACAGAGGCGGATACATTCCGTATCGGTAATATCGGAGAGATATACAGAGACGACATTTTGAAACTGATGGAGATTATAACGGAATTTCTGAGGGAGAGCAGCCATGAATAAAAATATAGAGGCAGTTATATTTGACTGGGCGGGAACAACGGTAGATTACGGCTGTTTTGCACCGGTAAAAGCATTTGCCGAGGTATTCAGACAGGCAGGAATTGAGCCCACAATGGACGAGGTAAGAGAGCCAATGGGAATGCTGAAAAGAGATCATATTAAAACAATGCTGGAAATGCCAAGAATCCGTGGATTATGGGAAAAGAAGTACGAAAAATCCCCATCAGAGGCGGATATCGATCAATTATATGCGTCCTTTGAAGATAAATTACTGGGAATACTGGATGAATTTGCCGATCCCAAGCCACACGTACTGGAAACTACAGCCAGGCTGCGTGAACTGGGAATCAAAATAGGCTCCACTACAGGCTATACAGACGAAATGATGCAGATCGTCGTGCAAAAAGCCAGAGAGGCAGGATATGAACCGGATGCATGGTTCAGCCCCAATTCCGTCGGAAATGCAGGGCGCCCCTACCCGTATATGATCTTCAAAAACATGGAAGTTCTCAGAGTAAAATCCATAGATCATGTCATCAAGGTAGGAGACACCATATCTGACATCAAAGAAGGAAAAAATGCAGGCGTCTATACCATAGGAGTAGTAGAAGGCAGCTCAGAAATGGGCCTGACAGAATCTGAATACAACGCACTGCCGGAGGCAGAAAAAAAAGATAGAGCAGAGGCAGTAACCAGCAGATTCATGGATGCAGGCGCAGACGCAGTAATCCTGAATATGAACGAGCTGCTGGAAATTGAAATGTTTAGGGAGATGGCTAAGGGTCGCTGTGCGGAATCGTGACAGGACTCTTTTGGATGCGGAATTGTGGTGTAACAGCCGCTAATCAAAATAAAAGCCAACATGATGAATACCGCCGACAAACACGGGAATGCAGGATGCATTCCCGTATAAGTCGGCTTGAAAGCAGGGCTGGAGGCCCTGCTTTCAATTCATATGTTGGCTTTCATTTTGATGAAGCGGCTGTTACACCACAAAAGACGCATCCAAAAGAGTCCTGTCACGATTCCGCACAGCTGGGCTTTACCCAGTCGTAAGAAACATTCCATATTCCGGAGGAGGCGCTGGCGGGGGCGGCGTATTTATAATGGCTATGCGGATAAGCGTGGTTAAAAGAAAAATATGCGACTCCGCAACGGGCTGCTTTCAGCCCCCCTCCCCTGCTTCCCGGCGGCATCCCTCACCGTATTTCAGACAGGCGTCCCTCCACCAGAAAATCCTCCTCCCAATTTTACCTGATTGTGGAAGAAATAAAAAAGTTGACAGATTTCATTTTTTGTATTAGAATGACTTTTGTAACAAATTTGTAATATCTGTAATAAGTTTGAAATTAAAAGCATATATTTTATTACAAGCTTATTAAGAATACTTAAAGATATTGCAACAAATCAGGAGGTCAAGTATATGTTACAGGGTAAAAAATTTATAACAGTATTGTCAGCAGTGACGGTGTGTATGACATTCACAGCTGGCTTTACTACACAGGCGGCTTCACAGATGCCTGTGGCAGTTACAATTGATACAGCAGATAAACAGGAAGGAGATACATTACTGTTAGAGACCGTAAAAAGCATTCCGGTAGAGCAAACAGCAGAGATAAAGAAAGCAGCAAAGGAAGCAAAAGCTGCTTATGAGGAGGAACAGAAAAAGATAGCGGAAGAGAAAAAGCGGAAAGAGGAAGAAGAAAGGCTCGCCGCTGAAGAGGCTCAGCGTGCGGCTGAAGAAGAGGCCCGTGCGGCTGAGGAAGCCGAGGCGGCAGCAGCGTCAGCGGCTGTGGCACAGCCCGTGGCAGCGGGAGACCAGGAACTGCTGGCAGCAATTATTTTCTGTGAGGCGGG
Source organism: Faecalicatena contorta (assembly GCF_022835095.1). Classification (NCBI taxonomy): domain Bacteria; kingdom Bacillati; phylum Bacillota; class Clostridia; order Lachnospirales; family Lachnospiraceae; genus Faecalicatena; species Faecalicatena contorta. Next base: position 3,980,496 of record NZ_BQNQ01000001.1, on the reverse strand, counting down.
AAATCAGCCTTATGAAGGACAGGTTGCCGTGGGAGCCGTTATTATGAACCGGGTACGCAGCGGGGTATATCCGAACAGCGTTTCAGAGGTTATTTACCAGTCGGGACAGTTTGGGCCGGCTATGACGGGCTGGCTGGACAGCGTGCTGGCGAGCGGGGGGTACACCGATACTGCTATGCAGGCGGCAGCAGACGCAATTGCCGGATCTAATCCAATCGGGGACTGCCTTTACTTTGGGAATGGAGATTATGGAATCCAGATCGGGGATCATTTCTTCCATTAGGAAAGAAAAGTTTATGTAATAATTTAAATACATTTTAAAATGCTGCAGGATAGATAGTAGTACATCGAATAATAAATAACAGTAAGTTACTTATTTTCGAGGACTACTATCTATCTCGCAGCATTCTTTAATTATAATCATACTTCATAATTTATAATGTCAATAAACAATTTGGCGTAAGTCAAAAATCCATACACCGGTATAGTGCAGCCGGATCAGTTGCCTATAAAAATGGGCACTATAAATGAATATCCAGCTTTGAAAATGCATCCGCGAAAGCGTTATTCACCGGTTCCTTCACTTCCCTGGCCTGCTTTTTCAAATAGTTATTCACGTCTTTCTTACTTGCCCCCTTGCCTTCTTTTGCCCGTCTGGCTTCGAACGCACTTAGTTTTTCCTTATGCCCGCAGGAGCAGACAAACCGCTGTCCATCCCCCTTGCCAACCAGCTCCATTTTCTTGTGGCAGACCGGGCAGCGGGCATTGGTGCGGCGGGAAATGGTCTCACGATGTCCGCATTCTCTGTCCTGGCAGACCAGCATCTTGCCGTGTTTGCCATTGACCTCCAGCATATATTTTCCACATTCCGGGCACTTAGTACGGGTCAGGTTATCATGCCGGAATTTTCCGTCCCCGGTTTTAATCTCCTGGATCAAAGCCTGTGTGTAATGCTCAATCTCATCCATAAAGTGCCGGTCTGTTTCCTTGCCCTTGGCGATTGCCTGAAGACGGAGTTCCCAGTCAGCGGTCAGTTCCGGGCTTTTTAAATCTCCGGGTACCAGCTCCAGGAGCTGCCTGCCCTTGGCTGTGATATGGATCTCATTGCCACGTTTTTCCATCAGAAAACTGTTGAACAGTTTGTCGATGATATCCGCGCGTGTTGCAACGGTTCCGAGACCTCCGGTCTCGCCCAGTGTTTTGATCAGCGTCTTATCCTTATGCTGCATATATTTGACCGGATTCTCCATAGCGGCGATCAGTGTGCCTTCTGTGAAATATGCGGGAGGTTTTGTTTTTCCTTCTGTTATGTTCAGGCTGCTTACTTGCAGTTTCTGTCCCTTGTGTACTTTCGGCAGAGTTTGTTTGATGTAAATTTCTTCCGCTTCTTCCTCATCTGTATCTTCGAAGCCAGCCTCATATACTTCCTTCCAGCCGGCCTGTCTGATCACATTTCCTTTGGCCGTAAACACCTCCTGGGAAATCCTGCCTTTTAGTGAGGTTTCTTCATATTCGCATGCCGGGGATAAAACGGCCAGGAAACGCCGCACAACCATATCGTATATTTTTCGCTCCTCGTTTGTCATATGATCCAGCTGTACAAACTGTTCTGTAGGAATAATGGCGTGATGGTCTGTGACTTTAGCATTGTCCACAAAAGATTTATTGGCCTTAATGGGCTGCATGGTCAGCCGACCTGCAATCTTACTGTAAGGGCCGACTGCACAGGCCTTGAGGCGTTCTTTTAGTGTTACCGTCATATCGGAAGTGAGATAGCGGGAGTCCGTCCTTGGGTAGGTCAGTACCTTGTGGTTTTCGTACAGGCGCTGCATGATGTTTAAGGTCTCCTTTGCCGAAAAACCAAAACGCTGGTTCGCTTCGCTCTGCAGTGTTGTCAGATCGTAGAGCGCAGGAGAGAAGGATTTTTTATCCTTTTTTATGACCTCTGTAATCTCAAGTGCACCGCCGCACTGCTTATAAAGCTTTTGAATCCGTTCCTGGTCAAATGTCCTTGAAGAGCCGGCCTGGCTGTCGCACCACAGAAACGTGATTCCTCCGGCAGATGCTTTCATCCCATAAAAAGGCTGTGGCTTAAAACTGCGGATTTCTTCTTCGCGTGCAGCGATCATGGCTAGCGTAGGCGTCTGTACGCGTCCACAGGAGAGCTGTGCGTTATATTTACAGGTCAGCGCCCGCGTAGCATTGATGCCCACCACCCAGTCGGACTGCGCCCTGGCAATAGCGGCTCTGTAAAGGTTGTAATAAGCTTTCCCTGGTTTCAGGTTCGCAAAACCTTCCCGGATAGCTTTATCTGTTACAGATGAAATCCAGAGACGCTGCAGTGGCTTTTTGCTTCCCGCTTTGTCCAGAATCCAGCGGGCAACCAGCTCGCCTTCGCGTCCGGCATCGGTTGCAATGATGATATCGGATACGTCCTTGCGGTAAATCAGCTCTTTGACCGCATGAAATTGTTTTCCGGTCTGTTTGATGACCACCAGTTTCCATTCTTTAGGGATCATGGGGAGTGTGTCCATGTTCCAGGTTTTATACTGCTCGCCATATTGTTCGGGATCTGCCAGGGTGACGAGATGTCCCAGCGCCCAGGTAACGATATATTCATTTCCTTCTATATAAGAGTTTGTCTTCTTTGTACAGCGCAGGACTCTGGCGATATCCCTGGCCACAGAAGGTTTTTCGGCAATCACAAGATGTTTCATTGAAGTCTCCTTTTATTGAACTTTTTGGGTACTATATATTATGAAATCCTTTTCCGATGATTTCACTTGTATTCGAAATCAGAATAAATGCTTCCGGCTGATTTCCCTTAATAAAGTTACGAAGCTTTACTGCCTGGGGACGGTTAAGGGCCGTAAACACGATATACTTGTCTCTGCCCGAAAAAGCGCCCTGTGCATGGCAGACGGTGGCACTGCGGTGCAGAGTATTTACAATGAAATCACAGATGGGTTCCGGTTCATCGCATACGACATTGAAATACTTGGAGAGGTTAAAACTTTCGATAAACGTATCGATCATGAATGAGCGGATTGCCAGGCCAAGGAAGGAATAAAGCCCTGTCTTTATATCGAACATAAAGCAGCCTGCGATGGTAATAAGGATATCGGTGATGAGCAGCGCGCGTCCAATATCAAAACTGGAATATTTTCTCAGTATCATGGCAATGATATCCGTACCGCCGCTGGATGACCCGATGTTAAACAATACAGCAGAACCCAGAGAAGGCAGTGCAATGGCAAAACAGAGCTCCAGCATGGGCTGGTCTGTCAGCGGGTGGGTGATCGGATAAACACGCTCCAGAACGGATAACGTTACAGAAAGCAGGATACTGCAGTAGGCAGTCTTAGCCGCGAACTTACGGCCTAACACAATAAATCCTATGACCAGCAGTATCATATTCATGACAAAGGTAAAATCACTGGCAGACATGAATCCGGTCTTGGCTACTAGAACCGCCAGGCCCGTGATACCTCCGAATGTAAAATTATTAGTAAATTTGAAAAAGTAAGTACCGACAGCCATAATCAGTGTACTGCTTGTCAATAATAGAAAATGCTTCAGTTTACCCTTCATCTGTATGCTCCCCGTAATGTACATAATTTTGAAATTAACAGCCTCTCACTCTATCCGAATTGTAACGCCCGGAATATGAAAAGTCAACGCATTAAGACAAGATATTTGGAAATACTATGTTCCCATAAGGAGGAAGGATTATATGTATCAGTATTTACCAATTCGAGACGTATACGCAAGAGAAATTATAGATTCCCGAGGCAATCCGACGATTGAAGTAGAGGTGCTCGTAGGGGAGGATACAGTAGGACGCGCAGCGGTACCCTCTGGAGCATCTACAGGAAAATATGAGGCAGTGGAGCTGCGTGACGGAGAAGACCGCTACGGCGGAAAAGGTGTCCAGCGCGCTGCGGAACATGTGAATGACCAGCTTGCAAGAGCCGTGATCGGCATGAATGTATTTGATCAGGCAGCTCTTGATGAAGTGCTGATCAAGGCTGACGGCAGCAAAAATAAAAAGAACCTGGGAGCAAATGCCCTTCTGGGAGTGTCGCTTGCAGCGGCCAAGGCGGCGGCAAACGCTCTGAAAGTACCCTTGTTCCGATATTTGGGAGGAGTCAATGCCCACGAACTTCCGGTTCCGATGATGAATATCCTGAACGGCGGGGCGCATGCGGACAATACACTGGATATCCAGGAGTTTATGATCATGCCGGTTGGCGCGCCCAGCTTTAAAGAAGGGCTCCGCATGTGTGCAGAAATCTATCATACACTCAAAGCCTTATTGAAAGAAAATGGACTGAGCACGGCCGTGGGTGATGAGGGCGGTTTTGCCCCTGATCTGCCGGATGCAAAGGAAGCGCTCAGATTTCTGAAAGAGGCGGTGGAGAAGGCTGGATATGAGATGGGAAAGGACATTCAGATCGCACTGGATGTTGCAGCATCAGAATTGTATAATAAGGATTTCAGAAAATACGAATTCCCGGGAGAAAGCAGGATGCAGGGACAGAAGATCGTGCGCTCTGCCGAGGAACTGATTGAGTATTACGAAGACTTATCACTGGAATTTCCGATCCGATCTATTGAAGATCCGCTGGATGAAGAAGACTGGGACGGATGGGAACTTTTGACAACAAGACTGGGGAATGAGATTCAGCTGGTGGGAGATGACTTGTTTGTTACGAATGTTGAACGGCTGAAAAAAGGAATTGAGCAGAATGCGGCTAACGCCATACTTGTAAAAGTAAACCAGATCGGGACACTGACAGAGGCGATTGATGCCATTGAGATGGCCCAGAAGGCGGGCTATAATGCGATCATATCCCACAGATCAGGAGAAACGGAAGACACGACTATAGCAGATATTGCGGTGGCATTTAACACGGGACAGATTAAGACCGGGGCTCCATGCAGGTCAGAGCGTGTTGCTAAGTACAACCAGCTGCTCAGGATAGAGGAAGAGCTGGGAAGATAGTTAAAAAGATAAGAAAAACAGCTGTGGTTTTGACGGAAATGACAACCGCAGCTGTTTTTATCTGCAGGAAATAAAATTTAAAAATAATTTATGAAAACAGAGTTTGCAGTCTGTGGTGTACAGCTTTATACGTCTTCTTGACTTGGCGAATACTACGGTATTATAATAAAACAGACATATAAATAGTACCAGAGTGTGTTTGAACTTAGACTGCGCCTGTATACCAGTTCTGCGCATTGGCCTGAGTGAACAGGCTGTTTTGAGGGCGGTCAGACGAATGCTGGCAGCAGAAGAGGAAGGGTTATTTTGAAATCATACCGTACATATCTAAGCTTTGAATTTGAAGAAAAGGAAACGATAAAAAATATCACGAACCATGTCAGGATGGTTTTGGAAGAGAGCGGCATTAGAGAAGGTGTTATTACCGTATCTTCTCTGCATACCACCTCATCAATTTTTATAAATGATGATGAGGAGGGACTGATCAGAGATACTCTGGAGTTTTTAGAGCAGATTATTCCCGAACAGAAGGCCCCCTATTATTGGCATAATAAGAGTGATAAGGATGCGCCCGCCCATCTGAAAAGGAATATAATCGGAAGAAGCGAGCTCATATCAGTTACGGAAGGGGATATGGATCTGGGACACTGGGAACAGATCTTTTATGCTGATTTTAACGGCAAGCGCATGAAAAAAATCTGCATTAAAATTATGGGAGAATAAAGGAGAAGGATGTATGCCTGAAAAGGGGCTTGTCCGGGACTTGAAAAAGAAGCCCGGACAGGCTCTTTTTTATGATATAGGAAATTACTCCGGAATTTCCTATATCATAAAAACTCTATTATATTCAGTTAGAAAATGAAGTGGTAGGAATGGTGCAGAATGACAAAATTATTTTGTGCTATACAAAGTTGAAATTATGGTGGCGTGTACAAAGTGCCCTAAAACATGGAACGGAAATTGAAAAGGATGCACAAATAAAGGACAAAAAAACGAAAAAAGTGCAAAGAAACCGGATTTGATTGTGCAAATAAACGGTGATATTATAAGTCTAATTCAAACCGGGTTGAAAATAGAAAATAGGAAGTGAGATCGAATTTATGCGAGAAAATTTTGACGTAGTAGTAATTGGTGGCGGGACCACAGGAACAGCTGCGATTCGAGATTTGGTACTCCGCGGATATACAAATTCTGTTCTTTTGGAAAGAGACGATCTGGCTGCGGGTACATCCGGAGGATGCCATTCAGCGCTGCACGGCGGTTCCAGATATGTTGTAACAGATAAGCAGACTGCAGTGGAATGTCTGCAGGAGAACAAAGTATTCCGTGAGATAGTCCCACAGGTAGTCGACCCGACAGATGCAATGTGGGTGGCAAAGACAGAAGAGCAGCTTGAATTTGCAAAGAAGTGGATGGAGAATGCAGATGAGATTGGCCTGCCCTATGAAGTAATCACACCGGAGGAAGCCGTACAGGATGAACCTCTTCTGGCCGATGATATCCAGTTCGCCCTGCGTACAATTGACACGGGATTTGATCCCTTCCGTCTCTGTATTGCACAGGCATATGATGCAAAGGTAAAAGGCGCAGTCATCCGGACGCACAGCGAAGTAATAGATCTGATCATGGAGGCGGATACCGTAAAAGGGGTAAAGGTACTGGACAGAAAGAATGGAACGATCTATGAGATTTGCGCAAAGATTGTGGTAAATGCTGCAGGCCCCTGGGGCTCCAGAGTGACAGAAATGGCCGGCTTTAAGATACCTGTAAAGCCAAATAAAGGAACCATGGGGGTCTATAACATGCGGCCCACGAAAACGCTGATTGGTATTCTGAGAGTACCCTCAGACGGCGACGGCCTTGTCAGCATGGGATATCAGAATACTTCCCTGCTTGGTACATCTTCCGTAGATATAGAGGATCCCGATGCGGCGGTTCCGGGGCTGGACGAGATTGAACTGATGGAAAGCAGTGTAGAGCAGATCATTCCGGATATCAGAAATGCAAGAATGCTCCGTATGTGCACAGGGGTCAGACCCCTTTACTCAACCACATCAGAAACCGGGAGGGCGGTCAGCCGCAGAATGATTTTGATCGATCACGCAGAAGAACATGGTATTGAAGGAATTGTCACAATCACAGGCGGAAAATATGCAACGGCAAGGCTGATGGCGGAAGAGACAGTAGATCTTGTATGCAGAAAGCTGGGAAGCGATGCAGAATGTACGACACATAAGCGGCTGATCTATGGGGCCCAGACAAAAGAAGACGCAGAAAAAGATGCAAAATATATACATAAGAAATACAAAGTACCGTTGTACAGTGCACATAAGATGACCGCAAGATATGGCAGCAGGGCAAAGGAAATTGTAGATGCTGCGCCGGAGTACGCCGGAGTCATATGTGAATGCGCCCAGGTAATCGGATCAGAAGTCATTAATGCATTCCAGAATGAGGAAGTATTTAACATTAAGGATCTTAGAAGAAGAATCCGCAACGGCATGGGAACCTGCCAGGGAACGTTCTGTACATATAAAGTGGCTGCCCTGTACCAGAAAGCGGTTCAAGCGACGGCACAGGAGGCTCATGACCAGCTGGCAGAGTACATGCAGGAGCGCTGGAAGGGCATTTATTATACGCTCCAATATGGAGATCAACTGGCACAGGCAGAAATTATGCAGGCATTTTATGTAACCCAGGGCAGCTACGATCTTCTGGATACCAAACCAACGGAGGTGATTCCGCATGAATGATAAGATAAAAGATGTAATTGTAATCGGCAGCGGCATGGCTGGGGTAACTGCAGCAAAGGCGGCAGCGGATGAGCAGGCCGGCGTAGAAATTATCACAAAAGGCGCCGGGGCAACCATGATGGGCTCGGGCGTTCTGGATATCCTGGGAGCGGTGCCGGGAGAAGAGAAAAATATAGTTGTAGAAGAAATCAGTGAGGGCATGAACCTGCTGCTGGAGAAAAATCCAAAGCACCCCTATGCGGTTCTTAAAGACAGTCTGGAAAATGGAATTAAAGCATTGCGGGAAGTCTGCCGCGCAGGCGGAATGGAGTTTACAGGCGACGGGATCAGGAACGCCGCCATCCCGAATATTCTGGGAACCTATAAAAATACGGCATACATCCCTTCCTATAATAAATACGCAGACGTGACAATAGCCCAGGGGAAAATACTGGTTGCAGGGTTCAGGGGATATACGGAATTTTATCCCGAATATGCCTGCAAGTCCTACAATGCCTATCAGAAACAGTTTGCTCCCAAGGCAGATGCTGCTTATATTGCAGTCACTTTGGAACTCCCCTCTCTTACAAACAGGGAGAAGTTGACTAATGCAGAACTTGCCGCATTTTTTGATACCAGCGAAGGCATTGAGGAGCTTGCAGCAGTACTTCATGATATGAAGAACGTTATGGGCGGTATTCAGAGGATTCTGGTTCCACCGGTTCTGGGCTATCAAAATTATGCACAGAACATGGAACTCTTGTTTGAAACACTTGGGATCCCGGTGGGAGAGATCTCTGCAGGCGGACATTCGGTCAGTGCACAGAGACTTGCGGACGCATTTGAAAAAGGCCTGGAGAATCTGAATATTAAGGTAACCAATCAGGCAAAGGCAGTGGAAATCAAGAAAACAGAAGAAGGGGTATTTTGTGTCGTGTTCGAGCAGCAGGGAAAGACCAGGGAAGTATATGCAAGAAAGATTGTGCTTGCTGCCGGAGGGTTCATCGGAGGCGGTATCACCTCATATAGAGAAGATATGTTTATTCCGGTTATTCATGAGCCGCTGGGCAGGATTGCCGCTGATATGATAAATAAAAAAGTATTCCCCGGAGGCGGCCAGCCTTTCATCAAGACCGGCATCCGGGTGTACGATAATATGACCATAGCACAGGGCAGCTTTTCCGGCCAGATATTTGCCTGTGGGGATTTAATGGAAGGCTATGACTGGGTCTATGAGAGAAGCGGTGCAGGAGTCGCGGCAGCTTCCGGATACCTTGCAGGAAAGAACGCGGCAAATATGGCGAAAGGAAGTGAGCACTGATGAAAGACTTTAATGATATTTATTATAACAGCGTGGAATGTGTGCGATGCAACCTGTGTCTGGACCGATGTCCGGCTGTCAGGGCGGTCGGAACGGATAAAGCCCCCATGTATTCCGCTGTATACTCGGCGCTGGGATCCCGTTTTGATCTGGAAATGGTGACGGAGGAAGCATTTCAGTGCATTGACTGCTATGAATGTGAATCAGCATGTCCCGTAAATGTTCCGATCGCAGATACAATGGCATATATCCGCCGCTTATGCAGAGAGAAGAATACCGTGCCGGAAGCTGTAACCGATATTGTGCACAGGGCAGAGGCCGGGGAGAATATACTTGGCAAACCGCAGGAGATCCGGGAAGGCAAAGCAGATGTTGCCGTATTCCTTGGATACGCAGGAGAATTGGATGTGGAGATGCAGAATGCCTTTGATAAGATCTGCAAGGCGGCAGGAATTTCCTATACTTTTCTGACCGACACTGCAGACAGTGGATATTTTCTGGACAGAAGCGGACAGACAGAGGAACTGCAAAAGGCTGTGGATACCAATGTAAAAGCATTTGAGAGAGTACAGGCAAAAGTGATCGTTACACCGTGCAGTTATTCGTTCGAGGCTTTTCAGAATTATTATCCGGAGAAGTATACATATCTGCATACAAGCGAATTTCTGGAGGATCTTTTGGAGAAGAAAAAATTAGAAGCCACAGGGGTTACAGAGCAGGCAGCCTATCACGCAGCACATATGCTTACCAGAAAAAACGGGATAAAAGCTACCGAAGAATTGATTTTCAAACTGAGCGGTCAAAAAGCAGTACAGCCGCAGAGAACTGGATACCGGACGTCTTCCAGTGGCCTCGGCGGCGGTCTGGGTCTTTTTTATCCGGAACTGGCGGCAGCAGTCAGCAAGAAGCGGGCAAAGGAGCTTGCGGATCTGGGATGCAGGACAGTAGTGACGGGATGCGTGTTTGAAAAACATGCGTTAAAAGAGGCTGTTCAAGAAAAAGACATGGAGATCATTGATATTACAGAATATGTAGCACGGGCGTTATAGAGTGAAAGGAGAAATTTATCATGAATGCAAAATATGATCCGAATATTTTTAAATTACCAGAGTCAGTAGACAAGGACACCCATATTATCTGCACCTACTTTTGTGAAGGTTATACATCAGATCTGCTGAACAAAGTGGGATCTATAGCAATTGAGCAGACTACCGGCACATGGGCGCCGGTACCCCTTGAGACGCCGGAAGTCAGGAGAAGACACGGCGGCAAAGTAATCGCAGTGCACGAGATTCCGTGCTATGAGTTCAATATGCCGGAGATGGAAGGCAAAGAGCGTATGGCAGTATTCCAGATTGCATTCCCGTTTGAGAATATGGGCCCGAACCTTCCACAGGTACTGACCTCTGTAATAGGAAATATTTCTATGGCAGGAAAACTCAAACTGATTGATATTGACTTCCCGAAAGTATTTACGGATTCTTTTAAAGGGCCGAGATATGGCGTGGAGGGCCTCAGAGAGTTGACAGGTGTTGAAAAAAGGCCTTTTATTGTCAGCATGATTAAGCCGTGTACAGGGGCAACGCCGGAGAACGCAGGCAAACTGATACGGGAACTGGCAATGGCGGGAATCGACTGGATCAAAGACGATGAACTCTTCAGCGATACAGAATATTGTACAGTAAAAGCAAGAGCTAAGATTGCTGCGGAAATTTTGAAGGATGTCTATGAGAGAACAGGAAAACGCGTGATCTATTCACCTAATATCACAGACAGACCGGATAAGATGCTTGATAAAGCGAAAATGTGCAAAGAGATGGGCATTCCCGGAATCATGATCAACGCACTCACTGTAGGCTGGCCTGCCATGCAGATGGTAGCAGAGAACGATGAAGTCGGGCTTCCGATCCTGGCGCATCCGGCTTTTGCAGGGGCGATGTACGAATCACACTACTCAGGTGTATCAAGCCATTTGATTCTGGGCAAATTCATGAGAATGAGCGGAGCCGATATCGTGATTTATCCTTGTGCATACGGCAAAGTAGACATTCAGCGTGAGCGGTATATCAGGATTGCACAGGCTCTGCTGACAGATTTCAGGGGAATGAAACGCACGTTCCCGGGACCGGCTGCAGGTGTATATCAGGGACTGATCCCGGATGTTGCATCCGATCTTGGAATGGACTTCTCCATTTCAGCAGGTGCGGCAATGCACGCGCATCCAATGGGAGCAGCCGCAGGAGTTGAGAGCTTAATCAAAGCTGCAGATGCAACGGCAGAAGGAATTTCACTTCGTGAAGCTGCGAAAGACTGTGAATCCTTAAAGGTTGCCCTTGATCTTTGGGGTGAAGGCATGAACCAGCAGTTATTTGATTTAAAGAAATAGAAAAGTCCACAGGATGTTTTCTGCCCTGAGAACTAACTTAGAAGCAGCGGGCAGCGCAGGAGGTAACGTGAAATATAAATTATTAGCAGTTGACGTGGACGGAACACTGCTGGATGATAAGCACAGGTTGTCGGAAAATAACCGAAGGGCTATCGGAGATATCAGGAAAGAGGGGGTGAAAGTCATTCCTTTTTCCGGAAGGGGATATCCGGCGCTTAAAGGGATTATTGAAACACTTAAGCTGGAAGATGCAGTCGTGACGCAGAACGGGAGCCTGGTACTGGACTATACCGGGAATAAAATCCTGCATGCGGAGTTGATTTCATCCGAAAACTGCAGGAAAATACTGGATTACTGCAGGGCGCATCTCTACCAGCCGCTTATTTACCAGAAAGACCAGGTCTATTCCGGGCTTAAGGGAACATATCTGGAGATATTTGAAACATGTATGGGACAGAGGGTTGTCTATACAGAGGATATCGGGATGTGCTATAATAACACACCCCTGGGAAAGATTTTAATATTGGATGAACCCTGCAGAGTTACGCAGTTCAGAGAATGGGTGTCCACAGCCTTTGGCGGCGTGGTGAGTGCGGATCGTGCGTATGATTTTTCTCTTGAGCTCGGCGGCAGCGATAAAGGCCGTGCGCTGGCATGGATCGGTTCTTATTATCATATAGAGCCCGGAGAGATGGTGGCTATAGGTGACGGTGAAAACGATAAAAGCATGCTGGAGTATGCCGGCCTTTCGATTGCCATGCAGGGTGCCATGGAAGGTGTAAAACAGGCAGCCGGAAAAGTGACATTAACGAATAATGAAAGCGGCGTCGCATACGCCATAGAGAAGTACGTGCGATGCAAAACCAGGTAAGCGAAAAAGAGGGTATAGAATGATTTATGAAGGAACGGCGGTTTCGGATGGGGCAGCCATAGGTCGTGTGTTTCAATATGAGCCTTATCAGCCGGAAATCCGCCATGAGACGATTGCAAAAGCCCAAGCAGACAGCTGTATGGAAAAGTATAAAGGCGTACTCATCCAGGCGGAAGAAGAATTAAAACAGCTGATCGAAGGTTCTGAGCTGGACGAGGAAGAAAGGAAAATTTTCCAGGCACATATTGATATTGTACAGGATGAAGAGATGAGCCGCGAAATCGAGGACGAAATCCGGGACAATCTGCTGTCTCCCCAATGGGCAATCCAGGAAGTTTATGAAAGATATATTAAGATTATATCCAAGGCAAAGGATGCTCTGATCCGAGAAAGAGCAGCGGACCTAAAAGATGTCTGTCAGCGGTTGATCCGCCTGTGGGACGGCGGACATGAAAACCCGCTTTCCTCGTTGTCCGGAGAGGTAATTGTGGTTGCACGGGATCTGCTTCCTTCGGATACGGCAGCAATGAAGACAGAATATGTGAAGGCCATTGTTACGGAAGTGGGGGGCTATACTTCACATATGGCGATCCTGGCCAGAAACTATGGAATACCAGCGGTTCTGGGTGTGGCAGATATTATGAAAAATACAGAAAACGGCCAGAAGATAGCTGTAGATGCGAAGGATGGGAAGGTAATCACTCATCTGACGGTTGATCAGGAAAAGCAGTATCAGGTTATGCGCGAGGTATATCTGAAAAAGATAAGCGATATGCGCCAGTACCTGCCCTTTGTTCCTGAGACGCTGGATAAAACAAGAATCGAGGTCTGTCTGAATATTGGTTCTGCCGACAAGAGTGAACTGGAGCTGGAATCATACACAGATGGGGTTGGACTGTTTCGGACAGAGTTTTTGTATATGAGCAAAAAGGCGCTTCCAGAAGAGGAGGAACAGTTCAGAGTTTACAGAAAGATCGTGACCATGTACGGAGAACGGCCGGTAATTATCCGCACGCTGGATATCGGAGGCGATAAGAAGCTGGATTATCTGGAGCTTCCGCGGGAAGACAATCCATTTCTGGGGCTGCGTGCACTGCGGCTTTGTTTCGAGATGAAACCTATATTTAAAACGCAGCTCAGAGCACTTCTGCGGGCTGCTGTGTACGGAAACCTATGGATCATGTTCCCTATGGTTGGGAGCATTGGGGATATCCGGTTTGCCAAGCAGATTGTGGAAGAAGTAAAGGAAGAACTGCAGGAGGAAAATATCTCCTGTCGCACAGATGTAAAAGTAGGTATTATGATAGAGATACCGTCAATCGCGCTTATGGCCGATATTGCAGCGTCTGAGGTCGATTTTGCAAGTATAGGGACAAATGATCTCTGCCAGTATCTCATGGCAGTTGACCGTCTCAATCCAAGTGTTGCGAAATATTATCAGAGTTTTCATCCCGCTATGTTCCGGCTGATCAGGCAGATTGTGGAAGAGTTCGGGAAACAGAAGAAGCCGGTCAGTGTATGCGGCGAGATGGGAGGAAATCCCCAGGCGGTAGCGCTGCTGGCGGGACTTGGAGTGCGCAAGTTCAGTATGAATGCTTCCTCCCTGGCCTCCGTGAAGAAAATGATCTCTCAGATTGATATCTGCAAAGCCGAGAGAATGGCCAGAACAGTGCTGGAACTTTCTACAGCAGTCCAGGTGGAAGAATACATAAAAAGTGAACTGCCGGATTAAAGGCAGGTAAAGGAGGAGAACTTATGTATGCAAAACAGGTAGTGATTGAGAATGAGACTGGCCTGCATGCCCGTCCGGCTTCAGATTTCATATCACTTGCAAACAAATTTCGGAGTAAAATCTTTATACAAAATATGGATGAGGAAGACAGCTGCAAGGCGAATGCAAAGTCAATTGTCATGCTGATTGCACAGGGCCTTGGAAAGGGTGTAACAGCGGAAATAAGCGCCGAGGGCGAAGATGAGAAGGAAGCAGTGGAAGCACTGGCGGCACTGATTAAAACCAAGTTTGGCGAAGACTGAGAAGGAGAGATTGGATGGAAGCAATAGGCCTTTATACAAACAAGGAAATGATACTGACAGGGATAAAAGCCAGAAATGCCGAGGACATAATGAGAAGACTGTGCGATAGGGCTATGCAGATGAAATGTATTGAGCCTGTATTTATTACAGCCCTGCTGGAAAGGGAAAAAGAGTATCCGACCGGGCTTCCCACAGGCGTTCCCATCGCTATCCCTCACATTCACGACGGCTGCCTGAGATCCTTTTTCTCGATGGCCGTTCTGGACACATCGGTTGTATTTGGATGTATGGGGGATCCGGATGAAACGGTGGAAACCAGACTTGTATTCCTGTTCGGCATTACTGACCCAAGCTATCAGACAGCAGTTTTGAGGAAGTTCAGCAATATTTTTCAGGACGACGGCATTATGAACGAACTGCTTGAAATTGACAAACCGGAAGCAATGATACAGAAAATGAAGGAATTGTTAGAGGAATATCTGATAATTTAAATAATGGAGTGAATGATTATGAAAGCAAAAATTAATATAGCGGTTGCCTGTGGCGGCGGAATTTTTACAACAACGGTTGTAACGGATAAGATCAAAGATATATTAAAAAAGGAAAAAATACCATTTTCAATTAACCCTCATAAAATTACGGAAGTCCCCAATCTGGAGGGATATGATCTGATCGTAGTGACGGGAAAGACAAATGCAAAGAACAAGGCAGGCGCTCCGGTGTTACTGGGACTGCCTCTGTTTACGGGAGTGGGAGCGGAGCAGTTTACGGAAGAGCTGCTGGAAGCAGTTAAAAAAATCATGGATGAATAGTATTTATCCTACATTCTACTAAATATCGGGAGGTAGAAAAATGCAGGCTTTGTTACAAATAGGAAATGCTGTTAATAATATTATGGGCATATTTGGGAGCACCATAATCGTACCAGTAGTTATATTCATCATTAGTATGTTTATGCGTGTTGGGGTAAAGAAATCTTTTCAGGGGGCAATCTATATGGCGGTCGGGCTGACTTTGTTCAACGCCGTGCTCGGTGTTCTGATGACAGCTATTACCCCATATGTAACTGCCATGGCGGATCACGTGGGTATTCAGCTGCCATTCATTGATATCGGCTGGCAGGGCGCATCCGTTGTCGTGTACTCCAATACGCTGGGTTATATTTATCTGGTGCTCGGACTTGGGCTGAATCTGCTTCTGTTCGCGCTGAAATTGGTCGATACGTTTCAGCCTACGGATATATGGAACTACTATCAGTTTGTATTCTGGGCAGTTATCGTGCAGTTTACGACAGGAAGTTTTGCACTGGGTGTTGCAGCGGCGGTTATGTGCAACCTGGTGGTACTTCTGATCGCAGATATTATCGCACCGTCTCTGCAGGAATTTAACGGTTATGACAACCTTACACTTACCAGTGTTCCCTCCGGAGGAGCGCCATTTGCCATGATTGTAAGATGGATCATATTAAAATTAAAGATTAAAACAAAACCGGTCAGTGCGGAGCGGCTGCAGGAAAAATTGGGATTTTGGGGAGAACCTCTTTCCATCGGCCTGGTAGTAGGGCTGTTGATAACGATTTTGGGTTCAATCACCGGTCTGGCAAATGTAAATACATGGGCCGGAATCCTGACAGCGTCAATTACCATTGCGGCGGTTATGGTTATTTATCCCTCAGTTTCCGGACTTTTTGTGAAAGGACTGATTCCATTGAGTCAGTCCATGCAGGCACGTGCACGTTCCGGCAGCTCGAATAGAAAGTATTTTCATATTGCCATGGATCCGGCAGTTTTCTTTGGAAACGGGGATAATATGGCAGCAGCGCTGATCCTGATTCCGATCGTATTCTTTATATCCATTATTTTGCCGGGGAATAAGATTCTGATGCTTGCAGATATTCCGGCCATGGCATTTATGACGGCGGGGCTGATCTGCGTATTCCGGGGAGATATTCTGATGACTGTGGTCTCCGGGGCAGTCTGGTTCAATGTGGCAAATGTGCTGAATTCGGATGTCTGCGCCGCGTTTACAAAGGCTGCGGAATCCGCAGGTGTAGCTTCACAGATGGACTCTGTTTCCAATGCCTTTGCCCAGGGGCTTGGAATTGCCTCATGGACGGTAGGTACGAATCCGGTATTATATCTGGTATACAAAGCATTTTCGGCAGACGGTATGATGCGGATAGTTGGGATTATTATCGTTGTTGTGGTATATCTGGCTATCTATCTTTCATTTCGGAAAAATAAAAAGCTATGGTGGGTTGCCGCAGGCGCAAGTGAAGAATACCTGATGGAGAGAGGATACATAGAATAATGTAAAGAAAAGCCCATTGGAAGGTAGTGAAAACTGCTTCCGTGGGCTTTGCCGGCGTAAAAATATGTGTTATAATAATTTGCACTAGACTGTGAAGCAGAGTGGCATATTGCGATAATGAATTTTCAGACACGCTCTAGTCTGAATAATTGAAGGCGGTGTGGAAAGATGGCAGACAGGTTCTTCCAGGGATATATATATCAGTTACAAAAAAGTATATACAGAACGTTTGGCGTGATTGACAATAAGGAGATCGTTTCATGCAGCAATCAGGAGATGATAGGGACCACGAATTCCTTTAATCTGATGAAGCAGAAGAACGAGGAAGGCAGATGCTTTTTTATTAAAAATAATACATATCGTATCTTCTATGAGAACAGTTTTGTTCGGTTTGCAGTTTTTGTCGAAGGAACCGATAAGGAGGCAGAGGACTATGCAACGATACTATCCGTCTGCTTTACGGGCATGAAATCCTATTTTGAAGAGAAGTACAGCCGGGATTTGTTTTACAAAGCGCTTTTTCTGGAAAATATTCTGGCGGCTGACATAAATGTAAGGGCCAAGATGCTGAAGATTCCCCCGATTATGGCACGGGCAGTATTTTTACTGAGATTTTCCCATGTGGATACGGAGTGGAATCTGAATATGCTGATCCAGAACGTAGAGGAATCCGAGAAATACGAAGTATTTTCTATGACGGAAACGGACATAATTGTTATTGTGAAGGCAAAAACGAATACTTCTCATGCGGAGCTGGAGACAATTGGCATTACATTTCAGAAAAAGGCGGCGGAAATCTTCAAATCCTCCCCGGTTATCGGAATCGGAAGTATTGTTACCGACATCCGGCAGCTGGCGGATTCATATAAGGAATCACTTTATGTTCTGGAGCTGCTGTATCTGTTTGAGGGAAGCAGGACAGTCATAGATTATAATCATCTGGGGATCAAGCGCCTGATCTATCAGCTGCCGATTCCCTTATGCGAGGTGTATCTGGATGAGGTGTTTATAAAAGGCGGATTCGACACATTGGAAAATGAGACGCTGGAGACTGTAAAATGCTTTTTTGAAAATAATCTCAATGTTTCGGAGACGGCAAGGAAGCTCTTTATTCACAGGAATACCCTGATGTACAGGCTGGAAAAGATTAAAAAGCTGACGGGGCTGGATGTGCGTATCTTTGACCACGCAATTGTATTTAAGATCGCAATGCTGATCCATATCCATATTAAGTGTAAAGGGTAAGACAGGGCTTCAACTTTAGAAAAGTTGTTGCAGAATCTTTCCAATTGTGGTAAAATGATCATGGTTTATCCGCAGGAGGTGTAAAAGAATGGATATTTTGAAAATAATATTAACAATTATATTTGTAATAGATTGTATTGCTCTTTCAGCAATTATCCTTCTTCAGGAGGGAAAGTCGGCCGGACTTGGGACGATCAGCGGGGCGGCTGATACTTACTGGGGACAGAATAAGGGACGTTCAATGGAAGGTGCTCTTGTAAAGTCCACAAAGTTCCTTGCTATTTTATTTATGGTTTTGGCACTGGTTTTGAACCTGGGTGTATTTAACTAAGAAGATAAGATGATTGAACACTCTATACAGATATAGAGTGTTTTTTATTATAATATAGGAAATTCCGCTGGAATTTCCTATATTATAATAACCCTCCGGGGGATGCACACGCCGCGATAAAGTATATAGCCGCAAGGCGGTATCGCGGCAGCGCCAAAGTGTGCAAGCCTCTCATGAGTGAGAGGCTTGCATACTTTGATATATAAGTTGGAGTGGACTTGCCCACTTTGTTTTATAGAAAAGTTCCAAAGTAATAGAAAGAAGGTGAGAATATGAACCAGAATTTTGAAAAAAGAAAAAAAGTCATTTACGATTTTATCTGTGACGATATGTATGTACCGATGAAGATCAAGGAGATAGCGATTGTCCTTCAGATCCCCAAAGAGCAGCGCAGTGAGCTGAAGGAAGTGCTGGACTCACTGGAGGAAGAAGGAAAGATCCATGTGTCCAAAAAAGGAAAATATACGAAGGGAGAGGCCAGGCGCCTGACCGGTGTATTTCAGGCCAATGCCCGGGGATTCGGGTTTGTGATACAGGAAGGGGAAGAAGAGGATATCTTTATTCCTGAGGAGAACATTGGAGGCGCGTTCCAGGGCGATCAGGTGGAGTTCGTGGTCACGAAGGAAGCGGACAGCAGGCTTGGAGCGGACGGAAAGCGAAAAGAAGGCAGGATTGTGCGTATTCTTTCGCATGGAACGACGAAAGTAGTCGGCCTGTATGAAAAATGCAAAAGCTTTGGATTTGTGCGCCCGGACAGCCAGCGTGTCCTGAATGATATTTATATTCCTGAGGGAAAAGACAAAGGAGCCATGACCGGACACAAGGTGGTGGTAGAACTGACCTCCTACGGCGGCCAGGACATGAAGCCGGAGGGCCGTGTTGTTGAAATTATAGGACACATTAATGACCCGGGGACAGATATTATGTCCATTGTGAAAGGATATGACCTGCCCGTGGAGTTCCCAGAGCGGGTGCTGAATCAGGCAGAGCGTGTGGGAAAAGAAGTAAGCGAGGCTGATATGGCCGGCAGAATGGATCTGCGGGGCTGGCAGATGGTGACCATTGACGGAGAAGATGCAAAGGATCTGGATGATGCGGTTTCCCTTACAAAAGAAGGGGATTTTTACCGGCTTGGCGTCCACATCGCCGATGTTTCGAATTACGTTCAGGAGAAAAGCGCCCTGGACAGGGAGGCCTTGAAACGGGGGACAAGCGTCTATCTGGCAGACAGAGTCATCCCCATGCTGCCCCATAAGCTGTCCAACGGAATCTGTTCCCTGAACGCAGGAGAAAACAGGCTGGCGCTCAGCTGCATTATGACCATCAATGAAAACGGAGAAGTAGTTGATCACGAGATCGCAGAGACTGTGATCCGGGTCGATGAGCGCATGAGCTATACAAGTGTGGCGAAGATACTAAAGGAGCAGGAAGCGTCCATATTAGATGGCGGGGAAAGCAGCAAATACAAGGAGCTCGTGCCGATGTTTCTTCTGATGGCGGAACTTTCAGGCGTACTGCGTGAGAAACGCAGAAAGCGGGGGTCTATTGACTTTGATTTCCCGGAGACCAAGATGATCCTGGATGAAAATGGGAAACCAGTCGACATCAAACCCTATGACCGGAATGTGGCAACAAAGCTCATCGAAGATTTTATGCTGATGGCAAACGAAACCGTTGCAGAAGAGTATTTCTGGAGAGAGCTGCCTTTCCTGTACCGTACCCACGAACAGCCGGATGAAGAAAAGATCCGGAAACTGAGTACTTTTATCAATAATTTCGGTTATCACATCCATGTGGGAAACAGTGAGATCAGGCCCAAGGAGGTTCAGAAACTCCTTGGAAAAGTAGAAGGAACGCCGCAGGAGCCGCTGATCAGCCGTCTGGCTCTGCGCTCGATGAAGCAGGCAAAGTATACGCCCGAGAACACCGGCCACTTTGGCCTGGCAGCAAAATATTATACCCACTTTACTTCCCCGATCCGGCGGTATCCGGATCTGCAGATTCACCGGATTATCAAAGAGAATATCCGGGGCAGGATGGATGCGCAGCGGGAAGAGCATTACAATACGATTCTTCCGGAAGTGGCCAGACAGTCCAGCGAATGCGAACGCCGCGCAGAGGAAGCGGAGCGTGAGACAGTGAAACTGAAAAAAGTGGAATATATGAGGGACCGAATCGGAGAAGAGTTCGACGGCGTCATATCAGGGCTTACAAAATGGGGCGCTTATGTAGAACTGGAGAATACAATAGAAGGACTGGTCCATGTGACAAATATGCGGGATGACCACTATGATTACCGGGAAGAGCAGTATGAACTGGTGGGAGAGCATACCCGGAAGGTATATAAACTGGGACAAAAGGTGCGGGTGAGGGTACTGGATGCAGACCGCCTGCAGCGAACCATTGATTTTGAATTCTGTGAAGCAGAGGATTTATAGAGGGAGTAGTGCCATGGCAAAAACGGAAGGCAGACTGATTGCCAACAACAAAAAAGCATATCATGACTATTTTATACTGGAGAAGTACGAGGCCGGAATTGTCCTGCACGGGACAGAGGTAAAGTCCCTGCGTATGGGCCAGTGCAGCATCAAGGAAGCATTCATCCGCATCGAAAACGGGGAAATCTTTATTTATGGCATGCACATCAGCCCGTACGAGAAAGGCAATATCTTCAATAAGGACCCTCTCAGGGTAAGAAAGCTTCTTCTCCATAAAAACGAAATAAATAAGCTGTTTGGAAAGATGAAAGAACAAGGCAACACCCTTGTACCGCTCAGAGTGTACTTCAGCGACAGTCTGGTAAAAGTAGAGATCGGGCTGGCTAAGGGGAAAAAGATGTATGACAAGCGGGAAGATATTGCGAAGAAAGATCAGAAACGAGAGGCGCAGCGGGAATTTAAGGTGCGGAATCTTTGATGAATTTACCAGAGGATGCATGGTGGCAGGGGGACGCTCTATGTCAGGGATGCCGGGAAGGCGCTGGGGCTGTATATGCCGCTTTGTTATGCACCCGTGCTGCTAACTGCTTCTAAAAAAACCGATGCCGGATATGCGGGTACGGAGAACACATCACGGGAAATCTGATGATTTCCCGTGATGTGTTCTCCGTACCCGCATATCCGGCATCGGTTTTTTTAGAAGCAGTTAGCAGCACGGGTGCATAACAAAGCGGCATATACAGCCCCAGCGCCTTCCCGGCATCCCTGACATAGAGCTGGCTCTTTCAATCGGCAGGTATTGTTTATTCATGGGGGGATTTGTGGACGAGGGCAGCGGATGGGGATCGCCTGTGTGTATCTTGCCTCTTTGGGGTGTTTATATAGACCTAGTAATTTACTGCACAAAAATATTTCCTATCATCTATATCCATCCGACGCACCCGTCCGGGAATCCCCACGGGGGGAATGAGATTTCCTGCCGGTTGGATGAGCCAGCCCCCCGTCCCGTTCTATGTCAGGCGTCCTTTCATCCACCTTCATCCGAAACTTATAAAAAATATGACCAATCGTCATTTTTGTGTTGTTTTCCTGGTTTGTTTTTGTTATACTTAACCCGATATATGCAGGAGGGCATTCATTATGAAAAAAGCATTTCGGATATTCAAAAGGGATCTTGGGCGTCTTGTACATAACCGGGTCGCCGTGATTGTGATGGCAGGCGTTTGTGTCCTGCCGTCTTTGTATGCGTGGTTTAATATTGCCGCTAATATGGATCCATACAGCAATACGCAGGGGATTAAGGTGGCTGTGGCCAATCATGATACGGAAGCGGAAAATGAACTGATTACCCTGAATGCGGGGGATCGTATTGAGGAGAATCTGAGGGAAAATGATCAGCTGGGGTGGACATTCGTGGAGGAATCCCAGGCTGTGGAAGGGGTGAAGTCAGGAAAGTATTATGCGGCTATCGTGATACCGGAGGATTTCAGCAGTTCGCTTCTGAGCATTATCTCGGGGTATCCGGTAAAGCCCCGGCTGGATTACTATATTAATGAAAAGAAAAATGCGATCGCTCCTAAGATCACAGACACGGGGGCAGGCACCGTGCAGCAGGAGATCAACGACACTTTTTCCTCTGTGGCGGCAGAGACGATTTCAAAACTGATCCAAAGCTCGGTCACCCGGCTTTCCGGGGATATGGGCAGTATGAATACGGAAGTGATGTCTATGCTGTCTGAGATTCAGCAGAATCTGGGGCAGTATCAGACTGTGCTGAAGAATTTTCAGGACACGGTCGGAGATAGTTCCGGGCAGATCAGCAATACGCAGGAAGTGCTGGACAGTGTGAAATCGGCTGCGTCAGCGGGTTCGGACACATTGTCGGATACTGCTTCTGTACTGAGCAGCGGACGAGGCAGTATTGGGGAATTTTCTTCTGCATTTTCCGGCAGCCTATCGGACGGGGAGAACTGGCTTAACAATATTTACGGCTCGGCATCCGACAGCCTGAGTTCCCTTAAGAATCAGGCGGACACGGTGAACGGGGCAGTGAAAGATGGAATTGATTCGGTACAGAATCTGGTGGATACAAACAGCAGTATTCTGGAAAAGCTGGAGGAAATCAATGCGGATCTGCCGGATGCGCTTAAGGAGGCTGTTTCCGGACGTATTGCTGAGCTGCAGGCGCAGAATGAGGAGTTTCAAACTCTTCTGGACTCATTGAGCCAGAGCAATGCCAGTATGGGAAATGCAATGGACACCGCGCAAAGCACCAAGGAGCAGCTGGAAACGCTGGTATCTCAGAGCCGGCAGTCGCTGCGGGATTACCGTACGAACTTTGACCAGACGCTTCTGCCCCAGCTGAATGAGTCAATGGATACTTTTTCTGCCCTGGGCGGGGAAATGTCCGCTGCGCTGTCTGGCGTATCGGCCTCCACAGACCAGTTGGAGGAAATCCTGTCCCAGCTAGGCACAAGCCTTGAGGACAGTTCTAAGGCGCTGGGCAGGACCGGGGATTCTGTATCCTCTTTGAAGGGGCAGATGGACCGGATTGTGACGGATCTGCAGACATTGCAGAGTTCGGAGGCTTATCAGCAATTTCTTTCACTGGAGGGGCTGGACGCGGACTCCATTGCAGAGTTTATGGCATCGCCGGTGAACATTCGAAGTGAAACTCTGTACAGTGTAAAGAATTACGGTTCTTCCATGACTCCTTTTTACACAAATCTGGCGCTCTGGGTAGGCGGAATTGTATTAATTGCGATTCTTAAAATGGAAGTTGACAGAGGCGGTGGTGTCAGGCATTTCTCTACATCCGAGGCATACTTCGGCAGATGGCTTCTCTTTGCTGCGATCGGCCTTATCCAGGGGCTGATCGTATGTCTGGGGGACCTGTGGCTTTTGAAGGTGCAGTGCCTCCATCCCGCTGCCTTTGTACTCACGGGAATGTTCTGCTCCTTTGTGTATGTGAACCTGATCTATGCCCTGTCAAGTGCGCTGAAGCATATTGGGAAGGCGCTTTGTATCATACTGGTAATTCTGCAGATTCCGGGATCTGCGGGTACATATCCGATTGAGATGACGCCGCCGTTCTTCCAAAAGCTGCACCCTCTGCTTCCCTTTACTTATGGAATCAATGCAATGAGAGAGGCGATTGCAGGAATGTATGGAAATGCCTTCTGGGGCAGCCTGCTCCATCTGGCGGTGTATCTGCCGGCAGCCCTGCTGATCGGGCTTGGACTGCGAAGGCTGCTGGTGAATCTGAATGATCTGTTTGACAGAAAGCTCGGAGAGACAGACTTGATGCTCTGCGAAACTTCGGACGGAAATGGGGGAAAGACGCCCTTCTCCCTGGCAGTCAGGACACTGCTTCGGGATCAGACCATGCGGGAAGAGCTGGTTGCAAAAGCCGCTGCATTTGAAGCAGGCTATAAGAAACGGATCCGTAATGGCTTTTTAGCGATTCTGATCCTTCCGGCGGTCTTTTTGATCCTGATGTTCAGCATAGAGTCGAAGATTGTCTTTCTGGTTCTATGGATTGTATCAATTATTGTAATCGCGGTTTATCTGATCTGTCAGGAATACATCCACGACCGACTGCAGCGGCAGATTGAGCTGGGCTCACTGACACAGGAAGAGCTTCTGGATGCAATGAAAGGGAGGGACGAGTGATGAAGAATATATGGAGCATCTTCAGACAGGATGTGAAGCGGTGCTATAAAAATGTCATCGCTCTGATCGTAGTTCTTGGAATTGTTGTGGTTCCGGCTCTGTATGCATGGTTTAACATTGCCGCCAGCTGGGATCCCTATGAGAATACGGGAAACCTTAAAGTTGCGGTGGCAAGTGTGGATGAAGGGTATGAGGGGGAGCTGGTCCCGGTTTCACTCAATCTGGGAGAGAATGTTCTCTCCGCGCTGCGGGAAAATACACAGCTGGACTGGACTTTTACAAGCAGCGCCAAAGCAGTAGACGGTGTGAAATCCGGTAAATATTACGCTGCAATTGTGATCCCGGAAGATTTCAGCAGGAATATGATGAGCCTCTTCTCAGGCGCAGTTACGAACCCTGAGATCACTTATTATTCCAATGCCAAGGAAAATGCGATAGCGCCCAAGGTCACGGACAAGGGTGCCAGCGCCGTGCAGACACAGGTAAAGGAAGTGTTTATTGAAACCATATCCGACACGGCCATTACGGCCATGCAGGCTGTAGCAGATACGGCAGAACAGGAGGGCGCAGAATCAATTGCCGCCACACTGATAACGAACCTGGAAAGGACTTCCGCCGATTTAAGCGCGGCCGCGGGTACAATCCAGGCATTTTCTTCCATGGTGGTGTCTACACAGCAGATGCTGGATACCACATCAGGGTTTTTAAAACAGTCCAGAGAGCATTCAGACAGCACTCTGAGTGCGCTGAAAGAGAAAGAAAGCTCATTTTCAGATATGCAGGGAGCCATATCAGGTGCAGCAGAAGGCATGAATCAGGCCCTGGCGGACAGCGCAGGTTTTTATCAACAGATGGGGGAAACGATTCATGGGGGACTGGATTCCCTGTCATCGGATGCGGCTGCAACCGCAGCCACTCTGGATCTGTTTTCTGAAAAGATCAGTGCCATCATACAATCCTATACGAACCTGCGGGATGCCCTGCAGGCACTTGGAGCGGAACATGCGGTAATTGCCCCTGCTATTGGCAGTGTTGTGGGAAAACTGAATGAATCGATAGCTGTTCAGCAGTCTCTTTATGATAAGCTGAGCAAAGCGGCGGAGACGATCCGGAACAAGCCGGAGGAAGCTCTTGCTTCGGAGGAAGAACTGGACGCCCTCCTTGAGCAGAATGCACAGAACCTGTCAAAGGTTCAGAGTGAGTATGAAGAACAGGTTAAACAGAATCTGGACGGCCTCTATGCCTCTCTGGGAGATACCCGGAGCAGTATATCCGGGCTTCTGAAACAGTTGGATGAGAGTGCCGATGGTATCTACACTTTATCCGGTTCTGCTTCGTCAGACCTGTCACAGATAAAAGAAACGCTGGACACGTCCGGTTCCCTGCTGGATAAGGCGGCCTCACGGCTGACGGAAACGGTCTGGAAGCTGAATCAGGCGCAGAGCAGCGGCGATTTTCAGACGCTGGAACAGATCGTAGGCGGGAATAAAGAAAGCATCAGCGCCTTCCTTGCCTCTCCGGTAGAACTGGAGACAACCAAGCTGTATCCCATAGAGAATTACGGTTCTTCCATGGCGCCGTTTTACTCCACCCTGGCGATCTGGGTGGGCGGCATCGTACTGGTTGCAATGCTCAAGGTTACCGTATCTCCAAATTCACTGAACGGACTGAAGCGTGTAAAGAATTATCAAGTCTATTTTGGGCGGTATATCCTATTCCTGCTGGCGGGACTGTTTCAGAGCGGGCTTATCTGCCTGGGAGATCTTTACTATCTGCAGATCCAGTGTGAGCATCCGTTCCTGTTTCTGCTGGCCGGCTGGATTACCAGCATTGTGTATGTAAATATCATATATACCCTGACCGTGTCCTTCGGAGATATCGGGAAAGCAGTCTGCGTTGTGCTTCTGGTTATGCAGGTGGCAGGATCAGGCGGGACCTTTCCAATTGAAGTGGCACCGGCATTTTTCCAGAAGGTTTATCCGCTGCTTCCGTTTACCCATAGTATGACCGCCATGCGTGAGTGCATCGGCGGGGCTTATGGGATGACGTATTGGAGAGAACTGGGGATACTGGGGATTTTCCTGGCGGCATCACTTATGCTGGGGCTGGTGCTGAGAAAGCCAGTTATAAAACTTAACACTGCATTCTCAGAGAAACTGGAGGAGACGCAGCTTATGTAAGCGGGAGATTTGGGCTGGAGGGGCTTCAGTGAGAAGCAGGATGTACGGCTGCCGGCCGCTTCCCGATCAATAAGTTTTTTCAATAAAATGTTGTATATTGTAAATCATAGAAAGCACCTTTCTTTGTGTGCATGAATCTTTGGCAAAAGATTCTATCACAAAGAGGTGCTTTCTCTGCGCAAACAGTGCAAAATTATCAGTCTAAAAGGCATTGCTGTTCTCACTACAAGACGAATATATTTTAAAATAACAAAATAGTGCACTTTTATCAAAATGTTATAATTAAAAAGGAAAAGTTTATGAAATATAATGTAATAAAAGGAGGCGAAAAGCTATGAAAAAAGTAATGAGTATGATTCTTGCAGTAATGATGACTTTGTGTTTGCTGGCCGGGTGTGGGAAAGGAGCGGCTGAGGAGCCGGCGAAAGAAGGGGAGGGTACCCAGGAGGTTAATGGGACAGCCTCTGAGGGGGATGGAGAGATTGTTGAGGTGGAGATCTGGGAGTATTTTGAAGACCTGGAGCATGAATATTTTACAGATATTATGAATAAGTGGGGGGAAGAGAACGGGTACCGTTTTAAAATTGTGCAGTACCCTTATGGGGATTTGAATAAACAGTATACCCTGGGGATGGTTTCAGGGGAACTGCCTGATCTGACGATGATTAATAACTGTGATACGGCCAGCTATGTGGAAATGGGGATGCTGCAGGATATTACGGATCAGGTGGAGACATGGGGCGAGACGGAGAATTTTTATGAAACATCCCTGAATACAACAACGATTGAAGGAAAGCTGTATGGACTGCCTTATAATTCCAACTGTCTGGCGCTGTATTATGACGAGGATCAGTTAAAGGCAGCCGGCGTAGAAGTACCCAAAACCTGGGATGAGCTGGCGTCGGCAGCGAAGGCGCTGACCCAGGGCAGCCAGTATGGATTTGCACTTTCACTTGTGAATAATGACGAGGGGACTTTCCAGTACTTTCCGTTCCTGTATTCCAGCGGAGCCGATATGTATTCAATGGGAAGCGATGAGGCAATATCCTCTATGCAGTTTTTAAAGAATATGATTGATGCGGGCTCTATGAGTTCAGAGGTGATTAACTGGTCACAGGCAGATGTATGCCAGCAGTTTATGCAGGGGAATGCGGCCATGATGATCAACGGGCCATGGCAGGTACCTACACTGGAGGGAAATGTACCGGATAAGAACTGGAAATGTGCACCGATACCGATTGATAAGGAACAGGCGTCTGCCCTTGGCGGAGAAGGATTCTCTATCGTCAAGGGAGCGGATGTAGAGAAGATCTGGCCGGTCATGGAGTTTATGATGGACAAGGATACACTGGCCGACTGGGATCATGCAGTGGGCAAGCTGCCACCTAGAAAAGATGCGGTAGATAAGTATTCGGATTGGGCGGACGACCCGGTTCTGCAGGTATTCTTTGACCAGTTGAACTATGCGGCAGTACTGGGGCCGGATGTAAGCTGGCCGGAGATTTCTACGGCAATTTATACGGCTTTGCAGGAGACAATGACAGGACAAAAAACAGCGGAGAATGCCTGTGCAGATGCCCAGGCAGCCATTGACGGACTGGTGGAAAAATGAAAAAAGGGACAGGAAAACGTACAATTATAACGAAAAATACAAGGTATTTATTCTGCTTTGCAGGGCCAGCCTGTATTTATATGGGGATCATAGCAGTCTATCCGATTCTTTATAACTTCTATCTGATGTTCAGAAACATGTCAACCAGAAATTTTATGAACCATCAGTTCGTGGGGCTTGATACAATCAAAGAACTTCTGGATAAAGGCGTTATCTGGACGGCTGCCTATAACACCGTATTGTTTACCGTCGTTTGTACTGTCATCCAATTTGTGATCGGATTTGCTTTTGCCATGCTGCTTAGCAGAAAGTTCTGCATGGCAAAGCTTTCCAAAAGCCTTTTGCTGGTCAGCTGGCTGATTCCAATGACAGTGACAGGGATTTTATTTAAGTTTATCTTTCAGACAGACAGTGGAATCCTGAATTTTATCCTGCAGCAGATGGGGGTGGTACATAGTCCGGTCGAATGGCTGACAAGTGAGAGGACTGCCATCTGGTGCATCATTGCTGCCAATTGCTGGGTAGGGATTCCGTTTGATATGGTACTTCTCTCAACAGGTCTCGCAAACATACCGGAAAATGTGCTGGAGAGTGCTTCCATCGACGGAGCGGGAAGGATTCAGCGGTTTCTCCATATTACACTTCCCATGCTCAGGCCAACCATGTATTCTATCTTGATTCTGGGAGTGATATACACGTTCAAGGTATTCGACCTGGTTCAGGTGATGACAGGGGGCGGCCCCGTAAATGCCACGGAAATGCTGTCGACCTATGCCTATAAACTCGGATTTCGTGAGTTCAATTTCAGCCAGGCGTCGGTGGTGGCTAACTTTATGTTTATACTATTGTTTATTGTAGGAGTCATTTATCTGAGATTTGTCAATGATGATGAGGTGATTGAGTGATGAGAAAAGGCAGAATTAAAAATTTAGGAATCAATGTGGGAGCAGTTCTGCTGGTGATTTTATTCCTGTCGCCCGTCATCTGGATGGTGATGTGTTCTTTTAAAAAAGATGTGGAAATCTTCAGGTTCCCTCCCACTTTTTTACCGGAAACCCCGACGGCGCAGGCTTACATAGACCAGTTTGAAAGCAGCCTGTTTCCGGCATTAAGGAATAGTCTTGTAATCGCGGTTTCTTCCATGCTGATTGCAATTGTTTTAGCAATCCCGGCAGCCTATGGGCTGGCGCGTTTTAAATCAAAGGCCCGAAAGCCTATGATACTTGGTTTCCTTGTAACCCAGATGCTGCCGCCGGCTTTACTTCTGACCCCATTGTTTCTGCTGTATACCAGGCTGCACATCATTAACACCAGGATAGCCCCGATTCTGTCCACGGCCACTTTATCAATTCCATTTATCGTCATTCTTATGCGGCCGTTTTTTGCATCCCTTCCGAAATCGGTGGAAGAGGCAGCTAGAGTGGACGGTTGTACGATGCTGGGCGCTTTTGCCAGGATCATGGTGCCTGTTGCCCGGCCGGGCCTTGCGACGGCGGCGGTTTTTTCTTTTATTTTTGCGTGGAATGACCTGGTATATTCTATGGCGTTTATTTCCGACTCCTCGCTCTGGCCGATGACGACTATGATTAATAATTTTCAGACAAAATACGGGACACAGTGGAACAGTATTCTGGCATTTGGAGTCTGCCTGATTATTCCGATTGTAATTATTTTCATTTTGATGCAGAAGTATATAGTGTCCGGGCTGACGGCGGGCGCAGTAAAGGAGTAGGTGAAGAAATTGATCGAATATATAGACCCCAGAATCATCTATACAGAAGCACCGAAAACCGGTTTAAACGACAGGGAAAAGAATGTGCTTCGGGAACTTGCCTCAAAGGTACAGCATTACGCCCAGGACGCGAAACAGGATAAGAAAAGAGAGCTGTGGTATGCACATAACAGTCTGCAGAGGGTAAGGCCTATGGTGCTCGTGTTTCCGGAAGGGGCCTGGCTTGAGATTCTGCCGTGGGACGATATGGTGTGCAGAGATGAATTCTACCGGGCATACGAATGGATGCTGCGCCGCCTCTGTTACAGGTATGAACATTTTAACGATGATTTTGTAATAGAGCCGGTGATAGAAGTGCCGCTGGTATATGAGATCACACCGTTTATGAAAGGCGGAGCTTCTTTTATTCATATGGATATGAAAGATACCGGAGAGGGGATACATCAGAAGAAAATACTTCTGGAACATATGGAAGATTTTCAAAAGTTTTTCAAACCGGAGTTTTTTCTTCATAGAGAAGCATCGGCAAGGAATCTTTATCTGATACAGGAAGTAATCGGAGATCTGATCGAAGTGCGGCACTGCGGATACCTGGCGCCGGACACAAGCCTTCTGAGGCAGTTTATCGAGATGAGAGGCACGGAACAAATTTTTTATGATCTGTATGACCAGCCTGAGTGGCTTCATAAGGTGCTGGACTTTATGAAAGATGCTGCACTGGAGCTCTTAGACGTGATGGAACCTTATCTTCTGGATACAAATACCGGAAATGACTATATTGGTTCCGGTGGTATCGGATATATGCGGGGGCAGGAAGCGGACAGGGCATTGTATTCGAACAGCTGGGGGTTTTCAGATGCCCAGGAGCTTGCCGGTGTATCGCCGGACATGTATGAGGAATTCGCAACTGCATACCATCAGCCTCTGCTGGAAAGATTTGGATGGAGTTGTTATGGATGCTGCGAGCCAATGACGGATAAATTTGATATAATAAAGAGGCGTATTAAGAATTTAAGACGCGTGTCGGTAAATCCGTGGACGGACAGGGAGGCAGCGGCCAGTGCTCTTTCGGATCGGTACATATACTCATGGAAGCCAGCTCCGACAGTGGTCACCCAGGGTTTTGACGGAGAGATGGCTGAACGCGATATTCAAAAGACTATGGAAATAGCCGGCAGCTGTGTTGTGGAAATGATTCTGAAGGATACAGTTACGGTACAGCACAAGCCGGAGCGTATCCAAAAATGGATTCATGCCGCAAAAAATATCGCAGAGAAAGGGTATGCATAATTATCGCAACAGTACAAAGACTGCTGAAAAAGTACAGGGCGGCACAGCTGAGCACGCAGATTCAAATTCTGCTTACGGTATTTACATATCTGCCGGTTATTATGATTCTGCTTGCACTGAACATCTATCACGGGCAGGATATGATCCGGCATACAACGCTGGCCGCATCTGAGAATATGGTGGATAAATCGGAACATCTGTCCAATTATATGCAGCGCTATATGGAGCCTTATTACAAGGCGGTCATTGACGGAAGTATCTGGGCAGAGATCGAGGATGTTACCAGGGATGTAAAAAGCAACAGCAATCGGATATTTTCTTTATTAGAAGGATATTCAACTCCTACCAACAATGAGGTGGCCCTCATGTTTTTGATGCGAAAAGATGAGTCAGGATATCTCACAATCCGTCTTCCGGCAGGGCAGCAGATTATTGTTACTAAAAATAATAAGATGTTTTACGAAGATTTGATACGGCTGGGAAATGAAGGGATGGACAACCAGGAGCTGGTGACTGCTAAGCTGGAGTATCACAGCAAGATGTGTCTGGGGCTGTCCCAGAAAATTTATAATTATAAGACCAAGGAGTGCTATGGAAGCCTTGTTATGCTCATGTATCCGGAGACAATAGAGTCCATCTTAGAAAGTTCAGAAGGGGGATACACGTCCTATATCCTTCAAACCACGGGCGGCAGCCTTTTTGCGGATAATGAAAACCTGGAATTTATCGATAATCTGCAAGTTGATAAAACACACGAAGACGAAGTGCACTGGACGAACTGGCATCTTGCCTATGCCGTGGATACGGATAAAATCAGAAAAGATATCAGAGGGTCAACACTTGCGGCTTTTTCGGTTGTATCGGTATTATTTCTTTTGACAATTCTATTAGTTAATATATTTATCCGCCGCAGGATGAAGGCCCTGCGCCTTCTGGAAGGAGCCATGTCTAAGATACGCAAAAAAGGTGAATATACGTCACTGCCGTCCGCCGGCAATGCCGAACTGAACTCCCTTTTTGCCGGTTATAATAAAATGGTGGATCAGATTGTCCTCCAAAAAAGAAAAATTCAGGAGCAAAACGAAGAAAAACTGACCGGCCTCAAAAAACAGAAGGATGCGGAGATCAAGGCGCTGGAGCTTGAGATCAACTCACACTTTATCTATAATACACTGAATTCCATTAATTACACGGCAATAGAGCATGAGGACTATGAAACAAGTGATCTGCTGAAGGTATTTGCCAATGTCCTGCGTTATATGACAGAAAACAGGTATGAACTTGTTACGGTAAAGCAGGAGATTGTCTGGCTGGAACAGTATTTGTTTCTGCAGAGGAGCCGCTTTGACGGGCGTTTTGATTTTGAGATTGATGTAGACCCGGAGATTGAAGAGAAAAAAATACGCAAACTGCTGTTGCAGCCCTTTGTGGAGAATGCAATTATCCATGGTTTTGACAGAAAAAGCAAAGGCGGGCTCATTACCGTTATTTGCTCTAAGGAGGCGGAATCGGGGCTGGTGATCACCATTTCAGATAATGGGAACGGGATCGAGGAAGACATTCTGCACAAGATAAGGGAAGGGATTGCCCTGGAAAACAGCCCTGAAAATCTGGGATTGGGGATGGCGAATACCTGCTACCGGATGAGGCTGTATTATGGAGCGGCGTTTATTTTTAGTATCGGGAGCAAAGGCGGCAGAGGGACAACCGTAACGTTAAAGCTTCCGGCGCTGTAAGGATGGGGGGACAGATTTGAGAGTGGTAGTTATTGAGGATGAAGATAAGGCCAGACAGCTGATTATCCGCCTTCTCAGACAGGCAGATCCTGGTATCCAGGTGGTGGGGGAAGCAGCGAATGGGGATGAGGGCAGAGCGCTGGTTTTAAAGCAGCTGCCGGATCTGGCATTTGTAGATATTAAAATGCCGGGGATGTCCGGTCTGGATATGATTCGCAGCCTTCAATCAAAAAAAATGCAGGTAAACTATGTGATTATCAGCGGTTACGGTGAATTCCACTATGCCCAGGAAGCGATAGAGCTGGGGATTAAAGGTTATATTTTAAAGCCGGTATCTTATGGGGATATCGAGCGTGCGGTAAATAAGGCATACACAACCCTTGGCGGGTATTCTGTACCCAGGGAGGTGAAGCAGGCGGTGAAAGTTGCAGCGGTAGAGGAGCTGCTTGCTGATATCGATACGAAAAAATCCATGGTGCGCAATGCGGTGAACTACGTGAGGAAGAATATAAGCGCAAGGTGCCGGCTGAGCGATGCGGCTGATAACCTGCGTGTGTCGCCGGAGTATTTAAGCAGGATATTTCATGAAGAGATGAAAATCACGTTTATGGCTTTTGTAAAAAAGGTGAAAATTGAACATGCCTGTGTTTTACTCCGAAAGACAGATTTAAAGGTTTATGAGATTGCAGCGGTAACCGGATATGATAATGATAAATATTTCTGCAATATCTTTCGGGAAGTCATGGGTATGTCCCCGAAGAAGTACAGGGAACAGTATGTGGAGACGATTCTGCGCGGGGAAGGCCATGAGGAATAATGCAAAGCCGGTGTGTGAATGAGGAGTTGAAGCGGGCTTGTCCACTTTGGTTCCTTAATATAGAAAATAAGAATTAACTCTGAGGAGGAAATCAGATGGAAAGATTAAAGTGTGTAGGGGGAGCCCTGGAATTTCGTTATGATTCGGAGACTGTGCGGGTGGAAGCCTGGGGGAAAGATTCGCTGAGGGTGCGTGCAGCCAGGTTATATGAGATGCCCAAAGAAGACTGGGCACTTCTGAAACAGAAAGAATCGTGGTGCGAAATAAATATCTCAGAGACGGAAGGCACCATACGTAACGGGAAAATTACAGCATCCATCAATCATGCGGGAAAGCTGCGGATCTATAACAATGCGGGAAAACTGCTTTTGGAAGAATACGTAAGGAACCGCAGGGATGTATTTGATTCCAAATGCAGCGCGCTTGAAATCGAAGGCAGGGCTTATAAGCCTTTGCAGGGAAGCGATTATAAGTTAATTGTAAGCTTCGAATCACTGGATCCAGAAGAGAAAATCTTTGGTATGGGCCAGTATCAGCAGCCCTTCCTGAATCTGAAGGGAACGGATCTGGAACTGGCACACCGTAATTCACAGGCAAGCGTGCCATTTATGATTTCCTCTCTGGGCTATGGATTCTTGTGGAATAATCCGGCAGTCGGGAGAGTGGTTTTTGGCAGAAATAAGACCACATGGGAGGCAGAGTCTTCGAAAAAGATAGATTATTGGGTGACGGCAGGTGATACACCTGCAGAAATAGAAGAAAATTATGCATCAGTCACCGGGACGGTTCCCAAAATGCCGGAATATGGGCTGGGGTTCTGGCAGAGCAAATTGCGTTACTGCACCCAGGAGGAGCTGCTGGGAGTGGCACGGGAGTATAAGCGGAGGAATCTGCCGATCTCGGTGATCGTGGTTGATTATTTCCACTGGCCTTATCAGGGAGACTACCGTTTTGACGATGAATATTGGCCCGATCCGGACGCTATGGTAGAGGAATTAAAATCTATGGGCATCGAGCTGATGGTATCCATCTGGCCCCAGGTAGATTACCGCAGCGAAAACTTCGCTGAGATGAAAGAGAACGGCTTTTTGATCCATACAGAGCGGGGGATTCAGATTGCCATGGACTTTCAGGGGAATACCCTGCATTATGATGCCACGAACCCAGGCGCACGGGAATATGTATGGGGCAAGGTGAAGCAGAATTATTACGAGAAAGGAATCCGTATATTCTGGCTGGACGAGGCCGAGCCGGAATACACCGTCTATGATTTTGAACAGTACCGGTACAGCCTGGGGCCCAACATCCAGGTCGGGAATATCTATCCGCTTATGTATGCGAAAACCTTTTTTGACGGTATGAAGGATGCAGGACAGAAAGAGATCGTAAATCTACTCAGATGTGCATGGGCTGGCTCGCAAAGGTATGGCGCACTGGTATGGTCAGGGGATATCCATTCCAGTTATGAAAGTATGAGGAACCAGCTTACGGCAGGATTGAACATGGGAATCGCCGGAATTCCCTGGTGGACAACGGACATCGGAGGATTTCACGGAGGGAATCCGGATGACGGGAAATTCCGTGAATTATTTGTTAGATGGTTCCAGTACGGCACCTTCTGCCCTGTCATGAGGCTGCATGGCGACCGCGAGCCGCACAAAGAACCAATGGCACAGATTGGAGGCGGGGCATGCGTATCCGGCGCTGACAATGAAGTCTGGTCTTATGGGGAAGAGGTGTATGAGATTCTGAAAAAATATCTGCAGTACCGGGAGAACATGAAGCCTTATCTAAAAAAACTTATGCAGGAAGCACACGAAAAAGGAACCCCGGTTATGCGTCCTCTGTTCTATGAGTTTCCGGAGGACAAAAAGGCGTGGAGTGTGGAAGACGCTTATATGTTTGGCAGCCGCCTGCTGGTCGCGCCTGTACTTTATGAAGAGGTGCGTCAGAGAGAGCTGTATCTGCCTGCAGGATGCAGCTGGGAACATGCCTGGAGCGGAGAGACATATCAGGGGGGACAGCTGATAACTGTCAATGCTCCTTTGGAAGAAATTCCTGTTTTCAAAAAAATCGGGATTTAGCGACGAGCTTTAGTCTCGGCGCGGATGGGGGCGCTCCATAAAGGGATAGCCGAAAACCTCCCGGAGAACATCCATGTCCTTTCAAAAACGCGGCCGCAGACCTAAGAAATTCTAGGCGGGAAACAGCCCTGAAAATGGAGCACCACTGACACATCACGAGAAATCCGATGATTTCTCGCTCTGGGTCAGCTGATTTTTGGATTCGGAATCCAAAAATCTCTCCATTTTCAGGGCTGTTTCCCACCAAGAATTTCTAAGGTCCGCTTTGAGCGTTTTTGAAAGGACATGGATGTTCTCCGGGAGGCTTTCGGCTATCCCTTCATGGAGCTGGCGCATCCAACCGGCAGGAAAAAGCTCGTTTCTAAGGAGATGCCTCAAGCGGGGGCAGCGTATGGTATTGAATTGGCGGGACTTCTATGTCGCCAGTAGGTTTACATAAGCGATGGGATACGGTTTCAGTATCAAAATAACTCAATACACATCTTGAAGATGAAAAGATACGCATAGCCAATCCACATCCGCTGCCCTGGTCCGGGATCCCACCCGGTTGGCGAGCTTTCCTGCCGATTGGATGAGCCAGCTTTATGACAGGGAGGCCGGGGAGGTGCTGGGGCTGTATATGCCGTTGCGATATGCTGGAGTGCGCTTAGTGATTCTTGAACAGCCGATGCCGGATAGGCGGGGAAAAACTTGATCTCCAAATCAAGTTTTTGCTGAACCCAGCGCGGGAAATCATCAGATTTCCCGTGATGTGTTCAGCGTACCCGTCTATCCGGCATCGGCTGTTCTAGAAACACTTAGCAGCATGGGTGCATATTGCAACGGCATATACAGCCCCAGCGCCTTCCCGGCCTCCCTGTCATGAAGCGTCCCCGTCCGTCGACAAGGCTAAAGCTTGCCGACTAAATCCCGATTCTCGTTGTTTATAGGTCTGCCTTATGGTAAACTGGTAGAAAAAGTTGTAAATAGGCTAGACTTCCGGACTATTATATGGGCCTGAAGACTGCTGATAAGATCAATATATGTAAAAGGAGAATACCTATGAACACAGTAAAAATCAGAAATGTTGAGATAGGCAGCGGAATCCCGAAAATCTGTGTGCCAATAGTAGAAGTAACCAGGGCAGGGATTTTAAGCTCTGCCGCCGACATCGTGCGGATCAACGCCGATGTCGTGGAATGGCGGGCAGACTGGTACGAGGATATTTTCGATTTTTCGAAAGCAGAAGAGACGTTGAAAGAACTTAGGAAAGTTCTCGGAGAGACCCCGCTTCTTTTCACCTTCCGCACCGCCAAAGAGGGCGGAGAAAAGCAGGTAGCAGCGGATACATATGCAGAACTGAATATAAAAGCTGCAGAGACTGGATATGTAGATCTGGTAGATGTAGAAATCTTTACAGGGGATGAGGCAGTGAAACGGGTGGTAAAAACGGCCCATGGGCACGGCGTGAAAGTGATTGCTTCCAATCATGATTTTCAGAAAACGCCGGAGAAAGAGGAAATTGTATCCAGACTATGCAGGATGCAGGCACTGGGAGCAGATATCCCCAAGATCGCTGTTATGCCCCGGAATAAAAAAGACGTGCTGACACTTCTGGCAGCTACGGAAGAGATGGTGTCTGTACATGCAGACCGGCCGATTATTACGATGTCTATGGCCGGCGCCGGTGTGATCAGCCGCCTGTGCGGGGAAGTATTCGGTTCGGCTCTGACTTTTGGATCTGCGGGGAAGGCTTCGGCACCGGGGCAGATGAAGGCAGAGGATCTGCGCACAGTGCTCGAGCTGCTTCACAATAACCTGTAAGCCTGGTGGGTTGCAGGGCAGGGCATATCTGGCGCATCTATACTTCCAGAATCTTTCTGACCTCGGCAACATTACCGGTAAACACAATTCCGTCCATACCAAAAGCATTGCCGCTTCTGACATTCTCTTCTTTATCATCCAGGAAGAAGCATTCCTCAGGATTCAGATGATAGGTCTCGAACAGATACCGGTATATATCCGGTTCCGGCTTCATCATCTGAACCGGGGCGGAGAATACAATTCCATCGAATTCCTTCGTAATCTCATAGTAATCGGCGTGTGCGGCGAAATGTGCGGAGGCGTTTGACAATATGTATAGAGAAAATCCTTTCTTTTTCAGATCATGAATTAATTCCCATGTTTCTTCTAATGGGGTCAGGTGCAGACACCATTCGCGGGCAAACTGCCGGATATTTGGACGCAGGCGTTCAGGGGCCAGAGATGCGGCGTGTTCCATATACTCTTCATAGTCTATGGTGCCGCGATCCAGGTCGTCCCAGGCATGAAAAATTGCCTGTTTCATTATAGCAGAATCTTCCGGGGACGGACAGAAAGGTCCGATAAGCTGCTTTTCTCCAAACGTTACAATTACATTTCCAAAATCAAAGATAATATGTTTGTATTTCATCATTAAAATCCCTTTCGCATTCTGGGTAACAGTGCTGGCGGGCCTGAACTGTTACCATTCCTGTATTTCGTTTCCATTGCTCCATACTAAATATGTTTTAAAAACTGTTTCCTGTATTCGCTTGGAGTCATATTTTCATGTTTTTTAAACATTTGAGTAAAATGGGAAAAATTGCTGTATCCCAGCTCTGCGGCAACCATACTGACAGGAATATTGGGATTCCTCAGCAGGTCTTTTGCGGCATCCACTTTGATCCGGAGTATATAATTCTTTACATTTTCGCCGGTTTCTTTCTTAAACAATTTTGAAAAATATTCCGGACTGAAACATACATAGTCGGCCACATCCTTCACTGATATGTCTTTCGAAAGATTTTCCAGGATATAATCAATGGCGCGCTGGACGGTATCTTTAGAGTCATCTTCACAGGAAGCGTTTGATATGGCGGTGATAAGGAAACTGATTCCCGTCTTCAGCGACCGGATATCTTTAAAACAGCTCATATAATCGTTGTAGCTGTATTCTTCGGAAAACAGGCTCATGATATCAATTTTCCGTTTATAGGAATAAATAAAGAACAGCTTGGTTAATTCCTGGTGGAATTCTGAAAGTGTCTCCAGGTTGAATCTGTTCAGAGAGGTATTGTAATCTAAAAAGGAATCGATATTGTCTTCCAGAAATATAAACTGATTATTCTCTAAAAGGCGCTCCCACCGTACTACATTTTCCGAAAGGCTCGTACTTTCAGGGACGGGCATATCCTCGTCAGAAAAATACAGGCCCGGTTTTCGGGAGACATTATTTACTGCCCGCTGATGTCCGGGTAATATGATATCCCTAATCGCAGCCACCTGGCTGCGGGGCGTAACGTAGCAGGCCAATTCGGAACTGATCTTGCCGCAGATATCCTCATAGTAGGAGCTGTACATATCGGGCGCAAGAGTGGTGAGAGAATCTCCGTTACAGTACATAAGGAGAACAAACTGCTTATACCGGTTCAGACAGATTAGCGGGTAAATGTCAGGCTTGGCAAAGTTTCTAAGTGCATGTTCCATCAGAATGACCGAGATCGAGGAGTCGGAAAGCGACTGTTCCACAGAATCGGTGTAGGAATAAATATCAATAATAATGGCCTGCACATTCGATTCATTTTTTATCATATACCCCATCTGGTTCAAGGAAACCAGCGACTGCTCCTTATTTGACGGATTGGAAGAAAATAAATTCAGGACGATATTGCTGAGCACCTCGAAATTATAGTAATCAGAGAGCTGCTGCCTGGTGAGAATTTTGGAGACGGCTCTCATAAGGACATCTTCAATCTCGTGGTAGGGGGCCGGCTGCACAATATAGTCAAAACATCCGAGTTTCATGCTTTCTTTTACGTAATCGAAAGATGCATGGGAAGTCAGGAGGATTCTGACAATAACCGGATAATTCTCGGCGATCCATCGATTTAATGAAAGGCCGTTTTCCCCCGGCATCTCGATATCCGACAAGAGGATCTGGATATCGTTGGATTTGATGATATCTTTTGCGTCTGAAACATTGGTTGCTGTATAAACGTTTTCGATCTTAAGGGATGCAAAATCCACCCCCTTAAGGATTCCATCCAGTACGGAGATCTGGTCGTCTACGATTAAAAGATTCATGATTTCTCCCCTTTGTATGAGTGAGCACTCTGAGTGTCCGGGCCAGGGCATGCCTGGCAGCTGCAGGTGGCTTCTGCCGGCAGATGCCTAAAACTGCGGCGCTTCTATGAGCGGCAGATAAAGTAATCCGCAAGCGCCCCCGGCAGGTTTATTATAGAAAGCAAACTGATAATCTGTTTTATAAATGAGAGCAATTCTGCGCTTCAAATTCGAAATTCCCACGTGCTTTCTGGCAAACAGATCATTTTCCGAGCTGTTGAGACGGTCAAGTGTCTCCTGGTCATATCCGGTTCCGTTGTCGCTCAGCATAATCTGCATAACCGGCTTCCCGTTCAGCTCAGCGCGTTCTATCTTTATGTCAAAGATGAGCAGGCTGCCGGATTCCCTGTTGTATTTGGCTGTGTTTTCCAGAAACGTCTGAATGATCAGCGACGGCACCCGGTAAGGAAGCAATGTTTCGTCAACCTGTGTATTCAGGATAAACGGGCTGACACGGTCCAGCAAAATGATATTGTAATAGTCGTTTACCTCCGCCAGCTCAGACTGTAAAGTGACAAGTTTTAAGTTGTCATGGAAAATGTAGCGGAGATGATTTGAGAAAGCGATGATCATCCGCTGCATTTTTTCGTATTCTTTGCTTTCCAGCATATTGTATAAGCTTTTCAGGCAGTTGATAAAAAAATGGGAGCGGGTCTGCATTTGGTAATACTGCAGGCGTGCATGGTCTTTTTCAAAGGCTTCCGCCTGTTTTTCATTGGTTAAAGTGATCTTTTGTTCGATCAGGTTTGACAGTGCGTTATTAATATTCTGGTATTCGATAATATTGCTGTGGCTGTCGGATAAAAATGAGGCCGGATCGTTCTGTTCTAAATGTTTTGTTGCTGCATTGATCTGATCCAATGGGTACAGCAGTATTTTATGAAAGGAATAAAATGTATAAACGATAATGATACAGGTCACGAGCGCTGCCAGGACGAATACGAGAATGGATACCTTGGCAAAATCCCCCATATAGTCGGAATAGACCAGACAAAACATGCTGATGTCGGTTTCCTCTATGGGTGTAGTCATTATGTAATAATTAGAAAAAAACGGGTTTTTAGGATACGTCAGATTTGTCAAATCCATTCCTGCCTCAGTGACACTTATCTGGTTTGTAAGAATTTCCGTATTATTAAAAAAACCGAACTGAACCGGATTGTCCTCTGATTCATTATACGTCAGAAGGTCAAAATTTTCCAGATCAATCGTGGTACATACGTATACATCTCTGACTTTAAGTGCCTTCATTAAAACAGTGTGGTGCGTATCCTGGAAAACGATCCATTTATTATAACTTGTCTGGTTTTCATTTAACCAATAATCTCTTAAATGATCCTTCAACTGGTAGATGTATTGTGTCCCATTAGAAGAAAAGGATTCTCCTGCCGCATAGGTGGATACCCGTCTTTCTTTATCGAAAATGAAGATACATTCATAGGGGGCGACCTGCCGTTTCAGCATCTCGGTGACATTATAGTGGAGGATAACCTTATCGGTATCCTTTAAATTTTTTATTGTTAATAATTGAAATGAACTGTCCGAGTAACATAACTTCTGCTCAAAGGAGGTGCATTTTTTCATTTCAGTTTCCAGGGAACTGGAATAGTAGTCGATCCTGGCAGCTGCATTGGAGGACATTTGGTCGGAGTAAGACTTCATAAAAACGACACAGTAAAAGATCAGCACTGCGGAAGTGCACAGAAACAATAACAGAAAGTATCTATATAAAAATTTCTTAATAGAATATGGCCTCTTTTGTTTTAAAAATTTCATAGAATCCCCCAGGTTAAACGTTTATAAAGATAGAGCTGATTTCATAGTAACAAAACCGAAAGTGCAAGTCAAGAAATCGATAAAATAAGCCGGAAAATCGAAAATGTAAACGTTTGACATTTTACATCTGCGATGAGAAGATATAATTAGTACATCAAGAACAGGAGGAGAACTGATGGCTTATTTAGAACTCAATGCTTTATCAACGATTTTGTGCGGATCATTCAGTGCGAAGATCTATCTGCCGGAAATGGACCGGTTAGACCTGGATGATGAAAAACACGAAAAAAAGTACCCGGTATTATGGCTTCTTCACAGCGAGGGCGGGACGTCGCTGGACTGGAACAGGACGATGGCCGAGCGTTGTGCAGCAGAATACGGCATATTTATCATCGCGCCAGACGCGCAGCATTCCATTTGTACGAACATGGATTACGGCCCCAAATACGAAAAATTTCTTGCATCGGAGCTGCCGGGGATCTGCAGAAATAATCTGCCCATTTCAGAAGATCCGGCGTTGAACTGGATCGGAGGAACAGGGACGGGCGCTTACGGGGCGGTAAAAGCTGCGCTTAAGCACCCGGATATATTTACAAAATGTATTGCTATGGACGGGATCTTTGATATGGATCACATCTGCAGGCTGGCAATGAACGGGGAACCGACAGGCATCTTCCACAATGAGGAATCACTCAGGGCCGTGTTCGGCGATATTACAAAAATACCGGGAAGCGTGCATGATGTGTATGCGCTTGCGAAGAAGTGCCGGGCAGGGGAGTTTTACATAACAGGAACCAAAACTTCTAACTATGCGGCAGAGAGAAATCGCCTGGCAGAATCCTTAAAGGAACAGGCGGTTCTGGTGGAGACAGAAGGGGAAATCATGGATTTCAGTGAACCAATGGTATTGAAAAAGGCCATAGCATGGTTATGCGGCAGATAAAATGAAAAATGGATCGTGTCCTGAACGGCTCGGACATAGGAGGCATAAACATATTGGAGTAGGAGGAAAAGAAAATGGCGAATTTCAGATTGCATTATTTTTCGGAGGCACTGCTTATGACGGTAGGAGTGAACGTAATTATCCCGGAAAATACATGGGGGCATTCCCTGGCGGACAGGCCGAAGGGATACCGTTATCCGGTGCTTTGGCTTCAGTCAGGCGGCGGCTTTGACTATACGGACTGGCAGAGATACACGGCCCTGGAATTATATGCGGCGGAGGCAGGAGTCGCAGTGGTATGCAGCGGCACATACTGTTCAGGTTATATGGATACAAAACATGGAGATTTCAAGTATTTTACACAGCTTTCCATTGAAACACCGAGAGTGGTAAGACATTTATTTCCCCTGTCCGAGGATCCGAAGGAAAACTATATAGCGGGATTTTCCATGGGCGGTTATGGTTCTCTCAAATGGATGCTGCGGGATCCGGAGAAGTTTGCTGCATTCGGACTGTTTTCAGGAATTAAAAATGTACCGGAAATACTTCCGGAAAAGGAGGACAGGGAAGACGATTTTTATATGTTTGCCTCGGCCTTCGGAGATGCTGCCAATACACTGGGGACAGAAGACGATGTAGTCTATATGCTTAAGAAACAGCTGGATGCAGGGAAAAAACTCCCCAGGGGATACATGGCTACGGGGGTAGAGGATACGCACTATGAAGACAACGTTGCATTTATGGATAAATATGAGGCAATGGGGCTGAGATTCGAGAGGACGATTGACCATGGGGCGCATAATTGGGAGTACTGCAACCGCCATGTCAAAAAGTTCCTGGACTGGCTGGACATCAGGGAGACTTTTCAGCGGGATGCGGAATAGGATAAGGAGAGTAACAGTTTGGAACGGTCTGAACTGTTCACAAGGAGGAGAATATGGGAGAGATGTATTTAAGACCGGGAACGCCGGATGATGACAACAGAGAGTACCTTCCGGAAAAATTGAAGGGGACGGATATTGTGGTGAACGAGAACGGAAACAACTCGCAGCCGTATCCCAAAAACCTTAGGGAATTTCATGGCGTGATAGCGGACGGGATCGAAGACGAGTGGTATGTCTATGTGCCGGACAGCTACAACCCACTGCAAAAGACACCTTTGGTCATGTCCATGCACGGAGGCATGATGACCGGGTGGGGGCAGGCCGTCTACACCTCTTGGACAATGGCTGCCGACAGGGATGGATTTATCGTCGTATTCCCGAATGCAAGTTATAACAGGTTCTGGCAGGTCCAGTGGGGAACATGGGAAATTGACCCCGAAAAACCCACCCCCGGATCAATGGAAGGGGAACCCCAGGGGGTGCTGTCCTGTCCCGAAGATGTAGCAGAGAACCATGATATCAAGCTTGCGAAGGGGCTCATAGAGCTGATGAAGAAGACCTATTACATCGATGAGGGCAGAATATTTATGCAGGGAATGTCCATGGGAAATATGATGACGGGACTGTTTGCAAGAAATTTCGGTAATCTTCTGGCTGGCGCCGCCGGCTCCGGAGCAGCCGCATTTTTGTCTCTTCTTTATAATAAGGACGGGAAGATAATCAACCAGGGCGGTCCGCTTGCCGTTTGGCAGTC
This sequence comes from Faecalicatena contorta, assembly GCF_022835095.1. Classification (NCBI taxonomy): domain Bacteria; kingdom Bacillati; phylum Bacillota; class Clostridia; order Lachnospirales; family Lachnospiraceae; genus Faecalicatena; species Faecalicatena contorta. Next base: position 3,936,221 of record NZ_BQNQ01000001.1, on the reverse strand, counting down.
TAGGCCGGAACTCAATGCAATTCCCCCCGGAAGGGAGATTGAGAAGAAAGTACATAAATATAACCGGCTGTACTGGATGCAGATCAATGAAAGCAGCCTGATTCCGGAGATTACAATCCAGGGAGAAAATAACCTGGCATTTTATAAAGGAAAGCACGCAGATGTGGTATATTATGACATTAAAAACCGGGATCATGGGCAGACATTTGATGATGCGGCGCTGATCTGGGATTACTTCTTTTCCGGAATCAGAAGAGAAAAAGACGGCACCATCGTATGTACGCAGCCCGTCAGGGAGAGGCGCGGCGATGCCTTTGCTTTCTCTGTTACTCCCGGCAGTTCGAAGGTGTGGTTTCAAAACCGCATTCAAAATATGCACGGCCCGGCGCTGAAATGGCAGAAAATGAAATATCACGGACTGGAAGGTGGACAGAAAATCAGAGGGGAGTATGTCATGGTTCCCCTTTCATTTCTGGCAGATGCTTTCGGCGCTGAACTTGAATATGCAGAAGATAATCTGACGGCAGGAATGACTATGTCAGACGGAAAGAAACTGCAGTTTGCAAGGGGAAGCATCGGATGTGTCATGGACAATTCCCTGGTGCAGATGTACTGCGAGGCACTGCACAGAAGCGGGGAGCTTTACGTCTCTGTGGAGTGGTTTTCAGAATATATCTGCAATATGCATGTGTCAGCCTGCGAAGAGGTGGTATATGTGACGGATCATTCCAATAAGCTGTCGGCAAACATGGCAGATCTGATAAAAGATTTACTGATGGATACGATTGTACCTGATTATTATGACGATATGCTGTAGCAGAGTAACAGTTCAGACAGGTCTGCGCAGACCGTACGAAAACATGGTAACTGCAGGCATCCGGCTCTTCGCCGCTGGCGAATTTAGATGAGCTGGATGCGTAACAGTTCGGGCGTGCCTGAACTGTTACTTAACAGATAATCCACAGGAGGGAGAAGAATGGAGAATAAAATAAAAATACTGCCCGGTACGCCGGATGATGACAACAGGGAATATCTGCCGGAGGCGATCAAAGGCTCGGACATCGTTGTGAATGAAAACGGAAACAATTCACAGCCTTATCCAAAGAACCTTCAGGAATTCCATGGGATTATGGGCAATGAAACGGAAGACGAATGGTATGAATATGTCCCACAGTGCTACGATCCGTCCAGGAAGACGCCCCTGGTACTTGCCATGCATGGAGGCCTGATGACAGGCTGGGGGCAGGCGGTCTATACATCCTGGACAATGGTGGCGGACAGAGACAATATTATCGTGGTATTTCCAAATGCCCATACAAGAAGATTATGGACCATGGAGGCTACGGAGGTTGAGCGGAGGGTGGATGAACAAATGCCCGATGATATCAAACAAAATCTGTCGGATAATGAGAGCAACCCGGATATAAAAATGGTATTTGCCTTACTGGAATATCTCAAGGAGAAATACAATATTGATGAAGAGCGGATTTTTATGCAGGGCATGTCCAATGGAAATATGTTTACCTCCCAGTTTGCCAGATATTATGGAAACCTTCTGACAGCGGCATCCGGGGCCGGAGGGGGCACGCCGAACCCACGCCTTCTGTATGAGAATGGGAAGATAAAAAATGAGGCCGGTCCGGTGGGAATGTGGACCTCCATCCCAGAAACAAATGGGTGCCCGCCCTGGTGCGAATTTGATGACCAGACGATTTATAAATACACAAGAGTGTATTGGAATGAAGTAAATGGCTGCCGCCAGGACCCCGAAATCAGTATTATTGGCGAGGATGCTTTCGCTTTTTATAAAGGGGATCAGGCAGACACGGTGTTTTTTGAAATTAAGAACCGAGACCATGGACAGACATTGGATGAGGCCGCGATTGTGTGGGACTACTATTTTTCAGGGCTTAGAAGAAAAGCAGACGGAACGATTGTGGATGAAGGATCCAGAATTCCTCGGACCGGAGATGCATTTGCCATAGCTGTTGCAGAAGGCTGCAGGACAGCATGGGTTAGCAACCAGAGAGTCGAAATGAAAACGCCGGCAGTAAAATGGCAGAAGTTAAAATACCATGGCCTGAACGGAGGCCAGAAGGTCAGGGGAGAGTACCTCTGTGTTCCGGTTTCTTTGATCGCACAGGCGTTTGGCGCGGAATATAAATATGAAGCGGACGGGGCAATTGCCTATCTGTATCTGGAAGATAAAAGAGTGCTGCAGTTTGCAAGAGGCAGCATTGGATGTGTGATTGACAATGAGATCAGATGTATGTACTGCGAGGCCCTGCACCGGGATGGAGAATTGTGTATTTCACTGGAGTGGTTTGCACGTTTTATCATGAATATGTGTGCATCAAAATGCGGTGATGTCCTTTATGTCACGGATCATCACGCAGAATTAGGCGTGAATATGGCGGATCTTATCCGCAATCTCCTGCGCGGCGTGAAAGAGCAGATTGTGATTGATTAAAGGGAAGGGGAGGTAGCGTGAAATAAAAGCTATCCTTTCCCCAAAACCCCATGTGAAAGGAAAAGCAATATGGCAGATATCAGAATTCTGCAGGGAACACCGGATGATGATAATCGGGAATACCTGCCGGAAAAAATAAGAAATACAGACATTGTTGTCAATGAAAACGGCAACAATTCGATCGTGTATCCGAAAAGACTTCAGGAATTCAAAGAGGCAGTCATCGACGGGGTGGAAGATGTCTGGTATGAATATGTTCCGGAAAGCTATGATCCATCCAAAAAGGTCCCGCTTATCATCGGGCTGCATGGCGGCCTTATGACGGGATGGGGCCATGCAGTCTATACCTCATGGACATTGGTGGCGGACAGGGAGGGATTTATCTGTCTTTTCCCCAATGCACATGAAAAAAGAATGTGGGCAAATTACGGAGTATTCGATGATTTTGATCCTGCAGCAGCACCGGATCTTCCGATCGTGAAGCCGCCTAAGGATATTGAGAAAAATCATGATATGAATATGATTCTTGCGCTGATCGGCAGGATGAAGGAAAAGTACAGTATTGATGAGGGCAGAATCTTTATGCAGGGCATGTCCATGGGCAATATCATGACCGGGCAGTTTGCAAGGCAGTACGGCGATATCCTGGCAGGTGCGGCGGGGTCGGGCGGTCCCTGCGAGCTCAGGAACATCTTCGACCGGGACGGGAAGATAATCAACAGGGCGGGGCATCTTGCAGTCTGGCAGTCAAGACCTGAAAAGAATGGCCTCCCTCCCGGAAAAGAATACGATGAATATACGATCAATAAGATGAACAGGATCTACTGGATGAAGCTGAATGACTGCGGACAAATCCCCCAGATCCGGATTATCGGGGAAAATAATTTTGCATTTTATAAAGGCAGCAAGGCAGACCTGGTTTACCTGGATATTAAGAACAGGGACCATGGACAGACTCTGGATGAAGCATTTTTGTATTGGGATTATCTTTTCTCCGGTACCAGGAGGAATCCAGACGGAACTATCACCCATGAGGAAAGTAAACTTCCAAGAACAGGCGATGAATTCGGGATCGCCGTGGCAGGAGGATATGACAAAGCCTGGTTTAAAAACCAGGTGATGGAGTTGAAGACCAAAGCGGTCCAATGGGATAAGCTGAAGTACCACGGACTGAACGGAGACCAGATTGTCAGAGGATCCTACCTTTGTGTTCCACTGTCGTTTATCGCGGAGGTATTTGAGGCGGAATATGAGGCGGAGGATCATGCGGCATCGGTTGTCCTGATCCTGAAAGACGGAAGAAGGCTGCAGTTTGCAAGGGGAAGCATTGGGTGCGTTATTGATGATACGGTCAGATGTATGTACTGTGAGGCACTGCACCGGGATAACGAGCTGCTGGTATCCATCGAATGGTTTGCTAAATATTTCTACGGCCTTCAGGTCTCAAGCTGTAATGGGGTTACATACATCACAGACCATTTTGCGGATCTGTCGGCGTTTATGGCGGATATCATGAAGGATCTGTTTAAGGGAGAAATGGTTCCGTGCAATTACGGTGACCTTTTGTAAGCGTTTATGCTTTTGCCTGGTGCACTATCTATTTGGCAGAGGTGAAAAGAGACAAGATTTGTGCCGCCGGCCAAAGGCGGCGGAATGGAGATGAATATGAAAAAAATCATTGCATATGTGCATATAGGAGATTATGGTCAGGCTGTTGACAACATAAAGTTTATCACCGATAATGAAATAATTATGAGTCATGTATCGGTTGATATAGAAGGACATTTCTGTGATTTGAGCGGAAAAGCCCTTTCCAAAGGCGTACTATCTGTGGAACAAACTGAGGGCGGTGTTGTGGCTGCGTTTGATCCGTTTTTATACAGATATGATTTTAGAATCACCGTTAAGATCGGCGGGGAAGACATAGAGGTCACAAAAGATAACATTGACGAAGTAGTCGTAAAGGATTTGGATACATTTACTGCCAGGAAGGAAAACGGTGTTATCTACAGGCTATATGAACCGGAGGCGGCTGCGGCGAGACCCCTGGTGCTGTTTCTCCACGGCGGGGGTGAATGCGGGGAAGACAATGTGCTCCAGATGACGGGGACGCTGGGCGCCCTGAGGCTGGCCGAGAAGTGGCCGGATATGTATATTATGGCTCCCCAGGCCCCAGCCGGTTCCCTGACCATGCAGGAGAACTTTGAAGTCATGAGAAAAAGAGGCAACCCATTCCGTGTGGAGATGGGAATGACCCCGTTTGCGCTCAAGGGAGAGAGGGGCTGGAACCGGGACTATCTGGGAAAGGTCACAGATATCATACGCCGGATGATAGAGGAAGGAAAAGTAGACGCAAAAAGAGTCTATGTCATTGGCATGAGCATGGGCGGAGGCGGAACGATCAATGCCGTTTCCACGGCTCCGGATCTGTTTGCGGCAGCGCTGCCGATCTGTCCGAGCATGAATGGGGAGAGCTATCCCCAGCTGCTGCACTGGCCTAAGGTGCCCGTATGGATCTCAACGGCTTATATGGATCATCAGCATGGCCGGCATGCATACATCTTAAATGCCTGCAACAAGCTTTGGGGCGAGGGAAGGACGGATGTGAAGTATACCATGTATCTTCCGGAAGAACTGGAAAAGTACGGAATTGGCAGCACGGAAGGGATTAATGATAAAGAATTGGATGCAGAAAATCATAACAGCTGGATCCTTACCCTGCACAATGAAAATGGGATTCTGGACTGGATGATTTCACATGTAAAGGAATGAGTTACTATGCGCGGTCCATAGGCCGTGAATCGTAACAGGAATGTGGATAAAAGAAGGAAAAAGGGGATTGACAAGATGCCGACAATCAAAGATGTGGCGAAACATGCAGATGTCTCTATAGCAACGGTTTCGAGAATAATCAACAATAAAGGGCCGATCAGCGAGAAAACGCGGAAAAAGGTTTATGAGTCCATGAAGGAGCTGAATTACCTGCCAAATGAAATGGCCAGGGCGCTGCAAAAGAAAAAAAGCAATATAATCGGCCTGATTGTGCCGTCAATTCAGTATGAGTTCTTTGGCAGACTGGCCGAAGCGGTAGAAGAGACATGCCATGCAAATGGTTATAAGTTAATGCTCTGCCGCTCCGACGAGAATGAAGACCGGGAAATCGAGATGGTATCCATGCTGGAGGGCAATAAGGTAGACGGGATTATCCTTTGCAGCAGGCTGGGAGACACCGGAATATATGCAGGAAAAACCACGATGCCGATCGTCAGCATAGACAGAGAGATTGAGGGCTTTTCCACAGTGATGTCAGATAATTATCAGGGAGGAACGCTGGCGGCCAGGGCATTAATTGAATTAGGCTGTTCGCATCCGGTGCTCTTTGGAGACCATATTCCCCAATATATGCCTATGAACGACAGGAATACCGGATTTTTTGAGGAGTGCAGAAGACTGGGGAAAGATCCGGGGCATATCCTGGCTTCCGAGCGCCGAAATGATGAGGGCGAGGCAGCAGCAGAGTTTCTACGCGGTTTTGAGAAGCACCGGAATATGGATGGATTATTTGTAACCAGTGATGCGCTGGCCTCGAGTATTATCTGCAGCCCTGAGGTACAGGAAACAGGGATACTGGATCAGATGCCGGTCATTTCCTACGATGGTCTGGAAATATCCAAACTGCTCCAGATAAGCTCTGTTGCACAGCCTATTGCAGAAATGGGAACGGCTGCGGCAGTCCAGCTTATGAAGGAAATTGAGGAACAGGCAGGCAGCAGGCGTTTTGTCTTTCCGGTAAGCTTGATCGAAAGAAAGAGTACGATAAAATATAAGAGGGAGCTTAAAAAAATGAATTTTGATAAGCTGACAGAATATATGGATTCATTGAATAAAGAATATGGCATTCCGGCAGCAGATTGTAAGATTACAAAAGGCCATGAAGTTATTTACCGCCATATGGTGGGACATGCGGATTATGAAAAGAATAAGCCGATAACGGAACAAACATTTTTCAGATTTTTTTCGGCTACAAAGCTGATTACGATGACAGCCGTGATGCAGCAGATCGAACGGGGGAACCTGGGGCTGTATGACGAAGTAAGAAAGTATCTTCCGGAATACGGGATTATGAAAGTGGCAGATGAGTTTCAGTTTGAGTTTCCCATAAGATGGCCGAAGTCATCAGACCCATGCCACTACGCCCACAATCCCATACGAATTATAGACCTTATGACGATGACAGCCGGGCTGTCCTATGATACCGATTCAGAAGAAATAACGGCGGTCCGGGAAAAGAGCGGCAATCAGGCTTCCACAAGAGAAGTCATTGCTGAGATCGCGAAGATGCCGCTTGTTTATGAACCTGCCGCCAGATATTCATACGGGCTGGGGCACGATGTTCTGGCTGCGGTAGTCGAGGTTATCACAGGCCGAAAGTACTCAGACTACTTAAAAGAAAATATTTTTGAACCCCTTGGCATACAGGATCTCTATTTTCATAAGAGCCAGGAGCGGAGCCAGGCAGACCGGGTCTGCGCACTGCATATGGGGGTTTTTGGCACGGATGAGATCGTTCCGGATAACGGTTCCTTGTCAGAGGGTTTCCAGATCACAGCCAATTATGAAAGCGGCGGGGCCGGCCTTGCCGGAACGGTGGATGCGTACAGCATATTTATCGACGCACTGTGCAATGGAGGAGAAGGCGCAAATGGGGCCAGAATTCTCTCGGAAGAATCCGTAAAGATGTTCACGGTGCCATATACAACCGGGCAGATGAGCCGGGATTTTGCCATGTGCGGCAAGGCCGGATACGAATACGGCCTGGGGGTAAGAGTACTTGTGGATGGCAGAATGTCAAAATCACCGGTCGGTGAGTTTGGCTGGGATGGGGCGGCAGGAGCATATGTGCTGATTGATACGGTGAATAAGGTCAGTATCTTCTATGCACAGCATGTTGTTGGGTATCCAAAAGCTTATCATGAGATACATCCAAAAATCAGAGATCTTGCATATGAGGGGATATTAGGTGACAAGCTTTAGCCTTGTCAACGGACGGGGACGCTTCATGACAGGGAGGCCGGGAAGGCACTGGGGAGGGGATCTTTAACGGGGGCGGCGTATTGAGTTGTTTGGGGGAAGTTATGCAATTGTTTAACATTCAGAATGAAAAAAGTGAATAAAATGCCAAACCTATACACACGGCCGTCCGATCATGATCAAGGGCGGCCCTTTTGTATAGATGCTTTGATGCTGTCTTTCGTTAGTAAAATTAGGATTTACCTTTCCGGTCATTAAAGATATAATAAATCTATGAGTTGGAAAAAGTCTCCACTACTCAGACTTTTATTTTTAGGAAGGAAGACAGATATGGAAAAAGCAAAAGTATATTTTACCGATTTTCACACAGTAGCATTCGGAGACGGCCTGCCTGCGAAGTTGAAAAAGCTGATTAAAAAAGCAGGAGTTCAAGATCTGGATATGGAGGAGAAATTCGTCGCCATTAAGATGCATTTTGGCGAGATGGGTAATATCAGTTATCTCCGCCCTAACTATGCAAAAGCAGTGGCGGATGTTGTAAGAGAATTCGGCGGCAAACCCTTTCTGACGGATTGCAATACTCTGTATCCGGGCAGCCGCAAGAATGCCCTGGAGCATCTTTACTGTGCCTGGGAAAACGGATTTACTCCTATGACCGTCGGGTGCCCGATTATGATAGGAGATGGGCTGAAGGGGACGGATGATGTCGATGTGCCTGTCAGGGGAGGCGAGTACATAAAAGAAGCTAAGATTGGGCGCGCCATTATGGATGCGGATATATTTATCAGCCTGACGCATTTTAAAGGGCATGAACTGACAGGGTTTGGCGGAACAATTAAGAATATTGGCATGGGGTGCGGCTCTCGTGCAGGGAAGAAGGACCAGCATTATAACGGGAAGCCGCATATAGATGCAGAAGCCTGCAGAGGATGCGGCTGCTGCCAGGCGCAGTGCGCTAACAATGGACTGGTGTTCGATAAGGCTGCGAATAAGATGCATGTGGCTACAGAGCATTGCGTTGGATGTGGGAGATGTATCGGAGCGTGTAATTTTGATGCAATCGAGTTTACAAATAGTTCGGCGGTGAGTGAGCTGAACTGCCGGATGGCTGAGTATACGAAAGCGGTCGTGGATGGGCGTCCGAATTTCCATATCTCTTTGGTAGTGGATGTATCACCGAACTGTGACTGCCATGGAGAGAACGATGTGGCGATATTGCCGAATATTGGGATGTTTGCTTCTTTTGACCCTCTTGCATTGGACCAGGCGTGTGCAGATGCCTGCCTGAAGGCAGCTCCAATTCCCGGAAGCCAGCTTGCGCATAATATGGAAAGCCCGGATTTCGTGGATCATCATGACCATTTCAAAAATTCTACGCCGGAATCCGAGTGGCGTGTCTGTCTGGAACATGCAGAGAAGATTGGGCTTGGGACACGTAAGTATGATTTGATTGAGCTTTAGGGGGATAGAAGAGCTGCGGACTATATCGGGATTTAGTGGCGAGCTTTAGTCTCGGCGCGGATGGGGGCGCTCCATAAAGGGATAGCCGAAAACCTCCCGGAGAACATCCACGTCCTTTCAAAAACGCGGCCGCGGACCTAAGAAATTCTAGGCGGGAAACAGCCCTGAAAATGGAGCACCACTGACACATCACGAGAAATCCGATGATTTCTCGCGCTGGGTCAGCTGATTTTTGGATTCGGAATCCAAAAATCTCTCCATTTTCAGGGCTGTTTCCCACCAAGAATTTCTAAGATCCGCTTTGAGCGTTTTTGAAAGGACATGGATGTTCTCCGGGAGGCTTTCAGCTATCCCTTCATGGAGCTGGCGCATCCAACCGGCAGGAAAAGGACTCGTTCCTAAGGTGGGGCCTCAAACGGGGGCAGCGTATGGTATTGAATTGGCGGGACTTTTATGTCCCCATTAAATCCAGTATATTTACGGGTAACAAGGCGATCTAACACTTACACTTATATAAACGAATCACCAATTCTGTTCCATCCGTTGCTACCGTACGAGGGCCCCTCTGGGGAATGAGCTCTTAACTACCGTTTGGATGCAACAGCGAATGACGAGGTGAGTCCGGGAGCTGGCGGGGCAATGTCTGCTGGTGAAAAGTCCATAAAGCGAGCGATTAGAAGCTGTTGAAGAAAACGGAACGGGAAGGGAGGGCAGAATTTGCCTTACCAGGCAAATTCTGATGCCGCCTGCGGCGCGAATGCATCGGCATTCGGGCCAAATGCGGCATGTACCTCCCTTCCCGTTCCGTTTTCTTCTACAGCTTCTTCGCGAAGTGTCAGGACATTTCACCAGCAGACATTGCCCCGCCAGCTCCCGGACTCACCTCGTCATTCGCGTCCGCCATTCGTCAACGAGTCTAAAGCTCGTTAACTAACTCCCGATTTAGAAGGGATTCCCGCAGTCCGTATCTTCCAGCCCAAAGAACACCAGTGCCTCCTGTATTGCGAGATCCCAGAAACGCCATTCATGTTTATATCCTGGCAGATCAAACCATTTGACATCCAGCCCGATTTCTTTGCAATGCTCCCGGAATATCTTATATCTGTCGTAAAGGATTGCATCTTCGTGTCCGCAGGCGAACATCAGCCTGGGGAGATCTCCAGTTGGAGCCAGTTCATCAATCAGGGCCCATACATTTTCTTCTGAATTCACGTAAGCCTCGAAGCCTCCTGCATTTTCGATCGTTTGTACCATTCGGGGATTCGCAGTGTCCATAATCAGACATGGGTGCCCGGGCCTTAGTTCATCAAATGGAACAGGTACTGCAGAGAGCACAGCGGCAGCGGCAAATAACTGTGGATAGTTTACCGCAAACTTAATGGTGCCGCGCCCGCCCATGGAAAGGCCTGCAATAAAGTTGTCTTCCCTTTTATCGGATACCGGCAGCCAGCCATAGACCAGGGGCATCAGTTCTTTTGTGAAATAATCATACATATTGTAACCCAGCATTGCATTCGGCCAGTTTGAATAATTGGAGTTTAAGGCGGAAGGGCATACTACTATAAGGTTTTTTTCTGCGGCATACAGCTCAATGTTCGTTTTTCTGAGCCAGTCGGTATCGTCGCCGTATGTACCGTGGAGCAGCCAGAGAACCTTATATTTTTTATTACTGCCATAAAACTCTGCGGGGGATATTCCACGCTTCTTATCCGGCAGAATGACGGTGATCTGGTGGTTGTTGTTTAGATATTCGCTTTCAAAATTGTAGGTCAATAATGACATAATTGTAATCTCCTTTGATATTTTATAAAACTATAAGATACATTCCCGCCCGGAAGCTTCGTCATAATACACAATCTGATAAGTAAGCTCTTTGAAATCAGCTGTTAAGGCCGTGTAATAATTGTCTTTTTTCCAGGTTATCGTAAGTGTACCATCGCCGCGGTCTTCACCGATTGTGATGTCTCCGTTAAAAGCTTCATAATTGTTTCTGAAACGCATCAGTTCATACAGGCGCTTACATACCGGCTTTTGGACCGCAGCTTCCAGCTCTTCCCTGGAGAATGTGTGGCGGTTGATGGTTCTGGGATCCGGGTTCGTCTTCATGCTCTCAATATCGTTTTCTCCTGCCAGGAGGCCCACGTAATATATCTGGGGAATACCGGGAGCATAAAACTGTACGGCTCTTGCAATCAGGTATGCACGATCACTGCACCGGAGTGCGGAGTAGTAGGTGGAACCCAGCTGGTAGCTTTTAAACTTGCCGTCCTTTGATGTAATCATGCTGGGAAGCTTGATGTACTGCTTTGCTTCTTTGGTGATTTCATCCACATCGTCCCTCACATAATCAATTTCTTCTTCTGTGAGTAAACCAGCGACATCAACGACACCGATTCCATCATGTGTATCCAGGGTGGTGAACTGCTTTCTCGGACAAATGTTAAGCCAGTGGATCAGCCGGTCGGTTCTTCCGCTTTTCAGCCCGTGGAGTAAAAGCATAGGAAGAGCAAAGTCATAGACCCAATAGCCCTTCTTGGCCATCTTAAGCTGGATTTGATAATTCTCATGGATTTCGGGCAGCATTTCGGTCTGCGTCTTCCTTAACGGCTCCATGCCGATATCCAGAACGTTCCATATGTCCGGCTCTACAAAAAAGCAGCTTGTCCCGGGGCGTTTCGAGGCATAAGCGAAGGCGTCAAATCTGACCAGGGGGACATGGCTGCTGATTGTGCCTAAATTTCTGGCATAGTAATCCTTCGTGGCTTTAGCATAGGGATTGATGTCAATCTGTTCCTCAAAAAAGGTGTTCCACAAGTGAACGGTTTTCCCGTCCTTTCTTGTAAATTCAATGTATGGATATACAGCTTTTCTGCGGTACAAAGCCTGGTACTGCTCTTCGGTGGGATTTCCTTCGGGCCAGAATTCTTCCCAGTGGATAAACATATCTCTGTAGGGAGAAGCATCGCCGTTTTCCATATAATCCTGGAATTCTCCGGAACGGATCGATACATGATTCAGCATGAAATCCGCCATCATATAATATTGTCCGGCCAGCCGGTCGATGTCGTCCCAGGTTCCGAAGGCGGGATCTACCTGATCGTAATTGATTACGGCAAATCCCCGGTCACCGGATGCGGGATAGAAGGGAAGTACATGCAGCCCCCCGATGGCATCCCTGAAATGCCGGTCCAGTATTTCATCCAGTTCTTTTAGGTCTTTGCTCATGCTGTCGGCATAAGTGATGAGCATGATTTTATTTTCTATTTTCTTCATGGGGCGGCCTCCTCTAACCCTTCACAGATCCTACCGTGATTCCCTTGGCAAAGGATTTCTGGAAAAACGGATAAGCGACAAGGATCGGTAACAGGGCAATCACAGCCAGCGCCATACGGATGCTGACACTGGGGAGTTCAGTAATCTTTACGCTTGGGTCAGAATGTGACTGCAGGAAGGCGATGTTGCTGAGAACCGAATTCAAGTAGTTCTGGATGCCGAAAAGTTCTCTTTTGGTGTGGATAAAGTATACGCCGTTTGTCCAGTTATTCCAGTATGCAATCGCAGTCATCAGAGCAATGGTGCCAATGATCGGTTTGGACATGGGAACGACGATTTTTACCAGCGTATGCAATTCGCCTGAACCGTCAATCGTAGCAGCCTCGATCACCTCATTTGGTACATTTGTGTTAATGTAGGTACGGACCATAATGACAAAGAAGGCATTCATTAACAGGTAGGGAACGATCAATGCCCAGATGGTATCCGTAATATGGAAGATCCGTGAATAAATCAAATAGGTCGGGACAAAGCCGCCGTTAAACAGCATAGTAAAGAAAATGATGAAGGAAAGAACTCTTCTTCCGGGAAGATCTTTCCGGGACAGCGGATAGGCAAACAGCATCGTCATAACTACGCTTACTGCCGTGCCCACGCCTGTAACTAAAAAGCTGATACCGTAAGCCCTAAGTACATCTCCTTTTACGCTCCAGATGTATTTATAAGCGGATAAAGAGAATTCGGAAGGAATGAAGGAATATCCATTTTGGGCAAGCGCGACCTCAGAAGTAAAAGAACTTGAAATTAACAGTACGAATGGGAGGATACACGCCAACACGAATAAAATCATGATGAATCCCATTATAAAACGAAAAATCTTATTTTTGTAAATCATTAAATTTCCCTCCTGTATTTAGAATAAGCTGCTGTCTTTGTCTACCTTCGATACGACTGCATTTGCGGTAAATACGCAGATAAAGCCAAGTATGGACTGCAGGAAACCGCCGGCTGTGGAACGGCCAATATCGTTCAGTTCTAACAGGGCACGGTATACATAGGTATCGATGGTCTGAGTCGTTGAGTATAGAAGGCCGCTGTTCATCGGGATCTGATAGAACAAGCCAAAGTCCGAGTAGCAGATCCGGCCAACGGCAAGAAGGACCAGCGTAATAATCGTTGGTTTCAGGGCCGGCAGTGTAATGTGGCGGATCTGAGCCCAGACACCTGCGCCGTCTACTGCCGCAGCTTCATAATAGGACTTATCAATTCCGATTAATGTGGAATAGTAAAGAATAGAACTGTATCCAAACGTCATCCACAGATATACGAGTATCAGAATATAAGGCCAGTATTGGGACTCATTGTACCAGCTTACCGGATCGATTCCTAACATCGGTAAAATAGTAAGGTTCATGAAACCATTATTGCCGCTTAAAAATGCATATACGATATAACTGATGATGACTGTCGAAAGCAGGTAGGGGATCAGTATAATCACCTGGCTGAATTTTTTGAAAAACTTGTTATAAATGGAATCCAGGCAGATAGCTACAAATACACCAAGCGCATTCCCTAAGAAGATGAATCCCAGATTATAGAGGATTGTATTCCTGAAAAAGATAAATGCATCATTGGTACTGAATAAGAACTTGAAGTTGTCCAGTCCGCACCATGGACTCTCGAAAAGGCCGATGGAATAATTGACCTTTTTAAATGCCAGTGCAAGCCCGGCCATTGGCATATAGTTATTAATAATTAAGTAAATCAGACCTGGCAGTATCATGAGATAAAGCGGGATATATCTTTTCATCCGGCGCCTTGACATTCCCTTTTTCTTGACTTTCAATTTTTCTTGTTTCATAAGAACCTCCTTGATTTTTACGTTCCTTTATTCCCGTGGGCAGCGAGCCAGACTGGTATGTATGTCCAATTGGCAGATGCCGAAGGGCCAAACGCTCTGCCGTGTGGTGTGCTGCAAATCTGAAGCTGTTTGCGGCGGGGCATCTGGCGTCTTACTTATAAATGTAGTGGAAAGGTGCACAAAATTCTATCAAAAAACGGATTCAAACTGTCAAAATTCTGATTTTAAAAAATAAATAGTATATAAAGATGACGAAAATGTAAAAAAAATAGTGTGGAATATTAAAAAATTGATGTTTTAGGACAAAAAAATGATAGAAGAGCAACATTCGGATTTGGTATGATGTCCATGCAAGACAACGAAAGGCCAAAGCGCAAAGGCTATAAATGAAGAAGAGATCCACGAAAAGGAGGAAGAGTTTATGAAGAAAAGAATAATTGCCAGCCTGCTTGCACTCAGCATGGCGGCGGCTCTGTTCACGGGGTGCAGCTCATCGGAAAAGAAGGAGGACGACAAGCAGAAAGCAACAGAGGATCAGGCGGCAGACGAAGACTACCCTGTAATAAAAATGGCATATTCCGTTGTGTTCCCATCACCGGATGAAGAAGCAATTGAAGAAGAACTGAATAAGATTTTGAGAGAAAAGGCCCATGCAGAGGTGGATCTGGTGGGGATTGAATTCGGTAACTGGGCAACACAGCTGAACCTGATGCTGACAGGCGGCGGAGATGATTCACTGGATTTATTTAACTCCTTCTGGTACACATCGGTTTCCAATCTCGTAGCGAACGGACAGGTTATGGAGCTTGACGGCCTGCTGGAATCCGAAGGAAGTGAAATTACAGATTTATTCGCGGATGGAATGGAACAGTACTTAAAATGCGGAGAGGTTAACGGAAAACAGTACGGCATTCCATGTATGTATTCCTATTGTACCGAAAATCTTTACTATGCCAGAACAGAAGACGCTCAGAAAGCAAATGTAGACTGGAGTAAGGTGACGGATATTGACAGTATGTCTGACGCCATCCTGCAGATTAAAGCGGCGAATCCGGACAGCTATTACATCCCGGGTTCAACGGAGGCTTACTGGGTTCCAAAGAGCATTGACTACCTGGGCGACACAAATTACCTGGGAGTCCTGACGAATCCGACAGAAAGCACAAAGGTAGAGAATTTCTATGAATCCGAATACTTTAAAAATTGGCTGGGACATGTAAAAGAGTGGAAGGAAGCCGGCGTATTCAGCCCGGATCCGCTCAGCAACAGCAATGCGTCCCTGATGAACCTGCTGATGGGCGTGGCAAACGGAACGACCGGGTACGGTTGGGATGCAGAGGTGTCTATGGAGGCAACGATTGCACAGAACAACCTCGAATTAGAGGGGACAAAGGTGACAGATGCACTTTCCACGACAAGTGATGCAACAACCTATATGTGGCATATCAGTTCCTTCTGTAAAGAACCGGAAGCGGCTATGAGGATACTGAAAGTGTTATATACCGATCCGGAAGCGGCACAGCTGGCTGCAAATGGCATCGAGGGACTTGATTATGAACTGAATGAAGACGGACAGATGGTATATCCGGAGGGCAAGAGCGGCATGGCAGACCTCGGCTGGGCAGCGGCATCTATGGCATACTGGCCGAATGTAATGCTCTGCAAGACATGGTACTACGAACCGGAAGATATTTACGATCAGATGCTGGAAAAGAATAAAACCTGTGATAAGTCTCTGGCATTAGGATTTACGTTTGATTCCACAAAGGTTGCGGATCAGATGACGGCCTGTGCAAATGTTGTGGCGCAGTACTATACGCCGCTGATGTACGGTGAGGTGGATATTGAATCCACACTTCCGAAATTCCAGGCAGACCTTAAAAATGCCGGAATTGATGAGATCATCGCAGAGAAACAGGCGCAGCTTGATGCATGGCTCGCAGAACAATAAGCCAGCCGTTGTAATTACGAAAGAGAGGGCAACGCCCTCTCTTATTGTTTAACAGGCAAGCGTTCCTCGCTTGCGTGCTAAACAATAAGCCCTCCCGGCGGGATGCGCACTGCGGCGTAAAAGGTAGATGCCGCGATGCGGCCGCCGCAGGCGCGAGTTTCGCAAGCGAAACTCCATTTTATCTTATAGAATAATTCGTCTATAAGATAAAAGGCCCTTCGGGGGATGCGCACTGCGGCGTAAAAGGTGGATGCCGCGATGCGGCCGCCGCAGGCGCGAGTTTCGCAAGCGAAACTCCATTTTATCTTATAGAATAATTCGTCTATAAGATAAAAGGCCCTCCGGGGGATGCGCACTGCGGCGTAAAGGTAGATGCCGCGATGCGGCCGCCGCAGGCGCGAGTTTCGCAAGCGAAACTCCATAATTAACAATATAAAGGAAATAAAATAATGAATGAAAGATTGTGGAATAAACATTATATCTCGGTACTTCTTGTCAATACATTGAACGCTTTCTCATTTTATATGACAGCCACAATTCTGTCCAAGTATCTTGTGAATATAGGGACTACTGTGGCCATCGCAGGGTTTATCGTGGGACTGTTTTCTCTGACTTCACTGTGTTGCCGGCCCTTCAGCGGAATCATGGCGGATCGGTTGAGCAATGTGACGCTTTTAAAATGGAGCAATGTGCTCATGGGGATTGGACTGCTCGGCTTTACGCTGACAACTCAGATTCCCCTTTTAGTCGGATTCCGGATTATCAATGGAATCGGCTTCGCGTTATCAGGAACCTGCCAGATTTCTCTGGCCTCCCGTTATATTCCCAAGACCAAAATGGGGGAAGGGATCGGCTATCTGGGACTGGGCATGGTGGTCGGCTCTGCAGTGGCTCCGGGAATCGGAATTACGATAGCGGATATTGTTGGAATGAAAGCAACATTTTTGGTTTCCGCAATATTGACCGTCATAGCGTATGTCATCTTATGCTTTTTCCATGAAGAGAAGAAGCCTGCAGCGGAAAAGAAAAAAATCGGGTTCAGTGATATTATTGCGGTAAAGGCGCTTCCATTTACACTGGTTGCGGGTACATTTTCGTTTACAAACGGGATCGTTGCATCGTATTTAGTCTTATATGCGGATGAGATCGGAGTGAAGGGAATCAGTATCTATTTTACGGTGTGTGCAATTGTCCTGTTTATCATCCGGCCGTTCTCAGGCAAACTGATGGATAAAAAGGGGATTGCCATTACAGTTCTGCCGGGCCTGCTGCTTACGGCATCGGCTATGTTTATGCTGGGAAGAAGCAGGACGCTGCTGCTGATTTTGGTGGCCGGGGCCGTCAGGTCACTGGGACAGGGTGCGGCACAGCCGTCTCTCCAGGCAGGCTGCATTCATACGGTAGGGACCGAAAAAAGCGGGGTTGCCACGAGTACATATTATCTGGGCGGAGATATCTGTCAGGGTGTTGGTCCGATGATTGGCGGATGTGTTGTTCAGATGTTTGCAGGGACAGCGGGATTTACAGCTATATTTGATATCTGCGGCATCTTGCTGCTGGGAGCGCTTGTATTTTTCCTGTTTACGGTAAGGAAAACGTCACCACGTATGAATCAAAGGGCAAAGAAAGGAGAAAATTATGCCGAATCATGATGAATTGGAAAGAATATCGCCGGAAAGAGCAGGGATTGAAAGCAGTCAGGTAAGGCGGTGCCTGGAAAAGCTCACGAATGAATGGGCAAGTATGCATGGATTTATGGCTGCCAGGAATGGGCAAGTATTTGCAGAATGTTTTTGGTCGCCATATAGCAAAGACCTGGTCCACGGCAATAACTCTCTTGGGAAAACCTATACGGGAACGGCGGTCGGAATTGCGCTTATGGAACACAAGCTGTCGTTAGAAGAAAAAATGACAGATATCTTTGCAGAAGAAATAAAAGAGAGAAATATTGAAGTTTCAGAATTAATGAAAGAGATCAGAATCAGGGATGTCCTTACCATGACCAACGGACATGCACGCCATCCGGAAATAGGGGAAGACTGGATCGGGGACTATTTTCGGACTCCTATGAAATATAAGCCGGGGACAAGATTTATGTATAACACGTCCGGCGCCTGCATGTTATCTGCAGTGATAAAAAAGAAAACGGGGCAGAATTTAAAGGAATACCTTACCCCAAGACTGTTTGATGAAATCGGAATCAACGGGGAACGGTTCGTGTGGTTGAAGTGGCCTAACGGCCTGGATGCCGAACCGGCTACATTTTCCACAACGGAAGACAACTTAAGGCTGGCGCTTCTGTACATGAACGGAGGCAGCTGGAACGGCAGGCAGCTGGTCGACCCCGATTACATAAAAGAGGCCCTATCCGTTCAGATTGGGAATGAATACGCACCGGAACAAAAAGACGGAAGATGCGGATACGGCTATCAGCTTTGGGCCTGCAGCATACCCGGCGTGTACAGGTTTGATGGAGCACAGGGGCAATATGGAATCGTGTGGCCTAAGAAGCGGGTCGCAGTGGCAGTCCATGAGGGAGCCATAGCGCCATACGGGCCGCAGCGCACATTGGATGTGATTTACGAAGAACTGCTGCTGAAGATCGCAGAAGAGCCTTTAGAAGAAAATGAAGAGGAATATAACCGGTTATTGGAAATCGAAAAACATATGGAGTTTATGCCGGACAGACCGAATGACATAACCCCGGACCTTGATTTGAGCGGTAAGTATATAGTGACAGAAGGGGACCCAACACCCTGGCTGGGGCTTGCGCCTCCGGGAGGTGCTGACATGTTTGCTTTATACAGGGCAAAAGACAGAAAAGGCAGGATGGAAGAATTCAGGCTGGAAATGAAAGAGGACCGCTGTATATTGGAAGTGAACGGTTATGCCAGGTTTGAGGCGGGTTTTGACGGGAAGCTTGTACTGAGGAACACAGACAATGTATTCCCGGATCTTACGGCATACAGCGCTACAGCGCGGTACATCAACGGATATACCCTGGAGATCACCATACATTGGATGAGCAGTTGGGCGCTGACCATCATGAGGTTTGAAAAACAAAACGGAACGGTGAAAATTACCGCCATGAAAAACCGGTTAAATCAGGAAGACAATTGGCTGGTATACAAAGGGGAAGCCCGGGGTGTAGAGCTATGAAACTGTTTACATCGGATAAGAGTTTCTACCGTAAAACAGTAAAGCTTGCGGTGCCCATTACCCTGCAGTGCCTGATCACGATCGGCGTGAATATGATGGACAATATTATGGTAGGCACCCTGGGGGAAAATGCGCTGTCGGCGGTATCCCTCGCGAACCAGTTTATCAATATCTTCACATTTGCATGCATGGGGCTCGGGCAGGGAGCGTCTATCCTTGCCGCAAGATTCTGGGGGATGCAGGATAGAAATGCGTTGAAAACGACGATATCTATTGCACTAAAGTTTGCTGTAGTTATATCTTTGCTCTTTACTTTTGCGACCTTGTTTTTCCCGGGTGCGATTATGCGCACGTATATAGCGGATGCAGATGTAATATCAGAAGGCATAAGATATTTTGGGTATTCGGCATACTGCTACCTATTCTGCGGGCTTTCGCTGATCGGCTCTAACATACTGCGAAGCGTGGGACAGGTGAAGATCCCACTGTATACGGCCGTCCTGGCATTTTTTGCAAATGTTGGTTTTAATTATATCTTCATTTTCGGCAAACTGGGATTTCCGGCAATGGGGGTTGTGGGAGCCGCTTTGGGAACACTGCTTGCCAGAATACTGGAATTTGGGATTACCTTCGGGTACCTTCTGCTGGCTGACAAGGCAATCCAATACAAAGTAAAAGATATTCTGCTTAAAAGTAAACATTTAAATAAAGAATTCATGAAAGTTGCGCTTCCTGTCATGATCAGTGATACATTACAGGGATTTGGCAATAACGTAATAGCGATGATTACCGGGCGCATCGGATCCCAGTTTGTAGCGGCATTCTCCATCACGGCGGTGATCCAGCAGATGAGCAGCGTCCTGACACAGGGAGTGGCACAGTCCAGCAGCATTGTAGTAGGGCATACACTGGGCAGTGGAGATGCAAAAAGGGCCGGGGAAGAGGCCGATGCATTTGTCGGGCTCGGCATTGTAGTGGGAGTGGCGGCAGGAGTCGTGATACTGCTTGTCTCCGGGCCGATTATTTCCTGCTATAACATTACAAAGGCAACAGAAATGATAGCCCGTCAGTTAATGTGGGCGATTGCGTTTATTGTCTTCTTCAGATCCATAAACAGTATTCTTACAAAAGGGGTCTTAAGAGGCGGCGGGGACACAAGATTCCTCATGGTGGCAGACATTATTTTCTTATGGGCGGCCAGCGTGCCTCTGGGCTATGTCGTTGGAGTTATGTTCAAAGCGCCTGCATTCTGGACCTATTGTGCGCTGAGGATTGATGAAATATTAAAATGCGTATTATGTTTTTACAGGCTGCGCGGAGGAAAATGGATTAAAAATATCAGCGCCAGGTAAAAAGGGAAGGAGAGATTATGGGATTATTGAGATTTAGCTTTCGATCAGAGATATTAAGCCTGCACACAAATGTTACGGTCACATTTCCATCGGAAGATATGACCTATTACCCGCTCACGGAACCGAAGCGGGAAGAAGGTGTGGCTGCCAGGCGGCAGTGGGAATACCGGGAGGGCATGAAACTGCAGACTGTATACCTGCTCCACGGGGGCGGAGACGATGATACCTGTGTGGTACGGAAATCGAATATAGAAAGATATGCACAAGAAAACTGTGTGATGACGGTAACGGCGCAGGTAAATGACAGTTTTTTTATGGATACACAGTATGGCTATAAATATTTTACTTTTATGACAGAGGAACTTCCCAAGGTCATCCAGACGATGTTTCCATCCTCTCCAAAACGGGAAGATAACTTCGTAGTGGGGCTGGCCATGGGCGGGAACGGTTCCCTGGCGCTTGGGTTAAAACGGCCGGATTTGTACCAGGCCTGCGTGGATCTGTCGGGCGGGATTGGATGCAGCGTGGATACGGATGCATTTATTGAACAGGTGCGGACGTTGGAAATGCGGAGAATGCAGGCCACATTCGGAGATCCGGACCGGTTAAGAGACAGTGAGTATGATCTGGGCGGATATGTAAAAAGGCACCTTGCAAAAGGGACAGCGCTGCCGGAAATATTTATCGCTGTAGGGGAAAATG
Organism: Faecalicatena contorta; assembly: GCF_022835095.1. Classification (NCBI taxonomy): domain Bacteria; kingdom Bacillati; phylum Bacillota; class Clostridia; order Lachnospirales; family Lachnospiraceae; genus Faecalicatena; species Faecalicatena contorta. The sequence continues at coordinate 3,914,961 of NZ_BQNQ01000001.1, read as the reverse complement.
ACTTTATCCGGGACGTTGTGAGACGTGACAGAAATGCCCTGGCTAAACTGGGCGTCAGCTTCCATTATGAGGAGGCGCCTGGCTATACCCATGACTGGAATTTCTGGGATCCATATCTGAAAAAAGCTCTGGACGAATGGCTGCCGCTTCGGAAAATGCCAATCTACACCCAAAAGGGCATCTCGTAACTCATGCCCTATGGGCGTGTTTCCAGCGAAAGCTGAAAATCAAGGTATGCAGAAAAAAGAGAAAGGAAAAAGATAAAGCATGAGTGAAACGACAAAAATAAAGCTTCTGGCAGGAATCCCGGATGACGACAATCGTGAGTATCTGCCGGAACGTTTGAAGGAGAGCGAAATTGTTGTCAATGAGAATGGGAACAACTCCCAGGTCTATCCGGCAAATCTTAAGGAAATGAAGGCCTGCCTGATCGACGATGAGGAGGATACCTGGTATGAATATGTACCGGACAGTTATGATCCTTCCAGGAAGACGCCCCTGGTTTTTTCCATGCACGGCGGGATTATGACGGGGTGGGCACAGTGCATCTATACTTCATGGTCGCTTGTGGCGGACAGAGAGGGATTTATTGTGGTTTACCCAAATGCGCACCGGCGCAGATTCTGGCAGATTGAGTGTGAAAGAAGATTATTTGAAGAGCTGTCCGCGCCGAATGAGGAAGGGATCTATATGCATGATTTTCCGGATGACATCAGCCAAAATAATGATGTCAGGATGGTCTTTGAGCTGCTGGAGATCATGAAAAAGAAATACAATATTGATGAAGAACGGATCTATATGCAGGGCATGTCCCTTGGAAATGCAATGACGGCGATGATGGCAAGACATTATGGGGATCACTTTGCGGCAATGGCGGGTTCTGCGGGGCCAAGCACCATTGGCCTTTTGTTTGATGAACACGACAACCCGGTGAACGATGCCGGTCCGCTCACAGTCTGGCAGGCCAGAATGGAATTCGACCAGTCGCCGCCGGGCAGCACTGACACGGTGGAAGACGTGGTGGCTAAAAACAGAGAATACTGGCTGAGAATCAATGAATGCGTGGAATTGCCGGAGCTAAAAATAGAAGGGGAAAACAATTTTGCTTTTTACAGGGGGAAGAAGGCGGATTATGTCTTCCGCGACGTGAAGAACCGGGATCACGGACAGACCTTTGACGAGGCTGAGCTTGTATGGGACTATCTCTTTTCCGGCTCAAAAAGAAAAGCAGACGGAACAACCGAATATATGGAATCAATCTGTAAGAGAGAGGGAGACCGGTATTGCTTTGCAGCCGCACCGGACTGTGCATACGCCTGGGTTCATGGGAAAAAGATAAAAATGCCCGCAAAGTCTGTGATGTGGCAAAAACTGAAATACCACGGGTTGCAGGGACAGGCAAAAGTAAGGGGAGAATACTGCATGATTCCTGCATCATTTATTGCAGATATTATGGGGGCTTCTTATGTAGAAGAAAACGGCCGGGCGGAAATGGCATTAAAAGACGGCAGGATCATCCAGATCGCCAGGGGCTGCATGGGCTGTACGGTTGATAACCGGGTACGCGCTATGCTGTGTGAGCCCATTGAAAGGTACGGCATGCTGTATATTTCGGCGGAATGGTTCTGGAAAGATATCCTCAACCGGCACGTTTCGGTATGCAGCCAGGTGATGTATGCGACAGACCATTACGCGCTGCTATCGGTAAATATGGCAAGGCTGATCAGAGACCTGCTGAAGGAATAAACCGTAACAGTTCAGACAAGCCTGAACAGTTACATTAAACCGGACAGCCTGAGGAAAGGAGAGCGGAGATGAGTTTACAAGTAAATGACAGAATGTTATTCCCGCAGGGAAAAAGAAAGGCGTTCACACTGAGCTACGACGACGGAATCACACAGGACAGAAGACTGGTTGAATTGTTCAATCAACATCATGTAAAGGCAACGTTTAATCTGAATCCAGGCCTGTTTGGGAGAAACGGCACAGTTGCCGCAGGAAAAAAAGAAGTGCCCCATGTGAAGGTGGACGCGCAGGAAGCGGCAGTACTCTATAAGGGGCATGAGACAGCGGCCCATGGCCAGTATCATGAGTGCCTGACAGGCATGGATACTGCAAGGTGCGTGGAAGAAATACTGGAAAGCAGAAAAGAACTTGAGATCCTGAATAAGAATACAGTGACCGGTTATGCCTATGCATTCGGCGCTTATGATGAAATGGTGATAAAGGCTGTCGAAGCTTCGGGAATTACATATGCACGGACGATTGATTCCACTCATAGATTTGATATTCCTGAGAATTTTCTTACCTGGAATCCGACCTGCCATCACGACGATGAAAAAATATGGGATCTGGCAGAGGAGTTTTTATCCGATAGAATGTACTTTAACCTTCTGACTCCAGCAAAGCTGTTTTATGTGTGGGGACACAGCTATGAATTCGACCAGAACGATAACTGGGGGCATATGGAAAACTTTATAGAAAATATGGCCGGGCACGAAGACGTGTGGTATGCGTCAAACGGCGAGATCAGGGAATATGTACAGGCATACCGAAGGCTGGTTTTTTCAGTGGATGGAAAGACGGTATATAATCCTTCTGCAGTCTGTGTCAGCCTGGGCGGGACATTTACAAAAGAGTATATCGAAGTTCCGGCGGGACAGACTGCCAAACTGATTCCGCCGGTGGAAATGTAGAGCGGCTTAAAGGAGAAGGATATGGGATTTTTTAGTACGGAGAATAAGGCAATGCAGCTGTTGGATACATTTTTTGATTATCTGCAGTTACTTTTATTTACGCTCGTTTTTTCAATCCCGATTATTACGATCGGCCCGGCGTTGACAGCGAAGCATTATACTGCCATGAAGATAGCCAGAAAGGAATCGCCGAATGTGATGCAGTCTTTTGTGAAATCATTTAAGGAGAATCTGAAACAGGGAATTCTGCTGGAACTCATAATGCTGACTGCGGCGGCTGTTTTAGCGGTTGACTGGTATATCGTCTGGCATCTGAACCTGGGACTGCTCTCCTATGTACTGTTGTCGGTCATTGTGGTTGTTACGCTTATGGCTGCAATCATAGGTGAGTATTCCTTTGCATTGCTGGCCCGGTTTAACGCCGGCACACTGCATGTCTTAAAGTGTGCCCTGATGATCGGGACCGGGAAGTTTGGCGTCAGCCTGCTTCTTCTGCTGTGCAATATCGCAGTGGTCTGCGCGTGCTTTATATGGTATCTGTATGCGGTTTTTATTTGGCTCATAGCAGGGGCATTGGTACTGAGCATAAAAAGCCATCTGCTTGTTATGGTTTTCAGGAAATTTGAATAGGAAACTATATAGTTCTTAATTATATCAGCGGGTAAACAAAATAGTTGTAGGGAGGATATTATGGATCATATTTTAGAGATTTTGAAGAATGCAGAAAATGGGAACCTTCCAGAGGCAGGGACGGACATTCCACACGGAGACATGCCCGGAGATCAGGTATGCATCGGACCGGACCATATCAGCAAGTCAAAAGTTATTTTTGCAGAACTGCTGAAAATACTTCCGGATGTCATAAAAAGCAGTAAAAGTGGTAAGGCGGTTATCTCAGTCTGCGGTGGTTCCGGGGTTGGTAAATCAGAGATTGCATCGCTGCTTTCCTGGTATTTGAACCAGCTGGGGATTGGCAGTTATACGCTTTCCGGAGATAATTATCCGAGGCGCATCCCCAAATATAACGACGCGGAGCGGCTCCGTATATTCAGACAGTCGGGTGTAAAGGCACTGGCCAGTGCAGATATGCTGGATGAGGAGGTATATTCTGTGCTTCGTAGTCTTCAGGAAAAAGACGATGATGCGAATCAGGAATATCTCGATCAGTACCCTTGGTTCAAGACGTATCTGGACGGAGCAGTTTTGGGATTGAAAGGGTATCTTGGAACAAAGAATGAGATTGATTTTGACGAGATATCGGAGATTGTAAGGTTGTTTAAAATGGGTGCAGAAAATATCTGGCTGAAGAGAATGGGGAGAACAGAGTGCGACTTATGGTATGAAAAAGTTGATTTCAGAGCTATCCATGTCTTAGTAATTGAATGGACCCACGGAAACAGTGACTATTATGAGGGCGTTGATATTCCTGTTCTATTAAACAGTACGCCGGAAGAGACGCTCGCCCACAGGCGCAGCAGAAACAGGGACGGTAAGACCGACAGTCCGTTTACAATGCGGGTTTTGGAAATTGAGCAGCAGATGCTGGGCGCACAGGCGCATAAGGCGAAAATTATCATTTCTAAACCCGGAAGTCTGATAACCTATGAAGAATTGAGGGCAGGAGAAAGATGAAGAAAATAAGTACAAATAACGCCCCCATGCTGAATGCTTATCCGGACAGCATGGGCGGGACGCTGGCAGATATCATCGGTATTTTAAGAAAACCGGAATTTGAAGATACATTTCGTTCCTTTTATATTCTTCCAAGTCTGTTTCATACGGACCTGGACAGGGGATTTTCTGTGATTAGTTACGACCTGAATGATCAGCTCGCAAAACGTGAGGATCTCGAAGAGCTTGGTCAGTTGGGCGTAGACCTGAAACTGGATTTTATTCTCAACCATGCCTCCGTACTTTCAGAACAATTTCAGGATATTCTTAAAAACGGAGAGAATTCAGGCTACCGGGATTTCTTCATTGACTGGAACCAGTTTTGGGATGGGTATGGAGAGATGACGCCGGAAGGTTATATCCAGCCAAAGGACGAGTACATTAAGAATATGTTTTTTAGAAAGCCGGGCCTTCCGATTCTGATGGTTTGTTTTCCGGATGGAAAAAATGTCCCTTATTGGAACACTTTTTATCAGGAGGTCAGGTATCCTGCTTTAGATGCGCAGGATGTCATGAGGGCGGCCGGCACGCAGTATTATGCGGCAGATGAAATCGCGCATATGGTTCAGGAAGGGCTTGAGACGGGAAAGAAACCCGGAGAAATTGAATTTGGAAAGTACGCCCCATATAAGGAGGCGGTTGTGGAGTACCTGGAATCCAATAGAAAATATCTGGGCCAGATGGACTTAAATATTAAGTCACCGCTGGTATGGGATTTTTACGATGCGGTTTTAAAAAAGCTTTCCGGATACGGTGCAAAAATCATAAGGCTTGATGCGTTTGCCTACGCCCCAAAGGAACCGGGGGAGAAAAACTTCTTAAACGAACCCGGCACATGGGACGTTTTAGAAAAGGTGCAGGAATTGGCAGATAAACATGGCCTGTCACTTTTGCCTGAGATTCATGCAAGCTATGGGGAAAAGAATTATGAAGTGATATCCTCAAAGGGGTATTTGACCTATGATTTCTTTCTTCCGGGCCTGATCATCGACGCCTTGGAGAATGCGGACGGCACGGCCTTGAAAACATGGGCGGATGAGATCACTCAAAAGAAAATAAAAACAGTAAATATGCTTGGATGCCATGATGGAATACCGCTGCTGGATCTAAAAGGGCTGATTCCGGAAGAGCGCATCCAAAAGCTGATTGACGTTGTAGTTGCTAGAGGCGGTATGGTAAAAGACCTTCATGGGCAGAAAAACATATATTATCAGGTAAATTCCACCTATTACAGCGCATTAGGGGAAAACGACAGGAAAATGCTCATGGCCCGCGCGCTGCAGCTGTTTATGCCCGGTAAGCCGCAGATTTGGTACCTTGACCTGTTTGCAGGGAAGAACGACCATGAGGCAGTGAAGAAAGCCGGTGCGGCCGGTCATAAGGAAATTAACAGAACCAATTTATCAACCGTACAGATGGAGCAGGCGCTGTGCAAGGAAGTCGTCAGGAAACAGCTTGATATGCTGCGCTTCAGAACATGTTTTCCGGCTTTTTCCTTTGATTCCGAGATATCTGTTGACGTACAGGGGAGCCGCATGACATTTGAGTGGAAGAAAGCGGGCTATACTGCGGTGTTAAAGGCGGATCTGTGGGACATGTCCTACGAAATAAAAGGAACGGCCCCAACTGGGGAAATTCTGGAAGAATAGAGAGGCGGGAGTGTAATGGAGAAGTATACATACCATGATGTAAACCGGAGAGGGACCATAAAAAGGATCGAGTATCTGACTACGAATCAAGAGGGGGAATCAAGGGAAAAATATGCGAATATGTATCTGCCCTATGGCTATGATGAAATGGATTGGAGCAAAAAGTACAATATCCTCTATGTGATGCACGGCGGGGGAGGTAATCCCGATGCATGGCTGGACTGCTGCAAGATAAAAAATATGCTGGATTACGTGATTGATTCAAAGAAAATCGATCCTCTTATCGTCGTTTTTCCATCATTTTATAAGGAAAAAACAGGCCGGATAGGAGAGCCGGTGCGGGAGGTGGAACGCGGTCACGTCCAATTCTTCCAGACGGAATTAATAGAGGATTTGCTGCCGGCGGTTGAAGGGGCATGCAACACCTATGCCGACGACATCACCAAAGAGGCCTTCCGGGCTTCCAGAATGCACCGGGGATTCTGTGGGTTTTCGATGGGCGCTGCGACAACATGGTATGCGTTTACCAGGAATATGGATTATTTTGCCTACTATGTGCCTCTTAGCGGGGATTGCTGGGAAGTTGAGGGGCAGGGTGGTTTGACGAAACCGGAGGAAACAGCAGCCTTACTGCATAAACATGCCGTCCGGTCGGGATATGGCGCCGATGAATACTTCATATATACCGCGACAGGAACAAAAGATATCGCATATGAAGCACTGAATAACCAGGTAAACGCCATGAGGAAATATCCGGATACTTTTGTGGAGCATGAAAACCTGCATAAGGGGAATTTTCACTATCTGCTGGCGGAGGGGGAGGTGCATGCCTATGAGGCAGTGTACCATTATCTATATCACTTTCTGCCGTATTTATTTTGAGAGAGTTTGTCAGATAAAAGAAAGGGGAAGGCATGTTAAAGATCGGCATTTTAGGAACAGGTTCCATTGCCCGGAAGATGGCTGCAACAATATCGGAGATGGATTCGGCATGCGTTTATGGAGCTGCATCCAGAGAAGAAGGGCGCGCGCATAAATTTGCGCAGGAATACAAGATTGAAAAAGCCTATGACGGGTATGAAAGTATGGTAAATGATCCGGCCATCGATCTAATCTATATTGCTACGCCGCATACACTTCATTATGAGCATACAAAACTATGTCTGGAACATGGAAAACATGTGTTGTGTGAAAAACCATTTACGGTAAATGCGGTGCAGGCAGAGGAAGTGTTTGAAATGGCTGATAAAAAGGGCTGCTTTGTTACAGAAGCAATGTGGACAAGATACATGCCTTCAAGAAAAATGATAGAGAGCATGATTGGTGAGGGAACCATTGGAGAAATCCAATCACTGACGGCCAATTTAGGCTATCCGCTGCTGGGAGTCCAAAGGCTGACAGATCCCCGGCTTGCCGGGGGCGCACTCTTGGATCTGGGGATCTATCTGATTCATTTTGCAAGGATGATATTTGGCACTAAAATCGAAAAGGTTCAAGCGTCATGCGTCTTACATGAGAAGGGAGTTGACATGTCGGACAGCATTACTTTGGAATTTGAGGGCGGAAAAATGGCTGTGCTTCACAGCGGCATTGGTTCCGTGTTTAACCGGAAGGGTGTGCTGTTCGGAGAAAAGGGATATATGGAAATAACAAATGTCAATAACCCTGAGAAGGTAGTGGCGTATGACCAGAGAGACCGGTTGATAGGGCAGAAGCTCCCGCCTGTGCAGATTACGGGACTGGAATATGAAGTGGAAAGCTGCTGCAGGGCAATCCAAAACGGGTGGAAAGAATGTCCGGAATTGCCCCATGAAGAGACGGTGGATGTTTTGAGGATGATGGATGATATGAGGAAGGGGTGGGGGATGAGATATTAAGAAACCTGACGTTTGTATTTGATTATTGATAAGGTACACTGATAATCGAATAGACTTTACACTTTCACATATGATATAATACATATAGTAATAAATATGTATCAAAAAAGGATGTGATAGCATGAGCAACAAAGACAGGATTATACAATTAATCAATGATGTACCAGACAATAGGCTTGTTTTTATCGTTGATATGCTTGAGTCATTAAAAGCATATGCCGGCGAAGAGATAGAGCCGGACGAATGGGACTTGCAAATGATCGCACAAGCCGAAAGAGAAAATGACGGTCAGACATTTACGCTTGGTGACGTGAAACAGGAATTAGGCGTATGAGTGAATATAAAATCACTTTTGAAAAATCTGCCGTGAAGTTTAAAGCGGTATCGATATTGCCGGATGGCACAGACATCAAAAAATTAAAAGGATATGACCTATATCGTATGCGGATAGGAAATGTACGTGTGATTTATTCTATCAACAAAGAAGTAAAAATCATTAACATTGAAAACATCGACAATAGAGGAGATATCTATAAAAAATACTAATCCACAAAAAAGAGTGTAAAGTCTATTGAGGTACTAATGTAGAATTACACTCTTTAATTTCACACAATTCGATGAGATTAACGGGGAGGTTGGAACGGTAAATAAATGGGGAACAGACGAATATTCGCTGTTCCCCATAATAGTGGACCTGGCGGGAATCGAACCCGCGTCCAAAAACCTATCCCATGTACTTCTACTATCATAGTCAGTTCTTTTTCATTCCCTCTGCCGTACGGGAACTAACACCCTTACGGTTTCAGTAGCTTCATGATACGCCTAACAGCTCAAAGCTTTGCTGATATCGTTTCCCACATAGTCGGTGCCAGATTCCCAGGGTGCGGGTGCCCCGGGGCTGACATGCAGCATTTAGGCTGCAGCTAATTCGAAATTATCGTTAGCGTTTAATTTTAAGTTTGCGATTTGACGCATCTGCCTGCGGATAGCTTCTCCATCTTCAAGATCCCTGTCGAAACCAGTACAAGCCCCTGTATTAGATGTGGGCAGAAAAGAAAGTTCATGTATATTCTGCCGCATATCTATTCTATAAAAAAGAAGCTTCAAAGTCAAGGCATTCAGAAAAGTTTACATTTTTTTCAAATCGGGATTTAGCGACGGGCTTTAGTCTCGGCGCGTATGGAGACGCTCCATAAAGGGATAGCCGAAAACCTCCCGGAGAACATCCATGTCCTTTCAAAAACGCGGCCACGGGCCTAAGAAATTCTAGGCGGGAAACAGCCCTGAAAATGGAGCACCACTGACACATCACGAGAAATCCGATGATTTCTCGCGCTGGGTCAGCTGATTTTTGGATTCGGAATCCAAAAATCTCTCCATTTTCCGGGCTGTTTCCCACCAAGAATTTCTAAGGTCCGCTTTGAGCGTTTTTGAAAGGACATGGATGTTCTCCGGGAGGCTTTCAGCTATCCCTTCATGGAGCTGGCGCATCCAACCGGCAGGTAAAGGCTCGTTTCTAAGGAGGAACCTTAAACGGGGGCAGCGTATGGATATAGAATTGGTGGTATTTTTATGTCCCCGGTAGGTGTACAAAAGCAATGGGATACGGTTCCAGTATCAAAATAATTTAATACACTATGCGGTTTTGTTTTAGGTCTCATTTCATATACCCCTTATTTTGCACGGTAGGTTATTTCTGTAGTATTCAGTATATGGAAAAGAATGTAAATGCCGCCTAATCATACAGGAAATACGCTGCTATTGAAATTTTACATAAATTTTTCTATGATATACTGGTTTCTTTCCCCGATTTCTGTGATAATATATATCCAAGGGCATTCCATAATTGATATTCTGCGGACGTTATAAAGCAGGACTATTTATATTTACCGGGAGATTAGACGAATGGTAAAAGCCTGAAGTGCACCGGTCTTCGCCGCGCGCGGGATGTGGAATGTTTTTGCCGGAGGGGGAATACATAAAAATTAATAGGAAAAGAGGTTTTTGCTATGCCAACAACGTATGCACACTATAGATTTGGAAAGGATGTTATTAGTGCCCTTCCCAGGCCGCTTGAAAAAGCGGTGGAGAACAACAGGGAATTATTTGATATCGGCCTTCACGGACCGGATATTTTGTTTTATTACAAAGCCTTGAAGTCCAATCCGGTGAGCGGGCAGGGATACGCGCTGCATGATAAGATGGCGGATCAGTTTTTCAGCCATGCCGCTGAGATTATCTCAAAAACCGATGACAGTGCGGCGGCCAGGGCTTATATGTATGGGTTTATCTGCCATTTTGCACTGGACAGTGAGTGCCATAAGTACATTGAAAAGATGATACAGGTCAGCGGGATCAGCCATTCCGAGATCGAGATGGAATTTGACCGGTATCTCCTGACCGGAGACCATATTAATCCGGTGACGTATTTTTCTGCAAAACACATTCACCCTACGATGGAAAATGCAAAGGTAATCGCGCCATTTTTTGAGGATCTGTCTGCTGATACCGTAAAAAAGGCGCTGAGCTCCATGATTACTTACCATAAGCTCCTGCTTGCGCCCGGACAGAAAAAGAGAAAACTGGTTTTTGGTGCTATGAAGGTAATGGGAAAATACGATTCTATGCACGGAATGGTTATGAGTGAGGAGGCAAATCCGCAGTGTGAAAATTATTGTCTGCTGCTGAAAAAACTATATGCGGGAGCTGTGCCGCTGGCTGCAGACTTGATCATTAAGTTCCAAAAAGTCCTGTTCCAGGATGCGGAGCTTCCGGTAAGATTCCATGAGACATTCGGCGCAGGTGAAGACTGGAAGGAACTGCCGCTGTAGGATCAGGGGCAAACGGATATACACGGAATGAGCAGTTATAAATATGAGTGAGAGAAAGTAATAAAAGGGGGAAATCTATGAAATTTAAAATGACAGCCTTGGAGAAGAAATGGGTTTTATATGATGTGGGCAACTCCGCATTTACCATGCTGGTAGCCACCATATTTCCAATCTACTTCAACCATCTGGCAGATATTGCGGGAATATCTTCTGTCAATTATCTGGCGTACTGGGGATATGCAACCTCCATCTGCACCCTGTTTGTAGCAGTTCTTGGGCCGACACTGGGGGCGGTTGCGGATACGAAGAATTATAAGAAAGTGATATTCTCAGTATTCCTTGGAGTGGGCGTGATCGGCTGTATCGTCCTGGGCTTTTTGTCTTCCTGGATTTGGTTTCTGGGAGTATTTGTGCTGACAAAAACGGGATATTCTTCCAGCCTGATCTTCTATGATGCCATGCTGACGGACGTTACCGAACCTGAAAGGATGGATGTCGTATCTTCCCAGGGGTTTGCCTGGGGCTATATCGGAAGCTGTATTCCTTTTGTCGCCAGCCTGGGAGTAGTGCTGGGCGGTGGAAAACTGGGGATTGGCATGCAGACATCCATGGTAATCGCATTTCTGATTACATCTGTCTGGTGGCTGCTGTCGGCAGTACCGCTCCTGCGTTCCTATAAGCAGAAGTATTTTGTGGAGACGACGCAGCATGTGGTCCGGAACAGTTTCAGACGCCTTGGCGGCACTTTTAAAGAAATTGCCAGGGAAAAGCATGTCCTGTTCTTTTTGCTGGCCTTTTTCTTCTATATAGATGGAGTGTATACAGTCATTGATATGGCCACTGCCTACGGGCAGGCACTCGGTCTGGATAGTACGGGATTGCTGCTTGCGCTGCTGCTGACACAGATCGTCGCATTTCCCTGCGTTCTTATCTTCAGCAGGCTGTCAAAAAAGCTGGCTTCCACAACAATTATTACGATATGTATTGCCGCCTATTTTTGTATAGCGCTGTATGCATACGGTTTAGATACTCAGCTTGATTTCTGGATACTGGCGGTTCTGGTGGGAATGTTCCAGGGTACGATCCAGGCGCTTTCACGATCTTATTTCGCTAAGATTATCCCGGCAGAAAAGTCCGGTGAATATTTCGGAATTTATGATATCTGTGGAAAGGGCGCCTCCATCTTCGGCACGGCATTCGTATCCGTGTTGAGTCAGATTACCGGCAATGTAAATATAGGAGTCAGCGCGCTGTCTGTTTTTTTCCTTGTGGGATTCATCCTTTTCAGAAAGGCCGTGAAAGCTGCAAAAGCTGTAAAATAGATATCCGAAAAAGCAGCGGGCTGCCTGATTATGACAGGCAGCCCGTTGCTTTTACCATAAAATCTTAGCAATAAATTAATTGTGAAATTAGTAAGAATTCCATCATTTTCTCATATGAACGTGATATAATGTTAAACAGACTGGGCAGGCCTGAATGCGGGATTACCTGTCTCCGGGGTGTGAGTGCGGCCACACAGCCGCATCAGGAATATGCAGCTGACGAGGAGATGCTAAGATGAAGGATTTTGTAAAATTAGAGAATATTACTAAGATTTATAAGATGGGAGAAGTTGAGATCCGTGCGGTGGACGGAATAGATTTTGCGATTGAGAAGGGAGAATTTGTCATTATCGTGGGCCCCAGCGGCGCCGGTAAGACAACGGTACTGAATATCCTGGGTGGTATGGACACTGCCACAGGAGGAAAGATCACGGTGGACGGAGCGGATATCACGAGCTGTAATGCAAGGCAGCTGACCAGCTACCGCCGCAATGATATTGGATTCGTGTTTCAGTTCTATAATCTGGTTCCCAATCTGACGGCGTTGGAGAATGTAGAGCTTGCGCTTCAGATCTGCAAAAATCCTCTGGATGCCAGGGAGGTGTTGGAGGAAGTTGGGCTGGGAGACCGGCTGGACAATTTCCCGGCACAGCTGTCTGGGGGAGAGCAGCAGCGTGTATCCATCGCCAGGGCCCTGGCCAAGAATCCAAAGCTTCTGCTGTGCGATGAGCCAACCGGTGCTCTGGACTATAATACGGGCAAATCAATCTTAAAACTGCTCCAGGACATGTGCAGGGAGAGAGGCATGACGGTCATCGTCATCACACATAATTCAGCGCTGGCGCCGATGGCAGACCGGCTGATCCGCATTAAGAACGGAAAAGTATCCGGCATGGAGCAGAATCCGAATCCGGTATCAATTGACCAAATAGAATGGTAGGGCATGCATATGAGCAGGAAAGCACTTAGAAAAGATTTTTACATGGAGATCCGCAGAAGCCTGGGCCGGTTTCTATCGATATTCTTCATTGTGGCAATCGGGGTTGCGTTTTTCTCGGGCATCCGCTCTGCGGAACCGGATATGCGTCTTTCAGGGGACGCATATTTTGACAGACAGAACCTGATGGATATTAAGGTGATCAGCACCCTTGGGCTAACGGAAGATGACCTGAAAGCGTTGGAGAAGGTGGACGGTATTGAGTACGTGGAAGCAGGCTACTCGACAGATGCTCTTTGCTCTGTAAATGACAGCAAAAAGGTGGTACATATATCTTCGCTGCTTCCGTCCATGAATAAACTGGTAGTGGAAGAAGGGCGGCTGCCAGAAGCATCGGACGAGTGTGTTGCAGATGTAGATTTTCTGACGGGGAGCGGATATGAGGTCGGCGATAAGATTACGTTTTTATCGGGGACAGAGGATAAGATCACCGATACACTGAAGACGGATACTTACACCATTGTGGGAACGGTCAGCAGCCCGTGCTATATCTCTTTCCATCGCGGCAGCAGCACGATCGGCACCGGTTCTGTCAGCGGGTTTGTCAGCGTTTTACCGGACAGCTTTGACCTGGATGTGTATACCGAGATGTATGCTGCTGTGGACGGGGCAAAAGAGCTGACTGCGTTCACGGATGAATATGATGACCATATAGACACTGTTATAGATGAAGTGGAGAAGATCCGTAAAACGAGAGAGGACGCCCGGTATCAGGAGATTGTAGATGAGGCTGAGGATAAGCTGGACGATGCAAAAAAAGAGCTGGAAGATGCGAAAACCGAGGCAGATCATAAGTTAAACGATGCAAAAGCAAAGCTGGATGACGGCAGAAACCAGCTGGAGAATGCAAAGGCAGAGATATCCAACGGCTATGCACAGCTGGAGGATTCACGCACCCAGCTGATCCAGAAACAAGATGAGGTCAACCAGGGTTACGAGGACCTGAACGCTCAGGTCGAAGTGCTGAATGGCAAGGTAGAGGAACTGAACCAGGTGAAGGCCCAGTATGACGCACTTGCATCAAGCGGGCTGACCGACGAGCAGACCCAAAATACTCTGCAGGTGATGTACGCCCAGATTACGGAAGGGGATGCACAGATTGAGGCGGCCCGCGCCCAACTCGACGAGGCGAGGGGGCAGCTGGATTCCGGCCAGCAGCAGATCAATGACGGCTGGGCACAGATAGAACAGGCACAGTCTGACCTTGCGGCAGGAGAGAGCGAACTTGCATCAAAAGAGCAGGAACTGAACGATGCACAGGCAGAGTACGATGATGCAAAATCTGAAGCAGACACGAAGATAAAAGACGGCGAGAAGAAAATCAAGGATGCCGAGAAGGATATCAGCAAGATTGAGCATGCCAAGTGGTATATTTATGACAGAAGCACTCTGACCGAATATACAAGCTACGGGGAAAATGCAGACCGTATGAAGGCCATCGGGGAGGTGTTTCCGGTGCTGTTCTTCCTTGTGGCGGCACTGATCAGCCTGACTACCATGACGCGTATGGTGGAAGAGCAGAGAACCCAGATCGGAACATTAAAGGCGCTCGGCTATGAAAGACACTCCATTGCGGGCAAGTATATCGGATATGCATGTCTTGCAACCGTGAGCGGCAGTGCATTTGGAATACTGGTCGGAGAGAAAATACTGCCTTATATTATCATTACAGCCTATGGAATTATGTATCAGCATATTGATACCGTACTGACCCCATACAACATGTATTACGGGCTGGCGGCATCACTTGCGGCCCTGGCATGCACACTGCTTGCCACGATTTTCTCCTGTTTTCATGAGTTAAGGGAACAGGCGGCGGAGCTGATGCGCCCGCCCACACCAAAGCAGGGGAAGCGGGTGTTTATGGAGAGGATTCCGTTTTTGTGGAAACGGCTAAGCTTTATCTGGAAGGCGACTGTGCGGAATCTGATCAGATATAAGAAACGGTTTTTCATGACCGTATTCGGAATCGGAGGCTGTATGGCTCTGCTTCTGGTCGGATTTGGGCTGAAGGATTCAATCTTTGACATTGCGGTGCTCCAGTATGGAGAGATCCAGCTTTACGATGGAAATGTTATATTAGAAGAGGACGCTTCTGCGGAAGAAAAAGAAGAAACGTATGATAAACTGGCATCCGATAAACGGGTGGATGACACTGCAGAGAACTTCCTTCAGCAGGTCGAGGTCACACATGGAAAGACAACAAGAGATGTTTATTTGAATGTGCCGAAGGATTTGGATGAGTTCTCCAAATTTGTTATTTTTAAAAACCGGATTACCGATGAACACTATAAGCTGGACAATACCGGGGCGATTATATCCGAAAAAACGGCAAAGATGCTGGATGCAGGCGTGGGTGATACGGTCAGCATAAAAGACGATGTGAAGGGTGAACTTCAGGTTAAAATCGCGCAGATATGTGAAAACTATATCGGACATTATATTTATTTGACACCGGACCTTTACAAACAACTGTATGGAGATGCTCCGGAGTATAACTCCATCTATTACACGATGAAAGAGGGCAGGATGGATGAACTTGAAAAAGTTGGGGAGTCCATTCTGGAGACAAAAGGCGCTCTGAGCATCAGTTATACGAACAATATGCAGCAGCAGCTGGATGACATGCTGGGCAGCCTGGATATTGTCCTGGTAGTGCTTGTTATATCTGCGGGAATGCTGGCCTTTGTGGTTCTGTATAATCTGAATAATATCAATATTACAGAACGGAAGCGGGAACTGGCTACGCTGAAAGTTCTCGGGTTCTTTGACAACGAGGTATCGGCTTATGTTTACCGTGAAAATATAATCCTGACGATAGTCGGCTCCGCAGTGGGCATATTGCTTGGAAGGATACTGCATCAGTTTGTCATTGTGACTGTGGAGATTGATTCTGCCATGTTCGGAAGAAATATTGACTTTAGCAGCTTTGTATACAGTTTTCTGATTACCATGGGATTCTCTCTCTTTGTAAACGGAGTAATGTATTTCAAACTGAAACGGATCGATATGGTGGAATCGCTGAAGAGTGTGGAATAAAAGCGGATACCGGGGAAAAGTGCCCGAAAATCCCGTAAATTCACAGTTCCATCAAATTTACCTGTTATGATACAAAAAGGAATAAGAACGGGAAAAAACAGGAAAAAGAACAGATAGGAGACGATTAAAATGGAGAAAATCAAAGTTTTAGTTGTGGATGATGAAAGCAGGATGCGCAAGCTTGTGAAGGATTTCCTGACGAGAGAAGGATATATGGTACTTGAGGCAGGCGACGGCATGGAGGCCATGGATTTATTTTATGAAGATAAGGATATCTCGCTGGTGATTCTGGATGTCATGATGCCGAAGATGGATGGATGGCAGGTATGCCGGGAGATCCGGGAGCATTCCAAGGTTCCGATCATCATGCTGACGGCCCGCTCGGATGAGCGTGACGAACTCCAGGGGTTTGATCTGGGAGTGGACGAATATATATCCAAACCATTCAGCCCCAAGATCCTGGTGGCCAGGGTAGAAGCCATCCTCCGAAGAACACAGAGCACAGACTCCGGTGATGTCATGGATGCCGGCGGGATCGTGATTGACAGGGTTGCGCATATTGTAAAGATCGGGGACAAAACCATAGATTTAAGCTACAAAGAGTTTGAACTTTTGTCCTATTTTGTGGAGAATCAGGGGATTGCCCTGTCAAGAGAGAAGATACTGAATAATGTGTGGAATTACGATTATTTTGGAGATGCGCGCACCATAGATACCCATGTGAAGAAGCTGAGGAGCAAGCTGGGGGAGAAGGGCGACTACATTAAGACTATCTGGGGCATGGGATATAAGTTCGAGGTAGAAGGATGAAACAATCAATAAGACGGCAGATGATGGTTATCTTTGTCGGGTTGATTATATTTATACTTATCCTGCTCTTTGCAGTGAATTCAGGATTCCTGGCACAGTATTACACGGTGCACAAGCAGGCAGATCTGTTAAGTGTTTATAATTCCATTGACAAGGAAATCCGCAGCGGGGAGATTAAATCAAAGTCGGTGAATGAAAAACTTGTACGTCAGACAGAGCGGACCAATATCGCGGCGCTTGTTATACAAAACGACGGGACAGTTGTATTTTCTACCGTGTGGGACGGAAACGGCCCTCTCTATATCAAGCTGCTGTCCTACTTGTTCGATAAAAACCAGAACTCAAAAAAGGTTTTGAAAAATACGGATTACTATCAGATCTGCAAGACGAAGGATTTTACGAATCAGACGGAATATCTTGAAATTTGGGGCGAATTTTCAGATGGCTCTCTTTTTATTATGCAGAGTCCTTTGGAGAGTATCAGAGAGAGCGCCAGCCTGGCCAATAAGTTTCTGGTGTATATGGGAGTGATTGCAGTTATACTGGGCGGAATTCTCGTATGCTTTTTCTCCCGGAAGATTACGGAGCCGATCAAAGAGCTGGCAGTACTGTCCCAGCGCATGGCGAGGCTGGATTTTGAGGCAAAATATACAAGCGGCGGTGATAATGAGATTGGTGTGCTGGGCAGGAATTTTAATATTATGTCCTCCCGTCTGGAGAAGACGATATCAGAACTGAAGAGTGCCAATAATCAGCTGCAGAAGGACATAGAGCAGAAGGACAGACTGGAGGACATGCGCAATGAGTTCCTGGGAAATGTTTCCCATGAGCTGAAGACACCGATCGCGCTGATCCAGGGATATGCGGAAGGGCTGAAAGAAGGGGTCAACGAAGATCCGGAAAGCCGGGAGTTCTACTGTGATGTCATCATGGATGAAGCCGCGAAGATGAACCAGATGGTGAAAAATCTTCTGATTCTGAACCAACTGGAATTCGGCTCTCAGGAACTGGAATTCGAACGTTTTGATATTGTCGGGCTGATACAGGGAGTACTTTCAAGCTGCGAGATACTGATTCAGCAGGTCGAGGCTTCCGTAGACTTTATAGCGGATGAGAAGGTATATGTCTGGGCAGATGAATTCAAGACAGAACAGGTAGTCAGAAATTATTTGACCAATGCGATCCATCATGTGGAAAACGAAAAGCGTATCGAAATCCGGGTAATATCCAGGGGAGGAACGGTAAGAGTATCTGTATTCAACAGCGGTAACCCCATACCGGAAGAAGATCTGCATAAGCTGTGGGATAAGTTTTATAAAGTGGACAAGGCTCATACCCGGGAATACGGCGGGAATGGAATCGGCCTGTCTATCGTAAAAGCTATAATGGAGTCCTTCCACCAGGACTACGGCGTAAATAATTTTGAAAATGGCGTCGAATTCTGGTTTGAGCTGGATATGGAATGCGCAGAGGGGGCAAAACCTCCGGTTCCGGAGCTGATGAAGTGATGGTCTCGGGGCATCTAGTCTTTGCTCCGCTTCGGTCCGTGCTTAACATGCGCCACTGGCGCATAGCACCCCTCGCCGTAGGCGGCTTAAATGGGCAGATGCCGTTACTATGTGCGGCCCCTGGGCCGTGAATAGTAACACATAGACGGTATTTAATCGGGCTCCATAGCTGAAAAACTTGAAAAGCGATGTAAAATGCTGTAAAATAGCTACTATTAAGGCATACATTGTGCCAACTGGCAACGGTCGGTATTATGTATGCCTTACTCTTTACAGATACCGCTGTTTACAGCGGTCCCGCCGGCGGGGACATACGGCCGGGTGTGTTTTCTTTTTTCATTTCGGAATGTCATTGGGAGGATGAGAGAGGAGAAAATCATGTTTGATGTAGTAAACGAAGCGGTCCAATATGTGAATTCCAAAGTATGGGGCTGGGGTATGATCGCCCTGCTGTTTGGTACGCATTTATTTTTAACGATCCGTACAGGCTTTATTCAAAGAAAGACAATTTCGAAAGGAATTAAATTATCGGTTACAAAAGACCCGAATGCCGAAGGCGAGGTCAGTCAGTTTGGGGCGCTGACGACAGCGCTTGCTTCTACCATCGGTACGGGAAATATCATTGGCGTGGGAACTGCCGTGGCGCTTGGGGGCCCGGGAGCAGTTCTCTGGTGCTGGCTGACCGGAGTGTTCGGTATAGCCACAAAGTATGGGGAATCCCTGATAGCGGTGAAATACCGTGTTAAAACGGAAGATGGAAGAATGCAGGGAGGCGCAATGTATGCCCTGGAGCGTGGGCTGAACATGCGCTGGCTGGGATTAATTTTTGCTTTTCTGGCAGGTTTTGCATCCTTTGGGATCGGATGCGCGACACAGGTGAACGCCATCGCTGCAATCTGTGAGGAAAACCTTGGAATCCAGCCATGGATTATTGGGCTTATTACCGCATTTATGACGGCAATTGTTATATTCGGCGGAATTAAGAGCATTGCCAGAGTATGCGAAAAGCTGGTTCCTTTTATGGCGGTGTTTTATGTGATTGGCTGTCTGATTATTCTGGGGATTAATTATGACTATATCATTCCGGCCGTAACAACCATCTGCAAACTTGCGTTTACACCCGGGGCGGCTGCCGGCGGACTGGTGGGCGGCGGAATCCGCCTTGCTATGCAGTATGGAGTGGCCAGAGGGTTGTTTTCCAATGAATCTGGTATGGGATCCGCTCCAATTGCAGCGGCGGCGGCTCAGACGAGAAATCCTGTGCGCCAGGCACTGGTATCTTCCACCGGTACATTCTGGGATACAGTAGTAGTCTGTCTGATGACTGGGCTGGTACTGGTATCAACGATTATGAAGAATCCGGCAATCAATGCAAACGAAATAGCCAATGGCGGGATACTGACATCCAAAGCGTTTGCCCAGATTCCTTATGTAGGGCCGATTATTCTGGTAGTCGGGATTATTTCATTTGCATATTCCACGATCCTGGGCTGGGCTTACTACGGAGAGCGCTGCGTAGAGTATTTTGCAGGTAAAAAGGGATTAATTCCTTACCGGCTCCTTTATATAATCGTAGCGGCAATCGCGCCGGTTGTATCCCTGAATCTGGTCTGGCTGATTGCAGATACACTGAATGCGCTGATGGCCATACCGAACCTGATTGCAGTCCTTTTACTGTCTCCGGTAATCGTGAAGGAGACAAGAAAGTATATAAACAACCTGGATGCGGTGGATAAAACACAGGTGCCTGTAGTGAAGACCGGGAAAAGCAAAAAGTCAGGGAAAGAGTAGAGGAGTTTACATATTATGATAGCAATGATTGATTATGATGCGGGAAACATCAAAAGTGTAGAGAAGGCGCTTTTGCTACTGGGACAGGAAGTCGAAGTTACCGGTGATCCGGAGCGGATACTAAAGGCAGAAAAGGTAATTCTTCCCGGTGTAGGGGCATTTGGCGATGCCATGGAGAATCTGAAGCGTGCCGGTCTGGATGAGGTAATCCGCCGTGTTGCGGCAAAGGGAACCCCTTTTCTGGGGATCTGCCTCGGACTGCAGCTTTTGTTCGAGAGAAGTGATGAAGCGCCGGGAGCCGAGGGTCTTGGCCTGTTGGAAGGCGAGATATTAAAGATCCCGGATCAGGAGGGCCTGAAGATACCGCATATGGGATGGAATTCTCTGCACCTGGAGCACGGGGGAAGACTGTTTCGCGGTATAGAGGAACAGTCTTATGTCTATTTTGTACATTCATACTATTTGAAGGCGAAGGACGAGTCGATTGTGAAAGCGTCCACAGAATACAGCACCCATATCCATGCTTCGGTTGAAAAGGACAATATATTTGGCTGCCAGTTTCATCCGGAAAAGAGCAGTGAAGTGGGTCTGAGGATACTGAAAAACTTTGTAGAACTCAACCGGGAGGAAGTGTAATGTTTACAAAAAGAATTATTCCCTGTCTGGATGTCAACGCCGGCAGAGTAGTGAAGGGCGTCAACTTTGTGGATCTGCGCGATGCCGGTGATCCGGTGGAGATTGCAAAGGCATACGATAAAGCAGGTGCGGATGAACTGGTATTTTTGGATATTACGGCTTCTTCTGACGCGAGGGAAACCGTGGTGGACATGGTACGTAAGGTGGCGCAGTGCGTGTTTATCCCGTTCACCGTAGGCGGAGGAATCCGTACTGTGGACGATTTTCGGGCATTGCTCAGAGAAGGCGCAGATAAGATCTCTATCAATTCTTCTGCTATCAATAATCCAAAACTGATACATGATGCGGCCATAAAATTTGGCAGCCAGTGTGTGGTCGTGGCGATTGACGCGAAACGGCGTGCGGACGGCAGCGGCTGGAACATCTATAAAAACGGCGGCCGGATTGACACCGGGATGGATGCTCTGGAGTGGGCAAAAAAAGCAGACGGTCTGGGTGCCGGTGAGATTCTTCTGACCAGTATGGACTGCGACGGTACAAAAGCTGGATACGATCTGGAGCTTACACGTGCCGTGGCGGAGCAGGTATCCATTCCTGTGATCGCTTCCGGTGGAGCGGGGACGCTGGAACATTTTAAGGAAGCTCTGACGGTCGGAAAAGCCGATGCGGCGTTGGCGGCATCCCTCTTCCATTATAAAGAGCTGGAGATAAAAGAAGTAAAAGAATACCTGCAGAAAGAGGGTGTCTCAGTACGGCTTTAAGACACAGCCTCACTCTGTGAAATAACCGGGTGGATTATACTAGATAAAAATGTAAGTTTAGGAGTGAATAAATATGTCTGGATTAAATGGCGATTGGTATGAAGCTTTAGCGGAGGAATTCAAAAAACCTTACTATAAAAAATTATTTGAGACAGTAAATCAGGAGTACAGAACCCGGAAGATATTTCCGCCTGCAAATGATATTTTTAATGCATTTCATCTGACTCCTCTGAAGGATGTCAAAGTGGTAATTTTGGGGCAGGATCCCTACCACAATGACGGGCAGGCCCACGGCCTCTGCTTTTCCGTAAAAAAAGGCGTGGAAGTCCCGCCGTCCCTGGTCAACATATACCAGGAACTGCATGACGATCTGGGATGCACTATCCCCAGCCATGGCTGTCTGACAAAGTGGGCACAGCAGGGAGTCCTGATGCTGAATACCGTACTTACGGTTCGCGCCCATCAGGCAAATTCCCATCGCGGTATCGGATGGGAGGAATTCACGGATGCAGCAATCATGGCCCTGAACGGCCAGGACAGACCGATCGTATTCATACTGTGGGGAAGCCCAGCACAGCGCAAGAAGATCATGCTGAATAATCCGCAGCATCTGATCCTGCAGGCGCCGCATCCAAGTCCCCTCTCTGCGTTCAGAGGATTCTTCGGAAGCCGGCCTTTTAGCCAGACCAATGAATTTCTGCGCAGCCATGGAGTGGAACCTGTCGACTGGCAGATAGAGTAAGGAGGACTCCGGGATCAGGAGGCTATTAGTGCATGCAGGGATCGCACCTGTCCCCGGCCAGCTTCGGGCTGCTTATTAAGTCTTACAAGATAAAAACCACATTGAATTGGAAGGCTGAACTCTGTTTATCAAAGCAGAGCTTTAGCCGGCCTGAGCCGCTCAATTCGGCAGAATTGCAGGGGAATGCCGGTAATGCCATCCAATCTGATGTGGTTTTTGTTTTGTGGGACTCATACGCATATGAATGCCGCCGGAAAGGGCGTGGATGCTTCACTACGCTATCGGCGGATACTTTGTCAGAGCTCCTGATCAGTTTCTGAGGGAAGATACCTTGCTATGTCCTGAATATCGCAGTTGAGTATTCGGCAAAGGTCGTTTATTGTTTTCATGCTTATGTCCTGACCGTGCTTTAAACGGTATAGAGTGCTGCTGGATAAATGGTATTTTGTAGTCAGTGTATACCAATTTTCTTTAGAATTGTCCAGAGTTTTCCAGAATGGAGAGTAATCAATCATGGCACCACCTCTTTTTTAGGATAAGCATAATTCAAATTCTTATACTTGAATATCTTCGCAATTACGAATATAATAAAACCACAAGAGAGGGATGGGGGGCGGTCAAGATGGATAAACGCACTATGACAGAAGAGCAGCAGAAACGGTTTTGGGATTTTATTATGATGGATGATTTCGAATTTTACGACAGGTTTATATCCGATCTGCCACCGGAATCACAGAACGAATTTTTCAGGATTACACCCGACTTCTTTTCTGAGTATATCAATTCAGAGGGGAAAATAAACTTAGATGAAGATGAGATATATCAGAAGATAAAAGAAAAAATAAATATTATTGAAAAAAACAGCCCGGATACCTAATGGATCCGGGCTTAACGTATGTGGTGGGAAAGGAGCTAAAAAGGTGAGGAGATTAGCTCCTTCATTAACTAAACAAATGAAAGCGCAAAAACTTACGCGGTTTTGTTTAAAATGCTATTAAAATCTATCATTTATTGAAAAAGATCTAATGTGGATAATATTAAGAAAATATTAACAAATTCTACATAGAAATATTTTGATTTCATAAGTATGATGTAAGTTGAAAATATTGGGATAAAGGAGGGGCACTGTGGATAAGGTCATCGAGATTAAAAACTTATACAAACTGTACCGCGTGGGCGATTCTGTGGTACGTGCTCTCAACGGTGTGGACTTTGAGATATATGAAGGTGAATTCTGCGCGATTGTAGGGACCTCCGGCTCAGGCAAATCCACTCTTCTGAATATGCTTGCCGGGTTGGAAAAGCCAACCAAAGGTGAGGTCATAATCAGCGGACAGCACATGGAGACGCTGAATGAGGACGGCTTGGTAAAGTTCAGGCGTGAAAACGTCGGATTCATATTCCAGTCATTCCATCTGATCGGAACGATGAATGCACTTGAGAATGTTGCATTACCACTGAGTTTCCGTGGGGAGGGACGGGCGAGCCGCCTGAAGAAGGCTGACAAGATGCTGGACTTGGTGAATCTGAAAAAGCATAAGAGGCATCTGCCGAACCAGATGTCAGGAGGGCAGCAGCAGAGAGTTGGCGTTGCCCGCGCGCTGGTTGTGGATCCAAAGATTATATTTGCCGACGAACCAACCGGCAATCTGGATTCGCATACGTCGGAAGAGGTCATGACCTTAATGCAGAGGGTAGTCAGGGAGCAGAAGAAAACGCTGGTTATGGTAACGCATGATAACCATCTGGCTACATATGCAGACAGAATTTTCCATATAATCGATGGGAAGATCGTAAAAATAGAAGACAACCGTAAAAAGAGGGAGGACAAGGAACATGAAACTGTTTAAGAAAACTGCAGGAATCGCAATGAGTCTTGCGCTGCTAGCTGCTATGATACTGCCGGTTGGGGTGCGGGCAGCAGATGAAACCGGACCGATACCAGATATAGTATTGTCAATTGGGAAATCACAGGAGACCCCGGTTTATACGGAAGGAGACAAAAAGCAGGAACTGTTGATACAACTTAAGAATGAGGGCACCGCGGATGCGAAGAATGTTAAAATAGCGCCCATTATTGATGATGCTTCTGCATGGCCTTTTGAGATAACAAATGTGAATAATGAATTTCCTCCAGTAGATATCCCAGTGGGCGAGACCGTGGAAACAAAGCTGGATAATCTGACGGTACGTGCAGATGCCGGTGAAAAGAATTACAAACTTACGTTTCAGATAACCTGCAATGATGGAAAGCAGCAGTATGAGACAACAAAGTATGTTTACGTAAAAACACTGGAAAAGAAGAAACCCGCGGAGGACCCGAAAGACGATCCAAAAGAAGAACCTAAGGACGAGCCGAATACCCCGGAGGAGCCTCAGGACAACGGCGGCATTTCTAATAATGAACCTGTGATTACAAGCGGGGGAGGCGGTGGTGAAGCACCTTCCGGAAATAATTCCGTTCCGCGTGTTATTGTAACAGGTTTTAATACAGAGCCAGGCGCTGTGAATGCCGGAAGCGATTTCAAGCTGATTGTACATCTGAAAAATACATCTACAAGAACAGCGGTATCCAATATGCTGTTTGACCTGCAGGCGCCGTCCTCCGGGACAGAAGGAGCCGCAGAGGCGCCGGCATTTCTGCCTTCCTCCGGATCCAGCACGATTTATCTGGACAGCATTCCTGCAGGAGGAACCCAGGACATTTCTATCGACCTAAACGCCAGGGCAGATTTGGTACAGAAGCCGTACAGTATTTCCATGTCTATGAAGTATGAAGACAGCAGTGCAACACAGTATGAGGGCTCTTCCAGCCTGGCTATTCCTGTGAAACAGGCGGCAAGATTTGAATTCAGTGAGCTGGAAATTGCACCGGAGGCCGTGGCAGTTGGAGAAGAGGCTAATATTACGTGCAGCCTTTATAATACAGGACGAATTAAGCTGTACAATGTAAAAGTGAAGTTTGAAGGGGAAGGAATTGAAGCAAAAGAAGTATTTGTAGGAAATGTAGATTCCGGAGCAACCGGCTCAATAGACGGAATCGTGACCGCCATGCAGGAAACAGCGGGTAATCAGAAGTTTAAGATGATTGTTTCCTACGAAGATGATGCGGGAAAGGCTTCTACAGTAGAAAAGGAATTTTCACTGCAGATCACCCCGGAACAAGCGCCGATGGATGTAACAACAATGGCGGAAATGCCGGAAGAGAAAGGGTTTCCGCTGATACCTGTGATAATCGCTGCAGTGGTTGTTGCAGCTGTCATAGTTATTATCATCGTCATGAAGAAAAGAAAGAAAAAGAAGGAGTCTGTAGAAGAGGAGGACTTGGTGGATGAGGTGGATCGATTTACTGAGGATGAGTAGTGGTAACCTCAAGCGCAGAAAACTGCGTACTTTTCTGACCATCCTGGGAGTTGTGATCGGAACAGCATCCATTGTAGTTATGATATCGCTTGGGCTCGGAATGCAGGAGTCGATGTACCGTGAGGTGGAGCAGTCGGGAGGTATGACGAGCCTGACTGTAACCGGAAAACAGAGCGAAAGCGGGATGTATGTCAGCATGAGGGGCAGCTCTGGCGATCAGGAGGAACCTAATAAATATATAACTGACGATGTAATCCAACAGCTAAGGCAGCTGGAACATGTAAAGAGTGCGGATCCAGTACTGGAGCTCAGTGCAATTGCGCTGAAGGGAAAATATATGGGTTATCTTCAGCTAAAGGGAATGAGCCCTGAAGCTCTGGAAAAGCAGAATATCGAACTTGCTAAGGGCGGAAGGCTTCCGGACCCAAACAGTTCCAGCCTGGAACTGGTATTTGGAAATGGTGTGCTGACCTCATTCTATGAAAAGTCAACCGGGAAAGGGTACTGGGAAACAGGAAAAGTTCCGGACGTTGATCTGGCAAATGACCAGATGTTCCTGATCCTAGATCAGGACGGATATTTTCAGAGCCAGAACAACAGTATGGGCGCATCAGGCGTGGGAGAAAATGATGGAAGCGGTTCACAGACTTCCAAGCTTCCTCCGAAAAAGCATGTGGTAAAGGCAAGCGGTGTTGTGGCGGGAGATATGGAAAGTTACAATGCTAATTATTACTATGTCTACTGTGATATCAATAAGCTGGAAGATCTGCTCAAACGTGAATTCAGGGGACGCGTGATACCCGGACAGCCAAGTACCAAGTCGGGCAAGCCGTATAAGCAGTTTGTGTATTCCTCTGCGGCAGTGCAGGCGGAAGATATCGACGATGTGGATGCATTGTCATCCGTAATCAGGAACATGGGATTCCAGGTAACAACGAATGCAGAATATATGGAAAGTATGAAAAAACAGTTTGCTATGGTTCAGGCAGTGCTTGGAGGTATCGGCGCAGTCTCCCTATTGGTCGCTGCCATCGGAATTGCAAACACAATGATGATGTCCATTTATGAGAGGACAAAAGAAATCGGTGTTATAAAAGTTCTGGGATGCGGACTCAAAAATATCAAGCAGATGTTTCTAATGGAAGCTGCATTTATCGGCTTTATCGGAGGTGTAGCCGGTAATATACTCAGCTTTATTATGTCTTTTGTTATAAACTTCCTTACGGGTAATGGAAGCGCCATGGGTATAGACGGAAATATTTCCTATATACCGCCGTGGCTGGTAATGGCTTCTCTGGTGTTCGCGGTGTTCGTGGGGATGGCGGCAGGGTACTTCCCGGCGCTGAGAGCAATGAGGCTGAGTCCCCTGGCGGCTATCCGCAATGAGTAGAGGAGGGACGCTGTATGCCCCCGCCAGGCAGGATACGCTGCGGGATACGGACATAAGAGGTTCTGTAAACTGGAGGCGGCTGTAAGCAGAAGTAAAGGAAAAAAGAAGGAAAACCGGGGCAACCTGGCCACATCACGTGAAGCCTTGATGGCTTCACGCGCTGGGGCCAGGAAAACTTGTAATTCGGAATTACAAGTTTTACCCCGGTTTTCCTTCTTTTTCCTTTAACTCCTGCTAACAGCTGCTCCAAAGCCTACAGAACCTCTTATGTCCGTATCCCGCAGCGTATCCTGTCTGGCGGGGCATACAGCTGGGTGCATCCTGGCGGGAGGAGCGGATGGGATTCTTTTGAAGCGGAGTGGCTTTAGGGGAGAATCTAGTAAATCGAAAAATAATTAACTTGCTGTTGAGCTGAATTTTCGGAAGCACTACTCCACAAGCCTCAGCGTATAACAGCAGGCTGCTTATTATTCGATGTATTAGTCTTCTTCGATGATTTGGATTTCGAGGTAGTCGAAATCTATGGAGTCTACGAAGTTGTCCTGGTAGAAGCGGGCTTTGGCGTGGCGTTTGAATTCGGCTATTGTGGTGTCCAGCCAGATGGGCTTGCTTAGATCGAATTCGTAACAGATAGCGTCGAGTGCGTTGAAAATTTTGTGGGTGCGGGTGTCATCTGTCTCGTCGCAGATGACGGTGTCGCGGAGCATTTTATTGTCTTTAATTTCTTTTCCCCATAGACGGAACATAGTTTGACCTCTTTCTTTTTTGGATAACTATTAGTATAGCATTTGGAAGATGGGATGTAAATGTTAAGATTTTACTGTTACTATGCACGGCACATAGGCTGTGAATAGTAATATTTTACTTTAATTTGCGGGGGTTTTTGGAAAGGGTGATGAATTGGGGTATAAAACTGGTGCTGGAAGAAAATACTTATAGAAGTATTATGATACTATGATGTTAAGGACAGGAGGAAGTTCAGATGAAAAGATATGTATGTGAACCATGCGGCTATGTATATGATCCAGAGGAGGGAGACCCGGATAGCGGGATCGAGCCTGGAACAGCATTTGAAGACCTGCCGGACGACTGGGTGTGCCCCTGGTGCGGACTTGGCAAAGATGTCTTTGTGGTGGAGGCTTAAGGGGGGGGCCGCCTGAGGAAATCGGGATGTTTTGATGCTGTCCGCGGAGGCTTATGCTGATTTTGGAAACCGGCCGCTTAGTCTAGAATTGCTAACTGCGAAAAAGCCGCATCTTATGGAACCGAGCGTATTCACTTAGAAAGCCGATGCTTTCTAAGCTCAGACGCTCTGGATAATTGATTTAGAGATCAATTATCCTCCATAAGATGCGGCTTTTTCGCAGTAAGCAATTCTACGACCCGCTAGAGGCTTCCAAAATCAGCATAAGCCTCCGCGGACAGCATCAAAACATCCCGATTCCCTCAGGCTGTGCTGCGGCCGGCGGCAGGGGAGTGCTGCACGGTAGGGGGGGGAAGGTATGATGTGACCAGGAGATAGGTAAGTCTGATCAGTGCGTAATATTAAGGTGTAGTAATAAAGTCTTGTGTGGATTTTGACTACAATACAAAACTCATCTTGTCATAGTTAACATTAAATTATGATAACTGTTCTATATACACACAAAATCTCCTGGCACAATTAACGTTTCACCAGTTCTGTCCAATCCGCAGCCCCCGCCAGGCTGTCCCCCTTAGAGAGTGTTTTTACTACAGTTTGGATGCGACCAGCTGTGCGGAAGTGGAAGATGCCTCTCCTGGATGCGTCTTTTAGGGCATTAGCGCCGCTTCATCAAAATCGGAACCGGCATGTGAACTGATTCCAGGCCCACAAGGCCTGGAAGCAAGCAGACCCGCAGTGAGAATTCATCAGAATTCTCGCAAGTGTCCGCGGTGTTCACCATGCCGGTTCCGATTTTGATTAGCGGCGCTTATGCCCTAATAATGCATCCAGGAGAGGCATCTTCCACTTCCGCACAGCGCCCCCTTCTAAATAAAAATCACTCCCCCAAAACCCCCTCTAATGGAAGATAGTTCTGTTTGTTTAGCAGTCCCGCTCCAAGTTTCAGCTCACTTCTTGGCGCGCTGATTACGGTCAGTTCCATTCCCTCTTTTATGTCTGCGGAGGCGATGATTCTACCTGTGTTGGTTTCGATTGTTGTGATGAGGTCGGGGAAGACGGCAAGCCTTTCCGAACCGATGGCTGCGTACATATATTCGTTGCAGAAACCAATCTGGCACGGAATAGAGGCAGTGGAGATACGGAAGGTTCCGTAATCCAGGGCATTGCGGGTTTCGAGGGCACAGTCTTCTACGATTCCGGTGCAGAGGATTCTGCCGTTTAACTGGCGGAGGGCGGCTTCAATGGCCAGGGCGGGTGAAGCCGCGGTGCGGTACGCGCGGCCCAGCTTTAAAGCCTGGGCGTACGCGCCGGCTGCGGCGTGGGTCTCCAGGTAGGGAATGGAAACGGGGTTGCGCGCTACGGCGACTGCTCCTCCTGCCAGATGAGCCGCATTTCTAACCAGTGAGGCCGTATTTTCGACAGAACCTTTTACTGTTAATTCGGTATATGTCTTATTTTCCGGTCTTCCGCCTGCAGCAGCCTGGATGACGGTCTGTCCGGAGCTCTCCAGGCCAAGAGAGCCCATGACTCCGAGCGGGTGCGCGCGGCCGTCGCAGGGGGCGTCAATGATGGGGAGCCCTGAGAGTGCGGCGGGGATAAATGGCTCAAACGAGGAGGAAGCCCCTAGTTCACAGGAAATAAATCCTGCAATCGGGGTTTCGGATTGTGTGCCCAGCAGCTCCAGGATCCTGGGATATACATCGTCTGAATAATATGCAGTGTCCGAAGCAGGAGAACCAACTCCGGAAATCGTAACGATACAGCCGTCCCTGCTTCGCTCTTTTAATTCATCAATGGTAATCAATTCTACGTTTCCAAGTTTCAGTGCAGATAGTGCGCGTTCCTCCCCCTCTTTGGGGCAGCCGCCGCCACCGCCTCCGAGCAGAAGGCTGCCAATCAGCAGATCCTGTATGGATTCTTTGTCAAATATCATAGGTATTTCTCCTTTTATTTCATTTGTATTTTGGACAATCAAAGGCTGCGGAACAAGGTATACCCAAAGGGCACCCCGTAACACATGCCCGTGCGGGCGGGTCTGCAGCCTAGCTGCAGAATAAAGTATATTTACATCATAAGCCGTATGAAAAAATCGTCAATCCCTGAATCCTACAAAAATAAATATCAAATTATTGTAGAAATCAACAAAGCATAAAAATAAGAAAAATTGTATAATTATTACTATGTTTACACGCTACCCGGTGTAAATCGTGCAAAAGGGAAAGGAGAGAACAATGAGTGACAACAGAGAAAATGGCAGCTCTGAAGAGATACTGGAGCAGTACTCCAAAGAAATGCCAAAATTAATGGAACCGGGCATTTTTATTATAGCCGTCGTAGCCAGTGTGCTGGGAGCTATCGTGGGAATGCAGGTACTGACACATACGGGGGTAGCCCCGGATACTTCTGTGGTGGGAGCGCTGCTTGCAGTTCTGATCAGTCAGATTCCCATCCGGCTTTTGAAAAAATTTAAGAATATCCATTGCCAGAACCTGGTACAGACATCGACATCAGGGGCAACATTCTCGGCGGCAAACTGTATGCTGCTGACGATCGGTGTTCCTTATATTATGGGATACACGGAATTCATGTATCCGATGCTGATCGGTGTAACACTTGCAACAATTGTGGATGCTACAATTTTGTACAAGTCATTCGGATCGCCGATGTTTCCGGCTGATGCACCGTGGCCTCCTGGAATTGCTACGGCTGAAACGATTCTTGCAACTGTCAGAAAGGGAAAACGTGCCGGGCTGCTTGTG
Organism: Faecalicatena contorta; assembly: GCF_022835095.1. Lineage (NCBI taxonomy): Bacteria > Bacillati > Bacillota > Clostridia > Lachnospirales > Lachnospiraceae > Faecalicatena > Faecalicatena contorta. The sequence continues at coordinate 3,883,975 of NZ_BQNQ01000001.1, read as the reverse complement.
GTCGGCGCTGTTGCCGGATGGGCAGGGGCTATGGCCGGAATACCTATGGATTTATTCGGCGTTGCATGGGTGGGAAGCGTACTGGCTATCGGAGCATTCGGTGTAGGCGCCCTGATCGTGGGAATAATTGAAAGCAATGCGTTTGCATTTACCGTGTTCGGACATGAATTTGTCATTGCACAGGATATTTTTGGAAAAGGATTTGTTGCGGCAGATCATGTTGCTTTGAATTATATGGGGCATGGCATCATGATTGGGGCAGGTATCATATCCCTGATCCAGTGCGGCAGAATGCTGTTTAAGAAAGTGGATAAAGAGACTTCAGCGGCATCCCAGTTTGGAACTTCGATCAAAGATATGCGGAGTGCTCTTGGAAAAGGATTTATCGCTTATCTGGTGATTGCCCTGGGACTTGCAATTGTATCGGGGCTGTGGTATGAGATGAAGCCGGGCATGTTTATCTTATGGATTATATTTGCAGCGGTAGCGGCGCTTGTATCCGAACTGATCGTCGGGGTATCCGCTATGTATTCCGGATGGTTTCCAGGATTCGCCACGGCCCTCATCTTTTTAATTCTGGGGATGCTGATCGGTTTTCCAAAGCTCCCTCTGGCTGTACTGGCAGGTTTTACCGCGGCAACAGGACCGTGTTTCTCTGACATGGGTAATGACCTAAAAGCGGGCTATATACTGAGAGGAAGCGGAAAGAATCCGGAGATAGAGAAGGCAGGCAGAAAACAGCAGTATTTTTCAGAGCTGCTTGGTTTTGCAGTGGCATTTGTTATTGTTGCTATTTTTGCAAAAACATACTTCTCACAGGGGCTGTTCCCGCCGATTAACGCTACATATGCTTCCACGATTGAAGCGGGTTCCTCAATTGAGGTATTGAAATGGCTGGCGATCTGGGCAATTCCGGGGGCCATCATTCAGATCACGGGAGGAAACCACCAGGTTGGAATCCTGTTTGCCACCGGTATCCTAGTAGGCGGAACCATATATGGATTGACCGTCATCATTGCCACTATCATCCGTATTATTGTAATTAAGAAGAATCCGAAAAACGATGATATACTGATGATTCTTGGCGCGGGCTCCCTGGTCGGATGTGCGCTGCATGATTTTGCCAACTCCATGCTGGGAGCATTCAAATCCAAATAGCGGGACTGCGTTAATAATCCTTTAACTTACGGATGATATACAGTATGTAAAGAGTCTGAAGAAAATCGGTATCGCTCTGCCCGTAGGGGATCATATTTTTTACTTTGTTGATCCGATAGCGTATGGTGTTTTCATGGACAAAGAGCGCCTTGCTTGTTTTGGTATAGTCCATATCATTCTCAATAAAATCGTGAATGGTATGCATCAGATGAGAATGGTATCTTTCATCATAATCTAAAATAGGCTGCGCTGTCTCCATATAAAATTCATCTATGGCAGGGTGGCCTTCCAGCTTTAAAAAGAGGCGTAGTACTCCAAGAGCCCGGAAATATATGACTTTGCCTGGCTGGTACGGGCAGGAAGAAGCGGCGTGGTATGCCTGTGAAATGGCATCCCCCAGGCTGTAAAGAGGACAGCAGCTGCTGATGCCCGCCATACATTCGGGATAGCTTTCAAAGATGGCTGCCGCAGTCTGTGAGATATATTTATCAATCGCATGTGGAGAATTATCCTTAAAAGAGCGGATAATCAAAATGCCTCCCCGGTAACCCGCGGCAAAAAACAAAACGTCCCGGCTGAATTTTTCGGCCAGAGCCGGACGGGGCAGTGGCATGCCTGCCTCCACGCGGCAGTAAAAACATAATACATTTTTGGCAAAGTAAGGATTCAGCCGCTGGATAAGCATTGCTTTTCTATTGTCAGACAGCTCCCTGTCAGCCAGCTGGGCAAGGATCTCCTCCTGGCTGTTCAGGTTTTTGTAAAAGAGCAGCTGTTCCGTTATCTCGGAAATAATAATGGAATAAGGGACATCCTTGTCGATAAATAATATAGGCAGTTCGCACTGATTGGCATAAGCATAAGCTTCTTCAGGCAGTTCGTCCATATTTTCGTCAATAATGCAGAGCGCTGCGGTGTGAATGGCATGAAAATACTTCAGGGCATAGAGGATGTACTGGGGATCGTCTTTGCCGTGATAGAAAGCTGTCATAAAAAAGGAATTCCTGGATTTGGTGTCAAGCGATGCAAAGTCTGTTTCGCTGATGTAATTATCAAAAACACTGACATATTCTACCGGCCTGTCCAGCCCGTCCATACCGGCTTTAATCCTGGCGCCGGACAGAGAGGGCAGGTGCAGAACGTCAGATACAGTAATAACGCTCATAATGAAAAACCTCCGGGTGTGTTTTAACAAATTATATAACAGAAGATTTCACAAATCAATGTGAAGAATCAATATAAGAAATTGCGAGGATGAGAAAATGGTTTTTAAGCAGATGCTGGAACTCTATGATATTCTGGATGATATCAATGCAGATGGCAGAAGAGTAGAGGAATACTTGAGAAGCATCCAGAAGGATGCGGATGTGGAGGCATATCCGATCTACGGAGACAAAGGGAAAACGGATGTGGTCAAGGTATGTGTGCATGGAAGCAATGGAAAAAGAAGCGGCGGCGATGCGCCGACCCTTGGGATTATCGGCAGGCTGGGCGGCCTTGGTGCGCGTCCCGAACGGATCGGTTTCGTGTCTGACGGTGACGGCGCACTGACCGTACTTACTGCCGCAGCCAAGCTTCTGGACATGCAGAAAAAGGGGGATACGCTGGAGGGAGATGTGGTTCTCGTGACACACGTATGTGCGGATGCGCCGACCGAACCACATGAACCAGTGGACTTCATGGATTCACCGGTCAGCATGCAGCAGTGCAATGACGAAGAGATTACAGAGGATATGGATGCGATCCTGACAGTCGATACGACCAAGGGGAACCGTGTGATTAACCATAAGGGTTTTGCAATATCTCCAACCGTAAAGGAGGGGTATATCCTCAGAATCAGCGAGGACTTGCTGGACATTGTGGAGATAACGACGGGAAAAGCACCTTATGTATTTCCGATTACCACGCAGGACATCACACCTTACGGAAATGACCTCTATCACCTTAACAGCGTGCTTCAGCCGGCTGTTGCCACGGATGTTCCTGTGGTTGGAGTTGCAATCACAACGGAGACTGCGGTACCGGGATGCGGCACTGGCGCCACGCATGGTGCGGATGTGGAAATGACGACCCGGTTTGTGATTGAGGCAGCGAAGTCATATGGCAGAAAACAGTGCAGATTTTATGATGAAGAGGAATTTGCGCGTATTCAGAAACTATACGGATCCATGAAAAAACTGCAGACTTTGGGAGACGGCCGGGAATAAACATAAATAAGTAAGCTGCAGCCGTACACTATGAAATTATCCAGCGTAATTGAAGCAAGCAGAATAACTGTTAATAAAATGCAGCAGAAAGAAGGAAACTGAAATGAAGACGGGAAAAACGGAGATGGATATCAGGGAAAGCGCAGAGAATCTCCTTATGGCCTGTATGGATGTAAAAGAGGGCGAGCAGGTGCTGGTGGTCGCGGATCAGGATAAGTATGATCTGGGATACCAGGTGTATGAGACCGCCTTATGTATGAACTGCGAGGCACTTTTTATGTGCATGAAGAATCGGAGCGTTTCCGGAGAAGAGCCGCCTGCAGCTATAGCAGCGGCCATGTGTGCATCGGATGTGGTGATCTGCATTACAGAGCATTCTATGACACACACCAATGCCAGGATCAGCGCTGCAAAGGCCGGTGCGAGAATTGGCACTATGCCAGGGATTACAGAGGAAATGTTTTCAAAAGGCGCGATGACTGCGGACTTTCGAAAAGTAGAAGCAGATACGAAGCGTTACGCCCAGATGCTCACAGAGGCATCCACGGCCAGGATCGAAAAGGACGGACATGTTCTGACCCTGAATCTGAAGGGAAGAAATGGTGTCCCCAGTACAGGCGTTTACCGCAATCCCGGCGAGGCAGGCAATCTTCCCTCAGGGGAGGCATACATTGCTCCGCTGGAAGACGGTGTGAACGGAAACATGGTCATCGACGGCTCAATGGAAGCAATGGGAGTACTTGAGGAACCACTGGCCGTAACAATCGAAAAGGGCCGGCTGAAAAGCCTGGAAGGAGACGGCGGGGCATTGCAGATCCTGTTTGCAAAACCTGAAAACGGCATTACAGCGGAACTGGGGATAGGAACAAATCATGCAGCTGTCCTCTGCGGAAATATTTTGGAGGATGAGAAAGTGTATGGAACTGTTCATATTGCTTTCGGCAGCAATACTTCATTTGGCGGCACCAATAAGGCGGACTGCCATATGGATGGAATCATCCTGGAACCCGATTTGTACCTGGACGATGAACTAATCATGAAAAAAGGCGTGTTCCTGCGCTAGAGTATGTTTGAAAAGAGGCTGACGCACTATATAGTGCGTCAGCCTCTTTTGTGTTCGTGCGATAATTCCGATGGGAGAAACAAAAAAAGAATTGCGGCGGCCGGCTCCAGGTGTGGCCGCTGGTTTACAGTTTATGTGGCAGCGGGCTCCGTCCGGGTTCTTTTTAGACACCCCACTCCCGCCGGTATTGCAGCGGAGTCTTCCCGTCTTCTTTCTTAAAGCAGCGGATAAAATATCCGACGCTTTCGAAGCCTAAGTGTTCCGATATGTCGTTGATGGACATTGTGGTGACACGCAGCAGCTCTTTCGCCTTGTCGATCCGGATACTGCGTTGGAATTCACCCGGGGTGCTTCCGACATAGAGCCGGAACTGTTTCTGCAGATAAAATTTGTTAACGAAGAATTCTTCTGCTAAAGAGTCCAGGGTAATCCGTTCGTTAAAATGTTCTGTAATATACTCCTGAGCCTGCGGAACAAATTTGGGGGGCTGCTTCTTGAGGGACATTGTTTTATCGTGTATGGCAGACTCCATGCAGCAGGTCATCAATGTTGTGATGATGGACGCGGCTTTTATGTCGGTCTGGTAATCATTGTAGATGTTTGTGCTGTAGTAACCGATTAATTTCCGCAGCAGCTGGATGGCATCGTTGTTTCTCATGGTTCCGATCGGGCTGTTGTTATTTAGCTCCATGAAGCTATCGTAATAGTCATGCGTCGAGTTTCCCCAGAAATGCATCCAGATCACATTCCAGTGCGGAGTGTCCGGATCGATGGCATAATAATTCAGCTTCCTGCAGTCAATCCAGAAAAACTGTCCGGGGGAAAGTGTATAATGTTTCCCGTCGAAGTTGATATAGCCTTTTCCATCCATCGTGATTTTCAGCAGATAAGACTGTAAGCCCTGCCGGGTTGTCATGTAATTTTTTCCCGTTACGAACTCCCCGACCTCCTGCACGTATGGCAGACGTGCCCTGGCCTTTGGGTTCGTGTGTGCGATGAACCATTGCGAATCGGGTGTGACATCAAGATTGTACTGAATAAAGGCAGATCCAGTCTGTGTTTCAGCCAAAGTATCCTGATACTGCGGAAAGTCTACGAGATTCTGCGCTTTTTGATTTATCTTGTTTATCATTTGAAATTCCTCCTCCAAGCCAAGATAGTGACATTTTTGCACAAGATAAAATAATGACATCCCGGGCAATATGAGTATAATTAAAGGAAATGGATAGAGAATTTCATGAAAAAGAACGAATATTGTGCACAATTAACTGTTTTTCTCGGATTTATTGGTGTTATCCATTGTATCACAATATCCAAACCGGATCTCGGAGCGGAACCGCCTGATAGAGAATCATATGCCGCCTCGAAAAATATACCACAATTGCTTCGGTAAACATCTGGGTATGATGCTGCTGGCCAGAGAGCTTGGGGAAGAGGTAACCGGATACTGGAAGCGGGAGAGCCGGACACAGCAGGAAATCCTGGGGATTATCTCCATGATGACGGATGTGGCCCAGGAGGATATTAAAACAGGTGTGGATGGCTGCGGTGTTCCGGTATATGCCGTGCCGTTCCACTCGATAGCGACATCCTATCTGCGGCTGGTGTGCCCGGAACTGATTCCGGATTCGGTACTGCGGACGGCGGTGATCAAAAATGTAAATATGATTCATAAATATCCTCATATGATTGCAGGAAAGGACATCGTATGTTCTGTTCTGGCATCCAGCAGTGACCTGCTTGGAAAAAGCGGCGCTCTGGGGGTATACGTAATCGGGATCCGTTCGCTTGGAGTGGGGGCCGTTGTAAAAATCATGGATGGCAGTCATGATGAATTTGCAGCCGCGGTCCTCAGAGTGTTCGAAGAGCTTGGTTATAACAACCGGGAGGTTGCGGAAAAGCTTGAGGGATTATATCCGTCAGCGATCGTAAATGACAATAAGGAGATGGTGGGACACCGGAAAGCAGTCTTCAAGTTATTTGAAAAATAAGTGCAGAGAAAGAAGCACGGAGAAAAAATGAAAAGGAGATGTAACATGCAGGACGAGTTAATCAGGATTCCGAGGACAGAGTACCCGCGGAGGTGGGAAAAAGTGCAGGCTGTTATGCGGGACCAAAAACTGGACATCATTCTGGCATACAGCGATGACAGAGCAACCTATGGCAATGCATATGCGAGATATTATACAGACCTTCAGACACACTTTGAGCCGGTGTTGGTTATGTTTGTGGCGGGCAGAGAGCCCGTGATCTTAACGGGGCCGGAGACGGACGGGTATGCAGGGGAGAGAGCTGTTGCCGGTGGGGTAAAGGTGTTGACTGAACTGGCGGCGGAGGATGAAGATTACCCGTTTTCAGAGGTAGAGTCACTGCAGGAGATCATCCGGCAGTATACAGGAAGAGAGCCGAAAAGGATCGGGCTGGCAGCAAAGGTACATATGGGGGCAGAATTGTATGAAGCCCTGCTGCGGGCATATCCTGATGCAGAACTGGTGGACACAGATCCGTTTCTGGCGCCTTTAAGAGGCATAAAATCCCCAGATGAAATCGCTGTCATATGCAGGGCATACGAGATCACTAACGAGGGGATGCACGCGGCGATTGCGGCAGTGAGACCGGGCATTACAGAAAGGGAGATTGCAGCCGAAGCCGAGTATGTTATGCGGAAAAAGGGCTGTGAGGGTTATGGAATCGACCCGATTGTCTCATCAGGACCTAATGCGGCTCATGTTCTTGCACGGACGACGACCAGGGTAATTGAAGAAAATGATATTGTGGTGATTACGCTCGCTCCAAGGTATGAAGGATATCATGGAGCCTGCGGGAGAACTGTTCTGGTGGGGAATCCGGGTGAAAAGGCGGAGAAGGCAGTAAAAGCGATGACTAAGGCGCAAAACCTGTGCGCAGAGAATCTGATCCCGGGAAAAATTGGAAGCTGCGTGGAGGCGATAGGAAGACAGGTGATGAAGGAGGCGGGATATGAAAAAAACTTTATGTACTCCGGACTTCACAGTGTCGGTGTGATTGAGTTTGAACCACCTATATTCGGACCGTCCAGCAGAACCGTTATTGAGAAAGATATGATAATCTCGGTGGACATCCCGCTGTTCGAGTCAGATGTGTCAGGAATGAGGATGGAAGACGGATACCTGATCACGGATACGGGAGCCAGAAAGCTGACCGACAGCCCCCAGTGGATTCAAAAGTAGAAGATTCAGTGAAACCAAAGATTGTTAAAGAATGGAGGAGAAGTTATGGGAAAGGGAATGAAAAAAGTGATAGCAATGATGTTAACGGCTGGATTAATCGCAGGCATGGCTGCTGGATGCAGCTCACCTAAGAAAGAATCCGGAAAATCCAGTGATGCAGCGGCATCCGGGGAAGAAGGCGGCAGCGGAAGCGCAACCTTGGATTCGATCCTGGAAAAAGGGAAACTTGTTGTAGGATGTTCTTTAAATGGAGCGCCAATCGGATTCACCGACGACAGTGGAAAAGAAATGGGATACGATGTAGATTGGGCCAACCGGCTTGGTGAAGTACTCGGGGTTGAAGTGGAAATAGTAAATGTAGATGCAGAAACGAGGCTTCCGGCATTAACATCGGGGCGTGTTGATGTCCTGTTTGCAAATGTAACAGGCAATCTGGAACGTGCACAGTCTGTTGATTTTTCGATCCCATATCTCCGCGCCGGTATCAAGATGCTGACGGCAGCAGGATCAGACCTGCATACACTGGAAGATCTGAACAGCCCGGATGTAACGGTATCGGTTAACCGGGGGTCGACCGGTGAGGCATTGGTAACAGAAAATGCTCCGGAGGCGAACATTCTTTATGTAGATAATTTTACGGATTCTGTCCTTCAGGTCGAACAGGGAAAAGCGGATGCGGCTTTCGAAGATAATACAGTAGTAGAATATGCGGCATCCCAGAACAATAAGCTGGAAGCACAGGAGAAAATGTATACATCAGATCCGATCTGCGCAGCATGCAGGAAGGGGGATATAGAATTTGCCCGCTATCTGGACATGTTTGTATCATGGCAGATCAGTTCTGGATGGCAGACAGAGACGTATGAGAAATGGTGGGGAACCAAACCGGCAGAGTTAAATTATCTATGGTAACAAACGAGCTGCATGGAAGATGCCCGCCTGTATTGGGCGGGCATTCTTGCATGAATAAAGTGTACGAATAGAATGAGGAGGTGAGGGTGCTTAAAATGTATAAATTAAACTTTAATTTTCTCAATGTATATGGGGATATGCTGCTGGACGGAATGAAGATGACCGTAATTATTGTAGCCTGGTGCCTCTTGATCGGGCTCGTGCTGGGAACGCTAATGGCACTGTTTAAACAGTCAAAGAGCCGTATTCTGCGCATCATAGCGACGGTCTATGTGGATATTCTAAGGAATACTCCATTTCTGGTTCAGCTTTTCTTCTTTTTCTACGGACTTCCGGCACTTGGAATCCAGACGGATGCGATGGCGACGGCAATCATCGCCCTGGGGATCAACACAAGTGCCCAGAATTGCGAAATCATAAGGGCAGGTCTTTTGGCTGTTAAGAAAGAGTACTTCGAATGTTCCGAGGCGCTAGGGTATACAAAAATGCAGACACTCTTGTATTTTGTACTTCCAATCTCTTTCCGGCTTGCTTTTAAGTCTCTTGTAAATAACTTTATCAATCTAGTCCTGACCTCTTCGGTCTGTTTCTCTATTACGGTAGTGGAGACCATGGGAGCGGCTAAAATTATTGTTGGCAGGACTTCGAGGCCCTTCGAGATTTATCTGATGATATTACTATGTTATTGCATTTTTACATATATCATTTCATTTATTGCGAAGCTCATCGATAGAAAAATCCATATTGTATTATAAGGAGGGACTGAGATGTCATTTTATGATTATGCAAATCTGACCGGCAATGATGCCATGCAGTTCCTTCGGGCTGCAAGAGTTACCCTATATATTACATTCATGTCCCTGCTGATTGGAACTATCGTGGGAGTGATCCTCGGGCTGATCCGGTGTTCCAGGAATAAAGTAGTGAGCGTACTGCCCCTGGTAGTAATTGAGCCTCTGCGGAATTCGCCCCTTGTTACACAGCTGTTTTTGGTGTTTTATGGCCTGCCGATGATCGGGGGGATCATGCTGGATCCGTTTCCGGCTGCAATACTGGCGCTGTCTTTGAATACAGCGGCATTTATGGCTGTTCTGGTACACAACAGCGTGTCCGCGATACCGGAAGGGCAGTGGGAGGCAGGAATGGCATTGGGGCACAGCAGAATATCGACTTTTATAAATGTAATTTCCAGACAGGCCCTGAGACTTCTTGTGCCTCAGGCCATTACACTCTATATATCACAATTACAGTGTTCTTCACTCGTTGCACTGATAGGTATCATGGATCTGACAAAACTGGGACAGAATTTGGCTCTTCGTACCTTAAAGCCATTCCTGATCTATGGAATTGTATTTCTGATCTATTACGTAATATCCAGTCCGCTGTCCAGGCTGGCAAAGAGTCTGGAGAAGAAATTATCGTTCCACTATTAAAACAGTACTGCTACCAGGATAAGAGAGGTGACATAAAAAATGTCTATGATTGAAGTAAAGAGCGTTACCAAAAGCTTTGGTGACCTGACCGTTTTGAAAGACTTTAGCGTCGATTTTAACCAGGAGGGCGTAACCGTTCTGCTCGGTCCCAGCGGCACGGGGAAAAGTACCCTTTTGAGATGCATTAACGCTTTAGAAACGATTGACAGCGGAGATATCTTCGTAAACGGGTTGTCAGTAAAAGAGAAAAAGAATCTGCGGCAGATACGTCTGGACTGCGGCATGGTCTTTCAGAGAACCGTGTTGTTTCCGCACTTAAACGTCATGCAGAATCTGACCATGAGCCCGGTGAAGCTCCTGAAGATGAATAAAAAGGAAGCAGAGGAGAAAGCGAATCTTTATCTGAAAAAGGTTGGCCTGGAATCAAAAGCACAAGCCATGCACAATGAACTTTCCGGCGGCGAGCAGCAAAGGATTGCGATAGCAAGGGCGCTGATGATGAATCCGAAGGCGCTTCTTCTGGACGAGGTAACGTCCGCATTGGATCCGGAGATGACCAGCGAGGTGCTCAAGATACTCGAGACACTTGCAGGGGAAGGGGTCTGTATGTTATGTGTAACGCATGAAATGCAGTTTGCAAGACATGTTGCAAGCAGGATCATCTTTATGGATAAAGGAATCGCGGCTGCAGACGAAACTGCAGAAAACTTCTTCTCTATTGTAAGAAAAGAAAATGAACGGATCGCCAAATTCCTTCAGTTTATCGGGGAGTGAATTATGAGGGTCAGCCCCCTTATCTAAAAAGGGCTGACCCTCATTCTTTTTTTGAACATACTAGGGACTTCCGACAGTGCGGATATCTATTTGGAGCGGAGAAAGGGTTTTCTATCTAAGACGGTGTTTGTGATTTTGAGGATTGTTACTGTGCGCGCCCGCAGGGGGTAACTGTAACACAGAGGCTTACATGACTGTGGAGTATTTACAGAGGTTATGGACGGGAGGGGGGATTTGTGGTAGAATAGCGGGGAATGACAAGACAAGTGTATGTGCAGGAGGGATTTTCGGATGAAGAAGCTGCTTGACAGGATTTTCATAGACGGGCTCAGCGGGATGGCCCAGGGGCTTTTTGCTACTTTAATTATAGGAACAATAATTCAGCAGATCGGCACTTTTATGGGCGGGACTGGGGGAGACCTGGTTTATGCGGTAGGGAAGGTGGCGGCTGCTTTGACGGGGGCCGGAATCGGAGTTGGCGTGGCCAGGAAGCTGGATGCCGGCCAGCTGGTGACGGTATCGGCGGCTACGGCAGGTATGGTGGGCGCTTTTGCAGGAAAACTTCTGGCTGGACAAGTGATACAGGACGGCGCCATGGTCTTTGCAGGACCAGGTGAGCCTCTGGGGGCTTTTGTTGCGGCTTACATAGCGATTGAATTTGGTATTCTAATTTCTGGAAAGACGAAGCTGGATATTATACTGACCCCGCTGGTGTGCATTGGGACAGGCTCCGCAGTAGGGCTGTTTTTGGGTCCTCCGATATCCAGGTTTATGAACTGGCTGGGCTCACTGATTAACTGGGGGACTGAGCAGCAGCCATTCCTTATGGGAATCGTAGTATCCGTGCTTATGGGGATGATCCTAACTCTGCCGATCAGTTCTGCGGCGTTAGGAATTATACTGAATCTTTCGGGATTGGCAGCAGGTGCCGCTACGATAGGTTGTTGCTGCAACATGGTTGGTTTTGCCGTAGCAAGTTACCGGGAGAATAAAATCGGCGGACTGCTCGCACAGGGCATTGGAACATCTATGCTGCAGGTACCTAATATTGTAAGGAAGCCAATTATCTGGCTGCCGGCCATATTATCCAGCGCGGTGCTCGGGCCGGTGGGGACTATGGTACTGCATATGACAAACAACGCAACCGGATCGGGAATGGGAACAGCAGGGCTTGTGGGGCAGATCATGACCTGGCAGGTGATGACACAGACGGAACCCCCCATGATGGTATTGATTAAAATACTTGTAATACAGATCCTGCTTCCAGCGCTTGTGACGCTGGGCATATCCGAATTCATGCGGAAACGAAAATGGATTAAATTTGGGGATATGAAGCTGGAACTATAAGAAATCGGGATTTAGTGACGAGCTTTAGTCTCGGCGCGGATGGGGGCGCTCCATAAAGGGATAGCCGAAAACCTCCCGGAGAACATCCATGTCCTTTCAAAAACGCGGCCGCGGACCTAAGAAATTCTAGGCGGGAAACAGCCCTGAAAATGGAGCACCACTGACACATCACGCGAAATCCGATGATTTCTCGCGCTGGGTCAGCTGATTTTTGGATTCGGAATCCAAAAATCTCTCCATTTTCCGGGCTGTTTCCCACCAAGAATTTCTAAGATCCGCTTTGAGCGTTTTTGAAAGGACATGGATGTTCTCCGGGAGGCTTTCAGCTATCCCTTCATGGAGCTGGCGCATCCAACCGGTAGGAAAAGGACTCGTTCCTAAGGTGGGGCCTCAAACGGGGGCAGCGTATGGTATTAAATTGGCGGGACTTTTATGTTGGGATACGGTTCCAGTATCAAAATAATTCAATACACATCTTGAAGATGAAAAGATACGCATAGCCAATCCACATCCGCTGCCCTGGTCCGGGATCCCACCCGGTTGGCGAGCTTTCCTGCCGATTGGATGAGCCAGCTTTATGACAGGGAGGCCGGGGAGGTGCTGGGGCTGTATATGCCGTTGCGATATGCTGGAGTGCGCTTAGTGATTCTTGAACAGCCGATGCCGGATAGGCGGGGAAAAACTTGATCTCCAAATCAAGTTTTTGATGAACCCAGCGCGGGAAATCATCAGATTTCCCGTGATGTGTTCAGCGTACCCGCCTATCCGGCATCGGGTGTTCTAGAATCACTTAGCAGCACGGGTGCATATCGCAACGGCATATACAGCCCCAGCGCCTCCCCGGCCTCCCTGTCATGAAGCGTCCCCGTCCGTCGACAAGTCTAAAGCTTGCCGACTAAATCCCGATTTGTTAAAAAAAAATGAACTGGCTGACACGAAGTCTGTTTTATGATATACTAGAAAGGATTGGGAAAGGGGGATTTTCCAAATTGAGAGGAGAACTGCAGATGCACGATGCTATCAAAAATTATGAAGATGTAGATAGCTGGAAAACGGTTATTTTTTTATATAATGCTGCGCTGAAAGAAGTTGGGACAAAGCTGGAGATTCTGAACGATGAATTTCAGCATGTACATCAGTATAATCCGATAGAACATATTAAGACACGTATTAAAACTCCGGAGAGTATCGTAAAGAAGCTAAAACGGTATGGACATGAGACATCTATTGAGAATATGGTTAAATATATTAATGATATTGCGGGGGTTCGTCTGATCTGTTCTTTTACATCTGATATTTACCGTCTGGCCGAGATGATCGGGAATCAAAGCGATCTGAAGGTTCTTTCGATTAAAGATTATATAAAGAACCCGAAGGAGAGCGGCTATAAGAGCTATCATATGCTGGTTTCAGTGCCCATTTTCTTATCTGACAGTGTCGTGGATACCAAAGTTGAGATACAGATCCGGACAATTGCTATGGATTTCTGGGCAAGTCTGGAGCATAAGATTTATTATAAGTTCGAAGGGAATGCGCCGGACTATATTAGCCGGGATCTCCGGGAATGTGCACAGATGGTTGCTGAACTTGATGATAAGATGCTTTCTCTGAATGAGGCGATTCAGGCATGCCTTGTAGAGGAAAGCAGCGAGCAAGAGAAAGAGCGGCTCGATGACATTACGGCTAATGTCATTGGGGGGAGAAGAAGTGAAAAAAGTAATGAGATCATTGGACGATAAATAGGGGATTCTAGGCGACGGTATCAGACCGCTGCAGAGATCTGAAGCAGGATTCCATGGACGTGGAGCTGACGCGTAACAGTATCTCAATATAATAAAAGCCACATGTTGAACAATGCCGGAATATACGGGAGTGCAGGCTGCACCGCTGTGTTTGCCGGCGTTGGTCAACATGTTGGCTTTTTATTTATTAAAAAGCACTGCCGGCTTGATAAGGACTGTGGCATAAAAATAGAAGTGTTTAGGTATTTGACAGGGAAATTTTTTAAATTTTTATAGATAGGTATTGACATTTTGTGCTGAGTGTGATTATATGAACATATGAACAGGTATTCATATGTATAAGCATTGGAGGTACGACTATGGCACAACAGGCTTTGAATAAAAAGACGTATCCAGAGAATACGGCTTGCGGATGTGGGTATGATCACAATTCCGGAAAAGAACATTGTTACGGGGATCTAAGAGGACATCAGCACGAGGAAGCACAGGAGCATCAGCATAAGCACAAACATGAACATGGAGAAGTATGCGGCTGTCATCATGATCACCACAGCAGCCATGGACAGGATGAGCATCATCACGGCGAAAACTGCAGCTGCGGACATACTCATGGAAGCAGTGGACACGGCAGTGACGGACACAGCCATGAAAACAGCGGACACAGCGGTGACGGACATAGTCATGATGCGCTGGAACAGCGTGAGGTGAATCATGCATTTGACCATGTACAGAAGCAGGTTTATATTCTGGAAAACCTGGGATGTGCAAATTGTGCAGCTAAAATAGAACGGAAAATACAGGAGCTGCCTCAGGTTGATTTTGCAAACATTATTTTTGCAACAAAGCAGCTGCAGGTGGTTACCAATACGGAGGAGGAACTGCTTCCGGTATTTCAGGAAATCTGTTCTTCCATAGAGAATGAAGTTACTGTCTTGAAAAGAGATAGAAAACCGACCCGGCAGCAAACCGCATCTAAGGGGAAATTCAGTGAGAATAAGAAGGATTTCTGGGAGATCGGCATTGGAGCTGTTTTTATGGCAGGAGGGATACTGACAGAAACGGTAAGTGGAAATCTCTCGTTGATCCTGTTTCTAGCCGGGTATCTCGTACTGGGAAGGGCTGTGCTGTTTACTGCAGCAAAAAACCTGGGCAAAGGCCATGTGTTTGATGAAAATTTCCTTATGAGCATTGCGACGCTGGGGGCATTTCTGATTAGCGAATACCCGGAGGCTGTCGGAGTTATGCTTTTCTACCGCGTGGGGGAACTGTTTGAGGAAATCGCAGTCTCCAGAAGCCGCAGCCAGATTATGGATGCAGTTGACATGCGGCCGGAAGTAGTCAACAAGGTGGCTGGGAAAGAGATTCTGGTGATTCCTGCGGAGGAAGCGTGCATAGGTGATATCCTTCTGGTGCGGCCCGGTGACAGGATTCCTCTGGATGGCACCATCGTAGAGGGGGAAAGCCGGATTGATACGTCACCGGTGACAGGAGAGCCCGTCCCTGTCGCAGCCAAGGCCGGGGATGCGGTTACATCGGGGTGTGTAAATACATCGGGGCTCTTGAAAATACGTGCTGATAAGATTTTGGAGGATTCCATGGTCACCAGAATTCTGGATTCTGTGGAAAATGCGGCGGCAAGCAAACCGAAGATTGACCGGTTTATTACCAGGTTCTCAAGAGTGTATACTCCTTTCGTAGTGGCTCTTGCAATCGCAACGGCAGTGATTCCTTCCCTGATAACAGGGGACTGGAACTACTGGGTATATACAGCGCTTACATTTCTTGTGATTAGCTGTCCCTGTGCACTTGTACTTAGCGTACCGCTGGCATTCTTCTCTGGAATCGGTGCAGGTTCCAAAAAAGGCATTCTTTTTAAGGGCGGGGTCGCCATTGAGGCTCTGCAGGGTGTAAAGTCCATTGTTATGGATAAAACCGGAACCATTACGGAAGGAAACTTTGTCCTTCAGAATGTGGTGCCGGCGGCCGGATTTGACGAAGAAAGGCTGCTGGCTCTTGCGGGCAGCTGCGAGATGACATCCACACATCCGATTGCTGTGAGTATCGTAACTGCGGCTGAGGAGAAAACAATCGGCCTGCAGCACCCTTTATCCGTGGAAGAGATTTCTGGGAAAGGGGTAAGGGCGCAGTTGGACGAAGGAATTGTACTATGCGGCAATAGAAAATTGCTGGAAGCATATGACGTGGAGTTAGGCCAGTATTCAGATGCCTCATACGGTACGGAAGTACTGCTGGCGCTGAATGGAGTGTATGCAGGGCAACTTGTGATTGCGGATACGATCAAGACAGACGCGAAACCGGCGGTGGCTGCTATGAAACGGATGGGAATTCTTACCGCTATGTTGACGGGAGACGCCAGAAAGAGCGCCGAGACGGTGGGGAGAGAGACCGGAATCGATGAAATCCATGCAAAACTGCTTCCTGAGAATAAGGTGGAAGAATTGAAGCGTATTCGCGAGGCCCATGGCAGCGTAATGTTTGTTGGTGACGGGATTAATGATGCACCGGTTCTTGCGGGGGCTGACGTAGGCGCCGCGATGGGAAGCGGGGCAGATGCGGCCATAGAGGCGGCGGATGTGGTATTTATGACTTCATCTATGGAGGCAATTCCCCAGTCACTCCAGATTGCAAGGACAACAGGATCCATAGCGCGGCAGAACGTAGTGTTTGCCCTGGCTATCAAAATCCTGGTTATGATACTGGGCCTTGCAGGCCTCGCCAACATGTGGATGGCAGTTTTTGCGGATACGGGAGTGGCGGTGCTCTGCATTTTGAATTCTGTGAGAGTGCTTTATAAGAAGCTGTAACACGAACGTTCCGGGAAATAAATAATAAAACTTAAGAAAGAAACGCAGACCGTTGAGTATGCGTTTCTTTTTTATAAGTATCCAGAAAAATGGGAATGATATAAAGGACAGACGGGCCTGCATTGCTTGACCCGGCAGCGTATTTTTCGTATAATAATATCTGAACGGTTGTTCACATGAAGGGAGATTCGGTATATGGGAAAAATGGAAGTGGAACATTGTGATTTCATGCATGTACACGAAGATATTGTAAAGAAGGTCCAGGAGAACATGCCGGGACCGGAGGAGCTTCAGGATCTGGCAGATTTTTTTAAAGTGTTTGGAGACTCTACCAGGATTAAAATTTTATGTATGCTGTGGCAGTCAGAGATGTGTGTGTGCGATCTTGCACAGTCACTGAGTATGACGCAGTCAGCGATCTCACACCAGCTCAGGGTATTGAAGCAGATGAAGCTGGTTACGAACCGCAGGGAAGGGAAGACGGTGTTCTATTCTCTTGCTGACGGTCATATCAAGACTATTATGAACCAGGGATTGGAACATATCAGAGAATAGAATCATGGAGAAAGGAAAATAAGGGGGCCAAGATGGCAAGGGAAGTTAGAAAGAAATGCATTGAAATCGGAATCGGCCTGCTATTATACATCAATGCATTGTTTTCGGTCAGGCACTGGGATATGACGGGGAGGACAGAATTGCTTTTGTTCCTGCTCCCATATCTGGTTATGTCACTGGGAATATTCTGGGACATATTGAAGAACGTAAAAAGATTACATATTTTTGATGAGAATCTGCTGATGATCCTTGCGACTGTCGGCGCTTTAGCAATCGGCAAACATACGGAAGCAGTCGGCGCAATCCTGTTCTTCCAGTTTGGCAGGACAATAGAAGTCATTTCTCTGTCCGCAACAAAGAAGTCTATTGCGAAGTTTATGGATATACGTCCGGAATATGCGAACCGTAAGATACGTGGCAAAGAGGAAAAGGTACATCCCCGGGAACTGCGGCTCAGGCAAATTATTGTAATTAAGCCGGGAGAACGGATCCCGGTGGATGCGGTTATCACGCAGGGAATGAGCATGGTGGATACAAAAGCCCTTACGGGGGAGTCGGAGCCAAGAGAAGTGAAGATCGGGGACCGGCTTTACAGTGGCAGCATTAACATCAGCGGCGTGTTGGAGGCCAGAGTGTCCAAGGTATATGAAGATTCTACTGCATCCAGGATTCTGGAACTGGTGGAGAATGCCAACAATAATAAGGCACAGAGTGAAAGTTTTGCAGACAAATTTTCCCGTTTTTATACGCCGGTGGTTACGCTGATCGGTGTACTTGTTATGATTCTTCCGCCCTTGATGCTGCAGGGAGCGGATCAGGAGACCTGGCTTTACCGGGGACTTATTTTTTTGGTAGCGGCATGTCCATGCGGCCTGCTTGTCTCGGTACCTCTTGCATTTCTCGGAGGAATCGGTGCAGCATCCCGTCAGGGAGTGCTGATCAAAGGGAGCAACTATCTGGAGGCGCTTTCGAAAACAGAGACGTTTGTTTTTGATAAGACTGGTACGCTGACGGAAGGTATTTTCCATGTGAAGGCTATCTGTCCGAAGCATATGGAGGACGCTGACCTATTGGAAATTACTGCCTACGGGGAGTCCTATTCCAACCATCCGATTGCGGTGTCTCTGAGAGCTGCCTACGGCAAGTCGATCGACAGCAGCAGGGTGGAGTCTATCCAGGAGTCCTCCGGCTTTGGCGTCTGTGCACAGATTGACGGCAGGCAGGTATACATTGGGAGTTCCAAGTTTATGAACCAGCGGGGCTTCTTCTATCAGCCGGTACAGGAGATCGGCACAGCAGTGCATGTGGCTGTGGATGGGGAATATGAAGGATATATTCTGATTGCAGATGTGATCCGTCCGGATGCAAAATGGACGATCCGCTGGCTGCAGAAACACCAGATTGAGTCAGTCATGCTCACCGGAGATAACCAGAGAGTGGCGGATGATGCAGCAAAACAACTGGGGATTGAGTATGTTTATGCGAACCTGATGCCGGAAGATAAGGTAGAGCAGGTGAAAGAGTTTATGGAAAGCCAGATGGAATCGGAAAAACTCGCATTTGTCGGCGATGGTATTAACGATGCACCAGGGCTGGCGCTGGCAGATATCGGGATTGCCATGGGCGGTTTGGGAGCGGATGCCGCATTGGAGGCTGCAGATATTATCCTTATGGAAGATGAACCCTCTAGGATTGTGAATGCGATTAAGATTTCAAAGGGCACGATCCGCGCAGTAAAACAAAATTTGGTGTTTGCCATAGGCATGAAGGTTATTCTCTTATTTTTGGCGGCGCTTGGCTATGTGACGATGCAGAATGCCATTATTGCGGATATGGCTGTGATGTTGATTAATATATTGAATTCATTCTGGGTATTAAAATATCCGGAATAAAAGGAGCATATATGAGAAAAGTTATAATATACGCTGTGCTGGCTGTTTTTCTGCTGACAGGGTGCAGCGGCGGAATGGACTATGTGTCCGAGGGTACCGCGCATTTGCAGGAACATCAGTATGAGGAGGCAGCCGGTTCTTTTGAGAAGGCGATCCGTTTATCTGAGCAGGCAGCCGGTTCTTCAAAGAAGGAAGAAGCGGAAAAGATAGATGTGGCTGAAGCCTACCGTGGACTCGGGATGGCACGTTATGAGCTTCAGGATTATGAGAAGGCCAGGGATGCATTTCAGAAGGTATTGGATCATGACGGAAAAGCAACAGCGGTTCTTTATAATTTTATAGGAGTCTGTTCTATGCATTTGAATGACCCGCAGGGGGCATTGGACGCATTTGGTGAGGGAATTAAGTTGGCTGGGGATACAGCGGGGGCGCAAGAGACGGACGATGCAGAGGTGATCCGGGAAATGAAGTTTAATGAAGTCGTATGTTATGAAAAGTTACATGACTGGGAGAATGCGAAGATTAAAATACAGGAGTATGTCAGCGAGTATCCTGATGACCAGGATGCACAGAAAGAGGCAGCTTTTCTCAGCACCAGATAGAGAACATGAACAATAGGAGAAGGGTATGAAATATAGTTATCAGATAACGGAGTACTGTCATCGGTTTCTGGAGATGTATATTGAACCGGGAGATGTCTGTGTCGATGCTACGGCCGGGAATGGGAACGACACAGAGTTTCTGTGCCGGCTGGCAGGAAGCACAGGAAAGGTGTATGCGTTTGATATCCAGCAGGAGGCATTGGCACATACAGCAGAGAGACTGGAAAGGCTGGGATTGGGATCCAGGGCCTGCCTGATCCGGGACGGACATGAAAAGATGGGAGATTACGTGAAAGAAGACGTATCTGCCATCGTTTTTAATTTGGGATATCTTCCTGGCGGGGATCACCGGATCTCCACAAAAGCAGAGACAAGCATACTTGCAGTCGAGGAGGGAATGAAGCTTCTGAAGGCAGAGGGCGTGATGAGCCTCTGCATATACAGCGGGAAGGATTCGGGATATGAGGAGAAAGAAGCCGTTCTCGATTACCTGAAAGGCGTGGATCCAAGAAAGTGGCTTGTAATCGTTCATCAGTTTTACAACAGGCAGAATGACCCGCCGATTCCTGTCTTTCTCATCAGGCTGAAATAAATTCATATCATAGTGCATAAAACAGGTGAAATATCCAGGGAAAAGATTTATAATATGAAAATCAGCAGAAATTATCAGTGAAACAGGAGAGAGAGATGACCAGTGAATTTTCTATCGCAGTGCATGCACTTGTTTTTTTAAATCATAAAGGAACTGTATATTCGAGTGAAGGGCTGGCAGAAAATATTTGTACGAATGCCGCAAGGATACGAAAGATTATGGTAAAACTAAAAAAATCCGGACTGGTGGAGACAAAAGAAGGAATAGACGGTGGATACCTTTTTGTGAAAAATAGTGAGGAAACAGACCTTTGTACAATCGCAGATGCGCTGGAATTTTCCTTTGTAACATCAGGATGGAAGAGCGGCAGCTCGGAGATGAAATGTCTGATAGCTTCCGGCATGGCGGGTGTCATGGAAGATTTGTATAAAGACTTAGACCAGCAGTGCCGCAGGCGTCTGCGGCAGATTACAATAGCGGATCTGGACAAACAGATCTTTAAAACTTGAGAATATTCTGAAAATGAAGGGCAAAGGGGTCAGACCCCTTTGATGGGATTACAATATGGCGTTATATGAAATTGAGGAACAAAAGGAATCCATGATTCTTGTAGGCATTCAGCTCTATGAGAATGAGCGGACGGAGGAATCGCTGGATGAACTGGCAGAACTGGCGAAGACCGCGGGGGCGGAAGTGGCCGGGCGTGTGATCCAAAAACGCGAGGCAGTGCATCCGGTCACATATGTGGGGAAGGGAAAGCTTCTGGAATTGAAAGAAGTTCTGTGGGAGACCGAAGCAACCGGTATCGTATGTGATGACGAACTCACGTCCGTGCAGCTCCACAATTTGGAACGGGAGCTGGAGTGCAAGGTGATTGACCGGACGCTTCTTATCTTGGATATCTTTGCAGCCAGGGCGGTCAGCAGCGAGGGGAAGATCCAGGTGGAGCTGGCGCAGCTGAAATATCGGGCTGCGCGTCTGGTTGGCCTCAGAGATTCCCTGTCACGGCTTGGCGGGGGGATTGGAACACGCGGCCCCGGAGAAAAGAAGCTGGAGATGGACAGGCGACTGATTCGGGAACGGATCAGCCGGCTTAAGAAAGAGCTCTGTGAAGTGGAACAGCACAGAGAATTGATACGCACCCAGCGGAAGGCGTCACAGAAGAAGATCGCCGCTCTGGTGGGCTATACATCCGCCGGAAAGAGCAGTATAGAAAATGCGCTGACTGGGGCCGGAATCCTGGCGGATGCAATGCTTTTCTCGACACTGGACACGACAACGCGTGTACTGGAGCTGGAGGGAAAGCAGGAGATTCTGCTGACGGATACGGTTGGTTTTATCCGGAAGCTGCCCCACCATTTGATAGAGGCGTTTAAGAGCACGCTTGAGGAAGCAAAATATGCAGACATTATCATACATGTAGTGGATGCCTCCAATCCACAGATGGACAGCCAGATGTACGTGGTATATGAGACGCTGCGCCAGCTGGGCGTGGAAGGCAAACCGGTGATCACACTGTTTAACAAGCAGGACAAATTGGAGGAAGCAGGCAGTTTCAGGGATTTCCAGGCACAGTATTCGATCAGGACATCCGCAAAGACCGGGCAGGGGCTTGAGGAACTGAAAACAGCACTTTTAGAAATCATACGCAGCGGCCAAATTTATATCGAAAAAATGTATCCTTTTGAGGAAGCCGGGAAAATACAGCTGATCCGAAGGCATGGCCAGCTTCTGGAGGAAGAATATGTGGCGGAGGGGATTTCGGTAAAGGCCTACGTTACAAAGGAGATTTATGGAAAAATATGAGAAGAGCGCCGCGGACAAAAATCAAAATCCGCTGGGTACAGAACCTATTGGCAGACTGATTGGAAAGTTTGCCGTACCGGCAGTCATCAGTATGCTGGTAAGTGCACTATATAATATAGTAGATCAAATATTTATCGGCCAGGGAGTCGGTATGCTGGGAAATGCCGCAACAAATATCGCATTTCCTGTTACAACAATTGCGACGGCGACAGCGCTTCTGCTGGGAATAGGAAGCGCTTCGAACTATAATCTGGAAATGGGAGCTGGAAAAGAGAAAAGAGCGAGTGAAATTGCAGGCACTGGCCTGTCCACACTTGTTATTAGCGGCGTGGTAATCGCCGCTATTGTTCTCCTGTTTTTAGAGCATCTGCTGCATGCTTTCGGAGCGACAAGCGAAGTCCTGCCCTATGCCGTGGACTATACAGGGATAACAGCAATTGGAATTCCCTTTTTTATATTAACAACTGGTGGAAATCATTTGATCCGGGCGGATAGAAGCCCCACCTATTCAATGGTGAGTATGTTGACAGGAGCAATCCTGAATACAATCCTGGATCCCCTCTTTATCTTTGTGTTCCACTGGGGGATTAAAGGTGCTGCTGCCGCTACAGTGATTGGTCAGGTAGTTTCCGGGCTTCTTGTTATCCTTTATTTTGTGAAGTATAAGAAAATGGATATGAAAGTCTCCGCTCTGCGCCCGAGGGCGGTCTATCTAAAGGCGGTTGCAGCCCTGGGAATGGCATCCTGTATCAACCAGCTTGCTATGACTGTCGTACAGATTGCCATGAATAATACTCTCCGCTATTATGGAGCTGCCTCCTCATATGGAAGCGACATCCCGCTGGCCTGCGTAGGGGTAATTTCGAAAGTGAACAGTGTGTTTCTGGCAATCTGTATCGGAATCTCTCAGGGCTGCCAGCCGATCTGGGGATTCAATTATGGAGCCGGAAACTATGAGAGAGTCAGGAGTACATACAAAAAAGCAGCCATTTTATGCACCACAATCGCCACATTATTCTTTTTGAGTTTTCAGATATTCCCACGCCAGATAGTCAGTATTTTTGGGAGCGGCAGTGAGCGGTACTTCCATTTTGCAGACAGATACCTGGAGATCTTCATGTTCATGACTTTTGCAAACGGCATACAGCCTATGTCTTCCGGATTCTTTACCTCTATCGGCAAAGCAAAATTAGGAATTGTCATGTCACTGACCAGACAGGTTCTCTTTCTGCTTCCGCTGATCCTGATATTCCCTTTATTCCTGGGGATAGACGGAGTGATGTATGCGGGACCGATAGCAGATGCCGCGGCGGCTGTCATAGCAATTGTATTTGCCTACAGACAGTTGAAAAAAATGAAATCTCCGGCTCTTCTGTCAGAAATGCCGGAGAATAAGTCTGCCAATTAGGCGGATATTTCATTTTAAAACAAGTAGGGGGCGGAGGGGGTCTCCGGATAACTTCCCATAGATACCAGCAGCTGCAGTCCGGCCTCGCGGGCAGTCAGTACCGAATTCTTAACAGCGCTTGCATCGCCGGTCACAGCCACGATAACTTCATTCGAATGGCTGGTTCCTCTGTCAGGAGTCATGTATCTGATGATCTCAACAGGGGAGGACTTGACGGCCAGATCAGCCATCACAAGGCCAATCGCAGCCGGCGACCCACAGAAGAAACCAAAAGGTTTTCCAATGGGAGCGCCGAAGGCCATATTCAGCGCCTGGTCTGCATTTGCGGAATAGGTAAACTCCAGGTGTCCGGCATCGCTGATGTAGAGTTCTCCCGCATATTTTGTTGTATATTCCACGGCAATCTCAACGGCTCTGCGGACATCGGAAACATTGTTTCCGCCAAGGATGATGTAGTTACCATGGCCGCCCCAGCCTTTTGTGTCCCGGGGCAGCTCAATGGATACGACTTCCGTGTTGGTTGATTTCACTGCTTCATCTACGGCATTAATTTGTCCCGCCGCACCAGTCCGGGAGCTGAGCAGCCCAAGGCTGCGGTAAGGTTTGGGCAGCTGCATCTGCTCCAGCAAAGCGGGGGTTACACCTGGAATTACAAGCCCAATCGTATCCAGGACCGTCTTGCCCACAAACTCTGTCATAGAACAGTCCATTGGTATATTCTCAATTCCTTTTACCTTTAACATAAAACAACTCCTTTTATCTATCTTAATTTAACCTATTTAGCATAAACACATCATAATTTCATTACCTTTTACAAAAATCCACCATCCAGCCCAATTACCTGGCCAGTCAGATATGCATGTCCCTGCGCCAGGCAAAGAACCAGTTCAGCCACTTCCTCCGGAGTCCCAAACCGTCCCGCCGGAACCTCTTCCATCAGCAGCTGCCTCTCTTCCTCGGAAAGCTGGGCGTTCATTATGGTGTCGATCACACCGCAGGCAATCGCATTGACCTGAATATTACTTGGAGCCAGCTCCTTCGCCAGCGCCTTGGTCAGTCCGTTTACCCCTGCCTTGGAAGCCGAGTAGGCTGCCTCACAGGAAGCCCCGGAAATGCCCCACATAGAGGAAATATTAAGAATCTTCCCTGCTTTCTGGGACACCATATATGGAACCGCTGCACGAGAACAGTAAAACACCGAAGACAGATTTGTCTGCAGAATCCTGTCCCAGTCCGAATCCGTCATATCCGTCAGCAGCCCGATAAATGCAGTCCCCGCATTATTCACTAATACATCCAGCCCGGGAACCTCCGCCTCAATCTCCTGAAAGATACGCCGGACATCCAATGCGGATCCCACATCCCCGGGAACAGCCCGGCAGATTCCCCCTGCCGAACGAATCTCGCCACACACACCTGCCAGATCATCGGGATGCCTGCTATTCACAAAAACATAATACCCCAGCCGCCCAAAAGCGGCGGCACAGGCCCGTCCAATCCCTCTGGACGCCCCCGTAATAAGAACACACTTCCGTCCCATAAAAAACCTCACTTCAATAATTCTCCTGCTATTATACTCTATGTACCACAAAAAGTACACCACAACCATTCACAGAATCCATTCCACAAACAAAAAATAATCGTTACTGTTCACACCCTGCAGGCGTGCACGGCACAGTCTGTACAGTAAGAAATAATCTTTAGCCCGGCAAAATCCGCTGTCCTGCCCCTTGATGTTTTGGGACACGGTACTGCGTTCTCTACCTATAAAACTCCCGCATTTTCTGGTTGTGATTGGGTTGCTCATATGATATGATTTCTATATAAATGGGATTTAACAGATCCTTCCTCCACTTCGATTCTCAGGCGAACCGGGTGAAGCATAAAGCGAAAAAGAGAAAGAGGTAGACATATGTTATCCAAGTTCAGTGTGAAGAAACCGTACACCGTTGTAGTAGCCGTGGTACTGATATTAATTCTGGGGTTTGTATCCTTTGATAAAATGACAGTGGACCTGCTGCCGGATATGAATCTCCCCTACGCGGTCGTCATGACTACGTACGCAGGAGCAAGCCCGGAGGAAGTGGAAACTACCGTGACAAAACCGGTAGAGCAGGCAATGGCAACCATCAGCAATATCAAAACCGTCAGTTCTTCATCAAGAGAAAATGCATCCACAGTCATGCTGGAGTTTGAGCAGACCGCCAATATGGATTCTGCCACCATTGAGATGCGGGAGAGTCTGGATCAGATCAGTTCATACTGGCCGGATACGGTAGGCAACCCGATCATCATGAAGCTGAATCCGACCATGATGCCTGTCATGATTCCCGCAATCAGCGTAGACGGCAAAGAGCCGGCGGAGAGCACGAAGATCATAGAGGAAGAGGTACTCCCTGAGATTGAGAGTCTGGAGGGCGTGGCCTCGGTAAATGCGTTCGGAGATATCGAGGAGACCATCCGGATCACGGTAAAGGAAGACAAGGTCAGCAGCGTGGACGGCTCCGTGCAGAATCAGCTGGACAATAAGTTCAATGAAGCTTCGGACGCACTGAACGAGGCAAAGACCCAGGTGGAGAACGGCAAGGCACAGCTGGAGTCAGGCAAGAGCCAGGCAGCGGGGCAGATGGCCGATGCAGAGGCGCAGCTCGCACAGAGCGATGCGGAACTGACCCAGGGGCAGATGGAGGTCAATGAGAAACTCAGCGAGATCCAGCTGGCAGAGGCTGCGCTGGAGCAGTCTGTGGCACAGATCGATGCCAGCGAGCAGGCGCTGCTGCAGCAGAAGCAGGAACTGGAAGATCTGAACGGGCAGCGAGCGGAGATAGAATCCCAATACCAACAGGTTGAACAGGCAATTAAAGAGAGTGGTGAGACCCCGGAGCTGCTGATAGCAAAGGGGACGCTGACCGCACAGCTGGCTGTTTTAGAGCGTTTCGATGAATCTATGGCTGCGATTGAGCAGGGACTTGGGCAGGCGGCTCAGAGCAGGGAGACGATCACCCGGAAGCAGGCCGAGCTTGCGGAAGGAAAATCCATGCTGACACAGGTACAGGCACAGCTTAGCGAGGGAACCATCACGCTGGCGCAGGCGAGGGCCCAGCTCTCCGCGGCGCAGCTGGAGGCGGCCATGCAGATGAGCGAGGCATCTGCCCAGCTGGCAGTCGGCGAGGCAGAGTTAAAGAACAAAGAGGCGGAACTCAAGTCGGCCAAGGAGGAAGCAAAGGCAGCGGCAAACGTAAAATCTATGCTGACCGCCGAGACGATCCAGACCGTCCTGGCGGCTCAGAATTTCAATATGCCTGCCGGCTATGTAAATGAAGAAGGGATCGACTACTTAATCCGTGTGGGGGACAAGTTTGAGTCTATAGAAGAACTTAAAAATCTGGTTCTGGTGGACATGGAGGGGATCAATCCGATTAAATTGTCCGATATTGCAGAAGTAGAACGGATAGATAACGCAGATGAAACCTATGCCAAACTGAATGGAGAGAACGGGATTCTGCTGCAGGTGCAGAAGCAGACCGGATATTCCACAGGGGAAGTGACGGACCGGATTCTGGAACGTTTTGAACAGATTAAAAAAGAGAACAACGACATCCAGGTAGTTGTTCTGATGAACCAGGGAGTCTACATAGACATGGTAATCGGCTCCGTGCTGCAGAATCTGCTGTTTGGGGCAGTACTGGCCATTCTGATTCTGCTGCTGTTTTTAAAGGACATCCGTCCGACTTTTGTAATCGCATGCTCCATCCCGATCAGTATTCTGACGGCCATTGTCCTGATGTATTTCAGCGGAGTGACGATGAACGTCATTTCGCTGTCCGGTCTGGCGCTCGGTGTTGGAATGCTGGTAGACAATTCGATTGTCGTGATTGAAAATATTTACCGTATGCGCAATGAGGAACATGCATCGGCAAAGGAAGCGGCCATTCAGGGAGCCCGTCAGGTTGCCGGGGCTATCATGGCCTCCACGCTGACAACGGTATGCGTATTCCTGCCCATTGTATTTACGGAGGGAATTGCAAGACAGCTTTTTGTAGACATGGGACTGACGATCGCTTACTCGCTCCTCGCCAGCCTGATTGTGGCGCTTACACTTGTGCCAATGATGTCCGCGGGGCTGCTGAGAAAGACGGATCAAAAAGAATCCCGGTTCTTCGTACATCTGAAAGACATATATGAAAAGTTACTGCGGGGCGCGCTGCGCTTTAAACCCCTCGTACTGATCGGCGCCCTTGTTTTGTTTGTGGTGAGCGGTGTGCTTTCTCTTTCAAGGGGAACCGCGTTCATGCCTGCAATGCAGAGCACGGAGATCAGTATGTCAATCGAGACGCCGGACGGAACGCCGCTGCAGGATACGGCAGAGATTGCAGACCGTTTTACGGAGAAGCTCCGGAAAATCAAAGATATCGGTGATGTGGGCGGTATGGTCATGAGCGGCGGCATGATGGGCAGCGGCGGTACGGTGACGAATCAGGTGGAATTCTATGCACTGCTGAAAGAAAAACGGTCCATGTCAGACAACGCCATCCAGAAAGCCATAGAAAAGCTGGCCAGGGAAGAAAATGTTGAGCTTTCCCTGAGCATGTCCAATATGGATATGAGTTCTCTCGGTGCATCGGGGATATCCGTTCAGATAAAAGGGCGGGAATTGGATAAACTTCAGAAAATTGCAAAGGATATAGCAGGGATACTGGAAGGGGTCAAAGGAACGAAGAACGTGTCCGACGGAATGGAGGAGACCACAGAAGAACTGCGGGTGATCGTAGATAAGGACAAGGCAGTTTCCCATAATCTGACCGTTGCCCAGGTTTATCAGGAATTGGCTAAGAAACTGAAAGAACCGGCCTCCACAACAAAGCTGGATATGGATACGGCTTCGATCGGAATCGTAGTGGCGGATCAAAAGAATCAGGAGCTGACCCGCGATGAAATCCGGGATATGAAACTGGATGTAAAAAAACAGGACGGGTCAACAGAGCAGATTGCGTTGAAGGATATCGCATCTTTTGAGACCGGATATGGGCTTCAGTCCATTTCCAGAAGCGCTCAGAGCAGATATATCAATGTAACGGCAGAAGTAGACGAGGATGATAATATCGGATTGGTGAGCAGCCGTGTGGAAAAGGCGATGAAGTCTTATGATCTGCCGGATGGTTATACTGCAGAAATGCAGGGGGAGGATGAAACGATCCGGGAGACCATGGTGGAACTGCTTAAGATGCTGGCACTGGCAGTGGTGTTCATGTACTTGATCATGGTCGCACAGTTCCAGTCATTAAGGTCACCGTTTATCGTTATGTTTACAATTCCGCTTGCATTTACAGGCGGGCTGCTTGGGCTCTGGCTCACAGGAAGTCCGGTAAGTGTAATTGCTATGGTCGGATTTGTTATGTTATCTGGAATTATTGTCAATAATGGTATTGTGTTCATTGATTATACGAATCAGCTGATCTCCCAGGGGATGGATCAGAAGGAAGCGCTGGTGGAAGCCGGAAGGACAAGGCTGCGGCCGATTATCATGACGGCACTCACGACGATTCTGGGTCTGTCCACAATGGCAATTGGTTTTGGTTCCGGTGCAGATATGGTACAGCCGATGGCAGTGGTGACGATCGGCGGTCTTATATATGGAACTGCATTAACACTGTTTGTGGTACCGTGTATCTATGCCTTATTCCACAAAAAGGAAAAGGCAAGATTGCGGGAAGGCATCGAGGAGGAGCCGTTTGAATGATTGATGAAGCCATAGAATTTGCCTCAAAGGCGCATGAGGGGCAATTTCGGAAAGGGACAAGAAGACCTTATATTGTACATCCTGTGGAGGTGGCGGAGATTGTGGCCACGATGACTGCGGATGAAGAAATTATATGTGCCGCAGTCCTGCATGACACGATTGAGGACTGTAAAGAGGTGACGGAAGAGATCCTCAAACTGAGATTCGGGGAGCGCGTAGCGTCTATTGTGGCGCAGGAGAGCGAGGACAAGTCTCTGAGCTGGGAAGAGAGGAAGGGCGCCACGATCCAGCACCTTGGGATGGCTCCGCTGCCCGTGAAGATGATCGGATTGGCGGATAAGCTTTCCAACATGAGAGACATCGACAGGGATTACCCGGTGTTGGGGGATGAACTCTGGAAAAGGTTCCGTATGCAGAGTAAGGCGGCGATAGGCTGGTATTACAAGGGGATCAGGGACGCCCTGAAGGCAGAGTTCGAAGGCTCGGAAGCCTATGAAGAATACTGCACTCTGGTGGAGAAGAATTTCGGCAGCGAGCCGGCTTCGCTGGAGTGGTAATAGAATTGGGGGCTATGGATTGAAACGGATTTTAATGCTGGGGACGGGCGGCACCATTGCGTGCAAACATACGGAGGGCGGACTGACGCCTGCGATAACGCCTGAGGAACTGGTCGGGTTTATTCCGGATGTAAAGGATGTATGCGAAGTGTATACGCATCAGGTATGCAATGTGGACAGCACCAATGTAACCCCTGCACACTGGAAAATGATGAGCCGGGCGGTAGAAGATCATTATAAAGATTATGACGGGTTTGTGATATGCCATGGAACGGATACGCTGGCTTACACTGCGGCTGCACTGTCGTACATGATCCAGAATTCCGAAAAGCCGGTTGTAATAACCGGGGCGCAGAAACCGATTGACGAGGAAAATACGGATGCCAGAAACAATCTTCTGGATAGTTTTATCTATGCAGCAGATGAGGGCTCGAGAGATGTTAATATCGTTTTTGATGGAAAAGTGATCGTAGGAACCAGAGCCAAAAAGGAACGGGCAAAGAGCTACAATGCTTTTTCCAGCATTAACTTTCCATATCCCGCAGTGATCCGGGAACAGGAAGTGATCCGTTATATACCGCCGTTGGAATATCATGGAGGGGTAAAGTTCTATCATGAGATGGAGGACAGTATCTATGTGCTGAAGCTGATCCCCGGTATAGATCCGGAGATTCTGGACTGTCTGTTTGGCCGGTATCGGTGTATCGTAATCGAAAGCTTCGGCGTTGGCGGCATACCGGAGTACCTGGTGGATAAATTTTACAAAGTAATGAGGGACTGCGGGAAGCAGGGGAAGCTGGCCATTGTTGCAACACAGGTTGTAAAAGAGGGCAGCGATATGATGGTGTATGAAGTAGGGAAAAAAGTGAAACAGGATCTGGACCTGCTGGAGACCTATGACATGACCCTGGAGGCGACCATCACGAAGGCCATGTGGCTCATGGCGAGGCAGGATATGAGTTATGAGGATATGAAATCAGAGTTTTACAGAACCGTAAACTATGATATACTGTGCTACAGAAAGAGGCAGGATTCGGTTTCGGGCCGATGATACGGAGGCGCAAAGATGGGAAAGACAAAAGTGATATGTTTTGCAAATAACAAGGGGGGCAGCGGAAAATCCACGACCTGTTCCAATGTGGGGTATGGGCTCACCCAACTGGGAAAGAAGGTGCTGCTGATCGATGGGGATATGCAGCTGAACCTGTCACTTTCCCTGTTTGATGAGGAACAGGTCCTGGAATTTGCCCAGGGGGAAAAGAATTTGTACGAGGGGATCAGGCGGCAGGATGATCTGTCCAGCTATATCGTGCATTCTCCCTATGAAGGACTGGATCTTATTCCGTCTTCTACGCTGATGAGTTCCATTGAGTATGAACTGTTTACAAAGTGGCAGAGAGAGTATATCCTGAGAAAATGCCTGGTGTCTGTCAGAGACTCTGACGTGTACGACTATATTCTGATCGATGCGCCGCCGACACTGGGCGGCTGGGTGATGAATATACTCTGTGCTTCTGACCGGGTAATCATTCCGGTGGAATCAACACCGTGGGGGCTCTTCGGACTCGGCAATATGTTTGAATTTCTGGAAGAGGTAAAGCAGATAGCCCCGGATCTGCAGCTGGGCGGCATTGTGATTACAAAGGTTGATACAAGGAAAAATTATTTTAAGCAAACGCTGGAGACACTCAGGGAACTGGAACAGGTAAAGGTTTTTGATACATATATCCGTGTGGACAGCGCTATCGAGTGGTCACAGGATAATAATGCGCCGATCATGGCTTACAAGAAAAGCAGCAGGAGCGCCGCAGAATACATGGAACTGGCAGCAGAGATTGCAGAACAGCAATAGGAGTACGGCAAAAAGAGTACAGAAGCCAGCGTACAGAAATGGAAAAGGTGAGTGCATGCATCCGGAATTGATCAGAGAATTGTCTGTGATCACGGAAGAAGAACAGATGATATTGGACGGAAGAGAGGGAATCGACCAGCACCTTTATACGGAGAAGAAGGAACTGATCGTGGACTGTGAGAAGCTTTTGAAAAAGGGGAAGCTGATCCAGGTCAGGCCGCACACCCGTTTTGTAAATTTTCCAAAACACAGACATAATTATGTGGAAGTGATCTATATGTGCCAGGGGACTACCACGCATATTGTGGATGGAAACCGGGTGGTTCTTGAGCAGGGAGACCTGCTGTTCCTCAACCAGAACGCAGTGCAGGAGATACTGCCGGCGGGAAAAGAAGACATTGCAGTTAATTTTATCATTCTTCCTGAATTTTTTAATATGGCTTTTTCCATGATGGAAGAAGAGGACAATATGCTGAAGGAGTTTCTGGTGGGGACGCTCTGTGGTAAAAATGAGAAAACCTCTTATTTGTATTTTCATGTGGCGGACGTGCTTCCTATCCAGAATCTGGTGGAGAACATGGTGTGGACCATTTTCTATGACCTGTCAAATAAACGCAGCTGTAACCAAATTACCATGGGACTGTTATTTCTTCAGCTTCTGAATTACATGGATAAGATGGAGACGGGCAGCAGGCAGTTTGACAGGGAACTGACCGGAGTTGTGCTGAACTATGTGGAGGAGCACTACCGGAACGGAACACTGTCTGAGCTGGCGGAAATGCTTGGTTACGATGTGTATTGGCTGAGCCGGGAGATCAAGAGGCGTACAGGCAGAAACTATAAAGAACTTCTGCAGGCGCGGCGCATGAGCCAGGCCGCCTACCTGCTGTCCAGTACGACACTGCCGGTTGCTGATATTATAGAGTCTGTGGGCTATGACAATACCAGTTATTTTTACCGGAAATTTAAGGAAAAGTACGGTATGAGCCCTAAGGAATACCGTGAAAGACTTTAGGCGGGGATGAAGGTCCCTGCTTTTCTTAATGGTAAAAAGCTATTTTTATGAAAGAAAATATTTATGGTAAGAAAGGAAAAGAAGCCGCTATGGAAAAATGTAATTATGCCTGCGATCTTCATACTCATACGACACGTTCAGATGGAGCAGATACTCCGCCGGAGGTGATCCGCCGCGCGGCCGCCCTGGGAGTACGGGTGCTGGCCCTGACAGACCACGATGCCGTTCCGGAGCAGAGATATATGGATGAGGACGGGAATCTGGTTGATCTTCTGGAACTCGCAGAGACATCTGGAGTGAAGCTGCTGCTGGGTACCGAGATATCCTGCGAGACAGATGTGGAGGACGTGCATATAGTCTGCCTCGGCTGCAGATGGGAGGATGCATGGTTTGCAGAGCTTGAACGGGAGCTTTCCAGATCCAGAAGTGAGGGATATCAGTTACTCCTGGAACGTCTCCAGGAGGATGGGATGCATATTACCTGGGAGGAAGTTCTCGACAACGGAGGGCATCCGGTGAGTGAGGAACATGTCCTGAAGAAGATGATATTTGAACAGATGGCAAGGAAAGGCTATGCAAAGGATTGGAAGCAGGCTAAGCTTATGGTAAGAAATACGCCGGGATACCAGATCAAGAGGAAGAAACCGGATCCTGCTGCATTGATCCGGGAGGTGCACCGTGCGGGTGGGATTGCGATATTGGCACATCCACTGCTCATTGCGGAACAGCCCCAAACAGACGGAACAATCATGACAAGGAAAGCGTATATCGACCGGCTCGTAGAGGCAGGACTGGATGGAATTGAGGCCTGTTATACCTATGACAAGACCAGCTATGAGGGCACGCTGACCAAGTGCGAGGCGGAGTCTTATATCCGGGAGAATTATGCGGATCGGGTAGCCATTATGTCGGGCGGATCGGATTACCATGCGGATCAGAAAAAAGGGGCGGTGCATCCGAGGGAACTTGGAGAATGCGGGGTTACGGAGGAGTATTTTTATGGCAACCCGCTGCTGGCTGCGTTATTACAATGAAGGCATTGGGAAACCAGAGACATTAACAGTAAATTTGACGGGATTTAGGAGCAGGCGTATTAATGACAAAGACAGGCTAATATATAAGATTGATGAAGAAAATGTATACATATTAGCCTGCAGCAATCATTATGCTGATAAAGATTCAGCTATTTTAAAACAGGAAATGAATCTGCCGGGCATTTTACAGTGGAAAAACCAACGGCTGTATTCTTTATTTGCCGGCAGCCACAGCTCTTGCCTCAATTTTATCATCACCTTTATGAAGCCAGTCGGTAAGCGGTTTCCCAAAGGGTTTGGACAAAAGTTTTACAAGCTGCCCGATGGCGATGGCTGCAATGACCGTTCCTTCACGTACGACGACTCCGTCGCCGGTAAAGGAGTTCAGGCCGCCTAAAAATGCAATCTGCAGGATGAGGGCGATCACAACCATAGAAGTGTCTGCGATAGACTTACAGTTTCCAAAGGGTTTACCCGTAACCGTTGCTATGGCCCCGGCAAAGCCTTCCGCCGGCATAGGCGGCCACTGGGGACGCAAGTAAATAAAAACACCGAGGGCGCTAATGACCAGGCTGACTAGCAGATACACAAGCTGCATGGGGTAATTCTGAGGGCGCGGGAAGTTGAGCAGCAGATGGCCGAAGGCATTTGGGTCAGTACCAGTAAAATCTACCAGCCAACTGAAAATGAAGGTGACGATAATACCCAGTGCGTTAGTTACCTTGAAGCGTTTACGCAGGATAATGAGCTGTAGTACAACTAACAGTATATAGATAATCATTGTTGTAACACCAAGGGTAAATCCCCAGATCTGTTCACATGCCCGAGGAATGGAACTTACCGGAGTGATCCCTAGATTTGACATTTTGGAAAAATTAATGCCAATAGAGATTAGAAACAAGCCAAATACATAACATACAAATTGTTTTACTAAATTAACCGGTTTGGATTTTAACATACCGGATCCTCCTTTTTATTTTCATTCATAAATAAATACACATTACCCGCGATGTCCTTTAAGCCGTCCTTGTCTAAAATATTAATTTGCTTTCCGGATTTTTCAATCAACCCTTCATCGCAAAAATTCTTAATACAATAGAAAAACTGCCGCTTGCTGATATTCGTCTGCAGACAGATACTCTCAGCTTTTTCTTCAATATTAGTTCCGTCTTTCGCCAGTTTTAAAAGCCAGTAGGCCAGTACCTCATTAGAAGGGAACAGCATGCGGAGCATCGCCAGCTTGTACATTTCGTACACGCGGTCCGATGTCTTCAAATAGAAA
Organism: Faecalicatena contorta; assembly: GCF_022835095.1. Classification (NCBI taxonomy): domain Bacteria; kingdom Bacillati; phylum Bacillota; class Clostridia; order Lachnospirales; family Lachnospiraceae; genus Faecalicatena; species Faecalicatena contorta. The sequence continues at coordinate 3,848,973 of NZ_BQNQ01000001.1, read as the reverse complement.
TACAGGGAAAAGTTCTTATCACTTAACAGCTCCTTTTTGCAGGGTGTCAGCCTCAGCAGCTTACAGTCTGTGGCTGTTCGGACGCCGCAGTTAAAATTCATGTTGCGCATTTGTGAGAACTTTCCGATAAATTCTCCGGGCCCTAATGAATCAACTAAGAATTCCCGTCCGTTAAAGTCCACAGTAAAGCACGAAACTTTACCCTCTAATATATAATACAGTTCGATATCCTTCTGCTCCTCTAAAGGAATAAAAACAACCTTCTTTTTTAACTCAACAACCGTCAGCTTTTCCAAAATATGCCTGGGTATAATTTCCTCTAATATATTCCCCGTACTCATACTTAAACCTCACTCTCATACAAGTATAAAAACGAACCCTCATGAAGTCCTGCAAAGCTATCTGTTTTTCGGGCCATTTCTAACTCGATTACAAATAATAGTTTCACTTTAGGAAAATGGAGTTCATTTTCCATTACATCTATGTCCCTCACAAACTTATGCAACCAATATTTGCAGCTCGCTGTAAACCCGCCCCACGGGGCATGAATTACGGGGTGCCCTTTGGGTATATCATATTTGCAAGGGAACTGTATACTTATATTTTACACCAACAGCCAGACTTTTCGAAGCCCAGCTGTTGATTTTTCGGTTTATATAAGTTGCATCCTATAAGGAGAATTCCTGTTCTGAGCGAAGAATCAATTCATCGTGAATTGTATCGGTAAGGTCTGTCCAGTACGCACTGTAACCTGCCACACGAACGATAAGATCCGTGTATTTTTCCGGATGCTGTTTGGCGTCCTTCATAATTTCGTTGCTGATCACATTAAACTGGATGTGCTTACCGCCTAGGTCATGTAAGTAAGTTCGAATCAGAGCATGCAGTTGTTCACGGCCCTCCTTAGTCTTTAGAGACTCAGGAGTAAACCTCATATTGAACAGCACACCATATAACTCTGTGTGGTCTACGCGGCCCGCTGATGCAATTACAGCCGCAGGGCCTTCGCAATCTGTTCCCTGTCTGGGCGATACTGCACCATCTGACATGGCTTCCCATGCGCAGCGCCCATCCGGGAGGGCTCCTGTCTTAGCTCCTGTTCCAGCATGGAAGCCAAGGGAATGAGGAGCAACCTCAAAGTGGTGTCCATATGCAGAAGGAATTTGATACCATACATTTTCAATGATTCTGTAACCCTCATCTACAAGGTCATCAACTTCAGCGATATCATTGCCATATTTAGGAAGGTCAGATAATTTTGCATGAAGCTCTTCATAACCTTCCCAGTTTGCATCAATAGCTGCCATCAGTTCTTCTTTGCTGCAGATAGGATCCTCACAGAAGATATAATTTTTAAGAACATAAGCCACATTGCCGAAGTCCTGGACACCTACCGGAACGATATACTGTGTATTATCATTATGAACCGCGCCGCCCAGGCTGGTTACCTTCCCACGTTTGATACAGTCATCTGTAAATGCAGACATCATAATATCCGGGAAGGACTCTATATGCTGGATACGGCATTGACGGTTACTGTTTGCAGAGTAATCCCCCCAGTACGCCCACTGTGCCTTGTATGCTTCAATAAACTCTTCATATGTCTCCATCTGAAAGAAATCACCTGTCTTGGGCCCGAGCTGCTTATTCATGCGGACATCATAACCGTTACGGAGTGCATATTCAAGCATCTTACCGCAGTTGATTACAATTGGCCATACAGAGCTAGTCTTACCGGGAACCCCATGAAGAACACATCCGCCGACGGCATAATCCCGGGCTTCCTGTACAGTGTATCCACGGCTGAGCAGATACTGAATACTGTTATCATCACCCATAAATGCAGGGAAGCCCATGCCAAGTGCCACAATTTCCAGCGCACGTTCCATGAATTTTCTGTCAATGTTTGCATGGTAGCGGACGGAAAGGGTTGGATGCGGTGTATGGACGCGCTCAGCAGCATCAAGCCACAGATAAGATAAACGGTTTGTTGCGTCCCGTCCTGTGATTGGATCAACACCACCAAGGATACAATTATGGAAATGTGACTCTGAACTTAAGTTTGGAGTCATGAGATCCGGCCAGAACTGACGCTTGCCCATGACCTTGCAGCGGAAGCACTCGAGAAGCTGTGTGGCATATTCTTCATCGATGTAGCCTGTTTCAATATCTGATTTAAAGCAGGGAAATAAGAACTGATCAACACGGCCAAACCCCATTCCATATGTACGTGTATCATAGAAGATCATCAGGATCCCAAAGTAGAATGACTGAAGAGCTTCCTGGAATGTTTCTGCCGGATACTCCGGAACCCGCATGCATACCCTTGCAATTTCCTCGAGCTCAGCCTTACGCATCGGGTCTTTCTCCGCTGCCGCTTTTTCAGAAGCAAGTGCTGCATAGCGATGTGCATATTCAATGCCTCCTTCCAGCATTAACTTAAGCCCAAGCCAGAACTCGTGTGCACGGTAATCCTCATCTGTTAAGATCACGAGTTTTTCAAGCTGCTCGTCAATATCTGCAATCAGGCCTCTAACGCCCTTTGATACGATTCTTGAAATATCCGGAACATGCCATGCCTTTTCAGCATAGACCTCTGAAAGGAAGTTGCAGACCCATGCGCCCTGTTCACCGACACTCTCTGCAAAAGCGACCTCTTCTTCACCAAGATACTTGTACCACATTTCTTTGCCGCCCACATTTTGGAACTTATGGGCGATATCTTTTGCCTGTTGTGCCTGTTCAGGGCTTTCGAATGCGAAGAACTTTCCGCTTCCCTTCCATCCATATTTATCGGCATAATCACTGACCCATGTTGCAGCTAGATCCGGGAACCACTCAGGCCCCATTGGTTTCGCACTGAAATCACCAACTAACAGCTGCTCATCATCAATATAAATAGGGATTTCTTTCAGTATTTTTGCAATGGAATATCCACGTTTACGATAAAATGAATAACCGGCGTATTCTTCATAAGCGTCTGCAAGAAGCTGGGCGCGTGCCATGGACATTGTCTGTGTATAGCGCAGAGGATTTAATCTTTCCCAAATAGTTTCACCACGAGTTTTTCCATGATATTGCTTATAGGTAACTTTTGTCATTTTATTTCCACCTTTCTCATATTAAACATTAATATCTATATTCTTACCTGACCGTGGGCCCTTTCGGTCAGGTAAATAGAAACAGAATGGAATCGCGTGTTTAAATAGATTCACGTATTGCATTTAATTCGGCCAGATATTCCTCAGACTGACGTTTGTTTTTCGGACAGATTCCCGGCATATCAAGACGTTCATATTTGTCTTCGCCAAGATTGTTATATCCTAAAAGTTCATGGTATTCTGCCGGGCTAAGTCCAAGCTCATTCCTAATGAAATGAGCAATAGCTGCAACGGACTCCAGAGAATCGTTGAAGCCGGGTATCAATGGTGTACGGAATTGCAGTTTTTTCCCCATCTTTACAAGGCGTTTCGCATTATCCAGGATTCTTTCGTTTGATACTTTCGTACCCATTATATGTTTTTCCTTGTCCATATGTTTTAGATCATACATGATAAAATCACAATGTTCTGCAATCGCCCGTACCGTTTCCCAGGGAAAAGCCCCTTCCATTTCTACGGCAGTACGAATGCCTTCATCATGAGCGGCCTTTAAAAGATTAATTGTAAATTCCGGCTGCATTTCACAGGCTCCGCCTGATATTGTCATGCCGCCTCCGGAATTACAAAATAAGTTGTAATCTCTCCTGACCTTATGGATGACCTGTTTCACGGTCATGGGCTCTCCTTCTACTGAGCGGACATTGTTAAAACATGCGCTGACACATCGTCCGCATACAGTACATAGTGAGCGGTTCGTTGCCACAGCACCATCTGCAAAATAGTTTGCTTTCTGCGGACAGGCCTGCACACATCGACCACAGCCCGTGCACCGGTCCTTTTTGATCATCAGCACTGGTTTGAGACTCTGCGACTCCGGATTCTGACACCAATAACAGCGAAGAGGACATCCCTTTAAGAAAACGGTTGTACGAACCCCGGGGCCGTCATGTGTAGAATATCTCTGAATGTTAAAGACCTGTCCGACGAGTTCTGCGTTATATACTGTACTCATTTCACACCTCCTTTCTTGAAAATTTTATTACTATTCTTTTTGCGTAATTATGCTGTTTAGAGTTAAAATACGGATGCAATTGATTCGTATATATCTAAGGATTACAAATTACTTCTGGTGAAAGTGCCCTATCTGTTTCCTGATATTAGGTGTATTCTATAAGATTTAAACAAAAATATGAAGTGCAAACTGCGTTGTTTTGCGTTTTTTTACATTTTTAGTTAATTGTTCAATATTGTTAATCCTGTCGTTCATTTAATTCCATTTACTTCTTTAAAGCCGAAAGTTAAAATAAACCTAACACAAACGAAAGTTCCGCGGAAGGTGCATGTAGATCGTTACAACAGAATTATTGATAAGGAGGAAGGAGAAATGAAGAGAAAGTTAATGAAAGCTGCCGGAATGCTTATGGCAGTGTCCCTTTTAACCGCAGGCTGCGGTTCTTCGGCCGGCAATTCTTCGGATGAGGGAAAAGAGAGCGGTGGGAATAAGAAGGCAGAAAGCGTCACCCTAACCGTGGAGGCAAGCCAGGAGATCGTAAATAATATCCCATATGCTTTCAGCGAAGAAAATATAGCGGCCTTTGAGGAACAATATCCGGAGATCAAGGTAGAGCTGGTGCTGAACCCAGATGCGCAGAACACGTCGATCATTCAGACAAAGCTGGCCTCAGGACAGCCGTCGGATTTAATTTGCTACAACAAAGTTTCCGCAGAGAACGAACTGGAAGTTGCGAAAAACTGTGTTGATTTATCAGACGAGCCGTTTGTGGAGAACCTTGCAGACAAAGAAATCCTGACGGCACCGGACGGGAAGATTTATGGGTTTGCATTTGCAGTGAAGACCGGCGGCATGGGTGTTGTATATAATAAAGATCTGTTTGAGGAGAAAGGGGTGGAAATTCCGAAGACATATGAGGAATTTCTGGCAGTCTGCGAAAATTTAAAAGCACAGGGAGTCACTCCGTTTTACGGTCCATTTAAAGATGTGTGGACATTCCAGATGTGGACAACTTCTACCTGGGGTTATTATGCAGCAAAATCAGAGCCGGATCTGTGGGACCGTTTGAATGCAAACGAGATTGGCTGGGATGAGGTGCCCGCATTCAGGGAGAGCCTGGAGAAGGCATATGATCTGTATAAAGACGGATATATGCAGAGCACGGTACTTTCCGACGATTACAACAGCATACCGGCGGCAATGAGCAGCGGCGATTATGCCATGACAGTGGGCTCAAATACCACGGTAAGAGATTTACTGAATGCTTATCCGGATATTCAGTTTGATATGTTCCCCTATCCTGTATATGAGGGGGAGGACGAATATCTTACCATCAGCCAGCTGGATGCGGAGTTCTTTATTCCGAAAGATGCAAAGCATATCGAGGAGGCCAGGAAGTTTCTGAATTTCATGGCACAGCCTGAGCAATGCGATACTGCTCAGAAGGCAGCCTCTTTTGTTCCGAACGTAAAAGGCGCTAAGGAACCGGAATTCGATGAGTTTGAGGGGCGTTTATACGAAGAATATAATAAGACGGGTAAGACGGTGTTGGAAATGAATGCCTATATGAAGGTTGACTTAAACGACCTCTGGGTATATTTCCAGGATATGTTTGCGGGAGCGAAAACACCGGAGGAGGTACTTTCTTCCTGGGATACTACTTTTGAAGAACTGATGAAGTCAAAAGGAATAGAAAACTTCTAAACAGAAATAACGAAAATTAGGCACCGGACAGTCCGGAAGGAGCGTATGAAAGGCGGGCTTCTGTCAGACTGGGCGGTGCTTTTCTTTTGAATCTTCTTCGAGATAATCATGATAGAAAGGCAAGGTGCATCACAATGCGACGGACCAGACACTTATATACATATCTGCTAATCCTGCCGGCACTGCTGATATTTGGAATCTTTTTTGTGGTACCCAGCATCTATGGAATATATTATTCCTTGACAGACTGGACGATAGGGAAGGATACCATCAGCTTTGTGGGGCTTGAGAATTATAAGACGATTTTTCAAAGCGGTGAATTGAAACATGCTATATATAATACCTTCGTATACGCCATTATTGTGGTGATCGGGAAAAATGTCAATGGGCTTCTGCTGGCGCTGGCGGTAAATACAAAGACAAAACTGCGAGGGTATTTCCGGGTAATTTTCTTTCTGCCATGCGTGATTTCTACGATCATCATCGGGCTTGTGTTTGTGCCCATTTTACATCCTAACGGAATCCTGAATGAATTTCTGGGGCATGTGGGCCTTCAGGCCCTGCAGCAGAAATGGCTGGTAGATACCAGGATCGTAATGGTATCCATAGCGGGGGTATCAATCTGGCAATGGAGCGGGTATCATATGGTTGTTTATCTCGCCGGCCTGCAGGCTGTACCGGCATCTTATTATGAGGCGGCGAAGATTGACGGGGCCAGCGCCCTGCAGCGTTTTACGAATATTACGTTTCCGATGCTGGCCCCTGCATTTAATATTAATATGCTGTTAAGCTTGATTGGCGGGCTGAAGGTGTTCAGTGAACCATATGCACTTACGAACGGGGGTCCCGGAAATGCGTCTCAGGCAATTGCACTGGAAGTGTTCTCTAAGTTTGGAAGAGGTCAATGGGGGCTCGGCACCGCACTGAACGTTACGCTGGCGGTTTTCGTTTCTATTATCTGCATTCCGGTATTGTATAAGATGAGGAAGAGGGAGGTGGAGGAATAATGTATGGCAGAAAAAAAGAGAAAGTAACAAAGGTACTTCTGCAGATCGTGCTGATTCTGATCTCTTTGGTTATTGTGATTCCGCTTCTGATTATGCTGCTGGGGGCTTTTAAGAATTCGGCAGAAGTGACGGCGTTTGATCTGACACTTCCGGAGCAATGGCTGGTGGATAATTTTAAAACTGTCTTTGAACAGGGAAAATTATTGCTGGCATTTAAGAACAGTATTCTGATTACCATAGCCTCCACCGTGATCACGATATTCACAAGTTCTCTGGCATCCTTTATCCTTGCCCGGCGAAAGACCAGGTTCTCGAGATTCCTGTATTATTTTTTCTTTATCGGCACGATTATCCCGATGCAGATTATGCCTACGATTCGTTTATTTACGGTTCTGGATATCTATGGCGGTTATCTGAATGTTATCATTTTATACACGGCGATCAACATACCCTTCAGCTGTTTTCTTTATACCGGATTTATACGGGGGATTCCAGGGGTGTTGGATGAATCCGCATTTATCGAGGGGGCATCCACATTGCAGACGTATTTCTACATCATCCTTCCGCTCCTGAAATCATGTAATATCACCGTACTGATTCTTCTGTTCACAGGAATATGGAATGAAATTAATATACCGCTTTACTTCTTAAACGACCCGGCAAAGAGGACGCTGCCCCTTTCTGTGTACCAGTTTTTCGGAATGTATGGAGGCAGTAACTGGAATCTGGTGTTTGCAGACCTGACGCTGGCGGCGCTGCCGGTGATCCTGCTGTTTTTGTTTATGCAGAAGCAATTTATCAGCGGCCTGACAGAAGGCGCGGTAAAAGGATGAGGTTTGACGTTACTATGCTCGGCCTATAGGCCGAGCATAGTAACGGGTTGTAACAGTGCAGTCCTGTCTGAACTGTTACAACGGTTTGACTTTTTACTGTTATTTGGGATAATAAAGGAGGAACAGCCATGCAGATCAGGAGGAGCGGAACCCATATGAATTTTAAGTTCAGGACTAAACTATATGTCGTTTTTTCTATTATTATTTTATTTGCAGCGGCATCTTTCAGCCTGTTTATCCGTATGCACATCTTTAGACAGATGGAAGAGGAGTCAGCCTATAATGATATGCAGCTATGCATAAAAATATCCGAAAATGTCGACACCTATATCGAAAAAATGGATGATATCACAAAAAAGCTGATCTCAAATCCGGGTCTTCTGCAGATCATGCGGGAGGTGAAAAACAATCCCAAAGCATTGTCGGACTATGAGGAATTAAAGCGGAACAGAGAAATCGCAGCCATTGTCTCTAATGCGATTACGCTGACGTCTTTTCCTCATGTCAATGTATATCTTTACAGTCAGGATGGTTCTTATTCTTATGTATACAACCAGCACAAAAGCAATTTTAAATCCGCCCTTACAATGGAGGACAATGGGGAAAAGCTAGGTAAGAAGGAGCTTGTTATCTATGCGGATCATGACAGCGGCTCACAGGATGAACAGGGTGCAACGATATCATTTATCCGTGCGGTCTTTGATGTAAGCGCCAACAGATATGGTTATATTGAGGTGCAGTCAGATTATAAGAAGCTGGATGAAATCTGCAACATTAACCATATAGGCAATGTCCTTCTTTTGAATGATAAAGGCGATACCGTATATCCGTCCAGTTCCGTTTCTGAAGAAGAGAGCGGTTTATTCAAAAGAAATCTGGCGGAAAAGAATAAAAGCGGTGTCTTTAGCGTGGAGAACCATATGTACTTTTATGCCTCATCAGATTATTCGGGGATCACGACTTATATACAGTATCCAAAAGATACAATATATTCCTCAATGAAATTACTGCAGCATACTACGATCATCTTTTTTATATGCGTGACGGCTGCTGCAATTTTGATGGTAGTTGTATTTTCGCGGATGCTGGTAAAACCCCTCCAGGAACTGCGCAACAGCGTATTGAAGGTTACCTATGAGAATATGGGTCTGAATCTGGAGGATGTCTCTAATAATGAAATTATCGAGCTTAAAGATGCGTTCCAGAAGATACTGGATGATCTAAAATTAGCGGCTTTCAGAGAAATTGAGTCCAATAAGGCGGAGGCAGGGGCGAGGATTTCTGCCCTGCAGGCGCAGATTTCCCCACATTTTATCCATAATGTTCTGTATTCGATCAGCATCTCTGCAAGAGAAGGCCGCACGGAGGACGCACAGGCCATGTGCAAACAGCTTTCGGACATGCTGCGCTATACGGTGAACTCCAATGCGCATACGGTAACTCTTGGGGAGGAGATGCAATACATTACAAACTATCTTGCACTTCAGAAGCAGTACTATGAAGATTTTCTGCAATATCAGATTGAGGTGCAGGAGGAGGCACGTTCTATCCTGATCCCCAGGCTTTGTATCCTTCCATTTGTAGAAAACGCCATACAGCATGCTTTTGAGGGACAAAAACCGCCCTATCATATCTGTGTGACGGCAATCGCCAGGGACGGGAAATGGAAAGTTGAGGTCAGAGACAATGGGAGAGGATTTTCAAAGGATAAAATAAAAGAGATCGAAAACAGGATGAAAGAAGAAAGTCTGGTCATCAATTTGCAAGACAGCTCTGAGGGGGAACCAGGCATGGGAGGATTGGGGATTCTGAACACACTCCTTCGGCTGAGAATCTACTTTGCAGGAGATTTTGAATTCAGTATAAAGAATAATTCTCCGGAAGATGGCGCGGCAGTCTGTCTGGGCGGCAGGTTCATATTTGAGAATGAATAGTGTCAAATAAGTTATAAAAACGCAAACACTACAAAAGGGGTCTGACCCCTTTGCACTGGGGGAGGGATGAAACATGTATAAGTTTCTTGTTGCAGAGGACAGCAAAGTCATCTTAAGAGACATTGTCCATCTTATTAATGAAGCAGGCTATGATTCCGTTATTAAAACGGCATATGACGGAGAAGCTGCCGCCGAGCTTTTGAAAGACTTTGAGCCGGATATCATCTTTACGGATATCAAAATGCCGGTCATAGACGGGCTGACACTCATCCAGAAGGCCAAGGCGCTTTATCCGGGGGTGAAAAGCGTTATTATCAGTGGATATGCAGACTTTACCTTTACCCACGAGGCTCTGATGCTGCAGGTAGATGACTATATCATGAAGCCTGTGGATGCAGGGGAGTTTGCTGAGATTTTAAAGAAGCTGACCATGAAGGCGGACAGCAAAAAGGTACAGGAGGAAGAATCTGCCCTGCAAAAGATGATTCAGGAAGGCATTGGAACAGAGGAGAACGGATTCCCGGGACGTTACATGCTCTCTTTGGTACGGGTAGGGCTTTTTCAGCAGTATGCGGCGCCCTTGTCAAAGGAATTGGTCAAAGAAATTATGGCAGAGAATAAGGCGGGGCCGGATGTTCGGACAGCAAATACCAGGCTGAACAGTGAAAAAATCGTGATGTTTAATCTGGAAAGCAGTTCCCAAAAGAGGATCATGCTGTTAAATACGTTACTCTTGTCGGAACTGCGGAAGAAGTATACACGTGTCAATATTATCTGTTCGGGCTGCCTAACGGATATCACTCAGCTCCATATGCAGTATACCCATCTTTCTAACCGGCTGGGGAGGATGGTGATGCTGGAATGCAGCAAAGTCTTTGAGGATGAGAAATATATAGAGGTGAGAGAGCGGTATATCCGGCAGAAAGAGGAGATTGAAGTATTCCGCAGGAAAATAGAATGGATTCTGAAAAATAAGGCTGCAGATGATTATCGCAAAGAAATTCATAAGAATATTCTATCCTGGGAAGAAAAGCATTATACCGTCGCGGTACTGCGGAAATTCCTCCTGGCGCTGCTGGACGAAATGTTTGCGGCAGCAGGCGGGAACGGGGAACTGGCGGATGAGCCGGGTACGCTGGCGGATCAGATACTGAATGACTGCAGAAGGTACGGGGAGCTGGAAGAATGTCTGCAGGGGTACAGCGAATTTATGTCGGCCTCAAAAGAGGAAAAAAGCGGGGTGTCGATGGAAGCTGCGTATAAATTGACCGAATACATGCAGGCGAATCTGTATAAGAACTTATCTCTGCAGGAAATAGCGGATTATTTTGATATTTCGCCGTCCTATATCTGCAGGCTGTTTAAAGTATATTACAGCGATACTCCTATCAGTTATTATAACAGGCTCAAAATCAATGAAGCAAAACAGATGCTGGAGGAATACGAGAACATACGGGTGAAGGATATTGCAGAGTTGCTGGGGTTCAGTGACCAGTATTACTTCAGCAAAGTGTTTAAACAGCAGTATGGAGTCAGTCCAATTGTGTATAAGTCGCAAATGCAGAAAGATATTGCGGATGAAACGGGCGGGGGAAGATAAAGCCGGAGGCCGTCCGCAGAAGCGCGCCTTACCGCAGTGTGCCTATACGTTCAAAATATTCCCTCCCTCAGTCCATGATATTCCATTTACCATCAGCCCTGCGGGACGTATAATCTGCTCATACAAGTGCTCCGTCCGGCATCAGACGCCGGCAGGCACGAGAGGAAATTCTGAATCATATGAAGAGAGGATAAGGAGGATTTTATGAGCAGTTATGGTATGAAAGCAGTGGAATTTGCCCTGAAATATCCACCCATGGGAATTGAAAAAAGACGAGAGCTTCTCCCTTATAAAAGTGTGAGCAGCCTGTATCCGGCTAAGGCGGATGAAGATGTTCTGGTGACTGCAAACGGGAGGCAGAGAATTGATATTGTGGGGGATCCTTATCATGAGCGCGTAATCTACCGCCGTGAAAGGATCATGGATATGCGCTGGAAGGACACGCCCGAACCGCCGGATGTGGCTTATGCGATCCCGGAAGCGAGAAGTTTTCTGAAACAGGGGAAATTTGAAGAGGCTGCAAGGGTGATGGACGAAGCAACGAAAGCGGCGGGGTATGATCAGTGGATAGACAGCCGCCCCTTTGGCGTTGAATTTCCGCGCCTGCATCCGCGTCTCCATTCGGTTATTGAGCTGCTGACCGAAATCGAAGAAGGAAAGGAGCGCTGCGATTACCTGCGGTATCTTGATATGATGTCGGGAGAAGCAGTGGTGCGCATACAGGATGAAAAAGGAGGCATTCTCCGCAGGTCTTTTGTCTCCTTTGATAAAGAGGCAGTTGTGCAAAAAACAGAGCGCCTGAATAAAGAGCAGTTTGATATGAACATACGCTTTGTTGCACCGGGCGGGTACGATCTTCCTGACCATTTCGACCAGTTTGTGCTTGTCACCTATAACGATATGTATCAGATAGAAGGCAGCGATGTGGAAATCAAGACAACGCCCGAAAGCTGTACAGTATCATTGGCATATGACCCGCAGTTCGGTGAACGTGGGTACTGCTGCTGTTCTGTGATCCGCACGGATGGAAAGGTATCCTGCCGTGAGGGCGGTTATCTGCAGGTGGAGGGCGCAAAGGAGATCACCATTATTTCCCGAACTGTAAAATATGAAGAAGCATACCGCCATGCTCTGGCTGAAAAGGTGCTGGAGGAAGTGAACCAAATCCAGGATTCCTACGAAGATATGCTGGCAGCAAACCGGGCATATTTGGAGCCTTTGATGGAACGCTCCGTGATACGGCTTAAGGGGGACTGGGCTATGGCGGCAGAGGAATTGCTCAACGAACAGCACGGCGGGGGCGAGTTAAGTGCTATGATGCTGGAAAAGCTGTATGATATGGGACGTTTCTTTATGATAACGGACACCGGAGATGATCCGCCGTCCTTGTTCCAGCATAATATTAATACCAACCTGCAGGTCTGCTCCGGGAACATGACGGGGCTGCCTGAAATCATGGATACCTATTTCAAATTCTATGAGGACAAATTCGATGACTTCCGTCTGAATGCAGAGCGTTTTTACGGAGCGAGGGGCGTACTCGGAAATATTCACTGTGATTATAACTCAGGAAAGTTCTATCAGTTTTCGATTGTATATCCACATTACTGCTGGACCGCATGTCTGGGATGGATTTATAACGAGTTCTGGGGGCACTATCTGGTGACAGGAGACAAAGAATTCCTGCGTGAACGTATTGTCCCGGGCCTGAAGGAAATCGCATTATTTTATGAAGACTATCTCACTGATGTGGATGAAAATGGAAAGGTAATGTTCTATCCGAGTTATTCGCCGGAAGATCCTTCCATGAATGATTATCACGTGCCATTCCCGAAGGATGTCTATGCAATGAATGTGAATTCACTGATGGATGTGATGGTATGCAGAGAGGTACTGGATAACCTGATGGAGGCATGTGAGGTTCTTGGCCTGGACGAACCGGATCTTCCGAAATGGAAAGCGCTCAGGGGCAGACTGCCGGACTATCTGATGGATGAGGACGGGGCGATTAAGGAGTGGTCCTTCAAGTATTCAGGGGAAAACTATGATCACCGGCACGTTTCCCACCATTATGATATCTGGCCGGGGCGGGCTGTTTCACCGGAGAAAACGCCGGAGCTTGTAAAGCCGTTTATTCTTTCCAACCGGAAACGCGGGCATCAGGATGATTCTGCCCATGGCGTCATCCATCGGTATTTTACAGCGGTAAGGCTGGGCGATCTGCCGGATGCCATGCATAACCTTCGTACTCTGATGGAGCACGGCTACGTAACACGTACACTGAACACCGTGCATTATCCATACCGGGTATTCTGTCCGGACCTGCTGGGAGCTATGCCGGCAATTGTTCTGGAAATGCTGGTTTATTCCGATGAAGGCTTTATAAAGCTGCTGCCTGCAGTTCCGGGGGATTTAAGCAAAGGAAATCTGGAAGGAATGTGGCTTTATACATTTGCTAAGATTGAGAAGATGAGCTGGGATATGGAGGCCGGAAAAGCGGAGGTTGAAATATTTAGTATGGAAGACCAGGTGATTTATGTCTCCTTCCCGGTGGGCTACAAGGAGTTGCGGGTGAACGGGAAGCTTTATGATAAAGACGGAAACGGAGCTGATATAGAATTCAAAAAGAATACAGTGGTTCATTTAGAATATTTATTCTGAGTCAGGTTCACCGGGGCATTGAAACATGGGGTTCTCGAGGAATTTAAAGCTTAAGGAAAAGAGTGTCCCGGAGCCATGTGGTTCCGGGATCAAATTCTATATCCAAGGGCACACCGGAATTATACCCTGCGGGGCGGGTTTGCAGCAAGCTGCAAAATAATGTATACCCAAAGGGCGTCCCGTAATACATGCCCTTGCGGGGTGGGGTTGCAGCAAGCTGCAAAATAATGTATGAAGAAGGAGGCGGAATATGGAACGGCTGGAAATATGCAGACCGGCAGAAATAAAAGAGGTACAGATTCAGGATACTTTCTGGTCACAGTATATGGAATTGGTAAGGGATACGGTGATTCCCTATCAGTGGGAGATTCTGAATGACCGGGTGCCGGACGTTGAGCGAAGCCATGCGGTTCGGAATTTTAAAATTGCAGCAGGCGTGGAGAAAGGTTGTTTTTATGGGGAGGTGTTCCAAGACAGCGACCTGGCAAAATGGCTGGAGGCTGCGTCATACTGTCTGGAGAGCGCTCCGGAGCCTGAGCTGGAAGCCGTCATGGATGAGGTAATTGATCTTATAGCCGCGGCCCAGCAGGAGAATGGGTATCTGGATACCTATTTTTCGATAGGGAATCAGGAGAAGGAATGGACCAATCTGTATGAATGCCATGAGATGTATTGCGCAGGACATATGATGGAGGCGGCGGCTGCCTATTTCAGAGCGACAGGAAAGAGAAAGCTGCTGGACGTGATGTGCAGATGTGCGGATCATATTGCGGAACATTTCAGGAAAGGAGGACAGAAGGGGTATCCGGGCCATCAGGAGATAGAACTTGCGCTGGTCAAACTGTATGAAGCAACGGGTAACAGGGAGTATCTGGAGCTGAGCCGTTATTTTTTGGAGGAGCGGGGCAGGGAACCGAATTATTTTGTATGGGAATGGGAGACTTTACGCCAACAATGTTCCTTTAAGACAGACCTGCCGGCGGAGAGTCCTGACCTGGTTTATAATCAGTCACATTTGCCTGTGTATGACCAGACTTCGGCAGCCGGCCATGCGGTCAGGGCAATGTATATGTACGCAGCAATGGCAGATGTGGCAAGGGCGGCGGGAAGCAGAGAAATGTATCTGTCATGCAGGCGGCTCTGGGAAAATGTGGTGGAACGGCAGATGTATATTACCGGGGCTATAGGTTCCACGAGGACAGGAGAGGCTTTCACCGTGGATTATGACCTGCCCAATGAGACTGCATATGCGGAGACATGCGCCTCCATCGGACTGATTTTTTTTGCGCATCGGATGCAGATGATAGAGGCAGACGGGATATATGGGGATGTCTTGGAAAAGGCATTATATAATGTGGTTCTTAGCTCCATGTCGCGTGACGGAAAACATTTCTTTTATGTGAATCCGCAGGAAGTCTGGCCTCTGGCTAACGAAAAAAATCCGGACCGGAGTCATGTAAAAGCGAAACGCCAGAAATGGTTTGGCTGTGCCTGCTGTCCGCCTAATATCGCAAGACTGCTTTCTTCTCTGGGAAAATACGTGTATGCCTATGGGGAACATACGCTGTACGTCCATCTCTATATAGCCGGGGAAGTAAGGATAAAAACAGGCCGCGGTGACTTTTGTGTAAGGCAGAACGGCAATTATCCGTGGGACGGAGACATCCGGCTTACGGTGCGTTCAGTGCCGGATACGGACAGCAGGATTGCGCTGCGGATTCCGGGATGGTGCCATGAGTATGAAGTACGGCAGAATGGAAAAGCGGCAGAATGCCGGGTGGAAAAGGGATATGTATATCTTGAAAATGGCATCCGGGCGGGAGATGAGATTCGTCTGCTGTTCGTTATGGCCGCAGAGCTGATTCAGGCAAATCCAAAGGTCAGGGCAGATGCCGGGAAGGCTGCAATTCAAAGAGGGCCGGTTGTGTACTGTCTGGAAGAGGAAGACAACGGAAGCAATCTTTCTGCAATTCGGTTAGATACGGACTGCGGACTGCAGATTGCGGAAACTGTACTGTCCGGCGGCATACCAGCAATTACGGCAAAAGGATATCGTACAGAGGAAGACGGATGGGCCGCGGAGCTTTACCGTCCATATATCCGGAGGGAGAAAGAAGTGGCCGTAAAAGCGGTCCCCTATTTCCTCTGGGGGAACAGAGAGACGGGCGAAATGCTGGTGTGGGTGCGCGTGTAAAGGAGGAAGCCAATGATACATTATCAAAATCCGATCATACCGGGGTTTTACCCTGACCCGAGCATTTGCCGGGTGAAAGAAGATTACTTCCTGGTGACCAGTTCTTTTGAATACTTTCCTGGGATCCCTCTGTTCCACAGCCGGGATCTGGTTCACTGGGAACAGATTGGGCATGTTCTGACCAGAAAATCCCAGGCATTGCTGGAAAAGTGTCCGGCTTCCGGTGGAATATGGGCGCCTGCAATACGTCACCATAAAGGCAGATTCTATGTGTCAGCCACGAACTTCAGCCATGGTGGAAATTTTTTCGTCTGGACAGACGATATTTATGGGGAGTGGTCGGACCCAATCTGGATGGAACAGGGCGGGATCGACCCTTCCCTGTTTTTTGACTCTGACCACTGCGTATATTTAACAAGCACCTATGACCTGCCGGACAGCCAGGCGATTGGGCAGTGCCAGATTGATATCGATAGCGGAAAGAGGCTTTCCGACACAAAGATCATCTGGGAAGGGAGCGGAGGCAAATATCCCGAGGGTCCCCACATGTTTAAACGGGAGGGATGGTACTACCTGCTGGCAGCGGAAGGGGGAACGGAGTACGGCCACATGGTCACGATTGCAAGAGGAACCTCTCCATGGGGACCATTTGAAAGCTGTCCGTATAACCCGATACTGAGCCACCGTGATACGATGCTGCATCATTTTCAGGCGATTGGGCACGGGGATGTAACCGACACAAAAGAAGGGGACTCCTGGATGGTATTCCATGGGATACGGACAAGCCAGTACATGCTCCATCATCTGGGCAGGGAAACCATGCTTGCCCCAGTTACGTGGGACGAAAACGGATGGCCTGTGGTGAACCAGGGGGAAAAGATTCTGGAAAACATGGAGGTCATGCGGCTTCCGGAAGAGGCTTATGAGATCAGATGGGAGGATCCGGATTCCTTTTATGGTTCTGTCTTGCCTAAGGTGTGGAATTATTTGAGAAACCCGGATCTGCGCCAGTACAGTCTCACTGACAGGAAGGGAAGCCTTAAGCTGGCCGGTGGGGATGAGACATTAGATGAACTGTGTTCGCCTGCATTTGTGGGGCGGAGGCAGCAGCATTTCTGTATGCGGGCTGAGGTATGGCTGGATGCCGCACCGCAGGGACCGCAAGCGCGTGCAGGATTAACCGTTTATCATACGAATGAGCACCACTATGACCTTGCCGTCTCATGCAGAGAGGGGAAACGGTGTGTAATTCTGTATAAAAGGGTGGGCGATATGCAGACGGAGAGCCAGCCCTTATTTTTGGACGTTTCGGAGAAAATGCTTCTGAGGATTGAGTCTGATGCACTGGAGTATCGTTTTCTTGCAGGAAGAGATGAGAATCATCTGCAAATGGCAGGCAGCGGGAGGACACAGCTTTTATCAACAGAGTGTATGCCCATGACTTTCACCGGATGCTATGTGGGGGTGTTTGCTGAAAAAACAGACGCTTGGTTTGAGCGGTTTCAATACTGCCCGGTATAGAGGGCATGGGAAATAAGCATTGATATGTACGGTCTATAGACCGTGCATAGTAACGGCATCTGGCTCATTTAAAGTCGCCCGTGGCGAAGAGCCAGATGCCCGACCCCATCACTTTATTGGCTCGGATGCCGTGCAGCGTGGTGCACGGCCCCGTGAATAGTAACCAACTTGCCTCTATTCATATATTTCCTTTCCATAGTATGGTATAATTAGTTAAAAAAAATTAATAAAGCCAGTAATATGAGGAGGATTCTTATGAGATTTGTATTTATAATTATGGGAGAGAATTTTGATTCACAGAGAGATTGTGCCAGTATACACGATGGAGGGGTGCAGACAATCGGCGTATCAAGTCTGGAAGAAGCATGCGAAGTAGCAAAAAAGCTATATGAAGAAGGGATAGACTGCATTGAACTCTGCGGTGCTTTTGGAGAAGCGGGAGCTAAATCAATTATTGATGCTACAGAGAATAAGATTCCGGTCGGATATGTGACTCATCTTCAGGAACAGGATGAGATTTTTGCAAAGGTGTTCGGCGGTATGTTATGATAACCAAAAATTAGAATAGTTTAAAACGCTGTTAATTAAATTTTATGAAAAGGATGATGATGCTGAGATTATAGAATTTATGAAAAACTACTGCATAAAAAAAGTACGATAAAGATAAAAAGCACCAGCGGAAGAAACGAATCTTCTGAAAGTGCTTTTCTTAAAGTGTGCAGATTAAGATGCAAATAAGGACGCTGTGATAAATAAATAGCGTCCTTTTTTTGTACCCTTTTACCAATTATAATAGACTTACAATTGAAAAAGTATGAAGAAAATATAAGGAGGCACAACATGGAGAAATGTTATTTGGCCGTTGATATCGGGGCATCCAGCGGACGCCATATGCTTGCATATATGGCCGAAGGCAGGATGCGGCTCGAGGAAGTGTACCGCTTTCCGAATGGCATGGATAATAAGGACGGTACCTTGTGCTGGGATGTAGAGCGTTTATTCAATGAGATCAAAAACGGGCTGAAAAAATGTAAAGAGATCGGAAAGATCCCGGTTTCGATGGGGATTGATACCTGGGGCGTTGATTATGTGCTGCTTGATAAAGAAGATCAGATTCTGGGAGATACCGTTGGATACCGTGACAGCCGTACCAGTGGGATAGACAAGAAGGTATATGAGAAGATCTCCCCGGAAGAATTGTATGCAAGAACAGGAATCCAAAAGCAGGTCTTCAATACCATTTACCAGCTGATGGCGGTGAAGGAGAGCCATCCGGAACATCTGGAGCAGGCGGAGGCGATACTTATGATTCCGGATTATTTCCATTTCCTGCTGACCGGTGTTAAGAAGAACGAATACACCAATGCTACAACGGGGCAGCTGATTAATCCTACAACAAACGACTGGGATTACGAGATGATCGATATGCTGGGATATCATTCAAAAATGTTCCATCCAGTATCTATGCCGGGCACTGTGGTTGGCAATTTTACAAAAGAAATCCAAGATGAAGTTGGCTTTGACTGTAAAGTCGTACTTCCTGCCACTCATGACACCGGCTCAGCGGTACTGGCAGTGCCGACAAACGATGATAATGCAATCTATATAAGCTCCGGTACCTGGTCACTGATGGGCATCGAAAGAAAAGAAGCAGACTGTTCGATGGAAAGCATGCAAGCCAACTTTACAAACGAAGGCGGATATGACCACAGATTCCGCTTTCTAAAGAACATTATGGGATTATGGATGATCCAGTCAGTAAAAAAAGAGTTTGCGGAGGATCTGTCCTTTGCAGAAATCTGCGACAGGGCATCCAAAGAAACGATTCCATCCATAGTAGACTGCAATGACGACTGTTTCCTGGCACCTGAGAGCATGATTAAGGCAGTGCAGGATTTCTGCAGCAGAACAGGCCAGCAGGTTCCGCTCACGATCGGAGAGATTGCAGCAGTCATATACAACAGCCTTGCAAAATGCTATGGCGATACCGTGAAAGAGATCGAAGCAATCACAGGCAATACATACGACACGATTTACGTAGTGGGCGGAGGTGCCAATGCCGGATATTTAAATGAATTGACTGCAAAATATACCGGAAAGAAAGTTTCGGCAGGCCCCACCGAGGCAACTGCAATCGGCAATGTAACCGTTCAGATGATGCATGATGGCGTGTTTGCAAGCCTTCCGGAGGCGCGGACATGTATCGATCGGTCATTTGATATAAAGAAGTACGATGAAAATGGAAAACAATTCTGACAATGAGACGCAAAGGGGTCAGACCCCTTTGAAAAATGAAGGAGGATTTACGATGACAACGAAGGAAAGATATGAATCAGCGAAAGAGATCTATGGGAAAATTGGTGTGGATACTGATAAGGTTCTGGAGACATTAAAGTCAGTTCCGATTTCTATGCACTGCTGGCAGGGGGATGATGTTGGCGGGTTTGACAGTGAGGGCGCACTTACAGGCGGTATCCAGGCTACAGGCAATTATCCTGGTAAGGCAAGAACTCCGGAAGAGCTGATGGCAGATATCGACAAGGCTCTGACCCTGATACCGGGAACACACAGAATCAATGTTCATGCAAGTTATGCTATTTTTGAAGAGGGTGAATGGGTAGACCGTGATAAGCTGGAGCCAAAGCATTTTGCTAAATGGGTGGAGTTTGCCAAGGAAAGAGGTCTTGGACTGGACTTCAACCCGACCTACTTCTCACACCCGAAGGCTGATGAATATACTTTGACAAGCCCGGATGAAGAGATCCGCAAGTTCTGGATCGAGCATGGAAAAGCCTGCATCCGCATCTCTCAGTATTTTGCCGAGGAACTGGGAACCCCTTGTCTGATGAACATCTGGATTCCGGATGGTTTTAAGGATATTCCGGCTGACAGGCTTGGACCGAGAGCGAGATATAAAGACTCTCTGGATCAGATTCTGGGCATTGACTATGATAAAGAAAAAGTGCTGGTATGCCTGGAGTCTAAAGTGTTTGGTATTGGCCTGGAAGCTTACACAGCAGGTTCAGCAGAGTTTACAATGAATTATGTAATGAACAAGGGGATTGTGCCTCTGATGGACAATGGACATTATCATCCGACAGAAGTCGTTTCTGATAAGATTTCATCTATGCTTCTGTTCAATGATAAGATTGCCCTTCATGTAACAAGACCAATCCGCTGGGACAGTGACCATGTAGTACTGCTGGATGATGAGACAAAAGAGATTGCAAAAGAGATTGTAAGAAATGATGCTCTGAACAGAGTGATCATCGGCCTTGACTTCTTTGACGCAAGTATTAACAGAATCTCCGCATGGGTAGTGGGCATGAGAAATATGCAGAAGGCTCTGATGTGCGCGATGTTAAGCCCGAATGCACGGCTGAAAGAACTGCAGGATACACAGCAGTTTACAGAGCTGATGGCAATGCAGGAAGAACTGAAATGCTATCCGTTTGGCGATGTATGGAATTATTTCTGCGAAATCAACAATGTTCCGGAAAGAGAAGACTGGTTTAAAGAAGTACAGAACTATGAGGCAGAAGTACTTTCTAAAAGAGCTTAACCTTAGATGATCTTTAGTAAAACGTGGACAGAGGTTAGATATAAGAAGAAAATCTAAAATTGACATTCAAGACAAATTTGTTATAATATACTTAACAAGACAGCCGGGATTGATAGATGAAGCCTATCCGTACCGGGTAAGATGTTACTGCAAAGAGTAATCGCCTATCCTGCCAAGACGGGGCGATTACTTTTTTCGTTTATCATATAAACTTTTCACAAGGTAATGATAGCAATAATCCTCAATACAAATGTAAATAAGTTATCGTATGTAACATACATAAGCACCACCCCTTTCGTTAAACTCCGAAACGGATGGATCCGCCCTCCCGGCTGCCTGGGTAAGTATACTATTTTTGGTGTGGTTATTCGGGACTGTCCGGCTGATCTATTCCCTAAGCTGCTTAAAATCCAGATAAAGCCCTTCTACCGTATGCACACGTATTCTGTCAGAAAAGCTGTATTCCTCCATTTCATCCTTTTCCTTCGAATGATACAGGCAGGCGGTTACCGTCTGTTTCTGTCCGTCAATAATCCAGTACTCGCGGACTCCCAGCTCCCTGTACAAATGAACCTTTACAGAACAGTCCAGATCTTTGCTGTCAGGTGAAACTACTTCCGCAGCGAAAACAGGAACTTCTGTGATCTTATATCCAATGATTCTGCCGGGATGCAGAATTATGGCAATATCGGGAATCAGTATAGTATTTCCCCCATTGAGGTAAAAACGAACGGGAAAGGTAACAGCTTTGCAGGGAGAATAAGATTCTTTGCCATATGCTACAATTTGGCAGAGTAATTCCGTGATGACAGCCTGATGCAAAAATGAAACAGGAGGACGGGTTAGAATATATCCGTTCATTAGCTGGGCATGAAGAGAAGAAGGCAGCAATTCATAATCCTGGCGGGAGCACTGCCCCTGTTTCCGGGCAATCCAGTCAGGTAAACAGCTTTCCGACTTTGCGCCATTTAATACAGGCTTCATAGAATTATCATTTGGCTGGCTGTCCGGGGAAAGGTCTTTAAAATTACTCATAGAGCGCCTCCTTTACATTTGATATAGATCTATTTTACATGCAAAGGCAGACAGAGTCATGCAGTTACAAACTGCTTGACATACTAAGCAGTAGCTAAATTTGTGCCGCCTGTGTTATGATGGAACGGGAAGGAAGGGCAGAGCTAAGGGACATGTTTTTCACTGCCTGCTTACAGGATATGATTCACCATGGACAGGGAATTGAGAAACATGCTGCAGCCCTGATAAATGAAAAAGGATGTGAGGACGGATGAAAGAAAAACAGAACAAAGCGGGAGGCGGTCCGGCGGAGGGGGGACGAAAAAAAGAAGATCTATCCAAGATAAGCCGTTACCCCGGGATTCAGATGGCAAGAACAGGAAGGTGGCTGCGTTTTGTCTGCAAGATTCATAGCATACCCGTGAAAAAGATCTGCGAATGCCTTGGCCTGGCATGTCCCCAGTCGGTCTATGGCTGGTTTGGAGGGAGAACACTGCCATCTCTGGACAACTTCTACACGTTAAGCCAGATGCTGCACATGCCCCTCGATGAGCTCATCATAAACTGGGATGAGCAGCTGCCCGGAGGGTTTTGCAAAAGGGTGGGGAAGGCCGGCATAAGAATCCTGTCATACCGCCTGAAGCTTTAGTATGCCAGATAACTGATGTGACCGGCTGAATGTTCCATAAAGAGTTCAAGATGGAACACTCAGCCGATCACATAATTCATCAGACATCCTGACGGGACCTCTCCAGAAAACATTTGAAGGCCTTCAGAGAATAATTCATGATCAGAGAATCCGGCATCCCGGCAAGCTGCGCCAGTTCCAGCGAAAAAGTAAAGTCTCCGACATGCTTTGTGCCGTGGCTGTCACTTGCGAATATAACCGGGTAATGATAATGCCTGCATAGATTTAAGATCATCAAGTCGTTAAAACGGGTATCTCCCCGGTAGCCGTCAGGGCTTAAGGAACTGTTGTTTATCTCCAGAAGAACATCATATTTCATGGCCGTCTTTACAATTTCCAGATAATCAACCGGATACTTTACATCATCACAGTGCCCGATAATACGGACATAGGGATTTTTCATGGCTGCAATGTATGCGGCTGTATTCTCCTCCATGGTGCCGGGTTTTTTGACCGGCTTGTGTATGCTGGCGATTACATAATCCAGTTTTGCAAGTATGGAATCCTCCAGATCCAGCTTTCCTTCATTATTTAAAATATTTGCTTCCGCACCATAAAGCATCTCAACTCCAAGACGCTCCTTTTGGGCATAGGACAGGCTGCGAAAATAAGAGGGCTTTCCGCCGCCGCAGGTGGCAGGGCCGTGGTCGGATATTCCGAGCATTTTCAGATTCCTGGAAGCAGCGGCTTTTGCCATGTCTGTGATGGTTGCAGTAGAGGCATGTCCGCTTGCTATTGTGTGTGTATGTATATCAAATTGGAAAGAAGACATATCTTTTAGGCCTTTCTATCAGTAATAAATGAAGTTACGATTCACGGCCCATAAACCATGCATAGTAACGAAATGAACACTTTCATTATAAATACCCTAATTTATAGTATGCGCGATGCTCTTTGGTTTGTCAATAAAAAACTAAAATAAAAAATGAAAATACCAACAAAAACAACAAAATAAGTATTGGGATTAGTTGGATTCACATATAAAAATCGTTTAAATCATGTTGCTTCGTGTTGACTTCTGAGCAGTGTTCAAGTATAATAATTAAGACTGGGTGGAGATTCATTAAAACCCGGCGGGGGATGCATATTGCAGTGTAAGCAGATGCTGCGGTGCCACCGCCGCAGGCTAAACTCTGATTTATCTTCTGAAGGTTAATATTCTATGTATAGATGCAGGCTGTATTTATACATAAGGAAAGGAGTAACAAAGTAAATGGGATTATATACCTATGACAGTACGGACATACCAAAGTCGGATCGTATTCCAAAGCTTGTGGAGAACCTGTATGCCAAGATGCCGGAGATAGAATCAGCTCGAGCTGTTCTTTTGACGGAATCATATAAGCAGACAGAGAGCGAGCCGGTGATTATCCGCCGTGCAAAGGCATTTCAGCATATTTTGGAAAACATTCCGATTATCATCCGGGACCTGGAGCTGATTGTAGGCAGCACAACGCTTGCGCCAAGAGGCTGTCAGACTTATCCGGAATTTTCGTATGAGTGGCTGGAAGAGGAATTTGAAACCGTGGAGAACAGAAGTGCAGATCCGTTCTATATATCAGATCAGACCAAGGCGGAGCTGAAGCAGGCCAATGCATACTGGAAGGGAAAGACAACAAGTGAGCTGGCTACCTCCTATATGGAGCCTGAGACACTGCTTGCTATGGAACATAACATTTTCACACCGGGCAATTATTTTTATAATGGCGTAGGCCATGTTACGGTGAAGTATGGAGAAGTCCTGGAAATTGGATTCTCCGGTATAAAGGCTAAAGCGGAAGCCGAGATGGCAAAGCTGTGCCTGGCCGATGGTGATTATCAGCAGAAGTCGAGATTTCTGGAAGCTGTGATGATCAGCTGTGATGCTGTCGTTACCTATGCCAGACGCTATGCAAAGCTGGCTCTGGAAGAGGCGGAAAAGTGTTCGGATATGATACGCAAAAAAGAGCTGCTTCAGATTGCCCAAAATTGTGCAAATGTTCCGGAAAAAGGGGCATCGGGATTTTATGAAGCATGCCAGTCATTCTGGTTTGTACAGCAGCTGCTTCAGATAGAATCCAGCGGACACTCAATCTCTCCGGGAAGATTTGACCAGTATATGTATCCTTATTATAAGAAGGATTTGGACAGTGGAAAGATAACAAGAGAATTTGCGCAGGAACTGATGGACTGCATCTGGGTGAAGTTAAATGACCTGAATAAGTGCCGTGATGCTGTTTCAGCAGAGGGATTTGCAGGATACAGCCTTTTCCAGAATCTGATCGCAGGAGGTCAGAATGAGGAAGGGATTGATGTAACGAATGATTTATCTTTTATGAGCATTGAGGCATCCATGCATGTTTACCTTCCGCAGCCTTCCCTGTCCGTGAGAGTATGGAACGGTTCACCTCATGAATTCCTTATTAAAGCGGCGGAACTGACCCGTACAGGTATCGGACTTCCGGCGTATTACAATGACGAAGTGATTATTCCCTCCCTGGTGAGCAGAGGACTGACGCTGGAGGATGCAAGGGATTACAATATTATCGGCTGTGTTGAACCTCAGAAGGCAGGTAAGACAGAGGGCTGGCATGATGCGGCATTCTTTAATATGTGCCGTCCGCTGGAGCTGGTTTTTAACAACGGCAAGGATAAAGGGGTGCAGGTAGGACCGCAGACTGGACGGGTAGAAGATATGAAGACCTTCGGGGAATTCTACCATGCATATAAGATTCAGATGGATTACGCGATCAAACTTTTGGTGAATGCGGACAATGCCATTGACGTTGCCCATGCAGAGAGATGCCCGCTTCCGTTCCTTTCTTCTATGGTCGATGATTGTATGAAGAAAGGGAAGACGGTGCAGGAAGGCGGAGCAGTCTACAACTTTACCGGCCCTCAGGGATTCGGAGTCGCGAACATGGCAGATTCCCTGTTTGCAGTGAAAAAGCTGGTTTACGAGGAAAAGAAAGTTACGATGAAGGAACTCAAAGAGGCTCTGGCTACAAACTACGGCAAAGGCTTAAGCGGTGAGGATGTTGCGTCCATGACTGCAGAGATTGCAGGCGGTATGAAAGCGGCCGGACAGGCTGTCACTGAGCGCGAGGTTGCAGCAATTCTGAAAACGGTAGTAGCCGCTTCAGAGGCTCCGGAAGTAAAAGCAAACGGAGAACGTATCCTCAAATTGATCGAGGAAGTTCCGAAGTTCGGTAATGATATTCCGGAAGTGGATGCTTTTGCAAGAGATGTGGCCTATACATATACGAAGCCTCTGCAGAATTATAAGAATCCAAGAGGCGGTATATTCCAGGCAGGCTTATACCCGGTATCTGCCAATGTTCCGCTGGGGGCACAGACAGGCGCCACACCGGATGGGCGTCTTGCACATACACCGGTTGCCGACGGCGTTTCACCGTCCGCAGGGAAAGACATAAACGGCCCGACTGCGGCAGCGAATTCTGTCTCCAGGCTGGATCACTATATTGCATCCAACGGGACACTGTTTAACCAGAAGTTCCACCCATCCGCATTGAGCGGCAGAAGAGGGCTTGAGAACTTCGTAGGCCTGATCCGTTCCTACTTTGATCAGAAGGGAAGCCATATGCAGTTTAATGTAGTCAGCCGTGAAACACTGCTGGATGCACAAAAGAACCCGGAGCAGTACAAGCATCTGGTTGTCCGGGTAGCCGGATACAGCGCTTTGTTCACCACGCTTTCCAAATCGCTTCAGGATGATATCATCCGGAGAACGGAACAGGGCTTCTGATGGAAGAGAGGAATCGCAGCATGGAAGATTATTTAAATACGAAAGGCCGCATTTTCGATATACAGAGATATTCTATCCACGATGGCAACGGAATACGGACGATTGTATTTTTGAAGGGCTGTGTTCTGAGATGCCGGTGGTGCTGTAATCCGGAATCGCAGCAGTTTGAGATCGAGACCATGATGGTACAGGGGGAGCCAAAGGTAATCGGAGAGGACGTCACTGTAAAAGAAGTGATGGAGACGGTTGAAAAAGACCGTACCTATTACCGCAGGACCGGAGGCGGCCTGACGCTGTCGGGAGGCGAGAGCCTGTGTCAGCCCGAATTTGCCGCTGCGCTTTTGAGGGCGGCATCTGAAGCCGGAATCAGCACGGCGATGGAAAGCATGGGATGCGCCGATTACAAAGTAATCGAGGGCCTGCTCCCGTATCTGGATCAGTACCTGCTGGATATCAAACATATGAATCCGGCAAAGCATAAAGCATTCACCGGGCGCTCCAATGAACTGATGCTGGAAAATGCGATGAAGATTGCAAAGTCAGGCATGACGGAGCTGAGCATCCGGGTACCAGTCATTCCAGGGTTTAACGATACACAAGAAGAGATCCGGGATATCGCAGAGTATACAAAAAGACTGGGCAGCGTAAAAAGGCTTCACCTGCTTCCCTACCACAGACTAGGTCAGGACAAGTACGAAGGGCTGGGAAGAGAATACCTGATGGGGAATATAGAGCCGCCGTCAAACGAAACGATGGAAATGCTGCTCAAAACTGCAGAACTGGCATCCGGAATTGAATGTCAGATAGGAGGCTAGGAAACATGAGTTATGAACAAATGCCGGAAAGAATCGTACAGGAACTAGTTCCCGGTAAGGAAATAACAATCGCCCACTTGATTGCAAGTCCGGATATCACATTGTATGAAAAGCTGGGATTGGACCCAAGGGTGGAATACAGTAAGTCAGCAATTGGTGTACTTACAATCAGTCCCGCAGAAACCGCTATTATTGCGGCAGATATTGCAATTAAAGCGGCGGGGATCGAGCTGGGATTCGTAGACCGTTTCAGCGGTACTTTGATTGTAACCGGTACGATTTCAGAGACAGAGGCCGCGATCCGCGCAGTTCTGGATTATGTGAGGGATAAAATGGGCTTCTCTGTATGTGAGATAACAAGGACTTAATAAATATGAAGAAAATCGTATTGATGGGCAGGAGCGAATGTGGGAAAACCACATTGACCCAGGCATTAAAAGGTGAAAAAATCCAGTATCACAAAACACAGTATGTGAATAACTTCGATGTTATCATAGACACTCCGGGGGAATACGCCCAGACCAAGCATTTGGGATACGCCCTTGCGTTATACTCCTATGAGGCGGATGTTGTTGGGCTCCTGATATCGGCAACGGAGCCGTATTCCCTTTATCCGCCATGCTGTACGGCTATGTGCAACCGGGAAGTCATCGGCATTGTGACAAAGATCCATGATAAGAATGCAAATGTAGAGCGCGCCGAGAGGTGGCTCAGGCTGACAGGCTGCAAGAAAATCTTCTTCGTTGACTCGAAAAATTATGAGGGAATTCCGGAAATTCTGGAGTACTTAAAAGAAGAAGGGGATGTGCTTCCGTGGGAGCTGGAAGAGGCTGAAAAAGGATAGAGAAAACAACAAATCCAACACAATAATAAGTTGACTACTGTGGGATTGTGTGGTAATATCGAGTTAGAAACAACAAAAAACAAATGTTTAGTTTTGTTTTAAGAATCCAAGGAGGAAAAAAAGGATGCAAAACGAATACGAAATCAAAAAAGAAATGTGTGAAATCGGTAAAAGAGTGTACAACCGCGGGATGGTTGCTGCAAATGATGGAAACTTCTCTGTTAAATTGAATGACAATGAATTCTTATGTACACCAACAGGTGTCAGCAAAGGATTCATGACACCGGAATATATCTGCAAAGTAGACGCTGAAGGTAATGTACTGCAGGCAAACAAAGGATTCAGACCTTCTTCTGAGATAAAGATGCATATGCGTGTATATAAAGAAAGACCGGACGTAAACTCCGTAGTACATGCTCACCCTCTGTACGCGACAACATTTGCTATCTGCGGTATTCCGCTGACACAGCCGATCATGCCGGAAGCTGTTATCGCTCTGGGATGCGTACCGATCGCAAAATACGGCACACCTTCTACAATGGAGATTCCGGACGCTGTTTCTGAGCACTTACAGTATTTCGATGCAGTTCTGCTTGAGAACCACGGAGCGCTTGCATACTCAGACAGCCTTCTGAGCGCATACCACAAGATGGAATCCCTGGAATTCTACGCACAGCTTCTGTATCAGTCAAAGATGCTTGGCGAGCCACAGGAGTTCAACAAAGAGCAGATGGACAAGCTGTATGAAATCAGAAGAAAAATGGGACTTCCAGGAAAACATCCTGCAAACGTATGCCCGAACGCAAAAGCAGGCAAGCCAAGCTGCCACAGCTGCGGAGGATCATGCAGTGCTGCTGCACCGGAAGCTTCCACTGCAGATGCTGATTTAGTTGCATCTATCACAAAGAAAGTGATGGATCAGCTGGGACTGTAAGAAAGCTTACCCAAAGGAGGTTCCAAAAAGAACGTCCCGCGGGCAGAATCAAATTATATTAGGAGACTGCTATGAACGAACAGGATATTACCAATGCCGTAAAAGCGGTACTGGGCCAGATGAAGGAAAGTGGTTCTCATCACGAAAAAGGACATGTATGCAGGTGCCACAAGCATAAGATGACATTGAAGGCTGCCAATGCACTGATCGAAAAAGTGACTGCAAAGGCTGCCAGCATGGGCGTCAATGTGGTGGCCGCCGTGTCAGACCAGGCGGGCAGGCCTGTTGCGGTTCAGAGTATGGATGGGGCCTACATAGCAAGCTTTGATATTGCGATCAATAAAACATTTACTTCAGCGAGCCTCAAGATGTCCACAGAGGCGCTTAGCCATCTAAGCCAGCCGGGACAGCCTTTGTACGGAATCCAATTCACGAATGAAGGGAAAATCGTTATATTTGGCGGCGGGGAGCCGCTTGAAGCAGATGGAAAAATAATCGGGGCCTTGGGTGTGAGCGGCGGTACCGCTGAGGAAGATACCGCAATAGCCGCTTATGGCAGAGAAGTTTTCGAGGAGGTATTAGCGTGTCTGTAAATGAACAGATGATCCAGGACATCGTTTCAGAAGTCATGGCAAAGATGCAGATTGCTTCCGAAGTATCAGGAAACCACGGCGTATTTGCTGATATGAATGAAGCAATAGAAGCTGCGAAAAAAGCGCAGAAGATCGTGGGCAGAATGTCCATGGATCAAAGAGAAAAAATCATATCCAACATCAGAAAGAAGACAGTTGAGAATGCCGAGATACTTGCACGCATGGGCGTACAGGAGACAGGCATGGGAAATGTCGGGCATAAGATTTTAAAACATCAGTTAGTTGCGGAGAAGACGCCGGGAACGGAAGACATCACAACAACTGCATGGTCAGGGGACAGAGGCCTGACACTGATAGAAATGGGGCCGTTTGGTGTGATCGGTGCGATTACTCCGTGTACCAACCCCAGTGAGACCGTACTTTGTAATACAATCGGCATGCTGGCCGGCGGCAATACAGTTGTGTTTAATCCTCATCCGGGAGCGATCAAGACATCAATCTATGCGATCAACATGATTAATGAAGCTTCTCTTGAGGCGGGCGGTCCGGACAACATCGCATGCACGGTAGAGAAGCCGACACTGGAATCAAGCAGCATCATGATGAAACACAAAGATATTCATCTGATCGCAGCAACAGGCGGACCGGGAGTTGTAACAGCCGTCCTTTCCTCGGGCAAGAGGGGAATCGGAGCAGGGGCAGGCAACCCGCCGGCACTTGTAGACGAGACAGCAGATATCCGGAAAGCAGCAGAAGATATTGTAAACGGATGTACATTCGACAATAACCTGCCATGTATCGCTGAGAAGGAAATCGTAGCTGTGGACTCTGTCACAGACGAATTAATGCACTATTTGGTAAGCGAGCAGGGATGTTACCTGGCTTCTAAGGAAGAGCAGGATG
The DNA here is from genome assembly GCF_022835095.1 of Faecalicatena contorta. Taxonomy (NCBI): domain Bacteria; kingdom Bacillati; phylum Bacillota; class Clostridia; order Lachnospirales; family Lachnospiraceae; genus Faecalicatena; species Faecalicatena contorta. Next base: position 3,818,308 of record NZ_BQNQ01000001.1, on the reverse strand, counting down.
CCCTGACGGCAGTTGTCCTGAAAGACGGCAGACTGAACAGAAAGTGCGTGGGCAGAGATGCGAAGACGCTTCTGGGAATGATCGGTGTGAGTGTTCCGGATAACATCAGGTGTATCACATTTGAGGGACCGAAGGAGCATCCGTTGATTGCAACAGAACTAATGATGCCGATCCTCGGCGTAGTCAGGGCAAAAGATTTTGATGATGCGGTTGAACAGGCTGTATGGCTGGAACACGGCAACAGACATTCCGCACACATACATTCCAAGAACGTAGACAACATCACGAAGTATGCAAAAGCCATTGACACTGCGATTCTTGTAAAGAACGGCCCGTCATATGCGGCAATCGGGTTCGGGGGCGAGGGTTTCTGTACATTCACAATCGCCAGCAGGACAGGCGAAGGCCTTACAAGCGCGAGCAGTTTCACAAAGAGAAGACGCTGCGTCATGTCAGACAGTTTATGCATTCGTTAAGACAGGAGGAAATAAAATGGAAATGAATTCCGCAAATGTAGAAGCAGTCGTTAAACAGGTACTGGAAAGTATGCTGGGCGAAAAGGCTGCTCCTGCAGCAAATACAACAGCAGGAAACCAGGCAGTTCCAAAAACTGCTCGTGTGGCTATGTTGACAGCATTGGAACACTATGATATCAAAGAATTCCCGATTCCTGAGCTGGGAGACGGAGATATTCTTGTAAAGGTTGAAGGATGCGGCGTATGCGGTACTGACGCCCATGAATTCAAGAGAGACCCATTCGGCCTGATCCCGGTTGTCCTTGGACATGAAGGAACCGGAGAGATCGTAAAGATGGGTAAGAACGTAAAGATCGACAGCGCAGGTAAAGAACTGAAGGTGGGTGACAAGGTTGTAACCTGTATGATCTTCAAGGATGATCCGGACATCACAATGTACGATCTGAACAAACAGAACGTAGGCGGCGCTGATGTATACGGACTTCTCCCGGATGATGACATTCATCTGAACGGCTGGTTCTCAGATTACATCGTGATCCGTGAGGGTTCTACCGTATTCAACGTAAGCGACCTGGACCTGAAGTCCAGAATCCTGATCGAACCATGTGCAGTACTGATTCATGCTGTAGAGAGAGCAAAGACAACAGGAATCCTGAGATTCAACAGCAGAGTTGTTGTACAGGGATGCGGCCCCATCGGTCTGATCTGTATCGCAGTTCTCCGCACAATGGGCATCGAGAACATTGTAGCTGTAGACGGAGAGCAGAAGAGACTCGACTTTGCAAAGAAGATGGGGGCTGAGCGCTCTGTAAACTTCAAGGATTTCAAGGGGATTGAGGCTCTGGCAGACGGCGTTAAGGCAGCGTTTGACGGACATCCGGCAGACTTCGCATTCCAGTGTACAGGATCACCGGTTGCACATGCCAACATTTATAAGTTTATCCGCAACGGCGGCGGGCTTTGCGAACTGGGATTCTTCATCAACGGCGGAGACGCTACAATCAACCCGCATTTTGACCTGTGCTCTAAGGAAATCACATTAGTTGGTTCCTGGGTATATACATTAAGAGATTATGCGACAACATTCGATTTCCTAAAGAGAGCAAAAGGAATCGGACTTCCGATGGATGACCTGATCACACACGAATTCCCGCTGGATCAGATCAACGAGGCTCATCAGACGAACCTGAAGATGGAAGGTCTGAAGATCGCTATTGTTAATAAATAGCAGCAATCCCAAAAAGGAGAATTGACATGGGAGAAGCAGTAGGCATGTTGGAAGTATTCGGACTGGCAACAGCATTTGCGGCGGCGGATGCCGGATGCAAAGCGGGCGATGTGAGTCTGGAGACTTTTGACAAGAATAAACCGGCAAATGCAGATGAATTACCCGTACCGCTTATTGTTATGATCAAGTTTCGCGGAAGCGTATCCGATGTTCAGGCAGCATTAGACGCAGCGAAAATGAAAGCAGAAGAACTTGCAGGAGTTGTAGCTGAATACGAAATTGCAAGACCCACAGAGGATACGGAAAAGATGCTGAAGCTGAGCGGTTTAGATAAAGGCAAACCAAATAAAATCTATGTAAAAGAAGTTTAGGAGGAAATGAAAATGGCACAATTAGCATTAGGAATGGTAGAAACAAGAGGACTGACAGCAGCAATCGAGGCTGCAGATGCAATGACAAAGGCTGCTGAGGTTACATTAGTTGGAACAGAGAAGATCGGTTCCGGACTAGTAACAGTTATGGTTCGCGGAGACGTAGGAGCTGTTAAAGCTGCAGTTGAAACTGGCGCTGACGCTGCAGGAAGACTTGGCGAATTAGTAGCAACACACGTAATCCCGAGACCACACAACGACGTAGAGAAAATTCTTCCTACTGTATAGGAACCGAAGATGACTGCAGTTCTTCCTGTCATTGCAACAGGGAGCAGCAAGAAGAATGAGTAAAGGAGCAGTCTCATGGGACAGGCGTATGGATTTTTTGAAATCCCAAGTGTGACAGCGGCGGTGGTTGCCATTGATATTATGTGCAAGACAGCAGAAGTGCAGCTTGTCACCTGGGAAAAAAAGTTAGGTGGAAGACTTGTAACCATCATTATCCGCGGAGACGTATCAGCTGTATCGCAAGCCATTGAAACTGCTGCTGCAAACGGAATTAAAGAACCAGTAGCGCATGTGGTGATTGCAAATCCTCACGGGGAGATACTGAAGCTGATCAATAACAGCGCGAACCGGGTAAGTTAGGAGGCAGTTAAATGGCAGAAGATAATAAACCAAGCGGCGGGGAGAAAGCACCAGACACTTCCAAGCCGGAAGGTGCAGCCAAAAAAAGCACAGCCAGGGCGGCCGGCACTTCAAAAAGCACGGCGAAAAAGACAGCTGGCACTGCGAAAGCTGCATCCGCCAGAAAAACGACGACTGCGAAGGCGCCGGCCAAGACCATCCAGCGGGTGAAACAGTCGGCGCAGCAAGCAGAACAGGTAGAAGAAAAGATTCAATTAAAGGAGGAAAAAAGAATGTCACAGGAAGCATTAGGAATGGTTGAAACAAGAGGTTTAGTAGCATCAATCGAAGCAGCAGATACCATGCTCAAAGCTGCTAATGTAGTATTAGTAGGAACAGAGAAGATCGGTTCCGGACTGGTAACAGTAATGGTTCGTGGAGATGTTGGAGCTGTTAAATCTGCAGTTGAATCAGGTGCAGAGGCAGCAGGAAGACTTGGCGAATTAGTAGCAACCCACGTAATCCCAAGACCACACAGCGATGTAGAAAAAATTCTTCCAGCAGTGAAATAATAAGCGTTAGTGTATTGTTCAGTACAGGACTGTGTATTTACTGCACAGTATGTACGAAAGCGCTGAACAGCCAAAAGCAAGCCCTATCGCTGCAGGCGATTTTCATGGGTATGCGGAGTATCTGTTCTTGAACAGATAAGTTCAGCTAAAGATTTACGGCCTTACGTCTCTTCCTCAGGCAGATGCGTAAGGCCTGTGAATACTTAATGAGGAGAATTGATATGGACAATAACAATGTAGCATTGATTACCAAAATGGTACTGGAAGCAGTTGAGAAGCAGAAAGCTTCCGGAGATACCGGATATCTTGTGCCAATCGGAGTGTCCGCGAGACATATCCACCTCACACAGGAGCACGTTGAGGCCCTGTTTGGTCCGGGATATCAGTTGACGAAGAAAAAAGAGCTGATGGGCGGCCAGTTTGCATCGAACGAACTGGTAACAATTGTCGGCCTGAAGCTTAGAGCGATAGAGAATGTCAGGATCTTAGGACCTGTAAGAAGCAAATCCCAGGTGGAGGTGTCTGCAACAGATTCCATCCGTCTCGGGGTAAAGGCGCCGATCCGCGAATCCGGCAACACCGCCGGCTCGGCGGCAATTGCAGTCGTTGGGCCAAAAGGAGCTATTTATCTGGATGAAGGATGCATTATTGCAAAAAGGCATATCCATATGTCACCGAAAGATGCAATGGCAGCCGGTGTTCATGATGGGGACATTGTATCTGTGAAGGCAGACAACGAGAGAGGAACCGTATTCAACCATGTTCAGATCCGCGTTGACGACAGCTTTACTCTTGAGATGCATATCGATACAGATGAAGCGAATGCAGCGAAAATTGCGACAGGAGATACCGTAAGAATCATTAAGTAAAACACCCCGCAGCAGACGAAGGGGATTCATCCCGCAGGCTTTTCCGGTACCGGACAGTTCCGGCACTGACGCGCCGTCTGTGCGGGGTAATTGTACTAGTATCAAACACTGAAGATTATAGCCGCAAGAGGAGGATGCTATGCTGATAGGAAAAGTGAAAGGAAGTGTTGTTTCAACACGCAAATGTGAGAATCTGGTCGGCAATAAGTTTATGATTGTGGATGTCTTGGAGCATATGCAGAATGGTGCGAATCAGCTGATTGCGATTGATAAGATTGGTGCGGGTATAGGTGAGTATGTGTTGGTAGCACAGGGCAGCGCGGCCAGAATTGGTTCCGGAATGCCGGATGCACCTATTGATGCAGCAATTGTTGGAATTATTGACGATGGAACAGGACTGGAGTAATGAAATGATGGATATGAAAGAATTGAGCAGCATATTGCAGTTAAACGGTATAGTTGGTGCAGGTGGTGCAGGTTTTCCTACATATGCAAAGCTAGATGAACGTGCTGAAACAATCATCCTGAATTGTGCAGAGTGTGAACCGCTTCTTCGGCTGCACAGGCAGCTGCTTGAGAAGTATGCACAGGAAATCGTTGAGACCTTCCATATGATGGGGCAGGTTGTAGGTGCAAAAGAAGTAGTCATCGGAATTAAAAAGGCTTATAAAAAGACAATTGAGGCTCTGGAAGAAGTCATCGGTGAATATCCCGAGGTCAGGCTTGGGCTGCTGGATGAAGTATATCCGGCCGGAGACGAAGTTGTTCTGATCTATGAAGTGACTGGTAAAGTAGTAAGGCCGGGAGGGCTTCCAATTGAGAGCGGTGTAGCCGTATTCAATGTGGAGACTGTATACAACGTATACAGAGCACTTAACCAGCAGGCGCCGGTAACGGATAAGCTGGTATCTGTCGTGGCTGAGGTAGAGCGCCCGGTAACGGTGCGGGTACCGATCGGAACGACGATTGAAGAGACCGTCAGGCTGGCCGGCAATGTCACTGCCAGGGATCCGGTATATTTCATCGGAGGCCCGATGATGGGATTTATCGGCAGCGGTTCACAGCCGGTTACCAAGACGACTAATGCCGTGCTGGTACTGCCGGAGGAACACCTGATTATTCAAAAGAAAAGAAGAAAATCATCGATCGATTTAAAACGTGCAGCGGCTTGCTGCTGCCAGTGTACGATGTGTACGGATTTATGTCCGAGAAACCGGCTTGGACATCCGATAGAGCCGCATTTGTTTATGCGTGCGGCAACCTGTAAAGATTTACAGGAACCAAACATATTTATAAATACCATGTTTTGTTCTTCCTGTGGTCTGTGCGAAATGTATTCCTGTATGCAGGGATTGTCACCGAGATCATTAATGGCAGAATATAAAGCGGGCCTGCGTGCCAACGGACTCAAACCTCCGCAGGGTGTTATACCCAAACCGGTGGGGGAAGAGAGAGAGTACCGTAAGGTGCCGATGGAACGCCTTATGGCAAGACTGGATCTTACAAAATATGACAGGGAGGCGCCTCTTGATGAGACTGCAGTTCCTGTAAGAAAAGTGAAGATCCTGTTAAGCCAGCACATAGGCGCACCTGCATCTGCGATTGTAAAACGTGGTGATAAAGTAACGCAGGGACAGATGATAGCCGAACCGGGTAAAGGCTTGAGTGTGGGAATACATGCAAGTATAGACGGTACGGTTAGTGAAGTAAATGAGAAATATATAATCATAGAAACGCAGGAAGGACGTGCAGGCAATGAGTAAGGCAATTGGAATGGTAGAATATAAGACTGTTTCAGCAGGTGTTGTAGCAGCAGATGCTATGGTAAAGACTTCTGAAGTTAGTATCATTGAGGCCCAGACAGTATGTCCGGGAAAATATATCGTAATTATCTCAGGAGATTTGAGCGCGGTAAATGCTGCGGTTGAGACTTCCAAAGCCCTGCATGGGAAACATCTGATCAACAGTTTTGTACTCGGCAACCCGCACAAATCCATTTTCCCGGCAATCTATGGGGCTACTAAGATCGAAGATGTATCTGCTCTCGGAATTATGGAGACTTACGATGCCACCTCAATCATTGTGGCTGCAGATGAGGCTGCGAAGACAGCGATTGTCGATCTGATTGAACTCAGAATTGCCAGAGGAATGTGTGGGAAATCTTATCTGATGCTGACAGGTGATGTGGCAGCCGTAGAAGCTGCTATCGAGAGGGCAAAGGCTGCAGTGGCAGACCAGGGAATGTACCTGGATTCATCTGTGATCGCGCACCCGGATGCCCAGATCCGCGAAGCGATATTATAATCATTCGCAATTGTTCAGCACAAAATTGTGCATTAACTGCACAGCTGCATGATTCGAAACATATATTTGCTGTATAGCCCGCTGCAGTGTGTTCAGAAGGGCAAGGCAGGGCAATATGACCGGGAGGCAATGTGATGCTCGCAATAGAGAGACGGAATGAAATATTAGAAAAGCTTCAGGCTGAACGGCGTGTAGTGGTAAGTGAGCTGAGCCAGATATATGATGTGTCTGAAGAGACAATCCGAAGGGATCTGGAAAAACTGGTGAATGACGGCTATGCCATAAAAAGCTATGGCGGAGCAGTTATCAATGAAAATGTGAACATCGATCTTCCATTTAATATCCGAAAGAACCGCAATGTTGTTGGAAAACAGCGGATTGCAGAACTTGTGAACAAAATGGTCCACGATGGAGACAGCCTCATGCTGGACGGCAGCTCGACAGCAGTTTATATCGCAAAGGCATTAAAAGAGAAAAAAAACCTGACGCTGATCACAAATTCAATTGAGATTATCATTGAATTGTTTGATGTGCCTGACTGGAGCGTACTGTCAACCGGGGGCGTATCCAGGGAAGGTTCATTTGCGCTCGTGGGGCCGCAGACGGATAAGATGCTTCGTTCTTATCACGTGGATAAGTCGATAATTTCCTGTAAAGGAGTTGACCTTGCTTCCGGTCTTACAGATTCGGATGAGCTTCACGCGAACAACAAGAAAACCATGCTGGAATCAGGAAAACAGAAGATTCTGGCAATAGACAGCAGTAAATTTGATCAAATTGCGTTTACAGCGATCGGAATGCTGGAAGATATAACGACTGTTGTTACTGATGAAAAACCCGAGGCCAAATGGCTTCAGGCATTTGAAGAGTTAGGGATAGAGTGCATCTACCCGGAATAAAGGAAAAACACTATGAAAAGCTTTGAGATTAAGACTAAAGTATATTTTGGCGATCAGGCGCTGGATCGTTTGGCAGAAATTCCATACAACAAGGTACTGGTAATCACTGATCCGTTTATGGCTCAGAGCAGTATGATTAATCTGATTACCGATCCTCTTAAAAAGGGAAAGATAGAATTTGACATTTTTAAGGATGTTGTGCCGGATCCTCCGATCGAAAAAATCAGTGAAGGTGTCAAAAAGATGCTGGAATATAAGCCGGACGCGATTGTCGCAGTCGGCGGGGGATCTGCCATTGATTCCTCCAAATCAATCCGTGAGTTTGCACTTCGTGTGGACAATTACGGGGAAGTCGGATTGATCGCAATACCGACAACAAGCGGAACTGGTTCAGAAGTTACATCCTTCGCGGTTGTATCCGATCCGAAAGAACAGATGAAATACCCTCTGGTTTCCAGAGATCTGACACCGGATGAGGCAATCCTGGATGCCGAGCTTGTTAAGAGTGTGCCGCCTTCAATTACAGCGGACACCGGAATGGATGTATTTACGCACGCGCTCGAGGCTTGTGTAAGCACAAACAGAAATGATTTTTCAACGGCGCTTGCAGAGAAAGCAATCGAAATCTGCGGCGTATTCCTGCTCCGTGCATATCTGGACGGAAATGATACCCATGCGCGCCAGAAGATGCATTCCGCATCCTGCCTGGCAGGGCTTGCATTCAACTCCGCGTCATTGGGACTAAACCATGGAATGGCACATCAGCTTGGCGCAACATTCCACATCCCGCACGGACGGGCAAACGCAATGCTGCTTCCCCATATCATTGAGTTCAACAGTGATATCAACAAGCACAGCAAGAGCCGTACGGAGTACCTGCCGGCTGTGAAAAGATACTCCACAGTGGCACAGCTGCTGGGACTGAGCAGTTATAATAAGATCATGACGGTAAGATCACTCGTAAACTGGGTACAGTTCATGCTGAAAGAGATGGATATACCGCTCTCCATATCACAGATGGGGACAATCTCTGAAGAAGAGTACTTCAATGCCATAGATCATATGGCAGATGGGGCAATGGCAGATGGGTGTACGGATACAAATCCACGCGTGCCACGGAAGGCGGATGTAGTACAAATCTATAAAAACCTCTGGTAACGGTTGGGGGCGGAGGGGAATTGGCTGGTATGGGGGCGCTGAGTAAGAGCGGCGTCTGCAGCCTGCTGTGGGTTTCCATGCCGTTGCTGCCGACTGGCCGTGAGGCTAAGAATATCTAACAGAAAAAATAAGGAAAAGTGAGGGACATGCCGCAGTTGGCGTGAATGCTGATGCATTCACACCGCCGGCGGCAACAGCATTTGATTTTGTGAATCAAATGCTGCCCTCACTTTTCCTTATTTTTTCTGTAAGATATTCTAAGCGTCACTATATGTCGGCGGCAACGGCATGGAAACCCACAGCAGGCTGCAGACGCCGCTCTTACTCAGCTATGCGCATCCAGGCGGCAGAGCCCCTCCTCCCCGGAAGGGCCTTGTGCGGGAGCTGTGGATGGAACAGACGATGGCGTGGTTTTATGGGCTGGGGAGAGCTTTTTATGTGTAGGCGCCCCCTATCTTCCGCTCGCATAATCTGCTCGCTAATCTCATTTGACGGGGGGATGGGGAGTGTGTATAATTGGGATATGAAAAGAGAAGGCAGAAGACAAAGAAAATTGTATATTGATATTATTGCTGTTATTGCCATGACTGTTTTGCTGGCAGTCTTTTTTACGTGGAAGTTTCAGCAGTCTTCGGAGGGGAAGGTTTTGAATACTCTTTCTGAGATATCTTGTCAGAGCGTGAATGTGATTCAGGAGGAGGTTGAAAAGAATAAGACGCTTTTAACGAATCTGGCAATTTACATTAGTGAGGGGGGAACGAAGGATATTGATGTGCTGATTGAGCGGCTTGTGAATGTGGATAAGATGAACGGGTTTAAGCGGATGGGGATTATCCGGGATGATTACTTTGGGAAGGCTACCGATGGCAGGGGATTTGTGCCGGATCGGGAGAGTATTCAGGAGCGGTTCCAGGCTGCAATGGAAGGGGAAACAGTGGTTTCGGATCGTCTCAAGGATTTGGATGACGGGAAAGATATTACTCTTTACAGTACTCCGATTAATTGGGAGGATGGTACAAGGTATGTTTTGTTCGGAGCATATGAGATCGAGTATTATAAGGAGATTTTGTCCGTATCGACATTCGGAGGGGAAGGGTACAGTTACATTATTCGAAAAAATGGGGACTGTGTCATTGACTCTGAAAACAAAAATGGGAGCTCATTTGAGAATTATTATGATTATATTCTGGAGGAATCGGAGGATAACAGGGCGGGCATGCGGCGGCTTCAGGAAGATATAGATGCCTTCCGGGACGGATTCGTGACTTTTCAGACGAAAAAAGGCAGCCGCTATGTATATTACCAGCCTCTGGAGATCAATGACTGGTATCTGATGAGCGTGATACCGGAAGCGGTAGTTGAGACTCATATCAATGGGCCTATGGCTACGGCCTATGCGATCCTGCTGGTGTGTCTGCTTGGAATCCTGTATTTGGCATGCAGGGTGTACCTGATCCAGAAGGCGGGCAGGAAGATGCTGGAGCGGGCGGCGTATGTAGATGAAGTTACCGGAGATGCTTCGTACGCTAAATTCATGCTGGATGCCCAGAAGCTTCTGCATACATATACGGATAAAAAGTATGCCCTTGCTGTATTGAATATAAAAAGGTTCCAGTACATCAATGACCTGTATGGCTATGAAGAGGGAGACCGGGCACTGAAACGTGTGATGAAGGCGTTGAGGGAGGCAGTCGGAACCTATGAGTGTGCGGCAAGAATGCAGTCTGATCATTATGCCATATTACTGGTATACCAGGATCAGAAACAATTGCAGGAGCGCCTGGATATGATTCTGAAAAAAATTGAATGTGAGGCCGATAACCGCGTTGGGGATACCCCTTATGTGCTGAAAGTACAGGCCGGGGTCTATATGGTGCAGCAGAGGGAGGAAATGCTGGAATCCATGCTGGACCGGTCGGCTATGGCGGCGCGGTCGGAATATAACCCGGAGATTAATTCGTGTAATTTTTACAGCGAGACCATCCGCAGCCGTATGCTGCGGAATAAAGAGCTAGAGGACCGTTTTTCGGAAGCGCTTAAAAATCAGGAGTTCTACCTGTGTTACCAGCCCAAATTCCAGGTGGAAGAGCAACGGTTCTGCGGCGCCGAAGCTCTGGTCAGATGGGAAGATCCTAAAACAGGGGCTATCAGCCCGGCGGAGTTTATTCCCGTTCTGGAACACAGTGGCAGCATCGTGGAACTGGATGAATTCGTGCTCGAGATGGCTTGCAGCCAGATACAACGGTGGCTTCGGGAGGGCATTGAAGTTCTGCCTGTCTCGGTTAATGTATCACAGCTGCATTTATACAGGCTAAATTTTGTGGAACGGTATCTGGAGATCATTGACCGGCATCAGATCCCGCATGAGCTGATACAGCTGGAAATGACAGAGACGGCACTGTTCTCCAATGAAGATATTCTCTCTGATAGCCTGGAAGAACTCCGCAGCAGGGGAATCCGGATATTAATGGATGATTTTGGCTCCGGATATTCATCGGTTACGATGCTCAAGTCTATGCCGATTGATATTCTAAAGATTGATAAGAGTATGGTCGATCCCGTGGAAAACAATGAAAAGGTAAGACTGATCCTGAGCAGTATTATCAGGCTCGCACAGTCGCTTCATATTAGCGTAACAGCGGAGGGCGTAGAAAATAAAGCACAGTATGATATATTAAAAAGTATGAAGATAGATGACATACAGGGATATTATTGCGCCAGGCCAATGTCCGCAGATCAGTATGCTTGTATTTTGAAATCACCTCAAAAAAAGTATGAGTTTTAGAAACTTTAGTATTCCTGCTCTGTGCATGGGAGCAGGCGGATAGAACAAAGTGGGCAAGCCCGCCTCAACTCCTAAACCCCTCACTCATGAGGGGCCTGCACGCTTTGGCGCCGCCGCGATGCCGCTTTGCAGCTATATACCTTAACGCGGCGTGTGCATCCTCCCGGAGGGTTTTTATGATATAGGAAATCCCAGAGGAATTTCCTATATCATAAGAATAGAGTTTCTCTAGAGAAACTCGTGCCTGAGGCGGCCGCATAGCGGCATCTACTGCTTACGCCGCAGTGCGCATCCCGCCGGGCGGGCTTTTTATCTTACAGACCAACTTTCTTATAAGTAAAAAAGGTATGCAAGCTTTAATTCCTCCATGCCTTTCTGTATGCCAGTGGGGTGGCGCCTTCCCTGGCCTTAAAAAGATTAATAAAATGAGTCACATTGTTCATTCCGGCTTCAAAGGCAATCTCACTGACCGGAAGATCAGAATACTTCAGAAGCTCTTTTGCATAGGAAATGCGGGCAGTGATAATATATTCATGGATCGTGACGCCGATATATTTTTTGAATTCTTTTAAGATATAATAGCGGCTGCGGTGGGTAAATTCTTCAAAATATGACAGCGGGAGGCCGGATTTAAAATTCTTATCTATTTCCCGCACGATTTGCCTGATATAATCCGGGATCAGAAAGGTATCTGCATTATTTGTAGCTGTCTGAAGCAGCAGTTCTGTCAGCATACCGTTGATTAAATTGGATGTGACCAGCTCGGTGGTCAGATCCTTTTTTTGATTGAGCGCAATAATGCGCCAGAGCGTGCGCTCCATGAAAAATTCGTCGCGCACGCTCAATATCTGAAATCCATTTCTGGTAAATTCCTTGTAATAACCCAACGCACTGTTTCCGTTAAAATGAATCCACAGGATCTCCCAGTCTTCCTCCCGGCCCGTGCGGTACAGATGGTGCTGTTCGCAGTTGATATAAAAACACTGCCCCTTTGTAATTGGATAAGTCTGCCCTTCATATTCCAGATATCCTTTGCCCGATACCGTGTAGACGATCAGGAAGGAGTCCAGATTCTCCCGTTCCGAAAAATAGGGATGGAACGTCTTAAAATAACCTACCTCCTGCGTATAGAAGTAGGTGGACCGTGCCGTACTGCTGGGTGTGAGTATCATCCGGATGGAGTCTTCACTCCAGGTGTGGGAGCCGCGCTCCAAAACCTTTGTGTTCTGTCTCATAATGTCACCACAACATTCTGTTATTTTTAAACAATTTGCTTGGATGCAATCTCTATTTTACAGGAATATAATGGGTTTGTAAACATAAATAGAAACAATACTAATATATTATTTTTATCATGAAAGCAGGAGGAAAACGATGAATTCAAGAAAACAAGTAAAAAAACCAAGAATCGGAATTTATTCCATGGGACTGAAGCATTACTGGGGGCAGTTTCCGGGGCTGCGGGAACGGCTGATAGAATATGGGGAATTTATCGCAGGAAAAGTACAAGAATTCGGGGCAGATACCTGCTTCTATGGATTGGTGGACTGTGAACAGGAAGGGAAAAAAGCGGGAGAGTATTTCAATGAGAACCATGTGGATCTGATACTGGCGCATTCCGCGACTTATGTTACGAGTGCATCGGTGCTCCCGCTGCATCAGATCTGCAGCGCACCGGTCGTGATTCTAAACCTGCAGCCTGCGGCAAAGATTAATTATGAGAAGACGACGACCGGGGAATGGCTGGCACACTGCGGTGCGTGCCCGGTGCCTGAGCTTTCCAATGCCTTCCACCGTGCCAAAATCAAATACCGGGTTGTAAACGGCCTGTTGGGACTGGACTATACTCCGGAGATATCTCTTGCCGATGAAGATACTGCACAGCGCCCGGAGGCGAAGCGGGCGTGGAGGCAGATTGAAGAGTGGGTTCAGGCCGCCAAAGTAAAATGCGGCCTCAAGGGGGCCCGGTTTGGGTTCCTTGGCAATACCTACAGCGGAATGCTGGATATGTACAGCGATTTTACCATGTTTCAGGCACAGACCGGCGCCCATCTGCAGGTATTGGAAATGTGTGATCTGGACAGGCACCTGCAAAGTGTGACAGAAGAAGAGACAGCGGCAAAAAGAAAGGAGATCGAGGCGTTTTTTACGATAAGCGAAGATGCGGCGGCAGACCCTCTTGCCCAGAAACCGACGGATGAGCAGATGAACTGGTCGGCAAGAGTGGCTGTGGCACAGGAGAAACTGGTGGAAGAGTTCGGTCTGGATGCATTGACCTATTATTATCACGGGGCGCCGGGAGGGCATTACGAAGAGGTGCAGGGAGGCTTTATTGTCGGGCATTCTCTTTTAACAGCCAGGGGAATTCCGTGCGCCGGGGAGGGAGACCTGAAAACCTGCCTGGCGATGAAGATATGCGACATCCTTGGTAAGGGCGGGAGCTTCTGTGAAATTGTTACGGCAGATTATGAAGACGGCACCATTCTTCTGGGGCATGACGGCCCGTTCCATCTGGAGATCGCAAAAGGAAAGCCAATCTTAAGAGGGATGGGGCTGTACCATGGGAAACAGGGAACCGGCGTATCTGTGGAAGCCAAAGTGCGCACCGGCGACATTACTAACCTGGGATGTACCCAGACCGTGGACGGAAAGCTCAAGTTTATCATCACGGAGGCGGAGTCGACGGACGGCGACATCATGACTATAGGAAACACCCAGACCCCTGTTAAGTTCAAAAAGGATCCGGATTCTTATATGGATGAATGGTTTGCAGAGGCGCCGACACATCATTTTGCAATGAGCATCGGGCACAATGCATCCCTTTATGAGAAAGTTGCAGATTTGCTTGAGATACCGGCAGTGGTATTGGATAAATAAAAGTATATGGAAGATCAACAGGCGCGGGACCGGCTTATCAAACTCATGATTGTGAGTTTAGAGCATCTGGCGCCTGTATTCTTCGGGTGTGTAACCGAACCGCTCTTTAAATTCGTTAAAGAACTGTTGTGTGTCGTTGTATCCGCATTCCGAGGCAATCTCGTATATATTTATTTCCGGGCGGGACAGCAGGGTCATAGCCTGGATAAAATGGCTTTCTTTCAGCAGATCCTCCGGACTGCTTTCTTCTTTGGCATCTGCGATTCCATCCTGGGGATAGCGTGCAGGCAGACGTATCTCCACCTCGGTGCCGCTGCCGCGGGTACTGGAATAGGTCAGCCCATACCCCGGACCGTACATCAGCTGCAGCCGGCGGTGTGTGTTATAGACCGCAATCTTCGAACCTTTTCCACCGGAGGAGCCGTGTCCGGTCAGTATGTCTTCCAGCTTTTCTTCGGAGATGCCTACTCCGTCATCGGAAATTAGAATCACAATATCCTCCTCCTCCAGCCATCCGGTAAGTACGATGGTTCCCTGCTTGGACTCCTTTTCCAGAATGCCGTGCAGGACACAGTTCTCAATGACCGGCTGGAAGGTCAGCTTTGGGATTGAGTACTCGAGTAGATTATCTGGGATATCGATCAGAAAATCAATGGTGTCATGGAAACGCATATTCTGCAGCTGGACATAGATAGAAACATGCTCCAGCTCATCTGCTATGGTGCTGAGGCTCTGCTTTCTGCTCAGCGTCAGCTTATAAAAACGGGATAGCTTCTGGACCGCGGAGGTTACATCCTGGGAGCGGCCCTGCTGGGACAGCCAGTTGATCATATCCATGGTATTATAGAGAAAATGTGGATTGATCTGGGCCTGCAGAGAATTAAATTCCGCTACCCGCAGATCCTCGGCGGCCTTGGCTTGCTCATCCATAAGCTGATTAATCACGCGGGTCATATAATTATAGGTGGAGATCAGATCCCCGATCTCATCGTAAGTGTCTGCGTCAGGCAGTGCCACGGGCGGCCCGATCCGCGACTTTGCCATCTGATTGATGACGGCTGACAGCCTGTTCGTAATGGAATGGGAGAGCAGCGTGGCAATGAGGAATGCGATCAGGATACACGCCACATAAACCAGGATAAAGCCTGCCATAATCGTAATACTTTTCGTAATCATGGGCTGGGACGGCATGGCCACGACCATGTACCAGTCCGTATTTTTTATGCTGTAAAAGCCGGCGTATACGTCCTCCCCCAGAACCCGCTTTAAAATAAAGTTATTGGAGGACATAAAATGTTCCTGCACCTCATCATATCCGAAATGATAGGCGCCGGATAATGCCGGATCCGATGTGGCCACAAGACTGTCCCTGTCATTGATGATGTAAGCCACGTTGCTGCTGGAAGACAGGTTGTCTTTTAACAGGCTGTCGAAATAGTCCTGGGAAAAATAGATCGCCAGGTAGCAGGGAACCCGTTTGCCCTCATAAATAATACTCGATTTTGTTATGTATGCCATTTCCCCGTTATGCCTGATCTCATAAGAGCCAAGATAGAAAGACGGACAGAAAAGCGTGCGCAGCGACGGAGCCCCGTTAAATATCCCATACCAGTAGGTTCCCCAGGCATTATTGATCGGAAGGATGGTATTGCACATCGGATAATTTGAAAAGATACGATCTGTCCGTGGAATATCTATATACAGTTTTACATCTGTGATCAGAGAGCCATCCGTGGCTTCTTTGATTGTCTCCAAAAAGATGTCTGCAGAATCACCATCTGCAAGGCCGCTCAGTGTTTCTGTCCGGGCGGAGCTGACAATCTGATGGTAGAACTCTTCCCCTGTAATCTGGTCATGAAGCCGGAGTATGCGGGAAACGGCATCCTCAATCAGCGGGGCTGTCTGCGTGGATGCATTCTGCTCCGTACGGATGGTGTCTGCAATGATCATGTCATAAAGTTTCGTATAGAAAAAGATGGCAAGCACGATCATGGGGATCGTTGCGATCACCAAATGTGTAATCGTAAACTTGGTCTGAAGCTTCAGATTCTTATATAAACTGCCGTTTTTCTTTGTATGTAATTTCATCCCAGCATCTTCTCCCTGTATTTGGACGGGGTCAGCCCCGTGAATTTTTTAAAGCTTTTGCTAAAATAATTGCCATTGCTGTAGCCGACCCTGGAGGATATATCTGTGATCTGATAGCGGGCGTCACTTAGCAGCTGCATCGCCTTTTCCATGCGGTACTCAGTCAGATACTGATTGAGAGTCTGTCCTGTCTGGCTCTTAAAATAGGTACAGACATAAGAAGCAGAGAGATATACATGGTCGCTGATCTCCTTGATGGAGAGCGCATCGCTGGCATAATTCCGGCTGATATAGTCCTTGATCAGAAAAATCGTGGAATCTTCCGGAACATGGTCGCTGATGCCTGCAAAAAACTGCTCAGTTCTGGAGACCAGCAGCTCGTGAAGCTCCTGGTAAGTAAAACAGCGTTCCAGATGGTCAATGATACTTTCCTCTGTACTGGTCTCCGAAGGATCATGGCTCAGTTTCAGCGTCTGGCGGCAGTCATTGATACTGATAAAAAGTTTATAGTAAATATCCTTTACCTGGTTGGGAAGAAACACCCTGTTTTCAGAATAACACCGATACAGCCGGCTCAGCAGTCCGATGCAGGCAGCCTGATCTTTGGCAAGAAGCGCATCTTTAAAGTCCGCCGCAATCTTTTCCGTCTGTTCCTGTGCGCCTGGTTCCATTCCCGGTGCGTTTTCCATGTCTGATGCAGCAAGAAGCGTACCCGGGCTGAAAAAGAAACTGCTTTGGAGCATAACCACCGCGGTCGTATAAGAGTGATAGACCCGACTGATTCCGCTCACCGTGTCTCCCCGCCCGATAAAAAAATCACCCAGGGGAAGAAACTGCTCTTTCAGAAAATTCTCAACAGCAGACAGGGCAATTGGGGAGGGCGCGCTGTCTCCCATAATATGAAACACATGATATACGGCGTGGATCTGGATGTAAAATACATGCAGGTGATAATGTGTAAGATAATCGGTCAGGTCATCCCGGATGTTGCGCAGAAGTGTGCCGTCAGGTTCCGTGGGTTTCAGCCTGACGATATAGGTTGTAAAACTGCTTCCCGGCATCAGGCGGAGAGAAAGCTCTTCGACAAGGCTGGTGATCTGCCCGGTATTCTCCTTATAGGGTTTGGTCAGCAGCAGTGCAAGATGGGAGGCGGTCTCCATAGAATACAGGTTTTCGTTCTGCCTGGTGCGCAGATTCTTTGCACGGCGCTCAATGGCTTCCAACACTGCCTCTTTGATTTCCTCCGGGTTTAGAGGCTTTTCTACATAATCGATCGCTTTCAGTTTGATGGCCGCCTTCAGATACTCCTTGTCCGAATAACCGCTCATAAAAATGACGCTGGTATCCGGAAGAAACTCTTCCAGACGTTCGACCAGCTGAATCCCGTTCATGCGCGGCATGCGGACATCACATAGAATAATATCCGGTTTCTGCGCGCGGGCAATATCCAGCGCGTTCACTCCGTCATCGGCCTGAAAGATCTGCTCAATCCCCAGTGCGTTCCAGTCAAGAGACGCAATCAATCCTTCACGGGTTAACTCTTCATCGTCCACAATCAATAATCTCATCGTATCGGTTCTCCTTCGTAATCAGATCGTCCTATGCCCTGATGTTCTGGGCAGGGGGGAATCCGCATGCTGGCAGGGGCTCCTGAACGGACTCCCTCGAAAATAGAAGTTTCATCATATTCATACTATATGCTATCATTCTAACAAAATCCATCTGTGAAATCTATACTTTATTCTGCAGCTTGCTGCAGACCCGCCCGTTAGGGCATGAGTTACGGGGTGCCCTTTGGGTATACCCTAATGTTCTGCTTGAGCAGAAAATTTGCCTGAAGACTAATACAAAAAAAATTTACCCTTAATCGAAAAATTTTGCTGTTTTGGTAGAAGTTTAGAACTGTTACACTTAGTTTAGAAAGGAAAAGGAGGGAAACACGGTGTCTGAATATGTTTTGGAATTAAAAGGTATCACAAAAATATTTCCTGGCGTTAAGGCTTTGGACAATGTGCATTTCCAGCTCAAAAAGGGTGAAGTCCATGCATTGATGGGCGAGAACGGAGCCGGTAAGTCTACATTCATAAAAGTCATAACCGGAGTACATAAAGCAGAAGAAGGCGAGATGTTCCTGGACGGCAGGAAGGTTGACTTCAAAGGCCCCAGAGATGCACAGGCAGCCGGTATTGCGGCAGTTTACCAGCATCCGACATCTTATCCGGACCTGACAGTAGCAGAAAATATCTTCATGGGCCACGAGATCATCAGCAGAGGCATGATTCAGTGGAAGAAGATGAATGAGGAAGCGGGCAAGCTGCTGTCGCAGCTGAACGCCGACTTTAAGCCTACCGATGAGATGGGAGCTTTGAGCGTGGCACAGCAGCAGATGGTGGAGATTGCAAAGGCACTTTCTACAAATGCCAGAATCATTATTCTGGATGAGCCTACCGCAGCGCTGACCAAGAATGAGTCTGAGGAACTATACCGAATCGTTGATAAGCTGAAAGACAGCGGTGTTTCTGTCATCTTCATCTCCCACCGTTTTGAGGATATGTACCGCCTGGCAAGCACGGTTACCGTGTTCCGGGATTCACAGTATATCGGCACTTATGATGTAGACGGAATCACCAATGCGGATTTGATTAAAGCAATGGTTGGACGTGAGATCAAGGATCTGTTCCCAAAACCGGAAGTGCAGATCGGACCTGAAGTACTGCGGGTGGAGGGACTCTCCAGACTTGGATATTTCAAGAATGTTTCCTTCAGCGTGCATGCAGGTGAGATCGTAGGTCTGACAGGGCTGGTTGGCGCAGGGCGGACCGAGGTTGTGGAAAGTGTCTGCGGTATCACAAAGCCGGATGCCGGGAAGGTATTTCTGGAGGGCAAGGAAACACATATCAAACAGCCGTCCGATGCGATGAAGCAGGGGATCATCCTTCTTCCCGAAGACCGTCAGAAAGAAGGACTGATCATGAGCTGGGGCCTGGGCAGGAACGTCACACTTCCGACCATGGGCAAATATGCAAAGCATGGTTTTAATAACGAGAAGAAAGAACGCGAAATTGCGAAGAAGCTTCTCGAAGATGTGGATACAAAAGCAGTTACGATATTCGATCCTGCGACATCACTCTCAGGAGGTAATCAGCAGAAGGTCGTAGTAGCAAAGGCGCTCGGCCAGGAGATGAAGGTTGTCATCATGGATGAGCCGACAAAAGGTGTGGACGTTGGAGCCAAGGCGGAGATCTATCAGATCATGGGCGATTTGGCAAAACTGGGATACGCGATTATCCTGATCTCCTCCGAAATGCCAGAGATCCTGGGCATGAGCGACAGAATCGTCGTAATGTGCGGCGGAAAAGTAACTGGTGAACTGAACCGTGATGAGGCGACTCAGGAAGGCATTCTTGAGCTGGCGATGGAAAAATCAAAGTAGGAGGAAATGGGAAAGATGAAAGAAAATAAATCTATCTGGAAAAAAATCACCGGCTCCCGTGAAGCAAGTCTTCTGATCGTTTTGATTATCCTCTGTGTGGTCATTTCATTCAGAAGCCCTTCCTTCATGACGCTGAAATCTATATCAGATATGCTGAAAAATAACGCGGTTATCATGATCATGACCCTGGGAATGCTGGGAGTGCTGCTGCTCGGCGGTATCGATATCTCAATCGCATCCACGCTTGCATTTTCCGGGATGACGGTCGGGATGCTGCTGAAATATAACATCGTAGAAAATGCTTTCCTGCTCTTTCTGATTGCGATCGGAATCGGAGCGCTGTGCGGGCTGGTAATCGGTCTTGTTATCGCAAAAGGAAAGGTGCTTCCGATCATTGCAACAATGGGATTCATGTACATATACCGGGGCATGGCCTATATGATCGGAAACAGCCAGTGGGCAAGTGCAGAAAACCTGGGTGAGTTTAAAAACTTTGCCCTGGGTAAGGTACTGGGAATTAATAATGTTGTATTAATCATGTTTGCATGTTATATTATATTCTTTATTGTTATGAAATGGACGAAGGTGGGAAGAAAAGTATATGCGGTAGGGAGCAACCGTGAGGCGGCTGCAATATCCGGTATCAATACGTCCAATGTGGAACTGATGGTTTATACGGTAATGGGAATTCTCGCAGGACTGTGCGGTGCCCTGGCCGTAGCGGTTTACTCTTCCGCACAGCCCAACATGCTGTACGGAAAAGAGATGGATGTTATCGCCGCCTGTGTCATCGGCGGTGTCAGCATGACAGGCGGGCGCGGAAGTGTTGTAGGAGCATTCCTTGGTTCCCTGATCCTGGCGATTATCGCAAAAGCACTTCCTCTCGTAGGAATCGACTCGATTGCACAGAATACAGTAAAGGGTGTTATCATATTAGTCGTCGTAATCCTGAACGTCGTAACACAGCGTGTAATGGATAAAAATAATCTGAAGGGAAGGGAGATGTAATCATGGCAGGAAAATCCGGAAGAACTATAGCCAATGTGCCAGAGAAGTCATGGAAAAAGACAGTTCTCAGTTGGGAAGGCATGCTGGTAGTATTGTTTATCGTAATCAACATTTTTTGTTCAAGTATCTCCCAGAGCTATCAGGTATCCAATGTCCTCAGAGAGATGCCCAAATATCTGACAGAAGTGTTTCTGATGCTTCCAATGGCATACATCCTGATACTTGGCGAAATTGATATATCCGTAGGCGCTACCGTCTGCCTGTCAGCCACGATGACATGCATGGTATGCAACAAAGATATGCCGTTTATCTTAGTAGTTCTGACCGCGCTTGTGGTCGGCACGGTCTGCGGACTGGTGAACGGCCTGATCCTTACAAAGTTTACAGAATTGCCTCCTATGATTGTAACGCTGGGAACGCAGATCGTATTCAGAGGAATTGCAGAGATCGCTCTTGGAAGCGGCGGGTCCATATCATTAAGCAACGCAGACGGGTTCCGCATGATCGCCGGAAAAGTGGGGATGATCCCATATATCCTCTTCGTAGTGGTGATATTTGCAGTCATTTTTACCGTTGTACTCAGCAAGACGACATTCGGAAGGAGTGTATATGCTATCGGATCCAACCGGCTGGCAGCCTACTATTCAGGAATCCATGTACAGAAGATCCGCCTGATCATCTATATGGTGATGGGTTTCATGGCCGGGCTTGCAGCGCTCTTCCTCACTTCCGTGCTTTACGGAGCCAACACCACGACGGGAAACGGATTTGAGCTTGATGCCATCGCAATGGCGGTATTCGGCGGAATATCAACCGCCGGGGGCAAGGGTAAGTTACAGGGAGGAATCATTTCCGCATTCATAATCATCTGCCTGAGAATTGGTCTTGGACAGATCAACATGAACCCGCAGTTAATTCTGATTATATTAGGCGCTCTGCTGATTCTGGCCGTATTACTGCCAAATATCGGAGGCGAGTTAAAGTTAAAGAAAAAAACAGCAGCAGTTAAGTAGTTTGTTTCTAATAACTTGTTTTTATTAATCTGATACCGGGCGTCGGGAAAGGCGCTTTGTATACAATAAAATTCCATAGGGAGGAAAGAAAGCATGAAGAAAAAAGTTTTAAGCGTACTGTTATGTGTAGCAATGGCGGCAACACTGGCTGTAGGATGCGGCTCAAAGGATGAGGGCGCTGCAGACGGCGGCTCTGATGCAAAGACAGAGGATACTGCAAAAGATGACGGCAGTGATTCCGGAAAGAAGACGTATGCAATTGTTACAAAATCAGCAGGAAATCCTTACAATGAAAAAGAGGCGGAAGGTTTCCAGGAAGTAATCGAGGCAGAAGGCGGAGAATGCATCGTAAAACATCCTGAGGCTGCTACAGCGGATGCACAGGTATCCGTAATCCAGTCACTGATTTCTCAGGGAGTAGATTCTATCTGTATCGCTGCAAACGATGAGAATGCACTTCAGGCAGCACTGGAAGAAGCAATGGACGCAGGAATCAAAGTATCCTGCCTTGACTCTAAAGCGAACCCTGACAGCCGTCAGACATTTGTAAACCAGGCTGGAACAACAGAGATCGGCCAGGCTCTGATGGACGCTGTTCTGGACATCACAGGCGGAGAAGGACAGTGGGCAATTCTTTCAGCTACATCACAGGCAACAAACCAGAATGCATGGATCGACGCTATGAAAGAGATCATGAAAGAAGACAAATACTCCAAACTGGAACTTGTAGAAGTTGCATACGGAGATGACGAGCCACAGAAATCAACAGACCAGACACAGGCTCTGTTATCCAAATATCCGGATCTGAAAGTTATCTGCGCACCTACAACTGTTGGTATCAATGCAGCAGCTAAGGTACTTCAGGACGAGAAATCATCTGTAAAACTGACAGGACTTGGACTGCCTTCAGAAATGGCTGAATACATCGGTGATGACGACGCCCATTCATGCCCGTATATGTATCTGTGGAATCCGATCGATGTTGGACGCCTTGGGGCTTACACATCAATCGCATTAGTTGACGGAACAATTACAGGAGCAGTAGATGACACATTCACAGCCGGCGATATGGGCGACTACACAGTAGTAGAAGCGTCCGACGGCGGAACAGAAGTCATCCTTGGCGCACCGTTCAAATTTGATCCTTCTAACATCGACGAGTGGAAAGATGTTTACTAGAATTTTACAACTCCATAGATAAGAAATATAAGCGGGCGGTTTTTGCCCGCTTATATTTCTTATGGCTTTCAAAAGCTGCTCTTTGAACTAGACAGGAGCCGTGGTAAGTGATATTCTGGAAGCAGCACAAAGGGCATGTACATAAGAATGCCGAGACAAGAAAGGAGACAACATGATCAGAAAAAGTTTTAAAATGAAATTATACCCGGGAATGGAAAAAGAGTATGAAAAGCGCCATAACCAACTGTGGCCGGAGATGAGAGATATGATCCATGAATACGGCGGATCGAATTATTCGATCTTCCTCGATAAGGACACGGATATTCTGTATGGCTATATAGAACTCGAAGACGCAGAAAGATGGGACAAGAGCGCGGACACAGAGATCTGCCGTAAATGGTGGGACTATATGGCGGATATCATGGAGACCAATCCGGATAATAGTCCTGTATCTACCGATCTTTATCCTGTATTTCATTTGGACTGAGTTAAACATCATACCTATGTATTGGATCTGTAATAAGGGGACAGTCGGGAAACAGACGGTCCCCTTTCTCTATCTTAAGAATCACATACGCCCTTATCCGTGTAAAAGTTTTAAATTTTTTCTATTACAATGTTTTGAAAACTGGGGATTGACATTCTGATAAAACCGGATTATTATATAAATATAAATAAACCGAAACGTTTCGGTTAACCCTAAGGAGGATAATACATATGCCATTAGTTACATCAGAACAAATGTTATTGGATGCGCAGAAGGGCGGTTATGCTGTAGGTGCCTTTAATGTGGAGAATATGGAGATGGTGAAGGCCGTGATTGCGGCTGCGGAAGAACTGCATGCGCCTGTTATGCTGCAGACGACCCCTTCCACAGTGAAGTACGGTTCTCTGGACACCTATTTTGGGATCGTTGCTGCGGAAGCAAAAAAGGCTGCGGTTCCTGTATGTTTACACCTGGACCATGGCAGCAGCTTTGATCTGGCGGTACAGGCAATCAAGGCGGGGTATACATCGGTCATGATCGATGGCTCACACGAAAGCTTTGAAGATAATGTCGCTGTCAGCAAAAAGGTGGTAGATGCAGCCAAAGCATGTGGCATACCGGTGGAAGCAGAACTGGGGAAGGTCGGCGGTAAGGAAGACGATCTGGAAGCAGATGCGGATACCAATACAGATCCTGCAGAAGCAAAGGAATTTGTGGAAAGAACCGGGGTTTCCTCCCTGGCAATTGCAATCGGGACGGCTCACGGATTCTATGCAGGTACTCCGGTACTGGATAAAGAAAGAGTTTCCGAGATCAGAAAGGTAGTCTCTGTACCGCTTGTTCTCCACGGGGCGTCAGGCCTCAGCGATGATGATGTCAAAGAGTGTGTGGAGCGCGGGATGTGCAAAGTGAACTTTGCCACAGAGCTGAGGGTAGCTTATACAGACGCAGGCAAAAAGCTTCTGGAGGAGAAACCGGATACCTTTGATCCTAAGAAACTCGGCATTGTGAGTATGGAAGCAGTGAAGAATCTGGTAATGGAGCGCATGAAGGTATGCGGATGTGACCATAAAGTGAAATAGTTCCTGTTCACACCCTTTGGGCGTACACGGCACGGTTTGAACAGGAACGTAAAATAGTCTTTCTGTGCACGGCACAGGGGCAGATAAGGCAGGGATAACCATGGCAGCTACGATCAAGGATATTGCGAAGAAAACCGGACTTGGCCTGGCGACAATTTCTTCCTATTTAAATGGAGGCAATGTAAGGGAGAAGAACCGGATCAAGATAGAGGAAGCGATAGAGGAGCTTCACTTTGAAGTCAACGAGGTGGCAAGAGGCCTGAAGACAAATAAGACGAAAACAATCGGAATTATCATACCGGAGCTGAACAATATTTTCTGTGCTGAGATTATCACGGAAGTAGAGGATCAGCTTAGAAGCCATGGATATGCAACCATGATCTGCGACTGCCGTACGGACGAAAATCGTGAAGAGGAGGCTGTCGAGTTTTTGCTTCACAGGCGAGTGGATGGATTGATCATTATGCCCTCAGGAAAAAGGGGTGTATATCTGCAGAAGTTCCTTCGGGCCGGAAAACCGGTGGTGTTGGTAGACCGAAAACTCAAAGACATGGAATGCGACTGTGTTCTGGTAGACAATGAAGGTGCGGCCAGGGATGCTGTGGAACGGCTGCTCAAGGCAGGCCACAGGAAGATCGGCATGATTGCCGGACCGGAAGAAATCTATACCGCAGAAGAGCGGTACCGGGGCTATTGTATGGCTATGGAGAAGGCCGGCGTTGCCTTTGGCGAAGGGCTGGTGGTCCGCGGCGATTACACGATTAAGGGCGGCGCGGCAGCCATGAAGGAACTGTTCAGAAAAAATCCGCATATGACGGCAGTATTCGTTTCCAATTACGAGATGACCATGGGTGCGATTATAGAGGTTAACGAGCTGGGGATTGAGATCCCCGGGCAGCTTTCTTTTATTGGATTTGATAATGTGGAGTTTGCCAAGGCAAGCATCCCCAGGCTTAGTATAGTGGCACAGCCCACAAAGGAGATTGGCAGCTGTGTGTCGGAACTGATGCTTAGGAGGCTGGACGCTTCCGGAGCGCAGGAAGAGAAGGAGACGGTGAAGTTAAAGACGACCTTCGTGGAAGGAAAATCTGTCAGATGACAGAATTTTCTTTTGAGGAATACCGAAACGTTTCGATAGAGAGCGATATGATATTTCCGTTTATAAAAATAGCGGATGGTATGGGAGGTAGAGATGGAACAATATTTACTGGGAATTGATATAGGGACCAGTGCCTGTAAGATTGCCGTATTTGACCGGGGCGGTAAGGCAATAGCTGCGGCAAATGGCAGTTATCCGGTGTATTATCCTCATCTGGGATGGGCAGAACAGAATCCGGAAGAATGGTGGGATGCTATATGCTCTGCGGTAAAAGAAGTACTGTCCCATGGCAGTATCCTGCCGGAGCAGATTGCCGGCATTGGAATTGACGGGCAGAGCTGGTCAGCAATTGCGGTTGACCGGGAGGGCAGCGTGCTTACGAATACACCGATTTGGATGGATACAAGGGCTGCGGATATCTGCGATGAACTTAATGAGAAGATCGGGGCAGACGAGATATTCAAACTTTCCGGTAATTCTCTGCAGCCCTCTTACACAACGGCTAAGATTATCTGGTACCAGAGAAATCTGCCGGAGGTATATGCACGAACCTGTAAGATACTGCAGTCCAACAGTTACATTGCCTATAAACTGACGGGGGAGATGTCCCAGGATCTTTCGCAGGGATATGGGCTGCACTGCTTTGACATGCACACGGGAACGTGGGATATGAAAATGTGTGAGAGGCTTGGTATCCCGGCGGAGTTTCTGCCGGAAATCCATCCCTGCCATGAGGTGATCGGTAAAGTTACGGAGAAGGCTGCCGCAGAAAGCGGTCTGGCCGTTGGAACACCGGTGGTGGCAGGCGGTCTGGACGCGGCGTGCGGAACCTTAGGCGCGGGGGTTATCCATCCGGGAGAGACTCAGGAACAGGGCGGTCAGGCGGGCGGCATGAGCATCTGCACAGATACATATCAGGCGGATCCGAGATTAATTCTGGGATTCCATGTGGTTCCGGGCCAATGGCTGCTTCAGGGCGGCACTACCGGCGGCGGGGGTGTTATGAGGTGGCTGGAACAGCAGTTTGGAGACTACGAGAGGGAAGAAGGGAAGAGACAGGGAAAAAGCTCCCTGGAATTGTTTAATGAGATGGCGGAAAAGGTATCTCCGGGAAGCGGCGGAACCGTATTTTTGCCCTATATGTCCGGCGAGCGTTCTCCCATTTGGGATCCGGATGCAAAGGGCGTATTTTACGGCCTGGATTTCAGCAAGACAAAGGCGCACTTTATCCGGTCTGCCATGGAAGGCGTGGCATATGCACTGAAACATAATCTCGATGTGGCGGAAGAGGCAGGCGCAAAGGTCAGCGTATTGCGTGCCATGGGCGGTTCTGCCAATTCACTGCTTTGGACACAGATCAAGTCCGATATTACGGGAAAACCGATCCTCGTCCCTTCCTCTGATACGGCTACAACACTGGGCGCTGTAATACTTGCAGGTGTGGGTGTGGGCATGTATGAGAGTTTTGAGGAGGCAGTTGCCCTGACGGTGGAGAACAGACGGTCCCATGAACCGAACCCGGACAATGCAGCCGTTTATGAAAAGAACTATCAGATATATCTGGAACTATATCATAATTTAAAAGAAACTATGAAAAAAACAGGAGGCAGGTAAAATGAAAGCAGCAGTAGTATGCGCAAATGAGGATGTACAGTATCTGGATTACGAGGAGCCCCAGGCAGGGCCGGGCGAAGTCAAGGTGAAAGTGAAAGCTTCTGGAATCTGCGGCTCTGATATTCCCAGGGTGCTTCATAACGGCGTACATTTCTATCCCATCGTACTGGGACACGAGTTCTCGGGCGATGTCGTGGAAGTGGGAGAAGGCGTTACGAAAGTTAAGGTTGGGGACCGGGTATCCGGTGCGCCGCTTCTTCCCTGTATGAAATGTGACGACTGCCAGAACGGCAATTTCTCCCTCTGTAAGCATTACAGTTTTATCGGATCCAGACAGCAGGGCAGCAACGCGGAATATGTTGTCGTACCGGAACAGAATGCGGTTGCATTTGACCCGAGTATTTCCTATGAGCAGGGAGCTATGTTCGAACCTTCTACGGTCGCACTGCACGGCCTCCTGCAGAACGACTACCAGAGCGGACAGTATGTTGCGATTCTGGGCGGCGGAACCATTGGGATGTTTACGATGCAATGGGCGAAGATCTTCGGTTCCAAAAAAGTGGTTGTCTTTGATATCAGCGATGAAAGGCTGGAGCTTGCAAAGCGTCTCGGAGCAGATGAAGTGATCAATACAACAAAAGAAAACTACATGGAGGAAGCTATGGCTGTCACGGGCGGCAAGGGGTATGCATACGTATACGAGACCGCGGGACAGGCGCCTACGATGTATATGGCCTTCGAGCTGGCGGCAAATAAAGCGCATGTATGTTTCATTGGGACTCCCCATGCAGACCTTACATTTACACCGGCCATGTGGGAGAACATGAACCGCAAAGAGTTCAAACTGACAGGTTCCTGGATGTCCTACAGCTCTCCGTTCCCCGGAAAAGAGTGGGAACTGACGGCGCATTATTTTGCAACAGGACAGCTCAAATTTGATCCCGGATTCATCTATAAAAAGATGCCCATGAGCCAGGCCCAGGAAGCATTCCAGATGTTTAAGACACCGGGGCTTGTAAAAGGAAAGGTTCTGTTGATAAACGAGAGCGTGTCTGGTTGTGAACAGAAATGATTAAGTAAAGCTTGGGAGGGCTGAATTCATGATACTTACAGTCACGTTAAATGCGGCGATTGACAAGAGATATGTAGTGGAGGGCTTTCAAACCGGAGAAGTGAACCGGGTCAGAGAATGCGCTTACACACCGGGAGGAAAAGGGCTCAATGTTTCCAAGCCTGCAGCAATTGCGGGGGCTGAAGTGGTTGCCACAGGATTTGTCGGCGGGCATGCAGGCGCTTATATAGAGGATTCCCTGAAACCATTCGGAATTAAAAGTGCATTTTATCATATGGAGGCGGAGAGCAGATCCTGTATTAACATATGGGATGAGGTGAACCATGTGCAGACAGAATTTCTGGAACCTGGTTTTACCGTATCCGAGGAGGATTTCAGCGGATTTCTGGAAAAATTCCAGGGGCTGGCGGCTAAGGCCGATGTCGTGGCAATGTCGGGAAGCGTACCCAAAGGCCTGGACGGAACTGCATACCAGAGGCTGGTCAAGGTCTGCAGGGATGCAGGGAAAAAAGTGATTCTGGATACAAGCGGCAGGCTGTTGGAGATGGGAATAGAAGCAAAACCGACGATGATTAAGCCAAATCTAGATGAGATCAGGATGCTGACCGGGCAAGAATGCGAGAGTATCAGCGATATGATAGAGGCTGCGAAGAGAATCCATAATGATGGCGTGGAGATTGTAGCCGTTTCACTTGGTGGAGAAGGATCATTTGTTGTGTGCAGTGAAGGGATATACCGTGCAGAGGTACCGAAAATTGATGCAGTGAATACTGTTGGATGCGGCGATTCCATGATAGCCGGTTTTGCTCTGGGGCTGAGCGAAGGGCTTTCCATGGAAGGGGTATTGAGAAAAGCGAGTGCGATTTCTGCGGCGGCAGCCCTGAGAGAAGAGACCGGTTTCTATGTAAAAGAAGATATGGAGCGTATTTTTCCGGAAATCCGGATCGTAAAAATGAAATAAAAATCCCCGTATGTATTTATACGGTGAAAATAAAAAGAGAAAGAAGGAGACAAAAAGATGGGAGAATTTATTAATCCGGCAGATGTGCCAAAAGTGAGACTTTATACAGGTGAAGAAGTACCATGTGTAGGAATGGGAACATTTGGTTCCGACAGATTTACAGCACAGCAGGTGTCAGACGCGGTGGCAGGCGCAATCCGATGTGGCTACCGTATGTTCGACTGTGCGGCATGCTATGGAAATGAAGACCAGATCGGGGAGGTCTTTAAAGCTGCATTTGATGAAGGCGTGGTAGAGCGTAAAGAGCTTTATATTATGACAAAAGTTTGGAACGATATGCACGAAAGAGTAGAAGAATCCTGCAGAAAGAGCATTACAGACCTGCAGTGTGATTATATCGACATGTTCTTTATCCACTGGCCGTTCCCGAACTATCATGCACCAGGATGCGATGTGGACTCCAGAAATCCGGACTCCAAACCATTCAGCGTGGAAGAGTTTATGAGTACTTACAGACAGTGCGAGGCATTGGTAGAAAAGGGGCTGGTCCGCCATATTGGAATCTCTAATATGACAATCCCGAAACTGGAAGCTGTACTGCCTCTTATGAAAATTATGCCGGCGGCATGCGAACTCGAGCTTCATGTATGCTTCCAGCAGCAGGAATTATTCGATTATCTCGTGGCTCACAATATTCAGCCGATTGGTTTCATGCCGTTAGGCTCCCCGCAGAGACCAGAGAGAGATATGTGTCCGGAAGACGTAGCTGACCTGCAGACACCGGAAATGCAGGAGATTGCAAAAGCCCACGGCGTGCATCCGGCGTTGATTGCACTGAAATGGGCGCATCAGAGAGGGCAGATTCCGATTCCGTTCTCTGTACATGAGGTTGAGTATGTAAGCAACTTAAAGAGTATGTTAGATGATCCGCTTACTGACGAGGAGATGGCCAAAATTGCAACTCTTGAGAGAAACAACCGCCTTGTAAAGGGGCAGGTGTTCTTGTGGGAAGGCGCAAAAGACTGGCATGATCTTTGGGATGAGGATGGGGTTATTGTGACTTTGTAGGGGATAGTCCGCCTGCCGTGAGACTGACGGGGGAGGAAGCGCAGGATACATCCGGGTATTTCAGATGCGGCCCATTTGCGAAGAACCACTAATAGCAAAATGGCGCCATCACATGGAACCACCGGCATTCACCGTGGAATTCTGATGAATTCCGTGGCTCAGGCCGGCTTTGAATCTGCTTCGGAAGCAGATCCAATCCATGTGATGGCGCCGTTTTGCTATACGTGGTTCTAACGCGCATTCTACGCATCCGAAATGCCCGGATGTGTCCTGCGCTCCCTCCCCGTCAGTCTCACGGCAGGCTGGGCTGCATCCACCGGGAGGGGAGCATAAACTTTATTTGTAACAGTTCAGGCAGGCATGAACTGTCACCTTTATTTTCAGATACTGCAATTTTCCAGTGCCGCCCCTCTTCCCCTGGGAAGAAACTTGTTGTATACTAATCCTAAGTATGTGGAGGAAAAATATGCTCATACGGGAGGATAAAACAGTGTATAAAGTTTTACTGGTAGATGATGAAATCCTTGTGCGCGAGGCGATTGGCGCAAAGATTGAATGGGGACAGCTGGGGTTTGAGCTGGTCGGCGACTGCGAAAACGGCAAGGATGCGATCGAATTTTTAAAGGAGACGCCGGCCGACGTTGTGCTTACGGATATCTGCATGCCATACATAGACGGCATGGGGCTGAGTAAATATATCCATGAGAATCTGCCTCAGACTACGACCATTATTTTCAGCGGATACAGCGATTTTGAATATGCAAAGCAGGCGATCCAGTATAAAGTGGCCGAATATATTCTGAAGCCGGTTACTGCCAAGGAATTGTCCGAGGTGCTGAACAGAATCAGGGAGAAGCTGGACGGCGAGAGACAGCAGGAGCAGAAGATGGATGAGCTGACGAAGGTATATCAGAGCTATACGAAGAATGAAGCCTTGATCATATCCAGGGCGCTGTCGCGTCTGGTCAGGGGGACGCAGGACGTGGAGACAAGCCTGCGTGAGCTGGAGGAGTTCGGCATCACGATCAAAGGGGGATCTTACCGGGTGGCGGCCGTCGATATTGATGTGTATTCCGATCTGTATGAGATTGACGACGACCTGAAGAAGGAAAGCGCACTGATGTCCTTCGTTGTGGAGAACATCAGCAATGAGATTGTGAACAATCATAATGCAGGGCTGGCATACAGGGATTCCGACAACAGGGTCTGTATTTTGTTTCGGACAAATAAGCCCAAAGAGCATGCAGGGCAGGTGAATGCCATCTGCAGGGAGATTCAGTCTACCATTTATGACGCGATGAAACTGAGTGTTTCCATGGGGATCGGCAGCTATGTCGCCTCTCTGGAGGAGCTTTACAAGTCCTACGATTCTGCCACAGCGATCCTCAAGTTCCGTTATACCAAGGGGACAGGGGTTATTTTTGACTGTGAGGAGGCATTGCCCTCGGGGAATCCCATGGAGCTGGAACAGGATTTTAAAGATATTGCCGCTGCCGTGAAAGGAAAAGAGGGGACGGTACTTTATGAGATCCTGGATCACGTTGAGGACTGGATGCGGTCTGGCTATGTGAGCAGAAATAAGGCTGTGGCTTATCTCCATCAGGTGCTCAGGATCATCTGTCAGACGGTGCAGGAGACAGATGAGGAGTTTTTGCTGAAGGATTCAGATATATCCGGTATAACGGATGCAAGGAACCTGGACAAGGCGATAACGCTGATCCGGGAATATGCGGCCAGGGGGATGGAAGCGGTTAACGCTGCCGGGCAGACGAGTGCGGAGCGCCTGGCGGCTCAGGCGATGGACTATATCAGAGAAAATTACAGTAATCAGGATCTGGGACTAAACGATATCTGTGACTATCTGAACATCAGTACCAGCCGTTTCAGCAGTCTTTTCAAAGAGGCCACAGGCAGAACCTTCACGGAAGTGCTTACCGGAGTCCGTATGGAGCGTGCAAAGCAGCTCCTCCGGCAGACATGCCTCAAGAATTATGAGATCGCAGAAAAAGTGGGCTTCAGTGATCCTCATTATTTCAGCATTGCATTTAAGAAAATGACAGGGAAAACTCCGAAGGAGTATGCCAGGGAGCGTTAGCAAATGAAGAAAGAACAAGAATTCAGGACGATATTCGGCAGATTCAAGAGCATCCAAAGCACGATTATGGTTTCATTTTCCGTGTTAATGGTGATTGCGGTGCTGATTTTCCTTTTCATTGCATTAAACTTTACAAAGAATACGATCTATGAAAATTCAATCAATTATACCTCCCAGATTATCAAACAGGTGAATTATGATATCGATTCTTACATGGATTACATGCTGAATATATCATCGATCATTGCGGCAAACAGTGATGTTTCCTACTATCTGTATAATACGCAGCAGCCGGAAGAGGAATTGCAGGAAGAAAAGGAACGTATTATAAGCCAGTTTAAAACCATTCGCAACAGCCGGAATGATATTTACAATATCGCGGTGGTAGCCGACAATGGGCGCAGTATTTTAAATGAGGGAGAGGATCAGTTTACCGAATATATTGACGTCCGGGAGCAGAGCTGGTACCAGGCGGCATTGTCGACGAAGAATCTGATCGCAATTTCTTCTTCCCATGTGCAGAATGCCATTCAGAGCAGTTATAAATGGGTGATTACTCTGAGCAGACCGCTCGTAAACTACAAGACAGGTGAAAACGGCGGGGTGTTTTTTATAGACCTTAATTATAATGCCATCAGCTCACTGTGCAGTAACAATAATATCGGAGGCAGCGGCTACATCTTTATCCTGGATGAGAATGGAAATATTATTTACCATCCCCAGCAGCAGTTGATGTACGGCGGTCTGAAGACGGAAAATATCGATGAGATCATGTCCAGTACAAAAGACCATTTTCAGTCGGAAGAGGGCGATAAGCTTTATACAATATCCAAATCTGATATGACAGGATGGACCGTTGTAGGGGCAGCCTACACTTCGGAGCTGTTAAAAAATAACAAGCAGGCGCAGATGATGTACCTTCTGGTGGCGGGAGTGCTTCTGCTGGGGGTTATTGCGATATCCAGCATTATATCCAGAGAGATTACTAAGCCGATCCGCCAGCTCAGAGATTCCATGAGCATGGTGGAAGAAGGGCGGTTCGATAAGGCAAATGTACCGGTCACCGCATCAAATGAGGTGGGAAGCCTGAGCAAATCCTTTAATGTGATGACAGAACGCATCCATACGCTGATGGAACAGAATGTGTACGAGCAGAAACAGAAACGGAAAAACGAACTGAAGGCGCTGCAGGCGCAGATCAACCCGCACTTTCTTTATAATACGCTGGATTCTATCATCTGGATGTCTGAAGCGGGAAGAAATGACGAGGTGGTACTGATGACTTCAGCGCTGGCCCGTCTTTTCAGACAGAGTATCAGTAATGACAAGGAGCAGGTTACGGTTGCCGAGGAGATTGAGTATGTGCGCAGCTATCTGACCATTCAGAAGATGCGCTACAAAGATAAGCTGGAATATTCCATTGATGTTTCTCCCGAGATCAATCATGTCATGATTATTAAGTTTGCCCTGCAGCCGATTGTAGAGAACGCGATCTACCATGGGCTGAAGTATAAAGACACAAAGGGAAATCTGAGCATACGGGGATATGTGCGGGGAAAGAAGGCCTATATCACGATTGCGGATGACGGAGTAGGGATGGAGGAAGCTGCCCTGGAGCATATTTTTGATGAAACAAAAAAAGAACATAAATCAAACGGTGTGGGAGTCCCCAATGTTCAGAAGAGGCTGAAGCTCTACTATGGACAGGAATACGGGATTTCTTATATCAGCAGGAAGGGGGTTGGAACAGTGGCAACCGTAACGGTGCCGCTGGAAGAGCAGGAAGATGATGAAGAAACTCACAGGTAAAACGCTTGTAACAGGAATGTTTTTATGTTGTATCCTCACTGCACTTTTTCTGATTATTTTCAACCTGCTGAGTATGCAGAGCCAGGATCAGAAAGTATATAAGATGATCTTAATTCCCAAAACCATCGATGAGAAGAATGGCTTCTGGACATCTCTGATCGCCGGAGCGGAGCTGGGGGCCGAAGAGTTTAAGGCGGACATAGAAATCGTAGGGGGAAAGTCAGAGACCGATGTAGAGGGGCAGATCAAGTGTATCCAAGAGGGGATTGAAAAACAACCGGACGCAATACTTGTCTCTCCCTGCAGCTATTCCGAGATGTCGGAGGCTCTTCAGAAGGTTGTGGATCATGGGATTAAACTGGTGCTGATTGATTCTGTGATAGACAGGGATATTGCACAGGGAATTGTTGCCACGGATAATTATCTGGCAGGCCGGGAACTGGGAGAGTTTACCCGGGGAATGGTGACAGACCAATCACAGATTGGGATAGTGGCCCATGTAAAGGGCTCATCGACCGCTATAGAGCGGGAAAACGGCATGAGAGAAGGCCTGGGTGAATATGAAAATCAGATTATGGACGTCGTGTTTTGCGGTTCTTCCTATGACAGAGCGTATAAGCTGACTGTGGATATGCTGGAAAAGTATCCGAAGATGGAGGTTATAATGGGCACGAATGAATACTCGGCAGTAGGGGCAGCGAGAGCGGTAAAAGATTTGGGACTTAAAGGAAAAGTTAAAGTAGTCGGCTTCGATAACTCTATTGAGGAGATTCAGCTGCTGGAGGAAGGCGTATTCCAGGGGATTATTATACAAAAGCCGTTTAATATGGGGTATTTGGGCGTTGAACAGGCGGTCCATATCCTGGATGGTAAAAAGTACGAGAAAAATGTGGATTCGGGCTGTAAGATGATTACTAAAGAAAATATGTATGAGGAAGAAAACCAGCGCCTGCTCTATCCATTTACCGGCCAGCAGTGAAATCTGCGGCCTGTATAAAGTATCTTGCAGTGGATCAATAATGGATACCCGGGGACGTTTTGCGGCACATGCCCTGAGGTCAGGTCTTCAGTGAAGCCGAAAAATAATGATATAAAAATAAAGAAGAAAAGGTTAAAAATTTACGGTCGGTATTTTACAGACTGTAATTTTTTAACCTTTTTCAGTAAAATTTTCAATTTAATAAAAAGTTCATAAATACTATACTATGAATAAATCTTGATTGTAAATGTTTGTTGACTCAGTTTTCTGTTTCTTTGGTGGATACTTCCGGATTGAGATAAGAATACTGAAGAGCCTGCTGGGTGTCGGTAGTAACAACCATTAAAAGGATATTACCGTTTTCAAGATACCAGACATCGCCGTAGTTGGTGGGATTCTCCGAGTCATAACCGCTTTCGCCGTAGGTATCTTCCACATCCTGATGGATTTTATTATAGGTGTCCTTCAGTGTTTCTTCATCGTCTGTACCGAAGGCCCAGGCAACACACATTAGTTTGTCGTTGTCGTCGAACATGTATTTTACGGTTCCGTCCTGATCAAGATAGTTCTTGGCGAACTCATAAGTGGTTCCGTTATATATGGATTCATAGGTTGTATAG
The DNA here is from genome assembly GCF_022835095.1 of Faecalicatena contorta. NCBI lineage: Bacteria > Bacillati > Bacillota > Clostridia > Lachnospirales > Lachnospiraceae > Faecalicatena > Faecalicatena contorta. The sequence continues at coordinate 3,782,535 of NZ_BQNQ01000001.1, read as the reverse complement.
TCATCGCCTTCCTCGGCGATCACATCTTCAACAGAGTTCTCCCAGGTCATCTCCGTAAATGGAGATTTGACAGCCTGCGGCTGTTTCTTACATCCTGTAAGAGCGGTTATGGCAAGAACGATAATCAGTGATACAGAAAAAAATGTACGTAAGTGTTTCATGTGAACCTCCTTTTTGTTGCTCATCCTGAGCGGCAAGATAAACGTATTATAATCATGTTTTTCCGGAATTGCAAGTGTAGCTTTCACGAAATGATATATAAGACGGGGAGAAGCGGGAATATGCAGATACGTACGAGACAGCATTTGAAACAGGATGAGAGAATTGATGCAGCATCTCTGAAAGCAGCAAGATTAAAGAAGTAGGAGGAAGAAAAGTGGAAAAGATTAAACAAAATCCTTTTGTAAAAAAGGTGGGGTTTAACAGGGTTGTGTTATGCTTTGTTTTGATTCTTCTGTACGGATTCTTCTGCGCGATGACGCAGGGAGATTTTGCAGGAATCAGCCGTATTCTGAGTGCCCTTAACTATGCATATTTTCTTGGATTTTTATCATTGGGGGTTACTTTTGTAATTGCAACAGGGGGAATTGATTTCTCCATCGGGCCGGTTATGTTCTGCTGTGCGCTCGTTTCCGGATTCAGCCTCATTACATATGGAGTCCCGATGCCGTTAGTTATGGTGATCAGTATTCTGGTCGGCCTTCTCTTCGGTATCTTCAACGGTTACTTGGTAGCATACTGGTCCGTACCGTCATTCATTACATCCATGGCGAGTATGAATATCGCAAAAGGCCTCGCATCTGTATTTACAAAGACACAGTCTGTAAGCTGGCCGCAGTCTTCCGCAGAGGGCGGATGGTACAGATATCTGGTTAAGATGGGGGACATCCCGACAGGCCTGATTATCTTCCTTATAGTGGCAATTATCTGTGCGATTATTCTGAATAAGACTAAAATGGGACGTTATATCTTATCACTGGGAAGCAATAAAGAAGCAGTAAGGCTTTCCGGCGTTAACGTTAAGAAATGGGAAATGACAGCATACGTAATCTGTGGAATTTTGGTTGGAATCGGAGCACTCTTCTATGTATCTGCTTACACAACAGTTCAGCCGGGATATGGCGATCAGTACAACAACGAAGCAATTGCAGGATGCGTAATGGGAGGAACTTCCATGGCAGGCGGGCTTGCTTCTATCAGCGGAACAGTAATCGGTGTGTTCATCATCGCTCTGCTGCAGGAAGGTATTCTGGCTCTTGGCTTTTCAAAAGATTATCAGCTTATTATTACAGGTATTATTGTTATTGTCGCAGTATTCAGTGATGTTGTCGCAAGACGCAGAAAGAACTAATAATGATACATGGAAATCTGAGAATGAAGAAATAGAAAGGCAAGGGTAAAAGAATGGGCGAAGTTATATTAACGATGAAAGATATTGATAAATCTTTCCCAGGTGTTCATGCGCTGGATCACGTAGACCTGGAAGTCAGAAAAGGTGAAGTCCTTGCGCTGATGGGAGAGAACGGTGCCGGTAAGTCTACACTGATGAAGGTGTTGACAGGTATCTACAAAAAAGATTCCGGTACAATTACATATGAAGGAAAAGAAGTAGAATTTTCAAGTACAAAAGAGGCACAGGATGCAGGGATTGTTATTGTGCATCAGGAATTGAATATGCTGGGCCATCTGACGGTTGCACAGAACATCTTCATCGGGAGGGAGTTCAAAAAGGGCATCCGCATCGATGACAAGAGGATGAATGATGAGGCCAGAAAGCTTTTCCAAAGACTGAATATAGATATTGATCCAAGAGAGACCATGAGCAGGCTGACCGTAGGAAAGCAGCAGATGTGTGAGATTGCAAAGGCAATTTCCCATGATGCGAAGGTGATCGTATTCGATGAGCCATCCGCAGCGCTGACAGAGACTGAGATTCAGGAACTGTTCAAGATTATCCGTGACCTGAGAGAAAAGAACATGGGTATTGTGTATATCTCTCATCGTATGGATGAGATCAAAGTGATCACGGACAGAGTTACCGTCATGAGAGATGGTGCCTATGTAGGAACTCTGATCACAAAGGACAGTACAAAAGACGATATCATCAACATGATGGTCGGCCGTGTTATTTACGAAGATCCAAAGACCCAGAGCATGGTGCCGAAGGATGCACCGGTAGTGCTGAAGGTAGAAAATCTGAATGCCGGAAAGATGGTACAGGATGTGAGCTTCGAACTCCATAAGGGAGAAATCCTTGGATTCTCAGGGCTTATGGGAGCCGGACGTACAGAGACGGCGCGTGCGCTGTTCGGTGCGGACCCGATCGACAGCGGCAACATCTATATTAACGGCAAGAAAGTAACAATCAACACTCCGCAGGATGCGGTTAAAAATGGTATCGGTTATCTGTCAGAGGACAGAAAGAGATACGGAATCGTAGTACAGAAGACTGTTGCCGAGAATACGACAATGGCGACACTGGAAAACTACATGAGCGGTATCTTTATAGATAAGAAGAAAGAGAAAGAGGTTGCGGAAAAGTACGTAGAGTCACTGGCAACCAAGACACCGGATGTAGATCAGCTTGTAGTGAACCTGTCAGGTGGTAATCAGCAGAAAGTCGTTATTGCAAAATGGCTGACAAGAAACTGTGATATCCTGATATTTGATGAGCCTACCAGAGGGATCGACGTTGGTGCCAAGAATGAGATTTATAAGCTGATGAATAAGCTGGCAGCAGATGGAAAAGCCATTATAATGATTTCTTCTGAGATGACGGAAATATTACGAATGAGTGACAGAATCGTCGTAATGTGTGAAGGCAGGAAGACAGGTGAGCTGGATATTTCCGAGGCAACTCAGGAAAACATCATGAATCTGGCTACACGAGAGATAGAGTAGGGAGGATAATAAAATGGCTAATAATACAACAAAAACGGCTGGCAGAAACAGGTCGGTAATTGACAGATTGGGAGGGCAGAAATTCATCGTTCTTCTGGTTGTAATTGCTTTATTCATCTTCTTCTGCGCACTCAGCCCGAATTTTAGAAAGTATACCACTTTTCTTAGTATACTGGATTATTCATATTATATCACTTTGATGGCAATAGGGGTTGCGTTCCCGCTGATGACGGCAGGTGTTGACCTTTCCATTGGTACCGGGCTTATCTGTTACTCACTGGTTGGCGGATACCTGATTACATTCCAGGGCTGGCCGACTTGGGCAGGAATCCTTGCAAGTATCGTATTCGGTATGGCAATCGGCGTTCTGAACGGATGCCTCGTAGCATTAATGGATTTACCGCCGTTTCTGGCGACGCTCTGTACCTGTATGATTACAAGGGGACTTGGTTCCATTATCGTTGGAAGAGTCGGAATCTCCTGGCCGGCAGCAGCTGCTGAGGGAGGATGGTTCAGAAGCATCTTCAAGATACAGGTGAACGATATGAACATTCCGATTGGTTTCCTGTGGATTATCATCATCGTAATCATCATGACTTTTGTCCTGAATCATACAAAGATCGGACGCTATACACTGGCAATCGGAAGCAACAAAGAAGCAACCAGATTATCAGGGGTTAATGTTAAATTCTATCATATACTTACCTATGTGATTTCCGGATTCTTCGCAGGACTTGCAGCGATTTCCTATTCCGCTATTTTTGCAACGGTTCAGCCGGGAACAGGCGCCGGATTTGAGCTGGAGGCTATCGGCGGAGCGATCATCGGCGGAGTATCCATGTCTGGCGGTGCAGGAAGCATCACAGGAACGCTGGCTGGTGTATTTGTTATCTGTCTCTTGAAGACAGGTCTTCCGTTCATCGGGCTGACAGCAAACTGGCAGCAGATTATTACAGGTCTTGTTCTGATTGCGGCTGTACTTGTAGATATGCTCAAGAGGAAAAAAGACCAGGCATAACCGAAGGAGCGGAAGTAACAGAAATAAAAAGTTTCAGTAATCAAATTTTCAGTAGTAAACCTATTAGTGATAGATAGCAGCCAGTGCCGGTTCCGGTTGGGGACTGGAGACGGCAGAGGGGCTGTTACTATAAAAAACCATTTTATGTCAGGAGGACAAAAATATGAAAAAGAAAGTTTTAGCAGTATTACTTAGTGGATGCATGGTAGCAGGACTGCTTGCAGGCTGCGGCGGAAAGAAAGAGGAAGCAAGCGACAAAGCAGCTGGCACCGACACAAAGACTGAGGATACAAGCGAAGGTTCCGACAAAGGCGGCGGAGATTACAGCTTCGAAGTTATCGTTAAGAGCTTCCAGTCATCATACTGGCAGGCAGCCGTACAGGGAATCAAACAGGCAGAAGAAGAACTGGGTGTTAAGACGAATACAACAGGACCAAACGCGGAGTCTGATATCGCTGACCAGGTAAACATGCTGACCAGTGCAATCAATAAAAACCCAGATGGTATCGCTCTTGCAGCTTGTGACCAGAATTCAGTTCTGGACGCTCTGCAGACAGCACTTGATAAAAAGATCCCGGTAGTTTGCTTCGATTCAGGTGTGCCGGATGCTCCGGAAGGATCTGTATACGCTACAGTTGTAACAAACAACGGCGCAGCAGGAGCTATTGCAGCTGATAAGATTTATGAAGCAGTAAAAGACAAAATTGCAAATGCTAAAAAACCAGTCAGAGTCGGAGAAGTTAATCAGGATGCAACATCTGCCAACATCACAGAGCGTGGTCTTGGATTCATCAACAGATTCAAAGAACTGGCTGAAAAAGACGGAAAGAAAGTTGCAGTTGTAGGAAATGACTACTTTGTAGGTAAAGTAGAAAACAATGGCGATGAGAAATCAGCAGATGTTATCATTGAAGTTGCAGTACCGGCTCAGACAACAGTTGAACTGTGTGCTACAGAGGCTTCTAACATCATGAACAAAGACGACACAATCGCTATGTTCGGTTCAAACCAGGTATCTGCAGAGGGTGTTCTGACAGCAAACCAGAACCTGAGCGTATTAGGAAGCGATCCTGAGAAAAACATTATCGCAGCTGGATTCGATGCTGGTTCTACGATCAAAGCGGCTGTTAAAGACGGAACATTACTTGGCGCTGTTACACAGTCTCCTCTGATGCAGGGTAAATTATCAATCGAAACACTGTACAAGATCTGCGAAGGCGAAACAGTTGAAGATATCGAGACAGATGGTTACTGGTATGATTCCACAAACATGGAAGAAGCAGACATCGCTCCAAACCTGTATGACTAATTCATAAAGATATAGTTGAATAAACTATAGTGATTCAGGAGGAACCGGGAGTGTCCCGGTTCCTTTTTTCTAAAACGCATCCCGCATAAGGAAAGGTAAGTAGATTGAGATCAGAAAGAAAAAGCGCAGGAGGAAATATATGCTTCAGGGTATAGAAACTGTCTTTGATAATAAGGAAAAGATGCTGGGACATCTGAAAAAGAAGTCCTATGAAAAGAATACGGCTGAATTTCTTGAAAGGAACGGCCATTATTTTCAGGAAATGGCAGAGTATGTCGCTCGGGCTGAGGACAAAGAAGCTGCCGCCAGGGAAATTGGGGAATGCCTGGTGAAGGCAGTGAATGATCACTTTTCTAATAAGAAGGGAAAGATTGACTCCCGTACGCAGGTAGATTTGAATTTCTTTATGATCTACTATGTTTTTCCGTCAGTTCTGGGGCTGGAAGGGGATGACTCAAACCTGATTGCAGAGGGGATCTGCCAGGTATGGGGAAAGAGTTTTAAAGAGAGTAAAATTAAGTATACGGATTATGACTCATTATATCAGTCATTCCGGGAAAAGATTTTTGGTATTTTCTAAATATCTATTGGCTTATGGCATTGAGAAGCCTGGTATGCGGCAGAGAAGGTTACTGCGGATCGTAATATATGGAAGAAAGACAGAGTTTGGAACGCGCGTGGATGCAGCGTTCCTTTTCTCTTTGCAGGAAGTTTTAACTGGATGGCGTTTACATACACTGCCTGTAAGCCAGCGGATTCATCTGTACCTGTTTTTTAAAGCAGCGTATAAAGGTACTGGCAGACTGAAAGCCGACCTGTTCCGCAATATCTGCAATTTTCAAATCTGTATTGATCAGCAGGTCCTTTGCCTTATTAATCCGATATGTAAGGAGCGTCTCATGAATGGTCGTCCCGGTATTCGTCTTGTAAAGCCTGGAAAGGTAATTTACATTCAGATGAACATGTTCTGCGATATCATCTAGTGATATCGCACTCTGATAATTCTTAAAAATAAATTGATCCACAGCCTTAAGGGTTTCTTTCGTGGAATCATCAATCCTCTTTTCCGATGCATTACAATTTAACAAGATGTCAGTTAAAAGATCGGTTATAATCTTGTTTTGGATAAAACTGGAGCGTATGCCGGCGATAAAAGAAATATTGATGTTATGCTCTATACAGGTGCGGATATTATCCGTACTTTTAAAATGCAGTACGCGGAATTCAGGTGCGGATATCATCGTATAGTAGGTTTCCGCCGCTTTTCCAGCAAACCTTAGATAATAAAGCTCCCATGTATCATCCTTTGTCCGGTAGGAATGTGGGATATCACAGTCGATCAGCACCACAGAATTGGCATCCAGGGTATAAGTTTTATTATAAATATCTAAAAGACCGCACCCCCTGATTGTATAGATAATCAGATAACCTTCTAACACACGGTTTACAGTGTAATAGTTCTGATTACAGAAAAAATGTCCGGAGCAGTAAGAGAAAAAAGGCATGCTGTCCGTTTTTTCAGAAAAATAAAAAATGGTGCTGTAGGAATCCTCACTGATGTCCAGGTTATATTCTCTGTTTGCTTCTTTTACATTCATGGTACATCCTCCTGTTCTCTTTTTTTGAGTCTAGCACGTTTATGTGCAGAATGCCATAAAAAGCAGAAAAAAAGCTAATCGAACTATGCAATAGGTCAAAAAATGAGTCCTTAAAGTCAAAATATAGCAATGATTTACATGAAGAAGTGTGATAATATCTTGCCATGAAAACGAAAACACACAATCGATTGTAAACGGTTTTCAAAAAAATTACAGGAGGAAATTTTATGAAAAACAGAAAAAAGTGGATTTCAGTCATTTGCAGTATCGTGATGGTGGCCGGGTTGGCTGCTTGTGGGGCAAAAGATCCGGGAACAGAAGATAAGGGAAAAGAGACCGATGGGGAAAAAGAAAAGTTTAAGGTGGCATTTGCCAGTCTGTGCGAGGACAATGACTTTGGAATCTCATCAAAAGAGAGCTTTGTAAAAGAAGCGGAGGCAATGGGGTGGGAGCTTGTAATTCTGAATAACAATTATGACGGAGCTACGGCAATTCAGAATATGGATACGGTACTGACCCAGGAGTGCGATGGTTTTGTCAATTTCCAGGTTGACGCAGGGGTTGCACAGACAATCGCCGATATGGCGACAGAGGCAGAACTTCCAATGATTACCGTGGACTGCCCGCATCCCGGTATCCCGTTTTTCGGAGCGAACAATAAGGAAGCAGGGCTGATCGTCGGAAATGCACTGGGCGAAAAAGCGGTGGATACATGGGAAGGCAAGACCGATCTGATTGTACTATGCGGCGCTCCGGGTTCCGGGGAAGTGGTAGATCTTAGGATGCAGGGAATTGCCACGGGAATCAAGGAAACATTAAAAAACGAAGATATTGAAGTTCTTGAACTGGATGGAAAGAGCGAGATTGAGACATCCCAGAAGGTTATAGCGGATGTGCTGACAGCCAATCCGGATAAGAAACATATCCTGATTGGATGCCTGAATGACCAGAGTGCACTTGGCGCATATAATGCAGTCGAAGCGGCGGGACGGGAATCTGATGTATACATAGGAAGCCATGGGTGTGACGCTCCGGCGATTGAAAACCTGAAAAACAAAGAAGAGAACTGCTGGATTGGAAGTGTTGCATATTTCCCGGAACGTTACGGCGAATATCTTGTACCTCTGATGGATGATCTGCTTCATGGCAAAGAGATTCCAGAAGAGAGTTTTCCGGACCATGTATTTATCGATAAATCCAACATTGACGAGTATTATTAAGCCCGGGGAGGTGGGAATATGGATAAGGAGCAGACCTTATTAGAGATGAAAGGCATTACAAAGGTATTCCCCGGCGTGAAAGCATTGGATAACGTGGATCTGGAAGTAAAAAAAGGTGAGGTACTGGCCCTGCTCGGTGAAAACGGAGCAGGGAAGTCCACCCTCCTGAAGATATTGTCCGGCGCCTACCAAAAAGACGAAGGAGAGATCTACATTGAGGGGCGGAAGTGCACCATAGACAACCCTTCGGATGCGTACAACCTGGGAATCCGGATTATTTATCAGGAATTAAACTATATTCCGGACCTTTCCGTGGCAGAGAACATTTTCCAGGGAAATCTTTATTATAATAAGTTCCATTTAGTGGATTGGAAGAAAACAAATGCAGAGGCCGGGAAACTACTGGAAAAAGTGGGGCTGCATATCGATGTGACCCGCCCCATCGGGGAGCTGTCGGTTATGGAAAAGCAGTTGATCGAAGTGGCAAAGGCACTCAGTACGGAAATGAAAATTCTGATCATGGACGAACCTACTTCTTCTCTGAATGAAAAGGAAGTAACCAGTCTTGTGAAGCTGGTCAGGGAGATTGCGGCAAAAGGGATCGGCGTAATCTTTATATCCCACAGACTGGAAGAACTGTATCTGGTGGCGGACAGGATCACCATTATGAGAGACGGCCAGTACATAGGCACAGAGGATATGAAAAGTGTTTCAAGAGAGCAGCTGATCCGGATGATGGTGGGCCGGGAAATGAAGGATATGTTTGTAAAGGAAGCGGCCAAACCGGGAGAAATTGTCTTTGAGGCGAAGGGAATTACAACAAAAGCAGTCACAGATATTACCCTGCAGGTGAAATCAGGAGAAATCCTTGGAATCTATGGACTGATGGGCGCGGGAAGAGAAGAGATGGCGGAAAAATTTTTCGGCCTGCACCATATTACATCAGGGAGCCTGTTTATGAAAGGAAACCAAATTAAAGTGGATCATCCCAGAGAAGCAATTGCGCATGGAATCGCCTATGTGCCGGCAGAAAGAAAGAGCGGCTCTCTGATTCTGATACAGACGGTTCGTGAGAATACGACAATGGCATCACTGGACAAGATTACGAAAAATGGAATCATCAGCCGGTCAGAAGAAAGCCGGATTACAAAGAAATGGATTGAAAAGTTTGGGATCAAGACGCCTACAGGGGAGACCGTCATAGAAAACTTAAGCGGAGGCAACCAGCAGAAGGTGGTCATGGGGCGGTGGATGGAAATTAACCCCCGGCTTCTGATTCTGAATGACCCCACACGGGGCGTAGATGTGGGAGCCAAATCCGAGATTTATAAAATCATTGACGAGCTGTGCAGGGCAGGAACCGCAATCATTATGATCTCTTCGGACATGTCGGAATTACTGTCCATGTCAGACCGGGTGGCGGCTATGTCGGAAGGAAGAATCTGCGGGGAGCTGTCCAGGCAGGAAGTAACACAGGAAAAATTAATGGAATTAGTAGTAGGAGGGAAATAGGGTGTTGAAACAGACGAAAGTTAAAAAGAAATTGACGACAGAGGTAGCCCTCTTAATTGTCCTGGTAATTATGCTTATTGTGTTCAGTATATTGTCCCCCTATTTCTTTTCTCTGTCCAACTTCATGAAGGTAGGTCTTTATACGGCCCAGATGGGAGTTATGGCAGGAGGGATGACGCTGGTTCTGCTCTCAGGCGGGATCGACGTATCCGTAGGGTCGGTGATGGCGCTGGTCGGAATCATAGCGGGCCTCATTATGCAGTCGGGAGGCAATACGTTCCTTGCAGTGGCAGCCGGGATTCTTGCGGGAGGTGTCTGCGGGCTGGCGAACGGGATGATTATCACAAAAGGACATGTGAATGCGTTTATAACGACATTGGGCACGATGACAATCATACGCGGTCTGGCACAGATATTTTCGGGAGGAAAGACAATCCTGATCCAGAATACTGCGTACAATGCAATTGGCAGAAAGTATATATTGGGAATTCTGCCGCTGCCCGTATTGATTATGATTGTGGTATTTATGCTGTTTTGGTTTATTCTGAAATATACAAAGTTCGGCCGTCAGGTCTATTCCATAGGTGGAAATGAAAAATCGGCATATCTGTCCGGAATTAAAGTAGTTCCTACCTACCTGTGGATCTATATTATCATGGGATTTTGTGCAGGTATATCAGGAATAATGCTGTCTGCACAGTCGGGCGCAGGAATTCCCAGCGCCGCGGCAGAGATCAACATGGAGACCATATCAGCCGTCATACTGGGGGGGACCAGCCTGTCGGGAGGAAAAGGCAAACTGATCGGAACCGTGATGGGAGTATTAATACTGGCCATATTATCAAATGGCCTGAACCTGCTCTCCGTGCCATCCTTCTACCAGGAGGTAATCAGAGGTGTTGTACTGATTATGGCAGTGATTTTTGACATGATGAAGGAACGGAAGAAAGACTAATAGAAGAAGGTGAGGAAAAAATATGAATTCAAGAGAAAGAGTAATGCGCGCATGGAAGCTGAAGGAAGGAATGCCGGACAGGATTCCGATACAATTTGATTTATGCAGGAGCCTTCAGGATCATTTTGCACAGGAGCTGGGGGTGGAGTCCAGGTATACGGACAACATATTTGAAGACGTGACCTATCGGATCAGCGGCAATGAAGTGCGGCTGGCCATGGGAAGCGACCTGGTGATTGTCGGAGCGAGTGAGGCCGCAGAGTTCACAAAAGTAATTGAAGCAGACGGAACCTGGTACAATGAATACCACCAAAAGTTGAAGCAGGGCCCTCTTTACGTAGAAACGGTAGAATTTCCCCTTGCGGAAGCCGAGACAAGAGAGGACATCGACGCATTTGAGTGGCCTGATCCACACGACCCAAGCAGATATATTGATGCGGAATACTATGTGAAGAGATATAAAGACGAGTATTTGGTGATCGGGGATATTGAGGTCACAATCCTGTCCCTGGCACAGCAGTTAGTCGGCATGGAGAAGCTTCTTGTGGATATGGCCATGGAAGAGGAATATGTGGAATACCTGTTTGGAAAATGTGCAGAGTTCCAGACCGAAATAGGAAAAGAACTGATACGCCGTGGAGTCGATGCTATCTGGGTGGGAGATGACTTTGGTTCCCAGACCAGTCTTCTGTTTTCCCCGGATATGTTCAGAAAGATGCTGAAACCATATTATGTGCAGATGATAAAAGAATTGAAAAAAGAGAGAGAAGATATCCTCTGCATACTTCACTGTGACGGTGCTGTAAAACTGCTTCTGCATGATATCAAGGAAATTGGATTCGATGTATTTAATCCGGTACAGCCCGGAGTACCGGGACATTCCCCGAAAGAGCTGAAAGATGAATTTGAAGATCTACTCTGCTTCTGGGGGGCAATTGACCAGCAGTATCTATTGCCAAACGGTACAGATGAAGAGGTTGAGGCAGATATCAAAGAAAAGTGTGAAGTGTTGGGACGAAACGGAGGTTATGTCATCTCGCCGGCCCATATTATACAGGTCGATGTCACGCCTGAGCGGGTGAAGTTTTTTATAGAAAAAGCAAAACAATATGGCAGATATGAATAAGGAGGAACAAAGTATGGAACGGCTGCTGATGGTTATAAAGGTGAAACCTGAGATGCGAAATGAATATATTGCAATCCACCAAAATCCATGGCCTGAAATGCTGGAGGCAATCAGGGCTGCAGGATTTATCAATGAACTGATCTGGTATTTTGAGGATCAGTCGATTATCTACTTTGAATGTGAGGACGGAGATTATGAGGCGGCAAATGAGAGGCTGAGGGCTACGGAAGTGTGTAAAAAGTGGGATCTGACGGTAGGGCCGTGGTTTGCAGCTGAGGGGGTAATGCCTGAGAAGATCTTTGAATTAAATCGGGATTTAGCAACGGGCTTTAGTCCCGGCGCGGATGGGGGCGCTCCATAAAGGGATAGCCGAAAACCTCCCGGAGAACATCCATGTCCTTTCAAAAACGCGGCCGCGGATCTAAGAAATTCTAGGCGGGAAACAGCCCTGAAAATGGAGCACCACTGACACATCACGAGAAATCCGATGATTTCTCGCGCTGGGTCAGCTGATTTTTGGATTCGGAATCCAAAAATCTCTCCATTTTCCGGGCTGTTTCCCACCAAGAATTTCTAAGGTCCGCTTTGAGCGTTTTTGAAAGGACATGGATGTTCTCCGGGAGGCTTTCAGCTATCCCTTCATGGAGCTGGCGCATCCAACCGGCAGGAAAAAGCTCGTTTCTAAGGAGATGCCTCAAGCGGGAGCAGCGTATGGTATTGAATTGGCGGGACTTCTATGTCCCCAGTAGGTGTACATAAGCGATGGGATACGGTTCCAGTATCAAAATAATTCAATACACATTTTGAAGATGAAAAGATACGCATAGCCAATCCACATCCGCTGCCCTGGTCCGGGATCCCACCCGGTTGGCGAGCTTTCCTGCCGATTGGATGAGCCAGCTTTATGACAGGGAGGCCGGGGAGGTGCAACGGCATATACAGCCCCAGCACCTCCCCGGCCTCCCTGTCATGAAGCGTCCCCGTCCGTCGACTAGGCTAAAGCTAGCCGACTAAACCGCAATTCATAGCCAGCCCACATCCGTGTCCCCCCATTCGACCCCATTAGCAGAGATACTTTTTCGGTGTAGTTCCCTTATATTTTTTAAAAGTTTTGATAAAGTAGCTCAGATCATTGAAGCCCGAATTATAAGCAACCTCGGTGATGGACTGATCGGTGGTAAGCAGCTGATAGCAGGCGCGTTCTATACGGTAGTAGTTGAGATAATCGACTGGCGTGCGGTGTGTCATCTCCTGGAAAAAGCGGCAGAAATATTTGGGCGACATATTGACACTGCTGGACATCTCCTCCAGAGTGAGCGGGGTATTGTAGGCCGATTCCATAAACTCCAGTGCCGTCTTGAGCTGAACGATACGCCGATGGTTTCTGGGAGGCTGCGCGGGCGTAGGGTTATAATATTTTTCAGAGAAAACAGAGCCTGTCAGCTGATAAAGGGCTCCCAGAACGATCAGCTGATAACCTTCTTTTTTGGAAGCCATTGCGTCGAACATGGACCAGACGATCTGGTGGATATCGTTACAGGAATCCGGATATACATAAGTAAGCTCCACCTCATGATCAATGATCTTTCTGATGAGTTTGCGGCAGGAATCGTTTTTATTCATCAGCATGTTCATGTCAAAAACAATACACTCATAGGTGCAATTCTGGGGAGTTCCAGCGTGCAGGGCGCCTGCCGGGACGATGATGGAAGAACCCGCGTGGACTGTGAATTCCTCTTCATCGATGGACAACAGGAAAGTGCCTTTTATTATACGCATAATTTCAAATTCCACATGCCAGTGGAGCGACATGATATATTGGGGATGCGCGGGGGTAATATGGTGGTATTCTACGGGAAAGTCGACAGTACCCCTCTGCCAGCTTTCACGGTAATTGATATACTGCATGATACTCCTTTATGTGAATATTGTTATATTTTTTACCATTATAGCACAAGTATCTTGTCATGGACAATGTTAAAATGTAGCTAATGACAGGTTCATGGTGACAGTTCAGACTTGTCGAAACTGTTACGGTTAATGATCTTTGAAAGGAGGAATGTGTGTGAGCAGTGAAAAGAAGCAGGTTCTTGCGTTTGACTTCGGGGCGTCCAGCGGACGTGCAATCCTTGGGACCCTGGAGGACGGGAAGATACATATGGAAGAAGTATACCGTTTTTCCAATGATCCCGTTATCATAGGCAAGACAATGTACTGGGACACATTGAGACAATTTTTCGAGATAAAACAGGGTATTATCAAAGCAAAACAAAAAGGCGGCTTTGACAGTATCGGAATTGATACGTGGGGGGTTGATTTTGGCCTTCTGGACGAGCATGGGGTACTGCTTGAGAGTGCTGTGCATTACAGAGATGACAGGACACTTGGCATGCAGGAGGAAGTGTTTAAGGCAATTCCAAAAGACGAACTTTATGATATGACAGGTAATCAGTTTGAAAACTTTAATACTGTATTCCAGCTCTATTCCTTAGTGGAAAAGAGGCCCTGGATTCTGGAAAGGGCAGACAAGCTGTTACTGACTCCGGATCTTTTTAACTACTTCCTGACCGGGGAGACAAAAGCGGAGTATACGATGGCTACAACTACACAGCTCATGGATGCAAGGAACAAGGCGTGGTCGGATAAGATTATGGATGCACTCCGTATTCCGAAGGATATTTTCCCGGAGATTGTGCCAAGCGGGACGGTCGTAGGGACTCTGAGCGGTGACATCTGCGAAGAGCTTGGAATCCAGCCGGCAAAGGTAATCGCGGTTGCCAGCCATGATACACAGAGCGCCGTGGTAGCTGTACCGACACAGGAAGAGGACTTCATGTTTATCAGCTGTGGAACCTGGAGCCTGTTTGGAACCGAACTGAAAGCTCCGGTTATCGGAGAAAAATCCCGTGCATGCAATGTAAGTAATGAGGGTGGTTACGGCGATACCACCACACTGCTGAAGAATATTATCGGACTGTGGCTTGCTCAGGAGAGCAGAAGACAGTGGATCCGCGAAGGCCAGGAATACTCCTTCGGGGAGCTGGAACAGATGGCCAGGGAAGCAGAGCCGTTCCAGAGCTTCATTGATCCCGATGCGCCGGAATTTGTTCCGGCCGGCAACATCCCGGAACGTATCCGTGAGTTCTGCCGTAAGACGGGACAGAAGGTGCCGGAGACAATCGGTGAGATCATGTGCTGCATTAACCAGAGCCTTGCGCTGAAATACAGATATGCTCTGGAGCAGATTGAATCATGTACAGGAAAGCACTATCCGACCATCCATATGATCGGCGGTGGGATCCAGAGCAAACTGCTCTGCCAGATGACTGCCGGGGCGAACGGCCGCAAGGTGATTGCGGGACCGGTAGAGGCTACGGCGCTTGGTAACATTGCCGTACAGTTTATGTCCCTTGGCGAGATCAAAGACGTGAATGAGGCAAGACAGATTATTGCAGATTCAGAAGAAACATATGAGTACATTCCGCAGGATGAAGAAAAGTGGAATGCGGCATATGAGAAATTTAAAACTTTAATTCAACAAGATTAAGAAGGATTTTCCCGCCTGTATAGGTGGAGCGATAAATCAATAAAAGCAAGATTAATGGCAGTGTCGGGCAGAGAGGACTCGGTATCCCACACTGACATGAGGTCAAGCTGTGCATCTGTACAAGATGTAGTCGTACTCTGTGAAATTACCGAGCATGGATTGAAACAAGAATAAGGAGGAAACAAATCATGGCAAAATCAAGACTTATCGGAGACTACCCAGTAATTGGTATCAGACCTACGATCGATGGAAGAAGAGGGGTTCTGAAGGTACGTGAATCTCTGGAAGAACAGACAATGAATATGGCGAAATCAGCAGCTAAACTGTTCACAGAGAATCTGAAGTATTCAAACGGCGAGCCGGTTAAGGTTGTAATCGCTGACACCACAATCGGACGTGTGGCAGAGGCTGCTGCATGTGCAGATAAATTCAAAAAAGAAGGCGTTGACATTACACTGACGGTAACACCTTGCTGGTGCTACGGTGCAGAGACAATGGATATGGATCCACAGACAATCAAGGCTGTATGGGGATTTAACGGAACAGAGAGACCAGGAGCTGTTTATCTTGCATCTGTACTGGCTACACATGCGCAGAAAGGTCTTCCGGCATTCGGAATCTATGGACATGATGTTCAGGAAGCTGATGATACTGAGATTCCATGCGATGTAAAAGAAAAATTACTGAGATTCGGACGCGCTTCCGTTGCTGCAGCAACCATGAGAGGCAAATCTTATCTTCAGATCGGTTCTATCTGTATGGGAATCGGCGGATCAATCATTGATCCGGCATTTATCGAGGAATACCTTGGCATGCGTGTTGAATCTGTGGATGAGGTGGAAATCATCCGCCGCATGACAGAGGGTATCTATGATGAAGCTGAATTCCAGAAAGCTCTTGCATGGACAAAGGAGAAATGCAAAGAAGGTTTTGATAAGAACCGTGAAGACCTCCAGAGAAACAGCGAGGAAAAGGAAGCTGATTGGGAATTCGTTGTAAAAATGATGTGCATCATCAAAGACCTGATGAACGGCAACGAAAATCTGCCGGAAGGAAGAGAAGAAGAGATGGTTGGACACAACGCTCTGGCAGCTGGATTCCAGGGACAGAGACAGTGGACAGACTTCTATCCGAACTGTGACTTCCCGGAAGCTATGCTGAATTCCTCCTTCGACTGGAACGGAGCAAGAGAACCATACATCCTTGCAACAGAAAACGACGTACTGAACGGACTTGGAATGCTGTTCAGCAAATTGCTTACAAACTCAGCACAGATTTTTGCAGATGTACGTACCTATTGGAGCCCTGAGGCTGTTAAGAGAGCTACGGACGGATATGAACTGGAAGGACATGCAAAAGAAGCAGGCGGATTTATCCATCTGATTAACTCAGGTGCAGCATGCCTGGATGCGAACGGACAGTCTAAAGACGCTGATGGAAACGGATGTATGAAGCCATGGTATGATGTAACAGAGGAAGACCAGGAAGCAATGCTCAATGCAACGACCTGGAACTATGCTGACTTCGGATACTTCAGAGGCGGCGGATTCTCATCCAGATTCGTAACAGAAGCAGAGATGCCTGTAACCATGATCCGTCTGAACCTTGTGAAGAATTTAGGGCCAATGCTTCAGATCGCTGAGGGATGGACAGTAAAACTTCCGGATGAAGTAACAGACGTGCTGTGGAAGAGAACAGACTATACATGGCCATGTACATGGTTTGCACCAAGAGTAACAGGAGAAGGCGCATTCACATCCGCATACGATGTAATGAACAACTGGGGAGCTAACCACGGCGCAATCAGCTATGGACACATTGGTGCTGACCTGATCACACTCTGCTCAATCCTGAGAATTCCGGTAGCAATGCACAACGTTCCTGAAGAGAAGATCTTCAGACCTGCATCATGGAATGCATTCGGACAGGACAAAGAGGGCCAGGATTTCAGAGCATGCCAGGCTTATGGACCAATGTACAAGTCCATTCGATAATTGCCGCCAAGTGATTATAACCAAATATATTTTGCGGAAATACCGCGATAGTTCAGAATTGTCTGTACTATTGTGAAACACCGAAAACCAATACCTAACTAACCAAACAAAGAGTGCCTGTGCCAACCAGGTGCTCTTTGTATTGGCATTTATGGGCGCATATGCCTGCGTATTTCATGATATAAGTTTCAGTGCTGACAGTACCTGCTGTCTGCACCGAATCATACGAAATGTAATACCAGGAGGCACCGGCCCGACTAAGACTCAGGAGGACATGAACAATGTTAAAAGGAATTCCACAGATTTTATCACCAGAATTATTAAAAGTATTATGTGAAATGGGACACAGCGACAGACTGGTTATCTCTGACGGTAACTTTCCGGCAGAATCCATGGGAAAGGACGCAATCGTGATCCGCTGTGACGGACACGGGGTTCCGGAGATCCTGGATGCTATCCTTCAGGTATTCCCTCTGGATACATATGTAGAAAAGCCGGTAAACCTGATGCAGGTTATGGATGGTGACGATGTAGAGACACCGATCTGGGATACATATAAAGAAATCATTGCAAAACATGATGAAAGAGGCGGGGACGCAGTGGGGAATATTGAGCGTTTCGCATTTTATGATGAGGCAAAGACAGCTTATGCAATCATCGCTACAAGTGAGAAGGCGCTTTATGCGAATATTATGCTTCAAAAAGGGGTCGTTGTGGAGTAAAGCTGTTGGACCTGGTATGGGGACGCCGCAGGAACCGGACATAGAGGCCGCCGGAAACGGGTTACGGCTGTAAGCCGGAGTAAAGCAAAAAAGAAGGAAAGCAGGGGCAGCCTGCCCACATCACGTGAGGTCTTGATGACTTCACGCGCTGGGGGCAGGAAAAATTGTAATTTGGTTATTACAATTTTTACCCCTGCTTTCCTTCTTTTTTCCTTAACTCCGGCTAACAGCCGTGCTGACCCTTCCGGCGGCCTCTATGTCCGGTTCCTGCGGCTGGCGCTATAGGGCGGGAGACGCAATACTCTGGGAAGACTTTGGAGAGAGGCGGATGGGATTGGGGGCGGGGATAGGAAATGAAATTGCCAATACACTGAATTGCTTAAATACATAATTGCTAAAATCCAGCTTGAATTGCCCTAAGTAGGATGCTACAATTATTCTATGGGTATAGCTGCTTCCTTTTGAGGAAGCGAGGACTGCATAATTTTATGAGTATAAATTGCTCCGTTTCAGGGGGGCATGGATTGAGAGGAACGACAATGACGATTACAGAAATCGCGAAGATGGCAGGGGTCTCGGTATCTGCTGTTTCGAGATATTTGAATGATGGATATATCAGCGAGGAGAAGAGGCGGAAGATTAAGGCTGTCATTGATAAAACCGGCTACAGACCGTCCAAGCAGGCGCAGATTCTCAGGACAAAGAGGTCAAAGGTGATTGGGGTGATACTGCCTAAGATCAGTTCGGAATCTATAGCAAGGGTGGCTGACGGTATCAGTTCTGTTCTTTCGGAAAAAGGTTATCAGATGCTGCTGGCCAGTACAGAGAATAATCCCAAAAAGGAAATTGAATATCTCAATCTGTTGAAGAATAACCCGGTCGACGGAATCTTGTTTTCGGCTTCTGTTTATGACCGGGCGCATCAGGAAGCATTGAAGAAACTGGGGATCCCAATTGTTATTATCAGTCAGAGGTTTGACGATTGCGCCTGTGTCTATCATGACGATTACGGCGCTGCCAGAGCGATGACAGAGCTGCTTTTGGAGAGCGGGAAAAAGAAGGTTGCACATATAGCTGTGTCACAGAAGGATGAGGCCGCGGGGAAGAGCCGGACCGAAGGTTATAAAGACGCAATGAAAGAGTATGGACTGGAAGTACCGGAAAAGATGATAATAACGGCAGGCTTCAACATGGAGGCGGGTTATGAAAGTATGAAAAGACTGGTGAACAGATGCCCGGAACTGGATGCTGTATTTTGTGCCACAGATACACTGGCAGTAGGAGCTGTAACATGTCTCAAGGATATGGGCAGAAAGATACCTGAGGAAACAGCTGTGGCGGGGATCGGGCATAATCGCTTGTCCAGGGTGGTGACACCCAGAATAACAACAGCTCATCTGTTCTATAGAACCAGCGGAATAGAGGCCGCAAATATGCTGCTTGAGCTGATCGAGAATGAAGCGAACATATACAGGCAGACAAAGCTCGGGTATGAGGTGGTTAAGGCAGAGAGTGTATAAGAGTGAGAGAAGAATTCTGGAGTAAGGAGCTGGAGTGGAAAGTGTTTATGGCTGTGCTGGTTGTCCATTCCTAAGTGCAGTTAAATAATAAATGACCGGATTGTATGGTAAAAGAAGGATTCGCTGTGTTGTCCGACGGCAACGCAGCACATCCTTTCATGACATTTGATATTGTGAATCAAAAGTCATCCATAAACTCCGGTCATTTTTGTGTCAATGCGCAATTTTTTAAGAACGGGCGCTCATTATGTGTTTTTACATAATTGTGGTATTTTCAGGGAATAATGTTTATCTTGAAAGCAGATAAGACACCTACCCTATAAGTGTAAATAAGTAACAAGTTCGTCTTAATGGGAGACAAATCTGTTACTGTTCAGACCGTGCCGTGCACAGTAACACAAATCTTTTTCCGGGATAAAGCTGGCAGCGGATGACAGAGGCTCGCAGAGGTATAATGTCAGGAGGAACATGACGCACCTCGCCGCAAGTACGCCAAGGCGTACTAGTATAAGAAAATCTAAATACCTTACTGTTTCGCCGGCCTGATTTTCCGATAGCACAGACGCAAAAGCCTCAGTGTATCCCCGCTACGCCTGCGTTTTTCGTCTGCACTTTCGGAAAATCATTCTCACCGAACCAGCAAGGCATTTAAATTGTCTTATACTAGAATTGTGAAATATAGACAAAAAATGGCATGCATTTTTGTTCTATCTACCTATTTACAGATCTTGAAAAGGTGATAAAATATATATTAAATATGAAAACGATATCATATTAAAAATCACATAAAATATGAGGATTAACGTGATATCAAACAAAAAAAGTGATAACGATATCATGAAGGAGGGCGTTATGGATTATCATGCGATAGCGGAACAGATACTGAAGTATACCGGGGAAAAAGAAAACCTGATCTCTGCTGCACACTGTGCAACCAGGCTTCGGCTTGTGATTGCGGATAATGATAAGTGTGACAGTGCGGCTGTTGAGAATGTGGATGCTGTAAAGGGGGTATTCTTCGCATCAGGGCAGATGCAGATTATCCTGGGGACAGGAACTGTTAATAAGGTCTATGATGAATTTATTAAGATTGCGGGAATCAGCGAGGCCAGCAAAGACGATGTGAAAAGAGAAGCTGCAAAGAGGCAGAATCCATTTAAACGGCTGATTAAGACGATCGGTGATATTTTTGTACCGATTATCCCGGCTATCGTGGCAAGCGGATTTCTGATGGGAATCATGGAAGCCCTGAACTTTATGGTAAATAACGGGTACGTGAATATTAATACGGATGGCTCAATTTATCAGTTTGCGGTGCTGTTTAGCAATGTTGCATATGTTTTCCTGCCTATTCTAATTGCGTTTAGCGCGGCAAAGGTGTTTGGGGCCAATCCATTTCTGGGTGCGGTGATCGGTATGATCATGATCCATCCCGATCTGCAGAATGCGTGGACGGTTGCAACAGAAGGTGTACAGAAAACGCAGGAGGTGTTCTTTGGACTATGGCGGATAGATATGGTGGGATATCAGGGGCATGTCATTCCAGTTATTATAGCTGTTTTTGTTCTCAGCATAATAGAAAAGAGACTTCATAAGATCGTTCCACCGATGTTTGATTTATTTGTAACACCTCTTGTCAGCGTCTTTGTGACGGGCTATCTGACACTGGCGGCGATCGGCCCGGTCTTTGTATTTGTTGAAAATGGGCTGCTGAATGGGATTCAGAGTCTTCTGACCCTTCCCTTTGGAATCGGAAGCTTTATCATGGGCGGGGCATACGCGACAACGGTAGTATCGGGAATACATCATATGTACACGGTGATTGATATCGGCCAGCTGGCACAGTACGGGCTAACATTCTGGCTGCCTTTGGCATCAGCCGCAAACGTGGCACAGGGCGGGGCTGCATTTGCAGTAGCATTAAAGAGTAAAAATAAGAAAATGAAATCTGTGGCACTGCCTTCGGCACTGAGCGCCTGTATGGGAATCACGGAACCGGCGATTTTTGGTGTAAACCTACGCCTCGGAAAGCCATTTATCGCGGCATCTATTGGTGGTGCGTGCGGGGCTTTGTATGCGTCCCTTGTCCATTTGGGGGCAACAGGTACAGGCGTGACAGGAATCTTTGGAATCCTTCTGCATCTGCACAGTCCGCTGCACTATGTCATAGCGATGGCAATTGCATTTGGTGTTGCATTTGTATTGACAGGAGTTCTGGGCTTCAAAGAGGAAACGGCGTCTGTAACAAGCGGTCAAGTGGAAGCTGTTATTAAAGAAGAGCAGGAAACGGAAGACGGAAATAACGGGGAATTGATATTGGTCAGCCCTTTAAAAGGCCGGGTTATCCCTCTTTCTGAGGTGCCTGATGAGACATTTGCGTCCGGCGTGCTTGGGGACGGTGTCGGTATACAGCCGGCAGAAGGTAAAGTATATGCGCCGTTTGACTGTACCGTGGCGGCAGTGTTTGACACGAAGCATGCGATCGGATTGGAAACACCGGATGGAGTGGAACTGCTTATCCATATTGGTATGGATACTGTTAAGCTGAACGGGGAACCATTTACGGTATATGTGGAGGCTGGAGAGACGGTAAAGGCCGGCGGACTCCTTGCGGCATTTGATATGGATAAGATCAAAGCTGCAGGACTTGATACGGTAACACCGGTTATCGTTACAAATCCAGGGAAGTATAAGAGCATCAAAATCACCGGCAGACAATCATAAATGACAAAGGGGGATGTATATGTTAGAAATGAATTGGAGCGACAAATGGCGGCTGGGGCTGCACCTGATGCCGCCCACGGGCTGGCTCAATGATCCTAACGGGCTGTGTCAGTTTCAGGGAGTATATCATGTGTTTTTTCAGTATTCTCCGGATAATCCGGAGGGGGGGAGCAAGTGCTGGGGGCATTATACCAGCACGGACCTTCTGGAGTGGCAGTATGCAGGGATTGCACTGTCACCGGAGGCCGAATTCGATCGTAATGGTGTCTATTCGGGTTCTGCCCTTGCTTCGGAAGGAGTAATGCATCTATTTTACACAGGTAATGTAAAGCTTGAGGGGGACTATAACTATATTACGGATGGGCGGCAGAGCAATACGGTTCTCTCCAGCAGTGAGGACGGCCTTAACTTTGACGGAAAGAAATGCCTGATGACAAATGACGACTATCCGGATCATCTGACCTGCCATATACGGGATCCGAAAGTTGTAACGGGAAAAAGCATTGGAATAGAGGATGACAACTATTATATGTTTCTGGGAGCAAGGACCAAGGATGACAGGGGAGAGGTTCTTGTGTATAAAAGCCCTGATCTGGAAAGCTGGGAGCATACGAATATACTGACAGGAGAAAAAAGATTCGGATACATGTGGGAGTGTCCTGATGCATTTATGCTGGGGGAGAAAAAGATACTGAGTGTTTCTCCCCAGGGGGTAGAAACGAGAGGAATTGACTATCAGAATGTCTATCAGTCCGGATATTTTGAACTGGATGGAAGCTTTGACGGAGAGTATCGGTTGAAGAACTTCCGGGAATGGGACAGAGGTTTTGATTTTTATGCCCCGCAGACATTTCTGGATGAACAGGGCAGGCGGCTCCTGATCGGATGGATCGGTATGCCGGATGACCAGGAACAGTGCAACCCGACAGTAAACGACGGTTGGCAGAATGCACTTACTGTTCCCAGAGAGGTGTTTCTGAAGGATGAAAAGGTGATGCAGTATCCGGCAGAGGAACTGCTGTCACTTCGGAAAGAGGAGCAGATTCTGGAGCCTGGCAAGACCTCAGACAAGATGCAGTATTATGATATAGAAATTACAATGCTTGAAGACACGGACCTGACCCTTGTAATTAGTGATGGAATTACTTTATGCTATAGCAGAAGTGACAAAATGTTTACCATTACTTTTCTTCAGGAACAGAATCTGGGGTATGGAAGAAAAAGCAGGGCCGTGTATCTGGATGAGTGCCGGTCTGTCCGGATCCTGGCGGATACAACCTGTCTGGAGGTATATTTAAATGGGGGAGAAGAAGTATTTACCACAAGATTTTATACGGAAGATGGTATGAGCAGTTTCCGGGCAGAAAAGGGAGACATGGAGATAAAATATTGGGTGATGGAACCAATGAAGGTTAAATTGTGAAGGCGGTACAGCGAGTGATGAGACGCTGGCCAGAAGACGGCTATGGTGCATGGACGTCTTCTGGCCAGTTGTTTTCTCACGGAAGCAGATAAGACTCCCGCCTTGATAAGTGTTGATAGATATATGTAACAGTTCAGGCATGCCTGAACTGTTCCGCATCCAGAACATTTAAATTCGCCTGCGGCGGTATGTCTGCAGCCACCATGTTTTCTTGCGGTCTTCGCATAAATGTGCAGATCTGTCTGAACGGTTACAGGTATATTCATATAATTGTTTTTGCATATTGCATTTTACTGTGCATATATTGTAAAGTATAAGCAACACAGTTTTGGGACAAGGGTGATGATAATGGATTGGAAAGGCTTGAATAAGAATAAGATAAAAATCTGGCTTGAAGCAGGATTGGCGCTTTTGCTTGTTATTGTGATTGGGGTAGCCGGGCACAATGGGGCATTTACTAAGAAAGAGGCAAAGGCAGGGCAGGAAAAGAGTACGAAGGAAGAAACGCTGAATAAGGCAGTGAAGGAAAATGAGGCGGCTAAGTCCGGGAAGAATGGCGGCGCCTCAGAGGCAGACGAAAAAAAGGATACGAACAAAACAGCGCAGGATCAGCCCGAGCAGAATAAGGAAGAAAGCAAGGAGACGGAGGAGGTTATTGCCGAGGGGCAGTATCCAATTATGGGAAAGAGTACGGTTACCGTGGAGCAGATGGTAGAATATTTTAAATCCAGCCAGGAAAAGTATCCGGCGGAGGAGTTGAGTAAGGGCGGCGCAGACAGCATAGAGACATTCTGCCAGATGTATTACGATGAGGCGGTCGCTGAAGGAATCAGGCCGGAGGTGCCTTTTGTGCAGACCATGAAAGAAACCGGGTGGCTGCAGTATGGAGGGGATGCGTCCATTGAACAGTTTAATTTTGCAGGGCTGGGTACTACCGGAGGCGGTGTTGCAGGAAATTCTTATCCCGATGTACGGACCGGAATACGTGCGCAGATCCAGCACCTGAAAGCTTATGCCACCGCAGATGCCCTGACTCAGGAGTGCGTAGATGAACGTTATGAATATGTGACTAAGGGATCAGCGCCTTATGTGGAATGGCTGGGGCAGCAGGAGAACCCGGAAGGGTATGGCTGGGCCACGGCAGATAACTATGGCTATTCCATTGTGGATATGATTTCTAAATTGAAACAGCTGGGAGAGTAATCTCCCCGGCAATTGACTTTTTGGAATCCGATACGTTGTTCTGAAGTTATATTACCGTGCTGCCATTCAGGGCCCTGCATACGTGATCCCCTTTGCGTATGTTAATGATCCTGAATCGGATCAATCAACAAAAAATGCCAGGAAAGCGAGGTGCGGTCAGCAACTCAGCTCTCCTGGCATTTTAGCCGGAAATTATAATTCCGTGTAACAGTTCAGGCAGGCCTGATCTGTAATGCGTCCGTTCGGTTAAACCTGGGTTATGCAACACAGACATTGACAGCCTGAAGGCCGCGATTGCCCTGAGCAATGTCAAATGTAACGTTCTGTCCGTCTTCTAAAGACTTAAAGCCGTCCATAGCCAGCCCTGAGAAATGTACGAATACGTCCTCTCCGTTTTCGTTGTTTGTGATAAATCCAAATCCTTTTTGTGCGTTAAACCATTTTACTGTACCGTTATTCATAGTAGGTACCTCCTAATTTTTTTATGCATTTTCTATAAAACTAAAAAAGCATATATACGTAATCATCAATAAAAAAATGACTACCGAATATATGCGAAATCAAGACTTTATTTAAAATACTTTTTGTATCATAACATTAAAAATCTCAAAAGTCAAGCGAAAAGTTTTATATTTTCTGTGTTTAATGAATATTAAGAATTATAGAAGTTATGCCTTATGATATGGAGTATACGGGATTCGAACCCGTGGCCTCAACAATGCGAATGTTGCGCGCTCCCAACTGCGCTAATACCCCATATGAGAATTATAGCACTTTCTGAAGAAATGGCAATACAGAATTCTTAATATTCTTTAAACAACCTTGACAAATCAACGTCCGAAAGATATGATAGTTTGTAGTTAATATAAAGTTAACATTTTATTAATATCTTATCGGCCGTAACAGACGTCCGGTAGCAATATACAAAGGTGTTGAAGAAGAGGAGTACATGATCGCTTCTGGCAGAGAGAATCATCCGTTGGCTGTAAGGTGGTTTCAGGTGAGGATCGTGGAAGGTAGCTTCTGAACCGGATATCTGAACAAGAGCACATTCAGTAGGGTATCCCGGAGTTGTCCGCGTTACAGGACTTTAGAGATGTCCTTATACTGTTTTGCCAGTGACAGACTGCAGGCAGAAGAAGCAGGTCCGCAGAACAAAAAGGACATAAAATTAAGGTGGTACCGCGTATATAACGCCCTTTACTATAAGTAAAGGGCGTTTTAAATTCAAAAAACTGTGAAAAATCCGTGAAAAAGCGGGTTGCTACTCACGGGGCCGTGCACCACGCTGCATGGCATCCGAGCCACTAAAGTGATGGGGCGGACACCTGATCAGAGAAAGCTGTACATAAGACTTTTGGCTGGTACAGAGATAAGAGTACGATATTTATGAGGGAGAACAAGGAGGAAACTATGAGCAAGGAATTGGCAAAGACTTATAATCCGAAAGAAATTGAAGACAAGACTTACGAAAAATGGTGCGAAAACAAGTATTTTCATGCTGAAATTGACAGGAGCAGAAAGCCGTTTACTACGGTGATGCCGCCTCCGAATATTACCGGAAAACTCCACATGGGACACGCACTGGATAATACGCTGCAGGATATCCTGATCCGCTATAAAAGGATGGAGGGCTACAATGCCTTGTGGATTCCGGGAACAGACCATGCGGCGATCTCTACGGAAGTCAAGGTAACGAATCAGCTGAAAGAAGAGGGAATCGACAAGAAAGAGCTGGGAAGGGAAGGCTTTCTTGAGAGAACCTGGCAGTGGAAGGAAGAGTATGCCGGAACGATCGAAAACCAGCTGAAAAAGCTGGGGATTTCCTGTGACTGGGACAGAGAGCGTTTCACCATGGATGAAGGTTGTTCCAGGGCTGTTGAGGACGTCTTTATCAAGCTGTATGAAAAGGGATATATCTATAAAGGATCCAGGATCATCAACTGGTGTCCGGTATGCAAGACTTCTCTGTCTGATGCGGAAGTAGAGCATGAGGAGCAGGACGGTTTCTTCTGGCATATCAAGTATCCCATTGCAGGAACGGACAGATTTCTGGAGATCGCGACGACACGCCCTGAGACTATGCTTGGAGATACTGCGATTGCGGTACATCCGGATGATGAGCGGTACAGCGATATTGTCGGAAAGACGGCAGTGCTTCCGCTTGTAAACCGGGAGATACCAATAGTGGCCGACTACTACGTTGACAAGGAATTTGGTACCGGTGCGGTAAAGATTACACCGGCTCATGACCCGAATGACTTTGAGGTAGGGAAGCGTCATAATCTGGAAGAAATTAATATCATGAATGATGATGCCACGATCAATGAAAAAGGCGGAAAATACGCGGGGATGGAGCGCTATGAGGCGAGAAAGGCCATCGTTGCTGATCTGGAAGCACAGGGGTATCTTGTAAAGATTGAGCCTCACTCCCATAATGTAGGAACCCATGACAGATGCAGTACAACGGTAGAACCGCTGATCAAACAGCAGTGGTTCGTTAAGATGGAAGAACTGGCAAAACCGGCGATCAATGCCTTGAAGACGGGCGAGCTGAAGTTTGTACCGGAACGTTTTGATAAGATCTACCTGCATTGGCTTGAGAACATCAAGGACTGGTGTATCTCCAGACAGATATGGTGGGGCCATAGAATTCCGGCTTATTACTGTGATCAATGCGGAGAGTTCGTTGTTGCAAAAGAAGTTCCGCAGACCTGTCCGCATTGCGGCTGCAGCCATTTTACGCAGGATGAAGATACCCTGGATACATGGTTCAGTTCAGCGCTGTGGCCGTTCTCCACACTGGGGTGGCCCGAGAAGACAGAGGATCTGGACTACTTTTATCCGACAGACGTACTGGTAACAGGATACGACATCATATTCTTCTGGGTAATACGTATGGTATTTTCCGGATTCGAGCATACAGGCCGGTCCCCCTTCCATACAGTGCTGATCCACGGTCTTGTGAGAGATTCTCAGGGGCGTAAGATGAGTAAATCACTGGGCAATGGGATTGACCCGCTGGAGATCATCGACCAGTACGGCGCGGACGCACTCCGCCTGACACTGGTAACCGGTAATGCGCCTGGGAATGACATGAGATTTTATAATGAAAGAGTGGAGGCAAGCAGAAACTTTGCCAATAAGGTATGGAACGCTTCCCGCTTTATTCTGATGAACATTGAAAATGAAACGCTGACACAGCCGAAGACTGCGGAATTGGCAGAGGAGGACAAATGGATCTTGTCCAAAGTCAACACCCTGGCAAAAGATGTGACAGAAAATATGGATAAATTCGAGCTTGGAATTGCCGTACAGAAAGTTTATGATTTTGTATGGGATGAATTCTGTGACTGGTATATCGAGATGGCAAAATTCCGCATTTACCACAAGGAGGAGAATCCGCAGGCTGCCAATTGTGCACTGTGGACGTTAAAGACCGTTCTCGGGCAGGCACTTAAGATGCTGCATCCTTTTATGCCGTTCGTGACGGAGGAGATCTATAAAGCACTTGTGCCGGAAGAGGAATCTCTGATGATGTCTGACTGGCCTGTTTATAAGGAAGAGTGGAGTTTTGATGCATCCGAGAATGTTCTGGACCATATGAAAGAGGTAATCCGGGGAATCCGCAATATCCGTGCGGAGATGAACGTGGAGAACAGCCGAAAAACAAAGGTCTTTATCGTAAGCGGGGATAAAGCACTGTGCGATGGTTTCACCGCTTTGTCCGATTCTGTAAAGCCACTGATGAATGCCGCAGAGATCCATATCAGTGCAAAAAAGCAGGGTGTTGGGGAAGATGCAGTATCCATTGTAGTACCCGGCGCATCTGTTTATCTTCCATTGGAAGATCTGGTTGATTTTGAACAGGAGATGGAGCGCCTGATGAAGGAAGAACAGAAACTGACAAAAGAGATCGCGAGAGCCAAAGGGATGCTGTCAAACGAAAAGTTTATCAGCAAAGCTCCGGAGGCAAAGGTTCAGGAAGAGCGTGAAAAGTTGGAGAAATACACGCAGATGTTAAAACAGGTACAGGAGAGAATGGAAGGCTTGAAGAAATAGTAAGAGAGGTCATAAATGAAACACATTCAAATCAGGAAACCTGATATAAAAGGCTTTTTTCATAAAATAAAAAACTTAAAAAAGGAAGATGTCAAAGCACACTGGAAAGAGAGAAGGGAGCGGCGGCAGCAGATTCTGGAACAGCGCCGCAACAGTAAGTTTGCGAAGAAGATGCAGCCGGTATACAGGTTTATGGACAGGATCTCACTGATTCTGCATTTCCTGCTGGCATGTGTGCTGAACCTGCTGATTGAGGTGATCTCCCGGCATTCTCTGTTTGAGGCATGGGACTATATGGTGGGATCGCCAAAAGTATTTTTGTTCAATGCTTTCCTGATATTTGCCACATTTTCCGTTGTCTATCTTGTCAGGCGGAGACTTTTTGCAAGAATACTGCTCAGTGTATTCTGGCTGTTTCTGGGAACCTGCAACGGGTATCTGCTTCTGAAAAGGGTAACGCCTTTTAATGCCCAGGACCTGAAGGTGCTTTCTGACGCGCTGGCCCTGACAGGCAATTATTTCAATACATTTGAACTGATCCTGCTGATTGTAGGTATCGCCGCAGTGATTCTCTGGGTGATCTCCATGTGGCGCAGGGGCGGACAGTACGCGGGGAAAATGCATCGCATTCTTGCGCTTGCAGGAGTTGTATTCTGGCTTGGAGCCTATGTTTTTCTGACGGATGTGGCGATTGACAAGCGGGTTGTCTCCAACTATTTTGGAAACATTGCATTTGCCTATGAGGACTATGGTTTCCCGTACTGTTTTACGGCAAGTATATTTAACACCGGTATCTCAGAGCCTGCAGGCTACAGCGAAGAGACCATGGCTAAGATAAGCAACAACGGCAGTATTACAAAGAGTACCACCGGGAGGAATGAAGAATCGCTTCCTAATATTATATTTGTGCAGCTGGAATCCTACTTTGACCCTACAGAGGTAGAGTGGCTCCAATTTTCGGAAGATCCGATCCCGAATCTGAGAAAGATGTATCAGGAGCATTCGACCGGTTACTTTAAGGTTCCTTCCGTTGGCGCAGGAACGGCGAATACAGAGTTTGAGGTGCTGACGGGGATGAGCATGCGTTTCTTCGGCCCGGGGGAATATCCCTATAAAACATACGCAAAGACCAAAGTACTGGAAAGCGCAGCTACCGCGCTGGGTAAGTTTGGATATGGTGCAGAGGCGCTGCACAATAACGGCGGTAACTTCTACAGCCGCGCCCAGGTGTTCAACCACATGGGGTTTGACCATTATACGAGCAAAGAGTTTATGAATATTCTCCAGACTACGCCCAAGGGATGGGCTACGGACGATATCCTGATCCCGAATATCATGGATTCCATGGATACGACAGAACAGCAGGACTTTGTGTTTACCATCAGTGTGCAGGGCCATGGGGATTATCCGACGGAGAAGATGATTGAGAACCCGGAGATTGTGGTGAGCGGAGTGGAAGACGAGGGAAAACGCAATTCCTGGGAGTATTATGTGAACGAAGTGTATGAAATGGATAAGTTTGCCGGTGATCTTGTGAAAGCGGTGGAACAGCGGAACGAGCCGTCGGTTATTGTATTTTACGGAGACCATCTGCCTACGATGGGACTGGAAGCAAAGGATCTCAAGAGCAGATACCTGTATAATACGAATTATGTAATCTGGGATAACATTGGGCTTGAGAAAGAGGATAGAAATATCCCGGCATACCAGATTATGGCGGATGTATTTGAGCGTCTGGATATCCATTCCGGCACGATATTCAATTACCATCAGCAGAGGCGGCAGACTAAGAATTACCTGGCGGACCTGGAACTTCTGCAGTACGACATTTTATATGGGAAGCAGTATGTTTACAAAGACAGCGGACTGCCGATTACAGAAGGCCATATGGTGATGGGAGTGAATGATGCTGCGGTAACCGAACTGGTTTCCCAGTTGGACGGAACCTATAGTATCTATGGAGAAAATTTTACCAAACAGAGTAAAGTCTATATAAATGGTGAAAAACAGAGCAGTACATTCCTGAATAATACCAGAATCGATTTAAAAGAAGCGTCGCTTGAGGACGGGGATATCCTGCAAGTGTGCCAGGTAGGTTCCAGCAATACCATATTCCGCTCATCCAGGGAATATAAGTATGAAGGCGGAAAGCTGACGGAGCTGCCGCTGACCATCGGCGGTGTGGAACCGGGCCGCGAAGCATTTGCAGAGCAGGAAACAGGTGAAGAGAAGTGACGTACACAGAGGCAGCAGAGTATATTTTAAATATTCCGAAGTTTACGGCAAAAAATAAGACGGGGCATACGATCCGGTTTCTTCAGTTTCTGGGAAATCCCCAGGAGGGCCGCAGGGTGATCCACGTGGCAGGTACGAACGGAAAAGGTTCGGTGTGTGCATATTTGAATGCCATGCTGCTTGCCCAGGGAAAGACGGCAGGGATGTTTGTTTCCCCCCATCTGGTAAAGATGAATGAACGCATTGTGATTAACGGCAGTCAGATTACAGACGATGATTTTCTGGATATCTTCGGGTACGTTATGGAAAAAGTAGAGGAGATGGAGGCAGAGAATCTGCCTCATCCGACCTTTTTTGAATTTCTCTTCGGGATGGCGATGACAGCCTTTGACAGAGCCGGTGTGGAGTACATTGTACTTGAAACCGGACTGGGGGGACGTCTGGACGCCACGAATGCGATCGGGAGGCCGCTGATATCCGTAATTACTTCTATCGGACTGGACCATACGGCGATTCTTGGGGACACTCTGGAAAAAATTGCATTTGAGAAAGCGGGGATTATCAAAAAGGGAGTGCCGGTGCTCTATGCAGACGCCCAAGAGGCCAGCAGCCGCGTAATCGAGAAGAGAGCCGCAGAAATTGGGGCGCCCTGTAAAAAAATAGGGAAAGACGCGTACGAAATTCTGGGAATCCGGGACAAACATATTGCATTTTCCTGCGTAAATGCGTATTATGGAGATACTACATGGACTCTTGATAACATTGGGCTTTATCAGCCGGGCAATGCCATTCTGGCCCTGGAGGCTATGAGGCATATCTTTGGAAATGAAGGGAAGATCAGCCGGTGGCGGGAAGCCCTTGCTGGTGTAAGATGGGAAGGCCGTATGGAAGAGATACTTCCGGATGTCTATGTAGACGGTGCACATAATGTCAGTGCAGTTGAGAGCTTTGTACAGAGCGTTCAGGATAAGGAAAAAGGGAATATTATTCTGTTCTCTGCGGTACGGGATAAAGATTATGAAGAGATGATTGCCTGTCTGTGCAGAAATCTGGATACGGATTTCTACATGATCACCTTGATTGATGACGGGCGTGCAGCACGTATAGAAGAGCTGCAGCGTATTTTTGAAAAATATACGGAGAAACCTGTTTTTGCGCGGGAGTCTTTAGAAGAAGCGCTCCGTTATGTGATGGGACATCAGCAGGACAGGACGATATACTGTCTGGGGTCTCTTTATCTGACAGGAATGATAAAAGCGCTCATTCCGGACAGAGGGGAGAATGCTGTGAGAAAACAAGGTGACAAGAATACCTGAGAAAAGGAGGCCGTGTAATGCTGGATTTTGAAGAAGAACTGAAGAAGTTTAAACCTAGCTTGGAAGTAGAAGACATTGAAGATGCAGTATATCAGGAAGATTTGTCAGATATGACGGACCTTCTGAGAGAAGTAATGGATCAGACGAAATAAGAAAGATAATGGTGAGCATAGATGGACTATACGAAGAAAATCTTATACCAGTCCAATTATTGGTATAATGATGGCCTGAGGAAAGCGCAGATACGTGACATGTCCGGTGCGGTTACCTCACTTCGGCGGAGTTTACAATATAATAGAGAAAATATTGCCGCCAGAAATCTTTTAGGCCTTGTATACTATGGCCGCGGAGAAGTGGCAGAAGGCCTGGTCGAATGGATTATCAGTAAGAATCTGAAGCCCAGGGATAATGTGGCTGATTATTTTATCAGTGAAGTGCAGGAATCGGCCAGTGAGCTGGAAATAATCAACCAGGCCGTGAAGCGCTACAATCAGTGTCTTGTGTATTGCAGCCAGAATGGCGAGGATCTGGCAATCATCCAGCTGAAGAAGGTGGTTGCGTCTCATCCCACATTTTTGAAGGCCTATCAGCTCCTGGCGCTCTTATACCTGCGAACCGAGCAGTATGCCAAGGCGAGGCAGATTCTTCGTATTGCCAGAAAGCTGGATACGACGAATGACATGACTTTGCGCTATATGCATGAGATGGCTAATCTGCGCGGCAAGAAGGTAAAAGATGGTAAAAAAGGCAAAGAGGAAACGGTAGAATACAGCCTGGGGAATGAGACGATCATCCAGCCAAGGCACGCCGGACTCAAGGTGCTGGCCAGTAAGTTTACGGTGATGAATATTGTCGTAGGGGCGGTGATCGGGGCAGCCATTGTGTGGTTTCTGATCGTACCGGCAGTGAATGAGGCGAAAGCCGACAGCGTCAATAAGCAGATTATCGAGTACAGCGAGCGTATCAATGCAATGGAAGCACAGATCAGCGCCCAGACAAGG
Organism: Faecalicatena contorta; assembly: GCF_022835095.1. Lineage (NCBI taxonomy): Bacteria > Bacillati > Bacillota > Clostridia > Lachnospirales > Lachnospiraceae > Faecalicatena > Faecalicatena contorta. The sequence goes on along the minus strand of NZ_BQNQ01000001.1, from coordinate 3,749,149 downwards.
ACGCTGAACCAATACCGGGAAAACGACGAGAATTCCGAGCAGGCTGCGCAGAATGCGGCCAGCACGGCGGAGAGTTATGAAAATCTGATGACAGTGTCCAACCAATTCTACTCCAACAGTTATACAGATGATGCCATGGCGGAGACACTGCTGAATGTTAATAAGGATGCACTGGGAGAAGGCGGTAAGGCAATGTATGATGAACTGGCGCAAAGCATTTTCCCGTCTGCCTGCCAGTCTTTGTATTCCGGAGGGACAGCATCCCTCGAAGTGGCCAACTACGATACGGCGATTGATTCCCTCAGCAAGGTAGTGCGAATGGACGAGGGCTATGACAGTGGAGGAGCACTTCTGAATCTGGGAGTTGCCTATATGCGCAACGGCGATAACGATAACGCGGTGAAGTATCTGAAGCGCGTGACCGAGCTGTATCCGGATACGGAACGTGCCCAGGAGGCCAAGAACAGCCTAGACAGTATTTCACAGGGCGGAGATACACAGTCTGACGGCGGGCAGGATGCCGATCAGCAGAGTACGGACCAGCAGGAAGGTAATGCGGATCAGACCGGCAGTGCAGACAACGACGGACAGAATACAGACGGACAATAGAGGCAGAAGAAGAGATACATAAGAGGACTGCAGCGCGGCGATACGCGGCTCAGGCGGTTCTGATACACGAAAGATAAGGATATGTAGAAAGCTGCATATCCTTTTTCTGATGGGAAAAACGTTGCTGCCCACACCTTTGGGGCGTGCACAGTAACGAAAAAACGGCAGCGGGAAAGAAAAGAAGCGCAGGATACATGAAAGAGAGAACAGGACTGCGGGGAGCGCATAAAAAAGTCCGGAAGAATATGAATAGCATAGAGGAGGAGTACTATGAAGTATCAGGTGCAGGAGAACTGCCTGACAATTTACCTGCCCAGCGAGGTGGATCATCACAATGCGGAGGAAATGCGGAAAAATGCAGATGCATTGATTGAGAGGAACCATATTAAGTTTGTTATTTTCGACTTTGAGATGACGGATTTTATGGACAGTTCAGGAATTGGAGTTATAATGGGAAGGTATAAGATTATCCGCCTGGTGGGAGGCGAAGTCTGGGCGGTACACGCCAATGCGAGAATAAAAAAGATCCTGACGATGTCGGGAATGACAAAAATAATGCAGATATATGAGGAGGACGAGGCATGAAAAACACAAATGAAATGGAGATAATTTTTGACAGCCATTCATCGAACGAGGGATTTGCGAGAGTGGCGGTGGCATCATTTCTGACGCAGCTGAACCCGACAGTAGAAGAAGTCTCGGATGTGAAGACAGCTATATCTGAGGCGGTAACCAACGCCATTATCCATGGATATGAGAACGAGATACATAAAGTTTCCATCCGCTGCAGGATTGAAGGGCAGCAGATGACCGTGGAAGTAAGAGATCATGGAGTCGGGATTGAAAATATAGAACAGGCCATGACTCCTCTGTATACCAGCAAACCAGAGCTGGAACGTTCCGGGATGGGATTTGCTTTCATGGAAGCCTTTATGGATCATGTAGAAGTGGAATCCGAGCCAGGTGAAGGAACTACGGTTCGGATGAAGAAAACCATCGGAAAAGGAAGGGAGCTATGGACCACACAATCGCTTTAATCAAAAAATCACACGATGGAGATAAAGAAGCGAGAGAACGATTAGTCGAAGAAAATGTGGGGCTGGTATGGTGTGTAGTAAAGCGCTTCTATGGACGGGGGACGGATGCGGAGGATCTGTTCCAGATCGGCAGTATCGGGCTATTAAAAGCCATTGACAAATTCGACCTGTCCTATGAAGTAAAATTCTCTACCTATGCAGTCCCAATGATATCCGGAGAAATAAAACGTTTCCTGCGGGATGACGGTATGATAAAGGTAAGCCGTTCCTTAAAAGAGCTGTCTTACAAGATCTTTCAGGCAAGGGAAGCACTGACCGCAAGCCTGGGCCGCGAGCCGACGCTCGAGGAGCTGGCTGTTACAATGGATGTAGACAAAGAAGAAATAGTACAGGCCATGGAAGCCGGCGGAGAAGTAGAGTCACTGTATAAACCGATCCACCAGAAGGAAGGAAACGAGATCCGTCTTGTGGACAAGCTGGAAGAAAAAGAAAGAAAGGAGGAAAAAATCCTGGACCATATGCTCCTGGCACAACTGCTGGAGACTTTGGATAAAGAAGAAAGACAGCTTATATATCTGCGGTACTTTGCAGATGAAACACAGTCCCAGGTGGGGAAAAAACTTGGAATCTCCCAAGTACAGGTCTCACGTATGGAGAAGCGGATTATTGAGAATCTGCGGCGGTTGGGGAGTTAGATGAGGGAGGGGGACGCCGGCCCGGAGCGGGACTTCTGCGGCAGTCCGGGAAACTTTCGTGCCCCTTTTATTCTGCTGTCCGTTTGCTAAGTGCCACTAGATAAAAACCACATCGGATTGGAAGGCACCAGCGGCATTCACCGCGCAATTCTGATGAATTGCACGGCTCAGGCCGCCTTGAATGCTGCTTCGGAAGCAGCATTCAGCCTTCCAATCCGATGTGGTTTTTATCAAGTGGCACTAAAGCGCACTCTATGCGGGATAAAAGGGGCACGAAAGTTTCCCGGCCCGCCGCAGAAGTCCCGCTCCAGGCCGGCTGGGCTTCATCAAACCGGTAGAGCAGATTCCTATAGGGGAATCTGAGCGGGGGCAGCGGATGGCGAGTGGATTGGTGGGGCAGAATGAGAGAATGGGGCGCAGCATCCACCATCCGCTGCCCCCGCCATAGTTCCCCCCCCTGAAAATAAGCCTCCCGCCCAGATGCACCCAGCGTCGTAAAAGGTGAGGCCGTTTCCGGCGGACGGTGTATGCCATTTCCGGGGCCTCAAAGTGCGCGGGTTAGAATCCGTTAGAGAAAAAACAGGAAATATTGAGGGCAGAATTTGTTTTACAAAAACAAATTCTGTTGCCGCCGGCGGCGCGAATGCATCGGCATTCGGGCCAACTGCGGCAAGCACCCTCAATATTTCCTGTTTTTTCTCTTACGGATTCTAACCCGCGCACTTTGAGGCCCCGGAAATGGCATACACCGTCCGCCGGAAGCCGCCTCACCTTTTACGACGCGGACGCATACTTTCGCCCCTTTTTTCAAATACTATCACTACTATATTTTTGGAAAGGTTAGGTGGCCTCTATGGAAAATGGAAGAAGGAAAATCCGTATCTGCCTCTTTGGCATTGTGCTTGCGGCGGTGGTTGTGGGTATTTTTTATTATTATTTTAATGGAAGCGGGCAGCCCTCTGCCAGTGAGGGAACTCTGATTCAGGGACCGAAGGTGGAATACTATGGCTGTTAATCATGATACAGTTTATCTCAAGGGTGACAGGAACGTTGAGGTACAGAAAAAAGATGTCACCTTAGGTGATATTGTTGCTATGGAGTGCAGCAATAAGGAGATGATTCCCAAACTGAAAACCTTGAAAATCCTGAAGATACCGGATAAGAAAAAACAGCGTATGGTAATCTCTATCTTAAAAATTATTGCCTGCATCCATGAGAAATATCCTGGACTTGAAGTACAAAATATGGGAGAGCAGGATATAATTATCACTTATGAAGAACAGAAGACGCCCGGGATGGTATGGCATGTAATAAAAACGGTCATTGTAGTGCTGATTACTTTCTGTGGCGCTGCTTTTTCAATTATGGCTTTTAATAATGACGTTTCCACGTCAAAATTGTTTTCTCAGATTTATGAGTTTGTTACGGGAGATGTTTCCGACGGATTTACGATTCTGGAGGTTTCTTATTCCGTAGGTATTACGGTAGGTATCCTGGTATTTTTCAATCACTTCGGGAAGAAGCGTTTTACAGTAGATCCGACGCCTATGGAGGTGCAGATGCGTCTTTACGAAAATGACATCCAGACAACGCTGGTCGAGGATGCATCAAGAAGGGAGCAGGAGCTGGATGTGGGTAAATCAAATCATATTAGCAGTCATCGGACTTAGTGGCGGGCTTGTCGTCGCGGGCGGACTGTTTTCTTTTATTATAGAGCTGGGGGTGGTAGCAGATTTTGCAGACCGGACACATACCGGCGACAGAATTCTGCTTTATGAAGACTGTGTCGCCCTGGGCGGAATTGCAGGTAATCTTTTCTCAGTATTTGAGATCCATATCTCTCACGGAAACTGGCTGATCCCGGTATTTGGGATTCTGGCCGGTATCTTTGTGGGCTGCTGGTCAATGGCTCTGGCTGAGATATTGAATGTATTCCCCATTTTTGTACGCAGGTTGAAAATCGTGCGGTATATATCTGCGTTTATCATCAGCATGGCGCTTGGAAAAGGTATCGGGTCTTTTGTGTTCTTTTTGCAGCGGTGGTAGCAGGAAGGTAAAATGAAGAGACAGCCGTAAGCCTAAAAGTTTGTTAAGAAGTTTTCAAAGAACGAGTCAGAAAACTTGACTTATTTCTTATGCCGGTGTAAAATTTAGAAGTAGTATAAGGCTATCCAATCAAGGAATATGTTTCTTAATTAGGGTAGCCAGTTTTTATTTAGGAGGAGAAGGTATGAAAAAGAAAATCTTGAGCGCACTGCTGTGCGCAACGTTGGTTATCGGCCTGGTTTCAGGCTGCGGTGCCAAACCGGCTGCAGAGGCAGACACTTCAGATTCAGACGACAAGAAGACAGAGAGTACATCAGGCATTGCAAAAGAAGATCTGAAAGTCGGCTTTGTACATGTTTCTGATGCCAGTGATATGGGGTATACATACAACCATGATCTGGGAACCAAGGAGATGCAGGAAGCATTGGGATTAAGCGATGATCAGATTATCAACAAGTTCAATGTTCCTGAGGGTGCTGAATGTGATACCGCGCTGAGAGAACTGGTTGATGCCGGATGCAACATTATTTTTGCAACAAGCTTCGGATTTGAGGACTATGTAAAAGAAGTGGCAGCGGAGTATCCTGATATTCAGTTCTGCCATGCTACAGGATTCCAGGCAAAGGATTCCGGGTTGAGTAACATGCATAACTATTTTGCATCCATCTATGAAGCGCGTTACCTGGCAGGAATTGCAGCAGGTATGAAGACAGAGTCCAACAAGCTGGGGTATGTGGCGGCGTTCCCATTTGCAGAGGTTATCAGCGGATATACCGCATTCTACCTTGGGGCTAAGAGCGTGAATCCGGATGTAACCATGGATATTATGTACACAAATTCATGGAACGACCCAACTGTAGAATCACAGGTTGCAAAAGCTCTGATTGAGAGAGGCTGCGATGTGGTTTCCCAGCATTCAGACTCTACAGCACCGGCAACGACGGCTGAGGAGTACGGTGCATTCCAGGTTGGATATAACAATGATATGATTGAAGCAGCACCGAAGGCTTCCCTGATTTCCGCACGTATTGACTGGGGCATCTATGTAACAGATGCAGTACAGGCTGTGATCGACGGCAAGGAGATCCCGGTTGACTGGTGTAAAGGTCTGAAAGATGGCGCAGTTTATTTGTCACCACTGAATACTGATATTGCAGCAGAGGGAACTCAGGAAGCAATCGACAAGGCGACTAAGGCACTTGAGGCTGGAGAGATCCATGTATTCGATGGTCCTCTGAAAGGGACAAGCCCGGATGGTGAAACAATAGAAGTTGCTGAAGGGGATTACTATCACGAGCAGGAAGAAGCTTCTGCACCATCCTGGTGTTATATCGTCGAAGGATGCAATGTGGTTGAATAATCGAGTTACTAAGAGCACCCGAATGGTGTGAAAAGCAGCATTATCGATTCATTCAGGGATAAGTTCATTGACAGAGCCGTTGTATGACGGCTCTGTTTTTGGAGAGAGGCCTTTTCGGGCATTCCGTAATGCATGTCATTGCAGGGACGTGTATTGCGGTGTACCCGAACAGGAGACTGAAAAGGAAGAGAAGAAAGACAGGAAGAGTAAAAGGAGGGTGAAGACTTGGGCGAGACTACAGAATATGCTGTGAAAATGCATCATGTCACCAAAACATTTGGAAAGGTCGTTGCCAACAAGGATGTTGACCTGGAGCTGAAAAACGGAGAGATACTGGCGCTCCTTGGTGAAAATGGGAGCGGTAAGACGACGCTGATGAATATGCTTTCGGGCATTTATTTCCCGGACCACGGGGAAATCAGCATCCACGGCACACCGGTGACAATCCGTTCGCCGAGGGATGCGTTTGGACTGGGAATCGGAATGATCCACCAGCATTTTAAACTGGTAGATGTTCTGACGGCCGCGGAAAACATCGTGCTGGGACTTGACGGGAAGGCGGTGCTGAACCGGAAAGAAGTAAATAAAAAGGTAGCGGAGATTGCATCCAGATATGGGTTTGAGATCGATCCTGGCAAGAAGATTTACAACATGGCCGTCTCAGAGAAACAGACGGTTGAAATCCTGAAGGTTTTGTACAGAGGGGCAGATATCCTGATTCTGGATGAACCTACGGCAGTACTGACGCCGCAGGAGACGGAGAAGCTTTTCGCGGTGCTGCGTAATATGAAAAAGGATGGCAAATCCATCATCATTATTACGCATAAGCTGCATGAGGTACTGGCGATATCCGACCGTGTGGCGATACTTCGCAAGGGGGAATACATAGGTGCTGTTGAGACAGCAAAGACAAACCAGGCAGAGCTGACGGAGATGATGGTGGGGCGGCCGGTCAGTCTGGAGATTGACAGGCCAAAGCAGGAGCGGAGCATTGAGCGTCTTCAGGTCATTGACCTGACCTGCCTGAATGGTGAGGGTGTCAAGGCGCTGGACAATGTCTCTTTCTCGGCGTATGGAGGTGAGATACTGGGGGTTGCCGGGATTGCAGGAAGCGGCCAAAAAGAACTCTGTGAGGCGATCGCAGGCCTGTATCCTGCCATCGGCGGCTCGGTGCTCTACGCAGGCGAACATAACGGAGAGCCGATCAAAGAGCGGATTCTGGGACTCAAGCCCGACGAGATTGTAAAAAAAGGCATTTCGATGGCCTTCGTTCCTGAAGACAGGCTCGGTATGGGGCTGGTTGCGGGTATGGATATGACAGACAACGTAATGCTTCGAAGCTACAAAGATAAAAAAGGCCTTTTTGTGGATCGGAAAACACCAAAGGCAGTGGCTGAACAGCTCATTGAGGAGCTGGAGATTGTAACGCCCGGAGTAGAGACGCCTGTGGGAAGGCTTTCGGGAGGAAACGTCCAGAAGGTACTGCTGGGCAGGGAGATTGCCCTGAGCCCGTCCGTATTGATTGTGGCATATCCGGTGCGGGGGCTGGACATCAACTCTTCCTATCGGATCTATGACCTGCTGAACGAACAGAAGAAAAAGGGGGTGGCTGTTATATTTATCGGAGAAGACCTGGATGTGCTGATGGAACTCTCCGACCGCATCATGGTTCTCTGCGGAGGAAAGGTGAGCGGTATTGTAGATCCGCGCACGGTGACGAAGGAAGATATCGGCCTGATGATGATCCATGTGGGGGATGAGAAAAACGGCCCGAAGAGCAGTGACCAGGAAAATGCCGTCGGACATGCCGCCGGTGAAAATAAGGATGAGACTACAAAAGAGGAGGCAGGGGTATGAGCAGTAAGCAGACACAGGTAAAAGAACCACTGATCCGTATGGTGAAAAGAGGTTCTATTTCACAGCAGAAGGCCTGGGGAATCCGTGCGGCCGCTTTTCTTCTGTCGCTTGTGACCGGGGGGCTTTTAATCCTAGTTCTCGGACATAACCCGCTGGCTGTATATAAGGCTATGGTAATCGGATCCTGGGGTTCCAGAACCGTAATCCATGAGACCGTAAAACTCGCGGTTCCGCTTTTGATCACGGCGATCGGTATCTCCTTTGCGTTTAAAATGAAGTTCTGGAATATCGGGGCAGAGGGGCAGATCCTTGTGGGGGCAGTTGCAGCGGGTGCGTTTGGATTATTCACCGCGCATATCTTCCCAAAGATTCCGCTTGTAATCCTGATGCTTTTGGCAGGTATGGCGGCTGGCGGCCTGTATGGTCTGCTTCCGGCAGTCTGTAAGGCAAAATGGGGAACCAATGAGACACTGTTTACCCTGATGCTGAACTATATCGCACTTGCATTTATCAAATATCTGATGAATGGTCCGTGGAAAGCGCCGGGAAGCAGTTTCCCGAAGATTGCCATGCTGGTACAGGGCGCAAGGCTGAAAAAGGTACTGGGCGTCCACTGGGGCTGGATTCTGGCGCTGGTTCTGGTTGTACTTGCATTCATCTATTTCAATAAGACGAAGCAGGGCTATGAGATTGCTGTTGTGGGACAGAGCAATAACACGGCGAGATATGCGGGAATCAACGTCAGCAAAGTTTTTATCCGCACCATGTTTTTATCCGGTGCAATGTGCGGCCTCGTAGGAATGCTCCAGTTTGCGGGCGCAGATTATACGATAACGGAAGGAACTGCAGGCGGTGTCGGCTTTACTGCGATCACGGTAGCATGGCTGGCAAAGATGAACCCCTTTGGAATGCTGGTGGTTTCCGTATTTATCGCCATGCTTGAGAGGGGATCCAATACCATTCAGACGAATTTTAAGATACCGGCTTCGGCTTCAGACCTGTTGATTGGAATCATCCTTTTCTTCATGCTTGGTTGCGAGTTCTTTATTACATACCGTCTGATTTTCAGAGGAAAGGAGGAACAGCATGCTTAGTACATTAAACAGTTTATTCATTGCGGCAGTACTGGCAGGTACACCGCTGCTGCTGGGGGCGCTGGGGGAAATCCTGACTGAAAAATCAGGAAATATGAACCTTGGTGTGGAAGGCATGATGTTCATGGGGGCGATCACGGGTCTGGCAGGCTCTTATTATTACGAACAGGCCGTGGCAAAATCCGGCGGCAGTGTCAGCGGGACGGTATCTGCATTGATTGCGCTTCTGGTGTCATTTGTAGCGGGAGCCTTTGGAGCGCTGATCTACGCGTTCCTCACCATTTCTCTGCGTGCGAACCAGAACGTAACCGGTCTGACGCTGACCATCTTCGGGACAGGTTTCGGCAACTTTTTCGGGGAATATATCGGACAAAAGGCCGGTGGATATGTAGCGGTAAGCGGTACCACAAAAGCAGCTTTTTCAAGGCTGCATATACCGGTGCTGTCTGATATCCCGATTATAGGCAAGCTGTTATTCGAATATAACTGGCTGGTATATTTTGCAGTGATCCTCGCCATATTTATGGCATGGTTCTTTAACAAATCCCGTGTGGGCTTGAACCTTAGGGCAATCGGGGAAGATCCGGCTACTGCCGATGCGGCGGGAATCAATATTACAAAATACAAGTATATTGCAACCGTAGTGGGCGGTGGAATATGTGGGATCGGCGGTATGTACATGAGTATGGTCACCACATCCGGCGTCTGGGTACACGGATGTGTCAGCGGCTACGGCTGGCTCGCTGTTGCTCTTGTAATTTTCGCAACATGGAGACCTGCAAAAGGAATATTAGTTGCACTGATATTCGGAGGCCTGACAATCATGCGTATGTATGTAAACATCCCGGGACTCCCGGCACAGATTTATGACATGCTGCCATATGTGGCAACAATCGTGGTTCTGGTAGTCACAAGCATGCGCCAGAGCAAAGAGCATGCACAGCCAAAGAGCTGCGGCCTAAACTATTTCCGCGAGGAGCGGTAGCGGCGGGCGGTGCGCGTAAATGAGATAACGGGAGAAGCGATAGCAGGAAACTGATACAGGGGGATAAAAAAGTAAACGGCAGTAAGCCGGAACAGAAAAAAGGAGAGAAACCAGGGCGGCCTGGTTTTCCCTCCTTTTTTCATGTCAATTTTACCAGAAACTATTGTACGAAAGAATTTTCGAAACCTATACATTTTGTTGAAAATGTCGGAAAATACTTTCGTAAAGATGGAATATTGAAATAAAAAGAACAAAATGTTAAAGTTAAGTAACAAAAACATTTTAGTAAAAAAATTTCTTGAAAGTAAACGAAATAGAGGAGGGAGGGAAATGAATATAAATGATATTGCAAAACTTGCCGGGGTTTCAGCATCTACAGTATCGAAAGTGATGAATGGCAAGGACAAAGATATCGGTGAAGAGACGAAGAAGAAAGTGTTAAAGGTAATTGAAGAAGAAAATTATATCCCGTATTCAAAATATCGGGAAAAGGAAGGGCTGAAAAATCATCTGATTGGTTTTCTGGTCAGAAAGAATAATCGGGAACGGGAAGAACTGATCATGAGCGCAGAAAAGACGGCGCGCGATATGGGCTATAGTCTGGTTGTCAGCTATGTAGATGAATCAAAGGAGATGAAACAGAGGATAGCTGAGATGGCCCGGAGAAAAATAGCGGGAATTCTGCTGGATACGAATCAGTGTTTTACAGAAACAAAATTTGAGAATGCTTCCGTGTATATCTGCCAGACAAAGGGGTTTGATGAAAGGCAGAAAGCGACATTCTATTACCGGCTCTCGGAGGCAGGAAGAATTGCGGCAGACAGGCTTATAAAAGCCGGACACCAGAAAATAGCCTGTATTGTGTTAAAACAAGACAAAAGCATATGGGATGGTTATAAGCTGGCTATGCAGAATAACAATTTTCCCGTGCAGCCGATCTGGTCTTATGAAAGCGATACGATTGAGGACATCGAAAAGTATGGAGTAAGCCAATGCCTGAGTGAGAATGTGACTGCGATTATCTGCGGCTCCCAGGAGATCACTTTCTCTGTCTGTAAAGTATTAGAGCGGGGCAGAACTGCGATTCCGGAAGAATTATCAATAATCTCCATCGGGGATGGAAGGATGCTAGAGATGCTTGGATATGGAATAACAGCGGTGAAGCTTCCGAGTAACAATGTGGCGGGGGAAGCTGCCGCGTGTCTGATAGAAATGATTCAGAGTGAAAAGCAGATTGAGGTGATGAAAAGATTTCCGCCCGCCATAACAGAGCGCGGGAGCATTGCGGAGCCCGCACAGGCTAAGCTGGGAGAAAAGATTGTGGTAGTGGGAAGCATGAATATGGATGTTACGATTGAAGTCTCCAGAATTCCCGTGAATGGTGAAACGCAGATTGCGGAGAGGGTGTATGTATTTCCCGGGGGGAAAGGAGGCAATCAGGCTGTGGGAGTCGGAAAGCTGGGCGGACAGGCCTATATGATCGGCTGCCTGGGAAATGATATGGACGGGAAACAGCTCTACACGAGCCTTACGGAAAACCATGTGCACATGGATGGCGTGCTTTTCGATCATTCCCTTCCCAGCGGTAAGGCATACATCAATGTGGAGCGCAGCGGCGAAAGTACGATCGTGGTATATCCGGGAGCCAACAGAAATCTGAGCATCCTCCATATCAACCGGTTTAAATACCTGTTCGATAGCGCTGCGTACTGTCTGTTGTCTCTTGAAATTCCCGGAGACATAGCGGAATACACGATCAAATTCTGCAGACGAAATGACACACAGGTTATTTTAAAGCCTTCTGCCGTGGAGAAAATTAAGGACGAGCTGCTCCCGGATATTTCCTATTTTGTTCCGAACGAACATGAGTTAAATGTTTTTGTGCCCCGAGGAGAGAGCCTGGAGGAGAAGGCGGAGATTTTACTGAGAAAAGGCGTTGGTAATGTAATCGTCACATTGGGACCAGAGGATGTTATTTCAGGAATTTGGAGTACTCCATGTATTTTGAGGGAACCGGGTTTGAAGCGGTGGATACGACAGGAGGAGCAGATTCTTTTATCAGCGCACTGGCGGTTTATCTAAGCGAGGGGAAAAATATCATTCAGTCCATAGGATGCGCCGTTTATGCATCGGGACTGAGCGTAACCAGATACGGAGTCCAGCCGGCGCTTCCTGACCGTAAGTCCGTGGACATCTATGAAGATGAAATCTATTCGAAATATATGAGGAGGTGATAGTTTGACAAGCAGAGAACGTGTATTTGCCGCTCTGGCACACCAACAGCCCGACAGATGTCCTGTGGATTTCTGGGCTGAGCCGGATACGTTGCAAAAGCTGCTCCGGTATTTTGGTGCAGCCAGGGAGCAGGAACTCTACGATCTGCTTCAGGTGGATCTGCAGTTTGTATTTCCGGATTCCACGCTCCCTAAGCCAAAAATCCTGGCTGACGGAAGCTGGTATGACCATATGGGGGTTCACCGCCGTGTGGTAAAAAACGATTATTGTTCGTACGAAGAGTACGCATCCAGCCCATTAGGCCTTGCAGCATCCGCAGAAGATTTGGAGAGATATGATAAATGGCCGGATCCCGGGGCCTTTGACTGGCGCGGATTTTCAGAAAAGATTGGAGATCTGCATGAAAAACGGGTGATAAAACTGCATGCAGGGGGGATTTTTGAATATGTCTGGGCGTTGCGCGGATTTGAGCAGCTTCTGATGGACATGATACTCACCCCCGAAATTGTCCATTATATCATGGACCGCTTCTGCTGCTATTGGTGTGACTATATCAAATATGCTATGGAATATGCAGGGGACAAAATTGATATTGTCTATACTTATGACGATATTGCCGCGCAGGATTCCCTGATTGTATCATCGGAAATGCTGGAAGAATTTATATACCCTTACCATCGCAAGCTCAATGCGTTAATCAAAGGTTATGGGAAAAAAATATTATATCATTCATGCGGTTCGGTGATTACGCAGATCGGCAGTCTGAGCAGGCTTCCGATTGACATACTCAATCCGATTCAAACCAGCGCCAAAGGAATGGATCTTCAGCTCATAAAAGAGAAATGGGGAGATACCTTATGTTTTCACGGAGCGATAGATACGCAGAAGATATTGCCGGCAGGAAGTGTGGAGGAGGTGAAAGAAGAAATCAGGCGCGTAAATTCAGTTTTGGGAAAAAATGGTGGGTATATTATGGCTTCCGCACATTATCTTCAGAATGACACGCCCATAGAAAATATCATGGCCCTGTATGATGTATCGCTGCGTTAGCATACCGCCGCATTGAGATTTAGCCTGGCAGCGCAGAATCAACCAAAAAGCAGTAAATTAGAGGAGGAATTAGAATGAAAAAACGAATCATGTCAATTATTGCACTTGTTATGGTATGTACCTTAACGGCTTGTTCTTCTAAAAGAGAGGGGGACGGGGACAGTAGTTCCAAAGCCGAAGGAGAAAAAGAAGGAGGCGTTGTACTCAATATGATGCTTACCGGCGGAGGACAATGGGAGGACAAATTACAGCCCATTGTAGACAAGTATTACGAAGAGACCGGAGTCAAAGTTGAATTTGAGTGCTATGAGCATAATAACTATTTTCCAGCAATGGAAGCGAAGATGAATGCCAAGAGCGATACCGTAGATATTATCGGCGTGGATGATCCTATGACAGCCGCATATGCGGCAAAAGGCTACATTGTGCCTCTGAATGATTATTTCTCAGAAGAAGAAATAAACGAATTTGTTCCGGCGTCAGTCAACTCCGGTTCCTGGGACGGCAAGTTTTACAGCCCGCCGATGAATACTTCTTCACAGATTCTATACTATAATAAAACATTTCTTGAGGAAGCGGGGATCGCAATACCTGAAATGGATCCCAATAACCGTTTGACATGGGAAGAACTCGTAAAAACAGCGGAGTCAGTGGTCGGGAAAGTCGATCCGGACGGCGCAAAGGGGATTAACGGCATTGTCTTTGAGCAGGCGAATGAGGGCTATCAGATGCTGGCGCTGCCCAACAGTCTCGGCGAAAAAGCGATTGGCGACGACGGGCTTTCCGTTGACGGCATCATCAATACGGAGGGCTGGATTAAAGCAATGACTTTTGTCCATGATTTATACGAGAGCGGCCTGGCTCCACGAGGTCTTACATCTACAGAAAACCAGTCTACGTTTACTTCCGGGAAAACGATCTTCCTGATTGGCGGAAGCTGGGTTGCAAACAGTGAATTTGCGGATGGATTTGAGTGGGGGTATACATACTGTCCGGCATTTGAGGGATATGAGGATAAGGTAGCGACGCCTACGGGCTCCTGGCACTTTGGCGTATCTGCTTATAGTAAACAGACGGAAGCGGCAGCGGAATTTATCAAGTATATGAGCCTTGGAGAGGGAAACGATATGTGGCTGGAGGCAAACGGGGATGTTCCTGCCCGGACTGCTGCTGTGGATCAGGTGATCAGCGATCCCAAGTATGAAGAATTTCCGAAGAGCGTTCAGCGTATTGCGGCATACGAGGCAGCTAATACGGCGGTTGCGCGTCCGATCACTCCTGCATACTCCGAGTATAATTCCGTATTAAACGCGACACTGGTCGATATTGAAAATGGCGCGGATCCGGTGGAAGCCCTGGGAAGCTGTATTGAACAGGCGAATTACCTGATGGAGGCTTATAAATAGGACTTACGGATCAGACATTCATGCCGGGCCTGGACGGTCGGAACCGGACAGGCCTGGCTGAGAAGAAGGAGGAACTATGCATCCAAAAAGACATCTACCAAGGAAGAGAACCATGATCTTTCCTTACCTGGTCATTGCACCCGCAATTATTCTGATTCTCATATTTAAACTATACCCTATTGTTCTGAATATATGGTCTAGCTTTCAGGGCAATGACGGTTTCTCTACCGGGAATTATGCGCGGATTTTCGGAGACCGGAATTTCTGGAATTCCATTCTGACTACCTTTAAATTCTGCATCATCCTCATCCCTGTGCAGATCGTGATTTCCTTCGGCATGGCGCTGCTGGTCAGCCAGAGACTTCGGGGGATAGGGGCCTTTCGGACAATCTATTATCTGCCTGTTACAGTTTCAATCACAGTGGCCTGTATTATGTGGAATATGATGCTGAATCCCACAAATGGCGTTGTAAACAGCATACTGATGAAATTGGGGATGGAGCCGCAGCAGTTTTTTACAAGTAATAAGCAGGCCCTTGCCAGCATTATGATGCTGTGTATCTGGAAAGGCTGCGGATACCTGATGATGTTTCTTCTGGCCGGGATCAAAGACATTGACGAGACTGTATATGAATCCGCGAAGATCGACGGGGCGTCCTACTGGCAATCTGTATTTCACATTATGCTTCCAATGCTGAAGCGCACAATGGCATTTGTTGTGATCAATGATACAACCTCCAACTTATTGCTGTTTGCTCCTATGTACATGATTACAAAGGGCGGCCCGCAGAATTCGACCAATGTGCTTATGTATGAAGTCTATAAATCTGCATTTATTTACGGGGATTCGGCGAGGGCGGCGGCATCCATGTCCGTACTGCTGTTGATCGTGGGAATCATTGTAGCGGTGCAGTTCAAATTCTTAAACAAGGAGGAATGATCTATGAAGAATAAGCACAGGGCAGGCCGGGCGGTGAGTATTATTTTATTAATACTATTGGCTTTTGTGGCAGTTTTTCCGCTAGTCTGGACATTTTCATCCTCATTTCGTTCTGATACGGAAATCTACCAGTATGCATTTCCATTTCAATGGCATACATTCGTGCCGGTTGAATTTACATTAGATGCGTATAAAGAAATTTTCACACAATTTCAATTTTGGCGTCCTATTTTAAATACTTTAATTGTTTCCGGTGCAATCATGTTCCTGGGCTGCCTGCTGAACTCTCTGGCGGCATATGGATTTGCCTTCTTTCAGTTTAAAGGGAAAAAATTGTTTTATGGGCTTGTACTGCTTTCCTTTATGATACCTTTTGAGTCGATTGCAATTCCGCTTTACAAAGTAGTAGATCAGTTTCATTGGGTTGATACATATAAGGGCCTGATCATTCCCACGGTAATTGACGGATTCGTATTATTTTTATTTGTACAGTTTTTTAAGAATATTTCAGCCGGATTTCTTGAGGCTGCCAGAATAGATGGCGCAAGCTGGATGCAGATTTATGCGCGGATTATACTTCCGCTGTCTAAGCCTGTTCTTGTAACAGCGGCGCTTATGGCTTTTATTAACCAGTGGAATTCATTTTTGTGGCCGCTGCTGGTCGCGCACAGAAAAGAAATCCGTTTGATACAGGTTGCACTCTCCGACTTCACTGCGGAACACGTCACGCTGTGGTCCTGCCTGTACGCGGCATCCGTCGTATCAGCTTTGATTCCGCTTGTATTGTTCCTGCCTTTCCAGAAATACTATGTCCAGGGGATCACCTCCGGCGGTATTAAGGGATAAGGAGAAATGTGGCATAAAGAATAAGGAGAAATGCGTTAATGCCGGAAAGCAGCAGCGTTATTATGTTGGGCTGCGTACAACCATAAATTGGAGGATAAGAAATGACTGATGAAAAATTGAGAGAAGAATGGCTGGAATTTGTGGGGCATTCGAAAAAAAGTGAGGATCAGAGCGCACAGAAGATCCGAATCATAAAAAGGCTGGAAAGACCGGACGGAATAGTTGATACAGTGCTGGATACGGATACCTATAATGAAATCGACGACCAGTACGCACTGGCTTACATGCTGAAATCGGATGATAAGATTCGTGTAAAGGCAATCTATTCGGCCCCATTTACCAATAGCAAATCGAAGAGCCCAAAAGATGGTATGGAGAAAAGCTATGAGGAGATCCGGCATATTTTGCAACTGATGGGACAAGAAAAGATGTTCGGCAGCATTTACAAAGGTTCAGAAGCCTATCTGCCGGATGAGAAAACGCCGGTTATCTCAGATGCGGCGAAAGACCTGGCAAAGCGCGCCATGGAATATTCGGAAGACAATCCGCTGTATGTGATCGCCATAGCCGCCATAACCAATATCGCCTCCGCCATTTTGATGAACCCGGAAATTGTCAACCGCATTGTCATCGTATGGCTGGGGGGCAATGCCCTGGAGTGGCCGGATAACAAGGAATTTAATCTATATCAGGACATCGCGGGGGCAAGGCTTGTATTTGGTTGCGGGGTTCCCCTGGTACAGCTCCCCTGCATGGGAGTCGTCTCCGCTTTTACCGTCAGCGGACCGGAACTGGAAGCATATATCAAAGGAAAAAACGGGCTGTGCAACTACTTGGCAGACTATACGGCGAAGGAAGCCGCAGCATGCGGAGCCGGGGCGGTATGGAGCCGCCCGATATGGGATGTGACAGCCGTAGGATGGCTGCTTGGAAAAGAATTGATGTACGACAGGCTCGAATACGCGCCCATTCCCGAATATGACCACAGATATTCCATTTGCAGAGAAGGGCATTTTTACAAATACGTATACCATATCAACCGCGACAAGCTGTTAGCGGATTTAGTGGAAAAACTGACAAAATAAAAGTAACAGTTCAGATTAGCCAAAACTGTGACAAAGTAAGGAACCTATTTTAAAATACTTAGGCACAGAACTTAAAAAGATTGAGGCGCAAAAAAAGTTAAAGCAGAACCATGAATATAACGAAACGGGAGAAGATAAAAATATGGAAATAGCTGTAGTTGGAACCATGAATATGGATATGATTATACATGCGGACCGGATCCCACTGAAAGGAGAAACGATTCCCGGCAGCAGCATCGAATACCAGCCGGGAGGAAAAGGCGCAAACCAGGCTGTTGCAATGGCGAAGCTGGGAGCGCGCGTCACCATGTTCGGTTGCGTGGGAAATGATACGGCCGGGAAAAAACTCATCAAAAACATGGCTCAATATGGCGTAAACACAGAACACATAAATATATTAGAAGAAATCCCCACAGGCCAGGCATTCATAACGGTCGGAGAAAAAGACAACACAATCATCATCATAGCCGGGGCGAACAATTATGTCAGCAAAGAGTATGCCAAAAACAACCACAGGGAAATACTAAAAGCAGACATTATCGTCCTTCAAAACGAAATACCCGAAGAAACCATAGATTATGTAATACGCCTATGCCACAAGCACAACAAAACCATAGTCTGGAATCCAGCCCCGGCCAGAAAACTAAACCCGGAACTCCTGGAAATGGCCACATACCTGACCCCAAACGAGCACGAAGCGCAAGTAATATGGGGGGAAGAAGCGGCAGACATGGCAAACCTGCTGCCCCGTTATCCCGGCAAACTGATCATCACCCGGGGAGAAAAAGGAGTCAGCATCAACACAAATGAAAAAGGAATCATAACCCTCCCCGCCATAAAAGTAGAAGTAAAAGACACAACTGGAGCGGGAGACACCTTAAACGGAGCCTTCTGCGTAGGCCTGTCCAAAAAAATGCAAGAACTCCAGGCATTAGAATTCGCCAACATAGCGGCAGGCCTCTCCGTACAAAAATGCGGAGCCCAGATCGGAATGCCAGACATAACAGAAGTAGAAAAAATATTACTGACCAGTTCACTTTCGAAGCAAGAAACACAAGCAATCGCCAGTAATTAACGGATTTTAAACACATCCTCTGTTGAGTGTACCGTAGGCTCACTAGATAAAAACCACATCGAATTGGGAGGCTAAACTCTGCTTCCGAAGCAGAGTTTAAAGCAGCCTGAGCCGTGCAATTCATCAGAATTGCGCGGTGAATGCCGCTGGTGCCTCCCAATCCGATGTGGTTTTTATCTAGTGAGACTAGGCAAACGGCCCGTCTCCGGAACTCCCCCATAAGTTTCCCGCCCCTGCCCCGTCTCTCTACCCTCCGCACAGGCGTCCAACACTCTAAATAACCTTAAACAGCCAATAAATAATCCCCAAAGCCCAGCTCGTGAATATCCCATAAAGTATCACTGGCCCCGCGATGGTAAAGATCTTACACCCAATCCCAAAGACCTGCCCTTCTTTTTTATATTCAATAGCAGGTGATGCAACAGAGTTGGCGAATCCTGTGATAGGAACCAGGGCTCCGGCTCCGCCCCATTTTGCGATTTTGGGATAGATATTGATTCCGGTAAGTATAACGCTGAGCAGAACCAGCAGCAGGGAAGTCCAGCTGCCGCACTCGTCCTTGGATAAGCTCTGAAGTTCACAGTAATTGTAGATGAACTGCCCGACCGTGCAGATGATTCCTCCCGTGACAAAGGCTTTTGCCATATTAACATAAACATTATGAACAGGAGTTTTTTGTTTAACATAATCCTGGTACTGCTTTTCCTGCTTCATTTTTTCTACTTTATCCATATCTGTTTCTCCTTTAAACACTAGATTGGGATTAGTATTTGGAAAATAAGATAGAATATACCAGCAAAATGGTTTTTGTAGCTGCGAGCACGTAAGTGGCCGTATTTCGGCCGCTTACGTGCGATGCATAAAAAATAGTTGGCAAGGTTATTTCGCGCCTTACTATTTTTTATAGTTTTTCTCTTTGTTTTGTAAATCTTTTTACGGAAACCAGATAACTTACAGTAACCATAATGATATCCAGCAAAACGGCAAGAATCCAGAAGATTAATGGATGCTGTCCTGTAAAAAACGGTATTATAATATCATACAGATCGGTCAGCATGATGAGCAGAAAAAGTCCGACGGGCAGAATTACCGTGAGCAGATAAATGATGGAGGCTGCGTTCAGGCCAGTGATGAAGCTGGATAATAGATTGACACTGGTGATAAATACGGCGCTCAGCCAGCCGCCTAAAAATAAAAGAGCGTAAGTCTTCCAGGAGATGCTGCCTGTGATAGCGTGATGCAGGATACAGAACAGGAGCATTTCGGCCAGGTACAGGAGATGGCAGGAAAATGCGGCCTGAAACCGCGCTGTAACGATATCCCTCTGTGTATAAGGCATGAGCCTTGCAGACATCATTCCCTTGTAATTGGTATCCAGATCCTTCATCGTTGCCGGTAACCCTGACATGCTGATTGGAGAGGCAATCACCAGGAAAGTAATGGCACCGTAAATATTTCTCAGCACGAGCAGGAAAAATAAAAAGTATACGGCTTCCATAATATAGGTTACTTTTGTATTCTTTCTATAAAACGTAAGCAGATCTCTGTAAACTAATCCTGACATGTGATAACCCCCTTAATATAAAAAAGCATAATATCTTCAACGGTTGCGCGTTCGATGACCAGATCCGAAAAATGGGACAGCAGCTCCTGCTTGCTGCGGACCAGAACCTGTACGGAATAATCGCCTTTTATATAAGCCTGATAATCATCCGGCGAAAGCGCTTCGAAAAAGCTGCTGCTGCAGTTCAACACCCCGTATTGGTTGTCAATTTCTTCTTTTGACTTCATGAATCGAATTCTGCCTTCATGCATGAAGATGATGTAATCCGCTATTTTATCCAGGTCACTCGTGATATGTGATGAGATCAGGACGGAATGATTTTCATCCAGCACAAAGTCCTGAAGAAGATCCAGGATTTCATCTCTCATCACCGGATCCAGTCCGGATGTTGCCTCATCCAGAATCAAAAACTCGGGATTGTGTGATAAAGCAATTGCGAAGTTCAGCTTAACGTTCATACCCTTTGATAATTCCTTTATTTGTTTGTCTGCGGGAAGGTGGAATCTATCCAAATATTCTTTAAAAAGACTGCTGTCCCAGTGTGTATAAGAACGTTTCATAATGGAGTCAATATCGCGGCAGTATAGGTGCGGAACCTGGTGCAGTTCATCCAGAACGGCTCCGACTTTCTGCTTGATCTCACGCTCCTGTTTTCTAAAATCCATATCTAATACACGTATATCACCGCTGTCAATGGAGATCATATTCAGGACGGCGGAGATTGTAGTTGATTTGCCGGCACCGTTCTCCCCGATCAGACCGACGATCATCCCTCTGGGAATCGTAAAAGACACATCATCCAGTTTGAAATCCTTATATGTTTTCGTTAAATGGCTTACGCTTAATATATGATCCGTAAAATATTCCATAAATCAGTCCTCCTTGTAAAATAATTCAAGAATATTAATGAGCTGTGACAGCGGGATACCGTTGCACCTTGCTATCCCGGCAGCTTCTTTGAGCTTTTCTTCCGCAATCCGCAGCTGTTCTTCTCTAATAAAGTCTTTGTTCCGGGCAGAGACGAAAGTGCCTTTCCCGGGGATAGTTTCTATAAATCCATCCCTCTGGAGATCTTCGTAAGCATGCTGTGCGGTGATAACGCTGATGTGCAGGCTCTTAGCAAGCATACGCATAGAAGGCAGGGCATCCCCGGCCTTCAGCTGGCCGCTCATAATCATCCCTTTAATCTGGGATGTAATCTGCTCATAGATAGGCTTCCCCCCGCTGCTGCTGAGAATAATATCCAAATGTAATCCCTCCTTCCCATAGAACATTATCTAATCATTAACCACTTATTTAGTTTAGAATTACAGTGCAGCCAAACACGTACTTAACTGTACTTATTGTATAAGTACACTATATACAAAAAGTATACTTTTGTCAATAAAATATTTAAAAAACTAACCGCAGCTAGAAAAGCCCCCATTCCTATCCCATCCGCAGCTCCGGTCAGTGCCGCCAAAATCCGAGCCCATCCCTTCCGACCGGATGCACCAGCTTACCGTGAGCCGGGAGATGCTGCGGGAAGTGCCTGTCCTGTTGGAAATGCATATGAGCGAGCTTAGCAGCAGTTAGAGGAAATCCGCAGAATCAGCCGGAAAAAAGCTGCTTTCAAAGCAGCTTTTTAAAACACCTGAGGCGCTTAATCATCAGATTAAGCGGTGAATGTGTTTGGTTCCGGCTGATTCTGCGGATTTCCTCTTACTGCTGCTTAGCTCGCTCATATGCATTTCCAACAGGACAGGCACTTCCCGCAGCATCTCCCGGCTCATGGTAAGCGTCCGAATGAATAATATGGAAAAACCCTGGCATACTAATCATAAAAATCCAAGCAAATTATAAATGGAAACGAGGGAAAGAGATGAATCAGGTAAAAGGCAGCCAGAGCATCGGCTTTGGAGAATCTCCTTATCTTATCAGCAGCGGCTCCGTAGTCGGAAGTAAGGAAGCGGAAGGGCCGCTTGCAAAATTATTTGATATGACAAACCAGGATGATCTTTTCGGAGCAAAGACCTGGGAAGAAGCAGAGAGCAATATGCAGAAAGAGGCGTGCGTACTTGCGTTGGGTAAAGCACATGTACCGCCGGAAAATGTGCGCTATCTGTTTGGAGGCGACCTTCTGCGACAGGGAATTGCGACTTCTATGGGGGTTGAGGCGCTACAGATTCCCATGTTCGGACTGTACGGAGCTTGTTCCACTTCAGGAGAAGCGCTGGCACTCAGCGCGATGAGCGTCGCAGCAGGGTATGGGGACTATATGCTGGCTGTCACATCCAGCCATTTCGGGAGCGCGGAAAAGGAATTCCGTTTTCCTCTGGGGTATGCGAACCAACGGCCATTATCCGCGCATTGGACTGTGACAGGGAGCGGCGCATTTCTGGTGGGCACCGAAAAAAGCCATATCCGCATCAGCGGGGTAACCGTAGGTAAAATTGTGGATTATGGGCTAAAGGATTCCCAGAATATGGGTGCATGTATGGCGCCGGCTGCGGCAGACACCATTGCACAGAACCTGCAGGATTTTGGCAGAAAAGTGGAAGATTACGACAGAATCATAACCGGAGATCTGGGTTACGTGGGGCAGGATATTCTGTTCGACCTGATGCAGGGAAAAGGTTATGATATTAAGACAAAACATATGGACTGCGGCATGACAATCTATGACCAGCAGGCCCAGGACACCCATGCGGGGGGAAGCGGCTGCGGCTGTGCGGCAGTCACTCTGGCGGCCTATATACTGCCAAAGGTGAAAAAAGGAGAGTGGAAGAGGATTCTGTTTGTTCCTACGGGAGCTCTGATGTCCACCGTCAGTTTTAACGAGGGAGCCAGCGTGCCCGGCATTGCCCATGCCATTGTGCTGGAACACTGTTAGTTTAAAAGTAGCAGGGGCGTAACATAAGAAATTTCGCCCTCAAAGGAGGTTCTTATGGATTATTTAAAAGCATTTTTAATAGGCGGTATTATTTGTGCAGTGGTGCAGATTCTGCTGGACCGCACAAAACTTATGCCCGGAAGGATTATGGTTCTTCTCGTCTGTACCGGTGCTGTTCTGGGCTTCTTAAACATTTATGAGCCGTTCCAGAAGTTTGCGGGGGCAGGGGCAAGCGTTCCGCTGCTTGGTTTTGGAAACGTTCTCTGGCAGGGTGTGAAAGAAGCGGTAGATAAAAATGGGTTTCTGGGAGTATTTATGGGAGGTTTCAAGGCAAGCGCCGTTGGAATCTCTGCAGCTTTGATTTTTGGGTATATTGCATCCTTTATTTTTGAGCCGCGGATGAAAAAATAAAATCCATATAAAATATATGTAAAATTATGTTGTTTTTTGTAAATGATAATGTTATCGTAATAATGCGGGAAAATTTAGAATAGCAGTATATTTTTAGGAGGAAACGTATGAATTACGTAAGCATTATTATCCCTTTTGTCGGGGGCCTTGGCATGTTTATATATGGAATGCAGATTATGGCCCAGGGGCTTGAGAATGCCGCCGGCAGTAAGATGAAGACATTATTGGAAGCACTGACAAAGAATAAGTTTTTTGGTGTTCTGCTCGGTGCTTTTATTACGGCCGTTATTCAGAGCTCTTCAGCGACAACGGTCATGGTTGTCGGTTTTGTGAATGCGGGGATTATGAATCTGACCCAGGCAATGGGAGTGATTATGGGTGCCAATATCGGTACGACCGTTACCGGCTGGCTTGTATCCAGTGTGGAGTGGGCGAAGTTTTTAAGTCCGGGAAATCTGGCGCCGATCGCAATCATGCTTGGTGTGATCGTGATGCTGACAGGGACAAGGCGTTCGACAAAAGATGTCTCCAGCATTATCATAGGATTTGGTCTGTTGTTTGTCGGCATCACGACGATGTCATCGGCAGTATCTCCGCTTCAGGAATCAGAGGGATTCCGTAATATCTTTGTAACGCTTGGACATAATCCGTTTCTTGGAATTATTGCAGGAGCGGTGGTTACGGCGATTATCCAAAGTTCTTCCGCCTCTGTTGGTATTCTGCAGAGTCTCGCGGCGGCGGGGCTGGTTCCGTTCAATGCTGCGGTTTACATTATCATGGGACAGAACATCGGTACCTGTGTCACAGCTATCATGTCCAGTATCGGTGCCAAAAAGACGGCGAAGACAGCGGCGGTTATGCACCTTTTATTTAATATTATAGGAACCGTGCTCTTCAGTGTTGTTGCGATCATATTTTTCAAGGTGATCTACCCGAATGCGGGAGGCGGCATTATTACACAGACAGAGATCAGTACGGTGCATACCATCTTTAATATTGGAACAACTGTCCTTCTCTTCCCGGTTTCGGACTGGATCATTAAACTGGCCAAGAAGATGGAAAAGGAAGACGACAGAGAGGTGGACGAGAGCCGTGTACTTTTGGACGACAGAATCCTGGAGACACCAGGGATTGCACTGCAGTCAGCAGTCAGCGAGGTTGTCCGTATGGGAACCATCGTAAAGGGGACATTGGAAAAGTCCAGGAATGTTATGTTTACAAAAGACTACCAGGAGATTCTGGATATTAAAGAGGAAGAAAATGTGGTGGACAGGCTGTGCAGCGGCATCACGGATTATGTCATCAAGATCAGCGCGCTGTCCATTAATGAGAAAGAGCACCAGCACATTGCGAGTATCCTGCAGACCCTGTCAGATATTGAGCGTATCAGTGATTACTGCGAAAATATTTCAGAATTTGCTGAGACACTGCAGGAAAGAAAGGCAGAATTTTCCGAAATCGGCACTGCTGAGCTCAGAGAGATGATCAATGTCTGTATCGATAGCTATGTATATGCAATTGAGGCATTTGAGGAAAACAGCAAAGAGAAGGCAATGAAGGTGATAGAGAAGGAGAGTCAGGCAGATGATCTGGAGATCCGCCTGCGCAGCGAGCATATGAAACGTCTTGCCACGAACCAGTGCAATACGGATGCGGGAATTGTATATCTGGACGCACTTGTGTGTCTGGAACGTATCTCTGACCATTCCAGAAATATTGCAGAAGAAGTACTTACAGTAGCTAATTAATCCACAGGGACTGCTGCGCGAACCGCTGAATGCGGTGAGCCGGCAGTCCTTTAAAGTAACAGTTCAGGCATGTCTGACCTGTTACTCTTTTTATGATATAGGAAATTCCTCTGGGAGGATGCACACGCCGCGATAAGGTATATAGCCGCAAAGCGGTGTGTGCAAGCCCCTCATGAGTGAGGGGGTGGGAAGCCCATGTGGGCTTGCCCGCTTTTTTCCTCAAAAAGGCCCGGTAAAACTACGCCGGGCCTTCTGTTATCTATGTTTAAGGTTTCAGTGCTTCGTCCAGCATTGCCGCTATATTTTCCGGCGGAACATCATCGAGAATCGTTCCCTGGCTCGGTGAGAGAACCAGTCCGGTTGGAAAGATTTCACGAAGTTGTCGTACCTTAGCCCTTACTTCCTCAGGGGTGCCGTTTGGAAGCAATTCCTGTATATCTATTCCACCGCAGAAAGAGACGCTTTCCCCATAGGCATCTTTAATCCGGCGCGGATCCATTCCGACGGCCGTAGCCTGAAGCGGATGGATAAAATCGGCTCCCGCTTCAATGAGTTCCGGCATAGCGTCGAATATGGCTCCGCAGGAGTGATAGATGACCTTGACTCCATAGCTGTGAGCCTGCTCAATAATCTTTTTCGCTCCCGGCATAACAAAATCATGAATCATTTCCCGGGACAGCATAAGCCCTTGCTGGCTCCCAAAGTCATTGGCAATTATAATGGCATCCAGCATTCCCTTTGTGGACTCATAAACCACTTCATTGGCTTTCAAGTAGAAATCCACAATTTTATCGTCTACAGCCATATAAATCTCCGGATTGCAGACCATATTCATCAGCGCGGTCTCCATGCCGAATGCGGCGCATGTATCCTGGAAATGTGCGCTCCATACCTGTGCAAGGGTGGCGCGTCCTTCCGGCGCCATTGCACAGCGGCGCTTTACTTCCTCCGCATCAATATACTTTCTTGGGTCCGGCCAGTCGAAAAAATCCAGATCCGATATCTCCTGCGCAGCTTTAAAACAGCCGTCGGCCGTCAGGGTCCGGTGGTCCGGATCTACATTCGAGCCATTTCTATACCAGTCGAATGCGGCTGCTATGCTGGTGGCATAGCCGGAATCATAAGGAATGTCAAAAGCATACACATCATCGCCTGCTTTGACCTGCAGTTCGTGCCAGTTGGATACGCCGAAATACCGGCAGAGGATATTCATTTCCTCTCCGATTGGCGCACTCATCCATATGGGTGGTCTGTCTAAAGGCTGCCTTGCTGCGGCAGCAAGAAAACGTTCTTTTCCTGTCATTTTTAAATCTCCTTTCGTTAGAGTACGGAACTCCTTTAAACTAATATTAAAAAAAATCCAGGCGGTATACAAGGCACCGGAAAATATTGAAATAGTATGAGAGTATTATTTCTCAGTAAAAAATTGACGTGATTTTCATTATTATTTATAATAAGATAGTACAAAAATTAAAATGAGCCAAAGACAGGAGATGAGGCTGTGGAATATATAAAAGACGCCCCTTTTGCAAATATATTTGTATGTAACGGCGATATAGATTTTCATGACTATTATTATATATCGCCGTTCAAGGAGATCGAGGACAGTATTTATTATTGTGTCAACAGAACGGGAATTGAATCCCGAGTACCCAGCCTGTTCTTTGTAGAACGGGACAGTACTATGAGCTACTGCGAGGTGTTCTGCATTTTTTCGGGAAAGGGAAGGCTGACTTTCAGGGGCAATACTTACGAGCTGGGTAAAAACCAAGTAATTGTACTTCCTGCAGGGGAAGAACATTCATATGGAAGCGATGAGGCGGAGCCATTGGGAATGTCGTGGGTAGAATTCTACGGGGGTGACAGCAGAAGGCTGACGCGCCACATTGTAGACACACAGGGCCCTGTGATCGAAGGAATGATATTTTCAGATGCATCTGCAGCATTGGGAATATTACAGCAGAAACTAATGATTGATGAGCGCCAGAATGTCTCCCTGGAGATCTACCGCCTGCTTCTGGAGATTTTAAAAAATGAGAGGCGTTACGCAATGGCCGAGATTTCCCAGGATGTAAAAGCAAATTTTTCCCGCGTAGAGGCCTACATAGATGCCCATCTAAGGGATAGGATTACAAACAGCCAGCTGGCTGACGTCTGCGGGATCAGCCTTCCCTATTTTATCAAACAGTTCAAGGCCATTTACCGGATGACGCCCCAGGAATTCGTAATGAACAGAAGACTGAGGAAAGGCAGGCAGATGCTGATGCAGACAGGACTGCCGGTCGACGAAATCTCGGAAATGCTGGGCTTTTGCAATACAAGCCATTTCATACGCCGCTTCAGAGAAAAAGAAAAAATGACTCCGGCGCAGTACAGGGGTGCTTATCGGATTGAACAGGGGCTGTAGTATCGTGGACGATGAGAACCGGGAAGGCTCTTCAGTGAGAGGATTCGCAGGAGTGGGGATAAGTATCTTTTTTATTGTGTATTGTTCCCATAAATCGAAAGACTATGGCGCAGTGGATAAAATATTTGTTAAACTCTAAAATATTGTCCCTTTATATTCAGCTGGGAGTGATTAAAAACATCGGATTAACAACTCCGTGTTTTCCAGTGCTCTGCCCAGCTGACAAAGGGGGAGAAGACAGAAGTTGCATGTCCGCACACTTCTTTTATTTTACTATTAATCCCTTTGAAGACAAGGCTGTTTGTTATATTTTGCTATTGTATGGCTTATTTGGATATCATGGGATTTAATTTGTTATACAGCCTTAAGGTCTTGGCTTCGTTTGTAATCTCGAAAAGAAGTGTCTGTTTGAAATCGTAAAAGATTATCATAAAGTAACGGTGTTTATCACCATCACCAATCAGATCCCGGAGAGCTTCTATTACTATCCCATGAACCACTATTTCACCGTGAACATTTATTTTTTTATTTACAATCTGGTTTTCCGAACCCATGTAGATATTTTTAATTCTGCTCGCTGGCAGAGTATATAATGATGTATCACTGCCCCTGTCTTTTACTGTCAGAACTTGTCCGGATATACCCAGTGTCACTGTTGTTCCCCTGCTGACGGACGGTATTCCATCTAACATAATAAGATCTGCCTCTGGATCTTTATTGCTGCTGCTGAATAATCCCATAATACTTTTCTCCTTAAAGTTAAATTGAGAAAGACTGCTGTCTGTTATTTGAGTATCTTCAATTGTTATTTCTCAGATGTTTTGTTTATTACTATCCTTTATTATATAATACAACGCGCTAAATGTCAGCGAAATTCGTTCACTGAATAAATATTTTTTGCTGTCATGCACTTAACAAGGATTTAACATTATGATGATTTCAAACTTTACATTGATTTTATATGATTGCATTGTGAAGAAAATGGTTCAAGTAAATGTCGGGTATTTGCCCGAAGATTATTTTAAAATGTAAAGGAGAATTGTGAAATGAGAATGAAAAAGTTTATTGCAGTTTTATCTATGGTTAGTATGCTGGCAGTTGCGGCAACAGGATGCGGCAGCGACAGTAAGGCGGGAGATACTGCCGATGCAAATGCAGATACAAAAACAGAGCAGGAAAGTGCTTCCTGGGACAGCTCCTATGATATTACAATTGTATCCCGTGAGGATGGTTCTGGTACAAGGGGTGCGTTTATCGAGCTGTTCGGAATCGAGGAAAAAAATGGCGATGAAAAGGTTGATATGACAACGGAGGAGGCGCAGATTACAAACAGCACTTCCGTTATGATGACGACAGTAGCAGGCGACGAGTACGCGATCGGATATATTTCACTCGGATCACTGGACGACAGTGTGAAGGCCTTAAAAATCGACGGTGCAGAGGCAACCGCTGAAAATGTAAAATCCGGTACATATAAGGTATCCAGACCGTTTAACATTGCAACCAAGGAAAACCTGGACAATGAAGTGGCAAAAGACTTTATGAACTTCATTATGAGCGAGGAAGGGCAGGCCGTTGTAGAAGAAAATCACTATATTGCAGTGGATGATGTGAAACCTTTTGAGGGTACAAGTCCGTCAGGAAAAGCGGTAGTCGGCGGTTCATCTTCCATCTCTCCGGTAATGGAAAAGCTGATCGAGGCATACAAGGCTGTCAATGCAAATGCGGAGATCGAACTTCAGACAACGGATTCTACGACAGGTATGACGTCTGCGATTGACGGAAGCTATGATATCGGAATGGCATCCAGAGAGCTGAAAGATACGGAACTGGCAGAGGGGCTTCAGGCGACTGTGATTGCAACAGACGGAATTGCAGTGATTGTAAACAAAAACAGCACAGTAGATGAGCTGAGCAGTGACCAGGTAAAAGCAATCTATACCGGCGAGGCAGCCACCTGGGATGAAGTGATTGAATAAAGCTCAGAAACCTGACCAGGAAGAGGGAATTGAATCGATGAAATCAAAAGCATGGAATGAGAAATTCATGCAGGGAGTATTCTTCATTGCCGCCTGTGCTTCGGTGCTGGCGGTAGCTCTCATTTGTGTCTTTTTATTTGCAAATGGAGTCCCTGCAATGAAAGAGATCGGATTTGTAAAATTTATCACCGGGGAAATGTGGAAGCCGAATAATGATATATACGGCATCCTTCCCATGATCGTGGGGAGTATTTATGTGACGGCAGGAGCAATCATTGTGGGCGTGCCCATAGGGATTCTGACCTCCGTATTTATGGCAATGTACTGTCCGAAAAAGATTTACCGGCCGCTGAAGGCGGCCACAGAACTTCTGGCCGGCATCCCTTCTGTTGTATATGGATTTTTCGGACTGGTTGTCCTGGTTCCCTGGGTAAGAGAACTTGGAAGAACATGGCGGGAAATGGGACTGACAAAAAGCAGCGGAAACGGCAGCGGTATTTTAACAGCTTCTATCCTTCTGGGAATGATGATTCTGCCTACGATTATCGGTGTGACAGAGTCTGCCATCCGTTCAGTGCCGCAGCAGTATTATGAAGGCGCGCTGGCGCTGGGGGCCACCCATGAAAGAAGCATATTCCGGGTGATCATGCCGGCGGCAAAATCCGGGGTAATTGCAGGGATTGTCCTGGGAGTTGGCCGTGCAATCGGAGAGACGATGGCCGTTATCATGGTGGCCGGTAATCAGGCCAGAATGCCTGCAGGCCTCCTGAAGGGTGTCAGGACTCTGACAGCTAATATCGTGATTGAGATGGGGTATGCCGCAGAGTTACACAGAGAAGCGCTGATTGCAACGGGTGTGGTTCTGTTTGTATTTATCCTGATTATCAACTTCAGTGTGGCACTATTAAATAGGAGGTCCGGCCGTGAGTAATCAAACAACATTCCGTCAAAAAATGAAAACTTATCTGCATCATCCGGGTTCCTTTCTCATGATGCTTCTGGTTCTGCTGGGCGCTGTCGTTACTTTTACAGTACTTATTTTTCTGATTATTTATATATTGGTGCACGGTGTCCCCTATATTAAGCCTTCTTTATTCTCTTTTACCTACACTTCAGACAATGCATCTTTGATGCCGGCGCTGGTGAATACGGTGACCATGACGCTGCTGTCGCTGGTCGTTGCCGTGCCCCTGGGGATTTTCGCTGCAATCTTCCTGGTAGAGTATGCGAAAAGAGGCAACAGATTTATGGGGATCATCCGCCTCACAACAGAGACTTTATCCGGCATACCGTCAATCGTATACGGACTGTTCGGAATGCTGTTCTTTGTAAATACACTGGACTGGGGATTCTCCCTGTTGGCAGGCGCATTTACACTGGCTATTATGATTCTCCCGCTGATCATGCGCACGACGGAAGAAGCCCTGAAAGCGGTGCCGGATACTTTCCGGGAAGGGAGCTTCGGCCTTGGGGCAGGGAAGCTCAGGACCGTGTTCCGTATCGTGCTTCCGTCCGCCGTACCGGGCATCCTTGCAGGTGTGATTCTTGCAATCGGCAGAATCGTCGGAGAGACAGCGGCGCTGATGTATACGGCAGGAACCGTGGCAAATATACCATCCAGCGTGATGGGCTCCGGAAGGACTCTGGCCGTGCATATGTATAACCTGGCAAGCGAGGGGCTTTATATGGATCAGGCTTACGCCACAGCAGTGGTTCTGTTGATTCTCGTCGTGGGAATCAATGCATTATCCAGTGTGATAGCCAGGCGTTTAACAAAAGCATAAAGAGAGGAATCAGACATGGGAAAAATTAGTATCAAAAATCTGGATTTGTATTACGAAGATTTCAAAGCCCTGAAGGATGTAAATCTGGAGATAGAAGCAAATAAAATCACAGCATTTATCGGGCCCAGCGGCTGCGGTAAATCGACTTTGTTAAAGTCCATTAACCGGATGAACGATCTGGTGGAGGGCTGCCGTATCGAAGGGGAGATCCTGCTGGACGGTGAAAATATATTCCGGGGAATGGATGTGAACCTGCTTCGCAAACGTGTGGGAATGGTGTTCCAGAAGCCAAATCCGTTTCCGATGAGCATTTACGACAACATTGCATTTGGGCCGAGGACCCACGGGATTCATTCCAAGTCCCGGCTGGATGATATCGTGGAAAAATCCCTGCGCAGCGCGGCGATCTGGGAAGAATGCAAAGACCGGCTGAAGAAAAGTGCACTGGGGATGTCCGGCGGGCAGCAGCAGCGTCTATGTATAGCCAGGGCGCTGGCGGTGGAGCCGGAGGTTCTTCTGATGGATGAACCCACATCCGCGCTGGATCCGATTTCCACATCAAAAATAGAAGACCTTGCGATGGAACTGAAAAAAGATTATACTATTGTCATGGTAACGCATAACATGCAGCAGGCGGTGCGTGTGTCGGACAATACGGCATTTTTCCTTCTTGGCGAGGTGGTAGAATACAATGATACGGAGAGATTGTTCTCCATACCCGCGGATAAGCGGACAGAAGACTATATTACAGGGAGGTTTGGTTAAAAAATGCGGAATAGATTTGACATGCAGCTACAGTTACTGGATGAGCAGCTCACTCATATGGGAGAGCTGTGCGAGACTGCCATTGCAAAGGCGACAAAAGCGCTGGAGGAATGCGATATGGAACAGGCCAGAGCGATCATGGAGGCCGATGAAGAGATCGACCAGATGGAGAAGGATATTGAAAGACTGTGTCTGAAACTTCTTTTACAGCAGCAGCCTGTGGCAAAGGATCTGCGCAGGATCTCGGCGGCGCTGAAGATGATCACGGATATGGAGCGCATCGGCGACCAAACGGCAGATATTGCGGAGATTGTGATATCCTCCAGGCATAATACCGCGGCCGATATCGAGGAAATTGGCATTATGGCGGCGGCAGCGAGCAAGATGGTGCGGGACAGCGTAACGGCTTATGTAACAAAGGATCTGGAACTGGCCAAGAACGTTGTGGAGGCCGACGATGCCGTAGACCATTTGTTTGACACGATCCGTGACGAACTTGTGGACTATATCCGGAAAGAAAGAGGCGAAAATGGAAAGAGAATCTTTGACCTGATTATGGTGACAAAGTATCTGGAGCGTATTGGCGACCATGCCACCAATATCGCCGAATGGGTCGAATTTTCTATCACAGGGGTCCACAGAAATGGAACGGCTCTGGGAGAAAAATTGATAAAGGAGTGACAACATGATATATTGCGTAGAAGATGACGACAACATCCGGGAGCTGGTGATTTATACACTGGAGACAACAGGGCTCAAGGCACAGGGCTTCGCGGAAGGCGGCTCTTTTATGGAGGCTTTGGCGTTCGATACGCCAGAGCTTATTTTGCTTGATATTATGCTGCCGGGAGAAGACGGGCTTTCCCTGCTCCGTAAGCTGAAGAGCTCGTCCAAGACAAAGGATATCCCGGTGATTATGGTAACAGCCAAGGGTGCGGAGTATGATAAGGTCATCGGCCTGGATTCAGGGGCGGATGACTATGTGACAAAGCCATTTGGAATGATGGAACTCGTGTCCAGGGTAAAAGCCGTCATGCGGCGCACGGGTAGGGCGCCGGACAAAGATGATATGAGCGTGGGCGGTGTCTGTGTGAATGTAAAAAAGCACGAGGTGACCGTGGACGGAAAAGCCGTTACACTGACACTTAAGGAGTTCGAACTGCTGGAAAGACTGATGAGGAATCAGAATATTGTACTCACGAGGGATCAGCTGCTGGAGGATATATGGGGCTATGATTTTGACGGTGAGACCAGAACGGTAGATGTACATGTACGGACGCTGCGGCAGAAACTGGGAGAGAAGGGCGAGATTATCGAGACTGTGAGGGGCGTAGGATACCGCGTAGGAGGAGCGAATGAGAGCTAAAATCCAGAGGAGCATGGTGTTTGTGCTATCCATAACGCTGCTGATCTCTTATTTGGTTCTGACGGTTGTGATATACCGGCAGAACCTGACTTTATTGAAGACAGAGGTGCGGCAGGAGGCCAGATATATCAAGACTGCGATTAATATTTCGGGCCCGGCCTACCTGGAACAGATGGATGAAGTGGATGTGAGGACCCGGGTGACCCGGATTGATACAGACGGAACCGTGGCGTATGATTCCAGACGGGACGAATCCACGTTGGACAACCACGGATCCAGGCAGGAGGTGGCAAGCGCCCTGGAGAGCGGCAGCGGTGAGGATATCCGGGTATCCGGCACGCTGGGAAAAGAGATGTATTATTACGCTCTTCTTCTGGATGACGGCACAGTATTGCGCGTATCTAAGCTGATGGACGGACTGGTGAGTACGGCTCTGAGAATGCTGCCGGTGATATGCATTCTGGCCGCCGTCATGCTGGTTCTGGCCTGGCTGATGGCAAAATGGCAGACCGCCCGGCTGATCAAGCCCATCAATGAACTGGATCTGGAGCATCCGCTGGACAATGCTGTGTACGAGGAGATGACCCCTCTTTTGGAGGCGATGGACCGGCAGAATAAGGAGAAGGATGCCGTTTCCAATATGCGCAAGGAGTTTTCCGCCAATGTCTCCCATGAACTAAAGACACCGCTGACCTCTATATCGGGGTATGCGGAGATCATGAAAAATGGAATGGTGAGGTCAGAGGACGTCCCCAAATTTTCTGACAGGATATACAAAGAGGCACGGCGCCTGATTACGCTTGTAGAAGATATTATCAAGCTCTCCAAGCTGGATGAGGAGTCTGTGGAGCTTGAGAAAGAGGACGTGGACCTCTATGCCCTCTGCCGGGAGATCGTAAGCCGTCTTTCCCCACAGGCAAACGCGAAAAAGGTGCACATCGTGGTGGAGGGAGAGCCTGTGGTGTATCATGGTATCCGCCAGATTTTAGATGAAATGATCTATAATGTCTGTGAAAATGCAATCAAATACAATACAGCGGATGGTCAGGTGTCAGTCTGGGCCGGCAACACGCTTCAGGGCCCAAAGGTATGTGTTACGGATACCGGGATCGGTATACCGAAAGAGCACCATGAACGGATATTTGAACGTTTTTACCGTGTGGACAAAAGCCACTCCAAAGAGAGCGGCGGCACCGGGCTGGGTCTTTCTATTGTAAAACACGGGGCGCTTCTGCACGGAGCCAGGGTGGCCGTGGACAGTGAGCCGGGAAAGGGTACACGCATAGATATTAAATTTTAATATAATTTATTAAAAAAGTATAAAATATATCATTGTAAAACCGCTTGGGCTGGTGTAAACTAGACCATGCGGTTTTTTGCCGCTTTAGAGCATCAAAGCAAAAAAGCCTAAAGGAGTAATAGACAATGAAAGGGCATGAACTTTTAGAAAAACTGCTGCAGTCTTATCAAGCGGCTTTTGATATTACCCGTCCATATGATATAGAAGGGGACAGATACGAAGCGTATGCGGCTTTTAATGTGACAAGCGCAAAGTATGTCCTTGTGAAGAAGGCCGAATTGTGGCGGGCAGATTGTTTTGAGCATACGTTTTTTTCGTGCATAGACAGACTGGTAGCAGAGGATATCCAGCGCTTCCGCGGGCACATTGTTTCATTCATTGAGCCTGAACTGGTGAGGAATGGAGAAGCCTGTACCTGCGAGAATCATATGTATACATATATAACGGCAGTGTTTATCAGTGAGAGAGGTTTGACAAAGGAGGCGGAAAAGGCCGTCAGGGACTTTAAGTTTTTTAAGAATTACCGATTTGGCCTGCGGGGATATGCAGAGGCCAGGTTGCTCGTGTTTGACATGGAGAACAGAAGGGTGTCCGGCAACCGCGCGGCGAGGGAGCTAATCAAAGGATATGAGAAGGTCTTCTGACCTTTTTATATAAAGCTATTATTATGAAAAAAGGAGTGTGAACAATGAACGCAGTAGTAATTTTACTTGCAGGTATTTTGATTCTGATCATTGCATACGTTACTTACGGCAAATGGCTTGCAGGACAGTGGGGTGTGGATCCGGGAAGAAAGACTCCGGCACATGAGCTTGAAGACGGGATGGATTATTGTCCGGCAAAAGCGCCTGTACTGATGGGGCATCATTTCTCATCAATTGCAGGAGCGGGCCCGATTAACGGCCCGATACAGGCGGCCGTTTTCGGATGGGTGCCGGTATTGTTATGGGTATTGATCGGAGGCATTTTCTTCGGTGCAGTCCATGATTTCGGTGCATTATTTGCATCGATCCGCCACAGAGGGCAGTCCATCGGGGAAGTAATTGCTGACTCTATGGGGACAAAGGCTAAGAAGATATTCATTATCTTCTCTTACCTGACACTACTCCTTGTTGTTGCCGCATTTGCATCTATTGTTGCAAATACATTTATGGCAACTTATACGGAGTCCGGAGCGGTGGATTACGCCGCTTCCGCAGCAAATTCATCTACGGCAATGATTTCGATTCTGTTTATCGTGATCTCTGTGATTTTTGGATTCCTGGTTTACCGCAAAAATGCATCACTGGGCGTTTCTACCGTCATTGGGGTGATTGCCATTATTATCTGTATGGTAATCGGACTGAACTGGCATCCGCTGTACCTGAATAATAAGACATGGATGATTATTGTGGGAGTCTATATTTTAATAGCATCGGTAACACCGGTTTGGATCCTGTTGCAGCCGCGTGACTACCTGAGCTCTTTTCTGCTTTACTTCATGATGGCAGTTGCGGTTGTAGGCGTGATCGGGGCGGGAATAACGGGAAATGCAAGTCTGGATATTCCTGCGTTTACCGGATTTAAAGATACACTGATGCCCACAGGAACTTCTTTGGGATATATGTTTCCCGCATTGTTTATCACCATCGCCTGCGGCGCGATTTCCGGTTTTCATTCACTGGTTGGTTCCGGTACCACTGCCAAACAGCTGAACAGTGAGAAAGATGCCCGCCCGATCGCATACGGCGGTATGCTGATCGAGTGTGCGCTGGCAATCATTTCTCTATGTGCTGTCGGATATGTATGGAAGTTTTACTCCGCAGGGGAACTTGTAGTGCCTACGAATGTATTTGCAACCGGCATTTCCAAGATGACGTCCACGATCCCGTTTTTAAAGGGAGCTGAAAATGTTATATTCTCTATGCTGGTGCTGGCAGTTTCTGCATTCTGCCTGACCTCCCTGGATACGGCTACACGCCTTGCGCGCTATATGTTCCAGGAATTCTGGCTGGAACCTGGCGAAGAGGTCAAATCGGTGACAGGTTATAAGAAGGTTCTGACAAATCCATACGTGGCAACTATTATTACCGTTGTTCTTGGCATTGCGCTTGGTATGACCGGATATGCAAATGTATGGCCTCTGTTCGGAGCTGCAAACCAGCTGCTGGCTGCCCTGGGCCTGCTCGCGGTTGCGACCTGGCTTGGCAAGGTGGGCAAGAACAATAAGATGTTCCTGATTCCGATGGCCTTTATGCTGATTGTAACCATTACTTCTCTGTGCCTCACGATCAAGTCCAACTTCGCCGGAATTCTTGCCGGTGTGGACGGCGTTGTCTGGTGCTATATCCGGCTCGTGATCAGCGTACTTCTGATTGTGCTGGCAGCAGTGCTAGCCGTGGACGGAATCAAGACTCTGACAGGCCAGTCGAAGAAAAAAGCAAAGGCATAACAGAAGGATTTCCGCAAACAATTCAGGGTTTCCTGAACGGTTACTTTTTGACTTTTTGCTAAATGAATAACTACATAAAGTGAGATGACTTTACCCTCAAAGCATGCTAAAATAAATTACTTAGAGTCGAAAAGTAATTTAACAGGGATATCTGCAATTGTTTCGGCAATTTGTAAATACTATCCCATAGATGTTTTGGGGGTTTTTGCATGGATGAAAAGGTAAGCATGAGAAAAGATGCAGAACAGATCGTGATAAAAAATATAAACGCAGCGAATTCCGGTTCTGACAGGGATGATGGAGAAAGAATGGGCGGAGACGGGGCAGTCTGCAGTCCAGCGGGCATGCCGGGCAGGGAACAGGAGGCTATGCGGGATGTGCTGGATCTGGCCATGAATATGGGACGGGTACTGCTGAAGAACGGGGCGGAGATTTTCCGGGTGGAGGAGACCATTGAACATGTCTGCAGGAGATTTCACATTAAGGATGTGGAATCTTTTGTCATGAGCAACGGTATTTTTATGACTGCCAGGGATGAGACGCAGGAAGTGTATGCCAAGGTGAAGCATATTCCGATTTCCGGCTTCCATTTAGGGATTGTTACCGAGGTGAATGATCTGTCAAGAGAGATCTCGGCTGGAAAGGTGGGGCTGGAGGAGGCAAAGGAGCGGCTGCGTCGGATCGAGGCGATGCCGCCCAAGAGGGGACGGTTCCGGGTATTTGCCGCAGGCATTGGAAGCGGCTGTTTTTGCTATCTGCTGCAGGCCAACCTATGGGAGAGCATGCTGGCAGTCGTGATTGGGTGCCTTCTGTATATATTTGTGATTTTTGCGGAGAACCACAGGCTGTCAAAGATTATTATTCATATTGTGGGCGGAGGGCTTATTACGATTATGGCGCTGTTTGCCCTTCAGATGCCGTGGCCCTTCCCGGTGAGGATAGACAAGCTGATCATAGGCTCCATACTGCCGTTGGTTCCGGGGCTGGCATTTGTCAATTCTATCCGGGATATTGCAAACAGCGATTTTATCTCAGGGATCGTAAGGATTGTGGATGCCCTTCTCGTCTTTGTCTATATCGCTATCGGAGTCGGGTTCGTGCTGGGATGCTTCAATAAGCTGACGGGAGGTATGATACTATGACAGGGTTTGTGCTGGTAAATATGTTCTGCTCTTTTCTCGGGACAATCGCATTCTCTGTTTTATTTAATGTGCCGCGGAGATTTTACTTCTGCTGCGGGCTGACGGGGATGGCGGGATGGCTCTGCTATCTGGCAAGTGAGAATATCGCTTCTATAGCAACTTCTACATTTCTGGGTACTGCGCTGGTGGTGCTGATGTCCCGGATGCTTGCTGTGTGGATGAAATGTCCGATTACAGTATTCCTTGTACCGGGTATATTTCCGTTGATTCCCGGGGCGGGAGTCTACTATACGGTATATAACCTCGTGCAGGGCAGCCTGCGGGAGGCTGCAGTCAGAGGTATTGAAGCGCTGAAGATTGCTTTTGCGATTGTGCTTGGCATTGTGTTTATTGTCACCATACCGAAGCAGTGGTTCAGCCTCAGCTACTGGCGAAGGAGGCTGCGCGGCGCCTCAGAAAATTCTGATTTGTAGGCTCTGGAAAACGTGGAATAATCCCGGAATCCGCTGGCAAAACAGGCTTCTGTAATGGGCGTGCCGTCCAGGATCAGCTCCCGGGCAAAGAGCAGGCGCCGGTAGGTAATATAGCTGCCGATGGTATATCCGGTCTCTGCCTTGAAAAGCCGCATCATATAGTATTTACTGATGTAGAAGATGCCCGCAAGAGTATCGATGTCCAGATGATCCGTAAGATGTCCGTTAATATAATGCATGATATCAACAATCTTAGAATTATACAATTCTGTGTCCAGAAACTTCACGCGGTTTTTGATGGCGGCGCGGTTCAGGTGTATCATGAATTCCAGAAACAGCAATTGGCGGTAGAGAGAGCTGGCATACTCCTGATCCTCAAAGGAACGCTCCAGGCGGTTCGTAATCCGAAAAAGAGAACTTTTCTCTAGTGAATGGATTCGAAGTACACTGGAGCGTTCCTTTTTTGCTTTCTCGAAGCAGTAATTCAGATCATATTCCGGCGTCTGATAATCCTCCATAAAACCGGGAGAAATATAGACGATGATTCTCTCATAGGGCAGAGAATTGTCCACCTGCACGCGGTGGATATCGTTGCGGTTCACCAGTACAATGTCGTAAGGTTCAAGTTCATAAGATTTGCCTTCTATGATGTATTGTACTTTACCCTTTATAAATATAGTAATTTTATGAAAGTCATGGTAGTGAAATTCAAACTCTTTGGAGATACTGTCCTTTAGATGGAATATACGGAAATCGCTGTTCAGATATCCTCTTTTATTGTACTGCTGCATAAGCGTCTCCTTTCCGTTATGATTGCAAGGGATAAAGACACATGGATCCGTGTGCCTCCAGGCATTCCCTGCAAGGGCCAGACTGCCCCGCGTAAATACCTGTCAAATATAGTATAGAGCATTATCTGCAATGTGAAAAGCATTTAATAAGTATTATATGAAAAAAATGCCTGATATAATGATAGAAACAGGAGGTGCGTTATTATGAAAATTACATTGGAACGTTATCATGGTCTTGGAAATGATTATCTGGTTTATGATCCGAATAAGAATGAATTAGAATTAAATAAAGCAAATGTGGAGATGCTCTGCAACCGCAATATGGGGCTGGGCTCTGACGGGATACTGGAAGGTCCGTTTATCGGGGAAAAGCACATGTCTCTTCGCATATGGAATCCGGATGGAAGCGTTGCCGAAAAGAGCGGAAATGGAGTGCGTATTTTTGCCAAATACCTGAAGGATGCCGGCTATGTACAGAAGAAAAATTACAAACTTGTGACAGACGGAGGACTAGTGGAAATTACGTATCTGAACGAGGATGGCAGCAGGCTGCGTATTTCCATGGGGCGGCTGTCCTTCTGGAGCGATGAGATTCCGGTGACAGGAGAGCGCCGCGAGGTCATCAATGAAGACATGGTATTCGGCAGGACATTGTATCCGGTAACCTGTGTATCCGTAGGCAATCCTCACTGCGTTATCCCAATGCGTGAGATCTCACAGCCGCTTGTATGCAAGATCGGTAATTATTCCGAGGTTGCAAGGTATTTTCCAGACAGAATAAACACAGAGATTATGAAAGTGATCGACAACAATAATATTGCCATAGAAACATATGAAAGAGGGGCCGGTTACACGATGGCAACAGGCACAGGAGCGTGTGCAGCGGCAGGAGTGGCCCACAAACTGGGCCTGACCGGAAATAAAGTAATCGTACACATGCCGGGAGGGAAACTGCAGGTAGAGATCGATGATAACTGGGAAGTTTACATGACCGGGGAAGTATTCTATGTGGCAAAAATTTCTCTTTCTAATGAGTTTGTGGAGAAACTGCGGGCGGTTTGACGGGGCCGCAAAAGGAAGGGATGGCCGTAAGCCGCCCAAGTGCACCTATGCCGCCTCGAAATGCGGACGCGAACCTAAGAAATTCTAGGAATCTGACAGCCGAGAAAGTGGGGTACGGATGACACATCACGAGAAATCTGATGATTTCTCGCGCTGGGTCATCCGATTTTGTGATTCGGAGATCACAAAATCCCTCCACTTTCCCGGCTGTCGGCTTCCAAGAATTTCTAAGGCCCGCTTTAGCATTTCGAGGCGGCATAGGTGCACCTGAACGGCTTGCGGCCATCCCTTCCTTTCGCTAAGTGCATCCAATCGGTAGGTAAGGTCGTCAACCGGGGAGGCCTCTTAACGGAGGCAGCGTATTGATATGTTTGGTGGCACAGCATAGCTCCGGTATATGAATAATCACCCACAATTTTCACTTGCGGGGACTAGGGTGTTTGTGCTAACATAGGTATAACAAAAAAAGGCAGGTGATGATATGCTGATTGAGATAGATTTTAACAGTGAAGAGGCAATTTATATTCAGCTGCGTAATCAGATTATTATGGGAATTGCTACTTCTACGATTCATGAAGGGGACTCGCTTCCATCTGTGCGTCAGCTTGCGGACACAGTGGGCGTGAATATGCATACGGTAAATAAAGCATACAGCGTTCTGAAGCAGGAAGGGTTTATTCAGCTCGACAGGAGGCGGGGAGCTGTCATTGCCCTCGACGTGGATAAGATGAAGGCACTGGACGAGATGAGGGAGCAGCTTACAATTTTACTGGCAAAGGGCTGTTGTAAGAATATTTCAAGGGAAGAAGTGCATCATCTGGTGGATGAAATATTTGATGTGTATGATGGGGCCTTTTAAGAGACTCTTAGACGGAGTCTCACTTTATGCTGGTATGAAAGCGAAATAATTTTAAATTGGATTGATTAGTGACAGGAGGAAAATATGCAGATAAATTATACAAATCAGGCCGAATGCGCCATAAAATATGCGGCATCGATGGCAAAAAAGCTGAAGCATCCGTATATTGGTACGGAGCATTTGCTGCTGGGGCTGCGCAAGGAGTTTACAGGGGTGGCCGGACAGATTCTGGCGTCAAACAGCGTGGATGAAGAGCGCATCCGCCATCTGATGGATGAGCTGATTACACCGGCAGGGGATGTGCTGAGTGTAGAGCATCCGAAGGAGAGCCCGCGGCTGCAGTATCTGCTGGAGAATAGCGGCAGGGAGGCACGGTGCCTTCACACGAAAAGCATAGGTACAGAGCATCTGCTTCTGGCAATGATCCACGATGTGGACTGTGTTGCAACCAGGATATTGACTACGCTTAATATCAGTCTGCAGAAGATTTTACAGGACGTATTGAATGCGGCAGGTGTTGATCCCAAAGAATATCAGGAGGAACTGCAGGATGAAACTCACGGAAAAAGCGCCGTGGTGGAGCAGTTTTGTACAGATCTGACTGCCGAGGCGGCAGAGGGCCGTCTGGACCCTGTCGTAGGACGGGAAAAGGAGATCTACCGTCTGATGCAGGTACTGAGCAGAAGGACAAAGAACAATCCTTGTCTGGTAGGTGAACCCGGTGTTGGAAAAACTGCCATTATAGAGGGGCTTGCTTCCAGGATTGCTATGGGTGTGGTGCCGGAAAATATGAAAGACAAAAAGATTTACACCCTGGATCTGCCGGGGCTGATTGCGGGTTCCAAGTACCGCGGGGAGTTTGAGGAGCGTATGAAAGGGCTGATTGGCGATGTGAAGGCCAGCGGCAATATTATTCTCTTTCTGGATGAACTGCATACGATGATTGGAGCAGGCGGAGCGGAAGGCGCGATTGACGCTTCCAGTATTCTGAAACCATCCCTTGCCCGCGGTGAGATGCAGCTGATCGGTGCAACGACGATAGCGGAGTATCGAAAATATATCGAAAAAGATGCGGCTCTGGAGCGCCGGTTTCAGCCGATTACAGTAGAGGAGCCGACCAAAGAGCAATGTCTTGAGATCCTGCATGGACTGAGCGGTAAATATGAGGCCCACCACAAGGTGTCTGTACGGGAAGAGGCCCTTGAAGCAGCGGTACAGCTTTCGGAAAGATATATTACAGACAGAAATCTTCCGGATAAAGCAATTGATGTCCTGGACGAAGCATGTTCCAGGGTCAGTATGCGAGGTTATAAAGTGCCGGAGAATCTTAAAAGTCTGGAAGATTCCCTGAAAGAACTGCTCAAGCAGAAAGAGGAGTGCATTAAATCCGGCGACTTTACGAAGGCATCTCTTGTTCACACTGAACAGAAAGCGGTTGAGGATAAGCTGGAAAACTTGAAAAAGCGTTTTCAGA
This sequence comes from Faecalicatena contorta, assembly GCF_022835095.1. Lineage (NCBI taxonomy): Bacteria > Bacillati > Bacillota > Clostridia > Lachnospirales > Lachnospiraceae > Faecalicatena > Faecalicatena contorta. The sequence goes on along the minus strand of NZ_BQNQ01000001.1, from coordinate 3,706,401 downwards.
AAAAGACGGCATCCCACCATCCGGAAGTGAAAGAAGACGATATTGCTGACGTGGTATCTGCGTGGACAAAAGTGCCGGTGCAGAAGCTTGCTGAGAGCGATACGGACAGACTGAAAAAGCTGGAACAGGTTCTTCATAAAAGGGTCGTGGGCCAGGAGGAAGCAGTCAGTGCGGTGGCCAGAGCCGTCAAGAGGGGGCGTGTTGGATTAAAAGACCCAAAACGTCCGATTGGTTCTTTTCTGTTCCTTGGCCCCACGGGTGTAGGAAAGACGGAACTATCAAAAGCGCTTGCGGAGGCGATGTTCGGAAACGAAGATTCTATGATCCGGGTCGATATGTCAGAGTATATGGAGAAGCACTCTGTATCTAAGATGATAGGGTCTCCTCCGGGGTATGTGGGCCACGAAGAAGGCGGACAGCTCAGTGATCAGGTGCGTACGCATCCTTATTCGGTTATTTTATTTGATGAAGTGGAGAAAGCACATCCGGATGTATTTAATATACTTCTCCAGGTGCTAGATGACGGCCATATCACAGATTCCCAGGGGCGGAAAGTAGATTTCTGCAATACGGTAATCATTATGACATCCAATGCGGGTGCAAAAGCAATCGTAGAGCCTAAGAAACTGGGATTTGCTGCCAAAGAAGATCCGGCAGGGGATTATAAGCGGATGAAGCAGAACGTGATGGATGAGGTGAAAACGATCTTCCGTCCGGAATTTCTGAATCGGATTGATGAAATTATAGTATTCCATGCGCTGAACAATACCCATATGAAGCAGATTGTAACTCTGATGTGCAGAGAATTTACAAAACGCGTGAAAGAACAGATGAGTATAAAACTGACGATCAGGGAATCTGCGAAGAAATTCATTGTCGAGAAAGGGACCGATGCAAAATATGGTGCCCGTCCCCTCAGGAGAGCCATGCAGACAGAACTGGAGGATAAGCTGGCTGAGGCGATCTTAAGCGGTGAAGTAAAAGAAGGGGACCGTGTGGAGGCAGGAGTATCTAAAAAAGAAATTAAATTTTACCCAAAGTCCATAAATGAGTAGAAAATAAAAACGAAGTATTATATAATACAAACAGGATAACCATCAATCTGAAATACCTAGGAGGATAATAAAAATGGCAACAGTAAAAGAACTACTACGCGCAGAAGATGACGGAACACTCAGTTTTGGAGACTATACATTAGCAACCAAGACAAAAATGGACAATTTCGAATTTGAAGGCGATATCTATAAAGTGAAGACATTTAAAGAGATCACGAAGCTGGAGAAGAACGGAATGTTCGTATACGAATCCGTACCGGGCAGCACAGTAGAGAACTTCAAGGCTACTGATGCAGAAGTGACTTTCACAGTATCCGCACCTGAAGACGTACAGTTCACATTAGAGCTGGAACCAGACAGTGAGTATGAAGTATTTATCAATGGTACAACAGCTGGCAAGATGATGACAAACTTAAGCGGCAAGTTAAGCGTCAGCACAGAAGTAAGCGAAGGAGACAGCGTGACTGTCAGTGTATCAAAGTGCTAGTACTGGAATTATCTGCATAAAGCAATAAAAAAGGAGACAGGGAAACATAAGCCTGTCTCTTTTTCATAGGTACCTCATAGGGGTCTGATCCTTTTTCCAAAAGAGCAGCCCCCTATGAGGTGCCTGGGAGGAAGGAGCATTATGGCGAAGGCAAAAAAAAGTGTATTTTTCTGCCAGAACTGCGGGCATGAGGAGTCAAAATGGCTGGGGCAGTGCCCTGCCTGCAAGGAATGGAATACTTTTGTTGAGGAGAAGGTAAGTACCGCGAAGACAGCAGTGGTTAAGACTGTAAGGGAGGCGGAGGTTGTATCGCTCTCGGAGGTCAGTGCGGACGATCACACAAGGATTCTGACGGGGATACAGGAATTGGACCGGGTACTAGGGGGCGGTATTGTTCCGGGTTCCCTGGTACTGGTGGGCGGCGATCCCGGAATCGGAAAATCAACACTTCTGCTTCAGGTATGTCAGCGGCTGTCACAAGAAAAGAACATTCTATATATATCAGGTGAAGAATCTCTGGCACAAATCAAGCTTCGGGCGAACCGTATGGGGGAATTTAAGGAAAATCTCAAGCTATTGTGCGAAACAAACCTGGAGACAATTAAGAATATTATCGAGGGCCGGCACCCCCAACTGGTGATCATCGATTCTATTCAAACGATGTACAGTGAAGAGGTATCTTCTGCACCGGGCAGTGTATCCCAGGTGAGGGAATCAACGAATGTTTTTATGCAGCTTGCAAAAGGCCTGGGAATTTCTATATTTATCGTGGGACATGTGACAAAAGAAGGAACAGTTGCAGGGCCAAGAGTTCTGGAGCATATGGTGGATACTGTGTTATATTTTGAGGGGGACAGGCATGCGTCCTACCGGATCTTGAGGGGTGTAAAGAATCGTTTTGGCTCTACCAATGAGATTGGTGTGTTTGAGATGAGACAGACAGGGCTCACAGAAGTGGAAAATCCTTCTGAATATATGCTAAGCGGTAAACCGGAAAATGCGTCCGGTTCTGTAGTAGCATGTTCGATGGAGGGCACAAGGCCGATTCTGATTGAAATACAGGCGCTTGTCTGCCAGAGTAATTTTGGGCTTCCAAGAAGAACGGCAGCAGGCACAGATTATAACAGAGTTAATCTGCTGATGGCTGTACTGGAAAAAAGAATCGGGCTGCCGCTTTCCAATTATGATGCCTATGTAAATATAGCAGGAGGGATCAAGATGAATGAGCCTGCAATCGACTTGGGAATTATTATGGCGTTGGTTTCCAGCTATAAGAACCGGCCAATTGATGAGAAAATGATCGTATTTGGGGAAGTAGGGCTGAGCGGTGAGGTCCGGGCAGTCAATATGCCGGAGCAGAGAGTGTCAGAAGCAAAAAAACTGGGGTTTGAGACCTGTGTACTGCCAGCTGTATCAAGAGATATGGTGAAAGATATAAAAGGAATTAAAATAGTAGGTGTTAAAACGATTAATGATGCAATGAATCTTTTATAAAACGTTGTATATTAAGTGTAGAAGGAAGAAGAGTAATGATATCAGTCCAAGAAAAGGAGAAATGGTAATGGAGTTTACAAAAAATAATACATTCTGGATACATGAACCCACCCTGTATCACTTTGAAGAGGGGAAGCTAGCTATCATAACAGAACCGGAAACGGACTTTTGGCAGCGTACCTATTATGGATTCCGCAATGACAATGCACCTGCGCTGCTGATAAAAACTGACGAGCCCTACTTTTCATTTACAATTAAAACCGAATTTGACAGTACCCACAGATTTGATCAGTGTGGCATTATGGTATATCAGGATAGCGATAACTGGCTGAAAGCATCTATAGAATACGAGAATGAGTATTTTCAGCGCCTGGGAAGCGTAGTCACCAATTGTGGATATTCAGACTGGGCGACTACGGATATTCCGGCGGATCAGAAGAGCATGTTTTACAGACTGAGCAGGCGTAAGAGTGATTATCTTGTGGAAAACTCCTACGACGGAATTCATTTTAAGCAGATGAGAATTGCACATCTTTTCCAAGGGGAAGGGCATGTTAATGTTGGGGTATACGCATGCAGCCCTGAAAAATCTTCATTCCAAGCGGTGTTTTCAGAAGCAATATTTTCTGAATGTCATTGGGAACCGCATCAGTAAAAAAAATTGCATAACAGCGCTGTCAAAACTAACAATAAATTGTCTGAAATGTATGAATAAAATAAAAAACAAGAAAATTATTGACAATTACGAACTGGAATGATAATATTAAGTTCCATCGCGGATGACAAACCTGCTGCAAGCGAGACTGGCAGAGCGGAAGCTTCTGAGCCAGACAGGAGTTATGCAGAGGTTCAATCAACTGGCAGATCAAGTTGAAAAATGTCGAAAAATGCTTGACAAATAGCAGCGTGATGTGGTAAGCTATTAAAGCTGTCGTATGAGTGACTGGAAATAACTGGGAGCCCGATGCGGAAAAGAAAAATAAAAAAGTTCTTGACAGACTGCAACGAACATGGTATTCTATAAAAGTTGCTGCTGACGACAAAGAACGACAGCAAAAACAACTAAGAACCTTGATAATTAAACAATAGACAACAAACCCTTGAAAATTTCTTATAGAGAAAATTTTTAAGAACAGCATCATAATGATGCACCCATCACTGAGATTAATCTCGGTGGTAAGAACAGTAAAAAGGGATAGAATTAGCTAGTAGTTAATTCTGACCCGGATACAAACACTTTTAACGAGAGTTTGATCCTGGCTCAGGATGAACGCTGGCGGCGTGCTTAACACATGCAAGTCGAGCGAAGCGCTTTACTTAGATTTCTTCGGATTGAAAAGTTTTGCGACTGAGCGGCGGACGGGTGAGTAACGCGTGGGTAACCTGCCTCATACAGGGGGATAACAGTTAGAAATGACTGCTAATACCGCATAAGACCACAGTACCGCATGGTACAGTGGGAAAAACTCCGGTGGTATGAGATGGACCCGCGTCTGATTAGCTAGTTGGTAAGGTAACGGCTTACCAAGGCGACGATCAGTAGCCGACCTGAGAGGGTGACCGGCCACATTGGGACTGAGACACGGCCCAAACTCCTACGGGAGGCAGCAGTGGGGAATATTGCACAATGGGGGAAACCCTGATGCAGCGACGCCGCGTGAAGGATGAAGTATTTCGGTATGTAAACTTCTATCAGCAGGGAAGAAAATGACGGTACCTGACTAAGAAGCCCCGGCTAACTACGTGCCAGCAGCCGCGGTAATACGTAGGGGGCAAGCGTTATCCGGATTTACTGGGTGTAAAGGGAGCGTAGACGGTTATGTAAGTCTGATGTGAAAACCCGGGGCTCAACCCCGGGACTGCATTGGAAACTATGTAACTAGAGTGTCGGAGAGGTAAGTGGAATTCCTAGTGTAGCGGTGAAATGCGTAGATATTAGGAGGAACACCAGTGGCGAAGGCGGCTTACTGGACGATGACTGACGTTGAGGCTCGAAAGCGTGGGGAGCAAACAGGATTAGATACCCTGGTAGTCCACGCCGTAAACGATGCATACTAGGTGTCGGGTGGCAAAGCCATTCGGTGCCGCAGCAAACGCAATAAGTATGCCACCTGGGGAGTACGTTCGCAAGAATGAAACTCAAAGGAATTGACGGGGACCCGCACAAGCGGTGGAGCATGTGGTTTAATTCGAAGCAACGCGAAGAACCTTACCTGCTCTTGACATCCCCCTGACCGGCGCGTAATGGTGCCTTTCCTTCGGGACAGGGGAGACAGGTGGTGCATGGTTGTCGTCAGCTCGTGTCGTGAGATGTTGGGTTAAGTCCCGCAACGAGCGCAACCCTTATCTTTAGTAGCCAGCGGTTTGGCCGGGCACTCTAGAGAGACTGCCAGGGATAACCTGGAGGAAGGTGGGGATGACGTCAAATCATCATGCCCCTTATGAGCAGGGCTACACACGTGCTACAATGGCGTAAACAAAGGGAGGCGAAGCCGCGAGGTGGAGCAAATCCCAAAAATAACGTCTCAGTTCGGATTGTAGTCTGCAACTCGACTACATGAAGCTGGAATCGCTAGTAATCGCGAATCAGAATGTCGCGGTGAATACGTTCCCGGGTCTTGTACACACCGCCCGTCACACCATGGGAGTTGGTAACGCCCGAAGTCAGTGACCCAACCGTAAGGAGGGAGCTGCCGAAGGTGGGACCGATAACTGGGGTGAAGTCGTAACAAGGTAGCCGTATCGGAAGGTGCGGCTGGATCACCTCCTTTCTAAGGAAGAAAGAAGTAAAGAGTATGTTGTCTATTGTTTAGTTATCAAGAGAGTGCCTGAAAGGGCATGCTCACATAACAAAATATTTTGGTGGCGATGCGCCTGGGGGAAACACCCGTTCCCATCCCGAACACGATGGTTAAGACCCAGACGGCCGATGGTACTGCATTGGAGACGATGTGGGAGAGTAGGTGGCCGCCAAATCTAAAAAAGAATAACAGGATGACGGATGCGCCGTCAGTATTATATAAATGTTGATTATATAGATACCGGCAAGGATAAGCAACAACTTATCAACGCCAACCCAATCAGCAGGGCAGTGCTGTTATGATAGCTGGTTTTACCAGTGATTAGATATACGAAACAATTCGTGTATGTAATGACTGATAAAGCAGTCAGCAGGTGGGAAGCGGAAGCGGAACATCTGGATATGTACCTTGAAAATTGCATACAAAGAGAAGTTGTATTATTACTGATAAGCGATAATACGACAGATTAAATATCTTATTTAATCAAGACATCCGAGGTAATGTTAACAACATTAACTAGTTCGAAAAAAACGAACGGAAAAAATTGAATTTTATTGAACATTAGCAGTTCAATAAGAGGAACCTATTGCCAACGCATATCACGCTAGATATGTGTCGCCCGATCTCCAACCCGTGAGAGAAGGCAAGTTGGTTATGCTAATAAGAGCGTATGGTGGATGCCTTGGCACTAAGAGCCGATGAAAGACGTGATAAGCTGCGATAAGCTTCGGGGAGGGGCAAATACCCATCGATCCGGAGATTTCTGAATGGGGAAACCCACTGGAGCAGACCTCCAGTATCCTTAACCCAATCCATAAGTTAAGGAAGGGAACCCGGTGAACTGAAACATCTAAGTAGCCGGAGGAAGAGAAAACAACATGTGATTCCGGAAGTAGCGGCGAGCGAAACCGGAAGAGCCCAAACCAGGGTGCGTGCACCCTGGGGTTCGGACCGCATAATTGATTCATGGAAGATAGCAGAACAGTTTTGGGAAAGCTGGCCAGAGAGGGTGAAAGCCCCGTAAGCAAAATCCAACATGACATGGCGGTATCCAGAGTACCACGAGACACGAGAAACCTTGTGGGAAGAAGCGGGGACCACCCCGTAAGGCTAAATACTCCTTAGTGACCGATAGCGCATAGTACTGTGAAGGAAAGGTGAAAAGGACCCCGGGAGGGGAGTGAAAGAGAACCTGAAACCATATGTTTACAAACTGTGGGAGCACTTTATATGTGCAACCGCGTACTTTTTGTAGAACGGTCCGGCGAGTTACGCTGGCTGGCGAGGTTAAGGGCCGAAGGCCCGGAGCCGAAGGGAAACCAAGTCTGAATAGGGCGAATATAGTCAGTCGGAGTAGACCCGAAACCGGGTGATCTATCCATGTCCAGGTTGAAGTTGCCGTAAAAGGCAATGGAGGACCGAACCCACATCCGTTGAAAAGGGTGGGGATGAGGTGTGGATAGGGGAGAAATTCCAATCGAACCCGGAGATAGCTGGTTCTCCTCGAAATAGCTTTAGGGCTAGCCTCATACTCAAGTCTTGCGGAGGTAGAGCACTGAATTTCCTAGGGGGCGTCAAAGCTTACCAAAGAATATCAAACTCCGAATGCCGTGTAGATGATGTATGGGAGTCAGACTGTCCGAGATAAGTTGGATGGTCAAAAGGGAAAGAGCCCAGACCTACAGCTAAGGTCCCAAAATGTGTGTTAAGTGGAAAAGGATGTGGGATTTCGAAGACAACTAGGATGTTGGCTCAGAAGCAGCCATCCATTGAAAGAGTGCGTAATAGCTCACTAGTCGAGAGGTCCTGCGCCGAAAATGTCCGGGGCTGAAACACACTGCCGAAGCTTAGGAATTGATGAATGTCAATTGGTAGAGGAGCATTCTTAACTGCGGCGAAGCTGTACCGTAAGGAGCAGTGGAGTGTTAAGAAGAGAGAATGCCGGAATGAGTAGCGAGAGGAAGGTGGGAATCCTTCCGGCCGAATATCTAAGGTTTCCAGAGTAAAGCTGATCTGCTCTGGGTAAGTCGGGGCCTAAGGCGAGGTCGAAAGACGTAGTCGATGGACAACAGGTTGAAATTCCTGTACTTTTAACTGACAGAACTGTGGGGACGCAGAGAGAAAGCGCAAGCCGGAAGTGGAAAATCCGGTGCAAGCGTGGTAGGAGCATATCAGGCAAATCCGGTATGCAATCCGAAGACGTGATGCGGAGCGAACTAAAGTAGCGAAGTGCGTGAGCTAGCTGCCAAGAAAAGCCGCTATTGTTCAGTTAAAACCCGTACCGTAAACCGACACAGGTGGATGAGGAGAGAATCCTAAGGCCGACGGGAGAAGCATTGTTAAGGAACTCGGCAAAATGACCCCGTAACTTCGGGAGAAGGGGTGCCTCGCGAGAGGCCGCAGAGAATTGGCCCAAGCAACTGTTTAGCAAAAACACAGGTCTATGCAAAACCGAAAGGTGAGGTATATGGGCTGACGCCTGCCCGGTGCTGGAAGGTTAAGGGGAGAGGTTAGCGCAAGCGAAGCTTTGAACTTAAGCCCCAGTAAACGGCGGCCGTAACTATAACGGTCCTAAGGTAGCGAAATTCCTTGTCGGGTAAGTTCCGACCCGCACGAAAGGCGTAATGATTTGGGCACTGTCTCAACAATGCACCCGGTGAAATTGAAGTACCAGTGAAGATGCTGGTTACCTGCGCCAGGACGGAAAGACCCCATGGAGCTTTACTCCAGCTTGATACTGGGATTCGGTATTGCATGTACAGGATAGGTGGGAGGCTGAGAACTTATGACGCCAGTCGTAAGGGAGCCGCTGTTGGGATACCACCCTTGCAGTATTGGGTTTCTAACCATCAGCCGTGATCCGGCTGGGGGACAATGTCAGGTGGGGAGTTTGACTGGGGCGGTCGCCTCCGAAAGGGTATCGGAGGCGCTCAAAGGTCTTCTCAGAATGGTTGGAAACCATTCGCAGAGTGCAAAGGCAGAAGAAGGCTTGACTGCGACACCGACGGGTGGAGCAGGTACGAAAGTAGGACTTAGTGATCCGGTGGTATAAAGTGGGATTGCCATCGCTCAACGGATAAAAGCTACCCTGGGGATAACAGGCTTATCACTCCCAAGAGTTCACATCGACGGAGTGGTTTGGCACCTCGATGTCGGCTCATCGCATCCTGGGGCTGAAGTAGGTCCCAAGGGTTGGGCTGTTCGCCCATTAAAGCGGTACGCGAGCTGGGTTCAGAACGTCGTGAGACAGTTCGGTCCCTATCCGGCGTGGGCGTAGGATATTTGAGAGGAGCTGACCTTAGTACGAGAGGACCGGGTTGGACTGGCCGCTGGTGTATCTGTTGTTCTGCCAAGAGCATAGCAGAGTAGCCAAGCCGGGAAGGGATAAACGCTGAAGGCATCTAAGCGTGAAGCCCCCCTCAAGATGAGATATCCCATAACGTCAAGTTAGTAAGACCCCTTGAAGACGACGAGGTAGATAGGGCAGAGGTGGAAGTGTGGCAACACATGGAGCTGACTGTTACTAATAGGTCGAGGGCATAACCAAGCAGGGTGATAGGATAATGGATGGATTTAATTCTTTGTATGCAGTTTTGAGGGTATATACATATGGAATGAGGAGACGGTACCGGAAGGTATCGTTTTTTTAGTTACATAAATCATAACCCCCAACTTGTGCTGACAGTAGTTGTTGTCTTAAAATTTGTTAATTTTAGAATATTCTGAAAACGATGAGCAAAAGGGTCTGACCCCCTTGCATGTTTCATGAAATCAAACTATAATGGACATATTATATAAAAAGGAGAATATACATATGAGTCAGGAAGTATTAGCAGTTGTTGCAGGAGAAGAGATCACACAGGAAGAGTTTGATGCATTTTTGCTTAACGTTCCGAGAGACCGCCAGGCTTACATATCTAATCCTCAGTTCAGACAGCAGTGTTTGGAGCAGTTGATTGCACTGCATTTGTTTGCGAAAATGGGTGGCGACCTGAAGCTGGATCAGACCGAGAAATATGAGAAGTTTCTGGTGAATGCAAAGAGAGATATCCTTGCGCAGATGGCAATGGAAGAAATTATGAAAGACATTACTATATCTGATGAGGAAGTGTCCGCATATTATGAAGCGAATATGCAGCAGTTTACCAAGGGAGAGATGGTAAGTGCAAAACATATCCTCACAGATTCAGAGGAAAAGTGTAGCTCTATATTAGAGTCTATAACAAGCGGAGAAAAGAGTTTTGAGGATGCGGCCAGAGAGAATTCCATCTGCCCATCAAAAGAGAACGGCGGAGATCTGGGCAAATTCGGCAGAGGCCAGATGGTAAAAGAATTTGAGGATGCAGCGTTTGCTGCTGAGGCAGGGCATATAGTCGGACCGGTAGAGAGTCAGTTTGGCTATCATCTGATTAAAGTGGAAGGGAAAGAAGATGCGTCAATAGCTCCTTTAAGCGAGGTGAAGGAGTCCATTAAGACGAGTATGCTTCAGCAGATGCAGAGCAGCGCTTATGCAGAAATGGTTAACGAATTAAAAGCAAAATACATGCAGGAATAATCAGACCTCTATAGGTGGGGGATGAATCACGAAAGAATGTAAATGGCAGATGGTCAAGCGGGACTATCTGCCATTTTTTGTGAAATGTTTATTTTACGATCTACTAGCCGTAAAAAAATAGTATCCAGGCGGAGCGCAAAGTGTGCAGCCTCGTTAGCATGAGGGAAAGAAGGGGTGCAGCTGGCACGCCTACACTGTTATCTAATTTGAATTGAATAAAAACAAATAAAAACCACATAAATATATTGACAAAACCACATAAAACCAATATAATAAATACATAAACAGTCAAGAAAAAACATTTCAATGAAGAAGGAGTGATTATATGAATATAAATTTATTACATCCTGCAGACCAGCTGGTCATGATGATGGATCGTATCTATCATTATGGGATGACCACAACATCAGGAGGTAATCTGTCCATTCTGGATGATAATGGAGATGTGTGGATTACACCAGGCAGTGTGGATAAAGGAAGTTTGACAAGAAATGATATCGTATGCATTAAAAATGACGGTACTATTATAGGAAATCATAAACCATCCAGTGAATACCCATTTCATTTGCAAATCTATAAAACAAGAAGTGATATAAAATCAGTTCTGCATGCACATCCACCGGCATTGGTTGCCTTCAGCATTGTCAGAGGGATACCGAATACATTGCTGAGTCCGAACTCCTTTGTGGGATGCGGCCGGATCGCTATGGCAGAATATGGACTGCCAGGAAGTCAGGATCTCGGGGATAAGATTGCTAAGGAATTTGCCAAAGGATGTGACATTGCCGTTTTAGAAAACCATGGTGTAGTAGTTGGAAGTGACAGCCTATTTAATGCATTTAAAGCATTTGAGAACCTGGACTTTTGTGCCCGGCTTCAGATCAACGCAGCTATTATCGGAACGCCAAGATATTTAATGGCAGAAGAGATTCAGCTTAAGTATACGAAGAATCATTTGAATATGGATGAATTCGTGAGAAATAATATCACAAGCGGCGAGAAGGCCGCAAGAAGGGATATGTGCAACATCATTCACCGTGCATACGACCAGGGGCTGGTGAACTCCACTCAGGGATCTTTTTCTGTGAGGCTGGATGAAGAACGATTTTTGATATCTCCTTATAATGTAGACAGGAAATATATTGATGTAGAAGATATTGTCTGCATCAAAAGAGACATGAGGGAAGCGGGTAAGGTTCCGAGCCGATCCATCAAGATACATGATGAAATCTATAAGCAGCATCCGGAAATCAATTCCGTTATCATTGCGCATCCACCGTATATCATGGCATACGCCGTAACGGATGAAACTTTAGATTCAAAATCTATACCGGAAAGTTATATACTAATGAGGGATATACCTAAAGTGGAATACTCAGAATTCTATCAGAATCCGGATAAGGCTGCTCAGCAGTTTGATGAAAGTACTCCGATTGTCATGGTTAGCAATGACTGCTTAGCTGTAACGGGAGATAGCCTGCTCAATGCATTTGACCGTCTGGAGGTAGCGGAATACAGTGCAAAGGCGCTTGTATTTGCTAAGAATCTGGGAGAAATGGTTCCAATCAGTGAAGAACAGATTGAAGAAATCAAAAATGCATTTCATTTAAAATAGAGATATAAAATGAGTTTTAAAAGAATTCAACAAACGGTAATAACAAAATATAAAAACTGAAGATAGAAAAGTAAAAATGTCCGGCGGAGATTCATGGATTAGAATTGATGTGCTCCGGCGGACATTTTACATTTAAAGCAGGCGGGGAGTCCGGGTTATTTTTTCAGAACATCCATATACTCCGGATGTTTATCAAACCAATTTACTGCGTAAGAGCAGGTGAGAACAGCCTTTTGCCCGCTTTGACGGAGTTCAGAGACCAGTTCCTCCATGAGTTTACCTGCAACACCCTGCCCCTGCAGCACAGCGTCCACATATGTGTGATTAACATTAACCGTGTCGGCATCGATCTCAGGAAAGGTGACCTCAGCCACTACCAGATAATCCGGAGTATATACGGCGATTTGATTTTTATTATGCACAAACTCCATCTAGAATTCTCCTCTCATTTGTCGTTATAGATTGAAATACGAACTGTTTCTGTAGCAGCTCTTAATTAATATTAGCGGAACATGAGTAATATTGCAAGTTTCTATGTGCGGCTTACGGTCGTGAATAGTAACTATTGCAAACAAAATATTCAGAAATATATAAAAAAAGGTGAGAATTGTGAGAAAACGTGGTACAATGAAAACACACTAATGTGTTTCAGGTGAAGGCTTCGTTAGATGGGAGGTATGAAAGATGAACGAAGTACAATTAAAAAGGATGCACGAAGGTAATGGATTCATTGCGGCGTTGGATCAGAGCGGCGGAAGCACTCCAAAAGCTCTGAGGCTATATGGAATTGATGAGTCGCAGTATCACAATGATGATGAGATGTTCGAACTGATACATAAGATGCGGACTAGAATTATTACGAGTAATGCCTTTACTTCTGAACACATACTGGCAGCTATTCTATTTGAGAATACGATGGACAGAAAAATGGAAGGAAAGTATACCGCAGATTATCTGCTGGAGGAAAAAGGGATTCTGCCGATTCTGAAGGTAGACAAAGGCCTGGAAAAGGAAGAGGCCGGTGTTCAGATCATGAAACAGATTCCGAATCTGAAAGAACTCCTGAGCAGGGCGAAAGAGAGACATATCTTTGGGACCAAGATGCGCTCCGTGATCAAGCTCGCGAATGAGGATGGTATACGTGAGATTGTAGAACAGCAGTTTGCTGTCGGCATGTTGATTGTCAAGAGGGGACTGGTACCGATTCTGGAGCCGGAAGTCGATATCAACAGTCCGGAAAAAGAACAAGCAGAGAAGATCCTGAAAAGAGAACTGCTTCGTCATCTGGATAGGGTACCGGAAGATACCAGGCTCATGTTTAAACTGACGCTTCCAAGTCAAAACGGCTATTACAGCGATCTTCTGGAAGATCCGAAAGTAGTGCGTGTGGTTGCTCTTTCCGGAGGATACAGCAGAAAAGAGGCAAATACACTGCTAGCAGATAATCCGGGAGTGGTGGCGAGTTTCTCACGTGCGTTGACACAGGGACTGCGGGCCGACCAGACACAGGCAGAATTTGACAGTATGCTTGCGGAATCGATTCAGGAAATATACGATGCCTCAATAACATAACAAAATATGGTCTTATAGTGAATCTCACAGCCCTTTTTAAGTTTTATTATAAAACTTAAAAAGGGCTGTGATTTTTTTTGGAAATCTATTGACAGATCTAACTGTATCTGCTATTGTTACAGTAATAACTGAAACAATAAAAGATACAGATTCCGGGAGGGAACTATGAATACGAAATATGATGATATAATTATTGGATTTGGATAAGGTGGAAAAACGATTGCGGGTGCATTAGAGAAATCAGGAAGAAAGGTGGCGCTGATCGAAAAGTCGGCAAAGATGTACGGGGGAACCTGTATTAATGTAGGATGCATACCTACGAAGTCACTGGTTCACAGTGCTGGGAATGCAGCTAGTAGATGCATAGAAAAAAGTATTGCTTATGTGAATGCTGTGGCTAGAAAAACACAGCTTGTAGAGAGGCTGAGATTGAAGAATTATAAGAAGTTGGATACGAATCCCAATATAACAATTATTGATGGAACGGCCCGTTTTATTTCTGATCATAAAGTGGAGGTACAAAGAGTAGATGGTGTCCTGGTACTGGAAAGCGAGCGATTTTTTATCAATACAGGATCTTCACCATTTATTCCACCTATTCAGGGGATCCAGGGAAATCCGTATGTCTATATCAGCGAAAATCTTCTGGATAAGGAGACGCTTCCCGAACGCCTGGTAATCATAGGCGGTGGTTACATAGGTGTTGAATTTGCTTCGATTTATGCGGATTTTGGAGTAGATGTGACGATTTTGCAGGATGGTCCGGTATTTTTGCCGAGAGAAGATACAGAGATCGCAGATATGGTAAAACAGAATCTAGAAAATAGAGGCGCCAGGGTACTCACGGAGGTTCTGGTTCAGGAAATTAAGCAAAAAGAAGGTTTTGCAGAAGTTGTTATCAAAACTAAAGACGACATAGACATACTTCCGGCAGAGGCGGTTCTTGTAGCAACCGGGCGCAGGCCTAATACAAAAGAACTGAATCTGGAAGCTGCGGGCGTACATGTCAATGAAAGGGGCGGCATCATAACTGACAATTCAAGGACAACAACAGCACCGAATATTTTTGCAATGGGAGATGTAACCGGCGGACTGCAGTTTACCTATATCTCACTTGATGATTATCGGATTGTGGCTTCTAAAATTCTTGGGGATGGCAGCTACACACTTGACAAACGAGGCGCGGTACCGTACAGTGTATTTTTAAACCCGCCTTTCTCAAGAGTTGGGATGAGTGAAAAGGAAGCTGTTGAGGCAGGCTATCATGTAAAGACAGCAAAGCTTCCCGCAGCGGCAATTCCAAAGGCGCAGGTACTGGAACAGCCGGACGGACTGCTGAAAGCCGTTCTTGATGCTGACACGAATAAAATACTTGGCGCACATCTTTTCTGCGAGGAGTCACATGAATTGATAAATCTTATAAAAGTGGCTATGGATGCCGGACTTGACTATACGGTTCTGAAAAATATGATATTTACACATCCGACGATGGGGGAAGCATTGAATGATTTATTCAGTGTCTAAAGATGTAATATTTCGATGTCATCAGATCCTGGATGTTGCACTATAAAAAATACTTAAAATAGGGAGATTAAGATATGGGATTTTCATTAGACATAAGCGTGCCAATTCTTACGGTATTTGTTCAGGGATTATTGAGTTTCTTCTCGCCATGTGTGCTTCCGCTGATTCCGCTTTATATCGGATATCTAGCGGGAGGCACCCGGAAGGTCGGCGAGGACGGCAGAGTATATTTCAGCAGAAAAAAAGTTATGGTAAATACGTTGTTCTTTGTGGTTGGAGTCAGTTTCACTTTCTTCCTGCTGGGATTTGGCGCCTCGGTGCTTGGAAGCTTCTTCAAAGGCAGCCAGAGTATGTTTGCACGGATCGGAGGCATTCTGATAGTTGTATTTGGATTCTATCAGCTGGGAGTATTCGGAAAGTCCAAGACTTTGAGTCAGGAACACAGGCTGCCGTTCCATTTGGATAAACTGGCTATGTCACCTTGGACCGCACTGATTATGGGATTTACTTTTAGTTTTGCGTGGACACCCTGTGTCGGCCCGGCTCTGTCCAGTGTCCTGCTGATGTCAGCGTCTGCAAGCACGAAGGTGTGGGGATTTGCGTTGATTGGCGTATATACCCTTGGATTCGTACTTCCGTTTTTAGCAGTAGGCATCTTCAGTACAACTTTACTGGATTTATTTAAAAAACATAATAATGTTGTCAAATATACAGTGAAGGTGGGCGGAGTACTCATGATATTAATGGGTCTTATGATGTTCACTGGAAAAATGAATGCAATTACGGGATATCTATCAGAAGTACAGACTGCGCAGCAGGATAATACGAAGACAGAAAAGCAGGTATCTGAAAATGAACAAAAATCAGCGGGTGATACTGCAGAGAAAGATGATAAAGCGCAAAATAATGATAGTAATACAAAGGATAGTGCAGATAAAAATGACGATTCAGAACAGGACAGGGCGGCGGAACTTCCGGATGCCATAGATTTTGAATTAAAGGATCAGTATGGGAACGTGCATAAGCTTTCTGACTATAAAGGGAAGACCGTCTTCCTGAATTTCTGGGCGACATGGTGCCCACCGTGCCGTGCAGAGATGCCGGAAATACAAAAGCTCTATGAAGAATACCAAAAGGAAGAAGATCCTGAGGTTGTGATACAGGGAATTGCTGCTCCGGGATATGGTCAGGAACAGTCTGTAGATGGTGTGAAGCAATTTCTGGAGGAGAACGGGTATACCTATCCGGTTCTGATGGATGAAGGCGGAAGCATATTCGACCAATACGGTATTCAGTCTTATCCCACTACATTTATGTTTACAAAGGAAGGAAAGGTATTTGGTTATCTGAGCGGACAATTGAGCGAGGATATTATGAGAAACATTATCGCTCAGACAATCAGCGGAAAGAGAGAAACGAATTAGTAGAGGGAGCAGCAGAGGGGTCAGACCCCTTTGCTCACCGTTTTCAGAATATTCTTAAATTAATATATGAAAATTATCGGGGAAAATAGGGGAAAGTGAAAAAGGCTGTTGACAAATGACATAAAAATGTGATAATCTAACTAAGCTGTCGTTTCAAACAGCCACTTTTTCTATAAAACAGTTGATTGAGATGAGATGAATTTGGGAATTCTAATTTATGAAGTCAGTTGAAAATTAGTTGAAAAAAGTTGTTGACAAAAAGTAAGGCAGTGTGGTAATATATTAAAGCTGTCGCTTGAAGAAACAGAAAGAAATGAGTTCTGAAGAGCAAAAGAAAAATAAAATAGTTCTTGACAGACGACAATGGATATGATATTCTATAAAAGTTGCCGCTGACGACAAAGAACGACAGCAAAAACAACAAAGCACCTTGATAATTAAACAATAGACAACAAACCCTTGAAAATTTCTTATAGAGAAAATTTTTAAGAACAGCATCATAATGATGCACCCATCACTGAGATTAATCTCGGTGGTAAGAACAGTAAAAAGGGATAGAATTAGCTAGTAGTTAATTCTGACCCGGATACAAACACTTTTAACGAGAGTTTGATCCTGGCTCAGGATGAACGCTGGCGGCGTGCTTAACACATGCAAGTCGAGCGAAGCACTTTACTTTGATTTCTTCGGAATGAAAGGTTTTGTGACTGAGCGGCGGACGGGTGAGTAACGCGTGGGTAACCTGCCTCATACAGGGGGATAACAGTTAGAAATGACTGCTAATACCGCATAAGACCACAGTACCGCATGGTACAGTGGGAAAAACTCCGGTGGTATGAGATGGACCCGCGTCTGATTAGCTAGTTGGTAAGGTAACGGCTTACCAAGGCGACGATCAGTAGCCGACCTGAGAGGGTGACCGGCCACATTGGGACTGAGACACGGCCCAAACTCCTACGGGAGGCAGCAGTGGGGAATATTGCACAATGGGGGAAACCCTGATGCAGCGACGCCGCGTGAAGGATGAAGTATTTCGGTATGTAAACTTCTATCAGCAGGGAAGAAAATGACGGTACCTGACTAAGAAGCCCCGGCTAACTACGTGCCAGCAGCCGCGGTAATACGTAGGGGGCAAGCGTTATCCGGATTTACTGGGTGTAAAGGGAGCGTAGACGGTTATGTAAGTCTGATGTGAAAACCCGGGGCTCAACCCCGGGACTGCATTGGAAACTATGTAACTAGAGTGTCGGAGAGGTAAGTGGAATTCCTAGTGTAGCGGTGAAATGCGTAGATATTAGGAGGAACACCAGTGGCGAAGGCGGCTTACTGGACGATGACTGACGTTGAGGCTCGAAAGCGTGGGGAGCAAACAGGATTAGATACCCTGGTAGTCCACGCCGTAAACGATGCATACTAGGTGTCGGGTGGCAAAGCCATTCGGTGCCGCAGCAAACGCAATAAGTATGCCACCTGGGGAGTACGTTCGCAAGAATGAAACTCAAAGGAATTGACGGGGACCCGCACAAGCGGTGGAGCATGTGGTTTAATTCGAAGCAACGCGAAGAACCTTACCTGCTCTTGACATCCCCCTGACCGGCGCGTAATGGTGCTTTTCCTTCGGGACAGGGGAGACAGGTGGTGCATGGTTGTCGTCAGCTCGTGTCGTGAGATGTTGGGTTAAGTCCCGCAACGAGCGCAACCCTTATCTTTAGTAGCCAGCGGTTTGGCCGGGCACTCTAGAGAGACTGCCAGGGATAACCTGGAGGAAGGTGGGGATGACGTCAAATCATCATGCCCCTTATGAGCAGGGCTACACACGTGCTACAATGGCGTAAACAAAGGGAGGCGAAGCCGCGAGGTGGAGCAAATCCCAAAAATAACGTCTCAGTTCGGATTGTAGTCTGCAACTCGACTACATGAAGCTGGAATCGCTAGTAATCGCGAATCAGAATGTCGCGGTGAATACGTTCCCGGGTCTTGTACACACCGCCCGTCACACCATGGGAGTTGGTAACGCCCGAAGTCAGTGACCCAACCCACATCAGTGAGCATGACTGTTCAGTGGTTATGGAAGCCATCTGTGGATTCCATAACATTCGATAAAAGAACAAGTCACAAGTCGTGCTTAGTGATGTGGGAGGGAGCTGCCGAAGGTGGGACCGATAACTGGGGTGAAGTCGTAACAAGGTAGCCGTATCGGAAGGTGCGGCTGGATCACCTCCTTTCTAAGGAAGAAAGAAGTAAAGAGTATGTTGTCTATTGTTTAGTTATCAAGAGAGTGCCTGAAAGGGCATGCTCACATAACAAAATATTTTGGTGGCGATGCGCCTGGGGGAAACACCCGTTCCCATCCCGAACACGATGGTTAAGACCCAGACGGCCGATGGTACTGCATTGGAGACGATGTGGGAGAGTAGGTGGCCGCCAAATCTAAAAAAGAATAACAGGATGACGGAAGCGCCGTCAGTATTATATAAATGTTGATTATATAGATACCGGCAAGGATAAGCAACAACTTATCAACGCCAACCCAATCAGCAGGGCAGTGCTGTTATGATAGCTGGTTTTACCAGTGATTAGATATACGAAACAATTCGTGTATGTAATGACTGATAAAGCAGTCAGCGGGTGGGAAGCGGAAGCGGAACATCTGGATATGTACCTTGAAAATTGCATACAAAGAGAAGTTGTATTATTACTGATAAGCGATAATACGACAGATTAAATATCTTATTTAATCAAGACATCCGAGGTAATGTTAACAACATTAACTAGTTCGAAAAAAACGAACGGAAAAAATTGAATTTTATTGAACATTAGCAGTTCAATAAGAGGAACCTATTGCCAACGCATATCACGCTAGATATGTGTCGCCCGATCTCCAACCCGTGAGAGAAGGCAAGTTGGTTATGCTAATAAGAGCGTATGGTGGATGCCTTGGCACTAAGAGCCGATGAAAGACGTGATAAGCTGCGATAAGCTTCGGGGAGGGGCAAATACCCATCGATCCGGAGATTTCTGAATGGGGAAACCCACTGGAGCAGACCTCCAGTATCCTTAACCCAATCCATAAGTTAAGGAAGGGAACCCGGTGAACTGAAACATCTAAGTAGCCGGAGGAAGAGAAAACAACATGTGATTCCGGAAGTAGCGGCGAGCGAAACCGGAAGAGCCCAAACCAGGGTGCGTGCACCCTGGGGTTCGGACCGCATAATTGATTCATGGAAGATAGCAGAACAGTTTTGGGAAAGCTGGCCAGAGAGGGTGAAAGCCCCGTAAGCAAAATCCAACATGACATGGCGGTATCCAGAGTACCACGAGACACGAGAAACCTTGTGGGAAGAAGCGGGGACCACCCCGTAAGGCTAAATACTCCTTAGTGACCGATAGCGCATAGTACTGTGAAGGAAAGGTGAAAAGGACCCCGGGAGGGGAGTGAAAGAGAACCTGAAACCATATGTTTACAAACTGTGGGAGCACTTTATATGTGCAACCGCGTACTTTTTGTAGAACGGTCCGGCGAGTTACGCTGGCTGGCGAGGTTAAGGGCCGAAGGCCCGGAGCCGAAGGGAAACCAAGTCTGAATAGGGCGAATATAGTCAGTCGGAGTAGACCCGAAACCGGGTGATCTATCCATGTCCAGGTTGAAGTTGCCGTAAAAGGCAATGGAGGACCGAACCCACATCCGTTGAAAAGGGTGGGGATGAGGTGTGGATAGGGGAGAAATTCCAATCGAACCCGGAGATAGCTGGTTCTCCTCGAAATAGCTTTAGGGCTAGCCTCATACTCAAGTCTTGCGGAGGTAGAGCACTGAATTTCCTAGGGGGCGTCAAAGCTTACCAAAGAATATCAAACTCCGAATGCCGTGTAGATGATGTATGGGAGTCAGACTGTCCGAGATAAGTTGGATGGTCAAAAGGGAAAGAGCCCAGACCTACAGCTAAGGTCCCAAAATGTGTGTTAAGTGGAAAAGGATGTGGGATTTCGAAGACAACTAGGATGTTGGCTCAGAAGCAGCCATCCATTGAAAGAGTGCGTAATAGCTCACTAGTCGAGAGGTCCTGCGCCGAAAATGTCCGGGGCTGAAACACACTGCCGAAGCTTAGGAATTGATGAATGTCAATTGGTAGAGGAGCATTCTTAACTGCGGCGAAGCTGTACCGTAAGGAGCAGTGGAGTGTTAAGAAGAGAGAATGCCGGAATGAGTAGCGAGAGGAAGGTGGGAATCCTTCCGGCCGAATATCTAAGGTTTCCAGAGTAAAGCTGATCTGCTCTGGGTAAGTCGGGGCCTAAGGCGAGGTCGAAAGACGTAGTCGATGGACAACAGGTTGAAATTCCTGTACTTTTAACTGACAGAACTGTGGGGACGCAGAGAGAAAGCGCAAGCCGGAAGTGGAAAATCCGGTGCAAGCGTGGTAGGAGCATATCAGGCAAATCCGGTATGCAATCCGAAGACGTGATGCGGAGCGAACTAAAGTAGCGAAGTGCGTGAGCTAGCTGCCAAGAAAAGCCGCTATTGTTCAGTTAAAACCCGTACCGTAAACCGACACAGGTGGATGAGGAGAGAATCCTAAGGCCGACGGGAGAAGCATTGTTAAGGAACTCGGCAAAATGACCCCGTAACTTCGGGAGAAGGGGTGCCTCGCGAGAGGCCGCAGAGAATTGGCCCAAGCAACTGTTTAGCAAAAACACAGGTCTATGCAAAACCGAAAGGTGAGGTATATGGGCTGACGCCTGCCCGGTGCTGGAAGGTTAAGGGGAGAGGTTAGCGCAAGCGAAGCTTTGAACTTAAGCCCCAGTAAACGGCGGCCGTAACTATAACGGTCCTAAGGTAGCGAAATTCCTTGTCGGGTAAGTTCCGACCCGCACGAAAGGCGTAATGATTTGGGCACTGTCTCAACAATGCACCCGGTGAAATTGAAGTACCAGTGAAGATGCTGGTTACCTGCGCCAGGACGGAAAGACCCCATGGAGCTTTACTCCAGCTTGATACTGGGATTCGGTATTGCATGTACAGGATAGGTGGGAGGCTGAGAACTTATGACGCCAGTCGTAAGGGAGCCGCTGTTGGGATACCACCCTTGCAGTATTGGGTTTCTAACCATCAGCCGTGATCCGGCTGGGGGACAATGTCAGGTGGGGAGTTTGACTGGGGCGGTCGCCTCCGAAAGGGTATCGGAGGCGCTCAAAGGTCTTCTCAGAATGGTTGGAAACCATTCGCAGAGTGCAAAGGCAGAAGAAGGCTTGACTGCGACACCGACGGGTGGAGCAGGTACGAAAGTAGGACTTAGTGATCCGGTGGTATAAAGTGGGATTGCCATCGCTCAACGGATAAAAGCTACCCTGGGGATAACAGGCTTATCACTCCCAAGAGTTCACATCGACGGAGTGGTTTGGCACCTCGATGTCGGCTCATCGCATCCTGGGGCTGAAGTAGGTCCCAAGGGTTGGGCTGTTCGCCCATTAAAGCGGTACGCGAGCTGGGTTCAGAACGTCGTGAGACAGTTCGGTCCCTATCCGGCGTGGGCGTAGGATATTTGAGAGGAGCTGACCTTAGTACGAGAGGACCGGGTTGGACTGGCCGCTGGTGTATCTGTTGTCCTGCCAAGGGCATAGCAGAGTAGCCAAGCCGGGAAGGGATAAACGCTGAAGGCATCTAAGCGTGAAGCCCCCCTCAAGATGAGATATCCCATAACGTCAAGTTAGTAAGACCCCTTGAAGACGACGAGGTAGATAGGGCAGAGGTGGAAGTGTGGCAACACATGGAGCTGACTGTTACTAATAGGTCGAGGGCATAACCAAGCAAGGTGATAGGATAATGGATGGATTTAATTCTTTGTATGCAGTTTTGAAGATATATATATGGAATGAGGAGACGGTACCGGAAGGTATCGTTTTTTGTTGTGTAAAGTGTTGTTATGTTTAGAATATTCAGAAAACGGTGCGCAAAGGGGTCTGACCCCTAAGAACAAACACTCACAATATATAAATCTAACAAATGGATAGGTATGGATCTGCCTCATATGCTATAATCTCAAAACAAAAGGAGGTTGTGGTTTATGACAGCAAGTATTATTTTTCATGAGGATTCAAGAGAGTTTCATTTATGCAATGATAAGATAAGTTACATTATGACTATTCTAAAAAATGGTGAATTAGGACAACTTTATTTTGGAAAGTCTTTGAGAGACCGGGAAAGTTTTGGCCACTTACTTGAATTGCAAAAGCGTCCCATGTCAGCGTGTGCTTTCCCGGGGGACCAGAGTTTTAGTATGGAACATATTAGGCAGGAGTATCCATTATTTGGACATGGAGATATGAGATATCCGGCATATGAAATAGAACAGGCTAACGGGAGCCGGATTACAGAGTTTGTGTATCGGAGTCATAAGATTTACGTTGGGAAGCCGAAGCTAGAGCAACTGCCTGCTACATATACAGAGTTAGATGAAGAGGCCCAGACGCTTGAGGTTGAACTTGAGGACAGCCTGATACGTACGCGGCTAGTACTTACTTATACGATCTATCGGGATTATCCCGTGATTACGAGGAATGCCAGATTTGAATGTGGTCTGCCGGAGGGAATCAGGCTGAACACTGCGATGAGTTCAAGCCTGGATCTTCCGGATATGGATTATGAAATGGTTGAGCTGACTGGTGCATGGTCAAGAGAACGGGCAGTCAGGAACAGGAAACTGGAGCATGGTATCCAGAGCATATACAGTATGAGAGGGTGCAGCAGTAATAATTATAATCCATTTCTTGCTTTAAAAAGGCCAGGCACAGACGAAAATAGTGGTGAAGTATATGGGTTCAGCCTTGTATACAGCGGCAATTTTCTCGCACAGGCCGAAGTAGATACATATCATGTGACAAGAGTACTGATGGGAATACATCCAAGTGGTTTCCAATGGAGCCTACAGGACGGAGAGAGCTTCCAGACTCCGGAAGCAGTTATGGTCTATTCCGATGCGGGCCTTAATGGTATGAGCCAGACGTATCATGAACTTTATCGGACAAGGCTGGCACGGGGAGTATGGCGTGACAGGGTGCGGCCTATCCTGATTAATAATTGGGAAGCTACTTACTTTAACTTTAATGAAGAAAAGATACTGGCACTGGCGAATACGGCTAAACAACTGGGGATAGAGCTGTTTGTGCTGGATGACGGATGGTTTGGCAGGCGGGATGATGATACGTCTTCGTTGGGAGACTGGTATCCTGATAAAAGAAAACTTCCGGCTGGTGTAACCGGGATTGCAGAAAAAGTAAAGGCTCTGGGAATGGATTTTGGGCTGTGGTTTGAGCCGGAAATGGTAAATGAAGACAGCCAATTGTTTAAAATGCATCCCGACTGGGTTCTGAAGACGCCAGGCAGGTACATATCCTATGGCAGGAATCAGATGGTTCTTGATTTTTCAAAAGAGGAAGTCGTTGACTACATTTATTCAATGATGGAAAAAATCCTGACCGAGGCGGACATTTCCTATATCAAGTGGGATATGAACCGTTGTATGACGGAGGTCTTTTCATCGGGGAAGAATGCAGACGAGCAAGGAAAAGTTTATCATCAGTATATACTCGGAGTGTACAGGCTGTATGAGCGGCTTGTTGAAAAATTCCCTGAAGTTCTATTTGAATCCTGTGCAAGCGGTGGAGCCAGATTCGATCCAGGGATGCTCTATTACGCCCCTCAATGCTGGACTTCAGATGATACAGATGCAATGGAACGTCTTAAAATCCAATATGGGACATCCATGGTTTATCCTTTGAGCAGCATGGGATCTCATGTTTCGGCGATTCCGAATCATCAGCTGCATCGTAACGTTCCAATGAACAGCAGGGCAAATGTGGCCTATTTCGGCACCTTTGGATATGAACTGGATTTAAATGAACTAACGGAGGAAGAAAGAGATACCATAAAAAATCAAGTTCAATTTATGAAAAAGCACCGCAAGCTTATCCAGCAGGGAAACTTTTACCGTTTAATCAGCCCATTTGAAGGGGACGGGAATGAAACAGCATGGATGGTAGTTTCACCAGATCAAACAGAGGCGTTGCTGGGATATTACAGAGTACTCCAGGAAGTGAACGTAGGATACCGCCGTCTCAGACTTCAGGGACTTGACGAGAATATGCTGTACCAGACGGAATGCAGTGAAAAGAACGGTATATATTATGGGGATGAACTCCTCCGCGCAGGATGGAACCTCTCAGATGAATCCTGCGGCGAAGACAGCAGCTTTTATAATGGAGTAAATGGGGACTATCAGTCACGTATTTATTATTTTCATAAATACTATACCTAAAGATTTCTAGAATTGCTAATAAGTATCATCTTCATGAGGGTTCTTTGTACATATAGTGCGTGACGTAAGTTTATTTCTCCTACGGTACTCACTGGGGGTTAATGAGGTTACCTGTCGGAAGGCTTTTGTAAAAGCCAGTTCGCTGGTATATCCACAGGAAAATGCAATATTCCGGATTAGATGATCGGTATTTGCAAGTAGTTCAGAAGCCTTGGTAATCCTATATTTTTTCAAAAATTGCTGCGGAGAGAAATGGACATTTTTTTGAAACAGGGTGGACAGGTAGCAGCGGTTTAATGAAACATAGTCTGCAATTTGCTGTACCGTAATTGGAGACTGATAATTCACCTTAATAAATTCGATTGCTTTTGCAATGTACTGGCTTTCCGTGTGCTGCTCACTTGGCTTATATACGCCTGGTGATTTAGCCAGATAAGAAAAAAATTGATATAGAAGTCCCTGATTATAGAGTTCGTTACTGTAATCTGCATCATAATGTTCCAACATATCCAGGATAATATTATGCAGCTCCTGAACGTAAGGACAGGCGATGACAGGGGTTTCCTGCGAAAGGCCGCAGAGGGAGAGATGGTGTTTCACCATGTCTCCCTCTACTGCAATCCAGAGATAAGTCCAGGGCTCTTTATCATCCGCCTGGTAGAAGGTCAGATCTCCGGGACAGATAAGAAACCCCTGTCCTTTTTGGATACGGTGGCAGATATTACCCGCAAAAAACTTTCCCTTTCCGTCCAGGCAGAAATGAAACAAATAATATTCCCGCATTGCAGGACCAAAGGAGTAAGAGGGGCTGCAGGACTGACAACCACAGAACAGCGGGTAAAAATGTCGGTTATTATGAATTTCTAATTGTGTAAATGTGTACATTTGCTGGGATCTCCTTTACTAAGCTTATGAGCATAATCGCTCTAAATATGGCGGTCAATGCATGCGGATTCGTTATCTACTCAATGGATGTAAATTCAATGAATGTTAATGCTGCAGCTGGTCTGGAGCATAGATTTTTTATGATTATCTTAACTTGTCTGCCACCTACTGTCAAGCAAATGTATCATGGAGTGCAAAGGGGTCTGACCCCAATGTTGAATTTAAATAAAAATTAATTTATTTATCAGTAAATTCTGATATAATATAAAAAAGAGTATCTTTATCTGTCAATATTTGATTCAAACATAATCTTAAAGGAGGTGGATTTCATGAAAAGGAACAGTAGAAGAGGATTGGCTTTCCTGTTAACTTTTGTTTTAATAGGTGCGGCGGGGGTGCTTCCTGCATTTCCGGTATCTGCAGAGACGGAAAATGTGAAGCAGAATACCGGTGTACAGAAACCAGAAGTAATAGAAAAGACAACAGATAGCATCAAGCTGCGAACAGAACAAGATTTTGAATATGCCATTGAGACAGAGAAAGACAATGCCAGGATATGGAAGTGGGCGGAGACCGGACAGTATGATAAGGCAAGTAGAACGGTGGTTTTTGCCGGGCTGCAGTCCGGGACACAATACAGTTTTGCATGCCGTCATGCCGGAGAAGATGTTATATTATATCAAAATACGGCTGCAACAAATGCAATTGCGGCGGATGTGGTAACGGATACCCCACAGAACCAGCCGCTTGATCCATCTGAAGTTACGGATGCTTTGTCAGATGAAACTAAGAAACTGACGGACGGTAATCAGAATTCCGAAGGAGAAGAGGCGAAGCTGAGTCCAACGGATGAGGTACAGAATTCGGCGGGTGAAACAGAAAAACCGCCGGAAGGTATTAAAGATACTTTTGATGCTAATAAGCAGTTGTCTGACGATACTATAAAAGAAGCAGATGACAGCCAAAATTTTCCGGATTCGGCTAAAAAGCCAGCAGATGAAAAAAAAGATAAAGGTGTTACAAAAGCCCCGGCGTCACCGCTTACAGCTCCGGAGGCTCCAATCGTTAAAGAAGTAAAAGATACTGAGGTTACATTGGAACTGCCCCAAAATGCAGATCCAAAGTATAACTACGAATTCAGTATCAATGGAACAGATTTTCAGGCAGATCCCAGATTTGATAAGCTGACACCGGATACTTCCTATCAGTGTTATCTAAGGATTGCAGCGGGAAAATATGAAGGTGTAACTTATCTCGCAAGCGGCAGTAACGAACCAATCGATACGAGGACAAAGAGAACTGCGCCGGATAAACCAGAATATACTCCGGAAGCGGCCGACAGAACGAATACGAGTATATCGTTAAAAGTACCGGAAATGGAGAAGAATCCGGACAATATGGAATTTGGGATGCTGGGTTCCGGGACAGACATTGAATGGAATACCACGGGTGTATTTGACAACCTGACTCCAGGTACAGAATATCAATTTGTTGTTCGGCGTAAGATAGACGAAAAGCTACAGATGCAGGGAGAGAATAGTGACATACTTCATGTGGCAACATTGGAGAATGCAGCAGCAGCGGCTTTGGCACCAAAGATTCTGAAACGCTCCGATACTTCTATTGTGCTTATCACAGATGATAAGCTGGAGTATGGAATGCGAATGGCAGACGGTACAATCAGCTGGCAGGAGAATGCGGAATTTGCCGGGCTGGAGCCAGATACTGAATATCAATTTATGACACGTGCTAAATATGATCCGGATAAAGCAATGGAGAGCCTTCCCAGCGAAACGGTAAAATATAGGACAGCTATAAGTTCTGACGGTGTGAAGATAACCGGAATCGAACATGGTGGAACTTATGAGGCAGAAACTGTATGGACTGCCACAGCAGTCGGTGTTGGTATGGAAAATACTTCTCCCGCAGTGGGAGATACAAGATGGGCGCCAAAGACATGGACCTGGGGGGGAGCAATAAAAAGCTGGGAAAACCCTCCATATACAGTGAAATTCAAATGCACAAGACTTGGAAGTTACGAACTGACGGCAGGATTTCAGATGGAAGAGTACACCGGTAAGGGATGGAAAGAAACAGAATACAAAAAGTCGGTCAGTACATCATTTAATATAATTGAGAAAAAGGTAACCGTATATACTATAACTGCGGAGGCCGGGGCAAATGGGAAAATAGATCCGAACGGCCGCGTGGATGTAGAGAAGGGGAAGAGCTGCGAATTTACATTTTCTCCAAATAGAGGATACCGTGTGACAAAGGTTCTGGTAGACGGCAGAGAGGTAACAATGAAGAATAACCGGTATACGTTGACAGACGTCCAGGATAATCATAAGATATCTGTTACATTTGAGAAAGACAAAAGCACACCGAAGACCGGGGATAATACACAGTTCGTAATAATTCTTGGCGCCTTTCTGATATCTGGGATGGCCGTATTAATGCTGGCATACAGGAAGAGGAAACGTTAGGTGTTTTTGAAGCGGTAAAGCGGTATATAATGGATGATTAATACTTATCTATTTCACGACAGCGCCATAATGTATGATTCATGTATACCCAAAGGGCACACTGTGACTTATGTCCTGCGGTCTGGTCTGCGTTAAAGCTGCAGATGAATGTATACCCAAAGGGCACCACGTAAAACATGCCCTGCAGGCAGGTCTGCGGCAAAGCCGCAGATTAAAATATAATTTAAGAATATTCTGAAAATGGTGCTCAAAAGGGTCTGACCCCTGCTTTGTATTCACTTGCGCTGATACCTACTATTTTCTTAAAGTCCTTGCAAAAGTAGGTCTGGCTATTATACCCCACTGCGAATGTGATTTCTTTTATGTTTTTATCAGATTGTTCCAACAGTTTTATTGCTTTGTCTATGCGCAGCTTTGTGATATAGTCGATAAAGTTCATTCCAAGTTGGTGTTTCAGCGCTTTACTCAAATAAGAGGGACTAACTTTATGTTCCATGGCCAGTTGTTCAAGTGAAAAGTCACTTGTGTAATTACTATTTATATATGTAATAATTTTTTTGATATCTATGTCATCGGTGTCCTTTGGTTCGTTCCCTTCGCAACAGTCACAACATGCTTTGATAAAGTTTAAAAATGCTATTTTTATATAGTCGGTATTCTGCCTGGGAGAAATGGTTGACAACAGGTCATTGCAGAGGCCGGAGATCAGGATGGAACCACTATCCATCGTGGTGAGATGCCTTTTGAGGGCACCGAGGGAATCCCGGAGGTTATCACATAATAGTGCAGGGGTACGGTTACTTTGCTCCAACAGGGCCTGGAAGAGGAGTTTGGCTTTCTCCAGGCTCTTTTCACTGTCTCCTTTAGAAACAGACTGGCTCAGCTCTGTCTCCAAGGCATATATTTTGGCAGAGCCATTGGGTGCTGAGAGGACAACCTGGCGGTGGCCTTTCAGCATTTTTTTGTTTAGTGCTTTAAATTCTGTCGAGAGTTCCGAAAGAGAAGAAACAGCTGGGCTGATATACAGGCAGACCTGATCCAGGCGGTGTTTCTGATATACAGCGGATAAAAGGCAGCGGAGTTCATACGTGAACTGAGGGATATTCCTGGAAAATTGGTCCTGGTCCACGGATAGTATAAAGATATGACAGATGCCGATATCCTGTACAATGGACTCCCTGGTACACAGATCCAGTTGCCGGCCGATCTCCGATAGTAATTCATCCTGATGAAAAAATGCCGGCTGCTGTATCTGCAGAAGGGAAGCTGTGGCGCACAGAAAACAGGCATTCTCAGTTCGAAAGCGGGCCTGAAATCGTCTAAGATCCAGGTCTGTGACAGTATCGGTGATAATCGACTGGACAATATTATATTCCAACTGGGGCAGAGCCAGCCGGATCTGCTCATTCAAGTGGTCGTCCCGGCAGCTGTCTATGGTATTGCTGCGTATTCTTTCAGCCAGCCTGGTTAGTGCTGATAATAGGACATCTGTCTTTATAGGTTTTGTCAGATAATCGAATGCACCCAGTTGAAGGGCTGTCTTAGCATATTCAAAATCAGCATGTGCCGAGAGGACGATAAATTCCAGATTAGGATAAGAAGCCTGGAGCTGCCTCATGGCATCGAGTCCGTTTAGAACCGGCATACTGATATCCATCAGTACAACATCCGGCTTGTATTCCCGACACATCTCCATCAGCTCCACACCATTGGCTGCCTGCGCGGCAATCTCGTACTGTGGAAGCTGAGTCCGGATAATCAGCCGCAGCGCGGAACGCTCCAACTCTTCATCTTCTGCAATTACTAATCGGTATCCCATATAAAATCCTCCTCTTGTATTTCGATCTCTACCCGAAAGAAACTCCCTTTTTCACTATATATAGAAATAATGTCGTCCCGTTTATAAAAAAGCCCGATCCTTTCCCGGACATTTTTCAGGCCGATACCGTGGCTGCCCTGCGGCGGGGAATACTCCTTTGACAAAAGTGATGGGATCATGTCTTTCTCTATACCGGTGCCATTGTCCTCCACCAGGATAAGGAGAGAATGTTTCATTTTCCAGATGGCCGTCAGAATGCGGCAGGGTTCAGGTTTGCTGTAGGTTCCATGCATAATTGCATTTTCTATTAATGGCTGTATGATAAAAGAAGGAACTAAGATATTGGGAAGCTCATCGTCTACCTGCAGTTCAAACGAAAGATGATCTACAAAACGCATCCGCTGGATAAAGATATAGGTCTCTGCGAAAGACAGTTCATCCCGGATGTTAACCGCATCTTCTGTCTTGTAAAGGCTGTAGCGCAGCATATCGGTGGTGGCGTCGATTAACTGAATTGTCTGAGGAGCTCCCTCAAAGTATGCACTTCGGGAAATCAGGTTCAGAGTATTGAATAGAAAATGAGAATTTATCTGATTGCGCAGCGCCTTGAGACTGGTTTCCTGCATCAGGGCTTGTCTGTTGATCTGGGAAATGTAACCGTTGATGCTGTTTTTCATATTATTAAAGGCATTGGCCAGTATCTCCATCTCATCGTTCGTATCCACATAGATATCCGGAATATCAAAACGGCGGCTGGCCAGTTCCTTTGCGCTGCTGACCACATTCAAAAGCGGCCGGGTGATCTTCCTGGTAGTCAGATACCCTGCGATGCAGAGAAACAGAAGGCCTGCAGCAAAAACAAGATTACAGAGCCGGTTATTGACTTTCATAGTCCGGAGGAGCCTGCTGGTCTCCATGGAAATAGACTCGGCCTGATATGTAGTATATTTTTTGTAAGTATAGTCAATCAGATTATTGGTATAAAGTACATCCTGTGTCTGGGAGAGCAGTTCGGACTGCGGGACACTGCCGATCTTTGCGATTACATCTGAGGCCTGTGATTCAAAGGTTTCCAGCATATTCTCCAGATCCCGCATTTTATCATAGTAAACACCATCCGGAAAATTATAAAGTACGTGGCTCAGACGCTCCTTGGCATAGCCCAGTTCTCCCTCATAGGAAATTCTATTCTCTGAGGAAGGGTGCAGCATAAAATTTTCAAACAGCTCGTGTATATCACGATTGCTCACAAAAAAGTCATTCAGTGTTATCTGGCTTTCCAATGCCGCCTGATAGCTGGAAAGAGTTTTTTGCTGAAGGATATAGGAGAATCCATGCACACAGGCAGGAATCAGAAGAGAAAGAATAATTAAAACGTAAAGTTTGGTACGTATACCTAGATATCGTCTATTTTCTTTCATAATATTTCAAATCCTTTCGAGATTATTTGTTTATATAAGAGTATAATAAGTATACCCAAGGGGAAACCGTAACACAAGCCCCTGAGGAGTAGATTTTCAGCTAACGCTTAAAAATAAGTACTTTTATTATAACAGATAGAAAATTCACTTGTATAGAAAGGAAGACTTGCACTTTTTTGACAGAAGCAAAATCCGGCAAAAAAGTGCAAATGATCAGAATGATATAAAAAATAAAACAGTGCTGTCAATTTTGTTCAAGTGTAAGTGCGTACTCCCAATGCTATGATTGAATTAGTACTAGTACTACAGCGTAAAGGAGGAATGCGAGATGAGCCAACGGATAAAAAAGGCAGCAATTAAAGTATTTCAAATGAAGGAGAGTGGAGTCATCATCCCTACCATATTGTTTATGGTGATAATAGCGCTGGTTAATCCAGCGTTCATAAGTATGGCCAACGTATTCAACGTGCTGCGGTCTACTGGATTCACTTTGATTACGGCGCTTGGCATGACCTTCGTACTGATCGCGGGGGGACTGGACCTATCGGTAGGATCAGTGCTTGCTTTGGGCGGATGTGTCAGCGGAATGGGAATGGTGAATCTGGGGGCCCCGATCTGGCTGGCAATGATTTTGGGATGCGGGGTGGGATTCCTGATCGGATTCCTCAACGGAATCATCATAGTAAAATGCAGGATTCCGGCATTGATTATGACGCTGGGAATGAT
Organism: Faecalicatena contorta; assembly: GCF_022835095.1. NCBI lineage: Bacteria > Bacillati > Bacillota > Clostridia > Lachnospirales > Lachnospiraceae > Faecalicatena > Faecalicatena contorta. The sequence continues at coordinate 3,674,228 of NZ_BQNQ01000001.1, read as the reverse complement.
GTATATGGCACGCGGTATCGTTTATATAGTAACAGAAGGGGTTCCTATTTATCCTCTGCCGGCTGCATTTCAGACCATAGAACAGCAGGATGTTCTGGGTATCCCCAAGGTTATCCTTATTTGTATCGTGCTGGGGGCAGCGGCACATATTTTCCTGAAGAAGACAACCGTGGGGCGTTCCATTTATGCAGTGGGCGGGAACAAAGAGGCGGCACGGCTGTCCGGAATCAATCTAGACCGGACTTATATTATCTGTTACTGTATCACAAGTACCCTTGCGGCATTATCAGGAATCATGATGAGTTCAAGGCTGGGATCCGCACAGCCAAACGGAGGAACCGGTTATGAAATGACGGTTATAGCCGCGGTCATCATCGGGGGCACCAGTACGAACGGCGGTATCGGAACTATACTCGGCACTGCAATCGGAGCGCTGTTTATGAACGTATTGTCGAATGCCATGACAATTTTAAAGGTGTCTGTTTACTGGCAGAACTTTGTGGTTGGGTTCATACTTGTTCTGGCTGTTATGCTGGACCAGTATAAGAGAGATGCTATGCAGCGTGCCGGAACGAAAAGGACAGACTAGGCAGGGAGGGAGATACCATGGAAAATACAGTCATGCAGATGCGCCATATTTACAAAAGATTTCCGGGCGTTACGGCTCTTTGCGATGTATCTGTAGATCTAAAGGAAGGAGAAATTCTTTCGATCGTTGGTGAAAATGGAGCCGGCAAATCTACCCTTATGAAGATTTTGGCGGGCAATTATCCATCCGGCACTTACGAGGGAGAGGTACTGATTAAGGGGAAGAGGATGGACGCAAAAAATTCACTGGATGCAGAAAAGGCAGGTATTGCCATGATCTACCAGGAGCTGAATGTGGAGCTGGACTTATCCGTCGGGGAAAATGTACTGCTCGGACGCTGGCCGAAAAAGAAAAACGGGTTTATAGACTGGAAGAGGCTCCATGTAGAAGCAAGGGAAGCGCTGCAGCAGCTGGATGTAACTCTGGATACAAAACTGAATGCAAGGAGCCTGAACGCCAGCATGCAGCAGCTCGTCTGCATCGCCAGGGCACTGGTCAGAAAGCCTGAAATCCTGATCCTTGATGAGCCGACAGCCGCACTGACTCAGGAGGAGACGGAACATCTGATGGAGGTGCTGCGTGCACTCCAAAAAGAGAGAATCGCATGCATCTACATATCGCATAAACTGGATGAGGTGTTTCAGATTTCTGACAGGGTCATTACCATGAGAGACGGGAGGTACATTCGACAGTACCCAAAAGAAAAGATAGTTCCGAATCAGGTTATCCTGGATATGGTTGGAAATAAACTGGACATCTTCAAAAGAGAAAAGACAGAGAAAAAAGGTGCAGAGATATTGCGGGCAGAGCATATGAAAGTACTGCATCCTTATGCTTACCACAAAAATATCATAGAAGATGTATCATTTACACTGCATGCCGGGGAGATTCTGGGAATTGCCGGGCTGGTGGGAGCCGGGAGAAGCGAGCTTCTGAAAGCAGTTGCCGGTGCAATGCCAAGGAAAGGAGGTAAGATTTTTATCAATGGAAAAGAGACTCCGGTACGGAGCGTTTCAGAAGCCATACATGCCGGCATAATCATGTTGAGCGAGGATCGGAAACGAGATGGATTTGTGGGGACTATGAGCATCAAAGAAAATATGACACTGTGTGCTTTGAAACGCCTCTCCCGGAGGGGATTTATCGACAAAACCCGGGAGAATACGGCGGCAGAAGAATATTTTAACTACCTGAAAGTCAAAGCTGCTTCTATTGATACTGGCATTACAACACTGAGCGGAGGAAATCAGCAGAAAGTCATACTTGCAAAGGCACTGCTTTCAAAAGCAAATATCCTGTTTTTAGATGAACCTACTCGTGGAATCGATATTGGTGCTAAAGCAGAGATATATAAGATCATGAAGGACTTGACGGAAAAAGGCATGGGTATCATCGTGATCTCCTCAGAACTGCCCGAACTGATCAGCATATGCGACCGGCTTCTGGTACTGCGCAGGGGATATATCAGTGCCGAGATGGCGGCGGAATATGTGACGCAGCAGGATATCCTGCATGCGGCCGCATTCGGAAAGGAGGAAAAAGAATGTGTATGACACCGAGAGAAAGAGTAAATATGGCCCTGAACTTCAAGGAGCCGGACAGGATTCCGATAGACTGGGGAATGAGCACGGTATCCGGGATCCATGAAAGAGCCTACAGAAATTTGCTGGATTATCTGGGAATGAATGAGGAGATTGTTATAAGCGATGCGGTACAGCGCCTTGCAAGGCCTTCCGAGGCCATCCTGCAGAAATTCCATGTGGATACCCGCTATATTTTCTGCAATCCGCCCTCCTTTTGGGAATACCATGAGGAGGAAGACGGATCCTGGAGGGACGAATTCGGAGCCGGTTACATAAGAACCGAATTCTACTGCGACAGCCGGAAAAATCCCCTCGCAGATGCCGAGACTATTTCGGATCTGCGTGCATATAAGATGCCGGACCCGGAAGACCCGGCCAGGTTTAAAGGTCTGAGGAAAAAGGCAGAATGGCTTCGTGAGAACACCGATTATGCCATTGTAGCAGGGACATACCCCGCCCTATATTACAGTGCATGGGTGCTTCGCGGGATGGAGAATTTTATGCTGGATACGGCTGCAGATCCTAAGTTTGCAAACTATCTGCTGGACATGATCCTGGATTATTGGAAGGCATTTATGGGAAAATACCTGGAGGAGATCGGGGAATATATCGATATCATGTGGGCCGGAGATGACTGGGGCGATCAGAGCGGCCCGCTGATCAATCCGGTAGAGTTCCGCAAAAATGTGGGCCCCCGGTTTAAAGAATTGATTCAGTTTATGAAGACAAAATCAGACGCAAAACTGTCCTACCATTCCTGCGGCTCTGTGACATGGTGCCTGGATGATTTTTATGACTGGGGCGTGGATATTGTCCAGCCGCTCCAGGCCAATGCATATGATATGGATTCTAAGAAACTGAAGAAGATGACATACGGAAGGATGTCTCTGCATGGCGGGTTGAATAACCAGGGCGTGTTCCATCTGAGCCCGGATGAGATACGCGCAGACGTTCGTCAGAAAATATGCGATTTTGGGCCGGGCGGTGGATATTTGTTTGGTTCAGGACATAATATACAGGCAAACTGCCCGCCTCAGAATATTCTGGAGATATTTCAAAGCTGGGAAATGTACGGGGCTTATCCGATGAAAAATAATGTGGAATAACGAAAGGGGTCTGCCCCTTTGCAAATAAGGAGGAAAAAATATGAAGAAGACGATGGCGATTTTACTATCATTATTTATGGTGATCGGACTGGCAGCAGGATGCAGCAGTACATCGAAAGAGCCTGTCCAGAAAACAGAAGACGGCAAAACGGAAGAGGGTGCAGGAAAAAATGAGGAGGACAGCACCAAAACCAGTGGAGAAGCAAAACATCTCGTGTTTGTCACACCTCTGATCGCACACCCGGTATGGCTGGCGGCGAAAGAAGGATTTGACGATGCGGCCGAAGAATTCGGTTTCCGGGGGGACTGGGTTGGACCATCCGTAATCGATGTGGATGAAATGATCAAGCAGATCGAGGTTGCAATTGCTGAGAAAGCAGATGGAATTATCACCCAGGGATTGAATCCGGAGGCGATGGTTCCGGTTCTGAAAAAAGCCGATGAAGCGGGAATTCCTGTAGTTGTTGTGAACTCTGATATCCCGGATGCGCCAAGACTTGCCTATCTAGGGACCGACCCGGTGAATCTTGGAACCGCGGGGGCGAATGGAATCCTTGAAAAACTGGCGGGGGAGACACCGAAGGCGGCTTACGCAACGACAGCATTTACGAATACCGTTGCTATGGACATGATCGAAGGCTACCGCAAGACTTTTAAAGAGGCTGGGGATTACGAGGAAATGACGGTTGTTGAGACCAACGCAGACACACTGACCGCAGTACAGAAATGGCAGGACGTATTTAATACGTATCCAGAGACCAATGTTGCTGTTGCTGTGACAGGAGAAGGCGGAGCAGCTGCTGCGAAAGTAGTAAAAGAAATGGGGCTGGAAGATCAGGTTGTGGTAATGGCGATTGACGATATCGACGAAACACTGGATGGGATCCGCGAAGGAATCATATACGGAACCATGACACAGAATTTCTATCGGAAAGGCTACCAGGCATCCCAATGGCTCCTGGACTACATTGATAATGGCGCAAAACCGGAAAATATGCTCAATGATTCCGGAACAATGCTTGTTACCAAGGAAAATATTGAAACGTATAATACAGATATGAGGGTTCCCGAGACCTGGAAATAGAAGGAGGAAGCTATGGGGAAAAAAGATCCTGCTGCGATGCAGACTGCTTCCGGCATTCCTAAAATCAAAGAAATAGGTACTTCATTTTTGTTCAGTGAAAAAGAAAAGCAGCATTTGAAGAAACTGGGAGACAGGACGGCGCAGATTGCCGCCCTGCCGGTTCAAAAGGAAAAGGCAGAGCTGTGGAGGGCACACAATGATCTGAAAACCTCCGAGCCTGTTGTATTTATTGACCCGGAGAATGGCTGGAATGAATGCATACCCGGCAATATCCTGCTCTGTGAAGATCCGCTTGCAAGAGTCTGGGAAATGCATCTGCGCAAGCAGATCTATTGGTTTGAACAGCTGAAAGATGATAAGGTAATTGAAAACTATTTCGATGTTCCTTATTCCTACAGCGATACCGGCTGGGGCCCCGCACTGAAAAAAGCAGGCGGTGAGGCAGGCGGAGCTTACAAAGTGGTTCCGGTTCTGAACGATTATGAGAAAGATCTGCCAGGAATCCATTATCCGGAGCTGCTCATTGATTACGAAGAATCAGAGCGGGTAATGGAGCTGGCACACGAATTATTTGACGGTATTCTCCGGGTCCGCAGAAAAACAGACTGGTGGTGGAGCCTGGGACTGACAATGGATTATATTAACCTGCGCGGTCTGGAGGACTTTATGTGTGACTTCCTCTCAGAGCCGGAGTCGGTTCACCGCACCATGCACCTGTTGTGTGAAGGGGTCCTGAGACGTCTGGATTTCCTGGAAGAGCATAAGCTCCTGGCTCACAACCAAGATGGAACATACGTAGGTTCCGGAGGACTGGGCTATACCGATGATCTGCAGGTGCCGGATAAAACAGCAGGTGCAGTGACGGCAAAGAACATGTGGGGATTTGTGGAAAGCCAGGAGACCACCGCAATCAATCCCGATCTGTACGGAGAATTCATATTCCCTTATCACAAGAAAATAGCAAGGAGATTCGGATTAAATTGTTCCGGGTGCTGCGAGCCTTACGAGCCAAGATGGAAATACATAAAAAAGCTGCCCAATCTCCGGCGTGTATCCTGTTCTCCGTGGTCTGACTGGACCACCATACCGGAAAATCTGGGGCAAAAATACATAGCATCCGTAAAACCAACACTCACGCCACTTGCCTTACCACATATGGACGAGGAGTACGTAAGAAAAGAAATTAGAAAAGCACTCAGATGTACACGAGACTGTGTGCCGGAGATCATTATGAAAGATAACCATACACTAGGGAAAAACCCTAAAAATGCAAGCAGATGGGTGGAGATAGTACGGGAGGAGGTTGGAGGCAGCCTGGATAAGTAAATTATTATTATATTACATTGCACTACTCCCGCCTATCCAACCCGATCTACTGCACCGGTTCCTTCCGCGAGGAAGCGCATAGCCTGAAGGCGGCAAAGATGCAGGGGCGGCCCGGAAATGCCGTGGATGGTTCAGGAGGCTTTTAGCGTGTGATTAGAAACACTTAGGACAAATAAGGGAAATCCTGGGGACGCAGATTGATTTACAAAATCAATCTGCGAGGCCGGCTGAGCTGAGAAAGCATCAGGCTTTCTCAGTGAATCCGGCCTGTGCCCCAGGATTTTCCTGATTTGCCCTTAGTGTTCCTTCACAAAGCGGCTGCCTCCTGAACCACCCACGGCATTTCCGGGCCGCCCCTGCATCTTTGCCGCCTTCAGGCGTCTCCAGACGTCTTCATACTTTCATAAGATTTTTATAAGGGAATATTTATAAGGAGATTTTATAATGAAGTTAGCTTGCGATGGAGGATGATATGAATGAGAGAGAAGATTTTAATTGTAGATGATGAGAAGGAGATTGCGGATTTAGTAGAGTGCTATCTGCAGAATGAGGATTTTATTATTTATAAGTATTATGATTCCAGAGAGGCCTGGGAATGCATTGTAAAAGAGCCGCCGGATCTGGCTGTTATGGATGTGATGATGCCGGAGATTGACGGTTTTACTCTTTGCAGGCAGATCAGGGAGCGGTATCATTTCCCGGTGATTATGCTGACGGCGAAGAGCGAGGAGATTGATAAGATTACCGGACTTACACTGGGGGCAGATGACTATATTGCAAAACCATTTTTGCCTCTGGAGATGGTGGCGCGTGTGAAGGCGCAGCTGAGGCGCTATAAAAGATATAATCATGGAGCTGAGCGGGATGATTCTGTGATAATGGTATCGGGGCTCATGCTGAATGTGAAGACTCATAAATGTACTTTGAATGAGGAGCCTTTGACGCTGACGCCGACGGAGTTTGATATTCTGCGCATTCTCTGTGAGAACAAGGGGGAGGTCGTGAGTGCGGAGAGTCTTTTCAGGCAGATTTGGGCGGATGAGTATTATGTGAAGAATAATAATACAGTTACGGTTCATATCCGGCATCTGCGGGAGAAGATGAAGGACTCTTTTGAAAAGCCAAGGTATATTAAGACCGTTTGGGGGTGTGGATATAAAATTGAAGGATAATGAAAAGAATATGAAAAGACTGGTCGAGACGGCGGCTTTATTAGTTCTGGTACTGGCCGTCTGTTTTGGTATTTATTATTTTGTGGATTATATCTGGAATGGCAGCTTTGTGGATTGGTTCCAGGATAATTATACGTGGACCAGGATGGGAACGGATCATCTGTCAGGTCAGGATATTCTGATAACTGAGGTGAACTGGCCTAGATTTAAGATGCTTATTCTGCTGGCCGTTTGCGTTGCAGCGGTGGTCTGCCTGTTTCTGGTGCGGGGGATCTCCGCCTTTTATGGACGGAAAATGGCAGGTCAGGCTGTGGCAAAATCCAGTCAGATGATTCACTCTTTTATGGAGCATGAAATAGAGGCAGATCTGGTGTTCCCTCCCGAATATGCACAGCTTGCGGTACAGATGTCACAGATTAAGAATAAGATAGAGCGCAATACCCGTATGATTAAGGAGGAGGAAAAACGTAAAAATGATATGATCACTTATCTGGCCCACGATCTCAAGACGCCGCTGACATCCGTTATCGGCTATTTAAGCATGCTGGATGAAGCAAAAGATATGCCGCAGGCGCAGCGGGAAAAATACACCAGAATCGTTTTTGACAAATCTCTTCAGCTGGAAGGGCTGATTCAGGAGTTTTTTGATATTACAAGGTATAATCTGAACCAAATTGTGCTGGAAAAGGAGACGCTGGATCTGTCCTATCTGCTGGTACAGCTGGCCGATGAGTTTTACCCGATTCTTCAGCAGGGGGACAACCGGATCGAGCTTGAAACCGGGCAGGGGATTCTGGTTTATGGAGATGCTGTAAAGCTGGCAAGAGTGTTTCAGAATGTTCTGAAAAATGCCGTGTCTTACAGTTATCCGGGAACCGCAATCGTTATCCGGACCGAGACAGAAAGGGACTATGTTAAGATTTTTATACGAAACAAAGGAAAGACTATACCGAAAGAAAAGCTTCCATATATTTTTGAAATATTCTACCGGACAGATGAGGCGCGATCAGGAAATACAGGAGGTGCAGGACTTGGACTTGCAATTGCCAGAGAAATTATCACTCTGCATGAAGGAGATATCCATGCAGAAAGCGAGGGGGAATTGACGACTTTTGTTATAAGTATCCCCTGCCTGTGAAAACGATTAACAAGCTAAAGAAATGTAATAGTATATTAAAATAAATATTAACTTTTCTTAGGAAATTATCAATAGTAAATTAAATTATCTAATATCGGGATTTTGTATAATTTTCTAAGAAAGGCAGGGATTTTAATTGGACAGAAAACAATACGAAAAAGATGCAAGATATCAAACTGAAAGAAATAAGATACGGATAAGCTCCAAGATTCAGCGGAAAAAAAGAAGACGTATGAAATATCTGAGGCGGATACTGATTTTACTGGCCCTGCTAGTACTATTGTTAGTAGCGGCAACATCGGTGCTGTCCGTAATCAGAAGACAGGAACCGGGCATACATGTCAATAACAGTAAGCTGCATTCAGAGAACATCAGCATGGACAAGCTGAACAGTCCGAATGCAATATTGACAGAACTGAAGAATGGGGAAACTATAGCCCAGAGGGGCGCAGGGGATCGGATCTATCCGGCATCCCTGACCAAGATTATGACCGCATTAGTGGCGATTGAAAATGTTTCTGATCTTGATGGGCTAATAACCAGCCCATACGATTTTTACCAGTATCTTTATCAGATGGATGCATCGATGGCTGGTTTTGAACCAGGCGAAACCGCGAAGGCCAGGGACTTTATATATGGTGTCATACTTGCTTCGGGAGCAGAGTGCTGCCTGACTCTGGCAGAGGCGGTTTCGGGATCTGAGCAGGGTTTTGTGGACCTGATGAATCAAAAAGCAGCCGAACTTGGGATGGATGACACACATTTCAGCAATACGACCGGGCTTCAGGATGCAGAACATTATACAACGGTCCGGGACCTGTCCATTCTGCTTGCCTGTGCACTGAAAAATACAGAATTCCGTGAAGTGTTTACAACCAGAAGTTATACGGTGCAGCCAACGGATGTGCATCCGGAAGGGTTCACCATAGGGAGCACTTTGTTTGAAAACGCAGGGAATACCGGTCTTAAAAGCGGGGAAATTCTGGGCGGCAAGACCGGTTACACAGACGAGGCAGGGTTATGTCTGGCAAGCCTGGCGGAGGTGGACGGAAAAGAGTATATCCTGGTCACCGCACATGCTCCGGGATCCCATGAGACAGAGCAGTACCACATTCTGGACGCAGTTACTGTTTATAACGAAATCGCTGATGTTGGGCGGGACTGACCCTGCTTAACCAGAATATACTATCATATCATCCAGAGCATTTCCGGGAGGGACAATTGGAAGAACGTTTTCTTCTCTTTCGATCATAAATTCAATCAGGACAGGCACAGCCGTGGACCTTTCGGCCTCTTTAAGCGCTGGAAGAATCTCTTCTTCCCGGGTTACGCGGATTCCTTTTGCTCCATAGCTTTCCGCCAGCTTTATAAAGTCCGGAGTATATACGGGACAATGTTCAGACGGGGCAGAGCAGGCAGCGGGGCAGCTTTTTCTATAACGCATACATGTACCGGAATATCTTTTGCCAAAAAACATTTCCTGCCATTGTCTTACATTGCCCAGATATCCGTTATTCAAGACACAAATAATAAGCGGCAGTTCATAAGCCACGGCTGTTGCCATTTCCTGAATGTTCATCTGCAGGCCGCCGTCTCCGGTTATCAGTACGACCCTGGTGTCTGGATTCCCGATCTTGGCACCGACTGCGGCGGGCAATCCATATCCCATTGTGCCGAGCCCCCCGGATGTAAGCATCTTCTTTTTTTCATTCAGCTCCAGATACTGGGCAGCCCATAATTGATTCTGCCCGACATCGGTGGCTATAATCAACTTTTGAAAGGTACTGTTAATGGTCCGGATGATTTTTGCGGGTGTGATACCGCTTCCCTTCATCACAAGAGGGTGCTCTTTCTGCCATGTGCGGATCTGCCGGATCCAGTTTTCAAGCGGCAGATTTACAGCCCGTCTGGTAAATGAACGAATTGCTGAACCGGCATCGGCCAGGATGGGGAGATTCGCGGGGATATTCCTGGATATGACCGAAGAATCGATATCCACATGAATAATCGAAGCATTTGGTGCAAATTCTTCGGGCCTGCCCGTAATACGGTCATTAAAGCGGGTGCCGATCGAAAAGAGCACATCACAGCTGCTGACAGCCATATTCGCGGCGTAGGAGCCATGAATGCCAAGATTGCCGGCATAGAGCCCGTGCGTTGTTGGAATTGCGCCTCTTCCCATAATGGTGGTGACGGCTGGAACGCCTGTTATCTCGGCAAGCCGCTGCATGTCTTTTTCTGCCCGGCTGATATGAACGCCGCCTCCGATCAGGAATAATGGCCTTTGGGCGCGGGATAAGAGCGTCATGGCTTTATCTGCCAGCTCCTCAGAGATGGGACAGACAGGCCGGGGGCTGCAGGCTGCATGGCTTTTATCGTATCTGCTGTCTCCTAATTCGCGTTGGATATCTTTTGGAAGATCCACTACAGCGACTCCGGGTTTACCTGTTCTGGCAATATGGAATGCTTTTTGGATGGCTGCTCCCAGGTCTTCCCGATCTTTTACTGTTACAGCATATTTGCAGACGCTGGAAGTCATACTGACAATGTCAACTTCCTGAAAAGCATCTTTCCCTAAAAGGCAGCGGGGCACTTGTCCGGTGAAGCAGACAAGCGGTACACTGTCATAATTGGCTGTGGCGATTCCGGTGACCAGGTTCGCTGCCCCCGGCCCGCTTGTCACGAGGCAGACCCCCACGTTCCCTGTGGAACGGGCATATCCGTCAGCGGCATGGATCAGCCCCTGCTCATGTCTTGGTACAATAAGCTCGATTGTATCTTCCCCATAAAGGGCATCAAATAAATCGATTGCCTGCCCGCCGGGATAGGCAAACACAGTGCTCACATCTTCGGTTTTCAGCGCTTTTACAAATAACTCTGCTCCTGTTATCATAAGTTTGTACCTCCTATAATGCATGTACTTGCATGCATAAACTTTAAATAAAGTGGCACTGCCGATACAGTACCACTATCAGTTTATCTCGGATCAGTCTTAAGAGACCCCTTTTACAAATACGGATACGCTGTTTTTTATAAATGTTTCCGGGCTTATCTCTGAAAGTTTATTATCAAAAGAGGCTTTTAAAAATGTATAGCCAAATGTTGCGGAGAAAACAGTCATTGCCATGCCCTCAAAATCTGCATGCGGTATCTTTCCTAATTCCTCCATCTTGTACAAATAATCTACAAGAGTCGATATAAAGGCCTGAGGGATCTTCATAATCATCGGGGCAGTCTCTTCATAAAGCTGAGGCGCCCTCAGTCCGATTGACAGATTAACAAAGTCCGGGGTGATTCTGTCCATATAGGCCTTCATGAACATTTCCAGGTCGGGCTGCAGTTCCCATACAACATTCTGAAAGATATCAGTGGTAATATTGGCCCGCCATTTTTCCTGTTCTATCCCACTCATGACAATGTCTTTTTTATTTTTAAACTTCCTGAATAGGGTGCATTCATTCACACCGGCTATATGCGCGATATCCTTTGTTGTAGTTGCAACATATCCCTTATCCCGGATCAGGGACATGGTTGCATCGATTATTTTCTGTCTGGTCTCATCCAATTTTTCTTCCCTCCATGCAAGTGCTTGCTATCATTTTATGCCCATAAATGCAGTTTGTCAACTGTATTTTGCCGTTCTACCCACCGTAGACCGGGTAGAACGGCCCGTGTATTGTAAATTCTGGGGTTTCTGGTATGATTATGATTAAGAAAACAATAGGCTTGGTTGGGAGGCACGAGATGGAAAATAAGACGGGACAATTTATTGCCAGAAGAAGAAAAGAGATCGGACTGACACAAAAAGAACTGGCTGAGCGGCTGGGGGTGACGAATAAGGCCGTGTCTAAATGGGAAACAGGCGGAGGAATGCCGGATGTCAGTGTGCTGGAAACGCTGGCAGGTGTGCTGGAGGTCAGCGTGGATGAGCTGCTGAGAGGGGAAAGAGAGACAGAACAGGTGATACTGCCGCCGGTTCAAAATATGAAAAGAGGGCGCCTGATCACGGGATCAGTTACAGGTATCCTGGCTCTCGCCGTTTTTGCTCTTCAGATGTTCTATCTTATCGTGGGAAGAACGCTGCATTTTGAATACATAATAGATAGTCTGTTTTATATCGTAAATGGGTTTATTATCGTGATGGCAGCTGCCAGTCTTGGCATGCTTGTGCGTAAGAAATGGATCAGGAATATCGGCCTGGCAGCAGGCGGCATCCTTTTTTTAATGAATCTGGTATATGGGCTCCATTCGGGAGGAGGGCAGTCGTCTGTGATCAGTGTATCACCGGATCTGAAACACATGGCAGTGATGAAATACGAAGAGGAAGCAGGCAGGGTCACAACCTATCTGAATCAGAGGCTCTGTTTTGCCAAAGTATCCGACCAGTTTCCTTACACCGCAGACAGGGATATGAAGCTGCAGTGGCTGGCTGATGATGTCTGTGCGGTAACCTATACTTCTCCCGACGACGGAAACGTGCACCAGTATGTCCTGACTTATGGGGATAGAGGCAATGGAATTACTTCGGATTATGTGTACACGGTGATCACCGGGAAATGGGATGGAATCGGAAAGAACCTGGCAGGCTGGGAGATCGAAAGAGGAATAGACGGCATCACAATACGCACTGCCTCACAGACAGAAGAGACCTACACATTCGATGAATGTGTCCAGTTCGGAACTCTGGCGGTTGCCCTATGCCGTAACGGGCTTCCACAGTGGACAATTGTGTTGGATGAGAGCTGTGTAATAGGAAAAAACAATTTTCTGGAAGAAGGAGGAACTATCACATTATGCAGAGTGACCATGGATAAATCGGCCCCCATGCAGTTCTATCAAACCCAGGCGCCGATAGACTTTGACACGGAATATGAGCCTATGGACAAAACAGAGAGGGGAAAAGATCTGCAAAAAGAGATGAGATCGATTTTAAAAGAGGATCCTGCGTTGACAAATTATGATGCAGATATTTATGGAAGTGCCAAAGTAGTGACTGATTCGGAAGATATTTTCTGGATTGCAAGATGCGCTATGGAGGAAAATGATAAACGGCAGGCAGTGAATGGGATCGACGTAAGCAGGCAGATTGAGCATATGGAACTGATGGCAGGCGACAGATTTGACTATCTCATGAAAATCAATTCACGGGACACGTATATAGATCCAAACCATCCGGCAGAAAAATCTGAGACCGAGGGGGAAACTACGTATCGGATTATGAAAGGAGAAGGGGCATACCTGGCATTTCAGGTGAGTTATGGCACAGACGGAAGTGTGGGACTCGATCCTCCGGCTATGAAAAAAGAAATTGATACAAGGGAAAAGAAAGAATATAGTTACTATGTTCCGGGAGACAAGGAGGACACCCCATGATAACAGAGCAAATAAAAGAAGAATATACAAAAGAATGGTTTGTATACGATACTGTGCCTCAGAACCTCAGGCAGAGAGCCGGAATATTAAACCAAAAGAGAGGAATATGGGCAGGTCCCCTTACCAGCCTGGGGATTATATTGATTTACTTTCTGCTGTTTGCCTGGCTGATACCAAAGGAACACTTTCAAATACGCTATATTCTTCTGCTGGCTGTAATATCAGAAGTGCTGCTGACTGCTGTGGTAAGGATATCCGTCAGTCTGCAGAAAAATAGTATAGAAGCCAGGATAAGGGAATTCGAAGAGAAAAGTTTAAAAGGACAATTTAACACAGAGTATATTCTGCTTCGATACGTCTCAGGGGCACAGGAGTGTTACTATTATAATGACCTACTGGACGTGGAGGAAAACGCAGATGCGTTTCAGATCACCGGGCCTGTCCGGGAACTCAGACTGGACAAAAGGTATCTTTCCAGAGATGATATTTTGTATGTGAGGAATCAGATGGCGCATTACTGCAGGATTTTTCATGAATATGAAGAAAAGCAGGGCGGGGAAAAAGTGGAACTGAAGATTTTGCATACAAGAGATATCAATAGAAATAAACGTGCCCGGAAGAGAAATGACCTGCTTCTTTCTCTGAAGTATAACAGAGGCCGCGGCTACAGTGAGTGGAGAAGGCATATACTGGGCGCATTTCTCACATCACTGCTCTGCATGTGTGTTTTTCTGCCGGATAATTATAACGTGTTTTTCAGAATCGTTGTGGCGGTGCTCGTACTGTTCAGGCTGTTTGTAAAAGTATTTCCTTACATCACGGTGAGTATAAAGCTGCGGGTAAAGAAGAGCGCAGACCAAACCGACATTATAATCGATGAGAACGGTATAGAGTTCCTGCAGGGGAATAAGAGAATCCGTCAGACTTATGAAGCGGTGAAAGAAATAAGAGAAGAAGAATCTTCCTTTTATGTGGGCAGGGTGTATTTCTGGAAAGATAGTATGACTACAGCGGAAATCAGCGCGGTTCGGAATATCTTGAAAAAATATGGCCGGGGAAAGTATCAATATATTGTAAAAGAAGGAACATCTGCCTGGAAAGAGGATCTAAAAACAGCGATAATTCCATTTGCTTTGTTGTTTTTGGGGGCATTTATGTTTGTTTACAGAGACTGGATGATCGATGCCGGAAAGGGATCCGGCATCGATCAGGAGAATAGTTATGGCGGGTATATCCAGGATCCGGTCAGCAGCTCCCTGGAGTCTGATACGGATGTGGAAGGTAACGGCGGTGAGGAAGGGCAGAGCGCAGAAACAACGGAAACACAGGAAAATCAGGATTCTGTCTTTGTCTTTACACCAGACAAAAGTGCCTTACATTTGTCGTCCAGAGAACTGAGACTGGATGAATGTTATTCTAATAATACGGTAAATCAGGAAAGCCGTTTCTTTATAGAAAATGGAAAGTTATTCGGAATCTCCGCCAACAGGCACGGGGAGCTGGGGCTTGGCAATACGGAATCCGATCTCACGGCCAAAGGGTTCTACCGAATAACGGAACTGGCACCGGACGTGAAACATGTGGCTCAGGGAAGTGAGTTTATGGTCTATCTGAACAATAAAGACGAACTATGGGGGGCAGGTAATCTGCCGGGTACCGGCCAGTCCCTGACGCCGGCTCTGATTATGGAAGACGTGGCGTTTGCAGACTGCAGCGAATACGGCCTCGTCATCCTGAAAAATGATGGAACGGTCTGGTGTATGGGAAGTCTTCTGGATTCAGCAGGAAACACGGTGGTATCATGGGACGGGGCCGTCCAGGTTGCAGATCATGCCAGATATGTCACCGCCGGATGTTACGCCATGGCTGCCATAAGGGAAGATGATTCCCTTTGGATGTGGGGGGATAACCGATACGGGCAGTGCGGCGGTTCTGAAGCAGAAGCGGATACACTTGCAGACCCTAAAAAAGTAAGAGAAGGGGTGAAAGCCGTGTGGATCGACCGGCTGGCCTACAGAGACTATGAAGAATACCCTCTCTATGGCGCGGAACAGGCCCGGGAATATATGGATCACTGCACATATATACAGCAGACCGACGGGCAGATGTATGCCTGTGGTATATCAATAGGGGGAAGCGGATTCGTGGCGGTGGTGGTGGGCGGCTAGGCAACTCCAGGCCGCTTCCGGACCGGACACGCGCTTTTTAGGACTGGATTTATATGGAATATCTTTTTAATAAGCGGGTTAATTCTACAATGTCGATCGGCTTTGCTATATGGGCATTCATACCGCACTCCAGGCAATGCTGTATGTCGTCTGAAAAAGTATCCGCACTCATGGCAATAATTGGAACGGATAGGGCATCAGGGTGATTCAGTCTCCGAATTGCTTCTGTTGCCTCATATCCTGTCATATGCGGCATTCGTATGTCCATAAGAATAAAATCGTAATAACCCTCCGATGATTTTTGGAACTTATCCAGGCATACCTTTCCATCTTCTGCCCAATCCAGCTCCACGCCCAAGTCGGACAACAATTCACTTGCGACTTCCCAGTTAAGCTCATTGTCCTCGGCAAGCAGAATACGGCGTCCAGATAGATCAATACTTTGGCCCAATGTCTGGCCATGTTCCGTTTCAACGTTCATATACCGACGCAAAGAATGATACAGCGTAGATTTAAAAAGCGGTTTGGATATAAAACCACTAATACCAGCCTCACGGGCCTCGGCTTCAAATTCACTCCAGTCATATGCAGAAATTAGCAGGATGGGTACGTCATCTCCCAGATTGCGCCGGATTTCTTTTGCAGCCTGGATCCCATTCATGCCGGGCAGTTTCCAATCTAATAGTATAATTTGATAATCCTCTTTCTTATTGTGGTGTTGGTTTACCAATTCTATGGCCTTCTCACCGCTTAATGTCCATTCAGCTTTAATCCCGATGGATTTTAGCGCGTCTGTGGCTGTCTTACATAATAATTCGTCATCATCAACCACCAGCATATTCCAAGGGGGAAGAACCATGTCCATTTCCATTGCAGACGCTTTTTCAAAATCAAACATGAGAAGAAATTCTGTCCATTTATTAGGCTCGCTTTGTATATCAATGGTTCCGTCCATTGCGTCCACAATATACTTTGTAATAGACATTCCCAAACCGGCGCCCTCAGTTTTATGTATTCTGGCTCCATCCGCACGGCTGTAGGATTCATATATTTTCTTTAAAAAATCTGGCGTCATACCAATTCCATTATCCTTGACCTTGATATGAATTCGGACATAGTTTTCTCCTTTCGGAGATTTTTCTTCAGAAAGTGATAATAGTATCGAACCGCCCTCCGGTGTATACTTAGTTGCATTCGATAAGAGATTCAGCAAAACCTGATTCAAGCGTACGCAATCGCACCACACATTTTCTGTTAAGATATTTTCCACATGTATGTCAAAATTTTGCTTTTTTGTCTTAACCTGTGGCTGTATAATGTTAACAATTCCTTCCACAACTTCCTTTAATGAAATTTGCTCTGTTGTTAAAGTTAATTTACCGCTTTCAATTTTAGACATATCCAAAACATCATTAATCAGCCCCAATAGATGTTTACTCGACAATGTGATTTTTCTAAGGCAGTTCTGTACCTGTTTCCGGTCATCTATGTGGGCTGTGGCAACCGCGGTCATTCCTACAATTGCATTCATGGGGGTACGGATATCATGGCTCATATTTGCTAAAAATTCACTTTTGGCTTTGTTCGCTTTAATAGCCGCCTGCCGGGCCTTCTCCAATTCATACAGCTGAGAACGGGTTATGGAGAAATACCGGAGAAAAATTAATGTCAGAATGATTAAAACAGAAGCACAGGACAATAATGTCATGAATATACGCTGGCTGCTCAGATTGTTTATGGCATCATCCAATATACTATAAGGCATTACCGATACTAAATACCATTCAGAATAGGGTAATGATATACCATAGATTTGCCGTTCTTCGCCATTTACTTCAAAAGTTGTAGCATATTCTTCATGATTTTTTAGCGCAGCGCCAAATTTCTCAATAGAATTTTCTTTAGATAATTCATCTGCCGGGGAATCAAGCTGCCTTTGCAGTTGTTCAAAGATATGATACAACTCAGTGTTAGGGTTTTGTATTACAAAACTACCGTCTGGCCTAATAATATGATAATACATCAGCTGCTCTTCATCCTCTAAGGCAAGGAAATCGGTGATATATGCCAGTGGAACGGCTGCGATGAGGCCGGTGCACCTATCGCCATTGTGCATAGGATAAGCAGCGTCAACGCCGAACAATACCACCTCATTTCCAGCAGCATCAACGCCTACAGCAACTCTTTGCTCTCCTTGCAATAATGCTTCTACAAAAGGTTCCGGGTTAAGCGGCTGTATGGATTGTCCATAGAGTGTCTGAAAATCTCCACCGGCAGAACAAAGTGCTAAATAGTCAAAACCTCTGACTTGTGCCCTGTAAATGAGCTCCTCATATAGCTCCTCTTGCTTGTTATTATCTGTTGAGACAACGGAAACAATGCCGCTGACCTGATCAAAACGCAGTTTAATGACAGTTTCAAAGTGCCTGGACATTTGTTTATTCATTCCGGACATATAAATTTTTCCAATATCGTAAACGGCCTGTTTACTCTTTTGACTCATATAAATTCCGAGCAGGCTGAAAATAATAATACTAAAGATCAAAAGCCCAATAAAACTAATTATAAGAAAGCGCGTTGTAGGATTCTTCTTCTGACTGTTTCCCATTGATGTAATTCCTCCTTTTTAGATGTTATTCTCTTTCTCGTCCAGAATGCATATAGTCACTTGGTTTTTAGTCTGTTTTAGCTGATGCATCATATTGTTCTTCTGGGATATCTGCCAAAAGAGCGCGATTCATTTCTGAATCGTCCATGATTAAGATTTTTTGCTTTTCCATGATGCTTAAACTCTTTCCTAATAATTTCACGGTTTTATTATAAATGTTATCCATGCATACTGGCAATATCCATATTGGTAAGGTGTGCATATAGGTTGAGGCGATTTGATACTGACAAAAACGGTTCTTCATGATATAATTCAGACAGACAGGAGACAAGTTATGAAACCACAAGAAACAAAATTTGCATTTGTATATAACGAAATTAAGCAGTGCATTTTGGAGGGCCAGATACTTCCTGGAAGCGCCTTGCCGTCTTCAAGGATGTTTTGCGACCAGTTTCATGTAAGCAGATATACTATTAACCGTGTCTTTGACGCATTGCGGGAGGAAGGGCTGGTAGAAATTCAGCCTCGCCTTGCACCAATCGTTGTTTCAAAAAAAGATACGACTAATCCGTCAAATACGGTTATTGATATTTTAAGACAAAAGGAAGGGATTTTACAGGTATATCAGACTTTTGCCCTTATACTGCCTTCACTTCTGGTTTTTTCCTTGCAGGGGTGTGATGTGGAGATAATGCCTCACTATAACCAGGCTATAAAAGTTTTGCGTTTGGGAAGTTCCGCTGGCGGATGGCGCCCTCCCTCTAAATTGGGATATGATATATTAAGAATAGGTGGCAATCCTTTATTCAGCGAACTCTATTCTACATTCGGCCTTTACAATAAGCTTACATTTTTTACAGAAGATTGCCCCTATTTCTCGAAGCACTTTCCACAGGGGTCTATATCCGTAACCAGTGTAATAATAGATGTATTAAAGGGCAATGATCCGCTCACAAAGTACAACCAGTTATCAAATATGTATCAAATGCTTACGGGTTACATTGAGAGTACGCTAAATTATTTATCGGACACAACTCCGAAATGTCCGGTACAAACTGGTATGCCGTTTTCGTGGAATCCCATGCGCGGTCAGGATTACTATTACTCAAAAATTGTTGATGAGTTGAATCGGAAAATTGGCCTTGGAGAATATTCTGTTGGAATGTATCTTCCATATGAAAAACAGCTGGCCAGCCGGTACGGTGTCTCTTTATCGACAGTAAGAAAGGCATTGTCAGAACTTGAGCAAAGAGGTTTTGTAAAAACGTTAAATGGGAAAGGTACGATGGTGATAGAACCAGATGACACGAAGCTTTATCAGCTGGCTCTTAATTCCGGATATGTAGAAAAGGCATTACGTTACCTTCATGCCCTGCAGCTTATGGTAATGATTATTCGGCCGGCGGCTTTAGCTGCGGCTCCGCAGATTACCAGAGCAGAATTGGACGAGTTAGCAGACAGATTTAATTCCTCAAATTCTATTCATTTAGCAGATCTTTTAGAAGCAATAATGAGACACACCACTTTAAAACCTTTATACGTTATATTATCTGAAACCAATCATCTTCTTGAATGGGGGCATCATTTTGCGTATTATCCGTCCAAGAAACATACGCTTTCACGTCTCAATAAGCAAGCCAATACAGCGCTTCAGCAATTACGTGAAGGGAACGCCGGTTCCTTTGGAGATAGCATCGCAGATTGTTACCGTTACATTTTGGTTTGTATGAGGAAGCATATGGCAGAAAAATATAAGTTTCATAATGCAGCTAATGTTCGGATTCCAGAAAAATACTAGACGGAAGCTATGGAAAAGGGATATCATGTGCTACTGCCTAACCTTTTATCAAAAACAAGGGTAACACCCTTCTTTAATTTGCACTTTTTCAGATCCTGATCTGGAACACTTTTTATTTGCCCATTTGTAATCAGATGCAGGTATTCCTTTTGGGAAAGCTGTAATTTGCCCCGCACAACAGAAGATATCTTAACAGGAAGAGAATATTTACTTTTGATTTTAAGTTCTACTGCCTTATTTAAAGAAAAACAGTCACCAATAACAGCATAACCGGGCAGGCCGGTTTCTGCGCCATTCTCTTGTAAAAAGCGGCTATCCATTGCATATTCTTCTACAAGATCTTTATCATTTTTATGAAATCGTTCTAACAGCGCCGGATTGAATGCTTGTGCGGAAATACGGGAATAAACAGCTGCATTCCATGTGGTATTGCAGTCAGAACATTTGTAAATCAACCAAATGTCCAGGCATCTGCGATTCGCATTTACCCGAAATTGACGGGAGCAGATAAACTGACTTTTTCTGCCGCATTTCTTACAATATTTAAGTACAGGCAGCAGGGAAAGATTTTGTACCTCCCAAACAATTTTTTGCATCCCGTAATTCCTCCTGATCCACTAAGCTAAAAAATAAAAGGCGGATTTTCACAACATTTTTTCATAAATTTTACCTCCTTCGTCTTTTTTCATACTTTCGCAAACTCTCTTGCAAATAAATTGTATCACCCCGCAATACAGAACCAAACCCAATACTCTTTTCATAAATGAACATAAGAAACGGGCTGATATATTATAAAACATACCAGCCCGTTTCCCTCAATTATATTCTTTTTTTAACTGCCCGATAATTCTCTGAATACTCTTCAAAGATAGAAAATATTTTTCAGCAAGGAATTCCATTTGATTCCCGGCAAGGTAGTCAGCATATATACGTTGGTTTCTATCTTGTAACTCCTGACGGGTTGATGTTGTTTCTCCCCAGCTTTTCTTATGATCAGAAATTCTGGGAATATACAAAAATTCTCCGTCAATGTATTCCTGAACTTTCAGAAGTAAATCATGCGGCAGAACGTGTGTTGCTTTTTTGTATCCCATATTACACTCCTAATGTGACTAGTCTATCAGGAACTGCAAGGTCTATCCGCAACACCCACTCATATTTACCCATTGCGATAGCCTTGCTTACGCAATAATAACAATAGGATTAAGCATAAATTCTCAATCCTCCTTTCTTAAATAACTCCACACATATAAATTTTATTGCAGTGTACGAGAAGTTGAAACCTCAAATTCATTTATGAAAAGAAAATGAGGATCATATCATCCATGATTATAGCGTGCCATAACCAATAATTCAATACTCCCCCAGCCTCCATTTCCATATTCTCCGCATGCTTGGTGACCGGTTTCAGAAAATATGCACTGATATCGGGATCCTGGGAATGAAGGGAACCGATGAGCTGAAAAAGATTGTATTCACGGTGATGGAGTTTCAGAAAAAGGAAAAGAGTTATCAAATAAAAGAGGTATATGAAAAAGTTGCAGGAGAGATGTATGGGGAGGAACAGCTTCAGTTGAATAGAAAGGCGCTTGAGCAGAGAATCCGGAGAATTATGCAGAAGGCCTTGGATAATATTGCGCATATGGGCGCGGAGGACTACTATGATCCCATATTTGCAGACTATGCCAATTTACTGTTTGACTTTGGGCAGGTTCGGATCAAAATGAGAAATTTAAAAGATCAGTCTGGGGAGCCGGGAAGAATTAGCTCGAAAAAGTTTATCGAAGGTTTTCTCTTGCGGATGACTGTACAGTAGCAGAAAATAAATTTATTGGAAATGCTGCCAATATTTTACTTTTTTTGCCGGACAGGCCATGCTATAATACCTGACAAGCATTCATGAGGAGGAAATTTTATGAGTAAAAAAAGAAAAATATCAGCCATTTTGCTGACGGCAATGACACTGCTTCTGTTGGGAGGCTGCGGGAAAAAGTTTGATGCAGCCGGTTATACGCAGGCCCTATTGGATGTCTCATATAAGAACGAGACGGACAAGTATATTGAATTAACGGGATCGTCTAAAGAGGCGGCTGAAAAGATTTTCGAAAAGCGGATGGATATCACTATGGAAGGTTTTGAATCTCTGGACTTTCCGGATGAGCTGGAAGAAAAGTTTAGATCGTTGTTTGAAAACCTGACAAAGAATGTAAAGTATTCAGTAGGGGAAGCCGTAGAAGATAAAGAAGGCAACTTTACTGTTGTCGTGTCAATTGAGCCGGTTACACTTTTTGATGATACATATGACGAGTTTCAGAAACAGGCTAAGGACTACGCAACAAAAGTCGCAAATGAAGTAATGAACGGGAAGGAAATGCCCTCCGATAAGGATATGCAGAACAGTGTTTATGAACTTTACTATGATATACTGAAAAAAACTGTGGATGGGGGAATTCAGTATGGTGAGGTTCAGAATATTACGGTGCATGTCAATAAGACAGAAGGGGATATCTACGAGATCCCGGAGGATGATATGACGGCAATGGATAAGGCGATGATCTCCAGAGAGGTGTTGGAGTAAGGGGGGCGCCTTCCAGGTGCGGGATTTCAGGCGTAGGCAGGGGAGGTTTTAACGCCGCTTTCTGTAAACGGTCCGTGTGCCGACAAACACTAAGTAAAAACCATGCCGGATGGAAAGGCCCGGCGGCATTCACCGTGCAATTCTGAAGAATTGCGCGGCTCAGGCCGCCTTAAAATTTGCTTTGGTGAGCAAATTTTATCCTCTCCATCCGGCATGGTTTTTACTAAGTGTTTGTAGGGCGCTCTCTATGCTTACAGAAAGCGGCGTTAAAACCTCCCTTGCCTACGCCTGAAATCCCGCACCTGGAAGGCTAGGTACATCCGGGCGGAAGGAGTGGGCGGTAGTGCTTGACTTTTTCTTGGAGGGAGATTAGTATTTTTGTAAGGTGCTTTGGCAGATTGGTTTGATTAGCCGGTTATGAGATGGTAGATTTTTATTAGGTGAGGCTGGTTTAGACTGAGTTGTGGAATGGTTGTTATGTATATGGGGGATGCGGCGGTATGGGGATTTTTTTATTGGTGCCTTTTTTTCTGATTCGTTTTGGGCTTTTATCGATTCTGAATAAGGAGGCGGTTCGGCGGGCTGCATTTTTTGCACCTTTGTCTGCAGGGGAGAAGGGGGCTTACGGGGTATACCAGATTTCTAATGTGGCTATTTTGGTTTATTTGATTTTTCTTGCTGTTAGGAGGATGCCAGTCTGGAGTTTTGCTGTGGGAGCAGGGGTGTACTTGGGAGGCGTTATTTTACTGCTGGTATCGGTGGTTAATTTTGCGGCTCCTGCTGAGAACGGGATGAATACGAATGGGATTTACCGGATTTCGCGTAATCCAATGTATGTGGCTTATTTTGTGTTTTTTATGGGGTGTGTTATACTGACGCAGTCACTGTTGCTTTTGGTTTTTGTGTTGGCGTTTCAGATATCGGCTCATTGGATTATTCTTTCGGAGGAAAGATGGTGCATACAGAAATTTGGTGAGAAGTATATACAATATATGAAGAGCGTGAGACGGTATATTTGACCGGATGAATGCGGGGGTATTCCATGCTCCGGCTGACTGGAACAACCGACCGGGGGTTCAGATCATAAAGGCAGTACATAGATATCACTTACATCATCATAAGCAAAGCCACATGAGCGCAATACTCCGCAGGATGCGCGGTTCTCCCTCTCAGGCTGTACGACGATTCGTTCTGCATCGCTGTGCTCTTTTATTTTTACGATAAATGTAAGCACAATCTTCTTCTTTCATTGGCCTGATATATATCATTTTGATACCTCCTTTTAGGGGAAGCATAACATTTAATTTATCATTTGTATAAGAAAGTTTGCAGAAAAATATCAGGGGATTTTTATATGAAAAATATGGAGATTTTTCTTGACAAATAGAGTTGGGCTGGGTATAATAATCAAGTGACTGAGAAAGATGTCGCATTATAAAGGGGATTGGTCAAATGGTATGATAGGGGTCTCCAAAACCTTTGGTGGGAGTTCGATTCTCTCATCCCCTGTTCGAAAAGTTTTAGAAGGAGTGACAGTGTGGATACATTGATAATTGTATCTATACTGTTATTTTTTTATGATATAGGAAATGCCTCTGGAATTTCCTATATCATAAAAAACCTCTGGGAGGATGCACACCCCGCGATAAGGTATATAGCCGCAAGGCGGCATCGCGGCGGTGCCAAAGTGTGCAAAGCTCCTCATGAGTGAGTGGGGGGAAGCCCATGCGGGCTTGCCCCTTTTTTTATTTAAAATTATGTATTTTCCACTTGGCTCCATAGAAAGTTTTATAAAGAGCCATGCGTAAGCACTATAAAAACCTCACAATCATTTCAAAACACGACAACGTTTCTTGGAAATGACTGTGAGGTTTTAATGGAGACTTATGTCTGATCCGACATAGCCCCCCTTAACCAACAAGTTTATTACTTCCGTTACCTTACCCAAACAGTGCCCCAATGGCCCCAAATAGTCCAGCGCTTGCCGCCCCCATAATGATTCCGGCCAAAAGCACTCCCAGCATCACCGCGATTACGCTTGATTTGAAATCCATATCCAGTAAGCTTGCTGCGAGTGTTCCCGTCCAGGCTCCGGTGCCCGGAAGCGGAATCCCAACAAATAGAAGAAGGGCAATTGGCAGTCCTTTTCCAGCTTTTTCTTTCAGCTTCTGACCACCCTTGTGACCTTTTTCAAGGCAGAAAGAAAAAAACTTTCCGATCACTGGTTTATCAGATCCCCATTCCAGAACTTTTCTTGCAAACAGGAAAATAATAGGGACAGGAAGCATATTACCGATAACCGCAATGATATAGGACGGCAGCAGGGGAAGCCCGAACAGCTGGGAATAAGGAATAGCCCCGCGCAGTTCGATGAGCGGTACCATTGAGATTAAGAAGACATATAAATATTTATTAAACAAAATATTTTCCTCCATTCATTTACATGCTATTATATAAAAACTCGTCCTAATTATAAAGGCTTGCAGGCATATTGTAAATGAGAAAATGGAAAATCAGTTACTTTTCTGGCTGGACTCTACATTTAAATCGGGATTTAGTCGGCTAGCTTTAGCCTAGTCGACGGACGGGGACGCTTCATGACAGGGAGGCCGGGGAGGCACTGGGGCTGTATATGCCGTTGCGATATGCACCCGTGCTGCTAAGTGATTCTAGAACACCCGATGCCGGATAGGCGGGTACGCTGAACACATCACGGGAAATCTGATGATTTCCCGCGCTGGGTTCAGCAAAAACTTGATTTGGAGATCAAGTTTTTCCCCGCCTATCCGGCATCGGCTGTTCAAGAATCACTAAGCGCACTCCAGCATATCGCAACGGCATATACAGCCCCAGCACCTCCCCGGCCTCCCTGTCATAAAGCTGGCTCATCCAATCGGCAGGAAAGCTCGCCAACCGGGTAGGGTCCCGGACCAGGGCAGCGGATGTGGATTGGCTATGCGTATCTTTTCATCTTCAAGATGTGTATTGAATTATTTTGATACTGGAACCGTATCCCATTGCTTATGTACACCTACTGGGGGCATAAAAGTCCCGCCAATTCAATACCATACGCTGCCCCCGCTTGAGGCCTCTCCTTAGAAACGAGCTTTTTTCTGCCGGTTGGATGCGCCAGCTCCATGAAGGGATAGCTGAAAGCCTCCCGGAGAACATCCATGTCCTTTCAAAAACGCTCAAAGCGGACCTTAGAAATTCTTGGTGGGAAACAGCCCGGAAAATGGAGAGATTTTTGGATTCCGAATCCAAAAATCAGATGACCCAGCGCGAGAAATCATCGGATTTCTCGTGATGTGTCAGTGGTGCTCCATTTTCCGGGCTGTTTCCCGCCTAGAATTTCTTAGGTCCGCGGCCGCGTTTTTGAAAGGACATGGATGTTCTCCGGGAGGTTTTCGGCTATCCCTTTATGGAGCGCCCCCATCCGCGCCGAGGCTAAAGCTCGTCGCTAAATCCCGATTTAGAGTTTAGGTGAGGTGTGAATCGTACGGACTATTATAATAAGTATTCTTAATACAGAAGAAAAGGAATGACTTTTATATCTCGCAGTGATAAAATCAAATTAAGGAAAAACTTGTAATAGACATATAATTTTGTATTCAGCTGGCAGAGATAATGCAAGGATGAAACAGTCTGGGATTCAGGGAGGATAATTATGAGAAAAATACGATTTGGTTTGCTCACAATAGCCCTAAGCATCTGTATATCAGGGTGTTCAAAAGACATAAACTACATAATAGACCATGAACCAAGCATCAAAGGAACCGTGCTGGAGATAAAAGACGGATACGCAAGGTTAGAGGTAAGCGAAAGTGAGGAAACAATAGCTGAGAATCAGGAGATCCTGGTCTCTTTGGACGTAGAAAGAAAAGACAGCACCACGGATCTGCAGATTGGCGACGAAGCAGCCGTATACTACGATGGTAACATTGAGGAAAGCGATCCAGCAAGAATTGAGAAGGTGTATGCTATTCTTTATACTGGGGAGAGCCGTACCAAATTAGAAAATGGAAAGGAAGGGGAAGCTGACGATGAAAGATGAATTAATAAAAAAACAAATCGTTGACAAAGCAAAAGATCTTGGCGCAAATCTGGTGAGCGTTTGTTCCGTTGATAAATGGGAAACGGAACCGATCCAGCATCCGGAATATTGGCCGCAGAATTCCTGGCCCTGGGTTAAAAATGTAATTGTACTGGGAATCCCGCTGTTTGCCCCGATGACGTTCACTACCCCCTCCATGGTATATCAGGAATTATATGACACCAGCAACCGGGTGCTGGATGAAATTGCATATAAGCTGACTAATTATATTACTACAGAATTAGGATACAGGGCGTTGTTCTTTCCGAGAGACTGTTACTACTCCATTGATGTGCTTATGAAAAACCCAAATGCTTCTTTTTCCCATGTTGTAGCAGCGTACTATGCGGGAATGGGTACCTTTGGTGACAGCCACAATCTGATCACAAAGGAATACGGTCCCCGCCTTCGTATCGTTTCCGTGTTGACCGACGCGCCAGTCAGCCCAGATCCGCAGTTGAAGAAGGATTTATGCATTCACTGTAAAAAATGTCTGAAAGCTTGTCCGGTTCATTGCTTTGAAGAGAAAGAAAATAATCTCTTTAGTTATGATAAAATCGCCTGTACGCAGCATCATGTAGACATTAAGAATGAAAATCACTGGCCTTGTGGTGTATGTATGAACGTCTGTCCTGTGGGGGATGATCTCAAAAAGTACAGGGGAGACGACATCATTACGGAACAGGGAATTCGGCACGCACAGGCCCATGGATCCTAGAGCGTGTCTGAAAATTCATTGCCGCAATATGCCGCCCCGCTTCACGGTCTATTTACTGCCAAATCCAGTTAACGCAGCCCACTACGCCTCCTGTATTTGGCAGTAAATATCCCACAAACTGGGACAACATCTTGCAACAAGCAATTTTCAGATACGCTCTAGTACATCGTATAACATCATTTTATTGCAATTCTTTTTGCAGGCGCAAAGCCATAAATATGGTGATGGCTGCAGCGATTACATCGGCAGCCGGCTGCGCATAGAGGATCCCGTTCAGTCCCAGAACTCTTGGAAGTATCAGGATAACAGGAACAAAGCATATGCCCTGCCGGCAGGCGCCGAGGAAGCAGCCTTCTTTTGCTTTTCCCATAGCAAGGAACAGAAAGGAGTATACGGTATAAAAACCGAAGAGCACAAAAGAAAGCCCGTTTGCTCTTAAGGCCGCCTGTCCGATCCGGATCATTTCCGGGTCATTTTTTGTAAACAGAGAAATTATCGCTGTAGAAAATATGGCGGCGGCAAGACCAAAGATCAGGCAGAAGATAGTTGCCCACAGGATGGAAGTCTTTACGGCTTCTTTTAAGCGGTCGTACTTTTTCGCGCCATAACTGTAGCCTGCGATGGGCTGCAGACCTTTGAGAAAACCGAATACCATCAGACTTCCCACAGACATAATCTTTGTCACAGGCCCCATCGCGGCCAGAGCAGAATCACCATAGGTCCTTGCCCCGTCGTTGATCATGGTCATAGAAAGGCTGGTCAGCAGTTGGAATACCAGTGTGGGAATCCCGATTTTCAAAATCTCTGACATCACATCTTTTGATAAACAATATTTCCGGATACTAAAACTGAATACACTTTTTTTCCTGAATATATATAGTAAATATATCAGAGTAGAGACAAACTGCGAAACGGCTGTTGCGGTCGCTGCTCCGCCTACGCCCAGATCGAGAACATAGATAAAGACGGGGTCTAAAATAACATTGATCACGGCTCCTGCCAGCAGTACGCACATGGTTGCTTTGGCAGCACCTTCACTGGAAACAATATTGTTCATGGTGACATTAAAGACATTAAATATAGAGGAAGCAATGTAGATACTTGTATAAGTAACCGCAAAAGGCATGACACTGTCTGAGGCGCCTATCTGGCGCAGAATGGGTTCCAGAAATATGAGGATGCATATAATGACTGCCGCTCCTACAAAGATACTGCTGTATATAGCAGTGCTTGCGGTTTTGTCTGCTGCTTCTTTCTCCCCGCGCCCTAACAGCCGTGAAAGGTAGGAAGCGGCGCCATTTCCAAAGAGCAGTCCCAGTCCCACCACAACCTGGCCAAGGGGATATGCAACAGTAATGGCGCCCATCTGCGTAGTTCCCAGCCCTCCTACAAAGTAGGCATCCACCAGATTATAAAGCGCATTCACCATCATACCAATCATGGTGGGCAGCCCCAGTGCGAAAAGCGCTTTTGACACAGGGGCGCTTCCAAGCAGTTCCATTTTTTTGTTATATTGTTTCATAATAAATTCTCCTTCCACTTGACATAAAGTGTAAAATGAAGTACTATAAATTATAGCAAACGAGCGATAAAAATGATAATACTATAATTTATAGTAATTGTCAAGACGAATAAGAAAAGGAAGGATATTTATGGCAACAATAGATTTAATTGTATTAGGGATGGTAAAAAAGGAGCCGTTAAGCGCATATGACATTCAGAAACTGGTAGAATACCGAAACATATCCAAATGGGTAAAGATCAGCACGCCCTCAATCTATAAGAAAGTCATACAGCTGGAGCAGAAAGGCTATATCAAAGGCACGATGGTAAAGGAAGGAAAGATGGCGGAAAAAGCCGTTTATTCATTGACAGAGTCCGGAGAAGCGGAATTCGAAAATCTAATGCATAAGATAGCCGCCCAGCCGGTCAACATATTTCTGGATTTCAATGCAGTTATAGTTAATCTGGACAGCCTCTCCCTGCAAGACCAGGAAGCCTGTCTTACCAGTATAGAAAGTAACATAAAAACATTGAAATCTTATCTTGAAGAAAACATAACAGAAAAAGAAGATAATCCCCAAATTCCTGAAACCGGAAAAGCCGTCCTTCGGCAGCAGATGATTCTGGCCCAGGCCATAGAAACATGGATTGGATCTGTAAAAATAAGTATAAGTGAAAAGGATAGTAGGCCCTCCTAAAGGAGTGGAAATAAAAGTGATGATCAATCTTGTAAAAAGAATAAAAATAAAAGTCCTGAATTTATAGAACCAGGACTTTTATTTTTATGATCTAAAGTGTAACTTTTCTAAATCTAATTCGACTAATAGATAGAAAGCGAATCTTGTTTGATATTTTTACAACCGGAAGGAAAAACGTAATGAATCTGAAAGACCTGGAGAAAAAAACGGATGGGCAGCTGATCGGGCTGGTGAAAAACGAAAATATGAAACAGGCCTATGATGTACTGGTGCTGAGGCATTATCGGGATGCTGTACGGTTCTGCATACAATATGCCAAAGAGGAGCAGACTGCCTTGGATATTGTACAGGACAGTTTTGCCGATATTTATGTGCACAGGGAGCGCCTGCCCCAAGCCTGCACGTTTCGGACCTATCTGTTTGCAGTAGTCAAACATAAATCGCTGGATGAACTGAGGAGAAGAGGGCGCCATGTAACAGAGGAGCTGGGGACGGCAGAGAGTGCAGGGGAATCCCCGCCAACGCCAGAGGATATTTACTTGAAGAAAGAAGCGTATTGCGAACTGGTACATTGGATAGAGGAACTGCCGGAAGAATACAGGCGTGTACTTTATCTTTTCTGTGTGGAGGGCCTGTCCTACCAGGAGATTGGAGCGGTTATGGAAAAGAATATTGCGCAGATAAAAATAGTATTGCACAGAGCAAGGAAAAAGCTGCAGAGGAAAAGGAGGGAAAATGGATGACACAGAGGGAAAAAGAATTTTTAGATGCCATGTGGAAAAAAGCAGAGGAAAAAGAACAGAATATGAGGCTTGCGGAGGAGCTCACTAAAACGCCGCTAAATAAGGGAGTAAATTCATTTCTGTGGGATCTGTTCCAGGGGATTGGACTTGGGCAGCTGTACGCGGGCATGGGAGATATCCTGTCTGTCTCATTTTGCATTGCGGCAGCGTTCATGTACATTGGATTACGGATTGTGGGCGCCGGCCTAGCCAGCGCCTGCAGCATCGTATTTACAGCGGCGCCTGTCTTATATGCCTCGGTGTTCTATCTGTCATTGGTGAAAGAGCGGCAGAATCAGACGTATGAACAGCTTATGAGTTACAAGTATACCTTTTTACACCTGATGACAGCGCGTATGTTTTCAAACAGCCTGATCGGTATTGGCCTTAACCTTATTTATGCGGCAGTCCTCTCAGTGCGGTATTCGGCTGATTTTCTCCGGCTGGCGGCAACGGCTTTTGCATCCCTGATGATTTTTTCCCTTCTCCTGGCCATGGGGATAGAACGGGGGAAGAAAACCGGATGGGGGGCAGCAGCGGGAGCCGGCTGGATTCTGGCCAATCTTGTATTCTTTCAGATGTCGGCTGCGTGGTACGAAAGGCTGATGGAAGGGATTCCGGTGCTTTTGTTTGCTGTTGTTGGTGCTGTTGCGGCAGTGGTTCACGTCAGGCAGCTGTTGGTAATGACAGGACAGCCGTTCAGAAAGGAGTATGCAGATGCTGCAAGTTAATCATGTTACAAAAAAATATCAAAACTTTACTGCGCTAAAAGATATTAATCTGGAGCTGCATCCTGGAATATATGGCCTTCTGGCGCCGAACGGGGCCGGCAAGACCACGCTGATGAAACTGCTGGTTACCCTTCTTTTTCCTACAGAGGGGGCGATCCTGTGGGAGGGCAGGGAGATACAGAAGCTGGATGAAGCATACCGGGAAAAGATCGGTTTCCTGCCGCAGAAATTTGGCTATTACAGGGACTATACACCTGAGCGCTATCTGGAGTATATCGGTATTTTGAAAGGGATTGACCGGAAAATACTGCAGCGGGAGATTCCTCATCTGCTGGATACGGTGGGGCTTGCAGAGGTATCAAAAAGGAAAATGAAGAAATTTTCCGGTGGAATGATACAGCGGGTAGGGATCGCACAGGCACTACTCGGAAATCCGGAGATCCTGATATTAGATGAGCCCACGGCAGGCCTGGATCCCAAGGAACGTGTGAGATTCCGAAAAATATTAAGTTCCCTTTCCAGGGATAAGATTGTTATGATCTCCACACACATCGTTTCGGATGTGGAGTTTATTGCCAACCATATTATTATGCTGAAGGAGAAACAGGTATACGCCAATGATACTACGGAAAATCTCTGCACCATGCTGGATGGGAAAGTCTTTGAGGCAGAAATCAGGGAGGAACAGATGCATCTTTGGGAAAAACAGTACCAAATTCTTTCCCAGCGTCAGGAAGGAAGACATTTTGTGGTGCGGTTCATTGCGGAGCAGGGAAATCCGCAGTGGAAAAAGTGTGAGGCTGGCTTGGAAGATGTGTTTTTATACACTTACAAGGAATGAGGCGAAGATATGAGGAGAGAATGGATGCGCGTAGTGCTCAGCCCGATTTTCTGGGGGCTGCTCATTGGCAGTATGGCAGTAAATGCATGGATACTGATAAACTTCAGCGGCCAGAGGGAGCTTGTGGAGAAGAGTGTGAAGGCATGGGAGGATCTGGGGCTGCCGGTTGTTGAAAATACAGCAGAACAATACCTGAAAGTTTTGGAACCCGGGGAAAAGAAAGAAGTGGGAATTCCCACTCTGCGCCAGATAATGGATGGCACAGTGCATATGACGAATGAACTGAACAGCAGCGATCTGGCAGAAAATTTTTCCTCTGTCCTTATGCTGGAAGACGGGGCAAAGAAATATGCGGAGGAAGAATATAAAAAGCTGGATGGTATCCTGGCAGAAAATCGGCGGAATCAGGCTGCCGCACACTTCTTTGTCCCGGGAAGCAGAGGTTTTTTTGAATTATTTTCAAGATGGATTCCTCTGGCTTGTACGCTGGAAAGCATTCTGGCAGGCGTTCTCTTTATGCTGCATCGTGTCAGTGAACCATTACAGGCAGGGACGGCATACGTTGAGTATACATCTAAAATGGGAAGAAAATGCCAGGATCAAAGGAGGAGGGCAGCGGTACTTGCCGGACTCACTTTTACGGCTGTCATATGGGGAGTAACGATCTTGGCGGCAGCTCTTATGTTTCCTTTAGGTCCACTGTGGAAGACACCCATTGGAAGCATGATGGTGTTGGATTCTTATTTTCCGGTCATCAGTTGGTTCCCGCTTCATATTGCGGGATACCTGGGCCTGGAATTTTTAATATCAGTCTGCGCAGCGGTGCTTTTTTCTTATATTGGGTATACGCTTTCGGCAAAGGGAAGAAATAGTTTCAAGGCATTTATACTGCTGGGGTTTGGATGTGCATGTATCTATACGGTGACATCTCTGTTTCCAAAATGGAGCGTCGTTTATTTTATACTGCAGTACAATCCCGTTGATCTTGCCAGGAAAGCAGGGCACTGGATGGTAAATGGCGCCTCCTTTCTTTCGCCGAGATATTATGAAACCACTGTGATTATTCTATGGGGCATTCTGATAGCATGTGCAGCTTTCAGAGTGCGGAGACAGTTTTTCAAGAAAGATTTATAAGGAGGGTGTATATGATAAGGACGGAGATAAGAAAAATACTGACATGGAAGAAGCTGCTGTGTCTGCTGGGCTTTGGGATACTGTATTTTCTTCTGTTTATAAGGCCGTATGTAAATATACATCCGGGTAGCTACCATCAGACTGCCGATATTGCAGAAGCTATTACAGATAGATATGGGGTTTCCATATCACCGGAAGAATATGAAAAGATGAAAAGTGAGGCTCCTGAAAAGGGAACCAGTGCCATTGACCGGATGATAGCGGAGAATGCGTTGTTTCAGGAGTATGGCTTCCATACGTTTCAGGAATTCAACCTGGGGAGCGAAAGTCTGACTCCCGATGAGGACACGGCATTATGGATGGAAATCTATGATTCCTTCAGTGACGCCGAAGTGTCGGAGGAATTCACCAAGACAATAGAAATCAATGTATATGATATGTTTTTGGATGCTTACAAGACAGAGGCACTGCAGGAGGACGGTAGTGAAAACGGAACATCCTTTTATAAAGAACTGGACGGTCTTCAGAGACAGAGGGTATTAGAACGGAATCAGGAGGTATTTACGATCCTTCCATCTGTAATATTGGAAGATAATTTTGAGGTTCTTCAGTTTTGGTCAGTTTTTGTAATTATCGGAGTGATATTTATGATTCTTCCCTATATGGTACAGGAGAATCAAAATGAAATGCCGTCACTTCAATACTGCTGCAGGAAAGGGCGGGGCTATTACCTCCGTAAGCTGGCGGCTGGCCTGATTTCTTCTTTAGCGGTGATCGGAATATCCAGCGTATTTTATTTGATAACCGCAAAAATTAACCGTGTAACAGATTTTTGGAATGCATCGGCGTCTTCCTTTTCGAGCGGCTACATTGGATGGTTCCCATGGTCTATAGGAACTATGAGTATCATGAGTATTTTGTTTACAGCCATGATGGCAGCAGGAGCAGGAATGATCTTATTCGCCGTTACCAGATACTGCAGAAACTATATATCAGCCATTGCCCTGTCTCTGCCGCTGGTCATCCTGGCGGGATGTTACGGAACCTTTTTTATATTGGATTTTGCAGAGATAACCAGAGGAAAATACATGGCGCCAATGATCTCTGCCGTGGTGCTGGGCCTGGGGGTCCTTGCCAATCTGGTACAGTATATGGCAGAGAAGAAAAGAAATATAAACTGAACGAAAATGAAGCTTCCGGTCAGCCTTACAATCGTTCCTGTGCATGACCGCGTGAATAGAAATTTACAATTGTTCAATCCCACATATATGAAGCACATCATTTTCAACATAAAACCGTATATTCATACCAGCGTACTTCATTCCGTAGATGCGCGCCGGATCTTCCTGATAAGAAGGCCTGGGATCCTGCGCCAGGATTTCCATCAGCGCAGGCTGGCATTGCTCTGGGATAAGCTTCAGGCATGCAGGCGGGCATTCTACCTTCAGGCTGTAGCCCGCGTGCCGGCTGCCGAAGCCGCCTTGTGCGTCAGGGTGGCTGTCCGCATAGGGCAGATAGGGCTTAATATCAAAGACCGGGGTTCCATCCATCAGGTCGGCTCCGGAAATATGGAGAACCGGGCCAAAATCAGGGGTGGTGCTGATGCCCTCCAGACGGACGCAGGACAGTCCAACCGGATTGGGCCGGAATGGGGAACGTGTGGCAAACACCCCCATTCTCTGATTGCCGCCAAGCCTTGGCGGACGCACAGTAGGACTCCATTCATCACGGATGGCCTCGGAAAACCCCCAGATAAGCCAGATATGGGAGTAATCTTCCAGGCCGCGCAGGGCATCCGGATTGCGGTAGTCCGGTTCAAAGATGAGCTTTGCCTTCAGGGATTCCACGAGACCGCTCTGTCGGGGGATGCCGAATTTTTCCGGGAAATCGCTTTGGATATGTGCAATTGTTTTTAAGGTATAAGGAGAAGTCATGAATATGCCCCGCTTTCAATAGCTTTTCTATTAGAAAATGTAACATAAAGCAGGGGGCGCAGTCAATCGGGAGTTAGTTAACGAGCTTTAGACTCGTTGACGGATGGCGGACGCGAATGACGAGGTGAGTCCGGGAGCTAGCGGGGCCCTCGTACGGTAGCAACGGATGGAACAGAATTGGTGATTCGTTTATATAAGTGTAAGTGTTAGATCGCCTTGTTACCCGTAAATATACTGGATTTAAAAAATTGTATGGTTCATTAATAAAAAAACATATGGAGTTACACACGATAATCGTTACTAAATAAATAGATTTCTTCAAAAACAGTCCCAAAGCTCCCATACATAAAAGCCTTAAAATCCATTTAATCAAGATGCATGATACGCATAGCCAATTCCATCCGCCTCCCCCGTCTCGGGCTCCACCTTAGGAACGAGTCTTTGCCTACCAGTCGGATGAACCAGCCAAGCGGACTGTAAGCGGCAAGCCCATCCGTGCCGAGACTAAAGCTCGTCACTAAATCCTGATTTTAGGTTTGCCATATACCTTTTCCTGCGCTATACTTAATGTATTCTAAAGAAGGTGGCAGTAAGATGAAAAAAGTGTTTGAGAAATGGATGGAGATCAGCCTTGTTAAGCGAATTCTGGGAGGTCTGATCATAGGAGCGGCCCTGGGGCTTTTGATTCCGTCCGTAACAGCAATCGGAATACTGGGGGATCTTTTTGTAGGGGGATTAAAAGCGGTTGCGCCAATCCTGGTATTTTTCCTTGTCATGAGCTCGCTTTGCAATGCAGGAAAATCACATGGAGGCGTGATTAAGACGGTTATTATTCTTTATATGTTCAGCACCTTGCTTGCGGCAGTCATTGCAGTATTTGCGAGCATGGCTTTTCCGTGCACGCTGACACTGACAAAGGCGGTGACGGATACCGCGCCTCCAAGCGGAGTGGCGGAAGTACTTCAAACGCTGCTGTTAAATGTTGTTTCCAATCCGGTGAGTTCGCTGGCAGATGCAAATTACCTGGGGATATTATTCTGGGCAGTACTGCTGGGGCTTGCATTCCGGGGAGCGGCGGAGACGACGAAAAACATGCTCAGGGATATTTCAGGCGCTGTTTCTACGTTGGTGACATGGATTATCAATCTTGCTCCGTTTGGGATTCTGGGCCTTGTGTTCCGTACGATTTCTACCAGTGGGTTAAATATTTTTACGGAATATGGAAAGCTTCTTGTTCTTTTGGTAGGGTCCATGCTGGCCATTACCTTTATTACGAATCCGATTCTTGTATACTGGTGCATCAGGAAGAACCCATACCCACTGATTTTCAGATGCTTAAAGCGCAGCGCCATTACGGCATTCTTTACAAGGAGTTCTGCCGCCAATATCCCTGTGAATATGGCGGCGTGCGAAGAGATGGGGCTGGACAAGGATACTTACTCGGTCTCTATCCCCCTGGGGGCTACCATTAATATGGACGGGGCCGCTATTACGATTACTGTTATGACGATGGCGGCTGCCCACACGATGGGGGTTCCGGTGGATATCCCTACAGCCATAATTCTAAGTGTACTGGCTGCCCTGTCGGCCTGCGGAGCATCCGGGGTAGCGGGGGGATCTCTGTTACTGATACCTATGGCATGCTCCCTTTTCGGGATATCAGACGATATCTCCATGCAGGTAGTGGGTGTGGGATTTATCATAGGGGTTGTACAGGACTCGGTAGAGACTGCACTTAATTCTTCTTCGGATCTGCTGCTTTCTGCATCAGCAGAACTCAGACAGTGGAGAAAGGAAGGACGGGAAATTAATTTCTAACAAATTTGTTTGACAGCAGGTCTTAATTTCTATGCTGTGTGTATTTGGTTATGCGAAAAAATGTATGATAGACGTATGAAGAAGATGTGAGGAGGGAACGGGCTATGAAGATGAAACAGATTACATTAGGTACGACTGGGATCACTGTTTTGCAAAATGCATTTGGCGCTCTGCCGGTTCAGCGGGTGGACATGGAGAATGCGGTAAAGATTCTCAGGAGGGCTTTTGAAGGCGGTATGACATTTTTTGACACGGCACGCGCATACAGCGACAGTGAGGAAAAGCTGGGGAACGCTTTTGCCGGTATTCGCGGGGAAATTTACATAGCAAGCAAGACAATGGCGCGCACGCCGGAAGAGGTAGAGAAGCAGCTGGATCTTTCTTTAAAGCAGCTGCAGACCGATTACATAGATATTTACCAGTTCCACTGCGTGGATGTTTGTTACCGTCCCGGCGATGGCACAGGAATGTATGAGTGTATGCAAAAGGCTAAGGAGCAGGGAAAGATCCGTCATATCGGAGTGACTGCGCACAAAATGGATGTTGCAAAGGAGTGTATTGAATCCGGGCTTTATGAGACGCTGCAGTATCCGCTTAGCTATCTGTCCGCAGAAAAAGAGCTGGAACTGGTGGAGCTGTGCAGGGAAAACAATATGGGTTTTATTGCGATGAAAGGGCTGGCAGGTGGTCTGCTTACGAACTCCCGCGCTGCTTCTGCGTTTATGTCACAGTTTGATCATGTGCTTCCGATCTGGGGCGTCCAGCGGATGGAAGAGCTGGAGGAATGGCTGGGATATATGGAAGAGGCCCCTGTGCTGGATGAAGAGCTGGCGGCGTTTATTGAGAAGGAGAAAAAAGAACTGAACGGAGATTTCTGCCGCGGATGCGGCTATTGTATGCCATGTCCGGCTGGTATTGTCATCAATAATTGTGCAAGGATGTCGCTTATGGTAAGGCGTGCTCCTTCGGCAGGGTGGCTGAGTGAGGAATGGCAGGAAAAGATGAAAAAAATAGAGGGGTGTATGCAGTGCGGGCAGTGCAGGAAAAAATGCCCCTACGAGTTGGACACGCCGAATCTTTTGAGAAAGAACTACGAAGATTATAAGAAGATATTGGCGGGCGAGATAACAGTTTGATATGATTTGAATGATTATAAAATTAAAAATCAAAAAAGCGGAGGAATCTTTCTAGAACAGAGAGGGATCTTCCGCTTTTGTTATGGTACGAAAACATGTATAATAAGAAACAGCTTGACGGTGAATAGAATAGAGATATGAAGGAGCAGCGTTAAAATGGAGAGAATATTGGTCGTGGAAGACGACAGGATTTTAAATATGACCCTGAGTTATAACCTGAAAAGTGCAGGATATGAGGTGGAATCGGTTATGAATGCGGCGGATGCAAAGGCAATTGCCGTGGAACACCAATTTGCACTGGTTGTGCTGGATGTGAACCTGCCGGACGGGAACGGGTACGAGGTGTGCCGGGCCATAAAAGAAAAGCAGGATGCAGCCGTGATATTTGTAACGGCGCAGGATATGGAGAGCGATATGCTCAAGGGCTACGAATGCGGAGCAGACGATTATGTGACAAAACCCTTTTCCGTGGCAGTATTTCAGAAGAAAGTGGCTGCGATTCTGAGCCGCATAGAGAAAAAGCAGGTATCGGATGTGTTCGATGACGGGTATCTGGCAATTGATTTCACAGAGAACACCTGCACGGCAGGACAGGTGCCTGTGGCTCTTACACCAAAAGAATGGAAGCTGCTGAAAATTTTTGCCAAGAGCGGGAAGCAGGTTCTTACCAGACAGATCCTGCTGGACAGGCTGTGGGATATAGATGGCAACTTTGTGGATGACCATACACTGACAACCACATTGAGTGCGCTGAGAAAGAAGATTGAGAATAAAGAACATACCTATATTCAGACGATATACGGAATGGGTTATATGTGGAAGGGCGGTGAAGCAAGATGAATTATCACAGCCTGTCCCTTGGCAGAATTGTCCGTTATATCAGCTGTGGGGTGATATTGACAGATGTAGTGATCCTGACTGCGGTTTATGCTCTGACCGGGAGCCGCACCGCCTTGTTTGGCTCAGCAGCCGCGGCAGCCGCCACTGTCTGCTGGGGAATTGCTCTAACCGCTGTTTTTCAGAAGAAATTATCTGCGTTTACAGCAGAGATCTGTGTCACTTTAGAAGAAATGGCGGAGGACAACCTGCAGGAAAAACCTTATATGGAGGAGGAGACACTTTTAGCCAGGATTGTACACAGGCTCAGGCAGCTCTACAAGGTCATGCAAAAGCAGAAGGAGCAGAATGTCAGGGCCAGGGAGGAGCTTCAGTCCCTAGTATCGGATATTTCACACCAGACGAGGACTCCTGTTACAAACCTGAAGATGATCCAGGAGACCCTGCATGACGGCAGCCTTACGGAAAGCGAGAGAAACGAATTTCTCGAAGCTTTAGCTTCTCAGATTGACAAGCTGGATTTTCTTGTGCAGGCCATGGTAAAGACGTCGCGGCTGGAAACCGGAGTTATTATGCTTACGAAGAAAACACAGAATCTGTACGATACGCTGGCAGAGGCTGTGGGAGGCATATTTACAAAGGCGGCACAGAAGCAGATGGATGTGCGGGTGGACTGCCCGGAGACATTTCTGGTGTCCCACGACCGGAAATGGACGACGGAAGCCATCTTTAATATTCTTGACAATGCGGTGAAGTATACGCCTCCGGGGGGGATGATCAGTGTATCGGTGGAACGCTGGGAGGCCTATGTGAAGATTGACATTGCAGACACCGGAAAGGGGATCCCGGAAGAACAGTATGCCCTGATTTTCCAGCGCTTTTACAGGGAGGAAGAGGTGCATGACGAGGAGGGCGTAGGGATCGGACTGTATCTGACGCGGGAGATCATTTCCCTTCAGGGAGGCTATGTGAAGGTTAGCTCACGGCAGGGGAACGGTTCAGTTTTTTCTGTATTTTTACCAAATGAATGAAGAATAAAAAGCATAGAATAATAAAAATTATTGATAGTTGAAAAGGTGTAATTCGATTAATATACAATTTGACTCAACAAGAGGTGGAAGTAACATATTTTATAACAGCAGCAAGTATTGCAATTTAATAAAAATTGTAGCATCAAGTCGTTTGAGCCTCAAAAGTTCAAGCGGCTTTGTTTGATATGAAAAGTCCCGAAACCGGGACTTTTTCTGTAAAATTAATCAAAATTATACATAGAGCCAGGAGGATTCCCGGACAATTGCCAATTATAATAGGCTTTAGTAAGTCAGAGGAGGAAAACAAAATGAACATATTACAGGTGACTGGATTAAAAAAATATTATGGGGAGGAGCCAAATATTACAAAGGCGCTGGATGGAGTGGATCTTTGTGTGGAAGAGGGTGAATTCGCGGCAATTGTCGGAACAAGCGGAAGCGGGAAATCTACGCTTTTGAATATGATGGGCGGCCTGGATGTACCGACATCCGGCAGCGTGGTGGTGAGAGGAAAAGAGCTGTCTAAAATGAACGATGAACAGCTTACGGTCTTCCGAAGAAGAAATATCGGATTTATTTTCCAGAACTATAATCTCATTCCGATTCTAAACGCTTATGAAAATATTATTATGCCGGTGGAATTGGACGGGAACCGGGTGAATGCACGCTACGTGGAGGAAGTGGCAGGACTTTTGAGCCTAAAAGACAGACTCGAATACATGCCCGGCAGTCTCTCGGGCGGGCAGCAGCAGAGAGTGGCGATTGCGCGCGCCCTGGTATCAAAACCGGCCATTGTACTGGCCGATGAGCCGACCGGGAACCTGGACAGCAGAACAAGCGCCGATGTAATCGGGCTGTTAAAACGAACCTGTTATGAGCTGAACCAGACAATTGTCATGATCACCCACAATGACCAGCTGGCCCAGATGGCAGACCGGATTATAAGGATCGAAGACGGCAGAATCACAGCATAGGAGGGCATGAGAGATGGTATTACCTTTTGAAAATGACAATTTGAAGATCATGAAGACGCTGTCAAAAAGAAGTTTCTTGGCAAGCCGTTTCCGCAATCTGGTGGCAGTGCTGGCGATTGCACTAACGGCCGTTTTGTTTACTTCCGTTACCACGATTGCATTGGGAACGATGGAGTCCATGCAGATGACCCAGCAGATTATGAAAATGAGCAAGGCGGATGCGGATATCCGGAATCTGACAGAGGAACAGTATGAAAAACTGAAAGAAAGCGGGATTGCCAGTGAATTAGGACTTCGTATGCCGATAGGCTTTCTTACAAATACAGTGAGACATGAGATAGAGCTGGATCTGGAAAATTCCGTACAACGGGAATTGACCTTCTGCCAGCCGACTCACGGGGAAGAACCTGTGAAAGCCAATGAAATTGTGGCATCCGATAGAGCTTTGGAGGAACTGGGGGTAAAACCGGAAGTGGGAGCAGAGGTGGTCATTGAATTCACCGTACACAGAAGGGATTATCAGCTTCCTATGGTTGTATCGGGATGGTATGAAAGTTCCCATGACGAACTGAGTATCATGACTGTGTCAGAGGCATTCAAGCAGGAGCATCCGGAGATTTTTGCTTATACTTACCGGGAAGATGCGGAACTGGCAGGGACATATTGGGCCGATTTTATGATGGCGGATAGAACGAATATGGAAGAACAGCTGGATGAGTTCGTAGAATCCATAGGCGGATCCAGGGAAATCGGCGCCCCAAACAGTATCCCGGCGGTGATCAACCAGGAAACGAATCCGGGGATGGACACCAAAATGAGTGCTGCTTTCGCAGTACTGGTGGTTTTGTTTATCTTTTGCGGGTATCTGCTGATCTATAATGTTTTTGATATTGCTGTCATGCAGGAAGTAAGGCGGTATGGCCTGTACCGGACCATCGGTATGTCAAAAAAACAGGTAAAACAGCTGATCAACAGGCAGGCGGCATGGGTGTCCTGCATGGGAATCCCGCTGGGCCTGCTGATCGGATTCTTTGTGGGAAAAGTAACACTTCCCCAAATTATGGATATCCTTTCAACGGAGTATAAGAACATTGTGATTTCGGTTTCCCCGAATCCGGTAATCTTTATCGCAGCGGCGTTCCTGGCCGTGCTGACTGTATTCATCAGCACGAGAAAGCCTGCAAGAATGGCATCCAATATCTCTCCCATGGAAGCATTCCGGTATGTGGAGACAAAAGGGAAAAAACGGAAAAATGCCAGGGTGAAAAGACATTCCAGAGGAATCAATCTCGGACAGATGGCATTTGCGAATCTTGGAAGAAATAAAAGACGTTCCGCATTCATCGTTGTCTCGTTGATGCTCAGTGTAGTGATGTTGAATACGGTGGGTACGGCAGCAGGAAGTGTGGACGTAGAGCGTCAGGTGAATGAGATGATACGTACAGACTTTGAGATTGCCCATGTAGATACAAGCAGCAATTTAAAAGGATTTATCCGTCGTGATCAGGCAGTTCCCGCTGAGGCTGTCCAGGCAGTAAAGGAAATGCCAGGCGTGACGGGGGCAAGCGTTGTATATAAAAATACTTTGGAAGACCTGCAGGTAACTTATGATTACGGCATGAAAATCTCGGATATTGAAGTATTCGATGAGCAGGGAACAGAGCAGAGGGCCGGCCTGGATCCGGATGGCCGCTTTGTCTCGGTGGGCGCAGATGATTATCCGATCTGCAATGTATATGGAATGGAAAAGGCCGGGCTTGCACATCTGCAGATTGCGGAGGGGGAAAAAGATTTTGATAAGCTTTATGAAAAGCTGATGGAGGGCGGAAGTGTCATTCTGGGAATGCAGGCTGACAGAAAAACAAAGGTGTTGGAAGAATACTATAATTATATGAACGTAGGGGATACCATAACTGCCCGTATAAACGGGGAAGAAATAAAGAGCTATACTGTGATCGCAAAGGCAGCCCTTACAAGTGATGATGAAGGGTTTGGATACAGTGTAAGCAGTTCGATTGATGTGGGAATTGATGCGCCTTGTCTGTATCTCCCGCAGGAAGAAGTGAAAGAGCTTTATCGGGAACCGGCTGTTATGAAGTATACTTTCGATGTAGAAGAGGGGAGTAAAGACGAGATGAGACAGTTCCTGGAATCCTATATACAGGAGAATCCGTCCCTCACCTACCTGTCGGCTGATAAGGCCAGGGCAAGTGCAGAATCTTCAAAAACCATGATCTATATGGTCGGCGGAATCATTGCATTCATCTTTGGGATCACAGGAATTCTGAATCTGATTAACATGATGAGCACCAGTATTCTGGCAAGGCGGAGAGAATTTGCTACAATGCAGAGTATCGGAATGACGAAAAAACAGCTGAGAAAACTGCTCATGCTGGAAGGCTGCCTTTATGCGGCAGGAGCAGCGGTTCTGGGAATCGTGTTCTCAGTAGCGGTTGATCAGACTCTTTTAAAAATGATTCTGTCCAATCCTTCCATGTGGTCCTTCTCATATCGCATTACGATCCTTCCGGCAATAATTCTGAGCATGATACTGGTTGTGATATCTGTGCTTATACCGCGGGGGGCAATGCGGATTTTCTATAAAGGAAGTGTAGTGGAACAACTGAGGATAGCGGAGTAAGGGAAGCCGAGGCACTTAATTTAAGCAGGGTTCATACAGGAAGACTCAACACTTCCTGTATGAATTCTGTTTCTGTTTTGGACAGCGTCTATTCGTTTCGCCCTTCTCAGCAAAGTATTATGCACTTCATTCACTCATACTTTTCGATTGCCTTGTGGATTATCGTGTAGTATAATTTTAGAAAACGGATGAATCGAGGTCTGACATGGAAAACGAATTTCAAATACAAGTTAAGAAGCTGCAGAAGTTAGAAACTACATATGTGATTTTTGGACAAGGCACGAAGATGCCTTTTCTGATCTGTGATGAAGAGTCTTTTAATGATCAGATCTGGGTGTTTACCACTGAGGATGGAGCAAAGGATTTTGCGCAGAAGCGCAAGGATGAGAATAAGGACTTCATGATGGTTGTCAAACTGGAGAACAAGCAGCTCCTGGGATTCTACAGCAGCCTGTACCTTCTGGGCGTTAATGAGATCGTATTCGCGGAGGAGGCGCAGATATCCAAGATCCCTCTGGAACAGCTCGTGGTACAGAAGGATTATTCCAAGCTTCCCAAGAATCAACAGCCGCTATTGAATCCGCAGATGCAGCTGACCGGGCTCTATTTTATGCAGGAAGTCCAGAGAGGCATCCCGAATAATGAGAAGCCGAAACTGCGTGAATTGGAAGAAGAGATGGCGGTAAATCTGGTGAGATCCAGATTTTTGATTGCGGTAGAGGTAGAGGGCGAAAAGAGGCTGCCGGATGGCTCCAATATTAAGATTCCCTGTGTGAAGAATCAGGAGGGTAAGATGTTCCAGCCGATTTTCACAGATTATAATGAGTTTGTGAAATTCAATACACAGGGAAAATTCCAGGCCAATATGATCGAATTTGCCAATATAGAGAAGGTGCTCGGTAAGAATGTAGAAGGCATCGTGATGAATCCGCAAAGTATGAATATCGTTATATTAAAAAGCAAGATTCCGGGGTTGCTGCAGCAGTTTGCGAGAGGATAATTCAATACAGGGATGTACAGCAAAAGTACCCCCATGCTGTACATCCCTGTTGTTTTATGATGTGGTAATTCCGGCTTTGGCAATCATGGCAACTACTGCAGGCCGCAGCGAGGCAAGCGTTCCCTGGAGGATTTGATCGGGATATTTAGAGGGAATATAAT
Source organism: Faecalicatena contorta (assembly GCF_022835095.1). Classification (NCBI taxonomy): domain Bacteria; kingdom Bacillati; phylum Bacillota; class Clostridia; order Lachnospirales; family Lachnospiraceae; genus Faecalicatena; species Faecalicatena contorta. The sequence goes on along the minus strand of NZ_BQNQ01000001.1, from coordinate 3,629,673 downwards.
AAGTTAAGGCTGTGTGTTTCTATATGATGCATAAGAGGTTTTGAAATATGTAAAGCCGCAGGAAACATCAGGGCTGGAAGGGAGAACAATGAAGATTCTTTTGGTGGAAGATGATAATGAAATCAGCGCTATGCTGGAAAATTTTCTGAGCACAGAAAATTATGACGTGACTGCCGTAGCCGATGGAGAGGAAGCTGTGAATAGATTTGAAAAGGGGGCTTTTGATCTCATACTTCTGGACCTGATGATCCCCAGAATCAGTGGTATGGAAGTGATGAGAAGGATACGGGCCAGCAGTACGGTGCCCATCATCATCATATCTGCGAAAGACACGGATTCGGACAAGACACTTGGGCTGGGGCTTGGAGCGGATGACTACATAACAAAGCCTTTTTCCGTAGCCGAGGTGCTGGCGCGTATTAAAGCGAACATTCGCAGAAGCACCCAGTATGCAGTATCGGCCGGGAAAGACAGGACCGGAGAAGAGGAAAAAGCAGGTGAAGTTCTGGTATGCGGCGGTCTGACGCTGGATACCGGAACCTACACGGTTACAAAAAGTGGGCAGAAGGTGGAACTCACGGCCAAGGAATTTGAAATACTCAAGCTGCTGATGAAGAACCCGAAAAGAGCTTATACGAAAGAACAGCTTTATTCCCAGGTCTGGCAGGATACATACTATGGGGATGAGAACGCGGTCAATGTTCATATCAGCCGTCTGCGCAATAAAATCGAGGACAATCCCCGGGAGCCCGGGTATATTCTGACTGTGTGGGGGATTGGGTATAAACTGGGGGAAAACAGATGAATTATACACAGAAGAAACTGAAAGAGCTGAACCAGGATCTGACTCGTATAATGGCAGACGGCAGCGACGAGAAGGTTATGATATTTACGGATGATAAGGTGCTGGCAGAACTTGCGGATCTGATTAACCGTCTTCTGGAAGACCGGAGAACGCTGAAGGCCGATTACCGGTGTCAGGAGAATGCTTCCAGGAAGATGCTGTCCAATATTTCCCATGATATCAAGACTCCGCTGACAGTGATTTTGGGATATCTGGAGATCATGCGCATGGACAGTCCAGATGAGGAGATGCTGAAGAAAGTGGAGGATAAGGCCGGCCAGGTATTGGAAATGATGAACCAGTTTTTTACGCTGGCTAAGCTGGAGGCCGGGGATACAGAACTGGAGGCAGTCCAGATTCCGGTCAATGAGGTCTGCAGGGAGAGTATTCTTGATTTTTATGAGATTCTCAGCCAAAAGGGATTCGAAGTGGATATCAATGTGCCGGAGAAAGCGGTCTATGTTCTGGGAGATAGAGAGGCGCTGCATAGAATCCTATGTAATCTTGTTTCCAATGCCGTCCGGTACGGCGGAGACGGAAATTATATCGGCCTCTCCATACGATATGAGCAGGAGTGGGTATATATCGATGTGAGAGATCGGGGAAAAGGCATTGATAAAGTATTTGCCGACAGTGTGTTCGACCGTCTGTTTACAATGGAAGATTCACGCAGCCGCAGAATCCAGGGCAACGGGCTGGGGTTGACGATTGCAAGGAACCTGGCTAAACAGATGGGCGGAGATATCATATTACAGAGCGAGCCTTTTGCTGAAACTACATTTACTGTAAAGCTGAAACGATTTTAAAACCAGGCCAGAAAGAAATTCGTAAGAATTGAGAAAGGGATTTGAAAATATAAGCTGCTACAATGGATTTATGAAAGGAGGCATACTTATGCCATATATAATTCAGACCAATAATCTTACAAAATCCATTGGAGGCAGACAGCTGGTTACTGATATCAACCTTCACGTAAAGAAAGGGGAGATATATGGGTTTCTCGGACCCAACGGCGCCGGAAAAACGACGGTCATGAAAATGATAACAAATCTTTGGAAGCCAACCAAAGGAACTGTGGAAGTCCTGGGAGAGCAGCTCCGAAATAATTCTTATGGAGTTTTAAAGCGTATGGGAAGTATCATCGAATTTCCGGTTTTCTATGAAAGCCTGAGCGGGGAGGATAACCTGAAGCTGCATTGTGAATACATGGGCTTTTATCAAAAGGGGAGTGTGGAAAACTCTCTGAAAATGCTGGATCTTACGGATGCAGCTAAAAAACCGGTAAAAGAATATTCACTGGGAATGAAGCAGCGTCTTGGGATCGCCCGTGCCATCTTAGCCGGACCGGAACTGCTTGTACTGGATGAGCCGACAAACGGGTTGGATCCTGCCGGCATGAAGCAGATAAGAGAGTTGCTGCGGATGCTGAAAGAGGAGTACAATACCACTATATTAATTTCCAGCCATTTGCTCCCTGAAATCGAACATATAGCAGACACGGTGGGGGTGATCAGCCGTGGAAGAATGCAGCGGGAAGTTTCGATGAAAGACATAGCAGAGAAGAATCTTGCCTATATCGAAATATCCGTAAAGAATGTAAAAAGGGCCGCTTATATTCTAGCAGACAGTATAAAACTGCAAAACTTTAAGGTATTGGATGAGCAAAAAATCCGAGTTTATGAGCCGACAGCCTCGACCGGGGAACTGTCAAAGGCGCTGGCTCTGGGCGGAGTTGAAGTAGAAGCTATCGGCAGGCAGTCGGAATCTCTGGAAGATTATTTCCTGAAAGTGACTGAGGGGGGAAGATAATATGGATTTGTTAAAATTAGTCAAACTGGAGTATCGGAAAAATAATATCAGTAAATACGTAAGAAACGCGGTGATACTTGCTTTTTTACTGACAGTGTTTATTTTAGCTCTTGCGTTCCTAGGAATTGCCAACGACCCGGATACAGGAAAGCTGGATGCGGCGCCGGGAAATAATGTATTGTCTGCGCCCGTTGAACTGTTTACAAGCATGGCATTTCTGATATTTACAAGTGTAATGCTGTCCTCTTTTATTGTCAGCGCATATAAGAATAAGACGATGAACCTGATGTTCACTTATCCGATTAAAAGGCAGAAAATACTGGCTTCACAGATGCTTGCCGTGTGGATTTTTAATTTTGCAGCGCTGACACTAACCAAGCTTGTGATCTACCTGTGCGCAGCCGTGGGGGCGCATTTCAGGGAAACATCGTTTTTACTGGACTATAATATAGGAAGTGTGACATTTTATGTTCAGCTGCTGGTCAAATCTGCAGTCATTGTAAGCATGAGCTTTATTGCGCTGTTTATCGGCCTGGCAATGAAATCATCCAAAGCGGCTATTGTAACTTCATTTTTACTCATATTCCTTACACAGGCTAATGTGGGTGATTATACGATGGCGGACAGTACAGTGCTTCCTGCGGTTCTGATCGTTGTGTCGCTGGGATTTGCATTCTTATCGGTCTGCAGTGCGGAGAAAAAAGACTTGATATGAAATAAGAAAACGCAGCAGGAGGGATTTGAACCCCCGGAGCGTTGCCGCTCTTCTGCTTTCGAGGCAGATGCCATCAGCCAACTCGACCACTGCTGCGTATGGGGTGTGTCATTTACCTGGCACACCTCTGATATTGTAACAAATTTCGTCAGGAAACTCCAGTATTTTTTTAAGAAAATACTGCTTTTTTTTGAAACCGTGAGCAGCCCCATTTAAAGAACCAGAAGCAGAGGATGATCTGGACTACGGTGGAAAAGGGGGTTGCCAGTGCTATATGAAACAGCGACACTTCTGCCGATTGGCTTGCCAGCCAGGACACGGGTATCCGCACCCCGAATGCTCCGACTAGGCCCTGGATCATAACAAAGGTGGTACAGCCGCACCCATTAAAATACCCGATGAAACAGAACAGAAAGGAAACCAGCAGGGTGTCAATCGCGTACCCTTTCAGGTATTGTGCTGAGGCCAGGATAACAGCAGTGTCCTTTGCAAAAATGCGTGACAGGGCGGCTCCGTGAAAGAAGGCAAAATAGCTCATGATCAGTCCAAGGCAGAAAGAGGTAGCCATCCCATAATACATCCCCTTCCTTGCCCGTTGCGGCTGACCAGCACCGATGTTCTGCGCAACATATGCGGACATGGACTGGGTATAGGACGAGGGAACCAGCAGGATGAAACCGCAGAGTTTCTCCGCAACGCCTACACCCGCCGATGAGATAACTCCTAATTGGTTGACGATGGCCGTAATTGCCAGAAACGAGATGCTGACAAGCAGATCCTGCAGTGCACAGGGAGCGCCCATTTTACAGATCCTGAGTATAACTTTTTTTTGAAACCGGATCTGTTTGCTCGAAAACGGGAAAATCAGCCCCCGTTTTCGGATAATAAGCATAGACAGCAGCACACTGATTGCCTGTGCCGCTACCGTGGCAGCTGCGGCTCCGGCCGCACCCATGTTCATTCCGGCTACAAAGAGCAGGTCCAGAGCAATATTGGCACCGCAGGCGATTGCGACAGCCATGAGCGGTGTGCGGGAATCCCCCATTCCCCGGAAGATACTGCCCAGAGTATTATAGGCGGCGATAAACAAAATCCCTCCGGAGCAGACTCGGACATACTGTACGGTAAAGTTAAAGGCCTCCGGCGGAGCCTGGAGAAGGCGGACCAGAGCTGGCGCAGCCAGAAGCATAACAGCAGTAAGAATCAGTGAAAATGCCGCAAAAAGGCAGATTCCGGCTCCCACAGTATTGCCGATTTCATTTTCCTTATGCTGCCCAAATTGCTGTCCGATAATAATCGTAACTCCCATAGAAAGGCCGGTAATAACCACGGTCAGTGTATAAAGTATCTGGCTGCCCGTAGCCACAGCCGATACTGCCGCGGGCGTAGCGAACTGCCCGACAACAAGCAGGTCAACGGCCCCATATAATGTCTGTAGTATCAAAGCCGCCATAATTGGCAGAGTAAATTTCATCAGGGGAACCAATATCTTCCCCTGTGTCAATTTTGAAGTATTATTCATCTCATTCATCCCCTTTATATTTTTCTAATGTAATGTTTTATTTAACTGGTAAAATCAAAGGATTACCCTGATAAATAAAAAAAGGATAAGAGAGCAGACATTTCAGTCCGCCATCTTATCCGGCAAATAATCTATGTTGAGTATCCGCCCTCCGATGAGCAAGTATATTTTAGAACAAAAGAGCGGAAAATGTCAACTGATTTTTCATGTATATTCCTTATATATTTTGTTAATTGTAGAATTAAAGCGGTGTAACAGTTCAAACAGGCCTGAACTGTTACGTATTCAGCTCATTTAAATTCGTCTGCAGCGAAGGGCTGTATACCTGCAACCACCATGTTTTCGTACGGTCTGTGCAGTAAATGCGCAGACCTGTTTGAACGTTACAAAGCGGTTCTTAAGTGGAAATAAATAACAGGCAAGTATATTGACAAGAGGGTATATAAATGATATGCTCTAAAAGTAAACTTTGAGGGAATGAAGTTCTCCCGTGGATGATTCCAAAAACGCTTTTTAGCTGATGACTTCTGTGTAAAAACAGGGGTGTCAGCTTTTTTTGTTGGAAATTCTTACTTCTTATTTGTTATAGGAGCGGAGATATTCTGGCAGCCAGGCTGTAATTATCCCGTATTGTGGGATGGGTGTTGGAGAAGAAAATTGGAGTAAAGGATGGAGAAAATATGTACGACAGAATAAAAAGAACATTTATGACTTATAAAGAATTGGTGATTTTGGGCCTGTTGGGAATTCCGATCGGGCTGGTAGTGGGAAGTATCGATGCGGTATTTGGGAGGATTCTGCTGGGGATCACTGATTTTAGGGATGCACATCCGATGCAGTTGATTCCTTTTCTGGCCCTGTCCGGTGTATTTATTGCATTCTGCTATCTCAAATTCGGGGGGAAAAGCAGTAAGGGAATGAATCTGATTTTTGAAGTCGGCCACGGGGAGGAGGAAGTGATTCCGATAAGGCTGATACCGTTTATCATTTCCGGCACCTGGATTACCCATTTGTTTGGCGGCAGTGCAGGGAGAGAAGGGGTGGCAGTACAGATTGGGGCAACTTTTTCCCATTGGGCAGGCAAGAAAATTCCACTGAAAAACAGTTCCCATATTTTTTTGGTAACAGGGATGGCCGCCGGGTTTGCCGGACTGTTTCAGACACCGCTTGCGGCAGTATTTTTTGCAATGGAGGTTCTGGTAGCCGGTGCATTGGAGTATCAGGCGCTGCTCCCTGCTGTTACAGCTGCATTTACAGCCAGCATGACCTCCCATTTCCTTGGGCTGGAAAAGTTCTCCTTTGCTCTGACAGCGGAAATGAATCTGAATCTGCCGGATATGGGAAAGCTGATCCTGGCAGGGATTCTGTTTGGAATAGTGGGAGGGGCTTTTGCCTGGGCGCTGAAATATATAAAAGCGAAACTCGCCAGGATTTGGAGCCAGCCGGTTATCCGTATCTTCTATATGGGACTTATAATAAGCATGCTGCTGCTTTTACTCTACCAGGGGAGATATGCAGGGCTGGGGACGAATCTGATCCATATAAGTTTTTATGGCGGTGAAATTTATAGCTTTGATTGGATTCTGAAATTTATGCTAACAATTATGACACTGACGGCCGGTTTTCAAGGCGGTGAGGTCACTCCACTGTTCGCCATCGGCGCAAGTCTGGGAGCGGTAGCCGGACCTGTGATGGGAATCCCCCCGGAACTTGCGGCGGCGCTAGGATATGCCAGCGTCTTCGGAAGTGCCAGCAATACATTTCTGGCGCCGGTGCTGATCGGGGCGGAGGTGTTTGGTTTTGCATACTTTCCACATTTTTTTATAGTTTGCGCTTTTGCATATCTGTTTAACCTAAACAAGTCTATATATTCTCTACAGAAGATATGGGGAGGAACGCATACTATTTAAAGGGGGCGCGCTGTTGATGGACAGTCAGGGAGCCGCATTCGGATATACATGCTGTCTGATAATGCACCCGTGGGTCAACGAATTCTAGGAAGAAATCAGGCGGGAAACAGGGGCACGGGATGACACAGCATGGGAAAATTGATATTTTCCCACGCTGTGTCATCCCGTGCCCCTGTTTCCCGCCTGATTTCTTCCTAGAATTCGTAGGATCCACTCTAGCATTATCAGACAGCATGTATATCCGAATGCGGCTCCCTGACTGTCCATCAACAGCGCTAGACTCATCAAGACAGAAGTGCGGCTTTCCCGGAGGGAATATTAGACGGGAGCAGTGGATCACGTTGGGCTGCATGCGTGGTATTGGAAGGAAAAATAAATCCGGACGGTCAGTTGTGAACATGTGGGGAGGCTCATAAAAATTTGGTCGTAATGAATGACGGCACATAAAGTATACAATATAACCAACAGACAAAAGCATCTGCGTAAAAATAAATACTGGAGTCGATATACTCCCTTTTATCCAATTTAATCCGCTGCTCCCGCCGATCACTCCCCCAAGTGACGGGGAATCTTCCACAAGGATGCACACAGCCTGCCGAAAGAGGGGGTTCTGCCCGGGGGCGGGAAACAGGAAGGGGCCTTTCAGCAAGCATAGAATGCGCGCTAGAACGGCTTAGCGGAAACCCTGTCGGATTTTGAGGCTGAACTCGGCTCACAAAGCCGAGTTCAAGACGGCCTGAGCTGCACAATCATCAAGATTGTGCAGTGAATGCCGTCGGTGTCTCAAAATCCGGCAGGGTTTCCGCTTAGCCGTTCTCAGCAAATGGACAGCTTGCAGAAAGGCCCCTTCCTGTTTCCCGCCCCCGGGCAGAACCCCCTCTTTCGGCAGGCGTCCCCCCTGCAATACCTCCACCGCCCACTATTATAATCTTGACAATAGTGTGCGACATACAGTATAATTTGTTTAAAGGAGGATTTACTATGCCGGAAGAGAAGGATTTGATGGCAAACCTGACGTCAGAGCTGCGCAGGGGTACGCTGATTCTTAGTGTGCTGAGCCAGCTGGGGGAAGCCAAGTATGGATATGCTCTTGTCCAGAGCCTTGAGGAGAAGGGGGTAGAGATTGACCCGAACACGCTGTATCCTCTGCTCCGGCGTCTGGAGAAGCAGGGACTTTTGAGCAGCGAATGGGATGTGGGGGAGTCTAAACCGAGAAAATATTACAGGAGGACTCCCATGGGAGATGATATTTACAGGGAACTGAAGGCACAGTGGGAGCAGCTTTCGTTTAATATGGAGCGGATTTTAAGGGAGGGAGCGTTATGACAGACAGGGAGAGAGAACTGATTAACCGATATGTTTACGAAGTTACAAGGCGCGTTCCAAAGGAGCAGCGGGACGAGATTGAGCTGGAGATGAGGGAACTGATCGGGGATATGCTGGAAGAGCTGACGCTCGATCAGGTATTTGCAAAACTTGGAGATCCGGCTGTGTTTGCCCGTAAGTACAGGGAAGATAAGAATTATGTCATCAGTCCTGAGTATTATGACAATTATATCTGGGTGATGAAGATCGTGCTGATCTGTGTATGGGCAGGGATGTTTATTTCCATGGTGGTTCAGTGTGTGATTGACTATAGAAATGTATTCTACGAGATAGCGCGTTTTATAAGCGGGCTAATGACGGGGTCTGTTGGTGCATTTGGAGCGGTGACGTTGGTCTTTGCATTTATGGAACGGCAGAAGATAAAGGTAGAACTAAAAAAGGATAAGGTCTGGACCTCCGACATGCTGAACCCGATACCGGATAAGAAGGCCAGGATCAGCCGGGGGGATTGTGTTGCATCCCTGGTATTTATCATGATTTTTGCCTTTATTCTCATATTTGTACCGCAGTTTATTGGAGCATGCTTTAAAGATGGAAACGAAGTTACATGCATTTCCATCTTTAATATGGACAGATGGGGGATGATACTGCCCATATTTCTGGTTGCCCTGATGGCCGCATTTGTAGATGAAATTATCCGGCTTGTAGCCGGGTGCTACTGCCGGACTGTGATGCTGAGCAGTATCATAGCGAATGGAATTCAGATAATATTGGCGGTACTCGTATTAAAAGTACTTCCCATCTGGAATCCCAATTTTGTATTTGAATTAGAGTTAAACTAAAGCGAATCATTTCACTGGAAGAATGAATTGATTAACAGGTGGAATGCAGGACTGGTATCTGATATCATCCTGGGGATTATCGTAATTGCATCCGCCATAGAGGTTGGACTGACCGTGTACAGGACTGGGCGGTATGGGAGAGAGTTGGGCGGACGCTGAGATATATAAGCGGGTATTGTTTCACAGAAGAGACGCTGAGAAAGAAGGAGATCACCGCTTATGCAGATTCAGGAAGAGCACCTCAAAAGCAGGAACACAGCCAGGGATATGTATGCCTTGGCTGTGATGTTTTGTATCTATAATTACAGATCAAAAGAGTCCAGCTCTTGGATTTGTCTCTTTTTTGCTGCATTTTGATATGTTTCTTCTCCAAAAGGGGGGGATTTTTCCATAATACGATTCTCTTCTTTTTGACCTGAGATACTAAAAGGCATCTTGAGTTTCGAAATGTTTCAATATCATAAAAAACTAAATCTATATTCTCTTCATCAAATTCACTGCATAAATCACCTCGGAGTAAGCGGTCGGGAATGCTTGATGTAATTGCCATTAAATCAATCTCGCTTTTTATGGTCTGTTCTGTACGTGCATAGCTGCCAAACAGTATAATATATTCCAAATCAGGTATTCGGCTGATTAGGTACTGTATCTTTTTTATAATGAAAGTTTTTGTAGTACCTTCCAAAAAAGATATTGATTCATCTATTTTCATTTTGACCTCCACCGAAGCAGCGCATCAAAGCTGGAGATTGCGTCTACGCTTGGCCTGGGTATGCCAACGGTTCTGCAGAACAGGAAGGAATTGCTGGAGCGCGGGATTATCATAAATGACGAACGTAAGATAATATCTGGGTTTTGCAGAACCGCTTCACCATTCAGGATAAAGCACGGGAAAGACCGGTATCCGGTGCTGGTTATAGAGCTTGACGTGAGGGAACATGTGGAAGATCCAATTGTCAGTAAAGCGGATGAAAAAAGCAGAGGATCTGCGAGTTGCATCAGATGCAGTTGATACGGGGGAAGAATACTTATGCCAGAAGATACCAGCATACAAAGGGTATAACTGCATAAAGAAGCAGATAGAAACGAGCATCGACTTATACCTCTTCCTGTGTTATGATAATGTTTGATTATTATAGAACAGAAAGAGGTATTTTTGATGAGCAATACATCAGCGAATAACCCCCATAAACATATCTGCCTAGGCATCCTTGCTCATGTCGATGCAGGAAAAACAACGCTGTCGGAAAGCATGCTCTATACGGCAGGCAGTATCCGAAAGCTGGGGCGGGTGGATCATCAGGACGCTTTTTTAGACACATTTGACCTGGAGCGTTCGAGAGGGATTACCATCTTCTCAAAACAGGCGGAATTTGTGTGGAAAGATATGGAGATCACGCTTTTGGATACACCGGGCCATGTGGATTTCTCGGCGGAAATGGAGCGTGCTCTGCAAGTGATGGATTATGCCGTGCTTGTGATCAGCGGGGCGGACGGCGTACAGGGGCATACAGTTACCCTCTGGCGTCTTCTGAAACAGTATCAAATTCCGGTATTTTTATTTATAAACAAGATGGATCAGGAGGGAACGGATCAGGAGTTAATTTTAAAAGAACTAAAGAAACGCCTGAGTGACGGGTGTGTGGGCTTTTATGAATTATCTAACCTGGAAAATGCGGAGGACAGCTGTCTGGAGAATCTGGCAGTGTGTGAGGAAGGCATGCTGGAGGAATACCTGGAGACCGGGAAGATTGGGCTGGATTCAGTGGTACGCGCGGTCCGTGAAAGAAAGGTATTCCCTTGTTACTTTGGATCCGCACTCAGACTGGAAGGCGTGGAAGAATTGCTGGAGGGGCTCAGGACGTACATGGCCAGCCCGGATTATCCCCGTGAATTCGGGGCAAAGGTTTACAAGATAGCGAGGGATGAACAAGGAAACCGGCTGACCTATCTGAAGGTGACAGGAGGGACTCTGCATGTGAAGAATATACTGCCTGGCACAAAAGAGAAGATAAATCAGATCCGTATTTATTCGGGTGCAAAGTATGAGGCTGTCCAGTCGGCTGCAGCGGGCCGTGTATGTGCTGTGACAGGTCCCGTCAGTACGTATCCGGGGCAGGGAATCGGCGCGGAGAAGGAGCTGGACATGTTTATACTAGAACCGGTTCTAACCTACCAGATTCAGCTTCCTGTGGACTGCGATGTGCATCAGATGCTGCTGAATCTTAAGCAGTTGGAGGAAGAGGAGCCTCAGCTTCATATCGTGTGGGAGGAGCAGATTGGAGAGATCCATGCCCAGCTGATGGGAGAGGTGCAGACAGAGGTGCTGAAAAGTTTGATATGGGAGCGCTTTAAGGTCCGTGTAGAATTTGGCGAAGGGAATATTGTTTATAAAGAAACGATTGAAGAGCCGGTGGAGGGGGTCGGGCATTTTGAACCGCTTCGGCATTATGCGGAAGTACACCTGCTTTTGGAGCCGGGAGAACGGGGATCAGGCCTTCAGTTTACGTCTGCCTGCAGTGAGGATGTTCTGGACAGAAACTGGCAGCGGCTGATCTTAACTCATTTGGAGGAAAAAGAGCATAAGGGAGTTTTGACCGGCGCGGCTGTCACGGATATGAAGCTTACGCTTACAGCAGGGCGGGCACATCTGAAGCATACGGAAGGCGGAGATTTCAGACAGGCCACGTACCGTGCGGTGCGCCAGGGTCTCAAAAAAGCGAAAAGCATTTTGCTGGAACCGTATTATGAATTCCGCTTGGAAATGCCTTCGGACCATATTGGACGCGCGATGTCTGATATACAAAAGATGTACGGCCGCTTCGATCACCCCGGGATGGACGGGGGGACCGCGGTGCTTACCGGAATCGTTCCGGTAGCGACGATGCGGGGATATCAGCGGGAATTTATTTCCTACACGGGCGGGCAGGGCCGGATGTTCTGCAGCCTGAGGGGATATGAGCCGTGCCATGATCAGGAGGCGGTTATAGCCGCAGCTGGTTATGATTCTGAGGCCGATATGGAGAATCCGACAGGATCGGTTTTCTGTGCCCATGGTGCTGGATTTGTTGTGAAATGGGATCAGGTGGAGGAGTATATGCATATGGAAAGCACTCTGAAGACAGACGCTCCCGAACAGGATTTATTTGTATATATACCGCCGGCTTCCGGCTCTTCTTCCAGGATAGAGCTGACACAGGCGGAACTGGATGCGATCTACAGGAGGACTCCGGATCCGGTGAAAAGAAGGACACAGAGTGCGCCGGTTACCGTTAAGGCACCGGAAAAGAAGCTAACCGACGGAAAATGGGAGGAGCGGCAGAAAAATAAGAAAAGCAGAGAGACCTATCTGCTTGTTGACGGCTACAATATTATATTTGCATGGGAAGATTTAAGCGCTCTGGCTGAGGTAAATATAGAGAGTGCAAGGGACAAGCTGATGGATATTCTGTGCAATTACCAGGGATATAAGCAGTGTACGCTGATTCTGGTATTTGACGCCTACAAGGTGGAGGGAAATCCGGGGGAGGTTCTGAAATACCACAACATTTACGTCGTTTATACCAAGGAGGCGGAGACTGCGGACCAGTATATAGAAAAGACGGTACGCCGCATCGGACGGGGGTATGATGTTACGGTTGCTACATCCGATGCCCTGGAGCAGGTGATTATCCTCGGGCAGGGAGCGCAGCGGATGTCTGCTGACGGATTGAAAGAGGAAATAGAGCTTATGCAGAATGAGATCCGAAGTGAGTACCTGAACAAACCGGAAAATGCAAGAAATTATTTATTCGACCACATGTCAGAGGAATTAGTCAATGAAATGGAGAATGTGCGGTTAGGAAAAAAACGAAGAGATTATTAAGCTGTTTTTAGGCAGATATATTGGGTAATACTTATAAAAACCACATCGCTTTGGAAGGCAGAATGCCTTTTCCAATTCGGTGTGGGTTCTCTTTAGAAAGATGAACAAAATGAAATGCCAGGAGATAAAATAAAATACAAAACTTTACGGCTGCCATTAATAAAGATTGTATAAGTAAAAAATTCTTATTGACAATCTGCACAGGTCCGGGATATAATAAAGAAAATTTTTCGGGAGAGGTAAATGTATGTTACGTGTGGTAGTAATGGAGAATACAGCTAATTAAATAGTTGTGGGGAAGCAGCATTGTCGTTTTTAGGGGACAGCTGTATCCTTTTATCTGCCTTACAAAATGCGAACATACGCTTCGGATAGATATCTGTGATAGATGAGATTTGAAGAGCATGGCTGTATGGTCATGCTGTTTTTTCTGTTATAGTATATTTTACAAGCCACGGAAGTAGTATGCCTGTATATGGGCAGATACTTTTCGTGGCGTTTTTTTGTTGAAATGAGTATACCCGCAGGGTACCGTATTATGCGGTCCTCCGGGCGAATCCGATGTAAACGGGTGAATAAGGTTAAAATTTAGGACAAAATAACCGGTCGGTTATTTTTCAGGAGGTCAATATGTTAGACACAGAAAAAATACTAGAATTTGATAAAATAAAAGAACAGCTGGCAGATTTGGCATGCACGGAGGGGGCAAAAGGGCAGGCAAGGGATCTGAAACCATATCTGTCCGAAATTGATGTCAGAGCCAGGCAAAAGGAGACTACAGAAGCCAGGTATATGATTGAAAAATGCGGGATGCCGCCGATGACGGCGCTTCAGGGAATTAGGGAATGGATCGAGTTTGCGGGCAAAGGAGGATGCCTTACTGCCGAACAGCTGGAATGTATTTCCAGGACTCTTACATCTGTAAGAAGGCTGAAGTCCTATCTTGAGAGAGGAAAGCAGTATGAACTGAGCCTGGCCTATTATGAAGAAAATCTGGACTCATTGGATGAGGTCTGTGAAGAATTGAATCAAAAGATACGAAATGGAGAAGTAGACGACTATGCCTCTAAGACCTTAAAGTCGCTCAGGGAGGCAATTGACCGGACAGACGATAAAATGCACCAGAAGGCAGATGCAGCACTGCGGGCAAACAAATCCTATATGTCTGATAGTTTCAGCACAGTAAAAAATGGACATCTGTGTATACCGGTCAAGAAAGAATACCGATTTAAGATTGCCGGCGCAGTGATTGACAAATCCGCTACAGGAAGCACCTTATTTGTGGAACCAGCTGCAGTTGCCGCGCTCTACGATGAACTGCAGGAACTCAGAATTGATGAGGAAAATGAGGTGATCAGGATTCTGTACACATTGTCGGGGCTGCTGTCCGATAAGGAAGAGATTATAAAGAAAAACAACAGGACAGTTGAAAAGCTGGATTTTATTTTCGCCAAAGCAAAGCTGAGCCTGGAATACGGAGGGACGCAGCCGGAAATCAATACGGAACGCTATATCAAGCTGAAGAACGGAAGGCATCCGCTGATGGACAGAAAAATCAATGTGCCTTTGAACTTTGAAATAGGGAACGGTATTAACGGTGTGGTCATTACCGGCCCCAATACCGGAGGAAAGACAGTGGCAATCAAGACTGTAGCGCTCAATTGCATGATGGCACAGTGCGGAATGCATGTGGCATGTGATCATGCAGAAATATGCATGAATAATGCGGTATTATGTGATATCGGGGATGGACAGAATTTGTCTGAAAACCTGTCCACATTTTCCGCACATATTACAAATGTATTGGGCATACTAAAAACAGTCAGCCGCGAAAGCCTGGTTATCATGGACGAACTGGGTTCCGGCACAGATCCGGCAGAGGGGATGGGAATCGCCATCGCCATTCTGGAGGAACTGAAAAAGAGCGGGGCACTGTTTCTGGTCACCACACATTATCCGGAAGTGAAAGAGTATGCCAAACGGGAAGAGGGAATCGTGAATGCAAGAATGACCTTTGACAAAGAAAGCCTGCGTCCGTTATATCAGTTAGTCATCGGAAAAGCAGGAGAGAGCTGCGCCTTCTATATTGCAGGTAAACTGGGGATGCCGGGCAATATGCTCCGAACCGCAGCACAAGCTGCCTACGGAGAGGAGGCAGAGCTGGACTTTCAGACAGAGACGGACAACCAGGAACTAAAAAGAAATTCTCATTCAAAGATACAGAAAAAGAAAAAAGTAGTCATGCAGGAGAATGCAGTAAAATACCAGCTGGGTGACAGCGTGATGGTCATGCCGGATAAAAAAATAGGAATCGTCTGCCAGACTGCGAATGAAAAGGGGGTACTCCGTGTACAGATGCCGGATAAAAAAATATGGATCAACCATAAGAGAATACGGCTGCACGTTCCTGCAGACCAGTTATATCCGGAAGATTACGATTTTTCTATCATATTTGACAGTGTTGAAACACGGAAGACAAGACATGATATGGAAAGAAAATACGTACAAAAGACACTAAATTGTGACGAGTAGTTCAAAGGGGTCAGACCCCTCTGCACAGGGGTCTGACCCCTTTGAGCCGCGCTGAAGTTATTGACGCACAGGTACTGCATTGATATAATAAATTCATGATACATCAGTGAGGTGAAGCATGTTTAGTTACGAAGTTCTGCAATCGTTGAATGATTTGGAAATGCTTGTTTACAGCTACATCATGGAGCACAAGGAAGAGGTACAATATATGACGATCCGGGAACTGTCACAGGCTGTGCATGTTTCGACATCCACGGTGATACGGTTTTGTAAGAAAGCTGGATGTGATGGTTATTCGGAATTCCGTGTGCAGTTTAAAATGTTCCTTAAAGAAGAAAAAGAGAACAAAAGAAAGCTGACTTATGATGATAATATAGATGAAGTGATTAATTTTTTCCATACGGTTACATCTACGGAATATGAGGAACGTATTTCCAAGGCGGTTCAGGTGATTCAGGATGCAGGGCAGCTGGTTTTTATCGGGATCGGGACATCAGGTATATTGGGAAAATACGGTGCCCGGTATTTTTCAAATCTGGGAAAGTACAGCCAGTATATCGAAGATCCCTATTATCCTGTACGGGAGGACTTAAAGGACACCGTGGTGATTGCATTGTCCGAATCGGGGGAGACCCAGGAGATTGTGAAGCTGGCAGGCAGATTCAAGGAACATCACTGCAGGCTTGTGAGTATCACAAATGGCTCGGGGTGCACACTGGCTAAAATGGCGGATTGTCCCCTGGCATATTATGTGTCCGAGCGCAAGATTAAAGAAGAATATAATATCACTACACAGGTTCCGGTGCTGTATTTGATAGAAACAATAGGAAGGCGGCTTTCATAGCTGCCTTTTTATATTATATTGAGTGAGCAAGGCGCTCTGGCATCTTTAATAGGCGTTGGCAGGAAACACCTTGTTTTTTCTCTGAAACAAATTTCTTCCAGGCATATAAATTTCTAAAGAACGTGAAATACTATGAATTTGAAAGCAGTTATGTATAATAAGAACTACAGAGCAGCCGGTGCGAAATTGAGAAGAAAGGGGTAGCTGAAATGGCTATTGATTATGGGAAAACAGCCAGGGAACTGGTACAGGAACTTGGCGGTGACGGAAATATAACAAATGTAGCACACTGTGCGACAAGACTCCGTTTTATATTAAAAGATGAAACAATTGTGGATGCAGCAAAAGTATCTAAGATTCCGGGGGTCATAACCACGGTGCGGGCGGGCGGCCAGTTTCAGGTGGTCATCGGTAACCACGTAAAAGATGCATACGAAGAGGTACTGAAACTGGTATCTATCGATGAGAAACAGGCAAAAGATACGGGTAAAAAGGGCGGAGTTTTCAGCAGGATTATCGACATCATATCCAGTATCTTCGCACCGTTTTTATACACCCTTGCAGCTTGCGGTATCCTGCAGGGAATTCTGGGAATACTTGTGGCGCTAAATGCCATTGACACAACGGGGGGAACCTACCAGATACTGAATTTTATTTCATGGACGGCATTTACCTTCCTGCCGGTTCTGATTGCAGTTACCGCATCCAAAAAATTCGGGGTAAACACGTTCGTGGCGGTTGTAATAGCCTGTGCACTTGTAAGCCCGGACTACATGAATATGGTAAATGCGGGACAGGATGTTTACTTCCTGGGTATTAAGGTGCAGCTTTTAAGCTACACATCCTCTGTTATCCCGATCATTCTTTCTATTTGGATTGCCTCCTATGTACAGAAGTTTTTTGACAGATACCTGCCGATCGTAGTGAGAAATCTGTTTTCTCCGATGTTAACGATCGTGATTATGGTACCTCTGACACTGCTTGCATTCGGGCCTATCGGAAATACGATCGGCGGCGCGATTGGAGGGGCTTACAATTACCTCTATGGTTTGAGCCCGATTGTGGCGGGGGTAATCGTGGGCGGCCTGTGGGAAGTGCTGGTTATCTTTGGTGTACACTGGGGCATCACGCCGGTTACCGTCGGAAACTATGCAAACCTGGGATATGATACCTTTACCGGGCTTCAGGCCTCAGCCGTATTCTCCCAGGCAGGAGCCGCACTGGGTGTATTCTTGAAGACAAAAAACAAAGACATGAAAGGGGTATCACTTTCAGCAGCAGTTACTGGTCTTTTCGGTATCACAGAGCCTGCTATTTACGGCGTTAACCTTCGGCTTAAGAAACCAATGATCTGCGGATGCGTGGCGGGTGCAGTCGGCGGCGGTATCGCCGGGGCTTTCAATGCCGTATCATGGGGATACAACATGCCTGGTATCGCAACACTTCCAGCCTATTTCAAAGCGGGTCACATGTCACAGTTTACAGGCCTTCTTATTTCCATTGTTGTATCATTTGTTCTGGCCATTGTACTGACTTACATCGTTGGCTTCGATGAGGATGTTCCGGAAAATGATAATGCAATTGAAACAAATGATACAAAATCGTCTGTTTCCCCAAATAGGGAACAGAAAGATAAAGACGGCGCTCCCAAAACAACAGAAAGCAGAATCCAGGGCTTCGGGGTTGAGATGGGAAGTCCCGTAAAGGGAAAAACAATCCCGCTTTCACAGGTAAATGATGAAGCATTTGCTTCCGGTGCAATGGGGGACGGTCTTGGTATCATACCTTCGGAAGGAAAAATATATGCCCCTCTTGACGGAACCGCCGAAGCCGTGTTCCCGACCGGTCATGCGGTGGGGCTTGTTACAGAGGAGGGCAGAGAAATCCTGATCCACATCGGAATCGATACTGTTCAGCTGGAGGGCAAAGGTTTTTATGCCCATGTGGAGCAGGGGGACAGAGTGAAAAAGGGGGATCTTCTGATCGAATTCGATCCGGAGCTGATTCAAAAAGAGGGTTACGATCCAACTGTAATCTATATCTTAACAGACATGGAACAGGTGGCGAAGCTGGATGTTCGGACAAATCAGAATGTAGAGGCAATGGAAACGGTTATGTACGTGGAAGGAAAGGAGCATGCAAATGGATAGATTACCGGATGATTTTCTCTGGGGCGGCGCGGTAGCTGCCCACCAGGTAGAGGGCGGATGGAACGAAGGCGGTAAAGGAGTCAGCATTGTAGATGTTTTGACCGGAGGAGCGCACGGTGTGGACCGAAGAATCACAGACGATATCCAGCGTGACTGCTACTATCCCAACCATGAGGCAGTGGATTTTTATCATCGCTATAAAGAAGACATCAAACTGTTTGCCGAAATGGGATTCAAGTGCTTCCGCACATCCATAGCCTGGACCAGGATTTTCCCTTTGGGTGATGAAGAAACTCCGAATGAGGCAGGACTGCAATTCTATGACGACCTATTTAATGAATTGCTGAAATACAAAATAGAGCCAGTCGTGACATTATCACATTTTGAAATGCCTTACCATCTCGTAAAAAAATACGGGGGATGGAAAAATCGAAAACTCATTGATTTTTTTGTGAAGTATGCAGTTACTGTTATGGAGAGATATAAAGATAAGGTGAAATACTGGATGACTTTTAATGAGATCAATAACCAGAAGAATTATAAGTATCCTCTCTTCGGTTACACATGCTCCGGCGTGATATTCACAAAGGAGGAGAATCCCGAAGAATGCATGTACCAGGTTGTGCACCACGAACTGGTGGCCAGTGCACTTGCAGTTAAGAAAGGGCATGAAATCAACCCCGATTTCCAGATCGGATGTATGGTAGCCTGTGTACCGATTTACCCATATTCCTGTCACCCGGACGATATGATGTACTCTGTGGAGGCCATGCATGACCGTTATCTGTTCGGAGACGTCCATGTGCGCGGGGAATATCCCTCCTATATCTACAGAGAATGGGAGAGAAAAGGTTTTACGATTAAAATGGATCCGGAAGATGCAGCCATACTAAAGGAAGGCACGGTTGACTATGTAGGCTTTAGCTACTATATGACCAATGCGGTTAAAGCAGATGTGGTCAGAGAAGGAAACGGGCTGGACGGCTTTCCGGGAAGCGTCAGCAACCCCTTCGTAAAAAAGAGTGACTGGGGCTGGCAGATTGATCCCGTAGGCCTGCGGTATGCTCTGAATCTGCTTTACGAGAGATATCAGAAGCCATTATTCATAGTAGAAAATGGTTTTGGTGCTGTAGATGAGGTAAAACCGGATGGTACGATAGATGATGATTATAGAATATCCTATCTGAGAGAACATATCAATGAAATGAAGAAAGCCGTGCTCCTCGATGGCGTGGAATTAATCGGTTACACACCATGGGGATGTATAGACTGTGTATCCTTCACAACCGGGGAAATGAAAAAACGGTATGGATTTATCTATGTGGATAAGGATAATAAGGGGAACGGAACACTGGAAAGAAAAAAGAAAAAATCATTCCAGTGGTATAAAAGGGTTATTGAGAGTAATGGGGGGGAGCTGTAGAAAGGAGGGACGCTTAACCGGAGCCGGGACAGGCTGTCTTAGAAGAATTTTGCAGTACGGGTGCATTCCCGCACCTGCACATACAGCCCCATGCCAACCCCAGCCTTCTGGTTATTAAGCGTCTCCATACGTCAACGATCCTAAAGCCCGTTGAATCTAACACAGATATTTTGACAAAATCGGCGTAATATGATAATATATTTAAGTACGAGGTGTAAATGACAGTAAGCATTTGCACCTTTTTTTCGCGCAGAGCAGAGAATGGGGATTGAAAGGAGAACGGTTTTGCTTACGATTAATCATTATGTAAAAGCAAAAACACTGGAAGAGGCCTATGAGCTGAACCAGGCCAGAAATGCGCGCATCATGGGCGGCATGATGTGGATGCGTCTGGGAAATGCAAAGGTACAGACAATTATAGATATATCGGGCCTGGGGCTGGATCAGATTGAGGAGACAGACCATGTATTCCGTATTGGAGCCATGTGTACCCTGCGGCAGCTGGAGCTTCACGAGGGGTTAAGGGAAATGTACGGAGATGCGGTTGCTGAGTCCGTACGCCACATAGTAGGAGTACAGTTCCGGAATCAGGCAACCGTGGGTGGAAGCATTTATGGGAGATTCGGCTTTTCAGATGTGCTGACCTGCCTGCTGGCTCTGGATACATTCGTAGAGCTGTATGACGGGGGAACGATCCGCCTGTCCGAATTTGTAAATAAAAAGCGGGATAAGGATATCCTTGTCTCTATTATCATAAGGAAGAGCGACCGGAAGCTCCGTTATTCCTCCGTCCGCAGGACGAAAACAGATTTTCCCGTGCTCTCCTGTGCGGTAGTTACCGGACCGGTGCATGGGAAGGAAACCTGGTACTTTTCAGTGGGGGCCAGGCCTATGAAGGCGGCAGTGCTGGAGAAAGAGTGGGAAATCCCGGATGATATTACAGAAGAGAAACTGGCCGAGTGCGCGAAAGAGGCGGCTGCGGGCTTTGTTTACGGAACCAATATGCGCGGGAGCGCCGAATACCGGCATCATCTGGCAGAAGTGCTGATCCTGAGGGCCATGCGTTCCATTCTGGCAGACCGAACACAGGAGGGCAGATAGATGGAAGTAAAATTCATATTAAACGGAAAACAGGCCTGTGTGGAAGCAGCAGGCGATACCATTCTTCTGGATGTGCTGAGAGAACTTGGATGCCACAGTGTCAAATGTGGCTGCGAGACAACAAACTGCGGTCTCTGTACGGTGTGGATCGACGGAAAATCCCGCCTGTCGTGCTCCATTCTGGCGGCAAGCATTGAAGGGCAGGAAGTGACAACACTGGAAGGGGTAAAAGAAGAAGCCGAGGAGTTTGGAACATTTTTGGCAAATGAAGGCGCCGAACAGTGCGGATTCTGTTCTCCTGGGTTTATCATGAACGTGCTTGCTATGGTACGTGAACTGGAAGATCCGGGTACGGATGAAATCAAAGAATACCTGTCAGGAAATCTGTGCCGATGCACCGGTTATATGGGACAGCTGCGTGCGATAAAGAAGTATTTACAGTGGAAAAAAGAGGAGGTGCGCTCATGAGAGTTGTAAACCAGTCCGTACCAAAAGTTGATTCGCAGGCACTCGTGACCGGAAAAGGCGTCTACACAGACGATCTGGCGCCTGTGGACTGCTTAATTGTAAAGGTGCTGAGAAGCCCTCATGCACATGCACTGATCAAGGACATCAATCTGACTAGAGCAGCTGCAGTACCGGGGATTGAGTGTATACTAACTTACAAAGACTGCCCGGATAAGCGTTTTACAATGGCGGGGCAGACTTATCCGGAGCCAAGTCCTTATGACAGGCTGATTCTGGATCAACGCGTCCGGTTCGTGGGCGATGCGGTTGCCATTATAGCAGGCAAAACCAAAGAAGCAGTCAGCAAGGCTATGAAAATGATCAAGGTGAAATACGAAGTGCTGGAACCTGTATTGGATTTCAGAAAAGCAAAGGACAATCCTATCCTTGTACATCCGGAGGAGAACTGGAAGAGTCTCTGCCCCGTAGGGGCGGACAATCAGAGAAACCTGTGCGCCCATGAGGAGGACTTCCAGGGAGATATTGAGAGGGTTCTGGCAGACTGTGAATACGTAATTGACAGAACCTATCATACGAAGGCAAACCAGCAGGCAATGATGGAGACTTTCAGAACCTGCACGTATCTGGATACCTATGGGAGGCTCAATGTTCTTTCTTCAACCCAGATTCCATTTCATGTGCGGAGAATTCTGGCCACGGCCCTGGACGTGCCGAAGTCAAAAATACGTGTCATTAAGCCGAGGATCGGCGGAGGTTTCGGAGCAAAACAAACGGTGGTGACCGAGGTCTATCCGGCGCTGGTGACCTGGAAAACCGGAAAACCGGCTAAGCTTATTTATACGAGAGAAGAGTCCTTCATCGCATCCTCACCAAGGCATGAGATGGAAGTCCATGTCCGTGTCGGGGCGGATAAGAATGGAATTATCAAAGGGATTGATGTCTACACTCTCTCGAATACGGGTGCCTTTGGAGAGCATGGTCCGACTACGGTGGGGCTTTCCGGACATAAGTCTATTCCTCTGTATGGAAAGGCAGAAGCCTTTCGCTTTGTGTATGACGTGGTCTATACGAATGTCATGTCCGCAGGGGCTTACCGGGGATATGGCGCTACCCAGGGGATTTTTGCAGTAGAATCTGCTGTCAATGAACTTGCGGCTGAGCTGGGCATGGATCCGGTTAAAATCCGTGAACTTAATATGGTAAAAGAGGGACAGATAATGCCTGCTTATTATGGTGAAACGGCAAATAGCTGTGCACTGGACCGCTGCCTGAAACGGGCGAAAGAGATGATAGACTGGGATCACAAATATCCATGCCGCGATATGGGAAATGGAAAAGTCCGCGGCGTTGGAGTTGCAATGGCAATGCAGGGCTCCGGTATCTCAGCTGTAGACACTGCATCAGTGGGAATCAAGGTGAATGACGATGGCTTTTACAGCCTTATGATCGGGGCTACAGATATGGGAACCGGATGCGACACCATACTGGCCCAGATGGCAGCCGAATGCCTGGAGTGTGAGATAGAAGAAATCATCGTGCATGGGGTAGATACCGATGTATCCCCTTATGACTGCGGTTCCTATGCGTCCAGCACCACCTATGTGACAGGCATGGCTGTTGTAAAGACCTGTGAGACACTTAGGGAGAAAATCTGTATCAGAGGGGCGTCATATCTTGGATGTTCTGCGGAAGAGGTGGAATTCGATGGGGAACGGGTTCTGGATCTGAAAACAGGAAGGAGCATATCAAGGGCTGATATCGGCAATCGGGTTATGTGCAACAATGAAGAAGCACTTTATGCCAGTGAGGCATTTACCTCACCGGTATCACCGCCGCCGTTTATGGTGGGCATGGCAGAGGTAGAGATCGATAAAGAGACAGGGGAGCTGGAGCTGGTTGATTATGCTGCAGTCGTAGACTGTGGAACCGTAGTCAATCCGAATCTGGCCAGAATCCAGGCGGAGGGCGGAATAGCCCAAGGGATCGGTATGGCCCTTTACGAGGATATCGTATACAGCGAAAAGGGGAAAAATTACAGCAATTCTTTTATGCAGTATAAGATCCCAAGCCGGATGGATGTAGGAGAGATCCGGGTGGAGTTTGAGAGCAGTTACGAGCCGACAGGTCCGTTCGGTGCAAAATCCATAGGAGAGATCGTTATCAATACGCCGCCCCCGGCAATCGCAAATGCAGTTCAGAATGCAGTGGGAGTGATAGTGCGGGAAATGCCTATTACATCGGAAAAAATCTATAAGGGGATGCTGTGAGATAGTCTTGCTGGAGGGAGACGCCTGTCCTGAGAGGTTCACCTGCCGCGGTGCAGAGAAAATGGGGATGCCCCTTTCTGAAAGCAGATCACTTGTAAAGAACGGCTAAATGGAAACCCTGTTGGATTTTGAGACACCAGAGACATTCACTGCACGATCTTGATGATTGTGCAGCTCAGGTCTCTTTGAAATCGGCTTTGTGAGCCGATTTCAGTCTCAAAATCCAACAGGGTTTCCATTAAGCCGTTCTAATTACGCGTTTTATGCTTTCAAAAAGGGGCATCCCCATTTTCTCTGCACCGCGGCAGGTGAACCTCTCAGGACAGGCTGGACGCATCCGGGCGGAAGGAAAGGCTATCTTGGGTGTGGAGCCGAGCGGGAGAGGCGGATTGTGTGGGCTGCACTTACGAAAGTTTATCTCAGCTTAAGAGGCAGTTGCTTATTTTGAGATAAACTAGTTGTATCCTGGGTTTTTCTTAATCTTCTCCAAGAAAGTACCTTCCGTATGCATCGGCGGCTTTGATTGCTGCGCATACGGTTTCTGGGGTGACTTCGAACGGCATGTTATGCAGGGTGTCATTTTCTGCGCATGCTGCGGTGGCAACGGCCATGAGTTTTTCTTCGGTTACTTCTTTGATTCCCAGTTCTTTTAATGTTACGGGCAGGCCCAGTTCGATGCAGAAGTCGATGATTTCCTGGAGTTCTTCTGCGGGAATGTTTTCGAGTACCAGCTGGGTAATTGTCCCGAATGCTACTTTTTCGCCGTGGTACATCTGGTGGCAGTCTTCCAGCACTGTCAGGCCGTTGTGGATGGCATGTGCTCCTGCGAGTCCGCCGCTTTCAAAGCCGATTCCGCTCAGCAGGGTGTTGGCTTCTATTACTTTTTCTACGGCTGCAGTGCATGCTCCTGCTTCCAGCGCAAGTTTTGCTTTTACACCTTCTTCCATTAATGTATCAAAGCATAATTTTGCCAGGGCCATAGCTGCTGAGGTCACTTTTCCTCCTGCACAGGTAGCGGCGCCTTTTGTCTGTACCGCTCTTGCCTCAAAATATGTGGCAAGGGCATCCCCCATGCCGGATACGGTTAAACGTACCGGTGATTTTGAAATAATGTCCGTATCCATCAAGACCATATTCGGATTAGCCGGAAGGAATAAATATTCCTCAAATACGCCTTCATCCGTGTAGATCACAGAAAGAGCGCTGCAGGGTGCGTCCGTAGATGCGATGGTCGGGCACACCAGAACCGGCGTATGTCCATAATATGCCACTGCTTTAGCCGTATCCAGTATCTTTCCGCCCCCGATCCCAATAACAAGATCACAGTTTTCCTTCTTCAAAATCTCAGTAAGACGTTGAATTTCATTCTTGCTGCATTCACCGTTAAAATAATCATATACGATCTCAAAATCCTGACTAGCAAAGCTCCCATCAACAATATTGCCGATCCGCTTATAACCAGATTCCGTAATAAGAATCAAAGCCTTTTTCCCATACACCTTCGCATAATCACAGAGTCTTGCCATCTCATTGGCACCCTGCAGGTACTTGCCCGGACTAATCAAAATATTTGCCATTTGTAATTCCTCCTAAATCAATCAGTATGTTATTTTATTAACAATCTTATTATGCACTGATTCCCCAATAAAGTCAATCCCGTACCAAAACTTTCTCACACCCAGATTCCGTTTACGGTAATAATTCAGACAAGTCTGAACTGTTACCATTTACATTACCATCCGAGAGCGAGGACCTCCCTACCGTTTGGATGAACCAACCGGCCGTGGGACGGAGCGGCGTCCCCATACCAAGTGGCCCTACATTCGTTTCTGATACCCCATCCGCTCACTCCCATCCTCCAGATAGATGATCCCGCAGTACTGAAACCCATTTTTATCGAGCATATGCTGCATGACCACGTTATCTCTGTGTGTATCGATACGGAGATTCCTGCACTGCTCTAGTGCCCAGTTCAGGCAGAAGGATGCAGCCCCGCGGATGGTGCCGTCGGATGTGATCCTGTGTACAACCCCATAGGGGGATTCATCCAGCCACTGACCGTTATATATTTTGGTATAAGTATCGTCACGGCCCTCTTTATAATAGAATGTAGCTATGATATTGCCGTGTTCTTCGCAGACATAGCTGTTTCCATCCTCAATATCCTGAGCCAGCAGTGCTTTGGGTGGATAGGTGCTGCCCCATTGTGTGGGATTTCCGTGGCTTGTCATAAACATTCTTGCACTTTCATACATTTTCAGCAGAATTTCCAGATCTGCCAGCCTTGCTTTTCTAATTTCCATGTTTAACTACTACCTTTCAAATGTTGTTTATTCTGAAAATAATATATTGCATACTATGTAATATATGTGCGGTTTGAGCAATGGTTTTACGATGTTTAAAATGAATTACACACATATTTTATTTTAAAACGATTCACATATTTAAGCAATTAGAAAAAATACTGAAAATTTGCAGCCTTTTGCCTTGAAAATCCGTCTATTTAATGTAATGATAATACTGTATTACTATAGAGGAGGGTACATAAGATGAGCGGCAAGAAGAAGGTATTACTGGCAGGGGGGATAACAGCTGGCATTTTGATCTGTATTTACTGTGGCATATCTATTTATTTCATGAGTCATTTCTTTCATAATACCATGATTAATGGCGTAGACTTTTCCATGAAGACGGCAGATGAGGCCGAGCGGTATTTTGCAGGGCAGATCGATGGATATGCGCTGAAAGTTACTCCGAAAGAAGGCGGCAGTGAGGAGATCAGCGGATCATCGATATCCATGAAGTATAAGAAGAGTAAAGAGCTGGATAAAGCGCTGAAGGAGCAGGGGGCGTTTCTTTGGCCTTCGATGCTTTGGAAAGACCATAAGGTAAAGCTGTCTCTGGGTTTTGAATATGACCACAAACAGCTGGAGGAAAAGATTCAGGCGCTGCAATGTTTCCAGAATGAAGAGAAGAGTGATCCGGAGAGTGCAAAGCCGGAGTTTGATGGAGATAAGTTTGTTGTAAAGCCGGAGGTGCTGGGGACAAAAATCGATCAGGAGCCAATGAAGGAAAAGCTAATACAGGCAGTGCAGGGGCTGGAAGAGAAATTCAGCCTGGAGAAAGAAGACTGTTATCTGAAGCCGAAGCATACTGCGGATTCAAAAGAGGTGGCGGCTGCCTGCGATACCTTGAACAAGTACTGCGGGACAAGCATCACTTACGATATGGCGCCGCATAAAGAGGTGGTGGACAAGGCGTTGATTTCTACATGGCTGTCCTGGGATGAGAACATGAATGTTACTTTCCATGAAGACAAGGTCAGAGAATATATGAATCAATTTGCCGCAAAATATGAAACACTTTACGGGACCCGTCCGCTGACCACGCCCTGGGGAAAAGCGACAGAAGTAAGCGGCGGTACCTACGGCTGGGCGATCAATGAGGCGGCTGAGGCGGATGCACTGATCGCCAGTATTAAAGCTGGTGAGCAGACAACCAAGGAGCCGGTATACGAGCAGCGGGCGGCTAGCCATGAGCAGCAGGACTGGGGCAAAACATTTATTGAGGTGGATCTGAGTGCGCAATATATGTGGTATATTGTTGATGGGAATGTTGCCTTTGAGACGGCCGTGGTAACCGGCAAGCCTTATGAACACTCCACACCGGCAGGGGTATATGATATTCTTATGATGATTCCAGGCACTACCCTTGTGGGAAATATTGTGCCGGAGACAGGAGAGCCGGAATACCGGACATGGGTGGACTACTGGATGCAGGTGACTTATGGCGGCGTTGGATTCCATGATGCCACATGGCAGCCCGCATTCGGGGGAGACCTGTACTGGAGTATTGGTTCCCACGGATGTATTAATATGCCGTTGGACGGCGCAGCGACATTATACAGCATGATATCAAACGGGACTCCTGTTGTCATGCACTACTGATGCACATAAGCGTAGCAGAAAACACTATATATTGTATAAAATTAGATACAAGGCCAATAATGAAAACTATTATCACTTATCCTCTTGTCTTTTATTTAACGAAATGATATACTGGGCGGGAACTAAAAGATAACCTGTTATATCAAAGGAGGATTTTATAATATGACTCATTATGATCAGTGGGAAGGATTTAAGGGAAGGCTATGGAGAGATGACATCAATGTCCGGGATTTTATTCAAAACAATTATACTCCTTATGAGGGCGATGAGAGCTTTCTGGAAGGACCTACAGAAGCTACAAATAAACTCTGGGGCAGGCTGCAGGAGCTGCAGCGGGAAGAACGGGCGAAGGGCGGCGTCCTGGATATGGAGACAGAGGTTGTTTCCGGCCTGACGGCTTATGGGCCGGGATACATTGATGAAGAGATGAAGGAACTGGAGACGGTAGTCGGTCTCCAGACAGATAAGCCGCTTAAGAGAGCATTTATGCCTTTTGGCGGTATCAAGATGGCGGAGCAGGCATGTACGACTTACGGGTATCAGCCGAGTGAGAAGCTGCATGAGATTTTCACCAAATACCACAAAACACATAACCAGGGGATTTTTGATATCTATACCCCGGAGATGAAAAAGGCGCGCCATAATAAGATCATCACAGGACTTCCGGATACATATGGCAGAGGGCGTATAGTGGGCGATTACCGCCGTGTAGCTCTTTACGGAATTGACCACCTGATTGAACAAAAAATGGTGGACTTTAACGAAACCGAAAGACACGGAATGAAGGGAACCGATTTTCGTCTGAGAGAAGAAGTTGCGGATCAGTTAAAGGCGCTCAAAGACATGAAGGAGATGGCGGCTGTCTATGGGTTTGATATATCCAAGCCGGCAAAGGATGCGAAGGAAGCAGTGCAATGGCTGTACTTCGGCTATCTTGCGGCAATCAAGACGCAGAACGGTGCCGCGATGAGCGTTGGAAGAATCTCTACTTTCCTGGACATCTATATCCAAAGGGATATGGAAAAGGGAATTCTGACAGAGGCACAGGCACAAGAACTGATCGACCATATGGTGATGAAGTTCAGGATGGTCAAGTTTGCCAGGGTTCCTTCCTATAACGAACTGTTCTCCGGTGACCCGGTATGGGCAACGCTGGAAGTGGCAGGGCTGGGGCAGGACGGCAGATCTATGGTGACCAGGAATGATTATCGTTTTCTGCACACCCTGGAGAACATGGGACCGTCGCCGGAGCCGAATCTGACGGTGTTGTATTCTTCCCGCCTTCCGGAGGCGTTTAAGAACTATGTATCTTACATTTCTATCGAGACAAGCTCCATCCAGTATGAGAACGATGATGTGATGCGACCGGTATGGGGAGATGATTATTCCATATGCTGCTGTGTATCTGCAACCCAGACGGGAAAAGAAATCCAGTTCTTCGGCGCCCGTGCGAATCTTGCCAAATGCCTGCTGTATGCAATCAACGGTGGTGTGGATGTAAAGACCAGAGAACAGGTAGCTCCTGCATATAAGCCGGTTACTACAGAATATCTGGAGTATGAGGATGTCATGGATAAGTATGACAAGATGATGGACTGGCTGTCAAAACTATACGTGGACACCCTGAATATGATCCATTACATGCACGATAAGTATTATTATGAGGCGGCGGAGATGGCGCTGATTGATACAGATGTAAGAAGAACATTTGCAACAGGAATTGCAGGATTCTCACATGTAGTAGATTCTTTAAGTGCAATAAAATATGCCAAGGTCAAAGTCATCCGTGACGAGACGGGAATGGCTGTGGATTACGAGACAGAGGGTGATTTCCCAAGATACGGAAATGACGACGACCGGGCGGACGATATTGCAATCTGGCTGCTTAAGACCTTCATGGGCAAGCTGAAAAAATGCCATACATACAGAAACTCAGAGCCGACAACCTCTATCCTCACAATCACATCCAATGTGGTTTACGGAAAAGCGACGGGCTCCATGCCTGACGGAAGAAAGGCGGGGGAACCGCTTGCACCGGGCGCAAATCCTTCCTATGGCGCGGAGAAAAACGGTCTGCTGGCATCTCTGAACTCCGTTGCAAAGCTTCCTTATGAAGAGGCGCTGGACGGAATCTCTAATACTCAGACGATCAATCCTGGTGCACTGGGGAATGACGAGGCGGAGCGTATTGAGAATCTTACCCGGGTGCTGGACGGATATTTTGAACAGGGGGCGCACCACCTGAACGTCAATGTGTTTGGCAGAGAAAAGCTGATCGATGCGATGGAACATCCGGAAAAAGAGGAATATGCAAACTTCACAATCCGCGTGTCCGGATATGCAGTTAAGTTTATCGACCTGACACGTGAGCAGCAGATGGACGTAATCTCCAGAACATGCCACGCGGATATGTAAACAGGCAGCACCTTTTTGACGGCAGACCGTTTTACGGGCCGGTTTGTTTACGGATTAATTCAGTTATAAATCATGTAGAAAGTTTTATTTTGAGGTGAATACGATGACAGAGCAGAACAATCTGAAAGGATATATCCATTCTCTTGAAAGCTTTGGTTCCGTAGACGGACCCGGCGTCAGATATATTATTTTTATGAGCGGCTGCGCCATGCGCTGCCAGTTCTGCCACAATCCGGATACGTGGAACATGCAGTCGGGGACACAGTATACCGCTGACGAACTGCTTGGGCAGGCTTTAAAATACCGCTCCTACTGGGCGAGTAAGGGCGGTATTACCGTAAGCGGTGGAGAGCCGCTTCTCCAGATCGAGTTTCTGACAGAACTGTTTCAGAAGGCAAAAGCAGCCGGGATCCATACGACTCTGGATACAAGTGGCAATCCATTTACCAGAGAAGAACCTTTCTTCGGCAGATTCCAGGAACTGATGAAGTATACGGATCTGGTATTGCTGGATATCAAACACATGGATGAACAGCAGCATGAGATTCTGACCGGATGCACGAACCGGAATATTCTGGATCTTGCGGCCTGTCTTTCGGAGATGGGGAAACCGGTCTGGATCAGGCATGTGCTTGTACCGGGGAAAAGTGATAATGATGAGTATCTTCGTAGGCTGGATGCATTTATCGGGACACTGGAGAATGTGGAGAAGGTGGAGGTGCTTCCCTACCATACGCTGGGGGTATTTAAATGGAAAGAACTGGGGCTTACATATCCTCTGGAGGGGGTGGAAGTGCCCTCGAAGGAGCGCATAGAGAATGCGGAGAGGCTTTTGCATGTGCATGGGCGAGGCCCGGTGGAAAGTGTTTCTGAATGAGGAATTGAAAAATTGTTATCCGGTATTTATTCATTATAAAAACAATGTGTCACATTACATTAAAAATTAAATAAAAGAATGTCAGTAACGCCAAAATAAACATTCCAAAAGCCATAAGGTCTTTAAAATCGAAATGTTCCATAGATATCACCTCCATTCCTATGTAGAATAGAGGCCAATACACCCTGAAAACACGGTTACTCCATAGATTGAAGTTCTGATTGGATTGGCTAAGAGAGTTAAGGGGGATTGAACAACAAATACAGTCATGGTATACTGACAGCATAGTGTTATCTTTAGGTGGTGATGATTGTGTGTAAGAATAAGAATAGGAAAAATGATGCAGGACTCTGTGCAAAGCCAGAATCAGGAGCGACATTTGCATGGAGTAGTTTCGCGTCGCTAAGTTAATACAGCTGGCTTTGCTGCTTGACTTCATGATCAAGGAGGGAGCCTGTATGAAATATAAGAATGCAAATACAATTCTCCCGGATGCTTTAGTCGAGGAACTGCAGAAGTATGTGCAGGCAGGATATATTTATATTCCTGCAAAAGACGATCAGCATAAGAAGTGGGGAGAGTTGTCCGGGTATCGGAAAGAGCTTGCAAAACGCAATGCGGTTATTGTTGAGCAATATCGCGGCGGCATGTCTATAGAAGAACTTGCCGCGTGTTTTTCGCTCTCGGTATATGCTATAAGAAAGATAATCTATCAGAAATGATTGAAACCGCAGCCTGCAGCTCACAATAGAACGAAATTGTGAACCACAGGTGCGGTTTTTTGTTGGTTTAACAGTATAGGATTCTATGATACTGTCCTGTGTTTCAGCATGATTCAGTACAATAATATCAGCAAATTCCTTCATCAGCAAATTCGTTGAGTATTCTATCACTTCATCCTTAGATTTAAAGTATCTGTAAAAGGTTCTCCTTCCTAACGCTGCTTTATCGACAATCCTGGATATTGTGATATCATGGTAGTCTTTTTTGTCTAACAACTCATATAAAGCTTCTATAATCCGTTTTTTCGTTTGGTTATTTTCTTTAAAGTACATATGTTTCTTCTCCTGTTCCACCCATGGCACATATTTAAAAATATGTATCACTTCTACCGGATATCTTGTCCGGATCATCTGACCGTATTATACTAGATTACAGACCAATGCACAAGTGTGTCATGTTGCTTTATCTATGTGAAACATACAAAAGGAGGATTGCTATGTTATTAACAATTGAATGTATTTTCGCATGTGGGGTCTTTTCATTTATGATACTTCCCCCACTTTACAAAAACCCTGTCAACCAAATTATGTCCTATCCAAAAGAAATCAGAATGCGGGTAGAAAGTCTGCCGCAATATAAGGGGGTTATAGATAAAATAGAAAAAAGACATTTATCAATAAAAATAATTTTTATATTTTTGATTGCCATTGTACTTGCGGTACTTGCGTATTTTTCCGGTGCAAAAACATTCACATCTGCATATATACATGTGTTCATACTATTTTTTGTTGTAAATATTTACGATTTGCTGGTTTTAGATATTGGACTTTTCTGCCACAGCAAAAAAACAAGAATACCCGGAACAGAAGATATGGATAAAGAATATAGAAATCCGCGGCACCATATTATAGGTGCCGGGATAGGAATTATTATAGGTGCTGTTGTTGCACTGTTATCAGGTGGTATAATACATGTTGTTTCAATATACCTTCTTGTTTGAGATACTCCGCACCGGTCTGATATACTTCCAGAACCGCTCCGGATTAAAGTAAAAGTAAATGATTCTGCCAGGGGTAGTGTCATAGCAGTAACCAGTGCCTGTGAAATCAAAAGATGCCATTGCCTTTTCGACCTTTTCCTCTATACTGCGGTTTTCCTGCTCATAATTAAAGGGACCGTGCTCAAAAACAAGATACTCGGCTTCAGGAACATCAACCAGAAGCATTTGCGGCGGGACTACTCCTTTGTAATCGACGGGAAGACGCGCGCCGTAACATTCTGTACGCGGGATTCCCCAATCGCAGAGCCTGCCGTCCGGGTCATTCATATATGCCATAAGCTGGCCGCTGCCGCTGTTGGTTTCGCTCCCTCCGTCGTCATCCAATTTTCCCTTGATACTATCGAGCAAGCCGCAGATTGTTTCGCAGTCTTGGCCTGGGATATGGCTTTGCTTTTCCCAAAAATCCCAATACCCGTTACTTTCATAATTCTTAATGTGCAAAAACTTGTGTGCCGGGATGGTTACAAAATAAATTTTAATGTCATCTGTAGTTTTTATCATACCTATCTCTCCATATCCAAAAAAGTAACGGTCGAAAGGGTTTATTTTTGTACGGAGAACGACAGGCCTTGGATTCTTCCTGTACTCACTTGGAGTTACGCCATATGTTTTTTTGAAAGCCCTGGTAAAGGCCTCATGTGATGAAAAGCCATAATCAAAAGCAATTTCCAAAAAGCTTTTTTCACTGTCACGCACCTCTTTTAATGCAAAGGCTAATTTTCTATGCCGCAGATAATCCCGAAACTGCATGCCCGCTGTTTCTTTAAACTTTCTGGTTGTATAAAACTCGGAATAGCCCAGCCTGCGGGAAAGGCAGCTTAGAGTCAAAGCGTCATCATTATAATTTTTAATACAGTTGTCAATTTCATCAACGATGATTTGAATTTGTTTCTGCCATTCGTACATTATTGTTCACCTCATCTCAATCGCCCTATACTTATTATAAAGAAATAAAGGAATTACTGCTTGATTTAACTTGCTGTTATTTCTGTTCTTTTCATAGTTTAATTTTTGTTATCTGATCTGCAATCTTCACGCCGCTGCCTTTCTGTTTAGAAGCTATTCGTGCTATGGTAATTATTATAAGCGTATAATTCCTTCATATCAAGAAGCTAATGTCAGGCAGGAAGCGGTGAAAGGGCTGTACCGTTTAACTCATCTTAAAATGGGGGATGACAGCAAGAAATGTGAAAATAGATGATCTAAAAAGCAGTATAATATGTTCAGGAGGTCAGAATGAAAACAAATAACATTGATACAATTCAAGAAGTGGTAGATTACATTGAGGAGCACCTGGAAGAAGCGTTGAACCTGGATAGTATTTCCGGGAAGATGCATTATTCGAAATACCATTTGAGCAGAATGTTTGTAAGTATTGTAGGCTTTACACTGCATCATTATATCCAGAGAAGGCGTTTAACCGAAGCGGCAAGATCACTGATCTTTACTGACAAACCGATCATGGAAATTGCTTTGTGTGCCGGATATGAGACACAGCAGTCCTTTACGGCCGGCTTCAAAGCTCTGTTCAAATGCAGCCCGCAGGCGTTTCGTAAGAAGCGGGAATTTTATCCGTACCAGTTAAAGTTTACGGCTGACGGACAGGCAAGGCTGAGGGGAGACAAGATGATGGATATCAGAACCGTAGAATGCGGCAGAATAGTGTTAGTGGGTTTCAAGAAAAATGTTCGTTTTGGTTTTTTTAATATTGGAAAATGCTGGCGTAAGTTACATGCGAAAAAGCAATTGATTTCACACAGGAATGATATGGATTTTCTGATTGGGCTTAATGACTATACAAAATGGGATTTAGAAAATGAAAAACAGCCGGCGTTTGATTATCTGGCTGCAGCAGAAGTTGACCATATTGAGAATATCCCTGCAGGTATGGAGGTAAAAGAGCTGCCGGCATGCAAGTATATTGTCTTCAGTTTCAGGGCTAAATGCGAAGACAGCCTGCAGCCGGTTGCTGATTACGTCTATAAAGAATGGTTTCCCCAATCGACCAGCCAGCTGAATGACCATGCACGGTATGATTTTGCAAAATACGGAGAAAAAGCAGATAAGGACGGAAAAAGCCCGATCGAATACTGGGTGCCGGTATTATAAAGGGGTCAGACCCTTTTGCCCACCATTTTCAGAATATTCTTAAATTAACAAATTGTCTTCGGGTAGGAAAGCCAATGTATACTAAACACTGCTGTAGTATCTGGTATATTGAGAATGCTGGTTCGGAAAGTTAATATAATAATAAGCAGTCGTCGTTAACAGAGGATATGATAAAACGGCGTCTGCAGATCAGAATTAGCGATGTACTAGAGGACAGGAGGAATTCAAATGGCAGCACCAGAAAAAATATACCCGCGGACAGGAGATAACCAGACGATCTATCTGAAAAATGCAATTACCAATCCGAATATTAAGGTTGGCGATTATACGATGTATCATGATTTTGTTAAAGATCCCCGGGAGTTTGAAAAAAATAACGTTTTGTATCACTATCCGGTCAATAGAGACCGACTGAACATCGGAAAGTTTTGTTCCATTGCTTGTGGAGCAAAGTTTCTTTTTAATAGCGCAAACCATTCAATGGAATCACTCTCAACCTATCCGTTTCCACTGTTCTTTGAGGAATGGGGACTTGACAGAAATGATGTGGCAGATGCCTGGGACAATAAAGGCGATATCATAATCGGTAATGATGTCTGGATTGGATATGAGGCTGTTATACTGTCCGGGGTAACAATAGGGGATGGCGCCATAATCGGCGCCAGGGCCGTTGTAACAAGAGACGTCCCGCCATATACGATTGTCGGCGGAGTGCCCGCAAAAGCGATTAAAAAGAGATTTTCTGAAGCCACAATCGCCTCTTTGCTCAGAATACAGTGGTGGAACTGGTCAAAAGAGAAGATCGCAGAAAATATCGCTGCAATTAAAGCAGGCCGCATTGAGCAACTGAAGTAGCTACAGAGCCAGACTGGAATTTCAAGGTACGTTTAGAGCGTGTCTGCGCTTTAGGCTTTTTTTTCACTGTGATCTTCCCTATCTTGCGTATCGTATTCTCCGGCTGCCATGATAACACGTTTGATTTTCAAGCAGGTCAGGTCTCGGGCACGGGAAAAGGTGGCCTCCAGGGCAGGCGTCCCCGTGCCAGTATTCGCAAACAGCACGGCACAACTGTCTTCCTGGATCAGAAGGCTCTGCCTGTGTTCAATAGAATCAGCGGGATAAGGATCAGATCCAAACAGCATAAGGTTCTGATTAATACTGCAGAGGTCGTTCACAAAATGAATGCGTGAAAGCATTCCATATTGGTACTCGGTTTTGCAGTACCCATTTAATTTATGGAATATATCCAGAAAATATTTTTGCGATGTAGCTTTGGGAAGATAGAACTGTGCATGAGGGCTTGCAAACAGAAAATACTGAATTTCTCTGACCGGCTCAATGCAGCCGGCAGGAAGAATGATAATATCAATATCATTAAGAATCGTATCCGCCTGAGATATGTCTCTGCGGAAAGATCCTGAGCCTGAGGAAACAAACAGCAGCTTTTTCCCGCAGGCATCAATATACCAGGTAGGATTGCATAAAAAGCGTCCGGACGATGGTGTCTTAGTAAAAGTTGAGATTTTCATGATTTACTCCTCATACAATGGCAGGCATATGTAAGTGAGCCTGGTGTTAACCTGATTTCAAGTAAAGTTATTACTGATTGGATAGAGCAAAAAAATAATTTCTTTTATAATTTACCACATTACCGCAATAAAGACAAGCTAAACTTATTGACGGGTATATGATAGGGAGATGTTGGGGAGGATGCCCATTTCGCCCGCAATTCACTTCGCGGCCTCCCCCACCAATTCTTTCCCAGTTTTTGTATAATTCCCGCATCTAAGACGCATCCTATTCAGAAGAATGTATTGAGGTGAATAGTATGGTTGAAAAGTCAATTTGGAGTATTTCTGCATCGTCTGCCAAGCGTTCCCCGCTGCAGGGCGATATTGAGACGGATACGGTGATTATAGGCGGAGGGATGGCCGGGGTTCTGACGGCTCATTTTTTGGAGCAGGCGGGTATGAAGTGCGTGGTTCTGGAGGCAGACAGAATCGGGAGCGGGCAGACAAAGAATACCACGGCGAAGGTGACTTCCCAGCACGGGATGATCTACGACAGACTGCTGCAGAACGAGGGGACTGAAAAGGCAGGGCTGTATGCCGCTGCGAATCAGGAAGCGGTTGAACGGTACCGGATTCTGGCGGAAAAGTATCAGGGGGACATTGGATGGAACCAGTGTCCTGCTTATTTGTATACCATGCAGGATACGGGCGCGCTGCGGCGGGAACATGAGGCGGCAAAACGGATCGGGCTGGGGATGCAGCTGACAGAGAAGACGGAACTTCCGTTTCAGGTGAAACTGGCCCTGAAACTAGAGGGGCAGGGCCAGTTTCATCCATTGCGGTTTTTGTATATGCTGGCGGAGGAACTGACCATATTTGAGCATACAAAAGTAACTCATGTAGAGGATCATACGGTCTTGACAGCGCATGGAACCGTACATGCGCAGCGGGTCGTGTTTGCCTGCCACTATCCTTTTCTGAACAGCCCGGGATATTATTTTATGCGTATGCATCAGGAACGAAGTTATGTGCTGGCGGTGAAAAAGGCCGCTTCATTGGAGGGAATGTATTACGGTATAGATGAGGACGGATTATCCTTCAGAAGCGCAGGAGAAAACCTGCTGATTGGGGGCGGGGGGCACCGCACCGGCAAAAATACAGCCGGGAAATCCTATGAATATCTAAGCAGCAGGGCGGAGGCATTATGGCCGGGATGTAAAGAAACAGCGCGCTGGTCTGCACAGGACTGCATGACACTGGATGGGATTCCCTATATTGGAAAGTACAGTAAGAGCCAGCCGGACTGGTATGTGGCCACAGGCTTTGGCAAATGGGGGATGACCAGCTCCATGGTATCTGCCATGATCCTGTCTGACCTGATCTGCGGGCGGCAAAACCAATACGCGGATGTATTCACCCCCAGACGCTTTCACCTGCAGTCTTCCGTGGGTACCTTAATCAAAGAAGGCGGCTATGCTGTTTCCGGCCTTATGAAACAGCTGGCTGCAATACCAAAGGAGAAGCTTCAGGATCTGCGTCCTGGGCATGGCGGGATCGTAGAGCATGACGGAAA
Organism: Faecalicatena contorta; assembly: GCF_022835095.1. Lineage (NCBI taxonomy): Bacteria > Bacillati > Bacillota > Clostridia > Lachnospirales > Lachnospiraceae > Faecalicatena > Faecalicatena contorta. Next base: position 3,591,840 of record NZ_BQNQ01000001.1, on the reverse strand, counting down.
TAAATACGGAGTGTACAGAGAAGAAACGGGAAAACTCTTTGCAATTTCAACAAGGTGTCCCCATCTGGGCTGCCAGCTCGCATGGAATCCCGATGAAAAAAGCTGGGACTGCCCTTGCCATGGATCACGGTTTGATTATCGGGGGAAACGGCTGGACGGTCCGGCACAGAATGATTTGGAATGCCATATCAGAAAGGGGAACTAGATGAAGGTAAAGTATTTTCATGGGATAGGGAAAAAAGGGCCCTATTTTGAGGGATGGTATCTGAAGCATCAGAATAAAGGGAAAACCATTGCATTTATTCCGGCTGTACACGCAGATAAAGAAGGAAACTGGACGGCTTCCATTCAGGTGGCCATGGATCATGGCGCATGGAACTTTACGTATCCGATCGAAATGTGCCAGATTCACGACGATAAATTTCAGGTGCGAATCGGAGAAAATTTATTTACTGAAAAAGGGGCCTTAATCAGTATACACACGGAAGAGCTCACTGTGGAGGGAAAAATAGCCTACTCGGGTTTCCATAAGATCAGGGGAGATATCATGGGGCCGTTCCGGTTTTGCCCATTTATGCAGTGCAGCCACGGAGTGTTAAGTATGGCGCATAATCTGAAAGGTTCCCTGAGGGTCAACGGGAAACGGATGGACTTTACCGGGGGAAGAGGTTATATAGAAACGGACAGGGGAAAATCTTTTCCTGAAACATATCTCTGGACCCAGTGCGGATTCGGGAAAATACAGGAAACAAAAAAGAAGAAATGCCTTAGAAACGGGAAGCGCCAGTATGCACTCGAAAAGAAGACAAAGGAATGTTTTCAGAAAGAAATGAACAGTATTATGGCTTCTGTTGCGGATATTCCTTTCCTGGGAATGCACTTTAGAGGATGTATTGCTGCGGTTCATTACCAGGGCAGGGAATACCGAATGGGAACTTATTATGGGGCGCGGCTTACAGAATACCGTGAGGGGGCAGTGACTCTGAGGCAGGGAAAGCTCCTGTTGAAAATTAGGAAACTCGGGGAAAAATCTCATGGACTCAGGGCTCCTTATGAGGGGAGTATGGACCGGATTATAAAAGAGAGTCCGGCCTGTAGTATGGAATATCAATTGTGGAAAGGGAAAAAGCAGATCTTTCATCTCATCTCTGAGCAGGCTTCTTATGAACAGGAGTTTTCATAAAATTAGAAGTGGTATATTTCTAACATTTTTGTTATAGAGGACTGATGAGGAGAAAAAGTATGATACAATGTACGCAGAGCGTACATTGTATCATTGCGCATTCGGCAGTTTCTGCGGAACCGCAGAAAGCTGCTGCGTATCCGCCGGAGGCATCGTGACCGCCTGCGGTTATGATAAAATAATACCCGCAGACTTATGCTGTCTGATAATGTATTCGGGAGTGGTGAAAATGAAAATTCTGATTGTTGAAGATGATATGACGCTGGCAAAGGAACTGGTGCTGTTGTGTGAACGGTGGGGATTTGACGCTGTTTACGCGAAACAGTTCGATGATATTACGAATGAATACATCAGCAGACAGCCAGATCTGATTCTGATGGATATTAACCTTCCAAGCTTCGACGGGTTCTACTGGTGTGAAAAGATACGCCAGATTTCTAATGTACCGCTTCTGTATCTTTCAAGCAGAGACCAGAATGCGGATAAGGTGATGGCCATGGCAGCCGGCGGAGACGATTATGTGGAAAAGCCATTCGACCCGGAGCTGCTCCTGCTGAAGATCCGGGCTATGCTGCGCCGGGCTTATGAGTACACTACAAATGAGAGAACCTATCTGAACGGCGGGATGTATTATGAGAGCGGGCAGTTTGTATGCAACGGAATGACTGTGGATCTGACAAAGTCGGAGAGTAAGATCATGGCGGCGCTGCTCTCCAAAAAAGGGAGTGTGGTCAGCAGGGAGAAGCTGATGCAGCAGCTGTGGAATACGGACGAGTTTGTGACGGATGCTTCGCTGAGTGTTCTAGTTTCTCGGCTCCGTGCAAAGCTGAATGAAGTTACGGGGGGAAGCGAAATTATTGTAACGAAAAAAGGTATGGGGTATTATATAGAATGAAAAATTATTTCAAAGAGAAGAGACGGGGCATTCTGGCAGGGGCGGCAGTCCTGGCCGCCATCAATCTGTATTTTGGGGTGCTGTGCGCCCACAGCGTAAATTTCGGGGATTTGCTGTATCTGGATGGGATCCTTCTGGCCGCAGGGCTTTTTTACTTTGCACTCGATTACAGAAAATGGAAGCAGATATCCCGCATTCTGGACGATGAAATACATAAGAACAGGGAAGAAGCCAGCCGTCTGCTCGGCGGCAGGGTTACAGAAGTGCTGTGCAGGATGGAAAAAGAAAATGCGGAAGATATCAGCGCACTGCAGGAGGAGCGTGAGGGACTGACCGACTACATTACAAGGTGGGCACACGAAGTTAAGCTGCCGCTCTCCGCGTTGGGACTGATGAATGAGAGGAACCCCGACAGTGAACTGCAGGAGGAGATGCAGGGATGTCTGGAGCGGATGCAGCAGCTTTTAAACACAATGATGATGAGCAGCAAACTGAAAAATATGGAAAATGATGTACGCTATGAGAGGGTTTATCTGGAAGAAGCGGTTAATGAGGCTCTGAAGAATCAGTCTTATTTCCTGATCCGGGAGCATTTTCAGATTGAAAAGAAAATCGAGGGCGCTGTGGTTTACAGTGACCGGAGGTGGCTTGTCTATATGCTGGATCAGCTCATCGGAAATGCGGTAAAATACAGAACAAAACAGCCGGCGCTCAACTTTGAGGCAAGATGTATTTCAGCTGACGAAGTAGTGCTTACAGTGAAGGACAACGGGATCGGAATTGCAGAAGGTGAGATTCCTTACATTTTCGACAGAGGTTATATTGGAAGCAATCTGAGAAACGGTGATTATCGCTCTACAGGTATGGGGCTTTACTTCGTGAAAGAGACAGCCGGACATCTCGGGATCCGGCTGCAGGTATATTCCAGACCGGGGGAGGGCACCCGGTTTACGCTTCGTTTTTCAAATAATACAGCATTTTTTAATTTGAACATAGATGCAGAGAGAGAGGCAGAAGAATGAACGCAGCTTTGGCAGATGGTATTGCAATAATCCGGCAATCTTGCAGAAATGTTAGATACAGGAGGGGACTGTTATCCGGATGAAAGGATTTTCAACCCTCTTTTTGTTACAATTTTAGTGATAAAAGGAGGTATTCATGATATGAAAAAAATAATGGAAATTAGAAATCTAGTAAAAAGTTTCGGAAGAAAGGATTATGAATCCCAGGTTCTGAAGGGAATCAATCTGGACATTCAGGAGCAGGACTTTGTTGCCATCATGGGGCCGAGCGGCGCAGGAAAATCGACTCTTCTGAATATGCTCTCTACGCTGGACAAACCGACCAGGGGGCAGATATTTCTGGATGGGGAGGATGTTACAAAAGCGGATAATAAACGGCTGTCCATTATACGCAGGGATAAGATCGGTTTCATTTTCCAGGAATATAATCTGCTGGACAATATGACGCTGGAAGATAATATCGCTCTGCCGTTGTCCCTGAATGGAGTAAAGAGCCGAGAGGTGCAGAAAAGGGTGATGAATATGGCAAAGCTCTTCCAGCTGGAGGAGCATCTGTCAAAATACCCTTACCAGCTCTCAGGAGGGCAGAAACAGAGAGGGGCAAGTGCCCGGGCCCTGATCACGGAGCCAAAGATTATCTTTGCCGATGAGCCGACCGGAGCGTTGGACTCCAGATCCAGCCGGGATCTGCTGCAGAGCCTGAAAGCAGCCAATGACTCCGGGCGGGCAACGATCCTGATGGTGACACATGACGCCTATACGGCAAGCTACGCAAAGCAGGTCTATATGCTTTCTGACGGACAGGTACAGTGCCGGTTGAACAGCATGGGGGACAGAAAAGTCTTTTATGAAGAGATTATGGAACTGCTTGCTTCCATGGGAGGTGAACGGTAGATGAGTTTGTGCAGACTTGCATTTTCCAACTTTAAGAGAAGTGTAAGGGAATATGCGGCACTGATTATGTCCCTTGCATTTTCTGTTTTTATATTTTTTAACTTTCAAAATGTTATCTATTCGGACTCTATGGATGTACTGAACAGTATGAACAAAGACTACATTGACTTGGTCGTACATGCGGCATCCGTAGTATTTGGGGTGTTTTTGTTCTTTTTCATCTGGTATGCCACAAATGTATTTCTCAACCAGAGGAAAAAAGAGATCGGAATCTATACGTTTATGGGGCTGGATAATGTGCGCATTGGTAAAATGTACGCGCTTGAGGCATTTTTTATCGGTATATTTTCCCTGCTGGCCGGTCTGCTGGCCGGGACTGCATTTTCAAAATTATTTCAGATGCTGTTGATGAAGCTGTCGGAGATCAGCGTGGATGTCCGTTTTTCATTCACTATAAAACCGGTTCTTATCACTTCAGCCGTATTCTTTATCATATTTAGCATGATGATACTGAAAGGATATGTATCGATATCGAGGAGCAGCGTACTGAGTATGCTTTCCGGTGCAAAGCAAGAAGAAATGAAGCCGGAAAAAGGATGGATGGCCGCCCTGAAATCCGCAGCGGGAGTGGTGGTATTGGGCGCAGGTTATATGTGTGCAATAAAAACCGGGAATCTGGATACTCTGTCGTATGCACTGCTTGCTGTAATACTGGTAATTGCAGGAATATATCTGTTGTTTGGCGGTGCAATTCCATACTTGATCAGAAAGCTGACCAAAAACAAGAAATTTCTGTATCAAAAGCAGCGCAGCCTTTGGGTGAATAATCTGTCCTTCAGAATCCGGAGAAATTACCGCACTTATGCCATGGTTACGATTCTGATGATCTGTTCCGTAACGGTGCTGGGTACAGCGATCGCCCTAAAGCAGCGCTATGATAAGATGGTGCATTTTCAAGAGACCTTCACATATCAGGTCGTAAGCTCACATGAGATGGATATGGAGGAGATTGAAGAGGGAATATCGAAGGAGAATAAAGTGGAATATAAGGCGGAGGCATCCTATCTGCTTCTTGACCCGAGTATGTTCCATACGAAATATGTGAATTCTACCTATGCAATCATCCCTTTCTCTCAAATGAAAACTATTGCGGAAGAGGCGGGCATGCCTTTTGATTACACGGAATTGAATCAGGACGAGACAATTAAACTTTCGCACATCATTCTCATGAGCTTTGCTGGGCAGGAGCAAGAGGACGTCCAGATCGGAGACAATTCTTATCGTATTATTAAGGAAGACGATACCCCATATTTGGGCGCCATGCAGGAGCAGATGAGCATTTATGTACTCAACGATGAGGTTTATAAAGAACTGGAGCCTAAGGGAATCCTGCTGCACATGTATAACTTCAAAATTGAGGATCCGTCCAATGCAGACGCATCCAGGACTTATTTGAGGAGCCTTTCCAAAACGGATGAAAACGGGCAGATGCAGGTGGGAGTTAACTTTTCGGGAGCCGATAGTGATAAAGAAACATGGATACGGGTTTTGTATTCCCTATGTATCTTTATGTTTGTGACGCTGATCCTGGCAGGAGGCAGTATTATCTTCATCAAGCTGAACAATGATGCCTATGAGGACCGTGACAGGTACCGGATCCTGCGAAAACTAGGAATCGCCGGTGACACGCTGTATAAGTCCATGAAAAATGAGATACGTTTTACTTACTATTGTCCGTTTGTTCTCATGGCAGTATCCTCCTGGTTTGCAATCCGTGCACTGGGAAATGTAATGAAAGAAGATTTGTTCCGTGTGAATATTTACAGCGCGGTTTCTATACTGGTTATATTTACACTGGTTTATTTGGTATCGGTGCGGGTTTTTAGGGGGAAGGTTTTGGATACGTAGGAGTTGGGGAATGGTGTCCGCGAAAGGAAGGGATAGCCGCAAGCCGCCCAAGTGCACATATGCCGCCTCGAAATGCGGACGCCAACCTAAGAAATTCTAGGAAGCCGGCAGCCGGGAAAGTGGGGTATGGCTGACACATCACGAGAAATCTTGATGATTTCTCGCGCTGGGTCAGCCGATTTTGTGATTCGGTGATCACAAAATCACCCCACTTTCCCGGCTGCCGGCTTCCTAGAATTTCTTAGGTTGGCTTTAGCGTTTCGAGGCGGCATATGTGCACTTGGGCGGCTTGCGGCTATCCCTTTCTTTCGCTGGGTGCATCCAATCGGTTGGATAGGGTGGCAGCTTGGGAGGATACTTTTAGGGGGCAGCGTATTGATTCGGTGGGAGTACGGCTTAGACTCGGTACGTGGGAAGAGAGAGTTGTACCGGGGTTATGGCTTGGCTGCGGATCCTTCAGTATGGAATGGGTCTCGATATGCTTTTTTGGTTACCTTATTTTACAGCTATGCCATGCCTGTACGAGAGATGTTGTATGATGCCTTAAGTTATGCAGATCAGATCAATGAATTGCGGAAAAATCATAAGGAAAAGAAAGATATGAAAGTATCGGCAGAATTTCTTTCCGGTCTGAAGAGGACAGATTTTTTGTCGCCGGTTCTGAATATTGTTTTTTACTATGGTGAAGAAGAATGGGATGGGAGTACGGATCTGCATGGATTATTGGGATTAGACCGAAAAGAGTATAAGCTGCTGACGAAGTACATACCGAATTACAGGATCAACCTGATAGACCCGAAAAAGCTGGAAAACCTGGAGTGTTTTCAAACAGATTTACAGATGATATTTGGCATGTTAAAATGTAGAAAAAACAAAGAAGAATTGAAACGCTATGTGCAGAATAACAGGGCATATTTTGTGCAGGTTGATCAGGATTCATATAATGCCGTTTGTGCAATGCTGGGATCGACACAACATTTGAAAACGGTAAAGACGGAAGAAGGAGGGAACGTTAATATGTGTAAAGCGTTGGAAGATTTATACCAGGATGGCGTAGAAGAGGGACTCGAGAAGGGGATCGAGAAAGGAATCAAAGTATTGGTACAGGATTATATAGAAGAAGGATACAGCAAAGAAATAATCCTGGATAAGTTAATCAGGGGCTTCTCATTAAACCGGGAAGAGTCCAGCAGGTATTATGAGCGTTTTGCTAAGCCCGCAAGGTAGCGGGGTGTCTGAGGAGTACATGAAATAGAGAAAGTAAAGGAGATTTTGTATGAGTATCTTAAATGTTGAACACCTCTCCCATGGATTTGGAGACCGTGCTATTTTTCAGGATGTTTCTTTCCGGCTGCTTCGGGGGGAGCATATTGGCCTGATAGGTGCTAACGGGGAAGGAAAGTCTACATTTTTAAATATTGTAATTGGAAAACTCCGACCGGATGAAGGAAAAGTTGAGTGGGCTAAGGATATCCGTGTTGGTTATCTGGATCAGCATACGGTTCTGGAAAAGGGGATGACGATGCGAGATGTCCTGAAGTCTGCGTTTTCTTATCTTTTTGAGCTGGAGGATAAGATGAACCGCATCTGCGAAAGTCTCGGAGAGGCCGATGCGGATGAGATGGAGAGTCTGATGGAAGAACTGGGGACGATTCAGGATACGCTGACGCTGCACGATTTTTATGTCATTGATGCCAAAGTTGAGGAAGTGGCACGCGCACTGGGGCTGCTTGACTTGGGACTTGACCGGGATGTGGCGGATCTCAGCGGAGGACAGAGGACAAGGATCCTGCTGGGTAAATTACTGCTTGAGAAACCAGATATCCTGCTGCTCGACGAGCCGACGAATTATCTGGATGAGGAACATATTAACTGGCTGAAACGGTATTTGACGGAATATGAGAATGCATTTATATTGATCTCACATGATATTCCTTTTCTAGATGAGGTTGTCAATATTATTTATCATATGGAGAATCAGAGTCTGGACCGCTATGTGGGTAATTACGAAGATTTCCAGAGGGTTTATGAGGTGAAAAAGTCCCAGCTTGAGGCGGCATACAAGAGGCAGCAGCAGGAGATCAGCCAGCTGAAAGATTTTGTTGCCCGCAATAAAGCCCGGGTTTCCACAAGAAATATGGCTATGTCCCGCCAGAAAAAGCTGGATAAAATGGAGGTCATTGAGCTGGCGGCAGAACGTCCGAAACCGGAATTTCATTTCAAACAAGGGCGCACGCCGGGAAAATATATATTTGAGACAAGAGATTTTGTAATCGGGTACGATGAGCCACTGTCAAAACCACTCGATATTTTCATGGAAAGAGGACAGAAGATTGCTCTGACCGGTGCCAATGGGATTGGAAAGACCACTCTCATCCGCAGCATCATGGGACTTGTAAAGCCTCTGAGGGGCGGCTGCGAACTGGGCGAGAATCTTTCCATCGGATATTTTGAACAGGAGGGAGACGGAAACAACAAGACAACATGTATCGAAGAAATCTGGAGTGAATTTCCTTCATTTACCCAGTATGAGGTTCGATCTGCGCTGGCAAAATGCGGATTGACTACGAAGCATATAGAGAGTCAGGTCCGGGTGTTGAGTGGTGGAGAGCAGGCGAAGGTGCGTTTGTGCAAACTAATCAACCGGGAGACAAATGTGCTGTTGCTGGATGAGCCTACCAACCATCTGGATGTGGAAGCAAAAGAGGCCCTGAAAGAGGCGCTGAAAGAATATAGGGGAACGATACTGCTGATCTGTCATGAACCCGAATTTTACCGGGATATTGTCCAGGAAGTTTGGGACTGCACCCGATGGGCGCATCCGGGCGGGAGGGACAAAACTTTGGAGGAGTCGACGAGGGAAGCTTGCCTTAGGGGTATCCTGGGACTTTTGCTTTGCAGGTAGATTTGCGTCAATCTGTGGAAAAAAGTATACCCAAAGGGCACCCCGTAATACATGGGCTGTGGAATATTGTTTAATTAATTATGTGAGTATATTTCAAAAAAACGAAAAAGCAGTTATAATAGAAAAAGATAGCAATTACAGATGGAGGAGATGTTGATGGATGCTCATGAAATGTTGGAAAAAGTGAAGAGTGGGGAAGTGTCTGTGGAGGAAGCCGAGCAGTATTTTCGCCGTGAGCCATTTGAGGAACTGGGGTATGCTAAACTGGATACGCACAGGAAGCTGCGGTCAGGATTTCCAGAGGTAATATTCTGCAGCGGTAAGGATACGGAACATCTGCTTCATATTTATCAGAAATTATATGAGGAAGAGGGGGAGGTGTTTGGCACCAGAGCTACAGAAGAACAGTTTGAGTTGCTGCGAAAAACACTGCCTGAACTTGAGTATGACCCGATCTCCCGGATTATGAAGATAGAGAAGAAGGAAAAAGATCATGTTGGCAGGATTGCAGTCTGTACAGCAGGAACGGCAGATATTCCTGTGGCTGAGGAGGCAGCACAGACCGCAGAGTATTTTGGAAGCAGGGTGGAACGTATCTATGATGTGGGGGTCAGCGGCATTCACCGGCTGATGTCCCGTCTGGATGTGATTCAGCGTGCAAATTGTGTGGTTGCCGTGGCGGGAATGGAGGGGGCCCTGGCCAGTGTCATGGGAGGACTTGTGGACAAACCGGTGATAGCGGTTCCCACGTCCGTAGGTTATGGAGCTAATTTTCATGGATTGTCGGCTCTGCTTACTATGATTAATTCCTGTGCAAATGGAATTGCGGTTGTCAACATTGATAATGGATATGGGGCGGGATATATCGCTACACAGATTAACAGATTGGGGGAGAGAATATGAGCAGGGAATTGTATTTAGAATGTGCCTCAGGAATAAGCGGGGACATGTTTACGGCAGCGCTGCTTGATCTGGGCGCTGATCAGGACGTACTGAGAAAGGCGCTTGACAGTCTGCGGCTGCCCGGATACAGGGTGGAAATCAGCCGGGTTACGAAAAGTGGTCTGGCTGCATGCGACTTTTCGGTTCATCTGGATGCGGAACATGAGAACCATGATCATGATATGGAGTATCTGCATGGGGCGGATGCAGGGAATCATGTGCATGGAGCCGAGCATAGTTATGTACATCATCACTCTCATCAGCATACGCACGAACATAGGGGGCTGGCAGATATCATGGCGGTTATAAAACAGGCTGATCTCAGTGATTACGCCAGAAACACGGCCGTCCGTATTTTTGAGATTCTGGCAGAGGCTGAGGCAAAAGCTCATGGAGTTTCTATTGACCAGGTGCATTTCCATGAAGTTGGCGCCGTGGATTCGATTGTGGATATTGTTGCAGCGGCAGTATGCCTGGATAATCTGGATATAAAAGAGGTGATTGTTCCGATCCTGAATGAAGGAACCGGATTTGTCCGCTGTCAGCATGGTATGATACCTGTTCCGGTTCCGGCTGTTGCGGCCATTGCTGAGAAATATGCCCTGACGCTTCGTATACATAATATGGAGGGTGAATTTGTGACACCGACCGGTGCGGCTATAGCAGCAGCGGTCAGAACGAAAGACCGGCTTCCGGAGAAGTTTACGATTCTGAAAACCGGCCTGGGAGCTGGGAAAAGGACATATGAAAGGCCAAGCCTGCTCCGGGCGATGCTGATTCAGGCGGAGCAGGATCAAACGGATTGTATATGTAAACTTGAAAGTAATATAGATGACTGTACAGGAGAGGCTTTATCTTACGTAATGCAGAGACTCCTGGAGGCAGGCGCAAAAGATGTATATTTTACTCCAATTTATATGAAAAAGAACCGTCCTGCATATCAGATTAATGTAATCTGCGCAGAGGAAGATATCACAAAGTTGGAAGAGGTTATGTTCATGGAAACAACGACCATTGGAATCCGGAGGATGAAAATGGAGCGCTCAATCCTAAAACGTGAGCAAAAAGAGGTGGTGACTTCTCTGGGGCGGGCAGCCGTAAAAATTTGTGCGCTTCCATCAGGAAAAAGGATATACCCGGAACATGACAGTGTGGCCGAGCTGAGCAGGAAAAGCGGACTTTCATGGCAGGAAGTTTACCGGTTGATTGTGAGGGAGTGCGATGGAGATGTATGAGGATGCACAGAACGTGTTGTTAGATAAAAGAAAAAAAGCTCTGTTTACGGCAATGGAAAAATATTGCAGGGAGGATACTGCCGTTGCATTTTCCGGCGGAGCGGACAGCAGCCTGCTTCTGAAGCTTGCATGCGAGTGTGCCACAAAGCAGGGAAATGAGGTTTATGCAGTAACGGTACAAACAGAACTTCACACACAAAATGATTTAATAATAGCTGAAAAAGTAGCAAAAGAAACTGGAGCATTTCATATAGTCCTTTATGTTAATGAACTCGAGGAAGCGGGAATAGAGAATAACCCCGAAAACAGATGCTATCTCTGTAAAAAGCTCCTCTTCACCAAAATACGTGAAGAAGTTTCCCGGCTGGGGGTGGGCAGCATACTGGAGGGGACGAATGCAGATGATCTTGGCATGTACCGGCCGGGTATCCGGGCAATCCGTGAATTAGGTATAAAAAGTCCGCTGGCAGAGGCAGGGCTGACAAAAGAAGAGGTACGCAGACTGGCAGCTGCCTACGGAATCTCTGTGGCAGAGCGTCCGGCATCTCCATGCATGGCGACACGTTTTCCCTATGGAACCAGACTGGACAGGGAGAAAATGAAAGCAGCGGAACTGGGGGAAGCGTACATCCGGTCTCTGGGATTTTACAATGTACGTCTGCGGGTTCACGAAGATGTTGCCCGCATTGAGGTGGATGAGGCGTCCCTGGGACAAGCGCTGCAGCACCATAAAGAGATTATGGAGTACATGAGGAAACTTGGATATCGGTATGTTGCGCTGGATCTGGAAGGATTCCGTTCCGGCAGCATGGACGAGAAGCATATTGGTAAAAAGACAGAGGACGGTGACAATGACATAAGTAAGTAAAAAGTACGATATCCCGGCAGATACATTAGAACAGGGGTACTAAACTTATGCTCATTATTTATAAAATTTGTTCGGATCTCGTAATTCCTTTCCTTATACGGCAGTGTTAAAGTGAAGACACAATGGGAGAGGAGGTAATAGCAATGATATTCAAAAATATGGAATTTCATAATGTGGAGGAAATTATAGAGTGTAGGAAGGGGTATGCCATGCAGCGTATTCCTTCTTTTGTATCGGAAAAATTAAATGAAGGAGCGCGAAACGGCTCCTGCCGCTTTACCACAGGGGTGGAAATCAGATTCAGGATGCAAAGTGATACTGTAAAAATAATGCTGTCCGCGGAGAAAGATATTGAGGCCCAGACTGCTTTTATTTATTATGGTTCCTTTCAGGGGGGATGGCAGAAGTCATCCGCTGCACTTACAGAGGATGGTACTACAATTGAAATTAAAAAGGCTGAAAATATAGAGCTGCTGAAAATGCTTACAGAGAAAAAAAGGCTGCCCTTCCATCCCGAAATCGTAAGGATCATACTGCCATACGGCACCTGCTATTTTAAAGAAATAATCGGAGATATACAGCCGCCGCAGAAAGCGGAACTGCCGCAAAGGACATATCTTGCCTATGGTTCTTCTATCACCCATGGAAGCCTGGCATTGTCTGCGCCCTGCTCCTATCCCTTTCAGATCGCCCGCAGGCTGGGTGCAGATTATCTGAATCTGGGATTTGCGGGAACTGCATTTTTGGAACAGGAGATGGCAGAGTACATTGTCAGCAGAAAAGACTGGGACTTTGCCTCTGTGGAACTGGGAATTAACATGACAGACGGCAGGTTTTCCACACGTTTTTTTGAGGATAGAGTGAAAAAATTTATCGAAATATTGGCTTCAGATTCAAGAAAAATATACTGCACAAATATCTTTGGAAACAATTATGTTGACAAGGAGCTTATAGAAGTTTACAGAGAAATAGTGAGAGAATACGCTTCTAAGAGGCTGATCTTTACGGACGGATTGGAATTATTAAACAGAGAGGAATTTATATCAGAGGACCTGGTACATCCTTCAGTGGAAGGATGTATGGAAATTGCAGAGAACTGGTCCCGCATTATGGCGGAAAGCTCTCTGCAGTAAGGCGCAGGGAAGACGGCTAAGATTAAGTTATTCTGAACGGTATCGGTATTCAGTCGGTGTTACGCCAACTTCTTTTTTAAATGTAGTACAGAAGCTGTGTTCGCTGTGAAAGCCGCAGCTGAATCCTATATTTTTTACCGTATCCCGGCTGCTTTTTAAGTAAAATTTTGCAAGGTTAATGCGTGATATCAGGATATATCTGTAAGGGGTATATCCTGTTTCTTCTTTAAACTTCCTTGTGAAATAGAATGGGCTCAGAGAAACACGGGCAGCAAGTGCATTCAGCGAGATGTCTTCGTCCAGGTGGCGGTGAATGTATTTCAATGAAATATCCATAAAATCAGATGCAGTTTTCTGCTTTTCCCGGCGCTCCTTTGAAAGTCCAAGAAGGGTGAGTATCTGGGAGATATCCTGGGAAATCAGCAGCTCATTGATGTTGTTCTTTTTTAAAAGCGTTTCATATAAACGGTTCCAAATGGCTTCTAATTGGGCCGGACTATCCAGAAGTGTATAGAAGAATGGCATATCGTCTCTTAGATAGTCAAAAAAGGCGCGGCTGTTTCCGCCGTCAAAATGAATCCACTCCAGTTCCCACACTTCGGATGTCTGGTATAGATGGGGGCAGTAACAGTCCAGAAGGCATATCTTGCCGGGATGCAGCTCTCTGGTAATTCCGCCGGCATTTATGGTACCCTTCCCCCTCTTTGTGTACAGAAGCAGAAAACTGTCATAACTGGTTCTGTCAACTTTATACCCGGCGCTGCAGTAAAAATGCCCGATACATAAGGGATAATATAAAAAATCAGGAATACAGTTCATGGGCGTGTGAAAATAGATTGTGGAATTAGGGGAAACCCCTTCATTAAATGAATGGCTCATATGCTCTGCCTTTCTGTATTATGCTAGTGCACGATTAGGCTAAATCTCAATGTGGCATTAGAGGATTTGTTTTGCTAATTATAGGATCTGATTAAAAACTTGTCAAGATTATGCAGAGCAATTTTTTGATATAAATGGGCAAAGAAATCTAATGCCAGACGCGCAGGAACAGGGTAAGATAAAACGGTAAAGAAAACCGTGAAAACATTCCGCAGTACGGGATACCGGCAGGCGGGAGAAAAAAGGAGAGGTCGTATGCAAAGATATATGATTGATGGGAAAGATCGCATGATTTTGAGAGAATTGGCTAAAAAGCAGTATGAATACTCTCAGACTGAAAAAAATAAAAATAGAATCCGGGAGTGGACGGATCACAACTCACTGCAGGGGAAACGCCCCATGATTCATCTGGAGTTGTGGACGTTTGCGCAGGAAATCATCCCCCAGCGCCTGCAGTGCAAGGGCGAATTTGCCAGGGATGTAGAGACAAAGCTGTACTGCAATTTTTTGAACCAGGAATTGTTTGACGACGATCGTGTAACCCCGGATTATTATCCGCTGCCATACGATACCCATTTTACCTTATTCAATATTCCAATAAAAAAACACAACAGTGTGGGTTCTGTCGGGCACGAGTTCATATCGGTTGTGGAAGATCTGGAAGATGACTACGTGAAACTGCAGGCAACAGATTACGGGGTGGATATGGAGTCCACCATGCTGAAAAAGCAGGCGCTGGAGGAAGCCTTTGGAGATATCCTCCCTGTCAGGGTGCAGATGGACTGCCTTTACAGCGTGCCAACACAGATGATCGTTCATTTTATGAAGATGGAAAATATGATGTTCAATATCTATGACTATCCGGAACTTTTCAAAGAAATGATGAACCGTATTGCAGACGATACGCTTGCTTATTACCGGATGCTGGAAGAAAAGCATCTGATTTTGCCAACAACCGGAGGAGAGAGTCTGGGACAGGGCAGCTGGTGCTACAACCGTGAACTGCCGGGTGAAGAAGAAGCAAAAATACGTCCACTTACAACGCGGGACGTCTGGGGATTCATGGATTCCCAGGAGACTGTAGGGCTGTCACCGGAGATGTTTGAAGAGTTTATCTTCCCATGTTATAAGAAAATATCCGAACAATACGGCCTTCTGTCCTATGGATGCTGTGAACCGGTGGATCCGATCTGGGAAAACTGCATCTCAAAACTAGAGAATCTTAGAAAAGTGTCTATTTCTCCATGGTGTAACGAAGAATATATGGGAGAGCGGCTTAAAGGCAGCAAAACTATTTTCCACAGGAAGCCGTCCCCGAACTACCTTGGAGTGGGAACTGTGCTGGACGAGGAAGCAGTAAGAGAAAGTATACGGAAAACGATGAAGGCATCCGAAGGATGTAAACTGGAAATCACACAGAGAGACGTATATACAATAAATAACGACCCCAAAAAAGCAAAACGTTATGTGGATATTATTAAAGCGGAGGCGGGGATTTAAGGGGGGAGGACGCCTGTCCGGGCCGTGTCTCCTGCCACAGCGGGAAACTTCCATGCCCCTTTTTCGCTGCGGTCCGTTTGCCTACTGCCACTAGATAAAAACCACACCGGATTGGGAGGCACCGGCGGCATTCACCGTGCAATTCTGATGAATTGCGCGGTGAATGCCGCCGGTGCCTCCCAATCCGGTGTGGTTTTTATCAAGCGGCAGTACGGCGCACTCTATGCAGCGAAAAAGGGGCATGGAAGTTTCCCGCTGTGGCAGGAGACACGGCCCGGACAGGCTGGGCGCATCCAAAGGGGAGGGGCGCTTTTAGGAAGTCTGTGGGGGCGGCGGATGGGATATGGAGTATAGGATACAGCTACGTACAGCCAGTTTAAATCCGCTGCTCCCGTATTAGGTATCCCTCCGGGAAGCGGATCTTGACAACCGACTTGATGCCCCCCTCTCCGGAGCTTCCCCGCCTCACCTTTTACTTCGCGCCCCCATCCATTCACTCCCAAAGTCCGTTCACTATTTCCGTATTTTGTACTTTATGCGCGGATTTTTTACTTTACGGCAAGGCGGTAAGGCGTTATGCTAAAGCGTGTTTGAAAATTCATTGCCGCAACAGGTTTAGGGGAAAAGGAGGCGTTTTTATGGATTGGAAGGAAGAAAAAGAAATCAGGCGCAGGCTTCGCCGCCTGATGGAGGAGGAGATAGAGAAAGAGCATTTTGCGGGGGCTCTGATTGGCTATTATGAGAAGGGGAAGGAAGTCTTCTTTGATACTTATGGTATGGCTGACAGGGATACGGCCCGGCTCATAAAGCGGGATACGATTTTCCGGCTGTATTCCATGAGCAAGCCGGTGGCTGCTGTGGCTGCCATGATTCTGGCAGAGAGAGGGCTGCTGGACCTGGATGCTCCGGTCTGCAGGTATTTGCCGGAATATGAACGGATGTATGTTCTGGGGGATGAGACTCCGTATACCATTACGGTGAGACAGCTTCTGAATATGACTGCGGGGATTGTATATCCGGACGAGGATGCGGCCGGACAGGAGATGGCGGGGCTATTTGAGGATATTCATGCGCATATCAGAGATGGTGTGGGGTATAGTACGAGAGAGGTTGTGCAAAAGATCGCAGAAAAGCCTTTGGCTAATGTGCCGGGAAGTGTATGGCGGTACGGGCTTTGTGCGGATGTACTGGGGGCTGTCATGGAAGTTGTGTCGGGGATGACATTGGGAGAGTTCTATAAAAAAGAGCTTTTTGAGCCTCTGGGTATGGTGGATACGGGATTCTATGTGCCACGGGAAAAGTGGGGCAGGCTTGCCCAGCTGTACCGGCAGGAAGAGACGGAGAATGGCGTGAAGCTGGCGGTGGAAGAGGATCGGACGCTGGGACTTACAAAATGCCTGGAGCCGCCGGCTTTTGAATCTGCAGGGGCGGGGCTGTTATCCACGGTGGATGACAGTGCGCGGTTTTGTATGATGCTGGCGAATCAGGGGATTTTGGACGGGGTGCGGATCCTGAAAGCGGAAACTGTGGAACAGTTTATGCAGAATCAACTGGGGGAAACGCAGACAGAATCCATTTATTTTGAACATATGAAGGGATACGGATACGGAAACCTAATGCGGGTGCTGATGGATGAAAATGCTTCTCCCATTGGCGGGAAACAGGGGGAATTCGGCTGGGACGGCTGGGCAGGAGCGTATATGGCCGTGGATGCAAAGAAGCAGACAGTATTCTTGTTTATGGTGCAGGTCAGCGCATATTCCAACTGGCCTTTAAACAGAGCGATCCGGGAGATTCTATGCAGCTGAGAAAATCCGACGGATACAAAGGGAGCGTCCTTACTGCAAAGGGGTCAGACCCCTTTGCAGTAAAAAATATCACATGTTCGGATTTCTAACAAAATGAAAGAATTTTGCAATGAACAAATAATTTCGGACATGTTAATCTTTATTTAACAAAAGAAATCCCATATTAAATGAGGGCAAGGAGGAGAATTTATGAAATTGAAAAGAGTAACTGCGATGGCTATGACAGCTGTTCTGGCACTTGGAATGCTGGCAGGGTGCGGAAAGAGTGATTCCGAAGATACTGCAAAGAGTGACTCCGGCAGCAAAGACACAAAGCAGGAAGCAGAAGGTGATGTAACTACGATTACATATTGGGGATGGGACACGAACTGGTATGAGCCGATGTTCGAAAAGTTTATGGAAGAGAACCCGGATATTAAGATTGAGGCTACCAATGTTGCATACAGCGATTATTTTACAAAGATCCAGCAGGCAATTGCTTCAGGATCAGAGCTTCCGACCATGGTTCAGCAGAGCTGTACATTGATTGCAAACTACAAAGAACTGGGTGTGTTCGAGGATCTGACCTCAGACCCATACAATGTGGATCCGAATATCTTCTTTGACTTTATCAAAGACAGAGCAATGACAGAAGACGGACAGCTGATCGGTATTGAGCAGTCTGTATCTCCATCAGCAATTGCATACAAGAGAGATCTTGCGAAAGAATATTTTGGAACAGATGATCCGGAAGAACTGGCAGCACTGTTCCAGTCAACAGACGACTACATTACAAAAGGCAAAGAAGTCAATGAAAAATCAGGCGGAGATGCTTACCTGTTCCATTCCAGCGGCGCTGTTGCTGAGTGGCTGTACTTTGCAGACAGCACAGAACTTCAGACAGGGGATACCGTAAACTTTACAGAGAAGATGACTCCGGTTATGGACACACTTGTTAAGATGAGAGACAACAAGGTTGTGGATACATTTGAAAATGGTACTCCACAGGCAAATGCTACATATGCAGATGACAAGCACCTGTTCTATCCTTGTCCGAACTGGGCAATCTCTTACTATATCAAGGCTAATGACCCTGACGGCGAAGGCAACTGGGGCCTGATGATGCCAGCTACAGGCGGTTACAGCTGCGGCGGATGTTCCGTAGGTATTACAAACACAAGTACAGATGCACAGAAAGATGCGGCATGGAGATTCTTAAAATGGGCATTCCTGGAGCAGGGCGGTGTTGATACTGCAAAAGAAGCAACAGATTACTATGTACCAACAAAAGAATTCTATGAAGATGCTTCCTATGCGTCCGGAGCAGATCCGTTCTTTGCAGGACAGGATGTAGGCGGATTCTTATATGGAGAAATCGCACAGAGCATCGTCATCCCGACTCCTTCAATCTACGACCAGACAGTCATCGATATCCGTGACCTGCTGGCAAATGCGGTAATGTCGGATTCAAGTCTTGATACCAAGGCACTGATTGATAAGGGCCTTGAGGAATGTGCAAACCGTATTACAGACAGTGACGTTAAGGTAAAATAAGCAAAATGGAAGTGAAACGGAAGAGTGCTTTCCCGAAACGGACACCCTTCCGTTTTTTAAGCCCGCCGGCAGGAAACATGCCGGCAAAATGTAAGGAGAAATATCTATGAACAGTAAAGGCAATAAAAAATATACAATCTTATGGCCGTTATTTTTTGTGGCGCCATTCATCATCTTCTTTCTGGCATTTAACTTGTTCCCTATTCTGTACTCTGTATTTTTAAGTTTCCATGACTGGAGTGGAATCGGAGATAAAGTGTTTATCGGATTGGACAACTATGTGCGCATCTTTACCCAGGACAAGACGGTCTGGAAATCACTGGGGAATACGCTGTATATCATGGTGCTGGGATTTCCGCTGTCCATCTTCCTGGGACTGGTGCTGGCAGCATTCTTGAGTAACCTGAAAAAATTCCGTAATGTATTTCAGACAATTAATTTTCTGCCTTACATCACCACACCGGTTGCAATCGGCCTGATCTTCACGTTCCTTTTTGACTGGAATACAGGAATTATAAACAAAATTCTCTCATTTTTCGGTGGGGAGGGGATCAACTGGCTGGGCAATGCCAAATTCGCACCGCTGGTTATCGGATTTATGATTATCTGGAAAACGACCGGATATTATATGGCACTCTATCTGGCGGGAATTACTTCTATCTCGGAGGATATATACGAAGCAGCAAAGGTAGACGGCGCAGGTCCGGTAAAAACATTTTTTAAGATTACGCTGCCGCTTTTAAAACCAATCACAATATTTATTGTGATCACGAGCCTAATTTATGCACTTCAACTGTTTGACGAACCAAACCTGATGTTCAACGTCTCCACAACGAGTGTCATCGGAGGACCGGACAGATCATGCCTGACAATGGTGTGGAACTTCTATGACGTGGCATTTGGATCCACAGCAAGACTGGGATACGGCTCTGCTGTTGCGACAACACTCTTTATTATTATTGTAATCACATCACTGGTCGGCATGAAGCTGATGAATAAAAAGGAGGGAAAATAAATGAAAAAGTTAACAAGTTCATTATCTTATGTCATTTTGGCCATCATATCATTTATTTCCCTGTTTCCTTTTTACATGATGATCACAATGTCGACGTACAAAACGGAACAGATATTCCAGAGCATGCCGTTTCTGCCATCTGATTATTTCGGGAAGAATATTGCAACCGTGTTTCAGTCCAACTTCCTGCAGTCCTATGGAAACAGCCTGTTTATCTCCGTAGTTTCCATGGCAGTCTGTGTTCTGGTAAGCGCTATGGTTGGGTATGCCATGCTTGTCTATGATTTTAAGTTTAAAAAAGCGCTGATGAATTTTATTATGCTGACCATGATGGTGCCGACACAGATCGGTATCATCGGATATATGATCGAGATGCGGACCCTGCACCTGACGGGGACATTATGGCCCATGATTCTGCTGTGGTTTGCCAATGGATTTGGTGCGTTCTGGATGATACAGTTTATCAATGGTTCCATGCCGATGGAAATCGTTGAAAGCGCCAGAATTGACGGGGCAGGAGAACTGAAGATCTTTTTTGGAATGGTGTTCCCCTGTATCAGACCGGGCGTACTAACACTGTGCCTTTTAATTTTCCTCTGGTCCTGGAACAGCTACCTGGTACCGCTTGTATTTGTTAACAACGAAAGCCTTAACACGATACCGATCTTTATCAAGAGCCTGGCCAATGCCTACCGTACAGATTATGGCGCGCAGCTTTCCGGCCTGCTCCTTGCAACAATTCCGCTGCTTATCATGTTCATCTGCGGTTCCAAGAGCTTTATTAAAGGCCTCACCGCGGGTGCCGTTAAAGGCTAGAGAAGACAAAGAGAGTTTTTCTCGGTTTGCAGCAGGCTGTAGAATAAGGTACAATAGAGGAATTACAGGGAATGAGGTAATTCTTATGGATAATTATGTGAAGCTTTACATCGTCGATGACGAAAAGATGGCGATTGAGTATTTTAAGAGATTAATAGAAGGGCTTTCTCCTGCCTGCAAAGTGGTGGGAGAGGCTCTCCATGGTCCGACTGCGCTGGAGGAAATCCCAAAGGTACAGCCGGATATTGTATTTGTAGATATCAGCATGCCGGTTATGAATGGGCTGGTTCTGGCAGAGCGGATTCTGCAGCAGAATAAAAACCAAATCATCGTGCTGCTTACTTCCTATCGGGAATTTGATTATGTGAAGAGAGGAATGGAGCTTGGGGTGAGTAATTATCTGCTGAAAAATGAACTCACCCCCGAAAGTCTAGGCAAAGAGATCCGCAGTATTATGGAACAGGTCAGGCTGGAAAGAAAGCAGCTCCATACCTATCAGGAATATAATCTGAAGCAGTTTCTGGAAAGCGAAAGCAGCCGGACAGAAGGCATGGAAAATATTTATAAAGGCAGCACGCTGAACAGATTTGCCCTGACTGCGGTGAAGCGGATCCATCCTGTTTGTATGCAGACGGTGTATGAGGAGCATGTAAACTTTGAAAGCATGCAGCTGGAAGAACTGGAATACCCGGAGGGCATCACCTGCCGGGGAGCGGTCAGGCTGTCGGAGGAAATGTGGGCCGCTGTTTTCTTCATTCATGAAGTCGTGTCCGACAGTACGGTGCTGCTGGAACAGTCGGCAGAGAAAATGCTGCAGTTATATAAGGAGGCAGGCATCCCGGCATCTGCCATTATTTCAGATGTCTTTCGGAATTTTACAGATCTTCCGCAGGCTTACAGGCGTATTTCCAGGCTCTCCCAGCATATGCTCTGTATGGGAAGAGACAGGACCTATCATCAGAGCGATGTGGAAAACGTACTTCGTGCGGACCGGCAGACGGAAGTTTATATGTCTGACCTCGTTGGAATTTTGGATGGTGAGAAGGAAACAGAGGCAAAGGCCTTGATTGACCGCTTATTTGAGGAGGCTGCGGCTTACACTATACAGGAATTCACCAGAATGCTGCAGGAACTGCACGGTGTGATAAAGAGATATGCCATGCGAAAAAAGGTGGATTTCAATGCCATTCCGGTGCAAAATGAATTTTATTCCGCCGGAGAGGCCAGGGAATATATGCAGAAAATAGTATCCGATATATTTCACCACCTGCGTGAGCAGGATGAAAAACAGTACTCCAGAAAAGTATTGTTAATTCTGGAATACATACAGCAGCATTATGCAGAAAACATTTCCCTGCAGGATATTGCTGAGGCGGTTCAGCTCTCAGAGGGTCATACAAGAAAATGTTTTAAGCAGGAGATCGGAACAACGGTTGTGGATTATCTGACCGAATACCGCATCAACCGTGCCAAAGAGCTGATTAAAAACGGCGAGCGGATTACCAGTGTTTATGAGAAGGCCGGATTCACGTCCAGCCAGTACTTCAGCTATGTATTCAAGAAATATGAGGGAATCAGCCCCAGTGAATATGCGCGCCGGCTGCGATGATCAGGGAGGGGGGACAGCCATATGAGACTGCGGTATACATTAAAATTTAAACTGATCGTGTCCGTGCTGCTGATTATGTCAGTTACCTACGGGATCAGCAGCTTTGTAATATACCACAATGTGTTTGGGACAATGGAAGAACAGATTATTATGGACGAGCAGCAGAAATTGGAGCAGACCAGCCATCAGCTGGAGTATGTGCAGGAGTCTGTGGAAGGTGTGGCAAAACAGATCGTCATTTTATCCGAACTCCAGAACCTTATCAAGGAGAGCCGTACAAAGGACAGCTTTGCGGCTTTGGTCAGCCATGACAAAGTAAGGCGGCTTATTTCGTCCTATACAAATATGCAGCCATATTTGAGCAGTGTTATTGTCATCACTCCGGACGGCAAAACATTTTCCACTAACCAGTATGAGAGTGTGTTTCAGCAGGAAGAGGAAGCCTGGTATCAGGAATTTAAAGCGCATGATGTGCAGTCGGGTTTTACGACGCTGCACTCCTATCTTTCTTCGCAAGCCGGGTGGCAGAGCGATGTGATTAGTTATGTAATGACATTTAAGGACATCCAGAACGGACGGGATGTCATGGGGGATCTGATCATCCATGTGGATTTTAAAGAGTTGATTGCGAAGGCGGAACTGGATGACAATCTGCTGAAGGGGTATGCCCTTTATGACAGATGGGGAAATAAAATCTTAGGCAGTGGGAAGCTGACACTGCCCTATGATGCAATCGCTGAAAATGAAAACAGTAAGTACCGGCTGGAAAACGGCAATGTGATACTCTGCAACCGAAGTTTCTCGGACGGCTGGATCATGGTTTCCGAGGTGTACAGCGATCAGATCGGAAATAAGCTATCCACAATGCAGAAGCTTTTTTTGATGACATTTGCGGCTGCCATTACCCTGCTGGTTGTTCTGATCTACTACTTTATCAACCGGATTACCAGGCCTGTGGGACAGCTGCATGCGGCTGCCGAGAAAGTGCGTACCGGTGATTTTGCCGTAGAAGTGGATATACATACTAATGATGAGCTTGAGATCCTGGGGGACTCTTTTAACAGTATGGTGCAGGATCTGCAGAATCTGCTGGAAGAATCTGTAGAGCATGAGAAAAATATACGGGAAATGGAGATTAACAGGCTTATGCTGCAGATTAATCCCCATTTTATCTACAATACACTGAACTCCATCGTGTATATGGCACAGATGAAAGGAGACACCGATATCGTAAAATTTGCGAATGCGTTCATATCTCTGCTTCAGGATACGCTGCGGGTGGAAAAGGACAGCATATACATCAGCATGAGGCAGGAAGTGAAGAACATCAGGAACTACCTGACGATTCAGGAATACCGGTATCCGGACCGTTTTCAGACAGATTATCAGGTTGATGAGGATGTGCTGGACTGTGAGGTGCCAAATGTCCTGATACAGCCAATTGTAGAAAATGCGATTTTTCACGGGCTGGCGGGTAAAATTGAGCCGGGAAGGCTCTGCATCGAGGCGCGCAGAGAAGAGGAATGCCTGGTCATCCGCGTAGTTGATGACGGGATTGGGATGAGCCGTGATAAGGTGGAGGAGCTTCTGGCTTCGGATGAAGAAATCAAAGGAAAGATGCGGACGATCGGCGTGGCTAATGTCAGCAGACGAATTGCAGAAATATATGGGGACGGATACGGTCTTCAGATTGTCAGTGAGGAAGGAGTGGGTACCAGGGTAACGGTGACAATACCGTACCGCAGATACCAAAAAACCGATGAAGACAGACTTGAGCGAGCAGAAAATGAGCAGCCCGTCGAAGTTGGAAAAGATTAGTTTTGGGCTGGGCGATTTTTCGGGAAATGGTATTTTTACATTTGTATCAACATATCTAATGTTTTTTTATACAGACGCAGCAAAGCTGGATCTGGGAGCCATCGGTGTGATCCTGCTGGCTGGAAGGACGGTAGATGCAGTATTCAGCCCTGTTATGGGATTTATCGTAGACCGTACGGATACCTGTTATGGAAAGTGCAGGCCCTTTATTGCAGCAGGGATACTTCCGGTATGTCTGCTGATGTGTGCATTATTTTATTCACCGGCTTCTTTTTCAGAACAGGGTAAAGTTTTCTATGCGGCAATGATTTATGTCCTGTTCAGCCTGTTGTATGCATTTATCAATGTTCCTTATTCAACGATGCTGACCGTGCTGAGCGGCAGACAGGAAGATCGGATCGTATTTAATCTTTTTAAAAATGTTGGGGCGAACTGCGGCGGTATCTTTGTAACCGCCTGTACACTGTGGCTTGTAAACGAACTGGGGAGCAGCAAAAGACAGGGCTTTATGCTGGCGGCAGTCCTGTTTGGTATTATTTTCCTGTGCAGTTCCCTCGTGTGCGCTGCGAATGTAGTGGAGCGGGTGAAGCCCGGAAAGGGACAGGAAAAGGGCGGAATCCTCCGATCCCTGAAGGCTGCAAAGGATAACAGGCACTGGCTGGTACTCTGCGGCGTACAGTTCTTGAGCCTTACCTATATGATGATAAGGAATCAGGGAACCCTGTATTATACTAAATATTATCTAGGGCAGGAAACGTTAAGCTCCCTTTTTCTATCGATTATGCCCTTGGCCTCGGTTGCCGTTGCCTTTGTACTGCCGTCCATCGCAAGAAGGCGGGGAATGCGGTTTTGCGTGAGAAGCGGAAATATATTATGGTGTGTGTCCATGGCGGGAACCTGGGCAGCAGGTAAAAATGTAGTGGCAGTAATCTTATTTCATATAACAGCCAGCATTGGCTGGGCCATGGCCACAGGGATGGTTTTTGTTATGCTTTCGCAGGTAATAGACTACTCTCAGTGGAAGACGGGAGTGAGGCCTCAGGGCTTTCTTACCTCTATGATAGCTCTGGTACAGAAGCTGGGGATCGCCTGTTCCGGCTACATATGTGCTTTTGTTTTAAAACTGGGCGGCTATCAGGCAGGAAATGCCGGGGGCGCAGAGACGCTGTTTGCAATTCGCGTGAATTTTGCCGGACTTCCCTTTCTGCTGTCGGCAGCAGTCATCATTTTGATTTCGTTTTATACATTGGATGAACAATATCCGGAGATAGAAAGTGATTTAAACAGGCAGCATGAATTATGATACAATAAAAAACAGATATATGACCGGCTGGATGCAGACCCGCCTGCGGGTATGAGAAAAGGAATGCCTTTCGGCAGATGCATCTAAAGTTGTGGACAGCCGTATGTAAATAAGAATCAGGAGGTATATGATGGGAGCAGACTACAAAGCATCTGAAAATCGATACGGGGAAATGCATTATCTGCACAGTGGGAAAAGCGGGCTTCAGCTTCCGGCCGTGTCGCTTGGATTATGGCATAATTTTGGAAGCAATTGTGATTTTGAGAATATGAGGGCTTTATGCCGGACAGCGTTTGACCATGGCATAACACATTTTGACCTTGCTAACAATTATGGTCCGGTACCGGGCAGTGCGGAAGAAAATTTTGGCCGGATACTGGCAAAAGACCTTGGGGTATACAGAGATGAATTGGTGATTAGTACAAAGGCCGGTTATGATATGTGGGAAGGACCTTACGGGAATTTTGGAAGCAAAAAACACCTGCTGGCGAGCCTGGACCAGAGCCTGAAGCGTATGGATCTGGAATATGTGGATATCTTCTACCATCACCGCATGGATCCGGATACCCCTGTGGAAGAAAGCATGATGGCGCTTGCGCAGGCGGTACACAGTGGAAAAGCATTGTACGCAGGAATCTCTAATTACGACAGGAAACATACGATTCAGGCAATGGAAATTATGAAGGATCTGAAGTGTCCGCTGATTATTAACCAGCGCAGATATTCCATCTTTGACCGGACAATCGAGGAAGATGGCGTAAAAGAAGCTGCCTCCGCAGCGGGTTTGGGAATCATCTGTTTTAGCCCGTTGGCACAGGGGCTTTTGACCGATAAGTATCTGCATGGTATTCCCAGGGATAGCCGGATCGCCAGGGATCCACGTTTTTTAAAGAAAGACAGCCTGACAGAGACAAGACTTGAGCAGATAAAGGGATTAAATGCGCTTGCTGTTGAAAGGGGACAGACTCTGGCTCAGATGGCATTGTCTTGGATACTAAAGGATAATGATATTACAAGCGTATTGATTGGAGCTTCCAGGCCGGAGCAGATTACGGAGAATATAGAGATCATACATAACAGAACATTTTCAGACGAGGAATTGAGAGCTATAGATGCGCTTAGTAAATGAGGCGATGTGGATGGAGGGATGCCGGGGCGGAGCCGGATATGTGGCGTACCCGGGCTGTTCATGAATGGGCGGAGCCGGGTACGCCACATATCCGGCTCCGCCCCGGCTGGCGCATCAGGCCGGTATGGCGGTTCACTTGGGAAGGAAGCTGCGGTGTGCGGCGTATGTGTTTAGCGGATTGTAAGGTATTTAGGTTAGAAGGTTTTTAATCGTTGAATTTTGCTTCCAGGTCGGGCATGTGGTTTATTTTGGAACGGAGGATAAGGTTATAGGGAAATCGGGCTTTGTAGATTATATTTTTGGATTCTCCACAGCGGCTGCATTTCATGGGGTAGGAATAGACGTATAGGTCTTTTCTTTGTAAATTCATACCAAATGTTTCATTCATACATTTCCTGCAGTATTTTAGCTTATGCAATGGGTATTTAATTTTGCTCATCTTATGTATTCTCCCTTTGATCTGTTTTTCCCCGCAGCCATTAATTCTTAGGAGGGATTAAAGGCTGCGGAGATATCTATATGAATTATCGGCGGCATCATTTTTATATACCTGAGTTTGTTTGGCTATTCCCTGAAATCGGCTGGCTGGGCCGATTTGGATAGGAAATGAGTGTTTTAAGGCACATGAAACTAACACTGCTTTCGGAATTGAACGAAATAGATCATTCAGGGAAGCAGCATTTGTCTTCAAAAATTGTAAATTTTATCTCATCCTCTCTTTTCTTTGACTTCTCAATGAACTACTAACAACTTAATATTAGTTATGTTGTTGAGGCAAAGAAGTTAAAAAAGACATCCTAAAACATTAAACAACATAATATTAGTTATGTTGTTAAATCAAGGAAGTCTGTAAATCAGCCATACATAGCAACAATTATTTATATCTAATAATTTAACAGTTTTAAAAAGTCATGTCAAGTTTTAGTTTCTAATATGGGCCCCCTTTATTCAATATAAACGATAACAAGGCATAGAGCTACAACATAACTAATATTATGTTGTTAAAAACACCAGGGTGTCTTTTTTATTGCTCTGTTACAAGTCCAAGCCGTTGAATCAGTTTTCTGTAATTTTCCGCTGTGTTTGCAGTATATATCCTTGTTACATCCAGATTGCTGTGGCCCAGGAGATCCGCGAGACCGGCTATATCATTTGTAAGTTTATAATAGGCGCGGGCAAAGAGATGCCTTAGATTGTGTGGGAATATTTTTTGTTCCGGGACTTTTGAAATTACGCCGAGTGCCTTCATTTCCCGCCATAGATTACTTCTGTCTTTGGGCTTTCCATTTCTTGTGACAAATATACATCCCTGAGTTATCCCATTTTTAACGGCATAGTAAAGTAACTTTTTTTTCAAGGCATCTGAAATCAGTATGGTTCTGTGCTTTCCTTTATTCGAAATGGTGATAGCCCCCTTTTTTATGCTTTCCACAGTAAAAAACACCAATTCACTAACCCTTGCACCTGTTGCCGCGAGCGCCTCTATGCTCATGGCCAGCTGGGAATTATGTCTGCTTTTTGCTGCTTCAATTAGATTCTTATAATCTTGTTTTGTCATTTCTTTTGCCTCAGGTATAAATAACTGCTTTTGTACTTTCAGTCTTTTTACTTTCCATCTTCCCAATCCCCAGAATTCCAAAAACTGGTTCAATGCTACCAGCATCGAGTTGATACTCGCAGCTTTGTATTTGGGATAAAGCCATTCCTTATATGAAACAATACATTTTTTATCAATCTCATAATTTCCTTCCAGATATTTATAAAAGGTCCGGATATCTGTTATATACTTTGATATCGTCGCCTTTGCATTCTCGCGTTCATACAGATATGCCTGAAAATCCTCCAGAGCTTCTTCGGGGTTAAACGTAAATTTTTCACTTATATTGTCCATCTAGATACCTCCATAAAATGTGATAGTAATAAATATATCTTATTTTGCTGCCATGCTGCAAACCCGTCCAAAGGGCATAATGCTTCATGCGCCTTAAACATACTTTGTATTTTATCCTGCAAAGCGATTTTCATGCGCAGTAACAGTTCATACAGGCATGAACTGCCGCCGTGTGGGAACGTATAGATAATGTATGGATTCGGCTTGACTTATTTTGAGGATGCATGCAAAATAAAAGTATTATTACATAGAAAGGGATCGGCAGGCAGCGGAATGTATTGAGGATCCGGGGAAAATCACAATACCGGCCTTTTACAGATATGCTGACTGGATGACAGGGAGTTGGGATGGGGGTAAATACTGTAATAAACAGCGACAATATTGTTGGGTTAATTCAGCGTACTTTGAATGAGGTGGACACCAGACTTGTGGATCACGGAGTCCGGGTGGCTTTCCTCGTATCACATATGATGGACGCCGAAGGCAGTTACAGCAGACAGGAAAAGCAGGACATCTGTCTCCTTTCGGTATTGCACGATATAGGCGCATATAAGACGGAAGAGATTGACAGGATGGTTGAATTTGAGACAGGAGATGTCTGGGAGCATTCCATATATGGATATGTCTTTTTACGTTACCTTTCTCCTTTAAAAGATTGGGCTGAGGCGGTGTTGTTTCATCATACAGCGGCTGGGGCTCTTCCGCGCCTGACACCGGGAATCCGGGGGGCCGCACAGATGATCAATCTGGCCGACAGGATGGAGATTTTCAGCAGAAGTTTCAGACAAGGGAGCACCCTGGAAGAGGTCAGAACCAGGGCGGCAGCTTTTCTGGAAGAAAAGCGCGGCAAACAATTTACAGACCATGTAATAGATTTGTTTTTAAAGGCAGACCAGGAATATGCTCTTTTTGCAAAACTTCAAAAGGGCGATATTGAAACAAAAGGGATCTTATCGAATATGAAACTTACCGATACGGAGTGCAGGCAGTACCTGGGAATGCTGATTTATGCAATTGATTTCCGCAGCCAGCACACGGTAACACATACCATTACAACTACCAGTATCAGTTGTTCGGTTGCAAGGCATATGGGTATAACCCCGGAACGAACGGAGAGGATCCGATATGGCGCCATGCTCCATGATCTTGGGAAGATCGGGATTCCGGTAGAGATACTCGAATTCCCCGGAAAGCTCAGCACGCAGGCGATGAATATCATGAGGACACACGTAGATATCACAGAGCGTATACTGGGCGGAAGTGTTGACTCCGACGTGACCCGGATTGCTCTGCGGCATCATGAAAAAGTAGACGGCAGCGGTTATCCAAAAGGAATCACTGGAAAAGATATGACGCTAGATGAGGAGATCGTCGCTGTCTCTGATATAGCCAGTGCACTTCTAGGGACACGCAGCTATAAAGAAGCCTTTTCTAAGGAAAGAACTCTCTCAATTATTCGGGAAATGGCAAAGGGCGGAAAGCTAAATCCGGTGATTATATCCGTCATACAAGAAAGCTTTGACAAAATCGTCGACGAAGTAGCAGAAAACTGCAGTCCTGCTCTGGAAAACTATTATGGAATCCAAATGGAATATAGAAGATTACTTACCCGTTATTTAGCATAGTCGATGTTCTATTAATCGGCGTATCACAGAACCTCCAACTATCATTTCCCCAGCCCCGCAGACACCCGCTTCATACAGGCGCAGACCTCACTTCTTTGTCCAAAATAGCAAAAGCACCACCGCGGTAGTCATGAATTCAGCCGCCGGTACGGTAAGCCAGATTCCGTTAAGCCCCAGCAGTGCAGACAGGATAAATGCCAGTGGGAGGACAAAGAGAAAACCCCGCAGACAGGAGATAAGGAAGGCACGGCCTGGTTTATCCACAGCGCTGAAGTATGCTGCCGAAATGATGTTGGCACCGGCGAATAGGAAGGCTGTAAAGTATATGTGCATTCCGTTCACAGCGATTTCGTGCAGAGCAGGGCTGCGCTCTTTATTGAACAGCTCTACGATCCCATCGGAGAAGAAATAGGTGACCCCATAGGAAATACATGCAAAAAGGATGGACGCAGTCAGGGCATAGCGCAGTAAGTTCCTGACATTTTTGGTTTCTTTTTTCCCAAAACAGCTGCTCAAAATGGGTTGAACACCCTGGGAGATCCCGGTGAAGATCGAGATCAACACCAGGGCTATGTTGGCCAGGATTCCGTAAGCCGCCACCCCAAGATTTCCGCTGTCTTTTAAAATCAGAAAGTTAAAGACAATCATCACAATTCCCGAGGAGACCTCCACGATTAAGGCAGAGACTCCCAGGGCAGATATATCCCTGATCCGTTTCAAGCTAGGTCTGATGCGGCAGAGATGGAACTGGTTTTCTTTCCGCCGGAAATGGCGGGACAGGATCAGCATGCTGACGACAGGGGCAACTCCTGTGGCAAATGCAGCGCCTGCCATCCCCAGCCCGAGCGGAAAGATAAAGACATAATCCAGTACAATATTGGACAGGCTGCCTACCAGCATGGCTGCCATGGACAGCTGTGGCTTTTTGTCATTGCGTACAAAACAGATCAGCAGATTGTTCAGCATGAACATGGGCGCAAACATGAGAAGAATGCGCAGATATATCCCTGTGAGCGGCAGAATGGACTCATCTGCACCCAGAAGGGCTGCGATCTGATAGGGAAACAGCAGGCCTGCCAAAAAGAACAGGGATGCCAGTACCGTTACAAATAAAAGGGCCTGAGTGAACACGGTTTTATGTGAATGCGTATCACCGCTGCCTCCGGCTATCGAATACCGGGTGGCTCCTCCCATTCCGATCATCAGCCCCAGTCCGTTGAGGAAGCTGTAGGCTGGTATCGCAAGATTCAAAGCAGTCAGCCCATCAGCCCCGACTCCGCGGGCAATAAAAAAGGTGTCCGCCAGAATATAACAGGAAAGTCCTATCATTCCCAGAATATTGGCAGAGACATATTTCATAAAAGTCGGAAAAATAGAATCTGTTTTCATATAAACCTCCGTAGAATTAATCCAATCATGTCGTGCATTTTCTGTATGTCCTTGATTTTATAAGAAAGATTAAAAAAACATCCGTGTTTCATACCTTCCAGGGCCTAATGGTATGACATACGAATGCTTCAGGGTTCCTACCCGGCGGCAGGAAACAGGCGATTGTTAAGTTCTATGGCAGAACCGGCATCTGTCCGCTTAGAGTCGCTTTCAGTGAGTTGCATGGCACGGTCTGAATAGTAATAACAAACATACTCTAGCACAGATAAAAAAAGAAATCAATGCTTTTCTGAAAAGAGGTTTTGATGTAAAATAGAGTTACTGTTCACGGGGCCGTGCACCACGCTGCACGGCATCCGAGCCAATAAAGTGATGGGGCCGGGCATCTGGCTCCTCGCGTCTGGCGACTTTTAATGAGCCAGATGCCGTTGCTATGCGCGGTCCATAGGCCGTGAATAGTAACAAAATAGAGTTACTGTTCAGAACCAAAACACATTGGCTATGCAAAGTTAATAGAAGAAAGAGGGAAGATAAATGAATAAAAAAGAAGTACTTGAAATCAGAAAACAGTTTACACCTGCAAACTGTGCAATTACCCGCATTTGTGGATGTTATGTAGACCATGAAAAGAATAAAAAAATGGAGTCCAGAGATGCATTTCTCTCGCTGCCGGAGGAGGAAGCATTTAAATATTTTGATATTTTCAAAAAGACATTATCAGGGGCAATGGGACGCAATATGCTGAACATGGAATTTCCGCTGGATGCAGAGATGCCCGGAGGGACCCAGGAGTTTTTGATGAAGCTCAGGGCCAGCAAGCTGGAAGATGATATGCTGCTAGAAGAATTCTATGATAAGATTATTGACAGTTACATATATGAAGAGAATTATTATATTGTCCTGATCCATGCAATGTATGATATTCCAGGCAAATCATCCGATGATATGGAGATGTTTGACGCATCCGATAATGTATACGAATATCTCCTGTGCAGCATTTGTCCTGTAAGCCTGTCAAAGCCAGGCCTTTGCTACAATGCGGAGGACAACCGGATTCAGGACAGAATTCGTGACTGGATTGTGGACATGCCGGATAAGGGCTTTTTGTTTCCAGCATTTACAGATCGTAATATGGATATCCATGGCGTTCTGTATTATACGAAAAAGTCAGAAGATCTGCAGGAAGAGATGATTGACCGCGTACTGGGGGCACAGATGCCTATGTCCGCAGACACCCAGAAAGAGACATTCCAGCTTCTGATCGAAGATACGCTGGGTGAAGACGGCGACTACGAAACTGTCCGCAGCATCCATGAAACTTTAAACGATATGATTGAAGAACATAAGGAAGAGCCGGAGCCGCTGGCGCTGGACAAGACCGATGTAAAAAAGTTATTTGAGAAGAGCGGAGTGCCAAACGAGAAGATGGAGGAATTCGATAAGAACTTTGAGGAGACGGCAGGAGAAAAGGCTTCCCTGCTTGCTGCAAATATTGCAGAGACAAGAAAGTTCAATATTGAAACACCGGATGTTATCATCAAAGTCAATCCGGAACGGATGGATCTTGTGGAAACAAGAGTGATCGATGGCAGGCAGTGCCTGGTTATCGCGGTAGATGACCACATTGAGGTAAATGGAATCAATGTACGCACGATGAAGGCCCCCGGAAGTATTACCGTTGCCGGAAACTCTGAATCCGGGGAGGAAGAACCGCCCTGGAATGAATAGGAGCTTTTATTAATAAGTGAATAAAAGAGGATAAAAAGGGCTGAAAAGTGATTTCAAAATCATCTTTCAGCCTCGCTTATATTCCTTAGGTTTATTGTTCTAAAATCCTGTTACTTTTTCAGCCTTATGAATTCCCAAATCCAGCAGTGTCTGTTTGGTTGAGACAAAATTATTTACGAACAGCTGCCGGCAGGCGGCGGCCAGTTCTGTGCCATCAGGCGTTTGGCAGCCTTTCAAAATAGAGTCAACGGTCCCGGGCCATCCGGGAATGGATTCGTTTCCGGTAGTCTCGAGGCGTAGGATACTGCCCTTTAACAGCAGGTGTGTGAGCTTGCTGTAAATTTCGCGTATTGCTGCCAGTGGACAGCTGCGGACAATGGCCTGCAGTACGGCGCTCACCGTAGCGACTCTGGAGCGTTCATGCCCCGGGATTGATGCCGCATATACAATGTCTTCCAGAAGTGGTTCTGAAATATACGGAAAAGTGTATGCCATAACCGCCTCTCCCGTAATGGCCAGAAACTGCAGCGCTTCCAGGAAGATGATCATATTGTCATCCAAAGTCAGATCCTGGAGCTTTTGGGGAATCGAAGCATCACCGGCAAAAATTACCCGCGTCCCGATTCCGTTGAGTGTTTTCACTACCCCAAGCTTATTCATCAGCATAATCGTACGCCTGGCCGTGATCTCTGAAATATGATAGGTGTCCGCAATAACAGAAATATGCGGCAGCAAAGTGCCCACCGGGTAAATGCCCTGGTTGATTTTACAGATCAAATCAATTGCCACCACATCACAGTAGCGGGTTCGGCCCTTTTGCGGTTCCCAGTAAAAGAGTTCCTGGTTCAGGTCTTCAGGAATGGGCGGCATATCCTCCAGATAGTTTTCTATAATCCAAAAGAAAGTTTCTGCAAGCTTATCAAGATGCCGTGTTGTGATGGCAGATCCGTATTTTTTATCATTTTGAATATACCGCAGGTATTCATCGGCCGTGCTATGTATAAGAATACCAGCTTTTTGATCTCCGCAAACCAGCCGGAGGATATCCAGAAAAGAACTTCCGGCAAACGCGCTGATATCGTAGTACAGGCTGAGGGCTGTATGGCTGCCCAGAGCAAAAAGCGACTGTTCAAACTGTATCCACATATTCGTGTTTCGATACGGCAGACTTTGGCTGTGAGTCTGTTCAAAAATACCCCCCGTTTCCATATGACTTGCGCCGTGGGAACATATGGCGGGAGAGAGCAGTTTTATGGCTTTGACAAGATCCAGTAGAGATTTGCTGCGCCGCTTAAAAATATCGCTCTCCAGATAATTCTGGAATGGCTTTGCCAGTACAATTGTAGCCTTCCCCCGGCACAACTTAATAAGTCCTTCAGCCTCCAGCATCTTGAGAGCTCTCTGGGCCGGGCAGTAGGACACCTGAAACATTTCGGCTATTTCTTTTGCAGATGGGAAGCGCGCACCATCATCGTAAAAACCCAGTTGTATTTTACCGGCAAGGTTACGGTAGATTGTTTGTTCCTGGCTGTTATAATTAGACATTGTGTCATCCCTTTCCTGAATATAATACGATCTTTTTTTTATCATATCATACCGCGGTAGGATTTGCACATAAAATCACAGGCAGAGGTATCTCTGCAAAGTTTCTATTAACAGGGTTACGTCAATGGGTTTTGCAATATGGTCATCCATCCCGGCGCTGTATGCCTTTCCGATATCAGAGGTAAAAGCGTTGGCGGTCAGTGCAAGAATAGGAATATTCTTGGCATCTTCCCGCGCAAGGCCTCGAATTGCTTTTGTGGAATCATAACCGTTCATGACAGGCATCTGGATATCCATCAGGATTGCAGAATAGTATCCGGGCTCCGAGGCCTCGAACATATCAAGAGCTCTCCGCCCGTTTTCAGCAGTGTCTATTAATAGTTCCTGCATCTGGAGCAGTTCAGTGGCAATTTCACGGTTCAAGGCATTGTCCTCCACGAGCAGCACACGTTTTCCGGCAAGCTCCGGATGAACGATCTCTGCCTGGGAAGCAGCCGTTTCCAGCCTGCCGCTGTTTAAAAATGTCTGCAGGACATGCAGCATTTTGGATTTGAACAGCGGTTTTGTAATAAAGGCATCCGCGCCTGCGCTCAAAAATTCTGCTTCGATATCAGAATAATCATAGGCGGAGATAATGATAACAGGTACGTCTTCCCCCAGATTGCTTCGGATCGCTTTTAAGGTTTCTAATCCATCCATCTCCGGCATTTTCCAGTCTAGGATAACTGCAAAAAAGTCATCCCCGCTGCGGTGTGCATCTGAGGTGCGGCGGACGGCCTCTGCTCCGGAGAGCACCCAGGAGCCCCGCATGCCCAGCTCATTTAAAAGCGCAGCGGCACTTTCGCATACGATTTCATCGTCATCTACGACAAGGACTGGCAGCCCTTCCAGTTCACTGTCACGGGGGATATCTTCATCAATCAGATCAAACTGCAGCGTAACGGTGAACTGGCTTCCTTTTCCTATCTGGCTTGCTGCTTCGATAGATCCATTCATCATGCGCACAATATTTTCCGTAATAGCAAGTCCAAGGCCGGTTCCCTGGATCTTGCTGATACGGGAATCTTCGGCCCGGGAAAACGGCTCAAAAATGAACAGAATGAAATCTTCTGACATTCCGATGCCATTGTCTGTTACGATGAATTCAAATTGTCCTTTTTTATCTGACACAGACGGGATTTCTTTAATCTGCAGACTGACAGTGCCCTCGTCCGGCGTGTACTTTATGGCGTTAGAGAGGAGGTTCATGAGAACCTGCTGCAGCCGGTCTCCATCTGTAGTAATCTTTTCGTGCCGGACATCGCTGACACTGATCTTAAAGTTCAGTTTTTTTTCTGTAATGAGAGGCCTGCAAATATCGGAAACATTCTGAATCAGATCCGGGAGAGTCACCTCTTCCGGCTGCAGATCGATATTTCCGCTCTCGATTTTAGACATGTCCAGCACTTCATTGATAAGGTTTAGCAGATGACGGCTGGATACATTGATCTTATTCAGACAGTCACGGACCTTATCCCGCTCGTCGAGGTTGGCCTGGGCAATGGCAGCCATCCCCATGACAGCATTCATCGGAGTCCGTATGTCGTGTGACATAGTGGATAAGAAGTTGGTCTTCGCAGAATTGGCTACTTTGGCAGACTGATATGCATCCTCCAGAGCTTTACGCTGGCGTTCCTGTTCCCTTCTTTCTTCCGTTACATCGATACATACGCTGTAAAAGGAAGGAATCCCGTCCCAGCTGCTTTCAGCGTCTGCGTAGTACAGTGTCAGAGTCTGCGTCTTCGTCTGACCGCTGCGGGTAATAAAACGGGCCTCTGTAATCATGTTTCCGCCGGTATGCTGCATCTTTTTCAAGAGGGTGTGCAGCCGGTCCCTGTCACCGGGATGTATGTAAGAACACTGGGAATGAAGTTCTGTTTCAAACTGTTCTTTTGTATATCCGATGATTTTTAAAAATTCTGCCCCGTACCAGAGAACCGTGTTAAAATCCCTTGCGTCCAGGCGGGTGAAACCTCCCGGTATCGTTCTGAGAAGCGTTTCCCGTTCCTGGTCTTTTTTGGCCAGCTTATACTCTGCACTGTACATATCATGGGAAAGCTCAATGCGTGCTTTATGTCCTTTCCAGTTAATAAGCCTGTTTTTAATCATAAAAGTACGTTCCAGAATTGGATTATGAAATTCCCATTCATAAAATTCATCTGTTCGCAGCTTATTATTTGTACAGAAGGGACATGGAGAAGTCCTTCCCTGGATTACTTCGTAACATTTATGTCCGATTACTTTTTCTTTTGGGGTCTTTAGGGTTTCAACTGCGACCGCATTCAGATAAAGAAGCTCATATGTCTCTATATCACTGATGTAAATATTACCCATATAGCTGTCCATCATCCATTCAAAATACTTTCCTTTTTCCTCACTCTGAGCTGCCAGGTCGCTGATATCTGTCAGGACGGCAGAAAAAACAGGGCTGCCTGAGGCACTCACCCCTGTTAGGTTCCCTGTCATGCGGCATTTGATGCCGCCGTTTTGTTTTAACGGAAGTGTGAAATCCACTGTAAAAACAGTTTCCTTTTTGGTGACTGCATCAGCAGCAGCGTTCTGAATGCTCTTGAATTCCGTGATATGGTTTTTAAGATACAGTCGTAGACTGGTAAAGTGTGACAGAAATTCTTTTTTTGTATATCCTGTGCTTTTGAAAAAACTATTGTTTGCATACAGCAGAGTCAGATCGTTGTCAAATATAAATCTGCATGCGCTGGAGCCGATGTTTTCCAGAAAAGCATTATATTTGCCGGCAATATCTTCCGATAATACAGCGGAGGGCTCTTTAACAGCCGGATCTCTTTCCAGTTCCATGATTTTATCTCCTTTAATATATGAAAATCGTTTCGTGATCATTACTTCTTAAGGACAGCTGGCAATACAGAACATTTCAATAAGTCCATAAGGCTAGTTCATATTATACTAGTTCATATTATATCTGAATAAATAAGGAAAAGCAATAGGCAGTAGAGGTTATCATGCCTGACCGGACAGATCGGTGTAACAGTTCAGACCTGCCTGAACTGCTGCAGACCGGCAGGGATACAGCTTTTGGAAACGGGCAGGGTGTCTTGACGGGCGGAAATATGCGGTATAGAATAGAAACAGTTTAATAAAATCAGGAAAACGATTGAGGAAAGGATAAACCAAAGTTATGAAATATGATTTTACAACAATCATGGAACGGGCAGGACACGATGCGCTGGCAGTGGACACTATCCCAATGGAGGGCGTGGAGGTCAAGAAAGGATTTACACGGATTCCGATGTGGGTTGCAGATATGAATTTCCCTACGCTTCCGACGATCCTTGAAGCAATGGAGGCCAGGCTGAAGCATCATCATTTCGGATATTTTGATATGCCGGATGTATATTATGACAGTATTATTAACTGGCAGAAAGACCGTTTCGGGGTAACGGGCATGACGCGGGAGGACATAGGCTATGAAAATGGGGTTCTGGGCTGTGTATCATCCGCGCTCCAGGCGTTTACCGCTCCGGGAGAAACAGTGCTTATGCATGCCCCTGCCTACATTGGATTTACAAAAACCGTGGAAAGTATAGGACGAAAACTCGTTCTGAGTGAATTAGTGCGCAGCAACGGCGGCGCATGGCGCATGGATCTGGAAGACATGGAAAGAAAGCTTCGTGATAACCACATTCACTGCGTAATCTTCTGTTCCCCGCATAATCCTACGGGCAGAGTCTGGGATAGGGAAGAGCTTGAACAGGCCATGGTTTTATTTCAAAAATATGACTGTGTTGTGATATCGGATGAAATATGGGCAGACCTGACACTGCCGGGGCACACTCATATCCCGCTGCAGTCTGTATCTGAGGATGCCAGGGAGCGGACTATTGCCGTCTATGCGCCATCCAAGACATTTAACCTGGCCGGACTGATTGGTTCATATCATGTGATTTATGCGCCGTACCTGCGCGACCGCATTGCAAAATATGCATCAGCTTCCCACTATAATTCCTGCAACGTTCTGTCCATGCATGCTCTGATCGGCGCTTACAAAGAGGAGGGCAGAGAGTGGGTGGATGAACTCAGGACAGTGCTGGGGGAAAACGCCGACTATGCATACGAGTTTATTACCAATCATTTTGAAGGGGTATCCTTGGCAAAACCAGAGGGAACTTACATGCTGTTTTTGGATTGTGAAGCGTGGTGCAAAAAGCATGAACAATCACTGGATGATCTTTTAAGGGCGGGAGTTGAAGTCGGCGTCTTATGGCAGGATGGAAGGCCGTTCTATGGGAAATATTCTATCCGCGTCAATCTGGCACTTCCAAAGGTTCTGGTGGAAGAGGCTATGGAGAGACTGGCAAAATATGTATTCATATGAGTAGGAGTAAAGTTTCACTGGATAAAACCACATCGGATCGAAAGACACCGGTGTGGTTTTTTTTGAGAATAAGCATACTCTTTGACGCCGGAAGGGGGACAGTATACATTTGTATGGTTTTGGGGGTTGAAAAAAATAGTCAATCATGTATTCTGTAAGAAAGGACTGACCGGTTTAGTCAAAGTAATTTTGATTAGTTAAAATGACTGAAGAGCGGAGGAGGGACAGTATGAATGAGAAGTTTTTGGCACTTTCCGAGGAGAAGCAGCAGCGAGTTATTAACGCAGCCATGGAAGTGTTTGGGAAGAATGAGTATAAAAGGGCATCTACGGATTTGATTGCAGTTAAGGCCGGGATTTCGAAGGGGCTGCTTTTTTATTATTTTCATAACAAGAAGGAACTGTATCTGTATGTCTATCATTGTCTGATTGATATTATGAAGGAGCAGATTGCGGACACGACTTTTCTGGAACTGACCGATTTTTTTGAACTGCTGCGCTATGCGGGCACTGGAAAAGCAGTTATACTTGAGAAGCATCCGTATATTCTGGAGTTTGCGATGCGGGCTTTTTACTCGGAGAATGAGATTGTGTCGGATGCATTAAAATCTTTCAATACCATGCAGGAAGAAGTAATGTACCAGATGTATTTTGGTCATATAGACACTTATAAATTTAAGGACAGCGTGGAGCCTTTTAAGGTTTATAAAATGCTCAGGTGGATGGGGGACGGTTATATCCACGATAAACAAATGGCTGGGAAAGCCATAGATATTAACGAACTGTTAAATGAATTTAATGATTGGATGGATATGATGAAGAAGCTGGTATATAAGGAGGAGTATCAGTTTTAGGAAGGGTGGCCAGGAAGAATTAAAAGAGATTAAAATCAAATAAAAATGCTGCAGAGGGGTTGTAAAAAATAGTCAATCCGGTATTCTGATATTAAGGTTTGACTGAGAAAGTCAAACCGGTCCGGACAATTTATTGCAGCGAACCAGGAGAGGAGCGCGTCATGAATGGGAATTCAGGGGCTGGATAGACATGATGAGAAGGCTTATATATAAGGAGGAATATCAGAATGAGCGTAATTGAGATCAGCCATATCACAAAAGATTATGGCAGGGGACGGGGCGTATTTGACGTAAGCTTCGGCGTGAAACAAGGAGAAGTTCTTGGGTTTTTGGGGCCTAATGGGGCTGGTAAGACAACAACTATCCGTCAGTTAATGGGATTCATTAAACCGGACAGCGGCAGCCTTTCGATCCGGGGGATGGACTGTTTCAAAGAGGCGGATAAGATACAGCAGTCACTTGGGTATCTGCCCGGCGAGATTGCCTTTATTGACTCCATGAATGGAATGGAGTTTATAAAATTCGTAGCAAAGATGAAGAATATGAATGGCCTCGGACGCGCGCAGGAGTTGATACAGATGTTCGAGCTGAATGCGTCCGGAAAGCTCAAGAAGATGTCAAAAGGCATGAAGCAGAAGATAGGAATCGTGTGCGCCTTTATGGATACGAATTCGGACATTCTGATTCTGGATGAACCTACTTCAGGTCTGGACCCATTGATGCAGAACCGTTTTGTGGAGCTGGTTCTTTCTGAGAAAAAGCAGGGAAAGACGATACTGATGTCTTCCCATATGTTTGAAGAAGTGGAACGTACATGCGACCGTACTGCTATTATCCGTGCCGGAAAATTAGTTGCCGTTGAGGAAATCGAAAAGCTTAAAGAGGGACGACAGAAGAATATTGAGGTTACCTTCAAGGATTCAGCCATGGCAGAGGCATTCGCCACAGACTTTCCGAGGGCAGCCTATCAGGCAGGAGGCAGGACTGTGACGGCCAGAGTCGGCAGAAATCTGGATTCTTTTGTAAAAAAGGCAGGCGAATATACAATAGTGGATTTAGATGTGCGGACGCAGAGCCTGGAAGAGTTCTTTATGCACTTTTACGGAGAGGGGGCGGACAGATAATGAATGCCGCGTTGTTTAAAAAGGAAATAAAATCAAACTGGCTATTGCTTGTTATTTTTCTGGCAGTACTCAGTGTGTATGGAAGCATGATTACAATCATGTTTGACCCGAAAATGGGTGACAGTTTAAAGCTGATGGCAGAAAGTATGCCGGGCATCTTCTCGGCCTTCGGCATGGATAGTCCCGGAACGACCCTGTTGCAGTTTGTTTCAAGCTATTTGTATGGCTGGCTTTTTATCGGTTTTCCCGGAGTGTTTATTATTATTCTGACTAATAGGCTGTCTGCAAAATATGTAGACAATGGATCAATGGCATATCTGCTGGCTGCTCCGGTAAAACGCTGGAGGATTATGCTGACACAGGCGGTCTTCATGATTCTGTGCCTGGTCATTATGGTAGGATTTGCGACGGTGCTGATACTTGCTTTCAGTGAGGGAATGTTTCCTGGAGAAATGGAAATCAAAGCATTTCTGAGAGTAAATATAGGATTGCTGGGGCTGCTGATATTTTTAGGCGGTGTAGGGTTCTGCGCATCCTGTTTCTGTAACGAATCCAAATATTCCTCGTCAATCAGTACAGCAGTATTAGTATATTCCCTATTGGTACAGATGCTTTCCAGAGTAGGGGATAAATTTGAAAACCTGAAGTATGCAACTCCGCTGACATTATTTAATGTTGATGGATTGGGTGCAGGTGACGGTGAAGCATGGATGACATGCATCATTTTGTATGCAGCCGGGCTGGTGCTTATCGGGATTGGGATTGTTCGGTTTAGTAAGCGGGATCTGCCGCTTTAATCATAATTGTAGGAAAATAATACATGAAGTATAAGAGCATAGCGGTGTATGTGACTTTTCGGATGAAAGTGTACTGACATTCTTTATCATAATACTTCTCCGTATAATGGGAATGATATTATCAAAAAAATTGTTCTCAGGAGGAAAAGCATGTACAAAGTGAATCAGGATCATCTTATTTCGTATGAAAAATATTTAACGGAAGAGGAAAAAAGCAAAGCCACTATTGAAAAATACATGAGAGATATCCGTTGTTTTATAGGGTTTTTAAAGAACGGGTGCGTCAGCAAAGAACGGACAATTGCCTACAAAGAATATCTGTCTGAAAAATACGCTCCCGCCAGTGTGAATTCTATGCTGGTATCACTTAATTGTTTTCTGCGCTATACAGGCGGGCAGGACTATTGTGTAAAATTATTGAAAATCCAGAAACAGATCTTTGCCTCAGAAGATAAAGAACTGAGCAGGCAGGAATACCAGCGTTTGGTGAAAGCTGCCGGCAATACAAGGATGGCATTTATCATCCGTACGATCTGCGGTACAGGCATCAGGGTAAGTGAACTGGAGTATATCACAGTAGAGGCTGTCAGGGCCGGTAAAGCTATTGTCCACTGTAAAAACAAGACACGGGCCATATTCATTCCGGCAGCGCTTCAGAAAATATTATTAAAGTATATAAAAGAAACAGGTCTAAAAAATGGAACAGTATTCGTAAGCAGAAATGGAAAACCCCTCAATCGTAAAAACATTTGGAGAGACATGAAAGCCTTGTGCACAAGGGCCGGGATATCTGAACATAAGGTATTTCCGCATAATCTCCGCCACTTATTTGCCAGGACATTTTA
Source organism: Faecalicatena contorta (assembly GCF_022835095.1). Taxonomy (NCBI): domain Bacteria; kingdom Bacillati; phylum Bacillota; class Clostridia; order Lachnospirales; family Lachnospiraceae; genus Faecalicatena; species Faecalicatena contorta. Next base: position 3,549,255 of record NZ_BQNQ01000001.1, on the reverse strand, counting down.
TTCGATGGAGAAGGATGTCGTGCGGCTTGCAGATCTGCTTGGGCACAGCAGCATAAACACAACGCGTATCTATACGATTAGCACGGGAAGGCAGCATATGAATTGTCTGGAACGTGTACAGATGTGCCTGATGACATAATGTCTATTATGTCGTCAAACCTGTCGTTATCCTATAATTGAATGCTGAGGTCTATCTCTAAGCTTAAAAAACAGTACAAAAACAAAGCCGTATTTGAATGAAAATCTTAACGGCTTTATTTTCATATCTTTTTAATTAAACAGGATTTTACATGCTTGGAGATTTTCTTGTTTTTGCTACTTCAAGTTGAGCAAAAATTCCATTCATGCTATAATGAGCAAAGTAAAAATCTATGTAGAATATATTCCTGGACGACATAATAGACATTATGTCTCCGGGAGGAGAAAAAAGGATCACAAGATAACCGAATGGATCCATAAATTCCGGCTATTGTGATTCCTTTACGCAGCTGAGGGAGCGTGAAATAATGTCTAGAATATATAGCAGGCAGACCTGGGATGAATGGTATTTGTGTGCAAAAAATTATTTTGAAGAATATGGTGATCTGCTGGTCCCTTACAATTACATAACAGCAGACGGTTACAGGCTGGGGCGTTGGATCGAGCGGCAGCGCGCCAGATATAACGGTGTTCTTGCAAATCCGGTTGATTTGGATGAGCAGGCCGCTTTGGAGAAGATCGGAATGGTATGGAAGCTGGAGAACAGATTGGCGTGGGATGAATGGATTTTTATTGCAGGAGAATATTACAATGAATATGGAAACCTGGAGGTCCATAAAGATTATATGGCCCATGGATACAGGCTCGGAAACTGGATCAGAGAACAGCGTAAAAAGCGGAAATCCGGAAAACTGACGGAAAAACAAATCAGGGATTTAGACCGGTACGGTATGATCTGGAGCTGTTATGAAAGAAGAGACTGGAATGACTGGTATGCCCTGGCTGCAGAGTATTTTCAGCAAAACGGGAACCTGCTGGTTCCTTTGACCTATAAGACAAAGAGAGGGGAACGGCTTGGATTATGGGTTTTCGTTCAGCGGGAACGCTATAATGGCAATGGAGAGCGAAAGCCTCTTAACATGGCACAGATTCAGGCTCTGGACCGGCTTTCTATGATATGGAAACTGGACAATGTCCGGGCCGAAAAATGGGATGCCATGTATCAGTGGGTTAGTGACTATAAGAGAGAAAATGACCGGCTTCCATTGCGAAGAGACCTCAAAGCACCGGACGGGCGGAGCATGGGAAATTGGATTTCCGTGCAAAGAACAGCCCTGAGAAAGGGGAAGATCCCTGCGGCGAAAGCAAAACGGCTGGAAGCTCTGGAAATCTATCCGCTATAACTAGGTTTATACGAAAAAAGCCAGAAAGGTTATCAGCTTCCTGGCTTTTTGAGCGTTTATGTATTTTAGTGTCCGTTTTCTAAAACATCCTATCTTCCAAAACGGCTGGCCGTTCGCATTCCGACAGAACCTCCTCAAACCGGCCGCTCTCGCTGCTCGCTATCATCTGGCTGATGACATCAAGCACATGATATGCCATCTCCTTATTAGCCCGGTTTGGCCGCCCCTCAATGATTGCTGATGCCATCTCTGCCGGACCGATTCCTCTGCTATTTTCCGAAAATGCATCCGTATAATGAACGGCTTTTTTCGTTGTCGCCTCCCACTGTTTGCTGTCACTGGCCATAAGAATCACTTCCCCGCCAAATTGATTCGGATCAGAAAGCTTTAGAATACCCTCTGTTCCATATATCATAAATTCCGCCTGATCCTGCAAAATGCTGTCGCCGTTCAATACAAATGTACCAAATACACCATTCTTTAACTCCATAGCTGCAGCAGCCTGGCTTTCGTTGCGGTATTCATACTCCCGCCCATAGCCCGGTGTTCCCGGACTCGTATTCTTTCTTTTTTCATTCTTGTTCCGTACAATCGCAGATACCCGCTTAACCGGACCTAAAAGGCTCACCAGAGCGGTCAGATAATAAACCCCGTAATCATAGCAGATTCCACCGCCCGGCATACACAGAAACGTTGCGAAACTCGCTATGATATCGATATTGCGGTTGGCATGGATTTGAAAGGAAGTTACCTCGCCGATTACACCTTCATCAATTGCCCGCCTGGCATTCTGCAGTGCGGCTCCGAGGAATGTATCCGGCGCAGAACCGAGATACAGGCCTTTCTCTTTCGATAATTGTATCAGTTCCTTAGCCTCCTCCAGGCCAACGGTCATTGTTTTTTCCGTATACACATGCTTTCCGTTAAGCAGAGCCTGCCGGATTAATTCATAGTGGGTCGGCGCAGGCGTCAGCACGACTACCATATCAATTGTTACATCCTGTAGTATCTCATCATAGCTGCAGGCCCGAATTCCATACTGAGCCGCCTTTTTTTGAGCTGACTCCAAATGTCTTGACGTGCAGGCTGTGACCTCCAGGTTCGGGAACCGATGAATCATATTGGTCAGGTAAATATCGCTGATAGCACCGCAGCCTACCACAGCGGTCCGGATTTTTTTGCTGTTATTTGTTGCATAATTGTGGTTTGTTTTTTCGTTTGTTAAAAAATTCATTGTCCGCATTTTCCTTTCTTCTCAAGAATCATTCACAGGCTATAAACAGCAGGTTACTTATTTTACGATCTACTGGCTTTATTATAATGCCTGATGCGCAGATTTAACAGTATCATTTTGGTTTTTTTGCCGATAACCAGGGGGACAGAGTTATGATAAACTCAGTATTGTTTGTGCTGGGAGCAATGTATTCCACGAATGCTAAAAAGGAGAAGGGCGGCATATTTTTTAAAGATTATCCGCACACCGAATTTTAACCGATATTGCATAAGATTCGGTTTGCAATTCCCCGTAAATGTTGTAAAATATAACCATAAACGGATGCTGCGGAGGAGGAATGGTTATGACCATTCAGGAGATGAAGCAGAAGAAGAAAGAGAAAGGTTATACGTATGCACAGATTGAAGACGCCGGAGTTCGGGAATACTGGCTGGTAGATCCGAATCAGAAAGCGGTGCTGGTGTACTTTTTTGAAGACGAAGCCTGCCCGATTATTTATCCGATTGATGCGGACATACCGGTTCATATTTTTGACAGGAAACTGGTTTTGAAGATGTGCCGTATTGCAAAGTGGGCTGAACAAGAATAATGCGGCGGAGAAGGAGGAATACAATATGGAGAAGAAGCGCTGCTTCTGGGTGGATTTATCTTCACCTGTTTATATAGAATACCATGATAAAGAATGGGGCATACCGGTGTACGACGATGAGAAGCTCTACGAGATGTTTTTATTGGAAACATTTCAGGCAGGGCTTTCATGGATCACCATTTTAAAGAAAAGGGAATTTTTCAGGGTGGCTTTTGATGGCTTTGACGTAAAAAAGATTGCAGCTTATGGAACAGAAAAAGTGGAGGACCTGATGCAGAACCCACAGATTATAAGGAACCGGGGAAAGATAACAGCGGCGGTTCAAAATGCAGCAATTTTTATGGACATACAGAAGGAATACGGATCTTTTTCCAGATATCTGTGGGGATTTACGGATGGCAAGATCATCATAAATCAGGCAGATACAATTCCTGTAAAGACAGAACTATCAGACCGTATATCAAAGGATTTGAAGAATAGAGGCATGCGGTACGTGGGTTCTGTAACCATATATTCGTACTTACAGGCCGTGGGTGTGGTGAATGACCATGATAAAAACTGCTTTTGTAAAAATGGATAACTGAATGATCTTTCAATTGCTTAGTAACATTTGGAAGATAACACAATAAGGCGTTTCGAGTCCTTATTGCAATTTTTGACAATATAGTGCTCTGATTTTTGCAGATACTAAATATGCAACACTAGTATTTACAAGAAAGGAGATAATTATGTCAGAAACACAGCTTGCAATTGCAACCATCCCTATGCAGCAATGGGGAGAATTATATGATGACAAAGATGCATTGGATATTGGTACCATTTTTAAAGATTTGAACAAACCGTTTTTTGCGGCAAGTATCGTGATGGATCACCATACTTCTGATTCCGAAAAGCCGGAAGAAAAGAAGTCAGATGAGCAGATCAAAAGAGAGGACATGATGAGAAAGATTGCCCAGGTCAGCTTTGTATTAGATGACCTGACGCTTTATTTGGACACTCACGAAGAGCAGGAGGAAGCAAAAGAACTATATCAAGAAAAACTAAAGGAACGGGAAATGCTCCTGAAGGAATATGCATCCGCATTTAATCCGCTGACGCGCTGCCAGATCGCAGACTGCGGCAGCCATGATGACAGATTCTGCTGGCAAAAGGGACCGATGCCGTGGGAAGGAGCGTGTGTATAAATGTGGTATTATGAGAAGAGATTACAATTTCCGGTTAAAATTACAAAAACCTGCCCCAAAACTGCACAGATGATTATCAGCCAGTATGGCGGGCCGGACGGCGAACTTTCCGCGTCCATGCGTTATCTTGCACAGAGATACACCATGCCTGTGAAGTCAGTCGGCGGCCTCTTGACAGATATCGGTACGGAGGAGCTTGCTCATATGGAGATTATCTGCTCCATGGTGTACCAGCTTACAAAGAACCTGACAATTGAAGAAGCAAAAACGGCAGGATTTGATGCTTACTATATTGACCACACTACCGCACTATGGCCGCAGGCTGCATCTGCAGTACCTTTTACGGCGCTTGAATTCCAGTCCAAAGGGGATGCCATTGCTGACTTAACGGAAGACCTTGCTGCGGAACAGAAGGCGCGTACGGTTTATGACAACCTGCTAAGGATGATCCCGGATGCAGAGATCAGGGAACCGCTTAAGTTCCTGAGAAGCAGGGAGATCGTTCATTTCCAGAGATTCGGAGAAGCACTGGAAAAGACAAAAGAGCAGTTAGACAGTAAGAATTTCTACTACTTTAATCCGGAGTTTGATAAAGAAATGTTTCATGGAGAATTGTAGAATTTAAATGGAAGTATGATTTGATGACTTGATAAGCATTGAATAGGATTATAAACGAGTTTAGTTTAATGATCTGATTTAAAAACCTAAAGACCACATGGATATAAACAAATGCGGCCTTTAGGTTTTTTAGTTACTATCCACTACATCCAAAGACACTGCTGCATCTCACTTTTCAGAAATAACTTGCTCTTAACATCCACTTTTACTGGATGCAGCTAATCCCGCTTTACCAGATCCTCTATGCTCTGCCTCGAACACTCTAGTAATTCGGAAGCTTGTGTTGTATTTACTGTTCGTGAAGAAATAGAGCTTCAATTCGCAGTCAACTGCGGAATAAGGTACGCCTCAAAGGGGCATATTAACCGCAGATGGGAGGGCAAATATATATGAATCATTTAAAAAACGAAAAATCCCCATATCTATTACAGCATGCCGAAAATCCGGTGAACTGGTATCCCTGGGGCAAAGAAGCGTTTGAAAAAGCAAAAGCAGAGGATCGTCCTGTTTTTTTAAGCATTGGATATTCTACTTGCCACTGGTGCCATGTTATGGCACATGAATCTTTTGAAGACGATCAGGTTGCTGAATTGTTAAACAATCATTATGTCTGCATCAAAGTTGACAGGGAAGAGCGTCCCGACATAGATTCGGTATATATGGCGGCCTGCCAGGCAGTAACTGGAGCGGGGGGATGGCCTCTTACGGCGATTCTGGCGCCTGACCAAAAGCCGTTCTTTCTGGGAACTTATTTCCCAAAATATCCGCGCTACGGGCATCCCGGGCTCATTGAACTGCTGCAGAAAATCAGCCGGCTCTGGAGAGAAGACCGGGAGCGGCTTTTGGAGACCGGGCAGCAGATCACAGATTTTATCGCAATTTCAGACCACGAGGAAGGGAGCGCTCCGGACAAAAGGATTCTAAAAAAAGCGGTAGACCTATATAGACAGCAGTTTGACAGACTGTGGGGCGGCTTTGGTAATGCGCCTAAATTTCCGGCTCCCCATAACCTGCTCTTCCTTTTGCATTATGGCAGTTTAGAGAACGATAGAATGACTATGGAAATGGCAGAACACACACTGAAAGCAATGGCGTGCGGCGGTATGAATGACCAGATTGGCGGAGGGTTTTCAAGGTATTCTACAGATGAAAAATGGCTGGTGCCTCATTTTGAAAAAATGCTCTATGACAATGCCCTCCTTGCGATTGCATATCTGGATGCCTTCCATATAACGAAGAAAAGGGATTACGGTGATACTGCCGGAAGAACTCTGGATTATGTATTAAAGGAGCTGACCGGACCGGAAGGGCAGTTTTACTGCGGGCAGGATGCAGACAGTGAGGGGATCGAAGGAAAATATTACTTTTTCACTCCGGATGAGGTTCTGGAAGTTTTAGGCAGTGAGGACGGAGAGGAATTCTGCCGCATCTATGACATTACTGCCAGCGGGAATTTTGAAGGAAGCAGTATCCCAAATCTGATCGGGCAGAAGGGAAGTGCGTGGCCTGCAGATGACATACGGCTGAAAAAACTTTATGATTACCGGAAAAACCGCACGACACTGCACAGGGACGACAAAGTAATTCTGTCCTGGAACAGTTGGATGATGATCGCAATGGCAAAAGCCGCGCAGTTACTGGATGATGCCCGTTTCCAAAATGCCGCCGAGGATACGTACCGGTTTATCCAGGAATCTATGACAGACAGCAGCAGAAGACTTTATCACCGATGGAGAGAGGGGGAGGCCGTTATAGCAGGGCAGCTGGATGACTATGCGGTCTATGGACTGGCGCTTCTGGAGCTGTACCGTATAACCTATGAACCAATATACCTGGAAGATGCAGAATTCTTTGCTCGCCAAATGACAGAATTGTTTGAAGACAAAGAGAATGGCGGATATTTTCTGACCGCATCGGATGCGGAAACTTTGATAACCCGTCCAAAAGAAACTTATGATGGCGCGATCCCTTCCGGTAATTCGTCGGCGGCAGTATTATTGAGCCAGTTGGCGCAGTATACTTGCAATTCATTTTGGCAGGAAGCTCTGGAACGGCAGGCAAATTTTCTTACCGGTACTGCAAAAGTATATCCTTCCGGACACAGCTTTGGACTGCAGGCTCTTTTGCGGATCCTTTATCCGTCACAGGAACTTATCTGCACCGCATCGGATGACAGAGTGCCGGAGACATTAAAAGAACACTTATTGAAAGTACCTGTATTTAACCGCTCGGTAATTCTCAAGACCAGCAATAACCAGGCTGAATTAGAGAAAATAATACCATATGTAAAAGAATATCCTATACCTGATGAGGGCGCCATGTATTATCTGTGCCAGAACGGAAGGTGCAGGGCTCCTGTAAGGGAGTTAGAGAAGCTTTGAGCGGCCGAAGGGGGCAAAGGGGCGCGAAAGGAAGGGATAGGCGCAAGCCCCCCAAGCGCGCATATCCCTTCCTTTCGCTGGGTGCATCCAATCGGTAGGAAAGAGCGTCAACTGGCTGGACTCCGTAATGGGGCAGCGTATGGATTTGTTTGGGGATACGGTTATGAATAGGTAAGAATTAATCGGCTCTGATTAGCAGGATATGATAGTAAAATTTGGATGATTATGCTATTCTTATTATACAGCCGCAATGAAAGATGGTGTACAGTATGGAGGAAATGCATATGATTTATAACGATCTGGGGAAAACAGGAAAGAAAGTAAGTGCCATAGGACTTGGATGTGAGCATCTTGACGGAAAGACATATGAGCAGGTCAAAGAGGTCATCGATGCTGCAATTGAAAATGGAATCAATCTCTTTGATGTGTTTATGCCGGGCCGGGAGGTCCGCGAAAATATTGCAAAGGCTCTTGGAAACCGGCGGGATCAGGTTATGATCCAGGGGCACATCGGATCCACGGACATTCATGAGCAGTATGATGTAAGCCGTGATCTGCCCTCAGTGAAAAAGTATTTTGAGGAGATGCTCGGCATCTTCGGATACATAGATTTTGGGATGATGTTTTTTATTGACACGGAAAAAGATTACAAGGATGTATTTGAGACGGATTTCGTCGATTATGTACTCCGCCTGAAAGAGCAGGGAGATATCAGGCATATTGGATTCAGCTCCCACAATCCGATCACAGCGGCGAAGGTCATCAGCACAGGGGTGCCGGATATGATGATGTTCAGCATCAATCCTGCTTTTGATATGCTGCCGTCAGAAGAATATATATTCGACCATATAGAAACCGATATGGGAGTCAAGCTTTACCGAGGCCTGGATCCGAAGCGGGCGGAACTTTACCGGATCTGCAGCGCAAATCAGGTAGGAATAACAGTCATGAAATCCCTGGGCGGCGGAAAGCTGATCTCGGAAGAGCATTCTCCTTTTGCGAAACCATTAACAGTACCTCAGTGCATCCACTATGCATTATCAAGACCATCGGTCGCAAGTGTCATGGTTGGAGCGCAGACAAGAGAAGAGGTGCAAAGTGCGGTCAGTTATTTTGATCTGGATGAAGCAGAAAAGGATTATTCCCAGGTCATTGCGACGATGAAAAATGACTTCAAGGGCAATTGCGTGTACTGCGGCCATTGTCATCCATGTCCGGTAGAAATTGATATTGCTGCGGTGAACAAATATCTGGATATCGCCCGCCTTACACCAAATCAGGTGCCTCCTTCTGTCAGGTCACATTATCACAGCCTGCTGCACAGGGGGGACGAGTGTATTGGATGCAGAAGCTGTGAAGAACGGTGTCCTTTTGGAGTGTCCGTGGTTGAAAATATGAAAGAAGCAAACCGGCTCTTTGGAGCATAAAGAATCTTTTGTAACAGTTCAGACAGGTCTGAACTGTTACAATGTTTTTTACATAATCAAAAATAAAATGCAGGATATCCTTTTTTAGATATCCTGCATTTTTTGAAAATAGGATTGGCTTTACGGGAGCATCAGAATTTATTATACTTACTGCAGATATAGGAAGCGGCATTCGTGCTCCATGCAGAGCGGAACTACAATTACTTACAGGATGGGACACGAACCTGAAGTTCTGAGAAAGGAAGGAAAGATGATCGACGTTTATTATATTGAAGACGATGAAAATATCGCGCAGACAGTGAAAGCATATTTGGAACAGCACAATTGCAGCGTATCCGTTTTCACAACAATAGCAGAAGCAAGGAAGGCGATTACGGATAATCTGCCCGCAATTGCCCTGGTGGACTGGAATATGCCGGATGGGGATGGTGACAGGTTCTGCCGGTGGATCCGCTCCAGATGGCAGGAGCTTCCGGTGATTTTTTTGACCGTCCGGGGCGGTTCCAGCGACATCGTATCCGGATTCCAAAATGGTGCAGATGATTATGTCGTGAAGCCCTTTGAACTTGAAGTTTTGTATTCGCGCATCTGTGCATTGCTGCGCAGATCCGGGAATGTATCGGGTCAATATCTGACCTGCGACGGAATTACCATTGACCAAAGCGGGATGAGAGTGTTCTGTGGGGAGGAAGAAATCAGTTTGAGCCAGCCGGAGTACCAGGTGCTTATGCTCTTTATGAAGAATAAGGGAAAGACAATCCCAAGAGAAAAGTTACTGGAGCAGGTTTGGGATTGCAATGGAAACTTTGTGAATAATAACACTCTTACGGTGACAATTAAGCGGCTGAGGGAGAAACTGCATCAGCCCTCCTGCTTGAAAACTGTAAGAAGCTTTGGATACCGCATGGAGGATACCCTATGACAGGACGAAAAAATGCAGGCGTACTGATCGGGCTCGTACTGGCGGTCAGTTTGATTGCCTCCGCCGTCACGGCCATGTTCATGGCAGAGTTTAACAACAGGATGCATTTTCAGTTTATAGGCCATCTTTTCCGGGAGCTGACAGAGGAGCAGCCGGACATGGAACAGACGGTGCTGAATGTTTTAAAAGAGTACAGTGACACAACGGCAATGCAGAAAGAGGAAAATGTACTGCTCAGTTATGGCTACAGGCAGTCGGATTTTTTTAAGACCACCCACCGGTATCCATATCTGTTTGCTGCAATTGGTTTTTCAGCAGGAAGTATTCTGTTTCTTTTTACATTCCGTTGCAGGAGAAAAAAGGAAGCGGCGCGTATAAAGGCGTTGACGGTTTATCTGGAAAATGTGAATACGGGCAGTCCGGGCCTGATATCAGAAACCGGAGAAGACGATTTCTCACAATTACAGGATGAGATCTATAAAACCGTGACGATGCTCTACCAGACGAGAGATGCGGCGCTGGATGCGAGAAACAAATTTGCTGAGAATCTTTCCAATATTGCACATCAGTTAAAAACGCCCGTCACTGCTATCTCACTTACGACACAGATGATGAGGTCCCATCCGTCCGGAGATTATCCTGAGCAGATACAGAAGCAGCTGAACCGTCTGGTCTACCTGGAGGAGGCGCTGCTTCTATTATCCCGGCTGGACGCAGGGACGCTTCCTTTGAAACAGGAGGCCGTGGATGTCTATACTGTACTGACTCTTGCTGCCGATAATTTACAGGAAGTATTAACCGATGCGGATGTCAGCATTGACATTCCGGAGGGGGGCCAAATAGAGATTACCGCAGACCTCGGCTGGACAATGGAGACTCTCATGAACCTGCTCAAAAATTGCGTGGAGCATACTCCGGCCGGCGGTACCGTACATTGCTCTTATGATAAGAATCCGCTCTATAAGACGATCATAATCCGGGACGAAGGTGAAGGCTTCGCCGGAGAAGATATACCCCGCCTTTTTGAACGCTTTTACCGTGGCCGGAATGCCGGGAAGAACGGGATCGGCATCGGTCTGTCCCTTGCGAAAGAAATCATTGAACTCCAGAACGGTACAATCAGGGCGAAGAATATTCCTGGCGGCGGGGGCTGTTTTGAAATCAGGTTTTACAGTCACTGAGCAGTCACTTTAACCTGTTATAATGATGATACACACCTGTTGAACAGGTACGGACTACATTCATTTTTACAGGAGAGGAGAGGATCGCATGGAGATTTTGAGATGTGAAAGCGTCAGTAAAATATACGGCTCAGGAGAGAACCGGGTGGTCGCTTTAGACCGGGTTCATATCTCGGTAAATAAGGGGGAATTCGTGGCGATTGTAGGGGCCTCAGGTTCCGGGAAATCTACATTGCTGCACATCCTGGGAAGCGTGGACAAGCCGTCGGAGGGAAAGGTATGGGTAGATGGTGTTGACATATCGGCTATGAATCCGACCCAGTCCGCCATATTCCGCCGCAGGAAGGTAGGGCTGGTGTATCAGTTTTACAATTTGATTCCAACGCTCACCATCAGGAAAAACATATTGATGCCGCTTATGCTGGACAAAAAGGAACCAAATCGTGAATATTTTGAGTCTATCGTAAACTCGCTGGGCATATCCGATAAACTGGAGGCTCTGCCCAGCCAGCTGTCAGGAGGGCAGCAGCAGCGCGCGGCGATAGCCAGATCCCTGATTTACCGTCCGGCGCTGCTGCTGGCCGATGAACCTACCGGCAATCTGGACCAGAAGAACGGGGCGGAGATCCTTGACATGCTGAAGTTATCGAACCGGAACCTAAAGCAGACCGTTCTGCTGATTACCCACGATGAGAAGATTGCGCTGGAAGCAGACCGCATTATAACGATCGAAGACGGCCGGATCATCGGCGACGAAAGACAGAGGTGATCAGGATGTGGAGGGATTATTCATCAGGTTATATAAAGAACAACAGAGCCTCCGGTATATCAATCAAGGTGGCGGCATTTATTGCAGCACTGTTCCTGTCATTTCTGTGCAGTCTGTTTTATAACTTCTGGGTATATGAAGTCGAAAAGATTACGTTGGATGAGGGGGACTGGCAGGGCCGTATTACTGGTCAGATAAGTGGGGAAGATTTGTCTGCTATACAGAATTTTGGTAATATTAAAAAGGCGGAAATTAATGAGGAGTTGTCGGGAGAAAATGGAACAATAGTGGACGTATGGTTTCAGAATCCCAGAAAAGTTTTTGAGGATATGCCTCTGCTTGTAGAAAAACTGGGGCTGAAAGAAGATGCAGCTTCTTACCATCTTTTGTTATTATCCAGGTATCTGATACATGATCCAAATGATGATGAGCCGCCGCTTTTGCTGACGTTTTATCTGGCAGTATTGGTACTGGTTTCACTGTCTCTCATACTGATTATACGTAATTCTTTTGCATTGACCATGAATGCGAGAATTCATCAGTTTGGCATTTTTTCCAGTGTGGGGGCGACGCCCGGACAGATCCGGACGTGTCTGATGCAAGAAGCGGCCGTACTTTGTACAATTCCTGTAATACTTGGCATCCTGCTCGGTATAGCCTTAAGTTTTGGAGTGAACCAGGCAATGAACGTCCTGGCGGAAAACATTCCGGGGAGGTACGAATTAAGTTTTCGGTATCATCCGCTGGTACTTGCATTGACCTTGGCGTCCTCTATAGTTACTGTCCTGTTTTCTGCATGGCTTCCGGCCAGGAAACTTAGCAGAATGACGCCGCTGGAAGCGATTCGCAATACCGGGGAACTGTGCTTAAAGAAGAAAAGACAGTCAAGAATACTGACATTACTTTTTGGGTTAGAGGGGGAGCTTGCGGGAAATGCATTAAAAGCCAGAAAAAAAGCTCTGCGTACCTCTACACTCTCACTGACGCTTTCTTTTTTGGGATTCACGCTGATCTTGTGTTTCTTTACGCTTTCAGGTATAAGCACCAGGTATACTTATTTTGAAAGATACCAGGATGTGTGGGATGTTATGGCGACTGTAAAAGATACAGGTATAGAGAAATTCGGGCAGACAGGAGAGCTTAGGGAACTGGAAGGAGTCCGGGATCTTGCGGTATACCAAAAGGCAGCAGCAGTCAGCCATGTTCCGCAAGACTGGCTTAGTGAAGAACTGGCCTCGCTTGGAGGGCCGGAGGCTGTTGCAGGGACATCCGTTACAAAAGAGGGGGACACGTGGCTGGTGAAGGCGCCAGTTGTGATACTGGATGATGCCGCATTTACGGAATATTGCAGACAAATAGGAGTCGCACCCAGGCTTGACGGTACGATCATATTGAACAGAATCTGGGACAGTCTGCACAGCAATTTCAGATATCCCAAATATGTACCCTTTGTAGGGGAAAAACGTGAGTCCGTGTTTTTGCAGGATGCTGAATCGGAAGAAGAGAAGACAGAAGTTCCAGTGACAGCATATACGCAGGAAATGCCAGCCTTAAGGGAAGAATATGAAGACTACGCGCTGGTGCAGTTTATGCCTCTTTCACTTTGGGTAAAAGTGTCTGGACAGATCGGAGGCGCAGAATCAGATACTTACGTCAGAATTTTGGCCGGAGAAAACGCTTCGCTGAAAGCTCTGGATAAGATAGAAAAAGAGGTTCTGCATCTTCTTGCTCCAAACTATAAAACAGAAATAGAAAACCGCATACAGGAGAAAATCACAAATGATGAAATCATTTTCGGATATCAACTGATTCTGGGCGGGTTCTGTGCCATCCTTGCAGTGATCGGAATCGCAAATGTATTCTCCAACACACTGGGGTTTCTGCGCCAGAGAAAACGGGAATTAGCACAGTATATGTCTGTGGGCATGACAACGGGAGGCATTCGAAAGATGTTTTGTATCGAAGCCCTGGTCATTGCAGGCAGACCGCTTCTGATTACATTACCTCTTACTGTGGCTTCCATGGCATTCATGATTAAGGCCAGTCATTTAAATCCAATGGAATTTATCGTTGTAGCGCCCATAATTCCAATTGTAATTTTTTGTCTGGTAATTTTGGGGTTTGTCGCTCTGGCTTATTATGTTGGCGGGAAAAGGGCTCTTAATTATAATCTGTCTGATGCTCTGCGGGATGACACGGTAGATTAATAAATGAACTGGATAAGATAACTGACAGGATAGGTATTCTAGGAATAGGCAGCCTGAAACAGGGGGGTAAGGGTTAATATCTGATTTTAACCATTACCCTCTTTCCTTACACATTTCTTATGAGCTGTTTCGTAAAAAAATCAAAAAGTTCTGCGGTGTATCTGCGGGAGAATTTCAGCTTGACAGATTCATCAATAACTTAAAACTTTACTTTTGGATACATCATTAAATAATGGTATTCCTGGCTTCATGTCGTATAAATTAATGGGAACAGACACTCTTTTTATATTCTTTCGGCGAACAGCCCGTTTTCTTTTTAAAAATCCTGCTGAAATACAGTGGGTCAGAGTATCCCACCAGTTCCGCTATTTCCCCGATCTGGAAAGATCTGTGGCTTAATAAGTCCTTTGCCTTTTCTATCCGGATATCCGTGAGGTAGGACTGAGGAGAAGAACCGGTAAAGTCTTTGAAACATCGGATGAACCAATTATAAGTCATATGATATTTTTCAGCAAGCTCCCGGATAACGATGGGGGCTTTATAATTTTCATGGATATATAAAACAGAAGCAGAAATATCCTTCTGTCGGTTATAATAATGGTTTTTCTGCTCTTCTCTTGTACGGTTCAGAAGAAGGCATAGCTGCTTTAAGATCAGAATGCTCATCTCCAGGAAGTCCTGCTGCCGCAGCTGCAGTTCCTGTATGGCATTATTAAAAAACGACACCAGTGTTGTATCCACTCCAATGTAAAGTATAGAACTTCCCCACATGTGGTACCGCTTTAAGAGCTCTTCACATTCATATCCGGTGAAGTGAATCCAGTAAACTTCGGGCTGTTCTTCCAGGCGGTAATAGTAAAATTGAGGTTCATTTGGATAATAGATGATAATGCTGCCTGCGGTTACCGTCTGATATTTCCCGTGAAGCAGAAAGTGCCCGGTACCTTTTTTCATATATAGAATCTGATAATCCCGGCGTCCATTCAGACGTGTGGTTTCCAGGTAGTTTAACTTTACAAGCCGGTAGTGGCCCGCGCTGTTTACAAGCAGCGGAACGGTATGATCTTCGACCTCGTCAAGCTTACTGCGGTAATAACCAGTTATGCTGATTATAGCAGACACATCCTTTCTGTAAAAAGATTTTTATTTATTGTACCACATGATATCCTTTAAAGGAATAGTGTGATTTTGTCCATATATAAGCAGATATTCTCTATAGAACCCTGTGAAAATATACTGCATAATAAACATAGAAAAATAAAGGAGAAAAGAGCATGCGATTAGAAAATTACCATGAGAATCCGGAGATACTACATATGGGCACCATGGAAAACCGGGCATACTATATTCCGAACAAGGCTGATGGCACAACATCCAGGCTAAGTTTAAATGGGTGCTGGAAGTTCTATTATGCATCAAATCCGGCAGAAATACCGGAGGGGTTCTATGCGCCGGATTACCAGTCACAAAGCTGGGACGAAATACCGGTACCTGGCTGCTGGCAGAATTACGGATACGATACCCACCAATATGTTTGCAACTATTATCCGTTTCCCTACCGTCCGCCTTTTGTCCCGAAGGAAAATCCGTCGGGAGCATATGTCCATGTTTTCAGCCTGTCGGAAGAGGCGCTTAAAAACAGGCAGTATCTGAATTTTGAGGGGGTTGATTCCTGTTTTTATGTATGGGTCAATGGGAATTTCGCAGGATATAGCCAGGTGGCACACTCAACCAGCGAATTTGATATTACCGATTTGGTCTGTGCAGGGGAAAATAGGCTGGCGGTATTGGTTCTTAAATGGTGCGACGGAAGCTATCTGGAAGACCAGGACAAATTTAGGATGTCAGGAATATTCAGGGATGTCTATCTTTTAGAGCGCCCGGCTCAGCATATACGGGACTTAACAATCCGTACATTCTTAACAGAAGATTTAAAGAGCGGGGAACTCCATGTAGAACTGGAATACCTAAATGAGATGATGCCGGCTCATCTCAGGGGGATATTGGAAACACCTGAGGGGGAAACGCTTGCTGAAATTGAGGGCAAGGGCGACCGGCTGCAGTTTACAGTTAAAAATCCGGTGCTCTGGAATGCGGAGCAGCCAAAACTTTATACGCTGAAATTGGTTTCCGATGAGGAGACCATTATACAGAGAATCGGTTTCCGGCAGATTGAAATTGAAAAATCTGTAGTCCTCCTAAACCAGGTACCTATAAAAATCCGAGGGGTGAACCGGCATGATTCTGATCCGGTGACGGGGGCGGCCATAGACCGGGAACAGGCAGTAAGGGACCTGCACCTCATGAAGCAGCACAATGTGAATGCTATCCGAACCAGCCATTACCCTAATGCGCCGTGGTTTATGGAACTTTGTGATGAATACGGGTTTTATGTTCTGGATGAAGCAGACCTGGAGTCACACGGGGCAGCTGAAAAATACGGAGGATCCTGTGACGGGACGTATGGCGATATTGTACAGAATCCGGTGTTTTCAGCGGCCGTCATGGACAGAGTACAAAGGTGCGTCATCCGTGACAAAAACAGAACTTGTGTCATCATCTGGTCTTTGGGCAATGAAGCCGGTTATGGACCAAGCATGGAGGTGGCAGCGCGCTGGGTCAAGACATTTGATCCATCACGCCTGCTGCAGTATGAAGGCAGCATATGGGAAACCGGTGGACACAGCAATGATGTATCCATGCTGGACTTATATACAAGAATGTATGATTCCGTTGAGGGGATAGAAGAATACCTGAAAAAACCGGAATGGAACAAACCATATATGCTGATTGAATATGCACATGCGATGGGAAACGGCCCGGGTGACCTGGAAGATTATCAAAAGGTATTTGAGGCAAATCCCAGAATACTGGGAGGCTTCGTCTGGGAATGGTGCGACCATGCCGTATATATGGGGAAAACGGCAAACGGCAGGGATAACTACAGCTATGGCGGGGACTTTGGCGAAGAACTGCACGACGATAACTTTTGTGTGGATGGACTGGTGTTTCCGGACAGAACTCCCCATAATGGGCTTAAGGAATTTAAAAATGTGCACCGTCCGGTACGTGCTGTACTGACGGATCAGGTAAATGGTGTGGTAGAGCTGGAGAATAAAATGGACTTCACAAGTCTGGAAGAAAGGCTTTACATTCATTACGAGGTGGCATGCAACGGCAGGATAATCGATCAGAATAATCTGTACCCCTCCTGCCATCCGGCGCATAAAAAGAAACAGTATCAGCTCACCATACCGCCGCTGGGACAAGGCGTCTGGACACTGACTTTGGAATACCGGGCGGTCAGTGGGAAAGAGGCTGCAGGAAAAGATGCAGTTTTGGGATTTGATCAATTTTTCCTGAAGGAAGACTATAAAACGGCGCCTGCAAATCCTGTAAAAGGGAAAATACAGGTGAGAGAAGAGGAGAGATATATCCTGGTATCCGGCGAAGCATTTGAATACCGTTTTGATAAGTATAAAGGTGCTCCTGACAGGATCATCTGTCATGGCTGTATGTACACAAATGTGCCGATACAGTATAATATCTGGAGAGCCCCGACAGACAATGACCGCCTGGCAAAGCTGGAATGGATCAAAGCAGGATACGACAGGATACAAGCTTGTGTCAGACAGACGGAGGTATCACAAGAAGTGGAAAGCATTCTAATCCATTCTTCTCTTGAACTGGCAGCTTCGCATATCCAAACATGCGTGGGGGTGGAATCTTACTGGCGTATCTTCGCGGATGGAACAATAGTGACGGATATCGAGGGAACGAAAAATCCGGAGATGCCGTATCTTCCAAGGTTTGGGATACGTATGTTTCTTCCGGAGAAATTTGACAATGTTTCATACATGGGATACGGACCGGAAGATGCCTACGTGGACAAGCACCAGGCATCCAGATTCGGACGCTATCAGGCGACGGTCAGAGGGATGATGGAGGAGCACATAAGGCCGCAGGAAAACGGAAGTCATCTACATACTTACGAGGCAGCTGTAAAAAATGCAGCCGGCCAGACAATATCGGTATCATCAGAGGACACTTTCTCATTCCAGATTCTTCCCTTTACTCAGGAAGAGCTGACGATGAAAAAGCATAATCATGAATTGCAGGAATCGTCCGCTTCGGTTTTGTGCCTTGATTATAAAATGAGTGGGATTGGATCGCAGAGCTGCGGGCCAGAACTGAAAGATATATATAAATTAAATGAAGAAACAATGAAGTATACGCTGCAGTTTAGTTTTGAACCATAAAGAATGAGCGCGGATAAAGGAGAAGAGAAGGATGAGTTTAAAGAAATTTTTTACAAAAGAGAATATTAGCTTTACAATAATCCAGACGGCATACTGGGCGGGATTCTGTATCCTGTTTGCCTACTTAAGTCCTTATATATTAAGTCTGGGATGCTCTAACACACAGCTGGGGGTTATTATATCGGCCAACTCACTGGCGAGTATTATCGGGCAGCCTGTATTCGGTTATATCTGTGATAGAATCGGGTCCATTAAAAAAGTAATGATATGTACCCTGCTTGGCGGATCGGTGCTGGCGGCACTGTTTTATTTTACGGGAAGCAGTTATATGGCGATTTTGTTTTTCTCCACCGCAATCTCATTTGTCATTCAGGCGGTGTATCCTCTGATTGACAACTGGACTGTACTGGATGCGCAGATTAACCCAACCACAAATTACGGTATTACACGTGGCATTGCCTCCTTAGGATATGCGGCCACATCGGCGATTGTGGGCGGTTTTTTCGATAAAAACGGGTTCCAGTGGATGTTTATACTATTCATTGCGATGATGGTAATTGCAGTCCTGGGCTGCCTTGGACCTAAGGATACAAACAATTCTATTGAAAAGGAAAAAGTAAAGTTTACAGACTTAAAGCTGTTAGCAACAAATTATGGATACGTGGCATTTGTCATTGTGGCGACTTTACTATATGTAGCGTTCCGTTCGGCGCACGGTTTCCTGACGACTCTGATGACGCAGGTGGGAGGTACTACTGAACAGCTGGGGTATGCATGGTCCGTACTGGGACTGAGTGAGGTGCCGGCATTATTTCTCGCAGGGATTATTCTGAGGAAAATGAAGGACTCCCATCTGCTGTTTATCTCAATGTGCTTTTTCATACTGAGAGTCCTGCTTCCATCCTTTGCCACAACACCGACGCAGTTAATCTGGATGACTGCGCTGCAAGGATTATCTTACGGACTGTTCCTGCCGGCATCCGTATACTTTATCGCACGTATTACGAAGAAGGAGCTTTCCAGTACTGCGCAGACCTTTGCGGTTGCCATGTATGCAGGAGTCGGAAATACGGTTGCAGGTGTTGTTGGCGGTACGCTTGTTGATGCGATTGGCGTCGCGAATGTATATCGGCTTGCGGGAGGCGTGATTGCTGTATTAGCGGTTGCCTTCGGAGCCATTGTTGTAACAATGGATAAAAAGGAAAAAGCAGCAAAACAGCTTACAGGGCAGGCCGCACAATAGCCAGCGCCCAAGAAGCATGTCGCCGGCCGGGATGCCATGTATGGCAGGCCTGCTATAGCAGAGACAGTATGAGGTGTGGAGGAGAAACATGTCAATTATCGATCTGGGAATTATTGTGATTTATCTGGGCGGCCTGCTTTATATGGGAGTCAGGCTGGGCAGAGGGAATGAAACACAGGAAGATTACTTTGTGGCAGGCCGGTCAATGGGCTGGATGCCGGTGGCGCTGTCTATTGCCGCAACTACAATCAGTGGAAATGGTCTGATAGGAGGTCCGGGCTGGTCTTACCAGTCCGGAATGAAGGCCTTTATGCTAAATGCCAGCATTCCCCTTGTGCTGGCTATTGTCTGTTGCTGGTTTCTGCCGTTTTTATATCACATCCGGGTTACTTCATGTTATGAATATCTGCAGAAACGGTTTGGGGAAAAGAGCAGAATTCTTGGGGCCGCCGGTTTTTTAGTGACGGCCCTGATTCAGGTGAGTTCTATGGTTTATATTCCATCACTCATCATCAGTCAGCTGACCGGTTGGGATATCCGTTTCATTTTAGTACTCATTGTGATTATATCCACGGGGTATACACTTTTAGGGGGTATCAAGGCTGTGATATGGACGGATGCTATTCAGATGGCAGTGGTATGGGGCGGGCTGTTCGCAATTGTTTTCCTGGCACTGCAGAATTTAGATATCGGCTTTTGGGACACCATTCAGGTGGCACGGGAGGCTGGAAAACTGACGGCACTGGACTTTTCACTCAGCCTGGAGGCAGAAAACGGTTTTTTCGTGACCCTGCTGGGAGGCGGTATTCTCTGGATGCAGTATTATATGGCTGACCAGTCACAAGTGCAGCGTATGTTTGCTGCTAAATCAGTGAAAGCAGTGAAACGCTCTCTTTTGACGAGCGGAATCCTGATGAATACCATGTACTTTTTATTTATGATAATCGGATTTATTATGTTTTCAGTATATAATGGCCAAGTATTTAAGAATACAAATCAGGTAATGATTCAATTTATCGCAGACCAGGTACCTGTGGGAGTGATGGGATGCATTATTGCCGGAATTTTCGCTGCAGCTATGTCAAGTGTGGATTCCCTGTTGAATTCTATGGCAACTGTATTTATTAAAGATATCTATGAAAAAAGGGTATTAAAAGGGAAACGTGAGGCGTCACTTAAGGTTTCGCGATACTTTACACTGACAATGGCCGTTATTATCGTTATCTTTGCTTCCTTTGCATATATGGATACTACCGCCTCCATACTGGCTACAGTGGGAAGCTATATTTCATATCTGTGCGGAGCGATTCTTGGGATGTTTTTACTGGGTATGCTTACGGAAAAGGCAAATGATTTTGGGGTTTCTATAGGGTTCTTCGCAGGTGTGGCAGGAACTGTGATACTGGCACGGCTGTTTCCGGTCAACTATCTCTGGTATAACGTGACAGGATTGGCACTTACTATGGGAATCGGATATCTGGCCAGTATACTTCATAAAAGACAGCCGGATCAGACAGCCGATACCTATACGCTGAAGGGATGCCGGCTTGAAATTCGGCTTCAAATGAAAGAAAACCCGGAAATGGCCGGAGATCTTCCGGGCTGTATGGACAAGTATGCATGGGGGCTTGCGCTGTTTTTCATCATACAGTATCTTGTACTGTTTGTGATGCAATAGTGAGAAAATATTGGTATGAGCAGTACCAGCATCTAGATTATGAAATAATTGAATAAAAAGGACAGACCATCCTGCAAAGGGGTCAGACCCCTTTTAATAAAAGATCATTTTCCTGAGTCAGTATGAAGCAGAGGGAAAATGATCTTTTTAACTTTTAACGAAAAAAATTTAAAATGTGATTCTTAAAGTATAGGTATTTCAATAAAAACTAGGAAAAAATCTTTGAAACAAAGATATTTGTAAAAATACACAAGATTAAAGACGATAAAACAGGAGTTATACATTTGAAACGGTAGTGATATCTGTATAAAATGACGAATTTATCTTTAAAACACAGAAAATGATTGACTAAAACAAAGGACGGGTGTAAAATTTAGTTAAATCAAAAGAAACAACGTTTCCGGCCGGAAACAGATTTTGCAAAGCAGCAATAAAATATATGTTTATAAAAAGGAGAATAATTATGAAAGCGTTAGCAAGGTATGGTAAAGAGTTTGGTGGATATCGGATGATAGATGTGCCGGAGCCTGAATGCGGACCGGAGGACATTATTATTGAGATCAAGGCAGCGGCAATCTGTGGTGCAGACATGAAGCATTACAAAGTGGACAACGGTTCCGATGAATTCAATTCCATCCGCGGACATGAGTTCGCAGGCGAGATCGTGAAGGTCGGGGAGCTGGTGAAGGACTGGAAGGTCGGACAGCGGGTAGTATCTGACAACAGCGCCCATGTATGCGGTGTCTGCCCGGCATGTGAACAGGGCGACTTCCTCTGCTGCGAGAACAAGGTGAACCTTGGACTGGACAACAATACCTGGGGCGGCGGCTTTTCAAAATACTGCAAGGTTCCGGGAGAGATCCTGAGAATACATAAACATGCAATCTGGGAGATTCCGGAGAATGTTAAATATGAAGAGGCAGCAGTACTCGATCCGATCTGTAACTCTTACAAAGCAATCGCACAGCAGGCCCATCTCCTTCCGGGACAGGACGTTGTTGTATTCGGAACCGGACCGCTCGGGTTATTCGCTGTACAGGTTGCAAGGATCATGGGGGCAGTCAATATCGTAATGGTCGGCCTGGAAGAAGACAAAAAAGTCCGTTTTGCCGTTGCAAAAGAACTGGGTGCCACACATGTAGTTAACGGATCCAAAGAAGATGTCGTGAAGAGATGTACCGAGATCTGCGGAAGAGACAATCTGGGGCTGGTTGTAGAGTGCTCCGGCGCCAACATCGCACTGAAGCAGGCTATCGAGATGCTTCGTCCGAACGGCGAGGTTGTCCGTGTAGGCATGGGATTCAAGCCGCTTGAGTTCTCCATCAACGATATTACATCCTGGAATAAGAGCATTATCGGACACATGGCATATGACTCCACATCCTGGAGGAATGCACTCCGCCTTCTGGAATCAGGAATGATCAAAGTACAGCCGATGATCACCCACAGATTGGGGCTTTCACAGTGGGAAGAAGGATTTAAGGCTATGGCAGATAAAGAAGCGATCAAAGTAATTTTCCACTATGACTTTGAAGATTAAATAAGGGTTAAAATAAAGAACATATGGAACTTAGTTGGAGAATAAGAGAGCGAGTGAATATGGAAAAAAAATTACTGCTTGCACCATCCATGGGATGCTGTGACTTATATGATTTTGAACACCAGGTACGCTGCATCGACGAAAAGGCCGATTTTCTGCATATTGATATCAAGGACGGAAATTATGTAAAGACATTTGGCGTGGGACCGGATTTTATGACCGTGCTGGGGAAGGTAGTCCATACACCCATGGACGCACATTTAATGGTAAAACATCCCCAGGATTACATCGAGGCTTGCGCTGAAGCGGGAGCAGCCTATATCACCCCCCATACGGACTGTATTGAGAGCGATGCGTTTGTCACGATTAACAAGATCCTTTCCCTGGGCTGCAAGGCGGGAATCGCAATGAATCCTGCCGCGCCGCTGGAGGCAATCCGGTATTACCTGCCGCTGCTTTCCAAAGTTACGATTATGATTGTAGACGCGGGATATGCAGGCCAGAAAGTGATTGTCCAGATGTACGACAAAATCAGAACTCTTGTACAATGGAGAGAGGAGATGGGGCTGGACTTTTTAATCGAGGCAGACGGCTCCATGAATGCAGACGTATACGGGCCTCTGTATGAAGCCGGGGCAGATGTTGTGGTTTTAGGACCGCCGGCGCTTTGGAACAAAGATAAAGATATAGAAAAAGCGTGGGGAATCATGGAAAAAGAAGTGGAAAGCGCTCTTTTGGATCAATAATTCAGAGATCCGGCAGGCAGTTCCAGGCGCCTGCCGGCGGGAGCAGCCTTTACGGCATGAATATACGGAATATAAAAAAGTATCAAAAGAATGAGATAGAGAAAGGAAAAGGTTATGAATTCAAATATAAAAAATGTGAATATCGGTGCAAGGCTGGATCGTCTTCCGAATTCAGGGTGGCATATCAAAATGTGGCTGGTATCCGCCTTTGCACTTTTGGTCTGCTGGTCAAATGGAATCGGAGGAGCAGTCCAGAATATCCTCCTGAATGAGATCCACTGGCTGGAGCCGGGAACAAAGCTTCTGGCAATGTGGGGGACTACATATACAGCCGGTCAGCTCTTCGGCGCTCTGGTGGGCGGGCCGATCGGCGATAAGATCGGCCGGAAAAAGAGCATCCTTTTATATGAAATTATACATATCATCGCAATGGTGGGCGGCGCAATATCACCAAATATTTACGTACTTTATGTTTTCAGGCTGATTCAGGGATTCGGTCTCGGTGCACTTCTGGTCGTACTGTTCGCCGGTTTTACAGAATATGTACCGGGCAGAAACCGCGGGGTATGGTCGAGCCGGAATTCCTTCATCGGCAACTGGGCGCATCCAATCTGTAATGGTATCGCATTTTTAATAGTTTCAACAGGCGTCAGCTATATGATGAACTGGAGAATTCAGTTCATGATCCCGTCTGTTCTTTCCATCATCGCATCCATCCTGATTGCAAAGAAATACCCGGAATCACCGAGATGGCTGGAATCTCAGGGCAGATTAGAAGAAGCCGATGAGATCATGACAAAGATTGAAAAAGAGATCGAAGCATCCACAGGTGAAAAACTGCCGCCTGTAACAGAAGAAGCAAAGCAGGTAAAGCAGCTGCCATATTCAGCACTGTTCAAGGGCAAGCTTTTAAAAAGAACGATTGTCGGTTCCCTTGTTCTGATCGGCATGAATACGATCCAGTACACATTGATGACCTGGATGCCGTCCCTATTAAGGTCCTTAGGTTATGACACATCACAGTCACAGTTTATGACCATGTTCGGACTGTTCGGCGCACCTTTTGGAATCTTTATCGCATCTCTGATCATGGATAAAATTCCGAGACGCGTTATGGGGGTGATCCTGCTGATTGCTATGGCTGTCATGGGAATTATTACAGGACAGCAGACCACAATGACCGCATTAATTGTAACTACATTTTTCCTCAATACATTTATTTACATGTACGTATGCTACGCATCCGCGGTATACGTCCCGGAAATGTGGCCGACCTCAGCAAAAATGTCCGGTTCCGGATTCTGTAACGCAATGGGCCGCGTCAGCAATATTTTCTTCCCGTTCCTTGTGACATACATTGCAGGCTCCATTGGAAGCACGGGAGTGTTTGTACTGATTTCTATCGTTGCTGCAATCATTGCTGTATGCATTTTCATCTTTGGCGTAGAGACAAGAGGCGAATCTGTTGAGGACATTGGAAACGTAGAATAACAGAAGGGGTCAGACCCCTTTGCACAGAAAGGAAGGATATCATATGAAAAATTCGGAAGCAATCTTAGTAACCCCGAAACACTTTGAGATTCAGGAATGTCCGGTTCCGGAGCCGAAAGACCATGAGATTCTCATGAAGGTTGAGTATGTCGGCATGTGCGGATCCGATATCCACGGATTCGAATGCGGGCCGTTTATCCCGCCGAAAGACCCGAACCAGAAGATCGGCCTGGGACATGAAGTTGCAGGTGAAGTAGTGGGAATCGGGGCAAAGGTAACCAGGTTTAAAGTGGGCGATAAAGTGTTGATCGAGCCGGGTGTGCCGGATGATACATGCGAATACTGCCGGACCGGACGTTATAACATCTGCCCGGGCGTTGATTTCATGGCTACACAGCCGAATTATAAAGGCGCACTGACACAGTACATGACCCCTCCGGAAGAATGGACATACCATCTTCCGGAGGGGATGACCACACTGGAGGGCGCTTTGGTTGAACCGGCGGCAGTTGGAATGCACGCAGCAATTCTCGGAGGTGCAAAGCCAGGCATGAGCATCGTGATTCTGGGCGGCGGCACAATCGGCCTGATGACAATGCAGGCCTGCAAGAGCCTTGGCGCAACAGATATCACGGTGGTGGATGTGATTGAAAAACGTCTGGATCTTGCAATGAAACTCGGAGCGAAGAGGGTAATCAACGGAAAGGAGCAGGATACGGTTGCTGTGCTCAGATCACCGGAACTATACGGGGACCATGGCGTAGACCTTGTATTTGAGGCGGCAGGCGCGGTATTCACTGCACAGCAGGCCGTTCAGATCGTCAGCCGCGGCGGAAAGATCATGATGGTGGGCACACAGTCCCAACCGGTGCCGATCGATTTTCTGAAGATCAACCGCGAAGTTACTATTCAGACCGCATTCCGCTACTGCAATAATTTCCCGCAGACGATCGATGCGATTGCTTCCGGTAAGTTTAATGTAAAAGATATGGTTACCAACATCTATGATTACAAGGATGTTCAGAAGGCATTCGAAGAAGCGATTGACCCGGTTAAGAAAACAGAGATGGTAAAAGGCGTAGTCAAAGTGTGTGATTAAGGAAGAGAAGAGAGGAATAAAAAATGTTAGCAGATATCAGATATTGGGAAAATAAAGCAAAAGCAGGAAAGTTTGCAATTCCGCACTTTAATGTATGGAATGCGGAAATGCTGATGGGTGTTATTGATGCAGCAGAAGAATCCAAGGCTCCGGTCATCATTTCTTTCGGAACCGGGTTTGTAGGGAATACCTCATTTGAGGACTTCTCCCACATGATGGTTTCTATGGCAAAGAAAGCGGCGGTCCCGGTCATTACGCACTGGGATCATGGCCGCAGCATGGAGATCGTACAGAACGCCTACAACCATGGCATGAACTCTGTCATGAGAGATGCTTCCGCATATGATTTTGAGGAGAACATCCGACTGACAAAAGAAGTGGTAGACTATTTCCATCCACTGGGAATCCCGGTTGAGGCGGAACTGGGACACGTGGGAAATGAGACGGTATATGAGGAGGCGCTGGCAAGCTATCAGTACACAGATCCCTCCCAGGCAGCAGAATTCGTAGAGCGCACAGGATGCGATTCCCTTGCAGTAGCAATCGGAAACCAGCATGGGGTTTATACTTCTGAGCCGCAGCTGAACTTTGAGGTGGTAGAAAAAGTAAGAGACGCCGTATCCGTTCCGCTTGTACTTCACGGAGCTTCCGGAATCGGCGACGAGGATATTAAGAAGGCTATCTCCCTTGGAATCGCAAAAATCAACATCCACACAGAATTGTGCCAGGCAGCTATGACTGCCATTGCGGCAAATGTGGAAAAACCATTCCTGGAGGTGGAAAGAGCGGTAAGAGCGGCAGTAAAACAGCGTGCACTGGAGAAAATCTATCTGTTTGGAGACGACGGAAAGGCGGAATAAAACGTGGAAAAAAGACTGGATGCAATCTGTGTGGGTGCAGCGGTTGTTGATATCCCGCTGCGGCCGGTATGCAGAGATATGTTTGAGATAGAGTCATATCCGCTGGAACAGATATCTATGACGATCGGCGGAGATGCAATTAACGAGGCCACAATCATGTCCCGGCTTGGACACAGGATCGGGCTGATGAGCATGGTCGGCAAAGATGCGGTCGGCGCTTTCATCCGGGAACACTGCCAAAAGAACGGGATTGACGATTCAGGGATCCGGGTCAGGGAAGGCGTTGATACCTCCATCAATGTAGGGCTCGTGACAGAGGATGGGGAACGGACATTTGTTACAAACCGAAATGGAAGCCTATGGAAAATGACCATCGATGATGTGGACCTTTCCAAACTGTCCGAAGCAAGGCTGCTCTCACTCGCCAGCATTTTCAATAATCCTCTTCTGGACTGTAAAGCGCTGGTGCGGATTTTTCAGGAAGCAAAGAAACAGGGCATGATTATCTGTGCAGATATGATCAAGGCAAGGCTTGGCGAGACGCTGGACGATATCAGGGAAGCACTGGGCTATGTGGATTATTTCTTCCCGAACTACGAGGAAGCCTGCATGATGACGGGAGAGACGGATCTGAATAAGGTAGCGGATACATTTCTGGGCTGTGGAATCGGGCATGTCGTGATTAAGACCGGTAAAAAAGGATGTTTCATCAAGAGCCGGGACGGCAGTATCCTGGAGGTTCCTGCAATGCAGGGCATAACGGCGATTGACACGATCGGCGCAGGCGATAACTTTGCATCCGGCTTTATTACAGCCATCCTGGAAGGCAAAGGCCTGAAAGAGTGTGCGGAATTTGCAAATGTGACTGCCTCCATCAGTGTCCAGAGTATTGGAGCGACAACAGGTGTGAAGAACAGGGCGCAGGTGGATGCGCGGCTGGAAGAGTATCACAGACAGCAGAATAGAGAATACCCAAGGGGCACCCCGTAACACATGCCCTTCGGGCGGGTCTGCAGCAAAGCTGCAGAATAAGGTATAACATATAGAAATTCAGAAAGATTGGTGAGAAAAATGAAATATATGGAGTTAGGAAAATCAGGCACACAGATTTCCAAAATGGGTCTTGGGACATGGGCAATCGGCGGAGGTCCGGCGTGGAACGGCGACCTGGATGAGCGCGACTGTATCGACACAATCGTAAAGGCAGTAGATCTCGGAATCAACCTGATCGACACAGCGCCGGGATATAATTTTGGAAACAGTGAAGTTATCGTCGGTAAAGCCTTAAAAGAAGTAGACCGAGAAAAAGTATGCCTTGTAACAAAATGTGGCATCGTATGGACAAGAGAGGGCGCCCTGTTCAACAAGGTCGGAGACACCCAGCTGTATAAAAATCTGTCACCGGAATCCATCCGTGAGGAGATCGAAGAGAGCCTGAGAAGGCTGCAGACAGACTACATCGATGTATATATGACACACTGGCAGGCAGTAGAGCCATTCTTTACCCCGATCTCAGAGACGATGGAAGTGCTCAATGAGTTGAAGGCGGAAGGTAAAATTAAAGCAATCGGTGCTGCTAATGTGACAAAAGAGCACATTGCAGAATACGTAAAATACGGAGAACTGGATATTGTCCAGGGAAAATACAGTGTTCTTGACCGTGCAGTTGAGGAGGAGCTGGTGCCGATCTGCAAAGAGCATCAGGTAACACTCCAGGCATATTCCCCGCTGGAGCAGGGACTTCTGACAGGAACCCTTCCAAGAGACTATGTGCCCACAGGCGCCCGTGCAAACAAGAAATGGTTCCAGCCGGGGAACATGCAGAAGGCGATGGATATGATGGATGACTGGAAACCATTCTGCGAAAAATACAATTGCAATATTCCGACGCTTGCACTTGCATGGATCATGAACCAGGGACCGCACATCAACCTGCTGAGCGGCGCTACAACAGCAGAGCAGATCGCGGTTAATGCAAAAGCGGCAGACATCCAGATCTCCGCTTCCGACCTGCTCAGAATGCGTGCAATGGCGGAAGCCATTGATCAATAGGAGAACCCCGAAAGCCGATACTGCGCATTTCGAAGAAATAATTTGTGGTTCGAAGGAGAAAAAAATGCTTTCAAAGGAAAAAACTCTTGCTAAAACTCAAGTGGCGGGTATATTATTAAAGAAAACAGGCACTGAAAATAGTAATGAGAAGAGGAAGGAAAGCATGTCGAGCAGAGAGAGACTGATGGTCATCAGGCAATGTATTCAGAATATGAAGAAAGTATCTGTTGCGGAGCTGAGCAGTCAGTGCTCCGTGACGGAAGAGACAATCCGCCGGGATCTGGATAAGCTGGAAGCCGAGGGCGTTGTAACCAGGATCCACGGCGGAGCAATTTGGAATGCGGATGTACAGAAGGAAGGCATTCATTTTTATAAGAGAATGTCTAAGAATCTGAAAGAAAAACAGAATATCGCCCGCAAGACGGCAGAGCTGCTTGAGGGAAAGCACACGATTATCGCAGACTCCAGCACCACCGTTATGGAGGCGCTGAAGCTGATGCAGGATAATCCGGATGTCACAATTGTCACCAACTCCACGGAAGTATTCCGTGAATTTCAGCAGTCCGCGGTAAATGTCATATCCGTGGGAGGCGAATTTAATAAGAAATCGCTGTCTCTCCAGGGACAGCTTGCGAAGAGCAACATGTCCAAATACCATGTCAGCGTGGCCCTAATCAGCTGCAAAAGCGTGGATATTGAAAAGGGTGTCCAGGACTCCAATGAAAGCGAGGCGGAGATTAAAAAGATTATGCTTGAGCAGGCGGATGAGGTGGCCCTCCTTGCGGATCATACCAAGTTTGACCAGACGGCATTCGTATGCCTGATTGATCTGAAGAGTGTAAACTATATTATCACAGACAGACAGCCCAGCGATATCTGGATACATTACTGCAGGGAGAACGGGATAGAGCTTATATATTAATGACTACACCCATAAACTAAAACTGAATACATGAGTTTTCGGCTATACTGTGAAACAAACTCCATTAGAAAAGCTGCCATTTTGGGCAGCTTTCTTTGTTATGGACTCGATGGACTGTAAAAATATTTGAAACAAAGAATAAATTGCTTCGAAAACAAAAATATGCATAAAAATAGGATAGATAAGTTGTGAATAACAACTAAAAATATTTGAAACACAGAAATGATGTTGACATTAATCACCATAAAATGTAAAATAAAAGTAGATCAAAGACAGGGGCGCGTAACCTTAAAAGTATGAGTAAATCCCTAAAAACCGGCATTTCTTTCTTCTTGATAACGGGGAATACAGGTTGGGAGGGAAAGCCGGAGACGTTCTTGGAAAACCAAAAATAGAGAAGCGATGTAAAGCAAAAACAAAGAAGGAAGAGGTTGGTGGAATTTATGGGTAAGAGAAGGAAAAAAATGTCGATCATCAGGCGGATGATGTTTGCAGTACTGTTCGGATTCTGCGCCGGTTTTTTGTGTCTGCTGCTGAGAGAATTTCTGCTTGGAAATGGAAACAGTGATGTCTGGAATACGATTCATGCCATTTTCTTTCAGGATATCACGGCGACAGACGGAATCGAAGGAATCGGGCTGTTCTATATTATCGGGCAGGTATTTATGCGGGGACTTCAGATGTCGATTGTTCCGCTGGTCATCACCTCTCTGAGCCTGGCGCTCTGCAGTTTGGCAGATCCGGAGCGCCTAGGCAAGATTGCAGGAAAGACATTTATTACATATATCTGTTTCTATGCGGTGGCTGCAGCCCTCGCAGGAGCGGCGGCCTATTTCGTGAAAAGTATGGGCTGGTTTGATGTAAAGCTTCCGGGAGAGATGGTGACAGAGGCGGTCACCATGGAAGGATATAACCCCCTGGTCACAATTGTAAATGCCGTGCCGTCTAATATCTTTTCCGTATTCTCATCTAACAGTTCCATCCTGTCTGTAGTAGTAGTTGCCATTATCATGGGCCTGTGCATGACGGCAATGGGGAAAAAGGCAGAGCCATTGAAAAAGGTTCTTGAGAATTTAAACGAGATTGTACAGCGATTTCTGGATTTTCTGATTGATGAAGCCGGTCCCATAGCAATTCTTAATTGCAGGCATTGAAGATAGTGAGTACAATGTTCCAGTTCCTCTTCCAAAGATGTGACTTGCTTTTTATTAGAGGATATATATCGCAATATTTCAGTGATATTATTACACATGACACTGATTTCTTCGTTCATACCTTCTTCCGCCATAGCATTGATTGTAGATAAAGAATTATAGAGAAAATGAGGATTCATTTGTGACTGTAAGGCAAGCATTTGTGACTGCACTTCTTGTTCCTTTAAAAGCAGCATGGAATCAATCGTTTCTTTTTGTCTTTTTTGGAAGTGCTTCAATGAATCTTTCAAGGCATCTATTTCCAGAACTCCGGAGTTTTCCAGTGGAAGTTCAATTTGTTGATTGATTCCCTCGGAATTTGTAAGGTAATGATACATTTCCGTCAATGGCGCGCTGAGACGTCTGGATAGGGCAAGTGCTATCTTATAGCAGAAAAGCGTAGCAGCCAAAAGCAACAGCATTACCGTGGCTAAAGAAGTGTATATAGGGGCAAACAGTTCATTTTTCTGGATGGCGGCAACTACAGTGAAATCCATTTCTTCCATATTGGAAAAGCACATTAATTCATTCTTGCCATTGATGCTTTCTTCTATTACATTGGAGTCTGTTGTCTGAAATTTGAAGTAAGGAAAAGGTTGAGTCGATTCCTGTACAATAGGAAATAAAAGATTTCCATCAGAGTCGTATATCATAATTTTAATATTGTAGCTGCTTTCTAAATGATATGCACGCTCAAATAGAGTGTCATAATATTGTGCTACTTCAATAATCCCCTGTGGCTGGTGATAATTATCGAAATAAAGGCGGTAAAGGGAAAGATAGTAGCGATCTAAATTTGTGCCTGCACTTTTGGAAAGCAAGGCATTTTTTGCTGCAGTAGGAATATAGCGGGAACCGCCTGCTTCTATGGTAGGCAGATACCATTCTTGCAGGCTGGCATTAATATCTTGATAGCCGATAAAATTTCCGGTACCATAGCACCCACCGTTTAAGCTGTACAAGTTAATCTGGCGAATATCGCTGTAGACTCCTCGGATAGAGGTGAGATAGCCTGAAAGTGTGGACTCATATTGTTTGTTTTGATAGGAGGAGTGACTGGTGGTATCGGAATACTCTCCAAATGTATTTTTTATCAAGTTGGAATAAAGGATATTGATACACACGGTATCTAATTGGTGTAGCTGTAAATCAATATCCTTAGAGACGGCGGAGCAGGTTTGCTGCAGACTGTCAATCACATTGTTTTTCATATTATTGTAAAGCGCAACGGAAAAAATGGCAGTAGTGCAGATTAGGATAATAAGCATGGTAGAAAGGATATTGGAAAATAAAATTTTTTGAATACCCTTTTTATTATAATATTTCAATATCCATCCTTCTTTCTCTAAGTTTTTGATAATTATAGCATAATGCATAAACAAAATCTATGAATGGTTAAAAAATGGCATAAAGTAACGGGAAATATACATGTAAAAAAGGGGGGAGTATGTAATATAATCCAAATAAATAAGAAAAAGGAGGGGTGCGTTGTGAAAAGCAACAAGATTTACCCATGGTATTTTGCAGCGGGGGCATTGCTGATATATAGTATTCTGTATGTCTTCCCCAGTTTGCTTGGAATTGGCTATTCCTTTACTGATTGGTCTGCGTATTCAGAAAAAGTTAACTTTGTAGGGCTGGATAATTTCAAAAACATCTTTAATGTGAACGAAAATTATATGGGGTATATTGGCAATACCCTGCTGTTTACGGCTGTTACTACAGTGATAAAAACAGTATTAGCCCTGCTGCTGGCAGTAATACTCAGTAAAGGGGTCAAAGCTATTAATTTTCATAGAAGTATTATGTATATGCCGGCAGTATTGTCTATATTGATTATCGGTCTGGTGTTTACCTCCATATTAAATCCTAAAACGGGTGTATTGAATGAAATGCTCAGGATGATTGGGTTAGAGAGTATGACTCAGAAATGGCTGACAGATCCTAAAATTGCATTTTGGTCAGTTATGGGGGTGGATATATGGCGCGGGACCGGATATATTATGACGATTTTAATTGCAGGGATCCTGGCTATACCAGAGTCTTATTATGAAGCGGCTGGTGTGGATGGAGCAGGAAGCTTCAGTAAGTTTAAAAATGTTACATTACCCTTATTAAGACCTACTCTGGCGGTTACGATTGTCCTGAATGTGTTGTACGGATTAAAAGTATTTGATATGGTATACGCACTTACCAACGGGGGGCCCGGACATAGAACAGAGGTGATGTATACAGCAGTGTTTAAACAATTTTCCCAGGGAATGTATGCGGTAGGTACTACTATAAGTTCTCTTATGTTTATATTCATGGTTTGCATCGGAGTGTTTTTAATTCAGTTTCTTACACGAGAGGAGGTGCATGAATAGTGGGGGCAAAAAGCAAAAAGAGATTAAAGAGCGTAATGCAAAATCTGATTGCCTGGCTGGTTTCTCTTACGATGATAATACCGTTGCTGTTGATTTTAGTCAATGCATTTAAACCGGTCGAGGAAACATATACTCTTTCTCTGCAGCTGCCAAAGAATTGGACAGTCGAGCATTTTGCAGTTGTAATTAAGCAGGGAAAACTTCTGGAAAGCTTTTTTAATAGCTTGCTTTATGCAGGTGCAGCCATGTTGATTACAATATTTCTGGGAAGTATGGCAGCCTATTTCTTCGCAAGGAGAAAAGGAAGGAAAAATAGGATTGTATACTTTTATTTAGTACTTGGGATTGTAATACCTATAAATTATGTGGCATTGATGAAGGTTATGCAGATGGTGCAGATGAATAACACTGCCCTGGGTATAATTCTTTTATATACAGCTACACAGCTTCCCTTTACTGTGTTTCTTTTATATGGATTTGTCTGCAAGATACCTGTCGATTTAGATGAGGCGGCAGTGATTGACGGGTGCGGCCCCATAAGGCTTTTCATAAGTATCATTATGCCAATGCTAAAGCCAGGTATGGTGACTGCAGGTGTCTTATGTTTCTTAAATGATTGGAATGAGTTTATTATGCCATTGTATTTCTTAAATTCCTCGGAGAAATGGCCAATGACACTGGCCGTCTATAATTTCTTCGGGCAGTTTGAGAAAAGCTGGAATTTAATATGTGCCGATATATTACTCACATGCCTGCCTGTTATTATTATGTATTTGTTATGCCAACGGTATATTGTGGGGGGACAAACTGCCGGAGCGGTAAAGGGCTAAGAATGTCGGGAAACAGAATTGTTGTGAAAGAGAGGAAAGGGTATGGAAATCAGGAAATTCCAAAAGAAAGGAAAAGAAATATTAATTCAAACAAATCAGGGAAATTTATTTTTGCAGGGTATAAAAGAAAATATTATACGCTGTGTATTTCACAAAAAGGCAGAGATGAATCAAGAATCACCTTTGGATATAGAAGCGCATGCAGAGGCTGATATAGACGTCAGAAACCATCTGAAGGAAATAGAGATATGCACAGAAAGGTTGAAAGTTAGTATAGAAAAGGACACGGGAAAATTCAGATGGATAGATAGAAAAACAGGTTGTCTGCTGCTGGCGGAAAAGGAAAAAGAACTACAGGAAAAAGTGTTTGAGGAATATGGGATTTTAGGGGACCAACCTGATATAGAGCGTATATATACGGTGGATGGAGAACGTAATATGGTGAAGAACCTGCGGCCCTTAAAAAAACAGGAAGGGTATTCTGGAAAATTACATTTTCAATTTAAGAAAACAGAACGTATTCATGGTTTAGGACAGGGGGAGGAGGGGATTTTTAACTACAGAGGAAACACCCAGTATCTTTATCAGCATAATATGCGGATACCTGTGCCATTCTTCATTTCTGACCAAGGCTATGGTGTATTAGTGGATTGTGGTTCCCTGATGATTTGGAATGATGATGCGCGCGGCAGTTACCTAATGTTGGATGCAATAGAGCAGCTGGATTACTACTTGATCTCAGGAAAGAATCTGGATGAAATTATTGATGGATACCGGTTTTTGACAGGAAAGGCAGCAATGCTTCCAAAGTGGGCATTTGGCTATTTACAGTCCAAGGAATCCTATCATAACCAGGAAGAGTTGGTTCAGACAGTTGCCGAGTACCGGAAAAGGAATATTCCACTGGATGGAATTATTCAAGATTGGAATACCTGGGAGAAGGATGCGTGGGGAGAAAAGATTCTGGACAAAAAGAGATATCCGGATTTTGCAGAGGCTGTAAAGCAGATACATGAGATGCATGCGAAGGTTATGATTTCTATTTGGCCAAATATGAATTTGGGAACGAAGAATAACCAGGAATTTTTGGAGAAAAAACAGCTCTTATATGATTTTTCTACATACAATGCGTTTTCTGAGGAAGCCAGACGGACTTATTGGAGTCAAGTGAAAAGAGAATTGTACTCTGCAGGCATAGATGGCTGGTGGTGCGATTCCACAGAACCTTATTCTGCTCCGGATTGGGATGGAGGCTGTCTCAGGGAACCGTGGGAAAGATATCAGCTTGTCGGGGAGGAGCATAAAAAGTACTTGGGAGCGGAAAGGGCAAATCTTTTTGCAGTGGCACATGCAAAAGGAGTTTTTGAAAATCAGAGATTAGAAACGGAAGAAAGGAGAGTAGTGAATCTGACCCGCTCCGGATATGCGGGTTCTCAGAAATATGGTACAGTTCTTTGGTCCGGGGATATTTGTGCCACCTGGGATACGTTGGAAAAGCAGATAAAAGAAGGGCTCAATATGTGTATGAGCGGTATCCCTTATTGGACATTAGACATTGGTGGTTTTTTTGTGGTGAAAGAGAACTGGGAAAAAAGGGGATGCAATCGTCAGAGTGATCCGCTGCCAAAGTGGTTCTGGCAGGGGGGATATGAAGAAGGGGTGTCTGACGCAGGGTATCGGGAGTTATATGTTCGCTGGCTGCAATATGGAACATTTCTTCCTGTATTTCGGTCTCATGGAACAGATACACCTCGGGAAATCTGGAATTTTGGAGAGAAAGGGGAAATTTTCTATGATGCAATTGCAAAAAGCATTGAACTGAGATATCGGCTGCTTCCGTATATTTATTCTATGGCAGGAAAAGTATACAGCAGGAATCAGACCATGATGCGCAGCCTGCTTTTTGATTTCTATGAAGATGAAAAAGCAAGGGATATAGAAACGGAATTCATGTTTGGGGAAAGCATTCTGGTGTGCCCCATTACAAAACCTATGTATTATGAAAAAGAAGGGAAAAGAATTAACAGATGTAAAAGTTGGAGCTGCTATTTGCCTGGCGGGAGTGAATGGTATGAATTTGATGGAAATGAGAGATATCCGGGAGGAACGATGGTGAATGTGGAATCAGGAATAGATAAAATTCCATTGTTTGTACGGGCCGGGTCCGTTCTGCCCATGGAAAAGAAAATGATGTATACAGGTCAGAAAATTTTTACCCCACTACAACTTTATATTTATCCTGGAAAAGATGCAGTTTATGAATATTATGAGGATGAAGGGGATGGATATGGTTATGAAAAAGGAATTTATAATATAATAACCATGGAATGGAAGGATTTTGAACATAGTTTGACTATAGGGACAGCAGAGTATACATTTGCTCAGGGAATTATAGGACGCAGTATAGAAATTATCCTGGGGGAACAGAGAAAACAAATTACCTATAGGGGGGAGAAGGTCACCGTTACACTTTCGGAGGTATAAAATGAAGTATAAAAAGAATTGGGAAGAAACAAAAGAAAAATGGGCAGGGTATTGGAAACAAAAGAATCAGGGACGTCCATTAATGAACGTCATTGTAAGACGTCCGGAGATAGAAGAATTTTCAGGAAAAAGGCCGGTACAGGGAACTATTAAGG
Organism: Faecalicatena contorta; assembly: GCF_022835095.1. Taxonomy (NCBI): domain Bacteria; kingdom Bacillati; phylum Bacillota; class Clostridia; order Lachnospirales; family Lachnospiraceae; genus Faecalicatena; species Faecalicatena contorta. The sequence continues at coordinate 3,512,443 of NZ_BQNQ01000001.1, read as the reverse complement.
ATGTTCACTGTCAGGGAAAGTATTATAATCTTCCGGAGCATTTAAAATATACAGACATGAATGATAAATACTTGACAGCAGAAAGAATGGTAGAGAGATATCGGCAATTTTGTGACACTCATGCATTTTTAGGTGAAAGTTTTCCTAATCTTGATGTGGATTTTGGGCCAGGAGCAATGGCCTCTTATTTAGGGGCGGAGATTTGTTTTCAGGAAGATACAGTATGGTATAAATCTTGCATTGAAGAATGGGAAGATGCAGACGATTTTCTGTTTCGGCCAAATAGTAAATGGTTCCGTCAGCATTTAAATTTGGTAAAACAATGTAAGGAACTTGCAAATGGAGATTTTTTAATTCCAATGCCGGATATAATGGAAAATATTGATGTAATTGCATCTCTGCGGGGCGCACAAAATACACTTTTTGATTTAGTTGATGAACCTGAGCTTATTAAAAATCGAATCACCCAAATTACTAATATCTATTATGATTATTTTAATCAGTTTTATGAGGAAATAAAAGAAGAGGAAGGAGGCAATGCTTACGCAGTATTTCAAATTTGGGGACCGGGCAGGACTGTAAAACTGCAGTGTGATTTTAGGCTATGTTGTCACCGGATAATTTTCGTGAATTTATTCAGGAATCCCTGCGCGTACAGGCTCAAAAGGCGGATTGTGTGTTGTATCATTTAGATGGATCAGATGCAATCAGACATCTGGATTCGTTGATGGAAATTGAAGAAATTGATGCTTTACAGTGGAGCAGCGGGGATACCGCTCCAGATGGTACAATGGAGGAGTGGGACGAGATTTATGACAAAGTGAGAAAAGCCGGAAAGAGTTTGTGGATAAAGGTCTACACAGGTGAATTTGAAGACTGGATAAAAAATGCGGAAAGGATCGTAAAAAAGTATGGATCGGCCGGGCTGTTTTTCGATTTCCCGGAAATGTCCATGGAGCAGGGTAAGACACTTTTGTCTTATGCAGAAAGCAACTGGAGTAACATAGCAGGAACATTTGATATAGAAGTTAAATAAAGGTATTTTAGAAAAAACAGGAGGAATTAAGTTATGGGAAAACGAATGATGAGTGTATTATTAGTACTGGCCATATTAGCAGGCTGTCTGGTTGGATGTGGGAACAGCGGGGAAGCTGAAAGCAACAAAAAAGAGAATGAAAACAGTGTGACAGAACAGGAAAAAGCATCTTCCGATGTTACCCTTACGATTATGGCCAGTCAGGACTGGGTTTATGATGCGGAAAAAGAGCTGGGGCGTAAATTTGAAGAAGAGACAGGGATTAAGGTGGACTATCAGATTGTTCCTTATGATCAATATTTCAGTCTTTTAATGACAAAACTTAACAGTGGGGAAGGACCTGATATTTTTGGCGGACAATCTGGAACGTTTGATCTCGTATCACAGTACAATATAGAGAAAAATGCAGTGGAACTGACAGATGAACCATGGGTTGCAGCATACGATAAATTTGCAAAAGAACAGACTTCTGTTGGAGACAAGCTATATGGCGCAACGTATACAGATGTCAGTGTGGATTTTTATGTTGTATATAATAAAAAGATATATGAAAAATATAATCTTACAGAACCAAACACTTTTGCTGAATTTGAGACCAACTGTCAGGTTCTTATGGATAATGGAGTGCTGCCATTTTTTGAGCCCTGTGGAGATGGCTGGCATCATGTTATGTGGTTCTGCGAGATAGGCGGAAAATATGAAGATATCTATCCAGATATTGTTAACCAGTTGAATGAAAACCAAACTACGTTTGCTGAAATTCCTGAATTTAAGCTTGTTTTGGAACAGGTAAAGGGCCTCGCGGATAAAGGATATTTTGGAGATAATTATCTTTCAGATGAGTATACAGATTTGCCGTCGGCATTGGGAAGCGGTGAATTTGCAATGACAATGTGCAAGCCGGGAACGGTGGCTGAAATCGTAGCAGCGTCTAATGGGACATATACGGAAGAGGATTTTGGCTTTTTCTTGATACCTACTTTGGATAACGATGTACTGAATATGCATCCGTGCGGACCATCCAGATTTATTTATTCAGGATCCAAACATATAGAAGAGGCGAAACAGTACTTGGAGTATATCACACAAAAAGAAAGTATACAGTATATGATAGATAATGAAGGGAAAATTGAAAACCTTCCTTACGAAGTGGGACAGACACCATCTTATAGTCAGTATACGCAGGATTTCTTAGATTCTTTCGAAAAAGCTGGAACAGTATTTCAAGATTCGATTAAGTATTTAAATCCACAGTGGACGGAATTGGGACAGGATATGGTTTCTATGTTTATTGATGATATGACACCCCAGCAGGTACTGGAGCGGATTGATGCAAGACGGGAAACTCAGGCAAAGGCGGCAAAGGACGAAAATTGGAATAAATAGTGAGGAGGGGAAAACAAGTGGAAACAAAAATTTCATTTTGCCTTGAAGGAAAAACTGCGGTTGTAACGGGCGGTAGTCAGGGAATAGGAAAGATAGTAGCGGGATATCTTGCCCATCAGGGAGCAGATATTGTAATAGTGGATATCCAGGATGCAAAACAAGAGGCAAGAAAGATAGCTTCTGAGTATCCGGTGAAAGCAATTGCTCTTAAATGTGATGTTTCAGATTCAAAGCAGGTAAAAGAGGTTATGAATGAAGCCGCAAAAGAGATGGGAAGTTTGGACATTTTGTTTAATAATGCAGGTATTTGTTTACATAAGAGTGCTTTAGAAGTTACACCAGCGGAGTGGGAAAAAGTAATAAATGTAAATTTAAATGGAATTTTTTATATGGCGAGAGAATTTGCAAAACAGTTAATACTTAAAGGGAAGAAGGGGTCTATTATTAATACGGCTTCTATGTCTGGAGTCATTGTCAATGTTCCACAGCTGCAATCTTCCTATAATGCATCAAAGGCAGCGGTTATGCATTTGACGAAATCCCTGGCGGTAGAATGGGCTGATAAGGGGATAAGAGTAAATGCAATTAGTCCCGGATATATTCGTACGGAGATGACGGAGAGTGTGCGTGAAGACTGGAAAAAGCTCTGGGAAGGAATGATACCATTTGGCAGAATGGGAACACCCGAAGAACTTGCGGGAGCGGTAATCTATCTTGCGTCAGATATGTCCAGCTACACATCTGGTTTGAATATGGTGATAGATGGGGCATTTACCTGCATCTGAGATATCTGTTTTAAGGGTTACTGTTCACAGGCAAGTCAGTAAACAGTAACACCGCCTTCCCATTTAAAGCCGCTTTCGGCGAGGGGCAGGCTCATTGGCTGTATTACGCTGTGAATCCGATGCTGTGCAGTGAATGCACAGCACGGTCTGAACAGTAACTTTTAAGGGGCTGTTGCTTCAGCAGATGAATAATCTACTGGAGCAATGGCTCCATTTTTGATATAATCTGCTGGTAATACAAGCAGAAATCTTATATACTGTAATTGTTTGATTTATATAGAATTATAGAGGATGAAGAGAGAAGGTTACCTTATGTTAACAGGTATGAAAAAATTATTTGCCCCGGTAGATATGACGGAGGGAAGTCCGTGGAAACGGATTGTTGCATTCACAATTCCTATGCTGATGGGAAATATTGCACAGCAGCTGTACAACACGGTGGACAGTATTATCGTGGGAAGATTTGTGGGGGATAATGCCCTTGCAGCAGTCGGGAGCGCGGGGCCGATTCTCAATCTGCTGCTGGTTCTGTTTGTAGGGATTTCGGTCGGAGTGGGGATCATGGTGTCCCAGTATTTTGGGGCCAGACAGAGACTGGAGTTATCTAAAACGATAGGCTGCTGTATTACCCTGACCGTGATTACAACGATCCTGGTCATGGTGGTCACGCCGATTGTCACAATGCCGCTTTTGAGGCTTTTGAATACGCCGGATACGATTATCGGATGGTGCAATTCGTACCTTATGATTCTATTTATGGGGATTATCGGGTGTGCATTTTATAATATTCTGGGCGGGATTCTCAGAGGTTTGGGGGATTCCATCTCGGCCCTTGTTTATCTGCTTGTAGCTACCGTATTGAATATTGTATTGGATTACATATTTGTTGCGTATTTTAACATGGGAGTTGCTGGAGTTGCCCTGGCTACTGTGATTGCACAGATGGTATCGGCGCTGTTATCTCTGCGGAAGCTGCTCAGGATGAAAGAGGTATTTGATATGAAGAAAGAATACCTTGTGCCGGAGAAGAAGTATATGTGGGGCCTGATACGTTTGGGGCTGCCTTCCGGGTTAACCCAGGCGATTTTTTCGCTGTCCATGATCATTGTACAATCTCTGACAAACAGCTTTGGTGAAATGTTTATCGCTGCCAATGTGATTGTGATGCGTGTGGATGGGTTTGCAGTCATGCCGGCGTTTTCCTTTGGAACCGCGCTGACCACTTATTCCGGCCAGAATGTGGGCGCGCGCCGGATGGACCGGGTTGTGCAGGGGGCTAAGCAGGGGACTGCCATAGCAGTCGGAACATCTACGGCGATCACCATCCTGATTCTGCTGTTCGGCAGATACCTGATGTCTATATTTACCTCCACACCGGAACTGGTGGAATTAAGCTTTTCCATGATGAAGATACTGGCTGTGGGGTATATCGCCATGGAGGTGACCCAGTGTCTGTCGGGTGTAATGAGAGGGGCAGGGGATACCGTGACGCCGATGTGGATTTCTATGGTTACCACAGTTGTAATCCGCGTTCCGCTGGCCTATGGTATCGCGTGGCTGACCAGATCCGATTCCATGCCGAACGGAAACAGTGCATGTATTTTTATTTCCCTGCTGATCTCATGGATACTGGGAGCGTGTATTACAGTTCTCTGCTACCGCGCCGGACGGTGGAAGAAAAAAGCAATAGCAGAATAGAAAGGACCGATAACAGGAGGCGTGCATAGTAACCTGCATCCCCCCTGTTCTGAGCATATGGAGATCATGAAAAGTTATAAAAAAACAATTTATGCCTGCTATACAGGGTACATTACCCAGGCAATCGTTAATAATTTGGGGCCGCTGCTGTTTTTGACCTTTCAAAACCAGTTCGATATATCTGTGGAAAGAATCGGTTTCCTGATTACACTGAACTTTGGCGTACAGCTAGTGGTTGACCTGCTGGCCGCAAAATATGTGGACCGTATTGGCTACAGAATCAGTATTGTGGCCGCCCACATCATGGCATCCGCAGGGCTTGTGGGAATGGGCCTGTTCCCGTTTGTGATGCCGGATCCCTATCTGGGCCTGCTGGCAGCTATTGTGCTGAACGGGATCGGCGGCGGTCTGATAGAAGTCCTGATCAGTCCGATTGTGGAGGCCGCACCTTCGAGGGAGAAGGAAAAGGCCATGAGCCTTCTTCATTCTTTTTACTGCTTCGGGCAGGTGGGCGTGGTGATACTGACCACGCTGGGCTTTAAAATATTCGGGATGGAACACTGGAATTACCTGCCAGTTATCTGGGCCGTGGTTCCATTTGTCAACATATTTGTTTTTACAAAAGTTCCGATCCGTACCCTGGTTGAGGAAGATGAAAGGCTGCCGGTAAGAAAGCTGTTTTCCATGAAAATGTTCTGGGTTTTTGTACTGATGATGCTCTGCGCCGGTGCATCCGAGCAGGCCATGTCCCAGTGGGCTTCCTACTTTGCAGAGAGCAGTCTGCAGGTATCGAAAACGATGGGCGACCTGCTGGGGCCCTGTGCTTTTGCAGCATTGATGGGGGCATCCCGGGTATTCTACGGAAAATGCGGGGACAAAATCCCTTTGGAGAAGTTTATACTGGGCAGTAGTATTTTGTGTATCATAAGCTACCTGTTTGCGGTCTTTATGCCGGTTCCGGTTCTGAGCCTGCTGGGCTGTGCGATGTGCGGACTCTCAGTGGGAATTATGTGGCCGGGTACGTTTAGTATTGCGGCAAGAGAATGTACCCGGGGAGGAACGGCGATGTTTGCGTTTTTTGCACTGGCTGGGGATGCCGGATGCATGGCGGGGCCGGGACTAACGGGTGTAGTGGCGGAACAATTCCCGAGATGGGGGCTGAAGGCGGGCCTGCTCTTTGCTATTGTATTTCCTGTTGGGATGGCAGGCATACTTTTGGGGAGGCGGGCCGGGAAGGTTCGGAGACCGCCGTATGGAAAACGGTGACAGGAACCTTCCGGGAGGCATTCTGCCTTTTCCGGAGACTGACGCTTTGTGAAAAAATATTTGGGCGGGGGTGAAAATTGCTTGCAGCAATGAATTTTCACCCCCGCCCTTTATGTGGGCTTTTTATGCCTGCCAAAGAGTATGTCAGCTTACTGTTTCCCTTGGGTACTGTTATAGTATTAATTTATATAACTAATTAATTGTGATGCATAATTATTAAAAAAATGTGAAATATTGAACCATATATTGACATTTCTATATAATACTACTAATATAATCGTTAAACGTCTAACTAATTTTGGGGTTTGGGATAAGGATTCCGGGAAAGGAGATTTGTATGAATTGTGATGTCAACCATGTTCCCACAGTAGGAATTATGAGCCAGATTATGCATATGAGCATGAATCGGGCCAGGCTGTTATTTGATGAGTATGATTTAAAGATTGGGCAGGCGGGGATTCTCTTTATGCTGGAACATTTTGGAGAGATGTCCCAGCGGGAACTTGCCTCGAAGATGAATGTGACTCCGCCGTCTATTACCGCGGCAATCGGGAAGATGGAACGTCTGGGATACATCAGGCGTAAGCCGGATGATAAAGACCAGAGAATTATGCGTCTGAGTCCCACTGATAAGGGGAAGGCATGCCTGGAACATATTAAAAAAGTGGCGAAGCAGATGGATGAACTTATGTTTAAGGGCATGAGCCAGGAGGAGAAGCTGCTGCTTAGAAGACTTCTTCTTCAGATGCAGAAGAATTTAAAAGAGGAAAAAGAACTCTCCGGATTAAAATGACAGACATAAAAGTATATGCAGAAAGGGAGATATTATGAAGAAACTATTTAAGTATATGGGGATGTACTGGAAAGCCGTTATAGCGATTCTGGCAGTCCTCATCATACAGGCGTACTGCGACTTGTCGCTGCCTGGATATACTTCGGACATTGTAAATGTCGGGATTCAGCAGGGCGGTATTGACGAATCGATACCGAAAGCAGTTACGGCGGATGATATGGATAAGCTTCTGCTTTTTGTGGGCAGCGAAGATGCGGATACAGTGAAAGCAGCTTATCAGTTGAAGGAAAAGGACACAGGGTATGACTATGACGGTTCTGTGTATGTCCTGAAGAGTGGAGTAGAAGAGGAGGAAGCGCAGGTGGAGAAACTGTCTTCTATCCTTGGCAGCCCAATGATGCTTGTGTCCGGCTTTGAATCCGGAAACGATGTGACTGACCAGATGGAAGTCTCCATGAAAGATAAGATGAAGTCTATGATTGAGGAGCAGGCACAGAAGCAGATGGATAAGGCCGCGTCCAAGATGACGGATGAGCAGAAGGCGGCTATCGCAATGAATCCTGAACTGCAGAAGCAGCAGGAAGAGATGCAGAAGCAGGCAAAAGAACAGATTGACGCCCAGCTGAAAAAGATAGATGAAGCCGATGTGTTTGAAATGTTTGGAATGATTCCTGAGGAGCAGCGTTCTGAGGTGACGAAGCAGATAGAGGATAAATTTTCCGACATGCCGGCGACTATGATAGACCAGGCTGCCAAAGTGTACATTAAGGATGCATACGCACGGCTGAACGTGGATACAAATAAACTGCAGAACAGTTACCTGCTGTCCACGGGGGCGAAGATGGTAGGCCTTGCATTTTTGGGGATGGCAGCCAGCATTCTGGTCGGGTTCATGGCGTCCCGCGTGGGTGCAACTGCAGGACGTGATCTCAGGGGAAAGGTATTCAGAAAGGTTGTCGGATTTTCGAACAACGAATTCGACCATTTCTCAACTGCGTCTTTGATCACACGGAGCACAAATGATATCCAGCAAATCCAGATGCTGATGGTTATGCTGCTGCGGATGGTATTATATGCACCGATTATGGCCGTGGGAGGCATTTATAAAGTATTCCATACCAATGTATCCATGTCCTGGATCATTGCACTGGCGGTGATCCTGATCGGACTGGTAGTTCTGGCTCTATTTACCGTGGCTATGCCGAAGTTTAAGATTCTGCAGACCCTGGTAGATAAGCTTAACCTGGTTACAAGGGAGATCCTGACAGGGTTATCCGTTATCCGTGCATTTTCGACGGAAAAGCACGAGGAAGAGCGTTTTGACAAGGCAAACAGGGATCTGACGAGAACGACCCTTTTTGTAAACCGTGCCATGACATTTATGATGCCGGCTATGATGCTGATTATGAACGGCATCTCCGTTCTGATTATCTGGAGCGGCGCTCACGGTGTTGATAACGGACAGATGCAGGTCGGGGATATGATGGCGTTTATTCAATATACAATGCAGATCATTGCCAGCTTCCTGATGCTGTGCATGATTTCCATCATGCTGCCAAGGGCGGCCGTTTCTGCGGACCGTGTAGATGAAGTGCTCACAAGCACAACCATGATACATGATCCGGAGGAAGCAGTGGAACTGCCGGAAAAAACGCAAGGCGTTCTGAAGTTCGACCACGTATCGTTCCGTTATCCGGGGGCAAGCGAAGATGTGCTCCACGATATTGATTTCACAGCGAAGCCGGGTGAGACAACTGCGATCATCGGAAGCACGGGAAGCGGCAAGTCCACGCTGGTAAATCTGATTCCTAGGTTTTATGATGTTACAGAAGGCTGTATTACCCTGGATGGCATAGATATCCGTGATATAACCCAGCATGACCTGCGGGATAAGCTGGGATATGTGCCGCAGAAAGGGGTACTGTTCTCCGGCGACATTGCTTCTAATATTATGTATGGGAACCCGGAGGGCAGCGATGAGGAGATGGAAGAGGCAGCAGCAATCGCACAGGCTGCAGGATTCATTGAAGAAAAAGCCCAGAAATATGAGAGTCCGATTTCACAGGGAGGAACGAACGTATCAGGTGGACAGAAACAGCGCCTCGCCATAGCCAGGGCAATCGCAAAACATCCGGATCTGTATATTTTCGACGACAGTTTCTCTGCGCTGGATTATAAGACAGATGTCACACTGAGAAGAGCTCTGAAGGAAAAGACAGAAGAAAGCACGGTACTGATTGTTGCGCAGCGTATCAGCACGATCCTGCATGCAGAACAGATTATTGTTTTGGACGATGGTATGGTAGCAGGGAAGGGTACACACCGGGAGCTGCTGAAGAATTGTGAAGTATATCAGCAGATTGCGGCATCCCAGCTGTCGGAGGAAGAACTGAAGGCGGGGATGGAGACAGCAGAGTCAGACACGAAAGGAAGGGAGGAAAACAGCCATGAGTAGAGAAGGCGGCAGAAGGCCTATGGGCAGGCGGGGCCCTATGAAGGGTATGGTTCCAGGTGAGAAGCCAAAGAATCTCAAAGCAACCGTAAAAAAACTGCTCAAATATATGAGCAAATATAAAATACAGCTGTTTTTCGTAATCGTATTTGCGATTGGCGGTACGATCTTTAACATCATTGGCCCGAAGGTCCTTGGTAAGGCAACTACGGAGATATTCAACGGCCTGGTCAGCAAAGTGTCCGGCGGCAGTGGCATGGATTTTGGGAAAATCGGTCAGATCCTGATCTTTACGCTGAGCCTGTATCTAGTGAGCGCCTTGTGTTCTTTTGTTCAGGGCTTTCTGATGACCGGCATTTCCCAGAAAATGACATACCGTCTGAGGAGAGAAATATCAGAAAAAATCAACAGAATGCCGATGAATTATTTTGATACAAAGACATATGGTGAAGTGCTGTCCAGAGTGACCAATGATATTGATACGCTGGGACAGAGCCTGAATCAGAGTATGACGCAGATGATTACTTCTGTTACGACAATCATCGGTGTGCTGGTCATGATGCTGTCGATCAGTCCTCTGATGACAGTAGTGGCGCTTTTAATACTTCCGCTTTCCATCGGTTTTATTTCCGTGATCATGAAACGTTCCCAGAAGTACTTCCGCGGACAGCAGAAATACCTCGGTGAAGTCAACGGACAGGTGGAGGAAGTATATGGCGGCCATAACATCGTAAAGGTATTTAATAAAGAAAAAGATGTAATAGAAGAATTCGAAGAAACTAACAATAAACTATACGACTCTGCATGGAAGTCCCAGTTCATATCCGGTATGATGATGCCGATCATGCAGTTTGTGGGGAACCTGGGTTATGTGGTAGTTGTTATACTGGGAGGGTATCTGGCAGCAAAGCGTACAATCGAGGTCGGAGATATTCAGTCCTTTACGCAGTATGTAAGAAACTTTACACAGCCGATCCAGCAGGTAGCGCAGGTAGCCAATCTGCTGCAGTCCACAGCAGCGGCATCCGAGCGTGTGTTTGAATTCCTGGAGGAAGAGGAGGAAGACCAGACCGTGCAGAATCCGGTATCCGTGGAAGGTCTGCAGGGCAACGTAGAGTTCGAACATGTACGGTTTGGCTACAATGAGAACAGAATCATTATCAATGATTTCTCAGCCAAGGTAAAAGAAGGCCAGAAGATAGCGATCGTAGGGCCTACCGGAGCGGGTAAGACCACGATGATCAAGCTTTTAATGCGCTTTTATGATGTTAGCAGCGGAGCCATTTTGATAGATGGCCATAACATCAAAGATTTCAACCGGAGCGAGCTGCGCCAGATGTTCGGCATGGTTCTCCAGGACACGTGGCTGTTCCATGGAAGCATCCGGGATAATATCCGTTACGGAAAACTGGATGCAACAGACGAAGAAGTGATCGAAGCGGCAAAGGCAGCAAGAGTGCACCGTTTTGTCCAGACACTTCCGGGCGGTTACGATATGGAACTGAATGAGGAAGCCAGCAATGTATCCCAGGGACAGAAACAGCTCCTAACCATCGCAAGAGCCATCCTGGCGGACCCAAAGATCCTGATCCTGGACGAAGCAACCAGCTCCGTAGACACAAGAACAGAGATCCAGATTCAGAAGGCCATGGACACCCTGATGAAAGGCAGAACCAGTTTTATCATAGCCCACAGGCTGTCTACAATCAGGGATGCCGATATCATCCTTGTTATGAAGGATGGAGACATCGTAGAACAGGGGAACCACGAAGAACTTATCCGCAAAGGCGGGTTCTATGCAGAACTCTACAACTCCCAATTCGAGAAGGCGGCGGGGTAGAGTTTGGTTGCCAGCTCAATTCGCCGCCCCCCTCGAAGTCCCGGGCATCAGAAAGGTTTTTTCCTTACGGAGGATGAACCCAGCTGTGCGGAATTGGAATATGCCTCTCCTGGATGTGTCTTTCAGGATATTAGTGCCGCTTCATCAAAATCGGAGCCGCCATGTGAACTGTTTTCAGGCCTACAAGGCCTGAAAACAAGCAGACCCGAAGTGGGAATTCATCAGAATTCCCGCAAGTGTCCGCGGTGTTCACCATGGCGGCTCCGATTTTGATTAGCGGCACTTATATCCAGATTCCGCATCCAGGAGAGGCATATTCCAATTCCGCACAGCGTCCTTCCTCCAAGTATTTTTCATTTTCTGATAGACTTCCCTCATATTTGTACGTAATAATAGGTGTAACGATATTTTGTAAGCTTACAATTTTAGAGAAGGACGCAGATTATGAAAATCAATGAGGAAAATTATATCAGGGAGCTAAAGCAGCATAATGAGTCGGCTCTCGCCTATATTATTGAGCGCTATGGAGGGCTTGTAAAGTCGATTGTCAGAAAGAATCTTTATGCTTTGCCGCAGTATCAGGAGGAATGTATGAATGATATTTTCTTCCAGGTGTGGAATAACATTCAATATTTTGACTGTATGAAGAATTCTTTTAAGAACTGGATCGCGGGAGTTTCACGATACCGTGCCATTGACTGCCTGCGGAAGCACCGCAGGGAGCTGGAAGTGGAAAATATTGAGGATGTGGCCGCAGCAAAGGAGGAAGAGGCTTATCAGAGGCTGGTTGACCAGGAGATATCCAGGGAGCTGGAACAGATGCTTTCATGCCTGAACCCACGGGATCAGGAGCTTTTTCGGAGGCTTTATATTGAGGAACAGGATATCAGCCAGGTGAGCAGGGAGATGGGCATGCAGGAGTCGGCAGTTTATAATCATGTATCCCGTGGAAAACGTAAAATCAGAAACTTGTTTCCAAGAGAGCAGAAGGAGAGATGAATATGAAGAGTAATATATATATGTTGTTAAATGACATAGATTCTGAGGCCGATGCGTTCCAGGAGGAAGAGTGGTCGGAGCTGGAAACAAAAAGGGTTAAGAAAAAGGTTCTTGGCAGGGTTCGCAGAAAGGGCAAGAAGAAATATGTTATGGCAGGTGTATGTGCGGCAGCAGCTTTTGCCCTTTTGACAGTCATGCCTCTTCGGGGAGCTGTGGCAGATGCGGTGGAACAATTGTCCTACCGGATCGGCACTTTTCTCGGGATTGATAAGAATCTGGCGCCGTATGAACAGATTGTCAATCAGTCTGTGACGGAAGACGGGATAACGATTACACTGAATTCTGTGGTGCTGGACGTGGATGAGCTTGTTGTTTCGACGACAGAGGTCTATGAAGATGCTATCACAGAAGGAGGGCCGGGGCTAATGGGAAATGTTTACATCAATGGCGTGAGGGCATCGGGCGCAGCAGGAGGCGGTTCTTACACTACCGATGAGCATACGCGGGAGGTGGTGATGAAATATTATCTGAATCAGGTGGATCTGGCTGAATTGAGCCAGGAGGTCAACGTGGCCATACGGTTCAGCGATTATGAGGAAAACAGGGGCAGCTGGGAATTTAAATTTACTGCCAGCGGGGAACAGCTTTCTGCTGATACGCAGACCATAGACCTCACATACCAGTACCAGCTGCCGGATGGATGTAATATCACATTTACGAAGTATACGAGCAATGCCATGGGACAGAAAATATTTTATACCAATGACGGAAATAAAAATGACTATGATATGAAGCTTGAGGGTACGGATAATCTGGGAAATCCGGTAAGTTTCTATGTAAGCTCATCCAATGAAGAGGGTGGAAGGTTCGTCATTGATAACTCGGCCGGGAATTTAAGCGATGAGGCGGAGACGCTCACATTGACGCCCTATGCGGTTAAGTATCCGGAAACAAGCGGGAGACTTAGTAATGATTTTGAGCAAGTTGGAGAGGCTTTCACGATTGAGGTTCGATGAAGGGGGACGCTCCGTGAAATGCGCTGCGGTAAGCCCTTCAAACCGCCATGTGTGTATGTGAAGGGCTTACCGCAGCGCATTTCACGTCGCTTTGGTGCATCCGGGCGGGAGGGATGAGAGGGGGCGTATGGTGGTGGATTGACAAGATAAGGGAGAGGTTCTTTGCTTGCTATTGATGGGGTTAATAATTATAATGAGTATATGGAAGGGGGAACTTTTGGGGAGAAGGGGATTTTAAAGGGGCGGCTGATTTGGTTGATTTGTGATAGGGATTATGATAAGGAGGAAAGTAAGAAAATGAGAGATCCGGTAAAAACGATTGGGAATTTGATTGATAAGCAGGGCGTGTCTTTTATTAGTTCTGTGGATGAGGAAGGGTTTCCTAATACGAAGGCTATGCTGCCGCCGAGGAAAAGGGAGGGGATTCAGGTGTTTTATTTTACTACCAATACTTCTTCTATGAGGGTAACGCAGTATAGAAAAAATCCACAGGCTTGTATTTATTTTTGTGACAGAAGATTTTTCCGGGGCGTTATGTTGACTGGTACTATGGAGGTACTGGAAGATAGTTCTTATAAGGAGATGATCTGGCAGGAAGGGGATACGATGTATTATCCGGAAGGGGTGACCGACCCGGATTATTGTGTTTTGCGTTTTACAGCAAGACAGGGGCGGTTTTATAGCAATTTTAGTTCTCAAACATTCGATATTGAATAAACTATTATTTTTGTAATATCATTTCTTACAAATGAAATCAGAAAGGAGCGTGTAATTGTATTGAATCATTATCAGGTAATTGATGAAAAAAGTTGGGAGAGGGCCATGCACTGTATGGTTTTTAGGAGTAGTGTTGAGCCTGCTTTTTGTGTGACCTTTGAGGCAGATGTTACGAATTTTTTGAAAAAGGTAAAACAGCAGAAATACTCTTTTACCCTTGCTATGGTGTATGCTGTGTGTAAGTGTGCGAATGAGATAGAAGCGTTCAGATACCGTTTTTTGGATGGGCAGGTTGTGTTGTTTGACAAGATTGATACCGCATTTACATATTTAAATACGGAGAGTGAATTATTCAAGGTAGTTAATGTGCAGATGCAGGAAAATATGCAGGATTATGTGGAACTGGCCGCCAAAACAGCCAGAGAGCAGAAAGAGTATTTTACCGGACCTTTGGGGAATGATGTGTTTCAATGTTCTCCAATGCCGTGGATCACATATACTCACATCTCCCATACAAATTCAGGCAAAAAAGATAACGCCACACCTTTATTCGACTGGGGCAGATATTATGAAAAAGACGAACGGATTGTTATGCCCTTATCTGTTCAGGCACATCATTCATTCGTAGATGGTATACATATTGGGAAATTTGCGGATAGGCTGCAAAAATATCTGAATGAATTTTAGCAAGATAAGAAATTTAAATGAAACTTGAATTTTGGAGGACTGGAAATGGCAGAAGCATTAACGTTTCGTTATGCAGAACGAAAGGATACGGAACTTATTTTAAAGTTTATTAGGGATCTTGCAAAATACGAAAAAATGGAAAATGAATTAATTGCAACGGTAGATTTGTTGGAAGAATCGCTGTTTGAAAAGCAAAAGGCGGAAGTTATATTTGCTATGGCAGATAACCGGGAAGTGGGTTTTGCCTTATTTTTTCATAATTTTTCTACTTTTCTGGGACGGGCAGGGCTATATCTTGAGGATTTATTTGTTCTTCCGGAATATCGGGGGCGCGGTTATGGGAAAGGCATATTGAAAAAGCTGGCGCAGACAGCTATCGAAAGAGGGTGTGGCAGGCTTGAGTGGTCTTGTCTTGACTGGAATAAGCCCAGTATTGATTTTTATTTATCTCTGGGAGCCGAGCCGATGGAAAAGTGGACGGTTTACCGTCTTGCGGGTAATACGTTAAAAGAACTGGCGTGTAAAACGACAGATTAGAGTAGAGTACCAGGAGGTGTGGTATTGAGGATTTTACTGGCGGAAGATGAGCCGGATCTGAACCGGCTGATTATAGATAAGCTGCAGGCAGAGCATTACAGCGTGGACTCCTGCATGGACGGGCAGACGGCATTGGATTACCTCGCGGCCGCGGACTATGATGCAGTGATTCTGGATATTATGATGCCGGGCGTGGATGGGCTGACTGTTTTAAAACGGCTCAGGGCGCAGGGCCGGAATATACCGGTTCTGCTGCTGACGGCACGGGATAGTATCGAAGACCGGGTGGCGGGACTGGATGCCGGAGCTAATGATTATCTGGTCAAGCCTTTTGCATTTGAGGAACTGCTGGCCCGGATCAGGGTGCTGCTGAGATCCCCCCGTGACACAGGCGGGGTGTGCTGCAGAATAGCTGATCTGGAAGTACATCTGGATACCCACGAGGTTATGCGCGGTGGAAAACAGATTGCGCTTTCAGGGAAAGAATTTGCGCTGCTCAGATATATGATCCAGAATGAAGGGATCGTGCTGTCGCGGGAAAAACTGGAGCAGCATCTCTGGAACTATGATTATCCGGGTGGCTCCAATGTGATTGATGTGTATATCCGCTATTTGAGAAAGAAAATCGATGAGGAATTTGAGACAAAACTTATCCATACCGTGCGCGGAACAGGATATGTCCTGAAAGTCAAGAACTGTGGATAACCGTCTGTCTTGTAATGCAGCACATGGCGCATGCATCGCTGCAAGCATACCGGGGTATGCCTGTATACTCTCGGAAATTCTGCTTGAAACTGGAGGTGGCTATGAGAAGATTTTCCCTGAAGATGAAGTTGACGCTCTTATACTCTTCATTTCTGATCATAATAATCGGTACGGTTCTGGCGATCCTGTTCTCGCTCAGTAGCAGGGAAGTCCTCCTCTCTGCCCAGGAAACGCTGAAAAGACAGGTGCAGAAAGGGGTTAGATATATCAGCTATAAGGACTGGGAGCTGGAGGTGGATGCAGATTTCTACGATCTGGAACAAAATGTCTATCTGTCACTCTATGACGGCGCGGGCGAATTTCTTTATGGCAGGATTCCTTATGAATTTGAGGAGCATCCTGCGTTTGAGGTAGAAAGTCTTCAGACCGTGTCGCAGAACGGACAGGCCTGGTATATCTATGATATGCTGCACAATGATGGAATCCACGGAAATATCTATGTAAGAGGCATTACTTCTGTGGATAGGGTGATATACAGCTTCCGCATCACGCAGAGGTTTGCCGCTGTACTGCTGCCTCTGCTTGCTGTGGTCACAGCGGCGGCATGTTATTACTTTACACGGCGGACGCTGCTTCCCGTGAAGCAGATGACAGACACCGTACAGCAGATCCAAAAGGACGGAGACCTGTCCAGGCGGATTGTGTTCCCTTTAGAACGCAAAGATAAAAACCGGGACGAGATCTATACACTGGCTGTTACTTTTGATCGGACACTGGAACGGCTGGAAGATTCCTTTGAGCGCGAAAAGCAGTTTACTTCCGATATATCCCATGAACTCAGAACTCCGGTCAGCGTTATTCTCGCCCAGTGTGAAGAACTACTGCAGAGCCGGGAGATGCCAAAGGAACAGTGCGACAGGGTACGGGTCGTACAGAAAAAGGCAGAGGATATGGCCGGAATGATCTCAAAGCTGCTGCTTTTATCCCGCGGAGAGCGGGGGATGCTGGAATTGAACCGGGAATATCTGAACCTGAGCGAGCTAACCCTGATGTGCGTGCAGGAACTAGAGAGCGCTGCAAGGGAAAAGAAGATAACAATAGAGACTGAGATAGAGCCGGAGGTATATGCCTGTGTGGATGAAACCTTATATATACATATGCTGGACAATTTGCTTTCAAATGCAGCTGCATATGGCAGACAAGGCGGCTATATACAGGTGTCCCTTTTCAAAAAGGAGGGGAGTATTATTGGCACGGTAGTGGATGACGGAATCGGTATATCACAAGCGGAACTTCCACATATCTGGACGAGATTCTACCGTGCCGATCAGTCAAGAACCTCAGACGGACATGTGGGGCTGGGGCTTCCGATGGTGAAATGGATCCTGGAGGCACATGGAGGCGGCGTTGAGGCAGAGAGCAGAACCGGGGAGGGCAGTACGTTTCAATTTTTCTTTCCTGACGGGATTTTTTAATCTTTCTTTAATCTAAGGCAGGTATACTGAGAATATGAATGACAGATGCGGGGAAACTAGTACATCGTAAAATAAGTAACTGACGCATAAGCTGAGATAAATTATCGAGAGTGCTGCTCCGCAAACGTAGGCGTAGTGGGCTGCACTGAGGCTTGTGGAGCAGTGCGATCGGAAATGCAGGCCGGTTTATGTGGCAGTTAATTATTATATGATGCACTAATATGTAGCTGCTGAAAGGAGGAAAAAGATGAAGAAAAAGAATGTTTTGAAAGTATATGCTGCCGTACTGTGTATGGTGTCTGTGGTTCTGATGCCCGGATGCGCCAAAAAAGGGATCGGGGAAGAGAAAGCGAAGGAAATAGCTTTCGCAGATGCGCAGACCGATGAGAAAGAAGCGTCCAGACTTCAGGTTTCCAGAGAAAAAGAGGATGGGAAGTCCGTCTATGAAATTTATTTTATGAATACGGAAAGCAAGGTGGAATATGAGTATGAAATTCTGGCCGATGACGGAACGATATTAAAGGCAGAAAGTGAAAGCACATATGCACGCCAGCAGGACGCACAGTACAAGCTGGATATCCAGAACCAGCTCGAGGAAGCGGAGGCGTTAAAAGAAGGCCTTGAAGAGCAGAAGCAGCGGTTAGAGGATCTGCTTGCGCGGGAGGAGAAAGACTTAGACAGCGAAGAACTTCAGGAAAATCTGGATGAAGTAAACGAGGAACTGCAGTCTGTCACGTACCACCTACAGGATCTGCAGACTTATATGGAGAATAATAAGGATCAGCTGATCGGTGTCAGCCTGAAGGAAGCACAAGAGCTGGCCCTAGAGCGTGTGGAGGGCGCGGGAAAGGATGATATTGTGATTGCTCTGGAGTACGATGACGGCGGGTATAAGTACGAAGGAGACATTATATACAGCGGACATAAATACGATTTTGAAATCCATGCCATGACCGGAGAATTTTTGGAATGGAGAAAAGAATAATGTAAATGAGAGAAGATGATAAAGTGAGGACTCCTGTCATATAAATAGAGTGATATCCGTTTGCGGGGTTATGACATGGAGACATTATCACAGATCATGAAATCGATCTACGGGTACCTGTGGGGAATGCCGATGCTGGTGGTTCTTCTGGGTACCCACTTGTATTTTACCGTCAGGCTTGGCTTTATCCAGCGTAAGATTCCTCTGGGAATACGGCTTAGCTTCTCGAAAAAAGAAGCCGGAGACGATGGTATCTCACCCTTTTCTGCGCTGGCGACGGCGCTGGCGGCTACAATTGGTACAGGGAATATCGTGGGCATCTCTGCCGCGATTGCCATAGGAGGGCCTGGTGCGGTGTTTTGGTGCTGGCTGACCGGAGTGTTTGGGATAGCAACCTGCTATGCCGAGTGCTTCCTATCCGCAAAATACAAAATAAGAAGGCCGGACGGTTCTTATACCGGCGGACCGATGTACGTGATGGAAAAGGTGCTGCATCAGAAAAGTGCGGCGGTGGTGTTTGCCGTCAGCACAATTCTGGCTTCTCTGGGAATGGGAAGCAGCGTCCAGTCACATTCAATTTGTGCCGCGGTGCAGGTAGAATTTCCGATTTCTCCGTCCGTAATCGGAATTGTCGCGGCAGTCCTGGTGGGGGCCGTGATGCTTGGCGGTGCAAAACAGATCTCAAAAGTGTGTACATATCTGGTTCCTTTTATGAGTGTTTTTTATTTCGGCGGATGCCTGTTCCTGATCTGGATAAACCGGGCATATCTGGGGGCGGCACTTGCTGTGATTGTGAAGTCTGCATTTACCTCCAAATCAGTATTTGGAGGGCTTGCCGGCACAGCTGTGATGGTGGGAATGCGGACGGGGATCTCAAAGGGACTGTTCACAAATGAGGCGGGCCTGGGCTCCATCCCCATGACTGCGGCTGCATCCAGAACCAATTCCCCGGTTAAGCAGGGCATCATTTCCATGACAGGGCCATTCTGGGATACGGTCGTGATGTGTGCAATCACCGGAATCGCCATCGTGAGCAGTATGTTAAGCGAACCGGGGATTTATGCCGGGGCTGCGGATGACCAGCTGTGCTTCCTGGCATTTGAAAAACTGCCGGTGGGCGGGAGCACGATGCTGTCCGTATCACTGGTACTTTTTGCCTATGCCTCTATCATTGGGTGGAGCTATTATGGCGAGTGTGCGGTGCAGTATTTGTGGGGAAATAAAAAAATCCTTCCCTTTAGAATCGCCTATATAGCGGCGGTATATCTGGGGGCAGTGATGTCCCTGGATCTTGTGTGGACGGTATCAGATCTATTTAACTCGTTTATGGCGATTCCTAATATACTTTGCATCTGGATGCTCCGGAAAGTGGTGATTCAGGAGACTGGGGCGAGCTTTGGGAGTGCAAGGGGCGGGGGACGCTGAATAACCGGGAAACCTGCCTCATGCCGGAGTACAACTCAAAGTAAATAGCACAATGTTTCGCCGGTCTAATTTCCCGAAAGCGCAGATGCAAAAGCATCAGCGTAGCCCCACTACGCCTGCGTTTTTGCATCTGCACTCTCGAAAAATTATACGCAGCGAACCATCATGCTATTTACTTTGAGTTATACTAGAGAATAGCGGTCCAGCCATATTCTCTATGTTTTTTCCTTAAGGGACTCTAAGACTTTTAAAATGGCATAGATACGCCTTCATTCTGATTGCCTGAATCTTTCATAATACTCCTTTGCTTTGTCCTCAGACATAGTGAACCTTTTCTGTAATTTTTTTATAATTTTATCCTTGTCAAATCCTTCCTCAATATAATCCTGTACCAATGCTTTGATTCCCTGCTCCGTCCTCCAGGCAGCACTCTGGTACCTCCTCGCATCTGGATTTGAAAGTATACATATATTTCTCCTCTATTTTAACATATATTTTCATCTGTTAATAGTATTTGGCACGCGAAAAAACAAGCATAGGCATCCCTCCCTGCGATTTTTGATTTCTCCAAACATTGAATTATCGGGCGAAACTGCCCTCAGGATTGAAATTAGAAATTTCAAAATAATGAATACAAAGAATGTTTGAAATGAATCCAATTCATTCTATTGGATTTATTAACATTACCATATATATAAGCTGACTGTCAATGGACAAAGCCATGGATGATTCGGGTCTTTTAAGGGCCGCATGTTCATGCTATAATATAGTCAATTGTTAAAGAGTTGGATTATATATAAGGAGCAGAAATAAGATGCCGATAAAATGGAAGACAGCGATTATTACACTGAGTGACAAGGGATACGCCGGGGAGCGGGAGGATAAAAGCGGGCCGCTGGTCAGGGAGATGATTGAGCGGGCCGGATATGAGGTGACGGAGATGGTTCTGCTTCCGGATGAGCGTATGATGATTGAGGAGAAGCTGAAAGAACTCTGCGATGAGAGGGAGACAGACTTGATTCTTACCTCCGGCGGGACAGGATTTTCGCCGAGGGACTGTACGCCGGAGGCGACTCTTGCCGTGGCGGAAAGAAATGCGCCGGGAATTGCCGAGGCGATGCGGTATGCTTCCCTGCAGGTTACCCCTCGTGCCATGCTGAGCAGGGGCGCCTCCGTAATGCGGGGGAAGACCCTGATTATTAACCTTCCGGGCAGCCCGAAAGCGGTAAAAGAAAATCTGGAATACATTCTGCCGTCTCTGTCCCATGGGCTGGAGATCATGAAGGGAATCACGGGGGAATGTGGAAGCGAAGCCAAAAACCCGGGGGTAAAGGCATGACAGATCAATATGGACGGGAAATAGAATATCTGAGAGTGTCTGTGACAGACCGGTGCAATCTTCGGTGCAGCTACTGTATGCCCGAGGAGGGAGTCGAGCAGGTCGCCCACAGTGAGATCCTGACTTACAGCGAGATTGCCAGGATCTGCCGGATCTGTGCGGACAAGGGGATATCAAAGATCAAGCTGACAGGCGGAGAGCCGCTGGTGAGAAAGGGCATCAGTGGCCTTTTGTATGAACTCAGGCAAATAGATGGAATTGAGCAAATTACTTTGACAACAAACGGAGTGCTGCTTGCAGGACAGATCGAAGAACTGGCGAAAGCGGGCCTGGATGCTGTTAATATCAGCCTCGATACGCTGGAGCGGGAACAGTATGCACAGATTACCAGACGGGACGAGCTTGGGAAAGCGCTGGAAGGTCTGGAGGCGGCGCTTAAGTATCCGGGCATCCGGGTAAAAGTAAACTGTGTCGCTCTGCAGGGAGTCAATGAAACCCAGTGGGTCCCCCTGGCGGCACTGGCAAAGAATGAGCCGGTGGATGTGCGGTTTATAGAGATGATGCCCATCGGGCATGGAAAATCCTGTGCCGGCAGCAGCCAGGAGGAGGTGTGCCGGGTGCTGAAACAAGCGTATGGTGATCCGAGGTTTTTAGCCGGAAGTTTTGGAAATGGTCCCGCAGTATATGCTGCTTTTCCGGGCTTTTCCGGGAAAATAGGTTTCATCAGCGCCATTTCACATCAGTTCTGCGGAAGCTGCAACAGGGTTCGCCTGACTGCGGAAGGTCTTTTAAAACCGTGTCTGCAGTATTCGAAAGGGGCGGATTTAAAGCGGCTGCTGAGAAGCGGGGCCGATGATTCAAAGCTGGATGAGGTCATCGGGAAGGTCATATTTGAGAAGCCCCGGTGCCATCAGTTTACGCTGAAAAGAGATGAGGGACAGGGGACAGAGAATGAGGGACCGCTGGAAGGAAAACAAATGTCAAGAATTGGGGGATAAACATGGGAAAAGTAATTGCGATTTGTACAAGTCCTGCAAAGGGGACACAGAAGACCAATGTCGGGGAGGCAGTATTTATAGAAAATTTTGGGATTGAGGGGGATGCCCACGCCGGAAAATGGCACAGACAGGTAAGCCTTCTTTCTTATGATAAAATAGAGGATTTCCGCAAGCGCGGTGCGGAGGTGGCCGACGGCGCTTTTGGGGAGAATCTGGTTGTTGAAGGGATCGATTTTAAGACATTCCCTGTAGGAACCCGTTTTCAGTGCAATGATGTGATCCTGGAGATGACACAGATCGGAAAAGAATGCCATCATGGCTGCGAGATCTTTCAGAAAATGGGAGACTGCATTATGCCAAGGGAAGGCGTCTTTGCAATCGTGATAAGAGGGGGGGCAATCCGGACGGGAGATATCCTGGAAGTGATTTGCAATGAAAATGAAGAATTTACGATGTATACACCAGCTGGAATATGAGGTCTGATAAGAATGGCACAGAATCGAAATGTAAAGTTAAAAGGGTGTCTGTATGCCTTTACGGCAGGTATGCTGTGGGGGATTACAAGTCCCGCGGCACAATACTTATTTGAAAGAAAGAATATCATTTCCGAATGGCTTGTGCCCTTCCGACTGGTCTTTGCCGGGCTGCTTCTGCTGATCTATGCGGGAGTAAGGCGGCAGGATATTACAAGTGTCTGGAAGGAGAAGACAGATGCGTGCAGGCTGGTTCTATTCGGAGTATTCGGCATGCTGGGCATGCAGTTTACCTTTTTCTCTGCTGTGCAGGAGATGGATGCCGGGACGGCGACAATCTTTCAGTACCTGAATCCGGCCATGCTGATCTTGTTTTTCGCGGTTGTTTATAAAATCATGCCGGGAAAGAAGGAGATCGCAGCTGTTCTGGCGGCAATCTCCGGGATTGCCATCGTTGCGACGCACGGTAATTTTTCGTCACTGGCGATTTCACCGAAAGGGTTTTTACTTGGCATGCTTTTGGCAGTGACGACCTGCTTTTACGGTGTGCTCCCGGCGCCTTTGGTTAAACGGTACAGCGCGGAAGCAGTCAGCGCCTGGGGGATGATTGTGGGGGGCCTGGTACTGATGGCTGTGACGAGGCCGTGGCGGATACCTGTTGTGATCGATGTTCAGGTTGCGGCGGCTTTTGTTACCATCATCACCGTAGGGACAATCCTGCCGTTCTGCTTTTATCTATCCGCAGTAAAGTACACCGGTTCTGTTTATGCCGGGCTTTTTTCCTGCGTGGAGCCGGTCGCGGCCTCAGTTGTAGCGGCGGTGTTCCTGGGTACCAGATTTATGAAAATGGATATTCTGGGGTTTGCGCTTGTCCTGTCCACTCTGTTTATCCTGGCAATTCCTGAGAAAGTGCGTTAAAATGTAACAGTCCAGGCCTGCCTGTAATCTTACGGTTACATTAGAAAAGAGCCGCTGCCCACGGACCGGCCTGTAAAGAGCAGAAAAAAGAGAGCTGTTCACACACGGCGGCTGCGTACAGCACGGCCTGAACAGCTTCTGACCGGAGGCTGATTCCTCTGGCTTCTGAAAAATTTCTTGCATGTGTATCTGAAAAGTTATATAGTGGACAATGGATTGCTGAAAAGCGGTCATAACATGAGGAAGAAATACAGAGGCTTAGAAGATGAAAAGTACAGTAAAAAAGAAAACATTGATGAAAGATATGACACAGGGCAGCCCGGTTAAACTGATTCTGGAATTTACCCTGCCCATGATATTTGGATTTTTGTTCCAGCAGTTTTATAATATGGCGGATACCGTGATTGTCGGCCGGTTCCTGGGGGTTAAAGCGCTTGCGGCCGTAGGCGCCACGGGCTCCGTGAATTTTTGTGTCATTGGATTCTGCATGGGGATATGCAATGGATTTGCGATACCGGTTGCACAGAAGTTCGGCGCAAAAGATGAGCGGGGGCTTCGCAAATCGGCTGGAAACGGGGCAACTCTGAGCGTGATCTTTGCGGCAGTGATGACAGGCATCACAGTGGTACTGTGCCGCCAGATACTGGAACTTATGAACACCCCGTCCGATATTATAGACGGCGCCTACCAGTATATTGTTGTGATATTTGCGGGCATTCCGGCTATCTTTCTATATAATCTGCTCTCCGGCTACATCCGCTCACTTGGAGATGCGAGGACGCCGGTCCTTTTCCTTACCGTGTCCTCCCTGCTGAATATTCTGCTGGATGTGCTGTTTATAGTAGTGTTTAAGATGGGTGTGGCGGGAGCTGCCTATGCAACGGTAGCATCCCAGGCGGTTTCGGGGATATTGTGTCTCTTCTATATGATGAAGCATTTCCCGATTCTGCGGCTTCAGAAGGAGGACTGGAAACTGAACCGAAGATATGTCGGCCCGCTGTGCAGGATGGGAATTCCTATGGGACTGCAGTATTCCATCACTGCCATCGGTAGCGTGGTTCTGCAGGTTGCGGTGAATTCTCTGGGGTCTATGGCAGTGGCTTCGGTGACCGCGGCCTCTAAGATTCAGATGCTTTTGTGCTGTCCCTTTGATGCGATGGGTTCTACCATGGCGACCTACGGCGGACAGAATGTAGGGGCCAAGCGTCTGGACCGGATCAGCAAAGGGTTGAAAGGCTGCCTTATCATCGGCGCGGTTTATTCTGCAGTGGCACTGGGAATTACTGTTCTGTGGGGAAAGCAGATTGCATGGCTGTTTATCGATAAAGGGGAAAGCCAGATTCTGGGGCAGGTGTACCAATACCTGCTGGGCTCCGCGGTCTGTTACATGCTGCTTGCCGCGGTGAATATTGTACGTTTTCTGATACAGGGTATGGGATACAGTATGTTTGCCATACTCGCAGGAGTGTGTGAAATGGCGGCGAGAGGATTTACAGGATTTATTCTGGTGCCGGCCTTCGGATATGGAGCAGTGTGCCTTGGCAACGGGCTTGCGTGGCTGGCTGCAGATTTGTTTCTGATTCCGGCGTTTTTTCAGGTGATGAAGAGATTAAGAAGATTGTTTCAGGAGGAAAAGATAAGATGAAATGGAATAGTTTCCGGTTAAAGACGACAACAGAGGCGGAAGATATTGTCAGCAGTATGCTGATGGACCTGGGAATCCAGGGAGTGGAGATCGTGGACAAGGTTCCGCTGACGCAGGCGGACAAAGAGCAGATGTTTGTAGATATTCTTCCCGAGGGGGAAGCTGATGACGGAGTGGCATACCTGAACTTTTACCTGGAAGTGGAAGCGGATAAAGAAAAGATTCTCGGCGATGTCAGAAGAGAACTGGAGGAGATGTCTTCCTATGTGGATGTGGGAGAATGTATCATAGAGGAGTCCCAGACAGAGGACGTCGACTGGGTGAACAACTGGAAGCAGTATTTCCATCAGTTCTATGTGGATGATATCCTGATCATTCCATCCTGGGAGGATGTAAAACCGGAAGACAGCGATAAACTTGTGATCCACATTGATCCGGGCACTGCATTTGGCACGGGCATGCATGAGACGACGCAGCTATGCATCCGTCAGCTGCGCAAATACGTGACTTCTGAGACACAGATTCTGGATGTGGGCTGCGGGAGCGGTATCCTGGGAATGCTGGCGCTGAAGTTCGGTGCAGCCTATTCCGTGGGAACGGATCTGGATCCCTGTGCGATAAATGCCACCAATGAGAATATGGAGGTCAATGGAATCAACCGTGATCAGTATGAAGTAATGATCGGGAATATCATTGATGATAAGGCGGTACAGGAAAAAGCAGGATACGCACGGTACGATATTGTTGCGGCAAATATCCTGGCAGACGTGTTGGTGGAGCTGACGCCGGTGATCGCGGACCATATGAAAGCAGGCGGTATTTATATTACCAGCGGTATTATCGATGATAAGGAACAGACCGTGATCCGCGCAGTGGAGGAAGCCGGGCTGGAAGTGCTGGAAGTGACTTACCAGGGCGAATGGGTATCTGTAACTGCAAGAAAGAATTAGAAAGATACGGCGTCAGAAAGAGGCAGATTCAAAAGAAAGTGGGGGATGTGAGATGCATCGTTTCTTTACAGAACCGTTCAGGGTTCATGAAACCGTGATAGAGCTTGGTGGACCGGACGTAAACCATATAAAAAATGTGCTCCGCATGAAGCCTGGAGAAAAGGTGGAAATCAGTGACGGAGCAGGGACAGAGTATCTGTGTGAGATAGACCGGTATGAAGAGGAAGCTGTGATTCTCCGGATTTTGTCATCAGCAGGAGAGCCTGCAGAGCTGCCATCTAAGATTTACCTGTTTCAGGGGCTGCCCAAAAGTGATAAAATGGAACTGATTATCCAGAAAGCCGTGGAGCTTGGAGTCTATGAGGTGATCCCGGTGGCTACGAACCGTGCAGTGGTAAAGCTGGATGAGAAGAAGGCGGCCAAAAAAACGGAGCGCTGGAACGCGATCGCCCTGAGCGCCGCAAAGCAATGCGGCCGCAGCATCATCCCGCAGGTGACGCAGGTGAAAGGCTTTGGCGCAGCGCTGGAATATGCGGCGGGGCTGGATATTGTGCTGATCCCGTATGAACTGGCAAAAGGAATGGAAGAGACAAGGCAGCTGATTTCGTCTGTTGAGCCGGGGCAGAGCATCGGAATATTTATCGGGCCGGAGGGCGGATTTGAGGAGGAAGAGATCGAAAAAGCCGTGAATATGGGGGCGCTTCCCATCACGCTGGGCAGGAGAATACTGCGCACGGAGACGGCCGGATTAACGATTTTGTCCATTCTGATGTACCACTTGGAGCTTTCCGTGTGATTTATGCGTTTAAGGCGGAGCATTATGGGTGATTTCATTGCTGCGGGAAAGGATCTTTCTGAACATTAAGTGTTCGGAAAGCATAGTGTAATAATAAGAAACAGTAAAGGAAGAATATCATGGAAGTATATTTGGATAATTCAGCAACGACCAGATGCTATCCGGAAGTTGGGGATTTGGTTTATAAAGTGATGTGCCAGGATTACGGCAATCCCTCTTCTATGCATAGAAAAGGCGTGGAAGCAGAACGGTACGTGAAAGAGGCAAAAGAGAGACTGGCCAGGATTCTGAAGGTGAACACGAAAGAAATCTTTTTTACTTCAGGAGGAACCGAAAGCGATAATCTTGCACTGATCGGCGCCGCTCGTGCCAATAAGCGGGCCGGGAACCATCTGATTACAACAGCAATTGAGCATCCTGCCATTCTGAATACAATGCGGTATCTTGAAGAAGAGGAAGGCTTCCGTGTCACGTACCTGCCGGTAGATGCACATGGAAGGGCAAAAATGGAAGCTTTGAAGGAAGCTCTGTGTGAAGACACGATCCTCGTATCAATGATGTATGTGAATAATGAAGTCGGTTCTGTACAGCCCGTAGACGAGGCGGTTCAGATCGTAAAGAAATATAACCCGAACATTTTATTCCACTCAGACGCTGTGCAGGGATTTGGCAAATATCACATATACCCGAAAAGGCAGGGAATCGACATGCTGACTGCCAGCGGCCATAAGATTCACGGGCCGAAGGGAACCGGATTTATTTATATCAATGAAAAGGTGAAGATAAAACCGATCGTGTTCGGAGGGGAACAGCAGAAGAATATCCGTTCCGGGACGGAAAATGTTCCGGGGATTGCCGGGCTAGGTCTGGCGGCGCAGATGATCTACAGTGATCTGGATATGAAGGTGGCCCTGATGCGGGAATTGAAGGCATATTTTCTGGAAGGAATCTCCGGAATCGAGAATATCGCCGTACACGGCCTGACCGATGAGAACAGCGCGCCTCACATTATTAGTGTTGGAATAGCCGGAATCCGCAGCGAAGTGCTTCTGCATGCCCTGGAAGATAAAGGGATCTATGTTTCATCCGGTTCGGCATGCTCCTCCAACCATCCGTCTGTCAGCGGTGTACTCAAAGGAATCGGAGCCCCGAAAGAGTATCTGGATGCAACACTGAGATTCAGTATGTCGGAGTTCACCACAAAAGAAGAAATTGACTATACGCTGGAGACGTTATATAATTGTGTTCCAATGCTTCGGAAATATACAAGACACTAAAATCTTGCGTTTCCTGCCAGGATGCGGGAAGCGCAGCACATAAGGAGAGAGAGATGAGATTTCATTCATTCTTGATTAAATACGGAGAAATCGGTATTAAGGGAAAAAACAGATATCTGTTTGAGGACGCTCTGGTCCGCCAGATGCGCTTTGCGTTAAAAGAGGTAGACGGAGATTTTTATGTTCACAAAGCCCAGGGCAGGGTCTATGTGGAATGTGAAGGCGAGTATGACTATGAAGAGACGGTAGAGAGCCTGAAGCGAGTATTCGGCATCGTGGGAATCTGCCCGGTTGTGCGTGTGGAAGACCGGGGATTCGAGCAGCTTTCCAAGGATGTTATATCCTACATGGAGGAAATGTATCCCGATGGGAACCAGACATTCAAGGTAGAGGCCAGGAGAAGCCGAAAACAGTATCCCATGACCTCGATGGAGATCAACTGCGAGCTGGGCGGGGTGATACTGGATGCATTTCCGGGGATGAAGGTTGACGTGCACAATCCGGATATCCGGCTGAATGTGGAGGTGCGGGAGGAAATCTATCTTTATTCCGAGATCATACCGGGACCTGGCGGTATGCCCGTGGGTACGAACGGCAGCGCCATGCTTCTGCTGTCCGGCGGGATCGACAGCCCGGTTGCAGGCTATATGATCTCTAAGCGGGGCGTCGGGCTGCATGCCACCTATTTCCATGCACCGCCGTATACCAGCGAGAGGGCAAAAGAAAAGGTGGTTGATCTGGCCAGACTGGTTTCCAGGTACGCAGGGCCGGTTCAGCTGCACGTTGTTAATTTCACGGATATCCAGCTCTATATCTATGAAAAATGCCCGCATGAGGAGCTTACCATTATTATGCGCAGATATATGATGAAGATTGCGGAGCATTTTGCAAAGGAGAACGGCTGCCTGGGCCTGATTACCGGGGAAAGCATCGGACAGGTTGCGAGTCAGACCATGCAGAGCCTTGCAGCCACAAACGCAGTGTGCACGCTGCCTGTTTACCGACCGCTGATCGGATTTGATAAACGGGAAATCGTGGAAATCGCAGAGAAGATCGATACGTATGAGACTTCGATCCAGCCATTTGAAGACTGCTGCACCATCTTTGTGGCAAAACATCCGGTTACAAAACCGAATCTGGAGCGGATTGAAAAGTCGGAGCTGAATCTGGCAGAGAAGATAGATGAGCTTGTGAAGACGGCAATTGATACGACAGAGATACTGACAGTGAAGTAGTGTGCTTGGGGCATGAGTCTTCCGGCTGCGGCATGTGCATCCCCCGGAGAGTTTTATGTAATAGGTAAGTGCCGGGCACTTTCCTATTACATAAAAAGAGCTGTCTCACAAGAGGCAGCTCATATCATGCAGATGTATGCCGATCCGGCATTCTGTATACGGTGTCCGGGGCGGACACGCTTTGTGTGGTGTTGCAATCACTTACTATTTAATAATGTATGGTTCCAGTGCGCTGAGAATATCGTCAGTTACATTTCCCTCAGCATGTACGTTCAGTTCGATCGGTTTTGAAAGATCTAAACTGAAAATACCCATGATTGATTTGGCATCTATGACATATCTTCCGGATACTAAATCAAAGTCATTATCAAATTTTGTAATTTCATTTACAAATGATTTTACTTTGTCGATCGAGTTTAAAGAAATCTGTACTGTTTTCATCGTGAAATCCCTCCTTAATATACATTTACAGGGCTTTACCCTACGTCTATTCTACGAGAAGACAGTTTAAAAGTCAAGAAACAAAGAAGGAAAAAAGTAACAATTTATAATAGTCCAGACAGGTCTGCGCATTTACTGCGCAAACCGTACGAAAACATAGTGGCTGCTGGCATCCAGCTTTTCGCCGCAGGCGAATTTCAATAGGCTGGATGCGTAACAGTTCAGGCTTGCCTGAACTGTTACAACAATTTAGACAAGGAAATAGGAGAATTAATCTATGAAGAAGGTTGCACTGCACAATCTGGGGTGTAAAGTGAATGCTTACGAGACTGAGGCGATGCAGGAAATGCTGGAGAATGCAGGGTATCAAATCGTTCCGTTTAAAGAAGGCGCGGATATCTACATTATCAACACCTGCACCGTTACAAACATTGCGGACCGCAAGTCCAGGCAGATGCTCCACCGGGCCAGGAAGATGAATCCGGATGCGGTTGTGGTGGCTGCGGGATGCTATGTGCAGGCGCAGGAGGACAAGCAGGAGATAGATCCATGTATTGATATTGTGATTGGCAATAATAAGAAACAGGATCTGCTGACTATCCTGGGAGAATATGAAAACAAGTATGATGCAAAAGAAGCGGCTGGGCACAACGCCGCACTCGCCAGAGAATTGATAGATATCAACCATACGAAGGAATACGAACCCCTGCGCCTGTCAAAGACGGGGGAGCACACGAGGGCTTATATTAAGGTACAGGACGGCTGCAATCAGTTCTGTTCTTACTGTATTATTCCCTTTGCGAGGGGACGCGTGAGAAGCCGGGCAAAAGAGGACGTGATGGAGGAGGTAAAACGCCTTGCCGAAAACGGGTACCAGGAAGTCGTCCTCACAGGAATCCATCTGAGTTCCTATGGGATTGATCTGGAGGAGCCGGAAAGCCTGCTGTCCCTGATTCAGGCGGTGCATGAGACTGGGGGGATCAAAAGGATACGCCTGGGTTCCCTGGAGCCGCGCATTATAACGGAAGAGTTTGCTAAGAGGCTTTCGTCACTCGAAAAGCTTTGTCCGCATTTTCATCTGTCTCTGCAGAGTGGGTGCGATGCAACTTTGAAAAGAATGAACAGAAGGTACGACAGCAGGGAATACTATGAAAAATGCCAGCTGCTGAGAAAGTACTTTGATCATCCTGCTCTGACAACCGACATAATTGTCGGATTCCCGGGGGAAACAGAAGAAGAATTCGAGCAGTCCAGGGCCTTTGTGGATAAGGTGGATTTTTATGAGACCCATATTTTTAAATACTCAAAACGGCAGGGCACGAAGGCAGCGGTTATGGAAAATCAGGTGCCGGAACAGGTAAAGGCACATAGAAGCGATATTCTGCTTGCCCTAAATGAGAAAAAGAGACTGGCCTATGAGAAAAGTTTTATCGGAAAAGAAGTGGAAGTTCTGCTCGAGGAAGAAATAGAACAAAATGGCAGGAAAAAGCTGGCCGGCCATACAAAAGAGTATATGAAAATTGCACTAGACGCGGATAAAAATCAGCAGAATTGTATCGTAAAAGTTGAAATTGAAAATGATTTACAAATTATACATTGAATTTTGGCAGTGTTTATATTAGAATTGTAAATAGGGTATTAGGCAAGAATGCCGGATTTATCAAAAGAATGTTGGAAAATACAGATAGCACTAAAATAACAGGGTACACAAAAATGGAGGAGAAGAAATGAGCGATTTAAGCAACACCCAATTCTTTCAGGTAGAGCCGGGTCCCCAGATTTCCGCAAGGGATATTCTGGAGATCGTATACAAAGCTCTGAAAGAGAAGGGGTATAACCCGGTGAATCAGATTGTCGGTTATATTATGTCCGGCGATCCGACTTACATCACAAGTTATAACGGCGCAAGAAGCCTGGTGATGAAAGTGGAGAGGGATGAACTGGTAGAAGAATTGTTAAAAGCGTATATTACGCACAATTCCTGGGAATAATCATTATGAGGATTATGGGACTTGATTATGGCACGAAGACAGTCGGCGTCGCGATCAGCGATGCTCTGGGACTTACTGCCCAGGGAATTGAAACAATTCAGAGAAAAGAGGAGAACAAGCTGAGGCGGACTCTGGCGCGTATCGAAGAACTGGTTTCTGAATACGAGGTGGAGAAGATTGTGCTTGGTTTTCCAAAACATATGAACAACGACATAGGAGAACGTGCGGAGAAATCTTTAGAGTTCAGGGATATGCTTGCGCGGCGCACCGGGCTGGAAGTCATCATGTGGGATGAGCGCCTGACAACCGTGGAGGCAGAGCGGACTTTGATTGAGAGCAATGTGAGACGTGAGAACCGGAAAAAGTATATTGACAAGATTGCAGCAATATTCATCCTGCAGGGGTATCTGGATTCTGTATATTTGCAAAGGCAGACCGGGCAGGGCGAGTAAAGTATGGCCTGCGGGCAGATGCAGATGCTGCGGAAATAAGGGGACATTTGTATGGAAAAGATTAAATTTACATTTGAGGATACAAGTGAAACAGTAGAATTTTTTGTTCTGGAACAGACAAAAATTAATGGCGCTGTATACATACTGGTCACAGACTCAGAAGAAGATGACGCGGAATGTCTCATATTAAAGGACATGAGTTCTGCAGAGGATGCAGACAGTGTCTATGAGGTTGTTGAAGATGATACTGAGCTTCTGGCGGTTTCCAAGGTTTTTGAGGAACTGCTGGAGGACGTAGATATTGAAATGTAAGATCTGTATCCGCCGTGCGGCACAGTTAAACCGGGCCGGGCTGCGGAAGGCCATAAAAGGCAAAAGATTTTTACAATAGATTTACTTACTGCTAATGAATCGGAGTATGGCAATGGAACAGGAAAAAGTGCAGGAACTGCTTAAAGTAAAACTGAGAGAAAAAGGTTTAAAAGTAACACAGCAGAGATTGCTAGTTTTACAAACGCTGGCTAAGAACAGCGGCAGCCATATGGCGGCTGAAGACATATACGAAGTGATAAAGGAGGGCTATCCTGAGATTGGACTTGCCACCGTTTATCGTACTTTGCAGCTGCTCCTTGAAATGCAGTTGGTGGACCGCATTAATTTAGATGACGGGTGTGTCAGATATGAGATCGGACATATTTTTGAAGGTGATACAAAGCACAGCCATCATCATCTAATATGCAGGACATGTGGAAAGGTACTTCCTTTTGAAGATGACCTCCTGGAGGAATTGGAGCGTCATATTGAGGAGGATACAGGATTTCATGTGCTGGATCACGAACTGAAATTTTACGGACTTTGTAAAGAATGCCTCAGTAAAAGCAAATAATCCGTTGTCTAAATGCAACGGAAGGTTGCTGTTTTTTTCATGCGCAGAAGTAGGTGCTGTTCACACACTTCAGGTGCGCACGGCATGTTCTGGACATTAATGAAGTAAGGTTACTGTTCACACCCTACGGGCGTGCACAGTAACGGCATCTGTCCATTTAAAGTCGCCTACGGCGAGGAGCAGATGCCCCGAGACCATCACTTCATCGGCTCCGATGCCGTGCAGCGAGATGCACGGCACGGTCTGAGCAGTAACGAAGTAAGTACATAAAACACATGGAGGTGTAAAATTATTGAAAAAAACAAACAATGGTAAATTAAGGATTATCCCTCTCGGCGGTCTTGAGCAGATAGGGATGAATATTACTGCCTTTGAATACGAGGACAGTATTATTGTAGTGGACTGCGGACTCGCATTCCCGGAAGACGATATGCTCGGTATTGATCTTGTAATACCGGATGTAACATATCTTAAGGATAATATCGACAAGGTTAAGGGATTTGTTATTACCCATGGACATGA
Organism: Faecalicatena contorta; assembly: GCF_022835095.1. Taxonomy (NCBI): domain Bacteria; kingdom Bacillati; phylum Bacillota; class Clostridia; order Lachnospirales; family Lachnospiraceae; genus Faecalicatena; species Faecalicatena contorta. The sequence goes on along the minus strand of NZ_BQNQ01000001.1, from coordinate 3,478,718 downwards.
GGACCATATCGGCGCTCTGCCCTATGTACTGAAGGAGATTAATCTCCCGATTTATACAACAAAGCTGACCATGGGTATTATTGAAAATAAATTAAAAGAACACAATCTGGTTCGCGGTACAAAGCGGAAAGTAGTACGCCACGGGCAGTCAATCAACCTTGGTAAGTTCAGGATAGAGTTTATCAAGACCAACCACAGTATTCAGGATGCATCCGCGCTGGCAATCTATTCACCGGCGGGCATCGTGGTGCATACCGGAGACTTCAAAGTGGATTATACACCAGTATTCGGCGATGCGATTGATCTGCAGCGTTTTGCAGAGATCGGAAAGAAGGGCGTGCTGGCGCTGATGTCGGACAGTACGAACGCAGAGAGGAAAGGATTTACCCAGTCCGAGAGGACAGTGGGAATCACGTTCGACCATATCTTTGCGGAGCATCAGAACACAAGAATTATTATCGCCACATTTGCATCCAACGTAGACCGTGTACAGCAGGTGATCAATTCTGCATATAAGTACGGCCGCAAGGTGGTTGTAGAAGGCCGCAGTATGGTAAATATTATTTCAACGGCATCAGAATTGGGATACTTGAATATACCGGAGAATACACTTATTGAGATTGACCAGATGAGACATTATCCTCCGGAGAAGATGGTGCTGATCACAACAGGAAGCCAGGGAGAATCCATGGCGGCGCTGTCCAGAATGGCTGCGGATGTACACCGCAAAGTTACAATCCAGCCGAATGATACGATCATCTTCAGCTCCAACCCGATACCGGGCAACGAGAAGTCAGTGTCACGTGTTATCAATGAATTATCTGCAAAGGGAGCCAATGTAATTTTCCAGGATGCCCATGTTTCCGGGCATGCCTGCCAGGAGGAACTCAAGCTGATCTATTCGCTTGTGAAACCTAAGTACGCGCTTCCGGTGCACGGTGAATACCGCCACCTCAAGGCGAATGCGGCGATTGCCAGTTCCCTGGGGATACCAAAAGAGAATATTTTTATCATGCAATCCGGAGATGTTATGGAGCTGAGCGAGGATGAGGCTAAACTCGTGGATAAGGTACACACAGGAGCAATTCTGGTGGACGGTCTGGGAGTCGGAGATGTTGGGAACATCGTACTCAGAGACAGGCAGCATCTGGCCGAGGATGGTATTCTTATCGTCGTACTGACGCTGGAAAAGGGGACTAACCGTCTGCTTGCAGGACCGGATATTGTATCCCGCGGTTTCGTCTATGTGCGTGAATCAGAAGGACTGATGGAAGAAGCACGCCAGGTTGTGACAGACGGCCTGGAGCGCTGCCTTGCCAATAAGCATGCGGACTGGAATAAGATTAAGCTGGTCATCCGGGATACAATGAATGATTATATCTGGAAAAAGACGAAGAGACGCCCGATGATTATACCAATCATAATGGATGTGGATGTGTAAGACATGATAGTAGATGAACGTATCGTTACATTCATCAATTCTATGGAGACAGAGAACAGTGAAATACTGGAGGCCATCGAGAGGGAAGCCCTGGATACTTGCGTTCCGATCATAAGAAAAGAAATGCAGAGCTTCCTCAAGGTGATTATCACCATACAAAAACCTATGCGCATTCTCGAAGTAGGGACTGCCGTAGGTTTCTCTGCGTTATTGATGAGTGAATACGCCCCGGAGGGGTGTGAGATCATAACAATAGAAAAATATGAAAAAAGAATTCCCATTGCCCGTGAAAACTTCAGGAGAGCGGGGAAAGAGCAGCAGATAACCCTGCTGGAGGGGGATGCTTCTGAGGTGCTGAAAGACTTGTACCAATCCTTTGACTTTATCTTTATGGACGCGGCCAAGGGCCAGTACATCCACTTTATGCCCGAGGTCCTGCGGCTTCTGGCGGATGGCGGCACGCTCGTTTCAGACAATGTCATGCAGGATGGGGACATCATCGAGTCCCGCTTTGCAGTAGAGCGCAGGAACCGTACCATTCATGCCAGGATGCGGGAATATCTGTATGAACTGAAACATAATGAAGAGTTGGTAACGTCCATACTGCCACTGGGGGACGGCGTAGCAGTCAGCACAAAAAGAGGACAGTTAAAAGAGGAAATGTGATAGAAAGGATTAGGAAATGGGAAGACGTCCAGAACTTTTGATTCCGGCAAGCAGTCTGGAAGTATTAAAAACAGCAGTCATATTCGGAGCAGATGCAGTATATATTGGCGGAGAGGCTTTCGGGCTTCGTGCAAAGGCCAAGAATTTCTCTATGGAAGACATGAAGGAAGGGATTGCCTTTGCCCATGAGCATTTTGTAAAAGTCTATGTTACAGCCAATATACTGGCGCATAACCGCGATCTGGCCGGTGTGAGAGCGTATTTTAAAGAATTGAAGGAAATAAAACCGGACGGCCTGATCATAGCGGATCCGGGGGTTTTTGAAATTGCAAAAGAAGTATGTCCTGAGATTGAACGTCATATCAGTACACAGGCCAATAACACGAACTACGGCACATATAATTTCTGGTACAAACAGGGAGCAAGCCGTGTTGTCTCGGCAAGGGAGCTTTCCCTGGATGAACTGAGAGAACTGCGTGATAATATACCAGATGATCTTGAAATAGAGACATTTGTCCACGGAGCAATGTGTATCTCCTATTCCGGAAGATGCCTGCTGAGTAACTATTTTACGGGCAGAGATGCAAACCAGGGCTCCTGTACCCACCCCTGCCGTTGGAAGTATGCGGTTGTAGAGGAGACAAGGCCCGGCGAGTATATGCCGGTCTACGAGAACGAGAGAGGCACCTATATCTTCAATTCAAAGGATCTGTGTATGATCGGACATATTCCCGAACTTCTGGAAGCGGGCATAGACAGCCTGAAGATTGAAGGACGCATGAAGACTGCCCTTTATGTGGCAACCGTTGCGAGGACTTACCGCAAAGCCATTGATGACTGCCAAAAAGATCCGGAGCTGTACAGAAAAAACATGCCCTGGTACCTGGAACAAATCTCAAACTGCACATACCGCCAGTTTACAACGGGTTTCTTCTTTGGAAAGCCGGATGAGACAACTCAGATCTATGACAGTAATACCTATGTCAAAGAATACACTTATCTCGGAATTATCGGTCAGGAGCGGGACGGGCTGTACGAAATAGAGCAGAGAAACAAATTTTCCGTAGGTGAAACAATAGAGATCATGAAACCAAACGGAGATAATATAGAAACTACTGTGCTTCAGATCATAAATGAAGATGGAGAAGAACAGGAGAGCGCGCCGCATTCCAAACAAAAACTGAGGATCAAATTGAGCAGAAATGCGGAGCTGTTTGATCTTCTTAGGCGGAGGGAGGATGGGGACACGAAATAAAGGGATAGCCGCAAGCCGTCCAAGTGCATGCATGCCGTTTTGATGTGCGGACACGGACCTAAGAAATTCTAGGAAGCCGACAGCTAAAAAAGTGAGGCACAGGCGACACATCACGAGAAATCCGATGATTTCTCGCGCTGGGTCGCCTAATTTTGTGATTTGGTGATCACAAAATTTCCCCACTTTTTTAGCTGCCGGCTTCCAAGAATTTCTTAGGTCCGCTTTAGCACTTCAAAACGGCATGTATGCACTTGGACGGCTTGCGGCTATCCCTTTATTTCGCTGGTGCATCCGGACGGTAGGGAAGACCTGTCTGCCAGAGGCTTATAGACGGTAAAGGCGTATTGAGTCGTTGAGGGGGCAGTATGTCCTGGTTTGTAAAGAAGATGGTTAGTCTAATATTTTGAAGAACTTATGGATAACCCTATGCAGTGATAAGTAGATTTTTTCTTTATATCAAAACATAACAGTATTACTATAAGTCAATTACTGGGGGTTTTACATTGCACCGAGCGAATTAATACGTGGCAACCGTTTGGTGCCACTTTCAGGGGAGGGGCTTTTACTGCCGATTGGATGAACCAGCTGAAAAACCGGGAAGCCTGCCCCAGGCGGGGAGTACCTATGCCATTTTAAAAATCCGCGCCGTTTACGTAAGAGGCGCGGATTTTTAAAATGGCATAGGTACTCCCCGCCTGGGGCAGGCTTCCCGGTTTTTCAGCGTCCCTCTCCGCAAAAAACTCCCCAATACCCACCTTAAAAGAATTCCCGCAGCTTTTCCACCGCACTTTTTTCAATGCGGGAGACGTAGGAGCGGGAGATTCCCAGCTGCCTGGCAATTTCCCGCTGTGTGTATTCTTCCCCGTTGTAGAGGCCGTACCGCATTTTTAGAACAAGCCTTTCGCGCTGGGAGAGTTCGTTTTCAACTTTGTCATAAAGCTTCTGGATATTTTCTTTGAGGTTGATTTTTTCGGGGACGTCTGCTTCGTCGGTTTCGATGATGTCATAGAGCTTGATTTCGTTGCCTTCTCTGTCGGTGCCGATGGGTTCATACAGCGAGATTTCCTTGCTTGTTTTCTTTTTGGCCCGCAGATACATCAAAATTTCATTTTCAACACATTTGGAAGCATAGGCTGCAAGCCGGTTGCCCTTATCTGGATTAAATGTAACGACAGCTTTGATCAGGCCAATGGTTCCTATAGATATGAGATCCTCAGGGTCCTCGTCGAGATACTGGTATTTTTTAATGACATGTGCAACGAGCCGCAGATTTCGTTCGATTAAGACATGTTTTGCCTGAAGGTCGCCCTCTGTATATTTTTGCATGTAATATTTTTCTTCCGATGGAGTGAGGGGATTTGGAAAAGATTTCAAGAACAGCACCTCTAAGCACATTTGATATAGTCTATGTGAAAAACGTCAAAATTGTGCTTTTCCACACAAAATAAATAGGGAGTTGCGGAGGGGACGCCTGTCCGGGAGGGAGCTTCTGCCGCAGGCCAGGAAACTTCCATGCCCCTTTTCGGCTGCGGCCCGTTTGCTTAGTCTCGCTAGATAAAAACCGTATCGGATGGGGAGGCACCAGCGGCATTCACCCCGCAATTCTGAAGAATTGCGCGGCTCAGGCCGCTTTGAAATCTGCTTCGGAAGCAGATTTCAGCCTCCCCATCCGATACGGTTTTTATCAAACGAGACTACGCGCACTCTATGCAGCCGAAAAGGGGCATGGAAGTTTCCTGGCCTGCGGCAGAAGCCCCCTCCCGGACAGGCTGGTCGCATCCGGACGGATGGATATTTCTTTTGTCGGGGCGGGAAGCTGCGAGGGAGGCGGATTGAATCGCATATGAGTGACTTAATGACTGAAGCATTTGTGTAATTTGTTGATAAGCCATCTCCAGCCATCAGATATCCGTCCATACATCACAAATACGCCTCAGCCGCAGATCCACCCTCCGTGGGAGTATTTTATCTTCCGCCTTGATGCGCCCCGCCGGAAACCAGTCTCCCCTCTCTCTCAGCGCCCCCTCAAAGCAAAAAACTCCCTTCAAAGATCTCCTTCTTGACAGGAGTGCGATAGTAAGCTATGATGGATTCACCAGTTCCGGGGATTTCTTCCCTGGTTGTCAATTCGGGCCGTTTCGGCCATGTTCCATTTATTTACTTATCTATTTTTGATCAATGCTTGAAAGGAGTGTATGAATGAGTTTCAGCACAGTTTTATCAGCGTCTGTTCAGGGGCTGAAGGTGGAGTTTGTACATGTGGAGGCAGATGTCAGCAATGGGCTTCCTGCTTTTCATATGGTTGGGTATCTTTCTTCTGAGGTGAAGGAGGCAGCAGAAAGAGTGCAGACAGCAATCCGCAATTCGGGGCTGGATTATCCGGCTAAGAAGACGGTGATTAATCTGTCACCGGCAACGATGAGAAAGAGAGGGGCGGCGTTTGATCTGCCCATTGCGGTGGCAATTCTTGTATCCCTGGGGCTGATTCCTGAGGAGAATGTGAAGAATGCCCTGGTTATAGGGGAGCTGAGCCTGGATGGATGTTTACAGAAAGTTCCGGGAATTCTTCCTGTGATTATGGAGGCAAGGGCGGCAGGGATTCCCGTGTGTGTAGTACCGAAAGCCAATGCACCTGAGGGTGCGCTAGTAGAAGGGGTCGCGGTGCTGGGGGTTCGAAATCTTCATGAAGTTATTTCTTTTTTATCTGGAGAAGTGCGGCTGGAGCCAGAGCCGTATCCAAAACATAAGCAAGGGGAGCCTGTACAAAAATTTCCGGATTACAGTGAGATACAGGGGCAGGAAAATGTAAAGCGGGCCGCAGAAGTAGCCGTAGCGGGCGGCCATAACCTTTTGCTGGTTGGGCCGCCGGGAAGCGGAAAAACAATGGCGGCCAGACGAATTCCGGGGATCCTTCCGCCTATGACACTGGAGGAAAGCATGGAGATTACGAAGATATACAGCATAATGGGGCTGTTAGATAAGGAAGCACCGCTGATACGACAGAGGCCGTTCCGCAGTGTACACCATACGGCTACAAAGGCGGCGCTGATTGGAGGCGGCCTGGTTCCTGCTCCCGGTGAGATCAGCCTGGCTCATGGAGGCGTACTGTTTTTGGATGAACTTCCGGAGTTCCAGAAGGCTGTGCTGGAAGTGCTGCGGCAGCCACTGGAGGAACATCAGATACACATAGCGAGGACACACGGCAATTATGTGTTCCCGGCTAATTTTATTTTGATTGCGGCCATGAATCCATGCCCCTGCGGCTGCTATCCCGATTTCGAACGGTGCACCTGTACTCCCGGCCAGATCCAGCAGTATTTGAGCAAGATCAGCCAGCCTTTTCTTAGCCGTATCGACATTTGCGTGGAGGCTCCCAAAGTGGAGTTCGAGGCTCTTTTGCGAAAAAGAAAAGAAGAAAGTTCAGCAGAGATACGAAGGCGTGTATGTGATGCCCGTGAAATTCAAAACCGGCGCTATACAGGGACAGGTATTGTTTCGAATGCGATGCTTGGGGTTAAAGAGCTGGAGGTATACTGTAGGCTTGGAAAAGCGGAAAACAGGCTGATGGAGCAGGCATTTACTTCCCTCAGGCTCACAGCCCGGACTTACCACAAAATCCTGAAGGTGGCCAGAACGATTGCAGATTTGGACGGACAGGATAGAATTGCTGTGAAACATATAAAAGAAGCAATAGGTTACCGTACGATGGACAAAAAATACTGGGGGAGATGAGAAAATGAAATATGAATATTGGCTTGCTGCTATTACACCTTTGAGTGACCGTAAAAAATATCTGCTGAGAAAACATCTTGGTTCCGGTGAATGTATATTTTATATAGAAGAAACAAAACTAAAAGAATTAGAGTTCTTAAATGAAAGGGACATCCATACAATTATGCAGGCGCAAAAGGAGCGAAATCCGGAAGAAACAGCAGCAAAGCTGGAGGAGAAATCCATCCGCTTTATTCCCTGTTTTTCCCGGGAATTCCCAGGAAGACTGAGGACAATTCCGGATCCGCCCTATGCGCTTTACGTAAAAGGCAGACTGCCGCAAGAGGAGAAAAGGGCGGTTGCGATTGTGGGCGCCAGGCGCTGTACACCCTATGGAGAAAAGTATGCTTTTGAATTCGGGGAGCGGCTTGCAGAGTGTGATGTTTCGGTTATCAGCGGGCTGGCGAGGGGCATAGACGGAACCGCCCAGCGGGGCGCTCTGATGGGAAAAGGGCATACGTATGCGGTATTAGGCTGTGGTGTGGATATCTGTTATCCACGGGAACATATCGGGCTGTATGTGGATATTTTAGAAGAAGAAGGAGGAATCCTGTCCGAATTTCCGCCTGGAACCCCTCCCGCACCCCAGAATTTTCCCCGGCGGAATCGGATTATCAGCGGTTTGTCGGATTTGGTTCTTGTGATCGAGGCACGAGAGAAGAGCGGATCATTGATCACCGCGGATATGGCCCTGGAGCAGGGACGGGATGTGTATGCGCTGCCGGGGCCTGTTAACAGCAGCCTGAGCCAGGGCTGCAATGAGCTGATCCGACAGGGGGCAGGTATTCTGTTGTCGACGGAAATGCTCCTGGAGGAGCTGAATATGAACTGTACCGAAGAGAACAAAAAAACAGCCAAAATTGAAAAAGTGCTTGAAAGTGGGGAAAATATGGTGTATAGTCGTCTTGGTTTGTATCCCAAGAATCTTAGCCAGCTCACAGAGGAAACGAAGCTGCCGGCAAACGAGGTGCTTGAGCGGCTTGTGTCGTTAGAACTGAAAGGATACATCAAAGAGATTTCAAAAAATCATTATATTAAGATAAAATGATAAATAGAGGCGTGAAAGCCTATTGGAGGAAGTTTTATGGCACATTATCTGGTTATTGTGGAGTCACCTGCCAAGGTGAAAACAATCAAAAAGTTCCTGGGGAGCAACTATTCAGTTGCTGCATCGAACGGACATGTCCGAGATCTGCCCAAGAGCCAGCTGGGCATTGATATAGAAAACGACTATGAGCCCAAATATATTACGATTAGGGGAAAGGGAGATATCCTGGCGAATCTGCGCAAGGAAGCAAAGAAAGCCGACAAAGTCTATCTTGCAACTGACCCCGACCGAGAGGGAGAGGCGATATCCTGGCATCTGGCAACGGCTTTGAAATTAGATGATAAGAAAATGCGCCGTATTACATTTAACGAGATTACCAAAAATGCTGTAAAGGCATCTTTAAAGGCCCCCAGGGATATTGATATGAGTCTGGTTGACGCTCAGCAGGCACGCCGTATCCTGGACAGAATGGTGGGCTACCGTATAAGCCCGGTGCTGTGGGCAAAAGTAAAAAGGGGACTCAGTGCGGGACGCGTGCAGTCGGTTGCGCTTCGTCTGATTGCAGACAGGGAGGCCGAGATCGATGCATTTATTCCGGAAGAATACTGGTCTCTGGATGCTGTTTTAAAGGTAAAAGGCGAAAAGCGTCCGCTGGTGGCTAAGTTTTACGGTACAGAGAAACAGAAGATGACGATTGGTTCAGAAGAGGAACTGAATCAGATAATCAAAGCAGTAGACAACGAAGAGTTTAAAATCACTGATATTAAAAAAGGAGAACGCATCCGCAAGGCCCCGCTTCCTTTTACAACCAGTACGCTGCAGCAGGAAGCCGCTAAGGTACTGAATTTTGGAACACAGAAAACGATGCGCATTGCACAGCAGCTGTACGAAGGAATTGATATCAAGGGGAATGGGACAGTCGGTGTGATTACTTATCTGCGTACGGATTCCACCAGAATCTCCGAAGAGGCGGATGAAGCGGCAAGAGAATATATTGCGTCAGCTTATGGAAAAGAGTATGTGGCTGCAGGCGCTCAGGCGAAAAAGACCGAGAAGAAGATACAGGATGCGCATGAGGCCATCAGGCCTACCGATATTACCAGGACTCCGGCCTCCCTGAAAGATTCTCTTTCCAGGGATCAGCTGCGCCTTTATCAGCTGATCTGGAAACGGTTTGCAGCAAGCAGGATGCAGCCTGCAAAGTATGAGACCATTTCTGTAAAAATAGGAGCAGGTGATTACCGGTTTACAGTAGCAACTTCGAAAGTAGTATTCGATGGTTTCCGCAGTGTCTACACAGAGGCTGACGAAGAGAAAGAAGAGAGCAATGTTCTGGTAAACGGACTGAGTATGGACACCCGGCTGAATAAGGAGAGCTTTGATTCAAAGCAGCATTTTACGCAGCCGCCAGCGCATTATACGGAGGCGACTCTGGTCAAGATGCTGGAAGAACTGGGCATTGGCCGTCCAAGTACTTACGCTCCTACGATCTCCACGATCCTGGGACGCCGCTATGTCACAAAGGAAGCAAAGAACCTTTATATCACAGAGATCGGCGAGGTTGTGAATAATATCATGAAGCAGTCTTTCCCAAGTATTGTGGACGAGAACTTCACTGCCAATATGGAAGGCCTGCTGGATATGGTGGAAGAAGGCAAGGTACCTTGGAAAGAGGTCATCCGTAACTTCTATCCGGATCTGGAAGAAGCAGTGCAGATTGCCGAGAAAGAGCTGGAAAGTGTTAAGATCGAAGACGAAGTGACAGACGTGATTTGTGAAGAGTGCGGCCGGAACATGGTGGTAAAATATGGCCCTCACGGAAAGTTTCTGGCTTGTCCGGGATTCCCGGACTGCAAGAATACAAAACCATATCTGGAGAAGATTGGCGTTCCATGCCCGGTTTGCGGTAAAGAAGTAGTAATCCGCAAGACAAAGAAGGGCAGAAAGTATTATGGCTGTGAAAATAATCCGGAATGTGAGTTCATGTCCTGGCAGAAGCCATCCAAGGAAAAGTGCCCTGAATGCGGCAATTATATGGTAGAAAAAGGAAGTAAACTCGTATGTGCAGATGAAAAATGTGGATATGTCCGAAATCTGAAAAAAAATTAGATAAATGACGTTGATATTTCGTGAGTTGTATGATAACATAACTATATCGAACGAATTGAAACGAGTTGTATACACAATTAAATCTGGAGGAAATCAATGAGCGTACAGTTATTGGATAAGACAAGAAAAATTAATAAGCTGCTTCATAACAACAATTCCAGCAAGGTGGTTTTTAACGATATTTGTGCCGTCCTTACGGAGATTCTGGATTCTAATGTCCTTGTTGTCAGCAAAAAGGGCAAGATACTGGGAGTGAGCAAATGTGGACAGGTGGAAGGCATCAGGGAACTCGTAGGCGAGTCAGTTGGCGCGCATATCGATGAGATGCTGAACGAACGTCTGCTGAATATCTTATCTACTAAAGAGAATGTCAATCTGGAAACACTTGGTTTTTCGCCGGAAGCGGTGAGCGGGTACCAGGCTATCATTACACCGATCGACATAGCAGGAGAGCGTCTGGGGACTTTATTTATTTACAAACAGAATTCCGTATATGAGATTGATGACATTATCTTGAGTGAGTATGGAACAGCGGTAGTAGGGCTGGAGATGCTTCGCTCTGTCAATGAAGAGAGCGCGGAGGAGACGAGAAAAGAACACATCGTGCAGTCTGCGATCAGCACCCTTTCTTTTTCAGAGCTGGAGGCAATTATTCATATTTTCGAGGAACTGGACGGTACGGAAGGCATACTTGTAGCAAGTAAGATTGCAGACCGTGTAGGCATTACCAGATCCGTAATTGTCAATGCACTTAGAAAGTTTGAAAGCGCAGGCGTGATAGAGTCCAGGTCATCCGGCATGAAAGGGACATATATTAAGGTTCTGAATGATTATGTGTTTACGGAACTGGAAAAAATAAAAAAAGAGCGTCTGTAGATGTTCAGACGTATTTATCTATTACTGAGTATAGTAAATTGGAGAGGGTATCAGGCAGCTGATACCCTCTCTTATGATAACAATCAATAATTATCCGGAAGTTTAGGACAGAAAATCAAATCGTTTAGGAGGCAGAGAAATATGTATGAAGGTAACCCGGTAGACTTACAGATGGAAAAAGTAATTTCGGCAGATGTAATTTTTGATGATGCGACACATCATTGCCAGGTTTTTAAGTATGATTTGGAGGAAGATTACATATACTTGCAATTAAAAGAAGATGATTTGACGGCAATTTCCCTGGATGCCAAATATCAGTGCTATATTTCCACTAAGAAAGAACTGCTTTACTGTACAGGAGCAGTGAAAGAACGCTTTCAGTGTGAGAATGGCAATATGCTTGTCTTTAAGATAGAGAATGGATTCTATAATGTGGACAGCGTAAAACGGCCGATTAAACGAAAGTAAGCAAAAGACTTAAAAGAAGTCAGTTTTATAAACTAAGAAACCCGCAGGGCATACCGTAACACATACCCTGCGGGCGGATTTGCAGCAAGCTGCAAAATAATGTATAAATTTTAGAAACTCTGTTGACAAATTGGAAACAGAGTGCTATTTTATATTCATGAGGTTAGCACTCAAAAGAAATGAGTGCTAATAACTAGCAAAATTAATTAAGGAGGAATTACTATGAAATTAGTACCATTAGGTGACAAGATTGTATTAAAACAATTTGAAGCGGAAGAAACAACAAAGTCAGGTATCGTCCTGCCGGGTCAGGCAAAAGAGAAGCCGCAGGAGGCATTGGTAATTGCAGTTGGACCTGGTGGAAATATAGACGGTAAAGAAGTGACAATGCAGGTAAAAGTCGGCGATAAAGTTATCTACTCCAAATATGCAGGAACGGAAGTAGAGTTGGAAAAAGAAGAGTATATCATTGTAAAACAGAGCGACATTTTGGCAATTGTTGAGTAGGATGTCCGTCAAAATTAATTTAATTGCTTGACTAATTTCTATAAAATAATATGTTTTAACAGATGAACTTGAAGAAAGAATTTAATTAGAATAAGAGGAGTGACAGACATGGCAAAGGAAATCAAATATGGAACAGAAGCCAGAGCAGCGCTGGAAAAAGGAGTTAACAAGCTGGCCGACACAGTAAGAGTAACATTGGGACCAAAAGGAAGAAACGTTGTTCTTGACAAATCATTCGGAGCACCGCTTATTACAAACGATGGTGTAACGATTGCAAAAGAAATCGAACTGGAAGACGGATTTGAAAACATGGGAGCTCAGCTGATAAAAGAAGTGGCTTCCAAGACAAACGATGTGGCCGGAGATGGTACAACAACAGCTACAGTACTTGCACAGTCCATGGTACACGAAGGAATGAAGAACCTGGAAGCAGGCGCGAATCCGATCATTCTCCGTAAAGGAATGAAGAAAGCTACAGATGTAGCAGTAGATGCCATTGCAAAAATGAGCAGCAAAGTGAAAGATAAAGAGCAGATTGCCAGGGTTGCAGCCGTATCATCAGGAGATGATGCAGTAGGACAGATGGTAGCAGACGCTATGGATAAGGTTTCCAATGACGGCGTTATCACGATCGAGGAGTCTAAGACAATGCTTACCGAACTGGATCTAGTAGAAGGTATGCAGTTTGACCGTGGATACATTTCCGCATATATGGCAACAGATATGGAAAAAATGGAAGCAAATCTGGAAGATCCTTACATCCTGATCACAGACAGGAAGATCTCCAGCATCCAGGATCTTCTTCCACTCTTAGAGCAGGTTGTACAGTCAGGCGCAAGGCTTCTGATTATTGCGGAAGACATTGAGGGAGAGGCTCTTACAACATTGATTGTCAATAAATTGCGCGGAACCTTTAACGTAGTAGCAGTAAAAGCACCGGGCTATGGTGACAGAAGAAAAGAAATGCTGCAGGATATTGCGATTCTGACAGGCGGACAAGTGATTTCAGAGGAACTGGGAATGGATCTGAAGGAAGCTTCCCTGGATCAGCTGGGACGTGCAAAATCCGTTAAAGTTCAGAAAGAGAACACTGTTATTGTTGATGGGTGTGGAGAAAAGAAAGCAATCGAAGACAGAGTTGCCCAGATTAAGAAGGGTATCGAAGAGACAACCTCTGATTTTGACAGAGAAAAATTACAGGAAAGACTCGCAAAACTGGCTGGCGGCGTAGCAGTTATCCGCGTAGGCGCTGCAACAGAGACTGAGATGAAGGAAGCAAAACTCCGCATGGAAGATGCTCTGAACGCAACAAGAGCTGCAGTAGAAGAAGGAATCATTGCAGGCGGCGGTTCTGCATACATTCACGCAGCGAAAGAAGTTGAAAAATTTGCCGAGGAACTGGAAGGCGACGAGAAAACAGGCGCTAAAGTAGTTCTGAAGGCTCTGGAGTCACCACTGTACCACATTGCATCAAATGCTGGTCTTGAAGGAGCAGTTATCATTAATAAAGTAAGAGAGTCCGAACCAGGAGTTGGATTTGACGCATACAAAGAAGAGTATGTAGACATGGTAAAAGAAGGAATCCTGGATCCTGCAAAAGTTACCAGAAGCGCATTACAGAATGCAACAAGCGTAGCATCCACACTGCTGACAACAGAATCAGTAGTGGCTACAATCAAAGAAGATACACCACCAATGCCGGCAGGAGCAGGCGGCGGAATGGGTATGATGTAATTGGGTGAAAGGGGATCTTCTGGGAGAAGGGTCCGCCTGCCGGGAGCGGTCAGTGGAATGGACGGAGGCGTACATCTGTTGGGGCTATGCGGCAACCCGTTTACGGGGAAATACTAACGTAAAAAGAACGGCCCACTGAGGGCACGTGCAACATGCAACGGGAAAGCTTGATGCTTTCCCGTTTTAGGTTGTACTGGGAATTGATTTGGTAAATCAATTCCCATCCCTCAGTGGGCCGCTCTTTTTACGTAAGTATTTCCAGCCGTGCTCTCTAAGCCGCATAGCCCCAACAGATGTACGCCTCCGTCCATTCCACTGACCGCTCCCGGCAGGCTGCGCACATCAAGACGGAAGATGCCCATTTTACCAGTAGGATTACGTGAGGCGGTGGATTGGGCTGGATAAGGGAGCGCAGCTCGCACAAGGTCTGCAATCTTCAAAACTTCCTTATCTAAATCAAAGCGCCCCACATCGTATCAATCCGCAGCTACCGCCGGAATCCCTCCAAGGGGGAATTTTTTCTTCCGACTTGATGCGCCCAGCAGGGGAGTAGGCGGACAGGGGAAGCGGGCGATGCATCAAGGAGGGCGGGATAAGCGGCTTCAATAAAATTTCAGATAAAATGCAGACCATTTCCCGAACCACAAGTTCGGGAAATGAGCAGACCCGCAGGAAAAAATCATCAGATTTTTTCTGAGTGTCTGCGGAGTCTGCCATTTTATCTGAAATTTTATTTAGCCGCTTCCCCTGTCCGCCTGCATCGCCCGCTTCCCCTGTCCGCCTGCTCCCCTGCGTCCCCTTCAGCCAAAAAAGTCCCCCCATATATTCCAACTTATAAGTGGTGGTTTTTAATGGGGGTTAGTATTTATTATGTGTTTTTCAGGCGGAAACCTGGGAATCCCTTGACAAGTTTGTTTAATTTTTGTACTATATCAGTTAAAACATCAGCTTACATATTAGAGAAAGAGAGGAAATAAAATCATGGGTAAAATTATTGGAGAAGGTATTACATTTGATGATGTGCTCTTAGTTCCAGCATTTTCCGAAGTAATTCCGAACCAGGTTGATTTATCAACGAACTTGACGAAGAAGATTCGACTGAATATTCCGATGATGAGCGCAGGAATGGATACGGTTACTGAACACCGTATGGCTATTGCGATGGCTCGTCAGGGCGGGATTGGTATTATTCATAAAAACATGTCTATTGAACAGCAGGCGGATGAGGTTGATAAGGTTAAGAGATCTGAGAATGGGGTAATTACAGATCCTTTCTATTTATCACCTGAACATACACTGGAAGATGCCAATAATCTGATGGCAAAGTACCGCATCTCAGGAGTTCCTATTACGGAAGGAAAAAAACTCGTCGGAATTATTACAAACCGTGATTTAAAATTTGAAGAAGATTTCTCTAAGAAGATTAAGGAGTCCATGACTTCCGAAGGGCTGATTACAGCGAAGGAAGGTATCACATTGGACGAAGCGAAGAAGATTCTTGCGAAGGCAAGAAAGGAAAAGCTGCCGATCGTAGATGATGAAGGAAACCTGAAAGGTTTGATTACAATTAAGGATATTGAAAAACAGATTAAATATCCTTTGTCTGCAAAGGACGGTCAAGGACGGCTGCTCTGTGGGGCGGCGATCGGAATTACAGCAAACTTTCTGGAGCGTGTGGATGCGCTGGTGAAGTCTAAAGTAGATGTTGTGGTTATGGATTCTGCACACGGTCATTCTGCGAATGTTCTGCGTACGGTACGCATGGTAAAAGAAAAGTATCCGGAACTTCAGATCATTGCAGGGAATGTTGCAACCGGGGACGCAACAAGGGCTCTGATTGAGGCAGGAGTAGATGCTGTCAAAGTTGGAATCGGGCCTGGTTCTATCTGTACGACACGTGTTGTTGCAGGGATTGGTGTTCCGCAGATTACTGCAGTTATGGACTGTTATGCAGTGGCAAAAGAATATGATATACCGATTATTGCAGATGGCGGTATTAAGTATTCCGGAGATATGACTAAGGCAATCGCTGCTGGTGCAAATGTTTGTATGATGGGCAGCATATTTGCCGGATGTGATGAAAGCCCGGGAACATTCGAGTTATTCCAGGGAAGAAAATATAAGGTATACCGCGGTATGGGCTCGATTGCTGCTATGGAGAACGGAAGCAAGGACAGATACTTCCAGGCGGATGCTAAGAAACTTGTTCCGGAAGGCGTTGAAGGACGGGTTGCATACAAGGGAACCGTGGAAGACACCGTATTCCAGCTGATGGGCGGTCTGCGCTCCGGCATGGGTTATTGCGGAACGCCAACAATTGATGAGTTGAAGGAGAACGGACAATTTGTGAAAATTTCTGCAGCATCTCTGAAAGAGAGTCATCCGCACGATATTCATATTACAAAAGAGGCTCCGAACTACAGCGTGGACGAATAAAATTACTATGCTCGTCCTAAGGGCCGTGCATAGTAACAGCATCAGGCTCATTAAAAGTCGCCTGCGGCGAGGAGCCAGATGCCCCTTGAATCATATAGAACCGGACAATTCCGGAGATACCCGAAATATTCAGTAAAGAAGCGGGGATCCCGGAACTGTCCGGTTTTTTATTTACCATAATGCCAGTCCATCAGTTAAAACTCATCATGTCTGCCGGTTTTATCTGTTACAGGGTACTCTTGCTAAGACAATTTTAATAAAATATTCATTTTTGTTTCGACAAAATATGATAAGATATAAACAGTTTTTGGATTGGGGTACAGGGATGAAAAGACGAAAATATACAAAAAGAAAAATAAACCTGAAGAATATAAGAATCGATAAGAAGTCTCTCTATATATATGGAGGAATCGTGTTTCTGGTAATCCTGACAATTGTCCTGGGAATTTATTCCTGCGTTGCCGATGGGAGGAGAAATCGTGCCAATACGGGGCTGTCTGTGGATGCCTCGGAGCCGAAGATTGATGTACAGCTGCTGGATGTGAATGAGTATTCGAGGCCGGGGGCTGAATCTGATCCGATTACCGGCATCGTCATTCATTACACGGCTAATCCAGGCAGCACGGCACAAAATAACAGGGACTATTTTCAAGGATTGAAGGATAGCCATGAGACGTCGGTAAGCAGCCATTTTGTGGTCGGCCTGGACGGAGAAATTATCCAGTGCGTGCCGACATGGGAGATTGCTTACGCATCTAACAGTAGAAATCATGACACGGTTTCAATCGAATGCTGCCACCCGAATGAGTCGGGAGAGTTTAATGACGCGACTTATAAGTCTGTGGTCCAGCTGACAGCATGGCTGTGTAAAAAGTTTGGCCTGACGGAGGAGAATGTGATCCGGCACTATGACGTTACGGGAAAAATCTGTCCCAAATATTTTGTGGATCATGAAGATGCATGGGAACTGTTTAAAGGCGATGTGAAAGCCGCTCTGGAGAAATCCCATAAAGAGTAGGAGAAAATACTTTATATAAATGAAAAAAGGATCGAAAAAGCTGAAAATAGGGATATAGGCGGTTAGTTTCTGCTTGCTATCATCTGGGAAAGTTGCTATAATATGGTGTATTGTTTTGGAATAAGAGATTAAAGGTGGACGTTGGAAGATGAATGATTTAGAGATGTACCGCGAACAGCTTGCTTTGTGTGATGACAAGATCATAGATGCGCTGGTAGAGCGCAATGCAATTGTAGAAAAGATCATGGCATATAAAGAGGAATACGGCATGCCGATTTTGCAGCCGGCACAGGAAGCCAAGCAGGAACAGAGACTGAAGGATAAGTTGGAAGGCAGTAAGTATCAGGACGAGATTTACGATGTGTTCAGGAGAATTGTACGTAACAGCAAGAGGATACAGGCAAGGAAGCTGTTTTCTTACAATATAGTACTGATTGGATTTATGGGCGCAGGCAAGTCTACGGTGTCTGACTATCTCAGCACAATGTTTGCGATGCGTATTGTGGAGATGGATCAGGTAATTGCGGATCGTGAAGAAATGAGTATTCCGGATATTTTTGCCACATATGGTGAAGAATATTTTAGGGAGCAGGAAACAAAACTGCTGATCGAACTGCAGAATAAAAAGAATACCATTATTTCCTGCGGCGGAGGAGCAGCCCTCCGGGCGGAGAATGTTGCCGAGATGAAGAAAAACGGCCGTGTGGTTCTTCTGACTGCGAGTCCGGAGACCGTTTATGAACGGGTGAAAGACAGTGATGACAGACCGGTGCTCAAAGAGAATAATAATGTAGAGTTTATTGCTGATCTGATGGAAAACCGCCGTGAGAAATACGAGGCGGCTGCCGATATCGTGATTCAGACTGATAACAAGACGGTGCTGCAGGTTTGTGAGGAACTGATTACAAAGTTAATGGAGATGGATGCGGAATAATGTTTGACAGATTTTTCCCGGATGACTATAAGATGTCTACATACGTCATCCCATTTGAAAAATTATATGAAGATGGATTCAGAGGCGTTATATTTGACATAGATAATACACTTGTACCTCATGGCGCCCCTGCGGATGACCGCGCTAAAAAACTGTTTGCCAGACTGAAGGAAATCGGTTTTTCTTCATGCCTGATTTCAAACAATCAGGAAGCGCGGGTTAAGATGTTCAACGAAGAGATTCAGACGAACTATATTTATAATGCCCATAAGCCTTCCACAAAGAATTATAAAAAAGCGATGGAGATTATGGGGACGGACGATTCCAATACTCTTTTTGTAGGAGACCAGCTATTTACAGACGTCTGGGGGGCTAAGAGAAGCGGCATCCGCAATATACTGGTTAAGCCGATTCATCCGAAAGAGGAGATTCAGATCGTGTTGAAACGGTACCTGGAGAAGATTGTGCTGCATTTCTATAAAAAGAAGCAAAAGAAGCGGATCTCCGGTTAAAAAAAGGTTGAAAAATGAATGAAACTATTATAAAATTATAAACAGTGTAAAAAGGTAGGCGCATTGGCAGCGCAATTGAAGGAGGATTACAATGATATCAGCAGGAGATTTTAAGAATGGATTAACCGTTGAGATTGAGGGGAACATCTATCAGATTCTGGAATTCCAACATGTAAAACCAGGTAAAGGTGCAGCATTTGTAAGAACAAAGTTAAAAAATATAATTAACGGCGGTGCTGTTGAAAAGACTTTCAGACCGAATGAAAAGTTTGAACAGGCTCGTATTGACCGGAAAGACATGCAGTATCTGTATCAGGACGGGGATTTATTCAACTTTATGGACGTTGAGACATATGATCAGATCGCACTGAATGCTGAAGTTGTCGGTGATGCTTTGAAGTTTGTAAAAGAAAATGAAGTAGTAAAAATCTGTTCTCATAATGGAAATGTATTCTCTGTTGAGCCGCCGCTGTTTGTAGAGCTTGCAATCACAGAGACAGAGCCGGGATTTAAGGGTGATACTGCACAGGGAGCAACAAAGCCTGCGACAGTAGAGACCGGGGCAGTTGTCATGGTACCTCTGTTTGTAGAGCAGGGAGATGTCCTAAAGATTGATACACGTACAGGGGAATATTTGTCACGTGTTTAATGTGGAAAAGAAACAGAGCGGAGCAGGGGACGCTCTACGACAGGGCTGCTAGGAAGGGTATTGGCCTGTATTAGACACCTGTGCCGCTAGCTGTATCTGAGAAAAACCGATGCCGGATATGAGGACTGGGGAACCCCTGTGGGAATCTGATGATTTCCTGAACCGGGTTTCCTGAAAACTTGATTTGAAAATCGAGTTTTCTCTGCATATCCGGCTTCCTTTTTTAGATGCAGTAAGCATACAAAAGTGTTTTACAACGGCATATACCAGTATAGTACTGGGATGCATCGGCTAGATGAAGGGCAACAATATTTTGCCTTATTTGGGATTGTGTTTTTGACGAAAATCATATATAATTTACTCACCTAATATGTTTCAAATCATTATTTTATCATGGACACAGGTCGTGTCAATTTTCCTAATTTGTTTTGATGAGCACAGAAAATTTGAAAGGAGAATTATGAATTATCAGGATTTTTTGTGTGCTGTTGAACAGGAATTAAATAAAAAATTAAAGGAGGGAATTCAGGCGAGCGTCTATACTGCCCGAAAGAATAATGGCAGTGAGAAGCAGGGAATTATGATTAAGGCAGATGGCGTGAATGCTGCGCCGGCTATTTATCTGGAAGAACTATTTGAACGGGTCCTGAAGGGAGAACGGATAGACAGGGTTGTCCAGGAGATTCTGGACTTTTATGAAGAGGTGGACTGCAGGAAAGTATGGGACTGCAGCCAGTTTCAAAAGTATGAAAATATCAGGGAGCGAGTGGTATTCCGTCTCATCCATACAGAAAAAAACAAAAAGCTTTTGGAGTGTATCCCTTTTATGGAAGTACTGGATTTATCGATTGTGTTCTATGTACTTTTAGAACAAGACAGGAATGGGACGGCCAGTATTCAGATCAGTAATGAACATCTGAAGATGTGGGGCGTACAGAAAGAAGAGTTGTACCGGGCTGCGGTCAGGAATGTAACAAACCTTCTGCCGGCAGAGTTTTATACTATGCGCCATGCCATTGAGGAGATGCTGGAAGTGGACTCGGATGAGGAGGATAATCTGCTAGAAATTCAAAACGATGAAAAGAAGGATGTTATGTACGTTTTGACGAATTCTCTCCGCAATTATGGAGCTGCATGCCTGTTTTACCCTCATGTACTGGAGATGGTGGGGGAAATGTTAAAAGAAGACTATTATATTCTGCCAAGCAGCATACACGAACTGATTATTGTTCCGGAATCCAAGGCACTCGATGCAGATGAAATGAGCGAGATGGTTGTTGAAATTAATGAAACCCAGGTAGAACCGGAGGAAGTACTGAGCGATCATGCCTATTTTTACCAAAGAGAGGAGAAGAAGTTAATGTCCATGAAAAAGGGGGATGCATGGTGCGGAGAACGGGGATAGATCGTACACGGGGCATCCTGGAAACGAGTCTTTCCCTGTCTGCCGGGTGCGCCAGCTCCAGGTAGGGGGAGCCGAAAGCCCCCGGAAGAACCTGCCTGCCAGACAGGTTCTTCCGGGAGGATTTCGGTTGCTCCTACCTGGAGCGTTTCCCGATCCGCACCGAGGTGAAAGCTCTTCACGAAATCTTGTTTTCCTCTTTACATTTCACAAATTTTGTGCTAGGATAATAAAGCATTCTGTTAAGGGTTCATTCCATTACAGCAGAATTGCACAGCAATTATGCGTCTGTAGCTCAGTGGATAGAGCAATGCCCTCCGGAGGCATGTGCGGCGGTTCGACTCCGCCCAGACGTGTATTTTTTATGCCCTGGAAAAAGTATCGTATTAAAATATGTATTTTAGCACCGGGCATTAACAGAAAACTGGGAATACATTTCCAGGCATATTATTTTATATAGATAAGATGCAGCGTACTCAGTGAAATTACTGAGCGTGGATTATAACAAAAGAGAAGCAGAGGAGAGGGGTAGTCATGTCAGGGTATAAGACTGCGTTTAAGAGGGCTTTTCCTTATACGATCCCGGTACTGACGGGATATCTGTTCATAGGGATTGCTTTTGGTGTTATGTATGCGGAAAAAGGATATTCTGCCTGGTGGGCGGTTTTAATGAGCCTGCTTGTTTATGCGGGGTCGGGGCAGTACCTGGCTGTGAATTTTTTTGTGCCGGGTATTTCTTTTCTACAGGTCATATTTATGACTTTGATGGTGAACATCCGGCATGTATTCTATGGCCTGTCCCTGTTAGATAAGTTTAACAAAATGGGCGGCAAGCGCTGGTATATGATCTTTGGACTGACGGATGAGACGTACTCTCTTTTGTGTACTACCAAAATTCCGGAGGATGTTGAGGAAGATAAGTTTCTGTTTGCCATTGCGCTTCTGGACCAGAGCTACTGGGTCATCGGCTCAGCCATCGGAGGTATTTTAAAAAGCGTACTGCCCATCAACGCCGAGGGAATAGAATTTGCCATGACCGCCCTGTTTGTTGTGATATTTGTAGAGCAATGGATGGAAGCAAAGAATAGGATACCTGCAATGATCGGTGTGGTTTCAGCCGTTTTATGCCTTCAGATTTTCGGGAGCGGAAGTTTTGTGTTTCCGACAATGATATTGAGCATTTTGATACTCTTTGCCGCAAGAAAACGCCTGGAAGGGGAGGTGGAGACATGCCCGTAAATATAGGAACTTCATTATGCATTATTTTGGCCGTGGCTGTCACTACGTTTGCCACAAGGGCTGTGCCATTTCTAATATTTCCCAAGGGGAAGGCAATCCCCAAGACAATTGAGTATCTTGGAAAAGTCCTGACTCCGGCTGTCATTGGAATGCTGGTCGTATACTGTTTGAAGGATACCCCCATAAGGACAGCCCCCCATGGTCTTCCGGAAGCATTAGCCGTGCTGGCCGTTATCCTGCTGCACGTTTGGAAACGCAACAACCTTTTGAGCATTGGAGCAGGTACTGTATTCTATATGTTCCTGGTACAAGTCATATTTTAAGCGGCCGGCAAATTGGGCCCGCAGAACAAGAGAGAAGCAAAAAGCGTTCCGCTCATCGGACTTTCTGCAAATGCCTTTCAGAGGAATATAGATAAGGCAACGCAGAGCGGGAGGAATAGATATTTCCCAAAGCCGGTTGATTCGGAACGCTTTTTTCAGACGCTGGGTGAATTTCTTTAGATGAGATTCACCTTTTTGTTCATAATATAATGTGTTGCGGCGTATTCCAATACTGTTGTAACAAATATCAGGATTCCGCTTAACCTAAACAATTCAAATAAGTAATGGCCTACATTGCCTGCACCAGGCGGGTAGTTGCTGCCGTTCGGAAATATGCCAAGGGCAGTAAGGATTATAAAGGTAAATATTTGAATGATTGTAGATATTATTATGTAAGCAACAACGGAGCACAGCACTCTGTGGCCCGGAAACAACTGCCCAATTGCCACACAAGAATAGATCATGATGACGCTTCCTATACTGCTGGCCAGTATAAATAACAGCATGTACAGACTGTACCGGCCGAGCGGCATCCCAAGTGACTCTGTTACCTCAGAGGCGATTTCTGCGTAGGCTGTTGTAACATTTTTACCGCTGACCAAAATGTAAAGACTCAGGCTGTAGAGCAAAATATCAATGACATACCAGATTGTGCCGGATATAATCTTGGCCCAGAGCTGCTGTGCAGGGGTTGCAGGCAGGGTCCATGTCAGATATCCTTCATCTGTAAACAGATTTTTATAAAAACGGATACCAAGCATTAACATCACCCCAAAGGATACTGCCGTAAATAGAAGCAGAAAAATGGATATAAATAAACCAAGAGAGGTGATCAGGACATTCGGTTCTGCGCTGAAGTCGAGTTTTTCAAGAAAGAAAAACCGTCCGAGTATACTGGCCAACAGCAGCAGTGCGTGGAGTATAATAAATAACTTGGCTCCATATTTTAAGTCGTATTTAATGAGTCTGCCTAACATTTGAATACCTCCCTGAATAAAGCATCTACGGATTTCCCTTCCTTTGTGCGGATCTCGTCTACAGAAGCATTCAGGGAAAGCTGTCCGTTCTGGATAAAAAGAACTCTGTCGAGTACATTTTCAATATCGGTGATGAGGTGTGTGGACAGAAGAATGGTCGCATTCTCGTTATAATTGGTCAGAATAGTGTGCAGGATATAGTCCCTCGCAGCAGGGTCCACACCGCCGATCGGCTCGTCCAGGATATAAAGTTCGGCATCCCGGCTCATGACCAGCACAAGCTGTACTTTTTCCTTGGTGCCTTTGGATAAGGTGCGCAGCCGTGAGCGTGTATCGATCTCCAGATCGTGCAGCATTTTCCTGGCGCGGTCCAGATCAAAATTATCATAAAAATCTAAAAAGTAGGATAGTATATCGTCCACCCGCATGTGGTCATTCAGATAGCTTCTTTCCGGCAGATAAGAGACCAGCTTTTTTGTCTCAGCTCCGGGAGCCAGGCTGTTGATCATGACGCGTCCGTCAGTAGGGGTTAAAAGACCGTTAATCAGCTTGATCAATGTAGTCTTTCCGCTGCCGTTGGGGCCAAGAAGCCCTACAATCTGCCCTCTGTCCAGAGTCAGGTTCAGGTTGGACAGCGCATAGAAGTTGTTATATTTCTTAGTCAGTCCCTGACATTCCAGAATTGGTTTCATTTACTTTTCCTCCTTGATTGTCTCCTGGATTAATTCCAGAATCTCTTCATCCCCAAAACCGAGCAGCTTCATCTTTTCAAAAAATTGATGAATATGTTCGGATGCTAAATCTTTTTTCATCTTTTTCAGCATTGCATCATCCTCTGTAATAAATCTGCCGCTGGTTCTCTGCGAATATACCAGGCCGCTTCTTTCGAGTTCGGAGAGCGCTTTCTGCATGGTATTGGGGTTCACGGAAGCATCGAGAGCCAGGTCACGTACGGATGGGAGCTTATCTCCGGGATTATATATGCCGGCAATGATGTCCTGCTGGATGCGCTCCATGAGCTGCAGATAGATAGGGCGGTCATTATCTAAATCCCATGGCATCTAAGTCACCTCTTTTTCTGTATGATAAAGTTTTTGTAATACTGTATTATCTATATAGTACAATCATACAATGAGGCGCCTCAGTTGTCAAGTACTAGCAGCCTGTCTTTTCATTCTCCCTGATAATTCTATCTGTGAGACCGGGATCAAATTTCCCGTTCCTGAGCATTTCGATTTCATATTTATATGGTGCATAGGATTTTTTCTCGTATGTGGGGGATGGAACATAAGGCGTCTCCAGAATCTTCGGCACGTTTTCAAAATCCTGGTGGTGGACGATATAGTTCAGGGCATCAAAGCCGATCTCTCCAAAACCGATATTTGCATGCCGGTCCTTGGCAGCTCCGGGTACGTTTTTGCTGTCATTTATGTGGAACACTGCAATCTGGTCTATTCCTAGGATTTTGTCAAACTTATCGATCACGTTATCAAACTGTCCGATAATATCATATCCGCTATCACTGGTATGGCAGGTGTCAAAGCATACCCGCAATTTATCGTTATACTTAACGCCGTCGTATATACGGGCCAGCTCCTCAAAGGTCCGGCCAATTTCGGAGCCTTTTCCAGCCATTGTTTCCAGTGCGATGCAGCAGTCCGTATCTTTTGTAAGAACCTCGTTCAGTCCCTGGATAATCTGATGAGTACCGGTCTCGACGCCGGCGCCGACATGTGCGCCCGGATGCAGAATCAGCAGATGGCTTCTGCAGGCAATCGTACGCTGCAGTTCTTTATCCAGAAATTCCACTGCCAGTTCAAAAGTTTCCGGCTTAACTGCATTTCCAAGGTTGATGATGTAAGGGGCGTGTACAATAATCTCATTGATTCCGTTTTCCTTCATATATTCCCATGCGGGTTCAATATTCAGTTCACTGATATCCTTACGCCGCGTATTCTGGGGCGCCCCGGTGTAAAACATAAAAGTGTCTGCTCCGTATGAAACAGCTTCTCTGGCGGAGCCAAGAAGCATTTCCTTTCCGCTCATTCCTACGTGTGATCCTATAATCATTCTTTATTCCTGCCTTTCCAAACAGTATTTAGGGTTTTTGGTTTGGGAAACATACTTAAATGCCCCAAAATACGGGGAGAGTTCCCTCATAACACTTGCCCTCCCTGATTATACGTGATAAAATAGCAAAATGGAAGAAAATTAGAACGGAGTGTGGAATAAAATTGAAGACATTATTGGAACTGATTACCATAGAGATGCAGAAAGCCTTCCAGGAAGCAGGATACGATGAGTCTTTTGCGAAAGTGACTCTGTCCAACAGGCCGGATTTATGCGAATACCAGTGCAACGGTGCGATGGCGGCTGCAAAGACCTATAAAAAGCCGCCATTTGTAATTGCGGAGGATGTTCTGGGGAAGCTCGGAGAGTATTCCTGCTTTGAGACAGCAGAAGCGGTCAAGCCCGGGTTTATGAATCTGAAGATGAGTCCTGCGTACGTGGCAGCATATCTGAATGAGATGATGGCTGCGGAGGGACTTGGCGTGGAGAAAGCCGTACAGCCCAAGATAATTATGGTAGATTACGGCGGCCCGAATGTGGCAAAGCCGCTTCATGTAGGGCACCTCAGGTCTGCGATTATCGGCGAGAGTGTTAAGCGTACTGCGAGGTTTAAAGGACACAAGGTAATCGGAGATATTCATCTGGGAGACTGGGGATATCAGATGGGGCTGATTATAACGGAGCTGGAGAAGAGAAAGCCTGACCTGGCATATTTTGACGAAGCGTATGAGGGAGAATATCCCAAAGAAGCTCCTTTTACAATCAGCGAGCTGGAGGAGATCTATCCAACTGCCAGCGCATATGCCAAAGAACACGAGGAATACCGTGATAAGGCGCTGCAGGCCACATTTCTTCTTCAGAACGGGCACCGAGGATACCGGGCCATCTGGAACCATATCATGAATGTATCTGTGGCGGATCTTAAGAAGAATTATGAGAGCCTGAATGTGGAATTCGACCTTTGGAAGGGCGAGGCGGATGCGCAGAAGTATATTCCCGACATGGTGCAGCGGCTGAAAGACGAAGGCTATGCCCATTACGACCAGGGAGCGCTTGTAGTCGATGTGCAGGAGGAAGCGGATAAAAAAGAAGTGCCTCCGTGTATGATCCTGAAGTCAGACGGCGCGGCATTATATGATACGACAGATTTGGCAACGCTGGTGGAACGGGAAGCACTTTACCAGCCGAACAAATTGATTTATGTTGTGGACAAGCGCCAGGAACTGCATTTTGTACAGGTATTCCGCTGTGCAAAGAAAACTGGAATTGTGCGCCCGGAAGTGGAAATGAAATTCTTGGGCTTCGGTACGATGAACGGGAAGGACGGCAAGCCGTTTAAGACTAGAGAAGGCGGAGTCATGCGCCTGGAGAATCTGATCCGTGAGATCAATGAAACGATGTATGGCAAAATTATGGACAATCGTACCGTGAGTGAGGAGGAAGCGCAGAATACAGCGAAGATTGTGGGACTTGCGGCAATTAAATACGGGGATCTGTCCAATCAGGCATCCAAGGATTATGTTTTTGATGTAGACAGATTTACCTCCTTTGAAGGGAATACGGGGCCTTATATTCTGTATACGATTGTACGGATTAAGTCCATTCTGAATAAGTATCAGGAAGGAAAGGGAGCCCTGGAGGGCCTGGCGGTAAGGGACGCACAGAGCGAGTTTGAGAAGGCGCTGATGCTGGAGGCGGTCAAATTCAATGACGTAATTGACGCGGCCTACGAGGAGAGCGCACCGCACAAGATCTGCGCGTACATTTACGACCTGGCCAATGCATTTAATAAATTCTACCATGAGACAAAGATTCTCACAGAAGAGGATGAGGAACGCAAAGCAGGATATATTGCTCTTCTAAAGCTGGTGAAAGAGATTTTGGAGACTTGTATTGATTTGCTCGGCTTTGAAGCGCCGGAAAGGATGTAAATACAGAATATGACAGAAAAGTTATTTTATGAAGACAGTCATAAAAAAGTGTTTACCGCAAATGTACAAATGTGCCGGCCAAAAGGGGAATATTACGAGGTGGTCCTTGACAGGACTGCCTTTTTTCCAGAGGGCGGCGGACAGTATGCGGATACGGGCTGGCTTGAAGATATCAGGGTGACGGATGTACGGGAAAGAGACGGCATCATCTATCATGTCATGGAGGCGCCTTTAGAGGAAGGTCTCCAGGTGACGGGAAAAATAGACTGGGATATGCGCTTTTTGAAGATGCAGCAGCATACCGGGGAGCATATTGTATCAGGACTTGTGCATGCCGGATTTGGATACAATAATGTGGGATTCCACCTGGGCAGTGAAGACTGCACCATGGATTTTGACGGGGAGATTACAAAAGAGCAGCTGCGGAAGATTGAGTGGCAGGCTAATGAAGCAGCCGTGAAAAACCTGGAGGTGCAGGTGTCCTGGCCATCAAAGGAGGAACTGGCTTCGCTGGAGTACCGAAGTAAGATTGAGATAGAGGGGGCGGTCAGGATTGTGACGATTCCGGGTTACGATGCCTGTGCCTGCTGTGCTCCTCATGTAAAAAGAACAGGCGAGATCGGCCTGATTAAACTGACAAATGTACAGCGGTATAAAGGCGGCGTGAGGGTTACGATGCTGTGCGGGTTCCGCGCCCTGGCTGACTATGCGGGGAAGGAACAGCACGTGAAGAATATTTCTGCACTCTTGTCTGCAAAAGAGGATAAAATCAGCCAGGCAGCGGAGCATCTGAAGGACGAGTGCGGCCGCCTGAAGGCAAAGCTTTTGGAAGAACAGAAAAAGCTGCTGGAGTATAGGGCCGGCGGGATATCCGGGGAGGAAACTTTCGTATGCCTGTTTGAAGACGGGCTGGAAGGGGACGGCCCCAGAATCCTGATGAATCTGGTTCTGGCACGCGGAGCAGAGTGCTGCGCAGTATTTCTGAAGACAGAAGACGGGGCATACCGCTATGTGATCGGCAGTACAAATATGGATATCCGTCCCCTTGCGAAAGGACTGAATGAGGCGTTTGGCGGACGCGGAGGCGGTAAGCCGGAGATGGTACAGGGATCTCTAAAAGGGAAAGAAGAAGAAGTGAGGGCGTGGATAGAGGAGAAAGCGAGGATAACAAAAGAATGAATAAGAATCCGGAATCAAAGCAGTTCTGGCGGCTGTTTGGTCCTCTTCTTTTGTATTGGGTCATCCAGTTTGTGGCAAGATTTATAGTGGAAATGTTTGCAATCATTCCACATCTCGGAGAAATTATAGATTACAGCGCATTTTCTGATAATATGACGCAGGATGAGATTATGAATCTGGCGTGGCAGAATGCGGGCAAGGTCATGGAGATCGTGCAGAAGTATCAGGTTGAGATCCTTGGGTTCGCGGCCTTATTTACGATTCCGTTGACATTGTCGCTGTTTTTAATGGATAGAAAAAGAGAGAAGATGCTGAATATTCCGCAGAATAAGAAGGCAAATATCTGGAAATACGGCGAAATCATCGGACTTGGCGTGGCAGTATGTATAGGAGCGAACTGTCTGACAATCATGAGCAGCCTGGCAATGGCAAGCCAACAGTATCAGGAGACTTCGGAAGTGTTCTATTCGGCCAGCGTGCCGGTTCAGGTCCTCTGCCTTGGGCTCGTAATACCACTGACCGAGGAACTGATGTTTCGTGGAGTTCTGTTTAAAAGATACCGGGAGCGCGGCAGCTTTATGAAGGCCGCGGTTTGTTCTTCTCTTTTGTTCGGGCTGATCCATGGGAATGTGGTGCAGTTTTTGTACAGCTTTATTTTGGGACTTCTGCTTTCTTATGTTTATGAGAAATACGGATCTTTCAAGGCTCCCGCTGTGCTGCATGTGGTTGCTAACATTACCTCTTTGATCGTCACTGATATCGGGGGATTCGACTGGCTTGCCGCAAAAGTTTCCAGAATGGGAATCGCGGCAGTAGTCTGCGCTTTTGCAGGTTCCATTATGTTCGTACTTATTCAGAGAATTGACGAAAAACCGGATGTGACTCCGCCTCCTGCGGAAAATAAGATTACACCGGATATGTTCCGGTAAATAAAACAATTTGAGTTACTATTCACGTGGCCGTGAATAGTAACCAATTCTAACATAAGCCGGGTACAGGACATTGAAGAGGTGTATGTACTCGGCTTTTCAATTGGCATGGATTGGGAAAATGACTTAAAAATGTGAAGAATTGAGGTAAAAATAAGAAAATAAGAATAAATGCCTGAAAAAAAGGGGGAATAGTTCATATTGACAAATTAACAGATAATTTAAAGTAAAGTTTTTATTTACAAATAAAAAAAATTGTAGTATAGTAGGGAAAAATAAAAAGTCAACATTACTATTATGGAGAAAGGAAAGGGATTATGGGTGAACTAAATATGGGCCGGCAGGCCGGGCTGTACCGATCCGGTTTTGAACATGACAACTGCGGGATCGGGGCGGTTGTGAATATTAAGGGCATAAAAAGCCATGAGACAGTGGTGAATGCCTTGAAAATTGTAGAAAATCTTGAACATAGAGCAGGCAAGGACGCCGAGGGTCAAACAGGAGATGGTGTAGGAATCTTACTTCAGATTTCACACAGATTTTTCTCTAAGGTTTGTAAACCCCTCGGTTTTTCTTTGCCCAAAAACAGAGATTATGGGGTGGGGATGTTCTTTCTTCCCCAGGACGAACTCAAAAGAAATCAGGCGAAAAAGATATTTGAGGTAATCACAGCAAAAGAGGGTCTGAAGTTTTTGGGGTGGAGAGAAGTACCTGTTAAACCTGAAATTCTGGGTAAAAAGGCGGTAGACTGTATGCCGTGTATTATGCAGGCATTTATCGAGAGGCCGAAGAAAATAGAGCAGGGACTTCCCTTTGACAGGCGGCTCTATGTGGTGCGCCGGATTTTTGAACAGAGCAGCGACGATACATATGTGGCTTCACTTTCCAGCAGAACAATTGTCTACAAAGGGATGTTTCTGGTCGGGCAGCTCAGAATGTTTTTTGAAGATCTGCAGGATGAGGATTATGAATCCGCAATCGCGATGGTGCATTCCCGATTCAGCACGAATACGAATCCGAGCTGGGAGCGGGCGCACCCGAACCGTTTTATGGTGCACAACGGCGAAATTAACACGATACGCGGTAACGCGGATAAAATGGGGGCAAGAGAAGAGACAATGGAATCCGATGATCTGAAAGGAGAACTGCACAAGGTGCTGCCTGCGATCAATACTTCCGGTTCCGATTCCGCGATGCTGGACAACGCGCTGGAGTTTATGGTAATGAGCGGCATGGAGCTTCCGCTGGCAGTTATGATTGCAATACCGGAGCCGTGGGCAAATAACCGCAGCATGTCCCAGAATAAAAAGGATTTTTACCAGTACTATTCAACCATGATGGAGCCCTGGGACGGGCCGGCCTCCATTCTATTCTCGGACGGAGACTGCATGGGAGCGGTTCTCGACCGCAATGGCCTGCGCCCTTCCAGATATTATATCACAGAGGATGATAATCTGATCCTTTCTTCCGAAGTGGGAGTATTGGATATTGATCCAGCAAAGATCATCTTAAAGGAGCGCCTGCATCCCGGAAAAATGCTGCTTGTTGATACCATAAAGGGAGAAGTGATTGACGATGAGGCACTGAAAGAAAAGTATGCAAATGAGTATCCATATGGAGAATGGCTGGACAGCAATCTGATTCAGTTGAAAGACCTGAAGATTCCGAATGAGGATGTGCCAAAGTATACAAGAGAAGAATGTACAAAGCTGCAGAAAGCATTCGGCTACGCCTACGAGGATGTAAAAACGTCTATATTGAATATGGCCAGGACAGGAGCCGAAGGAATTGCGGCAATGGGGATTGATACTCCGCTGTCCGTCCTGTCTCATAAAAACCAGCCATTGTTCGGTTACTTTAAACAACTGTTTGCTCAGGTAACCAATCCTCCAATCGATGCGATCCGGGAGGAGGTAGTAACTTCTACGACCATCTATATCGGGAAAGACGGGAATCTTCTGGAGAAGCGGGAGGAAAACTGCAAAATGCTCCAGGTAAACAATCCAATCCTGACAAATACTGATATTCTGAAGATCAAAAATATGAAGGTGGATGGTTTCTGTGTGGCTGAAATTCCAATTATATATTATAAGAATACAAGCCTGGAAAGAGCCATTGATTATCTTTTTATTGAAGTTGACCGGGCAATCAGGGAGGGAGCAAACATCCTGATCCTGTCGGACCGGGGGGTGGATGAATACCATGTGGCTATCCCGTCGCTTCTGGCTGTATCAGGTCTGCAGCAGCACCTGGTACGCACAAAGAAGAGGACATCTGTGGCAATGATACTGGAATCTGGGGAGCCGAGGGAGGTACATCATTTTGCAACCCTGCTGGGTTACGGCGCCTGTGCGATCAATCCATATCTGGCTCACGAGTCCATCCGCCAGCTGATTGATACGAACATGCTTCACAAGGATTACTATGCCGCCGTGGATGATTATAACTATGCGGTGATCCATGGCATAATCAAGATCGCTTCCAAGATGGGGATATCTACGATTCAATCCTATCAGGGGGCAAAAATATTTGAGGCGTTAGGTCTGAAGGAAGAGTTTATCAGCCGGTATTTTACAGACACGGTCAGCCGGATCGGCGGGATCGGTATCGAAGAGATAGCAGGGGATTATACGGCGTTTCATTCTGAGGCATTTGACCCGCTCGGACTGGATGTAGATATGACGCTGAACAGTATTGGAAAACATAAGTCCAAAAGCGGGGGAGAAGAGCATCTCTATAATCCGCAGACCATCCATATGCTGCAGCAGTCATCCAGACGCGGTGATTACGGCTTGTTCAAACAGTACACGAAGATGGTGGATATGGAAGGAGAAAAGATCAATCTGAGAGGACAGCTTGATTTCAACTATCCCGCTAAGGGTATTCCTCTGGATCAAGTGGAAAGCGTAGAGTCTATTGTGACGAGGTTCAAGACTGGCGCCATGTCCTACGGATCCATTTCCAAAGAGGCACACGAGACCCTTGCCGCAGCTATGAATCAGCTGCACGGCAAGTCAAACAGCGGGGAAGGCGGCGAAGATATTGAACGTCTGGACACGGACCGCTGCTCTGCAATCAAACAGGTTGCTTCAGGAAGATTTGGCGTGACATCGCGCTACCTGGTCAGTGCACGGGAGATCCAGATCAAGATGGCCCAGGGCGCCAAGCCAGGGGAAGGAGGGCATCTTCCGGGAGAAAAGGTATATCCTTGGATTGCAAAGACGCGTCACTCCACACCAGGAGTCAGCCTGATCTCACCGCCTCCGCATCATGATATTTATTCCATTGAGGATCTGGCGCAGCTGATCTACGACTGTAAAAATGCGAACAAAGAAGCCCGGATATCCGTTAAGCTGGTGTCTGAGGCGGGGGTTGGAACCGTAGCCGCAGGCGTTGCAAAAGCAGGAGCAGAAGTGATCCTGATCTCCGGTTATGACGGCGGTACGGGAGCTGCCCCCAGAAGCTCTATTCAGAACGCAGGCCTGCCCTGGGAACTGGGCCTGGCGGAGACACACCAGACACTGATCCAAAACGGGCTGCGGGACCGGGTGCGGATTGAGACCGACGGGAAATTGATGAGCGGCAGGGATGTGGCAATTGCGGCGCTTCTGGGTGCAGAAGAGTACGGATTTGCAACAGCGCCTCTGGTGACCATGGGATGTGTCATGATGCGGGTGTGCAATTTGGATACCTGTCCGGTGGGGGTGGCAACGCAGAATCCGGAGCTTAGAAAACGGTTTTCAGGTAAACCGGAATATGTAGTGAATTTTATGAGATTTATCGCAGAAGAACTGCGGGAATATATGGCGAAGCTGGGAGTACGCACCGTCGATGAGCTGGTGGGCCGGACGGACCTCTTGAAAAGGAGGGAAATTCCGGCGTCAGAACGGGCATCCGTTCTGAATCTGGACAGCATACTTTATAATCCCTATTCAGGAGAGCGGAAGGGGAGAATTTTCAATCCAAAGAAGGTATATGATTTTGAGCTGAAAAAAACGTTGGATGAGAAAATTCTTTTGAAACAACTGCTTCCGGCTCTGGAAAAAGGACAGAAGAGAAGCATAGAGGTAGATGTCTCCAACACAGACCGTACGTTTGGCACCATGTTTGGTTCTGAGATAACAAAGCGTTATCCCGAAGGTTTGCCAGAGGACAGTTTTGTTGTAAAATGCAAAGGCGCCGGCGGGCAGAGTTTCGGTGCGTTTATTCCAAAGGGATTGACTCTGGAACTGACGGGAGACAGCAATGATTATTTTGGGAAAGGACTGTCAGGAGGAAAGCTGGTTGTATGCCCGCCTAAAGGAACCCGGTTTGAAGCCAGTGAGAATATTATTATCGGCAATGTAGCACTTTATGGAGCAACGAGCGGAAATGCTTATATTAACGGCGTGGCCGGTGAAAGATTCTGCGTGCGTAATTCCGGAGTACGTGCGGTAGTTGAAGGTGTAGGCGACCACGGATGCGAGTATATGACCGGTGGCCGTGTTGTGATTCTGGGACAGACAGGGAAAAATTTCGCAGCCGGAATGAGTGGTGGTATAGCCTATGTACTGGATATGAGGAACGATCTATACCGTAAAGTGAATAAAGATATGGTAAACATTGAGAGGTTAACGGATAAGTACGACGTCCAGGAACTGAAAAATATGATTCAGGAGCACGTTGCATACACAAATTCTGTGATTGGTAAAGAGATACTGGATCATTTTAAAGAGTATCTGCCCAAATTCAAAAAGATCATACCGGAAGATTATGAGCGCATGATGTCGGCAATTCTGCAGATGGAAGAAAAGGGCTTAAGCAGTGAACAGGCAAAGATGGAAGCATTTAACAAAATCAAAAAGGGAAGATAGGAGGCGTTAATAGTGGGGAAACCAACAGGATTTATGGATTACGAAAGACAGGACAAGACGGCAGAGACACCAAAGGAAAGAATCAGGCATTTCCGTGAGTTCCATACGCCTCTCTCTAAAGAAGAGCAGGAGCAGCAGGGGGCCAGGTGTATGGCCTGCGGGGTGCCCTTCTGCCAATCAGGTCAAATATTGAACGGGATGGCAAGCGGATGTCCTTTGCATAATCTGGTGCCGGAATGGAATGACTTGATTTATAACGGAAATTGGGAGGAGGCCTATGCGCGTCTTATTAAAACAAATAATTTTCCGGAATTTACGGCTCGTGTCTGCCCGGCATTGTGCGAGGAAGCCTGCACATGCGGGCTCCATGAAAAGCCTGTTGCAACAAAAGCAAATGAATTCAGTATCATTGAAAATGCTTATGAACAGGGATATGCCCGTGCCTGCCCTCCCAAGGTAAGAACGGGAAAGAAGGTCGCAGTCATTGGTTCAGGGCCAGCAGGCCTGGCTGCTGCCGACCAGCTGAACCGACGGGGACATCTGGTGACCGTATTTGAGCGGGAGGATCGGATCGGAGGCCTGCTCCGTTATGGAATTCCCAATATGAAGCTGGAGAAGCAGATCATTGACCGGAAGCTTGCAATCATGGAAGAAGAGGGCATTCAGTTTAAAACAGGCTGCAATGTAGGAAAAACAGTGAAAGCAGCAGATATTTTAAAAGAATATGATAGAGTGATCCTGGCCTGCGGTGCTTCGGAACCGAGGAATATCAAGGTACCGGGGCGTGATGCGGAGGGAATATACTTTGCGGTAGATTTTTTGAAATCTACAACAAAGGCCCTCTGGGCAAATCAAATGAAACTGAAGGATGGCGCGTATATCTCGGCAAAAGGGAAAAAGGTTCTGGTAATCGGAGGTGGAGATACGGGAAATGACTGTGTTGGAACCGCTGTCAGGCATGGGGCAAAGTCCGTGCTTCAGCTGGAAATGATGCCAAAGGCGCCGGATCAAAGAGCGGATAATAACCCGTGGCCGGAATGGCCGAAAATCTGCAAGACGGATTATGGCCAGGAGGAAGCCGCCGCCTTATTCGGAGCAGATCCCAGGGTATATACAACTACGGTGAAAGAATTTATTAAGGATAAAAAGGGGACGGTGTGCAAGGCTTCGCTTGTGAAGCTTCAGGCCAAGCTGGATGAAAAAACCGGCAGAATGATGATGGCGGAAATACCCGGGAGCGAATATAGCGTGGATGTGGATCTGGTGCTGATTGCGGCGGGATTTATCGGAAGTGAAAGCTATGTGACAAAAGCCTTCGGTGTTGAAGTGGATGAAAGGCACAATGTGAAGACGGCGCCAGACGGGTATGAGACGGCCGTAAAAAATGTATTTGCAACGGGAGATATACACAGAGGGCAGTCGCTGGTTGTATGGGCTATCCGTGAGGGACGCGAAGTAGCACGGGAGGTGGATTTGAGCTTGATGGGGTATACGAATCTGTCGGTGCAGTAGAGGGCGCCAAGTTCGAGGGGAAGCTTGCTTCAGCCGGGGCTGTGCATGCTGGTTTTCTATCCTGTCCGTTCGCGAAGAAGCTGTAGAGGAAAATAACAGGAGAAAATGGAGGGCAGAATTTGCTTTCGAAGCAAATTCTGCCCTCCATTTTCCTGTTTTTTGTTGACAGCTTCTAACGCTTACTCTATGGATTGAGAACTAGTACTTCATAAAATAAGTAACTTACTTTTATTTTTAATTTTTTGTTTTTTACAATTTTAGCTTTTGTGGTGATTTGGTCTTGACATTTGAGGGTGGGGAGGGTAATCTAGATGTAGATCGTATCTTGGTTGGTATCTGGAGTTTTTCTTTTTGGTCAGGGAATCTGAGAATCTTTTGTTTTTCCTTTTTTAAAATTTAGGGTTTGGGGCTGTGCTATGGGTCTGATATTTTTGGCAAGATTAAATAGTATGCTATGTATTTTTTGCAGGGTTATCTTTATTTAGCGTGGAGATTTGGGCGCTTAAGAGATAGAAAGTTTTAAAATATTATTTTATTTTTATTTGTTTTGGTATTGACATGTTATATAACATATGATATTATATGTTATATAATTTAGTTCTATAAATTATTGATTTAATCGGTTATTTTCTTTTCAGTGTGTTGGGCACTGATTCGGATAAGTTCTTTTTTCGTGATTTTATTCCAGGGTGTAGTTGAATTTTGTTTGTTATGTTTATTCTTTCAGGGCATTTTTTTGTTCTGTCGCAGTAATTTTTTTCGGGAATTCTCCCGGCTTTATTCCTTTTTGGGCTGATAGTGGCTTTGGGCCGTCAGGGACGGTTTTGAGCATAGTACTGTGGTTTTTGTGCGGGTTTTAGTGCAGAAACTGCGGAATTTAAATGAAAGTGTGGTGATGTTTATTGATTGTCTGAATTTGCATGAATAGTCTGCAGTAACATGTTTAACTAACTGAGTGAGAAGTCTCCAACCTTAGCAGGTGGAGAGAGGGATCACATAAAACAAGATGAGCGGCAGTGGCGGACGGAGAGAAATCGGTATCCCCCACTGACATGAGGTCAATCTGCGCATTTATAGAGGGAGTCGTACTCTATAAAATTACTGTGCATGGATTGAAAGTATAGGAGGATTGTGTATGAAAACATTTATGGAAGAATATGGTGTCATTGTCGTGGCGGCAATTGTGATTATGATTATTGTTGTGGCTGCCACGCCCCTTGGTAATAGTATTAAGCTGGGAATTACCGCTGCGGTGGAAAAGCTGACCACTGCACTTGGCACTACGGCATCTGTCGTAGGGTGATTGAGGGAAAGGAGAGCTGCCTGTGAAGGTTTCCAGGGAGGCTTGGAATTTAAAAGAAGAAAGTTTTGGACCGTTGCTTCCCTATGTAATAGACCCGGATATCACGGACAT
Source organism: Faecalicatena contorta (assembly GCF_022835095.1). NCBI lineage: Bacteria > Bacillati > Bacillota > Clostridia > Lachnospirales > Lachnospiraceae > Faecalicatena > Faecalicatena contorta. Next base: position 3,441,465 of record NZ_BQNQ01000001.1, on the reverse strand, counting down.
TAATTTTAATGGGGCGGATGTGTGGGTAGAGCATTTAAAGCGCGGGATTTATAAAGTTGAGGTACAGCTGCCGGCGGAATTTGTGAGCCAGTTCAGCATCAGAGTGTCTAATGTGGTTAGCAGCCAGATTAATAAGTATAATAATGTTCTTGAGGCGGAGACAGATATCCTTCGCATTTCGATTATCCACTCCAGTGCTACGAATACAGGCTACGCAATATCTATTAGAAAGACACCTGCGGTGATGCGGATGACTGTTGAAAACATGTTAAAGGAGCAGTACTGTTCGGGAGAGCTTTTGATCTTTCTTATTAACTGCATCCGGGCTCGTATGAACATGGTCTTCTGCGGACGTCCGGGGGCAGGTAAAACGGAGCTCTTAAAGTTTCTGACGCAATATATTCCAAAAGAAGAAAAGGTGATGACCATAGAGGACAACCTGGAGATACATTACAAGGAGATTAATCCGGGTTCTAATTGCGTGGAACTAAAGGTGGATGAGGAATTTTTCCCGTACACGAAAGCAATCAAGACTGCCCTGAGGCAGAATCCCCAGTGGGTTCTGCTTTCAGAGGCACGTTCGGTGGAGGTGAAATATCTGCTGGAGTGTTTTTCTACAGGACTTCATGGACTGACGACTCTGCATACGGACGACACGAGGAAGATCCCGGACAGAATCCAGAATATGATGCAGGATGCCTATGCTGCAACAAGGTTAGAGAATGATATCTACAGTTTTTTGAATGTAGGTGTGCTTCTTAGAAAAAAGGTGACAGAAAGACAAAAAGTTGTCAGGTTTATCGATCAGATATGTCTTTTTGACCGTATAGGCGAGCAGAATGTAAAATGCCTGATTGCGGAAGACGGGAAGTTTATATCCAGAGAAATTCCGGAAAACGTAATGAAAAAGTTTAAGCTGGAAGATATTACGGCTCCATTTTCCGATATGGAAAGTATGCCGGTAAATATGCGGAGGAGAGGATGAAGAAGAAAGAGATAGGAGAGGAAATCTGTTATCTGAATCCTGGGTATTTAAAGAGAACGGTGCACAGATTCGGGTATCAGTTTTCGGCCCGCAGATATGCGGGATACTTTTTGGGGCTGTATGGATGTGTGGCGGTATTAGCGTTTGCTTTTAGGCTGAAGCTGCCCAGTATTATAATCATTGCCGCGGCATCTGCCTGTTTTGTACCGGGGATATTTGCCATGACATACCGCAACTTATATGAAGCCCGGCTTTTTGAGGATGTTACCTCCTATATTGAACAGATGCTGTATTCTTTTAAAAGAAGGTCCAAGATACTGACGGCGCTGGAGGATACACTCGTTTTGTTTGAGGAGGGGGAGAGCCGCATGTACGATGCAGTACATAGCGCTATACGCTATATACAAAATGAAAGCACGGGAGAAAATCTTTACCGGGAAGCATTTGCAATGATTGAAAAAGAATACGGATGCAGAAGGATGTATAAAGTTCATGATTTTCTGATCGAGGCGGAGGCTGTGGGCGGGGATTTTACTGCCGCTGCAGATATCCTGCTGAATGACAGGAAACTCTGGATGGACAGAGTGTATGAACTGCAGAGGGAAAAGAAAAATGTGAAGGTTAAAATTACCATTGGCATAGGGCTATCCTTTCTGATCTGCGGCATGACCGTACTCATGCTTCCCAAGGAGTTTGGCATTACAGAAAATGTCGTCTCCCAGACCGTGACAACGGTGACGGTGCTGCTGAATATGCTGATCTGGTATCTTGCGCAGATGAAGCTGTCAAAAAGCCTGATCCGTGGAGAAGAGGGCCAGGGAGAAGAAACGGTAAAACGGCAATATGAGTATGTAATGCATAGCAATAGGAAAAAGGAAAGGCGCAAGGCATGGTGTATTGCCATCCTGCTGATTCCGGTGAGTGTTCTTATGGCATTGTACGTTGGCCTGCCGGCTGCAGTGCTGTCTGTGATTCTGGCAGCGCTTTTGGCAGGCCAGCCGGAACGCAGATACAGAGTTTCATTGAAACATGTGTCAAGAGAGGTGGAGAAGTCATTTCCAGAATGGCTGATGAGTATGTCACTCCATCTGCAGACCGATAATGTACATGTTTCCTTATCAAAATCGATTCCTCATGCCCCGGCAATACTAAGAGAAGAACTGAATACTCTTCTCGCGGGGATTGAAGAAAAGCCGGATTCAGTACGCCCTTATCTTTCGTTTATGAAGCAGGTGCCGCTTCCCGATGTGACTTCAGCAATGAAGGTTTTGTATTCGATGGCAGAATTCGGCGCCTCAGATATCGGCGGTCAGATAGGCCCTCTGGCTGAAAGAGGAGCTGTAATGACAGATAAAGCGGAGCGTCTCAGGACAGAGGATTATATTGCAGGGATCAGTTTTCTGATCCTGCTGCCAATGATAACCGGTGTATTAAAGATGCTGGCCGATCTTGCGCTGGTTGTAGTTTACATTTTATCAGCGGTGAATCATGCCGGCTGAGAGGAGGGGATTGAGAGATGAAAGAATTTCTGGAAGAGTATGGCGGTATCATTGCAATCTCAGTTATGGGTTACGCAGTGATGTCCGGATTGTGGGATATTTTGAGAATGATCTGTGAGACTGGGGGATAGAAGCTATGGGGTATTCCTTATGGATATGGGAGTGATGAACTATGAAAGAATTTCTGGAAGAGTATGGCGGTATCATTACCGCTTGTATTTTGAGCCTGATACTACTGGGAACAATGGCAGATTTGCTTGGAGCGGATGGACAGATTTCTTATCTGTTTGCCGGATTTCTGGAAGGACTTGGGCCGATGCGGGGGTGAAGGTATTTGAAGGAGGTGTCTGCGGGTGAAGGCTGTAATCGGAGAATATGGAAAAGTGATTATCCTGGCGGTTGTTTTGGGAATGCTGGTTCTGTTCCTGTTCGGAAGGGGGAATCATGGCTTTCTTGGAATGATTTCTAAGGCAAGGCCAGAGGCAGCTGTAGGAAACGAGGACTCATTTGCCATGGCACAGACCGTATTTTCGCGCAAAGCCCCGGAGCTCTCTGTCTCGGTAAGAAAGCTGCAAAAAGGCAGGAAATATAATCTGCTGGATAGCGGACTGTTTGAGATCAAGGCGGTCAATCAGGAAGGGGAGGCGGTGCCTGTTACGATTGTCAAATTAACAGCTCCCGGGCAGCAGGATATCACCGGGGAGACAGATCCCCGCATGTTTGTCCCTTTTATAAGCGGGGAATATCAGATCACATATCGTGCAGAAGAATCCTTTCAGGGAAGTATGAGGGCAAAAGAAAAGAAATATTCTGTCCTGGTTGACTAAAGTGATCTTGTGTTAGGTATATGGACAGAAATAAAAGGGACGGTAAAGAAGTCCCAAAAGAAAAGAGGGCAGAAGATGAAAGGAGCGGTAGAGACAATGATGGGGATGATTATGATCGCATTCATGGCCGTGCTTAGCGCAGCCTATATCATGGCATCCCTGAACACCCAGAGTGCGCAGAATTACCATTCTGCGGTAGTGGCAGAGGTCGAAGCAGGGGACTTTACAGCCCCTGTAATACGGAGCTGCAGGCAAAAAGCACTGGAAAACGGATATACGGATTTATTCGTTGAACCGATGACAAGCGTAGACCGCGGGAAATTTGCAAAAGTGACGCTGACATATGACTATACTCTTCCTGTGCTGAACTTGTTTTTAGAGCATCAAATAGTAGGATATGCAAGATAAAAGCGGGGAAAAGTCAGCGGATGCTTTGTGAAAAAGCACCCCGTAATGCCTGACCTCCGGGGTCAATAAAAAGGAAAGGGGAAGGTATGAAGAATGCCGTAATAGGCTTTTTTATGATTGTAATACTGGTAATTTCTTTAGCAGCCATTCAGACTGCGGAGAACAGAACTACCAGAAAAAATGAACTGGACAGCAGTCTTAGCGAAGCCATGGAACAATCAATGAAGATCCTGACAGTAAATCCAGTATATCATATCGAAAAGGAATCCGGCACGGATGAATTTACAGCAGATTTTATTCAGGGGTTTCTTATGAAAACAACGAGTAATTCTGAGTTTACGGTAGAGATATTAAATGTGGATGTCGAAAAGGGTCTGTTGGATGTCAGGGCTAAGTCCAGATTCAGGCAGATAATCGGATATGGTGAGGTATCCTGCCGTAAGACAGTGATATTGGAAGAACTCGAAGAAGATAAAGAAACCCCCTGTTATATTTCATTCTTCGCAGAGAAGCCTGCCAAAGAAGCGGATACGGAAAACAACTATGTTTTAAAGAAGATCAGCGTACACTGTGGTGACAGGCTCAGTGCGGCAATGCTGCCAGAAAGCGGATTGGAGAAGAAAGGATATATTTTCTGCGGCTGGAAAATGACAAAACCGGTAAATGGGATCGGGATTCTGTACGGCAAAGAAAATATAAATACGTTATGTGCAGGGGATGATATGGAATTTCAGGCTGTTTATGAGCAGGAGGAAGTTTTGTAGATGAAAAAGAAGAGATGCATAACAATGCTGGCTGCTGCGGCAGTAATTTTGTCTGTATGTGCCCCCATATCCCTGTATGCACAGGAAGAGACGGGAAGAATGGGAACAGAGGAAACCGAAAAACCGGACGAAATCGCGGAAGCCGATGAAGAAAGCCCGACTGTACCGGAAGAACCTGATGGATCAAATGAACAGCAGCCGCTGCAGGATACTGCTTCATGGTTTGAGGAAACCTTACACGGGCTGCTCCTTATGGAAGAACCTTTGAAGGTAATGGAAAAAACAGATGAAAAGGAGAGGGAATTATTTTTAAACAGAATAACTGCCAGGGAGCATTTTGAATTCGCTATTGTGTATAAATATCTGCTGCTCACAGCCGTTGCGAAGGATACATCCTTTTCTGAGGGTATGCAGTCATTGGATGATGTAACGGTAAAAGAGATGGAAGCAGTATCCGGGAAGACAGAGCATATTCACTTTCTATGGGAGCTGTTGATGAAAAACAAGGATACTGGTCTGGCGCAGGAAGAAATAGAGGATATTCGGTGGAAGGAGGCCGTAGAACAAGAGGCATTCCGTATATTCTGTGAAGGCATGGGAGGAAAGGCTGCCGCCAAGGGGGAAGAATCTGCAGAATATCATGACTTTCAAGAATATACAGAGTATCTCCAGACACAGACTCATGCAGATATCATCGGACTTGCGAATGTCTTGGAAAAGATGCAGTCCGAAAATGAGCCGGAAGCAACGGAAGCATATGAGGCGGCACTTAACCGGCTGGATGAGATTCACAGTACGAAGCCGGAAATAGCTCCAAAGTTACAGATAATCTGCGGTATCCAGGATTTCGATGTACAGAAAAAGGAGCCGTATCTGACCGTTACGATATCGGATCAGGAACGGGCCGATGTCATAAAACTGCTGCCCAAAAATCTGGAAGTACTGCTGGAAGAGAATTCGGATATAGATAAAAAAGATACTGACAAGAAAGCAACTGATCAGGAAGATACTGATAAGAAAGAAAATAACAAGAAAGATACTGATCATGAAGAGATTCTTAAGGATGCCTTGTACGAGGACGAAGATCCGATGGATACAAAGCCGACGGAAAAGACAATCAATGTTACATGGGAGTGTGCGGAGGATATTGAACATACGGAATATGAACAGTATATATATACGGCGGTTCCCCAGGAAGGGTATGAATGGAGTGAAGAACTGCTTAAGGGGGAGGAAGACGGGCTCCAGGCCCTGCCCTATGCCAGGGTCATTGTAAAGCCAAAAGAGACTGCGAATGTCATGGCGGCCCGTGCCGCGGCCAGCGTCAGTTATAGGGCGTACTGCCAGTATGATGGGTGGAAAAACTGGAGTGCAGGCGGCGCCACTGCAGGAACGATCGGAGAAAATAAGCGGCTGGAGGCTTTGCAGATAAAAACGTCCGGTGACACGAATCTTGGTGTCAAATATCAGGTTCATGTACAAAACAATGGATGGATGAGCTGGGTAAACAGCAGCGGTACAGCAGGTACCACCGGACAGTCGCTGAGAGTGGAAGCAGTCAGGATTTTGCTGACCGGGGCAAGCGCAGGCTCCTATGATATCTATTACCGTACATACTGCGAATCCTATGGATGGCTGGACTGGGCCAAGAATGGACAGTCAGCCGGTACAGTGAATCTTGGAAAAAGCATGGAAGCCTTTCAGGTGAGAATTACAGCAAAAGGCGGGGCTGCCCCCGGAACAACGGCTGCTCCGCTGAAGACAGATGCTGCTGCAAGGGTCGGCAGCAGTTACTACAAAACATTTAATGAGGCATTTGATGCCATGCCGGACCGAGGATCTATGTACGTGATAAAAAACTGTTCGGCAACACATATAACGACCAGAAAATCCTTTTCGATATTCCCGGAAGAAAGGAACGTTAAGGTTACTTTTAAAGAAAATTCGCTGATACCTGCCGGCATAATCTGCACAGAAGAAGGCTGGCGGGGAAGTCCCACCTGGAATTTCAGCGGCAATGGTGGGTATACAATAACATTTGATGCGAATGGAAAAGGTTCATCGGGTGTAATAGCAGCTTACGGTGCAACGATCAACCTGAAGAACGGCTCCAGATTTATGAACTCCGCAGGCAATGGTGTATGGAACGACATGGGAATTACAAACGTTTATGACGGAGTCTACATTTATAATAATAAAGCGCATGGAGTTGCAACCTGCAACACGGTCAATCTATTTGGCGGCAGCATTTACGGCAATTCTTATGATGGTATCCGTGCACAGAAGGTGATCAGTATGTCCGGTGGTAATCTGTACAATAATGGTGAGTGCGGCGTGCATGTGGGAGAAGGCGCGTGTATCTGTACGATGACCGGAGGAACGATACATGACAATGTGGATGGCGTGGGGAATATAGACGGTAATGGAACCATTATCATCCAGGGAGGCAGCATTTACAGCAATACCCGGTATGGAATTTCCGCCAAAGGAAAATCTTTGAGTATATCAGGCGCAGCTGTTATCCGGAACAATAAAGGAACCGGGGTGGCAGTCCATGGAGGGGAAGCAGCTGTACAAAATGGAAAAATATATGAAAACCAAAACGCAGGAATTGTAAATAAAGGCAGCATGAAGTTAAGCGGAGGTGAAATCTTTTCAAATTCGAATGCAGGCAGTGGAGGCGGAATAGTCAACAGTGGAACCTTAAGCATCAGCGGGGGGGATGTTCACGATAATTCGGCCGTAAACGGGGGAGGAATAACAAACAGCGGTACGCTGTCATTGACAGGAGGCAGCATCACGGGTAATGCGGTTTCCGGCAGTGGAGGCGGGATTTGTCTGTCTGGGGGGACACTCAGGCTGACCGGGGGGACCATTGCAAAGAACAAAGCGAAAAACGGAAATGGTATATACCATAACGGCTCTGTCTTCCAAATGGGCGGAAACGGTGCAGTAGATGCGGGGAATGATGTATATCTTCAGACAAATAAGTATATTACAGTAACATCAGCCCTAAAATCTTCGCCTGCTGCAGTTCTGACACCGTCAGGCTATAGCAATGGCAGAAAGGCGGCAGAAGTTGCATATGGCACTAAAAAGGGCAGTTTGCAGTATGCTAGGTATGCATTAACGCAAAAAGGCGGATACTGCCTTCGTCCGGGGGACATGCAGGCATCCGGTGCAAACACCATGGCGGCAGATATTGTACTGAGTACGAAGTATACGATCCAATATCATAAAAATTATGATGGAGAGGTGGCGAATGTCCCGAAAAGCACTCCAAAATACTGGTATGAAAATGCAGAAATAGCAGGAGAGATTCCATCTGAAGGAAGAATAAAATTTCTGGGCTGGTCCGAGAATGCTGCAGCGGAAAAACCTGCCTATCAGCCAGGAGCTGTCTTAAGCGCAGCTATCAATCGAAATATCACACTATATGCAGTCTGGGGAACCAAAATCCAGGTGAGCTATTATGGAAACGGAAGCGACGTCCTAAAGGAAAAGTCAGAAGAAATAACCCTGCAGGAGTGCATGAAGAATGGCGGCTACCTTATACATAAAAATAAAGGATATACGGATTATATCAGAAAGGGATACAAATTCGCAGGCTGGGATGTCTCTGCGGTGGCTCCTGTTCAGGCAGTAAAATATCCTGACCAGAAAGAGAACAGGGTAAAATTTGAAGAACTGCTGGATATTGCTGAGGCGCAGGCGAAGAGTCCTTTATCAGGAGAAAAGACGGTTCAGCAGGTACGGTTATATGCACTCTGGGATAAGTTTCCCGAAATCACTGCAGAAGGTATACAGGAATTCTTCGAAGGCACCGAGGTTACCAGGGACATGCTCCTGGCAAACATAAAAGCACAGGATCAAGAAGACGGAGACATAACAAAAGACATCCGCATACTTGGAATCAAATATCAAAGAGGAAAGCTTCGGGATGGACAGAAACAGGAGGCGTATGAAGTACGATGGAAGACCGGCATGCCAGACGATAAAAAACTGGATACCTGGTTTTTAGAGCTGGATGACAAAGATGCACCTGTGGAACACCAGATTATTTACAGTGTGAAAGACAGTGCTGGTAATGAGACAACACGAGAATGGCCGGTTAAGGTAAAGTATAATGAATTTCCTGTGATAGAGGCGGAGGATCGGTATTTCACACTGGAAGAGGCAAAGGAAGGCAGAATAACCGAAGAAGCGCTGCTGCGCGGCGCTATAGAATCTGGCGCCCTGACGGTAAAGGATAAGGAAGAGGATGAGCGATATCCCGGCAGAATGGAACAGGCAGTAAAATTGGAAGATTTTCATCCGGACGAATTTACAAGATTTGAAGATTCGGGTTATATCGTAATTACTTTTTCGGCCAAAGACAGTATGGGGCCGGACGGAGAGGGCAAAGAGACTTTCAGTCAATGTACGGTACATATTGTAAAGGATGGGGAAATAACGTCGCCGGAGCCTTTAAAATACGTGCGGTTTATCAACAGAGAATATTACGAAAAGAATCTAAAAAGACAGAATGAAAAGACAGGAAAAGAAACAGGAAAACCGGAGTCAGAAACTGTTTCAGGGGAACTGCAAAACGGCGGCCTTTATTCAAATTCCAAGTGGTATAGGATTCCAGAATTCAGAGCATTGCTGTCTGGTGCATGGGATGAAGAAAGACCAGCAAGAGAGGTATGGACTTTCAAAAATACAGATGTAAAAAATATAAAGAGTTATGTGGAAGAGCATGGGATAGGAAACAGCCAGGAGCGAACATCGCTTCTGAGATTCCATGAAGAATTCAGCCATTTGAGAGTCATGTAAGCGCTTCTTTACTGGCTGCAGACCAGATGGTAACAGCGGATTGTTTCTTCCCACACCCCAAGGGCGCGAACAATCATGACGAATTTCTAAAATATTACAAATATGTTAAAATTATATTGCATTTTATTCAGTTATCCTTTATAATTTAGTCTATGTAAGCATAAGACGAATTTTGACGAGTCCTCTGCATATAATATAGTTTCTGTGTTCTGATGAAAAGGACTGGAGACTGCGTATCGATAGGGAATTCTGCAACTTACAGGCTGCGGGCGTTTCAGCGGCAGCCGGCAGAAAAGATACTGCAGTATGTATTTGCGGGGACATGATAGATCATAAATAAAATAAGGATGGGTGAATTGATTGTGAATTTTAAAAGAGTACGCAACGTGTTTGCAGCAACCGCTTTGACATGTTCTATGATAACTGTGCCTGTATTAGCGGCACCGAATACATCAAGCCTTCAGGATCAGAAAAATGCAGCGCAGAACGAAGTGAGTTCCCTGCAGTCCCAGTTGAATTCATTAATGTCAACGATGAATGAACTGGAAGGGCAGTTAGTAGCAAAAGGGCAGGAGATCTCGAAGGCAGAAGAGGATCTTAAAGCAGCGCAGGAAAAGGAAACGCAGCAGTACGAAGATATGAAACTTCGCATTAAGTATATGTATGAAGAGGGAGACGGTTCAGCGCTTGAGAGGATATTGAGTTCAGGAAGTATCGCTGATCTTCTCAGTGAAGCAGAGTACATAGAAAAGGTTCATACATATGACCGCAATATGCTGCAGGAATACGCGGATACTGTAGAAGAAATAAAGACTCTGGAGACAACGCTTGAAAACGACATGACAAACCTTCAGGATCTGGAAAAACAATATAAATCACAGTCAACCGAACTGTCAACCATGCTCAACAGTAAGCAGGCAGAGGTTAGCAATCTGGATTCCATGATTCAGGAAGCAGCAAGAGCCGCATTGGAAGAACAGAAGAAACAGCAGGAGGCAGCTGCGAAAGAGAAAGAAGCTGCTGATAAGAAGAATGAAGATACTGCACAGCCAGGAACAAATGGAGGCCAAAGCAGTGATCCGGGTACAGGCGGAACTACAGATCCTGGTACAGGCGGAGGAAATAGTAACGAGCAGCCGGAGCAGAATGTACCTGAAGATAATAATACACCGGATAACGGCAATACCGGAACCCCGGAACCTAACTACAATCCTTCTACAGGAAATGCAATTGTGGATCGGGCATATAGCTGGGTTAACAATGCGGAATATGCATGGGGAGCCTGTGCACCGGGATCTTTTGATTGTTCAGGCTTTGTCAGCTACTGTCTGACTGGAAGTTATATCCGTCTGGGTACAACCTTTGACTTCCTTACATGGCCCCAGGTAAGTGATCCACAGCCGGGTGATGTGTGTGTGAATGCCAGTCATTGCGGTATTTATATAGGGGGCGGCCAGATGATTCATGCAGCTGATTATGGCATAGGAGTGATCAGCGGGCCAGTGCAGGGCGGCATGATTTACGTACGCTATTAAGATCGAGATTATATAAAAGAATTGCTATTTCATAAAAGACAGAATGCAATATTAGAAGAAACCAGAGGATCCCCAGTATAATCGGTACTGAGGATCCTTTTCAATTATTTTCCAGCAATATTATAGTTTTTTTCAGAATATCCTGTTGAAAAATGCTGATGAATATTGTATAGTAAAGAATATATGTGGGGACATAGATAATAAAAAATAAGGATAGGTGTAATTTTATGAAAATGAAAAGAGTACGCAATATGTTTGTTGCAACGGCACTGACATGTTCTATGATTGCCGTACCTGTGTTTGCAGCGCCAAACACATCAGGTCTGGAAGAACAGAAAAAAGCTGCGGAGAATGAGGTGAACAGTCTTCAGTCACAGTTATCAACATTGATGTCTAAGATGACAGATCTTCAGAATCAGTTGATTACGAAAGGTGAGGAAATCACAAAAGCAGAGAAGCAGCTGGAAGAAGCACAAGCAAAAGAAAAGCAGCAGTACGAGGATATGAAGCTTCGTATTAAGTATATGTATGAAGAGGGCGATGGCTCGGCAGTGGAACGGATCTTAAGTTCCGGAAGTATTGCAGAGATGTTAAGCCAGGCAGAATATGTTCAGAAGATACATACCTATGACCGTAACATGCTGGACGAGTATGTGGAAACGGTGAATGAAGTAGAAGAACTGAAAACTACGCTGGAAGAAGATATGAACAAGCTGGAAGATATGCAGACAGAGTATGAGGCGCAGCAGACTGAGTTGAGCAATACGATTGAAAGCAAGAGTGCCGAAGTAGAAAATCTTGACGCACAGATCCAGGAAGCTGCGAGAAAAGCTGCAGAAGAAGAACGCGAGAGACAGCGTTTAGCGGAGGAAGCGGCAAAGAATGAGAGCGCAAATAATGGCGGAGGAACGAGCAATGGTGGCGGAACTGCACCAAACACTCCGGAAACACCTGGTACCCCAGAGACTCCTGGTACTCCAGATACCCCGAGCACACCAGAGACTCCATCTGATCCGGGCAATAACGGAGGCGGCGGTTCAGGAAATACTTCCGCGGCGCAGGCAATTGTAAATGCAGCATGGACTCAGATTGGTGTTCCGTATGTATGGGGCGGTACAACACCATATGTAGGCCTTGACTGTTCAGGACTCACACAGTGGTGCCACGCACAGGCAGGTATCTCAATCGGCCGTGTTGATACAGACCAGCTCTATGGAGGACAGAGAGTCAGTGATCCGCAGCCAGGGGACATCGCATGGACTCCCGGACACGTGGCAATATACATAGGCAATGGCCAGATGATTGAAGCACAGCAGCCGGGCACAACGATATGTGTAAGCCCTGTACGTGTTTCTGTATACGTAAGATATTGGTAATTCAGAATATAAAAAAGGAATCCACATAATGGATTCCTTTTATTATGTTCTTATTTTCCGGGGACAATCTCCAACCAGTATCCGTCCGGATCCTCGATAAAGTATATCCCCAATTCGGAATTTTCGTGGCACACACAGCCCATCTTTTTATGTTTTGCAAAAGCCGCATCAAAATCATCTACTCTAAACGCAAGGTGGATTTCATTGTCACCCAGTTCATAGGGCCTGTTCATATCGCGCAGCCAGGTAAGTTCTAAAAGGTGCGGAGTGGTGTCATCGCCCAGGTATACCAGTGTAAAACTTCCGTCTTTGGCATCTTTTGTGCTGACAGGTTTGAGTCCAAGCGCCTCCTCATAAAAAGCAAGTGATCTCTGTAAATCATAAACATTTAAATTGTTATGTGCAAATGTAAACTTCATAGCTTTTACCTCCCTATATATGTAAGTTTTACATAATTGTGTTATAATATACTGTCGTAAAACAGAAGATATAAACAGTATACCGTTTCTAGCATAACATAGAGAAGGGGCAGAGACAAGTTATAAGAAGTAATATCAGAAAAGTAGGAAAGCCACATAAGGCAGAATATACCACACAATTTAGCATGGAAATTCAAGAATGAATACAGACAAGATACCACAGAAAAGCCTTGCATTCCAGTATTTTCTATGTTATACTACAACCGTTGCAAAAAAACACGCATGCGGATATCTTTGACGGTGCCTAAGCCTGCACAGTGCAGACCGGTCTCAAAGGAGAGCAAAAACATGCGGAAGTTAAAAACCAAATGGAGGAAGAAACATGAGCGTTATTTCAATGAAACAACTTTTAGAAGCAGGTGTACATTTTGGACATCAGACAAGAAGATGGAACCCTAAGATGGCTCCTTACATCTACACAGAGAGAAATGGTATCTATATCATCGACTTACAGAAATCTGTAGGCATGGTTGATGATGCTTATCAGGCTGTTGCTGACATTGCAGCTGAGGGTGGTACAATTCTGTTTGTAGGAACAAAGAAACAGGCACAGGATGCCATAAAATCAGAAGCAGAGCGCTGCGGAATGTTCTATGTTAATGAAAGATGGCTCGGTGGTATGCTGACCAACTTCAAGACAATCCAGAGCAGAGTTCAGCGTTTAAAAGATATAGAGAGAATGTCCGAAGACGGAACATTTGATGTACTTCCCAAGAAGGAAGTAATTGAACTGAAAAAAGAATGGGCTAAGTTAGAGAAGAACCTGGGCGGTATCAAAGAAATGAAGAGAATCCCTGATGCAATCTTCATCGTAGACCCGAAAAAAGAAAGAATCTGTGTTCAGGAAGCACATACACTGGGAATTCCATTGATCGGTATCTGTGATACAAACTGCGATCCAGAAGAACTTGATTTCGTAATTCCGGGTAATGATGATGCGATCAGAGCTGTTAAATTAATCGTTTCCAAGATGGCTGATGCAGTAATCGAGGCTAATCAGGGCGCAACAGGTGCTGAAGAAGAATATTATGAAGAAGCTGCAGAAGAAGCAGTAGCTGAAGAGACTGTAGAAGCAGAGTAATTATGGACTTGGGATGCTTCAGCCTGTGGATACAGGTTGAAGCATTTTTAAAATATGCAATCAAGAATGAATAATGGAGGAATGAATCATGGCAATTACAGCAGGAATGGTAAAAGAATTAAGAGAAATGACGGGCGCAGGCATGATGGACTGCAAGAAGGCTCTAAGCGAGACTAACGGAGATATGGACGCAGCAATCGAATACCTGAGAAAGAATGGACAGGCTAAGGCAGAGAAAAAAGCCGGACGAATTGCAGCAGAAGGTATTGTAAAAACCGTTGTTAAAGATGATAAAGTAGCAGCAATTGTAGAAGTTAATTCTGAGACAGACTTTGTTGCTAAGAATGCAGATTTCCAGACATTCGTAGAGGCAGTTGTTAATCAGGCAGCAGATACAGATGCAGCAGATATGGATGCATTCATGGCTGAGGCATGGGCAGAAGACACAACAAAGACTGTGAAAGACGCGCTTGTAGAGAAAGTTGCAGTAATCGGTGAGAATCTGAATATCAGAAGATTTGAAAAAATAGTAACAGACGGATGTGTTGTATCCTACATCCATGGCGGCGGCCGCATCGGTGTTCTCGTAGAGGCTGATGCTGATGTAGTAAATGACGAAATCAGAACATGCCTGAAGAATGTGGCAATGCAGGTAGCGGCTATGTATCCGAAGTATGTATCCCGCGCAGAAGTTTCCCAGGAGTACATGGATCATGAGAAAGAGATCCTGTTAGCACAGGCTAAGAAGGAAAATCCAGAAAAGCCGGACAATATCATTGAGAAAATGATCATTGGCCGTCTGAACAAAGAGTTAAAAGAAGTATGTCTGTTAGATCAGGCATATGTACAGGACAGTGATCTGACAGTTGCTAAATATGTAGAAAAAGTAGCAAAAGAGAACAATGCGAATGTATCAATTAAGAGATTTGTACGTTTTGAGACTGGTGAAGGCCTGGAAAAGAAAAATGAAGACTTCGCGGCAGAAGTAGCAGCGCAGATGGGACAGTAATGCTAAGTTTGTGTTAATCTTTTAGAAACAAGCCCTTATAAATAGCGGTTTACGCTGTTTGTAAGGGCTTTTTATGTAAAAAGTTTCGATGGATATTAGAAACCGATAGAAGAAGTTGCTCATATATTTTCCTTTATAACGTCTTTTGTGGTAAAGTAGTATTAGCTGCAGAGAATACGGATACTGTGCCAGTCTATACCAAATGAAGATCAGGAGGAAATGATTATAATGTGTGATAAGGAAAAACGAAAACTAAAAGATTCTTATGATACGCCTCTATTCGGGACGTTAGCGGCGGACTCCCCGATTCCGAAAAACAAGATAAGGGAACAGCCCTTAGAACCAGCCCTTGCATCTCGTCTCATAATGGACGAACTGATGAACGAGGGGAATGCAAGATTAAATCTGGCTACTTTCTGTCAGACCTACATGGAGGATGAGGCGATCAGGCTGATGTCAGAGACACTTGAAAAAAATGCCATTGACAAAACGGAATACCCGCAGACAGCCGAGATTGAGCAGCGCTGCATACGGATTATATCGGACCTATGGAATGCTGAGGAAACAGACGCTGCAATCGGCACATCTACAGTAGGTTCCTCGGAAGCGTGCATGCTGGCAGGGATGGCAATGAAATTTCGGTGGCGTAAGCGGGCCTCTGTTTTAGGGCTTGATGTAAACAAAAAGCCGAATCTGGTCATTTCATCAGGTTATCAGGTCTGCTGGGAGAAATTCTGTGTTTACTGGGATGTGGAACTTCGTCAGGTGCCGATGGATACAGAATGTATGAGCATGCGTCCAGACGCCGTATTAAACTATGTGGATGAGTATACGATCGGTGTAGTCGGAATCCTCGGCATTACATATACCGGGAAATTTGATGACTTGAAGGCTATTGACCAGATACTTGAAGAATACAATGCTTCTACAGAGCACAAAGTTTATATCCATGTTGACGCCGCTTCCGGAGGTTTGTTCGTTCCGTTTGTCAATCCGGAGCTTTGCTGGGATTTCCGTTTAAAAAATGTAGTATCAATCAACTGTTCCGGTCATAAATATGGTCTTGTTTATCCGGGAATTGGATGGGTTTTGTGGAAAGAAAAAGAATATCTTCCAGAGGAACTAATATTTGAGGTAGATTATCTCGGAGGCAAGATGCCTACAATTGCAATCAATTTCTCCAGATCGGCCAGCCAGATTATCGGCCAGTATTATAATTTCATCCGGCTTGGCAGGGAGGGATACCGCCGCATTCAGCAAAAAACGCAGGACGTGGCCCACTATCTGGCAAAGGAAATTGAGAAAACGGGAAGATTTCTCATATACCATGACGGAAGTGACTTGCCGGTTGTATGCTATACATTAAAAGAAAAAACGGGGCAGGAGTGGACTCTTTATGATCTCTCTGACCGTCTGCTTATGAAGGGATGGCAGATCCCTACCTATCCGCTGCCTGTGAATCTGGAAGACACTGTCATTCAGAGAATTGTCTGCCGTGCGGATTTGAATTATGATATGGCAGAACTGCTCATGCGTGACATAGAAGAGGGTATCCGGGAATTAGACGAAGCGGTCATACTTCCCCATGCGAAAGATAAAAAACCAAAGGTATACGGGTTTACACATTAAGATGCTCATGCTTCAGAAACCAAAGGTTATAGGTGGCTTACCTATGTCCGGATAACGTTACTGTGTACACCCTCAGAGTGTGAACAGCAGCAGTAACAGTTCAGACAGGTCTGTGCATTTACTGCGCAGACCGTACGAAAACATAGTGGCTGCAGGCATACAGAACTCCGCTCCGCTTTGGTTCGTGCTAAACGTGCGCCAGTGGCGCACAGCACCCTTCGCCGCAGGCGAATTTTAATGGGCTGGATGCGAAACAGTTCAGACCTGTCTGAACTGTTACCAGCAGCATCCTGTTTTATAATGAAATGGTGAACTTAACATTCCCTTTTGCTGCCAGGATATGCTAAAATAGTAATAATATCTTGAGACAAGACATGTTGCCTGAACAAATACTGGGACAAGGTTCAGGAAAAACAAATTTACTAATTGGAGGTATATCATGTTAAACAGCACGGATATCAGGAAGGTATGCAATGAGAAGGGAATCAGAATGATTGATTTCAAGATGACGGATTTGGACGGAAGGTGGCGCCACATCACAATCCCTGTAGAAAGGTTCGACGACGATATTTTCGTCTATGGCATTGGGTTTGACGGTTCCAACTACGGATATGCACCGGTGGAGAAGAGCGATATGGTATTCATCCCCGATCCGGCAACCGCGGTTGTCGACCCATTTACGGAGATTCCTACCATGACCATGTGCGGGAACGTATGTGTGATTGGGAAGGAGAATACCCCTTTCGATCAGTACCCAAGGAACGTCAGCCTGCGTGCAATGGAATATATGAAGTCAGAGGGAATTGCAGATGAGATGCTGATCGGGCCGGAATTTGAATTTCATTTATTTGACAATGTAAGCTATATGGCAGAGCCCTATAAGACCTCTTTCACGGTAGACACTAGACAGGCATCCTGGAACAGCGGAAAAGAAGGGCCTGACAATGCAGGATATCAGGTGCCCAAAGGCGGCGGATATCATATTTCAGCGCCACATGACATCGCTTACAGCTTAAGAAGCAAGATGTGTATGTATATGGAAGACTGGGGAATCGACGTGAAATACCACCACCATGAGGTAGGCGGCTCTGGACAGATGGAGATCGAAGTAGAACTGGGCGATATGGTGGACATGGCGGATAAGACAATGATTATTAAATATATCATTAAAAATGCTGCCGTTTTGGAGGGCAAGACTGCTACATTTATGCCCAAACCAATCCATAACGAAGCCGGAAACGGAATGCATGTGCATATGCTCCTTATGAAAGACGGAGAGCCGATTTTCTATGATGAGAAAGGCTATTCTGGTTTAAGCGAAACCGCGCATTACTTTATCGGCGGGCTTTTGAAGCACATTGGTTCTCTCTGCGCATTTACCAATCCCTCTACAAACTCTTTCAAACGCCTTGTTCCGGGATATGAGGCGCCTGTTACGATTGGGTACGCAACATCTAACCGCAGCGCTGTAATCCGTATTCCAGCCTATGCAAAGTCACCGAAGGCAAAGCGTTTTGAGCTGAGAAATCCGGATGCCACGGCCAATCCATATTATGCTTATGCTGCCATTCTGATGGCTGGCCTGGATGGTATCAAGAACCGGATTGATCCTACTGTACATGGCTGGGGACCTTATGACTGCAATCTTTACGATCTGCCGGAGGAGGAAAAGTCAAAGATCCAGTCTCTTCCAAAGACGCTGGATGAAGCGCTGGATGCACTGGAAGCTGACCATGAATATCTGACGGCGGGCGGGGTATTTCCGGAGAGACTGATTGAGATCTGGCTGAAACGCAGACGGAAAGAGAGCCTGGAGATATCACAGATACCACATCCAGCGGAATTTGAGAAATATTATGATTTGTAATCAGCTTTGATTATTATAAAAAAGGAGGCGCTTTGCCTAGAGCAGCCTTCTTTTTTATTTTGTAATGATAAGGGACAACTCTATAAGAATATGCTAAAATGATGTCATGAATAATGGGGGACCAGTTTTAAGGTCTGGAGGTAGAAATGGATACTATAAGGTGGGTACATTTGTCAGATATACACTTTTCTGCTGATGAGAACAATGAAATGAAACGAATGAGGGACAGTCTATTAGAAAAATTATGGGAGATGTCCCAGGAACATGAATTTGATGCAGTATTTATCACCGGAGACCTGACTTATCAGGGCGGATATTATGATTTTAATCTGAAGAAATTTATTGAAGCATTAATTTATATCTTAAAACTCACTCCGGATGAGTTATTTATGATACCGGGGAATCATGACCTGGCCAGGTCTCACTCCAGGGATCTTGCCGTGGCGGAAACAAGAAAAAGCGGATTTGAGTATGAAAAGGAGATTATTGGGCAATTACAGAAGGATTTCAGCAAATATAATATATTTTATAGAAAAATAAAAAATGAGGAGGCTCAATATATATATAAAGTGATTACAAAAGATAAGTTTAATGTATTTTTAATGAATACGGCCTTTACATCCGGAACTGATGAGGACGAAGGAAAGCTTATCCTCGAAAAAGGATCTTTTTATAAGGAAATCAGAAAATTAAAAGATCAGGAAAATTGTATTAATATAGCTGCAGGCCATCATCCGGTCAATTGGTTTTCAGAGAGTGACCAGCAGATTATTTGGAAGAATTTTAACAATTTTAATATTGATTTTTATTTATGCGGACACATGCACAAGGGGGCCTATAATTTTAATTCAAGCGGGGGAAGGGGAATCCCATCTTTTCAGTGCGGCAGCGGAAAGGCAGAGCGGGATACTGCGGTTACATTTTCAATAGGAGAGGTTGATATATCGGCAAATAAAGGACGGCTGACATCGTACAAATGGCTTGTAAAGGAAGCGCGCTGGGCAAGCGGCGGCCTGGAAGGGAGAAGGGCCGCCTCGGGTGTACTGGATATTATTCTGGAAAGGTTTTGTTCATAAGATGTATAGCCCCCAATAATACTCCTTTTACCAGTAGGTGGCTTAAATCTCCTTATAGGATTCACTGAGATCATAAAAAGCACGCCATTTCTGATGTGCTTTTTGTTATGGCTGTACAATTCTTTTATCTTAAACGGCCGGCCTGTCTACAGGGGCAAGCAGTACTTTTCCTGTTCCCTTATACACATTTACCAGTCCCTCGCCGGATGCGGCAGAACCAAGCAGTGTTTTACCGGATCGTTCCACGGTAAAGTCGAGGCTTCCGCTCCAGGCAATTGCCATATTGCCGTCAACCTTTAGGATGTCGTTTTCCAGCGTGATTTCTACCAGTTCCTCCCGCGGGCAGAACGACTCCAGACAGAGCATTCCTTTCCCTGCGATACCAAGATTGAATAAGCCTTCACCACCCGCGACAGCAGAAGATAAATTGGAGCGCATGACTGCTTTATGCTGAAGCTTTGCATCGCATGCAAGGAACAGCCCATCGTCCAGCACAACTGAACCGTTCCAATCTACAAGATCTAGAAGAAGTATATGGCGGTAGGTAGGCTCCAGTACCAGAATACCATCTCCTTTATACTCGGGTTTTATTGCCGATTCACCGGTAACTTTTCCGCGCACTGCTTTGCCGAATAAATCTCCGACCCCTTTTAAACCGGTTGTTGCATTCACATTTCCTACGGTCCACTGCATGGCCCCTGCCTGCAGTGTTATATTCGCCTTGCTGAGATCACAGATTACCTGGCGTTTACGCACATTCATAGCGCTGCAGAAATAAGCAGTCTGTGCATCACCGGGAGTTACACTTAAATCCCGCTGGTACTCAATTACGGTAAAAGGGCCTGATGAGGCCAGTATCTTAACATCGTCATTATCTGTAAAATTGGAAATCTGAAACATAGTTTTGCCCTCCTGTAGTGAGTGAAAATGCCCTTATGTAATTTGAAAATCTGTTTTTGATATCTCAAAAAAACACAGGTAAGCATATTTCAGTTACATATTTACAATACATGAAACCATGGTTTTTGACAAGGCATTTTATGGGATAAATAAAACAAAGACTACGATTATAAACCGCAGCCTTTGTTCTTGTAATTATCTGGATTCCTTCCGACCATTTCGTCTAAAGAGACATGAAATAGATCGGCTATTCGAATCAATTCATAAATATCAGGAATCCGTTTTCCTAATTCGTAGTTGGAGAGTGTTTGGCGTGTCATATTCAGCGTTTCTGCCAATTGCTCCTGGGTTAGGTAATTCTTTTTCCTCAGCGCCCTGATGTTACTGCCTATTTTATTAGTCATCATCTCTTATTCCTCATCTTTTGTAATCTTAAAGTAGGACAATAATAACATTTTGCATTGAAGTGTAAAATAAAAAGTGCCTTATTGTTACATAATGGTAACAAATCATTTATTTTGCGTAAGTTTTTTATATAAAAATAGCATAAAAATCTAGTTATCCGCATAAAAACTGGACTTATCACACTTTATCAAGGTCAAAACCACTCAATTTACTACTAATTTACTACTTATGAATGAGCTTTGATACGACGATTTATCCTTGAAAAGTGAAGATATAAAGATACTTCCAATAAAATTTGAATATTTAATAGGTAGACACTTCAAAAAATGAGGTGTCTATTTTTTTACCCGATTTTGAAAGGAAGTGAACTTATGAAAACAAAAAATCAAGAATCAAAAGGTCGTTCCCCACTCTTTAAGACCATCAAACATTCATTCAGCCAATAAAAAAGAAAGGATAGGTAAAAATATGGAACTTAAATTTGTGATTCCCAACATGGAAAAAACATTCGGCAATTTAGAATTTGCTGGCGAGGATAAAGTCGTTCAGCGAAGAATCAACGGACGGCTAACTGTCTTATCAAGAAGCTATAATCTCTATTCTGATGTTCAAAGAGCAGATGATATTGTGGTGGTGCTTCCTGCTGAAGCTGGCGAAAAACATTTCGGCTTTGAGGAACGTGTGAAGTTAGTCAATCCACGTATTACCGCAGAGGGCTACAAAATCGGCACTCGTGGTTTTACAAATTACCTTTTACATGCTGACGACATGATAAAAGAATAAAGAAAGAGAGGAAAAATGATGAGATTAGCAAATGGCATTGTATTAGATAAAGACACGACTTTTGGAGAATTGAAATTCTCTGCTCTACGTCGTGAAGTGAGAATCCAAAATGAAGACGGGTCGGTTTCAGATGAAATCAAGGAACGTACCTATGACTTAAAATCCAAAGGACAAGGACGCATGATTCAAGTAAGTATTCCTGCCAGCGTGCCTTTGAAAGAGTTTGATTATAACGCACGGGTGGAACTTATCAATCCCATTGCGGACACCGTTGCTACTGCCACCTATCAAGGAGCAGATGTTGACTGGTATATCAAGGCAGACGATATTGTGCTGACAAAGGATTCTAGTTCATTCAAAGCTCAACCACAAGCAAAGAAAGAACCGACACAAGACAAATAGTCGCTAGGTAGAAAGGAGACTTTTTCGCATGAAACAGCGTGGTAAAAGGATTCGCCCATCTGGTAAAGATTTAGTCTTTCATTTTACGATAGCGTCACTCCTGCCTGTTTTCCTGCTGGTTGTCGGACTGTTTCATGTGAAGACAATCCAGCAGATCAACTGGCAGGATTTTAACCTATCACAAGCAGATAAGATTGACATTCCCTATTTAATTATCAGTTTCAGTGTCGCAATTCTTATCTGCTTGCTGGTAGCGTTTGTATTCAAACGGGTTCGCTATGATACGGTTAAACAACTTTACCACCGTCAAAAACTGGCAAAGATGATACTTGAAAACAAGTGGTATGAATCTGAACAGGTCAAAACAGAGGGTTTCTTTAAAGATAGTGCTGGTCGTACAAAGGAAAAGATAACCTACTTCCCTAAAATGTATTATCGACTTAAAAATGGCTTGATACAGATACGGGTGGAAATCACGCTGGGAAAATATCAAGACCAACTCTTACACTTGGAAAAGAAATTAGAGAGTGGCTTGTACTGTGAGCTGACGGATAAAGAGTTAAAGGATTCCTATGTGGAATATACTTTGCTCTATGACACCATAGCCAGTCGTATTTCTATTGATGAAGTAGAAGCTAAAGATGGTAAACTTCGCTTAATGAAAAACGTATGGTGGGAATATGATAAGCTCCCTCATATGTTGATTGCTGGTGGTACAGGTGGCGGTAAAACTTACTTTATACTGACACTGATTGAAGCCTTGCTTCATACAGATTCAAAACTGTATATTCTTGACCCGAAAAATGCTGATCTTGCGGACTTAGGTTCTGTGATGGCAAATGTCTACTATAGAAAAGAAGACTTGCTTTCTTGCATTGAAACATTCTATGAAGAAATGATGAAACGTAGTGAGGAAATGAAGCAGATGAAGAACTATAAGACTGGCAAAAATTATGCTTACTTAGGTCTCCCGGCACACTTCTTAATCTTTGATGAATACGTCGCTTTCATGGAAATGCTGGGAACAAAAGAAAACACCGCAGTTATGAATAAGCTGAAACAGATTGTCATGTTAGGTCGTCAAGCTGGCTTCTTTCTAATACTGGCTTGTCAACGTCCAGACGCAAAATATTTAGGCGACGGAATCCGTGATCAGTTTAATTTCAGAGTGGCTTTAGGTCGTATGTCTGAAATGGGCTATGGCATGATGTTTGGCAGTGACGTACAAAAGGATTTCTTCTTAAAGCGAATCAAAGGTCGTGGCTATGTTGATGTAGGAACAAGTGTCATATCAGAGTTTTATACTCCCCTTGTACCAAAAGGATATGATTTCTTGGAGGAAATTAAAAAGTTATCCAACAGCAGACAGTCCACGCAGGCGACGTGCGAAGCGGAAGTCGCAGGTGTGGACTGATCTTGCTGGCTGGTGTGGCAATAGCCACGCCAGCACTTAACCCCCCGTATCTAACAGAGGGGTACGTTTGCAAATAGACAAAAGACAAAAAACATAGGAAACATAAGGCTTCTGGCATGGTTTCCTAGCAAAAATCGACTGTGAAGTCGTCTTAAAAAACTTCACACTTTACAGATTGGGGGTATGGTTCTGAATGAAGAACAATGGATAAAAGAATTACGGGAGAAACGGATTGCTTACGGTATCTCACAAGGCAGGCTGGCGGTGGCTTCTGGTATCACAAGGGAATATCTCAACAAGATAGAAAGCGGAAAAATGAAGCCGTCAAAGGAACTTCTGGAAACTCTGCATAAGGAACTGGCAAGGTTCAATCCAGAAGCACCGCTTACCATGCTGTTTGATTATGTGAAAATTCGTTTTCCCACGCTGGATATACAGCACATCATCAAAGATATATTAAAACTGAATATCAATTATATGCTCCATGAAGATTACGGACATTACAGTTATACGGAGCATTATTCTTTAGGGGACATCTTTATCTATACGTCGGCTGACGAAGAAAAAGGTGTCCTTTTAGAGTTAAAGGGGCGTGGTTGCAGGCAGTTTGAAAGTTACCTGTTAGCACAACAAAGAAGCTGGTATGACTTTCTCATGGACGCACTCGTAGACGGTGGCGTGATGAAGCGTATCGACCTTGCTATCAACGACCATACGGGCATTTTGGATATTCCAGAGCTTGCGGAAAAATGCAGGAAACGGGAATATATTGGAAAGTCCAGAAGCTATAAGTTTTATCAGTCGGGCGAGCTTATCAAGCACAGAGAGGACGACAGAGAATATATGGGACGTACCCTTTATCTTGGTTCGCTGAAATCTGATGTATATTTCTGTATCTATGAAAAGGACTATGAGCAGTACGTCAAGTTAGGGACACCGCTGGAAGAAGCCGACATTATCAACCGTTTTGAGATACGGCTTCGGAATGAACGAGCCTATTATGCAGTACGAGATTTGCTGACTTATTATGACGCAGAGCAGACCGCATTTTCTATCATCAATCAGTATGTGCGGTTTGTTGATGAAGAACCAGACAAGCGAAAAAATGACTGGAAACTCAATGACCGCTGGGCTTGGTTTATTGGCGATAACAGACAGAGCTTGAAGCTGACGACAAAGCCAGAGCCTTACACCTTAGACCGTACATTGCGGTGGGTACAAAGGCAGGTAGCACCAACCTTGAAAATGCTGAAAAAGATTGATAAGGGAAACGGTACAGACTACATGGAAACAATCGAACAGCAGGCAAAGCTCACAGAAAAGCATGAAATGATAATCAAACAGCAGACGACCCCTGCAAAAGATTTGGTGGAAAGTTAGGAGTGATAAAAAATGTGGGTATTATTAAAAGACTTCCTGCTGGTATCTATGGGAATGGGTATCGGCGTAGTCTTGATGTGTATTTTGAATGTCGGCAAAGAAGCTGACTGTGAAACGAAACAATTAGAAGAAAGTGAGGACAATTAAATGAATTTCGGACAAAATTTGTATCAATGGTTTTTAAGCAACGCACAGAGCTTAGTGCTTATGGCGATCGTGGTTATCGGTATCTACTTAGGTTTCAAGCGTGAGTTTTCCAAACTTATCGGCTTCTTGGTAGTTGCCTTAATTGCTGTCGGCTTGGTATTCAATGCTGGCGGTGTAAAAGATGTACTGTTAGAGCTGTTTAACAAAATCATCGGTGCATAAAAATTTATTGTAGTGCTGATATGAGAATGTTATAATTGGGATATAAAACATACAAATAAATTGCTGAAAAATGAGGTATCAAAATATGGAAAATGAATTACTGGAAAACTTAGGAAGACTTCACACAACTGAACTAGGCGTTATTAGAATTAAAAAGAACTTATCTTTGAATGTAGAAAATGTAATTGAATGGTGCAAAGAAAAAATTAGCCTTTCTAATGCGGAAATCACAAGAAAAGGAAAAAACTGGTATATAACGATTGATAATTGTATTATAACAGTAAATGCGTACAGTTATACCGTTATCACTGCTCACAAGGTAAAATGATAAATTTTTCTATAAAGGAATTAAACGCATTTGCAGTTATTGGGCAAGAAGTAGAACTGACTAATTATCAAAAAAAGAATATTCAGATTAGTACACAGTTTTGGAGAAAGTTTAACAGTAGTTTGAAAAAAGCGTATCTTTCACAATCGGGAAATTGGGTAAAATATGCTTTTATGGAAAGAAGAAATGGAAAACTTTATTATTTCTGTTCTATTCCCCAAAGAACCATTACCCCAGAGGGCTTTCTGTATAAAGAAATACCGTCTTATAAATATTTGGTTGTGGAACATATTGGTGCTATGGAAAAAATATATGAAACTTATGGAAAAATTTATCAGGAAATTATTCCTAATACACCATATACCCCTATAAAAAATATTATCCTGCACTTTGAAAAATATGATTACCGTTTCCATTGGAATAGAGATAATTCAGTTATTGAAATTTGGATACCTATTCAAGATTAAAAACAATTTCATATCCATACACACAAAGCAGTTGGTCTTAGGATTGACTGCTTTTTTCTTACCTAAAAATCAGATTGGAGTGATGAAATGAACGATATTTTTAAGGATATGCAGGCAAAAGTCGGCTGTGAATATCTTTCCGACATGCCCTTTTACAAGCGTGAAGTATGGCAGGAAATGAAACGGCTGAGCCCTGCCGACTATCCTAAAAAACAACTGGAAGATTTTTCTGTCTATGTTTTTGGTATGTCCTACCAGATATTACAGGCAGTTATGAAACAACAGAGAGGAAGTGAAAAACAATGTATGAATTAAGAGTACAGATTGAAGCTGTCCCAACAGTCGAGGGCGATATACTATCCGCATGGTTTACCCTGCCGATTGACGAGGAACTCTTTTCTGAAAGGCTGGGCGTGGACGCAGAAAGCAATGATTACCGTATCACAGAAAAGGAACTGCCCTTTGCCGAGGAAGTGGACGAAGATACTACGGTGGATAGGCTCAATGATTTTTACTACACTTATGAAAGCCTGCCAGCCGATTTGAAAGAGGACTACGGGGAGCTGATGTGCCACTTTACCAGCCTTGAGGAACTGCACCAGCACCGACACGACATTATCCACTATTCATGGTGTAAGAACATGGCTGATGTGGCGAAACATCTGCTAGACAACGACCCTGCCTTTGCAGAGATTGACGAACGCCTAGTCCGATACTTCAATTTTGAAGCCTACGGACAGTATCTTGACGACAATGGAAAATTCATAGAAACGGAACACGGTATCTACGAACTTCCATAGAAATGAGGTGGTCTAATGAGCGTGGATGATATGGCAGTCTATATCGCAAATTTAGGGGATTATGTTGAGGGCGATGTCAAAGGGGCGTGGTTTCATTTTCCACTCGACGAGGAAGAAATCGCAGAGCGTATCGGGCTGAATGGTCGTTATGAAGAATACGTTATCCACGATAGCGAAAACTTCCCTTGCGAGTTGGAAGAATATACGTCCATAGAAGAACTAAACCGTATCTATGAGCTGATACAAGACTTTCCAGAGGAAGTGTTAGATAATCTTGACGATTTTATTTCCTACTATGGCGACCTTGAAGAACTGGCAGACCATATTGGCGATATTATCTGCTATTCGGGGTGTGAAACAATGGAAGATGTTGCGTATCAGAAGATTTATGAAGAAAATGTACTTGGGGAAATACCGCCTGCCTTTTTCCATTACATAGATTGTGAAGCCTATGGCAGAGATATTGAAATTCAAGACTATTTTGTAAAAACAAGGTACGGTATGTGTGAAATCAAACGATAAGCTGGAAGATCAGCAACAAGAACTGTTGCTACTGACAGCGATTTTATATTGAGGGACAGTCTGAAAATGGCTGTCCTTTTCCATTTAGAAATTTACGAAAGGAGCTGGAAGAACTTGAAAAAGATTAAGAGCTACACGGGTATCTGGAACGTGGAAAAAGTCTTGTATGCAATCAATGACTTTAACTTACCCTTTCCCGTTACCTTTACACAGATTACATGGTTTGTGATTACAGAATTTATCATCATTCTGTTTGGGGATATTCCCCCACTTTCCATGATTGAGGGAGCATTTCTCAAATACTTTGGTATTCCCGTTGCTCTCACTTGGTTTATGTCGCAGAAAACCTTTGACGGAAAGAAGCCGTACAGCTTTTTGAAATCACAGATAACTTATGCTCTGCGACCGAAAATTACTTATGCAGGAAAAGCCGTAAAACTGCATAAGCAGATATTGAATGAAACAATCACGGCAGTAAGGAGTGTGAACTATGTTCCCGATAAAATATATTGATAACAACCTTGTCTGGAACAAGGACAATGAGGTATTTGCCTATTATGAGCTGATACCGTACAACTATTCTTTCTTATCCGCAGAGCAGAAATTTATCGTGCATGACAGCTTTCGCCAGCTTATCGCACAGTCCCGTGAGGGTAAAATTCATGCGTTGCAGATTGCCACGGAAAGCTCCATACGAAGTATGCAGGAGCAGTCAAAGAAGCTGGTTACGGGGAAATTAAAGGAAGTTGCCTGCCAGAAAATAGACGAACAGACCGAAGCGTTAGTATCAATGATTGGGGACAATCAAGTGGACTACCGCTTTTTTCTTGGCTTTAAGCTCATGGTTACGGAAGAACAGCTCAATCTGAAGAACATCAAAAAATCGGCGTGGCTGACGTTCACGGAATTTCTCCATGAAGTGAACCATACGCTGATGAATGATTTTGTTTCCATGCCGAATGATGAAATCAACCGTTACATGAAAATGGAAAAGTTACTGGAAAATAAAATCTCCCGTCGCTTTAAGGTGCGTCGCTTGGAAATCAATGATTTTGGGTATCTCATGGAACATCTTTACGGCAGGGACGGTATCGCCTATGAAGATTATGAGTACCAGCTACCAAAGAAGAAATACAAGAAAGAAACGCTGATAAAGTATTATGACCTTATCCGTCCGACAAGGTGTGTGATTGAAGAAAGTCAACGATATTTACGCTTGGAGCATGAGGACAAGGAAAGCTATGTGTCCTACTTTACCGTCAATGCGATTGTCGGGGAGCTTGATTTCCCGTCGTCTGAAATATTCTATTTCCAGCAACAGCAATTCACATTCCCCGTTGATACTTCTATGAATGTAGAAATCGTGGAGAACAGAAAAGCATTAACAACCGTCCGCAATAAGAAAAAGGAATTGAAAGACCTTGACAATCACGCTTATCAAGCAGGAAGTGAAACCAGCTCAAATGTGGTGGACGCTTTAGACAGCGTGGACGAGCTGGAAACCGATTTAGACCAGAGCAAAGAAAGTATGTATAAGTTAAGCTATGTCATACGGGTGTCTGCACCCGATCTTGACGAGCTGAAACGCCGTTGTGATGAAGTCAAGGACTTTTACGACGACCTCAATGTAAAGCTGGTGCGTCCTGCTGGGGATATGCTGGGGCTTCATTCTGAATTTTTACCTGCCAGCAAGCGATATATCAATGACTATGTGCAGTATGTAAAATCAGACTTCTTGGCTGGGCTTGGTTTTGGAGCGACCCAGCAGTTAGGAGAAACTACGGGTATCTATATGGGCTATTCCGTTGATACGGGAAGAAATGTGTACCTGCAACCGTCTTTGGCTTCGCAGGGCGTAAAAGGTACAGTTACCAACGCCCTTGCGTCTGCTTTTGTCGGTTCTCTTGGCGGTGGGAAGTCGTTCTGCAACAATCTTCTGGTGTATTATTCGGTGTTGTTTGGCGGTCAAGCAGTCATTTTAGACCCCAAAGCCGAGCGTGGCAACTGGAAAGAAACGCTCCCAGAGATAGCCCATGAAATCAATATCGTAAATCTTACCAGCGACAAGGACAATGCAGGACTTCTTGACCCGTTTGTGATTATGAAGAATGTAAAAGACGCTGAAAGTCTGGCAATCGACATCTTAACATTCCTTACGGGTATTTCCTCTAGGGACGGCGAAAAATTCCCCGTACTTCGTAAGGCGGTACGCTCCGTTACCCAGAGCGACAGTCGGGGCTTACTCCATGTGATAGACGAGCTTCGCCGTGAAGATACGCCCATATCAAGAAATATTGCAGACCATATCGACAGCTTCACAGACTACGACTTTGCACATCTGCTGTTTTCGGACGGTACGGTGGAAAATGCAATCAGTCTGGATAACCAGCTCAATATCATTCAAGTAGCAGACCTTGTACTGCCAGATAAAGATACCACTTTTGAGGAATACACGACCATTGAATTATTGTCGGTGTCTATGCTGATTGTGATTAGTACCTTTGCACTCGACTTCATTCACAGCGACAGAAGCATTTTTAAGATTGTAGACCTTGATGAAGCGTGGGCGTTCTTAAATGTAGCACAAGGCGAAACCTTATCAAATAAGCTGGTTCGTGCTGGGCGAGCTATGCAGGCAGGCGTTTATTTCGTTACACAATCTTCTG
Organism: Faecalicatena contorta; assembly: GCF_022835095.1. Taxonomy (NCBI): domain Bacteria; kingdom Bacillati; phylum Bacillota; class Clostridia; order Lachnospirales; family Lachnospiraceae; genus Faecalicatena; species Faecalicatena contorta. Next base: position 3,411,679 of record NZ_BQNQ01000001.1, on the reverse strand, counting down.
GGGACGTGTCAAAGGAAAGTCTGAAAAACAATATCGGCTTGAAATTTGCCTTTCGTTCTACTGACATTAACGAGATAAAGCAGACCTTAGAATTTTTCGGTATCGACAAGGACGACGAGAACAACCAGAAACGGCTTCGTGATTTGGAGAACGGACAATGCTTATTGCAGGACTTATACGGGCGTGTCGGTGTGGTGCAGATACACCCAGTATTTGAAGAACTGCTACACGCCTTTGATACCAGACCGCCCGTACAGAGAAAAGAGGTGGAGTGATGAAAGAAAGGATAAAAGGTGCGTTCACAAAAAAGAAGATTTTCCACTTTCTCAAAATGGCTCTGTTCGTGGTGGCACTCTCCCTTATCCTGCTTTCACTTCTGGGGACGGTGGCTCATGCGACGGGGCTTGTGGACGATACCATAAACGCAGAAAATCTATATTCAAAATATCCGCTGTCGAATTACCAGCTTGATTTTTATGTGGATAATAGCTGGTCGTGGCTTCCGTGGAACTGGCTGGACGGTATCGGAAAATCGGTGCAGTACGGGCTTTACTGCATTACCAACTTTGTCTGGACGATAAGCCTTTATTTAAGCAATGCAACGGGTTATGTGGTGCAGGAAGCCTATAAGCTGGACTTCATCAACGATATGGCAGACAGTATCGGAAAGAGCATACAGACCCTTGCAGGCGTTACCGAGAACGGCTTTTCTTCTACGGGCTTCTATGTTGGTTTCCTGCTTCTCATTATCTTAGTGGTGGGAATGTATGTTGCCTATACGGGACTGATAAAACGGGAAACCAGCAAGGCACTTCACGCTGTTATCAACTTTGTGGTGGTGTTCGTGCTGTCCGCTTCGTTTATCGCTTATGCTCCCGACTACATCAAAAAGATAAATGAGTTTTCATCAGACATCAGTACCGCTTCTTTGGACTTGGGAACAAAAATCATGCTCCCCAACTCTGACAGCGAGGGCAAGGACAGCGTGGACTTGATACGGGACAGCTTATTTTCTATTCAAGTACAACAGCCGTGGCTACTTTTACAATTCGGAAACAGCAACGCAGAGGAAATCGGAACAGACCGTGTGGAAGCTCTCGTATCGGCAAGCCCAGAGGACGAGGACGGAAAGACCAGAGAGGAAATCGTGAAAACAGAAATCGAGGACAACGACAACAACAATCTGACGATACCGCAAGTAGTAAACCGTTTAGGTATGGTGTTCTTCCTCTTGTTCTTCAACTTGGGTATCACAATATTTGTATTCTTGCTTACGGGTATGATGTTGTTCAGCCAGATACTTTTTATTATCTTTGCAATGTTTTTGCCTATCAGCTTTTTACTTTCCATGATACCGAGCTATGAAAGCATGGCAAAGCAGGCAATCGTGAGGGTATTTAATACCATAATGACACGGGCAGGAATAACGCTCATTGTAACGGTGGCGTTCAGCATTTCCAGTATGTTTTATAACATATCCACGGACTATCCGTTTTTCATGGTGGCGTTCTTGCAGATAGTATGTTTCGCTGGTATCTACATGAAGCTGGGCGATTTAATGAGTATGTTCTCACTTAATGTTGGCGACAGTCAAAGTATGGGACGCAGGATATTCCGCAGACCGTATCTGTTTATGCGACATCGGGCTAGGCGTATGGAACACCGTATTGCAAGGGCTGTAAGTGCTGGCGGTATTTCGGGCGGTGTGGCTGGTGCGGTGGCTGGAAGTGCCGTTGCTGGCAAACGAGCAGAAAGAAAAAATACAGCTTCTAAAGAAAATCGGGGCAACACCACTTCCAGCATGGGACAGCGTGCAGGCTCAAAGGTGGGTGCTGTCTTAGATACGAAAAATAAAGTGAAAGACAAGGCAAACGCTGTCAAAGAAAATATCAAGGATATGCCGACACAGACCGCTTATGCGGTGTATTCCGCAAAAGAAAAGGCAAAGTCCAGCGTGTCTGACTTTAAGCGTGGCATGGTGCAGGAACAGCAGTCCAGACAGACGGGACGCTTGGAAAAGCAGGAACAGCATAAGAAAAATATCGCTGACAAACGTATGGAGCTTCAAAAGGCACAAGAAGCAAGGCAGGCACAGCGAAAGGCTGACGGATCAGCGACAACGGGAGCTACCCGTCCCCATGAGCGACCAGCCACAGCTTCAACCATTCCAAAGCCGAGTGCGGAAAAAATGCAGGAAGTCAAACGCCCTGCCACAGCTCCAGCTTCTAAAGCAAGTGAGCCAGTCAAGACAAATGTTGTGAAAGAGCGTCCGTTATCTTCGGGTGCTTCTGATAAGCAAGTGACCCAGTCTGCACAGCCAGTACATAGGCAGAATGTAGAAAAAGTGGTATCAAAGGAAACACGCCAGAATGACACCAAAGACCGCAGGACAAAGGTTCAGCAGACGCAGAGCGTCCAGAAGAACCAGCAGACCACAGAGAAAAGTCGTAACCTTGTAACGAAGAAAGGACAGAAGAAAAAATGAAACTGAAACATATCGCTCTTATCGGCAGTCTGTTTCCTATCCTCTTTTCTCTGGTACTTTTCTTTGGTGTCTTGATTAGTGCAGACAGCGACGACGAAAACAGCAACTTTTCTTCAGGCATTACGGGTATGAACTTATCCGCAGAAGTCTTGAAACATCAGCCTATGGTAGAAAAATACGCCAGAGAAAACGGCATTTCCGAGTATGTCAATGTGTTATTGGCTATCATTCAAGTAGAAAGTGGCGGTACGGCAGAAGATGTTATGCAGAGTTCAGAAAGTCTTGGTTTACCGCCTAATTCCTTAGATACGGAAAGCTCAATCAAGCAGGGGTGTAAGTATTTTGCGTCCCTGCTTTCTTCCTGCAAAAATCAAGGTATCGACGATTTGAATGTAGCGATACAGTCCTATAACTATGGCGGTGGTTATGTGGGATATGTGGCAGGAAAAGGAAAAAATCACACCTTTAACCTTGCGGAAAATTTTGCCCGTGAAAAATCGGGTGGAACGAAAGTAACCTACACCAACCCGATAGCCGTTGCGAAGAATGGGGGCTGGCGGTATGGCTATGGAAATATGTTCTATGTGGAATTAGTCAATCAGTATTTAGCAGTTCCGCAGGTGTCGGGAGAACTGGCACAAAAGGTAATGAATGAAGCGTTGAAATATCAAGGCTGGAAGTATGTATATGGCGGTAGCAATCCCAACACTTCTTTTGACTGTTCGGGATTGACGCAATGGTGTTATGGAAAAGCTGGTATCTCCTTACCGAGAACGGCACAGGCACAGTATGACGCTACCCAACATCTTCCACTTTCGCAGGCAAAGGCTGGCGATTTGGTATTTTTCCATTCTACCTATAACGCTGGTTCGTATGTAACACACGTCGGTATTCTCGTTTCACCGACACAGATGTACCATGCAGGCGACCCGATAGGATATGCAGACCTAACTAATAGTTACTGGCAACAGCACTTAATCGGTGCAGGACGAGTAAAACAATAGAAAGGACTTGAAAAATATGTTTAAGAAGAATAAGAAACAGACAGAAAATATCAGAGAAAAAAAGGTGCGTACTTTTAAAGTAGGCACACATAAAAAATCCGTGATTGCATTGTGGGCGGTGCTTATCGCAAGTGTGAGCTTTGGCGTATATAAGAACTTTACCGCTATTGATATGCACACGGTACATGAAACAGAAACAATCCAGTTAAGACTACATGATACCAGCGGTATTGAAAATTTCGTGAAGAACTTTGCGAAGTCCTATTATACATGGAACAACAGCAAAGAAGCGATTGAAGCAAGGACGCAGGCAATCAGCGGTTATCTGACAAAGGAATTGCAGGACTTGAATGTTGATACAATCCGAACGGATATACCGACCAGCTCCACGGTAACAGATGTGCTTGTATGGAGCATTGAACAATCTGGCACGGACACTTTTTCTGCTACCTACGAAGTAGATCAGCAGATAAAAGAGGGAGAACAGACAAGCAATGTAAAAGCAACCTATACCGTAAAAGTCCATGTGGACGCTGACGGAAATATGGTAATCGTTCAGAACCCTACCCTTGCCCCAGCAAGCGAAAAATCGGACTATGAACCTAAGACACCAGAAGCAGACAATAGCGTAGACGCTGATACCGTCAATGACGCTACCGCATTTCTGGAAACATTCTTTAAGCTCTATCCAACAGCCACAGAAAAAGAACTTGCCTATTATGTATCGGGAAATGTGCTTGAACCTATCGGCAGGGACTACCTTTATTCTGAATTGGTAACCCCTATCTTTACAAAGGACGGGGACAATGTGAAAGTCAAGGTAGCTGTGAAATTCCTTGATAATCAGACAAAGGCAACGCAGGTGTCGCAGTATGAGCTTGTATTACATAAGGATAGTAACTGGAAAATTATAGAATAATCAAGAGTGTTTATTTATTGACTTATTTTCTCTTGTGCGGTATATTTTTATCGTAATGTTGGAAATATACCGCATTTTGAGGTGGACAATGATTAAGAACAGAATTAAAGAATTTAGAGCAAGGTATGATATGAAACAAGAGGACTTGGCAAAAGCTGTCGGTGTTCGACGGGAAACGATTGGTAATCTTGAAAAAGGACGATACAATCCCTCTCTCGTATTGGCTTGGAATATTGCAAAGACGTTTCATGTAACAATTGAAGAAGTTTTCACAGTAATAGACGATTGAATTTAGGAGTGATACCATGTTAGGACTAAAAATACGAGATATTAAGAAAGCCTTGAAAGCAGGTGCAAAGGCTGGTGGTGTTTCATTGGCTGATGTACGAGCTGATATTGAAGCGACGATTGATGAAGCTATGAATAGTACCGACCCAGAAGTGCAGGCAAATTTCAAAAAGTATTTTGGAAATAAACGCCCTACACCAGAAGAATATATTTATAAAATTACAAAAAAGACAAAAGTTTAATGTTGAAAAACTTTAACGAAAATTAAGCTATGATAAAATCTATGCAGAGAGGAGTTATAACATGGGAAGTGTTTTGATTATAGACGATGATAAAGAATTATGTACGTTAATGAAAAAATGTATAGAGCAAGAAGAAATGTCAGCTTTGGTGGCAAATGGTGGTACAGAGGGTTTACGTTTGATAGATGAAAATAAAAATTTATTTTCTCTTGTTATTTTAGATGTAATGATGCCTGATATAGACGGGTTTCAAGTTTTAGAAAAAATTAGGGAAACAAGTAATATTCCCGTTCTAATGCTCACAGCAAAAAGTGGTGAGGACGATAAGGTTTTTGGACTGCGTCTAGGAGCAGACGATTATTTGACAAAGCCTTTTAGTATTAAGGAACTTATGGCTCGTGTCAATTCACTTATCCGACGTTACACGACTTTAAATCCTACATTTGCAGAAGAAGATTGTATAACTTTAAAAGGCATGAAAATTGATAAAGTGAACCGTACTGTTTTAGTTAATAATATTTCTGTTGAACTTACAAGTAAGGAATTTGATTTACTTACATTTCTTGCTTCTAACAAGGGGCGAATATTTACAAAAAAGCAGATTTATACACAAGTATGGAAAGACGACTATGCTTTTGATGATAACAATATAATGTCTTTCATCAGCAAATTAAGGAAAAAGATTGAAGCAGACCCAGAACACCCCTTTTATATTTTGACGATACGAGGGGTTGGCTACCGTTTTAACAAGGAGGCTTAATTATGAATACTTATCTGCTTATTGCCTTTGTTTTAGCACTTGTAATAATCGCTTGTCTTGTTTATAAACTTTATCATATTAACGAGCAAATTTCTTTTATCAAAGAAGTGCTTGTTGACATAAAATCTGGTAACCTTAACAGACGTATTCTAGTACAAGAAAACGATATAACTAAACAGATTTGTTATGATATAAATCAAATAGCAATCAATAATCAATCACAGCTCATTCATCAAAAGCAATCGGAACAAGCGTACAAACGACTAATGACAAGCCTTTCACATGATGTGAAAACTCCACTTGCTTCTTTAGTCGGTTATTTAGAAGCGGTTGAAAGTCAAATTGTAATCGGCAAAGAAAAAGACGAATATATTCATGTTGCGTCTGAAAAGGCACAACATCTTAAACATTTTGTAGAACACTTATTTGAATGGGTAAAATTAGACTCTGGGGAGCAGATTTTTCATTTTGAAATTTTGGATTTGAACGAATTGACTCGTAATATTATGACTGATTGGATTTTAATATTGGAAAATAGTCATTTTGAATATGAGGTTGAGATACCAGAAGAAGAATATCAAGTGCGAATTGATATAAACGCATACACTCGTATTATCAACAATCTTTTACAAAATATAGTTGTTCATAGTGAGGGAAACAAAATGATGTTGCGAGTTCTGAAAGATCAGCAACGAATTAAAGTTATTATAACAGATAATGGAAAAGGAATTGCTTCTGATAAATTGCCACATATATTTGAAAGGTTGTATCAATGCGATAATTCTCGCTCTACCAAAGGAAATGGTCTAGGATTGGCAATTACAAAGGAACTTGTCAACGCACATAAAGGGACAATTACTGCAAATAGTATTCTAAATCATGGAACAGAATTTATCCTATCATTTCCAAAAGCTCTGTAAAAATGCAGAGCTTTCTTTTTGTGAAAGCAAGATAAAAACAAGGTTACGGCAAGGTTTTGGCAAGGTTCATATACTATAATTTAGGTGTAAGTGGTAATTCTAATAAATTGCCACTTAGATAGAACAGTAAATAGAAAGTGAGGAAATTTGTATGAGTGATACTGTGATAAAGACAAAGCAATTAACCAAAAAGTACGGAAAACAAACCGTAGTAAATAAGGTTAATCTTAATGTAAAGAAAGGTAGGATTTATGGCTTGCTGGGACGTAACGGAGCTGGGAAAACAACCATAATGAAAATGATATTAGGATTGACAACAACTACTTCTGGAAATGTAGAAGTTTTTGGAAAAAATATAGACGGAAATGAGAAAAGGATATATTCCAGAATTGGTGCAATTATAGAAACGCCGGGGTTTTATCCCAATTTGACTGGAACAGAAAATTTAGAAATTTTCGCTAAGTTACGAGGAACAGCTTCGCCTAATGCTGTTAAACACGCATTAGAAGTTGTAGGTCTGCCCTATAAAGACAAAAAGACATTTGCAAAATACTCTCTTGGTATGAAACAACGTTTAGGTATTGCAAATGCGATATTACATGACCCTGAATTGTTAATTTTGGACGAGCCAACAAATGGGCTTGACCCTATTGGGATTGCAGAAGTACGAGATTTCATAAAGAAGCTCAGTGTAGAACACGGAAAAACAATTTTAATTTCTTCTCATATTCTTTCTGAAATAGCAGTGCTTGCAGATGACATAGGAATTATTGATAAAGGTGTTCTTTTAGAAGAAAGCAGTATGAGTGAGTTAGAAAAGCGAAATAGGAAATATATTTCGTTGCAAGTTTCGGACATTCCAAAAACAATACTAATATTAGAGCGTCAATTTCATGTGAAAGATTATTCAGTTCAAGATGAACAGACAGTGCAAATTTATGACACGACATTGAATATGGGAGAAGTTAATAAAGCTCTTGTTATGGAAGATATAACAGTTATCAGTTCTGGACTTTGTAATGATACCTTAGAAGATTATTTCAAAAAGATTACAGGGGGTGAGGGTATTGCTTAAGCTAGTTAAACTTGAATTTTGCAAGTTGCGTCGTAAAAAACTTATTTGGTTGATGTTACTATCTGCTTTTGTCATGCCATTCTTTGCATTTTTATATTTTGGTTATTTGGGGCAGACCAATATTGACCCTAGACTATTTTATAAGTGGTCTGCATTTGGATATACATTATTCATTATACTGCCATTTATATTAGGCTTATTTGGCACAATGCTTATGCATGATGAAAATAGGTATGATGTGCTAAAACAACTTTGGATTGTGCCAGTAAGTAAAATGGGATATTTTTTCAGTAAATTTTTCGTTGTATTGATTTATTCCGTTTGTTTTATGCTTATTACAGCATTTGCATCTGTATTGTTTAGTGTTATTCCAAACTATGTAGCATTTGATTTCAGTAGCATTCTATTATTATTTGAAAGATGTTTGGAAATTGCCATTTTAACAGCATTTGCTATACTTCCTATTTTAGCAATCTCTGCTTCGCAAAAAGGATATATATTCCCTATTTGTATTACATTGCTTTATGTGTTTGCTGGGTTCTTAATAACACCGATAAATTCTTGTCTGCACCCGCTTTCTTGTATTAGTGTTATTGTTGCAAGAAATGAAGCAATTTTAGGATTGGCACTTCCACAGAATAGTATATCATTAGCACTTTTGAGTATTTGTGTATGGGGAATTGCTTCAGTTTTACTTGCTAAAATTAAATTAAGCAAGAGAAAGTAAGGTGGAAAAATGCGAATACTTTTATGGGCGGAATTTCAAAAACTCCGCCGTTCAAATATTATTATGTTTACAATCTTTGCTACAATTTTAATTGCTGTAATTGTTTTTGTTAGCGGTGTAACAACGGTGTCTGACAATCAATTAACTACAAGCACAGTCGGTTGGTATATGACAATTACACAAGTCTGGGCGACTATGTTTGTTCTTCCAGCCGTTATTGCACTTTTGGGAAGTTATATGATTTGTCGTGAGGAACAAGACGATACATTAAAATCTCTACGTCTAATTCCAGTAAATGAAACAAAATTGACAACTGCAAAAATGATTGTTGCATTGGTATTTAGTATGCTGGTGTATTTGTTACTTTTTGTAATTACATTTATGACAGAAGTTATTTTACATTTTTCTGATTTATCTATGGTGGTATTTGTAGAATTTTTAAAAATGTATTTATTAGAAGGTATTGGTGTATTTTTTGCCGTTTCCCCTATTATTGCAATCGTGCCATATCTAAAGAAAAGTTACTGGTTAGCTCTTCTTTTAGCAGAAATCTATTCATTTGCCGGACTATTTATGAGTATGTCAAATACTGCGAGAACTTTTTATCCTATCACAGCAATATTTGGTATTTCTGGGTATTACGAAACAACTATTCAGAATTATATTTGTAGTTTGGGAATATTGATCTTATGCGGTTGTATCTCAGCTATCTTATTAAAAAATTTAAACCATAGACAAAGGAAAAAGGCTAATGAATAAACTATATAGAATAAGAAAAGGGAAAATCTTTTTTGGGGTTTGTGGTGGTTTAGCAAAGTGTTTTAATGTAGACGCTAAAATAGTAAGATTACTATTTACTGTAACGGTTTTTGTTTTTCCAAAAATCATTATTGCATATATCATTCTTATGATTGTTATACCTAAGGAGGTTAAAATACGTTAAATTTGCAATATATATTAAGAGTGTTTCATTAAAATTTAAATTTCACATTATTTTACAAGGAGCGATTAGCATGGGAAAATTATACTAATTGAAATTTCAGACAATGAAGAAAAAATAGTTCAGCAGGCTATTGAATGGATTGCTGAGCAGTTATCTACTTCTACCATTTCAGAAAATAAATCAAAGGAACTGCAATTCAGCTTATTTAAGAGAAATGTTATAGACAAAAATGGTATTGCTGTTTCCTTGACTTCAAAAGAATTTGACTTATTATACTTCCTTTATTTACATAAAGGACAGGTATTTACCAAAGAACAGCTTTACGAGAATGTATGGGGATTTGAAGATATGCCAAAAGATACTAGTAATCTTCCCTCGTTCATTCGTAAATTGCGAAAAAAGATAGAACCCGACCCAGACAATCCGATATACATTATCACTGTCTGGGGCGTAGGTTATAAATTCAACGAAGAAAAACCGTAACTGTTTTCATTGTGTGATCTGACAGCTACGGTTTTTTATTTATTTAACAAATCTAAATCAAATCTAAATAATTGTATGATAAAATGAACATTGAATAATAACTATTAGGTGGTGCTTATATGATTGATAATATATTGATAATCGAAGATGAAAAAGCCATTCAGTCTGTTCTATATGAATTACTGACAGAAGCTGGATATATAGTTACTTTAGCAAATGACGGCTTGGAGGGTCTTTCACAATTTGAAAAACAGTATTTCTCACTGATACTGCTGGATATTATGATGCCGAAAATCGACGGGTATGCGGTGTGTGAGATAATACGCAAAAATTCAGATATTCCAATTATCATGCTCACAGCTATGGACGAAGAAGAAGCACAGGTTAAAGCATTTGAATTACAGGCTGACGACTATATTACAAAACCATTTTCTTTAAAACTGGTTTTAATGAGAATAGAAGCTGTACTTCGACGCACTAAAGAAAAAGTAGAAAATCACAACATTTTTATTTCTCATGGTATCAAGCTGGATACAAATAGACATACCGTTGAAGTAAATGGGAAAGAAATAAATCTTACACAGTTGGAATTTGATATATTGGAAGTATTTATGAAACATAGAAATCAAGTGTTGACCAGAGATAACCTCATCAATCAAGTATGGGGATATGATTTTACAGGAGATGAAAAGGCTGTCAATATCCACGTCATGAATCTTCGACGCAAGCTGGATATTGACTGTATTCAAACGGTACGAGGGGTGGGATATAAATTTGAAAGTGAAGATTAAAGATAGTCTTAACATAAAAGTTTTTTTATGGATTTTTAGTGCTTTGGTTTTATGCTGTCTGATTATTTATGGAAGCATACTGTTTTTTCTGCCTAGAAGTTACGAAATGATTTTATCTACACATATCGAATCAGAAATCGGAAACCTTTCTGAAACTCTTGTAAATACTAAATTTGAGGACGCAGAAAACGTCATTGAAGATTTTTGTAAAAAGAATCAAATGATTGTTTCTTTTGAAGAAAACGGAAGAATTTATCAATATGGCGATACGAATAAAGTGAAAACAAGCACAGATAAAATATCATCATTATCACAGGAAATGATGTTTGCTGATAGACCTCAATCGTACCTTTTTACGATTGTTTCTCTTACTTCTTCCAATCAAGAATTGATAAGTGCCTTATTGAAATTATTGCCGTTTCTTCTTGCTCTTATTTTTTCAGTTTCTCTTTTGGTTGCGTGGATATGCAGTCGTATTATTGTTAGACCTATTACAGAAATCAGCGAAATTTCCCGACGAATGGCAAATTTGGATATGACATGGGAATGTAGAATCAACCGCACTGATGAAATTGGTGTTTTGGCGAACAGTCTTAACTCCATGTCACACAATTTATCAAATACAATGATGGAATTAGAAACAGCAAACCAACATTTAAAACAGGACATGGAGCATATAGATGAATTGAATAAACAACGTCAGTATTTCTTTGCAACTGCTTCCCATGAATTGAAAACTCCTATCACTATTATCAAAGGGCAAGTGGAAAGTATGATTATGGGGATTGGAAGATACAAAGATACACATGAGGTACTTCCAGAAACATTAAAAGAAATAGAGAACATGGAACAGTTAGTAAAGGAGATACTTTCTATATCCAAACTGGAAATGAATACAATCAATCATATGGAGTTTATCTCTCTTACAGATATTCTTAAACGTGTATGTGAACATCTTGCTCCACTTGCGACAGAAAAAAATATGCACGTTAATAATAATATTTCAGCAGATATTATACTTATGGGGAATGAACCACTTTTGGAAAAGGCAGTCCACAATATTATCAATAATGCAATAAGACATTCTCCCAACAGAGCTGAAATGAAGATAGACTTATCTCCTCAATCTCTTTGTGTTATAAACAGTGGTGTTAATATTCCAAAGGAAGATTTGGACAAGCTGTTTACGCCTTTCTATCGTGTGGAAAAATCACATAACAGATTGACTGGTGGAAGTGGACTTGGGCTATATCTTGTAAAAATTATTTTGGAACAGCATAATTTATCTTTTAAGATTGAAAACATAAATGACAGCGTTTGTTTTGAAATCACATTAAATTCGCAAAATCTAAATCAAAACTAAATCAAATCTAAATCGAATTTAAACCGTTCTTTCTTATACTGTAGAAGTAAAGAAAGGACGGTGTTTGTTTATTATGAACTTAGAAAAGCGGGCTTTTCTATATCTGACCCGCAAAAAAGGAAAAAATCTATTGCTTGCTATTGTATTTCTATTGATTTCATTCTCTTTACTGACTGGAAGTTCAGTATATCTAGGAATACAGCAAATTTCTAAAGATTTACGTTCCAATATTGGTGCATCTTTCTCTATTAGACCGTATGAACAATTTGACATGGATAATGGACAGGTTTCCAGCAAAGGAACTCCTACGATTGATGAACAGTCTATTCAGCGTGTTATTTCAGCAGTTGGGAAAGAACTGAAATGTTATAATACGGAACATTCGGGCTATGTAAAAGGAGAAAAACTTACATTCTTGGCAGGAGCAGGACACAATGAAGAAAGCAATATGGGAACTGTAAAAGCGGTTCGAGATTCCAGTTTATGTCAAAATTTTTTAGATGAGGAATACGAACTGAGCGTAGGCGAGCATATCAAACCAGAGGATAAGGATAAAATACTTATCAGTGAAGCTCTTGCAAAGCAGAATCATCTTTCTGTCGGAGATAAGATTACCCTTACCCATGCAAAATTAGGTTCAGATAAAGGTGTTTATACAGACTTAATAAAAGAAAAAAGTGCTTATGAAACGGTGGAGATAAAAGGCATCTATCAAATAAAAAACAATTCCGACAATGCCTTAAATCCAACAGCAAAAAAGGTAGAAAATCTTCTTTTCTCAGATAGTCAACTGCTTATAAATCTGAAAGAGCAGACACAAGGTATCTATGAGGGAGAAATTTCTTTTTTCATTGCTGACCCACTACACCTTGATAAAATGGTAACAGAAATTAAAGATATTGCTTCGATTGACTGGAAAAATCATATCGTCAATACGAACGACTTCAAGTATTCCAAAATTGCAGAACAGCTACAAAGTATGCAAAAAGTCGTTATAGCATTGACTATAATTACTTCGATATTAGGACTTGTGGTACTCATGCTGATACTGACATTGAGGATTCGTGGAAGAATACAGGAAGCTGGTATTCTTCTTGCGATAGGAAAAACAAAACAGCAGATTATCGGGCAATTTCTATTGGAAGCAATGATTTTACTGTCGCTTGGATTTTTGCTTTCAACTATTATCTTTCTTCCACTTGCGGATACATTTAATTCATTCCTATTTGATTCGATAACACAGGCAACTGTTCATAAGAATTACTTGCAACCAGATTTTCTGCACTTTGCTATATTGTTTGTTTTAGAAAGTCTAGGCACTTTTGTGACGGTTCTTGTATGCAGTGGAGCCATCTTGTCATTGAAGCCAAAAGAGATTTTAACAAAAATGAGCTAGGAGGATATTACAATGAATTTTTTCAAACGAGCTATAAAATATAGTGCCAGACAGAAGTTACGAAGTCTATTGCTATTTTTGACATTTACTCTGCTATCTACAACTATTTTAATTGCACTTTCCAGCGAAAAAGCAGTCCAGCAAGGAACAAAGCAGATAAAGGAAACAGTAGGTGCTTCCGTTCGTATGGAAATTGATATGAATAATCAAAATAATTTTGGTCCAGCCGAGGATTTTGGAAATGGTGCTTCTGGCTATACCTATAATGGCGATAGAATTACAGAAAAAATAATTAACTCTATTGCAGAACTTCCAAATGTCGTAAGTTATAATGCTAAAATAGAAGATGCGTATTGGGGACTTCCTGAAAATTTTGAACCAATCCCAGGCATGGTCAATGCACCAGGGTTGTCAATTCCTTATACTGCAATATTGGATTCTTCATTAGATGTAAAATTTCTAAATGGTTCATACAAACTGGAAGAAGGACGGCATATTAAACCCAATGATTCCTGTACTGCTTTAATTTCTAAAGAACTGGCAGATAGAAATAATCTATCTGTAGGAGATAAAATTACTTTTCAAGAGTTTGAAACGGGAAAAACTGAATGTACCTTTACCATTGTAGGAATTTATAGCGGTACAGAGGGAACAACAAAGCAGGCTATCACACCAGATGGTATTCCTGCGAACTGTGGCTATATTGATATGGAAGGACTTAAAAAGTTTTATAGCAGAGGAAATGAAAAATTAGAAGGATATGACAATCTTGATATTTATACACATTCTCCAGAGGAAGCCAAAGAACTTATGGAAACCATCAAGGATCTTCCAGAAGTGAAAGGAAAAACCTTTACTTTTGATGTTAATACAGAGGATTTTGATATGGTATCTACTCCACTTTCCTCTTTTGGAAGTATGGTTGATACAGCGGTATTGACAATAACAGTCATCGGTATGCTTATTATTGTACTGTTCCTTGTTTTATGGACAAGAAGTCGTAATAAGGAAATTGCTATTTTACTTGCAGTTGGTCGAAGTAAAGTGGAAATTATCGCACAGTTCCTAGTAGAAAATATATTGATTGGAATATTATCCATCTTTGCGTCAACGGCATTATCTTTTGGACTTGCCAATCAGATTGGTTCATTCATTATCAGTAAAGCGGGAGAAAATATCTCTAATCTGAATATTCAGATTGCTACATCAGATATGATTAAAGTATTTGGAATTGGCTTCATATTGATATGTCTTGCGGTTATAATTGCTTCTTATACAATCATTCGTTTACGACCAAAAGATATTTTAACAAAAATGGAATAGGAGGAATTTTATTATGAGCATACTATCATTTATAGACTTATCTTATAGTTACAATCAAAAGAAAACGGTGTTTAAGGGGCTGAACGCTGAATTAGAACTTGGAAAGATTTATGCAATCCTTGGTTCATCTGGCTGTGGAAAAACAACGCTTCTCTCATTGCTTGGCGGATTGGACAGTCCAACAAAAGGAAAAATATTTTTTAATGGAGAAGATATTACTGAAAAAGGACTTGCTTATCACAGACGTAATCATGTATCTTTTATCTTTCAGTCTTATAATTTAATTGATTATCTGACACCGAAAGAAAATGTAGAATTGACAAGTAAGTTGCCCCCAATTCCAATTTTAGAAAAAATGGGGCTGACAAAAGAAGAAGCAAAAAGAAATGTGCTACAGCTTTCTGGCGGACAGCAACAGCGTGTAGCGATTGCTCGTGCATTGGCAACGGAAGCACCTGTCATTCTTGCTGATGAGCCGACAGGAAATCTTGACGAAGATACAGCAATGGCAATTATGGATATATTGGAAGAAAACGTACATCAGATGAACAAATGTGCTGTAATTGTTACTCATTCAAATGAGATTGCAAAAAGAGCTGATGTCATATTTCGTCTAAAACGTGGAGAGTTAAAAATTGACAAGTAAAGGAGCGATTAGCATGGGAAAATTATACTAATTGAAATTTCAGACAATAAAGAAAAAATAGTTCAGCAGGCTATTGAATGGATTGCTGAGCAGTTATCTACTTCTGCCATTTCAGAAAATAAATCAAAGGAACTGCAATTCAGCTTATTTAAGAGAACTGTTATAGACAAAAATGGTATTGCTATTTCCTTGACTTCAAAAGAATTTGACTTATTATACTTCCTTTATTTACATAAAGGACAGGTATTTACCAAAGAACAGCTTTACGAGAATGTATGGGGATTTGAAGATATGCCAAAAGATACTAGTAATCTTCCCTCGTTCATTCGTAAATTGCGAAAAAAGATAGAACCCGACCCAGACAATCCGATATACATTATCACTGTCTGGGGTGTGGGCTATAAATTCAGTGAAGAAAAACCGTAACTGTTTTCACACTTGTGTGATCTGACAGGTACGGTTTTTATCTGTTATCTTCTATCTTATCTTCAAATAATTTAACTGTCCGTAAAGACTGCTTTGTTGCTTTCAATACATCAACCAGTACACGGATTTCATACTCATTGCAATCCTCAAACAATTCTTTTGCTTCTTTTTCAAATACGGCTTTTGAAATCAAGACCGTATCGCATAATAAATCATTTACAGAAACAGTTAATGTGTTTGCAATCGCTACTAGGGTTGTTAGACTGACCGAAGCATTTCCAGTTTCAATATTGCTGACGTGTTGCGGAGTGATACCGATTTTGTCAGCAATGGCTTCTTGGGTAAGATTTTTCTTGATACGAGCGATTTTTATTCTTTTCCCGATTGCCTTATAATCAAGCTCCATAGCTGGCACACTCCTTTCATAAAAACTATTCTTATACATTGTAACCTTTGTAGAAATGCTTTATAATAGACTGATAAAGGTAACTATTGTATAAGTTATATTTTTATTTATTTTGTTTATGTTGTATGATAGTTTACAAGAAAAGAGGTGGTGTAATACATGATAAGATATACCAAACGGGACAGCAAAAAAATACTAAAGCAAGTAGCACGTCTAAGAGGGATTTCTGTTTCCGAAATTCGAGAGGAATTGGAAATTGCGATTGAAGAAGCCAGAAACAATCCAGCCCCAGACACAGAGACAGAATTTTACAGGCTTTTCGGAAACAAAACACCTACTCCAGAAGAATTTTTATGTATCGCAACAAACAATTTCAAACCTTAGAAATGGAGAACTGGCTATGAAGAAATCAGAAGAAGAACAGAACATCTTCCTGTCTATCTGTTCTGCTTATGACAGAGCTGTATTGACGGGGAAAGAAGAAATGAAGAAAGAAGATTTTGAACGTATCACGCATATCACTATGGCACTGGGCTTCATACCCTATACACAGCTTATTTGCAGTCAACACATGGATTTGGCTGTGGAACTTGAAGAACATGAGGAACGGGAAAGAAAAATCTATTTAGAATATCCAGAATATTATGATGATGAAGAAATCTATGAGAAATACGACAAATGGATTGAAGATTTTTGCTCTCAGATACCAAAGGACAGGCAGGAATACTATCGTACACTTATCAAAGAGAATAAGCAGGAATATTAAGCCATTGAATTTCAATGGCTTTTTTAATTCTTGCCGAAAAGTGATAATTTAGACAGAATTTGGACAGTTTTGATTGATAAGATAGTTATATAGGGGAAATATAAACTCTGCCATAAAAGGAGCAATTATCATGGAAACACAAGACATAATCTATAAAAAGTTTATCTAGTCAAACTACCTTAACAACCATACATACCGTATTTTCAGCTCGTACAGAACCGTTATTTTGTGCGGGCTTTTTTCATGCTCAAAAAATTTTTCAAAATTTTTTCAAAAATTGGTTAGCAAATCACACCTCTCAATCGAGTGTTGGTGCGGAAAGAGGGATAGAACAATCTTTCATAGCAGACAGGGAGGAGGTGTAATGATGAAGCCGACCACATTTGAAAACGCAATCCGCTTACAGTTTGATACTTTGGTAAAAAGAGTTATTGACACGACCGTCAAGGATTACGATAGACACATGAAGTTTCTCTCAAGCCATGAAAAATCATTCTGTGAGCTTCCAGAAATCAAGGTAAATTCTTTTGCTATACAAGACAACTATGAAATGGACGTAACCGTATTTGATGTATATGGCATGGAAGCCCGTGTATCTGGAGATGAACTATGCAAGGCATTGAAAAGACTGCCAGAAAAGAAACGCAATAATCTTCTGATGTTCTATTTTCTTGATATGAGTGATACGGAAATTGCAGAACTTCAAAAGATTTCCAGAGCTGGTGCATTTAAGAACAGGCAGAACGCTTTGAATAAAATGCGTGAACTTTTGCAAAAGAGCGAAACGGAGGAATGAGGAAATGGAAAAATCAGTAAAGAAATGTCCACCCTATCATCTGATTGCTTCTGCTGTTGATGGCAACGAAAAGGCTATTGAAAAACTGTTACAGTTTTATGACCCATATATTTCAAAAGCCAGTATGCGTCCCTTGTTTGATAATTACGGAAATGTTTACTTTGCCATTGATATGGAATTAAAGGGACTTATTCGTGAAGCAATTATGCTGATGATACCAAAGTTTGAAGTGGAAATAAAATAAATCCATCAAGGACATGATTTGACACTTTCCCTCTTTCCTGTCCTAATATTAAAACTTGCCAATCTATGAAAACCTATCAAAAGTTGATAGGTTTCACAGGCTGACAAGCCGATTGTTCTTTGAAAACTGAATAAAGCAGACAGATACGTTTGTGAGGTAGCAAGCCACGGGAACTGTACGCCACGACCTTTCCAAAAGAAAGCGAGCGACCCACGCAGTGATCCGAGAGCGACCGTTGGAAAAGTCGCTTTGCCACGACCTACCCTCACAGAATAATGATACGTCCGCATGGTGCGGTTCTGCCCACAAGAATGGGAATAGTTGAGATACTAACGGAGCTTTCCAAAGCCGTCTGCCTGCTTGTAAAAAATGACACACAGTAAAGGGGGTGCATAGATTATGAACAATACTGATGTGCCTATCTGGGAAAAATATACGCTGACGATTGAAGAAGCGTCCAAATACTTCCGTATCGGCGAAAAGAAATTGCGTAAATTAGCCGAAGAAAATCTTGACGCTGGCTGGGTTATCGTGAACGGTAATCGTATTCAGATTAAGCGAAAACAATTTGAAAAAATCATAGATACATTGGACGAAATCTAATGTCATTGAGCCGTAGATATGGTATAATAAGGTATAGCGTATCACGGCTCATTCCATGACGGAAAGGAGCTTTACACTATGTCTAATGTAAAACGAAAAGACAGTAAAAATCGCAATTTGCGTAATGGAGAGAGCCAGCGAAAAGACGGAAGATACGTTTATAAATATACCGATATATACGGAAAGCCACAATTTATCTATTCTTGGAAACTTGTACCGACAGATAAGACACCTGCTGGAAAGCGTGATGATATATCGTTGAGGGAAAAAGAAGCACAGATAAAAAAAGACCTTAACGATGGTATCGACACAGTCGGCGGTAAAATGACAGTCTGCCAGCTCTACGAGAAGAAGAACAGCCAAAGAAAGAACATCAAGAGGGCTACTGAAAAGGGACGACAGTATCTTATGAACACTTTGAAAAATGACCCATTGGGTATGAGGGCGATTGATACTGTGAAGCAGTCTGACGCTAAAGAATGGGCTATCAGAATGAGTGAAAAAGGATATGCCTATAAAACGATTGATAACTATAAGCGTTCCTTGAAAGCGTCATTTTACATGGCGATACAAGACGACTGTATTAGAAAGAACCCGTTTGAGTTTAAGCTAAGTGATGTTCTGGAAGATGATACCGAACAGAAAGTTATCCTTACACCAGAGCAGGAAGAACGCCTGCTTGCTTTTATGGAAACGGACAAGATTTACAGTAAGTATTACGATGAGGTTGTGCTTCTGCTGGAAACGGGACTTCGCATTTCTGAATTTTGCGGATTGACGACACATATTGATATGCAGAACAGAATACTCAATATAGACCACCAGTTATTGAAAGATAGCGAAATCGGTTACTATATTGAAACGCCAAAGACCAAAAACGGAAAACGGCAACTTCCATTGACAGAACGGGCTTATCAAGCAATCCAAAGAATATTAAAGAACAGAGAAAAGGCACAACCGCTGATTGTAGGTGGTTACAGCAATTTCCTATTCTTAAACCGTGAGGGCTTGCCTAAAGTTGCAGGAAACTATGAGGGCATGGTGCGAGGACTGATTAAGAAGTATAACAAGTATCATACGGACAAGTTACCGAACATTACACCACATTCATTCCGACATACTTATTGTACGAATATGGCAAACAAAGGAATGAACCCAAACACTCTGCAATATCTTATGGGACACGCTAACATAACCATGACACTTGGTTATTACGCACACGGTACATTTCAATCTGCAAAAGCGGAGCTGGAAAGACTGGCTTGTTAATATCGGAACTTATATTTACTACTTATTTACTACTTTTGGTTGCATTTTCATGCTGGTAAATGCCAGCTTATGCAAGGTATCTTCCGAAAAGAAAATACCGATAAAGCCCTAAAATACGGGATATATCGGCATTTACCAACTTATGAAAAGATAATCAGAAATTTAGTAAGTTTTTTTATACGATAAATTGTTACGAAAATGTGAACTGGAACGTATAAGGGTTTGCGATAAGATACATCCATACGCAGAAACCGGGCGGAGAGATGAAGTATCCCGCAACCGGTTTCCTGTCTTTATTTTATGAAGCCTTTAGTTACTACATACAGTAACAGCAGCATCTGCGCTGTTGTTATCCGGATTTGGATCCTGTACGGAGCCGGATACGGTAACGGTATTTGTAATAGTACCATGGGCGCAGCAATCTATTTTTCCGGATAGAAACAGAGTTACAGAGGCGTGGTCAGCCAGGCTTCCTATCGTAAGCTGCCCTGTCCAGGGCTGCCAGGTATGGCCGTTATTCAAAGAATAGCGCGGTTCCAGTATGGTTGTCGGAAGCAGATCCGTAATAAGAACATCTTTTGCCATATCCGGGCCCAGATTGGTCACAGTGATACAGTATTCTACAAATCGTCCGGGACACACGGTCCGGCAATGCGCCTTTTTGGTAACAGCCAGGTCAGCTGACGGTACATTGCCTACATTGATATTGGAATATCCGCTGTTGTTGCTGTGATCCGGGTCGGGTGTATCACTGGTGACATAAGCCATATTTACAATGCTGCCGCTTGCTGCCGTCACGGTTCCCTTCAGCAGAATAATCCGTGATTCCTGATCTGGTATGGTTCCGATAGTGAAAGGGCTGTTCCAGCGGCGCCAGGTGTCTCCATTGTCGGTGGAATATTCCAGGTTTTCTAGTCCTTCCGGAGGATCATCCCGGAGCATTACATTTTCCGCATCTCTATTCCCAAGGTTCGAGATTTTGATCTGATAAGTGACCGTGTCGCCCAAAACTGCGTAAGTGATATCGGAGGTTTTCTGCAGCTTTAGATCTGCTGTGTCCGCAAGAGGTGTATCAATGGTAACTGTATTGTTATCGGGGGCGGGGTCTGGTGTCGAGGATGTTACACCAGCAGTATTGCTGAGTATGCCGGTGCTGTCCGCATCAGGAATCGTGCGCAGCAGAACCCTGATTACCGTGCCGGCATAGACGGTTCCCAGGGTATATGAACCGGACCATGGCAGCCAGTGTATGCCGGAGTCAAGGGAGTATTCGGCGTTTGCGGCGGGATCAGTTAATAATACATTCAGCGCATCAGCAGGACCGGCGTTGGAAACCAGGATGGTATACGTCAGGTACTGGCCTGGAACAGCAGGATCGGGATGGGCCAGTTTGGTGATGGACAGATCCGCCGTGTCCGCAACGGGCGTCTCCTCAGTTGCAGTGTTGTTTGTGGGATCCGGGTCGGGTGTAGAGGAGGTTGCTGCGGCTGTATTTGTTAGGGTGCCGGATGCAGTTTTACTTAGTGTACCCCGAATGAGGACCACAATACTGCTTCCGGCTGCCAGGTCCGCAGTCTGGTAAGGGGAGTGCCAGGTCTGCCAAGTCTGCCCCTGATTGAGTGAGAACATCGCATTCATAAACTGCGCAGGCACTGTATCAATCAGTGTAATATTCCGGGCGTTCCCGGGGCCATGGTTTTCCAGAGTTATGGTATAAGTCAGTGTTTCCCCGGGAATGGCAGGGGAAGGTGCGGCTTCTTTTGTGATCGACAGGTCCGCCGATGGAATTACAGGTGTTGTGATAGAAAACGTATTATTACTGGAATCCGGATCTGCAGTCGTGCTGCTGACCGCTGCTGTGTTCAGAACAGCTGCTATTCCTTCGGGGACGGTTCCTCTTATCTGCAGGGCGGAAAAAGTACTCCCTGGCTGCAGAGTACCAATGGAGAAAGAGCCGCTCCACTTGCTCCAAGTTGCTCCTCCATCCGTGGAATATAGGGGATTTTCCAGTTCACTTAATATGGCGGCATCTGTGATAAGCACGTTCTCGGCCGCATCCGGTCCCAGGTTGTTTACAGAGATATCATAAGTGATGGCCTCCCCCGGTGAAACGGGAGAAGGTGAAGCTGTTTTACGAATCGTAAGGTCAGCCGTGGCTCTGACAGGAGTTATGAGGATCATTGTATTATTATCCGGATCAGGGTCTGGGGTATCACTGTCTATGGAAACTGTATTTATGAGTTCCTTTGCACCCAGATTCTGGATTGCGAGCAGGCCGCGCAGCAGCAGTGTGCAGGTCGTTCCGGCGTTCAGCTGATCGAGCGTAAAGGAGCCCTTCCATTCATTCCAGGTACGGCCATTGTCGGCAGAGTATTCCTGGCCGGCCAGCTGCGGCGGAAGTGTATCCTTTAGAGTTACGTTTGCAGCATCGGAAGGCCCGGCGTTGGATGCAGTCAGTGTGTAGATTACCAGGCCGCCTGGAACTGCCGGCACAGGGCTGACGGATTTTGTAATGGAAAGATCAGCAGACGGTGCGATCTGCAGTTCTTCTGTATTCTGGTTATCTGACGGGTCGGGGTCAGGTGTGGAGGAGGTAACGACAGCTGTGTTCTTAAGCACTCCTGCGGCAGATGTGCTTAATGTGCCGCGGATCGTCAGTACGGCAAATCCGCCAGGTTCCAGGGAAGACAGCTGCCAGGTTCCGGTCCACGGTTCCCAGCCGGAGACATCATCGGTGCGGTATTCTGCCTGCCCCAGAAGACTGGAAACCGCATCAATCACAATGATGCTGCTGGCCTGGGAGGGGCCTGCATTGCGTATTGTCAGCGAGTAGGTTACCGGTTCTCCTGGAACAGCAGGATTGGGACTTCCGCTTTTAGTGACGGAGAGATTCGCGGAGGGAACAAGCGGAGTCTCCAGGTCAGCCGTGTTATTGTCCGGAACCGGATCAGGCGTATCGGAGGACACAGAAGCCCTGTTATATATCGGTGTGACAGTATCGGCAGCAATCGTTCCCCGAATCGTAACGAGGGCGCTTTGGGAAGCTTCCAGGCTGCCGATATTCAGTGAACCGTCCCAGGTGGAGAAGTCGCCTCCGTTTAGAGAGGCCTCCGGATTCTGGATCTCTGCAGACAGAAGGTCCGTCAGGACAATCTGATCCGCGGTATCCGGTCCTGCGTTGGCAACCGTAATGGTGTAGGTAATCAGTGAGCCCGGAACTGCAGGAACCGGTAATGCAGCTTTCGTGACTGAGAGATCAGCCGAAGCTCCGACCGGTGTCTGAAGCGTGTACGTATTATTATCCGGGTCAGGATCCGGAGTGGAAGAGGAGACAAATGCCTCGTTTGTCAAAAGCCTGGCAGTGGATGCGCCCAATGCGCCCCGCAGCAGAATGACGGCATCGGCATTGCTCTCCAGCGTCCCTATGAGATAGGGGCTGGACCATGGATTCCAGACAGTGCCTCCGTCCGTTGATAATTCCGGCTGAGACAGCTCTGCCGGCAGTATGTCGGACAGCGAGACATCTTCTGCCGCATCCGGCCCGGCATTATGGACGGTAACCGTGTAGGTCAGGTACTGTCCCGGTGCTGCGGGAACCGGCTCTGCAGATTTTACAACAGATAGATCGGCAGAATTCTGTACCGGCGTAAATAGGGTGGAAGCGTTATTTTCCGGATCGGGATCCGGAGTTGTGGAGCTGATGATGGCTATATTTTCTATGGCGCCCGTTGCTGCGCTGCTCAAATTCCCCCGTATCAATATTATAGCGCCTGTTCCGGCTTGGAGTGTTCCCAGATTGAAAGTTCCCTGCCATGGCGTCCAGTTTTCTCCGCTGTCAACCGAGTATTCAACGGAAGATAACAACGAAGATATGGGATCTATCAACTGTACATTCCGTGCATCGGAGGGACCTGCATTGGAAACGGACACGGTATAGGTAAGGAGGCTGCCCGGTACTGCGGGGCTCGGGGCTGCAGTCTTTACAATGGAAAGATCTGCGGAGGTCTCGACAGGTGTTGTAGTGGCAGACGTATTATTATCTGGATCAGGATCCGGCGTCTGGGAGGATATGGCCACGGTATTGGTAATCAGCCCTGAGGCGGATGCAGCAACAGTTCCACGGATATAAATGATGACCGGCTCTCCGGGATTGATTGCACCGATTGTAAAAGGAGAAACCCAGGGGCTCCAGTTCTGTTCATCTGTGGAGTACTCCGGATCAGAGAGGCCGGACGGAACCGTATCTTCCAGGATCACGCCCTCCGCGGCAGATGGACCCGCATTGCCTGCCACAATCGTATAAATCAGATACTGCCCGGCTATGGCAGGGGAAGGAGAGGCCGCTTTTATAACCGAAAGATCTGCGGAGGATGTGACCGTTGTCGTGGTCTCAGAGGTGTTATTTGTGAGATCTGGATCCGGTGTGGAGGCAGATACGGAGGCAACGTTTTCCAGAGTTCCTGATGCGGAAGGGCTAAGTGTTCCTGTGATTACCAGCTCCGCTGATTCAGACGGATCCAGGGATATCAGAAAATAACTGCCATTCCATACGCCTGTATATATACCATTTAAGGCGAATTCCGGATCTTTGACTGCGGCCGGAAGGACATCTGTTATATTAATATTCATTGCTCTGCTGGGGCCATTGTTTGTAATGGTGAGTGTATATCGGACAGTCTCACCAGCCGCCGCAGAGTCAGGACCGGTTTTTACAATCTGCATGTCTGCGAGGGCGTCAGCCGGTGTCAGGATCGAATCTGTGTTATTATCCATATCCGGGTCAAAGGTATCGCTGAACACCGAAACCGTGTTGAACAGGTCTTCTGCCTGGGAAAGGGAAACATCTGCTATGATCGTCAGGGTAATGGCGTCGCCGGCAGACAGGGATATCTGATTGTATTGTCCGTTCCAAGGCAGAAAATTGACTCCGTCTATGGAGTGTTGTGCATTTTCCAGTGCGGGAGGAAGTGCATCGGATATTAGGATATTTACCGCATCTGAGGGGCCTTTATTCGTAACATAAATGGTATAGGTCAGTTTTTCACCTGATATGGCGGTATCCGGGTACGCTGTTTTCGTAATACTGAGATCCGCAGATCCTTCCAGCGTTATTACCTCCGTGTATTCGTTATTGCCCGGATCCGGGTCCGGCGTCTGGGAGGTGACATTCACCGTATTAGAAATCGTTCCCGGCACTGCATCCGGACTGACGGATGCACGCAGATACAGTGTATAAACGGCGCCTGCCTCCAGGATTCCTACCGTATGGCTTTCGTTCCACGCAAACCAGCTGATCTGATCCATAGAATATTCCGCATTTAATAGATCCGGGGAAAGTACATCGGTTATTTCAACATCCTGTGCCGGGGAAGGGCCGCCGTTTGTAACAGTTATAATATAAGTTAATGTCTGCCCCGCAGCCGCTGGGTTTGGTACACCGGTTTTCACCACAGACAGGTCCGCGGACGAAGACTTGGGGACGATAACGGTAACGGTATTGTCATCCGGATCCGGGTCATCGGTATCGCTAGTGACAGAGGCCGTATTAGTGAGTGCATCAGAAATTCCGGAAAGAACGGTTCCGCGAAGCAGAAAAGTGTAAACAAATCCGGCATCCAGTGTTCCCGCGAAAAGCTGGCCATACCATGGATACCAGGTGGCGCCATTGTCCAGGGAATATTCGGGATTTTCAAAATCTGTTTCAACCATGTCATATAGGATGACATTTTCGGCGGCATCGGGGCCATTGTTTGTTACTGAGATGGTAAATGTGAGGCGTTCTCCTATCACAGCAGGATCTGTGTCAGGCGTTTTCTCAATGACAAGGCTGGCGGCCCGGTTGACTGGGATAATCACAGTATCCGAGTTGTTGACAGGATTGGAGTCTTCGGAATGAGAGGTGACGGAAGCCGTGTTTACGACCGGTCCCAGTGTGGAGCCATCAAAAACACCCTGGATCACAACTGTGATGACCTGACCGGGCTGCATATCGCCCAGTGTAAGGGTTCCCGGCCAGTAATCCAACGAACCCTGATCCAGGCTGTACATGGGATTTGTAATCTCCGGCGGAATCAAATCTTCCAGAATGACATTCAGTGCCGTTTCCGGGCCGTGATTTATGATGGTGATTGTGTAATGGATGAGATCTCCTGTTACCAGTACGTCTCTGTCGGCAGTCTTTGTGAGTGCCAAATCCGTAGTGGCGCCGATTTTGAGAATATAATCCTCCACTTCTCCGTCAGCGGCAGGGCCTACACTTCGGGTATCCTGTGTTTCCAGGCCCGTGTCTGTCAAAAGCTCTGTGGTAAGACGGAGTCTCACAAAGGTATGGTCAGGTCTTATCACAGTACCGGCGGGAATTGCAAAATCTAAGGTATACTGGCTGGTTCCTGAATAGGCCGGAACGGGAATCACAGGCGCCGCCTCGGAGGCTTCAAACAGCCCGTTTTTGTTAAAATCAATCCATCCGTACAGGTATGCCGTTTCACTCGTATCATTTGTAGCAGTGACAGATAGAGAGTAATTCAGGGCCGCCACTGCCAGCATGGGCAGAGGGACGGAAAGGCCGTCATCCTGGATTCCCTGGAACAGGTCATCTCCGGTAGCGGTGGCGTTCTGATAAGCGTCTTCCTCGGATGTCACCTGTGTTCCTAAGTACAGGGGGCTTCCGGTACCGTGGCGCGGGCCGTTGTTTGCAAGCAGGGTATGATAGCTTCCAGTTCCTCCTCCGCCTGCATCCGGTGCGTCACCATAATCCAGTTCGATGAGCGCATAGGGGCAGAGAGCGCCGTCATTGAA
Source organism: Faecalicatena contorta (assembly GCF_022835095.1). Taxonomy (NCBI): domain Bacteria; kingdom Bacillati; phylum Bacillota; class Clostridia; order Lachnospirales; family Lachnospiraceae; genus Faecalicatena; species Faecalicatena contorta. Next base: position 3,385,006 of record NZ_BQNQ01000001.1, on the reverse strand, counting down.
TGCGTCCGCACGTGTCATGGAAAAACGTGTGCCCGCTGCGGTATCTCCGCTGATCCGGTAACGGTAAATGGTGCCGTCTCCATTGTTAACCGCATAGAGGTTTCCGCTGCCGTCTATGACTACAGAGCCGAAGGTATCACCGGGATTAGGCCCGGTTGTTTCCAGAGGCGTCACGATTCCGGTGTATTCATCAATCCGGTATACGGTACCGTCTCTCTCTACACCGTACAACCTCTGGTCCGCAGGGCTGAAAGCCCAGTCTCCGATGGTAAGAGGGGAGGATATGGGAGTGCCGTAATTGGAGGTCTGTTCAGTAAAGCCGTTAGCAGGATCTACAAGCTTTAAGAAAGTAAGAGAATCTGCGCGCAGGTCGACCGTATAGAAACGGCTGGTTCCAGGGACGTAGATATAATAGAATCCTGCCATATCCATTGTGCCGGCGGAATAAGGGGCAGCGGGCATACCGGCAGGGCGGGGATTGAGAAGAGCCACTTCGCCATGATTATCGACACGGACAATAGTATTGTTTGTCTGGTCATATCCGTAGACATGATAATCTATTGTGCTGAAACCGATCGCATTCACGGACCCATTATTAGACAGGGGGCCTTGCAGGAGGGATGCACCGGTGATCAGATTGACGGTGTGCCGCATGGTGGGCCTGCCCTCAAAAAGTATCATCTCTTGGCTGCAGGGATAAGGGGCGCTCAGCGGGTCATGGCCGAAGTTCAGATTGACAATATTTTCGTGGTTGTTAATCTGATCGGCACTGACTGTGATGGTTTGTTTTCTGGGGTTGTTGGAAAATGCATAACCGGCGGGCTGTACCGCATAAGTGGGCGGACAGCTTCCGGAATGTGCTACAGTCTCATAGACAGTATAAGTTCCTGGGACTGTGATTGAAAAAGAGTATCGGCCGTCTGAACCTGTGGCTGTTGACGCACAGACGGGGCCAGAGGCAGAATCTGAATAAAGTACGAGGACCACCTGGGAGATACCTGGTGAGCCGGGGACGTACTGGCCTTCATGGTTCAGGTCATGAAATACGGTTCCATTAAGGGTTGCGGGCATGATCTATTCCTCCTTGATCAGTTAAGATTCTGGTTGATTACATAGTTTGTGTATCGGCGCAGTTTGCCTGTTTTTATTGTATTCAAAGTAGAAAAATAAGGTGCATGCCGTTTGGATGGGGAAATGAAGCTGAATGTAGTAGAAAAAACCTCCGGACAAAAGCCGGAGAAGCCGGCAGTGGTCCGGAGGTTTGCGGAAAGCAGCAGCCTGCTGCTACCAGGGTGTTCACCCGACAGCGCAATCTGCAGGATGATCATTTTCACAGACTTCGCTGTGATATTTTTCGATTTCCTTTCCCCAGAAATCTTCATCCCGGGCACCTGCATATACAGTTCCCAGCTGCTCTTTGTCTCTGCTGTAAAGAACGGTTGACGGAGTCTCTTCGTAAAGGCCGGGCATCATTTTTTGCAGCTCTTCGGAATCCAGCAGCTGGATATAATTTGCGCCCGTCTTGGAAATGACCGCAAGAGCCTCCTCATCCCTTTTTTGGGTAACTCCCTTCATGACCCCTATGATCTGGACACCCCTGCCGGAATATTGATCTCCAAGCGCTGCGAGGGCCTCCATTTCGCTTTGGCAGGAGATGCAGGAGGATTCCCAGACATTAAAGACTGTGAGCTCGGCGCTGCTAAGGATACTGTTCATATCTGTCTCTGTTCCGTCCAGTTTCCGGACTTTTATATTCTCAAAGCCGGCAGTATCTGAGTTAGTATTCACCGCTGTATCTTCGGCTGCCGGTTCTGTAGAATTCTGGCAGGCTGTCAGCAGAAACGCTGCGCTTAACAGAACGGCAAAGACCGTGTTTCTTTTTTTCATGGTTTTTTCACCTCCTTCTGTAACGAAAAGAAATACAGTTCATACTGTAATCATAACAGTTACAGTATGAACTGTCAAGCGTTTGGTATTAATATGTAACAGTTCAGGTCCGCCCGAATGTTACATTAATATTGGAAAAGGGAATGTTTCGGCTGCAAATGATTGATTTTCGTGAAAACCGCATATATAGTATTTATTAAGGAAGGGAATTGCAAGAAAAAGGAGGCATTTTAAATGGAAATAAAAAAAGTGGCACTGATTGGGCTTGGAGCCATGGGGGTGTTTTTTGCGCCAAGGCTGGAGGAGCATCTGGGGAGAGACAACTTTTGCGTAATCGCACAGGGGAAGCGGAAAGAGCGCCTCGAGAATCGGGGTGTCACGGTGAATGGTGTGAATTATCATTTTCCAATCTGCACTCCGGAAGAAGGCCGTGAGACGGATCTGGTTATCATGGCAGTGAAGGATATGGGGCTGCAGCAGGCCATAGAGGATATCAGAAATTTTGTGGGTGACAGGACACAGATACTCTGTGTTATGAATGGTGTGGAGAGTGAGGAAAAGGTGGCAGCCGCTTATGGATGGAATCATGTACTTTATTCTTATATGAGAATGTCCATTGTCATGAAAAATGGCAGGGCTGACTTCGACCCTTATTGGGGCAAGGTGTATTTTGGTGAATCAGAAAATACTGTCCAAACAGAGCGGGTAAAGACGGTCAGCGAATTGATGGAACGCTGTGATATCCCATATAAAGTAGAAAAAGATATGATGTGGGGGCTTTGGTTTAAATATATGTGCAATGTCGGGGAAAACTTGACCTGTGCACTGCTGGGGATTCCCTTCGGTGCATTCCGCAGCAGCGAACCGGCCAATGAAATCCGCTGGGCGGCAATGAAGGAAGTTCAGGCGGTAGCGGCAGCAAAAGGAATCATTATAACGGAAGAGCAGATGAGAAAGCAGTACGATACGGTCTGCAGAATCCCATATAATAACAAGCCTTCTACGCTCCAGGATCTGGAAGCAGGACATAAAACGGAGATCGATATGTTTGCAGGGGGCATGGTACGAATGGGAAAAGAACTGGGAATTGAGACCCCGGTCTGCTGGATGCTGCTGCAGGGAATCAAAGTGCTGGAAGAGAAGAACTGCTTCTAAAGTATAAAACGCACACAATAATTTTTTCATATTTCCTCCATTTACGTTTTAGAAAACATTACCATTCATCCCATAGTACACCCACGTTCTAAAGAATTCACCAATAAAGACTTAATATTTTCTGAATTTTTATCTCAATACCCAGGAATCAGTCTCACCTTTTACTGTGTTTCATCTAAATCATAAAGTCACAATTTAATAAGATTTGACAGCAGGTGTGTGAAAAGGGTAAACTAAAAACGGATTATAATGAAACAAAAGCAAAATTGACATTGCTGGAGGAGGACTTAAAAGGATGGAACAGAAAAAATCAGACTGGCTGACCCCGGTTCCCAAGCAGTCGCTATCAAAAATGGTGGTGGAAAAGATCAAAGAAGGCCTGATCAGCGGGGAGTTAAAGCCCGGTGATTTCCTGCCCTCGGAAGCAGAATTATCTGAGCGGTTCGGCGTGGGCAAATCCAGTATCCGCGAGGCGGTCAAAATGCTGGAGGCTCTGGGGGTTGTGGAGATCTGTAAAGGAAATGGGAGCCGTATCTGCAGCACAGTAGATGCTTCTGTTATGAATCCGCTAATTTTTCAAATGATCCTGATGAGTAAAGCGGAAAGCAAGGATGCATTGGTGGAATTCCGTAAGATGATCGAAATGTCCGCCAGCCTCCTGGCCATTGACAATGCAGATGAGGAAGACATAGAGCGGCTGAAAGAGATTCACGAAAAGACGATGAATGATTTCAAAAAGGGCCGGGCGACAGTGGACAATGACATGGAATTCCACGCAGGGATTTACAAGAGCACACACAATCCCTTTGTGGCCAGTATCGGAAACAGTATCATGGAAATGTTCCAGCCGTCGCTTGTAATCTCGAACCGGGATTATTCCAAAATCGTAACAGAAAACCATGATAAGATCCTGGAAGCGTTGATGCATAGGGATAAAGAGGCTATGGCGGTTGCGGTTGCCGATTCGCTGGACAAATGGAAAGAACTGTCTCTGGACGAGAATCCGGATTAGAAGAGGGCGGGTATCAGAAATGGTACCTGCCTTCTTCGGTCATAAGGGGCCGGGGGTTGTGCAGTATTTATAAAAATAGATGATAAATATTGTTGAAATCCACAGAAATTAAAAATGCTGTTGACGGAGAGGGTTTCAGGTGGTACGCTAACACTAGAGAACAGACATCAGATGTCTGATGTCTAGAAGAAATGGTCAAAGGAGAGAAAATTATGGCAAACATTTATTACGACAAAGATGCAGATCTGGGCATGGTGATCGACAAGACCATCGCAATCATTGGCTATGGAAACCAGGGACGGAGCCAGGCGCTCAATATGCGTGATTCCGGTATAAAGAATGTGATCGTTGGAAGCCGTCATGATGAGTCATATGACCAGGCTAATGAGGATGGATTTATGGTATATCCGATTGATGAGGCCGCGAAGCGGGCTGACATCATCTTCCTGCTGCTTCCGGATGAAGTGGCGCCGGAGATTTACGAAGAACAGATTGCACCGAATTTGGAAGCGGGCAATATCGTGAACTTTGCATCCGCATATAATATTACATTCCATCGGATCAAACCGGCGGCAGATCTGGACGTTGTCATGGCAGCTCCGAGAATGATTGGAAAAGGCGTGCGCGAACTGTATGAACAGGGGGAAGGCGCTCCGGCATTTGTGGGCGTTCATCAGGACGCATCCGGAAAGGCCCTGGAATATGGAAAAGCGCTGTGTAAAGCAATCGGAGCTACGAGAAAAGGCGCAATTGAAGTAACGTTTGATGACGAGACCTGTCTGGATCTAATGGCAGAGCAGGGAACCTGGCCGATTATTTACAATGTATTTATGGAGGCATTTAAACTCCAGGTAGAAATGGGGCATCCGGAGGAAGCAGTTCTGATGGAAATGTATCTATCCAAAGAGCCGGCGGTCATGATGGAAAAGGCAGCCGAAGTGGGATTCTTCCGTCAGCTTCCCTATCACTCTCATACCAGCCAGTATGGACAACTGACCGGATTCCAAAAAGTGGACACGACCGAGATCCGGAATTTCCTGAAGAAACAGTACGAGGGGATTAAAGGCGGCGCATTTGCAGAGGAGTGGGATAAGGAACAGCATGAGAATCACTTAAGTACGCTGAACAAACTGGAGGAAGAAGCATTTAATTGCGAATTTACAAAGGCAGAAGATCGGTTGAAGGAGCGTTTAAAATAAATTGGAGATTAGTTGACACGGGGGAGGTGAGACGCTAAAGGAAGGGATAGCCGCCAGTCCCCCAAGGGCGCACATGCAGTTCAAATCTGCGGACACAGACCTAAGAAATTCTAAGGCCTGTTCTAGTAGATTTGAACTGCATGTGCGCCCTTGGGAGGCTGGCGGCTATCCTTTTAGTTGGAGAACCATTTGTTGATAAGGCTAAAGCTTGTCAACTTGGTTTCTTGACTGGGGATGAAAAGGGGAGGTTAATTTTGTCTGTATATGTAAATCCTGTAATTATGGTAGAGAAAAAATGCATCTCGTGTTAAAATATCATTATATCTTTTATAGTAGCGAGCGTGGGAAATGCCATTGTGTATGTAAGTGGATTATGGCATGTGGAGGCATACTGAATGAAGGCTGGCATATTTTTTAAGAAGCTGGATCCCATACTGACTCCGGATCAGAAAATGGGCTTCCGTGATTATTTTCCCCAAAAGGTGTATAAAACGGAACGGAATATTGCCATGATCGTAGCAGGCACTCAGCTCTGTATGCTGTTGGTTTCGGCATGCAAGGCAGGAGGGCCTTTTGCTGATGCAGAATCAGCCCGGTATTTTTTTATGTATGCGATGCTCTTTCTTTCAACAGCAGGTATTCTTCCTATTCATGCATGGTTAGTGAAGAAAAAGAAATATCGGGAGTATCTGTGGATCAGAAGGCTCTACGTGGTGATCTTATATGCCTGGGTTATTGGGATAACCCTTCTCGATAAGAGAAATGGAATGGGGATTGTCATTTATTGCTATCTGGTTCCGACTTTGGCGGCAGTGATGCTTCAGCCGCCGCTGGAAAGCATTCTGATCTTCGGGGTTTCCTGGAGCGTGCTGACAGGAATGCTTGCATTTACTGCATTACCCAACTTTACGGCAGATCTGATTAATAGTTCGTTTGCGACGATCCTGGCATTGTTTATCTCGATACGGAGTTACCAGAGCATGGCGGTAGCATACCGTGACAGGGAGACAATTGCCCGGCAGTACAGGGAAATAGAAAAAGCAAATGTGATGTTGAACAAAATGGCCTGCACGGATCAGCTGACAGGGCTTTATAACCGCCGGTATTTGATAGAAAATGTGCGCGGGCTTTTTGAGGCCTATCACAAGAGCCGGATGCATGCAGTAATTTTGATGCTGGATATCGACTATTTTAAACAGTATAATGATACTTACGGTCATCTAAATGGAGACGAATGCCTGAAACAGATGGCAGCTGTAATTAGGGCCTATTCCCAGGAAAACGGGATGATAGCAGTTCGGTATGGCGGGGAAGAATTTCTTGCCATTAAGTTCTCTGAGGCTCATGGGGACAGAGATTTTGCAGGAGAACTGCAGGAACGGATAGCAAAAGCCGGCCTGCCAAGAGCGGATGTCAAAACCGGCAGGGTGACTGTCAGCATTGGTGTATGGAAAGGCAGTCTTCAGGAACTGGACAGTTTCGAGGAGGCTCTGAAGTATGCGGATCGGGCATTGTATGACGCAAAAAAAGCAGGAAGGGACTGTATCTGTTATTATCGTAGAAGCAGTATGCAGGTGAATTCATAACAAATAGTAAAACGGAACTGCTGCAAACGGAAAGAATAGGAAAGGACTGAGATTATGATCAATTATTCTGAAAATGAAGAGAAATTATATCACCTTCAGGTTGGCAAGGGAGATGTGGGAAGGTATGTGATTATGCCAGGTGATCCGAAACGCTGTGCCTTCATTGCAAAATATCTGGAGGAACCGGTACTGATTGCCGACAATAGAGAATACATCACCTATACAGGCACATTGGACGGCGTGAAGGTCAGTGTGACGTCCACCGGGATCGGAGGGCCGTCTGCGGCGATTGCCGTAGAAGAACTGGTGATGGCCGGTGCAGATACATTTATCAGGATCGGAACCAGCGGGGGGATGGATATTGATGTAAAAAGCGGGGATCTTGTCATTGCTAACGGGGCAATCCGCATGGAAGGGACAAGTAAAGAATATGCACCCATAGAATTTCCGGCAGTGCCGGACTTTGGGGTAACGAATGCACTCGTAAGAGCGGCACAAAGACTGGAAAAAACTTACCATGTAGGCGTGGTGCAGTGCAAAGATTCATTTTACGGCCAGCATTCACCGGAGACAAAGCCTGTGGGATATGAACTTACAGCAAAATGGGATGCGTGGGTGAAACTGGGCTGCAAGGCTTCGGAGATGGAGTCTGCGGCAATATTTATAGCAGCCTCCTATCTGAGAGTGAGGGCGGGGTCGGTATTTCTCGTGATGGCAAATCAGGAAAGGGCAAAACAGGGACTGGAGAATCCGGTTGTTCATGATACAGACGCGGCAATCCGTGTGGCGGTAGAGGCTGTGAGAGAATTGATAAAAGAAGATCAGGTTTAAATGGACTGTTATAAGCTTTAAGGAGATAGATGAGAATTTTCACATATCGAATCGGTTTAGATCATAAGGAGTGTGATAGGGAATGGCGCCGGTGGAAAAATTGATTGGGCAGGCGATAGAAGCAATGGGGAACGCGTATGCTCCCTATTCCGGATTTAAAGTGGGGGCAGCCCTTCTGACGGAAGACGGACGTATCTACCAGGGCTGTAATATTGAAAATGCAGCGTATTCCCCCAGCTGCTGTGCGGAGAGGACGGCATTTTTTAAGGCTGTAAGCGAGGGAGAAAAAAAGTTTGAGGCAATCTGTATTGTGGGAGGAATGGATGGAATCGTAACGGATCTGACGGCTCCCTGCGGCGTATGCAGACAGGTAATGATGGAATTCTGCCGCCCGGACCAGTTTCAGATTATCCTGGCTTTGGATACGGAGCATTATGAAATCCATACCCTGGAAGAATTGCTTCCTGTGGGATTCGGTCCGGCAAATCTAGCATAATATAGGAAAGAAGACATTATATACAGAAAAGAGGGATACGATGAGCAAATATCAGAGAATTTTTGTGATTGTTGTGGATTCATTGGGGGTGGGCGCGGCCGATGATGCGGCAGAGTACCAGGATACGGGTGCCGACACGCTTGGACATATATCCGGGAGTGTGGAACAGTTCCATATCCCGAATCTTGGGAAGCTGGGGATCGGAAACCTGCATCCTCTTGCACAGGTTCCGCCTGTACAACATCCGCTGGCATATTATACAAAGCTGAATGAATGCAGCAGGGGAAAAGACACAATGACCGGCCACTGGGAAATTATGGGGCTAAGGACAGAAAAGCCGTTTATTACGTTTACAGAAACCGGGTTTCCAAAAGAACTGATCGAAGAACTGGAAAAACGTACCGGCCACAAAGTCATCGGAAACCGAAGTGAGAGCGGTACGGTGATTTTGGACGAACTTGGAGAAGAAGAGATTGCGACCGGCCATATGATCGTCTATACATCTGCAGACTCTGTGCTCCAGATCTGCGGCAATGAAGAAACCTTTGACCTAAAGGAGCTGTACCGCTGCTGTGAGATAGCCAGGGAGCTGACCATGAGGGATGAATGGAAGGTCGGACGCGTGATAGCAAGACCTTATGTGGGGAAAAAGAAGGGAGAATTCAAAAGAACAAGCAACCGGCATGATTATGCAGTAAAGCCATTCGGGAAGACCGCGCTGGATGCGCTGAAAGAAAATGGCTTGGATGTTATATCAATCGGTAAAATCAACGACATTTTTGCAGGCCAGGGGATCACAAAGGCACTGAAATCCAAAAGCTCCGTACACGGAATGGAGCAGACTATCGAAGTTGCGGAGCACGAAGACTTCAAGGGTTTGTGTTTCGTCAACCTTGTAGACTTTGACGCCTTATGGGGCCACCGAAGGGATCCCCTGGGGTATGCCCAGGAACTGGAACGGTTCGATGAAAAACTGGGAATCCTGCTGGATAGGCTGAGAGAAGATGATCTTTTGATCATAACAGCCGATCATGGGAATGACCCTACTTATACGGGTACAGACCATACAAGAGAAAAAGTACCGTTCCTGGCCTATTCCAAATCCATGGAAAGCGGAGGTGAACTGCCTGAGGCAGATACTTTTGCGGTAATTGGAGCGACAATCACAAAAAACTTTAATATACAAATGCCTTCAGGTACCATAGGGGAGGCTTTGTTGTAAGCGGAAGCGGTGGCTGGTATGGGGACGCCCGGCTGATGGAGCTGGATATAGGAGACGCACAATTGCAGTAAATAGTTCATTTCTGAAGATTTTTTAAAAGTATTTGAACGAAGAAAATAATGATACCGTACAGAGTACTGAACATTCACGCACAGTCGTAATACATCCGCTGTTCCCGTTAGGAGCAGCCCTATGGGCAATGAACTTACGTGCATATAGGATGCACCTAGCTAAGTGTGAGGGAAGGATGGAGACCGCAGGGGATGGGGAGGCGATTTCTGAGTCCATAGAGAGCGCGGTTAGAACCCGTTGGAGAAAAAACAGAAAATAGGGAGGGCAGAATTTGTTTTACTAAAACAAATTCTGTTGCCGCCGGCGGCGCGAATGCATCGGCATTCGGGCCAACTGCGGCAAGTACCCTCCCTATTTTCTGTTTTTTCTCCTACGGGTTCTCCGCAAACGGACAGGATCCAGAAATCGCCTCCCCATCCCCTGCGGTCTCCATCCTTCACTCACACTTAGCGCCCCCTTCGCATCCCCCCCTTCCGCACAAGTTCACAATCTCCTTGACTTTTGGGGGAAGTGAAGGTATAATTGTTGTGTTGTACAACAGTTGTATAACACAACAGTTGTACGAGCAACAAAGGTAATTATGGGAGGAAGCATGAAGAATTATTACGTCAGTATTATCAGGCGGTGTGAGTTGGCATATATTCGCAGTGAATTGGAAGAGTTTGGACTGAGCCCGCTGGAAGGGCGCCTGATACGGCTTTTAAAGGATAAGTTCTGCAGCCAGGAACAATTGGCTGAGGATCTTGACATTGATAAAAGCAGAATTGCCCGCACAATGTTTCTTCTGGAAGAAAAAGGGCTGGTACATCGGGTGGTTAATGAAAAGAACAGACGTCAGAAGATTGTTTCGCTGACTGAAAATGGACTGAAGGTTTATGATGCTATCTGTGATATTTATGAAGCCTGGGATGATATCTGTTACAGGGGATTCACGGAGGAAGAACGGAAGATAAATCAGGAATTTGTTAAGCGTATCTCCCAAAATGTAGTGGGATACAAAAAGGAGAATGGGGGAAAGAATCATGGTTAAGAATCTTACAAACGGCAAGCCGCTGAAGCTGCTGTTTTTCTTTGCGCTGCCTATGGTGCTGGGGAATCTGTTCCAGCAGCTATATAATATGGTGGACTCTATGGTGGTGGGAAAGTTCGTTGGCGAGGATGCGCTGGCGGCAGTTGGGTCGTCCTTTCCCGTCGTGTTTCTTTCCATTGCAGTTGCGGCAGGGCTTTCTATGGGGTGCACGGTTGTGATCTCACAGTTATTCGGAGCCGCGCAGATTAAAGAGATGAAGACAACGATCTATACGGCTTTGATTACGCTGGGTGTGGTTGGGCTGTTTATCATGGCGCTGGGAGAGATTTTTTCCTCTCCTCTGCTTGGGCTTTTGGGGACGAACAAGGAAATTTTTGCGGATTCACTTACATACCTGCGGATTTATTTTGGGGGCGCTATTTTCCTGTTTTTGTATAATTCTCTGAATGGTATTTATAACGCACTGGGGGACAGCCAGACGCCTCTTAAGTTTTTGATTGTTTCGGCGCTGACCAATATCGTATTGGATCTGCTTTTTGTTATCCGTTTTCATATGGGAGTGGCGGGAGTGGCGTGGGCCACACTGATTGCCCAGGGGATGTGCGCAGTGTTTTCATTTTACGTTTTGATGCGCAGGATGAGGAAGATGGAAAATGAACCCGAATTTATAGGAGAGAAGCCGGGGCTGTTTGAGATGTCTGCGGTGAAAAGGATCGCAAAAGTAGGAGTGCCTTCTATGATTCAGCAGTCCATTGTATCTGTCAGCATGATGTTTATGCAGGGTCTTGTAAACTCTTATGGAAAAGTGTTTGTTGCAGGATATACAGCGGCTACTAAGATCGATACTCTGGCCATGATGCCCAATATGAACTTTTCCAATGCAATGTCGAGCTATACGGCGCAGAATATTGGAGCAGGCAAGGAAAAACGGGTGACACAGGGGTATAAGGCGTGTCTGCTGATGGTTCTGATTTTTTCAATCATAATCACCAGCGTTATCTTTTTGTTTGGACCGCATCTTCTGGGGCTTTTTTTGAATGCCGGCTCTGCAGGTACTGCTATGGGATACGGGCTGAAATATATGAAGACAGTTTCTGTATTTTATGTGCTGATGGGCTTTATGTTTGTGGGAAATGGTCTGCTTCGGGGGGCTGGGGATATGGGGGCATTTATGCTGAGTTCCATATCAAATCTGGTTACAAGAGTGGTGATTGCTTACCTGCTGGCTTATTTTATCGGGTCAAGTGCCATCTGGTGGTCAATACCTATCGGATGGGGAATCGGATCGATCTTTTCATTCCTGCGGATTAGAAGTGGGAAATGGAAGGCAAGGAAACTTTTAGAGAATTAATTCGTGGGGACACTACGAAACCAGGGAAAGGCAGAGGCAGCAGAAAGCGGGCACAGTTGTGTCTGGCTCCTGCTGCCTCTGCCTTTCCCTGCCGGCGGTCCGCCGGAACATTCAGCACAATGTTAGAGAACTGAACGAAGAGGGGATGGTGCCTATTAGGCGTATAATATCAGTTTGCTTATGATTGCAAAGAAAGTTGGAAAATACTATAATTAAGGAGAAATAAGATACATGCAGGAGAAGAAATAACAGAATAAGTAGATACAGATATACCTTCGAAAACCGGTGCTGTGAAGTGGAGGGACTCGCCTTGGGAGGTGATTGTAAAAAAGTGATACTTAATACAAAAGGAGCAAATAACGATGAGGTGGAACAGACGCTCATTGATTTTCTGCGCTATGTAGAACAGGGCATTAAGGCCATGATATTGGATAATCTGGAGGAGAACAAGGCTGAGGAACAAATCATAGAAAAATTGATCCGACGTTTTTCCCTGAGCCCTGAAGCGGCGCGCAGATATTATAATCAATTTGACCGGATGGAGGAAATATGACAAAGATATTGCTGGTGGAAGATGACGAGACAATTGCATTTGGAATCAAGTCGGCATTAAAGAGAAAAGGGTATATGTGTACAAGCTGTGCTTCTGCAGGGCAGGCGAAGGATCTGTTTGCGGAGGGATTCCAGCTGATTCTCCTGGATTTGAATCTGCCTGACGGCAGTGGCTATGATTTCTGTAAATGGGTGAAGGAACGGGAGGATACCCCGGTTATCTTCCTGACGGTTTGTGACGATGTAAAGGATATTACCAGGGGACTGGATATGGGGGCCGACGATTATGTTACCAAACCATTTCATATAGCAGTACTGGAGTCCAGAATTGCGGCGGTGCTCCGCCGTACGTCTGACGATGGAGGGAATGTGCTCTCCTGTGGGAATATACAGCTTGACCGGGAGAAAATGCAGGTGATGGTGGATGGGCAGTCCGTGGATGCAACGGCACTGGAATACCGCCTGCTTGAGGTGCTTATGGAGAATAAAGGGCGGACTTTGCCCCGGAACCTGATCCTGGATAAGCTCTGGGATACAGAGGGGAATTTTGTCAATGATAATACATTAACAGTGACTGTAAAACGCCTGAGGAGAAAACTGATGGATACGGGGTATATTGTAACGATCCGTGGGATTGGCTATCGGATGGAGGAAAAGATATGAAAGGACGTGGGGTGCAGGCATTTCTTTTATCCTGTGTATTCTGGCTGATTCCCGGGATACTGGCGGGCGTAGTGACTGCTGTCTGTTTCAGCTTCCGTGAGTACGATTACACGGTTCGTCTGACCGAAGCCGCGCTTGAAGGCAGTTCAATTCCAGAGGGCCTGAAATATGCAGCAGGAAGAGCGGACGGTCCGGATCAGGGCAGCAGCCAGGGGAAGCAAGTCATGCCGGAATCTGGCGGCGGTGCGGTTAAAACGGATGCGGATGCAGCAGATGCGGATGCCTATTTGCGTAAATATGGACATAGGAGACTGACGCGTTTCCCGGATCATTTGCCATATGCCCTGGCAGCAGGAATTGTTCTGTTTGAAATAGCCGGTGGAATCGTGTTCTTGGTTAGAGAGAGAAAGGAAATGCGTTTCAGGACCAGGATTGAAGACCTTACAGAGTATCTGAAGGCGGCAGGGCGCGGCGAGGCAGCTGCACTGAACCGGCGGGAAGATATGTTTTCCCATCTGGAGGATGAAATTTACAAAACTGTTGCCAAGCTTGCCTGTACCAGGGAAGAGGCGGTCAGGGACCACGAGATCCTGGCAGAGAGAACAGCCGATATCGCGCATCAACTCAAGACGCCATTGACCTCCATGTCGCTGATGACAGAGCTTTTAAGTCCTGCCCTGGAGGCGGAAGACCAGGAGTATCTGAACCGGCTGGAGGGCCAGGTAGAGCGTTTGAAGGGACTGGTGGATGGGCTTTTGACCCTGGCAAAGCTGGATTCGCATACGCTTGAATTTCATAGGGAGGATGTAGAAGCAAAGGAACTGACGGAACTTGCAGCAGAACCGCTCAGAGCCATGCTGCAGCAGAAACAGGTTGATCTGGAAATTTTATCAAAAGGGCAGGGAGAACAGGAAGTCTGGCTTTCTGCAGACATGCAGTGGACAGCGGAGGCTCTGTTGAATATTTTGAAGAACTGTCTGGAGCATACTCCTGAAAACAGTAAGATTCGTGTAATCTGTGAAGAAAATCCTCTTTATACGGAGATGGTGATAGAGGACGGTGGACGGGGCTTTTCTAAAAAGGATATTCCACATCTGTTCGAACGATTTTACAGAGGAGCGGATGCGGCAAAAGGTAGCGCCGGAATCGGGCTGGCGCTTGCAAAAGGCATTATAGAAAAGCAGAACGGACAGGTCCGGGCAGAGAATTCTGCGCAGGGACATGCCCGTTTCTGCATCAGATGGTATCATCCTTAATTGCGGATATGATGTTCTGGCGTACAATTCTGCGTCCGCCCATATAGTAAGCTCCGATAATGGAAGCGAGAACAAGCATGGTGTAGCCAAGGACAGCTGCATATGGCGCAAAAGGCAGATATTCGATCAAGGTTACCTCATTGAGGTAAAGGAAGCACGCAAGTACCGCGGCCTGGAATGGCAGGCTGTAAAGCAGCGGCTTCAATCCCAGATCCAATCCCTCCAGGAACAGCATGCGCCAGAGCTGTGCGGGTGAGAGGCCGACCGACTTGAGCATAGCGAATTCCCGGCTCCTCTGGCGCAGGTTGCCTGAAATACTTGCCCATACATTGGAAATGCCGATCAGTGCCAGCAGCCCGGCTAAGAACGCGACAACAATACTCATAACGCTGGTGGATTGCCTTTGTACCTCTTCTTTTTCTGCCAGGTCAGATACCATGTAGTCACCGCTGCCGTAGTATTTACCAAGGATCTGGGAGATCTGGCCGGAAACATTTTGGATCAGCGGATAAGAGATGCCGTCTTTATCGTCTGTCAGAAAGATTCCGTTGACGGCCGAAGCAGAATACTGCCGTTTTTCGCTGCAAGACGCGGAGATATCCAGTACATGTTCCATAGGCATAACAGCGGCTAAGGAAAAACGCGGCAGGCCGATGCCTTCGGCGGGGAGTTCAGTTACCAGATCCCCTGCGGTCAGACGGAATTCAAAGTTACCGGTGTCCTCATCATAGGCCTTTTCTGTAAAAGTGAGGGTCTGTCCCGGCTGAAGTTTCAGGATATCCCGGTAGACACCCTGCTTACGGGTACTTACCTCAGGGTCTTCGGTACGGTTATAGATCAGCGCCTTTGCAGGATCTTTATAGTAGGAATCAGGATCTGTCCCCATTTCTTTGCAGTATTCTCTGAAACTGTCATCCTCCAGGCCAATAAGTATAGAATAAATCCTGTATTTTCCATCCCTTTCAATGGGAGAGTACTTTTTCTCAGAAATTATCTCATCAAATCCGCCCAGATATGTCTCGATATCATCTGAAGTCTGATCTTCTGTAATCCAGGTAGCACAAGGCATTTTATTCATGATTATTCCCCTGGAGACACCGGGCACTTTTAAAACCTCATCTAACGCCTTCTGTTCGGGCTGCCGGCCATCGCTGATGCTGAAAAAGACATGGCCCTGGGATTCATTCTGCGCCCTGTAAACCTCTTTCGATGCATTTTGGGTAGTAATAATATATAAAAATCCGGTGAGCAGAAGGAAAGATAGACAAAGGGAAATCGTTGCGGCCCGGTACGATTTTTTACGGGCAGTGAGGGCGTTGGAAGCCAGTTCACCGCTGATTCCAAAATGGCTGGATATGCGTCCCTGCCGGATCTTTTTTCCTTTCAGCACCTCCACCTGCCTCAGGGCCTCTACAGGCATCAGTTTTGCAACTCTGCGGGCCGGTATTCTCGCCGAAAGCCAGGCTGTGGCAGCGGACAGGAGAATTGCAGGAAGTATGGCGGGAAGCCCGAATGTAAGTACAATATCCGGCGCGGTTCTGCCGATATTATTTGCAGCATTAATCAGACGGAACAACTCTGTATCCAGCAGCCAGCCGCATAATATTCCGACAGGGAGAGGCACAATCAGCAGGATCATTGCCTCGGATGTCACCGCCGCCTTGATCTGTTTGGGGGATGCGCCAATACCGGCCAGGGTTCCGAGCTGCACCAGTTTTTCGCTGGCAGAAAGGGCAAAAGCATTGTGGATGACCAGTACAAATACGGCGATCAGCAGAAGCGCAATGACCAGAAACATGGCAGGTACGGCAAGAACAGAGAGGCTGCTGATGCTTCCGATTTGATCCGGCGAGAGTATCCCGTATTTTGAGAGCAGGCCTGCATTATATCTGAGCGTATAGTCTCCGTATTCATCGGCCTGGTAGCCTAAGGAGCGCGCCAGTTCCGGGAGCTCCTTATAAGTACTCCTCATGGGGTCAAAACGAAGATAGACCGTTAGCTCATCGGCCGGGTTCACAGTCTTTGTATCCAGATAACTCATTCCAGTATAGGCTGGTACGGAGGAGGATGTGGTAACATCAAGAATTCCTACAATTTTGTATGTCTTTGTACCTGTTTGACGGAAGGTCTCATCCTCGTGATATCCGTCTGTTTCCATGCATACCTTCCCTTGATACATGCGCTGCCCGATCGGAAGCGTGAGGGTATCGCCCACTTTTGTGCCGGGGTGGTCATCAAAATACTGTTTTGAAAGTACAAGCTCATTGGCGGCTTGCGGGAGCCTGCCTTCGGTCAGAGTATCCTTTTCCGGCATAGAATCCCAGTATTCCTGGTTGGCGCCGCGGGTAATGAGGTATGTCCTGCGTCCCTCCTCTTCCAGCTTCGCGGCTTCCCACGGGCCTTTGACCAGAACGGCAGAGACAGAGGCGTAGTTCTCAATGTGTTCAAGATCCTTTCCGTACGTTGTATCGAACAATTCTCCGTGCCAGTCCCCGTCTTCGAGTTTCGTGAGGACAATGGCATCTGTCCACATTGTGTAGACAAAACCGCAGAAACAGGACATCATCGTGGTCATAAGAAATAATGCGGTCATGATGGCAATGCTGGTTCTCTTATTTCTTCGTATCGTGTCCCAAACATATTCTCGTAAAATTTTCATCAGGACACCACCTCGTCATGCAGAATTTTCCCATCCTCCAGAGTAATTACGCGGTCTGCCTTTAGAGCGGTCTTTTCATCGTGTGTAATCAGGAGGACAGACTGTCCGTACTGCCGGTTAGAGAGCTTCAGAAGCTCGATGGTTTCTTCTGAATTTTTACGGTCCAGATTGCCAGTTGGTTCATCGGCAAGAAGGATCGCCGGATGGTAGATGAGGCTTCTTGCGATAGCGGTGCGCTGCTGCTGGCCTCCTGATAATTCACTGGGAAGGTGTGCGAGACGGTCTGTAAGCCCCAGGGTGGAAACCAGATGGCGAAACCGCTCCTCATCCGGCTTCTGATTATCTAAAAGAACAGGCAGGAGAATGTTTTTCCTTACGTTCAGTGTTGGGATCAGATTATAAAACTGATAGACCAGCCCTACCTTTCTGCGCCGGAAAACCGCAAGTTCCTCCATACTGAGTGTTGAAATGTCTGTGTCTTCGATAAAAATGCTGCCACTGGTAGGGCGGTCTACGCCTCCCAGCATATGCAGCAGAGTGGATTTCCCGGAACCGGACGCACCGACAATAGCCGTAAAGCTGCCCCGTTCAAGCGAAAGCGAGACATCGTCCAATGCTGTTACCGTATTGGAACCACTGCCATATGTTTTTGTAAGATGGCTGCAGCGTAAAATTTCCATAAGTTAATAACTCCTTTCATGTTTGATGATACCATATTA
Source organism: Faecalicatena contorta (assembly GCF_022835095.1). Taxonomy (NCBI): domain Bacteria; kingdom Bacillati; phylum Bacillota; class Clostridia; order Lachnospirales; family Lachnospiraceae; genus Faecalicatena; species Faecalicatena contorta. The sequence continues at coordinate 3,367,316 of NZ_BQNQ01000001.1, read as the reverse complement.
AAAAAGAAAAGTGACAGGAAAGTGACAAAGGTATGAATCGGCGCATTCACAGATGTAACTGCCTAAGATAGAATTCATTTTGATTTATGATCTAAAGCAGAAAAAATATAAAGGGGTTTTCTTTTTTGCAATTATGTTGTATTATATAGTTAGGGAGGACTAACTGAGAAGAAGAGAGCATAATGAACTCATGGCGTGTGTCTCCTCCTATTGAATGTTTCACAAGATGTGGAAATTCTCCCGCCTCTATAGGAAGAGAGATGAATTACTAAAACAAGATCAGACAGGAGTAAAGTATTATGGCAACTGGAATTATATGTATCATGATTATTATCGTTTGTGTGTTGGGGATCAGAAGCTATACAAAGCGTTTGACGCACGGGTGCTGCGGGAGCGGCCATGATCCGGTGAAACGCGTGAGGCCTGCGGATAAAAATATTGCCCACTATCCGTACATCAGAAAAATACGGATCGAGGGAATGACCTGCACAAATTGTGCTAAAAGAGTGGAAAATGTTTTTAACAGTATGGATGGCGTATTAGCTAAGGCTGATTTTGCAGAGGGGTGCGTAACGGTCAGAATGAAGAAGGAGTGCGAAGACAGTCAACTGAAAGAAGCCGTCCGATCGGCAGGATATTTTGCAACAGGGATCGAGAAGCTGTGACATGGTGGGGCATGAGTCCGAATATTTGATTTTTGATGTACCGGAGATTCCGTTTTAGAAGCAGCGAATAAGTTTAAAGAGGAAAACACAGAGCGCATCCGCGGTTAATATGCCTGGGTGCGCTTTAATTTTAAATTGTACACGCAGGATTCATATGTTATACTTATTAACGATTCAAAAAATTTAAGAAAGAAATATTGGAGAGGAAGGATATACGATGGAGAAAATCAAAATTGGAATTGTTGGTTATGGAAACATCGGACGTGGAGTAGAGCTTGCGGTTGAGCGCAATGAGGATATGGAATTAAAAGCCATCTTTACACGGCGTGAACCCGAGAGCGTTCAGATTATGACAGAGGGTGTTCCGGTCGTTCATATGGATGATATACTTAGCATGAAAGATGAGATTGATGTTATGATCCTGTGCGGCGGCTCAGCAACGGACCTGCCGGTAATCGGACCTGAGATTGTAAAGAACTTCAACACGATCGACAGTTTTGACACTCATGCCAAGATACCGGAATATTTTGCAAATGTAGACGCATCCGCAAAAGCCGGCGGCCATATCGGAATCATTTCCGTAGGCTGGGATCCGGGGATGTTTTCACTGAACAGGATCTATGCGGAGTCCATCCTTGTACAGGGAGATACATATACATTCTGGGGAAAAGGCGTAAGCCAGGGACATTCAGACGCGATCCGCCGCGTGAAGGGTGTGAAGAACGCCATCCAGTATACCGTGCCGGTTGAAGAAGCTGTAGAGCAGGTAAGAAGCGGGTGCGGTCCCAAACTCACTACAAGAGACAAACACTTAAGAGAATGTTATGTAGTGGCTGAGGAAGGCGCGGATCTGAAGGAGATCGAAGAAACAATCAAAAACATGCCGAACTACTTCTCGGATTACAACACAACCGTAACTTTTATCACAGAAGAACAACTGAAAGCCGAACACAGCAAAATGCCGCACGGTGGATTTGTCATCCGCAGTGGTGAGACGGGAAGAGAAGGCAGTAAGCACGTAATTGAATACTCACTGAAGCTGGATTCCAATCCGGAATTTACATCCAGCGTACTGGTATGCTACGCGCGTGCGGCATACCGTCTCTCTAAAAATGGAGATTCCGGTGCAAAGACAGTATTCGATATCGCACCGGGTATGCTTTCCATGAAAACAGCAGAAGAACTGAGGGCGCAATTATTATAGGGGTCTGACCCCTATGAAAGGATGATGGCATGGAGAAATTATTTCACTTACTGTATGAGTGTATGTTAAAGGGGCAGGATGCGGTTCTGGTCACGGTTGTTGCAAGCTCCGGCTCCACCCCGCGGGGGGCGGGGGCGCGTATGCTGGTTACTTCCGCCGGCAGAATCTGGGGGACGGTAGGCGGCGGGGCGGTCGAGCACCGCAGTGAAGACGTGGCGGCAGAGGTACTGCGCAGCAAGAAGCCGCGCTTGGAATACTTCCGGCTCAGGGAAAATGAGATCCAGGACCTGGGAATGATCTGCGGGGGGGATGTGAATGTGCAGTTTCAATACATTTCTGCAGGTGATGAGCAGAAACTGGTTCTATTTAGGCAGATTGGGGCATTATATCAAACAAAAGAAGAATTCTGGCTTGTCAGCGAGATTTCTGAGGACGGAGAGGGAGGTATGGCGGTCTGCCGCCGTTCTGGAGCTATCGCAGGGATATCACTTCCAGCGGCTGTTCTTGAAGGTCTGCAGAAGAAACCCGTGCAGATAGAAGCACAGGGGCGTAAGTTTTACTGTGAGAATATGCAGCAGCAGGAGCGTGTCTATATTTTCGGGGGAGGACACGTTTCACAGGCGCTGGTGCCGGCTCTAGCAGCAGTTGATTTCAGGTGTGTAGTTCTGGAGGACAGGGAGGAGTTCAGCAGGGCTGAATTATTTCCCGGGGCAGAAGAGGTCCTGTTAATTGAGAACAGCCATATTGCAGATTATGTTACAATCGATGCCCTGGATTATGTGTGTATCATGACCCGCGGGCATAAGGACGATCTGGCGGTTCAGGCACAGGTTTTAAAGACTTCCGCAGCTTATATCGGAGTGATCGGGAGCAGACATAAAAAAGCCGGTGTGTTTGCAAAATTAAAAGAACAGGGGTTTACGGATGCAGATCTGGACAGAATCACGACTCCGATCGGCCTTGCCATCGGAGCAGAAACGCCTGCGGAGATTGCGGTGAGCATCACGGCTCAGTTGATTCAGCATAGAGCCGGAAGATATTGAGCCATAGCCATCAGACGGCTGGTAAATACAGGAACTGCAGGCGGATGTTTGCGGAGAGAAAGAGAGAGATGTTATAATATAGCGATTCTATAGGAAAGGGATTGAAACTATGAAGAAATTATTTAATAATCTGCCATTCCGGCTGCTGCTCGGAGTGGTGGCTGGTATCCTGATTGGCCAGATTGCCAATGAGGGATTTATGAATATTGTAGTCACTGTAAAATACATTCTCGGACAGTTGATCACATTCTGTGTTCCGCTGATTATCATCGGCTTTATTGCCCCATCCATTACGAAGCTGGGCAACAATGCCTCCAGGATGCTGGGTGTGGCAATCGTTATCGCCTATGTGTCCTCCGTGCTGGCAGCGCTTCTTTCCATGCTGGCAGGTTACGGCCTGATCCCGCACCTCTCCATCGTATCCGAGGTGGATGGGCTAAAAGAACTTCCCGGTGTAGTATTCCAGCTGGATATTCCGCAGATCATGCCGGTCATGAGCGCACTGGTATTTTCCGTTATGATCGGACTTGCGGCTGCGTGGACAAAAGCAAAAGTGATTACACAAGTACTGGATGAATTCCAGAAAATCGTACTGGAGATCGTGACCAAAGTCGTGATTCCGGTACTTCCAATCTTTATCGCCTTTACATTCTGTGCATTGTCCTATGAAGGTACAATCACAAAACAGCTGCCGGTATTTATTAAAGTCGTACTGATCGTTATGGCAGGACACTATATCTGGCTGGCTGTGCTCTATGCAGCAGGCGGTGCTTATTCGAAGAGTAACCCGCTGGATGTCATCAAGAATTATGGCCCGGCATATATTACCGCGGTCGGAACGATGTCTTCTGCAGCGACTCTGGCGGTTGCCCTGCGGTGTGCGAAAAAATCAGAGCCGCCTCTCAGAGAGGATATGGTTGATTTTGGGATCCCGCTGTTTGCAAATATCCATCTCTGCGGTTCTGTACTGACGGAAGTATTTTTTGTCATGACAGTATCCAAAATCCTCTACGGCAGCATTCCTTCACCGGGAACAATGATACTGTTCTGTGTGCTGCTGGGAATCTTTGCAATCGGGGCTCCCGGGGTTCCGGGCGGCACCGTAATGGCTTCACTGGGGCTGATTACCGGGGTGCTTGGATTTGATGAGACCGGAACCGCGCTGATGCTTACGATATTTGCCCTGCAGGACAGCTTTGGAACCGCATGCAATGTGACCGGGGACGGTGCGCTGACCATGATCCTGACCGGCTATGCCAAGAAGCATAATATCGAAAAACAGGAAATCAGCATAGATTTATAAAATATCTGGCTGTACAAACGTGCCTGGCAGTAAGGCAGCACGAGAGTACAGCCGTATTTTATCTTAGCAGGAAAGTCCGGCCATAGGAAATAAAAGACCGGTATAAAAAAAGAGGAAGGCAGCGATGCTGCAGAAGAGATAAATGGGAAAGAATAAGACAAACGATATGACCACAGGAAACCCGGTAATGCTGGTAATCTGGTTTATGATCCCGATGTGCCTGGGAAATATATTTCAGCAGTTTTATAATATTGCGGATTCGATTATAGCAGGGCAGTTCCTAGGGGTGAATGCCCTTGCCGCCATTGGGAGCACAGGTTCACTCATGTTTATGGTGACCGGCTGGATCACCGGAATCAGCAGTGGTTTTTCTATTTTAGTGGCACAATGGTTTGGTGCCCGCAAATACGACCGGATGCGGCATTATACAGCCATGTCGGTCTATCTGACATTTGTCATTATTGTAGTTATGACAGTGGGGCTTTTGGCAGCAAATGAGCCGATACTCAGGCTCATGAATACACCGGAAGAACTGATGCCGGATGTGAAAGGCTATATGACAGTTATCTATGCAGGCCTGATCGTGACGGCCGCTTATAATTCTCTGGCTGCCGTGCTCAGGGCACTGGGGAATTCCAAATCACCGCTGTATTTTTTGATCATTTCCGCAGTGATTAATATCTTTCTGGATATTGTATTTATCACCTGGTTTCACATGGGTGTAACAGGGTGCGGCTATGCAACAGTGATCGCGCAGGGAATCTCAGCGCTGCTGTGTTTTTTGTATATCAAAAAGAAATTTTTGATTCTGCATCTGAAAAAAGAGGATTTCCATATTTCCTGGAACAGTATAAAAAAACTTCTGGCGCTGGGAACACCGATGGGCCTGCAGTTTTCCATCACCGGGATTGGAACGATCATTGTACAGGGTGCGGTTAACATTTACGGGGCAGTCTATATTGCAGGCTTTTCCGCCGGAGCCAAGATCCAGAACCTGATCGCATGTGTCTTTATAGCATTCGGCGCAACCATTGCAACCTATGTAGGGCAGAACTGGGGGGGAGGCAGGTTAGACAGGGTGAAAAAGGGCGTTTGGTATACACAGGCGATGATCTTAATCTGCAGCGCGGTACTGATGGTATTGATATTTTTCTTTGGAAAATACATGGTGCTTATGTTTGTTTCCCCTGCGGAGAAAGGTGTAATTGATGCTGCTGTGGTTTATTTCCTGGCGGTATTCTGGTGCTATCCGTTCCTTGGAAGCATCTTTTTGTACCGCAATGCACTGCAGGGAATGGGATACGGCCTGGTGCCTATGCTGGGCGGGGTGTTTGAACTGGCTGCGCGCGCCCTGGTTGTAGCAGCGGTTGCCGGAAAGACGAGCTTCTTCGGGGTCTGCCTTTCAGACCCGGCGGCCTGGCTTGCGGCACTAATCCCTTTGGTTCCGTATTATTTTTATAAAATAAATAAGGTGGAGAAATGGTAAAGATTGTTATTATTCACGACCATAGGCCGCGCATAGTAACTAAAGATTCTCCACTTTTTTGTTGAAATTTTATCTTTGGTTATATATAATAAAAATATTGACAGAATAGAAAAAATAGTAGTTCTGCAGGCAGGAGGGAATTATGGCCGGACAGTATGAAGGTATGGCAATAGGCGTATTCGAGCTCGACAGTGAGTGCGCATGTTTTGTAGCATTAGATGCGGCAGCAAAAGCTGCGGATGTAAAGATCCAGGCAGTAGAGAGAAATCGTCTGGGAGCGGGTGCATGTGTAAAGATGAGAGGCAATGTCTCCAACGTCAATGCAGCCATGGAAGTTGCGCTCAGAGCAGCGGAACCAATCTCCAAGATTGTATCCCATACGATAATAGCAGCACCGTTAGCTGAGACTGAACCAGCAATTACAATGACAATCAACAAGTAGGGAAGAGGTATATTTTTATGGCATATGGAGCATTCGGACTTGTAGAAGTCCTTGGGGAAGCAAACGCCGTACTGGTCACGGATCAGATGCTGAAAGCGGCAGAAGTAACCTATGAGACACAGGACACAAAATGCGGAGGACATGCCCTCATATTTATCAGTGGCAGTGTTTCTGCAGTAACTGCGGCAGTAGAGAGCGCAGCTGTAAATTCACCGTGTAAGATACTTAACTCAGCAGTAATATCCAATCCATCAGAGGAAATGATACATATTGTGGAGGAATTTAAGGCAAGATAGCCGAATGGGCCGAAGGAACGCAGGACAGAAGGGTGACAGGGGTGTTTCTGTGGGCATAAAGCGTGTGATTAGAAATTCTTACAGAAAAACAGAAGAATCTTATGGCCAAATCTTGATTCACAAAATAAAGATTTGAGACGGCTGAGCCGAGAAAGCATCAAGCTTTTTCCGTAAATCTGTCTATAGTCATAAGATTCTTCTGTCTTGCTGTAAGAGTTTCTTCACAAAGGGTCCGTCCATAGAAACACTCCTGTCTCCCTGTATCTTCCTGCTCCATGTTTCGATAGGCGGCCCATCTCCTTAAATTTCCGACAGTGGTTTAAATGTATACCCCATTTCCTCCCATTTTGTCAGCAGTTCATCGAGTATTTCGCCGTTTGTTTTTGAGGTACTGTGAAGCAGTACGATTGCACCGGGGTGGATCCTGCCAAGCAGTTTTTCGAAAGCCGTCTCTTTTGTGGGTTGGTCATTTTCATACCAGTCTACATAGGCCAGGCTCCAGAAAAAGGTTTTATACCCCATTTCTTTTGCCATCTTCAGGTTTGTTTCACTGTATTTTCCTTGCGGAGGACGATAGTATTTCGTCATGTCCTGACCGGTAATTTTCTTATATTCCTCTTCAACATCTCCCAGTTCTTTTTGGAAGGCTTCCTGGGTTGATATCTGTGACATATCGGGATGGTGATATGTATGGTTGCCCACCGTATGGCCCTCTTCCACCATCCTTTTAATCAGATCCGGATTGGACGATATGAAGGTGCCTACTACAAAGAATGTCGCAGGTACATTGTGTTTTTTCAGCGCATCTAGAATCGCAGGGGTGTTGCCATTTTCGAATCCCGCGTCAAAGGTCAGGTATATGACCTTTTCATCCGTATTTCCGGAATAGTATGCGTCAAATTGTTTCAGCTCTTCGGCGGTTGCATTAGCGACCGGCGGCTGGCCCTCGTCCTGGAAGCTTAATCCCCAGTTCCCTTCTGCGGAGGTGGCAACAGCCTGGGGGGCAAAATAATCCTGAGCCCTTCCGGCGGCGCGTCCGGCCAAAAATGCAACAGCAAGGAGCAGAGCGAGTCTGGCAGTGTTTTTTAGAAGAGCTTTCTTTTTCGTATCGGGTTTTAGATTGATTCTCATTACATCTCCTGTATCTTATTTCCTATAGTATATGATGAAAATGCAGAAATATTTTCATCATATGGCAAATCAGCGGAAGCTGCAGGGAGAAATCTTATTTTTTTGTGAGGTATAGAAATGGATTTTTCGGGGAAAGAGTGATAAAGTGATAGAAGAAAATCTGAAACGTTAGGAGAAAAAGATGGAAAGAGCAGCACTGTTTTTGGATATTGATGGCACCATACTGAGTGAGATTACGAAGGAGATCCCGCAGAGCGCGCTGGATGCCATGCGTGCGGCAAAGCGTGCGGGACACCTGCTTTTTATAAATACAGGGCGGACATTCTGCAGTATACCGCCGAAGATCAGCCAGTTTGAATTTGATGGATTCCTGTGTGGATGCGGGACATATCTCACTTATCATGACGAGGTTTTATTTTCCAGATCAATTCCCGAAAGGCGGGGAAGAGAGATTATTGATAAAATGATAGAATGCAGGCTGGATGGGATTATGGAGGGGACTCAGGACATATATCTGCCAAGCAGAATGTCGCGTTTTGACAGGCTGGAGAGCTCCAGACGATATTTTCAGAACGCCGGGCTGGGCCTGGAGGAGTATATTGAAAAGGGAAGCTTTGTGTATGACAAATTGTTTGTTTATGCGGATGAACTCAGCGACAAAGACACTTTTTTCAAGTTTGTGGAGAAAGATATCGAGCCGATCAACCGGGGCGGCGATACTTATGAGTGCATTCAGAAGGGCTATTCTAAAGCAACCGCGTGTGAGTATATTTTGAAGAAGTTTGCAATAGAGACTGAGCAGGCATATGTATTTGGGGATAGCTCGAATGATTTATCAATGTTCGAATATGCGGGGCATGCGATAGCTATGGGAGATCATGCAAAAGAACTTGACCCGTACACCGAATATGTAACGGCTAAGGTGGAGGAGGACGGGATAGCCCGTGCATTCAGCCACTATGGCCTGATGTAAAGTACGCTCTTGCAGGGAGGTTTTGTGATGAAGATATTTGTTTATAATTACCGGGAGTTCGATGAGGCTGTATATTTTCAGAGATTTTCCAAAGAATACGGCGTGGAGCTGGGGATCTGTTATGATGACCCCTGCATGGAAAATGCCAGTCTTGCCAAGGGATATGAATATATCAGTATTATTACCACCAAGATGGATGCACAGCTAATCAAGCGTTTCCACGAGCTGGGGGTAAAGATGATATCAACCAGGACAATAGGGTATGACCATGTGGATCTGGAGGCAGCGCAGAAATTTGGAATCAAAGTTAGCAATGTAACGTACTCGCCTGAGTGTGTGGCGGATTACACGGTCATGCTCATGCTTATGGCGATCCGTAAAATGAAACGGATCATGCAGAGAGCGGAGATCAATGATTTTTCCCTTCCGGGCATACAGGGACATGAGATGCACAATTTTACCGTGGGTGTGATAGGCACCGGAAAGATTGGGCAGGCCGTAATCCGCGATCTGAGTGGATTTGGATGCCAGATTTATGCTTATGACCTGTTTCCATCCCAAAAGGTCAAAGCATATGCAGAATACGCGGAACTTGATACGATCTTTGAAACATGTGATATGATAACACTCCATATGCCCCTTGGGGATGACAATTACCATATGATCAACGCAGATGCCATTGCTAAAATGAAACAGGGGGTAGTCCTGATTAACACGGCCCGGGGTGGTCTGATCGATACAAAAGCGTTGCTGGACGGTCTGGAGTCAGAGAAGATTGGTGCGGCTGCAATGGATGTGATTGAAGATGAATTTGGGATGTATTATTATGACCGAAAATCCGATATTATAAGTAAGAGGGAGTTATATATACTGCGGGGATTCCCTAATGTGATCGTAACACCTCACATGGCGTTTTATACGGATCAGGCAGTGAGTGATATGGTGAGACATTCCATAGAAAGCTGTTGTCTGAATGAGGCAGGGAAAGAAAATCCATGGGAAATTGCGTAAAGGGGTCAGACCCCTCTGCAGAGGGGTCTGACCCTTTTGAACACCATTGTCAGAATTTTCTGGCTAATTCATCGTGTATCCGATTGCCCATATTATAATCCAGCTTTTTACCCAGCCAGATTTCTTCAGATCCGATTGCCTGGTCTACCAGCATCATGAGTCCGGTTACGATCTGCAGTCCTTCTTCTTTTGCAATTCTTAAAAATTCCGTAATCAAAGGATTATAGACAATGTCGGAGGCTGCTTTAAACTGCCGGATTACGGCTGCATCTACCGGACTTTCGCCAACGTGGGGATGCATGCCCAGGGGAGTGGTGTTGACCAGAATATCACCGGCAGGAACATTTGTCAGTTTACAGGTTTTAATATAAGGAAAACGTTCTTGCAGATAATCGAGCGCTTTTTCGTTACGTGCTGCGACTGTAATTTTAGCGGCGCCATCCGTATGGAATCCATAGATCAGCCCCCGGGCCGCCCCGCCCGAACCGAGAATGACAATTTCTTTCCCAGCCAGTGTGATGCCGGCTTTGTGGAACATGCTGACGGCCCCGATATAATCTGTATTGTAACCGTAAAATTTACCGTCTTTCATTAAAACAGTATTGACAGCGCCTATTTTTTCTGCATGTGGATCAAGGACATCCACGAGTTGATAAACGACTTCTTTATATGGCATTGTTACATTCATGCCCAGAATATGTTCGTCCCTCATTACTTCCAGTATACGGGGGACTTCGTTTTCGTTCATTTCATATTTTTTATACGTACCGGAGATCTTCTGCTGCCGAAGCAGATCTTCGTGGATCTCAGGAGAAAGGCTGTGTCCAAGCTGGTTACCCAGTACACCAAAATGCAGAGGTTCCTTCTTTTCTGTATTCATGGTTAAATCACTCCTGCTATTCCAAAAAAATCGAGATTGGTAGGGTAAATAAAGCTGTCACCAATAGCGTGTAAAAGAATTACATTTAGATGATTATCCAGATTCTTTTTGTCCAGCCTGACAGCATCCAGGAGTGCGGACACCGGAAGTCCGCATTCACAGGGGAGACCGTAGGTATCCAGCACCTGTTTGATTCGTTCTGCTTCGCCGGGGACAGTAAGCCCGGCCTTTTCGGAAATCTTTGTCATCTGGTACATGCCAATTGCAACGGCTTCACCATGGCTTTCGCGTTCATAGTGATAATACTGCTCGATCGTATGTGCCAGAGTATGGCCGAAATTCAGCAGCATCCGCTCACCAGTGTCAAACTGGTCGCCTTCCACAACGATTCTTTTGATATCTACACAGCGGTATATGATTGAGGACAGCCTGTCTTTTAATCCATCAAACGAAGGAGTGGAACTTAAGGTTTCAAAGAGGCTGGCATCCTTAATACAGCCATACTTGATCACTTCCCCCATGCCGTCAGTGATATACCGTTTGGGAAGGGTATCCAGCACGTCGGGATCTATCAGCACCAGCTTGGGATGAAAAAATGCACCTGCCAGATTCTTTCCCTGTGGAAGATCAACCGCTACCTTTCCCCCCACGGAGGAGTCTACCTGAGCCAGAAGAGAGGTTGGTATCTGAACCAGCTTCACACCGCGCAGATAACTTGCGGCAGCAAAACCGGCCAGATCACCTATGACACCGCCCCCCAGTGCAATGACGAGATCACTGCGGGTAATGTTACTTTCCAGCATAGCGGCATAAATCCGGGGGAGAGACTGAAAACTCTTCGTCAGCTCCCCGTGTGGAAGTACGAGGCTGTGGCATTCATAGGACGGAAGTGCCTTTACCAGTTTCTGGCCGTAAATAGGAAAAACATGATCATCAGAAATAATCATAATGCGTTTTCCATGAAAGACTTGTGCTACAAAAGTTTCTGCATTTGCTAGAATTCCGGATTCTATATAGATTGGATAGCTGTTTTCACCTAAGTTTACTGTTAATTCCACGAGATTTCTCCTTTTTAGACAAAATGGTACGCAAGGGGGTCAGACCCCTCTGCAGAGGGGTCTGACCCCCTTGCGCTCCTATACTTCTTTTCCGACTACCAGAGCTATTTCTTTAATTTGTTTTAACAAATCGTTATATTTTTTCGGTTTCAGTGACTGAGCCCCGTCACATAAAGCGGATTCGGGATCGTTATGAACCTCGATCATTAGTCCGTCAGCACCCGCAGCAACAGACGCTTTTGCCATTGGCTCTACCAGCCACCATTTTCCGCCTGCATGGCTCGGGTCTACGATGACAGGCAGATGTGTTTTTTTCTTCAGAACAGGTATACTCTGAAGATCGAGCGTATTTCTTGTGAATGTCTCAAAGGTTCGGATTCCACGTTCGCAGAGAATAACGTTCTCGTTACCGGATGCCATAATGTATTCGGCGGACATGATCCATTCCTCGTATGTTGCATTGAGGCCCCGCTTTAGAAGGATGGGGCGGTCCAGCTGTCCGAGCTGCTTGAGCAGATCGAAATTCTGCATATTTCTGGCGCCGATTTGGATTAAATCTACTTTCTCGTTGAAAATCTCCAGGTATTCAGGGGACATTAATTCCGTTACAATAGGAAGCCCTGTTTCTTTCTTGACCTCACAGAGGATATCCAGGCCCTCCATGCCGAGTCCCTGGAAAGAATATGGACTTGTACGGGGCTTAAATGCACCGCCGCGCAGCAGGTTGGCACCGGAGGCCTTTGCGGATTTGGCTATGTCCATCACCTGAGCAAAAGATTCTACGGAGCAGGGGCCGGCTATAAGGGCTAGGTGGTTCCCGCCGATCTTCACGCCGGAGACATCAATGATGGAATCCTCCGGGTGGAATGCCCGGTTTGCAAGTTTGTAAGGTTCCTGGACATGCATGACTTTATCCACGCAGTCATCGACTTCAAATAATTTGGGATCAATCGCTGTAGTATCCCCAATACAGCCAATGATCGTCATTTCCTGTCCTCTGACAATGTGGGTATCCAGTCCGCGCTTTTTAACAAGGCCTTCCACCCGGTCGATATTACCTTCCGATGTGTGTGGTTTTAATACAATAATCATTCTATTACCTCCCATTTACAATGACTTCGCACTGTAAAATTTTAACTGTTTAAAGTGTGAAAACATAAGTATCATAAAACATCCCGGGCTTAATGTCAATAAGTTTGGGGAAAATAGTATAAGAGAAATCAGCAATCCTGGCCCATTCCGTTGACAACAGAAACCAGCGGGTGTATTTTGGAAGATAGCCATATGGATCTAGATATAAAACATAAAAGAATTGAGGGATATTATTATGAAAATAATCAGGCAAATTGGAATCATTTTTACTGTCTGCTGGCTGAGCCAGGTGATCGCTGAGTTTCTGCCCTTTGATTTTCCGGCAAGCGTCATAGGAATGATATTCTTATTTATCTGTCTGCTGACAGGCATGCTGAAGATAGAACATATCCAGGAAAAGTCGGACTTTCTTCTTGGGAATATGGCCTTTTTCTTTGTACCGGCAGGGGTGAGCATCATGAATTATTTTGACATTCTCAAAAGCAGTGCGGTACAGCTGCTGATTATCTGTATCGTATCTACAGTCATCACGTTTGCGGTGACGGCATACAGTGTGAAGCTGACCATGAAATTAATAGATCGGAGGAAAAAATAATGGAAGCTTTGTATACATCTCCCTACTTTGGAGTGGCTCTCAGCGTAATTGCTTTCGGCGCAGGAGTCAGGATTCAGCAGAAAACAAAATCGCCTCTCTGTAATCCTCTTATTATTGCAATCGTTCTTATTATAGGCGTGCTCCTTGTTTTTAAAATACCATATGATTCCTATAATAAAGGCGGAGAAATCATTAATATGTTCCTGGCTCCGGCAACGGCCTGCCTTGCAGTATCTATCTTTACGAAGCTTTCCATCTTGAAAAAATACTGGCTTCCTATTATAGTAGGATGTATAGCAGGTTCTCTGGCGTCCATGGCCAGCGTGTACGGAATGTGCAGACTGTTCAGACTGGATCAGAGCCTGACCATGTCCATGCTTCCCAAATCCGTTACCACACCGATCGCTGTGAGCGTTGCGCAGGCACACGGCGGCGTCGTACCCGTAACGGTCGTGGCGGTAATTTTCACAGGGATATTAGGGAGCATTGCCGCGCCGCTGCTTATACGGATTTTTAAAGTATCGGATTCCGTAGCGGCAGGCCTTGCCATCGGCGCCTGCAGCCATGCGGTGGGGACATCCAAGGCAATTGAGATCGGTGAAGTAGAAGGGGCTATGAGTGGCCTCGCCATTGGAATCTGCGGAGTGGTGACGGTTTTGTTTTCCATGTTCATTTAGAGTTTTATAAAGCGGGTGCTGCGGGGGCGCACCTCAATGAGAGGAAAAGAGGGAAAAACATTGAAAAAGGATACTACACATACCATTAAACGGGCACAGCGCTTTCCGGTTATCCTGATCGGAGAGGGCCTTCTTGTAGGTGCAGTGGGAGGTCTGCTGGTGTTGTTGTACCGGGTTGCACTGACGTATGCGGGAAAGTGGCTGGATATTGTGCTCAAATATATCAGGGGCAACCCCATTCGGATCGCAGGATGGTTCATAATCCTGCTTCTGATGGCATATGTGGTTGGCAGACTGGTAAAATGGGCGCCAATGATATCCGGGAGCGGTATCCCCCAGGTGGAAGGGGAAGTAACCGGAAAACTAACGCAGAATTGGAAAAAGGTGCTGCCTGCCAAGTTTGCTGGCGGTTTTCTCTGCCTGTTCGGCGGATTATCGCTGGGAAGAGAAGGCCCCTCCATCCAGCTCGGGGCGATGGCAGGACAGGGACTGTCCAGGATGCTCGACCGGGGTAAGACGGAGGAAAGGTTTCTTATGACATGCGGGGCCAGCGCAGGCCTTGCCGCGGCTTTCCACGCACCTCTCGCGGGCATGATGTTCGCTCTGGAGGAGATACATAAAGGTTTTTCCATGTCCATACTGATTTCCGTCATGACAGCATCCGTAACGTCGGACTTTATATCCTCCCATATCCTCGGTCTGGATCCGGTTTTTAAATTGCAGCTCGAACACTATCTTCCGCAGAATTATTACTGGATGCTGATTCTTTTGGGAGCGGTCTGCGGTGTGATGGGAGTCTTCTATAACTGGGTCATGCTGAAAGCCCAGGATTTGTATAAAAAGCCAAAGTTTTTAAATGAGACTTCCAGGCTGATGATTGCCTTTCTGGCAGCAGGAATCCTGGGACTTGTAATGCCGTCCGTGCTGGGCAGCGGCCACAAACTGATCATCACATTAACAAACGGGGAAATGGCGCTCAGTCTGGTCATCGTGACCTTTGTTGTAAAATTTCTTTTCTCTGCAGTCAGTTTCGGATCCGGGGCCCCGGGAGGGATCTTTTTCCCGCTTCTGATATTGGGAGCCATGATCGGCGGTGTTTTTGCCATGACAGGCGTTGAATTCTTCGGACTGGAGGAAATGTATATCAATAATTTTGTCCTGCTGGCCATGGCTGGATATTTTACGGCGATTGTGCGGGCTCCGATAACCGGTATCATCCTTCTGTTTGAAATGTCAGGTTCCGTAAGCCAGATGCTTTCCCTGGCAATCGTTTCGGTTACTGCTTATATCGTCGCTACGCTGATGAAGTCGGAACCAATCTATGAAAGTATGCTGGACCGTATTTTGTATACTTCCGGAAAAAACCAGACTCAGAATATGAAAAGCCCGGGACAGAAGGTGCTTAGCACCTTTGTGATCATGAACGGTTCCGTGCTGGAAGGCAAAAGCGTGGAGGAGATTACCTGGCCCGACAACTGCCTTCTCGTTGCCCTGGAAAGGGGCGGAAAAGAGCGGATTCCAAAGGGGCGGACCATGTTAATGGCAGGGGATACACTGACTACGATGACAGATGAAAGAGATGCCGGATATGTGCATGACAAAATGGAAAAGTTATGTTATACTTCATTTTAGAGTAATCAACAGAATTTGAAGGAGCTAAAAACGTATGAAAAGAGTATTGTTAAAGCTGAGTGGTGAAGCACTTGCAGGAGATAAGAAGACCGGGTTTGACGAGGCTACCTGCATTGGTGTGGCAGAACAGGTCAGACAGCTTGTGGACGAAGGAATTCAGGTCGCGGTAGTGACCGGAGGAGGCAATTTCTGGAGGGGCCGCACCAGCGAGACAATAGACCGGACAAAGGCAGATCAGATTGGGATGCTGGCAACGGTTATGAACTGTATTTATGTATCCGATATATTCAGACATGTGGGAATGAAGACAGAGATCTTTACCCCGTTTGTATGTGGGGCATTTACCACATTATTTTCCAAGGATGCGGCAGTCGCGGCCCTGGAAGAAGGTAAGGTTATCTTTTTTGCCGGCGGCACAGGCCATCCGTATTTTTCGACGGATACAGGGGCGGTGCTTCGGGCAATCGAGATAGAAGCAGATGCTATGCTTCTTGCGAAGGCAATCGACGGGATCTATGACAGCGATCCGAAGGTGAACCCGGAGGCAAAGAAGTATGAAGAGATTTCGATTCAGGAGGTTATTGACCAGAAGCTTGCGGCAGTAGACCTGACAGCATCCATCCTGTGTATGGAGAATAAGATGCCGATGCTTGTATTCGGACTGAATGAAGAGAACAGTATCGCAGAGACGATGAGCGGGACATTTACCGGCACAAAAGTAACAGTATAAGGAGGACAATTGACATGGATGAAAAATTAAAAAAATATGAAGAAAAGATGACGAAGACCGTAGACAACCTGAACAGTGAACTGGCAACCATCAGGGCAGGACGTGCCAATCCGCATGTACTGGACAAGCTGACCGTTGATTATTATGGCTCCCCTACACCGATTCAGCAGGTGGCGAACATCTCTGTACCCGAGGCGCGCCTGATTCAGATTCAGCCCTGGGAAAAGAGCCTGCTCAAAGAGGTAGAGAAAGCAATCAATATGTCAGATATCGGGATCAATCCGACGAACGACGGCAGCACCATCCGCCTGGTATTTCCGGAACTAACGGAAGAGCGAAGAAAAGAGCTGGTTAAGGACGTTAAGAAAAAGGGTGAGGCGGCGAAAGTTGCAGTCCGCAATATCCGCCGCGACGGAAACGAAGCTTTCAAGAAGCTCAAAGGCGGAGAGATTTCTGAGGACGGCATCAAAGATCTGGAAGCATCCCTTCAGAAGATGACCGATAAATTCATTGCAAAAGTGGACAGCTGTGTGGAAGCAAAATCCAAAGAAGTGCTTACAGTTTAGCGGGTAGGTTAACTTGTAAACAAGAGGGGCTCGTATGCAGCCTCTCTTTTGCTGATATAAGGCATGCGATAAAATTGTCGGTATTAGGAGGATATTTAGAATGAACGTACCACAGCATGTAGCAATCATACTGGACGGCAACGGCCGGTGGGCAAAGTCAAAAGGAATGCCGAGAAATTACGGACATGCGCAGGGAAGCAAAAATGTGGAAAGAATTTGCGAGGAGGCATGGCGGATGGGAATAAAATACTTGACCGTTTATGCATTTTCCACGGAAAACTGGAACCGGCCGAAGAGCGAAGTAGATGCGCTGATGAAGCTGCTCCGCAATTACATGAAGACCTGTCTGAAGACGGCTGAGAAAAATGATATGAAAATCCGTGTAATCGGGGATATAAAAGCGCTGGATGAAGATATTAAGAACAGGATAATAGAACTGGAGGAAGCCAGCAAAGACAACAATGGCCTGAACTTCACAATTGCCATTAATTATGGCAGCAGGGATGAGATGATAAGGGCAGTCAAATGTCTGGCGCAGGATTGTGTGGATGGGAAGATATGTGTGGATGAGATCAGTGACCCGGTCTATGAGTCGTATCTGGATACACATGGGATTCCGGATCCGGATCTTTTGATCCGGACGAGCGGTGAGCAGAGGCTTTCCAATTATCTTCTCTGGCAGATGGCCTATACGGAATTTTATTTTACAGATGTTTTATGGCCGGATTTTACAAAAGAGGAATTGGTAAAAGCTGTCGAGCAGTATAATAGCAGAGACAGACGTTACGGGGGCGTAAAGGAGGAACAGGATGTTTAAGACACGGCTACTCAGTGGAATACTATTAGTACTCATTGCACTATTTACAGTGATTTCCGGCGGAAGCATTCTGTTTTTAGTGCTGCTAATCATCAGCATGATCGGCCTGAGCGAACTTTACAAAGTCTTTGATATCCGTAACAAGGCTCCGGGAATCTGCGGCTACCTCTTTGCGGCCGCCTATTATGCGCTGATCTATTTGAAGCCGGTTCTGCCGGCTGGGACAGACTGGTTTATGCTTTTGTTCATGGCATTTTTAATCTGTATGATGGGAGTACTTGTATTCTCCTTTCCCAAATACAAGACAGAGCAGATACTGGCAGCATTTTTCGGTGTATTTTATGTGGCTGTGATGCTGTCCTATATTTACCAGATCCGCATCTTGCCGGGCGGGGTATTTACTGTATGGCTTGTGTTCATCTGCTCCTGGGGATGCGATACCTGTGCCTATTGCGTGGGCATGCTGATCGGAAAACATAAGATGGCTCCGAAGCTGAGTCCCAAAAAGTCAGTGGAGGGCGGCATAGGCGGGATCGCAGGAGCCGCACTTCTGGGCGTGCTTTATGCCCTTGCAATCAACAAGTGGGGGAATGCGGGCGCAGGCATTGTCAGGTTTGCAATCATTGGCGCAGCGGGAGGCGCGATCTCACAGGTGGGTGATCTGGCGGCTTCCGCAATCAAGCGCAACCACAATATAAAAGATTATGGAAAGCTGATTCCGGGGCATGGCGGGATACTTGACAGATTCGACAGTGTGATATTTACGGCACCTATCATATATTACCTGGCGGTTCTTCTTTAGGGGAAAGAGTAACTCTTTGGTACAGGACTGTTCTGAAACAGGAAACATTCGTTGGCACGTCCATCATTTGTGGTGGTTTTTATTGCCCTGCAGTGTATCTGCTTATAGTCCTGAACAAATGATGATAAAGGAAGGAGCTGCATATGAAGAAAATTGCAATACTGGGCTCCACAGGTTCTATCGGGACCCAGACATTGGAAGTCGTGCGTGAGAATGGCGATATAGAAGTAACCGCACTGGCTGCGGGCAGCAACATTGCACTGCTGGAGAAGCAGATCCGGGAGTTTCATCCTAAGATGGCAGCAGTGTGGTCAGAGGAAAAAGCAAAGGAACTGAAAGCGCATATCCGGGATCTGGATGTAAAAGTAACGGCGGGAATGGAAGGAATCCTGGAAACAGCGGCAGAGCCAGAATCGGAGATTCTGGTAACGGCCGTTGTCGGTATGATCGGGATACTGCCTACGATTGAGGCGATACGTGCGAAGAAGGATATTGCGCTTGCCAATAAGGAAACACTTGTCACGGCAGGGCATATCATCATGCCGCTGGCCAGGGAATATGGAGTGTCAATCCTGCCCGTGGACAGCGAGCACAGCGCCATTTTTCAGTCCCTGCAGGGCGGACAGAGGGCCGCTCTCCACAAGATACTGCTGACGGCCTCCGGAGGGCCCTTCAGGGGCCGTTCAAAAACGGAGCTTGAGAACATTCAGGTGGAAGACGCCCTGAAGCATCCGAACTGGGAGATGGGGCGCAAGATCACGATCGATTCCTCCACAATGGTCAACAAGGGCCTGGAGGTCATCGAGGCGAAGTGGCTTTTTGATGTAACGGTAGACCAGGTTGAAGTAGTCGTGCAGCCGCAGAGCATTATCCATTCTATGGTTGAGTACGAGGACGGAGCTGTTATCGCTGAACTTGGGACACCGGATATGAAGCTTCCGATTCAGTACGCCCTGTATTATCCGGAGAGAAGATATCTTCCGGGCGGCAGGCTGGACTTTGGGGCGCTGTCACAGATTACATTTGAGAAACCAGATATGGAAACATTTTATGGCCTGAAGCTGGCATACGAGGCCGGAAGGCGGGGGGGATCCCTGCCTACTGTCTTCAATGCAGCCAATGAAAAGGCCGTAGCCCTCTTTCTGGAAAGGAAGATCCGTTACCTGCAGATTCCGGAGATGATACAGGCTTGTATGGAGAAACATAAAATAATTGAACATCCTACAGTGGAAGAGATACTAAATACGGAGCAGGCAACATATGAATTTATAAAAAACAGGTGGTAGTATATGGGGATAATTTTAGCAATACTTCTGTTCAGCGTGGTTATTATATTCCATGAGCTGGGACATTTTACCTTGGCGAAGCTTAATGGCATACGCGTGGACGAATTTTCGTTGGGACTTGGTCCTACAATCATAGGAAAAGAATTCGGGGGGACAAAGTTTTCTCTGAAGCTTCTGCCATTTGGCGGGGCATGTATGATGGGGGAAGATGATGCGGATGATCTGTCGGAGGGCAGCTTTAACAGCAAGTCTGTCTGGGCAAGGATATCTGTGATTGCGGCAGGCCCGGTGTTCAACTTTATTATGGCTTTGATATTTTCAGTCATTCTGGTGGCCTGGATCGGGTATGATGCTCCGGTAGTCCAGGGGGTGGATGCAGGATATTCAGCCATGGAGCAGGGACTGCAGGAGGGCGATGTCATTACGGGACTGAATGGAAAGGATATTCATCTATGGAGAGAGGTCAGCCTCTTTAATATGATGAACAGCGATGCAGATTCCGTGGAGGTCACATACGAAAGAGACGGGCAGGAGTATACGGCCACGATTGTACCCAGGCAGCTTGAGGGGGACAGCATGAAACGGTTGGGAATCCGTGGCAGCACGGCCAACACAAAGGCCGGGCTGGTAGACTCTGTTAAATATGGGGCATACACGCTGCGGTACTGGGTAAATTATACGTTTGACTGCCTCAGGATGCTTGTTACCGGGCAGATCGGAATCAAACAGATGTCAGGGCCTGTGGGGATTGTGAATTTTGTGGATGACACATACAAGCAGGCGGCTCCGTCGGGGGCCGTAACGGTAATCTTGAATCTGCTTAACATTGCCATTCTGCTGTCGGCCAACCTGGGAGTGATGAACCTGCTGCCGATTCCGGCGCTGGACGGCGGCAGATTGGTTTTTTTGATCGTCGAGGCCGTACGCCGGAAGCGTGTGCCCCCGGAAAAAGAAGGGATGGTGCACTTTGCAGGCTTTGCACTGCTGATGGTTCTTATGGTCGTAGTTCTTTTCAATGATATACGGAATATTTTTTGACGAGATAAGTGTGGACGCCTCGGAGAAGATACGTGCGGTAAACAGCGGGTGTCTTTTCAGGGGCGTATTTGAATTGACGGTAATTTCCCTGTTTGGCCCGCAGGCACATTTTAAATTCCGGTGCATATATATAATAGAGATGAATTTTTTGCGAGGGAATATATGACTTCTTTAAGAGCAATGCAGAATAATGCTGTAGACAAAGGCCAGCTGCAGATTAACGTTACATCAGAGATCACAGCACTTCCTGTTACTGGGGCGACAATATCGATATCTTATACCGGAGTTCCGGAGAGTACACTGGAGCAGGTGAACACGGATTCATCCGGACAGACGGATATACTGGATCTGGATGCTCCGCCCCTGGAGTACAGCCTGAATCCTACAATTGAGTACCAGCCTTACTCCGAATACACACTGGATATCAGTGCACCGGGTTTTGAACCTATGAGCATTGCGGGGACAGAGATTCTGCCGGATGTAAGAGCAATACAGAATGTGGCGCTTAGGCCGAATGACCAGACGGGTGTGAATGAACAGGTTTTTGTAATACCTGCACATACATTATACGGTGAATATCCTCCGAAGATAGCGGAGGACGAAATAAAGCCGATAAACGAGACCGGCGAAATCGTTCTGAGCAGGGTAGTAGTGCCGGAATTTATAATTGTGCATGACGGTTCTCCACGGGATACTACCGCACAGAATTATTATGTAAAATATAAAGATTATATCAAAAATGTGGCATCCAGTGAAATCTACGCCACATGGCCGGCAGATACAATCCGGGCAAATGTCCTGGCCATTATGTCTTTTACTCTAAACCGCGTGTACACAGAATGGTACCGCAATAAAGGATATGATTTTACAATTACATCCTCCACAGCATTTGACCACAAATGGATCCCGGAGAGAAATTTTTTTGATACAATCTCGGTAATCGTGGATGAGTTGTTTGCGGATTATCTGTCCAGGCCGAATGTAAGGCAGCCGATCCTGACACAGTACTGTGATGGGCGCAGGGTAACCTGTCCAAACTGGATGACACAGTGGGGCTCTATGGCACTCGGGGAACAGGGCTATAGCCCGATCGAGATTCTGCGTTATTATTACGGAGATGATATGTATATCAACACTGCCCAGGAAATATCCGGAGTCCCGTCCTCCTGGCCGGGCTACATCCTGGAGATCGGTTCCAGCGGCGACAAAGTCAGGCAGATGCAGGAACAGCTCAACGTCATAGCCGGGGCATATCCCGCCATCCCCAAAATCGCTGCAGACGGAATATACGGTCCGGCAACGGCCGCAACTGTAGAAAAATTCCAGTCCGTGTTCGGCCTTCCGCAGACGGGAACCGTGGACTATAGAACTTGGTATAAAATATCAGAAATCTACGTAGGAGTATCACGTATCGCGGAATTGGGGTGAATTCTTGCAGGGGGGAAGTATAGTCCGCCGCCGGAACCGGAGATAGGTGTGGCTGGAGACGGGGCTGCGGCTGTAAGCTGGAGTAAAGTAAAATAGAAGGAAAACCGGGGCAGCCTGGGCACATCACCCGAACCCCTGATGGGTTCGCGCGCTGGGCCCAGGAAAAAATGTAATTTGGAGATTACATTTTTTGCCCCGGTTTTCCTTCTATTTTACTTTACTCCAGCTTACAACCGCTGCTACGCCTCCAGCCACACCTATCTCCGGTTCCGGCGGCTGCTTGCATCCGGCCGGGGGTATGAATTTACCGGTGGGGATTCTGGGCGGGGGCGGCGGATTGAAGTGGCTGGGTGCCTCCTGCTTTACTTAGCGTCCCCTTACTTAATCCCCGTCGCGCCGCGGAACCTCATCGGGGATGATGTTTCCTACGCTTGCTTTTCCCGGCAGATCAATTTCGGGAATGTTATGGTCATCGTATTCATTTTCTTCAGCTGTCTTTGAGGGCATTTTGATTTCTCTCATATTACAACCTCCTTACACTTTTTATGATAGTGTGTGCAAAATTGATGTAAATATGCAGAAACACAGCCTTATTCTGCGAGAGAATAAAGCTGTAAGAAGTTTGCACGCTCTTCCCGGTTCATTCTGACAAATTCTGTGAAATCCACGTCTACATAATACATTTGCTCTCCACAGCAGTTTGCGTGCGACTGATTGTTGGTGTAATGGTATCTTTTGCATTTTATACAATAAAATACATGCATCATTTGTATCACTCCTTTCTGCTATCATACCATAAAATAAGGATTGTGAGAATTAAAATATTGTTAAGGGTGAGAGTTATGTGTGACGGAAAGAAACACGTAGCTTGATCATAATGTATTTTGAGGTAATTTATAACACAACATCCTTGAAGTTTAGAAGATCCTAAACTATAATTTAATTGAGGTGAAAACATGGATAATGGGGATAGGACAAAACAAAAGTTCGTGACGGCCATGACAGGACTGATGGGCGTGAAACCGCTGGATAAGATAACGGTAAAAGAGATCGTAGAAAAGAGTGGTATGACACGGCAGACTTTTTACCGCTGCTTTTTGGATAAATATGATCTGGTGAATTGGCATTTTGAACGTCTTGCGGAGAAGTCTTTTCTGCAGATGGGTGTCAGCATGACCTTAAGGGAGGGGCTTGAGAAAAAGTTTTGGTTTATCAAAAACGAACAGACTTTCTTTGCTGCAGCCTTTCAGTCAGAGGATTACAATTCCCTGGTTGCTTATGACTATGAATGCATATTGCAGTTTTACAAGAATATCATAGAAAAGAAGACGAAAAAACCGCTGGATGAGGATATCTGTTTTCTGCTGGAGATGTACTGCAGAGGCTCCATCTATATGACTGCCAGGTGGGCCAGGAGAAATATGGATCTGGCCCCGGAGAAGATGGCCGATCTGCTCATACAGGCGCTCCCGCAGCCACTGGAAGAACTGCTCTCTGAACTGCAGCCTGATTTACAGGATGAATAGGATTGGGAATAGTGATGATAAATGGTTACTATTCACGGCCTATGGGCCGTGCATAGTAACGGCATCTGGCTCATTTAAAGTCGCCTGTGGCGAGGAGCCAGATGCCCGACCCCATCATTTTATTGGCTCGGATGCCGTGCAGCGTGGTGCACGGCCCCGTGAATAGTAACGATAAATGTTACATAGCCGCCATTTTGTAACTTGTCTCTGTGTGTTCAAGGTTGTTATAATTATAACAATCAATGATGCCGCAAGGCAATCTATAAAAGGTAAAGGAGAAATGTGCTATGTCAAACAGATTTATTTTGAATGAAACATCTTACCATGGAGCAGGGGCGGTCAATGATATCGCGGTTGAAGTTCAGGCCAGGGGATTTCAGAAGGCATTTGTGTGCTCTGACCCGGATCTGGTGAAGTTTGGGGTTACACAGAAGGTGCTGGATGTGCTGGAGTCAAATGATCTGCCGTATGAACTTTATTCAGATATTAAGCCCAATCCGACCATTGAGAATGTGCAGACGGGAGTCGCTGCGTACCGATCCTCCGGTGCGGACTACATCATTGCAATTGGCGGTGGATCTTCTATGGATACAGCCAAGGCGGTAGGTATCATCATTAACAACCCGGAATTTGAGGATGTCAGAAGCCTGGAAGGCACCGCGCCTACGAAAAATAAGTGTGTGCCGATTATTGCGGTTCCGACAACAGCTGGTACAGCAGCGGAAGTTACGATTAACTATGTGATAACAGATGTTGAAAAGAACAGAAAGTTTGTATGCGTTGACCCCCACGATATCCCGATCGTGGCGGTGATTGATCCGGACATGATGTCCAGTATGCCGAAGGGGCTGACTGCATCTACGGGCATGGATGCGCTGACACATGCAATTGAGGGGTATATTACGGCCGGAGCATGGGAATTATCAGATATGTTCCACTTAAAATCTATTGAGATTATTGCCCGGTCCCTGAGAGGCGCAGTTGACAATACGCCGGAGGGAAGAGCGGACATGGCGCTTGGACAGTATGTGGCAGGGATGGGATTCTCCAATGTAGGGCTGGGAATCGTGCATTCTATGGCACATACACTCGGCGCACTTTATGACACACCGCACGGGGTTGCGAATGCGATTCTGCTCCCAACGGTTATGGAGTACAATGCAGACGCTACAGGAGAGAAGTACAGGGAGATTGCAAAAGCTATGGGTGTGGAAGGAACTGAAAATATGACACAGGAAGAGTACCGCAGGGCGGCAGTGGAAGCAGTGAAAAAACTATCTGCAGATGTCGGAATCCCGGCAGACCTCAAAGGCATTGCAAAAGAGGAGGACATTGCGTTTTTGTCTGAATCGGCATATGCGGATGCCTGCAGGCCAGGGAATCCGAAGGAGACTTCAGTAGAGGACATTGCAGCGCTGTTCAGGTCTCTTCTTTAAGCTGCTCTCCCGCCGCACCGGCGGAGCCTGGGCTCCCTCTGTACGAACGGCGGGGACTGCACAGGCATGGGAAAGCGGCAGAACGGGGAAGGATTATGGCAGGAAGAAGGAAAAAAAGAAAAAAATGGCCGGTCGTGGCCGGAATATTCATTCTGACAGGCATTTTTACAGGTTTGGGAGCGGTGGCTTTTCAGCAGCTCCCAGGCCTTTTTGCGTCCACAAAAGAAGTAATAGAGACGGTTAAGGTTCAGGTGGAGAAAAGCACAAGTATTCCCTTTGAGGAAGTCAGAATACCGGAAGACGATGTGGCACAGGGGTACTATTACCGGCAGCTTCCGGAAACGGAGCAGGACCTGTATAAAGAGCTTTATCAGGGTATGATGGATTTTGACGAATCCATCTATATGCATTCACCCGATGTGGAGGTGCTCAAAAAAGTGTGCCAGTTTATTTTCAGCGACAGGCCGGAGATATTCTGGTGTACCGGGGAGATGCAGGTGACCAGCTATACGGACTATTCGGAAGTACAGCCTGTATATACCTGCACACAGGAGGAGCGGACACAGAAGCAGGCGCAGATTGATGGTGCTGTATCTGCATGCTTCGAAGGAATTGCCGGGAATACTTCGGAATATGATAAGATCAAATACATTTTTGAATATTTGGTAAATACTGTGGACTATAATATGGAGGCCCCTGACAATCAGAACATATACAGTGCCCTGGCGGGGAAGGCATCCGTATGCGCGGGATATTCCCGCGCCGCACAGTATCTATTGCAGCAGACAGGCATTGAGTGCATCTATGTAACCGGAACGATTCCAGGACAGGGAGCGCATGCCTGGAATATCGTGAAGTGTGACGGGCAATACTATCAAATGGATGTTACTTTCGGGGATCCGGTATTCCTGGAGACAGAGAGCGGGGAAAATCTGCCGGAGCAAAGTATTAATTATGATTATCTTTGCTGCAGCGATGCGGAAATCATGAAAAACCATACTATGGATACGACAGTGGAATACCCGCCCTGCAGTTCTATGGATTTGAACTATTATAAACTCAACGGCATGTACTACGAGGAATATCAGCCGGATCAGCTGCTGAAGGATATGAATGACACCATCTACGGCAGGGCAGATTCTTTTACCTGCAAGTTTGCAAATGATACACTCTATCAGCAGGCACATGACAGTATCCTGAACGACCTGGTTCAGAGAGCGGCCCAGAATCTGCTGGAATACTACGGACTTGAATCTGTGCAGTATACCTATATAGAGGATGAGACGATGAATAAGATCACGATTTTCTGGAACTATCAATAATTTTCCGGAAAATTGTTACAGAATGTTGTTTAAAAATTTTGTTGAAATCTGTTTTTAAATGTAGTATAATCTTTACAATTTGAGAACGAGGGCGCTCTGGATTGAAAGACTCCAAGAGTGCCTTTGTCATGTAAAATAAATGAGATTCTGTTTGTTGCTTTCCGGGCGCTGTTTACAGGGCTTACGGGGGCGGCAAAATACATGAAGGGAATAGGTGAACAGATGAAAGCGTTTCTGATATTGGAAGACGGAACCGTGTTTTCAGGAAAAAGCATTGGTTCGAAAAAAGAGATGATAAGTGAAATCGTATTTAATACCTCCATGACAGGGTATTTGGAAGTATTGACTGACCCTTCTTACGCGGGACAGGCCGTCGTTATGACATACCCGTTAATCGGGAATTACGGCATAACACCGGACATGGAATCCCAAAAGGCATGGCCGGACGGATACATCGTGAGGGAGCTGTCCAGGATGCCGAGCAACTTCAGGTGTGAAGGAACGATCCAGGATTTTCTTGAAAAGCAGGATATTCCGGGGATTGCTGATGTGGATACCCGTGCCCTTACGAAGACATTAAGGGAAAAAGGAACCATGAACGGGATGATTACCACGAATGAAAATTACTGCCTGGAAGAGATTCTTCCAAAACTAAGGGCTTACAGGGTGGGAGATGTTGTTTCCAAAGTGACATGCAGTAAAAAGTATGTGCTGGAAGGAAGCGGGAAGAAAGTAGCACTCCTCGATCTGGGCGCCAAAAATAATATAGCCAATTCTTTAAATAAATGTGGTTGTGAAGTGACTGTTTATCCAGCCAACACAACTGCAGAGGAAATCATTTCAGCAAATCCTGACGGCATCATGCTTTCTAACGGCCCTGGTGACCCTGCAGACTGCACTTCTATTATCGAAGAAATCAAAAAATTATACCATACCGATATTCCTATTTTTGCGATTTGCCTGGGGCATCAACTGATGGCTCTTGCTACTGGTGCGGCCACACATAAGCTGAAGTACGGTCACCGCGGCGGCAACCATCCTGTCAAGGACCTACTGACGGGGCGCGTGTATATTTCTTCACAAAACCATGGCTATGTGGTAGATGATAAGAGCGTGGATCCGGAGATTGCTGTGCCTGCATTTGTCAATGTCAATGACGAAACGAATGAAGGTCTGCAATATCAGGGAAAAAATATCTTTACCGTGCAGTTTCATCCGGAAGCCTGCCCGGGACCGCAGGACTCGGGTTATCTGTTCGATAGATTTATGGAAATGATGGGAGGAGCGAAATAATGCCAAAGGATAACAGTATCAAAAAAGTATTAGTCATCGGTTCCGGCCCGATTATTATCGGACAGGCCGCAGAGTTTGATTATGCGGGGACACAGGCATGCCGCTCCCTGAAGGAAGAAGGGGTTGAGGTTGTGCTGCTGAACTCCAATCCGGCCACAATCATGACCGATAAAGATATAGCCGATAAGGTGTATATTGAACCGCTTACCGTAGAAGTTGTAGAACAGATGATCAGGAAGGAACGGCCTGACAGTGTACTGCCGACGCTGGGAGGGCAGGCGGGCCTGAATCTGGCAATGGAGCTGGACGAGGCCGGATTCTTTCAAGAAAATAACGTGCGCCTGATCGGAACCACATCCGAGACGATTAAAAAGGCGGAGGACCGCCTGGAATTCAAGGCCACAATGGAAAAGATCGGTGAGCCCGTGGCTGCGTCCCTTGTTGTGGAGAATGTTGCGGACGGCCTTGCATTTGCCAATGAGATCGGATACCCTGTCGTACTCCGCCCCGCATACACACTGGGAGGAAGCGGCGGCGGAATAGCCCGGAATTCGGAGCAGCTGGTGGAAATTCTGGAAAACGGTCTGCGCCTTTCCCGTGTGGGACAGGTTCTGGTAGAGCGCTGCATCGCGGGCTGGAAGGAAATCGAGTACGAGGTGATGCGGGATTCCAAGGGGAATTGTATCACAGTCTGTAACATGGAGAATATTGATCCGGTGGGTGTGCACACCGGCGATAGTATTGTCGTTGCCCCATCCCAGACGCTGGGGGATAAAGAGTATCAGATGCTGCGTACATCTGCCTTGAATATCATCAGCGAGCTGAATATCACGGGAGGATGTAACGTACAGTATGCCCTGAATCCGGAAAGCTTTGAATACTGTGTAATCGAGGTGAATCCACGTGTCAGCCGTTCCTCTGCTCTGGCATCCAAAGCGACCGGTTATCCGATTGCCAAAGTTGCGGCGAAGATCGCGCTGGGTTATACACTGGATGAGATCAAAAATGCCATAACCGGAAAAACTTATGCAAGCTTTGAGCCGATGCTGGATTACTGTGTGGTAAAGATTCCAAGGCTTCCCTTCGATAAATTCATCAGCGCCAAGAGGACGCTGACGACACAGATGAAGGCGACCGGAGAAGTCATGAGCATCTGTGACAACTTTGAGGGCGCCTTGATGAAAGCGATCCGCTCTCTGGAACAGCACGTTGACAGCCTAATGTCTTATGATTTCACGGGACTTTCAGATGATATGCTGAGGGAGCAGCTTGCGATTGTAGACGATATGCGTATCTGGCGAATTGCAGAGGCGATCCGCCGAAACATGACTTATGAGCAGATCCATAAGATCACGATGATTGATTTCTGGTTTATTGATAAACTGGCCATCCTTGTTGAGATGGAGGAGGCGCTGAAGTCAGAGGAACTTACCCCGGAACTTCTCAGAGAGGCAAAAAGGATCGAATTTCCGGATCAGGTGATTGCAGCCCTGACAGGAAGGAGCGAAGAGGAAATCCACGATATGCGCCATGCAAACGGCATTGTAGCTTCTTATAAGATGGTAGATACTTGTGCCGCAGAATTTGCTGCCGAGACGCCATACTACTACTCTGTGTATGGAAGAGAAAATGAGGTAGAAGTAACCAGAGGCAGAAAGAAAGTCCTGGTGCTTGGATCCGGTCCGATCCGCATCGGACAGGGAATCGAATTCGACTTCTGTTCCGTGCATTGTACCTGGGCATTCTCAAAAGAAGGTTACGAGACGATTATTGTTAATAACAATCCGGAAACTGTCAGCACAGACTTTGATATTGCGGATAAGCTGTATTTCGAACCGCTGACGCCGGAGGATGTAAAGAGCATCGTAGACATAGAAAAACCGGACGGTGCGGTCGTACAGTTTGGCGGCCAGACAGCCATCAAGCTGACGGAAAGCCTGATGAAGATGGGAGTGCCGATCCTGGGTACCTCCGCCGAGAATGTAGACAAAGCCGAGGACAGGGAGCTGTTCGACGAGATCCTGGAACAGTGTCAGATTCCGCGCCCAACCGGAGGTACCGTATATACGGCACAAGAGGCAAAAGAAGTGGCAAACAGGCTGGGGTATCCGGTTCTGGTGAGACCCTCCTATGTATTGGGCGGCCAGGGAATGCAGATCGCCATTAACGATCACGACATCGACGAATTTATCGGAATCATCAACAGAATCGCACAGGACCACCCGATCCTTGTAGATAAATATCTTCAGGGCAAGGAAATAGAGGTGGATGCCGTATGCGACGGGGAAGATATTCTGATACCTGGGATCATGGAGCATATCGAGCGCGCGGGAATCCACTCCGGAGACAGCATCTCTGTATATCCGGCACAGAGCCTGAGCCAGGCGGCAAAAGACAAGATTGCCGAGTACACAAGAAGACTGGCCAAATCCCTTCATGTCATCGGCCTGATTAATATTCAGTTTATCGTATGCGGGGATGAGGACGTCTATGTAATCGAAGTAAATCCACGTTCCAGCCGGACAGTACCATATATCAGCAAGGTAACCGGAATTCCGATCGTACCGCTGGCCACAAAAGTAATCATCGGCGGGAAGATCAGAGAACTGGGATACACCCCCGGACTCCAGAAAGAGGCCGAGTACATTGCCATCAAGATGCCTGTATTCTCATTTGAAAAAATCCGGGGCGCTGACATCAGTCTGGGTCCGGAGATGAAGTCCACCGGAGAATGTCTGGGAATCGCGAAGACATTTGGAGAGGCACTTTACAAAGCATTTATCGGAGCCGGAATCAAACTTCCGAAGTTCAAAAATATGATTATGACGGTCCGCGACGAAGACCATCAGGATGCAGTAGAGATCGGAAGAAGATTTGCCGACATCGGATACCGCATCTTTGCCACGGCGGGAACTGCCAAGGCGCTGAATGAGGCGGGCGTCAAGGCGATTCCGGTCCGCAAGATCGAGCAGGAGTCTCCAAACCTCCTGGATTTGATCCTGGGACACGAGATCGACCTGGTCATCGATATCCCCGCGCAGGGCGCTGACCACTCCCGGGATGGATTCATCATCCGGAGAAATGCAATCGAGACAGGAGTGAACGTGCTGACAGCTATGGATACGGCGCAGGCGCTGATCACAAGCCTGGAAAATACAGACATACAAAAACTCACCTTAATCGATATCGCGACAGTACAATAAGGATTAGGGAACGAGCTTTAGTCTCGGGCGCGGATGGAGGATTCGCTTACCGTGAGCCGGGACGTGCTGTGAAAAGCACCTGTCCTGTTGGAAATACAGCCGCTGCGCCAAGCAGCAGTAAGAGGAAATCCGCAAAATCAGCCGGAACCGAACACATTCACCGCTTAATCTGATGATTAAGCGGTGAATGTGTTCTGAAAAGTTGCTTCGGAAGCAACTTTTCTCCGGCTGATTTTGCGGATTTCCTCTAACTGCTGCTAGGCTCGCTAAAAGCATTTCCAACAGGACAGGTGCTTTTCACAGCACGTCCCGGCCCACGGTAAGCTAGGTTCATCCGGGCGGTAGGATAGGATTCGTTTCCCGGTGGGGATCCTAACGGGAGAAGCGGATGTGGGCTGGCTGCGCATTAGGGATCATCTGTATTGGGGTTTATCTGTACGAATAGAGTTTGTATGATTTGTGAAAAAACTGATGTTTTGATTCGGCTGAAAACTATATAGAATTCACTGTATAAATAGTTTCAATACGTCTAAGCAAGATACAAGACACGCATAGCCGGTTTCATCCGTCCCCACCGTATGGGATCCCAACCGGGGAACGTGTTTTTTCCTGTCCCCCCGTCCCGCTCCACGGCAGGCGTCCCCCCGCCCGCAACACTAAAGCACGATCCCAAAATCCCGCCTACCAGACACCCATAAGGTGCTGCATTCCTAAGCTGACGACTGCGATTCCAACCCAGCAGCAGAAGCCGGTGAAGATTGGCTTGCCGCCGGTTTTTACGAGATCTACGATATTTGTGTTCAGGCCGATTGCTGCCATTGCCATGATGATGAGGAATTTGCTCAGTTCTTTTAATGGCGCGGTAACTGCCGGGGGCAGCTGGAATACTGTAGTGATGACCGACGCAAGGACGAAGAACAATACAAAATATGGGAATGTTTTTTTCAGGCTGAAGGAAGATCCTTCGGTCTTTTTTTCTTTTCTGCCTTTGTAGAGGGCCAGAAACAGGGTGATTGGGATGATCGCCAGTGTTCTTGTCATCTTGACGATGGCCGCCGCCTCCAGTGTATGGCTGGCGTGAATCCCATCCCATGCGGCTGCAGCTGCCGTTACGGAAGATGTATCATTGATGGCAGTGCCTGCAAACAGGCCGAATCCTTCATTACTCAGATGCAGGATTCCTCCCAGTGCAGGGAAAATCAGTGCAGCGATGACGTTGAAGAGGAAGATGACTGAGATGGACTGTGCAACTTCTTCATCGTTTGCATCGATAACCGGGGCTGTAGCTGCGATCGCGGAGCCTCCGCATATGGATGAGCCGACTCCGACCAGTATGGCGTTGTTTGGCTGCAGTTTCATTGCTTTATACAGGATAAAAGCAATGATTAGAGAAGTGCTGATTGTGGAAAGAATGATAGGAAGGGACTGACGGCCCTTGGCAAGTATTTCTGTCAGGTTCATTCCAAAGCCGAGAAATACAACAGCTGCCTGCAGAATCTTTTTGGATGTATAAGCTATTCCGGGTTGTACGGTATCTTTCCGCTTGATGATTAATGTTAATACCATTCCAATGAGTATTGCGAAAACAGGGCCGCCGATCACCGGGAGTGCCCGGCCCAAAAACCATGACGGAATTGCAATAATCAGGCAGAACAATAATCCAGGTCCTTTTTGTTTTATAAATTCCATGTTACAAATCCTCCGTTCTTATACCTTTAGATTTAGATAATTGATCAGACAAGAAAGGCGTAACTTTTTCCATATTTTGTCTGTCACATTTATCATAGCATAAAAAAACTATAAAATAAAATTATATATCTTTATTTTATGATAATAATATGTTATAGTAAATACAGGGAGTAATTAAAATATAAAGGCGGAGCTTTTGAGGAGAGGAAGCTCCGCCTGGATTCATTTAAAGAGGGATGAATATGTTGGATTTTCGGATGGAAACATTTCTGACGGTATGTCAATGCATGAATTTCACAAGGGCAGCTGAAGAACTCAATATCACACAGCCTGCGGTTTCGCAGCATGTGCGTTATCTGGAGAAGCACTACGGGACAAAACTTTTCCAGTATGAGGGGAAGAAGCTGAAACTGACAGAGGCAGGAGAGATGCTCCGCAGTGCATCGCTTACCATGATGCACGACGAGCTTTCTCTGCAGAGTAATATGCAGCATCTGACAGATGGATATCAGAATATCCGATTTGGTGCAACTATGACGGTTGGGGAGGTTGTCATGGCGCGGATTCTGGAGCGGTATCTTGTAAAGTATCCGGATGTGAAGTTACATATGGAAGTGGCGAATACCCAGGAGCTGCTTACAAGGCTGGATAACGGAGAGATAGATTTTGCCCTTGTTGAGGGATTTTATAAAAAGAATGAATACGATTATCTGCATTACTCCACAGAGCGCTATGTGGCTGTGTGCAGCCCTTTTTACCCGTTTAGCAAAAAGCCGGAGAAGCTGGAAGATTTGTTTGGCGAACGCCTTCTGCTCAGGGAACCGGGATCAGGAACCAGGGAAGTTCTGGAGCGTTATCTGGATTCACAGAATTATGGAACCGAAGATTTTGTCAGAACTGCGGAAATAGGCAGTTTACATGCGATTAAAGAGTTGACAAAAGCCGGCTGTGGTATTACATTTTTATATGAGGTCGCAGTTAGGGAAGAACTGGAAAAGAGAGAACTCAAAGTAATTTCACTGAGGAATTTCGGGATTACCCATGATTTTACTTTTATATGGAGACGAGGGAGCATCTATGCAGATACTTACAGAGGATTATTCCGCCAGTTTTCCGGTGAATAAAGCGTGCGGCTAGCATAAGAAAAGGAAGTGACAGAGATGTTACAGGTAGAGCATTTATCATATGATGTATCTGAGGAAGGGAAGCAGTCGGAAATACTTTCCGATATCAACTTTACGGTGGAGGACGGAGAGATGCTGGTCATCACCGGGCCTAACGGAGGCGGAAAGTCCACACTGGCAAAGATTCTGATGGGAATTAATAAGGAAACGGCGGGCCGGATTATTATGAACGGTGAGGATATCACAGGTTTATCGATCAATGAAAGGGCACAGGCAGGCATCGGATTTGCATTCCAGCAGCCTCCCCGTTTTAAGGGAATGACTGTGAGACGTCTGCTGTCATTGGCAGCGGGCGAGGAACTGACCGAGGAAAAGTGCTGCGGACTGTTGAGCAGTGTTGGTCTGTGTGCCATGGAATATATAGACAGAGAAGCGGATTCGACCCTGTCTGGCGGGGAGATGAAGCGGATCGAGATTGCGACTGTTTTGGCGAAAAAGCACAATATCTGTATCTTTGATGAGCCAGAGGCCGGCATTGATCTCTGGAGCTTCTCCATGCTGATCAAGCGGTTTGAAAAGATCCATAAAGAGAAAAAAGAGAGCCTGATCCTCATCTCTCATCAGGAGAAGATTATCCAGATGGCGGACCGGATTATGGTAATATCCGACGGGAAGTTAGATTCAATCGGGCCCACAGCGGAGATCATGCCGCAGCTGCTTGGAGAAAATATCGATTCCTGTGCGTGCATGAAGGAAAAGGGAGGTGACATCTGTGAAGCTTAATGAGGTTACGGAAAATGTACTAAAGGTAATAGATTCGCTGGGATTTAAGCAGGAAGGCGCCTATAATCTGCGCCTGAACGGTATGGCAGTCTGCCACGGAGACAGCCGCCATATCCGGATTGAAAAAAAGGAAGATAAGCCCGGCATTAATATTTATATCAGCGGAGAAGCTCAGCAGGAACAGGTCCATATTCCGGTTGTCATGTCCGAATCTGGCATGAAGGATGTAGTATATAATGATTTTTATATAGAGGACGGGGCAGACGTCGTAATCGTAGCAGGCTGCGGAATACACAATGACGGCTGCAGCGAGAGCCGCCACGACGGTATTCATGCCTTCCATGTGGGAAAAGATGCGAATGTGAAGTACGTAGAGAACCATTACGCAGAGGGCGAAGGAACTGGCGGTAAAGTATTAAATCCGGTGACAAAGATTTATATCGGAGAGAATTCGGTATTTACACTGGAGACCACCCAGATCAAGGGTGTCGATTCCACAGAGCGTGAAACATTTGTAGAACTGTCCCGTGGGGCAAAACTTTTCGTTACAGAGAAGCTCATGACCCATGCGGAGCAGACTGCAGTATCGAACATGGATGTCCAGCTGAGCGGAGAGAATAGTTCTGCCAGGATCATCTCCCGTTCCGTGGCAAAAGGAACCTCAAGGCAGGTTTTCCATCCAAGGGCAATCGGAAACAATCTGTGCCATGCACATGTTCAGTGTGATTCTATTATTATGGATCAGGCCGAGATCAGCTCAATACCGGAGATCAATGCGAAACATGTAGATGCGCAGATCGTGCATGAAGCCGCGATTGGAAGGATCAATGACGAGCAGCTGGTTAAGCTGCGGACATTTGGGATGTCGGAGGAAGAGGCAGAATCAGTTATCATCGAGAACTTCCTGAACTAAATCGGGATTTAGTGGCGAGCTTTAGTCTCGGCGCGGATGGGGACGCTCCATAAAGGGATAGCCGAAAGCCTCCCGGAGAACATCCATGTCCTTTCAAAAACGCGGCCGCGGACCTAAGAAATTCTAGGCGGGAAACAGCCCTGAAAATGGAGCACCACTGACACATCACGAGAAATCCGATGATTTCTCGCGCTGGGTCAGCTGATTTTTGGATTCGGAATCCAAAAATCTCTCCATTTTCCGGGCTGTTTCCCACCAAGAATTTCTAAGGTTCGCTTTGAGCGTTTTTGAAAGGACATGGATGTTCTCCGGGAGGCTTTCAGCTATCCCTTCATGGAGCTGGCGCATCCAACCGGCAGGTAAAGGCTCGTTTCTAAGGAGGAGCCTCAAACGGGGGCAGCGTATGGTATTGAATTGGCGGGACTTTTATGTCCCCAGTAGGTGTACATAAGCAATGGGATACGGTTCCAGTATCAAAATAATTCAATACACATCTTGAAGATGAAAAGATACGCATAGCCAATCCACATCCGCTGCCCTGGTCCGGGATCCCACCCGGTTGGCGAGCTTTCCTGCCGATTGGATGAGCCAGCTTTATGACAGGGAGGCCGGGGAGGTGCTGGGGCTGTATATGCCGTTGCGATATGCTGGAGTGCGCTTAGTGATTCTTGAACAGCCGATGCCAGATAGGCGGGGAAAAACTTGATCTCCAAATCAAGTTTTTGCTGAACCCAGCGCGGGAAATCATCAGATTTCCCGTAATGTGTTCAGCGTACCCGCCTATCCGGCATCGGGTGTTCTAGAATCACTTAGCAGCACGGGTGCATATCGCAACGGCATATACAGCCCCAGCGCCTTCCCGGCCTCCCTGTCATGAAGCGTCCCCGTCCGTCGACAAGTCTAAAGCTTGCCGACTAAATCCCGATTTTGTTTGTAAAATGCTTGAACGTATGAGATAATTATTCGAATGATGTGATATGATTGTTATAGTTATACTATTTTTGACAAGATAAATGAGGATTCTGCCATCCCTATAGGCGGAGGGATCAATCAATAAAAACAAGGTTAGCGGCAGTGGCGGGCGGAGAGAAATCGGTATCCTCCACTGAGATCAGGTCGGGGGTAAAAGTATGGAACTGATTCAGGAAATTAATGAATATCTTCAATTGGGAAAGGCTAAAATGGTTAAGGCTCTGATCCGGCAGGCTCTGGCCGAGAATATAGATCCGAAAGTGATATTGGAGGAAGGGCTTCTTGCAGGAATGATGGAGCTTGGACTGAAGTTTAAGCATAATAAAGTCTTTGTTGCTGAGGTTCTGGTTGCGGCAAGCGCCATGCATGCGGGAATGAAGGAACTTGAACCCAGACTGGCTGCCGCGGGGGCGGAGCCTGTGGGGAAAGCTGTTGTTGGTACTGTCTTTGGTGATCTGCATGATATCGGGAAGAATCTGGTCATTATGATGCTCAAAGGTGCCGGATTTGAAACTTATGATCTGGGCGTTGATGTGGAAACGTCAGTATTCATTGATAAGGCTGAGGAAATTGGCGCGGATATCATATGTATGTCAGCACTGCTTACCACGACGATGATCCGGATGGAAGAGTGTACGGCTGAGCTGGAGAGAAGGGGGCTGCGGGATAAATATATACTGATGGTTGGGGGAGCTCCTGTAACGGAATCCTTTGCCGGGAAAATCGGAGCAGATTTCTACACATCAAATGCAATGAATGCAGCAGAAGTAGCAAGAGAAGCGGTTTTTAATAAAAAGAAAGGGCAGCGGTAACAACGCTGCCTTTATTTATTGATATAGGAAATTCCTTTGGAATTTCCTATATCATAAAACCCTCCGTGGGATGCACACGCCGCGATAAAGTATATAGCCGCGAAGCGGCATCGCGGCGGCGCCAAAGTGTGCAGGCCCCCATGAGTGAGGGGGGAGTCGATGTGGGCTTGACCACTTTATTCTCCTGTGTTCATTTTATTCTTTTTTCTTCCCGGTATTTCATCTTGCTTTTATACATGTCGTCGTCTGCCTGTCGAAATATTCTGTCGATTTCATTTCCTATGATCGTATCAGAAGCATCCCAGCCAATTGAAAGAGAGAAGTTATACTCACAGGAACTGTCCGCGCTCTCGATTTCTTTCTCCAGCATAGAGACGTAATCAGGCAGTTCATGGAACGGTGCCTGAATGAAAGCAGCGAATTCATCGCCTCCGATCCGGAAGATTCTTCCGGAATCCTGGAAGACTTTTGCTATACAGCGGGCAGCTTCTTTTAGTATAATATCGCCTGCCTTGTGGCCGTAAGTATCATTGGTTACTTTTAGGTTGTTCAGGTCACAGACATAAAATACTCCGGGAAAAGGGGTTGTGCGGCTTCTGAGTTCATTCATGAACTCTTCAAATGCCAGTCTGCTGCCCACGTTTGTAAGGATATCTGTATAAGCCAGTTTTTTCAGTATTTTATGTTCGGTATAATTATTTAAAAAATTCAGCATAGCTTTTATGCTTACGTAAATCAGGATTGAGATAAATAGAATAAAGCCATAACGGTAGAACCGGCTGTTATCTGCCTGCGGGTTGATATAAAATTGTATCAGCGCCAGTACTGCGGAGAGGATCAGCAGAATCAGGGAAAGCAGCATAGGTTTTGCTAAATGGGACGAACTGCCTTTGAGCCTGTGCAGTAAAAATAGAAGCAGTACAATGCCGTTCAGCGCGATCAGGCTATGTGTAATCGGAAGCATACGTACCAGGCTGACATTTCCAAAAGAGTATAGAATACCCTGGACCACAGCATTTAAGATCAGAATACATTTCATACGAGCAAGAACTCTTCGGCTGTCCTGGCACAGTGTGCTGGTGATAGAAAGCATAGGCAGTGGCAGCACCATAAAACTGAAGAAAGAGAGGACACAGACGGCGACAGTATTCCCCCAAAACAACTGAGGAAGCTGGGAATCGGTAAATATCCATAAAGTCGAAATTAGTGTCAGAAGCGAAAGTTCACCAAATACGGAATAATTGTAATCCAGCTTTCTGTGCTTCTGCCAGAGAAAGGCAGAAAATAGGCACAGGCTGGCAAGAAGCATTACGAATAAACTGATGATTAGTTCGGCATGAGAATAAAGATATTGTATAATATAGGAGCTTGCCGTGCCTATCGAGATATCTTTAACTCCGACACTGAGAAACGTATGGGGCTGAGTAATCTCAACAGATAAGATCCGTCCGGAAAAGTCACGGTCAAGCGGAATCTGGCAGATGAAATGGCCCGACATATTGGCAGGCAGGTCTACGGTATCGTCAGAATAATCATAGATACAGGCGCCGTCAACAAAGACCTTTATGTAGTTGAAGTTATTCTCAATGAACAGGTAATCCTTGTCGGACAGCGGGGGCAGTTCCCTGTGGATTGTTACAGGGGCATCACTTTTCATACTCCAGGTATTAAGTTCAGGCAGAGCCGTTTTTCCGCCCGAAGCATCAAGGGTATACCAGCCTTCGGATAAACTGACAGGCGGATCTGGTATGAAACGGCTGTCCGGCATATGTTCTATATGAAAGATACTGTAGAACACATACAGAAAAACCAGTACAGCACAGAGAAGCAAAACTTTATATAAATAATTAATTTTAATGTTCGTTTTTTTATTCACAGGATATCCTTTCTTTTCAACGAAAGAGAGTACATTTATTATACTATACCATAAATAGCAATTCATAGAAAGTGCATAATGTGAGATGGAATGCTCCCGGCAGGCGTTTGGTAACAGATTAGACAGGTCTGCGCATTTGCTACCCAGACCGTAAGAAAATATAGTGGCTGCAGACATCCAGTCTTTGCTCCGCTTTGGCCCATGCTAAACGTGCGTAATGGCTCGCAGCCCCCTTCAGTGCAGATGAATTTCTAGGGAGTAGATGCTGTAACAGAAGAAAAGGGATGCCATATGTTGATATTCAACTATGGAATTCCTTTTTTTCTATATTTATTTGACGATACTGTGAAAAAAATGAAAATTAATTTCTGTAAACTCTTCGGTATCTCGGAATAGTTGCACAAAAAATATGAAAAATAATTAAAATAATTATCATAATAGTAAAAAAATGAAAGAATCACAAAAAAACGAAAGAATTCAAAAATAATATTGATTTACATTCAAATTAAGAGTTGCTATATTTTAATAGATAAAATTACAGGAGGTACATAAAGGATGAAAACAGATATGATTTTACTAAGTGAAAACATATTTACCGCAGGTTCACTGGGGATGGTTTCAGGAGGGGTAGCCATTGCAGATAATAAAATTCTTTGCATTGGCTCAAAAGAAGAAGTACTTGCACTGGCAGATGAGGATACGGATGTTAGAGATTTTGGCACCAAATTAATAACACCGGGGATATGCGATTCACATGTCCATTTGTTTGCAGGGGCTTATATGATGTCAGCTCCTTATGTTGGAGGGTATTCGAGCGCAGAAGAATGTGCAAAATCGCTGTACGAGTATTATCAGGCGCATGAAGACGAATATGAAGAAGGAGAATGGCTGAGTTCTTGTGGTTTTGTGATTGCGGAGTGGGATGACCCGAAGCCGCCGACAAAGGAAATTTTGGATCAATATTTTCCGGAACGTCCGGTATATATTTACGACAGCGATCTGCATGCTGCATGGGTAAATTCTAAAGCTCTGGAATTAGCCGGACTGGCGCCGGATACTCCGGATCCGCGGTTTGGTCGTTTTGAACGGGATGAGCAGGGGCATATCACGGGATATCTGGTTGAGGAAGCACAGAACCCGGTTGTGCGGCTTGCTTTTAATATTCCTTATGCGAAGGAACGCAAGCTGATGGAAGAAAAGAGTGATGACATTTGCAAGTATGGAGTCACTTCTTTAATTGATATGCGTGCACTGAATAACTACAATATGGGAAACCTGGACGTGATAAAAGACATGGCTGATGAGGGTGCGCTGAAGTTTCGGTATAATTATGCTACCTGCCTGACGGGTACGATTGAGGAAGCATTGGAGCACACCGGGAAATACGGCGATCCGGAGCAAATGATCTACTATTCAGGGGTCAAGGAATTTGTGGATGGAATTGTTGTTGCACATACAGGTTTGCTGCTGGATCCTTACACAGACGATGCGGACGCAGACTATAACTTCTGGGCAACAGATTTGGAATATGATGCGCAGCGCGTGAAGGAATATCATAAAAATGGTATCAACCTGCAGTTCCATGCAGTAGGGGATGGGGCAGTGCGCAAAACCATCGAGATGTATGAGGATGCCATTGCAGAAAATGGCGAGACGGCTTCCAGAATGTCCATTGAGCATCTGGATATGTCTTCACCCAAAGACTGGGCACGTATGTCAAAGGCAGGCATTATTTGTTCGGTACAGCCACAGCATCTGGCGCTCTTTCCAACGTATGAGGACGAGCAGTATGCAGATTGTGTGGGTCCCGTACGGACAAAGAGCCTCTGGGCATTTAAGAGTATGCTGGACAATGGGATTCATCTGGCTTTTGGAACTGATTTTCCGGTTGTTTCCTATGATCCCCGTATCAGCCTGCATAGGGCAGTAACACGTACATTCCCAGACGGGCAGCCTGCTTCTGGTTGGAATCCGGAACAGAAACTCACCCTGTGGGATGCATTATATGCATATACATGGGGCGGCGCATACAAAGCAGGGAAAGAAGCAGTGCTTGGAAGCCTGGAAAATGGAAAGCTTGCCGATATTGCTGTCTGGGATTGCAATCTCTTTGAGATTCCTGTGGATGACATTTTGAAGTGCAATGTGGAACTCACTGTTTGCGATGGACGTATTGTGTACGAGGTATAGTGCATGTCTTGTATGTGATGATAGAAAGGACGAGAACTGATTATGGAATTATTGATTTTTATTGCACCGCTTTTGCTGAATGTATTCGGCAATACGATCTATAATGTGGCAGGAAAGGGTACACCCGAAAAGGTAAATTCGTTTGCCAGCCTCTCCTTAAGCTACATGGTTGGTATGGTATTGTGTGTGATTTTATTCTTTGTAACCAATCCAGGGGGGAATATACTTGCAGCTGTTTCCAAAGCAAACTGGGCTTCTTATGTGCTGGGCCTGACGATTGTATTCATTGATCTGGCACTTATTTTGTTATACCGGGTCGGCTGGGATGTCAGCATCGGTTCCTTGATTGCAAATATCGGTGTATCACTGATGTCTGTAGTTGTGGGTGTTGCCTGCTTTGGTGAAGCAATGACTATGATTAAGGGCGGCGGTATCGTTGTTTGTATCCTGGGACTTTACGTGGTTAATTCCCCGGAGAAGAAGAACAAGACTGCTGTGTTGGAAGGTGAGGAAACAAAGAGCAATGCTGCAGGGAAAAAGAAGGGTCTGCTTATGTGGATGCCAGTTCTGCTGATGATTGTAGCAAATCTTGCTTATAGTATAACTGCAAAGGTAACTCCTTCTGATGTAGATACTTTTGCTTCCGTATCTCTGACATACTTGGTCTGCATTGTTTATGCGCTTTTAATGTTCTTTATCACAAGTAAAAATAAAAACTATTTTAAAGAGATTAAGAAAGCTAACTGGACGGCTCCGGTACTGGGCGCCTGCCTTGTATGCCTGGAAGTCTCAACGATTTTACTTTTCCGCGTAGGCTGGGATTTGAGCGTGGGACTGCTGCTGGCTTATGTATTACTGGCAATTGTACTGGTAATTCTTGGACGTGTTGCCTACAAGGAAAAACTGACTACAAAACGTCTGATAGGTATTGGAATAGCACTTGTCGGAGTTATACTCGTCAGTCTTGCATAAAAATGTGGGGACATCTTCGGGGAGAAGAGGCCGTCGGAAAATGCATGATTCAAACTATATATTACTGACTTCATAGTCCGCCTCAATTTATAGTTTGTTAATTTCATTTCCCGTCAGCCCCAAAGCCTCCGGGAATCTCTGAGAAAGTCAAGGGGAGGTGCTGAACGGCAGCCGAAAGGTGCTATTTGCAGCACTTCCTTTTCCGTACACATTTTAAGGGAGGAGAGATGTCACTGGCAATATTTATCGCATCTGGAATAGGAGGAGTAAAAAAACAATGATAAACGTGGAAGAACTCGGCGCCCGGATTATATTGGGCTTCGGAGAGGGAAAGCTGTTTATCACAGAGAGTACATTGTTTGGACTCGTGATTGCCGTGATACTGGCGGTGCTGGGGATCTGGCTCGGAAGCGGGCTGAAGACGGTACCGAAAGGAAAACAGGTGGTGGCGGAATTTATCGTGGGCTGGGTGTATAAGTTTACGGAGAACAACATGGGGAAGGAGAACAAGTCCTATGCGCCCTATGTAGGGAGCATCCTTGGGTTCGTATTCTGTGCGAGCTGCCTGGGGCTGTTTGGGATCCGTCCGATTACGGCGGACTTAAATGTGGCGTTTGCCCTGTCAGGGCTGACGTTCCTGATGATCCTGGCCAACTCACTGAGAGTGCACGGGGTAAAGGGGAAACTCAAAGAGATGTGCGACCCGTACCCGTTCATGTTCCCGCTGAAGATCCTGGAGGAGTGCACATTACCGATCTCCCTGGGGCTCCGGCTTTTCGGGAATATCCTGGGAGGGTTCATCGTAATCGAACTGTGGCTGCATCTGATGACGCACCTAAGCAACATGATTACGACGGTCCCGTTTCTGCGTGCGGTTACGGTACTGCCGCTGAATGCGATCTTTGACATAGCGGAACCGTTAATCCAAACGTACATATTTACCACGCTGACCGTGATAAACCTCGGTGCAGCAGTCAAAATAATGTCTGTGGGACACAGCGAGTAAAGGAAAAAGAAAGACAGTAAATCAGTACAGGACGGTGTATTTACAGGATTGTCTGTACGAAAATATCAAATATGCGAAAGCAGGCCCCACTGCGAAAGGCGGCTTATATGGGCTTGCAGCGTATCTGCTGATGGTTTTGAAAAGATTCAAAGAAAAAATAATAGGAATTGATTACAGGAGGAAATAGATATGGGAATGGTTGCACTGGGAATCGGGATGTGTATGGGATTAGCAGCACTGGGCATCGGCCTGGGGCAGGGGCTGGCACTGAGCAAGGGGCTGGAAGGCATGTCAAGGCAGCCGGAAGTAGCAGGCAAGATCCAGACAGGTATGATTGTAGGTATGGCAATTATGGAGACCATCGGTGTCCTGACCTTCGTTATCGCCATTATGCTGTCGGGAAAGGTATAAGAGAGAAGGGAGGCAGCCGGATTTGAAAGTACAATTATATCAGGATCTGCTTACAATCAACTGGAACCTGCTTTTTTCGCTGATCACCGTGGTTGTGTTAGTGTTAATCTTAAAAAAATTCTTTTTTGAGAAAGTACACCAGTTTATGGAGGCAAGGCAGCAGCAGGTGGTGAACACGCTGCAGGAAGCCCAGACGACGCGCGAAGAGGCACAGCAGAAGCTGGAAGAGTATGAGGCGCAGATGGCGTTTGCAGAGTCCGAGAAACGGGAGATCATAAAGAAGGCAATGCAGGAGGCCCAGGCCCAGGCAGGGGCGGTGCTTGAGACCGCAAGCAAAGAAGCGGGGCAGGTGCGGGAGCAGACGCGCCGTGAAATCGAGCGGGACAAGATGATTGCGAAGAAAGAGCTACAAAGAGAGATTGGAGACATGGCTGTCCTTGCAGCAGGGAAAATCATAGGAGAAGAACTGAACCCGAAAAGACAGGCAGAAGTAGTAGAAAAGATTATAGAAGAAGCTGAGGATTCATCATGGAAAGAATAACAGAACAGACTGAGGTAAAGAAACTGTGCGGGCAAATAGATACAGTGACTGAAGAACTGGCTGTGCTGAAAAGACTCCTTATGGAGGAAGAGAACTTTTTCCAGATGCTGACGCTGGGTGAAATCGGGAAGGAAACAAGGCTTGGGTGGATGCGGGACATATTTGGGAGCCATATCAGCGATGAGACGCTGGCGTTCTTCTGCAT
The DNA here is from genome assembly GCF_022835095.1 of Faecalicatena contorta. Lineage (NCBI taxonomy): Bacteria > Bacillati > Bacillota > Clostridia > Lachnospirales > Lachnospiraceae > Faecalicatena > Faecalicatena contorta. The sequence continues at coordinate 3,322,887 of NZ_BQNQ01000001.1, read as the reverse complement.
CCTGTTAGACCGCCAGGGCCTGTACCATTTCAGCCAGGTGCTGGCCGAAGGGCTGGAGCTTCTGGGAGAAGAAAGACAGGGGATCCGTGGGACGGTATATTCGGTGGTGCCGCTGGAGAAGGAAATGGTGAAGCGCCTGGAAGAGCAGACGGCGGAACTGATCGGCAAGCCGGTGACCCTGGTAAACATGATCGATGAAGGCCTCATCGGCGGGGTATTGATCTCCGCAGACGGGAAACTCATTGATGCTTCCCTGAAGAAGAGAATGGAAGATTTAAGCTTGAGGCTTCGAAGCAGGCCGGAAGGGGGGAGTTCTCTATGATGTGGAATACAGAGGAGATCAGCAGCCAGATCAAAAAGCAGATAGAAACCTATACAAGCCAGATGGAGATCACGGATTTTGGCACCGTGCAGGAAGTGGGGGACGGGGTAGCCCGTGTGACAGGCCTGCGCCACTGTGTGGCGGGGGAACTGCTGGAGTTTTCCGGCGGGATCTACGGGATGGCCATGAACCTGGAGGAAAAGAATGTAGGGGCGGTTATCATCGGAGCAGACCGGGGCATCAAGGAGGGGGACATTGTCCGCCCGACAGGCCGGGTAGCGGAAGTGCCTGTGGGGGAAGAGCTCCTTGGCCGTGTCGTGAACCCGCTGGGTGAGCCCATTGACGGGAAGGGCCCGGTAGAGACGGATAAGACGCGGCCCATCGAGAGCCCGGCGCCGGGGGTGCTGCAGAGGAAGTCAGTGCACCAGCCGCTGCAGACGGGCATCAAGGCGATTGACGCCATGATCCCCATCGGAAAGGGGCAGCGGGAACTGATCATCGGGGACCGCCAGACGGGAAAGACGGCCATCGCCATTGATACCATCATTAATCAGAAGGGCAAGGACGTGATCTGCATCTATGTGGCCATCGGCCAGAGAAAGTCGACCATCGCGCAGCTGGTGAAGACGCTGGAAGACCGGGATGCGATGCGCTATACCATCATCGTGTCGGCGACGGCCAGCGACGTGGCGCCGCTGCAGTACATAGCGCCCTATGCAGGGTGTGCGATGGGGGAGGAATTCATGTATGAAGGGAAAGATGTCCTGATCGTATATGACGACCTGTCCAAACACGCGGTGGCATACCGTGCCATGTCCCTGCTGCTGAGGCGTCCGCCAGGACGAGAGGCGTACCCGGGGGATGTCTTTTACCTGCACAGCCGTCTGCTGGAGCGCTCCGCGAAGCTCTCCGATGAGCTGGGCGGGGGTTCCATTACGGCGCTGCCGATCATCGAGACCCAGGCAGGGGACGTGTCGGCGTATATCCCGACCAACGTCATCTCCATCACGGACGGCCAGATCTTCCTGGAGTCGGAACTGTTCTTCTCGGGCCAGAGACCCGCGGTAAACGCCGGGATCTCGGTGTCACGGGTAGGGGGCAGCGCCCAGATCAAGGCCATGAAGAAGGTGGCGGGAACGATCAAGCTGATGCTGGCGCAGTACCGGGAGCTGAAAGGGTTCTCGCAGTTTGGGTCAGACATTGACAAGGATACCAAAGAGCGGCTGGAGAACGGCATGCTCCTGATGGAGATCCTGAAGCAGGGGCAGTACCAGCCGGTTGCGGTGGAACACCAGGTCATGATCATTTATGCGGCAGTAAAAGGGCATCTGGCGGGCATTGCGCCAAGCCAGGTGAAGCGGTTTGAAAAGGAACTGTACCAGTACATGGATACGAATTACCCCCATGTGGGGAAAGCCATTGCGGATACAGGGAAACTGGAAGCGGAGACAGAGGAACAGCTTTTGAAGGGCATAGAAGAATGCAGGAAGGCGGGTAGATTCGATGGCTGACCAGATGCAGGCGATTAAGCGCAGGATGAAAAGCGTCAGCAGCACGGAGAGGATCACCAATGCCATGAAACTGGTTTCCGCAGCGAAACTGAAGCAGGCAACGAACCGGTTCGACTATATCCGGAAACACCTGGAGGAGGAAAAGCGGCTTTACGGGCAGGTCCTGCGTACCGAGGAGGGGGTGCCGGAAGTGTACCTGGAACCAAGGGACGGGGAAACGCTGTACATCCTGCTCACCAGCAGCAAAGGGCTGTGCGGGAGCTACAATACCTCCATCACGAAGGCGGCGGGGCAGATCGCAGAGGAAGAAAAAGGCAGCTGCTGTTTCGCGGCCCTTGGGACAAAGGGAAAAGAGTTCTGCATCCGGGAAGGCCTGGAGATGCTGGAGACGGAGCGGGAGCAGATGGATGAGATGGGGTACGAGGAAGCGTACCGGCTCTCAGGGGAAGTGCTGGAGCTGTACCGGGAAGGCCGTTTTACAAGCATCCGGGTGCTGTATGCTTCCTACCTGAACTCGATTTCCCATGAGGTGAAGGCGGCCCCGGTGTTCCCGCTGGAGGCAGGGGGGCAGGCAGGGGACTGTGACCTGACCCTGATGGAATACGAACCGGCCGGGCGGGAGCTGTTTGACAGCCTGGCGCAGGAGTACCTGGCTTTGTACCTGTACAGTGCAATCGCGGAGGCGACCTTGTGCGAGCATTCGGCGCGCAGGATTGCGATGAAGAATGCCAGCGACAGTGCCAACGAGATGCTGACAGAATTATCTATTTACTATAACAGAGCGAGACAGGCGGCGATTACCAGTGAGATCATTGAGATCATCGCCGGCTCGGAGGCTCAGAAATTAAGAGGTGAGGCAATTGAATAAAGGAATCATTCAACAGATTATCGGACCGGTTATTGATATTAAGTTTGATGAGGAACAGATGCCGAATCTTCTTAATGCAATACATATCGAGCAAAACGGAAAGACCATTGTAGCAGAGGTGGAACAGCACATTGGTGCGGATCAGGCCCGGTGTATTGCCCTTTCATCCACGGATGGGATGTACCGGGGGATGGAAGCGACCGACACGGGGGAGCCGATCAAGGTCCCGGTCGGGAAAGAAGTATTAGGGCGCCTGTTCAATGTGCTGGGCGAGACGATTGACGAGAAGGGCGCCGTAGAGGCGGAGCGTTACGATGCGATCCACCGCCCGGCGCCGGACTATAAGGACCAGGACACGTCTTCTGTGATCTTTGAGACCGGGATCAAGGTCATTGACCTGCTGGCCCCTTACACAAAAGGGGGGAAGGTCGGCCTGTTCGGGGGAGCGGGGGTAGGAAAGACCGTGCTGATCCAGGAGCTGATCAACAACATCGCCAAGGAACACGGCGGGATCTCTGTGTTTGCAGGGGTAGGCGAGCGTACCAGGGAAGGGAACGACCTGTATTATGAGATGCAGGAATCCGGGGTTATCGATAAGACGGCCATGGTATTCGGGCAGATGAATGAGCCGCCGGGAGCCAGGATGCGCGTGGCGCTGACGGGGCTGACCATGGCGGAGCATTTCCGGGACAGGGAGCACCAGGACGTGCTGCTGTTCATTGACAACATTTTCCGTTTCACCCAGGCGGGGTCGGAAGTATCGGCGCTTTTGGGGCGCGTGCCCTCTGCGGTAGGCTACCAGCCCACCCTGGCAACGGAGATGGGGGCGCTGCAGGAGCGGATCACGTCCACGAGGGATGGTTCCATCACCTCGGTGCAGGCCGTGTACGTGCCGGCGGATGACCTGACAGACCCGGCGCCTGCAACGACCTTTGCGCATCTGGATGCGACCACGGTGCTCAGCCGTGCGATCACGGAGCTGGGGATTTACCCGGCGGTAGACCCGCTGGAGTCCACGTCCCGGATCATGGACCCGTTAATCCTGGGGGAGGAGCATTACCAGACCGCCCGGGGTGTGCAGGAGGTGCTGCAGAAATATAAGGACCTGCAGGACATCATCGCGATCCTGGGGATGGAGGAGCTGTCGGAGGAAGATAAGCTGACGGTAGCCCGTGCAAGGAAGCTGCAGCGGTTCCTGTCCCAGCCGTTCTATGTGGCGGAGCAGTTTACGGGGATGGCCGGGAAGTACGTGCCGCTGAAAGAAACCATCCGGGGCTTTAAAGAGATCCTGGAAGGCAGGCACGATGAGATTCCGGAATCCATGTTCCTGTTTGCAGGAGGGATTGACGACGTGACAGAGAAGTACGCCCAGGGGCAGACCGCATAAGGGAGGCCCGGAAGCGGACCGTGTGCAGAAGGAGGCTTAGGGCGGATGGCAGCAAAAAGTTTTTTATTAAAGATTGTAACTCCGCAGCAGTTATTCTATTCCGGGGAAGTGGAGATGGTCGTGGTAGAGCAAGCCTCGGGGCAGGAGGGCTACATGGCAGGGCACAGCCCGGCCCTGAAGCGCCTGGAAAAGGGAGAGGTAAAGATCCGGGAGGCAGAGGGGAAAGAGCCCCGCATTGTGCAGATCCCGGGGGGGCATATCCATGTGGGGAAGACCATGGCAGTCTATACCAGATATGCCAGCTGGAAGGCGGAGGAATAAAACATAAGACGCCCTGATATCATAAAAGGTATCAGGCGCGTCTTTTCACTATTGATTAGAGGGGAAACAGTTCGTTTAAAAGAACCTGAGCCTCAATACTTTTATTACGATTCATGCAGCGCCCGAAGGCGCGCGGAAAGGAGATTTATATGAGTTTTTTGATATTTATTTCACCACTTTTATTGGGAATTCTGGGCAATGTATTTTACAATGTAGTAGGAAAATCGACACCTGAGAAAATAAATCCTTTTGTTTCTCTTGCAGTTACCTACTGTATGGCACTTCTGGTTTGTATTGCCCTGTTCCTTATGACAAGCAGAGAAAAAAATCTGCTTGCTGCGGCCGCTGAAGCAAATTGGACGTCCTATTGTCTGGGAGTGTGTATTGTGTTTGCTGATCTTTCGCTCATTTTATTATTCAGAGCCGGCTGGGATATCAGCATTGGATCTTTGATAGCTAATATTGCCTGCTCAGTAATTGTTGTAATCATTGGTGTGTTTTTTTTTGGAGAAAGTATCACCGCGATGAAAATTACTGGTGTAATTGTCTGCGCGGTTGGACTTTATATCATAAATTCCCCTGAAAAGGCCGCAAGAAAAAAAATATAACCTAATGTCACATTTACAATGGAGGATAAAATATGAAAGATACAAAAAAAGTTACAAAATTAAATTATCTGGCTCCAGCAATCTTAATGGTTGCCTCTCGTGTTCCTTATATGATTATTCAGAAGGTTACACCAGAAACCATCGATCCTTATGTTTCTCTTTGTCTGTGCTATGGTGTGTGTCTTGTCGTTGTAATTGGAATGTTTTTTTTAACGAAAAAAGGGCAAAACTTTATGTTGGAATTGAAAAAAATCAACTGGACTGCACCTGCACTTGGCATATGCCTTGTATGTATGGACGTATCCGTACTGCTGATGTTCCGTATGGGGTGGAATCTCAGTGTTGGAAGTGTCTTATTATATGTATTACTGGCAATTGCCCTGGTGATTGTTGGAGCCGTTTTCTATAAAGAAAAAGTTACCCTTAAACGGTTGGTCGGCATAATTATGTGTATTGTCGGCGTTATTTTAATTTCAGAAATATAGGTCACAGGGCTCTTCTTTGTGGTGGTAATTCAAGCGGTATTCTCTGGGAGAAAGACCTGTGGCTTTTTTAAACACTGTGCTGAAATAGGAATAATTTTCATAACCCACGCTTGTCGAAACCTCGTAGACCATGAGATCAGTGGAGGATAACAATTGCTTTGCCTTATTGATGCGTAAAAGAGTAAGATAATTGACAAATGTTATCCCCACTACTTTTTTAAATATGAGACTCAGATAACTGGGTGATATATGTATGGATTTCGCTACAGAAGATAAGGAACAATCAAAATCCATGTAATGATTGTCCAGGTAATCCTTAGCCTGATTAAGTATCATCTGCTGCTGGTTTCTGCGGGATACGTCGAAGGATGCTTCTGAAAAAGCTGGTTTATCCGGCTTTGGCTCAAGGCTTTGTACCGGCGTGGATTTTTCATTGCCCGTCACAAACATGTCAATGTCCAACAGCGAGCAGATGCCGTCGCCGACGCAATTCCGCAATAAATTAAAATCAAAAAACCTCTCATCTACCAAAAGAACTTTCATATTCCCTCACCTCTCATTTTACATCAATTTCCTCGTAGTTAATTGTAGATATAATGTCTAACATTCTGCAAAATTGCTGGATCTCTTCCTCGGAAAAATTTTCTTGGATTCGTGCGATCGCTTCATTGTCCTGCCTGCGGTAGACTTTGTATTTCAGTACCGCTTCCTCATTGACAGTTAAGATGTTCTGTCTGCGGTCATCAGGATCCGGTACTTTCAGCACCAGCCCCTGACGGATCAATGCATTGATTTTTAGCGTAATGGCAGGTTTTGAGACCTGGAGTAAATTTGCAATTCTGGAAGCCGTACATTTTCCCTTCATTGAAAAAATAAGCTCCAGATAGAGCAGGCTGTTATAGGTAAGAGTCTCATCTACAAACTGCTTGTTCATCAGTCGCAGGTCACATAAAACTGTACTGTAATAAAATGCATCCAAAGCCGTTTTTAAATCCATTGGTTTACATCCCCCCGGGTGAAGTTTAATTTTCTCTTTTGTAATTGGTTAAGTTGTTTTAATTATTATAGCTTAACTAATTTGGCTTGTCAAGACAGTTTTTGGATAACATTGGGCTTGACAAATGAGAGTTGTATTGCTATTATTTTAACTGATATTAGGCAGATGCTTGATCCACGCTTGTTAGGGAAAAATTCTCTTGCAGGCGTTTTTTTTATTTTAAAACGTAAACGTCCAGAACAGAGAACAAACATATTAAGTGTAAGAAAACCCAGTAAAACAACGGGTTCAGGCGTTTTACAAACGTCTATATAATCAAAAGAAAAGGAGAAAAGCCATGGTAACAATCAGCAAATTTAGTTATGAAAACCCAAGATTCAATCATCTTCTTAAACGAAGAAGCAGCATTCCAGAAGAGGTGGAAACTACGGTCAGGGAAGTGCTGAAGGATGTAAAGACACGGGGCGACGAAGCTTTGTATGAGTATATGAAGAAATTTGACCATGTTGATATGAATGAAATCGGCTTATTCGTAACAGAGGAAGAATTTGCAGATGCAAGAGAAAAAGTATCAGAAGAATTTAAAGAGTCTGTAAAAAGAGCCTGTGACAATTTAATGAGATTTCATAAAAAGCAATTACCTGTGAGCTTTTCAGAAACCTACCAGGATGGCGCTGTACTCGAACGAAGATATACTCCGATTAACAGTCTGGCTATCAATGTTCCCGGAAATATGGCGCCGCTCGTCTCTACACTATATATGAACGTGATTCCCGCCATCGTGGCCGGAGTTCCGAACATATACATACTGACAAAACCAAGAATAGACGGAACGATTGATGAACATTTACTTTATGTAGCTGACTATCTAAATATTAGAAACTATTATAAAATTTCCGGTTCCCAGGGCTTAGCAGCTGTCGCATATGGTACGGAAACTGTCAGGAAAGTCGATGCAATAACGGGTCCTGGGAATAACTTTACCCAAATGGCAAAGAAGCTTTTGTTTGGCGAAGTGAAAATTGATTCTATCGCCGGGCCTTCTGAAATTGCAATTATCGCTGACAGAAATGCGAACCCTGTTTTTATTGCTGCTGATATGATGTCTCAGGCAGAGCACGGAACGGGATTTGAGGCAAGTACTGCTTTCTGTTTATCGGAAGAGCAGGCACAAAAAATTAAAGCTGAAATCAACCGTCTGTGCAAAGAACATGGTCTTGTAAAAGCAACTCAAAAAACATTTGAAAATTATGGAGACATTTTTATCGTTGATTCTATCGAAGAAGCTGTGGATGCCGTCAATGAAATTGCCCCGGAACATGCGGAACTGTTGTTAGATGATTATCAGGATGCACTGACAAAATTAACGAATGCCGGCGCAGTATTTGTTGGTGAGTACAGTACCGAACCCGTTGGCGATTATTTCTGCGGAACAAATCATATTCTTCCAACATGCGGGACTGCAAAATTTTCTTCTGGCATGTCAGTATTGGAATTTATGAGAGGATATAGTGTCATTCATTATCCGGAAGCTGCATTAAAGCAGAATGCGGATCATATCATTCAGCTCGCAGAGTCCGAGGGGATGAAGGCACATGCCCTGGCAGTTAAAATCAGAAAATAGAATCGAAAGTATTGGTATTTTACCGATGTTTAAAAAAGGAGTAAGGTTATGGCGTTAAAGAAAAAACCGGTCACCGGAATGAAGGACATGATGCCCGGAGAAATGGAAATCAGGGATTATGTGATTGGGCTGATCAAGGAGACATATAAATCATTTGGATTTTCCTCAATCGAGACTCCCTGTGTAGAACATATTGAAAATTTGTGTAGTAAACAGGGTGGGGACAACGAAAAACTAATCTTTAAGATTTTGAAACGCGGAGAAAAGCTGAAGATCGATACAGCCAAAGAGGAGAGCGATCTGGTGGATGGCGGTTTGCGTTATGATTTAACGGTGCCGCTGTCCCGGTATTATTCCAATCATGCAAATGAGCTGCCATCTCCCTTCAAAGCTTTGCAGATCGGGAATGTGTGGCGCGCGGACAGGCCGCAGCGGGGACGCTTCCGCCAGTTCATGCAGTGTGATATTGACATTCTGGATGAACCGGGAAACCTGGCGGAGATAGAGCTGATTCTGGCGACCACGACGCTGCTTGGAAAACTTTCCTTTCAGAATTTTACTATCCGTATCAACGACCGCAGATTCTTGAAAGCAATGGCGGCGTACAGTGGATTTGCAGAAGCGGATTATGAAAGTGTCCTCATCACACTGGATAAGATGGATAAAATCGGAGTGAACGGCGTGGCTGCAGAATTAGAGGAAAACGGATATGCAAAAGAATCCGTGGACAAATATCTTCAGTTATTTAAAGAGATTACGAATGATGTGGAAGGTGTACGAAGCTGCAAAGAAAAACTAAAAGGTTTTCTTGAGGATGAGGCGGCGGATTCATTGGAAATGATCATTACCAGTGTGAAAAGCGCAAAAGAAGCAAATTTCAGAATTATTTTCGATCCTGCGCTTGTGCGGGGAATGTCCTATTATACGGGAACCATTTTTGAAATCGCAATGGATGAGTTCGGCGGAAGTGTCGGTGGCGGCGGGCGCTATGATGAAATGATTGGAAAATTTACTGGACAGAATATCCCAGCGGTTGGTTTTTCTATCGGATTTGAACGCATCGTTATGCTCCTGCTGGAGCGGGGCTTTGTGGTGCCGTCAGGCAGGGAGAAAAAAGCATTTCTGATAGAAAAGAACCTGCCGGCTGAAGGAATGCTCAAAGTATTGGAGCTTGCAAAAAGAGAACGCGCGGCGGGCAGGCAGGTCTTGATTGTAAAAATGAAAAAAAATAAAAAGTTCCAGAAAGAACAGTTGATAGAGCAGGGATATACAGAGATTACAGAGTATTACCGGGACGCTGCTGATCACTCCCAAACCAATAAATCGGAATTTGTGGAGAGATTTCCTGAACTTTCCTTATTTTACAGGCTTTTCAGCCCATTAAATAGTGAAATGATATGTATTTTCCCTTATTTTTGCCCTTATGCGGAATCCGCAAGGGAAATAAGGGAAATTTTTAGTTAAGCATTGCTCGCTACTTTATCAAGAAGTCTTGCGGAATCCCGTTTTGCTTTTCTTGTTGAGTGAGCGTAAATATTCATTGTGGTACTGACATCAGAGTGTCCTAACAGTTCCTGTACATCTTTCGGTGCAGCTCCATTGGAAAGCAGATTGCTGGTATAAGTGTGACGCAACTGGTGAAAATGGAAATCTTCAAATCCTTCCAGCTTCTTTGCCACTGATCTGCATACAATGCTGAGTGTACTCGGCAGTTCCAAAGAGCCATCTGGTCGCAGGCAGACAAAGGAGATTTCTTTGTAATCTGTCGGGACTTCCTGTGTTCCGTCAAGATGATAGTATTCATAATATACCCTGTTTTTCACATGCACTTCTTTGTAGTAATTGCGGTGATATAATTCGCCATACTGCATCCGGTTTTTGAGCTGTTCTTTTCTGGCAGCTTTCAGTATTTCAGTCAGCGTATCTCCAAAATCAACAATCCTTACTTTTTTCCGTTTCGTTGGTCCGATAATATTTTTGTGTTTCATGCCGTCGTAGCGGATACTGCGTTTTATGGTCAGGCATTGTTCCTCAAGGTTAATGTCCTGCCATGTAAGACCACAGGTTTCCCCGATACGGAGCCCGGCATAATACGCAATTTGAATTGGAAGAATAGCAGGTGGATTTTTCTTTTCCAGATATTGGATAAGCCGTTCATAATCCTCATGTGAAATCGGCTGTGTACCTTCTTCCACTTCATCATCGGAAAAGAGGTCAACTTCCTCTGCCTGCTTTTTCAGCTTAATATACTGCATCGGATTGAAACTGATTAACTGTTTTGGAAATACTGCAAAACGGAATGACTGCTGTAACACTGCGGAAAAAGAATGGATATAATCTTTGCTGTATCCCTTTTTTACTTTCCCGTCTGGAAACTCACCACCGAATGTAAGCAGATCAAGAAATGCCTGTAAATGTTCGGCAGTAACTGTTTTCAGTTTGCGGTCTGCAATCGGGTGTTTTTTGATACATCGGATTGCACCAAGATAATTTTCCACTGTACCGTTGCTGAGTGTCCCAGTTTTCAGTTCTTCTTCTGCCCACATATCCAGAAGTTCCCCTACGGTAAGATTATCTGCCTTTGCAACAAACTTCTTATCTTCGTAGTCTTCCAGTGCCTTGCGGAGAAGCTTTTCCGTCTCACTTTTACTTTCGGTTCCGGCGTATTCTTTCTGAACCATTTTACCGCTTGCATCTTCTACATAGAAACGATAGTACCATTTTTTTCCTTTTTTTCTAACAGATCCTTTTGCCATAATCGTATGTCTCCTTTCGATATCAGACAATCGGAACTGCTGAAATGCTTCTTGCGTGTAGGCATCTTATGGACAAGTCCATAAGCCAATTCGCCGCTCGTCAAATCTGTAAACAGCTTGACTCGCTTGCGCTCATTGTATCATAACTCCGATTATCTTACTATACCGATTCAGAATCGTCATACATAACTTCGGATAAAAGATTTGCAAGCCTTTGTTCTGCCGCTTCCGGTTTCTTTGAATAGAGCCTTACAACATCTGCCATATCATTAAATGCGTTGACAGTATGTGTGATCTCCCTGAGAAACATAATCTCATTATATTCATCTTTCGATTCAAATCCCATTACTTTGGCAATGTCCGCATCTTTGGTACTGCCTTTGTAATTTTTACAGGCGAACTGAAACGAATCCAGAAACAGTTCATATTGCTTTAACATTAACAGCAGTAAGTCTTTAGAAAAAGCGTCTTCTGTTTTATTGAGGTCAAGAGGAAACTGTTTGAGAATGTCGCCCATCGCATCACGAATCTGCAATTCTTTCTTATCCGTAATATCAGTTTCATATTCATCGGTTTCCCCTTTGAGCCATTCAATCGATACATGAAGTGCTTCCGAAAGACCTTCCAGTACCATCTTTTTGGTATTGTCAATCGAACCATTCTCATAACGCAGGATTGTGGAAGCGGTAACTCCCATCTTCTCTGCGACATAAGGCTGTGTCAGATTTAATTCCAGACGGCGCTGTTTTGCCCTGCTGCCGATCAGCTTGCGTAGTTCTTTATCTTTCATGCTGATGTGCCTCCTTTTTCGGTATGTCATTACTATACCACGCAACAAAATATATTGCAATATGCAATTTTAAGAAAAGCAGAAAAATTTCATAATGCTTGACAAAGCAATATAAACACGCTATACTGACAGCACAAATGAAATTGCATAATGCAATTCGAAAGGAGGTGGTCATATGACGCAAAGAAAGATTGCCTTATCTATTGAGGAAGCTGCTGATTATACGGGAATTGGCAGGAACACCCTGCGAAAGTTGGTAGAGTGGAAGAAACTTCCGGTATTGAAGGTTGGGAGAAAAGTCCTGATCAAAACGGATATGCTGGAACTTTTTATGGAAGCCAACGAGGGCAGGGACTTGAGGGATAAGGGAAATGTGAAAGCAGTCACAAGAAACGGTTCAACTTAAAAAAGCGGTTCCCGAAGAAACCGCCAAAGGTTCTATCAGACCGGAGTCATGATATACCTACACGCAAGCAGATTATACCATGTACTTCGTCTGACAGACAACAGGAAACTTATGTTTGGAAAAAAAGAAAGGACGATGATATTTATGGCAAGATCAACAAAGAGTTATGAGGAGCGTATGCTCCAGTTGGAAAAGAAAGAACAGGAAAGCCTTGAGAAAGCAAAACAGTATGCAGCACAGAAACGGGAACTGAAGAAACGTCAGAAAGATGTGGAAACCAAAAAACGGACACACAGGCTCTGCCAGATTGGCGGTGCAGTGGAATCGGTACTGGGTTCTGCGATTGAGGAAGATGATATCCCAAAGCTGATCGGCTTCTTAAAAAGGCAGGAAGCAAATGGGAAATTCTTCTCAAAGGCAATGCAGAAAGAGCCAGTTGCAAATACGGAGGAAGTGTAATGCCGGAGGGAGTGGAGTTTCCATTCCCTTCATTGCTTTTTTATGAAGGGCGCACTTATGGACAACCAGAGGTCGTCCGTATAAGTTTGCCACAGGTGGCAACCGGTCTGCGCTTACGCTTGCCGGGCTCGTTCCGTCGGCGGGGCTTTCAGCCAGACCTGCTCATGCCGCAGGAGGCACTCTTCGCCAGAGGGGCACATTCCATGCAGGCTGTTATGCACAGGGCACTCTTACGCAGAGGGTGCTCCGGCAGATACCATTTTCTTTTAGGAAAAACGTTACCTGCCGGAAATCAAAGCCGGATACGGCAGAATGGGGGAAACGGAGCATGGCGATTTTTCATTATACAGTAAAGATTGTTGGACGCAGCAAAGGAAAATCCATCATATCGGCGTCTGCTTATCTCAATGGCGATGTGATGAAAAATGAAGAAACAGGCAGGATCAGCTACTATACTTCAAAAAAAGAAGTCGTTTATACCAGCCTGCTGATGTGTGAAAATGCACCACAGGAATGGCAGAATGTACCTGCTGAAAATATCAGACGGTTCCAGAAATCTGTCCGATATAAAAGGGCAGATAACCAAAATGCTGCACTGGAAAAATTCAAACTTACTTTTCAGAAGCAGCGTTTATGGAATGAAGTCTTGAGGATAGAAAAAAGTTCAGATGCACAACTCGGCAGGTCATTTGAGTTCTCACTTCCGAAAGAATGGAGCCGACAGGAACAGATTGATTATACAACTGAATATATTCAAAAGACCTTTGTAGATAAGGGAATGTGTGCGGATTGGAGTATCCACGATAAAGGAGATGGTAATCCCCATGTGCATTTACTGGTGACGTTGCGACCATTCAATTCAGACCACTCATGGGGTAACAAAGAAATCAAGGATTGGGAGTTTGTCAGAGATGAAAATGGAAATATTGTGGTGGATGAATCCCATCCGGACTGGTGGCAGGATAAAAAGAACCCTGACCGTCATGGAATCCGAATCCCCGTACTTGATGAAAATGGAGTCCAGAAAGTCGGGACAAGGAACCGCAAACAGTGGAAACGTGTATTAACCGATGCTACCGGGTGGAACAATCCGAAAAATTGTGAGCTATGGCGGAGCGAATGGGCAAACGTCTGTAATGCACATTTGAAAACGGAAAATCACATTGACCATCGTTCTTATGCAAGGCAGGGAAAATTAGAGATACCGACGATCCATGAGGGCGCAGATGCCAGAAAAATTGACGAGAAATTTCAAAACGGACAGACATCCTCTACTTCATGGAAAGTAGAGGAAAACCAGATCATAAAAAGACAAAATGCACTGCTGGATAAAATACAGATTTCTTTTGGAAAAGTATCCAGTGCATTAACACAATGGAAGGAGCGATTGCGTGACATTAGAAGAAAGCCGGGAAGTCATTCCCATGATGGAGACAATGATAAACCAGATCGAGGAACAGCAGAATCTTATGGCAGAGATGGTACAGGAATTGCAGGAACGGGACAGGCAGCTCCTGTCTTTTCAGGAGCAGAACCAGAGTTTAAAAAGCTTAAACAGCGAATTATCCAGGCTGCTAAATCTTTTGCCAGATACAGAAGAACTGCTCTCACAGATCGAGCAACAGAAAACCAGAATCGAACAGTTGGAAAACGAGAATCAGCAATGGCAGGAATTAACGCAGAAGCTGAACAACGAGAACAGCTTATTGCAGAAACAGAACAGCGAATTGCTGACCTTAAACAGCAGATAGAGAAAGCGAGGGAGATCGATGAGCGAATGCAGAAACTTAGAGAACGTCGGGCAGGTGGAAGAACTTCTGCTGATGACCGAACAGATGCAGGACGAACTGGATCAGAAAGACCAGACAATCCAGGAACTAAACAGGCAGCTAAGCGAATCGCTGACCTTGAACGAGAAATTGAACAGCGAAAACAGAGCCGAGAATATCGAAGCATTGCGGACAAGATTAAGGCAAACAGAGGAACGATTGACCAGCGAGACAGACAGCAGGAAAAGAGCCGACGCAGAAGCCGTGGCATGGAAATTTAAGTATGAAAAAGCAGAGCAGGAAAAACTTTATGCACAGACACACCAAAAGACGGTAGAGGTAGCTGTTGAGAAAAAAGTGCCTTATGAGAAATGTGAAAAATGTGACCGTACTGCTTACCGGAAAGCAAAAGAAAAATGCGATAGCCGTAAAAGCCAGTTAGAAAAGAAATATAAAAATATGACGATTGGTTATGAAAGTATCTTGTTTCTACTGGCATGGTACAGCATAACAACAACACTGTTTACTGCGATTCTTTCGCCGGTTTTCCTTAACGACTGTATCGTCTTTTTCGGTGCGTTAGGAAAAGGAATGGGAAGTTTATTTCGGGAGTTTGTGACAGGTGCAGACTCTTTCGGACAGTTAAGCAGTGGAATACCTAACAGTATTCTTTCCGGGATTGTGTACTGGCTGATTGCCGGTACTGTCATGGCAATTTTATTCGTAATAACCGGGTGGCTGATAATCGGGATTGGTTATCAGGTAGGAAAAATCTACCGGAAATATTGTTGGGATATCATCAGTATCGTGGTAGCGATAACGAGTACAGCTGTTGTAATTTACTTTGGAGAATGGATTAAAAACGCTAATCCGATAAATCTTATTGTATTGCTATTACTGTCGCATATTATTTATATTGGAATCAGATGTTATGTGAAAGACTGGATGGAAGAACGAGGATATTATTAAAAGAGGACAGGGAAATTTCATAATCTTCCTGTCCTTAGTAAGGGACTATTGATTGTTTATATAAAGAAAAAGTATATAAATAAATCTTGACAATTAGTACGAACTCGGACTATAATACAAAAGTCCGGATTCGTACTAATTTAAGGAGGAAAAAGATGAGAAAAGATAATAATATGATAATACAGTTGCAACGATATTATGCTTTATGGAAAGAATGTACAGCAATGTATGAGGAATGGGCAAAGGATCAGGGACTGTCTTCACATGGAGTTTTTGCTTTGTATTCATTTTATGAAAGTAATGGAAGATGCACGCAGAAAATGATAAGTGAAAAATGGAATATACCTAAGCAAACGGTAAATACGATACTAAAAGATTTTCAGAAAAAAGGATACATCAATATGGTATCTGATGATTCAGACAAGAGAAATAAGCTGATATGCCTCACAGAATCAGGAATGGAATATACGAAAGATATCATAGAAAAACTGCACTCAAAAGAAATATATGTAATCGAAAAAATGGGATTAGAGAATATAGAAAGTCTTAATGATAATACAGAGCTGTTTATCAGACTTTTCAAGGAAGGAGATTGTAAGAAAAATGAATCATAAATCATTATTTTTTAAATATGTTATTCCATCTATTATAGCATTTGCATTATCAGGAATATATGCGATAGTGGATGGATATTTTGTAGGCAATACCATAGGAGATGCTGGACTTTCGGCTATTAATATTGCATATCCGATTGAGGCTTTGATTCAGGCTCTTGGAACAGGAATTGGTATGGGAGGAGCTGTTTATTACTCAATTAATGCAGCAGAAAAGAAAGGAAAACGGGCAGAAGAATTTATTGCTACAAGCTGGTGGCTTCTTGTAATAGTAAGTGTTATCAGTACCATAATTATTTACTCCTTTTCGTCTAAAATTTTAGGATTGCTTGGAGCAGATGGAATTATATTAACAAATGCGACAGATTATATCAAAATTATAGCACTTGGAGCAATATTGCAGATTCTTGGAACTGGAATGATGCCATTCATTAGAAATTATGGAAACTCTTTCTGGTCAATGTTTGCGATGGTTGGTGGATTCATAACCAATATTGTTCTGGATTTTATCTTTGTATGGATATATGAAATGGGCATGAAAGGTGCAGCCACAGCTACAATAGCCGGACAGGGTGTGACTGCAGCAATTGCAATCATATACGCATTATATAATAAAAAGTTTTATGTGTATGTATCCTTAAAAAATGTAAAAGAAATGTGTGGCGCTATATTCAGAGTAGGTCTTGCACCATTTGGGCTAGCATTGACTCCTAATATTTCATTGGTGTTTATAAACCGATTCTCCGCTTCTTATGGGGGAGAAAAAGCTATTGCAACTTATGCATGTGTATCCTATATTATCTGTATCATATATCTCATATTGCAGGGCGTAGGTGATGGAAGTCAACCTTTAATGAGCCGTTTTTATGGTGAGAAGGATCAAGAAAGCCTGAGAGGAGTTCAGAGAATGGCATACATTTTTGCAATAATTCTTGCTGTTTGTGGTGGAATTATCATGTATGTAAACAGAGCAAATATTGGAGGGGTTTTCGGAGCTTCTTATGAAGTAAGTATTGAGATTTCTAAAATTGTACCTATATTTTTAGTGTCATTACCATTTGTTGCGATTACCAGAATAGCGACAGCTGGATTTTATGCTACTGAAAAAAGTGGATTGTCATACATTCTTACATTCATTGAACCAGTATTGATGCTGATATTTATGCTTGTTTTACCACCTTTATTTGGTGGACAGATTATGATATGGTGGAGTACGGTATTGGCACGTGTTTTTTCAGCGATTCTGGCATTCATACTAATAAAATATTGCGAAAAGGGAGATTTGCAATATGGAATACAGAAAATTTAACAATCAGATAGTAGCAAGAATAATCTAGGTTTATCTATTGTATTTTTAAGGACAGCCTCATAGCACAATAGGGCTGTCCTTTTAAAATTATGAAGCTAATTTTTAATAAATTCTAGTAGATTTTGATTGGAATAATCATAACTCTAATGAATATTCAGCATCTACCCACATCTGTAAATTCCCATCAAGATATAACCTTGCATATTCTAATGGCTCATCGATTGCAAGCGATGTCAAAGCACAATCAGATCCAGGTGTGGTTCTTAAATTTTTTTCTGCTTCCCAACAATCAATACGGAGTATATAGCCCGTATTAGTATATACATCAATGCTGTTGCACTGTGGATTGTATTCTGCAAATATTGTTCTCATCGTATCCCATCTCCTTATCATTTAATCAATCAGTAGTAGCAAAAATTAAGAAGCATTTCAATCAGTTCACCATGTCAGTTTTATTTTGTGTTATACTGTTTTATAGATTTTTCTTGCCCTTGTATTTGCCCTTATCAGAGTGCATAAACACTGATGGGACGATATAACACAAGGGAAATAATAAGGGAAAGCTCACCTGCGACAAATCCAGTGTTTTCAAGGGGTTGCGAAGAATTTAATAATAAAATATAACAGTTATTAAATTTCTTAAAACAGGTGAAATCTCAATCGGGATTTAGCGACGAGCTTTAGTCTCGGCGCGGATGGGGGCGCTCCATAAAGGGATAGCCGAAAACCTCCCGGAGAACATCCATGTCCTTTCAAAAACGCGGCCGCGGACCTAAGAAATTCTTGGTGGGAAACAGCCCGGAAAATGGAGCACCACTGACACATCACGAGAAATCCGATGATTTCTCGCGCTGGGTCAGCTGATTTTTGGATTCGGAATCCAAAAATCTCTCCATTTTCCGGGCTGTTTCCCACCAAGAATTTCTTAGGTCCGCGGCCGCGTTTTTGAAAGGACATGGATGTTCTCCGGGAGGCTTTCAGCTATCCCTTCATGGAGCTGGCGCATCCAACCGGCAGAAAAAAGCTCGTTTCTAAGGAGAGGCCTCAAGCGGGGGCAGCGTATGGTATTGAATTGGCGGGACTTTTATGCCCCCAGTAGGTGTACATAAGCAATGGGTTACGGTTCCAGTATCAAAATAATTCAATACACATCTTGAAGATGAAAAGATACGCATAGCCAATCCACATCCGCTGCCCTGGTCCGGGATCCCACCCGGTTGGCGAGCTTTCCTGTCGATTGGATGAGCCAGCTTTATGACAGGGAGGCCGGGGAGGCGCTGGGGCTGTATATGCCGTTGCGATATGCTGGAGTGCGCTTAGTGATTCTTGAACAGCCGATGCCAGATAGGCGGGGAAAAACTTGATCTCCAAATCAAGTTTTTGCTGAACCCAGCGCGGGAAATCATCAGATTTCCCGTGATGTGTTCAGCGTACCCGCCTATCCGGCATCGGGTGTTCTAGAATCACTTAGCAGCACGGGTGCATATCGCAACGGCATATACAGCCCCAGTGCCTTCCCGGCCTCCCTGTCATGAAGCGTCCCCGTCCGTCGACAAGTCTAAAGCTTGCCGACTAAATCCCGATTTTATAAAAGTTATAGTTGAAATTCTTTGAGAATAGAGTATAATGATTACTGTAAAACCTGGAAAGGGGAGCTTGCATGAAGCAGGCTGAGAGTAAGCTGTATTGCTTAGACCCATAACCTGATTTGGATAATGCCAACGTAGGGATACATTGAACTGCATTTTATGCGGATATGCCTTATTTTGGTGTATCCGCATTTTTACATTCAAAATAACGATACACAGGAGGTAGGTACCATGATGAGAGAATGTTTTGACAAAGTTAGGGAAAAGTCACCGCTGGTGCATAATATTACCAATTATGTGACAGTAAACGATGTGGCGAACATCCTGCTCGCATGCGGCGGCAGCCCGATTATGTCGGATGAGCCGGAGGATGTGGTGGATATCACATCGATCTGCGGGGGACTCAATATCAACATCGGGACACTGAACCAGCGGAGCATCCGCAGTATGATCCTGGCGGGTGAGAAGGCCAATGAGCTGGGGCACACCGTGCTTCTGGATCCCGTGGGCGCAGGGGCCAGCAGTCTTAGGACCGGCACGGCGAAGGAATTGATGGCAAAGATAAAATTCGATGTAATCCGGGGAAATATTTCGGAGATCAAGACACTGGCCCAGGGGAGCGGTACGACAAAGGGAGTGGATGCAGATGTGGCGGATGCAGTGACGGAGGAGAACCTGGAGCAGGCGGCAGCCTTCGTAAAAGCCTTTTCAAAAAGCTGCGGCAGTATTGCAGCTGTGACCGGGGCAATTGATTTGGTCAGTGACGGAGAAACCTGTTATGTGATCCGCAACGGGCGTCCCGAGATGGGCAGGATTACGGGAACAGGGTGCCAGCTTTCCGGTATGATGACCGCCTTTATTACGGCGAATCCGGATCATAAGCTGGAAGCGGCTGCGGCTGCAGTCTGCGCTATGGGGCTTGCGGGAGAGACCGGATTTGCACGAATGCAGGACGGGGATGGAAATGCAACCTACAGGAACCGCATTATAGATGCTATTTATAACATGACGGGTGAAGAACTGGAAAGAGGTGCAAACTATGAAGTGCGGTAAGGAAGAGCTGCTCTTATATGCGGTAACAGACAGAAGCTGGCTGGGAGAGTCCACACTGTACCAGCAGGTGCAGGATGCTCTGGAAGGCGGCGCTACTTTTATCCAGCTGAGGGAGAAGGATCTGGAGACGGAGGCTTTTCTGGAGGAAGCCAGAGAGATTAAAGTGCTCTGTAAAAAGTATCAGGTTCCTTTTGTCATCAACGACAGTGTTGAGATTGCACTGGCCGTGGATGCGGACGGTGTGCATGTAGGCCAGAGCGATATGGAAGCTGGAGATGTGCGCAGGAGGCTGGGAGAAGATAAGATCATCGGCGTATCCGCCCAGACGGTAGAGCAGGCCCTTCTGGCACAGAAACACGGGGCCGATTACCTGGGGGTAGGGGCTGTCTTTCCTACCGGCTCTAAGGCGGACGCGATAGAAGTGGATATGGAAACGGTCAAGGCGATCTGCGGAGCAGTGGATATTCCGGTTATCGCAATCGGCGGCATCGGCGCGGGCAATGTCATGGAACTTGCCGGCAGCGGTATCTGCGGGATTGCAGTCATCAGCGCACTCTTTGCACAGCAGGATATTAAAGAAGCGGCGCGGGAACTGAAGACATTAACGGAAGCGATGGTAAAGGTGCCTTCTGAGGACGCAGCTGTATCCGGGCTTCAGGAGAAAAGATGAGGCGGATACAGGGGGCAGTATTTGATGTAGACGGAACACTTCTGGACTCCATGGAAATCTGGGAGAATCTCAGCGAGAGATATCTGGAATCCATGGGTGTGAAACCAGAGCCGGGACTGAGCAGAATCCTGAACACGATGAGTACAAGGCAGGGAACACAATATCTGATTGAACACTATGGACTGCAGCTGGATATCCGGCAGGCCATGGAGGGGATCAATAAAATGCTGTACGGGTTCTACAGCTGCGAAGCCCCTCTCAAAGAAGGCGTGCCGGAATGCCTGGAAGAACTGAAAAGGCAGAAGATTCCTATGATTGTTGTGACGTCCAGTGACCGCGTGAATGTAGAAGCAGCGTTCACAAGACATGGAATTCTGTCCTATTTTCAGGAGATCCTGACCTGTTCGGAGATGCATACAGATAAGACAAAGCCGGATATTTTCCTGGAAGCGGCACGAAGGCTGCAGGCAGCCCCAGTAGATATCCTGGTTTTCGAAGATGTTCTGCATGCCCTGAAGACGGCAGGAAAAGCAGGCTTTCAAACTGCTGCCGTCTACGACAGATACAGTGCCGGACAGGAGAAGGAAATTAGAGAAACAGCCGATTATTATCTGAAAACATTTAAGGAATTCAGTACCTGCGCAGCAAAGTGCACGGCACGGGCTGAACAGTAACTGAATTCAGACAGGCCACCAAGAAAAGGAAAGCAATAAACCCAGCGGCAGACCGGGGGCACCACTCTCTGCCGCTCTATAAAATTAATGCAGACATAAAGAAAGGAAACAAAGATCATGAGAACAGCATTAACAATCGCTGGAAGCGATTCCAGTGGAGGCGCCGGCATCCAGGCAGATATTAAGACGATGACAGCAAATGGCGTGTACGCCATGAGTGCAATCACCGCGCTTACCGCTCAGAATACGACCGGCGTAACAGGAATAATGGAAGTAACACCAGAATTTTTAAAGGAGCAGATGGACTGTATTTTTACAGATATCCGGCCGGATGCAGTGAAGATCGGGATGGTATCATCATCTCCGCTCATAGAGGCGATTGCCGGCAAGCTGCTTGAGTATCGGGCAGAACACATTGTTCTGGATCCGGTTATGGTAGCCACGAGCGGTTCCAGGCTGATCAGCGAAGACGCTGTGCAGACACTGCAAGAAAAATTGATTCCTCTGGCAGAGGTAATCACGCCAAATATACCGGAGGCAGAGGTTCTTTCGGGCATGCAGATTCTGTCAGAAGAGGACATGGAAAAAGCCGCAGCAGCAATCAGTACCAAATATCAGTGTGCGGTGCTTTTAAAAGGCGGCCACGAGTTAAACGACGCAAATGATTTATTATACAGCAGTGGAAGCGCCCACTGGTTTTATGGTAAGCGGATTGAAAATCCGAACACGCACGGCACCGGATGCACGCTTTCCAGCGCCATTGCCTCCAATTTGGCAAAAGGATTTCCGATGGAGCAGGCAGTAGAACGCGCAAAAGATTATATATCCGGCGCCCTGGGGGCCATGCTGGATCTGGGGCAGGGCAGCGGGCCTATGAACCACGGATTTGCAATAGATGGCTGCTTTACGGCGGAGGCATCAGCAGCAGAAATGGAGGTGGGCTAAACATGAAAACAAAACGAACATCTATTTTTGAAAACGGATTGATCTGGTTTGGCGCAGGGGTTTCAATTGCTGAGATCCTGACGGGGACCTACCTGGCTCCTCTGGGGTTTTCTAAGGGACTGCTCGCCATTATACTGGGCCACGTCATTGGCTGTACCATGCTTTTCCTGGCCGGCCTGATCGGGGCTAAAACCAGAAAGAGTTCGATGGAAACCGTTAAGATGAGCTTTGGACAGAAGGGAAGCCTTTTGTTTTCTATCCTGAATGTGCTCCAGTTGGTGGGCTGGACATCTATCATGATATATGACGGAGCCCTGGCTGCCAATGGCGTTGTGAAGACGGGTGCCTGGGTATGGTGCCTGGTGATTGGAGCGCTGATTATCCTGTGGATCGCAATCGGGATAACAAATCTTGGAAAGATTAATACAGTGGCAATGACTGCCCTGTTTATCCTGACCCTGATATTATGCAAGGTGATTTTTTTTGGAGGCGGAGCCCCCGGAATGATCAGTCCGGAGGGGATGACATTTGGAGCGGCGGTAGAGCTTTCCGTTGCCATGCCGCTGTCCTGGCTGCCGCTGATCAGCGACTATACACGTGAGGCGGCAAAGCCGGTGAAAGCAACCGCGGTCAGTGCCATTGTCTATGGGATCGTAAGCTGCTGGATGTATACCATAGGTATGGGGGCCGCTATCTTTACCGGCGAAGGAAATATTGCCTCCATCATGGTGAAGGCGGGACTGGGCATTGCAGGGCTTCTGATCATTATTTTCTCTACGGTTACAACCACGTTTTTGGATGCATACTCTGCGGGGGTATCCAGCGAATCTATTATCAAAGGAATCAGCCCCAAGCAGGTGGGAATCGTGGTGACAGTAATTGGAACCGCGGCGGCAATTGCATTCCCCATGGATGATATTACAGATTTCCTCTACCTGATCGGTTCTGTATTTGCTCCAATGATCGCCATCCAGATAGCAGATTTCTTCCTGTTGAAAAAGGACGAGAGCAGCAAAGCAGTAAATGTGCCGAATCTGGCTATATGGGTCATCGGATTTCTGGCATACAGAGGGCTGATGCATGTTGATATGCCCGTGGGCAACACGCTGCCGGATATGCTGATCACGATAGTAATCTGCTTTGCAGTCAGAAAGGTTGCACTCTTGGGAAAAAACACCTATAATGTGAATAGTGAGAATCCGTAGTCATTGTTTACAGGTTTGACTGTGAACGGTAAAAAAGGGATAATCGGCAGCCTGGAGACAGGCTGCCGGTTCAATTATAATGAGGTGGAAAAGAATGAGGATAAGTGCAGCATGTATCCAGTGCATGGTGGATAAACAGTCGGAAAACATAAAGGATTTTGAGGATGAGCAGATAAAATCAGCATATCTGAAGGAAGTCCTCCGCATAATTGGCAGCAGCAGGGAAGAGGACACGACACCCGTTTTGTCGGCTTGTGTACAAAAGGCATATGAAAAATATTTTGGGAAAAGTGTGGATTACAGCCCAATCAAGCATTCTTTTAACAAAAAAATGCAGCTGGCGGAGGAGGGTATCAGGAAAGAAATCGAAGCGGCTGAAGACCCGCTTTCCTGCGCCCTTTCATTTGCAAGAACAGGGAATTACATAGATTTTGGCGCCCTGCGGGAAGTGGAAGGCTCGGTTCTGGATATGCTGGTGCGTGAGGCGGGTAAAAAACAGGTTGATAAGGATACGCTGAAACGCTTTGAAGGGGATTTGGAGAAAGGCGGCAGCCTGGTATATCTGACCGATAACTGCGGTGAGATCGTATTGGATAAGCTGCTGATCGAATTTTTGAGGAAGCAGTACCCGGATCTTCGGATTACAGCAATTGTAAGAGGAGAGGCGGTAATCAATGATGCAACTGTTGAGGACGCAAAAGAGACCGGCCTGACAGATGTCGTGCCTGTAATAGGAAATGGAACTGCTATCCCGGGAACATCCCTTCGTGATATCAGCGATGAGGCCTCACAGCTGATTCACGGTGCTGATATGATTATATCCAAAGGGCAGGGAAATTTTGAGTCGCTTCATGGATGCGGGCTGAACATTTATTATCTTTTTCTCTGCAAATGCGACTGGTTTGTTCGGCGTTTCCGGATGGAGAAAAACGGAGGGATATTTATACACGAAAGCGCGCTTGGAGCGGACGGTATCTATATTGCAAAGTAGAAGTAAAATTCTTGTAACAGTTCAGAGCAGCCTGAACTGTTACAAATTCTTTCAAATTACAATTTGTTTTTTCGGATGCACGGACCGAAGAACTCTTTTTCATGAGGGTTCTTCGGTCCGTATGATATATACCTATAAGAATTTTGTACGGCTCTGCAGGCCTGTCATCTGAGAAGCCACCCTATGAATCGTACTGATCCATCCACTCATTCAGGAGTGCACAGTACTTCTCATTTTCTTCCACAAAGCACATATGCCTGCATCCGTCAAATAATTCCCAACGTGAATTCGGAATCAGATCATACATAGTCTTGGCTACAAGCGGGGTGCATAGGTCATTTGTACCGCTGATTATCAGTGCAGGTTCCTTCATATCTACAATCTTATCCCGGTATTCCCATCCGCCCAGGCTGCCAGTGGGGTTGTATTCATTCGGCCCCCAGCCTGCCACATAAGCCTCGGTTCCGGACTTTTTCGGACGGCGCAGGCATTCCGGTGAGTCTTCAGTTACGGCTCCTGCACAGTGAAGCAGCATAAATCTGTCATTTGCGGCCAGATATGCCGGATCATCAAAATCACCGGTCTCTTCCGCCTTTGCAATTGCATCCTGATCCTCCTGTGACATAAACTTGATCATACGGTGCTGTTCGTGAGCCCACAGTTCTGCAGCAGGCAGCGTGCTGGATAGTATAACAGATTTAACCCCCTGCGGCTTATAATCGCAGAGGTATTCGATTGCGAGCATTCCTCCCCAGGATTGTCCAAGCAGATGCAGTTCGTCCAGACCGAGATGTTTTCTCAGCTCAATCAGCTCGTTGTCCCATGTTTCGGAACACCATAACTTTGGATGCCCGTCTACATAAGAATTGCCGCAGCCAATCTGATCGTAGGAGATGATGGCGCGCCCTTCCTCAGCAAGCTTGTCCAGCACCTCAAAATAGTTGTGTGTGGAACCGGGCCCGCCGTGCAGTAAAACGAGCGGTTTCTTATTACCTTTGCATTCCCCGACAATACGGTAATAAGTCTGATACCCGAGATAAGGCATATAACCTTCAATGACTTTCATATAAGTTCCTCCTTGCCGGTTTTCGGCTTTTTCATACTTTTCGATTATAACAGACATAACAGGCACTTTCAATTCGGACTATGTGGATTCTTTCACAATCTCTATGGGAAGTAATATCTGAAATGGAATTAAGTGGAAGAAATCGTCAAAAGGCCTGTATTTATGCGGATGCATTCGAAATTTTTTATTATTTTCTTTAAATGCTACATCAATTTGCCTGTGCTTGCAAGGGGGCGTCCTATATTCTGTTGTTTAAACCCGCAAAATTCCAGTGAATGCTTCCGCTTGTAACCGTCAAGGCAAAAGTGACTGTCACAGCTGATTGACAGAGGGAATCGGAAGTGATAGAATCAGTGCAACATGAGGTTGAGCGGAAGGCTGCATTTATGGTTATCGCAATCATAGCGGTCACTTTTTTTAGTTTTTAAAGGAGGGAAGACAATGAGTAAAAAGATTTTAGTACTTGGTGGAAGCTATTTTACAGGAAGAGTATTTGTCATGGTGGCATCCCAAAAGGGGTATGAGCTGACGGTAGTGAACAGGGGGAGATTCTCCGTTAAGTCCTATGAGAATGTAACAGAATATGCTTGTGACAGGCATGACTATCAGACGGTGTCCAAACTTCCGCTGGAAAAAGAATATGATGCGGTGGTGGATTTTTGTGCATATGCTCCTGGGGATATTGAGAATTTGTGGAGCTACCTGCCGTGCAGCGTCCGCAGATATATCTATATCAGTACTGCAGATGTACATGAGAAGACAGCAGGAATAAGGAATGAAGAGTCCCCAATGATGAGCGAAGGGGGAGCAGACCAGGTACAAAGCTATACATACAACAAAATGCTCTTAGAAAAAGAATTATTTGTAAGCACAAGGCAGCATGATGCAGAATATGTAGTCCTGCGTCCCACATTTATCTACGGTCCGTTCAACTACGCGCCCAGAGAATCCTATTATATTAAGAAGATAATAGAGGGAACGTCCCTCCCGGTGCCGAAAGAAACTTCGGGTAAGTTCCAGATGGTCTTTGTAAAAGACGTGGCAAATGCGATTGTAAGCTGTATAGAAGAAGAGAAGGCGGCGAATCAGGCCTACATTCTGAGCGCCCCGGAAGTATTGGACTATCAATCATTCATCCGGCTGCTAAAAAGCATCAGTGATCTGCCGTTTACAGTAGAGGAACTGCCGCTCAAAGAGATTATAGAAAAAAATATCCCCCTGCCATTTCCACTTACCGAAGCGGATAATGAATTATTTACCGGTGAAAAAATCACAAAAGACCTTCCATTCCAGTATAGCAGTCTGCAGGAAAATATGAAGTTTACATACGAGAACTTTCGCTCTGTGTATCAGAAATAAAAGCGTTTTCAGTAAATCTCCAAATAGACATCCCAAAAGAAGCCGCCAAAGGTGACAGTTCAGCCCTGCCTGAACTGTCACCTTTAAGTGACGGCCTCTGGGTAATAGATACGGGCTATTCTCTATATTAGCGGCAGAGAATACCTGTTTTTTTATGATATAGGAAATTTTTCCTGTTCCTGTAATAAGTCTGCAATATGTGGAGAGTATGATCGCTTTGTAAGGGGGAGTTCCTCTTTACGTGCTGCACAATAGGAAGTTATAATAAGCAGAAAGGAGAGTATATTTATGAAGGCAAAATGGAGCAGGTACAAAGTTGCACTGATGGCAGCAGGGCTTGTGATCTGTATGACGGCTGCGTTGGGGGCAGGGATCGGCTGGTCTAATTCTATGGCAGAAAAGGATGTGGTTCAGGCAGCATCGAAGGAAGTTGAGGAAAGTTTGACGGACGGAGAAGTCACATATTCACCTGGCTGGAAGGATACTGATTTGTATTGCGACTTTGTGGATGATGCAGATCTTGGGCGGAAAACATGTGAGAAGTTCGGCAAGGATTTTGAGACGCTGACTATGGGCGAGGTTACACGGGATATGACGAATTATGAGGAAGCGCTCTGGCTTCTGAAGAATATCGGCGGCTGTCCGTTGTATGCGAAACATGCGGAGAAAAAGGAGGACGGTACGACACAGTGGTCGCTGGAAGCTTACATTGGGGATATTTATGCATTTTCCGGGGCTGAAAAAGTAATCGAGCAGTTCTGCCGGGAAAAAAGTATCAACGGAGACACAGCAGTTGTCTCAAATCTTTCCGAAGAGGAACTGATTGAAATTGGTATCAGGGCTTATAATACATCGGACCATCCCAAGTAAACGGTCTTCCTTTAAGTAACAGGTGTATAAAAACGGAATGAGAAGAGGAACATCAATGGCAGATATTTTGATTGTTGAGGATGATAAGAGCATTAATGAATTGATCAGGCGTACCGTCCGCATGACCGGACACAGGGGGCTTCCTGTCCATGATGGACGGGAGGCCTTAAAGGCCGTTGACCAGAAGGTTCCGGATTTGATTCTGCTGGATATGAATCTGCCTGACATCAGCGGATTTGAACTTTTGAAGCAGTGGAAACAAATTCCGGTGATCTGCGTGACTGCCAGGGGAGAGATAGAAGACAGGGTGAGAGGCCTCAACGGCGGGGCAGAAGATTATATTGTGAAGCCCTTTGCAGTAGAGGAACTTGTAGCCAGAATCCAGGCTGCTCTGAGACGCCAGCACAAGGAACAGACATATTACCGGCTGGGCAGCGTGGAAGTGGATACGGCGAAGGCTGCAGCCAGGAAAGACGGAATACCGGTAGAGCTGACAACCAGGGAATATGAACTTCTGAAGGTGCTCCTGGAGAATAAAAATATCGCACTGTCCAGGGACCGGCTTCTGGATCTGGCGTGGGGGATAGACTACTGTGGGGATGACAGGACTGTGGACGTACATATTCGGCGTCTGCGGCAGAAACTGGGGATGGAAGACTACATCAGGACCATATTCAAATACGGTTACCGATTGGAGATATAACATGCAGTTATGGAAGAAAAACTTTCTGGTTACATTTATGATGTTCCTGTTTATTATCTACGGAAGCCTGCTTCTTCTCCATGGCCTTCTCTACAGGAATGAGCTGGAACAGTGGATGGCCCGGGCCGTCTCGGGAGAAAAGGGAATTGCGCTTTTTCTGCGGGAAATCCAAACTGATGAAGGTGATACATCACGAATCAATCAGTCGTCGGTGTTACGGAGTTATATGCTCTCGGGTGTGAAACTGAGAGTGGAACAGGATGGAAGAATCCAAGCAGACCTTTTACCGGCGGATCTGCCCAACGATAAACCTGTACAGATCATCGAACATCAGAATATCCCCTATGTGCTGATTCAGGACAGACTGGTAAATGCGGGATCGGTTACAAAAATTGCATATATGGAAAGTATGGCTCCCCTGCAGCAGAATCAGCAGCGGCGTGCGCTTTTCATGGCTGGGATGGGGGTACTTCTGTCTGCAGTTGTGGGTGGAATGCTGTACTTTACGATGAAACGGATCAACCGGCCCGTCAGCCGGATCGCCCACGAGTTAAGGACTCCGCTCACGGGAATCCAGGGGTATGCGCAGTACCTGATGCTTGGAAATCTAAGTGAAGAGGATCGCTTTTTTGCGGCGCAGCAGATGGAACAAAGTGCGCGGGAAATGAATGATATCGTCGAAAAATTGTTGATTATGGGCGGCGTGCGGGAAGGCAGGGTTCTGATGCAGAAGATAGATCTGGCACACATGTTAAATGATATTCAGAGCCTGTACCCATACATTGAGGTGAATTGCATGCGGGATTTCCTGCAGGGCGACAGGACACTGGTACGGTGTATGCTGGAAAATCTGATTCAGAATGCGGCCGCCGGGGGCAGTCGGGTGAGAGTCAGTGCGGATGCTTACCGAATCACTGTGTGGAATGACGGCCAGGCAGTCAGCGGAAAGAAGCTGAAATGGATGAACAGAAGCCAGGGGACTCCGGCATCTTATACAGACCGGCATGGGTTTGGTATCAGCCTTTGTCATGACATTGCCGGTGTGCATGGCTGGAAATTGTTTTATAGATCAACTGAGGCAGATGGAACGACGGCGGAGATCCTGCTGTGAATCCGGGGAAAGAACGGGAAAACGATTTGTCCATAGTTTTTTTCTATGCCAATCTATATAAAATGTATATTACCTGATAATGTTCTTTTCATGCTATACTCCTTTCACACTTAGAGGGAAAGGAAAATTAGCCATGAAAACAACAGAAATATTTAAAAAACATACCGTTTTGTCTTTTGAGGTTTTTCCACCGAAACGAACGGGGGCCGTAGATACCATTTACAGTACCCTTGAGGAATTGCAGAAGCTGCATCCGGATTTTATCAGTGTTACCTATGGGGCGGGAGGGAGCGAGAACTGCAAAGCAACTCTTGAGATTGCAGCGGCTGTTAAGAATAATTACCACATCGAGAGTGTGGCGCATCTTCCGTGTATTGGCCTGAGCAAAGAGGATGTTTTATCGCAGATCCGGCATTTTAAGGAGGCAGGGATAGAAAATATACTGGCTCTTCGGGGCGATATCCCAAAGGACGGAGAGATGAGCGGAGACTTTCGGTATGCCGGCGAGCTGATCGCTTTCATCCGGGAACGCTGCAGCTTTAACGTGATAGCGGCCTGTTACCCGGAGGGGCATACAGAATCGGAAACTATTGCAGCGGACATCCGTAACCTGAAAACAAAAGTGGATGCCGGTGCAGATCAGCTGATCACACAGCTGTTTTTTGACAATGATTATTTTTACAGATTTAGGGAAAGATGTTCTCTGGCCGGAATCCATGTACCAATACAAGCCGGGATCATGCCGGTTGTCAATAAAAAACAGATCGAGCGCATGGTATCGCTGTGCGGTGTGCATCTGCCCCGCAAGTTTACCGCAATGATGGAGCGCTACGAGCATAATCCGGAAGCGATGCGCGATGCGGGTATCGCCTACGCGGCAGACCAGATCATAGATCTGACGGCACAGGGCGTTGACGGGATTCATTTGTATACAATGAATAATCCTTACATAGCCGCGAAGATATATGAAGCGGTACACCGGGTGCTTGCAGCATAGCCGGAAGATACAGTTGCTACTGCAGCACAGGATATCCGTATTCTCCGATCAATTTTTTCAACTCTGCGATATACTTTTTGGCGGCAGAGCTCAAGGGCGCCTTTTTGTTTGTGATGAGGCCTACACGCATGATTTCCCCAGTTTTTAATTTGACGGAAACGATATGATCACCGTTTAAATCACTGCTTAACACGCCGGTACAGATCGTATAGCCATTGAGTCCGATCAGCAGGTTGAACAGAGTTGCCCTGTCGCTGACATGTATGATTTTCCGGCGGGGTTCCGTACTTAGAATCTCCTCCGAAAAATAGAAGGAGTTGTATGTTCCCTGTTCAAATGTTAGGAAGGGATAGGGCTCCAGGTCTTCCAGAGTGACCCCTTCTGCTGCGGCAAGCGGATGGGCAGCGCTGACAAATACATGGGGGTGGGCATGAAAAAGCGGTGTAAATTCCAGCTGGTTTTCCCTGAGCAGCTTCTGTAATACTTTTTGATTGAAATCACTGAAATAAAGAACACCTACCTCACTCCGGTAATTGGACACATCCTCGATAATTTCATAAGTTCTCGTCTCACGCAGTGTAAATTCATATTCCTCCGCATCCAGAGACGCAATCAGATTAACAAAAGCGTTGACTGCAAATGCATAATGCTGCGTGGACACGGAGCAGAGCTGCTTGGCCGGCTTCCTGTCTGTATATCTTATCTCCATCAATTCCGTTTGTTCAATAATCTGCCGTGCATAGGAGAGAAACTCCGTGCCGTCCGCGGATAAAGAGATTCCTTTGGGTGTGCGGTAAAAAATCTCGATGCCATATTCCTGTTCCAGTTCTTTCACGGCAGCAGACAGACTGGGCTGGGAAATAAAAAGCTGCCGTGCGGCTTCCGTAATGGAACCGCATTCTACAATCTTAATTATGTATTTTAACTGTTGAATCGTCATAATATCACCTCATATTGAGAACATTCTAAAACAAAATGAAGGAAAACACAAGGGAAGTGATGCATCCGGGGAGAGGTCGTTACTGTACAAGCCCGAAAGGTGTGAACAGTAACGAAAGTTTCTCTGCTGCCTGCCATGCCAGTAGCCGGGATTCTTGAAGCATTTTTATAAAATATCATATGTTGCGCCTCTGTAACCAAACTGTGTTCTTCCGCATAAAATAACATTAGGGAACGAGATCAGGCCATCATAGAGGAGAATAAATTATGCAGGATCAGCAAAGATTCAGTAATGTTACAAAATCATACCTCTGCTGCTTTTATGGGATATTGGAGGAAATGATTGAGAATATGACAGGCGCAGAGCTTACGGACAGCCTTTCGCACAACTTCATTGTTCAGATGATTCCACATCACAAAGCAGCGATTGAAATGTCACAAAATTTGCTGCAGTATACCACTTGCGTGCCGTTACAGGATATTGCCTTAAATATCATTGAAGAACAGACAAAAAGCATCGGGAATATGCAGAATATACTCCAGTGCTGCAGCAAAGCGCAGAATTCACAGCAGGATATATGCCTATATCAAAATGCCTTTCAGCAGATTACGCAGACGATGTTCAGTAAAATGGAGAATACTTGTGCATCCAATAACATCAATGCGGATTTCATGCGTGAAATGATCCCGCACCATCAGGGCGCGATTCAAATGTCTCAGAATGTCCTTCGCTTCGATATCTGTCCGGAGCTGGTTCCCATTCTGCAGGCTATCATAACATCACAGCGTGAGGGTGTAAATAAGATGGAGCGGCTGCTCCGTTGTATCTGAATTTAATAAAGTGTAAAGGGGGATTCCGGCCGCGGGGATTACATGGTTACTGCCAGACTATGACATGTACCTTGGAATCTCCCTTTTGTGTTCCTCTTGACTTTTGCAGGATGGAGGTGTAATATTATGAAATCCTACAAGTGTAAGATTAAGGAGGCGGCATGAGCAAAAAAAAAGCGGCTGTTATAATTATAACAGTGATATTAGCCTTTACGGGCAGTATGCTGATCTGGGAAATGGGAAAAACTCAACGGGATCCAGAACCGGAGTCTGCGGATGAAGAGGCTGTTGATATAAGGATGCTTCGTCCGGATGAGCGGGAGAGCACGAAGGATATGGAGCCGGTTTTGGTTTCGATGAGCCAAGAGGAAAAGAGCAGGATTCGTGAGACAGTTCTGCAGGCGGTGGAAGGCTGCGGTGATATTTACCAAAGTGTGGATAAGGGCAGCGCGGATAATGTTGTGCTGAAGGAGGAGGATAGGCACCGGCTGACAGACTGCCTTGCCGGCCAGGGATATGCTTCGTCCTGCAGTTCCAATGATTATAATATGCGAGGTGCAGAGGCTTTGGATGAAGTGCTGAGGCAGGCAGAGCTGGGGAAGTCAGTGTCAACGGAGTTTTTTACAGTTACCAAAAGCGGTACGTTTGAGTGGAGACGGTTGGAATTTGATGCAGGTGAGCTGGTGATGACCTATGCTTCGGCAGCGTGGGAAAAAGGCAGGGGTCCGAATATTTCCTATATGGAAAAGGTTCAGATGTATGACTGGAGATATACGGAAAAGGGCTGGCTTATGCTGGAGAAAGCAAAGTCCAAAAACCATGAATTGGACATGCACAGCATGTACCGTGTACTGCCCCTTACAGAAGAGTGCAGGGAGTACTGCAGAAATTATATTGAGCCGGTAAAATATAAAGCAAGCAATCTTTTCCTGACGGAATGGGATGAAGGATCCATGGATAAGATTGTGTTCAATGATGTATTTGATATATTATATGAGATGGAACACGGGCAGGCTTACGATGACCGGCAGA
This sequence comes from Faecalicatena contorta, assembly GCF_022835095.1. Lineage (NCBI taxonomy): Bacteria > Bacillati > Bacillota > Clostridia > Lachnospirales > Lachnospiraceae > Faecalicatena > Faecalicatena contorta. Next base: position 3,289,657 of record NZ_BQNQ01000001.1, on the reverse strand, counting down.
GCCCGGGAAAGGTACCCGCTGCACTGTATGAGGCCGTAATAACATCCTGGTTTCCGATATCAGCGGAGAAGCTGCAGCAGATGCCGGGCTATCATGAAGAAGAGAAAAGCTATGACTGGACGGCTGTGGGACTATGGAATACGTCACATCAATCGCAGCAGGTACCTGAGGTTGTAGAGGTCAGACATCATCAGGATGGAACCGTGACATTGGTGGTGGATGCAGTATATATTCTGGAGGGGCAGGACGCCGCATTTACACACGAAGTGACGATGAAGCCTGATGAAAGCGGACATATGAAGTATGTGGGCAATCATATCCTGGCGGGCGGAAAAGAGAGTATTTCTGACTACATACCAAGGATGGACTATGAGTAAAAGGTAAAAAATAAGCTGATATAATGATTAGATTCAAACTGCGAAATGTCTTTCTATAACGGCGGGAGCAGAAATCTGGCACTATAGATATACACAGGGTGGATACAAAAAGGAGCAGGCATAATGATAAAGAATAGAATAAAAAAATGCTGCAGAAGTGGACTGTTTATGTTGGCAGGTTTTATACTCTCTTTGTCCGGCTGTCAGGGACAGAAGGAGCCGGACCTGGAAGGCAGTCCGGTTCAGTCCGGTGTGGACACGCATGATACGAATGAAAAACCAGACGGCCGGAAGGAACTGGAAGACAAAGAGACTCTCCGTGAGGCAGAAAATGCTGCCAGCCTGTATGAAAAAATATACAGGGAAGCGCGGGACAGCCAGGCACTGGACAGTCTGGCAACGAAGGAGAAGATCTTAAAAAAGCTTGGAGATGCTGGATATTCTGCTGTGGATTGGGACAATCAACTGGACATGTACAATTTTGAATCCATAAAAGACTTCTGTACCCGTGCGGTACAGGGGGAATCCGGCGATACAGTACTGTTGCGCCTGCTGGATGACGGAGGCCTGATTTGGTACAGCCTAAAGTCCGGTAAAAAAGAACTGAAGATAGACCGGTATGCCGTATCCTGGGCAGACGGTGAACCTGCTGCCTCTTACCTGGATACATTTACAGCCTGTACTTGGAGTTATACGGAGAAAGGTTATTTATTATTTGAAAAATACCAGCCTCCGGGCTATGACGGTCCAACCGGCCATCATGCAGTGCGAATAGAACCGCTGGATCAGGAATGCCGGGAGTTGAACAGAAAATACATTCTGCCGGTAGGGTATGAGGACAACAATCTGTTTTTAACAGACTGGTCAGAAAATGATTATGGTGAACTTAGTTTTGAAGATTTGTATGAAAAACTTTACGGGATAGAACAGGGACGCCAGGCCAATGTACACGATGATGAAATACAAGCAACGCAGCAGGAATTTGCGGAAGTGATGCAGCCCTGGCTCCAGGTAGATGAAGCAGTACTGCAAATCATGTCAGCATTTGATGCGGGTGAAGGAAGCTATAAGTGGAAAGTGCGCGGTATGGGAGACTTTCCTTCCTGCATTCTGCCGGTTCCGGAGGTGACCTCATACAGAGAAAATGGGGACGGCACTCTTACGTTAAAAGTGGAGGCCGTCTGGGAAGACGAAAATACAGATTGTGCCTTTACACATGAGGTGACTGTGCGCCCAAAAGGAGATGAGAAGTTTCAATACGTATCGAATCACATCCTTGCAACTCCGGATCAAAAAATCCCTCCATATATAAAAAGGAACGGAGAATAAGATATTAGGATATTTAGGATATCCGTCCTTGTACTTGCGGGCCGGATTTTGTATAATAATCTGTATATGAAAATACTGAAATAGATTGGCGGACAGGAGTCCGGCAAAGAAAGCGAGGGAGTCATGAAGGTATTGAATTTAGGTTCTTTAAATCTGGACTACGTTTATTCGGTTGACCATATGGTGTTACCAGGTGAAACGCTGAGTTCTTATGGAATGGAGACATTTTGCGGGGGCAAGGGGCTTAATCAGTCTATCGCGCTTGCCAGGGCGGGTGCAGAGGTATATCATGCCGGACTTGTAGGAGACGGCGGGGAGATTCTGATCGATACCTGCAGAGAAGCGGGCGTGCACACAGACTTTATCCAAAAACTGGAGGGACCGTGCGGACATACCATAATCCAGGTAGACAAAAACGGTCAGAACTGCATCCTGTTATACGGCGGATCAAACCAGAAGATGACAAAAGAATACATAGATACAGTTCTCGGACATTTTGACAAAGGGGACATTCTCTTGCTGCAGAATGAGGTCAACCTGGTGGACTACATGATCGATCAGGCCTATGCAAAACAGATGATGATCATTCTGAATCCGTCCCCTTATAACAGTGCCCTGGATACCTGTGACTACTCCAAAGTGTCTATGTTCCTTATGAACGAAATAGAAGGAGCACAGGTAACCGGAAAGCAGGAGCCGGAAGAGATCCTGCAGGAGCTGAGAAAACGGTATCCTACAGTAAAAACCGTACTCACACTCGGAGGTGACGGCGCAGTTTACCAGGACGGTGACAGCATATGCCGACAGGCAATCTTTCCCGTAAAAGCAGTGGATACCACCGCGGCCGGAGATACCTTCACGGGATATTTCATCACATCCATCATAGAAAAAATGGAACCGTCCGAGGGGCTGAAGCTTGCGGCAAAAGCATCCTCAATCGCGGTATCCCGGGCGGGGGCAGCTGCCTCCATCCCGGCACGCGCAGAGGTGATGGTTTAAGGGGGCGGTATTAGTGGGTGAGCCCCTCCCGGCAGGGAGATCTTTTTTTACCGATTGGATGCGTCAAGCTAAGTGAAAGGCGGGCCTGGTTCCCGCGGCGGGCAGGATATTGAAATGGCATACACCTCCCCGCCGCGGGAACCAGGCCCGCCTTTCACTTAGCGCCCCCACACAAATTACAAAAAAAGATTGTATTCTGCACGTTCATTCGATAAAATAAGTATAGTGTCGGCAAAAGCAGACGCGTCCATATCTGTATTTTCCCGTTTTTTCGCCCCGGAGAATGCCTGCCATACATATTTCCGGGAGAGAGGCTGTGCGGTGAAGTATCCATGGAGATACCACGCACCTGATGCCAGGCGGACGGGCCTTCAGCAGAACTGCAGAATCAGGTATCCACAGGAACATCCCGTTATTTATACCTTGTGGGCGGTGCAGGAGCAAAACTGAGGAATAAGATACAGGAATAAAAATGAGAGAGAGGTTGATTTATGGACGGTTCAATGTTTATCGGAACATGGTGGTCTTTGGTACCGCCGCTTTTAGCCATTATTCTGGCTTTTGTAACAAAAGAGGTTTACAGCTCTTTATTCATCGGTGTTGCGGTGGGAGCGTTGCTGTACACCGGGTTCCAGCCGTGGGATTCTTTTGTTGCATTTTTTGATATCATGAAGAGCAGTATGAATCTGAATATTCTGATATTCGATGTACTGCTTGGTATGATTATCGTGTTGATGGCGAAATCAGGAGGGTCTGCCGCCTATGGAAACTGGGCGGGGAGCAAGATTAAGACGAAGAAGAGCGCACTTCTTGCTACTACGGGCCTGGGTCTTCTGATTTTCGTGGATGATTATTTTAACTGCCTGACGGTAGGTTCTGTAATGAGGCCGGTAACGGACAGGTATAAAGTTTCCAGGGCTAAGCTGGCGTACATCATTGATGCCACTGCTGCGCCGGTCTGTATTATCGCGCCGATTTCAAGCTGGGCTGCAGCGGTGAATTCTTATGTTCCTGAGGATGCTGGTATCACAGGTTTCCAGCTGTTCTTAAGAACGATACCTTACAATCTATACGCATTGCTGACGATTGCCATGGTATTATTTATTATCATCTCGGGTTTTGATTTCGGCCTGATGAAAAAACATGAGGAAAATGCGGCAAAAGGGGATCTGTTTACCACAGGAGCGGAAGAATTTGATCAGATTAAGGAGGAGACTTCTTCTGCTAAGGGAAGAGTTATTGATCTGGTACTTCCTGTTGTAGTGTTGATTGTTTCGGCCATAGGGGCCATGATATTTACCGGTTTTCAGGGCGGCGCCACGGGCGTAGTCGATGCATTTGCGGGATGTGATGCGGAGACAAGCCTGATTTTTGCAACCATGCTGACCATTATATTTATGCTTATTTTATATCTGCCGCGAAAGGTAATTACATTCAGGGGCTTTATGGACAGTTTTGTGGAAGGGTTCAAGCTGATGATTCCGGCGGTTGCGATTCTGATTTTTGCATGGTCTCTGAAAGGAATGGGAGACGCGCTTGGTATTGCTGATTTTGTAGGCGGTATAGTAGGGGCGAATGCATCCGCAAGCGTGGCAATCCCGGCAATTATGTTTGCGGTGGCAATTTTCCTGGCATTTTCTACGGGAACATCCTGGGGAACTTTCGCGATCCTGGTACCGATCGTTGTTGCCATGTTCTCTTCCGCTAATAATATGGAAATGATGGTTATTGCTGTATCTGCAGTTCTGGCAGGCGCAGTGTGCGGCGACCATATCTCTCCGATCTCGGATACGACAGTTATGTCCTCGGCGGGGGCACAGAGCAATCATATCAATCACGTATCGACGCAGATGCAGTATGCGATGGTTGTTGCAATCGTTTGCGTAGTTGGTTATATTATTGCCGGATTTGTAAAAGTATGGTGGATTACGTTGTTGCTTAGCCTTGCAATTCTGTTTATCGTTTTGTCGCTCATGAAAAAGTTTACGCCGAAAAGTGATGTGGTGATTGCAGATGATTAAACTTGAGGTACCTTACATAGACCAAAGTGTCAAATACCCGACAGGGTGCGAGAGTGTATCAGCGGTTATGCTGCTCCAGTATCTGGGGTATTCTGTAACTGTGGATGAGTTTATTGAAAAATATCTGGAGCTTGGGAAGCTGGAAGAAGAGGATGGAGAGCTTTACGGGCCAAATCCTAACGAATGCTTCTGCGGGAGCCCCTATGACGAAGAATCCTTTGGCTGTTATGCGCCGGTCATCAAAAGAGCGCTGGAGAAAGCGGCTGGAGATTCCTACGAAGTTGTAGATGAGACAGGGACTCCGATTGAAAAATTGCTGGAAATGTACATTGACCAGGGGATGCCCGTTGTTTTCTGGGCATGTATCAACATGCGCGAACCAATTACCGGCCCATGCTGGAAGCTGAGGAACTGCGGCAGCGAGTTTACCTGGATATCCAACGAGCACTGTATGCTGTTGGTAGGTTACGATGAGGAAGGATATTATTTTAATGATCCCTATGAAAATAATGGGGTGATCCGCTATGCAAAAGATTTAGTGGAGGATCGTCATGCGGCACAGCATTCAATGGCTGTGGGGCTTAGGAAAATGAGAGAAGAATAGAAAACAGGAGGGAATCTGCGGCGTATGCCGTCAGATTCCCTCCTGTTCCTAATTATAAAAGTTGTATTCCGTTCTCCAAAGCCAGGTTCAGCACATCTTCGGGCCAGATGGAAGACTGTACCTCTCCGATGTGGGCCTTGCGCAGATAATACATACAGATTCTGGACTGCCCGATTCCGCCGCCCACGGTATAGGGAAGCTCTCCGGCAAGGAGCGCCTTCTGGAAAGAAAGTTCGGCACGGTCTTCACAGCCTGCAAGCTTTAACTGTTTTCTCAGAGCATCCTCATCAACACGGATTCCCATGGAGGAAAGCTCCAGACCGATATCCAGTACCGGATAGTAGACAATAATATCCCCATTTAATTCCCAGTCATCATAATCCGGGGCACGGCCGTCATGCTTTTGGCCGGAAGCCAGTGTCTTGCCAATCTGGGAAATAAATACGGCTTTTTTTGCCTTGGCGATCAAATGTTCTCTTTCTTTCGGCGGTTTGCCCGGATACATCTCTTCCAGCTCCTGAGATGTTATGAAGTAAATATCATCCGGCAGCAGGGGTTCTATGTAATTATAGCGCCTGGAAATGAAATCTTCTGTCTCCTTCAATGCGCCGTATACTTTGCGAACCGTATATTCCAGTGTTTCCGTATTGCGTTCTTCTTTCGAGATGATTTTTTCCCAGTCCCACTGATCCACATAGAGGGAGTGGATGTTATCAGTATCCTCATCCCTGCGGATCGCGCTCATATCCGTATATAACCCTTCTCCGGAATGAAAATCATAGTGCTTCAGCGCATACCGTTTCCATTTTGCAAGAGAATGCACGATCTCAGCGGGGGCATCCTCCTGCTCCCTGATTCCGAAGGAAACGGGACGTTCCACGCCGTTTAAGTTGTCGTTCAGCCCGGATTCGGGGCGGACAAAAAGCGGTGCGGACACACGGGTTAAATGGAGTGACTTCGCCAGTGAACGCTCGAAATGGTCTTTTATTTCCTTGATGGCGACTTCGGTTTCCCGTATGGTAAGGGGAGAGCGGTACCCCTGGGGAATTGTCAATTGTTCCATAATATAAACTCCTTTGTTATTTTCTATACCTTAATAATATTGAAAATCCGATATTCCTATTCTACATTCTCATGATAAAGAAGTCAATGAGGAGTAAGGAATGACGAATTAACAGATAACTATAAAATAATAAGATAAAAAACTAAAAATATATTGACAATATAAGAAATGAATGTTATTATTATAACAAGAATAAAACTGATTGAACAATCATTTAAAAAGAAGAAGTAATCTTAAAAAGTAAGATGAAAATTTTTCGTAAATGAAAGCTTAATACAGTTTTGGCTTACCGGATCACAGTGAATGATTAGAAAAGAGAGATGGAGAAATTATCATAATGACGAGAAAGTTATGAGAGAAGTAAAATCCATCAGGGAGAGAAGATCAGAGAATCTAAGTCCGGTAAGGAAGTCTAAGAATAGGAGGTACGGTCCGCCAGCATACTTAATTTAAAAACCAAACCCTATCAAAAGATAGAGAAAGAGGTAAAAAAAGAATGATAGAGATATCAGAATAGAGATGGGTGTTAATCATTATTAGATTAGCATCCATCTTTATATTGTATATTTTAAGGAATGTTGTTAAAATAAGATAGGTACAGGTTTGGAAGTGTTTGAGATTCATGGTTGCAAAATGGAGTGGCTTTTGCGGCAATGAATTTTCAAACATACCCTAAAATGTGGGATTATACAGGGGAGAATATTATGGCAAAATCTTGCAACCAAAAGGAGAAAATCCTGTATCTGATGAGGCTGTTTCTGGAAGAAACAGACGCAGAACATCCATTATCCAGAAAACAGCTGGAGGAAAAGCTTGGAGAGTATGGAATCCAGACAGAGAGAAAGAGCCTGTACAGTGATATAGAATCGCTGAAAAGGTTTGGCCTGGACATTGCGTACAGAAAGGAGCGGCCGGAAGGCTACTATCTGGCAGGACATGAATTTGAACTGGCAGAGCTGAAACTTTTAGTAGATGCCGTTCAGTCATCCAGATTTATCACTGAGAAGAAATCACACAACCTGATCCACAAGATTGAAGGGCTGGCCAGCCGACATGAGGCGAAACAGCTGCAGCGCCAGGTCGTGGTAACCAACAGGATCAAGGCGATGAATGAAAGTATCTATTATAATATAGACAAGCTGCACGCGGCAATTGCTTCGAACCAGCAGATTCTTTTCAAGTATTTTGAGTGGACGATTGACAAAACCATCCGTCTGAAGAAGGGCGGCAGCCCCTATCAGGTCAGTCCGTGGTCGCTGACGTGGGATGACGAGAATTATTATCTCATCGGATTCGATATGGATGCGGGGATACTGAAGCATTTCAGAGTGGATAAGATGCTGGAGATCGAGCTTCTGGAGGAGCCAAGGTCTGGCAGAGAGGAGTTTGGCCGGTTTGATCTGGCCCATTATGCGAAAAAAACATTTGGTATGTTTGGTGGGGAGGAGGAGACCTTACGTATCAGATTTCATAATAAATACATAGGTGTTGTCATTGACAGATTTGGGAAAGATGTATCTGTGAGGCCGGATGGTGAGCAGCATTTTATCGCCAGGGTTGAAGTGGCGGTGAGCGATCCGTTTTTTGGATGGCTGACGGGACTCGGGAAGGATGTAAGGATTCTTTCACCGGCGCATGTGGCGGATGCATATCTGACTCTGCTGCGGGAGATCTCGGAGGTATATGACAGCGGGGAACGAAGGTAAATATTAACAAGGGATAAGGAGATTTACAAAATGGAAGTGAACTTAATATTTCAAAGACTGCAGGTCGAGATCAACGGCGGCCTGACGGCATTGACAACGAAGGGACAGAACCTGACACCGGATGATATGATTACTCTGGCCGTGCTTGCAGCTATTGGCCTGCTGTTTTGTTTCTTTGGGCTGAAGATGGTACGTTTCTGGGCGGCTTTCTTTGGCCTGATGATTGGGGTGACAGGCGGTACTTATGCGGCCTATTATTTTAATGTCAGTGATAATATTGCCTGGATTATAGGACTTGTTACTGGTGTAATTCTAGCGGCTCTGGGAGCGCGGTTTTATCTGGCGGGGGTCTTTGTTGTCGGGTGGTTCCTGGGAACCGTGGCCAGTGCTTACTTTATACAGCCGGCGGATTGGATCTATCTGCTTGTTTGTGTTGGAATCGGCCTGGTAATCGGATTGATTACTCTGAAGTTCGCGGAGCCGGTCACGATGGTTATCACTTCACTGTTCGGTGGATTTACTGCGGGACAGGCGGTCTATGGGCTGCTTCCTCTGGAAAATGAGATTGTGCGGATTGCGGTTATCGCGGTACTGGTTATTCTGGGTGTGATCGTACAGTTCTTACTGGAATCCAAAAAGCGCAAAAGACTTCATCTGAAAAAAGCGGAAGAGATAAGGAAAAAGCATTCTACTGCCAACGAAGTGGACAAGGCAAGGGCTATGATAGACAATCTGGACAGTGCAGAGCCTGTTAAAAAGAAGAATCCTGCTGCCGGTGCGGCAGCTGCAGCAGGGGCTGCTGCCAGTAAAGCAGCTTTGGAGGCAGAGAACGAAGCAGAGGCAGACGAAGCGTTCCTGAATGAAGAAGAATTTATGGAAGACGATGATCTGCTGGATGAGGAAGATTATCTGGAAGATGATGATCTGCTGGATGGGGAAGACTATCTGGAAGACGAAGAACTTCCGGATGATGAGGCGCAATTGGACGGAGACCTGGATGATGATATTACTATTCTGGATCTGGACGATGATAAATAGACAGTGAGATTATAATACACTTTTAGTTCCAATTACAATAGTTTAAAATTAACTTAAAATGATTTTAAATGAACTTTAAATGAAAAAGTAAAGTCCGTTTTATGACACACCTTTTCTGATATGATGGATTCATATGAGAGAGAGGTGTGTTTTTTATGTCATTAAGAAAATCATTGCTGAGCGCAGCTGCCATGGGAATCGGAGCGGCTGTACTGTTGATTATGGCCGTACTTTATTGTTTCACCGAAATTCAGGTTCCGGGATATGTGTATATATTAGGATGGGTCGGAAGCATCCTGGGCATAGTGGATATAGTTGGAAAGATAGAACGGCAGGAAAATGGACAGAATATGAAATAAATATAAAACTAAATCGTAAAGCCCCTGAAATAAAGTAAAGCACAGGACACTGAAAAAAAGTGGCAGATGAAAAGACTGTGAATTTATTGCCAGCCCTCTGACAAAGTTGTATAATACATATAAATATATAAACTAAAAAGGGGGCTTACTTATGAAGATTGATATGCACTGCCATGTAAAGGAAGGTTCTATAGACAGCAAAGTAAGCTTGGATGAATACATTACGATTCTAAAGAGCAAAGGATTTCAAGGTATGGTGGTGACAGATCACAATACTTATAAGGGATACCGCTATTGGAAGCATCACATGAAGGGGAAGATCCATACCGATTTTATTGTATTGAAGGGAATCGAGTATGACACAAGGGATGCCGGACACATCCTGGTTATCATGCCGGAGGGGGTTAAGATGAGGCTGCTGGAGATGCGCGGCATGCCCGTTTCCGTCCTGATTGACCTGGTGCACCGCAACGGTGGGATTCTCGGGCCTGCGCACCCATGCGGCGAGAAGTATCTGAGCATTACGAATACAAAGAGATTTTATACGAACCCGGAAGTGATGAAGCGTTTTGATTTTGTGGAAGTATTTAATTCCTGTGAATCCGAGGCATCCAATGCAGGCGCCTTGAAGCTGGCCGAAAAGTATGGCAAGGTTACGGTGGGTGGAAGCGATTCCCATAAGCCGGGCTGTGTGGGACGGGCCTATACCATTCTGCCTGAGCCGGTGAACTGCGAAACGGAACTGATCTCCATGATCCACAAAAAGACAAAGCTGGAGACCGGAGGAACGCTGTATGAGAAGACGACAAAAGACCGGATCGGGAAGGTCAATAAAGTGCTTGTCTACTCTTTCTGGTTTTATAACAAAGGCGGAGAACTTCTTAAACGCCACGGAAGGAAAGAGAAGATGGAGGTAGAGAACCCCATTGATCCCATTGATCCGATTGAAATGTACTATACAGGAGAACAAAAGCTGTCATAAGTGGCAGCTTTTGTGACATTTCAGGCTTGCCTAATCTGTTAGGGCCTTTCTGTATTCTCCGGGGGTCTGCCTGTATTTGCGTTTAAAAAGCCTGTTAAAGTAGGAGAGATTGTCAAAACCCGTCCTTGTGGCAATCTCCAGTACAGATAAGCCGGAGGCGGTAAGCAGCCGGGCGGCCATGCTGAGGCGGTAGTCGTTCAGATATTCTGTGAACCCCATATCCATGTGGCTCTTAAAGAATTTCATAAAGTGGGATTTGCTGTAAAAAGTAAGGGCGGCCATATCCGCTATCGTGATCGTATCGGCATAGTGATCTTCAACATATTTTAAAATAGTTTTTAATTTTTCCAGAGATTTCGTCTTGATTTTTGTGGCGGAATCTCTGTTTCTCTGTGAGGAGACCAGCAGAAAAAAGAACTGGTAGAGATATCCTTTCACCGCCAGCTGGTATCCCTCCGGCCGGGCGGCGCATAAGTCATCAATATGGCTGATGCAGCCGGCAAGATCCGCATATGCGGAACAGGAGGGGGTGAGGAAGGTGAGGACGGCACGTTCTGCACACAGCAGAGGCTGCAGAAACTGTGTAGTACAGAGATCGCTGCTATCTGACACCAGCAGCTCAGGCTTGAACAGAATATTTTCGTACTCCATGCTGCATCCGTCTTTCTGCCGGATCGAGTGGAGCTGGCCGGGAGGGATGAAAACGATATCACCGGCGGCAATGTCCCGGGTCTGAAGGTTAACGGATACCTGGCCCTGACCTTTTTTAATAACAATAAACTCAATTTCTTCGTGCCAGTGGAGCGGAACTTGTATAAAATCAAGCGGAATGGAACATAGATAAGTATTATAAGGAAAATCAGCATTTGTATGGGATTTAGTTTCATGGTAATTCTGGTACTCCGTGATATTCAAAACGGTCCCTCGCTTTCTGTATAATGTAGGTGATTTATCAAAGAATGATAGTATTGTACTATAATTTAAGAGTATTTTGCAAGAAAATGAACAGGAATCGTATTAAAATGCATAACATAAGTAACAGTTCAGGCCTTCCTGGACTGTTTCTGACATAGACTTAATATAAGGCCAATTGGAGTTTTTATGAAAGGAGTAATATTATGAGTATACAGGATACTATGACACAGAAACTGGGGAAAGAAGTTTCAGAAGCTTCTAACGAGGAGATATATTCCGCACTTCTGGAGATCGTGCAGGAAATGGCCCGGCAAAAAGAGAGAAACGGCGGCAAAAAGAAGCTCTATTATATTTCTGCTGAATTTTTAATTGGAAAATTACTCTCCAACAATATGATCAATCTGGGTATTTACAATGAGGTTCGGGATGTTCTGGCGGGAAACGGCAGAGACATCTGTGAGATCGAAGAAATCGAGCCTGAGCCATCCCTGGGAAATGGGGGACTTGGAAGGCTGGCGGCCTGTTTTCTGGACTCGATCGCTACGCTGGGGCTGAACGGGGACGGAATCGGCCTGAATTATCATTTCGGCCTGTTTAAGCAGGAGTTTGAAGAGGAACTGCAGAAAGAGACCCCGAATCCATGGATTGAGAAGCAGAGCTGGCTGACAAAAACGGATGTGTCCTATCCGGTCAGCTTTAGAGGAATGACACTGAATTCCAGAATGTATGATATCGAAGTTACGGGATACAACAATATAACAAACAAGCTGCATCTCTTTGATGTGGAGACTGCAGATGAGAGTATTGTGGAGGATGGGATTGAATTTGATAAGAAGGATATCGCCAGAAATCTGACTCTGTTTTTGTATCCGGATGACAGTGATGAGAATGGACGCCTGCTGCGTATTTATCAGCAGTATTTTATGGTCAGCAACGGTGCAAGGCTTATTCTGGATGAATGTGTGGCAAAAGGCTGCAGACTCTATGACCTGCCGGATTACGCGGTCATACAGATCAACGATACGCATCCGACAATGGTGATTCCGGAGCTGATCCGACTGCTGATGGAGCGGGGGCTGGAGATGGATGAGGCTATCGATGTTGTTTCACGCACCTGTGCCTATACGAACCATACGATTCTGGCAGAGGCGCTGGAGAAATGGCCGTTGGATTATCTGAAAAAGGTGGTGCCCCAACTGGTTCCTATCATCGAAGTGCTGGACGATAAGGTGAGAAGAAAGTATGCAGATGAGAGTGTGGCTGTTATAGACAGAAGTGATACGGTTCATATGGCTCATATCGATATCCATTACGGATTCAGCGTGAATGGGGTTGCATCTCTGCACACCGAGATTCTCAAAGATAATGAGCTGCATCATTTTTATAAGATTTATCCGGAAAAATTCAATAATAAAACGAACGGAATTACATTCAGAAGATGGCTGCTCCACTGCAATCCCCTGCTCACTGAAATGCTTGATTTTGTTGTAGGTACGGGATACCGTTCTGATGCAAAACAGCTGGAAAGACTGATGAATTACCGCGGGGACCAGAGTGTACTGAGCCGTATCCTGGAAATAAAGAAGGAGAATAAACAGGTTCTCTGCGGTTATCTGAAAGATACCCAGGGGCTTGAGCTGAACCCGGATTCCATCTTTGATATCCAGGTAAAGCGTCTTCACGAATACAAGCGCCAGCAGATGAATGCCCTGTATGTGATCCACAAATATCTGGAAATCAAAGAGGGCAGACGGCCGTCCACCCCAATCACTGTTATCTTCGGGGCAAAAGCCGCGCCGGCCTATGTAATTGCAAAGGACATCATTCATATGATTTTATGTCTGCAGGAGATTATCAACAAGGATCAAGAGGTAAGCCCTTATCTCCAGGTGGTTATGGTAGAAAATTATAACGTGACGAAAGCGGAAAAACTGATCCCTGCCTGTGATATTTCCGAGCAGATTTCCCTGGCATCCAAGGAGGCCAGCGGAACCGGAAATATGAAGTTCATGCTGAACGGAGCTGTTACGCTGGGCACGGAAGACGGCGCCAATGTGGAAATCCACCAACTAGTGGGAGATGATAATATTTTTGTATTCGGAGCATCCAGCGATGAAGTCATTGAACACTATGCAAAGGCAGACTATGTGTCCCGGGATTTCTATGAAAAAGATCAGGATATCAAGGCGGCCGTGGACTTTATCACCAGCAAAAAAATGCTGGCGGTGGGGAATGAGGAAAACTTAAAGCGCCTGCAGAAAGAACTGCTGAGCAAGGACTGGTTTATGACGCTTCTGGACTTCAAGGAGTATGTGAAGAAAAAAGAGGAAGCGCTCAAAGCTTATGTGAACAGGACCGAATGGGCGAAGAAGATGCTGGTTAATATTGCAAAGGCGGGATATTTTTCCTCAGACAGGACAATAGAGGAATATAATAGAGATATCTGGAAACTATAAAAAGGTATAATACTGGCTTCAGAAAACAGCCTGGGCATTGCACCGTATAAGATCTAATGACTGGATACAAAGTGCACCGCAAAGCGATGTTGAAAAAAGAAGACAGTTGGGGACGGCGTCTTGCGGCGGAGGCCCGTCCCGAATCTCAATACACCTGTACAAATTGCACAAAATACGTAAGAAAAAACTGTGAGAAATTACAGAATCTTAATTCTGGGATTGCAATTATAATGTGGCAGGTGTATATTTAATACCAGGATTGGAAACGTTACCGACATCGATACCGATAACGGTTCCAAAACAAAAGGAAACAAGAAAAAGTTTATTCAGAAAAGGAGAAGTAAGTATGAAGATGAAAAAGTTTTTATCAGTTGCACTGGCAGCAGCGATGACTGCAGGGCTTTTAGCCGGTTGCGGGAGCAATAAAACAGATTCCGTATCCCCCGAATCATCCCAAAAAGATGATAAAGGTTCCGTCTATTATTTAAGCTTTAAGCCTGAGCAGGCAGAACAGTGGGAAGCAGTTGCCAAAGCTTATACGGAAGAGACCGGGGTGCAGGTAAAAGTGCAGACTGCGGCTTCCGGAACCTATGAGCAGACGCTGAAGTCCGAGATTGCAAAGAAGGATGCTCCCACGCTGTTCCAGGTCAATGGACCGGTGGGATACCAGAACTGGAAAGACTACTGCATGGATCTATCGGACACAGATCTGTACTCCTGGCTGAATGACAAGGACATGGCCATTAAGGGGGAGGACGGAGGCGTATACGGTATTCCATATGCAGTGGAAGGATACGGCATCATCTACAATGAAGAGATTATGGATAAATACTTTGCTCTGGACGGTGCGAAGGCTTCCTCTATCGAAGAGATCAACAATTTTGATAAGTTAAAAGAAGTGACCGAGGACATGACAGCCAAGAAAGACCAGCTGGGCATTGAAGGCGTATTTGCTTCCACATCCTTTGCACCCGGCGAGGACTGGAGATGGCAGACACATCTGATGAACCTTCCGATCTATTATGAGTATCAGGATAAAGAGGTGAAAGATGAGAAAGAGATTACTTTTGAATATAACGAAGAGTTCAAGAATATTTTTGATCTTTATCTGAATAATTCCGTTACAGAGCCGGCTATGTTAGGTTCTAAGACCGTTTCCGATTCCATGGCTGAATTTGCGCTTGGAAAAGCAGCGATGGTACAGAACGGCAACTGGGCCTGGGGAGACATCAGCGGCGTTGACGGCAATACAGTAAAAGAAGATAAGATCAAGTATCTTCCGATCTATACAGGCATCAAAGGAGAAGAGAAACAGGGCTTATGCGTGGGCGGCGAGAACTATTTCTGCATCAACAGCGAAGCTTCCGAGGCTGACCAGAAGGCATCTCTGGACTTTATCCAGTGGCTGTTCAGTTCCGAGGAAGGCAAAGACAAAGTAACAAATGAACTGGGATTTATCACACCGTTTAACACCTTTGAGGACGACCAGAAGCCGACCGACCCGCTGGCACAGGAAGTAATCCGCTATATGGAGAATCCAGACCTGACAAGTGTATCCTGGGACTTCCAGACATTCCCGAGCCAGACATTCAAAGACAACCTTGGGGCATCACTTCTGGAATATGCGTCAGGCAATAAGGAATGGAACACAGTCGTAACAGAGTGTATCGAAGACTGGAAAGCAGAAAAAGAAGCAACAGCTGAATAAAAAAACAAGGAGGCGTGCGGAAAACCTTACTATCCACGGGGCCGTGCACCAGGCTGCACGGCATCCGAGCCAATAAAGTGAGGGGGCGGGCATCTGGCTTCTCGCCATTGGCGACTTCAAATGAGCCAGATGCCGTTACTATGCGCGGCCAACAGGCCGTGAATAGTAACCGGAAAATCGGTCTGCCTCACCCTCAAATACAGAACAGGAGGAGTATTATGCAGAAGACATATAAAAAATATTTTTGCATATTCGTGCTTCCGACACTGATTGCATTTACATTATTTTTCGTGATTCCATTTGTTCTTGGTATTGGATTATCATTCTGTAAATTTACCACAGTGACAAATGCAAGATGGGTTGGATTAGAAAACTATCTGAAGGCATTTTCAAATAAAGACTTTTTGAATGCCCTCTGGTTTACCGTAAAGTTTACAATTGTTTCTGTCATCAGCATTAATGTAATCGCCTTTATCTTTGCATATGCGCTGACAAGAGGAATCAAGGGAACAAATCTGTTCCGTACTACATTTTTCATGCCGAACTTAATCGGCGGTATCGTGCTCGGTTATATCTGGCAGCTGATGATCAACGGCGTGCTTGCCAGATTCGGAGTGACCATAACGACAGATGCGAAATACGGATTCTGGGGCCTGATTATTCTCATGAACTGGCAGCTTATCGGATATATGATGATTATCTATATCGCGGGCATCCAGAATATCCCTACAGAACTGGTGGAGGCCGCCAAGATTGACGGGGCCACAAAGCTGCAGGCGCTGTTCAAAGTGACCATACCGATGGTGATGTCCTCCGTGACGATCTGCCTGTTTCTGACTCTGACCAACTCCTTCAAGCTCTTTGACCAGAACCTGGCGCTGACTGCAGGTGCCCCGTCCAAGAAGACGGCAATGCTGGCGCTGGACATTTATACGACTTTCTATAATAGAAACGGCTGGGAGGGCGTAGGCCAGGCAAAAGCGGTTATTTTCTTTGTAATAGTAGGAATCCTGGCGCTGACGCAGCTCTATTTCACGCGAAATAAGGAGGTGGAAAGCTAATGGCTGGAAAGAAGAGAAAACAGGAAGAAGTACAGACAATGGAAGTATCAAAAGGCACAGGGGCTTTGATGACCGTGATCTTTGCCGTACTGGCTCTGGTATTTATATTCCCGATTATCCTGGTATTTATCAACTCTTTTAAGAGTAAGCTTTATATCAGCGACCAGCCTTTTGCACTTCCCAGCAGCGATACGTTCGTGGGCCTGAATAACTATATTGACGGCGTGGCTAAAACAGGGCTGATCAAGGCGGCCGGATATTCCATCTTCATAACGGTATTTTCCGTGCTGCTGATCGTACTGCTGACGGCGATGACGGCATGGTGGCTGACACGGGTAAAAAGCAAAATATCTACGGTCTTGTATTATCTGTTTGTTTTTGCTATGATTGTACCGTTCCAGATGGTGATGTTTACGCTGTCCAAGGTGACAGATACGTTAAATCTGGGAAATCCGGTGGGGATCATCTTTGTATATGTAGGGTTTGGAGCGGGATTATCGGTGTTTATGTTTGCAGGTTTTATCAAGGCGATACCGATTTCTCTGGAGGAAGCTGCCATGATTGACGGCTGCACGCCGATCCAGACATTTTTCAGGATTGTGCTGCCGGTACTAAAGCCGACAGCAATTACCGTTGCAATTCTGAATGCGATGTGGATATGGAACGATTATCTGCTCCCCCTGCTTGTATTGGGAAGCGATTATCAGACGATCCCGATTGCAGTGCAGTATCTCAGGGGCGGATATGGTTCGGTGGATATGGGAGCCATGATGGGTATGCTGGTTCTGGCAATCCTGCCGATCATCGTATTCTACCTGCTCTGCCAGAAATATATTATTAAAGGTGTGGCTGCAGGGGCAGTGAAAGGATAACAGAAAGGGGAAACGCGATGAGAGAAAGTGGAATTTTATTACCCGTTTTCGCATTGCCTTCCGAGTATGGGATTGGATGTTTTTCAAAAGAAGCCTATGAGTTTGTGGATCAGTTAAAAAAGGCGGGACAGAGTAAATGGCAGATTCTTCCGCTGGGACCGACCGGATATGGGGATTCCCCGTACCAGTCTTTCTCTACATTTGCCGGAAATCCGTATTTCATAGATTTGGAGACTTTAATCCGGGAAGGACTTCTGACAGAGGAAGAATGTAAATCATATGATTTTGGGAAAACGAAGGACTGTATAGATTATGAAAAGCTGTATCTGGGTAGATTTAAAATTCTGAGGCAGGCGTACCGCAGGTTTGACGGCAGCCGGAATGAGGAATACCGTAAATTCCTGGAGGATAACAGGGAATGGCTGGACGAATACTGTTTGTTTATGGCCCTGAAAAACCAGCATGGCGGCGTCAGCTGGCGGGAATGGGAAGCTCCTTACAGGGACAGAGATGAGAAAGCCCTGGAGGAGGCCAGAGGGAAACTGGCAGAAGAGATTGATTTCTACCGTTTCCAGCAGTTCGAATTCAACAGGCAGTGGAAACGGCTGCATGCCTATGCCAATGAAAAGGGCATAGAGATCATCGGCGATATTCCGATCTATGTGGCGTTTGACAGTGCTGATACCTGGGCGGCTCCGGAGCTGTTCCAGTTTGATGAGAATAAGGAACCGGCCGCGGTCGCAGGCTGTCCGCCGGATGGATTCTCCGCCACAGGGCAGCTGTGGGGAAATCCGCTGTATGACTGGGAATATCATAGAAAGACCGGCTATGCATGGTGGATGCGGAGAATCGCCCACTGCTTCCGGCTGTATGATATCGTCCGTATCGATCATTTCCGGGGATTTGACGAATACTATGCGATTCCTTACGGTGAGAAGACCGCCGTGAACGGCAAATGGATGCCCGGGCCGGGAATCGAATTTTTCAGGGCAGTGGAGGAGAAGCTCGGCAGGCTGAATATTATTGCGGAGGATCTGGGGTTTTTAACAGACAGTGTCTTGAAGCTTTTGGAAGACACTGGTTTTCCGGGGATGAAAGTCATACAGTTTGCATTTGATTCCAGAGAATCGGCGAACTATCTGCCTCACACATATACCCCAAACTGCGTGGTATATACCGGGACCCACGACAACGATACAACACGGGGCTGGTATCATCATGTGGATAAGGAGTGCCGTGATTTTGCAAAAGAATATCTGCATAGGCATGCGCTGGATGAAGATGAGCTGGCATGGGACTTTATCGCTATGGCCATGAGCAGTGTGGCACAGCTGTGTGTGATTCCGGTTCAGGATTATCTCTGCAGAGATAGTGAGGCTAGGATCAATACGCCTTCGACACTGGGAAATAATTGGGTATGGCGGTTGAAAAAAGGTGAGTTAAATGATACTCTTATAGAAGAGATACGTAAGATAACGAAACTATACGGTCGTCTGTAACAGTTTAGACATGTCTGAACTGTTACGGCCTTCTATCTCGTAAAGGACAGCATACCGAAGAGAAACTTCTATTAAAAATAAAATCGGCCCGGCGGAGCGTGTATGTCCAAAATACTGAATAAGGGCAGGGATCAGCATGGAGACAATTAAGGATATAGCCAGGATATGCGGGGTAGGAGTCAGCACCGTATCCCGTGCAATCAACAATCATCCGGATATCAATCCGGAGACGAAAGAGATGGTTATGCGGGTGATTAAGGAGCATAATTACATCCCTAACAACAGTGCAAGGAACCTGAAACGTTCCGATGCCAAAGCCATAGCAGTTCTGGTCAAAGGGATAACGAATCCCTTCTTCAATGACATGATAGGAATTATCGAACAGGAAACTCAGCGGAAGAAGTATACGTTTATCCTGCAGAGGGTGGAGGAACACGAGAACGAACTGGATGCGGCGATTGAGCTGGTCAAAGAAAAAAAATTAAAGGGAATTATCTTCCTGGGCGGCTTTATTACGCACTCCAGTGAGCATCTTGCACAGCTGGATGTCCCGTTTGTCCTGAGTACCTCAGGGATCGTCAATGAAGAGTCGGAGGAGGGACCGCTCTGGTCTTCCGTCTCGGTGGATGATTATGCCGAGAGCTATAAGATGACAGATTATCTGTGCAGGGCAGGACACAAAAGGATTGCAATTATATCTGCGGATAAAGAGGATGAAAGTATTGGTAAACTCAGGTTCGAGGGATATCTGAAGGCGCTGGAAGACAATCATATACAGCCGGATGAAGCGCTGATCTGCCATATGGACTACGTGACAGACAGCTATTCCATGAAGACCGGTTACCGTCTCATGAAGTCTCTGCTGGCGGAAAAGCAGGAGTTCACAGCGGTATATGCGATTGCTGACAGTCTTGCAATCGGGGCATGCCGTGCACTCACAGAGGCCGGTATCCAGATTCCGCAGGACTGTTCAGTGGCGGGATTTGACGGTCTGGAGATCGGGACATACTATACTCCGGCCCTGACGACCATCCGTCAGCCGGTAGAGAAGATGGCGAAGGTTACAATCGACCTGCTGTTTAACATAATACGGAAGAACGGGCAGCATAAAAAGGTTGTGCTTCCGGGAGAATTGCTGGTTCGGGAGTCTACCAGGGGATTGGTGTGAGGGACGCCTGCCGGGGCAATGTCTGCTGGTGAAAAGTCCATAAAGCAAGCGTTAGAAGCTGTTGAAGAAAACGGAAGGGGAAGAGAGGGCAGAATTTGCCTTACCAGGCAAATTCTGATGCCGCCTGCGGCGCGAATGCATCGGCATTCGGGCCAAATGCGGCAGGTACCTCTCTTCCCCTTCCGTTTTCTTCTACAGCTTCTTCGCGAAGTGTCAGGACATTTCACCAGCAGACATTGCCCCGCCAGGCGCCGGACTCCCCTCCTCATACGTGTCCCCCATCCGCAAAAGTAACAAAACCACATTCGTTCCCCCCACTAGATGTCTACGGATTTGATTTGTGGGTTTTCTTTGAGCAGGTCTATGACATCCTGGAATGTATAATCGTCCGGGAATGCCACGTTCAGTTTTAGTTTCAATGTCTCTTCGTCTATTCGGGTTGCTTTCATCGTTAGAATCTTAAGGTCTCTGATGGCGAAGGAATCTTTCAGGATGCTTTTGAGATGATCTGTTTCCCGGATCTCGAGGGTGATCTGCTGGATTGAAAGTGTTTTGAGCCAGCGGAAATTTTTGTGCAGGATGAACTGGATTATAATAATGCAGATGGTCGTCATTACTCCGAGCACATACATTCCAGCCCCGAAAGCCATCCCGATTCCTACGGTTGCCCAGATACCGGCGGCAGTTGTGAGACCGCTGACGGTTACATTGCGGGTGAAGATAATGCCTGCGCCGAGAAATCCGATGGCAGTTACAATGCCTGCTGCCACACGGGAGGGGTCAAGACCGATGTGATTCAGCGGCAGTATATCATTGAAACCATATTTGGAGATAATCATCATGACGGCGGAAGCGAGGGCTACGATTGTATGGGTACGGATTCCGGCGGTTTTAAAATGATTTTCCCGCTCATATCCCACGACCATACCGCAAAGAGCCGCACCTAAAATTCTGGCAAGATATTCAAGCTGTACAAGTATCTGTGGCAACATAAGGGTTCCTCCTTCCCGTATCCGGGTTTGCTTAGATAAAAGATTTTTATTCTTAATATTATTTTACCATGGAAGAGGGGAAAACACAAAAACTGGAAAAGTTTTTCAGGCTCTTCTGCTATCATTGTATGCGCAAATGAGGTATAATTCTTGAAAAGAGTACAATTTTGAGGGCGGAACAAATGGAGATAAAAGATTTAAAATACTTTGTGGAGATAGCGGAGCAGAAGAGTATGCGTAAGGCTGCAGCCAGCCTGTATGTCTCGCAGCCGAACCTGACCCGGGCGATACATAATCTGGAGCATGAATTCGGGTCAGCGCTTTTGAACAGAACAAATAAGGGTGTGGAGATGACTACATTCGGCGAGGGGTTCTATTATTATGCCAAATCAATCCTAAAGCAAGTCGATGAGATTTCTAAGATTAAGATGAATACTGAAAAATACATAGAATCGAGAATAAGTATCGCAATCGGCAAATTGATTATGCGGGATGACATGATCTACCAGTATTACGAGACAATTCGCGCCAGACGAACCGGTATTCATATCATAGAGACGACGATCGAAGATGTATTGAACCAGGTTGAGCAGACCAAGGCTGACATTGGAATCGTGACAATCAACAACATGCAGAGAGCCGCTTTCCACAAGCTGACCGAACTAAAAGAGCTGGAAATGCATGAGATCGGCGAGGGTCCCCTGTATGTCCAGTTAGGGAAAAAGAATCCATTTTATGAGAGGACTGCCATAGATGCTGAAGAACTGCTGCCATACAGCCGTGTCAGGCTTCCGCTCGACTTCTTCGCCAATATAAACAACAGCATGACAATAGACGGTAAGCTCCAAGTCAGCGATTTTGATAAGACAATCCAAATGAATAACTACCATGCAATCATCAACATGGTAAAAAGAACCGAATCCTTTATATTTGGGAACAAATGGCAGGTAGAAGAGTTAAAAAGAGGCCAGATCAACAGCCTGTTACTGAATCACTGTGATGTATACCAGAAATTAATCTGGATAAAGCGCAAAAGAGAGATACTGTCCCCGCAGGCCGAGGACTTTTTGAAACTCTTCATGGACTGCTACGCCGACTAAAAACCCTTGCCGTGATAATCAATACGTATCACGGGATAATAAGATATAAGCATTAGCCAAACCTCCTGTTCCAGTATATACTGAAGTCAGTTAAAAATTGTAGCAAACCTTAGGAGGGAATTTGGTATGAAGAAATGGCAATTAAGTAAAAAGAAAATGCTGGGGTTCTTAACAGCAGGAGCAATCGTGGTAACTATGGCGGGGTCTTATGCGGTGTGGGATCAGTTGAGTGATTCTGCATCAGGAACAGTAACACTAAGAAATAAGATAGAAGTGGCGGCACCTACTGATCCGGTTACGTATACGGAGACAGATACTGAATGGGGAACGGCACCTGTATATAAAAGCGCCCCGATTAATATTAAGGCAACAGGCGTACCAACTGGCACGAAAACAACATTAGCCCTTACAGCGACTGTGTATAAGGGAACGGATACCACTGGAACGCCGGTTAATGATGTTGAAGCAGTAATCAAAGATGGAAATTCAATTGTGACAGAATCTACATTTAATGATGAGACAGCGGCTGCGACAGGAAAGGACTATACTGTTGAAGTTACTCCTACAGATGCGGCTACGTCAGGTGAATATACAGTTGTTCTAAGCGGAGAGTTGTCTAAAGCTACTACGCCATAAATTGGTATATGAAAAAAATATTAAAGATATTGCCGAATGTTTTACTAATTATGCTTGTTGCATATATAGTCTTAATGAAAATTTGTCCGGAAAAGATAAATAAATTTTTAGGATACCAAACATTTGTAATTCTAACAGACAGCATGGAGCCAGTCTTACCGACTGGCTCTGCTGTGCTTGTTAAAAACCTAAAAGATGACGAAGAGCCTAAAGAAGGAGACATCGTTTCCTTCCGTGTAGACCGTCTGGGTGAGGATGCCGTCTTCACTCACTATTACCGTGGAACAGAAACCGAGGAAGACGGTTCTACCCGATATCTGACCCAGGGAGCAACGGCCGAACGGCCAGACGATTATATAACCCATCGCCAGGACATCATAGGCACCTATGTTTTTCACATCCCCTATGTCGGCAGGATCGTCCTATTCCTAAAAAGTCCATTTGCATTAATAGAACTAGGTATCATAATGATTATCATGATAATCTATCAATTACTTTGGGACAAATTCGACAAAGAAGAGCAGGCAGAAAAAGAAAAACAGGAGACCCGCGAGTCCCAAAGGGACGAGAAAATCCTCCCGCCCTGATGCGTCCAGCTGAGAGAAAGGGGAGTCCGGCTTCTGCAGGGGATGCCTGTGCCGTTGTAAAATCCTAAGAGCGCGCATAGAATCAGTTATAGAGAAAATATGGGGAATAGAGGGCAGGATTTGATTCACAAAATCAAATCCTGTTGCCGCCGGCGGTGTGAATGCATCGGCATTCACGCCAACTGCGGCAAGTACCTCTATTCCCCATATTTTGTCTGTTACTGATTCTCAGCAAGCGGCCGGATATTACAACGGCACGGGCATTCCCTGCAGAAGCCGGACTCCCCTTTTTCTCAGCGCCCCTCACCCGATATTTTCCCTCCCTCTTCAAGCATCCTTAAAAGATCCGCAACCTCTAAAGGCCGATAAAAGTAAAACCCCTGTATCATATCGCAGTCCGTCTGCCGAACAATCTCCAGTTCCGCATCTGTCTCCACACCCTCCACACAGACCTGTTTCTTCGACCGGTGGCAGGCGTAGACAATACTCATTATAAAATCAAGGTTCTCCGAAGAATGCGTGATCTCATTCATCAATGTACGATCCAGCTTGATGACATTTACCGGATATTTAAAAAGCATCTGCAGAGAAGAAAATCCATTCCCAAAGTCATCTAATGCGAATTTGATTCCCATTTTCAGGCATTCGGCGACGAATTCCTGCAGCCGAATAGGCATCTCATCGAAATGGGTTTCTGTCAGTTCCAGCATCAGATGCCCTTGCAAAAGCCCGCTCTCCTCAATGGTCTGCCGGATGAAAGGCAGAAACGTATCATCCAGTATCTGCAGATAGCTAACGTTAAAGGATAAAAGAAAATCAGGCTGGTAGACCAGGATCTGTTTGCAGAGCGAGACAACCTGCTCAAAAACCCATTTCCCCACGGGAAGTATCATGCGTGTCTCCTCCAGCAAGGGGATAAATACCACAGGAGATATTTCCTGTCCGTGATAGCGCCAGCGAAGCAGTGTCTCTCCTCCAATGATCTTTCCGGTATCGCGGGAGACTATGGGCTGTACCACGATCCGGAAGCCCTCGCAGCCTTTTTCTACATTTTCACTCAGGCTTAGGGCCATGATGGACTTATCTTTCTGTTTTGCTATCACATCGGAAGAAAATTTACTGTATTTCAGATCAGGATTAAGTTTAGCAATGCTGATCAATGTCATTGTATTTTCAAGAATTTCCTGCGGAGTGTCGCCGTTATCCGGGAAATGCAGAATCCCGAAGGAGGCCGCCTGCTTTGTGGACAGCTTCTGTTTGGAATAACACTCCTCAATGGTGAGCCTGATGTTTTCGACGGCTTCATTTTCGTCATATGACACATTCTGTTTTGAAACAGCCATAAAGCGGATCCCATCCAGCCGGTAGAAGGTGAAGAGACTTCCCAGTTTCTCCAGCAGGCAGTTTGAAATTGCACGCAGCAGCATATCGCCGGTTGCTCGCCCTTTGGAGTCGTTGATGTAGGTAAAATGGTTGAGGCCAAAGCCCACGATCAGAGTGCTATCCATTATGCCGATGCGTGCCGCCAGGTCATTCAGTGCAGACTGCTCACGCAGAAAACCGGTGACAGCATCCAGGGAGAAGTCGCTGTCCAGCCTTGAGACACAGCCGGAAAAAAAGAGGGGCGTATCTTTATCTCCTGACCATTTTACAATACCGCGGCAGTGTACCCATGTAGAAATGCCGTTTTTGTCTGTAATCCGGTAGCGGAGGCTGTGCACCCCTTTTTTCTGCTCCATGATGTGCCGAAGATCTTCGTGATATAAAATACGGTCCTGCTCATTGCTGATTTTCTCACCCCATGCATCAATCAGATTGTAAACAATGTTGTCCAGGAATCCGAAATCATCTTTCATATTATCTGATATGTAATACAGGTTGCTCTGTAAATCGCCGAAATACAGGTAATAAGGCGCGTCAGGTATGGCAACAGATCGGAAAAAGGCTTCCGCGTCAAAATAATTATTACGGATAAAGGTCTGAAAAGCTGTGCTGCCATCAGAAAGTGTGGTTATATTGTCATCCCAAAACTTTTTTGTGTCAGGAGTAAAGCTTTGACTTTCACTTTCTTCCATATCCCTGCTGTTTTTATCATAGGCGAGCTCAATTCTGTATATTTTTTCGTTCAGTTCGAACATTGTATCTCTTAATATATAAGTTATATGAGTCAGAGGATTGGTGTATTCCCAGTCATGGAACCTGCCCATTGCTAGAACGGAATCCGTACAAAACGGGCATGGTGTCGAAAGGCCCTGAAGAAGTTCATAGCATTCTCTGTTCTGGTATTCCTCGTGATCGGGGCAGCCAAAGGCATTCCTGGCATTATGATTCATGTAGGCCATTGTGTGGTTTTCCATATCTATCACAAAAATGAGTTCCTGCAGATTTTCAAAAAACTCCCAATTATTCTCCATAAATATAATCCCTTCCCTATGGCAGCGCCATTTCCATGTTATGAATTATTTTTCACAGCAGGTTATTTTTTCTTTTTAAGATTAAACTTTTTTCGCAATTCTTCCAGTTGATGTTTACTGCTTCTGGACTCCATCTTAGGAAATGCTTTTACAAGACGGCGGCTGACACGCGGTGTTTTACTGCCAAGTTCCTGGTAGTGGTTTTTAAGTTCTGCAATGCGGCTGCGCATTTCTTCGGAGGCTTCCTGGGTCTTTTCCTTCAGATCTGCGGCGGCTTCCTGCGTCTTTTCGCGTAAGCCGGAGGTGGCCTCCTGTGTCTTACCCAGCAATCCGGAAGTGGCTTCCTGTGTTCTTTCTTTCAGTCCGGAGGCGGCCTCCTGTATGTTTTCCCTTAGTTCAGAAGCGGCCTCGTCCAGTTTCTGCTTGGAAACCTCCTGCTTTTCCATGGCGAAGATTACTTTTTCATAGATATCTTCACCGATTTGATTGGAAATCTCGTGCAGTTCTCCCGCAATTTTTTCCATGCTGGCCAGACGTTTGTTAAATTTGAATATTGCGGTTGCAGTGACATAGAGATCCGCAAACATAGCAATTCCCAGCAACACAATCAGTATAATCCCTGCCGTATGGGGAAGAAAAGTCAGCAGTTTATGGATCAGCGGGTGGATAAAATCCATGATGGCCACGCAGGCGATTCCCCAGACCAGAGAGAAAATCAGGCATACATAACCGCCGATATTAAAAGGCTGTTCCGAATAGTCCCACCATTTATTGTGGAATATCTTGTCCATTGCCCATCCAGTAATGCCTTCGAGAAGGGTAACCAGAATGACGGAAGAAACATAGAGAATAATCAGGTTGTCCTTGTAGGGTGTGAGAAATGCGATAACTATAGTGACTCCCACACCATAGATAGGGCAGATAGGGCCGTTCAAGAATCCTCTGTTCACAAATCTGTGCTCCTTGAAAGCGGCAAATCCCACCTCAGAGCACCAGCCTAAAAATCCGTATACAAAAAAGTAAAGTAATATGTAATAAATGTCCATAATCATATCCCTCTTTAGTGGCAGTTATTTTATATTTTGATGTTCTGCATCTCATATGAATCCCGCATATCAGAATCGCAGAAATCGGAAAGCTATTATTTATAGAGTAAATCTTGTGACAAAAAATGTCAATCTATTTGACTTACTGTGTGAAAAGATTTATAATTCCTTATGGAGAATAATTATCAATACCAAATACATTTTACAGGAGAAAGCCATGAGGTTAAAAGAAGGCAGAAACCATCATACTTACCAGGTACAGGAGATCAATACAGAATTGAATCTGGAGCGCAGGCTGGAGGCGCTTGGACTTACTACGGGGTCTAATATCACAATATTGAATAATGATAAAAAGGGCGCGATTACGGTAAGGTTCCGGGGCACAAGATTTGCTTTGGGAAAACGGATCGCAGACAACATTGTGGTTGAGGAGGTCCGGGCATGAGCGATCGGGTAATTAATGTTGGATTTATAGGAAATCCGAACTGCGGGAAGACAACGTTATTTAATGCATACACAGGCGCCAACCTGAAGGTGGCGAACTGGCCGGGAGTTACGGTAGAAAAAAAAGAAGGAAAGGCATTTTACAAGGACCAGGAGTTCAAACTGATTGATCTTCCGGGTATTTACAGTCTGACCTCGTATACAATGGAGGAAAAGGTATCCAGAGAATGCATTATGAGCGGAGAGGTGGATGTCATTGTGGATGTGGTTGACGCCTCCTGTCTGGAGCGCAATCTCTATCTGACGCTGCAGCTCATTGAGCTGGGAAAGCCAGTGGTACTGGCACTAAATATGATGGATATCGTGGAAGAACGCGGCATGGAGATTGACCTGCACCGTCTGCCGGAGATGCTGGGCATCCCGGCAATACCGGTTTCCGCCAGAAAGATGAGCGGGCTGGAGATCCTGATGCATGCGGTGGCACACCACAAGGATTATGCAAGACAGAGTCCTTTTATCCATCACCATGCTGAGAACACAAAACATATACATAATCATCACCGCGATTACGCAATGGTTTATCAGGATGAGATAGAAGATAAGATCGATCTGATTATAGAACAGTTCCTGCGTTTGTATCCAAGGATGGAAAATAAAAGATGGCATGCCATAAAGATGCTGGAACAGGACCATGCAGTTATGGAGAAATACCCCGTGAATATGCCGGAGGTTATGGACCGTAGTTATGAGAAGGATATCATTAACCAGAAATATGATTTTATAGAAGAGATTATTCAGGAGACCCTGGTGAATAAGAGTAAGAAAGAGGAACGGACGGACAGAGCAGACCGTTTCATGACCAGCAAATGGCTGGGGCTGCCTATCTTTCTTGGAATCATGGCTCTTGTCTTCTTCCTGACTTTTACCGTGGGGGACTGGCTGAAGGGATACTTTGAGATCGCGCTTGAGTGGATATCCGGAGCAGCAGGCAGCCTGTTTACCGCCTGGAATGTGAACGCCATGCTGCAGTCTCTGATCGTGGATGGAATTATCTCAGGCGTCGGAGGGATTCTGACATTTCTGCCGAATATCTTTATCCTGTTCCTGGCGCTTGCCTTTTTGGAGGATAGCGGGTACATGGCGAGAGTGGCGTTTGTCATGGACGATATCATGGGGCACCTGGGGCTTTCCGGGAGGGCATTCCTGCCTATGCTGCTTGGATTCGGATGCTCCGTTCCGGCGATTATGGCATCCAGGGCACTGGAAAATAGAAAGGACAGGCTGAAAACAATCATGGTAACGCCTTTTATGTCCTGCAGCGCAAGGCTGCCGATCTATGTGCTGTTTTCTTCCATGTTTTTCGGAAAACATGCGATGATGGCCTGTTATTCCATGTATCTGCTGGGAATTATTGTTGCGATCACAACGGCCTTTGTCCTTTCGAAAATCGACGGAAGTAAGGCGGAACATTCCCTTTTAATTGAGCTTCCGGAGTATAAGACCCCGAACGCGAGGACAATTGCGATCTATGTCTGGGAAAAGGTGAAAGATTATCTTACCAAGGCGGGAACCGTTATTTTTATAGCTTCGATTATTATGTGGATCATCCTGAATTTTGGAACTGCTGGATATGTGACAGACATTTCCCAGAGTTTTGGATCTATGATCGGAAAGGCTATTGTGCCAATATTTAAACCGCTGGGTCTTGGCTACTGGCAGATCATTGTAGCCCTGATTGCGGGGATTGCCGCAAAGGAAGTCGTGGTATCCAGCTGCAGTGTACTGTTTGGTATCCAGAATATTACCACGGGCCATGGAATGGCAAGCTTTGTGGGAACACTGGGGGCTATGGGCTTCGGAGCGGCCAACGCCTATGCATTAATGGTATTCTGTCTGCTCTATGTACCTTGTACGGCTACAATCGCTACGATTAACCGGGAGGTGGGGAGTAAAAAGATCACAGTCGGGATCGTGTTATTCCAGCTGGCAGTGGCGTGGTGTGTAAGTTTCCTGGCCTATCACATAGCGGGGATATTCTTCTGAGGAGTTTAAGTGGCAGAGGTACTTTTGTAAAAAGGATGTCTGCCGCCTATAGCTGTAATTGGCAACATCAATAAAGGGAGCGTGCAGGCCAGCCTATATAAAAGGAGTATTTATGAAAAGGAGTAGAATTATTTATTTTGCTTTAATTGTAATTACAATGGTATTAGGGCTTGCGTCAAGGCAATTTGGTGACTGTCTGCCGGTATTTCTGAGGAACTATGCGGGTGATGCCTTGTGGGCTATGATGGTATTTTGGGGAATTGGATTCCTATTTTCTAAAATGGCTGCTGCAAAAGTGATGCTGGCGGCATTGGTGTTCTCTTTTGCAATAGAGTTTTCCCAATTGTATCAAGCAGATTGGATAAATGTATTGCGCCACACTACACTGGGAGGATTGATTTTGGAATATGGTTTTTTATGGAGTGATTTAGTGTGTTATACCGTTGGAATTCTGATAGGAGTAGGTATTGAGATTGGGATATTGAACTGGACGGGAATGAGGCAGAAAAAGTAGCTGGCATGATGCGGCCGCTGCAAGTGTGAGTTTCGCGGAATTCGACAATATGGAGGAGTGATAAGAATGCATAATATTAAGTTAGTTTTGGAGTATGACGGGGCGCGCTATCAGGGATGGCAGAGGCTTGGTAAGGGGGAGTCGGCAAATACGGTGGCGAACAGGCTGCTGGATGTGATTCATAAAATGACCGCGGAGGATGTGGAACTGTTTTGTGGGGCCAGGACTGAGGTTGGGGTTCACGCTTATGGGCAGGTGGTTAATTTTAAGACTACTTCGGATATGAAAGCGGATGAAATACGGCAGTATCTGAACCGTTATCTGCCTATGGATATTGCGGTTCTTTCTGCGGAGGAGATGCCGGAGCGTTTTCATGCTTCACTGAATGCGAAGTCCAGGAGTTATCTGTATCGGATTGCTATTGGCGCGGTGCCCAGTGTATTTAACCGGAAATATACTTATTATGCGTTCCGCACCCCGGATGTGGGTGTTATGCAGCAGGCGGCTCTTTTATTGGCCGGAAGACACGATTTTAAACATTTTTCAACTGTTAAGAAGAGTAAGTCTACGGAAAAAGAGATTTATAATATAGACATCCATGGTGATGCGGAAGAGATTCAGATTCGTATTCGGGCAAATGATTTTTTGCATAATATGCCGAGGATGATTGTTGGAACCTTGCTTGATATCGGGCTTGGGAAACGGAAGGTGGAATGTATTGAGGCAGTCTTTTCGGGGGCGGAAGAGGCGAGCGCACCTTGTGATCCGAAAGGGATGTTTTTGGAGAAGGTGGAGGGGTATTTATAGGAGGAGATTATGTTTCGGTCTTTGAGTGAAGGGGAACTGGCGGCGCGGGGGGCGCTTTTGATTGAGAATGTTCAGGATGGTTTTTTGCGGTTTGAGGCTGTGACTCTTAGAGGGGATAAGCTGGCGATGCAGTGCTTTTTGGAGCGGTGTCTGGTGGTGAATGAGGGCGCTTCTTTTGCGGATTTTTATTATTCGGTGCTGACTGAGGAGGAACAGCGTGGATTTGTGGCTGGGTTGAGTGATGAGGAAAAAAGTGTATTTTTGCAGTTTGAAACGGAACCCAGGCAGGTATACTATCCTTTGGTGGCGGAAAATCTGGTTTTTCTTGCGGAGATTACTGCCAGGAACTGGCTGTTTTCTACTTTTTATTTTACGAAGCAAAAAGCGGTGGTCTGGGGAAATTATGGTCTGGAATATCCTTTGTTTTGTGAAGAGGGGGAGACGCTGGAGGGTTATAAAAATATAGCGCAGGAATGCGGATTGGAGTTGGGTTAGAT
This sequence comes from Faecalicatena contorta, assembly GCF_022835095.1. NCBI lineage: Bacteria > Bacillati > Bacillota > Clostridia > Lachnospirales > Lachnospiraceae > Faecalicatena > Faecalicatena contorta. Next base: position 3,258,420 of record NZ_BQNQ01000001.1, on the reverse strand, counting down.
GATAGAAGAGAGAAGAGTTGCGGATTCCAGGGTGGAAACGGTGCATATGGTACGGCCGAATCATTTGAATGCGGCGGGGCGTTTGTTTGGCGGGATTCTGATGCAGTGGCTGGATGATGTGGCCGGGCTGGTGGCGAAGCGCCATACCAGGAGCAACATTATTACGGCCTCGGTGGATAATTTGCGTTTTATTCAGGGGGCTTATCAGAAGGATGTGATTGTGATTATCGGGAAGGCGACTTATGTGGGTAATACGTCCATGGAAGTCAGGGTTGATACTTATGTGGAAAATATGGACGGGATGCGCAGGCCGATTAACCGTGCCTATTTTACGATGGTTGCGTTGGACGAGAATGACAAGCCTAAGCGGGTGCCGCGCCTGATTCTGGAGAGTGAGGAAGAAAAGGCAGAATGGGAAGCAGCAAAAAAGAGAAGAGAGATGAGGATAAAAAGGAAAGAAGAAGGTTTTTAGGCCTTCTTCTTTCCTTTTTATCCTCCGGGTTATTGGGGGATCATTTTTTCTTCATAAAAGAGCTGACCATATTGATGGTTCTGTCGATCTGCGCCTGCTCATCTTTGGACTTTCCATCTTTCATTATTTCCAGGATCAGTGACATCTCGTCCCCGGAAAAACTGATACCCTTTTTGTTTGCATTTGTGATCAGGGCCATCATGATGGGGGCCAGGTCTCTGCCGGATTTGCCGGCGGTCTGGGAAGCAGCCATTTGAATCAGTTCCAGTTTTATGGGGTCAATATTTTTCATAGCCGGATTGTTCATCCATTCGTTCATCTATATCATCTCCTTCCATAAATGAATCATTCCCCATAGGGGCATTGTCTGCTGTATCAGTTTGGGTTGGTGCATTTTCCGCCGAAGCAGGGGCCCATGGTTCATTTCCATGGGAGATGTCTTCTGTGGTATCTTCCATAGAGGAGGTTTCTTTTGGGGCTTCCGCATGAGCAGAATCCTCCCCTGTACCTGGGTCAAAGGACGTATCCCCGGAAAACATGCTATTGTACATCTGGAACATATTCTGCTGGTCAGGAGTCAGCATCCCCATCATCATATCCATGGGATTGAAGCCTCCGGAAAACATATTTCCCATGCCGCCCATGTGGTCAGTTCCGCCGCCGGAGGCTCCGGCAAAACTGTTTTCGGATGAAAAACCGCTGTCTGTGCCTGAAAAACCATTTTCCTGGCCCTGAGAGCTTTCCTGGAACATTTGTACCATTTCCATTATATTCATCATATTCAGAAATGTGTCCATCATTTCCGCCTGCTGCTGCGGCAGATAGGGCCTTAACTCCTGGAGCATCTCCATCATCGATGGTGCCTGGTCGCTGCCAAAGGCCTGGCTATGTAAATCGTTTTCGAAATTCTGAAAAAAAGAAATTGTCTGCTGGAGCTCCTGGAATTTTATGAATATTCCCAAAAACTGCTGGTTAGAAGCAGGAGTGTAGGGCAGAAACAGCTTCAGCATCTGAAGCTGGGGCGGTGTAACCAGTTCATCAAACGGTGTCATTGGTTTTGGCGTTTTCTTTTCCATATTCACTCCTGTTTATCACGTTGTAAATATATATGATGAGAAGTATAAAAATATGAGGATGGGATAAGACTAAAGTGAGGACTCCTACATACTATAATAGGGAATAGAAAGGAAAGGGCGGTTTCAAAATGAAAAGAAAACTGATTATCGATGGAAATGCGGTGTATGAGATAGACGAGGATTGCATGCTGAAGAAACGAATGGAAGAGAAGAAAGGGAACAAAGAGCCGGAGGGGAAAAAAAGGCCGCAGGATCAGAATAAGGCAAAACCATAACCATGCGGGTAAATCCATTTTTAGAATGCTAGAACAAAGTGGGCAAGCTGGCGCCGCCGCGATGCCGTTTGGCGGCTATATACTTTATTGCGGCGTGTGCATTCTCCCATAGGGTTTTATGATATAGGAAATTCTGAATGAATTTCCTATATCATAAAATAACCCCGGTACAAAGATCTGTACCGGGGCTGTTTTTATTTCCTGCCTTTGGGCGCCCGAAACGTAAATGTTACGGGATGGCCCGGGCAGAAATTCCTGTTCTGGTAAGTTTTACTGGTTTGGAATTAGCATCCGCAGTTGTTTCCGCCGCCAAAGCCGCCGCAGCAGCAAAGCAGGATGATGATCCACAGGCAGCTGTCGTTGCCGCCGCAGCCATTGCCGCATCCGCCGCCAAAGCCGTTGCCGCCGCAGCAGCAAAGCAGGATAATGATCCACAGACAAGAAGACATTCCGTTTCCGCATCCTCCGCAGCTAGTTTCGCATCCACATCCGCAGTTTGTAGCACTTAAATCACTCATGTTAAATCCTCCATATATGTTTGATTACAGTTCATAATATGTAGGTGGTTACAAATGTGTGAAAAGATTTCCCTAATTATTTTTAAAAAGATTTTTATACCATTTTAATATCCGGCCGGGGTTCTTTCACACCTATTTTATGGTGTATGTGTTATTTTATATAGGAAAGTACTTAGCACTTTCCTATTATATAAAACCCTTCGGGGGATGCACACGCCGCCATAAGGTATATAGCCGCAAAGCGGCATTGCGGCGGCGCCAAAGTGTGCAAGCCCCTCATGAGTGAGGGGGCGGAGAGTTGAGGTGGGCTTGCCCACTTGTTCTAAGAATAACCCGGACAGCGATGTATCCTAATGTCTGAAAGGGTTTCATCTTGCAATGCAGAAGATTCTGAAGTAAGATAGCAGAAAGGAAACGGCAAAGGAATTGATAGGATGAAGGAAGACAGCAGAAAGCCGGATCTGTTTTTGAAACAGCTGATGGAGGCTGAGAAAGAACAAAGCGGAAAAGGCAGATTAAAAATATTTTTTGGTTACGCGGCAGGCATAGGAAAAACCTATGCCATGCTGTCGTCTGCCCACAAGGCGAAAGACGCAGGAATTGACGTGGTGGCAGGCTACATAGAACCGCATACTAGGCCGGAGACGATGGCTCTGACGCAGGGTCTGGAGATGCTTTCTGTAAAAGAGGTGGAATATCACGGCATACGTCTCCATGAATTTGACCTGGAGGCTGCGCTGCTCAGAAAACCCGAACTGATTCTGGTGGATGAACTGGCGCATACAAACGCACAGGGCAGTATCCATGCCAAACGTTACCAGGATATAAAGGAGCTTTTGAAGGCGGGGATTAATGTTTATACTACGGTCAATGTACAGCACTTGGAGAGTCTGAACGACACCATTGCAGGGATTACGGGGGTGCTTGTGCGGGAACGGATTCCCGACAGCGTGTTTGACGAGGCGGATCAGGTGGAGATGGTGGATATTGAGCCGGAGGAGCTGCTGGAGCGGCTGAAGGCCGGGAAGATCTATAAGGAAAAGCAGGCGGACCGGGCACTTTCCAACTTTTTTACAAAGGATAACCTGATCTCTCTGCGGGAAATTGCACTGCGGCGTATGGCTGACCGTGTGAATCTTGCCCAGGACAGCATGATCCATGCCAGCAATGAGACAGCGGAACATCTTATGGTATGCTTGTCCCCTTCGCCTTCCAACGGCAAGGTGATCCGGCAGGCGGCCCGGATGGCGAATGCATTTCACGGCAAACTGACTGCGCTCTATGTGGAAACGCCCGATTCGGCCAATATGTCGAAGGCGGATCAGAAGGGGCTGAATGATAATACGCGGCTGGCGGAACAGCTGGGAGCAAAAATCGTAACTTCCTATGGAAATGATATCGTAGAAGAAATTGCGGCGTATGCGCAGGCATCCCGAGTCTCCAAGGTTGTTCTGGGCAGAACTTATACAAAACGAAGGCTTTTGTTTATCCGGGACAGCGTATCCGAACAGCTATCCAGGCTGGCGCCGAACCTGGAAATCTTTCTGATCCCGGATGCATTCGATAAGAGGTACAGAGGCCGCGTAAAAAAGAGGCGGGAAGAGACATATAAGAAGGCCTGGCTTGATGCGCTCATATGTATTGTCAGCCTGGGCGTGTCCACGGCAATTGCCCTGATCTTCACCAGGCTCGGATTCAGCGACGCCAATCTGGTCATGGTATATATCCTGGGTGTGCTGACATCGGCTATGTTTACCAGCCATCAGATCTGGGGTATAATTACAAGTGTTTTCAGCGTGCTTGTGTTTAATTATTTTTTTACGGATCCGGTGCGGACGCTGTCTGTCAATGATCCGGGATACTTTATTACATTTTTTGTGATGTTTGTCACTTCCCTGTGCAGCTCGGCGCTTACCAAGCAGGTGAAGAACTATGCCCGCCAGAATGCCAGGAAGGCCTACCGTACGGAACTGCTTTTGGAAACCAGCAGAAAGCTGCAGGATGCGGGTACCACCCAGGAGATTGCTTCAAGAACGATTCAGCAGCTGGGAATGCTTCTGGAGAAGAATATTTATTTCTATCTCGGGAAACCATCGGCGAAAAACAGGCCGATTGTATATAAGAAAGATCCGGATGCGCCGGATGTGCTGGGGGAGGAGGAATTGGGAGTTGCCCAGTGGACCTTCCGCAACAATAAACATGCAGGCTTTTCCACCCAGACGCTTCCGGGTTCCCGCTTCCTTTTTGCCGCGGTCAGGAGCGGGGAGAGAGTTTTTGCGGTGGTCGGGATTGATATGGAGAAGAAGCCGATACCAGCTTTTGAAGAAGGCGTTATGGGGGCAATTTTGAACGAGTGCGCGTTTGCGTTGGAGAAGGAGGCACTCCTCGTACAACAGCAGGAGATTGACCTGAAGCTGCAGAAGGAACAGCTGCGTGCGAATCTGCTGCGCTCTATTTCCCACGATCTGCGGACGCCTCTTACCAGTATATCGGGCAATGCCGAGACCCTTTTGATCAATGAAGGCGAAGTGGAAAAGGAGCAGAGAAAGAAGATTTACAAAGATATCTATGATGATTCCATGTGGCTGATTAATTTGGTTGAAAATCTGCTTTCTGTCACCAGGATTGAGAATGGCACGATGGAACTGAACCTTCAGGGCGAGATTGTGGAAGATGTGATCGAAGAAGCGCTGCATCACGTGAACCGGCGCGGAAAAGAACAGAAGATCCACGTGGAATGTGATGAGCTGCTGATGGCGAAGATGGATGTAAAATTAATGCTTCAGGTGTTGATTAATCTGACGGACAATGCGGTAAAATATACGCCGGCAGGCTCCGAGATCTGGATTAAAGCGCTAAAACAGGGAAATAAGGCCGTGATCTCGGTAGCAGATAATGGACCGGGGATTCCGGCAGAGCTCAAGCCCAAGCTGTTCCAGATGTTTTATACCGCAGGCCATGCGGTTACCGACGGCAGGCGGGGGATGGGCCTAGGGCTGACTTTGTGCAAATCCATTATCAATGCTCATGGAAGCGAGTTAAAAGTATTTGACAATGTTCCGAAGGGAACCGTATTTTGTTTTGAATTGGAAGTGGAGGAAGTAACATTATGACAGTGAATGGCAAACCTTTTATTCTTGTTGTCGAGGATGATATGCCGGTCAGAAATCTGATCACCACAACGCTGGAATCCCAGGATTATAAATATGAGACTGCTGCTAACGGAAACCAGGCGGTCATGGCTGCGGCTTCCGGCAATCCGGATATCATACTGATGGACCTGGGGCTGCCGGATATGGACGGTATCGAGGTGATCCGAAAGATCCGGACGTGGTCTGTTGCGCCGGTGATCGTGATCAGCGCAAGAAGTGATGACAGGGATAAAGTGGAAGCTCTGGACGCCGGGGCTGATGATTATCTGACAAAACCGTTCAGTGTGGAGGAGCTGCTGGCAAGACTGCGTTCCACGCTGCGCAGGGTGCAGTATCTCATGCGGACGAAGGATCAGAACTCCAGTGTGTTTAAAGATGGGGATCTGGTGATTGATTACGGCGCAGGAACTGTCTTTGTGGGAGAAAAAGAGATTCATCTCATGCCTTTGGAGTACAGCCTGCTCTGTCTGCTCGCGCAGAATGTTGGAAAAGTGCTGACATACCAGTTTATTCTGGATAAAGTCTGGGTGAATGCGATTGAAAGCGATATGTCCTCTCTCAGAGTGTATATGGCGTCACTCCGCAAAAAAATTGAAAAAGATAAATCCAATCCGCAGTATATCCAGACTCATATAGGCGTAGGGTACCGGATGCTGCGGGTAGATGAGAAGACTGAGGTTAGTTAACAGACGGGGCGTGGAATTAGTAGACAGGGACAACATTTCTGAATATCATATTAAAAAAGGTGTTTTCATGAAATGGGTAAAGCAGACTGTTGGATATTGGTGCCCGGATATCATTACTAATAAGTACCTGGGACAGGGTGTGCGCGCAGCGGTACTGGATACCGGAATCACGCTTCACCCTGATTTTGATAGAAGAATTATTGGTTTTCGCGATTTTGTTAATCATAAAGATAAAATATATGATGATGGTAAGCACGGAACGCATGTTTCTGGAATCCTTGCCGGGAGCGGGAGGCTGTCCTCGGGGGTATACGCCGGGATGGCACCGCGGGCGGAGATTCTGGTAGGAAAGGTACTGGATCATACGGGGAACGGCTCGGTGGAGGATGTTCTTGAGGGAATTGACTGGCTGCTTATGATCCACAAAAGGGTGAAACTCCGCATTGTGAATATCTCTGTGGGAACACAGCCGGGAGTGGAGAGAGCACAGGAACAAAGACTTGTGGATGCTGTGGAAGCGCTTTGGGATGAAGGGCTTGTGGTGGTCGTCTCAGCAGGAAATTATGGACCGGGCGCGGGGACAGTCGCCGTTCCGGGTACCAGCAGGAAAGTGATAACCGTAGGGGCAGTGGGGGAGAAAAGATCGATCGTTGCGGGGCGCGGCGGCAGAGAATGGAATTATTCGGGGAACGGCCCTACGGATGCTTGCGTTATTAAGCCGGATTTGCTGGCGCCTGGGACGAATATCCTGAGCTGTAACGGAGATTATACCAACCGCTGGCAGAAGCCATATGTCACAAAAAGCGGCACCTCGATGGCAACGCCTGTGGTGTCGGGAGCGATCGCCTGCATGCTGTCAAAATTTCCGGATATGACCAATGTGGAGGTAAAGCTTAAGCTACGTGAGTCCTGTGTCAGAAATGAGTGCTCGGCACAGGGCTGGGGGATGCTCAACGTAGGAAAACTGCTTACGATGTAATTTGCTGGAATACAGTTTGGAAAAACAAGTTTAAAAGCGGATAAAAAAATAAGGCAGGTGTCAAGAAAAAATACTTGACACCCGCCCTGCTTTTTAGTATGATAACAAAGGTGATGATTGTGAATGAGATTTTGGAACAGGCGTTGTTATATGATTTTTATGGTGAACTACTCACGGATCACCAAAAAGAGATTTATGGGCAGTTTGTGCTGGAAGATTTGTCATTAAGCGAGATTGCGCAGTCTGAAGGGATCAGCAGACAGGGTGTCCACGACCTGGTCAGGCGCTGCCAGAAGATTCTGGAAGGGTACGAGAGCAAGCTGCATCTTGTTGAGAAGTTTCTTTCTGTAAAAAAGATGGTGCAGGAGATTAATGATGTGCTTGACTCTTACGAGAGTCGAGATGTGGAGCCGGAAGTAATGGCTGAGAGAATCCGGAGAATTTCGGATACTATTATAGAGGAGTTATAGAATGGCATTTGACAGTTTAACTGAAAAGCTTCAAAACGTATTTAAAAACCTCCGCAGTAAGGGACGGCTTACGGAAGACGATGTGAAGACGGCCCTGAAGGAAGTAAAGATGGCGCTTCTGGAAGCAGACGTCAATTTTAAGGTAGTTAAGGGATTTGTCAAAGATGTACAGGAACGCGCGGTCGGGCAGGACGTGATGAACGGACTGAATCCGGGCCAGATGGTTATTAAGATCGTAAACGAAGAGATGGTCAAGCTGATGGGATCCGAGACGACGGAGATACAGCTGCAGCCGGGCAGTGCGATCACGGTGATTATGATGGCGGGCCTTCAGGGAGCCGGTAAGACGACGACTACAGCTAAGCTGGCCGGAAAGTACAAGTTAAAGGGCAAGAAACCGCTGCTTGTGGCATGCGATGTATATAGGCCGGCAGCAATCAAGCAGTTACAGATAAATGGAGAGAAGCAGGGTGTGGAAGTATTTTCCATGGGGGATAAGAACAAGCCTGCGGACATTGCAAAGGCCGCTTATGAACACGCGGTAAAGAATGGCAACAACATTGTGATACTGGATACCGCCGGACGTCTTCACATTGATGAAGATATGATGGGGGAGCTTCAGGAGATTAAGGAGACAGTCACAGTGCATCAGACGATCCTGGTCGTGGATGCAATGACCGGACAGGATGCGGTGAATGTTGCCGGAAGTTTTCATGAAAAGATCGGAATTGACGGAGTCATTGTTACGAAGCTGGACGGTGACACCCGGGGCGGTGCGGCGCTGTCAATCAAAGCCGTAACCGGAAGGCCGATTTTATATGTAGGTATGGGAGAAAAACTTTCCGACCTGGAACAGTTTTATCCGGACCGAATGGCTTCCCGTATTTTGGGTATGGGGGATGTCCTGACTCTGATTGAAAAAGCAGGGGCGGAGATAGACGAAGAAAAAGCCAAAAAGATGACAGAGAAGATGAAGAAGGCCCAGTTTGATTTTGATGATTATCTGGAAAGCATGAGCCAGATGAAAAAGATGGGCGGTCTGTCAAGCGTCATGAGCATGATGCCGGGACTCGGCGGCATGAACTCGAAGCTGCCGGATTTGGATTCCGAGGAAAATGACAAGAAAATGGCCCGGATGGAGGCTATGATCCATTCCATGACACTGGAGGAACGCAGCAACCCGGATCTGTTAAATCCATCCAGAAAGCACCGAATAGCCAGAGGCGCCGGCGTGAATATATCAGAAGTGAACCGTATGGTGAAGCAGTTCAATGAGGCAAGGAAGATGATGAAGAAACTTCCGGGCATGATGGGCGGCAAAGGTGGTAAGAAAGGCAAGTTTAGGCTTCCTTTTTAACACATAAATTAACAAAAAAGAAAAAATAATAAGAAGAGGTGAAAAAAATGGCAGTAAAAATCAGATTAAAAAGAATGGGACAGAAGAAGGCTCCTTTCTATAGAATCGTAGTTGCAGATTCCAGATCTCCAAGAGATGGTAAGTTCATCGAGGAAATCGGAACATATGATCCGAACCTGGAGCCAAGCGGAATCAAGGTAGACGAGGAAGCAGCTAAGAAGTGGTTAAACAACGGAGCTCAGCCTACAGAAGTAGTAGGAAAAATCTTGAAAGCAGCAGGCATTGAGAAATAAGCTGTTCCGCGGAGGTGGCTTAGATGAAAGAATTAGTTGAAGTAATTGCGAAAGCATTAGTAGACGAACCGGACAGCGTTGTTGTGACTGAAAGACAGGACGGCAGGACTACTGTGTTAGAAGTTCGTGTCGCTGACGGCGATATGGGCAAGGTTATTGGAAAACAGGGCCGTATTGCAAAGGCGATCCGTTCTGTAGTGAAGGCAGCTGCTGCCAAGGAAGATAAGAGAGTTGTTGTTGATATTATACAATAGCAGAATTTAAGGGGGACAGCCTTCATGCGCCAGCATAAAGAGACTGCCCCTTTCCTTTTATCTGTAAAATGGCGGGTGTCTGACTCATTTTATGGAGACTGGACGGGATGCCGTCTTATGTGAAGTTAAATTAAGAAAACAGATACAGGAGAAGAATATGGAACAGTTCTTACAGGTAGGGGTGATTTCCTCTACTCATGGAATCCGCGGGGAAGTCAAGGTGTTCCCGACGACAGACGACGCGGCTAGATTTAAAAGTTTAAAACAGGTGATACTTGATACGGGAAAAGAACACATTCTCATGGAGATACAGGGCGTAAAGTTTTTTAAGCAGTTCGTCATTGTAAAGTTTAAGGGAATTGATGATATAAATGATGTAGAAAAATACAAAGGAAAAAGTCTGCTTGTGTCCCGGGAGGATGCGGTCAGCCTGGAGGAGGGCGAATACTATATCGCGGATCTGATCGGTATGAAGGTGTATACGGAGGACGGTGAGTTCGGTGTGCTGAAGGATGTAATCGAGACCGGAGCGAACGAAGTCTATGTGGTAGAGTCACCGGAACATGGAGAGGTGCTGATTCCGGCGATTCACGACTGCATACTGGATGTGAATGTGGAGGAACAGACGATGAAGGTGCATCTGCTGGAGGGGCTAATATCATGAATTTTCATATACTGACTTTATTCCCGGAAATGGTGATGGACGGGTTGAATACAAGCATAATAGGGCGGGCTGTGAATAACGGCCTGCTGTCAATTGAGGCCGTAAATATCCGGGATTATGCATTTAATAAACACCAGAGCGTGGATGATTATCCTTACGGGGGAGGGGCCGGCATGCTGATGCAGGCAGAGCCGGTGTATCAGGCGTACCAATCTATCGCCGGGAGGCTGGAGAGGCAGCCCAGGGTGATCTATCTTTCACCGCAGGGTAAGACTTTCGATCAGAAGATGGCAGAGGAACTGGCGCAGGAACATGAACTGGTGCTGCTCTGCGGACATTATGAGGGGATCGACGAGAGGGTGCTGGAAGAGATTGTGACGGATTATGTCTCCATCGGGGATTATGTGCTAACCGGGGGAGAACTTCCCGCTATGGTCATGGTGGATGCGATATCACGGCTGGTTCCGGGAGTTCTGCACAATGATGTGTCGGCGGAATTTGAATCCTTTCAGGATAACCTGCTGGAATATCCGCAGTACTCAAGGCCGGAGGAATGGCATGGGAAAAAAGTGCCGGAGGTGCTGCTTTCCGGGCATCATGCAAATATTGAAAAGTGGCGGCGGGAACAAGCTGTATTGAGGACCAGGGAACGGCGGCCGGATCTGCTGGAGAAGAGGGGCGGATTGTAAAGAGGGATATCTGTGTGCATTTTATGATGCTTTCACAGATATCCCATTCCTTAATATTGGCAGAGCTTTCCTAAAATCAGGATTTAATAAGTAAACAACTGAGTCCAGTAGTTAGTTCCGGAGGCGTTCTGATAGAGCCCTACCCCAATTGTGGTGTAATTCTTATTGAGTATATTGGCTCTGTGTCCGTCACTGTTCATCCAGCCGTTCATAACCTGCTCAGGAGTTTTCTGTCCCCAGGCAATGTTCTCGCCGGAACCTCGGTAGGTGACGCCCTGCTGTGTTAATGCAGTGCTGAAGGAACTGCCGTCCGGTCGTGTGTGTGAAAATGAAGTTTCGATTTCTTTCGCACGGATCTGAGCGGCTGCCTGTACAGACACGTCTGCTTTGACAGGAGAAAGACCGGCTTTGGCGCGTTCTTGGTTTACCAGATTTACGACCTGCTGGATAAATGCGTTATCGTTCTCGTCAACATCCGGCTGTTCGGGAGTTTCCGGTTGATTATTGTCCGGAAGCTCCGGGGTGCCAGGCTGGTTTCCGTCCGGAAGTTCCGGGTTCTCCGGCTGGTTTCCGTCCGGAAGTTCCGGGTTCTCCGGCTGATTGTTATCCGGATTCTCCGGCTGTCCCGGGAGTCCTGGGATGATGCAGTCAAGCCAGTCCGGGATGGTGCAGTCATATCCTAGTGCTTCAAGTTTTTGTTTGAGCTCCTCTGTGCTGTTCAGAGGACCTGCAATATAGATTCCTTTGGACTGAAGAACCTGTCTGGTTTCTTCTATGGATGCCGCCTGTACTGTAAGGGGCGTGAATCCTGCTGTTCCTATGGCTGCAGCGGTGAGCAGAGCCGGTAATATCTTATGTTTCATGAATATGTACCTCCTAAAATGTTGTTTAATTGTTACAAAAATATTACGAAATGATCGTACCATGAAAAAAAGAAGAAATATACAGGTAACATCTGGAATGTCTGCAGCTTCTATGGTAAACGATATTCAAATGTGCTGCTGCAAGAAGGTATAATTGGGCAAAGGCCTTTAGATAGGCTGAGTAATGCGTAACAGTTCAGGCAAGCCTAAACTGTTACGAGTAACGGGAAAAAGAGACGAAAAAAGGCTTGAAACTTATAGGAAAGTATGGTAAAATACAACAGTTGTGAAATGAAAAGCGATGGTCCTCTGATGCAATAACAGACTTGCTGGTATCGGATATTTAATTGCAGAGCATCCGCACGGAAGTGTGTGTGCTGTGTGATAGGAGTGATGATAGGAACATGTAAGCAGGCATTAAGAACGTCTAAATATTAAGGAGGTCACACAATGAACGATATTATTAAAAGTATTGAAGCAGAGCAGTTAAAAGAGAATGTACCGGAGTTTAATGTAGGTGATACCGTTAAAGTATATGCCAAGATTAAAGAGGGTAACCGTGAAAGAATCCAGGTTTTTGAGGGAACAGTTCTGAAGAAACAGGGTGGAAGCACAAGAGCTACTTTCACAGTAAGAAAGAACTCCAACGGAATCGGCGTTGAAAAGACTTGGCCGTTACACTCACCAAACGTTGAAAAAGTAGAAGTTGTACGTAAAGGTAAAGTAAGAAGAGCGAAACTGAACTACTTGAGAGACCGCGTTGGTAAGAGAGCGAAGGTAAAAGAATTAGTAAAATAGTAACTATGAGAGGGACAAGTACAACATGTATATTGTCCCTTTTATATATCATGAAGATATTCAGTGATTTTTTACTGCAGACAGTTTATAGGGGAAGAATATGCGGGATTTAAACTTTCGGAAAAAGCGCCGGAGACAGGCGAATCAGAAGCGCAGGCGGAAAAAGAAACAAGAGCTGAAGTTTGACACCGGCAGGCCGGAACTCAGATTCCGGAGAGAAAAGACCCAGGCACAGAAGCAGAACAGGGGAGAGATTGCGAACTGGATCGTGCAGATTATCATAGTCTGCGCTATAGCTTTTATGCTCGTCTGGTTTTTTGGACAGCGGGTCAGCAATGCAGGGGACTCCATGAAGCCTGTTTTAAAGAATGGAGATGTTGTTCTGGTAAACAGGCTTGTTTATAATGCAAGCAAACCAAAACGCGGCGATATTGTTGCGTTTAAGCCAAACGGAAACGAAAATACTCATTATTCTATTAAAAGGATTGTAGGGCTTCCGGGGGAAACCGTGCAGATTAAAGACGGAAAAGTCTATATTAATGAGGAAGAAGTGACACAGCATATTTTTGCAGAGGATATAGAGGAGGCAGGAATCGCCGATGAGCCGCTGCAGCTGGGCGGGGATGAATATTTTGTGATGGGCGATAACCATGCCGGCAGCGATGACAGCCGGATGGCAGACATCGGTAATGTAAAACGAAGCGAAATCTTTGGGAAGGTCTGGTTCGTGGCAAGTCCGGGCCCGGATTTTGGCTTTGTCAGGAGATAGAGGAGGAGTACAGATGCATTTTCAGTGGTACCCGGGTCATATGACCAAGGCAAAACGCATGATGCAGGAAAATATAAAGCTGATAGACCTTGTCATTGAGCTGGTGGACGCCAGAATTCCGGTGAGCAGCAGAAATCCCGAAATCGATGATCTGGGAAAGAACAAGGCCAGGCTGATACTGCTGAACAAATCGGATTTAGCAGAGGACAAGTGGAATGATGCGTGGGCGGAATATTTTAAGGGAAAAGGTTATTCCGTAGTAAAGGTGAATTCCAAAAAAGGCGGAGGGATTAAGTCCATACAGGGTGTAATCCAGGAGGCCTGCAAAGAGAAGATAGAAAGAGACAGGAAACGGGGAATATTGAACCGTCCCGTCCGGGCAATGGTAGTGGGGATTCCGAATGTTGGAAAATCTACTTTTATTAATGCGCTTGCAGGGAAGGCCTGTACGAAGACCGGTAATAAACCCGGCGTAACAAAGGGAAAGCAGTGGATCAGGCTCAATAAAAATGTGGAGCTTCTGGATACTCCGGGAATACTCTGGCCCAAATTTGAGGATCAGACCGTGGGGCTTCGGCTGGCATTTATCGGATCTATTAAAGATGAGATACTCAACACAGAGGAACTGGCCATGGAATTAATTGGCTTTTTGAAGCAGTCCTATCCCGGAATTCTGAAGGAAAAATATCAGATTGAGGAATCAGAGGATGATTTTGCCTGCCTGAGAAATATAGCAGAGAGCAGGCACTGTCTGGTAAAAGGAAGCGAGCTGGACACGGAAAAAGCCGCCCGTCTTATGATGGATGATTTCCGCAATGGCAGGCTGGGAAAAATAACACTTGAATTTCCTCAGGATTATGCATAATATAGAAAGAGACGCCAGAAAGAAGGTTAAGATATGGACCAGGAAAGAAGCATCATAAGAGAACTGCTTGGCTGGATCGTGTATATATTGATTATTGTTGGGCTGACCTATGTGATTATTACATTTGTTGGTCAGCGCACACGTGTCAGCGGCTCTTCTATGGAGACGACGCTGTCGGACGGAGATAATCTGATTGTGGATAAGATCTCATTCCGCTTTCGAGAACCAAAGAGATATGAAATCATCGTATTCCCTTATCAGTATGAGGAGGATACATACTATATAAAACGGATCATCGGACTGCCGGGAGAGACTGTGCAGGTGATGGGAGGCCGTGTGTATGTTGACGGGGAAGAACTTGATGAACACTATGGAAACGAAGAGATGCTGGATCCGGGAATTGCGGAGAATCCGATCACTTTGGGTGAAGATGAGTATTTTGTACTGGGAGATAACCGGAACCACAGTGCGGACAGCCGTGACGCCAGTGTGGGAGTCCTGCACAGAAAAGATCTGCTGGGAAGGGCCTGGATTCGCATTTGGCCATTAGACAGGTTCGGGGTGATCAAACATGAGTAACAGTATCCGCAGTATTAAATTAGAGTTTGAACAGGCAAAGTCCCGTGAATTATCGGTACTATACGAAAAATATGAGGGGGATTCCCGCAGCGGGGTACAGAATCTGATTGCCAGGTATAAAAAACAGGAAGCAAAGCTGAAGGAAGAACGATTCCGCCTGGAGCAGATGAGATGCTATGAAAAGAAGTATCAGGAACATATATTTATCTGCGGCATTGACGAGGTGGGCAGAGGACCTCTGGCAGGCCCGGTTGTAGCGGGAGCAGTGATCCTTCCCAAGGATTGTGAAATCTTATATATCAACGATTCTAAAAAGCTTTCAGCGAAAAAGAGAGAAGAGCTTTATGACGAGATTCTTGATAAAGCGGTGGCCACTGGGATCGGGATGGCCAGCCCCGCAACCATTGATAAAATCAATATACTCCAGGCTACATACGAAGCCATGCGCATAGCGGTGCAGGAGCTGAAAACGGCTCCCACGCTTCTCTTGAATGACGCGGTTACCATACCGGGAATCACGCTTCCCCAGGTACCGATCATCAAGGGGGATGCCAAAAGCGTTTCAATCGCAGCGGCAAGTATTATCGCCAAAGTGACCAGAGACCGGCTGATGGCAGAATACGACAAGATACTGCCCGGTTACGGGTTCGCAGAGAATAAGGGATATGGCTCTGCGGCTCATATCGAGGCTTTGAAAAAATTGGGACCGACACCAATCCATCGTGTATCTTTTATAAAAAACTTTGTTTCCGAATAAGATTTGTGGTGTTTTCTGGGTACAGGATGAAATGCCATACCGCAAATACAGACGGTATGGCAGGTGTTGGCAATAGGGTGTGGAATCATTACGATGCATGGTTCATAGGCCGTGAATAGTAACGGGAAATCGCAGTAGAAACAGAATATGAAATATGCAGAAAAGCAGAATAACAGGAGAACCGGCACGAACTATGAAAAGGCGGTCGGATACTATTTGGAGCAGCAGGGATATGTGATTCTGGAATATAATTACCGCTGCCACATCGGAGAGATTGATCTGATTGCAAGAGACGGGGAATATCTCGTCTTCTGTGAGGTGAAATACCGCCGGGATTCAGGGAAGGGCAGCCCTCTGGAGGCGGTAGGCCCAAAGAAGCAGAGGGTGATTTACCGGTGTGCTTCCCATTATCTGATGGTGCACGGCCTTACGGAGATACCGTGCAGGTTTGATGTGATCGGGATTGAAAGAGGCAGGATATCGCACATCCGGGATGCTTTTTGCGGATGACAGAAAGGGAGTATATGAGCTTAGGACTGCAGTATAAAGATCAGAAAAAGATTTTTCAAGAGATAGAGACGGATACTCCATATTTGGAATATCCGTTGTTTCAAAATACGGGGATAGTGAAACATGGATTTTCAACCAGACTGGGGGGCGTCAGTGAGGGGTGCTATTCTTCGTTGAATTTGAGCTTTACCAGAGGGGATAAAGAAGAATCTGTGAGGGAAAACTTCAGGAGGATCGGGGAGGCTATGGGCATAAAATGTGAAAACATGGTATTCACCCAGCAGACTCATACCGCAAATGTCCGCGTGGTTACCGAAGCAGACAGGGGAATGGGGATAACCCGGGAGAGAAGTTATACGGATGTGGATGGACTTGTGACAAACGTTCCCGGTTTATGCCTGGTTACGTTTTTTGCGGACTGCGTGCCGCTGTACTTTGTGGATCCGGTGAAGAAGGCGGTGGGCTTAAGCCACTCCGGATGGAGAGGAACTGTATCCAAGATTGGAAAAGTGACTGTAGAATTGATGCGGGAACAGTACGGCTCCAATCCTTCGGATATTCTGGCGGCGGTAGGGCCGTCGATCTGCCAGGAATGTTATGAAGTAAGCGAAGATGTGATTGAACAGTTTAAACTGCATTATAAAGAGGAATTCTGGGGAGAGTTATTTTACAGGAAAGAAAACGGCAGATATCAGTTGAATCTGTGGAGGGCAAATGAGCTGGTCTTTCTTGAGGCGGGGATAAAACAGGAACATATTGCGGTGACAAATCTGTGTACACACTGCAACAGTGAAATCTTATATTCCCACAGAACGGCAGGAGATAAGCGGGGAAACCTGTGTGCTTTTCTGGCCCTGAGGGAAACGACAGAATAAGGAGGCTTGAATATGATATTAGCGGCATCTGATTTAAAATCGGCGGAGGAAGTGGCGGCAGAGGTGACAGGGGAAGTGAACCGAGTGGCTGAGTATTTCCAGGAACATCTTCCGGCGCTGATCGGATTTGGGATAAGAGTGGTTCTGGCATTTGTATTCTTTCTGGCAGGACGTGTGGTGATCCGGTGGATTCAAAGGATTGTGAAACATTCGCTGCAGCGTACCAGCGCCGACCAGGGCGTCATCCAGTTTGTAGATTCTCTGTTAAAATTCAGCTTATATGCGCTGCTGATTTTTACGATTGCTACAAAGCTGGGCGTGGAATCATCTTCTGTAGCGGCACTGATTGCTTCTGCCGGTGTCGCAATCGGCCTGGCGCTGCAGGGCAGTTTGTCCAACTTTGCGGGAGGCGTGTTGATCCTGCTGCTGAAGCCCTTTGTGGTAGGAGATTATATAATTGAGGACACAGGGAAAAACGAGGGAACCGTAAAGGAGATTCAGATATTTTATACAAAGCTGTCCACCGTTGATAATAAGACGATTGTTATTCCAAACGGTACGCTTGCGAACAGCAGCCTGACAAATGTTACCGCCAGGCCGGAGCGGCAGCTGGATCTGAAAGTAGGGATTGCCTATCATGCCGATCTGAAAAAGGCGAAAGCGCTGCTTGAAGAGCTGCTGACAAAGGATGACGCGATTATGCAGGATGAGGATATCAAGGTGTTTGTGGATTCTCTGGCGGACAGCGCGGTGATTCTGGGTCTGCGTGCGTGGGTAAAAACAGATGAGTTCTGGCCCACGAAATGGCGGCTGCTAGAGGAGATTAAGCTGGCCTTTGACAGAGAAGGAATTGAGATACCATATAATCAGCTGACGGTGCATATGTACGGGGAAGAAAAGTAGAGGAGCTGAACGATCCACACATAATGGGCAGACATTTCCCGGTAATCTGACAATCAGACTGATGTGGGAAAATGCTTATGGTTATCTGCAAAAAGGGCAGACGCATAATGTAGTGACTTCGGGAGTCGGCGTGTTCGGGCCTTATATGAGAGTGGGGACTAAAGCGGAGATTTGTGCGGTGAGAGTTGGGTTTAACGGATGAGGGGCATGGATCAGTATAAAAGGCAGGTTATTCTTTCAGCAGCTTTTAAAACTTGGTATGGAAGCTGTTGAGAAGAGCCTGCCTTTTTGTTTTCATTTCTTATGATAAGCCGAACAGTATCATGCTATATAATTAATTACTGTAATTCCAGCAGCTTGTCAGATATTTTCTGTGTAAATTCATTCTGCTGAGTTGCAGTTAACTTATCAGATGTTCGGATAACTATCGTGCCTAATACGGTATGTGAACCAGGATTAAGCATGCCTGCACCGTCAAAAGCGGATAAATAAGTGTTCCTTTTTTCCGCATGAGCGTGTGAAGAAAAGTCTGTAAATGCTGATCTTCTATGATAACAGGTGGGCTGAAAGTTCTTAGTTGGGCTTTCAGCCCTTGGTTTATATATAACAGCACATGCTGTTGCATGTCAAGAGCAGGCGGAAAAATCCGCCTGTAGCAGATTGCTTAAAAGGACTTATTCTGGTAGCCGCCCCTCATACATGATGCTTAGCTCTCCATAGACCTGACCCCAGTTTCTGATAGGCATTGACCATTTCTTTGTAGCTTCAAATGTAGACAGGTACAACGCTTTCAAAAGAGCTGTATCGCTTGGAAATACACTTCTCTGACGGTTTAGCTTGCGGTAGGTGGCATTCAAGCTCTCAATGGCGTTGGTCGTGTAAATGACCTTTCTGACCACTGCTGAAAACTTGAAAATCGGGGAAAGGGCATCCCAGTTCTGCTTCCAGCTTCTCATGGAATTGGGATATTTTTCGCTCCATTTTTCAGTGACACGTTCCAGGGCTTCTAGCGCTTTCTCCTCCGTTGCTGCATGATAGATGGTCTTAAGATCTGCACAAAATGGCTTTCTGTCTTTGTCTGACACATATTTCATTGTATTACGAACCTGGTGCACGATACAGCGCTGATATTCCGTCTTTGGATATGCAGCTGCGATTGCTTCTTTGATACCGGTCAGCCCGTCAGCACAGATAATCAAAATGTCTTTTACTCCCCGGTTTTTCAGGCCATTCAAAACAGACAGCCAGTATTTGGAACTTTCATTTTCACCAACCTCTATGGTCAGGACTTCTTTCCGTCCATCCTGATTAATCCCGAGAATCACATAAGCCGCAAGTTTGCGGATGACACCATTATCACGGACGGAGTAGTGGATGGCATCAATGTAGAGCACCGGATATACCTCTGAAAGAGGACGGTTCTGCCAGTCCTCAATCTGAGGCATGATCTTATCGGTAACATCGGAGATAAAGCCTTCTGAAGCCTTAAAGCCGTAAATATCCTCCAGTGTATCAGAAATCTGCCGTGTGGTCATGCCTTTGGCATACATAGAGATGATCTTTTGGTCAATATCAGAGATATCCTTCTGCCGTTTTTTGACTACCTGTGGTTCGAAAGTGGACTTCCGATCCTGAGGAATCTGGAGATCCATGCTGCCATAGCTGCTGTTAATACGCTTGGATTTGTAGCCATTGCGGTAATCGTCATTGTCAGAACGTTCTGACTTTCCATAGCCCAGGTGTTCATCCATCTCTGTTTCCATCATTTCTTTGATGGTACCGCCAAGCAGATCCTTCAGGGCATCCTGAATGTCTTCTGCTGACTGGATATCGTATTCCTGCAGAAGCTGATGAATAATGTTTCGCTTTCCATCTGTCATTTGTACTTTGTGTACCGGTTTCTTTTCTCTCGCCATAATAAAAGGCCTCCTATGATTTTTTATTTTATCATAGAAGACCACATAAATCCTTATTTACAGAAACTTTTTCACATGCTCCTATTCCTGCTGACGCAAGTATCTTATTTAGTTACATATTTCTATTTCCACCATAAAATATCCTTCCATTCTCAAGATTATACTTATAAGCGCAGGCAGTTGCATAAAGTTTATTTACATGAACACACTTTTTGGCATTAGAACATTCCATGAATTTACTGCAGCATCCGAAGCTTCTCACTCTGGAATGATAGTTTTTTAAACAGTACAGCACATTTTCTTTTATATACTCAAAGACTGTTCGATCAGAAAAATCAAAGATAACATGTCGGAATGTCTTATCTGACGGCACGGCCTTCAGCTTTCCGGTATGCGGCAGAGGTATATTTTCAAATTGCAGATTCCTTATAAGCAGTTCTATGGCATCATTCATCTGAATATTCATTACGACGAAGTTCTTTCCAGGATTCACGCAGTCATCTTTTACCGGAGGGTATTCGGGCTCGTATATGCAGATGGACTTTGACATTTCCTCCTTTGATGTGGTCGATAGATTTGCATACAGATGCAGAGAGTTCAATGGAAGCTCTTTTTCCTGGATAATGGATAAAAGCATCTGATTAAGTTCTGCTTCAAAAGAGGAGACGGCAGCAGAATTATTAGAAATCTCCTCCTTTTCCAGAAGGCTTAACATATCAAACAGTTCCTTCTCACTGCAAATTCTGATATCAGATCCCTTTGCCTGCAATTCCATAGCTTTTTTGATTTTTGAACCATAATTACCGCATGCCCATTGTTCGCTGCCATAGGCGCCGACAATTACATAATCCGTTTTACCCGAAACAGATCCGATGCATCGCCCGCTGTGATCCTCAATGATTTCCTTGATTTCTGACTTGCTGCCGTGTAAAAAATCTCCGGTAAGGCAGAAAGCCATTCCGGCTACAGCATCAACTTTATCATGATAGGATTCTGTTAAAACACTAACATCAATCACACTTGGGAGAGATTCATGTAGTTTGTGGAGCGCCTGGGTTTCTTTTTTTACCAAAGATGTTCTCGCGTTTGAGCGGTCACCGGAGCATTGTAATTGCTTAAGGGTGATGATAGTATCTGGCAGATATTCTTTCATATACTGAAAACATTCGTGTACCATAAGGGAGTCAGACAGTGCTCTGTGCGCAGATTCTGCAATGCAATGGCAGAATGAAGCTAACGCACCGAGTTTGTGACTGCTCAAATCAGGGAGCATCTTTCTGGATAATGTTAGTAGATCTATGTAATAATTATCGATAAACCTTCCTAATAATTTTGCGGTAAACCTGTTCAGGATGTGCATATCAAAACTTGCAATATTATAGCCAATGAGAGGCTTATCACCAATAAAAGCAATGAATTCAGGAAGAACTTTATCCAGTGACGGAGCAGCAGACAACATATTATTGGTAATACCGGTTAAGTTTTCTATCTCTGACGAAATACGGATTCCCGGATGAACTAAACTGCTGAATTCCTCTTTGACTTCATTATTTCGGACAAGAATTCCCGAGATTTCAATGATTTCACATGTTTTTGAGTTACGCCCTGTGGTTTCCAAATCAAAAGAGATGTAGTCTGAAAAATCATATAATTTTTGTTTCATGGCCTGAGTATCCTCTTTAGTCAATACCCACACTGAGAAATACACCACAATGATGTTAAGCATTTGGCTTAACTTTGTTTACCTGATCAATATAAATCAATATAAATTAATAATAGCAGTTGCTGGAAATTAAATCAATAAGAACACCATAATATGGGGATCAGACATTTTCAGGGTTTCCTTCTTAGGCATCCTCCTGTAAAGAAGTATGTATCTCAGCCTTTTTTGATGAGCCAGCTGTATCCTTTTCGCTTTCAAGCTGTTTTATTTTCCTAAGAAGAGCGCTTTCCATCCGGTTAGTAACTTCCAGGTTTTCATTTTCCTTATTATGCAATATTTCTTCCTCTATTATTTGTGCCTGCTTTTCGATTTCCTCTTTTAAGGATAATTTTATTTCATCCATATAACGCACCCCTGTAATAATTATAACGCTATAAGAATAAAAAATATCTGGAAAAATATGGAAATAATCGATCCAACACGATTGATTATTAGTGGTAAGAGTGGTAGTATAGCCTTAACCCCACATCTTTTTATGAGAGGTGAATCATATGCCAGATGGCGGAGGAAAAGCTTTAAAAGAACATATTAAACATATTGCCGATAAAAATAAAGAAACTGAAAAGAACAATAAAAATAAGAAATAGTTTGTAACTTAGGAGCGCTGAATATGATGTGGGGGAGTATAGTCAAGTTACTTGATGAGATTGTTATAGCTGCAATTATTTCAATATTAGGTTTTATATGTGGAAAGACATATAAAAAGATACGGAGCTTTTTTTACAAAAGGGCAATGAGTTTCTCCATAGACGGGCTCTGGTATTCCCGCCATAATAATTTTCAGGGAGAAAATATTATTGAGATCATTCAGTTTAAGCAAAACCGGGAAGATGTCCTATTTAAACTTATACAATACAAAGAACATAAAAAGAACAGATATACATTTCGGGGAAGAGGGGTTTTCACTACGGATGTGGTTTCTTTATTCTATTGTTCAGATAGTAAAGATTTGAGACAAAATGGTGTTATGACTTTGAAAATATCTTCACATGATATAAATGATATATGTATGAAAGGAACCTACTACGAGATAAATTCAGAAAGAGCTAAATCCCAGGGATTCTATCCATTCGGGGCATATGAGGTCTATAAATTAAAAATACCCTTTTTAAAAAGAGGAGATCTCAGATGGAACAGGGGAATATTTTTAAATTATAAAACGGTTGATGAAACTGTAAAAAAGTATGGGGAAACCAAATGAGTTGCAGGAAATGCGGGAAGTGCTGTAGAAGTACGGATTTAGAAAAAAGAATCGTAATCATTTATCCACGTGATCTGATACATATATCAAATGAACTTAACATAAGCAAAAAAGAGTTTATCCACAAGTATTGTGAAAAGGATGATATCCAATGTGAAGGGTATGTTATAAATATCTATATACTAAAAAATATCAATAATCAATGTGTTTTTCTATCTGATAACAATTTATGTGAAATATTTGAACACAGACCGATACAATGCCGGAAGGCGCCTTACAGCTATTTTGCATACGAGGATATATGGGAACATATGCCCTGCTTTGACCTGGATGAAATGTCTAAAAGTAATAGTGCTGAAAATGATGAGGAGCTGGTATTGGAATTATTAAGAGGATATAATATTGAAATCTAAAGTATATATGCTACGGGCTGTTCTTTATTAGACGGCTGAATCAGGAGTATGAAAATAGAATTCCGTTTGCGAAACCCGCGCATGCGACGTTCACACAGCGGTATCTGCTTTTTATGCCGCAGTGCGCATCCCGCAGGGAATATTTTTCCATTCAATAAAAAGCCGCAATCCCGGAGGACGGGGCTGCGGCTTTTTTGAGTTCTTTTCAACTGAAATTTGTTCTTAACGCAGATATTAATTCAAATTTGAAATTGCATAATCTGCTTCTTCGGCTGTGAACTGTTCGCCGTATTCGGAGGTCAGCTGTTCCCTTATAGCTTCAACAGACATAGCCATGGATTCCTGGTAGTCTTTTGCTTTTGCTAATGCATTGGCATTCCAGTCAGCCTTCAAATTATCCATGGCGTATTGAGCTTCTTCTGCCGTGAACTGCTCTCCATTTTCTGAAATAAGCTGGTTATAGATACCTAATTTTGACATATGCATGGTATCACTATAAGACTTCGCCTTTGCCAATGCGTTGGCATTCCAATCAGCATTCAGATTGTCTACGGCATACTGCGCAGCCTCTGCGGGAAACTGCTCACCATATTCGGAAGTAAGCTGGTGATATATTCCCGCTTTAGACATATGCATCATATCGCTGTAACTTGCTGCTTTCGTTAAGGCAGCTTTATACTCAGCCGGAACATCTGGATCGGGTTCTGGTTTCGCTGTGCTGTCTGATTTGGTTTCAGGCGTTTTTGCAGTATCATTTGCAGCGGTCTCATTTTCTTTTTCTGTCGAACTTGTCGTTTTATTCTCCGTATTCTTTGTGTTTTTATTCCCTGCATCCTTTGTCCCAGATCCTGAAATTCCTACGAACATGCATATGATGACTACGATTACTATGGGGACAATGATAGAGATTAAAGCCTTAGTATTCTTACTTCTGAACATGAATAATACATGCAGTGCTCCGAATATAGAGGCTAACACGGCCCATATTCCTAAATCAGAGTAGCTTCCTACATTTGCTGCCGCGAGAAGTGCACCGACAATATAAAATCCTGCAGGAACAAGATACGCTGCTGTTGTTTGCTTTTTCTTTAAGCATATTGTTACGATTCCGGCAATCAACATACATATAGCTAATAAAAATCCTGCAGATCCACTGACTTCACCATTTGAGCTTAAAGCATTTGCAGCTCCTGCAACACATGATTGCAGCGAGACTATTAGAAACAATATAATTGAAATGATTCCTAATACCAAACGGAATGTTTTGAAAGCCGCGCCCTTTGGTGCCGGGGGATTTACTTTTGGATTATTTCCATTATTTTTGTTTATGGTATAGATAAGTTGTTCTGCCTCCTGTTGTACAGGCGGGGTCTCATGAACGGCGGCCTCCTCGGATATTTTTGTTCCGCATTCAGTACAAAACTTTGCTCCTTCTGGAATTTCTGCTCCACATTTGCTGCATTTCATAAATAATTCCTCCCTCTCTTTTCCTTTGTTTGTATTATAGAAAAACACTACAGATTTGTTAATTCTGTTCCATTAAACTTGATAGCGGCTTTTGCCCGTTTAGATGAAAAAACGCTCCCTTCAGGATTCAATTGCCTTATCGGTTCAGATTTTATCATTGGATTAATCATTGACTAAATAAGGCTGGATTGGTCTGCTGATCAGGGAGCGGTTTGTATTTAGTTAGTTGGTGTCAGATCAAATGTTAATTCTTTAGGCGTTCCATATTTGCTTTTGAATTCCTCTTCATTTATCTCTCCCGACACGATTTTACCAAAGTCTTTCCAATAATCTTCGTTGTAGTCCATAAACAAATATGTCGCTATTATCTCATCAAGATTCGCGGAATCATCCGCAAGTAAATAAGCTACGTCATCAATAGAGTCACCGGAGGGAACTTGTATTAAGTCTAAATCTTGTGCCTCAGTCAGGCTTTCCAATTTGAATCCGTCAGGTAATCTGCCTTCCCAGCTCTTAATATAGCCAAAGGCACTGTCAGTTTCGTTCTTAATATTGAACATGATAGAGATTTGTTTTGTATATTCACCGTTCGGATCATTATATGGTTCGACTGAATAATGTTCTGCGGTGATTGTGACCTGATCAATAGTGTAAGAATTTTGAACGTTCTCTTCTTTGTCAGTACTCTTATCTTGAGACTGCTTTGTATCGGAGGTCTCATCGGCCGTTTTGTCTGTTGATTCTGCCGGTTTGTTGCCTCCTGAACAAGCGGTCAGTAAAAGCGCCATTACCATGATTGTTATAACTTTTAGTATTTTGTTTTTCATATGATACCTCCCTTTCCTTTTAACCTTATTTAGAACTTACACGTCCTATTCCATAAAACATTTTCGACTTAATAATTATTCCATTAAAAATAACTTTTCTTTTATATCTAAATTGCTTTTTTTTGTATTGTACCATAGACATATTCAATAAGCAAGGAAAGAAGATTCCGCAAAAGAGAAGATTTAGAAATGTATTTAAAATACTTTCAGTGAATGACTGTTTTCATATGCCGTACATAGATACATTTTCAAAATTGATTTGTCATTATACAAGGCAGCATGAACTCGTTATCAAATGAAAATAGTTAATATACGACACGTTACGTATACTTTTCTAGGAAAGCATGATAATGTAGACATATGGGGGGCGGTCGATATTATGTCAGATATCGGTTTTAGTATACGTAAATTACGGATTCAGAAACACATGACACAACAGCAACTTGCAAGATTTCTGCATATAACAAGGACGACTCTTTCAAATTATGAACGGGGGAAGCGTTTGCCTGATATTTATATGGTTAAGAAGATTGCAGATATTTTTGAGGTTTCAATAGATTCTCTTTTGGAGGGATAGTGGTAAAAAGATGGCGAACTGCAACCATCGTTTTCTTCATGATGAGGCCAGAAAATGAGAAGTACATTTGCTGTGATTCAAATAATGTAATGCCCGGAATCTTCAGGACTCCGGGCTTGAATGTGGTGGGAAAGGAACTATTTTGAGGAGTAGTTCCAATCTTGTACATATACTAACACATTTCATGATGAATATGCAACATTATGTGCCGCTTATCCACTAAAATATTCATTTATCGAAAGAATTTCTGAAAATATTCATAACACGGAGTTTTCTTCTTGATATATATCATCTTTGACATCCGTTTTCAGATGATTGTGATATTCAGCATTTATCTTGAATAGATCTGGTTCCTTATCTATCTTTTCCAATGATATAAAAAAGGCCGCAACCCCTTAAAAACCCCGGGTTTGCGGCCTTTTTTACGAAAGCTGGAAATCGGACTTGAACCGACGACCCCTTCATTACGAGTGTTCTGTCATAGTCCCGCAAACGCCCATTTTAAGCCATTCTTCGGAGAAAAAACTCATTTTGACTAAAATTTGACTAAATTACTTCAAATTTGCTTTTTTGAAAAAAATTTCCGGAAGCAGTGTTTTTGTTAACTATATTTTTCTTCCAGGTATTGATTCAGTTTGTCTTTTGAGTTTGACTCTTCTTTTCTAAGCTCTGCATATATGTCTGTCATAGTCTTTGAATCAGCGTGTCCAAACAGCCGTATAGCCTCCAAAATGTCTATGCCAGAATAATATAGGATGGTAGCATATTCGTGCCGGAAAACGTGCGCTGAGAGACCCTGGCACATATCTATGTCGTATACAAGCTGGTATTTTCCTTTGTCGTTCTTTTCGTAATGGTGTTTGCCGCCGGCAGCAGTATTTATTTTCAGTTTTATCTTTTCAAAGAATCGTCTGTACTGAGTTCTGGACATTACAGCGCCTTGGGAGTTTGGGAAGAGCAGAAGAGTGTTCAATTGCTGCATATATTCTTCCAGAATAGGTTTGAGCGGCGCCAAAATGTCAATGAAGCGTTCTCCGTCTTCGCTTTTTGTGTCCTTTAAGTTGGGACGTTCACCGATGAATTCAATGGCTTTGTTGATCCGGATTTTATCATCGAACAAATCAATGTCTGGTTTTGTTATTGCGAGAATCTCCTGCCGCCGAAGGCCAGCATAGTGAAGTAATCCTACAAAGCAACGTTCCTGGAGAGTAAAATCAGCTTTCTTTATTGCGGCCCGTTCAATCTTTGTTAGAGCACGCTTCTTCTTCCTTTTGCGCTTTGTTATAGTAATATTCCTGGTAGGATTCTTGGAGATAAGCCCATCGTCTATCGCGCATTCAAATATCTGATTGAGGGTGATCTTGTATTCATGCTGCAGATCGGGGCTGCCATTGAGCTTATTATATCCCTCTTGAATCTGGGATTTTTTTATACTGCCTAAAGGGATTGAATCCAGCCCTGCGGTGTGGTTCTTCAGTGTGTTTCTGTATATCCTTTTTCGATTATAGGATTTATCTGTATTTTCAATATACGTCTCAAACCAATGCCACTTGTATTCGCTGAATGTGGTATCCTTGTCGTTGGCATAAGTCCCGTTCAGCAGTTGGGCCTTTACGGCATCCTTGTTGGACTCGAACTCAGCTACGGAATTTCCGTAGACGGAGACGCGTATCTCCTTCCCTGTTTCATCGTCAATGATTCCTGTGGGGATGGTGGTATGGTATCTTCCATCAGCTCTTTTCTTGTATCTTGCCATATTGTATCACTCCTTTTTATAAAATGGCAGAAAAATAGCGTAGTTGACTAAACCACGCTTGGAATGGTACAATATTCTTGTTGGGAGAGTATTGTCGCCATTCGTGGTTGACATGTTCTTCAAATCCGCTCGGTATTGGCGTACTGGGCGGTTTTTTGATATAGAGACAGTTATTTTCTTAGCTTATATTCAGTTTTTGCATCAGCGCTTCCTGCAGCACCTGTGAGAAGTTCACCCCGGCAGCAATTGCTTCCTCGTTCATCCATTCCGGAATACTCAATGTCTTTTTAACTGCCTTTGCGTTATGCTTTTTCTGGTATTCCATCATGTCAAATTCTACGATAACAAAAACCCCGTTATCGGCAGAAAGCCTGGTGATGGAAGAGGGCGCGGGTATTTCCTGCCCTTCTTTTTTCCTGCTGGTTATCGCAAGGCCGAGAGCATCAACCGCCATTTCATAAACTTGTTCCATATTGTTCCCATCTGTGAAGCATTCAGGAAAGTCAGGAAATGATACCCAAAATCCGCCTTCCTCTGCCTCGTGAAAAATTGCTGGATAAAATAATTTACTCATCAGACCGCCTCCGTTTGTTTTGGGCGGCGAGACTATTTAAGTCCCGCCTGTTTTAATATAGCTTGCTCCAATCCCTTTTTAAGGGATCCAGAGTGATAAGGAACGATTACCTGTTTTTCCGTTTCCGGGTTTCTCATTTTAATATGAGATCCGTTTTGGCTTATGCTTTCAAAACCATGTTTTTTGAGATGTTTAATCATCTCTTTAGAAGTCATTGGCATCTTTTGTATCTCCTCTCCTTATCATAGTTATATTATAACACGCAACATTACGTATGTCAATATAAATACGTAATATTACGTAGAAAAGATCCGGTTATCCATTTCTTTCTTTACAATTTCTGGAAACACAGATATAGGAGACACAACGCAGCCTTCGATATCATCAGGATTTAGGTCAACCGAAGGAGCCGGTAGTTCTTCGTGATCCTTTTCCATCCCATATACGTGAAGTTCCAGTGCTTCTGCGGCCTGTTTCTGAGCCTCATCAATTGTAGTGCCGAAACTGATGCATCCCGGAAGGTCGGGATAGTAAACGCTATATCCATCCTTTGTGGGTTCCATAACTGCTAAATAGGTTATTTTACGCATATATTTTCACTCCTTTTTGGTTAGCGGCCATTGAGAGAGGTTTATGGTATTAATTTTGCAACATTGATGGTGAAATCATCATAGATGCAGACATTAATATCTTCATCAAAAGTATACAGATTGGACTCTTTTTCCTTCTCAAAATCATATACCATGACGGTGCGTTTCTGCGGATCCACGATCCAATATTCCCGGACTCCGGCAGTGCGGTATTTGAATAACTTCACACCGTAATCCATCTGTGGATTAGACGGTGATGTTATCTCTATTACCCAGTCGGGCGCTCCGCTACAGCCTTTGTCTGTGAGCTTGTCTTTATCGCATATAACGCTTATATCCGGCTCCACGTAATTTTCATCGTCTCCATTGAGAAATACCGCAAATGGGGCAGGATAGACCTCACAGGAGCCTTTTTTAGAAGCAATATGATTATAGATGGCATTGTTGATTCCGTTGAGTATTTTCTGGTGCTGCCTATTGGGTGGTGCCATCATGTACATCTGCCCGTTTATCAGCTCGGCCCTTTGACCTTCCGGCAGGGCGTAGATATCATCGATGGTATAAATTCGTTGTTGTGCTAGTGCCATAGTACGTACCTCCTTCTTCTATTTTTATACTGTTATCGTTACACCAAATCGTCGACAGCATCCCAAAAATCCACCTCATTTACTATAGTGAGAGTCTGTCCGGCTTTCCTACGATTTACAGCGTCCTCAATTTTTCTGCCGTAACAAGAAAATGCCCAGCATGGATTACCGTCATTGCCAACTATAAGGTATCTGGTCTTATTCGTAATGCTATTATTGAATTTACCACCAAGTGACGTAATTAGATCGGCTATCTCTTTTCTTTTAGCTCTCAATGACTGTCCTGTAAAACAAAACTGATTTCCGTCAAATTCAATTTCCTGGCATATAGCGCAAATTCCGCTTATGCTGTAGTGTTTCCTCAGAGTTTCAATTTCTTTGCTATTAAGATTATAGGAAGACTTGAGGTCAATAAAATTACTCAAAAATGCTTTTAGCATATTCCGTTCATCTTCAGTTACGATCCCATCGTTTAGTATAGAAAGAAGCAGACTTTCAATCTCATCGAAGGGATAACACCCAGTCAAATAGTCATTTGATGAAATCCAGGTATTCAGTGTACGGATCTCTTCATCTGTGATCACGCCGTCAGCAAGTATTCCGTGTATCATCCCATTTAGAAATTGCAGAGAAGAAGTCACCAGGTTATAATAGTCAGAATCTGATACAAAATTATTACACAACCACACAATATCACTTGATTCATCGGCGGTAAGAACACCGTCTTTATATGCTGACTCAATAAGCGGAATCAATTCTTTAAAAGGGTGGCGGTCGATTAAATGCGCATGACACAGACACCAGTGGCTTAATTCGTTTACCTCATCTTCACTTATTTTGTAATCCGTTGTAATGCCGGCGACAATTCCTTTTAAAGTGTTTATTGCTTTGTGAAGTTCTGCTGGGGAAGTATATTTCCTATATTCTTCCAATTCTTGTAGATTACTCATAAAGTTCCTCCCTTTTCTCTGCATACCAAGAAAACACCACGTTTATGTTTGGCCTATTAGCTTAACATCATTTTACTTTTCCCAAAACTTTCCCAATACATTGTATGGTTTCAGTTCCCGGAATTTCATCGTATTTCGGATTGTGAGATATTAGCCCATTTTCTCCAGTTTCTTTAATGAAACATTCCCCGTTGACCATAAAAATACCTATGTCACCAATTTCTACAACTTGCATCTTTTCCACATACACTTTGTCACCGTCGTGGAATGTCGGTTCCATGCTATCTCCTTTTACACCTATTACAAAATCAGCCTTTTCTGATAGTTCATTCACTGGTACTTCTATAGTGTCAGTAGGAAGATCCGCGAAAATGTATTCACCTGTCCCTGCAGAGGCAAGTTCATGATAATAGGCCATAAAATATGTCGGCCGTGGTAGTGCATCGTGCTCTGCTGTTTCCAATGACAATAGATTTTCTAAATACGTTGTTGCCTTCTGCTTTCCTATATCCGACAATTTCCGGAATGAGATTATTAATTCTGATTCATCTGCTGTCTCGCAATGCACGTTATATAGAGTGATACTGGCCGAGGACTCCCACCCCATGAGATACGAAGGAGTGGTGCGAAGAGCAAAAGCGAGGGATTCAATTTTATCAGATGGAATATTTGAAATAACTCCGCTTTCATATTTTTGGATTGTCTGACGGCTGACACCTACGAATTTCGCTACTTCCTCAAGCGTAAGATCTAATTCGTCCCTTTTGGCTTTTATTCTATCTCCTAAATTCATTAAGGAATCCTCCTTTTTCTTGTTTATAATCGAATTATAACATATTTCACCTAATAAGCAACAAAAAATGAAAAAAAGTTTAAAATGTATATTGACACGTCACATAACTGTATGCTATCATTGTTGCGTAATAAGCGACAAGGAGGTGTGAAATGATAGACACAAGTAGGTTGGTTGGAATTATTTATTCAAGAGGACTATCACGTGCTAAAGTGGCGAAAAAACTGGGGATTACACCAAAAACCTTTTATGAAAAGATGAAAAAGGGAGTTTTTACAAGCACGGAAATAGAGGCTATGATAGTTATGTTGGATATTGATGCCCCAATGGAAATTTTTTTTAGTCAAGTAGTCGCTCTAGAAGCGACAAGAGGGAAAGGAGAGAAGTAATGACGAACGAGATAATGAAAGACAAATTAAATCGGACACCGATAGAAATTGCGCTGGGGATTGATGAAAAAGGAATGACTACGGCAAAGAAACTGTATGAGTTCTTGGAATTGCATCCTGCTTCATATGCGAGGTGGTATAAAAGCAATATTGCAGATAATGAGTTTGCGGAGGAAAATGTAGACTTTTTCCCATTCAACACAAATGCTGAATGCGGAGGTCAGGCTTCAAAGGATGCGAAACTGACAGCCCGTTTTGCAAAGAAGTTATCCATGACCCAAAAGAACCAGAAGGGAGAAGAGGCCAGAGATTACTTTACAAGAGTAGAGGATGGCGCAAAGGAGATGGTTCTCCAGATGCAGGAAATGTCCCCACAGCTCCAGTTTATGATAAAAGTGGAATTGGAGCAGAAACGGCAAGGGAAAGAGCAGGAGCGGCAGGCTAAAGAGTTGGAGGACGTTAAGGAAAATCAGAAGGCTATTACTCAGGCTCTGTCACGGCCAGTAGAGAAAAGTTTCCGCGAGTGGGTAAATGGCAGCCTATCGGCAATAGCAGAGAGTTCAGGTTTTCAATACATAGGAAGTATGCAGGACAGGCACCGCGCTGTGAGAACAGAAAGTTATGATCGGCTCAACCGCAAACGTCCGTGTCGATTAGATCAGAGACTCGACCGGGCAAAGGGAGAGGCAGCAAGGGCGGGAGCTACAAAGACCCAAATTAAGGACATAACCAAATTAACAGTAATTGAGGGCGATAAGGATTTAAAGCCTGTGTATGAAGCTGTCATCCGGGAGATGCTGGTGGTCTATAAAGTAAATATATAGCCGGGATGAAAACGCTGATTATTGGGTTCTCGTACTAAAACACGAAAACGTTCAAGGATGTTTAGTAAGTCTGTAAAGTTGAAGTGTACCTTGAAAACTGAATAGCAACAGTAAACATGCGCGATGTGAGTAAAGAAAGGAGAATTAAATGAAAGAGAATGAATTAGTAGTAAAGAATGTATCATTTTGTGGAGCTGAATTATTAGCGGTGCAGGAGAAAGAAACAGGGAGGATTTACGCAGGAGTAAATTCAGTTTTACGAGAGATCGGATTTGATGAAGGGCAGATAAGATATCGCAGAGATAAGTGGTCGGAAGATAAAGTACTCTTCAAAGGGGTGCGAAAATTTTTACACCCCTCTATCGGTGGCGGAAAACAGGAGACATATTGTATTGACATAAAGAAACTTCCGCTTGCTTTAGCAAAATTGGAAATCACACCGAAGATGGAAAATGAAATGCCAGAATTATCTGAAAAATTAGAAGTATATCAAGATAGATGTGCAGATGTTTTAGCAGATGCCTTTTTGCCAAAGGCTCAGGTGGGTGGAACTGGTAAAAGCGAATCATCATCAGAAGAAAGATATCGCATTATGGACATGAATGCCCGTTCCCGGATGGCACAGACATATCTAAGAATTGGAGAAATAGCCACATTATCACCTACATATAAGAATGTTATCGCATCTAAGGCGTGTGAAATTTTGGCGGGAGAGCAGATTATTCCATTACCTAAAGTAGAGCAGCGAAAGACGTATACAGCCAAGGATATTGGGGATATGTTTGGTATTTCTGCAAATATGGTAGGTAGAATTGCA
The DNA here is from genome assembly GCF_022835095.1 of Faecalicatena contorta. Taxonomy (NCBI): domain Bacteria; kingdom Bacillati; phylum Bacillota; class Clostridia; order Lachnospirales; family Lachnospiraceae; genus Faecalicatena; species Faecalicatena contorta. The sequence goes on along the minus strand of NZ_BQNQ01000001.1, from coordinate 3,225,212 downwards.
AATCAGAATGATCTTAAAACCGAGGAATACGGGGAATACCGACGCGATAAAAGTAGGAATTCAGCACATGAGTGTGATACATGGGTGTATTTTGAAACTGTGATTCCAGAGTTTGAACGGATTTTAGGAAAAGGAGAGGGAGAATGATTAAAGAAGCAGATTTTTTAGAGCATCTGAAAAACAGGGAAGAATATCCAGAGCCATTCTTATACATAAGCGACATTATGGAACAGGCAGGTGTTGGAAATTATAGTCGTATTTGTTCAAATCGGATTGCGGATGCGGGGCTTTTTGATAATAGCCATGTTTTATTAGATCTTATTGGAGAACGAATAGGAGAAATTCTGATAGATCGAATTGGGTTGCGCAAATGTCATGGCATATTGGATTCCTACATACCAGAAGATAAATACGAATTATATCAAGAATATATGGATCTTTTGAGTACAGAATATGGATACAATAATGACGTAATTAAATATCTCAATAGCCTTAATATTTCAGAGCTGAGAAGAATACTGAATGAGGCGCAAGAAAAAGTTGAGAAGTACCCAGAAATCGAAAGGATTCTTCCGTGGATCAAAACAGAGATCAGTAGCCGAAAAACGAGGATGATATTTAAACGAAAAGGTATTCAGAAAGTACGGAGTGCAAAGGACTACTTAAAATACCGTCCGGGTGTGCGGATATTAAAACGAGCTGTTAAAGAATGCATTGATAATAAAGAGCCAGATCAATGTTATCGGGAGTTTAAAGTTAGTAAGGACCGAATAGCATGCATGAGAAAACATAAGTGGATCGCGTATATGGATGCGTACGATAGGTTCGTAGAAAAATACAATGGAAATGTGGAAGTGTCTAAGTTATCACATGAAGAAGTTTTGAAATATACATATTTAGGTATCAAAAGATATGGGCTGTATTATCGTGACCAGCCTAAATCAAAAACTCCATATACTGTTAGGAGTGAATTTATTAGATTATCTAATGTCTTGGAGGCGTTAAGTCGCCTGACTCCGTTAGAGTTACGGCAGATGTTTCCGGTAGACAAGGTATATGACGGTGACAAGTATGGAATTAAGGATTACTTCTACACGATAGAAAAGATTTCCAAAATTGATCAGGACAAGCCCATCTATATCGCCAGTAATATAGAGTCAATATTATGGAACTACGAAAATGTAAATATACGGATGTTTGCAGTTCATTATACAGGAAATCTAGGTGACTGGAGCATATATCTGAATGATAACAGTAAACATGAGGATTTTTTCCTGAAATTAAAGGAAGGCGACAGCGATGATGCGAAGTAAGCTGCTCATCGTATAAACATCAGAATCAACGAAATGTGGCAAAAAAGTTTTTGCTTATCTAAATTATAGTTTAGTGGAGAAACCGTGGCACATCAAATTTATAGATACCCAATCACACAGATTCGTGAGCATGTGGCACACTACATAACTAAATCAAAATTTAGTTGATTAAAACACTGAAAAACCGCGGTTTCATGGGTTTTACAGGCATTTTAAAAGGTGGTAGTATTCGAAAAACAGGAGGAATTTCCTTCTAAATTTGGAGGAGTGGATTGCAGCAGAAGGGAGGGAGATCATGGCAGATTTAGATCAGGAGTTTAGCCCGGGGAGCGTGCCGATGAAAGTAGTATCCAAGGTAATGGGAATGAAGCCGGATACCATTCGTGACTGGATGGAAGCAGGCATACTTGATTTAGGGGCCATTCAAAAGGCCCGAAAAAAGCGTGGAAAGCGATCATACAGGAATACTTACATAAGCCCAAAGAAACTGTATGATCTGACAGGATACGTTTGGAAAGGAGAGAAAGAAGCAATTGAAGCAAAAAAAGAGTAAACACACACTTTGGTCGGTCGGGTGTTTACTCAATGAAAAGAACCTATTAACAATATGGATCTCTAGTACATTATAAGAGATTCCGCCTATATTATCAAGCGGAAAGGGATTTTTTTGTATGAAGAATGAATTAGTAACGATAAATAATCAGGAGCTGCCGGTTATTGAATGGAAAGGGCAGCGGGTAATTACAACAGCACAGCTTGCAAATGTATATGAGACAGATACAGATAATATTAAGAAAAATTTTCAAAGTAATAGGGAACATTTTTCTTCAGAAATGCATTATTTTTATCTTGTAGGGGATGAATTAAAAGCATTTAAGGACATGGTAACTGATTTTCCCCTTGTTGGAAAGAATGCAAATAAACTTTACCTCTGGACACGCCGAGGAGCAAGCCGCCATAGCAAGATGCTCGGTACAGATAAGGCTTGGGAACAATATGACGCCCTGGAAGAAAATTATTACAATCCTAGAGAAAATGTAATTGATAAGATACTTGAGAATCCTGATTTCGGGATCCAGTTGCTTACATCGTATAAGGTTGAGAAGGAAAAGAATAAAATCTTGCTGGAAGAGAACAAACGCATGAAGCCGAAAGAAATCTTTGCTGATGCGGTAGCTGTAGCGGATACGTCTATTCTTATCGGCGAACTGGCAAAACTGATGAGACAGAATGGTATTGATATTGGCCAAAACAGGTTATTTGCTTGGATGCGTGAAAATGGTTTCCTGATATCAAGGAAAGGGACAGATTATAATATGCCTACTCAGAAATCAGCCGATATGGAGCTGATCGAAATAAAAGAGCGCACGATCTGTAACCCTGATGGTACTAATAGAATCACAAAGACACCTAAAGTAACAGGAAAAGGCCAGCAATATTTTATTAACAAATTTCTGAATAATAGAGCGATAGAGGAGGTGTGCTGATATGAAAGATCATAAAGAGTACAAGCTAAAAAGGTGCCCGTTTTGCGGCGGGGAAGCTGAAATGAAACAGAATGAATTCGTGGGGCACCAGAGAGTATACATACAATGTACATCATGTCACGCCGTCTCCTGTATCCAGACTGAGGGACAAACAATGGCTTTTAAGGATATTCCATCCAGATATGTGTCTATAGACGAATGCAGGCAAAAGTCGGTTGAAAGATGGAACAGGCGCGCCAGAGAAGGATACGTGGTTGTCGCAGGAGGAGTGACAGTATGAATGAATTAAAAAGATTGATGGATGAGCTGATACATGAATTATATAAGATGGACATTGAAGAACTCTATGAACTTAAAAAAGTGTGGGCTATGGAGATGAAGGAATTAGGACTTGATGAAAGATTACAGGCTTTTTGCATTAAGGCGGTGGATTTAGTTATTGAAAAGAAGGTAGCGAAGAGTTAAGAGGAGGAAAGGGTTTTATGAACAGGATAGATAAAGGGTTTAATCGAATTGTGTATGAAAGCATCACGGCATTATTGCAGAAGGATACTGCAGATTATGAGCAGACAAGGCTCATTATGCTGTCATATAAGAGTAATGACGAAAAGATCAAGGATTATCTGCGGAAGCTGTTTCAATTCACCGACATGCACAGGCCGCTTCTGATTGAGATGAAAGAAGGTGCTGTGTGATGGATAAGGGAAAAATATTTGAGAAGCTGATTCATCTGGCCGGAAGGAACGGGTTGCAAGTGAAATTTGCGCCACTACAGTGCAATTACGGACGGCTGAAATGCGACAAGGTAGGAATTGCGAATGATATGGGGATCGAACAGATAAATTATACGCTTGCTCATGAACTGGCTCACGTATATCTGCACTATGACAAGGGCAATATTCTTGGAAATGATGGAGCTTATGAAGAACAGGCTGACAGAGCGGCACGGATGTTATTGGATATTGCTCAGATAATATAACTGCCTTCTGGGGGACGGTGCGCCAACACCCAGCCCTCGGCGGCAGGAATCTATACAGATTTAACCGAAGCGGGGAATCCCGTTACGGTCGCAGAATCAGGGATTGCGTTGCAGAAACGATAATAAGTATTAGAAGGACGGTATAAAAATGTCAGAAAAAATGGAAGTGGTAAGGATAAAACCGTGTGATTTGAATAAAGGGCAGGTTTTCCGGTTGAATTACCAGTACAAAACAGAGCTTGGAGATTTTGTTGTGTTGGGAAACTCAACGGCAAATAAGCTGTTTGTAAATGAGGCAGTTCCGGAAGAAGATATTGAGAAATTTCTTCAGATTTGCTGTTACGAAGGAGAGGCGATAAATGATGATACTTCACCTGTAGCTGGGACAAGTGATTATATTTATGAGAAATATGGGTGGACTGTATGGCGCATCCTGCGGGATGAATATTTTAAGCGCAGAAAAAAGCGGGAAAAGATAAAAGCTAAATTGGCAGCATGCCGTTACTTTAAGTTGATTGAGGAATATAGAAGATCAGAAGATTCTGAGATCAGCTTTCATAATGCAGAATATGTGGCTTATGAGCTGGAAGTGATTGCCAACAACACCGGGAGGAAGACCGTGAATAATTGCGTAGGAATTGGTACTGAATACGTGTTCTTACTTGGCTATTTAATCGGAAAAGGCATTATTAATATAAAGGAGGAGCAAGGGGATGCAGCAACAGTTTAATAAAGAGGAAGTAAAAAGGGCCGTACTGGATTATATTTCTGAGAATAAACAGGTAAGTTATAAAGAGTTAGAGTGGTTTTTCAATGATAAGCAGATCCCGTTCAAAGGGGAATTTGATATTCTATCAGAAAAATGTGATCACATTGTATTTTGGACGGGGTGGAACGAAGAAATTCATGAGGTACTTGGGGAATTGATTGACGAGGAGTACATTCACCGGGAACCGACGGCGATTTTTACATATATAACAGACGGCGGGGTATTAAAGATGCCGCTTGTGAAGCAGAATAGGGATTACAAGACAGATCATTGGCTGCCAACGGTATTTTGTATAGGACCCGAATAATAATAGATTTGAGAGGTGATGGCAAGTTGTCGGATAACAGAGGATGGATAAAAATATATAGGGAGCTGCTTGATAAGCCTATCTGGCAACTGTCCACAAAAGAGCAGAAGGTCATTCTTATTACACTTCTTATGATGGCAAACCATAAGGCTAAAAAATGGGAGTGGAACGGACAGCAATTTGAATGTGAACCCGGGCAGTTTGTGACCAGTATAGCAAAAATATCAGAGAAATCTGGAAATGATATTAGTTCTCAAAATGTCAGGACTGCTCTAAAAAGATTTGAAAAACTCAATTTTCTAACAAACGAGTCAACAAAGACGGGAAGGCTGATAACCATTGTAAATTGGGAGGTTTATCAGGGTTATGACGAAGAGGGTAACAAAGGTGCTAACAATGAGCTAACAAAGACCTCACAAAGACCTAACAAAGGCCTAACAACTAACAAGAATGATAAAGAAGATAAGAATGAAAAGAAAGAAAATATATATAGTGATCCATTCGAATCTTTTTGGAGGATGTACCCACGGAAGAAAGTAAAACAGAAGGCTTTCAAATGTTATTGTGCCAGACTCAAAGAAGGATTTAGCGATGAACAATTAGAGGGAGCTGCAAAACGATATGCAGAAGAGTGTTCAGATTTAAACAAGGAAGAAAAGTTTATACAGCTCCCGGCAACATTCCTCGGGCCGAACAGACCGTTTGAAGATTATTTATGCGTCAGCCAAGAGGAAGGCCGGGAAGAAAAAATAATGGATGATGGGAGGATTATTGAATGATATTCGACGAAGCGCAGGTGAGAAAGACCATTACGATAATGAAGCCGGCGGAAAAGCTCTTTGAAATTAGGATCCTTGTAGCAAAATCAAATTACAGTGGTTATTTCAGGGACCCAGATACGCTTATTTCTTGTCTGAAGAGAATGCCTGGGGAAATGAACGGTATCTACATAACACTTAATTCAATTAAGGATGAATGTTATTCAAGGGAACAGCGTAATGCATTTGTGAAGAATATAAAAAATACAACGTCAGATACAGATATAAAATGCTATGACTGGCTGATGGTTGATATTGACCCTGAACGCGCGTCTGGTACATCATCCAGTCACGAGGAGATTGAGCTTGCAAAGGTTAAGGCAAATGAAGTATATGTGTATTTAAAAAATAACGGATTCGAAGAGCCGATTGTTGCCATGAGTGGCAATGGCGTGCATCTTCTGTATTACATAGGCCTGGAGGCAAATAAGGAAAACCAGAAAATTGTAAAAGACTGCCTGACGGTCCTGAGCCTCTTCTTTTCCGATGATAAGATCAAGGTTGATACAGCTAATTTCAACCCGGCCAGAATATGCAAACTTTATGGTACGATGGCAAGGAAAGGCGCAGATACGCCAGAGCGCCCACATAGGCTAAGCCAAATAATAAAGGCACCTGAAAGTCCAGTTCAGAACAGAAAGGCCTTGTTGGAAAAATTAGCCGGGAACCTGCCGCAGCCAGAACAGCCGCAAAAATACAATAGATACAATCCACAGCAATTTGATTTAGTAGACTGGATGGGCCAGCATGGCATATCCTACAGAGCGGAAGGCTATGCAGGGGGAACGAAATATATACTGGAGCACTGCCCATTTGACAGCGGTCATAAAGAAAAAGATGCTTGTATCTTCCAAATGTCAAATGGAGCAATAGGCTTTCACTGTTTTCACAACTCATGTTCAGACAAAACATGGCGGGATGTAAGACTTTTCTATGAGCCAGATGCTTATGATGGGAAAGATTATTTTCAGGAAGTCCGTAGGCCTAATTATAAGAATCCAAACTATGTTGTTGAAAAAGTGGAAAAAGCAAAGGAAGTCGATGGGCAGCCGGTATTTTATACAACAGAGCAAATCCGATTGCTAAAAACACCGCCGGAAGAATTTATTAAGACCGGAATAACAATGCTGGATTCAAAATTGAGAGGGCTTAAAAAAGGATTTGTTACCTGTTTGAGCGGATTACGTGCCTGCGGGAAATCAAGTCTCATTTCTCAGCTTACGGTAGAGGCGGCAGATCAGGGTTACAGGACGGCGCTATTCAGCGGTGAGCTGACAGCGAAGAACCTGTTGAGATGGCTACTACTTCAATCCGCAGGAAAGAACTACGTTGTGGAAACACAGTATGATAATTATTACAGAGTATCCCAGGGATATGACGAAGTGATATCGAAATGGCTGGATGAGATGGTCTATGTATATAATAATTATTACGGAAACGATTTTACTAACATAATGGAGCAGATTCAGAAATGTGTCGTAGAGCATAAGGTTGACCTAATTATATTGGATAATATGATGGCGCTTAATATATCAATGCTGGAGCATGACAAATATCAGCAGCAGAGTAAATTTGTGGAATACCTGGAGGATTTCGCAAAGCGCAACAATGTGCATATTCTATTTGTGGCTCATCCTAGAAAATCACAAGGATTCCTACGTCTGGATGATATATCTGGAAGTAATGATATTGTAAACCGAGTGGATAATGCTTTGATCCTTCATAGAGTGAATGAGGATTTTAAGAGACTGTCGAAAGAAATGTTCAAATGGAAAGCCGAGAACCCGTTATATTATTGTTCGAACGTAATTGAAATATGCAAGGACAGAGATGGTGGCGTACAGGACGAGTTTATTCCATTGTATTTTGAAATTGGATCAAAGCGGCTTAGAAATGACTTGGCAGAATATAAAACATATGGATGGATGGAAAATACGGATGGTTTCGTTACAGATTTTGACGATGATATACCATTTGATGTCGAAGAGATGGGGGCAGTAGATAATGACAGCGAAAGAAATGGAAATCAAGCAAGTTCATCAAATGATAACTGATTGCTGGAGGCTATACAAAGAGTATTTTTCAAAGGATTTAATCGATGATGAGCTTGAGCAGATTCGTGATGAAGCTTGTGAGTTAGCTAAGAAATACGAAAACCACAGTTTTGCAAATGCCATGATCTGTGCGGTGGTTAATGAGCTGGGAGAAATAGGGAAAAGAAAAAGGTAGCGAGAAGGAGGCGAAGATATATGACACTAAAGGAATTATTCAGTGTGCAGGCTGATTTAAATAAATTAAAGAGCCTGAGTATGGAACTTGCAAATCTGGAGGAGTTTAATCCGTACAGGAATAACGTCATAACGGACATGCCGAAAGGAGGACAGGGTAAAGATGTCACTGCGTGGTATATCGAGGAGAAGGAACGGCTGAGAGGGAAGATAAAAACTTATGAGGAGAAGCTTCGGAGGGACAGAGCGAAGGTGGAGGCGTTTATTGCGGCAGCGCCTCATCCAGAAAGTGAAATCATTCGTTATCGTGTAATAAATGATTTGAGTTGGGATGATATCGGGGCGATTGTTGGGTATAGCAGAAGTTGGGTATCAAAAGTATTTTACAGGTACATAAAGAAGACCGAAAAGACCGAAAGTTCCCTTGATTCCCAGTCAAGAGTATGATATAGTTATTCTAGAACGATTGGATCAATTGTTCGGTGGTGTTTTCTCAATAACAAAGCCGTTTACCGGCAGAATAGCAGATTGAGCCCTTGTGGTTAATAAGGCAGTACTGTACGGGCGTCAGGGTTCCAGAATGGAGTAGGCCGATATAGGGCTTAGCTTTCCTTTGGCGCCGGAAATAAAGATTTTTTCGGAAGCATGATCCTCCTTCATACACATATTAAAGAACGTCCTGCATGAAAATGTGGGGCGTTTTTATATGGAGAAATGACGAATAAGGTGCTATAATATCCTCATGTACTTATGAGGAGGAAAGAATATGAGGTTGTTTAGCATGTATTTTTTATGCAAGGAATATACAGAGTGTGTAGAAGAAATGATATTAGAAACACGGCAGGTTAGTGGGAACACCGTAAAAGTTCTTCCGAATTGGTTGGAAAAGAGCAAAGTAATAAACAAAATAGCACAAGTAGGACCTATTAGAGAATATGCAAGGGCTCTATATGATGTTATACCTGCCGTATTCCAAGATATAGACCGGTTTGATGTGTCAGAGGCTACCGCACGAAAGTTTGAAATAGCAAAAAACAAGCTTTTAGTGGCAATGAAAACGGTTATAAATACGTACGAAGCCGTAAATAATAAAACAACCAGCGAGAAGTGTACGGGGTTCGATATTAAATTGCCGGCATATAACGACATAGGCGAGTTTGCCGCATGTTTGGAGGACTTGGACTTTGTAATAAAGCAGTGCCCATTTTTGAATGTTAAAGGGGTACAAATAAAGTATGGAAGCGTAGATGTTGGTTCTACATGGCTAACATTTTTAGTAACCGGAACAATGGCGGTATCCATACTTGAAAAATTGAGCAAGATAGTAGATCAAGCGGTTAAAATAAAATCACACGCAACCACCGTTAAGATGCAAGAAGAAGCACTGAGATCGATGGAGTTAAAAAATGAATTGGCGTCAGAGATGATTGATGCTTTTAAGAAAACAAATAAAGTGATTACAGATAAATACGTATCTGAATTAGAAAATGATTTGGGAAAGCTTAATGATGGGGAAGAAGTAGATAAAGCTGGGAGATGTCTAGAAAAACTTGCATTCTGGATGGATAAAGGTTTGCAGATTTATTCTGCAATTGATGCAGACAATGAGATCAAGGACTTATTTCCTGTTCAAGAGGATTTATCGTTTTTGTCAGACGATATACAAAAACTTATTGAAATGAAATCGACGGAATAATAACTAATAAACGAAGCATTCAGGCCGCCCTGGGTGCTTTTTCTATGCAATAAAATAACGGGGCATAGCTCAGCAGGCAGAGCAACTGGATTATATCCAGCGTGTCACCGGTTCGAACCCGGTTGTCCCTATTCGGAGCGCAAGTCAATAAGTGTTGCCTGGTATCCGGGTCTTAAATGGATTGGTGCACATCCGGCTTATTGCGACTCCAAGAATGACGGCAGTAAGTGTTGCCTGCAGAGCGGGCCTTAAATGGACTACGCGTGTCCGGCTTATTGCAGTCATAAAAACCTTGCCACGATTTCCCTTAAAATACCAGTGCCAATGCCGGCTGTGAACCGATAAGGCAAAGGGGAAAGCCTACGGGTGAGAAAGCATTGGCCGTCCAGTTTTGCGAGGTAGCTGGATAAGACAGCGGAGGAATGGAAAATATGCAGGGTAGCGCCCTGTGTCTCGGTTCGATTCCGGGCCCTCCCATTACCCATGTTTTTGTTGCGGTTGTTCATGGGTGTAACTAATAACAATAATTCAAAAAGTCATTGTTCAACTTAGTATTCAGCATTGGGCATGTGTCGTACAAGAACCGCAACAGTGCAGGCCGTCACTACCCGGCGGCCTGTATCTCAGAAGGGAGGTGAGCCTGAATGACAAAAAAACAAAAATTATTTGTAGAAGAATATCTGATAGACTTGAATGCCACTCAGGCAGCCATAAGGGCGGGGTACAGCCCAGATACAGCAAAAGAGATTGGGTGTGAGAACTTAACAAAACCTAACATTCGCGCGTGCATAGACAGGGAAATGGCAGAGCGGTCCAAGCGGACAGGAGTCAATGCGGACCGGGTTGTGCAGGAGCTGGCCAAGATCGCATTCGTGAATGCTGTAGATGTAATTGACCCAAAGACAGCAACAGTCAAGGAAGACGCCCTTTCAGAAGATACCGCGGCTATCCAATCGGTTAAGGTAAAAACATTCGGCGATGATGGCCTGGAGCGTGAAATAAAGATGGCGGATAAGCTCAAGGCGTTGGAGCTCCTGGGCAAGCATATGGGAATGTTTAAAGACAAAGTTGAGCTGTCAGGCGTACTGGATTCCGAGAAGACAAAGTTGGATGACTTGCTCCAGCAGATGAGGGGCGATGGATAGTGAGTGATGAGAGATTGCTGTTGTCCGAAAAGTACAAGGCATTCCTCCGCTGTGATGCACCAGTAGAATTTCTGGAAGGGACTACAGCCGCGGGAAAGACAACCGTAGGACTGTTTAAGTTCATGCTTAAGGTGGCGGAGAGTCCAAAAAAGCTGCACATTCTTGCTGCCGATGATACCGGCGCCGCCGAGAAGAATATTATACAAAAGGATCTGGGCATCCTGGATGACTTCGGCGTGTTGGTGGAGTACAAGGGCAATGGATCCGGAGAGTACAAGATGCCACACATCCTTTTCCATACGTCCGGAGGCGACAAGATTATATTTGTCGTCGGGTATGGAAACAAGCGCAAGTGGAAAGATGCCCTGGGTGGCCAGTACGGCTGTCTGTATATTGACGAGATTAACACGGCGGATATTGAATTTGTTCGTGAGTCGGCCATGCGTAGCGATTACTTGATGGCTACCCTTAACCCGGATGATCCGAATCTGGATGTGTACAAGGAGTATATCAACTGTTCCCGTCCGCTTCCCGAATGGGAGGACGAGACGCCGCAGGAAATTAGAGATGAATTGAAAGAGGAACCAAAACCCGGCTGGGTTCATTGGTTCTTTTCTTTTGCCCACAACCTGGGACTTCCAAAAGAAAAGCTGGAGCGGATCATCCAGAACACGCCACCTGGCACAAAGATCTGGAAAAATAAGATAAAGGGCCTGCGTGGAAAAGCAACGGGCCTGATCTTCCCGAACTTTGACCGGGCAAAACATGTAGTAACCGTTGCATGGGTGAAACAGCAGGTTAAAGCGGGGAAGATACAATTCAAGAAATTTACGGTCGGCCTGGATACATCATATTCCAGCAAGTCTCCGGATACGATTGCCATGATATTCCAAGGCATCACGGAAGATCGTAAGCTGATCACGTTGGCGGAGAAGACATACAGCAATGCTGATCTGGATCAACCGCTGGCACCTTCCGATACGGCGGTTAAATTCGTGCCCTTCCTGGAGCAGTGCCGCAAAGATTGGGGATTTGCGAAAGATACATTTGTTGACTGCGCAGATGCAGCGACGATTACGGAGCTACGTAAGTACAAGCGCCTGCACGGATGCATGTACAATTTTATAGAGTCATACAAAAAAGTGGAGATTATCGACCGTATTAAACTGCAGCTAGGTTGGATCCAGCAGGGGTGCTATCTGGTTGTCGATACCTGCAGGGAGCATCTGGGAGAGCTTGACCGATACAGCTGGGATGAGGACAAGGACATCCCGGAGGATCGCAATGACCATACGATTAACGCCAATCAGTACGCATGGATCCCGTACCGGCAGACGATTGGATTCGAGGAGGATGAGAAATGAGGTGGACAGAAAGATTGAGCAACAACATCAAAAAAGGACTGCGTAGCTGGCTCCAGATAACACCGTCAAACCCCTATGCCATACAGATCAATGAGGTGATGGACTTTGAACTGTCCGCAATCCGGAACCGGATCTGGTACCGTGGTGACGGAAATGAGCTGGAACAAATGTATCAGCAGAATCCAGAGTATGCGGATAAGACAAAGTTCTGGGCGAGCCGGTGCAGTCCAGGCATGGATATGCGTAAGATCCACACAGGCTTACCTGGACTGATCGTGCGGACGCTCAACAGTATTGTCGTAGCTGACATGAACGACTTTGAATTTGAGAAGGACACGCACAAACAACTTTGGGAAAAGATTGAAAAAGACAACAAATTCCGAAAGAAGTTTGAGAAGTCCCTGAAAGAAGTACTGTACATTGGAGACGGGGCCTACAAGATCACAATTGATACGGACATCAGCCAGTATCCTCTTCTTGAATGGTACCCAGGGGAGAAGATAGAGCTTGTGCAGCACAGGGGCCGCTTAAAAGAAGTGGTGTTTAAGACCGCATATACTGTCAATACACAGCAATATGTTCTACACGAGCATTACGGATACGGGTATATAAATAACCATCTGTATCGCGGCGAAAATGAGGTTCCGCTGACAGATATTGATGAAACAAAAAACATCAAGGACGTAACGTTTGATAAGTCGGTGATCTTGGCGGTGCCACTCCAAATTTATGAAAATACGAAATATGAGGGTCGTGGAGGCTCTATTTTTGATGGCAAGTTAGATAGCTTCGACGCCTTTGACGAGGCATGGAGCCAATGGATGGATGCGCTCAGGGCAGGCAGGGCAAAGACCTATATCCCGGAGTGCCTGGTGCCGCATGACCCGGAAACTGGGCGGGTCATACATCCCAATCCGTTCGACAACAGATATTTTGCTGCCGACGGAGACATGCGGGAAGGACAGAAAAATGTCATCGAAACCACTCAGCCAGCCATACCACACGATAGCTATTTGGCAAGCTACGTGACAGCGCTTGACTTATGCTTACAAGGCGTAATCAGTCCATCCACTCTTGGAATTGATGTGAAAAAGCTGGATAATGCTGAGGCGCAGCGGGAAAAGGAGAAAGCTACCCTTTACACGCGGAATGCTATTATCGAAGCATTACAGGAAACATTGCCGGAACTGGTATCAACATGCATCAATGCCTATAACATCCTGCATAAGATGGCGATTGAAGCGGTTGAGGTGGAGATTCCGTTCGGAGAGTATGCGAACCCCTCTTTTGAGAGCCAGGTCGAGACTGTAGCTAAAGGAAAGCAGGGCGGTATCATGAGTATCGAGGCGGCAGTAGAAGAATTGTATGGGGATAGCAAGGATGAAGACTGGAAAGCCGAAGAGGTGAAGCGCCTAAAAACTGAACAGGGGCTTTTGGAAACAGACGAGCCCAGTGTTGCGGGGATGGACGGATTAATACAGGAACTTCCAAACGAACCAGCAGAGGGGACACCGAAAGCAGGTGATTAGTCATGTCAAAAAAAAATCGGCAGGATGATGCATACAATCTCCGGAGTGTCTTTGAGGAAATGGAGCTTGATCTTGTACGCAGTTTACGACGTAACCTTAAACGTCATGAACAGGAAGAAAAAAAAGAAGGTTTTCGCTGGGAGATGTGGCAAAGGGCAAAGCTGCGGAACCTACAAAAATATCGAAAAGAAAGTAAAAATACTGTGGATAAAATAAGTCCTGAGGTGGAGCGGGTTGTAAATGAGGCGCTGGAAGGCAGCTATCAGCGTGGACAGAATTTATTTAACCGGATTTTGGATAGTATAAAATCCATCTTTTTTAAGCGAAAGCGGGTCAAGCTTCCAAAAAGTATAGAAATCCACAAGCCATCGACACCTCCTCCGGATGAACAAGATTTTTTTGGCGTGAACAAAAATAAGATAAATGTTATGCAGGAAGAGGCTGAAAAGGTAAGTCCACAGGAAGAGATCCCAGCAGTAGAAAAACCAGAGGACTTGCCCACGCAAGAGAAAGAATCTAAACTGGATAATTCGCCAGCAGATAAACAGGAACCAGAAGAAATTGGAGGTACTTTCCATCCTGATGGGAAGGAAAAAGCACTCCCTGAGGGCTCCAACGATATCAAACTGGATGATATGAAGAAAAAAGTGGTACACGACCTGAAAGAAGCCCAAAAGGCCGTATGGAGGCGGATGGATGACATATACCGGCAGACTGTTTACAGGGCAGGTATGAACATGGCTGCAGGGGTTAAGACGCTTGATCAAGCTATCGATATGGCAACGAAGGAGTTTCTGGACGCAGGTATTGACTGCATAGAGTACAAGAACGGCCGCCGTGTCAATATAGCCAGCTACGCAGAGATGGCGCTTAGGACGGCCTCACACCGAGCAATGCTTTTAGGTGAAGGAAAAAAACGGGATGAGTGGGGCATACATACAGTTGTGGTATCGGCCCATGCAAATACATGCCCTTTATGCGCTCCCTGGCAGGGGAAAGTGCTGGTGGATGATGTATTTAGCCACGTGTCCGCAAGGGAGGCAAAAGAACTAGGATATCCGCTCTTATCAGATGCAATGGAGGCTGGTCTGCTACATCCAAACTGCAGGCATACCATATCAACATACTTCCCGGGGATCACACAGCTTCCAGAAGTTACGGATACTAATAAGGCATTAAATACATACAGGGCAGAGCAGAAACAACGAGAATTTGAGCGGAAGATCAGAAAGTGGAAACGGAAAGAAGAAGGGTCTTGTGATCCTGTGAACATAAGTCAAGCACGGAAAAAAGTCAAACAGTATCGAGATGAGCTGGAAGAGCATATGGACAGGCACCCGGAACTGCGCCGGGATTACGACAGAGAAAAAAACAGATGAATACTTGCGAATGGGAAAACAGCTTTAGAATAGAAAGGAGGATGGAGGCATTGGCTTGCAAAGGTGGTAAAAAAGGCAGGGGAAGATAGAGAGGCGGTGATCCAGATATCTCCCTTTAAGATGCAGGGTAATGCGTCTTATTTTTGTGTCCGAAGACATTAAACTACACGGAGACACCGGGTCAACAACTGTCCGTGCAGACAGCACATTAAAAACTGTAATGGAGAGACACTCTTACAACTGTCGAAAGGAGAAACAGAGATGAAGAATTTAATGAAACTGGATTTACAACACTTTGCGGAATCAGCAGGGAGTACAGAGTTACCCGCAGGAGGAACGCAGCAGACACAAACTCCACCGGCACAGCAGACCCAGGAGCTGGCTATCGACTATGAAAAACTGGCCCAGATTGTACAGGGGAAACAGTCAGTAGCGGAAGATAGTGCATTGAGAGGCTACTTAAAGCAGCAGGGATTATCAAAAGAGCAGATGGACCAGGCAATTACGACATTTAAGCAACAGCAGGCGGCTAATACCCCGGATGTAAACGCATTGCAGGCTCAGGCAGCACAGGCCCAGGCGGATGCGCAACAGGCGCAAATTCAGGCGGCGGCTACTATGGCAGCAGTCGGGCTTGGCATTGATGCAAAAACTATCCCGTATGTCCTTAAAATGGCAGATTTAAGCCAGGTTATGGGGGAAGACGGGAAGATCAATGATGAGACACTTAAAACTGTGCTGAATAAAGTCCTGGAAGATGTACCCGCATTGAAACCGGCGCCAGCAGGTCAGACAGGTTTCGTGCAGGTGGGCGCATCCGGCGGATCAGGGCAGCAGCAGACAACAGATGATGCCTTAAAAAAGGCATTTGGATTATAAGAAAGAGAGGAATTAATACATGGCAGTATATGATTATGCAACAACGTTTACACAGCTCCTGCAGCAGAAATATGCAAAAGAGTTGTGCTCTGATGCATTGACCCAGAGCAACCAGAGCGTGAAATTTATCAACGCTCAGACCATTAAATTGCCAAGAATGGCAGTAACTGGATATAAGGACCATACCAGGACGCCTGGATTTAATGCCGGTACCCTGAGCAACGACTGGGAGGCTAAGAAACTGGAACATGACAGAGACGTGGAGTTCTGGATCGATCCTATGGATATTGACGAGACTAACCTCGCATTGTCCGTGGCAAACATCCAGAATACTTTTGAGACAGAGCAGGCGATCCCGGAAAAGGACTCTTACCGGTTCTCAAAACTCCATGCAGAGCTTACGACATACTCTGGCCGGATTGATACGACTGTAATCACGGCGGCAAACTTTCTGGAGGCGTTTGATGAAGAAATGTCCCGTATGGATGAAGCAGCCGTACCAGAAGAGGGCAGGGTGCTGTACGTGACTCCGACAATAAATAAGATCGTGAAGGAAGCAGAGGGACTTCAGCGGGTTATGACAGTCACTTCTCCATCCACAATCAATCGAAAGGTGCACAGTCTGGATGATGTGACTATTAAGATGGTGCCAGCCGCAAGAATGAAGACAAAGTATGACTTTACAACCGGTTGCGTGGCTGCATCCGACGCGAAGCAGATTAACTGGATCCTGATCCATAACTCTTGTGTAGTATGCCGCGACAAATACAGCTATATCAAGCTCTTCACGCCAGGAACGGACAGCCGTACGGCAGACGGCTACCTGTATCAAAACCGAAACTATGGCGATTTGTTCTTGCTTGAGAAAAAGGTAGAAGGCTGTGCAATGAACGTAGAAGCAGCAGGTGCGTAGAGGAGGATCAGTATGAGGGCGACAAAAGGAAACAAGGAGTACATGATTGATGGCTCACAGCAAAAGGGATATCAGGATGCCGGTTTTGACATTCTAAACGAGCTAGGGGAAGTGGTTGCTTATGGGCGAGGAAAAACCGTGCCATATGACGAACACATGAGAGCCATTGCAGAGATTGAAGTGCTGCGGAAGAGGATTGCAGATCTCGAGTCTACCACGGATACAGCGGCAGCCGAAGAAGTGCACGACGTGATGGAGGTTGAACCGCCTAAGAAGGCGGGAATCAAGAAAGCGAGTGAGTAACATGGCTTATGAACCATATGCAGATACTGCGTATTATGCAGAAGTATACAAGGGCAGCATAGTTCCGGCTGAAGATCTTGAAAAGATGCTTAAACAGGCAAGCAGGCACATTGATTCCCTGACTTACAACCGGATTGTGGGCCGGGGATTTTCTGATCTAACTCCATTCCAGCGGGGAAATATTCAGGAAGTCTGCTGTATGCAGGCGGATTTTGAGTATCAGAATCGCGAAATATTTGACATGATCCTGCAGGATTACTCCATTAACGGGGTGTCCATGCAGTTTGGGGAGAGCTGGAATGTGACAACCCAAAAGGGGATCCCTATGCGGCGTGATGTATATGAGCAGTTGTGCCAGACCGGATTGTGCTGCCGGTTAGCGAGGTGAGTCTATGAAGTATCCATGTTTAGTTATGAAACAATTATGTACTACGCATATCCATGTTCGGATAGAACAGGAAGGCGTTAGCGAAGACGGGGGCCCGTTATTGGCTTTTGAATCCGATCTCTTGTGTAATTACCAAGATACTGCGAAGACAGTCCTGACGGCAGAGGGGAAGCAAGTGCAGCTTTCTGGCGTGGCAATGTTCCCTGGTGACATCGCCCCTGACCTCCCTTCGCTAAGCGGCGGACAGGCCACAGTTTTTGGGGTGGAACGACAGATATTCCAAGGGATCAAAGCACGTAACCCAGACGGTTCTGTAAACTATACGGAATTGAGGCTGGTTTGATGGGCGTGAAAGTATACATAAAACTATACCCGGATCGCATCAGAAAGTTACAGGAAGCCAGCCAGCGGGCGTTTGAGTTAACCGTGCAGGCAGTCCTCACTGATGCACAACAGAGCCAAACTATCCCCAAAAATAACGGGGAACTCGAAAGAAGCGGTTTTGTAGAGACTGATGTGAAATCAATGGTGGCACATATAATTTTTGATACGCCTTATGCGCGCCGGCTTTACTGGCATCCTGAATATGGCTTTCGGCATGATAAGAACCAATATGCAGGTGGCCTATGGATGCAGACATACATAGACGGTCCGAAGAAAGAATTTGTGAAAGATACCTATGGTAAGTTCCTGAAACAGCTGGGAGGTGGGCTAATTACATGACACTGGCAGAAGTGAAAGATTTTTTGAAATCAAAAATAGATTGCCCTAACTGGTATGTTGGGAAAAGGGATGAAGCGAAAGAGAATAGCATAACAGTCTATCCTACCCAGGGGCCCGTACCAGTTATCCCAATCGGGGGGCTGGGTATGTCATCCTATGGCACCAAAGCAGTTTCAGTATTGGTGCATTGGGGGAAATATTGCACTCCAGCGGAAGAGAAAGCACAGGAGGTATTTAATGCATTATTTGGGCAATCAGGCAAAATTGCTGGAAAAGAGGTTGTTAAGTTCGATATGAGGACTTCTGAACCGGTTGGTATTGGGACAGATGATAAAGGCGTATATGAGTATGTCATTAATTTTATAATTTACTATAAGAAATAGAAAGGAAGGTATGAATATGGCATTTACAGGAGTATTCCCGGTTTATAATTTAAAATTTAAAGTTGGGACAAAAGGGAAATCAAGCACTGAAGAAGATATGGCTGAAATCTCAGATCTTGAGAGTTTTGGTATTAGTATTGATGGAGGCGTAGAAGATTGGACGCCTATGACAACTTTTGGGTGGGCCAGGGGCCTTATGACCGGCAAGAAATTCAGTATTGAAATGAAAGGCAAAAGGTGTGTCGGCGATAAAGGGAACGATTATGTTGCAAATACCGCATGGAAAGATGGACTGGACTGTTCCACAAAAGGCCAGATTGAATTTCCTGACGGTGCAAAGTTGTCGTTTGATTGTGTTATTAACGTAACTAATGTAGGCGGAGGTGACTCCACCAATGTAGCACCATTGGAATTTACCATGCAGGGTGACGGCAAACCAGTTTATACGCCGGCATCGGCTTCGGAATAGTAATTAGGAGGATTAATGTAATGGCAAGACAATACGATATCGCAAAAAAGTTAGCAGAGAGGAACCAGAAACCAACAGTATCCATCGATGATGAACATGTATTTAAGATCAACAACACTGCTCCTGCAGCAATGATGATCGAAGCACTGCAGAATGATAAAAGCTTAGGAGAATTCGAAATCCTGAAAAAGATTATTGTAATCGCACTGGGTGAAGAAGCTGCAGCCTATGTAGAAGCGCAGGAGCTTACAATGCCGGCATATACCATGATAATCAATGTTATTATGGCAGCCCTTGCAGACTCATCCCTCGAAGAAGTGGAGGAGATGGCGGAAGGTGGCCGATTTCAGGAAAAGGGGAAGAAACGTAAATAAGTGGTACGATCTGTACGAAGACTGGGATCTGATCGTATCATCATTTGCATTGCAGTATAAGTTACGAGAAGATGACATTGCGGTAATGGAGTGGGGAGAGTTTTGCACTCTGCTTACCGGAATTATGCCAGATACTCCATTGGGGATGATTGTAAAAATCAGGGCAGAAGAAGACAAAGATATGCTGGCGAATTTTACCTCTGAACAAATGAGTATAAGAAATACATGGCGTAGTAGGCACCCAATCACCGAAAACATGACGGTCGAAGAAAAAGAAGAATCTGTATCAATATTGCAAAATATGCTTGCTGAAACCTTCGGGTAAAATTATAGGAAGGGAGGAGTGGACATGGGAGAAAGCGTTGGAAAAATCAGTCTGGATCTGGAAGTTAAATCGGATCTGCTAAATGAGATTAATTCAGTATCCTCTAGTATCGGGGATCGCTTAAGAAGGACTCTAAATAAATCAGTCAAGAAAGTATTCAATAATACAGGAAAGAGCACCGATACTGCAATGAAAAGTGTCGAAAAGACAATTGAAGGTACAATGAAGAGGGCAACGGGTAATGTCAATAAAACCACTCAAAGCATGATGAAGAATACAACCGATATGATTAAGAAGACCTTCAGCGATACAGGCAAAATTGCAGGGGATACCATCAACAATATTGGGCAGAAATCAAGAAATCTCGCGCGTAGTATTCTGAATACATTTAAATTGAAAACACCTTCCACGGCTCCTGTGAGTGCTGAGCCTGTTGCACAGAAGGCATCCACTAAAATCCCTGTTGCAGCTACACCCAGAGCGCCCCCTACGTTAAATATCGACAGAGTATCATCTGAGATGGAAACTGTAAAACGAACAATGGATAATCTTGAGAGCAAAATAAGATCCCACAAACAGAAATTAAAGGATCTACGGGAGTCATATAACCGGGCCTTTAATCCAGACGTAAAGGCTACCATCCACAACAAGATTCTGAATGAAGAATCTGCTATTAATTCCCTTACTGGAAAGATGGATACTCTTGGGGCAAAGTATGAAAAATTGGAGAGACAGGCTAGTGAATTTAGCCAGGCACAGAATGCTTCAGCAAATGCTATTAAAGCCGCAACATCAAAAATGTCTGGCATGTCCTCAATATTGGGCAGATTTAATTCCGCAGGAAAGAAGTCTCCGTCTTTATTAAGCCGTATCGGGCAGGGTTTTAATAACATTGGACGGCATTCTAAAAAGGCCAGTGTTAATGTCAATTCTTTCGGTGGTGGAATTGGGAACAGCCTGGGGCAAATGATGAAATGGATGGTTATTCTTCCGGGCATTGCAAGCGGCATAAAAGCCTTAACGACCAGCCTGATATCATCGTTGAATACTAATGAGCAGTTTGTTTCTTCTTTGAATTTGATAAAATCGAATCTTATGGTTGCTTTTACTCCAATCTATAATGCAATTTTACCTGCTATCAATGCATTGATGAGCGCGATCGCTACGGCAACAAGCTACGTTGCTAGCTTTATTAGTTTGCTGTTTGGAAAATCATTCCAGCAAAGCTTTGAAAATACAAAATCGCTTATAGCTGCAAAGGATGCTATGGGAGCCTATGGAAACGCAGCAAAGAAAGCGGGAAATGCTGCAACAGCAGCTGGCAAAGCAGCGAAAGACGCGCAACGTGACATATTGGGATTCGATAAGATAGAAAAACTAAGTGATAATTCTGGTTCAGATGCATCCGAAATCGCAGGTGACAGCAATGCACCTGTCTTGATTCAGCCCCCTAATATGGCAGCGTTAGATGCTGCAACGATACCTTGGGTTAAAAAATTCAAGGATATAATGAGTAAAATTTTTGAACCATTTAAGCAGGCATGGGCCCGGGAAGGAAAGGCTACAATTTCCAGTATGAAGTACGCTCTTAGCAGTGTCTGGGATCTTGTTAAGAGTATTGGGAGAAGTTTCCTGGAAGTGTGGACGAATGGAACCGGGGAATTAATGCTGTCAAATTTGCTTGTTATTTTCCAAAATATATTTAAGATAATAGGGAATATCGCTGCAGGTTTGCAGAATGCGTGGGAAAAGAATAATACCGGGACAAAGATCATTCAGAGTATATTTAACTTGTTTAACATAATTTTGGGCACTATTCGGAACATATCCGGGGCTACCGTCGAATGGGCCGCAAAATTAAATTTCACGCCTCTGCTTACATCAATTCATGGCCTGCTGCAAGCACTGGAGCCGCTTACTTCAAATATAGGGGCGGGGCTTGAGTGGTTCTGGAATAATGTACTCTTACCAATCGCGGGATGGACAATACAAACTGCGGTGCCTACATTTTTAGACATGTTAGCCGCGGCAATTGGGGCTGTGAATGCTATCATAGATGCTCTGAAGCCTCTTAATACTTGGCTGTTTGATAATTTCCTCAAGCCATTAGCCGAATTTACAGGTGGTCTTTTTATTTCTGTCATGAAAACCATAACAGATTTGCTGAAAAAGTTTTCAGACTGGTGCCAGACACATCAAACCACAATACAGAATATTGCAATTGTTGTAGGATCATTTTTTGCTGCATGGAAAATCGGGGAATTTGTTACTAAAGCAGTAGGCTTGGTTACCACAATTATTAATATTGTAGGCTCCATAAAAAGTGTTGCTGGCGCGCTGAGCTTGGTTACAACGGCTTTAGGCGGCCCAGTTACCATTGCAATTGCAGCGGCAATAGCAATAGGCATCCTACTCTGGAAAAATTGGGATAAAATATCTGCGAAAGCGAAAGAAGTGTGGGATTTTGTTAAGCAGAAATTCAATGAGTTTAGAGAATTTTTATCGGGGATATTCACGAGAGATTGGACAAAAGATTTTGGAGTGATTGGTAAAGTATTCAATGCGTTCTTTAAAAGTATCTCAGATATATGGAACTCAATCAAGCTGATTTTTAAAGGAATAATAGACTTTGTGGCAGGTGTATTTACGGGGGACTGGAAGCGTGCTTGGGAGGGAATAAAAAACATTTTCAAGGGCGTGTTTGACGGTCTATCTGGTATAGTAAAAAGTCCGATTAATGGAATTATCGCCATACTAAATGGACTTATAAGTGGGGTTGCAACAGCAGTAAACGCGGTTGCGAAAATGCTGAATAAATTAAAAGTCACAATACCCAGTTGGGTCCCAGGTATTGGCGGTAAATCTATCGGATTCAACCTCCCCACCTGGTCACCAGGTAAAATACCGTATCTCGCAAAAGGCGGCGTGATTGATCATCCGACCCTTGCAATGATGGGAGAAGACGGGAAAGAGGCAGTGGTGCCGTTAGAACATAACCGGGAATGGATTAAGCGTGTCAGTGATGAAATGCGAAACCAGCAAAATACCGGAAATGAAGGGATGTCAGCGGAAGTAATCCAACTATTGGAAAAAATCATATTGTTACTGCAGACGCTTGACATTGTGAAGATAGATGAGGAATCTTTGAGAAAGTACTTTATAAAAACAACAAACAAAAATACACAAGCGACAGGAAAATGTGAGTTGTTAACGTAAAGGAGGGGAAGATATTGATAATTTGTAGGGCTGGTGTTGACCTTCCTGCTCCAGTGTCCATTTCCGTGGAAGATCAGATTATCTGGTCGAAGAATACAGGAAGAGCTGCCAACGCAGAGATGATAGGGGATATAATAGCGGAGAAAAAATCTGTGAAAATAAAGTGGGAATTTTTACAAGAGAGTGAGCTTGTCACTATAAAGAATTATTTAGTGGCAGGTTTTTTCCCATTTACATTCCATGACAATGGTACGGACATTA
Source organism: Faecalicatena contorta (assembly GCF_022835095.1). Taxonomy (NCBI): domain Bacteria; kingdom Bacillati; phylum Bacillota; class Clostridia; order Lachnospirales; family Lachnospiraceae; genus Faecalicatena; species Faecalicatena contorta. The sequence goes on along the minus strand of NZ_BQNQ01000001.1, from coordinate 3,201,964 downwards.
CAATCACAAGCTATCGCGGTACGTTATCAAAAGAGCAGTTAGGACAACTGGGAGATGGGATATTTTGGTATCGGAGCGTTAGTGTCGATATAATTCAAAAATAGGAGGAAAAAATGTTAAAGACAAGCAAAACTATTAACCTGTCAGGAAATAGCATGATTAATGATAAGCCTGTGGTCTATATGCAGGCAAATATATCTACGGATGGGGGCACAACCAGCCATTCCAGTAGCATACAGGACAAAGCATTATATGAGACAAACAAAACTGAGTGCAGGCAGGATATGGCTGCATTTGATCAGATGGTCTATGAGATAGAAGATTCCATCCATACGGAGGTAGCGCAGTAATGAAAATCAAAAATAGCCAGGTAGTGACTTTTTTGAACGGGGTTGCAGATATCCAATCAAAAGTCGGATATGCAATCGCACGGAATATAGCCCTATTAGAATCCGTTGCAAAAGCATACGAAGAGGAGCGCACAAAAATTATTGATAAGTATGCTAAAAAAGGCGAGGATGGAAGATACATCGTAGTGGGAAATACTTATGACATTCAGGACATGTCAGGGTTTGGAGCCGATATGGATGAGTTGCTGGGAATTGAAAACGAGGTTTCGATTCACACCGTGCCCATATCGGAACTGGAGAAGTGTGATTTAGAACAGTTTGACGCACTTACAATAAAAGACCTTAAACTGCTGGATTTCATGACAGTAGATTAGGCCGGGAGGTGAGATAATGTATCAATCCTCAGCGGCGTTTACGGAATTGGTGCAGAAAGATTCCCGGACGTTTAAAAGCAAATTAATTATCGGTGAAAATGAAATTGAATCAGGCATTAAAAGTATTATATTAAAAGGGGGTTCCAATAGTGGAACCTCTTTTATTATTGGGAGTTGCATCAGTCAGTACATAGAAGTAGAAATGGAAAAGCCATCCATATTCATAGAAAATGAAGAACTTGAATGGCGTATAGGAGCTGATATTTCTGCAACTGTGGAAGAATTTGTTCCGATGGGGTATTTTACTGCAGGGAAGCCTGAGGCTGACGAGGACATGATTAAATTCACGGCTTTTGATAGGATGCTAAAGGCAGACAGAGGATATTTTTCATCATTACCTGCAGCTACAACGACAATCGCAGTGCTGAACGAAATGTCTGCTTTCCTTAAGGTTCCGATAGCAACAGGAGGACTTAGTTCAATAACAATAAAACGCCCGGATGGTTACACCTGTAGAGAGGTTCTTTCTTATATATCACAAATGTATGCGGGGTTTGCTATATGCAACCGACAGGGGCAAATTGAAATAAAGAAATATGCAGTATCTAACATAAGTATCGCTCCTGCAAGATACTGGGACACTTTTAAACATAACGACTTTCCGTATACGTTTCAGCGGATCGTTTGCTATACGGGAAAAGACCAAAACGGAGAAAGCATCTCTATAACCGCCGGCAGTGGAAACCGAGAACTTACAATATCCAACCCGTTAATGACCCAGAGTATCTTAAACAGTGTGGCGGCGGCCCTGAAAGGGTTCAGTTACATGCCTGGAAGTCTTCGGTTTCTGGGGGATCCTCGGATAGATCCGTGGGACATCATTAAGGTGTCGGATCGGGATGGCCACATCTATTCTGTTCCAGTCATGAGCATGACGCAAGATTTTGATGGCGGGCTAACCACCAGTGTGGAAGCCCCCGGGGAATCCGAAACAGAAGAACAACAAGGATTCAAGGGGCCTGTAACACAGGCAATAGAGCGTTATGCCGTGCAGATTGCCCTGATAGATCATGCAATTGTTAATAAATTGGATGTCAATACGGCCAACATTACCTACGCCAAGATAACGGATCTGGAAGCCACAAATGCTATTATTACAAAGCTAAAGACTGAAGATTTAGTTGCAATAAATGCAAAGATAAATACTGCAAATATCAATCTTGGAAACATTGAAAACTTGCTATCGGGGAATGCCGGAGTTGGTGATCTGACAAATATACATCTAACCTCCCAGAACGCGGTCATCGAGAGCGCACTGATAAAAAGCGCGGTAATGCAGTCCGTGACAGTGAATGATCTGCTGGCGGGCACCATCTATACTAACAAATTTCAAATTTGGTCAGATGAAGCTGGCGGCATGAAGATATTCGGGTCTACTCAGCAGTGGATGGACAAAGATGGAAGGATAAGGATGCAGGCCGGTCTTGATTCTGCCGGTGCATTTAATTACTATATCGTGGATGCCGCCGGGAATACGATGTTTGACGCCCTTAACGGCGTATCTGCCGCGGGAATTAAGGCCCCCATCATAAAAGACTCGATGGTGGCAGACGATGCCAGTATCAGCGGTTATAAGGTCAATGTACAGACGCTGGTGCAGAACATTAACGGCAGCGATGTGCAGATCCAGGGAAGCAAAGTAGTTATTGATGGGACAGGGCAGACCATATCAGCTAAGTTCGATACCATGCAGGAGGAAATTGACGGTATAGCAACATCCGGTGGTGGATATACGCTGCAGACCTACGTAGATGGCGGACATACCGGAGACGGGGAGACAGCAACGATCCACGCCAGGCTATATGCAAGCAACCAGGAAGTTACGAATACATTTGGGCCAGAGCATTTCATATGGACCCGATTATCAGAAGATGATTCGGGTGATAGAGAATGGAATGGCCGTCAGGCCACGGGGTATTCGATATCCCTCTCAGGTAATGACGTAACTATGGTAGCAGATTTTGAATGCACATTTATAATCTGGGATGAATCACCAATACTTGACCACAATGGAAATAACATACTAGATGCGAATGGAAAGAATATTATTGGTCTGACAGCTTAAAACAGGAGGGTAATATGCCAAAATTTAATGAATATACCGAGAAAACAAATCCGGATGATGCAGACATCTTTTTGCTACAGGACGTTGTATCAACCAAGAAAACTACATTCTTGGGGATATTTAATCAAATCAGAACAAAATTGGGACTTGGTGAGCTTGCAAATAAGAACAAGGTATCACAATCAGACCTAGAAGATGCTCTGACTGAGTTTATTAATGGGAAACTTACAGCGTCAGGAATTGCCGACGACCTAAACACAACAGATATAACCAAGGTATTATCAGCCCCACAGGGAAAAGCCTTGCTGGGGTATATAGGCACGCTTTCCAGTCTATCGACAGCGCAAAAAACAAATCTGGTTGTTGCGATAAACGAAGTAGTTACATCAGTTGCTGCACTAAATAGCAATTTGAATGTGGCAAATTTCACACTGACCAATTCGACTTATTACCCTGTGACTAATGTAATAGCGAGCGGACGTGCGATACAGTTGCAATGCGCTGGATTGATTTTGAAGGACGTGCCAGCTAATGCAGAATTTGTCATCGGCACGCTTCCGGCCGCATATCGGCCATCGTATAAAATCATAAAATATGTTTTAGGCGGCAGCACAACAAGCCGTTTATTTAGGATATCTATAGACGTGGATGGCAAGGTAACCTACACACCTACGGCAGATATCGCAACAGGTGTGGGCGTTAATATCAATGAGACATTTGTGTCAAAACCATCCTAATATAGCTTAAATAGACTGGCATGAACACCTGCTGTAGCTGTGGCACTCCAAGCAACATAAATACAATTGCTGGCTGTCTTTGCAAGTTTTGGATATAAACCAGTCTCATCTCCACCGATATTTACTATTGCGGGGGCTTCATCTGCAGCGCCGAAAACAACGAGGTAAATTGTCCCCTTTCCTGTTGATGCAGACCCATTTAGGATGGTCAAAAACGTTGATCTTACAAATTTCTCTGGATACATTTGTACACCACCAAATGTAAGTACGTTGTCAGCAGAGTATTCTGCAGTCACGGACGATTTTAAATTATGTTCGAAGTATAGATTTCCTAATTGCTCGTACGCAAGTTCGTTAATTGCGTCAATGCAATTTGAAACATTACTAAGTAAATCAGTATAATTGCTATTTAGTTGATTTATATGTAAACGCAAATAAGGTCCCAAATAAAAAAAGAAAGAAGGTGATACGATGTCCTTAATTTTGGCGTCCCGCGCAACAGTCTATGACAGATACGCTATATCCCGAAAGTTCACGGCCCAGGAGACCGCGATCAATGTAATACAGGGTAATATTTCTCTCCTGATATCAGCATCTGAAATTGAGGAATTGAAAAACGGAGATAAGACAATGTACAGCAAATTATCGGCTGTCGAAATGGATTTGAACTCAATAAATTTGGCAGTATCATCCTCAGAATACAAAGACATTAATGGTGTCCTCAGTGCAATAACCCAGGCCAGGGCATCCATAGAACTTAATTCACAGGAGATACGGCTAAAAGTAAGTAAGGACAGCCTTATTTCCACAATAAATCAATCTGCAGAGGCTGTAAGTATTGATGCAAATAAGATAAATCTAAATGGCGTTGTAACCGCAAACCAGAACTTCAAAATTCTCGCTGATGGCAGCATGGAGGCCAAAAATGGAAAGTTCTTAGGTTCTGTTACTGTAGGTGGTATCCAGGATGACAGGATAAATATACTAAATGCATTGGGGGTTCAAATAGGCAAGTGGGATAACAAAGGAATATATGCTGAGAATTGTGAGTTTAAATATGCCGTTATAGGCTCAGAAAACTTTCAGGTAGATTTCAACAGCGGGAGAATGACTATGTATTCTGAGTACAGCGGCGTAAAAGAGTGGTATGCAAAGATATATCAATCAGGTGTTGTCTCGGACACGGGTTACTTGGGGCTAGCTATAGTGGCTAAACATGTTAATTTAAGCATAGAGCATTATAGAAATGGTTCTACAAGTAACTTCAGCGTATTAAAAGGTACGTGGGATTATAGTAAGAATGTCGGAGAAATTATCCTGGGAACCAATGCGTATAAAGATACAATTAATGTAGAGGTAAATGGAAATTTTAGTGTGACTGGTACCAAAAATAGAATTGTAAAGACAAAAAATTTTGGTACAATAGCTCAAAGCTCTTACGAGACTACGGAGCCTATGTTTGGCGATATGGGACACGGAATAATAAATGATCTTGGAGCATGTATCATTTTCATAGATCCGAAATATGGAGAAACTGTCAGCACCGAATACGGATATTATGTTTTTATCACGAAATATGGGGGCGGTGACGCATGGATCAGCAAGAAGGGAGTGAGCTCTTTCACAGTAGTCGGTACACCGGGACTCGAATTTGACTGGGAGATAAAGGCACACCAAAAAGGGTATGAGCTTGATCGACTAAGATCTGTAGATTTGTAAAGGCGAGAAAATATGAAAATCAGAGCAAGACCCTTGAGGTCTTATTTTTGTGAAAACAATAGAAAGAGAGTGAGGGAAATGAAGAAAATGGAGAAATTATTTAACTGGATTAGCATCGTATTCGGAATGGCCGGAGGCTTCCTTACATACTGGCTGGGAGGATGGGATGTGCTGCTAAAGACGATCGTGTTTTTAGCGATTGCGGATTACATAACAGGATGGATTAAGGGTATTTACACCAAGCAACTGTCATCCGAAATAGGGTTTAAAGGATTACTGAAGAAGATCGTAATGTTTATTGTGATTGCAGTATCTTTTGTTATCCAGGGGCTGATCGGCGGGACAATACCATTACGGGAAGTCGTTATTATGTTTTATATCGCGAATGAGGGGCTGAGCCTGCTGGAAAATGCGGCAGTGTTTACGCCTATACCGGATAAATTAAAAAATGTTTTGCTGCAGCTAAGAGACAAGGATTCAGAGGGCGAATAATCGTCCTCTTTTTCATGCAGAAATTCAACAGAAAGGATTGAAATTATGTTAGTAGAAATTAAAAGGGTTAATAAATCAGAGACAACAGTAGTAAGCAGCTTGGATGTAGCTGAAACATTTGAAAAGAATCATCGTGACGTAATGGAGTCTATAAGGAATATCGAATCTACCATAAGTACAGCGGAATTTTCCGCTCTATTCATTTTGGGCTCTTATAAAGCGTCTAATGGAAAGCCAAACCCTATGTACGTTATGACAAGAGACGGATTCACTCTTTTAGCAATGGGGTATACGGGCGAAAAGGCTATGCAGTTTAAATTGGCATATATTAAACAATTCAATGCAATGGAAGAACTTCTCAAAGGAAAGTTAATTGAACGGGAGAAAGGAATCGCAGTCAGACAGTCCCTCACAAAGGCACTGCAGCAGTCTGCAGAAAATGAACGAATGCACGGACACGCTTATTCCACATATACAAACTGCATTTATAAAGTCCTGTTTGGAAAGAATGCGAAGCAGTTAAGAGAAGAATTGGGGATTGGAACCAATGAAAATTTAAGAGACCATTTGACACTGGAAGAACTGCGCGCAATACAGTCAATGGAATGTTTGGTGAGCGGCCTGGTAGATTGTGGCTGGGGATATGAGCAAGTGAAAGATTTTATCCAGCAGAACAATACAATGCGAATTGCAGCGTAAAAACTAACATGGAAAGGAGTATCGATATGTCCGAAGAAAAAGAAGTATTAACAGAAGAGGTATTTACCCCGCAGACGGTAGAAGATTTTGGAATGGTTGGAATCGAAAAATTAATGGGTGTCATGGAAGAACAGGAGGAGTAATCATGGGATATAACTATGCGATTGATCATACCCAGGTCAACTATACTCCGGGAAATTCCGGCAGACTGTATATCGTAATACATTATACAGGCAACCTGACCGACACAGCCAAAAACAATGCGAACTATTTTCGTGATGCCGACAGGGGAGCATCAGCACACTTATTTGTAGATGAGTCCGATGTTTACGAGGTTGTATCACTTAATAACACGGCATGGGCGGTAGGAGTAGACTACGGAGGGAATTTATTTGGACTCTGTACTAACTCCAATTCCATCAGCATTGAGTTGTGTTCCGTAGACGGAAAGATTGCTGATAAGACAATTGATAATGCAGTAAGTCTGACCAAAAGCCTGATGCAGCGGTATGGTATACCTGCGGAGCGTGTAGTACGTCACTGGGATGTGTGCGGTAAGAGTTGCCCCGGATGGTATGGCTGGTTGCCTGGGAATGAGAGTGTCTGGGATGATTTTAAGAGCCGTCTGACAGACGGAGAAAATGCAGCAACTGACAAAAAAGAAACCAAAAACGAAGGGAGAGAAACAACTATGCAATGTTTTTACACAGTAGACGGCAAAGGGCCGGTAATCTATTTTGACGGGAAAGAGTTCCACCCGCTGTCACACCAGGATGAAATGACCGTACTGAACAGTATTTACAAGGCAAATAATGGGAAGGACATGCCTTGCTTTAGTTGGCAGAGTAAGGCTCCGTGGCATGCAAGGCTACAGGCAGCGATCAAGAGAATATTGAAGTAAAATAATGGCCCGGTTCAGGGTTCCGGGCTTAATCTATGTCTGAAAGGAACTTAGTGGGGGTTCCTTTCTTAAAATAATTTTAACATATTTGAGGGGGAGTTGCAATAAAAATTTCAAATTATATTTCAGCATTTACCTTATGAAATGCAACAAAATGTTTAGTAGAAATCAGTACTTCAGAAAGAGAAATACTGGCTAAAAATGGCGTGTTTCTGGTGTTTTTATACCACAAACCAATCACTGTTTTAACTGTTACGAATAGGGTGCTTATTGCAAAAAAATAGCATATCTGCTATTATAAGAATTGCTAATATACTGCTATAAGGAGGGGTGAAACTATGATGTCGAATACTATCGGAAATAACATTAAAAAGCTCAGAAAAGAATCTGGCATGACTCAAGAGCAGATTTCCGTAAAGCTTTGTATGAGCAGACAAACGCTATCCAATTACGAAACCGGGAAAAGGATTCCTGATATCTATGAACTGGTAGGATTGGCTAATGTTTTCAAAGTTTCATTGGATACCATTGTTGGCAGGAAAGTATAAAATGAGAGCCACGAAGTCTTTGCGGATCTCGTGGCTCCTATTTCGCGGAAGAAGATGGATTGATGAGTAGGTTAGCTTTTAGTGGGCTGAGATGATGGAGCCTTATTAATATTTTGTATTTTTTGTAGGAGATCAGAATTCATCTTATCAGTTACTTCAAGATCCTTTACATAGGGGCTATCCATAACTTCCTTCTCTATTTTAAGAGCCTGTTTCTCCATTTCTTCCTTTAATGATAGTTTTATATTCTTATTCATAAAGTGTACCTTTAAAATAATTATAAAATGAGGGAACTATATACCGTTTACACCGACTACATACGTAGTGGAAAACATGGATAATAATCTTCTAAACATAGCAGATATAGTATGTGGTGTAAACAAGCATATAATTCCCTAAAATGATAAGGATAAAAAATAACTAGAAAAAATGGAAATAATAGCTCCTCATAATATAAAAATCCTCGCGAGTATGATCGATAAATTTACGTGTCTTGACTAAAAAAATTTTCACAATACAGCGCAACAACTCTAAATATAAGGCGTGGAAGTCGTTAATTCTGACTAAATTTTGACTAAAACTTCTCAGGATTTCTCGGTATTTTTAAGGATTTATGAGTGTTTTTCGAAAATACATTCGATAAAAAAAGATAGCAAAAAAAGTCGCATCCTCCTTAAAAACCCCGGGGTTTGCGGCCTTTTTTACGAAAGCTGGAAATCGGACTTGAACCGACGACCCCTTCATTACGAGTGAAGTGCTCTACCTACTGAGCTATTCCAGCCAATGGTTCGTCAGACGAACCTTGATTATTATATCTCTTTTTTTCTCGAATTTCAACTGTTTTTTTTAAAACGTCTATTATTTTAAAATCAATTGACAAATTTTTGTTTTATGATAATATAGTTCATCAGAGAACTGTTCTTAAAAGAACTATATTTGATTTAAAAAGGAACAGTTTAATTAATAAATCAGGAGGCAGGATGATGATTTCTATAAGTGAATTTTTATCCATTACAAATCAATTCAATAAGCTGTACAGCGGAAGCATCAATGCGGTTGCAGCCGGGTACGGCATGAGTAAAGTGGAAGTGGATGTACTTTTATTTCTTCACAATAATCCTCAGTACGATACGGCCAGAGATATCGTGGAGTACCGTCATATAGCCAAATCTTATGTATCTAAGGCAGTAGAATTACTGGTGAAAAGAGGGGCGCTGTTAATCAGGGAAGATGATAAAGATCGGAGGATCAGCCATCTGCAGGTTACAAAGGAGGCAGCCGGGCCGCTTGAAAAGGCGCTGGAGGCTCAGGCCCGGGTTATGAAGAGCGTTTTCAGGGGAATTACGAGTGAAGAGAGGCAGATGTTTGATCAGATTCTCTACCGTATATCAAGTAATTTGGAGACCATGAAACGAGGTGAGGAATGATGACAGTGAAGATACTTGTCTGTCTGGCGGCAGGAATGGGCGCCGGGATCGGAACGGGGTTGGCGGGGCTTTCTGCAGCGGCGGTGATCTCCCCCATGCTGATTACTTTTCTGGGATTTGATGCATATGAGGCGGTGGGAATATCACTGGCATCTGATGTGCTCGCATCGGCAGTTTCTGCTTATACATATGGGAAACATAAGAACCTGGATATCAAAAACGGGATCGTGATGCTCCTAACAGTCCTGGTATTTACCCTGTTCGGCAGTTATATCGCTTCTTTGGTTCCGAATACGACAATGGGAAGCTTTTCTGTCTTTATGACCCTGCTTCTGGGTATTAAGTTTATAGTAAAACCGGTTATGACGACAAAAGAAAAGCAGGAGGAAAAAAGCGCCAGGACAAAAATTATCCAGTCAATTCTGTGCGGAATCGTGATCGGATTTATCTGTGGATTTATTGGTGCAGGCGGTGGCATGATGATGCTTCTGATGCTGACAAGTATACTTGGATATGAATTGAAGACAGCGGTGGGGACGAGTGTTTTCATCATGGCATTTACGGCTTTTACAGGCGCCATATCCCATTTTTCAATCAGCGGCGGGCTGCCGGATATACCTGCCCTCGTGTTATGTATTTTGTTTACTTTGGTTGGCGCGAGATTAGCAGCTAAATTTGCGAATAAAGCCCCGGCGAAGGTCCTGAACCGGGCCACGGGAATTGTTCTGTCTGTGCTGGGGATTGCGATGATTGCAGTGAAAATTTTTTAAAAAGCCGCCCGAGAGCGGCATCCGGGCGGGAAAGCCGACACTTCGGACGCGGAACAGGCGGGGGCGGCATATGGGCATGACTTGGCGGTTGGTTTGTAGATGTGCAGCTGGTCTGCCCTATGTAAATCTTCCATATAGCAGTCCCTTTTTATTAGTATCTCTCGTTTGACAGTGCCTCTATGAGGCGGAAGACCTGCTCTGTGGTGTCTGTAAGGTTTTGGGCAGCATTTTCTGGGATGAGGGCCTCTTCCAGGGTGGTAATTCCACGTACTATGGGGAAGTAGGCGTCTATTCCGGCGCTGTTGCAGGCCCGGGCATCTGGGGTAACGCTCCCGGCGAATGCGAGAACTTTGACGCCGTATTTTTTTGCGAGGGCGGCCACTCCGGCGGGGGCTTTGCCCATGGCAGTCTGGTGGTCAAGGCGGCCTTCTCCGGTGATTACGATGTCTGCGGTTTTCATTTCTTCTTCCAGGCGGACTGCACTCAAGATCAGGTCAATGCCGGGGGTAAGACGGGCATTCAGGTAACTGAGGAGGGCAAAACCGAGTCCTCCGGCTGCTCCGGCTCCGGGGGCGGCGGCGTGGCTGACGCCAAAGGTGTCAGCGGTGATTTGGGCAAAATGATCCATGGCTGCGTCCAGTAAGGGCTTCATCTCTTCAGTAACGCCTTTTTGCGGGCCGTATATGTATGTGGCGCCGTTTTTACCGCAAAGGGGATTGGTTACGTCGCAGGCGGCCTGAAAAGTACATTCGGACAGCCATGGGAAGACGTGGTCGCTGCGGATGCTGGAAATTCCTGCAAGGGCCTGGGCGCCTTGGCCTGATTTAAGTCCGTTCTCATCCAGAAATTCATATCCAAGTGCCTGGAGCATGCCGATTCCGCCATCGTTGGTTGCACTTCCGCCGATCCCGACGATAAAATTGCGGCATCCTTTTTCTGCGGCATCTTTGATCAGTTCTCCCACACCAAAGGTGGTGGCGGCCAAAGGATTCCGTTGTTCTCTTGGAATCAGAGTGATCCCCGCGGCAGATGCCATTTCAATAATGGCGGTGCCGGTTTCTTTCAGATATCCGTAACAGGCGCACACCGGTTCACCGAGAGGGCCCGTAACAGTGAGTTCTATACGCTCCCCGCCCAGCCCTTCTATGAGGGCATCGGTTGTACCTTCGCCTCCGTCTGCCAGCGGTCTGACAATTACATTTGCTTCTGGACTGGCTTTTTGAATACCTTCTTGGATTGCACGTCCGGCTTCCATGGAACTTAAACTGCCTTTAAAAGAATCAACAGCAACTACGATCTTCATAATAAAACCTCCATATTTGAAATTTAATTTTTTATTGATTGAATAGACGAAAAGTTACGCAGTAGAATGCCATTTTGCCGCAAGGCAGAGACATACGGAATATCCCATTTTGTTCATAATGGACTATAGCTTTTTAGCCATAAATAGGCATGGGTTTTCTTCATCCCAATGAAGTGGAAAAATCTCTAATGGCACGAAATCCATCTTGCGGTAAAATTTTCTGGTTCTCTCATAGGGTTCATAGTGAACGGTATGGGCTAATGTTTTAACAGTCAAAAATTCGAATTTGTTGGAACAACAATATTCTTCCACAGCCGATATAAGTCTTGTGCCTAATCCGCCGCGTTGATACCTGTTGATAACGCCCATGACGCACACCTCGGCTGTAAATGTATTATGAATTTTTATCGCAGCAAATCCAACAGGAGTCTGCTCATCAAATACTGCATAAAAAGGCATCGTCTTTACCTTACTAACATAATCAACAATAGATGCCCCAACTTATACGGGCTTATATCATTTCACATCTTGTCGCTTACTAATAACATTTACTATTTTTTGTATAGACACAGAAACAATGATGTCCTGTATGTATTTATTATATCAAAACTTCAGTGTACGGCTATGTTACAGATACTGAAAATAGAAAAAAATCCCGTCAATATTTGTTATTAGTAATAAAACTTGTTTGAAAATCATCCCCGCATACAGTGGTATGAATAAACAATGACCTTTATAAATGCTGCTTGCAGAATAAAGCGAACTGCAGCATGAAAGCATCATGGAATACCCGTGGATTCAGTCCGGTTCTTTCTGCGATCTTGTCCAATTGATACTGCAGAGTATTCTTGTGGATAAAGAGTTTTTCGGAAGCAGTTTTTAAGGAAAGGCTGCAGTTGAAGTACGTTTTCAAGATATGCAGCTCCCTGGGATTCAGCTGCTTCAGGACATGGTCCGCATAAAGCCTCTGTATGCTGCCTGGCAGGCTTTCCATGACAAACTCAATGGAAATGTCTTCTATATTATAAAATACGGCGTTCCGCTGCTGTGCATGTTCCCGAGCGGCCTGGGCACTGCGATAGGACTGGTGCAGCTGATAGAGTGTACAAAATGGCCCCATGCCGGAATGAACGCGTTCCTGAAACCTGCTGCCAAATTCAGACGGAGAAAAACGGCCAAAGGTTTCCCTGTCAAATATGACAACCCACTCATTGGGATAAAGATAAAGGGAGAGCCGGCATCCCAGAGCGGCAAAATAAAAACGCAGCGCAGGCTCCAGAGTGGTGTCCGGCATTTTTATAGAAAGCGCGGCATATTCCTGAGCAGGATCAATCTCGTATTTATCCAACAGCAATTCCAGCTGCTTCTGATTCTGAATGTTGTCATAAATAAGCGAAGTTACAAGATAATGCAGGGACCGGTTTTCAGAGAGCATTTCTTCATTCAGTTGCTGCTCCTTGAGAAAAACTTCTGTGATTTTAGTAATCAGGAAGCCGAACTGCCGGAGCTCATCCGGATTTCCGGTGATGCCGATGGCGGCGACTGGCTGCCCCTCCAGAAAAATGGGGTAATTAATTCCATTCTGTGTGCCTTTAAAACGGTGTCCGCTGTCCACGTATACGGGCGCGCCGGTTTTCACGGCTTCACTGCCGGCCTCATGGAAAGTACCGATTCGCTGTGGGTTCGTACTGCCGATTATGATGCCAAAGGCATTGATCAGGTTGATGTCATTTTTAACCACCTCGTAGACTGCATTAACAATCTGTGAGGCGAGCTGCCTGGAAAGTTCCATAGAGAGTCCTCCTGTCTGGTTAATATGTATATTGTAATATATTATTGGTATCAATGCCAGAAGATGTTTTCCTATTGCAGATAAATGAGCAAATTAAAAACCACCGCTGGCCGGCTGTGCCAGCCGGTTGGCAGATGGTTTATATTTTATATGAGGTGATTTAGTTTACTGCAGTGTACTTATTTTCGTCCAGCCAAGTCTTCAAAGAATTGTAATCATATACAGGAGAGGTGCCCGTTCCCCAGCCTGCTATGTTCACAGTGTTCTTTTCAGGAGCCTGATATACTTTTCCGTCTACATAGATAAGATTAGCTGACCAGCCGCCGTGTGTGGTAGATGATGTGTTGGCAAACAGGACAACCGGAGGGTTTTCCTGTTTGAAATCGCCTAAATAATAAGGATGCCAATATAATTCGTTTTTTTCATAGGGCGTGCCCTTTTTCTGGGATTCGGTAACTGCTAAGAGCCCGCCGTTATTTACTGCATTTTCTATAAGCCTGAGGCGGTCCAGAGAATTTAGCTTTGGATTATCCTGTTTCTGCCCTGTAACAAAGTCACTCGCCTGTTTTATAAAATTGTTCATTCTGGTAAGGGTAGCATTACCTTCAACATCTATGTAAATCCGGGGATCATGCTTGATGTCATAAATTACATGGAGATTGCTTTCCGATAAATATCCGAAAGATAAGATCTCTGCATCATCGTCTTCAAACTGTATAGTAGTCTCAAATGACCCGCCGGCATTCGCCTGTTTCAAGATTACAGGCCTGCTGTCGTTCAGGATCTGTGCGGTAAGGGTTCCCTCGGCGGCAAGATCAACGGCAGTCCTGGCAGCAGCCTGAAGTACTTCGCTGCACTCATTAATAGCGGCGGCATTTTTAGCCTTGGACACATATCTTAAAAGTGAAGGAACCAGGACGGCTGCCAATACTAGAATGATAACAATCACAACAATTAATTCAACTAAGGTGAACCCGCCTTTTTTCCGCTTCATAAAATACCTCCCCAGATATTCTCTTTTGTAAAATGTGTGTTCAGTATAGCATTTTCAACGGAAGATTACAATGTGATTTGACGGTATGATACACAAAAAAATAATTTCTCTATTGTGACAGGTTTCCTAATATACTATAATAAAACAGTAAGTCTCTGTGGTAACAGTTCAGGCCTGTCTGAACTGTTACGCAGTATAAAGTAAAATCATGAATCAGCTGAAGCAATAAAACAAAATACGAATTAAGATCCGGAAAAATTTGAAATCATTTTCCGGCAATATGAAGACGAGGGTGATAGAATGAAGAAGATAGGGTTTATTGGAATAGGAATCATGGGGAAATCCATGGCACGAAATCTAATGAAAGCGGGCTATGAACTGCATATCTTTGCACGGGACAAAGCGAAGGCAGAAGATTTGATTGCAGAGGGGGCACTTTTCCATGACTCGATCAAGAGCTGTGTGGCGGGATGTGAGGCCGTTATTACGATTGTGGGATTCCCAAAGGATGTGGAAGAGGTGTATTTTGACGCAGGCAATATTTTGGACAGTGCGGACGAAGGCGCATATTTGATTGATATGACAACGACCAGCCCGCAGATCGCGGAGAAAATATATACAGAGGGGACAAAGAAAGGCTTCCATGTAATTGATGCCCCTGTAACTGGCGGTGATACCGGAGCAAAAGAGGGAACCCTCTCTATCCTTGCCGGTGGGGATCGGGCGGACTACGAAGCGTGTCTTCCGCTGTTTGAAGCCATGGGGACAAATATCAATTATCAGGGAAAGGCTGGCTGCGGACAGCACTGCAAGCTTGCAAATCAGATTATGATTGCCGGGGCGCTGTCGGGAGTCTGTGAGGCGCTTGCCTACGCCAGGGCAAAAGGGCTGAACCTGGAAACTGTTTTAAAATCAGTATCCACTGGTGCGGCAGGCAGCAGACAGCTGGATACATTCGGGCCAAAGATTCTGGTTGACGATTATGCGCCCGGCTTTTTTATGAAGCATTTTATCAAGGATATGAAACTGGCTTTAATTGAGGCAAATATGAGTGAGCTGGACCTGGGGATGCTCAGCCAGGTGCTTGCTAACTGTGAAGAACTGGAAGCGGAAGGATACGCAGAGCTGGGAACACAGGCGCTGATGAAGTACTATGAATAGGCAGCAGGCCGCTTAAAAGGGGCGGTGGGAAACGTACAGTAGAAAAGGGTGCAGACTATGAAATTGACGATATTAGGTACTGGAAATGCAACGGTGACAGACTGCTATAATACGTGCTTTGTTTTGTCGGAGGAACACAGGCATTTTCTGGTAGATGCAGGGGGCGGCAATCAGATCCTCCGGATTCTGAAGGAGACGAATATACCGTTGGAAGAAATCCATGATATATTTATTACACACGAGCACATTGATCATCTGCTGGGGTTGTTCTGGCTGATAAGAATGATCGGGCAGAACATCAATCAGGGAAAATATGAGGGGAAGGTCAGGATTTACTGCCACAGCGGCCTGATCCTCACGATTACAACGATAGCGGAACTGACGATCATGAAAAAGGTGACGAAACACCTTGGAGGGCGTATTCAGCTGATTCCGCTTGAAAGCGGGGATACGAAACAGATACTGGGCTGCGAAGTTACCTTTTTTGATATTGGATCAACAAAGGCCCGGCAGTTTGGATTTACTTTGAAAACCGCGGACGGGAAAAAGCTGTCCTGCTGCGGGGATGAACCGTATAATCCGTGTGAAGAGGAGTATGTCAGAGACAGCGACTGGCTGATGCATGAGGCATTCTGCCTTTATAGAGAAGCAGATAAATTCAAGCCATACGAAAAACATCATAGTACGGTAAAGGAGGCATGTCTGCTGGCAGAGCAGCTGAGAATCCCAAATCTGATTCTTTATCATACGGAAGAAACGCATTTGGAGGAACGGAAAGAACTATATACCGAAGAAGGAAGAAAATATTACAGCGGAAATCTATATGTACCGGATGACCAGGAAGTGTTCCGGATTTAGCACAATTGGTGCTGTAAAAGTGAAATAAACGGGCGTGTTTGCTAGAATATATATTTTGAGATGAAAAGTGCAAAGAAAGTGTGGAAGAAGAGCAAAGAAAGCGTAAATAATAGCTTCAAAACTTATGATAGCTAATAAGTAATTTGCCAAATGCGCAACAGCTTATTGACACAGACTGACAAATGGGAGTTAAATCCAACCAGTATCAGATACGCATGTCATGATGCATGACATGCGGTCTTTCCGGGAGTCATACTATTGAATCTATTCGGTGCAAAGGGAGGACGAATAACATTATCCAGGAGGAAAAATTTTTGTTTAAAGAATTAAGACAGAAGGCTAAAAATAAGAAAGGGTTTACGCGGTTGAACTGATCGCTGTAATTGTAATTATATTGATTCTTGCAGCGGTTCTGGTACCAAGTTTATTGAAATATACATGCAAAACAGCCCTCATAGTCCTGCTTATTTCAGCAGTGGTTCTTGCACCACCCTGTGGATATGGAATCAGTCAGTTCAGGAGCGGCAGGCTCTGCGTGAAGCGAAGAATGTTGTCCTGGACAGATCCATTTAGTTTCATGGAATACCAGAAAGAACTGCGTAGATACCATGAGTTATCGGAAGGGAAGATTTTTGGTGCAGTATCAGTATGATGCAACTGATGATACTGTTACATGGGAAGTCTACTGGAAGATTCATCAATATACTGATTAGATGAGGAGTGGGAATTTGTTCGGTTGTAACCGGGTGAATTCCCCTTTTTATGAAAGGGAAAAAGTGGAAACAAATACCTTTTTTCTTTTCATAAGAAGATTTTAACTTACATAATTCAATGTGAAATCACCGAGCGTGGTTTGAAACAAGATTCGGAGAATAAATATGAGTTTTATTATATGTGAAGCGCTGTTGTGCATCCTTTTGTTTTTTGCCGGCGCCTGTGTGTTTTCTTTTTTAAACGTGATTGTCTATCGCGTCCCTAAGAAAATGTCTTTTATCAGGGGGCGTTCAGCCTGTCCGGCCTGCCATCATGAACTAGGGGCAGCGGATTTAATTCCCATATTCAGCTATCTATTATTGCGGGGAAAGTGCCGCTACTGCGGCGGGAAAATTGGAGCCAGGGACACGCTTACCGAGGCAGCAGGAGGTGCAGCCGCACTGTTTTGCGCCATATACTATGGATATGACGGCGGGGATTATGCGAAAGCAGTGCTGGTCTTCGCATTCGCAGGGGTTCTGACCGTTGTGGCACTGATGGATTTAGACACCATGGAGATTGCGGACGGCTGCTCCATAGCCATTGTAGTTCTGACAGCAGCGGGACTGTTTTTTATGAAGGATATTACGATCGGGCAGAGGCTGATCGGAATGGTGTGCATCAGCGTACCCATGCTGCTTCTTGCGATCGCTGTCCCGGGAGCATTTGGAGGCGGCGATATCAAGCTGATGGCAGCAGGGGGGCTGTTTCTTGGATGGCGGACGGTTCTGGCATCTGCGATTATCGGTATCCTCCTGGGAGGCGGATATGGGATCTATCTGCTGGCATCAGGAAAGAAGGGGCGCAAGGAACAGTTTGCATTCGGGCCGTTTCTGTGTGTGGGCATGATACTGGGCCTGCTCTTCGGGAACCAGATGATTGACTGGTATCTGGCGATTCTGATATAGTAAAATATTACCTAAAATTAGGGAATCAGGGAGGGACGTCTGATGGCACAATACAAGTATAAGGCTCAGACGATAGACGGAAAAAAGATGTTGGGCACCATGAATGCGGGAAACGAGGCGGAGCTGCAGCTCAGGTTGCACGAGCAGGACGCTTTTCTGCTTTCAGCAAAGGAAGTGCGGTTCGGAAAGAACCGGAAGCAGTTTAAGGCAAAGGTGCAGGCGGATTTTTCCAGGCAGTTGTCCACGCTGGTCGGTGCGGGCGTTACTTTGGTGCGGGCGCTCAACATCATTGCAAACGGAGAGTCCATTAAGCCGAATGAACGGCAGGTGTATGAAGACATGATACGCCAAATCCGGCAGGGAATATCCCTTTCGGAGGCGATGGAGTCACAGAACGGGGCGTTTCCCCCTCTTAGGATTTATATGTACCGCTCTGCGGAGAGCAGCAGTAATCTGGAACTGGTTTCCATGCAGATGGCTTTGATGTTAGAGAAAGAGCACTGCCTGAACGGAAAGATATCCAGCTCCCTTGTGTACCTTAAGATACTTGGTGTTATGATCATTGCGGTTATCATGGTACTCACAAAGTAGTTATGCCGCAGCTCCAGGAGCTGTTTGACACCATGGATACTCTGCCGTTGCCGACGGCGGATGCCATGGAATTTGACGCGGATATTGCTATCAATAAGATGGTGTCGTATGTAGAGCCAATCATGCTGATCATCAGGACGGGTTCCGGGAAATGATCCGGAATCTTTGGGAGACCAATCATATACCAGGAAAGAATGTATATCTGGTGATCGACAGCAGCCAGTTTACTACGAAAGTGGTGGACGTGTCGGCTCTGAAGCCAAGACAGTTGATGGAATATATCAGCCGTGAATTAACGGATGTGGAGCGAATCTCCAATCCGGTTTACGGTTACTTCCCGCTATCCGGGGGCGAGAGGAAGAAGGAAAAGCTAAAACAGGTCTTTGCATCCGTAGCGCCGAGAGAACTTGTGCACGGATATGTGGAATGTTTTGCCGGCCTGGATCTTGCAATCAGTGGTGTGGAGAACGCAGTGGGCGTGACCATGAGGCTGGCTGAAAAGCTTCTTCAGCTAAGTGACGCAACCTGCATTGTACAGTTTGCGGACGACATGCCGCTGATCAATCTGCTTCTGGTTAACGGTGAATATAAATATTCCAGCAGAAACAGGATGTTTTCCGAGTCCGGAACCCCGGAGTTTGCTGCGGAGACGGCGCGTACGGTCAGTGCGCTTCTTCAGTTTGCCAAGGCACAGGATTTGGCACAGAAGATTCCGCAGGTGTACATAGCAGGATTGTCGGAGGACGAACTGCAGATTTATCAGGACAGTATCTACCAGATTGATGCGGAGATGGAAGCGGTTGCATTACAGCTGGAGCCGGTGGTGAAGCTTGGAAAAGCTGCCAGTCAGGAACTGACACAGGATGTTGTGGCGGCATGTGAGGAGTACGACAGGCTGAATGAAGAACTGCAGGCGGCTTCCTCGCTGGGGAACAGCATGGCGAGCCTGAAGAGCAGTGTGCTGGCCTATCCTAGAGTGGACAGCGCAACCGAAGAGGTCGTAGCTTCCTGTGCATCGGGGCTGGTTACGGCGGAGATCAGCAGTTATGATGCAGAGAACGGCCTACTGAGCTTTGACGCGAAGGCAGGGAATGTGGATGACTGCGCGGCAAATGAGCCGAGAATGAGAATTACCGATTTTACTTTAGACATTAAAAGAGTCTGAGGCTAGAACCCTTGGCATGACTCTGGGAATATATATGTGCAGGGATACAGAACAGTACATTGTGGAACAACAGGCGCTGCAGGCAGCTGCCAATGCGGCGGATCAGGCGGCACAGACAGACGCCGCGGATGAGAATTCAGAAGGCATCATGGATTATTTGGCAGGATATGCCGTTACCATCGAGCGCAGCGCACAGGATAAGGTCTGCAGTAAGTAGTACAGCGCAGAGGAAATGGAAGCACTGAAAAAAGATCTGAGGGAAAATGGTTATGAGGAATCTGCAGATGAGACAGCAGGTACGGCTGCATACAGCAGGAAAATAGAAGGATCAGACGAGGATATCTATCGCGAGGCCGCACAGGTGGAAAAGACCGTAGTTATTTCAAAAAATGCAGATGGTTCCTATGCGGTCACACGCAGAGAGATCTGACATTTTTATCTCTGAGCGGGGCGGAAAGAGTTTCTTCCGCCGCAATAGAGCGAAGCGTTGACCTGAGTGAATTTACAGGCGGTATGACAATCAATGTATCGGTCAAAGCATTAGCAGATAAAGATTCCGTGATTTACAAGGACGGTCCGGCAGGTGTCACCCGTGAGATGGAGCTGCCGTCCAGGCTTTCCGATTGTGCGGGGATGTATATGGCTGCGGCTGTCCGTGCGGTATCTGACAGCCAGATCAGTTCCTACTGGTCTCATGAATACAAGTATAGCAGGAGTTACGCCGAATTCAGGATACCCCGTGTCCAAAATGGGGTTCCAGATATGGCAAAGTCAAGAACCGGCGTGGTATATACGGAAGCAGGTCATTACGAAGGAGATACGGCGGTGCAGAATGACAACAGGACAGAACAGACTACGCTGACCTGTACAGTGGAATCGTATGCAGAACGCTATTTGCTGCAGGTCATCCACAACTCCCAGAACAGCAGACAGGCAGCATCTTATCTGAAATGCCAAAAATCCGAAGAAGGAAAACAGGAATTTGTTCTTGTACTGGCGGATCCGGAAACGGTGAATGGCGCAGGATCTTCAGAGGATATCAGGACTTCGCAGGTAATGGCAAAAGGCATTTCAGGAAATATAGAACGGTATGAAGACTCCGCCTTCAGAAGCTGGTACCAGAAGACGGACGAAGTAACTGAGATTGCAGGTACGACAGGAACGGTCGACGGACAGGATGCTCTGGCCTCTCTATCTGCAAGAGATGGGACTGCCTTGGAAGTGGATGGCAGCAACGCCCGGATGAATACACGGCCGGATGCCGCCGATTACACCGCGGAGATATCGGGTGCATCCCAGGCGGCGCAGATCTATATGCTGCAGTTTACAAAGGGGAACGGAACTTATTATCATGTATTTTATAGGGATACGTCGGACACAGATCTGTCAGCAGGATATCCGCTTGCAGATTCGCAAAAGTCAGACAATCGTTATGCAGATGTGGATCAGGCCATGATCACTGCACCAGCCCCGGGAGAGTATTACCCTTCATGCAGTGCTTATGATGAAAATGTTTATTATTTAGGAGACATCGGCGCAGGCAGAACCATCGGACTGCCGTGAAAATTGGAGACGGAGGGTCAAGGCAGTACGCTGGTTACCTATGGGCAGCTGGCACAGGATGGCGCGGCATTTATGCTCACTCTGCCGGATATGGATCGAATCGTATCTGAGAATTTTGCAAGGAACCAGGACACCAGACAAGTTACATTCCTGTCCTGCGATGCGGAAACCGGAGAAGGCGGGGCAAGCATGTCCAGCTGGTACCGCAGTGACTCCGGGGATATGGTGAAACAAAGCTGCAGGAATCAAACGTCATGCAGTGCTGCATGGCAGGAAGAGGATTCCGGCATCAGTATCCAGTATTCAAATACCGGTAATGGGTATGAGCATACCGTGGAATTCGCTGCGGCATGGGATGCCGGCGAAAAGAGGTACACAGTAAATGAGACGGGTGCCATCGAAAACTATGGAGTTCTATTCCAGTTTGAATATAACTCTGACAGATACTGGCGACCAAGTGGGGGAAGAGTAAGATGCAGAATGAAGTGAAAAACAGAAAAACGTGTCATCCCTTTGATTCAAAAAATAAACGGAAAGGGTCTACCATGGTAGAATTGGTTGTGGGATTTGTTATCTTGGTGCTGCTTGTCGGAACCTTCACAAAAGTAATCTCACAGTCCTACAAGCTGTTCACGCGTTCCCAGAATATGAGGCGAAATACAGAGGCTGTTTATTCATCCTATTACAAGCAGAAACACGGAGCAAAAGACAGCGGAGAGACGGTGTTAAACAAAACGGAAGAGGAAATGACCCTGCAGCTGGTATACGAAGGAGAAAACCTGGATCTGAAAAGCCAGAAAATAGGAATTACCAAGGGAAGCAACATAACAATTTATGATTTTGCAATTGATGATACTCCGTAACAGTTCCGGTCAGCCTGAACTGTTACGATATGCTTAATAAACCGTGATAATGGTGGGGAAACAGATGGAAAAATGGATTGCCGGAATTTGAAGCCACATCACGATCGGCACGACAGAGCGCAGGCCGGAAGACGGCGGTACGTTGAGTTACCATGCCGGAGTGCCGACCTTTCAGGACTTAAAAGATCTGGCAGATGCGATGAAACCGCCGAATGATACAGAAATCATAAAAGTACCGCAAGGTATTTATTATGATGAGAGCGTTCAAAGATATTATTATGTAACCGAGGATACGATTACCCAGAAATACAATTGCGGCAGCATGGCGCAGATTAAAAATTACACGAACAATTGGACGAAAGTTCTGGTTTTAAATGATCAGTTGATTACAGAGGCGGACATTATAGGTGGAGACCATTTCGGCAGTAAGCTGCAGGAGGGAAGTATCTATAGCTTTGACGGTAAATATTACATATGCGTGAGCCCCAGCGGCGGATGGCCGGGCGTGAATCCTGAAAATAACAATAACTGGAAGGAGATCGATCATTCCTACTTCAGAACAGAGGGCAGTAAGTGAACCCGCTTTGGGGACGCGGATTCAGTATTACCAAACGAATCAATACGCTGCCCCGGTTACGGAGCCTCCCTCAGTAGGCGAACTTAACTGCCGATTGGATGAGCCCAGCAATATGAAGGGATAGCCGCAAATCTGCGTTTGGCAGGTTTGCGGCTATCCCTTCATTTTGCGGCCCCGTCCGCCTGCAAAACTAAAGCTTGCCGGCGAACCTCCGATTTACTGATACTGGCTTGGGGGTGAAAAGTAATAAAGGTTTTTAGTACTATTCTTAAGCGGATAACACCTACTTGACAAGATGATGGAATCATTGTATTATTGTACTAAATGAGTAATACAGATACCGTATAGAGTGAAATTACTGCTGTATAGATGGATACATAATCCGTTTTAGAGATGAGGAGGGATGAAGAATGCTGGAAGTATCAAACCTGAGCAAGAACTACAAATCTTTTTCTCTGGATCATGTTTCTTTTACTGTCAGAGAGGGACGGATCACCGGTTTTATCGGCAATAACGGTGCAGGTAAAACAACCACGCTGAAATGCATCTTAGGCCTGGTTCCATATGATTCCGGGCATATACTTCTTGAGGGAAGAACGATGTATCATAATGAACGAGCGTATAAAGAGCGGATCGGCGTGGTCTTTGATGACGGATACTTTTATGATAAGTTTACCATATCTGCCATGAAAAACGTTGTGGCCGGGGCTTATGCCGGCTGGGATGATTCGGAATATCACAGGTATATGGAGAAGTTCGGACTAAAGGAGACGCAGAGGATTGATACACTTTCGAAGGGCATGAAGATGAAATTTGCGCTTGCCCTGGCGTTATCCCATCATGCGGAGATCCTGATTCTGGATGAGCCGTCCGGCGGTCTGGACCCGAAGACGCGTCAGCTATTCTGTACGGAGTTGTCAGAACAGAAAGAGAAAGGGAAGACGATCTTTTTTTCTACGCATATTACTTCTGATCTGGACAAAATCGGGGATGACATCATCCTGATTGATGAAGGGCAGATATTAGCCGCAGCATCGAAAGAGGAGTTCCTGAGACAATCAAAGCTTCCGGATCCTACAATCGAAGAGGCAATGCTGAAAATAATAGGGTGAGGAGGCGCATCATGAAGATTATTCATCTCATAAAAAAAGATCTTTTACTGGCAGGGATGTATTTTGTTTTTTCCATCATGATACTGCTTGCAGTCCCGATATTTTTAAGCAATCAGTCTGTTCATATGAGCAGCGTGTATATTCTGTTTATATCGGTCAGCTTTGCCAGCTATTTCCTTTTTAACAACATTTTTTTAATGGAGGATAAGTATAAGGGCAACTTATATCTGCTGGCGGTTCCATATAAGAAAAGCATGATTGTGGCCGTAAAATATATCCTGGGTTTGCTGCTAACTATACTGGAAATGTTTTTATACTTTTTGCTTTCTAAAATTACGCTTAAAAATATAGTTTTCGTGAGGGAGGACTTGACTCTCTCCTCGCTTTCGGTTACATTTTTGGCTATGTCGGTTGTTTTAAGTATTTTTTTCCCGCTGTATTTTCGTTTTTCCTATACAAAAATCAAAATGGCGCTGCTTGTTGTAATGATTATGCTGCCCACATGGGGGCTGGTGGCTTTGTTTTCGATAATTGGGAAAAATCTGATTGCGGAAGCAATTGTAATGAATACAGGCATATCCGTACTGTTGATAGTATCGGGATTAGCTGTTTTGATATTGTCTGCGGGACTTTCTGTTAAGTTTCTCGAACAAAGAGAGTTTTGACTGTAATAAATTTAGAATTATGAGGAGGATAAGTTATGCTGGAGATACAAGAGTTGAGTAAATCCTATGGGAAACATCTTGCCGTAGATCAGGTAAGTTTTTTTATCCCGGACGGGCAGGTGGGGATTCTTCTGGGGCCGAACGGCGCAGGAAAGTCCACGATTATTAAGAGCATCGCCGGGCTTTTGAGGTACAAAGGAAGGATCGGCATACAGGGAATCCCGGCCAAGCAGATGGAAGCCAAGAAGCTGTTTGCCTATGTACCGGAGATTCCTTCTATGTTTGAGGCGCTGACCGTGAGGGAGCATATAGAATATGTGAGAATGGCATATGGCAGCAGTATTACAGAGGAAGAGGTTACGGCGCTGCTGGAGCGGTTTGAGCTGGATGACAAGCGGGATAAGCTGGGCAATGAACTCTCCAAAGGGATGATGCAGAAGGTCAGCATCTGCTGTGCGCTTGTCATAAAACCCAAGGTGATTCTTCTGGATGAGCCCATGGTCGGTCTGGATCCCAGGGCGATTAAAGAACTGAAAGAAATTGTCCTCGAGCTGCGTGACCAGGGAGTTACCGTTCTGATCAGCACACACATGCTTGAAATGGTAGAAGAGCTGTGGGATGTCATGTTTGTGATGGAAAAGAGCCATATCATAGGTTCTTATCAGAAGTCTGAGGTCGGGGAAAAGGACCTGGATGCCCTCTTCTTTGAGATGACCGGTAACTGGGAGACAGGTGGTGAAGCATAGATGAAGGCATTGTTATATCTTACGAAACGGAGTTTTATAAACAACCTGAAAAAAGCGGTGAAAAAGCCGGCATCTCTGCTGGTCATGATTATCTGTATTGTATATGGTATTTTTTTGGCGGTTATGCTGGGGCAGATCGTAACAAAGATACATTTCAGCTCGGCAAAGGGTTTGACTGTCATCATCACACTTTGGACTTTATATATTTTCCTTAGTAATTTTGCTGGCTATGCCTCTAAAAAAGGCGTTATTTTCAAGCCATCCCATGCACACTTTGTATTTACCGCACCGATTAGCCCGAAAAAGATCCTGCTGCACAGTGCATGGATGAACTATCTTCTTACTATTGTAGTGAGCGTTTTATTCCTGATAGCGGGACTTACCGTATTTGGCATTACACCGTGGAAGATGATCCTGTTTTTCCTGGTGGAGTGCGTCGTGGAAACGGTTTTTGAGGTCAGTGTGATGATCTTCTTGTACACGAATGATAAAATCCCGCAAAAAGTAATGAAGGCAATTAGCACAGGGATTAAGATCTTTCTTGTGGGAGTTGCGGTTCTGATCGTTATTTATTTTAAGAAGCAGGGCGTTACGCTCGAGACTGCGTCTGCATTTTTCGACTGGCCTGGGCTGCAGATGATACCGGTTGTGGGCTGGAATATCTCCGTTTACCGCCTGATTCTTCTGGGCCCGGATGTACTGAATGTAATCTGTACCGTGCTGTATCTGCTGGCTGTGGCGGTGATGATCGCGGCAGCCGTCCGTATGAAATGCGATGGCGACTATTACGAGGATGCCGCCAAATTTGCAGATGACTATGCGGAAATGAGAAGGCGGAAAGTAAACGGCGAGATGGTCATGTCGATGGGAGAGAAGAAAAAGCGTTTCCGACGGGTAAAGGACACATACAAAGGAACCGGTGCAAAGGCCATTTTTTACAGACAGCTGCTGGAATACAAAAAGGAAAAGTATTTTATATTTTCCAAAATGACTCTGCTGTGCCTGGCCATCGCGATCCTGCTTTCCCGCGTTATGAGAGACAGCGCTTTAAAATCAGGGGTGCCTCAGATGTATATGCTGGGTATTATCATGTACATGACACTGATCCTGACAGGATACCTCGGAAAATGGGAAAATGAACTGAAGACGCCCTATCTGTTTCTGATTCCGGACAGTCCGGTTAGAAAATTGTGGTACGCGACTTTGATGGAGCATATCAAGGCCCTTGTGGATGGATGTATTTTCTGTATCCCCTTGAGTATAGCGTGGGGGATCGGGCCTGTTCAGAGCATCCTGGCAATTCTGACGTATGCGGTACTGCAGGCCAACCGGCTGTATACTAAAGTCATTGCACAGTGCCTTCTGGGCGATACACTGGGTAAAACCGGGCAGGACTTTGTGCGTGCCATTTTCCAGATGACGGTCCTCGGAATCGGGCTTGCAATTGCGCTGGCAGCAGGATTTATGGTTAATATTGATTTGGTCTTTCCAATTATTTTCATTTATAGTATGATAGTGACAGTAGTCATCGGTTTACTGGCCTCTATCCGTTTTTATTCTATGGAGCAGCTGGCATAGTACAGACGATTACAATACTTTGAAAAAGATGAGCTGCAGGAGAGTTCACGAAAGTGGTCCTGCAATAATTGGGAGGTATTATTTATGCTGGAAGACAGTTACGTAACTTTAGAAATCGGAAAAGCAAAGCACATAGCACTGGTAGCCCATGACGGCAAGAAAAAAGAACTGGTGGATTGGTGTGACAGAAATAAAGACATCTTAAAGAGCCATTTCTTATGCGGAACAGGCACAACGGCAAAGTTGATTTCGGAAAGAACCGGGCTTCCGGTGAAAGGCTACTGCAGCGGTCCCCTGGGCGGTGACCAGCAGATTGGCGCTAAGATCGTGGAGGGCCAGATTGATTTTATGATCTTTCTCTGGGATCCGCTGGAGGCGCAGCCGCATGACCCGGATGTAAAGGCTCTGCTTCGAATCGCGGTGGTTTATGATATTCCGATTGCGAATAACCTGGCAACAGCGGATTTTATGCTGAATTCTAAGTTTATGAATGAGACTTACTGCAGACAGGTAGAGAACTTTAATAAGACGATCAAGGAACGGGTTGAGAGGATGAAGTAGGGGAAAGGACGCTGGGAAAACGGCGGGTATGGCTTCCTGCAAAGCTGTGTATACCCAAAAGGGCATCCCTTCACGCATCCCCTGCGGGCGGAGCCAAAGGAAAGCTGCGGAATCATGTATGCCGTTTCAGAATCCGCGCCACTTGCTAAGAAGCAGTAACAGAGAATATGTGGGGAATAGAGGTACTTGCCGCAGTTGGTCCGAATGCCGATGCATTCGGGCCGCCGGCGGCAACAGGATTTGATTTTGTGAATCAAATCCTGCCCTCTATTCCCCACATATTCTCTGTAACTGCTTCTAAGCGCGTTTTTAGGGTTCTGAAACGGCATACATGATTCCGCAGCTTTCCTTTGGCTCCGCCCGCAGGGGATGCGTGAAGGGATGCCCTTTGGGTATACACAGCTTTGCAGGAAGCCATAACCGCTTTTCCCAGCTGGGTGCATCCGGACGGGAGGCGGCGCGGGGGATTCGGCGGGGGAGACGGATGGTTATAGCAAGAATGCGCAAAACAAATCTTGTAGAGTTTGATAATATTAGGAATTGTGAAAGGAGGAGATTTTTATGGATAACAATGTTGTTGCGAAAGTTTCGGCGGCAATTGAGTTTATTGAGGAGCATTTGATGGAAAAACTGGATTTGGATCGTATCTCGAATGCTGTTCATTATTCTAAGTATTATCTTCACAGAGTTTTTGTGCGTACGGTTGGGCTGACGATCCATGATTATGTGCAGCGCAGGCAGCTGACGGAAGCGGCTAAGCTTTTGGTTTTTTCTGAGAAACCGATTGTTGAGATTGCGGCGGCAGCGGGGTATGAAAGCCAGCAGGCATTTACAAATATTTTTAGGGAGATGTATAAGCTGCCGCCCAATCAATATCGCAGGAATGAAAAGTTTTATCCTTTGCAGTTGAGATTTCAGTTTGAGGGGGAATATGGAATGCTTCAAAGTAAAGATCTTATGGAATGGAGTATTGATTTTGCGGCAGAAGATGATATTCCCTGCTGGATGGATCTGGTGCGTCTTGTTATTGATGGGTTTCCGCATTTGTATGAAGATGAATATGAGGCGGAGCTGAAACGTCGGATTAGATGCAGGCAGGCTCTCATTTTAAAGGACGGATCGATTGCGGTGGGGATTATGCTTTTTTCATATGAAAACGGGAGCATTGATTTTATGGGGACCCACCCTCTTTACAGGGATAAAGGGATTCCGAAGGCTTTTTTGGAGAAGGTTTTGAGCGAACTGGTCGTGGGGAAGGAGATCAGCGTTACCACATTCAGGGAGGGCGATAAAGCGGATACAGGGCAGCGCCGGGAGATTCAGGGACTGGGCTTTTCGGAGGCGGAGCTGCTGGTTGAGTTTGGCTATCCCACACAGCGCTTTGTCTTATCTGAGGAGGCTGTAAATAATGAATGAGCATAGCAGAAGTGATAAGAAAACGGAAAGTGAATGTGTTGAAACCGTGCAGTTCCCGGATGAGGCCGCTTACCTGGAGATGATCAATGGGAAATTAGATGCCGCTCTGCAGGAGGCCCGTTCCAATGTGGAACGGATGGACCAAGAGTATATGGATGCGAAAAGATACATGGCAGATTACCGCGGGGAGCTTGATCCTCATGAAATGTTCCAAAACGAGTTGGTGCTCAGGCAGATCGACCATACGGGGGCTTTCGCCGCAGAGGTGTGGGAAAAACTTTCAAAGCTGAAAGGGTCCCCCTATTTCGCCCGGATCGATTTTCAGGAAGAGGGCAGGGAAAGGACCGAAAAGTTCTATATTGGGCGTTTTACTTTCAATTATGAAAATGAACTTCTGATATATGACTGGCGCTCTCCGGTTGCCGGGATGTTTTATGACTGTGAACCCGGACCGGCTGGATACGACGCCCCCATGGGCAGAATTGAGGGAAACCTGATACGCAGACGCCAGTTTAAGATAAAAGACGGTGAATTGGAATATACGCTGGAAAGCGCGGTAAATATTCAGGATGATGTTTTACAGCGGGAGTTGTCCCACACTTCGGATGAAAAGATGAAATCGATCATTTCCACTATCCAAAAGGAACAGAACCAAATCATCCGAAACGAAAATGCCGGAACCATTCTCATTCAGGGGGTGGCGGGCTCCGGGAAAACATCCATAGCGCTGCACCGGATTGCATTTTTACTGTACCGGTTCAAGGACAGGCTGAAGGCGGGAAATATCACAATTATTTCGCCTAATAAAGTCTTTGGAGATTACATATCTACCGTTCTTCCGGAATTGGGCGAGGAACCCATTTACGGTGTAAGCTTTGCCGATATAGCCGCCGTTTTGCTGGAGGGAGTCATTGCCTATGAGCCGGATAAAGATCCTCTGGAAACCAACGACGCAAAATGGGCTGAGCGGGCGCGCTTCAAATCTACTTTAGAATTTGTGGAAAAGATGGACGCCTTCTTAGAGGAACTGCCCCACTTTATCTTTGAACCCCAAGCCTATACTTTCGGACGCTTTACTGCTGAGGCTGACTTTATACAAAGCCGTTTCCTTGCTTACCCTTCATATCCAATCAAAAAAAGGCTGCAGCAGACCGCGGAAGATATCCATGACCGTTTTAATACGGACAACTTCATGGACGACGATATTCCACGCCCGGGAAGCATATTAAAGAGCCTGAAAAAAATGCTGAAGATAAAAAACAGCCTGGCCCTCTATAAAGCGTTCTATCAATGGCTTGGACAACCCGGCATGCTCGTATTCCCTGCAAAGCAGACCCTGGAATGGGCGGATGTATACCCGTTTCTCTATCTGCACGCGTCCTTTGAGGGCCTGCAGGAAAGTAAGCGGATAAAGCATCTGGTAATCGACGAAATGCAGGACTACACCCCCATCCAATATGCTGTCATCAACCGCCTGTTTTCATGTCCCAAAACCATCCTGGGAGATTTCGGGCAGTTTATCAATCCCAACCATCTCAACACTATAGAAGACCTGTGCCGCCAGTACTGCGAAGCAAGCCTGGTGGAATTAACCAAAAGCTACCGCTCAACATACGAAATCATCACATTTGCAAAGAAAATCCAGCAGACGGCCCGCTTAGAGCCCATAGAACGCCACGGCCCTGCGCCGCAGCTGATCCCATGCGAAGACACCCGGGACGAAATCCGAAAAATCAAAAAGGCAATAAAAACCTTCCAAGAAAGCGGATACGTATCTATGGGAATCATCCTGAAAACAAACAAAAAAGCTGCTGCAGTACATAAACAGCTCTCCCGGGATCACGAGATCCACCTGATCTCCCCCGAAAGCACCAGCTTCACCAACGGAATATCCATCACCTCCATCCAAATGTCAAAAGGCTTAGAATTCGACGAAGTCATAATCCTGGATGCAGACTCCGAAACCTACAAAACCCAATACGATAAAGGTCTCCTCTACATAGCCGCCACCAGAGCCATGCACCGGCTCACAATACTATATACAGGCTCCCCATCCCCATACCTGCCAAAGAAATAAAAGACAAAAAACCCAAACACTCCCCCAACCCAATCCGCCGCTCCCCATAATTTCCCCAAAAATGAGCAAATTTCCTGTCTAGATGAAGCCCTTCCATCAGGCGCCACCACAGCCCAATTTACTCATAGCCAAATATCTCTTCTTGTGTATCGCTGTGTATTGTGTTAGTCTTGAATCATAAAGTCACGAAAGAAAACAGCAGAAAGTGAAAGCAGTAAATACAAGGAGGTCTTTCAGTATGGCTACCATTAAAGATGTAGCAAAGCATGCGGATGTGGGAATTGCTACGGTTTCCCGCATGATTAACGGAACCGGTTATGTTTCGGAAAGTTCCAGAAAAAGGATTGAGGAAGCGATCCGTGAACTCAATTTTATTCCGAACGAACGTGCGCGGAATTTATCAAGGAAAAAGTCGGGAATCATAGGGGTGATTATTCCTGATTTCCAGACTCCGTTCTATGCTTCGTTTATCCGCCAGGTAGAGATAGAACTGTACAGATATGGGTATAAGACGATGGTCTGCAATACGGTTAAGACGAGTGACCGGGAGCAGGAATATATTGATATGCTGGACCGGAATATTGTGGATGGGCTTATTACCTGCGCCCTGTCTGTGGAGGATACGGTGTATCAGCAGATCGACAAGCCGATTGTCAGCATGGACCATGATCTGGGGCCTAAGATACCGCTGATCCACTCTGACCACCGCAAGGGCGGAAGGATTCTGGCGGAATATCTGGTGGAACAGGGGTGCAGGAGAGTGATCCAGATCGGCGGATTTTTCCGGGTAAATACACCATCTAATGACCGGTATCTGGAATTTGAAAATGTGATGAATAAATACCATATCTCAGTCCGCACGTTGGAAATGGAGTGGAACCGGATGGACTATTCCTATTATGTAGATCTGCTGAAAAATTATGAAGATGAAGTGCGGCAGGCAGACGGGATATTTGCTTCTGATATGGGGGCCATCGCGCTGTATCATTTTGTGACCGACATGGGGATAAAGGTGCCCCGGGATTTGAAAATAGTGGGATATGACGGTACAGATTTTACCCGCATGGTGACACCGGTTGTGACAGCTGTCTGTCAGGATATTCCGCTCCTGGCTAAGAAATGTGTGGATACAATTATGAAACTGATACAGGGAGATCAGGATATTGAGTACCACCAGATTACGGACGTGTATCTTCAGAAGGGCGGAACTGCTTAAAGATAGAATTGTTAAAAATGACTAAAATAAGAATTATTACTGTTTTATGGAAACGTTTCCTTTATGCATAATGCTGCTATGGAAACGTTTTTATAATGTTTATTAGTAACAAATAAATAAAAAATGATAAAAATACATTGACAATACTGGTAAAAGTGCATAAAATTAATACATGGTCGACAGGACATTGCATTACGAACTTGTTACTGAGAATGTTCCGTAACGAATGCTCTGGCGGGCGGTTCTGCAGCAAAGCTGCAGAACAAGAGATAATCAACGCATGCGAAAGTAAAAAAATCCGGATAGGGATCAAGGGTGAAATAATTTTAGAAGAAAGGAAAAAATGCAGGCACACCGATCACCCTGTGTGTATGCATCTTTCAATTACAAGCGGACTTGTGCTTGAAAGTCTTGGTACATAGTATGAAACAGGTAAAATGGGCGGTCGCTGGCACAGGCTATATCGCCAATGAATTTGCAAAAGGGATGCAGGAAGTAGAGGATGCCGTACTTGCGGCAGTTGTTTCAAGAAGTATAGTAAGTGGAAGGGCATTTGCCCAGAAATATGGCTGCGATCAGGTGTATACAGACTTTGAGGGTATGCTGGAACAGGAAGAGATCGATATTGTGTACATAGCTACTCCGAATGACTGCCATTATGCATATATCATGGCGGCGCTCGACAGAGGAATCCCTGTGCTGAGTGAAAAGCCAATGGTAGATAATCAGCGTCAGCTGGATGAAGTGTTCAAAAAAGCAGAGGAGAAACAGGTCTTTGTGATGGAGGGAATGTGGACAAGATGCTTCCCGGCGGTAATAGAAGCCAGGAATTGGATAGAAAAGGGCAGGATCGGAAAGCCTCTGGCCGTACACGCGTCTTTTGATATCAAACCGGACATTGACGACTGGCAGCCGTGGAAGGGCGGTGTGCAGCATGCTGCGGGAGCGCTCAGAGACGTGGGGATCTACTCGCTTGCGATGGCATATCTTGCATTCCCGGAGGGACCGGTTCAGGTTTATTCCACAATGAAGTCTAACGGGGAAGTGGATGAGAGTTTCCATATGCTGCTGGAGTACGAAGATGGCGGGGCCGCATTTGTTGGAGGTGCATTTAATCAGGTAAGTACACCTGAGACGGAAATTGTCGGGGAAGAGGGCAGAATCATAATCGGTTCAGAATTTTGGCATCCGACTACGGCTACACTGATCATGAATGATGGTACTAAGGAAAAGTATATGGAGACATATCCAGCCTCCGGATTCCAGTTCGAGATTCGGGAAGTACAGAAGTGCCTTAGAGACAAAACGCTGGAATGCCCGCATTTTACCTGGGAAGAAACCAGGAAGATTGCAGCCTTAATAGAAAATACGAGAAAAGACTGGGGCATCTATTACAAGGCAGACACGGAAGGAGAAGTTTAGGACATGAAGGGCGCAATCAAACAAATCTGTGTCCTGGTAGATGATCTGGATACAGCAATGAAAAACTACTGGGAGAAATTTGGAATAGGACCATGGGATATCCGCCATTTTACGCCGGATACGGTCAGAGATTTTTATGTACATAACGAACACATTGAAGCGGGATTTGATTTTATCTGTGCGGTAACCTGGGAGGGAGATGTAGAGTATGAACTGATCCAGCCGGTCGAAGGCCCGAATATCTATTGGGATTATCTGAAAAAATACGGAAGCGGCCTTCACCATTTTAAAATTGTGATTCCGGATGACGAAGAACTGAAAGCATATGTAAAAGAACTGGAGGAGAAAGGACTCAAGGTGATGCAGACGGGGTGGATCGATAACGATGTCCACTATTATGTGGATTCTCACGAGCAGCTGGGACTGACACTCGAGCTTGGAAACGGAGGCAGAATCGGCGAGGCTCCGGAAGTATATCCGGCAAAGAATGCCAAGAGACCAGTGTCCCACAGGCAGAATATCAAACAAATTGCAATTGTCGTGGACGATGCAGAAAAATACATGAAGAATTACGCTTATTATCTTGGAATTGACGGATGGGATGTGAGGCATTTTACACCGGAGAAGTTAAGAGACTTTAAGGTGAACGGCGTGCACATTACAAAAGGATTTGATTTTATCTGTGCGGTGAAATGGGTTGGCGGCATGGAGATCGAGATCATACAGCCCATAAAAGGGGATAACATTTACTGGGATTTCCTTGAAAAGCATGGCCCCGGGTTCCATCATATCAAAGATGTATACCCGGATGAGGAGATCAAAGAGGAATGCAGGAGACTGAGCGGATACGAAGTCCGGATCATGCAGACGGGATGGATCGATGGAGACAACCATTATTACATGAGCACAGAGGAACTCCTCCGCATGATTGTAGAATTCGGCAATGGCGGAAGGATTGAAGCGCCGGATTACGTATATTACGCGGAGAACGGGAAATAAGTGGGCCATCTCTGGTTTAACGCAGATGATTCGGAGAAGAGGACGGGGAAGGGCCTCCCGTGGATGGCGTCTTTAGGAGAAAAGTAAAAGAACAGGAGCGGAAAAAATATGAAAAAGAAAATTGTGAGTCTGGTACTAAGCATGGTAATGACGACAGCACTTTTGGCAGGATGCGGCAGTGTCGAGGATTCCGGAAAGGATTCCGGCAGCCAGGCAGAGAGCGGCCAGACAGAGGATAAAGCAGAGAAAAAAGAAGATGGAAATTACACGATTGCAGTAGTACCAAAGCTGACGGCGCTGGCATGGTATGAGAGAATGGAAGAGGGCGTTGATGAGTATGCAAAAGATAACGGGGTGGATGCATTCTTCACAGGGCCGTCCGAGGCGGACGGCGCGCTGCAGGCACAGTGTATTGAGGATTTAATCTCACAGGGCGTGGATGCCATCTGTGTAGTACCGTTTTCCACGGAGTCACTGGAGCCGGTACTAAAGAAAGCAAGGGATCAGGGCATTGTAGTAATCACACATGAGGCTCCGGGCATGACCAACGCAGACTATGACATTGAGGCATTTAATAACGACGAGTACGGTAATCATCTGATGGAAGCGCTTGGCGACTCCTGCCAGGGAAAAGGCGAGTATGTGC
Source organism: Faecalicatena contorta (assembly GCF_022835095.1). Taxonomy (NCBI): domain Bacteria; kingdom Bacillati; phylum Bacillota; class Clostridia; order Lachnospirales; family Lachnospiraceae; genus Faecalicatena; species Faecalicatena contorta. The sequence goes on along the minus strand of NZ_BQNQ01000001.1, from coordinate 3,166,856 downwards.
AGACGGTAGGGGCACTGACAAGCGCGTCTCATATGGAATGGGTAGCAGCAGCGGAGGCACTGCAAAAGGAGAAATATCCTGACATGAAAAAATACGGAGACCTTATCGAAACATCTGACGACCAGGATACCGCATATAACAAAGTGAAAGAGGCACTGACGGCAAATCCGGGTATCGTGGGAATCCAGGGCTCCGCAATGCCGGATGTTGCAGGTGCCGCACTGGCTGTAGAAGAAATGGGGATGTCAGGAAAGATTAAGATTGTGGGAACGGCTCTTGTTTCTAATGCTGGCGAGTATGTAAAGAACGGCACCATTGATATGATCAGCTTCTGGGATCCTGCACTGGCAGGAAAAGCCATGGTAGAGACGGCCGTAAAGCTCCTCAATGGCGAAACAATCGAAGACGGTGTTGATCTTGGTGTGGAAGGTTACAATGAGATGACGCTGGACGGAAATATTCTGATTGGAAATGCATGGATTGATGTGACCAAAGACAATGTAGATGATCCGGCATACGATTTCTGATTCATAGATTATAAAAACAGGGGTGGGAGGTTCTCAATGGAGCGGCATCCCACCTGTTTTCATATCTGTCAGCAGACTGTATTGCTTAATAGCTTAGATGCGGAGTAACAGTTCAGGCAGGCCTGAAATGCTGCATACGGAAACGTCAAGTAATACGATACCCCGATGGGATTATAAAAGGAGCGCTTTCGGAATCCTGGGCACAAAGAGTTTCGGGAGTACTCAAGAAAAGTGGAAGAAAATTATGGATAAAATATTTCTGAAATTAGAAAACATTAAGAAATCATTCGGCGGAGTTCAGGCGCTTAAAAACGTGGGATTGGAAATCAGGGCCGGTGAGATCCACTGTCTTGCAGGAGAAAACGGTTGTGGGAAATCAACGCTGATCAAGGTGATTTCCGGAGCCCATGACCCGACAGCAGGATCCATATATATTGAAGGAGAAAAAATAGGGAAACTGACACCCATTGATTCGATCCGAAAGGGAATCCAGGTGATTTACCAGGATTTTGCGGTGTTCCCCAATCTGACGGCAGCCGAGAACATTGCTATGAATCATGCTCTTCTGACTGGTGCGAAGACCATGAACTGGAAGAGGTCCAGGGAGCTTGCCATCCGTGCAATGGAACAGATTGGCGCCCATATGGATCCGGATGTTCTGGTGGAAAGGCTTTCCATAGCCAATAAACAGATGGTGGCGATCTGCCGTGCGATTATAAATGATGCCAAACTGCTGATTCTGGACGAGCCGACAACGGCGCTTACCCAAAAGGAGGTCGGCATGCTCAACACCATAATAAGGAATCTGAAGGCTAAGGGCATGGCAATTGTGATTGTAAATCACAAACTGGATGAAATCTATGAGATCGCGGACAGGCTGACCATCTTAAGAAACGGTGAGAACGTGGCGACCGGGCCGATTGAGGAGTTTGACAGAAAACGGTTCATTAAATGCATGACCGGGCGCGATGTGGATGAGGTGTATTACCGCCCCGAGGGCAGCAGAGAAGTCATTCTGAAAGTGGAGAATCTTACGAGAAAAGGGTCATTTGAGGATGTCAGCTTTGACCTGAAAAAAGGCGAGATTCTTGGCATTACAGGGCTTCTGGGTTCCGGCCGCGGGGAACTGGGAGATGCGCTGTTCGGCATTGCTCCGGCCAGCGGGGGAAAGATTACTCTGAATGGTAAGCCTGTATCCATCAAGTCAATAGGAGATGCCATGAAAGCGAATATCGCATATGTACCGGAGGACCGGCTTACCCAGGGGCTTTTCCTGGACTGTACAATCCAGGAGAACACCGTGGCGGCATCCATTCGGAAATACCTGAAAAAAGGCAGGCTGAACTATGGGGAGATGTATGATGCGACACAGGCCTGGATCCAGAAGATCGGCTGTAATGCGAAGTCGCCGAGACCGCTCATCCGGACTCTTTCCGGAGGAAATGCGCAGAAAATGGTCATTGCCAAGTGGCTGAATACCAATCCGTCTCTGCTTGTGCTCAACGGTCCTACCGTGGGTGTGGATATCGGTTCTAAGGCAGACATTCATAAGATACTGAGGGAACTGGCAGAGCAGGGAGTTGGAATTATCGTGATATCGGATGATGTCAGTGAGCTGATACAGAACTGCAGCAAGATTCTGATTATGAAGAACGGAAAGACTGCAGGCAGCATCAGTTCAAAAGAGCTGGATGAGACAAGGCTTTCCCGGCTGCTTACGGGTGAGGAGGAGACAGTATGAAAGACAGAATAAAAAGAGGGCTGACTGCAAACGAAATGATTGTCGTATACATTATTGCCGCCCTGTGTATTCTTATTGGGGCTGTCAATCCGGCATTTGCAAGTGCATCCACGGTGGTTTCACTGCTGCGTTCCATGCTGGTAACCCTGATATTCGCGGCGTTTGAAATGATGGTTATCATTTCCGGCGGAATCGATGTATCCTTCCCGGCTGTAGCCAGCTTTGCAATGTATGCAACGGCAATGATCATGAATGCGGCAGGGCTTAACAGTGTGGTGCTGGCTTTTATGATAGCGATCGTGATCGGAATGCTGTTCGGTTTTCTCAATTCCGTTCTGGTTGCAAGACTGGGAGTTCCGCCGCTGATTGCGACTCTCGGGGTGAGCAGTGTGGCAAACGGGGCCACGCTGGCATTCCTTGGCTCCAGGGAGATCAACCGTCTTCCGGAGAGCTTTGGAAGATGGTCTAAAGTATTCATTTATGAATATGTGGGAGACAGCGGAATTACATATCAGCTGACGGCACTGATCCTGATACCGGCTGTGATCTATATCGGCCTGTGGATTCTCCTGAAATATACCATGCTGGGCCGCGGAATCTATGCGGTGGGCGGAGACAAGAATGCGGCCAGAATTGCAGGCTTTGGGGTTGTATTTATTCAGTCCTTTGTGTACATACTGGCGGGGGCGCTGGCCGGAGTCGGCGGCGTGACTTATATGATCCTGATGCGGCAGGCGCATCCGCAGGTTCTGATGGGAACAGAGATGATGGTGATTGCGGCGGTTGTCATGGGCGGCACGAGAATCACAGGAGGACATGGCTCCATACCGGGGACGATTCTGGGCGTCACGCTGATAGCACTGATTCAGAACAACCTGATCATGCTGGGGGTTCCGACCTATGCACAGACATTTGTAGTAGGGCTTCTGATTGTAGTCGGTACATCCATCACCTCACTGAGAACTAAGAAAATACAAAATAGTGTGAAAATATAGGAAGGTGGCACGATGGAAAATATAAAAAGCAGACTGAAAAATTCAGATAAAAACAGCATGATGCTATTGCTGATTGCCGTCCTTATTTTTGGAATCATGGCAGTCCTGGCGCCTTCCTCCTTTCTTGGCATAAAAAATATCCAGGGAATGTGCACACAGTTTCCGGAATTCGGCCTGATTTCATTTGGCATGATGCTGGCTATGATCTCAGGCGGGATTGACCTGTCGCTGGTAGGAATTGCGAATTTTTCCGGGATCACCGCAGCCTATATCATGGTGAAAATGGGCGGAAGCCCTGCGTCTATTCTCCTCGGGTGCATTGCTGCTGTTATAGTGGGGGCGATCTGCGGCTGTTTTAACGGATTTATGATTGGATACCTTCAGATCCCCGCCATGCTGGTAACTCTGTGCGGGCTGCAGCTGTACACGGGCTGTGGGCTGATGATTACAAAGGGTCCCGCAATCACTGGGCTGCCGGAAGGCTACAGCATTCTGGGAAACGGCACACTGGCTGGGGTACCGGTTGCATTTATTCTCTTTATCCTGGGCGCCCTGCTGGTTTCATTCCTGCTCCGTTCAACCGTATATGGACAGCATGTGCGGTATATGGGAACAAACTCTATGGCATCACGGTACAGCGGGATTAATAATCTGACGGTTACGGTAAAGACGTATGCCGTATCCGGGGTGCTGGGAAGCCTGGCCGGACTGATCATGGTGTCCAGATACAATTCTGCAAAAACAGATTATGGCAGCTCTTATACATTGCTTTCCCTGCTGATTGTCGTCCTGGGCGGGACAAACCCGGATGGGGGAAAGGGCAGCGCAGTTGGGGTGCTGCTGTCTGTAATCGTACTGCAGCTGGTGTCCAGCGCATTCAATATCATGCGTGTCGATTCCTCTTTGAAAACATTTGTCTGGGGGGTGATACTCATAGTTGTTATTGTAATTGGACAGATTGGAAGCCGGAAGAGAGGGCGGGAGTGATGAGAGGGAGACGCTCTGCGCCAGGCTTGCCCCGCAGCCTTCCCGGCAAGCCAGGCACAGAGCTGGTGCATCCTGACGGGAGCAGCGGATGGCCCTTCCAGTTTTAGGGAGTTCTGCCGGGGAAGTTTATGGAATGGCTGTGCTAAAAAACATCCCGCTTGACATACAAAACCCAATGCCGTAAGATTATTCTTGATGTATTGAAAAGTCTGTATATTAGCGCATTACAGCGAAAATGCAGATTTGTGACAAGCAAAACTAAAGAGAGGTTTGGGAGTGAAATGAAAAGAGAAAAGTTTGGTTCCAGGCTGGGATTTATCCTGATATCAGCAGGATGCGCCATCGGTCTGGGTAATGTCTGGAGGTTCCCCTACATTACGGGGCAGTACGGAGGAGCTGCGTTTGTATTGATTTATCTGTTTTTCCTATTGGTTTTGGGGCTCCCGATTATGGTAATGGAGTTTGCCGTGGGGAGAGCAAGCCAGGTGAGCGCTGCCTTATCATTTGACAGGTTGGAGCCTGAAGGGACAAAGTGGCACTGGTATAAGTACGGCGCAATGGCAGGCAATTATCTTCTGATGATGTTCTATACGACAATCGGAGGCTGGATGCTGCTGTATTTTATTAAAATGGCAGGCGGAAGATTCGTGGGCCTGAACGCAGAAGAGATTGCCGGTGAGTTCGGCGCGTTGACCGCCCGTCCGGTTCTTATGGCTGTCTGCATGATCATTGTTGTAGCACTTTGCTTTGGAATCTGCAGCAAGGGCCTGCAGAAAGGCGTGGAAAAAATTACGAAAGTAATGATGCTGATTCTGCTGGCGCTGATGATTATACTGGCAGTACGTTCCGCAACTCTTGAGGGCGCAGGAGAGGGGCTGCGTTTCTATCTGTCCCCTGACTTTTCGAAGGTAAAAGAAGCCGGGATTATGGATGTGGTATTCGCGGCCATGGGACAGGCGTTCTTTACCCTGAGCCTTGGTATTGGAGCGATCGCCATATTTGGAAGTTATATAGATAAGAAGAGAACACTGACAGGAGAGGCTGTCTGCGTTACGGTTCTGGATACATGTGTGGCCCTGGTTGCAGGCCTGGTCATCTTCCCTGCGTGTTTTGCATTTGGGGTAAAGCCGGACAGCGGGCCAAGTCTGATCTTCATTACCCTTCCCAACATTTTCAACTCCATGAGCGGAGGGCGGATCTGGGGAACCTTGTTTTTCCTCTGCATGTTTTTTGCAGCCGCCTCAACGATCATTGCAGTATTCGAAAACATCATATCCTTTGCCATGGATCTGACGGGATGCAGCCGCGGGAAAGCAGTGCTCGCCAATCTGGGAGCGATTATTGTCCTCTCCCTTCCATGCGTACTGGGTTTCAACCTCTGGAGCGGCTTCTCCCCCATGGGTGCAGGTACAAACGTACTGGACTTTGAAGACTTCCTCGTAAGCAACAACCTCCTCCCCCTGGGCAGCCTGATCTACCTTCTGTTCTGCACCAGCCGCATCGGATGGGGATGGAAAAACTTCTGCAAAGAAGCCAATACAGGTGCCGGAATCAAATTTCCAAAATGGGCCAGAATCTATGTTTCCTATATACTGCCCCTGGTTGTACTGTTTATATTCGTACAAGGATACTGGTCACTGTTTCATAAATAACGGAGATACAAGGAAAGATATAGCCGGTGCCAGGAGGGAGTTCTAACGCGGGGCGGGGAGGAAAGATAGCGGGTTTCATAAAAAGTATAGGGTGCCCGGTTAGAACGGCTTAATGAAACGCCGGCCGGATTGTAAAGCTGATATCTGCTTCCGAAGCAGAAGTCGAAGCGGTCTGAGTAGCTAATCATCAAGATTATGCTGTGAAAGCCACTGATGCTTTATAATCCGGCCGGCGTTTCCTTTAGCCGTTCTCCGCAAATGGACAGCTCTCAGTAAGCCCGCTTTCTATTCTCCCCGTGGTGCGGCAGAATTCTTACTTTGCACCGGCGTTCCCTTTGTAAAAGTGGGGGTGGAAATGTCTGATAATTTGACGTATAATGTCAATATGGTGTAAATAGTATGAAAATAGATGCATAGAAACATCATCATACAGAAAATAAAACGGCTTCGGGTGGGTGTCCGGAGATATCGGAATAAAAGGGGAAGGAAGGGATTACATGAATGTTAAATCGCTTCGAAAGAAGCTTTGCAGCCGTTATGGTTCCGCCGTCACGGTTCAGGTGGAGGATGGATGTATCGTCGTCTCCGGTCATTTGAAGAGCTGGGATGACATCGTGGCGGCATGCTGTATGTGTGTAGACAAAAAGTCCGGAATGCATGTTGTCAATGATATCTGCTTGGAGGGAGCGGAAATACCTCCCGTGCGGCTTCCATCGTTCCGGGATCAGTCGCTGGAGGGGAGCCGTCCGGATGTCTTGATCATTGGGGGCGGTATTTCGGGAACAAGTATTGCAAGAGAACTGTCTAAATGGAAACTGGACATTCTGCTTGTAGACAAAGAGGCGGATCTGGCTGTGCAGGCGTCCGGCAGAAATGACGGGGAGGTCCATCCGGGAGTGGATCTGAATAAAGGCAGCCTAAAACAGCATTATGTCCTGCTTGGCAATAAGATGTATGACAGGGTCTGCAGAGACTTAAGTGTTCCTTTCGAGCGCTGCGGGCAGTATGTCGGTTTCACAGACTGGTGGATGTACCCGGCTGTATGGGCCTATGCCTGGCAGAGAAAACACATTTGTAAGGTGACGGATACCCGCATGATGAACAGAAAAGAACTGGCGCACAAAGAGCCGAATCTGAACCCGGAATTTAAGTTTGCCATGTACAATTCCTCGGCGGGCTGTGTCTGCCCGTACGGACTCACGATCGCCTATGGGGAAAATGCGGTGGAGAACGGAGCCAGGATATCTTTGAACACGGCGGTGCTGGGAATGGAACTGGCAGATGGAAAGATCGTTTCCGTGGAGACAAACAGGGGCAGGATTTATCCCGAAATCGTGGTCAACGCAGCAGGCGTGTTTGCTGAAGACATTGCGGAAATGGCGGGCGACAGATTTTATTCGATTCACCCGAGGCGGGGAACGAACTCCATATTGGATAAGAAAGCAGGTTCTCTTGTGCTGGGGATCTCATCCATAAAAACATGGAAGTCGAACGCCTCTCACACAAAGGGAGGCGGAATCCTCCACACAGTACATGATAATCTGCTGGTCGGGCCCAATGCGGTAGAGACGCCGGAAAAAGAGAATTATGCTACAAGCAAAAACAGCATTGATGCCGTCTTTGCAAAACAGAAAATGACTGCGAAAGCGCTGAGTGAACGGGATATTATTACATATTTTACCGGCGTCAGGGCCGCGACCTTTGAGGAAGATTTTATTATAGAAAAAGGACATAAAACCCGGAATCTGATCCACTGTGCCGGCATACAGTCACCGGGGCTGACGACGGCGCCGGCAGTGGCGCTGGACGTCGAAAAGATGGTGGTGGAAGAACTGGAAAAGAAGAGGGAAGTAGAGCCCAATCCGGATTTTGATCCCGTGCGCAAGGCGCCTCCGGTTCTGAACAGGCTTTCTGAGGAAGAAAGAAACGACCTGATCCGGGAAAACCCTGATTATGGAGAGATCGTCTGCCGCTGTGAAGAAATCAGTAAAGGGGAAATACTGGATGCCCTGAAATCTCCGATATGTGTTCCCACGGTTGACGGGATTAAAAAGAGGGTCCGTCCGGGGATGGGGAGATGCCAGGGTGGATTCTGCATGCCTCTTGTGACGAAGATCATCAGTGGATATCTGCAGGTTCCGGAAGAGCAAGTGAGAAAAGCAGGGGAGGGAACCGAAATCCTTCTGCGCGATACGAAGAAAATACAAAAGCAGGGGGAGGCGGCTGAGATATGAAAGCGTATGATGTCATAATAATCGGCGGCGGCCCCGCAGGCCTGGCGGCAGCCATATCGGCGGATAAGCAGGGGGCAAAAGTTCTGCTGATTGAGAGAGAAGCAAGGCTGGGCGGTATTTTGAAGCAGTGTATCCACGATGGCTTTGGGCTGGTCCGCTTTGGAGAGAAGCTCTCCGGGCCGGAATATGTGGAACGTTTTCTCGGCGAATTCCGGGAAAGGAAAATAGAAGCAGAGCTTCTGACCTTTGTAACAAAGATGGTAAAGAAGGACGGAGTGTTTGCGTTGACAGCTGTAAACCGGCGGGGTGTGCAGCAGTACATGACAAAAGCCCTGGTGCTTGCCACAGGCTGCAGGGAGAGAACGGCAAAGCAGGTGCAGATTCACGGCACCCGCCCGGCTGGGATTATGACGGCTGGAACGGCCCAGCACTTTGTGAACCTGCACGGGAAGATGCCGACAGAGCGCTGTGTGATTCTGGGCAGCGGCGATATCGGATTGATCATGGCAAGGCGGCTGACGCTGGAAGGCGCCCGGGTGCTGGGAGTCTACGAAGTGAAGCCGGAGCCCTCGGGACTTACGCGAAATATTGTACAATGCCTGGAGGATTACGAAATTCCTCTTCATTTGTCCCATACGGTCACAAGAGTATTCGGGGAGGGAAGACTGACGGCAGTGGAGGTGGCGGAAGTGGATGAGCATATGAATCCAATAGAATCCACCAAAAAAAGAATAGCATGCGATGCATTAATTTTGTCTGTGGGTCTGATACCCGAGAATGAAATGGCGGAAAAACTGGGGATCAGGCTGGACAGCCGCACAAAGGGTCCTCTCTGTGATAATCATTTCATGACGGAGACTGCAGGGGTTTTCTCCTGTGGGAACGCACTGCATGTCAATGATCTGGTGGACTATGTGTCTGAGAGCGGCGAACTGGCTGGAACTGCAGCCGCAAAATATGCATTTGAAGCATCCTGCGGCGGTAACGGTACAGTACCGGAAGGGACAGCGGACAGCGGGGCAGGCAGCAGGACAGAGACAGCAGGCAGTGTGACTGCCGAAAAGGCTGCGGAGCTGGAGCTGTCTGTGGATTCTTCTCTGCAGTACATTGTTCCACAGAAGCTGTGCATAGGTACAGGCGGTGAGAAGGTGGTTTTCTATTTCCGCAGCAGGGAGAGCATTGCAGTTGGAAACTTTGTGTTCACCGTGAACGGAAAAGAAGTCTTTACCAAAAGGTACCGGAATCTGAAGCCGCCGGAGATGGAACGGCTGGAACTGGAGCTGAGCCTCTTCGGGGCAGCGCCGGGCAGCAGGATTGAAGCAGCAGTCAGAAAGGAGGCGGGAGCATGAAAGAGTTAACCTGTATTGTATGCCCGAACGGATGCCGCCTTGAAGCAGAGGAGAAAGACGGAAAATGGATTGTCCGGGGCAACCAGTGTAAACGGGGAGAACACTTTGCCATAGAAGAAATGACGCATCCCATGCGCACGATCAGCTCCACTGTGAGCACGGTTTTTCCGAAAACGCCTGTGATCCCCGTGCGGGTTTCGGCAGAGATTCCGAAAGAACGGATTTTTGATGTGATGAGGGAAATTAATAAAGTGACGGTCCGGGAAAGATGTGCAGCGGGCGTCCCGGTCATTAGAAATGTACTGGGACTTGGTGCGGACGTGATCGTGACGAGCGGTATTCTAAAAGAAGAAAACAGTATATGCCAGAAGGGAGAAGAGCAGCTATGAGCAAGCCGTACAAAGATTTTGAACCAAAATGGGTGAAAACACCTGCGCCAAAGAATAGTTACAGATCTATTTTCCGGTGGGGGGATCCGGAATACGTGAAGTATCCGAAGGAATCCCTTTACAAAATGATGAAACAGATATTCAGCATGACAGATGAGGACTTCAGTTCTTATGACGGAGACATTGGGATGGATACGGTGAAGCTGGACGTTCCGTGTAATCTGGCGCAGGAGCATATTGAAGCGATGAAGAAAATTGTGGGGGAGGAATTCGTTACCACGGAGGATTACCCAAGGCTTGCAGTGGCGTACGGGAAGACCGGTTATGATGCGGCCAGGCTGAGACAGCGCAAGATTGAAAATCTGCCCGATGTGGTTGTATATCCGGGCGTTACGAAGCAGATCGAAGAGATCGTAGCATACTGTACAAAACACAGCATCCCTCTCTATGTGTACGGCGGCGGAAGCAGTGTGACCCGCGGCGTGGAACCGGTAAAAGGCGGAATTTCCCTGGATATGCGCAAACGCTATAACAAGATCGTCTCTTTTAATGAGAAGAACCAGACAATCACCGTGCAGAGCGGCATGTCCGGTCCGAAACTGGAGAGAGCGCTGAACCATGCCCAGAAACTCATGGGAGCTAAGCGCGCCTATACCTGCGGTCATTTTCCGCAGTCCTTTGAGTACAGCAGCGTGGGAGGCTGGGTCGTTACCAGGGGGGCAGGGCAGAACAGTACCTATTATGGATGTATTACCGATATCGTGCTTTCCCAGAAATATGCGACACCAATCGGAAACATACAGACCAGTCATTATCCACGGGAGGCAACCGGCCCGAACCTGAATGAGATTATGATGGGAAGCGAAGGAACTTTCGGCGTACTGACAGAGGTGACGCTGAAAGTGTTCCGGTATATGCCGGAGAACAGAAAACGGTTTTCTTATATATTCAAAGACTGGAAGACCGCCCAGGAGGCGGCAAGGGAAATGATGCAGTGCGAGGCCGGATACTCCTCTGTATTCCGCCTGTCTGACCCGGAAGAAACGAATCTGATGCTCCGGCTTTATAATGTAGACGAGACGCCCCTGTGGAAACTGCTGGATACCCGGGGATATGCAGACATGGAGCGCTGCCTGTTCCTGGGATTTACGGATGGGGAGAAGGGATTTTCCGAAAATGTGGCTAAAAATATCCGCAGGATCGCAAAGGAGTACGGCGGGATGAGCCTGACTTCTTACGTGACAAAGAGCTGGGAAAAGGGCAGATTTACAGACCCGTATCTCAGAGATACGCTGCTGGACTTTGGTATTATGACAGACACGCTGGAGTGTTCCGTGAACTGGTCCAATATGGGCAGGGTGCATGAAGAGGTGCGCAAGGTCTGCCATGCCCTGCCAAATACGATTGTAACAACCCATATGTCCCACTGTTATCCGCAGGGCGCCAATCTGTATTTTATTTTCATTACACGAATGGACGATGCAGAGGCATTTAAGGCATATCATGCAACAATTCTGGACGCAATTCAGAAGTCCGGGGCCGCCATGAGCCATCATCACGGCATCGGAAAGATGTTCGCACCGTGGCTGGAAGGCCAGATTGGACGCAATGAGTACGGCGTCATCCGCGCCCTGAAGAATTATTTTGACCCCGGATATAACATGAATCCGGGCGGGACGCTGGGGCTGGATCTGCCGGAAGAAGAAAAGCGCTTTTTGAGAGAGGATATTCGTTAGGGCATCCGGGACTGCTGAAAATAAGCGCACCCTTATGGAGGGAAGACCATGGGAGTAAAAGAAGAAAGGATCGTATTGACCTTTGATGTGGGAACCCAGAGTTCCCGCGCTCTGTTGATCAACAACCGGGGGGAGATACTGGGAAAGGGACAGATCAGGCATGATCCGCCCTACATTTCCAGAGAACCTGACTGGGCGGAGCAGGATGCGGACTTTTATTACCGCAGTATCTGTGAAGCTGCGCAGAAATTAAAGACCGAAACCAGCCTGTGGGATCGGATTGAAGCCGTTTCCTTGACGACGATCCGCGACACGGTCATTTGTGTGGATAAAGTGGGAAAGCCCCTGCGCCCTGCAATCGTCTGGCTGGACAAAAGAAAAGCGGAAGGCGGCCCCAAGTTTTCACAGGTCACACGGATGATGCTTAAGGCCGTGGGGATGGAAGAGACTGCAAAAGTCCAGTACCAGAAAGCACACTGTAACTGGATCATGCAGAAAGAGGCGGATATCTGGGCCAGGACAGAGAAATATCTTCTGCTCAGCGGTTATCTGACATTTCTCCTGACGGGAAATATGACGGATGCAGCAGCCTGTCTGGTGGGGCGCCTTCCAATAGACAGCCAGTGCAGGAACTGGCAGCGGAAAGGGGCCCTGACCCGTCCGGTATTCGATGTGGAACCGGATAAGCTTTGCGAGGTCAGGGAATCTGGGGAGCTATTGGGGAATATCACGAAGAAGGCGGCGGAAGATACCGGCCTCAGGGAAGGAATTCCGGTGCTGGCATCCGGCTCAGACAAAGCCTGTGAAATACTGGGCCTGGGCTGCATTTCCAAGGAGAAAGCCGCCATTGGGTTCGGTACCACAGCCACAATCACATTCAACATCAGCCGTTACCTAGAACCGGAGCGGTTTATTCCGCCTTATCCATCCGTGATCCCTGGCTGGTACAACCCGGAAATCGAGATTTACAGGGGATACTGGCTGATATCCTGGTTCAAAAAAGAATTTGCAGAAAAAGAGGTAAAACAGGCGGAGCTGCTGGGCGTAACTGCAGAACAGCTGCTGAACAAGCGCCTGAAAGAGGTCCCGGCAGGCTGCGGCGGCCTCCTCTTCCAGCCCTACTTCACGCCAAACGTGACGATGCCGGTAGCCAGAGGAGCCATTATAGGATTCTCCGACCAGCACACAAGGATCCATCTGTACCGCGCAATCATAGAAGGCATCAACTTCGCCTTAATGGACGGCATGCGCTTACTGGAAAAACGCTCCGGCCACACATTCAAAGAGATCAGGCTGGGAGGCGGAGGATCCCAAAGCGATGAAATCTGCCAGATCACGGCCGATATGTTCGGCATACCGGTCAAACGGATGCAGAGCCATGAGGCCACTGGAATAGGGAGTGCAATGGCGGCATTCGTAGGCATGGGAGAGTTTAAAAATTACGAAGAAGCTCAGGAGGCTATGGTGCACCTGAAAGATGTATTTGAACCGGATATGGAGCAGCACCAAATATATCACGATCTGTACCATGATGTGTATCAAAACATATACGGGAAGCTGGTGCCGCTATACGAAAAGCTGCATGAAATATATCACAAGAAAATCGGGATTTAGTCGGCAAGCTTTAGACTTGTCGACGGACGGGGACGCTTCATGACAGGGAGGCCGGGAAGGCACTGGGGCTGTATATGCCGTTGCGATATGCACCCGTGCTGCTAAGTGATTCTAGAACACCCGATGCCGGATAGGCGGGTACGCTGAACACATCACGGGAAATCTGATGATTTCCCGCGCTGGGTTCAGCAAAAACTTGATTTGGAGATCAAGTTTTTCCCCGCCTATCTGGCATCGGCTGTTCAAGAATCACTAAGCGCACTCCAGCATATCGCAACGGCATATACAGCCCCAGCACCTCCCCGGCCTCCCTGTCATAAAGCTGGCTCATCCAATCGGCAGGAAAGCTCGCCAACCGGGTAGGGTCCCGGACCAGGGCAGCGGATGGGACAGAATTGGCGGGACTTTCATATAGATCGTAAGTTTTAAACGCTCTTATACCTTACTGATTACTTTACCGCCAACCTAATTATAAAAAACTTACTGGGGCTATCAAATCCACACCAATTCAATACCATCCGCTGCCCCCCGTTTGAGGCCCCATCTTAGTAACGGGTCCTAACCTACCGGCCGGATGAACCAGCTTACCGTGAGCCGGGAGATGCTGCGGCAAGTGCCTGCCCTGTTGGAAATGCATGTTAGCGAGCCTGGCAGCAGTTAGAGGAAATCCGCAGAACCAGCCGGAAAAAAGCTGCTCCCGAAGCAGCTTTTTAGAACACCTGAAGCGCTTAATCATCAGATTAAGCGGTGAATGTGTTCGGTTCCGGCTGGTTTTGCGGATTTCCTCTTACTGCTGCCTGGCTCGCTAACATGCATTTCCAACAGGGCAGGCACTTGCCGCAGCATCTCCCGGCTCACGGTAAGCGTCCCCCTCCATCCGCCCCGGGACTAAAGCCCGTTGCTAAATCCCGATTTATTGGTTCGGTAAGTTTTTCAGATGTGCAAGTTCCCTATACACAGTAGGTATGCTGCACCCCAGAATGCGTGCAATCCGCGGAACCGATCCTTTGACCAGGAAGACCTTTTTTTCCTGGAGTTTAGAAAGGATTGCTATCCTGTCATTTCTTGAAAACTCTGTGGGGATGTCCTCATGGTACAGGCCGTGCAGTGTCTGGGCAATCGCATTAGAGACACTGTCCTGAAAGGTCTCACTGTCTGAATTATTGCTGTTGGCAACCTTTGCTGTTCCTGTCTCAAGACCACCAAGCATAAGCGCTATGTTGCTGAGCAGCTGGTAGTCTGTCGTATCCATGTTGATACAGAGCATTCCCAGAAGGGTATCACCGGATTTGATAAAATATGTGGAAGAGCGGAGAAGCTTGTTGTTTTCTGTATGACCTGAATAGCTTGCTATGTAATCCCGGTTCCGCCATTCTCCGCTGCTGACCATTTTTTTTGCAAAGTCTGTCATAGGAGCGCCTACGCTGCGACCGCTGATATGGTTGTTTGTAATAGCGACAATACTCTCTGTTCTGCAGTCCAGAACTGCCACCTCAAAGCTCTTTCCAAGAGCCTCCCCCAAAAATGGAACAAGATTCATGTAATAATTCATAAGATCATCCATATGCATCACCTTAATAAAATTTGTCTTTTAACTATCTTAATGAAAACCATATATAGTTAATTTGTATATTTACTTACCAACATATGGTAAATTCAGCCTATCATGAATTTGACACAAGGTCAAGGCATCTCATAATCCCAAAATGTCAAATATTCGTGTAACAGTTCAGGCAAGCCCAAACTGTTGCGCATCCAGCCTATTTGAATTTGCCTGCAGCGAAGGGTGCTGTGCGCCAGTGGCGCACGTTTAGCACGGACCGAAGCGGAGCGCAGACAAGATGCCTGCTCTACGGGCATTTTCCTAGCTGTATAACAGCCGGGTATTCGTATGCCTCGTGGGGCGAAAAGCGCTGCTTCCTGGGCTATACCGGTCGTGAATCAGGAAACTGGCGGAAATAGTTCTGGGCAAACGTGATAAATGCCCGGCTGATCGGAGAGATGGAATTGAGATCATTGTAAATAATCCGTATTTCCCTGAAAGGCTCTTCAATCAGTGGTTTTGCAGTAAAGGGAAGGTTCAGGTATTTTTTAAAGGACATCTCCGGGAGAATGCTGACGCCAAGGTTCTGGGCGATCATGGAGACAGTCAGGTTGTCATCGGAAACGGAGTAGACGACGTTAAGCTTTAAGTGATATTTGCGGATCAGCTGCCCAACCTGATGGTTTGGTCCTTCACCCGGCATGATAAATACCTCTGATTCCAGATCGTGCAGGGAAAGTGCCTCTTTTTCGGTGAGGGGATGGCCGCAGGGAAGGATGGCCTGCAGGCTCTCACGGAACAGAGGAATCGTCTTAAAAGGAAGCTCAGCGGATACGGATGAGAATCCAAAATCCACCCTGCCGCCGGCAAGCATTTCTTCGACTTCTTCATAATTGCCGTCAATGATGACAATATGAATCTTTGGATACTGCAGATTAAACTGGCGCAGAAGGTCCGGGAAGCATTGGATTGCCAGGCTCGGGATTGTGGCAATGCATAGTGTGCCTGATTCAAATTCGTGGTAAGAGGTAAGTGTAAAGTCCAGCGTGTTCTGTGCGTCTACTATATTGCGTATGTGAGGGAGCACATCAATCCCTGCCCGCGTGAGGCTGATGTCATTGTTTTCACGGTTTAAAAGTTTAAATCCAAAGGATTTTTCAAGGGTAGAGATGGAATGGCTGACCGCGGACTGCGTATAGCCGAGTTCATTGGCAGCTTTTGAAAAACTGCGGTGCTCCAGTACCTTGAGAAAAATTTCGTATTTTACAGTATCCATAAATACCTCCTAAATTGTGCAATATAACGGAAACTTTTGGAAGCCACTTACAAATGGCTAAAGAATCATATAAGTTTACTAGATGTATATGTTTATGAACATGCATGCGATTTCATTTCTGATAACCCCGCGGAAGGTGATCTGGTGTTTCGTGCACTATGAACAAAATGATAATATTTTTTTATTAAAATTTACCCTATGAAAAAAAGTGAACAGCAGAATGAAAATTACTTGTTGGATTTTTAACGATTTTATTGGTACGATTATTTTATAAAAATTGACTGATTATTTCACCGAAATCAAATAAAAACAAATGAAAGTCTTGAATTATTGAGTAATTATAAATCAAAAGTTTTGAAATTACAACTACTTTTTTGAGGCCGGAATGAAAAGTGAACAGCAGAACAGAGAAACAAAGTGATAATTAATTATTAAAAAACGTGCAAGGGAGAGTAGATTATGGAAGAGTTGACAGGCAGGATTTTTAATATTCAAAAATGTTGTAACAGGGATGGGCGCGGGATGCGGACCACGGTCTTTTTTAAGGGCTGCGGGCTCCACTGTCTCTGGTGTGCTAATCCGGAAGGCATCTCTTTTAAGCCAGAAATCACACTGAATCCGGTCAATTGTATGGGATGTGGTTTCTGCCTGAAGAAATGCCCCAATGGCGCCGTCTTTATGGACGAAGAGGGCGTGATGCAGTACGACAGGGCAAAGTGTACTGCCTGCGGACTTTGTGTACAGTTGTGTCCCACCGAGGCTAGAAAGCAGTTTGGGCAAGATTACACGGTAGATGAATTGTTCAGGCGTATTTATCAGGACCGCTTTTATTTCGAACATTCCGGAGGCGGAGTTACATTTTCCGGAGGCGAGACGCTGATGCAGCCCCGGTTCCTGTATGCGATTGCAAAGAAATGCAGGGAATATCACATCAATGTTGCGATAGAGACCTGCGGATGCGGGGATTATGAAGCTTTTGCCCCCTGTCTGGACTACATAGATTTTATTTATTTTGACATCAAGCATATGGACAGTGGAATGCACCAGAAGATTACAGGCAGGCCAAACGAAGAGATTCTGGAGAATCTAAAAAAGATCAGCGCCCATGGCAATGAAATCTGTGTGCGCACCCCGGTTGTTCCCGGGTGGAATGATTCGGATGAAAATATCCGGGCCACGGCACAGTTTATCAGTACTCTGCCTGCTGTACGGCGTTACGAACTGCTTGCATACCACAGGCTCGGCATTAACAAATATAAAATACTGGACATAGAATATCCGCTGCCGGATATTGAGGAGCCGGATACCGGCCATATGCTTCATCTGGTAGAAGCGGCTAATGAAATACTAATTCCTGCAGGAAAGAAATGCTTTTATAACATTGACAACAGCGCAGATGAGTAAAGGGGGTGCCCGGTGCATCACTATGCTGATGGACGGCATCATAGAAAAGCTTGTGAGTGATTGCTAACTTTGGAAGTACAGCAGTATACTCCAAAGTTCAATAAGATAAACAAATTAACAAATTTTCAAAAAGGAGGAAACACAATGAGCAGTAACAAAGTTGAATTCCTAAAGGCGCGGCTGCGCGACACCCATCCGTCTATTTCCCTGGACAGAGCCAGACTGGTAACCGAGTTTTACCGGATTCCATCCGTTGAATCTCCGATTTCCAGGAAGGCACATTTGCTGGAATATCTGTTGAAAAACATGAAAATTTTCATCAATCCACAGTCCATTTTTGTGGGAGATCATGGTGAGAGATACAGATCTGTTCCCGCATATCCGGAATGGGGCTCAAACTGGATACTGGAGGATATCGACACCTTTGATACCCGCTCCACCGACAATATGGAATGGGTGAACCCCGGAGACAAAGAGGAACTGATCCGGATTTGTACGGAATGGAAGGGACATGGTTTCAGAGAAATTGTAGACAGTAAGATTCCAGACGATATGAAGCAGGCCTCTCTGGACGGTTTAATTACAATCGGTTCACGTATCGTTTCAACAGCAAGCCATATGCCGCAGTATGATGTGATTTTCCAGAAGGGCTTCCGCAAACTGATTGAAGAGATTCAGGAAAAGCTGGATCATATAGAGCATTATGACTTTATTACCCAGGAGCAGAAAGATACATGGGAGGGGATGCTGGTCACTTTAAATGCAGCGATTATGTTTGCACACCGTTACGCAGATCTCGCCCGTGAGATGGCAAAGACAGAAGAAGATGAAAAACGCAGAGAAGAACTTCTACGTATTGCCGTGACTTGCGAACGTGTACCGGAATATCCGCCGGAGACTTTCTATGAGGCAATGCAGTTCTTCTGGTTCATTCATTTGATCTATCAGATAGAGAATGCGGGACACAACCATTCGGTCGGACGTTTTGACCAGTTTATGTATCCCTATTTCCAGCATGACATTGAGGCGGGAATCGCTACGGAAGACGATATCGTTGAGATGATCGAATGTATGCTGATCAAGTGGACCGAAATATTCGAGCTGCGTGACCATATTGAAGCAGAGGCCTATGCCGGATTCCCAATGTGGACGAACCTTACCATCGGCGGAATTGATGCAGACGGTAAGAATGCGTGCAACCGCCTGACTTACCTGTTCTTAGAGGCAGCGGACGGGGCACAGACGACACAGCCTGCGATCTCCTTCCGTTATAACAAAAAGATCGACAGGGAAACCTTCAGAAGAGCTCTTGAGCTTACCCAGAAGGGGCTCGGACAGCCGGCATTCTTCAATGATGATATTAATATTCCGCGTGTACTGGCAAATGGCTGCAATGATATCCGCGAAGCCCGTGACTACGCGATTGAGGGATGTGTAGAGGCACAGGTTCCGGGCAAAACGGATTTCCGTCCTGTTGCCGGATTTATCAATATCCTGAAAGTACTGGAACTGACGATGTTCAATGGCGTGGATCCGAAGACGGGCCGCCAGTTTGGGCCTAAGACAGGCACAATGGAAGAGATGGATACCATGGAAAAATTCATGGATGCCTATAAGACACAGCTGTCTTATATCATTGATTACCATCTGAAGGCATATGGAATCTGTTCCGCACTTCATTCTCAGATCTGTCCGACGGTATTTGCATCTACCCTTGTGGACGGTTGTATTGAAAAAGGCCGCATCCTGCAGAAGGATGGCGCAAAATACAGCAGTACCGGTACCTTCATCAGCGGCGTGGCTAATGCAGCCGATTCGCTGGCGGCGATTGACCAAGTTGTTTTCCGCCAGAAACTGCTGACCCTGCCGGAATTGGTTGAGATACTTGCAAATAATTATGAGGGGCATGAGGAATGGCATCAGATGCTCCTAAATAAATATGTGCACTTCGGCAATGATGAAGATTTAGTAGATGATTACTGCCGCCAGGTCGTAACCTACTGTGCAGAAGAAAACCGTGCACATAAGGATTCCCGCTTTGGCCAGTATGAACTGATCCTTCTGAACCAGACTTATAATATCTGGCAGGGACGTGTCGTAGGCGCTACGCCTGATGGCCGTATGGACGGGGAGCCGCTTGCGAACAATGCTTCACCTTCCAATGGTATGGACCGCAATGGCCCGACCGCAGTAGGCAACTCCATCGGAAAGATGGATACAATTATGGTTCCTAAGGGAGTTCTGGTAAACCACAAGTTTGACCCTGCCGTTGCAAAGGGCGAGAAAGGGCTGGAAATGCTGGAATCATTTGTGAAAGGTTACTGCGAAGCAGGCGGGCAGCATGTGCAGATCAATGTGGTGGATTCAGAGACCCTGCGTGATGCCCAGGCACATCCGGAGAACCATAAGAACCTAATGGTGCGTGTGGCAGGCTACTCCGCATTTTTCGTAGAGCTTGACCCGCGTGTACAGGAAAATATCATCGGGCGAACAGAGCATACCAACTGCTGCTAATTTATGGGGGCTTTATCGCACATATCCTGCGGCAGCGCCACCGGTCCGGGCGGCGGAATGCCCTAATAAATCATGCAGGAAGCCGCCCGGGAGAGTGGTGTTTCTCCGGGCGGCATAGAAAGAAGCGTAACAAAAGAACAAGAGAGTAAAAGAATAAGAGAGAGAGGGATACAAATATATGGATAAGAAAAATATGAGCTGGTTCACATTTTTTAAATTAGCCGGTGCGCTGCTTGCATTCCTGATTGGCTCCGGTTTTGCATCCGGACAGGAGACCATCCAGTACTTTTCAGGCTATGGCTATATGGGGATTGCGGTGGGCATCATCAACTTCCTGATGATGTATCTGACTTATGTAGCGTATGCATATGCGGGAAGGACCCGCGGACTGGCCAACCTGAACGAAGTTGCTACATTTTACGCCGGGAAATATGCAGGAAAATTATTTGAGATCTTTGCGTGGCTGTTTGTAGCCTGCTGTTTTATCTTCATGTGTTCAGGCGGCGCATCTACATTTAACCAGCAGTGGGGCGTACCGATGCCGATCGCTACCGCTATCATGGTAGTGGCTGCTGTAGCAACCGCAATCTTCGGGTTGAAGCGCACGGTTGACGTAATCGGATGGCTTGGGCCGGTTATCGTCTGCTTTACTTTGATCGTCGGGCTGATATCGGCTTTCACATTCTTCCCACGGATTTCGGAAGGCATAGCCCTTCTCGACAGCGGGGCTGTTACGATTACCCGGGGAACCAATCATTGGCTGACAGCAGGATTTTCTTTCGGAGGCTGTTCCCTTCTTCTGGTTTCCAACTTTGTTTCTACCCTGGCATATGACCAGCGTGAATATAAATTTGGCCGTTTCAAAATGATTCTTTTTACAGGCGCATTCTTCATTTCCGCAGTTTCTGTCCTGATGGGGCTGAACCACTTGGGAAATATTGAAGAGGCTGCAACAGTTGCGATTCCTAACCTGGCACTGGCTTCCCATATCATGGGTTCCGTGGGCACGCTGTTTGCGGTTGTCATCATATTGGCCATATATTCCACAATCTGTCCGTCACTGTGGAATACCATTAACTTTTTCATTAAAGATGATAAAAGCCCGAAATACAAGATTGCGATTGTAGGATTTGGTGTGCTCACTTATGTACTGTGCCTCTTCGTGCCATATCAGAAGCTGCTGGGTGTTATTATGACCTACTGCGGCTACACGGGATTTATCGTATTCTTTGTGATTGTGATCCGGTACTTTATGGTAAAATCCAAGGACGAAAAAGAGGGAATCAAGGCTTAATCCATCCGGTAATCTGATGGAATAAAAAAAATTACTAAGCTTAGGAGGTTTTATCATGTTTAGACCAGTTGCACAGCTGCCTTTGGATTACAGCGTATTTAAAGATAAAAAGTCCATTTTCTCTTGGGCGCCGTCCGGAGCAATTCTTTTTGGAAACGGTGCTGCAGCAAAGACAGGGGAAGAATTGAAAAAATTGGGTGTAAATAAGGCGACGCTCGTAACGGATCAGGGGCTGGTGAAGTTCGGGATTGCTGCAAAGATCATGGAATCTGTTGAAAATGCGGGCATCGAACTGAACGTATACGACCAGTGTGAACCGGATTCGTCCGTAGAGACCGTGGAAAAAATCGCAGATTTGAGCAAAGATGCAGATGTCATAATTGGCCTTGGCGGCGGGAGTTCTATGGATCCCGCCAAGGCCGCCGCAATTGTTGTCACGAATGGCGGCAGCATCAGGGATTATCAGGGGTGTGACAAATTCAGGACCGCACCGCTGCCCATTGTAGCCATCCCGACTGCGGCGGGGACAGGAAGCGAGTGTACGCCGTTTGCAGTGATTGCAGACCGGCAGAGAGAATGGAAGATGCCGATCGGCGGTACCGGGATCATGCCGGCGCTTGCGATCTGTGACCCGGAACTGACCTATTCCCTTCCGGCAGGTATTACTGCGGCAACGGGGATGGATGCACTGACCCATGCAATTGAGGCTTACACATCCCGCTGTACGGAACCCATTTCCGATGCGCTGGCATGCCAGGCTGTAAAATTGATTGCAGGCGCCCTGCGTCCGGCAGTTTACCGCGGTGACAGCGACAAGGACGCCCGCTATGATATGATGATGGGCGCCATGCTGGCAGGCTATGCATTTACTACGGCCAGCCTTGGGATTTCTCATTGCATGGCACATCCTTTGGGGGCGCAGTACCATGTTCCGCACGGTGTTGCGAATGCCCTGTGCCTTCCGGTGGTGATGGAATTCAACATGGGGGCCTGGCCGGAGCGTTATGCAGATATTGCCGGTTTCTTCGGGGTCAATACTGCGGGGTTGTCCGTAAGGGAGGCAGCGAAAAAGGGCGTTGCGTGTGTCTATGAACTTCTGGAGGATATGCCGGTT
Source organism: Faecalicatena contorta (assembly GCF_022835095.1). Taxonomy (NCBI): domain Bacteria; kingdom Bacillati; phylum Bacillota; class Clostridia; order Lachnospirales; family Lachnospiraceae; genus Faecalicatena; species Faecalicatena contorta. Next base: position 3,144,487 of record NZ_BQNQ01000001.1, on the reverse strand, counting down.
CCGCCGCTTGCATCCTTCGGGGTGACAGAAGAGAGCCTGGAACGTCTGGCCGACGATGCAATGCTGGGCGGCGACCGTCCCAACAATGCGAGGATGACGACAAAGGATGATTTTATCCGCCTGTACAGGAAGGTTATGGAGCTCAAGAAAGATGAGAAAATTTAAAAAGCTTGTAGTGCTGGAACCTGTCCGGTTTGATAAAGCGGCAGAAGAAGCACTGTTTGAATATGCGGAAAATGTACGGATCTACCGCGACATTCCTCCTGATGACGCGGAAAAAATCAGACGTATGAAGGATGCAGAAGCTGTGCTTGTGTTCTATACGAGCCAAATCGGTGCACAGGTGATTGAGGCCTGTAAGGATCTCCGGTACATCGGAATGTGCTGCAGCCTTTATACGCCGGCAAGCGCGAATGTGGATATCAGTTATGCCCGGGGAAAAGGAATCACTGTGACTGGAATCCGGAAGTATGGTGACCAGGGCGTACCAGAGTTCATCTCGAGTGAACTGGTGCGCCTGTTCCACGGATTTGGACCGAGGCGCTGGCAGGAAGAGGAAATGGAGCTTACAGGAGTAAAGCTCGGTATCGTGGGAATGGGAGATGTGGGCACAGCAGTTGCAGAATTAATGCTTGCATTTCAGATGGATGTTTATTATTTCAGCCGGACCCGCAAGCCCGGTATAGAAGACAAGGGTGCAAGGTATCTGCCATTTCACAGGCTGTTGGAAACGGTGGATGTGCTCACGACACATCTTCATAAGAATACGGTCATCATGACGGAGAATGATTTTAAGCGCTTTGGAAATGGGAAAGTGCTGATCAATACGACTTTTACACCGCCTTACCCGCTGGATGCGCTAAAAGGCTGGCTTCAGCAGCCGGGTAACTATTATATAGTGGACAGTGCGGTTTCTATCGGAGGGACGGATGGAGAAATCTATCAGATGTCGAATGTGATCTGTCCGGATGTCATAGCGGGGCAGTCTGTTCTGTCAGGCGTCCTGCTTAGGAAGAAGGTATTACAGAATATAGAAGAGTACCTGTCTTCCCAAGACTTTTGATACCCGGTCTTGCAGCAATCAATTTTCAGACACACTGCCAGGGCACGGGATCGGCTGCTCGAAAGAGCATATTATATTTTAAGTTAAGGAGAGAGCTTATGCGAGAAATTATATCAACTTCATCAGCCCCAGCGGCTATTGGACCTTATTCTCAGGGAAATCAGATCGGGAAACTGCTCTTTTTATCGGGGCAGCTTCCGGTTGATATGGGGACTGGTGCTTTTCCGGAAAGCGTAGAAGAACAGACGGAGAAATCACTGACCAATATCCGTTCCATTCTTGAGGCCAAAGGAGGTACGATGGATCACGTTGTAAAGACAACAGTATTCCTTAGCGACATGAACCATTTTGCCGCCATGAACCGTGTATACGAGAAATTCTTCACAACAGGCGCGTATCCCTCACGCAGTGCGGTAGAAGTGGCAAGGCTGCCCAAGGATGCACTGGTGGAGATTGAGGCAATTGCCTATATTGAATAATCTTAACAGTTCAGGCGGGCGTGAACTGTTACACATTATCTCATGGTTTACAGACCGCCCTATATATGGACAACTGCATCAAGTAAGGAGAAAAAGACATGAAGTACAACTTTGATGAAATTATTGACCGACGCCATACAAGCTGCATGAATACGGACGGGTTCAGACAGTACATTTTTCATGCGGACGAAAACATGAAATTCCCCTATGCGGATGAGGAGTTTATCCGCATGTGGATTGCGGACATGGAGTTTGCCACACCGGACTGCATTATCGATGGGATACAAAAAAGACTTGACCGGAAGATTTTCGGATATACCAGACTTTTCGGGGATGCGTATTTTCAGGCATTTCAGGCATGGACCAGAAAACTATATGGCTGGACATTTCCTCAGTCAGATCTCTACATATCCCATGGAGTTATCCCTGCGTTATATGAACTGACCGGCTATATATGTGAGCCGGGCGATAAGGTACTGATTCTGACTCCGTCCTATGCATACTTCAAGTATGCCGCAGAATATAACAATGTGGAATATGTCTGTTCAGACCTGTTGAACCGGAAAGGGGACGGCTATTATGAAATGGATTTTGAGGATATCAGGAATAAGGCGGCAGACCCGGATGTGAAATTATGCATATTCTGCAGTCCGCACAATCCTTCCGGGCGCATCTGGACAGAGAAGGAACTGCGTACATTCGCAGATATCTGCCTGGAGAATGGATTGTTAATTATCTCGGATGAAATCCACTGTGACCTTATCCGCAGCGGGCTTTCACACATTCCCCTTGCTAAGCTGTATCCCAATAGTGACAGAATTATCACCTGCATGGCCCCGAGTAAGACATTTAATACCGCCGGACTGCAGTTTTCCAATATTATCATTCCGAATGAGGATGTACGCAAACTTTGGCTGGCACGGCATAACTTTGATCTCAACCCGCTTTCGCTGGCGGGTGCGCAGGCAGCTTATGAAGGCGGATACGACTGGATGATGGAACTGAGGCAGTATCTGGATGCGAATTTCGAATTTGTGCGGGATTATCTGGAGAAGCATCTGCCGAAAGCCGTATTTCGCATTCCTGAGGCAACCTATCTTGGATGGGTAGATATTGGGGCATATGTGGAAGACGGTATGAACCTGCCATTGTTCTTTGCGGAAAATGCGGGAGTACTGCTGGAGGGAGGCAATATGTTTGTCCAGAATTCAGACACGTACATCCGCCTCAATGTGGCCTGCCCAAGGGCCCTGCTTGCTGAGGGGCTTTCGAGAATCTGCGGGGCTCTGAATAGACGTGAACGGAAGTGACATTAAAGGAATACTTTAAAGCAGAAGAGGGGGAACAGATATGAACGGGCTGGAGATTTCAAAGAGATACTTCACAGCCTGCGGTTTGCCGATGCTTCAAAAGGAGTTCAGTGACTATACCCAGGTGATTGCCGCGGGGCTGGCGGGCCAGGGGTCAGAATGTCTTGGATTTGATGATGAGATTTCACGGGATCATGACTGGGGGCCCGGCTTTTGTCTCTGGCTTCCACAGAAGTATTATGATGAGATCGGCGGGGCGCTTCAACTGGCGTATGATGCCCTGCCGGGATGTAATGGCGGCTGTACAGATTCTTTCTATACCCCGGAACGAAGAAAACGGGTGGGCGTACACTCAATCGAAGAGTTCTACAGCAGTCTGATCGGGTATCCAAGGGCTCCGGATCATAACCTGGAGTGGCTGAGGGTACCGGAACATTATTTTGCTATGTCGGTGAACGGGGAGGTGTTCTGTGATCCTCTTGGAGAATTTACTAAGATCCGTAATATATTGGCTGGATTCTTTCCGGAAGATGTATTAAAAAAGAAGCTTGCTGGTAAGTGTGCGGCAATGGGGCAGGCGGGACAGTACAATTACGCCAGGTGTATCCAGCGCAGGGATTTTGCGGCGGCAGCCCTGACGTGCAGCAGGTTTGTAACGGCGGCGCTTGGAGCGTTGTATCTTTTGAATGGGAGGTATATGCCCTTTTATAAGTGGGTATTCCGTGGAGCAGAGGAATTATCCGAACCGAAGGGGTGCGCTGAAGAACTGAAGAAGCTGATACTTTTGTCGGATGTGAATGAGAGTGTAAAAAAGGCTCTGCTGATTGAGCGGGTGTGTATTCAGATTAGTAAGGAAGTTATCCGCCGGGGGTGGTCCCGGGCCGGCGACAGTTTTATGCAGTTTCATGCGGAACAGATTATGGAACATATTACAGATCCCGTGCTGCGGAGTCTGCCGGTTATGGCAGGGGAGTCATGAGCGGCAGTATGTTAGGAGATGCTGATAAGAAGCAGTTGTTTTATAAATGCGTGTCGTGAAACATCTTTATAAAGTTAAAAGGAGCAGTATAACATGTATGAGTTATACTGCTCCTGTGTCCTGCTTAGTGAAAGGGGTCTGACCCCTTTGAGGTTTTTTTAAGTCCATTACAGTCTCTTCACTTCAGCCCCTCCGCTGACACTCTCAAAGCGGAAGGAAGCTCCTCCACCCTTATAGGTACCCCGTCCTTCTTTATGTGTCATCTCGAAGTCGCAGTTAAAATAACCGCTGACGGTGTCCAGTTTGTAAGTGAATCCGTCGTTCTCCGGTATGGTAAAGGATGCATTGCCACTGACACTGTCGGTTCTTATCTTATTCGGGCAGACTTTTGAGGTTACGGAGATGAGCCCGGATACAGTATCGGAATCAATATTTTGGAAGCTTCCTTCTACTTGTACATCGCCGCTGGTTGTATTCGTCTCCAGTTTGCCGTCCACATACAGTGTGTTTCCGGTCAGACTTCCACTGGTACTGTCCATGGAGAGCCCATCGGTTTTGCAGCCGGTCAGATCAAAATCACCGGACGTGGAATCCAAGCGGAACTGGCTTGCCGTTATTCCGCTTATTTCTGCATCTGCGGAGATCGTATCAATCCGGAACGAGCCCATGGATTCTGCTGTTTTCTCCGGAATTTTAACAAAAAGTTCCTTATGAAGAGTGGAGTTGTTAAAAAAGACCCTTTTCTGTGCCTTCTGATATTGAATGATCAGTTTGCCGTTTTTAACATAATATTGAAGCTGTTGTTTTTCGCTCAGGTCCTGTAATGCTTTTTCATAAAACTGTACGGTCTCGCCGTCGTATGCCGCCACATGGATCCGCCCGTCAAGCCAGTTGAGTTCCAGGTCTTTTATTTCATTTCCGTCGATCTGGGCACTTCCTGTTTTATATTTTCCTGAATCAGCATAGTAGTAACCGTTGTTGATTCCAATGGAAATGACGTTGATCTTTCCGAACAGACCTAGAATAAGTATTACAATCAGTGCCACAGCCGCGATTGTCCAGGCTATGATCCTGATGACTGCCGATTGCCTTCTATTCATGATTGCCTCCTATTTTTTTAGTTCAAATATAGCCTTTAGGATTCCTTCCACTGCAACACCGATCAGGAATATGACCCAAGTGATATGCCATGCCATTGTCCAGAAGCTGACTACGATATAAATGACCACAATGACAGCCCAAAGTGCGCTGCTGAGCGCTCTCATTGCCCTGCGGCTGGAATCCGTCTGCTCCTGCCATTCCTTGAACTCTTCCACGATTGAGTCATCGGTTCTCTGGTAGCGCGGTTTGGTCAGGTTGTTGTAAATAAGAAGTGCCGTTGCGACAGCAATCATAATAAACATGAGAGCCGGTGCTAGTTTGTTCTCGAAAATAGTATCGGAGAGCAGGATAGGAGGGAGAACGCTCATAATGTACATCATCACTGCAACAGAAATCAGGACTGCCGACTTCCTGCGTCCCTTATCCAGCGCTTCTTTCGTTATAGGCAGGCCTTCGGAGGATGGCGCGCCGTGAAGCCCTGCCAGGAGCTCATCCATATCGCCGATGCTTGCAACCGCTATGTTGTATGCCGCCTCGGGGGTTCTGCCTTCTGCGATCATGTCGTGGTATTTATCGACCAGATTCTGCAGAATCTCTTCCTTTAACTCTACGGACTTCCTGGTCGGTTTGACATCCCGGAACAGATGATCCATATATGCCCTTAATTTATTTTCCATGTGTATCCTCCTTCTTCTCACCACTCCTGATTAAAATATCAATGAGCCCTTTGGCTTCCTCCCACTCCGCTTTCATCCGCTGGTAAGCCAGATCCCCCTCCGGCGTGATGGAATAGTAACGCCTTCGGGCGCCTGTGTTCTCGTCCCCCCAGTAAGAACAGATATATCCCGCGCTTTCCAGCCGACGAAATGCCGTATACAGGGTGGCTTCTTTGAGCTCATACTGATTGTCTGTCTTTATCTGAATGTCTTTATTGATCTTATATCCATAACTGTCTTCTTCGGTCAAATGGGCCAGAATGATTGTGTCCGTATGTCCGCGAATCAAATCGGATGCTATTGACATATATTCATACCTCCTTTTCTGTACTTACATTTAACCATAGCATACCTCGCCTGTCAATGTATATATGGGAATAAAATATATTCATGACAAATGTCATGTGGTTTTATGGTATAGAAACCTCTTTTGAAATTTCCAATATCATAAAAATTAGCGGGGGATGCAAACGCCGTGATAAGGTATTGAAGTATTGTTAGAAGTTTTCAGTTTTTTACATGGAAGTTTGCCGTACTTATTGATATAGTAGATATGGTGTAGCAGCTGTTTGAAGAAGCAGGAAAAACAAGGATAGATGAAGCTGTAAAATGCATGGTGGAAATATATGGATTAGGGGCTAAAACAGCATTGGGGTATGGCGTTGTAGAAATGCAGTAAGTGTTAAAATAATAAAGTGCGAATCAGTAGCGGACAGGAATTTCCCGGGAGATTCGCACCTTAAAAATAAGGAGCGGAAGGGGATACAGATGGAAAAAATACAAATTTAATGAGATGAATCAATTGATTTTGTGGTAAATGTATATTATTATGATCTTGAAGTAAAGCAAATTTATTTAGTTTTGCTGTCACCGCTTGCGTATGCGGTGTGGATCGAAATTGTATCTAATGATATACTATACTTCCACAATTTATGTCACCGCTTGCGTATGCGGTGTGGATCGAAATCAATATAATCCCTCTGGATTATAGATTTCTGTCAGTCACCGCTTGCGTATGCGGTGTGGATCGAAATGTTTAGTTTCGAACGATAATTCTCATCAAAAATGTCACCGCTTGCGTATGCGGTGTGGATCGAAATGTTCCTGCGGCTCTTAAGGAAGGAGACGTAGTAGACGGTCACCGCTTGCGTATGCGGTGTGGATCGAAATATTACAATCAACTCCTCCATTAATTCCGGGCACACGTCACCGCTTGCGTATGCGGTGTGGATCGAAATAGATTGTCACATGTGACATATTATTTAGGTGCTATGTCACCGCTTGCGTATGCGGTGTGGATCGAAATATTTTGTGTAAAAGTTTTGTTGCCCCAAGCGTCTCGTCACCGCTTGCGTATGCGGTGTGGATCGAAATTTTGTGTCATATTCCCATACCGTCATAGGATAGAGTCACCGCTTGCGTATGCGGTGTGGATCGAAATCTGCTTAAATTTATCTGGCACCCGTGCCAGCGTTGTCACCGCTTGCGTATGCGGTGTGGATCGAAATCGCTTGTGAGAATTATTTTTACAACCACTGGATCGTCACCGCTTGCGTATGCGGTGTGGATCGAAATCGTATCAATGATATCGCTGTCAGCAGTTTCAGAAGTCACCGCTTGCGTATGCGGTGTGGATCGAAATTCCAACATTTTTGTACGACCATATGATTTTTGCGGTCACCGCTTGCGTATGCGGTGCGGATTGAAATAATCATGTAGATTAAAGTCAGATTGGGGTCCTCTAGTCACCACTTGCGTATGCGGTGTGGATCGAAAAAAATAAGATTACCAGCTAACCCACCGGGAAAAGCCATAGTCACCATCCAAGTACCTCGAATAATAATTAATTTGCTTTTAAGCTGAGATAAATTTTCGATGTACTAAGTATGGTTTAAAATCTTCTTGATATATCCTCTGCATCTATTCTTTTGTCGTAAGTTAAATGAGACGCCACAGTAAAAAATATTACATGCTATTTTTAACATGTTATAGGCAAGAATTCCCCTTCCTCTTTAGGTGGAGGATGAATTGCAATTAGCCTATCGGCGAAAATAGCTATATACCATATCTGGTACAGAAGATTTTTTCTGAAATCTAATATCAAATTCTTTGATAAAATTCTTTTCTAAACTATGGACGAACACTCGTTCTGTTATGGCAAGCATGATATAATGTAACCAGTCGATAAATTGAAGGAGTGGTGAATGTAACGGAATTAGACCGTAATGCACATTCAGCATATTTGCTCTGTTACCATCTGATTATGGTAGTAAAATCTCGGAGAAAAGTGATCCATGATTATATATCGGATCGGGCCAGGGATATATTTGAATATATTGCGCCTAAGTATGGAATTACGTTGGAAGAATGGAATCATGACATAGATCATGTTTATGTGATATTCCGTGCAGAGCCTAGGAGTGAAATCAGCAAATTTATCAATGCTTATAAGAGTGCCAGTAGTAGACTACTGAAGAAGGAATATCCACAGATTCGCGAAAAACTATGGAACCCATTTAGGGCGATTGAGAAAGAAGCCCCCACTTCAAATCTATGATTAAGTGGTGGGAGCATGTCACGTTTGTTTCACTATAATTAACCTTTAGAAGAAAAAAACAATTATTAAGGACAATATTATGTTAAAAGCAATCGTTATTGGAAGTCCTGGTGCAGGAAAAAGTACATTTGCCCGGAGACTTAGAAATTTGACCGGATTACCGCTATATTACCTGGATATGCTGTGGCATAAGCCGGATCAAACAAATATCACAAGAGAAGAGTTTGATACGCTGTCGAATGATATTATAAAAAAAGACAGCTGGATTATTGACGGTAATTATCAGAGAACACTTGCAGAACGTCTGAAAGCATGCGACACTGTTTTTCTAATGGATTATCCGCTGGAAACCTGCCTTTCAGGTGCAGAATCCCGGATAGGAAAAAAACGCGAAGATATGCCATGGGTCGAATCGGAATTTGATGAAGAACTTAAACAATGGATTATTGATTTTCCGGATAAACAATTGCCGCAGATATATGAACTGCTGAATAAATATCGGAAGGAAAAAGAGATCATTATTTTTAAATCAAGAAAAGAAGCAGATGATTATTTGCGTAATGCCAGTAAAAAAGTATCCACAGGGGCACCCCTCAGTGCATGCTCTGCGGGCAGGTTTGCAGCAGAGCGGCAGAATAAGGCATATATGTTGCAGCAGCGTCACAAAGCAGAACCGCTCTTTGCAGGCTGGGATGAGACGCTTATTTGGTCATGCCTGCAGAATGTGATGGGGCACATATATGTGGATAATACAGACGCGCCCAACTCTGCCATGGCTATGTTAGGAGACTTTTGCTTTCTGGCGGGAAAACCAGATGAAGAATTAGCCGCATATAAGCCCGATTGCTGCAAACAAGAGTTTATGATTATGATTCCGCAGACTGATCAGTGGAGCGGGGTGATTGAAAAGTATTACGGGGAAAAGGCGAAAAAGGTTGTGCGCTATGCCTTTAAAAAGGAAAAAGAGGTCTTCAACAAAGCGGCATTAGAAGCAGCAGTTGCCGGGCTGCCGGCGGATTATCGTATAGAGATGATAGATGAATCCATTTTCAGGCAGTGCAGTCTTTTCGAATGGAGCCGGGATCTGGTATCTCAATATAAGGAATATCCAGAGTATCGGGACCATGGTTTGGGAGTGGTGATTTTGAAAGAAGATGAGATTGTTTCCGGTGCATCTTCTTATGCAGGCTATATAGGCGGAATCGAAATAGAGATTGATACAAAGGAAGAATATCGCAGACAAGGTCTCGCTTATGCTGCCGGTGCAAAGCTGATTTTAGAATGCCTGGAACGGGACTGGTATCCCAGCTGGGATGCTCAGAATAAAGGGTCTGCCGCATTGGCAGAAAAGCTGGGGTATCATTTTGACCATGCCTATAGTGCTTATGAGATTTGGGGATATGGATGCAATAATGGAGAATGAGAATGAAGCGAAGGAATATATGGAAGACTTGATCTTGGAAGAAATTTGATTGAAATATCACAGGCACTGCTCGATTTAGATTCTAATGATGCGCTTAAGGTGATGGGGTGGCCGGATCATCATTTTACCTCGCAGGGGTTATATATGACATACAGATGTCATGTTTTATATGTTAACCTAAATATAGAAAATAATCGTTGCGCAGGTTATGTGGCGGAGAAAAGAGGAAAAACATATATGAAATTGATTGCATTGACAAAGGAAAATCTGGAGAAGGAACATATCTGCTGTGCAATTTCCAACAATAAGGACTGCCAGGTTGCCTCCAAGAAGGCATGGCTGGGGGACAGGCTGGACGAAGGCCTGGTATTTTTGAAGGGGGATGTGCGGGGGAAATGCTTTATAGAATATATTCCCGCGGAGTCGGCCTGGGTGCCGGTCAAAGCGCCGGGATATATGTATATTGACTGCTTCTGGGTATCCGGTAAGTTTAAGGGACAGGGATATTCCAGTCAGCTGCTGGAAGAGTGTATTCGGGACAGCCGAGAAAAGGGGAAGAAAGGGCTTGTTGTACTGTCTTCCGCAAAGAAACGGCCATTTCTGATGGATCCAGGATATTTGAAGTATAAGGGATTCGAAACTGTGGACACGGCAGAACCCTTTTATGAGCTGATGTATCTGCCATTTACTGAAAATGTGGACAAACCGGCATTTATGAAACATGCAAAAAAGCCGCATGTGGACGAGAAAGGATATGTAGCATACTATACAAACCAATGTCCGTTTACGGCAAAATATATTCCGATTCTGGAGGCGGCAGCACTCAAAAATCAGGTGCCGTGGCACTCGGTAAAAATCGAAACAGCAGAACAGGCTCAAAGTGCACCGGCGCCCTTTACCTCTTTCAGTCTTTTCTATGATGGTGAATTTGTAACAAACGAGATATTGTCGGAAAAGAAGTTTGAGAGTATGATACAGAAAAAGAATTAATTGTGTTACTGTTCACAGGCAAGCCTGTAAACAGTAACACCGCCTGCTCATTTAAAGCTGCCTTCAGCGAGGGCAGGCTCATCGGTTGTTTTACGTTGTTGCTCCAGCCCATCACTACGCTGATAGGTTGGGGGAGCGAACAGTAACCAAATTGTTGCAAATAAAGAAAGATTCTTATCTGCTCTTGACAGGCTAATAACCGCTAGCTATACTGAGAATGTAAAGCGAGTGGTTATTAGCCTGTCCGTTTACTGTGCAGAGCAGGTTGATATTTGCAGAAAGAAAAGAGGGAAAGGATGCAGACATTTGAATTAGAAGAATATTTAAGCGGTGGTGTAGAAAATATTATAAAGGGGATACTGAAAGCTTCCCTGGACAATCCGAAGGAAAGTGCGTTTATGGTACAGTATGCAGCGGCTTCGAGGGCAGCGCGGAAACTGCGCCAAAAAGCGGAAGCGGGAGGGGAACATATTCCTCCGTTTTTAATAGCAAGTATTACCAGTCTGTGCAATCTCCACTGCAAAGGCTGTTATGCACGGGCAAACCATCTGTGTGAGGAAGAGATTACAAAGAGGCAGATGGCCCGGGAAGAGTGGGGCAGCCTTTTTTCACAGGCCGAGGAGACCGGAATCGGCTTTATTCTGCTGGCAGGAGGGGAACCGTTATTAAGGCGGGATGTCCTGGAAGAGGCGGCAGTACATAAACGGATTTTATTCCCTGTGTTTACAAACGGGACTATGCTGGATGCGTCCTATGAACAGTTATTTTCCGATCACAGGAACCTGGTGCCGGTTTTCAGTATTGAAGGAGAGCGGGGAAGAACAGATGCGAGGCGTGGAGACGGCGTTTATAAAATATTGTCAGATTCCATGGAACGGATGAAAAAAGCGGGAATTCTGTTTGGCACATCTATTACTGTGACAAAAGAAAATATAGCAGAAGTGACTTCCTGCGATTTCACAGAAGAACTCGATAAGGCCGGGTGTAAAGCCGTGATTTATGTAGAATATGTTCCCGCTGACGGGAAGACGCAGGAACTGGCGCCGGATGATACAGACCGGGCATTTATGGATAAAAGGCTTGCAGAACTTCGAAGCCGGAATACGTCCATGCTGTACATATCCTTCCCGGGAGACGAGAAATCATCGGGCGGCTGTCTGGCGGCGGGCAGGGGATTTTTCCACATCAACGCGGACGGAGGGGCAGAACCGTGCCCGTTTTCCCCATATTCAGATACAAATATCCGGGGGAAAAGTCTGCGGGAAGTGCTGCGTTCCCCTCTGTTTGCGAGGCTTCAGGCCGGTGGGCTGCTGGATGCAGAGCACAGCGGCGGCTGTGTACTGTTTGGACGGGAGCGTGAAGTACAGGCGCTGCTGCAATGCGAATAAATCATGCACATTTAGAGGAGACACGTATGACAACGAAAGAACGGATTATAGAGGAAGCGTTGACGCTCTTTGCGGAAAAGGGATATCAGGGAACCAGTGTGAAGAATATTGCGGATGCAGTGGGGATCAAAGACAGTTCTCTGTATAAACATTATAAAAGCAAACAGGAGATTTTTGATACGATTGTACAGGAGATGTCCCTTAGGATGGAACGGATCTCTCTGGATTTCGGCCTTCCGGGTGAATCGGATATGGGAGAGGCCGCCGCATTGTATGGCGGTCTCTCGCTTGAGGCATTGCTGGCACTTAGCAGGGGCATCTTTCTGTTTTATCTGAAGGACGAATTCGCTGCCAGGTTCAGAAGGATGCTGACGATAGAGCAGTACCGCAGCAAAGACATATATAAAGTATACCGCCAGATCTTTATGGAAGCCAGCATCTCCTATCAGAGCGCCCTGTTTGAAGAAATGTGCAGGAGGAGAATCTTCAGAGAGGCAGATCCGGAAGTGATGGCTCTTCACTTTTATTCCCCCATTTTTTTCCTCCTTAATAAATACGACCAGGAGCCGGAGCAAGAAGAGGAAGCGCTTATGGTTCTTGAGCGGCATGTGAGAGAGTTTGCACGCATTTATCAGGTGGAAAACTGAAACAGTAAAAAAGGTTTCGGCGGGTTATATGCTCTGGGAGGACTTCCAGAGCACCGTCCATTTCTGATGCTCTACATAGTAGAGCAGATGGAAGAGATAGCGGCGGGCATCGACCACTGCATCACATTCGTATTCTACGGTGGGAATGCCGCAGTAATTCTTTTTTTCAAAGGAAAGTACATGCAGATTTGTCAGTGTGCGGATCTCGCCGTCCTCCCCCTGGAATTTGATCAGTTTTGGGATAGCGGTTCCGGTGCTTGTATACCAGACACCGCAGGCCACTGGTTCCTGGCGTCCCCGGATCTTTCCGGCATCCGGTGTATGAACATTAATTCCGATTCCCATACCCATAACTTATATACCTCCTGTCTTATAGCGTAAGATACACATCAGCTTTTTCATCTCTTAACAAATCTCCTGTATTAAAAAATAAAACTATCTGCCGGAGTAAAATTATTCGATGCAGAGGAGGGAATAGTCTACATCTCGCTTTTCCCGGGAAATGCCTCCCTCCAGATGGTCGATCGGCGTATCCAGAAAGGCGGCCCGCCGGACCGCATCCATGCCATATCTCTTCCGGATGGAATCGATAGTGCTGTCCCATGCTTCCAGCTTTGCGTAGTCCGCTGTATCAAAAAGGCTCATTTGCCGAAGGGCCGTTCCATCCTGCAGCCTGCCTGTATGGATGCCCAGATGACGGATTGCTGTTCTGCCATCCCAGAGCTGGTCAAACAGGCGGCACGCAGACCGGTACAGCTCCGTGGTAATGTTAGTGGGGTTATCCAGAATCATCTGATGGCTGGCATAACTCAGATCAAAGCTTTTGATTCCTACAGACATCAGTTCTGCCTGCACCTGATTCTCCCTGAGCCTGGAACCCACCGTTTCGGCAAGCCCCAGAAGTACCAGGTGGGCGATCCCAGCATCCGTCACATCAAAGGCAATGGTGGTAGAATTGCCGAACCCCTTCTGCGGCGGCGGTTCAGGCTCCACAGAGGAAAAATCAATTCCATTGGCAAAAGCCCAGATAACCTTGCCGTGTTTTTTCAGATGAGAGGAGAGAAGCTCGGGATCGCTTGCCGCAAGCTCGCCAATCGTTCGGATACCAAGCTTCAGGAGCTTGGAGGCCGTGGCCCTGCCCACAAAAAATAAATCCGAGACGGGCAGAGGCCACATTTTCTCTTGGATTTCCTCCGGGAAAAGGGTGTGGACCCGGTCAGGCTTGCGAAATCCGCTGGCCATCTTTGCCAGCAGTTTATTGCTGGAAATCCCTATATTTACGGTAAAGCCAAGTTCTTCACGGATGCGGTCCCTGATCCTCATGGCGGTTCCGGCAGGACTTCCAAAGAGGTGCAGGGTGCTGCTCATATCCATAAAGGCCTCGTCAATACTGTACTGTTCCACCGTGGGCGTATATTCATTCAGGACCTTGATAAAGGCATCGGAACATTTCTGGTAAAGCCCATAATTGGGGGGAACCATATAAAGGGCGGGACATTTCTGACGGGCCTCCAGGACCGTCTGCCCGGTATGGATGCCGAAGCGTTTTGCAGGAGTACTTTTGGCAAGAATAATGCCGTGCCTTGCCGCCATATCCCCGGAGACCGCGGAAGGAATGGTGCGCAGATCCAGGGTGCCGCCCAGATGATGAAGACGGTATGCGGCTTCCCAGGAGAGAAACGCACTGTTCACATCAATGTGGTAGATAACAGTCTTCATGGGTACTACCTCCTTTAAAATGATTGTATCAGAACATATGTTCTATATACAAGAGGTAATATTTTCCGGGTAAGGAAGCCTGAATTCGGGGATTCCCGTGGCATAGGGGGCAATGTCATACTGCTGATAGTATATGACAATACTGCGCGGTTCAAGAAAATAACTTTGAGGATTAAAATGCTCCCGTATAAGAGCCGGATAATTATCAAAATAAGAAGAGGGGGAGGCCGCCAAACGCTCTGCGGTCTGCCTCTCAATTTCTTCCAATATGTTCTCCGGATAAGAAGAATTTCCGGAATATATCGTCCGAAGGCAGATGCGGTAACCGGTAGAAAAGTCCCATGTATCTGAGTTCCGGCGGGTCATGCCGTGGGCCCCGCCCATGTAGGTATACTGGTCGTTATAAAGGCTGGCGATAGAATCATGATTCAGTGTAATTTTGAACTGGGTATCCATCTCATAAGAATTAAAGGGAATATGATCATCTTGAATGTACCGGGCACTCTCAACGGCCTGGGGGAAAAGAACTGTTTGGCAGTAATTTTCTGCCGCCCGGGAATGGCAGATATAGTATTGGTTGATCTTCCTGGCGGCAGCTGAGCTGCATGTGGTTGTAAAAAAGGGATAACGGATCTTGTAGATAAAAACAGGGATATTGTGGTAGTACATTGTACTTTCCAATGTTTTTTGGAAAACTGTCTGCATGGCGCCCTCGAAAAAATAAAATTAATATACTATATTGCAAAATGCGGAGAAATATACCTCTCAGAGAATAGGCCTGCACATGAACGGACAAGCTGGCAAAGAGCGCCCGGACCGGCGCCGGGCTCCCGCAGCAGCCGGGAAAACTTCCCAGTATTTTGTGATATTTATCCTGCTCCCATGGGACTCAGAGCTGCAGGGGAGATATTAAGAGGATCTATGCTTATCAATAGCCCCATGTCTTTAGGGTCCATGCTTCGCTATCGGAATTGCGGACGAGAATCCAGTTCCAGTCAGTGTAGGTGGAATTGGGATTCAGGCTTCCGTCTCCTCCGGAAGCGTCTACATCGAAATTAGACAGCAGGACGAGCGCTTCTTTGGCTTCATACTGTTCGGCCCATTCATCGGCCTGTTTGCGGCTGATTTCTCCGTCATACCACAGGCCGGTCAGGGTACAGCCGGTGAACATTTCTGTAAATTGGTCACGGACAATCTGCTTGGCGTCTTCAATCTCCTGGGCTGCGTATACGCCCGGGGGGCTTTCTGCATTTTCGGCCGGCTGAGTTATCTTTATCTTAACTATAGAAGCGGAATAGAAAAAAGTGGCATTTTAATGATCCAGCTTTTACAGATGATCGGGCAGACATCCATGAGGAGGAAACGTTTCATAAACGAAGAAATGAAGGAAAAAGATTATGAAATTCTATCTATTAAGATGTACTTATTTTACGGAAACAATAGAGAAAAAAATTAGCGGATATTTTTCTAATATAGATGGAGGATTTGTTGATAGGATAGCTGCTTGTTTACAGCAGAAAAAAGTTGTTTCTAAAAAATAGAGGGGGGTCTGATGATATAGAATATGTGCAACTATTAAAAGATAAAAAGATATAACAGAGGTGTCCCCTATTTGATGTCCCCTATTGGTGTATGTAGCGCTAACCATTATTAACACATTTCTGGAATCTTATAATCTGCAGTGAAAGGTAATCGTTCCTTTTGCTATATCCGGAGGAGCGGGATGGAAAAAAACAAATGAAGAATTTAAAAACTTCTGCAAGGGTGCAGATCTAAAGGAAGGTAAGCGTTTTCATTCCAGTGTGTTTCAATCAGCCTTTCGGAAGTAATGGTAATGCTCGGCCCTTCCCGGACAAAAACGACAACATTATTGGAGCGGCTAAAGATGGCCGTGATCTGAAGCTGGTCACTTTTTTCCCACAGGTCTGCCTTTATGGATTGTTCCGAGCAGAAGATGGAATACGGGATCAAATCGTCCAGTGAGATTTCTGAATTTTGCTCCAGCGGACAGTCCCTGTACATAAATAAGGACACCCCAGGTATCACTTTCCGGTATTCCCAGATAAACATATTCTGAGAGGTCATGCGGCTTGGCAATAAAAGCCATGTCAATCAGTCCCCGGTCAAGATGTTCAGCTACAATCGATGTATCGCCGCTGGTGATGTGATAATGAATCCCGGGATAGCGCCCGTTTAGCCTTTTTACGGCTGTAGCCAGATATTTGATCAGATAGGACTCTGCGCAGTTAATATAAATATCCCCGTCTGTAATGTTATCTATGGTGTGAAACTCATTCCGTATCTTATCTGAATGGCTGAGAGGATCTTTGGAATCCTATTTTATAAAGAAGATTATGAGCTTTGGAAAGATGGGCTCATAATCTTCTTTTTCCATATTATGATTACCGGCAATCCAGCACAGAGTCTCGTACGTGAAGCTGTGTCTTCAAACGGAACAGGCATGGAAAGGCTGAAAAGTCGCCATTCAGCCGTTGAGAAAGGATGCGGATGGTCTTATTTACAATCTCTTTAATTGGATAATCAAGCACTGTAATCGGCGGCATCATGATCTGACCGAAATCAGAATTATCACAAGCAATCAGGGAGAACTCATCTGGGATTTCTAATCCCATAGAAAAAAAGGTGGACACAGCGTCGGTATAGAGCTGATAATCTGATATTATCAGTGAATCCGGGGGCGTGTCGCTGTTTAACAGAGCTAAAAACCTGTCTGTGGAATGGACGGTGTAATCTTCATGGTATGTCAGATGATAATCTTCATGGGCGCGCCGGTATCCTATATTGTCTTCGGAATCGTTCTGCCGGCATGCGGTCATTAAGGCGATTTTTTTATGCTGATGTTTAATCAGATATTCTGTACATGTGTAGATCCCTCCTGCAATATCCGGAAGGATAAAATCTGCAGGGATTCCCTCAAGGTAACGGTTTAGGATAATCAGCGGCACTCTGGTGTCTGGTATATATAATTCTTTGCTCTGAATCTGATAATCTGCCAAAAATAATATCGCATCTACATTTTTCTGGAGAAGAAATTCGATAGTATTTTCCCGGATAGCAGTTTTTGAATGATAGCAACAGAGTGCACAGGAGTAACCCTCGAGTTGAAGCATCTGCTCAATCTGTTCGACCAGCTTAGAGCAAAATGGATCATTCATAGTCGGGACAATGATCCCAACGGTATATGAGCGTGAATTCCTCAGGCTCTGGGCCATGATGTTCGGGCGGTAACCGAGCTTGGCGATTGCAGCTTCGATTGCCTTCGCATTCTTTGTGCGGACATTGCCGCCATTTATATACTTTGAAATGGTAGACACGGCCAAGTTCGTTTCTCTTGAAATATCCTTGATTGTTATAGACATCATTATACCTCTATTTAACAAATTTTACAGAGCCGCGGACGACTAGGTCAGTGTCAACTTGAATATGCTGGACAGGCAGCTCTGTATTTTCATTGATTCGTTCTATCAAAAGACGGACAGAGTTCTGGACTAAATGAAAGAAATCCTGCCGCACCACAGTGATATTAAGAGCTTTGAAGATATTATTGTCGTCAAAGATGATTAACGAAATGTCATCAGGAATTGTAAGCCCATGTCTGTGTGCATAAGTAATGATATCGACGCCCGTATCGTATGTAGAGGCTATAATCGCAGTAGGGGGAAGTGAAGAAGCCAGTAGCCCCGGTAGCTGAGTGTTTTCGAGGTTAGAATTGGGCGTATTGTATATAATATAGTTATCCTTGACCGGGATGCTATAATGCTTTAAAGCCTGTTTGTAGCCGAAAAGCCTTTCGGCGGTCGTGTACAGCGAGTTTGTGGTAATCAGGGCAATACGCTGGTGATTGTGCTGGATCAAATACTCAACAGCCCCGAAAACACCGTTTTTGTTTTGGGAGGTTACAAAATCAGCAGTTACAGTATCGGGCTTATTATCAAGGAATACAATAGGGATGTTCTGTTCCTGTATCAATTTTATAGAAGAATCATCCTGAGAATAGGCGATATAAAGAATTCCATCTACCCGCTTGTCAATCAGAAACTGTACGCTCTGCTGCTCGTTAATACTGTTTACATTATGAGTGCAAATAATAGTGGAATATTCGTGTTCCCATAAAAACTGTTCAACATAAGAAATAACACTTCCCCAGTAGGGATGCCCAATTGCAGGAGAGATGATTCCGATTGTCCGTGTTCTGCGGGTGCGCAGACTGCGGGCAGCAGTGTTGACGGTGTAGCCAAATTTAGCGATGGATTCCTCGATCTTTTCACGGTTGCGGGGAGATACTGGCTTGTTATTGATGTATTTTGATATCGTGGCCAAAGACAGACCAGTGTCTTTGGCGATATCTTTTAATGTAGCTTTCATTTATACATTCCTTTCATTTCTGCCGGATAAAGACGGAAAGAATTAAAACTATCTTCATTATATCTGTATTTATAGGCATTTGCAAGGTGTTATTATGAATGAAACGTTTCGCGATTAAAAAACAAGTAAAATTATTAAAAAAGTAAATATGCACAAATGAATACTAATAAATATATAAAAAATGACGAAAAGAATAAAATATAACAAAATATAATAAAATATATTGAAAAACGTTTCGTTTTATGTATAATAAAATACATAAAACATAAATATTTTTAAACGAAAGGAGAAAGATTTATGAAAAGGTTTCTAAGTGTAGCTGTCAGTCTTAGTCTGCTTCTTACGATGACAGGATGTGCAGGAAAAGAGGGGGCAAAAAGTGGGGATTCTGCTCAGAGTAAAGTATCGGATACGGATAAGTACAACGTAGATGATATGACATTTGAGGATGTGACTATTCGGGTAGCGACTAAAATGGGAGGTGGTGCGGAGGATGCAAATTCAGCGTACTATGAGTCCATGGTGAAGAAGTTCAATGAAATGGATAATGGCATTACGGTTGAGATGACCAACATCACAACGGAACAGGACTATATTGATAAACTCAGTACAGACTTTGCGGCCGGAGATGCGCCGAATGTATTTTATGATTTTGGTGGATCGAGAGATCTGGACTATGTAGCTGCAGGAGCTATTCTTGATTTGGAGCCTTATCTAGAAGCTGATCCACAGTGGCGAGATAGATTTTTGGATTACTGGGAGCCGGGCACATATTCAAGTTACGGATACGATGGTATTTATGCAGTGCCGTGGAGCTGTTATCAGGTGGTTCTCTACTATAACAAAGAGATTCTGGAGGCGAATAAATTAGAAGTCCCCACCACGTTTGATGAGCTGATGGATGCATGCGAAACATTGAAGAGTAATGGAATTGCGCCGTTTCAGGTAGGAGAAAAGTCTGATTTTAGATTTGGGCATCTGCATACAGTTCTCTCCCTTAAAAAGTATGGACCGGATGTTGCAGAACAGCTTGCCAAACGCGAGATGGCTTATGACAGTAAAGAACAGATAGAGATCTATTCCATGATTAAAGAGATGGTGGACAAGGGATATCTAGGCGATAACCTGCTGAACATGGACATGGATCAGGAGGATGCAAAGTTCAAAGCAGGCGAAGCGGCATTCCATTATGATGGGAGCTGGTTTGCAGGAACGGCTGCGGACAGTGACATATTTAAGGAAGGGAAAATGGGTGTTGCAAGATTTCCGGCAATAACACAAGAATATGCAAATGTGGATATGGGAGGTGCGGCAGATGCTTTCTTTATTTCAACGTTAGGAGCTACAGATGAAGAAATCGCTGCTTCTGTCGTATTCCTGAAGTATTTGACTTCGGAAGAGTATGTTGACGGTCTGTTGGAGGCTAACGCCAATACAATGGCAATCAAGAGTAATTACGAGGTGGATAATTATCTGCTGAATGACATTAATACGATTTTAAGTGAGACCGAAGCTTGTAAATCTGACCTTCAAAATTATGATACAGCCAGCCATATGATTACAACTGTCAGAGCGGCGCTGCAAGGGCTGGCAATGGGAAATTCACCGGAAGAAGTTGGAAAGCAGATTGTAGATACGATAGCGGAATACGAATAATCATTCAGGAACTGCCCGTTGATGCGGGCAGTTCGCATCAGAGGGCATAAAAATGAGGAAAAAAAGAAAGTTAGCTGTTCCGGTTCTGTTTTTAATGCCGGCAATCATATTACTGGCAGTGTTTATTGTATATCCGACGATACAGACCATATACCTATCCTTCTATTCATGGAAAGGAATTGCGAATGTACCAAAGTTGTTTGTCGGACTAAAAAATTACGAGAACGTACTGACAAACCAGGGGTTCTGGGATTCACTGAAGAATTGTATGTATTTTCTTGTAGGCGGTTTTATAATCCTGATGCCGCTCTCGTTTATCTTGGCACTGATTATAACGTCCAAGATGAAGTTCACTAAGATTATGAAGACGGCATATTTTATGCCGGTAATGCTGGGGGTTACTGCAGTAGCGCTTATGTGGGTATATATGCTGAACCCGAGCTGGGGAGTATTTGCACAGATTCTGTCGTGGCTGGGACTTGAAGAATGGGTGCAGGACTGGCTTGCGACTCCTACAGTAAATATCTGGTGTGTTGTTCTCGTAAACGAATGGATGTATGCGGGCTATAATATGCTGATTTTTGCGTCAGGCATTGTTGCTATTCCATCCTCGCTTTATGAAGCAGCGGAGATTGATGGTTGCTCTGGGTTAAAGAAAATCTGGTATGTGACGATTCCACTTTGTAAAAATTCATTTAAGGTTTTTTCTATTATCTGTATTACGGGCTGCATTAAGGTATTCGACATCATCTGGGCAATGACAAGAGGCGGGCCTAACGGAGTCAGCGAGTCTCCGGGAATCCTCCTTTATTATGAAGCGTTCCAGTACAAGCTGTATGGCAAGAGCAGCGCGACAGGAGTAATCATGATTGTGCTGGGAATCGTGCTGAGCCTTGTGGTAAATAGAGCTTTGAAGCAGGAAGAATTATAAGGAGAGAGCAGGGCATGAAAAAAAGAGTAACAAGTATTATCTGTTATGGTTTTGCTGTTTTTTGGATGATTATAACGGTTTTGCCGCTTATCATTACATTTTTCTCGTCTTTGAAAAATAATAGCGAGATTAGTCTTGGGCTGTTTAGCCTTCCCCAGATTTGGAGGTGGGAAAACTATATCAAGGCCAATGACATTGCACATGCTGCTACATCGATTACTAATTCGCTGATTCTGGGGCTGGCGACAACGTTTGCGGTAACGATTGTAGGAATGATGGCAGCGTATGTGATTTCGAGGAAAAGGCTTAAGTGGCTGAAATATGTGAACCTTCTTTTTGTGCTGGGAATTATGATTCCGGTGCACTGTACGATGGTTCCAATCTCTAATATTGCAGTAACATTAAATGCAAAGAACTCATATATATTCCTTTTCCTAATCTACATTACATTTAACCTCCCTCAGGCAATCTATCTATATGCGGGATATTTAGATGGAATCGACAGGGAATTGGATGAGGCAGCCATTATTGACGGATGCGGTGATTTTCGGTTGCTGTGGAAGGTTCTGGTACCGGTCAGTAAGCCGATTATCATGACAGAGGCAGTGTTTGTCTTTGTATATGCGTACAGTGAACTGATCTTTTCACTGGTACTTATTACTGATCAGTCAAAGTATACGGTTTCGAGAGGAATCTTGAGCTTTGTGGGAGAGCATTCCGCGGAATATGGACCACAGTTTGCATTTATAATCATGGCGATAATCCCGACAGTTATTATTTATATCCTGTTCCACAATAGGGTTGAGGCAGGGATGTTGTCAGGGGCAGTAAAGGGGTAATGCAAGATGAAAAATGAGATATGGTTTGAGAAACCTGCCGGAAAATTTGTAGAGGCGCTGCCGGTTGGAAATGGCAGTATGGGTGCGATGGTCTATGGAGGAGCCCGGGAAGAGAAGATATCTTTGAATCTGGATACATTTTGGTCGGGAACGGGAGAAAAAAAGGAACTGGAAGTTTCGGACCAAATGATTTATAAAATAAGACAAAAAATTTTTGGCGGCAGATTTCGGGAAGCAGAACAG
The DNA here is from genome assembly GCF_022835095.1 of Faecalicatena contorta. Classification (NCBI taxonomy): domain Bacteria; kingdom Bacillati; phylum Bacillota; class Clostridia; order Lachnospirales; family Lachnospiraceae; genus Faecalicatena; species Faecalicatena contorta. The sequence goes on along the minus strand of NZ_BQNQ01000001.1, from coordinate 3,122,060 downwards.
CTGATCCGGGAGAATATGACTTTGACCTATACGGAATCCTATATGCCGGTAGGAAATTTAAGGTTTCGGTTTGAAGATGATGGCGAAATTTCGGGTTATCGTCGTTATCTTGACATGGAGCGTGGACGGGCAGTAACGGAATTCCGAATTGGAGACAAAGGAATATCTTATGAGACATATGCATCCATACCTCAAAAGGCGGTCATCTTACATATAAAAAGTGATACAAAACTGGAGGGCATACGGATTTGGCTGGAATCAGAGCTGAAGCATCAGATTACGGAAGACAAACCGGAAGAGATTTTGTTTCTCCAGAATGAAGCGCCAGGGCATGTGGTGCCTAATTATGTCGAGCATAACGATCCAATCCAGTATTTTGAGGATCGGAAAGGAATCTGTCTGAGCGTTGGAATTAAAGCAATATCAGATGAAGGGAAGGTTCTTCTGAAAAAAGGCGAAATCACAGCTGAAAATATAAACGAACTGACAGTGTACGTATGCATGGAATCAGGATATAAAGGTTTTCGGGAAGAGAGGGTTGAGGATTTTAAGCTTTTGAATAAGCGATGTAAAGAGCAAATCCGAAAGGTGTCGGGAAACTTGGCCAAAAACCTGCAAAAAGAACATGCAGAAGCATGGGCGAAACTGTTTCGACGGGTCAAGCTAGAGCTAGAGGGGGCAGATTATTCTGAACTGCCGTTGGATAAAAGACTGGAGCGCATCAGGCTGGGAGGCAGAGACGATAAACTATTGGAAGTTTATTTTCAGTATGGGAGATATTTAATGATTGCGTCATCTCTGGGAAATTCGGAACCGGCGAATCTTCAGGGAATCTGGAATGAGTCTGTCAGGCCAGATTTTAGCTGTAATTATACGATAAACATTAATACGCAGATGAATTACTGGATGACAGGGATATGTAACCTGAATGAATGCGCCGCCGGATTATTTAAAATGATTGAAGAATTGAGCATATCTGGCATGGTGACTGCAGAAAAGACATTCCGGTGTTCTGGGTGGACGGCAAATCATAATACAGATCTCTGGAGGATGAGCACTCCGGTATGTGTGAACCCACGGCATGGATTCTGGCCGATGGGAGGCGTATGGCTGTGTAGCCATCTCTATACCTATTATAAATATGAGCAGGATTTGGAATTTCTGATGCATAGAGCGTATCCCGTCATGAAGAGTGCCGGACAATTCTGTCTGGAATGGATGGTTGAACATGAAGGCGTGCTTCAGACATGTCCTTCCACGTCGCCGGAAAATGCATTTCGGCTTCCAGATGGCGATGTATGCTCCGTGAGCTGTTCATCGGCAATGGATCAGGCGCTGGTTCGAGAGCTCTTTGAAAACCTGCTGGAGATTGAACAAAGGCTGAACATGGATCCGGTATTTGCCAGACGGATAGAAGCGGCATTGAATAAAATGCCGGACTATAAGGTAGGAAAATATGGACAGCTCCAGGAGTGGAATGAGGATTTTGAGGAATCTGAACAGGGGCACCGGCATTTCTCTCACTTGTATGGCTTGTTTCCAGGAGACTACGGAATAGAAAAGTTAGACCAAGCATATGTAGAAGCCTGCCGGAAGTCAATCCAGCGAAGGGTAGAGGCGGGAGGCGGACATACGGGTTGGAGCTGTGCATGGCTGATTAACTTGTATGTAAGCCTTCGGGAAGGGGATAAGTCATTGGAATATCTTTATGTATTGTTATCCGATTTGACGGCGCCGAATTTTTTTGACCTGCATCCCCCGCTGGGGCTGACGCCAAATGAGACGGAAGTCTTCCAGATAGACGGAAATCTGGGTGCGGCAGCAGCAATCGCATTTATGCTACTACAGAGCCAAGGCGGAATCCTAAAGCTGCTTCCGGCGTTGCCTGAGCGCTGGAAGAAGGGGTCGGTAAAGGGGCTACGCGCAGAGGGCGGATTTGAGGTGGACATCCAGTGGGAGGACGGCAGACTGAAGCAAGCGGTTGTTAAATCTCTTAGGGGGAGCAATTTGGTAATTATGACGGGTAAAAAGATACAAATCACACATAAAGGGATGCCGGTAGGCGGCTGGAATGAGGAACAAGAGCTATATATGTGTAATACGGTAAAGGGAGGCATTTATCAGGTGCTTGCAGCCAAAAAAGCAGACATTTGAAAGGGTGATGGCATGAAAAAAGAGAATATCAGAATTGGAGTCGTCGGAACGGGAGCAATCGGAAGATCTCATATGGAAAGGATTAACAAGAAACTGCACGGCGGCTGGGTGACTGCGTGTACAGATGCTAATCTGAAAGCAGGACAGACGGTGGCTGAACAATATGGATGCAAATTATATGAGAGTGGTGAAGCCTTGATTGCATCGGCTGAGATTGATGCAGTAATTGTTACAACGGCGGACATGGCACATGAAAAGTATGTGTTGGAAGCTGTGAAGCAGAATAAGTATGTATTTTGTGAGAAGCCGCTGGCACCGGAGCCTGAGGCATGTCGGCGTATTGTGGAAGCGGAGATGAAAGGCAAAAGACACCTGGTCCAGGTGGGCTTCATGCGGCGATATGATATGGGATACCGCCAGTTAAAGGAGGCGGTAAAAAGTGGAATATATGGGGAGCCTCTGCTGTTGCATTGTGCACATAGGAATCCGGCGGTAGATGAATCCTATACGACTAAGATGGCAGTAGAAAATTCTATGATACACGAGATTGATGTTCTGAGGTGGCTTCTGGAGGAGGATTACGCTACAGTGGAAGTTGTATTTTCAAAGAATACGCGGCGGGCACATGAGCGGCTAAGGGATCCACAGACTATGATCCTCACTACAAAGTCAGGGGTAAGGATTGACGTTGAAGCGTTTGTGAACACAGGGCATTGCTATGATATCAAGTGCGAGATATGCTGTGAGGACGGGATATTAAACCTTCCGGAACCAGCGAATATCCGGGTGTGTGCAGATGGAAAAAGAGGATATGCAGTTCACGGCGACTGGTCCGAAAGATTTGAAGCGGCATACGATACAGAATTGCAGGAGTGGATTGATGGAGTGAGGCGTGGAAGGATTGACGGTCCTACAGCGTGGGATGGATATGTGGGACAGGTTACGGCAGGAGCGGCATCTAAAGCAAGGGACAAACAAGAAACTGTGGAGATAGAAATAGAAGAGAGGCCTAAATTTTATAGGGAATAGAATAGGAGATGGACTATGAAGATTGCATTTGATGTAGATGTACTGGCAAAACAGTCGTTGGATATTAACTGGATGGTACATCAGGTGGCGGATTGGGGGTATAAATATATTGAGCAGTCTCCCCATCCACGGATTAACCCATTTTACAAGCATCCTCTGTTTTCAGAGGAATGTGAGCGAGAATACCGGAAGGCCCTGCGTGAAACCGGTCTTGAGATTTCTTCCTTTATTGTGGTATACCGATGGTCAGGCCCTACGGAGGATGAAAGAAGATTTGCAGTAAAAAATTGGAAGCGGATGATTGAGATTGCGGCAGATATGGGGGTAAAGGTAATTAATACAGAGCTGTCGGGAGACCCGAACCAGCAGGAAATCTGCAACGGGATGTGGTTTCGGTCAATGGAAGAGCTGCTTCCGCTGATTGAGAAGGAAGGGATTCGCGTAGAGATACAGTCGCATCCATACGATTTCTGCGAACAGAATCAAGAAGCCTGCGATTTGGTCAAATCCTTCCGCTTGCCCAATTTGGGATATGTATATTCAGCGCCTCATGGCTTTTTCTACGATGAGGGAAAAGGGGATGTCCGTTCTATGCTGAAATATGCAGGTAATGAGCTGACACATGTGCTGTTCGCGGATACATATAACCAGACTCTGGACTGCCGCTACATTGCCAACCCGCCTTGGCTTAACCAGCATGGGCGGAAAGATGTGACGATACATCAACATCTTGCAATGGGAGAAGGGGATGTGGATTTTGACGGGATCTTCGAGACCCTGAGGGAAATGGACTTTGCATATAGGCAGATGCGGACAGATGCGCCAAAAGCTGGCGGAGATACGATTGCATGTGTTTCCATGTTCGGATTTCCGGAAAAAATGGACGTGCAAGCTCCAGAAGCTAGAATGCGGATAGAAAAAGAACTGTTGGATGATGGGAGGTAACTATGGAACTGGCAATCTGTACAGATGTATTTAGCAGTCTAAGTGTGGAGGATATGCTTGATAAAGTAAAGTCTCTTGGGATTCATGCCGTAGAGATGACGGCGGGCGGCTGGGGAAGCTGCGCCCATGCTCCGGCAGAAAAACTGCTCCATGACGAGAAAAGGCTTGAAGAATTCAGAAGGTTATTTGAAAAAAAGGGAATAGAAATCGCTGCATTGAACTGTTCGGGCAATCAGCTCAGCCCGGGTGAAATGGGAGAAAGGCATACGGCGGGGGCATATGAGACTGCTGTGCTGGCAGGCAGGCTAGGAGTAAAAAAATTGGTGATGATGTCGGGGCTTCCGGCGGGAGCGCCAACGGATATGACTCCGAATTGGATTACATCCACTGTGTCTTGGCCAGATTATATGCCAGAGTGCGTGCGTTACCAGTGGGAAGATGTGGCAATTCCATGGTGGAAGAAGTTTGTAGAACACTGTGAAAAACAGGGAATTGAAAAGATTGCAATTGAGGAATTTCCATCTCAGCTTGTGTACAATCCGGCAACATTGTGGCAGTTGCGGGATGCAGTGGGACCGATGATTGGAATGAATATGGATCCGTCACATCTAATTGTCATGGGAGCAGATCCGATTGCCGGACTCAGAAATCTGGAGGGTGCAGTATACCATATCCATGGTAAGGACGCGAGAGTGGAGCGCGGCTTGTGCGATGTAAACGGGCTGCTGGAAACAAGGGCTGTGACGGAGTCTTCACAACGTTCGTGGAATTATGTGGCAGTCGGGTGTGGAAAAGATCTGCAATGGTGGAGAGAATTTTTCTCTGTGGCCCGAATGACGGGATATGACGGTTATGTATCTCTGGAAATGGAGGATCTAACGATGAGTGTGATGGCTGGTCTGGAGACATCCATTGAGGCTTTGGGACAGAGTATCAGCAGATAAAATGCGGAGATTGCGAAAGGAGAAACAAAAATGTGTGAGATTAAAAGATTGGGATACTTTGTAAACGGGACTGTAAAAGAGTCCAGGACGAAGATTTATAAAAAAGCATATGATCCAAGCACCGGTGATGTAATTGCGGAGGTTCCATGCTGTACAGCTGAGGAAGTAGAAGCAGCAATTTTGGCGGCAAAGGAGGCCTTCCCGGGCTGGGCTGCAACGCCGGTAAAAAAGAGAGTCCAGATCTTATACAATGTACGGGAGCTGCTAGTGAAATATCTGGATGAACTGACTCTCTCTGTTGCTAAGGAAAATGGGAAAAATCTGGCTGAGGCTGAAGGCGATGTGCTAAAAGCAATAGAAGGAACGGAACAGGCGATTTCAGCTCCATCTCTGATGATGGGAGAAAGCCTGATGGATGCCTCCAGTGGATTTGATACTGTGTCATACAGAGAGCCTCTGGGAGTTTTCGCAGGGATTGTCCCATTCAATTTTCCAGCTATGATTCCGATGGGGTGGATGGCGCCAATCTGTGTTGCATGTGGTAATACGATTGTATTGAAGGCTGCAACCTTTACTCCGCAGACATGCATGAGGATTGCAGAGATATACAAAGAAGCCGGACTTCCAGACGGCGTAATTAATATCGTTACATGTTCCAGGAATGAGGCGGAAATCTTTCTTGAGCATCCGGCTATAAAAGGAATTACGTTTGTAGGATCTACGTCTGTGGGAAAACATATTTATACAGTGGCTGCATCAAATGGAAAGCGGGTACAGGCACTGTGCGAAGCCAAAAACCATGCGCTTGTATTAGAGGATGCACCAATTGAAAGGACGGCGGCCGGGATTGTCAATGCTGCATTCGGGTGTGCGGGAGAACGGTGTATGGCGCTTCCGGTGGTTGTAGTGCAGGAAAGCATTGCAAACAGGCTTGTGGAGGAGATTGTTAAGAAAGCGGGAGGACTTGTTGTGGGACCGGCCTATGATCCAAAGACCGGACTAGGACCGGTTATCAACAGAGAACATAAGGAAAGAGTGCTTGGCTGGATAGAAAAAGGGCTTCAAGAAAGCGCGAAAATGATTCTGGATGGGCGGAATGTGGCTGTGCCGGGATACGAGGACGGATTTTATATAGGACCAACAATTCTGGATTTTGTCACGCAGGACATGGAGGTGGGGAATCAGGAAATCTTTGGTCCGGTACTCTGCATAAAGAGAGTAAAAGATTTTGAAGAGGGATTAAGATTGATGAATGGGAATCCCTTTGCCAATGGTTCTGTCATTTTCACGCAAAACGGCCACTATGCCCGGGAATTTGCAAGGAATACCCACGGCGGAATGGTCGGAGTCAATGTTGGGATTCCAGTTCCGGTAGGCATGTTCCCATTTAACGGACACAAGGATTCATTCTTTGGGGATCTTCATACACTCGGAAAAGATGGTTACCTTTTCTTTACAGAGAGAAAAGTAGTGACGACCCGTTGGTTTGACGAGGAGGAGAAGAAGGTCGGCACTGTGAGTACGTGGGATGGTACAATCTAAAGCGGAGGATACAGATGGAGTATATCAATTTTGACAGAAATCGGAAATTGGATCTGATATTGTTGGGGCGTGTGACGATTGATTTCAATCCTGCCTACAATGACTCAGTTAAAGAGGGGTTCAATTCTCTAAAAAAAGTTCATGTTTTTGAGAAATTTGTAGGAGGCTCTCCTGCGAATATCGCAGTAGGCGTTTCAAGGCATGGGTTGAAGGCGGGATTTATAGGAAAAGTGTCTGACGATCAATTCGGCGAATATGTGGTAGAGTATCTCAAGGAAAAAGGAATTGATACCTCTTATATTTCAAAATGCGGCCACGGAGAAAAGCTAGGGCTGACATTTACGGAAATGCTTTCTCCGAAAGAAAGTAGCCTTCTGATGTACCGAAATATGGCAGCAGACCTGCAGCTGGAAGTAGATGATATAGATGAGGATTATATAAAAAGTGCAAAGGCAATCCTGATATCGGGAACAGCACTTTCAGAGAGCCCTTCAAGGGAGGCTGCACTTAAAGCGGTGATGCTTGCAAGGAAACATGACACTCGGGTTATCTTTGATATTGACTATAGAGAATATAACTGGAAGAATAGTGACGAGATTGCAGTGTATTATTCGATTGCCGCAAAGGAAGCGGATATCCTGATGGGGTCCAGAGAAGAATTTAACCTGACAGAGCGATTTTTGAATGTGGATAACGATGACTGTATGTCTGCGGCACTTTGGATGGGATACCGTGCAAAGATTGTTGTCATAAAACATGGAATACAGGGATCGGCAGCATATACCAGCGGTGGACAGAGCTTTTTCGTAAAACCATTTCCCGTAGAGGCCAGGAAGGGGTTCGGAGGCGGAGACGGATATGCAGCAGGATTCCTATATGGAATCTATCAGGGATGGGATATGATGAAGTGCCTGGAATTTGGTTCAGCAGAGGCTTCTATGATGGTGAGAAGCAACAACTGTTCGGATTCGCTGCCGGATGCCGAAGAGGTGGCTACGTTTATCCGGGATAAAAAAGAAAGATATGGAGAAATGATTGTGAGAGAGCAGAGAAGGGGAGAAGAATGAGAAAAACAGTAAGACTGACTGTTGCACAGGCGATTGTGAGGTTTCTGGATAATCAATATGTAGTGATGGATGGGAAAGAGACCAAGTTCGTAGAAGGGATATTTACAATTTTCGGGCATGGGATTGCAGTGGGGCTGGGAGAGGCATTAGATTGTTATCCTGGCGACCTAAAAGTGCTTCAAGGACGGAATGAACAGGGGATGTGCCATGCTGCCATTGCATATGCAAAACAGAATAATAGGAGAAAAATTATTCCCTGTGCATCCTCAATCGGACCGGGAGCAGCAAATATGATTACAGCCTGTGCTACAGCTACGGTCAATAATCTTCCTCTTCTGGTGTTTCCGGCAGACACATTCGCGTCTAGACAACCGGATCCAGTGCTTCAGCAGTTAGAACAGAGTAATAGCCTGGCACTAACGACGAATGATGCATTTAAACCTGTATGTAAATATTGGGACAGGATTCTTAGACCGGAGATGCTCATGACTGCATTGATTAATGCAATGAGAGTGCTGACGGATCCGGCGGAAACTGGAGCATGCTGTATTGCGCTTTGTCAGGATGTGGAAGGGGAAGCGTACGATTATCCAGAATATTTTTTTGAGAAACGGGTGCACAGGATTACGCGCGTGGCTGCAGCAGATGAAGAAATAGACGATATAGTATCCGTCATAAAAGAGGCAGCAAAACCGGTGGTAATTGTTGGCGGGGGTGTGCGTTATTCAGAGGCGGGGGAGGCTGTAGAGAGGTTCTGCGAGGAATTTAATATTCCATTTTGCGAGACGCAAGGTGGAAAAAGTGCGTGCAGATCCAGCCACCCCTATTGCCTAGGCGGCGTTGGCGTGACAGGCACATATGCATCAAATGTGATTTCACGGGAAGCGGATGTTGTGATTGCAGTCGGTACCAGGCTTTCAGATTTTACTACCAGTTCCAAGTTTTTGTACCAAAAAGAAGGAGTCCGTATTGTTACAGTCAACAATAATCGGTATCATGCATATAAGATGGATGCGGTAAAGGCGGTTGGTGATGCCCGAGTGATAATCGAACAATTAGCGACGAGACTGAAAGACTGTGGATATCAATCAAAATACACGGATGAGATTAGAAAGGCAAGAAAATGGTGGGATCAGGAGCTGGAATGGCTTGGAAAAATACAGTATACAGGCGAAGGGTTTGAGCCAATTATTTCAAAGAGAGATCTCCGCACGCTTCCGGAGTTTGTTAGGCTGACGGGCGGAACTCTCACACAGACAGAAGCAATTGCGGCAATACAGGAAACAATCGAGGAGGATGCAACGATTATAACGGCAGGAGGTTCATTGCCAAGCTGCTTGCAGCGCATGTGGAAGACGGATAAGCGCGGAGGATATCATGCGGAGTATGGATATTCCTGCATGGGATATGAAGTGGCCGCCGCCCTGGGAGTGAAGATGGCAGAACCAGACTTTCAGGTCTATTGTCTGGTTGGGGACTCCAGCTTTCAAATGCTTCACAGTGAAATAATGACGATTATCCAGGAACGTAAAAAGGTGAATATCCTTGTGTTCGACAACTGTGGCTTTGGCTGCATCAATAATTTGGAAATGGTGCATGGTGTTGGCAGTATTGCAACGGAGTTCAGATACACGGAGGGAAAAATGCCGTCTGGTGACCTGATTCCGGTAGATTATGCAAAGATTGCGGAAGGATACGGCCTGAAAGCCTATACCTGCCGGACGAAAACAGAATTGGAAGCAGCGCTTATACAGGCGAGGGCAGAACAGAAAGCCTGTCTGTTTGACCTCAAGGTTCTTCCCAAGACGATGACAGATGGCTATGAATCTTGGTGGAATGTGGGAGTGGCAGAGATATCACAAAAAGAATCGGTTCGGAAAGCGTATGAAAATATGCTGTGCCATCGGAAGATGGCAAAGGAATATTAGAAGGAAGTGAAGTATATGGGAGAGGTATTTGGATACCCGCGATTTGATGAAACAAAAGAGATGCTGCTTACGACATATGATGGCCCATACAGTGAAATGCAGATGGATATCCGGGTCTATCAGATAGCCGCAAAAGAGAGCAGGATATTCTTTTGGGAGTGGGAGGAGGCTGCGTTTCTTCTGCTGTCAGGAAAAGTTATTTACGAATGGCAAACGGAATGTGTAGAAGCCGCAAGAAAAGATGTATTTTGTGATGGTCCTTGGTGCCTACATGTATGCAAGGGGCAGAGGGTGAAAATAACAGCCCTTGCGGAAGCAGAAATACTGGTCCAATGTACACGTAACGAAAAGAATTTTCTGAACCGGATGTATAGCCCGGAGGATATAAAGTGGTTATATTCGGGGAAAGATGAATTTGGGAATGTGGCGGTGCGTCGTGTAAATACAATCTTCGACTACGAGGAGGAGCCGTTCTCCAATATGGTGCTGGGTGAAGTATTGAATAATAAGGGAAACTGGTCAGGATATCTGCCGCATCGGCATCCGCAGCCAGAGGTCTATTTTTTTAAGTTTGACCGCCCAGAGGGTTTTGGCGCGAGTTTTGTAGGAGATCAGGTTTTTAAGAGCGTAGATAATAGCTTTGCAGCCATTCCGGGGGGATGTCTGCATCCTCAGGCGACGGCTCCGGGATTCCAGATGTATACATGCTGGATGATCCGGCATTTTGATGGGAATCCGTGGCTTCAGACGGACCGCTGTGAAGACGAACGTTATACGTGGCTTCATGAAAGATAGATAAAAAGGGGAAATTAGAACAAGGCCGGCGACATAATAAAAGATGGGAGGCGGCCGGCGGAAGAACTATCATGGCATTGTTTTTTAAAAGATTCCGTTTGCGTCCGGTCAATTAAGAGAGGTGGGCTATACGGTAAATAATGGGATAGAACAGCTTGCGTATGGGGATATCATATATATACTGCAGAGGAACCGGCTTCTATACGGATGCGGCGTAGAAAAGGGGATAAGGGGAATATTATTGTTGCTTTATCCTCCCCGGGACTCAGAGAAGAAAAAATGATAATATGAACACGTTAAACAGAACCGCCGTATAGAAATTTCTATACGGCGGCTTGCATTAAAGTAATTAGACGAGCGATGATTCCCTGTGAAAACAGTGGTCATATGATTGCAGACGATTTTCCTGAGGTTAGGAAAATCGTAAGTGCGGGTGCGACAAGCAAACCGGTGTTACTAACGGTTCCCTATTTTTATGCTGTGTTGTGAAATCTAAATAATATTAAAAAAATACAAATTCAGAAATATAATGCTATCATAGGTATATGAGCGAAGGAGGGAACTGCAGGTCCATGATTAAAAAAATTAAAATAAGTTTTTTATAGAATGATCCTGGTATTGTCCTGCATTCTTATGCTACCGCTGTCCATTTCTGTGTATGTAAAAATGGTATCAGGATCTGATGCAGACAGGCAATGTGTCAATTGAACCGATGCACTATCTGAATGGATTTGGCGATACCTATCAGCTTGAAATATTATGCAGCAGAGTAAATAAGTAATATATTGACAAAAGTTAGTGATATTATTATAGAGTCGTAATTTTACCTCTGATATTATTATTTTGAAAACAAACAAATAGATTTTCACAGAGACTATAAGAAACTGGAAAATCCTTTTGAGGATTCTGTGTAATAGTTCAGACCTGTCTGAACTGTCAAGATTCTGTTAAGAAAGTAATATTGGAGGAACCGAAATGAAGAATAAAAATACGGCGTATTTCATTTTGATATATGGATTGTTTTTTACCTATGCGGTAGGAACATCTATTCTGGGCACGTTCATGGTAGATTTTCTGAATGATTTTGGAATGGATGTCTCGGGAGGGGGTATTTTCACAGTTCTATACAATACTGGCTGTTTAGCCGGTGTAATTGTATCCGCTTTCGTATTGAAATACTTTCAAAACAGGACATGGATTTTCATTACATACGCGGTATTTGCGCTGGGAATGCTCGCAGTAAGCTGGGCAGATACCCTTACGTTTTTTCTTATCTTGCTGCTTCTTATTGGAATTGCAACTAAATTTTTGGATTTGACAGTAAACACGGAGATAGCAGCATATCATGACGAACAGAAAGGATTCTATATAAATCTGCTGCATGGCTGCTTCGGCGCGGGATCCTTTGCCGGGCCGCTTCTTGCGGCAAAGCTTCTGACGGTCTTGCCACGGTGGCAGATGATTTATGGCTATATCGGAGCTGTGAGTGTGGCCTTGCTGGTACTTTTTTTGTTCAAAGGGAAAGCCCCGGTGAGAACGGCGGCAATCTGGGCACAAAATCAAAACTGTATGAACTTTGGAATATTAAAAAAGCCGGTTATTATATATTTACTGCTTGCCATGTTCTTTTATTGTGGACATCAGGGCGGAATCAGCACATGGGTGCCGCTGTACCTGCAGTATCAATATGACGCGGGTACGTTTACTGCAAGTATGGGTTCTTCATTGTTCTGGGTCTGCCTTGTCATAGGAAGACTGGTTTGTGCCAGGCTGACAATCCGGTTTATGGAAGAGCATATTCTGACAGTGGGACTGGCGCTGGCTATTGTACTTCATCTGGCAGGCGTATTGATACCGGTGATGGCTTTTGCAATGATTGGCTATGCGGCGGCAGGACTGTTCGCAGGGGCCGCCATTCCGTTAATTTTGACCATAGGGTACAAGGAATGCGCGGACTGCCAAAGTACTGTCTCGGTTGTTTTCTTTGTCAGCATCAGCATGGGGCATACTGTTTTTCCATGGGTTATGGGACTGATCTGCGGGACATTCGGGCTGACTTGGGGCATGGCCTCCAATGTTCTATGCCTGGTGGGAACATTGGTATTTATCATATTATTTTTAAAAACAAAGCGTACGGCGGTACCGGTGAAAGAGATACGGTGAGGCTGAATAAAAGGTGGATTAGGTTTCAAACGGGAAGTACACGGCCCGGCGGAAATCTGGTTCACCTTTTATTTTACGTTCCCGTTAATATTAAGGTTAACTTTAGGTTGCATTTATCTTCTCTTTAAGGCGCTGTTGTAAGATAGACATATCTTAACCAGGGAGGGCACATATGAACATGCTATCATGCAGCAATCTGAAGAAAATATACCAAAAGCAGTGCGCAGTCAATAATCTGAATTTTTCTGTCCGCAGGGGCGAAGTCTTTGCCCTGCTCGGAAGCAACGGCGCGGGCAAGACGACCACCATAAAAATGATTTTGAACTTGATCCCAAAGGATGCAGGAAAGGTGGAAATACAGGAGGAAATCCGGATCGGGTATTCCCCGGAGACGCCGTATTTTTATCCGTTCCTGAACGGCAGGGAGGTGCTGGAATTCTACGGAGGCCTTCAGAAGATACCGAAGGCAGAGTTGAAGAAACAGATCCCCGAACTGCTTGAGCGGGCGGGGCTGGAAGAGAGTAAGACAAGGGTGAAAAATTATTCCAAAGGGATGCTGCAGCGGCTGGCTCTGGCGCAGGCCCTGCTGGGGGATCCGGAGTTTCTGATTCTGGATGAGCCCTCCGCCGGCCTGGACGCACTGGGGCGAGTGGAGATGATGCATACAATTCAATGTTTAAAGGAAGAGGGGAAAACAATTATCATTAATTCCCATATCCTCAATGACATTGAGCGTGTGTGCGACAGAGGAATTATTATGAAAAAAGGCTGCCTACTCCACGAATGGGAAAAGGGAAGAGACAGGAGAAGCCTGGAAGAGATATTTGTAGAGAAGATCGGAGGAGCAGAGAGATGGGAATCATGAAAAATGCTTTAAGAGAGCGGATGAGAAGAAAAGATATCTATGTTGTGCTTATAATCGGAATCCTTATCGTGATGATGTGCATGAGCGGAGCGGCGACATTGTCCGTAAACGGCGTGCCGGTGACTGAATTCGGTATGATGATGCCCTTGGTGCTGAATGTGGTCTCCGTAATCGGCGGCGGAATAGCCATTGCACTCAGCCTGCGGACGATACCGAATGAATACGAGAGAAAGACCAGCCATCTGGTCTGGATCCGCGGCATCAGCCAGTGGAAATATCACGGGCAGCTTGCCCTTGCAGGCATCATTAGTTCTCTGTGCGCTTTATTTATCTTGTATGCTGGAGTCATGGTATTTGCGGGGGTCAAAGGGGAATATGCAGTTCTTGCAAAATGTATCCCTGCATTTTTGCTCTTTTCAGTCAGCACAGCGGCCGTGAGCCTGTTTACAAGCGCGGTCAGCCTGATTCTGCCCGGAATGGCAGCAGGAGTGCTTGCCGCAGCGTTCATGCTGGCGGGAACAATGCATCCCGTTTTGGAAACTCTGTCGGGAATTGTATCCGGCCTGGCACGGCAGGTACTGCGCGGTATCCTATTTCTAATACCGGATCTGTACGCAGTGGAGTCACAGGCGGGAAGGTTTCTTTCCGGTAAAAGTATTCAGATCCACAGCATACTGGGCGGTCTTCTGGTTCTCTACGTATGTGGGATGCTGCTGTATCTGTTCCGCAAAAAGGAGGCGTAGAGATGAAGAAAAATATGAAAAAGGCAGGTACAGAGATGCTTAGTATAAACAAAGACAGCACAGAGAAGCCAAGTGCAAAGAAGAACAGCATAAAGAGGATCCGCAAAAAACGGATCAGTGTACAGAAGGTGATCGCAGCCGCAGCCGGAATAGCACTGTTGGCAGGCTGGACTTTTACGGCAGACCGGGGAATCGGAATCCAGGAGAAGCAGATTTACAGCAAAGCACTGGAAGAACAGGAACAGGCAGATAAACTGGGCTTTTCTAATTTCAGGCTGGAGGATTATCCGGTTGCCATGTATGATGGAAAAGCAGACTATGTATTTTATCAGGGCGGCATAGAAAAGCGTTCCCCGGTACTCGAAACCTTTGCAGGAACAGCTTATCCGGTGGGGGATCATTATGAGGTAATTATTCCCACCCTGGAGAGGTTTGACAGCCTGCTGTCCCTGGCAGGCGGCGTGGAAGGGATGGTATCGGGGAGCGGATATGGCAAAGAAGAGCAGATCGCCACAATCTGGCATGAAGCATTCCACGCCTGGCAGCTCAGCCATTTCCGGATCCTGGGAGAAAACCTGTCCCCTGCCCAGATGGAAAAGGAGCTGGAGCAAAGCGGGAATGAAACGGGCAGTTCGGAAGATGCTCTGTTTATAAAAGAGGTGGATCAGGATAAAGAGCAGAAGAAGCGCATGATAAAGGAGATGCAGCTTTTAAAAGCTGCGGCACAGGAGAAGGAGACAGACAAGCTGAAAGCGGCCGTAGTGCAATATAGAACCCAGCAGAGGCAGCGTCAGGAAAACATGTCAGCAAAAGCACTTATCGCTGAGCAGCGCTGTGAATTGACAGAGGGAACGGCATATTATGTAGAAGGAAATATACTGAGATCCCTGCGTAGCGGGAAGGAATACCAGGAGCGGTATCTCGATACCCTGGATGCTTTTGAAGGCGGCAGAGGAAAATATTACCGGACCGGCATGGCCAAATGCCTAATCCTGGATAAACTTGATCCTGATTGGAAGGAGAGCCTGGATTATACAGAGAGTCTGGATCAGCTGCTGGACAAGGCTGCAGAATACAAGCTTTAGTGTTGCGGGGGGATGAGGACACCGAAAAGCTCATCTACTGGGAGGAGCTCCGAAGCGGGAGCGGCATATTAATTCGTCTGGCGGCCATTCCTTCATGATCTGAACGGTTACTGTTTTTGGCTGTAATAAGCTTAAAAGGTTGACAAAGCATTCCGATGACTTTATTATTACTAATAGTAATTATTAACGGTAAATAATAGAAGGAATGGAGTCTTATGAATGCAAAAGAGCTGGAAAAATTATTGGACTGCTGTTTTATTGCCAAGAAAATAATCGAAACACTTCCCGCGCTCCCAAAGGGGATCAAACCCCGCCATATCCACGTTTTACACGTGATTTATAAAATGGCGGTTTATCAGGAAGAATGCTGTGTGAGTGATATAAGCAGGACACTAAACATTACTTTGCCAAGTGTTACTAAGCTGGTAAAAGAATTGGAAGAAAGAAAACTGATACGAAAACACAGCAAGTCACAGGATAAGCGCACTATATTACTGAAACTTACCGATAAGGGAGAGGCATATGTGAAAAAGTATGTTCTGGAATTTCATGGTAAATGGGCGGACAACCTCGCTGATATTTCAACAGATCAAGTAGAGCAGACAGTACAGACGATCACAAGACTGCAAGAAACGATGCCGGGATTGGAGAATTAAAATTATGGAAGCTAAAGGGAAAAAAGAAATTTCATTTACGGAAGGTTCTGTGGGAATTGCGCTTATTAAGTTTGCAGTTCCCGTTTTGGGCGCATTGGTTCTGCAGTCGGCGTATGGCGCAGTCGATCTGCTGATCGTCGGGAGGTTTGGAGACGCGGCAAGTATTTCCGCGGTAGGAACAGGCAGTGTATTTATGCAGATGGTTACATTTATCATTACAAGCCTAGCGATGGGCTCCACGGTAATTATCGGCCAGCATATTGGTGAGAAGAAACCGGAAGAGGCAGGGGATACGGTTGGTACAACCGTGATTCTGTTTTTGGCACTTGGCATTATCATGACCATACTGTTGGAAGTATTCGCAGGAAATATTGTGCAGATTCTCCAGGTGCCGGCAGAATCGGTAGAAAAAGCAATTCAGTATATCCGGATTTGCTCGGGCGGTATTATTGTTATCATTGCCTATAATGTGATCAGCAGTATCCTCAGGGGCGTTGGAAATGCGAATCTGCCGTTTCTTTTTGTTGGGATCGCATGTGTGGTAAATATTATCGGTGACTTGTTTTTTGTGGGAGTCTTACATATGGATGTTGCCGGTGCCGCACTGGCCACGGTCCTTGCGCAGATGGTATCGGTTATCATATCATTGGCCGTACTAAAACGGAAGGATTTGGGAATTACATTTACAAAGCAGCAGATGAGGCTCTCAAAAATAGAGCTGAGAAAAATTCTCCGGGTGGGAGTTCCGATTGCTCTGCAGGAGACAACGGTACAGATCTCGTTCCTGGTGATTAATTCGATCGTAAACGGTATGGGGCTGATGCCGTCGGCGGGGTATGGTGTTGCTCAGAAGCTCGTATCCTTTATGCTGCTGGTTCCGGCTTCCGTGATGCAGAGTGTGTCCGCATTTGTCGCACATAATGTTGGAGCAGGAAAACATAAGCGCGCATTTCAGGGATTCTATACGGCTATGCTGGGGGGCGGTGCAGTAGGAGTTTTTATGTTTCTGTTCAGCTTTTTCGGCGGAGAGCTTCTTTCCTCCATATTTGCAAGTGATGTGGAGGTTATCACGCAGAGCGCCGCTTATCTGAAAGGATTCTGCCCGGAATGTATTCTGACCTGTATATTGTTCAGCAGTATCGGATACTTCAATGGAAATGGAGTGTCAAAGCCTGTCATGTTCCAGGGGATCATATCGGCTCTGTGCATTCGGATTCCGGTCTCCCTTTTCATGTCAAGACTGCCGGGTTCATCGCTGACATATGTAGGATTAGCGACACCGATTGCAACGGTTTGGGGAATTATATTTTTTACATGCTGTTTTATATGGTTCAGAAAAAAGCAGAAGAACATATTGGGAGGTGTCATGCAATGACCTACACTTATCACTATCATTCTCCATTGGGGGACATTACGATTTCAAGCAATGGAACAGCGATTACAGGCCTATGGTTTGACGGGCAAAAATATTTTGGCGCTGGGCTGGCGAAAAACTGTGAAGAAAAGGAACTGGCTGTTTTTGAGGAAGCAAAACGCTGGCTGGACATTTATTTCAGCGGAAAAGAGCCGGGTTTTACACCTCCGTTATTGATGGAGACGACTCCATTCCGCAAAGAGGTATGGGAAATTCTGCTTACGATTCCGTACGGGCAGACGATGACCTACGGCGGGATTGCGGACAGGATTGCAAGGCGGAAGGGGCTTGACAAAATGTCTGCACAGGCAGTGGGAGGCGCCGTAGGGCACAATGCCATTTCTTTAATGATACCCTGCCACAGAGTAGTCGGAACAAACGGAAGCCTGACAGGTTATGCAGGCGGAATCGAGAAAAAGGTGCGGCTGCTGACCCTGGAAAAAGCAGATATGTCGGCCTGCTTTATACCAAAAACAGGAACGGCATTATAATCCGGGAATACCGGATTCACAGCAAAGTGGGAGGAATGAGCAATGTATACAATTCTGGCGGCGGATGATGAGGCAGAGCTTCTGGATGTACTGGAACTTTATCTGGACAGGGAACATATCGGAATCAGGAAGGCAAAGGATGGGATTGAGGCAATGGAAATCTTCCGGAGGGAGGAAGTGCACCTTGTCCTTCTGGATATTATGATGCCCGGGCTGGACGGATATGCGGTACTCAGAAAGATCAGGGAGGCCAGCCGGATTCCGGCGATTATGCTGACTGCGAAGAGTGAGGATTATGATAAGATCCTGGGGCTGGAACTGGGGGCAGATGATTACATCACAAAACCTTATAATCCGCTGGAGGTTGTGGCGCGTATCAAAGCGCAGCTCAGAAGAAATTATGATTACCGTGAAGAAACAAAGCAGACCCGGGAAGTGCTCCGTCTCCGGGGTCTGCTGCTCAGCGAAGAGGAAGGGACAGTGGAGCTGGACGGCAGGGCAGTAGAGCTGACATCCACGGAGTTTAAGATATTAAAGCTGTTCATGGGACAGCCGGGAAGAATCTTTACAAAACAGCAGATTTTTGAAAGTGTGTGGGAAGATTCCTACGCGGGGGATGACAATACCGTTATGGTACATATCAGTAATCTGAGGGGAAAACTGGAACAGTCAGGCGAGCAGCCGCCTCAGATCAAGACAGTAAAGGGCCTGGGATACAAGATGGAGAGGGAGACGTGATGAGTATAAGAAAAAATTCCGGCAGCGTATTCCGGCAGCTGGTCGGCAGTTATGTTCTCTTTGCTGTCTTTCTTGTAATCGGAGTGAACGTATGCATGTTCGGGATACTGATTGGCATCGGGGGCGGCAGTATTGAGACACTGGCGCCATATGATATGGTGGATGGCAGCGGGAAAATCCAGAACCTGAGTGTACTTGAAAAAAATGGAGGCTGGATTGAAAAGCTGGATGAAGACTATCACGTTCTGGAGGTATACGGAGACAAACTGGATGAACCGGAGTCGTATACACAGGAAGAGATTTACGAATATCTGGTGACCGATAATTTTGTGGAAACGGCCGCCTCGGCAAAGGATTACAGAGGATTTATAAAGACGGTGCAAAAAGGGGGACAATCATTCTACTATTTTATTAAAATAGACCGGAAGGCGCTGTCGCTGACTTATAATTATAATGCAGGGAGCAGCCAACAGGGCAGGCGACTGACCATCGGGTTCCTTTTGCTGTTTGTACTGTTCTTTGCCGGCAATTGCTTCCTGATGAGCCGTTATTTATCCAGAAAGATACGCAGGCCGCTGGGTGAGATCACCGGTGGAATGGAGCAGGTGATTAAAAACGGTGTGGATCAGGTGCGGCTGGATTTTCGTGCACAGCGTGAGTTCGAGGAGATCCGGGACAGCTTTAACTTCATGACGGAAAGACTGGAAGAAGAGAAGCGGGAAAAACGGATCAGCGAAGAAAAGAAAAACCGTATGCTGCTGGAATTGTCCCATGACATCAAAACTCCTGTCGCTACAATTAAAAGCTATGCAAATGCACTGGAGGAAGGACTGGTAAAGACGGAAGACTTAAAAGAGTGCTATCGGATTATAGACAAAAAGGCGGTCAGGGTGGATGTGCTGGTCAATGAAATGTTCCTGCTGCTGAAACTGGATAATCCGGAATATGAACTGGAGCTGGAACAGACAGACCTCTGCGAGCTGGTGCGCTCAGTATGCGCCGAATACTATGAAGAACTGGAAGACAAGGGAATTGAGATGCATATTGAGATCCCGGAGACTCCAATCACGGCAGATGTTGACAAAAAAGAGTTTACAAGGGTAATTGAAAATCTTCTCTGCAATATTAGAAAATACAACCAGACCGGGCAGGGCGCCTGGATCACCGTCAGGGAATTAAGGGGAAGAGCGGAGATGATTATACAGGATGACGGGGAGGCGGTTGCAGAAGAGATACGCCCCATTCTATTTGACCCGTTTGTGCGCGGGGATAAAGCCAGAACATCCAAAGGAGGTACCGGGCTGGGGCTTGCCATCGCCCGGAAGATTGTGGGCAAGCTGGGCGGGACGATTGAGTATACTTACGAAGAGGGGAAAAACCAGTTTAAAATTACACTTTGAATGATGATGCATAGGATCTTAAAACAGAGGCCCTGCAGTATTTTTACGGAAGGCATTTTATAATTCAGGGATTGAACAGAATCATATGCAAAATGGCAGTTTCATTTCCGGTATTTCGATAGGAGTGCGGGCTGTCGGCTTTAAAGCGTATACTCTCTCCTTTACCGACGGTTAGTTTCTTACCATCGATATTAATTTCAATACTTCCGGCAAATATGGTAATAAATTCGGTAGTTCCTTTCAGATGGGGTTCCGACTCCCAGTAACTTGTTTGATCCAGTTCGAGATAGTAGACTGCAAATCTGCGGTTTTCGTCGTCTGGAAAAAGAGAGTAATTTTTAACTTTTCCGCTGTCCTCCAGTAGAGGTTCCAGGTCTGTGGTTTTTACAATCTCATAGGGCGTTTTGGGACGGACGGTAAGTGCATCAAAAGGTACTTTCAATCCGTTTGATATTTTCCATAGCGTGGATACGGTAGGGTTGCCTTCTCCACGCTCTATTTGTGCCAGCATACTTTTACTTACACCACTTAACTTAGCAAGCTCGTCCATACTAAGTTTATTCTCTTCCCGTATGTATTGTTTTGTTACTGCTTATACGCCGGGGGCCAATAATCTGCTTTCTATGAGCAACGCGATTCGTCTTGGCTTCCGCCGCAGCGTCCGTTTTAATTTGGGAATTTTAAGTGGATTTTTTATAATTATGACCATCTGTACAGTATGCAGCGCAACTCTGGTTTCATATCTTCCCAAGGTAAAACCTGTCATGCAGATCTTGGGGGCGCTTTACATGCTGTACCTTGCATGGAAGGTGTGGAAAAGCCCGACAAATCTGGAGGCAGGCGGTGGAAAAGAAGCTGGCTTTCTTTCTGGTATGGTTCTCCAGTTTGCCAACCCGAAGATTTATATTTATGCAATTACTGCAATGACTTTATACATACTCCCGATTTATCATTCCATTGGGGCAGTGGTTGGATTTACGGTTGTGCTGGCAGTGATCGGTGCCTCCGGGTCATTTGTATGGGCGCTGTTTGGCACTGTTTTCTGTAGATTTTTTTCAAAACATGCAAGACTTGTTAATATTGTGATGGCTCTCTTATTGGTCTACTGTGCGGCTGCGTTATTTGTGTAAGTGTATATTAGTCTGCAGCTAAGCTGCAGATCCGCCCGCAGGGCATGAATTTACGGGGGCCCTTTGGGTATAATTTGTGCTGATCTAATGTAAAAGCGATAGTAATCGTCACTGTCGCTTTTCCTGTTGGCTGAATGTAACCAACAGGAGATATAAAAAACTTCTTGTTTTATATCACAAACCTGCTATTTTTCTTACAGTATTTGCTGTCCGTATTGTAATCTTGTCCCTAACATTTGCACTGGCTGTCTTTGACCACCAATTTGTTTTCTGATAATCCTTCCGGCTAAATGACCAGAAAATCACATTTTTGTAATTATGCACTTTCTCATATTCCGATTTCGGATTGCCGATTTCATCAAAAAACTCTTCATAAGATAAAGGGGGCATAAGAAATATGATGTTATCATATATATCTTTATTGTCATCTCCCCACCAATCAGGAGCGTTATTTAATAAGTCTTTTAATTTTTCCTGCAAAACAATAAAAACTGGAATATCTAAATTAAATCTGTCTTTTATCATTCGCTTAACTTTATTTGAAAGAGCCGTTTTATCATCCATAGCACTTGAAAAGATAACATTACCGCTATTAAGATAGGTAGTAACCTCTGTAAAACCAGGTTCTGCAAAGCCTTCTTTTAATTCAGTCATATCTATTTTGTTTTTACCGCCAATATTTATTCCCCTTAACAAGGCAATATATCTTTTCATATGAGATTTTCCTTTCTAAACACCTATTTATTATTTGACATCATGTATTATTTCATAATTCATTTGATTAATTCCTCCGTCAACTCCCCATTTCTATGCTGTTGAATTTTCAAATACTTAGGGATTTATCGTGCTCTTTTCAGATAAACCACATCAACCAATTGTATACAATCTTCAAACATTGGGTGATCGTAATTATATACAAAATTCATATCCTCCACAACCTGAAAATGGCCTTACTTCTTTTTGAGTCTTTGAACCGACGAGACAGCAAACTAGAAATTAACGGATTTTTTCTTTTTTCGTGATATTGAATCCTGTTTTTAAATATAGCTTTATAGCACTCTGGTTCCATTCGGCTACATGTAAGTCAATATCATTATAGCCTTGTTCTTTTATATGATTCATTCCCCATAGTAACAACTTTTGTCCTATTCCCAACCTTTGAAATGACTTTCTAACAATCAAATCGTCTATTTCATTATCAAAACAAGTAACAGCCCCTGCTATAACTCCGTTTTGCAGGTAAATAAAAGTATTGTTTATTTTATCGCTCATTTGAGAATAATTAGAATAATAATTAATTGGTTCAATCTCTAAATCTTTTCTCATTTCATAGAAACATTCATTATAAATCTGCATGTATTCATCCCAATATTTTTCTTGGAAGGGAATACAAAGTATATCATTATGGTAGTCTAAGGCATCTTTAAATGACAACTTATAAGCAATTATCTCTTTCATCAAGATATCTCCATCAATTCAAATTTCCCGATCCTGCAGACTGAAATTTTATCGTTTTCCAGTCTTTATAAATTCAATCAATTCTTCAACGTCATTAAAATCATCATAATCACCATAGATTCCTTCACGGTGAATATTACCTTAACAAGCTGCAATTACTGAACTCTGCCAATAGGAAAGAACATATAATTTTTACCGGTTTTAGGACAAGTAAAATCATGTACTGCCCCTGCCAATGGAAGCTCATTTTTAACCATATACTGTATCATTTCAGAAAATATATCATAACCATCACATTCCACATATAAATACTCATAGCCAGGAATGTTCCATTTCGTCCACCCCTCTGGTGCAGCGGCGTCATCATCACATTCTACTCCCGCAAGATATACCCCTTTGGTATAATTCTCTTCCCAGGGTTTAAATGAATAGGTGAAATCAGACATAGCGCCCCAGATTCCCGCTATATTTCCTTGTTCATCTTTTTTTGCCAGATGCTGTATCTCACAAAATGCTCCATTCGCATCTTCCCATAATTTCTGTATAAAACCATCCCCATCTAACGTGGAGCCTTCTTTTCCGATCACAACAAATGATTCTTTTACACATTTTTTTACTTTCATACTTCTCCTGAGGGAGGCATATCCCCTTTCCATTTCTGGATCGCTTCGAATCTCTTTTTAACCTGCAGTTCTTCCCCTTGTTTGGTCGGATGATAATAGCGCCGGTCTCTCAAGGAATCCGGCATGCACTGCATGTGTGTCAGCTTTTCTTCCGTATCGTGTGCATATTCATATCCTTTTCCGTATTCCAGCTCCTTCATCAGGCGGGTAGGCGCATTGCGGATCTGCAGGGGAACCGGCTCGGCCCGCAGATTGCGGACATCCTTTTTGCAGTCTTCACATGCGGTATAGAGTGCGTTCGACTTTGGAGCAAAGGACAGATAAGTGACCGCGTGTGTGAGATGCACGTCGCATTCCGGCATACCCAGAAAATGACAGGCCTGATACGCAGCCACCGCGATCTGAAGGGCATGGCTGTCCGCCATACCGATGTCCTCGCTGGCAAACCGGATCAGGCGGCGGGCAATATAGAGGGGATTCTCCCCGCCCTCCAGCATTCTCAGCATCCAATAGATAGCCGCATCGGGATCACTGTTTCTCATGGATTTATGCAGAGCGGAGATCAGGTTATAATGTTCTTCTCCATTTTTATCATAGAGGAGCGATTTTTTGCTGATACACTGCTCCAACCCCTCATTCGTTACCGTGATTCCGGCTGCGCTGATTTCTCCATTCAGCACCGCCATCTCCAGTGTGTTCAGGGCCGTTCTGGCGTCTCCATTTGCAAATGCAGCGATGGCCTCAATCTGGGTAGGCGTAATATGTACATTCTGGCCGCCGAAACCGGACGGAGTTATTAGGGCATGGCCCAAAAGCTTCACCAGATCCTCTTCTTCCAGTGCTTTCAGTACAAATACGCGGCAGCGGGAGAGCAGAGCGGCATTGACTTCAAAGGATGGATTTTCTGTTGTGGCGCCAATGAGTATGATGCTGCCCTTCTCAACAAAAGGCAGAAATGCATCCTGCTGGGCTTTGTTAAAGCGGTGGATCTCGTCTACGAACAAAACGGTGCGTATCCCCATGCGACGGCTCTGCTCGGCCTGGTTCATGACTTCTTTGATTTCTTTAATTCCGCTGGTAACGGCGCTGAAATTAATAAAATCAGCTTTGGTCTGTCCGGCGATAATGCTGGCAAGAGTGGTCTTTCCAACACCGGGAGGGCCCCAGAATATCATAGAAGAGATCTGATCCCTTTCGATCAGCTGCCGGAGGACCTTACCCTTTCCGAGCAGATGCTCCTGCCCCACAAAATCTTTGAGTGTGTCCGGACGAAGGCGGCTGGCAAGAGGGGCCGTCTGCCTGCGGTCATCAAATAAATTCATTTGTTCCATAATGTTCATCTCCTATACTGCCATCCCGGTAGGGAAAATGTCAGGCAGATCTGTCTACATGTTGGTAAAAGGCAGGCTCTGCTGTTCGTATTCGGTGTCTTTTTTCAGGGGGCCGGGAACTTTTCTGAGAATCAGCTCCGTCTGGCTATCGTCAAACAGCCAGGCGTCCAGCTCCTGCCGGCCAAGGACCAGCGGCATCCGGTTGTGTACGCTCTTCATAGAATCATTGGCCTCAGTTGTCAGGATCACAAAGCGGGTTCCTTCCTCGTATTCCTTATAGAATCCGGCGAGATAGAAGATGCTGCTGTCCGGGTTACGAAATGTATATTTTTCTTTTTCGGAATTCCATTCATAAAACCCCGCTGCAGGTACGGCACATCTTCTGGTACGTACACTGTCTTTAAATGTTCTTTTTTCCATAGCAGTCTCAGCCCGGGCATTGATGAGCAGGCTTTTACTGCCGAATCCGGGGAATCCCCAGGTAAACAGTTCCTCTGCAAATTCATTGTGATGCCCGGTAATGACGGGGGCTGTATTGGACGGATAGATGTCTTTTTTCCCGGAAACAGACATTTTCCTGTCCAGATGACGGACAAGCTTTTCGATCTCCCGGGCTGTCTCGTCGTCAATATAATAACGTCCGCACATGTCTAAAACTCCTTTCAGATGTTATACGATGTACTAGCTACCGCTTTCTGGTGGCAGTATCCTGGAAGCAGAAATAATCGGGGCGGTGCCTGGACTGGGTAAACTCAAACATGATTCCGTCAGAATTAAATGTCTGGCCGCTGATGACTGCAAGGCAGTTATAATCGTTCAGTTCCAGATACTTTTCGTCAATTTCAGTGGCACGTTCCACGGTCATCTTTCTCTTACTGGTTACAATAGCCATTCCCACTTCGTTTTCGATATATTCATAAATGGATTTTTCGGCGATATCTTTTGTAAGCCCAGGCACAAGGGATTTGAGAAACATATTGATATCCAGGATCAGCGCCTTGTCCTCCAGATACCGGACCCGCTGAATGTAATACAGCTCGCTGCCCGGCGCAAAGCCTGTGTTTGCTGACACCCGTGCATCAGCCGTAATTTCCGTGAACTGAATGACCTTCGTGGAAGTCTTCCGGTGGTTTCTCTCTGCGGATTCCTTAAAACTTTCGATTCCGCCAAGTGTAAAATCAGCCTGATCGATCGGCTGATAGATTACGCGGACTCCTTTCCCGTGCAGGGACTGTACATAGCCCTGTTCAGCCAGTTCCAGGACGGCACGCCGGATTGTGTTCCGGGAACTGCTGTATATGTTTACCATTGTATTTTCCGAGGGCAGCAGATCCTGATAAGGGTACTCACCGCTTTCTATTTTTTGTTTCAGATCCTTGTAAATCGATTCAAATTTTGCTTTTGGCATGGTATATTTTCCTTTATATTAGCATACTTGTTTAAACATCTAGCTTTATTATAAATCATAGGACAGAGATGTCAAGTCTTTGTGAGGGAAGGTTGGTGTTTACTATTTACGGGGCCGTGCACCACACTGCACGGCATCCGGGCCACTAAAGTGATGGGGCGGGCATCTGGCTTCTCGCCGCTGGCGACTTTAAATGAGCCAGATGCTGTTACTATGCACGGCTTATTGGCCGTGCATAGTAACGGTTGGTGTTTACCTGCGGAGAGAAAAATAGTAATGATAATTATATTTTATTATATAATAATAATAAATAATTTTTTGTTATAGTAAATTAATGGTAAAATAAATAGGAATGTGATACCGGAGCTACTGATCAGACCAAACAGTAAAATTTCTAGAACAAAACAGTTCAGGCAAGTCTAAATGGGAACTCTGGGACAACAATGAAAAGGAGGTTTTCAGAATGGATTATGTACTTAATACCGCTCAGGCCGATGAGGTTCTGTGCGCACTCAAAAAGGACTACTGCGTTTATGCCCCGAAGCGTTTCCAAAAAGAAGGGCGTTTTTCGGATACCGACATTATCCGTTATGACCAGGTGGATTATTTCAGCGAGATTGTATGGGATGCAAAGTCAGATTATCCTGCAAAGGAGGTTATCAATCCAATCCAGGAGACAATTCTTTATTTTACGGAAGATGAGTACCGTGAGAGTAAAGGACCTAAAAAACCAATTCTGATACTTGCCCGTCCCTGCGATATCAATGCACAGCACATTCAGGCAAAGATATTTGCTGGTAACGGAGGGTATGAGGATTTCTATTATCAGCGTGTCAGAGAGCGGATTAAGTTCGCCATGATGGAGTGTAATGGAGGAGACGATACATGTTTCTGTGTTTCAATGGGAACGAACCGGACGGATGACTACTCACTGGCTCTTAAATTTTCAAAAGAAGAGTTGAAGGTTCATGTGACAGATGAGAGTTTTCAGCCTTATTTTAAAGGGATGCCTGATACCAGGTATACACCGGTGTTCGTAGAGGAGAATGAGCTGAAGGTCAAGATTCCGGATCTGTCGGATAAAGAGGTACGTAAGGCGCTTAAGAAACACCCGATGTGGAAGGAATTCGATGGAAGATGCACATCCTGCGGCAGCTGTACAGTGGCATGTTCTACTTGTACCTGCTTTACGACACGGGATATTCTCTATGGGGACAATCCGGAAGTGGGAGAGCGACGCAGAGTAACTGCATCCTGTCAGGTGGAAGGGTTCGACCAGATGGCTGGACAGAAAGAAATGCGCAGTACTGCGGCGGACAGAATGCGTTTCAAGGTCTTACATAAATTTTATGATTATAAGGCGCGGTTTGGGGATTCCCATATGTGTGTGGGCTGCGGCCGCTGTACGCACCGTTGTCCGGAAATGATATCGATTAGTGCAACTGTTAACAAAATGAATCGTGCGGTTGAGGAGATAAAAGCCGGCATGGAACAGTAAAGGAGGGACTGTTATGATGAATCCTGTTATGCCAAAACCGTGTACAATTATGGATGTGCACAAGGAAAGTGAGCATGAGTGGACCTTCAGAGTCGCTTCTGATGTCTGTCCGGCTCATGGTCAGTTTATGCAGTTGTCTATCCCAAAGATTGGTGAGGCTCCGATCTCAGTTTCGGCACAGGGAGAGGGATGGCTGGAGTTTACGATACGTTCAGTGGGGAAAGTGACAGACTGTATTTTTTCAAAGGAGCCGGGAGATGTACTGTTCTTACGCGGACCTTATGGCAAAGGATGGCCTGTCGATGAATTTGCCGGGAAACATATAGTCGTTATTACTGGGGGAACGGGCTTAGCACCAGTGCGTTCTATGCTCCGCAGTTTTGCAGAGAAGCCGGAATACGTTAAGAGCGTGCATCTTATTTCTGGCTTTAAGAATGAGGAAGGAATCATTTTCAGCGGGGATCTGGCGAAGTGGGAGGAGCAGTTTGTTACGACCTATGCGCTGGATACCGATAGGAAGGAAGGCTGGAGAACCGGCTTTGTAACAGAATTTGTAAAAGAGATCCCATTCGACGAATTTCAGGGAAACTATGCAGTGGTTGTAGTAGGTCCCCCTCCGATGATGAAATTCACCGGGCTTGAACTCATGAAATACGACGTAGACCCGGAGAAGGTCTGGATGAGTTTTGAGCGGAAGATGTCATGTGCCATAGGAAAATGCGGGCACTGCAGGATTGATGAGGTCTATGTCTGTACAGACGGACCTGTTTTTCCCTATACGGCAGCCCGTGACTTGGTGGATTGAGAAAGGAGTGTAACTGGTATGAATCAGGATATTAATATTAAAAAACTGCGGATTAACTGCTTTCGCCAGTCCAAAGTCCCCGGACAGTTTATGCTGCAGATGAGGGTTCCGGGAGGTTTTATTGATTCCTCCTACCTTTCAGTGATTGAGCATATTGCGAAGACTTGGGGGGATGGGAACTTTCACTTTGGAACGAGGCAGACGTTTGACATAACCGGCATTCCTTATGAGAATGTTCCGGCCGTGAATGCTTATTTGGAAGACTATATCAAAGAGGTGGATGCAAAGCTTTGCCAGGTAGATATGGACACAGTATCGCATGAGCCTCAGGAATGGGATCCAAAGAGCGGATACCCGACAATCGGTGCACGGAATATTACGGCATGTATCGGAAATTACCATTGTATCTGTGGAAACTGCAATACATATGAACTGGCGAGGAAGATAGAACCCATTATATTCCCTAGCCATTATCACATTAAGATTAATATTGCGGGATGCCCGAATGACTGTAATAAGGCACATTTGTGCGACTTTGGAATCATTGGGGTGGCGCGTATGGTTTATCACCCAGAACGCTGCATTGGCTGCGGCGCCTGTGCACGCACATGTGAAAAGGCATCTACCAGAGTGCTGAAACTCAATGAGGATACCGGAAAGATCGAGAAGGATGCCTGCTGCTGCATCGGTTGCGGCGAGTGCGTCAGAGCATGTCCAACCAGTGCATGGACCAGAGAGCCCACGAAGTATTACCGCGTAATCTTAGGCGGCAGGACAGGACGCCAGACTCCGCGTACCGGCAAGATGTTCCTGAACTGGGCAACAGAGGATGTAGTCCTCTCAGTTCTTAGCAACTGGCAGAAGTTCTCCGCATGGGTTATGGACTATAAGCCGGAATATCTTCATGGCGGCCATCTGATTGACCGTGCGGGTTATAAGAAGTTTAAAGAAATCATTCTGGACGGGGTGGAATTGAATCCACAGTGTCTTGTGGCAGAGGATATTTTCTGGGATGAGACAGAATACCGTTCGAACTTTAATGTGAAGCCTCTGGGCATGCATCAGACGGCAGGGCCGGCTGAGTAAAACTTTATGGATGGGGGACGCGAATGGCGAGGTGAGCCCGGAACCTGGCGGAGCAATGTCTGCTGGTGAAATCTCCTGACACTTCGCGAAGAAGCTGTAGAAGAAAACGGAACGGAAAGGTAAGGCAAAATTCTGCCCTCCCTTCCCGTTCCGTTTTCTTCTACAGCCTCTAACGCTTGCTTTATGGAGCCGCGCCGGGACAGATGGCCGTCGCAATATCCTGATTTAGGGGCAGATGGCTGTCCCTATTATATTGCGTCCTCAACCAGTGGCAGAATTTTACCAGAACCTCTCCATGTACTTTACAGCCTTCATCGGCTCCAGACCAAATTTGTCTGCCACCTTAGCTTTCGTTTCTTCCCTGGAAAATTTCATTTTATAGCAAAACTCTATCAAAATCTGTATTCCTTCTTCATGACCTTCCTGTCCATAGTTATTATAAAAAAACGCTTGACTTGTTTAAACAAGTGTGATATAAAATGATTAAAGAAACTTGTTTGAACAAGTTAGGCAGCGACAGGGCAGACAGTGAATAAACAGATATGTAAAAGCAAAATCTAACAGATGTTAAGATTAGGAGGAAGAGTAATGGGCAGATATGCAGAGGACGCAAAAGAGCTTTTGGAACTGGTCGGCGGAAAGAAGAATATCGCCGCGGTTTCTCATTGTATGACGAGAATGCGGTTTGTTTTGAACGATCAGTCTAAAGCGGATGTGAAGAAAATCGAAGCCATGAAGGTTGTAAAGGGCAGTTTCACGCAGGCAGGACAGTTCCAGGTCATTATCGGGAACGCAGTGGCGGATTTTTACAATGATTTTGTTGCGGTTGCCGGAGTCGAAGGGGTATCCAAGGATGCTGTGAAACAGGCGGCGAAGAGCAATCAGAATCTCCTGCAGCGCGCAGTGGCTGCGATAGCAGAGATCTTTGCGCCTCTGATACCGGCGATTATTGTGGGAGGTCTGATCCTGGGGTTCCGCAACTGTATCGACAGTCTCTACCTGTTTGAAAACGGAACCAAAACGCTGTGTGATATCAGCCAGTTCTGGTCCGGAATAGATAATTTTCTCTGGCTGATCGGCGAGGCGGTATTCCATATGCTGCCGGTGGGAATTTGCTGGTCAGTGACCAAAAAGATGGGTACCACTCAGATGCTGGGAATCGTTCTTGGTCTGACGCTGGTTTCAGGCCAGCTTCTGAATGCTTACTCCGTGGCGTCCACGGCAGCAGCAGACATTCCGTTTTGGGATTTTGGATTTTTTAAGGTAAACATGATCGGATATCAGGCACAGGTGATACCGGCAATTCTGGCAGCATTTACCCTTGTATACCTGGAAAAATTTTTCCGGAAGATTACGCCGCAGGTGATCTCCATGATCGTAGTACCATTCTGCAGTCTCGTGCTGGCTGTGATTGCAGCACATTTTATACTGGGACCGGTTGGCTGGAAGATAGGCTCAGCCATTTCAAGTGTCGTATATGCGGGAATTACCGGTTCGTTCAAGGTTGTATTCGGGGCGGTCTTCGGATTTGTCTATGCGCCGCTTGTTATTACCGGGCTTCACCATATGACGAATGCCATTGATCTGCAGCTGATTGCGGATTACACCGGAACTATGCTGTGGCCGATGATCGCACTCTCTAATATTGCACAGGGTTCTGCAGTACTTGGGATGATCTTCCTGCAGAGAAAGAATGCGGAGGCACAGGAAGTGAATGTACCGGCATGTATCTCATGTTATCTGGGCGTAACAGAGCCGGCGATCTTCGGTGTAAACCTGAAATATCTCTTCCCATTTGTATGCGGTATGATAGGTTCCGCCTGTGCGGCAGTTATCTGTGTGGCCACCGGAACAACGGCAAATGCGATCGGTGTCGGGGGAATCCCCGGAATCCTTTCCATCAAGCCTCAATATATGCTCTCCTTTGCTGTATGCATGGTGATTGCGATTGTAGTACCTTTTGTACTGACGATAATTGCAGGAAAGAAAAAGGGCGTGGCATCAGCCGGAAACAAAGAAGATTCCCCGGAAGTAAGGGGAGAGGATGACGGACACGTCATTCATGTGCAGGCGGAGGGAATACTGGGGGGAGATATAGATTCAGAAGAGTCTCTCACAGAAACATCCAGGGATAAGGCACACAAAGAAATGGAACTGAAGGCATTTTTAGACGGAAAAGTCCTCTCTTTAAAAGAAGTGGGAGACGGTGTGTTCTCAGAGGGAATCATGGGCGGCGGACTTGCCATTCTCCCGGAAAGTGAAACACTCTGTGCACCGGCTGACGCAAAAGTGACGGTACTCATGGAGGATTCCCGCCATGCCTGCGGCCTGACGCTGGACAATGGCATGGAATTGCTTCTTCATATAGGAATCGATACGGTGGATATGCAGGGCGATGGATTTGAATACCTGGTAAAAGAAGGCGAGGATGTTACAACAGGAACCCCTCTTATTAGATTCAGCAGGGAGAAGATAAAAGCTGCGGGCCATCCGGACGTGACGGTTTGCATCATTACTGGAGAAGGAGATGCAAAAGAGATCCAGTATCATACGGGAGGCCGGGCAGCATCAGGTGAAACGGCGGTTGTAACCTATTGGAATTGAATGCGGCAGGATGAAACAGACATAATGAGAGCAGGCAAATAAGGATTAGAAAAAACGGAGGCATGAAACATGGCAGATTTTAAAAATAAAATAGTGTACCAGATCTACCCCAAATCTTTCAAAGACACGAACCGGGACGGAGTTGGAGATCTGTGCGGAGTCCTGGAAAAGCTGGATTATCTGCAGGAACTGGGCGTAGATTATCTTTGGCTGACACCATTTTTTGTGTCGCCTCAGAATGACAATGGCTATGATGTGGCGGATTATCGGAACATCGATCCACTGTTCGGAACAATGGAAGATCTGGAGAAACTGATTGCCGGGGCGGACAGGCGGGGGATTGGCCTGATGCTGGATATGGTATTCAACCATACTTCCACAGAGCACGAGTGGTTTCAAAAGGCGCTGGAGGGTGATCCAGAGTATATAGATTATTATATTTTCAAAGATGGCTCCCCGGAGAAAGCGCCCACGAACTGGAAGTCCAAATTCGGCGGCTCCGCATGGGAATATGTGCCTCATCTTGAAAAATGGTATCTTCATCTGTTCGATGTAACACAGGCGGATCTGAACTGGGAGAATCCGAGAGTAAGAGAGGAACTGAAAGAAGTCATCCGTTTCTGGAAGGAAAAGGGCATCAAAGGATTCCGGTTCGACGTTGTTAATCTCATATCAAAGCCGCAAATATTCGAGGACGATTCACAAGGGGACGGAAGAAGATTCTATACGGACGGCAGGCACGTGCATAAGTTTCTGAAGGAACTGGTTCATGATACCGGGATTGAAGATCTGGTTACCGTCGGAGAGATGTCTTCCACATCATTGGATAACTGCATCCGCTATTCTAATCCGGAAGAAAAAGAGCTTTCTATGTGCTTTAACTTCCACCATTTGAAAGTAGATTACAAAAACGGGAATAAGTGGGAGCTGATGGATCCGGATATAATGGCATTGAAACGTCTTTTTGAAGAATGGCAGACCGGGATGCAGAAAGCCGGAGGCTGGAACGCGGTATTCTGGTGCAATCACGATCAGCCGAGAATCATATCCCGGTTTGGAGACGATAAAAAGTATTGGAAGGAATCCGCTAAAATGCTGGCCGCGGCTATTCATCTGATGCGCGGTACCCCATACATTTATCAGGGGGAGGAATTGGGAATGACCAACGCAGGATACCGGGATATTTCCCAGTACCGGGACGTGGAAAGCTTGAATTATTATGAAATCTTGCTGTCCCAGGGAAAGAGCCATGAAGAAGCCTTGGATATCCTCTCGGCGCGTTCCCGTGATAACGGGCGTACCCCTATGCAGTGGACAGATGGGAAAAACGCAGGTTTCTCAGAGGTGTCTCCGTGGATCGGCCTGCCGGAAAATTATAATACCATAAATGCGGAATCGGAGGCGGCAGACAAAGATTCGATCCTCAGTTTCTACAAAGCGTTAATTTGTCTCAGAAAAGAAAACCCGGTAATAGCCGAAGGGGAGATAAAATTCCTGCATCAGGAAAACCCGGATGTACTGGCATATAAAAGAACACGCGGGGATGAAGAACTGCTTGTACTGTGTAACTTCAGGGACAGAGAAGTGGCGGTGGAGGAGCTTTCCCAGGAGGGGTATCATAAAGTTCTGGGGAATTATAAAGATTGCGCACGATCCCTGCGGCCATACGAGGCTGTGGTACTAGGAAGGGGCGTATAGGGGCGAAATGCTTGCGAAGTTGAATCTGAAAAGTTGCATATATATTGCAGACTTTGCCGCCCCAACAAGCTCCATGTTAATATGCGCGGCCTATGGCACATATAAAATCGCCTGCGGCGGGGAGCCGGATGCCCGTCCCATCACTTTATTGGCTCGGATGCCGTGCAGCAAGGTGCACGGCCCCGTGAACAGTAACGGCTCCATCCCTTTGCTCTAAATTTCCCATCTTGACTTTCCCCGTAGGGCAAGGTGTAAGATTAGGGTAGATTTTCTACATACCAAGAGGTGGAAAACGGATGTTAACGATTGGAGAGTTTTCTAACATATGCAAAGTGTCCACGAAGACACTGCGCTATTATGCCGAGATAGGGCTGATCCTGCCCAATGAGGTAAACCCGGAGACCGGTTACAGATATTATTCTATTGATCAGCTGGAAACGATGTTATTGATTAACCGTCTGAAATCTTATCAATTTTCTTTGGAGGAGATCGGTGAGATTCTTCAATCTGAAGAAGAGCAGGAGGCGATGCTTTATATTAGACTCTGCAGGAAGATGAAAGAGATCGGGGACCAGAGCAGAAAACTGAAAGAGACATTAGAACAGCTAAATAGTGATATTTCAAATCTGAAGGCGGGTAAATCAATGATGTCCTTCTTGGAGACGATCGATGTACAGCTTACGGAAGTGCCGGTGATGTATCTTTTGTCAATCCGGAAAATGGTGAATGAATACGAATTTTCCGAAGAATATGGAAACTGCTATCGTAAATTGTTCCGGAAGATTGAGGCGGACCGATTGACTGTGTCTGCGCCGCCTATGGTACTTTTCCACAGCGCGGAATATAGTCCCTTTGGTTTGGATACTGAATTTGCCATACCGGTGAGGGAATACGCCACCGGCACCAGGGATTTTTGCCCGGGATTGTGCCTGAAAACGGTTCTTCACGGCTCATATTCCAACCTGCCTTCTGTGTATACAAAACAGCGTGAATGGGCGGAAAAAGAAGGGTATGAGAGCAGCAATGCTTTATATGAAGTGTATGTGACGGATCCATCCCAGGTTTCGGATGAAAGCGAACTTATTACGGAAGTTTACTACCCGGTAAAAATAAAAGCAGAAAAGAGGAGAGGTTAAATGAATCTGGAAAGAGTGGCGGAATTTGAGAAGACAATAAAAACTGATTATAGCAATACGGCAGGAATCGTAGTGCTAAAAGAAGGGCAGGTCCGGTATGAAAATTATTTTAACGGATGTACTGCAAAGAGCCGTCTGCATGTATACTCCGTGACAAAAAGCATCATTTCCATATTAATCGGAATTGCCATAGAGAAGGGATGCATCAGAAGCGTCAGCCAGAAGGTACTAGACTTTTTCCCCAATTATACAGTGAAGAAACGAGAAAAAACAATCCAGAATATAACGCTTGAAAATCTGCTGACAATGACAGCGCCCTATAAATACAGGTCTGGTCCCTATGTGAAGTATTTTACAAGTGATGACTGGGTGACATTTGGGCTGGACTATCTGGGAGGACGGGGAAACATAGGTGATTTCAGATATGCGCCTCTCATAGGTCCCGATATTCTAACCGGGATTCTCATGAAAACAACGGGACAAACCGTGTTGGATTTCGCCAGGGAGAATTTATTCGGACCGCTCGGTATTACCGTGGAGCGCAGTATTACGTTCCAAAGCAAAGAAGAACAGTTTGCATTTAATAAGGCCACGGACATCAGCGGCTGGGTATCTGATCCGGCCGGTGTAAATTCCGCGGGATGGGGTCTGACCCTTTCGCCTGCAGACATGGCAAAAATAGGACAGCTGTACCTGGCCGGCGGGATCTGGGATGGCAAACAGATCGTTTCC
Source organism: Faecalicatena contorta (assembly GCF_022835095.1). Classification (NCBI taxonomy): domain Bacteria; kingdom Bacillati; phylum Bacillota; class Clostridia; order Lachnospirales; family Lachnospiraceae; genus Faecalicatena; species Faecalicatena contorta. The sequence continues at coordinate 3,086,592 of NZ_BQNQ01000001.1, read as the reverse complement.
AGGGAATGGGTAGAAGAAAGCACAAAGGAACACAGCCGCTGGAAAGAAGAGAATCTGCCCTATGGGTACTTATGGTGGCTGGTGGGTGAAAAAGAAGAGGGGTATGCAGCAATGGGCGATGGGGGTAACGTCATCTACGTGAATGCGGCAAAGAAAATTGTAGTGGCTATAACCGCCATGTTTACGCCTAAGGCGAAAGATAGAATAGAATTTATCAAAAAGTACATAGAACCGGTATTCGGTGATGAATTCGGTGAATAATGAAGCGGGCACTTTGATTCGCTTAAAGAGGGGGAACTAAACCGATAGTTCCCCTTTTTTGGCTTTCCTGTAATCAGAAGGTGTCATTCCGGTTTCCTGTTGAAATGATTTATAAAAATAGGAATGGTACTGATACCCAAGATATATCAGGATTTCATAAACGGACATATCAGTATTTACTAACAAATTTTTTGCCTTATCCATTTTTAAAGCATGCACATACTGAGAATAGTTTAAGCCGGTATACTTTTTGATAAGCCTGCTGTAATAATCAGACTGGTAATGGAAGTGGTCACACAGCTGATCTAAACTAATATCAGCTATATGGCTGTTAATATATTTTGCAACAGCCTGAAATAGTTTATTTCCCTGAAGGCGTTTGGAAAAAGTGTAGATGTCATTAGTGGTGAAGTGTTCGAAGGCATTCAGGATCCTTAATGTATGTATTTGGGCAATCCTTCCATATCCGGCTTTAGTTGATTCCATTTCACTGAATATAGCTGCAAGATTTTCTTCGATCTGTTTTGAATGGCCGGGGGTTGCATGAAGCTTTAAATAACTGACATCACTTTTAACATTACTTTTAATTAAAAAAAAATCTCGTATGTCTTTATTTGTTAAATGCTTAAAAAAATAGGAGTCTAAGATTCTACTTGTTATACAGCAGTACAATGCAATTCCCTCACTTTTGGAGCGAATGTCAAGATGAGCACACTGGGTATCGAAAATGCAAATATCATGCTCGGCTAAATGGATTGTCTGGTTTTCAATCTGTGTCGTGCGGGTGCCTTTATAAACATAGATCATTTCGAAATAATCGTGCCGGTGTAAATTATCATCTTCATTATTATTTTCCAAAAGATAAGTTTTCTGTGATACGGGCAGAGGACATGGTGAGTATGTAGACAAAAGATAGCCATTCTCCTGGGTGGGGGTACAGTATTCGATCGTCATAAAGTAGTCATAGGGAATCTGCAGGACTTTATCTATATACCCTTCCGAACTATATGGCTGCCAGGTGTGGGTCTTTTGGGTAAAGTGTAAATGCTCTGCTGCATAATTTTTCAGATTCTTTTCTTCTTCGCGTTTAAATACTTGTTCGACGTATTCTAAAATCTGTTTCAAATGCATTTCCTCCAATGCGATCGGAATATTATTATTTACTCATATTTTAACAATGCTATATGAAAAAAGCAATAAAATGTCGGATTAAAGTCATTACATCTATTGTAAAGTCGGATTATATAAATTGCGGCAGAGGCAAATAAAATCTAAGATGAACCTGTAATTAAGAGATGTAAAGAAAAAAGGAGGAAGAAAGATGGGTAAACAAATAACAGGTTCATTGCCAATGTGGAAAAAGATTGCATATGGACTGGGAAATGCAGGGGGAGGATTTACCTGGGGCACAATAACAACATTTTTATTACTTTATTGTACGAATGTCATCGGAGTCAGCGCTGCAATTATCGGGACTCTTCTAATGTTTGCAAAGGTATTTGATGGTATTACAGATATCTTTATGGGCAGGATTATTGATCTTACAAAGTCTAAGATGGGAAAAACAAGGTTCTGGTATCTGCTTAGCTGTATTCCTATGGGCGTATGCATGTTCCTGATTTTTAATGTTCCGGGATCGCTGGGAGAAGGCGCAAAAAGTGCGTGGATCTTTCTCTTTTATCTGCTGATCAGCGCTGTTTTCTATACGATGAATCAGGTTGCCTACAATATGATGCTGGCGCGTGTAACGAAGGATCAGCATGATCAGGTTACGATGAGCGGCGCGGCTATGCTGAGTGGAACAATAGGCAGTGTAATTGTAGCATCTGTTACCTCCGGTCTGGTCGAAGCATTCGGCGGCGGACAACAGGGGTGGCGGATGATTGCTTTAATTTATGCGGTTGTGGGTGTTGGGATCCTGCTAATCCCGTTTTTCACACTAAAGGAACTACCGGAAGAAGAGTTCGGATCTCCTGTTTTGGAAGCAGGTGAAGGTGTTCCGGCAGAGACGGTATCTATTTCCTTCGGAAGGACAATTATTGAATTACTGCAGAATAAATACTTCATATTAATCCTGTTATTGTATCTTGTGGGATATGCTAATTCTGGTATTATGCAATCAAGTATGGCTTACTATGCAACGTACTCCATGGGAAATGCCGGTCTTATGGGAATATTAGGAATGTGTACGACGATCCCGCTAATTCTGGGGCTTCCGTTTATGCCAAAGCTCATTGACAAACTGGGCATGCGGAAGGCTTGTGTCTATGGTACGGTTGTTTCGGTTGCAGGGTGTACTGTGGCTGTTTTAGGGCAGTTTACAGGAATGATAATACTAATTGCCGGTCTGTTAATTAAAGCGCTTGGCATGGTTCCGGGTTCTGCTACTTATACACCGTTTTTAGTAAAAGCCGATGAATATCACTTTCAAAAAAGAGGACATCGCGTTACAGGCTCTCTGTTCTCCTGTGCTACAGTAGGAACTAAGATAGGCCAGGGACTTGGAACTGCTATTTGCGGATGGATACTGACCTGGAGTGGATTTGATGGAGCAGCTGCAGTTCAGACTGCTGCCGCTAATCATGCCATTAACTTTTTATATCTTGGCTTCCCACTTATCTTTTCTATTATCACAGGGGTTATTTACGCAAATATGAAAGTAGAAAATGAAATCAGATGATCGTATTAGAAACTCGTATAGGACATTAAGAATTTGATTTTACCAGTCTTAAAAGGAGAACATTATGCTAAAAATTAAGGATTTGAAATGTATGCATCTGGTACGCCCAATAGGAATCGACAGGAATCCATATTTTTCTTGGATTTTGGAAAGCAATGAAAAAAACGTGTTGCAGCATTCATACCAGATTGAGGTGCGGGACAACGAAAACAGGATTGTGTGGGACAGCACAAGGCAGGTTTCTGAACAGTCTGTATATGTGGATTACAGAGGAGAAGCCTTAAAAAGCAGAACCCGGTATATCTGGAAAATTAGAGTAGAGGATAATCATGGAAACCAGGCTGAAGCTTTCAGCGAATTTGAAACAGCATTTCTAAAAAGGGACGAGTGGCGGGCGAAGTGGGTAAAATCGCCGTTTTCCACCGTGGAGCGTAAAGCTCATTTGGGGGAGCAGCCCTCGGCAGTGTTGTTTCGTCAGAAGGTCATGCTTGACAAAAAAGTGAAAGAGGCCAGGCTCTATGCCACCTGTCATGGCGTCTATCGGCTGACAGTCAATGGGAAACGTCCCGATGACAGAGAATTTGCGCCGGAGTGTACCGTATATAGAGACTATCTTTGCTACCAGACGTATGATGTTACAGAGTTTTTACATACGGGAACAAATATTATCGGAATGCATACGGGGGATGGCTGGTATCATGGATTTATGACAAAGGCACAGGACGAGAGCTACGATCCGGCGTATGCCATATTGACGCAGCTGGAAGTGACATACGAGGATGGAACGACGGGGTGCTTCGTTTCGGATGAAACAATAAAAGTGCAGGAAAGTCCAGTTCGGTGTTCAGATCTTTTTGCTGGTGAAGTTTATGATGCAAATAAGATGCCGTACGGATGGGAAAGCTCTGGTTTCAATGACAGCGGCTGGCAGAGTGTTATACCGGCAGATTTTGGATACGGTAATTTAAAAGCACAGTATGGACAGCCAGTGCGTCCCATCATGAAATTACCAGTTAAAAGAATGCTGACCTCACCGAAAGGCGAACGTATTATTGATTTCGGTCAGGTGATTGCCGGCCGCGTACGCCTTTATATTCAAGTACCAAAAGATACGAAAGTGACAGTGATTCATACGGAAGGGCTGGATGCAGAAGGGAATTTCTTTGATAATAATCCGACAGCTGATCAGCGAATTGAATACATCTCCGATGGAACTGCACAGGTTTATGAGCCGCACTTTACATTTCAAGGATTCCGGTATGTCATGATCGACGGAATAGAGGAATTGAAAGCAGAAGATATTACTGCGATTGTACTAAGCTCCGAAAAACAAAATGTGGGGACATTTTCCTGCTCTAATGACGGGGTAAACAGGTTATATGAGAATACACGCTGGTCACAGCATGCGAATATGCTGTCCTTACCGACCGATTGCCCGCAGCGAGAAAAAGCCGGATGGACGGGCGATATTCAGGTATATACAAAAACTGCGTTATTGAATGAAGATATTACGCCGTTTTTAACCCGATGGCTTGAAAATCTTGCCTGTGAACAAAAGAAAAATGGATCAGTGCCGTTTGTAGTACCATTGGCAGGAGCTTATATTGGACAGTATGAAATGTACGAAGAACAGTTCAGAACGCCGGACGCAGTTTCCCCTGCGGGCTGGGGCGATGCAGCTGTATTAATTCCATATTACATGTATTGCCTCACCGGTAATACCCATATCCTGAAGCAGCAATATGATTCTATGAAAAATTGGTGTAATTTTGTTCTTAGGACGGCAAGAGAAAATCGACCGGGGGATAGTACTCTTCCGCAGGAAGTTGAGCAATATCTATGGAATACCGGGCATCATTACGGAGAACATCTGATCCCAAGTTATTCCAGGGAGGGATATGGAGAAGGCACCCTGGAAGCAATACGTGTATCAACCAGATATGTGGCTCCCATTTATGGCTATTATTCTATATCTATCATGTCAGAAACAGCAAAAGTTCTCGGGAATGATGAAGATGCACAATATTATGCCAAAATGTCGGAGAACATGAAAACAGCTATTCAAAAAGGCGTATTGGACAAAAAAGGAAATATGCCGGCCGACCTCATGGGGGCATATGCAATGCCGATTTACTATGGATTAGTACCGGAAGACTTAATGAAGAAGTTTGCTGAAAACTTAGTGCGCAAGATAGAAGAGAACAATGGATGTTTGGATGTTGGCTTCTTAGGAATGCCGATCCTGCAGGATGCATTGTGTCAAATCGGACGCCGGGATCTGGCATATGATCTGCTGTTTAATGAAAAAGCGCCGTCGTGGCTGTATGAGGTAAAACACGGAGCAACAACCATCTGGGAGAGCTGGTTTGCTTTGGACGAAGATGGCACACCATTTATATCGGAGATTTATGGAATGACATTCTGCATGAGCCTGAATCATTATGCATTTGGCTGTGTGGATGACTGGATTTTCCGTAACGTAAACGGAATCAACTATGTGGAGCCGGGATTTAAAAAGATTCTGATTCAGCCGCAGTTAGATGAGCGTTTAGATTGGGCGAAACGTACCTTTAAGTCTGAATATGGGGATATCGTTTCGGAATGGGAGAAGAAAGGAAATATTTTTGAATTAACTGTAGAAATTCCCTGTAATACAAGGGCAGTTATCGTTCTTCCGGACGGTCAGAGCTATGAAAAAGGCAGCGGGGAATATCACTTCCGGACGGATGTTTCAGAAGTGTACCAGAGTACAAAAGAGGGAAGGAGATCTGTATGGTAACATCTGCATTCACATTAAAAGAAATCAGTGCATTGCCGGAATTCAAAGATTATGGATCAATCATAATACCATCGGAAGGCCCAATGTCGGAAATGACATTAAAATAATTTGCGGCTGTTTCCTGCTGGAATGCGCATAGCATGGCAGACGGATATAACCGGCTGTTGGAAATTGCAAAGGAGGGACGAAAAATATACTATCCCCTGTGGAGTAAAAACGAGATAAGTGAAGATTCTTCATTAAAAGAGCGTTTTCTGGTATCCTGCTGCGTTGGCTGCGTATTATGTGTACTTTAAAAGGACATACTAATACTGCATTGAGTAATTAACAGTGAAGGAATTAGAAGCAGTAAGCGCAGGAAAGGAAAAAATGAAATGGACTTAAGCAAGATAGAACTGGAAAGGATCGATGGAACCAAAGAGAGTATGGAGAAATATCTGGGCAACATTCTACTGATTGTCAATACAGCCAGTAAATGTGGATTCACACCTCAATATGAGGCGCTTGAAGCACTTTATAAAAAATACCATGAAAAAGGATTTGAAATCCTGGGATTTCCCTGCAACCAATTCAAGGAACAGGAACCGGAAGATGAGAGTAAAATTGCAGAATTTTGTAAAATGAACTATGGCGTTACATTTCCGCTTTTTTCAAAAATCGACGTAAAAGGTGAGAATATGCATCCGCTTTATCGGTTCCTAACAGAAAAGAAAGAATTTCAGGGATTCGATGAAGGGCATCCTTTAAGCGGAAAGCTTCACGAGATTATTTCAGCAGAGGAACCGGATTATAAAAACAGCAGTGACATAAAATGGAACTTTACAAAATTCCTGATCAACCGCGACGGAACTGTGATTGACCGGTTTGAGCCTACTGCGGATATGGAACGCGTAGAACATGCACTGGAAGACCTGTTTCCAGAAAAGGAAGTCTAACAGTAAAAAGAAAATAACGTGAGCAGCTGTGGAAAACCATAGCTGCTTCTTTTAAATTTAAGCTTTATTTCCGAATTCTATACGTGATCGGCGCGGCAGGCTTGTAAGGTTATCCGTATTTGGCACCAAAACCGCACTTTTTATTAAGACACACAATCTGAAACTTGTTATAATGATAAAAAGGAGGCGAAACTATGGAACTGCAAAAAGAGATTGTAGGTAAGGTCTTGAATTATATCGAGGATAATATTGAGAAAGAAATTAACGTAGATAAAATTGCTAAAAATGCTGGCTATTCAAAATTTTATCTTAACCGCATATTTTCCGAATGTACTGGAATTACCGTTTATAAATACCTTCAAAGTCGAAGGCTTACATTGGCTGCTGAAAAATTGATAAAATCAAACGAGCCGATTACAAAAATTGCTTATGAAGCTGGCTATGACTCTCAACAAGCATTTACACTTGCTTTTAAGCAATTATACTTATATCCGCCCAAAGTTTATAGAAGTATGGGGGTGTTTGTGCCAAAGCAAGACAGAATTTCCCTTTGTGGGAATTTCTATAACACAAGATGTAGTCTATTCATCAGTATGTTCAAGGAGATGGCAGCATGAGTACAATACCTTACGTCATTGAGCAGACGAGCCGGGGAGAACGCAGCTATGATGTTTTCTCACGTTTGCTGTCAGACAGAGTTGTTTTTCTGGGAGAAGAAGTAAGCGATACTTCTGCCAGTTTAATTGTGGCACAATTCCTCTTTTTGGAGGCCCAAGACCCAGAGAAAGATATTCATTTATACATTAACAGTCCGGGAGGTTCTGTATCTGCCGGATTTGCGATTTATGACACCATGAAATACATCAAGTGTGATGTCTCTACAATATGTATTGGTATGGCTGCAAGTTTTGGTGCATTCTTGTTAGCCGGAGGTACACATGGCAAGCGTATGGCTTTACCTAATGCTGAAATCATGATACACCAGCCGGCCATGCATGGTAACGGTATTCAAGGGCCAGCCAGCGATATAAAAATAATGTCTGATTATATGCAAAAAAACAAACAAAGATTAAACAGAATATTATCCGAAAATACAGGGCGCACTATTGAGGAAATTGAAAGAGATACCGATAGAGATAACTTTATGAGTGCCGAAGAAGCACTAAAATATGGTCTGATAGATTCCGTTATTTCCAGAAGATAGTAAAACCAGCCAAGTAATCAGGGGGGCGACAGCAAGTAGTGCTGCCGCCCCTCACTTCATTGCAATAGCGTATCATTTTTATGAACAATCAATCAGAGTAATTGACAAAAATCTTTGTACAGTATAAAATAACATTGATATATATCTTAGTTATTTAAAAGGAGTTCATTATGCCGCCCAAAGTTAAGATATCCAAAGAAGCCATTATTGAAAAAGCATTTGAATTGACAAAAGTATATGGTTTTGAAAAAGTAACCGCACGTTTGCTTGCCAGCGAACTAAAATGCTCTACTCAGCCAGTGTTTCATGCTTTTCGCAATATGGAAGAACTAAAGGAAGAAGTATACAAAAAAACCAAAAAACTCTTTGAGGAAACCATGCTGCAACCGCCTTCTGATACAAAAACCCCCTATTTTTTAAGCATGGGAATAAAGTATGTGGAATTGGCACAAAAAGAAAAAAATCTGTTTCATCTTCTATGTATGTCAGATAGTGGAAAAAGGCTTGAAAGTCTTTACGATTTGGCAAAATACATTCCCGTTCCGATTGAACCGGAAGTGTTTGTGAAAACATGGATATTTACACATGGTATAGCAACGATTGTTTCTACGAACACAACGAATATCCCACCGGAAGAAATCAGGCAGTTACTTACAGAAGCATGTGCAGGTTTCAAGTTATATCATAATGAAAATGAATCGGAGAATAGGTATGAAATCGGTTAAAAATTATGTGTATACAGAACGTGCGCATTTTATGTGCCCAAATATGCATTTTGGAATTATGGTACAAATAGAATGTAAATATGATGAAGGAGTGCTAAGGCAAAGCATAGACACTCTTCAAAAAGCGCACCCGTTTCTGCAAAGTTTAATTGCAGAGGAAACGGATACTGGCAGACTTTTTTATCAAATACAAGATGATTTGAATATTTCTGGAAATACAGACTTTATGCAAACAACATTGCGTTACCGTAAATGACTGGCTGATTGCAAAAATGATGTTGGAAGAAAATACAAATAAGGTGGTTATTGCAGCCGATATTCGTAATCAGATCAAATGTTACAGACAAGGAGCAATGGGGAATTATTCCACTGCTTTTAGCGTTTCTGTAAAAAAGCATGGGGAAAATGTTATTTCCCTTGCAAAGCGCGTATCGTCACAAGTCCTAAATATATGTCAACACCCGCAGAAAGAAATGCTTGTGCTTGCCTGTTATATACATATGCAGCCTGAGCTAATTGACGCTGTTGCAATATCTGCATTAGGAGATTTTGGAAGTAAAGCAGGAATATTTGTAGGAAGAAATATGTTTGGATATGGTTCCCAAAACGGTTATAGCATTACCAATCTAGGGAAAATTAAAAGTAATATAATTGCAGAAGCTATTTTTATACCGCCGGCTTCACCTGCCAACAAAAAGACTTGGGGTGTTCTAACGGTGAATAATCATATGAAAATATGCGCGTCAAAGTTAATTGCAGAAAGTTAATATTCTAATGCAGGAAATAAAATGGGTACGCTGTTCTGTCTGCGGAAAGAAAAAGGGAAGGACTTCAGGGAAAATGAATAAGGTCATCAAAGGAATTATTATAATTGCCGCAGCATTGCTTGTGGCTGCAGGCACAGCTCTTTTCTGCTTTGTTTATAAAGTAAAAGAACCACCGGCGCCCCAAATAGAGCAAACGGAAAAAACAGAAGATAAAAAGATAAGGGTCGCATGCATAGGGGACAGTATCACATATGGAGCAGGCGTACTTTCTACCCGGGAAATAGATTCCTATCCTGCCATTTTACAGAAATTACTAGGGGATAGCTATCAGGTACTTAATTATGGGCTGAGCGGCCGTACTTTGCTTGATGGAGGTAATAAGCCATACAAACAAGAAGATTTTTACGAAGAAACGCAGGAAGCAGAGCCCGATATTGTTCTGATTATGTTAGGCACGAATGATTCGAAGCCAAATAACTGGGACGCCGCGGCATATGAAAAAGAGCTCGGAGAGTTCGTGGACTTGTACCAGAACATCCCCAGCCAAAAAGAAGTTGCATTTGGCGTAGATAAAATGGTTATTGGTAATGAAGTAAATGCTATCATCCAACGGGTAGGGGAGAACTGTGAAGTGCCGGTTATCGATATTTACGGTGTGACAAAAGACCATCCGGAGTATTTCGCTGATGGAGTCCACCCGAATGCCAGAGGGAATCAGATCATTGCAGAAACAGTGTATCAGTGTGTGAAGCTAGTGAACGGGCTTCCGTCTCGTTAACGGAGGGCTGGCTGCTTACAGTATGGTTCTTTCAGATGAACCATATGCAGCTCCCGCAGCTTTACTCTCCCTTCTTCTCAGCGTCCTCCTCCCCCACCGTAGAAAAATTAGTTGCTTCCACCCTGAAAAAGTAATATATTAAGAGATAAGAAAAAGGAAAAGGTGTATTACTATGAAAGATGAAAAAGATGTCAAAGTAAAAAGCTTACAGAAAGCATTGGAAGTTCTGAACTGTTTTATAGACAAGCAGCCTTTGGGGATTACAGAGATCAGCCAGCAGCTCGGATTATATAAGAGCAACGTTCACAATATTCTGGTCACGTTTAAAAATATGGGATACCTGGAGCAGGATCCCGAGACAGGAAAGTTCAGGCTGGGGACAGCGATCTTTTCCCTGAGCAGGGCCCTGAAAGAGAATATGAGTATTTCTAAAATTGCACTCCCCTATCTGCAGCGGATTGCGGAAGAGACCAGTGAGATGGTTTATCTTTCTATTCTCAAGGAGGATGAGGTCCTCTATCTGGACGTCGTCTATCCTATGAATCAGAGGTATTCCGTGGCAGGCCCTGTTACAGGCGAACGGGCGAAGCTGCATTGTACAGGTGTGGGGAAGGCTATGCTGTCCAGATTGCCGGACAGGGATGTTGAGCGGATATTGAGCGGAGAACTCAAGCCTTTTACCGACTATACGATAACGGATAAGAAACGGCTGTGGAAAGAAGTGGAATTGGCACGTGCAAACGGATATGCGATTGACAACATGGAGATTGTTCTTGGCGTTAAATGCATTGGCGTTGCAATTATGAATCACAATGGCGGGGTGGAATGCGGAATCAGCATCAGTGCTCCATCACTGCGTATGGAACCTGATAAAATTGACGAATTTGCTAAAATTTTGAAACGCTATGGACGTGAAATCGAGAAACTACTATAATCGAATTGGTTATAATTCATAAAAAAAGTAAAAATGAAAAAGCAATATTGCATTTAATTGTTAATGGGGGTATACTGTATTCAAATATATAAGACATCTTTTACTTGGTATTTTTACCAAGTAAAAAAATGTCACAAAAATAGAACGAAGTTCTATAATAGAGAACAGAGAGAGGGGGGAGATAGAAAAAAGAAAGCATTTATAAATAATGGGAAGGAATAACAAAGGGAATGAAACGTAAGAAAAGGTATACCCAAAGGGCATCCCGTAACACATGCCCGTGCGGGCGGATCCGCAGCAGAGCTGCAGATTAAGGTATTCTAAAGGAGGATCTGTTTTTAACAGATGAAAAAAAGGAGGTTACTATGAATTCTAAAATGAGAAAGTATTTGACCGTTATTGCGTTGGGGCTGGCAGGAGGATCGATTTATTTCCTTCCCTATGTCAAATTCGTTTTTTACGATGCACAGATTGCGAGTATGGGAATCAGCAATACGCAGTCAGGTCTTTTAATGACGATGTATACGGTGACAAATATGATACTTTACATACCGGGAGGAATTCTTGCAGATAAGATTTCTGCCAAAAAGGCGCTTGTTATCTCATTGGCGGCCACATCGGTGCTGGCATACATTTATGCATTTACCATGAAGAGCTTTGCAGTATCAATGATGATCTGGCTTGCACTGTCGCTCACCACGGCGTTTGTATTTTGGTCCTCGCTGATGAAAGCTGTCAGAATTATCGGAACAGAAGAGGAACAGGGATTCATGTATGGTCTGTATTATGCCTGCAACGGAATTACCAACGCGCTGACAAACGCATTTGCATTAAAATTCTTTAACACAGCTGGCGGTGATCTGCAGACCGGATTCTTCAGAGCGGTTCTTGCCGGCGGTTCCATAGCAATTGTTGCAGGAATCCTCCTGATGGTGCTGATGAAGGAAAACAAAGCTGGTAACAGCGGCGCAGCGGCTGATGCCGATGAAGACAAATTCAAGTTCTCCGATGTTGGGAAGATCTTAAGAAGCCCGATTGTGTGGATTGCTTCTTTCGTTATTTTCTGTGGAGACGGTATATATACAAGCGTATCTTACTTCAATCCGTATCTGACTGAGGTAATCGGCGTTGCGCCGGCAGATTCCAGTTTCATATCAGTGATCCGTAACGGCCTGATGCTGCTGGCTCCGGTGGGCGGTCTTCTCGCAGATAAAGTATTTAAGTCAACCTGTAAATGGCTGACAACGTCCTTCCTGATTGTGGCGGCGTTGTTTGCATCCGTATTATTTATTCCGGCCTCCATCAATCCTACGGCGGCAAGTGTTTACACATTGATTCCGAGTGCGGTAGCGATGATGCTCTATGGAGTTGTATTCTCGGTTATGAGTGAGGCGGGCATCCCGCGTATGCTGACAGGAACGGCAATTGGAATAGCGTCCATTATCGGCTATGTGCCGGATTCACTGTATTCGCTTATTTTCGGCGGTTTTTTGGACAAATTCGGCGGACATGGATATACTTATATATTCATTTTCCTGATAGTCAGCTGTGTAATCGGAGCGTCATTTGCTGTGATTGTCAGACGTCTTGGGTTAAAAGCGGTAGAGCAAAGTAAAGAATAAGGATAAGGGATCGGTGATTATGGAAAAGTTAGAAAAAGTTTACACAGATGTATCGAGATGCAAAGGGTGCGGATATTGTATTGAGGCATGCCCCAGACATGCGGTCAGTGTATCGGATTTCATTAATGCAAATGGTTACAATTCCATCCAGGTGGACGAAAGTAAATGTATAGTATGCGGCATATGTTACAAGGTATGTCCGGATTATGTGTTTGAAATACGATAGTGGAGGGAAACTATGTCTAAGATATTATTAAAAGGAAATGAGGCTCTTGCCGAGGCGGCCCTGGCGGCCGGATGCCGTTTTTACAGCGGATATCCGATTACTCCCCAGACAGAGATACTGGAGTATCTTTCCTGGAGGATGGAAGAAGTGGGAGGTGAATTTGTACAGGCTGAATCAGAGCTCTCCGGCATCAATATGGTGCTGGGAGCGGCTGCCGCCGGAGCACGGGCTTTGACGACTTCATCCGGCCCCGGATTTTCATTAAAGCAGGAGGGGATATCCTATCTGGTAGCAGCTGACCTGCCCGCAGTCATTGTCAATGTCATGAGAATTGGAACCGGCCTTGGTGATATTTCCCAGGGACAGGGGGATTACTGGCAGATGACCAGGGGCGGAGGACACGGCGATTACCGGACAATTGTGCTGGCGCCGGCTTCCGTGCAGGAGAATGCAGACCTGATGGAAGTGTCCTTTGACCTGGCTGAAAAATACCGGCACCCGGTACTGATTGCCTCCGACGCGGCAATCGGACAGATGATTGAGGCGGTAGAGATACCGGAGTTCAAGGAACATGATATCGACAAATTTGATTGGACGGTAAAGGGATGCAAAAAGGGGGATGAGCACCGTAAAATACAGAATGTCTATTATACACACCCTGATTATGAATCTTACCTGCTGAATAAATACACAGAGATCGAAGAGACTGAGCAGCGATATGAGAACATCCAGGTGGAGGACGCAGAGATCGTCCTGGTCGCTTACGGAATCAGCTCCAGGGTATGTCTGGAGACGGTGGAAATGGCGCGTAGCAAAGGGTTAAAAGTAGGACTGATCCGGCCAATTACTTTGTGGCCGTTCCCGGTAAAGGCATTTGAGAAGGCGGGAAACGCAAAGCTGTTCCTATCGGTGGAGATCAACATATTAGGGCAGATGACAGATGACATCAGGCTTGCAGTAAACGGCAAAGTACCGGTTGAACACTATGGATCTATATTTGAAATACCGGAATCAGAGAAAATCATAGAAAAGATAGAAGAATGGCTGAAGAAGGAGGATATGTAAGATGCGGATGATAGCTCCTGAAACAGTGACATTTGCACACAGCGCCTTCTGTCCGGGCTGCGGCCATGGTCTGGCAGTAAGGCTGATTGCAGAAGTAGCACAAGAAATGGAACTAAGTGAAAAACTTATTACGGTGGTGGATGTGGCATGCGGCTCTTTGAATATTAATTCCTGGAGATTTGATACCATTATGGCGGCACACGGAAGGCCGATTCCGACTGCCATTGGAATTAAAAAAGTACGGAAAGAGAATCCGGTTCTGGCTTATCTTGGGGACGGGGCGGCCTACGCGATTGGCATGGCGGAGATGATGCACGCGGGAATCCGAAACGACAACATCATCACCATTGTGATCAATAACAGCCTGTTCGGCATGACAGGCGGACAGTGCGCACCGACCTCCCTGCCGGGACAGGTTACAACCTCCACACCGCACGGAAAGAATCCGGACCAGTGGGGAAAACCATTTAAAATTGAGGATGCTTTTTCCGGTCTGGACATTGCATACCTGGCAAGAGGAAGCATGGCTGATGCAAAGGGGATAACTGTCAGCAGAAAGTATATCAAAAAGGCGTTTGAAAAGCACATGGACGGGGAAGGGTTTTGTTTGGTCGAGCTGCTTTCACCATGCCCGACCAACCTGAATATGACGCCGGTAAAGTGTGCACAGAGAATTAATGAGGAAATGATAAAATACTTCCCGCTAGGAGAATTTAAAGATCAGGGAGGGCATGCATCATGAAGAAAGAGATAATTTGTGCCGGATTTGGCGGACAGGGTGTACTAACGGCGGGAATGATTTTAATAGATGCCGGGATGAAGCTGGACAAAAACGTGCTGTTCTACCCCTCTTATGGATCAGAGATGCGCGGGGGGACGGCAAACTGTACCGTGAAGATCAGCGATAAAATGATTGCCTGCCCGGTTTCAAAGCACCCGGATATTTTATTGACCCTCAATACACCAGCGGTGGATAAGTTTGAAGATAGTCTGGTGAGCGGAGGCCTTCTGATGGTCAATTCTTCCATTGTGCCGAAAGACCGGACATACAGGGAGGATATTACCGTGATAAAGGTTCCTGCCACAGATATTGCTGCCGAAGTACAGAACTTAAAAGCGGCAAACCTTGTGATGCTTGGAGCTTTGGCTGCGGCAACAGATCTCTTTACGGTGGAATATCTGGAAGAGTCGATTTTGCAGTTTTTTGAGAAAAAGGGAAAAGGAAGATTTAACGAAAAGAATGCAGCATGCTACCGCAGAGGTGTGGAAACAGTACAAAAGGCATAGTGATACAAGAACATAAAAAGGAGGCGGTCAGATGGACTTGACCAAATTACTGAAACCAAAGTCAGTGGCGGTGGTTGGCGCAAGTGAAAAAAATGGATTTGGAGGCGATGTCTGCAGAAATATTATTACATATACTAAGGATATGAGCAGGATTTATTTCGTGAATCCGAGAAGAGACACCGTATTTGAGAGAAAATGTTATCCGTCAGTGACGGACATCCCGGATGTGATTGACCTGATGATTATCTGTACGTCCCAGAAGACGATACTTCCGCTTCTGGAAGAAGGTGCAGGAAAAGGCTGCGGCGGTGCGGTAGTCTTTGCCAGCGGCTATGGGGAAACGGGTACGGAAGAGGGGATTAGGCAGGAAAAAGAGCTGCTGGAAAGAGCCGAGGAATTAGGAATTGCCATCATGGGTCCGAACTGTGCAGGGTATGTCAATTATACAGACCATGTATATGCGTTTGCATTTATATCAGCAGAGCGCGACCGAAGGGGGAATATCGGCGTGATCTCCCAGAGCGGCCAACTGTGTCTCTCGATGATGGAGTGCCCGTCCATGAAGTTTTCCTATAATATTTCCGCAGGGAATGCAAAAGGAATCCAAATGGAAGATTATATGGAGTTCCTGGTTGAGGATGAACACACGAAAGTCGTCAGCCTTTATATAGAAGGAGTGAAAAATCCGTCTAAGTTTGTGGAAGTGCTGAATAAAGCAGCGGCAAAGAAAAAACCGGTCATTGTCCTGAAAGCCGGCAGAAGCAATAAGGGGCAGGCGATCGCGGCCTCCCACACCGGTAGTCTGTCAGGATCGGATGCTTCCTTCGACGCCTTGTTGAAAAAGTTCGGCGCGATCCGAGCGGATGATTTGGAAGAGTTAACAGCGTTGTCGCTTTTACTTTCAACGATCCCAAGATTGCCCGATAAAGCGGAGTTTGCCTCCATGAATCTTTCAGGAGGGGAAACTGCGATCTGCGCGGACGTGGGGTATTTAAACGGAATTTCCTATCCGGACTTTACATCGGAGACGCTGGCGGCCTTAAAAGAGCAGCTGCCCGGATATGCAACTCCGAACAATCCTCTGGATATGACGGCCACCCTGTCCTATGATGCAGATCTGTATGCAAAGGTGCTGGAGACCGTGATGGATGATCCAAATGTAGGAATGGTTCTGATCGGGTATACTCTTTTATATGAGATTGCAGACCCCGCCATTTATTATATGTATGAAGGCATCAAAAAGGTGGCCATGAAAAAGGGAGATCGATGTAAGCCGATTGCAATTATCCCATTTGCAGAGAATACGAGAAATCCGGAATATCAGGAAAAGTTATTTCGGATCGGAGTGCCTGTGCTGCCTCCGCCTGTGTACGCATTTAAAATGCTGAAAAAGCTGGCGGATTACATCAATTTTGATTACAGCAGCGTCAGCCATGAGATCGCACTGCCTCAGAGAAAAAGCGATCAGACCTGCGCTCTGTCGGAACATGAAAGTAAGATGTGCCTGAAAGAATTCGGAGTCGCTGCGGCAGAGGAGTTGATTGTAACCTCCCGTGGGGAGGCGGAAATAGCGGCAGAAAAAATGCCGGGGGCATTTGCCATGAAGATTGAATCCGCGGAGATTCTGCATAAGAGCGATGTGGGCGGAGTGCTTCTGAATCTGAAGGGCGCAAAAGAAGCCGGGGATGCCTTTGACCTGATTATGGAGAATGTAAAGAAACATTGTCCGGAAGCCGGAATAAACGGGATTTTGATGGTCCCTATGCTGAAACCCGGACTGGAGATGATTATTGGCGTGAACAATGATCCGCAGTTCGGACCAATGATTATGGCTGGAATGGGTGGAATCTTTGTCGAACTTTTCAAGGATGTCGTGGTGTACCCGGCGCCGGTCAATAAGGCAGAGGCAATGCGTATGCTGCAGTCCTTAAAGGCTTTCAAATTATTAAATGGATACAGAGGAGGAGAGAAGTATGATATTGACGCTTTATGTGATACAATCGTAAGCGTCGGGAATTTTGCGGCTGCAAACAAAGACTCTTTGAAAGAGCTGGATATTAACCCATTATTCGTTTATCCCGAAGACGAAGGCGTTGGTGTCGCGGACAGCCTGATTGTGAAATATGGAGAGAAACGGCGCTGCTAAAGGAGTCCTTTATGAGAAAGCTATTTCGAAAGATTAATCTGAAAATTTTTGCACCTACATGCCTGATACTGGTTTTGCTGATACTGGTTTTACTTTTACAGCCGGTTAAAGCAGGACAGGCTATCAATTTTTTGTATGACCGCTGTACCGAAAATTTTGGCTGGCTCTATCTTACGGCTTGCATATGCAGTTTCGCCTTTCTGATCTGGATGACGTCCAGCCGGTTTGGCAGTATTAAACTGGGAGATAAGGAGGAAAAGCCTCAGTATTCGCAGATCTCCTGGATTGCCATGCTGTTTACGGCCGGTGTGGGAACAAGCATCGTGATACTGGGGTTCCTGGAGCCAATCTATTATGTGAGCAGTCCGCCGTTTCTGATCGAGCCTTTAAGCGAACAGGCCTATGAGTATGCACACATGTACGGACAGTTCCACTGGGGGCTGAGTGCGTGGGCATTTTATAACCCTGCGATTATAGCAGTTGCCTACATGATATATGTAAGAAAAGAACCAAGCATCCGTTTAAGCTCTGCATGCAGCGTTGTTCTGAAAAAGCAGACAAATGGATGGCTGGGACATGTGATTGATATCCTTGTGGTATTCGGGGTGGTAGGGTCCATTGCCACCTCACTGGGCATCGGTACACCAGTTCTGGCGGATGTAATCCGGGAGGTATTCGGAATCCCGCAGGCCTATGATCTGACTGTGAAGCTGACGGTATTGACGATTTGGATCTTCATTTTCGGCACGAGCGTTTTTCTTGGGCTGGATAAAGGAATTCAGAAACTGAGCAATATCAATATCGTGATGGCATTTATCTTTCTTCTGATTATCTTATTTGTGGGGCCTACGGTGGTGATTTTGAAAATGGAATTGAATAGTACCGGATTGTATCTTCAGGAATTTTTCAGGATGAGTACTTACACCCAGCCCTTTGGAAGCGGGGAATTTACGAAAAACTGGACCGTATTTTACTGGGGCTGGTGGATCGCTTTCATGCCCATGATGGGAATGTTTGTAGGAAAGATATCGCGCGGAAGAACGATTAAAAATGTCATGTGGGGGCAGTTGATATGGGGCTCTCTGGGATGCTGCTTCAGTTTTATGATCTTCGGAGGCTATTCTCTGTACCTGCAGAAGAGCGGCAGGGTGGATCTGGTCAGTATTTTAAACAATGAGGGACAGAGCCAGGCGATTATAGCAATTTTGAAAACGCTTCCAATGGCAAAGATCATGATGCTGTTTTTATGTATCGTCTGTTTTGTGTACCTGGCCACGACCATTGATTCCTGTGCGTATGTGCTGGCAGGCGCAACTACAAAGGAACTGCCGCCGACAGGGGAGCCTGCGAGATGGAACCGGCTCTTCTGGGCACTGTTATTCTGTATGCTTTCTATAGCACTGATGCTGATCGGAGGAATTGAATCAGTGAAGATCATGTCTGTTGTGACGGGGCTTCCGCTGATCTTTGTAATGTTTCTTCTGATGGTATCGGTGAAAAAGACACTGGAAAAAGATTACCCGCAGAGAACAAAGTAAGTTTTTGGGTTTTACAAATATTTTATTGATTCATAACTGAGAAGGAGGATAAAATGGAGGAATATTACGGCAGTATATTTAATGAGGTGTTTGGCCCGGTCATGATCGGCACATCCAGCTCCCATACGGCAGGTCCCTATAGAATCGGGGCTGTTGCCCGTATGCTGCTGGGCGATGAGGTGAAGAGGGCGCGAATTTCTTTTGATCCGGGCAGCTCTTACGCTTCGTATTATAAGCTTCAGTGGTCAGACAGGGGATTTACAGCAGGACTGATCGGCGGCCGCATCGACAGCGATGATATGACGGATGCGCTGGAAATTGCAAAAGAAAAAGGTGTAGACATCCAATTTGTGAAAGAACCGAAGGAAAATAAACATGCGAATTATGCATTGATGGAAATGGAAGGAAAGAACGGCAGATGTCTGACACTAGGCACGACCTCGGTAGGCGGCGGGGCCATTGAGATCATAGAAATCGACGGGTTTCCGATCCAGATCAAAGGAGATTTCAACGCCGCATTTCTCTATCTGGATGATACGGCGCATCGGGGGACGGTCGAAGAGGGCCTGAAAGCGATTACAGAGCAGGAATTCCGGGTAAAGGAGAGCGCTTCGGATAGGAAACGTATGCTTTACTTTGAGACACGGGAGGCTCTAAAGGAGACACAGCTTCAGAAGATGCTGGATATGCCTGGTGTAGCCGATGTACGTTATACGGATCATGTACTTCCGGTCCTGTCCAGTTTTGCTTATGAGGATATTCCTTTCAGAACGGCGGCGCAGGCATTGGAATTTGGCAAAGAAGAAAATATGAGCGCCGGTGAGCTGGGCATACGTTATGAGATGGCGCGCAGCGGCTACACACGGGAAAAGGTTATGGAGATGATGCAGAACATTGTAGGGGTAATGCGCAGGTCGGCCCATGTCGCGATCCACAATAAAACGAACGAAAAGATAGGGGAGCTGTACCCGGTTAAAGCCACGGACATGTACGAGAGTATGCAGAATAAAACGGTTCCGGTTGCGGAACTCGGTATTTTAAACGAGCTGGTCTGCGTTGCCATCGGTATCCTGGAGAAGGTGGAGCAGAAGAGGCCGGATGTCGTGGTGGCATCTCCCACAGTGGGGTCTGTCGGCATCCTTCCCGCGGCGGTTGTCCATCTTGGAGACCGTATGGGAAAGAGTGATGAGGAGATCGCGAAGGCAATGTTTGCGGCAGGCTGTGTCGGAATCTTTGTCGCACATCAGGCTACATTCGGAGGTGAAGTGGCAGGCTGCCAGGCTGAATGCGGTTCCGCAGGAGCCATGGCGGCAGCGGGTGTGGCAGAGATGCTGGGAGGATCCGCGCAGGAGGCATTTACAGCATCCGCAGTCACCCTGCAGAATGTACTGGGCCTGATCTGTGACCCGGTATCTGTAGGCTACGAGCCGTGCAATGCCCGCAATGCTATGGCGGTATCAAATGCTTTGTCATCGGCCAATATGGTTCTTTGTGGATTTTCTGTGCAGATTCCGCTGGATGAAACGATCATCGCAATGAAAGAAGTAGGGGAGCAGCTGCCTCCATGTCTAAAGGGTACATACGGAGGACTTGCCTGTACGCCGACAGGGCAGAAAATAGCAGAAATATGCGAAGGCGAATAGTTACGATGCGCGGCCCCTGGGCCATGAATAGTAACGGCGAATAAATTAACAATCCCGTTAAGTTAATAACTTTGGTTGTAATTTTCTTCCCATACGCTTATCATTAAATTATAGAAGAGATGCTGTGTGTAACTATTCAGATTCCACGTAAGAAAGGGAGGGACTGATATGGGCGGAAAACTTGCAAAACCTTTACTGTTACTTGACAACAGCAATATGATGTCGGTATTGAACGAAGGCGAATTTAAATGCAGCAACCTTACGTTTGAAGAAACGAAGGCAATCATAGACATGTACGATGAGGATATGATTCTCCGCTGCTTTACCAATGTTGACATTGAGACAGTTATTTTTGATTACCTCGGTATTACAAAACGGGACTTTGAATTTAAAAAGATCAGAAATATGAGGGCAGGGCAGGATGCGATTGTGTTTAAGCTCTACGTTACCCCCTCGGAGACGCAGCCTGTGATACAGGCGGATGACGGCGTAGAGGCGAAGAAGATCCAGAATATCTATGTCTACTGCCAGCATCTGACACGTATTAAATAAGTGGTGCAGAAATTTTAGGAATATTAACGAATATGCAACAGATTGTATGAGATGAGCTTTAGTTTTGGCGGCAGATGAGGGCGCACCGGAAAATGACAGCCGGTTGGCGCCCCCATCTGCTGTCAAGGCTGAAGCTCGTTGTTTATGGATTCTTGTTTTATTACTGTTTATTTTACGTTTTCTTCTATTAATTAAAGAGATTTTTTTATTTGTCTGTGGTATGATATCTTATAGGAAAGCGATATTAGATCGAGGAGGACATATGCATAAAAAAATCCGGACAGCGAATGAAGAAATAGGCAATGTAGTATTTTTGATTTTGTTTACAATCGTATGGTATGCAGGGCTTTTGGGAAACATACTGCGGGAAGGATTTCAGCCTTTTATTTTGATCTTTCTGGCAGCAGGACTTCTGCTCCCGTTTCAGGCAGTGCGTATGGTGCAGAAGGCAGTTTACTACCGGAGACTGCATGCGCAGTGCGTGGAGGCGGGGCATCCGCAGAAGGGTAAGATCGTGAATATCGTGCGGGAGTATTATGTAGATTCCAACAGCAGGAACAGGCAGTATATTACATATTATTTTCTGATTATTGAAGTATTCGATTCGAATACGGGGGTCTCACAGCGGATCAAGAGTGCCCCTTACCGTATTCCGCTGCACAAATATTTGGGAGCGCCCTATGTGAAGGTGTATACCGATTCCACAGGGTGGCACCATGTTATCGAAGACTTCCAGTTGAAAGAGAACCGCAGTGAACCGGGGATCACACTTGAAAATCCTAACATATATCTGAAGGACTTTAATAGTACGCATCCGTTTCAGAAGGTGATCGCGGCGGTAATTCTAATTGGGATGCTGTTATTTGTATTTGGAGTTTTTAGAAAATAAAAGGGGACAGACCCTTTGGTAAGGTGGACAGCTTCGTGCACCTTGCATTTGACAGACAAAGAAGGATATGTAGGGCAGCTGTGGGAATGAACCGCAGCTGCTTTTTAATGTTCAGAACGAACATATAGAGAGAAGATGTGAGCAAAGGGGTCAGACCCCTCTGTCAAATTCTTTTCTGATAAACTTTTTCAAGCAGGTTGATCAGTGCGTAAAGCCCCATTGCCATGATACAGAGCAGGACGATTGACATAAGCAGCCAATCCATTTTGAATACCTGTGAAGAGTATATAATCAGATATCCAAGTCCATTGCGCGCCGCCAGGAATTCCCCGATGATGACACCGACCAGGCAGAGTCCGATATTGACCTTCATGTTGCTGATAATAGCCGGTATGGAGCTGGGCAGAACGACTTTTGTCAAGGCGTGCCATTTATTTCCCCTCAGTGTATAGATTAATTTTATCTTTTCCTCGTCCACCGTCGTGAAGCTGGTGTAAAGATTCAGGATGCTGCCAAAGATTGCGACGGACATGCCGGCTACAATGATTGTAGTCTTAGTGGCGCCCAGCCAGACGATTAGAAGCGGCGCCAGCGCGGACTTCGGAAGGCTGTTCAGGACAACCAGATAGGGGTCCAGTATTTCCGACAGCTTTTTACTGCACCAAAGGGCAACCGCCAGCATAACGCTGATCAGGGTGACAAGCAGGAAACTGACGATCGTTTCATACAAAGTGGTCCAGATATGGAGAAAGATCGTCTTATCCAGAACCATTCCCCAGAAGCAGAGGGCTATTTTAGACGGGCTGCTGAAGATGAAGGAGTCAATGATTCCCACATTTGCAGTGAATTCCCACAGGAACAGAAAACTCAAAAGGATTGCAATCCGGGAGACCCGTACAATCCTTTTGTGGCGTTTCCGGCTGTCCAGATAACTTTGCTGTCCAACAGAAATCTCATTCATTTTTATTCAACTCCTCCCATATAATATTGAAATAATTTTTGAACTCGGGAGCGTTCCTTCGCAGAAGGGGAGTATCCTTTTCAAGGGTAAATGTGATCGGGACTATCTTGGCAATCGTGGCAGGCCGTTCCGTCAGGATTATGACGCGGTCTGCAAGGCTTACGGCTTCCGAGAGGTCGTGAGTTACCAGCAATGCGGTCTTGTGTGCATTTCTTATAATCTGTCCGATATCATCGCCTACGGAAAGACGGGTCTGGTAATCCAGGGCAGAAAATGGTTCATCCAATAAAAGAATATCCGGCTCCAGGACAAGGGTGCGGATCAGAGCAGCGCGCTGACGCATCCCTCCCGACAATTCAGAGGGTTTGGAATTGATGAACTGTTTGAGGCCGTACAATTCGAGAAGCTCTTTTGCCTTCGCTTTCGATTTTGCAGAAAGCATATGCTGGATTTCCAGACCAAGCAGCACATTGCTGTAGACGGTCCGCCACTCGAAAAGATGGTCATGCTGGAGCATGTATCCGATATTCATGGTACTTTCTCTTAAATATTTTCCGTTAGTTTTCAGCAGCCCCTTTTCCGGCTCCAGCAGGCCGGATATAATCGAGAGCAGCGTAGATTTGCCGCATCCGGACGGACCGACAATAGCGACAAACTCTCCGGAGGCGATGGAAAAGGAAATATCTGTCAGTGCTTTGGTTTCTCCTTCTAATGTGTGATAAGCATAATTTATGTTTTTTAATTCAAGTATTGGTTCCATGCAGACACTCCATTCGACAAGTATATAGTTAGTTTATGAGAAAACTTAAGATGGGTGAAAGAACTCGCAGATAGAATCAGAAGCTGCCCTCTAATTTCCGTTCTTATGGGTATATCTATGGTAGCTGACAGAAAACAGGAAAAGCTATTCCGTAATTCTATAAACTTTATTTGCTATGTAGAAAGAAATGCGGCAGGAAATGTTTTTCATTGGAAAATAAAAAGAAACAATAAAATAAGAAAAAAGAATATACGGGTGTAAAAAATACAAAATCATGAGTCAGAACCCGAACATTCTTTTCTGCCCTTTGCAAGTGGATGTTAACAAGTAGGGGATTCTTGGAAATACAAATAAATTATCTATTTAAACCGATTTAAAAATTGAATATTGGTAATAATATCAGAAAATTATAAGCTAAAATTGTTAAAAATTGACGAAACTTGATGCGAATCCTGAAAATAATTGACAAATATATTTAAGTATAGTATATTCAAATTAAATTTAAAGCGCTTTAAAAACGAAAGGAGGTGATAAAAATATGGATGGATTTTTGGGAATTGATGTCGGAACAACGAATAGTAAAGCCATTCTTTTAGGGGAAAATGGAGACATCCTCTCAATATGGAAACAGGAGACCCCTCAGGTTTTAAAGGATGGCCGTTCTTATTTTGATATTGAGAAAATAGATGCCTGTGTTGAACATTGGATTGAAGAAGCCGGTAAAATCTCGGAATTAAAGAGTGTTGGATTTTCGAGTGTGGGAGAATCGGTGATCCCTATGAAATCAGGAAAAGTCTTAAGTATGCCGTTGGTCTGGCATGAACAGACAGATGACATTCCAAAATGGAAAGATGAGATCCTTTGTAAGAAATCGGGGTTTGCTAATACAGGGGTACATAAATCATCGACATTTGCCGTGTATAAGATGATATGGATGATGGAGAACGTGCTGTCCGGGATACCGGATATGTGGCTTCCGATCAGCAGTTATTTGACTTATAGCAGAACGGGTACTGCAAGATGGGATACATCCCAGGCAGGGCGCAGCTATCTTTATGATATCCATAAAAAGACATGGGATTTAGAGACTGCAGAGAGGCTGCATATTAAGCTTCCAAAACCTGTGGGAAGCTTAGGCGGGTACTGTGGGAGTAAAGACGGGATCGTATATGGACTGGGCGGTCATGACCATTATGTCGGACTGTACGCAGTGAGAAAGCTATATGGAAGTTCAGATTTGTTTTACGATTCAATGGGCTCTTCTTCTGTACTGGCAATGGTAAAAGCAGACGGCGAAAAAAAACTGCGGGGCACAGCTACATTCAATCCAAAGGGCGGCTGTCTGGTCACAGGATTTGAACCGGAGGAATATGTGGTGAACAGATCCCTGGACTATTATGGGAGAGTGTTGAAATGTCTGGCAGGGTTAGCCGGAAAAAGTGCTGACCAGGCATTCTATGATGATGCCAATCAAAGGCTTTTTAACCTGCCGGATGTGGACAGGCTCTGCAGGATAGCATGTCCGAAAGATTATGGCAGATATGCAGAGCATGCGCGCTACATCAACTTACTGGATGTAAAGGAAAATACTTCCCTTTCGGAACTGCTCTTAAGCGGTTATGTCTATATGGCAATCGGGACGGAGAGAATGTATGCGGATTTAAGCCGGTACTGTAACGGTTCCCAAAAGGAGATGCCATACTTCACAGGCGGCGGCATTACGGATAACCAGTTATTTATGCAGTTCAAAGCTGCAGCACTGGACAGAGAAATTACAATTTTAAAAACATCAGAAATCAGTGGGCTGGGTGCAGCGATCTCCGGATTATGCGCCAGCGGAAGGGAAAACTTGTTAAGGAACATGAAAAAAACGCTTCTTGCGGAATCGAAGGTTGCGCCCCAATTGCAGTACGCAGAGTACTTAGCGGAGATGAGAAAAAGATATGAAGCAGGATAGCGGACGATTAATTTTGATATCTGGTCTGCCAGGGAGCGGAAAGACAACATGCGGCAGATGGCTGTCTGACAAATATAAGATTCCATACGTTGATTACGATGGAGTGATCCAGCCGTTTATGACAGAGGTTTATGACAGATTTTATCAGGGAAGGGCATACGATGAATTTTGTTCTATCTGGCGCGAATGCTGTTATGAAACCTTTTGGAATGTGATAGCGGAAAATTTAAGGGCGGGCATAAGCATAGCGGCGTCCGCACCGTTATCGAAGGAAATGAGGCAGCCGAGCTTTTTTGACGGAATGAAAAGTAAGTATGACATAGAGTTCAAGGTATTGTCCCTTGTTCTGCAGGTGCCGGAAAAAGTGCTCTACGCAAGGATTGTCAACCGCCAGGCAAAGCGCGATGAGCAGAAGGTCAGGCAGTGGGACGATTACTGCAAACAGCAGGAGCACACAATTTTGTGGCAGCCGGAGTATCAGATTATATGCCATACCGGAGAGGAATACAGAACGGACAAAATTGTCCGGACATTTCTGTATGATGAGGAAGTTTAAGTGAAAAAGGAGGAAAAGTATGAAAAAATTAGTTTCCATTTTATTAACCATCATGATGATTGGAGCACTGGCAGCCGGATGTGGAAAATCTTCGGAGGATACAAAGTCTTCTGATGGAGAAAAAGTAAAATTGACCTTTTGGGCAGGCTTAACAGGGGATGACCAGCAGGCAATGGCTGATATGGTAAAGCAGTTTAACAGTGAACAAGATAAGATCGAAGTAGACTTTTATTCAGTTACCTGGGGAGAGATTTTTACAAAATTATCTGCCGCCAGCAATACCGAAAGCGGACCGGATGTCATGCTGATGCATCCCACAGATCTGTCTACATATGCGGGCAAGGAGATGATCGTACCCCTGGATGATTTGATTGGAACGATGGATGTGAATCAAGAGGATTATTCGGATGTCATATGGAAGGGAAACCAGGTGGATGGGAAGCAGTATGGGATTCCGCTGGACTTCCATTGCATGTCAATGTTTATTAATCTGGATTCTTTTGAGGCGGCTGGCCTTACTGCAGAAGATGCGAAAGTAACATCCGTGGATGAATTCAACGCACTCTGTGAGAAATTAAAAACGGATGACCAGTATGCGGTCGGACTTGGCAGTAATTACGCGCATACCTACAGATATTGGTACGGACTTCTGGGACAGGCTGGGGGTAGTTTCCTGAATGGAGATATGACAAAAGCAGAATTTAACAGTGATGCTGGTGCCAAAGCGCTGGATTTTCTGGCAGACTGGGTGGCAAAAGGTTATGCTCCCGAAGCTGAAGCAGATATCGATGCGGACTGGCTGGGCGGAACTACGGCAATGGTGATTGAAGGACCGTGGTTTACACCTTCCGCTATGGCATCTGATCTTAATTTTACCACCGTACCATTCCCACAGGTTTTGGGAGAAAATTCTGTATGGGGAAGTTCTCATACGATTACGGTTCCCAGATATGATAAAAGAAGTGAGGAAGAGACCGAGGCAACACAGGCGTTTATCGGTTGGATCGTAGAAAATTCATTTAACTGGGCTGCACAGAGCGGACAGATTCCTGCAAACCAGAAGGTACGTGAATCGGAGGAATATAAGGCGCTCGAGATGTACCAATATGCACAGGCATTTATTGATCAGGCAGAATATGTGAAATATGAGCCGTTATGTCCGGGAACCAGTGAATTTGGTGCGGATAACGAGCTGTCACCGGTTGCAAATGCAGTATACAGTGTGATCAGCAAGGAAAAGGATTCCGTTTCGGCTCTGGATGAAGCTGCAGAGAGTGTTGATAAAATACTGGGGAATTAAAGGCGGGAGAACATCGTACGGTAACGGGCAGGTCTCAATGAATAGGGCGCCTGCTGTCTGAGAAATGCCGTATTAGGCGGCAGTGCTGCAAACCTCACCATACACTGCCGCCGGATAATAACGGAGGGATGAGCGTGGTAAATAAAAAGAAAAAAATGAAAAAAGCCGGGATACTGCTCCTATTTCTCGCACCATATTTTGTGCTGCTGTTTATATTTAAAATTCTCCCCATATTTGCCAATTTTTACTACAGTTTTAGAGAAATAGAGGTGCAGACGGCAGGAACTTTCATAGGTCTAAAAAATTATAAGATGCTTTTTCAGGACCCTTTGTTTTATAAGGTTCTGAAAAATACATTTACATACTTATTATATGTAGGCCCAGTGAATATCATATTTGGTTTTCTCCTGGCACTGCTTTTAAACCAGAAGCTGAAAGGAACAACCTTCTCAAGGGCCGTCATATTTGTCCCCTATATCTTAATGACAACCCTGGTCGGTATTACATTCAGATACATATTGGACGGAAACAATGGAATTCTAAACCACTATCTGTCGTTTTTGGGTATTGAGCCGGTCTTCTGGCTGACAAAGACCTCCACAGCGATGCTCGGTATCGCAGTGGCTTCTATATGGTGGACAATCGGCTATAATACGGTGATTTATCTTGCGGCTCTGCAGGATGTTCCGCGGGATCTGATCGAAGCGGCTTCCATAGACGGAGCCAACCGGTTTCAAAGATTGGTGCGTATTATAATCCCATATGTAAAAAACACAACATTTTTCGTAGTGCTGACAACAGTAATATATTCCATGCAGGTATTCGGACAGGTCTATGTTATGACATCGGGAGGCCCTAACTATAGCACCCTTACCTTTGTGCAGTATCTGTATATCAAAGCATTCAGGGAGTTTAAACTGGGCTATGCAGCAACAATAGGAGTGGTTTTATTTATCATCATTCTGCTGATGTCAGTTGTGATTTACGGGGTATTTCTTGACCGCGATGAATGGAGAATCAAGCGGAGCCAGAGAAGGAGGGGGAAACATGAAAAGTAAAAAGAAAAACAGCCTGATTACAAAAGGCATATTGTATATCATACTGATTCTGGTTGTTTTATTATTTATTTTTCCTCTGATTTGGATTGTATCAACATCATTCAAATCGACGGCAGAGATCTTCAATGGTCTATACAATTGGCTTCCGATTCAGCCGACTCTTGAAAATTACGCAGAGGCCGTGCAGGCCTATCCATTGGGCGTGTGGATGAAAAACAGTGTGATTGTCGTTGCATTGGTTATTGTATTATCCTGCGTTTTCTATATACTGCCGGCATATGCATTGGCAAGAATAGAGTTTAAGTATTCGGGTGTTCTTGTCATGCTGATGGTTGCGACGATTATGATTCCCAAAGAATTATCTTCCATTATGTCTTATAAAATCGTAGCTAAATTGGGGCTTCTGGATACCTACTCGGCAGTAGTGATTCCACAGATATGCGATGCCATCGGTGTGTTTTTACTTTATCAGTTTTTCCGCGGCATCCCCAAAGAATACAGCGAGGTATGCCAGTTAGACGGAGGAGGCCATTTTACCATACTGACGAAGATATGTCTTCCGTTGTCTGGGCCGGCCATATCGGTTATGGTCATTTTGACTTTTGTATCATCGTGGAATAACTTTTTCTGGCCGCTGCTGGTGACATTTACGGATAAATCCATGACACTTCCGGTCGGCCTGGCAACGATTATGACAAGTTACAGCGAGTCATCGGCCTCGAGGCAGTATGGTCTTCTGATGGCAATCTCCATTCTAACCTCCATCCCTGCGCTTGCCATTTTTATCGGAATGCAGAAGAAGTTCGTAGAGGCGATCACATCTACAGGAATTAAGGGATAAGAATACAAAATAACAGCATAGGAGACGAGAAAGATGAAAGATACAAAGGCGGTTATATCAGATTATATTCAAAATATGCAGGGGATATTAAGGCTGCGTCCGGCCTGGGTGGCACATGATTTTCTGAAGCCGGGAAAAAGGCTGGGGCTGAAGGAGGAAGACTATGATGCAGGTGAACGCGGCAGCATAATGGAAAGATGGTTCTGCTCGGAAACGCATGCGGATAACAGAATTGATATACCGGATGAGGGCTATTCTTATCTGGAGATCCCGGGTGAAAATATTACGGTGCGTGATGCACTGCAATTATGCAGGACAGAGATTCTGGGGGCGGAATATGCAGAAAAGCACGGCTGCCTGGGACGGCTGATCAAAATATATGATTTTGGCACCAGGCTGTTTTTCCATATCCATCCTAGGGCAGAGGACATGAAAAAGATAGGGAAAAATTCCAAGGATGAAGCATATCATTTTCTGGATGCGCCGCTTGGAAACCATCCGGAGAGTTTTTTCGGAGTACATCAGTATATTGTGGAGCAAAACCTCCAGAAAGAGATATTCCTTCCGATCCTGAAAGAATGGAAAGCTGGAGAGGAAGAGGTCTTGAAACATTCCCGGGCCTTTTTAAATGTACCGGGAGAAGGATTTTTCCTGGATTCGGGAATACTTCATGCGCCGGGGAGCGCATTGACAATGGAGATCCAGGAGTCTTCCGATGTCTGTACCGTATTTCAGCCCGTTGTGGAGGGCTGCAGCATTCCCAAAAGCATGCTGTATAAGGACGTGGCACAGGAAGAGGTTGAGAATAGAGGGGAGGAAGCGGCCTTAGATCTGATTGACTGGGAGGCAAGCAGCGATCCTGATTTTTATGAGAAGAGGCATATTTATCCGAAACCTGTAGAGGAGACCAGACAGGGGGATATCTCGGAAGACTGGATCTATTATGGGACTCCTAAATTCAGCGGGAAAAGGCTGATTCTAAAGCCGGGTGAAGAATTTTTCAGCCGTGAGGGAGGCGTACACAATATCTTTGTCTGGAAGGGGCAGGGGACAGTCGGCGGCCAGGAGGTGGCGGCAGGGCAATTTGACCTGTATTCCTGTATGGATGAGCTCTTAATTACTTGCCAAAGGGCAAAGGAAGGTTATATAATTAAAAACACAGGCAAACATGACCTTGTCTTATATAAATATTTTGGACCTGATATCAATATAGAAAATTTGCCGAAAATGGGGCACAAGTAGGAAAAGGAAGAGATAATGGGGAACATAACACTAAAGGATATTGCAAAAAAAGCAGGTGTATCGGAGGCAACTGTTTCACTGGTATTGAATAATAAGAGTGTCGTGAACAGCCGTACACGGGAGCGGGTACTGAAGTGCATAGAGGAGATGAACTATAAGCCGAATCCCCTGGCGAGAGGGTTAGCTCTCAGAAAATCTATGACAATAGGGTTAGTCTGCCCGGATTCCGAGAACCCCTATTACGGGAAACTCATGAAGCTGCTGGGGCATTACTGCAATCAATATGGGTACTCACTTGTGCTTGGTGTGTCCAATAATAATCCGGATATGGAAACTCGTATTATGGAGAATTTTGTGGATAAACAGTACGATGGAATTATCGTGCTTCCGCTAAATATCAGGAAAAATGAAAGCAGAGTTTTTACGGATGTGAAGGAGAATAAGATTCCGATCGTGTTCTGTACTTCCTATTATACAGGCTTTAAAAAAGATTGTGTTTTGACAGACTATGCGGAGGGCAGCTACCAGCTGACACGTTACTTATTAGAAAATGGGCATCGCGAGCTATGGTATTTTGTCACCAGTGATAAAAAGCTGCCGGTCGCCCAGGAACGTATCAGCGGTTACAGGAGGGCATTTGCGGAGATGGGGCTGGACGTGGAACAGGACTGGATTGTGGGCTGTGATGATATCAGTGTGGAATACGGTTATGCAAAAACGAAGCAGCTTCTCCAGAGTGGCCGGACACCGGATGGGATACTGGCACTGAATGATTATATGGCATATGGAATCAAAAAGGCGATCCAGGAATGCGGATATCGTATACCGGAAGATATTTCTCTGGCGGGATATGATGATGTCTTCTATCATCTGATTGCCGACAAACCACTGACGACAGTACATCAGGATTTGGACAGCATGGCAGCCAATACCGTAAATCTGCTGATGCAGAAGATGAATAAAGACTTCCAGCCAAAACAGCCGGTCCAGCATCTGATACGTCCGTCCTTAGTGGTGCGCAAAACAACAAAGGGGGATTAAATGAAAGGCGGAAGGTACTTTATTTTAAGCCTGAATCCCGGCTATGACCAGTGGCATATTGTGCGAAGCAGGCCTGCTGTACAGAATGTGTTCCGGGCAGACGAGGTGCTGCATATCATATCGGGAAAAGGGCTGAATGTTGCCAGGGCATTAAAGAATCTGGCATGTAAAGAATATGTTTGCATGAATATTTTAGGCGGAAAGACAGGGGAAATAATCCGGGATCTGGGCAGGAAGGAGCATCTGAACTGCCTGGAGTACCGTATTGCCGGCGAATCCCGGATTAATACCTGTGTCATGCTGGAGTATGACAAAAAGACACTCTCTTATAATGATCCGGGTCCCGTACTATCCAGGGAAGAGGTCTCGGGCCTTAAGATATTATTAAAGGGCATAATGGACTCAGAGGAAAAGCAGTCTTTTGTCATAAGCGGTGCGCCATGCAGGGGAATATCGGAACAAGATTTTCGGGAGATCCTGGAATATGGGGTTTATAAAGGGCATCGTTTCGCTGTGGATGTTTCAGGAAACTGGCTGAAAGCAGCAGGGGACTACCCATTAAGTCTGATGAAAGTGAATAGAGAGGAATTCCAAGAAGCGTTTCAGTTGGATGCTTTTCTTTTTACCAAAAAATTAAAGCGCTTTAAATTCGAGAGGGGAATCGAAGAACTGATTGTCACGGATGGTGAAAATGGAAGTATAGCCTGTGGTAAAAACGGGGAATGCCTATTTGGAAAAGCCGAAAAAGTACAGGGCGGAAACTATTCCGTAGGTTCGGGGGACTCTTTTTTAGCAGGTTATCTGGCAAAATATGCACAGGATGCGTCATTAGAAGAATGCCTGAAATACGCCGGTGCATGTGGTCTTGCAAATACATATAAAATTGGTCCGGCAATGATAACGAAAGAAGAAGTAAATAGACTGGAAAAATACATAACGATAGGGAAGAAAGGAGAAAGTGTGGTATAATGTCATTAGTCACGTTAAAAGAAATCTTAAAAGAAACAAGGGAAAAGAAATATGCAGTTCCGGCATTTAATTTTAATGGTTATGAGGATGCTCAGGGGATGATGAACAGTGCGCTTCGGATGCGCTCCCCCATAATTCTCATGGCCTCTATGGGAGCTGCCAGATATATCGGACTGAAACAGACAGTCGGGATGATTAAGGGGATGGCGGAATCCGTAGACATTCCGGTGTGTCTCCATTTGGATCATGCAACAGATGCGGTGTTTCTCAAAGAAGCGGTAGTCGCCGGTTTTACCTCGGTTATGATAGACGCATCCAAAAAAGACTTTAAAGAGAATATAGAAATCACGAGAGAAGTCGCAGTATATGCGAAGAAATTCGGATGTTCGGTTGAAGCGGAGCTTGGAAGAATTGGCGGCCGGGAAGAAGAGATCGTTGTTGATGATGCTTCGAGTGCGCTGACTGACCCGGAGAGAGTACCCGAATTTGTAGAAAAAACAGGAGTAGATGCACTTGCAGTGGCAATCGGCACTGCACATGGATTTTATAAGAGTACGCCGAAACTGGATTTTGAACGCCTTAGGAAAATCGCTGAGTTAACATCCTGCCCGCTGGTTCTTCATGGGGGGACAGGGGTGTCGGAAACAGATTTTCAGACATGCGTCAGCCTGGGCATGAGTAAGATCAATGTGGGGACCGAATTTAAGGCGGCGTATACAAATGCAATCAGAGATGCTGTTGCTGTGAATGAAACAGCAGAGGTTGATCCAAGAAACTATATGAAATATGTAAAAACAAAGTGTGAAGAAATTGCGGAAGGCAAAATGAGGCTATTCCATTCCGCTGGTATGGCCTGATTCATAAGGCCGCCGTATTAGTGCTCACAGAGAAAGGAGGCTATGTATGATTCAGAGAGTGTTCAGCCCGGAAAACGGTTTTATGCCGGTTCTTTATAAAATCAGCAACCTGTTTTTACTGAATATACTGTGGATTCTTTTCAGCCTCCCCATAATTACGGTTGGTGCATCTACGGCAGCTCTCTATACGGTTACCCTGAAAATGTGCAGGAATAAAGAGTCCTATATATGCCGTTCCTTTGTACAGGCCTTTCGGAAAAATTTCAGGCAGGGGACATTGATTTGGCTGGCTTATGCAGGAGTTGGGGGAATACTTTACTTCAACCTGTATGCGGCGGCCACAGGGAAGCTTTTTGCACAGGCTTTTTTCCTGACGGTATTTACAGTTATGTCTATTCTATATGTAATGATAGGTATCTATCTGGCGCCGGTATTGGCTAAATTTGATACAACAATTATACAAATATTGAAAATATCCATATTTTTATGCTTCAGGCATATTATCCGTACAATCCTGATGATGATTGTAATACTCATACCGTATCTGGCAGTGGCCATCGATCTGTATCTTTTACCGGTACTAATTATCATTGCTGTCTCAGGAACAGCATATATTTCGGCCTGTATCTTGAATAGAATATTTTCAAAATATATACAGGAGGTTGAAACATAAAGCATGGATTAGAAAATTTGCAGATGCGATAAAAGCGGGAAGCCGTGGGAAAAGAATACCCACGGCTTCCCGCTTTTTTGAGAATATTCTGAAAACGGAGGTCAAGGGGGTCAGACCCCCTTGACCTCCTCCTTATGGTTTTTATACTTTTTT
This sequence comes from Faecalicatena contorta, assembly GCF_022835095.1. Lineage (NCBI taxonomy): Bacteria > Bacillati > Bacillota > Clostridia > Lachnospirales > Lachnospiraceae > Faecalicatena > Faecalicatena contorta. Next base: position 3,052,193 of record NZ_BQNQ01000001.1, on the reverse strand, counting down.
AATACCCGCCGTATGTTCTTTCACACCTATTTAATACAAAGCATGCTATTTTTTAGTAGTAAAGAGAAGATATGGGTGCGGCGGTAAAGCAGTACGCATCCGAAGCAGGGAGGCTTTTATAATGAAGAAAGAATCTAACGAATATGGGAGTGGAAATTTATTTGATATGGAGGATGATCTGAAGAATCTCTGCAGAGTCATCAGGAATTATGTGTCCGAACATAAGTGGGAAGAGTGTGACCGTCTGATTCCGAAGTATATGGAGTTATATCCGGACAGTGCGGTGCCGCATAATTTACGAGGAATTGTCATGGAAAAACAGGGCAGGCATGCGGAAGCCATGAAACACTTCCGGGCGGCACAGGCCTTGGATGCATCCTATGTTCCTGCAAACTTTAATATGGAACGGTTCGCCTCTTTTGAAAAGGAGGGCAGGGTAGAACCGGCATTTGACATGAATGACTGTATCAGGATGACAAGCGAAGTTAAGGGGAAAAAAAACTATTTTTTTCTGAGGAACCTGGAGTATGATGCAGAACTGGAAAATCCCTGGTCCTGACCCCTTATTTATGAGAAAGGAATAGATTTGCGGATTGCTGTTTTAATGTCATTTTAATACCAGAATGTATTTTTATTATCCCAATTTTATATAGACTGGCGTAAATTAGAGACCTGTAAGGAGGAAAAATAAATGGGAAATACAATTTTGCAGTATGTGCTTTATGTTGTCATCCTAGTAGCGCTTGCAATACCGCTTGGGGGCTACATAGGAAAAATTATGAATGGTGAAAAAGTATGGCTTAGCAAGATACTGTCACCGGTAGAGGGGCTGGTCTATAAAGCCCTCAGAGTGAATAAAGAGGAACAGATGGGCTGGAAAAAATATGCGGCCAGCGTAGGGCTTTTCAGTATTTTCAGCTTTATTGCGTTATTCCTGATTCTTATGCTGCAGGGACATCTGCCATGGAATCCGGAAGGAATTAGCGGGATGAGTCCGGATCTGGCGTTTAACACAGCGGTCAGTTTTGTGACCAACACAAACTGGCAGGCTTACAGCGGCGAGACAGGACTCTCTTACTTCTCACAGATGGTGGGTTTGACCGTACAGAACTTCGTGTCTGCGGCAGTCGGAATCTGTGTACTGTTTGCCTTAATCCGTGGATTTATAAAAGTAAAGTCGGAGGGGCTTGGAAGCTTTTGGGCCGATCTTACGAGAGTGGTCCTGTATGTTCTTGTTCCATTGTCAATCGTAGTAACTGTTCTGCTTGTGTCTCAGGGTGTTGTGCAAAATATGAACAGCTATGAGACAACGCAGCTGGTGGAGCCGGTCACAACGGAAGAGGGGGAGGAGATAACAGAGGCAACAATCCCTATGGGGCCGGCGGCAAGTCAGATCGCTATTAAGCAGCTGGGCACAAACGGAGGCGGTTTCTTCGGCGTGAACTCAGCGTATCCACTGGAGAATTCGACGCCATTTTCCAATATGGTTGAGATGCTGTCTCTTCTATTAATACCTGTGGCGCTGTGCTTCACGTTCGGAAGAAATGTTAAGGATAAAAAGCAGGGCATTGCAATTTTCTCTGCAATGATGATTATGCTGGTTCTTGCATTGTCAGGTGTTGCAATTTCAGAACAGAATGCGACTCCCCAGCTTGCAGCGGATGGTGCAGTCAATATAGAGCATACGGACGGACAATCCGGCGGTAATATGGAAGGCAAAGAATCCAGATTCGGGATAGCAACATCTTCCACATGGGCGGTCTTTACAACCGCGGCGTCTAACGGCTCCGTCAATTCCATGCACGATTCCTACACTCCGCTGGGAGGGGCCATACCGATGCTCCTGATGATGCTTGGTGAAGTCGTATTTGGAGGGACAGGATGCGGGTTATATGGAATGCTCGGATTTGCGATCATGACGGTCTTCATCGCCGGCCTGATGGTCGGGCGGACGCCGGAATATCTGGGTAAGAAGATCGAACCGTATGAAATGAAGATGGCATGCGTTGTCTGCCTTGCAACACCGGTTGCGATCCTGATTGGTAGCGGTATCGCAGCGGTGCTCCCATCTACGCTTGACAGTCTGAATAACCCGGGAGCACACGGACTATCTGAGATTTTGTACGCATACTCATCAGCTGGTGGAAATAACGGCTCCGCTTTTGCCGGATTTGGCGCGGATACGCTCTTTATCAATATATCGCTCGGGCTGGTTATGGCCGTTGTCAGATTTGTCCCGATGATGGCGGTTCTGGCGATTGCCGGAAGTCTTGTCAGGAAGAAGAAAGTGGCTGTTACGGCAGGAACACTGTCCACCAGCAATGCAATGTTTATCGGACTGCTGATTTTTGTAGTCCTGCTGGTTGGGGCATTGAGTTTCTTCCCGGCGCTGTCGCTCGGACCGATTGCAGAATATTTTCAGATGTTAGGATAAGTTGGGAGGCATAACGAAAATGGCAGAAAAGATGAAAGACACAATGGTGAATAAAAAGATGCTGATGCGGGCGGTAAAAGACGCATTCATCAAACTGTCACCTAAAACAGAAGTAAAGAATCCGGTTATGTTCCTGGTTTATGTATCAGCGATACTGACAACAATCCTTTTTGTTCTTGCATTGTTCGGCATCCAGGATGCAGGAGCTGGATTTATCTTAGGAATCGCAGTTATATTATGGTTTACCGTACTCTTTGCAAATTTTGCGGAGGCGATTGCGGAAGGCAGAGGAAAAGCGCAGGCAGATTCCCTGAGGGCGTCTAAAAAAGATGTGATGGCGAATAAAATTCCTGCTGCTGACCAGAAGGATCAAATCGAACATGTCAAATCAGCATATTTGAAGAAAGGGGATCTGGTGATCGTTCATACCGGGGAACAGATTCCCGCAGACGGAGAAGTTGTAGAAGGCGCCGCATCTGTCGATGAAAGCTCGATTACAGGAGAATCTGCTCCTGTAATCCGTGAGGCAGGAGGCGACAGAAGCGCAGTCACCGGCGGAACAACGGTTATATCGGACTGGATCGTTGTAAGAGTGACCAGTGAAGCAGGAGAAAGCTTCCTGGATAAGATGATCGCCATGGTGGAAGGGGCATCCAGAAAGAAGACCCCGAATGAGATCGCACTGGAAATCTTTCTGATAGCGCTGACGGTAATCTTTATATTAGTAACAGTGTCCCTGTATGCATACTCCCAATTTTCAGCGGGCCAGGCAGGAATCGAGAATCCGACTTCCGTGACATCACTGCTTGCACTGCTTGTATGCCTGGCACCGACTACGATCGGCGCGCTGCTCTCTGCAATCGGCATTGCCGGAATGAGCAGACTGAATCAGGCTAATGTACTGGCCATGAGCGGAAGGGCAATCGAGGCGGCAGGAGACGTTGATACACTACTTTTGGATAAAACAGGAACTATCACGCTTGGAAACAGGCAGGCAAGCGAGTTCATCCCCGTAGACGGACACACGGAACAGGAAGTAGCTGACGCGGCACAGCTTTCCTCTCTTCCGGATGAGACGCCGGAGGGCAGAAGCATAGTCATACTGGCAAAGGAAAAATTCAACTTCCGTGAGAGAAGTCTGGAAGAGCTTCATATGGAATTCATTCCATTTACCGCTAAGACACGGATGAGCGGAGTGAATACTGCAGAGAGTGAAATCAGGAAAGGCGCAGCAGAGGCTGTGCGTGAATATGTGGAATCATATGGGCAGAGCTTTAGCGCCCAATGCGAAGAAGTCGTACGCAGGATTGCTGAAAAAGGCGGCACGCCGCTGGTCGTAGCCAAAGATCATCAGGTTTTGGGCGTGATTTATCTAAAAGATATTATTAAATCAGGCGTGAAAGAAAAATTCGCCGATCTGCGCAAGATGGGGATTAAGACGGTTATGATTACCGGAGATAACCCGATGACAGCAGCGGCAATCGCGGCAGAGGCGGGCGTGGATGACTTCCTTGCGGAGGCAACACCGGAGGGAAAGCTGGATATGATCCGTACGCTGCAGGCAAAAGGCCATCTCGTGGCAATGACCGGGGACGGAACAAACGACGCACCAGCGCTGGCGCAGGCCGATGTGGCGGTGGCGATGAATACGGGAACACAGGCCGCAAAGGAAGCGGGAAATATGGTGGATCTGGACTCTTCGCCGACGAAACTGATCGAGATTGTCAAGATCGGAAAGCAGCTGCTGATGACGAGGGGTAGCCTGACTACATTCAGTATCGCCAATGACCTGGCAAAATATTTTGCAATCATCCCAGCACTGTTTATGGGCCTGTATCCCGGATTGGGTGCTTTGAATATTATGAATCTGCATAGTGCAGAGAGCGCAATATTTTCAGCAATCATCTACAATGCCCTGATTATCATTGCACTGATACCCCTGGCATTAAAGGGAGTAAAGTACAGGGAAGTTTCCGCAGGCAAACTATTGTCAAGAAATCTGCTGGTTTATGGATTGGGCGGAATCATTGCACCGTTTATCTGCATCAAATTAATAGATATGCTGATTGTAGCTTTAGGATTCTAAACATCAGCCAATGTGCAGGAAGTAAATAAGAAAGAGGTGTCGATAGATGAAGACTTTAAAGTCAGTAGTTGGGAAAGCGTTTCTGGCGCTTGTCATATTCAGCGTTTTATGCGGGGTAATCTATCCCTGGCTGATGACTGGCATATCACAGTTGTTTTTCAAAGATAAGGCAAATGGAAGTATAATTGAAGTAGATGGCGTGCAGTACGGAAGCGAGCTGCTGGGACAGCAGTTCACAGGTGATGAGTATATGTGGGGAAGGATTATGAATATCAATACCGAGACCTTCACAAATAAAGATGGGATGGCGACGGTATATGCAGGGCCTTCTAATAAGACTCCCGCCGGTGAGGAATTCGAAGCACAGATTCAGGAACGAGTAGAGAAAATCAAGGCAGGAAATCCAGATGCAGAGGATGAGCAGATACCTGTAGACCTGGTAACCTGTTCCGGCAGCGGCCTGGATCCGCACATCAGTGTGGACGCAGCAGAATATCAGGTTCCACGGCTTGCAAAGGAGCGGGATATGACGGAGGAAGAGGTACAGGATATCATAGAAAGGTATACGACCGGCAGATTCCTTGGTATTTTTGGAGAAAAGGTTGTAAATGTACTCCAGGTCAATCTGGCACTGGATGGAATACTAAAGTGATTTGGATGCGCAGTGGGAGCAGGATTTAGTAGAATGGGGGGAGGGCGCCGAAAAAACGGGCAGCCTGTCTCATGCCGAGAGCATATATGCCATTTTATTAATCCGCTCCGTTAACGTAAGAGACCCTAAAGGAAAAAACATAGAAAATGGTGGTCCAGCGGCATGCAACCCGAAATATGATAATTTCGGGTTGCATGCCGCTTCAGAATTTGCAGTGAGACTGCAAATTCTGCCCACCATTTTCTATGTTTTTTCCTTAAGGGTCCCTAACGTTAACTCTAGGATTAATAAAATGGCATATATGCTACCGGCATGAGACAGGCTGCCCGGTTTTTCGGCTGGTGCATCCAGTCGGTAAAAGAGGGGCGTCCAATGGGAGTGGCTTCGAAGCCGCAGCGGCGTATGAATTCGCTTGATTGAGCGTAAAAGGCCCCGGTAATTGACTGAGGGTATTTCAATAATTATCTCCATCGAGAGTACGAACAATAAGTATATAACTTTTGGCACGTGGAATATATACTCATAAGTTGCGGGATGTCAGGGAGGTGTGATATAATACCTTCATATTATTATGAATCGATAGAAAGGTCTCAATTAAATATGAACTATCGCTATGTAAATTATCAGAAAGAACTGGACCGCCTGATTTCTTCTCTGCAGAAAGAAGGGCGGGTGCCAAGGCTTCTGCTGCACAGTTGCTGCGCTCCTTGCAGCAGTTATGTGCTGGAATATTTATCGGAATATTTTGAAATTACAGTTTTCTATTATAATCCCAATATTTTCCCGGAAAGTGAATACACAAAACGGCTGCTGGAGCAGCAGACATTAATCTCGGATATGAACTTTAAACATCCGGTTTCTTTTCTAGCCGGGAATTATGACAAAGATAAGTTCTATAGCATGGCCGCGGGCTTGGAACATGTAAAAGAAGGCGGTGAGCGCTGCTTCAAGTGTTACGAACTGCGTCTGAATGAGACCGCGCAGATGGCGGCAAAAGGCGGTTTCGATTACTTTACAACCACGCTGAGTATCAGTCCGATGAAAAATGCGGAAAAGCTGAATACAATAGGAAAAGATATAGCATCCAGATATGGAATAAAATACCTGCAGTCCGACTTTAAAAAGAAAAACGGCTATAAAAGGTCGATAGAACTCTCGAAAACACACGGGCTTTACCGCCAGGATTACTGCGGATGCCAGTTTTCGATGGAGAGCAGAAGAAAAGAATAATGAGAATATTCTGAAAACGGAACGCAAAGGGGTCAGACCCCTTTGAAATTTATTGTAGACACCAGCACGTTACTATGATAAACTAATGAGAAAATCTAAAATAGAGAAAAGAGGATCAGGAAATGGCGCAGTTATGGGGTGGTCGTTTCACAAAGGAAACGGATCAATTAGTGTACAATTTTAATGCATCAATTTCTTTTGATAAAAAGTTCTATGAACAGGATATCCGCGGGAGTATCGCGCATGTGACGATGCTTGCAAAACAGGGAATTCTGACAGCGGAAGAAAGAGAGCAGATTATAGATGGGCTGGAAGGAATTCGGGCCGATGTGGAAAACGGCGTTTTGGAAATCACGGACGAGTATGAGGATATCCACAGTTTTGTGGAGGCCAATCTGATTGAACGTATTGGGGAACCCGGGAAGAAACTACATACAGGAAGGAGCCGCAATGACCAGGTGGCTCTGGATATGAAGCTTTATACCAGAGATGAGATTCTGGAGCTGGATAAGCTGCTCAAGGAGCTTCTTGAAGTTCTTTTGAATCTAATGAAGGAAAATACGGAGACTTATATGCCTGGGTTCACACATCTGCAGAAGGCACAGCCGATCACGCTGGCACACCATCTGGGCGCATATTTCGAGATGTTCAAGAGAGACCGCTCACGTATGAAAGATATCTATAGGCGCATGAACTTCTGTCCGCTTGGTTCCGGGGCGCTGGCAGGGACGACTTATCCCCTGGACAGGGAGTACACGGCCGGGCTTCTGGATTTTGAAGGGCCGACGCTGAACAGTATGGATTCCGTGTCAGACAGGGATTATCTGATCGAACTTCTGTCTGCCATGTCAACTGTGATGATGCATCTGAGCCGTTTTTCTGAGGAGGTGATCATCTGGAATTCCAATGAATACCAGTTCGTAGAGATTGACGATGCCTACAGTACAGGAAGCAGCATTATGCCGCAGAAGAAAAATCCGGATATCGCGGAACTTGTCCGCGGGAAGACAGGACGCGTATATGGCGCACTGATGTCACTTCTCACAACGATGAAGGGAATCCCTCTTGCATATAATAAGGATATGCAGGAAGATAAAGAGCTGGTGTTCGACGCCATTGATACGACCAAGGGGTGCCTGGCGCTGTTTACCGGAATGATCCGTACCATGCGTTTTAATGAAACGCGTATGGAGAACAGTGCCAAACACGGATTTACGAATGCAACGGATGCAGCGGATTATCTGGTAAATCATGGCGTGCCATTTCGGGATGCGCATGGGATCGTAGGACAGCTGGTTCTTTATTGTATAGAAAAAAATATTGCGCTGGACGATATGTCCCTGGAAGAATTCCAGGCAATATCCCCGGTATTTGAAGAAGACATCTATGATGCAATCAGTATGAAAACCTGTGTGGAAATGCGAAACACGATCGGCGCTCCTGGAAAAGCAGCCATGGAAAAAGTTATCGCTTTGCAAGAGGCGTATTTGAGCATATAAGAAAATAATATCCCAAAGGACATCCGGTAATGTATGCCTGGTCGGGCGGGATACGCAGCAGGCTGTGGAATAAATATTGTCTAAACCAAAGGAAAAGAGAAGGAGAGAAAAATGGAACAGAAATTAAGAGTAGGAATTTTAGGCGCAACAGGAATGGTCGGACAGAGATTTATCTCTCTGCTTGAGAACCATCCTTGGTTTGAAGTAGTAACTGTAGCGGCAAGCCCGCGTTCTGCAGGTAAGACATATGAGGAGGCAGTGGGAGACAGATGGAAAATGGATACGCCAATGCCGGAAGCCGTAAAGAAACTTGTTGTGTTGAATGTGAATGAAGTTGAAAAAGTAGCTTCTACTGTGGATTTTGTATTCAGCGCGGTGGATATGACAAAAGAAGAAATCAAAGCAATTGAAGAAGAATATGCAAAGACAGAGACTCCGGTTGTATCAAACAACAGTGCACACCGCTGGACACCGGACGTTCCGATGGTAGTACCGGAAATCAATGCAGACCATTTTGAAGTAATTGCAGATCAGAAAAAGCGTCTGGGAACAACCAGAGGATTCATTGCCGTTAAGCCAAACTGTTCGATTCAGAGCTATGCCCCATGTCTTGCAGCATGGAAAGAATTTGGGCCGAAAGAAGTTGTGGCAACCACATACCAGGCAATTTCCGGAGCAGGAAAGACCTTCAAAGACTGGCCGGAAATGGTAGAAAATATTATCCCCTATATCGGCGGTGAGGAAGAAAAGAGTGAGCAGGAACCTCTCAGAGTGCTTGGAAAAGTAGAAAATGGCGAGATTGTAAAAGCAGAGCTGCCTAAGATCACATGCCAGTGTATCCGTGTTCCGGTTCTGAACGGACATACGGCTGCAGTATTTATAAACTTCGAGAAAAAACCAACCAAAGAGCAGCTGATCGATAAACTGGTAAGCTATCAAGGCTTCCCTCAGGAGGCAAAACTGCCGAGTGCTCCAAAGCAGTTTATCCAGTATCTGAAGGATGATAACCGTCCGCAGGTTAAAATGGACGTAGACTATGAAAATGGTATGGGCGTGTCCATCGGACGGCTGAGAGAAGACACCCTGTTTGATTACAAATTCGTGGGACTGTCACATAATACAGTACGCGGCGCGGCAGGCGGAGCGGTATTGTGCGCAGAGGCACTGACAGCGAAAAAATATATTCAGGCAAAATAAAGTTGGAGGGGCACCTGCCGCCAGAGCGGAGTGCCAACCCCCGAGGGGCGCATCTGGTGATTTCTGGTGCAGGCCGTTTGCAAAGAAAACGTAACATCAAAACAGGAGCCTCACAGAGAACCGACGGCATTCACTGCGTAATCTTTATGACTACGCAGCTCAGGTCGTCTTAGAATTTGCTTTGGTAAGCAAATTCTATCTCTGTGGGGCTCCTGTTTTGACGCAACGTTTTCTAATACGCACTTTGATGCACTAGAAATCACCAGATGCGTCCCCGGGAGGGGGGGGGCACTCCGCTCTGGCGGCAGGCTGGGCGCATCCGGCCGGGATTACGGGGGACGTTGTGGTACGGGGATGGCGGCGGGGGACTAGATGGCACAAGGTTGCAGTATGGGGCCTTACGAGGAAGCTGATATATAAGGAAGTGTATTATGGAAGGGATAGAAGTTAGTGAATGATGTGGGCATATGAGAAGAGGGGATGAGGAAATGGCGCGGAATTATGGGGAAGTGGTCGGGGGCTGGATTGGAAAAAGGATAAGATCTCATCTTTTCTTTGACGCTTTATTATGATAAAATGACAGGTAGAATTTATTAGAAAGAGGAGGTTGTTGTGATGGGAATGACTATGACGCAGAAGATTCTGGCGGCTCATGCGGGGCTTGATTCTGTTGTGGCCGGGCAGCTGATAGAGGCGAAACTGGATGTGGTAATGGCGAATGATATTACCGGACCTATGGCTCTGCCTATTTTCAAGGAAATGGCGGAGAGGGTTTTTGATAAAGATAAGGTTGTATTGGTTCCGGATCATTTTACGCCGAATAAAGATATTAAGTCGGCGGAGAACTCTAAGTCTATCCGTGAGTTTGCTAAGGACCAGGGGCTGAAGTGGTATTTTGAGCAGGGAAAATCAGGGGTGGAACATGCAATTCTACCGGAGGCTGGTGTTGTGACCGCAGGTGAATGTATCATCGGTGCGGACTCCCATACCTGTACATATGGCGCTCTTGGGGCATTTTCAACGGGCGTGGGCACGACGGATATTGCAACGGGGATGGCTACAGGGGAATTGTGGTTTAAGGTGCCAAGTGCAATAAAGTTTGTTCTGACCGGTAAGCCGGGGGCTTTTGTGAGCGGTAAGGATATTATTATTCATATTATCGGAAAGATCGGTGTAGACGGCGCTCTCTATAAATCTATGGAATTTACAGGGGACGGCCTGAAGGAACTTTCTATGGATGACCGTTTTACGATGGCGAATATGGCGATCGAGGCAGGGGCAAAGAACGGGATTTTCCCGGTGGATGAGAAGGTGCAGGCTTATATAAAAGAGCATTCCGTGAAGGAATATAAGATTTATGAAGCAGATGAGGATGCCGATTATGATGAAGTAATTGAGATCAATCTGTCAGAGGTGCGTCCGACCGTGGCATTTCCGCATCTTCCGGGCAATGCGAAGACCATTGACGAGATAGAAGCTATGGAGCCAATCAAGATCGACCAGGTTGTCATTGGTTCCTGTACAAACGGAAGGATGGAGGATATGCGCAAAGCCGCGGCAATTCTGAAAGGCCGTGAGGTTCATCCGGATGTGCGTGTCATGGTAATTCCTGCAACACAGAAGATATATAAACAATGCATGGCAGAGGGACTTCTGGATATTTTTGTAGATGCAGGATGTGCGGTGAATACACCAAGCTGCGGGCCCTGCATGGGCGGACACATGGGGGTAATGGCAGCAGGGGAAAAGTGCGTTTCAACAACGAACCGTAACTTTGTAGGCCGTATGGGACATGTGGAATCCCTGATTTATCTGGCTTCCCCAGAAGTGGCTGCCGCAAGTGCAATCGCAGGATATATTGCAAATCCTGAGAAAGTAGGTGACAAATAATGAAAGCATTGGGACACGTTTTTAAATATGGGGATAACGTAGATACAGACGTAATTATACCGGCAAGATATCTGAACTCCTTTGATGCACAGGAACTGGCAAGCCACGCGATGGCTGACATTGACCCGGAGTTCGTAAACAAGGTACAGCCGGGAGACCTGATTGTGGCAAATAAAAACTTCGGCTGCGGCTCCTCCAGAGAGCATGCGCCGCTCTGCTTAAAAACTGCAGGGGTAAGCTGTGTAATCGCAGAAACATTTGCCAGAATCTTCTACCGCAACGCAATCAACATCGGACTTCCGATCATTGAATGCCCGGAAGCTGCAAAAAATATAGACGCCGGAGACGAAGTCGAGGTAGACTTTGACAGCGGAAAGATCTATAACCGAACAAAAGGCACAGAATTCCAGGGACAGCCATTTCCGGAATTCATGCAGAAACTAATCGCAGCCGGAGGCCTTGTAAACTACACGAACAGTAAGTAGGGGCGGGCGGTGCTTGAGGAGGGGGCCGCCGCCGGAGCCGGATATAGGGATGTCTGGAAACGGGTTACTGCTGTAAGCCGGAATAAAGTAAAATAGAAGGAAAACCGGGGTAACCTGGCCACATCATCCGAAGCCCGATGACTTCGCATGCTGAGGCCAGGGAATCTTTTGATTCGGTATCAAAAGATTCACCCCGGGTTTCCTTCTATTTTACTTAACTCCGGCTAACAACAGTAAGACGCTTCCAGACATCCCTATATCCGTTCCGGCGGCTGGACGCATCCAGGCAGAAGAAAACGCTTACCCCGGGAGGCACCCGCCCCGCAGCTCTCCCTACACACAGGCGACCTCCGCTCCTAATTGACAAATTTCGACTTCCTGCCTATAATGATAATAATAGTCACCAAAGGGGGATACTACGGATATGGGGGGAAGGAATTTTTATTTTAGGAGGAAGCAAGATGCTGCTATTGTCTAAGGAGGATATGAAAGAGGTATTCACAATGCGGGATGCCGTGGAAGCGGTGAAGGAGTCTTTCCGCCTTTTTTCCGCCGGGAAGGGCGAGGCGCCGGGGCACGCAAATATACATGCACCGGAACATGGAGGATCTATGATGTATACGCCGTCTTTTGTGGAGGAGATGGATATGGGGTGCCTCAAGGTCGTTAACGTAACACCAGAAAATGGTGAAAAGGGAATGCCGCCATCACCGGCTCAGGTTATATTGATTGATTCTACGAATGGAATGGTTGTTTCCGTGCTGGACGGGCATTATGTAAATGAACTCCGCACGGGCGCAGCTTCCGGTGCAGCTTTTGATGTGCTGGCAAATAAAAAATGTGAAAAGGGAGCTCTGATCGGAACCGGCGGACATGCGGCCACGCAGCTGGAGGCAATGCTGACAGTGAGAGATTTGGATCAGGTTAAGGTATTTGATCAGGATAAAGAAAGGCTTTGGGCATTTGTGGAGAAGATGAATCGGGAGCTGGGGGATTACGGAGCACAGATTCTGGCGGCTGAAAGCTCGGATGATGCCGTGGAGGATGCGGATCTGCTGATTAGCGCAACTCCTTCTGTGGCTCCGGTATTCGATGGCAGCAAGGTGAAGAAGGGGGCCACTGTCAGCTGTGTCGGCTCTAACCAGCCTCATATGCAGGAGATGGATCCGGTCGTGCTGAAACGGGCATCCGGTATCTATTTTGATTCGAGAAAGGCAGTGCTGTCGGAGGCGGGGGATATTATTATACCTCTGGAAACAGGGCTGATCACAGAGGATGATTTTACCGGTGACCTGGGCGATGTGCTTTTGGGGGATATAGAAGGCCGCAGATCTGAGGAAGATATTATCGTTTTTAAGACGGTCGGAATCGGAACGCAGGATCTGGTAACAGCAAAAAAGATATATGATAAGGCGGTTGCGGCCGGAGTAGGGACATTCCTGGCATAGGAGCAGCGAAGGTGTGCAACAGCCTGGAAAAAGATTGGGAAAGGAGAGCGGTAAGAATGGCATACCCGCCGCTGAAGAGGCGTAAGGTATGCCCGAATCTATCTGCAGGAACAGGCAGACAGGCAGAGCAAGGTGGGGCGATGCGGCTGTGTGAAGAGGCCGCAATAAAAGGAGAGAAAAATGCTGCAGGATGACAGAGTTTATCTGTTAAATAAAATTGGATTTACAGATTCGGAGGCGAAGGTATACCTTGTTTTGCTAAGAAATGGGGGCATGACAGGATATGAGGCAAGTAAGTATTCAGCGGTTCCCCGTTCGAAAATTTATAATGTGCTCGAATCTCTTGTCATGAAAGGATTTATACTGTATTCTGAGGAGGAGTGTTCAAATCGTTACGCGGCAGTGCCGTTTGAAGAGATTTCAGGCAGGGTCAGGGATGAGACGGATAAGATCCTGAATAAGCTTGAGGAGCTGCTGCATGATTACAGGGCGGAGACGGATTTGGACAGATTCTGGCATATACGGGAGTATGATAATGTGATCGCAGTATGCCGAAGCATTCTGAAGGATACACGTTCGGAACTGCTGCTGCAGATCTGGGCAGAGGATCTGCCAAAGATACTGGAAGAGATACAGGAACTGGAGAAAAAGGGAATCCGTCTGGGAATCGTTTACTTTGGAGAAGCGCAGGACGAAGTACCGCTGGACCACTGCTGCAGGCATGGAATGCTGGAAGAAAAGAAAGAGGAGATGGGAGGGCGTTTTCTGACCTTGGTTTCCGATAAAAAGGAGGCTGTATTCGGCCAGATCGTCAGCGATGCTGTGTCCGAGGTCATCTGGACAAAATCAAAGCCTATGGTTGCCATGGCGGCGGAATGTGTCCGGCATGACCTGTATTGTTATAAAGGGGCAGATATATATATAAGCCAGAGACAAGAGGAACTGGGGATAGATATCCGAAGTTTACGGGAAATATTTTGATTAAGAGAGGGTATGGAATGAGACAGGAAAATACAAAAACAGAGGCAGACAATGGAAGGGCTGTGGCGCTGCTGCCCATTGCCGTATTCCTGGTTATATTTCTGGGCGCGGGAATAGTGACCAGAGATTTTTACGCGATGCCCGCAATCGTAGGCTTTTTGATAGCGTTGTTTGTGGCATTTATGCAGAATAAAACAGTGACTTTTGGGGAAAAGATAAAAATTATTGCATCAGGGGCGGGAGACGAGAACATTATCACAATGAGCCTGATCTTTTTGTGTGCCGGCGGATTCTCCGGTGCTGTGACGGCGGCAGGCGGCGTGGAGAGCACGGTTAATTTCGGGCTCTCCATTCTTCCGGCAAGATTTGCCGTGGTTGGTCTGTTTGTGATTGGCTGCTTTATCTCGATTTCTATGGGAACTTCCATGGGGACGATTGCCGCGCTGGCGCCGATTGCAATCGGAATCTCGGAAAAGACAGGATTCTCTCTGGCAATCTGTATCGGTGCGGTTGTCTGCGGCGCCATGTTCGGAGACAACTTATCCATGATCTCGGACACGACCATTGCGGCAGTAAAGACTCAGGGATGCGAGATGAAGGACAAGTTTAAAGCGAACTTTCTGCTGGTGCTTCCGGCTGCTGTTATTACGATTATTATTTTCCTGATTATTACCAGAGATGTACGTCTGAGCAGCACTACAATCATGGAGTATAACCTTTGGAAGGTGCTTCCTTATATATTGGTACTGGTGGGGGCGCTGATTGGAATCAATGTATTTCTGGTTTTGATCGGCGGTACGGTAATCTCGCTGATTGTGGGTGTTGCAACAGGCAGTATAGCGGTAGCCGATCTGTTTAATGTGGTCGGAGACGGCGTGACATCCATGTATGACATTACGGTAATCTCTATTATTGTTGCCTGCATTGTGGCTCTTGTAAAAGAATACGGCGGGATTCATTTTATACTAAGGCTGATTAAGAGCAGGATCAGAGGAAAACGGGGAGCGGAGCTTGGCATTGCGCTGCTCGCACTGTTTGTGGATCTGTGTACGGCTAATAATACGGTGGCAATTGTTATGGCAGGGCCGATTGCAAAGGAAATCAGTGATGAATATGAGATCGCTCCAAAACGTTCGGCCTCCCTGCTTGATATGTTTACCTCGGTGGGGCAGGGGATGATTCCTTACGGCGCACAGATGCTGTCGGCTGCAACCCTGACCGGCCTTACACCGTTCGATATCACTCCATACCTGTTTTATCCCATGCTGATGGCAGCGAGCGGAATTCTGTTTATTATATTTCGCAAACAAAATTGATTAAAACTAAAACATATGATATAATGCAGTGCAGTAACACAGCGAAGAAAGAAAAAGAGGGTAAGAGAATGAATCTATTATACAAAAGTACAAGGGATGCCAACAATACAGCGACCGCTTCCGAAGCAATTCTGAAGGGACTGGCCGAGGACGGCGGTCTGTTTGTGCCGGAGAGCATTCCAAAACTGGATGTAACAATGGACGACTTGAAGGATATGACCTATCAGGAGACTGCCTATGCGGTAATGAAGCAGTTTTTAACTGATTTTTCCGAAGAAGAACTGAAGCACTGTATTAATTGCGCATATGACGAGAAGTTTGACACAGAAGTAATTGCGCCGCTGGTCAAGGTGGGGGATACTTATCACCTGGAACTTTTCCACGGAGCTACCATTGCGTTTAAGGATATGGCGCTTTCCATTCTGCCGCACCTGCTGACAACTGCAGCCAGGAAAAACCACGTAACAAAGGATATCGTCATTCTGACGGCAACCTCCGGGGATACGGGGAAGGCTGCCCTGGCGGGATTTGCGGATGTTCCTGGTACGAAGATTATTGTATTTTATCCAAAGGACGGTGTGAGCAGGGTACAGGAACTGCAGATGGTGACACAGAAAGGAAAGAATACGTCTGTAGTTGCCATCCATGGCAATTTTGATAATGCCCAGAGCGGAGTGAAGGCTCTGTTCGAGGATCGGGAGCTGGAAAAAGAACTTGCTGATTCCGGATATCAGTTCTCCTCTGCTAACTCTATTAATATCGGCAGACTGGTGCCTCAGGTTGTGTATTATGTGTACGCATATGCAAAACTTCTGCAGAACCAAGAGATTGAAGCGGGAGAAAAGATCAATGTTACAGTGCCTACGGGGAACTTTGGCAATATACTTGCTGCATATTATGCAAAACAAATGGGGGTACCGATTGAGAAGCTGATCTGTGCATCCAATGAAAATAAAGTACTGTTTGATTTTTTCAAGACAGGCAGATACGACAGGAACCGCGAATTTGTGCTGACCTCGTCCCCCTCTATGGATATACTTATTTCCAGCAATCTGGAGCGCCTGATTTACACGATTGCAGGCCAGGATGCAGGGAAAAATGCCGCTCTTATGCAGCAGCTGAAGACAGAGGGGGCATACGAGATAACGCCGGACATGAAAGAAAAACTGGCTGATTTTATCGGTGGTTTTGCAGACGAAGAGGAAACAAAGGCAGCCATCCGTGATACGTACCGATCCACTGGTTATGTGATGGATACACATACGGCGGTAGCAGCCCATGTGTGCAAAGCATACCGGGAGGAGAGCAAAGACAGTAGAAAAGCGCTGATCGCATCTACTGCAAGTCCATATAAGTTTGCAAGAAGCGTTATGACAGCGATCGACCAGGAGTATGACGCCCTTGATGAGTTCGCACTGATTGATGAACTAGAGAAAGTATCACAGGTTGATGTGCCGAATGCAATCGAAGAAATCCGCAACGCAGAGATTCTGCACACAAGAGAGTGCGACGCAGATAAGATGAAGGATACCGTAAAAGAGATCCTGGGAGTAGAGGTGTAATATATGGAAGATATGTTTGGGGCGCTCAGCCTCCTGATATTTGGATGTGGCATCTATGGGCTGTACGCCTATGTGAAAATGAAAAAGGACGGACACATTAATGAAATCCTGCTGCTTGGCAAGGGAATCACGGAACAGATGTGCAGCAACAAAGAGGAGTTTATTCAAAAAGCGCTCCCCGCTGTTCTGGTATTTGGCATTTTCACAACCCTGTATGGAGCGGTGGATGCAATCCATTACTTTATATTCCCTATGAAAGTTTTGGATCTGATTGCTATGGTTGTATTTCTTATTGTACTGATCTGGTATATGGTATTTACAACCAAGCTGAAAAAGAAATACTTTGAGTAGTTAGTGAAACATTTAACGAGGAAGTTGCAAAAATACGGATAAAAAGATATAAAATATCAATAAAAAGATATATATTCAGTGCGAAAATGCAGGATGCAATATGGATTCTTGCATTTTCGCGCTTTTTTATATGCTTTTACCCGAAAAAGCGGTGATAAATGAAACTGAGACAGATATGTCTTTCAATAAAACTGTTGACTTTTTATAACGAACATGAGATAATAGAACAAATTTCGATTTGAAGGAGGAAATTACACTATGTCAACAAAAGCATATTATCCAATTAGTGAAATTGGAAAGGGCAAACCAGGATTTTCAAAAACAAGATCCATTATTGAAGCAGCATTTTATGGAAACAATGTAGTTCCAGTTAACACATTAAAAGAGGCATATAATCTGGCGAAGAATTCTCCGGGAACAATCGTAACAGATATGCCCGTATATAGAGGTGAAGAATTTGGTCTGGATGCAGACGCTAAGGTGCTTTTATTCAACGACGGCGCAATTACAGGACGTTATGCCGCAGCACGTCGCATCGCTGGAGAACCTGGAGTAGACTGCGACAAATTAGACAAAGTGGCTATGGATGCTATTTACAGCGCTCGTTACAAAAAGCTGTATCATGCGACTGTATATGCAGGGCTTGACCCGGAATTCATGGTTAAGGTACACCTCCTGATTCCGGAAGGCGAAGAGAACATCATGTATTCCTGGATGCTGAACTTCCAGTATATGTCAGATGATTATGTAAAGATGTATAAAGAATCTGTTGCAGTTGGCGATGGAAAAGAACCAGACATCTATATTTTCTCCGATCCGCAGTGGACACCGGTTGCTCATCCGGGAGTTGATTACAGCTGCCTGAGCGATCCTCAGACACTGTGCTATTTCAACACAGATACAAACTGTGCATGCATCCTTGGTATGAGATACTTCGGAGAGCACAAAAAAGGAACACTTACGATGGTATGGGCGATTGCAAACCGCAACGGATATGCTTCCTGCCATGGCGGACAAAAAGAATACACATTGGCTGACGGAAGCAAGTACGTTGCATCCGTATACGGTCTGTCCGGATCCGGTAAATCTACAATCACACATGCAAAACATGACGGAAAGTACGATATCAAAGTTCTTCACGATGACGCTTTTATCATCAACACAGATACATGCGCATCTATTGCCATCGAGCCGACCTACTTTGACAAGACACAGGATTATCCGACAGGATGCGAAGACAACAAGTATCTGCTGACAGCGCAGAACTGTTCCGCTACACTTGACGAAGACGGAAAAGTACAGTTAGTAACAGAAGACGTAAGAAATGGTAACGGACGTGCTATCAAATCCAAATTATGGTCACCAAACCGTGTGGATAAGATCGAGGCGCCTGTTAACGCAATCTTCTGGATCATGAAAGATCCTACCATTCCGCCGGTAGTTAAATTAAAAGGAGCTTCCCTTGCATCCGTAATGGGAGCTACACTTGCAACAAAGAGATCTACAGCAGAGAGACTTGCTCCTGGCGTAGACCCGAACAAACTGGTAGTAGTGCCATATGCAAACCCATTCAGAACCTATCCGCTGGCTAACGACTACGAGAAGTTCAAAAAATTGGTTGAAGAAAAGAACGTAGACTGCTACATCATCAACACAGGCGATTTCATGGGCAAGAAGGTACAGCCAAAAGACACCCTTGGAATTCTGGAAGCAATCGTAGAGAAAAAAGCAGACTTCCACAAATGGGGACCGTTCTCAGACATCGAGATTCTTGACTGGGAAGGCTTTGTACCGGATATGAATGATCCGGAATATGTCGGACAGCTGAAAGCTCGTATGAACGACCGTGTCAACGAGATCAAAGCTTTCGAGACAGCGAAAGAAGGATATGATAAACTTCCGGATGATGCACTCGCAGCAATCCAGAAAGTAGTAGATGAATTAAACTAGTTCGCGGGCTTTTGGCTTGGGAATGGATGGGAGGACGCCAAGCGGACTGTAAGGCGCGGGGCTTCCTGCCTGTAAGGTCAGTTTAAAATCCTGACCGCTTAACGAAGAAGATCTAATAGAGCCAGAGGCGCCCAGAAGGGAACATCCCTTCTGGGCGCCTCTGGCTCTGTTAGATCTTCTAGTCGTCCGCTATACGGAAGTTTTAAACCGACCTTACAGGCAGGAAGCCCCGGGCCTTACAGCCCGCTTGGCTGGCTCATCCAGCCGGCAGGAAAGACCGCAATCCCCCCGTCCCGTTCCACGTCAGGCGTCCCTCCTGCTCTTACAAGAATACCTCAGCCGCCTTATCGTTCTGGCAGATTTTGTTCATTTTTTTGAAAGCCATTTTTGTTTTTAAGTTGCCGAGATAACGCGCCTTTTGTTTACAGATACGGATGCACTTATGGCAGGTGATGCATTTCTTTTTGTTTATCTTTTTGGGGCTCTCGGCTGATATTGCACCTGCCGGACAGGACTTGGCACAGGCGCCGCATTCGGTACAGCGGTTTACGTCTACTTTTGGATAGAGCGGGGCACGGCGGTACTTTCTGTATGGCGTATTACCGGGAACCTGGATGTTAAATTGATCGAAGGATTCTTCCTTCTTGATGCGGCGGTTCAGCTGAATGCCATAGTCTGCAATGATTTTCATGTCCGCTTTGTTCGGACGGCCGAGACCGGCGGAGCGTACGATGGAATGTTCTGTGGGGAATGCGGCGGCGCCAATTACTTTGAATCCGCGGTTTTCTACTTCTGTTTTGAGCTCCAGAAGCGCATCCTCATATTCACGGCATCCATATGTAGCGACCAGTGCGGCAGGAGTGCTGTCCCCGTTCAGGCCGTCAAAGTATTCCAGGAATGTTTTCGGCACGCGGCCGCTGTATACAGGAATACCAAATAAAACAAAATCATCTTTTTTAAACTGAAGAGGCGCTCTTTTCTCTTTGTGGATTGTAAGGTCAAAGGAGACGGATTTTAGATCAATATTCCTCGCAACTTCCATGATGACCTTTCGTGTTGTGCCTGTTGGACTGAAATAGACAAGCTTTAACTCATTCATTTTCATAAATTAAGACTCCTTTATCGAAATAAGTATACCATTAACTATATCATATAACAGCATAAAATGCACGGTTTCGAAATAAGAAATAATCACAAAAAAAGGAAATAAAAATAGCCATTAATAGCAGTTGTAAATTTTAGATAAATGGGGTATAATACTTTTAAAGAAAACCTGGAATGTTCGATAACCCTGTTATTTTGAACCTACAATACTTTAAACGGGATTCTTATATTTCTGTAATATGTCAAGCCTCCGATTAGCAGTGGAAGACAGAAAAGCAGATGCGGTTGCCCACCTAGCTGCGGCTAGGAGTCAAAATACAGGACCGGCATTTTGGGGAAACTTACTAAAGATAAAGACAGCTGTCAGCGTGCAGCTGTCTTTTTCTTTGTCCAGCTTCATATATGGGTATGAAAGCGGTTATACTGATTCTAATAGAAAAGAGGGTAATGCCGTGAAATAGGGGATTCAGAGCTCTTGAGCTTGAATAAATTCCTCCTTTATGGTATGATTTGAAAAGTTTATTAATAGGATAGGCAGGAGAACAGGATGAAGGGAAGAGTGAAAAGCATTACACGAAAAATTAATAGACTGGCTTCTATATTGGGTTCACACCATACAGGGGCGTATGCGGCGCAGGCGGCATACTTTTTCGTGCTGTCTTTAATACCTATTATACTGCTGCTTCTGACAATGGTACAGTTTACTCCGGTAACACGGCAGGATGTGATGGCTGCAGTAACTCAGGTGTTTCCAACGTCTGTGGAAGGGCTGATCTCCTCCATCGTGGATCAGGTGTACCGGCAGTCCAGCACGATCATCCCAGTGACCATAATCGTAGCTCTGTGGTCTGCAGGGAAGGGCGTGCTCGCGATGACATCGGGTATGAATCTGATTTATGAAAATACTGAGACCAGAAATTATTTTTATCTGAGGCTGCGTGCTTCCTTTTACACAGTTATATTCATACTGGCTATTGTATTGTCTCTGTCACTTTCTGTGTTCGGCAACAGTATTAGTATCATTGTATATAAGCATATGCCGGTACTGACGACGATTATGGATTTTCTGATTCGTATCAGAACCCTGCTGACTCTGGTAGTTCTGACTCTATTCTGGGATATGGTCTATAAGTACCTTCCGAACCGGACGAATCTGTCCAAGACAACTATGAAACAGCAGCTCCCGGGTGCGGTATTTACTTCCTGCGGATGGCTGTTAATTTCCTTTATATTTTCCGTTTATCTGGATATTTTTACCGGATTTTCCAGTATGTACGGCAGCCTTACAACAATTATACTGATCATGCTGTGGCTGTATGTCTGCATGTATGTCATCCTGCTTGGCGGAGAACTGAATGCCCTGCTGGAAGGCCTGGAGGAGAGAAAAGGGGACAGAATGAGAAAATAAGAAAATCCTTGACAATAAAAAACCTTGTGATACAATTATAAAGTAAATCCGATATAACACAAGATATATCAGAATAAAAAAAAGCGATAACCGTGTATAGTAGAGAACCATTTTCTATCAGAGAGAGAAAATCACTGGCTGCAAGTTTTCTTTAGTTCAGATGGCAATCGAAATTCCCACGATAGCTGCATTCTTGAACCAATAGTAGAGAATGCCGTATGTTGTACGTTACACAAAGCTAAGAGCCTGCAGGAATACTGCGGGAATTAGGGTGGTACCGCGAGTGTAGAACTTCGTCCCTTTCAGGGACGGAGTTTTTTTATGATATAGGAAAATCCTATATCATAAAACCCTCCGGGAGGATGCACACGCCGCCATATGGTATATAGCCGCAAAGAGGCATGGCGGCGCCAAAGCCCTCCGGGCGGGATACCCTAATGATTTTGGGATGTTTTATTAAAAAGAGATACAGGTGAAGCGCTGTCTGAGACGCAGCTTATGAGAGGCTGCTGCGTCCGCTAAGAAAGGAGAATGCCAAATGAAAGAGAGATTGGAGCGAATCAAAGAAGAAGCGATTGCACAGATTCAGGCATCGGATGTTCCAGAGAAATTGAATGATGTGCGGGTTAAATTCCTTGGAAAGAAGGGGGAGCTGACCGCTGTCCTGAAGGGAATGAAAGATGTAGCGCCAGAGGACAGGCCGAAGGTAGGGCAGCTTGTGAATGAGACGAGAGCGGCGATTGAGGCCGTGCTGGAAGAGTCCAAAACAAAGATGGAACGTATTCTGAGAGAAGAGAAGCTGAAAGCGGAAGTCATTGATGTGACACTGCCCTCTAAGAAAAATATGGTTGGCCATAGACATCCGAACACAATAGCCCTGGAAGAAGTGGAAAACATTTTCGTGGGTATGGGCTATGAGGTTGTGGAAGGCCCGGAAGTGGAATATGATCTTTACAATTTCGAGAAGCTGAATATTCCGGCTGACCATCCGGCAAAGGACGAGCAGGATACCTTCTATATCAATAAAGATATTGTGCTGCGTACCCAGACTTCTCCAGTACAGGCGCGTGTGATGGAACAGGGGAAACTGCCGATCCGCATGATTGCACCGGGCAGGGTATTCCGGTCTGATGAAGTGGATGCGACACATTCTCCGTCCTTCCACCAGGTTGAGGGGCTTGTCATTGATAAAAACATTTCCTTCGCCGATTTAAAGGGCACGCTGGAGGTATTTGCAAAAGAATTATTCGGACCGGAAACAAAGACCAAATTCCGTCCGCACCATTTCCCATTCACAGAGCCGAGCGCCGAAGTGGATGTGAGCTGCTTCAAATGCGGCGGCAAGGGATGCAGATTCTGCAAAGGCAGCGGGTGGATTGAGATTCTCGGCTGTGGGGCGGTACATCCGCATGTTCTGGAAATGTGCGGCATTGACCCGGAAGAATATTCCGGCTTTGCATTTGGCATGGGACTGGAGCGTATTGCCCTGTTAAAATATGAAATCGACGATATGAGGCTGCTGTACGAGAATGACATCCGTTTCCTGAAACAGTTCTAGAACAGCCGGCGGGTATGGAAAGTATATTGGATAATATGAATAAGCAGAAAGAGAGGAAATAAGATTGAATACTTCATTATCATGGATTAAAGCGTATGTTCCTGATCTGGATGTAACTGCGCAGGAGTATACAGATGCAATGACATTGTCCGGAACAAAGGTAGAAGGCTATGAAGTGCTGGATGCGGATCTGGACAAGATTGTGATCGGACAGATCGATAAAATTGAAAGACATCCGGACGCAGATAAATTAATCGTCTGCCAGGTGAATGTAGGAAACCAAATGTTACAGATTGTTACCGGTGCGGACAATGTCCGCGAGGGGGATAAGGTTCCGATTGTGCTGGACGGCGGGCGTGTTGCCGGAGGACATGACGGTTCAAAGACTCCAGGAGGAATCAAGATTAAAAAGGGCAAACTCCGCGGTGTGGAGAGCTGCGGGATGATGTGCTCCATTGAGGAGCTGGGTTCCACGAAGGAAATGTATCCCGATGCTCCTGAAAGCGGTATCTATATTCTGCCGGAGGATGCGGAGATTGGAGCCAGTGCGGTGGAGGCATTGGGCCTCAATGATGTGGTTTTCGAGTATGAGGTGACATCAAACAGAGTGGACTGCTACAGCGTTATTGGCATTGCAAGAGAAGCTGCGGCTACATTTCGCAGGGAATTCCATCCTCCTGTTGTAAAAGAGACAGGAAACGAAGAGGATGTCAACGATTATATTAAGGTAAGCGTGGAAAATACAGACCTTTGTCCGCGTTACTGTGCTAGGGTTGTGAAGAATATTAAAATCGGCCCATCACCGGAATGGATGCAGAGAAGGCTGGCATCTGTGGGAATCCGTCCGATCAATAATCTGGTCGATATTACGAACTATGTAATGGAAGAGTACGGCCAGCCGATGCATGCCTATGACCTGGACACCATTTCGGGACGACAGATTGTCGTTAAGACCGCACAGGATGGGGATAAGTTTACCACCCTTGACGGGCAGGAAAGAAAGCTGGACAAAGAAGTGCTGATGATCTGCGACGGCGAGAAAGAGATCGGCATCGCGGGAATCATGGGCGGAGAAAACTCTATGATTACAGACGATGTACAGACGATGCTGTTTGAGGCTGCCTGCTTTGACGGGGTAAATATCCGGAAGTCCAGCAAGAGAGTAGGACTGCGTACGGATGCATCCGGCAAGTTTGAAAAGGGCCTGGACCCGAACAATGCAAAAGCTGCAATTGACCGTGCCTGCCAGCTGGTAGAAGAGATGGGCGCAGGAGAAGTAGTGGGCGGAACCGTAGACGTATACGGGAAAGTAAAAGAACCGGTCAGAGTGCCTTTTGACGCTGCGAAGATCAATGCACTGCTGGGAACAGAGATAACTGAAGCGGAAATGCTCGGTTATTTTGAGAAAATCGGCTTGGAATATGATGCCGCAGCAAAAGAAGTGATTGCGCCGACCTTCCGCCATGATTTGTTCTGCCTGGCAGATCTGGCAGAGGAAGTTGCCAGGTTCTACGGATATGACAATATCCCGACGACTTTGCCCAGCGGGGAAGCAACGGCAGGAAAGCTCTCCTTTAAGCTTAAGGTGGAAGAAGTGGCAAGAGATATTGCAGAGTTCTGTGGTTTCAGCCAGGGCATGAGTTATTCCTTTGAAAGCCCGAAAGTATTTGATAAATTATTGCTGCCGGCAGATTCTGTACTCAGAAATACAGTAGAGATCATGAACCCACTCGGGGAGGACTACAGTGTCATGCGCACAACATCCCTAAACGGAATGCTGACCTCGCTGGCAACAAACTACAACCGCAGAAACAAAGACGTACGTCTGTATGAATTGGGTAATATTTATCTTCCGAAACAGCTTCCCCTGACAGAACTGCCCGAGGAACGCATGCAGTTTACACTGGGAATGTACGGGAACGGTGACTTTTTCAGTATGAAGGGCGTAGTGGAAGAATTTTTTGAGAAAATCGGCATGAAACAGAAAGAAACTTACGATCCGAATGCTGGGAAGCCATATCTTCATCCCGGCCGTCAGGCAAACATTATTTACGAGGGAAGAGTCGTCGGCTATCTCGGTGAGGTACATCCGGATGTGGCCGATCATTACGGGATCGGAGAGCGTGCATATGTGGCAGTGATTGATATGCCGGAGATACTGGAGTATGCTACGTTTGACAGAAAATATAACGGAATTGCAAAGTATCCTGCGGTTACCCGGGATATTAGTATGGTGGTTCCGAAGAATATCCTGGCAGGACAGATCGAAGAAGTCATCGAGAAGAAGGGCGGTTCCTATCTGGAGCGTTACGCGCTGTTTGACTTATATGAGGGAGCCCAGATTAAACCTGGTTTCAAATCAATTGCATATTCTATCGTGTTCCGTGCAAAGGATAAGACCCTGGAAGAATCTGATGTGGCAGCAGCCATGAAGAAGATTCTGAGCGCGCTGGAGGAGATGGGAATCGAACTGAGACAGTAAGGTGTGTTAAATCATCCATGTGCCCGGCTGAGTGTCCCGCCTGACGGGGCTTTCAGACGGGCGCAGTGAATTTAAAACACATTTTGTACTTTCTATATATTTATAGAAGAAAGGCAGATCATATGAAAAAGAAAAATCATACTGCGGAGATTATTGTTGCAGTTGTTGTGGCTGCAATCCTGATTGTGGCAGTCTTTGCCAGGCTTGTGGTGAGAACTTTATTTCATACGGCGGGTCCTTCTGCGCAGGAATCCTCGGAGTGGGTATTGACAGGAGGGAATATGTCAATCACGCTCCCAACAGAGCCGTATGTGGGGATTGTCAGTGTCTACGGCACAATCGAACCGCAGGCCAGGACCGGTATGTTCGACCAGCCGCAGAGCTACCAGCATCAGGCATTGATGGACTATATCGACGCCATGATGTATGACCCTAATAACAGCGGAATTCTGCTGGATGTGGATTCACCGGGGGGAACCACCTACGAAGGTGTGGAACTCTATGACAAGATTGCAGAATATAAAGACACAACGGGACGGCCGGTATGGACATACATGAACCATTACGGCGCCTCCGCCGCTTATTATATTGCCGCGCCCTCGGACTGGATTGGTGCGAATAAAGGAACCCTGACGGGTTCCATCGGGGTGATTATGTCCGGCTACGATCTGTCCGGTTTGTATGAGAAGCTAGGGATCAAGTATTACAGTGTGACAACCGGGGACAACAAAGACATGAGCAGTCCCGACGAGGAACAGCTGAAAATTTACCGGGATATTATTGAGGAAGAATATGACCGATTTGTTGGCGCGGTGGCCCAGGGCAGGGGAATGCCCGAAAAAGCGGTCAGAGAACTGGCTGACGGACGCCCCTATTCCGCACAGCAGGCCCTGGATAACGGCCTGATCGATGAGATCACCACATTTGAGGATCTGGCTGTGGAAATGCAGTATGAGGTTGGAAACACTACATTTTACCAGCCGGATATGAAAGAGCCGGCGCTGGCCTCTTTTTTTGGCAGGGCGGAAGAGATCCTGCCAAAATCGGATATGCAGGTGTTGAGCAGTCTGACAGAAAAATACGGGAGCGGCGTCTTGATGTCCTATGCAGGGCAGACGGTTCCCGAATAGCAGAAAGAAGGATTTAAAGTTGAAAACAAGTGATTTTTATTATGAACTGCCGCAGGAGCTGATCGCACAGGACCCGCTGGAGGACAGATCCGGTTCCAGACTTCTGGTTTTGGATAAAGAGACCGGAGAGACGAAACACCGGCATTTCAAAGACATAATCGAATACCTGAACCCAGGGGACTGTCTGGTGATCAATGACACCAAAGTGATACCAGCCAGACTGATCGGCTCCAAAGTAGGCACGGATGCAAAGATAGAGGTACTGCTGCTGAAACGGAAAGAAAATGATGTGTGGGAGACCCTGGTGAAACCGGGCAGAAAGGCAAAACCGGGAACGAAAATCAGTTTCGGGGATGGTATCCTGGTGGGTGAAGTGGTGGATGTAGTGGACGAGGGAAACCGGCTGATACATTTTGAGTATAAAGGTATCTTTGAGGAAATACTGGACCGGCTGGGACAGATGCCGCTTCCGCCTTATATTACACATCAGCTGCAGGATAAGGAGCGGTATAATACGGTATATGCCGTGCATGAAGGCTCTGCTGCTGCGCCTACGGCCGGGCTGCATTTTACCCCGCAGCTTCTGGAGGATATCGGAAAAAAGGGCGTGGATATTGCCAGAGTAACACTCCATGTGGGGCTGGGGACTTTCCGGCCTGTAAAGGTGGAGGAAGTTACAGATCATCATATGCATTCGGAGTTCTATCTCATCGATGAAGATGCTGCGGATAAGATCAACCGTGCAAAGGAACAGAAAAAACGCGTGATCTGCGTTGGGACGACCAGCTGCAGAACCATAGAGTCTGCGGCAGGGGAGGATGGAAGGCTGAAGGCGTGCAGCGGCTGGACGGAAATCTTTATTTATCCGGGGTATCAGTTTAAGGTGCTGGATGGACTGATCACGAATTTTCACCTGCCGGAATCTACTTTGATTATGCTGGTGTCTGCACTGGCGGGCAGGGAGCATGTGCTGGCGGCTTATGAGGAGGCGGTCAGGGAAGGGTACAGATTTTTTAGTTTTGGCGATGCAATGTACGTGATGTGAGAAAAAATAAGCAGGTAATAATCCGAATCTACAATAAATTTTCATATCCTTCTGTGACAGTCTGTCTTCCAGAAAATGTTCGGATTGAGGTGGATGCTGACTATTATTTAACCTATGTGATGGAAAAAATGAAAGATTTTAGTTCATTTCCGAAAAAAGAAGAATTGTTGGAGCTACTTCCGTGGTCGTCAAGTCTCCCGGATAATTAACGCAGTAATCAGAAATGGCAAAAGCTGAATTTCCCCCCGTAAGATCAATACTGGGGGATTTTTCATTTTGTTAAGATATGGGTTATTGACCTACTTACAAATAAAGTCACACATCTTATAAATTGTTTTTATTGTTTTATGGGCAATGGAAATATTAGTATTAAAAATGGAAAAATTGACACATGAAAGAGAAATCTTATTTGAGACAGAATATGTACATTTTTAATTGCGGATTTATCCATGTAAATAATCGCTGGTGAAGTGTTAAGATGTGTATATCAAAAAAAGGAGGATACAGAAATGAAAAGGAAAAAAGTCATTGCTCTATTCGCTGTTTTAATAATGGCAATAGGAGCTCTCGGCGGATGTAACGGCCAGGAGAAACCCGACCAAAACAAACAAGAATCTAAAGTGGAAACTGATACTAAAACAGGGGACAAGCCATATGATGGCGTGAAACTAACGATGCAGGTGGAGAATGGTCTGGAACCCGCAGGATATGAGGCGGTGATAGAGCTCGCAAAGGAAAAACTGGGGATAGAAGTAGTGGTGGAAACACGTTCCAGCGGAGATGAAGGGAACAACATTGTTAAAACACGGCTGGCATCGGGAGATATGGCAGATATTTGTGTATACTCTTCAGGCGCGATGCTGGCAGCATTAAATCCGGCAGAATACTTTATTGATATGACGGATTCTGAGGCTGCTTCGACATTAGATGATAACTTCATTCAGGCGGCCAGTGTGGATGACGTGCTTTATGGCGTTCCATTGTCAAGCAGCTCTTTTGGAGGAGTCATGTATAACAAAGGCATCTATGAGAAATATGACCTTCAAATCCCCGTGACCTGGGATGAGTTCATGGAAAATTGTGATACGATAAAAGAAGCAGGAGATACAGCGCTTATAGGCTCTTTCGGAGAAAACTGGACATCACAGGTTCCGTTTCTGGTAGATAATTATGAACTTCTTCAGGAAGAACCTGATTTCCCGGAAAAATTCACACAGGGAACAGTTAAATATGCAGATTCAAAGGCCGGAGTTAGAAGCTGGGAAAAGCTTTCCGAATTGACCCCTTATTATAACGAGGACTATCTGGCAACAAATTATAACGATGCCTGCGATATGCTGGTAAATGGAGAGGGAGCACATTACATCATGACAAGTGCGGCGCTTCGCAATATCTATACTTTGTATGGAGATCAGGTAAATGATATTGGCTTTTTTGCTTATCCAGGTGATGAGGAAGATAAAACAGGTGTGACTATATTTACAGCAGCGGCTCTCTATGGAAATAAGGATAGTGAAAACGTCGATGCAGTAAAAGCATTTATGGAGTGGTGGTTATCAGACGAAGCAATCGATGCCTATGTTTCAAAAGTTCTTCCTGACGGCCCATTCCATAATGGTTATCAACTGCCGGAAGATGCGTTTGATGCGGTTAAAGATTCCCAAAAATATGTAGAAGAAGGACGGGCAGTGTTGGCTATGGAAGCATTATCGCCTGTGAAGGGAGCAAACTGTCCTGCACTCTGCCAGGAGCTCGGATCAGGACAATCAACACCGGAAGAGACCGCAAAAGCATATGATGAAGATTGTAAGAAGCAGGCAGTGCAGCTTGGATTAGACTGGAAATAAACAGAAGAATAGAAAAACAGACAAAATAGGGCGGGAATATGAACAAGAAAAAAATATATTCACTTTGGTTTTTGGTACCTGCATTGACAATCTTTCTGGTTTTTTTCATTATTCCCATGGTAATCTCTCTTTTTTTTAGTTTGACGGTGTGGGATTTTGAGAAATTCACCTTCGTAGGGCTGGATAATTTTAAGATGTTCTTTTCAGAGCGGACATTGAATATTGGTATTATAAACACATTGATCTACGCGGTTTTGACATCAGGCTTAAAGGTTGTGCTGGCTTTTTTAATAGCAGTTTTTCTGACAAGTGCAATTCGGACAAAAAATATAATCCGGTTAATGGTTTTCTTCCCAAATCTGGTAAGTACTATTGCTGTAGGGATAACATTTACAGCATTTATGCATCCTACGAAGGGGGTTTTCAATAAATTTATTGAATTTCTTGGAGGCACCGGAATTGACTGGCTGGGAAATGCGGATCTGGCGTTATACTCGGTGATTGGGACAGATGTATGGAAGGGACTGTCGATTGCCACTATGATATATATAGCAGGGATTTCTTCAATTGATAAAACATATTATGAAGCGGCAGCTATAGACGGGGCAAATGGATGGCAGAAAATCAGACTCATTACACTGCCGCTTTGCAGGCCTGCTATGAATTCTGTTATTATATTATCTTTCATTGGAGGACTGAGATGTTTTGACTTAATCTGGACAATGACAGGCGGGGGACCGGGATTTTCAACAGATGTAATGGCTTCTATTGTGTATAAACAGTATGCTTCCGGTTTTTATGGCCTGTCTACGGCCGGGAACGTGATCATGTTCATTTTAATTGCTATTTTGGCATTCCCATTGCAAAGATTTTTGCAGAGAAGGGAGGTGGAATAGTGTGAAGCGTAAAAAAAGGATCCTGCTTTTTGGTGACATTGTGGGAATGGCGGCGGCTGTTATTGTATTTGTATTTCCATTTTTATTTATGTTAGTTAATTCTCTGAAAGACAGGAGAGAGGCAAATTTACTTAGTATGGCACTTCCTGTGAAACCTTTATGGAGCAATTATAAGGAAGTTTTCGAGTCAAATAATTACATCATTCTGACAGCATTTAAAAACAGTTTATTACTGACGGTATTTTCCTTATGCGGACTTGTTTTCGTATGTTCCATGGCCGGATATGTTCTTCAGAGAAGGCGGGGACGCACCATGTCTTTTGTAAACTTTATTATCATGACGGGACTAATGATTCCACCGGCAATTCTGCCAACGATCTGGATCATGCAGGGACTGCATATATATAAAACCTTATTTGGAATGATTTTGATTGAGATTGCCCTGCAGATTCCATTTGATATTATGATTTACCGTGGCTTTATGAGTTCCATTCCGGTCGAATTGGAGGAGGCGGGCTACATAGATGGGTGCAGTAAAATCAGATTATTCAGTTCCATCATTTTTCCGCTGTTAAAACCGGCAACGGCTACGATCATTATTCTGAATGCGGTTACCATATTTAATGACTTTACAAATCCACTCTATTTTCTGCCAGGGAATGAGAATACTACAATTCAGCTGACACTGTACAATTTTAAGGGTCAGTATGCCAGTTCCTATAATCTGTTATTTGCAGATGTTATATTGATTACCATTCCAATGCTAATCTTGTTTTTAATCTTTAATAAGCGGATTGTGGACGGCATGGTAGCCGGATCAGTGAAAGGTTAAACGGGCTGCGGAATAAGGCTGAACATCGTGTAGTATAACCGGAAAAGAATATGTTATAATGGGCAGTAGAATAAAGGAGAGACGGATGAAATTTCAGAAAAAAATATTTTTAGTCTATGCGCTTTTTGGAATTGTATCCGCAGTTGCAACAGGCAGCATTTATTATTCCATGAGTAAGTCCCATTTTATACAGCAGGAATGCATGAGCCTCAGCAGCACGGCTAAACAATTAAATCAGCAGTATGTAGAATTGCTGCGGTCGATGGAAGACGTTAGCCATTATCTTTTAAGTGACAGTGATACCCTATCAGCGATACTGATGCTGGCGCATCTGGAAAAAACGCCTCAAAACAGTAATTACATACAAGAAGGTAAAAAGAAGATCCAGACAATGATGAGTACGGACTATCTGAATCAAAAATTTTACAGAGTCATTTACTATAATAAACATGGCGACGTAATAGCCAGTAATAATTGGGGAAGCCGGGAAATTAAGCCCGGTCTGGATATCAGCCAGCTTGACGCATACAAGAATATGGGTGAAAACCGGGGTGAATTATATATACAGGGGCTTCACGAGGATCCCTGGGGAAAAGCAAAACAAGTGCAGGTGTTTTCAGGGATTGTAAAAATCCAGGGACAGGACATAGGGTTTATTGAAGTGCAGAAAACAGAGGCAGATCTGGAACAGATATTCCAGGTTTCAGACAAAACGGTAAATATCTGCCTGCTGCAGGAAAACGGTAATATTTTATTTCAATCAGGAAATGAAGACAAAGCATTTTATAAGCAGTTTACAAAGGAGAAACAGATCACTCCCGGCAGCTACGAGTCGGTGAATGGTACGAAGATACTTGCGGCAGGAATATATAATAAAGAATTGGGTGCAAGAATAATTGTAACAGAAGATGTTAAAATTCTGGCCGAAAAAATGGAAGGTATCTATATTATTACTGCACTTATGATAGCTATTATTTTGTGCTTTTCGTTCTTTTATATTATTTTTACGTCCAAAAAGCTTACAAAGCCAATAGAGCAGCTCCGTATATTTGTAAGAAATGCACATCTGGAAAAAGCAGAGAATATTCCGGCAGCAGAGAACGAATTCAAGGAACTGAGCCAGATATATAAAGAAATGAAAGAACAATTAAATCAATCCATAATCCGCGAGGCACGGTTATCAACGCTGCAGCTGCAGGCGCAGCTGGATGTTTTACAGGCACAGGTAAATCCGCACTTTTTATATAACGTTTTGAATATAATTTCAAACCGCGGGATTCAGGACGATGACGAGGTCATTTGTGATATTTGCGATGATTTAGCCGGAATGCTCCGGTATACCACGAATACAAATGAAAGATATGCGGATATCATCAGCGAAAAAAATTATCTTCAAAAATACTTTTCATTATTAAAGTATCGATATGAGCATAAGCTCTCCTATCAGATCGAGATTGATGACAGGATATCACAGCAGATGCTTCCTAAGATGATTCTGCAGCAGTTTGTGGAAAACAGCGTTTCCCATGGGTTTGAAAACAGCACTGAAGTGATGCGCATCTGCGTTGAGGGCTGGGAAGAAAATGATTTCTGGTATGTAAGGATCAGAGATAATGGAGACGGCTTTCATCAGGATGTTTTGAGCGCATTGAAAGAAAAGATGGAGAATGTGCAAGGCATTAAGCGTCAACAGACAGTATATCGAATTAAAAATAGGCGGAATGGGTCTTGTCAATACTTATGCGAGACTATATCTGTTATATGCAGAAAAAACCGTTTTTAAGCTGGGAAATTGGAAAAAGGGGGCAGAAGTTTTAATTGGGGGTCCCAGGAACCATATACAGAAAGAGGGAGATCCCGAACAAGGGAGGCAGAGATGTACCGAGTAATTGTAACAGAAGACGAACCCGCGGCACTTCGCCATATTTGTACTTTGATCGAACTAAAATGTCCGGAATTTGAGGTTGTCGGAACGGCGGATAATGGGCAGGGCGCTCTGGACCTGCTGGAAAATACAGACACCGATGTGCTGATTACCGATGTAAAGATGCCGATTATGGATGGTGTAACTCTGGCACGAAAAGTAAAAGACAGGTATCCGCAGATCATGACTTTGATTATCAGCGGCTATCAGGAGTTTGAATATGCAAGAGCGGCGATTCAGACCGGGGTATGTGACTATATATTAAAGCCGGTCAGGCCATCCGCTTTTCAGGCCAGTATGCGGGTTATGCAGGGCTGTCTGGATGAATTGTATTATAGTAAACGGAATAAAATCCTGCGGGAGATGTGCATGGGAAAGACCGACATGGAAAATCAAAAGGATTTTTACCGTATTTTTTCAAAAGAAGAGTATTATGCAGCACTTTTGCGGAAAAATGGTCTTCCACGCAGATTTGTGAATTCAAAAGAAACAGAAATATTTTCAGTAAAAGATGAGCAGATGGCCGTATATGGAAGGGACGAAAGGGAAGCACTTTATTTACTTCCAAAGGATTTTCTTTTTTCCGGAAGCTTCTTTCGGCTGATGACTCATATGGCAGAAAAAGAGAAAAGAACAGCCGACTATTATACCCTGGTACTGATGGAAGATCCGCTGAACCCCAAAGAACTACCGGATGCAGTAAGAAGGCTGTATCAGACGCTGGATGCCTCCCTGGTAATTGGAAAAGATCAGGTTGTGCCTGTGAATGATAAACAGGAAAGAAAACAACAAAAACAGGGATATAATAGTGGGCTGGAGAGAATGAATATACTTGTGAAAGAAGGAAACCGGAGGCAGATACGCGAGGAAGTTAAAGGCTGTTTTGCAAAATGGGAGCAGGAGGAACGAACTCAGTTATGGGTTGAAGAAAAGGTGAGAGAGTTGTTCGGTTTGTTTCGCAGACGAAATATGCTATGGGAATCTGTAGACACGTATGAATACTTTTTAGATGAAGCCTTTTATTTTGCATCGGATATGCAGGAGCTTTCAGACAATATTCTTCAGATTTTCAGCGAGAACTTCGAGGAAGAGGCCAGAAGAATAAAAATTGACACGCCGGAATTTTTCGAAAAGATTTTAAAATATATGAAAGAAAATTTAACGGATTCGCTTTCTCCGCAAAGCATCAGCCATGTCTTTGGAATCTCCCAGACATATCTGAGCCGTTTATTCCGCAAGTATTGTGAGCAGAGCTTTAACAGAGTTCTGAATTCTTTCCGTATTGAAAAAGCAAAGGAAATTATGTCCGACAATCCGGAGCTGTTTATCAAAGATGCAGCTGCAATGGTTGGGTTTTCTGATCAGTTTTACTTTAGCAGAATCTTCCGCACTGTTACGGGAATCAGCCCGTCAGAGTACATAGAAAAAGCAGTGCAGGATAAAAACAGTTTAAACAAGGGGGAGAATGATGCTATATCCTAAAAATGAATTTCCTTTTCAGGAAGCGCAGTTCCAGAATCCGGACAGTGAATACAGAGGTACGCCCTTCTGGGCATGGAACTGCTATATGACGAAAGAAAAAATCAGCATGATGATAGATACCTTAAAGACAATGGGGATGGGCGGCGGGCATATTCACTGCCGCACAGGACTTGACAATCCCTATATGGGAGAGGAATTCCTTGATCTGGTTGAGGATTCTAATAAAAAATTAAAAAAAGAAAAGATGCTGACCTGGTTATATGATGAGGATCGCTGGCCTTCTGGATCGGGAGGCGGAATGGTGACTAAAAATGAAAAATACCGCATCCGTTTTCTGGTATTTTCTCCCTGCCGTCTGGAGAAAAATCAGACCGGAAGTAAAGTTACCTCTACAGGTCAGGCTGTCAGAAGCGATAAGCGCAGGCTCTTATCCCGCTATGAAGTACTGATCAGGGATGGATGGCTTATAGATTATCACAGACTGTCAGAGGCAGAAGTACCACAGAGCGGCTATGATGAATGGTTTGCATATTTAGAAATCTCCGGGGAGAATCCATGGTTTAATAACCAGGCATATGTTAATACACTGGATAAAAAGGCTATACAATGTTTTATTGAAGTTACACATGAAAAGTATAAGGAAAAACTGGGCGCTGAATTTGGAAAGTCTATTCCTGCTATCTTTACAGATGAACCGCAGTTTTGCCATAAAACAAGGTTATGTTATGCTGAAGATAAAACGGAAGTCATAATTCCTTACACAGATGATTTTGACGAGACGTTTACGGAAGCGTATGGGCATGATTTTCTGTCTTATCTGCCGGAATTATTTTGGGAAAAAGGTGAAAACTGTGTTTCTGAAATCCGTTATCAGTATCATGATCATGTCTGTGAACGGTTTGTATCGGCTTTTGCAGACACACTGGGGAACTGGTGCAGACAAAACGGGTTAATGCTGACAGGACATATGATGGATGAGCCTACTCTTGAATCACAGACAGCAGCACTGGGAGAAGCCATGAGGTCATACAGAGCATTTCAGCTCCCGGGAATAGATATGCTTTGTGACAGGCGGGAGTTATCAACTGCCAAACAGGCCCAGAGTGCAGCCCGCCAGTTTGGCTGTCCGGGTGTGTTAAGTGAAATGTATGGTGTAACAAACTGGGATTTTGACTTTCGGGGACATAAACTGCAGGGAGACTGGCAGGCGGCCCTGGGTGTAACCGTGCGTGTCCATCATTTAACATGGACTTCTATGGGAGGCGAAGCAAAGCGGGATTATCCGGCGGCCATTGGTTACCAGTCACCTTGGTACAGAGAGTATTATTATGTGGAAGATTATTTTGCAAGAATCAATACACTACTGACAAGGGGAAAGGCTGTCGTAAAGATCGGTGTGATCCATCCCATTGAATCGTATTGGCTTTACTGGGGATGTGAGGAAAAAACAAGTGGAATACGAAAGGAGATGGAGCAGAATTTTGAAAAAGTGATAGAGTGGCTGCTCTATGGTTTTCTGGATTTTGACTTTATCTGTGAATCGCTATTACCAAACCAAAACAGCATAGAACAAATAAACGGCGAAATATTCCCGGTGGGAGACATGAGGTATGAGGCAATTCTGGTACCGAATTGTGAGACATTGAGAACTACTACGTTCAAGCGTCTGAAAGCATTTTACAAAAAGGGTGGCAGCGTTTTATTCACAGGAAACACTCCGAAGTATCTGGATGGAAAATATTCAAAAGAAATGGAGGATTTTGTAAAAGTATGTGAATACGTTCCATTTACGCGCACTAAGCTTTTAAATAAATTAGAGAATAGAAGAGTGTTAGATGTAAAAAATGAAAATGGCATGAGAGCGGATAATTTGATTTATCAGATGCGGGAGGACAATGAAGAAAAAATAATTTTCCTTGCACATGTAAACAAAATGGAAAATCCGGATGTACCAGTGCGTGAAAATAATACCATTACAATACAAGGAGTATACAGGGTTATATGTTATAATCCCCTGGATGGCACAAAAACAGAATTAGCATTAGAGTATTATGATGGGAAAACGATCATCCGAAAAGAAATGTATAATCATGACAGCCTTCTGCTCCGTCTTTGTCCTGCAGAAGCTGTGGAATATCAAAAAAAATTGATGCCGGTGATACCGGAAAGGGAAAAAACGGAAGCTCTGAAACGAATAGAAATTCCAGAAAAAGTGCCGGTTGTTTTATCGGAACCGAATGTACTGGTGTTCGATCAGGCGGAGTATATTTTCGACCAGGGACCATGGCAGAAAAAAGAAGAAATACTGCGTATCGACAATAAGTTCCGGAAGGTTCTGGGTTACCCCCTTCGTATGGAAGCCTTTGCACAGCCTTGGCTGGATCAGGATGCAGAACCGCTGAAACACTGGTTGTTTTTGAGGTTTAAGTTTTTATCAATGGCAGATATAGCGGGAGCAAAACTGGCCTTGGAGAATCGGGAGGCAGAAGTTTGGCTCAATGGAAGCATGGTTCAGAGCAGGGTGAATGGATGGTATGTGGACCAGGACATCATATGCAGGGAATTAGGTATAATCAGCCGGGGTGAAAACGAACTGATCGTAAAAATCCCTTATAGGAAAAAGGAAAATATTGAGGCGATGTTTCTGCTAGGGGATTTTGGAGTACAAACTGCTGGCGCGGAATCAATCCTGACAGCGCCTGTAAGAAAACTGGCATATGCGGATATAACTCGTCAGGGACTTCCGTTTTATGGCGGGAACATACAATACCATATACCATTTCAATTGGAGAAAAGACAGAAAATCCTTGTTGAGGTATCCAGATTCAGAGCGCCTCTTTTAAAAGTTCAAATTGACGAAGGCAGGAAACAGGCAGTCGCCTATGCGCCATATCAAGTGAAGACGGAGATTGAGGAAGGGGAGCATGTACTGAAGCTCACTGTTTTTGGAAATCGTATAAATACCTTTGGTACGCTTCATAATTGCAATGAAACGGAGCGATGGTATGGTCCAAATGCATGGAGAACGGAAGGAACGTGCTGGGCCTGCGAATATCAGTTAGAACCGTCCGGAATCTTAAAGGCGCCTCTTTTATACGTGTGTGATTAAAAAGAAGAATGATCAGAAATGATATGAAATTCACAAAATAAGCGTCCCATGACTCCGGATCTAATATCCATAAATAGCAGGAGGTACTACATTGTTACTCAAGCTGGAACAAGACACAACCCAGAAAGAAATCGAGGTTTCCATAAAATATCCGAAAATGAACCAGGATGTAACGAGGCTCATTTCGCTGATCCGGTCAGCAGACACCCAAATCAGATGCACCGCTGACGGGAATGAGAAGCTGCTCAATGCCTCAGATATTTACTACCTCGAAAGTGTGGATAAGCATACTTTTGTTACTGTGAAAACGGGGTTTACCGTACAGACATCCGCCTGTATTAATTATTAGAAATTCTGGCCCCGGTTGGGTTTGTTCAGATTAGTAAATCATGCGTTCTAAATATCCATGTGCTGGATTTTGTACGGCCTCTGTTAAACAGCCGTACAGGCTGGATATCCAAAATCCGTTTTTGGAATTATGCTGGATGTTAGTTATCCCTTGTTTGTGACACTTTTATTGGGCGCCGTATTCCATTGGTATCGGAGTATTCCTGTATGGGTATTAGTCGTTATGGTTTTCGTGATTTATCTGGTTGGCTATCTTACAGATCTCTACCGGACAAAAGAAGAGGTCAGAATGAATAGGAAAGTGCCAAAAGGACTATAAAAAACCGAATCCAGAAACGGCAATGAAACATATACTTGGACACAATTATGAAAGCGGAGAATCTGACGAAAGATTTTGGAAAAGAGCATGTGATAAAAGGAATTACCCTCACAATCCATGAAAATACATTCACCGCCATCCTGGGCCCCAGCGGTTCCGGGAAAAGTACCCTGTTAAATATTCTTTCCGGGCTGATAAAGCCAACAGGCGGAAGCGTAAGGTGCGGAGATGCCGTCATTACGGACTATACTGAAAAACAGCTTGCCGGATGGAAGCGCAGGGATGTTGGAAATGTCTTTCAGGACTATCTGCTATTGGATAACCTGACGGTGCAAGAAAATATAAAAATTGGTATAAGCCCCCAAAAGCCTTCCCTTTCCTTTGACCGCCTGGTGTCCAGTTGGAAGATTTGCTGCATAAGTTTCCTGCTGAGCTCTCCGGGGGACAGCAGCAGAGAACCTCTATCGCGCGGGCTGTGATCAAAAGCCCGCGGCTCCTTTTCTGTGACGAGGCAACAGGTTCCCTTGATGAGGAGAACAGCAAAATTATGGTGGAACTTTCGCATAATCTGCAGACGACTTTTGGCATGACCATTCTCTTCACGACGCATAATCCGCAGATTGCCAGGACGGCCGACCGGGTTATTACGATGAAAAATGGCATCGTATAAAGTGATGTGCTGAATGAACATCCAATAGCAGCCAGAAACATGGTATGGGGGTAAGATATGGGTCTATTATATAAACAGCTGGCGAAACAAGTCGGGCAGAATAAAGTCTTTATCCTATTTCTCTTTCTATTGACCGGCCTTACATCACTTTCCTTTTTCTTTGTCATGTTCTCCGTAGACGGGAATATGGCAATACAAAAACGAAGCACTTCCGGAAGATGCACTGCCGTATCTTTTCTGTGATTCTGTCATAGGGACCGGCGGACATGAGATCAAAAAAAGTGTTCGCGGGATTGCTGAAAACGCACAGTTAAAAACGATCTATGTGAATGCATCCGCATTGTCGGAGGTTATTAAGGCGCCCGAGGGAGCTACAATGGAGTATGGAGCATGAGCCCGGTGTCAGAAGATGGTACGGCAATCAGCAAAGAACAGGTGAAGCAGATGCTTCAGCGGGATGCTACCTCCAATAAAACGAGTGCAGTCATAAACCAGGTGATTGGCGCGATTATAGGATGTATACTGCTGTTCCTTGCGCTGTATCTCAA
Organism: Faecalicatena contorta; assembly: GCF_022835095.1. Classification (NCBI taxonomy): domain Bacteria; kingdom Bacillati; phylum Bacillota; class Clostridia; order Lachnospirales; family Lachnospiraceae; genus Faecalicatena; species Faecalicatena contorta. The sequence continues at coordinate 3,012,410 of NZ_BQNQ01000001.1, read as the reverse complement.
TTTCCAGGACAATCAGAGGGATATGTCCATCTTAAGTCTTTTGGGATACAGTCAGAAGGAAATCCGAAAAATGCAGGTTTATGTTTACCGTCCCATTGTGTGGGCTGCTTTTATGATAACGCTTATTCCAGGCATTTTGACTGCGAGAGCTGTTCAGAAAGCATTGTCGATTGCAATTCAGGACTATATGCCTTTTGGGATTCATGTAAACGCAATACTGCTGCTGTTTGTCTTCCTGAATGTAATCTATCAGATGGTTGAAATCGTATTTTCAATAGGGATATCACGGGTTTGTAGAAAGAGGAACCTGAATGAGAACTCTGCATTATGATGAAAAGGGGGGCGTCGTGAAGGCAGCCCCTCTCTTGTATTCATCGTGTCATATTATACAAGAAAAAACAAATCCTACATGTTATAATCATCTAATCCAATATTTAGGAGGTAAACAAAACATGATCAAAAAGCAGGAGCAGCGTCATATCTACTATGACCGTGATCTGGGAATAGAGGCATATCAGTTAAGCGGGATCGTACAAAAGTTTCCGAATCATTTTCATGAATTTTACGTAATTGGCTTTATTGAGGGCGGAAAGCGCCACCTTTGGTGCAAGGGACAGGAGTACGATTTGAGCGCGGGAGACCTGGTCTTATTTAATCCGAGGGACAACCATTATTGTGCCCCCGTAGGCGGGGAACTGTTAGATTACCGCGCTGTGAATATCAACGCCGATGTCATGACAGGCATTGTCAAAGAAATTACCGGAAAGGAGTACACGCCATATTTTACCCGGAATGTCATTATCCAAAGCGAAATTGCCCCATCCGTAGCAGATGTGTATGATGCAATCCTTATGGATTCGCCAAAGCTTAAGAAGGAAGAAGCCCTCTTTTATCTGATAGAACAGATTCTGCAGGAGTATGCGGTTCCGCTTGAAAAGGTTGGAGATACAGAACCTGATAAGCAGACGAAAATGCTTTGCAGTTACATGGAACAGCACCTGGCTGAAAATATTACACTGGACGATCTGGCTTCCATGATTGGAGCGGGAAAATCGTATCTGCTGCGTTCTTTCGCGAAACAAGTAGGTGTATCCCCCTACCGGTATCTGCAGACGATCCGGATAGAGAGGGCAAAGAGGCTGCTGGAGCAGGGGATTGTGCCAATAGACGTTGCGGGGATGACTGGATTTACCGACCAAAGCCATTTTACCAATTATTTTAAAGAATTTATTGGGTTGACGCCAAAGCAGTATCAGCGGATTTTTACCGATACGCCGGCATTTGAATCAGGAGAAGGTAAAGGAGAAAAAAGATATGGAACAGAACTCTAATAAATGTGTGATGGTGATTGATGAGGCTCTGCCCCTCGGCGTTATAGCAAATACTGCCGGTATCATGGGGATTACTCTTGGAAAGCATATTCCGGAAACAATTGGACCGGTAGTTACGGATAAAAGCGGCAGTTCTCATTTGGGGATCATTCAGATACCGGTTCCGGTCCTGAAAGCGGATAAAGAGAAAATCAAAAAGTTACGGGAACGACTTTTTGAACCGGAATTTGAAGGCCTGACCGTGGTGGATTTTTCCGATGTGGCGCAGAGCTGCAATGTGTATGAAGATTATATTCAAAAAGCGGCCTCTGTGGAAGAGACTGATTTTAACTATTATGGGATTGGGATTTGTGGAGAGAAAAAACTGGTCAGTAAATTAACGGGGAATCTTCCTCTGCTGCGATAGAATCATGTTGTCCAATCATTTAAATTCTTGCTTAACTGTGTTAAAATATGCCAGAATGTCTGAAAATTTCCTCTGAGAATCTAAAATGCGGCTTTACAACATTAAAGCATAGGTGTATTATATTACTATGTAAAAATGAACAGGTTCATACTCTTTGAGATGCACACTGTTCGATCAAAAGGAGGAAAATTCATGAAAAAGGCAGCAGCGGTAGTGATGACAGTCATGCTGTGCATCGGGATGCTTTCCGGCTGTGGAGGAGGCGGCGAAGACAAATCCGCTTCGAAGTCAACGGGCGGCGATGCAGCAAAGGACACATTGAATGTCATTGTAGGGGATGATGCAAATCAGTTTAGTCCTTATGTGACGAATTCTTATTCGGATATTATGTCGGTTTATCAGATTTATGAGCGTCTGGTATATATGAAGGAGGGGGAGCCTGTCCCAGGACTTGCCGAATCATGGGATGTCAGCGATGACAAGAAGACGATAACCTTCCACCTGCGCGAGGGTGCAAAGTTCCATAATGGAGAGACATGTACGAGTGAAGACGTTATTTACAGCTTTGAGATGAATTCAGAAAAATCTCCTTCCAATTCCTTTAAACCTAAGATTGAGTCATGGACTGCGGTAGATGACAATACGGTAGAATTAAAGTTGAAATATCCTTGTGAAAGTATTTTCTCAAGCCTGAGTTCACCGGGACTTGGGATTGTCTGCAAGTCTTACGTAGAGGAAAAGGGCGATGATGCCTTTATCGAGCCGGTAGGTACCGGAGCATATAAGTTAAAAGAGTGGGTAAAAGGAAGCAAGATCAGTTTCGAAGCCTTCGAAGATTATAATGGCAAGAAGGCAGGAATTAAAAATCTCAATTTCAATATCATTACGGATTCCGCAACGGCCCTTGTGGCATTGGAAAATGGTGATAATGATTTTATGATCAACGCCTCAGCAGCGGATTTACCGTTGATTGAAAAGAACGAGGAATTAGTGCTTCAGAGTGCACCATCGCATAGTACCGCATCGTTGGTATTGAATGTCCGCAATGGCGTTCTTGAAAACGAGAAACTCAGACAAGCGATTGCCTGCGCAATTGACAGAGAAGCCATTAATACATCCGCATTTGAAGGTACCGGTACAATAGCTACCGGGTCTTATGAAGATTTCCTGTACTATGACGGGAAAGACTATACATATCCGCTTGATTTGGACAAGGCAAAAGAGCTTATGAAAGAAGCAGGATATCCGGATGGCGGTGTTTCCTTTACAATCAAAACATCCGATACCTATGGCGATGTTGTTCCGCAGATTATTATGGATAATCTGAATCAGATCGGAATAGAGGTCAAGATTGAGACGCTGGAAATGGGGGCGCATTCTCAGGACTGGCTGAACGGGAACTTCGAGGCTATCTACCAGAGTGGTTCCGAGATCACGCCGGACTTAAGCGAGGGACTTTACAACAGTTATTATTGGCCGGATAATACATGGAGTGCATCCTCACCGGACAGCGATATTTATAATGAAAGACTGGATGCAATCCGTTATGAAGTAGATTCAGATAAGAAAACTGAAGAGACTTGCTCTCTTTTAAAGGATATTATGGCATCGGCAAATGAGATTCCATTGGTAACGTTGACATCTAATATCGTTTACCGTCAGGGTCTGCAGGATACATATATTGATCCAAACGGAATGTTCTATTGCTTCAAGGATTTCAGATGGGGTGAATAAGAACGGGTTGAAAGTTGAGAAGGCGGCCCTGCGAGGCAGCCTTCTTTTTTATGATATAGGAAATTCCTCTGGGCGGGATGTGCACTGCGGCGTAAGAGGCAGATGTCGCGATGCGGCCGCCGAAGGCGCGAGCTTCGCAAACGAAACTCTATTTTAATATGAAATCCGTGGAATCCAAATCCGCCTTAAGGGCTATAAGGATACACCCTATTTTAGAAATGTGGGGAGAAACAGCATGAAAAAATATATTATTAAAAGATGTCTTTTGGTGATCCCGATTACGCTGGGAGTCACATTTATCGTATTTTTTATATTATCTCTGACACCGGGTGATCCGGGAAGATTAATTCTAGGTATGAATGCTACGGCGGAAGAAGTCGCTAAGCTCAACCATCAGCTGGGCGTGGACCAGAGTTTTTTCGTCCGGTTTTTCAATTTTATAGGGGGCGCGCTTCATGGCGACTTTGGGATTTCCTATAATTCACAGAGGCCGGTTATCACGGAGATTGTAGCTACATTTCCGCATTCTTTAAGGCTGGCAGTGTGGGGAACCATTATTGCATATCTGATCGGAATACCGATCGGGATTTATTCTGCGGTCAGACAGTACTCGGCAGTTGACGTGGGAAGTACTGTGGTTGCGATGTTTTTTGCGGCGGTGCCGCAGTTCTGGCTTGCGCTTATGATGATTCTTCTGTTTTCTTTGCAGCTGCACATGCTTCCGCCCAGCGGAATCGATACCTGGCGGAATTTCGTCATGCCCATCGCTGTTATTGCACTGCCTCAGGCCGCAATTACCTCCAGGCTGACCAGAACCTCCATGCTGGAAACAATTCAGCAGGACTACATCCGGACCGCGAGGGCCAAGGGCCTGCCGGAGTGGAAGGTGATCTGGAAACATGCATTTAAGAATGCGCTGCTTCCGATCTTAGTGACATTGATTACTACCTTTGGTTTGTCTCTTGGCGGACTCGTGTTAATTGAGAATGTATTTTCAGTACCTGGGATTGGCAATCTGATTTTGACAGGCATCAGGCAGAAAGATGTCCCTGTTGTTATGGCGGCCACTATTTTCCTGGCATTGATATACTGTATGCTTGTATTGCTGGCTGATATTATTATGGCTTATATTGACCCAAGAATTCGCAATGTATATCTTAGAAAATAGAGGAGGCGGGGAAAACGATGGAGATTCAGCAAAAATGGAAACGTAAGACGGACCGCTTTTTAGACGTCTGGCGTTGTCTGCGCAGAAATAAGGCGGCCATGACCGGATTGATTGTGATACTGATCTTTGTGCTTCTGGCAGTCTTTGCAGGCGTAATCTGCGATTATGATATGGTTATTAAACAGGATACCGTGAACCGGCTTCAGGCTCCGAGCGGAGAACACTGGCTGGGAACGGATCATCTGGGAAGAGATATTTTCGCGCGCATGATCTATGGGGCAAGGGTGTCAATAGGGGTAGGATTTCTGGTTGTGATTATTTCCGCAGCACTAGGCGGATTTATAGGTTCCCTGTCAGCCCTGCTCGGCGGGAAACTGGATAATTTAATCATGAGGGTGGTGGATATTTTTACGTGTATCCCTTCCATGCTGATGACATTGGCTATGGTAGCGGCGTTAGGACCCGGACTCCGTAATCTGGTGGTGGCGCTTTGCATCAACACGACAGTCGGATTTACAAGAGTGGTGCGTGCAGCGGTGCTGTCCATTGTAAACCAGGATTATATCAGTGCGGCAAAGGCGTCCGGATTCAGTACATGGAAGATTGCAGTCAGGCATGTGATGCCCAATGCGATGGGAATTATCATCGTGGAGGGAGCCATGACAGTGGCCGGGACAATTCTTTCAATTGCAGGCCTGAGCTTTCTGGGACTTGGCATACAGCCGCCGTCACCGGAATGGGGAGCCATGCTGAATGAAGGGCGCGCCTATATGAGAACGTTTCCTTACATGATCGTATTTCCTGGAATCGCAATCATTCTGTCGGCATTGGCTATGAACTTGCTGGGTGATGGACTGAGAGACGCGCTGGATCCGAGATCCAAACGGTAAAAGGAGCAAAAAATGCCAAAAATGACTTTTTTTAATCTTGCAGATGAAAAGCGGGAAATATTTCTAAAAGCGGCAGTGGAGGAATTCTCCACGCATTCCTATCATGATGCAAATGTCAGGGAGATTGTGAGAAAGGCGAATATCTCAATCGGATCATTTTACTGCTATTTTGATTCAAAGACAGAGTTGTTTGTTTATATTACAGATTATATGTTTCAGAAGTTTTTAGAACAGCAGGAGGCATTGGGAAAACAACTGAACCGGGATGTGAAGACGGAAGAAATTCTGGAAATGGAGCCGCTTCAGAAGGCCTTTTGGGAGCAGTTTGAAAAGTGCTCCCTGGATAAGCGGAAACATTATTATCTGAGAACAAATAACAACCAGCTTTTTGAACGGTTTTTGGGAGAAGTAGAAGAGTATGGGACAAAGACGGAATATACGGAACGGGAAAAACGGATGGTGGCCTTTGTGATGAATTCACTGCAATATATACTGGATGAATTTGCGGAGGCCGATGGAACTGACCGTGTAGTCGATGAAGAGTTATTGTTATTAAAAAAAATGCTGAAGACTGGATATCAGAATTTGGAGCGATAAGTATGAAGGATGGAAATAAGCAGAAATATAAAGAATACTATAAGAAAAAAAAGAGAAAAAATGTGCCGGAATCAGAATATTTGACGACCATGAACTCACAGGAGAATATTCTGGAGATTGAACAGTTGTGTACCTGCTTTTATACTGATCGCGGAACCGTAAGAGCAGTGAACGGAGTGACGTTGGATATCCCGGCGGGAAAGACAATTGGAATAGTGGGAGAGTCTGGATGCGGCAAATCAGTAACCAGTCTTTCCGTTATGGGGCTGCTTCCCGGACCACAGGGGCAGATAGAAAGCGGCAGCATACGTTTTCAAGACAGGAAGCGGGGAAGAACCGTTGATCTGACGAAGATTCCGGAAAAGGAATACCGGGAAATAAGGGGAAATGATATTTCCATGATTTTTCAGGAACCGATGACCAGCCTGAATCCGGTCTATACAATAGGAGACCAGATGGAAGAATGCGTACGCACCCATCAGCCAGGTATCTCCAAGAAGGAAGCAAAAGTGAAAATTCTGGAGATTCTGAAGAGAGTAGGCATCACAAGAGAAAATGTTTATGATAATTATCCTCATGAATTATCCGGAGGGATGCGCCAGCGTGTGATCATTGCAATGGCGTTGATTGGGAATCCACAGCTGATTATCGCAGATGAGCCGACGACAGCGCTTGATGTTACGATCCAGGCGCAGATCCTGGATCTTCTGCGGGAACTGAAACAAGAGATCAGCGCTTCGATCATGCTGATTACGCATGATCTGGGCGTGGTGGCTGAGATGGCAGACTTTGTGGTTGTCATGTACGCAGGAAGGATTGTAGAATCGGGGACAGCGAGCGAAATATTCCATCATCCCAAACATCCTTACACGGTTGGGCTGCTGCGGTCAAGGCCCGTGCTGAACGAGGAGACAGAAGAGCTCTATGCCATACCGGGAAGCGTCCCGAATCCGCTGGAACTGCCGCCCGGATGTTATTTCCAGAATCGCTGCTACAATTGTCAGGAGCGTTGCCGGGAGTCATATCCGGACGTAGTAAAATTAAGTGAGACACACCTGGTCAGCTGTTTTGACAGCGGAGAATCGGCCGGTTAGGAGGGATAAGGTATGAGCAATACGGTATTGGAAGTCAATCACTTGAAAACGTATTACACAATGAAAAAAGGGGTATTTGGCAAAAGCGCAGGGCTTGTGAAAGCAGTGGATGATGTCAGCTTTACAATAGAAAAAGGAAAGACTTTTGGCCTGGTGGGAGAATCAGGCTGTGGCAAGACGACAATCGGCAAAACAATCCTGCGCTTGACGGAACCGACGGCGGGAGAAGCAAAACTGTTTGGCAGGGATCTGTTTTTATTGGATCAGAAAGAGTTAAAGAAGATGCGCACAAAGATCCAGATGATTTTCCAGGATCCATATTCCTCGCTGGATCCCAGGATGAATGTGTTTGAATTGATTGGGGAAGCGGTAAGGGAACATCACCTGGTACCTGGCAATGAACTGCGCAGTTATGTTGAGGAGACTATGGAAAAATGCGGCCTTTCCCGGGAATATATTGAACGCTTTCCTCATGAATTTTCAGGCGGGCAGAGACAGCGTATCTGCGTTGCAAGGGCGCTGGCGCTGAATCCGGATCTTATTATATGTGATGAACCGGTATCTGCACTGGATGTTTCAATCCAGGCGCAGGTCATTAATCTCATGAAGAAGCTGCAAAGGGAGCAGCAGCTTTCATATTTGTTTATTTCACACGACCTGTCAGTGGTAGAACATATTTCGGACGAGGTAGGGGTGATGTACCTTGGTTCTATGGTAGAGGTTGCGCCTAAGAAAGAATTATTTAGGAATCCCCTGCATCCATATACAAAGGCGCTTTTGAGCGCTGTACCGAGGCCGGATCCTGACCGTAAAGGAGGCAGGATCATACTGGAAGGAGATGTTCCGTCAGCCGATCAGCCGCCATCAGGCTGTAAATTCCATACAAGATGCAGACATTGTATGGACATCTGCAGAGAGCAGGCGCCGGCTTGGAAGGACTGCGGGGGCGGACATAAAGCAGCCTGCCACCTGCTAGAACCCTGAAGAAATGAAAAATCGAAACAATCAATAGAAAGACAGAGGATCTTGGTCTTTCATTATAGATAAAACCCACATAAGCATGGCCGGATACGCTTTTGTGGGTTTTTAATGACTTCAAATCCAGCCAGTGCCTGAGGCTTTGACACCGTCTTCCTATTCGTTGACGTTCTATTGATATTTTAGGCTGTTTTTGCTATACTACTAAATATAGATATATAAATTAGGATGCGGAAAAGCTGAATTCATACCGTTACCTCTTGGCACTCTGCCTGAGATCTGTAATGATTGAAATGACGGTCTGCAGCATCTCACATGATCAGGCAATTTGGAGAAATAAGGGGTACAAGGATATGGAAATATGTAAAAGATCTCAGGGCAAATCTAGGAAGCGGATTGCTGCGATTTTGATGACGGTACTTCTGACAATCATGTTTTGTATTCCGGTAAAGTCTGCAGAAAAGACTCCTCGCGTACTTCGGGTGGCCTTTCCCCAAGTAAAGGGAATGAGTGAGAATTCGGAGGATGGAACCCGTCACGGCCTGGTGGTTGATTACCTCAACGAAATCGCAAAATATACGAACTGGGAGTACGAGTACATTGATGTTGACAGCAGTGATGAACTGCTGGAGCGCTTTGATCATGGCGAATTCGACCTGATGGGCGGCAGCTATTACATGCCTGGCTTAGAGGAGCATTATGCCTATCCGGATTACAATATGGGGTACGGCAGATCTGCCCTTCTGGCCCGCAGGGACGACGGGAGCATCCGGACTAATGATCTGGAGAGCATGAATGGCAAAGTCATCGGTGTCTATGTTAATGCACAGGAATCTATCCGCCGTTTGAAAGAATTTTTGTCCACTAACAATCTGAACTGCCGCTTAAAGGAATATTCCTATGATCAGTTATCGGCGGCGGGGAATCTTTATACATATTTGGCTGAAGGAGAGGTAGATCTGTTGTTGGGCAATTTTACTGAGCGCGGCACAGATTTCCGTATTGTGGCGTCCTATGATTCCCAGCCATACTATATTGTTACCACACCAGGAAACCAGGAGGTTCTGGATGGGTTAAATATGTCACTGGCGCTAATCAGCGCATCGAATCCTAATTTTGGCACGGAACGATTTAATGCAAATTTTACGAATCTAACGGCGGATATCCTGCTTGACGAAGACGAGCTGTCTTATGTTAAGGAGAAGAAAGTGGTAACAGTGGCTGTACCGGAGGGCTGGCACCCTCTATTCTGTAAGACCTCGGCAGAAAACGCACATGAAGGAGTGGTTCCTGATATTCTGCAGGAGATCGAAGGTTATAGCGGTCTTACATTCACCTATGTGTACGCCCAGAGTTATCTGGAAGCTATCCAGATGGTGAAGGAGAGACGGGCAGATATGTTAGGTTTTTACCTTGATTCGGAAGAAAATGCGGCTGAACAGGGATTGGCAATTTCAGCCCCCTATGCCAGCTTAAACAACATTATTGTACGCAACAAGGCATCGAACTATCCAGACGATGATCTGGTAGGCGGCATTGTTGAGGGGCGGCAGCTCCCCAAAAGTATACCCGTGTCGGAAGTCAGAACCTATTCTGACATAGAAGAGGCCCTTGCTGCGGTTGACCGGAGCGAAATCGATTTTTGCTATGGGCTTTCCAACCGCATCGAGCAGGAAATTCAGCGGAGCTATTTCAATAAGGTAGTTCCGGTGACCCTGGTCAATGATAACAGCAGTGTGGATTTTGCGCTGGCGCGTCCAGTGGATCCTACGCTTCTTACTATACTGAACAAGGCCATCAACAGTCTTGATGCTGATGAAAAGGATGATCTCCTCAACCGAAACATGGTTTCCATTGGCACCAATCAGTTTTCACTGGTTAATTTTGTTTATGCCAACCCGTTTTTGTTTGCGGCGGTACTGGGGGGAATCCTTTTGTTCATCGTAGCTGCGGTGGTTCTGATCTTCCGTTCCCGTATGAAGGCGGCTGCGATGCGGAGCAATTTGGAAAAGGCGGAGGCGTCCAGCCGTGCCAAAGGTGAATTTCTTTCACGCATGAGCCATGAGATCCGCACCCCAATGAATGCGGTAGTGGGGCTGGCAGATCTGACTAGTATGATGGAGGGGGTCCCTGATGGTGCACGTAAAAACCTGTCTAAGCTTCGTACCTCCTCACAGTATATGCTCAGCCTTATCAACGATATATTGGACATGAGCCGCATCGAGAACGGCATGCTTTCCATTGCACGCGAACCCTTTTACCTGGAGCAGATGCTTCACGACCTGCAGAGCATGATGGCTGGCGAGGCTGAACGTTACAGGCTTTCCTTTTCCTTAGAAACAGAGATCTCCCACAGCAGTCTAATGGGAGATGCCGTGCGGTTGCGCCAGGTACTGGTAAATCTTCTTTCCAATGCTTTTAAGTTCACCCCGGCAGGCGGCAGGGTTATGCTTCGTACGATCGAAACAGAAACCGGTGGACAGGAGGCTGTATTTACCTTCCGAGTAATAGATAATGGTACGGGTATCCGTCCGGAGGATCAAGAGCGGATTTTTAAATCCTTTGAACAACTCGGCAGCAATACATCGAGAAGTCAGGGCACTGGGCTGGGGCTGGCGATCAGCAGCAATATCGTCCGATTGATGGGCGGGGAGCTGCAGGTTAACAGCCAGTTAGGGAAGGGGAGTGAATTCTACTTTACAGTTACGCTTCCAATCTGTGAGAGGAAAACAGAGGAGGAAGATAAGCAGGAAGGCCAAATACTGGCAGGGACCCATATCCTGATGGCTGAAGACAATGACCTGAACGCGGAGATCGCAGAAGATTTGCTGAAAATGCAGGGAGCCGTCGTATGCCGGGTGCAAAACGGTGTGCTGGCGGTAGAACGGTTTAAAGAAAGTGAACCAGGGGAGTTCCAGGCTATACTGATGGATGTGCAGATGCCGGAAATGAACGGACTGGACGCCACACGGGCTATCCGAGCCCTCCGTCGCCAGGACGCTGACTCTATCCCGATTGTGGCTATGACTGCAAATACCTTCCAGGAAGATGTTGATGCAGCAAGAGAGTCAGGAATGAACGATTTTCTTGCAAAGCCTCTGGATGTGAACCGCCTGTTTCATGTTTTGCATACTCTAATATACGGAAAATAGAAATACCTGCAAATATACGAAGAGTAGGAGCACTTGCAATAGACATTGTAAGAATAACTTTTTACAGAAGGATGGAAATTATGTTTTCAAAGAAAAAAATTCTAGTTGTGGAAGACAATGAACTGAACAGAGAGCTGCTTTGCCAGATTCTTTCTTCGGAATATGATGTTCTGGAGGCCGAGAACGGGCAGGCAGCTTTAGATATTTTAAAGCAATACGGGGAAGTAATTTCACTGATTCTTCTGGATATTGTTATGCCGGTGATGGACGGTTACACATTTCTCTCTATTATGAAAGCGGAACCGGCATTCTGCGCTATCCCTGTCATCGTAGCGACCCAGAACGACGGAGAGTCCGACGAGGTGGCGGCATTGTCCCACGGCGCCGCTGACTTTGTTGCCAAGCCCTACAAACCTCAGATTATCCTGCACAGGGTAGCCAACATCATCAATCTGCGGGAGACGGCGGCCATGATTAACGTGATTCAGTATGACAGGCTGACGGGGCTGTACAGCAAAGAATTTTTTTATCAGATGGTAAAAGATATACTTCTAAGAAATCCGGATATAGAATATGATATTGTCTGTTCCGATATCGAAAATTTTAAACTGATCAATGCTGTGTTCGGTGTACCGACCGGAGACCGCCTGCTCTGTGCGGTGGCAGACATGTACAGCCGGAAAACGGCGGACAGAGGCATCTGCGGCCGTCTGAATTCAGACCGGTTCGCTTGTCTGCTGGAAAAACGTACAGACTATACGGATGAGATGTTTATGGAAGCAATTGAGCAGGTGAATGAAGAGGCGGATATTAGGAATATTACGATGAAATGGGGCGTTTATACGATCGTTGACCGAACCATCTCCGTGGAACAGATGTGTGACAGGGCGCTGTTGGCGGCCAGCAGTATTAAAGGCCAATACGGTAAATATTTTGCGGAATATGATGATATGCTCCGCAATATGATACTGAAGAAACAGGCGGTTACAGACTGTATGGAGTCTGCACTGGAGCAGCAGCAGTTCCAGGTATATTTCCAGCCTAAGTACCGGATATCGGATGAAAAGCTGGCCGGAGCAGAGGCGCTGGTGAGGTGGAAGCATCCGGAATGGGGGCTTCAGTCACCGGCTGAGTTTATTCCCCTTTTCGAGCAGAACGGATTTATTACAAAGCTGGATCAGTTTGTGTGGGACAAGGTATGCAGCAGCATGAAAGAATGGGATCTGGAGGGGCTGCCGCGGGTCTCAGTTTCTGTTAATGTATCCCGGGCCGATATATACAATGCAGACCTGTCCGAGATTCTCAGGGAAACGGTTAAAAATTATCAGCTCCCAGCCTCCCGGCTGCATCTGGAGATTACGGAAAGCGCCTATACAGAGAATCCGAAACAGATCATAGATACGGTCAGCCGTTTGCGGGATATGGGATTTGTTATTGAAATGGACGATTTTGGCAGCGGATATTCCTCGCTGAATATGTTAAATGAAATGCCGATTGATATCTTAAAGCTGGATATGAAGTTTATCCGGAGCGAGACCGCCAAGCCTAACAGCCAGGGGATTCTGCGCTTTATCATTGATCTGGCCCGCTGGATGCACCTGGATGTAGTGGCAGAAGGGGTGGAGACCGGGGAACAGCTCGAGCGGCTCCGCCAGATAGGTTGTGACTACGTGCAGGGATATTATTTTGCAAAACCGATGCCCTGCGAAGAATTCAAAGCTCTTTTGAGAGAATGCAGCAGCGCTGATATATTATATAACAATACTGCATTTAGCGGAAAGAGAGAGGACAAGTATGGCAATTACAATTGATGAACGGCAGACGGTGCAGCTTTTCTGCAGAGCATGGTTTCAGGAGCGGAATCTGGAAAAAACGCTTTCTTTTTTAGCGGAGGATATAAAATTTGTCGGTACCGGAATCGGGGAAACAGCCCAGGGAAAGGAAATGATGACGGAGTATCTGAGGCAGGACATAAGTGAGATTCCGGAACCTTTTCATATGGATTTTTCGGTCATTCATGAGCAGTATCTGGCGGCCGGCATCTTTTCGCAGGCTGCGGACCTGACTCTGATCAATTCCATGTATATGTGGCACCTCCGGTTTTTCTTTACTTTAAAATGTACGGGCGGGAAGTGGCAGATCTTCTGTTTCCACGCGGCGGAACCGGGAAGCAGCCAGCAGGACGGAGAGCATTATCCGCAGACTCTCGTCGTGGAAAATGTAATGAAACAGCGCAATGATCTGCTGAATGAGTCCATCGCCGGAGGGATGATGGGCGGTTATATAGAACCCGGCTTTCCTTTTTATTTTATTAACCGCAGGATGCTGGAATATCTGGGTTATGGGGAGGAAGCCGAATTCGTAAAAGATATCGGGGGCCTGATCACGAACTGCATGCATCCGGACGACAGGCAGAGGATAGACGAGGAAGTAGAGCAGCAGCTAGCCTGTAGAGGAGAATATGTGGTTGAATACCGTATGAAGCGGAAAGACGGTTCCTATATATGGGTACATGATATAGGACGGCAGATGAAAGACGAGAATGGCAGGCCAGCCATTACCTCCGTTTGTATTGATATTACGGCACGGAAAAAGGCACAGGACGAAGTGATGCATATATACAATAATGTGCCCGGTGCGGTATTTCGATGCAGGTATGATACATGTTTTTCGATTATAGACGCAAACGATGGTTTTTTTGAATTTTTAAATTATACCAGAAAAGAATTTGAAGCTATAGGAAACCGTTTTTTCTCGGTGATCCATCCGGAGGATGTGGATGCCTTGAGGGGAAAGCTGGGGGCCGGACTGGCGGACGGGAATACGATCAACAATGACAACCGGGTGATATGCAAAGGCGGGGAAGTAAAGTGGGTTTCTCTGAAGGCACAAATGCTCAAGGAAGAAACCGGGGAACAGTATTTTTACTGCGTTTTTGTTGACATCACGGAGGAAAAGCAGCTGCAGAGCCGTGTGCGGGAGCTTTACGAGAAAGAACTGGAGTATTTTGCCGAACTCTCCTCTTCGGAAGGGAGTACGCAGGGGAGATTTAATATTTCTAAGAATGTATTGGAAAATTACATGACAGATCCCAACGCGGCGATATCCCATGTCGGCGCCACGTATCAGGAGAGTATTTTCAATCTGGCAGCCTCTGCTGTTGAAGCGCCAGACCGGGAACAGATACTCAGCGTGCTGGACAGGGAGAAGGTTCTGGAAGACTATTCTGCCGGCAATGTTGACTACCATTTTGAATATTTGCGCCGCCGCAGCGATAAAAGTTTGTTCTGGGCAAGCACCAATTTCCGCTCCTATCTGAATCCGGAGACGGGAGATGTCATTGTCTTTTTCTATACATTTGATATAACGGAGCAAAAGCTCAAAGAACAGCTGCTTCATAAGATTGCGTCTCTGGATTATGATGTCATTGTGGAGATTGATATCAGAAAAGATATATTCAGGGGGCTCACCTTTGAAAGCAGCGGTATGGGGCCAGCCTGGCAGGAATTGCATTTTCAGGAGAAGATCCGGAGAACCGCCGGAAGTTTTATGGATGAGGCGGCAGCACAGGAATATTTGAAGCAGCTGGATTATGACTACATGCAGGACATGCTCGGGCAGCAGGAAGCTTACACTTTTAGTCTGGAGATGAGTGATAGGGACGGCGGTATCAGAACGAAAAGATTCCAGGTCTTCTATATCAATAAAGAGCTTGGGCGGGTATGCCTTGCCCGCACAGATGTCACAGATGTGGTGCGAAAGGAACAAAAACAGAAGGAGGAACTTGCAGCGGCGCTGGTTGCAGCAGAACAGGCAAATGCAGCCAAATCGGATTTCCTGTCCAGGATGAGCCATGAGATCCGTACGCCTATGAACGCAATCATCGGGATGAGTGCAATCGCCGCACAGTCGATCGGAGATGATGAACAGGTGGAAGACTGCATATCAAAGATCGGTATTTCATCCAGATTTCTGTTGTCACTGATTAACGACATATTGGATATGAGCAGAATTGAAAGCGGCAAGATGCTTTTGAAGAATGAAAAGATTCCTACAGAGGAATTTATCAACGGAATCAATTCAATCTGCTATGGCCAGGCGGCGGCCAAGAATGTGGAATACGAGTGTATTGTTGATCCGGTGTTAGATGATTATTATATCGGGGATGCGATGAAGCTGCAGCAGGTGCTGATTAATATTTTAAGCAATGCCATTAAGTTTACCAGAGAGGGCGGAAGGGTCACTTTTTCCGTAGAACAGAGGCAAAGGACAAAGAACGACGTTGTAGTGCGATTCATAGTTAATGATACGGGAGTGGGAATGAGCGAAGAATTCCTTCCCCATATATTTGAGCCGTTTTCACAGGAATCAACCGGAACCACTGCACTATATGGGGGAACCGGGCTGGGCCTGGCAATCTCTAAGAATATAGTGGACATGATGGACGGCAGGATCACGGTGCGTTCAATTAAGGAGATCGGCACAGAGTTTATGGTCGATGTGAAGCTTGGCATCAGTGAGGAGGAGAAGCAAAGGCATAATCAAAGGAAGCAGGATTATAATTTTTCTCATTTAAAAACCCTTGTGGTGGATGATGATGTGGCTGTGTGCGAGGGTGCCGTTGCCACACTCAAAGAGATCGGGATTAAGGCGGAATGGGTAGACAGCGGGCGGAAAGCTGTCGACAGGGTGGAGATATTATGGGCAGAGGGCCGGTATTACGATATGATTCTGATAGACTGGAAGATGCCGGGAATGGACGGTATAGAAACTGCCCGGCGGATACGCCGTATTGTAGGGCCAGAAGTGACCATTATTATTATGACCGCTTATGATTGGATTGCCATTGAGCATGAGGCGAAGCTTGCAGGCGTCAACCTTCTGATGAGTAAGCCCATGTTCAAGTCTTCCCTGGTCTCTGCATTTACCAGGGCCCTCGGGAAAAAAGAAGAAGAGGCAAGGCAGACGGTAGATGCCGATTATGATTTTGCCGGAAAACGTGTTCTTCTTGTAGAAGACAATGCAATCAATACAGAGGTGGCGGTTATGCTGCTGGAAAGCCGTAATTTTGCTGTTGATACGGCGGAAAACGGGCTGCGCGCCCTGGAAAAGTTCAGCAAATCGGAAGAAGGGTATTACAATGCCATCCTCATGGATATCAGGATGCCGCTGATGGATGGACTGACAGCGGCCACAAATATCAGGCATCTCAGCAATAAGGATGCAAAGTTCGTGCCGATTATTGCGATGACCGCCAACGCTTTTGATGATGACATCGAGAAAAGCAAAGCGGCAGGAATGAATGCTCATCTGGCAAAGCCCATCGAACCAAAACGGCTGTACCAGATATTATATGACTTTATTCAGGAGAGGGAGAATGCACAGGACTCTCAGGACTGTGGGTAGCGATACAAATATAGCAGGCAGTATTGGAATCAGAAAGGAGGCATGGGGATGATGAGCGGATTTAAAGAGATATTCGAGGCCTATGGAGGAGACTATGGGATCACTATGGCACGTTTTATCAATAATGAAGAGATGTACATGAAGTTTCTTGACAAGTTTTTTGAGGATGATAGTATCAGCAGATTACATACCGCGCTGGAGGGCAATGACCTAAAAGGCGCGTTTGAGGCGGCACACACGCTGAAAGGTGTTGCAGGGAATATGGGGCTGACCCCGCTGTTCGATAAGGTATGCGCTATCGTAGAACCTCTCCGCATCTGCAAGGAAGAGGCAGCGTATGCTGATTTATATCAGGAAATTAAAAGCGAATTCGAAAGGGCGGATGAGCTGCGGGGGGCCCTGAAAAGGGCAGTGCAGCCATGACCAGTGATACTCCTCTTGCTCTGCGGCTGGTGGATATTATCAATGCGATCCCGGGCGGAGTTGCCATCTATAAGGTATCGGACAGATTCGAGACAGTCTATTTTTCAGACGGCGTGCCTGAGTTGTCAGGCTATACGGTAGACGAATACTATGAATTGAGCAAGGGCGATGCGGCAGAACTTATCTACAGGGAAGACACCGGCATGGTGGTCCAAAAGGCAGAACAGGTTATTCGTACTCACGAGACGGCAGAATTTGAATTCCGCAAACAGCACCGTGACGGGCATATAGTCTGGGTGCGGGTCCAGGTAAAATGGAGCGGGGAAGAGGACGGGTGTCCTCTGCTGTTGTGCGTGTTCCATAATATTTCTGAGCTGAAAGAGGCCCAGCTGGAGATGCAGCACCTGATTAACTCGATTCCCGGGGGGATTGCCAGTTATCGCGTGGAGAATCACCGTTTTATTCCTACATTTTTCTCTGACGGTGTTATGGCCCTGTCGGGGCATACGAGGGCGGAGTACGAAGCACTGATCGGGGATAATGCGCTGAATATTGTATACGGGCAGGACAGGGAACGGGTGATGGAAGCGGCAGAGGCCGCTTTGTCCAGCGGAGAGGTTCTGGATGTTTCCTACCGGATGCGCCATAAGGATGGCGGCCTGGTCTGGATTCATCTCAATGGCAGGCGCATGGGGCCGCTCTCGGAAAATACCAGGTTCTATGCGGTATTTACCGGTATGTCTTTGGAGACCCGGCTGTTTCAGAGTATTGCCAACGAAATGGCTGACAGCATTTATATCATTGCAAAGGAGAGTTATGACCTTTTATATGTGAATGAACCGGAACAAGACGGTCTGACTAACCGTGACTGTGTGGGAAGAAAATGCTATGAAGCAATCTATGGAAATCACGCTCCCTGTGATTTCTGCGGTCTGACAAAATATGAGGCGGACGGGCGGGAGCATGAGATGAAGATCAGCGGGCAGAACCGTTTTTTCAGCACGCGTTTCCGTGAGACTGATTGGAATGGTATACCGGCATATGTGAAATATGTCCGTGATATAACCGAAGAAGTGAGAACACGCAGGGAAAAAGAACGGTTGGAACAGTATTTTCAGACGGTTGTTAAGAATCTGCCGGGGGGAATTGCAGTAGTTAAACTTTGCGAGGACGGCAGCATGGTACCTGAATTCGTGTCGGAAGGTTTTGCTGAGCTGACGGGCATGTCCCAGGAAGAAATATCAGAACTGTACAGTGCGGATGCTATGGCCGGCGTGAACGCCCAGGATCTGGAGCGGGTGAACGCTCGGCTTACGGAATTCATTGAAAGCGGGGCAAGCCAGTGTGAACTGGTGTACCGGCTGAAACGGGGAGACGGCAGCTACGTTTGGGTCAAGAATAACCTTTCTCTGATTGAAATGGAGAGCGGCGAAAGAAAGTTCTACGCAGTCTATCACGATATCAGCGGAGAGATCGCCGAGAAGGAGCAGCTCCGGCAGCAGTATAAAGAGATGATTATGCAGCATTACCGGACGCCGGATCCGAATGCACTGATTATCGGGCACTGTAATATAACCCAGAACCAGATTCTGGAGATTATCGACCATACAGATTCGGATCTGCTGAAGACATTCAGTGCAGAACGGGAAAAGTTTTTTGCCGGTATTTCGAGCCTCGTGACGGACGAAAAAGAGCGGCAGATCTTTTTAGAAACCTTCTTGAACGAGCCCACGCTGAGAGCATTTGGCAGAAATGATACGGAGCAGACACTTCATTGTTTTATTAAACTTCCTAAAGAGGAAAAGGGACGTCATGTCAAGTTTAAAGTGAACCTGGTAGAGACTCCGGATACAGGCGATGTCACCGGGATTCTGACGGTAACAGACATTACGGACGAGACAGTCACAAACCGGATTCTGCATCAGCTTTCTGTGACCAGCTACGATTTTGTGATTGACCTAGATCTGATAAACGATACTTATAAGCTCCTGGCATATAATAAGAATTCGGACAGGCTGCCGGATACTTTCGGAAGCCATTCAAAAAGAATCCGTTTCATGGCAGAAGAGGTTGTCGTGCCGAAAGACCGCGAACAGTATTGGGGATCGCTGGAGGCAGGAGAACTGATGAAACGCCTGTCGGAAAAGGGGTCCTACACCTTTGCATTTTCCATTGCGGATGAGCAGGGCGATATACGTACAAAGAATATGACGGTCTCTGCCATTGATCTGAGAATCGGAAGAGCCTGCCTGGTGCGCTCCGATATTACAGAATCCCTGCGCGAGCAGCAGGGGCTGCTCAATATGATTGCCTATACTTTTGAGCTTGCCTGCTTTATAAATATGAATTCCACATCCCTGACAATGTATACGCGTGAGACGGTACTCAAGAACTTAGCGCCTTATTATCTGGAGAAATACGAGGACGCGGTGAAAGAGTTTGCCCTCCACTTTGGAACGGCAGAAGACAGGGAAGAAATTTCCAGGCAGTTCTGTGTGGAAACGATGTTGGAAAGGCTGGGAGAAAAACCGGAGGGATATGATTTTGTATTTCCTTATGAAGAGGGAGAGGAAGTGCTGTATAAGCAGATCAATGTCCTGTGGGGCGACGAGAATCACCGGACAATCTGTATGGTACGGGCAGACGTAACAGATATGCTGGCGGCAGAGCGCCAGACAAAACGGACGCTGGAGAAGGCACTTGTACTTGCCGAGGAGGCAAACCAGGCGAAGAGCGAATTCCTCTCGGCCATGAGTCATGATATCCGGACTCCGATGAATGCGATCATGGGGATGACTACTCTGGCATGTGCACATATTGACGACCGGGACAAAGTATCGGACTGCCTGAAAAAGATATCAATATCATCCAGGCATTTACTGAGCCTGATCAATGATGTCCTGGATATGAGCAAGATTGAGCGGTCCCAGATTGCCCTTGGAAGAATGAAAATCTATCTGCCAAAACTGATGGATGAACTGGCAGCGATCATAGAGCCCCAGGCGAAGGCGGCAGGAATCCAGTTTCATATGCAGGCTGAGGGCATAAGAAACTTCGGGTTTTATGGCGATATGCTGCGCCTGAATCAGATCTTTATTAATATTCTGAGTAATGCGATTAAATTTACTCCGGAAGGCGGTTCGGTTGTATTTCTGGCGGAAGAACTGTCTTCTGTACGTGGGGATGGTTATGTCCGGTACTGCTTTACAATTGGAGATACAGGCGTGGGGATGAAGAAGGAGTTTTTGGAACATATTTTTGAGCCGTTTTCCCGCAGCAGCAATACTTCATGTGTCGAAGGAACCGGGCTGGGGCTGAGTATCACAAGGGGGCTGGTGGATCTGATGGGCGGAGTCATAACCGTGGAGAGCAAAGAGCACCAGGGAACTGTATTTCAGGTCACTCTGGAATGTGAAAAGGCGGGGGAACCGGACAGAGCAGCTGTGAATCCTGACGATGGGGGAGAAAGAAAAGAACATACTGCTTTCCTTGCAGGCCGCCGTTTTTTGATAGCCGAAGATAATGCAATCAATGCGGAGATCCTCCGTGAGCTCCTGGAAATGTATGGGGCCAGTTCCCTTGTAAAAACGGATGGGCTGCAGACGGTAAAAGAATTTGCGGACAACAGGCCGGGTGCCTATGATGCAATTCTCATGGATATACAGATGCCGGAGATGAACGGATATGAGGCAACCCGCGCAATCAGGCGGATGAACAGGCAGGATGCGGCGGATATACCGATTATCGCTATGACTGCCAATGCGTTTGCCGAGGATATCCAGGCCTCAATGGATGCCGGAATGACGGCGCATGTTGCAAAACCAATTGATGTAAGCGTGCTGCAGTCAACGCTTTGCAGAGTATTGGGAATCGAATACAAATAAGACAGTCGTGGGATGCCCTTTGGGCATAAATAAAAAATCACCCTCATATGTTATTACATAGGGGGTGATTTTGTGATTTATGTTGTGAAACAGGGAGACACATTGCTTTCCATTTCAGCACAGACGGGTGTGCCCGTCTGGAAAATGGTATATGACAATCAGCTGGCGAGCCAGGATCAGCTGGTGATCGGGCAGGCACTCCTTATCCTGCAGCCGGAAGAGTCTGCGAGTATGCGTGGAGATATGTTAGTCACGGGATATGCATATCCATTTGTGGAGCCGTATATTTTGGAACAGGCGTTCCCGGCCCTGAATGAATTATTGGTCTTTTCATATGGTTTTACATTTGAGGGAGAACTTGTGCCGCCTCCGCAGGACGATCTCTGGATGATTGAGGCAGCCTGGGAGGCCGGTATTGAACCGCTGCTGGTACTGACACCGTTCTCAGGAGGGGCTTTTAATAACCAGCTGGTGAAAGTGCTGGTGGAAAATGAAGTGATCCAGCAGAGGGTAATCGACAACCTGCTGTCCACCGTACAGGACAGGGGGTATTCAGGAGTGGATATTGATTTTGAGTATATCCTTCCGGAAAATAGGATTGCATATGCGGAGTTTGTTGGCAGAGTGCGGGAAGTTATGAATGCACAGGGATATAAGACATCTGTTGCGCTGGCACCCAAGACTTCCACCGGTCAGCCGGGCCTTTTATATGAGGGAATGGACTATGCACTTCTGGGCGCGAATGCGGACAATGTTTTTCTAATGACATATGAGTGGGGCTATACATACGGACCGCCTATGGCTGTGGCGCCTTTGAATAAGGTGCGCCAGGTGGTGGAGTATGCACTGACACAGATACCAAAGGAAAAGATACTGATGGGGATTCCCAACTATGCCTATGACTGGGCGCTGCCCTATGAAAGAGGGATCACCAAGGCAAGGCTGATCGGCAATGTGGAGGCTGTGCACATTGCAGCAGAAAACGGGGTATCGATACAATACGATGATCTTGCACAAAGCCCTCACTTTAACTATACAAGGAACGGGATTGCACATGAAGTCTGGTTTGAGGATGTGAGGAGCATAGAGGCAAAGCTGAATCTGGCGAGAGAATATGAACTGCTGGGGGTGGGGTACTGGAATCTGATGCGGCCGTTTCGGGCGAATTGGCTGCTGTTGGAAAAATAAGGAATAATCAGCACGAATAAATAAGCCAACCCTGTTTTCTGACCGGAGCGGGCTGGCTTATTCTTACTTTATAGGCTAACAAGGAAAATTCGTATACTGTCCATTACATCTCATATCCTTTCCCTGCTAAACCCTGCAGATAAAACAGTGGCAGAGAAGTTTAGAAGGGAGTATCACTGCCGACATAACAGGTTAATCCTGCCGTCTGAAACTGTACTTGAATACGATGCAGAATATCTTCAGAGCAGCCAGTCATATCGCGGCAGTCATATATACGGCCAAGCTGCTCATATTTGGAGGCCCCCAAACGGTGGAATGGTAAAATATTAACCTCTTTCGTTCCGATCTCTTTTATATAAGCAATCGTTTTTACAATATTAACTTCATCAGAATTATAACCATCAATAATAGGTATCCGTACGATATGGCGAAGTTTACCCTTGTGGCCAAGCTCGGCAATTTTTGCTATGTTTTCAAGAATCAACTCGTTGCCAACCCCAGTAGCATCCTTGTGCCTTTCGGTATCCATATGTTTTATGTCGGTAAATGCCCAGTCTACATTTTCATAAATCTGCTCAAGATGGGGCCAAGGCGCAAAGCTGCAGGATTCAGTTGCGGTATTGATATAACGCTCATGGCAGCGGCGCAAAAGCTCAGCAGCAAACTTATACTGCACGGCAACCTCGCCGCCTCCTAAAGTCACGCCGCCTCCCGGTCCCCAAAAACGGCTTTCCCGTTCTATTCTGTGCATAATCTCATCAATCGTGTATACTTTACCGGCCGTTTTTAGCGCTTCATGATAACAATTTTCAGAACATTCAATTGTATCACAGCTGTCACATTTATTACGGTCAAATGAGACATGCTCCCCCTTTTGCTTTGGCAGGGAAATCGCATTATGCGGGCAGATATTCCTGCCTACACAACCGTAGCAGTTAACGCAATTACTAACACGATACATTAGCTGAGGCTGCAGCTGCTGGCTCTCAGGATTACAGCACCAGTAACATTTTAACGGACAGCCTTTAAAAAATATTAATGTCCGGCCTCCAGGACCATCATGCACCGAGAAACCCTGGATATCAAAAATGACAGCCTCGTTATTTGAATTGAGTTTCATTTTCTAAACGATTCCTTCCCGAACGGAGACCATGCAGAACAATATCACTTTAGATAACGATCAATGCTTAAGGCTAACCAAATGCTGCACCGACCGTCTTGGGTGGAAAGATCTACTGACAACCGTTCTTGTATTTGTTTAATGCGGTATTTTACTGTGTTAACGTGCAGATAAAGTGCACGGCTTGTTTCTATATAACTACAATTTTTATCCAGATATGTACTAAGTGTACTTACCAACTCTTCCGCATCTTTGTCATTATATAATTTGCCAAGCACCGTTTGGCTATAACGCAGTGCAGCCTCATCTTTACGCAGGATAGAATTCAGCAGAGCATAATGCCCAAGTTCATCGTAACACATCACGTTTTCTTTCAGACCAAACCTGCGGATACAACGCACAACATCAAGCGCTTCCAAACAGCTTTCACGGTAAGAGTGGATTCCCTTGCCTATGCATCCAATCCCCATCACAACATCCATTTTCATTCTTCCGCCAGTTAATGATTCCCAAATTGACATACCAATTTGTTTCATGTCCCGAATCCCCTTAGATCCAGTATCAACAAATACTACAAGGAATCCGTAATAGCCGCCCAGAATAACCTTGAAATTCTTCTGCGCAATGAAACTCTGTATGCTGTGAATTGCATACTCAGTGAAATAATGATATTTAGACCAGTTTTTACTGTTTAGCTGCTCCTTCTGTGCTTTGCTGATCGGACTTATGACGATTGCTGACATATTCTTCTGTTCATCGAAGCCCATCATTTGAGCAAAATAGCTGACAACTTCTTTTTGATAATTTTCCGCCAAAAGAGCCTGTAAAAATACTTCTCCGGTATGCCATGCAGTACTGTCAATATAGCTTTGATGATGATAAATTGTCAAAGCCAGAATATCAAGGCACCGCTCGACAAGCTGACGGTTCTCGGATGTTATTGCCCCCTCATATTCACAAATGCTGAAATAACCTATGACATTTTCTTTGAATATTATTGGCCATGTTTCCTGCCAAATCGTTCTATTATCCATGACCACTTGAGTGCGGATGGATGACTCGCCAACAATATGATCTACTATCACCTGCAGATTTTCTTCCCGTCGGCGGGCAAGCAAGGCTTCGGCAGCTCCTGCTGATTGATTGTCGCAACACGTCACATAACGCCACTCATGATCCTCGATTAAAACCGGATTGTTCAAATAACCTGCAAATATTCGTGATATATCAACGATGGATGCCCCATTAACCACGGCATCATGTAGATTAGAAAGAGCTGTTAAACTGCGATTCTTACCTTGCTCTTCCGCCTCCATAACAACTCTTAAAACGCATTGCGTTACATCATTCTGCGTATCTCCCGGGGGCAGTTCAATGATGGGAAAATCATTTTCATTGCCTAACTGCAGCAGAGGCGCCGGAATTTCTTTTAAATACCGCTTCGTTTTAATAGCAAGGCAGCTGGCGCCGTGATCTATTAAATTTTTTGTCCATTCGCACAAGGCCTCAACGGATAATTGATTCTCACTGTGTTCATCCATAAAAGATGCAACACTATGTACAAAATCTCCGCCCTTTAAATAAAAGGCGATATCGAGAATTTCTGCCACTGTCACCGCCTTCACTTCACGGTCTAAGCCTGCCTCTCCGGCTAATACAAGGGCTCCTTGCAACTCTGGTTCTTCTAAGACTAATTTTACAGTTACTTTTGGTGGCATAATACTTCCTCTTTCTGATATAATAATGTACTCAAAATAAACCGACAATCCAGTACACGGTCTCATGGACTGCCTGTTGATTATTTTTGTTACAACGTACCGATATATATAAGATATTATATCATTATTTAAAGAAAACGGAAGTAAGAAAAAATAAATGCCTTTATTAACTTGATTTTTTTCTTCTTGGAAAAGTACCCCATGAAAATCGTTTTTGG
The DNA here is from genome assembly GCF_022835095.1 of Faecalicatena contorta. Classification (NCBI taxonomy): domain Bacteria; kingdom Bacillati; phylum Bacillota; class Clostridia; order Lachnospirales; family Lachnospiraceae; genus Faecalicatena; species Faecalicatena contorta. Next base: position 2,987,103 of record NZ_BQNQ01000001.1, on the reverse strand, counting down.
CAAGAGGGCCTGCTGCTGCGTAACTGATGTTTCCGTACGGACTGTGCAGGGAATGCACAGTCCTGTACCGAACAGTTAGAAACATATACTTTGTTCTGCAGCTTTGCTGCAGATCCGCCCGTCAGGGCATGAATTACGGGGTGCCCTTTGGGTATACCATTATTCTGCAGGAGTAAAATCCTCGCAGCCGCCGAGATCCGGGTAAACCATATCGCCGTCGCATGTGCCGAGATTGGGATCTTTCTCAGATACGATATATTTGCTGCAATATTTGCACTTATTAGCACGTAAAAATTTTTTACAAACAGGAGCGTCGATAGAAACTGTTTCCTTGCTGATTATGCATACACCGTTAAACACATCGCGGGCAGACAGATTGGCGCAATCCTTACATTTATCACACATCATATTATCCTCCTTAAACTTCTTCATATTCTGTACGGGCAATCAGTTCATCCTGAATAGGTTTGGAAACTTCGCACCAATACTGCGTGAACCCTGCCACACGGACAAGCAGATCACGATAATTATTTGGATTGTCCTGCGCATCTTTAAGCATACGGGAATCAACAACATTGAACTGGATATGGAAGCCGCCGTTATCCATAAAGGAACGAATCATATCGAGCATCTTAGCGGAACCCATATTGCCCTTAATTGATGCAGGATGCAGCTTCATGTTCAGCTGAGTATTCTTGAAATTTGTATGGTCGATTACAGTTGCAGAACTAAGTACAGCGTAAGGTCCATTCTGGTCGGTGCCGGGGTAAGGTGACTGGCCGCCGTCTGCCAGAGTAACGCCTGCGAGCCGGCCGTCTGCAGAAGCGATATCAGCCTGGCCAAGCGGTCCGTGGGTACCTACAGACAGCATGGATGCACACCACTTGTTTCCGAATACATCGGTAATCTCTTCCACGGATTCCAGGAAGCAGTCCGCTACCTGGACATAGATATCGTCAACGTAAGCGTCATCATTACCGAATTTAGGTGCGCGCATACACAAAGCGTGTATTCTTTCCCAGTCAGGGTTAGAAACATCCTTAGTCTGCTCCATCATGGAGAAGTTGCCCGTATCCAGTGCACTGATAAATCCGAAGTTGTTAAGTAAGACATCCTTAAGCTCATCAAGTGTAAATGCACGGTCGTCAAACACATTCTTCTTTATAGAGGCAAGAGAGTTTGCTGTGTTAACCTGACCGGTAATCCATGTTGTGAAGCAGCGGTTGTAACGAGAACCCGCATGGTCAATATCGTCTCCCTTTTCAATGCAGTCAGCAGACAGTGCAGAGAAAAGTAACGGCTGGTCAAGCTCAAACGTTGCAGATACCTTCATATTATAAGTTTCTTCAAAAATCTGGATCACCTTTTTGAAATATGCCTTAAAGGTGTCCATAAGTTCATCAAATGTTTCGTATTTTTTGCCGGTTGCCGGAAATACACGGACATTTGTTCTGGGATCTACACCATCAAAAAGTACCAGTTCAAGAACCTTTGGAACATTAATGAAATTGATTCCTGAAGAACTGTATGAACCTGCGCCAATCTTGTTGTCATATACAGCGCCGGGCTGGATCTCAAGGCAGCCGCCTATACTCCATGCTCTTGCATCTTCAAGAGTAATCCCTTCACATGAATGGTTCTTCATACAGTATTCAATGCCGACGCGGTTGCTTACCCAGGCAGGCATACCACAACCGGTCTTGTTGCATTCAATCCCCTTTTGCAGGAAAGTATTGGACAGCCTGCCGTCATAAATAATCGACAGAGTTGGAGAAACAGTAGGGCAATTAATTGCGGCCTGGATGAATAAGTATTCCAGTTCGTTTTCGGCGCTGGAGCCATCAGGCTTGACACCGCCGAGACAGATGTTGTTAAATGTGTTACCTGCAAGTATACCAGTGGTACCTGCACAGGTTGCAATCTCAAGTTCCGTGTATTTAACGCGCATACATTCGAGAACCTCAAGAGTCTGCTCTCTGGTGATTCTGCCGTTATCAATATCCTCTTTCCAGTAGGGATAGAGAACCTGGCCAAGGCGTCCGGGAGAAAATCCAGAGCCCTGCATTTCGTTGTAAACCTCAAGCTGGCAGGTCCAGTGGAGCTGAAGGGCTTCCATAAAATCGCGGGGCGGATTCGATGAAATCCACTCAAGGCGCGCTGCCATGGCTTCGAAAACGGCCTTCTGTTCTGCGTCCTTTTCAAGAGAAGCAAGACGGGTTGCTTCAGCGGCATACTTGCGAACCCAAATCTGTACGCCTTCGATTGCATAAATTGTAGCCTGCCAGTAAGCAACTTTATCTACTGCAGTACCATCGCCCACATTAGCAGCAATCAGCTCTTTACAGCGGTCAATCATACCCTGGAAGCCTTTTTCAAATACGATCTGGTAGTTTGTGACACTGCGTCCGTGACGGTTGCCGTACTCCATATCGGCAGCCATAAGGACAGCATTCTTGAAATTGACAAGGGTATCATACTCGGGATGCAGGGTACCCCACTTCCAACATGTATCCTCGGCAGACTTGTTCTGCCAGTAACGGCAAATTTCTATTAAAGCCGCATGTTCTTCAACGCGCATACCATAACGACGTGCCATAGAGAGAACCTCCGGAGTGCTTTCAGAAACGACGCCGCCGCCGGTTGCAAGTATCGTAATTTCTTCAAGAGCCTTATTTGAAGCCTTCTTGCTGTCTTTCTTTGCACGCTCTTCATCGCTCAGAGGAAACTCGTTTGCTGTCCACGGAGTAATACTGGCGCCACGGACATACTTATTACGGCTCATAACTAATATTTCATCAGGGCGGATTGCTGCCTCAAGGTGGGAGAATGCACTCTTCATTGCAAGTCCGCGGCGGACCAGCGGATGCTGCCCCTCTTCTTTCATCCAGGTTCTTGTGTACCAGTAAGGGAACGTTGTGTCAAGAGAAATCTTTGCATCATAAAATTCCTGCAATAATTTTCTCGCACGGGGACATGCACTCTTTTTTACCTCACGGTCCTCTACTTCCTCAGGGGGTGTGCCACAGGTGAAACATAAGTACTGGTCATTTGTTGTTGCTTCCATAAATACTCTTCCTCCTTTATAAATCTTTTTGATTATGGTGTGTTTGTGTTAAAATTGCACAACATACATTAACTTATCTACGTAAAAGTATACAATATATCAACACTAAACTATATATCTGTCAGCAACAAAATTAACCGTACTTTTTTGTTACTAAAAGAATTCATTATCTATTCAGTGTGCACTCAATAGATAACTTCTAAGAATAAGTACGCATGATAGAATATTGAGTATTTTAAAACACCTTAAAAAAATCACAATTTAGCTATAGAAATTGCAAGAAATAAAAGAAAAGAAATCTTACTATGAATTCAGAACAGATAGGAGGCATAGTGATGATTTCTTTTTCTAATCATGTCGACGGGCTTGAAGCAATCTTCAGGAAAGTTGATGAGAATCAGGATTTGACAAAGGACGATGCAGTAAAACTTCTTAGTATAGACAGTCATTCTTCGGAGTTTTATGCATTACTGGCTAAGGCGAATGAACTCTCCAGAAGAGAGTATGGAAGAAAGGGATATGTATTTGCACAGATTGGGCTCAATAGTGCGCCATGTACCGGGAATTGCAAGTTCTGTTCCCTTGCCAGGGATAGTTTTGTAGTAGAGGATAAAACAGAAAAGCCGTTGGAAGACATACTTGCAGAAGCCTCCAGGGCAGTGGAGGAGAAGGCGGACGCCCTGTTTCTTATGACCACGGCGGATTACGGGGTTGAGAGATTTCTGGAGGTTTCCGGAGAAGTGAAAAAACTGCTGACACCGGAGATGATGTTTATTGCCAATATTGGTGACTTTGGACTGGAAACGGCAAAGCGGCTCAAGGAAGTGGGATACACAGGCGTTTACCATATTGTCAGAATGAACGAGGGACAGGATACGGATCTTCCAAAGGAGCAGAGAATTGCGACTCTGGATGCCATTAAAGCAGCGGGCCTGGAGTTGATCTACTGTGTAGAGCCGATCGGACCGGAACATACATACGAACAGATTGCAGATGAAATGCTGCGCGCCAGAGAATACAGTGTAAATGTTATGGCCTGTATGAAACGGGTAGGCGTGCCGGGTACTCCTCTTTTTGATAAAGGAGAGATTACAGATCTGGAACTGGCCAAGATTGTCGCTGCGGCAAGGCTGGTAACCAGGCCCAAACAGTCTATGAATGTCCATGAGCCGAAGCAGATGGCGCTGCTCGCGGGCGTAAACCAGCTGTATGCGGAGATCGGGATTAACCCAAGGGACTGCAGCGTTGAAACCGGGACAAACCGGGGCTGTTCCATACCCGAAGTCAGGGCAATGCTTGCACAGGCAGACTATGATACATGTGGATCATGAAAGTTTTTAAGATAAAATATTGCAAAAAAGAAAGTGAGGAAGCAAAATGAACCAGAAAGAAATTCTTATCAAAACACTGCACCACGGGGAGACAGACCAGGTGGCATGGGTACCATTTGCAGGCGTGCATGCGGGCAGCCTTCTGGGCTATACAGCTACGGAAGTGCTCCAGGACGGGGACAAACTGTTTGAATCTCTGATGGAAGTGAATAAGTTGTATAAACCGGCGGGACAGCCAGTTATCTTTGACCTGCAGGTTGAGGCGGAATGCCTGGGATGTAATCTGGTGTGGGCGGACGACGCTCCGCCGTCTGTAGCCAGCCATCCGATGGAAGGAGAAGAGGAGCTGGAGACACCCTGCTACTGCACCATTCCGACAAAAGAATCCGGTCGTATTCCTATGATCATGGACGTTATGAAGCGTATGAAAGAAGCGGTCGGTGATACAACTGCATTATACGGCCTGATCTGCGGACCTTTTACACTGGCAACACATCTGCGCGGCAATGACATTTTCATGGATATGTACGACGATGAGGATGCCGTGATTGAATTCCTGGAATACTGTGATGCGATTGCTATGAAGATGGCCGAATATTATATAGAAGCAGGTATGGATGTGATCGCAGTAGTAGACCCGCTGATTTCCCAGATTTCTTCTGATCATTTTGAGATGTTCATGAGCGCACCGTTCAAGAAGCTGTTTGACCATATCAGAGAACTGGGCGCACTGTCTTCCTTCTTTGTATGCGGCGATGCGACAAGGAACATCGAGGTAATGTGCCAGACAGGCCCTGATTCCATCTCTATCGATGAGAACGTGGACCTGCTTGCAGCAAAGGCGATCACGGATAAGTACAACGTGGCGCTTGGCGGAAATATCCCGCTGACAACGGTCATGCTGCACGGTACACAGCAGGATAATATGAAGTTCGTGATCGACCTTCTGGATAATATGCCGAACAAGAAAAACTTCATCCTTGCTCCGGGCTGTGATATGCCGTATGCTGTTCCTGTTGAGAACACAATCGGTGTAGTACAGGCAATCCATGAGCCGGACTCCGTAAGAGAAATCCTGAAAAACTATGTGGCTGCAGACGAGGATATTGAAGTGGAACTGCCGGATTACGAGCATTTGGAGAAACCGCTTGTGGAAGTATTTACACTGGATTCCGCAACATGTGCGGCATGTACGTATATGATGGGCGCTGCCAATGAGGCAAAGGAGACATTCGGTGACGCAATTGATATGATCGAGTATAAGTTTACGATCAAGGAGAACATTGCACGCTGCAAGAAAATGGGAGTTCCGAACCTTCCGTCTATGTATATTAACGGTGAATTAAAATTTCGTTCTCTTGTACCTGCGAAAGAAGAATTGGAGGCAGCAATCAAGGCTGTTATGCCCTAAGGTCACACCGTAATTCAGGCCCTAACGGGCGGGTCTGCTGCTAAGCAGCAGAATGAGGTATGAAATAATGAGTAAACTGTATTTAATTACCGGCTTCTTAGGAGCCGGTAAAACTACTTTTTTAAAAAATTTTATAAATGAATTGTCAGACTACCGGCTGCATTTGATTATCAATGAATTTGGAAAAGAAGGCGTGGACGGGGAGCTTCTTAGAGAACTGGGAACGGCGCTGGATGAGATCAACAACGGTTCCATATTCTGTTCATGCAGGCTGGATAAATTCGAGGAAGTGCTTGAAAAAGCCCTTTCGGAAAAACCGGACATAATAATTGTGGAGGCTTCCGGCCTCTCCAATCCTATGAATGTCAGAAAAATCCTGCATCAGGAAGGCAAATTCTCAGATGTGGAATACATGGGAAGCATCTGCCTGGTTGATGCGAGACAGTTTCAGAAGGTTTATGAGACGGCAGTCGTGGTAAAGAAGCAGCTGGCGGTCAGTGATCTTGTGCTGGTCAATAAAACGGATCTGGCATCCAAAGAACAGATTGAGGAAATAAAGGGCATTATCAGAAAACACCGCCCGGAGGTTCCTGTACATACGACCACCTTCGGCCGGATCGAAAGCGGCTGGCTGAATCCTGCCGCTCCTCCGGATAACCAGCCGGAAGAGCCTGTGATACAGAGCGCGGATATTACCTTGAAAAAATACCTGCTCCGTTTGAATCCGGGATTGGAACTGAAAAAACTTCAGAAATTCATTGAAATGTTTCTGGATGATACTTACCGTGTCAAAGGATTTGTTGAAGTGCAGGGGGAGATTTATCTTGTGAACTGCGTGGGCAGTATCTACCAGGCTGAAAGGTTTGAAGGGAAGCCGGAACACGTCAATGATCTGGTGATTCTCTCAGGAAATGGCCTGCCCGTTAAAAAGTCTTTGAAAAAAGCGATGGCGTGGTATCCCGAGATTGCCGCGGAACTGAAAAAGTAAACAAAAAAAGAGATATTTGTACAAAGAGTTCCAAAAAAATTACTAAAAACAGAGCAGCAGATATTGTAAAATGATAACTAAAGCAGACACGCTTAATGAATGATGGAGGTATGTAAAATGTCAAAGATTCAGGAAATTTCAGAATTCCTTCAAAAAGGAAGGGCAAAGAACGTAAAGGCACTGGTACAGGAGGCTCTGGATGAGGGGCTCGATCCAAAAGAGATTCTGAATGAAGGTCTTTTATCAGGAATGATGATCATTGGTGCAAAGTTTAAGAACAACGAAGTATTTGTACCGGAAGTTCTGGTAGCTGCAAGAGCTATGAATGCAGGTCTTACAGTCCTGGAGCCAAAACTGGTTGAGGTAGGTAATGAGCCGGTTGGAAAAGCTGTAATCGGAACAGTACAGGGAGACCTTCATGATATCGGCAAGAACCTTGTCGTAATGATGCTTAAAGGAGCTGGATTTGAGATCCATGACATCGGTGTAGATGTGGAACCGGCTGTATTTATCGACAAGGCTGAAGAAGTAGGCGCGGACGTGATCTGTATGTCAGCTCTTCTTACAACAACAATGCCGAAGATGCAGGACTGCATTGACCAGCTGAACGAAAAGGGACTTCGCGACAAGTATATCGTTATGGTCGGCGGCGCTCCGGTTAATGACAGCTTTGCAGAGCAGATTGGAGCAGACTACTATACACCAGATGCAGCAACAGCAGCAGAAGTTGCGAAGAAAGCAGTTTTGGAGAAATAAGAGCCCTTTGGGAAAGTGCGGATTATAGTGACAAAGAGCATCGAATGAAGGAAACCGGTGTAAATCCGGTGCAGGCTTACCCCTACTGTAAACGTGGACGAAGAATAACAGCCATTGTCCGTCAGGATGAGAAGGCATTCCTAGGATGAAACGTGAGCCAGGATACTTACATATCCCTATGGACCTGTTTTGGGTGGGAAACAGGATTCCGTTTGAATTATATAAAGTGTGTCAGCAGCAAACTCTTTTTACAAGGAGTTTTTCTTTTTATACTGGAAAATGAATGAAATACTGATACCTGCCCGGGGTTTTGGGCAAGTACGGATATGGTTGTCAAAACTGCGGGGGCAGAGCTTAGACTTCCGTTAGTTGAGAGAGGATAAGAACATGAAAATAACGGAATTTAATATAGAGATATGCAGAGAAAATGTATTTTCCCTGATAGACTGTTATGAAGACAGCGCTACCTACGATGATGTAATGGAAGAATATGAGGAAATGCTTCCGGAAGCATATAAAAAAATAGAGCCAATCGCACTGCTGGAATTCGGTGATGTGGAGGGATTTGAGCTCAGTCGGTATGGAGAGGGAATCCATCAGGCGCTCTACTGTGTCACTTCGGTGGGCGGTCAGCTGAGCCAGTGGTCCACACAGCTGTTCAATGAGGGGGATTATCTGGGCGGTATGCTGGCGGATGCCATTGCGGATGACTATCTTTTCCAGATGGACCATCAGCTTCAGCCCTATATTATCGCCATGTGCAGGGAGAAAAAATGTGGAGTTTCCCGCCGCCTGGAGGCGCCCCAGGATATTCCGATGGAGGCCCAGAAAAAGGCGCTGGAGGTGACCGCAAGAGAAAACAGTGCAGGGATCCGTGTACTGGACAGCTGTATGTATGACCCGGTCAAGACGACCTGTCAGGTTTACCTGACTACGGATCATTCGGACATGTTCCGTATCCATCATAATTGTGCAAGTTGCCCTAATGTCGGCTGCAGCCTTAGAAATGTCTCGGATTACACAATCACGCTTCATGACGGAGGCGACATCAGAGTACTGGAGGGCAGAAAGGGACATTCGCTGATGGAACTTCTCCAGGAACAGGGAATCTTCCTGCCGGCAGTCTGTGCGGGCAGGGGAACCTGCGGTAAATGCGGAATACAGGTCCTTGAAGGGGACATTGCGCCTTCAGAGCAGGACAGGAAGTTCTTCAGCGGGGAGCAGCTGCAGGAGGGATACCGTCTGGCATGTAAGGCCTATCCTGAGGATGACTGCGTGATCGCTGTCGGGCTGCATAAGGAAGAAGAATTCGCGGTTCTGGCGGATGAGGAGCAGACAGCGGGAAAAGCGGCGAAAAGCAGTGCAAAGACCGGCCGCCGGTATGGAATCGCCGTGGACATCGGAACGACGACGATCGCCATGCAGCTGGTCAACATGGAGACACAGGAAGCGGAAGACGTTTTCACTACAATCAACAGGCAGAGGGCGTATGGTGCGGATGTAATCAGCAGAATTGAGGCCTCCAACGGCGGGAAAAGAGAAGCCCTGAGAAAAAGTATCCAGACTGACCTGATGCAGGGAATTGAGAGCCTGACAGAAAATGGGAAGATCCGGGTGGAGAAGATGATAATCGGAGCCAATACGACTATGGTACACCTGCTGATGGGGTACTCCTGTAAAACACTGGGCGTATTTCCTTTCACCCCAGTTAACATTGACACCATACATACAACTTACAAAGAACTGTTTGAGCAGGAAGACAGGGACTTTGAGGTAGTGATTTTCCCTGGAATTTCTACTTATGTGGGCGGCGATATTGTGGCAGGCCTGTATTCTCTGGATTTTGATAAGAGAGAAAAGGTGTCTGTCCTGGTGGATCTGGGTACCAATGGGGAGATGGCGATTGGCAATAAGGACAGGATATTGACGACTTCAACGGCAGCGGGCCCTGCATTCGAGGGCGGCAATATTACCTTTGGCACGGGAAGCGTGCCGGGAGCAATCTGCAAAGTCGAACTGAAGGACGGCCATGCAGTTACCGGGACGATCCAGGATGCCAAACCTGTCGGCATCTGCGGCACCGGGGTGATCGATATGGTATATGAGCTGGTAAAGGCGGAGCTTGTGGATGAGACTGGGCTAATGGAGGAAGATTATTTCGACGACGGCTTTCCGCTTGCTGTCAGCAGCGATGGGACGGGGATCTCATTTTTCCAGAAGGATGTAAGGGAAATACAGCTTGCCAAGTCCGCAGTACGTGCCGGGCTTGAGACATTGATCCTGAACTTCGGCGCATCTTATGATGATATTGGGGCTATTTATATTGCAGGAGGCTTTGGATATAAGATGGATATCGTAAAAGCCGTGGGAATCGGGCTGCTTCCGGAAGAATGCCAAGATAAGATTGAGGCGGTAGGAAACAGCTGCCTGAAAGGAACCCGGACATACCTGTTAAGCAGCGACTGCACAGAGCGCGTGCAGCGTATTCTGGAGAGTTCATCGGAAGTACAGCTCTCCAACGATAAACATTTTAATGAATTTTATATGGACTATATGTATTTTGAATAGGCGCAGTGATTTTTGTTTACGCAAAGCATGAACATCCTCCGGGCTGCTGCATATACTGAGCAGAGGAGGATGATGATATGGTTGATAAATTAAACGGAATGCCGGAAGCTTCTGCAAAGATAAAAGGATCGGATAAATACCCAGAGATCCATGGAATGGTTTATTTCTATGAAGTATACGGAGGGACGATCGTGTTGGCTGAGGTATACGGGCTGCCGGATGAAAATGCGCCGGACATGAGCAGATTTTTTGCCTTCCACATTCATGAAGGGAAACAATGTTCCGGGAATGCTGAGGAGCCTTTCGCAGATGCCGATGGGCATTTTAATCCCGAACATACGGATCACCCGGAACATGCCGGTGATCTGCCGCCTCTGCTGTCTACACACGGTGCAGCCTGCAGTGCGGTATATACCGGGAGATTTTACCCGGATGATGTGGTCGGCAGAACAGTGGTCATCCATATGAACCCGGATGATTTTAAGACACAGCCGTCAGGAGACAGCGGCGAAATGATTGCCTGCGGCGAGATCCATGAATGGGTGGGGGAATGAGTTAGAAGGGGGCGCTCCATGTCAGTGATGCTGGGAAGACATAGGGGCTGTATATGCCGCTGCGATTTGTACCCGTACTGCTGACTGCTTCAAAAAACTGTTGCCGGATATGTGGGTATGGAGCACACATATCCGGCAACGGTTTTTTGGAGCAGTCAGCGTATTCATACGCATGCGCTCCTTTATTAAGTGCTTGCTGAGATCATTCTTTGGGCAGGGTTTGGACTATGCAGTTGTTTTTTCCGGAGGATTTGGCATCGTACAGGCATTTGTCGGCTAGGGTGTATGCGGTTTGGAAGCTGATTCACCGTCCTTTGACCAGGAGTGCGCCTATGCTGCAGGTAGCCTGGACTCCGTGGTTCTGCATGATCTGCTGGAGAGTGCGCTGCAAGGCGGTGCACCTCTTTTTCAGGGACTCTATTGAATCATGGTAGTTTGTGAGTAGTATCATGAATTCATCTCCGCCGACACGGCCGATGATATCTGATGCGTGGAATGTTTTGTGGAGTAATTTTCCGGTCTCTTCCAGAAGACGGTCTCCGGCGGAGTGGCCGATGGTATCATTGATCTTTTTGAAGTCGTCCAGATCTAGAAAGAGCAGGGCGCAATACACGGGGGCGTTTGTATTCAGATACTGGGAAATTGCATTTTCACAGGACTTTTTGTTTAGAATGCCAGTGAGGGAATCCAGCATGCTCAGGCGTTTGTAACGGCTGCGTATGTCGTGGTCATCGGCGCGGAGTTTCAGGATTACGTGGGCGACTGCCAGCGAAAAGATAAAGGAAACGACAGAATTAAAGATGTCGTTTTCTGCCATCAGCGGATTTTTTATCTGTAAGACTGCAACGGCGTATACGACCTCGACCAGAAACATGACCGTGAACATCTGACGGAAACGGAGAATGAACAGCGCTGGAAACGCAATATATAAAAGCGGTAGGAAAGAGCTGGGAGCATCCGGGTAAGGAAAGACATCTATAGAAATAACAAAAGCAAACAGCGTGATTTCGAAAGCCAGGCAGATGCCGGTTATCACGCGCTTGTCTCTGCGGCCTGTCTTTGCGTAAACTGTAGAGATGATGAAAAAGGCCAGTGCCGCCGGGAGAAAAAGAAAATGCTGTAATGTGATTGTCCAGCCTTTAATGATAAACGGGGTTATTATGTAAAATAAGACAAGGAGAAGGACATTGAGCAGACTGGAAACCTGAAGCAGGATCAGATTTTTCTTTGCGATTTCATTTTCCGCACTTTTAAAATAGGTTTCTTTTAGGTCTAAGTCTTTCCGAATAAATCCAATTAGATTAAAAAACATATAAAAGCTCCCTTATGTTTGTGGTTTCAATTTGCTATGTGATATATTATACTGTGAAAGAGGTTTAAACACAACCGGAATATTTCCAGGATATGCCAGTTGTTGTACTTAAAATAAAATCTAAGTATCAGACATAAATAGGCTGCGGAAAAGGGGAGGAAAAGGAATATGGAGAACGGAAGAATGAGTATTCTGCTGTTTGCGGGAACATCAGAAGGAAGAATGCTGGCTGAATTTTTAGGCACGCTGTCTGCGCCAGCCTTCGTCAGTACGGCTACAGAGTACGGAATGGAATGCGTGGAAGGAATTCAAAATATCCGGGTCATAACGGGCCGGATGGATCAAGAGGCTATCTGCGGATTTATCAGGGAGAATCAGATCAGGCTTGTGATCGATGCCACTCATCCCTTTGCGCGCCTGGCCACGGAGAATATTCAAAATGCCTGTAAGGGGAGCGGCGCCGGTTATATCCGCTGTCTGCGGGACGAAAGCGGGACAGGCGGCGCAGGATCTTACCGCAATATGGTAATTGTAAATTCCGTGGCAGAAGCAGTAGAGTATCTCAAAACACGGGAAGGCCGGATATTCATTTCCACCGGGAGCAAAGAATTAAGGCTGTACACAGCGATCGACCATTACAAAGAACGCTGTTTTGCCAGGGTTCTTTCGACAAAAGAGTCCGTGGAAGAGAGCGTGGAGCTTGGATTCAAGGGCTCCCATCTCATCGCCATGCAGGGACCCTTTTCGAAAGAATTAAATACTGCCATGCTGAAATACACAGGAGCAGACTATTTTGTGACAAAGGAATCAGGCAAAGCGGGGGGGTTTGAGGAAAAACTGGAGGCTGCCAGAGAGACAGGGGTAACGCTTGTAGTGATTGGAAGGCCTGCAGAAACAGGGTACAGTGTGGAAGAAATAAAGGGTTATATTCAGAATATTCTGAATACGGAGGGCAAAGGGGTCAGACCCCTCTGAAGAGGGGTCTGACCCCTTTGCCCTCGTTCTTAAAAAATTACATAAACAAAAGAAAAAAGTACAAACGGAAGAACGGAAAATCATATACAATGATAGATAGTGAAAATTGCATAATCAGACAATTTATGATAAAATAAGAGGGATTTTGGATGAGGTGGGCGCATGAAAAACGGGCTGATACATATTTACTGTGGAGATGGAAAGGGGAAGACGACTGCCGCAACAGGGCTTGCTGTCAGAGCGGCCGGAAGCGGTATGAAGGTTCTTTTTTCGCGTTTTCTGAAGAACGAGGACTCCGGAGAGCTCAAGATTCTGGATGCCGTGGAGGGAATTACGGTACTCCATATGGACAAATCATTTGGATTCTTCAACACGCTGTCCGAAGCGGAGAAAGCGGAGGCTCAGGAGACTTATGCACGGCTGTGGGATACGGTTTGTGAAAAAGCAGTATCCGGAGAGTATGATATGCTTGTGGTCGACGAGTTTATGGCAGCCTATCATTATGGCCTCATTGATCACACAAAGTCGCTGGCCTTTTTGGAAAAGAAACCTAAGGAACTGGAGGTCGTTCTGACCGGACGAAATCCGGACGAAAAGCTGATCGGGCTTGCGGATTATGTTTCCGAGATCCGAAAAATCAAACATCCCTTTGACCGGGAGATCCGGGCAAGACGGGGGATCGAGTATTAGGGGGAGATACCTCCGATAAAAAGCAGCCAAAAGGGTAATGTTACCCTTTCGGTATATAATTCAGGTCTGGCATACAATTTAAAAGTAAGCTGTCCAAGTGGAGTATAGTATCTGCAGCGGACGGCCGCAGGGGAAGCAGGTGGAAATCCTGCACAATACCCGTTGCTGTAAAGGTGGAATGGTATCCATGATGTCACTGTGAGAATTTTCATGGGAAGGCGGAATACCGTGTTGATGCCTGAGTCAGAAAACCCGCTTTTAAATGGATCTGAATGGTTACGGGGATATGACCGGGTGTTATGCCGCAGATCTCATACGATTTTGTGGTATACCTGGGGGTATTTCAAGACAACATATCACAAAAAAGGAGAGAGAAATATGTCAAAAAAAGAAAAATTCTTACTCAAGGCAGCCATCGCGTTTGCGCTGATGTTTGCCGTCACACCGGCTGTGAATGCAATGCACATTATGGAGGGGTATCTTCCGGTTAAATACTGTATTGCCTGGGGCGTTATCTGTGTTCCATTCCTGGTTGCCGGCCTGATTTCCCTGAAAAAAAGATTAAAAGAAAACAGAAAGACCATCACATTGATTGCAATGGCGGGGGCGTTTATTTTTGTGATTTCTTCCCTGAAAATCCCGTCCGTGACGGGAAGCTGTTCCCATATGACGGGCACAGGGCTGGGGGCAATCCTGTTTGGCCCGGCGGCAGTCAGCGTACTGGGAATCATCGTGCTTTTGTTCCAGGCGATTCTGCTGGCACACGGCGGATTGACAACACTGGGGGCAAACACATTTTCCATGGCGATAGCGGGACCGCTTCTGTCGTTTGGAATCTTTCAGCTCTGTAAAAAAATGAATGTGAACCGAAAAGTATCCGTTTTTCTGGCGGCTTTTCTGGGCGATATCTTTACATACTGTGTGACCAGCATCCAGCTTGCACTCGCTTACCCATCCGAGGCCGGCGGTGTTGCGGCATCTGCTGTTAAATTCCTGGGTGTATTTGCACCGACCCAGCTTCCGCTGGCAGTCATCGAAGGCATCCTTACGGTTATCATTGTCATCGGCCTGGAATCATATGCAAAACCGGAACTCAAGGCAATTGGATTTTTAAAGGAGGCAAAATAGGATGAGTAAAAATACAAAAACAGTCATTATTCTTCTGATCGCAGCTGTATTAATTGCAATTGTGCCCCTGTTCGCGAAGAAAGGCGCTGAGTTCGGCGGCTCTGATGACGCGGGGAGCGTTATGATAGAAGAGATTCAGGGGGAATACACCCCATGGTTTACACCGGTGCTGGAGACTGCGCTGGGCGGCGAACTGCCTGGCGAGGTAGAAAGCTTGATTTTTTGTATCCAGACAGGGATCGGGGTTGGCATCATCGCTTTTGTGATGGGACGATTCGTAGAAAGAAAAAAATGGCAGAAAAAGATGGAATAAAGAGGAATAAGATTCCGGGAAGGAGGGCGGCATGATTGTAGTAGATAAGCTCTGTTATCGCTCCAGATTAAGATATGTAAATGCGGCTGAAAAGTTTGCATTTTCCATGATAACTCTGCTGTTCTGTGTAGTCAGCCGCTCACTCATCGTTGCAGGCGTGGCGTTTGCAGTCAATACATACCTGACCGTGAAAAAAGGACGCATAGCGGCGGGGCAATACGCAAAGCTGCTGGCGGTGCCTTTTACATTCCTGATATTGAGTACACTTGCGATTATAGTCAATATCTCAAAAGTCCCACTGGATGCTTATGCAATTCCAGTGGGCAGCTTTTTTATCACAGGGAGTTTTCATTCCCTTCTATTCGGGATACAGCTGATTGCGACAGCCATGGCGAGTGTGTCCTGCCTGTACTTTTTATCTCTCAATACGACAATGACAGATATTCTGGACGTGCTGGCAAAACTGCACTGCCCCGAGATATTGACGGAACTCATGCTTCTGATCTACCGGTTCATCTTTGTGCTCATGGAGACTGCTTCCGCCATGATGGTGTCACAGAAGTCCAGGCTGGGCAACAAAGATCTGCGAACATCGGTGAGTTCCTTCGGAAAGATGGGGGCGGGCCTGCTGCTCCGCGCATTTAAGAGATCCAATGCATTGTATGACGCCATGGAATCCAGGTGCTACGACGGCAGGATCAGAGTACTTGCGGAACATCATCCGGCCAGAAAAAAGGAGGTCGCTGCAATCACAGTGTTTGAAGTGATCCTGCTTGCATTGACAATATGGAGGAGATTCTTATGAATACAGAGGAAAAGGATGTCATAATAGAGGCGAGAGATGTCCACTACGCATATGAAGAAGGAGGCCCGCACTCCCTAAACGGCGTGAGCCTGAAAATAAAAAGGGGGAAAAAGGTGGCATTCATGGGTGCAAACGGCTGCGGAAAGTCCACTTTTTTTCTATGCTGCAATGGGATATATAAGCCGGATGAGGGAATGGTTCTATTTGAAGGGAAGCCGGTGGATTACTCCAAAAAGGGATTGCTGGATCTTAGAAGCAGGGTCGGCATTGTCTTTCAGGATCCGGATAATCAGCTGTTTTCGGCAAGCGTGTACCAGGAGATTTCCTTTGGAATCCTGAACATGGGTGTAGCGGAAGAGAAAGCAAGACAGGAAGTGGACCAGGTGATCGGCCATCTTGAGATAACGCCCTTCCGGGACCGCCCGGCCCATGCCCTGAGCGGAGGACAGAAAAAGCAGGTTTCCATCGCCGACATCCTGGTGATGCATCCGGAAGTCATCATACTGGACGAACCGGCGGCCGCGCTGGACGCAAAACATACAAAGATCGTCAATCAGATCGTAGATGGGCTGGCGGAAGAAGGAATTACGATACTGATGGCTACGCACGATATCGATTACGCACTGTCCTGGGCTGATGAGATCGTGCTGATGCATGAGGGAAGAGTACTGCGGCATGCGGATCCCGTCACAGTGTGTACGGATCAGGAGGCGCTGGCCATGACCAACCAGGAAGAACCCGCCGTATTAAAGCTGTTTGCACGGCTCCAGAAAAAAGGGATACTGGGAGGCGGACTGAAGCCGCCTGTGAATATAAGAGAACTGGAATATTATATAGAGGCCTCCTCCAAGGCATAAGAGGCGGTGAAGGCCGATATCAGAAATTAATAGGAAAGAGAGAGCAGAAAATGGATAAGATAACAGGAAAGAAGGCCATACTTGTCGTGAGTTTTGGGACGAGCCATCTGGACACTCTGGAGAAAAACATAACGGCGATTGAAAAGCAGATCGGAGAGTCATTTCCGGACTATAGAATCTATCGCGCATTTACCAGCAAAATGATTAAGAACAAACTGCAGAAAAAGGAAAATTTATTCGTAGCGAATGTCAAAGAAGCCATGGAACAGATGGCAGAGGACGGAATCGAGCAGGTTATTGTACAGCCGACCCATATTATCAACGGGATAGAGAACGACAGAATGCTCAGGGACGTGATGGATTACACAGACAGATTCCGCAGGATACGCGTGGGAAATCCGCTTCTTACCAGTGTGGATGACTATAAGAAATCCATTCATGCCATGATGGCGGAGGTTACCCTGGAGGAGGGCGAGGCACTGATCCTGATGGGGCACGGCACAGACCATCATGCGAATTCAGCATACCCGACCCTGGAGTATACCTTCCACTCACTTGGCTACAATCAGGTGCTGGTGGGCACGGTAGAAGGTTTTCCAGATCTGAGGAACGTCATGACGAAACTGGAAATCTCCGGAATCCGCAAGGTAACGCTGATGCCGTTTATGGTGGTGGCAGGTGACCATGCGAAGAACGATATGGCGGGGGAAGACGATTCCTGGAAGGCAGAACTGGAGGACGCCGGCTATGAAGTGAAGGCACTGATCCGGGGGCTGGGCGAGATGAAGGGAATCCGCAATATCTTTGTTGAACATATTGAAGCCGCTATGTAACAGAGAGAGGAGAAAGACCATGGAAAAACAGCTGCCAAAAGGCAGGACGCAGGCAGAGACAGTATGGAAAAACCAAAAGCAGCTGCGCTCGGGCTATACCACCGGCAGCTGTGCGGCAGCGGCAGCCAAAGCCGCCGCGTACATGCTCCTTTCAAAAGAAGTCATCACACAGGTATCCCTGTTGACTCCGAAAGGCATCACATTGTATCTGGACATCGAGCAGATAGACATTGGCCCGGACCGGGTCCGCTGTGCTGTCCAGAAGGACAGCGGGGACGATCCGGATATTACGGATGGTATCTATATTTATGCAGAAGTGAAAAAGACCGCGGATGGATCCCTTTGCCTGGATGGGGGAGAAGGGGTCGGAAGAGTCACAAAGAAAGGGCTTCAGCAGGAGATCGGAGAGGCCGCAATCAACAGAGTTCCCAGGCAGATGATTTTGGGAGCGGTCGAGGAGCAAAGGGAGAGGTTCGGCTACAGCAAAGGGCTGGAGATTGTAATCACGATTCCCGAGGGCAGAAAACTGGCTTCGAAGACATTTAACCCCAGATTGGGGATCGAAGGCGGCATCTCAGTGCTCGGCACAAGCGGGATTGTAGAGCCGATGAGTGAAAAGGCCCTCACGGATACGATTTTTCTGGAAATGAAAGTATTGAAGGAGAATGGACATGACTGGTGTTATGTGGTGCCAGGCAATTATGGGAGCGATTTTCTGACAGAGTCTTTAAAATATGACGGCAGCCTGGCCGTAAAATGCAGTAACTATATCGGCGAGACCATCGATGATGCGGTGAGCCTGGGAATGAAAGGCATTCTGCTGATCGGCCATGTGGGCAAACTGGTCAAACTGGCAGCAGGGGTTATGAACACCCATTCCCGCCAGGCGGACTGCCGGATGGAAGTGCTTGCCTCCCATGCGGCAATGGCAGGCGCCTCAGCGGCGGATGCAGAGAAAATCATGGACTGCATCACGACAACGGAAGCCCTGGATTATTTGAAAGAACGAAAGTTACTGCGCCCTGTAATGGAGACGGTAATCAGACGGATTGAATTTCATCTGAGACAGCGCGCGGGAGATACGCTGACAATCGGGGCGGTCGTATTTTCCAAAGAAGAAGGAATTCTTGGGAAAACGAAAAATGCAGAAGAATTATTGGAACAGATCAGAAGGGAGCAGGTATGAGCGAAGGAATAATGTATACCCAAAGGGCACTCCGTAATTCATGCCCTACGGACGGATCCGCAGTAAACTGCGGAATAATGTATGCAGTAGGTGTGGGACCGGGAGACCCGGAGCTGATGACGCTGAAGGCGGTGAACACCATAAAAGAATGTGAGGTCGTTGCCATTGCGGTCTCAAGTCCGGAGCTGAAGGACGCGGTATACGAGGAGGCGGGCACTGAGAGCAGAATGCCTGTTTACCTTGAAAAATGTGTAGCGTGGCAGATTGTCCTGCCCGTGATCCCGGAGATCGTCCGTAAAGCAAAGCTGTTCCTTCCCATGCCGATGATGAAGGAAAAGACACAGCTGAAAGAGATTCATGACAAATGCGCGGATAAGACAGAAGAAGTCCTGCGTTCGGGCAGAAATGTGGCATTTATTACGCTGGGGGATCCCAGTGTATACTCCACCTGCCTCTATGTCCACAAGCGTTTGAAAGAACGGGGATGCAGGACCAGCCTGGTGCCCGGCATCACTTCTTTCTGCGCTGCAGCGGCCAGAATGGATTCCGGCCTTGTGGAAAACAGGGACGAATTACATATTATTCCGGCGTCCTATGGGATCGAGGAAAGCCTGGAGATGCCGGGAACCAAGGTTCTGATGAAGGCCGGAAAAAAGATGCCTTACGTAAAACAGGCAGTGAAAGAGAAGAAGCTCCGGGTTCAGATGGTGGAGAACTGCGGGATGCCCGGAGAGAAGATCTACTGCCAGGCGGAGGACATTCCGGATGAGGCGAGTTATTATTCACTGATCATATTAAAGGAGGAAAAGTAGATGATTGCATTTGTTGGGGCAGGAGCCGGAGCAGCAGATCTGATTACCGTGCGTGGACAGAAGTATCTGCAGGAGGCTGACATCATTGTATATGCAGGGTCCCTTGTAAATCCCGCATTGCTGGAGGTTAGAAAAGATGGCTGTGAGGTACATAACAGTGCGTTAATGACGTTGGAGGAAGTGCTGGACGTCATGATCCGGGGAGAGAAAAATCACAAGAGGGTGGTACGTCTCCACACCGGAGACCCGTGTCTGTACGGCGCGATCAAGGAACAGATGGATGCATTGAAACAAGAAGGCATTGACTATGAAGTCTGCCCGGGAGTCAGTTCATTCTGCGGGGCCGCTGCAGCTCTGGAGGCAGAGTATACCCTTCCCGGGATATCCCAGTCCGTGGTGATTACCAGAATGGCCGGCAGGACACCGGTGCCGGAGAAAGAGTCCATCAGAAGTTTCGCCGCACACCATGCAACCATGGTCATATTCCTGAGCACGGGGATGCTTGCGGAACTGGAAAAAGAACTGCTGGCGGGGGGATATGAGAAGGATACACCGGCGGCTATCGTGTATAAGGCCACCTGGCCGGAACAGAAAGTCTGCCGCTGTACAGTGGACACCCTGGCCAATACCGGGGAGAGCGAAGGCATTACCAAGACGGCGCTGATTGTAGTCGGGGATGTGCTGGAGGGCGGCTATGACCGATCCGAACTTTACAATCCGTCTTTTACTACGGAATTCCGGAAAGCAAGCAGAGAGGGGAAGACAAATGAGTAAGGTATATGTGGTAGGGCTGGGGCCCGGGGCAGACAGGCAGATGACACTGGAGGCAAGGGCTGCGCTGGATAAATGCAAGGTCATCGTAGGATATACGGTGTATGTAGATCTGATTAAACAGCAATACCCGGAGAAAACGTATCTGACCACCCCCATGACCCAGGAAGTAAAGCGCTGCCAGATGGCGCTGGAGGAGGCGGCAGGGGGCCGGGACGTGGCGATGGTGTGCAGCGGAGACGCCGGGATCTACGGCATGGCTGGCCTGATATACGAGACCGGTGCGGAGTATCCGGACGTGGAGATCGAGATTGTGCCGGGGATTACCGCCGCTAATGGCGGCGCCGCGGTACTGGGAGCGCCTCTGATGCATGATTTTGCAGTGATCAGCTTAAGCGATCTGCTGACGCCATGGGAAAAGATAGAGAAGAGGCTGAAGGCGGCGGCCATGGCGGACTTTGTGATCTGCCTGTACAATCCGTCCAGCCGGAAGCGTAAGGACTACCTGCAGAAGGCCTGTGACTACATGCTGGAGTATAAAAGCCCGGATACGGTCTGCGGTACCGTGCGCAATATCGGGAGAGAAGAGGAAGCCAGCAGGATCCTTACCCTTGGAGAACTGAGAGATACAGAGGTTGATATGTTTACCACCGTGTTTATCGGAAATGAACAGACAAAAGAACTGAACGGGAAGATGGTGACTCCCAGAGGATATCGGAATGTGTAAAGAAAAACAGATCATTTATCTCACCGGAATCGGGATGGGAAACAGAAACTCCCTAACAGCCCAGGCAGAACAGATATTCCGGGAATGCGACTGCATTATCGGGGCGCAGCGGATGACCGATGCCCTGCAGTCATTTGGAAAGCCCGTATTTCACTCTTATAAACCGAAGGAAATCCACGATTTCCTGAAATCACACGGAGAATACAGGAAGGCGGCGGTGGCGCTTTCCGGGGATCCCGGCTTCTACAGCGGGGCCAGAAAGCTGAAAGAAGAGCTTGCGGATTATCCGGTTTATACGATACCGGGAATATCTTCCGCGGTGTATCTGGCGGCAAGACTGGGGATTTCCTGGGAAGACGCTGCTCTTGTGAGCATACATGGAAGAAAACAGAATTTCATCTATGAGATCGCGAAACACGAGAAGACGTTTCTGCTGTTCGGAGGAATCGAATGCGCCCGTGAGATCTGTGAGAAGATACGAGATTATGGCCTGGGTGAGACCGAATTTTACATAGGAAAACATCTCTCCTATGAAGAGGAGGAGATTCTCCATAAGAGGGGCAGAGAGCTGGAACCGCAGGACCTTGACGGTCTTGCCGCCGCTTATGTACGGAACCCCAGTCCGGATAAGCGGGTCTGCCTGCATATGGAAGATGAAGAGTATATCCGCGGCAGGGTACCCATGACAAAATCGGAAATCCGGGCGGTCAGCCTCGCAAAACTTGCGCTCACGGAGGAAGCCGTGCTCTATGACGTAGGTGCTGGAACCGGGTCAGTCAGCATGGAAGCAGCCTGCCAGTCGGGAAGCATTCGGGTGTATGCCATCGAAAAAACCCCGGAGGGCGTAGAACTCATCGGCCAAAACCGCAGGAAGTTCTGCTGTGACCATGTGCAGATTGTGGAGGGAACGGCGCCGGAAGCAATCGAGGCGCTGGAGCCGCCGACCCATGTATTTATCGGAGGCAGTTCCGGTAATCTAAAAGACATCTTAAGACTTGTGCTGGAGAAGAACCCTGATGTACGGATTGTGCTGAATGCGATCTCTCTGGAGACGGTAAAAGAGGCCATGGAAGCGCTGGAGGAGGGGCTCCTGCCCGATGCGGAGATCGTGCAGCTGTCCGCAGCCAAATCCCGGAAACTGGGGGCTTACCATATGATGACGGGACAGAATCCCGTATACATTATTTCTGCCGGAAAACGTTACTATTCACGGCCTATGGATCGCGCATAGTAACCGGAAAACGGCAGTAAGGATAGTAACGGAGAGGAAAAAGGAGAAGAGCAGGTATGCAGATTCCAAGTTTTATGATAGCCGCCGCTTCCAGCGGGAGCGGTAAGACCGTGATTTCCTGCGGACTGATGTCTGCCCTGAAACAGAAGGGGATGAAGGTGTCCGCATGCAAATGCGGACCGGATTATATTGACCCCATGTTCCACCGGGAGGTTCTGGGGATTGAATCCGAGAACCTGGATTTATTTTTCTGTGAGCCGCAGGTTATGCGGGCCTTATTCCATGAGCATGCAAAACAGGCGGACATAACGGTCATAGAAGGGGTCATGGGATATTATGACGGAATGGCGCTGGACAGTGAAAGAGGCAGTTCCTACGATGTGGCACGGACCCTGAAGGCGCCGGTCATTCTCGTCGTCCCGTGCAGGGGTATGGCACTTTCTGTTCTTCCTGTCATTCAGGGGATCCTTGGATTCCGCAAGGACAGTAATATCAGCGGGATCCTGTTAAATCGTGTATCCGGGATGCTCTATCCGAAGATGAAACGGATGATCGAAACCGGCCTGGCGCAGGCGGGGTACCCGATCCCTGTGATAGGCTATGTGCCGGAAAATCCGGTGTTTGGTTTGGAGAGCAGGCACTTGGGACTGGTGACGCCGCAGGAGATCGGGGAGATCAGAGAGCAGCTGGAGGAGGCCGGAAAGATCCTGTCAGAGACTGTGGAACTGGATTGTCTGCTGAAGATCGCCGCACAGTTTTCCGGGGGAATGCCGGAAGTCTGGTACAGTGACAAAGAGGCGTTTCATCCCGCAGACACAAAAGCCGCCCGGGGGAAGCAAACAGCGGATAAAGAACGGGATGCTGACGGCGCCCCGGTCAGGATTGCGGTTGCCAGAGATGAAGCATTTTGCTTTTACTATAAAGATAATCTGGCGTTTCTGGAAAAGGCGGGCTGTGAGCTGGTTCAGTTCAGCCCTTTAAGAGACCGCTCTCTTCCGGATGACATCCAGGGCCTGATCCTGGGAGGCGGCTATCCCGAGCTTTATACAGAACAGCTGGAAAAGAATGCGTCCATGCGCAGTTCGGTAAAACATGCGCTTGCGGACGGGCTCCCCTGCCTTGCAGAGTGCGGTGGATTTCTGTATCTGCATGAAGAGATGGAGGACGACAAAGGCACTGCACGCAGAATGGCGGGAGTGATACCAGGAAAAGCATTCCGGACAAAGCGCCTGGTACGCTTTGGCTATATAGAGCTGGAAGCCATGAAAGCGGGGCTATATCTGGATAAAGGGAAAAAGATAAGGGGACACGAGTTTCATTATTGGGACAGTACAGACAATGGAACAGACTGCCTTGCCGTCAAGACCGATCGAAAAAGAAAGTGGGAATGCATTCACATGGAAGGTAGCCTGTTCGCAGGATTTCCCCATATCCACTTTTATTCTAACCAGGCATTTGCCGGCCGTTTTATAGAAGAATGTAGGAAAAGGAGACCTTGAGAAATGACAGCAGAAAAAGATGATATGACACTGGAAAAATTGAGGGCGCAGATCGAGCCGGCCGATAAAGCCAGCGCTGAGGCTGCCAGGAGGCGGTGGATGTCCGTGGCAAAGCCCCTGTTCAGCCTGGGGAAGCTGGAGGATGCTGTCATTCGGATTGCGGGGATGAAAAGAAGCGCCCAGTATGAACTGAAAAAGAGGGGCCTGGTTATCATGTGTGCGGACAACGGTGTTGTGGCGGAGGGGGTCACACAGACGGGCCAGGAAGTCACAGCAATCGTTGCGGATAATTTTACGAAAAAAGCGGCAAGCGTTGCAATCATGAGTGAGGTTGCGGGCGCGGATCTGTTTCCTGTGGATATCGGGATGGTGACAGATGTGCCTTCTGTTACCAGGGCGGACAGAAAAGTGGCCTGCGGCACGAAAAATCTGGCACAGGAACCGGCCATGAGCAGAGAGGAAGCCTGGCAGGCCGTGGTGACAGGGATCCGGATCGCTGGAGAACTCAAAGAGCAGGGATATGACATTCTGGCTACCGGTGAAATGGGAATCGGCAATACGACGACAAGCAGCGCTGTGGCAGCAGTCCTTCTGGACAAGCCGGTGGAAGAGGTGACTGGTAAAGGGGCCGGGCTGACCAGTGAAGGCCTGGAACGCAAAATCAGTGTGATCAAAGAGGCCATCTGCAGACACAGGCCGGACAGGGACGATGCCATGGATGTGATGGCAAAAGTCGGAGGCCTGGATATTGCCGGGCTTGCCGGAGTCTATCTGGGCGGCGCACTTTATCATATCCCGGTTGTGATCGACGGCTTTATCTCTGCGGTTGCAGCACTGTGCGCAGCCAGGCTTGTGCCTGCATCGCTGGATTATATGATGCCCTCCCACGTATCTAAGGAACCGGCCGGACAGATGCTGTTGGACGCGCTCGGGCTGGCGCCATTTCTGACCTGTGACATGTGCCTTGGGGAAGGAAGCGGCGCGGTGGCAGTATTTCCGCTCCTGGAGATGGGGCTGCAGGTATATCTGCAGATGAGCACCTTTGAGGAAACGAATATTGAGAAATACGAAGTACTAAAATAAAGTAAATCCGGAGACACACTCTAAGACAGGGCAGTGATGTTATCGGGAGTAATCTGAGAAAGAAAAGAGGAACCTTATGTATCTGCTGAAATCCTGCGCGATTGCATTTTCCATGTATTCTAAAATTCCGATGCCGCGGGTGGACTGGAACGAAAAAAATATGAAGTATGCGATGTGCTTTTTCCCGGTAGTCGGGGGCGTGCTTGGCGTTTTGGAAGTCATAGTGGGCGGACTCCTGCTGGACTTGGGCGCAGGTACGTTTCTGTTTGCGGCGGCAATGACGCTGCTGCCCGTTCTGGTGACCGGAGGCATCCACATGGACGGTTTTATGGACACCATGGATGCGCTCAGCTCCTACGGTGACAGGGAGAAAAAGCTTGCCATTCTGAAGGACTCTAATTCCGGGGCGTTTGCGATTCTCGGCATGTGCTGTTATTTCCTATGGAATGCCGCGATATGGAGTGAAGTAACGAAAGATATGCTGCCGGTGATCGCATGCGGATACGTGATTTCCCGCTCTATGAGCGGATTCTCTGTCGTAACCTTTCCGGCGGCGCGCAACAGCGGGCTGGCGAGGACATTCCAGGATGGGGCCCAGAAAAAGACCGTGCGAGCAGCGACAAGCCTGTGTTTTCTTGCGGCGGGCGCGCTGATGCTGATCCTGAGCCCTGCGCTGGGAACGGCAGCTCTGGCGGCAGCGGTATTGGTATTTCTATACTACAGGCATACATGTAAAAAACAATTCGGAGGCATAACCGGAGATCTGGCGGGGTACTTCCTGCAGCTCTGTGAACTGGCCATGCTTACCGTGATTGTTCTGGCAGGAGGGATTGGATGGAGATAATCATGATCCGGCATTTCCAGACACCGGGAAATGTTGAGAAAAGATATATAGGAAGAACCGACGAGCCTCTGGCAGACCTGAAGGGAAGAGAGCAGCTCATTCGGGAAAGGCAGGACTCATGCCGGGATGTGGAGCAGGTAATCATAAGCCCCATGAAAAGATGCATCCAGACGGCAGCCTGTATATTTCCGGATAAAACCCCTGTTCTCTGTGAAAAAATGCGGGAATGTGACTTTGGGCTTTTTGAAATGAAACGCTATGAAGAACTAAAAGAGATTCCGGCTTATCAGGAATGGCTGGATTCCAATGGAACTATACCCTTCCCTGAGGGGGAGGACCCGAAGCTGTTCAGACAGCGCTGTGTGGAGGGATTTTACGAATGCGTAGACCGGCTGATCTCGGAAGAGGTGAAAAAGGCGGCCATGGTCGTACACGGCGGCACGATTATGGCGGTGCTGTCCTGTATTGATAAAGAGAAAAGGGAGTTCTATCACTGGCAGCTGGAAAACGGCGGAGGATACCGGGTGGCGCTGGATGAAGAAGCCTGGCGCCAAGGCAGCAGAGTAAGCGGGGAGATTGAGAAGTTATGATGTCACTGATCGCCTGTGGGACAGGATTTATATTAGATTTTATATGCGGAGATCCGGTGTGGCTTTATCATCCGGTGAGGCTGATAGGGGCCTTGATTGCATGGCTGGAAAAAAAGGCGCGCGTCCTGTGCGGGAGGGATGAAAAAAAATTGCTCTGGGCAGGAACAGTGATCTGTATCCTTGTGATTGCGGTATCCGTTATCGTACCATGCATCCTGTTGTATGCCGCAGGGCGGATTCATCCGGCGCTGCGGTTCGTATTGGAGAGTTTCTGGTGCTATCAGCTTCTGGCGGCGAAGTCCTTAAAGCAGGAGAGCCGGAAGGTGTACGATGAGATCAAAAAAGGAGACCTTCCGGGAGCCCGCAAAGCCGTGTCCATGATCGTGGGAAGAGATACGGATCAGCTGGATGAGGCGGGCGTAGTTAAGGCAGCAGTGGAGACCGTAGCGGAGAATACTTCCGACGGAGTGACAGCTCCTTTGATCTTTATGATGATCGGGGGTGCGCCCCTTGGGTTTTTCTATAAAGCGGTCAACACGATGGACTCTATGATCGGTTATAAAGATGAAAAATATTTGTACCTGGGAAGGACTGCTGCAAAGCTGGATGATGTGCTGAACTATATCCCGGCAAGGCAGTCCGCCTGGCTGATGACGGCGGCCGCATATATGCTGGGGATGGATGGAAAGAATGCCTGGCGGATCTACCGGAGGGACCGTATGAACCATGCAAGTCCGAATTCCGCCCAGACAGAAGCTGTGTGTGCAGGGGCGCTCCAAATACAGCTGGCAGGGGATGCATGTTATTTCGGAAAGCTGTATAAGAAAAAACACATCGGGGATGCGCTCAGGCCTGTAGAGGCGGAGGATATTGTGAGAGCGGGCAGACTGCTCTATGGGACTGCGGTTCTTACATTTCTTCTGGCAGGCGCAGTAAAGGTTCTGCTGATCCTGTTTTGGTTCTAAACGATATATTATTTAAGGAGGTTCCCATGGATTACATACATGGCGGGGATATTTATACATACAGAGGAATGACCGACTTTTCCGCAAATATCAATCCCTTCGGCCCGAGTGCGGCGGTGAAGGAGGCAGCATGCCGGGCGATGGATTCGGTCGGGGCTTATCCTGACAGCAGGTGCCGGGCACTCAGGGAGGCGCTGGCAAAGCAGCTGGGAGTGTCCGGGGAGAGGCTGGTATTCGGGAACGGGGCTGCGGATCTGATCTTCTCTCTCGTTTCCGCCGAAAGGCCGAAACAGGCCGTGCTGACAGCGCCTTCTTTTGCGGAATATGCGCAGGCGCTTGCCGCGTCGGGCTGCGGGATCAGATATTATTATCTCAGGGAGGAAGAGAGTTTCCGGCTTGGAGAGGAGTATCTTGATATGCTGACAGAGGATGTGGATCTGATTTTTCTCTGCGCACCGGATAATCCAACAGGCAATATGATAGAGCCGGATCTGCTGGAAAAGATTGCAGAAAAATGTGAGAGGCTGGGAATCCGGATGATACTGGATGAATGCTTTTACGAATTTCTGGATAATCAGGAACTGGTGTTCGCTCCCGAAAAAGTACGGAAGTACCGCAAGCTCTTTCTGCTCCGCGCATTTACAAAGATGCATGCCATGCCGGGACTGCGTCTGGGATACGGAATCTGTTCGGATGAGGAACTTATGGAAAAAATGGAACGGGTGAGACAGCCCTGGAGCGTGTCGGCTCCGGCCCAGGCGGCGGGAATTGCGGCTCTGAAGGAGGAAGAACGGGTAAAAACTACCAGAGCTTTTGTGAGTGAGGAACGGAAAATGATGGAAAAAGAATTTGAAAGAATAGGAGTCAGGTATTTTCCGTCCTCAGCAAATTATATGCTTCTGAAAAGCAGTTATGACTTATTTACACTGCTGAAAGAAAAAAAGATACTGATCAGGGACTGCAGCAATTACGAAGGATTGAAACAGGGATATTACAGGGTGGCCGTGAAAGGCAGGGAGGAGAACCGCCTGCTGATCCGCGCGCTGGAAGAGGTCTGCGGGCAGAAAGAAATACGGGATGCAGAAAGGATGGGAGAACAGTGGCAAAGGTAATTATGATCCAGGGAACAATGTCTAATGCAGGAAAAAGCATACTGGTGGGAGGGCTTTGCAGAGTCTTTCGGCAGGACGGGTACAAAACGGCCCCTTTTAAATCACAGAACATGGCGCTGAACTCCTATATTACAAAGGAAGGCCTGGAGATGGGCAGAGCACAGGTCATGCAGGCGGAAGCTGCGGGGATAGAGCCCTGCGTGGAGATGAACCCGATTCTTCTGAAACCGACCAATGACACGGGCTCCCAGGTGATTGTAAACGGTGAGGTAACCGGTGTGATGTCTGCGGCAGAGTACTACCGCCATAAAAAAGAGTATATTCCGGCTATTTTGGAGGCATATCACAAGCTGGAGGAACAATATGATATCATTGTGATCGAAGGCGCGGGAAGCCCGGCGGAGATCAACCTGAAGGACGATGATATCGTAAACATGGGAATGGCAAAGCTGGTGGATGCGCCGGTGCTGCTTGTAGGGGATATTGACAGGGGCGGTGTGTTTGCACAGATCGTGGGAACACTGGAGCTTCTGGACAAGGAGGAGCGGGATCGGATCAAAGGCACCGTGATCAATAAGTTCCGGGGGGACAAGGAAATTCTGCGCCCCGGCCTGGATATGCTGGAGGAAAGGACAAAGGTGCCGGTGCAGGGGGTGATTCCCTATTTTTACCTGGACATTGACGATGAGGACAGCCTGACGGAACGATTTGATAAAAAGGGAACCGTGGGGATACTGGATATCGCGGTGATCCGTACTCCCCGTATCTCGAATTTTACGGATTTCCTGGCGTTGGAATGCATAGAGGGCGTTTCGGTGAGATATGTAACCTCTGCGGGAGAATTCGGCAGCCCGGACGCCGTGATCGTGCCGGGCAGCAAGAATACCATCGAAGACCTGCTGTGGATGCGCCAGAACGGGCTGGAGGCTAAAGTGATCCGCCATGGAGCAGCGGGAAAACTGGTCTTCGGCATCTGCGGCGGCTACCAGATGCTCGGGGAAGAAATCGTGGATCCGCAGGGCATGGAACATCAGGGATCTGTAAAGGGGATGGGGCTGCTTCCCGTGAAAACTGTATTCGAGCCGCAGAAGACGAGAACCAGGGTCAGCGGGCAGTTCCGGAATCTGAGCGGCGCCCTGGAAGAATTGAACGGCGTAAAAATTGAGGGCTATGAAATCCATATGGGAACTACCAGTTTTATGGGGGATGAACAGCCGATCCTTACGTTGGAAGACGACGTTCAGGGAAAAGCGGTTAAGCTGGACGGTGCGGCGGCCGGGAGCGTGTGCGGCTGTTATGTGCACGGCGTTTTTGACCGGCCGGAGGCGGCCGGAGCGGTTGCAGCTGTGCTGCTGAAGCAGAAAGGACTGGATGCCGGGGCCGTCAAAGCGGTGGATCTGGCGGTATACAAGGAAGAACAGTATGATAAGCTGGCTGATATTATTCGGGAAAATATGGATATGAAGGCAATTTATGAGATCTTGGAGAAAGGAAACCATACATCATGAGCTCTGTCATTCGGATAGGAAGCCGGGAGAGCCGGCTGGCCGTCATTCAGGCGGAAATAGTGAAAGAACTGATACAGAAGAACCATCCTGAGATACAGGTCGAACTGGTTACGATGAAGACGACGGGTGATAAAATCCTGGATAAAAGCCTGGAACTGATCGGCGGCAAGGGATTATTTGTGAAAGAACTGGATAAAGCACTCTTAGAGGGAAGTATTGATATCTCTGTGCACAGCCTGAAGGATATGCCCATGGAGATACCAGAGGAGCTGCCCATTGCCGCATACAGCAGACGGATAGATCCAAGAGATGCGCTGATCTGCAGGCCGGGATGCAGCGGGGTTCCGGAAAACGGCGTCATTGGGACTTCCAGCAGAAGGCGCAGCCTGCAGCTTGGTAAACTGTATCCAGGATGTACTTTCCGCGGGATCCGGGGAAATGTCCAGACCCGTCTCCGCAAGCTGGAGGAAGAGGGCTATGACGGAACGATCCTGGCAGCGGCTGGGCTGAGACGTCTGAACATGGAGCATGTCATCGGACGGATATTCAGCACAGAAGAGATGGTTCCCGCAGCCGGCCAGGGAATTCTGGCCGTTCAGGGCAGGAAAGGGGAAGACCATTCCTTCCTGGATTGCGTGGAGAGCGCAAAGAGCAGGTTTGAAGCTCTTGCGGAACGCGAATTTGTAGCAGCCCTGGATGGCGGCTGCACTTCACCGGTAGCGGCGCACGCGGAGGCAAATGGCAGCGAACTGAAACTGACAGGTCTGTATTACCGCGAAGAGGATGATACTTACTGGACAGAGACAAGAATTGGTAATACGGCGGATGCCAGACAGCTTGGCGCAGCTCTGGCAGAAGACATGAGACGGAGGGATTGAGATGGAAAAGAGCGGAAAAGTCTGGCTGGCAGGCGCCGGCCCGGGGGATGCGGGACTTCTGACCGTGAGGGCGAAACAGCTGCTGGAAGAGGCGGATGTTATCGTATATGATGCGCTGATCAGCGCAGAGATTCTGAGCCAGATTCCGGATGAAAAGGAACTGATCCATGTGGGAAAGCGGTCCGGACACCACCTGGTCCCTCAGGAGGGGATCAATGAAATTCTGCTGGAGGAGGCCCAAAAAGGGAAAAAGGTGCTGCGGTTGAAAGGCGGCGACCCGTTTATATTCGGGCGGGGCGGCGAAGAGCTGGAGCTGCTGAAAGAAAACGGGATTCCTTTTGAGGTAGTCCCCGGCGTGACTTCTGCGGCAGCAGTACCTGCCTATGCGGGGATTCCGATTACCCACAGAGATTATACTTCTTCTTTCCATGTGATTACAGGACATCCGAGAAAGGATGGAACCAGCAGAATTGATTATCCTTCCCTCGTGGGGCTCGGGGGGACACTCGTATTTCTGATGGGAATTGCTTCCATGGAGACCATCCTAAAAGGTCTTATGGACGCGGGGATGAACGAAAATATGCCTGCGGCCGTACTGGAAAAAGGAACACTCGCTGCCCAGCGGCGGGTAGTCTCCACTGTGTCAGGACTGCCAAAAGCAGCAAAAGAAGCAGGAATCGGCACCCCGGCCATTATTCTGGTGGGCGAAGTCTGCGGTCTGGCAGATACCTTCCATTGGGCGGAAGACCGGGTGCTGGGGGGCAGGCAGATCCTCATCACGAGGCCCCGGCAGAACAGCTCCAGGCTGGCGGCAAGGCTGCGCGGACTGGGAGCACAGGTGATAGAATTGCCCTCGATCGTGACGGAGGCACTCTCCCCCAATCCGGTTCTGAAGGAGGCGCTGGAAAGGTTCGGAACCCGTGCCAAAGAAGAATGGCTTGTGTTTACAAGCCCCATCGGGGTAGAGGTCTTTTTCGGACAGCTGGCTGAAATGAAAACAGATTTGCGCAGCCTGTTTGGCAGGCCGGCAGCGATCAAGCTTGCTGCGATTGGAAGCGCTACCGAAAAGGCGCTTCAGGGATATGGCCTGTTCCCGGATCTGGTGCCGGAAGTCTACTGTGCTGCCAGTCTGGGGAAGGCGCTGGCAGAAGCGGCAGAACCGGGAAGCTGTGTGACTATAGTCCGGGCTAAGATTGGTTCCGAGGAACTGCTTCCGCCGTTAAGGGAGGCAGGACTTGAGGCAGAAGATATTGCGCTTTATGAGACGGTTTATAAGACGCACAGTCATATCCGGGAGAAAATCACCGGCCTCTTTGAAGAGGGTGGGATTGATGCAGTTACATTCACAAGCGCGTCCACGGTCCGCGGTTTTGTAAATGCCATGAAGCTTAAGGACTACAGTAGTTTACTGGCAGTCTGTATTGGAGAACAGACCGCAGCCGAGGCAGCAAAATACCACATGCAGATCCGGGTTTCCGAGAAGGCTTCCATAGACAGCCTGACAGATCTGCTGATAGAAGAATTGGCTTCAAAAGAGTTGTAAACCCGGAAGCACAGTAGTTACTATTCACGGGGCCGTGCACCACGCTGCACGGCATCCGAGCCAATAAAGTGATGGAGCCGGGCATCTGGCTCCTCGCCACAGGCGACTTTAAATGAGCAAGATGCCGTTACTATGCACGGCCCATAGGCCGTGCATAGTAACGCACAGTACGAAAGGAGGAAGTTCAAATGCTGAAATATACAGGCAAACGGATATTTATCGGTATCCTTTCTCTTTTCGTACTGGTAACAGCCGCGTTTTTTCTGACCCGCCTGATGCCGGGAAGCCCGTTTCAAAGCGGAAATGTGTCCGGTGATGTTCTGAAATCCATGGAGGAGGAGTACGGTCTGGACAAGCCCATGACGGAACAGTACAGGCTGTATCTGGGCAATCTTCTTCAGGGAGACCTGGGTGTCTCCTATAAGAAGCCGGGAGTGACTGTTGTGGAAGTGATCCGCCGTGCCTGGCCTATGACAGCGGCCCTTGGAGGTCTGGCAATCCTGGCGGCTGTGGTGTTCGGAACACTGCTTGGCATCTGGCAGGCATCTTCGGACAGAAAGGCCGTGAAAGGAGGAATATTTCTGGGGGCCATACTTGGAACCGGTATCCCCAACTTTGTCATAGCCCTGCTTCTGATGTTTTTCTTCGGGGTGAAGCTGAAACTCCTTCCCATTGCAGGCCTGACCGGCACGGAGAATTATATACTGCCTGTGATCTCGCTGGCAGTATATCCGACGGCGGTTATTGCCCGGATGATGCAGAATACATTCCGGGAGGAGATGCAGAAGGACTATGTCGTGCTGGCCAGGGCGAAAGGTTTGAAGCCGGGCAGGACGGCGCTTACCCATATATTGAAAAACGCCTGGATTCCGGTGTTGAATTATATCGGTCCTGCAGCGGCATTTTTGCTGACCGGAAGCTTTGTGGTTGAGAGTATATTTACCATACCGGGACTGGGACGGGAATTCGTGAATTCCATAGGAAACCGGGATTACACGCTGATCATGGGTCTGACCGTATTTATGGGAATCGTGGTGATCGGCATCAATCTGCTTACGGATCTGCTGTGTGCATGGCTGGATCCACGTGTAAGGAGGGCCTGCCGATGAAAAAGACGATTTACCAGAGACAGCCCTTAAGTGTCTGTCAGCCGGACAATTCTCCTGCAGGTTTCAAAAAAAAGTTAAATCCCTATGTGCTGACAGGCGGTATTCTGCTGGCTGCTCTTATTCTGCTGGCTCTTCTGGTACCTGCGCTGTCACCCTATTCCTATGAAACACAGAATGTGGAGATTCAAAACGCCGGTTCGTCCCTGCAGCATCTCTTTGGGACAGACAAATTCGGCAGGGATCTCTTCGTCAGAGTGTGGTACGGCACCAGAATCAGCCTGCTTGTGGGGGCTGGCAGCGCCCTGTTCTGCGGTGTAATCGGTATCCTCTACGGGAGCATCGCCGGATATGCAGGTCAGAAAACGGACATGCTCATGATGAGGCTTGCAGATATCATTGACGCCATCCCCTCCCTATTGTATGTCATACTTATTATGCTTGTTCTGGGAGCAAATGTGGGCAGTATCCTGCTCGGCATCTGCATATCCGGCTGGATTGACCTGGCCCGGATTGTCCGAGGCGAGGTCATGCGGCTGAAAGAACGGGAATTCTGTGTTGCGGCCAGGATGGCGGGAGCTGGAACCGTAAGAGTTCTGAGGAAGCATTTGCTGCCGAATGCGGCAGGGCCGGTGATCGTGAACATCACGTTTCAGATACCGAAGGCGATATTTACGGAGGCGTTCCTCAGCTTTGTGGGCGTGGGCATAGCTGCGCCGGTGGCGAGCCTGGGCACATTAATACAGGATGCCAGGAGCCAGATGCAGGTCTATCCGTCCCAGATGTTTTATCCGATTGCGGTGCTGTGTATTTTGATATTATCTGTAAATTTGATCGGGGCAGGGCTTGAGAGAGCGTCCCGCCTGGAAGAGGAAGGTTAACTGCAAATGAATGTATTGAGTGTACAGGATTTGAGCGTACAATTTCATGACAGACATGCAAATGGCGAGGCCGTGAGCAGTCTCAGCTTTGAGATCGGCCCGGGAGAGATCGTGGGGATTGTCGGAGAGTCGGGCTCGGGGAAGAGTACGGCTATGCAGGCAGTTCTGGGGCTGCTTCCCGAGCGTGCAGAGGTGATGTGCCAAAAAATGCTCCTGAACGGGGAAGAGATCGCGCCTCCTCCTTACCGGGAAGGCAGACCCAGGAAACAGGAACAAAAAGCCTATGAGAAAAAGATGCAGCAGATCCGCGGCAGCCAGATCGCTATGGTGTTCCAGGATCCGCTGTCCTATCTGAATCCCACGGTAAAGATCGGAAGGCAGATCACAGAAGCGGTGCGCGCGCACAATAAAAGCTGTACCCGTGCGCAGGCGAAGCAAAGAGCCGAAGAACTGCTGGATATGGCAGGGCTGCGGCGGCCGAGAGAGTGCCTGGATAAGTATCCTTTCGAGATGTCAGGGGGGATGCGCCAACGGGCGGCTATCGCCATAGCACTGGCATGTGCTCCGAAGCTTCTGATAGCCGATGAGCCTACCACGGCGCTGGATGTGACGGTTCAGGGGCAGATTCTTAAACTGCTGGCCCGGATTGCCGAGGAGACGGAGACCGCGGTTCTGCTGGTGAGCCATGATCTTGGCGTAATCGCATCGGTGTGCCGCCGTGTTCTGGTTATGAAGAACGGAAAAATGGTAGAGGAGGGTACCGTAGAGGAAATCTTTTATGATCCCCGGGAAGAATACACACGTCTGCTCATTGAGAGGGCCAACGGCCTCAGCGCTTTGACAAAGAAAAAAATATCCTCCGAGCCGCTGCTCACACTGAAGCATGTGACGAAATCCTATTCCGGAGGGGGAGGACAGGCAAAAGGGAATCAGCCAGAGGCCGTGCGCGACGTCTCCTTTGAGATTGATAAGGGAGAGACCTACGGCCTAGTCGGAGAGAGCGGGTGCGGGAAAACAACGGTCGCTAAAATGATAACCGGGGTACATGCTCCTTCGGAGGGCAAGGTAATTTACCGGGGAAAAGAGCTGGAGGGGATGTGCCGCCAGATCCAGATGGTGTTTCAAGATCCTTATGCGTCGCTGAATCCAAGGATGACAGTCCGGGAGACACTGGAGGAACCGCTGCTTTTGAACACGGCGGATCCTCCGGATGAGAGAAAAGAAAAGGTAGCGGATATCATGGAACTGGCCGGGCTGAATCCGGATGACGCAGGAAAATATCCGCGGGCTTTTTCCGGGGGACAGCGTCAGCGAATCGGGATCGCAAGGGCATTGATGCTAAGACCTGAGCTGATCGTCTGCGATGAGCCGGTTTCGGCGCTGGATGTTTCGATTCAGGAACAGATACTGGAACTGCTGGAAAAGATTCAGAGAGAAACCCAGGTTTCCTATCTGTTTATATCCCATGATTTGAACGTGGTAAAAAGAATCAGCCAGAGGATAGGGGTTATGTACGCCGGAAGTATTGTGGAATCCGGGGCGACACAATCCATCTACGAAGATCCCTGGCATCCTTACACGAAAGCTCTTCTGTCGGCGATACTGACCCCAGATCCGCGGACAGCCAGGAAGCGCCGGGGGATGGCGGCAGCAGGAGAACCAGGACAGAAGGCAGAGAGTGCAGGAGGCTGCCCGTTTGCACCTCGCTGCGGATATGCGATGGAGTGCTGCCATACAGGCCGGCCAAAAACGTACTGTTTTGGTGACAGGAAGGTAGCCTGTTTCCTGTATTCGGTGGAATATACGGGAAGAAGAAGCGGTGATTACAAGATGACTTCACAAATATAAGGAGAAAAGCATGAAAAAAATACTGAGTGTTATTGTGTCCGTGTCTTTACTAGCCACATTTGTACTGAGCGGATGTGGCAGCAAGGAGGAACCTGAGAAAGCAAAAGAAAGTAAGGAAATCGTGGTGGCTACGAACAGTGAGACTGGGGGACTGGATCCGGCGGGGATGATTGCTCTGACTTATCTGGCATATTCCGTGTCCGCACTGGACGAGCTGCTGACCTATAATGCCCAGGGCGAGATTGAATACCGGGCGGCAGAATCCTACGAGGTCAACGACGATTCCACGGTCTGGACCTTCCACCTGCGCAAAGAAGCGTCCTGGTCTGACGGAACCCCGGTGACATCTGCGGATTTTCTGAACACGATAGTCAGATCTCTGGATCCGAAAAGCGGTAATGGATATGCCAATTACCTGTTCCCTATAAAAAATGCAGAAGCCATTTACAACGGAGAAGCGGACGTGGACAGCCTGGGAGTGGAAACTCCGGATGACAATACCCTGATCTTTACACTGGAGAAGCCCTGTGTATACTTTTTGGATTTGCTGCGGCTTCCGGTCTATACGCCGTCCTGCACGAAATATGCGGATTCAGTGGACAGCGGGTGGGACAAGAGTCCGGCAACCAGCGTATCAAACGGCCCGTTTTATCTCACAGAATATGTGCCGGAGCAGTATTTTGTCCTGGAAAAGAATCCCAAATATTGGAATGCAGAACAGGTGAAGCTGGATAAAATCACCTACCGTTTCTTCGATGACACGCAGTCAATGGCAAATGCGTATGAGACCGGCGAGGTAGACGTTGCCCCGTCCCTCCAGTCCTCTGTTATGGAACTGTATGATGGAAAGGATGATCTGGTGATTACCGATACGATTGCCACCAGGTATATCTACCCGAACCTGAATGTAAAGCCGCTGGACGATGTGCGGGTGAGAAAGGCGATCAATCTCGCCATTAACCGGGAGGAGCTCTGCCAGATCGTGGGCGAAGACACAGAGCCTACCGTGAATTTTATCGCAAAGTATATGAAGGATAAAACCACCGGTGAATATTTTGTGGACGGTGCAGAACCTCCCTTCGAAGAAAATGTGGAAGAGGCCAGGCAACTGCTGGCAGAGGCCGGGTACCCGGATGGAGAGGGATTTCCGACGCTGACTTATAACTATCCGTCACTGGAAATGGATTCCGATACGGCCCAGGTTTTCAAAGAGCAGCTGAAAAAGAACCTGAACATTGATATTGAACTCAATGCCCAGGAATTGCAGGTAAACTATACAGAACGCCGTGCGGGCAATTTTGACCTGTGCAGAATGAACTGGACAGCGGATTTTGCGGATCCCTATACGTATCTGTCCATGCTGCTTTCTAACGGAACCTATAACTGCAGCGGCATTCAGGATGAAAGATATGACAGTCTGGTTGCACAGTCCGACACGGAGACAGATCCTCAGAAGCGGGCGTCTCTGATGCATGAAGCAGAGCAGCTGGCAGTAGGAGAAGAGTTCTATATCATCCCGTTGTTTTCCATGAAGAGCTGTAATCTTATCCGCCCGGAGATCACCGGGGTGACACAGATTCCGGCTACGGGGGCATTGGAATACCGGTATGCAGATATTGAGAAATAAGAAGAAGCAAGAAAGTATAAACAGTTCATACAGCAGAAAAGTGATACATCGTAAAAGTTCAGGTCTGCCTGAACTTTTACAAGACAGTGCAGGAAAGGGGGAGGGGGATGTTTTATGTAGTAACAGGAGGCAGCGGCAGCGGAAAGTCGGCCTTTGCAGAAGATTTGATCTGCCGGAATTATCACGTGCCCGGGTCAGATCACCCCGCAGGCAGCCTGCTCTATATCGCGACGATGGTTCCTTACGGGGAGGAAACCAGGAGCAAGATTCGGCGCCACCGTGACATGCGCATGAACAAAGGATTTTCCACAATAGAGTGCTATACGGGGCTGGGTGCGCTGACCGAAAAAGGAGGGCAGCTGTATGAAGATGCTTCAGATTCTTTGAAAAGTCAGGGAAAGCCCTGTGTCCTGCTTGAATGCATGTCTAATCTGGTGGCGAACGAGATGTATGAACCTGGAGGAGCCGGTAATGATGCGGTGGCAAGTGTGCTTGCAGGAATTGAAATGTTGAAGAATCGCTGCCGTCATCTGGTTGTAGTGACAAATGAAATTTGTTCGGAATCAACTGAGGATACCAGCGAGATGGCACTGTATAAGAAAATGCTTGCGGAGATTAACCGGGGAATGGCAGCAACAGCAGATGGAGTGGTGGAAGTAGTGTATGGGATGCCAGTCTTTGTAAAAGGACAGAATCCGGCCCGCAGGGAACAGGAGGAAAATGTCATGCAGAAAGGAACCAAAAAGCAGAAGAATACGTCCTCCGTATCCTTAAAAATGGTGATTGGCGGAGCTTTTCAGGGAAAACGTAAATTTGCAGAGCAGACCTATGGAAACATACAATGGGCGGACGGTGCAGACTGCCCTGAGGAGGCGCTGTACACTTGCGGCGGTATTTTCCATTTTGAAGAGTATATAAAAAGAAGAATGAAAAAAGGGGACAATCTGGACGGTCTGGTACATTCCATCGCAGAGCGCAGCCCGGGGCTGGTAGTTGTGTCACGGGAGATCGGATACGGTCTGGTCCCCGTCGATGCATTTGAAAGAGAATACAGAGAAAAAACGGGACGCATCTGCACGGAACTGGCTGCACTGGCATCCAGAGTAGACCGGGTCATATGTGGGATCGGAGTTCCGCTGAAAGGAGATAAACAGGCATGAATCATATAAATCTGGAAAAGGTACTGCCCGGAGAAATTGAGGCAAGAAGTTTTGAAATTATAACGGAAGAGTTGGGAGATACACCCTTGATTCCGGGAACGGAACAGATTGTAAAGCGATGTATCCATACAAGTGCAGATTTTGATTACGCAAAGAATCTGGTATTTTCGGACGGCGCCGTGGATCGTGCGCTGGAAGCCTTGAAAAATGGGGCATCCATCGTTACAGATACCCAGATGGGAAAAGCGGGAATCAATAAAAAGAGACTGGAAAAATATGGGGGGAAAGTCTACTGCTTTATGGCAGATGAGGATGTTGCAAGGTCTGCAAAGGAGAATGGCACTACCCGAGCTACGGCAAGTATGGAAAAAGCCGCAGCTCTCGATGAAAAGCTGATTTTTGCCATAGGCAATGCTCCCACTGCGCTGGTACATCTTTATGAGATGGTTCAGGAAAAGAGGCTGAATCCGGAGCTGATCATTGCAGTGCCGGTCGGGTTCGTGAACGTAGTGCAGTCTAAAGAACTGATACTTGCGCTGGAGGAAACTCCGTCCATTGTAGCCAGGGGCAGAAAGGGCGGAAGCAACATCGCAGCATGTATATGCAATGCACTGCTGTATATGCTGGACTGACAGTTGGTTAGAATAAAACGGTATATTCAATAATTGAAATAAGTGCGCACCGCAGCGTGCAGGTGGGGGTAAAAATGGAAAAAGCATATTTCCCATTATTTGTGGATCTGTCAGAGAAAAAGATCATCATTGCAGGCGGGGGAAAAATTGCGGCCAGGCGGGCTGCAGTGCTCACCCGTTTTGCGTCGGACATAACAGTCATAGCGCCAGAATTATCTGAAGCTATGGAAAACCTTGCGGCAGAGCAGAAGATCCGCTGCGAACGCCGCATGTACAAAGCCGGCGATATCAGTGGCGCCGACTTGGTCCTTGCTGCAACCAATGACAGTGTGCTGAATCACAGTATTGCCAGGGAATGCAGAGAACTTGAGCGTTCCTGCGGCAGAAGAATACTGCTCAGCGTAGCAGACGACAGGAGTCTCTGCGATTTTTATTTCCCGTCGGTGATCCAGAAAGATGAAATTGTAATCGGGATCAATTCCGGTGGAAACGATCCGGGAAAGGTGAAGAAGTTCCGGGAAGAGCTGGAGAAAAAAATGGAGTTATAGAAAGAAGGATAAGTAATGAGAACCATGGAATTCACGATTGAAAACATAGAGGCATTTCGTATAGGCCAGACCCTCGAGGTAACAGAGGGAA
This sequence comes from Faecalicatena contorta, assembly GCF_022835095.1. Classification (NCBI taxonomy): domain Bacteria; kingdom Bacillati; phylum Bacillota; class Clostridia; order Lachnospirales; family Lachnospiraceae; genus Faecalicatena; species Faecalicatena contorta. The sequence continues at coordinate 2,946,876 of NZ_BQNQ01000001.1, read as the reverse complement.
AGCTTCCGACATCTTATTTTTATACAATCGAACACGCGCTCGGCATGAGCGGAAACTTCAAAAATGCAGAACGATTGAAGACAAGAACAGGCACTGTCGTGGAGATAAAAGAGACTCCGCGGTTCCATGTGGCGGTATTGGAGTTTGACGAGTAGAGTATGGGGCAGGAAAAGGAAGAAAAGACAATTTTGCCGGTTGCATAGGCCATGTTGGTTTAAAAGAAATAGAAGCTGATATAACACTAAAGGCAAAAAAAATAATGGGATATATTTGAAAATATGTTACTATAAACAGGGGAGTTGAGTAGCAACGAAAATATTTATTAAACTGGAAAAATTACTTGCATTTGAAAATCAAACGATGTATAATATTTTTTGTGATGCAGATATAGTTCATTGGTAGAATGCCAGCTTCCCAAGCTGGAGAGGCGGGTTCGATTCCCGTTATCTGCTTTTTTATTTACCGACAAACTTCAATACAATTTTGCGGTAGCCAATACAGCGCGCATCCATTCAAGAGGGTGTGCGCCGTATTTTTTTTGCCTATATTCAAGAAGCGTATGCACACTCCCAATTTAAAATAACTAACCAGCGCTTGGTAAGCGCCACAGGCATTTCTATGGGGGAGTAGAGCGATAAATTATACGTTCCGCTACACCACGGCTCCAAAAAAGATACTGCTCAAATTTTTATAAATATTCCCAAACAAATTTTATACCTAACGTATTACAATAGCTTGTAATACGCATACAATAATGCTATAATAAAGACAGATAGAATACAGGAAGGAGATGATATCATGGCACAATCAACTATAACTGCACGAGTAGACGAAAAAGATAAAGCCAGCTTTGACGCCTTTTGCTCTAATGTCGGCCTAAATACCTCCACAGCCATCAATCTTTTTGTAAAAGCAGTTTTACGCGAAAACCGAATTCCATTTGAAATCACACAGGCCACCGATCCATTTTTTTCAGAATCAAATATGGCCTATGTAAAAAAATCCGTCAAGGAACTCCGAGAAGGTAAAGGAACGGCGCACGAACTGATCGAGGTAGAGGATGAGTGAAAAAATCTGGTCAGACGATGCCTGGAAAGACTATATCTATTGGCAGGCCCAGGACAGAAAAACAATAAAGCGTATCAATCAGCTCATAAAAGACATTGAGCGCAACGGCTGTATGGAGGGCATCGGAAAGCCTGAACCCTTAACCGGCGACCTACAAGGCGAATACAGCCGCCGCATCAACGATAAAGACCGGCTGGTCTATCATATGGAAAATGGCCGTATCTATATCGCGCATTGCAAAGGACATTACGGAGACAAATAGCTGCGAAGAATCCCCGCCCTTTCAAATACCCGCAGCCCACAGCAGGAGAATTGACGGGGGGGACTTCATGTCCGCTAATATGAGGAAATAAAAATTATTTCATCAAAACAGTCCCAAAGCCCCCATACATAAAAGCCTTAAAATCCATTTAATCAAGATGCATGATATGCATAGTCAATTCGATCCGCCTCCCCCGTCTCGGGCACCCACTCTGGGGACGAGTTCTTTACTACCGCCTGGCATACCCCATCCGCACCGAAACTAAAGATCATCGCTATTTCCCGATTTCCTAAACACAATCTTAATACAATTCAATTTAATTTTATCACCGCCTAAACGCGCCAAGTACTATGATAGAGATAAGAAAAGAGGGTGATAGTTATGTTGACGAATCTTATTTTAGGAATCATAGTAACAGCGGGAATGCTGTACGGCCTCTACTTGATGAGGGGCATTGATAATTTCATGGATGAGGAAAAGAAACTCCAGAAGAAAGACAGGAAGAAAGAATATGCAGTCATATTCGGTAAGAGCAGCGAGGAGGAAAAAATTGCAGGATGGTTTGAAAAAGCAGGTATCCGTCCGATTTATCTGGAAAGCATTTATATTGACAAGAACTGGAAGAAGGTAAACTATCTGGCCGCAGTCTCAGGATCCGATATTGATAACCTGTCGGTATGCAATCTGTTCCATAAAATGTACCCCGGCGTGCAGATGTTCAGCATATGTAATGAGAAAAGCAACATGAAGCTTTACAGGCAGTCACACATCAATGTATTTACAGAAAAAGAAGAACTGCTGCAGCGGCTGGAGCTGCTTGCAATGGAAAATGAGGTTGGTGCGGCATGAAACTGTTTACAAAACGACTGACCCAGACGCAGATGATTGTCTTGGGGTACTGTATTATCATTTTTCTGGGGGCAGGGCTCCTGATGCTGCCTGTATCAACGAAGGCAGGGGTATACACCCCCTTTACGGATGCGCTGTTTACCTCTACCTCTGCTGCATGCGTGACCGGACTGGTAATCGCGGATACTTTTCAGTACTGGTCCACATTCGGACAGTGTGTTATTCTGTGTATCATACAGATTGGCGGTCTGGGATTTATGACCATCGGCGTATGCTTCGCAATTCTCCTGCGGAGGAAGATTGGCCTCTGGACAAGAGGGACGCTCCAGGAGAGCGTCAATATTATGCAGGTGGGCGGAATTGTACGGCTGGCTAAAAAGATTATTGTCGGAACTGCGATATTTGAAGGAATGGGGGCTCTGATCCTGGCGGTCAGATTCAGCCGGGAGATGAGCCTGGGGAAAGCGGTATACTTTGGAGTCTTTCATTCCATATCCGCTTTCTGTAACGCCGGTTTTGATCTGATGGGGGAGAGCGGGGCATACTCTTCCTTTACTAAATATTATAATGACCCTGTTGTGAATCTGGTGATTATGAGTCTGATTGTCATTGGAGGAATCGGTTTTTTTGTCTGGAATGACATTTCGGTAAATAAGCTAAAGTTCCGTAAATACCGGCTGCACACTAAAATTGTACTTATATCAACAGCAATACTTATTTTCGGAGGAGCGGCGCTGCTCTTTTTCTTTGAAAAAAATAATACCATTGCCGGCATGCCTTTTGGGGATCAGGTGTTATGTTCACTGTTCGGATCAGTGACCGCAAGAACGGCCGGGTTCAATACAGTGGATACGGCTGCGCTTACCGACAGCAGCAAGCTTCTGACTACGATCCTGATGTTTATAGGAGGGAGCCCGGGGTCAACGGCGGGAGGCGTTAAGACAACCACATTTGTGGTACTCCTAATTTATGTACACGCCAATCTGCGGAAGGAAATGCACTGTAATATCCTGGGAAGACGGCTGGATGAGGATTCCATCAGGAAAGCCAGTGCGGTATTGTGCATCAATTTGTTCGCAGTGATCCTGGCGGTTCTGGTTATTGTAACTGTACAGCCAGCGGCAATGACGGATGTTGCATTCGAGGTGGTGTCGGCTATTGGAACAGTGGGAATGTCCACCGGTATTACAAGGGACATGGAGACTGTCTCTAAGCTGGTGTTGATTTTCCTGATGTACTGCGGAAGAATCGGCAGCATGACATTTGCCCTTTCTCTTAGAGGGCACAAAATAGAGGCGCCCGTGAAGGCGCCGGTAGAAAAGATAATGATAGGATAGGCAGAGGTGAATATTATGAAATCAGTATTGATTATTGGACTGGGCAGGCTGGGTCATCATTTGTGTGTTAATATGTCTCAGCTGGGCAATGAAGTGATGATTGTTGACAGAAATGAGGAATGCATGCAGGACCTTCTCCCTTACGCCACGATGGCAAAGGTGGGAGACTGTACAAATGAGGATGTGCTGAGGAGCCTTGGAATCGGGAATTTTGATATCTGTTTTGTATGTATTGGCTCTAATTTCCAGAGCAGCCTGGAGATAACCAGCCTGATCAAGGAAATGGGGGCAAAATATGTCGTTAGCAAGGCCAACAGAGATATTCACGCAAAGTTCCTCCTGCGTAACGGAGCGGACGAAGTCATTTACCCGGATCGGGATATTGCAGAACGGCTGGCTGTAAAACACAGCGCCAACCATGTATTTGACTATATCGAGCTGACGGAGGGGTATTCCATATTTGAGATTCCACCGGTCGAGGAGTGGGTAGGGAAGAGCATCCGCCAGCTGGCTATACGCTCTAAATACCACGTCAGTATTTTGGGTATCAAGAAGGACGGACATCTGCAGCTGCTTCCTCATGCGGAGCGGATTCTGAAAAGAGAGGATCATCTAATGGTGGTGGGGCTGAAAAAGGACATCGACAGAATCTTGGCAAATATCCGCTAAAGTGTTATGATAGTACGGAATCAGTGAGCCAGTAATCCAGAAGAAGTTATTGCTCACACCCTGCGGTTGGGCACGGGAACAAGGAGGCAGCCATGGACGGAATGGGAAAGGCGATCAGGAATCTTGCAAAAAATATAAAGCTTATTTATGCACTGCGGACAATACTGATCGTATTGTCTGCCAGTCTGGTCTGCCTTTTGCTTAATCAGTTCGGTGTGGAAAAGGAAAACGGGCTGATGGTATTTATGGTGGCTGTGCTTTTGATCAGTGTATTTACAAAAGGGTATGAGTACGGCATCATAGGCGCTATTGTAAGCGTTATGATGTTCAACTATTTTTTTACGATTCCGGTACACACCTTCGCGATTATGAATCCGAATGATGTGGCGCTGATGGGCTTTTTTCTGATTACAGCCTGCATATCCTCCAGCCTGACGGCCCGCTTCCAGAAACAGCTGGTAATTGCCCAGGGCAGTGAGGAGACGGCGCTGAGACTCTATGAGATGTCCGAAAAGTTCATCAATGTAACCGGCAAAGATAATATTATCCAGCTGGGAATCCACTATATTTATGAGCACACGGGATATGAAAGTATTGTAGAGCTGGAAGGGGAGACAATTCCCGCCGGGTCTGGCAATGAGTACACTTCCAAGGACTACCTGATGTTCCCGATCATCGGTATGGCCAGACAGCTGGGGACTTTAAAAGTGTTCAACCACAAACAGGGATTGGCGGCGGAAGCGGAGATGCTGGTGAAAACGGCGGCCAACCAGATTGGAATCGCGCTGGACCGCGAACTGATCTATGCGGAACAGGAGCAGACCAAACTGGAGGTGCAGCGGGAACATATGAAGAGCAGTATGCTGCGCAGTATTTCTCATGACTTTCGGACACCCCTGACAGGGATTATGGGTGACTGCAGCCTGATGATCGAGAACCAGACTATGGACAGACAGACACGGGACGAACTTTTGCGGGATGTTATAGAACAATCTATGTGGCTGATGAAGATGATGGAAAATGTACTGAGCATGACCCGGATCGAGAGTGGACAGCAGTTCATCGAAAAACACCAGGAGGTCATCGACGATATTGTCTATGAGGTGCAGAAGCATGTGATCGGCCTGAAAAGCAGAAGGGATTTCAGAGTGTCCCTGCCTGACCGTGTGGTTGTAGCGGATATGGACGGGAAGATGATCATGCAGGTCCTGGTGAATCTTCTGGACAATGCGGTGAAGCATACGCAGGACGGGGGAAGCATTTCCCTGGATGTTTCCTACCGGAAAAACAGGGTTTACTTTGTCGTGAAAGATGATGGCGATGGAATCGCAGAGGAGATGAAGGAAAAGATCTTCGATGAATTCGTATCACTTTCGGATAAAAGCACAGACAGAAAACGAGGAATCGGCCTGGGCCTTGCAATCTGCAAGGAGGTGGTGGAAGCCCACGGCGGCAGGATATGGGCAGAAAACCGCAGAGAGGGCGGCGCCAGATTTACCTTCTGGCTGGAAGCAAGAATTGCAGAATAAGGGAACCTGTTAACAGGCCGCGAGAAAATAGTAACGAATCATGAACGGGTGGTATAGATGAACGAGAAAAAGACAATTTTAATTGTTGAAGATGACAAATATATTGTAAATTTCATGAGTATGACATTAAAAGATGAGGGATACGGCTATTATGTCGCGAAGTCGGTAAAGGAGGCAATCAGCCTTTTCTACGCAAACCAGCCGGATATGATCCTGCTGGATCTGGGGCTTCCGGATGGGGAAGGCCTGGAGGTGGTTAAGCATGTCAGGGAGTTGTCCAACACTCCGATTATTGTCGTATCTGCAAGGCAGGAAGAGCAGGAAAAGATACAGGCACTGGATGCAGGGGCCGATGATTATGTTACGAAACCATTTTATATGGGAGAACTGATGGCGAGAATCAGGGTTGCCATGCGTAAGATGGAGAAGATAGCGCCTGACAGCGCTCAGGAAATGTTTCATCAGGATTATCTGACCGTAGACTATACGAAACGAAGTGTCCAGGTGGACGGAGAGGAGATACACCTCACTCCTATCGAGTATAAGATCCTGACGCTGCTTATTTCAAACCGCGGAAAAGTACTGACCCACAACTATATATTAAAAAAGATCTGGGGGTATGGTGAAGGCGTCGAGGCCGGTACACTCCGGGTATTCATGGCCACGCTGCGCAGAAAGATTGAGAAGAATCCTGCAGAACCCCGGTTTATAGTGACAGAAGTAGGCGTAGGATACCGGTTCAAGGAATAGAGCCAATCTGCCCGTATTCCTTGCATCCGTTTCCTACGCCTTTGTCTGAAGCGCATTTAGTATGTCAGGAATCTCCTTCGATTCCGAAAAAATCTGATATTCCGGTTCCCGGATATCCCCGAGATAGTGGGCATCTGAACTGCTTACGATATTGCATTGTAAGAAGTACGGATGCTCTTTTTGTATTCTGTGCAGGTTTTTCAGGTCATGGAACTCCGCACAGGTAAAGGTACTGTCTGGCGGGACGAATCCCAGGTTGGAGAGGACACTCGTTGAACTCTTATCCACATGGGCCGGATAGGCGATGCCGCCATAGGACGCAGTCAGAGAAAAAGCATCGTCGAACGTAATGTCCGTGGCATTAATCAGCAGATTCTCCACCGTACCCGTTACTTTGTCGTTCTCGTCCATGATCTGCTGTTTGCCGAATATCGCTTCCCTATTCTTAATGGGAAGCATATGTTCATACACATATCCGTCGAATGCAAGGGCATTCTCCAGTGCGGGAAAGAGGCAGATGACGTGAACTTCCTCAACGGTGCACAGCTCCATTCCGGGAATGACAATGACACCGTATTCTCTGCCTTGCAACATGGCTGCGGGGCAGTTTTTACAGCTGTTGTGATCCGTGAGGGCGATAACGTCCAGGCCCTTGATGGAAGCCATACCTGCAATATTGGCAGGAGTCATGTCATCATCTCCACAGGGGGAGAGGCAGGAGTGGAGATGCAGGTCATAATATAACGGAATCATGATAATCCTGCTTCATAAACTTCCAGAGCCATGTCAAAAACCGGAAGTTCCGTGGTCAGGACGGCAATGCCTTCGCTTTCTGCCTGTTTTAGTGTCCCTTCGTCCAGTCCAACACCCTCCGCCAGGATGATGCAGGCGGTCTCCGTCAGAGAGGCAACCGCCAGTGTATTCTTATTCCCCATTACCGTAACCCAGACACCGTCTGCCGGGGCCTTACTCATAGCAATGCTGAGCAGGTCGCAGCAGAATACTTTGGACAGTTCCCGCTTCGGATCCCCTTTTACCAGCACCTTACATCCGGGTATCTCTAATACAGCCTGTAGTTTCATACTTTATTCCTCCCTCTTATTTTTATGCCTCTGCGGAACTCCGAATGCATCCAGTTCTGCCGTGAGCTTATGTATGTACTCATGAAGCAGCTTGGCGTTGTCATCATCAGAGTTACAGGTCAAATTGGATGTTTTGGAAAGAAAATCGATCTCTTTTGAGAGACTGGAAATATGTTCTCTCAGTACGTAGATACAGTCATTGCTGGTTGCAGCTCCTCTTACGATATCTTCTGCCAAAGTCTGGCAGGTGGGCGCCCCGCAGGAACCGCAGTCCAGCCCCGGGAACTTCTTGGTCAGTTCTTCCACCGTGCTCATCATTTCCAGGCTTTCCTTGAAACTGTTGCCAAGACGGAAGACCGGTTCATACTCCACATCGTCATCCCAGTGTACGCTTTTCAGCTCAGGATGGCTGGAGAGATGGCTTTTGGAGACGGGCTGATAGCGCAGCAGGCGTTTCGTCTTGGTAGTTGCCACATAAGCGTTTTCCACGGTCAGGGTGCCGCCAACACAACCGCCGTTGCAGGCACTGAGTTCGATAAACTTCAGACCGTGAATCCTCTCATCCTCAATCTCTTCCAGAACTCGAAGGATATTGACGATACCATCGGCCGCCAGATAGCTGTCGATCAGAAGACCGCCCACTTCGCCGCCGGCATTGCCCCAGCCAAGCCCGATCCTGCCGGAATTGGAGAGCGGCTCCAGCTGTGACTCGTCTCGGCTCATATGCGGGAGCAGCAGCGGATAGACATCCTTGATGGCAACCACTTTATCAATGTTGCTCTTGTCGATTCCTAGAGGCGCTTTAGAATAAGAAACCTTGGAGGGGCACGGGGAGATAAAGATGATCCCGATATCCTCGGAAGGCAGCCCCGTTTTCTCTATGGCACGCGCCCTGGCTATCTCGGCGGCAACCTCTACTGGCGGTTTGATCGGAAGCAGCTTGGAGAGCAGGGAGGGGAACTTCACCCGGATCAGCCTGACCACGGACGGACAGGCGGAACTGATGAACGGCCCTTCGTCTTCATGTTCCTTCATATACTCCCTGGAAGCTTCGGAGACCAGCTCCGCCGCCGCACTGACCTCATATACGTCGTCAAACCCCAGTTTAAGCAGGGCGTTCAGTATAATGTCCACATTAGTCAGGTTGTTGAACTGAGAATAGAGTGACGGCGCGGGCAGTGCAACGGTATATTTGTAATCGTTCAAAACATTTAAGGAATCATATATTGGTATCTTTGCATGGTGCGGGCAGTAACGGATACACCTGCCGCAGTCTATGCAGAACTTATCGATAATATGGGCTTTCCCATTATGTACACGAATTGCCTGGGTCGGGCAATACTTGATACAATTAATACAGCCCTGGCAGAGGTCTTCCTTGAGTCGGACAGACCGCATAAATTTGTCCATGACAGCTCCTTTCGTTACAGTGATTCATAAATCCGGCTGTGCGGTTAGATAAATACCTTCATGGTAACAGTAGTGCCCTTTCCGGGCACAGATTCTATGTGAAAATCATCCGAATATTTCTTCATATTCGGAAGTCCCATGCCGGCACCAAAACCGAGAGAACGCACTTCCTCCGGCGCAGTAGAGTACCCCTCCTGCATTGCCTTGGAGATGTCCTCGATACCAGGCCCCACATCGGCAAGGACCATTGTGATCTCAGTATCCGAGATTGTAACGGTGATTTCTCCGCCATTGGCATGAATCACCATGTTGATCTCACCCTCATACATGGCGATGGCGACCTTGCGGATAGCGGAAGCATTCACTCCCAGCATCTTCAGTTTGTTTTTAATGGCGCTGCTGGCCTCCCCGGCACGGGTAAAATCATCCCCGGAGATCGTATAAGTAAATGTCAATAATTCATCCATTCAGGCACCTCCCCGTAGTCCGTGTTCGTACAGGATCCCACATGTTGTAAACATAAAATGCTTGGTGGCCAGAATAGCCATTCCCTTGCCGCGGGCCAGTGCAATGATATTCTCATCCGGCATCTTGCCGCGTACAAATACAATACAGGCAATGTCCAGCATCTCCGCCGTTCTGACCACCTGCGGATTGCACAGTCCGGTAATCAGGACAGAGCACTGATCGGCAAAGGCAAGGACATCGCTCATCATATCAGATGAAAAAACGAATTCTGCATCCAAATCCAATAATTCTTCGCCGAACAGAATGTCGGCATCCAGCAATTTCTTCATTTCCCCTATTGTCATAAGCCCTCCTAAATTCTGAAAATAAAGTATTAACCCAAGAAGATATCAGGTAAAATCATGGGTTTAGTATAGCATTTGTACCTATAAAAAGCAATCGGGATTTAGCGACGGGCTTTAGTCTCGGCGCGGATGGGGACGCTCCATAAAGGGATAGCCGAAAACCTCCCGGAGAACATCTATGTCCTTTCAAAAACGCGGCCGCGGACCTAAGAAATTCTAGGCGGGAAACAGCCCTGAAAATGGAGCACCACTGACACATCACGAGAAATCCGATGATTTCTCGCGCTGGGTCAGCTGATTTTTGGATTCGGAATCCAAAAATCTCTCCATTTTCCGGGTTGTTTCCCACCAAGAATTTCTAAGGTCCGCTTTGAGCGTTTTTGAAAGGACATGGATGTTCTCCGTGAGGCTTTCAGCTATCCCTTCATGGAGCTGGCGCATCCAACCGGCAGGAAAAAGCTCGTTTCTAAGGAGAGGCCTCAAGCGGGGGCAGCGTATGGTATTGAATTGGCGGGACTTTTATGTCCCCAGTAGGTGTACATAAGCAATGGGATACGGTTCCAGTATCAAAATAATTCAACACATCTTGAAGATGAAAAGATACGCATAGCCAATCCACATCCGCTGCCCTGGTCCGGGATCCCACCCGGTTGGCGAGCTTTCCTGCCGATTGGATGAGCCAGCTTTATGACAGGGAGGCCGGGGAGGCGCTGGGGCTGTATATGCCGTTGCGATATGCTGGAGTGCGCTTAGTGATTCTTGAACAGCCGATGCCGGATAGGCGGGGAAAAACTTGATCTCCAAATCAAGTTTTTGCTGAACCCAGCGCGGGAAATCATCAGATTTCCCGTGATGTGTTCAGCGTACCCGTCTATCCGGCATCGGCTGTTCTAGAAGCACTTAGCAGCATGGGTGCATATCGCAACGGCATATACAGCCCCAGCGCTTCCCCGGCCTCCCTGTCATGAAGCGTCCCCGTCCGTCGACAAGTCTAAAGCTTGCCGACTAAATCCCGATTTCGTGAATATTAGTAATAATGAGAATAATTATCGGCAAATATGAACAAAAAGTAACGTAAATAGTTCTGGAATTTTGTCATATCTCATGGTATTATAATATGGGTATAAACCCAAAGAAAAGAATGGAGGTTAAGCGATGCTCGCGAAGAAACAAACCGTTCCGTTTACAGGAACAAAGGAACAAGAAGAATCTTTATTAAAAGTGATAGCTGAGCTGAAGGATGAAAAAGGCGCCTTGATGCCAATTCTTCAAAAAGCCCAGGATATCTATGGATACCTTCCAATAGAGGTACAGACAATCATTTCTAACGAAACCGGGATCCCTCTGGAAAAGATATACGGAGTTGTTACATTCTATTCCCAGTTTACATTAAACCCGAAAGGAAAATATCAGATTTCCGTCTGTCTCGGAACTGCCTGTTATGTCAAAGGCTCCGGGGATATTTACAATGCGCTCATGGAAAAACTTGGCATTGTTGGCGGGGAATGTACGCCTGACGGCAAGTTTTCACTGGATGCATGCCGTTGTGTAGGCGCCTGTGGACTGGCTCCGGTTTTGATGGTCAATGACGAAGTATATGGCCGTCTGACGGTGGATGATATTGACGACATTTTAGCAAAATACGAATAAGCCTATGATGCCGGAAATATCTCTGAACATATTGGACGTTGCTGAAAATTCTGTACGTGCAGGAGCATCACTTATTGAAATAGGGGTTTCTGTGCAGACAGAGGAGGACACGCTCACCGTTGTAATCAAGGATGACGGATGCGGTATGTCTGCAGAACAGGTAGAAAAGGTGCAGGACCCATTTTACACGACTAGGACTACGAGAAGAGTAGGTTTGGGAGTGCCTTTTTTCAAACAGGCTGCAGAGAGTACAGGAGGGAGCTTCTCCATTATGTCGGAATTAGGAAAGGGAACAGTGGTAACCGCTGTTTTTGGATTATCACATATAGACAGAATGCCGCTCGGGGATATTAGTTCTACCATACATACACTGGTTGTTTTCAATGAACAGATTCGATTCATCTATACTTACCGGTATAATGACAGTGAGTTTGTTCTGGATACTCGTGAGATCAGAGAGATTCTGGGGGAAGATATTTCTTTCTCAAGTCTGGAGGTTTCCGGATTTATCAAGGAATTTCTCGAGTCAAATAAGGCTGAGGCAGATCAGGGAGCGGATATATAGATGATTTTGAAAATAAGAATGGAGGAAATATATGAAATCTCTCGAAGAATTACGCGCAATTAGAGAAAAAATGCAGGGTAAAGTCGGCGTCCGCGCAGAGAGCGAAGACCAGATCAGAGTGGTGGTCGGCATGGCTACCTGCGGAATCGCAAGCGGCGCAAGACCAGTGCTGACAGCTCTTTCCGATGCTGTTCAGGAGCAGGGCCTTAACAATATTAACGTAACACAGACAGGATGCATTGGACTCTGCCAGTACGAGCCGATCGTAGAAGTCATGGAACCAGGCAAGGAGAAAGTTACATATGTAAAGATGAATCCGGAAAAGGCATTGGAAGTATTAAGAATGCATCTTCTGGACGGCCAGGTCGTAACAAAGTATACATTGGGTGCAGTACAGAAGAGTGTTGAGAAAAAATAAAGGAGGCTGATGATTATGTATCGTTCGCACGTTTTGGTTTGTGGTGGAACAGGCTGTACTTCCTCCGGAAGCCCGAGAATTATAGAAAAACTTGAGAAAGAGATCAAAGCCCAGGGCCTGGCTGATGAAGTCGGTGTTGTTAAAACCGGCTGCTTCGGACTGTGTGCACTGGGACCGATCATGATTGTATATCCGGAAGGATCTTTCTATTCCATGGTACAGGAAGACGATATTCCGGAGATTGTATCCGAACATCTGTTAAAGGGAAGGGTAGTTACCCGTCTTCTTTATGATGAGACAACAAAGACAGACAAGATTCTTCCTCTGAATGAGACAAACTTTTACAAGAAACAGAAGAGAGTCGCTTTGAGAAACTGCGGTGTTATTAATCCGGAGGATATCGAAGAATACATAGGTACGGGAGGATATGAGGCCCTGGGTACCGTACTGACGGAAAAGACACCGGAAGATGTCATCCAGATCCTGTTGGACAGCGGCCTTAGAGGACGCGGAGGCGCCGGTTTCCCGACGGGTTTGAAGTGGAAATTTGCGGCGGCAAATGACGCGGATCAGAAGTATGTCTGCTGTAATGCCGACGAGGGAGATCCGGGTGCATTCATGGACCGTTCTGTACTGGAAGGCGACCCACACGTAGTTCTGGAGGCTATGACAATCGCAGGCTATGCGATCGGTGCTTCACAGGGTTACATTTATGTGCGTGCTGAGTACCCAATCGCAGTAAAACGCCTCGAAATCGCGATCGGACAGGCGAGAGAATACGGCCTGCTAGGAAAAAATATTTTCGACAGCGGCTTCGATTTTGATATTGAATTGAGACTTGGCGCAGGCGCTTTTGTCTGCGGTGAGGAAACGGCTCTTATGACTTCTATCGAGGGCAACAGAGGGGAGCCAAGACCTCGTCCGCCATTCCCGGCGCTGAAAGGTTTGTTCGAGAAGCCGACCATATTGAATAATGTTGAGACGTATGCGAACATCCCGCAGATTATCGTGAACGGCCCGGAATGGTTTGCATCCATGGGTACGGAAAAGTCTAAGGGTACAAAAGTATTCGCTCTCGGCGGTAAGATTAACAATACTGGTCTTGTGGAGATTCCAATGGGAACCACGCTCCGTGAGATCGTAGAAGAGATTGGCGGCGGTGTGCCGAACGGCAAGAAGTTCAAAGCAGCCCAGACAGGCGGACCATCCGGCGGCTGTATTCCGGCCGAGCACTTTGATGTGCCGATCGACTATGATAACCTGATCGAGATCGGCTCCATGATGGGATCCGGCGGTCTGATCGTTATGGATGAAGACAACTGTATGGTAGATATCGCGAAGTTCTTCCTGGAATTTACAGTAGACGAATCCTGTGGTAAGTGTACGCCATGCCGTGTCGGCACAAGACGTATGCTGGAGATCCTGGAGAAGATCACGAAGGGCCAGGCTACTATGGAAGATCTGGATAAGCTGGAAGAACTGTGCTACCACTTGAAATCCAATTCCCTGTGCGCATTGGGGCAGACAGCGCCGAACCCGGTACTTTCCACGCTTCATTACTTCAGGGACGAATACATCGCACATATCGTAGACAAAAAATGTCCGGCAGGAGTATGTAAAGACCTGCTCCACTACAAGATTGATGCTGATAAATGTAAAGGGTGTACCTTATGTGCAAGAACCTGTCCGTCTGATGCAATCATTGGCAGCGTAAAAGAACCACATATGATTAACCCTGAAAAATGTGTTAAGTGCGGTGCTTGTATGGAGAAATGCCGTTTCGGTGCGATTTACAAAGAGTAATGGAGGATAGAGACTATGGAAAATGTAAATATTAAAATTAATGGCATAGATGTCTGTGCACCGGCAGGCTCTACGATTCTGGATGCGGCACATATCGCAGGGATCAAGATCCCGACGCTGTGCTTCCTGAAGGAAATCAACGAGATCGGCGCCTGCCGTATGTGCATCGTAGAAGTAAAAGGCGCAAGGAATCTGGTTGCAGCATGTGTACACCCGATCAATGAGGGAATGGAGGTCCTGACCAACACTCCGGAACTGATTGCATCGAGAAAGCGTACGCTGGAACTGATTCTTTCCAATCATGATAAAAAATGTCTGTCCTGCGTCAGAAGCGGAAAGTGCGAGCTTCAGGAGCTCTGTCAGGAACTGGGCGTGGAAGATGAAAATTATTTTGCAGGAGAATCACCGGAGTTTGAGCTGGATGACAGTGCACCTCATATGATCCGTGACAATAACAAGTGTATTCTCTGCAGAAGATGTACAGCTGTCTGTGAAAAAGTACAGTCCGTAGGCGTAATTGGACCAAACAACAGAGGATTCGCATCATTTATCGGCTCACCGTTTGATATGGGCCTGGCGGAAACAAGCTGTGTATCCTGCGGCCAGTGTATCACCGCATGTCCGACTGGTGCTTTATATGAAAAAGACTTTATCGACGACGTGCTCGCTGCAATTGCGGATGAGAGCAAACATGTCATCGTTCAGCCGGCTCCTTCCGTAAGAGCTGCCCTTGGAGAAGAATTCGGATATCCGATGGGAACAGACGTGGAAGGCAAGATGGCGGCGGCACTCAGAAGAATCGGATTCGACGGAGTATTCGATACAGACTTCAGTGCAGACCTTACCATCATGGAGGAGGCACATGAGTTCCTCGATCGTGTACAGAACGGCGGAGTGCTTCCGATGATGACCTCCTGTTCACCGGGATGGATCAAATACTGTGAGCATTACTATCCGGATCAGCTGGAACACCTGTCCAGCTGCAAATCACCACAGCAGATGTTCGGCGCTATCGCAAAGACATATTATGCCGAGAAGATGGGCATAGACCCGAAGAACATCGTATGTGTCAGCGTAATGCCGTGTACGGCGAAGAAGTTCGAGATCAACCGTGACGACCAGGATGCAGCAGGAGTACCTGACGTAGACATCTCAATCACCACAAGAGAACTTGCCCGTCTGATCCGCAAAGTCGGAATCAACTTCAGAAGCCTGCCGGACGAAGGATTCGACGATCCGTTAGGAGAGTCCACAGGTGCGGGCGTTATCTTCGGAGCAACCGGAGGCGTTATGGAAGCAGCGCTGCGTACCGCAGTTGAGACCCTGACAGGCGAAGAACTTGCAAGCCTGGAGTTCAACGAGGTCCGCGGTACAGAAGGAATCAAAGAGGCTACATACAATGTGGCAGGAATGGATGTGAAAGTAGCAGTAGCATCCGGACTGTCCAACGCAAAGCAGATTATGGATAAAGTACGTGCAGGGGAGGCAGACTATCACTTTATCGAGATCATGTGCTGCCCGGGCGGATGTGTAAACGGAGGCGGACAGCCTCAGGTACATGCAGACGTACGCAACTATGAAGATGTCAGAGCTATCCGTGCAAAGGCACTGTATGATAATGACAAAGCAAAAACTATCAGAAAATCACATGACAACCCGTCTATCAAGAAACTCTATGAGGAGTTCCTTGGAGAACCGGGAAGTGAAAAGGCACATCATATACTGCATACAAGCTATGTAAAGAGAAGTATTAACTAAGGAGCGTTTTAGCGAGTGGACGGGACGCTAAGTAAAAGGTGAGCCGGATCCCCCTGTGGGGCTGTGCATGCCATTTCTGTATCCTGCCCGCTTGCTAAGAATCCGTAAGAGAAAAAAACAGGGAACCTGGAGGGACTTGCCGCATTTGGCCCAAAATCTTGATGATTTTGAGCCACAGGCGGCAACAGAATTTGTTTTGGTAAAACAAATTCTGCCCTCCAGGTTCCCTGTTTTTTCTCTAACGGATTCTATCGCGCGCTCTAAGGGTACAAAAATGGCATGCACAGCCCCACAGGGGGATCCGGCTCACCTTTCACTTAGCTGGGCGCATCCGGCCGGCAGGAAAGAGCGTTCCCCCTCGGAGGGGAGATTAAGGCGGGAGATGCGGATGGTGCGGGCCTGGGTGGGACGGTATCGTAAGGGGGTGCGTTATAATTGACTACAGGAGGACTTTACGCGTATCCAAAAGGATCCACCGGCCCCGTTAAACTCCCCATGAACAGCATTCAACCGTCTGGATGCACCCAGCCTGTGGAAGGAAGTTTCCCGCCCCCCGGCACAAGTCCCTCCTTCCACAGGCGGCCTCCTTCCCCCATCCGTTCATTCCTCCCGTCATTCACTAAAATTTATGGATATTTGGAGGGATCAGTGGTAGAATGGTTTCAGAAATGTTTTGAGATGAGAGGAGCTTAGAAGTCATGAGAGTGATTGATTTTAAGGATGCGAAATGCAGGCACTGTTACAAGTGTGTGCGCTACTGTATGGTGAAGGCGATTTCCGTACGGGATGAGCAGGCGCATATTCTTAAGGACCACTGTATTAACTGCGGCCGGTGTATGGAGATCTGTCCGCAGAATGCAAAGACGTTTGCCAGCGATATGGATCGGGTGAAGGGGTATCTGAGGCAGGGGTTTAAAACGATTATTTCGATTGCTCCGTCTTATATGGGAGTACTGGAATTTAAACGGCCGGGACAGATTGTGGATGCTCTTTTGAAACTTGGGTTTGCAGAGGTCAGGGAGACGGCTGAAGGGGCAGCCATGGTGACGAATGAGTATAAAAAAATCATTCGGGAAAATACGATGCCCAATATAATTACGACCTGCTGTCCGAGTGTTAATGATCTGGTGGAAAAGTATTATCCTGACTGCGTGGATCTGCTGGCGCCGGTGGTATCACCTATGGTAGCACACGGACGTTATATAAAAAAACTGTACGGAGACGATGTGAAAGTGGTATTTTTAGGGCCGTGTATTGCGAAGAAACAGGAGGCAATCGGGGATGAAAGAGTATTCGGAGCGATTGATGCAATTCTTACTTTTGAAGAACTGGCGATCTGGCTGGATGAGGCAGGAATCGACATCTATGCTTGCGAGGATAAGCCCATGGGCAACCCGGATCCAAAGGTTAACCGTATGTATCCAATCAGCGGAGGCGTAATTCAGTCCGTTGTGACCGAGGAGGAGGCCGATACATACCATAAAGTCTATGTGGACGGGCTGGCAAACTGCATGGAGATGCTGGAGTGTCTGCAGCGGGGAGAACTGGAGCACTGCTTTATTGAGGCAAATGTCTGTGAAGGGGGATGCGCGAAGGGCCCGGCATCCGCAAGGTGGAATACGTCTTATGTGAAGGCGAAAGTAAAGATTGAAAATGAGGTATCTTATAAGGCGGCCAGGGACCTGCCAGATATGAGCACGCAGGAACTGGCAAAGGCATTTGAGGACAATCATCTGACGGACCGTATCCCCACGGATGAAGAGATCCGGGATATTCTGAAGTCTACCGGGAAATATTCCGAGGAGGACGAATTGAACTGCGGAGCATGTGGTTATCCTACCTGCAGGGATAAAGCGATCGCCGTTTATCAGAACAAGGCAGAACTGTCCATGTGCATGCCGTATGCGCTGACGCAGGCGGAGTCTATGTCCAATGTGGTGATGGATGTTACGCCGAATATGATTTTTATTATAGACAGCAGTATGAAGATCAGGGAATGTAATAAAAAGGCCCAGGAACTGCTCGGAGTGGGCAGGGATGAGGCCGTTCAGCGTTACATTTTCGAATTCATAGAGGCAGAGGATATTGAGGAGACACTGCGCACCAGGGAGCCCGTGATCCACAAGAAGATCCAGCTGGAACACGGCAGAATGACTGCGGAGGAGACGATCGTTTATATTGAAAACCTGGATTCCGTGCTTGTGACTTTTCAGGATGTAACCAGGGAGGAGAAGATCAAGGAGCAGCATTATTTCCTAAAAGTGGAGACCGTTAAGATGGCGCAGGAGGTCATTGAGAAGCAGATGATGGTTGCCCAGGAGATTGCAGGTCTGCTCGGTGAGACAACAGCAGAGACAAAGGTGACGCTGACAAAACTTCGGGATTCTATCCTCAATGAAGGGGAGGAATGATATGAGCGTAAGTATAGACGTGGCATGGAAGAGCCTGAATAAGCACCACGAAGAACTGTGCGGCGATAAAGTGGAGATCTTAAAGACGGAAGACTCCGACATTGTGATTCTTGCGGACGGAATGGGGAGTGGTGTGAAAGCTAACATTCTCGCAACACTGACATCCAAGATACTCAGGACAATGCTGTTCGAAGGCGCGGCCATAGAATCTTGTGTGGCGACAATCGCCAAAACACTTCCGATCTGCCAGGTGAGGAAGGTAGCATATGCGACTTTCAGTATCCTGCAGATCTTCCGCAATGGAGACGCCTATCTGGTGGAATACGATAATCCGGCCTGTGTATTTATCCGGGACAAGAAAATTGTAAACTATCCCTACGAGGAAAGGGTGATTGAGGGAAAGAAAATCCACGAATACCGTTTTAAGGTCCAGCAGAATGACTGCTTTGTACTGATGAGCGACGGCGTGATCTATGCCGGCGCGGGTGAGATACTGAACCTGCAGGGGTGGACCTGGGAGAGTATGGCGGAGTATACCCTGCAGTGCACGAAAAAAACGATGTCGGCCTCCAGGCTGGCTGCCCTTCTAAGCCAAGCATGCGATGACCTCTATGTCCAGAAACCGGGCGATGACACAACGGTGGCAGTGGCCAGGGTGATCGAGCGGAGAGTGGTGAATATATTTACAGGGCCTCCAAAGAGCAAGGAAGACGATGAAAAACTGATGCATGAATTTATGCATAAAGAAGGCCGGAAAATCGTATGCGGCGGGACAAGCGCCAATATTGCCGCAAGGATTCTCAGGAAAGATATTATCACCAAAGTGGATTACAATGATCCCAACGTGCCCCCTATGGCAACGATAGAAGGGCTGGATCTGGTGACAGAGGGTGTGCTGACCCTGGGCAAGGCGCTGAAATTGCTGAAACGGTATGTGAAGGATGAATTTGACGTGGAGTTCTTCGATGAACTGGATGCCAATAACGGTGCATCCCGGCTTGCAAAGATCTTGATCGAAGAGTGCACAGAGCTGAATCTCTTCGTGGGGACTGCCGTGAATGAGGCACACCAGAACTCGGAATTGAGTTTTGACCTCAGTGTGCGGATGAATCTGATAGAGCAGCTGGAGTCCGTAGTCAGTAAGATGGGAAAAAAAGTCAAAGTAAATTATTATTAGGAGGGAAGTACTCAGCCTGTGTATGAGGCCATTATGCCGCCGCAGGCTGAAAAACAGCAATGGAAGGCAGAAGAAACAGGAAACATTTTAAAATCAGATACCTTATCTTGGGTATTCTGGTATTTGTTCTGTATGTCCTTTTGGGGACAATCATATCTTATATCCGGCAGCCAAAGGTAAGCAGGGAATACAAAAAATCTTTTGATGCAGCGGACTGCTACTCAGATACGGTATGCAGTGACAGGGCATGTATCATAGAGGATAATGTGGACGGACTGGAAGAACGTTTGAAGATGCTGGAACAGGCAGAGAACAGGATTATCCTTTCAACATTTGATTTTCATGCGGACCAGAGCGGTAAAGATGTCATTGCCGCTCTGATCCATGCTGCCAGGCGGGGCGTGGATGTGAAGGTTCTTGTAGACGGGTTTTCCGCATTTCAGCAGATGGATGGAAATGAATATTTTTATGCGCTCTCATCGGAAAAAAATGTAGAGGTCAGGATTTATAACCGGATTAACCTGCTGACGCCATGGAAGAGCATGGGCCGTCTTCATGATAAATATCTGATCGTGGATGATGACCTATATATGCTGGGCGGAAGGAACACCTACGACTATTTCCTGGGGGACAACGGATATAAGAATTACGACAGAGATGTCTTGGTTTACACAGGAAATCCCGATGATGAAAGTTCCATACATCAGCTGGAATCCTATTTTGATTCCGTATGGGATCTGGATGTATGTAAGAAGTTCAGCACCACCTCCTGGAGGGTGCGTGCCAAAGACGTTACCCGTGCCAAAGAAGAGCTGGAAGCCAGATACCAGGAGATCATAAAAAACAATCCGGCATTAAAAGAGAAACCAGATTATCAGTCCATGACTTTTGAGACTGGGAAGATTACCCTTCTGAGCAATCCGACCCACGTATACGCCAAAGAGCCAACGCTGTTTTATGCCTTGACCAGCCTGATGAAGGACACCGATGAAGAAATCGCCATCCACACGCCATACATCATCTGCAATGACTGGATGTATCAGGAGTTTGAATCGGTCTGTGAAGCTAACGAAAATGTCCTTTTAATGACCAACTCCGTAGCCAACAACGGGAACCCGTTCGGCGCCTCGGATTACAGGAAAAATAAAGGAAAACTTTTAGATACCGGACTGGAAATCCATGAATACGAAGGCGGAGTTTCCTATCACGGGAAAAGCATCACAATCGGAGACGATCTGGCAATCGTAGGTTCCTTCAACATGGACATGAGAAGTGCCTACCTGGATACAGAGCTGATGCTTGTGATAGACAGCAAAGAGGTAACAAAGCAGCTTAGAGGATACATGAAAAGCTACGAAGACGATTCCGTGCAGGCACTGCCTGACGGGACATACAACATCCCGGAGGGAGTCACAAGGCAGAAAATAAGTAAAAGCCGTGAAAACCGCATAAAACTCCTGACCCCCTTCAACTGGATGAGGTTTTTGATGTAAAGGGGGAGGGACGCCTGTCTGCGGAGTGGCTGGTGCAACCGGTCGGTAGAAGCTTGACATCGGTTGGGCAACTGACGGTGAGGCGGATTACGGATGGGAGATGTGCATTACTGCTGGGGAGACTTTGGTATCACCAGTGAAGCACAATTCGCCTCTCCCGTCCGCGTTCCCACCCGGGAAGTGACGGTAACTTCTGACAGGATGCGACCAGCTGTGTGGAAGTGGAGCAGGGCTCTCCTGGATGCGTCTTTTAGGGTATTAGTGCCGCTTCATCAAAATCGGAGCCAGCATGTGAACTTCTTCCAGGCCCACAAGGCCTGGAAGAAAGCAGACCCGCAGCGAGAATTCATCAGAATTCTCGTGAGTGTCTGCGATGTTCAACATGCCGGCTCCGATTTTGATTAGCGGCACTTATGCCCTAATACCGTATCCAGGAGAGCCCTGCTCCACTTCCACGCAGCGGCCCTTTTGCCACCCCCCTCACTCTCCATAAACCGCATAAGTATTGGGATAAGCCTTTCCGTTAAGGGTGATTTCTACGGATCCTGTTGTAGTCTTATAGTTTCCAAGTAGTCCGCTGCATTCGTCATAGCTGATCTGATCCAGAAGTTTCTGGATTTCTTCAGGACTGGTGACGGGGATTCCGTCTCCGAAGGAATAATCATAGGATGATTTCTGCTTTTCTATGGTTGAATAACCAAGGCCAGCATTTTGAGTATATACATCGTCTGTGCCTTCATTTGGATAGTAGGTCATTAGTGCAACGTCATCGGGACTAATTTCGGTTCGGAATTTGTATCCGTGTTCCTCCAGCAGGCGCAGTGTATTTGTATAGGAACGATAGACATAAAACTGGCCTAACTGAATTTTATGCACGCTTTTTCCGGTTACGGGTTCAGCAGCATACTTGTCTGGAAAATCTACGATAAGTTCACCCAATGGGGCTTCGTTCTGTAGTTCTGCAATATCTGCGTTCAGGACGTCTTCTTTGTAGGCATTGATAAGCTGGTTTTGTTCTTTCCTGTTTAAGGGCAGTGAATCGGCCTTGTAATAGATATCCTGCATAGAAATACCCAGGATGTCTTCCTGGTTCAGATGGAAGACCGGGAAGAGCTCTTTTCGGTATGATTCACTCTCACAGGCCTGTTTCATTGCATTCAAAAGTGCTGTTTTGTCTACTGCATACTGCCGGTAAATATTTTTCCCGTTCGTGAGTCCAAAACGCATTGTGACAACGACAGCATCCTGGGAGCTGTTTCCCAGATTAATGAATTGGGGTGTGATCCCCTGCTTCAGGTTCTCTATGCCTTCTTCTGACAAACGGTACAGTGTCTCGTAATCGGTGATGGCTGCGGCCGGGGCATTCAGCTGGTCATAGTGGACTCCTTCATAGCTTTCCGGATAGTCGAAATACCCGGAAAAATTATCGGTGTATACAGACATTTCGGCGAGCTTTTTTTCTTTTGGCAGATAAGTGTCATATCCGAACAGGTCAAACTGCAGGATACACAGAATTGCCGCCACGGCACAAAGGGATAGGGCCATTGACGCTTTTCCCGCCAGTATCTGCCGGATGTCTTGGTGGTATATGAATTCAATCAGCAGACAGAGCAGAATTACGGTAAGTATACTGAAAGAAATAATCCACCGTGAGCCGCTGCCTGCGCTGAAGGAATCGATAAATAAACCGATAAATAATGCGGTGGGTACCGCGATCAGGATCTTAATGACAGGAGCTGATCTGGAAAAGGCCAGTGCATTTTCAGCCGCCTCTGCCGGATAATATTTATAGATTAAAAGAGCAGCCGCGATCAGTATGACAGCACACAGAACAGCACAGATCAGGACAGCCGGAGACGATGGCCGCAGGGTAGTCGTACGCAATGTCCGCAAATATAGGGTGGCTGGTGTCATATATTCCGCGACCTCTTGTAGAATGGCGGGGGAGCTGCTGGTCCAGGTATGAAAGAATTTAGAGGCAAGTCCTCCCATAAGAAACATAATAATGTTCCCGTATATAAGCAGGACAAATGAAGCAAGTACTCCTGTAACAATGCGTCCTGTCAGGAACATGGCCAGAATACTGGTGTGATAACAGATCAAAAAGCCCAGGATGCCTCCCATCACAGAGGTAAAGGTGGTCAGCAAAATGTCCCTGTTCAATATTCCGTGCGCCTGACCAATCAGCAGTGTGGACAATGCGAACAACAGATAGGGTACCAGAAAAATAATCAGGCCGCCCCAGTATGAGACCGCAAACCACTGTACACGCCTGACCGGCATGGAATGATAAAAGTCCTGTTTGTCTCTGGAGTGCAGATAGGAGAATCCGGTTACCGCACAAAGAACAGCCAGGATCACGATCAATACAGCAAAATAGCGGTTCGTGGAACCGTTAAAAAACCCGGGAAATGTTCCTGAAGCCCAACTTTGGAAATCCCCGCTGCCGTCTTTGTACCATGGCTGGTTCTTTATACTGTCGATTGAGAGAAGCGTATAAACCGGAAGGATGAGGAACAGCAGGACCGCGCTCAGGGCGGCAAGCCATCCCCGGCGCCTGATGTCGGATTCTATAAATTTAAAGTATGAGATTTTTGATGTCATAGCCGGCTACCTCCGTTTCGCTGATAAAGATTTCTTCTAAAGTTAATGGCAGTATTTCTGCAAATACAGGAGCCTTCGAATTAACACAGTTGAGAAGCGCTTCCTTTGTTCCCCTTGCTGTGATCAGCATCAGAGAACCGGATTTCTCGTACTGCAGGACCGTCAGTTCCTGAAGAAGCTGCTGTTCCCTGGCTTCGTCTGGAAGGACGCACTGGATCTTATGGACATGGTATTTCATCTGATCCAGATCCTGGGTGAGCAGAAGCTTCCCCTTATGCAGCAGCCCGATGCTGTCGCAGATATCCTCCAGCTCCCGGAGATTATGGGAGGCAATGACCGGAGTAAAATCCCGCTGCATCAGCTCTGCGGCAAACAGGCTCTTTACTGCCTGCCTCATGACCGGATCCAGTCCATCGAATGTCTCATCACAGAGCAGGTATTTTGTCCCAGTGCATAGGCCGAGCAGCAGGGATACCTGCTTTTTCATGCCCTTGGAAAATGTATTCAGTTTCCTGGTAAGTGTGATGTCCAGCTTTTCTGCGAGACTGTCAAATGCCTTGCTGTCAAACTGAGGATAGACCATCGCGTAGTAATCCCGCATGACCGCGGGTGTCGCATTGGGAAAAAAATAGGCAGAATCAGAGAGAAAGCAGATATTCTCTTTGGCCTCCCGATTCTCGTAGGCGGGCTGTCCGTCCACAAGAAGAGCCCCGTCATCTGGTTTCAGAATCCCCGAAATCAGGCGCAGAAGAGTACTTTTCCCTGCTCCATTACTGCCCACCAGTCCAAAGATCATCCCCTCGCTGATCGATGCGGTAACATGATCTATTGCATGGATATTCTGAAATGTTTTGTCTATATTTTTTAATTCAATCATGCAGAACCTCCTTTTGATAAAGCTGATCAATTATTTTACTGCATTCTTCACGGGTGACTCCCATCTCCATGCCATAGAAAATCAGTTTTTTTAAGTCTTCAAAAAATGCCAGCTTTTTCTGCTTTGCCAGCTGACCGCTGCCGGAAACAAAATTCCCCCGCCCCTTAACCGGATAAATATATCCCTGCTGTTCCAGCTGGGCAAAGGCCTTCTGGATCGTATTCGGATTAATGGACAGCTGTAATGCAAGGGCGCGAACGGAGGGCATCTGGTCGTCTGGTTTTAATACGCCTTTTAGAATGAGCATCTGGAAACGTTCGACAATCTGCTCATAGATGGGCGTCCTGCTTTGATAATCAATGTTTATCATGCGAACCTCCTGTATGGTTGGTGTGTGAAGTGTACTAATTCAACTAATACACTTAATATAACATATCAACTCAATAAAGTCAATCGGGATATAGTTAACGAGCTTTAGACCTCGTTGACGGACGGAGGACGCGAATGACGAGGTGAGTCCGGGAGCTGGCGGGGCAATGTCTGCTGGTGAAATGTCCTGACACTTCGCGAAGAAGCTGTAGAAGAAAACGGAACGGGAAGGGAGGTACATGCCGCATTTGGCCCGAATGCCGATGCATTCGCGCCGCAGGCGGCATCAGAATTTGCCTGGTAAGGCAAATTCTGCCCTCCCTTCCCGTTCCGTTTTCTTCAACAGCTTCTAATCGCTCGCTTTATGGACTTTTCACCAGCAGACATTGCCCCGCCAGCTCCCGGACTCACCTCGTCATTCGCTGTTGCATCCAAACGGTAGTTAAGAGCTCATTCCCCAGAGGGGCCCTCGTACGGTAGCAACGGATGGAACAGAATTGGTGATTCGTTTATATAAGTGTAAGTGTTAGATCGCCTTGTTACCCGTAAATATACTGGATTTAAAAGATTGTATGGTTCATTAATAAAAAAACATATGGAGTTACACACGATAATCGTTACTAAATAAATAGATTTCTTCAAAAACAGTCCCAAAGCTCCCATACATAAAAGCCTTAAAATCCATTTAATCAAGATGCATGTTACGCATAGCCAATTCCATCCGCCTCCCCGGCCTCCCTGTCATAAAGCTGGCTCATCCAATCGGCTGGAAAGCTCGCCAACCGGGTGGGATCCCGGACCAGGGCAGCGGATGTGGATTGGCTATGCGTATCTTTTCATCTTCAAGATGTGTATTGAATTATTTTGATACTGGAACCGTATCCCATCGCTTATGTACACCTACTGGGGACATAGAAGTCCCGCCAATTTAATACCATACGCTGCCCCCGTTTGAGGCCCCACCTTAGGAACGAGTCCTTTTCCTGCCGGTTGGATGCGCCAGCTCCATGAAGGGATAGCCGAAAGCCTCCCGGAGAACATCCATGTCCTTTCAAAAACGCTCAAAGCGGACCTTAGAAATTCTTGGTGGGAAACAGCCCGGAAAATGGAGAGATTTTTGGATTCCAAATCCAAAAATCAGATGACCCAGCGCGAGAAATCATCGGATTTCTCGTGATGTGTCAGTGGTGCTCCATTTTCAGGGCTGTTTCCCGCCTAGAATTTCTTAGGCCCGTGGTCGCATTTTTGAAAGGACATGGATGTTCTCCGGGAGGTTTTCGGCTATCCCTTTATGGAGCGCCCCCATCCGCGCCAAGGCTAAAGCTCGTCACTAAATCCCGATTTTATTGAGAAAAAGTGTATTTTCCTATTGCCTAAAATCCACATTTACCATATAATAAACAGTGATTGATAAAATTTTAACTATATCATACAAAAGTACAGTTTATAAGGATTTGAAAGCTTTATAAACGCAGTTTAAGGAGGTATCTCATGTTAGATCAGACCTACTATGACAAGGCAGATGAAATCATAGCGTCACATGGGGCGGAACAGGCATCACTGATTCCTATTATTCAGGACATTCAGACGGAATACCGTTATCTGCCGCCTGAGCTTTTGAGCTATGTGGCAGGGAAGCTAGGCATTAATGAGGCAAAGGCTTATAGTGTGGCAACATTTTATGAGAATTTTTCTTTTGAGCCAAAAGGAAAATACATCATCAAGGTATGTGATGGAACAGCCTGTCATGTGCGTAAATCGATTCCGATCCTGGAGCGTCTCTACAGCGAATTGGGCCTTTCCAGCGAAAAAGCAACAACAGATGATATGCTGTTTACTCTGGAAACGGTTTCCTGTCTCGGGGCCTGCGGGCTGGCGCCGGTGCTTACAGTGAATGATAAGGTATATCCGGCAATGACGCCGGATGCAGCAGCTGAATTAATTCGCGAGTTGAGAGGAGCTTAGAGATATGGAGAGAATTGAGAACAGAGAAGCTCTCGGGCTGGTACGTGAAGCTTCGAAAGCACAGATAGAAAACAGTAAATGCAGGGTGCTGATTTGTGCGGGGACAGGCTGTCTGGCAGGCGGTTCCGGTGACATTTACAGGAGAATGTGTGAGCTGGTCGATGAAAATCCGGATGTGGAAGTGCATTTTGGGGAAGAGATCGCACATGGGGATGGAGAACTTGGCATTAAGAAAAGCGGATGCCATGGATTCTGTGAGATGGGACCTCTGATGAGGATAGAGCCCCAGGGAATTCTGTATACAAAGGTACAGCTGGATGACTGCGATGAGATATTCCACAGAACGATTGAAAAAGGAGAGATCATCAGGCATCTTTTATTTAAACAGGATGGCATTGAGTACCAGAAACAGGACGAGATTCCATTTTATAAAAAGCAGACAAGAAATGTGCTGAAAAATTGCGGACATATTGATGCAGAGCATATCCAGGAGTATATTTCCACAGGCGGATACCAGGCTCTTGAAAAGGCACTGTTCAATATGAAGCCGGAGGAAGTAATTGAGGAAATTACAGAATCTAATCTGCGCGGACGCGGGGGCGGCGGCTTCCAGACCGGTTATAAATGGTCACAGGTGGCTAAACAGCAGGAAAAAGAACGTTATGTTGTCTGTAACGGTGACGAGGGAGACCCGGGCGCATTTATGGACCGAAGCATTATGGAGGGAGACCCGCATAAGATGATTGAAGGTATGATGATCGCTGCTTATGCTGTTGGCGCTTCCGAAGGCTATATATATGTGCGTGCCGAATATCCGCTGGCGATCAGCCGTCTGAAACTGGCGATCGCACAGGCAGAAGAATGCGGCCTGCTGGGAGATCACATTCTGGGTACTGATTTTTCCTTCCGTTTACATATTAACAGGGGAGCGGGAGCTTTCGTCTGCGGTGAGGGCAGTGCTCTTACAGCCTCAATAGAAGGGAACCGTGGCATGCCGCGTGTGAAGCCTCCAAGAACGGTAGAACAGGGCCTGTTTGCGAAACCGACCGTACTGAATAATGTAGAAACATTTGCAAATGTTCCCATGATTATCAACGAAGGCGCTGAATGGTTTAAAAGCATCGGACCGGAGAGCAGTCCTGGAACCAAGGCGTTTGCTCTCACTGGAAGTGTAAAGCACACAGGTCTGATCGAGGTTCCCATGGGAACCACCCTCCGCGAAGTTATTTATGACATCGGCGGCGGAATTAAGGGGGACGGAGAATTTAAGGCCGTACAGATCGGCGGTCCCTCCGGCGGCTGTCTGATTACGCCGCATCTGGATATTAATCTGGATTTCGATTCCTTGAAGAAGATGGGCGCAATGATTGGATCCGGAGGACTGGTTGTAATGGATAACCATACCTGCATGGTGGAGGTCGCAAGGTTCTTCATGAACTTTACGCAGAATGAAAGCTGCGGAAAATGCGTTCCGTGCAGGGAAGGCACAAAGCGCATGCTGGAGATCCTGGAAAGAATCGTGGCCGGAAATGGAAAATTGGAGGATTTGGATCTGCTTGAGGAGCTCGCGGATACTATTACGGACACAGCACTGTGCGGTCTGGGCAAGAGTGCGGCTCTGCCTGTCATCAGTACGCTGAAGCTGTTCAGAAAAGAGTATGAGGAACATGTAGTTGAGAAGAAATGTGTATCCCACAACTGTACCGCAATGCGGCAGTTTATCATCAGCCCGGAACGATGCAAGGGCTGTTCCAAATGTGCGAGAAACTGTCCGGTAGGTGCGATCAGCGGACAGATTAAAGAACCTTATGTCATTGATAATGAAAAATGTATTAAGTGCGGCGCCTGTGAGAGCGCCTGTGCATTTGGTGCGATACATATTGAAGGGTAGGAGGAAACGAACATGAGTTATATGACAATCAACAACAGAAGGGTCGCCTTTACGAATGAAAAGAATGTTCTTTCCGTCATCCGCAGAGCCGGGATTGACCTTCCTACTTTCTGCTATCATTCGGAGCTATCTACCTACGGTGCCTGCCGTATGTGTGTGGTGGAGGATAACAGAGGAAGGATATTTGCATCCTGTTCAGAGACACCCAGGGACGGAATGGTGATTTATACAAATACGCCAAAACTGCAGCACCACAGAAAGATGATTATCGAATTGCTTCTGGCATCCCACTGCCGTGACTGTACTACCTGTGCTAAAAACGGAGTCTGTACACTGCAGAAGCTGTCGAGACAGCTTGGAATTATGGATGTAAGGTTTGAAAATAATAAAAAACAGCTGGAGAAAGATACGACATCAGAGTGTGTTGTGAGGGATCCAAATAAGTGTATACTGTGCGGTGACTGTGTTAGAACCTGCGACGAGATTCAGGGCCTTGGTATATTGGATTTCGCATTCCGCGGTTCCAAAATGCAGGTGACGCCGGCATTTAACAAGGATCTGGCGCAGACGGATTGTGTAGGATGCGGACAGTGCCGCGCGGTATGTCCGACCGGTGCAATTACGATTAAACAGAACGTAGATCCGGTATGGCGTGCGCTCAGTGACAAGAATGTCCGTGTGGTTGTACAGATTGCCCCGGCGGTCAGGGTGGCTATGGGAGATAAGTTCGGCATCAAAAAAGGTGAAAATGTGCTTGGACGCCTCGTGGCGGCTCTTCGCCGTATCGGTTTTGACGAAGTATACGACACTAATTTCGGCGCGGATCTGACGGTTATGGAAGAATCCAAAGAATTGCTGGAACGCCTGGAATCAGGAGAAAATCTTCCGCTTTTCACATCCTGCTGTCCGGCATGGGTGAAGTTCTGTGAAAATAGATATCCTGAATTCAGGAAGAATATTTCCACCTGCCGTTCTCCGCAGGAGATGTTCGGCGCATTGATTAAGGAAGAGGCACGTATGAAGGCGGCGGAAGACACCAGGAAGACCATGGTTATCTCGATTATGCCATGCACCGCAAAAAAAGCGGAGATCACAAGACCGGAACACTTTACAGATGGGGAGCAGAATGTGGATTATGTGCTGACAACCACAGAGGTTACCCGGATGATCCAGGAAGCTGGAATCGATCTTGCACAGGTGAAGCCGGAAGCACTGGACATGCCATTTGGACTGGCATCCGGCGCAGGCGCAATCTTCGGGGTTACCGGAGGTGTGACAGAAGCAGTGCTGCGGCGTCTTGTTAACAGCAATAAGGCGGAAGACCTGGAAGCAATCAGTTTCACCGGGGTGCGCGGTGTAGACGGTATCAAGGAAGCCAGGGTAAAACTGGGAGACAGAGAAGTTAAAATCGCTGTTGTGAATGGTCTGCAATGCGCCTCCGAAGTACTGGAGAAGATGAAAGCAGGAGAAGTGCACTATGATTTCGTGGAAGTCATGGCTTGTAAGAGAGGGTGTATCGCCGGAGGAGGGCAGCCTGTGCCGATCGGCCCAAGGACAAAGAAAGCAAGACTGGAAGGACTTTATAAGATCGACACAATGGCACAGATCAAACTTTCAAACCAGAATCCGATCGTTGAGGCGGCTTATGAGGGCATATTGAAAGGAAAAGAACATAAACTGCTGCATAATGAGGTGAATTAGCTTACAGCTGACGAGACGGTAAGGAGAGCGTCCGCCTCTTTGGGCTGCGGGATGCGGCGTGGGGCAGGATGTCTTCCGGTGATTGCGGATGCCGGCCGTTTTGCCTAGTTTACGTAGGGATAAAATAGAAAAATCTGATGGAACCGGCGACATGCGATCCCCAATTTGATAATTGGGGGCCTTAGTCGCCTCAGACTTTACTTGGTAAAGCAAAGTCTGTCCATCAGATTTTTCTATTTTATCCCTACGTAAACACGGCACACTTCAGGCATCCGCAATCACCGGAAGACATCCTGCCCCACGCCGTATCCCGCAGCCCAAAGAGGCGGGCGCTCTCCTTACCTTTTAGTGGCTGTGCGGGATGGGATTCAGGACGGGAGAGCGGAAGGGGAATGATATTGAAAGTATGAGGTGATATCGTGGCCAGACAGGAGATAGACAAGTCGGATTAGGGAAGGTTTCCGCCTATCCCTTTCATTTCCGCTCCCTTTTCTTCATATAACAGTCCCATTCCTTTAGTTGTTTTTGAGGGAGGATCGTGCTATACTTTTGAAGTATTGGGAACAGGGAGTGTATTAACGGCTGCGGCTTTTTACAGGAGGGCATATTATGGATACTTGGGAAACGATTCGGGAGGATGATCGGTATAGAATTACTGCGGCGGTGAAGACCGTGACGGATGTTTGGAAGAAAACTCCTGCGGTAGCGGGTGCGTGGATGTTCCGTGCTATTTCTGTAAAAGAGCGGGCTGAAAATGATAAACGGTGCAGGGAGGTTTGGGGGAAGCTGAACGGGCATTTGCAAAGCTTCCCTCAGGCCGTTCACGGTCAGAAGATGTGGCGGGAGAAGGCGGAGAAAGCCTTGTCCGACGCTATGGATAAGGATGTAATGTTCCAGCTGGGGCGGCTGCCGGGCGATGTGAGGAACGGATTCCTAGAGGCGGTTAGAACGTTTATCCGACATACGCGAGTGTTTGACAGGGAACTTGTACTGGAGGATCTTGGACAGGCACTGAGAAATTATTTTGTATATTTTATGCTGTGCCTTGCGGATGGTTCTGACAGGTGGTTCCATGAGGCGATCTGGGGGTACAGCCTGCTTTATCCTTATACGGATAATTTTCTGGACGGTGAAAAAACGAGACAGGAAAAGGCTGCATTTAACTGCAGGCTGGAGCAGAAACTGAACGGAATCAAAACAGAGGCGGAAGACGATCTGGAACAGAAAGTTTTCTCCATGGTTGATTCGGTCGAAGATATTTATCCCAGAAAAATATTCAGCGGACTTTATGATTTTCTGCTGACCATTTATGATGCCCAGATTAAAAGTATGGAGCAGCAGGGAAAGACGGAGAAAACGGCGGAAGAGCTTCTGCAGATGTCAGCTTATAAGGGCGGGGCTTCTATCTATGTGGATCAGTGCATGATTGATGGGAATCTAAAGGAAAAAGATGTCCTGTTTCTTACGGGATTCGGGCTCTTTTTGCAGCTTGCAGATGATTTGCAGGACGTGGATGAGGATGCCGGAAACGGACATCAGACCTTGATGACGCTGAGTGCGGGAGCCGGCTTTCTGGACGAAATTGTGGGACGTCTGCTGTCTTTTCTAAAATATGTTTTTGAAAATTATTGGAGCGGGGAAGAGGCGTATAAAGGTTTTGTGCTGGATAACTGTGTGCAGTTGGTAATTATGACTGTGTTCCAAAATGAACAGTATTTTTCGGAAAAGTTTAAAAGAAAGATGGAGGAATGGTCCGTACTGCCTGCGGGTTTTTTTGCATGGATGGATGCAGAAAATACCAAGAACCGGGAGAACATGCAGCACGGCCCGGTAAATATGATGGAGATACTGGATGTCTGGTGCCAGGTACCTTCTTTGGAATAGGGAAGGTGTTTAATGCGCCCCGGCAGTACCGGGATGGCGAGAATAAATTTCTCTTGTGATAAAATGCATTTAGTGCTATGATTGACAACAGTGGAATACATTATTCTGCAGCGTAAACTGAATAATTACATAATTTATAGAAGAGATAGAGAAAGGAAACGAGAAACGTGACCTATAAAGAAGCAAGGGTATATTTGGACGAAGTGTCGAAATACGGAAGTGTACTTGGCTTGGATACGATTCGAGGTCTGTTGCGTGAACTTGGGCATCCTCAAGATGACCTGAAGTTCATACATATTGCAGGAACGAATGGCAAGGGATCTGTGCTTGCATACACTTCAACAATTTTAAGTGAGGCAGGGTATAGAACCGGCAGATATGTATCACCAACAGTGGTTTCCTATTTGGAACGGATTCAGATAGACGGAAAGTGGATACCGGAAGATGAGTTCGCAGAATTAGTGGAAGAAGTTAAGAAAGCTATTGCACGTATGGAAGCCAGAGGTGAGGCCAGCCCCACCGTTTTTGAGGCAGAGACGGCAGTAGCTTTTTTGTATTTCAGAAAGAGGCGCTGCGACTTAGTCGTTTTAGAAACCGGTCTGGGCGGACTGCTGGATGCAACCAATATTGTGAAGAATACGGAGCTTGCCGTATTCGCATCCATCAGCAGGGATCACATGGGCTTTCTGGGCGAATCCCTGGAGGAGATTGCGGCTAATAAGGCGGGAATTATAAAGCCGGGCTGTACAGTTGTCACATCGCTGCAGAAGCCGGAAGTGATGACGGTACTCGTCGAAAAGGCCCGGGAGCTGAAATGCGGCATGGAGGTTGTGTATCCCAGGGAGGCAGTAATGGTAGAAGAAAACTGGGATGGACAGCGGTTTTCCTACCGGGAGTGGGAAAATATCAGAATTTCGCTGGCAGGCAGATTCCAGATTGAGAATGCCGTAACAGTTCTTGGAGTTATCCGGGCACTTAGAAACCGGGGATATGAGATCTCAAGGCGGGCTGTGGAGGAAGGTTTTGCAAAAACAACATGGCCCGGACGGCTGACCTGTGTTGCCAGGGATCCGCTGGTGCTTGTGGACGGGGCACATAACGAGGAAGCGGCGCTGAGACTGCGGGAGTCTCTGGTACAATATTTCCCCAGCAGGCGCATGCTCTTTATTATGGGAGTATTCCGGGATAAGGAATATGACAAGATAGCAGAGATCATGGGTCCTCTGGCGGATAAGATATATACTGTGGAGCTGCCGGATCAGGGCAGGACGCTGGGCGCGGATGAATTAAAGCAGGCATTGCTGCCTTACTGTGTGGGGGCGGTAGAAGAGGCATCCGGGATAGAAGAGGCCGTGAGGGAAGCCTGTGCTTCTGCTAGAAAAGACGATGTAGTACTGGCATTTGGTTCGCTGTCCTATCTGGGACGGGTTATGGAATTGACGGAGGATATGGGAGAGAAGTTATGATAGATCAGGAAAAGATTAAACAGGCGGTTAAGCTTCTTCTGGAAGGGATCGGAGAAGACGCCGAAAGAGAAGGCTTAAAGGAGACTCCGGAGCGTATTGCCCGGATGTATGAGGAAATATACGGCGGGATAGAAGAAGATGCGGCAGAGCATCTGAAAAAGACATTTCACGTAGACAATAACGAAATCGTGATGGAAAAAGATATTACCTTTTATTCTACATGCGAGCATCATCTTCTTCCCTTTTATGGAAAGGCCCATATTGCATATATTCCCGACGGAAAGGTAGTAGGCTTAAGCAAACTCGCCAGAACTGTAGAAGCATTTGCCAGAAGGCTTCAGATTCAGGAGCAGCTGACGGGGCAGATTGCAGATGCCCTGATGGAGCATCTGAAGCCAAAAGGAGTACTTGTGATGATAGAGGCAGAACATATGTGCATGACAATGCGGGGAATCAAAAAACCAGGGAGCCAGACCGTGACAGTAGTTAAGAGAGGCGTATTTCTGGAGGATCCGGAGTTGACCAATCTGTTTTTTCAGATGATCAGATAAAGGAACGGGATTTTGTATATGAAAGAGATTGAATTGATCAGAAAGCATCCTTTGTATCTAAGCAGCTGCAAGCGGTTGGAGGAATTGGAACGGGACCGGCGGTTCTGCAGGCATCAGATGACGCATCTGCTGGATGTGGCCCGGATCGCATATATCCGGAGTCTGGAGAACGGACTGGGGTTGAAGAAAGAGGTGATCTACGCGGCGGCAATTCTGCATGATATCGGCAAGGCCAGCCAGTATACGGAAGGCATACCCCACGAGACCGCCGGAAAAGAGACGGCAGAAAAGATACTGGAGGATACGGATACATTTACAGGAGAAGAAAGACAGATGATTCTTCAGGCAATTCTGGAGCACAGACGGGACAGTGAGAATCAGTCTGTGCTTGGCAGACTTTTATATGAAAGTGATAAATTGTCCAGAGCATGTTATGCGTGCCCGGCGGAGAAGGAATGCAACTGGAGCAGTGAAAAGAAGAATATGGAGATAAAATGGTGAAAGGACTGGTATAAGAGATGAAAATAGGCAGCAGGGAGTTTGACACGGAACATCATACCTATATCATGGGGATTCTGAACGTGACGCCGGATTCATTTTCCGACGGCGGAATGTACAATGATCTGGACAAGGCGCTTCTGCATGCACAGGAATTGGTGCGTGACGGTGCGGATATACTGGATGTGGGCGGAGAGTCGACTCGTCCGGGGCATATCCAGATTACGGAGGACGAAGAGACCGAGCGGGTCGTGCCCGTGATAGAAAGGCTGAAGCAGGAGTTTGACACACCCATTTCCATCGACACTTACAAGAGCAGCGTTGCAAAAGCTGCAGTTCAGGCCGGCGCTGCTCTTGTGAATGATATTTGGGGGCTCAAATATGATGCCGGGATGGCGGACGTAATCGCTGAAAGTCAGACAGCGTGTTGCCTGATGCACAACCGGGAGAAAGCAGAATACGTGAATTTTCTGCCGGAGGTTCTGATGGATCTGCAGGAAAGTGTTGACATAGCAAGAAAGGCTGGTATTGCAAAAGATAAGATCATACTGGATCCAGGGGTCGGCTTTGGAAAAACGTATGAGATGAATCTGGAAATCATCAAGGAATTGAACCGTCTGAAATTTTTGGAGTACCCTATTTTACTGGGAACCTCCAGAAAGTCCGTAATCGGCCTGACACTGGATCTGCCGGCCAGCCAGCGGGAAGAGGGAACCCTCGTAACCACCGTGCTTGGGATACTAAGAGGGTGTTCCTTTGTGCGTGTGCACGATGTGAAGGGAAACAAACGGGCCATTCAGATGACAGAAGCTATTATGAGGGAACATGACTGCAAAGGGGTCTGACCCCTTTGAGAAAACGACATATAGAGGGACGGGATTATGGATCAGATTAAGATACAAAATCTGGAGGTATTTGCCAATCACGGCGTATTTCCGGAGGAAAATGTGCTGGGGCAGAAGTTTTTGATCTCAGCGGTTCTTTATACGGACACCAGGCATGCCGGAAAGACAGATGACCTGGCGGCTTCCATTCATTATGGCGAGGTCAGCCAGTTTATAGTTACTTTTATGAAGAAGAATACGTATAAGCTGATTGAACGGGCCGCGGAGTGTCTGGCAGAGGAGCTTCTTATGCATACTGCACATCTGGAGAAGGTGGAGCTGGAGGTGAAAAAGCCGTGGGCTCCTCTGGGCCTTCCGGTGGAATACGTGTCAGTCAGGATTGCCAGGCAGTGGCATACGGCATATATTGCCCTGGGATCTAACATGGGGGACAAAGAAGGCTATCTGAATGCTGCGGTCAGAGAACTGGATCGGAGAGAGGACTGCCGGGTAGTGAAAACCTCCGGCTGGCTTGTTACCCCGCCTTACGGCATGACAGAGCAGGATGATTTCCTGAACGGCTGTCTGGAGCTGCGGACGCTGCTGCCGCCGGAGGAACTGCTGGAGGAGCTGCATAAGATCGAAGCACATGCTGGGCGGGAGCGCATTATACACTGGGGGCCAAGGACCCTGGATTTGGATATTATTTTTTACGATGATCTGATTGTGGAGACGGATACACTTTGTATTCCCCACGTCGAGATGCACAAACGTGATTTTGTGCTGAAGCCCCTTCATGAGATCGCGCCATATAAGCATCATCCTGGAAACGGGAAGACAGTGCGTGAGCTGCTGGAGAAGGTTGAGCAGAGTCAATAAACGGGAAGCGAATGCCGGAGAGGATCCCGGTGAAGCGTTTGCGGTGTGAAAAAGACCCGGACCATTCAGTCTCTGTGACTGCATGGCCCGGTTTTTTGTGTTGTGTGCAGATGTAATTTTAGAGTAATTGTTCAAAAGTGTCGTAGAAGGTCGGGTAGGACACATCCACGCAGTGGCTGTCCAGTATATTCGTATTGCCTTCTGCTACAAGAGCAGCAATACTGAATGCCATAGCAATCCTGTGATCCAGAAGGGTGTGGATCGTTGCTCCGTGAAGCGGTTTTCCACCCTCTATGACCATGCCGTCCGAGGTCGGCGTTACATCGCATCCCATTGCCTTAAGATTGTCGGTGACAGTCTCGATTCTATCGGTTTCTTTAACCTTGAGCTCTGCGGCATCACGGATAATCGTAGTGCCTTCCGCCATGGCGGCCATGACTGCAATGACCGGGATCTCATCGATCAGTGTGGGAATGATATCGCCTTCCACCGTGGTACCGTGCAGACGGCTTGTACGAACCAGAATGTCGGCAATTTTCTCGCCGCTTTCAATACGTTCATTTAAAAGCGTGATATCTGCGCCCATATCTTCACAAACCTTCAGGATGCCGGCACGTGTTGGATTGATGCCGGTGTTTTTAATCAAAATCTCTGAATTCGGCACCAGCAGCCCCGCTGCGATAAAATAGGCCGCGGATGAAATATCTCCCGGTACGGTGATCGTGCGTCCGTAGAGTTCTTTACATGGACGGAGTAAGGCTGTCGCTTTTGTACTTCTGAGATCATGCGTCGTGGAGACATCTGCTCCGAATTCGGCAAGCATCAGTTCCGTATGATTGCGGGACAGGCTCGGCTCCGTCACAGAAGTTTCGCCGTCTGCATACAGGCCTGCAAGCAGGATACAGGATTTAACCTGTGCGGATGCAACGGGAGAATCATAGTGAATGCCATGGAGATCCCCCTTTGTAATGTACAGCGGTGCACAGCCATTGCGGAGGATGCTGGAAATATTTGCTCCCATCAGAGTCAGCGGCTCGATGATCCTTTTCATGGGGCGGGAATTCAGGGACTCATCACCTGAGAGCTTGGAATCAAAGGACTGTCCTGCCAGAATTCCGGAAATCAGCCGGGTTGTCGTGCCGCTGTTACCTACATCCAGGATCTCAGAAGGAGCGGAAAGACCGTGGAGGCCCTTCCCATGCACCGTAATGGTGTCCCCGGACTGCCGAATATCAATCCCCATTTTCCGGAAACAGTCGATGGTAGCCAGACAATCGGCACCTTCCAGAAAATTATGAATCTCGGTGATTCCCTTCGCGATGGAGCCGAACATAACACAGCGGTGGGAAATAGATTTGTCTCCGGGAATGGCCACTTCTCCTTTTAATCCCGTAATATTTGTTAATTCCATATCTTTAAAAATCCTTTCTCTTATGCAAATTACACTTCGTAGACGATGTAACGGTATTTTTTCAGCAGTTCAGCTGCCTTAGCTGAAGAGCTTTCATCGTAAAATTCGATGCGCAGTACGCCTTCCTCAAATTCACGGTTATGTACAATACCAATATTTTTGATACTGATATTATTGCTGGCCAGTATGGTTGCAATGGTGGCAATTCCTCCTGCCTCATCGATGATATCACAGTAAACCGCAAAGCGTTTCTTGATAGGCCCGGCAGAACTGTTGGGCATGGAATCCCGATAGTCTTTGGAGGATTCGAACAGGGAAAACAGGTCGTTTTCTGAGCCTTCATCCACGGACTCCTTTGCCTGTTTCAGAACCTCAATATAATCCCCCAGGATCCGGGAAATATTTTTCTGGTTTTTCAGGCAGATCTGCTGCCACATCACAGGAGAGGAAGAAGCAATTCTGGTAATATCCTTAAAACCTCCTGCGGCCAGGTTTTTCATAAGTTCATCTTCCGTATCAGTATCCCGTACAAAATTGACCAGGCTGGACGCAATAATATGAGGAAGATGGCTGATCGTCCCTGTAACATAATCATGCTCTTTATAATCCAATATAATAGGAAGCGCTTTCAGGGACTCCACAAAACTTTTATATTCTGCAACCTTTTCTTTCGGAACCCTGGAAGAAGGAGTCAGAATATAGTAGGCATTTTCAATCAGCACAGGTTTTGAGTTCACGAATCCGCTTTTCTCGGAGCCTGCCATAGGATGCCCCCCAATAAAATTATCTTCTAGCCCCAGCCGGGTAATCTCCTCATGAATCGAAGTCTTTACACTTCCCACATCAGTCAGAATACAGTCCGGATGGATATACTCCTTCAACTGTGTAAGATAGGCGGTATTATAGGAAATAGGTGCACAAAGAAAAATGTAACTGCACCCTCTGAAATTCTCATCAATTGAAGAACAGGAAGTTTGAATAGTACCTTCCTGAACTGCCAGTGCCAGTGTCTCCTTACTTTTGTCAAAGGCCAGCAGTTCATAATCAGGATAGTACTGCCTGACAGCCTTAGCGATAGAGCCGCCAATCAGGCCGAGGCCGATGAAGCCAATCTTTTTAGTCATGGTGATTCATTCCTTTCAGTAAAATCAAATACAAAACATACAAAAACAGTTTAACACCTCCTCCCCAAAAAGTAAATAAAAAGGAGGGGGGGGGGCCGCCTGCCAGGAGGCCGTTTGCTGCAGTGCTATTCCCGGCCCGTGCAATGTGCGGCTCCAGGGGGACGTCTGTCGGTTTTGGGGGCTGCCCATTCGCTAAGAAGCGGTAAATGCCGTACCGGAGGATTTTATGGAACCACGGGGATTCACCGTGCAATCTGATGATTGCACGGATCAGACCCCGCTTGGGAGCCGGCCTGGAAGCCAGCTCCCATCCATAAAATCCTCCGGTACGGCATTAAGCGCTTCTAAGCTTATTCTATGCCCACAAAACCGGCAGACGTCCCCCTGGAGCCGCACATTGCACGGGCCGGGAATAATGCACTGCAGCAAACGGCCCCTGGCATGCTGGGGGCCCTAAGGCGGGAGGGGAGCAGCGGATGGGACTGGCTGGTAGGGGAGTATGCATGGCAGGCTTCAAAGAAAATAAAAAAGTGGATATTACTGCTGCAGCGAATAAATAATAAGATGAAGCAGGCCTTGCGTATAAATATCATCCCCAACCACAGCACAAAAATATCCGCCCAGCAGATCAAATACGCTGCCCCCGGAAGAATCCCCCTGGGAATTGCCCTGTAAAAATTGGATGAACCCAGCGTACGGGGAAGGGGAATGGGATTGCCTGGATGCGGCCCTTCATCCAAAATTTCCCGCCCATTCCCCCTAAATTCTTTGTTAAAAATTCATAAAGGAGTTGTAATGGTCCTAGTTTTTTAGTACAATATACACATAATACGTGTGCACGGCGAGTATGATAGAAACCATGCACATAATAACGACACACAAGGAGGCAGCAGCATGAAGGTTTACAGAACAGACGAGATTAGAAACGTAGTATTGCTTGGCCACGGCGGGAGTGGCAAGACGAGCCTTGCAGAGGCAATGTTGTATGTATCAGGGGCAACAAACCGAATGGGTAAGATTTCAGACAATAATACGGTCAGTGATTTTGATAAAGAAGAGCAGAAGCGTGGTTTTTCTATCAGCACATCTCTGATTCCTATTGAGTGGGAAAAGGCCAAGATTAATATTCTGGACACGCCGGGATATTTTGACTTTGTCGGGGAAGTTGAGGAGGCAGTCAGTGCAGCAGATGCAGCGGTAATTGTAGTTTCCGGTAAAGCAGGTGTACAGGTTGGGACGGAGAAGGCGTGGGAATTATGCGATAAGTACAATCTTCCGCGTATGATCTATGTGACTGAGATGGATGTGGATGACGCCAGTTTCCGTCAGGTTGTAGAGGATCTGACAGCGAGATACGGCAAAAAGATAGCTCCGCACTTCCAGCCGATCCGCGAGAATGAAAAGCTGGTTGGCTATATCAATGTGATTAAGAACGCAGGCAGAAGATATACTGGGATTGGACAGAGAGAAGAATGCGAGATTCCCGAATACTGCAAGGCGAACCTTGAGATACTGAGAGACTCCCTGATGGAAGCAGTAGCAGAGACAAGTGAAGATTTCATGGAACGGTATTTTTCAGGGGAAGAGTTTTCTGTTGAAGAGATCCGGGCAGCTATGCGTACGGAAGTTATGGACGGAGATATTGTTCCGGTAGGAATGGGTTCCAATCTTCAGGCGCAGGGTGTTGCCAATCTCCTTTCTGATATTGTCAGGTTCTTCCCGAGCCCGGATAAAAGAAGCTGTGCAGGAATTAACAGAACGACCAATGACATATTTGAGGCGAATTATGATTTCTCAAAAGCAAAGACAGCCTATGTGTTTAAGACAATGGTCGATCCTTTTATTGGAAAATATTCTTTGATTAAAGTGTGCTCCGGCGTATTAAAGGGAGACGATATTCTTTTCAATGCAGATACGGACGCAGAAGAGAAGCCGGGCAAGCTCTATACGATTTGCGGAAATAAACCATCCGAAGTTACCGAACTGTTTGCAGGAGACATCGGAGCAATTGCAAAGCTGTCCAATACAAGGACAG
The DNA here is from genome assembly GCF_022835095.1 of Faecalicatena contorta. NCBI lineage: Bacteria > Bacillati > Bacillota > Clostridia > Lachnospirales > Lachnospiraceae > Faecalicatena > Faecalicatena contorta. Next base: position 2,905,754 of record NZ_BQNQ01000001.1, on the reverse strand, counting down.
GAGACACTCTTTCTACAAAAGCAACGCAGGTTTCCTACGCTAAGACAGACTTCTCCATCCCGTATACATATATGAAGTATTCCGTAAAGAACAAAGGGGATGATGATAAAGTGTCACAGGCACTGGCTAAGATGATGGCCGAGGATATGACACTGAAGGCAGTAAATGACAGCGAAAACCGTCAGTCTTTACTTTATGGTATGGGGGACCAGCATCTGGAGATCACGGCTAGCAAGCTCGCGAACAGATACAAAGTTGAGATTATACTGGAGATGCCAAAGGTTGCATTCCGGGAGACAATCCGCAAGAATTCTGACGTGGATACTAAGTATAAGAAACAGTCAGGCGGACACGGACAGTATGGACATGTTAAGATGAGATTTGAGCCGTCAGGGGATCTGGAGACACCATATATATTCGAAGAAGTAGTAGTCGGCGGAGCGGTGCCGAAGAATTACTTCCCGGCAGTCGAAAAAGGTCTTCAGGATTCCGTTGGAAAAGGCCCGCTTGCAGGCTACCCGGTTGTAGGAGTAAAAGCAGTTCTCTACGATGGTTCCTACCATCCGGTAGATTCCTCTGAGATGGCATTTAAGACAGCAACAGTGCAGGCATTCAAGAAAGGATTTATGGAAGCAGGACCGGTACTTTTAGAACCAATCGCTTCCTTAAAGGTTACAGTACCGGACGAATATACAGGTGATGTCATGGGAGACCTGAACAAAAGACGTGGACGCGTGCTGGGGATGAACCCGATCACGGGCGGCAAACAGGTCATAGAGGCCGATATCCCAATGACCGGATTATTCGGATACTGTACAGTACTCCGTTCCATGACAGGTGGCCGTGGAACCTATGCTTACGAATTCGCAAGATATGAGCAGGCGCCATCCGACGTACAGGAAAAAGAAATCGCAGCAAGAGCTGAAGAGTAGGAGGCGGGAAGGAGTCTGCTGATTTTGGAAATCAGCTGCTTAGCCAAGAAGTTCTGGCAGTAAAAAAGCCGCATCTTATGGAGGAAAATTGATTCGGAATCAATTTTCCTCCATAAGATGCGGCTTTTCCGCTACAAGAACTTCTAAGGCACTCTTAAGGCTTCCGAAATCAGCATACGTACTTTTCCTTCCCAAACAATTGCAGTCCCACCAGTTCAGCATAATCCGCCTCCCCCGGTTTTGATTAGCGGCATTTATGCCCTGATACCGCACCCGAGAGAGGCATATTCCAATTCCCCAAAGCGTCCCCATACCCGCCTAAATCCCCCCTTGCGCACCCGGTAATTTGAAATTTGTTAAGAAATCTGGAAAACGATTGTAGTTTGCAGTTAAAAGTGCTATAATTGCTCTGCCATTATAGAAAAATGACCAAAATATAATAAGTAATGAAGTTGAGGGCAGACGAATGAAGATAGTCATTATTGGGGATGGAAAAGTTGGCTATAAGCTGGCAAAACAACTCTCCGCGGAAAATTATGACGTTATTATGATTGACAGCAATGAGAAAAAGCTGCGTGCCGCGATTGACAGGCTGGATATTTTTTGCGTTACCGGAGACGGTGGAAGTGTGGCAGTTCAGAAGGAAGCAGATGTTCCGCATGCAGATCTTGTGATTGCGTGTACTTCCACAGATGAATGTAATATGCTGAGCTGTCTGATTGCAAGACGATTGGGGGCAAGGCACACAATAGCGAGGGTGCGTAATCCAATATATTATCAGCAGATTGATATATTAAAAGAAGACTTACATCTGAGTATGGCGGTAAACCCGGAGCTGGCTGTGGCAGGGGAGATTGTCCGGCTCTTATTATTCCCGGATGCAAGTAAGGTTGATACATTTGTCAAGGGAAGAGTAGAACTGATTGAACTTCCTCTGTTGGAAAAGAGCTGCCTGATTGGGCTGTCACTGGCGGATATGTATAATAGATTTCAGATTAAGCTTCTTGTCTGCGCGGTAGAGCGGGGGGAGGAAGTCTTTATTCCGGATGGTGATTATGTGCTGCGAGCCGGGGACAGGCTGCATATAGCTGCTTCTCACATGGAGATTGAGCTGTTCTTCAAACTGCTGGGTCAGAGAAAAGAAAAGATTAAAAAGGTAATTATCTGTGGCGGTGGGCGCGTCAGCTACTACCTTTCCACACAGCTCTGCAAGATTGGGATGCAGGTTAAGATCATTGAAATAGACGAAAAGAAATGTGAAAACCTGTGTGAACTTCTTCCCAAGGCGACGGTCATAAACGGGGACGCTACCGACCATGATCTTCTGATCGAAGAGGGGATACAGGATGCGGATGCACTGATCGCCCTGACGGGGATGGATGAAGAAAATATCATTATGTCACTCTTTGCAAAGAGCCAGGGTGTTTCCAAGATTATTGTCAAGGTAAATGAAGACAGAAGAGCCAGAATGATACAGGAATTTGGCATCGACAGTATCGTGTCAGCCAAGGCTGCTACGGCGGATGCAATTCTCAGTTACGTGCGTGCCCGCAGGAACTCTCAGGGAAGCGCGAATGTGGAAACGATGTACCAATTGGTCGACGGAAAAGTGGAGGCTCTCGAATTTATAGTGAAATCTCAGACAAACTATACGGGCATTCCATTAAAGGATCTGTCACTGAAGGTGAACAATCTGATTGCATGCATTGCGAGAAAGCGCAAAATTATTATACCTAACGGTGATGACTGCATTCAGGTAGGAGACAGCGTTATTATCATTACAATGGAAAAACATATCCAGGATATCCAGGATATTTTGCTGTAGGTGCAGATCGATGAATTATAGAATGACAACTTTCATAATAGGTAAGATGCTGGGGGTGGAAGGTGCGCTTCTCCTGCTTCCGGCAGCGGTTGCTTTTTTATATGGAGAAAAAAGCGGATTATCATTTTTGATGGTAAGTGCAGTACTTCTCATCATATTCCTGATATTTGGACGGAAAAAACCGGGCAACAAGCTGATTTACGGCAAAGAAGGACTTGTTATCGTGGGTTCCGCCTGGATATTATGGTCATTATTCGGCGCGTTGCCGTTTTTCATATCAGGGTGCATACCGAATTATCTGGACGCATTTTTTGAAACCGTGTCCGGTTTTACTACAACAGGGTCAACCATATTGACAAATATTGAGGCCCTGCCGATGGGAATGGCTTTTTGGCGGAGCCTGACGCACTGGATTGGCGGAATGGGAGTGCTGGTTTTCGTTATGATGCTGACTTCTCTGGATGATGAGAGTTCTATGCATCTGATGCGTGCGGAAGTGCCGGGGCCGGAGGCTGACAAGCTTGTGCCAAAGGCGAGAAGCACGGCTAAGATTTTGTACTCCATGTACTTTGTGCTGACCGCAGCGGAAGTAGTTTTTCTGCTTTTTGGCGGCATGAGCTTTTATGATGCGCTGATCCATTCATTCAGTACGGCTGGAACGGGCGGATTTTCAAATAGAAATGCAAGTATTGCCTATTACGACAGTGCATATATTGACGGAGTGATCACGGTATTTATGATTCTGTTTGGAGTGAACTTCAATATCTATTTCCTGCTGCGTCTGAAAAATTGGAAGGCCGCGCTGAAAAATGAAGAACTCCGTGGATATCTGGGCATAATTCTTGCCTCCATGGCGGTTATTACGCTGAATATCATGGGGATGTACGGCAATATTTTGCATGCATTTCGATATGCCTCCTTCCAGGTAGGGGCGATCATTACGACGACGGGATTCTGTACGGCCAATTTTGACCAGTGGCCCGAATTGTCGAAGGTAATCCTGCTGGGACTGATGGTGATCGGAGCCTGTGCAGGTTCTACAGGAGGGGGGATAAAGGTATCTCGTTTTCTGATATTAATGAAGAGCGTAAAGCAGGAGATCAGAAGAATGCTGCATCCCAAGTCCGTTACGATTGTGCAGATAAACGGAAAAAAAGTGGGAAGAGATACCATGCACGGTGTATATATTTACTTTATTTGTTATATCCTGATAATGATGTTATCTGTATTGCTGGTTTCCATCAATAACTACGATTTTACGACAACATTCAGTTCTGTATTGACAACACTGAATAATGTGGGGCCTGGGCTGGCTCAGGTGGGGCCGATTGAAAACTTTTCTGGCTTTTCACCTCTGTCCAAAATTGTGTTCTGCCTGGATATGCTGATAGGAAGATTGGAGATATTCCCGTATCTTCTGCTTCTTTCTCCGGATCTGTGGAGAAGGAGGTTCTAATAAATCTCGGAAACTGACAGAACTTTGGCAACATGCCGGAGAGTACTTAAAGACTTAAGGAAGAAAGACAGAAAGGGTAATGTATGAAAAAAGGGAAAGTAAAACTGTTGGCTGTGATAGGAATCATATTGCTTGCTGCGATTTATTATTATGTAACGCTGCCGGCAATCAATATCCACTCCTCAGATTTCTGGATGTTTTTTATAGTGATTATTATTATTGCTGCCTTGATTTACATCAGAAGGAAGAAGCTTAACCGGTATGAACTGAAAAACTCGAAAGGCGTAAAAGTTATTTTGGGAATCCTGGTGGTAGTGGTAGCAGCTTATTTGATTGGCACATTGCTATCTTCACCAATTGTAAATGCGAAGAAGTATCAGAAACTTCTGGATGTAAAAGACGGTGAGTTCACGAAAGATATCGAGGAATTGTCTTTTGACCAGATTCCGCTTCTGGACAGGGATTCTGCTGCAATCCTCGGTAACCGTAAAATGGGCAGCATGGTGGACATGGTATCTCAGTTCGAGGTGGATGATCTGTACAGCCAGATTAATTACCAGGATCAGCCGGTCAGAGTTTCACCGCTGCGTTATGCGAGCGTGATCAAATGGCTTACAAACCAGAAGGAAGGGATACCGGCATATATAAAAATTGATATGGCAACGCAGAATACGGAACTTGTGAAGCTGAAAGAGGGCATGAAGTATACGACAAGCGACCACTTTAACAGAAATATTTACCGCCATCTTAGATTTAAGTATCCGACGTATATTTTTAATGACCTCAGTTTTGAAATTGACGATGACGGAGTTCCATACTGGATCTGCCCGGTGAAGAAGTTTAACATCGGCCTTTTCGGTGGAACCACCATAGGCCGCGTAGTGTTGTGCAATGCCATTACGGGAGAGACAAAGGACTATAAGATAGAAGATGCGCCGGAATGGATAGACAGGGCTTACTCGGCTGATCTGCTTGTGGAACTGTATGACTATTACGGATCATTAAAGCATGGCTATTTTAACAGCATCCTGGGACAAAAGGACTGTCTGAAGACAACAACCGGTTACAATTACCTTGCAATTGACGATGACGTGTGGGTATACACCGGCGTGACTTCTGTCAGCGGTGACCAGTCCAATGTAGGATTTGTTCTGATGAACCAGCGGACAATGGAGACAAAGTTTTATGGCATTGAGGGAGCAACAGAAGACTCTGCAATGTCCTCGGCGGAAGGACAGGTACAGAACCTGAAGTATAAGGCAACCTTCCCGCTGCTTTTGAATATTTCCGGAGAACCGACTTATTTTATCGCCCTTAAAGATGATGCGGGGCTGGTTAAAAAATATGCGATGGTGAACGTACAGAAATATCAGATTGTGGCAATCGGAGATACGGTAAGCTCGTGCGAGGCTGCTTATACGAACCTGATGTATGAAAACGGAATCAAAGAGGTTGAAAAAGATACCCGTGAGATTGAGACAATTACTGCGAAGATTACAAAAATAGCGCAGGGAGTTATTGACGGTAATTCTCACTACTACGTAATGCTGGAAGGCTCAGATGAGATCTTTGATGTGTCAGTAGTGGACTTCATAGATATTATAAAATATGAAGTAGGGCAGGAAGTAACTGTGGAGTATAAAGAGGGTGATACGACCAATACAGTTCTTTCTTTCAACGGAGAAGAACTGCAGAAGACAGCACCGTCTTCCGACGGGGAAAATGCAGACAACGGGCAGCAGGACGATACAGCGCAGGCTGAGGAAGGCACAGTACAGGAATAAAAGCGCTTCACTAAGAGTAAGCAGCGGATATGATGGACGTAGTCATATCCGCTGTTTTTTTAAACAGCGCGTTTTACCGAATCAGCCCGTTAAAATAAAGATCTATGCACAGAATTCAGTTATCAAATATTCGATTCGATCGATTGGGATTCTTGAAAAAATGTGACTGCCCGGATGTGAGGAAAACAGGGCATAATTTTCTTAGGATGGAAATGAGAAAACAGGTTAAAATAAAAGGGTGTACCAGGCAGGTCGAGATCCGCAGATACACCCTTTTTGGTCTCATTAATTCAGAACGGCATAATCCGGTGAATCAATGTTTGGTATATCTTTTCTCTCAGCGCTGACACTGATAATAAATTCAATATTGTTTTCTTTTGAAATTTTGTTCAGTTTTTCGAGGAATTTTGACAGGTTGTCAATGGAAATATCTGCCTGTTTTAATACTCCGTCAATGAAAATGGTTTCAATGTCGTGGTTACCGGCTACCATGCCGTATATAAATCCGATAAATTCATCCAGCGTTTGAATATCTCTGTAATCTGCCATACAGATTGCGCGAACCTGAAAGTCCACGATGTATGTATCACGATGGCTCTTTTTAATTAATACTACGTTTCCATTGGAAGTTTTCACCTTCTCGTTTGCAAGTTCGATCATCTGCTTAGTTTTGCCGCTGCCTTTCGGGCCTGTTATTAAATTTACCATGGCGAATCTCTCCTTTATGTATGTTTTTTTGAGACCTCTCAATGCTCAAATGTCTTTAATTCATTATACACTAAAGTACGGGTGGTAACAACTAAAAAAAGGATAAATTCCAACTTTATCGAAAGGGTTCACCATATAAAACAGGGGAAGGAAAAAGTACAGAATTGCTTTGAGGTAAATGAGAATAGTTATCATATAGTGGGATTGAATAGCTGACGGAAGTGTGGTAAAATTCATTTAATTGAGAATCATAATCATTTGAAGGGAGGGTGCTATGCCTGCAGAAGTGCTGTCTTATTTTCTAAAACATGAGGATATACGTTTAAAGCTGCGGTTTCAGATTGTACTTCAGTGTGCACCGTTTCTAAAGGGGAAAAAGGTGTCCTGCGGAATTACAATGGAGGACTCTATGTATAATGAGCTGTATAATATCTTGGGCGGGTCAGGAATATCTTACCGCAGGCTGTCGGCAGCAGAGGGGAGATGCCTGGTTTTATTTTACCGTGAAAAAGAGTTATCCGAGTATCTGAACCGGGTCGGGATCAGAAGCTTTATCCGGGAATTCGGTTACATTGAAATGGGGCTGGACGAGATGTTGGAAAGGCTGTCCTGCCGCACGGCTTTATTTTCAAGGGAGGAGATCGGATATCCGCATGAGATCGGAATCTTTTTTGGATATCCCGTGGAGGACGTACAGGGGTTTATCCGCAATGCAGGAAGAGAATATCTGTTCCTAGGCTATTGGAAGGTTTACAGCAATCCGATGGCCGCGAAAATGATTTTCAAGGAATATGACCAGGCAAAAGTATGTGCGGTCAACGAATTTTTAACAGGAAAGAGCATAAAAGATATCGCGTGTAATAAGGAGGATTAAAACCATGAATGTATCAGTTGTCTACTGGAGCGGAACCGGCAATACACAGGCAATGGCAGAGGCGGTTGCCAGAGGAATAGAAGCGGCGGGAAAGAACGCAAGGCTGATCGAGGCAAGTGCGGCAGATGCGGTTGAAATAGCGTCTGAGCATGCATTTGCGCTGGGCTGCCCGTCGATGGGGGCAGAAGAATTGGAGGAGAACGAGATGGAGCCGTTTGTGGAGTCACTGGAAACACTTGTATCCGGTAAGCATATTTTATTATTTGGCTCCTATGGATGGGGCGACGGCGAATGGATGCGGAACTGGGCAGAAAGAATGAAGGCAGCCGGAGCTGAGCTGGTGCGTGCGGAAGGCATCATTGCCAATGAGGCACCGGATGGAGAAGCAATAGAAGCTTGCGAGAAAGCAGGAAGAGAACTTGCAGAACTTACATAGATTTCATTGACAAATCGTCTACTCCATGCATAAGATAGTTTCATACGTATGAAACTATAAGATGAATGGGGGAAAGAACATGAATCAGAACATGCTGCTTGGAATACTGATTCCTTTTGCAGGAACCACCCTTGGCTCAGCCATGGTATTCTTTATGCGTAAGGAAATGAATGAAAAACTACAGAAGGCGCTGCTAGGCTTTGCCTCGGGTGTTATGATAGCCGCTTCTGTGTGGTCCCTGTTGATCCCGGCCATAGAGATGGCGGAGGAGAACGGCTCACGGCCCTGGCTGCCTGCTGCGGCAGGCTTTTTGCTTGGGATGGGATTTTTGCTCCTTCTGGATACCGTGACGCCGCATATGCATCTCAATGGAGACGAGCCGGAGGGAGTGAAATCCAGCCTGAAAAAGTCAACCATGCTCGTTCTTGCGGTAACGCTGCACAACATACCGGAGGGAATGGCCGTAGGAGTAACGTTTGCCGGTGCAGTATCCGGGAATACAACCATATCGCTTGCCGGTGCATTTGCCCTGTCAGTCGGTATCGCAATCCAGAACTTCCCGGAGGGCGCCATTATATCCATGCCGCTGCGGAGTGAAGGAGTATCAAAAGGCCGTTCCTTCCTTTACGGCACTTTGTCGGGTGTAGTGGAACCGATTGCGGCGGTCATAACAATCCTTCTGACAGGTCTTGTCGTGCCAATTCTCCCGTATCTGCTCGCATTCGCGGCGGGAGCGATGATTTATGTTGTCGTAGAAGAACTGATACCGGAAGCACAGGCAGAACCGCATACAAACATCAGCACAGTGGGGGTGGCAATCGGATTTACCCTTATGATGATATTAGATGTGGCTTTGGGGTAGGGAGATTGTGGTGGCTGGTATGGGGACGCTCTTTGGAACCGGAGTGTCCGGAGGTCTTTTTGAGCAGGCTTATGCTGATTCTGGAAACCGGCCGCTTAGCCGTTAATTGCTAACTGCGAAAAAGCCGCATCTTATGGTACCGAGCGTATTCCCTTAGAAAGCCGATGCTTTCTAAGGGAATACGCTCTGGAAAACTGATTCGGAGATCAGTTTTTCCCCATAAGATGCGGCTTTTTCGCAGTTAGAATTAATCGGCATTAAAGGTTTCCAGAATCAGTATAAGCCTGCGCAAAAAGACCTCCGGACACCCCGGTTCTCAAGAGCTGGAACATCAAAGCTGAAGGCGTCCCTATCCCGGATGGGGGGCCAGACGGAGTAGGTGGATCGAGTGACAGATGATGCACGCTGATTCCCCAAAAAGTACTTGAAATGGTGAGGATTTGGTGATATGCTTTAAATTGCGTGTTAAGACACGACAACTCAGGAGAGTCTCTTATTTTAAGAGCGCCGAAGGTGTACGCAGCGTGTGCTGTAAATCTCTCAGGCAAAAGGATGGAGGAGTAATATTATGTTTAGTCAGATCAACAGTTTTATCAAGTGGGTCGATGATGCCGTGTGGGGGCTTCCATTGATCATTCTTATCCTGGTGACAGGAATCTATTTATCAGTTCGTTTGAAGGGCCTTCAGATCAGGCATCTGGGCAAGGCGCTGAAATTCATGGTGAAAAATGAAGAAGATGGACGTGGGGAAGTAACGAGTTTTGGAGCGCTTTGTACTGCGCTTTCTGCTACAATCGGGACAGGGAATATTGTCGGTGTAGCTACGGCGATTGCCGCTGGCGGGCCGGGGGCTTTATTCTGGATGATTGTTGCTGCTTTTTTTGGTATGGCGACGAAATATGCAGAGGGGCTTCTCTCTATTAAGTACCGTACAATTGATGAAGAAGGACATGTGTTGGGCGGTCCTTTCTATTACATAGAAAATGGAATGGGGAAGAACTGGCGGTGGCTTGCAAAGATTTTCGCCTTTTTTGGAGCAGGTGTCGGCCTGTTCGGAATTGGTACATTTACGCAGGTTAACGGGATCGCCTCTGCCGTGAAGAATTTCTTTGATCCGGATCTCGCCAACACGGTTAATTTGTTCGGCGGTACATACTCATGGGCAACCGTGATTACGGGAATTATCCTGACCTTCTGTGTGGGGCTGGTTGTGATTGGAGGAATTAAACGTATTGCAAAGGTATCGGAGATTGTTGTGCCGTTCATGGCGGTTCTCTATGTACTGTTGGCGCTGATCATCCTGCTGACTCATATACCGGCAATCCCGGGCGCGATTGCACTGATTGTCAAATCCGCATTTTCCGGCAGCGCGCTTGCCGGCGGTGTGATGGGAACAATGGTGATTGCCATGCAGAAAGGGATTGCAAGGGGGATCTTTTCGAATGAGGCTGGTCTGGGAAGCGCCCCGATCGCTGCCGCAGCTGCTCAGACAAAAGAGCCTGCGCGCCAGGGCTTGGTGTCTATGACAGGTACTTTTATTGATACGATCGTAATCTGTACCATGACCGGATTATCTATTGTGATTGCGGGGACGTGGAATACGGGCCTGGAAGGGGTGGAGATTACGACAGCTGCTTTCCAGCAGGGACTGCCGTTTCCGCCGGCTGTGGCATCCTTTGCCCTGATGCTGTGCCTTGTGTTTTTTGCTTTCACTACGATACTGGGGTGGAACTATTATGGAGAACGCTGCCTGGAATATTTGTCCAACAGAAATATGAAGGCGGTGAAAACTTACAGGTGGCTGTATATCCTTGCGATCTTTATCGGACCTTATATGACGGTAGAGGCTGTCTGGAATATTGCAGATATTTTTAACGCATTGATGGCGCTTCCGAACCTCGTAGCTCTGATTTCACTGAGCGGAGTAGTTGCCGCGGAGAGCAGGGATTACTTTTCCAGGCTGAAACAAATGGGGATGAAATAGATTTTAATACCTACATCAACACTGAAAACGTCTTCCGGGGCATGGATTACGGCTGCAACGATCGCGACACTGGTACCTCAGGTTTTTGTTTCCCTATGGGCGGGGGGCGCGGCCGACCGCTATAACCGGAAAAGGCAGACGCCATCTCCGTTTTAGATGGTGAACGGGCGTGAAAAGTATTCGCAGGTGCAACAAATTATGAAATCAGGGAGAAAACTACTTGACTTATTTTAACATTCTTCCTATAATAAATAAGAATATTGCAGAAACTGGGATGAGGAGTACTAAGAGCCTATCGTTTTCAGAGAGCTGCCGGAAGGTGTGAGGCAGAAGCGTAAACTCCCAACTCGCCTCGGAGTTCTTTTATTGAAACAGCAGTAGATAAAAGCGGGACTTCCCGTTACAGAAGAAATGAGTGCATCCGGGAGCTGCCGGGTGAATGAGAGTGGTACCACGGAAGTCAAAGCCTTTTCGTCTCTTAATGAGATGAAAAGGCTTTTTATAAAGTGTTGAATGTAGGAGGATATTGTAATGTCTAAGATTGTGTACAATCACAAAGCAATTGAGAAGAAGTGGAGGGAGAAGTGGGCGGAGAACCCGGTGAATCCCAAGGTAGACGATGACGGAAATAAGAAGCAGAAGTATTACTGCCTGGATATGTTCCCGTACCCTTCGGGAAACGGTCTTCATGTAGGCCATTGGAGAGGTTATGTGATCTCCGATGTCTGGAGCCGCTATAAACTGCTGCAGGGCCATTATATTGTGCATCCGATGGGATGGGATGCCTTCGGCCTTCCGGCGGAAAACTATGCCATCAAGATGGGCGTTCATCCGGCAAAATCCACAGCTGAGAATGTGGCTAACATCAAACGCCAGATCGATGAGATCGCTGCGCTCTATGACTGGGATATGGAAGTGAATACAACAGATCCGGAGTTCTATAAATGGACCCAGTGGATCTTTGTAAAGATGTTTAAAGAAGGTCTTGCATATGAGAAGGAATTCCCGATTAACTGGTGTCCCTCCTGTAAGACCGGCCTGGCAAATGAGGAAGTTGTGAATGGAAAATGCGAGCGCTGCGGTACGGATGTGACCAAGAAAAATCTGCGCCAGTGGATGCTGAAAATTACTGCTTATGCGGAACGCCTCCTGAACGACCTGGACAAGCTGGACTGGCCGGAGAAGGTGAAGAAGATGCAGTCCGACTGGATCGGTAAATCCTACGGGGCGGAAGTGGATTTTCCGGTTGACGGAAGAGAGGAGAAGATCACGGTCTACACGACTAGACCAGATACTTTATATGGAGCCACCTTCATGGTGCTGGCTCCGGAGCATGAACTGGCGGCATCGCTGGCCGTACCGGAGACAAAAGAGGCGGTAGAAAAGTATATTTACGATGCGTCTATGAAGTCCAATGTAGATCGTCTGCAGGATAAGGAAAAGACGGGGGTATTTACAGGGAGTTATGCCATCAATCCTCTGAACGGAGAAAAGACACCGATCTGGCTGTCTGACTATGTACTTGCAGATTATGGAACAGGAGCCATTATGTGTGTACCGGCGCATGATGACCGTGACTTTGAGTTTGCAAAGAAATTTGATCTTCCGATCGTGCAGGTTATTGCAAAAGACGGCGTAGAGATTGAACACATGACAGAGGCCTACACGGATGCTGCCGGCACTATGATCAATTCTGGCGAGTGGAACGGCATGGAATCTGCTGTGCTTAAAAAAGAGGCGCCGCATATGATTGAAAAAAGGGGAATCGGCCATGCAACGGTAAACTACAAGCTGCGCGACTGGGTATTCTCCCGCCAGCGTTACTGGGGAGAGCCAATTCCGATTATCCACTGTCCGGACTGCGGAGCCGTTCCGGTTCCGGAAGAAGAGCTTCCGCTTCGCCTGCCGGATGTAGAATCCTATGAGCCGACAGGAACAGGCGAGTCACCGCTTGCCGGAATCGAAGACTGGGTAAACTGTACCTGTCCGGTCTGCGGAAAGCCTGCAAAGCGTGAAACCAATACGATGCCGCAGTGGGCAGGATCCTCCTGGTATTTCCTGCGCTATGTAGACAGCCATAATCAGAACGAACTGGTATCCAGAGAAAAAGCGGATGAGATGCTCCCCGTAGACATGTATATCGGCGGCGTTGAGCATGCGGTACTGCATTTGCTGTATTCCCGCTTCTATACAAAGTTCCTGTGCGATATAGGGGCCATTGATTTTGATGAGCCGTTCCAGAAACTATTCAACCAGGGTATGATCACTGGAAAGAACGGTGTTAAGATGAGCAAGTCCAAGGGAAATGTAGTCTCACCGGATGACCTGGTAAGAGATTATGGATGTGATTCTCTGAGAATGTATGAGCTCTTCGTAGGCCCTCCGGAACTGGACGCGGAGTGGGATGACCGCGGAATCGACGGCGTCAACCGTTTCCTGAAGCGCCTCTGGAATCTGCTCATGGACAGCTGCGGCAAGGATATAAAAGCAACGAAGGAAATGATCAAGCAGCGCAACAGGCTGGTCTATGACATCACGACCCGTCTGGAGTCATTCAGCCTGAATACGGTAATCTCCGGCTTTATGGAGCATAATAACAAGTTGATCGAGATCGCTAAGAAAGAGGGCGGAATTGATCAGGAGACACTGGAAAACATTGCAGTACTTCTCGCGCCGTTTGCACCGCATTTTGCGGAGGAGATGTGGGAACAGCTGGGGCATACGGATACGGTATTCAAAGCAGGATGGCCGTCATACGATGAGTCCAAGATGAAGGACGATGAGATCGAAGTTGCCGTTCAGATCAACGGAAAGACAAGAGCCGTTGTAACAATTGCGGCGGATGCAGACAAAGATACGGCCATAGCAGCCGGGAAAGAAGCGGTTGCGGATAAACTGACGGGGACGATTGTAAAAGAAATCTACGTGCCCGGAAGGATTATAAATATTGTGCAGAAATAATTGAGAAGAAATTCTCACAACAGAATAAAGTGCTTGGAAATATTGAAAAGTTTGCTTGAAATCAAGGTTTACAGACATTTTTCTTTAAAGAAAAGGTATTATAGAATACCGTAAAATATCGTAACAGATTTTTAAAATGGAGTAAATTTGGAGTAAAGATTGAAAGAAAATGGAGTAAATATTTCAAGTCAAAATGGACGCAGGTAGTGGAAATACTTCCTGCGTCTATTTGATACAATTGATAAAAAATAAGGATACTTTGCATTATAGTTATAAAAAGTAACATCCATCTAGGATTTCTAAATCCTTTACAATATATAACTCTTGAAATAATTTGAAATCATCACTGGTTAATATTAGGGTTGGTTTTGATTTTACTATGTTACCATTCTTGTCTAAATATTGTGAGTAATATTTCTTAGACTTAGAATCGTAAATGTCAGATGTAGTTAAAGCTTTGTTAAAAGGGTAAAGAAAACTTGTTTTATTCATAACAAAAGGTTCTTTTCCTTTTTTTAGGTTGAAACAAGCTTTAAATCTTACTATATATGAAAGATTCTTTTGGGTGATAATGGAAGGAAGAGCATTGCCACTCCAAAAAATAGGTTCTTTTTCATATATTGATTCATCAATTATTTTAGGAGGAAATGCTACGGACATATATTTTTTTTTGCTTGAATATCCATAAACTTTTTTATCTAAATAGTCATCAGAATCATTTGCATTTGGAGAACTTTTTTGAATAGGAGTTTTATAGAAATTCTTTTTAAGTTCATCCAACTGTGCTGTATGTAATTCTTTTAATTCTTCACTTGATATTCCATAACCTATAACATCTCGTGATACGGTATCTATTATAGATTGAGGTATAGCATCTAGTTTGATGATATATACTTTATTTAAGCGTGGATTATAAATACCTAACTGTGTTATATTTTTAAATTCTTTATGTACAGAATGTTGTCCCATAATTAAATATATAAGTAATTGTAAGGTGTATTTGGGTTTGATTTCTTCTTTTAATACTTTTAAATCCCATAAAGTATCTTTGGTTAAATAATCTCCATCACCTGCTGATATGATAGATGTGTATCCACCTTCAAAAGTAAAACCATCTTTAATGATTGGACCATATTGTTCCCAAAAAGACAAAGTTCTTTTTATCATTGTTATAATGTTTGCAATAGTATTCGTATCAGGGGTGATTTCTGATACTGGCTTAAAATGAGCCATTCCTGCTCGATAACATACGTCATATCCCACTAATTTGCTTGCGCTAATAATAGATTCAGTATCTAATCCATTAATTTTGGAAAGTAATTTATAAGCAACAAATTCATTTTTAGCTATTTTAGCTCCGAGTATAGATATATGAAAAGCAGTTTCTTTAGGTGTTCCCATACAGAATCTGGTCATATAGTCAATAACAAGACCAATTAAACTTGGATGGATATTTTCTTGAGAATTTAGTTCAATTCCATCTTCTAAGGTAATACATGTAAAATCTTTTCGTTTAATATACCCACCTCTAGGCTGTTTTATTTTACTAATTCGTTGTGTGACTGAATACATTTTATTTCCTCCATGAAAAAATAATAGTTGTAATTTATTTTTTGAAGTTTTTGATTTTATTGTAACATTGAAAATATATGAGAACAATTACTATTTGATAAAGTTGATATAATAAAAGTGAGGTCAAGGAACAAGGCGAAGCCGATACGCCGTAGGGCAGTCCTTGACGGAACGGGTACAGCCAACAGCACCATGATACAGCAGAGGACTTGAAAGGTCAGAAACCTTGCAAGTCCTCTTGTCTGTTACTGGGCGTTATATTTTAAGTAAAGTGCTTCTTTCACTTGTTCTTTTTCAAATGCTTTTATGTGAGCGTCTTGTATTCCGGTGTCGATGTAAAAGCAATCGTCAGCTTGTGAGTAGGAAAGTTTGGTAACTTTCGGTTTATATATCTTCGTATCAATTCCATAATAGTAAATCGTGGCGGTTGTTAATACCATATGAATACTTTCAAAATCTCTTGTAAAAATAGTATGCCTGTCGGAATAGAAGAAATCAGACGGACATTCGTAGAATTGGGAACTATCGTCTTTTAAAAACAATGGAAGTATGTGCATTGCATTTCCAGCACGATTGACAAGTACGTAAAAGCGTGGAATAAGAGCGGCATATTGTGTCATCATGGCAATATATATATCATCTAAGTTATCAAGAAGATACTCGGAACAGGTGTTGTTGTAAAAGACATATTGCAGAGCATTGTCATTTTGGCTTGTATGTTCCATAGGCACATTTTGTCCGTAAAGCCATCTCAAGTCCACATCTAAAGAGTCGGCAATCAGTTCCATTTTATCGGCTTTTGGATTGTACTGTCCCGAAAGATAGGAACTGAACGCTCCTTTGCTGATACCAGTATCTTTGACTATATCCACTTGTTTTTTATTTTTTGCTTTCATGGCAAATTTAATCCGTTCTGCGATTGTATTCATCTGAAAAACCTCTCTTTCCATATCGTGTTATAACTTCTCATATCGTATCGTCTAAGGACACTATATCATAAGTTCAGAAAAAAGAAAACAAAAAGTTCATAAAAAACTAAACTTTCTATTGCGAAATGAATATACTTGTGCTAATATACAAATGAGTTCAGAAATAACTGAACATAAACGACGTCGTAATAGGAAAATGAAAATATGAGAAACTGACCTATCGGTTCAACGGGGAGAAAGGAACGAGTATGCAGATTACATTGACAAAAGAACAGGTAAAAGAAGCATTTGGAGAACTTCGTTTTATGGGTGCGGACAACTGTTACCACTATGACAAAGACAGCAAGAAGAAAACAGAGGAAGTGGAAGCTTTAAAACTTCATCTCGGAAGCATGAAAATTGGGAACAGCGTGGATATTCGTTTGGAAGCAACGGAACTTCCGAAGATTGAGCCTTATGCGGTGGTAGAACTGGAAGAACCAGTATATGCCCCTTATGTGCAGAGAGGAAACTTCCCTGTATTAGTGGAAAAGATTACCTGTAAGGGTATCCGTCCTGTTTCAAATAAAAATATGTAGGTGGTCAAAGTTCCTGCCCTCGTTCTGTCGTACCAAACGGCAGGTTGAGGGTGGGGCAATGACAACGCCATTGAAGATAGGAGGTATGTGAAATTTGGAAGAAAGAAGTGGAAGTTTTCTTCCAGAACTCCCCTATACTAACAGGGGAGTAATACGACAGAAAGAAGAATTAAGTGCTTTGATAGATTGGTGTCAGGTAACCATTAAGGAAGTTCCGTTAGAAGTAGTTATAGAAGATGTACTGAGAATACCGTTGGAACTTATGACGGTAACAGGCTATGAAAAAGGAATTGCAGGACATGAGGTTGTGGCAATCTTTGATAATATCAAGGTACTAAAACCAACAGGAAATGCACAGTATCAAGGATTTCAGATTTTAATGAGTGGGAAAGGCTGTCGCAACTATGAGAATTTTTTACAACTCAATGAGGAAACTTGGTTTGATTTTTTTAACAGAGTTTGTCAGTATCATATCAATTTCCCTCGGATTGATTTGGCGATAGACGACAGAAAACCGTATTTGAGTGTTCCCGATTTGATTATACGGACAAAAGAGGGATTGCTTTCTTCAAAGTTACGGGAGATAGATTTTCATGATTCGGGAGAATTGAAAGAAGATGTATTTCAGAGTAAAGGTGGCAGTCTTTATCTCGGTAGTTCAGCCAGTAATTTGAGATTGGTGTTTTATGAAAAGGGATATGAACAGAGTAAAAAATATGGAATAGAATTAGACGAAAATTGGAATAGATATGAATTGAGATTTCGGCAGGAAATGGCAGTTAGTGTAGTACAGGAATTATTGAGATATAAAGATGTAGCAAGGCTGGCAATGGAAGTATTGAACAGTAAAATACGATTTTTAGAAAAGCCAACAGACTGTATGACAACAAGAAAAAGGCTTTATCCCACTTATCGAGCATGGACGGAATTGATGAAAGACATAGGCAAGGTCAAACTTACTATGCAACCACAGAAGAAAAGTCTGCAAAAGGTATGGGAGTGGTTAGAAAAATATGTTGCCCCGTCTTTGAAATTGTTTGCAGAAGTTGGGAAGATAGAGCAGAGAGATTATATTGCTAATCTTATAGCAAATGGAGAAATGAATATCACACAAAAGCAGTTGTATGATGATTACATAAAAGCAAGAAAATTAGACGAAAGGGGGTAATCGTATCGAGAAAGCATTACTAAATATAAATGAATTTTGTGAGTATATGGGGATTGGGAAAACAAAGGCAAGAGAATTGTTGAACAATCCTAAAAATAGATTTACAGTACGCATTGGTAATCGGTTGTATGCAAATAAGAAATTACTTGATGAATGGCTGGAATATCAATGCAAAAGGGCTTGAAAAGAAAATGAGGTGTCGATATAATGAAAATTGAAATATTTACTTTACCATATTTCTTTCAGTAGAAGAAAGGAAAGTTGGTATGGGTAAAGATTTAAAGGGCAAAGAACTCGGTAAGGGAATTTCACAGAGAGCAGACGGACGCTATATTGCAAGATTTACAAGCAAAACAGGGAAACGAAAAACGCTTTATGATTTTAAACTAAATGAGTTGAAACGGAAGTTGCGAGAAGCGGTTTATGAAGATGAACATGGTTTGAATGGCAATGGCGAAAGTATCACTTTAAATGCATGGTATGTAACGTGGACGGAGTTGTATAAGAAGAAAACAGTTAAAATGACTACGATATATAAAAATCACAGTTACTACAATTCAAGAGTGAAGAACTCTATCGGGAAGATGTATTTGCAGGACATTAAAACATATCACGTTCAGAAGTTTTTGAATGATTTGTTAGACAATGGTCTTGCACATGGAACTGTATCAAATATCAGATTTATGTTAAACGATATGCTCGATAAGGCAGTGTTGAGTGAATACATCAGAAAAAATCCTTGTATCGGTGTGGAAATGCCGAAAGAAGTGAAAAAAGAAAGGCGTGTATTAACAAGAGAAGAGCAGGAAAAATTTTTTACATTTGCTTCTTCCTACATACACATCAATGTTCTAAAATTTGCCGTGACAACAGGTTGTAGGATTGGAGAAGTGCTTGGACTGAAATGGGAAGATTGCGACTTTGAAAGAAGAAAAATTACAATCAATAAGACAATCCATTATTCAAAGGCTTCCAGTCCCGTTGAGGGTTCGAAGTTTTTCTACACGACTGCAAAAACCATGTCTAGTAATCGTGCAATTCCGATGACAGATGAAGTGTATGAGATTTTACAAAATCAGAAGATAAAGCAGACAGAACAGAAGATGTGGAAACGCTCGATATGGAAACAGCATAAAGAATTTCAAAATTTGGTATTTACCTGTTCGGACGGTTCGCCGGTTTATTATTACAACGTTAATAGTGCAATCAAAGACTATGTAGCGAAAATCAATGTGATAGAGATTGAACTGGCAAAGGAAGAAAAGAGAGAGCCGAAGATATTTGAAGTGTTTACCTGTCATACCCTGCGACATACATATGCTACAAGGTGTTATGAAAATGGCGTAGACCAACAAGTAGTACAGAAACTTTTAGGTCATTCCACGCTGGCGATGACAACTGATTTATACACGCACGTTTCAGAAGAAAAGAAAAAAGAAGAAGTAGCCGAATTGAAAATATTGGCTTAAATTTGGAGTAAAAATGGAGTAAATCAGAAGATAGATAGCTAAAAACGGCGTAAAATCAATGTTTTCAAGTGGATATAAATATTGTGCAAAAGTAATTGGGAAGATTCGGCGCGGGTAATGCAGGCATTACCTGCGCCATTTTATCAAAGAAGAGGCAGGAGGGAATGCCATATGATAATAGAGGTGCTGAGGCAGGAGTTTTCTGTGTGCAGGGTAACAGATCTGTCAGAGGTGAATATGAAGGATGAATTTTGTTTTATTGGAAAAACGGATGAGGAGAATTCCCTGGTCTGCAGTTCACAGTATGTCCCGTCCAATGCGGCTGCCTGCGACAATGGCTGGCGTGCTTTCCGCATCCAGGGAACCCTGGACTTTTCCCTGACCGGGATACTTTCTAAGATCGCAGGCCTGCTGGCAGGGCATAAGATCGGAATATTTGCGGTATCAACGTACAATACAGACTATATACTGACTAAGAGTAGGAATTTACAAAAGGCGCTTGGCGTACTTAAGGACAGCGGGTACCAGATCAGTTTTTTGTAGTTCCCGGGGGAGATATATATGGAGAATAAAGGAAAAGAAGAGAAACCGATTGTCATATTCAGTTTTACGGAGGAAGGGTGCAGGCTGAACAGAAAATTGAATGCGCTGCTGGCAAAGGCAGGTTACGAGTGCGTAAGTTATACAACGGAACGTTTTGCCGCAGGATTCGGTATGAATCCGATGGATCAAGATCTAAAACAATGGATTGGGGTGCGATGGGGGAGCTGCTCCTTTCTGTTCATCGGGGCGGCAGGAATTGCAATCCGCTATATTGCTCCATGGGTGGCGGATAAGTACCGGGATTCGGCCGTGCTCTCTATGGATGAAAAAGGCGGATTTGTGATTCCGCTTCTTTCGGGCCACGTAGGCGGAGCTGTCAGACTGGCAATGCTGGTCGCAGAGCAGACGGGGGCAGTACCGGTAGTTACAACGGCAACCGATGTACAGAATAAGTTTGCTGTGGATGTATTTGCAAAAGAAAACCATCTGCACATCGGGAGCCGCAGGCTTGCAAAGGAGATTTCCGCAGCTGTACTGGAGGGAAAGAAGATCGGGTTTTACAGTGCTTATCCGGTGGAGGGCAGGATGCCGGAGGAACTGTGTGTCTGCCGTTGCCTGGAAGAGCTGGGCAGGCTGCCGCTGGGGATTGCGGTGGCAGATGCAGGGACAGAGATAAAAGAGGGGAAAAACATCCTGTTTCTTCCGCCCAGGAATCTTGTGGCAGGGGTCGGATGCAGAAGAGGAACCCCCGGGGCCAGGCTGAAGGAAAAGCTGGAAGTCCTCCTAAAAGAGCTGGGCGTATCCCTCTGCCAGATCCAGGCCCTTGCAAGCATTGACCTGAAAAGGGACGAGGCAGGACTGCTGGAGCTTGCACAAGAGTGCCGGGTTCCCTTCGCAACGTATTCAGCTGACGAACTGCAGGAAATCGAAGCCGTCAGTTCTCATTCTGAGTTCGTAGAAAAGATCACCGGAGTGGATAATGTCTGTGAGCGGGCTGCCAGAAAATATGCGCCCGAAGGCGTCATGATACAGCCGAAGATTAAGCTGAACGGGATCACTTATGCGGTGGTCAGAGAAAATACAATGATAAGATTTTGATTCCGGAATGAAAAAGCAAAAGGGGGAAACAAAAAGGAAGAAAGCGGCCGGTTAAGCCGTTTTCTTCCTTTCGCTTTAGTTTACATAAAATTCATTGACAGCTTCGAAGAATGCATGTATATTCTCCCATTTTGAAAGCGGAGGGATGTCGCATCCTGAAGATATTACAAAGTTTGGATACTTACAGCATGCTTCCATAACGGCTTTCGTCTCTTTTTTGATGGACTCCACCGTTCCGTTTCTGAACTGAGAAGCAGGATCTACGTTGCCGGCAGCAGCGATATGAGCAGGGATATGCGGCATCATTTCTGCCATGCTGATCGCATTGCCAAAATGAAGCAGCGGGCATCCGGTTGCGATAATTGAGTTGATCTGCTGTATCGTGCAGTTTCCGCAGTTATGGTATACAATGATGAATTCGTCATCCTGAACGGCATCAACAATTTGTTTTACATAATCTGCTGAAAATTCTTCGGCAAGCGCTGGGGAGAGCAGTCCGGCAAGAGGCTCAGCCAGAACAATACCGTTAGCGCCTGCACGTTTGTATTCTGTACAGTAGTTAATGATGAATCTCGTGACTTTTTCCAGAACGGTATGTACCATATCCGGTTCCTCATAGCAGTAAATCATTGCCTCGGACACATCCATCAGTCTTCCGGCGAGTGAAAACGGTCCGATAGCGCCTGCCAGCACAGGTCTGTCTGTTATTAACTTTGAGGCCTTTTCAATTGCTTCTATATAGAGTCCGGTACGCCCGCTTCCGATCTCGGGAATTTCCAGAGCGTCTGCTTCTTCCTCTGAGCTGACCACACTTCCTATTACGGTAGGCACTTCTTCATCTGAGACACGGATTGTTGAACCAAAGCACTCTGCCTCAACAGACAGGTCCATCAGGCTGACAGAAGCGGCGGCGTCTGTGTTTTCTGCAACCAGCTGCATACCCCGTGCCTGCAGATCACTGCTGGAGATCAGATCCTTTACCGTTATGTCCATTAACTGGATGGCAGGGAATGATAATACCGGCATTGCCTTTTTAACCGGTGTATTGATTGTATCTGCGATCCACTGTTTCATATTCAATTTCATAAAATATTACCTCCAGGCTCTCTTCATTTTTATTTGTATTTGATGACTCAAGTATAGAAGAACTGCGGGGAGGTTTTTATGAAAAATATTCTGTTTTTTGGCTTTTTTTAAGTTTATTTATAAAAAAATATCAATATTGGAAAATGAAATTGCTACCGATACTGCTTAGGCGTCAGTCCGGTATACTTCTTAAACACTTTGGAAAAGTAACTCTGGTCCTCAAAACCTACAGCCACGGCGATATCAATGATTGAAAAATCCGTATTGGAAAGCAGGCGTTTGCTTTCCTCTATACGCACCATGTTCAGATACTCTTTGAAGGAAGAGCCGGTGGACTGCTTGAACATGGTAGAAAAATAAGACGGATGGAGATGAACGTGGGAGGCAACATCTTCCAAGGTAATAGGTTCGTTAAAATGTTCCGATATATAAAGCATGGATTTTTTAACGAGTTCACTGTTTTTGGAAGGAATGTAGTTAAACATACTTTCAGAAAAGGCCTCTACAATCTCCTGCAGTTTAAAACAAAGCGTATCCATGGTGGTAATCTGCTGCAGGTTTTTCAAAAAATGGTTATTCAATTTTAAAATGTTATCAGTAGGAGCACCACTCTCAATTGCCGCCCTGGAAAGCAGAGAACACAGCTCAATAGCCCTTGACTTCACAATCTCGATGCTGTTTCCCTCCGAGAACAGCACATAGCCGAGCAGGTCGTTGAGTATCGCATTGGCCTCGTGCACATTGCCTACCTTTACCTTTGCGATCAGATCCTTTTCCTTTTCATAAGGATAGGAAGCAGTACTGATATTTTCGGCCTTGTAACGCTGTATGGATTCATTGATCCTGGACTGCTGGAGCAGTTTTTGGTTATTTTGTTTGAGCTCTTCTTTACTGTCGTCGATCAGGTTGGCAAACAGATAATATAAGAGGTGGCTGATATGATTGACCATGGAGGGTGAGACAACGGGAATATTGCCCGTTTCATCGTATAACTCCAGGGCCTCATCGGTTGGAATATTGTACTTCCTGGCAATGTCCGAGATCAGGATGGAGTCCGGGGAATCCATCAAAAACGGCCCTACCAGGATAGAGCCGAGGAATGTCTTTTTGCTGATCAGAGGGAACACGATGTGATTCAATTCAGCATGACAGGAGAATATGTAAGGCTCGCCAAGCGTGATCGCTTTTTTACTGGCTGATATATGCATTTTTTCGCAGCTGTCGTTGGGGGGAAGATAGTCCTGGAAACAGCGGCAGAAGCTGGACATCTGTCCGCTTACAGCCAAAAACTCCCCATGTTCGTCGATAACCTGGATAGGAAGCCTCATACAGGCATAAAATGTGTCTACCATGGAGTGCAGTGTATCTTCCGAAACGATGGAATATAATAAAGGTGCCATTCGTAAGCCTCCGTTTCACTAATTTTTAGTATCATAAGTGTAACACACTTTTCTAAGAATATGGTTAGAAATTGCAAGAAAAATATCAAAAAAAGTAAAAAGAAGTAATATTTCAGACAGGTCTGCGCATTTACTGCGCAGACCGTACGAAAGCATAGTGGTTGCAGGCATACAGGTATCCGCTCCGCTTCGATCCGGGCTTAACTGCACTGTTACAACAGAACAGGAAAAGCCTAAATGGCCTTTCCTGTTGCAGTTGTGCGTACGAGTTCATAGAGCAGGAGCGGATTGGCGCTGATTGCGGCTTCTTTTCGTTCTATGCGGCGGGAAGTGGTCAGTGGCCCGATGGCGCCCTGGGTTCTGGCAATCTCCATTGCCATTGCCTTGGAGGCTTCCTTAGCATACTTTAGCGCATCCTCATACTCTTCAAAAAAGACAGATTCGGAAGCAGTTGTGACATGGAACCCGTTCATTTCTTCCTCCTCGTAGGCGGGCTTTACTTCGGCGGTGGCGGTGGCTGATATATTGCCAACAATCGCACCGATCGCATTTGCCACGGAGGCGTGGGGTGGGATCACGGCTTTCGTGCCGAGCAGCCTTGCTACAGCGGGCAGAAAAATGTGTGTAGGAGCTCCGACGCCGACCAGAACAGCCTTTGTAGAAAAGCGGGCTGAAAAGAAAGCGCCGTTTCCTGATTTCAATTGTGCGTAGCTGATATGGATCAGCGTTTCTATCTGTGAATCGGACATCGTATGTTTTAATCCCTCTAATTCCGTGTCCATCAGAATACGGATCAGATTACAGTAGAGCTTTTCCTCCACCATATCATAAATTTTCCGGCAAAGTTCTTCCTTGGAGATATGGGCGTATTTTGCAATAAATTCCGCGCCGGCCAGGGAGGCATCTTTGTCAAAGGCTGCAAAATCCCCACATATATGCATCACGTCAGTTGGTGTCAGACCGGATCTTAATAGAATGCCGTCCTCCTCAAGACGGGCAGTTTTTAGTCCGTAGATATCTTTTCCGATCGCCTTTGCCGCATTTGGGTACATCAGAGGCCCGTTTTTCAAGGCTTCACAGAGAGCCAGCTCGTCCTCCGTGTACTGCGCATGCACAGAGACATCTTTCATAAGCACGAAGAATTCATACAGCGGGAAAGTATGTCCCTCGGGATATGCATCCAGTCCGGCCAGTTGTTCCTTGATGCCGGGATAGTTGGAGGCGAGCATGCACAGAGGCATGATCCGGTAATTCTCAAGGAAAAGGCCGCCGTCGTAATTATAATGTACGGCGGTATCGCCGCCCAGAGCAAAGGTATCTACATAAAGGCCCTTTACAAAGGTCTTCCAGTCTCCGATCTGGATCCCGTCGTTAGCACTCAGTGGTTCCCCGCCTTTAATGATGGCGATATCGGTAGTCGTACCTCCCATATCTACGATGACTGCGTTTTCTTCCGAGACGAGATGCTGAACCCCCGTAATGCTGGCCGCGGGTCCGCACAGAAGCGTCTCCACCGGGTGCCGGCAGGTGTACTCATCGGACATCAGGTTGCCGTCGCTGCGCATAATCACTACCGGGAGAGAAAGCCCATGGTTCAAAAAGACTGCTTTTACCGCGGTCATGAATTCATGGATGACTGGGATCAGACGCGCGTTAAGCAACGCCCCGGCGCCCCTTCGTAACATATTTCTGTCGGGGAACAGATCGTGTCCCAGAATCACAGGAATATCAAGAACCGATTTTACTATTTCCGCCGCTCTTTTTTCATAACTACCGTGATGCTCTTTTGCGAAGAGCTGTACAATACTGATACAGTCACAGTCCCCGGCAAAGTCTTGCAGGTCTTTGGCAAACTGAGTCCAGTCGGGCTGAACGCTTTTAGAGGGCTTGGGAGTCAGTTCACATTCGAGCAGATATACGTCCTCCAGCGATTCGATCCCGTAATCCTGATAAGAAGATTCCAGCGTCTGGCGGGCCAGCCCGATCAAGACAAGCTTTCCTTTTCCGCCCCTGTTTTCCACGCATGCATTGGTTGCGAGTGTTGTAGACAGAGAAAGCGCCCCACAGGAGGAGAGCATGTCACCGGGAAGTTTTTCCAGTACATTGTGGATCCCTGTTTTTAAATCTTCTTTCGTTGTCAGAGACTTAGCAGATGCCAGTATTTGATTCGTTTCCAGATTATATACAACCGCATCCGTATAAGTGCCTCCGGTATCAATTCCAATTCCTATCATAAAAATCCCTCTTTTCCACATGATCTATGTTAAGTTTAACACTTGGAAGAGACGGAAGAGAGTAGTTTTTTAGGGAGAAAAGGTAAAAAATACGTGAGTTTGCATTTATGGGAGGGGGGAGTGAATGCTGGAGCGCGAAATGGAAGCCTGCCAACTACAATAAAGATGTTGTTATTTATGGTATAATTGATGAAAATATGATAAAATAATAAAAGTTAAAAGAAAATTATAAGGAGTGACTATATTATGGAAAGAAGAGTTGGAACTGTTTCAAGAGGAATTCGCTGTCCCATTATACGCGAGGGAGATAACCTGGCAGATATTATCGTAGACAGCGTACTTTTAGCTGCCGAGAGTGAAGGGTTCGAGATCCGTGACAGAGATGTTATAGCAGCCACCGAATCCATAGTGGCCAGAGCACAGGGAAATTATGCATCCGTTGATAACATAGCAGAGGATGTAAAAAATAAGCTTGGCGGGGAGACTATCGGAATTATTCTGCCTATTCTGTCAAGGAATCGTTTCTCTATCTGCCTGAAGGGAATGGCAAGGGGCGCCAAAAAAGTTGTGCTGATGCTGAGTTACCCGTCAGACGAAGTGGGGAACGAGTTGGTATCCCAGGATAAGCTGGATGCGGCCGGCGTGAATCCTTACAGTGATGTCCTGGATCTGGAGCGCTACAGGGAGCTGTTCGGTGAGAACAAACACCGTTTCACGGGCGTGGATTACGTGCAGTATTACAGCGATTTAATCAGAAATGAAGGCGCAGAAGTGGAGGTCATCTTCGCCAACCATCCGCAGGAGATTCTTAAGTATACCAAAAAGGTAATTAACTGTGATATACATAGCCGTGAGAGAACAAAAAGGCTGCTCAAAGAAAACGGTGCGGAGATTGTCTGCGGCATGGACGATCTGCTGAACTCTCCGGTGAACGGAAGCGGCTGCAATGAAAAATACGGACTTCTCGGATCTAATAAATCCACCGAGGAATCTGTCAAGTTATTCCCGCGGACAAAGGAATGCGGTGAGCTGATTCTGGAAATCCAAAAGTGTATTCTTGATAAGACAGGGAAACATGTGGAAGTGATGGTATACGGCGACGGAGCATTCAAAGATCCTGTCGGAAAGATCTGGGAACTTGCAGACCCATGCGTGTCCGTTGCGAATACCCCGGGGCTGGAAGGTACGCCGAATGAGGTGAAGTTAAAATACCTGGCGGATAATGAGTTCAGAGATTTATCCGGACAGGAATTAAAAGAGGCCATCTCTCAGCGCATCAAAGAGAAAAAAGACGATCTGGTGGGAGATATGGCGGCACAGGGAACAACCCCAAGAAGGCTTACAGATCTGATTGGCTCACTTTGTGACCTGACGAGCGGTTCTGGTGATAAGGGAACTCCGGTTATCCTTGTGCAGGGATATTTTGATAATTATGTGTCTTAATGTACTGATCCGGTCATAGCAGGGAGGTTTAGATGCAGAAATACAGAAGACCTTACCCCCAGTTTTCTCTTTGCGGATTAAACTGCGGGCTGTGCCCCATGTATCATATTAGTGAGGAATCACACTGCACTGGATGCGGTGGAGAAGGCAGGCCCACGTGTGAGATCATCCGCTGCAGCATGGAACATGAGAATGTAGAGAAAATAATTCAAAGCACGTACCGGCAGATGGCAGCTGAATCTGCAGTGTAATTAAGGAGGATAACAGTATGGAAGGAATGAAGGTTACAAAAGTATGTACAGCACGAGATAAGGTAGAGGCAGAAATGATCCTGGACATCTTGGGCCAGCATAATATCCAGGCGTACAGGCAGGGAATTGCCAGCGGAGGCCTCATGGATATCTATACGGGAAACTCCATCTTCGGCGAGGATATTTTTGCAGATGAGAGCGATGTGGAAGCGGCCAGAGAACTGATCTGGAATATCATTGAAGGGGCAGATGAAGAGTGAACAATCTGCCATTTAAACGACATATGTGGAACAAAGGAAAATACAATAAAAATGAGGCGGAAATTTGATTTCCGCCTCATTTTCTACCCTTATATTACCACAAAACGCGTATTTTTTCAAGTCTTGTAAAGTCTGCGGCGCGGCCTTATAATGAAAAATCAATTGGGAAAGGGGCGGTGTCATGGAAACGAATATTTTAGAACTTCTGGAACTGACAAAGAGGAAAGAGGAACTGGCATTATTGTCCGCAATGAATCAGAAGACGGAGCGCTTCGGACTCGTGCTCAGGGAGGCGGATATCAAAGAGCTGGCAGAATGCAGGAATCAGAGCCTGAAAAAGTATGGCAGGGTGGAATTCGGGAGGGGAATATTGGATCAACTGATTTATGTTTTCTGTGATTCACAGTATATCAGCCAGCATAATTATCTGTCCAGCCTGGAACGGCTGCAGGATGTTTTTTATGAATTCAAAAATGCTGCGCTGGATCAGATGACAGATGATGAGGTTCTGACTTTTATGAGAGAACAGTTTGAGACAGTCTGTGCAGGAGATCTGGACTATCTGGAGGAAACATGCCTGGAAGTCTTTACTGCGGCAGTCCGTGCAGGCTACCGTGGATATACGGCTAGCGGCGGAAACGGAGAGTATGAACAGTTCGATGAGGTGACCCGCTGGGACAAAGAATTGTATCTGCAGGCGCTTAGGGAACTGTGCTGGGAGTAAAGGGGAAAGCAGTGGAAGGAGGTTCACGGATGCACAATGAGATTGAAGAATTACTGCCCGTTGTGGCAAAACTGGCCGAACGCTATACATCAAAGGAAAGTTCTTCTGTTTCCTATAAAACGGCGGAACAGCTTATGGAAGCAGTCGTTTATTGTATCAATGAAGTGGCGGGAGAGCCTGCAGAATATATGCTTCAGGGGCAGCGGGCAGGGGCTGCGTCCACCTATGAGGCAGGGTACCGGATTGTACTGGAGAAGACAGGCCGCGCCAAGGAGATATATCACCATATTATTGAAGGCTTTGACGACTATGGATGCAAAAATTACAGAGAGACGATTGTAAGCGGTATGCCCGCGTTTTTCACCTGGTATGACCCGGTATTTCAACCCCAGGACCATATTCTGACATTGGACTATCCGGTTTTTCAAATGGAGTGCGGGAAAAAGGGGGTGGATTTAATCCTGGCTTATCTAAGTCAGATTGAGTACGAGCAGCGTTTTCTCCGAAGTTTTCACAGGCCAGGCATCGTAAATCTGTTGGAATCCACCTGCCCGGATTACGAAGAGCTGTACTTGGATAATATATGCCTTCCCGTACTGTTTCGTGCGCTGGCCTGCATGATCACAGAAAGGCCTCTTTTTGACCTGGAACTGGACGGGGAGGGGCAGAGTGAAACGGAGGGTTACTTTCAGGATATGCCGGCGGAGACTATAGAGAGACAGGTCTCATATCTGCTGGATCTGTTGGAAAAGGCTGTTATGAAAGAATTATACGCAGGCAGGTTCCGGTACTGCGCCCGGGAACTGTCCGTTAGAATCAAGAACCATGCCCGGTTTTGATTGGGACAGGGGGTTATGGTACCGGATATTCGAGCAGATCCAGGATGGAACAGCGGATAATGTAATGGTAGGCCTCATTGAGCTGTTCAGAAGTGTACTCGGTATCATGCAGGATCCAGTACCTCAAGGAATCAGTCAGGCCAAAAGCATAGAATCTCGCAACGGCATCTTTAGAAAGAGCGGCCAGCTTGTCGGGAGATTTCAGCGGATATCTGTTCAGTAAGTCCAGAAGTATAGTAAATACGTATTGATACATCAGTTCCTCAAAGGAATTGGGGCCTTGTATAGCGTACAGCTTTTTATAAAAGGCCCTTTCCTTTTCGAGGCAGCTGCATAGAAGCCGGAACATATCTTCTTCCATATTATTCTCGATCAGCACCTGTATATTTTCTTTTATATTCTTTTCAAAAATCCACTCAAGCAGTTCGTATTTATCCTGAAAATGTTTATAAAATGTCGGGCGGATGACCCCCGCGCCGTCTGTTATCATTTTAATTGTGATCTTTTCAAAAGGCACCTGCATGATGAGTTCTTTGAATGATGAGGTCAGTAAATCCTTTGTTAATTCCTTTTTATCTTCCATAAAACTCCACTCCTTTACTGATATTATAACATATTCACCGTTAGAAAATGAAGCGGCGGGCTACAAATTAGAAAATATGTAGCTTATAAGGAACATTTCCGAAAAATTGTTCTAATAAAAATACATTAAGTGAAGTCTGCATCTTATGAAATTTCAGAACCATTGATAAAATAAAGGTAAGCAGACGAAAGGGAAGGAGAGGAGGATATTGGTACTTTTTGAAATCCTGATGATTTCAATCGGATTATCCCTGGATGTATTTGCATATGCACTTTACAAAGGCGCGATGATGCCTGAGATTCGTAAATCTGCATTAGTTAAAATAAGCTGTGTTTTTACCGTATGGCAGATGGCGAGCCTTCTGCTTGGAAATATGATCACGAATATTCCGCTTCTGAAAGCATCGGCAGAGAAGGCCGCAGCCCACTGGAAATACATTTCAGTTCTTATCTTTGCGTGCCTTGGCATGTATATGATCCTTAAGGGCAAAAGACATCAGACGATCATCGAACACAAGGAGGAAGGCGTAGAGCTGAAACAGGTTTCGGTGTGGGCATGTATAACGAGCGTTGATGCATTTCTGGCAGGAATAGGATTTGGGCTTTTCAGAACAAACCTGACGGATACAGTCTTCATCATCGGAATTGTGACAGCCGCCAGTGTGATTCTCGGTATTTATGCAGGATATTGGATGGGGTGCCAGTCGAAAAACAAAATAGTGGCCCTGGGCGGATGCATTCTGTTAATTGGTGGAATTGAATTGCTGATAAGGGGAATAAAATGAAGAAATGATAAGTGACAAACGAGAAAAAAAGGAGGAAATGGGAAATGGGAAAATTGAGACATCAGGCAGAGCGGGCGGCATTTGGCAAGGTGATTGATTCCGCAATGAAGCACATCAATAAAGACAGAGAGAAAAGTTTTCTGAAAATGGTTGATCTGACGGAAAGCTTTGCAAAAGACCGGTTCCTACCGGAAAGTTATGATGCGGCAAGGAGGATCATCCGGGACAAGGATGGAAAATGGATGACTTATGTGAACCGGATTTTAGATGAAGTGAGCCCGAATGTGATCCGAACAACGGCCATGAACCTGGGATTCGAAGCCATGCTGAGCGGAACGAAAATCATGCATGAAAGCAGGGAAAAATATCAGTGCAACATTCCATGGCTGATCCTGCTGGATCCAACCAGTGCATGCAATCTGAAATGTACAGGCTGCTGGGCAGCAGAATATGGGCATACGCTGTCCTTGACTTACGAGGATTTGGACAGTATCATTACCCAGGGAAAAGAACTCGGAATCTATTTTTATATGTATACCGGCGGGGAACCTCTTGTGAGGAAGGCAGATATCATCAGGCTCTGCGAAAAACATAATGACTGTGCATTTCATGCATTTACAAATGGCACACTGGTGGACGAGGCGTTTTGCGAAGAGATGGACCGGGTCGGGAATCTGTCCCTGTCAATCAGCCTGGAAGGCTATGAGGAGGTAAATGATGGACGCAGAGGCATCGGTGTATTTAACCAGGTTATGGAAGCAATGGATAAACTAAAGGCGCACGGCCAGATATTCGGAACCTCGATCTGCTATACAAGGGCAAACATTGAGACCGTAACATCCGATGAATTTCTGGACATGATTATTGAAAAGGGGTGCCGGTACGCATGGTATTTTCATTATATGCCGGTTGGTAATGACGCGGCAGTGGAGCTTTTGCCGACAAAGGAACAGCGGGAGTACATATATCACAGAATTCGTGAAATCAGGGCCGTAGAGGGAGGAAAGCCGATCTTTGCATTCGACTTCCAAAATGACGGCGAATACGTAGGGGGATGCATCGCAGGAGGACGGAATTACTGCCATATTAATCCAAACGGAGATGTGGAGCCATGCGTATTTATCCATTATTCCAGCGCAAATATCAAAGAGGTGAGCCTCTTAGAAGCGCTTCAACAGCCGCTTTTCATGGCATACAGAGAGGGGCAGCCATTCAACGAAAACCATCTCCGCCCATGTCCGATGCTTGAAAACCCGGAGAAACTGTTGGAAATGGTGAATAAAACCGGTGCCAGATCCACTGACATGCAGTCCCCGGAGACGGTAGAGCATCTCTGCAGAAAATGTGAGATGTACGCGAAGGAGTGGAAAGAAAAAGCGGATGAGCTGTGGGAGAAATAAGGTGGATATTATTGAAGCAGGAAAATAAAAAGAAAGAGCAGACACGTTCTTCATGGAAACGCATCGGAAAGCTGCTTTTCCTGGCGGCAGTTTTCCTGACCGCATTCCTGGCCCTGAAGGATTCCTGGGGGAGCATATGGAACGAGTTAAAAACAACATCTTTTAAGGTGGTCACAGGCGTGTTTTTTCTCAGCATTTTGTACAATTGCTGCGATGGCTGTGCACTGACAAAACTGCTGCGCACCTGTGACGAGAATACTCCCTGGAGCGTGGGGATCGGCTGTTCCTTCTATTACAGTTTTTTCAGAGTGGTTACGTTCGGGAGCGGAACGGCCCCTGCGGGCATGTACTATGTCAGCAGAAGAGGCATACCGGCCTCCAGAAGCCTGGGAATCTTCACCATAAACTACACGATCCAGCGCATCTCCATTTGTCTATACTTTCTTTTTAGTTTTCTAAGTAACTATGGAGCAATGAATCAATATTTCGGTGAATATAAAACCTATATGGCGACAGGTGTGGTACTTGCCGTATTAGTTGCTGCCGCCCTGATTACAGCCTGCGTCTGTGCCCCGCTGCACCGCCTAATATTCCAACTTGCAGAAAAGGTCATCCGCAAAGAAAAACAAAAAGAAGATCTGTCCAAATGGCAGAAAAAAGCAATCATCGTGCGTACAGAGGCCCGCAGCCTCCTAAAAAACAAGAAGCTATTATTAGACCTGTTCATTCTGAATTTCCTAAAACTAAGCGCATGGTATCTCATCCCCGTCACCATCTTCCACCTGCTCAATTCCTCAGAACTCTCACTATACATGGCCACGGCCGCAATGATGACCGCCCTGTCAGGTGTCATCCCCGCCCCCGGAGGAGTAGGAGCCGCAGAATTCCTCTTCGTCCTCCTGTTCACCCCGCTAATAGGAAAAACACAATCCGCATCCGCAATGCTGATCTACCGCTTCGCAACGTATATACTGCCTTTTATTTTAGGAGCTATCGTAGCAGCAACAACCCACAGCAAAAAAATCCTGCATAGCCAGTCCCAATCCGCCTTCCCCGTATGCTAAAAAGCCCCGTACAGGGGCTACTCCCAACCGGATGCACTCAGCTGAGTGGGAGACAGGCAGGGGAATATTTGGGACTGTCTATACCTTTTCGAACTCCATCGAGAGCGCTGTTAGAATCCGTTAAAGAAAAAAAGGGAGCATGAAGGCAATTCCTTCATGCTCCCTTTTTTTCTTTAACGGATTCTCCGCAAACGGACAGGAGTTGAAAAAGCATAGACAGTCCCAAATGTGTTACTATGCACGGTCTATGGGCCGTACATAGTAACGGTATCTGGCTCATTTAAAGTCGCCTGTGGCGAGGAGCCAGATGCCCGCCCCCATCGCTTTGCTGGCCCGGATGCAGTGCAGCAAGGTGCACGGCCCCGTGAATATTACCCAAATGTTCCCCTGCCTATCTCTCACTCAGCGCCCACGTCCCGCCGCTTAAAAAGTCTTAGGCTGTGTTAAGATTGATTTTACGTGTTCTACTTCCTGCTGTGATGCTTTCTGAGCCGGTACATAGTAACTTTTTTCTCTTGCTACCTGATAGAGTTTCTCCTGAGACATCTCACATTCGTTGCGGATCTGTTTCAGGCATTGTTTTAATTCCTTGTTTTCAGTCTGTGGAATCATGTCGCCAAACATTTTCAGTTCTCCGTTTACTCCGACTAAGGCATCGGATACCATTGTTTTTTCATTCATATTCGTCACCTCTTATAAGAATTTCATCAGTTCCTGTTTGTTTTTCATTGCAGAATCAGCTGCATCCTGGAAAAGTTTTTTAACCTCAGGGTCTTCAGCCTGTGATGCATAATCAGTCATTTTGCAGTGTGTTGTGTCATAGCCGCCAATCAGGTGACGTAAGTTTTGCAGATCTAATACAGAAATTTCGGACATAATCTGACCTCCTTTGAGAAATAATATTTTCGAAGATTATTATGTCCGCGGCATGAAAAATTATACTTGGCCGGTTATTACGGTATATATTGACAATAAAGCTGCTGTAAAAAAATTTCCAATAAACAGCATTAAAAAAACAAAGTCTTTTTAGAGATAGACTAAAATATGACATAAATGGTATTATTTTTCCAGGGACTGCTGTTCTATCGGTGCCGGAGGCCTGAGCCTTGCATGCAGAATAAATTCTGAAAACAGTTCGCGCATTTCAGGAGACGTGCGGTACATACACTCCGGATGCCATTGCACGCCAATTGCAAATGGATGCGTAGGCATTTCGATGGCTTCAATGGTTTTGTCCGATGCATGTGCACATGCGGTCAAATTTTTGCCCAGCATGCCAACTGTCTGATGGTGGAAACTGTTGACATCCAGGCGGGAGCCGATGTATTTCCTGAGCTGTGTCCCTTTTTCAACCTGGATTTTGTGGCTGACTTCTGCGCGAGAGTAGGACTGCTGCATATGGTTGAGCGGCCGGCCGGGCTGCAGGGAGATATCCTGATAGATCGTACCGCCGCAGGCAACATTGTATACCTGCATCCCCCGGCAGATAGAAAAGACAGGTTTCTTTGTGGTCAGAACAGCCTTCATGAGCCGGATCTGAAATAGATCCAGCGTAATATCGGTTTTTCCGATCCCATTTTTGGGCTCTTCTCCAAATAAAAGAGGCGTAATATCATTTCCCCCGCAAAAGAGAAATCCATCGCAGAAGGCAATATATTCCTGGATTGCGTGGTCAGACCTGATCAGAGGCAGGATAAAGGGCAGCCCGCCGGAGTATCTGACAGACTGGATATAAGTATTAGTCACGAACTGCCTGTCGTCCATGAGGCCGCAGACAACGATTCCGATTTTCGGTTTCATAAGCACTCCTTTTTCAACATAGGATAATTCAGACAGGATTACGCCCGCCAAAAGTAGTGGTTATAGAGTATGTAAAAAAGTGGTAAAATATACCTTGTCGTGCAGTTTTACTGCACGTCCGCCCGCAGGGCCTGAGTTACGGTGTGCCCTTGGATATACTTTGCCATGAATATGTGAAAACATTATAAGTGTGAAGGGAATGGTGAATGATGGGATTAATAGATATGCATTGTGATACGATCAGCAGGCTGATGGATGCCCCCAAAGGAGAGTGCCTGGCTGTGAATCAATTTAGTATTGACGTGGGAGGGATGGAAAGTGCGGGGACACTAGCCCAGTTTTTTGCATGCTTTGTAAATGCAGTATCCTTTGAAAATAAGAATGTACATACAAGAGGGACGGAGCCGATTTCATCGGAAGCATGGGAGCGCGCATATTTGGCGGTACTGGCCATGGCAGACAGGTTAGAGCAGGAGCAGAATGAGAAAATACAGGTTGCACATTCTGCGGAGGAAATAACAACAAATTCCGTGAATGGAGTGATATCTGCCGTAAAAACGGTCGAAGAAGGCGGAGTTATTAAAGGCAGTCTATCGAGGATTGATGAGCTTTACAATAAGGGTGTCCGGCTGATTACGCTGACGTGGAACCATCCGAACTGCCTCGGGTATCCGAATTCCCGTGACAAAAGTATAATGGAGAAGGGGCTTACAGAGTTTGGACGCCTTACTGTGGAACGGATGAACGAACTTGGAATGCTTGTAGATGTGTCTCATCTATCAGACGGTGGATTCTGGGACTGTATAAGAATCAGCAAAACACCGGTCTGTGCCTCCCATTCCAATGCCAGAGCTCTCTGCGGCCATCCCAGGAATCTTTCGGATCATATGATCCGCGCGCTTGCGGAAAACGGCGGTGTGGCAGGGCTGAACTTTTATCCGGCGTTTTTGACCGGAAGAGATGAGGCCGTATTAGATGATATTGCCCGCCATGCAGTGTATATGATACGCTGCGGCGGTGAAGACGTGGCTGCTATAGGAACGGATTTTGACGGTTTTGAAAATAAGGTACGTGACGGGTGGATCGGGCATGTGTGCGAGATGGGCCTGGTGTGGGATGCCATGAAAAAGAGAGGCATTACTGAGCGTCAGCTGGATAAAATCATGTCCGGGAATGCGCTTAGGGTGATACGGGATGCCTTGTAAAATTATACACAAGGGGTCCCCCGAAATACAAACACCGGGGAAATGGTTATTCCAGCAGATACCCATTCGCATAATGACTGTCTGTGATATGGGTATAACCGGAATAAGATGGATTTTGTTTCAGCAGTTTCTGGAGCAGTTCCTCTTGGTTTTCCAGGATATCCATGATGTAAACAATCACGGGTTTATCCTGATAAACCGTCGTATCCGTATAAACATCTAAGTTTTCAGAAGATAAAAATGTTAGCGAATTATAGTTTATAGCTTCATAATAAAGGGTATGGTTCCAGAAATTCACCCCGTCATTGACAATAATACAATCCAGCCCGGCATATTTTTTTGCAGTCTCAACAGACAGCTCTGTTTGTTTTTCAAAATAAGTCCAGTCGCATCCCCAATAGCTGAGGAATATACACCCCATGGTCAAAAGAACCGAAATAGTAAAGCGGAGGTTCTTATCTCTGAAGAATGTACGGACTGTAAAATCAATCAATCCGCTTATTAATAGTATTAAGACAGGATATATTGGAGAGATATATCTATCATAATGGTAAACGGCAATCTTTGAAACCAGTAGAAAATAACAGACCGCAGGAAACAAAAGCATACCCCAAAGGCATCTGTTTGTGATAGCTGCCCTCTTATTTATATGTAACCGGCAGACGAGCGCGGCAGCAAAAAGAAAGAGGATAATATAGAGTATATTCCCGGTCAGATTGTTGTTTATAATTTGTAAGAAGTCTCTGAGGCTGTCAATATAACCGAAGGAAGACGCCAGATTATCCAGTGATTCTTTCCCCCGGTAACCGGTGAAGATATGTGTGATCATAGCCGGGAAGATGAAAACTGCGGCAGCCGTAGCAGTCAGAGTCTCCGCAAGATAAAGCAATGCGGATTTCCAGTGTCTTCGAACGAGTAGCGAAATGCCAAAATACATTCCCTGCAAAAAAAGGAAGATAAAAAAGTAATAATGTGTCAGCATGCCGGAGAGTATGGCCAGGGGATAATAAATAAAAAAACGTAATGGCTGATCTTCATAATACTTCACATGAAGCCAGGTCAAAAGCGTAGTATAAAACATTAGCATCGTATACATACGCAGAAAAGTATTGATTTGCAGTAGGCCGCCTGCCAATGCACAGAATAATGCGGCAGTCATAGCCGAAGTGCGCTGCATGGCCAGGCGTCTCATCGTAAGGTAAGTCAGGAATATAATGCCGCTGAAAAAAGCAATATTGATGACACCCGCAAACCATATGCTGAATTTTGCCGGAAAAAAGCTGCATACAGTATGAAGGATTACGTAATAAAGTGGGGGGTGTACATCGGCGCTCTGTTTTTCCCATACATTCCCGTATGAAAAACCATTGCCCGGCTGTACAGCCATATAGTCCAGAAATGGCTTTGCAGGGTCATCGTAGGTCTTCCCTAAATCTATATGCATAAAGATGTCATCTCCGGAATAATTACTGAGCCCATAGCTGTAATACTCATCTACATGCATGCCCTTTTTTAATGAAACTGCAAAGACTGTGGCACAAATTCCGGCAAGCATGATGAGGCTCATGATAAAAAATGTTGTTCGTTTGTTTTTAGGCACAGTAGTCATTTTTTAAAACTCCTTCTATTACTTTTATCATTATGGGAAGATTATAAAGGAGCAGTAAAAAAAATGCAACACGCCTGGTAATTTTGTCGAGGAGAGATTGCCTGAAAGAATAGTAAATGTTATAATTAAAAATCAGTAGGCCGGGTTTACGGAATATGATAAGACTTGAAAATGGAGACAAAAATTTATGAAAAAAGTATTTATCCATGCCTATGCGGCGGGGAACCTGGGAGACGATCTCTTGATCCGGATATTGTGTGAGCGTTATCCGAGAGTTCAATTTAGAATATTTGCGGATCACACTTACAAAGAGCGTTTTAAAGATATCTGCAATTTGTCGGTATACTCACCAGAAGACCGGTATGTTCGTGTAATGGACCGCATTGCCGGCGGAGTCAAGCATACTGACAGGGGATTTTGGAAGTGGATGCTGAAAACATCTTATGCGACGGTCCATATCGGGGGATCTGTTTTTGTACAGCATCAGGATGATTTTGCAGACGCATACCGTCTGGATGCAGAGCTTTGTGCCAGGAGCAAAAGAATCTTTGTAGTTGGAGCAAATTTTGGCCCTTATGAAGATGAGCGGTATCTGGAAAGTTACAGAGAACTGTTTATAAAGTATAAAGGAATCAGCTTCAGGGACAGATATTCCGCCGGCCTGTTTCCTGAACTTCCGCAGGTTAGATATGCGCCTGATGTTGTTTTTAACTATCATGCTGCAGCTGTGCAAAAGCAGAAGCATCAGGTTCTTTTTTCTGTTATTGATATGAAGAACCGGCATGGAAAATGGGGGATCAGCCAGTACGATATGGCTTATAAAAGATTTATTGCCAGACTTGCAGACGGATACTTAGAAAGAGGGTATGAAGTTAAGTTCATATCATTCTGCAGATTTCAGGGAGATGAAGAGGCCATAAAGGAAATTCGGGAGTTAATGGGAAATCCTGATAAAGACCGGGTTACGGAATGCTGTTATGATCAGAATCTCCAGGAATGCATAGGGTGTTTTTCGGAATCCGAAATTGTAATTGGGACGAGATTTCACAGTATTATACTGGGATGGCTTATGGGAAAAAAGGTTCTTCCAATTATTTATGATCTGAAAACAAAGTATACTCTGGAGGATAATGACTACCCGTTTTATCTGCAGCTAGACAACCTGAATTCGGATGTAGAGGAGCTGATAGGGAAAGTGGACAAGCTGAAACCTCCTGAGAAGGAGAATCTAATTGCAGAGGCAGCCGGACAGTTTGGGGCACTGGACCACATTTTAAGGGGATGAAACAGGAAGTAAATATACAAAAGTTATATGGAGAGAACGGAATGGGAAATGAGTTAGTTAGTGTACTGATGGTTAACTATAACCATGAGGATACGATAGGGGAAACAATTGAGAGTGTTTTGAGACAGGACTATCAGAACATGCAGTTCATTATTGTGGATGACGGTTCCACAGACAGTTCCTGCAAAGTGATTAAGAGCTACAAGGATGAGCGGATTGAGTTATACAAGCTGGAGAAAAACCGGCATATCTGTTACGCTACGAACTATGGGTTTCAAAAAGTAAAGGGAGAATTTCTTGCGAGGATAGACAGCGATGATATCTGGTATCCGGATAAGCTGGAACGGCAGATGGATTTTCTTCGCTCCAATCCGGACAGGGACATCTGTTTTTCATGGATTGATTTAATTGATGAAACGGGACGAAATATTAATGAAGAGTACAGGGAAATGGTGGAATTGTTTGAAACAAGTTTCAGGGGGCAGAGCGACTGTCTCCACACCTTTTATTTTCTGGGAAACTGCCTGTCACATCCTTCTGTGCTTATGCGGACTGGGATTATGAGGGAAACAGGAGATTTCGACCTGGGATATATGCAGTCTCATGATTTTGATTATTGGGTTCGTATTGCTAAAAAGCATCCGCTTTATGTGATGCCCGAGAGGCTCCTTGCCATGCGCAGGTTTATGGGGGAAGGAAAGGAGAATATAAATAACAGTAATCAATCGGACATCAGCAATACAAGATTTTTTAACGAATATATGGATATCCGTGCCCATTTCTTTGATGGGATGGACGATGGGCTGTTTTGCGATACATTCCGCAATGACTTTGTTTGCCCGGATTCAGAGACAGATCTGGAACTGGAGTGTGAAAAGGCTTTTCTGCTCTGTCGTCCTATACTTTCAGAACAGGCTGTTCCGGCAGCAGGAATAAGACGTTTCCATGAATTATTACGGAATCAGGATGCAGTGCGGCTGCTTGAAGAAAAATATCAGTTTACGGTCAAAGATTTTTATCAAATGACGGGCGGTCATCTTTTCTGTGATAGAATGTGGAATGAGAGAATGCACCGTAAATCAGAAGAGTGTTCCCGGATTCAGGCAGAAAATGACAGACTGCGGGCTGAGATCAAGCGGCAGAGAAAAGAGATCAAAGACTATGCGGAATCAACAAGCTGGAAGGTAACTGCTCCTCTGCGCGCAGCAGGGAAAATTTTGCATAAATAATGTAATAATTAGTAGGAGGGAAATTGTGTGCCAGGCTTGACCGTTTATTGGAAAATGTGTAAGATATATAAGGAATAGGAGGAGATGGAATGAAGCTTACTAAAAAAACTACTGCTTTGTTGCTTACACTGGTTATGACAACCTCTCTGTTCGGGGGAACTGCGCTGGCTCAGGATGATATAACGGGCCATGAATATGCAGTTGGCCAGGCTGTGGTGACGGAAGGCACCCAGGAGCCTGATGATGTCCGGGGCAACGAAGCAGCAGAGAAAATTGAACCGGGCCAGCCCACAGGTGAAACTGATGAACTGTCTGATAAAGACAGCCAGACAGCAGAAGGACAGCCCGGAAAAGAGGAGGATGCCATAACAGGCATT
Source organism: Faecalicatena contorta (assembly GCF_022835095.1). Taxonomy (NCBI): domain Bacteria; kingdom Bacillati; phylum Bacillota; class Clostridia; order Lachnospirales; family Lachnospiraceae; genus Faecalicatena; species Faecalicatena contorta. The sequence goes on along the minus strand of NZ_BQNQ01000001.1, from coordinate 2,865,002 downwards.
TCCGAAACTGATGAGATAAAAGAGGACACTGAAGAAGCAGATCTTCAGGAGGAAGAGGGGACTGAAGAAGCAGATCTCCAGGATGGGGAGGAAGAGGACACTGAGGCCCAGGCAGAGGCAGAACCATATATCAGTACATACAGCATTGGGGCAGAAGTGTTCAGTGATGTCAGAAAAAGTGACTGGTTCTATTCTTATGTGTCCTATGTATTGAATAAAGGTATTATGACCGGAATGGGAGATAATATGTTCTCGCCGTCCTCTGAACTGAGCAGAGCACAGTTTGCGACTGTACTGTATCGGATTGATGGAAGGGAGGATGTTTCCTATTCCGGTCGTTTTCCGGATGTACCGGATGGAACTTTTTTCACGAAAGCAGTTTTATGGGCAAGCAGGGATGAGGTGGCAGTCATCAGTGGCTATGAGGATGGAAGATTTGGTTCTTCTGATATGATCACAAGAGAGCAGCTGGTTACGATGATGTACCGCTATGCACAGTATAAGGGCTGTCAGCTGGAAAAAGGAAAATCCCTGAATTCCTTCCCGGATGTGGCTAAGGTCAGCAGTTTTGCAAAAGAGAGCATGCAGTGGGCTGTGGGCAGCGGTATAATCAAGGGAGACCAGGGCAGCCTTAATCCGCAGGGAAACACGAGCAGGGCGGTTTGTGCAACGATTATCCAGAGATTCTGCGAGACGTTTCTGCCGGGGCAGCTTCCGGACATTGAAATCAGTGCAGGCGTCGGGAAAGTAACTGTCAGCAATTCTAGTAAAAAGGACGGGACATTTAAGGTTACAGTATCGGATGTGACAGCATCTCAGGCCATCCGCAGAGTGCAGGTTCCGGCATGGTGTTCCGATGACCAGAGTGATTTATATTGGTATACTGCAACACGGCAGTCAAACGGAACTTATGCTTTTACAGGGGATGTAAAGAACCATGGCTATCATGTTGGTACCTATAAATTACTTGTATATGTCGAGCTGGAGATGGGAATCCGTCTGAAGGCAGGGGAACAGAGCGCTAAAATCGAAGGCTCAGCGGCTAAGATGCGCGTGGACAGACATGTAGAGAATGTTTACAGCGAGGTCGGAAAGGATCTGAATGCCTGCTACTGGTGGGTCGTGAATAATGTAAGTTATTATACGCTGCCGATTCCGCTGGATCCGCCGGAGGGTTTTACAAGGGCCCAATGGTACTCTATCTGGGCTTTTGAACAACACCGAGGAAATTGCTACTGTTATGCAGCCGCCTTTTATTTCCTGGCTAAAGGGCTGGGTTATGACGCTGAATTCGTAGAGGGGCAGGTCGGTATGGCATCCGGAGGTTATGGGCCTCATGGCTGGGTCGTGATCAATATAGATGGCGCATCTTACATATGCGATCCGGAAGCTCAGGCAGAGATTGGCATATATAATTTCTATATGCAGCCAATCAACAGCCCGGTATTGCAGTATCGGTGGTAGAAAGGAATTAAACATCTATGGTGTTCAGCTCAATGGTTTTTATGTGTGTATTTCTGCCGGTAGTTCTAGTGCTGTACTATTTGCTGCCGACTCTGCGTTTAAAGAATTTTTTGTTAATCATTGCCAGTCTGCTGTTCTATGCTTACGGGGAACCGGTCTATGTACTGCTGATGATTTTCAGTATTATCATCAATTATCTGTTTGGCAGGACGATGGCAGCAGCAAACAGAAGTTTAAAAAAAGGGATGCTGGCATTATCGATCTGTGTAAATCTGGGATTTCTGGTGGTTTTTAAATATGCGGATATGATGATAGGTACGGTCAACCGGCAGTGTGGTATGGCGATACCGGAAGTCCGCCTGGCGCTGCCTATCGGTATTTCATTTTTTACCTTCCAGGCAATGTCGTATGTAATTGACGCTTACCGGCAGGATGTTAAGGTACAGAAAAATCTGTGGAATATGATTTTATACATCTCATTTTTTCCACAGCTTATCGCTGGGCCTATCGTTAAATACCATGATATAGAAAAGCAGATTACGGACAGGCATGCCGATCTGAAAGAGATTGCAGAAGGGATGCGCCGCTTTATCATAGGATTAGCCAAAAAGGTTCTGATCTCAAATACTGTGGCAGTGGCTGCAGACGCTCTGTTTGGGACTCCGATAGGGGAAATTAATATTTTCTCCGCCTGGATTGCCGCTATTGCCTATATGCTCCAGATTTATTATGATTTCAGCGGCTACAGCGATATGGCAATCGGGCTTGGGCATATGTTTGGATTTCATTTCCTGGAGAATTTCCGGCATCCGTATGTGTCTGGGAGCGTACAGGAGTTTTGGCGGAGATGGCATATATCTCTGTCTACCTGGTTCAAAGAATATCTGTATTTTCCTTTGGGAGGGAATCGGAAAGGAAAACTGCGGACCTGCCTTAATAAGATTATTGTTTTTTTTGCCACGGGCCTGTGGCATGGTGCGAACTGGACCTTCGTGCTATGGGGGCTTTGGCATGGGGCATTTCTTCTTCTGGAAGAGATTCTTCCTATTAAAAAACTACCGAAAGTATTCTGCCATCTGTACACTCTTTTAGTTGTCTGTATGGGATTTGTCATGTTCCGGGCGGATACCATTACCCAGGGAATTCAAATGATCGGGAAAATGTTTACGGGCTGGGACTTTAGTGCCGGGATGATAAACGTGGCGGTCAGCCAGATGAATCCGCTGTTTGACTTGACAGTTGTTCTGGGAGTGGTTGGAAGTATACCGCTTTTGGATAAGTTCAGGATGCTGTCGGAAAAAGCAGGCGGCAAGGGCAGGGCAGCAACTGCCGCAAGCTATGCGGGAAGTTTTATCTTGCTGCTGCTTTGTATGCTGAGCCTTTCCAGCGGCACATATAATCCTTTTATTTATTTTAGATTTTAGGAGAATACAGAAGATGAAAAATAAGAGATATCTGATATTTATCATACTGGTCTGGATTGTCCTTATAGTTCCCTTTGCCGGGATGACATTTTGGCCGACAAATACTACCTCTGAGAATACGGTTCTGGCAGAATGGCCGGCGATAAAAAATGAAGATGGATGGAATAAGGACTATTTATCTGAAATGGGCGAATATTTTGAGGATCACTTTGCTTTCAGGCAGTATTTTGTTACTGCAAATGCAGTAATACGAAGCAGAACGGTTAAGAGCCAGGCGACGGAGCAGGTGGTTCTTGGGACGGATGGATGGCTGTATTACAGTGGCACACTGGACGACTATCAAGGCAGAAATCTGCTGTCGGATAGGGAATTGTTTAATATTGTCCACAATCTGTCACTGATCCAGGAATATGTGGAGGGACAGGGCAGTACATTCCGCTTGACCATAGCGCCCAATAAAAACAGCCTCTACAGTGGAAACATGCCTTATTATTATCGGAAAGGGGGGGCGAATAATATTGCCATGCTCAGCTCCAGGCTTCTGGCTGCAGGAATTCAATATACAAATTTATTTGATGCTTTTAGATCCCGGGATGAGGTATTGTATTTTGAAAGAGACTCCCACTGGAACAACCGGGGCGCGGTACTGGCATATAACACGCTGATGGATTCTATAGGGCGGGAACACGAGACCTATCTGAACGTCCCTTATGAGATCCAAAAGGTGCATACGGGGGATATCGATGAAATGCTGTATCCGCTGGCTGCCGAACCGGAAGAAGAATATTTCTATGACAAACAGCAAAGTTTCAGTTATGTGAATGACGTGACCGATAATATGGACGAATGGATAGAAACGGTGAACCCTGATAAACAGGGAAGCATACTTATGTTTCGGGATTCCTTTGGAGAGAGTCTTCTTCCTTTTGTAGCAGATGAGATGGGAAAGGGGTATTTTTCAAGACTGGTTCCCTATAATCTGACACAGATAGAAGATCTGCATCCGGATTATGTCGTGATTGAAAAGGTTGAACGTAATATCAAAGACTTTATCGAGGATGTTCCAATTATGGAAACGTCCCAGGTAGAAGCAATATTTGCCCCGGAAGCTGTGACGGACTCCACAATAGAGACTTCAAAAGAAGGTTCGTATCTGCTGATAAAGGGTAGCATAGATGAAAAGTATATATCCGGGGACACAGAAATTACAGTATCTGTAAGAAATAATCAGACAATGGAATCCAGAACCTATAAAACATTTTATACAAAGACAGAAGAGGGAGACGGAAACGGGTATCAGCTATACATAAAGGGAAGCTCTGTACATGCCGGGCAACTCCATATTAATACAATTGTTACAAATAAAGGCCAGTCTTTTATTGTGGCCGGCAAAGATATACAATGGAACTAAGAAAAAGGACATTAGGAGGAAACAAGATGAAGAAAGCAGTGATCTGTCTGTTGATGGCAGTTTGTCTGTGTGCAGCAGCTGCCGGATGCAGCAAAAAAAATGAGGTTACAGAGAAAGAGGATAAAAAGCAGAGCACAGAAACAAAAACAGACGACAAAGAGGAGAAGGAAGAATATAAGGTGATCGGCACGAAGACAGATACGTCCTATGAAGTGCTTATGAAAAACAGTACCGGGAAAGATGTGACAGGGATTTCCATTAAGACATCGGATAAAACAGAATATCCGGCAAATATGATGAAATCAGATCAAGTTTTGAAAAATGGTGAGACGGCACAGCTTTATTACACGCCCGAGAAGACGGCGGATGCAAATGCGGCAGCCACGGACAAAGCCATTAATGTGGTTTACAATGTACAGCTGACTATGGCGGATGACAGTAAGCTGGAGTTGAGTTCGCTTGGCTTTGACGATATTTTGAAGGATGTAGAAATCTGCTTTGAAGATGATGTTGTATTTGCAAAATATGCAAGCAAGGCATCCGGAGATGAAGTGAGTACAAAAGAACAGGAACTTGGCGTGAAAGCACAGAAGGAAGTCCAGGCCCAGGCAGCGGCAGAAGCGGAAGCAAAAGCAGCAGCCGATGCACAGGCAGCGGCTCAGGCAGCTGATGTGCAGAGCGGTGCACAGGAGAATACAGACGATTATACAGACTATTCTTATGCAGAAGAGACACCGCAGGCACCTGCTGAGGATCCGGTGCCCCAGGAAACGGCGCCGGAACAGTCAGCAGATAATTGCCTGGATGGAGTCGTGATTAATCAGTAAATGTGATGAATAATCTGAATATATGGTAAATTATGGGGGATTCATGTATGCATTTTGGTCTTGCGTATGAGGTGAAGATACGTTATACTGATGGCATGGACTGTAGGGGGGACAGGTTTTAACCTGTAGCTGCAGTGTGACAAAAGACAGAGAGGAGTATACGTAAATGAGAAAGCAGAGGAAGACACTGCTGTGTATTCTGAGCCTGTGTATCTGCTTATTTGCAGGTATGTGGGGCTCATTTGACGTACAGGCAGAGGAGTACGAAGGCCGACCCATAACAGGCATGGATGAAGAGGGAAACATCTATGAGATAGAGCCTGAGGTAGGGCTGGTGGAGGAGGAAATCACAACATTTGCCAACAGCAGTGAGAAGATTGTGAATTTCAATACCAAAGGGAATGCGGTGACAGAATATACCGAAGTTGGTACAGGCGATGCAGGTTATACCAATGGAGCTTCGGGCGCAGATGCCGCATACCTGGGAGAATCGGGCGGGAAAGTAAAGTTTATGCTTTCAGGCGTGATAGGAGAAGTAAACAAAAGCGAAGTACAAGTGTTGAATAAATCATCGGCAAAGTCGTTGAGTTACTACACTGTATCAGGCGGATGGCTTGTACATAGAATTACAACAAATTTGAATAGCAGTAATTATGCAGGCAGTATTCGCTGTGGACGCGCCCCGTCTTTCCTGGCGGAGGGCAGTACATATTATAGTTATGATGGCCATTATTTTTATGCTTCAGATAAATTTGCGGTAATGCTGAATGATTATAAAAACAACAGCAGGAGCAGTTCCATTAATCCGGGCAGCCCATATTATAACTACTTTCAATATCTGCCTATGAGAAGCTCCAGTTCTTATTCTTCGGCGTCTATGGATTCCCTAATTGCAAGTGAGACCAGAACCGAGTCTAAGATGCGTGGAATAGGATCTTCCTTGGTAAGCCATCAGAATACATATGGAGTGAACGGCCTGCTGACGGCAGGAATTGCGGCAAATGAAAGTGCATGGGGAAACAGTAATCTGGCACTTACAAAGAATAATATTTTTGGAATAAATGCAGTGGATTCTAATCCGGATGATGCATTTTCTTACGCAAGTATAGATGTTTGTATCAAAGCATTTTCTGAAACTTATATGTCAAAAGGGTATTTAAATCCCAAGGACTGGCGTTATTTCGGCGGCTTTTTAGGGAATAAGGCCAGCGGAATTAATGTGAAGTATGCTTCTGATCCGTACTGGGGAGAAAAGGCTGCAGCCGCGGCCTGGTTCCTGGATGAAGCGGGTGGAAATCAGGATCAGAATGTATATACAATTGCAATCAAAGATACCATGGCGAACAGCCATCAGAATGTACAGGTAAGAGCCGAGAGCAATGCAGGTTCTACGGTTCTTTACTCAACAGGTACTCAGTCCAACACATCACTGCTGATTTTAGATAATACATCACAAAACGGTTTTTACAAAGTGATAAGCGATGGTGTGCTGAACAGTTCCCGAACGGGACTAGACGCTTCTTCAGGCAAATTCGATTTCAGCAGCATGTATGGTTACGTTGCAGCTGATAGTATCGTTATTGTTAATAAGGGGACAAACCTGGCAGGTGTTGACAGGTTTATGGATGTGGATGGAAGTGCATGGTTTTATGAGTATGTGAAGTTTGTATACGACCGTGGCATCATGACCGGTATGGATATGTTCAGGTTTGGACCGGGAGAAGATTTAAGCCGCGCGCAGTTTGCAACAATTCTCTACCGTATGGCCGGTTCTCCTTCTGTATCATACAGCAATGTATTCCCGGATGTGCAGGACGGTTATTTCTTTACATCTCCGGTGTTGTGGGCCTACGGCAATCAGGTCATAACCGGTTATGAGAATGGAACATTCGGCCCCGGAGATCTCATTACAAGAGAGCAAATGGCGGTGCTGATGTACCGGTACGCAAAATACTGTGGACTAGATACAAAGGACAGCGCTGATCTTAACAGTTTTCCGGATGCAGGCAAAGTCAGCGGATTCTCCCAGGAAGCCATGAGGTGGGCTGTGGGCGCGGGACTGATCCAGGGAGATCAGGGGACCTTAAATCCACAGGGAAATGCCAGCCGTGCACATTGTGCAACTATTATTACGCGGTTCATGCAGAAGTATGGACTGTAAGACACAAGGAACAAGGAGGAAATGTATGAAAGTAACTATGAAAAAAACGATGAAAAATGTCCTTCTGACATTTGCCCTGGTGATGTTTGGAACCCTGATTGCGGGATTCAATTCCAAGGCTGCCGGAAGAGTGGGCATGTCAATCTCAACGGAAGGTGAAGTGGCGGCTGACAAGCAGGTCACATTTGACTTAAAAGTTGAAAATGGAACTTCTGATATTACTTATGAAACAGGGCATCTCGCACTGGGTATCTTTTCACTTGACCCAAAGGATGACGTGAGCAGCTTTCAGTGGACTGCAGACAATGCAATCATCGTTAATCCTAACGACGCATCGGTTGCCGCAAACGCTGAAAAAATGGCACCTAAAGGTGAACTTAAGCTGAAGTTCTCCGGAACCCTTCCATCTACGTGGGATAAGGAAAGCTGCATGGCTGTTATGGCAATCAGCCTCAGGGAGGACGGCAGCTATGAGTTGATAGAGATGGCATTATATGGTGACCTGCCATATACGGACGTGACACGTCAGGACTGGTTTGTAAATTATGCAACAATGCTGTATAAAATGGATATCATGACCGGTATGAATGAAACGACCTTCGGGGGAGGGGAAAAGGTGAGCCGTGCGCAGTTCGCTACCATACTCTGGAGAATGGAAGACATGCCGGAAGCTGTATATGATGCAAATAGATTTCCTGATGTTCCGGATGGAGAATTCTTTACAAAACCCGTGATGTGGGCAAGCGATAAAGATGTTAACATTATTACAGGATATGCGGACGGAAAATTTGGAGCAGGCGATGAGATTACCAGGGAGCAGATTGCAGTTATGATGTATAGATATGCCCAATTTGCTAAACTGGACGTTTCAGGTGTGGGGGATTTAAGTGTATTTCCGGATGGAAAAGACGTGAGCGGATTTGCTGTTGATGCTATGAAGTGGGCGGTAGGAAGCGGACTGATCAGCGGAAATGGTGATGGAACTCTGAATCCCCAGGGAACTGCTGGAAGAGCAGAGTGTTCCGCAATCATCAGCAGATTTATGATGAGCGCAATTGGTACATTTGACAGCCAGGCAGAGGCTTTCGCATTAGAGCAGTAGAAAGACATTTAAGTATCAGAATATGAAACAGACATGATTTAAGATGAGGCAGCGATACGCTGGAAGGCGGCATTGCGCCTCATTTTTGCAGGGCATAAATAAGGGGAGGCTTAAATGAAGAAAGCAAAAAGAATAGTCGCGGGATTTCTGGCACTCGTGCTGTTGATGGGGATGGGCGTATCAGAGGCGGGAGCAGAAGAGCCGATGATTGAGAAGCCCTATCTGGGATTGGATCCTTCTACGGTTATTGATAGTGAGGCAGAAGTGCCTGATATACCCGATATGGAGGCTTACAGTGGGAGCAGTGCGGTTATTCAGATGGAGGGGTCTAAAAAAGGGATTCATGGGTCAGAATGGATGTCAGCCGGAGCAAAAGGGATGGTTGGTGTTAAACATGTGCTGCTGAACCTGGGCATCACTCAGTTTCTCTCGAATGGTGATACGGAGTATACATACAATGGAAAAACTTACATGTTTAATTCTAATTATTCGAAAGGATTTGAGAAGACAGTACGCGCCCTGAATGCAAAAGGGGTTACTGTAACGACTGTACTTCTGGTACAGGATGACAGAGGTCTGAAAGAATGGGAAGACTTGGTCTATAACTCGGAGCGGGGCCACAATTTTTATGCATTGAGTACAAAGACCGAGGAAGCGAGGGACACATGGAGTGCGCTTTTTGGTTTTCTGGCCGAAAAGTTCGGACAGCCCGGCTGTTTTATTGAAAACTGGATATTGGGAAATGAAGTAAATATGCCTTCCGCTTATAATTGGACCGGTACTCTAAGCCCGTCTACCAATGCAAAGGTATATGCGCAGTCTTTTATTTTGCTTTATAACGCACTGCAGGAACAGAATGTACAGCGTCAAGGTGTGGCAGATGCGAAGGCATACATTTCGCTGGACAGAAGCTGGAATAATAATGGAAATTATACAGGTATAGGGGCAAAAGATTTTCTTGACAGATTTGCTGCAGAATTGAACGTATTGCAGCCAGATGTGAACTGGTGTGTTGCATTTCATCCCTATGCGGTTGTGATGGATCCGACAAGTAATAAGTTTACAGAGTCTGAGAAACTGTTATGGGGAAATAATAAATACACACCGAATAATCTGAACGCACAATTTGTTACCGCGGCTAATCTAAATGTACTGACGGATTACGTGAAGAATACTTACGGTGCACAGCATAGGATTATCTTGTCTGAGCAGGGGTTTGATGCTAAGGGCGGAGAAGACTATCAGGCGGCCAGTCTGGCATATACTTTTTATGCCGGACAATTTAATGACATGGTCGATGCAGTTATTTTCAGAAGCTGGGAGGACAATCCAGATGAAATGGGCCTTCAGCTGGGCATTCTGGGAAGAAAGGCATATCAGGTCTTTAAGTATATGGATACGAATATTTATGGCGGGGCAACAAACCAGTGTTTGAATACAATTGGAATACAGAGCTGGAAGGATATTGTAAAAGGGTTTGATATGCACGGAATGGGGTACAGGGACGTATCTTATGACAGCTGGTATCTAGATGCAGTAAAAGCAGTTAACGATGCCGGATGGATGACTGGATTAAATGAAACTAATTTTGGTGCAGGAGAAAATCTTGGAAGAGGACAGTTCGCGACCATCCTCTATCGCATGGAGGGCAGCCCTCAGCAGGGATATGTCAATAAATTTATCGATGTACCGGATCATCATTTTTTCTCAATCCCGGTCAGCTGGGCAAACAGTATTGGAATTATTACAGGTTATGGACACGATAATTTATTTGGTACAGGCGATAATATTACCAGAGAACAGCTCGCAACACTGATATATCGTTACGCACAATATAAGGGGAAGGATACAGACGGAAGGGCAGATATGGGAAGATTCAGCGACGGAAAAAATGTAAGTGGATTTGCAGCGGAAGCCATGCAGTGGATTGTGAGCGAAGGAATTATTCAGGGTGAAGGGACGAACGGCCAGCTGAATCCGCAGGGACAGGTCAGCAGGGCCGTATGCGCAACCATTATTCAGAGATATTCCGGATTGTAAATAATGAATAGAATTGAGAAAGCAGTGGGAAGTCTATGTCAAAATGTAGGAAGGCAATAAGAGATTTAAGTCTAGTATTTATGACAACCATTCTGATCCTGAGCAGTGTAATTACCGTTTACGGGACAGATACAGAAGGCAGTAGAACCGGTAGCGCTTCCTATGTGCCGGGTGAAGTGCTCGTCTTGTATAGGGAGGATGTCTCAGAGGATCAGGCCGAGGTTATGGCTGAGGAACAAGGGGATGAAGGGATTGAGTTAATATCCGAGACTGCAGAGGGAAACATTGGGGTAGTTTCTGTTGCAGAAGATTCATCTGTGGAAGAGGCCATGGAGGTATATGCTGCCGATGACCGTGTTGTTGCGGTATCGCCAAATTATGAACTGGAGCTTTTCAACGACACGCCGGTAAACGACAGTTATTTCGGGCGGCAGGCTTATCTGCAGCAGATCAGAGTGCCTCAGGCCTGGGAGATCGTTAATCAAAAAGAACACAGCAAAGTAAAGGTCGCAGTCCTGGATACGGGAGCTGATATTGTTCATCCGGACTTAAAAAGCGTGCTGGATCTTGACAACAGCAGAGAGATATTGAATTCAAACGGATCCATGGGACCTCTTCAGGGAGATGGATATCAGAATGGTGTCTATTCTTCCGGAGGAGGGCATGGGACTCATGTCAGTGGGATTATTGCGGCACAGGCCAACAACGGCGAGGGAATAGCCGGTGTCGGAAGTGCTCTTGACAATTCCGTTGTGGATCTGATGGTAGTAGATGTATTTTCTCAGGATCAGAAAACGAGTGTGTCATATGTTCTAAAGGGATTGGAATATGCCAGAAATGCAGGGGCCAAGGTGATAAATCTGAGCCTGGGTATGAGAAAGTCAGAAATCGGTTTGTATGATGATCTGCTTAGCAGGATGTGCCGCAGTCTTGCGGATGAAGGAATCATCATCATATGTGCCGCAGGTAATTATGGTACTGGAGATAACGGGAGTATCAACGTGATTCCTTCGGATTATGACAGCACAATCAGCGTAATTGCTGTTGACAACAATATGCAAAAAGCAAGTAGTTCCTGCTATGGTTCCCTGAAAGACATATCAGCGCCTGGAGTAAAAATCTGGAGCACACTTAAGGGCGGCAGTTATGGAAATATGAACGGAACATCCATGGCAGCTCCGGAAGTGGCGGGAGTTGCCGCTATGATGTGTTCTCTAAATCCTGAGCTTTCGGTAGAAGAAGTAAGAACAATACTACAAGTTACAGCCACAGATATAGGAACGCCAGGCTATGATATTTATACAGGGGCTGGCATTGTAAATGCGCAGAAGGCAGTGGAAAGGGCAGCATCATTTTATGGGGGTGAAGAGGAAGTTACGCTCCCTTACAACGATATAAAGAAAAACGACTGGTTTTACGATGCAGCCGTCTATATGTACAAAAATAAAATAATGACAGGCCTTGAGCCTACAGTCTTCGGTGCGTCCGAGAAAGTAAGCAGGGCACAGTTTGCTACAATTTTGTATCGGGCATCAGGAGAAAATAAAACACCGTTTGCAGCCAGATTTCCGGATGTGAAAGACGGCCAGTTTTACTCAGAATCAGTAACATGGGCTGCAGACCGTGGAATTATCACAGGATACGAAAACGGAACATTCGGCCCCGGAGATTTCATTACCCGTGAACAAATGGCCGTCCTGCTTTACCGTTATGTACAATACCTCGGCGCTGATACGTCCAACAAAAACAGTCTTTCTCATTTCCCAGACGCCTATTCTGTAAGCCCCTTTGCGGAAGAAGCAATGCAGTGGGCCAACGCAGAAGGTATTATGACTGGTAATGGAGATGGAACACTGGCTCCGACGGCATCTGCAGATCGGGCGGCTTGCGCGACAATGATGATGAGGTTTATAAAGCAAATCGGGATTTAGCGACGAGCTTTAGTCTCGGCGCGGATGGGGGACGCCAAGCGAACTGTAAGCGGCAAGCCCTCCGGCCTGTATGGTCGGTTTAAAATCCTGACCGCTTAACGAAGAAGCTCTAAGGCGTTTTAAACCGACCATACAGGTCGGAGGGCTTGCCGCTTACAGTCCGCTTGGCTGGTTCATCCGACCGGTAGGCAAAGACTCGTTCCTAAGGTGGAGCCCGGACTCACCTCGTCATTCGCGTCCGCCATCCGTCAATGAGTCTAAAGCTCGTTAACTAACTCTCAATTTGTTGTTTTTGTATACAGAATTCTGTGGTACAATAGAAAAGATGAAAAACTTTAAAGGAACAAGAGAGAAATGGAGGGCTATATGGAAAGTAAGAAAATCATTCAGGTAGAAGAAAAAGTACCGTTTAAGATGCTGGTGCCCCTGAGCATTCAGCATATGTTTGCGATGTTCGGGGCATCTGTTCTGGTTCCATTTATATTTGGAATCAATCCGGCAATAGTACTATTTATGAACGGTATCGGAACACTGTTATTTATCTTAATTACAAAGGGGAAAGCACCGGCTTATCTTGGCTCCAGCTTTGCATTCCTGGCACCGGCGGGAATTGTTATCAGCAAATGGGGCTATAATTATGCGCTGGGCGGCTTTGTGGTCGTGGGCTTCTTTGGCTGTATCCTGGCTCTGATTATTTATAAATTCGGTTCGGACTGGATCGACGTTGTGCTGCCCCCGGCAGCTATGGGCCCTGTTGTGGCCCTGATCGGACTGGAGCTGGCAGGAACGGCGGCCTCAAACGCAGGACTGCAGGATGAGGTCATTAATCCCAAAAATGTTATCGTATTCCTGGCGACTCTGCTGACGGCCGTGATCGGATCTGTGGTATTTAGAAAATTTCTGTCTGTTATACCGATTCTGGTTGCAATCATTGTGGGCTATGTGGCCGCTCTGCTCTGTGGCATCGTGGACTTTACCGAGGTCGGCGCCGCAACCTGGCTGGCCATCCCTAATTTCGCAGCCCCAAAATTCAAATGGGAGGCAATCGTGATTATTCTGCCCGTGCTTCTGGTCATCGCATCGGAGCATATCGGGCATCAGATTGTAACGAGTAAGGTTGTGGGCCGGGATCTCTTAAAGGATCCCGGACTTCACCGCTCTCTTTTTGCGGATAACTTTTCAACAATGATTTCGGGCTTTATCGGTTCCGTGCCCACCACAACATACGGGGAAAATATCGGCGTTATGGCAATCACCAAAGTATACAGTGTCTATGTCATAGGAGGAGCGGCAGTGCTCTCCATCGTGTGTTCCTTCATTGGGAAAATGACCACACTGATCAGTACCATTCCAGGTCCGGTGATCGGAGGGATTTCTTTCCTGCTGTATGGCATGATCGGCGCGTCCGGTATCCGTATTCTGGTAGAGGCACAAGTAGATTACGGAAAATCCAGAAATATGGCAATGACATCCGTAATTTTCGTAACAGGACTTTCCGGTATATCCGTTCAGTTTGGAAGCATCCAGCTGTCAGGAATGGTTCTTGCCTGCGTCGTGGGTATGCTGATGGGGCTGATGTTCTTTATCCTGGACAAGCTGAAACTGACAAACGACAGAGAGGAAGCCTAGCCTGAAAATTCATTGCTGCAATATGTCTAATATTTTATTTTAACAGTACGCTAGAAAATGATAAATGACATATAGAAAAAGAAGTTCTGTTATGCGGGGTGCCGCCTGATCAGAACTTCTTTTCCTTACATGTATGATAAGCCTCGTAGAATGCTTCTTTTTACAGTTTCTGCTCCTGCATCTTCATAGCGCGTACTTTAAGCGGCAGTCCGAACAGGTTAATGAATCCTTCCGCGTCGTGATGATCGTATAATTCTCCGGTCGTAAAGCTTGCCAGTGATTCGCTGTACAGTGAATATGGAGAAGTTGTGCCTGCTTTGATGATATTTCCTTTATACAGTTTAAACTTTACTTCGCCGGTTACATACTGCTGCGTTACATCCACAAAAGCCTGTATTGCTTCGCGAAGAGGGGTAAACCATTTTCCTTCATATACGATCTGGGCAAATTTGTTACCCATGTCTTTTTTAACTTCATAGGTGGCACGATCCAGTACGAGTTCCTCCAGCTGGTCATGAGCCTCCATCAGGATCGTTCCGCCGGGAGTCTCATAAACACCGCGTGACTTCATGCCGACTACACGGTTCTCTACGATATCTACAATGCCGATACCATGCTTTCCGCCGAGAACGTTAAGCTCTGTAATAATGTCGGACACCTTCATCTCTTTTCCATTCAGGCTCTTCGGTACGCCTGCCTCAAATGTCATTGTCACATATTCCCCTTCATCCGGTGCTTTTTCCGGGGAAACACCCAATACTAAAAGGTCGTCATAGTTAGGCTCGTTGGCCGGGTCTTCCAGTTCCAGTCCTTCGTGGCTGATGTGCCATAAATTCCTGTCACGGCTGTAACTGTGTTTTGCATCGAACGGAAGATCAATTCCATGCTGATGGCAGTATTCGATCTCATCTTCACGGGACTGCATGGTCCAGACGTCTGTCATACGCCATGGTGCGATGATCTTAAGATCCGGAGCAAGTGCCTTGATCCCAAGCTCAAAACGGATCTGGTCGTTGCCTTTTCCGGTTGCGCCGTGGCAGATAGCGGTAGCCCCTTCCTTGCGCGCAATCTCGACAAGCCTCTTTGCGATAACAGGACGAGCCATGGAAGTTCCAAGTAAATACTTATTCTCGTATACGGCGCCCGCCTTGACGCACGGCATAATATATTCGTCACAGAATTCATCGATGATGTTCTCTATGTATAATTTAGAAGCGCCTGATAACTTAGATCTTTCTTCCAGTCCGTCCAGTTCTTCTCCCTGACCGCAGTCGATACAGCAGCAGATAACCTCATAATCAAAATTCTCTTTTAACCAAGGTATGATTGCGGTAGTGTCGAGCCCGCCTGAATACGCTAATACAACTTTTTCTTTACTCATTTCATTTGCCTCCTAATGTATCTTGTTATATTATTGTTCACTTAATTTTTGTGATGCCCTTGTTTAAGCTAAAACATACTATACACCATATTTTATAATTATGCAATAGAAAACGGAAAAAAATTAAATATATACACTAAATACAAATAAATATGCATTAAACCGATGTGAATATGCATATTTTATGCATAACATGCCTTTCTGGAGCATGAAAATGAATATATTTATTTGTAACCTTTTTCAGCACCTGAAGGTCTAACTAATGTAAAATAAAAAAGAATGCGGGAAGTCTTCTTTGCCGGAAAGGAAAAGGTGAACAGATGGATGAAGAGATGAGGATCTCAAAGCTTGCGAAAAAGGCGGTGCGGGGAAATGCCGATGCCTATGGGCAGCTGATAACAAAATATCAGGAATATCTGTATAAAATGGCTTTTCTCTACATGAAAAACCAGCAGGATGCTCTTGATGTGGTGGGAACTACTATATTAAAGGGGTTTCAGAACATTAAAACACTGAAGAATCCGGAATGGTTTAAAACATGGATAACCAGAATTCTAATTAATACAGCAAATGATGAGTTGAAAAAGATTGTTTACTTCAGTGATATAGAGGAAGTCCGGATATCAAAACAGGATAAGGGTGTATCATTGGAGGAAAAGTGCGACCTGGAAAATGCCGTGAACCGTTTGCCGGAAAAATACAGGGTGGTTATAATCCTGAAGTATTATAGCGGATTTTCTGTAAATGAAATTGCATACGCCATAGAGGTGCCGGTGGGAACGGTAAAGGCTTATTTGAGCAGAGGACGTGATGAGTTGAAAAAATATTTAAAGGAGGATTATTTGTATGCAGATCACATTTAACAACATCGAAGTGCCGGAAGAAGAGTTAAAAGCTGTAGTAGAGAAAAATATGGAGCAGATACAGAAACAGTGCCGTAGAAAAAAAGTCCGGAGAATCCTGACAGGATGCAGTGCTGCAGTGATTTTGGCTGCGGCAGGCATAGGCTTTTGTGCCATGAATCCGGTTCTGGCGGAACAGATTCCACTGATTGGACATTTATTTGAAAGGGTGGAAGATAAGCAGATATACTCTGGAGAACTCAGCAAGGATGCGGAGCCGGTCCGCGATGGCAATGTCAGCGAGTCCGGTGGGATCAAGATGACTTTATCAGAAATATACTGCAATACAGAAGCAATCAATATATCGGTGCTGGTCGAATCCGAAACGCCGTTTCCGGAAATCAAACATGATGCAGACCAGACCGCCGGGGACAGGACAATCAGCTATCAGTATCTGGATCTGGCAGAGAATTTTGACTTCATGCCGGAGGGGCTGCAGGATTCCGTACAAGTGAACGGGGAGTATCTGGACGACCATACTTTTGCCGGTGCTTTCAGAATTGATTTTAATCTGGGAGACCTGAGCCAAGTAGTAATACCCGATACCTTCCATCTGGATCTATCAGTAAGCGCAATTCATATACAGAGCAATTCACTTGAAAAAGAGGCCAGCCATCTGTCCGGGGACACACCCTGGGAATTTTCCGTAGATGTATCTAAGGATAGTGACCAGACCGTGACAAAAGAAATCAACCAATACGCGCCAAATGGTTCGGGAATCGCAACGGTCTCGAAAACACCATACGAAATCATTCTCAATGGCATATTCAGCGAAGAACATAAAGTAACTGACGAACGGCTGCAGATGGTTATTCTGGACGCAGACGGAAAATATATGCCGGACAAAGGCGGATTTATGTTGCCGATTAATGGCCATAACGTATCAAAAATAACAGTATATTACTATCCAGCGGCATCCGAGGAAGAATTCGTGGCAATCCAGGAACGGTACCGCGATGATGACTTCGAACAATTCATAAAAACCAAATCCACCTTCCAAATTCAAGTTGATTTTCAGGAGTGAGTGTGTGATTGGAAGTGGCGACGTCCCCCGATATAAGGGTGCTTGGAGGCATGGAATGGCTGGAGTATGGTAAAAAAGAGGGAAAACAGGGGCAGCCCTGTTTTTCCTCTTTTTTACCATACTCCAATTAGGCAGAGGTGATCTTCTAAACAAAATTAACTGACGGTTAACTTTATTCATAGAAATTAACAAGCGGTCTGTTGTGAGAGTGTAGTTGTTCTGCTATGCTATAGGAGAAATAGGAAATACTATATTAATGAAAGTTTAGTTGTAGGAGGCGGATATGAAAATACACGATGTGATCCGGAGTAAGAGGAAGGAAATGGGGCTGACGCAGGAGGAGCTTGCCAGGTATATTGGGGTATCGGCTCCGGCGGTGAATAAATGGGAAAAGGGACTGAGTTATCCGGATATAACGCTGCTTCCTGTTTTGGCGGCATACTTTAATCTTAGTGTCGATGATCTGATTGGGTATGAGCCTCAATTGGTGAAGGAGGATATTAAGAAGCTGTACCGCAGGCTTGCGGACAGATTTGTAAATGATCCATTTGAGGAGGTTAAGGCAGAGTGCGATGGATATATCAAAAAGTATTATTCCTGTTTCCCGCTGCTTTTGCAGATGGCAATTCTTTTAATGAATCATTATCACCTGGCGGAAAAACCACAGGAGGTTATGAATGATATCACGGAACTGCTAGATCGCATAACTGAGGAGAGCAAGGATGTACATCTCGCCAAAAATGCGGCAATGCTGAAATGTGGCTGCCATCTTATGGAGAGACAGCCGGAGGAGATTCTGGATATACTGGGGGAAGAGATTCTGCCGGTCTCACAGGAAGCGGAAATGCAGGCACAGGCATATCAGTTAAGGGGAAACCTGGATAAAGCTGCGCAGGCTGTACAGATTTCGATGTACCAGCATTTGCTGTATCTGATCGGGGATGCATCCATGCATATTGCATGGCAGCAGGAAGCGTCCGGGAAAACGGAAGAGATCATAAGGCGTACATTGGCAGTAGCAGACATATTCCATATGGATTATCTTCATTTTAACACCATTGTCCAGGTGTACCTTGCATCCGCCCAGTATTACTGTATTACAGCAAACCCGGAAGAAGCCGTAAAAATGCTGGAACGCTATACCGACTGTGTGTATATGCAGGAAACACCGATCAAATTACATGGAGATGACTATTTTGATAAAGTGGACGGCTGGCTGTCAGATCTTGCGCTTGGAAAAGATGCTCCCCGAGGTGATGCGGCCATCCGACAGAGCATTTATCAGGCAGTAGAGGCAAACCCATTGTTTTCATGCCTGAGTGATAATCCACATTATAAGCGGATTATGAAAAGACTGGAGGAATTCAGCAGGGGCAGATGATAAAGGGCTGGAGACGGCCTTAAGACGGTAACTGTGCAGTACCTCGCTTTTGGCAGGCAGCGGGGGAGATTAAGACAGTTCATGAGTACCATGGTGTCTTGGTTTTGTAGCGGCATGGACAGGAAGAACGAAGAATAACAACAAAAAAGGAGTAAAAAGATGAATACTTTATATGAATATTTTCCGATTTTGCTTCCGGTGATTATTATAGAACTGATTTTAATGGTGACGGCTCTGATTCATGTGCTGCGCCATCCAAATTACCGGTTTGGCAATCGGGTGGTCTGGATCGTAATCGTGGTGTTTATTCAGATTGCGGGTCCTATTGTTTATTTCTTATTTGGAAGAGGGGATGACGAATGAATGTACTGGAAATTAACGGCTTGAAGAAAAAATTTGGTTCCCATCAGGTTCTCGGAGGATTATCAATTGCAGTGCCGGAACACTCGGTTTTTGGATTTCTGGGCAAAAACGGAGCGGGAAAAACTACTACGATGAAAATCGTGCTTGGCCTGCTGCAATCGGACGGCGGAGAGGTTCATGTGCTTGGAGAAAAGTCTGTATATGGGGAGAACGCGGCAAACCGTTTTATCGGGTATCTTCCTGATGTTCCGGAATTCTACAGCTATATGACGCCAGTGGAATACTTAAGACTTTGTGGACAAATAACCGGGATGAAAGAGAAACAGATCCGGCTCAAGACAGAAGAACTTCTGGAGCTTGTAGGTCTGAAGGGCGTTAAAAAGAGAATCGGCGGATTTTCCAGGGGCATGAAGCAGCGTCTTGGAATCGCCCAGGCTTTGTTCAACGAGCCGAAGCTGCTGATCTGTGATGAACCGACGTCTGCACTGGATCCGGTTGGACGGCGGGAAGTGCTGGATATTATGGAGCAGGTCCAAGACAAGACGACCGTGATCTTTTCTACCCATGTACTGACGGATGTCGAAAGAATCTGCGACAGGGTAGCAGTCTTGAACAACGGAAGGACAGTCATGGAAGGCAGGTTGGATGAAATTCGGGAAATGCACCGTAAAAATGCGCTGCTGATCGAATTTGAGAGAAAAGAAAGTCTGCAGAGGTTTACACATGAGACAGCTTTCAAAAAACTGCTTGCTTCGTCAAGGCAGGAGGGCAGTCAGATTATCATAGAGGCGGCAGACATTGAGCAGGCCGAGTCCGAGCTTATCCGAGGGCTGAATGAGACCCAGATCATGCCCTCCAGGATGGAAATATTGGAGCCGTCATTGGAAGGACTGTTTATGGAGGCAATACAATGAAAGCATATATGGCATTTACGAGAAAAGAATTTACAGAGTTTACAAGAACATATAAACTGATGATTCTGGGCCTGGTATTTTTATTTTTTGGAATCATGAGCCCTCTGGCAGCAAAATACATGCCTGAAATCATCAGTGAGTTCATGCCTGCCGGGATGGAGATTGCACTTACCACCCCAACGGCGCTGGACGCCTGGATGCAGTTCTTCAAAAACGTATCACAGCTGGGCCTGTTGGTGGCAGTCATTCTCTTTGGAGGCATCATGTCCTCAGAGTATTCCAGGGGCACACTAATCCACATGCTGACAAAAGGCCTGCCCAGAAGAACCGTAGTCCTGGCAAAGTTCACGGCAGCGTCCCTGCTCTGGACCGCAGCCTATCTGCTGTGTTTTGGAACAGCTTATGGATATACATGGTACTACTGGAGGGCCGATGCCGGCATGGAAGGCCTCTATGCGGCCATTGCAGCGACATGGCTGTACGGAATCTTCCTGCTGTCCATAACAATCCTGGGCAGCGTCCTGTTCAGGAATTCCTACGGATGCCTCCTGTTTACAGGAATAGCAGTTGTTCTCCAGATCCTGCTGAACATGATCCCAAAGATAAAAGAATTCAACCCTATGGAACTAATCACAGAAGGGACACCGCTGCTGCAGGGACAGGTCGAGTCTACCCTCTTTCTGAAACCCACGGTCGTGGGATGCATAGGAACCCTCATCTGTGTCACACTGTCCTGTATCATCTTCAATAAGAAGAAGCTTTAGACGGAGTAAGCGGTTTTTACTCGAATGGGGGCGCTGCGAGGAATCGCGACAGGGCTCTTTTGGATACGGAATTGAGGTGTAACAGCTGCTAATCAAAATAAAAGCAAACATATGAATTGACCGCAGGCCCGGTGGCTCTGCGGTCTGTGTACTTTTTTGGATGATGCGGCTGTTACACCGCAAAAGACACTTCTAAAAAAGCCCTATCACGATTCTTTACAGTTGGACTCATTCAATCGGGAGAAATAATGTTCCCCGCCTGGAAAGCTGATAACAGCGGATCCGAACCGGATTCTCAGCCATTTTTATCCTCCTTTTCCATTTTAAAGGATGGAAAAAGGGAAGGAGACGTAGTATAATCTGTTTATCTATATTTTTTTATATATTAAACAAGATTAGCGGCAGTGGCGGGCGGAGAAAAAATCGGTATCGCCCATTGACATAAGGCCAATTTACGCATCTATATAAGATGCCGTCGTACTCTGCGAAATTACCGAGAGTAGATTGAAACAAGGAGACTGGAAGATGATTTTTTTTAATTCTGACTACACGGAAGGTGCTCATCCAAAGGTGATGGACAGGCTTTTAGAGACAAATTTGGTGCAGACGGATGGGTATGGGGAAGATCCGTACTGCATGCGGGCAAGGGAGATTATACGGAGGCTTTGTGGGAATGATACACTGGATATTCATTTTCTGGTTGGGGGGACACAGACGAATCTTACCGTTATTTCGGCTGCACTGCGGCCGCATCAGGGGGTTCTGGCGGCGGAAACCGGGCATGTTAATGTGCATGAGACAGGGGCAATTGAATCCTGCGGGCATAAAGTGCTGGCGATTCCCTCAGCGGATGGGAAGATTACGGCACAGCAGGTGGAGGAGGCCTATAAAGGGCATATAGAAGATGACAGTTTCGAACATTGTGTCCAGCCTAAGATGGTATATATCTCTAATCCAACGGAAATGGGTACGCTGTATACAAGAGCGGAGCTGGAACTTCTGGCCGGTGTGTGCAGGAAGAATGGGCTGTATTTGTATATGGATGGGGCAAGATTAGGATACGGGCTTTCTGCTGCAGGCAATGAACTGGATCTGAAAACGATTGCCGGGCTGTGCGATGTATTTTACATTGGAGGAACAAAAGTGGGCGCTTTGTTCGGGGAAGCCGTGGTGATTGCCAACCCGGGCCTGAAGGAGGATTTCCGCTACATTATGAAACAGAAGGGTGCGCTGCTGGCAAAGGGCAGACTTTTGGGATTGCAGTTCCAGGCGCTTCTGGAAGACGGACTCTATTTTACAATCGGAAAGCGGGCTAACAAACTGGCGGACGAGATACGCAATGCCTGCAGGAGTGCTGGGTACCCGTTTCTGGTTGAAAATACAACCAATCAGGTGTTTGCGGTCATGCCGGATGAGAAGCTGGAACAATTGAAAGAGAAGTATGTTTTTTGTTATCAGCAGAGGATAGACGATACGCACAGTGCCGTCAGGTTCTGCACCAGCTGGGCAACAATATCGGAGAACGTGAGAGCGCTTGCGGATGATATTTCAGGAAAAGGAGAATAAGGATGAAAGAGACAGATAATACAAAAGTATGGACCCGGAAGGAGATTATTCATGAGATTCTGGAATACTCGAAGGTGATTATTTTTGCCGTCGCGTTTTCTTTTCTGCTGAATAAGACTTTGATTACCAATGCGCAGGTTACATCTGGATCTATGGAGAATACGGTGATGACCGGAAGCCGTGTGTTTGTCAACCGCCAGGCTTATCTGTTCCAGGAACCGCAGAGAGGCGACATCATTTCTTTTTACTATCCGGATGATGGGGAGACGGAGTATATGAAGCGGATTGTCGGATTGCCGGGAGAAAAGATTGAGGGCAGAGACGGCGCCGTTTATATCGATGGGGTTATGTTGGAAGAACCCTATATACGGGAAGTATCCTATGAGGATTTTGGCCCCTATGAGATCCCGAAGGACACTTATTTTATGATGGGGGATAACCGCACCAATTCCTGGGATTCCAGATACTGGCTGAACAAGTTCCTTCACAGAGACGCTATCATTGGAAAAGCGGAATTTGAATACTATCCTGAGATAAAATCATTTCACTGATAGAAAAACTTGGCGTTCCGACTGGAAAACTGCCGCAGGTGGGCAGATAAATAAGAGCTTTGATGCGGAAAGGAAATAGTATGCAGGTATACTTTGATACATCTATCGGGCTGTCAAAAAAGGGAAGACCATGTAAGGTCCGGCAGGATACAGATGCTGTATTTACAGAGGGGGGACTGACGCGCTGTGTCCCCACAGTATACTGCTTTAAACAGGGGATTATTTTTGACATTCTCACGGTAGTAGAAGAGACGGACATGGTTGAATATTTTGAAAAATATAAAGGCTGGGAGAAAATAGCAGATTCGCTCTCCGATACGCAGGTACAGAAGATCATGCAGGAGAATCCGTATCAGAATGTGGCCATAAAGGGAATCTGGCTGAATGGAGAAAAGGAACAGGATATATCCTTTTGCAGTACGGGATATCTGCCTTTAGTCCGGGAGGAAAAGTCACGCAGCATGATCCGGGTAATCAGGGCGGCTTATTCCGATTATCTGGCAGAGGGAGCGTGTTTTTTCTGTCAGCGCGTTTGTGTAAAGACAAAGCAGGATTTCACTGCCTGCACACTAAGCAGTATCAGGCTGGAGGTGGACAGGAAGCATAAGATCTATGTTCTGGACGAGGAGACGTCGGCGGCTCCGGGAGAGGAGGGGTGTATGCAGTTCATCCACCCCCTGACCCATGTCAGACACAGGGTCTATATTTATGATGCAAAGAAACTGGATGCTCCGGGAGTATTCGACGGCAGGCTGGAGTATTCCCTTGCAACGGCAGAGATCGTGCCCGGTTTGAGAAAAGATGAGCAGTTGAAGTTTGGCGCATCAATGTCCTGTATGGCTTCAGGTAAGAAGAAAGGAGCGGTGTCCATTGTCGGCGGCCAGTCCGGGCCGGTATCCGTATTTTTTGCCGGCAGGAAGACGGAACAGAAAAGCCGGTACGGTGGTGATATGCAGCCCTGCTTTTCTAAGCCTTACTGGAAAGAGGAACGGGAATCCATGTCCGGTAAGTTCTGCTTAACAGGGCTGGAATGCCTTGTGGAAGAAGAGCAGATTATTGATCTGTTCCCGGACGAGCGGCCTGACGGTCAGGAAAGAAGAGGAGGAAGCGTATGAAAGTATTAGTGGTTATCGATATGCAGAATGATTTTATAGCCGGCGCACTGGGAACTGTGGAGGCGCAGGCCATCGTGCCTAAAGTGACAGAGAAGATCAGGGGATTTGAAGGCAGGATCCTGGCAACCAGAGACACCCACGAGGAGGGGTATCTGGACACGCAGGAAGGGGAAAAGCTTCCGGTTATACATTGTATCCGGAATTCACCAGGCTGGCAGATCCATCCGGAGATCGCCGCGCTGCTCACGGAGCAGCCGGTTGATAAGCCAACATTCGGCAGCGTAGGGCTGGGGCAGCTGCTGTCAGCTTATCATATATACCAGGAACCTATAGAGAGTATTACACTGATCGGTGTCTGCACAGATATCTGCGTGATATCCAATGCACTCCTCTTAAAGGCATACATGCCCGATGTTCCGGTGATCGTGGACGCATCCTGTTGTGCCGGGGTGACGCCGGATACGCACAGGCAGGCGCTGGAGGCTATGAAAGTGTGCCAGATTGATATCGTCAATGAATAGATGATTAATGAAAAGAAATGATAAGGAGAACCTGAATATGAACAATTTTCAATATTATACCCCAACTAAGGTTGTGTTTGGCCGGGGGGCGGAGGAAGAGACAGGAAATCTGATCCAGGCATATGGATGCACAAAGGTTCTTGTGCATTACGGCAGCGGGAGCGTGAAGAGGACAGGACTGCTGGAACGGATCTGCCGGTCTCTCTCGAGAAGGCTGGGATCGCATATACTATGCTGGGAGGCGTCGTACCCAACCCACACTTATCCCTTATATATGAAGGGATCGAACTGTGCAAAAAGGAAGGGGTTGACTTTATTCTGGCCGTAGGAGGCGGAAGCGTAATTGATTCGGCAAAGGCGATCGGATATGGTGTAGCGAATGAGGGGGATGTATGGGATTTTTATGACAGGAAGAGACAGGCGGAGGCGTGCCTGGCCGTAGGAGCCGTCCTCACCATTGCAGCGGCCGGATCGGAGATGAGCGACTCCTCCGTCATAACAAATGAAGAAGGCTGGATAAAACGGGGGTACAGCAGTCCTTACAGCAGGCCGCGTTTTGCAGTGATGAACCCGGAGCTGACAATGACGCTGCCGGAGTATCAGACCATGAGCGGCTGCGTAGATATCATGATGCATACGATGGAGCGCTATCTGAACCGCGCGGTGAATATGGATTTGACGGACGGCATCAGCGAACATTTGCTGCGCACGGTTATGAAACATGCAGCTATTCTTCAGAAGGATCCGGAGAATTATGAGTCTAGGGCGGAGGTGATGTGGGCAGGGAGCCTTTCCCACAATGGGCTGACCGGCTGCGGTACGGACGGCGGTGACTGGGCCTCCCACCAGATCGAGCATGAACTGGGCGGCATGTTTGACGTTGCACATGGCGCCGGACTGGCAGCAGTGTGGGGCAGCTGGGCAAGGTACGTCGTATCGGAAAGGCCCGGGCGGTTTGCAAAGCTTGCCGTAAATGTTATGGGAGCGGCTGACTGCGGAGACGATATGCAGACGGCTTTAAAGGGAATTGAGGCTATGGAGGCATTTTACCGTTCTATAAATATGCCTGCGTCTCTGAAGGAACTGGGGATAGACCCGACCGACGCACAGATGAAGGAGATGGCGGAAAAGTGTTGTTTCTGGGGGCGGCGGACCGTGGGATGCTTGAAGGCGCTGCATGCAGAAGATGTTTATAAGATATATAAAGAAGCACGGGTACGTAAATAATGTAATAGTCTAGGCGGCAAACCCGAACTGTTACGCATCCAGCTCATTGAAATCCGCCTGCGGCAAAGTGTGCTGTGCGCCAGTGGCGCACGTTTAGCACGGATCGAAGCGGAGACCTGGATGCCTGCAACTACCATGTTTTCGTACGGTCTGCGCAGTAAATGCGCAGACCTGTCTGTAGTGTTATCAAATAATATAACAACGAAAGAAGGCAGGAGGATGAGATGGGCAGAACAAGAAAAATCATACTTTGGATCTTAAGTGTTCTGAGCGGAGTGGGGATTGTAATCAGCGCGATCTGTATCTGGCTGCAGAATAAATTAAATGCCGCTGTGTCTGTGATTGGCAGATCCGATGGTCCGACGAGTATTTTTATAGCCGGAAGCGCACGGGATTTCACCGTTGTATATATGGCAGCGATTTTATTAATCCTGGTGACTGCCCTTACCTTCTGGCTGATTGGCGGGATTCCTATATGGGACAGAACAGAAGTCTTTTTTACGATGGATATGGGCGAGTTTGCAAGGGCGGAGAGGATACTAAGCGGCCATAAGATCCGTTACCGTTCAAAGATTGTGCGCCACACCACCAGGAATAATCAGATGCTGGGAAGAATCGGAGAAAATGAAAACTGCAACGCGACTTATGCAGTGTACACAGAAAAAAAGAATGCGGAGGAGGCAAAATACCATTTGAGTCAGGAAATGGGCCGTCAGGAGTAAATGGGAACTAGTCATATTTTAGCAGAAGAGATTGCCTGTGCGAGACAGGATGAGATGCCGGTTGAAAACCGGAGTTATATAGATGAGACAGTGACAGGAGCGGATATACACAAAGTAGAATTTGTGGCAGTAAAATTTGAAAAGTGCAGGTTTGTAGAATGCGACTTTACGGGGGCGGGCTTTTATCAGGCCCGCCTGGAAAAATGTGATTTTTCCAACTGTATATTCAGCGGAAGTTATTGGAAAGATACTAAGATTATCGAATGCAAAGGTAACGGCAGCAGATTTGACCTTGCTGTCTTTAAAAAAACGGGCTTACAGGATACACAGCTGAACATGGCTAATTTCGGGCAGAGCCTTTGGGAGAGCTGCTTTGCTCAGACGTGCAGTTTCCGGGAGGCTTTTTTTTCGGAGGTAAAACTAAAGAAGACCGGCTTTTCCAAATGTGATTTCACAAAGGTAGATTTTTTCAGAACCGGACTCAAGGGGATTGATTTTTCCGACAGTACCATTGAGGGCATCATGGTATCGGATAGTTACCGGGAAGTAGCAGGTATGAAGATCAACATGTTCCAGGCAGTGGAGATAGCAAAGCTACTGGGTGTAAAGATTGTATAACCAAAAGGTATTCCGTGTAACAGTTCAGGCCTGCCTGAACTGTTACGCATCCAGCCCATTAAAATTCACCTGCAGCATAACTGCA
Organism: Faecalicatena contorta; assembly: GCF_022835095.1. Classification (NCBI taxonomy): domain Bacteria; kingdom Bacillati; phylum Bacillota; class Clostridia; order Lachnospirales; family Lachnospiraceae; genus Faecalicatena; species Faecalicatena contorta. The sequence goes on along the minus strand of NZ_BQNQ01000001.1, from coordinate 2,837,879 downwards.
GAACATGAAATAACTGCAGAATAAGATATAACAGAGGAGCAAAGAGAGATGAAGATAGACCGACTGATTGGAATTTTATCCATCCTGCTTCAGCAGGAGAAGGTAACGGCCCCTTATCTGGCGGAAAAGTTTGAGGTATCCAGGCGGACGATCAACCGGGATATTGAGGCGCTGTGCCAGGCGGGCATTCCGCTTGTGACGACACAGGGAAGCGGGGGCGGTATCTCCATTATGGATGGGTACCGGATTGACAGGACGCTGCTTACTTCCTCGGATATGCAGGCCATTCTGGCCGGACTGAGAAGCCTGGACAGTGTGGCCGGAAGCAGCAGGTACCAGCAGCTGATGGAGAAACTGTCCGTGGGCAATTCAAGCGTGCTGAAATCAAATCAGCATATCGTGATTGATCTGTCCTCCTGGTATAAGGTGTCTCTGGCCCCGAAGATCGAACTGATCCAGTCTGCGATTGACAGAAAAGAGAAGATCCAGTTTGATTATTATGGCCCGGGCGGCGACAGCACCAGAGAAATTGAGCCGTATCTGCTTGTCTTCCAGTGGGCGTCCTGGTATGTCTGGGGATACTGCCTTGACAGGGAGGATTACCGGATGTTTAAGTTGAATCGGATACTGGAATTAAGAACCACAGGAGAGCGGTTCGAAGGGCGCAGCCTGCCTGAGTTCAGGATTGAGAATGAGGCGGTTTTTCCGGCACAGCTCCAGGTGAAGGCACTGTTTGACCCGTCCATGAAGTGGCGCCTGATTGAAGAATATGGGATCGACAGCTTCCAGGTGCAGCCCGACGGAATGCTGCTTTTTCAGTTTGGTTTTATGGATCAGGAAAGCGTGTTTGGCTGGCTTTTGAGCTTTGGTGACAGGGCTCAGCTTCTGGAACCGGTCGGACTCCGCAGGAAAATGCGGGAAATGCTTGGGAGAATGGCTGAAAAATATCGGGATTAAATGAAAATCAAATATGACATATAGGTGTCATGTTCCCTCTGGTAAACTCTTATTATCAATAAAAGGAAAGAGGAAGATAAACATGGAATATGAAATCTTAGATATGAAAGAAAAGATAGCAGCAGGACTGGCTGCCAGAACGAACAATGCGTCTCCAGATATGGGAAACGTGATCGGAGGGCTCTGGCAGCGTTTTTATGGGGAAGGAATCTATAACATGATTCCGGGAAAAACGGATGGCAAGGCACTGGGGATTTATTCAGAATATGAGGCTGATGAAAAGGGAGATTATACAATCACGGTGGCCTGTGAAACCGACGGGACAGGGGAATTGCCGGAGGGGACATTGGTTACTGTCATTCCGGCCGGGAAGTATGCCAGATTCATTGTAAAAGGAGAACTGCACGAGGCAGTGGCAAAGTTCTGGCAGAAGCTATGGGAAATAGATCTGCCCAGGACCTATGTCTGTGATTATGAGGAATACCAGAATAGTGATATGGAGCAGGCTGAAATTCATATGTATATAGGAGTGAAATAAAATGGCATCCAGTTTGGAATACGTAGAATATGTGGCCGGACAGATTGGCCAAGCAGGAAATATAAGTTATAAAAAGCTGTTTGGAGAGTATGGCCTTTGGTGCGACGGCAAATTTTTCGGGACAGTGGAGGACAACCAGTTTTATGTCAAGATGACGCAGGCAGGGCACGAAATGCTGCCGGATGCAGAACCTGCTGCTCCGCATGGTGGAACTCCGGGGATGTATCTGGTGGAAGATCTGGAGGATACCCGGTTTTTAAAAGAGCTGGTAAGTAGAACCTGTGAGGAACTGCCCCAACCAAAGCAAAAAACGGCGGGAAAGAAGGCAAGGAATCATGGATAAAGTGGATTATAAGAAATCTGAAAAAAAATTGTATTTTCCGAAGAAATCACCTTCTGTCATTGAGATACCTGAGATGGTATTTATCATGACGGATGGCAGAGGAAATCCAAACACATCGGAGAGTTATGCGCAGGCAATGGAGATTCTGTACGGCCTTTCCTATACGATCAAGATGAGCAAAATGAAGGGAAATCAGCCGGCAGGTTATTTTGAATATGTGGTGCCGCCTCTGGAAGGCCTGTGGAGTGTGGAAGGAGCGGAATTCGACGGATTGAATATCACGGACAAAGACAAGTTCTGCTGGACCTCCATGATACGACAGCCTGAATTTGTGACGGAAGAAGTATTTGAATGGGCCAGGGGTGAGCTTCAAAAAAAGAAGCCGGAACTGGACTTTTCCAACACCAGGCTGGAACGGTACAGGGAAGGACTATGCTGTCAGGTCATGCATTTTGGCCCCTATGATGATGAGCCTGCAACGATCGCAAAGATGGAAGAATATATCCGGGATAATGGATATATTACCGACATTACGGATCTGAGACGTCATCATGAGATCTATCTGGGTGACCCGAGAAAGACAAAACCAGAGAATTTAAAGACGGTAATCCGTCACCCGGTGAGGAAAAAATAGGAAAAATATTTGGGATCTATAACCAGTTAATGATTTTTGTGTTCACCTTGAAAATAGAATAGAGACGGCGATAGACTGGCGTTCATTTAGACTGCCTTCTAGTTTTGGAAACATGAGAAAATCCCCCAAATTCCTTGACAAATCAGGAAATGTGAGTAAAATAAAACAAAACAGGAGTAACTAACATACACACGAATGATTGGAGTTGTAGTGATGAAAGCAAAACATAACAGTCTTGACATCATGAATCAGTTTAATCAGACTCTGCCGCTTGCTGACAGCGTTGTTTTTATGCCGTGCGTTCCAAGTCCCCTTGGGGTATGCGCATAGTATAAAAATGAATAATGACAGTTAAGAGGATATCGTTGTGCTGATCGTTTGATATGGATAGAATGCAAAGGATGGGAGTATGGCAATAAGCTTCCATCCTTTTTCTGTAGAGTGCCTTAGGAGAACCGAATGAGGTTTCCGGGGCGGAAAAGCTTACAGGAAAGCCATCGAACGGGAGAGACGGAAGATATATCCGGCTCTCCTTTTTTATGATATAGGGAATTCCTTTGGAATTTCCTATATCATAAAAACCCTCCGGGGGATGCACACGCTGCGATATGGTAAATAGCCGCAAGGCGGCAACGCGGCGGCGCCAAAGTGTGCAAGCCCCTCTGAAGTGAGGTGGGTGGGGAGCGGAGGTGGGCTAGCACACTTTGTTATATATCAGGAACGTGCAGAGCACTCTCAAGAAGGAAAATGAGGAAGGTTAAACGCTATGGATAGAAAAGAAATTCTGCAAAATAAGAAAAGAATCGTAATAAAAGTAGGAACGACTACAATTACGTATGATGAAACTGGTAATATTAATCTTGATAAACTGGAGAAGTTTGTGAGGATACTGATTAACCTGCGCAACAAAGGAAGGGAGGTTATCGTGGTATCTTCCGGTGCGGTTGGAATCGGAAGAAATGTGCTGGGGCTGCAGCAGAAGCCGGAGAGCGAGGCTGCCAAGCAGGCATGCGCGGCGGTCGGGCAGGGAAGACTTATGATGATCTATGAAAAACTGTTTAACGAATACAGCCAGCTGACTGCACAGGTGCTTCTAACAAAGGAATCTATTACCAATGAGGAGTGCCGCAAGAACGCCCGCCAGACATTTGACGAACTGTTCCGTATGAAGGTAGTTCCTATTGTAAATGAAAATGATGCCATATCTGTGGATGAACTGTCATATGGTAACTTTGGAGACAATGACACACTTGCGGCATATGTGGCGAAGCTGGTGGATGCAGATCTGCTCATCCTGATGTCCGATATCGATGGACTTTATACCGATGACCCCAAGAAGAACCCGAATGCAAGATTCATCCATACAGTGGTGGGCATTGATGAGGAACTGGAGAAAATGGCAAAGGGTGCCTCCAATGATATGGGTACCGGCGGAATGGCAACAAAGATCGGAGCCGCAAAGATCGCTACCGCATCCGGTGCGGACATGGTGATCGCCAACGGCAGGAATATTTATACGATCAATGACATTATGGCCGGTAAGAAGATCGGTACCTTATTTTTATCCAGAGAGCACGGGATCGAACTAAAGAATGAATTGGCCCCGGAACGGGCACAATATCGCAGGCAGGCAAAAAAACAGAAGAAAGAGAATCAGAAAGAAGACGAGACAAAATCCATGTATCATATGGAACAGGAGACTATGGGAGTATCAATGAATCTGATAGGAGGCAGTTATGGGCAGTTATATGGAAACATTGGGTAACAGGGCAAAGGCAGCATCCCGGGAGGCAGCAGCGCTGGGAACAGAGGAAAAAAACCGTGGGCTTCTGTCTGTAGCAGAGGAATTATGCCAGGAGACAGAACGGCTTTTAGAGGAAAATGAAAAAGATGTCAGGGCAGCTGAAGAGAACGGAATGAAAAGTTCTCTGGTTGACCGTCTGCGCCTGACGGAGCAGAGAATTATGGATATGGCGGAAGGGCTGAGACAGATCGCGGCGCTGGAAGATCCGGTTGGTGAGGTGCTCTCTATGAAAAACAGGCCAAACGGCCTGCGTATCGGAAAAAAGAGAGTTCCGCTCGGTGTAATCGGGATTATATATGAATCTCGTCCAAACGTGACTGCGGATGCATTTGGACTGTGTTTTAAAACAGGGAATGCGGTCATACTTCGGGGAGGCAGTGATGCAATCAATTCGAATAAAGCAATCGTACATGCCGTAAAAGAGGGCCTCAGAAAAGAGAAGCTTCCCCAGGATCTGATCCTGTTGGTGGAGGATACAGGCCGGGAGACCGTCTATGAAATGATGAAGCTTCATGGATACATTGATGTGCTGATACCGAGAGGCGGCGCCGGGCTGATTGCCAGCGTCGTGCAGAACAGTACCGTGCCGGTGATAGAGACAGGCACCGGGAATTGTCATATTTATGTAGATGAGTGTGCGGATCTGAACATGGCCACAGACATTATCGAGAATGCAAAAACACAGCGCATGGGTGTATGCAATGCCTGTGAATCGCTAGTCATCCATGACCATGTGGCAGCCCAGGTGATCCCCATGATCGTAAACCGTTTAAAAATGCACGATGTGGAGATCAGAGGGGATGAGAAAGCATGCGGTTACAGTGCGGATATTATCCCCGCAGATGAGGAAGACTGGGGAACCGAATACCTGGACGCAGTGATTTCCATAAAAGTGGTAAACTCACTGGATGCTGCTATCCGGCATATCAATACTTATAACACAGGTCATTCCGAGTCTATTATAACAGAGTGCTATGACCACGCGCTTAAATTCCAGGATGAAATTGATGCAGCGGCTGTCTATGTAAATGCATCCACCAGATTTACCGATGGGTTTGAATTTGGTTTTGGGGCAGAGATAGGAATCAGTACACAGAAACTGCATGCGAGAGGGCCGATGGGGCTTGAGGCGCTGACAACAACAAAATATATTATATTTGGGAACGGACAGATTAGAAACTAAATCGGGATTTAGCAACGGGCTTTAGTCCCGGGGCGGATGGTATTGAATTGGTGTGGATTTGATAGCCCCAGTAAGTTATTAATAATTAGGTTGGCGTAAAGTAATCAGTAAGGTAAAAAAGCGTTTAAAACTTACAATCTATATTAAAGTCCCGCCAATTCTGTCCCATCCGCTGCCCCGGTCCGGGATCCTACCCGGTTGGCGAGCTTTCCTGCCGATTGGATGAGCCAGCTTTATGACAGGGAGGCCGGGGAGGTGCTGGGGCTGTATATGCCGTTGCGAAATGCTGGAGTGCGCTTAGTGATTCTTGAACAGCCGATGCCGGATAGGCGGGGAAAAACTTGATCTCCAAATCAAGTTTTTACTGAACCCAGCGCGGGAAATCATCAGATTTCCCGTGATGTGTTCAGCGTACCCGCCTATCCGGCATCGGCTGTTCTAGAAACACTTAGCAGCATGGGTGCATATCGCAACGGCATATACAGCCCCAGCACCTCCCCGGCCTCCCTGTCATGAAGCGTCCCCGTCCGTCGACAAGGCTGAAGCTTGCCGACTAAATCCCGATTTAAAAATATTTCTGGATGGGGGTTGCATAATATACAATATAGATGTATAATTATGCAAGTGTTATTTTTATTCATGCATAAGATATATACATTTTTGCAGTCGATATGTATTTCTGATTGAGAAAACGGGCAAACACTTTACTTCATTGAAAAAGTGGTATATGATTATGAACTAGAAGCGTGAAAGGAAGAGATAGATATGATTAAAGTAGGAATTATTGGATCTACCGGGTATGCGGGCGGTGAGCTTGTCAGGATTTTAACGGCACATAAAGATGCAGAAATTGTTTGGTATGGATCCAGAAGTTATATAGATAAAAAATATGCAGATGTTTATCAGAATATGTTCCAGATTGTGGATGCGGTCTGCATGGATGATAATATGGATGAGCTTGCGGAGCAGGTGGATGTTATCTTTACTGCTACACCCCAGGGGCTGTGTGCATCGCTGGTCAGCGAGGACATACTGTCTAAAGTGAAGATAATTGATCTGAGCGCGGATTTTCGGATGAAAGACGTATCCGTATATGAGAAATGGTATGGGATACAGCATAAAAGCCCCCGTTTTATTGAGGAAGCGGTATACGGGCTTTGTGAGATTAACCGGGAAGCTATAAAAAAGGCCAGGCTGGTGGCAAATCCGGGGTGTTATACGACTTGTTCCATACTGACGGCGTACCCTCTGGCAAAAGAGGGGCTGATCGATATGAGCACTCTGATTATTGATGCCAAATCTGGAACTTCCGGGGCAGGGAGGGGGGCTAAGCTTCCTAATTTATACTGCGAAGTGAATGAGAACATCAAGCCTTACGGTGTGGCTGCGCACAGACATACGCCGGAGATTGAGGAGCAGCTGGGTTATGCTGCGGGTGAACAGGTGGTTCTGAACTTTACGCCTCACCTTGTACCCATGAACAGAGGGATTCTGTCCACAGAGTATGCAAAACTTGTAAAAAATGTAACGTGTCAGGATATAAAAGCTGTATATGATACATATTATGCGGACGAGAAATTTGTCCGGGTACTCGGGGAGGGAATCTGGCCGGAAACGAAGTGGGTGGAAGGAAGCAACTATGTGGATATCAACTTTAAGATTGACGACAGAACAGGACGCATCATTATGATGGGGGCTATAGACAATCTCGTGAAGGGCGCGGCAGGGCAGGCGGTTCAGAATATGAATCTGATGTTCGGTCTGAAGGAATCCGAAGGACTGGAACTGGTGCCGATGTTCCCATAGGCGCATGAACGGAAGACATCCTGGACGCAAGCGATTCAGGGGGCGGAAAATGGCTGGGACAGCCCGATTATAACAGGGATGGGCTCTAATAGAGATCGAGAGGAAGAAAAAATGGTACGGACAATGACAATAGAGGATTATGACGGCGTGTATGCCCTTTGGAAAAAAATCAGGGGCTTTGGACTACGGAGCATTGACGATTCCAGAGAGGGGGTTGCCAGGTTTCTGAAGAGAAATCCAACAACAAGCGTGGTGGCCGAAGTGGACGGCCTGATCGTGGGAAGTATCCTGTGCGGGCACGATGGACGGCGGGGATGTCTATATCATGTATGTGTAGATGCTGCATACCGGAGGCGCGGCATTGGAAAGGCTATGGTTGTAAAGGCCATGGAAGAACTGCGCAGGGAGGAGATCAGCAAAGTTTCTTTGATTGCATTTACCAAAAACGATGTGGGGAATGCATTCTGGAATACAATCGGATGGACAGAACGGCTGGATTTGAATTATTATGATTTTGTGTTGAATGAGAAGAACATTACCGCATTTAATGAACATTAGAAGTACACAATTTAATGAATAATAGACGTACACATATCAGAGGCATTCGATTCATCTGACATGCCTGTTGAGCAGCAAATGAATATATAGCGGATTAAATAAGATAATGAATAAAAAATGAGCAGATTGCGTAACAAAAAGATTACGCAGGAAAGGAAAACAGAATGGAAATAATCAAAGGCGGGGTCACCGCGGCAAAAGGATTCGAAGCAGCATCGGCGGCAGCCGGCATTAAGTATCAGGACAGGACGGATATGGCGCTGATATATAGTGAAAGGCCGTGCAAGGCAGCAGGGACATTTACAACGAATGTGGTAAAAGCAGCACCCGTAAAATGGGATAAAGCTATTGTGGAAAGCGGCATTAAGTCCCAGGCGGTGGTTGTCAATTCCGGCATTGCCAATGCCTGCACCGGAGAAGAGGGATATGCGTACTGCCAAGAGACCGCGGATGCCGCGGCGAAAGCGCTGGGAGTGAAGGCAGAGGGGGTGCTGGTAGGATCCACTGGCGTGATTGGAATGCAGCTTCCCATGGAGAAGCTCAAAGATGGGATTACAAAGCTTGCGGCCGATAAGAATCCCGGAATTGAAAGCGGGACTCTGGCAGCAAAGGCAATTATGACAACTGATACAATCGAGAAGGAAATAGCAGTTACGATTCAGGCAGGCGGAAAGACCGTCACAATTGGCGGCATGGCGAAGGGATCCGGGATGATCCATCCCAATATGTGCACCATGCTCTCTTTTATCACAACGGATGCGGCGATTTCCAGAAAGGCGCTGCAGAAGGCGCTGAGCACCGATGTGGAGGATACCTATAATATGATCTCCGTGGACGGAGATACGTCTACAAATGACACGGTTCTGCTTCTGGCAAACGGGATGGCGGAAAACGATAAGATTAAATATGGAACAGATGACTATGTAAAATTTGCAGAAGCGCTTCATATAGTAAATGAATGTCTGGCCAAAAAGATTGCCGGAGACGGGGAAGGTGCAACCGCGTTGTTTGAAGCAAAGGTAACGGGCGCATCCACGAAGGAGCAGGCAAAGCTGCTTGCCAAATCGATCGTATGTTCAAACCTGACAAAGGCGGCCATTGCAGGACATGATGCCAACTGGGGACGAATTCTATGTGCAATGGGTTATTCAGGGGCTCAGTTTGATCCGGAAAAGGTGGATCTGTATTTTGAGAGCAAAGCGGGAAGAATCCAGATTATAGAGAATGGAACGGCAGTCGCTTACAGTGAAGAAAAAGCGACCGAGATCCTGTCCCAGCCTGAGGTTACGGCAACGGCAGATATAAAGGAAGGGGAAGAGAGCGCTGCGGCATGGGGCTGTGATCTGACCCATGGGTATATTGATATCAATGCAGATTACAGGAGTTAAGAGTATACCGTATCTGCAGTAAGGAGGAAATTATGAACGAGAATATGCAGCAGTACCTGGAAAAAGCACAGGTGTTAATCGAAGCGCTCCCTTATATACAGCGCTTTAACCGTAAGATAATTGTGGTAAAATACGGCGGGAGCGCGATGGTGGACGAGGCGCTGAAAAGACAGGTGATTGAAGATGTCACGCTTTTGAAGCTAGTCGGATTTAAGCCCATTATTGTGCACGGCGGAGGAAAAGAGATCAGCAGATGGGTCGGCAAGGTGGGGATGGAGCCGCACTTTGTCAATGGCCTGCGTGTGACGGATGAGGAGACAATGGAAGTGGCGGAGATGGTACTCGGCAAGGTGAATAAAAGCCTGGTACAGCTTGTAGAGGAGCTGGGCGTGCGCGCAATCGGTATCAGCGGCAAGGACGGCGGACTCCTGAAAGTAGATAAAAAGCTTTCCAACGGAGAGGATATCGGTTTCGTGGGAGAAGTTAAAAGGGTGAATGCAGAGATTCTCTATGATCTTTTGGAAAAAGATTTTCTCCCAATCATCTGCCCGGTGGGAATGGACGATGAATACAATACATACAATATCAATGCGGATGATGCAGCCTGTGCTATCGCAAGAGCGATGAAAGCGGAAAAACTAGCGTTTCTGACGGATATTGAGGGAGTATACAAAGATCCTGATGATCCAAAGACGCTAATCTCCGAACTCCGGGTGGATGAGGCACAGCAGTTGATGAACGATGGCTATATCGGAGGCGGCATGCTGCCCAAGCTGCAGAACTGTATTGATGCTATAGAAAACGGGGTTTCCAGGGTACATATTCTGGACGGGCGGATTCCGCATTGTCTGCTGCTGGAGATCTTTACAAACAAGGGAATTGGAACCGCAATACTAAACGGAGAGGAAAGCAGGTATTATCATGGTGAACAGTAAGATTCAGGCAGGTGAGGAGAACCTGCTGCATGTTTACAATCGTTTCCCTATAGCCCTGGACCATGGGGAGGGAATGTATGTTTATGACACAGAAGGCAGAAAGTTTTTGGATTTTGCCGCGGGATTTGCCGTTACAGGCTTGGGTTACAGCCATAAAAAACTGAATGAGGCGCTGAAGACGCAGATCGATAAGATCTACCACATTTCGAATCTTTATTACCATGAGAATTGTGGAGAGGCGGCAAGGGAGCTGAACCGCATATCAGGCATGGACAGGGTCTTTTTCACCAATAGCGGCAGTGAGGCCAACGAGGGGGCATTAAAGGCAGCCAGGCGCTATGCATATACGAAAAAGACCGGCAGATACGAATTTATTGCAATGGAGAATTCGTTTCACGGAAGGAGTTTCGGGGCAGTTTCTGTTACCGGACATGATTCTTACAGAGAGCCATTTGAGCCGGTGGTTCCTGGCGTACGATTTGCAAAATTCAACGACCTGAACAGTGTGGAAGCGCTGGTAAATGAAAAGACATGCGCCATTATCCTGGAGCCGCTGCAGGGAGAGGGCGGCATCAACCTTGCTACTCAGGATTTTATGGAAGGAATCCGGCGGATCTGTGATGAGAACGGCATCCTGATGATCTGTGACGAAGTCCAGTGCGGTATGGGCCGTACGGGTACTATGTTTACCTGGCAGGGATTTGGGGTAAAACCGGATATTCTTACCATGGCAAAAGCAATTGGCAACGGAATACCGGTAGGTGCGTTTGCGATGACCCAGGAGGTTGCGGATTACTCCCTGAAGCCGGGAGACCACGGGGCTACCTATGGCGGAAACCCGCTGGCATGTACCGCGGTGAAGACGGTCATAGAGATCTTTGAACAGGAGCACATTCTGGAACACGTCAATGACATTTCCCCGTATCTGATAAAACGCCTGGACGAACTGACTGATAAATGGGACTGTATTCTTCAGAGAAAAGGAAAAGGACTGATGCAGGGGCTTGCATTTGACAGACCTGTGGCCAAAGTAAATCAGAAAGCTGTCGAAGAAGGGCTGCTGGTGATACAGGCGGCGAGCAATGTGATCCGTCTGCTTCCCCCGCTGATTGTGGAGGAACAGCATATCGATGAGATGGTGGAGCGGTTTGAACGTGTTCTTGCCGGACTAACCTAGATCCCTTCCTATACCACGGAAAATAATAACATACTCGAAATAAAAACCATTCATTGAGGACATACTATAGAAAAGCAGAAGAAAAACTGCAGGAGGTATGAGGATATGATTGGTTTTTTTATTGCACTGCTGTCAGGTGCATTGATGAGCGTTCAGGGGGTATTTAACACACAGGTAACAAAGACGACGGGAATGTGGGTCGGCAATGCCTGGGTACAGCTGTCCGCTTTTTTGGTATGTGCGGTTGCATGGTTTATCACAGGCCGCGACAGTATAACGGCGATTGCAAAGGTAGAGCCTAAATATATGCTGCTGGGAGGCGTGATTGGTGCAGGTATTACCTGGACGGTCATAAAAAGTATGTCTGCACTGGGCCCTGCAAAAGCGGCCCTTTTGATTGTTATTGCACAGCTGATTGTTGCATATGTGATTGAGCTGCTGGGACTGTTTGGGGTGGATAAGGAGCCGCTGGACTGGAGAAAAATTGGCGGACTTGCCCTTGCGCTGATCGGAATTGCGATCTTCCAGTGGGAATAACTGCATTGGCTTAATAAAGATGTAACAAAAACGTAAAAATATGTATTGTAATTTAAACTATTATTCGTTACAATATTAATGTCCGGCGAGGGGATTCTCAAACAGCACGAAGACTGTGAGGGAATTATGAAGGACAGATTGGTTAAAAAGTTCTGTGTATTTTTCTTGGCGGCCTGTACCGCAGGAGTGTTGGCGTCAGGATGCGCAAGAGAAAGAACAGATTCTTTATCGGAGTTGGAACTGGAGCAGGAAAAGGGTGAGGCAGAAGAGGCATCAGAAGATGCCGTACAGCGGGAAGATCCCGGTACGGTATTCGTTTATGTATGCGGCGCCGTGAATGCTCCGGGGGTATATGAATTAGCCGGTGATGCGCGGGTATATGAGGCGATTGCACTGGCAGGCGGCTTGAATGATGCAGCAGCAGGGGAAGCTTTAAACCAGGCCAGTACAGTAACGGATGGGGAGCGCATTTATATACCGACGGCGGAGGAACTGGAAAAAGGGATTGTAGACGGCCAGACGGCACAAGTAACAGGAACGGACAACCAGGGAAAGATAAATATTAATACGGCTGCAAAAGAGGAACTCAAGACACTGCCCGGCATTGGAGATGCCAAAGCTGACAGTATTATTTCCTACCGGGAGGCAAACGGCGGATTTCAGACCGTGGAAGAGCTGATGCAGGTTGAGGGAATCAAAGAGGGAGTATTTAATAAAATAAAAGACAGAGTAGTAAGCTGAGGTATTTGTCCACTCGGCCCGTGAGGTTTTTATGGTCTACGGGCATGGTGGATGAACGGATCTTCAGCGTGCGGGAGTAAGGGAAAGAGGAGTATGAGCGAAAAGAAGATCTTAGTAGTGGATGATGAAAAATTAATAGTCAAGGGGATCCGTTTCAGCCTGGAACAAGACGGCATGGAAGTGGACTGTGCCTATGACGGCGAGGAGGCCCTGGAATACGCCAGAAACTGCGAGTATGATCTGGTTCTCCTGGATGTCATGCTTCCGAAGCTGGACGGCTTTCAGGTATGCCAGCAGATCAGGGAGTTCTCCGACATGCCGGTTGTCATGCTGACAGCCAAGAGTGAAGACATGGACAAGATTCTCGGCCTGGAGTATGGGGCGGATGATTATATTACAAAGCCTTTCAACATCCTGGAAGTGAAGGCGCGTATAAAGGCCATTATGAGACGAACGGCGAAGCGGGAAGAGCCTGCAGGCAGTACGGTCATTATAAAAGGGGCCATGCGGATTGACTGCGAGAGCAGGAGAGTGTTCATCGGTGAACGGGAGATCAATCTGACGGCGAAGGAATTCGATGTACTGGAACTGCTGGCAATGAATCCAAATAAGGTATACAGCAGAGAGAATCTGCTGAATTTGATATGGGGATATGATTATCCGGGAGATGCAAGAACAGTGGATGTGCATATCAGACGCCTGCGTGAGAAGATCGAGAAGAATCCGAGCGAGCCAAAATATGTACATACAAAGTGGGGAGTTGGTTATTATTTCCAGGGGTGATTTTCATTTTAATCTAAATAGTAAATTTCTAAAGAGCCTGCGGTTCTGTATTATACTGCTGCTTCTTGCTGTGTCTATTGTGCCCTGTGCTGCAGCATACAGGGGGATAATCAAGGCATACGAGGCGCGTGCAGTATCCCTTAGAACCGCGGATATACAAAATCAATGTACAATTCTAAGCAATCAGCTGAACAGCTATAATTATCTGGCGGATACTTCATCCGAGGTTATCAATGCAAGTTTGACGCAGTTAACGAATATATATAATGGGCGGGTAATGATTGTAGATAAAGAGCTGCGTGTCGTAAAGGACACCTACAGCCTGGATGAAGGGAAGACAATCGTATCCGAAGATGTCATCCGCTGTATGAAAGGCAGCAGTACGAATTATTATGATAAAGCGAACCGGTACATAGAAGTGACCTCGCCGATTATGGCGGGGGATACGGAAGAGATATCGGGCGTCATGCTGGCCAGTGTATCGACAGATACGATTGAAGACAGCCTGAAGATTCTGAGCACAAAAGGAAGCGCTATTCTGGGAATCGTTTTCATACTGATGCTGGGACTGAGCCTGTTTATTGCGGATCTGATTGTAAGACCGCTGCGAAGGATCACAGCATCTATTGCGGATGTGTCCGAAGGGTATGACGATGAAGTACTCCATGTGAATACATTTACCGAGACCAAGCAGCTCTCCGAAGCTTTTAACAAGATGCTTGGGCGGCTGAAGCAGCTGGATGAATCCAGGGAAGAGTTTGTATCCAACGTATCACATGAGCTGCGTACGCCGCTGACATCCATGAAGGTACTGGCAGATTCCCTTCTGTCGCAGGAAGAGGTTCCGATCGAATTATATCAGGAGTTCATGGGGGACATTGCGAAAGAGATTGACAGAGAGAATGATATTATTGCTGACCTTTTGTCTCTGGTAAAGATGGACAAGACTGCCAAGAATCTGAATATTAATACGGTTAATATCAACGAACTGATGGAACTGATTCTGAAGAGGCTCAAGCCGATTGCAGAAAAGAAGAATGTTGAGGTGGTTCTGGAAAGTTTCCGTCCGGTTACGGCAGAGATTGACGAGGTAAAGCTTACTCTGGCAATTTCTAATCTGGTGGAGAATGCAATTAAATACAACCATGAAGAGGGATGGGTTCATGTCTCTCTTAATGCTGACCACAAATATTTCTATGTAAAAGTTGCGGATTCAGGGATCGGTATCCCGGAACAGGATCAGCAGCATATATTTGAGCGTTTTTACCGGGTGGATAAGTCCCATTCACGGGAGATGGGCGGTACCGGCCTGGGACTTGCCATTACAAGAAACGCAATCATTATGCACCGGGGATCCATCAAAGTATACAGCAGCGAGGGTGAGGGGACGACATTCACGGTACGGATCCCGCTGACCTATGTTGCTTAGAAGGAGGCAGTACCAATATGAAAAGAAGAATTGCAGGCCTGTTAACCGTCTGTTTCTGCCTGCTTCTCCTTCTGTCTGCATGTTCAAAGCGGACGGCAGTGAAAGATGACAGTTCCTTTATCTATTGTCTGAATGGGGATCGGACAGGCCTGATAAAAGTGAATTATGAGGTTAAAAGCAATGACCCGCTCCAGGCGGCAGAAGCAATGCTGAAAGAACTGGCGAAGCCGTCCGAAGATATTGATTATACCGCGCCGATACCAAAAGGGGTAAAAGTGAATACCTGTAAGCTGGAAGGGGAACTTCTGTATCTCGATTTCAACGGGCGTTATACGGATATTCCGCCGCTTGAGGAAAAGCTGGTGAGGGCGGCAGTGGTTCAGTCTCTGATCCGGATTGAAGGAATCAGTGTTCTCTGGATTTCAGTGGACGGTGAGGATCTGAGGGACAGTGAAGGACAGATTCTGGGATATCAGAATGAAGACGATTTTGTGCAGAACACCGGCTCCTCACTGAACTCTTATCAAACGGGCACGCTGACACTATACTTCGCAAATGAGACAGGTGATAAACTGACAGAGCAGCATATGGACGTAAAATACAGCAGCAATATGTCGAAAGAGAAGTTGATCGTGGAAAAGCTAATGAAGGGACCGAAAAAGAATGCAGGATATCCCACAATTAATCCGGCCGTCAGCCTTCTCGGGGTGACAATAAAAGACGGGATCTGTTATGTGAATCTGGATGATGAATTCTTGACAGGGGGAGTGGATGTCAAACCGGAGATCACCATTTATTCCATAGTAAACTCTCTTGTAGAGGGGACAACGGCGAGTAAAGTGCAGATTACGGTAAACGGAGAAAAGAACATATCTTACAAGGATGCGGTTGATTTGACCCAGCCACTGCAGCGGGATATGGGCTGGGTAGAAAATGCGGAGGAAGAATGATAAAAAGGCCACTATGTGCGGCAGCAGTTCTTTTTCTCGGAATACAGACTGTCCTGGCGGGCGGGTTTCATATAGCACCGGACTGGAAACCCACCCGGCTGGAGTCCGGGATCGGCGGCAAAGAAAAAGTCGTGCTGGATGGGACAATCTATCGCAGGGAAGAGAAACCAAACTGCAGAGTATTATATCTTAAGGACAATCTTGTCCATCTGAAGAATCAAATCTTTCAGGAATCAAAAATTCTTGTTTATATCCAAACAGAACATCACACAGCAATCGGGAACCAAATACAGATCACAGGGACGGCGGAGGTCTTCCAAGAAGCCAGAAATCCGGGGAATTTTGATCAGAAATTTTATTACCGCAAGCAGGGGATCCATGTATCCGTATGGGCGAACGACGTAAAAATACTGGATGCAGAAGAATATCGGATACGGGAAAATCTGGCGGTGCTCAGGGAGCGATGGAAGACGCTCCTGATCGAATGCATGGGAGAATACTACGGGAACACTATGAGCGCTATGCTTCTGGGCGACAAAAGCGGACTGGACAGTGAGCTGAAAGAACTATATCAGAAAAGCGGAATCGGGCATGCGCTCGCCATTTCAGGTTTGCATATGTCCTTTTTAGGCATCGGGCTGTATAAATTATTGCGCAGAGCCGGTCTGCCTTTTAGCATAGCCGGAGGGATTGGAATTTGTTTCTTACTGTCCTATACACTGATGATCGGCTGCGGGGTATCCAGTATCCGGGCGTTTGTCATGTATTTTGTCAGAATGGGTGCAGATATAACCGGAAGAGACTACGATATGCCGACCAGCCTGTCGCTTGCGGCAGCAGTGATCGTGGCATGGCAGCCTCTTTTTCTTCTGGACGCAGGTTTTCTGCTTTCCTTCGGCGCGCTGTTGGGAATTACCGCCGTCAATCCGTGTCTTGAATCCTGTTTTTTGCGGGGAAAGAAAGGTCGGAAAATCTTCAGCAGCTTCCTTGCAAGTCTATCTGTCAATCTTACATTGCTGCCGGTTATGTTGTATTTCTATTTTGAATTCCCTATGTATTCCGTTATCCTGAATCTTCTTGTAATTCCTCTGATGTCCCTGGTGCTGGGAAGCGGTGTGATCGGCTCCCTGGCGGCCATTGTATCCGTACGGGCAGGCGCAGTGCTGCTGCAGGTCTGTAAGGGGGTCCTGTTTTTATACGAAAAAGCTTGTTCAGCCAGTATGGAATTACCGGTAAGCAGGATTGTATCGGGGCAGCCGGAAAAAGGGTGGATGGTTATTTACTATATTCTCTTATTTTTGTTTTGTCTGTCGGATACCGGCTGAAAACAATAAAAGAAAAGGGGACATCCCGCGCGTCTTTACCGTTCGTGATATCCTCCCGCATAAAGCTAATGGGGGGCGCAGGGCTCTTATTCCTTTGCGGCACATTATTTATCACATGTATGCGGACCTATCATACCAGAGGAACCCTTCGGATTACTATGCTTGACGTGGGGCAGGGGGAAGGCTTGTACATAAAAGGGCCGCAGGGGATGCAGTATTTTATAGATGGAGGGAGCAGCGATGTTTCCGATGTAGGTAAATACAGGATCGAGCCCTTTTTAAAATCCCAGGGCGTAAAAACGCTGGATTATGTCTTTATCTCTCATGGAGACACAGACCATATGAGCGGAATCGAGGAACTGCTGGAGAACCAGCGTCTGGGAATCCGCATCCGAAATCTGGTTCTGCCGCCGGATAGAGTACAGGACGATGCGCTGAAAAAGCTGGCAGTAAAAGCAGCGGAAAACAATACGAGAGTCGTAGTGATGGATGTGGGCGACAGAATGACAGAAGGAAATTTTCAATTGTCCTGCAAAGCACCGGCAGCAGCGTACAAGGGGGAGACCGGGAACGCCGCATCCATGGTGTTGGAGGCAGAATACGGAGATTTTGATATGTTGTTTACCGGAGACGTGGAGGGGGAAGGAGAAAAACTTCTGGAACAGGGAGGGCTCCGCCGGTATGACGTGCTGAAAGTGGCGCACCATGGGTCTAAAAATTCCAGTTCCAGGGCATTTCTTGAACAGACACTGCCCGTTACCGCCTGGATATCATCAGGGATTGATAACCGGTACGGGCATCCCCACAAAGAGACGATAGAAAAGCTGGAAGAGACAGGGAGCAGAATATACGGTACACAGGAATGCGGTGCGGTAATGCTGGCGACCGATGGAGAAAGCGCAGAGATTGAGGCCTATTTGAGAACGTTTCGCCGTTGAATATAGAAACTGGAGAACATCTATAAACTATTAAAAAAATGATAAGGATTTAATGATTTTTGCGACTAAAAAATAGTTGCAAATACAGCTGCATTATTATATAATAAAGGAGGAAATAATGAGTAAGAAAAATAAATTAATAAAGCGTCTATATACGGTTCCCAGTGATTTTACATACGATGAGCTAAGACAGCTCCTAAAATATTTTGGGTTCCGGGAAGTAGAAACCGGGAAAACCAGCGGCTCAGCTGTAAAGTATTATAACAGGGAGTTAGGGGTCCCCATCTATATACATAGGCCGCATCCGGGAAACATCGTCAAAAAATATGTTTTAAGAGAGCTGATTCGCTTATTAAGCAAGGAGGAATTGTGATGGGTAACTGCATGAAATATAAAGAATATTATGGTACGATTGAATATTCAGATGAGGATCAATGCTTTCATGGGAAGGTACTTGGTATCAAAGGACTGGTTACCTTTGAAGGCGAGAGTGTGCAGGAATTAAGAGCGTCTTTTCAGGAAATGGTAGATGAATATCTGAAAGACTGTGAAAGTAAACACATTGCTCCGGATAAGAGCTATAAGGGGAGTTTTAACATACGGATCGCCCCGGAGCTTCATAGAGAAGCGTCGTTGCGCGCAGCGAACGAAGGAATTTCCCTGAATGCACTAGTCGAAAAGGCAATTTCATTATATGCCGGCACATCGTTTCATAAATAACAAGTCCGTGTAAAGGTTCAGGCGGGCCTAAACTGTTACAGTCCGCTAGTATAGATCAAAGTAAATAGCATGATGGTTCGCTGCGTATAATTCTTCGAGAGTGCAGATGCAAATACGCAGGCGTAGTGGGGCTACGCTGAGGCTTTTGCATCTGTGCTTTCGGGAAATCAGACCGGCGAAACATTGTGCTATTTACTTTGAGTTATACTAGTTATTATGCACGGCCTATGGCCGTGCATAGTAACGTCCGTTACATTTATTTTACAATATGCCGGAAAATATTTTGCATAATCGAGAACTTTCCTATATAATAGATACGTTATGAAGAGTTTAAATGAAGATTTAAAAACAGGACAATTCAGGCAGATATATCTTCTCTACGGGGAAGAAAATTATCTGAAGAAGCAGTATAAGGATCGGTTTACGAAGGCAATGCTCCCGAACGGGGATACGATGAATTACGCTTATTATGAAGGGAAAGGCGTAGATGTCAGGGAGGTCATTGATCTGGCTGAAACTCTGCCGTTCTTTGCTGAGCGCCGGCTGCTGGTATTCGAAAACACCGGATTCTTTAAGAGTGCGGGGGCAGATCTGGCCGATTATATTAAGGATATGCCGGATACTACATTTTTTATTTTCGTAGAAAATGAAGTGGACAAGCGCAGCAAGCTGTTTAAAGCAGTGAAGGCGAAAGGGCATATTGCAGAGCTGCCGTTTCAGGATGAGTCGACGCTGAAAAAGTGGATTCTGGGGATGGTGCGCAAGGAGAATAAGCAGATATCAGAGTCTACAGTGACCTATCTGTTGAATAAAGTCGGTACAGATATGGGGAATATACAGAAGGAACTGGAAAAACTATTCTGCTATACACTGGAGAAAGACAGCATTCTGCCGGAAGATGTGGACGCGGTATGTGTGACGCAGATTTCCAACCATATTTTTGATATGGTCAATGCAGTGGCGGATAAGAGGCAGGAGCGGGCGCTGGAGCTTTACTATGAATTGGTAGCTCTGAAAGAACCTCCAATGCGGATTCTGTATCTGATGACCCGGCAGTATCGGATTCTGCACCAGGTTAAGGATCTGCTAAAGAAGGGGTATGGCAGAAAAGAAATCGCATCC
This sequence comes from Faecalicatena contorta, assembly GCF_022835095.1. Taxonomy (NCBI): domain Bacteria; kingdom Bacillati; phylum Bacillota; class Clostridia; order Lachnospirales; family Lachnospiraceae; genus Faecalicatena; species Faecalicatena contorta. The sequence continues at coordinate 2,818,011 of NZ_BQNQ01000001.1, read as the reverse complement.
AAGGCAGGCCTGCATCCTTTTGCTGCGGGCAAATACATGGATCAGGCAAAACACTTCAGAAGCAGCGAACTCCGCGCAATTATGGAGGACAGTGCGGATATTGAAGAACGCGTGAAAACAGGGCGTCTGACGGATGTACTGGCGGTTGAGCTGTTTATTGTAAAATACTCTTCCGTGTCAAAGAGATAAAGAAAGGTTGGAGGAATAAAAGTGTCAGTAATAGATCAGAGTAAAATTCGTAATTTTTGTATCATAGCACATATCGATCATGGAAAATCTACTTTGGCGGACCGGATCATCGAAATGACAGGACTGCTGACAAGCCGTGAGATGCAATCCCAGGTGCTTGATAATATGGATCTGGAAAGGGAACGCGGGATTACCATCAAGGCACAGACCGTGCGTACTGTCTATAAAGCAAAGGATGGGGAGGAGTATATCCTCAACCTGATAGATACGCCCGGGCATGTGGATTTTAACTACGAGGTGTCCAGAAGCCTTGCGGCGTGCGACGGTGCGATCCTGGTGGTGGATGCCGCACAGGGCGTGGAGGCCCAGACGCTGGCCAATGTATACCTCGCGCTGGATCATGACCTGGATGTCATGCCGGTCATCAACAAGATCGACCTTCCAAGTGCGGATGCGGAGCGGGTAAAAGAAGAAATAGAAGACGTGATCGGCATTGACGCCGAGGACGCGCCGCTGATTTCGGCAAAGACCGGATTGAATGTGGAAGAGGTGCTAGAGCAGATCGTGGAGAAGATTCCAGCGCCGGAGGGAGATGCTTCGGCGCCTCTTCAGGCACTGATATTTGACTCTCTTTACGATTCTTATAAGGGTGTAATCGTTTTCTGCCGGGTAAAAGAGGGAAGCGTAAGGAAAGGTACACCGATCCGTATGATGGCTACCGGAGCCACGGCAGAAGTTGTGGAGGTTGGATATTTCGGCGCAGGACAGTTTATTCCCTGTGAAGAACTGAGCGCCGGAATGGTAGGCTATATTACGGCCAGCCTGAAAAATGTTAAAGATACCCGTGTGGGAGATACGGTGACCAATGCGGAGAGACCCTGCGAGGAGCCGCTGCCGGGATATAAAAAAGTAAATCCAATGGTCTACTGCGGAATGTATCCGGCGGACGGAGCGAAGTACCCGGATCTGCGGGATGCGCTGGAAAAGCTTCAACTCAATGATGCGGCCCTGCAGTTCGAGGCGGAGACCTCTGTTGCGCTGGGATTTGGTTTCCGCTGTGGCTTCCTGGGATTACTGCATCTGGAGATTATTCAGGAGCGTCTGGAGCGGGAATACAACCTGGATCTGGTGACCACGGCCCCCAGCGTTATTTACAAGGTACACAAAACCAACGGAGATATCATTGATCTGACGAATCCGACAAACCTTCCGGATCCTGCGGAGATCGAATACATGGAGGAGCCAATCGTAAAAGCGGAGATCATGGTGACTTCCGAATTTATCGGCGCAATCATGGACTTATGCCAGGAGCGCCGCGGAGAATACCAGGGAATGGAATATATCGAAGAGAAGCGTGCGGTACTGCACTATCATCTGCCGCTCAATGAGATCATCTATGACTTTTTCGATGCCTTGAAGTCACGATCCAGGGGATATGCATCCTTTGATTACGAGATGCTGGGATACGTGCAGTCGGAACTTGTGAAACTGGATATCCTGATTAATAAAGAAGAGGTAGACGCCCTTTCCTTCATCGTACATGGAAGCACCGCATACGAGAGAGGCAGAAAGATGTGCGAGAAGCTGAAAGAAGAGATACCGCGCCAACTGTTTGAGATTCCGATCCAGGCAGCCGTTGGCAGCAAGATCATCGCCCGTGAGACCGTCAGGGCAATGCGTAAGGATGTGCTCGCAAAATGCTACGGCGGCGATATTTCCCGTAAGAAAAAGCTTCTGGAAAAGCAGAAGGAAGGAAAGAAGCGCATGCGTCAGGTTGGCAGCGTCGAGATACCGCAGAAGGCATTCATGAGCGTGCTGAAATTGGATGATAAGTAATATGAAGAAAGAACTGGAGCTGTACCTGCATATCCCTTTCTGCGTGAAAAAATGTGCATACTGCGACTTTCTCTCTGCGCCTGCGGATGAGGACGCAAAGCAGGAGTATGTGAATGCGCTGCTTTGCGAAATACAGGGATATGAAGCATACCATGAGCCGTACCAGGTCACGACGATATTTATGGGAGGCGGGACTCCCTCCCTGCTGACGGGAGATCAGGTTATAGTAATATTTGACGCCCTGCATCAAAGTTTCCAGATTGCAGAGAATGCGGAAGTCACAATCGAGGCCAATCCAGGAACCGTAACAAAAGAGAAGCTGAAAGCCTGGAAAGCGGCCGGTATTAACCGTCTGAGCATCGGACTTCAGTCCGCGGATAACGAAGAGCTGAAGATGCTTGGAAGAATCCATACGTGGGAAGAGTTTCTCACAACCTACGATCTGGCCAGAAAACAGGGTTTTGATAACATTAATATCGACCTGATCTCAGCCATCCCCGGACAGACAGAGGCGAGCTGGAAAAAGACGCTCACCAAAGTCGCAAGGCTGGATCCGGAGCATATCTCCGCCTATAGCCTGATGATAGAGGCGGGAACGCCTTTTTATGAAAGATATGGGGGAAATGCCGGACAAGGTCTGACGGAAAGCCATGCAGCAGAAAATACAGCGCCGCCGCTGCCAGATGAAGACGCAGAAAGAAAAATCTACGAGATGACAGCAGAGATTCTGTCAGAGTATGGCTATCAGAGGTACGAAATCTCCAACTATGCAAAAGAAGGATATGCCTGCCGCCATAATCTGGGCTACTGGGAGAGAAAAGAATACCTGGGAATCGGTCTGGGTGCCTCCTCCCTTATTGGCAGGAGCAGATATCACAATACGGGTAATATTCGATCCTATATACAAAAAGTACAGGAGAAAGCGGACATAAAAGAGGACGTGGAACAACTGTCGGTTAAAGACGAGATAGAAGAATTCATGTTTCTTGGGTTAAGAAAGACTAAAGGAATTTCAATTTCCGGGTTTGAAGAACTCTATAGACAGAGTATATTTGATGTTTATGGGACACAAATGAAAAAATTGATGGATAGCGGGCTGTTGGAAATGTCGGGAGATCGTATCCGGCTGACAGAAAGAGGGATCGATGTCAGTAATTTGGTGTTTTTGGAATTTATGGGGTAATTTTTTTGTGGCTGTGGGGGCGCCATCGAGGAGCTAGATGCACCAGCGGCATAAGCCTTCCCGCATGCCGCTGGTGCATCTAGCTCCTCGATGGCTGGGCGCATCAGGGCGGGAGAAAAATTACCAGGGGGATTTCTGGGGAGGCGGCGGATTGAGTTGGGGAGAGGTTCGGTATTGAAAGGCGATGTTGGTAAAGCTGCTTTAATGATTGGGGGAAGTTTGCAGCATACCACTATTTCAATACAATAACTCCTGCCACCGCTCCTGCTATTATCCATATGAGGGGATGGATGTTTTTGAGTGGTTTGATCTGCAGCAGTGTGAAGATGACAAATCCGATCAGGATGGCGGTATAGTTGAGTGAGAGGATTTCTTTGCTGGCGTCGGCGAATGTTATACGGACAATCTGCCATACGGCGTATCCGATCAGTGCGGCTATCATGGGACGGATTCCGTAAAAGGCGGATTTGACGTATTTGTTTTCGCTGAAGTTGGACATGAATTTGGCTATGATGATTATGACAATGAGGGCAGGACAGATTAGGCCGATGGTTGCAGTCAGCGCTCCGGGAATTCCCCCTGCATGAAAGCCTGCATAGGTTGCCATGTTAATTCCGATCGGGCCGGGGGTACTTTCACTAATTGCTATCATATTTGCCAGTTCCGTTTTCGTAAACCATGTATATTTTTGGGTCAGCTCCATTAAAAAAGGCACGGTTGCCATTCCTCCGCCGATAGAAAAAAGCCCGATTTTAAAGAATTCTATAAATAAGGTGAGATAGATCATGATCGTTTTTTCTCCTTCAGTATATTTACAATGATGCCGGTCCCGGCGGCACAAATGACCAGTATAATAGTAGGAACCGGAGAGAATGTGGCGAGTAGAAAACCAGCGAGGAAAATTAGCAGGCCAAGCTTATCACGGATGCCTGATCTGGCCAGCGAGATAACGGTATTGATCATCAGGGCGCAAACTGCAATCCGAATGCCGGCCAGTGCATGCAGAACGACCGGAATGTCCATAAAACGGCTCAAAATACTGGCTATCAGACAGATAATAATAACAGAAGGGCTTACCATTCCCAAAGTACCAAAAACAGCTCCCGGAACGCCAGCCTGTTGATATCCGATATAAGTGGAGGTATTAACCGCAATAATACCCGGAGTACACTGCCCAATAGCATAGATATCCAGAATCTCCTCATCTGTAGCCCATTTCTTTTTCAGCACAACCTCACGTTTCAACATAGGCAGCATAGCCATGCCGCCTCCAAAAGTAAGCCCTCCTACACGAAAAAAAGTCGCATACAATTCCCATAATTTCTTCATAAGAATCCTCCTATTACAAAAACACCCCTCCGGCACTTTATATCCGAAAGTGTTTTCCTTCCTAATTAGTAAAAACATATCATTTTATATATTCTACGACTTCTCATAAAAAGATTCAATCAAACCTTTGTAAAATCGGGATTTAGTGACGAGCTTTAGTCTCGGCGCGGATGGGGGCGCTCCATAAAGGGATAGCCGAAAACCTCCCGGAGAACATCCATGTCCTTTCAAAAACGCGGCCGCGGACCTAAGAAATTCTAGGCGGGAAACAGCCCTGAAAATGGAGCACCACTGACACATCACGAGAAATCCGATGATTTCTCGCGCTGGGTCAGCTGATTTTTGGATTCGGAATCCAAAAATCTCTCCATTTTCCGGGCTGTTTCCCACCAAGAATTTCTAAGGTCCGCTTTGAGCGTTTTTGAAAGGACATGGATGTTCTCCGGGAGGTTTTCGGCTATCCCTTCATGGAGCTGGCGCATCCGGCCGGCAGGAAAAAGCTCGTTTCTAAGGAGATGCCTCAAGCGGGGGCAGCGTATGGTATTGAATTGGCGGGACTTTTATGTCCCCAGTAGGTGTACATAAGCGATGGGATACGGTTCCAGTATCAAAATAATTCAATACACATCTTAAAGATGAAAAGATACGCATAGCCAATCCACATCCGCTGCCCTGGTCCGGGATCCCACCCGGTTGGCGAGCTTTCCAGCCGATTGGATGAGCCAGCTTTATGACAGGGAGGCCGGGGAGGCGGATGGAATTGGCTATGCGTAACATGCATCTTGATTAAATGGATTTTAAGGCTTTTATGTATGGGAGCTTTGGGACTGTTTTTGAAGAAATCTATTTATTTAGTAACGATTATCGTGTGTAACTCCATATGTTTTTTTATTAATGAACCATACAATCTTTTAAATCCAGTATATTTACGGGTAACAAGGCGATCTAACACTTACACTTATATAAACGAATCACCAATTCTGTTCCATCCGTTGCTACCGTACGAGGGCCCCTCTGGGGAATGAGCTCTTAACTACCGTTTGGATGCAACAGCGAATGACGAGGTGAGTCCGGGAGCTGGCGGGGCAATGTCTGCTGGTGAAAAGTCCATAAAGCGAGCGATTAGAAGCTGTTGAAGAAAACGGAACGGGAAGGGAGGGCAGAATTTGCCTTACCAGGCAAATTCTGATGCCGCCTGCGGCGCGAATGCATCGGCATTCGGGCCAAATGCGGCATGTACCTCCCTTCCCGTTCCGTTTTCTTCAACAGCTTCTTCGCGAAGTGTCAGGACATTTCACCAGCAGACATTGCCCCGCCAGCTCCCGGACTCACCTCGTCATTCGCGTCCGCCGTCCGTCAACGAGGTCTAAAGCTCGTTAACTATATCCCGATTTTGTATAAAAAATATATAAAGACTGTTGACAAAAATTATTCATGGTGCTATCTTAGTATACGTAAGGTGTTAGCACTCAAAAGTAAAGAGTGCTAATAAGCGAGAAGGCTGAATCAGAAAGGAGGGTCCGGATATGGCAGCAGTTACTGAAATGACTGACAGGAAGTTAGTGATATTAAAAGCAATTATCCGGAATTATCTGGAAACAGGCGAACCGGTAGGTTCCAGAACCCTTTCGAAATATACGGAATTGAATCTGAGTTCAGCCACCATTCGAAACGAGATGGCAGATCTGGAGGATCTGGGATACATATTCCAGCCTCACACGTCTGCAGGGCGCATTCCTTCAGACAAAGGCTATCGGTTGTATGTGGATATGCTGATGGAGGAGAAAGAGCAGGAGATCACGGAACTGAGGAATACAATGCTGGAGAAGACAGACAAAGTTGACAAGATATTGCAGCAGGCAGCCAAAGTTCTTGCAGCGAATACAAATTATGCGACTATGGTTTCGGCTCCGGTCAACAGCAGGAACACATTGAAGTTTATCCAGCTTTCACAGGTGGATGAAGAACAGATTGTGGCAGTGATCGTGATGGGAGGCAACGTCATCAAGAATAAAATTATTGATGTCGGTGAAACTTTAAGTAGTGAGACTCTGCTAAAGCTGAATATGCTGCTGAATACGACCCTGAACGGGATGTCCATAGAAGAGATTAACCTCGGCCTGATCGCAAGGCTGAAGGAACAGGCTGGGATTCACAGCCAGGTGATCAGTGATGTTCTGGATGCTGTGGCAGAAATCATCCATGTGGATGATGATATGGAGATTTATACCAGCGGTGCCACGAATATTTTTAAGTATCCGGAGCTTAGCGATAAGCAGAGCGCACAGGAAATTATCAGTGCATTTGAAGAAAAGCAGCAATTGGCCGATCTCGTTACCGAGACACTGGCCAGTGAAGATAATCATGGAATTCAGGTATACATTGGAGATGAAGCACCGGTGAAGACCATGAAAGACTGCAGTGTTGTGACAGCAACCTACGAATTGGGCGAGGGCATGAAGGGTACTATAGGTATTATAGGTCCAAAGCGTATGGATTATGAACATGTCATGAAGACGCTGAAGACTCTGCAGAATGAGTTGGATGCAATTTATTACAAAGACCCAAAAGAATAGGAAGGTGAATAGCTGGTGGAAGAGAAGATGAGCAAAGAAGATATGGTAAGAGAAGCCGTAGAGGAAGCCAAGGCCAAGGCCGCAAAGGAAGCGGAAAAAGAAAGAGACGAAAACCAGTCTGAGTCCGAAGCCGGGCCGGAAGCTTGCGAGGACGTACAGGAAGAAACAGAATGCACAGAAAGCGGTGAGGACGCGGAAGAAGCCGAAGATAATGAAGAACCGGATGCGGCTGAGGATGAAGAAGACAAATCCGTTAAAGAAAAGAAGCGCTTCGGCAGAAAGAATAAAAAAGATAAAAAAGACGAGAAGATCGAAGAACTGACTGACAGGCTTACCCGTCAAATGGCAGAGTTTGATAACTTCCGCAAGCGTACAGAAAAGGAGAAATCCCAGATGTACGAGATAGGTGCGAAAGATATCATAGAAAAGATTCTTCCGGTCGTGGATAATTTTGAACGCGGCCTGGCAGCTGTGCCGGAGGAAGAACAGTCCAATCCTTTTGCAGAGGGAATGGAAAAGATTTATAAACAGCTGATGACTACACTAGAAGAGGTTGGCGTGAAACCGATCGAGGCGGTTGGAAACGAATTTAACCCGGACTTCCATAATGCAGTCATGCATGTGGAGGACGAAGAACTTGGCGAGAATATCGTAGCCGAGGAGTTCCAAAAAGGATACACATACCGCGACAGTGTAGTGAGACATAGTATGGTAAAAGTAGCAAACTAATTTCTCATTCAAAATCAAAATATTTTAGGAGGAAATGATTATGGGCAAAATAATTGGTATTGACTTAGGTACAACAAACAGCTGCGTAGCTGTTATGGAAGGTGGACAGCCGACTGTCATCGCAAATACAGAGGGTGCAAGAACAACTCCGTCCGTAGTAGCATTTACAAAGACAGGAGAGCGTCTTGTGGGAGAACCTGCAAAACGTCAGGCAGTAACAAATGCAGACAAAACAATCTCTTCCATTAAAAGAGAGATGGGAACCGATTACAAAGTAACAATCGATGACAAAAAGTATTCTCCACAGGAGATTTCTGCTATGATTCTTCAGAAAATGAAAGCGGATGCAGAAGGATATCTTGGAGAAAAAGTAACGGAAGCAGTTATCACCGTACCGGCTTACTTTAACGATGCACAGCGCCAGGCAACAAAGGATGCAGGAAAGATCGCAGGGCTGGACGTGAAGCGCATCATTAACGAGCCTACAGCAGCAGCGCTTGCATACGGCCTGGACAATGAAAAAGAGCAGAAGATCATGGTATACGATCTTGGCGGCGGTACATTCGACGTATCAATCATTGAAATTGGAGACGGAGTTATCGAAGTATTATCTACAGCAGGAAATAACAGACTCGGCGGAGACGATTTTGACCAGAAGATTACAGATTATATGCTGGCTGACTTCAAATCAAAAGAGGGCGTAGACTTATCCGGGGATAAGATGGCTCTTCAGAGACTGAAAGAAGCCGCTGAGAAGGCGAAAAAAGAGCTTTCATCCGCAACAACAACCAATATCAACCTTCCGTTCATCACAGCTACATCTGAAGGACCGAAGCATTTCGATATGAACCTGACAAGAGCGAAGTTCGATGAACTGACACATGATCTTGTTGAAAAGACAGCGGAACCGGTAAGACGCGCGCTGTCAGATGCAGGCATCTCCGCATCTGAGCTGGGCCAGGTACTGCTGGTTGGTGGTTCCACTCGTATTCCTGCAGTTCAGGAAGAAGTGAAACGTCTGACAGGCAAAGAGCCAAGTAAGTCTCTGAATCCGGACGAGTGTGTTGCACTCGGCGCTTCTGTACAGGGCGGCAAGCTGGCCGGAGACGCAGGCGCAGGCGATATCCTCCTGCTGGATGTTACACCACTGTCACTTTCTATCGAGACAATGGGAGGCGTAGCAACAAGACTGATCGAAAGAAATACAACAATTCCTACAAAGAAGAGCCAGATCTTCTCCACAGCTGCAGATAATCAGACAGCAGTTGATATCAATGTTGTACAGGGAGAGAGACAGTTCGCAAGAGACAACAAGTCTCTCGGACAGTTCAGGCTGGATGGAATTCCGCCGGCTCCACGTGGAATCCCGCAGATCGAAGTAACATTCGATATCGATGCAAACGGTATCGTAAATGTATCAGCGAAAGACCTCGGAACAGGCAAAGAGCAGCACATCACAATTACGGCGGGCTCCAACATGTCAGATGATGACATCCAGAAGGCAGTTAAGGAAGCTGCTGAATTCGAGAGCCAGGATAAGAAACGTAAAGAGGCGATTGATACGAGAAATGAAGCCGACAGTATGGTATTCCAGACCGAAAAAGCGATTAAGGAAGTGGGCGATAAACTGGATGCTACAGACAAAGCAGCCGTAGAGGCTGACTGCCAGGCATTGAAAGATATCCTTGCAAAATCTACTCCGGAAGATACCTCAGACGCTCAGGTTGCTGAGATCAAGGCGGCCAAGGATAAACTGATGGAAAGCGCTCAGAAGTTATTTACAAAGATGTACGAGCAGGCAGGAGCTGGTGCAGGAGCTGGAGCAGGCTTCTCAGAGGGTCCGGGACCGGAAGCAGGTCCGGCGCCGGAAGGCTACCAGGGAGATGATGTAGTAGACGGAGATTATAAAGAAGTATAAAATCCGTTGGCAGAAAGGTTCTACGAAGCCGCGAAATGCGGCCTCGTAGAATTTCTTTGTTGCAAACTGTCTATAAAAAGGCTGCGAGCGTCTTTTTGTGGCAGAATTAAGCAGACAGATGAAAGGGTAGAGTGTTATGGCAGAGTCAAAAAGAGATTATTACGAGGTGCTTGGCGTAGGCAGGGATGCAGATGACGCGGCAATTAAAAAGGCATACCGAGTTCTGGCCAAAAAGTACCATCCGGATATGAATCCCGGAGATGCCGAGGCCGAAAAAAGGTTTAAAGAGGCATCGGAAGCGTATGCAGTACTTAGCGACCCTGATAAACGCCGCCAGTATGACCAGTTTGGACACGCAGCATTTGAAGGTGGGGCCGGCGGAGCAGGCGGCTTCGGCGGATTTGATTTTAACGGTGCTGATTTCAGTGATATATTTGGTGATATTTTCGGAGATTTGTTTGGCGGAGGCGGACGCAGAGGCGGCAGGGCCAGCAACGGTCCGATGAAGGGGGCAAATATCCGCAAGAGTATTAGAATTACATTCGAGGAAGCAGTCTTTGGGTGTGAGAAGGAATTGGACGTTGCATTAAAGGATCCATGTACAGCATGTAACGGAACAGGGGCAAAGCCGGGCACATCTCCTGAGACTTGTCCGAAGTGCGGAGGAAAAGGCCAGGTGGTCTATACATCCCAGTCCTTCTTCGGCACAGTACAGAATGTCCAGACCTGTCCGAACTGCGGTGGTTCAGGAAAAGTCATTAAAGAAAAATGTCCGTCCTGTTCAGGCACGGGATATACATCCAGCAAGAAGCGCATCAAGGTAATTGTGCCTGCCGGCATAGACAGCGGGCAGAGCGTCCGTTTGCGGGAAAAGGGCGAGCCGGGGGTTAACGGCGGACCGAGAGGCGATTTGCTGGTAGAAGTAAATGTAAGCAGACATCCGATCTTCCAGAGGCAGGATATGCATATCTTCTCAACCGTACCGATTACATTTGCACAGGCAGCGCTGGGGGGGGACATCAGAGTACCTACCGTAGACGGGGACGTTTTGTATACCGTAAAAGCAGGCACCAAGACAGATACAAAAGTGCGCTTAAAAGGAAAAGGTGTTCCGTCCCTTCGTAATTCTCAGGTGCGGGGAGACCATTATGTGACATTAGTCATCCAGACGCCGGAAAAACTTAGCCCGGAGGCAAAGGAAGCATTGAAGCAGTTTGATAAATTATCGGGGAATTCACTGAACCAGGATGTGGAACCGGAAGAGGAAAGCAAACCTACAAAGGGGAAGAAAAAAGGGTTCAGAGGGAAGGTGAAGGATGCGCTGGATGAGTGAAGAGAAGGACGCTTAACGAAACCTCGGAACAGCCGTCCTCCCGGGAATCGGGTATAGGGGCAGTCGGAGAAACGGGTTTTGACTGTAAGCTGGAGTAAAGCAAAAGAGAAGAAAAACCAGGGTAACCTGGCCACATCACGTGAAGCCTTGATGGCTTCACGCGCCGGGGCCAGGGATTTTTGTGATTTGTGCTCACAAGAATCACCCTGGTTTTTCTTCTCTTTTCCTTAACTCCAACTAACAGCCAAAAGACGCTTCCGACTGCCCCTATATCCGATTCCCGGGAGGACGGCCGTTCCGAGGTATCACTAAGCTGGGGTGTCCAAGGCGGGAGGAACGCTGCGGGGATGGGGATCGAAGGCGGGTATAGTTTCAATGGTGGTTATACTGAACTCTACTTTAAATAAGGACTTAATTAAATATCAAAGGATTTATATGTCACTCGTGCTCTCGGGGGCTAGCTGCCGTCAAAGAAAGGGGGACTTACTGATATTGGGAAGCAGCAGTCAGGCAGATGATTGAGCGGCCTCCCAGGAGTACGGTTCCAGTTGCCTTGGGGGCAGTGTTTTCATAGTAAAGCATTTGTGACGAATCGCCGGTGTTTACTGCTATGTGCCAGCTGTAATCCGGGGGGAGCTCAGGAAGGGTTAGTTCTAGTGTTCGCCAGTAGGGGTTCACTGCCAGGTATACGATGTCTTCTTTTTTCGTTTCTTCGTCGTATCCGGCGAACATGATTCCTATGGTTCTGGATTCGGGAGTGTAGTCTGGTGTCCAGGGGGTCAGGCCGTGTTCACTGGTGCACGGAAAACCTGTACGGCTGGGAGCCAGGTTCTTTCGGATTACGGGATGGCTTTTCCGAAAGGCGGTCATGTAGCAGAAAAACTGGAAGAGATCTTTGTTTTTCTCTAAGAGACGCCAGTCCAGCCAGGAGATGAGATTGTCCTGGCAGTAGGGATTGTTGTTTCCAAAACGGGTATCCCCGAACTCGTCTCCAGCGAGGAACATGGGGGTTCCTCTGCTGCACATTAAGACCGCACAGGCGTTGCAGATCATGCGGAAACGGAGTGTATTGACCTCAGGATTGTCGGTTTCGCCTTCTACACCGCAGTTCCAGCTGTTGTTGTCATCCGTTCCGTCGGTATTGTCCCAGCCGTTGGCTTCGTTGTGCTTCTGGTTGTAGGAGTACAGGTCGTAGAGGGTGAAGCCGTCATGGCAGGTCAGGAAGTTGACAGAGGCATTCAGGCCTCTGGAATCCGGATCGTATAGATCAGGTGAACCCAGGATTCTCATGGCGGCGGCTCTGGCCATGCAGGCATCTCCTTTTAAGAATCTGCGGAGGTCATCCCGGTATTTGCCGTTCCATTCCGCCCAGCGCTTCCAGGATGGGAAGGAGCCTACCTGGTATAACCCGCCCGCATCCCAGGCTTCTGCGATCAGCTTTACATTGCCGAGAATAGGGTCAAAGGCAAGGCTGCGCAGCAGCGGAGGCTGGCTGATAGGAGAGCCGTCGTCGCTGCGGCCGAGGATGGACGCCAGGTCGAAGCGGAATCCGTCAACACGGTAATCTGTCACCCAGTAACGCAGGCAGTCCAGGATCAGCTGCTGTACGACCGGGTGGTTGCAGTTCAACGTATTGCCGCAGCCGCTGAAGTTATAGTAATAACCATCGGGGGTCAGCATGTAGTAAATATGATTATCAAATCCTTTAAAACAAAAGCAGGGGCCGTATTCATTGCCCTCGGCAGTGTGATTGAACACAACATCCAGAATCACATCAATGCCGTTGTCGTGCAGGGTTTTGATCAGTTCCTTGAGTTCCCTGCCCTCCTGGTTATATTCCACGGAAGAGGCGTAACTGGTGTTTGGGGCGAAGAAACTGACCGGATTGTAGCCCCAGTAGTCCAGCAGCTGGTTATTGTCCAGCAGCCGTGCATCGCGCATCTCATCAAACTCAAAGATAGGCATCAGCTCCACGGTATTGATGCCGAGCTGCTTCAGGTATGGGATCTTTTCTTCCAGCCCCCGGAAGGTGCCGGGATGTTTTACACGGGAGGAATCATCTTTGGTAAAGCCTCTGACGTGGGTCTCATAGATGATCATATCTTCCATGGGGATCTGAGGCTGGCGTTCCCGTCCCCAGTCGAAATTATTGCGCACAACGCGCGCCCGGTAGCCGTGCTGTGAGCAGTTCATGCAGCCCCATTTGCTCTGGCCGGTGACGGCCCTGGCATAAGGGTCCAGCAGAATCTTTGTTTTATCAAAACGAAGGCCTTTCTTCTCGTCATAAGGCCCGTCCAGGCTGTATGCATATTCGAAATCTTCGATGTCCAGCCCGAAAACAATCATAGAATAGACAAACCCGATCTTATAATGTTCAGGAAAGGGAATCACTGCGAAAGGGTTCTCTGCTTTCCTGTGGAAGAGAAGCAGTTCGCAGGAATAAGCTTTATGGGACTGAATTGTAAAATTGACCCCTCCGGGAATGATAGTTGCTCCAAAGGTATTAAAAAATCCCGGACGGACGAGAAAACCGCTGATCATGTCAAGCGGTTCCAGCTGCCCGCTGGGGACAAGAGACATATCGGTAGTCTGTAATGGCATAAATATCAGAACCTTTCTTTTTTTTGCTGAGAATATTTTGGCTGTAATTTTGTGTGCCGGCATTATTTGTGCTGATAATAAAAGACAGCAACCTGGGTCCGGTCCCTCAGCTCCAGCTTATCGAGGATAGAACTCAGGTAATTCCGTACAGTTCCTTCGCTCAGATACAGAGCAGAGGCAATCTCCTTATTGCTCAGCCCGTCGGCTATGAGCCGGATGATTTCCAATTCTCTGTCATTGATATCATAGGAAGCGTAGTCGAAGGCCGGGGGCCTCTGGAGAAGTGAGGGAATCTTCGAGACTATGGCATCTCCGAACACGGTCTGGCCCGAATACACGGCCCGGATGGCAGGCACGATATTTTGGTAGTCCTGTTTCAGGAGGTACCCCTTTGCACCCAGCTTCAGCGCTTTGATAATATATTCATCGTCAGAAAATGTGGTAAGAAGCAAGATTCTTGCTTCCGGAAATTCTCGGAGTATTTCCGCTGAAGCATCCAGTCCGTTCATATCTTTCATACGGATATCCATGAGAAGGACATCAGGACGGTGCTGCCTAAACAGCGCCGCTGCCTCACTTCCGTCACTTCCGCAGGCCGGTACATGAAAGTCTTCCTGCGTCTCAAGTATCGTTTTTAGGGCTCCTGCTACGAGAAAATCATCGTCTATGATCAAAATGTTCATACTTTAAATCTCCTTTGGTATGGTAATAAATATTTTAAAACCTTTGTCTGTCTGAATCTGTATATTGCCTTTCAGGGATTGGATCCTGTCTTTCATATTGACAAGCCCGATCCCGGTACCCGAGGGGGAAAGGGCTGTTCCGTTGTCCTCAATTAAGAGCTGGTAAAGTGCCGGATGCTCACGCATAATAATCGTTACATGTGTCGCATTGCTGTGTTTTATGATATTGGAGAGCGCCTCTTTTGTAATACTGATAAAGGAGTATTTGACTTCCCGGGGTAATTCCCGGCTCATGTCATATTCAAATGATACCGTGCAGGCTGTAAAATCTTTGAGGAGGCTGTTCACCGCCTCTTCTAAGTTTATGGCCTCATCATGGAGGTCATGCACGCTGCTGCGAATGGTGTTCATGGCAGAATTCAGAGTAGAATCCAGGGTCTCCAGCGGCTCCGACAGTGCAGGCTCCTTATGAACGGCGCGCAGGGCCCCCACCATGAGAATGGAGCGGGAAAGAAGATGTCCGACATTATCATGAATCTCACGGGCAATCCGGTTGCGTTCCCTCAGGGTGGCGGCGTAGATCTCGTAATCCTGTTTTTCCAGCAGTGCATGGTTCTTTTCCGTAAGAAGAAGATTCAGCTCCGTACTGTCATCTCTTGTCCGTTTATAGAGACTGTCCAGCTGCTCATAGGTTCCCGAGTTTCTTTGGAGCAGAAAGGCTAGCATCACCCCGAAGATTCCAAGAAAGAGAAGGTACAGGTCTGCTTCCCGGATGCCATATGCCCAGATATACAGGCAAAGGCCTGCAGCGACAGGAATATAGCGCTTATGATGCAGGAGCACATATGCACATGCCGGATAAAAATAAAGCAGCTCAGGAAGCAGTATGGATACGAGCAGATACAGGAGGGAGATGGGCAGGAGCAGCTTATTCAGCTCCAGAAAATAATCGGCGCAGCAGATAATCAGAGCCGTTAAAAACCCAAATACATAAACAATATCCGGTGAATCATGAAATAAAGTGAAAAAGCAAAATATAATCAATAATCCAGTGTCTCTGAAAAAATTCATGGGAACCTCTTTCTGTGCGGATAAATCATCACAGTCTGTTATATTTTCCATTATACCATGAATCAAAGACTCATGACCGCCATTTGCCGTTCGGAAAATATACAGACACGCTTTTCTAACTAACGCTCATTATATCATAAAATGGCTGGATACGTAACTAATATGGTACAGGCTCCGCAGGTAAGAGATACCGTTCCTGTATATACCCTGCGGACGTATACAGGAGAAGGTGACATTTGTCACATGAAGATCATGACGTATGACACTACCGGAAGGAAAGAAAAGAAAGTATACTGAGACTATAAAGAACAAGGCCGCCGAGCGGCTAAGGAAAATGAAGTCAGAGGAGGCTTTGGAATGATAAAAATAGAAAACCTGGTAAAACGTTATGGAAAACTTGTGGCACTGGATCATTTGAATCTGGAGATAGAGGAAGGGGAGATATATGGACTGCTCGGTCCAAACGGATCCGGAAAAACGACGGCGATCAGCTGTATGCTCGCACTTTTAAAATACGACAAAGGCACGGTAAGCATTTTCGGCGAGGAGATGAGGCCTGATAATTATGGTATTAAACAGCAGATTGGAATTGTCCTTCAGAATGTAGCAGTCTTTGATGAGCTTACTGTCTATGAAAATATCGACTATTTCTGCGGGCTGTATGTGAAAGAAAGAGAGAGAAGAAAAAAGCTGGTTTTGGAGGCCATTCACTTTGTGGGGCTGGAGGACTATATAAAAATGCGGCCAAAGAAGCTTTCGGGAGGCCTGCTCAGACGTCTGAACATTGCATGCGGCATTGCACATAAACCCCGCCTTATCATCATGGATGAGCCGACTGTTGCGGTGGACCCGCAGAGCAGAAACCGGATTCTGGAGGGGATACAGGAATTGAACAGACAGGGATCTACCATCATCTACACATCCCATTACATGGAGGAGGTAGAACAGATCTGTACTAAAATCGCTATTATGGATCACGGCAGAAGCATTGCGGTCGGAACAAAAGAAGAACTAAAGGGCATGATTAAGACAGGGGAGACGGTTACCATAGAGGCAGCTGCTCTTGATTCGGAACAGATCAAGGATATCCGCCTTCTGCCCCATGTGTTCGATGTAAAATATGAAGAACAGACACTAACCGTGCGCTGCACAGGGGCAAAACACAATCTGATACGTATATTGAACTATTTACAGGAAAATGAAATACCATTCGGCAGGGTATTCTCGGAGCTTCCGACACTGAATGACGTTTTCCTCGAAATCACGGGAAAAGAGCTGAGAGACTAGGAGGGGATCACATGCTGCATTTAATGAAATATGATGTCAAAGTAAAGCTGCATAATTTTAATATGCTGTTTTGGCCCTTCTTTTTTCCGCTTTTGCTGGCTACCTTCTTTTACTTTGCGTTCGGCAAAATAGACGAAGCTGATTTTGAGACAGTGCCGGCTGCGGTTGTAGAGGAAAAAGGGCAGGCAGCGGACCAGGAATTTTTGGAGTTTCTGGATATGATGGAGCAGGATGATTCCAAACTGATCCATATAGAAACTATGGATGAAAAAAAGGCACTCCGTGCTCTGAAAGGAAAAGAGATATCCGGGATATTCTATGTAGGGGAGACTCCAACCCTTACCGTTGGAGGCGTGGGAATGGGAGAAAGTATCCTGCAGTCTCTGCTGGAAAGTTATTTGGACGGGAAGCAGACGATGATGACGATCGCGGCGGGACACCCGGAGGGAATCCGTAATGCAGCCGCCCAGATGTCCGATTATCAGGAGATGGTAAAACAGGTTTCTTTGGGCGGCAAGACAACAGACGGAAACTCACAGTTCTTTTATGCGCTCATCGCAATGGGCTGTCTGTACGGCTGTTTTATTGGATTTGGTTCCGCGCTCACCCTGCAGGCCAACCTGACCGCACTTGCGTCCAGAAGATGCGTTACGCCGACTCATAAACTGAAACTGATCCTGTCAGAGATGCTGACTTCATTTGGTATACATTTTATGAATATCATCATCCTGCTATTATATCTGCGTTATGTGCTTCACTTGGAATTCAGAGGGGAAATGCCGCAGATGCTGCTCGTATCATTCATAGGCTGTCTGATCGGTGTTTCCATGGGAATCTTTATCAGCAGTATCAGCAAGTTTGGGGAAGGCATCAAGATAGGGATACTCCTCGGAATCTCCATGGTATGCAGTTTTCTGGCAGGGCTGATGAACTCGGAAATGAAATATACGGTAGAAAGATACTGCCCGATTATAAACCGCATTAACCCGGCGGCTCTGATATCAGACGCATTCTACTGTATCAATGTCTATGATGATCCGGTGAGATTCAGGCGCAGCCTTCTCATCTTAACGTTCATGTCAGTGGTGCTGATCCTGGGATCATTCTTAGCAGTCAGGAGGGAACGTTATGACAGTATTTAAAGGTTATATGAAAATTGTAAAAGCAAATGTGGGACTGATGCTGATGTATCTGGCTATCTTTTTCGGCATCACTATGATGATCCAGGCAGTTACAAAAGATACCGGGAGCGGCAGCTACAGCGCGGAAAGCGTACATGTAGGCATCGTTGATGAGGACGGGGGCGCTCTGGCAAAAGGGCTGAAGGAGTATCTTGGACAGTTCCATAACCTGACTATGATAGATAATGACAAAGAAAAATTACAGGAAAGCCTGTTCTACAGAGAGTTAGAGTATATAGTAAAGATTCCCGCCGGCTTTGAAAAAAAGTGTCTGGAAGGCGGGGAGAAGCTGGAGGTGACGAAGGTGCCCGGCTCTTACACCAGTTTTTATGTGGATCAGCAGATTACCAGTTTTTTGAATAGTGTGAAGACCTACTATGCAGCCGGATATTCTGCATCGGATGCAGTTGATGCGGCTCTGGAAAGGCAGGGGGCAGAGATCACCATGCTGGACATCAATGGCAATGCAGGAGAAGTGCCAGGTTATACTTATTATTTCAGATACATTCCATATCTGATGATGAGTGTCCTCTGCTATGTGCTGGGAAATATCTTATCCGCATTCCATAAAGGGGATATCCCCAAAAGAATGCAGGCATGCGCAGTTTCAAACCGGAGGCAGAACCTGGAAGCGCTTCTGGCTGCCGGGCTCATGGGTGGAGCGTTGTGGGCGGTCTGCATGCTGGGGAACCTGGTTCTCTATGGCAAAGCGTTCCTCAAGAGCAGTTCCATTCCTTACTATCTGCTCAACTCGCTGGCGGTTCTGCTCGTGGTTCTGGCGCTGGCATATCTGGTGGGAATGCTGACCAACAATACAAATGCACTCAACGGTATTGTTAATACGGTGTCGCTTGGTATGTGCTTCCTGTGCGGGGTCTTTGTGCCGCTGGATGTTCTGAATAAAGGGGTAATAACAGTTGCACAGTTCCTGCCGGTTTACTGGTACGAAAAAGCGAATGATATGCTGGCGGACTTTGGAAATATTACAGGCAGTGTGCGCACGGAAGTGCTGCAGGCGGTTGGCATCCAGCTGGTATTTGCAGCGGCTATCCTGTGTATCGCTATGGCAGTGTCAAAAAAGAAGAAGATAGGGGCATAAACTGTAAAAACAGGACTGTACCTTTCTGGGAATATATGTTAGAATCTAAAAAAGATGTTCTCTGCACAGTGCGGAGAACATTTTTTCTGGGATTGAAAGAAAAAATTGTTACTGTCTACAGACAAACCTGTAAACGGTAACGATAAATTTTACTGAGTGAGGAGAGGTACGGGACTATATGACATTTATGAAGCGAATACTATTTGGAGATGACGGATTAGGGATTGACTGGGGAAAGTTTTACCGGAGTGTTTTTGCTCTTGTAATTCCTATGGCGCTGCAGAACCTGATTAATGTGGGGGTAACCGCCGCCGATGTAATTATGCTGGGGAGGGTGGGAGAGAAGGCGCTTTCAGGAGCGTCCCTGGCGGGACAAGTGCAGTATATCATGGTGCTTTTTTTGTTTGGGCTGACCTCCGGCGCCACAGTGCTGACTGCACAGTACTGGGGGAAGGGAGATAAGAAAACTATAGAAAAGATTCTGGGACTGGGGATGAAAGCGGCCATTATTGTCACTGCCATATTTACGGTGGCGGCCCTGCTGATCCCGGATCTTCTGATGCGGATATTTACAAATGATCCTGCGGTCATTTCCGAGGGTATGAAGTATCTGAGAATTGTTGCCTTTTCCTATGTCTTGATGGGAATTACCCAGGTTTACCTTTTTATTATGCGCAGCGTGGAACGGGTGGTAGTCGCAACGGTTGTATACCTGGTCTCTCTGATCTGCAATGTCATACTGAATGCGATCTTTATCTTCGGCCTCATCGGCTGCCCTGCAATGGGAATACAGGGAGCCGCGCTGGGTACGCTGGCAGCCCGGTTTGTGGAGCTAATACTTGTGTTCGGTTATGCCAGGCTCTTTAATAAGGACATTAAGTTCCGTTTCCGCTATCTTATGCGGACAGACAAACTGCTGGTGAGGGACTTTCTCCGGTATGCCCTGCCGGTAGTGATGAATGAGGTGATGTGGGGGCTTGGAACGGCGGCAAACACCGCGATTCTTGGACATATGGGCAGTGCGGCTGTGGCGGCCAATTCCGTGGCGCAGGTGGCCAGGCAGCTGGCGACGGTAGTTGCATTCGGACTGTCCAGCGCGACAGCGATCTATCTGGGCAAGACGATAGGGGAGAAGAAGTTCGAACATGCAAAGGCCTATGCACACCGCTTCCTTCTTCTAAGCGTGGTGATGGGGGCGATAGGCGGCGTGATTATACTCGTGGCAGCTCCGGTAACAGCGGCTCTTCTTTCACTGACACCGGCGGCAAAGAGCTATCTGAAGTTTATGTTCTTTGTTATGTCTTATTTCGTGATTGCCCAGTCGTTCAATACAACGATGGTGGTCGGGACGTTCCGCTCCGGCGGAGACACGAGGTTCGGCTTGATCATGGACGTTGCTACGATGTGGGGATGCTCCATACTCTTTGGTTTCCTGGCAGCCTTTGTATTCCACTGCGGCGTGCC
The DNA here is from genome assembly GCF_022835095.1 of Faecalicatena contorta. Taxonomy (NCBI): domain Bacteria; kingdom Bacillati; phylum Bacillota; class Clostridia; order Lachnospirales; family Lachnospiraceae; genus Faecalicatena; species Faecalicatena contorta. The sequence continues at coordinate 2,797,532 of NZ_BQNQ01000001.1, read as the reverse complement.
CGTAGTCTATATCATACTGATGAGCGACGAACTGATTAAAGTACCTATCACATGGATCAGGTACCGCAGCTATAAATGGCTGAAGGACGTGACCCGGGAGTTGGATTAGTTGTTACTGTGCATACCCTGCGGGCGGTAACAGTTCAGGCAGGCCTGAACTGTTACTGCGGGCGTGTACAGTAACGATTAGTTTTCTCCCATGGGTGTACTTTTTTTTAGAGTGTGTTATAATAGGAACAGTGGGCCGGCGTTCAGGACGAAGGCCCGGATTTGGTATCATGAAAGAAAGAGAAGGTAGAGTATTATGGCAGAAGAGTACAACAATGGCTGCAGTGAGCAATCCTGCTCCGGATGTTCACATGCCGGGACATGCGAAAGTAAAAAAGAAGATTTCAGAGTCCCTGCAAATGCATATTCACAGGTAAAAAAAGTAATCGGCGTTATCAGCGGAAAGGGCGGTGTGGGCAAGTCTCTTGTGACCGCTTCACTTGCCAGAATGATGCGTGAAAAAGGATATACGGTAGGTATTCTGGACGCCGACATTACAGGGCCGTCCATACCCAAGATGTATGGCGTGCACGAGATGGCAAAGGGCAGTGAGGATGGAATGTTCCCCTGCATTGCAAAGGATGAGACAAGGATTATGTCCGTGAATCTTCTTCTGGAGGAAGAGGACACCCCAGTGATCTGGAGAGGGCCGGTCATAGCAGGTGTTGTCACACAGTTCTGGACCGATGTTATGTGGGGCGACCTGGATTATCTATTTGTGGATATGCCGCCGGGAACCGGTGATGTTCCTCTGACCGTATTCCAGTCCCTGCCGGTAGACGGCGTAGTTATCGTGACCTCTCCGCAGGATCTGGTACAGATGATCGTGAAAAAAGCCTATAATATGGCGAAACAAATGAATATTCCGGTACTGGGAATTGTAGAGAACTATAGTTATTTAAAATGTCCGGACTGCGGCAAGGAGATCAGCATCTTCGGCGAAAGCCACATCGATGAGATCGCAGCAGATCTGGGACTGCCTGTTCTTGGCAAGATGCCGGTCGATACAAAGATTGCAGAAGCCGTAGAACAGGAAAAATTCTACGAGACGGAGAATCCGTATCTCAAAGATATCGAACTTTAGAGCGTGTCGGAAAAGAAAAGGCATCATCCGCTGTGAATACTTCATAGGGATGATGCCTTTTAACAATCAGTTATTAAAGTTTGATATTTTTGAAGAGATCTCCAAGACTGGTTCCAATGTTCTCACTCTTCGGAATCTCGACTCTTTCTTCAACTTCTTCCTGATGTTCTTCCAGAGCCTTCATGCTCAGGCTGATCTTTCCTTCTTTGATGCCGATTACTTTCACTTTCACAGTGTCGCCCACCTTCAGTACTTCGCCAGGGGTTTTAATACGCTTCTGGGAAATCTGGGAAATGTGTACAAGACCGGACAGACCGTTGTCAAGCTTAATGAATGCCCCATAGTTCTGCAGCGTCTCTACAGTTCCTTCCATAACAGTGCCGGTCTTAATGCTGGCAATCTGTTCTGCACGTGCCTGCTGTTCTTTTTCCTTCAGGATCTCACGTGCGGACAATACAAGGCGGTTATTCGCCTGATCCACATCAATCACGCGGACTTCTATGTCCTTCAGTAAATATGTTTCAAGATCTTCAATATATGAAAGAGAAAGCTTGGAAGCAGGGATAAATCCTCGTAGCCCTTCTACCATGGCTATAGCACCGCCGTTGACAATGCCTTCTACCTTAACTGGCAGAACCGTTTTCTTTTCCATATAATCCATCACTCTGTTCCATGGGTTGGCATCATCAAAATGTTCCTCGTAATCTGCCATTGTCTCAACCGGTTCATCGTTTGTCTGTAATTCTTCAGTTCTCAATTCTTCACTCATCGTCGCACCTCAACTTATCTTTTATAATTCATGTAGTCCATATAGTATAAGTATAGCATATTTGTGCCACAAAAAACAACAGGTCTTGTAACATTACTGAATTTAGATTGAGAGTTTTTTGAGGGAGGACGCCTGGCGGGTGACTGGAGGGGGATGCTCTGGCAGTGGATGGGTGCAGGCCTCCTGAAGGGCATACATGTCATTCTGAAGCGCGGACACGGATCTAAGAAATTCTAGGAGGCAGGCAGCCGGGAAAATGGGGCACAGCTGACACATCATGGGAAAATCGATATTTTCCCACGCTGGGTCAGCTGATTCCGTGATTCGGAATCACGGAATCTCCCCATTTTCCCGGCTGTCTGCCTCCAAGAATTTCTAAGGCCCGTTTTAGCGCTCAGGAATGACATGTATGCCCTTCAGGAGGCCTGCACCCATCCACTGTCAGAGCATCCCCCTCCAGTCACCCGCCAGGCTGGTTCATCCTGCCGGCAGGGAAGAACTCTTTTCTTGAAGAGGAGGTAAAACGAGGGCAGGCGGATGAGATTGGGGAAAAGTTGATAGTATATGGGGGGAGGACAAATACAGGGGATAGGGACAGATGTGGGATTCAGGCCGTTTTTTGAGTAGTATCTTATGTAAAAATAATGTGAATGTTTAAAATCTGGTTGACGAAAACTTAAAAAGGTGGCAATCTACTATTATGTGAATTTATGCTTAAAGGGGATATAAAATGGATAATGGAGTTAATAAACGAAAAGTATATGTAGTCGGCCATAAAAATCCTGATACGGATTCTATTTGTTCTGCGATTGCTTATGCAAGGCTTAAGACGATTGTGACAGGGGAGGACCATACTCCTCGCAGGGCGGGGCAGCTGAATGAGGAGACCCAATATGTGCTGGATCGTTTTAAGGTGAAGGTTCCTGCACTTTTGTCGGATCTGCGTATACAGGTTAAGGACGTGGAACTGAGGAAGATTGAAGGGCTGAGCGGCAGTGTATCGATTAAGACGGCCTGGGCGCGGATGAAGGAACTGAATATTAAGACACTGCCGGTTACGAGGGATGGGAAGCTGGAAGGGCTGATTACGATCGGCGATATCGCCACATCCTATATGGATGTTTATGATAGTACAATTCTGTCGAGAGCTAGGACGCAGTACCGCAATATAGCGACAACGATTGGCGGGCGGGTCGTGATCGGTAATGACCACAGCTATCTGCTGAAAGGAAAAGTAGGCATTGCAGCTTCCAGCCGGGATCTAATGTCGGATTTTATAGAACAGGATGATCTGGTAATATTGGGAAACCGAAGAGAAGCCCAGCAGTGCGCGATTGACCTGAATGTGGGATGCATGGTTGTATGCCAGGGGGCAGAAGTACCGGATGACATTATTGATCAGGCAAGGGAGAAGGAGATTGTGATCATAAGTACGCCTCATGATACGTTTACCGTAGCCAGACAGATCAACCAGAGCATTCCTGTCAGGCATTTTATGACTAAGGAGGGGCTGATATCATTTAGGATGCGTGATTATGTGGATGATGTGAAGGAGGTCATGGCACATAAGCGGTTTCGTGATTTTCCGATTCTGGACAATAGAGGGAATTTCCTTGGATTTATTTCTAGAAGGAGGCTTCTTAACTGCAGGAAGAAGCAGGTGATCCTCGTGGATCACAATGAAAAGAATCAGGCTGTGGACGGGATCGAAGAGGCTGATGTACTGGAAATCATAGACCACCACAGACTGAGCAGCATTGAGACGATGGGCCCGGTATTTTTCAGAAATCAGCCGGTGGGCTGTACAGCCACGATTATTTACCAGATGTATCAGGAAGAAGGCGTGGAAGTGGAGCCGACGATAGCGGCTCTCCTCTGTTCCGCAATCATCTCCGATACACTGATGTTCCGCTCACCCACATGTACATCCCTGGATGAGGCATCCGCAAGGAGTCTGGCCAGGGCCGCGAACATCAATATAGAAGAATTGGCCCTGGAAATGTTCAATGCGGGCAGCAATCTAAAAGGCAAGAGTGCGGAAGAAATTATCTTCCTGGACTTCAAACAGTTTACAGTTAATGAGACCGTTATAGGCGTAGGCCAGGTGAACTCTATGAGTGCGGATGAACTGAAGGAAATCAAGACCACAGTGCTTCCACATCTGGATAGCGCGCGAAAATCACACGGCCTGGATATGGTATTTTTCATGCTGACCAATATCGTGACCGAATCCTCCGAACTGCTCTGCTGCGGGCCGGATGCAAGGGAAAAGGTAATGTCAGCCTACGATTTGCGTGAGGATACGGAGGATCTCCTTCTGAAGGGGGTTGTATCGAGAAAGAAACAGCTTGTGCCAACACTGGTAGGCGCACTGCAGCAATAGGATCATATCGTGATTGAAACTGATTAAAGTACCCATCACTTGGAAGAGAAAGAAAAGAGGCACATACATTCATGAGCAGACAAATATGGAAACCAGGCAATATGCTGTACCCCCTCCCGGCAGTTATGGTAAGCGTAGGGGACAAGGAAGGCAATCAAAACATCCTGACTGTCGCATGGACGGGAACCATCTGTACGAATCCGCCCATGGTCTATATATCCGTGCGGCCGGAGCGCTATTCCTATCAGATGATAAAAGACACGGGTGAATTCGTTATAAATCTGACAACAGAAAAACTGGCGAAGGCTACGGACTACTGCGGGGTTAGATCCGGCCGTGACACAGACAAATGGAAAGAGACAGGCCTCACACCGGGGCCCGCCGAGACTCTGCTCTATGCACCGGTCATAAAAGAATGTCCTGTCAGCATTGAATGCCGGGTGACCGAGATCAAAGAACTCGGCAGCCATCACATGTTCCTGGCCGAGGTAAATACAGTACAGGTTGACGAATCCTACCTAAACGAAAAAAACAAGTTCGAACTCAATAAAACAGGACTCCTCGCCTATTCCCATGGAGAATACCTGGGGCTGGGAAAAAAAATCGGAACCTTCGGATATAGTATTCGCAAGAAGAGGAAACGGGGGAAGTAGGTTTGCGGGTGGGGGGCGCCTGCCTGAGATGGGGAGAGGGATGCCGCCGGGACTTAGAGGAGGCTTTTTGTTTGTAACCCGCTTACGGAGAAGTCCTAACGCAAAAAACTGCCCATGAGGGCACGTACTACATGCAGCGAGAAAGCTTGATGCTTTCTCGCATTAGGTAGTACTGAAAAGTGATTTCGGAAAATCACTTTTCATCCCTCATGGACAGTTCCTTTTACGTAAGGACTTCTAGACCGTGCGCTCTATACGAACAAAAAGCCTCCTCTAAGTCCCGGCGGCATCCCTCTCCCCATCTCAGGCAGGCTGGGCGTATCCGGCCGGAAATAAAAACTTACTTTGGGAGGCGTTTCACGAGGGCAGTGGATCTTGGTTGGATGTGAGGATGAAGATGGGAGCGGAAGCGCATTCCAAAAAATATTTTCAATATTTCCAATCTTCCCCAGAAATTTCGTGATATTCCAACCGGGTTTTCCGATACGCCCTTCAAAAACGGCCCTCCGTATCGCCGCCCCCATCCGTCTCTCCCGCAGATTCCCTCACACAGGCTGGTCTCTGCATACCCGGATGCACGCAGCCTGTGGAAGGAGGGAGGTCTGGGGCGGGGAAGAAAATACAGGGGAGCCTTTGCAAAAGCATAGAATGCGCGGTCTAGAATGGGCTGCTTTAGCAAAGGTTCCCCTGTATTTTCTTCCCCGCCCCAGACCTCCCTCTTTCCACAGGCGGACCCTTACCCGATTCCGCGTCCCAGCCCCTAAAGAATCCCTATGAATTTATGGAAAGCTTTGAGTCCGCTTTCGTTGCATTTATACACTCCGGCATCTTCGAGTACCTGGCAGAAGACTTTACCGATTTCCTGCTGGAGTATATGGTCGATATTTTCCGGGGTGATCTCCGGATACCCGGGCAGGAAGCTTTCCGCCCAGTCGGCGTGTTTCGTCAGAATCTCATCGCTGCGGAGGTCTTTTTTCTCTAGTATAAAGGTCTTCAGCCGCTCCATCTCATCCTTTAAACGGGCGGGGAGTACGGCGAGGCCCATGACCTCTATCAGACCGATATTTTCTTTTTTGATGTGATGCAGGTTTGCGTGCGGGTGGTATACACCCAGCGGGTGCTCCTCTGTGGTGATGTTATTACGCAGTGTCAGGTCAAGCTCGTACAGACCGTTGTGCATTCTGGCAATCGGGGTGATGGTGTTGTGAGGCTGTCCTTCTGTTTCTGCGTAGATGAAGGCTTTCTCATCGGTATAGCCTCTCCAGGCCTTAAGGATGTGGTCCGCCAGATCGATGATCCGGTTTTCATTATTTCCCTGGAGACGGATGACAGAGAGAGGCCACTTTACAATGCCGGCTTTGACATCCTCGAAGCCTTTCACCTCAAATGTGCTGATTACAGGTGCCTTTGCCATTGCAAAGGTGTAATTACCGCCCTGGAAGTGGTCATGGCTCAGAATGGAGCCGCCTACGATCGGCAGGTCGGCGTTGGAACCAAGAAAATAATGTGGAAATAATTTGACAAAATCAAACAACTTCCGGAAGGTGTTTTTTTCTATCTTCATGGGAACATGTTCGCCGTTCAATACGATGCAGTGCTCGTTGTAATAAACATAGGGGGAGTACTGAAAGCCCCAGCCGCTGTCGTTGATAGTGACCGGAATAATCCGGTGATTTTCGCGGGCCGGATGGTTGGTACGTCCCGCATATCCCTCATTCTCCATGCAAAGCAGGCACTTCGGATAGGAGGAGGCCTTGGCGTTCCTTGCTGCAGCGATGGCCTTGGGGTCTTTTTCCGGTTTGGATAGGTTGATCGTGATATCCAGTGTGCCGTATTGGGTATCAACCGTCCATTTCATGTCCTTTGCCACGCGGTAGCGGCGGATATAATCGCTGTCCTGGCTGAACTTATAATAATAGTCTGTGGCAGCCACAGGTGAGGTTTCGTACAGTTCCCAGAACTTTTTCTGGATCTGGGCGGGGCGGGGCAGCAGACAGTTCATCAGTTTAGTATCAAATAAATCGCGGTATACGATGCTGTCTTCAATGATTCCGCGGCTGCATGCTTCGTCCAGAAGGTTTCTGAGCACATCCTCCAGGACAATGCCGGAAAGATCGCAGTCAGTATCTTCATACTCGTCTTCATGATACAGATCCAGCAGCAGATTCGTTGTGTAAACGCGTTCGCATTCCGGAGTCAGGCCGGTCTGAATTCCATACTGAACCAGCTTTTTGATAGAATTACTTAACATGAAGCGTCCCTCCTGCCATCGGCAAATCCTGTGGGGTGGGTGCTGTGCCATTTCCAGGCAGAAGAGATGATCTCTTCAAGATCCGCATGCTCTGGTTTCCAGCCGAGTACTTTCTTTGCCTTTTCACTGGAGGCAATCAGCCTTGCCGGATCTCCGGCGCGTCTCGGCGCAGTCTGTGCCTTGATTTCCAGACCTGTGGCTTTGCGTGCGGTTTCAATGACCTCCTTTACGGTAAAGCCAACGCCATTGCCGAGATTAAAAGTATTGCTCTCCCCGCCGTTCATTAGATACTCTACCGCCAGGATGTGGGCCTGTGCCAGATCGGTTACGTGAATATAATCCCGGATACAGGTGCCATCCTTTGTGTCATAATCATCTCCGAAAATGCTGATATAATCGCGTTGTCCCAGCGGAACCTGGAGAATCAGCGGGATCAGGTGGGTCTCCGGGCTGTGTGCTTCACCGATACAGCCGCTTTTATGAGCACCGCAGGCATTGAAATAGCGCAGCGCAACAAATTTGAGGCCATGAGCCTTATCTGTCCACATCATCATTTTTTCCATAGCCAGCTTGGTCTCACCGTATGTATTGGTGGGACAGGTATTATCATCTTCCAGGATCGGAATGTTTTCCGGCTCTCCGTAGGTAGCAGCAGTGGAAGAGAAGACAATTTTCTTGACATTGTGGGCAATCATGGACTCCAATAGCACTTTAGTGCCGCAAACATTGTTATCATAATATTTTAGCGGATCCACCATGCTTTCACCTACCAGGGAATTCGCGGCGAAATGGATGACCGCGTCGATGGTTTCCTTTTCAAAAACGGAATCGATAAAAACACGGTTCCGGATGTCTCCCTGATAGAAGCGCGCTTTGGGATGAACCGCTTCGATATGGCCTGTTTCCAGATTATCCGCAATGACGACATCCTCTCCCTTGTCAATAAGTTCATACACTGTGTGGGAACCGATATATCCGGCTCCTCCTAATACTAATACAGACATTTCATTTCCACCTTTCTGATCTTGTTTCCAGGTTACCTAAGACGGAATCCTGCGGGCCCCGCCGCCGATTTCTACAGTATAGAATTCCGCTTCGCCGCCGGTTTTTTCCTGATAGCCCCTGCCCACAGCTTTGATAAATTTATCTACTGCGCTGTTTTCCACGATGCTGACCGTACATCCGCCGAAACCGCCGCCCGTGATACGGGAACCGGTCACGCCGGGAACTTTCCATGCCAGGTCGACCAGAATATCGATTTCCTCGCAGGACACTTCATAATCATCCCGCAGAGATATGTGGGACTGGTTCATCAGCTCCCCAAAACGGGTGATATTTCCTTCTTTCAGCGCCTTGACAGCCTCGATGGTACGCTGGTTTTCAGCAACGGCATGTTTAGCGCGCCTTACTTTGACCGGGTCAGGGATGACCTCCTTGAATTTTTCAAAGGTATCCATATCCAGGTCGCCGAGCGTATTGATATCCAGCTCCTTCTGGAGCGCTGCGAGTGCATCGGCACATTCCTGGCGCCTCTCATTGTATTTGGAATCCACCAGGCTGTGTTTTACCTTACTGTTGGTGATAATGATTTTGGCATCTTCCAGTTCAACCGGAGCGTACTCGTAATTCAGGGTCGCGGTATCCAGGAAAATGGCATGATCCTTTTTGCCCATGGCTACGGCAAACTGATCCATGATACCGCAGTTGCAGCCGTTGAAGTTATTCTCGGAATACTGCCCAATGAGTGCAAGATCGGTCATGCTGAAGCGGTCAATACAAAAGAGATCGGTCAGAATGACGCCCGTGAGCACTTCCAGGGAAGCAGAGGAGGAGAGACCGGAACCGTTCGGGATATTGCCCCAGATCACCATGTCAAAACCAGTGTCCAGTGTGATGCCCTTTTGGGCGAAGGCCCATACAACGCCGAGGGGATAGTTAGCCCAGCCATAGGAAGCTTTGTTTGTCAGGTCGTCCAGAGATGCTTCCACCACACCGAAGCTATCCAGGTTCATGGAATAAAAGTGCATGGATCTGTCAGTACGTCTTTTGGCAATGCCATAGGTGCCGAGGGTCAGCGCACAGGGAAAAACATGGCCTCCATTATAGTCGGTGTGTTCTCCGATCAGGTTCACACGCCCTGGCGAAAAGTAAAATCCTGCACCCTCAGTGCTTCCGAAGAATTCTTTGAATTTTGCGAATAATTTGTCTTTCATGATTTCTGCCTCACTTTCGTCTATGTATATACATTCTCTGGTTGTTACTATTCACGGCCTATGTACCGTGAATAGTAACATCTGGTTTCTTCTTTATCCTGCCCCTATTATAGCGAAAAAGGGATGGGATGTATATAAAAAATCCGTGCAGATATATGTAATAATGTTGCATGGAAATGGAGAGGAGGATATAATAAGAGAAGGGAATAAAGGTATCAGAAAAAAGGATAAAATCTTAGACGAAAGGGGAGATTGATGTTGGAAGGAACCTATAAGTATTCTTATAAAGCAGATGAAAACCTGCTGACCTCCTTATCAGTCTATAATGTGGGCCATCAGAAATGCGGGCCGGGTTATCAGTGGGGGCCGGGAGTGCGGGACCATTACTGTATCCACCATATTATCTCGGGAAGCGGGTTCTACAGCGTAAATGGCAGCACCAGCAGACTGGCGGAGGGCGATACCTTTATCTTGTATCCGGATACGGAGGTCAGATACTATGCGGACCGTGAAGATCCGTGGGAATATGCCTGGGTAGGATTTATGGGGACCGATGCTGCACCGATTATCCGTGCAACTGATTTCACAAAAGAAAAACCATTCATAGAGAACGGAGGTCCGCCCAGAAAGATTCTGCAGGGCCAGCTGAGCAGAATCTATGAGGTGAAGGGGAACAGCCATGAAGCGGCTGTAGCCATGACAGGCGCCCTGTACACGCTGCTCTCCACATTTATGCATTATTCGGGCAACAGGGAACCAGCCAGGGATATTCAGCTCTCCTATGTGGAAAAGGCAAAGGCTTATATATCAACCAGCTATTCCTATCCTATTACGGTGGAAGATGTGGCGGCCTATGTGGGGATCAGCAGAAGCCATCTATACCGTTCATTCCAGGCCTGCCAACAGCAGTCCCCCAAGGAGTATCTGAGCAGTTTCCGCGTAAAACAGGCCTGCCTCCTCTTGAAGGAGACAAGCCTGTCTATTGCTGCAATCGCATATTCTGTTGGATTTGAGAATAATCTCTATTTCTCAAAAGCATTTAAGAAACAGATGCTGGTCAGCCCCACCGAGTACAGACGAGGCTAGTCCTATCCTGTTATCAGTTCCCCGTTCAGCCGAGGCTCCTCGAGCGGCTTGATGTTCAGCCGTATAATGCGCCTGAACATCAGTGTGGTGACCGTAACGGCTACAATCTCTGCAATCGGAATTGCCCACCAGACTCTGGAAAGACCGAACACTCTTGCAAACAGATAAGCCACAGGCAGAATGACAAAAAGCTGTCTGATCACGGAGACCATCAGACTGTAAACTCCGTTCCCGAGCGCCTGGAAAACGGAGATGATGATAATAATGTATCCTGCAAAGATAAAACTCAGACTGATGATGCGCAGTGCAGGCACACCGATTCCAAGCATGTTTTCGGAAGCATCAAAAATTTCCAGAAGCTGTACAGGGAAAATCTGGAACACGACCAGCCCCACCAGCATGATCCCTACGGCAATCAGGACGCTCATTTTGATGGTAGCCATGATTCGCTCCCTATTCTTTGCCCCGTAGTTGTATGCTATGATGGGGATCATGCCGTTATTCAGGCCGAATATGGGCATGAAGATAAAGCTCTGCAGCTTGAAATACACGCCGAATACGGCTGCGGCAGTGGACGAGAAGATCAGAAGGATCTTATTCATCCCGAATACCATGACGGAACCGATGGACTGCATGATAATCGAAGGAACACCAACCTTATATATAGTGGCAATAATTGTCTTATTGGGCCGGAAAGTCCTCATATTCAGATCCAGCTCCGTATTCTTTTTACAATTAAAATAAAGGGACATACAGACCGCTACCAGCTGTCCGATCACGGTAGCCAGAGCCGCGCCTGCGACCTCCATGCGCGGCAGGCCGAACATTCCGAAGATCAGGATCGGATCCAGGACAATGTTGATAATCGCACCGGTTCCCTGGGTGATCATGTTGTAAATCGTCTTGCCTGTGGACTGGAGCAGGCGTTCAAAAGTGATCTGCATAAATATCCCCACAGAGACAACGGTTATAATCAGCATATACTGGGTGCCGTAGCGAACAATGACCGGATCTTTTGTCTGGACGGTAAAGAAAAAATGGGAGCCGGCCAGACCGATGACCGCCATGACAATATAACTGATCATGCCAAGAAAGATTCCGTTTTTAGCGGCAGCATTTGCCCCTTCAAGATTTTTCTCCCCAAGATTCCTGGACAGGAGGGCGTTGATGCCGACCCCGGTGCCCGCGGCTATAGCTATCATCAGATTCTGCACAGGAAACGCAAGGGAAACCGCCGTCAGGGCCTCCTCATTGATCTGTGCGACAAACACGCTGTCAACGACATTGTAGAGCGCTTGTACCAGCATAGAAATAATCATTGGCAGGGACATGGTGATTAATAATTTTGGAACGGGCATAACGCCCATTTTATTTTCCGCTTGTGGTGTTTTTTCCATTTTAAATACAACCTCCTCATATGTAGAACGTGTTAATTATAACATCAATAAAATTTAAGTACAATGCATATATATAAAAGAATCGTTAAAAAAGGGTTGTGTGCTGTTTGCGTTTAAAAAGAATGATGCAGGGAGCCGGTTTTGTATACGTGCTTCTGCTGCTGGGAGCGGTCTGCCCGTCCCTGTTTACAATTGGAAAGCAGGCGGAAGGGGAGGCGCCGGGAACCGCATATGCCAATGCATCCGCCTATGTGGCGGATTCTATAATGGAAAAGCCGAAAATTGCCATTACTTTTGATGACGGGCCAAGCGCCGTCTACACGCCCCGGCTTCTGGATGGGCTGAAGGAAAGGGGTGTGAAGGCAACTTTCTTTCTGATTGGGCAGAACATAGAAAAGGAAGGCGGCAGTGAGATTGTAAAGCGTATGTATGAAGAAGGGCACCTGATCGGGAACCATACATATCACCATGTGGAAATTACGAAGGTAAGCAACGACGAGGCCTACCAGGAGCTAATGCTCACCAATGAGGCCATCGAAAACATTACGGGTGAGGAAGTGCAGTTTATGCGCCCTCCGTTTGGCCTGTGGCAGAAAGAGCTGGAAAAGAAGATCCATGTGCTGCCAGTGATGTGGAGCATTGACCCATTGGACTGGGCTACGGAAAATGTAGATGAAATTGTCAATAAAGTAGTGACGGAAGCGCAGGAAAATGATATTATTCTGTTGCATGACTGTTACGACAGCTCAGTAAAAGCGGCGCTGCGTATCATCGATCTGCTTCAGGCAGAGGGGTATGAGTTTGTAACCGTAGATGAGCTGATGCTGGACTGACATGCAGAATAAACGTAACCCCGGGGCAGTCGGGATACATGCCCTGTTGAGGGGCTGCAGCAGAGCTGCAGTTTATGGAGGAAAAGATGTTAAATGAATATTCCAGGACGGAATTATTGATTGGAAAAACCGGGATGGAGCGGCTGAGGGCTGCATCTGTCATGGTATTCGGCGTAGGGGGAGTGGGCTCACACTGCATTGAAGCACTTGCGCGCAGCGGTGTCGGCCGTCTGACGCTGATCGACAATGACACCGTCTCTTTGACCAATATCAACCGGCAGTCCATTGCCTATCACAGTACCATCGGAAGATATAAAACAGAAGTTATGAAGGAGCGGATCAGGGATATCAATCCGGAGATCTGCGTAAAAACATATGAGATGTTTGTGCTTCCGGACAATCTGGAAGCATTGTTTGAGGAGAAGCCGGATTATGTCATCGACGCCATAGATACAGTTACTGCCAAGCTGGCGCTGGTGGAACTGGCGCTGAGACTGGATATCCCGGTCATTAGCAGCATGGGGACAGGAAATAAACTGCACCCGGAGATGTTTGAGATCACAGACTTGTCCAAAACAAGCGTGTGTCCGCTGTGCAAGGTGATGAGAAAAGAGCTCAAAGCCCGGGGTATCTTTCACTTGAAAGTACTGTATTCCAGAGAGAAACCGATTGATACATCCGAAAGGGATACCGGGGAGGACAAAGGGCAGCGCCGCAGCATACCGGGCAGCATCTCTTTTGTGCCCCCAGCTGCAGGACTTCTGATTGCGGGGGAGGCCCTGCGGGATATCATTGAGAAAGGAAAAGCCTGATGGTCTGTTTCGGATTGTCAAGCAGTGGAAAAAGAATGGATTTATTTGATTATATGAGAGAGACAAATCAGGAGAAGGAAGCGCCGCTGGCATCTAGAATGCGGCCGTCTACTCTGGAAGAGGTGGTAGGGCAGCAGCATATTATCGGAAAGGACAAACTGCTGTACCGTGCAATCAAGGCGGACAAGCTGGGTTCCCTGATATTTTATGGACCTCCCGGCACCGGAAAAACAACGCTGGCCAAAGTAATAGCCAATACAACAAGCGCCCAGTTTAAGCAGATCAACGCGACAATTGCCGGAAAAAAGGATATGGAAGAGGTGGTAAAAGAGGCAAAGGAGCTTCTTGGCATGTACCAGAAGAAGACCATCCTCTTTATCGATGAGATCCACCGATTTAATAAAGGGCAGCAGGACTACCTGCTTCCTTATGTGGAGGACGGAACCATCACGCTGATCGGGGCGACGACAGAGAATCCCTACTTTGAGGTAAACGGAGCTCTGCTTTCAAGATCCAGTGTGTTTGAGCTGCGGTCTTTGAGCCGCGGGGATGTAAAGACATTGCTGAAACGCGCCGTTTATGATAAAGAGAAGGGGATGGGAACTTTCAAGGCAGAGATCACGGAGGAGGCGCTGGAGTTTTTGGCCGATGTGTCGGGCGGTGATGCGAGAAATGCACTGAATGCGGTGGAATTGGGAATCCTGACCACCGAAAGAGGGGCGGACGGGGTGATCCATATTACGCTGGATGTGGCCTCTGAGTGTATCCAGAAGCGTGTTGTGCGGTATGACAAGACGGGAGATAACCATTATGATACAAGCTCTGCATTTATAAAAAGCATGAGGGGGTCAGACCCCGATGCTGCCGTTTATTACCTTGCAAAAATGTTGTATGCAGGGGAAGACATCAAGTTCATCGCGCGGCGGATTATGATTTGTGCCTCGGAGGATGTGGGAAATGCGGACCCCATGGCGCTGACGGTTGCGGTATCTGCAGCACAGGCGGTAGAACGCATCGGGATGCCGGAGGCGCAGATCATCCTCGCGCAGGCAGTGACCTATGTCGCATCCGCACCAAAGAGCAATTCCGCCACCAATGCCATTTTCTCTGCAACAGAATGTGTCCGCCAGAAGAAGACAACGGTTCCCGCCCATCTGCAGGATGCTCACTATAAAGGTTCACAGAAGCTGGGGCATGGAGTAGGGTACAAATACGCACACGATTATCCGGGGCATTACGTAAAGCAGCAGTACCTTCCGGACGAAATAAAAGACGCCAGATTCTATGAACCGGGCGTCCTTGGATACGAAAAAACGATACGTGAATATTTAGAGAAGCTGAGACAGGAGTGAGGAATAGATCTTCTGGCTCTCCCTTGACCAGTTGCTGGCAATGGTTTCGGCCTCGATCTCCGTCGGGACAGTGATCTTAAGATCAATCAGGCTGAAGCCATTTTCCACGATCTGGCAGCGCACCTCATATTCATGGTTTGTATTCAGGTAATAGTCTGATTTGATAGCAACTTCTTCTTTTAGGTCATACTTTTTTTCTTTTAAAAACTCATCAATATCGTTCTGTATTGCGGTTGAGATCTTATTCTTGAAGAACTGGATTGTCTCCGCTCCATTTTCCGTCAGGTGGTACAGCGTACGGTTGTGAGTGGTCTCTACCCGGAGCAGCCCGGATTCCACCATCTCCGACAGCGTTTCCTGCAGCTTAAAATAAGTAGTATAACCCTTGTCCAGAATGAATTCCGAAATCTGGGATGTGGTCAGAGGAAAATCTACTTTCTCCAGCATGTATAATACGATTAACTTATATAGGGTAAATGTTTCAGTCATAATACTCCTTTCCCTGCCAGATGTCCTGCTCCTTCAGATAACGGTGCAGGGTATTCAGGACAGTTCTTTTATTGCTGCTCCAAAGCGGAGCAGCCAGAAGACCGCTGGGACCGTCGCCGGTCAGACGGTGTATTGCGATCCGGGGATTGAGATGCGAGATACATGTGCCCAAAAATTGAATATACTCCATCATCCCGGGGACGTAAAACGGATGCTTTTCATATTCCAGGGCAAGATCCGTTCCTTTTAAAATATGCAGAAGCTGCAGCTTTATGCCCTGTATATCCATGTGGTTCAGATAATCCAGTGTCTCCAGCATCTGCTCTCTGGTCTCGCCTGGCAGATAGAGGATGGTGTGGACGATCACGACAATGTCCCTGCTTCTGAGAGCACCGACTGCACTTTCAAAGACAGGCAGGTCATATCCCCTCCGGATGTACGCTGCAGTTGCTGGATGGATTGTCTGAAGCCCCAGTTCCACCCATACTGGTTTGATCCGGTTGATTCTGTCTAACAGTTCCAGGACGTCAGGGCCCAGACAGTCGGGCCTAGTGGCAATAGAAAGAATTCGGACATCAGGATCTGCAATGGCCTGCATGTACAGCTCTTCCAGACGGCGTACCGGAGCATAGGTATTGGTAAATGCCTGAAAGTATGCGATATAAGAGTGAACCGGACGTTTCCCATTCAGGGCCTGCTTTCCGGCGGCAATCTGCTCTGTGACGGAGCAGGCTCTTGAGCCGGCGAAGTCTCCGGAGCCCTCGGCGCTGCAGAAGATACAGCCTCCGTGCCCTAAAGTGCCGTCCCGGTTCGGGCAGGTCATGCCGCCGTCCAGGGTGATCTTATATACCTTCTCTCCATAGGCCTGTTTCAGGTCATAGTCCATGGAGTGGTAACGCTTTTCCCCCCAGCGCATCATCTATATCAGTTCCTTTACTGCCTTGCTCACCGCCTCGGCTACGCGCGGATCAAAAGCTTCCGGCAGGATATTGTTTTCATTCAGGTCTTCCTCCGCAACAAGCCCGGCGATTGCCTTGGCAGTAGCCAGCTTCATATCCTCCGTAATCTGGGACGCGCGCCCCTCCAGGGCACCCTTAAATATACCCGGGAAAGCTACCACATTATTCACCTGGTTCGGAAAATCTGAACGTCCGGTCCCAACGACTTTTGCACCGGCTTCCTTTGCAAGATCCGGCATGATCTCCGGTACCGGGTTCGCCATTGCAAAAAGAATTGCGTCCTTATTCATAGAGGACACCATCTCTTTTGTCACAATATTAGGTGCAGAGACACCTACAAATATATCTGCACCCTGAAGCGCATCGGCCAGCGTACCTGTCCGTCCTTCCAGATTCGTAACCTCTGCCATCTTTTGCTGCATCCAGTTCAGATCAGGGGAGGCCTTGCTTATCATACCATTGATATCACACATGGTAACATGACGGAAACCATATGTAAGTAAAAGCCTGGTGATAGCAACACCGGCGGATCCCGCACCGTTAATCACCACGCGGCATTCTTCTTTGACCTTTCCGGTGACTTTCAGCGCATTGATAATACCGGCCAGGACAACGATAGCCGTCCCGTGCTGGTCATCATGGAAAACAGGGATATCCAGCAGCTCTTTTAAACGCTCCTCGATCTCGAAGCAGCGCGGGGCCGCGATATCTTCCAGATTGATGCCGCCAAATGCGGGAGCAATGTGAACTACAGTCTTAATGATCTCTTCGGTATCCTGGGTATCAAGACAGATCGGAACCGCATTGACACCGCCAAATTCCTTAAAAAGAACGGCCTTTCCCTCCATAACAGGCATTGCAGCCAGGGCGCCGATATTGCCGAGTCCAAGAACCGCACTTCCATCGGAGACAACTGCAATCGTATTAGATTTTATCGTGTATTTATAAGCATCTTCCGGATCCTCTGCGATTGCCTTACAGGGTTCTGCAACACCAGGAGTATAGGCAATGGCAAGATCCTCGCGGGAGTTCACATGGGCCTTAGCAGTAGTCTCGATCTTACCCTGCCATTTTTCGTGCATCTGCAATGCTTTTTCACTGTTTGTCATCTTTCTTACCTCGCTGTATCTTCATATTCTTATAGATTCTTGCTATCTGTCCAATATAATAACACTCTTATAAAAGCAACGCAAGGCAGGATTGCTATAGTAACGAGATTTAGTCTCGTTGGCGGACTGGGACGTTCCATGAAGTGTTAGCCGCAAGCCCTCTAAAAAAACTCTTTCTTTTTGGTGGAAGATGATGTATAATAGCTACAGATTTAACAAGTCAAGTGAGGATTCATTCCCTTTATAAGTGGATTGATGAATCACAGGAAACAAGATTAACGGCAGTGTTGGGTGGAGAGGAATCGGTATCCCCCACTGACATGAGATGAATCTACGCATCGATGGAAGATGCAGTCGTACTCTATAGAATTACCGAGTGCGGATAGGAATAGTATATCTTTGAGGATACAGGCAGACGCCTGAATTCGGACAAGTCGTTTCAGACTAAAGGCTCCCGTAAAATTTAACAAGATAAGATGAGGATTTTCCCGCCGCTATAGACGGTGAGATGAATCATGAAAAACAAGATTAACGACAGTTTGGGCAGGAGAGGAGTCACTATCTCCCACTGGCATGAGATCAATCTACGCATCTGTATTGGATGTACACGTACTCTGTGAAATTATCGGACGTGGATTGAAACAAAAGAATACTGTAGAAAAGCCATATATTTATTGAGAAAGGAATTAAAGTATTATGACGAGAGAAAAATATGAATCTCTGCCGCTTGCAACATTAAAAGACCTGGCAAAAGCACGAAAAATGAAAGGTGTATCAGCTATGAAAAAAAGCGGGCTGATTGACGCTATGCTGGCTCAGGATGAGAAAGAGAAGATGGAAGAAGCAAGGGCAGAAGCCAAGGAAGAAGTAAAAGAAGAATTGAAAGAAAAGAAGGAAGGCACGGATATTGAACAGCTGGACAGCGGTAAGTCAGCCAACGGGATTCTGGAGGTTCTGCCGGACGGATACGGATTTATCCGATGCGAGAACTACCTGCCGGGAGAAAACGATGTTTACGTATCCCCTTCACAGATCAGGAGATTTAATCTGAAAACCGGTGATATCATTTCCGGAAATACACGAATTAAGACACAGTCTGAGAAGTTCAGCGCCCTTTTGTATGTTTCCACCATCAATGGTATGAGGCCGTCGGAGGCAATGAAGAGAAATAATTTTGAGGACCTGACTCCGATCTTCCCGAATCAGAGGCTGCGCCTGGAGACACCGGGATGTTCTACAGCTATGCGTATCGTAGATCTGCTTTCTCCTATAGGAAAAGGGCAGAGGGGGATGATCGTGTCACCCCCGAAGGCCGGAAAGACGACCCTGCTGAAGGAAGTGGCGCTCTCTGTACAAAAGCGTGAGCCGAATATGCATCTGCTGATTCTGCTCATTGATGAGCGCCCGGAGGAAGTAACAGATATCCGTGAGGCGATCGCAGGACCGAATGTAGAAGTCATTTATTCTACATTTGATGAACTTCCGGAGCATCATAAAAGGGTATCCGAGATGGTGATTGAGCGCGCAAAAAGGCTGGTTGAGCATGGCAAGGATGTTACGATCCTTCTGGACAGTATTACAAGGCTTGCCCGTGCATACAATCTGACGGTTCCTCCATCAGGGAGAACACTTTCCGGCGGTCTTGATCCGGCAGCGCTTCATATGCCGAAGCGGTTTTTCGGTGCAGCCAGAAATATGAGAGAAGGCGGCAGCCTTACGATCCTGGCTACTGCACTTGTGGAAACAGGGAGCAAGATGGACGATGTGGTATACGAGGAATTCAAGGGAACCGGCAATATGGAACTGGTGCTGGATCGAAAACTCCAGGAGAAGAGGGTATTCCCGGCGATAGACATACCAAAATCAGGAACCAGAAGGGAAGACCTCCTGCTCAGCAGAGAGGAACAGGATGCAGTCTATATTATCCGCAGGGCAATGAACGGCCTGAAAGCGGAAGAAGCCGTGGACAACCTGCTGAATATGTTCTCACAGACAAAGAGCAATGCAGATCTTGTCCAGGTTGTGATCAAAAAGAAATTTCTATAGCAATGGCATAAGGATACGCTGGTCCTGACAGCGAATACCATATCAAAGGAATTTACGCAGCGCAGTTCTAGTATACATTGAGTACCTTCAGAAGCAATAGGAAAAGCACTAGCAGAATGCTTGGTTTTACGATTTTAGCGCCATTTTTCATAACCATTCCTGCACCCAGGTAGCCGCCGGCCATATTGCACAGTGCGGCTGCGATCCCAACGGGGATCAGTACCTGGCCATTTAGCAGAAAGATAATGAGGGATGTAATATTCGTTGTCAGATTAATTACTTTTGCCTGTGCGTTGGCGGTTTTAATACTGAGCTTAGCAAATACGGTAAAAGCGATGATCAGAAACGTACCCGTACCCGGCCCATAGAATCCGTCATAGATACCGATGATAAAAGCAGCAATGACTGCGGTTATGTAAGTTCTTTTGTCCAGCGTAACAGAATCGCTTCCTTTATCATGGAACAGCTTTTTATTCAGCACCAGGAATGCAGATACTGGCAGTATACCAATGAGTACATACAGCATGATCTTCTCCGGTACGATCATGGAAATATGTGCACCGATTGAAGAGCCCGCAATTGCGGCAATCACGGAAGGAATGGCCAGCCGGAAGCTGACAAGCCCGTTTTTCATAAAACGTATTGTGGCAAGCGTGGTTCCGCAGGTGGAAGACATCTTATTGGTGGCAACCGCCATATGAGGAGGAAGTCCCGCGATAAGATAGGCGGGCAGAGAGATCAGGCCACCGCCGCCTCCGATTGCATCTACCAGCCCGGCAAGAAAAAGAAAGGGGCATACGATTAGAAATGTGGAAGCGGAAAGTTCGATAATTGGGGTAGTGATATCCATATGAGCAACTCCTTATGTCATTAATGATAAATCAAACATGGGAATTATATCACAAACCGGATATACAAAAAAGACTTGTCCTATTTTATTTGTTTATTCTGAAAAATAGCTTGCAAAACCATAAATCTTATGATACAATAACAAAGCTGTTTAGAGATTATAATGACTATATATTAAAATAGAGAGGTGAAAATCATGAGAGAAGGAATCCATCCAGAGTACCATCAGGCGACAGTAACTTGCAACTGCGGCAACACATTTGTAACAGGCTCAACAAACAAGAATATTCACGTGGAAATCTGTTCCAAATGCCATCCATTCTACACTGGACAGCAGAAAGCAAATCAGGCTCGCGGACGTGTTGACAAGTTCAACAAAAAATATGGTATTAAATAGGAATGACTTATTGCAGGCTGAGGTGAGATATCTCAGCCTGTTCTTGGGTAAAGGACTGTCCGTAATCACATGATCACTTTGCTCAGCAAATTGCGCAAGTGATTTCCGGGCAGTTCCTTACAAGTAACTATATATGCAGATTTGATCAGAAGGTCAGCAACTTCGGAGAAGAAGGAACTGACCCTTTTCTGGTACAGAAGACAGGAGGACGCATGAAGTCATCGAACATAGGCGGACAGGCAGTTTTGGAAGGCATCATGATGAAGAATGGTAATCAGTATGCGGTGGCGGTCAGGAAACCTGATAAAGAGATCGCGGTAGATATACAGGAGTACAAGAGTGTAATTCCATGTAAGCCGCTGATGAAGATTCCTTTTATACGGGGTATCTTCAATTTTGTAGATTCCCTTGTCCTGGGGATGAAGACACTGATGTTTTCGGCGAGCTTTTTTGAAGAGGAAGAAGAGACAGAGGTGGAGCTGACAGAGGAAGCAATTGCAAAGAAGGAGAAGCAGGATAAACTGTTTATGAATCTGACGGTTGCATTTTCCGTAGTTCTTGCGGTTGCCATATTTATGGTTCTTCCTTATTTTTTGAGCAATATACTGCGGAAGCACATTGCATCTAGAGGGGTAATCACCATTCTGGAAGGCGTGATCCGCCTGGCCATTTTTCTGGGATATATTCTGCTCGTCTCCAGGATGGAAGATATCCAGAGAACATTTATGTATCATGGCGCAGAACATAAGTGCATCAATTGTATTGAACATGGGCTCATTCTGAATACAGACAACGTAAGGAAAAGCTCCAAGCAGCATAAACGCTGCGGCACAAGCTTTCTGTTCTTTGTCATGATAGTGAGTATTATATTCTGCTTCTTTATTACAGCAGAGTCACAGGTTATGAGAGTTGTGCTGCGTATCGCGCTTCTCCCGCTGATCGCAGGGGTATCATATGAGATTATCAAACTGGCCGGAAACAGTGATAACTATTTCATCAACCTGCTGAGCAAGCCGGGAATGTGGGTGCAGAATCTGACCACGAAAGAGCCGGATGACAGCATGATTGAAGTGGCGATTTGTGCAGTGGAAGCCGTATTTGACTGGAAGGCATATCTGGCGGAGAATTTCGGTACCCAGCTGCCGGCAGGCACGCCAGATGAGAAGACACTGGATCAAGTAACGAAAACCGTTGTGGCATCCGGGCAGACGGCCGGACAATATGATATGACGGGCCGGGCCGCAGCCAAAGGGCAGCAGTTATGACACTGCGTGAAGCGTAT
This sequence comes from Faecalicatena contorta, assembly GCF_022835095.1. Lineage (NCBI taxonomy): Bacteria > Bacillati > Bacillota > Clostridia > Lachnospirales > Lachnospiraceae > Faecalicatena > Faecalicatena contorta. The sequence continues at coordinate 2,775,520 of NZ_BQNQ01000001.1, read as the reverse complement.
CAAAGGGGAGAAGTGTTGTTAACAGAGGCCGGAATCACAGATGCCCGCCTGGATGCTTGGTATCTTCTGGAACATGTGAGCGGTGTCAGCAGGGCCATGTATTATACCATGCCGGATAAAATTCTGACCGAGGTACAGGAAAAGCAGTATATAGGATTTGTAGAAAAAAGGGCGCAGAGGATCCCCCTGCAGCATCTGACGGGAACGCAGGAATTTATGGGCCTGGAATTCCGGGTGAATGAACATGTGCTGATTCCGAGACAGGATACGGAAACTTTGGTGGAGGAAGCCATCCGGTTTATTCATAAATATAAAGAAAAGTCATGCGGTGCGCTCGCCGGAAACATCTGCGGGAAGAATGAAAAAATATTCCGTCTTCTCGATATGTGTACCGGTTCCGGATGTATCCTGCTGAGTATTCTGCATGAGATTAGAAAAGAAGAGAAGATGCGGATCCAAGGAACAGGGACGGATGTCTCGGAGAAAGCATTGGAAACAGCCAGGGAGAATGCAGAGTCGCTCCATATCCGCGCAGATTTCCTGCACAGCGATCTATTTGACAAGGTGGAGGGAACCTACCAGATGATCGTGTCCAATCCGCCCTATATCAGAACCGATGTGATAAAGACCCTGCAGGAAGAAGTGAGGCAGCATGATCCTCTTCTGGCGTTGGACGGCAAAGAGGACGGCTTGTATTTTTACAGAGAGATTGTGGACAAGGCAAGGCGCTTTCTCGTAAGCGGCGGATGTCTTCTGTTTGAAATCGGGGCCGATCAGGGTGAGGCCGTGCAATCCATGATGTGTGAGGCGGGCTATACCCATGTTGCCGTAAAAAAGGATCTGCCAGGACTTGACCGGGTCGTTTCGGGCGTGTATGATGAATGAAGTGAGTTGTGAGAAAGGATAGAGAAATATGTTTGACAGATTAGAAGATTTGCTGATCCGCTACGAGGAAGTAATGGGAGAACTGCAGGAGCCGGATGTGGCTAATGATCCGGAACGATTTCGGAAACTGATGAAAGAGCAGAGTGACCTGACTCCGATCGTAGAGGCATACAAAGAATATAAGCAGTGTAAGCAGAACATAGAGGACAGCCTGATCATGCTGGATGAAGAATCTGATGAGGAGATGCGGGAACTCGCAAAAGAGGAACTCAATGATTCCAAAGCCCGGGTTGAAGAGCTCGAGCAGGAACTGAAGATCTTGCTGCTTCCGAAGGATCCCAATGACGAAAAGAATGTAATCGTAGAGATCCGTGCAGGAGCCGGCGGAGATGAGGCGGCGCTGTTTGCGGCAGAGATCTATCGTATGTATGTTCATTATGCAGAAGGACGCCGCTGGAGAGTGGAGATGATTTCCCTGAATGAAAACGGAATCGGCGGTTTCAAGGAGTGTGTGTTTATGATCAGCGGGCAGGGCGCATACTCCCGTTTGAAATATGAGAGCGGCGTACACCGTGTACAGCGTGTGCCGGAGACAGAGAGCGGCGGCAGAATCCACACCTCCACAATTACGGTTGCCATTATGCCGGAGGCCGAGGAAGTGGACGTTGTCATTGAGGAAAAGGATATCCGAATCGACGTTATGCGTGCGTCAGGAAACGGCGGACAGTGCGTCAATACAACGGACTCCGCTGTACGTCTGACTCATTATCCAACGGGGATCGTGATTTACAGCCAGACCGAAAAGTCACAGCTGCAGAACAAGGAAAAGGCGTTCCGGCTGCTTCGCTCCAAGCTGTATGACCTGGAACTGGAAAGGCAGCAGGCGTCCGAGGCTGAGGCGAGAAGAAGCCAGGTCGGAACCGGGGACCGTTCTGAGAAGATCAGAACCTACAACTTCCCCCAGGGACGGGTTACGGATCACAGAATTAAGCTGACGCTGCACAAACTGGATACGATTCTAAACGGGGACCTGGATGAAATCATAGATAGTCTGACCGCTGCAGACCAGGCGGCAAAACTGGCTAATATGAATGATAACTAAGCAGGATTAATCAGAGTCCGGCATCAGCGGTAAAAGCTGATGCCGGACTCTTATAGTTGTGCGCCGTCAGAAAACTTTAGTACAGATTGAAAAAGGTTTCTTATGTGTATGCTCTGTTACATATACAACTTATATACCATCCACCTCCAGTTGCACAGGAAGAACACGGCAAGTACGCTCAGCACCATATAAACCGCAGGCTCGTGGGCGGAGAGTGCGAGCTCTTTTCTCGTGCCGGTCCGGGGAAACAGGCGCCGGTATACGATCCAGATGCAATAGCCGGCCAGTGCGCCGAAGGTGTTCATGATCAGGTCATTAATATCGGTAACCCTGTTGTTAAATAACTGGCAGATTTCGATGGAAAGAGAATAGCCGGCTCCGGCCAGAAGGACTCTAGGGAGTGTACGGTAATTGCTCCAGAGCAGCGGCAGGAGAAATCCAAGTGGCATGAACATGATGATATTCAAAATCTGTGAAAGCTCCAGCCCATCGTTAAATGGAATCAGGTTGATCTTATCCAGTGAAAGGATGCTGTCGTATTTGCCGATGTCCCATATGGTTCCGATCCCTGTTGTGTCCAGTACCATATGGAGGTAGAACACAAACAGGAATACCCAGATAAAATGAGCCTTAGTCAGATGTTTTCCGGGCTTGCGGGCCCGGATAAACATATAGATAAGACAGGGCAGCAGCACACATAAAATAGGATAGAGCGTAATAATAATATCAGCCATAGCGGTTTCCTCCTTGATGCTTGTACATCGAAAATAATTAACTTACTGTTATACTGACCTAAATTTTCGATGCATTAGTTTGTAACGGTTCAGACAGGCCTGCCTGATTTGTTACGTTAGTTTCATTATTTCAGCTTCTTCTTAAAATACTTTGGGGATTTTATTAAGATTTTATGATTTAGGAAGTTCCTGTATCACGAAAAGCCTGAGGGCGTAGATACTGCGGATGCAGGGCCGTATAACTGTATTGAAGCATGGATATATAAATGAAGGGTTTACAGATACGAAGGAACTGGAGTAATATGATTAACATACGAATTGTTATAATGAGAGAGGTAAGACCATGAAAGAAAAACTGAAGAGATTATTTTCCTATTATAAGCCCTACAAAGGGCTGTTTTACAGCGACATGTTTTTTGCCATACTTGGAGCGGCTGTGACCCTGGTCATTCCGATGATTGTCCGGTATATTACAAACGACGTTATTTATTTTGACAGGGCCGATGCGAGACATGCAATTCTGGTTCTGGGTGCTGTGATGCTGGCGCTTGTGGCACTGGAAGTTTTCTGCAATTTTTACATAGCGTACTTCGGACATACGATGGGCGCAAAGATGGAAGCCGATATGCGCAGCGATATATTCGGCCATTATCAGAAGCTGACATTTGCGTTTTATGATAATCAGAAGGTCGGCCACCTGCTCTCCAGAATTACAAGCGACCTGTTCGATATCAGTGAGCTGCTTCACCACGGACCGGAGGACCTTGTGATATCTATTATTAAAATAATCGGTTCCTTTGTGATTCTGCTGACTGTTAATGTAAAACTGGCTTTGATCGCTTTTATATTTATTCCGGTTATGGCGATATTCGCCTTTTATTATAACGGTAAAATGAAAACTGCATTCAAAAGAAACCGAGAGAAGATTGCAGACATAAACAGCCAGATTGAAGACAGTCTTTCGGGTATCCGTGTCGTAAAATCATTTGCAAATGAAAATATGGAAATGAAAAAATTCAAGGCAGGGAATGAGAATTTTGTGGCGGCAAAGAAGCTGAGCTATAAGTACATGGGAATTTATAATTCCGGGCTTGGGGCAATGAGTACTCTGATTACTGTTGTCGTACTGCTGGCTGGCGTGAGCCTGATGCTCAATGGCTCGATTGCCGTGACGGATCTGATTACATTTCTGCTTTATATTAATAATTTTACGGAACCAGTAAGGAAACTGGTGAACTTCACCGAGCAATTCCAGAACGGCTATTCCGGTTTCGAGAGATTTCTGGAAATCCTGTCTATAGCTCCGGATATTGCCGATGAGCCTGATGCGGTTTCCTTGAAAGACGTAAAAGGCACCATTGAGTTTAAAAAAGTATCCTTTTACTATGAAAATGAGAGTGAGAAAGTTCTGGACAATCTGGATCTCAAAGTGGAGGCAGGCGACTATATAGCACTGGTAGGACCGTCGGGAGTGGGTAAGACAACGCTTTGCAGCCTGATCCCCCGTTTCTATGAAGTATCTGAGGGCGGGATCCTTCTGGATGGAACGGACATCAGGCATATCAAATTGGAAGAACTACGCAGTCATATCGGAATCGTACAGCAGGATGTCTATCTGTTTTCGGGCAGTGTGATGGATAATATCCGTTACGGAAAACCCGGGGCTACGGACGAAGAAGTGGTACGTGCGGCCAAAAATGCCAATGCCCACGAGTTTATCATGAGTTTTCCCGAAGGTTACGATACAGATATCGGACAGCGGGGCGTAAAACTGTCAGGAGGGCAAAAACAGCGCCTTTCCATTGCCAGAGTCTTCCTTAGGAATCCTGAAGTGCTGATCTTTGACGAAGCAACCTCTGCGCTAGACAATGAAAGTGAAAAAGTAGTACAGCAGTCAATGGAGAATCTGGCAAAAAACAGAACCACCTTTGTGATTGCGCACAGGCTGTCTACGATCCGCAATGCACAGCGTATACTGGTCATGGCGGATCATGGGATTGCAGAAGAAGGGACACATGAAGAATTGCTGAGAAAACGGGGGATATATGCGGGGCTGTACCAAATGCAGTTCGGGAATTAAGGGACGAGCCTTAGCCTCATTGACGGGTGGGGACGCTCCATAAAGGGATGGCGCATCCGGGCGGTACGAAAAGGCTCATTCCTTAGGAGGCCTCAAAGGGGGCGGCGTATGGCATTGGATTGGAGGGACTTTTATAGCCCCGATAAGTTTTGAAGGAGAAGGGGGGCTTTCACTGAAAAGTCTTACAGACCAGTGTGGTCAAAGATATAAAAGCACTCAAAAAAGTTTTGCCGATATAAACGAACCACCAATTCTCTCCCATATACAACCCTAGTCCCTCCCCGGCATCCCTTTCATTAAGCGTCCCCTTCCGCGCCGGGACTAAAGCTCTCTAAATCTCATTTTTTTAAATATCTATGCTTTTATTGTCAGTTAAAGAAAAAATGTGGTATACTATCAAAGTATTATTTGTCTGTGAGACAAGTTTATACAAAAGGTTATTAGTAATTACATTCAGAAAGAGAAGGATAGGAATGGACGATATAAATTTTAAACGGCCGGAGCTGGAGGACAGGGAGATCATTACTTCTTATTTTTATAAGGCACCTAGCAGGAGCTGCGAAAGGACATTCAGTAACGTGTACCTCTGGTCCAGGCATTATCATGTTAAGTATGCTGTTATAGAGGATGCCCTGATATTTCAGGACGATGAATTTGATCTTGCGTTTGCTTATCCGGCGGGAGAACCACAGTGCGTTAAAAATGCACTGGAATTTCTTATGAAATACAGCGTGGAGAAGGGATATCCGTTTAAACTATATAACGTGACGGAAGAAAATTTTGCGCAGTTGGATCGCTGGTATCCCGGTGAATACCAGATTGAGTATGAACGGGATCAAGCGGATTATGTGTATGAAACGGAAAAGTTAGCGACGTTGGCAGGCAAGAAGCTTCACAGCAAACGAAACCACATTAATAAGTTTAAGACGGCGAATCCGGACTGGAGCTATGAGACGCTGGATGACAGTAACCAGGAAGAGTGTTTCCAGATGGCATTGAAATGGCGTAACCAGAATGGGTGTGAGGAGGATTCCGATAAGAATGCGGAGATGTGCGTGACACTGAATTCGCTGCGTTTGTTTAAGGAACTTGGGCAGAGGGGCGGTGTTCTCAGGGTGAACGGAGAGATTGCCGCATTTACGATTGGCGAACCTGTATGCGGGGATACGTTTGTTGTTCATATAGAAAAGGCATTTGCTGATATTGACGGTGCATATCCGATGATTAACCAGCAGTTTGTGCTGCACGAATGCATGGATTATAAATATGTGAACCGCGAGGAGGATACGGGGGCGGAAGGGCTGAGGAAGGCAAAACTTTCGTACAGGCCGGCCTTTCTGGTAGAAAAAGGGGTTGTTACTAAAAAGACGGCCCGCGGTACCGAATAGCGAATTCAGTTCTGCGGCTATTCCGCAGAACTGTCAGAAGGGTATCCCCGGATGTCCATATATTAAATAAATCAGAAATGGAGAGAGGAAAATGATTTCAAAAAAAATGGAAACTATGGTCGCGAACAGTTCTGCGATCCGCGCAATGTTTGAAGAAGGCAACCGTCTGGCGGGGATTTACGGAGCGGAGAATATATATGATTTCAGCCTGGGCAATCCCAATGTTCCCGCGCCGGAGGCGGTAAAGGACGCGATCCGCGAGCTGCTTGATGAAGAAAACCCCGTTGTGCTTCATGGATATACAAACAGTAATGCAGGCTACGAGGATGTAAGACAGGCCATTGCAGAATCTTTAAATAAAAGATTTGGTACATATTTTGAATCTAAGAATATTACAATGACGGTTGGTGCGGCAGGCGGCCTGAATGTCATTCTCAAATCGCTTCTGAACCCCGGAGACGAGGTCATTGCGTTCGCCCCTTATTTCGGCGAATACAGGAGTTATACGAATAATTATGACGGAGTGCTTGTGGAGATTTCTCCGGATACCTCCACATTCCAGCCAAAACTGGATGAATTTGAAGCCAAAATCACGCCGAAGACAAAGGCTGTCATTGTAAATACTCCGAACAACCCGACCGGCGTTGTCTATTCGGAGGATACCATTCGTAAGATGGCCGCTGTCATGGATGAAAAGCAAAAAGAATATGGGACGGAGATTTATCTGATTTCCGACGAGCCATATAGAGAACTGGCATATGACGGAGTAGAAGTTCCGTATCTTACAAAGTATTATGCCAATACGGTTGTAGGATATTCCTACAGCAAATCCCTCTCCCTTCCAGGGGAGCGCATCGGTTATCTGGTAATTCCGGATGAGGCGGCTGACAGTGAAAAGCTGATCGGAGCAGCAAATGTGGCGACCAGAATTCTGGGCTTTGTAAATGCGCCTACCCTGCAGCAGAAGGTGGTTAAGAAATGTCTGAACGAAAAGACAGATATTTCTTATTACAATAGAAACAGAGAAACATTATATAACGGTTTAAAAGAATTAGGCTTTGAATGTATCAAACCGGAAGGCGCTTTTTATCTGTTTGTAAAATCACCGGTTGCAGATGAAAAAGAATTCTGTGCCGCAGCGAAAAAGTATAATATTTTGATTGTGCCCGGCTCCTCATTCGCATGCCCTGGCTATGTCAGGCTGGCATATTGTGTATCCTATGAGACAATCGTGAATTCTCTGCCTAAATTTGCGGAACTGGCGGCAGAATACAGATAGGACAGGAGCAGCGAAAATGGAACCAAATGCAAAGTTGTTAGAAAATATACGTAAAGTAGAGCCTTATGTTCCCGGTGAACAGCCACAGGAAAAGGTAATCAAGCTTAATACAAATGAAAATCCCTATCCACCGGCGCCGGGGGTGCTTGAAGCGTTGAAGCATCTGGACACAGACCGTCTGCGTCTTTATCCGGACCCTGCCTCGGGCACACTTGTGGAGGCACTGGCAGAGTATTACGGTGTTAGCCGTGAACAAGTATTTGTTGGAGTTGGCTCTGATGATGTACTGTCAATGTGTTTTTTGACATTTTTCAATTCAAAAAAGCCGATTTTGTTTCCGGATATTACATATTCGTTTTATAAAGTATGGGCTGAGCTTTATCACATCCCTTATGAGTGCCCGAAACTGGATGAAGATTTTCGTATCCGAAGGGAAGATTACTATAAGGAAAACGGAGGGATTATATTCCCCAATCCAAATGCTCCTACGGCCGTTTATGAGGATCTGGAGTTTGTTGAGGATATTCTAAAGCATAATCAGGAAGTGATTGTGATCGTAGATGAGGCATACATTGATTTTGCAGGAAGATCTGCGCTGGAACTTTTAAACAGGTACGAGAACCTGATCGTAGTGCAGACATTTTCAAAAGCGAGATCTATGGCGGGGATGCGAATCGGATATGCCATCAGCAGCCCGGCTTTGATTAAATACCTGGATGATGTGAAGTATTCATTCAATTCTTATACCATGAATCTTCCGTCGCTTGTATGCGGGACAGAAGCAGTAAAAGATAAAGTGTATTTTGGTAAGACGACAGCAAGTATCATAGAAACCAGAGAGTGGGCCAAGAAAGAGCTGAGTAGTCTGGGCTTTCAGTTTCCCGACGCAAAAGCTAATTTTATATTTGCTGCTCACCCGGATTATGATGCAGCAAAACTGTTTGCTGCTCTGAAAAAAGAAAATATTTATGTAAGGTACTGGGGCAGCGAACGGATCGAGCAGTATCTGCGAATCACAGTAGGAACCAGAGAAGAGATGGAAGCACTTTTCACATTTCTGAAAAGTTATATAAGATAATTTGTAACAGTTCAGGCTTGCCTGAACTGTTACGATAGTTTATAGAAGCATCCCCATAAATGAGGAAGTGACAGGTTTCAAATCACCAGATAGAAAACCGGAAGCCAAAATGTGTATTGAGACAGGAAACAGAGCTGTCAGAAATACATATTTTGACTTCCGGTTTGGTTTAGGATCCCGCTTCCATCTGTCCTTTTCCCTCATTTTGTTCTTTCAGCATCAGCAGATGCAGATATTCTTCCAGTTTCCGTTGGGATTCCGCGGAAAGATGAAGATAAGAAATCAGGATCTCACGCCCCCTTTCAGGTGCAGTACTGGCGGTTGTGATAATCCCTAGCTTCGAACCCGTCAGCAGATAATCGGCCGATACGCCGAAGTATGCGGCGATGCGCAGCAAACGTTCATAATCCGGCTGTTTGCCCTTCGTCTCATAGCCTGCGATTGTGGAGCGTGTCACTTTCAGATAATCAGCCAGTTCCTTCTGCGTGACATGATTTTGTTCCCTTAGTAGTTTCAATGTAGATGCAAACTTCATAATGGCACCTCCCAGAATATGGTATATTTTACCAGATTGTTACAATTTATAGACAAATTGTGTCAAAAATCAACATAAGAAAAACAAAAGTGTCAATATGACACGTATTGATTACTGAACAAATTGCTGCAAAAGTGATACCCGTTGACACAGACCGGTAAAATTCGTATAATGAAATTGAGAAAAAGAAGGGAAGTATATGCATGATCGCAAAGAATAACGAAGAAAAAAGAAACCGGATCTGGAGGGCTGTAATGGCTGTGACAACTGTGCTGATCATCATCATAGCAGCCTTTTTCGTGATAAAGCTTTTTACTGCCAATCCAGTGGAAGGCAAGTGGAGTCATGAGGACAGCGGCCTGGTTATGTCGATCAGGGGGAATGGGACCGCAGTACTTGAATGGCCGGAAGAGTTCGAGAGCGAAGGCGTCTCTGTTGAGATGAGGTATAGTGTTGACAAAGATACAAAGACATTTACACTGCGGTCGGATGACGAGGCAGTACAAAAGGCAGCGGATGCATCGGACGGAACTGCTACAGCAGAAGGATTAAGTTCGGCAGTGAATTCGCTGGAGGGAACGTATGACTACAACATTGAAAAAAGTACACTGACACTGACCGACAGAGAGTATGGAGATCAGATGATATTTGATAAAAAGTAACCGGAAAACAGGGAATTCACTCCCTGTTTTTCTACGATAAGACGGTGTGTGCAGAAAGGATAATTACGATGGAGATGTTAAGAGAAAAGACAAAAACAGTCAGAATAGGAGATGTCCTTATTGGAGGCGGTCATACGGTTGCAATCCAGTCTATGACGAATACAAGAACCGAGGATGTGGAGTCTACAGCAGCACAGATACGAAAGCTGGAGGCGGCAGGCTGCGAGATCATCCGTTGCGCAGTACCAACGATGGAGGCGGCTTATGCCTTAAAAGAGATTAAGAGGCAGATCCATATCCCACTGGTTGCAGACATTCATTTTGATTACAGGCTTGCAATTGCGGCGATCGAGAACGGAGCAGATAAGATCCGGATCAACCCTGGTAATATCGGGAGCAGGGAACGTCTGCAGGCCGTCGTGAAAAAGGCAAAGGAATATGAGACGCCGATCCGGGTGGGCGTCAACAGCGGTTCGCTGGAAAAACCATTGCTGGAGAAGTACGGCGGCGTGACCGCTGAGGGGATCGTGGAGAGTGCGCTGTACAAGATCCGAATGATCGAAGAGATGGAGTATGATAACCTTGTGGTCAGTATCAAATCTTCTGATGTAATGATGTGTGTGAAGGCCCACGAACAGATCGCTTCGAGGTGTCCTTACCCGCTCCATGTGGGGATCACTGAGGCAGGAACTGTTTACTCGGGAAATGTCAAATCTTCTGTAGGACTGGGAATCATCCTGTACGAAGGCATCGGCGATACCATCCGTGTCTCTTTGACCGGAGATCCACTGGAAGAGATTAAAACTGCAAAGCTGATATTGAAGACACTGGGGCTGCGCAAAGGCGGGATCGAAGTGGTGTCCTGCCCGACCTGCGGTCGGACGAAGATTGACCTGATCGGCCTTGCAAACCAGGTTGAGAATATGGTGGCAGATATCCCTCTGGATATCAAGGTTGCCGTTATGGGATGTGTCGTTAACGGCCCGGGTGAGGCAAAAGAGGCAGATATCGGAATTGCAGGGGGAATTGGAGAAGGCCTTCTGATCAGGAAAGGTGAAATTGTGAAAAAGGTGAAGGAAGAGGAGCTTCTGGAAACCTTGCGGCAGGAGTTGTTAAATTGGAAAAGATAGGGAACGAAAAGATATTTTTTCATGTTTTTCCAACATTAAAAGTGGAAAATGATATCAAGATGCTTTTTAGCGATGTGGAGGTCTCGAAGATCACAACGAACTCAAAACGTGATTTTCTCCGTGTCCACATTTTCAGCAGGCATCTGATCCAGAAAAAGCATATATGGCAGATGGAACAGAAGATTAAAGAGCAGCTTTTTGGCAATACGAGGGTGTCCATCCGCCTGGAAGAGCAGTATGCGTTGTCCGAGCAGTACACGGCGAGCACGCTCATGATGGAATACCGGGAAAGCATTGTGCAGGAACTGAAGCAGCACAGCGTGCTGGCGGCAAGTATGTTTGAACAGGCAGAGATGCACTTTGAAGGCAGTGATATCCTGTATCTGGAGATGCTCAATACGATCGTATCCGAAGGAAAACGGGAGTATATCGTAGATCTGCTTCATGAAATCTATGAAAAGAGATTCCATATCAAAGCCGACATCAGGGTAACGTACCGCGAGGCGCAGGGAGAGCAGGACCGTCAGTATGAAGAGCAGAGGATCCAGCAGGAGATCAATGCCATATTTGAACGCAGGGCAAAGCAGAGAGGCGAAGAACCGGCAGAGGACAGCGTTGGCGGCCAGAGAGAAAAAAAGGAGGGGAACCAGGAAAAACGGGGAGACTCCGGGAAGAAAGGCGATTTCAAGAAGAAAGATTTCAAGAAAAAAGATTTCTACAGGCCGCTTAAGCAAGGCGATGACCCGAGTCTGATATACGGCAGGAATTTCGATGATGAGCCGATCACACTGGATCAGGTTGTTACCGAGATGGGAGAGATTACCGTCCACGGAAAGATCATTAATTTTGACACCAGAGAGATCAGAAATGACAAGACGATTCTGATGTTTGCAGTCACGGATTTTACCGATACGATTACGGTGAAGATGTTCACCAGAAATGATCAGCTGCCGGAGCTGCTGGGGGATTTAAAAAAGGGTGTTTTCGTTAAAATCAAGGGGATTACAACCATTGATAAATTTGACGGGGAACTGACCATCGGCTCAGTGACAGGCATCAAAAAGAGCGGAGATTTTACCGTTACAAGAAAGGATCTGAGCCAGGTTAAGAGAGTGGAGCTCCACTGTCACACAAAGATGAGCGATATGGACGGGGTTTCTGAGGTAAAGGATATTGTGAAGCGTGCCCATGACTGGGGGCATCCCGCCGTTGCCATTACAGACCATGGTATTGTGCAGTCGTTCCCGGATGCCAATCATTTTATCGAGACACTTGATAAGGACGATCCTTTTAAAGTGATTTATGGTGTGGAAGGCTATGTTGTAGATGATCTGACGGAGATCGCGGTGAATGCCGGGGATGAGCGGCTGGATGATACATATATCGTATTCGATCTGGAGACGACGGGTTTTAGCGCTATTAAAGATAAAATAATTGAGATCGGAGCAGTTAAGGTTGTAAATGGAGAGATTGTGGAACGGTTCAGCACCTTTGTCAATCCCAAAAGGCCGATCCCGTTTGAGATCACACAGCTCACAAGCATTACGGATGAAATGGTGATGGGATATCCGGATATCGAGACGATATTGCCGCAGTTTCTGGAATTTGCGGCGGATGGGGTGCTTGTTGCGCACAATGCGGGGTTTGATGTGGGATTTATCGAGCAGAATTGCAGATATCAGGATATAGAGCCGGACTTTGTTTATGTGGATACGGTGGCTATGGCGAGGGTACTTCTGCCTACACTGTCCAAGTATAAGCTGAACGTGGTGGCGAAGGCACTGGGGATCTCCCTGGAGAACCACCACCGGGCGGTAGACGACGCTGCCGCTACAGCGGAGATATTCGTAAAGTTTGTCCAGATGCTGAAAGAACAAAATATCACAACCTTAAAGGAAATGAACCAGTTTGGAGACATGAATCCGAATGCCATCCGCAAACTGCCCACCTATCATATCATCATACTGATAAAAAATGATATCGGCCGGTATAACCTTTACCAGCTGATTACCGAGTCCCATTTGACCTACTATGCAAGAAGGCCAAGGATCCCCAAAAGTGTGCTGAACAGGTACAGGGAGGGGCTGATCGTGGGGAGCGCATGCGAGGCTGGAGAACTGTACCAGGCTGTCTTGAACAATAAGTCTGCAGAGTCCATCGCAAGACTTGCAGATTTCTATGATTACTACGAAATCCAGCCACTCGGCAACAACCGGTTTATGATGGTCAGTGACAAGTTTCCGGATATCAACACTACGGAGGACTTAGAGGAGATTAACAGAAAGATTGTGGAACTGGGAGAAAAGTTCAAAAAGCCGGTTGTAGGTACCTGCGACGTGCACTTCCTGGATCCGGAGGACGAGGTGTACCGTCGGATTATCATGGCAGGTAAGGGATTCAGTGATGCTGATGAACAAGCGCCGCTGTATCTGCGGACAACGGAGGAGATGCTGGAAGAGTTTGAATATCTGGGTTCAGCAAAGGCCAGAGAGATTGTCATAGAGAATACGAACAAGATCTGCGATATGGTTGAGAAAATATCTCCGATCAATCCGAATAAGTGTCCGCCGGTGATCGCAAATTCGGAGCAGGATCTGAGGAATATCTGTTACAACAGGGCTCATGAAATCTATGGCGAAGACCTGCCGGAGCCGGTATCCACCCGTCTGGAGAAGGAACTGAACTCTATCATATCGAACGGGTACTCCGTCATGTATATCATTGCCCAGAAGCTGGTATGGAAATCAAATGACGACGGATACCTGGTAGGTTCCCGTGGTTCTGTTGGTTCTTCCTTTGTTGCCACGATGTCAGGGATCACTGAGGTAAATCCCTTAAGTCCGCATTATTACTGTGAGAAATGCCACTATAATGAATTTGACTCCCCGGAAGTAAAGGCATACGCAGGGGGCTGCGGCTTCGATATGCCGGACAAGATATGCCCGAACTGCGGGGAAATGCTGATTAAGGCGGGATTTGACATCCCATTCGAGACCTTCCTCGGCTTTAAGGGCGATAAAGAGCCTGATATTGACCTGAACTTCTCGGGAGATTATCAGGCAAAGGCACATAAGTATACGGAAGTGCTATTCGGGGAAGGCCATACGTTTAAGGCCGGGACTATCGGAACACTTGCAGATAAGACCGCTTTTGGTTATGTAAGGAACTATTACGAGGAACGCGGGCACAGAAAAAGAAAGTGTGAGATTGACAGAATTACGGTGGGATGCACAGGGATTCGCAGAAGTACGGGCCAGCATCCGGGAGGGATCGTCGTACTGCCTCACGGACACAGCATCAATGAGTTTACCCCGGTGCAGCATCCGGCAAACGATATGACAACAGATATCATAACGACCCACTTTGATTATCATTCCATTGACCATAACCTTTTGAAGCTGGACATTCTCGGCCATGATGATCCGACCATGATCCGTACACTAGAGGAATATATCACATCGGATGCCATGGACAATGAGTACAATGAGGAGAATCCGTTTATCGCCACCAATATACCGCTGGACGATAAGAAGGTGCTCTCCCTGTTCCACGATACAAGTGCTTTGGGGATCAAACCGGAGGATATAGACGGGTGCAACCTGGGATGCCTTGGGATTCCTGAGTTCGGGACAGACTTCGTTATTCAGATGGTACAGGATGCGAAGCCGCAGTCACTTTCAGACCTGATCCGTATATCGGGTCTGTCCCACGGGACAAATGTGTGGCTGGGAAATGCACAGGAACTGGTAAAATCAGGAAAGGCCACGATTTCCACCTGTATCTGTACACGTGATGATATCATGATCTACCTGATCAACCAGGGTGTGGACAGCGCGCTGTCCTTTACAATCATGGAGAGTGTGCGTAAGGGAAAAGGGCTGAAACCAGAATGGGAAGAAGCCATGAAGGAGAAGAACGTGCCGGACTGGTACATCTGGTCCTGTAAACAGATCAGCTACATGTTCCCGAAGGCCCATGCGGCGGCGTACGTTATGATGGCTTACCGCATCGCGTACTGCAAGATTAATTATCCGCTGGCGTATTATGGCGCTTATTTTGGTATCCGCGCCAATGCATTTTCTTATGAAATCATGTGCCAGGGGAAAGACAAGCTGAATTATTATATAAAAGACTACAAACGCAGGGCGGATTCGCTGAGCAATAAAGAGCAGGATGTAGTAAAAGACATGAAGATCGTGCAGGAAATGTATGCCAGAGGCTATGAGTTCCTGCCTCTGGATATCTATAGGGCAAAGGCAACCAAATTCCAGATTATAGACGGGAAACTGATGCCGCCGCTCTCCAGTATTGAAGGTATGGGTGAGAAAGCCGCGGAGGCTGTGGAGGAAGCAGCTAAAGACGGGCCGTACCTGTCTCTGGATGATTTCAGACAGCGGACAAAGGTCAGCAAAACAGTCATTGATTTTATGGCGGAACTGGGGCTGTTTGGAGACCTGCCGCAGAGTAATCAGTTGTCGCTATTTGATTTTGGGTAGGGAGCGCGGGGAATAATGTATGGACTTTCCATTCTTATTTATGCTATAATGTTCCCAATGGACTTTTATCGGGGAATTTTTATGTCCCGGGAATGCTTAAAGATTTATGGAGGAGAAGAATTATGTACGGTTTCGAGGAAATCAAGAATGAAGATGTAGAGATTGCGGAAGCGATTCAGGCGGAGATGGACAGGCAGAATTCTCATATTGAGCTGATTGCTTCTGAAAACTGGGTTAGTAAGGCTGTTATGGCAGCTATGGGCAGCCCGCTGACGAATAAATATGCAGAAGGATATCCGGGAAAGAGATATTACGGCGGATGCCAGTGTGTGGATGTTGTTGAGAATCTTGCCAGAGAGCGGGCAAAAGAGCTGTTCCAGTGCGAATATGCCAACGTGCAGCCTCATTCCGGAGCACAGGCTAATATGGCTGCAATGTTTGCTATGGTGGAGCCAGGTGATAAAGTGATGGGAATGAACCTGGATCACGGCGGACATCTGACTCATGGTTCACCGGTTAATCTGTCAGGCAAGTATTTTGATTTCTCAGCGTATGGCGTGAATGACAACGGTGTCATTGATTATGATAAGGTACTTGAAATCGCAAAAGAACATAAACCAAAGCTGATTATTGCTGGTGCAAGCGCTTATGCCAGGACCATCGACTTCAAGAGATTCCGTGAGATTGCGGATGAGGTAGGTGCATACCTGATGGTGGATATGGCGCATATTGCCGGTTTAGTGGCAGCAGGCATTCATCCAAGCCCGATCCCCTATGCACACGTGACGACCACCACAACGCATAAGACCCTGCGCGGACCAAGGGGCGGTATGATCCTGTGCAGTGAAGAGATGAATAAAAAGTTCAACTTCAATAAGGCAGTCTTCCCGGGAATCCAGGGCGGACCGCTGATGCACGTCATCGCAGCCAAGGCAGTCTGCTTCAAAGAAGCCCTGCAGCCTGAGTTCAAGACATACCAGGAACAGGTAGTGAAAAACGCCAAAGCATTGTGCAAAGGCCTCCAGGAAAGAGGCGTCAAGATCGTCTCCGGAGCAACCGACAACCACCTCATGCTCGTAGACCTGACAGAGAACGACTTAAGCGGCAAAGAACTTGAAAAACGTCTAGACGAAGCCCACGTAACCTGCAACAAAAACACCATCCCGAACGATCCCCGTTCTCCGTTCGTAACAAGCGGAGTAAGGCTCGGAACCCCAGCAGTCACCACCCGGGGAATGGTAGAAGAAGACATGGCAAAAATAGCAGAAATCATAGCCATGGTTATAGATGATGAAGCAAATGTAGAAAAAGCACAGGGAATGGTAGCAGAACTTACGAAAAAGTACCCGCTTATCTAATCCCCCAAAAAGAAAGGATTGCCGGGCCCTGCAATCCTTTCTTTTTCCTCTTACTGCCGCTAAGTCTGCGGCCCGCCCTACAAAACAGCACAGGTCTTTCCGGCCCCTCCCGTTGCTCATTCTGCAAAGCACTCTTTCCCCATAATTTTTTAAAATTTAATGCTTTAATTCGTCAAAGCAGTGTGTTATACTATTGGATAACGAATGTGATGTTGAAGGAGGTTTTTACGATGATTTGGGCAAAGGAAGAGACTCTGCCAAGGGCCGAGATTGAGAAAATCCAATTGGAACGGTTACAGAAAACGGCAGCATATATTTATGAAAGGGTAGAGCCTTACCGTAAGAAGATGGATGAGGCCGGTGTGAAGCCAGGAGATATTCAGAGCCTGGAAGACTTAAAGAAGATGCCGTTTACATATAAAGCAGACTTCAGGGATCATTATCCCGACGGCCTTTTTGCGGTAGATAAGAAGGAGATTGTCAGGTACCATGCAAGCTCTGGAACCACAGGGAAACCAACCGTAGTGGCATATACGAAGAACGATCTGGATGTCTGGCTGAACAATGTGGCAAGAATCGCATGTATGGGCGGCGCAACATCAGAAGATGTAGCGCAGATTGCATTCGGATACGGTACGTTTACCGGAGCACTTGGGTTGCATGGAGGTCTGGAGAAGTTGGGAGCGTCCGTTATTCCAATGTCTTCAGGCAATACGAATAAGCAGATTATGTTTATGCAGGATATGGGTGTGACACTGCTGGTAGCGACGCCTTCTTATGCTCTTCATCTTGGAGAGATCTTAAGGGAGCGGGGAATTGACCCTTCAAAGGATCTGAACATACATATCGGCCTGTTTGGCGGCGAAGGGATGACAGAACCCATGCGCGATGAGATGCATAAAGTCTGGGGCAACCAGTTTGTCTGTACACAGAACTACGGGATGAGCGAGCTGTGCGGACCCGGCGTATCAGGGGAATGTACGGAATTATGCGGTATGCATATCAATGAAGACTGGTTTATACCGGAGATTATTAATCCTGAGACAGAGGAAGTGCTGGCTCCCGGTGAGACTGGAGAGCTTGTAATAACCTGCCTGTGCAAGGAAGCGCTTCCACTTGTCCGTTACCGTACAGGAGATCTTACCAAACTGATGTATGAGCCGTGCAAATGCGGCAGAACAACGGTACGTATGGAGAATCTTTCAGGACGTGCGGATGATATGCTTGTAATCCGCGGTGTCAATGTATTCCCAAGCCAGATAGAAGAAGTCCTTCTGAGAATTGAAGAGATCGGGCCGCATTACGAGATTCTGGTCGAGAGAAAGAACCGTTTGGACGTTATGACAATCTCTGTTGAGCTGATCGACGACAGACTGCTGGACAGCTACGCAAAGTTAAGTGAATTGGAACAGAGTATCAAAGCTTCTCTGAAGTCACAGCTTGGACTCGCAACACAGATCAGGCTGGTTGCCCCGAACTCGCTTCAGAGATTTGAGGGCAAGGCAAAGAGAGTGAAAGATTTACGAAAGGATGGACTATAAACTATGTCAGAGAAAGTGATAATGCTGGGAAATGAGGCGATTGCCAGAGGCGCATATGAGGCCGGCATCAAAGTTTCCTCAGCCTATCCGGGAACCCCTAGTACAGAGATCAGTGAGTACATGGTTCAGTATAAAGATACTTTTTATGAAGAATGGGCGCCGAACGAAAAAGTAGCTGCTGAGGTGGCCGTAGGAGCCAGCATCGCAGGTGTGCGTGCGATGGCCTGCATGAAACACGTCGGCCTGAATGTGGCATCGGATCCGCTGTATTCCGTATCCTATATGGGCGTCAACGGCGGTCTTGTGCTTACAGTTGCCGATGATCCAGGTTTATACAGCTCCCAGAACGAGCAGGACACCAGGATGGTGGCAAGAGCAGCCCAGATCCCGGTGATCGAACCTTCTGACAGTGCGGAAGCAAAAGAATATATCAAGGCAGCTTTTGAACTAAGTGAGAAGTTTGACAGACCGTTTATTTACAGAATAACAACCAGGCTGGCACATTCCCAGGGCCTGGTAGAGCTGTGTGACAGGGAAGAGATCGAAGATAAACCTTACGTGAAAAATATCCGGAAAAATGTGATGATGCCGGGCAACGCAAAGCTGCGCCATGTGGAGATAGAAAGGCTCAACAAAGAGCTGGCCGAGGCCGCAAATACACTGCCGATCAACCGTGTGGAGATGAACGACACGAAAATAGGAGTCATTACAAGCGGTATCCCTTATCAGTATGTAAAAGAGGCACTTCCGCAGGCGTCCGTATTAAAACTGGGAATGGTCAATCCACTTCCAAGGAAGATGATTGAGGAATTTGCAGCAAAAGTAGATACGCTTTATATTGTAGAAGAACTGGATCCGGTCATTGAAGAGCAGGTGAAGTCCTGGGGGATCAAGGCAGTCGGTAAGGAGATCTTTACCGTGCAGGGAGAGTACAGCGCGAATATGCTGCGCAAAGCAATATTAAATGAGGAGCTGGATATCCAGCCAGCGGCAGATGCCCCGCAGCGCCCGCCGATTTTATGTCCCGGATGTCCGCACCGCAGCGTATACCATGTGCTGAATAAGCTGAAAATGCATGCGGCCGGGGATATCGGATGTTATACGCTGGGAGCGGTTGCGCCCTTAAGCGTAGTTGATACAACGATGTGCATGGGTTCCAGCATTTCCACCCTGCATGGCATGGAAAAGGCAAAGGGAAAGGAATACATCAAAGACTGGGTAGCCGTGATCGGCGATTCCACATTCTTACATACAGGAGTGAATTCCCTGATGAATATGGTTTATAATAAAGCGACAGGAACCGTGATGATTCTGGATAATTCCACTACCGGAATGACCGGGCATCAGGATCATGCTGCGACAGGAAAAACACTCCAGGGAGATCCGACTTATGCCATTGATATTGTGAAGCTGTGCAGCGCTATGGGTGTGAATCACGTGATTGAGGTAAATGCATTTGACCTGGACACACTGGAGAGGACAATTAAGGAAGAAGTTGCCAGAGATGAAGTGTCGGTCATTATCACAAAATCGCCGTGCGTACTTCTGGACAAATCCAAAAAGCCGCTCTATACCGTGCATGAGGACAAATGCAAAAAATGCGGTATGTGCATGAAGCCGGGATGCCCCGCAATGACGAAAAATGCAGACGGCACCATCCATATTGACGATACTATGTGTACGGGATGCGGCCTGTGCGAATCTCTATGTAAATTTGGTGCAATAGAACTGGTAAAGGCGGGTGAATAATCATGGCGACAAAGAATATTATGATTGTAGGTGTAGGCGGTCAGGGGACCCTGCTTACCAGCAGAATATTGGGAGGACTTACCATTGCAGGCGGCTATGATGTCAAACTTTCCGAGGTACACGGCATGGCACAGAGAGGCGGCAGTGTTGTTACATTTGTGCGCTATGGCGAGCAGGTGGCGGAGCCGATCGTGGAAGAGGGGCAGGCAGATGTAATCATTGCATTTGAACGCCTGGAAGCCCTGCGGTATGCACATTTTCTGAAAAAGGACGGAGTTTTGATTGTCAATGACTGGCGCATCGATCCGATGCCGGTTGTAATCGGCGCAGCAGAATACCCGGAAAATATCCTGGAGACCCTGGAAAAAGAGTATAAGATCTATAAGGTAAATGCGACGGAAGAGTCCAAGAAGCTTGGCAATCCTAAAGTATTCAATCTGATTGTACTGGGTGTTGCAGCACAGCATATGGACTTTACAAAAGAGCAGTGGTATGAGGTGATCGAAAAGACGGTTCCTCCAAAAACAATTGAAATCAATAAAAAAGCATTTGATGTAGGATACACATTATAAGGGATAGGCGGTGAGAGGATGATTAAGCAGTTATCAGTATTTGTGGAAAACAGGCCGGGCAGCCTGATGCAGGTGACATCGGCGCTGACGGAGGCACATATCAATATCAGGGCGATCGCTTCATTTGATACGCCTGAATTTGGAATTCTCAGGCTGGTGGTTGATAAACCGGCAGAAGCAAAGACCTATCTGACAAGCAAGGGGTTTGTTGTCAGGATACACGACGTAATTGGTGTAGAACTCAAAGATGAGAAAGGAAACCTGAACCGGATGCTTTCCATACTTGCAGAAGGCAGGATCAACATCAATTATATTTATTCTTTTGTAATCCGCGAGGGAAGGGCGCCGGTTATGGTGTTCAACACAGATGATTTTGAAAAAGCTGCGCGTGTTCTGGAAGCAGCGGAGGTAAAAGTCGTAAAAGAAGCGGATCTATAAAATTACGGAAATATGGGAAAACAGATAAGGAGTTAAACTAAAATGGCGGCAGTGACTTTAGAAAACTGGAAAGAGCGGATCTTTGACCCGGATATAGAATGCATGAGCAGTGACGAGATGGCTGCTCTGCAGAGCAGACGTCTGGCTGATGTAGTAGAAAGAGTATACAACAATGTAGATTTCTACCGTAAGAAGATGAAGGACCTTGGAGTAGAACCGGGTGATATCAAAGGAATCGAGGATATTAATAAACTTCCATTTACGACAAAGGAAGACCTGAGGGATAACTATCCGTTCGGGCTTCTGGCAATCCCCAAAAAAGATGTTGTCCGGGTACAGGGCACATCAGGAACGACAGGGAAACTGACTTTGGCGTCCTATTCGCAGAAGGATGTGGATGTGTGGGGCGAATGTGTAGCC
Organism: Faecalicatena contorta; assembly: GCF_022835095.1. NCBI lineage: Bacteria > Bacillati > Bacillota > Clostridia > Lachnospirales > Lachnospiraceae > Faecalicatena > Faecalicatena contorta. Next base: position 2,754,073 of record NZ_BQNQ01000001.1, on the reverse strand, counting down.
AGATGCCTGACAATGGCCGGACTGACAGAGGAAGATATCATCCATGTATGCTATGGATACGGTTTATTTACAGGAGGAATGGGTCTGGACTTTGGAGCTAAGGCGCTTGGAGCGACAGCGATCCCTATGTCGGCGGGGAATACCAAACGTCAGATGATGTGTATGGAAGATTTTGGGTCTACAGCGTTCGCATGTACGCCTTCCTATGCACTGCATCTTGCGGAATCCCTGCAGGAGGCCGGTGTTGTGGACCGTCTGAAACTGAAGGCCGGGATTCACGGCGCAGAGCCATGGACCGAAGAGATGCGTAAGAAAATCGAAAGTATTCTGCATATCAACTGCTTTGATATTTACGGATTATGTGAGATTACGGGCCCTGGAGTTGCACAGGACTGTATCCATCATAGAGGTCTGCACATCAATGTAGATTACTTCTATCCGGAGGTACTCAATCCGGTAACTCACGAGGCTTGTGCAGACGGTGAGACAGGAGAACTGGTATTTACAACACTGGCAAAAGAGGCGATGCCGCTTTTAAGATACCGCACGAAGGATCTTACCAGCATTGACCACAGCACCTGCGACTGCGGCAGAACGACACCGAGGATATCCAAGTTTACAGGACGTACAGATGATATGAAAGTCATCCGCGGCGTCAACGTATTCCCGACGCAGGTTGAGACAGCACTTCTCAGCATGGGCGGCGCAGTTGCACCGCATTACCTCATGATTGTGGACAGAGAAGATAATCTGGATGTCCTGACGGTTATGGTGGAGGTCGATGAGAGCATGTTCTCAGACGAGATCAGAAAACTGGATGCGCTGAAAGCAAAGATCGGCGCAGTTCTGAAACAGGCGCTTGGAGTTTCCGTCCGCGTGAAGCTGGTTGAGCCTAAGACAATACAGAGAAGCGAAGGAAAAGCAGTACGTGTAATAGATAAGCGTAACCTGCAGTAGAGGAGGTAAGCACGATGGGAATCACAATACAACAATTATCAGTATTCTTGGAAAACCGGGAGGGACGTCTGGACGAAGTGCTTGCAGTGCTGGCCAGCAACGATGTGAATATCGTTGCACTGAGCCTGGCAGATACATCAGATTACGGAATGCTCCGCATGATTGTATCCGACCCGAACAAGGGAAGAGCGGTGCTTAAAGACAATGGAATCACAGCTATGCTGACAGACGTTGTGGCGCTTCGGGTGCCTCACGCGACGGGATCCTTAAGCAAGGCAATGCATCAAATCGTAGAAGGCGAAGTCAATATTGAATACATGTATGCATTCGCAAATGGGACAGACGCATCGGCGGTATTAAAAACTGACGACCCGGCAAGGGTGGTTGATATATTAAGAGGAAGTGGATTCGACGTCTGGGAGGCAGCGGAAGCTTACGTTTCCAATGTAAGCTTGTAGGCAGGGCGGTATTTGGCTGGTATGGGGACGCCCCGGGAACCGGACACAGGGGTGTCTGGAAACGGGGGAGAAGCTGCAAGCTGGAGTAACGGAAAAAAGAAGGAAAACCGGGGCAGACCTGGCCCCGGTTTTCCTTCTTTTTTCCGTTACTCCGGCTAACAGCATCTCCTATGCTTCCAGACACCCCTGTGTCCGGTTCCCGGGGCTGGGCGCATTAAGGCGGTTAAATAGCGCCTTACCCGGTGGGGGAGCAGACGGGGGAGGCGGATTGAGTTGGTTGGTTTGGGCGGATCTGTGGCAAGCTGCAGAAAAACTACTAAATACGATGTGTTCCGGGTATCCAGTTCAATCCAATCCGCTTTATTCAAGTCCGCCTCCTGTTCGCTGGCGTCCCCTTCCAATACACAAAAAAAGCACCCGGAATATCCGGGCACTCTTTTTTTAATCTCATTTCTCTGTATTTCTTTTAAATATTAAATCTAATTTATATATTAAAAGGTACATTTAAAATTCTGATTAAAGTTTTACTACGTTGACTGCCTGTGGTCCTTTTGCGCCGTCTGTTACATCGAATTCAACTGCCTGGCCTTCTTCTAAGGATTTGAATCCATCCATCATTAATCCTGAGTAGTGTACGAATACGTCATTTCCCTCTGAGTCAGAGATGAATCCATAGCCTTTTTGGTTGTTAAACCATTTTACTGTACCTGTCATTGTGTTGCCCTCCATAAATAAAAAAATAAATAATAAAGTGTTCGCAATGCTCATTTCTATTCTGAACAACGCTGTATTAGCGTAGCATATTTAACAATGAAAGTCAATGTGTTTGTGAAAAAATCCATAAAAATATACAAAAAGTGTCGAAAAATTACGGATTATCTGTGAACTGCGTGATTGTTTGAAAAGTAAGATTGTTTTTTATGCGAGTTTTGTTTAAAATACATATTGTAAGTAAAACAAAGGAGTGTAGCTTAAAATGAAAATGTCGACGAAGGGACAGTATGCGCTGGAGATTGTGGCAGATCTTGCGCTGCATTCCAGCAGGGATCATCTTGAGAGTCTGAAGAATATAGCAGAAAGACGGAAGTTGTCTGAGAAATATCTGGAGCGGATAGTAAAGCCCATGAAAGAAAAGGGAATCGTAAAGAGTGTTCGTGGCGCTTACGGAGGATACTGCCTGGAAAGAGATGCCGAAGAACTGACCGTGCTGGAGGTACTGACGGCAGTAGAGGGGGAACTGGCTCCGGTGCACTGCCTTACCAGAGAGAGCAATTGCGGCATAGCCTGCGGATTGTGCCCAACCAGAAATACTTGGGAAGAAATGTGGAAGACGATGAATGATGCGGTAGGCAGGGTTACAATAGCGGATATCATCCGGGCAGCGGAAATGAAGGGGACGTCAAGCAAACTATAAACGGCAGGCTGTCCTGCCTGTAAGGTTGGTTTAAAACCCTGACCACGTACAGCGCAGCCACTGCACATCCGCCGCCCTTGGTTTAGAATCCCGCCGGGAAACTAATTTTTCCTGCCGTTTGGATGAACCTAGCTATGCGTGGAACGGGGCGGGGGCAGACAGAAGCATACCGCTGTTTGGAAAACATCTACTGCTGCTTAGCGCAGCGCTCAGTATCCAAACAGCGGTATGCTTCTGTCTGCCCCCGCCCCGTTCCACGCAAGGCGTCCCCCAAGCGTATAAAATCCAGTTTTAAAATTTGTATTGACATGGTAGGAATATGGGTGTATAACATTAAATATACAATACATATCAAAATAGTAGGATATAGAAAGAAGGTGTTATATGAAGGTATCTACAAAAGGAAGATACGGACTCCGTGCACTTGTGGATATGGCAGCGAATTCACAGGAGGGTCCGATTTCCCTGATCCAGACGGCAAAGCGGCAGAATATTTCTTTAAATTATCTGGAGCAGGTCTTTGGAGTTTTGAGAAAAGCAGGCATTGTTGTCAGTGTGAAAGGGGCCGGCGGAGGATATAAGCTGGCCAAGAGCGCCGAGTGCATTACAGTGAAGGAGATACTGGAGGCTTTGGAAGGGGAATTTTCCATTATCGACAGGAATGGGGAGGAGGCCGCGGATCCTGTACAGAAAGCCATACAGGAACTTGTGTGGGATGAGATTGACAGTAAGGTGAACGAATTCCTCAGTAAACGGACGCTGGCCCAGCTGGTGCGGGAGTACAGAGAGAATCTGGATTGCAGTACGAATATGTACTATATTTAATTCAGACAGTTTTAAAGGAAGCATGTAAAGGTGAATTGACAGGAAAGTGAGGACAACGCAAATGAGCAGAGACAGAAAATTAAGATTTGAGACATTACAGTTACACGTAGGACAGGAACAGCCGGATCCGGCAACAGACGCCAGGGCGGTTCCCATTTACCAGACCACGTCCTATGTATTCAGGGACTGTGAGCATGCGGCTCAGCGTTTTGGACTCGCTGATGCAGGAAATATATACGGAAGGCTGACGAACAGCACCCAGGATGTCTTTGAGAAACGGATCGCGGCGCTGGAGGGCGGATCGGCGGCACTCGGTGTTGCATCCGGTGCGGCGGCAATTACTTACACATTTCAGAATCTTGCTAAACAGGGAGACCATATTGTAGCCTCAAAATATATTTATGGGGGAAGCTATAACCTGTTGGAACATACGCTTCCGGATCAGGGCATTACCACAACTTTTGTGGATCCGGAAGTAGAAGGCGCAGTGGAAGCAGCGATTCAGGAGAATACAAAAGCAATATTTATAGAATCTATTGGGAACCCGAATGCAAATCTGGTCGATATACAGGAGATCGCCGATATTGCCCACAGATATCATATCGTCCTGGTAGTGGACAGTACATTTGCCACGCCATACCTGCTGAGGCCCTTTGAATACGGTGCAGATATTGTTGTTCACTCTGCAACTAAGTTTATCGGAGGACATGGGACCGCTTTGGGCGGAGTCATTATAGAAAGCGGGAACTTTGACTGGAACGCATCCGGTAAATATCCGCAGCTGACAGAACCGGATCCAAGTTATCATGGTGTACGCTTTTATGAGGCGGCAGGGGCTGCAGCATTTGTAACGAGAATACGGGCGGTGATTCTGCGGGACACCGGGGCAACGATGGCGCCGCTCCATGCATTTTTATTTTTGCAGGGGCTGGAGACATTGTCTCTCCGGGTGGAGCGCCATGTGGAGAATACGGTGAAGGTCGTAGAATTTCTGCAGGCACACCCAAAAGTATTGAAAGTGAATCATCCGTCCGTGCAGAACAGTCCATATCATGAACTGTATCAGAAATATTTCCCCAATGGAGGTGCTTCAATCTTTACATTTGAAATAAACGGCACTGGGGAAGATACGAAGAAATTCATTGATAACCTGGAGATATTCTCTCTGCTCGCCAATGTTGCAGATGTGAAATCACTGGTTATCCATCCGGCCAGTACCACGCACTCCCAGATGACGCCCGAAGAGCTGGAGGCTTCCGGCATCAGGCCGAACACGGTCAGGCTGTCCGTGGGAACCGAGCACATAGATGATATCCTGTATGACCTGGAACAGGCTTTAGAACGAATATAATAAGATTTGTAAGGCTCGTGAAGATCTGGACGGTTACTTATTTTGCATTGCACATAAGAGACCAAAATCCGGTTACTTATGTGCTTTCAGCTATAAAAATATAGATAGAGAATTGGAGGAAGCAAAATGGCAAATATATATAAAAGCATTACAGAATTGGTAGGAAGGACACCGATACTGGAGGTGTCGAATATTGAAAAGGAATTGAACCTGGTGGCGCGCGTTCTGGTAAAGCTGGAGTACTTCAATCCGGCCGGAAGCGTGAAGGACCGCGTGGCCCTGAATATGATAGAGGACGCGGAGGCGAAAGGCCTAATCAGACCGGGAGCAACAATTATTGAGCCCACCAGCGGAAATACCGGGATCGGGCTTGCATCGGCGGCGGCAGCCAAGGGATACAAGGCAGTTTTTGTCATGCCCGAGACGATGAGCATCGAGAGAAGAAAGCTTCTGCTGGGTTATGGCGCAGAGATTGTCCTGACCGAAGGGGCGAAGGGAATGAACGGCGCGATCGCGAAGGCGGCGCAGCTTGTAAAAGAACGGGAAAATGCAATCGTACTTGGCCAGTTTGTGAACAGTGCGAACCCGGAAATTCATACGAAAACAACAGGTCCCGAGATCTGGGAGGACACCGATGGCCAGGTGGATATCATTATTGCGGGCGTAGGCACAGGCGGAACTATCACGGGAACGGGAACCTATCTGAAGTCCAGAAAGCCGGATGTGCAGGTGATTGCAGTGGAGCCGGCCGGCTCCCCGGTACTGTCGGGCGGAAAACCGGGACCACATGGGCTGCAGGGCATCGGTGCGGGGTTCATACCGGAAGTACTGGATACAGATATCTATGAATCCATTGTGCAGGTAAAGGATGAGGAAGCCTATGCGGCTGCAAAACTTCTGGCAAGGAGAGAGGGTGTACTGGTTGGAATTTCCTCCGGCGCGGCGCTCCATGCGGCGGTTGAAGCTGCAAAAAAACCGGAAAATAAAGGCAGAACAATCGTGGCGATCCTGCCTGACACAGGAGAAAGATATCTTTCTACACCGTTGTTTGAGTCATAAAAAAGGGCATTTTGCGGCATTTGCCCTGTGGAGAATCCGCAGGGAGCGTGCTGCAAAATGCCTTTGAAATGTCGTTTTTTTAGTTCTTAAATGGAAATGTAGTGTGAAATAATTTATAAGCAATTGAAAAAAACGGAGATATGTTATATACTAATTGAAGTTAAAAATAAAAAACAGGAGGAAAATAGTATCATGAAAGAATTTAAATATGTTATTACAGACCCGGAGGGAATTCATGCAAGACCGGCAGGGCTGTTGGTAAAGCAGGCTGCAGGCTATAAATCTGCCGTTAAAATCGTTAAAGGCGAGAAGAGTGCCGATGCAAAGAGAATCTTTGGAGTCATGGGACTCGGAGTAAAAACAGGGGAAGAGATTACTATGACAGCCGAGGGCGAAGACGAAGATCAGGCAATCGCAGAATTAGAGGCATTTTTTAAAGAAAATTTATAAATAAAAGAGCACTTATCATTTGTATATAAGGGAAGGTACTATGATTACAATAACAGGTAAAAGCGTATTTGGCGGTGTATCCATCGGAAAGCTCTCATTTTATAAGAGGAACCAAAAAGTGATCAAGCGGTCACACGTTGATGATGTGGAGGCGGAATGCATCCGTTTTCAGGAGGCAAAGGCCGAGGCAGTTGAACAGCTCAAAGGGCTGTATGACAAAGCGCTTGAGGATGTGGGCGAAGCGAATGCCATGATTTTTGAGATACACCAGATGATGCTGGAAGATTTGGATTATATTGAATCAATCGAAAATATTATACGTACCCAGGAAGTAAATGCAGAATTTGCCGTAGCAACAACGGCGGACAACTTTGCGCAGATGTTTGCTTCTATGGATGATGCATATATGCAGGGGCGTGCGGCGGACGTAAAGGATGTATCCGAGCGTGTACTGGACATCCTCTGCGGTGTGGGAGAAAGTATGGCTCAGACGGATGAGCCGTGTATTATTGCGGCGGATGATCTGGCCCCCAGCGAGACTGTACAGTTGGACAAGAGCAAGGTCCTTGGATTTGCAACCATGTATGGTTCTTCCAATTCCCATACGGCAATTCTGGCAAGAACGATGAACATTCCTGCAGTCATTGGCCTGGGCGAGGAACTAGCGGCCCAGTATGACGGCAGAATGGCAATAATTGACGGTTTTACCGGAATGCTGTATATTGACCCGGACGAGACGACGCTGGCAAAGATGCAAGAAAAGCGGGCAAAGGATCTGGAACAGAAGGCCCTCCTGGAACAGCTGAAAGGCAAAGAGAATGTAACAAAGAGCGGCCAGAAGATGAATGTATATGCTAATATTGGCAATGTATCCGATGTTGGCGCTGTCCTGAAGAATGATGCAGGCGGAATCGGCCTGTTCCGGAGTGAATTCTTATACCTGGAGAACGACACGTTTCCATCCGAGGAGCAGCAGTTTACAGTGTATAAACAGGTTGCGGAAAATATGGCTGGCAAAAAGGTTATTATCCGTACGCTGGACATAGGAGCAGATAAACAGGTTGATTACTTCGGGCTGGACAAGGAAGAGAATCCGGCGCTGGGATACCGTGCAATCCGTATCTGTCTGACAAGAACAGAGATCTTTAAGACACAGCTGCGTGCGCTTTACCGTGCAGCTATGTTCGGTAATATCTCCATTATGTTTCCGATGATCATTTCAGTTGATGAAATATACAAGATCAAAGAGATTATTGCAGAAGTGCAGAGTGAACTGAAGGCGGAGGGAATTCCGTTTAAAGAGAATGTAGAGACCGGTGTGATGATTGAGACACCTGCATCTGTCATGATCAGCAGGGAACTGGCCAAAGAAGTAGACTTTTTCAGCGTGGGTACAAATGATCTGACCCAGTATACGCTGGCGATTGACAGGCAGAATTCCAAACTGGATGCATTCTATGATCCACATCATCCGGCAGTGCTTGCAATGATCAGGATGGCAGCTGAGAATGCTCATGCAGAGGGCAAGTGGATTGGTATCTGTGGTGAACTGGGAGCCGATCTGGAACTGACGGAAGAATTCCTGAAGATGGGGCTTGACGAGCTTTCCGTATCTCCCTCTATGATACTTCCGCTGAGAAAGCGAATCAGAGAATGCGAATAGAAAAAGACAATGCATATTTTATATCAGCGTTTGATCACCACAATTAATGAGGAGATTGTCGGTACCACAGAATACCACATCGCCAGTCTGATGCTGGAGAATATCAACCAGCTGTATCAGATACCGATCGGGGAGATGGCTGCCCTGTGCAGTGTATCAAAGTCTACGGTATCCAAGTTTGTGAGAAGGATTGGTTTTGACGACTATACGGATTTCAAGCTGGAGGCCATGCGCCAGCGTGAAAAGGATGTTTATATCCGGGGCGGAGATTCGGTGAATATCACGGACTATATTCTGGAGTACGGGATGGACCGTTATGTTCAGGTGCTGACGAATGATATCAGGAATCAGGCGGCCTCCATCGATACGGAAAGGATAGAACGCCTCGTGGAGGATATCCACGGTTATAAGAAAATTGCCGCTTTTGGGGAGATTTATTCCGAGACGGCAGCGTTGAATTTTCAATACAAAATGTCCTACTACAGAAAATATGTCTATACAACGATTAATGACAGGAAGCAGGAGCATTATATTGCAGAGGCCGGCGCAGATACACTGCTTTTAATTTTCTCGAATTCAGGGCGCTATATCAGCACGTTTTCTAAACTGGACGGAGAACCTGAAAAAGAATGTTTTAATAAAACAAAAGCAAGGGTAGTTCTGATTACATCTAACACAAAGATGGAAAAGGATCCGAGAGTGGATATGTGCATTTTTCTAAAATACGGGGAGCGGGTTCAGAATCATCCGATTCTTTATCAGTTCCTAATCGAACAGATTACGGCAAGGTATCAGAATAAGTACGGCTTTCCTGAGGATGTAATCATTGATTAATCTTATGTATTGCTGTAAAGATTAGGATAAAATAACAGAAGTTTTGAGAGAGTTTCCATTTTGCGAACTTTTTCGGAACTTCTGTTTTTTTTGCTATAATGGCCTCAGAAATTTGAAGGAAGGAGAATTGCGATGAATGAGATCTGGTTTCGGAACGAAGCAGAGGAGTGGACAGAGGCATTTCCCATCGGAAACGGTTTTATGGGCGCTATGGTCTTTGGCAGGACATCTGTTGAACGGATACAGGTGAATGAGGATTCTGTCTGGTCAGGCGGATACATGGAACGGGTCAATCCGGATGCAAAAGAGCATCTGCATGAAGTGAGGCAGCTGCTAAAGGAGGGCAGAGTGCAGGAGGCGGAACTTCTGGCTTCCCGCAGTATGTATGCATCCTATCCCCATATGAGGCACTATCAGACATTGGGAGATGTATGGATTGATTTTTTTCATACACGCGGCAGGCAGATCGTGAAGAAGAAAGAGAACGGAACTTCGTTTGTGGAGTATGAACCGCCGGTATTCGAAGGATATCGAAGAAGACTGAATCTGGAGGATGCAATGGGCAGCATTGCATATAAGACGGAGAAGGGATCTGTAAAAAGAGAATTTTTTGCCTCTGCCCCGGCACAGGTTCTGGTTTATAAAATGTACGCAGATGCAGATGAGGTGTTGGATTTTGAGGTTTCACTTACCCGAAAAGACAACCGATCGGGAAGGGGGTCGTCTTTTTGCGACGGTACAGAAGCACTGGGAGACGATGCGATCCGCCTGTACGGTAAAAACGGTGCGGATAACGGGATCGCCTTTGAGATGGCGGTGCGGATTGCCTCAAAAGGAGGGCGCAGGTACCGCATGGGCAGTCATATCATCGTAGAGGGCGCGAAGGAGGCGGTGCTTTTTATAACCGGCAGGACCACTTACCGGAGCGAAGATCCAGCCGCGTGGTGTATGGAAACCTTGAAGGCAGCCGGTACCCAGCCTTATGAAAAGTTAAAAAAACAGCATCTCGATGATTATCATGCACTTTATAACAGCAGTGTACTGGAGCTCGGGAAGGAGGAGGAATTTGAGAGGCTTTCCACCCCGGAACGTCTTGCCCGGATGAGGAACGGGGAGGAGGATGTTGGTCTGGTAAATCTACATTATAATTTTGCAAGGTACCTATTGATCAGTTCCAGCCGTGAAAACAGCTTGCCTGCCAATCTGCAGGGAATCTGGAACGAAGACTTTGAGCCGGCCTGGGGCTCCAAATATACGATCAATATTAATATACAGATGAATTACTGGATGGCGGAAAAGACGGGGCTTTCCCGGCTGCACATGCCGCTATTGGAGCACCTGAAAACGATGCGGCCGCATGGGCAGGAGACCGCGGAGAAAATGTATGGAGCGCGCGGATTCTGCTGCCACCACAATACAGACATCTGGGGGGACTGCGCACCGCAGGACAGCCATGTGTCGGCAACTATATGGCCAATGGGCGGGGCCTGGCTCTGTCTTCATATTATTGAACATTATCTGTATACAAAAGACCGTGAATTTATGGAAGAATTTTATGGAATACTGAGGGACAGCGTACAATTTTTCGCAGATTATATGGTGCAGGACGAGCAGGGATACTGGATGACAGGGCCGAGCAGTTCCCCGGAAAATATCTATATGAATGAGCAGGGAGAATGCGGGTGTCTCTGTATGGGGCCTGCCATGGATTCGGAAATCCTCAGGGAACTGTTTGGCGGATATATCAGGATCACAGAAGAACTTGGCCTGGAAGACGAACTGGAAAAAGATGTGAAAATACGCCTGGAAGGGCTGCCCCCCATCGAAGTCGGAAAATACGGACAGATTCAGGAATGGCGGAAGGACTATGAAGAAATGGAGATCGGACACCGCCACATCTCCCAGCTGTTTGCCCTCTACCCTGCAGCGCAGATACGCCCGGACACAACGCCCGGGCTGGCGCAGGCAGCGCTTCATACTCTGGAGAGACGCCTGAGTCATGGAGGCGGACATACGGGATGGAGCAAGGCCTGGATTATTCTGTTTTACGCACGGCTCCGGGACGGAGAAAAAGCGTGGAAGAATCAGCGTGAGCTGCTGACTGGCGCCACGTTGGATAACCTGTTCAACACGCATCCGCCATTCCAGATAGACGGAAACTTTGGGGGCGCCTGCGGTCTGCTGGAAATGCTGGTGCAGGATTTTGAAGATATCGTCTTTCTGCTCCCGGCCCTCCCCCAGGCATTAAAAAATGGAAAGGTGCAGGGAATCCGCTTGAAGTGCGGATGTATTCTGGATCTGGAGTGGAAAGACTCACAGATTACAGAGATCAGGCTGCTGGGACTCCGAGATTCTGCAGTTATATTTGCAGACAGAACAGGACAGCGGCAGAAGATTAAGTTTCAAAAGGAACAGAGTATGACTTTTGATTTTACGGAATTGAGCGAAGGAGGATTTAACGAATGAAGTACGAAAAAATGATCGAAGAGATTGTAGAAAAAATCGGCGGAAGAGACAATATAACCAGCGTCTACCACTGTGCGACACGGCTGCGCCTTCAACTGAAGAACGAAGCGGCAGCGGATGACGAAGCGGTGAAAGCAATTGAAGGTGTTCTATCCATCGTGAAAAGCGGCGGCCAGTATCAGATCGTGATCGGACAGCACGTAGGGGATGTCTACAAAGAAATGCTGGCCATGCTGGGGGCGGACGGCGAAAAGACGGAAGTAAGAGATGCCAAAGAATTCAAAGAAGAAATGAAGAAGAAAAAGGTAACAAACCAGTTTATCGATCTGATATCAGGCGTATTCACGCCAATTCTGGGAATGCTTACCGCAACCGGTGTAATCAAAGGTCTTCTGGCACTGCTTACCGCGACCGGCCTGCTTTCAACCGCATCGGGTACTTATCAGATCCTGAACATTGTGGGCGACTGCTTTTTCAACTTTCTGCCGGTATTCCTTGGATACACCGCGATGAAGAAATTCGGGGGCACGCCGTTTATCGGAATGGCCATTGGAGCAGCGCTGGTTTACCCATCCCTCACAACGATTATGGCAGGAGAACCGCTTTACACACTGTTTGCAGGAACCATTTTTGAATCTCCGGTCTACGTAACATTCCTGGGAATTCCGGTCATTCTGATGAACTATGCAAGCTCTGTGATACCGGCGATTGTGACATGTTACTTTGCTGCAAAAGTGGAAAAATTCTTTGCAAAGAGGATGAGCGACTTGTTCAAGACTTTTGCTGTACCGGCGCTTACCCTCATCATCAGCATTGTCCTGGCGTTTTTGATTATCGGGCCGGTTGCAAGTTTTGCGAGCAGCCTGCTTGGAGCCGCATTTACGGCATTATTTGATCTCAACGCGACTATTAGCGGTTTCTTATATGGCGCGTTAATTCAGGTATGTGTTATGTTCGGCGTACACTGGGGATTCGTTGCAATTTCTGTAAATAATCTGGCGACCATGGGATTCGACCCGATCACAATCGCAGGTCTCTCTTCCGCATTTGCACAGGCAGGAGTGGTACTGATGATTATGCTCAAAACAAGAAATAAAAAGCTCAAAAGCGTATGCGGCCCTGCAATCCTTTCAGCCATGGTAGGTATTACAGAACCAGCAATCTATGGTGTCACACTGCAGTTCAAAAAGCCGTTTATCCTGGCGTGCCTGGCTTCTGGTATTGGTGGGGCAATCATAGGATTCGGCGGAGTAAAACAATATTTCTATGGAACAAACGGGATCTTCGGATGGCTGCAGGTTATCAATCCGGAGACGGGATTTGACTCATCGGTTGTGGCGGCTATTATCGCATGTATCGTAAGTTTTGCTGCGGCAATTATCCTGATGGCAGTATTTGGGAAAAACTCGGTGCCGCAGGATCAAAAATAAATCGGGATTTAGTGACGAGCTTTAGTCTCGGCACGGATGGGGGACGCCAAGCGAACTGTAAGCGGCAAGCCCTCCGGCCTGTATGGTCGGTTTAAAATCCTGACCGCTTAACGAAGAAGCTCTAAGAGACCCGGAGGCACCTGGAAGGGCACATCCGGCATGCGCTGAAAAAAATGATATTTTTTCAGTACAGGCCGGATTGAAAATTGATTTCGGAGAATCAATTTTCATCCCTTCCGGATGCCTCCGGCTCTCTAAGAGCTTCTAATCGTCCGCTATAAGGGGTTTTAAACCGACCATACAGGTCGGAGGGCTTGCCGCTTACAGTCCGCTTGGCTGGTGCATCCGACCGGTAGGCAAAGACTCGTTCCTAAGGTGGAGCCCGAGACGGGGGAGGCGGATGAAATTGGCTATGCGTATCATGCATCTTGATTAAATGGATTTTAAGGCTTTTATGTATGGGAGCTTTGGGGACTGTTTTTGAAGAAATCTATTTATTTAGTAACGATTATCGTGTGTAACTCCATATGCTTTTTTATGAATGAACCATACAATTTTTTAAATCCAGTATATTTACGGGTAACAAGGCGATCTAACACTTACACTTATATAAACGAATCACCAATTCTGTTCCATCCGTTGCTACCGTACGAGGGCCCCTCTGGGGAATGAGCTCTTAACTACCGTTTGGATGCAACAGCGAATGCATCGGCATTCGGGCCAAATGCGGCATGTACCTCCCTTCCCGTTCCGTTTTCTTCTGCAGCTTCTTCGCGAAGTGTCAGGACATTTCACCAGCAGACATTGCCCCACCAGCTCCCGGACTCACCTCGTCATTCGCGTCCTCCATCCGTTAACGAGTCTAAAGCTCGTTAACTAACTCCCTATTGAAAATGCGTGGAAGATATGGTATGATTTGTTATAGTTAGAACAGATGTTCGAAATAGCTATAGGATTTATTTGAAGAAAGTATACCCAAAGGGCATCCCGTAATTCATGCCCTGCGGGCGGATCCGCAGAAAACTGCGGAATAAGGTATAGGAAAAGGGGTGCACGGAGATGGCGGAGATTATACAGGAACAGATGTCGATGTATGACAAACTGCAGATTTTAAGCGATGCCGCCAAATACGATGTGGCCTGCACGTCCAGCGGTGTGGACAGGCAGGGTGACGGGACAGGGATGGGAAACTGCAAGAAATCGGGTATATGCCACAGCTTTTCAGCTGACGGAAGATGCATTTCGTTATTGAAGATTTTATTTACGAATGAATGTATTTATGACTGTAAATACTGTATCAACAGAGCGTCTAACGACGTAGTCAGGACTTCGTTCACGCCGGACGAAATATGCACTTTGACTATGGAGTTTTACCGACGGAATTATATTGAAGGCCTTTTTCTGAGTTCTGGGATATTGAAGACGCCGAATTATACCATGGAGCTGATCTATGCTGCTCTGTACAAGCTGCGCAGGGAGTGTAATTTTCAGGGATATATTCATGTGAAGGCGATTCCGGGAGCGGATCAGGAGCTGATTCAGCGGGTGGGGTTTTTAGCGGACAGGATGAGTGTGAATCTGGAGCTTGCCACCGCCGAGAGTCTGCGGCTCCTTGCACCTCACAAGAGCAGGAAGAATATTCTGGCGCCGATGCGTCTGGTACAGCAGAAGCACAATGACAATAAGCTGGAGATTGTTCAATATAAGAATGCTCCCCGGTTTGTCCCTGCCGGGCAGAGCACACAGATGATTATCGGCGCTGCTCCTGAGACCGATTACCAGATCCTCAATGTGGCAGAATCTCTCTATAAGAAATTCGAACTGAAGAGGGTGTTCTACTCCGCATTTGTTTCTGTGAATGAGGACTCGGCTCTGCCAGCCAGAACAGGGGAAGGGCCGCCTCTTCTGAGAGAGCACAGACTGTATCAGGCGGACTGGCTGCTGAGATATTACCAATTTAAGGCAAGGGAGCTGCTGGATGAAAAGAACCCGAATTTTAATGTTTTTCTGGATCCAAAGTGCGACTGGGCGATAAAGCATCTGGAATATTTTCCGGTGGAGGTGAACCGGGCCGACTATAATACACTTTTGAGGGTGCCCGGAATCGGAGTAAAGTCGGCTGCCAGGATTGTGAAGGCGAGAAGGATGGGAACTCTGCAGTTTGAAGATTTAAAAAAGATGGGAGTCGTTCTAAAGCGTGCACTTTATTTTCTGACATGTAATGGCAGAATGATGTACAAAACCAGGATAGAAGAGGATTATATTATGAGAAACTTACTGAATACAAAGGAGAAGCTGCCGGATTCTGTGACCGGTATGACCTACCGGCAGCTTTCTTTGTTTGATGATGTGACCTTCAGGGAAGCACAGGTTTTCAGCATATTGGAGTAAAAGAGGGACAGAGATGAAACAGGTCTATATTTGTTATGACACAATAACAGGCATATTTTCCGCTATCCACGATGCGTGGAAAGAAAATAGAAACGGTGAAGCTGGTATTGCACTGCGCGGCCAGATGACCCCGCAGCTGTTCTGTGAGTACAGGGAGACCGCAGAGTCGGAAAAAAAATCAATTGCGGTTGAGCGGCTGATAAAACAGAATCTTGGGTATAATACTTACTGGGATATTTATCATGCCCTCCTGGCAGACGATTCCGAGAAGGCGGATGCCGTATATAACACCATGCTGGCAGCCAGAACCATACCAGACAGCAGGAAGGTCATGGAACACCTGAGTAATCCATATGTTGCCAAGGTGTTTGAACTGAGCAGGAGCGTGGCCAATGAAGCGCATCTGTTTACGGAGTTCATCCGCTTTCGGGAACTGGAGAACGGAGTCCTGCTCTCGGAGATTACCCCTAAGGGGCAGGTGCTGACCTGCATTGCAGATCATTTTACAAATCGTTTTCCGCTGGAGAACTGGATGGTTTATGATAAAACGCATAAGGTATTTCTGGTTCATCAGGCAGGTAAGAACTGGGTTCTCGTCCAGGGAGAGGAACTGAATCCGGAGACAGCAGGCAGAGTATCGGAGGCTGAAGGGGAATTTGAGCGTTTATGGAAAGGATTCTGCAGCTCGATTTCGATCAAAGAGCGTGAGAATCTGGCCCTGCAGAGGTCACACCTGCCGATGCATTTCCGACAGGATATGACAGAATTTAGTGACAGCGCAGTCAGGTCTGCGCATTTACAGCGCAGACCGTAGGAAAATGAGGTGGCCACAGGCATCCATCCCATCGCAAAGCGATTTTAATGGCTGGATGCGTAACAGTTCAGATTTACCTGAACTGTTAAAGAATTTCATTAAAACAGGATTTCACTGCATTCACGCAAAAAGTATTGTATAATAGAATAAGCTGGATTAACATATAACTATCATCAGGAAAGGTTATTAACCGGATGAAATAAAATCTGAGAGAAGGGAGAAATATGGAGAGAGAAGCTTTTGTATGGCTTGGACTGCTGATAGTTTTTCTGGTAATCGAGATTATAACGGTCGGGCTTACATCGGTCTGGCTGGCCGGGGGCGCTCTGGCAGCGCTGCTTTTAAACATTGCCGGTATGAACCTGATCTGGCAGGTTGGCGCATTTTTCGTTGTCTCATTTTTACTTTTGTTTTTTACCCGTCCCTTTGCGGTAAAATACATAAATGCCCATCATGAGAAGACAAATTATGAGGGCGTTATAGGTAAAATAGTCAGGGTGACGGAGACTGTAGATAATCTGGCACAGACGGGAACCGCTGTCGTCAATGGGCTGGAGTGGACCGCAAGGGCAGAAAAGGATGAGGATATCCTGGAGCCCGGGACACTGGCCAAGGTGGTAAGCATTTCCGGCGTGAAACTGATTGTAAAGAAATATGAGGAGGAATAGAATATGGGACTTTGGATTGGAATTGTAATACTAATTATCGTACTGTTAATCCTGGTGACAAATATCAGGATTGTACCCCAGGCACATGCGTATATACTGGAGCGTCTTGGCGGATACAAAGAGACATGGGGAGTAGGCCTGCATTTTAAAATTCCGATTCTGGACAGAGTTGCAAAGAAAGTGTCTTTAAAAGAGCAGGTGGTAGATTTTGAACCACAGGCGGTTATAACAAAGGATAATGTTACGATGCAGATTGATACGGTCGTATTCTTCCAGATTACGGATCCGAAACAGTATGCATACGGCGTAGAAAGTCCGATTGCAGCGATAGAGAATCTAACGGCAACTACACTGCGTAATATTATCGGCGATCTGGAGCTGGATGAGACACTGACATCCAGAGAGACGATCAACTCCCAGATGAGAACATCTCTCGACATCGCAACTGACCCATGGGGAATCAAAGTGAACCGTGTCGAGCTAAAGAACATTATGCCGCCAAAGGCTATCCAGGATGCGATGGAGAAGCAGATGAAGGCTGAGCGTGAGCGAAGAGAATCCATCCTCAGGGCAGAAGGCGAGAAGAAGTCTACGATCCTTGTGGCAGAAGGTGAGAAAGAGTCCGTGATCCTTGAGGCGGAAGCGGCGAAGCAGGCAGCGATTCTAAAGGCAGAGGCCGAGAAGCAGAAGAGGATTAAGGAAGCCGAAGGACAGGCGGAAGCGATCAGATCCGTACAGCTGGCTACGGCTGATGGTATTAAGTTTATCAGGGAAGCCGGCGCTGATGAAGCAGTGCTGACGATCAAGAGCCTGGAAGCATTTGCAAAGGCGGCTGACGGTAAGGCTACCAAGATTATCATCCCATCCGAACTGCAGGGAATTGCCGGTCTGACTAAGACAATTTCAGAAATCGCGCATTACGAGAAGGCTGAGTAGTCCGGTTTGGGCCTGGACGGAATCAGGCAATCGGAGATCGCGTGCCGCACAATAGAAGGCAGTAGAAGCAGGAGCAGGATATGGCAAGAATTTTGGTATTGGAAGACGAGGAGCGGAGCAGGGAAGCACTGCGGAACATGCTCTGCCGCATATCGGCTGACATAACGGTGAATACGGCGGCAGACCTGGCGCAAGCCAGGCTGCTGCTGCATGGCACCGTTTCTTTTGATTTATTTTTACTGGATGTAAATCTTGTAAAAGAGGACAAGGAAGACTCCTCCGGCCTGATCTTTGCAGAGGAGATACGCAATATCATCAAGTATGAGTTCACACCTGTTGTTATGATCACATCGGTTGCGTCCCTGGAGATAGAGGCTTACCGCAGGATACACTGTTATCAGTATCTCTTAAAGCCTTACAGCGAAGCAGATGTACAGGCCGTGGTGAAAAAGGTGCTGTCCCACGTGCGAGCAGAGGAAAAACCGTACATTATAGTTAAGAAAAACGGGATTAATTATAAGATATTGTGTGAAGAGATTGTTTTCTGTAAGGCAATTCCCAGGGGGGTCTGCCTTTATCTGAAAGAGGAGAAGATGGAAATTCCATATCTCTCTATACGGCAGCTTATGGAGAAAATGCCAAAGCAGGAGTTTTTCCAGTGCCACAGGATGTTTGCGGTGAATAAGACATACGTGAAGTATTATGATATGGTAAATCAGATGATACAGGTAGAGGGATATGGAGAGAAAATTGATATCGGTGTTACCTACAAGACTGAGGTCAGGAGGCTGCTAAATGAATAAAACAGTAAGAAAATTCCTTTACCGGGTCTTTTGTTTCATTTCCCTTGCGATTGCAGTTTACCTGGTGATTGACCTGAAGATAAGCAGGACGCTGGATTTTAAGATGATCATTGTATTCATTTTATTACTTGTTGTGATTATATGGGGGACGATTGACTGGAAGCTGAGCAATGACATCATAAGGGAGCAGGAAAAGGAACTGAAGATGTATCAGCACTATATTCAACCGCTGGAGGAACTGGTAAAGGAGATCAGGGCAAGGCAGCATGAATTTGACAATCATCTGAATGCTGTTTTGAACATGCACCTTACTGTGGATTCTTATGAAGAACTTGTGCGCAGACAGTCGGAGTATGTGAAGGCGATCAGCAGAGAGGGCGTCAGCCAGTATCTGCCTCTTCTGAAAATCAGTGATAAGGTGCTCGCAGGCTTTCTTTACAGTAAGATTGTCAGTTCCAGGGAAGGCATTGAGACAGAGATAGAGGTGCGCAGCAGGGAGATTATTTCCCGGGTATCAGAACACAGTCTGATTGAGATTGTTGGGGTTCTGGTAGACAATGCGTATGAGGCGTGCCCCGAGGAGGGGGGACGAGTGCGCATGATTCTGGATTCCCGGCAGGATCATCTGATTTTCCAGATATTCAACCAGCACGAGAAGATCTCACTGGAAGAGATCGGACATTTTTTTGAGAATGGATTTACTACGAAGAGCAAAAAGAGAGGGGACAGGGGGCTTGGCCTCTACCGCGCCAAAATGATTGCAGAGAAAGCGGGGGGTGAGATTACCGTGGGGCAGGAAGAGATCGGCGGAGAGAATTATATTCAGTTTGCCGTAGTAATTTAGAGGTAACAAGAGTGGCTTTTCCTGCTTGAACGAGGTATAATAACATACATGGAAGAAAAAGAAGTGATCAAAATATCTGTCCGCAATCTGGTGGAATTTATTCTGCGCGAGGGGGACATCGACAACAGAACAGGGAGCAGCGCGGACAAAGAGGCCATGCTGCAGGGAAGCAGAATCCATCGCAGGATACAGCGGCGTATGGGTTCTGATTATCGTGCAGAGGTTTCTCTCAAAACGCAGATTCCCTGCGAAGGATTTACCCTGCAGGTAGAAGGGAGGGCCGACGGAGTCATCGAGGATGGGCAGGGCGTCATGATAGATGAAATCAAGGGCGTCCTCAGGGAACTCCTGCATATCGAGGCACCCTCCAATGTACACCTGGCACAGGCTAAGTGCTACGCATATATGTATGCCAGGCAGGAGAATCTGCAGAACATCCGTGTGCAGATGACCTACTGTAATCTGGAGACGGAAGAACTGAAGAGATTTATCCGGGAGTTTACCAGGGATGAACTGGAAAAATGGTTTCTGGAGCTGGTTGTTAAGTATGAAAAATGGGCGAAGTTTCAGATCGAATGGAAGTCGGAGCGGAATGCATCGATTAAGAAGATAGAGTTTCCTTTTGAGTACAGGGATGGGCAGAGAGAGATTGTGACTTCAGTCTATAAAACGATACTCAGAAAGAAGAAGTTGTTTATACAAGCCCCGACGGGCGTGGGGAAAACCATGGCGGCCGTCTTTCCGGCGGTGCGGGCCATGGGGGAAGGACTGGGGGAACGCATTTTTTATCTGACTGCTAAAACAATTACAAGAACCGTGGCAGAACAGGCCTTTCAGACCCTGAAGGGTCAAGGGCTCCTCATGAAGGTGATTACCCTGACCGCAAAAGAAAAGATATGCTTTTGCGAAGAGACAGTCTGCAATCCGGACAACTGCCCATACGCAAAAGGGCATTATGACAGAGTGAATGATGCCGTGTTTGACTTGATTATGAACTCGGATGATTTGAGCAGAGAGGCAATAGAGAAACAGGCGCAGAAGTACAATGTGTGTCCGTTTGAGATGGCGCTCGATGTTTCAGTATGGTCGGATGCCATTATCTGTGATTACAACTACGTTTTTGATCCAAACGCTCACTTAAAGCGTTTTTTTTCCGAGGGAAATAAAGGCGGCTATCTGTATCTCATTGATGAGGCACACAATCTGGTTGAACGGGGGCGCGAGATGTACAGCGCTGTCTTATATAAAGAGGATGTGCTTGAGATAAAGCGCCTGGTAAAAAACGAAGATCCTAAGCTGGCGAAAAAACTGGAGGAGTGCAACAAGCAGCTGCTTATGCTGAAAAGAGAGTGTGAGAACTATCAGATTCTGGAAAGTGTTTCCCACATCGCGGTTAAGCTGATGAATGTAATGTCCGGTCTGGAGGAGTATCTGGAGGAAGAACACAGCGAGGAAAAAAGAGAGCAGATTTTGGATTTTTATTTTCAAGTCAGAGACTTTTTGAATATTCATGATATTTTAGATGAAAACTATGTCATCTATTCGGAGCTTGAACGTGGCGGCCGTTTCCGCGTAAAGCTGCTCTGTGTCAATCCTTCTGTAAATCTGCAGACTTACTTGGAGCAGGGAAACAGTACCATATTTTTTTCCGCAACATTGCTGCCCATCCATTATTATAAAAAGCTGCTCAGCGTGGAGAGTGATGATTATGCAATCTATGCGGAATCCGCTTTCCCAAGGGAGAACCGTCTTCTTCTTCTTGGCAACGATGTGAGCACAAAGTATACCATGCGGGGAGCAGACATGTACGAGAAGTTTGCCAGGTATATTCTTAATATAGTGGAGGGTAGAAAGGGCAATTATATGGTTTTCTTTCCGTCCTACCGGTTTATGGAAGATGTACAGGAATGTTTTCAGAATATGCTGCAGGGGCGCCACGACATAGAATGTATTGTGCAGTCGCAGTTTATGGGAGAAGAAGCCAGAGAAATCTTTCTGGAGACATTCGAGGAGGCGCGGGAGTGCAGCCTTGTGGGATTCTGCGTGATGGGCGGTATCTTTTCGGAAGGCATTGACCTCACCCAGGACAGGCTGATTGGGGCAGTGATTATCGGAACAGGACTCCCGCAGGTATGCAATGACAGAGAGATACTGAAACAGTATTTTGACAGCAGAAACATGAAGGGGTTTGATTATGCCTATCTTTACCCGGGGATGAACAAAGTATTGCAGTCTGCCGGCAGAGTCATCAGAACGGAGGAGGACCGTGGCGTTATTATACTGCTGGATGAGCGGTTTGTGCAGAGACAGTACCGGGAGATATTTCCGCGTGAGTGGGAGGGGTACCAGATCTGCAGGATAGATAACCTTGGCCTAAAGATAAAGGAATTCTGGGGCGGAGAACCTTCGGACAGCCTGGTATAATAGTGACCGGAGGAACTGTTATGGACGCAGGCCGGCTCGGTGGCTATATATCATAAAAAAGCAGGAAACACTGGGTTTCCTGCTTTTTTACGTATATACATTTTCAAAAGGTCAGACGATTTACATCTACACATAGAGGTTTTACTTAAAGTCAATCGATAGTGATGTATTTAGGTTTTTCTTCGATTGCCTTTGGAGCCTCTTTGGGGACGCACAGGCATAAGACGCCGTCTTTAAATGATGCTTTAATGTCGTCCTGTTTTAATTGGTCACCAACATAGAATCTGCGGTTACATGAACCGGTATAGCGTTCTTTGCGGATGCAGTTGCCTTTTTCGTCTTTTTCTTCCTGGCTTTCTTCGTGAGTGGCGGTTATTGTGAGATATCCGTCTTTCAAGTCAGCTTTGATGTCCTCTTTATTGTAGCCCGGAAGCTCCATTTCTACGAGGTAGTTATTGTCTTTCTCGTGAATGTCTGTCTTCATGATCTGGGATGAAGCGTTGTCAAAAGGTCTTTCAAAAAATGGGTCTTTAAAGAAATCATTAAAAAAACTTCTGTTTGATAATAACATAGTTCATACCTCCTAAAAATCAATTTGTTATCTTTGTTCTACATGTAATATAGCATATGATTATTAGCACTGTCAATAGGTGAGTGCTAATTTTATAATTTCTTAATAATTTCCATCCCCACCTACTACAAAAAACAGATATAAGTCCGCAAGCTCTAGCCTTGCGGACGGATAGCGGCTGCGTATGAATCCGTTTAAGGATACAATATGCTTAGGATAAAGTAATGAAAAATATATGATCCCCCAAACGAATCAATACGCTGCCCCCGCTACGGAGCCTCCACCTTTGCCAAGCCACTCTTCCGATTGGATGCATCCAGCGAAATGAAGGAAGTCTGACGGAGATCCCTTCATTAAGCGCCCCTCCCAAAATTAATCAACGCACCTCACTCCGTCCCTTATTGTAATGATGCGGCCACTGCGTTCAGCCGCTTCCGCGGAATGCGTGACCATGATTATAGTCTGACCGGTATGTTTATTAATGGAATGTAGTAATTCCATGATTTCAGCACCTGTTTTGCTGTCTAAATTCCCGGTAGGCTCGTCTGCAAACAGCATCTCGGGATTTCCAATAAGAGCCCGCGCAATTGCGACACGCTGCTGCTGCCCCCCGGATAACTCTCTGGGTGTGTGCTTTTTCCTTTCTGCCAGCCCGACAGTTTCAAGGATGTCATCCAGCCTGCTTCTGTAATCCTTTAGCTTTTTCCCGTCTAACAGCAGAGGAAGCATGACGTTTTCCTCTACATTTAAGTTGGGGATGAGATTATAAAACTGGAATACAAATCCAATTTTACGGCGTCGTATGATACTCATTTTATGGTCGTCAAATTTTGAGATGTCTGTCCCGTTCATATATACGGACCCGCTGCTGGGAACATCCAAACCGCCCAGGATGTAGAGTAATGTGCTTTTTCCGGATCCGGAAGGACCCATAATAGAGACGAAATCCCCTTTTCTGACTTTTAGCGATATATTTTTTAGAATCCGTGTCGGTGTGCCGCCTATATTATTAAAGTCTTTGATAATATTTCTGCCTTCAATGGCTGTATCGTTGATCATTGCTTTCATCTGTCAGACCTCCAGTTATTCAAATTTGATTTCTTCTACTAATTTCATATTCCGGGTTTTTATAATCGGAACGACGGAACTGACCAAAGTTACGGCTATTCCCATTGCCCCGGCTGATAGAAAGGTTACAATGTCCAGTTCCGGCTGCATGGAAATCTTGGGGCCTGCTACTAGAAATATTGTTTTTATTTCCAGATAGGAGACCAGCACGGCGACAAAGGCCCCAATCATTCCGGCGGTGCAGCTCTCAATTACCATTATTTTTGTGTTTTGTTTGTTGCTTAATCCGACGGACTTATACATGGCAATGGTCCGGCGCCTTTGTATATAGTTGATCAGCAGATTATTAATATTACCGACTGCTGCCAGCAGCAGTATGAAGTAAGTCATACTCTGCATGGGCCTCAGAAACGCGCCGACGGTGGTATGAGCGTCAGTATTGAATTCCTCGACGGTTCTGCTCCAGTTCTGTGTTTTGCCGAACAGACTGCGGATCTGAACCATGACCGCTTCCGGATCCGCTGCGGTATAAGCCAGAAAATGGAAGGTGGATGCGTGAAAATCGGAAATGGCAAAGCGGGAAGGGATAATGGCCTCCACATCGGTTGCTCTTGATTTAAAACTCCCGGCGACGATATAGGAATAGTCCCCGTCGCTGTCTGATAAGGTCAGATGATCTCCAACGGTGTAACCAGTACGGGTTATGCAGTCCTCACTTAATAAGATGGAGCGCTGCGTCTTAAAATCTTCCGAGGCCTGGTCTTCCATTTTGTGCTTGGTGTAGTTCAGATTGAACATGGAATTATACCAGTCTAAATGGTCGGTGGCCTCCAAACGTGTAAATGTGATGTCCCCGCTGCTTATTTGATTATTGAAAACATAAAGAGGCAGCACCTTATCGATTCCGTCCATTTCTTGCACTGTTTCTACAAAAACTTCATCCATTTCCCCGTCGGCAAATCCCTCCAGTTCGGCGCCATTAAAGACATCGGTGATGTAAGTATTTACAAACCCTCCCACTACCGTAATGGCAATCAAGGCTGATATGCTGATAAACAGCAGGGTGATGTTCTGCGTAAAATTCTTATTATTCTTCATATTTCTTGCGGCAAGCATACCCTCGTTTTTGAAGAGGACCGCGTATATTCTTTCCAGGATTCCTGAAAGCAGGTTCGTGACAAGCGGTATGACCAGAATTGCCGCTGCGATCAGCCCAAGCAGTGATAAACATCCGGCTATATACAGCAATGTTCCGGAAAACAGATAGGGGAGTACGGCTGAAATGACAAACAGAACAGCACCGGTCCCCATAATAAAACGGCTGGAGGCTTTTTGTTCCTCCACAACCCCTAAGACGACTGCTTTTACAGGAAGCCGCCCGGCCCTTCGGACAGGAAACCATGCGCTGAGCAGCGTGACAATCACTGCTGCCGCAAAGGAAAGTAAGACTCCAGCCCAGGAAATCACGGGGGAGATTTCTATGCCCTGTGATAATGTGCCGCTCATTCCCCGCAGGATCATTCTTAAAACCAGGATTCCGAGTGGTATGCCTGCAAGGCCTCCCACACAGCCATAGAAAAGACTTTCTAGGAGTAAAATTCCGGTGACCATCTTTTGCGTTGCCCCAATACTGCGAAAGGTGCCGATGACGGGCAGGCGATCCAGAGTGATGACTTTATAACTGCTGTAAATAATGAAGACACTCATGGTCAGGGAGAAAAAGCTGATCAGGAAAAAGGGCATTGTCTTTTGTCGGGCACCGTCCGCTATAGCTGCCTCGTCAACGATCTGTGTAACGATAAATATACTGTCTGATAATTCGCCCAAGAGCGAAGCCGCCAGTGATTCTGCCGAAATACCGTCTGCAGGCTCGATCAGGATTTCGCTGTAACCCGGGCTGCCAGTGATTTCCGCCAAGGTATCCAAGGGAAGAAGGGCGGTTGCACCTCTGGTCTGACGCAGAAAAACGGTATCATACTTTGCAATTGCCGCAACCTCAAATCCGACAGAAGCGCCGTTTATCTGCAGCATTATCCGATCCCCCTTTTTGATGCCATACTTTTGCGTAAACCGATCCGGTAAGATCACCTGATAGCCGGAGAAATTTTCGATTTCACCGCCGCCGCTCAGCTGGGGTTTATTTATCTGATTCAATAAAGAAAGGTCGGACGCGATCAGGTCAATGGATTCATAATAGCCGTTTTCATGATATAAAGCGTCTTCCTTCAGGAGTCCGGCTTTCGCCTTGATACCCGGCAGATCCGGTATGTCCTCTAACTGCAGGCCAGTTGTTTCAGACCTGGAAGTAACGGAGACGGACGCCGTACCTGACATACCGCGAGCCATTTTTCTCTGTGCGTTTTCGTAGGATTCCCCGATCGAAAAGGAAACGAATAAGAGGACTGTCGAGAGAATAATTGACAAGAGCATGACAGCCGTTCTTACCTTTCTTTCCTTCACATTCGTTAGAATGTATTTAAAAATAATTTTCACATTTACACCTGCTTTCTTTAGACTACTGTTTTACCAATAACAAAGTGGTCATCCCACCTCAGCTCCCCACCCCCCTCGCTCATGAGGGTGATATGATATAGGAAATTCCAGAGTAATTTCCTATATTAGAAAAAGGCTGACAGCTATTATAAATCTATAATAGACTATCAACCTTAATCTGATTTTCACACAACCTTAAATAACCTTAATTTATTTCACACCATTGTGGGAAATTCTATTTTAAAAGATGTTCCGGCATGGATTTCACTGTCTGCACAGATCCTGCCGCCCTGGGTCTCTACTATACTTTTGGCGATGGCAAGCCCCAGCCCCGTCCCCTCCGTTTTCTGTCCGGAGCTGGCGCCTCTGTAGTAGCGCTGAAACAGCATGGACAGTTCGGAAGGATTCATGCCAGGCCCATTGTCGCTTACAACGATTGTGAGTATCCTGTCCGGTGTCGTGATCTCCAAATCAACTTCAGTATCCCTGTTTCCGTGGGTAAAGGAATTTAGGATGAGGTTCTGGAAAGCCCTTGCCATCAGCTTCTCATCAAACAAAAAATAGATAGGTTCTTGATCTGATTCAAAATGTATAACACGGTTTTCGTATGCGGGATTATTCAATATATCAATGACCAGCTCTTTCATAAAACGCACGAAATCCTGTCTTCTGCTCTGAACCGGCAGCATTCCGCTTTCTAATTGATAAGTCAGCTTCAGATCCTCGATGAGCCGTTCGATGGAAGAGACATTTTTTAAAATGACTCCAGAGTACTTATGAAGCTGCGGGCCTGTAACAGAGCCGTTTTCAAATAGAATCTCCGCATAACCTTTAATCGGGGAGAGCGGTGTTTTTAAATCGTGTGTGATATTGGCAATCCATTCTTCACGCATCGATTCCGTCTGTTCTTTTAAGCTGTCGGTGTCCCGGATATCCTGGTCAAGCTGATTCAGGCTTTCATATACGTCTCCAAACGAGCCTTTGACTATGAGAGGGGTATAATCACGTTTTGATATAGAACGAACGCATTCAGAAATGTGGTTCATTTTATTTGTGATCCAGAATCCATATATAAGGCTTCCGGCAAGGAGGATCATGATAAGCACTCCTGTGCCCAATGCAAAGATTGTTTTACCGGTAGTGAACCTGTCGCCGTTCAGAAACATGGTGACTTTTGTTATATTTACAGGAAAATACACGATGTAAGAAAACTCTTTGTCCTTATCATTCAGATTTCCGATAAACGCAGTGGTACCGAAAAACTCCCCTGTCCGGTAAAGCTGCAGTAGCTCCGCATCAGAATAGGAAGTCTTTGCATCCGCAGGTCTATGATAACTGGCGATTTCCCCGCCCCTGCCGTCTAAAAGCTGGATACCCGCCTGATTTGCACGGAGCAGTTCGATTCCGATCTGTTTTATCTGCGGTTTGCCATCTATAAAAGTAATCTGTCTGCCAAAATCCTCTGTGAATGCCTTGGGATAATCGCTTCGTTGTACAGAACCATCGGGAAACTTTACGGTGATAACCGAGAAAAAAAACAGGGCAGAGAAAATAAGGGCGCCGAGAAGCGCCAGAAAAAAGATAAGGTATATATGAAAAGCAGTGCGGTAACCAGATTTTCTCATTTAATCCACCCTTTTCTTCAGCTTATAACCCAGCCCTTTTATTGTTACAAGCTGCCTGGGGCTGGATGGAATATCCTCTATTTTCTCTCTGATATGGCGGATATGCACCATGATTGTATTATCACAGATACTGCTGTATTCCCCCCACACATGCTCGTAGAGGCGTTCTTTGCTTAAGATTTTATCTGCATTTTCTATCAGATAGGCAAGGAGCAGAAATTCACGGCCCGTAAGGCTTAACTCTTTTCCGGATTTTAGAATGCGGCAGCTTTCCTTGTCCAGGAGAAGGCGGCCCGCAGCAACTGTTTCCGTCTCAGGGGTATGGATGGAGGACTGATATTGCTGGCGGCGGAGCTGTGCCTTGATCCGGAATACGACTTCCCTGGGGCTGAATGGCTTGGTGATATAGTCATCTCCGCCGCTGGACAGTCCCAGGATCTTGTTGACATCATCGTTTTTGGAAGAAAGAAATAGAATTGAACAAAAAGAGAAACCGCGTATTTTCTTACATACCTCGATTCCATCCAGGTCCGGAAGCATAATATCCAGAACGATTACATCCGGTTCGAAGGATTTGCAGAACTCCACGGCGTCTTCCCCGGTATATGCCTTTTCAATATTTTGAAAGCCATCCTGACGCAGCACTTCCTCGTTCAGGTCGACAATATCCTTTTCATCATCTACTAATAATATTTTATGATTCATCGGCTTTTCCTTCTTAAAAATAATTTAAAAATTCTTCCGCGGCCCTGGTGAGCGGCATCTGTTCGTTATAAGCGATGACTAATTCTCTTTCGGGCAGTTCCTCTTTGGTCTCCACAACAAATATGTCTTTCTGCCCGCCCGTCATGCAGTAGTCGGGGATAAAGGCAATGCCTAGTCCGATGCGGGCGAGGTCGATGAGCAGGTCGTTGCTTGTCAGCTCGATCTCCGGAACCAGATCCAGCTGGTGCTGTTGGAATAACCGATGGAGAAATTCACTCGTTGTGCTGTGCCTGTCCAGCATAAGGATCGGATACTGGGAAAGCTGTTTATAGGTTAGCTTCTTCCCTTTCAGTTCATGAAATGACTCGTTCGCGATAAATACATCCCGGAATGTTTTGATTTTCTTAATCGAGGAGACGTTGCTCAGATAATTGTTGGGGTAGTTGACAACAATTAGGTCAACCTGGCCGGATTCCAGCATTTCCACACATTTGATGGAGGTCTGGTTGTTTACTTTGATGTGTGCGCTGGGGAATGCTTTGTGAAATTTTTCAAGATATGGAACCAGGAAATAGCGGCAGATCGTGTCGCTGGCCCCTATGCGGATCTGCCCTCCCGTGGAAGCGGCATCCAGCAGCTGTGCTTCTCCCCGCTGAATCAGATGCATGGCCGGTTCGATATGACGAAGCAGAATCTCTCCTTCCGGGGTTAAAAGAACCCGTTTAGTACTGCGGATAAACAGAGTCTGGTCCAGCTTGCGTTCCAGGGTTTTGATGGACTGGCTGACCGCTGACTGTGAGATAAAAAGCTGTTTTGACGCCTCCGAAAAACTGAGGGTGGATGCAACATGAAAAAATACTTTGTACAGTTCATAATTGATATCCATTATTAGACCTCCTAATAAGTATTGCTTGTATTATAAGCCAAATTGAGATGAATTACAATCGGTATTATGATAAAATAAATACGTTGGATAGTATAAAATCTGTACTTATTGAATGATAGGAGATGGCAGGATGAAAAAAGTACATTGGGTATTGGGCGTTATACTGTCGCTGGCTGTGATTTTGATCCTTCTGATCACGAGCTTTCAAGCGGCGATGTATGCGGATTTTGGTTTTTATGAAAAAGAGTATGAGAAATACGACGTGCTCCCTGATCTGGACATGAAGATGGAGGATGTGATGTATGTGACCCATGAGATGATGGATTATCTGAAGGGGGATCGGGAGAATCTGGAGGTGATCACTACAGTGGATGGGAAGGAACAGGATTTCTTTAATGAACAGGACAAGCTGCATATGGCGGATGTGCAGGGACTTTTCATTGGAGGACTGCGCCTCAGGACTTGGGCTGCTGCAGTATTGCTGATCTGCCTCGTAGTTTTGATTGCGGCAAAGGCAAGCTGGAAATATCTGATTCCCAGAGCTTTTCAGATCGCATTGGGGCTAACGGCGGCGGGAACGGCTCTTTTGGCGTATTTGTTTTCGAGGGATTTTTCGGCTGCCTTCACAAAATTTCATGAGATTTTCTTTACAAATGACCTGTGGCTGTTTGATCCGGCGGAGGATTATATGATCAGAATGCTCCCGGAAGGACTGTTTTCTGATATGGTTATTAGAATTGGGGTTCTCTTTATAGCGGGGCTTGCAGTACTGCTGATCATCAGCATAATATGGAGAAAAAAGTCAAAGATTAACTGTACTAATTAATAAGTTTAATTATATTAATTGTACTAATGAGAAAAAATGTGATAGGATAGAAAAGAGCGCAGTGAACTGCGGCAGAATAAAATGCAAAGGAGATCGTTTATGAGTAATGTAAGACGTGTTTATGTGGAGAAAAAACCGGAATTTGCTGTTTCAGCTAAGGAACTGCGGCATGAGATTAAACACTATCTGGGAATTCAGACGGTGACAGATGTACGCGTCCTGATCCGCTATGATGTGGAGAATCTTTCCGATACCACTTTTGAAAAAGCATGCAGTGGGATATTTGCAGAGCCTCCTGTTGATACACTTTATAAGGAAAGTTTTCCGCTGAAAGAGGAGAGCCATGTGTTTTCAGTAGAATATCTCCCGGGACAGTTTGACCAGAG
Organism: Faecalicatena contorta; assembly: GCF_022835095.1. Taxonomy (NCBI): domain Bacteria; kingdom Bacillati; phylum Bacillota; class Clostridia; order Lachnospirales; family Lachnospiraceae; genus Faecalicatena; species Faecalicatena contorta. Next base: position 2,723,726 of record NZ_BQNQ01000001.1, on the reverse strand, counting down.
GGCAGATTCAGCAGAACAGTGCGTGCAGTTTATTAAGGAAGATGAAAAGCCGATCATCCGCACTGCGACTACTTATGTAATAGAAGGAACAGTAACAGAAGAAGAGTTTGGTGCGATTAAGAACCACTGCATCAACCCAGTGGATTCCAGGGAAACCGGAATGGAAAAACCGGAGACTCTGGTCACGGTATTTGAGGAACCGGAGGATGTAAAAGTATTTGACGGCTTCCAGAATATGCCCCAGGAGGAGTTGAAGAAGCTTTATGATTCTCTGGGACTGGCAATGACGTTTAAAGATTTCCTGCATATCCAGAAGTACTACAGCGGGGAAGAGCACAGAGACCCGACGATGACGGAGATCCGCGTGCTTGACACCTACTGGTCAGATCACTGCCGCCATACAACATTCTCCACGGAATTAAAGGAGATTACATTTGGCGAGGGGGATTATAAAGAACCCATCGTAAATACTTACAAACAATATCTGAAAGACCACAGCGAGATCTTTGCCGGCAGAGAGGACAAGTTTGTCTGCCTGATGGATCTGGCACTTATGGCGATGAGAAAGCTGAAAAAAGAAGGGAATCTCCAGGATCAGGAGGAGTCTGAGGAGATCAATGCCTGCAGTATTGTAGTGCCGATCAAGGTAGACGGCGTGGAAGAGGAGTGGCTGATTAATTTTAAAAATGAGACACACAACCATCCAACTGAGATTGAGCCTTTTGGTGGGGCTGCAACCTGTCTGGGCGGCGCGATCCGCGATCCTCTGTCAGGCAGGACCTATGTATACCAGGCCATGCGTGTGACCGGAGCCGCGGATCCTACCGTGTCTGTAAAGGATACCTTAAAAGGAAAGCTTCCGCAGAAGAAATTGGTACGGGGAGCCGCTGCGGGCTACAGTTCCTACGGAAACCAGATCGGACTTGCAACCGGAGCGGTCAAGGAGATCTATCACCCGGACTATGTGGCAAAACGTATGGAGATCGGCGCAGTACTCGGCGCTGCTCCCAGACGTGCAGTCATCAGAGAGACTTCCGATCCGGGAGATATCATCATTCTCCTTGGCGGACGAACAGGGCGTGACGGATGCGGCGGAGCGACTGGTTCTTCCAAGGTCCACACGGAAGAGTCTATCGAGACCTGCGGCGCAGAGGTGCAGAAGGGAAATCCGCCGACAGAGCGTAAGATCCAGCGTTTATTCAGAAGAGAAGAAGTCAGCGCCCTGATTAAAAAATGCAATGATTTTGGTGCAGGAGGTGTCTCAGTTGCCATCGGAGAGCTTGCGGACGGGCTCCGTGTAGATCTGGACAAGGTACCGAAGAAATATGCCGGTCTTGACGGGACAGAGATCGCGATCTCAGAGTCTCAGGAGAGAATGGCTGTTGTTGTCGATCCGAAAGATGTAAAACAGTTTCTGGATTATGCAAAGGAAGAGAATCTGGAGGCTGTTGAAGTGGCAGTAGTTACAGAGTCCCCGAGACTGGTGCTTTTATGGCGCGGAAAAGAGATCGTTAATATTTCCCGTGCATTCCTGGATACGAACGGTGCCCATCAGGAGACATCCGTTGAGGTGGAGATTCCAAATAAAGAAGATACAATTTTTGTAAAGGAAGCCGTGCAGGATGTAAAAGGAAAATGGCTGGCCATGCTGAGCGATCTGAATGTATGCTCCCAGAAGGGGCTTGTGGAGATGTTCGACGGATCAATCGGCGCCGGCTCCGTATTCATGCCGCATGGCGGAAAGTACCAGATGACAGAGACGCAGGCTATGGTTGCTAAGGTGCCGGTGCAAAATGGCAGCACGGACAGCGTTTCTATGATGAGCTATGGCTTTGACCCGTATCTTTCCAGCTGGAGTCCGTATCACGGTGCAGTATATGCTGTCGTAGAATCTGTGGCTAAGATCGTGGCGGCCGGCGGTGATTACAGGAAGATCCGCTTTACGTTCCAGGAATATTTCCGCAGAATGACAGAAGATCCGAAGAGATGGAGCCAGCCTTTTGCGGCTCTGCTTGGGGCTTATGACGCACAGCTGGGATTCGGCCTGCCCTCAATTGGCGGTAAGGACAGTATGTCGGGAACATTCCAGGATATTGATGTGCCCCCGACTCTGGTTTCTTTTGCTGTCGATATGGCAACGGAGAAGGATATCATTACCCCGGAACTGAAAAAGGCGGGAAATAAGCTGGTATGGATGAGAATCGAGAAGGATGGATATGATCTCCCTGTTTACGGCCAGCTGATGGATCAGTACGGAAAGTTTGAGAGCGATATACACAATGGCAAAATTGTATCCGCATATGCTCTGGACCGGCACGGTGTGATGGCTGCAGTCAGTAAAATGGCGTTCGGAAACGGGCTTGGGTTGAAGATAGAACACAGCTTGGATGCCGGAGAACTGTTTGCGCCAGCATTTGGAGATCTGGTTGCGGAAGTGCCTGCTGATCAGGTGGGAGAACTGGCAATCAGCTATACTGTCATCGGTGAAGTGACAGACGACGGCATATTCAGCTATGGAAACACGGAGATCACTCTGTGCGAGGCGAAGACAGCCTGGACAGAGACTCTGGAGAAAGTATTTGCCACAAGATCTTCTGCAGACAGCAAAGAAGTATTGGAAGACAATTTATATGATACAAAGGATATCCATATCTGCAGCCATAAGATCGGGCAGCCGACCGTATTCATCCCGGTATTCCCGGGAACGAACTGTGAATACGACAGCAAGAGAGCCTTTGAGCGCGCAGGGGCAAAGGTGATAACGAAGGTATTTAAGAATCTGGATGCGGAAGATATCCGTCATTCAGTTGCAGAGTTCGAAAACGCCATTTCACAGGCGCAGATGATCATGTTCCCGGGCGGTTTCAGTGCGGGGGATGAACCGGACGGTTCTGCCAAATTCTTCGCGACAGCCTTCCAGAATGCAAAGATCAAAGAGGCGGTAGAAAAACTGCTCAATGAGAGAGACGGACTTGCCCTTGGTGTGTGCAACGGCTTCCAGGCCCTGATCAAACTGGGGCTTGTGCCTTACGGCACCATTACAGGCCAGAAGGAGGATTCTCCGACACTGACCTATAACACCATTGGACGCCATATCTCAAAGATGGTATACACAAAAGTGGTGACAAATAAATCTCCATGGCTTCAGGAGGCGTCTCTTGGCGGCGTGTATACGAATCCGGCATCCCACGGGGAAGGGCGTTTTGTTGCCAGTGAAGAATGGCTGGATAAACTGTTTGCCAACGGTCAGGTTGCGACACAGTATTGTGACATTGACGGCGTGATCAGCATGGATGAAGAGTGGAATGTCAACGGCTCTTACCGCGCAATTGAAGGAATCACAAGCCCGGACGGCCGTGTGCTTGGCAAGATGGCGCATTCGGAGAGAAGAGACAACTCGGTTGCCATAAATATTTATGGGGAACAGGACATGAAAATCTTTGAATCTGGTGTGAAATATTTCAAATAGATCTAAATTATTACAATAAAAAGTGGCCGTATCCGCTGTACGAAATATTTAAAAATGGGATACGGCCCGTGTTTATAAGGGGTTCCATGATCAGCGCCGGATGAAGTTTCTGATTTGTTAAAAAAATTTGAAAAAACAGGAAAAAAGGTGTTGACATTTGATGAAAAATAATAGTATAATAGCAAAGCGGGTTGCGGGTGAGACAAACACTTAAACGCAGACCGGGAGAATATGGGATCTTAGCTCAGCTGGGAGAGCATCTGCCTTACAAGCAGAGGGTCATAGGTTCGAGCCCTATAGGTCCCATAACTTTCTAAAATTTTATATGGCGGAATAGCTCAGTTGGCTAGAGCACACGGTTCATACCCGTGGTGTCGCTGGTTCAAATCCAGTTTCCGCTACTGAGAAGCTTCGGAAATTTCCGAAGCTTTTTTGTGTCTGATTATGGCAATACTTATCTAAGTATGTTAGAATCAGAGAATGAGAAATTAAACGGAGGACAAACAAATGAATGAAAAATCCTGGCTCGTTTTGAGAATTGTAGCCGGCCTGTATGTGATCTATCTGGGGTACCAGATCGTAAGCGGGATGCTTACTGAAAGACCCGAAAACATGGTGTTTATGATGACCGCGGGTATCTTGTTTATTGTGATAGGAGCGGTGATCGTGATTGTATCCGCAAAAAGCGTAATCGCAATGAGAAACAAAATGCAGAACGAAGAAGAGGCATCTTCAGAGGAAGACAATTCTGAAGATGCAATAGAAGCAGATTCTGAGGAGGAGACTTCTTCAGAAAAGGAAGATACCGAGGAGGAGTCTGCGGCGGAAATGCCTTCCGGGAAGGAAGACACAGATTCCATGGAGACAGATTCTTCAGATGATAGAAAAGTGAATCCAAATGATGACAGTGAGAAGAATAACAGGACGAAAACTGCAGAAGCTATGGAGGACGATGCAGCCCAGGACACAGTTACATCTGCAGATACACTGATAGATCTAAACGGGGATACCACGGAAGAGTCAATGGAAGAGACTGACGACGAAGAAAGATAGAATATGAATAAGGAGTGACAGAACATGCGTGTAGGTATGGGATATGATGTACACAGGCTGGTCGAAGGCAGAAAGCTGATTCTCGGAGGAGTAGAGATACCATATGAGAAGGGACTTCAGGGACATTCGGATGCAGATGTGGTTGTACATGCCATTATGGATGCGCTTCTCGGAGCAGCGGCACTGGGGGATATCGGAAAGCATTTTCCGGATACAGACCCGCAGTACAAAGGCATTTCCAGCATCAGGCTGCTGGAGCATGTAGCAGCACTTCTGGATGACAAGCAATTTGTGATAGAGAACATTGATGCGACCATTGTTGCGCAGCAGCCCAAGATGCGCCCATATATAGATGAGATGATAAAGAATGTGGCGGATGCACTGAATCTTATGCCTGACCAGGTCAATATCAAGGCAACAACGGAAGAGGGGCTTGGATTTACAGGGCGCGGAGAGGGGATTTCCTCTCAGGCGGTGTGCGCTCTGGAAAAGATTATGAACTACAGCAGCTACGATGTAACCCCGAATCCAAATGGATGCGAGGGCTGCAAGGGCTGTCCCAGGCAGTAAGAAAAGAGGGGAATATAGAATGCAGCTTCGAAAGCTTGACAGCAGTGAACACAGCGGGACAAGAGCGCTGTGGGAGAAGGTATTTCCGGAAGACAGCAAAGCATTTCTGGACTACTATTATTTTATAAAGACCAGGAACAATCAGATCTATGTAATTGAGGAGGATGGAGCTGTCCGTTCCATGCTCCAGCTTAATCCTTACATGCTGAGGATCGGCGGGACACAGCAGTTATGCAATTATATCATTGCCGTGGCAACGGAGGAGGCATACAGAAAGAGGGGCTATATGGGCCGTTTGCTCAAAGCTTCTATGATGGACATGTATAAACTGAAGCAGCCATTTACTTTCCTCATGCCGGCAGCGGAGGCCATATACAGGCCTTATGATTTCCGGTTTGTCTACGCGCAGATCCAGGAAGAATCCTGCGGAGAACCAGGTTCCATGTCAGTCAGCATGTCGGACGCCGGCTTATCGGATGCCGGTGCAATGGCCGTATTTTTCAATGCCCATTTTGCCGCTCAATATCAGGTCTGCGCCGTGCGCGACGACCAGTATTACCAGACGATGTTATTCGAGCAGCAGAGTGAAAACGGGGGTATAAAACTATTAAAACAAGACGGCGCTATAGCTGGAATGTTCGCGTATGCCAGGGAGGAGAACACGCTCGAGATCCGAGAGGCCCTTTACCTACCCGGATTCGAAGCTGAATTCCAGAAAGCCGTATACCAGATGCGGGCAGAACATGGCGTTCCTGCAAAGATATACGCAGGCAGAGAAAATGCCCGGAGCAGGAAAGTACCACTCATCATGGTACGTATTCTTCACCTGGAGACACTTCTGGCTTCTATGAGGGCAAAAGCAGGCAGGGAGATAAACTGCTCCTTTGCAGTACTTGATTCCATCATCACAAAAAACAGCAGAGTCTGGAGGCTGAAGAGCAGCGGGGAGAATCCGGATATACAGGTCTCAGAAACAGAGGACTCGGAAGGAGTGCTTACAATAGACTCCCTGACAGCTTTGCTGTTCGGTTACCAGACAATAGATGAAATCAGCCGTGAAGAAGGCGTAATCCTTACACCGAGGCTGAAACAGGAACTGGGGAAACTAGAGCCATTACGCCCCCTCTACCTCAATGAAATCGTGTAATGTGGGGTGTTAGCTGGGCGCATCAAATGGGAAAGGGCTGAACACTCCCGGACAGGTGTCCCCACCTCGCGCTCCAAAATTCAGTTGACAAATTTCTCTTTTTTGCATAAGATATATCTATATTGATTTTGTGAAAGGCTATGAACGGAAAGAGTAGCTGATTCCGAGATTGCAGAGAGGGACCATCACCGGCTGTAAGTGGTTCTAAAGGAGGAGTCTGTGAAGTGCGTCCGGGAGCTGATTCTGTAAACGCGGCGGGATGCTGTGAGTAGCGGAATACGTTTGGCATACGTTACATGCAGTGAGTGAAAGAAGTAATTCTTTTAATAGAGTGGAACCGCGGATATGACTTCGTCTCTAACAAGAGACGGGGTCTTTTTTATGATACCGGAAATTCCTCTGGAATTTCGGGCAGGTGAAGTGGATTGAAATGAAAGCAGAGTTGGTAAATATTGTATGCGATTGGTATGGAGGATCATGAAATGGGAATTATATCTTATATTAAGAATGAGATTCAGGTCATCCGGGAGCGGGATCCTGCGATTAAATCTAATATGGAGGTCTTGCTTTACCCGAGTTTTAAAGTTATACTTAGGTACAGAGTTGCACACAAGCTGTATCTGAAGAAACATTATTTCCTGGCCAGATGGATGTCACAGAAGGCTGCGAGAAAGACTGGGATTGAGATTCATCCCGGCGCCACCATTGGGAAAGGACTGTTTATTGACCACGGAAGCGGCGTTATTATCGGGGAGACGACGATCATCGGAGACAATGTAACGCTTTATCAGGGCGTGACCCTGGGGGGAACGGGAAAAGAGCAGGGAAAGCGGCATCCTACGCTGAAGGATAATGTCATGGTCAGCGCAGGGGCTAAGATACTCGGGTCTTTTACGATTGGGGAAAACTCTAAGATAGGGGCTGGTTCGGTTGTGTTGGAGGAGGTGCCTCCGAACTGTACTGTAGTCGGCGTGCCGGGGCGTATTGTGCGGATGGGTGACCAGAAGGTACCGAGGACGGATATGGATCAGATACATCTGCCTGACCCGGTTCTGAATGATATCAGGGAGCTTCAGAATGATAACATACGCCTGTATAAGCAGCTGAAAGAAATGGAGAGGCATATGCGCTGTATGCTGCCGGACGGCGATGAATTTGCGGAAAATACGGAGCCAGCAGAAGCACAGTGCAGCGGATGCAGAGAAAAAGAAAAGAAAGAGGAGAAATCAGATGAAACTATATAATACACTTACTAAAAGAAAAGAAGAATTCGTACCTATAGAGGAAGGCAAAGTCAGAATGTATGTCTGCGGGCCTACAGTTTATAACTTTATCCATATAGGGAATGCAAGGCCGATGATCGTCTTTGACACGGTCAGAAGGTATTTTGAATATAAAGGTTACGATGTGAATTTTGTTTCCAACTTTACAGATGTAGATGACAAGATCATCAAAAAAGCAATCGAAGAAGGCGTTACTGCGGATGAGATTTCCAAACGTTACATTGCAGAATGTAAGAAAGACATGGAAGGCATGAACGTGAAACCTGCCACAAAGCATCCTCTGGCAACAGAAGAAATCTGTGGTATGGTGGATATGATCGGAGCACTGATCGAGAAGGGATTTGCATACGAGAAAAACGGAACGGTATATTATCGTACGAGAAAGTTTAAAGATTACGGAAAACTTTCCCATAAGAATCTGGATGACCTTCAATCCGGCGGCCGTTCACTCCTTGTAACGGGAGAGGACGAAAAGGAAGATTCTCTGGACTTTGTGTTATGGAAGCCAAAAAAAGAAGGCGAACCGGCATGGGAGTCTCCATGGAGCGAAGGACGTCCGGGCTGGCATATCGAGTGCTCTGAGATGTCTAAAAAATATCTGGGAGAGCAGATCGATATTCATGCAGGAGGGGAAGATCTGATATTCCCGCATCATGAGAATGAGATTGCTCAGAGTGAGGCTGCGAACGGCAAAGAATTTGCCCGCTACTGGATGCACAACGCATTCCTGAACATTGACAACAGGAAAATGTCAAAATCACTGGGAAACTTCTTTACCGTAAGGGAGATCAGCGAAAAATATGACCTTCAGGTTCTGCGATTTTTCATGCTCAGCGCGCATTACAGAAGTCCTCTGAATTTCAGTGCAGAGCTTATGGACGCTGCCGCAACGGGACTGGAGAGAATCATAACCGCGGCTGACAATCTGAAATTCCTGAAGGGCAATGCGAAAGTGCAGGATATGACAGACGCGGAGAAGGAAGCATTTGCAAAAACACAGGAATATGTTGACAGCTTTGAGCGGGCGATGGACGATGATTTCAATACGGCAGACGCAATTTCCTCTGTATTCGAGCTCGTTAAATATATCAATACGAATACAGACGGTGAAAGCTCAGCAGAATATCTGCAGAACCTGCGAGATCTGCTTGTTAAGCTGACAGATGTTCTGGGAATTATCGTGGAGAAGGACGAGGAGATGCTGGCAGAAGACATCGAAGCACTGATTGAAGAACGCCAGGCAGCGAGAAAGGCGAAAAATTTTGCCAGAGCAGACGAGATCAGGGACGAACTGCTCTCCAGAGGAATCGTCCTGGAGGATACCCGAGAAGGAGTAAAATGGAAGAAAGCATAAATTTAGATTTTCATGATTATATAACGGAAGTATTAAGTCTTCAAGAGGTGGATGCTGACAGCTATTCACCTCTTGTTCTGGCGTTTATCGGTGATTGCGTCTACGATCTGGTTATCAAGTCTATGATCATCAGCCGGGGAAATAAACAGGTGCATAAACTGCATGAAGAGACAAGCAGATTTGTACAGGCGTCCACCCAGTCTCTGATGATGCGCACAATGCAGCAGCACCTGACAGAAGAAGAGCATGCCATCTACAGAAGGGGCAGAAATGCCAAATCTGTATCACCGGCAAAGAATCAGTCCATCACGGATTACAGGAGGGCAACGGGATTTGAGGCGCTGCTCGGTTACCTGTATCTAAAAAAGGATTATGAAAGGCTCATGGCTCTGGTAAAAGCAGGACTGGACAGCCTGAGTGAAATTTAAGCGAAACAGTATAGTCAAAGACCAGGGGAACATCCGTGATTTCTTTGGATATAAATGGAGAATATAATGCAGGAAAATAATAGAAATGAAAGAGAACAAAACGACAATACGCTGATAATTGAAGGCCGCAATGCAGTGCTGGAGGCTTTCCGTTCAGGCAGGCCGATTGATAAAGTATTCATATTGGATGGGTGCCAGGATGGTCCGATACGGACAATAGTCAGGGAGGCGAAAAAGCACGATACCATATTAAATTTTGTGGGAAAGGAAAGACTGTCGCAGCTTTCGGAAACAGGCAAGCATCAGGGTGTGGTGGCCTGTGCTGCTGCATACGAGTATGCAGATATCGAAGATATGTTCAAACTTGCAGAAAAAAAGGGTGAGGATCCGTTTTTTATTCTGCTGGATAATATAGAAGACCCGCATAACTTGGGTGCAATCATCCGTACGGCGAATCTGGCGGGGGCCCATGGCGTTATCATACCAAAACGCAGGGCAGTCGGCCTGACAGCTGTAGTGGCGAAGACTTCCGCGGGCGCACTGAATTATACGCCGGTGGCGAAGGTAACAAACCTGGCGAAGACAATGGAAGAATTAAAGGAACGGGGTATGTGGTTCGTCTGCGCGGATATGGGCGGAGAATTCATGTACAAACTGAATCTGACCGGCCCCATTGGGCTTGTGATCGGGAGCGAAGGGGAAGGTGTGGGACGTCTTGTAAAAGAAAAGTGTGATTTTATTGCCGCTATTCCTATGAAAGGCGAGATCGACTCCCTGAATGCATCCGTAGCGGCGGGGGTGCTGGCCTACGAGATTGTCCGACAGAGAATGCTCTAAAAAGGGCGTGATTTTCAATAGAGCAGAGGATTACCGTTGGAAAGGAAAAGGCCGATGGAGAAATATGACACACTTGCAGATGAACAGTTGATATTGGAGTTTCGAAAAGGTAATTCAGAAATTATGGATTATCTGATGGTAAAGTATAAAACCATGGTTCGTAAAAAAGCGAGAGCTATGTATCTCATAGGCGGTGAGAATGAAGATCTGATACAGGAAGGTATGATAGGGCTGATTAAGGCAGTAAGGGACTTCAGTCCTTCTCAGGGCGCCTCCTTTGCCAGCTTTGCAGAACTGTGTGTGTCCCGGCAGATGTATACGGCAATAGAGGCATCCAAGAGAAAAAAGCATATGCCGCTTAATTCTTATATTTCCCTGTATGAGGCCGGGGAAGGCACGGATGAGGAAAAAAAGATACCTCTGATTGATACGATAGAACCTGTTGTGGAAAATAATCCGGAGACCTTGTATTTTGGCAGAGAGATGACAGAGGTATTTGTGGAGGAACTGAAAGGAAATCTCAGTGCCCTGGAAAACCATGTGTTGTATCTGCATCTGATGGGAACGGATTATAAAACTATAGCCGAGCTGCTGGGAAAAAGTCCCAAAGCCATAGACAACGCGCTCCAGCGGATTCGGGGAAAGGCCGAGAAGCTGCTGGCAAGATAGCGGTTTTTCTGCCTTATATACGAGATGAGGACAAGGCAAAGAGCTGTATCAGCTCAGACAGGCTGAACTGTTACAATGAGATAGATGAAAGAATCTGGTAATGACGGAAAGGTCTTGCCAGATTTTTTGATTTAAGAGGCAGATGCCCATGGAGCGTGCCTGAAAATTCTTTGTTGCAATATGCCGCTTCACTTTACGGTCTGAACAGTCACAACAAGCAAAGTTACTATGAACGGCCTATGGGCCGTGCATAGTAAACAAGCAACTCATTATTTGGAGTAAACAGTATAAAACAGTTGACAACAGTGACATACTGTTATATACTGTTTATAGACAAAGGAGGGAGAAAATGAAGCTGATAATTAACAATTCTTCCATGCAGCCAATCTACGAGCAGATCGTAGCGCAGGTCAGAAATAAGATCATGCAGGGGGAACTTGAAGAAGATACAGCGCTTCCGTCTGTCAGAACATTGGCGAAGGATCTGAGAGTCAGCGCACTGACCGTAAAAAAGGCCTATGATACCCTGGAACAGGAAGGGTTTGTCGTAACCGTTCATGGAAAGGGAAGCTTTGTAGCCTGTGCGAATCAGGAACTGATGCTGGAGGAGAAGAAGAAAGAAGTGGAAGCCGACCTGGAAAAAGCGATCAGGAAGGGGAGAAGCTGTGGAATGAGCAATGAAGAGATTACAGAGTTATTTCAGATTATCTTGGAGGATTAGCTATGGTATTAAAATTACAAAACGTAGAAAAACATTATGAAAAGTTTGATCTGCAGTGTTCTCTGGAGGTACACAAGGGATGTGTTACAGGACTGATCGGTCAGAATGGGGCAGGAAAAAGTACCACATTTAAGGCGGTGTTAGGATTAATCGATATCGACGGCGGGAAGATCGAACTCTTCGGAAAAGACATCAAGAAGCTTGGAACGGAAGAAAGAGAAAAACTGGGTGTTGTACTTTCTGACTCGGGTTTCAGTGGTTACCTTTGTATAAAGGACCTCATTCCGGTGATGGCCAGTATGTATCCGGGGTTTGATAAAGTGGAATTTGAAAAAAGGTGCAGAACATTCGAGATTCCATTTGAAAAAAAGATCAAAGAATTTTCTACCGGTATGAAAGCAAAGCTGAAAGTTTTGGTTGCGATGTCGCATAAAGCCAGCCTGCTGATCCTGGATGAGCCGACGGTCGGACTGGATGTGATGGCCAGAAATGAGCTGCTGGATATGATGCGGGAGTATATGGAAGACGGAGAGAGCTCCATTCTGATCAGTTCCCATATATCAAGCGATCTGGAAGGACTTTGTGATGACATTTATATGATTCATAACGGCAGGATTATTATGCACGAAGAGACCGACAGGCTCCTGAGTGACTATGGAGTAATCAAGGTGACTGAAGCACAGTATGAGAAGCTGGATAAGCGTTTTATCATAAAAAGGAAGAGAGAAGGCTATGGCTATAGCTGCCTGACAAATGAAAAACAGTTTTACCTGGATAATTATCCGGATGCCACAATTGAACGCGGTAATATTGATGAAACAATAGCAATGATGATACGAGGTGAAGGAAAATGAAAGGGTTAATAATTAAAGATCTCTGTTTACTAAAAAATCAGCTGAATTTCTTTTATATTATATGTATTGTTGGTATTATGATGGCATTTACAAATATGAATCTGCTATTTATCATGAATTATATTACAATCATTTTCACAATGTTTACACTGACCACCATAAGCTATGATGAGCTTGACAATGGAAGAGCGTTTTTATTTACGCTTCCCATTACCAGAAAAGGGTATGTCATCGAGAAATATATGCTGGGGATTTTGATCGCTGCTGTGGCATGGATGGTTTCAGGTGGAATCGTATTAGTATTTACTGTACTCCGGTATCCTGGGACAGATATTACGGAAAGTGTGATAAGCATGATATTTTATCTGATCATTGCAATTGTATTTCTAGATTTTACACTGCCTGTCCAGTTGAAATTCGGTGTTGATAAAAGCAGGATAGCAATTATCGGAGTGGTGGGAGCTGTTTTTTTGGTGGTATTTGCCGTGGTGAAGCTTTTGGGGATGATGGGGATAGATCTGGTTCTTATAATTGACAGCCTTCCATCTGCAGGACTCGCAGGGGTGGCGTTGTTTGCAGGCATTGGGTGTATACTGTTGACTGTGGTCTCCTATCTCGCATCATTAAAGATTATTGAGAAAAAGCAGTATTGACAAGTGTCTTACAGGCGTTGGATGGGGCCGCAAAAGGAAGGTAAAGCCGCCGTCCTTTTGCTAGGTACATCCAATTTGACTTTTGATAAATTTTCAAATATATGTTGACAATTAGACTAGGTTTAGTGTATATTAATATCGTTGCGTAAGTAACGCGCACAGGCTGTCGTGGCTCAGTCGGTAGAGCGTCGCCTTGGTAAGGCGGAGGTCGGCGGTTCGATTCCGCTCGACAGCTTTTTAAATTTTTTCAGACTCCCTAAGGGGAGTATTTTTTTGCAGTAATTTCCGTACCACCAAACGAATCAATACGCTGCTCCCGTTCAGCCGCCGCCTCCAGGCGACGAACTTTCCTACCGACAGGATGCACCATGTCACAGATCTTCTGAATCTAAAATAATAGTAAAGGGACCGTCGTTGATGAGGCTGACTTTCATTTCTGCCCCGAAACTTCCGGTCTGCACATTGGGGACGGATGCCCTGCATTTTTCTATGATATATTCATAGAGGGCATTCGCCCTGTCAGGCTGGCCTGCTTCTATGAAGCTGGGGCGGTTCCCTTTTTTACAGTTTGCGTACAGCGTGAACTGTGAAATCAACAGAAGGCTGCCATCCACGTCAGCCAGAGAGAGGTTTGTCTTGCCGTTCTCATCCTCAAATATTCTAAGCCCTGTCATCTTACGTACCAGCTTGTCTGCAGTCTCCTCGGTGTCTCTGTCGGATACGCCAATCAGTACGAGAAACCCCTTTTCAATAGAACCAATTACATTGCCTTCCACTGCTACTGAAGCCTCGGATACTCTCTGTATCAAAAATTTCATTTTATGATTCCTCCGTTTTTGCAATTCTTTCAGTATTTATTCTATACTGAAGGACGGATAAAGTCCAGCAGGTATAGTAAAAACCTCTGTTTAATTTGCAGCAGCACATGAGACTCGTTTTCTGACCACTTGCCTTCCCATTTTTACCACATGCGCCTTTTGTATTTACAAGGGAGTTTATATATGGTTAGATAAATGGGTGGAAAGGGAAATGAGATGAAAATACGAATTGAAATTGATGAGAATTTAACAGAGGAAGAGGTCATTATCAGAAGCAGCAGCCTGAATGACCAGGTGCAGAAAGTGCAGAAGGCGCTGAGCGAAATCTCCAGGCAGGAGCAGCGGATCGTATTCTACAAGGAAGAGACAGAGTACTATCTGATGCTTACCGATATCCTTTTCTTCGAGACTGACGGAAAGGCAATCCATGCACATACGGTGGATGACATTTACAAAATCCGGCACCGCCTGTATGAACTGGAGGAGATTCTGCCGGGATATTTCATGAGAGTATCCAAGTCTACGATATTGAACACGAAAAGCATCTATGCAATCAATCGTTCCGTATCCACTTCCTGTGTGGTCCAGTTTAAGGAAACACACAAACAGGTATATGTATCCAGATATTATTACAAGCCGCTTCGAAACCGGCTGGAAGAAAAGAGGTAAGGACATGAAAAAAGAACGATTATTCTGGGGAATATTTTTTATCATTGGGGCGGTGCTTCTGGTCATCAGCAGACTTGGAATCCTGAATACAAGGATCAGTATCTGGATGCTGCTCTTGTCTGTGATCTTTGCAGCGACACTGATTAAGAGTGCGATCCACAGAAGCATACCGGGAGTATTGTTTTCTCTGGCTTTTCTCTGCATTATTTATGCAGAGCCGCTGGGAATTACGGCACTGACCCCATGGACGGTTCTGGGAGCGGCTCTTCTCGGAAGTATCGGCGCGGCATTTTTGTACCGTCCGGAGCGGAGCTGGCATCAACACAGTACCCACTTTGACGGCAGCTTCAGCGAAGTGGAGACGATAGACGGGGATGCGATGAGGATGGAAAGCTCTTTTGGCTCCAGCATTAAGTATATTAACTCCGAAGACTTCAGGGGAGCTGGTATCCATTGTTCCTTCGGTGCCATGAAGGTGTACTTTGACCATGCACAGGTTCCTCAGGGGCAGGCAGCTGTTAAGCTGGATGTTTCCTTTGGTGGTGTGGAACTCTATATTCCACGCAGCTGGCAGGTGGTAAATCAGTTGAGCGCAGCATTCGGGGGGGTTGACGAGAAGGGAAGATGCCAGCCGGACGGGACAGTTTCTCTGGTGCTCAATGGGAAAGTGAGCTTTTCCGGAGTTACAATTATTTATATATAGCAACGGTACATGAGAGGAAGAAAGCCCTGCTTATCCGAATTGGATAAGCTTTCGCTGGCTTTCTCCTTTTTATGCTGAGGGATTGGATACCCAAAGAAAACCTAATCAGGAGGGGAAAACGAACAGGCCGGCTGCCGGAGGGTAATAAGTGAAGATGAGAAAGCATACACCTGTAATCAGGACACATATGAAATAGAAAAAGGCAGGGCCCGACAGTCCCCGGCACTTCGCTCCTGATTTTGTTTTGAATATTTTATCGAAAAGGGTGTTCTCTATATGTCCGGGCAGTAGAAGGGAGTGGCAGCGCACATAAAATGCGGTTAAGACGCTGAATAGAAATGTTAGAATATCCAGCGCCAGCGTATGGAATCCCAGAATTCCTGTGTAAGTATAAAAGATAACGGGAATCACCCATGTTCCTGCCAGTATGCCGGCTAGATCTGCCCGGATCAGCCGTTGATAGTGTCCCGACAGAAAGAAGTATTCCGCGGCACAGAATAACAACATTGGGAAATAGAGAAGCTTCATATGTTCCCAGGTGGATTCATTTACAGGGGCAAAAAGCCCGATAATGGAGTTATTACCTGTCCAGCTGTAGACAAAATGAAGCAGTGTTCCTGCAGCAGAGACAAAGATGACTCCGATGATTGTACTGATAAACAGCCGCTTATTTCTTTTGTTAAAAGGTTTCATTAAGGCACCCTCCAAAAGGATATTTTTTCTAATAGTATGTGCGGAATAACGAGTTCTATACCTGGTTTTTACCGGATGCCACATTTTGTCGATTTTTGTTATAATATGTCGGAAAATAGAGTGATTTCCATGAGATTATGATATAATACAAAAAGATTCAGGGGTGATTTTTCGGTGCAGGCTTGAACGAGGGGGGTAATACCATGAAGAGCCTGGACAGAGAAGATCTTGTTCCGTTAAGAAAATGCCTTGATGAACTGTTGGATTTTATTCATGAACTTCAGATGGAAGAGATTCCATATTTTTACAGGTGTCTTGAAAATATGAAATACAATCTGGAGATCTGTTTTCTTGTACAGTATGAGGGATGGGAGCAGATGGAACAGATTTTAGTACGGGACTGGAGCGCTGCAAATCATGCGATGCTTGGTATTCCAGGATTCGATTTTGCTGCGGAGAGCGCGGCGGAAAAGGCAGAATTAGACTGCCGGTTTATAGAACTGCTTGCCAATATTGAAACTTTTTTGGCATAGTTAAGCAAGAGTTCCCTATCTTTCAGGGGAGCGGGTCTATATGTGCCACGGTCTGCAAAAAGCCGTCCGGATAATATTACGCCGGTCTTCTGTATGTCTATGAGATCCAAGATAAAGGAGCAGAAAGAAAAGACAGGAGACTGGCAGAGAGCAACGATGTAATCTGTTATAGTCTGCGGCAGGTGTGGAAACACTCACTTCAGCAGCCTAGGACTCAATTGGAGAGTGAATGTCACGGAAGCAGCAGTTTTTGTTTATATTCGGTAGGTGTCATACCGGTATAATTCCGGAAGAGGGAGGAAAACGTGTTTGGCTTTTGAAAACCGCACAGCAGAGCGATTTCCTTGATGGAGTAATTGGGATTCTCCAGCAGCAGCTGCGATTTGGCTATGCGTAGTTTTAAAAGATAATTATAAGGCGTTTCGCCGACTGCTTTCTTGAATGCAGTTATAAAATAAGTGCGGGAAAGGCCGCACATGGCCGCCAGTGTTTCTACCTGCAGGTCATCCGCATAATGCTGGTTCATATAAGAGACAATCTGATAGATTCCTTTTTGATACTGCGGAGGAGCTTTCAGGCGGTCTCTTTTTTTACTAAATTCGCAATCTGTGAACACAGAAGCAATGAGGGCCGAGAGATGAATAAGCTTGGAGGAATCACGGTTATTTTGTTTAGAAAATTCCTCTTTAAAATACCGGATGTAGGTTCCGGCCTCTTTCGTAAGGTCAAAACTCATATCAAACTCTTTTCCATAGCAGCCTTTTTCATGCAGGATCTGTTCAAAAAAGTCCTTTTCAATTACAATATTATCATGGGCAATACTGGAATTGCGGTACCTGTATGCGTGCATCCGGCCGCTCTGCACGGGATATACACAGCCAGCCTCACCGATATACACAGCGTCTTCATATATGATGAGGGGAAGTGGGCTGTATGGAATCATGAATTCGTAAGCATGGTGTGAATGGCAGAACGGACTGGAAAGATATTCAGTCGATTCCCCTGCTGAAGCAATCGATAGGACATCGCAGTAATAATGCTGACAGTTTCTGTTCAGAAAATTTTTATCTCCATAATGTGCACTGAACAGGCTTTCTAATTTATCGTTCATAACGGCACCCCCCTTTTTTATAGAATAACATGAATACTAACAGGCAAACATTGGAAGATAATCGAAATGTTAATGTTGTTTCGTAATATTACGATAAATTTCAGAAATTATTTGTTTCCTATTTATAAATTTTTATCAGCAGTCTGAAACTTTTTGCTGTCCCGGTACGTCTAATAAGTGAAAGATAATCATGCCGGCATTGATGAGGGGAAGGAGGTCTTCTGTTGAAATACCTTATTAAAAGAGCACAGAAGCACGACGATCAGGCTTTTGTGGAACTGATCGAACTGGTAAAGCAGGATATGTACAAGACTGCAAGAAGCTACCTGCATAAACAGGAAGACATTGCAGATGCCATACAGGAAACGATCATTACATGCTATGAGAATATCGACAGGCTGAAAGAACCCAAGTATTTTAAAACATGGCTGATACGTATTCTGATCAACAAATGCAACGACATTTTGAGAGCCGGAAAACGGGAATATCTCTCAAATACTGTTCCGGAACAGGAGGGTACATGTATGGCGCTTCAGAATTATGAATTTGAAGAACTGATGAACCAGATGGACGACAAGTATCGGATCGTTTTGCTTT
This sequence comes from Faecalicatena contorta, assembly GCF_022835095.1. Taxonomy (NCBI): domain Bacteria; kingdom Bacillati; phylum Bacillota; class Clostridia; order Lachnospirales; family Lachnospiraceae; genus Faecalicatena; species Faecalicatena contorta. Next base: position 2,705,564 of record NZ_BQNQ01000001.1, on the reverse strand, counting down.
TGTATTATTCGGAAGGTTTCAAGATCAGAGAAATTGCACAGATACTGGAACTGGAAGAGAGTACGGTCAAGACAAGGCTGGTCCGGGGACGCAGGCAGTTTGAAAGAGTATATGGGCTGGAAGTGGCAGTTCAAAGGAGGTAGAAGTGTTGAAGAACGAATATTCAAAAAAGAAAATAGAACGAATTTTACAACAGGATGTTGAAATCCCAGAGAAAATAGAGAATCGGATTCAGGATACTTATGAGCAGCTGGGGATTGGGAAAAAGGTAGCGATGAAGTATACAAGGAAGCGGCGTACATGGGCAGCGGTGGCGGCAGTGGCGGTGCTGGCAGTGGGAATGTCTGTTGTCACGCTGGCGGCAAGTAAATTCCTTTCTGCAAATCTTGTGGAGAATGAGAACTCTGTTAAATATGATTTTCAAGTGGACAGAGAAAAAGAAGCCCATAAGATATCTGTGGAAGCGACTTATATACCTGAAGGGTATACATTGTACGGAGAAGACAGCCCATATGGAAATAAGTGGCATAATGAGGCAAATGGAGGAGCCCTTTCTGTTATCCCATATAATGCAGCGGATCTGGATTACTTAGAGCGTACCGGTGCCGTAGACGTCATGTCTTATTCAAAGGACTCCCACTTGGACACGCTGGAAATCAGCGGAATGAAGACGGATGTATTTGTGAATGACAGTTTTTACACAGACAGCGAAGAGACGGTTAAGCGTATTTATCTATTCAATGAAGAGTATGGATACGGAATAATGGTATGGAGTGAAAGCGACCTTCCGGCAGAGGAAATAGTAAAAGTCGCAGAAGGACTGAAGATTGAGGTCCTGGAAGAGACCGTTCCCTATATGACAGATGCAGAACTTCAGGATATGGAAGCTTATGCAAAGGGTTGTGCAAAGTCTTATCAGACAGGAGTGGCAGCCGATGACATCTATGCAATAGGAGATGAAATCAGTGATCCTAATATAATGATGGAGGACGGTCAGCAGATAGATGGCACGGATGATGTCCGTTTTACCGTGCAGGATGCGGAAATTCTGGACGCACTTCCACTGTCAGAATACCCGGCAGAGAACTTTGCCAGTTATGATGAAGTTGCTCCGTGGATGGAAGAAGACGGTACTCTGAAACCTCATGAGAGATATCGGTATACGGTAGATGAGGATGGCACGGAATCACAGGACGGCGTGCTTGAAACCGTGAAGTCCAAGTATGTTGTTGTTAAGATGAAAGCGAAAAATTATTCCGATGTGCAGTCAGAGAGCAATCAGATAATGGGCATCTCAATTGCCCCGGATCTGACAACACTGATACCAAGAGAAGACGGCAGCTGTGCTTATCCAGCGGACAGTTTCAGATCAGCAAATGAAGGGTATGGCATGCAGTGGCTTTCCAATAATGGCAGCAGTTTCCCGATCTATTACGATGATATATATTATACGGAAGGGATCGAAAGAATGAAATCTGCATTTTTCCGCCCTATGTCAGCAGGAGAAGAGATAGAATACACCCTGGTCTATGTTGCAGACGAAGACCAGCTGGATAATCTGTATCTTCGGATATTTGCAGGTGGTACGAATGCGGACGGTAGTGCGATTACAACACCGTACGTTAGAATCAGCGAGTAGGAAGCCTGCAGAATTTTAATTATAAAAGCAGCTGTTTACAGAAGACATAAAATCTAATATAATGGAAAGACGGGACGGGGGAACATCCTCGTTCCGTCTTTCTATTATAACTCGGAGTAGTTTACCTGAAATATCAAACACAGTATTGGGTATTATACAGCAGGAGGAGAAACAGATGCAAACATTTTTGGAAGATATCACACCATTTTACGGGACTCATGATAAAAATCCGGCGGGACAGACGCTGGAGGACTTTCTGGAGGACTATGATCCTTATAAATATGAAAAACCAAGCTGTACGACGGATGCGGTTGTATTTTCTCACGACGGAGCGCTGTCGGAAACCCTCGAGGGGCTTAAGATCCTGATGGTGAAGCGCAGCAACCATCCCAGCATTGGTTTCTGGGCACTGCCCGGAGGTTTTATAGAGATGAAGGAAGATCTGGAGGATACGGCGAAAAGAGAGCTTATGGAGGAGACCGGTCTGAAAAATCCTGTCATGGAGCAGTTTGCTACGTTTGGGGACTATAACAGGGATCCGCGCACCAGAGTCATAACGACAGCCTACATGGCGATGGTGGATGAAAAAGACGTCAATATAAAGGCCGGAGATGACGCGGCCGATGCGGCCTGGTGTAACGTGGAGATGGAACTGGCAGCAGAGAGCAATGAAAAAGAAGCAGTCAGAAGGACCTATATTCTGCATTTTGTGAATAAAGAGAAGTGTCTTGATACTAGGGCCGTGGTAGAACACACGCTGAGGCGGGGCCTGATCAGAGAAGAGCATTTTACAGTCTCCGAGCAGGGGATGATCGCAGTGGACCACGCAGGAATCGTGGCCCAGGCCATGACGATTCTGCGTGGGAGGCTGAAGAAGTAACTATGCGCAGGATAAACGGTGCTGGCACTGTCAATATGCCGCGCCCTTTTACCTGGCGTTCCCCTTTTTCTTCCTTTTACCCGTAACAAACAGTATCATTGCGAGGAACGCTACCGCTATAATCATCCATATCACAAAGATAGCCGTGCTTTGTTTACTGAACATATCATAATAGCCTTTCAGGTATATAATGACTACGATCCAGGGAAGGACGTAGGTCATGTAGCCCCGGACTTTTTCAGGAAACTTCATTCCCTGGCCGCTGTTGGCCTCCTGAATGAAGTTTTTCCATCCCCAGCCGTTTTTATGGGTGCAGAAGAGCAGATAGACAACGGAACCCAGCGGCAGGATATTGTTTGATACAAGGAAGTCTTCCAAATCCATGATGTTTGTTCCGGTTCCAAGAGGCTGGAAGCCGGACCATACGCTGAATCCAAGGATACATGGAATGCTTAAGGCGGCAATCAGCAGGATATTGATCCCGACAGATTTTTTCCTGCTGAAATGAAACAGATCCATTCCAAAGGACACGATATTTTCAAAAACGCCCACAATCGTAGAGAGTGCAGCACAAAACAGAAACAGGAAGAACAGGGATCCCCAAATCCTGCCTCCTGCCATCTGTGTAAAGATATTGGGCAGCGTGATGAAAACAAGTCCGGGACCTGCGGCTGGCTCTACATTGAACGCAAAGCAGGCCGGTATGACGATGAGCCCGGCCATCAGAGCTACAAAAGTGTCCAGGATTACGATACTCAGCGATTCCCCTGTCAGAGAACGGGACTTGTCCAGGTAGCTGCCGAAGATAGCCATCCCGCCCATTCCGATACTTAGCGTGAAGAATGCCTGGCTCATGGCACCGAAAATAACATTTCCGATTCCATTTTCCACCATTTTATGAAAATCAGGCACCAGATAGAAGCGAAGGCCTTCGCTGGAACCGCTCAGAGTAACAGAACGGACTGCGAGAACGACCATGATAGCCAGCAGGCAGATCATGGTTACCTTCATAATCTTTTCCACGCCCTTTTGAAGTCCGATACTGCAGATTCCGAAAGCAATCAGTATGACAATTACGGTCCAGAGCATCAAAGTTCCCGGAGACGCGAGCATTTGGTCATAGTTGGCAGTCACCTGTTCCGATACGATACCGGAAAAATCACCTCTGGCCATACGGAAGCAGTAGTAGAGCATCCAGCCGCCCACCATAGAGTAAAACATGACAAGTATGTAATTGCCGGCGATCGCGAACCAGCGGGTAAAATGCCACCTTGTGCCGTCCGGTTCCAGGGCATTATAGGAAGTGGCGATGCTCTTCTGGCTGGCTCTTCCAACACTGAATTCACACACTATAATAGGAAGACCCAGGATCGCCAGGAATATCAGATAGATCAGAATGAATGCCGCTCCCCCAAACTTACCGGACATGTACGGGAATTTCCATACGTTCCCCAGTCCGATGGCGCATCCAGCCGATACGAGAATAAAACCAAGACGGGACCCAAATTTTTCTCTTTTCATAAACAACCTCCCAAATTATCTGAAAAAGGAGTGCAAGGGGGTCAGACCCCTCTGCAGAGGGGTCTGACCCCCTTGCACTCCTTTTTCGCTTTAAACCATAACAGTATATCATATTTTCATTGAAAGTGAAATGAAAATATTGGGCGGCAGTCCTTGTCGCGGTATACATTTTATGGTAAGATAATTGGCAGAATGTTACTACTTGAGGAGGAAACTATGGAAAACGAGACAGTTTCAAAGAATTTTATTGAGCAGGAGATAGACAAGGATCTGGCCGAGGGTGTGTATGACCATGTCTGTACGAGATTCCCGCCGGAGCCAAACGGTTACCTGCATATCGGACATGCCAAGTCTATTCTTTTAAATTACGGACTGGCGCAGGAATATGGCGGACAGTTCAATATGCGCTTTGACGACACAAACCCTACAAAGGAGAAGGTCGAATTTGTGGATTCTATCAAGGAAGATATTAAGTGGCTGGGGGCAGACTGGAAGGATCATCTGTATTTTGCATCCGATTATTTTGAACAGATGTACGAGTATGCGGTAAAGCTGATTAAAAAAGGAAAGGCTTATGTCTGTGACCTGACGCCGGAAGAGATCCGCGAATACAGGGGAACCCTGACCGAACCCGGTAAGGAAAGTCCTTACCGGAACCGTACGGTGGAGGAGAATCTGGAACTTTTCCAGAATATGAAGGACGGCATGTATGCGGATGGGGAGAAGGTCCTTCGTGCAAAGATCGATATGGCATCACCGAATATAAATATGAGAGACCCGATTATTTACCGTGTTGCCCGTATGAGCCATCATAATACAGGAGATAAATGGTGTATTTATCCGATGTACGATTTTGCGCATCCTCTGGAAGATGCGATCGAGGGAATCACACATTCTATCTGTACATTGGAGTTTGAAGATCACCGCCCGCTCTATGAATGGGTGGTAAAGGAATGTGAGTTTGAACAGCCCCCGAGACAGATTGAGTTTGCAAAGCTGTACCTTACAAATGTGGTGACCGGTAAGCGGTATATTAAGAAGCTTGTGGAGGACGGCATAGTAGATGGCTGGGATGATCCGCGTCTTGTGTCAATCGCAGCTCTGCGCAGAAGAGGATTTACACCGGAGTCCCTTAAGATGTTCATTGATATGTGCGGGGTATCCAAGAGCCAGAGTTCTGTGGATTATGCGATGCTGGAATACTGTATCCGTGAGGATCTAAAGATGAAAAGGCCGCGTATGATGGCTGTGCTGGATCCGATTAAGCTGATCATCGACAATTACCCGGAAGGACAGGTTGAATACCTGGACGTGGCAAATAATTTGGAAAACGAGGAGCTTGGAAGCAGGAAGGTTCCCTTCTGCAGAGAGCTTTATATTGAAAGAGATGACTTTATGGAGGAACCTCCTAAGAAGTATTTCCGGCTGTTCCCGGGCAATGAAGTCCGCTTGATGCACGCTTATTTTGTAAAATGCGAGAGTTTTGTAAAGGATGAAAACGGAAATATTACGGAAATTCACTGCACCTATGACCCGGAGACAAAATGCGGAAGCGGCTTCACAGGCAGGAAGGTCAAGGGCACGATCCACTGGGTTCCGGCTCCCTATGCCGTGAAAGCCGAAGTGAGGTTATATGAGAATCTGGTAGACGAGGAAAAGGGCGTTTATAATAAGGAAGATGGTTCACTGAATCTGAATCCGAATTCTCTCACTATCGTGAAAAACTGTTTTGTAGAACCAAGTTTTGAAGATGCTGCACCTTATGACAGCTTCCAGTTTGTCAGAAACGGGTATTACTGCATAGATGCAAAAGATTCCAAGCCGGAAGCTCTAGTCTTCAATCGTATAGTTTCACTGAAAAGTTCTTTTAGATTACCAAAATAAACAGGTAAGGGGCAGGTCTATTCATCAGACCTGTCCCTTTGGCAATTGGGATTTCCGGGAAGCCCCGGTGTTGGAGGCGTGATATGAACGAATTAACAATAAATCTTCAGAGTAAATCGAATATACCGCTGTACGAGCAGATTTACAGCTATATAAAAAAAGACATCCAGAGCGGCCGGATCCAAAGCGGGGAAAAGCTTCCGTCCACCCGTTCCCTGAGCCGTTATCTGGAAGTAAGCCGGAGCACGGTAGAACTGGCATACGAACAGCTTCTCTCAGAAGGGTATGTGGAATCGGAACCGTACCGGGGCTTTTTTGTGGCGCAGATTGAGGAATTATATCAGTTGAAGCAGAGCCCAAAGAGGATCCCGGGAGGATCCGTACGTGAAGAAAAGCGGTATTCGTATGACTTTACCCCAAACGGCGTTGATCTGAACAGCTTTCCTTATAATGCCTGGAGGAAGCTGTCCAGGGACTGCCTGATGGATGACCGGGCGGAGATGTTCCGTCTTGGTGAGCCGCAGGGGGAATATGGCCTTCGGGAAGCAATCTGTGACTATCTGCATCAGGCAAGGGGCGTGAACTGCCAGCCGGAGCAGATTATCGTAGGAGCAGGAAATGACTATCTGCTTATGCTTCTCACGACGGTCATTGGCCATGAACACAAGGTGGCGCTGGAAAATCCCACTTATAAGCAGGCATACCGGTTGTTTAAAAATCTTTCCTATGAGGTCTGTACAGTCGACATGGATTCCAGGGGAATGGACATCACAAAATTGACGGAATCTAACGCGGACATTGCTTTTGTCATGCCTTCCCATCAGTATCCCCTTGGAATCGTCATGCCGATCAAACGAAGGCTGGCACTTCTGAAATGGGCGAATGAGCAGGAGGGGCGCTATATCATAGAGGACGATTATGACAGTGAATTCCGCTATAAAGGTAAGCCGATCCCGGCGCTGCAGGGATATGACAGCTGTGATAAGGTAATATATATGGGCACCTTTTCTAAATCCATTGCACCCGCAATCCGAATGAGCTACATGGTGCTTCCCAAATCCCTCCTGGTCCTGTATCAGGAAAAAAGCAGTTTTTTAAATTCTACCGTTTCCAAGGTAGATCAGCTCATTCTTCAAAAATTTATCGAAGAGGGTTATTACGAGCGGCATCTGAATAAAACAAGGGCCTTGTATAAGAGCAGACATGACACGCTTTTAGGATGCCTGAAAAGCCTCCAGGACCGCTGTGTAATCTCCGGGGAAAATGCCGGCGTGCACCTTCTGCTTCATTTTCATAATCATATGGCAGAAGATGAGCTGACAGCTCGGGCAGCTCAAAAGGGCGTCAGGGTTTACGGGCTGACGGAATATTATATAGAACCGCAGGTGGGAAAACAGGCGACCATCCTGCTGGGCTATGCCAATATGAATGAGGAAAAGATACAGGAAGCGGTCAGGATACTGGATGAGGCATGGAAATAGAAAAAGAACCTGCGACAATAGTCCAGGTTCCGTGAGATATTAAATCTATTTTTTTTCTTCGACAGGAGCTTCGGCAGATCCTTTTTCTTCCTTGTCAGTTCCTTCCGATTTATTGTCGGAAGCAGCATCAGATGTTCTGTTCAGCGGAACATATTCCCTGTCAGGAACGGGCTCCAGATCGCTGTCCAAGTCAAAATCATCCTCTTCTGTATCATCCTGGCTGTCATCACAGCTATCGTCACAGCATCTGCCCTTACAGAAATAAGCTATGATAAGGCCAATTGCAGAACCAATAGCTGCAAGACTTATGAACCATTTTAAAAACTTTTTCAATGTATAAGTCTCCTTTCTATGGGATAATAACTAAACTCATTTTCTATTGTAATACTTTTTGGACGCAATTACAACAATGTACTCAAAATTGTGCTCAAAAATAAACTGCAGGTTACTATTTGTCTGCAGAATGTGTTAAACTGTTAAAGTATAAGCCAATTGAGGAGTGTGTGAGGGATTATGGAAAATAAAACTGCAGAAAAGGCGAAGAAAGGTGCGCTCAGTATTGTATTCAGCAGGACGGCGTTGATCCTGCTGCTCGTAGTGGTACAATTTTTACTGATGCTTGGGATAGCAACGTATCTAAGAGATTATGTTGTATATGTATACAGCGCCATGAATATTCTGGGCGCCGTGATTGTTATATATATTATCAACCAGAGAGGTAATCCGGCATTCAATATGACCTGGGTGCTTTTGATCCTGATTTTTCCGGTATTCGGATGCCTGTTCTATCTTTATGTCAAGTCCCAGCTGGGTACCAGATATATTGGAAAACGCCTCGGCAGGCTGAAACTGGATACGTGGCAGTATATGGAACAAAAACAGGAGATCATAGACGATCTGCGTCTGAGCAAGCCTGCCAACGCGAATCTGGCACACTACATGAAGCACCAGCTTGGGTTTCCTACATACAGAAATACAAAGGCAACTTATTTTGCATGCGGGGAAGAAAAGTTTACTGTTTTATTAGAGCGTCTGGAGAAGGCGGAAAAATTCATCTTTTTGGAATACTTTATTGTAGAAGAGGGATATATGTGGGATTCTATACTCGATATTCTGAAGCGCAAAGTGCAGGAGGGCGTAGAAGTACGTTTCATGTATGACGGAATGTGCAGCATTTCCCTTCTTCCCTATAATTATCCTAAAACGATAAGAAAGTATGGTATCCAATGCAAGATGTTCAGCCCCATACGTCCGGTGCTGTCTACCACGCAGAATAACAGGGATCACCGGAAGATATGTGTTATAGATGGAAAAATTGGTTTTACAGGAGGCATAAATCTGGGAGATGAGTATATCAACCGGAAAGTGCGTTTCGGGTATTGGAAGGACACTGCGGTCATGCTGGAGGGGGATGCAGTGCAGAGCCTGACCATGCTGTTTCTTCAGATGTGGAATGTGACCGAACTAAAGCCGGATCAGTATAAACGCTATGTAACACCCATGTCGGCCGAACTGCACCGCGAACTTGGCTTCATGATTCCATACGGAGACAGTCCCTATGACAACGAAGATGTGGGGGAAGAAGTCTATTTCCATATTCTGAATCATGCTAAAAAATACGTCCATATTATGACCCCATACCTGATTCTGGACAATGAAATGCTCGATACATTGACAAGAGCGGCCAAGAGCGGGATTGAGGTATGCATAATTATGCCGCATATTCCTGACAAATGGTATGCCTTTGCAGTTGCCAAGACGTATTACCGGGAATTGATAGAAGCAGGCGTTCAAATCTATGAATTTACTCCCGGTTTTGTACATGCAAAGATATTTGTCTCAGATAACGACACGGCAACCGTGGGGACCATCAACCTGGATTACCGGAGCCTGTATCTGCATTTTGAATGCGGCGTCTTTATTTACAACAATCCGGTTGTCAGAGAGATAGAGTCAGATTTTCAGAAAACTCTGGAAAAATGCCAGAGAATTTCCATAGCGGACTTGAAAAAGATCAGCCCGCTTATGGCCATTTGCGGAAGAGTACTCCGGCTGATTGCGCCACTAATGTAAAGCATTACCTGAACAAAAAGGGACAGACTCCTATGCAAATGGAGCTGTCCTTTTTTGTAAAATAATAATTTACATATTGGGAAAAATATAGTATAATTCATTAGGTGGTTCATTTATAAGAACTGCTAATGTTAACTTATAAGTAATAATACACACAGGAGGGTTTGACATGGTAAAAGCAGTAGTAGGTGCTAACTGGGGTGATGAAGGAAAAGGCAAGATTACAGACATGCTTGGAAAAGAATCCGATATCATTGTCCGTTTTCAGGGAGGAGCAAATGCAGGCCATACGATCATAAATGATTATGGGAAATTTGCACTGCATACGCTGCCATCCGGAGTATTTTATAACCATACAACCAGTATCATCGGCAATGGTGTGGCACTGGATATTCCAGTACTGTTTAAGGAAATCCAGTCAATTGTAGACCAGGGGGTTCCGAAGCCTAAGATTCTTGTCTCCGACAGAGCACAGATTATTATGTCCTATCACAAAAACTTCGATTCATATGAGGAGGAGAGGCTTGGCGGGAAATCGTTTGGCTCCACAAAGTCGGGGATTGCGCCGTTTTATTCTGACAAATATGCTAAAATCGGCTTTCAGGTAAGTGAGTTGTTTGATGATGAACTGCTCAGAGAGAAGGTTGAGCGTGTGGCGGAACAAAAGAATGTTCTGCTGGAGCACTTATACCACAAACCACAGATCAATCCTGCTGATATATATAAGGAACTGAAAGAATATAAAGAGATGATTGAGCCTTATGTGTGCGATGTCTCTCTGTATCTTTACAACGCTATGAAAGATGGGAAAAATATACTGCTGGAAGGACAGCTGGGATCACTCAAAGATCCTGACCACGGCATCTACCCAATGGTTACTTCCTCTTCCACGCTGGCGGCGTTTGGCGCCATAGGGGCAGGTATTCCGCCCTATGAGATCAAACAGATTATCACGGTATGTAAGGCTTATTCCAGCGCAGTCGGAGCGGGGGCATTTGTCAGCGAGATTTTTGGAGATGAGGCAGATGAGCTGAGACGGCGCGGCGGTGACGGCGGTGAATACGGTGCAACCACAGGACGTCCGAGACGTATGGGCTGGTTCGACTGTGTTGCCTCCAAATATGGCTGCAGGCTGCAGGGAACAACAGATGTGGCCTTTACCGTACTGGATGTCCTGGGCTATCTGGATGAGATTCCAGTCTGTGTGGGGTACGAGATCAACGGTGAGGTTACAAAAGATTTTCCGGTAACCCATCTGCTTGAAAAGGCAAAACCGGTGCTTAAGACACTGCCGGGATGGAAAACGGATATCCGCGGAATTAAGTTATATGAAGAACTTCCGGAAAATTGCCGAAATTATATTGAGTTTATTGAGAAAGAGATTGGCTATCCGATCACTCTGATCAGCAATGGGCCGGGCAGAGAAGACATCATTTACCGTAATATAATATCAGAGTAGCAGTGCAGCAGGATTTTATTTTTTAAAATCCTGCTGTATTTTATGATATAGGTAATTCCTCTGGAATTTCCTATATCATAAAAACCCTCCGGGGGATGCACACGCTGCGATAAGGTATATAGCCGCAAAGCGGCATCGCGGCGGCGCCAAAGCGTGCAAGCCCCTCATGAGTGAGGGGGGGAGTTGAGGTGGGCTTGCCCACTTTGTTCTAGTCAGGCAGATTCCGCAGAAGACCGTTATATCGAAAATTAACTGCATAGTTGTACAATTTCTTATAAGAATTAGATAATAAAATCTTTATATTTCTGCCATAACTCTGTCACATTTACACAGTAGAATATACATATGCCAAAAGGGGTGATGTATACCGGTAAAGCAGCCGCAGAAATTCGTTCTGAAGCAAGCCCCTGGATTACATTATTTGGCATATTTACGGGTGAGTATACATATAATAATAAGGCTGAGGCTTATAAGAAAAGGAGGTATTTTTATGCGTCAGAGCAACAATGAAAGAACTCAAGAGATAATTTCGATGGAAGAATACCTGGAGAGAAGACAAGAAAAAAGAAGAACAGAATTCATGAAAGAACCACAAAAAAGAAGAGCAGCAGAATGGAGCGCTGCCCTGGAAATTGCAACATTATTCGTGTAGAGGGCTATTGATCCTCATCTGAGTCATCCGGTTTTTTCTTTTGGGATAAACGATAAACTAAAGTGTAGGCATACAGCAGAACAGGCAGTAATATCGTAGCAGCAATGGAAGCTTTCAGCAGGCCCGAGGATGCGGAACGGTCAACAAAAGCAAAAATCAAAGTACTGCCATACAGACATAGGAGAAGAACGGCACCGATCAGTGCTAAAATACGTTTCGATTTTTTCATTATAAATCCTTTCTATCATACATAATAAGATAGTTTTATTATAAGCGAAACAAAGACGTATTTCAAATAAGATTTCGGCAGTTGGTGCTTTTTGTGAAAAGCATCAATGTGAAATGTGAAACGGGATGTCCAGGCAGGCGTATCTGCCCGGAATGTCCCGTATTTTGTTTTTACTGTATAGGGGGCAATTGGGGAACAGTTCTGGCCTGCCCGAACTATTACATAATTGAAATCCTGTAGTAGAGGATTGACCATAAATTCTTTACTAACCGTAAATTTTGTTATATAATGGGGACACGAGCGAAATTTTGAAAAAAGGAGTTATATACAATGAGTGAAAAAAGTTTACTGGATCAATGGCGGGATATAGCCTATAACAAGGAGCTGACAAAAAACCAGCTGGAAGAGTTCTGGGGCGGCTATTTTGATATTGAAAAGGGAATTTATGAACAACTTCTGGAGACACCGGATGAGGAAGTAAAGGGAACCGTAGAAGAGCTGGCTGCAAAATATGGACAGGACGTTATGACGATGGTTGGATTTTTGGACGGCATCAATGACAGCCTGAAGGTACCGAATCCGATTGAGACGATGACAGAAACAACAGAAGTCAGCTTGGCTTTTGATAAGGAAAAGTTATACAAGAACATGGTGGATGCAAAGGCAGAGTGGCTGTACGAGCTTCCCCAGTGGGACAAGATCTTTGATGAGGAGTCAAAAAAGCGTCTGTTCCGCGAACAGAAACAGTCAGGAACTGTCCGTAAGGAAAAGAAGATTGGAAGAAATGATCCATGTCCATGCGGCAGTGGCAAGAAATATAAAAAGTGCTGTGGTAAGAACGCCTAGACTATGAAGCGGGGCGGCATACTTCGGCAGTATATTGTAAAAGAAATCCTCTGGGCACGGAAGCCGGAGGATTTTTGAATATCTGATTATAACTGGGAGAACTTAATGAGAATTTATTATTTGATAACCGGAGTTTTTTGCATCATGTATTATCTGGTGATGTATCTGTACACAAGAAAATGGGCCTCAACCTTTTCTCTGTTCTGGCCTGCTGCCGGGGCGCTGCACCTGCTACTGGCCTATCTTGATCCGGGAGGAACCGCCGGACAGCTTTTGTCCGTCATTGTGCTGATCTGCTGGGCTGTCTTTCTCTATACGGAGGCCTGGATCTGCAGGGCCATGCTGAGAAGGACCAAAGAAGAGGTGCCCTGTATTATCATTCTTGGAGCACAGGTAAGAGGAACCCAAATTACAAATTCCCTGAAACGCAGACTGGACGCTGCATTGGTTTACCTGGAGCAGTATCCGGAGACAAAGGCAGTTGTATCCGGAGGGCAGGGGAAAGGCGAGGACATAACAGAAGCGGAGGCAATGGCCGTGTATCTGGAACAGCAGGGGATTGACAGGAACAGAATTTCTCAGGAGGACAGTTCCACATCCACCTGGGAAAACATGAAAAATAGCGGCAGGATGATTGGAGATCTGGAACAGCCGGCTGCAGTTGTGACTAATAATTTCCATCTGTACCGCGCGCTGTTGATTGGGAAAAAGGCAGGTTTCACAAACCTTAAGGGAATCGCAGCAGGCTCAAATCCGGTTCTGCTGCTGAATTATCTTGTGAGGGAATTTTTTGCAGTTCTCTGGATAAAGATACGGCAGTAACATAAAAAGCATTGGATCCAAAACAATAAAAAATTAAAACAGTGCTTTGACAAAATAAAAAAATCTGTTAAAATAGAAATGGAATGAAGAAAAAGGCCATAATCCCCATATTCGTATATATGGCATATGATACCAATAGAAATAAGTCTTTAAGGCGTAGTCTATGAGTGTAAATTCAAAGATTATACGCCTTTTTCTTATATCTGCAGAATAATGCAGGACAAGAAATATGAGAAGGAGGGCTTATTATGCCAAAAACAAAATTTCAGCGGATTCTATATGGGGCATTCATGTCCATAACCATGGCTTATGGTATGGAAGTATACAATGTTGCAATTAAACAGGGGTATCATACAATGGCAGGCAGTTTCAGCAATATGACAAATCACGTTTTTCTGGAGGCGCTTATAGAAGTTTCGTATATGTGGATCCTTGTGTTTATCTTTTCAAATCTGTGGGGAAACAGAGTTGGACGCAAGCTCGCCGGAAAAATCGTTCGTCCTGAAATCGATAATCCATTTTATATGACACTTATGATGTCCGGATGTACAGTTTTGATTATGTGTCCTACCATGAGTTTGGCGGCATCCATACTGTTTAATATTATCCTGGGGCATGCACCCGTGAGCCAGCTGCCGGCCATCTGGGCAGGGACACTGCTGAAGAATTTTCCCATGGCACTGCTTTGGAATCTGTTTGCAGCAGGACCGCTGACAAGGCTGCTATTCGGAGCATTCATGAAAATCAGGCACCCGAAAATTGCTGGAAATACGGCCGGATTAGATATAGAAAATATGGTTGACAAAAATAACCGTGATGTTATAATGAGTTTAGATTCAACAAGATAAGCCCACCTCTATAGGGGAGAGGTGAATCACGAAAAACAAGATTAACGGCAATGGCGGGCGGAGAGGAATTGGTATCTCCCACAGACATTGTAGTCGTACTTTGTGAAATTACCTGACGTGGATGGAAACATAATAATAACACGCAGACGAGACGAGTAGAGTGTGGAAGAGCGCCAGAGAGGGGAGCCAAGGCTGAAAACTCCCTGTTTCGGAAGCATTTGAAAACTACCTCCGAGTGGCTGAAAACAGTCCGGTGATTCCGTTATCATCATGAATAAAGTGGTTCTGGTATCAGTATACCAGCACAAATAGGGTGGAACCGCGAGAACTTTATAGACTCGTCCCTTTCTGCAGTTTTCTGTGGAAAGGGATTTTTTATATTCTATAATAAAAAATTTTAAATAATGTATTAGGAGGAAAAGAAAATGAAGATTTCTTTAAAAGACGGTTCAGAGAGAGAATACGCGGGCAGCAAGTCCGTGATCGCAATAGCCTCTGATATCAGTGAAGGGCTTGCACGCATAGCAACAGCCGGAGAAATAAACGGAGAAACAGCAGACCTGCGGACTGTGGTTGACAGTGACTGTGATCTGAATATTCTCACGTTTCAGGATGAGAAGGGAAAAAGTGCATTTTGGCACACCGCTTCACACATTATGGCACAGGCCGTTAAAAGATTATATCCGGATACAAAGCTGGCAATCGGACCTTCCGTGGCAGACGGTTTTTATTATGATATTGACCGTGAAACACCGCTCACAGCGGATGATCTTGATAAAATCGAAGCGGAAATGAAAAAAATTGTGAAAGAAGCGCTGCCTATCGAACAATTTACAAAACCGAGGGCAGAAGCAATCGCATATTTTAGAGAAAAGGGAGAACCATATAAAGTAGAATTAATTGAAGATCTTCCGGATGATGCTGTGATCAGTTTTTATTCACAGGGCGAGTTTACAGACTTATGTGCAGGGCCGCATCTGATGACGACAAAACCGGTAAAAGCTTTTAAGCTGACAAGCCTGGCCGGAGCTTACTGGCGGGGCAGCGAAAAGAATAAGATGCTGCAGCGGATCTACGGGACTGCATTTCCGAAAAAGGCAGAGCTGGATGAGTATCTGGCCATGCTGGAGGAGGCGAAGAAGCGTGACCACAGAAAGCTGGGAAAAGAACTTGGCCTTTTTATGATGAGGGATGAAGGCCCTGGTTTTCCGTTTTTCCTTCCAAAAGGAATGGTTTTAAAGAATACGCTTCTGGATTACTGGCGCGAGATACATCAAAGGAACGGCTATGTGGAGATATCCACCCCGATCATGCTCAGCCGTCATCTTTGGGAGACTTCCGGCCATTGGGATCATTACAAGGATAATATGTACGCAACGGTGATCGATGAAGAAGATTTTGCGATCAAACCGATGAACTGCCCGGGAGGTATACTGGTCTATCAGTCGGAGCCGCGGTCTTATCGTGATCTGCCCATGAGGATGGGAGAGCTGGGTCTGGTTCACCGGCACGAAAAGTCCGGACAGCTCCATGGTCTGATGAGGGTACGGTGTTTTACCCAGGACGATGCTCATATCTTTATGATGCCGGAACAGATACGTGATGAGATTAAAGATGTTGCCAGGCTAATCGACGAAGTATACAGTCTGTTCGGGTTTAAGTACCATGTGGAACTATCTACACGTCCGGAAGACAGCATGGGAAGCGATGAAGACTGGGACATGGCAACAGATGCGCTCAGGGGCGCGCTGGATGATCTTGGTCTTTCCTATGTGGTGAACGAGGGCGATGGTGCGTTTTATGGACCAAAGATCGACTTCCACCTGGAGGACTCCATAGGAAGGACATGGCAGTGTGGAACCATTCAGCTTGATTTTCAGCTGCCGCTCCGCTTTAACCTGGAGTATACCGGCGCTGACGGCGAAAAGCACAGGCCGATTATGATCCACCGCGTTGCATTTGGCTCCATAGAACGGTTTATTGGGATTCTTATTGAACATTTCGCGGGCGCATTTCCGACATGGCTGGCTCCGGTTCAGGTTCGGGTACTTCCGATATCCGACAAATATATGGATTATGGCAGAAAAGTATTTGAAGTTCTGAATAAATCCGGGATCCGAACTGAAATGGATACCCGGGCCGAAAAAATTGGTTATAAAATCCGGGAAGCCCAGATGCAGAAAATCCCCTATATGCTTGTGGCAGGCGCAAAGGAAGAAGAGAATGGGCTTGTATCTGTGAGAAGCAGATTTGCCGGCGACGAGGGTCAGAAGAGCTTGGATGAATTTGTTGCTTCTGTTTCCAGTGAAATTGCCGAAAAGACAGTCCGTGAGGTAGTAAAACAGGAATAATCCAAAGGGCGGCAGGGCATAATGATACTGATTTTATTAATAAGAAGGAGGTATGATCATGCCAGAATTAAAATGTACCGTGCAGACATGTGTGCACAATAAGCAGTTTTTATGTGACCTTGACAAAATCGAGGTAGGAGGAAGCAACGCAAAAACTCCCAGAGAGACATGCTGCGACAGTTTCCAGGAAAGAAAGAATGACAGCTCTTCTAACAGTTATTCCAACAGCTATTCAAACAGCTACAGCGATGTAAATGGTAAGGCTTCAGACTGCAGCTGTATCGACTGTAAGGCAGTAGAATGTATGTATAACTGTAACTGTGAATGCCACGCAGGAAAGATCAGTGTAGAAGGAAGCAATGCCTGTCATTGCGAGGGTACAGAATGTGCCACATTTAAATGTAAAGGTTGAGAAAATTAAACTCCGCACTTGGAAAAAGTGAAGCAGGAAGAGCAGGTATCCGGGTTAGAAACCGGCATACCTGCTCTTCTTGGTTGACTTGAGTACCTGCTAGGCGTTATAATCATAATATCTGCATAAAAATTGGAAGGACTCTGATGTGAATGAGTGAAGAAAAACAGAATCAGGTGTATAAAAAAACAGAAGAAAGCAGCGGATATTATGCAAAACGCCCTTCTTTCGGACAAAACGGACCATCAAAACTGAGGCAGAAGTTCAGCCGGGGCATGACTATTTTTGTAGTGATCGCTGCCTGTATCCTCTTTTATTTTGCGCTGTTAAGGCTGCCCGCAATTTCAGAAGTCCTAAAAGAAATATTCAGAGTCTTAAAGCCAATTGTTTATGGGCTTGCAATTGCATATCTTCTGAATCCGATCGTCAAATTTGTTGAGAGACATTTAAAACCTTTTCTGGAAAAGAAATTACATGATCAGAGACGGATTCATGCGCTTTCGAGAGGCGCAGGGATCTTTGCGGCGGTTCTGGTGCTGTTGTTTATTATTGTCGCATTATTTAATATGATGATACCGGAATTATATGGAAGCATCAGGGATATGATTCTCACGGTACCAAGCCAGCTGAACCAGCTGGTGGACAAGGTTATGGAGATGAATTCACAGGATTCCACACTCGGCCAGCTTTTGAGCAATGTCTTAAAGGAAGCTACGGACTTTATACAGACATGGATGCGCACCGACCTCCTGAATCAGATTAATGTTGTTATGTCGAATCTGACGGTAGGAGTCATCAATATTGTCAGCGAACTTCTGAATCTGGTCATCGGAATCATCATATCCATTTACGTATTGTTCAGCAAAGAAAAGTTTGCAAGACAATCAAAAAAACTGGTCTATGCAGTTTTAAAACCCTCTCAGGCAAATATGCTTCTGCATCTGACCATCAAGAGCAATGAGATATTCGGGGGATTTATTATTGGTAAGATTATTGACTCGGCAATCATTGGAGTCCTTTGCTTTGTTGGGCTTTCCATATTGAAGATGCCATATACGCTTCTTGTCAGCGTGATTGTTGGAGTGACGAATGTGATTCCGTTTTTTGGGCCTTATATCGGAGCAATACCGAGTGCAGTACTGATCATGCTCACAGATCCAAAGATGGGGATTTATTTTATTCTATTTATACTGGTTCTGCAGCAATTGGACGGAAATGTAATCGGCCCGAAAATACTGGGCGATTCCACAGGGTTATCCGCGTTCTGGGTCGTATTCGCAATCCTGCTGGGAGGAGGGCTGTTTGGGGTTATCGGCATGATTTTGGGCGTGCCTACTTTTGCGGTAATCTACTATATTATAAATATGCTGATTAACCATATGCTTGAGAAGAAGAAACTGCCGATTGATACCGCAGCGTACGGAGAAATGAGCTATGTAGACGCTGACGGGACTTATGTACATTCAGACGATAATGAAACAAATAAAGAAAAAGGGGAATAAAATATGCCAATACGAGTACAAAATGATTTGCCGGTTAAAGAGATTTTAGAGCAGGAAAATATATTCGTGATGGACGAATCCCGTGCGGCGCACCAGGATATCCGCCCAATCAGTATCGGCCTTCTGAACCTGATGCCGCTTAAAGAGGATACGGAACTTCAGATCCTGCGGTCACTCTCCAATACACCTCTTCAGGTAGACGTGACTTTTGTGCGGGTAAGCAGCCATGTGTCCAAAAACACGTCCACCAGCCATATTTATAAGTTTTATGAGGCTTTCGAGACGATCAAAAGCCAGAAGTTTGACGGTTTTATCATAACAGGCGCACCGGTGGAGCAGATGCCTTTTGAGGAGGTGGATTATTGGGAAGAGTTGAAGGAGATCATGGACTGGACCATGACCAATGTTACGTCTACGCTTCATCTTTGCTGGGGAGCCCAGGCGGGACTCTATTATCATTATGGGATTAATAAAGTGCAGCTTCCTGAAAAGATGTTCGGCATATTCCCGCACCATGTCAGGAACCGTAAGATTCCTCTCCTCAGAGGGTTCGATGATGTGTTCTTTGCACCGCATTCCAGACATACGACAGTTCCACGCGAGCTGCTGGAGAAAGATGACCGAATTACGATTCTGGCAGAATCGGAGGAGGCCGGTGTATTTCTCTGCATGGCAAAGGAAGGACGCCAGATTTTTGTAATGGGGCATCCTGAATACGACAGAGTGACGCTGGATGCGGAGTATAAGAGGGATAAAGCCAAGGGGCTGGATATAAAAGTGCCTGTGAACTATTATCCAAACAACGATCCGGGCAATAAGCCCGAACTGCTCTGGCGTTCTCATGCAAACAATCTTTATTCGAACTGGCTCAATTATTACGTCTATCAGCTGACTCCTTACGACCTGTATGGAACACCTTTTGAGAATATAGAGAAACCGCGTGGTTAAGGGGGGATTGAGAATTCATGTAGTTCTGAAACGGCAGCAATTCCGCGGGCATATCAAAATCTTATCATATATTGTAGGAAGGGTATACCCAAAGGGACCCCGTAATTCATGCCCTTTGGGTATGATATAGTCTGCAACTTTCGGGCACACACTATATCACAATACAATTTTGAGAAAGGATTCACATCTATGAAAACACAAAAGCATCTATTTTTATATGCTATTCTTGTTTTTGCCTTTTCACTATGTTTATCTTTTTTGCTTCCCGGAATGGAAGTCAGGGCAGAACGGGCCATTGATATTGCCCGGAGTAACGGTAATCAACTGGAAGAGCGCTATCAGCCTGCTGGTTCTATTATTGTAGAAATAAATACAGGTCAAGTCCTGTGGCAGGAAAATCCGCAGATATCCTGGGAGCCAGCCAGCATGTCTAAACTTATGACCATACTGCTGGCTTACGATGCCATTCAGGAAGGCAAATTCTCGCTGAACACCCAGGTTTCTGTCACTGACAAATATCTGGATATAGCCAGCAGGTATTCATTGAGCAACAACAAGATGCTGGCCGGAGCTACCTATACTGTAGCAGAATTATTCGATCTGATCATTGTCCCATCTTCAGCTGCCGCAACCTATATGCTTGCAGATCTGATTGAGCCAGACCCGGACAAGTTCGTTACACTTCTGAACGAAAGAGCTGCATCCATTGGTATGAAGAATACCCGGTATTATAACCCTGTGGGAGTTCCTAACAAACTGCTGATTCCCTACCAGCCTGTCAATGCCTCACTTACGGATGTGAATGTCACAACACCGGAGGATTATGCCCTGCTATGCTGCTATTTTGTGAAAACTTATCCGGATATCCTAAATCATACAAAATACCCTAAGATCGTGGTAAAAGAAGGAACTCCGTACGAAGAGAAATTTGATACTTACCAGTATTCGATCGAAGGAGCCAAATATTCGCTGAAAGGAACCGATGGATTAAAGACCGGTTCCAATCAAAACGGTTTTAATTATTCTTCCACTGCACTGCGCGGAAACACCCGTCTTGTAGAGATTGTAATGGGTGTTTCAAAGTGGGAGGATCAGGCAGGTGAGGAAATACGCCATGTCATTGGCAATGCCATTATGGAACAGGCCTTCCAAAATTTTGAGTACCGGAAAGTACTAAAAAAAGGTATCCACACGATTAATGATAAGAAAATTGAGATTAAAAAAGACCTGTGGGACTGTGTCCCCCAAAATACTGATGTTTCATTTAATCTGGACAACGGGAAAGTATCTGTAAATTTAAAAAGAGAATTTCTGCCCGGTTATCAAACTCCTGCCGTTTCATATGAAGCTGCCCCGATTTTTTCCGGGAGTGCGGGTTCATGGTCTACTATAGTAATAAAAGTTCTGCTTCTCATTATTATGATTCTCCTGTTACTAGGGTGCCTCCGTTTCTATTATGTTTTACTTCAGAGGAAAAAACTCCGTAAAAGACGAATGGAACGCAGAAAACTGCAGAATACCAGGTCGTTGCATGATAAAGATCATTAAGTGTTCTCCCAGTGCTTTTATCAGTCATAACCGCATTCGAATAGTGTTTCTAAAAGTCATTGCTGCATATAAAAACAATCACACTGTCATCTTCTGTACTAAATGAAATGACTGGACCAGCCTGCGTTAAAATTGCAATCTACCGTTGCGGAAGCATAAAGGATGGTAAATAAAAGAATTATTTAGACAGATATGGAATATTTTGGAATAATTATCAAGCTTGTACATATACTTTAATATAGTACTATTAAATTACAAGATTTGATGATAGGAGAGAAGTATAATGGCAAGACAGAGAAAATCACTGGAAACACAAATTCGTAATTTGGACGAGCAGATTAATAAACTGCAGGAAAAGCTGGATGCATTAGTACAGCAAAAGAAAGAGCTATTGAATAAGAAGAGAGACGAGGAGCTGAAAGAACTTTACGATTTTATGACAACAAATAATATGTCCATTCAGGATATATATAATCTGGTGGGGCAGGAAGAACATACAGAGCAGCAGACTGCTTAACCAAAGGTGAAAACAGGGGGTCGGTTATAAAAGCCGAACCCCTGTTTTATGATATAGGAAAATCCTCTGGAATTTCCTATATCATAAAACCCTCCGGGAGGATGCACTCGCCGCGATAAGGTACAGAGCCGCAAGCGGCATCGCGGCGCCAAAGTGTACAAGCCCCTCATGAGTGGGGTGGGGCGTTGAGGCGGGCTTGCCCACTTTGCTGTCTGCATTTTGGAGTAATATTCCCCCTGATCTGTTCACCGGTCTGATTCCTAAAGCTGACTGATTTTCTTCATAATGCGCTGATAGATTGCATCCTCTTCCAGATCGGTGGTCTCGTTGTTATTTAAATTATCACTCAGAAAATCAGGTGTTTCTTCAAAAAATCTAATCTGTTCATCATCAGACAGATCTGCGATAAACTCATAAAAAAAATCGATATCATCCATATACACAAAGTTCCAGAATTTCTTTTTTTGTTCATAATTCATATTGTGCAACAAAACGAATCCCTCCTTTGTACTTATTATAGTCGCTTTATAGACTATAGTCAATTAAAGAACCGCATACTATCCTATAAAAAAGGAGAGATTGATATGATTGACTACAGTCCTTTCTGGATGACTCTTCAAAATTCGGACGAATCCACCTATACATTAATAAAAGATTACAAAGTATCCGGTTCTACAATAGACAGATTGAGAAAAAATGCACCGATCAGCACAGTCACACTAAATGATTTGTGCACGATTTTGGAATGTGATGTGCAGGATATTGTACAGTACATAATGACACCGGAGGATAAGAAGCGTTTTATGAAATGATCGGAAATACCTGGCTAAAATTCAAATAATTCAAATCCCGTTGCCGCAGGCGGCGCGAATGTATTGGCATTCGCGCCAGCTGCGGCAAGTGCATTCACATATCCTGAAATGCATGATATAATACCTGTATTGCAAAAGAGGAGGCACAAAGAATGGAAAGTTTTCAATTTTCAGAAAAAGTTAATAGTATTCAACCCGGAATCTTTTCCGCGCTGAATCAGAAGAAGAATGAGCTGCTTGCCCGTGGGCGCAGGGTATATAATTTGTCGGTCGGTACCCCTGATTTTAAACCGGCCCCGCATATCATGAAGGCGATGCAGGATGCCTGCAAAGATCCGGAGAATTATAAATACTCACTTACCGATCTGCCGGAGCTGATTGAGGCGGTACAGTACAGGTATGAGAAAAGGTTCGGGGTGAAACTTGAGCCAGATGAGGTGATGTCGGTCTATGGGTCGCAGGAAGGCATGGCCCATATTGGCCTGGTCCTTTGTAATCCGGGGGAATCAATCCTGGTACCGAATCCGGGGTATCCTCTGTTTGAGATGAGCGGTATCATGGCGGGGGCAGCTGTTGAGACTTATAAGATAGAAGAGCGGAACGGGTATCTGCCGGATTTGGAGAAAATTCCGGAGGATGTGCTGAAAAGAACGAAATACATGGTTGTTTCCTACCCGCTCAATCCGGTCTGTGCCTGTGCGCCGGATGAATTTTATGAAAAGCTGATTGTGTTTGCCAGAAAACATCAAATCATTATTCTGCACGATAATGCCTATTCGGATATTATTTATACCCGGAAACAGGGGCGGTCCTTCCTTTCCTTTGAAGGGGCCAGGGAGGTTGCCGTAGAGTTTTACTCTCTGTCAAAGTCCTATAATCTCACAGGAGCCAGAATTTCGTTTGTGGTGGGGAACCGGGAGATTGTAGAGAAGTTTAAGACGCTGCGTTCACAGATTGATTATGGGATATTCCTGCCTGTGCAGTATGCGGCTATCGCCGCACTGACCGGACCGGATGATTTTATCGAAGAGCAGCGCTTGGAATATGAGAGGAGGAACAGGGCGCTGTGCGCCGGATTGAGACGGATCGGCTGGGATGTCCCGGACAGCGCGGGAACGATGTTTGTCTGGGCCAGGATACCGGAAAAATATGAGTCTTCATTTGCATTCTGTATGGAACTGATGGAACGAACAGGGCTGATTGTAACGCCGGGCAGCGCATTTGGAAGCGAGGGGGAAGGATACGTCAGGATGGCCCTTGTTGTCGGAACTGGGGAGATCGAGGAAATCCTGCATGCCGTAGAAGCTGCGGACTTATTTTAAGATGTATGAGAGCGTGATTGAAACAGCCTGCGGCAAGCAATTTTCAATCACGCTTTTGATTTTATAATCTTCTTAGGCGTATTTTATGTTGACTTCTAATTGGTATTATTATACAATACCAATTAGAAGGGGAACTATTTCTCACAGAAAGGAAAGGACAATGCCATGCGGATATTTCAGAGAGGGTTTAACTATTCCCAGGATGGATTTGGAAATAGGCTGGTCTATCATTTACAAGGGTGCAATATGAATTGCCCCTGGTGTTCGAATCCCGAAGGAATGAGATGGGAAGGCGTACTAATAACAGAGGAAGAATGGCTATTGGATGAGGTCTGTCCACATCATGCAGTTCGAAATAAGACGCTGGACAGGACGATTTGCCGGGAATGCATGGAAAAAGAATGCGTGACTAAGCATCGGACGAAGGGAATACGCCTTTCCTATGAAGAGGTGGAGGTGGAGGCAGTCGTAGAAGAAGTTACAGCGAACAGCCCTATGTTTTATGATGGAGGCGGGGTTACATTTACCGGAGGAGAGGCAACGCTACAGTTTGATGAACTGCTGGAGACTCTGGAACGCCTGCATGCAGCGGAGATTCATACAGCGTTGGAAACGAATGGCGCCAGTCCGCGCCTGAAGGAATGTCTTCCCTATATCAGCCAGCTGATCATGGACTGTAAGCTGTGTGATGAGGAAAAACACAGAATAGCAACCGGCATTTCTAATAAGCAGACTCTGGAGAATATAAGGCACGCTGCCAGAGTCCATCCCTGCCTGCACGTACGAATTCCCCTGATCGGTAAAGTGAACGACAGTGAAGAAGATATCAGAGATTTTCTCGAATTCTTTCAAACCATCGGGGGAGATAATGTGACGTTTGAGATCTTGTCCTATCATGAGTTTGGAAAAAAGAAATGGGAACAGTGTGGCTGGGAATACAAGATGTCAGAAACGGCCCACGTAAGAGAGGAGACAATCCAGCTGTTCAGGGAGAAAATCGTGGAACTTGGCCTGAATTATATGCGTACATAGATGGATTTGCATATGGAAGTGTGTTTGAAAAGAGAGAAAGGAGCAGCGATTATGATGGCAGAAAACGTATTGACGGCAGAAAAAATTACGGAACTTGCAAAAAAAAGATTTCAGGAGGAACGGAGCATAGACCATCTGGAAGGGTGGTTTCTGGCAAAAGAAATCATGAGAAGATGTGACAGTGAATTCAGGGAAGATCCGGATTCCATCCGCATTGCCAAAACACTTGTGGAGATTGCCAGGGAACTTCCGCTGTGGATCAGCGACTATCACCTGTTTGCAGGAACTCAGGATGATTCCTTTGCGCGTTCCTACGCATTGATCAATCCGGCATTCACAGTGGACTCTTTCAGCGGATACTGTGATCCGGTAGCTGTATTTGGAGATATCGATCCCATTGGTGATATCACCAGAGAAAGAATTGAGGATCTAAGGGAATATAACAATCACACGAAGTTTGCAGATGCTCTGCGCCGGGCCTATGATATAGCGGGCGACAGCACGAGTGAAGCCATATTTTTTATCGAACAAGTAACAGGACATCTGATTCCGGACGTACGGCCTATGTTAAAAAAAGGGATACATGGCGTTAAGGAACAGATCCGGGAGCAGATGGCATCCGTAACAGACGAGGAGAAGAAGATTTATTATACCGCAATGAATACGGCACTGGATGCGGCTCTCGTCCTTGCAGGCCGGTATGCGGATCTTGCCCATAAAAAATGGGAAAGTGCAGGGGAGGAGGATAAGCCAAGGTTTGCGATGATGGAAGCGGCTCTGAGAAAGGTTCCTGGACGTGGGGCTGAGAATCTGTACGAGGCGGTTCAGTCCTTTATTTTAATATGGCAGACCATGTGCCTGGAGCAGACACCGAACCCCTTTGCATTTTCCGTGGGAAATGCGGATCGGATTTTCGAACCCTACCGGGCAATGGACGGGACTGACCGGGAGACAGCAGCCGCTTTATTCAAGCATCTGCTTGTGTTTTTTAATGTTGCGGACAGAAGCTGGGCGATCTCTCAGAATCTAATGATAGGCGGTAAATCAAATGAAGGGGAGGACCTGACAAATCCATCCTCTTATGCACTCCTGGATGCCTACTACGATATGAATCTGCCGCAGCCTATTCTCTCTGTTAAGCTTCATAAGAATACGCCCCCGGAACTATATGAGAGCATGGGCAGATTTTTCTTCACTCCGGGATGCCTGACCCCATCGCTGTTTAACGACGATGCAGTATTCTGTGTCCTAAAAAACCAGAGCGGTGTGGAAGAGGAAGACCTGCAGGATTACTCGGTAGCCGGCTGCCAGGAGCCTTTGATCATGGGGAAAGACAATGGCAATACAACGAACAGCTGGCTGAATCTCGGCAAGATATTGGAGCTTTCCCTGAACGGAGGTGTCTCCACGATCACCGGCAGGAAGCTCGGTAAAAGCGACGAGGAGCTGGGATATGGGAATAAACGTGAGATTCTTGAAAATATTCGTTCCATATTTTATAGCAATCTGGAGGAATATACAGATATGATGGTGGAATGTGCGAATGCGGCATCAGAGGCGATTGGCTTGCTCCAGGTTCCATTCTTATCTTCTATGATGGGCGGAGTGGAGAGCGGGATAGATGTCAGAGACACGAAGCGCCAGGGAACAAGGTACAACGGAAGCGGCTGTCTGATTCACGGTCTGTCAGTTGTGGCGGATGCATTCACCGCCATTGACACCCTGCTGGAGGAATGCCCCCAGGATGCAGACCGGCTGATTGAAGCGCTGCGCACGAATTTTGAGCAGGATCCGGAGATGCAGCAGTATCTTCTGACAGCGCCTAAATTCGGTAATAATATCGCAAGGGTCGATAACGAGGCCGCAGAGATCGCGAACCGTGTCAGCGACCTGATTGCATCCAAAAAGAATTATCTTGGCAATCCATTCCGGCCTGACTGGTCAACTCCTTCGACACATCTGCTTTATGGATACTGGGTAGGAGCCACGCCGGACGGCAGGAAGTCCAGAGAACAGCTGGGATATGGAGTGGATCCGCTGTATGGGGAAGCGCATCAGGGGCTTGGATTCAGGATGCTTTCTAATATGAAGCTTCCTTTCGATAAAATGAACGGCGGCTATGCATCCCATCTGGGGATCAATCCGAATTATTTTAAAACCCAGTTGTTTGAGCAGAAAGGGAGGGAATTCCGGGATAAGATTATATCTCCATTGTTCTATAATCCGCAGAAGGAGGGCGTATCCCCATTTTACTTGTATGTGAATGTAACAACTCCCGGCATGCTGCGCAAGGTGCTGGAAAATCCCAAAAAATACGCCCCCAGCGGCGTATATATTATGAGAATCCACGGTACATTTGTTAACTTCCTGGATCTTTCGCCGGATATCCAGGAGGATATTATTAAACGTCTGGATCTAGAGTCAACCAGTTTATAAAAAGGAGGATCATATGCAGTATTATATAGGGATCGATCTGGGAACCTCCAGTGTAAAGTCTCTTCTTATGGAGGAAAATGGAAGGGCGGTGGGGACCGCACAGGTGGGATATGAAATTATAAAACGGGAACAGCAGTACGCGGAGCAGGATATAGACCTGCTCTGCGATGCAGCCCTGCGCACGGTCAGGTCACTGCTGGAGAAACATCAGGATGCAAGGGCTTGTATCAAAGGCGTGGGCTTTTCCGGGCAAATGCACGGCCTGGTTATGATTGGCAGAGACGGGAAACCCCTGAGAAATGCGATTATATGGGCCGATCAGCGCTCGCAGCAGGAGATTCAGAATCTATATTCCATCATACCAAGGGAGGAATATCATCAAATCTCGCTGAATTCCCTGAGTACCGGTTTTTTAATCAGCTCGCTGATGTGGGTGAAAGAGCATGAGCCGGAAGTCTACAATTCTATTGATAAGGTAATGCTGCCCAAGGACTATCTGCGTTACAGAATGTGCGGAGAATTGGGCACAGATATGTCCGATGCCTCCAGCACTGCCATTTTTGACACAAAAAGCAGGCAGTGGGCTTGGAATTTCATAGACCGGCTGGGACTGGAGAGAGGCTTTTTCGTACCGTGCCGTGAAGCCTATGAGGCGGCTGGGGAGTCAACTGCTGCGTGCGAGAGGCTGACGGGGCTGAAGGCAGGGACAAAGCTCGTATATGGCGGAGGCGACAGCCTGATGCAGGCGGTGGGAAATGGTATCATATCACCGGGAACTTTGTCGGCTAATATTGGGACGGCCAGCCAGCTGGCCTGTGCTGTCAGCACACCGCTGTATGACAAACTTTACAGAACAAACACCTTCTGCCATGTACGAGAAGACCGGTGGATGCTCATGGGCGCCAATCTGAGCGGAGGCGTGGCTTTGAAGTGGCTGATGAAAAATATTCTGGATATGCAGTCCTTCGATGATATGACAGCCCTGGCCGAGACGGTTCCCGCCGGGAGCAGGGGCCTTCTTTTTCTCCCCTATCTGAGCGGGGAGCGCACGCCCTACAATGATCCGGAAGCAAAAGGCATCTACCATGGCCTGACACTGAGCCATACTAAGGCGGATCTGATACGCAGCACAATGGAAGGGATTATCTTCGGGCTGAAAAACTCTTTGGAAATCTTTCAGGATATGGGGGTTGGATTCCAGCGTATCCTTGCATCCGGGGGCGGTGCAAGAGGTCGTCTTTTCCGTCAGATCCAGGCGGATATGTTTGGAAAAGAAATCTATACAAGCCTGATTCAGGAACAGGCTTGTATGGGGGCTGCCATCACGGCTGCGGTGGGCACGGGCGGTTATGCATCGTTTGAAGAGGCATGCGGCTGGATTGTCCGGCTCAGCAGTGATGTGGCAGCGCCGGATCCGGAAAATCAGAAAGTATATGAGGAAAGATATCAGATCTACAAAGAACTGTATCCCAGAAATAAAGATTTATTTTAATAGTAACCTCTATTGCATCAGTAATGCAGAAAGACTATAATTGTTTGCATGAGTGAAGAAAATTTATACATCAACGTAAAAAACAGAATATGTGACCTGATATTTAACGGAACCTATCAGGAAGGGAAGAGGATACCCTCCGAACGCATACTGGCGGAGACTTTGGAGGTGAGCAGGGTAACGGTTAGGAAGTCCCTGGATCTGTTGGAGCATGATCATCTGATTGTCAGAGAAGTTGGAAGCGGGACGAGGGTGTGTTTCCACAATTATGGAACCGCCAGCAGTATGGATATGATCGTACTGATAGCTCCAGCGAAGAATCCGTTTTTTGCTGAATTTATCGCACAGATCCAGACCTATGCGGAGCAGGAGGGGGCCATGATTCTGTATGTGGAGAAGCCGCGCACGGAAACCCTGGAGAACTGTCTCTACCGCCTTTATAAACGGGGGCTTCAGAACACGGTGATATGGCTGGAAGATCTGCCGGTGGACATGGAAAAGCTGAAACGCCTCCGTGCGCTGGGCATGAACATGGTCTTCTTTGATACAGATAAAGGACTGCCCTTCGCGGACTGTGTAGCGCTGGATAATGGCAAGGCAGTGCGTACGCTCTGCGGTGAGCTGCAAAAAGAGGGCTGCCGGGACATCCGTTATGCAGGCTGGGACCGCCGGGATATATACAGCATCGCATGCCGTGAAGAGGCATGTCTGAAAGAAACAGGTGAAGATGTGCCCTTTCTTCATCTTCCGTGGGAATGCAGGCACCATGTAAGCGAATTTGTCCTGGATTATCTAAGGCGTTACAACAAACCCCTGCCTGAGGCCATTGTCTGTGGTGACCGGGAAATCGCGGCGGCTGTATCCTATTCGGTTCGGCGGCTGAAGGAGGTGCAGATCCGGGTGGCGGGGATTGATGATTTTCCAGAGGCCGGGAGAAGGCAGGTTATCACATACAGGCAGGACCTGGAGGGGAGCGTGAAACAGATTTTTTACTGTCTGGCTATGCAGAACCAGAAACAGTCTGAGTGGAAGGCGGAGCTCTGTAAGGTGGAGGGAACGCTCACTTGTTATTGATGAATAAATCCAGAAGTGCTATACTATAACGTGTTTGAAAATTCGTACCCGCAGGGCATTGCGCAGCATATGCTCTGCGGGTGTCTCTGCGGATGGCCGCAGAATTCTATTAGAATGGGAGAAAATGAATATGGAGTACAGTGAAGTAATCAAAAATGCAAGATCTTGTATGGGGCCTTACTGTAAGGCATGCAATACCTGCAATGGAGCTGCGTGCAGAAATACAATGCCGGGACCGGGATCTAAAGGAGTCGGTGACCTCGCAGCACGAAACTATCAGAAATGGCAGGAAATCCGTATCAATATGGATACCCTCTGCGGGCAGAAGCAGGTGAAGACAGAGACCGAATTGTTCGGAAAAGAATTCACCGCCCCGTTTTTTGCCGGTCCGGTGGGCGCTGTGAAGCTGCACTACGGCGATAAATATTCGGACCAGGAGTATAATGACATATTGGTTTCCGCCTGTGCACAGAATGGGATAGCGGCATTTACAGGTGACGGGACAGATTATAATGTCATGATAGAAGCCACAAAAGCGATCACGAAACTTGACGGCATGGGCATTCCCACTGTTAAGCCGTGGGATATGGGTACAATCAGAGAAAAGATGGAGCTTGTGAAGAAGTCAGGCGCATTTGCAGTGGCAATGGATATCGATGCGGCAGGCCTTCCCTTTCTGCAGAATCTGAATCCTCCTGCAGGAAGCAAGTCTGTGAAGGAGTTGAAAGAGATCGTGAAGATTGCCGAGATCCCGTTTATCTTAAAGGGTATTATGACACCCAGGGCGGCTCTTAAGGCAAAGGAAGCAGGGGTCCAGGGGATCGTTGTATCGAACCATGGGGGACGCGTGCTGGATCAGTGTCCGTCAACGGCGGAGGTTCTGCCGTCTATTGTCGAAGCAGTGAAGGGAGAGATGACGATTTTTGTTGACGGAGGAATCCGGACAGGGATCGATGTATTTAAAGCACTTGCACTCGGGGCAGACGCTGTCCTGATTGCCCGTCCATTCGTGACCGCGGTATACGGCGGCGAGGAAGACGGTGTCAAAGCGTATATCAACAGGATTGAAGCAGAGCTAAAAGATACCATGTCTATGTGTGGGGCGTTCACTCTATCAGATATCCGGCGTGATATGATCTGGAACTAAACATTGTTTCCAGAAGTTACCAGTTTATTTTTTAACAAAATTTCATTCGTTATCCTCCTCCTTTTTTGTGAAAGATTTTGTATTGACGATGCAGGCTCTATAGTGGTAGTATTGTTTGTACGGCACAGGATATAGTTTGCGAATTGCGCAGTGAATACTAAATATAGAATAAATGACAACAGGAAAGGAAGAAGACATCATGATGCATGTAGTAAAAAAGGACGGAACAAAAGAAGATTTTAACGTGCATAAAGTGGTTGTTGCGGTGAACAAATCGGCCTACCGCGCACTCATCAAGTTTACGGATGAAGAACTGGATTATATCTGCCGCTTTGTGGAAGAAAAGGTACAGTCCATGGCTATAACGGACATCCCGATCGCTGAGATGCACAATGTAGTGGAGGGGGCGCTGGAGAAAGTGAATCCGGTTGTCGCGAAGAGCTACAGGGATTATCGGAATTATAAGCAGGACTTTGTACAGATGCTGGACGAGGTTTATAAAAAGAGCCAGTCTATTATGTACATTGGAGACAAAGAGAACAGCAATACAGACAGCGCCCTTGTTTCCACAAAAAGAAGCCTGATTTTCAACGAATTGAATAAGGAGTTATATAAGAAGTTTTTCCTGACCGTTGAGGAGATACAGGCGATCAGGGAAGGGTACATCTACATACATGATATGTCTGCCAGAAGAGACACCATGAACTGCTGCCTCTTTGATGTGAAGAGCGTGTTAAACGGCGGGTTTGAGATGGGAAATCTCTGGTACAATGAGCCAAAGACACTGGATACGGCTTTTGATGTGATCGGAGACATCGTGCTCAGCGCCGCAAGCCAGCAGTACGGCGGCTTCACGGTGCCGAGTGTGGACGAGATTCTGGAGCCCTACGCAGAAAAATCGCACAATAAACTGATTGAGAAATATAGAAACCTGGGACTACCGGAGGATAAGGTGCAGGAGGTTGCCTGGGCTGACCTGGAAAAAGAGATGGAGCAGGGTTTCCAGGGATGGGAATATAAGTTTAATTCCGTATCCTCAAGCAGGGGAGACTATCCTTTTATTACCGTGAGTGCAGGTACACGAACCAGCGAATACGGCAAATTGGCTACAAAAAAAATGCTGGAAGTACGCCGGAAGGGGCAGGGGAAAGAGGGACATAAAAAGCCGGTATTGTTCCCGAAGATTGTATTCTTATACGATGAGAACCTGCATGGGCCGGGAAAACCGCTGGAGGACGTATTTGAAGCGGGAATTGAATGTTCCCGAAAGACGATGTATCCCGACTGGCTCAGCCTGACAGGCGAGGGATATGTTCCAAGTATCTATAAAAAATACGGGAAAATCATCAGCCCAATGGGCTGCCGTGCATTTCTGTCTCCATGGTATGAAAGAGGCGGTATGGAACCGGCAGATGAGAACGATAAACCGGTATTTGTAGGAAGGTTCAATATTGGAGCCATCAGCCTGCATCTGCCAATGATTTATGCAAAGGCACAGCAAGAGAGTAAGAACTTCCACGATGTGCTGGATTATTATATGAACCTGATCAGAAGGCTTCATCAGAGGACCTACGATTATCTGGGAGAGATGAAGGCATCCACGAATCCGCTCGCATACTGTGAAGGCGGCTTCTATGG
The DNA here is from genome assembly GCF_022835095.1 of Faecalicatena contorta. Lineage (NCBI taxonomy): Bacteria > Bacillati > Bacillota > Clostridia > Lachnospirales > Lachnospiraceae > Faecalicatena > Faecalicatena contorta. The sequence continues at coordinate 2,672,999 of NZ_BQNQ01000001.1, read as the reverse complement.
CGGTCACCTGGGGCTGTATGATAAGATCAAGCCACTGTTAAAATCTGCCACCGCATCATTTGGCATAACTGCCCTGAATGAACTGCAGCAGATCCATAACAAGAAGTCCCTTGCAGAAGACGGCTCATTTGCGCTGGAAACGTTGAATTACATCAACGACAAGGTCAATGAATTCAAAAAAGAAGACGGGCATCTGTACGCGATTTACGGAACGCCGGCGGAGAATCTCTGTGGGGTGCAGGTACAGCAGTTCCGTAAAAAATACGGGATTATTGAAAATGTTTCCGACAGGGAATATGTAAGCAACAGCTTTCACTGCCATGTCAGCGAAGAGATCACTCCGATTGAGAAGCAGGATCTGGAGGGACGATTCTGGAATCTGAGCAACGGCGGTAAGATTCAGTATGTGAAGTATCCCATCAGCTACAATACGGAAGCCGTGAAGGCGCTGGTCAGAAGAGCGATGGAAAAAGGATACTACGAGGGCGTCAATTTGTCCTTATCTTACTGCGATGACTGCGGCCATGAAGAACTGGATATGGATGTGTGCCCGGTGTGCGGAAGTAAGAATCTGACCAAGATAGACCGGATGAACGGTTATTTGTCCTACTCCAGAGTGAAAGGCGATACAAGACTTAATGATGCCAAGATGGCAGAGATTGCGGAAAGGAAAAGTATGTAACATGCAGTATCACAATATTACAAAAGATGACATGCTTAACGGTGATGGACTGCGGGTCGTCCTGTGGACAGCGGGCTGTTCACACGGATGCAGGGAATGCCACAATCCTGTTACATGGGATCCGGACGGCGGGCTCCCCTTTGAGGAAGAAACAAAGCAGGAATTATTTGAACAGCTGGAAAAAGATTATATTAGCGGTATTACATACAGCGGCGGAGATCCGCTGTTCCCTGCCAGCAGGGAATGTATCACAGCGCTTGCAAAAGAAATACGTGCAAGATTTCCGGACAAAACCCAGTGGCTGTATACCGGCTTTGAGTGGGAAGAGGTCAAAGACCTGCCTGTAATGCAATATCTGGATGTTATCGTAGACGGAAGGTTTGAAATTGACCAAAAGGATACGCAGCTGCACTGGAAGGGCAGTGCAAACCAGAAGGTAATTGACGTTCAGGAAAGCCTGAAAAAGCAGCAGATTGTGTTGCACGACTCATAACCAAAGAGCACTGCGTAATACATATGCAGCGGTGGAGGCTGCGATAGAGCAGCAGATTAAGGTTAACAAAGGAGAAAGAACATGCAGAGAATTGCCAAATTTCATAAAGTGAGTCTGGAGCAGTTTAAAAAAGACTGGATCGATACATTTGGACTGGAAGACGAAGCAGATATCCAGGAAATATATGACGGAATCAAGCTGCCAAGAAGAGCGACAGCAGGTTCTGCGGGCTATGATTTTTATGCCCCTGTCCGCCTGGTGCTGGAGCCGGGCCAGACGATCAAGGTTCCTACCGGTATCCGTGCAGAGATGGAGAACTCCTGGGTTCTCAAGTGTTATCCGAGAAGCGGCCTGGGTTTCAAATATAGGCTGCAGCTGAATAATACGGTAGGAATTATAGACAGCGATTACTTCTACTCTGATAATGAAGGACATATTTTTTCGAAAATAACGAATGACACGAACGAAGAAAAGGTCGTCGATATAGGCAGAGGCGAAGGCTTCATGCAGGGGATATTCACCGAATACGGCATTACTGTCGATGATGATGCCACCGAGACCAGGAACGGTGGTTTTGGAAGTACAACAAAGAAAAATCTTTGATAAAAAAGCAGATATCAAGAGCACGTTTTATGATGGGAAACCAATTCATAGGACGCGCTCTTTTTAATCGATTGCATAAATCAGGAAGAACCGGGGATTCTAACCATAGAGATTATCTGTTTCCAAAGGACAGTAAAAGAGAAAGGGTAGAGATTCCATGATTGAGAAAAATACGAAAAAAGTCAGCAGCTCCTTCCAAGAAAATATAGAATATATGAATCAGGTTCTGCCGGTTCAGGAAAGCTTTGATGTCATTCAACGGGATATGCTCATAGGAGGAAAAAAGGCAAGTTTTTATTTTATAGATGGATTTACGAAAGATGAGACCATGCTGAAGATCATGACCTCATTTTTCGGAATTCAGGCGGATGCTATGCCTGAGGACGCCACCGCATTTGCCCAGCAGTGTATTCCCTATGTGGAGGTCGACATTATCGGAGATTTTGACCAGGTACTTCGAAATATACTTTCGGGCGTAACATGTCTGTTTATTGATGGATATGAGGTGTGTATTGCGATCGACTGCCGCACTTATCCCGCCAGAAGCGTTGAAGAACCGGACAAGGATAAGTCTCTCAGGGGATCGAGGGATGGCTTTGTAGAAACAATCGTGTTCAATACGGCACTGATGCGCAGGAGGATCCGTGACCCCCATCTGATTATGGAAATGGTAGAAGCCGGGCAGACAAGCAGAACGGATATCGCTCTCTGTTACATGTCTGACCGCGTAGACCAGGAACTGCTTAAGAATGTGCAGGAGAGAATCAAGAACCTGAAGCTGGATGATCTGAGGATGAATCAGCAGAGCCTGGCAGATGCCATGTTTAAGCGAAAATGGTTCAATCCATTTCCAAAATTCAAGTTTACGGAGCGGCCGGATACAGCTGCTGCCTGCCTGCTGGAGGGAAAGGTCGTAATAATGGTGGACAATTCGCCTTCCGCAATGATACTGCCCACTTCCATATTTGATATGATTGAGGAGGCAAATGATTACTACTTTCCTACCCTTACAGGGGTTTACCTCAAAATATCCCGGGCGCTGATCACCATACTCACGGTGTTTCTGACTCCTGTTTTTCTGCTGTTTATGCAGAACCCGAACTGGCTGCCGGATGTGTTTGCATTTGTTGCGGTAAAAGATACGGTCAATATCCCGCTCATATTCCAGCTTTTAATACTGGAACTATCGATTGACGGCCTGCGGCTTGCGGCACTGAATACACCGAGTATGCTCAGCACGCCGCTCAGTGTAATAGCGGGTCTTGTCATGGGCGAATTCTCGGTAAAGTCAGGCTGGTTTAATTCAGAGGTGATGCTCTATATGGCTTTTGTTGCGGTAGCAAACTATACGCAGCCCAACTTTGAACTGGGGTATGCACTAAAATTCATGCGGCTTTTGCTGCTGATACTGACTGCCTGCTTCAACGCCGTTGGGTTTGTGATCGGATGCATTCTGATCGTATGCTTCCTGGCATTTAATAAGACGTTATCCGGAAGAAACTATCTTAATATAAAACTACAGTAGCAGAATCAGCGGTAAAGCATCCTGAAAATCAATGCCCTGTTCTTTCCGAAGCAATATGGGAAAGGCAGGGCATACCGTTTTATCACCTTCGCTGTATCTCTCTCATATCAGCTCCCTTTTTATACAGGCGAAGCCCGGCGGCTGTCAGAAGAACTGCCGCAGCTGCCACCATAATAAAGAGAAGGGGGCTGCTTGTGTAAACAACTAAAAAGTCCAGATAGCTGCCGAATAGATTGAACAGGATATGAAACAGAATAGCAGGATAGATACTTCTCCCCAATTTTAAAATGCATCCCAAAATAATTCCTATTAAAAATGCATAAATCCCCTGTATCAGATTCATATGATAGACGCCAAAGAGAACTGCCTGTAACAGATTGGCGGCCCAGAAAGGGAGTGCCTTCCGAAAAAAATGAAGCATCAGTCCACGGAAAATCAGTTCTTCACAGACAGGCGCAAGAATTACAGTATAAACGGTCAGAAGCACCGTCATATCGTTCATGCCGGCGCTCTCAAACAGCTGGTTATAGCTTTCGTACCAGTCAGGCCGGAAATTAGCAATCACAATAATTAGATATGAAGCAATGTACTGCATGGAAACCATCAGGATGAAACATGCCAGCAGCATCCTGGCGTTGAAAATCTGTCCCAGCCGGCGCCGCAGCATCCCTTTGGGAACCGCTGCGATGCGATACCATGTTCCGAGAAGCAGGATGGTAACCGCGCTGTATAAGAGCATAATTTTAGTATTAAAGCCGGAATCAAGTAAGATGTAACCAAACGCGTCTATGTCAAAACCCCCCGTAGAAAAGAAATGCATATAAAGAGCCTGACATAAGGAGCAGATCAGGCTGGCAAAGAGCTGGATTGCGAAGGCGGCTGCCAGCGGAAGCAGGGCCATAAGAAAGTAACCGGCTTTTTTTAGTATGTTTTTAATGAGAATCGACCTCCTTTTATAAAGCATATTTTAAAGAATAGATTTTTGTTTTAGACTTTAGTATACCACAGGCTAATAAGAAGTTCCATATAGAATCCGGAATGTTAGTGTGTTATACTATATTCATTGTTCCGGTTTACAGCACAGCTTCTTAGCCGGAATCAGCCTAGACCTTAAAAGCCGGTTTGGCGGGGCAGAGGCATGTAGAAAATCATGTGAAGAAAAGAGGTAGTTTTAGTTGGAAGAGAACAGGGAAATTGAAAAAGCAGACAGTGCTGGTAATCCAGGAAAGGACGAGAGGCTGGGCAGTGCGCCGCTTGGAAAATTGATTGCCGAGATGGCGGTTCCGGCAGTGGCAGCCCAGATTATCAATGTCCTCTATAATATTGTAGACCGTATTTATATAGGGCATATTCATGGCTATGGCGACATGGCACTGACCGGAGTAGGGGTCACCTTTCCAATTCTAATGGTGATCGCGGCCTTCAGTGCATTTGCAGGCATGGGCGGTGCACCGCTGGCATCCATACAACTGGGAAAGAAAAATTACGAAGGGGCCGAAAAGATTCTGGGTAATTGCGTGGGATTGCTGTTGATTTTTTCGGTGATTCTGACAGTCGGATTTTTGATATTTAAAACACCTATATTATATGCATTTGGCGCCAGCGAAACAACCATCGTTTATGCGGAACAGTACATAAGTATTTATTTGATCGGAACCATATTTGTACAGTTCGCCGTGGGGCTTAATACGTTTATAAGCGGCCAGGGGAATGCCAGGATCGCCATGTTTTCCGTGCTGATTGGGGCTGTGATTAATATCGTGCTGGATCCGATCCTGATCTTTGCTGCAGGAATGGGCGTGCGGGGTGCAGCTCTTGCCACCATCATTTCCCAGGCGGTAAGCGCCCTTTGGGTGATATGGTTTCTGACTTCAAAGAAAAGCGTCATTCGTATCCGCAGACAGTATATACGTCTGAATGCGAGAACAGTGGGGAGCATAGCGGCGCTCGGTGTATCTCCTTTTATCATGCAGAGCACGGAGAGCCTCGTGATGATTACCTTGAATTCCGGTCTTCAGAAATACGGCGGGGATTTGTACGTGGGCACCATGTCCATTATGTCAAGCATCATGCAGCTGATTGTAATTCCCGTGCAGGGAGCGGCCCAGGGAGTGCAGCCGATCATGAGCTATAATTACGGCGCCGGAAAGCTGGAAAGAGTAAGAGGTGCATTTGTCCGGATGATCGTAATATGTTTGTCTGCCACGGTCCTATTGGCCGGGCTTGCTGTCATAAATCCGGCAATATACGCCAGACTGTTTACAGGCAATCAGGAACTGATCGCGCTGACTTGTAAGGTAATGCCGGTATATTTCCTCGGAATTACGGTGTTTGGAATCCAAATGGCGTGCCAGACCACATTCCTGGCTCTGGGCCAGGCAAAAGTCTCACTAATCATTGCGCTTTTGCGTAAGGTGATCCTGCTGATACCACTTGCCATTATCCTTCCGAAGTTCATGGGAGTCATAGGAATCTACAGAGCCGAACCGATAGCTGATTTTACTTCCGTGGCGATCTCAGCACTTCTCTTTTTCCTTACGGCCAAAAAGATTTTGCGTTCTGACGAAAAAAATGATATGATAGGTAAAGCTTAAATTTCAGGAGGGAAGGATATGAGAGAATTTATAATTACAGTTAACAGTACGGTAGACTTGCCAAGAAAATGGTTAGAAGAGAGGAATGTACCGGTTGTTCCTTTAAAATATACAATCGACGGGGAAACCTATACAGATATGTATGGTCTCACCGGCAAAGAATTTTTTGCAAAGTTGAGAGAGGGGCATATGTCCGTAACCTCCCAGGTGAATCCGGATGAAGCCAAGGCAGCTCTGGAGCCATTTTTAAAAGAAGGAAAAGACATACTCCATCTGGGATTCTCATCGGGCCTGAGCGGCACGTACAACAGTATGAGGATTGCAGGGGAAGAGCTGGCGGAAAAGTATCCGGAAGCCAAGGTCATCATCATTGATACACTCTGTGCATGCCTGGGAGAAGGCCTTCTCCTCTACAAAGTGCTGCAACAGAAGGCTTCGGGCAGGAATATCGATGAGATCGCACAGTGGGTAGAAGAGAACAAGCTGCATATCTGCCACAATGTAACCGTAGACGACCTGCATCATCTGCACAAAGGCGGACGCGTATCAAAGGCCACGGCAATCGTAGGTACCATGGTCAAGATCAAGCCGATCATCCACGTAGACAACGAGGGCAAGCTGCAGGTAATCGCAAAAGAGCGGGGCCGCAAGCGTTCGCTGAACAAGATTGTAGAAATGGCCGCAGAGAGAGCCCAGGGCTGGGACAATGACATGGTTATGATCACACACGGAGACTGCATCGAAGAAGCAGAGTACGTGGCAGAACTGGCAAAAGAAAAACTCGGAGCCAAGGAAGTTTTGATCAACAATATCGGAACCGTAATTGGAAGCCATACAGGGCCGGGAGTCGTAGCCATCTTCTACATGGGGGAAGAGCGTTAGTGCGAGGGGATGTGGCTGGTATGGGGACGCCTGCCTGGAATGTGGAGCGGGATGTCCCGGGATAAAAAAGGATGGGGGCTGGATGCGACCCGTCCGCGGAGAAGTTCTAACGCAAAAGAAACCGTCCATGAGGGCACGTACAACATGCAACGGGAAAGCCTGATGCTTTCCCGTCTTAGGTTGTACTGGGAAGTGATTTTGGAAAATCACTTCCCAGCCCTCATGGACGGCTTCTTTTACGTAAGGACTTCTAACCGCGGTCTCTACGCATCCAGCCCCCATCCTTTTTTATCCCGGGACATCCCGCTCCACATTCCAGGCAGGCTGGACGCATCAAGGCAGATCAATCCTCACCTCTAGTGGGGCTCTGAGACGGGGGCAGTGGATCTTTTTTGGATACACGTAACATAAATACCTGTTGTTTTGTTAACTGACAGAGACATATGCATAGCCTACCGGTATAATTTCGTTCCGTGTATTCAAAAAGATCCACTGCCCCCCGTCCCCCACACCCGTCTTTCACTTAGCGACCTCTTCTGGAGCTCTCCCTAGAGACTCATAATCCCTAAGGCATTCATTACGGAGCTTATTAGTATAAGTACCAGTAAGATAGGCGCGATCCATTTTATCATGACTGTGAAAAGTTTTTTACTTTTAAAGGCTGCGCCTTCTGCGGATGCCTCTTCGATGATGGTTTTGGGTTTGATGAAAAAACCAACAAAGATACAGGTGAAGAGTGCTACGATCGGCATTAGGACGCTGTTGCTCAAAAAGTCCCAGAAGTCCAGTATAGACATTCCGATGGGCTGGATGAAATCCCAGACTCCGAATCCGAGGGAAGAGGGGATTCCCATCAGCAGTACGTAGATTACTACAATGATACAAGTGAACTTTCTTTTCCACTTGAACCGGTCCATCAGGATGGAGACGATTGTTTCCATCAAGGAAATGGCTGAGGTTACTGCGGCAAAGAATACCAGTATAAAGAATACGGTTCCTACAAATCCTCCCATTGGCATACTAGCAAATACCTTGGGCAGTGTAATGAACATAAGTCCGGGGCCTGCGCTGAGGGCGGACTGATCCCCGCCGGAAAAGATAAATACGGCTGGAACGATCATGAGCCCGGCAAAGAATGCGATACCGGTATCGAATATTTCGATCTGCCGCACGGAGCCCTCCAAGCTGGTAGATTTTTTCATGTAAGATCCATAAGTAATCATAATGCCCATTGCAAGTGACATGGAATAGAAGAGCTGCCCCATGGCTGCAAGCAATGTCTTGACCGAAAAGTCGGACATGTGGGGCATAATGTAATATTTGAGGCCTTCCATGGCTCCGTCCATTGTTAAAACGTAGATTGAGATACCGATGGTCAGGACAACGAGTACCGGCATCAGGAACTTACTGACAGTTTCAATTCCCTTTTCAACACCTAAAATAACAACAACAGCCGTGAAAACAACGAATAATGCAAACCATAGTATCGGGCTCTTGACTCCGCCGATAAATGTGGTAAAATAGTCATCTCCTGCGGCAGCTTTTGTTCCCCCTGTTACAAAAGTAGCAAAATACTTGATAACCCATCCGCCGATAACAGAATAGTAAGGCAGTATGATGATCGGTACGACAGCGGCCAGGACTCCGAGAAATCCAAAACGCTTATCGAGCTTTTTAAAAGCTCCGATTGCACTCAGGCCTGTCTTGCGGCCGAGAGCAATTTCGGCAACCATAAGAGTAAAACCAAAAGTTATAGCAAGGATAATATAGCATAATAAAAATGTTCCTCCGCCATATTTGGCTACGAGATATGGGAAACGCCATATGTTTCCGAGACCTACAGCAGAACCGGCGGCAGCCAGAATAAAGCCGATTTTGCTCGTGAAGTTACTTCTGTTTTCGTTCATTTGATAAAAAAACCTCCTCATTTTGACCCGTAATATTAGACACTAATGGCTATATTATGACATGAAGCGCGGCTGTTGACAAGTGGAATTAACCAATTCCACCGTAAAAAATTCCAAGAATATATACAAGAACGGCAACACCGCAGAATACATATCTGGTCATGGGTTCGAACCATTTGCCGACCCTTTTCTTTCTGCCCGCCTGAACAGATTCCAGGGCAAAACCTCTGCGGCAGACCCAGAACATCGTGATTCCTGCCAGAAGGGCGCCGAGCGGAATAACATAGATCGATATGGTATCCATCCAGATGCTGAGCAGGTCACCTTCTACAAAGATACCGATGCCGAGTGTGATCACTCCGATGATGGCAATCGACTTTACACGGGAAAATCCAAAACGGCTCTGCAGAGCTTCCACAGGGCTTTCCAGAAGGTTCATCAGGGAGGTAACCCCTGCACAGAGTACCGCAAAAAAGAATACCACTGCAAACAGGCGGCCGAAAGGCAGACTCCTGATGACTGCAGGGATCGTAACAAATAGAAGCCCGGGACCGGAATCGGGAGACATGCCGTAAGCGAAAACTGCCGGGATAATAACGATTCCTGCCAGAAGCGCGGCCAGCGTATCAAAGACAGCCACATTTTTTGCACAGCTGATGATGTCCACGTCCTTTTTCAGGTAGCTTCCGTATACAACCGTGCCGCTGCCCGCAAGAGAAAGGGAGAAGAATGCCTGGCCCATTGCAAAAACCCAGGTCTTTGGATTGGACATGGCTCCCCAGTCCGGTTTGAATAAATAAGCATATCCCGAAAATGATCCGGGCAGCATGGCAACGCGTACTGCAAGAAAGATAAACAGTATAAAGAATGCAGGCATCATGACTTTATTGATTTTTTCGATTCCGTGTGAGATGCCAAAGGACATACAGACCAGGACAATCAAAAGTCCCAGAAAATGCCAGGGTATACTTCCGAAATCCTGCGCCAGCGCTCCGAAAACCTCTCCCGGTTCCCTGGAACCCAGAATGTCCCCTGTTATAGAAGAGAAAAGAAAACGCAGGATCCATCCGATGACAACACTATATCCGATGGCGATTCCAAGGGAGCCGATGACCGGAATCAGCCCCACCAGGCTTCCAAGACCCGGTGCATTTCTCTGCGCAAATCCCTTTTTGAAAGCGCCCAACGGTCCGGACTGCATTGCGCGCCCGAAAGCCATCTCACCAATCACTCCGGTAAGGCCGATCAGCACAACAAATAGGATATAAGGAATTAAAAATGCAAATCCGCCGAATTCTCCGATCCGATAGGGAAAGAGCCAGATATTGGCCATGCCCACGGAACTCCCGATACAGGCAATGATAAATCCCCATTTATTTTTGAATTTGTCCTCTGACGGCTTGCTCTTTGCCCCATTTTGCTGTAAACTACTCATAGTCATTCCTCTTTTCTGTAAAAGTAGCAATATTATAACATAGATTAATGGAAAAATTAAGAGGAAATCTATTGACATTTACCTGAAAATATGATAAATTATAATCTGCGTGAGGCAAAAAATAAAGTAGAGTATCCACTCTCACCATAGCACAATCGGGTGACTATTGGTTTGATATTGAAACATTTACACGGTCATTGGCTGTGTATGTCAATATACGGGTGGAGATGTTCACTCGTTTTTTTAATTTTATAGGAAATCAGATCCTATGAAACAATTTGCTATCGCGGAAGAACCTGAAGGAAATTCATTTGATGGAGGTATACAACAATTAGCGATTTAATGATTAATGAGCAGATCAGAGACAAAGAAGTTCGTCTGGTTAGTGAGGATGGGGAACAGTTAGGGATTATGTCATCCAGAGAGGCCCTGAAGATGGCCATGGATGCGGAACTTGATTTGGTGAAGATTGCACCGATGGCGAAACCGCCGGTCTGCAAGATTATTGATTATGGCAAATTTAAATACGAGCAGACACAAAAAGACAAGGAAGCTAAGAAAAAACAGAAGACTGTCGAGTTAAAGGAAGTGCGTCTGTCACCTAATATCGATACGAATGACCTAAATACAAAGGTTAACAATGCAAAGAAGTTCATCGCAAAAGGTAATAAAGTCAAAGTGACACTGCGTTTCCGTGGAAGAGAGATGGCTCATATACAGCAGAGCAGACATGTTCTGGACGATTTTGCACGGATGCTTTCAGATATTGCGGTTATTGAGAAACCTGCAAAACTTGAAGGAAGAAGCATGAGCATAGTTTTAACTGAAAAACGTTAAAAATATATTATTACGGGTGTTTATACACTCAGTAAACGCACAATGAAGGAGGAAATACATCATGCCAAAAATCAAAACGAATAGAGCGGCAGCAAAGCGCTTCAAAGTAACAGGTACAGGAAAACTGAAAAGAAATAAAGCATATAAGAGCCATATCTTAACAAAGAAGTCTACAAAGAGAAAAAGAAATCTCAGACACCCGGCTATCACAGATGCTACAAATGTAAAAAACATGAAGAAAGTATTACCATATCTGTAAGATTTGGAAGTTGATGAAGGAGGATTAAGAAATGGCAAGAGTTAAAGGCGGTATGAACGCTAGAAAAAAACATAATAGAACCTTAAAGTTAGCAAAAGGATACAGAGGAGCACGTTCCAAACAGTACAGAGTTGCAAAACAGTCTGTAATGAGAGCGCTTACATCATCTTATGCAGGAAGAAAACAGCGCAAACGTCAGATGAGACAGTTATGGATCGCGCGTATCAATGCAGCAGCAAGAATGAATGGATTGTCATACAGCAAGTTTATGCATGGACTGAAACTGGCTGAAGTGGATATGAATAGAAAGATGCTGGCTGAACTGGCAGTAAGCGACAAAGAAGGTTTCGCTACACTGGCAGAGGTTGCAAAAGCAAAGATTGCATAGTAAAATAATACTATGAAGCCCGAATCCCCTAGGGACTCGGGCTTTTTTCATTTTTTATATGGGATTTGGATGGACAGGAGATGTTTGTATGAGAAACCATGAAGTTACAACAAAGCAGCCTTTATTAAATAAAGACGGAAGCCTGAGGGAACCAGGATGGTCCAGGCAGCTTATCCAGGAATATGACCGAAACCAGATTAAAGCGTCTAAGCTGCGGATCAAAGAATGGGATTATTATCTGGTACTGAACCAGGACTTCGCAGCAGCATTTACGCTATCGGACGATGGGTATATAGGCCTTCAGTCAGTCTCTCTCCTGAATTTTAAAGAAGGATGGGAACACACCGAGACGATTCTAAATAAATTTCCCATGGGGAAGATGAAGATGCCATCCACTTCGTCAGAGGGAAATATCCGTTACAAAGATAAACGCCTGAAGATGGAATTCTGCGTGGAACCCGGAAAGCGGACGATTACCTGTGATTTCAAGGACTTCTGGGATGGAAAGCCCTTATACTGTGAGATAACTCTTTCTCAGCCACCGATGGACACAATGGTCATAGCCACGCCCTGGAAGAACAAAAAGACAGCCTTTTATTACAACCAGAAAATAAACTGTATGCGCGCCGAAGGATCCGTGACGTTTGATGAAACCACCTACTGGTTCTGCCCGGAGACGGATTACGGAACCCTGGACTGGGGACGCGGCGTATGGACCTATGACAACCGCTGGTACTGGGGGTCAGGAAACGGAACTGTGGGAGGAAGGCCCTTTGGTTTTAATATAGGTTATGGATTCGGTGACACGTCTGCGGCAACGGAAAATATTCTGTTCTATGACGGCGTATGTCATAAACTGGATGATGTAACATTTCACATACCAAAGGACGATTACATGAAGCCCTGGCGTTTTACATCCAGCGATGGCAGGTTCGAGATGGATTTTGAACCGGTCTTGGATCGGGCGGCCAAAATATCAGCGCTGGTAATTGCCTCTGACCAGCATCAGGTCTTTGGGAAGCTGAGCGGCAGGGCAATACTGGATAACGGGATGTTTATCGAATTAAAAGACTTTATGTGCTTTGCGGAAGATGTGCATAATCGCTATTAAATCGGGATTTAGCGACGAGCTTTAGCCTCGGCGCGGATGGGGGCGCTCCATAAAGGGATAGCCGAAAACCTCCCGGAGAACATCCATGTCCTTTCAAAAACGCGGCCGCGGACCTAAGAAATTCTAGGCGGGAAACAGCCCTGAAAATGGAGCACCACTGACACATCACGAGAAATCCGATGATTTCTCGCGCTGGGTCATCTGATTTTTGGATTCGGAATCCAAAAATCTCTCCATTTTCCGGGCTGTTTCCCACCAAGAATTTCTAAGGTCCGCTTTGAGCGTTTTTGAAAGGACATGGATGTTCTCCGGGAGGCTTTCAGCTATCCCTTCATGGAGCTGTCGCATCCAACCGGCAGAAAAAAGCTCGTTTCTAAGGAGAGGCCTCAAGCGGGGGCAACGTATGGTATTGAATTGGCGGGACTTTTATGCCCCCAGTAGGTGTACATAAGCAATGGGATACGGTTCCAGTATCAAAATAATTCAATACACATCTTGAAGATGAAAAGATACGCATAGCCAATCCAAATCCGCTGCCCTGGTCGGGAACCCACCCGGTTGGCGAGCTTTCCTGCCGATTGGATGAGCCAGCTTTATGACAGGGAGGCCGGGGAGGTGCTGGGGCTGTATATGCCGTTGCGAAATGCTGGAGTGCGCTTAGTGATTCTTGAACAGCCGATGCCGGATAGGCGGGGAAAAACTTGATCTCCAAATCAAGTTTTTGCTGAACCCAGCGCGGGAAATCATCAGATTTCCCGTAATGTGTTCAGCGTACCCGCCTATCCGGCATCGGGTGTTCTAGAATCACTTAGCAGCATGGGTGCATATCGCAACGGCATATACAGCCCCAGCACCTCCCCGGCCTCCCTGTCATGAAGCGTCCCCGTCCGTCAACGAGTCTAAAGCTCGTTAACTAACTCCCGATTTAAAAAAAAGTATTGACATTTGAAAGTTCCCGTAGTAAAGTATTTATCAAACCTATGAGGAAGAGCAAGTACCTTTTGTACTTACCACACAGAGAGCTGCAGGCGGTGGGATTGCAGCGGGACAAGGCAGATGGGAATGGGCTTCTGAGGGCGAACTGAAAGTTACAGTAGGTGAGCCGGAGAGAGTACTCCGTTAACAAAGTCAGCATATGTTAGTATGCATGAGAGGATGCGTTCGCCGCATCAAGCTGGGTGGCACCGCAGGAGTTTTGATGATTCATACTCTTGTCCCTGCAATAATTTATTGTGAGGGATAGGAGTATTTTTTTATGCAGATAAAAAGGCTTATCCCTAAAAAAGAAAGGAGATTTATAAAATGAGTGAAAACAAAATTCCTTACAAGATTTATCTGGAAGAGAGCGAGATGCCGAAGGAGTGGTACAATGTCAGGGCCGATATGAAGAATAAGCCGGCCCCGCTTCTGAATCCAGGGACTTTAGAGCCTATGACTGCTGAAGAGCTGGGGGTTGTATTCTGTGATGAACTGGTGAAACAGGAACTTGATAATGACAACCGTCATATTGAGATTCCGGAGAAAATACGGAATTTTTATAAGATGTACCGTCCGGCTCCACTTGTCAGGGCATACTGCCTGGAGGAGAAGCTGCAGACTCCGGCGAAGATTTACTACAAGTTCGAGGGAAATAATACCAGTGGAAGCCATAAACTGAATTCTGCAATTGCACAGGCCTTTTATGCGAAGGATCAGGGCCTCAAAGGTGTGACAACAGAAACAGGCGCAGGCCAGTGGGGAACAGCCCTCTCTATGGCCTGCTCCTATCTGGATCTGGATTGTAAAGTATATATGGTAAAATGCTCATACGAACAGAAGCCGTTTAGAAGAGAAGTGATGCGGACATATGGGGCAAGTGTAACACCGTCTCCATCCGAGACAACAGAGGTCGGAAGGAAGATCCTGGCTGAGCATCCGGGCACTTCAGGAAGCCTGGGATGCGCGATTTCCGAGGCTGTGGAAGTGGCAACACATACTGAAGGATACAGATATGTGCTGGGAAGCGTATTGAATCAGGTACTGCTCCATCAATCCATCATCGGTGTGGAAGCGAAGATTGCTATGGACAAATATGGAATCAAACCGGACATTATCATCGGATGTGCCGGAGGCGGTTCCAACCTGGGAGGCCTGATCTCACCGTTTATGGGAGAGAAACTCAGGGGAGAGGCTGATTATCAGTTTATCGCTGTTGAGCCGGCATCCTGCCCAAGCCTGACCCGTGGCGTATTTGCATATGATTTCTGCGATACAGGCATGGTCTGCCCCCTGGCTAAGATGTATACTCTGGGAAGCGGCTTCATTCCATCTGCGAACCACGCAGGAGGGTTGAGATATCATGGAATGAGCTCCACTCTGTCACAGCTGTATCACGACGGATACATGGAGGCGCGTTCTGTTGAGCAGACATCCGTATTCGAGGCAGCAGAGCAGTTCGCACGGGTAGAGGGCATCCTCCCTGCACCGGAGAGCAGCCATGCAATCAAGGTTGCCATTGACGAAGCAATGAAGTGCAAGGAGACGGGAGAAGAGAAGACTATTCTGTTCGGACTGACTGGAACCGGATATTTTGATATGCTTGCATATGAAAAATTCCATAACAATGAAATGACCGATTATATTCCTACGGATGAAGATCTTCAGACAGGATTTGATGGAATACCCAAATTTGAGGGCAACATGGTATAAAAAAATTAATTCATTAATCCCTCCAAGTCCCTTAAATATCCGGGTTGGAGGGATTGCATTAACAAATTTTCAAAATTATACAAAAAATTTACAAAAATCTGTTGACATTTTCGGAAATAAATAGTAAGATATCATTCGTAGCGCAGTTGAGATACAGCACTACAAAATGCGGAAGTGTCGGAACTGGCAGACGAGCAAGACTAAGGATCTTGTGAGCAATGCGCTCGTGTGGGTTCAAGTCCCATCTTCCGCATTAAGGGCGGATAGCTGAAAGCTTTGATTTGTTGGAGCTTTTGGCTATTTTATTTTGCGGAAAAACAGATGGCTGGTAAATAAGATTGCAAATAATATGCGGATTTCAATAATTGAATATCAAACAGACCAGGGATATTGTTTTTATAGCAGTATTCTTTTTCTGTTGTCTCTGTAAGCCTTTCATTGTAAACGTCACGTAACATAGTGTAGTTCTTTTCCCCTAAAACTCCGCAATAATTAGTGCTAGAGCTTTTAGACTTCTTGAAGCCTACTCTTAAAAGTTGAAAATACGAAGTTCTGATATGGAAGAACTATCATCAAAAATGCAAGTCAGTATTCAGAAATGGTTCCAAAGCTGTATCAACAGAAGGAATCGTTACCACAGTTCTTGACTGTGGATATACTGATATGAGGGAGCAATCAATGGATATAGGACCTAACGGTGCTGGAGATCCACATTATTAAAAATGATAACAGGAATTATCAGCCCAACTTCCGGTGACACTTTATTTAATCATCACCCTTGGACCGGAAAAGATTTGTTGGATATAGGTTCATTATTCGAATCCCCCGCTGTATGAGAATTTGACGGCATTCGAAAACTTAAAAGTACGGGCAACGCTTCTGGGGATTGGGGTAAATAAATGCGAAGAAGTCTTGCGGAAAATGGACTTAATGGGTGAACTGTGCATATCTGACAATAAAAAAAACTAGCTATGAGGTTCTATTCACACATATCAGATATTCATATTTCTTTCTTGCTTCATACACATTTCTTTGTATCGACTGTGCATTCAGTACCTATATTCCATTCTTTTTTACTCTATGCACTGAATACACAGCCAAAAAGGCTGCACCAGTTTACATCGAGAACCAACAACTTAGGGCTGTTAAGCAGCTCCAATTCAATGCCCAGCCGTTGCTTCATTCCCAGAGAAAAATCAGATATACTTTTACTTTCATCGAAAATTGCAGGTACAGGAGGAATGGACGGATAGTGGGATCGATGCATTCTCCCTTATTGAAGCCTCAAAGAAACAGGAGAAGCCATTTAATGTCTGTTTTATTGATTGGAAGATGCCGAACGTGGATGGACTGGAAACTGCCAGCCATATCCGCAATATCGCAGGAACTGAGATGGATACAGCCATAGATGGAGGCCAGGCAATAGAAAAGTTTGAGATGTACCGGAGGGGCTCTTATGATTTGATCCTGTTGAGGAAGAAAGTCTTGTTTCCATGAATTTAGATAAGATCATGAAGTGTCTGGATGAGAACCTCATAGGCTTTGGAATAGGTGAACAGCAGGGTGTTGGAGATGATTGCTCAGGCAGACAGAGCTACTATGACTGGCGTTCTTAAGAAGGCGAATGATATATGCGGTCATCCAGAACAGCTTACTCCTTGTTGGTAAAATCTACAGCTTTTCCATTCAGTGTTCACAGAGTAAATTCCATATTGGACTTAGGGAGTTCCCAGTGGATATATGCGGCCCTTTGTATATTCCTGAAAACTATAACCCATTTTTAACAGAGTTTCATCTTCGCCGGATGGAACGGTTAATGTGGCTCCCTGTGGTACACCGTTCTTATCTTTTCCTAAAGGGATCGTGAGTTCAGGGAAGCCTGCCGCTGCTGGTAAAGTGGAGGCAGTGCTATTCAAAAACGCAATGCCGTCCAGACCGTTTTCTTTAAAGGCTGTTTCAAGAAGAGATGCGGCTTTTTCTATACTTTTGCTGATCTCATCAGAACTAGTAATTGCAGTCTTCGCAGCTTCTTCCAGATAGTCCTGACCGTATTTGGCATTTTTGTCTTTATCTTTACTATTAAGGGTTATCAAGTTATCCAGCGTCTTGACAGGTAAATCATAGATACTGGCAAAGTCTTCATAATCTTTTTTGAGAGTCAAATGGATGTTGCTGAAGACTAAGACCCCTTCTTGGCTGAGTGGGATATCGATGACTTTTGCACCTGCATTCTGGAGCGCTTCTTTTAAAATACTTACCTGGGATTTGTCATTATATTCATAGCTGGCTAATCCAATGGTCTTATCTTGCAGAAAATCTTTATCCCATACAGGGGTGATGGCCTGATCAGACATGGCATTGTATACAACCGCTGCATCCTGGACATTTTTTGCAATTGGGCCAGGGGTATCGATCTGTTTTATGAGGGGAAGGATACCTGCGCCGGAGACTGTAGAACGGGTGGGCTTAAAGCCAACTACTGATCCTGCGGATGCGGGGGCGACGATGGAACCGTCTGTTTCTGTACCTATAGATACAGGGGCCAGATTGGCAGTTACGGAAACAGCACTTCCGCTGCTGGAACCGGACGCAGAGATCTTTAAAGGCCCGAAAGGATTGATGGTCTGTCCTTTTGCGTTACTGTATCCGGCGGGGGCTGTACTGGACATATATCCGGCAAATTCAGAGAGATTATTCTTTCCTAAAATAATAGCGCCGTGTTTTTTTAAATTGGCCGCAACATCGGCATCCTCGGCAGGAATAAAATCTGCCAATGCAGCAGCACCTGCACTGGTGGGGCTCCCAGCAGTATTGATGTTATCTTTTAACAGAACCGGAATTCCGAATATCTCGGAGTTAACTTCTGTCCGCTTGTTATACATCTGATCTTTTTGGCGGGCTTCATCCATTGCATGGGGATTGATGGTCAGAACTGAATTAAGACCATGTTCCTTTTGATCCAAGGTCTTGATCCTATAAAGACAGATCGCTGTCAGCTCCTCATAGGTAAGTCGGCCAGCCTTTATTGTATCCTGAATATCTGTGATCTCTTTTTCAATCACAAACTTTTCCTTATTCTGGACGATACTGTCGATATCCAAACCGGAAAGCTGTCTGTCGATATTAGATATCAGCTCCTCGTTATGATAAGCCAGCCATTCTTCACCCGGCGGGGCAGCCATTTTATAATAGAGGAAGCCTCCGGCAGCTATACAGAAAAAGAGGATAAGGATCCCAATAAAAATCTTATATTTTTTTTTCATTTCATTTCCCTCCAATTGATTGTTATATTTTGTGTATCTGAAATGCAATCTTGATCAAATAGTAAAAGTAAATACTAACTTATAGTCTGCGTTTTTGCCAAGGATTATGCGGCAGGCCTGTATTTGGCTTTAAAATAGAGATTTTATAAGATAATGGTGATCGTAGTCCCAACACCTATTGTACTTTTCAGTGTAATATCACCTCCTCCGGGATGGTAATATTTGATAGCATTTTCTAATTCAGCCATAAGTATGATACTATATGAATGGTGTTTTTTTGTTGTTACGAATCATTTGGAATACAAAATTCTTCTCATTTAAGGAATTTTTAATAAACAGTACGCTATACTCTCCTTATCACCAATGAAAGGGAAGGAAAATTACATGATACAGAGGATATTGAAAAAGGATCTGAAGAGGAGAAAGAGCGTTAATATCATTCTTTTTCTGTTCATTATGATTGCGTCCATCTTTCTGTCAAGCAGCATCAACAATATTATGGTAGTGTCTTCTGCAGTGAACTACTATATGGATTATGCCAATGTACCCGATGTGAATTATATTATCTCGGGTACCCAGGAAAAGGAACAGATCGACAGCTGGATTGAGAAGGATGCCCCGGGCGTGAAAGAGTGGGGCTATAATACGGTTATTATGCTGAACGAAAAGGACATCCGGATCCGGGCAGACGGAAAAGATCAGGCTTTTAATACGCATGGGGCGAGCATGTATCTGGGCACAAAGGATGCCGATTACTGCAAGGTATATGATACGGCCGGGAAGGATTTCAGCCTGGAAAAGGGAGAGATTGCGCTGGGGAAGGCAATGGCCGGTAAAAATAAGCTGGAGGAAGGCAGCAAGGTGAAACTCAGCGTGGGCGGTTCTGAGAAGCTGTTTACCGTTAAGCTGTTGATCAAGGATGCTGCTTTCGGGAGCGATATGGCCGGTATGAGCCGGATGATTGTCTGCCCAGCGGATTATAAATTCTTTTCGGGGAGAGAGGATGCTAACCTCATTGGGCTGTATTACTTTAATGTGGAGGATGTGAACAGGTTTGTCCGCGGATTTGACGCGGAAGGTTTTGTGACTTCCATGAACTCGATTACCAAAAGTACTTATACGATGGCGTATTCTTTCGATATGATTATGGCGGGCCTGCTGATCCTGATCGGAATCTGCCTGATCCTGATAGCACTTTTGGTGCTTCGGTTCACGCTGGTATTTACAATAGAAGAAGAGTACCGGGAGATCGGTATCATGAAAGCCATAGGACTTAAGAATTTTGCGATTAAAAAGCTTTACCTTATAAAATATATCCTGATCGTTTTTATTGGCGCTGCGGCAGGACTGGGAGCAAGTATTCCTGTCAGCAGAATGATGGTCGCATCCGTCAGCGGCAATATGATTATGGAAGATACCCGGGTTAATCTGTGGGTGAATGGTGTCTGTACGCTGCTGATTGTAATCCTGGTTATGTTTTTCTGCTACAGCTGTACGAGAAAGCTGAATAAAATCTCTGCAATCAGCGCAATACGTGGAGGCCAGAGCGGGGAACGCTATGGCAGGCGGGCGGGGCTTCGCCTGTACCGCAGAAAACGGATGCCGGTGGCGCTGTTTCTCGGATTCAATGACATGGCGAGCCATGTAAAGCGGTACCTTGTGCTGATTGTGACCTTTTGTCTGAGTTTTATACTGATTACAATACCTTTGAATACGCTGAACACGATGAAAAGCGATGAGATGGCCGGAAAATTCTGTATGGACCCGAACAGCTCTGTTTATGTAGAAAAAATAGAAAACTACGGCGAAAATCTTTACAGAACCAGGAAAGATCTGGATGCCGGCATGAAGAGAGTAGAAACGGAACTGGCAGAAAAGGGGTATGAAGCTGATCTTACCGGAGTACCGATCTATTTCCTGCGCTATTCCTCCGGGGGAGAGACCGGTAAAAACAATATTATGACGGTGCAGATAGCCGGTCCGAACCAGGACTTTCTCTCTTATCAGGAAGGGGATGCGCCGCGTCTGTCCAATGAGGTTGCATTTTCAAGAAATATTATGGAGCAAAATGGATGGCAGATCGGCGACACGGTAGAAGTAGAAGCCGGCGGGGAGCAGAAGCAGCTTATCATAACAGGATCATATTCAGACTACATGCAAGTTGGCAAGAGTGCCAGAATGAATCCGAAACTGATATTGAAAGATGAAACCATGTTTCACTATTGGAACATTATGGTGGATATGGAGACGGATCAGACGCAGGAAGAGCTTGTTACAGAGCTTAGCAGTTTGTTCCCACACTATAAATGGACGACGGCCCAGGATGTGGTGGACCGGAATGTGGGTGGTATCCAGGAATCTCTGAAGGATATGCTGGTTCCGATGACCGGAATGCTCTGCGCAGTGATTATGCTGATCACCCTGCTGATGGAACGACTGTTTATAGTCCGCGAAAAGGGGGAGATCGCCATGATGAAGAGTATTGGATACCGAAGCGGGACGATCCGCCTGTGGCAGGTCATGCGTATGGTATGGGTAGCCCTTATCTCGATGATTGCAGCAGTCCCGCTGTCACTGGTATCCAACCGTTTCATGCTGAAGCCTATTTTTGCGATTATGGGTGCTGACGTGAAGATCCAGGTGGTGCCATGGCAGGTATACGGGGCTTATCCCGGAGTATTGCTTGTTGGGATTATCCTGGCAACTGTTATTGCTGCAATGAACGTGAAAGAGATCAATATCCGCGAACTGAATAACCTGGAGTAGGAGGAATAGAATATGAAGACATTAGAGGTATCGAACCTGTGTAAAACCTATATAATAAAGAAGCGCCAGAACAATGTTCTGCGCAACGTAAATCTGACGATCCATGAGGGGGAAATGCTGGGAATTATGGGACCGTCCGGATCCGGAAAAACCACGCTTCTCTATACGATAAGCGGCATGGATTCCGCAACAGCCGGGAAAGTGGACTTTTTTGGACGGGAGCTGACTTCTCTGAAAGCAGGAGATATGAGCGATGTGCGCCTGAATGAGATGGGGTTTGTATTTCAACAGATGTATATGCTGAAAAATCTGTCGGTATATGATAATATTATTTTACCCGGGTACCAGACGGCGGAGGGAAAGACAAAGAGTGGCAGAAAGCAGCTCAATGAGAGGGCGAAACTGCTCATGCACAAGCTGGGAATTAGTGAGATTGCGGAAAATGATGTCAACGAGGTATCGGGCGGGCAGCTTCAGCGGGCGTGCATCTGCCGCAGCATGATAAACAATCCCAGAATCATATTTGCAGATGAACCCACCGGGGCGCTGAATAAGCAGAATTCCCTTGAGGTAATGGAGGAACTGAACCATATTAACAGAGAGGGAACTACGATCATGCTGGTGACCCATGATATGAAAGTGGCTTCAAAATGCGGGAGGGTACTGTATATTGAAGACGGCGACATCCGTGAAGAAATCACCCTTGGAAGACGGGAAAGTGCGCAGGAGGACAGGGCCAGGGAGAGAACTTTAAATGACTGGCTGATCAAATTGGGATGGTAAGACATGAAAGATATATTACTGGTGGAAGACAATAAGGAACTGGCGGTTCTGATACGGGATTTCCTGAACAGAGAGGGATATTCCGTCTGTTGGGCCGGGAGCGGGACGGAAGCGCTGGATTACATGGAGGGGCAGCCTGTGAAATTGCTGCTTCTTGATATTATGCTGCCGGAAATGGACGGATTTGCAGTCTGCCGTGCTGTGAGGGCGAAGTGGAATCTTCCGGTGCTCATCATGAGCGCACGGGACGGCAGGGCTGATAAACTGACCGGATATGAACTTGGGGCGGACGATTACATGGAGAAGCCTGTGGACGCAGAGATTTTGATCGCTAAGGTCAAAGCGCTGATGCAGCGTGCTTATGGCGGACGTCAGGAGTCGGATCTGATCGTATCCGGGAAAATCAGCCTGGATACAAGTGCAAGGCAGGCCTATCTGAACGGCCAGGAACTGGAACTGAATGTGAAGGAGTATGAGCTTCTGCTTCTGTTTCTCGAAAACCCGGGGAAGACGCTCAGAAAAGAATATATTTTCGCACAGATATGGGGAATGGACAGCCTGAGTGAGAATCAGACCCTTACCGTACACATCAAGATGCTGCGAAGCAAGATTGAAGATAATCCCAGGGAGCCCGGGCGGATACAGACAGTCTGGGGAGTAGGTTACCGCTATGAAGAAGTTTAACAGGCTCATTGCCCTTTCCGTGCTGCTGTATATGCTGGCGGCACTGTGGACTGCAGGCATCTCTTATAAAGAGCCGGCAGACAGGAAAAAAGAATATAAGGTTGAAATAAACCGCATTTACAACAGCTTATCTGAAGGTGAACCTCTGGATAAGCTTGATTTGCATTCTTACAAATATGTACGGGGTGTAAGCTTTCTTTCTTTGGAAAATCTGGACAGCGAGGATATCACATCGGAATTCTACAGGGGAGATGATGCCGGCGAAACGGAAATCCGGCCCTTGTATACGGCGGACTGTTTGATGGGATTCTTACGATTTGACTATGACAGGCCTGGCTTTGATCAGAGAAGGATTCTTTTGTGGACGCAGCTTTTTCTTGGAATCATGGAGCTGTGCATACTGTTGATTTTATTCTATCTGAAATACCAGCTCATACGGCCCTTCCAGAGAATGAGCAGCCTTACTTATGAACTGGCTCAGGGACACTTTAAAGGTGCGGTCAATGAAGAAAAAAGCAGATTCTTCGGGCACTTTATGTGGGGGATCAGCCAGCTTAAGGACAAACTGGATGTAACAAAAAAGAGGGAGCTGGAATTGCAGCGGGAGAAAAAGCTGCTTCTCTTATCCCTTTCACACGACATCAAAACGCCGTTGAACACCATCCGGCTTTGTGGAAAGGCTCTGGAGGAAGATCTGTATCAAACAGAGGGGCAGAAGAAGCATGCAGTTTGGCAGATTGGGGAGAAGGCAGAGGAAATTGAGCGCTATGTAGAGGAAATTATGAAAAATGCCCGGGAGGATATTCTGGATATTTCCGTAAATAACGGAGAATTCTATCTGGAGGAGCTTCTCACAAGGGTCCTCGTGACTTACCGTGAAAAGTGCAGCATCCGCATGCTGGAACTGTACGTTGGCAACTATGAAAACCGCCTGTTGAAGGGCGATTTGGAACGGGCTTTGGAGGTGTTCGAAAATGTATTTGAAAACGCATTCAAATACGGGGACGGGAAGAAAATTGAGATTTCCTTTTATGAGGAGGATTACTGCCAGCTGATCCGCATATTCAATACGGGAATTCCCGTGACAGATAATGATTTTAACCATATCTTTGAGAGCTTTTACCGTGCCCAAAACAGTGAAGGCAGACAGGGCAGCGGGCTGGGACTCTATATTTGCCGCGAGATTATGCGAAAGATGGGCGGCGAAATATTTGCAGAAAAGCAGCAGAACGGCATGGCTTTTGTGCTTGTATTTTCCTGAAGCTGCCCCGGCAGGCTGTCTGTTGGGTTACTCTTGTTATATAAAATGTGTTTCCCGGTAGGAGAGAGGTGTCATTCCGGTATATCTTTTGAAAGATTGGGAAAAGTAATTGGCAGAGGAGAACCCGACAAGACGGGATATCTGACTGATGCTGAAATCAGTTGTCTTGAGCAGCTCTTCGCTGTTCAGAATTCTTCTTTCTAAAAGATAATTGATCGGAGCAATCCCATAAGTTTTGGAGAATATGCGGGAAAGGTAATACTTATTAAAACCGGAAAACTCCGCCAGGGTATCGAGCGTGATATCTTCGGCAAAATGGAGCTTAATATAATCTTTAACGGCGGCGCACTCAGGCGGAAAGCTGTCCGCTGTATACAGGGCGAGCCGGTCGCCTATGAGACGCTGGATCTTCAGAAAAAAAACGGACATATAGTGTTGGCATATCTGAAGGGAGGACTGCTGTCTGCTCTTTGTCTCCTCCAACATCAAATTCATAACCGGCATGATCGTATGTCCAAATTCCTCAAGCTCATATATATGAAACTGAAATTTTCTGTTATCCAGAAACTGAAAGAAGAGATTATCGATTCCCATAATCATGTAAGTCAGCGGCTCCGGTCCGCTGGAGCGCTCCGTGTGAGGCGTGCCTGGATTGATCAGCACCAGCGAATTCTTCCGGATTGGAACCTCCGCATCGTTGGAATAGAATACACCTTCCCCGGATGTAACAAAGAATACTTCTGCAAAACTGTGAGAATGAAGCGTGTATGCCCAGTTTTTTCCAAAAGCAGCGGATGTCATATAGACTAACTGCTCAGAAGGCTTCAGTGCCGAATGCAGAAAACTGGCATTGGAATACTGTACTTCAGTCATGATTATGCCCCCTTTGAAGAATGAAGACAGTTCAGGCTTGCCTGACTGCTGCGAATTAAAATGTTTGGAAAAGTATATCATTTTTAATCGTAGTTGACAAGAATATGATGGAACTCCGTGCATATAAATAATTCCATGGCAGGAAAACAGGCGGATTCCATAAAAGGCAGCCTTTGGTGACCGGCGAAATTCTTTTCCGGAAGGCGGAAACCGTGGTATAATTAGTGACATAAAAGGAGTGCATCTGACATTGTACAAGATGCCGGCGTTTATAAATGAACTGGCTCGTGAATACTAAAATCAGTAATGGACGGGAGGAGAAAATTATGTTAGAGAAAGTGGACCTTACCAAATCAATGAGGAAAGAAGAATACAAAGCGAAAATGCCGATGCTTGAGAGCCGGATGGGAGAACTTCAGCGCCAGTGCAAGGCTCTGAATATCCCTGTGATGATCGTGTTTGAAGGATATGGGGCAGCTGGGAAAGGGCTGCAGATCGGAGAATTGATCCAGAGCCTGGACCCCAGGGGCTTTAAGGTATTTGCCATTAAGGATGAGTCAGAAGAAGAGCGGCTGCATCCTTTCCTATGGAGATTTTGGACAAAAACTCCCGAAAAGGGCAGGATCGCCATATTCGACGGCAGCTGGTACAGAAAGGTGCTGATCGACCGTTTTGATAAAAGAACACGGAAAAAAGAGGTTCCCGATGCCTACCAGTCCATCTGTTCGTTTGAAAAGCAGTTAACGGACGACGGTACCGCAATCATCAAATTACTCCTTGCAATTGACCAGAAGGAACAGAAAAAACGCTTCCAAAAGCTCAGAAGCTCAAAAGAGACTGCATGGCGTGTGAGCCAGGGCGACCTGGAGCGGAATGTAAAATACCGTGAGTATACGCAGATGATCGAGGAGATGCTTCAGATCACAGATACGGACTATGCGCCGTGGACCATTATCGAAGCAATGGATAAAGAGTTTGCTGCGGTGAAGATCTATACGGTTGTCATCAAGGCCCTGGAGGAACAGCTGGAAAAAGTAAAAAAGGCAAGGGCAAAGGAGAAAGCAGCCGAGGCGATTGCCGAGATGGACGTGGAGGCTTGCAGTGGCACAGAAATTCCCAAACAGGAGATCAACGGAAAAGAACTGCAGGAGTCTGTTCTTGCCAAATCTGATTTGAGTTTGAGCCTGACCAAAGAAGAATATAAAGAGAAGCTGAAAAAACTGCAGAAACGCATGAGTCTTCTTCACAGCGAATTATACCGGAGGCGGATTCCGGTCGTGCTCGGTTTCGAGGGGTGGGATGCAGGTGGAAAAGGCGGTGCAATCAAACGACTAACTGCAAAAATGGATCCAAGAGGATTTGTGGTAAATCCGACGGCGTCCCCCAATGATATTGAGAAAGCACATCACTATCTCTGGAGGTTCTGGACGGCAATGCCCAAGGCAGGGCACATCGCAATCTTTGACCGTACATGGTATGGACGCGTTATGGTTGAGCGGATCGAGGGGTTCTGTACAAAGCAGGAATGGCAGAGGGCGTACAAGGAAATGAACGATATGGAGCGTGACCTGGCGGATTCCGGGACTATTGTTCTTAAATTCTGGATGCAGATTGACAAGGAAGAGCAGGAACGCCGTTTTAGGGCCCGTCAGGAAAATCCGCAGAAACAGTGGAAGATTACGGATGAGGACTGGCGGAACCGGGAGAAGTGGGATCAGTATGAGGAAGCGGTCAACGAGATGCTGATACGCACATCCACAGAATATGCCCCATGGGTTGTAGTTGAGGCAAACGACAAATATTATGCCCGTATAAAAGTACTGGAGACGGTTGTGCAGGCAATCGAAAAACGTATAAAAGAACAAGAAGAGTAACGGCTCATGGTAACAGTTCAGACAGGTCTGAACTGTTGCTCATGTTTCTGTACAGATACCAATAAAAAGGAAATAAATCGTAAACACAGAATATATTATATATAGAAGTATTTTGTTATGGAAGATTATGTTTTGTCCCCTGCAGTCAGGATTCAGTGTGAGGAATAAGCCTATGACAATCAGAGAGCAGCTGGAAGAACGGGAACTAGAATATTTAAGCCCTTATGCAACGTTTAGCAGAAATTCAAAGGGAAGAAAGCGGCAGGAGCCGGAATGCGATATCCGGCCCGTATTTCAACGCGACAGGGATCGGATTCTGCACTGCAAATCCTTCCGGCGCCTGAAGCAGAAGACCCAGGTTTTTCTGCTGCCCAAAGGGGATCACTATAGGACAAGGCTGACGCATACGCTGGAGGTCTCTCAGAATGCCAGGACGATTGCAAAAGCCCTCAGGCTGAATGAGGATCTGGTGGAGGCGATTGCACTGGGCCACGATCTGGGGCATACGCCTTTTGGCCACGCAGGGGAGCGCGCCCTGAACCGCGTATACCATTTTTCCCATAACGAACAGAGTGTGAGAGTCGTGGAATGTGTGGAGAAGCAGGGAGCCGGCCTGAACCTGACATGGGAAGTACTGGACGGCATCCTGAACCATCCCACAGCAGGCACTCCCCGCACCCTGGAGGGCCAGGTGCTCCGTCTTTCGGATAAGATAGCCTATATCAATCACGATATCGACGATGCAATCCGGGGAGGCATTCTCGTGGAGGAAGATATCCCTTACGAATATCGCAGGGTTCTTGGTAATACCAGCAAAGAACGTCTGAACACCATGGTACATGACGTGATCATCCACAGTATGGATAAACCGGCGATCATCATGTCCGAAGAGGTGGAAACTGCAATGATCGGCCTCAGAAAATACATGTTTGAAAATGTTTACCTGAATCCAAAGGCAAAGGGGGAGGAAGACAAGGCAGTGCGCCTGATTGAACAGCTGTATGATTATTATATCCATCATATCGAACAGCTCCCCTTGCAATACCTGCAGGCGATTGACAGGACGGACAGCTGCAGGGAGCAGATTGTATGCGATTACATAGCGGGGATGACCGATAATTATGCGGTAAAAAAGTATGAAGAATTTTTTGTTCCGGAAGCATGGAAAAATTAAAGGAAATCAGAATGTTTTGTCGAATATAATATATAGGGCTTTTTTTATGGAGGAATAAATGTATTATCCAGAAGAATTGATAGAAGAAGTAAGAATGAAAAATGACATCGTGGATGTAATCTCCGGTTATGTGCGGCTGCAGAAAAAAGGGAGTTCTTATTTTGGGCTTTGTCCGTTTCACAATGAAAAATCGCCGTCTTTTTCTGTGAGCAGAGGAAAACAGATGTATTATTGTTTTGGCTGCGGCGCTGGCGGCAATGTATTTACATTTCTGATGGAATACGAGAATTTTTCGTTTATAGAGGCTGTAAAGTTTCTGGCCGACAGGGCTGGCGTGGAGCTTCCGGAAATGGAATATTCGAAAGAAGCCAAAGAGAAAGCCGACTTACGCGCAATGCTTTTGGAGATCAATAAAGCTGCGGCGCAGTATTTTTATGTGCAGCTAAAATCTGAGCAGGGCAAAGCAGCATATACATATTTGAGGAACAGGGAACTCTCGGATGACACGGTCAAGGCTTTTGGACTGGGTTACTCCAACAAGTACAGCAATGACCTGTTCCAGTATCTCAGAAAGAAAGGTTACAGTGAGGATCTGATCCGCCAGGCCGGGCTGATCAATACAGATGAGAAAAACGGTGTATACGATAAGTTCTGGAACCGGGTCATGTTTCCGATCATGGATGTGAACAACCGTGTAATCGGATTCGGCGGCCGTGTTATGGGAGATGGGAAGCCTAAGTATCTGAATTCACCCGAGACGGCGATTTTTGATAAAAGCCGCAATCTGTACGGCCTGAACCGGGCACGCACTTCAAGAAAGCCTTATTTTCTCATATGCGAAGGATATATGGATGTGATCTCCCTGCATCAGGCGGGATTCACAAATGCGGTGGCCTCCCTCGGTACGGCGCTGACAACCGGACATGCCTCTTTGATTAAGCGGTATGTACAAGAGGTCTATCTGACTTACGACAGCGATGAGGCGGGGACAAAGGCAGCGCTCCGTGCGGTACCGATTTTGAAGGAGGCAGGAATTTCCGCAAAAGTAATCCGGATGGATCCCTATAAAGACCCCGATGAATTTATTAAGAACCTGGGGGCAGAAGAGTTTGAAAAGCGGATAGGCAGTGCAAGGAACGGTTTTTTGTTCAGCCTCGAGATTCTGGCAAAGGACTATGACATGGAATCCCCTGAGGGAAAGACCGCATTTTTTAAGGAAACAGCTAAGCGGCTGACCGGATTTGAGGATGAACTGGAAAGAAACAACTATATTGAAGCCGTGGCAAAAGCCTACAAGGTCAGTGAGGACAGCCTGCAAAAGCTTGTGACCAAGACCGCCATTAGTGAAGGTATGGCAAAGCCCGCAGCAAGGCCAAGACAGGCATCCGGAGGGGGAAAGCCGAAGGAGAACGGTATTCTCGTATCCCAGAAGATCCTTCTGACATGGATGATCGAGGACGAGAAGCTATTTGGTACCATCAAGCGCTACATAAGCCCGGAGGACTTTACGGAGGAGCTGTACAGGACGGTGGCAGAGCTGCTTTATGAGCAGTACGGCTCAGGGGAACTGAACCCGGCAAAGATATTGAATCACTTTACAGCGGAAGAAGAGCACAGGGAAGCCGCTTCTTTATTCCATACAAAGATCAGAGAACTGTCAACAAAAGAGGAGCAGGAGCAGGCTTTGAAGGAAACGATACTGCGTGTAAAGAGACACAGCATCGACGACCGGACAATGCACCTGGATCCGACGGATATGGCAGGGCTGCAGAGGCTCATGGAAGAGAAGCGCAGACTTGATGATATAAAGAAACTGCATATTTCTATTGAATAAGGATAAAATAAAACAAGATAGCCCTATACCGGGGTATACCGGCCGTAGGCAAAGGAAGGATGGACACATGGAAGAAAACACACAGAAATTTGACGAGAGGCTGAAAGAACTTGTTGCGTTGGGCAAGAAAAAGAAAAGCATCCTGGAACTTCAGGAAATCAATGACTTTTTCAATGATATGGAGTTGGACGCAGAGCAGATGGAAAAGGTATTTGACCATCTTGAGTCAAATAATATTGATGTGCTTCGAATCAGCGGAGATGATGATGACGTAGACGTTGAAGTCATCATTACTGATGAGGAAGAGGTGGATATGGAGAATATCGACCTTTCTGTACCGGACGGCGTCAGTATAGAAGATCCTGTGCGTATGTATCTGAAAGAGATCGGGAAGGTTCCGCTTTTGAGTGCGGAGAGAGAGATTGAGCTGGCACAGCGTATGGAGGAGGGAGACGAGGATGCAAAGAAAGAGCTTGCCGAGGCTAACCTCCGACTTGTGGTAAGTATAGCAAAAAGATATGTTGGCCGTGGAATGCTCTTCCTTGACCTGATTCAGGAAGGAAACTTAGGTCTGATCAAGGCGGTGGAAAAGTTTGATTACCATAAAGGGTATAAGTTCAGTACCTATGCAACATGGTGGATCCGCCAGGCGATCACCAGGGCAATCGCAGACCAGGCCAGAACGATCCGTATTCCTGTGCATATGGTTGAGACAATCAACAAACTGATCCGTGTATCCAGACAGCTTTTGCAGGAATTAGGGCGTGAACCCACGCCGGAGGAGATCGCGAAGGAACTGGACATGCCCGTAGAGCGTGTGCGTGAGATTTTGAAGATTTCCCAGGAACCTGTGTCACTAGAGACTCCGATCGGTGAAGAAGAAGACAGTCACTTGGGAGACTTTATCCAGGATGACAATGTGCCGGTTCCGGCAGAGGCGGCGGCACAGACCCTGCTGAAAGAGCAGTTGGACGAGGTGCTAGACACACTGACGGAGAGAGAGCAGAAAGTACTGCGTCTGCGTTTCGGTATGAATGACGGCAGGGCAAGAACTCTCGAAGAAGTGGGAAAAGAATTCGACGTTACCCGTGAGCGTATCCGCCAAATCGAAGCGAAAGCCCTCCGCAAGCTCCGCCATCCAAGCAGGAGCCGTAAGCTTAGGGATTATCTGGACTAGGTACGGGCGTATGGAATTATCAAAGAGATTGCAGGCAGTCGCCGCTCTGGCGACTGCCGGATATATTACAGCGGATATAGGAACGGATCACGCCTATATTCCGATCTATTTGGTGAAACACGGAGTGATCCCCTCGGCCTTTGCGATGGATATCAACGAAGGGCCGCTTGTCCGTGCAAGAGAACACGTGGAAGAGAATGGTCTGTCAGACCGGATAGAGCTGAGGCTGTCAGACGGCCTGTGTGCCCTCCGGCCTGGAGAGGCCGAGACAGCAGTACTTGCGGGGATGGGCGGCGGCCTGATGATCCGGATTCTGAAGAATAGTCCGGATGTCACCGCAGGCATGAAGGAGTTTATCCTGCAGCCGCAGTCGGAAATAGCAAGAGTTAGAGCCTTTCTTTTAGAGGAAGGTTTTTTGTTTATCCGGGAAGATATGGTACTTGAGGATGGAAAGTTTTATCCTATGATGAAGGTGAGAACATTCGGGGAGCGAAACTCTCACTCTGAATGCTGGAGTGATGTGGAGATCCGATACGGAAAATACCTGCTGGAGAGACGCCATCCCGTGCTGAAGGCATTTCTCGAACGTGAGATGTCTCTGAAGTCAGAGATACTCAAAGGACTGGAGGGGCAGAGCAGTGAAAAGGCTCTGCGGCGATTCGGTGAATTAAAAGAAGAACTGGAATATGTGAGAAAGGGGCTGGATTACTATGCAATGTAAAGAAATCATGACGATAATAGAGGCGGCTTACCCAAAGTCGGCAGCACTGGATTTTGACAATGTGGGCCTGTTGGCCGGACGCTCTGACAAGGATGTAAACTGCATTTATCTTGCACTGGATGCTACCGACCAGGTCATTGAGCAGGCGAAGGAAACAGGCGCTGATATGCTGATTACCCATCACCCGCTGATTTTTTCGCCTTTAAAACGTATTACGGACGGAGATTTCATCGGTAAAAGGCTCGTAAGTCTCATACAGTCTGACATTTCTTACTATGCAATGCATACAAATTATGACGTCCTGGGGATGGCAGATCTGTCCGGAAAGGTTCTGGAACTGGAAGACGCACAGGTACTGGATATCACTTCAGAGACGAACGGTGTGCCGGAAGGCATCGGCAGGGTCGGCACTTTGAAAAATACCATGAGACTTGAGGAATGCTGCGCTTTTGTAAAGAATAAACTGGAATTAGGCTCGGTGAAGGTATTTGGAGATCTGGATAAAAAAGTCGGCAGGCTGGCGGTCTCTCCGGGATCGGGAAAAACCGCGGTTGTACCCGCCATACAGGCGGGGGCAGATGTGCTGGTTACCGGCGACATCGGCCATCACGAGGGCCTGGATGCAGTGGGACAGGGGCTTGCAGTTATCGATGCGGGCCATTACGGGACAGAATATATTTTTATAGAAGATATGAAACAATTTCTTCAGACCAGGCTGCCCTGTCTGAAAGTGGTAACAGCACCCATTATCCATCCGTTCCAGGTGCTGTAAAGGAACATTTCATCATCGTTAACGACCGGATACGCCGGCATATCATAATCAGAGGCAATGGAACAAGAGGCAGGAAAACTGCGGAAAGGAATGCTATGGAATCAACAACTTGTACAGTACGCATCGGAGAAGAGACGAAAGAATACGCGGTGGGAACGACTTATCAGGAGATTGCACAGGAATATCAGGCCAGATACGGACATCAGATTGTGCTCGTCTTTATCAATCAGTTCCATCTCCAGGAACTGGATAAAAAACTGGAGCAGGACTGCCGGGAGATTGAATTTATCACAACGGGAGATCCTATCGGATATGAGACTTACAAGAGAAGCCTGTGCTTTATGCTTGTCAAAGCGGTACACGACGTCGGAGGCCATGACAAAGTGGAGCGGGTCAGGATTCATTTTTCCATGAGCAAGGGATATTACTGTACGGTAGAAGGGGATGTGGAGCTCAACCAGGAATTCCTGGATCAAGTGGATGAGCGCATGAAGGAACTCGTTGCGGAGAAAATCCGGATCGAGAAGCGCTCCGTCCATACCACAAAAGCCGTCGAGCTTTTCCGGAAACACGGAATGTTTGATAAAGAGAGGCTGTTCGAATACAGGAGAGTATCCAAAGTCAACATTTACAGTATGAACGAGTTTGAAGACTACTATTACGGATATATGGTGCCGGATGCAGGGTATCTGAAGTATTATGCACTCTACCTGTATGATGAAGGGTTTATTATACAGATGCCTACGCTGGAATCGCCTGAGACTGTAGAGCCATTCTCACCCAGGCCAAAGCTGTTTCAGGTATTAAAAAGATCGGTTCTCTGGGGAGATATGCAGGGCATCGATACGGTCGGAGCCCTGAATGATATGGTGACGCAGCATGATATGAGCGAGGTCGTGCTGGTACAGGAGGCGTACCAGGAGCGCCAGATCGGGGAGATCGCCAAGCAGATAGCCGACAGGCCGGAGGCCAAGTTTGTCCTGATAGCAGGGCCTTCCTCCTCCGGAAAGACAACATTCTCACACCGGCTTTCCATCCAGCTCCGCGTCAATGGGCTGCAGCCGCACCCAATTGCCGTTGATAACTATTTTGTTGACCGTGAGCGCACACCAAGAGATGAGAACGGCGAATACAACTTCGAATGTCTGGAAGCCATCGATGTAGACCAGTTCAACGAAGACATGCAGGCCCTTCTCTCCGGCAGGGAGGTATACCTGCCCACCTTTAATTTTAAGACAGGAAAGAAAGAATACGGCAGCATTCCCAAGAAACTGAACACACAGGATATCCTGGTCATTGAAGGAATACACTGTCTGAACCCTAAGCTGACAGAATCACTAAACAACGACAACAAATTCAAGATATACATCAGCGCCCTGACCCAGCTGAACATTGACGAACACAACCGAATTCCGTCCACCGACGGGCGTCTCATACGCCGTATCGTAAGAGATGCCAGAACAAGAGGCAACTCCGCCAAAAACACCATCGCCAGATGGCCGTCGGTAAGGAAAGGAGAGGAGGAGAACATCTTCCCGTATCAGGAAGAAGCAGACGTCATGTTCAATTCTTCCCTTTTATATGAACTGGCCGTCCTAAAACAGTACGTTGAGCCCCTGCTGTTCGGAATGGGAAAAGACTGCCCTGAATACGTAGAGGCAAAAAGACTCCTGAAATTCTTTGATTACTTTGTGGGGATTGGGAGTGAGTCCGTGCCCACAAACTCCTTGCTTAGAGAATTCATCGGAGGGGGCTGTTTCAATGTGTAGATTTTTTGTAAGCGGGAATTTTTGGCTAGGGGGGACGCCTGTCTGAGGAGGGAGTTCAGCCGGGAGGCGGGGGACTTTGCATGTACTTTCTGAAAGCTGTCCGTTTGCCTGCAACCCCTAAATAAAAACCATGCCGGATGGAAAGGCACCGGCGGCATTCACCCCGCAATTCTGATGAATTGCGCGGCTCAGGCCGCCTTAAAATCTGCTTTTGTGAAGCAGATTTTAGCCTTTCCATCCGGCATGGTTTTTATTAAGGGGTTACACGGCGCTCTCTATGCTTCTCAGAAAGCACATGCAAAGTCCCCCGCCTCCCGGCTGAACTCCCTCCTCAGACAGGCTGGCGCATCCTGGCGGAAATAATGCCGCTTATAGGGGGGGGAATCTGACGGGGGAGGCGGATTGGGCTGGGGAAGCGGGGCCTGCTTGTGACAGATCAACATAGCGCAGGCACAATGTGACACCCGGGCCTTACCATACGCTGTCCCCGTCCATTTACTCCCGTGCAAGCCGTCCTACCTACCGGGTGCGACTAGCTGAGCGAAAGGGGCTGGGGGCGGGGCTTCCTATGCTGTTTTTGGAACCCTCATAGCGCGCTTAGAATCCGTTACAGGGAAAATGAGGGAAATGAAGGGCAGGATTTGATTTACCAAATCAAATCCTGTAGCCGCCTGCGGTGTGAAATCATCAGATTTCACGCCAAATGCGACTAGTACCTTCATTTCCCTCATTTTCCCTGTTACGGATTCTTAGCAAGCGGCCGGGCTCCAAAAACAGCATAGGAAGCCCCGCCCCCAGCTCCTTTCGCTCAGCGTCCCCCCTACTCCGACTTCACCTCCCGCCAAAGTTGGTTATAAATGGCATCATTTTCATCCCCCAGGAATTGGAAGGTTTCGCAGTTTTTGAGATCTTCCGGATCAGGAAATGCTATTTCACTGTTCCTCATCCAGTCTTCCTCGATGAGTTTGCGTCCTTCGGAGTTCGGGATGGAGTAGGTGATGTAGTCGAAGTTCATTTTGGCTATCTCGGGCAGGCAGAGATAGTTTATGAATTTCTCGGCGTTTTCTTTGTGCTTTGCGTTTTTCGGGATGACCCAGGAGTCGATCCAGAGGTTAGAGCCTTCTTTTGGGATGACATATTCCAGATCCGGATTTTCTACCTGAGTGTAGAGCGCCTCACCGGAATAGATGACGCCTATGGCGGCTTCGTTTCCGATCATTTTGTCGCGGACCTGGTCTACTACGTATGCCTGTACCAGCGGTTTCTGCTCGATGAGAAGCTTTTTGGCGGCCTCCAGTTCGTCCAGGTCTGTGGAGTTCAGGGAATAGCCAAGGTATTTGAGCGTGACACCGAAAGCGTCACGGACGCTGTCCTGCATGAGGATGCTGTCTTTGTATTTTTTATCCCAGAGGACGCTCCAGCTGTCTATGGGTTCGTCCACCATGGTTTTGTTGTATAAGATTCCGACCGTGCCGAAGAGATAGGGGACGGAATATTTGTTCTCAGGATCAAACTGGCGGGACTGGGTCATGTAGGTGCTGTCAATGTATTTTATGTTGGGCACATTGTCAAAGTTGATTTCTGAGAGCAGGTCGTTTTCAATCATGCGCTGCACCATATAATCGGAAGGACAGACCACGTCGTAAGCAATAGCACCGGACTGGATCTTTGGATACATGATCTCGTTTGTCTCATATTCCTCATAGACTACATCGATCCCGGTTTCTTCTTCAAACATGGTAATTACCTCGGGATCCAGGTATTCGCCCCAGTTATAGACGATCACCTGATTGCCTCCGGAAGAACTGTTTTGGGAGCCGTAGAAAAAGCCGCCTGCTATGATAACGATCACCATGGCCGTGGGCAGTATTTTACGGAAAATAAGGCGGGATACTTTGTGCTTTCTCTGGATTTTGAGCCGCTTTTCGCCTGCAGCCTCCTTTTTATCGGGGGTTACATTTACAAGGAACAAAAGAACCAGGACTGTCACGAACATGATGGTGGACAGCGCGTACATCTCGGGCTTAATGCCTTTTCTGACTTCACTGTAGATTTTCGTGGAGAGGGTATCCACCCCAGGACCCTTTGTAAAATGTGTGATTACAAAGTCATCCAGCGACATGGTGAAGGCCAGAAGAAAACCGGAAAATACGCCCGGCATAATATCCGGAAAAACGACTTTGAAGAAGGCATATACCGGGGAAGCCCCCAGATCCAGCGCGGCCTCATAGGTGTGTTTGCTGGTCTGCTTGAGCTTGGGCATGACGCTAAGAATCACATAGGGAATATTGAACGTGATGTGGGCCAGTAAAATGGTTTTGAACCCTAGTGAGAAGCGGAATGCGATAAATAAAAGCATCAGGGAGATACCGGTTACGATATCGGCATTCAACATGGGAATATTGGTGACTCCCATGAAAAAGGTGCGGAATTTGGGCTTCATGGCCTGAATCCCAATCGCCGCGGCGGTTCCGATGATGGTAGCGATCAGGGCCGAAACGAGGGCGATGATGAGCGTTGTATACAGCGCATTCATAATATCCCGGTTCTGGAAAAGGGCGGCGTACCATTTGCCCGTAAATCCTCCCCATTTGGAACGGGTCTTGGAACTGTTAAAGGACAGCACCATCAGGGTTACAATGGGAGAGTAGAGCAGGATAAAAATTAGTATTAAGTAAAAGCGTTTTGCAGCGTTTTTTATCAAAATGCGGTCCCCTCCCCATTCTTATCGTATTTGGCGATCAGCGCCATGCTGGCAATAATAAAAATCATCAAAACAAGAGAAAGACCGGAACCTACGTGCCAGTTGCTTCCCTGTTTGAATTCCTGTTCGATTACATTTCCGATTAACAGGATCTTGCTTCCGCCCAGCAGATCCGAGATGACAAAGGTCGTCAGCGAAGGAACAAACACCATGGTGACTCCGCTGATGATGCCCGGAACGCTTAAGGGTAGTATGATTTTTGAAAATGTCTGGATACCGCTTGCCCCAAGGTCGCGTGCAGCAAATATAACGTCTTTGTCTATCTTGGCAAGGACATTGTAAATGGGCAGCACCATAAACGGCAGAAAATTGTATACCATGCCCAGTACGATGGCATAGGGCGTATTAATCAGCGTCTGTGCCGGGAGATGGAAGAATCCCAGAATGCTGTTGATGATCCCGTTCTTTTCCAGCAGGTTCTGCCACGCCAGTGTGCGCAGAAGAAAATTCATCCACATGGGAAGGATGAATATCAGAACAATGAAGCTGGTCTGATTTACATTTTTTTCCGAAAGAATCATAGCCAGAGGGTATGCGAGTACGAGGCAGAGCAGTGTGCTTATGAAGGAAAGCAGCAGCGCTAGGCCGAGAGCCTTCAGATTCTCGGGCGTTGTAATCTGTGCCAGATTCAGTAAGGTAAAGCCTCCCTCTTTATCCGTCAGTCCGTAATACACGATCATGAGAAGAGGGATGATAATAAAGGATGCCGCCCAGAATAAATAGGGGCCGCTCAATAGTTTTCTACTCTTCAATTCCTACCGCCTCCGCATCTTCAGACTCCGGTTTTTTCATGATCTGTATGTCAAATGGATCTACTCTGATTCCCACTTCGGTCCCAACCGGGAACATATCCGTGCTGTGTACCAGAAGCTCATAGTTATTCGCAAGGACTTCCATCTCATAGTGGACACCTTTGAAGATCAGGTGGGTAACCACGCCCTCGATAATGCCTTCCTCCGGCTTTACCAGGTCGATGTCTTCCGGACGGATCACCGCATCCACGGGCTTGTTCCTGCCGAAGCCCACATCCACGCACTGCCAGACGGTTCCGAGCATCTTTACCGCCTTATCCTCCACCATAGTGGCCGGGAGGATGTTGCTGTCCCCAATAAAATCCGCGACAAACGCGTTCTGCGGCTCATTATAGATGTCCTCGGGCGTACCGATCTGCTGGATGTAACCCTGGTTCATGACAACAATTGTGTCAGACATGGTCAGGGCTTCCTCCTGGTCGTGGGTCACGTAGACAAACGTGATCCCAAGCTCATTTTTTAAACGGATCAGCTCGTACTGCATATCCTGGCGCAGCTTCAGGTCCAGGGCGCCCAGTGGTTCATCCAGAAGCAGTACCTTTGGTTCGTTGACGATTGCACGGGCGATGGCGATGCGCTGCTGCTGGCCTCCGCTCAGGGAGTCGGGGCTTCTGTCCTCATATCCCTCGAGATTGACCAGCTTCAGAGCATAACGAATCTTATCCTGGATATAACCTTTTGATTTGCCTTTGATTTTCAGGCCAAAGGCGATATTTTCTGCAATGGACATATGGGAGAATAGGGCATATTTTTGGAAGACAGTGTTCAGCTGACGGCGGTTGGGCGGCAGCTTATTAATGTTTTTTCCATCGAAGATGATATCCCCGGAATCCGGCGTCTCAAAACCGCCGAGAATCCGCAGGAGAGTAGTTTTTCCACAGCCGCTTGGGCCCAGAAGCGTTAGAAATTCGTTTTCACGAATATAGAGATCCAGCTGATCCAGAACTACATTCTCATCAAATGATTTTGTGATGTTTACAATATCAATCAGTTTATTGGACATTCTTCTCCTCCGTATAATAAGCTTTCACTTTATCCAAGCGGCTTCCCATGTTCTCAAGAAGCAGATCCGCCAATGTAAGGGCGGTCATAGACTCGATGACAACAACGGCTCTCGGGACGATGATGGGATCATGGCGCCCATGGATGGATATGGATGTCTCTTCCCCATCCTCCGTCACGGTCTGCTGTGTCTGGGAAATAGAAGGCGTTGGCTTAACCGCTGCGCGGACGATCAGCGTGGATCCGTCGCTCATCCCTCCAAGCACACCGCCTGAATGATTCGTCTTTTTATATATTCTCCCGTTTTCGGAAGCAAATGCATCATTATTGACACTTCCTGTCAAAGATGCAGCCTGAAGTCCGTCCCCGATCTCCACAGCCTTCACCGCGCCTACGGACATAACCGCCTTTGCAAGGCACGCATCCAGTTTGTCGAATACCGTTTCCCCGAGTCCGGCAGGCAGCCCGGTTACCCGGCACTCAATCGTGCCGCCGCAGGAATCCTGATCCGCGATCAGAGTATCCAGATGTTCGGCGGCTTTGGCAGCGGCCTCGTTGTTTGGCATATAGAGGCTGTTTTCTGTGATTTCCGTAAAATGATAATCTTCTTCCGGGATGTGAACCGGGCCGATCGATTTGGCGTAGGAAATGAGCCCGATTCCAAGCTCTTTTAATAATAAGGAAGCAACTGCGCCGGCAGCGACACGCCCGATGGTCTCCCTGCCCGATGACCTGCCGCCTCCGCGGTAATCGCGTATGCCATATTTTTGAGTAAAAGTATAGTCCGCATGCCCAGGACGGAAGGTGTACGCCAGATTCCCATAATCCCGGGAGCGCTGGTCCTGATTGCGGACGATGAGAGAAATTGGTGTGCCAGTTGTTCTGCCTTCGAAGATACCGGACAGAATCTCTACGTGATCCGCCTCGTTTCTCTTTGTTGTATATTTACTCTGCCCGGGCTTCCGCCGGTCCAGAAATGTCTGTATATCTGCTTCGCTTAAAGGGAGCCCTGCGGGGCAGCCGTCGATTACAGCGCCTATAGCGGCACCATGGGATTCCCCCCAGGTTGTTACCCGAAATAATCTGCCAAATGTTGAACCACTCATGGAAATACTCCTTTCTTTTTGCACATAGACTTATTATATAAGAAGTTATATAATCGTGCAATCCTTAATTTATCTTTAAATTCATACTTTTTTACTGTACATTTCCCTTGTTTCGTAATATAATGTGGACTAGATATTGATTAAAAAAGAG
Source organism: Faecalicatena contorta (assembly GCF_022835095.1). Taxonomy (NCBI): domain Bacteria; kingdom Bacillati; phylum Bacillota; class Clostridia; order Lachnospirales; family Lachnospiraceae; genus Faecalicatena; species Faecalicatena contorta. The sequence goes on along the minus strand of NZ_BQNQ01000001.1, from coordinate 2,632,809 downwards.
GGAGCAATACTAGATGAGCGACAGGAATAAGACAAATTCAGACAGCATTCACCCAGAAGATAAAGAAAAAGAAGAGAAATACTACCAGGATGAGATCGATGAAGCAGCTGAGGATTATTTTCTGGACGATGAGATAGATGAAGATGATGAGGACTACTTCTTCGATGAAGAAGAGGAGGAAGAGGAGCCGGAAGAAGAGCATGCCCGCACTGATACCGGCAGGGGGCAGGCAAAGCAGCCCCGGGATATGGCCAGAACCCAGGTGATTCCTGATGTGATCGAAGTCCGTTCCTCCGTACAGAAGGACGCGGAATACGATACTGGCAGCGGCAGGTATTATGAAGATGAATACGAGGAAGACGGAGAGTTTGAGGAGGAAGACGAGGAGATAGAATTTGAAGACATCTTCGAGGAGGAAGAGCCAAAGAAGAAAAATAAGAAGTCTGGGAAAAAGAAAGGCAGAAAAAAGAAGAGTATGAAAAAGCTCTGGATAATTACAGGCAGCGTTGTGGCTGCTGTAGCGGTGGTCTATATTGGTGTCTCCGTATTCTTTATGAGCCATTTCTTTATGAACACCGAGATTAACGGGCATGATTTTTCAGGTAAGACCCCTGCGGATGTAGAGGCATACATGAAAGAACAGGTCGATGGCTATAAGCTGGAAGTCAAAGAAAAGGACAATAAGTCCGACACGATTGCCGGAAGCGAGATCTCATTAACCTACAAGGAAAATGATGATATCAAGCAAGCATTGAAAAAGCAGAATGGTTTCCTCTGGCCGGCGGCTTTCTTTTCAAAGAACTCGGCGAAAGTGACGGTTGAGGTTTCCTATGATCAGTCTGCGCTGGATTCTAAGATACAGAGTCTCCAGGCAGTGACTGCTGAACAGGTTCCCGCACAGTCCGCGTATCCAAAGTTTGACGGAGAGAAGTTTGTCATAGAACCGGAAGTGATCGGCACCGCAGTAAATATGGACGTGCTGAAGGAAAAGGTGCACCAGTATATTTCCGAGTTTCAGACGGAACTGGATATGGAAAAGGAAAAATGTTATGCAGAGCCAAGATTTACCTCAGAGTCCGAGGAAGTAAAAAAGGCATGCGATACCATGAATAACTACTGTAAGGCAAGTATTACATATACAATGACCGAGCGGGAAGTTGTTGATAAGGCACTGATCTCCACATGGGTTACCGCCGATGAGAATATGAACGTAACCTTTAACGAAGAGGCGGTCAAATCCTGGCTGACTGAATTTGGTGACAAATACGATACAGTGGGGACGACCAGGACAATCGTTACTCCAACCGGAAAGAGCGCGGAAGTATCCGGAGGCACTTATGGCTGGTCCATCGATGAGGATACCGAATTCGAAGCGCTGACCAACAGCATCAAGAATGGGGAAACGGCAGAAAAAGAACCGGCTTACTATCAGACAGCAGCTGCACATGCGCCTGCGGACTGGGGGAACACCTATGCGGAAGTGGATCTGTCTGCCCAGCATATGTGGTATATTGTAGACGGCGCCGTTGCGCTTGAGACGGATGTAGTTACAGGTTATCCGACACCGGAGAAGGAAACCCCTGCGGGCGTCTATAATATTCTGGAGATCCAGCGAAATAAGACTCTGGTCGGAGAGATTGACCCCGACACGGGAGAACCTGAATACGAGACGCCGGTCAGTTTCTGGATGCGTGTGACCTGGAGTGGAATAGGTTTCCACGATGCCACATGGCAGCCTGGATTCGGGGGCTCTCTATATACAAGCATTGGTTCCCATGGATGTATAAACATGCCATATGGCCAGGCTGAGGCTTTATTCAATATGATCGGAATGGGCACACCTGTGATCATACATTATTAAGTGCTTGAAAAATTATATAACAGATGAGGTTACTATGTACGAATTATTAAAACGGGACGGTCTTGCTAAGCGGGGCCGTTTTCATACGGTTCACGGAGTGATAGAGACTCCGGTATTTATGAATGTGGGTACTGCAGCCGCCATTAAAGGTGCAGTTTCCACAGATGATCTTCAGACAATTAAGACGCAGGTGGAGCTTTCCAACACGTATCACCTTCATGTGCGTCCAGGCGATGAGGTAGTAAAGAAGCTGGGCGGGCTTCACAGATTTATGAAATGGGACAAGCCGATTTTAACGGATTCTGGCGGGTTCCAGGTGTTTTCCCTTGCTGATTTGCGTAGGATCAGGGAAGAAGGCGTTCATTTCCATTCCCATATAGATGGAAGAAAGATTTTTATGGGGCCGGAAGAAAGCATGCACATCCAGTCAAACCTGGCTTCTACAATTGCAATGGCATTTGACGAATGTCCCTCCAGCGTGGCAGACAGAGCGTATATGACGGATTCCGTGGCAAGAACGACCCGCTGGCTGAGGCGGTGCAAGACGGAGATGGCACGCCTAAATTCCCTGCCCGATACGATCAATCCGCAGCAGATGTTGTTCGGTATCAACCAGGGCGGTATCTACGAGGACATCCGGATTGAGCATGCCAAACAGATTACGGAGCTCGAACTGGACGGATATGCCGTGGGAGGCCTCGCGGTAGGGGAAAGCCATGAAGACATGTACCGTATTCTGGATGCCGTTGTACCTTACCTTCCACTGGAAAAGCCGACTTATTTGATGGGAGTAGGAACGCCGGCCAACATACTCGAGGGCGTAGACCGAGGTGTGGACTTCTTCGACTGCGTTTATCCGACAAGGAACGGAAGACACGGACATGTCTACACAAACCACGGAAAACTAAACCTGTTTAATGCAAAATTTGAACTGGATGACAGCCCCATTGAGGAAGGATGCCAGTGCCCCGCCTGCAGAAGCTACAGCAGAGCCTATATCCGCCATCTCCTCAAGGCAAAAGAAATGCTGGGCATGCGCCTGTGCGTCCTGCACAACCTCTATTTCTATAACACGATGATGGAAGAAATAAGGGCGGCCATTGAAGCCGGCGAGTATAAAGCGTATAAGAAAAAGAAGCTGGATGGAATGGAAGGTATGAAAGAGGCATAAAAATTTAGTGAAATTCCAAAAGATACTTGAAGAATTGTCCAATTTTGTGTATAGTAAACTTATTGTTTGTAGAGATAGTAATTAGGAGGATTTAAAATGAATGGATTATTAGCGGCAGGCGGAGCAACAGGGATGGGGGGAATTATCCTGATCTATGTTGTTATTATTGGTGGTATGTGGTTTTTGCTTATGCGCCCTCAGAAGAAAGAGCAGAAGAGAGTACAGGCAATGCTTTCCACAATGGAAGTAGGCGATACCGCTTTGACAACAAGCGGTTTTTATGGAGTAATTATTGATATCACAGATGACGATGTAATCGTAGAATTTGGTAACAATAAAAACTGCAGGATACCAATGCAGAAAGCGGCAATTGCCCAGATCGAGAAGCCTAGTGCTGAATAGGCTAGGGATCCGCGGGGTGAGGGACGCCCGTCAGGGAACACATGGTGATTCCCGGGGCAGGCCGTTTGCGAAGAAACACTAACAGCGAAAAAGCAGCAGCTGATGGAACCAGCCGCATTCACTTAGAAATCTGATGATTTCTAAGCTCAGGCGGCCTTGAAAACTGATTTGGTAATCAGTTTTCATCCATCAGCTGCTGCTTTTTCGCTGTAAGTGTTTCTAACCGCGCACTTAGATGCCCCGGGAATCACCATGTGTTCCCTGACGGGCTAGGCCCATCCGGGCGGGAGGTCGGCTATTCAGCAGGTGAAAGGCTGGGGAGGGCGGCGGATGGGGTTGGCTTATATGGGCTGCGTTGGGAGGAGACGGCGTGGAATTTACTGATCTGCTGATTTGCTAATTTCCTGTCTGGTGAAAGATTCACTTTGCCAGGGCACATCCGCTGCTCTCACTTCGAAACCCTCCATGGGATGGGACTTTATGTGCCGGCCGGATGAAACAGCCGGCGGCAGGGGGAGTAGGGCGGCTGCGGTGCCCGCCATTTTTCCGCCCTTTTTAATTTAGAGCTGCTTATCCCCAAATTCCGCCCTCAGCTGCCCCTCCTTCCCCTGCCGCCGGCGTCCACCCTGACGCACTCCTACCCCAGTCATCCCAAAATTCGCATTAAAGGGTTGAAACGTGGCGAAAAATACGGTATGATAAAAATTAGCATTTTTATTCTATTACATATATATTTGGAAGGAAGTATTTGGTATGAGACTGAACATCGGAGTGATTAAAGGGGACGGTATTGGGCCGGAGATCGTGACGGAAGCGATGAAGGTTCTGGATAAAGTGGGAGCAGTATTCGGGCATGAGTTCTGTTATACGCAGCTTTTGATGGGAGGGGCTTCTATTGATGTGAATGGCGTTCCTCTTACGGATGAGACGATTGCGCTTGCCAAGGCAAGTGATGCGGTGCTGATGGGGTCTATCGGCGGAGATGCCGCAACTTCTCCGTGGTATCAGCTGGAACCATCTAAGAGACCGGAGGCAGGGCTGCTGAGGATTCGGAAGGAATTGAATCTTTTTGCAAATCTGAGGCCGGCTGTGCTGTATGATGAGCTGAAGGAGGCGTGCCCTCTGAAAGCTGAGATCGCAGCAAAGGGGTTTGATATGATGATTATGCGGGAATTGACCGGCGGGCTTTATTTTGGACAGAGAAAGACCGTGGAAGTGGACGGGGTTATGACTGCATATGATGAACTTACATACAATGAAAAGGAAATACGCCGTATTGCAAAACGGGGATTCGACATTGCCATGAAGCGCAGGAAGAAAGTGACGAGCGTGGATAAGGCGAATGTACTGGACTCTTCCAGACTGTGGAGAAAGGTAGTAGAGGAAGTGGCTGCCGATTATCCGGAGGTGGTTTTGGAAAACATGCTGGTGGATAACTGCGCAATGCAGTTGGTTAAGGATCCGAGCCAGTTTGACGTGATATTGACGGAGAATATGTTCGGGGATATTTTGTCGGATGAGGCGAGTATGGTTACCGGATCAATTGGAATGCTTGCATCAGCCAGTCTTAATGAGACAAAGTTCGGGCTTTATGAGCCAAGCGGCGGTTCGGCTCCTGATATTGCGGGCAAGGGGATTGCCAATCCGATTGCAACAATTCTGTCGGCGGCAATGATGCTCCGGTTCTCATTTGATCTGGATAAGGAAGCTGATGCCATCGAAAACGCAGTCTCAAAAGTATTAAAAGACGGGCTTCGCACGATTGATATTATGTCGGAAGGAAATACACAGATTGGCACCAGTGAGATGGGTGACAAGATCTGTTCCTATATAAACATTTAGGTAGATCAGAGTTATAACAGCAGGAGTAATGGCATAAGTAGAAAAGGAGGTTTTAAAACTATGAGAAGTGATACAGTAACAAAGGGAAGCCAGCAGGCGCCCCACCGTTCTTTGTTTCATGCGCTGGGAATGACGCAGGAGGAACTGGACAGACCGCTTGTGGGCGTAGTCAGTTCCTACAATGAGATTGTGCCAGGGCATATGAATCTGGATAAGATCACTGAGGCAGTTAAAATGGGTGTGGCGATGGCGGGAGGAACCCCTATTATGGTTCCGGCAATCGCTGTCTGTGACGGGATTGCCATGGGGCATGTGGGAATGAAGTATTCTCTTGTCACAAGAGACCTAATCGCTGATTCAACAGAAGCGCTCGCAATGGCACATCAGTTTGACGCCCTTGTGATGATCCCGAATTGTGATAAAAATGTGCCTGGGCTTTTGATGGCCGCGGCCAGAATCAACATTCCGACAATTTTTGTCAGCGGAGGGCCTATGCTCGCGGGACACGTGAAGGGCGGCAGAACCAGTCTTTCCAGCATGTTTGAGGCCGTTGGTTCCTATGCGGCAGGAACAATGTCCGAAGAGGATTTATGTGAGTTTGAAAATAAAGCGTGCCCTACATGCGGTTCCTGTTCCGGTATGTACACAGCGAACAGCATGAACTGTCTGACGGAGGCTCTTGGTATGGGGCTGCGTGGGAACGGAACGATTCCGGCAGTTTACTCCGCCAGGCTGCAGCTGGCTAAACATGCGGGCATGCAGGTAATGGAACTGGTGAAAAAGAATATCCGGCCAAGAGATATTATCACGGAGGAGGCCATTCTTAATGCATTAACCGTAGATATGGCTCTGGGCTGCTCCACAAACAGCATGCTGCATCTTCCGGCTATCGCTCATGAGATCGGAATGGATTTTGAAATTGAATTTGCAAATTCAATCAGCGAAAAAACGCCGAACCTGTGCCATCTTGCACCGGCAGGCCATACATACATTGAAGATCTGGATAAGGCGGGCGGTGTGTACGCCGTTATGAATGAGTTAAATAAAAAAGGCCTGCTGCATACGGATTGTATGACTGTGACAGGTAAAACTGTGGGTGAGAATATTGCAGGCTGTACGAATCTCAATCCGGAAGTCATTCGGCCGATTGAAAATCCTTACAGCGAAACCGGTGGAATTGCAGTGCTCAAGGGAAATCTTGCACCTGACGGAAGCGTGGTTAAGCGTTCCGCAGTTGTTCCGGAGATGCTGGTACATGAAGGGCCTGCCAGAATTTTTGAAAGCGATGAGGCTGCCACCGAGGCGATCAAGACAGGGAAGATTAACCCGGGGGATGTTATTGTCATCCGCTATGAAGGACCAAAAGGAGGCCCGGGCATGAGGGAGATGCTCAACCCAACCTCTGCAATTGCAGGATACGGGCTTGGATCTACGGTGGCGCTTATTACGGACGGACGTTTCAGTGGCGCATCCCGCGGCGCATCCATCGGGCATGTGTCACCGGAAGCTGCTGTGGGCGGACCGATTGCGCTGGTAGAGGAGGGCGATATTATAAAGATCAATATCCCTGAGCTGAAGCTGGAGCTGGACGTTTCAGATGAAGAGATGTCGGCCAGAAGAGCTAAATGGCATCCAAAGGAGCCGGAGATTAAGTCCGGATACCTGGCAAGATATGCATCTATGGTTACATCTGGCAACAGAGGGGCAATACTGGAAGTGCCAAAGACAAATTAGGAGGTCCTTATCAATGCATTTAACTGGAGCAGAAATCGTCATTGAATGTCTGAAAGAGCAGGGTGTGGATACTGTTTTCGGGTATCCGGGCGGCGCGATCCTGAACGTCTATGACGCTTTATATAAACACAGTGATGAGATCACGCATATCCTGACCTCCCATGAACAGGGGGCTGCGCATGCTGCAGACGGATATGCGAGAGCGACGGGCAGAGTTGGTGTCTGCTTTGCCACAAGCGGACCGGGAGCCACGAACCTGGTTACCGGCATTGCTACGGCTTATATGGATTCCATCCCGGTTGTCGCAATCACCTGTAATGTCGGCGTATCCCTGCTCGGCAAGGATAGTTTTCAGGAGATTGATATTGCAGGTATTACAATGCCGATTACAAAGCACAACTATATCGTAAAGGATGTCAGTAAGCTGGCCGGGACGATCCGCAAGGCATTCAGAATCGCGCAGACAGGCCGCCCCGGTCCGGTACTGATTGATATTCCGAAAGATGTGACGGGTGAGAAAACCGATTATAAGTGTGAAGCAATTGCTCCCGTCATCCCTATGGGTGCTGAGGAAGTCTCTGACAAAGAAGTGGAGACAGCAATCACCATGATCAATAAGGCAAAACGCCCTTATATCTTTGTCGGCGGCGGAGCCGTTTTATCGGGTGCAAGTGAAGAACTGCTGGAGTTTGTACATAAAGTTGACGCGCCAGTCACGGATTCACTTATGGGTAAGGGCGCATTTCCGGGAACTGATGGAAGATATACGGGCATGCTTGGCATGCACGGGACCAAGACGTCCAATTACGGGGTCAGCGAATGTGACCTGCTGATTGTTATCGGCGCAAGGTTCAGCGACAGAGTGACCGGCAATACCAGGAAGTTTGCAAAGAATGCAAAGATTCTTCAGATTGATATCGATGCGGCCGAGATGAATAAAAACGTCATTATTACCGCTGGCGTTGTGGGCGACATCAAAGAAGTCCTGAAGAAGATAAATGCAGGCCTGGAACAGCAGTGCCACCCCGAATGGATGAGTAAAATCCAGGAATACAAAGAAAAATACCCGCTCAATTACCATACGGACGGACTGACAGGCCCCTATGTCGTAGAAGAAATCTACAGACAGACAAAAGGGGACGCCATCGTAGTAACAGAGGTCGGGCAGCATCAGATGTGGGCCGCGCAGTATTACAAGTATACAAAGCCGCGTACCTTCCTGACTTCCGGTGGTCTGGGAACGATGGGATACGGCCTGGGAGCTTCTCTTGGTGCGAAGACCGGCTGTCCCGACAGCATTGTGGTTAATATCGCAGGAGACGGATGTTTCCGTATGAATATGAATGAAATAGCCACAGCGGTGCGGCACCGGATTCCCGTCATCCAGGTTGTGATTAACAATCACGTCCTCGGCATGGTCCGCCAGTGGCAGAATCTGTTTTATGAGCAGCGCTATTCCGCCACCGTTCTGAACGATGCGGTGGATTTTGTGAAGCTGGCAGAGGCCATGGGGGCCGAAGGGATCCGTGTAACCACAAAGGATGAATTCCAGGCGGCATTTGCGAAAGCATTAACGCTGAATAAGCCGGTTGTCATCGACTGCCAGATCGACAGTGATGATAAAGTATGGCCCATGGTAGCTCCGGGAGCTGCAATCAGCGAAGCTTTTGACGAGAGCGATATCAGCCATTAGTACTCGAAGACGGGATAGAGATGGCTTGAGTTGTAATGAAACCTATCAATGATGAAGTATAAAAAGTGCAGGAGGAAATTTGAAATGAGTAGAGTGTACAATTTTTCAGCAGGGCCGGCAGTTTTACCGGAAGAAGTTTTAAAATCAGCAGCAGAAGAGATGTTGGATTACAAGGGAACCGGCATGTCGGTCATGGAAATGAGTCATCGCTCAAAGGCTTTCGAAGAGATCATTACATCAGCAGAGGCTGACCTGAGAGAGCTTATGAATATTCCTGACAACTATAAAGTCCTGTTTCTGCAGGGAGGAGCCTCCCAGCAGTTTGCCATGATACCGATGAACCTTATGAAAAATAAGGTAGCTGACTATATTGTAACAGGACAGTGGGCGAAAAAAGCTGCCAGTGAAGCCGCAAAATACGGGAAAGTTAACAAAATAGCATCGTCTGAAGACAAGACGTTCTCATATATACCAGATTGCTCTGACCTTCCGGTTTCAGAGGATGCCGATTATGTGTATATTTGTGAAAACAATACAATTTACGGAACCAAATTCAAAGAACTTCCGAATACAAAAGGCAAGACTCTGGTTGCCGACGTATCATCCTGCTTCCTGTCTGAACCAGTGGACGTAAGCAAATATGGGGTGATTTACGGAGGAGTCCAGAAGAATATCGGGCCTGCAGGCGTTGTGATCGTTATTATCCGTGAAGATTTAATAACGGAGGACGTACTGCCCGGCACACCGACCATGCTTACATATAAAACACACGCAGACGCAAAGTCCCTTTACAATACCCCTCCGGCATACGGCATCTATATTTGCGGAAAGGTATTTAAATGGCTCAAGAGCATGGGAGGCTTGGAGACAATGAAGGCCCGCAACGAAAAGAAAGCAGCGCTTCTGTATGATTTCCTGGATCAGAGCAAGATGTTCAAAGGCACCGTTGAGCCAAAGGACCGTTCTCTGATGAATGTGCCTTTTGTTACAGGAAATGCTGAATTGGATGCCAAGTTTGTTAAAGAGGCGAAAGCCGCAGGCCTGGAGAATCTGAAAGGTCATAGAAGTGTGGGCGGCATGCGTGCAAGCATTTACAATGCAATGCCATATGAGGGTGTAGAAGCACTCGTTGCATTTATGAACAAGTTCGAGGAGGAGAATCTGTAAAATGTATAAGTATAATTGCCTGAATCCAATAGCCCAGGTGGGACTGGAAAAATTTAATGAAAACTATGTAAGAACAGAAGATGCAGGAGAGGCGGACGCCATCCTCGTAAGAAGCGCAGGAATGCATGATATGGACTTCAGCAGCAGCCTGAAGGTCATCGCACGCGCAGGTGCGGGCGTTAACAATATCCCGCTGGACAAATGTGCAGAAAAAGGAATCGTCGTATTTAACACTCCTGGCGCCAATGCCAATGGTGTAAAAGAAATTGTGATCGCGGGAATGCTTCTTGCAGCACGTGACATAATAGGCGGTATCAGCTGGGTTCAGGAGAATGAAGAGGACGGGGACATCGCCAAGATGACCGAAAAGAAGAAAAAGGCTTTTGCCGGGACCGAGCTGGAAGGCAAAAAACTGGGTGTCATAGGACTCGGAGCAGTCGGCGTTCTGGTTGCTAATGCAGCGACACATCTCGGAATGGAAGTATACGGTTATGATCCATACGTATCCGTCGATGCAGCATGGAAGCTTTCACGTAATATCCACCATGCAAAAACGGTAGATGAGCTCTATAAAGAATGTGATTATATCACCATTCATGTACCGGCGCTGGAAGATACGAAGGGCATGATCAACAAAGATACGATCAGCCTGATGAAAAAAGATGTGGTTATTCTGAATTTTGCAAGAGATGTGCTTGTAAACAGTGAGGACATGGTTGATGCCCTTGTTGCAGGAAACGTGAAATGTTATGTAACAGACTTCCCAACACCGGAGGTCACAGGAGTCAAAGGGGCAATTGTAATTCCCCATCTTGGAGCTTCCACAGAGGAATCCGAAGACAACTGTGCAAAAATGGCGGTCAAGGAAACCATTGATTACTTGGAAAATGGTAATATTACACATTCCGTAAACTACCCGGATTGTGATATGGGACAGAAAGGTGAGGGCTCCAGAATCACCATCCTGCATCATAATATACCAAACATGCTCGGACAGTTCACAGCACTGCTCGCTAAAGAAAAATTAAACATCTCGTTGATGGCAAATAAGAGCAGAAAAGAATATGCTTATACTATGATTGACGTAGATGGAGACGTATCTGACGCTGTAAAAGAGGAACTTGGCAGTATTGATGGGGTTCTTAAAGTGAGAGTTATTCTTTAGTGACTAATGTATGGCAAAGAAACCGAACACAGGGGGGCTTGGAAACGGGTTCTGGCTGCAGAGTGGGCAAAGGAAAAAAAGAAGGAAAACCGGGGCAGACCTGATTTTCCTTCTTTTTCCTTTCCTCCACTTTGGCAGCTGGAAGACACGAACTAAATAACTATTGACACAGAATGTATAATTGTATACAATTATACATGGATGTAATCCGTAGGATTAAAGTGCTGCGGGGTGTTAACTGGATATTTAGGAGGTAATGGTAGAATGGAAGACAGAAAAGTATTTTTGAACAAACACACAAATCTTTTGGAACTGGAAGAGCATATGTATCAGCTGGTGGATGTGGACTCGCCTAATGTGTTCCGCAACTTGTTCCACTATGATGAGATTCCGAAGATTGCTTTTAACGACAGGATTGTGCCTCACAATATGCCGGACGAAATCTGGATTACGGACACGACGTTCCGTGACGGACAGCAGTCACGTGCCCCCTACACAACAGAGCAGATAGTTACGATTTTTGATTATTTACATAAGCTTGGCGGGCCTAAGGGGAAGATCAGGCAGAGTGAATTTTTTCTGTATAGTAATAAAGACCGGGATGCGGTTTATAAATGTCTGGAGATGGGATATGAATTTCCGGAAGTTACAAGCTGGATCCGGGCGAATAAGAAAGATTTTGAACTGGTGAGGGAGATCGGGCTGAAGGAAACGGGGATTCTGGTCAGCTGCTCTGATTATCACATATTTTATAAACTGAAGATGAACCGAAGGGAAGCTCTGGATCATTACCTTTCTGTTGTCAGAGAGTGTATGGAGACGGGGGTGAAACCAAGATGTCATCTGGAAGATATTACGAGATCTGATATTTATGGATTCGTAATCCCTTTCTGTCTGGAGCTGATGAAGCTTATGGAAGAGTATCAGATACCGGTTAAGATCCGTGTCTGTGATACCATGGGATATGGGGTGAATTTTCCGGGGGCGGTGATTCCGAGATCCGTACCGGGGATTATTTATGGACTGATGACACATGCTGGTGTTCCGAGTGAATTGATTGAATTCCATGGGCACAACGATTTCTATAAGGCGGTCAATAATTCGACTACAGCTTGGCTGTACGGCGCATGCGGGGTGAACTGTTCCCTGTTTGGAATTGGGGAGCGTACGGGAAATACTCCGCTTGAAGCGATGGTATTTGAATATGCACAGCTCAGAGGAACGCTGGATGGGATGGATACAACTGTGATCACAGAGCTGGCGGAGTACTATGAAAAAGAGATCGGATACCGGGTTCCCTCCAGAACGCCGTTTGTCGGGAAGAATTTTAATGTAACCCGTGCCGGGATTCATGCGGATGGAATGCTCAAAAACGAAGAAATTTATAATATTTTTGATACCGACAAATATTTAAACCGCCCGGCTCTTGTATCTGTCTCCAATACCTCCGGTATTGCGGGAATTGCATACTGGATTAACGCATACTACAAGCTTCCTGCAGAACGGCAGGTGGATAAAAATTCAGAGCTTGTGCTGGCATTAAAGACCTGGGTGGACAAAGAATATGAAGAAGGTCGCGTTACAGTCTTGACAGATGACGAATTAGTTGCCAAAATAGACAGTGTATGCAGTGAACTGCATATAAAACTCTGACTTGGGAGGACATAAAAGCAAAATGGAAGAATATCAGGACCATTCCTTAGGCAGCCGTGTTTTTCAGAGAATCCGTGACGATATCCTGAAGGGAAAGTATAAGGAACACGATGAGTTAAGGGAAAATACGATCGGGAAAGAACTGGGGGTCAGCCGCACGCCCGTGCGAGAGGCACTGAGGCAGCTGGAGCTGGAAGGCCTAGTCTCTATCATCCCGAATAAGGGGGCATATGTGACGGGAATATCTCCGAAGGATGTAAGTGACATCTATATGATCCGTTCTATGCTGGAGGGGCTGTGTGCGAGATGGGCTACAGAGAACATTACGGACGAGCAGCTGGATGAGCTGGACGAGATTATACTTCTTTCCGAGTTTCATATGAAAAAAGAGGGTGGAGGCAGTGCAGATCAGGTGACTGAGCTGGACGGCAAGTTCCATGCGATTTTATATGAGGCATCAAACAGTAAGATACTCAGCCATGTACTGACCGATTTCCACAAATATGTCCAACTGGCTCGGAGATCTTCCGTAGTCTCAGAAGAACGGGCCAGAAAGTCGATCCGGGAGCATAAGCAGATCCTGCGCGCAATCCGGGATAAAGATGCAGACCTTGCGGAGCAGCTCGCCAACGAGCATATTCTGCATGTCATACAGAACCTTAAAAGACAAGGTTATGAAGAAATATTAGGAGGAGACAGTTAAGATGGAAAAGATTAAGATGAGTACACCGATTGTTGAGATGGACGGGGATGAGATGACAAGAATCCTCTGGAAGATGATTAAAGATAATCTTCTGGAGCCTTACATCGAGCTGAATACGGAATATTACGATCTGGGCCTGGAATATAGAAATGAAACGAACGACCAGGTAACCGTGGATTCCGCGAATGCCACAAAGAAGTACAAAGTAGCTGTTAAGTGTGCAACGATCACCCCGAATGCGGCCCGCATGGATGAATATGACCTGAAGGAGATGTGGAAGAGCCCCAATGGGACCATCCGTGCAATTCTGGACGGTACAGTTTTCCGCGCGCCGATCGTCGTAAAAGGGATTGAGCCATGCGTTAAGAACTGGAAAAAGCCGATTACCATTGCCCGCCATGCATACGGTGATGTATATAAGGGCTCAGAGATGAAGATTCCGGGCGCAGGCAGGGTAGAACTTGTCTATACGGCGGAAGACGGAACAGAGACAAAAGAGCTCGTACATAATTTTGATGGCCCGGGTATCGTGCAGGGCATGCACAATATCAACCAGTCCATCGAAAGCTTTGCAAGAAGCTGCTTCAACTATGCTCTGGATACAAAACAGGATCTCTGGTTTGCGACAAAAGATACGATTTCCAAAAAATATGACCACACATTCAAGGACATTTTCCAGGAAATCTATGATGCTGAATACGATGAAAAATTCAAGGCTGCCGGGATCGAGTATTTCTACACACTGATTGATGATGCAGTAGCACGTGTTATGAAATCAGAGGGCGGATATATCTGGGCGTGCAAGAACTACGACGGCGACGTCATGAGCGACATGGTATCCTCAGCATTTGGATCACTCGCTATGATGACATCCGTGCTTGTGTCTCCCGACGGATATTATGAATATGAGGCTGCCCACGGAACCGTACAGCGCCACTATTACAAGCACCTCAAGGGAGAGGAGACATCCACCAACTCAGTTGCAACCATTTTTGCATGGACCGGAGCTTTAAGAAAGCGCGGAGAACTGGATGGAAACCATGATTTGATGGCATTTGCAGACAGACTGGAAAAAGCGACCATTGACACAATAGAATCCGGAAGCATGACAAAAGATCTGGCGCTGATTACAACGATTGAGAATCCGACGGTTCTCAACAGTGAGGACTTTATCAAAGCGATTGCAGCAAGGCTGTAAATTTTATCTACAATACAAAAACGGACCGGCACGCAGCTCTGCATGCGGTCCTTTTTTCTGATCTAGGAAATTTCAAAGGAATTTCCTAGATCAGAAAAGCCCTGCGGGGGATGCACACGCCGCGATAAGGTATATAGCCGCAAAGCGGCATCGCGGCGGCGTCAAAGTGTGCAAGCCCCTCATAAGTGAGGAGATGGGGATTTGAGGTGGGCTTGCCCGCTTTGTTCGAAAGGAGTTGAAGTGGGCTTCCCCATTTTGGCCTTATTCTGCAAGTTCTTCCCATTTTTCATAGAGAATCTCCAGTTCCCCTTCATTGGAAGCCTTTTCTGCAGCAAGTTCCTGGCATTTGACCGAGTTGGAATACACATCTTCATGAGTCATCAGCTCATCGATCTCTTCATTTCTTTCTTCCAGTACAGTGATGCGTTCTTCCGTCTTTTTCAGTTCATTCTGTCTTTTGCGCTCCCTGGCCTGCTGTTCCTTCTGTTCCTGCCAGCTCAGTTTTGCGTCTGAAACAGATTCCTTCGGAATACCAGAATTATCCGTTCCCCTGGCTGCAGGGGAAGTATAGACGGCCGTCAGTTCCTCCTTTTTCTCCAGATAATAGTCATAATTGCCGATATAGTTTACAAAGGTCTGATTCACCAGCTCTAATATGCGGGTGGCTGTCTGGTTGATAAAATAGCGGTCGTGTGAGACGTATAATACGGTACCGGTATAGTCGTTAACCGCTTTTTCTAATATCTCTTTTGAGGTGATATCCAAATGGTTTGTGGGCTCATCGAGGATTAGGAAATTGGCCTCAGAAAGCATCAATTTTGCCAGCGATACGCGACCCTTCTCGCCGCCGCTCAGGTCCCCGATCAGTTTGTACACGTCATCACCGGTAAACTGGAATGCGGCGAGCGTATTTCTGATCTGCGTATTATTTAGGGTTGGATAGTCATCCGAAATCTCGTCAAATATATTTTTTTGGTCATGCAGCACATGGTGTTCCTGATCGTAATAACCGATTCTCACCTTAGATCCCAGGGTAAAGGAGCCCGTATCCGGGGGAACCACTTGATTGATAATCTTAAGCAGCGTGGTTTTCCCGGTGCCGTTGTCACCGATTACAGCCACATGTTCGCCGCGTCTGATATCAAAGCTGATATCCGTAAATAAGGTTTGACTGTCAAAACTCTTAGACAGCCCCTCCACTGAAAGCACGTCGTTGCCGCTCAGGCAAGAGGGTTCCAGAGAAAAATGAATCTCCTTCGCCGCCTCCTGGGGCTTATCGACCAGCGTCATCTTATCTAGCAGTTTTTCACGGCTTTCCGCGCGCTTGATAGACTTCTCACGGTTGAATGAACGGAGTTTTTCAATGACGGCCTCCTGATGCTTGATTTCCCTCTGCTGGTTCAGATATTCTTTCATCATGGCGTCCCGGATCTGTTGCTTTTTGTCCGCATAGGCCTTGTAGTTGCCGGCGTACATCCGGACAGTCCCATGTTCGATCTCCACCACTTTTGTAACCACCCTGTTTAAGAAGAAACGGTCGTGGGAGACGATAAATACAGCGCCCGGGTAGTTCAGCAGATAGGTCTCCAGCCAGGTGATGGAGTTCAAATCCAGATGGTTTGTTGGCTCATCCAGAAGCAGAATATCGGGTTTTGTGAGGAGCAATTTTCCCAGGGAAACTCTTGTTTTCTGGCCTCCGGAGAGGGTGTCCGTTTTTTTGTCAAAATCCTCCTCCTGGAAACCAAGTCCTTTGAGGACGCCTGTCAGCTCGCTTTCGTAAGCATAACCATTCTGTGCCTCAAACGATGACATCATGCGGTGATAGGTATCGAGCCTGCTCTGAAGGGCTTCACCGCTCAGAGACTTCAGTTCCTTTTCAATAGCACGGATTTGATTTTCCAACTCGATAATATCAGCCTTTGCTGTCTTTACTTCCTCATATATGGAGCGGCCGCCCTCGAGTTTCTGCTGCTGTGCAAGATATCCGAGAGTTTTCCCTTTTGTAACTACAATTTCACCGCTGTCGACTGGCTCTTCCTTTACGATCATCTTTAGAATGGTGGATTTTCCAGCCCCGTTTACTCCGACCAGAGCCGCTTTTTCCCTGTCTTCTATATGAAAAGAGCCGTCTCTGACAATGACCTGTCCACCGAAAGCTTTATTGAGATTATGGCATGCAAGTATCATAAGAAACCTCCTGTTGTCTTCTGTATCGGGCCTCCCAGTTGTACTTCAGCCGCCGAACCCCGCTTGTTGTCTTAAAAAATAAGCATTAATTTTCAGCTATGCTGAAAACCTGTCCGCGGGGCATGAGCTGCGGGATGCCTTTGAGTATACTTATTTCATTATAACGAAAATAGTTTAAAATACAACTAAAATTTGACTTTGCCCGTACAATTCTATATAATATGAAATAGATTAAGTTTGGAGGGGATAGCTGTGGAAGATAGAGAGATATCACGTGCGGTAATTGGACGGCTGCCCAGATATTACAGATATTTGGGAGAATTACTGGATGCAGGAGTAGAACGGATTTCATCAAATGACCTGAGCAAGAAGATGAGCGTCACTGCATCTCAGATTCGCCAGGATTTAAACAACTTCGGTGGCTTCGGCCAGCAGGGATATGGATACAATGTTAAGTATCTCTATACAGAGATCGGAAAGATTCTGGGACTGAACAGAAAACATAACGTAATCATAATAGGAGCGGGTAACCTGGGGCAGGCGCTTGCCAATTACGCGGCCTTTGAAAAGAGCGGTTTTATACTGCAGGGTATTTTTGATGTGAATCCAAGACTGGAAGGGGTAACAATACGAGGAATCCCGATCCGTATGATGGACGACCTGAGAGAATTTGTTGAAAATACGGACATAGAGATTGCCGCACTGACGATTCCAAAGTCAAAAGCGGTGGAAGTAGCCGATATGCTTGTTGAGAATGGTATCAAGGGCATATGGAATTTTGCGCACACTGATCTGCACCTGCCGGATGATGTGATCGTAGAAAGTGTACATTTGTCTGATAGTTTGATGAAACTGTCCTATAATATCAGCCGTTACAATGAAGAACATGATAATTGATTAATAATATAAAACGTGTAACAAAGGTGCTGCGCCTTCGTTGCACGTTATTTCGCTTATTAGGAAACGTGCGCCTATCAGATACAATCCCATTGGGGATACGCACAGTGGTATTAGAGGCAGATGCCAGTGCGGCCGCTGCGGACGCGGGTTTCACAAGCGAAACTCTATAAAAATAAAGGAGAGTGAGTATATGAGATATCTGCCTACCGGTGAATGGATGCAGAAAGCTGACAATTACACGATCCATGAGATCGGGATTCCCTCTATGGTGCTTATGGAGCGGGCTGCTCTGGCGGCAGTGGCCGTCATGGAGCAGGAAAAGATCAATACACACAGAACGCTGGTGGTCTGCGGCTCCGGCAACAACGGCGGCGACGGCTTTGCAGTTGCGCGCCTGTTAAAAGAAAAAGGCTGTGATGTTGAGGCCGCTTTCATCGGAAACGAAGAATCCAGGTCTCCTGACTGCATGCAGCAAATGAAAATCGCTGAAAATTGCGGTGTTCCTGTAGTAACAACAATCAGCAGGAAGGAATATACTGTTATAGTGGATGCCGTTTTCGGCGTGGGCCTGAACCGGGAAGTCTCGGGAGCATACGCGGCAAATATTAAAAAGATGAATGCGCTGCCGGGGCAGAAGGTTGCCATAGATATCCCTTCCGGCATCTGCTCAGCCACAGGAAAGGTACTAGGGACGGCATTTTCAGCCGATCTGACGGTTACTTTTGAGTGCGAAAAGCTGGGCTGTGTTTTACATCCAGGCTGCCAATATGCCGGAAAAACTGTTGCCGTATCCATCGGAATCAGCCGGAAGCTTTTTGAAAAAGAACCGGGTGTCTGCTACACATTTGAAAAATCGGACCTGCCGGAGCTGATCCCGCCCCGAAGGCCCAATTCACATAAAGGAACCTATGGGAAGATCCTGATGATTACCGGAAGCCGCGGTATGTCGGGCGCCGCATATCTGAGTGCGAAGGCCGCGTATAGATGCGGCGCGGGTCTGGTCCGGATTTATACACATGAAGATAACCGGGTGATATTGCAGCAGCTTTTACCGGAAGCGATTGTCAGCACTTATACTGAATATGAGGAAGAAGCCATTCGTGATCTCCTCGCATGGGCGGATGTGGTCTGCATTGGCTGCGGGCTGGGACAGAGCCGTGTTACGGAGAGTATCTTAACTCAGGTCGTGAAAGAGGTTCAGATTCCCTGCGTGATAGATGCAGATGGACTGAATATACTGGGGTGCCATCCGGAATTGCTTGAAGAGCGGGAGCGGCCCATTGTCCTGACCCCGCACTTGAAAGAAATGTCCGGCCTGCTGGGCTGTTCTGTTACAGAGCTGCAGGAAAAGCGTTTCGAGATGACCAGGTCTTTTACAGACAGAGCTGGTGTTGTTTGCGTCTTAAAGGATGCACGTACAATTGCGGCCAAGTGGGATCGTCAGATATTCGTCAATACTGCAGGAAACAGTTCCATGGCAAAGGCCGGGGCCGGAGACGTGCTCGCGGGAGTCATTGCAGGGCTGATGGCGCAGGGACTGAAGCCTTATGAGGCGGCTGTCTGCGGAGTATACCTGCACGCCTGCGCAGGAGACGAGGCCAAAGCCGCCAGGGGTTCCTACAGTGTGCTGGCAGAAGATTTAACGGCGGGAATCGGGGACTGCCTAAAAAGAACAGAGGAGAGTATGGAGCAATGAAACAGTTTAACAGGGTATTTGCCAGGGTAGACCTGGATGCCGTATCATATAATATGGAACAGATGAGGCGGCGGATTGGGGAAGGGGCGCAGATCATCGCCGTGATAAAGATGGATGGGTACGGCCATGGCGCCGTGCCGATTGCGGAAATGTTTGAAGAAAAGGATTACATATGGGGCTACGCCACCGCAAGCCTGGAGGAGGCTGCAGCTCTCCGGAAGGAAGGGATTAAAAAACCAATTCTCGTACTCGGCTGTATTTTCCCGGAGCAGTATGAGGAGATGATTCTTAAGGATATCCGTGCTACTGTTTATATGAAGGAGATGGCGGAAGGCATGTCAAAAGCCGCGGCAAAGCTCGGCAGAACAGCACATATACATATTAAAGTTGATACAGGGATGGGAAGGCTTGGATTCTTGCCCGGCCCGGAGAGTGTAAAGGCCATCCGGGAGATCGGCAGGCTGCCTAATATAGGGATCGAGGGAATGTATACGCATTTTGCCAAAGCCGATGAGACCGACAAGAGCTACACACATAAGCAGCACGAAAAGTTTGAATGGATGAAGAAGGCCCTGGAGGCGGAAGGAACTTCCATTACATATTATCATTGTGACAACAGCGCCGGGATTATCGACTTCCCGGACATGAAACATAATCTGGTCCGCGCGGGTATTTCCACATACGGAATGTACCCGTCAGGGGAGGTCTCGCGGGAAGCTGTGAGCCTCAAGCCAGCGCTTGAGCTGATCAGCCACGTTACTTTTGTGAAGGAAGTAGAAGCGGGGGCTTCCATCAGCTACGGCGGCACTTTCATTGCACCTAAGAAGATGAAAGTAGCTACAATTCCTGTCGGGTACGGTGACGGATACGCCAGAGGGCTTTCGAATAAAGCTGACGTGCTGATCCGCGGCAGGCGGGCCAGGATACTTGGAAGGGTCTGTATGGACCAGTTTATGGTTGATGTAACAGATATCCCGGGTGTGACGTTCATGGACCAGGCTGTTCTGGTCGGCTCCGATGGGGAGGAACACATCTCTGTGGAGGAACTAAGCGGTCTCTGCGGACGTTTTAACTATGAGTTCGTCTGCTGTCTGGGCAGAAGGATCCCAAGGGTTTATACCAGGAACGGGGAAGTTGTAAAACAAGTAGAATATTTCTAGTACATCATAAAGATTGTCCAAAGTTTTCGTGCACTTGCATACATCCGAAAAAAGCGGGAATACTCAAGTATCAAAGTATTAGAATCGGAGTGTGAAGTGATTTGGTAATTAAAAGAGGCGATATATATTATGCAGATTTGAGTCCTGTCGTGGGCTCGGAACAGGGCGGTATCCGTCCTGTACTGATTATACAAAATGACGTGGGCAACAAGCACAGCCCTACGGTAATCTGTGCGGCTATCACATCCAGGATGAATAAAGCAAAACTTCCTACCCATATTGAAATCAGTGCAGAGAAATACCATA
This sequence comes from Faecalicatena contorta, assembly GCF_022835095.1. NCBI lineage: Bacteria > Bacillati > Bacillota > Clostridia > Lachnospirales > Lachnospiraceae > Faecalicatena > Faecalicatena contorta. Next base: position 2,611,971 of record NZ_BQNQ01000001.1, on the reverse strand, counting down.
TTGTAAAGAATTCCGTGATCCTGCTGGAGCAGATCCGGACGATCGACAAGCAGCGTCTGAAAGAATTTGTCTGCCATGTAGACAGTGGAATGATGAAGCGGGTGAACGATGCGATCCGGATCAGTCTGGAACTTCCTACATAACCCAGAGATGAATCTGTTAAGAAAGAATTGAAATATACAAAAAAGAGTGGTAAAATTGTATGGCAAGTTCTGCGGATAGAATACGTAAAGAAAATTTAAAAGAGGAGATTAGAGATGTCAGGACATTCTAAATTTGCGAATATTAAACATAAGAAAGAAAAAAATGATGCTGCAAAGGGCAAGGTTTTTACGAAACTTGGACGTGAGCTTGCCGTTGCAGTAAAAGAGGGCGGCGGTCCGGACCCGAATAACAACAGCCGTCTGCGCGATGTAATCGCTAAGGCAAAGGCCAATAATATGCCGAATGACACCATAGAACGGAATATTAAAAAAGCGGCCGGCGAGGGTGCGGGCGACAATTATGAGCATATTACATATGAAGGATATGGGCCCAACGGGACAGCAATTATCGTAAAGGCCCTGACAGACAACAAGAACCGGACTGCTTCCAATGTAAAGAACGCATTTACAAAGGGAAGCGGTAATGTGGGAACCCCAGGCTGTGTCTCTTTTATGTTCGATGAGAAGGGGCAGATACTGGTTGATAAGGAAGAGTGCAGCATGGATGCCGATGAGCTGATGATGCTGGCACTGGACGCAGGCGCGGAAGATTTTACCGAGAGCGATGACAGTTTTGAGATTCTCACAGCGCCGGAAGAATTCAGCGCAGTACGCCTGAAGCTGGAGGAAGAGGGCATCAGTATGGCAGATGCCGAGGTTACGATGATTCCGCAGACCTATGTGGAACTGACTTCTGAGGATGACATTAAGAATATTCAGAAGACACTGGATCTGCTGGATGAAGATGATGATGTGCAGGACGTATATCATAACTGGGACGAATAATCAGCGGTATGCCAATACCTTACAAAAAGAGGAGATAATATGAATCAGGAAAATCTGCAGGCAGATATGATTTCTTTATTTCAGGAAACTGCCGAATATGCAAAGAAGTTTCATAAAAAAACTTATGCATCTGATATGGACATATTACTGAACAGGCACGGCGCGCTCCTGGGGCGTATCAGAGAAGCCTTCGAGGTGTCAGATGAGGCGCTGGCAAAGACTGCCTCTGTCATCCCGGATTATGCGGCGGAGCAGCTGGCGGCGGTGCCTTCAAAAAGGAAGAGGGATCTGGCCTGTCTTGACTTTAATATGAATATGGTATCTTTTTTTGTCCCGCTTCTGGGGGAGATCAGCAGCGTGAAGACAAAAGAGTTTACCGAAAAGATGATTGAGTTATATAATGAAAGGATGCCGGATAATAAAATCGGGCATTCCACACGTGAACAGATCCAGGGAGGCTTCAAAAAAGGACTCTGCTATATCACAACAGCAGTCTGCAGAAGCCTGGATAAACCGGACGACTGTTATGAACTGACGCTGCTTCGGAATTACCGTGACCAGTATCTGCTGGAGTCCAAAGAAGGTATGGAAACAGTAAATGAATATTATAATATCGCACCAACGATTGTAAAACGCATCGACCGGCAGGAAGATTCGGCTAGTATATATGCGGGAATCTGGCAGGATTATCTAAGTCCCTGCGTCCGGCTGATCGAGGAGGGCAAAAAGAAGGAATGCCAGATGCTCTACAGCGACATGGTACGTAAGCTGGAAAGGAAATATCTATATTCTTAGGAGGAAGGAAATTATGAGCAGCTATAAGATAGAGACAAAATGCATACAATCCGGTTATGAACCGGCAAACGGAGAGCCGAGAGTCCTGCCGATCTGCCAGAGCACTACTTTCAAATACACAAGCAGTGAGCAGATGGGGCGCCTGTTCGACCTGGAAGAAGCCGGATACTTTTATACAAGGCTGCAGAACCCGACCAATGATGCGGTTGCCGCTAAGATCTGTGATTTAGAGGGCGGTGTTGCCGGCATGCTTACCTCCTCCGGCCAGGCAGCTAATTTTTATGCGGTCATGAACATTGCAGAGGCAGGAGACCATATCGTATGTGCTTCTGCACTTTATGGCGGTACATATAATCTGTTTGCGCATACCATCAGAAAAATGGGAGTAGAAGCTGATTTTGTAGATCCTGACTGCACGCCGGAAGAGCTTGAGGCTGCTTTTAAGGACAACACAAAGGCTGTCTTCGGGGAGACCATTGCAAACCCGGCGCTTGTAGTCCTTGATTTTGACAAATTTGCAAAAGCGGCGCATGCACATGGCGTACCGTTTATTGTAGACAATACATTTGCAACTCCAATTAACTGCCGTCCGTTTGAGTGGGGGGCTGACATTGTGACTCACTCCACGACCAAGTATATGGACGGCCACGCAACCTGTGTGGGCGGAGCCATTGTGGATAGCGGTAATTTTGACTGGGAAGCGCAGTCCGGGAAGTTTCCGGGACTGACGACACCCGATGAGACCTACCATGGGATTGTCTATACACAAAAATTTGGCAAGCTTGCCTATATTCAGAAAGCCACCGCGCAGCTGATGAGAGATCTGGGATCTATCCAGGCGCCTCAAAATGCATTTTTATTAAATATCGGGCTGGAGACGCTGCATCTGCGTATGCCCCGCCATTGTGAAAACGCACTTACCATTGCAAAGTATCTGCAGGATCATGAGAAGGTGGCCTGGGTGTCCTGTCCTTCTCTTCCTGGGGATAAGTATTATGACCTGGCTCAGAAGTATATGCCGGGCGGCACCTGCGGCGTACTGACTTTTGGCCTGAAAGGCGGACGCAGCGCGGCAGTTGAGATGATGGATAAACTGAAAATGGTGGCGATCGTGACTCATGTTGCGGATGCGCGCAGTTGTGTGCTTCATCCTGCAAGCCACACGCACCGCCAGATGAATGAACAGGAACTGCTGGAGGCAGGTGTTCAGCCGGACCTGATCAGATTCAGTGTTGGGATTGAAAATGTAGAGGATATTATTGCGGATATTGAGCAGGCATTGCAATAATCTGAATGGTATGGATGTATACAATCATCCATACCATTTTTGATTTGCCTGGTTGCAAATCAATGCATGCCCCTGCGGGGCGGGTTTGCAGCAAGTTGCAAATCAATGTATAATTCCTGTTTTTCTTTCAGATACTATCTAAAAATGAAGCATTGTTACGAGAAGGAAAGGCAGGAAAAAAATGGATAATAATAAAGAAGAGCAGATTCGAAAAACTCAGGCTGATGAGAACGAAGAGATTAAAGAGACCGGTACCCTCAGGCTTGGCAAGGAGAGCGGCAGGCATAATATCCAGCTGATGACGATTATCGGTGAGATTGAAGGGCATGAGGCAGTCTCCGGTAATACAAAAGCCACTAAATATGAGCATCTGATTCCGCGCCTGGCAGAAGCAGAGGACAATGATGAGATCGAAGGCATCCTGATTCTTCTGAATACACTGGGAGGCGATGTGGAGGCGGGACTTGCCATCGCGGAGATGATAGCTTCGCTCAGTAAACCCACCGTGTCACTTGTTTTGGGTGGAAGCCACTCGATAGGAGGACCGCTTGCCGTTTCCGCAGACTATTCCTTTATTGTACCCAGTGGTACGATGATTGTACACCCGGTAAGATCTACCGGCATGTTCATTGGAGTGATCCAGAGTTACCGCAACATGGAAAAGACACAGGACCGGATCACAAAGTTCATTGCATCCCATTCCAATATTACCCAGGAACGCCTGGAAAAATTAATGCTGGATTCCACACAGCTGGTAAAAGATGTGGGAACCTTGCTGGAAGGAGAAGACGCAGTGAAAGAAGGGCTGATCGACGAGGTAGGGGGCATCAGCCAGGCACTTTCCAAACTTCATTCCATGATTGAAGACAGGAACAGAGAAGAAACAGGTTTGGATCTGCCGGGTTTATAATTTAATCCCTGATATTTTTGAGTGAGAAAAATTTAATAATGACATGCTTTTCAAATAATGGTATACTAAATACAGTATGTGTAAATACCAAGGGGGAAGTATAATGGCTGCAAAGTCGACAAAGAAAAGAAAAACAACAGGCCGGAGGACGAAAAAGCAGGAAAATACAGCCCTCAAAGAAGAGATTTTGATACTTGCCGTATTGGCGGTTTGTATCCTGCTTGTGATTAGTAATTTTGGCCTGGGGGGAATTGCAGGGGAGGCAGTTTCGTCGGTAATGTTCGGATTATTCGGATTAATGGCATATCTATTGCCATTTATCCTGTTCGGTGTGGTTGCCTTTTCCATATCAAATAAAGGCAACGCACACGCGTACATAAAAGTGGGAGCCATTGTTCTGCTGCTGCTTTTGCTGACCGCATTTTTAGAATTGGTCATGAATCCTTACGATTCTGAGGCGGGATTATTGACCTATTATAAGCTTGCCAGCCAGCATAAGAATGCCGGCGGTCTAATAGGCGGCTGTATTGTAAAGCTGTTGTGTCCGCTGATCGGCGTCGTGGGCGCCTATGTGGTGATCATCATATTTGCGGTAATCTGTGTGATCCTGATCACGGAGAAATCGCTTCTTGCGCCGCTGGGGCGCCACAGTAAAAAGGCGTATGAAGACGCCAGAACAAAAAAAGCGGCTGCTGCCCGGAGGCGGGGAGAGCAGAAGCAGCAACGAGAGACTGAAAAGCAAAAAAGGCAGGATCATAAAGTATCCGGAGTTTCTTTTGCCACAACCTTATCAGACAAAACAATTCACAGAAAGACTCCTGATCTGCAGGAGTTAGCACCGGAGGACACGGGGGCCGGAGAAGCACCTGTGCCATCTCCGTTTGAGGAGCTGGTCATTAACCGTCCGGAGCCGGAATCTGTTGAAGAGATCGTACCGGATACACCGGTTAAGACACCAGAACCGGCCAAAAAGCGTAAGACACAGGAGAGTGCCCAGATGGTGGCTGCCGAGGCAGTACATGTAGAAGAGACCATCAAGGCGCAGGAAGAACAGCCTGTGGCAGTCTACCGGATTCCGCCGCTTTCCCTGCTGAACCGGGGGAAGAAAACGAGCGGGGATTCAGACGCCCACCTGCGGGCCACTGCACTCAAGCTGGAGCAGACGCTTCAGAATTTTGGCGTACAGGTACATGTGACCAATGCAAGCTGCGGTCCCTCTGTCACCCGTTATGAGATTCAACCGGAGCAGGGAGTTAAAGTCAGCAAAATCGTGGGCCTGGCCGACGATATTAAACTAAACCTGGCTGTAACCGATCTCAGAATTGAGGCTCCCATTCCTGGAAAGGCTGCCGTCGGCATCGAAGTGCCCAACAATGAAAATACGGCAGTTATGCTGAGAGACCTGCTGGAATCCAGTGAATTTAAGAACAAGAAGTCCGGTATCTCATTTGCAGTGGGCAAGGACATTTCCGGGAAAGTGGTGGTTGCGGATATTGCAAAGATGCCGCATCTCCTTGTTGCCGGAGCCACTGGATCCGGTAAATCTGTATGCATCAACACATTAATTATGAGTATCATTTATAAGGCAGACCCGGAAGACGTGAAGCTGATTATGGTAGATCCGAAAGTGGTGGAACTCAGTGTATATAACGGAATTCCGCATCTATTGATCCCCGTGGTCACGGATCCTAAGAAAGCAGCCGGGGCACTGAACTGGGCCGTCGCTGAGATGGAAAAGCGCTATAAGCTTTTTGCGGAATACAATGTTAGGGATCTGAAAGGATTTAACGATAAGATCGGCCATTTAGAAACGAACGGAGACGCGCCTAGGAAGATGCCGCAGATCGTGATTATTGTGGACGAGCTGGCAGATTTGATGATGGTAGCGCCCGGAGAAGTAGAGGGAGCCATCTGCCGTCTGGCACAGCTGGCTAGAGCGGCCGGACTGCATTTGATCCTGGCGACCCAGCGGCCCTCTGTCAATGTAATTACCGGCCTGATTAAGGCGAATATGCCATCCAGAATCGCTTTTTCTGTATCATCAGGGGTTGACTCCCGAACGATTATTGATATGAACGGGGCGGAAAAGCTTCTTGGAAAAGGTGATATGTTATTTTACCCGACAGGTTTTCCGAAGCCTGTCAGAGTACAGGGGTCGTTTGTTTCTGACAAGGAGGTGCAGAAAGTCGTTGATTATCTGATTGAACACAATGGCAACGCTTCTTATAGTGAAGAAGTGGAAGAGCATGTGAACGCTAATGCGGGAGCGCCTGCAGCCGGCGGTATGATGCCCGGGGCCGCGGAGGGCGGCAGCGACAGGGATACATATTTCGTGGAGGCAGGAAAGCTGATCATAGATAAGGAAAAGGCGTCTATCGGGATGCTGCAGCGTATGTTCAAAATTGGTTTTAACAGAGCGGCGCGCATCATGGATCAGCTAGCTGAGGCAGGTGTTGTCGGGGAAGAAGAAGGGACTAAGCCCAGGAAGATCCTGATGTCAGAAGAAGAATTTGAACAGTATATAAAAGATAATATATAATCCAGGAGGGAATCAAATGAAAACAGATATTCAGATTGCGCAGGATGCAGAGATGCTGCATATAAGAGATGTGGCGGCCAGCATTGGAATTGAAGAAGATGATCTTGAATTCTACGGGAAATACAAAGCAAAACTTTCCGAGGATCTGTGGGATAAGGTCAAGGACCGTGAGGACGGAAAATTGGTTCTTGTAACGGCAATCAATCCGACCCCGGCGGGGGAAGGGAAAACCACCACCACAGTAGGTCTCGGCCAGGCGATGGCCAGGCTGAATAAAAAAGCGTTGATAGCCCTGCGGGAGCCGTCTCTCGGCCCCTGCTTCGGAATCAAAGGCGGCGCCGCCGGAGGCGGATATGCCCAGGTGGTTCCGATGGAAGATCTGAACCTTCATTTTACGGGTGATTTCCATGCAATCACCTCTGCAAACAATCTGTTAGCTGCAATGCTGGACAATCATATCCAGCAGGGAAACGCGCTGGGAATCGATCCCCGTCAGATTGTCTGGAAACGCTGTCTGGATATGAACGACAGAGTACTGCGCAATACGGTCGTGGGGCTGGGCAGTAAAATGGACGGAATGGTAAGGGAAGACCATTTTGTTATAACCGTAGCCTCAGAGATCATGGCTATTCTGTGTCTGGCAGATGATCTGGCGGATTTGAGAAAGCGACTCGGCAGAATTATCGTGGCCTACAATTTTGATGGAGATCCGGTTACGGCAGACGATCTGCAGGCCACGGGAGCGATGACCGCTCTTTTAAAGGATGCGGTCAAACCGAATATCATTCAGACGCTGGAACATACACCGGCGCTGATACACGGCGGGCCGTTCGCGAACATTGCCCATGGCTGCAACAGTGTCCGTGCCACCAAGACGGCGCTTAAGATCAGCGATATTACAATTACCGAGGCAGGATTCGGTGCGGATCTGGGCGCAGAAAAGTTCCTGGATATCAAATGCCGCAAGGCAGGACTAAAACCAGATGCAGTAGTTTTAGTTGCAACGGTGCGCGCTTTGAAGTATAATGGGGGAGTTGCAAAGAGCGATTTGGGCGAAGAGAACCTGGAAGCACTTGCAAAAGGGATCGTCAATCTGGAAAAACATATAGAGAATATCCAGAAATATGACATACCTGTTATTGTAACACTGAATTCTTTTGTGACAGATACAGCGGCGGAAAATGAATACATCCAAACATTCTGTGAGGAGCGCGGCTGTGAATTTGCACTTTCCGAAGTGTGGGAAAAGGGCGGCGCCGGCGGTATCATGCTGGCGGAAAAGGTACTTGCGACCCTTGAGAATAAGGAAAGCCATTACCATCCGCTATATCCGGACAAACTGTCATTGAAGGAAAAAATAGAGACCATAGCAAAAGAAATATATGGAGCGCGCGGTGTAGTCTACGAACCTGCGGCCGAGAAGCAGCTGGCAAAGATCGAGGCGATGGGCTTTGGAACCTTCCCCGTCTGCATGGCCAAAAATCAGTATTCGTTGTCTGACGACGCGAAAAAACTCGGGCGGCCGGAGGACTTCGATATCCACATCCGGGAGGTATATGTCAGTGCCGGTGCAGGATTTGTTGTAGCGCTGACGGGCGCAGTTATGACGATGCCGGGGCTTCCTAAAGTCCCCGCTGCAAATCATATAGATGTTACTGAAGATGGTAAGATTACCGGGCTCTTCTAAAGGAGGATGGAATGGCACAGATAATTGACGGAAAGCTGATTTCAGCTCAGATAAAGGACGAATTAAAGGAAGAAGTACAGAAAATAAAGGAAATGGGGGGCAATATCTGCCTGGCGGTCGTACAGGTGGGGGATGACCCAGCCTCCTCTGTGTATGTCAATAATAAGAAAAAGGCATGCGCGTATATCGGGATAGAGTCCCGGGCGTTTGAACTGCCTGAGTCTACGACGGAGGCGGAACTTGTATCTCTCGTAGAGACATTGAATGCGGACAGCGGTGTCAATGGAATTCTGGTGCAGCTGCCTCTGCCTTCCCACATAAATGAAGATCTGGTTATCCGGACAATCTCACCGGATAAGGATGTAGACGGCTTCCATCCGCAAAGTGTGGGACGCCTCTGGATCGGGGAAAAAGGATTTTTATCCTGTACGCCAGCCGGCATTATCCAGCTTCTGAAGCGCTCCGGTATCGGGATAGAAGGAAAAGAATGTGTTGTGATCGGAAGAAGCAATATTGTAGGAAAGCCCATGGCGGCGCTGCTTCTTAGGGAAAACGGGACGGTAACCGTAACGCATTCCCGCACGAAAAATCTGAAAGAAGTTGCCCGGCGTGCGGATATACTGATCGTTGCAATCGGGAAAAAGCAGTTTATTAATTCAGAATATGTAAAAGAGGGTGCAGTCGTCATTGATGTGGGGATGCACCGCGATGAGAATAACAAACTTTGTGGAGATGTGGATTTTACGGATGTGGCTGATAAAGTGTCTGCAATTACGCCCGTGCCGGGCGGGGTAGGTCCTATGACAATTGCCATGCTGATGAACAACTGTGTGGAAACTGCGCGCAGCTAGGAGGAAATAAGATGAGATGTACACATTGTGGTGCCATGATTCCGGACGACATGCTTTACTGCCCGGAATGCCATATGGAAGTTCAGATTGTACCAGATTATAATCCTCTGGAAGATGTCCTCGCTCAGGAAGTGAAGGGTTCTATCGAAGACGCCACAAGACAGATTAGGACAGACGATATCCGAAGATACCGCCGTGACGGAACAAGAGAGTACAGTAATTCGACAAGAGTACTGAACCAGGGAGAACTGGATGAGATACGCGCCCGGAGAAATGCGGCAGCGAGACAGGGGCGGCAGCCCAGCAGAGCAGCATCGGGTCCTTCGCGTCAGCCAGGAGCCGATTCCAGGTATCAGACGGGCCGCACTTCCACAGGTTCCGTGCGTCAGGGCAGCCGGTCCTCTACCGGTCCCATGCGCCAGACAGGCAGAAATACAGGTTCTATGCGGCAGACTGGAAGAATGGCAACCGGATCCATGCGCCAGAGTACAGGCTCCATGCGGCAGGAAAGAAATGAGGCTGAAGAAAGACGGCGCCAGCAGATTGCCCGCAAAAAAAGACTTGCGAAAAAAAGGCGGCAGAGAGCGCTCATCATCGTGCTTGTCCTGCTGATTCTGGCGGGCGTGCTTGGATTTGTTTTTTATCAGAACTCCTATACCGGACAAATCCGCAAAGGAAATCAGGCACTTGTTACCAATGATTATACGCAGGCGGAAAACTATTTTAATAAGGCGATCTCAAAAAACGATAAGAGAGCAGAGGCCTATACTGGCCTTTCTAAGGTATACAGCCAGCAGGACGACCTGGAAGGGGCGGAAGCGGTCTTTATGACTGCCATAAGCGCCCAGCCCTCCAATGTGGAACTGTATCAAGCAGCCATAGACTTTTACGTGGAGACTAAGCAGCTGCTAAAAATATCGGAACTGCTGGATGGCTGCGAGGATGACAACGTTCTTCTCGGCGTAAAGTCCTACGTGTCCGAAGAGCCGGAATTCAGCCTGGAAGAGGGTACCTATCCGGAGGTACAGGAAGTATCCTTAAGCTCTGCAGGTGAAGCTATCTATTATACTACGGATGGTTCCGAACCGGATACCTCCAGCACGAAATATCAGGATCCGATTCTCCTGGAAGAGGGGACGACTACGATAAAGGCAATCTCCGTCAATAAGAAAAAGATTCCGAGCCTTACAGCTTCAAGAGTATACAACGTGGACATTCCGGTAGAAGATGCACCCGCAGTAACCCCGTCCACAGGCCAGTATGATACGGCAACACAGATAACAATCAATGTGCCGGAGGGGTATACTGCATATTATACAATGGACGGAACGGATCCCAGCGCCGCTTCCGCCAAATATGAAGGCCCTATTGATATGCCGGAAGGGCAGACGATGTTCTGTGCGGTTCTTGTCAGCAAAAGCGGCAAAACAACACAGATTACAAAGAGAAATTATGTATTGGAACTGCCTGAATAAGTAAAGAATAACGCTGCTGCAATTGTGTATATTTTTGACATAATTGCAGCGATATTTTTGTGCAATTTTTAACATGATTTTACCTGTATTTGGGTTGCGTTAAAACTTTAACAGTGTTATAATTAGCATGTTAAAAAAATAACGTACTTATAAAGGAGATGCAATAAAATGAGCAGATTCACATTACCAAGAGACATTTATCACGGAAAAGGCTGTCTGGAAGAACTGAAAAACCTGAAAGGGAAAAAGGCAATTCTCGTCGTGGGAGGCGGTTCCATGAAACGTCAGGGCTTCCTTGACAGAGCAGTCGGATACCTGAAAGATGCAGGCATGGAAGTAGAGCTTTTTGAAGGGGTTGAGCCGGATCCGTCTGTTGAAACGGTTATGAAGGGCGCCGAGGCGATGCGTGCGTTTGAGCCGGACTGGATTGTTGCGATGGGCGGTGGCTCCCCGATAGATGCAGCCAAGGCAATGTGGGCTTTCTATGAATACCCTGAGGTGACTTTCGAAGACTTATGTATTCCGTTTAACTTCCCTGAATTAAGACAGAAGGCAAAGTTTGCAGCAATCCCGTCTACATCAGGAACCGCAACGGAAGTAACGGCGTTCTCCGTTATCACAAATTATCAGACAGGCGTAAAATATCCGCTGGCTGACTTCAATATCACACCGGATGTTGCAATCGTAGATTCCGAACTGGTAGAGGGACTTCCCGCAAAACAGGTTGCATATACAGGGATGGATGCACTTACCCATGCGATCGAAGCATATGTTTCTACTTTAAACTGTGCATTTACAGATCCACTGGCAATTCAGGCAATTGAGATGGTATTTGATTACCTGCCGGCTTCCTACAGAGGCAACATGGATGCCAGAGAGCAGATGCATACGGCACAGTGCCTGGCAGGAATGGCATTTTCAAATGCATTGCTTGGTATCGTACACTCAATGGCTCATAAAACAGGTGCAGCTTTTTCAACAGGGCATATTACACACGGATGCGCAAATGCAATGTACCTTCCATATGTAATTAAGTACAATGCAAAAGATCCTGTTGCCGCAAAACGTTATGCCGAAATCGCGCGCAGGACAGGACTTCAGGGGACTTCCGAAAAGGCTCTGATCAACAGCCTTTGTGAAAAGATTGACGACTTCAATGTTCAGCTGAACATTCCAAAGACCCTGAAAGAATTCGGTATTAAAGAAGAGGAATTCAAAGAAAAAATTGCACATATTTCCGAACTGGCCGTAGGTGATGCCTGCACAGGTTCTAATCCGAGAAGCATTACTCCTGCAGAGATGGAAAGATTATTTAACTGCATTTACTATGGAACAGAAGTTGATTTTTAATTGAATGGTTCCCTGGTACATATGGATGGAGGCAGGCACGAGAATGTGTCTGCCCCATTTTTATGAAAGGAAAAACAGAACATGCTCTGTTTTTTGAAAGAACACTTGCCAATCCTTTATTTATAGCGTATTATAAGGAAAGGGTGATTTTTTACAAGGAGGAATAAGATGTACAAGATATTAAAAGCAGAAAAACTGGCTGATAATATTTATCTTATGGATGTACATGCACCGCGTGTTGCCAGCCACTGCCAGCCAGGACAGTTTGTGATTGTTAAGATGGATGATAAGGGTGAGAGAATTCCGCTTACAATCTGCGACTATGACAGAGCGGCGGGAACGATTACAATTGTATTCCAGGAAGTGGGTGCGTCCACAACGAAGATGGCGTACTTAAAAGAAGGAGACAGTTTCCGGGATTTTGTCGGTCCGCTCGGATGCCCGTCCGAGTTTATTCATGAAGATATCGAAGCACTGAAGAATAAAAAGATATTATTTGTAGCCGGAGGTGTGGGGGCGGCGCCGGTTTACCCACAGGTAAAGTGGCTGCATGAGCGCGGCATTGAAGCCGATGTTATCGTAGGTTCCAAGACGAAGGACATGCTGATTCTTGAAAAAGAGCTTGCATCTGTAGCAGGCAATCTTTATGTTACAACGGACGACGGTTCTTATGGACGTTCCGGCATGGTTACGGCCGTTATCGAGGACCTGGTACAGAACGAGGGAAAACAGTACGATGTATGCGTGGCAATCGGACCGATGATCATGATGAAGTTCGTATGTCTGCTTACTAAGAAACTGGATTTGCCTACAATTGTCAGCATGAACCCGATTATGGTAGACGGAACAGGAATGTGCGGCGCATGCCGCCTTCAGGTAGGCGATGAGATCAAGTTTGCCTGCGTTGACGGCCCGGAATTCGACGGACATCTTGTAGACTTCGACCAGGCAATGAAGAGAAGCCAGATGTATAAGACAGAAGAAGGCCGTGCGATGCTGAAAGTGCAAGAAGGAGACACTCATCATGGTGGATGCGGAAACTGCGGAGGTGACAACTAATGGCTGATGTATTAAAGAAAGTGCCTGTCAGAGAGCAGGACCCGAAAGTACGAGCAACGAATTTTGAAGAAGTCTGCCTTGGATATAACCGGGAAGAGGCTATGGAGGAGGCAAACAGATGCCTTGGCTGTAAAGTGGCCAAATGTATCGACGGCTGCCCGGTAGCAATCGATATTCCAGGTTTTATTAAAGAAGTAAAAGAAGGCAATATAGAAGAAGCCTATAAAGTAATCGGAAAAGCATCCGCACTTCCGGCTATCTGCGGACGTGTATGTCCTCAGGAATCACAATGCGAAGGGAAATGTATCCGCGGAATCAAGGGAGAGCCTGTTTCGATCGGTAAACTTGAGAGATTTGTAGCGGATTATGCGCTGGAACATGACATCAAACCGGAGTGTCCCGAGACGAAGAACGGACATAAAGTGGCAGTCATCGGTTCTGGACCTTCAGGGCTTACCTGCGCCGGAGACTTGGCAAAGATGGGATATGACGTAACTGTTTTTGAAGCGCTGCATGAACTCGGCGGCGTACTTGTATATGGAATTCCTGAATTCCGTCTTCCCAAGCAAAAGGTAGTTGCGAAAGAGATCGAAAAAGTTAAAGAGTTAGGCGTCAAATTCGAGCCTAATGTCGTAATCGGTAAATCAACAACCATAGACCAGCTCGTGGAAGAAGAAGGCTTTGAAGCCGTATTTATCGGCTCAGGCGCTGGTCTTCCAATGTTCATGGGAATTCCGGGAGAGAATGCAAACGGGGTCTTCTCAGCCAATGAATATCTGACAAGAAGCAACCTGATGAAGGCATTTGATGATAATTACGATACTCCGATTGTTGCAGGAAAAAAAGTGGCTGTAGTCGGCGGCGGTAATGTTGCCATGGATGCGGCAAGAACCGCATTAAGGCTTGGTGCCGAGGTACATATTGTTTACAGACGAAGCGAAGCAGAGCTTCCGGCCAGAGTAGAAGAGGTTCACCATGCAAAAGAAGAGGGTGTTATTTTTGACCTTCTTACTAATCCAAAGGAAATCCTCGTGGATGATAACGGATACGTAAAGGGAATGAAGGTGATCAAAATGGAGCTGGGCGAGCCGGATGCATCCGGAAGAAGACGCCCGGTAGAGATTCCAGGCTCCGAGTATGAAATCGAACTGGATACGGTCGTTATGTCACTCGGTACCTCTCCGAATCCGTTGATTTCTTCTACAACAAAAGGCCTTGAAGTGAACAGAAGAAAATGTATCGTAGCGGAAGAAGAAAACGGACAGACATCCAAAGAGGGGGTTTATGCAGGCGGAGATGCTGTAACGGGCGCTGCCACAGTGATCCTTGCAATGGGCGCTGGAAAAGCAGGTGCAAAAGGCATTGATGAATATCTGAACAAATAAAGAAGCTGATTTTACACAGGAGGAACTGCTATGACCAGAAAAGAAACCGCACTGGAATATCATAAAAAAGGTTATAATTGCTGTCAGGCCGTAGCCTGCGCATTCTGCCGGGATTTCGGCATATCGGAAGAGGAGATGTTTCGGATTTCAGAAGGATTCGGATTTGGCATGGGTATGATGGAAGTGTGCGGTGCCGTGTCCGGCATGACTATGATACTGGGGCTACAGAACAGTGTAGGAAGCCTTGAAAAAGGGAAATCTACAAAAGCGGACACCTATAAGAAAGTAAAGGAGTGCGCAGCAAAATTCCGTGAGAAGAACCAGTCTATCATCTGCCGTGAATTAAAAGGGATCGGCTCCGACAGGCCTATTTGCAGCTGTGATCAATGCATTGAAGATGCGGTGCAATTGACAGAAGCGTATCTGGCCGCTAACCCTGTGAAATAAATAAAAGTAGTACTAGTACATCGTAAGTATTAAAAGAGACTGCACAAAGCAGTCTCTTTTTGCATAAAAGCAGCTTAACCGGCTATCCGCAGTATTCGTCGTACAGGGACTCATAAATCTGAATGTGGAGTTCCTCATCCATGATGATCCTCTCCAGGCATCTTACAATATTCTCATCCTGGATCTTAGCACACTGAGAGCGGTATTTCTGAACGGCCTGGCGTTCATGGTTGACTGCGTTGATAAGCAGAGGCTTGATATCCATAGGGTAATTATTAAACCCGGGTGACCAATAAAACATCTGGTTCCCTCTGTAAGTCCAGAGTCTGGGATTCTCTCCCATCATTCTTGCCAGTTGTCCGAATATCTCAAGGTGGTGCATCTCCACAATACTGATTTTGTGAAAGACATAGGATAGGCGTTCATCCTCCACCAACAGCAGGTTGTTGTAAATATACAGGCTGACAGCGGTCATCTCTGAATTCTGTCCGCCTACGTTATCCAGCATCATTCTTCCATAGAGGCGGTTTACACCATCCACACAGACCGGAGGATAGGGGGCGTCGGCTGCAAAAAGCTCTTTTTTCTGGCAGGTATCCGGTTTAATGGCTTCGTTATTTCTCCCATTATCACAGTTATTCATATAATATTTACTCCTTTACTTGAAGGTACTGACAGAACAATCTATGTATGAAGTAAAGAAAATATGTTTTTTCCAGGCAGTCCGAGCATCATGGGAGTTTCCTATTAAAAAAGATTGCCGTCATATCTTTCCTGATATATAATAAGAACATATTTGTCCATGTTTTTAAATAGATACACAGTTTTTTAGTAAGTGGTTTTTATATAGACTGAAATTTCTCTGAAAACCACTTTTGATGAAAGGGTAAAGAGAATGGAAAACCAGGAACAGCAACACAAAAGGCGTCCCAGATATAAGGGGACGCACCCTAGGAATTATAAAGAAAAATACAAAGAACTCCACCCGGAAAAGTATGCGTCTACTGTTGAGAAGGTCATACAGAAAGGAAGTACGCCCGCCGGAATGCATATTTCGATCTGCGTAAATGAGATCCTTGATTTTCTACAGATCCAGCCTGGCCAGAAGGGACTGGATGCCACATTGGGCTATGGCGGACATACACTGGAAATGTTGAAATGCCTGGAACATGAGGGGCATATTTATGCCTTGGATGTGGATCCTATCGAATCAGTGAAAACAAAAGAACGCCTTGCAGGTATGGGATACGGATCAGAGATTCTGACTGTGGAGCTTCTAAATTTTGCGGACATAGACCAGATAGCTAAGGAGGCCGGACAGTTTGATTTTGTGCTGGCTGATCTTGGCGTATCTTCTATGCAGATTGACAATCCAGACAGAGGCTTCTCGTACAAAACAAACGGGCCTCTGGATTTAAGAATGAATCCCGAAAAGGGGATCACAGCGGCGCAGAGGCTGCGAACCATAGAACCGGAAGAACTTGAGGGCATGTTGATTGAGAATTCGGACGAACCCTATGCAGGAGAGATTTCCAGAGCGGTTACAGCTGAACTAAAATCGGGAAATAAAATCGAAACGACCGGGCAGCTGCGGAACGTAATTGACAAAGCACTGAATTTTCTCCCTGCCACTGAGAAAAAGGAGGCCGTTAAAAAATCCTGCCAGAGAACCTTCCAGGCACTGCGCATTGATGTTAATAACGAGTTTGAAGTGCTCTACCAGTTTTTAGAAAAACTTCCCAATATCCTTGCACCAGACGGAAGAGTCGCCATATTGACGTTTCATTCAGGCGAAGACAGGCTGGTAAAGAAATCATTTAAGCAGTTGTTTCAAGAGGGGATATACAGCAGCTATTCAAAGGATGTAATTCGGCCTTCGGCAGAAGAATGCGCCAGAAACAGCAGGGCCCGGTCTGCAAAAATGAGATGGGCTGTGAAAGCCTGACAGGGTATCTGCGCTCTGAGAGCAGATTAGCCCCATGACGATACAAATAAAATTGAAGGAATAAAAGATATGAAAGTCACTGTTTTATCGGTAGGTAAAATCAAAGAAAAATATCTGAAAGATGGGATCGAAGAATACAGTAAGCGTCTGAGTAAATACTGTAAATTGAATATCATAGAGGTTGCCGATGAAAAAACGCCGGATCAGGCAGGCGAGGCGGTCGAAGAAAGTATCCGTGAGAAGGAAGGGGAACGGCTTCTAAAGCATCTCAAAGAGGATGCCTTTGTCATGACTCTTGAGATCCAGGGAAATCAGATCACTTCAGAAGAGATGGCCAATAAGATCGAAAAACTGGGCGTCACCGGTACCAGCCATATCATTTTCGTGATTGGAGGTTCTATCGGTTTAAGCTCTTCTGTGTTGGCGCGATCTGATTTTGCCCTGAGCTTTTCTAAAATGACCTTTCCGCATCAGCTAATGCGGTTGATACTGCTGGAACAGGTTTATCGCAGTTACCGTATTATCCAGGGGGAGCCATATCATAAGTAAAAAGCGGTTATTTATGATATATAAAATTCCTCTGGAGTTTGTTTTAGCAGTCGTTACTTAGGGCACTGCGGTGTTCGTTAGAACTGCCGCAGTGTGCGTCCTGCATGTGAAGTTACTATCTGATTGCAAATCGGTTCCGCCCGTCCTTTTTTGCCTCGTATAGCGCTGCGTCTGCCCTGGAATATAATTCTTCAAACATAAGGCCGCCGCAGGGATAGACTGCGCCGATACTAACAGAGACCGTCGCTTTAGGAGTCTGGTATGATATATTAAGTGATGTGCTGATTTTCAACAGATATTTTTCTGCTAATTCAGCAGTAGGTACATCTGCTAAAAAAAAGATGAATTCATCCCCGCCCATCCTGCCAAACACATCACATTCTCCCGCCATGGAGGCCAGCACTTTTCCGATATCGCCCAATACCCGGTCGCCAAACTGATGCCCGTGAGTATCATTGATTTCCTTAAAATGATCCACATCTAACATGGCCAGCAGAGAACGCCGACCGGATTCCTTATCCGCCAGTTCTGAGGCGATTTTCCTTATGGCGGTTCCCCTGTTCAACAGTGCAGTGAGGGAATCATTCTCTATCTGTTTTTTCATGTTGATTTGCCTTTGGATCTTCTGGTCGATGTCCTGCACAAGAATAAATGCACGGACATCCTCTGTATAAGGGTCAGAGATCAGCTGAATGGTTCCTGCCGCCCAAAAAAGCCCACCTTCTTCCCGCCTGCGGCGGTATTCGATATAATCTGTCTTCGTACCGGAGTAATAAGCGGACAGAAGCCTGTCACGACTGTAAAATTCCATATATTTTTCTTTATCTTCCTCATACACACAGTGTGCTGAATAATAACTGACGGCCTCCGTAAAGCTTTGAATATATGGGGGAAGTGAATTCAAAAGACTGTCTTCACTTCCGGCATATAGATTTTTCGTCAGATTATACTCGTAGTAGCCAAGGCTGTTAGTTTTCTGCTGATCAAAAAAGCGGCTCCACTTTTCATAGGCAAGCGCCTTTTCCCTCTGAGATGTTATAT
Organism: Faecalicatena contorta; assembly: GCF_022835095.1. Lineage (NCBI taxonomy): Bacteria > Bacillati > Bacillota > Clostridia > Lachnospirales > Lachnospiraceae > Faecalicatena > Faecalicatena contorta. Next base: position 2,593,661 of record NZ_BQNQ01000001.1, on the reverse strand, counting down.
CTCTGTAGGATAAGACTGCACGTTCCGGCCTGCCTGACTTATCAAAGATCAGCCGGTATTTAATCTCATACCAGCCGAAATGGTCTCCATCCCTATGATTCATCTGAACTGTACATTTTCCCTCGGGACTCCCCTTCACTATTGAATCAAATAACTGAATGTAATCTCTTATGCTGTCGCCCTCTACCTGCCCTGCGGCAACTATGCTGTAGGGAACATTTTCTATTCTCTTAGGTCTCCTGCTTTCACTGGCGTCCTCATACGGATGTTCAAGAACATGAGTTTTTACATCATAGATATCCATATAATTATCTGTCGAAAGAAATGCGATCCGGTTCTGCTCCTCGCTGATCCGCAGGTCTTCCTCCGCTTTTTTACGATCCGATATATCCAATAACACACAGTTGAGGCAGCAATCACCGGCTGTTCTGTCAATATAACCTTTCACCAGTACCCAGCCGAGGCTCTGATCCCGCATGACGACTCTATGTTCCATCTCAAAGGTAGAGCTGTCCATGAGCTCAAGACAACACTGAACCTTATGTTGTACGTACTCGAAATCGTCCGGATGAATAATGAATTTTTCATTTGTGAACCCCACGGAGGAGGCTTCCCTGGATGTATATCCGTATATGTCATAATATATTTCGTTTGCCTGCAGTATCGTAAAAACATCATCTGCCGCTACACGGCAGATACCGCATGGGAGCAGACGGAATATCCGATCCCAGATGGTTTCCGCAGCTTTGATAAAAGATAATAGTATATGCCCGGTGTTTTTCAGAAAAATAACGGCGCCGCAGAGTGCCACTGGCATACCGTCCCTGCCACGGCATCTAAATTCGATTGAAAAGCTGTTTTTTTCAGCAGCCGTTTTTTTTAATACCTTTAATACGGAAGTACGGTCTTCCTCAAAGATCAGACCGGCAAAAAATTCGTTTTCGTGAAGCAGGGCTTCTTCTGTATCATAACCAAGAACAGCAGGAAGATTGCCTTTAGCTGATATAAGGGGGTATCCCGCAGCATTTTCACAGCACAGCGCCCTGCATTAAAGGTTTCTTCGAACAATTGTACCAGCACATCTTTACCGATCATTTCCTGTTCCGTCAATTTTTGCATCATATTTTTAGTAACCATTTTATTTCTCCTAAAGGTTTTGAGGTCAGAGCGGCTGGCCTTACCGTGTTCTGCCGCTGTCTTCTGCAATCATATATTGGTATATTATTATATTCCGGAGATATGGGTATGACACAGACGGCTCTGTGGTTCCGTCAGTTATATGCGGACAATACGTTACTTTATTCGCACCGATGTCGTTCAGCAAGGTTTATGGATCAATATGGACAGTAGCGGCATGGTTGCTGTATGCGTCAGTCCTCCTCCGTTCTTAATAAATACACTTTATTGGTTTTGAAATTGGTGGTATAATAATACAGATAGGCTAATTCAGGATCAGACTTTTGACACGGAGTTGAAACCATTGGGAAAGATTAGATTCGTCTCTTACGCTCCGGATACGTCGCAAAGTATATATAATGATGCGGTTTTTAAATTGCTGGCAGATCAGCAGGTTGTCGCTGTGCTTCCAGGTATGAATGGTTCCTATGATAGAAAAAATGAAACTTTTAATAAGGTAGAAGCCGTGTCTTTCCCAGATTATAATCTGGACAGCTATGACGATATTATCATTATATGCAGTTATTTGCCCGGTAACAGAGAAGACTCTGTTTATTCTGAGGCCAGAATATATTACGGAAGCTCTGAAGGCCGTTTTTTTCTGGAGAATAGTTTGACGAAAAAGGTGAATGCAGAAGTTCCAGACAAAACGATTCAAAATATTCTGTCGGCTATCCAGCAGGGGACAGCCCCCGCGGAAAGTGTACAGAAAGAAGAACCAGTGGAACCACAAACGGACTCATACTGGAAACGGGCATTCGCAGATTATGTGCAGACTACACATGATCCTAACGGTGTAACGGGATATCGTCTTATTTATATAGATAGCGATGATATACCTGAATTAGCAGTTATCGGCAGCTGCGAAGCAGCAGGTTCCAGTATTGTTACCTATGCGAACAGACAAACCTATGAAACAGAGCTTTACAGGCTTGGTTTTTCATATATTGAAAAGGAAAACATGCTTTGCAATTCAGAGGGGCTGATGGATTCTTATAAAGATAGAGTATATAGTATGATAGACGGACAACTGACACTGATTGCTGAGGGAAACTATGGCGTTGAGGATTATCAGAATAAAGAGTATGACAATAACGGAAGACTTGTTTACAAATACTTTTGGAATGGCATAGCGATGGCAGAGGAAGATTATATCAGTTCTCTAAATGAAATATATGATAAAACGAAAGCAACAGAGGGATATGATAGAGATGTTTTTTATAGCGCCGAAGAATTACTTGCGGTGCTAGAAAGTAATTAGTATGCATAGTAGTGTTACAAAAGATTCCTTAACCATATAGAGGACAAGCCGCGGAATAAGGGGTGTTAGATTTTAAGAAATTTTTAAGAGTATTATTAGGTTAATATTATCTTCCTCTGATATAATTTCAATAGATACAGATAAACGTACGAAAGAGAGGACAAATATGAAATTTATCAGACGGCTGCTGGCATTGATTCTCCTGTGTCTTCTGTGTGTGGGAGGATATTTGGGATATAAGGGTTATGTAAAATACGAAGATGCTTTAGAGTATATGAGCATAGACCAGAAAGCAGAAGAAATCAAAGCATCACCATCGTACACACCGCTGAAAGAACTGCCGGATATCTATTTGAACGCGGTTGTGGCCGTAGAAGATAAACGTTTTTATAAACATCCGGGGATTGACGCCATTGCGATTGGCCGGGCCATCAAGAATAACATCCATGCCCGTCAACTGATTGAAGGCGGCAGCACGATCACACAGCAGCTTGCCAAAAATATGTATTTCACCCAGGAGAGAAGCCTGATCAGGAAAGTGGCGGAGGGCTTCATGGCAATTGCATTGGAACGAAAATTCAGTAAAGACGAGATATTGGAATTGTATGTAAACAGCATTTATTTTGGAGACGGTTATTACTGCGTTGCGGATGCGAGCATGGGATATTTCGGTAAAGCGCTGCAGGATATGAATGATTATGAGTGCACCTTGCTGGCTGGGATTCCAAATGCCCCCTCCGCCTATGCACCTACGGTAAACCCGGAACTTGCCCGGCTGCGCCAGAAAAAGGTGCTGGATTCCATGGTTGAAGAAAAATATCTGACCCGCGAAGAGGCGGACGCGATCGTGTCTGCTGCAGCAGGCAGCTAAGGACACCAGACAAAAGAAAATCCTTTTTGGGGGTAAGGAGACCAGAGTGTATGAAAAAGAAAAAAGCATTAAAAGCAGTTGGCATCATTCTGCTGGCATTCATTATTGTAGCAGCTGCAATCCTGGGGTACTATACGATCCGTGAATATCGGCCGGATGCCGTGGAGACGATAGAACCGGGAGACGGAACCGCTGAATTGGGGACTGGGGAAATGTTTACAGTTCTAACCTATAATACCGGGTATGCCGGGCTGAGTAAAGATGAGGATTTCTTTATGGACGGGGGCAGTAAGGTGCAGCCGGATAGCAAAGAGCTAGTGGAAAACAACCTGAGCGGAATCGCATCCATTTTGAAAGAGCAGGATGCGGATATTTATTTTCTCCAGGAAGTGGACCGGGATTCCAAGAGGTCTTACCATATTGACGAACAGGATTACTATGAGCAGGAACTGGGGCTGCCCGGAATGTTTGCATGCAATTTTAAGGTTGACTACGTTCCATACCCGCTGCCTCCAATCGGAAAGGTTACGAGCGGGCTTGTCACTATGACTGGTCTGCATGTAAGCGATTCCTCGCGCATCGCTCTTCCGGAGTCGTTTTCATGGCCGGTTAAGACCTGCAATCTGAAGCGCTGCATGCTGGAAACCAGGATTCCGCTCAAAAATACGGATAAAGAGCTTGTGCTGATTAACTTCCATCTGGAAGCCTATGACAGCGGGGAAGGAAAGATAGCACAGAGCAAAATTCTCGCTGAAAAGTTACAGTCAGAATATGAAAAAGGAAATTATGTCATTGCCGGAGGTGATTTTAACCAGACCTTCGAGGGCATGGATACATATCCTATCCATAATAAAGACAGCTGGGTACCCGGGATTGTGGGGAAGGAAGAGATACCAACGGGATTTTCCTACGCAGTGTCCGATAATGCGCCGACCTGCAGGCTTCTGAATGGGCCTTACAGCGGGAATTATGAGGAATCACAGGTGTATGTGCTGGATGGGTTTATCGTATCAGATAATATAAATGTGGAACAGGTAGAAAATATAGATATACAATTTGAATACACGGATCATCAGCCGGTTAGAGGGTGTTTTGAAATGAAATAAATGTGGCGGGTATGGGGACGCGCCGAAGACGGACAGACGGTACGGTGTGCAGGAAGTGGGCGGCGGTTTGCTATTGCACCCGTTTATTAACGAATTCTAAGAAGAAGTCAGGCGGAAAACAGGGGTACGGATGACACAGTGTGAAAAATTTTGATAATTTTTCACGCTGAGTCATCCAAATCCGTGATTCGGAATCACGGATTTCCCCCTGTTTTCCGCCTGACTTCTTCAAGAATTCGTAAATGCACTCTAGCAATAGCACACCGCCGCCCACTTCCTGCACACCGTACCGCCTGTCCATCTTCGGCGCTGGCGCATCAGGGCGGCTGGATTTTTTCCTTTGTGGGAACAGTGGCGGCAGAGGCGGATTGGGGATGGCTTCGCGGATTTTGGTGAGGCAATTAACTGATAGGAATGTTAGGCTTGTGTTTTGGTGGATGGTTTTTATGAGATGCCGACGGGGATTTTATCTTTAGGAATTCATTTGTTCTCTTGGTAATTAAAATTTACGGGAACGGGGTATACTGATGTATAAATTAGGATTTGGGGTGTGAATATATGGATGAATTGGAACGGGAACGGAAGAGTGAGGAAATTTTGGCTTATTATGGGGGGATGGATAATCGAGGGGAGCAGGAGTTAATTGTGGCTTTGTTGCGGGAGCTGCAGGATATTTATGGGTGTATTACGGCTGGGGTTATTGAGCGGGCGGCTGCGGTGACTGGGGTGAAGCCTTCTTTTATAAGGGCTTTGGTTCGGATGTATCCTACATTGAAGGAGGCGGCTTTTCTGCATGATATTGTTGTCTGTATGGGGAAGGCCTGTGCGGATCAGGGGGGACGGGATATTCTTTCGTTTCTGCAGAAAGTTTTGAAGGTGCGGCGGAATGGGATTTCCAGGGATGGGAAGGTGCGGGTTCGCACACAGAGCTGTTTGAAACACTGCGGAACGGCTCCTAATCTGCTGATTGATGGGAAATTGTATACAGGGGTGGATGAGGAGATGCTGACGGGAATATTGAAAAATCAATTTCATCTGGGATTATAGGGTTTTTGTAGAGATTTATCCGGTATAATAAAATGTTATTATGTTGTAATGGAGAGGTTTAAGGCTTATGAGTAAAAAAATTTTAGTTGCGGACGATGAACCGGGGATTGTGCAGCTGTTAAAAGATTATTTTGAAATTCAGGGGTATGAGGTCGCCAGTGCCTTCAATGGTGTGGAGGCGCTGGAGCAGTCCTCACGCAGGCCTGATTTGATTCTGCTGGATGTGAATATGCCTGGGCTTGACGGGTTTGAAGTCTGTAGGATGATCCGTGACCATGTATCCTGCCCCATCTTGTTTCTGACGGCTAAGGTGGAAGAACAGGATCGGATCAGAGGGCTTATGCTGGGCGGGGATGATTACATATTGAAGCCTTTCAGTATTGATGAGTTGGGGGCCAGGGTTGAGGCACATCTGCGCAGAGAAGAACGCAGGACAAAAGTACAGGCGGTTAAGATGCAGGGAGGCCTTGCCATACATTATACAGAACGTTGTGTATATTATGACGGGAAGGCATTGAATCTGACGAAGACAGAGTTTAATATTGTGGAACTGTTGTCCATGCACGTCGGCCAGGTATTCACAAGAGAACAGGTTTACGACAGAGTCCGCGGCTATGACGGGGAAGGGGACAGCAGTATTGTAACGGAACATATACGCCGAATCCGGTCGAAGCTGTCAGCAGTCACCGATATTCAGTATATTGAAACTGTATGGGGAGTTGGTTATAAATGGATTGGTTAGAAGAAAAGATAGAACACACGAGAATGAGAATAAGAAACACACGTTTCTGCACTGCTATAACTGCTTATATACTAGTGGCGGCCGCAGCCGCTATGTTTCTTTCTTATGTCACAATTATCTTCTGTTTTCAGTGGGAGAGCAGGATCCTGCAAAGCTATAACAGCGGTGAGGATATATGGTTATACAGTGTGAAGCTGTCGGGCTGGCCATTCTGGACACAGACCTTTTCCAGTTTATCGTCCCGTGACAGCGTGCTAGTGAAGCTGCTGGATTTTGTTCGTACCTGGTGTCCGTTTCTATATACCCTTGTGGGCTCCATTCTGGCCTGCAGGATATTTTATAGAAGGAGGCTTTCGGCCCCCCTTCGGATTCTACAGGAGGGGACGGAGGCCGTCAGGAACAATAATCTGGATTTTGACCTGACGTATGACAGCCGGGACGAAATGGGTGAACTCTGCCGCTCCTTTGATGATATGAAGCAGGAACTCATACATAATAAGCAGATGATGTGGGAACTTGTGGGAAACCAGAAGCAGCTCAATGCGGCTTTCGCCCACGACCTGCGGACGCCCTTAACCGTTCTGAAGGGATATTCCGACTTTCTTGCCCGCTATATTCCGCAGGGCAAAGTAAATGAAGAAAAGATGCTGGACACGCTGCATCTGATGTCCTCACATCTGAACCGCCTGGAACAGTACAGCCGGACAATGAAAGGTATCCGCAGCATAGATGAGCTCCCGGTGCACAGAGAAAAAAGTGATTTATCCAGAATAGAAAATGAGATCCGCGAAGTCATTTTTTCTCTGAATCAGATTGGAGATATACAGATTACCTTATCAGTACCCGCTAAGAAAAGTGAGGATGAAATACTTTTCGCAGACACTGGCCTGATCCTGGAGGTATTGGAGAATCTGCTTTCAAATGCAATCCGCTATGCGGAAAACAGAATCTGGGTTCGGCTGGATTTTGAGTATAAAAAGGCGGTTCTTGTGCTTACCGTGCATGACGACGGCCCAGGTTTCACCCAGGGGGATCTTCAGAATGCATTGAATCCCTATTATAAAGAACACAGGGCTTCCGATGCTGCAGACGGGGAGGAAGATCCACATTTTGGCATTGGGCTCCATATCTGCAGCCATATCTGTGCGAAACATGAAGGAACGCTGAGCATTGCTAACAGTATCGATCAAGGCGCCGTTGTGACGGCTTCATTTTCCTGTAAGAATGAATGAAGACATTCTTAAGTTTTTGTAGAGAAAGTGTAGACATTTTCGGGCTAATATATATGCATACCCAAAGGGCACCCCGTAACCCATGCCCTGCGGGCGGGTCTGCAGCTTTGCTGCAGTACAATGTATACCCAAAGGGCACTCCGTAATCCATGCCCTTGGGGAGCAGAGAATGGCATAAAGAGAGGATGAGAAAAATGTCTGCAGAAATTAAAATTGAACATTTAAATCAATATTATGGACGAAAATGTGCCTTAAAAGATGTAAGCCTTACAATCCACAAGGGGATGTTCGGCCTGCTTGGCAGAAACGGCGCCGGCAAGACCACGCTGATGAAAGTGCTTGCAACGCTCCTGCCAAAGACAGAGGGAAGCGTCTCTGTCTGCGGTATTCCGGTGGAGGATGCGGCGAGAGTGCGCAGGATCACCGGATATCTGCCCCAGGAATTTTCCATGTACCCGAATATGACCGTTTACGAGGCAATGGATTATCTGGGCGTACTGTCCGGGCTTGGAAGCCGGAAACGCAGAGAACTGATACCAAAGCTTCTGTCCCAGGTGAACCTCCTGGAGGATCAAAAGAAAAAGGTAAAGGCATTGTCCGGCGGAATGAGGCGCCGGCTTGGGATCGCACAGGCCATTCTCCACAATCCGAAGGTGCTGATCGTAGATGAGCCTACAGCAGGCCTGGATCCCGAGGAGAGAGTCCGGTTTCGCAATCTGCTGAGCGAAATTGCCCAGGAGCGCATTGTCATTCTGTCCACACATATTGTCGGAGATATCGAAGCTACGTGCGAGCAGATTGCGGTGTTAAATGAGGGCGAGATCCTCTATCAGGGTACAGTCTCGGATCTGATTGATATGGCGGACGGAAGAGTCTACACGGCCCAGATCAGCAAATCCGAGCTTCCGCGGCTGAAGGAACGTTATGTTGTCACCAGCATGCTGACGCTTGGGAATAACGTAATGGTTCGTTTTATTGCCGAAAAGAAACCATTTGCACATGCAGAGTGCTGTGAGGCGGGAGTGGAAGATGCCTACATGTATCTCATGCACGGAGAGCGGGGTGATCTCTGATGTTCCTGAGTCTATTAGCAAAAGAATGCCGGCAGACAATGAAGAGTATGATCTACTGGCTGATCGTGGTGATCCTTGTAGTCTTTTATTTTTCCCAGATGGGAGGAATGACGATAGGTGAAAAGCCTGAGCCGGGGCAGGAAAATTACGGATGGACATATGGAGGGAATGAGACGGATATCATGGAATCTGTACTCGGACGCCTTGTTTCGGAATACCTGGCAGGAACATATACCACCTATCCAATCGGTTTTTATAAGTCTGTCACTCCAAGCGAAGCGGAACAGAAGCGGATTGGCGAGATTGTGGAGGAGACCACAGGGCTTTCGGGGGAAGGCGATATTGCGGATGCAATACAGGAGGCAGAAGGCGGCGTCCAGGTGATATACGGCAGCAGCCCCACACAGGTAAAAAAAGGGTTGACGTATGAACGGTTTCAAGAGTTAATGCAGGAAGTCGACGATATGCTGGGCGGAGGCTCTTACTATGCGCCAGACAGCCTGGAGACAAGCGTCTCCCAGCCAAAGACATATGAGGAGGCTCTGGAAGACTATAATAGCCTGATAGAAAACGACCATCTCACCGGTGGTTATGCGAGACTGTTTAGTGACTATATGGGAATTCTGCTCGGTATTCTGCCGGTCTTTCTGGCAGTGACCCGCGGGCTGCGTGACAGACGCTCAAAGATGCAGGAACTGATTGCCAGCAGGAAGGCATCCTCTGCCTGTATCATCACAAGCCGGTATGCTGCCATGCTGATTATGATCATGGTTCCGGTGCTCCTGTTATCCTGTATCCCGCTGGTTCAGTGCTTACAGTCTGCCGCCGGCGCCGGGATCCAGATGGATGTTCTGGCATTTGTCAAATACAGCTTCGGCTGGCTTCTTCCAACTGTAATGGCTTCCGCAGGAGTAGGGCTGGTACTGACTGAACTGACGGATACTGCGCTCGGGGTCCTGGTTCAGATAGCCTGGTGGTTCCTGACAATCTTCGGATCTGTGAACAGTATGCACGGGGGTGCATATGGATGGAGCCTCGTACCAAGGCACAATACGGTCTATAATTATACGGGTTTTCATGAAAACTTTGGTCAGCTAGCAGCAAACAGAGGGCTTTACGCGGCAATTTCTCTTCTCCTGTTAGTAATATCAATTTTTATTTATACACAAAAAAGAAAAGGGAGGCTGGATATCCGTGGCAAAATATTTGGAAATCTTAAAAGAAAACACAAGGCATAATATACCCGTTCATGCCATTATTGCCATCCTTCTGCTCTGCTTTTCTCCGCTTGTACTGGGCGTGGAGAATCTGCCCTATGAGGATGCTGCAAAAGTGCTGGAACGCTATGTGGCGCTGCTCGGCATCATTATGCTGACGCCGGTGTTTCTGCCGGAACAGAATCCGGACCTCCGTGACCTGATCCGTTCAAAATATACGAAAATTACAGCGATATACGGCATCCGTGTGCTGGAAGCAATCATACTGCTTGCACTCCTGCTGGGCGCTTACATGGCGGTGCTTTCATACAACAGCTGTCAGCTCCATGTACTCCCATACTACGGAGGCACCCTGGCCGAAATGCTGTTTGTAGGAGGGCTGGGGATATTTGGTTTCGCTCTGTTCGACAATCTGATTGCTGGTTATATGATCCCTGTCTTTTACTATATCGTCGCTTTTGGAAGCGGGGCAAAATATCTGAAAGTATTTTACCCGTTTTCCATGGCCCAGGGCAGCTATGCGGAAAAATTCTGGCTGTTTGCGGGCGGTATGATACTCATCGCAGCCGGGATATTTATAAGGGGACGAAAGTGATTCATTCAAGTACGCCAAGGCGTACTTGCGGCGAGATGCGCGTCATGCTCCGCATGATATCATACATCTGCGCGTCTCTGCCATCTGCCGGCGGCTTTATCTTGGATGGAGATTGGACTCCCACCAAGACGAAATTGTTACTTACTCGCCACCTATAGAGGTGGGAGTCTTATGTCCGCCGCTTCCGTGGGATAAAACATAACTGTTAGCCGAATAGGACAAAAATGCCGCACATATACTACAAATAAAGGGCGTATGTGTGGCATTTCTATATGGGAAGAGAAATAGAAAATGAAAAAATAAAGGAAAAGCTGGCCTCTGCAGCCAGCATGCCAAAAGACGTAGTCCTCGGAGCGGCTGTTGTGACCATCATAGGGGCAGGAGAAGTCTGCATTGAGAATTACCGGGGCATTATAGAGTACACGGATGTCCTGATTCGTGTACAGACCAAGGGATATCAGATCAGGCTGCAGGGAAAGAATCTGCAGATCGAATATTATACGAATGATGAGATGAAAATAACAGGCAGAATTTTATCACTAGAATATTGTAAGTGAGGTAAGGAAACAGTGATTCAGTCAATCATTCGCTATATGCACGGGTATGTAAAAATCCGGGTGGAAGGCTATTCCCCGGAACGTTTCCTGAACCTGTGCCGCCATCACCAGATCTATATATGGGGGCTGAATCCCTGCGGGAATGCATACGAAATGTATATGAGCCTGAAGGGATTCCGCAGACTCAGGCCGATTGTCAGGAAGACTCATACAAAAGTTTTACTTGTCCAGAGAAACGGTCTTCCTTTCTTTCTGCATAAATACAGAAAGCGAAAGCTTTTTTTTATCAGCTTTATCCTTTGTCTTGGCCTCTTATATTTTTATTCGAGTTTTATATGGGATATCCATTTTGAGGGCAATGAAAAATGGACAAACGAAACTTTATTGGAATTTCTTGAGACGAAAGACGTGTCCCCGCATATGGCAAAAAGGAAAGTAGACTGCGCGCAGATTGTAAAAGATATCCGAAAAGAGTATGACGATATTGTCTGGGTATCCGCCTCCATAGATGGAAGCCGGCTGCGCATCCAGATTAAGGAGAATGAGGACACTTTCCGGGAAGAGGCAGAAAGTGCCGATGGTGCGGGAGCAGAAGGCCAGGGGGATGCATCTTTGGATGCGGGAAAGGAAACGGAGACGCCCAGCGATCTGATAGCCACAAAGGATGGCGTGATCACCAGCATTATTACAAGATCCGGAATTCCACAGGTTCATGTGGGCGACACCGTGGCGAAAGGGGATGTACTTGTAACCGGCAGGATAGAGGTGCTCAATGACGCAGGGGAAGTGACCGGTTACCAGTATCAGAAGTCCGACGCCGATATATTTGCAGATACGCAGCTGAATTACGAGGACTCGATCAGCACAACGTATAAAAAGAAATATTATGAAAAGTCACAGCGTCGGCTGTATTATATAAAGGCAGGTTCCTGGTACATCTCCGCGGGAACTGTAAAAAATGATTACAAAGAGTGGGAGATGTATACCAATGAGCATCAACTCAAGCTGGGCGAGAACTTTTATCTTCCGATATCCTATGGCAGCAAAATTGTAAGATCCTATACTTCAAAAGAGAAACCATACACAAAAGAAGAGCTTCAAAAACAGTTGAGTAGTAACTTTAAGCAGTTTTCCAAGGAATTGGAGGAAAATGACGTCCAGATCCGGGAAAACAGTGTCAAAATACATATAAGCAAAAATACAGCTGTTGCAAAAGGAATTTTGTATCTCAATGAAAGAATCACACAGGAGGCGGATACGGAAATTATAGAGATTGAAAGTGAGGGACAGGAGGAGACCGGCGTGCCACAAGAATAATCATCCTACGTATCAGTTCAGTCCTGTCTGAACTGTTAGCATTCTTTCCTGTTATTTATTCTTGTGTTAAAAATACAGCCTCCCCTTCTATTTCTGTATCCATAGTCCAGTTATTAGAAATAATCAGCACGGCGATTCCTTTGGAAGAGAGCAGCCTCAGCATATCCAGCGTAATCCGGTTTAAGGAGGTATCTATAATGGAAAAAGGGTTCATGCAGACCAGTAATTCGGGTACATATAAAAGCCAACGGCAGTAGATGACTTTCTGTACAATTTCCATTGGTACCTGATCGATATTCATCTGGAGATATCCGGGAGGAATAATATCCTTAAGCGTATATTCAACTCCCTTTTGATTGCCTGGATTGGTCCAGAAATTATGGATTTTGCTGTCAAGCGGTACACAGAGGTTATACAGCACGGTCATGTTGTGGAAAAGTACGGTCCGGCGCGGATTGGATTCTATGATTCCGCAGCTTTTCAGATACTGTTTCAGGGAGACAGACTGCAGAGGCTGTCCCCTGAAAAGTATAGTTCCGCTGCCGGCTGATACCTTCCGTCTCAAAATCGATAAGAGATAATCTGTTTCGCGGTTACTGGAACAGATGATTTTCAGAATCTGCCCCTTTTTCAGTGTAAACGACAGCGGGACAGGCAATATATCCTGCACATTTTCGAAGGCCAGAACGGATTCTCTGATATCCCTGTCCTGATGATGGCTCTTCTGATGACGAAGAACAGAATAGGAGCCCAGCGACCTTTGAATCTCTTCCTGGCAGATCTGCGAGCGCGGCAGAATTCGGAGGGTCTGTCCGTTCTTTATCAGATGAAGCGTACACGTAAGCCGAAAGAGACGGATATCAAAAGTCTCCCCGATTAGGAACGTGATACCGTGCTTTTCCAATACTCTGAGAATAGATAAAAGCTGTTCGAATTCACCGGCATCTAAAAGAGAGGCGGCATTCGATAAAAAGATCAGTTTCTTTCCCTGCAGAAATGCTTTCACCAGCTCAACAGCAATTCGTTCAAAATTGGTCAGCGACTTCACTTTTTGATTAACATCCAAAGAAAGGTGAAAAAATTCGAACAGGTTTTCTGCCATTTTTTTATACTTTTTAGCCGTAATCCATAAAAATGAAAGCCGTTCATAAAATAGATTTTCATATACGGAAAGGCTGTTCATCAGACGGCTGGACTCATAGACGATTGCAGTTTCCTTTTTATATGAACGGATATAATCCTGATATGTAACGGCAGTCTCTTCAAAATAAATGATTCCTTCTACTTCCGGAATTTTACCATCAATAAAATCTAAGAAGGCTGTTCTCTCATAAAAACTATTAAAAAGAATTCCGGTATGTTCCCCTTCAAAAACCTGCAGATAGAGGTTCGAAAGGACTGCGCTTTGATTCTGGCGAATCGACAGGTTGAAGATACGAAATAATTCCTTTTTCATAGAGTCAGGTTCCTTTTCTGTATTTTGGGCAGGATGATACGGACATCAGTTCCGATTCCCTGAGTACTGTATACGTGCAGGCCGTATTCATTGCCGAACAGAAGTTTTATTCTGCGTGCCACATTCTGAAGCGCAATACTCTGGCGCTCCTGTTTTCCTGTGGGGGCCGGGGGCCTGGACGGATTTTCAAGAGATTCATTGATCCGATGCAGAATATCGTGCGTCATGCCAATACCGGTGTCCGAGATATTAATGAACAGAAACCGTTCTGTTGTTTCGATCGAAATCGTAATTTTCCCATTCCCGCTCTTTTTTTCAAGCCCGTGGAAGATTGAATTTTCGATGATTGGCTGGAGAGTCAGTTTGGGAATAAGCAGGGTAAGAACCTCGTTTCTGTCATCCGGCCAGATCACATCCATATTGATTTTATCTCCAAACCGGTATTTCTGGATGATAAAGTAATTCTCTGTATGATCCAATTCATTCTCCATCGTAGTCAGATTGCCGGTATCGGTAATTGTATAACGGAAAAAGGTAGCCAGTGCCTCAATGACCGATGAAACGGTTTTCAGTCCCTCGTACAATGTATCGCCCCGCAGGGCTTCCAATGTATTGTACAAAAAATGCGGATTAATCTGGTTCTGCAGAGCAAGATATTCCGCCTGTTTTTGAGACTTTGCGAAGTCTATTTTCTGATGTTTAAAATCATACATCATGTTCAGCAGCTCTTCCGACAAAAAGGGTGAAGCAGATGCCAGAAAGGCATCAAAATCTTGCATGGAATTATAATCCCTGGCAGCTTCTTTTAGTATTTTCTGCGGCCTTCGGAGAAAATACCAAATATAAACAAATAATGCTATATGGACTGCCGCCAGTAAAAAGAAGAGTGCTGTATAAGAAATATTCCCTGGGATCACTGTCAGACAGATGGCAATGTCGGATAACACAACCAGAATGACAGAGAGTGTACAAAGTATATGATAATAAGTTTTTTTCATGATCTCACCCGTATGTCAGGAAAAAAGTTTTCGGTAAGCGGCAGGAGTCATTCCGGTAGTCTTGCGGAAGCACCTTATGAAATATTTCAGGTCATGGAAGCCGGTACGTTCGGATATCTCAATGATTTCCAGATCTGTCTCTGTGAGCAGGTCTTTGGCGTTCTGGATGCGGACATCTGTCAGGTATTCAATAAAGCTGCTTCCGGTCTCCTTCTTAAAGATATTTGAAAAATAAGAAGCGTTAAGACCGACTACCTGCCCGATCTGTTCCAGTGTCAGGCTTTGCTCATAATGCCCGTTGATATATTGTTTCGCCATAAGTACAGCTTTGGACTGTGCTTTCTTCTTATGAGATTTCCAGTCCTGAAGCAAAGCACATTGTTCTTCGGCGAGATAAGAAAACAAATCATAAACAGAAGTAAAGGAAAGAAAGCAGGTATTCCATTTATCGGTCAGCTCGTCCGAAGATACATTGATTTTATGCTGATTCAGGCAGAATAAAAAGAGTGTGACAATTTCATTGTATACACGCCGGATGAACGCACCGGTAACAGCGTCCAGAAGGACAAGCCGATTCGCAAGATCAGACAGAAATTCCTGCAGCTTTTCGTACTGGAATGTCTCGGCATAGCTGAGATACTGGCTTCTGAAAGAGGGTGTGATAAAGTCCGACACATGGCTTTTACATTTCGGTATCCTGGAATAGGAATAAATGGCATCGCTCCCTGAGAGGACTTTTTCACACAGTGCAGATTCTATCTCCCCAAAACAATCGGTGATTTCTGCAAAAGTGTGCTTAATACTGCTTTGAAGCAGTATAACATGAAGTTCAGGAAAGATTTCTTTTAATGACAGCAGGGCTCCCCGGATGCTTTTGGAAGTCTGGTAAATGTGTGACAGCTGTTCTTCATTGTCATTGACAAGGCAATATATGTATCCGCCGGAAACGGTCATGGAACAGTCATGATACTGACCTGTTTCTGAATCAATGATCCCGGCTGCTTTATTTACCAGAAAATCACTGACAATTGTCCGGCCATTCTCATCAGGGGTGTCAAGATAAATGCAAAGCAGAGTAAAAGCAGATTCCTTAAAATTGGTGTAATAAGTCCGGTTGATATCTTCAATGGAATGGAAGGCCTGTATGATCTGCGGGTTTAAAATCAGATCATTGATGAAATTGGATTTGATGCGTTCCTGAGTCGAATTTAACTCATTTCGGATTGCTTCATCCTGCTGCCTGTGCGATTCCATTGACTGGTGCTTTTCTACGATTGAGACTAGTGTTGCCTTCAGGTCTTTTTCTTTGATTGGTTTTAATATATAATCAGAAACACCGTATTGAATCGCACGCTGTGCGTAGTCAAACTGCCCATAACCGCTGATAATAATAAAATGGATCCCGGGATTGAATTCTTTCGCGGCCCGTATCAGGGTAAGTCCATCACATCCGGGCATTCGGATATCGGTAATGATAATGTCCGGAGAAGTTTCTTTTACCATATCCAGGGCCAGCAGCCCGTCATGGCATATACCTGCGATATACAGGCCGAGTGACTCCCAGTCAATCAGGCACTGGATCAGTCTGCAGACCTTTTCTTCATCATCTATAATCAGAACTTTTAACATATAATTCCTCCCCCTTAAATATTCTCTACCAGATTGGAATCAGTATAATGGATTGTACCAGAGATTTCAATAGATGTAGTGAAAAAACACAATTAATAAAAGAAAAAGATATCAAAACCATACAAAAGATACAAAAAACTAAAGAAAATCCTCTTTTTACCAAAGATAATGAGTTGAAGCAGAATATAATAACAAATATAATAATTGCAGGAAGAACGATATATCGAGAAACCATAGATGTACATAAAATAACAGGAGGAAATATATGGAAGAGAACCTTTCGTATCAAATCAGTACGAAGCCAGTGAGATCAAAGCGGATTGATGAATTATACAGGTATATTACTTCTTTTGAAAGCGGTATCTGCATAGAGAGAGGAAAATATCTGACAGAATTTTATGAGACAGAACCGGATCTGCCGAATGTACTGAAACGGGCACGCGCGATTGAACATGTATTAAAGAATATGAGTATCTACATGATGCCGGGGAGCCTGTTTGCAGGCAACCAAACCTCCAACCCCCGTTGGGCGCCCATTTTTCCGGAGTTTGAAGTGGAGTGGATGGAGGAGGAATTTATCAAAGGAAATCCATATTTCCCAGATACAAGACCGGCAGACAGATACGTTCTGCGCAGGGAAGATATGGATGACATTCGCCATATATGTGATTGGTGGAAGGGCAAAACGCATGTGGACAGGCTTAGAAACAGGCTTCCAAAAGAGGCGCTCCTGACCCACTATGAGATAAAAGCTGCAGATATAGGGGCATATTTTCAGGGCGGTGACGGACACTTTGCTACAGCACATGAATGGCTGATTAACCACGGCCTTGAAGAAATGATTCATCTTGCAGGGCAGGGGCTTGATCATCTGGACTGGAAAAATGATCCCGAAGCAGTTAAGAAAAAGGATTTTTACGAAGCTGCGATTGTAACGGCCAATTCGGTCATTCATTATGCGGCAAGATATGCAGAGCTTGCAGCCCGGATGGCAGCAAAAGAAGCTGACCCGGTCAGGAAAAAGGAATTGGAAGAAATAGCAGAAATGTGCACCCATGTTCCTGCAAAACCGGCCAGAACCTTCAAAGAAGCGCTTCAGTTTATCATTATCACCCATATCTGTCTGCATATAGAGGATAATGGTGTAGGAATTTCCTTCGGGCGGTTTGACCAGTTTATGTATCCATTTTATGAAAAAGATATTGCCGAAGGACGTTTAGAACGGGAACAGGCGGTTGAAATGGTAGAAAACTTTTTCCTGCAGATTTATGCAAGCAACAAAGTAAGAAGCTGGCAGGATACAGATTATTTCCGGGGAGTACCGATGTTCCAGAATCTTACGATCGGCGGACAGGATCCGGTGAGAAAATGCGATGCAACGAATGAACTCAGTTACATCTGTTTAGATGCCATCTACCATACAAGAATACCGCAGCCGTCGCTGACCGTGCGTTTCCATAAAAACACACCTTTTGAATTCAAAATGAAGACAGCAGAAGTGGTGAGGCTTGGAACAGGGCTTCCGTCTATCTTTAATGATGAGACATATATCCCGGCGCTTCTGAATCGGGGGTATGAGCTGAACGATGCTTATAATTACTGTATCATTGGATGTGTGGAACCGGGACCGGCAGGGCTTTTGGGAGGCAGAACCGGCGGAGCATGGCTGAACTGTACGAAAGCGCTGGAGATGTCGCTGTATAATGGAACGGATCCGAGAACCGGTATCTGCCTCCACCCGAATAAAAACGGAAAAAACCTGGCCTCCTTTGAGAGCTTCGAGGAAGTGAAGGAAGCATATAAGGATCAGATTCAGTATTATATCAAGATGGAGGCGATTCTGGAAAATACGATTGACCAGCTCTGGGAAGAACATATGAATGAGCCGATGACCTCTGTATTTGGCTGTCCGACGACGACGCTGGAGCGCGGGAAGACGTTTAAGCAGGGCGGTGCAAAGTATGATTTCACAGGACAGCAGACCATTGGGACCGCTAATATTGCCAATAGTCTTTATGCGGTTAAGAAACTGATATTTGACGATAAGAGACTGACCGGCGCGCAGCTTAAGCATGCTTTGGAAACCAATTTTCAGGATATGGAGAGCAGGCCGACAGGCCCGCAGATTCAGGCTCTGTGCAAAGGCGTTGAAAAGTATGGGAATGACATTGATGAAGTAGATGAACTGGCGAGGGAGATGCTTGCGTTTGTAGCAAATGAGTTATGCTCCTATAAAAACACAAGGTATGGCCGTGGTCCAATTGGAGGCACGCTTCACTGCTCTACGAGCACCGTGTCAAGCAACACTCCGTTCGGTAAGGTGTGCGGCGCGACTCCGGACGGACGGGAAGCTTACACTGCGGTGGCAGATGGACAGTCCCCGATGAAAGGAACTGATACGAGTGGTCCTACTGCGGCAATCCGTTCTGTGTCAAAGATTAACAATATATTACTTTCCTGCGGTTCATTGTATAATTTGAAATTTAATCCGTCTGACCTGTATTAGTATTCCAAAAGGCCGGATAGAGGTCTTGCTGAATTTAAATGCAGGTTGGAAAATGTGAGGAGGTGTATTATGGAAAGGGTAGTAAAAAATGACGGACTCAGAAGATTTGTAAGTCTGATAGACGAATATTTTGCTTCCGGCGGTGCACAGATGCAGTTTAATATCGTGAGCAGAGATACCTTGCTTGCAGCCCAGAAGAATCCGCAGGAATATGCAGACCTGCTTGTACGTGTAGCAGGATACAGCGCGTATTTTACACAGCTGTCAAGGGATGTCCAGCAAGATATTATCGAAAGAACTGAAGAAAAATTATACCCGTAGGGCACCCCGCAACACATGCCCTGCGGGCGGATTTGCAGCAAAGCTGCAGAATAATGTATACCCAAGGGCACCCCGTAACATATGCCCTGCGGGCGGAGAAGAAGAATGGGAGGAAAAAGAGATGAAAAAAAGGATAATGAGTATATTTATGTGTATATGCGTAATGGGGACTTTAGCAGCCTGTCAGCCGGCAAGCCAGAAAAAGAGTACAGAGACAAAAAGTACACAGGCAAGTAATGCAACAGGAGAAAGCTTCTCACCAACTAATGAAATGCTGAATACGCTGCCGGAAGAGCCGATTGGAGAAGAAAATGAATTCGAAGGATTGCAGATTGCGCTTTCTCAAAGAAATATTGCAGGCTCGGAATGGTATGAACAGCTTGTAAGGGTGGCACAGCTAGAAGCGGAGCACTTAGGCGTGAAACTGACCGTATACGATGGGGAAGATGATATTACAAAACAGATGGGTGATATTGAAACTGCGGTAAATATGAAAATGGACGCAATTATTGTAAATCCGAAGGATTCATCAGGGCTTCTTCCTGCAATCGAGAAAGTACATAATGCAGGAATACCGCTGACAGTCGTAAACAGTGCAATGAGTGAAGAGGCGGCGCCTTTTACATTTGTCTCCGCTGATGTAGAGAACAGCGGATATCAGGGCGGCTTTGAACTGGCAAAGGCATTTGACGAAAAATATGGATGGAAGGATTCTGTAAAAGCACTTGTACTATCCGCGGCAGCGCAGGAAAAAGAGTCTGATTTGAGAAGATGGGGGCAGATCAACGGCTACAATGACTATATGCTCGAAAAGTATGGAAAATCAAATCTGGATATTGTTGCATACCAGTACTATAACTGGCAGCCAGAGCCCGCAATGACAGTGACAACAGATGTTCTGCAGGCAAATCCAGATCTGGACATTATTTTCAGTGCATGTGACGGCGGATGCCAGGGAGTTGTATCTGCAATAGAGTCGGCCGGCAAGACTGGGAAGATTATGATCACATCAATTGATGGAAGAAAATCGGTCCTGAAATGGATTAAAGACGGTGACAAAGGGGTTGCGTCAACCGTATCCAACGACCCGAGAATTATGGGAAAATGGGCGGTATACCTTGCTGCACAGCAGGCATCCGGTGTCACTACGCCGGCGACGTTTAACGTACCGAATACATGTTATACGAAGAGTAATGTGGACGATGTTTACGATCCGGACTCCACATATTAAAAGGAAAAGGCCGCCAAAGGGCGGTCTTTTACCTTATCAAAGGATTTGCCTTTAAGTAAAGGGAAAGAGGTGGTTAGGTATGGGATTTGCAGTTGAAATGAGACATATAACAAAGGCATTCTCCGGAGTGAAAGCAATAGATGATGTTTCCCTTCAAATCGAGGAAGGGGACATTCATGCACTGATCGGCGAGAACGGTGCAGGGAAATCTACGCTGATGAATGTATTAAGCGGAAGCTTTTCACATCATACATATGAGGGAGATGTTCTTGTGGGAGGGAAGCAGGTGAAGCTTTTAAGTCCTGATGATGCGAACAGGGCGGGAATTGTCATGGTACATCAGGAATTGGCAATGATCCCTGAGATCAGTGTTGCTGAGAACGTATTTCTGGGGCATATGCCGCGAAATCATACGGGGATTGACTGGAAAACCGTCTTTAAAAAAGCGGAAGATGCATTAAAGCGGCTGTCACTGGACATTGATGTGAAATCAAAGGTAAAGTATTTAAGCGTTGGCCAGCAGCAGCTGGTTGAAATTGCCAAGGCGATTATGATGGGCGGAAGGGTACTGATTCTGGATGAACCGACAGCCCCGCTTACAGACCGTGAGACAGAGACCCTGTTCCGAATCCTGAAGGAACTGAAAAATGAGGGAATTACGATCATCTATATCAGCCACAGGCTGGAGGAGATTTTTAAACTTACGGATTCTGTTTCGGTCATGAGAGACGGGAAAATGATTGTGACGAAAAAGACAGGCGAACTGACAACAGATCGGCTTGTGTCTTATATGATTGGCCGGGAATTAAAGAATATGTATCCTGATATAGAGACAGAAAAGGGCGATGTTATTCTGGAGATTCTGGACTACAGCGTGCCTCATCCGGAATATGACGGGAAACATATCGTAAACCATGTCAGCATGGAATTCAGAAGAGGGGAAATTGTAGGAATCTCGGGGCTTTTGGGGGCCGGACGGACGGAGCTTATGATGGCGGTGACAGGCGGCTACAGAATTACAGGAAAAGGGAAGTTAAAACTGGATGGTAAGGAGATACTCTTTAAATGTCCAAAAGAGGCGATCCGATCCGGTATCGGATTCGTAACAGAGGACCGAAAAGGGAACGGGTTGATTGTAGATAAATCCCTGTGTTTTAATTTAACTCTTGCAGCGCTGGATAAAATCCGCACAAGACGTATGCTGAATCAAAAGAAAGAGAGCTCCCTTACAGAGAAGTTTATCAAAGATCTGGGGATCAAGTCGGCAGGCATGCATAATCCGGTCAAAAGCTTAAGTGGAGGCAATCAGCAAAAAGTCGTATTGGCAAAATGGCTGGCGACAGACCCCAGGATCTTAATATTGGACGAGCCGACACGCGGGGTTGACGTGGGCGCAAAATTTGAGATTTACACAATTATGAAGGAACTGGCAAAAGCCGGAGTGGCTATTATTATGATCTCTTCCGACCTGCCTGAAGTAATCGGTATGAGCGACCGCGTCTATATCATGAGCGAAGGGAACCTGACAGGGGAGCTGAAAAAAGAAATGCTGACAGAAGAAAACATTATGAAATATGCAACCAACACTGTGAATGAGCAGAGATAGGTGAGGAGGAATCAAAAAATGGAAAAGATTATTGCCGGAAAAACAGGTCATTTCAAAGCAGGGAAATTTATTAAGAATAATTTTGTAATTATTGCCTTTATTCTTATATTTATATTCAGTTGTTTTGCGACACCTGTATTTTTAACAGTAGGGAATATTACATCAGTCCTGATCACGAACTCTATTTCTGCAATCTGTGCGCTGGGAATGCTCATGATTATCATCACGGGCGGGATTGACCTTTCAGTCGGCTCGTATGTATGTATTTGTGTCTGTCTGACAGCAGGTTTCATTCAGAATGGGATGGGGCCGATGGCCATTGCGGCAGTAGGCGGATTAGGGATTTTATTCGGCTGTGTGACCGGAGTTCTGGTCGCTTATGCTAAGGTAGCTCCGTTTATCGTGACACTTGCCATGACATCAATTCTGAAAGGCCTTGCGTATATGTATCAGGTAGGAGAGAATCGGAGAATTGACGGGACATTCTGGCCGGATTTTATCCAGGGGTCTGTATTATTTATTCCAACTCCGATTTTTATCATGGTATTGGTATTTTTAATTGTACTTTTTGTACTAAATAAAACGAAATATGGAAGAGGGCTTTACGCCATCGGCGGTAATCAGGAGACCGCCAGGCTGGCAGGTATCAATGTAAAAGGATATCTTGTGGCAGTATATGCTATCGGTGGATTTCTGTTTGGACTGGCCGGGATGATTCTTGCGGGACGTCTGAGCATGGGTACAGCAACCGTAGGCGATGGATATGAGCTGGATGCCATCGCATCCGTTGTGATTGGAGGAGCATCCTTATCAGGAGGCACAGGAGGTGCGGTAAAGACTCTGATCGGTGCATTTCTGATGGGAATTCTGATGAATGTAATGAACCTTTTGGGAATTGCATCCTATCCGCAGATGGTCTTCAAGGGAATTATCATTGTAGCGGCTGTCCTTGCTAATCGGAATGACTAAATGCAGGGGGACAGGATCATGACAGGTTCAGTTTACGGAAGTACAGCAAAAAAAAGCGGCCTTGTAGCCAATATTGAGAGGTATGCCCTTAACGACGGACTTGGAGTGCGGACCACAGTCTTTCTGAAAGGCTGCCCCCTGAGGTGCAGATGGTGCTGCAACCCGGAAACACAAAATAATAAGAAGGAACTCATGTTTTTTGAGGACAATTGTATTGCATGCGGCGCCTGCATGGAAAGCTGTCCTTATGGAGCGTTAAAAACAGCACCTGCCGGGGACAGGAATATCTGCAGTAACTGCGCAGACCGGGAATCTCCATTTCCCTGTGTGGAGCAGTGCTTCGCGGGATGCAGGAAAATCAGTGGAGAAGAGATGACTGCAGGGAATGTGACAGCACTGGTGAAACGGGACATGAACTTTTATCTGAAAAGCGGCGGCGGCGTTACAATTTCCGGAGGGGAACCACTTGCCCAGCCGGAATTTCTGGAAGCACTGCTGCAGTCTCTTAAGGAAAGCTGGATCAACACAGCAATCGAGACCTGTGGGTCGGGGAAGGCAGAGACGATCGAAAGAATTGCGCCTTATACAGACATGGTGTTTTTCGATATAAAGTGCATGGATGACATGAAACATCAGCAATGGACCGGCTCCGGAAACAAGCTGATACTGGATAGATTTCTTCTGATGGCGGAGATGTCACGAAAGTATTCCTTTGACCTGATCGCCAGAACTCCCATTATTCCCGGCTTTAATGACTCGGAGGAGGAAATACGCGCAATCGGAGAATTCATAAAAAGCGCCGGAGCTTCTGCTGTGGCCGGATATGAACTGCTTCCGTACCATAAGCTTGGGAGAGGCAAGTATAAGGCACTGGGAAGGCGGTATCCTTTAGAAAACCTGACGCCTCCCTCCGATTTGCTGATGGAAAGGCTGTATGCAGCAGCGGGGAGCACGGGCGTGGAGATGTGCAGGTTCTGAAAATGCAGGCGTTTATCCGGCATATTGAACCTTGAATATTGGATTACCGATGAAACAGAAATTAAAACGTGGTCCGATATACTTGAAAAAACAGGTTGATTCCACTATAATACTTCTTGTGCTATATCCAAATCACGAAAGCGAGGTATTATCGTTTGCAGAAGGAACAACTGTCGTTTGACACCATCAATCAACAGCAGGCCGTTTTTGGGCCGGAGGATAAATATATTAAGCTAATTGAAAACAGCTTTCATGTGAGTATTGTAGGCCGCGATTCCATGCTGGAGGTCACAGGTGAATCAGAGATTGATGTCAACTGTGTGAAAGAGGTTTTAGAATGCATGAAACAGCTCCACACCGGCGGCGCTGCGCTGACGGAAGATACCGTACACCGTCTGATCGAGGAATCCAGGGATGGAGGACTCGATGAAACTTATAAAGCCATGCAGGATGTAGTTACCCTGACTTATAAACATGGCCCCGTGAAGTGTAAGACTCTTGGACAGAAGAACTATGTAAAAGCGTTAAAGGAAAATATCGTCACTTTCTGTATCGGCCCTGCCGGAACCGGAAAAACATACCTCGCCGTTGCCCAGGCAGCGGAAGAATTAAAACGGGGGGAAATCGATAAGATTATTATGAGCAGGCCGGCGATAGAAGCGGGAGAAGAGCGTCTGGGATTTCTGCCCGGAGATTTGGCGCAGAAGGTAGACCCCTATCTGAGACCGCTGTACGATGCCCTGGACGATATATTCGGACGCGAAAAATCAGAGAAACATCAGGAGCGCGGTGAGATCGAGATCGCTCCCCTGGCATATATGAGAGGCCGTACCTTAAGCCGGGCACGCGTGATAATTGACGAAAGTCAAAATGCGTCATTTTCCACGCTCAAGATGGCGCTGACGCGCCTTGGCGAAGGCTCAAAGATGGTACTGACTGGTGATGTAACCCAGATTGACCTTCCTAGGAATACAGATTCTGGTCTGGAAAGATGCGCCCGGATTCTGGGCGGCATCGATGACATCACCGTTGCGAAGTTATCAAACCGTGACGTAGTCCGCAATAAGATCGTGAAAGATATTGTAAAGGCATTTGAAAAAGAAGAAGAACGTACCCAGGCAAGGCGTGACAAGAAACGGATCGGATCCGGTCCGAAGACTAGATAGTGTAAAAGGAATGAAAAAGATACATCCGGGGAAAGATATCCCGGCTGTATCTTTTTCATTATCTGCAAAGGTTACTGTGCACACTCTGCGGGCGTGAACAGTAACGGCATCTGCCCATTTAAAGTCGCCTACGGCGGGAGGCGGATGCCCCGAGACCATCACTTCATCGGTTCCGATGCTGTGCAGCGGGGGGGGGGCACGGCACGGTCTGAACAGTAACCTGCAATTTCAGGATAGGAAGCTTTACAAAAAAAGCAACTTTACAAGGGAGTGAAATGAGGTGTATAATAGGCTGGAGTTTGTATGTAAAGAATTGGAAATAAAGCGAATAAAATTCGAACCGGCAAACAGTTTGTAAAGGAGTAACTCATGAGTTTATACATGGAAGAAGAAGGCGGCCTGAAGCTGCCTTTCAATACAGAAGATACAGCAAATCTTGTGATTGAGGCGGCGCTGGAATACGAAGGCTGTCCGTATGAGGCTGAGATTAATCTGCTGCTGACCACGGACGAAGATATCCGGGACATGAACCAGATGTTCCGCCAGATAGACAAAGCGACGGACGTGCTGTCTTTTCCGATGCTGGAGTATAAGACGCCCGGTGATTTTTCGGGGATGGAAGAGCATTCCCAGGACTGCTTTAACCCGGAATCCGGGGAACTGATGCTGGGGGACATCGTCATATCAAAAGATAAAGTCCTTGAACAGGCAGAGGCTTACGGACATTCTCCGCGCAGAGAGTTCGCTTTTCTGATTGCCCACAGCATGCTGCACTTATTTGGATATGACCATATGGAGGAGGAAGAACGTCTTCTAATGGAACAGAAGCAGAGAGAAATTCTTGAAAATATTCAGATATTGCGGTAGGGTGTGTTTTACATTGGCGCAAGGATTATCTACCACACTCTTAGCTAAGTAAACGGAACAGTTACACGGAGGGAACTTATGGCTGAGTCACATAAGCAAAAAAAGAGAAAAGATGATTTTCTAATGCAGGGTGCGATCCTGGCGATTGCCGGAGTCATCACGAAAATCATTGGTGTTGTATATAGAATTCCCCTGACAAATATTCTGGGGGATGAAGGGATGGGATTTTACGGGTATGCGTTCGAAGTCTATGCACTGGCGCTGCTTCTATCTTCCCTGAGCCTTCCTACCGTAGTCTCAAAGCTTGTCTCCGCGAGGATGGCTATGAGGCAGAGAAGAAATGCATTCCGCGTATTTGTATGCTCCCTGGTGTTTTCCATTGTGATTGGGGCTGTATTTGCCCTCATCATTTTCTTTGGAGCAGATCTGATTTCCTCTCACATTATGGAATCGCCGCTCAGCGCTTATGCCTTGAAGGTTCTGGCGCCCGGGCTTTTTATTGTATCCGTCTTAGGTGTTCTGCGGGGATATTTCCAAGGGCTTGGTACCATGGTACCCACGGCCGTATCACAGGTGATTGAGCAGATTGTCAATGCGGTTATCAGTTTGGCTGGCGCAAGCATCCTTTTTGGGATCGGGATAAAAGCGGCGGAGAAGCAGAATAACGATCTGATGGGACCGGCATACGGAGCCGCAGGAGGAACGCTGGGAACAATTGCAGGAGCCCTTTCCGCCCTTTTCTTCCTGTTGTTTGCCTTTTTTGTATACCGCGGTGTCATACGCAGACAGCTCCGCACGGACAGGACGCGCCGTCAGGAAAGTTACGGCCGGATCCTGAAGATTCTCCTGATTACGCTTGTTCCTATTATCTTCAGTACTGCGATTTACAATATTAATCAGTTACTGGATATGACAATATTTAATAAAATTATGGCTGCGCAGGGGTATCCGGAAGAAAAATACATGGCTCTGCTGGGAATCTATTCGGGAAAGTATAATACACTGCTCAGTGTACCGCTCGCCATGGCCAACGGGCTGGCGGCATCTATTATCCCCAGTCTGACCGGAGCGGTTGCCAGAAATGACCGCCCGCAGATTCATAATAAGATTAACCAGTCCGTCCGGTTTACGATGCTCATAGCAATCCCCTGTTTTGTGGGATTTGTGGTACTGGCATCGCCGATCATGGTTCTGCTATTTGGAGATTCCAGCCGTACACCGGCATTGCTTCTCGCCGTCGGCTCCATTACACTTGTATTTTACTGTTTATCTACGGTTACAAATTCCGTGCTGCAGGGCCTGGATAAAATATCTGTGCCTGCTAAGAATGCGGGGATATCACTTGTTGTACATATCATTTCCCTGCTGATTATGCTGATCGTATTTAAATGGAATATTTACGCGCTTGTGGGCAGCAACATAGTGTTTGCGCTTTGCATGTGTATCTTAAATATCAGGGCCATCCACAAGGCAAACGGACACCGCCAGGAGATGGAAAAGACTTTTGTGAAGCCGCTTCTCGCAGCCGTCATCATGGGTGTTGTAACATATGCCGTGCACCTGGTGCTTGATCTGCTGATCGGAGGCCGTATTCCAACGATCCTTTCGATTTTGGCTGCCGTTGCAGTATACGCCGTAAGCATCTTAAAATTGGGCGCTCTTTCACCGGAAGATATCCGTGATCTGCCCCAGGGACGGAAAATACTGAGGATCTGCAGAAAACTGCATCTGCTTCCCCACGGCGGACGGTAGAAACAACAGCCGAAAAAACTGATAATTTTTTCGAAAAATTGTATAGAACAATAAAAAAAGCCAATACTGTATGAAAAAAGGAGTCGGTCCTTATGAAAATGAAATACTGTATTGGCTTTTTTGCAGGCGTTTTTCTGCTTGTTTCCATGCTGGGGATTGGCTACCAGCTCAGCTACCAGTATATGCTGGACAGGCAGGAAGCCAAGGCTGAAATTCCGGAACAGAAAACGGAAAGCATTACAACAAAAGGGAGCGCCACAAAGAATGAAGGCTATTATATTTGTGAGCTCCATGGATATATTGTAGTTTACCTCAATGACAAGACAACAATTTATGAAGTTACAAGTATTCCACTTTCAAACCTGCCGGAAGATGTGCAGGAGGAAGTCAGGGAAGGAAAACTGATCGAGACGGAGCAGGCACTCTACGGATTTTTAGAAAATTATTCGAGCTGATAAGTAGACGAAATCTGTCAAATAGTGTAATATATACTTTGTTCTGCAGCTTTGCGAAAGAAAATGATCTGCAAATAGGAGAAACGAATGGACGAACAAAAGATTAAACGAATCAATGAATTATACAGAAAATCAAAAGCCGAAGGCCTTACCGAATCTGAAAAAAAGGAACAGAAAATCCTGCGCCAGGAATATGTGGATTCTTTCAGGCAGAATCTGCGCAGCCAGCTTGATCGGATTGATATTGAGGAAAAAGATGGGACTGTTGTGAATCTGGGTGAAAAGTTTGGAAACAAAAAAGGAAATTAGGGCAAGGATTAAAAAAGACAGGGCCTCTCTTCCCGCTGAAATGAGACAGGCCTTCAGCGACAGGATTTTTAAGGCTGTTATTGGGCATCCTCTGTATCAGAAGGCAGAGGAGATCTATTGTTATGTCGCTTTCGGGGAGGAAGTGTCTACGTTGCGGCTGGTGGAATACTCCTGGAAAATGGGGAAAAAGGTTGCGGTTCCTAAGATCCATGTGGATAACTCCGGGCTTAGAATGGTGTTTTATTATATTGACAGTATGGATGAACTGTCTGAAGGGTATTATGGGATCTCCGAGCCGCCGGCAGAGAGACAAGCCGCCGGCAGCAATGTACTGGTTATTATGCCCGGCGTAGCTTTTGACAGGCGGGGCGGCCGCATTGGATACGGAAAAGGGTTTTATGACTCTTATCTTGGAAAGCATCCCGAATACCGCCGCATAGCGCTGGCCTATGAGATACAATGCCTGGACCTGATCCCTTCTGAGGAACACGATATCCGGCCTGAATGTATCATAACAGAAAAGGAGATTTATACATGCTGACAGGACTTCCGGGCGATCCGGTCATTTTGCTGAGCGTCGTGAATACGAAGCTCAGGGATTATTATCAATCATTGGACGAACTATGCGATGATTTGGCGATATCCGCAGAAGAACTGACCGGGAAGCTGAAAATGATAGATTACGAATATGATGCCGCAAGGAACCAGTTTGTCTGACTGCTGTCCAGGGCATAAGTAAAGGAATATTACATATGAAAACTATTGATTTTTCAAAAATTAACTTATCAGATGAACCGCCTGTCCGGGAACCGGAAAGGCAGTATTATTTTATAGCAAAAGCAAGAGAATACGTCAGGGAGCAGGCCGAAAAAGCAGGCCATCCTCTGACTTTTTGCGTTGTCACGTTTGGCTGCCAGATGAATGCCAGGGACTCTGAGAAACTGGCTGGTATACTGGAACAGATTGGATACCGTGAGGAAGCGGACGAGGGAAAAGCGGATTTTGTAATTTATAACACCTGCACCGTCAGGGAAAACGCCAATCAGAGGGTGTACGGAAGGCTCGGCCAGTTAAACCGTGTCAAAAAAAAGAATCCGCATATGCTGATCGGTCTCTGCGGTTGTATGATGCAGGAACCGGAAGTCGTAGAAAAGCTTAAGAAGAGTTATCGGTTTGTGGATTTGATTTTCGGCACCCACAATATCTATAAATTTGCTGAACTGATTGCTACCCGCCTGGAATCCGGGCGCATGGTCATTGATATATGGAAAGATACGGATAAGATCGTAGAGGATCTGCCTGCTGAAAGAAAGTATTCGTTCAAATCCGGTGTCAATATCATGTTCGGCTGCAATAATTTCTGCAGCTACTGCATTGTCCCCTATGTGAGGGGGCGGGAGAGAAGCCGTAATCCACACGATATCATCCGTGAGATCGAGGAATTGGTGGCTGACGGAGTAGTCGAAGTAATGCTTCTGGGACAGAATGTAAACTCCTACGGAAAGAACCTGGAACAGCCCATGAGTTTTGCACAGCTGCTCCGGGAGATTGAAAAAATAGACGGACTGAAAAGGATTCGTTTTATGACCTCCCACCCAAAGGATCTCTCCGACGAACTGATCGAAGTGATGGGCAGCTCCGAAAAGATCTGCCGGCATCTTCATCTTCCGATACAGTCCGGAAGCAGCCGCATTCTGGAAAAGATGAACCGCCGCTATACAAAAGAGCATTATCTTGAGCTGGTTGAAAAAATAAGGTCTTCTGTGCCTGACATCTCTCTGACTACGGATATTATCGTTGGTTTTCCAGGGGAAACAGAAGAGGATTTTCAGGAAACTCTGGATGTGGTCAGGAAAGTACGTTATGACAGCGCCTTTACCTTTATCTATTCCAAGAGGACCGGCACACCCGCGGCGATTATGGAAGACCAAGTTCCGGAGAGCGTGGTGAAGGACAGATTCGACCGCCTCTTAAAAGAGGTGCAGAGTATATCGGGAGAAGTGTGCAGTGTATACACGAATACAATCCAGGATGTGCTTGTCGAGACGGTCAATGACCACGATGCGGCGCTTGTAACCGGCAGAATGAGCAATAACCTGCTGGTTCATTTTCCCGGCGGTGAGGATCTGATCGGAAAGATTGTAAGTGTGGAATTAAAAGAATGCAGAGGTTTTTATTATATTGGCGATATGATTAAGAAATAAATTGCTGCTATGCACGGCCTATGAGCTCTGCATAGTAACAATATATTCCACCTATAATTCAATAAAAAACGTCCAGACTATATATAACAGATACGAATGGATATATAGGAGGACGTTTTTTCGGTGAAAAAAGTGAGCGAATACCTGGTACTCTGGACACTGGGCGGAACAATTTATTATACATTTGAAGTCATATTCAGAGGCTTTTCACATTGGTCCATGTTTATGCTGGGCGGGCTGTGCCTTGTTTTCTTTGGACAGCAGGGACTCTGGGTAAAATGGGAGGATCCGCTTTGGTTGCAGCTAGTCCGCTGCGTGCTGTTTGTTACGGCGGGAGAATTTATCACCGGGATCATAGTGAATAAGTGGCTGCACTGGAACGTCTGGGATTATTCGGATCAGCCTTTTCAACTGTTCGGACAGATATGTGCGCCCTTTACGATCCTATTTTCCGGACTAAGCGTGTTCGGGATCTTTCTGGCGGCATACCTGCTTTACTGGCTGTATGGAGAGGCAAAACCGCATTTTCACGTACTGTAATATTTCACAAACACATGCCGGCTCTTTGAGAAAAATTCTCTTTCACAACTTTTTAAAAAATGGTATACTATAATGGAAATTCAGAAGCGAAAGGAAGTAGAAACGTGGCAGAATTAACTCCCATGATGCAGCAGTATATGGAGACAAAAAATCAGTATCCGGACTGCATTTTATTCTATAGATTAGGCGATTTTTATGAGATGTTTTTTGAGGATGCCATTACGGCATCCAGGGAACTGGAGATCACGCTGACAGGCAAAAGCTGCGGGCTGGAGGAGCGGGCACCCATGTGCGGTGTCCCTTATCATGCCGTAGACAATTACTTGAACAAGTTGGTCGCAAAGGGCTACAAGGTAGCCATCTGTGAGCAGATGGAGGATCCCAAACTGACGAAGGGACTTGTCAAACGGGATGTAGTGCGGATTGTCACCCCCGGAACCAATCTGGCCCCTCAGGCACTGGATGAGACAAAGAACAATTATCTGATGTGTATCGTTTACATAGCCGACCGTTATGGCCTGGCCATCTCCGATATTACGACCGGAGACTATTTTGTAACAGAACTTCCCGACAGCGTAAAGCTGATGGATGAGATTTACAAGTTTATGCCCTCCGAAATCATCTGCAATGAATCTTTTTACATGAGCGGCATGGATCTGGATGACCTGAGAAACCGGCTGGGCATCGCTATATATTCTCTTGACGCCTGGTATTTTGATGATGCAGTCTGCAGGAAGAAGCTGCTGGAGCATTTTCATGTATCCTCCTTTGCAGGGCTTGGGCTGGAGGATTATGACTGCGGGATCATCAGCGCCGGAGCCCTCCTCCAGTATTTGCTGGAAACCCAGAAAAACAATCTTTCCCATTTGACCCATATTACTCCTTATACGACGGGAAAATATATGATGCTGGACAGTTCCACCAGAAGGAATCTGGAACTATGCGAGACGCTGAGGGAAAAGCAAAAAAGAGGTTCCCTGCTCTGGGTACTGGATAAGACCCGGACTGCCATGGGAGCCCGGACACTCAGGAAGTATGTGGAACAACCTTTGATAGAAAAGGAGGAGGTTCTGCGGCGCCTGGATGCGGTAGAGGAATTAAAGAACAATGCAATCTCACGCGAAGAGATCCGCGAATACCTGTCACCGGTCTATGACCTGGAACGCCTGATTACCCGGATCACCTACGGTTCTGCCAATCCAAGAGACCTGACCGCGCTGTGCAGTTCGCTGGAGATGCTTCCGCCGATCAAGTACATACTCGAAGAGATGCAGTCCGCGCTTCTGGGAGGAGTGCGCGATGATCTGGATACACTGGAAGATTTGTGTACGCTGATCAAGGATGCGGTTATAGATGATCCGCCGCTTGCGATGAAAGAGGGCGGTATTATACGGGACGGCTACAGCGAGGAGGTCGATACGCTCAGGCACGCCAAGTCAGACGGAAAAGACTGGCTGGCTAAGCTGGAAGAAGAAGAGCGTGAAAAAACCGGTATTAAGAATCTGAAGATTAAGTACAACAAAGTCTTCGGATATTATCTGGAGGTGACCAATTCCTATAAAGATCTTGTGCCGGATTATTATACAAGAAAGCAGACGCTTGCCAATGCGGAACGTTATATTACACCGGAACTCAAAGAACTGGAAGACACAATACTGGGGGCGGAGGACAAGCTGTATGCACTGGAATACGAGCTTTACAGCGGCGTGCGCGGCACCATAGCCGGGGAGGTCGAGCGCATCCAGAAAACGGCCAAGGCGGTGGCGGCGCTGGACGTGTTTGCATCCCTTGCCCTGATTGCAGAACGCAATAATTATGTGCGCCCTAAAATTAACGAAAAGGGCGTAATCGACATCAAGGACGGACGGCACCCGGTCGTGGAAAAGATGATTCCCAATGATATGTTCATCTCAAACGATACCTATCTGGATGATAAAAAACAGAGGATTTCCATCATCACCGGACCGAATATGGCCGGTAAGTCCACTTACATGCGGCAGGCCGCACTGATCGTTTTGATGGCGCAGCTGGGTTCCTTTGTTCCGGCATCCAGCGCCAATATCGGGCTGGTAGACAGGATCTTTACCAGGGTTGGGGCATCAGATGATCTCGCTTCCGGACAGAGTACGTTTATGGTCGAGATGACAGAGGTTGCCAATATCCTGCGTAATGCAACCAGCAAAAGCTTGCTTATCCTGGACGAAATCGGAAGGGGAACCAGCACATTCGACGGACTCTCCATCGCATGGGCTGTTGTGGAGTATATCTCCGACACGCATCTGCTGGGAGCAAAAACACTGTTTGCGACACACTACCATGAGCTGACCGAGCTGGAAGGCAAGATAGAAAACGTGAACAATTACTGTATTGCGGTAAAAGAAAAGGGAGACGACATCGTTTTCCTGCGCAAAATCGTGAAAGGCGGGGCAGACAAGAGCTATGGGATCCAGGTAGCCAAACTTGCGGGAGTGCCGGACATTGTCATAGAAAGGGCAAAAGAGATTGTTGAAGAACTCAGTGATGAGGATATCACCACAAGAGTCAGCGAAATTGCCGTCAAAGAACATGAGAGCAAAAAGAAATCCAAGGTCAAAAAATATGATGAAGTTG
Organism: Faecalicatena contorta; assembly: GCF_022835095.1. Taxonomy (NCBI): domain Bacteria; kingdom Bacillati; phylum Bacillota; class Clostridia; order Lachnospirales; family Lachnospiraceae; genus Faecalicatena; species Faecalicatena contorta. The sequence continues at coordinate 2,559,870 of NZ_BQNQ01000001.1, read as the reverse complement.
ACATCGCCCAGATGTCTCTGTTTGATACGGTCAAAGACGGAGATGTCCTGGAAGAATTGAAAAATATTGATGTTGGGAACCTGACCCCGATTGATGCATTAAACACGATATACAGATTGCAAAACAAACTGAAAAACCGCTGGTAAAAGCAAAGGGGTCTGCCCCTCTTGCAAAGGGGAAAGCCCCCTTTGCATAAGGGGCAGACCCCTATGGCGGAAAAGGAGAGAAGCTATGCCACATATTCAGGTATTGGATCAGATTACAATTGATAAGATCGCTGCCGGGGAGGTGATTGAGCGTCCGGCCTCTATTGTGAAGGAACTGGTGGAAAATGCCATTGATGCCCGTGCTACTGCCGTTGTAGTGGAGATACAGGAGGGCGGTATTTCTTTTATCCGGATCATGGATAATGGTGACGGAATACTCCGTGAGGACGTGCCAAATGCTTTTCTTAGGCATTCTACAAGCAAGATCCGGGCGGTTGAAGACCTTTCGCACATCGAATCCCTGGGATTCCGCGGAGAGGCCCTTTCCAGTATTGCTGCAGTTACGCAGGTGGAATTGATTACGAAGAGGAGAGAAGATACTTTGGGAACCCGTTATCTTATTGAGGGCGGCAAAGAACAGTTGATAGAGGATACAGGCGCTCCGGATGGGACGACCTTCCTGATACGCCAGCTTTTCTATAATGTTCCGGCCAGAAGAAAGTTCCTGAAGACCCCTATGACAGAGGCTGGCCATATACAAGACCTGTTGATGCGCCTGGCGCTTTCCCATCCGGAAGTGTCTTTCCAGTTCATCAACAACGGGCAGGAAAAGTTAAGGACAGCGGGTAATGGCCGGTTAAAAGATGTGATCTACAGCATCTATGGCCGCGAGGTGGCCGCCAATTTGATTGAGATGGATTACGGGAAAGGCGGGATACAAATTACCGGCTATCTCGGGAAACCTACCATCAGCCGCGGCAACCGGAATTTCGAAAACTTTTTTGTAAATGGCAGATATGTAAAGAGCGCCATGATCTCCAAGGCTATTGAGGATGCATACCGAGATTTTGTTATGCAGCATAAATTTCCTTTTGTTGTATTACACTTCCATATTAATGGTGAAGATATAGATGTAAACGTTCATCCCACAAAGATGGAACTTCGGTTCCAGAGACAGCAGGAAGTCTATAACACAGTCTATGAAGCGGTGCACAGAACTCTGCTGGAACCGGAACTGATTCCCGTCGTGGATGTCCCGGAACCTCCAAAGGCTGCAGAAGAGGCTCCATCCGGGAGTCCGTTCTTACTAAGACCCAAGGCAGGTGCCGTGTCGGATAAACGCTCGCCAATGACCGCAGGAAAGCAGGAAACCGCGGAGATGGCGCCCGAGGAGAAAAATGAAGACTACTTCCTCAAAAAGATGAGGGAAAGAGTCTTGTCTTACCATAACCGCGCGTCCTCCGCGGAAGTATCCGATATCCGCCAGATCCACCGGCCGGATGAACAGACATCCCGAATCCGGGAAGCCGCGGAAAAACGCAGGGCAGACGAACAGACAACCCACGATGCAAAGCCCCTGCCGGCAGTAACCATCCGGGAAGCCGGGGATATCCCAGTCTCTGGTTCGTCAAATGAAGCACCAATGCAGCTTTCAGAAGAGCGGGCAGTTTATGGTGAAAATGCGGAACCTTCTGAGAAGCAGAAAGCCCCCGTCAAGACGGAACAGCTGAATCTTTTCGACGAAAAGCTGCTGAAGCGCGAGGTAAAGGCGGAATATAAGCTCATTGGCCAGGTATTCGATACGTACTGGCTTGTTCAGTTCCATGACAGCCTCTATATCATAGACCAGCATGCCGCCCATGAGAGAGTTCTTTATGAACGGACACTCAAAGGCATGAAAAACCGGGAGTTTACCTCCCAGTATCTGAGTCCGCCTATTATCCTCAGCCTTTCGATGCAGGAGACAGAGCTACTGAATGAGCATATGGATCGGTTTAAAAGAATCGGGTTTGAAATCGAACCCTTTGGAGGGGATGAGTATGCAGTCCGCGCAATACCGGACAATCTGTTCGGTATTGCAAAGAAGGAGCTGCTCCTGGAGATGCTGGACAGTCTGGCCGACGGGATCACGACTTCCATGACACCGGAACTGATTGACGAGAAGGTGGCGTCCATGTCCTGCAAGGCTGCGGTAAAAGGAAATAACCGCCTGTCCGCCATGGAAGTGGATACACTGATCCAGGAGCTGCTGGAGCTAGACAATCCATATCACTGCCCTCACGGCCGGCCGACCATTATCGCCATGACGAAGCGGGAACTGGAAAAGAAATTTAAGAGGATCATATAAATGAAAAAGCCATTGATTATATTGACAGGGCCGACCGCCGCTGGCAAAACGAAGGCTTCCATCGGCCTTGCAAAAGCAGTGGGAGGAGAGATTATTTCCGCCGACTCCATGCAGGTATACCGGTATATGGACATCGGCTCCGCCAAAATACGGTCCGCCGAAATGGAGGGGATTCCTCACCATCTTGTAGACGTCCTGGATCCGGAAGAGGACTTTCATGTGGTGCGCTTCCAGCAGATGGCAAAGGAGGCCATGAAAGGAATCTATAAAAGAGGACACATTCCCGTCGTCGTGGGCGGCACGGGTTTTTATATCCAGGCCCTGCTCTATGATATCGCCTTTACGGCGAATGAGGGGGATTCCTCCTGCAGAGAGCATCTGGAGCAGCTTGCCAGGGAAAAGGGAGCTGCATACCTCCACGCAATGCTGCGGGAAAAAGACCCCAAATCAGCCGAAGATATCCACGAGAACAACGTAAAACGCGTGATCCGCGCCCTGGAATTTTATCAGCAGACCGGGAAGCGTATCTCGGATCACAATACAGAAGAGCGCAAAAAAGAATCTCCGTATAATTATGTCTATTTTGTGCTTCATGATGACAGGTCATGCCTTTATGAACGGATTGACCGCCGGGTTGACCGGATGATGGAAGAAGGCCTTGTGGAAGAGGTAAAATCATTAAAGGCCCGCGGTCTTGGACGTGATAAAGTCTCCATGCAGGGGCTGGGATACAAGGAAATGATGGCCTATCTGGATCATGAGATGACGCTGGATGAAGCGGTTTATACGATCAAAAGAGACACCCGCCATTTTGCAAAGCGTCAGATTACCTGGTTCAAACGAGAACAGGATGTCATCTGGCTGAATAAACAGGAATTTGCTTATGATGAGAAACGCCTTCTTGCACGGATGCTGAATGAGCTGGAAAAACGCAGGATAATAGAGAAAGAAGATAGATGAGGATCACAGTATGAACTTAGAAATGAATCAGATGTATGAAGAATTAGGTATCCGAAAAGAAGTATATGAATTCGGGCGCAAGGCGGAAGAGGAGCTTGCCCCCCGGTTCCGTGAGTTTGAAAAGACTGCGGAATTCAATCAGCTGAAGGTACTGCATGCGATGCAGGAAAACCGTGTTAACGAAGGCTGTTTTCAGTTCGCAAGCGGATACGGTTACAACGATCAGGGCAGGGATACACTGGAAACGGTGTACGCCAGCGCCTTCCACACAGAAGCCGCTCTGGTACGTCCTCAGATAACCTGCGGGACCCACGCCCTTGCCCTTGCCCTTGCGGCAAACCTGCGCCCCGGGGACGAGCTGCTTTCTCCTGTGGGTAAACCTTATGACACTTTGGAAGAAGTAATCGGAATCCGTGAATCAAAAGGTTCCCTGGCAGAATACGGCATCACCTACCGCCAGGTGGAACTGCTGGAAAACGGGTATTTTGACTATCCGGCAATCAAGGCCGCGCTGAACGAAAAGACAAAGCTGGTTACCATACAGCGCTCTAAAGGCTATCAGACACGTCCCAGCTATTCCGTTCATAAAATCGGAGAATTGATCGCTTTTATCAAAGGGATCAAACCGGATGTCATCTGCATGGTAGATAACTGTTACGGAGAATTTGTCGAAACAATCGAACCAAGCGATGTGGGCGCGGATATGATCGTCGGTTCCCTGATCAAAAATCCGGGCGGCGGTTTGGCTCCCATAGGCGGGTACATTGCCGGGAAGGAGGCGCTGATTGAGAACTGCGCGTACCGCCTGACATCCCCCGGACTTGGCAGGGAGGTCGGCGCATCCCTTGGCGTCATGCAGTCCTTTTACCAAGGTTTTTTTCTGGCCCCTACCGTAGTGTGCAGTGCAGTAAAAGGCGCCGTATTCGCCGCATATCTATATGAAAAGCTGGGCTTTGGGGTGATACCAAACAGCAGGGAAAGCAGGCATGATATCATCCAGGCAGTGGAACTGGGAACCCCCGAAGGCGTGATTGCATTTTGCAAGGGCATCCAGGCCGCAGCTCCTGTTGACAGTTACGTAACACCGGAACCCTGGGCCATGCCGGGATATGACAGCGATGTAATCATGGCGGCCGGCGCATTTGTACAGGGCTCCTCTATCGAATTGAGTGCGGACGGCCCAATCAAACCGCCCTACGCGGTCTATTTCCAGGGCGGCCTGACATGGCCCCATGCGAAACTCGGGATTTTAAAATCACTGCAGAGCATGGTGGATGCGGGGCTGGTCTCAGCCGTATCCCTGCTCTAGTAAGGAGGCACATCCATGAATAAAGTTGCAGTAATCGGGGGCGGGGCATCCGGCCTGATGGCAGCCATTACCGCCGCACGAAACGGCGCCGGGGTCTGTATTCTAGAACATAAGGACCGGGTGGGCAGAAAAATTCTGGCGACAGGAAACGGCAGGTGTAATTTTACGAACCTGCACCAGGAACCGATCTGCTACCACTCTGAAAATGTTCTCTTTCCCTGGAAGGTCATTGAAAAATTCAATGCACAGCAGACAATCGCATTTTTTCTGGAACTGGGCATCTATTCTAAAAACAGGAACGGATATCTCTACCCGCAGTCTGACCAGGCATCCGCGGTCCTGGAAGTGCTGCGTATGGAGGCGCGCCGCCTTGGGATAGAGATCCATACGGAGACAGAATGCAGAGAAATCATTCCCAATAAAAAAGGATTTCTGCTACAGACAGATCACGGCAGTTTTCATGTTCAGAAGGTCATCCTGGCCGCAGGTTCCAAGGCTGCTCCATCCACGGGTTCCGATGGATCCGGCTATGGCCTGGCAAAACAGCTGGGACACCGTCTGGTTCCGGTTCTTCCTTCCCTTGTACAGTTGAAATGCAGAGAGAATTTTTACAAAAGCATTTCCGGAGTTCGAGTAGGAGGAAGCGTGTCTATCTATACGGACGGTGAATGCCAGGCAAAGGATACTGGGGAGATCCAGCTTACCGGTTATGGCATATCGGGAATCCCGGTTTTTCAGGTCAGCCGCTGTGCCGCGATCGGCCTATACGAAAAAAAAGCAGTAACCGCAGTGTTGAATTTTATGCCGGATTTTACAGAAGAACAATTCCTGGCCTTTTTGAAAAAACGGATTACTGCCCGTCCGCAAAAAACGGCAGAAGAATTTTTTGTCGGTCTGTTTCATAAAAAGCTCTCTGTACTGTGGCTGAAACTGGCACATCTTGACCCGTCCGCGGCGGTCGGAGACTGGACCGGGGAAGAGGTCCGGGCCCTTGCACGTCTGATACAGCATTTTTCTACGCAAATAACGGAGACCAACTCCTTTGAGCAGGCCCAAGTATGCCGCGGAGGCATCAATACGGAGGAAATCACAGACAATCTGGAATCCCGTTTTGTCCCCGGCCTGTATTTTGCAGGGGAAATTCTGGATGTGGACGGTCTGTGCGGAGGTTACAATCTGCAATGGGCATGGTCCAGCGGTTATGTGGCCGGAAAGGAGGCTGCCGGTGCTTAGAGTCAGCCAGATCAATCTACATCCGGGGCATACTCCGGAGGAATTAGAGAAAAAACTTTTAAAAACCCTATCCGTTAAAAAGTCCGATCTGCTCGGATGGCGCATAGAGAAGCAGTCCATTGACGCCCGTAAAAAACCGGATGTGTTCTTTTCCTATACGGTGGATGCCGAGGTAAGGCATGAGAATCAGGTTCTGAAAAGAGCCGGAAAGCAGGTGCGGCAGATCCGTGTCAGCGCCTATCAGCCGCCCGCCCCGGGCAGCATCCCGTTACCCCGCAGGCCGGTCATCGCAGGCAGCGGCCCAGCCGGAATGTTCTGCGCCTATCTGCTGGCTAAAAACGGATACCGGCCGCTGCTTCTGGAACGGGGGAGCTGCGTGGAGGAACGGATCAAAGATGTGGAAGATTTTTGGAACGGCGGCCGACTGAATTTGTCCTCCAATGTCCAGTTCGGGGAAGGAGGAGCAGGCACTTTTTCAGACGGCAAGCTGAATACGCTGGTCAAAGATTCTAAAGGAAGAAACCGCTTTGTCCTGGAGATTTTTGCTGCACATGGGGCTCCTGAGAGTATCCTTTTTGAACAGAAGCCGCATATAGGCACCGATGTTCTGATCGATGTGGTCAAAAATATGCGTCAGAGCATACTGGATCTGGGCGGAGAAGTCAGGTTCCATAGCCAGGTAACTGATATCCTGCTGGATTTGGCCGCCCCCTCCGAAGAGCCTCGCATCAAACAGGTCATTGTAAACAACAAGGAGGTGCTGGACACGGAGCTTCTGGTTCTTGCCGTGGGCCACAGCGCGCGGGATACTTTCCGGATGCTGTATGACAGACAAATCCCTGTTCAGGCAAAGTCCTTTGCCGTAGGGGTGAGAATTGAACATCCCCAGTCAATGATCAGCCAGTGTCAGTATGGAAAAACAGACTGCCCGGAACTGCCCGCCGCATCCTATAAACTGACGGCCCAGCTTTCCAACGGAAGAGGAGCGTATACCTTCTGCATGTGTCCTGGAGGATATGTCGTCAACGCATCCTCCGAAGAAGGCCGCCTGGCAGTCAATGGGATGAGCTACCACGCGAGAGACGGAGCCAATGCGAACAGCGCGGTCATTGTCACTGTAACACCAGCAGATTACGGGACGGATCACCCGCTTGCAGGCGTAGAATTCCAGCGAATGCTGGAGGAGCGCGCATGGAAGGAAGGGAACGGGAAAGTTCCGGTCCAGCGCTTCGGAGACTTCTGCAGTAACCGCCCCACAACAGAGCCGGGGACAATCCTGCCTCAGATCAAAGGCCCCTGGACATTCTCCAACGTCAGGAATATTTTCCCGAACGTTCTGGCGGATTCTCTGGAAGAAGGCATCTATGCCATGGATCATAAAATCCATGGATTTGCAAGGGAAGATGCTCTGCTTTCCGGGGTGGAAAGCAGAACCTCTTCCCCTGTCAGAATTATCAGAAACGAGGACTTCGAAAGCCCCGCTGCCTCCGGACTTTATCCATGCGGAGAGGGCGCCGGATATGCCGGGGGAATTACCTCTGCTGCGATGGACGGGATCAAGACAGCAGAAGCACTTATTCAAAAATATACACCAAAGTATACTTGAGTAAGTCTAAGCTCTTATCCGACTTCACAAAAAATTAAGAATAGCAGACCTATACATGATTTTTAATTTATGCTAAAATAAATCATTGTATTGAGCCATCCGCAGTCAAAACAATTTTATGAACGAGAACAATACAATGAAAGAGATGTTGGAAGAAGCGCGCCCTTATGAGAAATGCGCAAAATATGGAGCGAGTAATTTGACGGACATTGAATTACTGGCTGTTTTGCTGCGTACGGGGACACGGGGAGAGAATTCCCTGCAGCTTGCAGAGAAGCTTCTGCATCCCGATTTTGCCCAGGAGGGCATCCTGAGTATTCATCAGTGGACAAAGGAACAGCTTCTTTTAGTCCGTGGAGTCGGCAAAGTTAAGGCAGTACAGATCCTATGTCTGTCCGAGCTTTCCAAAAGGCTTTCCAAGGCAGCTGCGGAGATTGGGCTGAACTTTACAAGCCCGGCCTCGGTCGCCCGTTATTATATGGAAGACATGCGGCACAAAAGGCAGGAGACCATGAAACTTCTGCTTCTGAACACAAAGACCCGCTTAATCGGGGAGACTGATATATCGAAGGGGACGGTCAATTCGGCTGTAATCTCGCCCCGTGAGCTGTTTGTAGAAGCGCTGCAGAAACGCGGTTTCTATCGTACTGCTTCACAACCATCCCAGCGGAGACCCGACACCGAGCAAGGATGACATCCTTGTTACAAGAAGGATAAAGGATGCCGGTATATTGATTGGGATCGAGCTGCTGGATCATCTGGTGATCGGCAACAATTGTTATATCAGTATGCGGGAAAAGGGACTTATATAAGGATAGGGGAAGGTTATACAATGGCCAGAAATGTATATGGACTCGATTTGGGAACATATGAGATAAAAGTATATGATAAGAAAAAAGATGAGATCTGGAAAGCGAAGAATGTCATCGCCATGCAGGACAAAAAGTATATTTTTTCTGTAGGCGACGAAGCATATAAGATGTATGAAAAAGCGCCGGATAATATCAAAGTGGTATTCCCCATGCACAATGGGGTGATTGCACATTTTGATGACATGCAGTATCTGCTCCAGAATCTGCTAAAAATGGACCGGCAGTTTTCACGCGGGGCCGAATACGTAATCGCGGTTCCCACGGACGTGACTGAGGTAGAGAAGAGGGCTTTTTACGACCTTGTCTTCCATTCAACCGCAAAAGCCAAATCCGTCCGGATTGTAGAGCGCGGAATTGCCGATGCGCTGGGCATGGATATAGACATCTGGAATGAAAAGGGTATCTTTATCGTCAATATAGGAGGGGAGACAACGGAATTATCTGTAATTGCCTCCGGCGGTATGGTCTTGAACCGTTTGATCAAGATCGGAGGCATCCATTTTGACAATGCCATCACCCATCTCGTCCGGCATAACCGTGACTTTCTGATCGGCCGCCTGACAGCCGAGATGTTGAGACGGGAATTCGGGGTATTTGACCAGGCAGCAGATGCTTCGCTGACTGTTGCCGGAAGAAATCTTATTACGGGTGTTCCACAGCAGAAAAGCATTCCTATCGGACTCGTCAGGGCTGCCATGAAGGAGCCGCTGTCTGATTGCGTCCGTGCCATCAAATCCATGATAGACAGAACCCCCCCTGATGTACGAAGGGGGATTGACCAGAACGGAATCTGCCTGACCGGCGGCCTGGCCAATCTGAAAGGGCTGTCTACATATCTGGAGGAAAGCACCGGCCTTGGAGTGCGGACGGTACAAAATCCTGAGCTCTGTGCAGTAAGCGGGCTCAAGAAGATTATACTGAACAAAGATTACAGTAAGTTAACATATTCCATGTTAGATGAAGATTATAGGTGGCTGAGATAATATGAAAAAGAAAAATCAAACCTCATCGACAAATAAATACTGGCTGGCCGGGCTTTCTCTGTTCTGCATCCTGCTGATGGTGCTGTCCGTATTTTCCGACAAAGCGGAGGGACCGTTCAAAGGGATTGCCAGCGTAACAGTCATTCCCATGCAGAAGGGCATCAATCAGATCGGCACCTGGCTGGGTGACATATGCGACAATTTTGATACGCTGCAGCAGGTGAGGAAGGAAAACGAAAAACTACAGACAAAGGTTGATGAGCTGATCACCGAGAACAATAACCTGCAGGAGGAAAAGTACGAACTGGAACGGCTGCAGGCGCTGTATAAACTGGATCAGAACTATGCCGAATATGAGAAAACAGGCGCTCATGTCATCGCAAAAGATTCCGGCAACTGGTTCAGCACCTTTACGATTGACAAAGGGAGTAATGACGGGATCAAGGTAGATATGAACGTTATGGCGGGAAGCGGCCTGGTCGGAATTGTCATCAAAACAGGCCCCACATGGTCCACGGTCCGTTCCATCATCGATGACTCCAGCAACGTAAGCGGCATGTCACTTTCCACATCCGACAAGTGTATGGTAAGAGGGGATCTATCACTGATCAATGACGGGAAAATCCGTTTTGAACAGATGGAAAACAATGAAAATAAAGTGCAGGTGGGAGACCAGATCGTCACCTCACATATCAGTCCCAAATATCTTCAGGGAATCCTGATCGGTTATATCAGCGAGATCACCGTAGATTCCAATAACCTGACCCGCTCCGGATATATCACACCCGTCGTGGACTTTAAGAACCTCCAGGAGGTGCTTGTAATTACAACAACAAAGGCGGATCTCACAGGCAAGGACGCAGAAGAATAATGAAAAGCAATTGGAAGTATGCAATATCCGGCAGGAAAGGGGAGTACGGCAGATGAAAAAGATGAAGGCAAAAAGAGCAGGCGTAACGGCGGTTATACTGATTATATGCTATTTGCTGCAGTGTACGCTGTTCCCGCACCTGGCTCTCGCTTCAATCAAACCAAACCTTATGATTATTCTAACAGCTTCTTTTGGTTTCATGAGGGGTTCCAGGGACGGGATGCTGGTCGGCTTCTTTTCCGGCCTGCTTATGGATATCCAGTTCGGCGGTATCATCGGATTTTATGCCATGATCTATCTGCTGCTGGGATTTGTCAACGGCCTGTTTCAGCAGGTATACTACGACGAAGACGTTAAACTGCCGCTGGTTCTGATCGCAGCAAGCGAGTTCCTATACGGGCTTGCCATCTACCTTTTGATGTTCATGCTGCGCAGTGAATTCAACTTTATATACTATTTCAGTCATAATATCATTCCGGAGCTCATATATACTATTGTGATTGCTCTCGGATTATACCCATTGATTTTATATTTTAACCATAAACTGGAAGCAGATGAAAAAAGGAGTGCAAGTAAATTTGTTTGAGCGTATAAAAGATGCAATCTATCGAATCGTAAAGTCACGGCTGTTTGTTTTAATCCTTGCATTCTGTATCTTATTTGCGGTGCTGATCAACCGCGTATTTTATCTTCAGATTGTAAAAGGACAGTATTATCTGGACAACTATAAGCTGCAGATCCGAAAGACCCGCGAGGTGCCGGGCACACGGGGCAATATCTATGACAGAAACGGCACCCCCCTGGCCTATAACGAACTGGCGTATTCCGTGACAATAGAAGATAATATCACCGCCGACACCCGGAAAGAAAAGAACCGGATCCTGAATGAGATTCTGGATAAGATCATAAACATCGTGGAGTCCAACGGGGATTCCGTGATCAGTGACTTCGGAGTGGTTCTGGATTCTGCAGGAAATTATGAGTTTACACAGACAAATGAGACGCTTAAGCTGCGTTTTATTGCGGACGTCTATGGGCTTAAAACTATTGACGAACTGAAGGACAAGCAGCGCAATGCATCTGCAGAGGATATCATCAATTATCTGTGTACGGATGAAACCTACGGTTACGGACTGGATGTTAAAACACTGGACAAGACGTATATCCTAAAAATGGTGAACCTCCGATACGCAATCGGCCTGAACAGCTTCCAGAAGTATATCCCGACCACACTGGCCACCGATGTAAGTGATGAGACCGTGGCCTCTATTATGGAGAACCTGGATCAGCTGGAAGGGGTGGATATCGCAGAAGATTCTATGCGCCGTTATACGGACAGCAAGTATTTTGCTTCCATCATAGGCTATACCGGAAAGATATCACAGGAAGAATATAACTCTCTGGATAAGGATCAGAAAAAGAAATATTCCCAGACTGATATTATCGGCAAATCAGGGCTAGAGCAGACTATGGATGAGGTACTTCAGGGCACCAAGGGACAGACGCAGTACTACGTGGACAGTGTGGGCAAAGTAACCGAGACGGTCAGCAGTAAAGACCCGGAAGCCGGCAATGACGTTTACCTCACGATTGACAAGGATCTGCAGGAGCAGACGTATCAGCTGATCGAAGAAAAACTGGCCGGAATTGTACTGTCCAAGCTCAGAGACCAGATGAATTACGATCCGAGCAAGACGAGTGATTCATCCCAGATTATCATCCCTGTGGATGATGCCTACAATGCATTTATCGCAAATGAAATTATTGATGAAACACATTTTGGGGCAGACGATGCCAAAACAGTAGAAAAACAGGTATATGGAATCTTTTCGGACAGAAAAACTGCAGCGATCCAGGAGATTATCGAAGAGCTGAATAACAGCGGCGCCGCTGCCTATAAGGATCTTTCTGCTGAAATGAAAGCCTATATGGATTATGTCTCTATTGACGTTCTGCAGGAAGCCGCAGGGGTCCTGATGCAGGACTCCATTGATACTAGTGATGAAATATATAAACAGTGGACAACTGATGAGACTATCAGCCTGAACCAATATCTGAATTATGCAATATCCAAGAACTGGATTGACACATCAAAGCTGTCTGATTACGTTTCCGCAGAGAAATATTCCGATTCCGCAGAAATTTATCAGGGAATTTTAACATTTTTACAAGATTATTTGGTTTCAGATGTTAATTTCGACAAACTTCTCTACAAATATCTTATAAAATCAGGTAGTATCACTGGCGGCCAGATCTGCGCCATGGTATATGAGCAGGGTGTCCTGCCCATGGATGAGGGAACATATAACGGTCTGATCGACGGCAGCGTAAATTCTTTCTCATGGCTGTACCAGAAGATCCAGAACCTGGAGATTACTCCCGGTCAGCTTGCACTGGAACCTTGTACCGGCTCTGCCGTTGTCAGTGATCCGAATACTGGAGAAGTGCTGGCGTGTGTATCCTATCCGGGATACGATAATAACCGGCTGGCCAACACCATGGACTCCAAGTATTATAATCAGCTTGTAACCGGGCTTTCCCGTCCGTTTTACAATAATGCAACACAGGAACGCACTGCACCGGGTTCCACCTACAAGATGCTTTCTTCTGTAGCAGCGCTCACGGAAGGCGTCATAGATGGTGGTTCGTATATTAACTGCTCCGGCGAGTTTGACAAAGTTACGCCAAGCCCGAGGTGCTGGGTCTATCCCGGAGCTCACGGCATGCTTGATGTTGTCGGAGCCCTTAAGGTTTCCTGCAATGACTTTTACTATGAAGTCGGATATGACCTGGGGCTTGATAAAGATGGTAATTACGACAGCGATAAAGGCGTCAAAGCGCTCGCAAAGTATGCGGAAGAATTCGGGCTCGGTGAAAAATCGGGCATTGAAATACCGGAATCAGAGCCCCAGATATCGGATGAATACTCCGTGCTGTCCGCAATCGGACAGGGTAACAACAACTATACGGTCAGCCAGCTGAACAGATATGTGTCAACTGTTGCAAATAAGGGAATCGTATATAAGCTGACCCTGTTGAATAAGACAACGGATGTCAACGGGAAGATCATCAAGCAGTATGAACCTGTCGTCACCAACGAGATTAAAGATGTAAGCAGTACCACATGGGATCTGGTTCATCAGGGAATGATCGCCATGATTGGCTATACCTCCAGCTTTTCCGGTCTGGAAATCTCCATGGCGGGTAAGACAGGTACTGCGCAGCAGAGCGACATCCATCCGGACCATGGTCTGTTTGTTGGATTTGCACCTGCGGAATCTCCGGAGATTGCAATTTCAGTGCGTATCGCAAACGGTTACAGCTCATCCTACGCTGCCGAGATTGGCAGGGATATTGTCAGGGCGAACTTTAAACTCGCCGACAAAGAAGAATTGATCACTGGTTCTGCCGCACAGCTTGGTACAACCATTGCAGGCGACTAAGTACTACATTGCGCAGGTTCCAGTGCCTATAGTACCAGAAAAGGATGTGAAGAAGATACATGGACAAGCTGGTAACAATTAAGAGCAACAGATACGGGATTGAGGTTCATCTGAATCCGGAAGTGCCATTTAACGTTTTACTGGAAAGCGTGGCCTCCAAATTCAAAGACTCGGCGAAATTCTTTGAGGGGGCCAAGATGGCGGTTACATTTCTGGACAGGAAACTCTCAGACCAGGAAGAACAGGCGGTCCTTCATACGATCGCCGAGATAACGGGGATTGACATTGTCTGCATTATAGACAGGGACGAGACCAATGAAATGACATACAAAAGCATTGTAGAGAATACGCTCACCAATATGCAGAAAAGGGAAGGGCAGTTCTACAGAGGTACTTTAAGCAAAAGACAGGTGCTGGAATCCGATTCGAGCATCATCATTCTTGGTGATGTTGAGCTGGGTGCTAAAGTAATTGCCAAAGGAAACGTTGTCATTGTTGGTTCTCTGTCTGGTTCAGTCCATGCAGGAGCTGCGGGCAGCAGAGATGCGTTCGTCGTAGCTCTGGCCATGCAGCCGAAACAACTTCGAATTGGCGATATTGAAGCAAAACGTCAGGTCATCTATCAGGAAAGCCTCAGCATCCGGGGGCCCAAGATAGCGGTGGTTGACGGACGCAGGATTTACGTGGATCCACTTGTGGACGAATAGAAGTTGTAGGAGGAAGAAAACATGGGAGAAGTAATTGTCATCACATCAGGAAAAGGCGGGGTCGGAAAGACGACAACGACAGCAAATATTGGAATTGGTTTATCGCAGCTTGGTAAGAAGGTCATTGTGATCGATACGGATCTGGGCCTGAGAAACCTGGATGTCGTTATGGGACTGGAGAACCGGATCGTATATAATCTGGTGGATGTCATTGAAGGCAGCTGCAGGCTGAAACAGGCTTTAATTAGGGATAAACGTTTTCCGGAGCTGTACCTTCTGCCGTCTGCCCAGACCAAGGACAAGACAGCCGTATCTCCTGAGCAGATGCGCAAATTAATCGCTGACATAAAAGACGAATTTGATTACATACTTCTGGACTGCCCGGCAGGGATTGAGCAGGGATTTGAGAATGCTGTGGCAGGGGCCGGCAGGGCGATTGTAGTTACAACTCCGGAGGTATCTGCCATACGGGACGCGGACCGGATCATCGGTCTGCTGGAAGCACATGGCATCAAGAAAAACGACCTGATTATCAACCGTCTCCGCGTGGATATGGTAAAGCGCGGGGATATGATGTCCGTGGATGATGTAACCGAGATACTGGCCATCAATCTGCTGGGCGTGATTCCGGACGACGAGCATGTTGTCATCGCAACCAATCAGGGCGAGCCGATTGTGGGAGCCGACTGTATGTCGGGACATGCCTATCAAAATGTATGCAGGCGTATCCTGGGAGAAGAACTTCCAATTGAAGATTTCAACAAACCGGAAGGTATTTTTGCAAGATTTTCCAGCCTATTTAAAAAGAATTAGGAGGGAATATTATGAGTGTACCATCTGTTCACGTTGCAAAAGAAAGATTGAAAACCCTGCTTATGGCAGACAGAATGCAGTGTACACCCGAAACAGCGGAAAAATTTTCTTCAGATATGTATCACACAGTTTCCAAGTATCTGGAAGTAAAACCGGAAGATTTCCACATGAAGATAACCCATTCAGATATACATATTAAGATTACAGGAGAGAACTATTGAAATTTAATTTTCTGAATATTAAGCAAAGGTATAACTTAAAAGATTATAAATTCAGCCTAGTCGCACTTGTGACCACAATCTCCATTATCGGGATCTTTGTGGTGGGAAGTGCACAGGCATCTGTGCAGGGAAAACAGATTGCCGGTGTTGTAATGGGCACGATTGCCATGATCGTTATTTCGCTGATAGACTACGAATGGGTCCTGAATATGTACTGGCTTTTATACGGCGTGAATATCGTTCTGCTTCTGGCGGTGCTGTTTTTCGGTGAGAATATCAATGGAGCTACCAGATGGCTGAATCTAGGATTTGTCCAGTTTCAGCCGTCTGACCTGACTAAGATCATAACGATTCTGTTCTTTGCGAAGTTTCTGATGGAGCGGGAGCAGGCGATTAATAATAAAAAGACGATTATCCAGGCGGCCGCGCTCATCCTGCCCTCCCTAATCCTTATATACAAGCAGCCAAACCTTTCAAACACCATCTGTCTGGCAACTGTATTTTGTATTATGTTATATATGGGAGGCTTAAGCTACAAGTTTATTGGCACTGTCCTGGCAATTACCATACCGACTGCAGCGCTGTTTCTGACCATTGTCGTGCAGCCCAACCAGCCCTTTTTGAAAGATTACCAGCAGGCGAGGATCCTGGCCTGGCTGGAGCCCGAAAAATACGCTACAGATGAAGCTTATCAGCAGATTAACTCTGTTATGGCCATCGGTTCAGGACAGTTGTCGGGTAAGGGCTATAACAGCAATACCACGACCTCTGTAAAGAACGGAAATTTCATTTCCGAGCCCCAAACGGATTTTATTTTCGCAATTATTGGAGAAGAATTAGGATTTGTGGGTTGTTGTGTGGTCATAATTTTGTTATTATTAATTGTAATAACGTGTATTTTGATAGGAGTAAAAGCAAAAGACACAGGAGGGCGGCTTATCTGCGGAGGTGTCGCCACACTGATAGGAGTACAGAGCTTTATCAATATCAGTGTGGCTACTCAGATATTCCCGAATACAGGAATTTCCCTGCCTTTTGTGAGTTACGGAATGACTTCTGTCGTATGTTTTTATATGGGGATCGGCTTTGTGCTGAATGTCGGTCTGCAGCCCAATAAATATCAGTAGAGGAGATTACAGGACATGAACATAGGATTAGTAGCACACGATGCAAAAAAGAAATTAATGCAGAACTTCTGCATAGCATACAGGGGGATTTTGAGCAAGCATCATCTGTTTGCTACAGAGACAACAGGGGCTCTTGTGGAAAGCGTCACTAACCTGAATATCCATAAATATCTTGCGGGCCATTTAGGCGGGAAGCAGCAGATCGGCGCCCAGATAGAACACAATGAGATGGATCTGCTTATCTTTTTCCGGGATCCGCTGACACCGCGCTCCCATGAACCGGATGTGAACGATATTGTAAGACTATGCGATATGTACAATATACCTATTGCAACGAATATAGCAACAGCGGAGGCTTTGATTTTGGCATTAGACAGAGGAGACCTGGACTGGCGTGAGATGTATAAGTAAAAGAGCTGTTCTTGCCCTTTGCCTGTTACTGTCCGTGCTTATCGCAGGATGCAGCAGGGAAGTACTAAAAGCAGAAGTATACGAGCAGGAACAGTATAACCGTTCAATATATAGAGGAACCCTGTCAGCGTCTGGCCTGTGTGTTACAGATACCGATGTTGCCCTGGAGGGTTATAGTGCGGACCCGGGCCT
This sequence comes from Faecalicatena contorta, assembly GCF_022835095.1. Lineage (NCBI taxonomy): Bacteria > Bacillati > Bacillota > Clostridia > Lachnospirales > Lachnospiraceae > Faecalicatena > Faecalicatena contorta. Next base: position 2,542,788 of record NZ_BQNQ01000001.1, on the reverse strand, counting down.
GCATGCTGCGGGTCTTTTTGATATAAAAGATAAGAAGGTACTCTATGCCAGTAAGATTCATGAAAGACTTTTCCCGGCCAGTACGACAAAGATTATGACAGCCTATGTGACGCTGAAATACGGGAATCTGGAGGATACTGTAACCGTTGGGCCCAATGCAACTCAGTTCGCCGAGGACGAGCAGACATGCGGCCTCCGGACCGGAGATATGGTTTCGCTGTACGATCTGCTCTGCGGGCTTTTACTCTATTCCGGTAATGACTGTGCGGTGGCGATCGCGGAACATGTGGCCGGCAGTGTGGAAGCATTTGCAGATATGATGAATGCAGAGGCCGCTTCCCTGAGAGCGACCAATACCCATTTCGTCAACCCCCATGGTCTGCAGGACGACAATCATTACACTACGGCATACGATTTATACCTGATCTTCAACGCCTGTATAAAGGATCAGCGCTTCCTGGATATCATATCGAAGGATTCCTATACTGGAACGCTTACCTCAGCGGACGGAAGCGTACGCAGTGAGGTGTGGGAGGCTACCAATTTTTATTCCCAGGATCTTATTCCCGATCCGGAAGGCGTCCAGGTTATTGGAGGTAAAACAGGGACTACCGACGAAGCAGGCTCCTGTGTCATCTTATACAGCAAGGATTCCCAGTCCAACCCCTATATATCCATTATAATGGGGGCAGGGACAAAAGATCTCCTGTACGGCCAGATGAGCGCTATGCTGTCTGCAGGCGAAAGACCGGCTGCAGCTGCAGAGGCAGCCGATTAGGCATATAACTAGTATATCGGAAAATAGGTGACTTATCATATGATATACTAGCGCAGACCAAAAACAAAGAACCCGATGGAAGGACATGCCCTTCCACCGGGTTCCCTGTTGTTTCGCTCTTTTGAAGCGACCTTTTTCATCTACTCTGACATGTTTTTGATTCTGCCGAACAAGCTGATGAGGTAAAGACCACACAGGCCGACAATCGTATAAATTATTCTGGAAAGCCAGCTTAAATTTCCAAAGAGAAAGGCTACTAAATCAAATCGAAAAATGCCAACCAGAAGCCAGTTGACCGCCCCGATAATCACAAGTGTCAGAGCAGTGTTATCAAACCACTTCATATTATTTCCTCCTTTTCAATATCAATGCTCTTATTATTGCCACAAAAACTGGAAATATACACTTAAAAATGTTATACTAGTAAAGTTATCATAATAATTGTATCATTTTGAAAATTGATTTACGGTACAGGAGGAAGATTAGTTTGGCATCACGGAAGGACAATTCCATCAGTATTAATAAGTATAAAAGAAAACGTGAGATGAATATCGGCATCTTTATTTTTGCAATTGTATTTATTTATCTTATAGTAACGATTGTCATGTATGCTGCTGCAAAGAAAATCTCTGTTTATGAGGTAAGAGAAGGCAGTATTCTGACGGACAATTCCTACACAGGGCTCATCCTCCGTGAGGAAACAGTGGTTTATGCAGAGAACACAGGGTATATCAATTATTTTCAAAACGAGAACAGCAAGATTAAGGCCGGTGCGAATGTTTATGCGGTTACCTCGCAAAAGTTAACCTATCCGGAGGAGACGAGCACGGAGACTTCTCTGAGCACAGAAGAACAGAATACCCTGATCGTAAAAACGCAGAGCTTTAACGAGAATTTTAATCCGCAGAAGTTCTCCTCTGTTTATTCCCTGAAAAATGAAATCGACAACACCCTGCAGAATGCTTCTAATCAAACCAAGACAGCGCAGATGGATGCTGTGCTGTCCCAGAACGGTGTGAGCGCAGATGTATATCAGACACCGCGGGACGGAATTATGGTTCTTGATTTTGACGGCTGTGAGTCTTTAACCGCAGATTCATTCAAAAAAGCAGACTTTGACAGGAGCAGCTACAAAAAGGTGAGCCTGGAAGATAATATGCAGGTCAAGAAGGGGGAACCAGCCTACAAACTTGTCACAAATGAAAAGTGGTCTGTGATTATAGAATTGGACAAGGATATGGCAGGCAAACTGGCTGATACGACCTACATAAAAACCAGAATAGATAAGGACAGCGAATCCATCTGGGCAGACTTTTCTATCCTGAAAAAAGACGGTGAGTACTATGGACGGCTGGATTACGATAATTCCATGATCCGTTATGCCGGAGACAGATTTTTAAATATAGAGCTCATCCTTGAGGATGAGAGCGGACTGAAGATTCCGAAAAGCAGTGTTGTGGAGAAAGAGTTCTTTGTGGTGCCCTCAGAGTATATCACTACGGGCGGCAACAGTTCCGCTTCGGGAGTCATGGTTCAAAAGCGCGGCGGCAATGCAGTTTTTCAGGCCGCTGACATATACAAATCTACGGAGGATGGCAGCGTATATCTCAGCACTTCCACGCTGAAGAGGGGCACCGTCCTTGTAAAGCCCGAATCCGCCGAGACATTAGCCCTGTCAGAGACACAGTCTCAAAAGGGTGTATTTAATATTAACAAAGGCTATGCTGTATTCCGTCAGGTTACGATCCTCGCAGAAAGCGATGAATATTATATTGTCAAGGAAGGGGATTCCTACGGACTTTATAATTACGACCATATCGTTCAGGATGGGGATTCGGTAGATGAGGACGAGGTTGTCTATTAACTATATTATATAAACAAGGAGTGTCATTTATGTTGAAAGAGCAATTGCAAGAAGTAGAAGAGAAGATACAGGCCGCCTGTGACCGCGCAGGGAGGCAGCGCAGTGAAGTGACTTTAATCGCGGTCAGCAAGACCAAACCCATTGCAGTACTTCAAGAGGCATATGATATAGGTGTCAGAGTATTCGGAGAAAATAAAGTCCAGGAACTTACGGAAAAGTATGAAGCCCTTCCGGATGACATTCACTGGCATATGATCGGCCATCTTCAGACCAATAAGGTAAAATACATCGTAGATAAAGCGGAACTGATCCATTCTGTGGATTCGGTAAAGCTCGCTCAGGTTATTGAGAAAGAAGCAGAGAAGAAAAACTGCATCGCCAGTATCCTGATCGAAGTCAATGTAGCAGGAGAAGAAAGCAAGTTCGGCCTTAAAGTTGACGAAGTAATTCCATTTATAGAAAAAATTGCATCATTTAAGCATATTCGTGTATGCGGGCTCATGACAATCGCTCCATTTGTTGAAAATCCAGAGGATAATCGCCCAATTTTCGAGAATTTACATAAATTATCTGTTGACATTAAGAACAAAAACATTGATAATGTTAATGTGAGCATACTTTCAATGGGGATGACCAATGATTACGAGGTTGCAATAGAAGAGGGCGCGACCATGGTTCGTGTAGGAACCGGAATCTTTGGTGCCAGAGATTATGCCGTTAAGGCATGAGGATCTGGAACAGAAAGTATATTTTCAAAAAAAATTTATGCATCAAGAGGGCATAAGATAGGAGTGTAAACATGGGTGTGTTTGACAAATTTTTGGACATCATGAAATTGAATGATGATGAATACGATGACGACGATTTCTATGATGACGAATTTGAAGATGATGATTTTGATGAAAAACCACGCCGTTCTCTTTTTAATAAGAAAAGCAAAGAGGAATACGACGATTTTGATATCCAGGAGGATAAAAGATATGCTCCTGCAAACAGCAGCAATAACAAAGTAACCCCGATGCGTCAGCCGGCTTCCAGACGCAATGCCAACATGGAGGTCTGCGTGGTAAAGCCTACATCAGTAGACGATTCCCGCGAGATTACCGAGACACTGCTGGCAGGGCGTACTGTAATCCTGAACCTGGAGGGCATGGATCTGGAGATTGCGCAGAGGATCATCGATTTTATCTCAGGAGCGACTTTCGCAATCAGCGGAAACCTGCAGAAGATTTCCAACTATATATTCCTTGTAACACCGACGAATGTTGATATTTCAGGTGATCTTCAGGATCTGCTGGGCGGCTCTATGGAGACAGCTAATGTAAGAGGAAGATATTAATTCTGGCATGGAAAAAGAAGAACAGCTTTTGGAAAAACGGCTGATTGAGCTGTCCAGGACGGCGTATCACCGTGACATCATTACATATTCGGATTTTCTGAATTTGAATGAACTGAATATTTTGCATTCTTTGCCGAAGGACAGGCTGTATACTCGCTATGTGACTTTCGGCGGATATGACACAGCAGAGCGTCAGATGGCAGCATTCCTACCTGATGCTCTTTATTTGCGTGGCAGCGATGACACAGCAGACCTGGAAACCCTGGGATTTCCTTTTTCTGTTCTTTGTATCGAGCCGCTGCATGAGAAATATGCGGAAGAACTGACGCATAGAGATTATCTGGGCGCTGTGCTGAATCTCGGAATAGAGCGTTCCAGACTGGGAGATATTCTGATTGAAGGTAATAAGGCCATTCTGTTTGTGGAAACTGGCCTGAGCGTTTATCTTCAGGAGCAGCTGACCCGGGTCCGCCGCACAAACGTTATGCTCCGGGAAGAAAACGTGCAGGACTTCCAGTATACTCCCCGTTTTGAGGAGGTCAAAGGTACTGTGGCCTCCGTCAGGCTGGACTGTCTTTTGTCCCTGGCATTCTCCTCCTCACGGACACGCCTGAGCGGTTTGATTGAGGGCGGTAAAGTATTTGTCAATGGAAAGCTTATGACAACAAATGGGTTCCAGGTGAAGGAAGACGATATTATATCCGTGAGAGGCATGGGAAAATTCCAGTATAAAGGTATCTTGTCCCGCACAAAAAAGAATAGAATTTTCGTAATCATCCATAAATATATATAGCGCCGGATTGCTGTGCGCCATACATGACTTCAACGAAGAAAAGGAAAAACCATGAAAGATAAGAATACAAAATCTATACAAAGTTATCTGCTGGCCGTCCTCGGCTGTATCGTCCTGATCGTGCTGGATCAGTTTACAAAATGGCTTGCCGTCGTACATTTAAAAGATCAGGAGCCCTTCGTGATCTGGAAAGGCGTATTTAAGCTGGAATATCTGGAAAACCGGGGCGCAGCATTCGGTATTATGCAGGACAGGCAGATTCTGTTTGCTGTAGGGGCAGTCGTGATCGTATGCCTGATTGGTTTTATTTACGGAAGGATGCCGCATACGTCCCGCTATTACCTGCTGCGCATCTGCGCGGTAATGATTTGCGCCGGGGCTATCGGCAACATGATTGACAGGCTGCGGCTGAATTATGTGGTGGATTTTTTCTACTTCGAGCTGATTAATTTTCCCATCTTTAATATAGCGGACTGCTATGTGGTAGTTGCGTGCATCCTCTTTGCTTTTGCTATACTTTTTTACTATAAAGAGGACGAGCTGAGCTGCTTTTCGCTGAAGAAAGGATAAAAGGCCTATGGAGGAATTATATTTCACTGCCGGATCAGCCGGTGTCCGGATTGACAAATTTCTTGCCGAAGCCATTCCGGATCTCTCCAGATCCCATATACAGAAGCTGATCGCTGCAGACCTGGTAACCGTCGGTGATAAGGCTGTCAAAGCCAATTATAAAACTGCGGTAAGTGATGAGATAAAAGTGCAGATCCCAGAACCGGAAATACCCGATATTCAGCCGGAAAATATTCCTCTGGACATTCTTTTTGAGGACAGCGATATCCTGATCGTAAATAAACCCAAAGGAATGGTTGTACATCCCGCCCCGGGGCATTACAGCGGCACGCTGGTCAATGCTGTTATGTATCACTGCAGAGATAACCTTTCAGGCATTAACGGTATTGCAAGGCCGGGAATTGTACATCGGATTGACATGGACACGACAGGATCTCTGCTTATCTGCAAGAATGACGCTGCACACCAGTCACTGGCCGAACAGTTGAAGGAGCACCACATTACCCGGAAATACCATGCCATTGTGCACGGCAATCTGAAAGAGGACGACGGAACAGTAAATGCACCGATCGGCAGGCACCCCACAGACAGGAAAAAGATGAGCACAAGGGCCACTCACGGCCGCAGTGCGGTGACACACTATAAGGTGCTGGAGCGTTTCGGAGATTACACCTATATCGAATGTGAACTGGAAACCGGACGTACACATCAGATCCGGGTGCATATGGCCAGTATCGGGCATCCAATCGTGGGAGATGCCGTCTACGGCCCTGCCAAATGCCCGTTTAAACTGCAGGGGCAGACACTGCATGCAAAGGTTCTCGGCATCATACATCCTATGACGGGGGAGTATATGGAATTTGATGCGCCGCTTCCGGAATATTTTCTCCAATTATTGAATACGTTAAGACACCGATAATGGAACAGTTCAGACCGCTCGAATTATTCCCCGGTAATTATGAAAATTGCACAATAAACTCAATTCATGTTGTAAAAAACAGCGTCATCTTGTATAATAATTGTATAAAAGTTATTCCACGAAAGGACAACATATGCTGGTTTGACGTAAAAGGAGAGTGACTGATATGAAAACTAACACAATCATTACAATTGGCAGACAGTACGGCAGCGGAGGGCGCGAGATTGGCTACAAGGTAGCGGAACATCTTGGTATTAAGCTTTACGACAAAGAGATGCTGGCAAGGGCCGCCAAAGAAAGCGGGATCTGCGAGGAAATCTTTGAATCCCATGACGAGAAACCAACGAACAGCTTTCTGTACTCATTGGTGATGGATACCTATTCCATGGGATATTCCGGCAGCACCTATTCCGATATGCCGATCAACCATAAAGTGTTCCTGGCTCAGTTTGACGCAATCAAAAAGATTGCGAACGAGGGGCCGTGTATCCTGGTCGGCCGATGCGCAGACTATGCATTAGAATCCTACGAGAATGTAGTCAGTGTATTTATCCATGCGGATCTGGATGCCCGTGTCCGCAGAATCGCACGGATTCACGATATGACAGATGCCAAGGCAAAAGACATCATAATCAAGACAGACAAAAAACGTGCCAGCTACTACAATTATTATACGAATAAAAAGTGGTCAGATGCCGAAAGCTATGAATTATGCCTGAACAGCGGGGAACTCGGCGTGGAAGGGACCGCACAGGCGATTGAACAGTACGTAGCTTTAAAAGAGGGCATAGCATCTGCAAAGAGAAAGCTTTAAAGAAGTATTCCCATATCAGATAAGAGCCGGAAACGCCGGACAGCAGTTTACATAACGCTGTCCGGCATTTCCGGCTCCTATCTGATATGGGGGATTCTGTCCGGCCATCCCTTGATATTGCCGTTCAATATAGCATGAAACATTCTTTCCCTTGCACCGGGATGCTCCGTATTGAGCTGTTTTACCAGTTCTTTCGCATACTGCCTCTTGGTATATCCGTCAACAGGACATTTGCTGTTCACTACGGGCAGATGATACTTATTCTTAAACCCGATTACATCCGCTTCATTGATAAACATAATGGGACGGATAACGGTCAAATCCATGCGGTCCAGATAAGTCTTCGGTGAGAAAGAATGGAATCTGCCTTCAAAGATTAATGAGAGCAGCATAGTTTCAATAATATCGTCCTTGTGATGGGCGTACGCAACCTTATTACAGCCCATTTTTTTAACCGCCTCGTTAAGCGCCCCCTTGCGCATCTTTGCACAGAGTGAACATGGATTGGCTTCTTTTCGCACATCAAACAGAATGTGATAGATCTCAGAATCTACAATATGGTAGGGCACTTCCAGTTCCCTGCAAAGCTCTTTAATAGGAGTTAAATCGAATTTCTCGAATCCCAGGTCCACCGTGACAGCACTGAGTTCGAACTGTTTCGGATAAAACCGTTTCAGGCCATGCAGGGCATAGAGCAGCGTAAGGCTGTCCTTTCCACCGGAAATTCCCACTGCAATATGATCGCCCTCCTGGATCATGGCATATTCATCAACTGCTTTTCGTGTAAAACTTAATAATCTCTGTAACTGCATCTATTTCTAAATCCTTTCATCGTAAGTTTCTGTCAAAACACAGACTATATTATTATAGAATGTCTCTCTTTGAAATACAAGAAAATTCACAGATATGAAAGACTAAAAAATCGAAAAATGCTGTTCCTAAAATAGTTCACTAGGCAAAAAAAATGTGATATAATACGATCAAGTGTATCTGGAATATTTTAACTGCTAACGCTTCCCGATATACAAAAACTAATGAATAAAAAGAAAGGAAGTAAAAAGGAGCAAAATATGGAGATGAACTTTAGATTGATCGGAGATGAGGTCTGGTCAGAACACATCCACTGGAAACTGCATTCTTTTGAGAGTGTGTCACTGATTTACGATTTAATGACAGGTATGCTTGTGGATGAGTATATAAAGCTGCTCAGAAATGGGGAGGCGAAAATCATTCAAAATGAGTTTGCAGAAGGTAAACAATGCGAGCTTCTGATTGAAGAAAACGAAAAAATCGCAGAAAACTTATGCAGGCATATGAATATAAAAAAAGACGAAGGAGTAATGGCTGTATTTTTTGATTCCTTCTATCGGCTGCTCCGGCTTGCTACAATAACCAGCTACCAAACGGCGCTGGATAATATAAGTATAAGCGAAGTGGATAGGTGCCTTGCCGTTTGCAGGGATTTCAGCTGTGAGATGCTGTCTGCCGGCAAGATGATCCGGAAAGAAGATGGCGGCTGCTATTCCAAAGATGTCGATATTATTCTTAAAAATATGCATAAAGTATTGGCGGTTTTTATTGAGAAAGCCACAGAATACGGTAAGTATTTTTTAAATTATAAAAAAAGTAAGGCCCGAAAAGACCTTTCCAATAAAAAGCAGTAAATAAAAAGACACGGGCTCCGTGTCTTTTTATTTTGATAAATATTAAATGCGTCATATTATAAATAACCGTTCCATCGGAAAAGACAGTTATGAAGAGAGGCTTTACATTTTTTTAAATCTATTTTAGCAGACAGAAGTCTTGTAAATGTTTCATGAATTTGGTATACTCCATAGTATTATCGGGTAAGCACCTACCGTATGTGAGGCTATTTTCTTGCATACGGTATTTTTTGCCCTGAGGAGTTCTGAAAATGTACAATAAAAACAACAAGACGGAAAACATAGCAGTAACACTAATAAAGTTCTGTACGCCGCTCATTTTAAGCGGAATTCTGCAGCAGCTTTATAATTGGGCGGATGCATTTATCGTTGGCAATATAGCCGGCGAAAAAGCACTTGCGGCAATTGGCTCCACAACTACGATCATCAATCTGTTTCTAACTGCGATCACAGGATTTACACTCGGGCTTTCTATTTTATTTGCACAGAAATATGGCGCCGGGAAAGAGAACCACATCCCCAAAATACTTTCGGTGTTTTCGGTGATAATCGGCGGTACTTTTCTGCTCGTCTCGCTCATAGGCATCATCGGAGCTTTTCCATTACTCCAGATGATGAACACGACACAGGATACCATTGATATGGCAAAGCAATATCTGCAGATCATACTGGTCGGGATACCGATATTGGCGGTCTATAATGTTTACGCTGCCGCACTTCGCGGAATCGGAAACAGCCATGCTCCATTCAGCTCTGTTTTGTTTTCTTCCATCGTGAATGTGATACTGGATATTATGTTTGTGGGCGTATGGCATGGGGGTGTGGCCGGGGCGGCAGCTGCAACAGTGATCTCACAGGCCGTTATGACGGTATTTATTATCATTTACGGTGTAAAAAAGTATCCCAGCCTGCGTTTCAAGATTCAGAAGTGGAAGCCGGAACGATCTGTTCTTCGTGAGGGGCTTCATCTGGGAATCCCACCTATGATTCAGGCCTGCATCAGTTCTTTAGGCGGCCTTATCCTGCAGAATTTCATGAATGGATTCGGCACACAGACGGTTGCGGCGATTACTACGGCATATCGTGTGGATACAATGATACTTTTGCCAATTATCAATCTGGGTTCGGGAATTTCTACGATCGTTGCCCAAAGCTATGGGGCAGGTAAGAAAAAGCAGACTACAAAGACCGTATATGTGGGAACAGCAATGATGCTTTGCGTGTCTTTATTGCTCACATGGCTGGTAGTAGAAGCCGGAGGAGATTTAATCTCTTTGTTTGGGGTAAGCCCTGAGGCTGTAGAGATCGGGAGAAATTTCTTCCGGAGAATCGCTGCTTTTTATGCTGTTTACGGTGTTGCGATGTCGATACGCGGTTACATAGAAGGAATCGGGGACGTACTGTTCTCAAGCATCGCCGGGATTATTTCATTGATTTCACGTATTGTGTTTTCATATGCTTTTGCCGGCATATGCGGAAATATGATCATTGCATATGCCGAAGCCGGTTCGTGGGGCGTTTTATTGCTGCTGTATGTATCCCGTATACTGTGGAAGAAAGGCAAAGGCTGCGGTTAAAGCTGTTCCTATTCCAAAAGTGACAAATCTCTCATCTGGAAGTCACAGAGCTGTAAGCCAAATGTTTTATTATATGGATAGATCAAAAGAAGGAGGAGGCACATACATACCTGTACGAATTATGAAAGATAAAACAAATCTATCTGTCTTAAAAAAAGCTCTATACAAGATGTTACTGATAATTAAAGCCATATTATTGTGCGTTCTTATTACTCCATTTTACGTGCTGTTTTCATTTATTGGTATGATCTGGTCGCTTGCAGATTATATTGTCACTAAATTTGAAAGTAAATGATAAAAATATTGTAGCTAATATTGGTCGAGAAGAGATATTCTAGTTGTAGATCGGAATTTTTTCTTTTATTGGGAATAATAATGAAGAATATCATAAATTGTATTTGACATTGTTAACTGTAATATGTATAATTACAGTTAACAATAAGAGGGATACTACGAATTCTAAAATAAAATAATCAGAATCGGGGAGTGGCATTATGGAGAAAGTAAAAGAAAAAGAAACAACAGCCGGTTTTACCGATGGATATATCGGGACATATTATTCAGAGGAGAGCAGAGGGATATATCGTTTTTCTTTTCATGAAGAGACTGGAGAATTGACCGCACCTGAACTTTTTTATGAGGCAAGGAATTCCAAATGGATTTCTTTAAGCAGTCATCGGATGGTCATTCCTGACGAAAAGGGAGGAATGGCGGGAACCTGTTTTCTGGAACTAAATCACGGATCGGTGAAAAAGTGCGCCGGCGAGGTGCTGCAGGAACGCCAGACGCCTTGTTACATCGAACAGGAGGAAGACTTTATCTATACAGCAAACTACCATGAAGGCACCGTAATGATCTATCAGACAACAGAGGAAAAGCCTGTGGTCGTGAAGCGGATTGAAAATGGAGAGGGCGCCGGATGCCACCAGATACTGCTTCATGACTCGTATGTTATGGTACCCTGCCTTACGCAGGACAGAATCCGGTTCTTCGACAAAGAAAGAGGATTTGCTCCTGCTGGAGAGATCAGCTTTCCCAAAGGCAGCGGTCCAAGACACGGTGTTTTTAATCGGGCTCACACCAGGCTTTATGTTGTGAGTGAATGGAGTAATGAACTTTTTATTTTTAAAGTTTGCGGCCGAGAGTTTTCGCTGGAGCAGACATTTTCTATTCTCCCCAAAAGCGGAAAGACCGGGGAGCAGCCCCGGGCGGCTGCAGCGGCGGCAATCCGGCTGACGAAAAATGAGAAATTTCTATATATATCAGTGAGAGAAAGAGAATTGCTGGCAGCTATCGATGTAAGTCATGACAAAGCCACCGTCATACAGCATGTATCCTGTGGCGGGAAACATCCGCGTGACTTTATTTTAAGCAAAAATGAAAAGTTTCTGCTTGTGGCAAACCGCCTGGAAGGTGGAATTGTATGTATCGAGCGGGACTGTGAAACAGGAAAATTAAAAGGGGTACGCAGCCGTGTAGAGATGCCGGAAGGGGTATCGCTTGTACTGGCATAACAACGATAGATTGATGATAAGGAGGTATTTCGATGAGGAGAACAGAAATAGGAGTCATTGGACTCGCGGTAATGGGAAGAAGCCTTGCCCTAAATATGGCTGACCATGGATTTAAAGTAGGAGGGTACAACCGAAGCCGGGAGGTGACCGATGAACTTCTCAGAGAGCATCCGCATGAGAACTTTGTTCCTTTTTACGATATGAAAGAGCTTGTAGGATCACAGGAACGTCCGAGAAAGTTTATGATTATGGTAAAGGCTGGAAAGCCTGTTGATATGGTAATTGAGCAGCTACTTCCGCTTCTTGATGAGGGAGATATGATTCTGGATGGCGGGAACTCTTTCTTTGAAGACACAAGAAGACGGGAGAAAAACCTGCGTGAAAAAGGAATCCTTTATTTTGGAACTGGCGTTTCCGGAGGAGAGAAGGGAGCCCGTTTTGGCCCCTCTATCATGCCGGGAGGGGACAAAGAGGCATACGGCCATATTGCCCCCATCCTGGAAGCAATCGCGGCAAAAGCACAGGGCGAGCCATGCTGTGCCTACATGGGTCCGGACGGCGCCGGCCACTACGTTAAGATGGTACACAATGGGATCGAATATGCAGATATGCAGCTGATTGCAGAAGCTTATCTGCTCCTTAAATACGCAGGCGGCTTTACAAATGAAGAGCTGGCCGATACATTTGCAGAGTGGAATGAAGGCGAACTGAAGAGTTATCTGATTGAAATTACAGCAGGTATCTTCCGGGAGAAAGATGATTTTACAGACAAAGAGCTGGTGGATTATATTCTGGACAGTGCAGGGCAGAAGGGAACCGGCCGCTGGACCAGCCTGGAATCCCTGAAACAGGGTGTCAACGTATCCATGATAACAGCGGCATGTAATGCCAGGATTATGTCGAACCGTATTGAGGAGAGGAAGACAGCCAGAGATTTGTTCGATAGCCCGGAACCAAAGCCGGCTCCTGAGAAAACAGCATTTAAAAAGCAGGTAAGAGAAGGGCTGTACACAGCCAAAATTGCAGCCTATGCGCAGGGATTCGAACTGCTTTCCCATGCATCCGGGGAATATGGATGGGATCTGGATTATGGCAGAATCGCATCAATTTTCCGTGCCGGCTGTATCATACAGGCACAATTTCTGGATGATATTACAAGGGCGTTTGAGAAAAATGGAGCGCTTAAGAATCTGATGATGGATTCCTTCTTCATGGAAGGTGTGAACCGTGGGCAGAGAAGTCTCCGGGATATCATGTGCATGGGAATTCAGAAGGGGATTCCGCTGCCGGCAATGAGCCAGGCTGTGGCGTATATCGATGCTTTCAGGGGAATGCCAGTGGGTGCGAACCTTATTCAGGCACAAAGAGACTGCTTTGGGGCACATACCTACAAGCGGACTGACAGGGGAGGAATCTTCCATCACGATTGGAGGTTTTAATATGTGTAAAGAACAAATTTTTACAATCTTTGGAGGTACCGGAGATCTGACATTCCGCAAACTGATACCGGCATTTTATAATATGGAGGCTTTTAAAAACAAGGACCTTTGCACACAAATTGTCATCATCGGAAGAAGAGACTACACGAGTGGGGAATACCGGGAGATGGCCCGCAGGTGGGTAGAAAAATTCGCAAGACTCGGGTATAAAGAAGAGATCTATGAGAAGCTTGCAGAGAAAATGACTTACTACCGTATGGATTTCACCGATGCGTCAGCATATGTTGATCTGGATGCATTTTACCGGGGAATGGGAGATGTTGAGCACATCTTTTATTTTGCAGTAGCTCCCAGGTTCTTTGAAATTATCGTAAAAGGGCTCCAGCTGGTATCCGGCGCCGGGAATGGCAAGGTCGTGATCGAGAAGCCTTTTGGCGAAAATCTTCTGGCAGCGGCGAGTTTAAATGCGACGATGGAGACTTTCTTTAAACAGGACCAGATTTATAGAATTGACCATTATCTTGGAAAAGAGATGGTCAGAAATATACAGACTATCCGCTTTGCAAATCCAATTTTCAGCAATGTCTGGAATGCACGGCATATAGACTGCATTCAGATCTCTGCGCTGGAGGAGATGGGTGTGGAGACAAGAGGCGGGTATTATGACCACAGCGGCGCTCTGAAGGATATGATGCAGAACCATCTGTTCCAGATCCTCACCATTGTAGCCATGGAACAGCCGGAGAGTGCAGCTGCAGAAGATATGCACCGGGAGCAGATGAAGGTCCTGAACGCGCTCCATATGCCTGAAGATATAAAAGAGAATATTGTTCTGGGACAGTATGAGGGCTACCGCGGGGAACCTGCTGTTGATGCGGACTCTGTCACGGAGACCTACGCAGCAGTCCGTCTGATGATAGAGAATGAACGTTGGAATGGAATGCCATTCTATGTCCGCACCGGAAAAAAGCTTGGGAAGCGGGAGATGCAGGTTGCAGTCGTGTTTAAAAGCCCTGTACCGGGAGTGGAACCGGATATATTGAATATTAAAATACAGCCCACAGAAGGCGTATATCTTCAGTTTAATATAAAGAAACCCGGGGAATCAGAAGAAGTGGTTCAGGCAAAAATGGACTTCTGCCAGAATTGTTCCTTCATCAATCAGATGAATACACCCGAGGCATATGAAAGACTGATTGGTGCATGTATCCGTGGGGAGCGTTCCTGGTTTTCCCAGTGGGATCAGATAGAAACGAGCTGGAAATACGTGGATGCGATCCGGGAGCAGTATCATCGAAGTGGTCTTCCAGTACATTTATACCCTCAGGGGAGTGCAGGTCCGAAAGCCGCAGACAAACTGCTTGGCGATCACGGGCATGTATGGTTTGAATAATGCGAAGCGGAACAGCGCTTTGTCATTAGATTCGTGGCAAAGCGCTGTTTTAACTTAGATATTAAGGTTCCCGCAGCTTCACGGCCCCCGCAGCCTGTCTGCGCCGGTTCTCATCGATAGCCGCATAATGTTTTTTCGTAGTATTAACATCCTTGTGTCCTAAAACATCAGCCACAAGGTAAATATCACCTGTTTCCTTGTACAGGGCGGTACCATAGGTACTGCGCAATTTGTGCGGCGTAATTTTTTTATTTGGCGTAATCTGGCGTGCGTACTTCTTCACCATATTCTCAACGGCTTGAACCCCCATCCGTTTTCGCTGGGTTGATAGAAACAATGCATTTTCATGGCCGGGGAGTGCAGTAATAGACTTTCTAGTTGTATACAGATACATCTTCAGTGCATTTTCAACCTCTTCACCAAAGTAAACAACCATTTCATTCCCGCCTTTTCGGGTAACCTTAACTCCGTTGTTCTTAAAATCCACATCCTGGATATCAAGCCCCACACATTCAGATACACGAATCCCGGTACCCAAAAGCAGCGTTAGGATCGCCAGATCCCGGTTCCTTGTTTTTTCAAAATACACTTTGCGCTGACCGGTCAGGTCATCGCCGCCGTGTTCAACATATTCCAGCAGAGCGGCCACTTCATCCGTATCCATACGTATAATAGCCTTATCATGTAACTTCGGCATGTCCACAAGTAAAGTGGGATTCTTCTCAATCACCTGATGTTTAAAGAAATAGGCATAGAAGCTGCGGAGTGCTGACATCTTGCGCGCCAGTCCCTTCTCTGTATTCGTAATTTGTTTATCCTCAGAGCCTGTGTAAACCTTCAGATATTCCTGATATTCCTCAATATCAACCGGCTCGATGCGCTCCAGATCCTTCACGGTAAACTGATCCATGGTATAGTCTTTATAAACAGGATTATTCTCCATTAAAAAATGGAAGAAAACGCGGATATCATAGGCGTAAGATATCCGCGTTTTGGCAGAACTTTTAGGTTCTATAGCACGGAAATAATCCCTGACAAATGGCGGCATTGTCTTAAGAATTTCCCTGAGACGCAGGGTATTGTCTATGTAAGTCTGTTCATGATATGTTTTCGGATCCTGTGCGGACATGTTAAAATTCCTCCTTAATGTTAAAAACCCCTTATAGTTGAGGTAATTATACCATGGATGCGGATCTCTGTCCATATCTATTGGAAAAATCAGTATTTGTCGTATAGATTAATCTATCTCATACAATATCCCTTGATTATTAAATAGTGTTTTAACGGTAACAATAAACTCCTTCCCCCGTTCTATTCTATAATTTAAACGAGACAGCCCGTACATAAGTGCGGGCTGTCTCTGGGTGAGTTTATATATCAATACATAGGGATGTATATTGATACCATTATCTAATTTCTCTATAAAATTCCTCCTTAATGTTTATTATTTATCTCTGAATTCTGTATCGTTATAAGTAATCATTAGATTCTGGCCTGCCTGAATATCATCTGTACTCAGCGAATTCATCTCTTTTAACACCATAATATATTCTGAAACGGAACTATAATCTTCTGTAATATATTCTTCTGCAATATCCCATAAAGTATCTCCGGGCTGAATCTCAATGCTCTTGTAATACTTGAAGTTAACAGGCTGTTCTGAATGTTTCTCATGTGCTGAAATCAAAAGGTTTCCAAACAAAGCGCATGCCGCAAATACAATGAATACTGTTGCAATAAATAGAACCAGCATACTCCTGATATGTCTCCCGTTCTTTGTGATAGTCCGTGCTTTTACATAATTTCTTTCTCTCTGCATTAGTAATTCCCCCCTTAAAACTCCCTAATAATTAGTTTTTTATCCGTTTTCCGAACGTTTGTTCTTTATAGTTGAAATTATATAACACGAACACATGTTTGTCAATACTCACACAACATTTTTCGAACATATTTTCGTAACAAGTGTTTGCTTTTTAAAAATAACTATGATACTATATTTATAGAATGAGTTGAGCGTTGGCTTTAACGGATTAAGGAGGGCTATATGTCACAGGGTAAGATCAGCAAAAAGCAGCTGGAGATATTAGAATACATAAAAGCACAGATATTAGAACGGGGATTTCCCCCTGCTGTACGTGAGATTTGTGAGGCGGTCAGTTTAAAGTCCACTTCCTCTGTCCACTCTCATCTTGAGACACTGGAGAAGAACGGATACATAAGGCGTGACCCCACGAAGCCCAGAGCCATAGAGATATTAGATGATACATTTAATCTGACCAGACGCGAAGTTGTGAATGTCCCGCTTGTCGGCCGTGTCGCCGCAGGAGAGCCGCTGCTGGCACAGGAGAACATAGAAAACTACTTCCCGATACCTATGGAATTCATGCCCAACAAGCAGACCTTCATGCTGACTGTAAAAGGAGAAAGCATGATTAATGCTGGGATCTTGGATGGCGATATGGTGCTCGTTGAACAAGATCATACCGCTTCCAACGGTGACATGGTGGTCGCACTTGTAGAAGACGGAGCCACAGTCAAAACCTTCTATAAAGAAGAGGGGGTATACCGCCTGCAGCCGGAGAACGACTACATGGAGCCTATCATAGTAAAAGAAGTGTCCATCTTAGGAAAAGTGATCGGGGTTTTCCGCTTTTTTTAAGATCCGGAGGCAGAAAAGGGATTTCCGATTGGTATTAAAAAGACATGCGCAAAATAAAGATGCGCATGTCTTTTTTATCCTCTTAATTATCTCCTGCGGGAATCCCGCCGACCGGTAGGCGGTTCGCTCCATTCAGTCTTTCTTAATCTGTTCCACAATATATTCGCTTATCTGCGGCGGTTCCAGAAATGGCCGTGCAAGGTAATATCCCTGCATATAATCTACACCCAGTTCGATCACCTTATGCATCTCCTTTTCCGTCTCTATTCCCTCCGCAATGACTTTAATATTTCTTTCCTTAGCATAAGATATGGTATTTTCCACGATCTTCTGCTTATCAATATTATCATGAATACCGGATATAATCTCTCTGTCGATCTTAATATACTTAGGGGCAAGCTCCAGAAGGATTCTCTCACCATTATATCCGCTCCCGTAATCGTCCAGCGCAAAATCAGAATCCCAGCGGTTGACAAGAACCCGTTTTACATCCATAGCCTCCTTATCTGCCTCTGCGTATTCAGTAATCTCGAATACGAAGTGGTCCAGATACCCTTTACATTCAGATTCAATAAACTCAATCATCCTGTTACTCACTCTGTAGTCGGCCAATGAGTTAATAAAGACTTTACAGTCAGGCCTAATCCGTTGGTTCTTCACATGCTGTACAAATGTGGTGGATGCCATCTTCCAGGTCAGTTCTTCTACTTTATCCAGTTTGTGTTCTTCTCTGGCCAGAGCCAGAATTTCCGAAGGGTTGCGCAATGTAGGCATGGTTCCTCTCATCAGAGCCTCATAGGCAAAAATCCTGCCGGTGTGCGCATCGACGATGGGCTGAAAATAGTACTCTACCTTTTCCCGTTCCAGCAGTTCCGAAAGCTCCCTGCGGTTCTGCGAGATATACTCCTCGCTGTGATATGCCCCCAGGTCAAAGTCACTGATTTCGCCTTTGGTAGAATGCTTCACCTGATACATTGCGAAATCAGAAAATTGCAGGAGCTGTTCGTAATGGCGGGAATCCCTTGGATACCATGAGATACCGCCGGACATCTTTATTTTGAGCCTCTGCATTGGCGGAAGCAAAATGTATTCTTCGTCGATGCCCTTTTTCAGGCCGGAAAGAATCCGTGTGATATCCTCCTCCGAATCATATCCATAGAAAAACAGATAAAATTCATCCCCTGAATTACGTGATATAATTGTGTTCGACGGCGTATACTTACGGAAACTGTCTGCCGCAGCCTGAATGTATTTATCCCCGTAATCATGCCCGAACTTATCGTTGATCTGTTTGAGATTATCCAGATCCATCATAACCAGTGCCGCCTTCTTTAGGCAGGATTCTCCCTTTTCAAAAAGCTGCTGCATGATACGCTGGAATGCACGTCTGTTCTTCAGCCCTGTAAGCAGATCATGATCACGTTCATGCTCAATCAGCTGCTTTTCCTGTATTGTCTTCGTGATATCTTCTACTATGCCGATTGCCCTTCGATCCTCCAAGCCCGAATAACTTAGGCGGACATAGGTCTCTTTTTCCCCGTCCGGTATCTTATACAATATATAGTCTTCCGCTTCCTCTGCTTTATAGATATCCAACTCCTTCATTTCCATGATAAAAGTCTGCACATCCATATTCGAAGCAATGGAACCCTTAAGGCCAAAAATATCAAAGAAACCGTCCGTCAAAAATAGAGTTCTATTATCCATGTCAATTTCAAACCCTGCTATACGTATGCTGGCTTTGTTCAGAATCTGCGCAAACTTTGTGGCGGAATCGATTACATCACGGCTCAGCTTCTCAATGGACTCTTCCATCTGATCGAATTCATATATATTCGTTCTAGGGAGGCCTATTTTGCTTTTTCTATTCATCTGCTGCATATGTTTTGACACAAGATGTATCGGTCTTGATATCATAAAACTAACAAGCACGCTGCCTGCGATTCCCATAATGATTGTCAGAATAATTGCAACAATAATATAGGACATGATATGGTTAGAAAACTCGGTAAGATCACTCTCTTTTACTGCACCTGCCAGTCCCCAACGATCCGATTCAAAGGGGCCGTTCGAATCATAGAGCTGGAAATATTCCATATCCATAAAATACCGCTCATGGTCTGTACCGTTAAAATAAAAGTTCCCATCAGATGACTGTGATACATCCAGCTTTTCCATGTCCGGTGCGATGCTGCTGTCCGATGAATATACGGTTCTGTATTCATTGGTTTTTGCATCCTGAACGATCAATAAATACGAGGCCGGCTTATCTTCCATCAATTCCTCGGACGGAAGCATAGTGGAAAGGTAATCCAGTGTAATCTCCATGCCAAGTGTACCATAGACTTTACCCTTTCCAGTTATCAGCGGCACCGTATAGGAAATCATCATCTTATCATCGTCCGTAAGCGTATGGGGTTTTCCCCAATATCCCAATTCTGTCAACGAAGCTGCCTCGGGGTTTTCATATCCTTGTTCCTGCGGATTCAGAAAAAGATTATATGTTTCCTCATGTTCCCTGGTAAATACGAACTGAGGCTTCCAAGCACTGTCAGTGGCTATATCCAGGCTATGTACAAGATCAACCGAGCCTCTCTCAATCAGGAGGTCACTGTTGCGGACAGAGACGCTTGTATCCGGATCCAGATCCCGGAAATAAACGCCCGGACGGGAAAAACTCTCCTGTTCCCTCAGTTCTTTGGGATCATCATTGTTAAAAACAACAAAAGCTCCGGTCACCTTATTGGAACGAAGCATTTCGATCAGATTTCCAGAAATCTCAGAGACCAGCGGAAAGCAGGCATTTGAGTTTTTTCCTATATTATCCAGGTCGATCGTCCCGTCATGATCCAGCTTTTCAGCGGTCTCGTTAATAAGTTGTACCGTATAAGACACATTAGACCAGCTGTTTATCATCTCATTCTGCAAGTAGCTGGAACGGTTGGCTACCTTTCCCTGTACAATGCCTTTGGCATTCTCATCAAGTTCCTGAATGGCTCCCCCAAATATAAAAGTTCCTGAGAGCAGCATTACTTCTATTAAAGTCAGGAGGACCATGGGAATCAGCATTCTTTTCAGTATAGGCTGTGCTTTCTGTCTGTTGATTTGCATTCCCGTGCCCTCCTTTCTTTCATCCGCTTCCTATATTTATTCAACGGTACCGGATTTATTTATTATCTACTAACTTCTCAAGAGATGCCAGTGTCTCCTCATACCAGCTCTCAAAATTATCATCCGTATTATATTTACTGACAGCCTCTTCCCTTGAAGAACCGGCTGATATGGCTGCTTCTACCTCTGCCCTGTCCGCTGCCGCTTTGTCTGAGAGCGAATACTCCAGTACATTACGGGCATCCGTACCATTTTCAAAGGCGCGGGTGGTATAGAGTGAAGTTTCCTCAATCTGTGTTAGGGAAGCCTCCAGCACCTGGATGACGCTGCTGTCTGTACTGTCTATGTTCTTTTTGATCAGTTCTTTATCATTGGCCTCTTTTTTAACAGGCAGATACCCTGATGTCACTGCAAACTGTATATTACGGTCAGTGTCTGTAAACCATTTCAAAAATTCCACGGAAGCCTCGATTTTTGCCTTATCTTCCTTTTCCATCACGACCATGCCTGCCCCCTGCTGTACAGAGTATTTCCCGCCGTCCTTAAAACGCGGGCACTCAAAAGCCTGCATCTCGATCGGATATGTATTTTCATCGTCCAGCGTCACCTGATCAGGGAAAAATGTCGCACCCGCAGAGGAACCTACGAATGCAAGTATATTCCCTGTCTTGATGTCATCACTCCGGAACTTCCCGGAGGAAGCAAAGTAGCCGTTGATAAAAGGCACATAGTAATTGTCCCAAAGCTTACGTATAACATCTTTATCAAAATTCAAAGCCGGCTGGCCATCCTTGACAGAGAAAATCTCAGTTCCCAGTTCCCGTGCTCCTATTATAAAATAATTGGCCATAGCGTCCCTTCCAAAGAAGGCTTTTCCGTCATCCGGAGTATCTGTCAGGCTGTCCGTCCATTCGTAATATTCTTTGGATGTGGCAGTAATCCCCTCGATTGTGGAAATATCCTCCAGGGCAGCGCCCGTTGCATCGGCAAACTTATCCCAGTCTGTCTTGTTCAGCATAAATACTTCCGTTGCCTTGGCAATCGGGAATATCTTCAGGCTGTCTTCGGAGGAAAACTTTCCCTCATCAATGTAGCTGTCCATATATTCACTGATCTCATCTTCAGTCATATATTCCATCAAATCCACAGCCATGCCCTTCTGATCCACCGCATAGGCTGTATCCGCATAAGCCGCAAAAATATCGGGGATTTCTTTTGCCCCTACTTTTCCGTCAATGGAGGCCAGTACGTTATCCTCCAGATCGGCCACATTGCCAAGGCTTGATGCTTTTACTTTGATTCCCAGCTCTTTTCCCCGGCTGCCATTGAACTCTGTTACCAGTTCATTAAAGGCATCCTGCTGTGCGCCGTTATAATAGTGCCATACTTCGATAGACACCGGCTTCTTAGGATCCAGCAGGCTTTCCTTCTTGTTATCATTCATTTTTTCTTCTGCAGAAGAGCACCCGGCCGTCAAGCTGAGAATGGCAGCTGTAAATAGGCAGACTGCAGTTTTATACACTCGTTTCCTCATAATATCCTCCACCGGCGCTTATAGTGTTTCAACATCTACTTCTACGCCATCCCTCCAAATACGTTCCAGGTTATAGAACAGCCTGTTCTCCTTATCAAAAATATGCACGATGATATCTCCAAAGTCAAGCAGCACCCAGCTGGCGGTTCCGTAGCCTTCCCGCTGCTTTAACACAAAGCCTGCCTTGTGGAGACATTCCTCCACATTGTCTATCAGAGCCTTTACCTGACTCTCATTGCTGCCGTTTGCGATGATAAAATAATCCGCAAGTACGGAGACGCTGGCAATATCGATCACCTTAATGTCCTCGCCCTTTTTTTCATCCAGCGCTTTGCAGGCAAGCCGCGCCATTTCCCTTGCTTGTTCCATAAATCAGTCTCCTTTACTTCTTTAATTTGTATGATTATAGCAACCGTTCTGATTGTCTGAACTGCTACTGATAATATTCATAAGTTCTGACGGTCATAGGATCAATCTCCCTGCCCACATTCTTCAGATAAGAAATCGTTGAACCAGCACTAAGTGCCACTGCCTTGTTCAGGTTTGAAAACGCCTCTCTTCTCACTTCTTTTAAAACCGGAATTCCCTGTCTACCTGGCTCAATATAATCTGCAAGAAAAATAATTTTTTCAAGCAGTGTCATCTGAGGCTTTCCCGTGGTGTGATAAGTGATGGCTCCCAGAATATCAGAATCTTTAATATTATATTCATGCTCCGCAAGATATGCTCCCAGCTTGGCATGGATCAGGGCCGGCATTTTCAGTTCAGACTCGGTCAGTGCGATATTGCAGTCCCTGCACAATTTGATCTGCTCCTTACCGGAGCAGAACTTACCGCAGTCGTGCAGCAGCCCCGCCAGCATCGCCTGATGTATATCCGTTTCATAACACATGGCAAGCGATGCAGCCGTATACATAACTCCCAGCGTATGTTCGTAGCGTTCTGGTTTTAATCTCTTCTCCAACTTTCTTCGAATCCCCAAAATCTCCGTCATTGCTCCACTTCCTTATACAAATGATGTTCTTTAATATAATCAGCCACTGCATCCGGCACGAAATAATGCACTGTCAGCCCCTTCGCAGCCCGCTCCCGGATCGTTGTTGAAGAAATCTCCAGAAGCGGCGCCCGAAGCAGTTCAATCTCGGCTTCATATTTCTTTTTAAGATAAGCAATCTGTTTCTGCATATCTCGCACATCCTTGTCATCCCGCATCGCGGCGAGTATGGTGCAGGTTGGAAAAATCTCTTTGAAATACTTCCATTGTTCAATAGAAAACAGAGAATCCGCCCCCAAAATAAAATAAAACTCGTTGCCCGGGTACAGTTCATGGAAATCACGCATTGTCCGATACGTGTAAGATATACCCTTCTTCGCCTCATGCATGGAAAGCTTAAAATGCGGGGAACCGCTGATTGCGGCCTTTACCATCTCAATTCTGTGGGTAAGCGAGGTATCCATCTCTTCCGTATCTTTATGCGGTGGATTACCATTCGGTAAAAACCATATTTCATCCAGTTTAAACTCTTCGAAGGCAAATTCTCCCAATAGCAGATGACCAATATGAATCGGGTCGAATGTGCCTCCCATGATGCCGATTTTCATAAAATCCTCCTACGGAAGTACGATCTTTTTCTTGTCGTCTTTTCCTTCCCTGTATAATACAATCTTCTTGCCGATTACTTGGACAACCTGAGAACGTGTCCTGCCGGCCACCAGATCTGCCAACTCCCTTGGATCATCTGCACAATTTTGGAGCACACTGATCTTGATGAGTTCTCTGGCCTCTAAAGCCTCGGAAATTGCTTCTGTAAGCCCGGGAGTAATACTGGACTTCCCGATCTGGAAGATCGGATCCATTGTCATGGCAAGGCTTTTTAAATAAGCTCGCTGTTTTGTTGTCATACTGTTTTATCTCCTGTCTATTTATAATAATCAAACTGCAGTCCATACATCTTAACCGTGTCACCCTCCTGAATGCCTGCCTGTTCCAGATCATTCAGGATACCGGAATCTTTTAAGAACTTCTGGAAGAAGGCAAATCCCTTTTCGGAATCCAGATTGGTGTATCCCAGCATCTTTTCAATCTTCGGGCCTTCCACTACAAACAGTTCTCCTTCTCTCTCCACTGTGTAGGGCAGGTCTTCATAGATCAGTTCATCCTCAGGAAAGTATTCCTGTTCAAATACAATCGGCTTCTCATCCATAGCCTGGAGCTGCCCGCTAACATAGTATAACAACTCCTGAATCCCCTTGCCGGAAACTCCGGAAATCGGGAATACCCGGATTCCTTTTGGCTCAAATTCAGCCCGGAGCCTGTCCACCGGATCATCGTCCCCGCTGTATATCAGATCTGTCTTATTGGCTGCAATCACCTGCGGGCGCTCTGCAATCTCAGGATTATAAGCCGTCAGCTCCGCATTAATCTTATAGATATCATCCACCGGATCCCGGCCCTCAGTTCCTGCTGCATCCACCACGTGGATCATCATCTTTGTCCGTTCAATGTGGCGCAGAAACTCATGTCCAAGTCCGACGCCTTCCGATGCCCCCTCGATCAGCCCGGGTATATCTGCCATCACGAATCCTTTCGCCCCATCCAGGTCCACGACTCCCAGATTCGGGTTCAGCGTCGTAAAATGATAGTTGGCAATCTTGGGATCCGCATTCGTAACCCTGGAGAGCAGCGTTGACTTGCCCACATTGGGAAAACCAATCAGCCCTACATCAGCGATGACTTTCAGCTCCAGATTCACCTCCAGCTCCATGGCCGGCTGTCCGGGCTGCGCATACTTCGGTACCTGCATGGTGGATGTGGCAAAATGCTGATTCCCCAGTCCTCCCCTGCCGCCTTTTAAGACAACCTGGCTGCGGTTGTCCCCGGACATATCCGCGATTACTTTACCGGTCTTTGCTTCTTTGATCACGGTTCCCTCCGGAACCTTTAAGATCAGATCCTTACCATCTTTCCCGTGGCAGCGGCGCTTACCGCCTTCTTCGCCGTCGCCGGCAGCATATTTCCTTTTGTGGCGGAAATCTACAAGCGTATTCAGGCCTTCATCTATTTGAAAAACCAGATCCCCGCCTTTTCCGCCGTCCCCTCCGTCCGGTCCGCCGTTCGGTACATAGAGTTCCCTCCGAAAGCTGCAGTGTCCGTCACCGCCTTTGCCGGATCTTATAAAAATTTTCGCTCTGTCTGCAAACATATAATATATCCTTTTCTATTTACTATTTTTACCAATTCCATATCCGTACTATTATATCACAAGATGGTTCCTTTTACTATTCATAATTCCCTGAAATCACATATCCTATAGCTGCATATTTGTAACAGTTCAAAGAAATATGAAAGAAATCCCTGCTCAGAGCTATTGCCTGTGCATTTCGATGTGAAATAATAAACAAGCCCCAGACTGTTAGGTCTGAGGCCGTGTGTACCGTAACTAATTATTCAGCTACAGGATAGATAGAAACCTGTTTCTTATCTCTTCCTTTTCTCTCGTATCTGACAACTCCGTCTACTAATGCAAACAGTGTGTCATCCCCGCCGCGTCCTACGTTCACGCCCGGATGAATTCTTGTTCCACGCTGTCTGTAAAGGATGTTGCCCGCTTTTACAAACTGTCCGTCAGCTCTTTTGGCACCTAATCGTTTAGACTCAGAGTCACGGCCGTTCTTAGAAGAACCAACTCCCTTTTTATGAGCAAAATACTGAAGGTTCAATTTCATCATGGTTATTACACCTCCTTGAAGATAATATCAATGTATGGTTCATAGTCGCTGTCATCTTCTATTTCTTCCAACCCCAGAATCATAGTCTTTAACAGCAATTCAGCATCGTGTGTAGGTCTCCCACCGGTAAATCTGAACTGAATCAGCCCCTGTGCACCTTCCGAATCGTCTGTCACTACAGACGTCTCATCGGATGTGTATCTTTCAACCGCGTTTATCGTGTTGATAATCAGCGCTGAAGCCGCCGCACATACGATGTCCATGCCCTCATCCGCGAATCCGGCATGTCCCAGTGCGTCAAAACCTACATATTCGTGCTTGTCAGTCTTATAAATGGTTACTTTAATCATTCTCTCACCGGGTTATGCGTTGATCTTGTCGATCTTAACTGCAGTATACTGCTGTCTGTGACCATTTTTCTTATGGTATCCAGATTTTCTCTTATACTTGTAAACGACAACTTTTTTACCTTTGCCGTCACCAATTACAGAAGCTGTAACTGTTGCACCTTCGACTGTCGGGTTCCCAACAACAAGTTTATCGTTGTTCACCGCAAGTACCTGGTCAAATGTATAAGTCTCTCCAGCTTCTACCCCAAGTTTTTCTACTTTAATGATATCGCCTTCGGCTACTTTGTACTGTTTACCACCTGTTGCTATAATTGCGTACATATGGCACCTCCTATTATCATTACTCGCCAATTACGGTGTCTGCTAAAAGGGCAGAACTTCAGAACCTCATTGCGCGGCATACCGTTGTAGTATAGCATATACAAATTTATAAAGTCAATAGTTTCCGGGCATTTTCGTCAAAAATCCTGCTTTTTTCCTCCTGTGTCAGTGGAAGTCTATTCATATATTCTATGGACTCTGACTGCCCGGACCATGGAGAATCTGTGGCAAAAAGAATACGATCTGTGCCGTGGTTCCTGCAAATACGCACAAACTGTCCGTCATCGATGGAACCAAATACAACGGCGGTATCCAGATAAACCTTTTTTCCGACGATGCAGCGCTCCACGTCGTCCCAGCATTTAAAACCGCCCATATGGGCGATAACCAACTTTTCGGGCTGCACTTCGTCAATCACCTCTGCCGCCATCTGCGGCGTGCAGTAAACACAGTCCGGATATCCGGGATCGTAGCCGCCGTGCACGGTAATAATCAGCCCCAATTCCGATGCATAGGAAACGATCCGCTTATAACGGATATCATGAAACATCGTCTCCTGATATGCAGGGTGCAGTTTAATCCCCTGAAATCCCATGTTCTTCAAAGTCTTAAGTTCTTCCCTGTAGTCTGCGCTGTCCGGATGGAGTCCCCCGAAGGAGATCACGCCGCCCTCCAAAAATCGGGCGGCAAAACGGTTTATGCTGTCAAACTGAGACGGTTTTGTAACAACCGGGAGGGCAACGGAAATGTCTATGCACGCTTTCTCCCCGGAAGCCCTCAGACCCTCAGCAGTTCCATCGGTAAAGGGAACCGTTTTACATCTTCCGCTTAAAAATTCCAGTGTCTTTCCGGCAATCTTATCCGGAAAAATATGTGTATGAAAATCTATCATCTTATTTTACCTTATTTAAGCCTTTGGGAAGGCTTCTACTTGTCACAATCATTGAGTTTATTGTAGCAGTATTCTATAATGCTTCTGCGCGTAATAATTCCGATGAACTTATTCTGGTCATCCACTACGGGTACAAAATTCTGGTTCATCGCTTTCTTCACCAGATCTTCCATATCGGCATCCGCAGGCACTACATCAAAATTTGCCTTGCGTGGGAAATCCTGGATCAAGATGTGTTCAGCGCTTTTAATGTCCAGATTATTGTACGACTTTATTCCCCAAAGCAGGTCTCCTTCCGTGACAGTGCCGACAAATTCCCCTTCCCTGTTCAGCATAGGGATGGACGCATACTTATGGTATTCCATTGTCTCCAGAACTTGGCGCAGCGTACTGTCATTGTAGATATAAGCAACTTCATTTTTCGGTTTTAAAAAAAACAGAATGTTCATAATGAATACCTTTCCTTAAATTTGTGTCAAAACAAAGATTTCATACAGCGCCCTGATTGCGTTTTTAAAATCGTCATGTCTGACACCAACAATAATATTCAGCTCACTGGATCCCTGATCAATCATTTTTACATTAATGTGCGCATGGGCAAGGGCAGAGAATATTCTGCCGGCTGTCCCCCGTGTCGCCCTCATTCCCCGGCCTACAATAGCAATCAGTGCAAGATCTGATTCCAGTTCGATGTGGTCAGGATCTACGGCCTTGTGGATTCCGGCAAGCACCCGCTGTTCCTTTTCCTCGAATTCATCCTTATGAACAAAGATTGTCATTGTGTCAATACCCGACGGCATATGTTCGATGGAAATCTCATTCTCCTCGAATACCTGAAGCACCTTACGGCAGAAACCAATCTCAGAGTTCATCATCGCCTTCTCAACTGTAATGGATGCGAAGCCGTCCGTACCGGCAATTCCCGTAATCGTATACTTCGGCTGCCTGCATGTGCCCTCTACGATTAAAGTCCCTTTATCCTGAGGCGCATTGGTGTTGCGGATATTGATCGGTATTCCTGCTTTTCTTACCG
This sequence comes from Faecalicatena contorta, assembly GCF_022835095.1. NCBI lineage: Bacteria > Bacillati > Bacillota > Clostridia > Lachnospirales > Lachnospiraceae > Faecalicatena > Faecalicatena contorta. The sequence continues at coordinate 2,514,495 of NZ_BQNQ01000001.1, read as the reverse complement.
GGAAAATAGCATCCTCATGCAGCACACTCGCCCCCATATAGGAAAGCTCACGCAGTTCTTTATATGTAATAGTCTCTATGGATTTCGGATTCTTCACAATCCTTGGGTCAGCAATGAGAAATCCGGAAACATCTGTCCAGTTCTCGTATAAATCAGCAGTTACAGCCAGCGCAACCAGTGAACCTGTGACGTCTGAACCTCCCCTGGAAAATGTTACAACCGTTCCATCTGCTTTCGCCCCGTAAAAACCAGGAATGACAGCGTACGGAATCTCTTTCAGACGTGCAGACAGCAGGTCATTTGTCGCAGCATCATCAAAATTGCCGTCCTCGTCAAAACGGACTACCTCGGCTGCATCCACGAATTCAAATCCCAAATATGCCGCCATCACCTTGCCGTTCAGGTATTCCCCTCTGGAGGCAGCGTAATCTCTTCCGGCCTTTTTTCCGAAATTTTCACGGATCTCTTCAAAGTCCTGATCCAGGGAAAGGGTCAGATTCAGTCCTTTTATAATCTCATTATATCTGTCCTGGATTGCACAGAGCAGGTCTGTAAAGTTCTTTTCCTTAATGGCTGCCCCATAGCAGCTGTACAGCATATCCGTTACCTTGGTATCACCTGAGAACCGTTTACCTGGTGCGGATGGTACAACATACTGCCTGGATTCATCTGCCCGTATGATGTCCCCTACTTTTTTAAACTGCTCGGCACTGGCCAAAGAACTTCCGCCGAATTTTACTACTTTTTTCATTCCTCGTTTCCTCCAATATACATAAAGAGGCGCCCATATCCGGCATGCATCCGGCCTTTAACAGCAAATACTGTGCGATATAGTTCCCTCTTCAAAATTTCTGCGTTCTCGGTACATTATTATAACGCAGTCATTCCCGGTTGTAAATCTCTTCTTTCGCATTTTTTTGCATTTTATGACAAAAAATCCTGCATTTTTATTCATAAATCAAATTCAAAATCTGTTTTTCTGCAAATTTAAAGTATCACATCTGCATACTCGGCGCCGGAGGCCCTTTTCAGATCACCGGGAGCCAGTTTTAGCTGCACGCCCAGCCTGCCCCCACTAACATACACGTAGTCCAGGCACCGGGCCGTTTCATTTATTATAGTAGGGAAAGGTTTTTTCATCCCAATGGCAGTGCAGCCCCCTCTGACATATCCGGTAACCGCGGTAAGCTCTTTAACCGGAAGCATTTCCAAAGACTTTTCTCCCGCAGAACGGGCCGCCTTCTTTAAGTCCAGTTCAGACGCAATCGGAATCACAAACACATAATGTATCCCGCTCTTCCCTGTTGTTACGAGTGTTTTATAGACTCTGTCATGAGGCAGGCCCGTTTGGTTTGCAATTGTAATGCCGTCCACGAATTCATCGCATTCGTAAGTCTGATATTCATAAGGTATTTTATATCGGTCCAATATCCGCATTGCATTCGTCTTCAGTTCTTTCTTCCCCATAGTCTTCTCCCTATATGTTATATTTTGTCTCCTGCAGGATTGGCAGAGCCTGAACCATTACATTCTGCACATGATTTACTCAATAATCGAATAAGCTGAGCTGCTCCATACGATAGGGGCGCTTATAGCTTGAAATGATATCGGACATCTTATACAGGATCCCCGCCTCCTGGCACTCTTTCTCGAAAACCTTCCAAAGCTGGCGCACCCGCGGGCTTCTGCATTCATAGGAATTGCCGAATCTCTTTTGGTATTTCTCTGCAAGCCCCTCTCCCGGAAAGAGCTGGTTCAGCTTTTCATAGTACCAATCCCGCTGATTTTCCCGCAGCGTCATCCCAAAAGCAGGATAGATAAATTTTGCGCCCGCCTCGTGAGCCTTACAAACGATTTCCCGGATATTCTCATCAGAGTCTTCCAGGAACGGAAGCACGGGCATTAACAGAATCCCGGCATATATCCCATGATCGGCCAATTCACGAATCAGGGCAAACCGTTCCGAGGACGGCGGCGGTACTGGCTCTATTTTTTTTGCAAGCAAATCGTCCGAGGTGGTTATTGTGACTTTGCATAGTACCGGTGAATGTTCCATGATATCTGTAAGCACATCGATGTCCCTTGCCAGCAGACTGCTCTTTGTAGCGATAGCGGTACCGAAACCAAATGCATTGCACAGCTCCAACGCATGCCGGGTCAGTTCCAGTTCCTTCTCGAAGGGATTATAAGGATCACTCATTGCCCCTGTACCAATCACGCCCTTCTTTGTCTTTCTGCGCAGCTCATCGCGTATGATCATCAAAGCATTTTCCTTTGCCCTGACAGTGTCAAAGGAAGAGATTCCATAGCAGTCTGAACGGCTGTCACAGTATATGCACCCATGACAGCATCCTTTATATATATTCATATTATATTCTGTTCCAAACCAGTATTCTGGTCTTTTTGAACGAGTAATTATCGTTTTAGCTGGAATATATTCCATAATGATGTTCCTTTTCTTGGAACTCCCCGGCAGTTGATTGACCGGAGAGGTTCACTTATTATACTAAAGCCATGGTTTTCTGGCTATTGTAACATTAGGCATTTTGCTGCGGTAACATTTTCGGCAAATAAATTGTATAATCGTATACAATTTATTTGCAACTTCACCACCTTAAAATTTCTGCACAACACACTAGTTTCAAATATTGTATACATGAATGCAATATTTTTTCTTTCAACACCACTCTAGCCATATTCTGTACTACAAATAGGCTTATATTACATACAATTATACAATATAAAAACTAAAAAAATTATTCAGCTAAACTCTCATGAAGAGGTCTGCGTACTTTTTTGCGGGTCAGCTCTACAAGCTGCAGCTCAGTCACGTCCACAAGTGTTGACTGAATGGGATCTCTTGAGAGGTACTGGCGGAATGTTTTCAGCAGTTCCCTGGTTGCATCTGCATCATCCAGGTTGATAAAATCTACAATAACGATTCCCGAAAGGTTTCTGAGCCGCATCTGTTTGGCTGCTTCCCTAGCTGCTTCGAGATTGATCTTCAAATAGGTTTCAGAAGGATTCTTTTTTACAGAACATTTTCCGGAATTCACATCGATCACGGTCAGTGCCTCCGTATACTGTATCACTATATAGGCCCCGTTCTTAAGCCATACGCGTTCACTCAATGCCCTTTCCAGTACAGTCTGTGTATTATACAGCTTTCCGAGAGGAAGCTGGCTGCTCTGATAAAGCCTCAGTTTTTCTAATTCTGCCGGCTGATCTCTTGTATAATATTCTTTGACCTGGCGGTAAAGCTCTTCGTCCTCAATCACAATCTCAGTTAAACCTTCGGTATACACATTTTTCAGGTCAGAGATATAGGCGGGAGGCGCCTCCTGCAGACAGGAAAAGCATGTTCTCGTCTGAGCCGCAGACTTCAGAGCGGTATAGCTTTGTTCCAGGCTCTTAATCTCCCCCAGGATCTGGGCAAAATCAGCATCGCCTGCATTCGTACGGATGATAAGACCATACTCCTCGTTTTTATAGGGCATTAGGCGTTCTTTTAATTCCTCACGCAGCGATTTGGGAAGTTTGCCGGAGGTTCCGATTCTTGTGTTTCCGGTAGTCAGGATTGCATACCTGCCCGTAAAGCTTAAATTGCTGCTGACAGTCGGGGCCTTTGTTTTAACGGCCTCTTTGCTGATCTGAACAACCAGCTCATCCCCGATGCAGAGCGGCTTCCTGCCTGCTTTATGAGTAAACAGAGCATTAGCGGCCTGGCTCATGTCATAATAACATTCCACGCCGCTCTCAATCTCGATAAATGCTGCTCCGATATTGGGCACTATATTCCTCACTTTGCCTACATAGATATTGCCGAGTACATGCTGCCTTACGCCGCTGTCCGGCTTATCGCAGTGTATTTCTACGATTTCATCGTCCTCCAGAAGAAATATCCAGACCTTTTGGGCCTCCTTCATCATAAGAACTTTTCTTGAAGTCATGCCGTTTCCATCTCCATTTCACTACCCAGATCTTCTAGTGTTACCAGTTCCCGTCTGCCTTCCTGTCCCCTATCCGCATACATCTCAAGCCTGTGATGTGAATAATCGCTCTCGGCAAAATCAATCCCCATAAAATGGCAGAAGGCCTCCATGACAAGGCCGGGCTTCAGATTCTGGACGCTCCCCGCGGCCACCTGCATACAGACAGTGTCCGCTTCCGCTTCCAACCGGTATATCATTGGCTTGATATCCACTTCATTTGCACTGCGTTTTGTCTCTTTCAGAATCCGGATCTCGGGCTGCGTCATAAATGCCGCAATCTTCTCTGCCCAATCCGCAGGAAACACACCCTTTTTCACCGTCGTCCTGTAATCTGCCGCCGCAACGATCGCCATTCCAGTCATCTTCTTTTCTTCCGCAATCTGACGGAAGCTTACGACTTCCATCCCTTCCACCATGGCCTCATTCAGCCGTCTTACTGCCTCTTTGCTGGAAATCGGACCGCTCAGCTCAATATCAAAGTATTCACCATCACTGGAAAGTCCGATCCCCAGCGGATTTGCAAAAGACATAATCATATGGGGACTGTAACCGGCGGTAAAGGCGATCGGGATCTCCGCCCTTCTCATGGCCTTCTGGAAAAACCGCATCACATCCAGGTGCCCGATAAATCTCAGCGCACCATATTTTCTGAACTTAATTCTTACCTTCATAGCAGACACCTCCTCCAAATTGTGCCGCGCCGCATCCGGAGCACTGCATCTTACAGTTTGGTGTGACAACGCCCTCCAGCGCCCTCTCCCACTCTTTTTTCATAAAACTTTTGCTGACCCCGATATCAATGAAGTCCCAAGGAAGCAATTCATCCAGTTCTCTTTCCCGGGCTGTATAGAATGAAACATCAATGCCCGTATTCTCAAAAGCCTGCATCCATTTTTCATTGCAGAATGTTTCTGTCCAGGCGTCAAAAAGGCATCCCAGTCTGTAGGCCTCCTCAATGGCCTTCCCCACTCTCCTGTCGCCGCGGGCAAATACGCCTTCCAGAACGGTTACTTCGGCATCATGCCAGTTGTACTTCATGCTTTTTCTGTTTAACTGCTCCTGGAATTCATGCTTCACAACCGAAGCCCTGTGCATATACTCCTCACTGGTACACATAGGCGCCCACTGGAATGGGGTAAACGGTTTTGGTACAAAGAAGGAAGTGCTCGCCGTAATCTGGCATTTGCCATGGCGCTCCTCCTTCGGGATCTCGTAATATCTTCTCGCAATCCGGTCTGAAAGCCTAGCGATCTCCTTCATATCTTCTTCCGTCTCCGTGGGAAGGCCCAGCATAAAGTACAGCTTTACCTTGGACCAGCCTCCCTCGAAAGCCTGTCCGGCCCCCTCCAGGATCATTTCCTCCGTCAGGCCCTTATTAATTACATTTCTCATCCTCTGCGAACCCGCTTCGGGGGCAAATGTCAGGCTGCTCTTGCGGACATCCTGCACCCGCTGCATCACATCCAGCGAAAAAGCATCGATCCGAAGGGATGGCAGGGTAATATTCATCCCGTTATCCTTAAATTCATCTATTAAAAATTCCACCAGTTCTTTCAGTTCGGAATAGTCACTGGAACTCAAAGAACTCAGAGAGATCTCTTCGTGTCCCGTATTCTTCAGCATAACACGGGCGTACTCCTTCAGTGTCTCCACGTTTCGCTCGCGGGTAGGCCGGTACAGCATCCCTGCCTGGCAGAATCTGCAGCCGCGGATACATCCCCTCTGGATTTCCAGCACAACCCGGTCCTGCGTTGCTTTGATAAAGGGCACCACCGGGTTCATCGGATAAGGCGCTTCCGTCACATTCATTACAATCTGCTTTTTCACCGTGGCAGGAATCCCGGGCTCCGTCGGTGTAAAGGACTTCAGCGTACCATCCTCATGATAATCCGCTACATAGAACATCGGAACATAGATACCCTCAATCCCTGCCGCCTTTCTCAGAAACTCTGTACGGCTGCTGTTCCCGGCTCGGCAGGTCTTGTAGAGATCCAGCAGTTCATCATAGACCGTCTCTCCCTCTCCTATATAAAACAGATCAAAGAACTCTGCCAGCGGTTCCGGATTGTAGGTGCAGGGGCCGCCGCCGATTACGATCGGATGCTCCCAGGTACGGTCCGCGCTGTGGAGCGGAATCTGGCTTAGATCCAGGATCTGCAGTATGTTCGTGTAGCACATTTCATACTGGATCGTGATGCCCAGGAAGTCAAAATTCTTGACCGGATCCTGTGATTCCAGGGCAAACAGGGGGATCTTCTGTTCCCTCATCACCTTGTCCAGGTCGGTCCAGGGAGAATATACCCTTTCACACCATACATCCTCACGCCGGTTAAAAATATCATACAAAATCTGAATCCCCAGGTGGGACATGCCAATTTCCATGATATCGGGAAACGAAAGGGCAAACCGAATGTCCACCTGATCCGGGTCTTTATTCACTGCATTTACCTCATTGCCGATGTAACGGGCAGGTTTCTCGATATTCAGCAATATCTCATCGCTCAACGCTAATTTTCTCATCATTATATACATCCTTCTTATCCATGCTATTTGATTCCAAATGATCTGATGGTGTCCGGAAACACCGGGCACCACCGTTTAATTATAAGTGCTTTTTGTCATAACATCAAGCAAAATGCGGAATGTTTTAAGTTTATGAAGATGAGTGCGCGAAAGAAAGGGATAGATCCTGTAACGGCTACCCCTTTCTTTCGCGCACTCATCTTCCGACGAGATGGAAGCTCATTAACTGTGCGTATTAAACATCTTCAATCTTCCCTAAAAGCTGCAGCGGCTCCTTTTTTAGGTTTTCTTTCATATAGCAGGACGAGATGATAAACGCCGCCAGAATTAAACCGCCTCCGGTTCCAACCGACAGTGCGATGCTGGGGCTTGCCCACTCTATGTCCGCCTCTGTGTCATTTGTTGTCACATTGCTGTAGGAAGTATCGAATACAGTGGCCGCATCGGCCTTCTTGGCGGCTGCTCCTGTGGCTTTCCATCCCGCTATGCTGCCCAGGATGCTGCCAGCCGCCGCAAGTACAAGTATTCCGGTCAGAATAGATCTGGAACACTGCCCCTTCGTTCTTCCAAGCAGACGCTCCACGGCGATCCTCTCCTGTTGTCCCGTTATGAACATACTTGAAAAGAACAGTAAAATCATGAGTGCCATGACGCCTCCGCTGACCAGGAATATCCATGACATCATCTTTCGCTTTTCAATCCCTTCCCGGAGCTGGGTATAGCCTTTGTCATAAAAGGTGATCTTCAGATCTTTTACCCCTTGTTTTTCCCATAGCTCCTGATATTGCTGTATTGTTCCGTTTGGAATTTGGAAAGACGTGTTACCAACCTGCATGCGTCCATAGGCTACGATGTTATCTTTCCAGGAATTCTCGGGAACTGCGTTCCAGGGAATGACTACTTCATACATGCCGATTCCAAGGGAACCGGTACCGTAATCTTTGATTGTATAGATGCCCGCAATCTCATATTCCTGCTCGCTGAATACGGAATAAGGCTGGCCCTGTGCATTAATAAAGGAAAATCCATATCCGCTGCCCTTTGTTGAAAAGTTGTCCACCGGTGCATCCCGATAATTAGCATAAAACAGAGGCAGGGTTAGTTTGTCCCCCACGGACTTCTGAAGCAGCATTGCCAGCGTACTGGGAATCAGACACACCTTTGCGCCGTCCTGATATTCCTCTTCTGTGATATCCCTCCCCTCGGTGATAACGACCTCCTCCTGATAAAACGGCATCAGCAGCTTTGTGCTGTCTGTGGGCTGAACCGGTATGGCATGATCCAAATAGTCCTGCATATTTCCCGCCAGCAGCCATCGCTTTCCGCGTTCTGTTTCGTAGAACCCCTCCGTCACCTCATCAAATTCGTTTGATTCATTTATAGGATCATAGATCCTTTCTCCATCGAGAGTGTATTGTGTTGATAGGGTACCATTTGAAGGAACATATTCAATTTCCATCTCCCCGCTATCGCTGTTTTCTGTTTCCACACCGTGGGTAAAACCGTACTGATTAAGCTGCATAATATAAGTCTTTCCCGCCTCGAACGTTCTGGGTTCCGGATTCTGGTGTTCGCAGACATAGATATAATCCCCCTCATTGACAGCGCCTTCCAACACCTTAACAATGCGCATCTTGACGGAATGATCCGCCGTTTCTGTTTTCAGAGGGGTTGCCTCCACGGTAAGCAGCCAGGTGCGCCCCACTCCCTGATAAAGCTCCTCTACATATGCTCCAAAATAGGGGCGCTGCCTTGGCTTATGTACATACCCCGCGCCTTCAAAGTCCAGCACCTCCTCTTTGATCCGCTCCCCCGCGGTTCTTGCGTTAAAGTACTGATACTCTTTCATTTTCGCATCCCATATCCCATAAACCCCGTTATCCTTTGTCTCCTGCTCCACGGTTCCTATGGTGGTAAATATTTTTTCGAATTCCTGAATTGCCGTTCTGCTCATGTTCCAGAGGTTTCCACCCAGTGCCAGGAAAAATGCCGAAACACCCATCAGAAGAAAAAACAGAAAACTCTTCAGGGGACTGCGGAGCATTTGTTTCATGCTGTAATAAAATGTCATGCCATACACCACCTCACTGATTTTCTACCGATATCATTTTCCCGTCCTTCATGGTCATACGGATATCCGCCTGGTCTGCAATCAAAGAATTGTGTGTAACTATAATAACCACGTAATCTTTCTCATGTGCCAGTCTGAGCAGTAATTCGACTATATTCTCTTCATTTTCCGTATCCAGATTCCCTGTCGGCTCATCTGCCAGCAGAATCCTCCCACCGGCTGCCATAGCTCTTGCAATTGCCACTCTCTGCTGCTCCCCTCCGCTCATCATACGCGGATATTGGTTCAGGATCTTTTCTTCCAGACCTACTTCCTCCAGGCACAGGGCCGCCTTCTCTTTTGCCGTTTTGCGTGGGATTCCCTGGAGCTCCAGCGGATACATAACATTCTCCCAGGCGGTCAGCAGAGGAAATAAATGAAAGGCCTGATATACCACTGACACTTCCTTCCGTCTGTATGCATCCCGGTCTATTTCCGCCAGATTTTCGCCGTCCACCAGGATTCTTCCTTTCCTGGGATGGTCAAGTCCGGCAAGCAGGGATAGAAAAGTACTTTTTCCGCTTCCTGATTCCCCGGTAACCGCATACATGTTACCGGACTCGAACGTACAGGATATCCGTTTTACCGCCTCAATTGTCTGAAATTTATTCTGATAAGAATAACTTACATCTTCTACTTTAATCCGTTCCATATCTCCCTCTCAATCTCTGTGTGATAACACAGCTGCAACGCTGAATCTTCCAAACATCCACATGGCAGCCGACGCGCCCAGTATATAGCAGATAAAAAACACAAGCCAGACAGACGCAATTGCTCCGATGCCGGCCCACCGCAATATCAACCCTGTAGCTGCTCCCACAGCGCCGCCTGCCGCAGCCAGCAGAATATGTTCCGCCAAAAACAGTACCGTACACCGTCGTCTGCTCGTTCCAAGCGCCCGCATAATCGCGTACTCCTCCCGTCTGCCCTGAAGCAGTAAGTGGGATACGATATACCCCACCATAATCACTACAAGAAGGACAAAGGGCAGAAATCCCTGCAGCAGAGACAGGCTTTTTTCCAGACTAGTGACCGACCGGATAAAGATCACATCATCTACCCTGACCCCGGCCCCGGCATAAGAGAAAGTCGAGCCCGGAACCACCGTCTGAAACCCGGCGTCCTTTAATTCCTGTTTTAATTCATTGAGCTTCATGGAATCCTTTACCAGAAAGGACAGGGAAGATGCAAAATATGTCTGGTCATTCTGCTTATAAATCTCTTTTACAGCATCCAGAGGGAATAAAATATCCGGCACATTTACCTCTTCATCAGTTCCGCTGGAATCCCACATTCCGACGACTTCCATACTTACCTGCCGGAGATCCTTTATTTCTAATCCTATTCCGGAAAGCAGCAACTGGTAGTGCTGCAGTGAAAGGGGGAGCTGGCTCCCAAGTTCTTTATCTATGGATGCTTGATTCACGATACAGACATCCTGGCTTTTCTGGAATGCATCCCAATCCCAGCCTTCGCTCCACTTGATATCTTCTTCTTCCAGGCCCTCAATACATTCCGGACGGTTCAATCCCTGAATCCAGAGATCTTGTAAGTTTTCGGCATTCTCCTGCGGAAGGCGCCCCAAAAGCTTTGCCCCTTCCACAATCTCTTTTGTGTATGAGGATCCGTAAACCGCATCGAGAACCCGCGGCTGTATGAACAGGCCCGAATTGGAATCCCCGCTCACGTTCCAGATCTGTACCGATATAGGGAGCCTTTCCGGTAATTCATCGAGCTGTTGTTTTGTACTGGTCAGATTGCCCAGATAAAGAGCCATTACAATAACCGTCAGCAGGCTGATCAGGATATTGAGGATACTTTTTTTGTAATGACGCCGTATATTTACTAGAATTGTATGTATTCCCTGATAAAAACTCCTTCTCTTTTCCGGGATTTCTTTCTTGATAGACTCTTCATTTTCCCTCATACAAAGTATCCGTGTTGACGCTTTCTTTGTCTCCTCACTGTCCTCCAGCACTCTGGCCGCTGTATAGACGGTTCCGTCCAGTGTGAATATAGGGTACATACCGGATTTTACCATCTGAAACTTCATCCCGCGGTCTGATGCATATTTACGCAGTACAGCCTCAAACATACCGGCCGTGTTCACGGCTTCATCTGCATTAAATGAAAACCTCCGCTGCTGTTCTTCCATGGCCACCCGCTTGTAATCGTCCGCAATCTTTGCGAATATGCTTCCGTTTCGGGACATGGTTTCCATTTTTTCAAGATAAGCATCCACGTCCACCTGATCCGATTGATCCTTATGGATACTCGTGCAGACTTCAATCGCCGCCTGCAGCTGTTTCTGCTGCTTCAGCAGATTTTCCTGCTGGCGTGCAACGGCCTCTTTTAGGGGAATCTCCTCCTTCAGTACATTCTCAATCTCTTTCAGGGGCATATCCAGCATCCGCAGCATCTTAATCAGCTTCAAACGCCGGATATCTTCTTCTGAATAATCCCTGTATGCATTGCCGGTTTCCCTTGCAGGTTCCAACAGCCCCTGCCGCTCATAGTAGCGAATATTCTGTCTGGATATTCCGGTCAGTTCCTCCGCTTGTTTCGTATTCAAACATCCACCCCCTCGTCTGGTTGCATTCTGTTATCTGAATGCTTTTATTTATAATAGGGTGTATAACTGGTATACAGTCAAGTCTTTTCCGAAAATTTTCTTACTTTTCTTTCCGGGCGCGCCGCTATTACCACATATTTTTTAATTTCCGGACACTTTATATGTCCCCTCAATTTTTTTTACGCTCTAAAACATTCTTATTCAAAATTTAATTTATTGCCGCGGAGATTTTTTAGAAAATTTATTTAGTACAGTACTTGACAAATTAATAGTCAGGTACTATACTAATATTTGTCAGGTACATGACTTTTATGAGATATCCAGCACGATTTACAGGAAAGGAGAAAAAAATGAACGAATTAAAATCAACGATAATAGAACAGCTCCAACAGCTTCAGATGCTGATGCATCGCACAACAGTTGCCTCTTTTACGGGGAACGGCAGAGGCCGGAATCCTCTCAGGGGACAGGGCCGTGTATTGGCTATGCTGAAGATTAAGCCGGAAATCAGCCAGAGAGACCTTACTTATCTTCTGGGCATGAGTAAGCAGTCAATTGCAGAACTGCTTCTTAAACTGGAAAAGAATGAGTTCATCACCCGTCATCCCTCAGAGAATGATAAACGGGTGATGATTATAGAACTCACAGAAAAAGGGGAAAAAGCCGCCGGAAGCTTTGATGACAGCGTGCCCGATTCAGCCGTGATTCTGGATTGCCTGGAGAAGGAGGAACTCGGCAGATTCAGCGATTATCTTGGGCGCATTATCAAACGATGCGAAGAACAATTCCCGAATGAGGACTTTGAGCAACGGCACAGGGCAATGCGGGAATTTATGGCACAGCGTAACCCATGTTCCTGCGATCATTTAGACGGACGCACAGCGGAAATGCGCGACAAGCGGCAAAACGCACGCGGCAATGGCTTTAGTGACAGCAGCACCAGAAAAGGCACACGGCGGCGGGCCGGAAGGGAAGACACAGCCGGCAGACCATAAATTTTCAGATAGAAAAAGAAGGAGGAGTACAAATGCAGCCAGATAGGAAATACAGCCCCCGCCTACAGATAGGACAGAGGGTTGGAATTGCAGGAATCCTTGTAAATGCCGTACTTTTTATCGCTAAGTGTGCCATGGGGTACCTTGGAAACAGCGTATCTGTTCTTGCAGATGCAACAAATAATTTAATGGACTGTGCCTCTTCTCTTGCCACCCTTATTGGTTTTAAGATGTGTGCGAAACCAGCGGATGAGCATCACCCGAACGGGCATGGGAGAATGGAATATATCAGTGGATTTGTTGTTTCTTTTTTTATCATCTCCGCAGCATTATCTTTTGGCAAAAAAGCGGTTCTGAGGATTATCAAGCCCCAGGCGGCGGATATGCCCCCGGAATTATTTTGGATTCCTATTACGGCAATCGTGCTGAAGCTGTGCCTAGCATTTTATACGAAATATTTAAATAAGAAGGTAGGCTCAGCTGCCCTCGGTGCCATGTTCAAAGATAGTATCTCTGATGCCGCATTGACCGTAATGACGATGATATCACTGCTGCTCTCTCCACTTACCGCTCTCCCTCTGGACGGGATAATCAGCCTCATAATTTCGGGAGTGATTTTGTGGTCGGGCATTACCTCCTTTGTGGAACATCTGGATCTGCTGATCGGGAGAGGACAGGATGAAAAAATGAATGATCAGATTTCCCGCATCGTTTTAGCCGACAGAAATATCTTCTGCAGTATCTTGTCTATTGTAACATTCGACTACGGTCCGGAGAAACAATTCGCCTTTATCCAGGTTGCTTTGCATAACGGCCTATCGCCGGAAACCGCACAGGCAGAAGTCAGAAATATCATACAGGAACTCAAATCTGCACTGGATCTCGATGCCACTATTTATTGGGATTCTAAAATCGGCGGGCAGTATGAGATGCTCCTGCCTTACAGTAAGGAGAATACTGCACTTCTGCCGAGCTATAATCCGTAATCCCGGCCTCTTCGTTCGGATATTTTCCGGAATATAGCTGGTCGGCGGCAAAAATACAGATCAGCAGCACGCGGGTTTTCGTCTATCCCCTACAACTTTTTCCACACTGCCTGAATATCTTTGAGATCCATCTGCTTTTCGATCTGGTTAACGATTTTATCGCTGCTTACATTTGCTACATTCACTTTGCCGTAATCGATCCAGACATAACAAACAAAGCATAAGACACCCAGCGTCAGACGGAAGAAAAAGGTGCTTTTAGGCCTTTCCTCTGCATCGTCATACAGGTCATGATAAATATGTCCATACCTGGGGTGCACAGCGGGAATAAAGCTGTCCTCATTGTAAAGCCTTCTGGTCTGCCTTAGAAGCTGGCGGCGTCTTTCTTCTGATTCGTTCATAATCTATGTACCTCCTTTTGGATTTCTTGTTAAGCTGCCCTTAGGGCGCACAGAAAAGGGCATATGATATGTCTACCATATCATATGCCCTGCCAAAAACAGTTAGAACTCTCTATCCAGGAGTGTTGTGGATCCATTCATGTTATCTGTCCGCAAGCTCGTTTGTTATATCATCCCAGGTAATTCCCCGTTCCACCATAAGTACCATCGCATGGTACAAAAAATCAGACATTTCGTATTTGATCTCCTCGGGATTCGGATTCTTTGCCGCAATCACAAGCTCTGTCGCCTCTTCGCCAATCTTTTTCAGGATCTTATCAATCCCCTTATCGAAAAGATAATTGGTATAAGAACCTTCCTTCGGATTCTCTTTTCTGTCCATAATCGTCGAATAGACGGCTTCAAATACCTGAAGCGGATTCTTTCCGTCGTATTCACTGCCTACAATCGGCTGGAAGAAACAAGTGCTGTTTCCCGTATGGCAGGCCGCTCCGACCTGTTCTACCTTGGCAAGCAGCGTGTCTTTATCACAGTCGATCGTCATCGTCTTTACATACTGGTAATGACCGGATGTCTCGCCCTTTACCCACTGTTTTTTCCTGCTTCTGCTAAAATATGTCATCCTGCCAGACTTGACCGTATGGTCAAAGGCCTCTTCATCCATATACGCCATCATCAGGACCTCATTCGTTTTATAATCCTGCACAATGACAGGCAGCAGCCCGTCTGAATTCAATTTAAACTCAGAAAAATCCATCATGCTTTCAAAAGATGTCATCCGGATCCCTTCCGCAGCGCAGACATTTTTAAAGGCATTAAAATCCATATCCGCCTGACTGATAAACAGGCCCGATACACCTTTCACGCCGTCGCACTTCAATATTTTAAGGATCTCGTCCTGTTCCATCGTGTCCGTTACGACAACACACGGAATCTGTGTCACATTCATAACCGAATTTAAATCCAGCCTGTGCATGAAAATGATCTCCGTACTGTACTCTTCGATCAGATGCTGCTGTTTAAACAGCGCGTCAAAATCGTTCAGAGATACCGCGATCCTTTCTTTGCCGAATCGTTTGGATACGTCCTCAATCAGGTCGATGGAAAGGTGCTTGGAAAAGTTCAGCATGGCGCGCTTTGCACCCGCATAGAGAATCTTCTTTACATCCTCCTGCCTGCGGATATTCCCGCCGGCCACCATCGGAATGCTGATGACGCGGTTAATCCTTTTCATCAGGTCAATGGATTCCTCGTGCTCCTCATCTGAATTGGACAGATCAAATATGATCAGCTCATCCGCCCCCATATCTCCGTAATGCCTTGCAAGGGACACCACATCGTCCGCGATCACTTCTCTATCATCAAACCATTTTACAGCTTTCCCTCCGTCAATAAATATACAAGGGGTCAATCTCTTATAACTCATTTATCCACTCTCCTTTACAGGCTGCCCTTTGTAGACCAAACCTCTTTCATTCTCGGCTCTTCCATGGTAGCCGCATCCAGTGCTTTACCAAACGCTTTGAACAGGGCCTCCGCCATATGATGGTTGTTGCCTCCGTCCAGAATTTTTAGATGCAGGTTCATTGCTGCACTGTATGAAACCGCATAAAAAAACTCCTTCACCATTTCCGTATCCAGCCCGCCGATCTTCTCCACCGTAAACCCGACCTGATAGTTCAGATACGGGCGTCCTGAAAGATCCACCGCACACAAAGCAAGTGTCTCATCCATGGGAAGCATAAAACTGCCATAGCGCTTGATTCCCGCTTTATCTCCAAGGGCATTGGCGACTGCCTGTCCCAGCGCGATACCAGTGTCCTCAACCGTATGATGACAGTCCACTTCCAGATCCCCCTTAACCTCTACTTCCAGGTCAAATAGGCCGTGTCTCGCAAAACCGTCCAGCATATGGTCAAAAAAAGCAATTCCCGTATCAATCCTGCTGCACCCTTTTCCGTCCAGACAAATTGTCAGGTTTATCTCTGTTTCCTTTGTTTTTCTCATGCAGCTGCCTGTCCTGTCCATCATACATCCCTCCCATTTTAATCCTATTTATGATTCTTCAAATCGCACCTTTATCGAATTCGCATGCGCAGTCAGCTGTTCTGCCTCCGCAAAACGTTCAACATCCAGGTGTACTGCCTCCAGCGCTTCCTTTGAATAAGAAATGATGCTCGATTTCTTCAGAAAATCATCTACGGAAAGAGGGGAAAAGAACTTGGCCGTACCGTTTGTCGGCAGGACATGGTTCGGCCCTGCAAAATAATCTCCCAAAGGTTCGCTGCTGTATTCTCCTATAAAAATTGCACCCGCATTGCGGATCTTCGTCATCACGTTAAAAGGGTCTGCAGTCACGATCTCCAGATGTTCTGAAGCGATCTCATTTGCAGCGTCTATCGCGTCTTCCATCGTCTCCGCCACCAGGATATGCCCATAATTATCGAGAGATTTCTGTATGATCTCTCTCCTGGACAATTCTCTCACAAACCCATCGATCTGTAAAGATACGTTTTCTGCCAGTTCTCTGCTGGTTGTCACCAGAATAGCCGATGCAAGCTCGTCATGCTCCGCCTGAGAGAGCAGGTCTGCAGCCACATATCTCGGGTTGGCCGTCCCGTCCGCCAGGACAAGAATCTCACTGGGGCCTGCGATGGAATCAATACTTACATACCCGTAAACGGCCTTTTTGGCCAGGGCTACGTATATATTTCCAGGGCCTACAATCTTGTCCACTTTGGGAATGCTTTCCGTACCATAGGCGAGTGCCGCAATCGCCTGGGCTCCTCCCACCTTATATACGGCGTCTGCTCCAGCCTCCTTGGCGGCAACCAGGGTGGTCGGATTCACCCTGCCGTCTTTTCCCGGAGGTGTAGCCATGATAATTTCATCCACGCCCGCCACCTTGGCCGGCATGATATTCATCAATACCGAGGACGGATACACCGCCGTCCCGCCCGGAACATATACCCCTACTCTCCGGAGAGCGGTCACCTTCTGTCCAAGCATCGTTCCGTCAGGCTTGCTGTCAAACCAGCTGTACTGCATCTGTTTTGCATGGTAGGACTCTATATTTTTTAAAGATTTACGTATAATCTCAAGCAGAGAAGCATCCACCTGGGCATAGGCTTCCTCTACCTCCGCGTCTGTGACGAGCACATTCTGCGCATGGATCTCTGCTCCGTCAAACTTCTTTGTAAATGAAAATACCGCTTCGTCCCCTTTTTCTTTCACCGCATCCAGTATCTCGCGGACGCTGGCCTCATACTTTCCGTAGTTATTGGGGCTGCGTTTTAAGAGGTCTTCCAGCAGATTTTTTTTTGTACTTTCATCTAATTTTTCAATTCGCATTTTTATCCCTCCTGTAAGAGCTTTCTCAGATTCACGATAAGCTCCTTAATCCTGTCGTTTTCCATACGCATACTGACCGGATTCACGATCATCCTGGCCGAAAGAGGACATACTTCCTCCAATACCACCAGTCCGTTCTCTTTCAGAGTAGATCCGGTCTCCACAATATCCACAATCACTTCTGACAGCCCTACAATAGGCGCCAGCTCGATAGAACCATTCATTTTTATGATCTCAACTGTCTGATGTTTTTTATTATAAAAATAATCTTTTGCAATATTCGGGTACTTAGTAGCCACGCGGATCAGTTCATGGTGCCGAAGCAGTTCCCTGGCTTCCTCCTGTCCGCACACGCACATTCTGCACTTACCAAATCCCAGATCCAGAACCTCGTGCACCTTGCGTCCTTCCTCCACGATCGTATCCTTGCCGACCACACCGATATCAGCCGCCCCATACTCTACATAGGTGGGGACATCGGGGCCCTTTGCCAGGAAAAACTTCAGTTTCAGCTCCTCATTGACAAAGATTAGCTTCCTGGAGCTTTTATCCTTCATCTCCTCGCATGTAATTCCAAGCATCTCCAGCATTTCCAGCGTTTTATTGGCTAAACGCCCTTTTGTAAGGGCAAAAGTTAAATATCTCATGTCTGCTCCTCTATCTCTTTTTCCTTGCATTTATCAGCTTCTCGTCCCCGGTACGCAGATTCACCATCTCAATCGTCAGATCATCGTTCAGATACAGCATACTCACGGCCTGTATCCGTTTTCCATATGCTTCATAGGCTTCCCTGCTCTCCTGTTTATCCCTCTTGTGCATCTCCACGCACTTGCCCTTGGAACGGAAGTTCTTTGCAAGCGAAATAGCCCACTTCTGCGTAGCCTCCGTATAAACGATCATGTTCATCTCTCTGGTTTCCACTGGGATCTTCTGGCGGCTCAGGGCGCTCATCAGCTCGTCTATGATGATAGCAAATCCGATCGACGGCGTATTCTCTCCGAATTTTCCCAGAAGGTTATCATAGCGTCCGCCTCTCACGATGGCATCGCCGGTACCGTATGTATATGCACGGAAAACAACCCCTGTATAATACCCGTAGCTCCCGCTCATGCTCAGGTCAAATGTAATGTGATCCTCCACACCGTAAAGGGTCAGCAGCTGATATAACTGCTGGAGATAGGATACGGCAAGCCTTGCGCTGTTGTTCGGCGCTATCTCCATAGCCTGGTCCAGAATCTCTACATCACCCATCAGCTCTGAGAGCACCTGGAATGCAGCCTTAATGTTGTCCGCTGCATCCTGGTTGTCCAGGATTTCTTCCACTCCAAAATAATTTCTGTTTATGATCAGATCGTGAATCTCCGACTTTTCTTCCTCTTCCAGTCCGGTGGCATCCATCAGGCTCTGTATGAAGTCCACATGGCCGATATTAACCTGGAATTCCTTAAGCCCTACCTTTTTCAGCCCGTCTACAACCATGGCAAGCATCTCTGCGTCCGCTTCGATGGAATCCATGCCGATCAGCTCCGCCCCCATCTGGGTATTTTCCTTCAGCCGGCCCTGATAGCTGGAATGGTTGATAAATGTATTGCCCATATAGCAGAGCCGGACGGGGTATTCTTCTGTCTCGAACAGCGTTGCCGCCGCCCGGGCTATGGACGGCGTGATGTCCGGGCGCAGTGCCAGTGTATTGCCGTCCCTGTCAAAAAATTTATAGAGTTCTCTCGAAGATATCGTTCCGATCTCTTTTCTGAACACATCGAAGTATTCGAAAGTCGGTGTCTGAATGTCCTGATATCCGTATGCGTGCAGTACATCATGGAGCTTTTCCTGTGTTCTGAGCTTCTTCCTGCATTCTGTATTATAAATATCCCTGACGCCTTCAGGTGTATGTAATTTCTGTTCCATATTTCCTGCCCTTTCACTTTATCGTGCTAATTCGTTAAATCACCCTGTAAATTATACGCAGTTTCTCCCTGATTGTCAATCCCTGGTATCCAAATCCTTTTGTATGTAATCCAGGTACGGGACGAAACAGTTATTTTTCAGTTCCATGAAGTAGGCCGGATCCAGTTCCTCATAACGAAAGCTCTTCCGCCCGCCCTCTGCGGCGCGTTTCCAGAATCTCTTTATCTCTTTAAAACGCATATAGTAGAGTTCATGGTAACTGCTGTAATAAATAATCAAAAAGGAGATACCGCCCTGCTTCTCAAACTTTTCCATAAAATTCATCTGATGCTCATGCACATTCTGCAGCGGGAAAGTATCCGCAGCACACTCCTTTGCATCGAAGCAGACCGGGATCCCCTGCACAGCCCCGATATAATCGACTGTACTGATCTTTTCAAAATATGCCAGCGTAATGTGGCGATGCTCTTTGTCTATCCTCACCGGAGTGATGGGGGTCGGTATCTTCTGAATCAGCGCAAGCCCCATCTCCTCGTACCGTTCGTTGGTGCGGTTTACCAGTTCCTCCAGTGTGGAGCCGCGAAGCCCCCTTGAATTCCAGGTAGCCATCTATAAAACACCCTTATCCTTTGCTATTTTTTGAAACTCCCCGGGAAGCGGGGCCCGAAATTCCTTTCCCGACAGACCGCTTAGTGGCCCTTCCAGTGCCGGAAAGGTAAGCCTGTATGCGTGGAGCAGCTGGTGGTTCAGCCCGTATGCATTTTTGTACCTGTCGCCCAGTTTTCTGCCGCCATACTTGTAGTCTCCCAGGATCGGATGACCGGCAGAAGCAAGATGAGCACGGATCTGGTGAGTCTTCCCGGTAATCAGGTGTACCTCCAGCAGCGTCACGCCGCCCTTAGATTTGAGGGGGCAGAGTTCTGTCTCAATTGCCGCGCTTCCTGCTTCGGGCGAGTCTGTTATACTGACCCGATTGCTTTTTTCGTCTTTTTTCAGAAAACCACAGATCCGGGAGCGCTCTTTCACTTCCCCTTGTACAAGACAGAGATAATACTTGCCCAGTGTCCGTTCCTTAAAGAGGCGGCTCAGCTCCTGAAGGCCCTGCAGGCTTTTCCCGGCGGCTACTATGCCGCTCGTGTTCCGATCAAGCCGGTTGCAGACGGAGGGGCGGAATGTTCTCATGCCATCCCCTGTCAGACTCCCGCTCTGCAGCAGATAGTCATGCAGATATTCGACCAGTGAGACATCCGTGTCCTGAGCCTTCTGTGAAAGCATCCCGGCAGGCTTATTAATCAGTAGGATATGGCTGTCCTCATAGAGGATATCCAGACGCACATCATGGCAGGATTCTTTCTTCATGTGTCTCTCTGCAGGGAGCCCTGCATCCCCCGCAAATTTGGCAATGGTCTCCTCTGCAAGGAACATTTTGATCTCGTCTCCTTTAAAAAGCATCTCACTGCCGGAAGCTTTTTTCCCGTTCAGAGTAATATTCTTTTTCCGCAGCATCTTATATAAAAAGCTTTTCGGGGCCTCTCTGAGATACTTGGCCAGAAGCTTATCCAGCCTCTGTCCCGCTTCATTGTCACCGACTGTTATCTGCTGCATAAAACTGGTTCCTTTCTACATGGATATATTCAATATCACCTGTTTGATCTGTCTTTCTATCTCTTTTGTATCCCCTTTTTCCACAGCAGCTATCGAATTGAGACCCTCAGCCCTTGCCAGAAAAGCGGTATAGTTATTCAGGATTTTCACCGAGACATCCGGAAAATGATTCTGGTTCAGGATACTTTTTATATGGGCAGCTGCGTATTTTACATCCACTTTTTCGCTGTTCGTATATCCGAAGATTGTATTTCCGGAAATCACAATGCAGTCCACCGGCATCACTTTTTCCCGGCTTGTAATGATCATGTCATAGACTGCCGTTATATTGCCGGTCTTTGCCTTAATCTCGTCTGCACGGATGACTGCAATAGACGGATAGGGAAATCGGGTAATGACACCCACCAGCGCCTTGGACGCCGGGAGACACCCCAATACAGCAACAACGGTCATCAGATTCAGTCTCGTATGCGCCTGGCTGTAACCCAGAATGAAAATAGCAGCCACCAGTGCAAAATAAATCACGGTCCGGATAATCTCTGCTTTTTTCTTATAATCCAGATATCCCGGCTCTCCTTTTATCACCTTAGTCATAGTGTAGTTCTCCTTAGTCTTTTCCCATGCTCTCTATTTTTATAATCATATTGTGCGGCAGAAGCTTTGCTCCCAGATCCGCTGCTTTCATCGCCATTCCATAGACAGATACCGGCTTTTTCTTCCTGGAATCGATCAGCGCCTGATGCACCACCTTTTCCGGGGCAGCCAGAACCGCGTCCTTCCATTTGTGCGGAAGCCTGCCGGATACGTCAAAGAATTCCGTATCCACTGGCCCGGGGCAGACTGCGGTCACATAGATGCCGTTCTTTATTAGCTCTGCCCCCAGTGCCTGTGAGAAACTGAGTACATAGGACTTCGTCGCCGCGTAGACCGCAAAATAGGGCTGCGGGCAAAAGGCAGCTGCGGATGCCAGGTTCACAATCCGGCTTCCCTGTGTAAGGAACGGCAGGCAGGTCATGGTAAGACGGGTGAGTGCACGGCAGTTCAGATCAATCATCTCCTGCTGTGCCTCAGGTTCTCTTTCAGCGATCTCTGCAGCCGTTCCCATTTTGCCGAAGCCTGCGGCATTCACCAGCATACGCACATCCGGTTTTTCTTTCTCAAGTGCATCCAGTATCTCACTGTAAACCTTGTTTTCGAGCAGGTTTCCCTCGAAGATCCTGCATGGAATTCTGCTCGTCTTTGCCAGAGAAATAAGCCTGCCCTTCCTTCTTGCAGTTATCCAAATCTCGTCCAGCTCCCGGTAGAACCAGGGCAGCTGTTTAACAAATTCCCGGCCCATCCCCGATGAGGCTCCGCTTACTATTGCAATTCTCAATCTATACACCTTCTTTTTATACTATTTTTTCTGGTTTTTCTTTTTATGAACATTTCTGATTGCTTTTTTCTTAACCGGAGTTTTTTTCTTGATCTCAGTCCTTTTTCCGCCATTCTCTCCGGTGTAGGCCCTTTCTTTCGCAAATCTGCGCGGCCGGATCAGGCATTTTTCCCCAAAACCGACCAGATCCATCCTGCCTGCCTTCTTCAGCGCCTCCATAACGAGGTCGTAGTTTTCCGGATTGCGGTATTGGATCAGCGCCCTCTGAAGCGCTTTCTCATGGGGATTTTTCGGCACGTAAACAGGCTTCATCGTCCGCGGGTCCAGTCCGGTATAATACATACAGGTGGATATCGTAGACGGTGTGGGATAAAAATCTTGAACCTGTTCCGGCATATACCCCAGATCCCTGCAGTATTCGGCGAGCTCCACGGCGGCCTTCATATCCGATCCGGGATGGGAAGACATCAGATAAGGAACCAGAAACTGCTTTTTTCCAAGCTTTTGGTTCATGTCCCCATATATCCGGGTGAACTCCTCGTACACCTTATGTTCTGGTTTTCCCATTTTTTCCAGCACTTCATCCGCCACATGCTCCGGAGCCACTTTCAGCTGTCCGCTCACATGGTGTTCACAGAGTTCCCTTAAAAATGTCCGGTCCCGATCGGCAAGCAGATAATCAAACCGGATGCCTGACCGTATGAACACTTTCTTTACTCTGGGGATCTCTCTTAACTTTCTCAAAAGTTCTACATAATCCCTGTGGTCCGCCCGCAGATTCTTACAGGGATGCGGAAACAGGCACTGTCTTTCCCTGCAGACTCCATACTGCAGCTGCTTGTTGCAGGACGGCTGCCTGAAATTCGCTGTGGGACCGCCCACATCATGGATATACCCCTTAAAATCCGGCTGTTCCGTAAGGATTTTGGCCTCCTCAAGCAGCGATTCATGGCTCCTGGCCTGGATAATCCGTCCCTGATGGAAGGTCAGGGCACAGAAACTGCATCCCCCAAAGCAGCCACGGCTGCTTGTCAGGCTGAATTTGATCTCCGAGAGGGCTGGCACGCCCCCTGCTTTCTCATAGGCCGGGTGCCAGGTACGCATAAAAGGCAGCGCGTAGATATCATCCATCTCTGTCTGATCCAGTGGTTTTGCCGGCGGATTCTGCACGAGATACATTTTCTCTCCGTAGGGCTCGGCAAGCCGCTTTCCTGAAAATGGATCGGTATTCTGATACTGGGTATAAAAGCTCCGGGCATAAGCCTCCTTCTTTTCAGAGATCTCCTGAAAAGAAGGAAGCATAACCGCATCGTATATGGAGTCCTGGTCTTTCACCTTCACCACTGTCCCGTCCACATAGGTCAGGTCTGATACGGCAATTCCTGCCTCAAGGGCTTCTGCAATCTCCAGCACAGAGCGCTCGCCCATTCCATATGAGATAATATCTGCACCGGAGTCCAGCAGGACGGAGCGTTTCACCCTGCCGGACCAGTAATCATAATGTCCCAGCCTCCGCAGGCTGGCTTCAATCCCTCCCAGAATAACGGGCGTATGCTTGTACGTCCGGCGGATCAGGTTGCCATAAACTACTGCGGCATAATCCGGCCGCTTCCCCATCTCCCCGCCCGGCGTGTAAGCATCCTGGCGCCGCCGCTTTTTGGAGACGGTGTAATGGTTGACCATGGAGTCCATATTGCCGGCTGACACCAGAAACCCAAGCCTCGGCTCTCCATACTCGGCAATGCTCCCCGGATCTTTCCAGTCCGGCTGTGAGATCAGGCACACCCGGTAGCCATGCGCCTCCAGCATGCGGCTGATAATAGCCGGCCCGAAAGAAGGGTGGTCCACATACGCATCCCCCGTCACATAGACAAAGTCGGCGCGGTCCCATCCTCTTTCCAGCATCTCTTTTCTGCATAACGGTAAAAAACCCTGATTCATCATTTATACTCCACAAATTTCATAGGTATGATTCTTAATATCATAATAATTGCGGATAAAATAATCCGCCAGTTTCTTCTTCTCCGCCTCATCCTGCCGGGAAAAATCATCATCCACGGCGCAGACAGACATGCCCGCATTCTTTCCCGCCTCGATTCCCCTCGGGACATCCTCGAACACAAGACAGGTCTCCGGCCGCACCTTCAGATCCTCGGCCACTTTCAGATAAACATCCGGAGCAGGTTTTCCGGCCGCCACCTCGCAGGAAGTGCGCACGGAAGAAAAGTACTGTTCGATATGAAGCGCCTTCAGCGTCGCGTCCACCAGTTCCCTGGCATTGCTCGTGGCAATCCCCATCCGGATCCCCAGCGAGCGGAGATGTTCCAGGAATTCCCCTGCCCCGGGCTTCAAAGGCACCTTCGTCGTATACAGCCCGAATGTCATCTCCATCCATTCCCGCCGCACATCATCCAGAGTACAGGTAAGACTGGGGAATGTATCCAGAAAATATTGTGCCGTTTCTGTATAGCTTTTTCCCTCGATCGCCTTCTGGAAATTGGCAGGCACCGTAAGATTATATTTATCCATATACTGCACGTCCACCTCCGGCCAGATCCACATGGAATCCACCAGAGAGCCGTCCAGGTCAAAAATAACCGCTTTTTTATTTTCTAACATAATGCTTCCATCTCTTCCTTTGTCAATTCTCTGTATGCACCGATTTCCAGGTTTTCATCCAGCTTCAGGCTGCCCATCTGCAGCCTTTTCAGATAGATCACTTCTTTTCCAACAGCCTGGAACATCCGCTTCACCTGATGAAACCTGCCTTCCCGAACCGTCACCCGAATCTTCGATATCTCCCCCGATTCCAGTATATCCAGCTTTGCCGGCAGGGTTCTTTTCTCATCTCCAATATCAAGACCCACGGCAAATGATTCCGCATCCGCCGCTGTCACCACTCCCTGTATCCGTGCATAATAAATCTTATCCACATGCTTTTTTGGTGAAAGCAGCCTGTGCGCCAGAGCGCCATCGTTTGTAATCAGAAGCAGCCCTTCTGTATCCTTGTCCAGGCGTCCTACCGGAAACAGATCGTCTCTATGCCTGCCTGATATCAGATCAATGACCGTCCGTTGCCTCGGATCCTCCGTAGAAGAAATAACCCCTGCCGGCTTATTCAGCATATAATACTCATATGAAATGTAACCCACAGTCTTTCCCTGATACCGGATCTCGTCTGTCTCTGTGTCCACTTTGCCCTCCGGCTTTTTTACAACCGCGCCGTTCACCTCCGCCAATCCCTTTGTAATCGCCTTCTTCACTTCACTGCGGGTTCCAAGCCCCATATCGGCCAGATACTTATCTAATCTTAACTTCATAACTTATCCCATTCATGGTTTTAAGACATCCACCGCCAGCCCGGCAGATATTTATTCTTCAGTGTCTGATTCGCCAGCTTGCCGAATCCAAGCGGATAACCGTCCACACATACGAGGTACCAGCCTTTCTCTTTTACAGCAGTCATATCCTCCACATCCAGGGTATCGCCCTTCAGATACTTAATCACTCTGTCGTCCGCCAGCGGGAAATCGAGAATCTTTTGATACTCCTGCTTTTTCAGGCACATAGCCAGCGCCTGGCTGGGTTCAAACCTGTTCTTCTTCAGCTCTCCCAGAAGCAGTCCCGAACGCAGGAATCTGACGCCTCGCAGCTCTGGCAGCCCGTCCGGCATATAATAAAGCCTCTCCCCATGTATATCCAGCCGGGAAGGATCCAGCTCCCAGGATGTATCCTGCAGAAATTCCGCCAGTTCCTCCGGCAGCTTTCTGCCCTTTCCCTGCCCTGACATGCATTTCTGTCTATTCCCATTCTCCTCAAGTTCAGGAGAATGTGCTTTTTTCAGCAGCGCAAGGTAATGCCCTTCCCCCTTCATCCTGTGCGGGAAAATCCGCACGGTTTCTGCAAGTCCCGGATTGCCTCCCTCTGTTACCTCCGGCATTCCCTGTACGAACCCGTCATAGGGTTCAATCGGGCAGACCGCAAATTCCGGATAATGAGAAATCAGATACTCTATCGTCTGCTCATTTTCCGAGGCATCGAATGTGCAGGTCGAGTACAGAAGCATCCCGCCCGGCTTGAGCATAGCAGCCGCCTGCGTGATAATACTCCTCTGGAGCTTGGAAAAAAATTCGGGACCATGCTCCTCCCATGCCTTCACCATCTTTTTATCTTTGCGGAACATGCCTTCCCCTGAACAGGGGGCGTCAATCAGAATTTTATCAAAATACTCCGTAAAATATTCGGCCAGTTTTCCAGGTTCTTCGCTCAGCACCAGCATATTGCCGATCCCAAACAATTCCAAGTTCTTCAAAAGCCCTTTCGCCCTGGAATTGCTGATATCATTGGCGATCAGGACGCCATCTCCCTTCAGCTTAGCCCCCAGTTCCGTAGCCTTCCCGCCCGGCGCTGCACAGACATCCAGAACCCGTTCCCCCGGTTCCACCGGCAGGCGGCTGGCAGGCGTCATAGCGCTCGGCTCCTGCAGATAATACAGCCCGGCAAAGTAATAAGGATGTTTTGCTGGCTGTACCGTTTCTCCATCATAATAAAATCCGTTGGAAATCCACGGAATCGGTTCAAGCGGCCAGGGTGCAATGTTCATAAACTGTTCCACACTGATCTTATTTGTATTCACGCGCAGCCCATAGTGGCGCGGCTCATCAAAGCACTCCAGGTAGGCATCATATTCTTCTCCCAGAAGGCCTTTCATTTTCTCTTCAAATGCTTTCGGTAAGTTCATATCAAATCCTCCACATGAAACTGATTATATCATAAATCCCACGGTAGGACTAGAGCTAAATGTGGGAATGGGGAGACACTTTTTGGGATGAGGGGGGACGCAAATGACGAGGCGGGGACGGCTCATGGCGGGGCAATGTCTGCTGGTGAAATGTCCTGACACTTCGCTAAGAAGCTGTAGAAGAAAACGCTTGCTTTATGGACTTTTCACCAGCAGACATTGTCCCGCCATGAGCCGTCCCCGCCTCGTCATTTGCTGTTGCATCCAAACGGTAGGTAATGCGCATTCTCACGGAGGGATTACGCTGACGCAGGCAATTCCATCCGCCTCCCCCGTCTATTCTCCCAACCAGGTTACGTGCTTCTTTTCTTCCTCCGGATGTACCAGCCGGGCGTGGAATGGGATGGGGACGCACGGGGATGGGGCAGACGCAAGACGGCTCAAGGGGGTACCTGTCATTTCAAAAATGCTAAAACGGAACTTAGAAATTCTTGGAGGGAAGCAGCCGTGAAAATGGGGAGCTTCTGTGATTCCGAATCACAGAAGCTGCTGACCCAGCGCGAGAAATCATCAGGATTTCTAGTGATGTGTCAGCTGTGCCCCATTTTCATGGCTGCTTGCCTCCTAGAATTTCTTAGTCCCGTGTCCGCATTTTGAAATGACAGGTACCCCCTTGAGCCGTCTTGCGTCTGCCCCATCCCCGTGCGTCCCCATCCCATTCCACGCCCGGCGTCCCCCCCATCCGCACCCGGGGGCTAAAGCCCGTAAGCTAAGAATACTGTATTTTGTGGGGTTCGAGATAGCGCAGTACCCAGTACGGATTGACGCTGATTTCTTCGTCATTATGGAACAGATAGATTCCTACATGCAGATGAACCGGAAAGTTTCCTGTTGTTCCTTCGGTTTTGCTGTAACCGGTGTCTCCCATGTAGCCCAGCAGGTCCCCGGCCTGTACGGTGTCCCCTTCTTCTATGTCTGCATAGGAATCCAGGTGGGCGTAGTAGAAATAGGCGCCGCCCGGGGCCACGATTCCAAGGCGCCATCCTCCTTGTTCCAGCCATCCTTTGTGGCGCACTACTCCGTCCGTCATGCTGACAACCGGATACAGGCCTCTCTCATTCTTGTCTGCCATGATGTCGGTTCCCTCATGACCGCGCTTGCCGCCGTAATTGCGCTCATACATCCAGGAATCTACAAAAGATACTCCAGCCTCCGTTTTACCGGTGGGCGCAGGTACTGGGAAATACTTGACGTCGTTCCAGATTCCCCTGCACTGTGCGATGTATTCTTCCCAGCCCTGGCGGCCGGCCCATCGCTTTTTGAGTTCGGAGAACAGCTCCGGATCGGGGGTTTTCTTCAACGGGTCTGTCCCGAAATCTGTTTCCAGCCAATAAAGGCCCAGGTTTTCTCCCGGGTCTTTTGTATTCTGTATGTAGTTCAGCATCTCCTCATTGAGGGATTGCCTTCTGAAACCGTCTCCGGCAGCTGTATTTTCATTCAGCCGGGCGTAACCTCCCTGTATGAGAAGTTCATGGATGCCCACTGCCAGGAAAAACGCCAGAAGCAGATTCAGAAGGATATAGTTATGCAATCTTTTTCTTTTCAACTTTTCAGATGTTCCTCTGCACACGTAATCACTTTAATATATGAGCAGGAGAATGTCCTATTTGCATTCTTTCAGGATTTCTTTGATTATATTCCACATCCGCCAGGTTGAGGCAATGTCCAGCCGCTCGTGGACGGAATGGATATCAAACATTCTGGGGCCGAAGGATACACAGTCCAGTTCCGGCTTTTTCCCGGACAGCAGGCCGCATTCCAGTCCTGCATGTATGGTAGATATCTCCGGCTTTTTTCCGTAGACCTTCTCGAATACCCCTGCCACGATCGGACGGATTCTGGAATCTTCTTTGTACATCCATGCAGGATAGGAACCGGTAATCTCGTAAGTGCCTCCCAGGAATTCTGCCCAGCCTGTCAAAGCTTCCTTTAGTTCCTCCAATCTGGAAGAAACAGAACTTCGGATCAACAGGATAAAGGAGATCTGGCTCTCCCCGGTCTTCACAACTCCCAGGTTGTCGGACGTCTCAACCAGGCCCTTTAAAGACCTGCTAAAACCGTACACTCCATTCTGGCAGTTGTTCAGGAAAAAGATGACCTTGTTTTTGTCCGCATCAGAAAAAACGGATTTCTCCTCATATTCGGTCTTAGTGACTGTGATATCAAGTCCTGGCTCATCTGCGCCGAATTCCTGCCTCCAGGTATTCAGCATGTTCTCGATGATCAGTTCTGCTTTTACGCTATCCTGCACAACGATGGTGAATTTGCTGACAGAAGTGATGACGTTGTCCTTTGCACCGCCCTGAACCTCAACAAGGGCAATGTCCATATTCTGGTTCAGCCTGTTTAAAAGACGCCCGGCCAGTTTGTTGGCGTTGCCCCGCTGCTGGTCAATCTCCACGCCTGAGTGCCCGCCTTTCAACCCGTGGATCGTAACATCAAGGCAGCTGCCTGCAGCTTTTTTCCTGCCAACAGGCAGATTCAGGCGAAAGGTTAAGCCCCCTGCACAGCCTGCTATAATTGTATCTTCGTCCTCTGAATCCAGGTTCAGCAGCATCTTTCCTTTCAGCGGTGTAAGGTCAATCCCCTCCGCTCCGCCCATCCCCACTTCCTCATCCACCGTAAAGACGGCTTCCAGCGGAGGATGAGGGATGTCACTGCTGTCCAGCAGTGCAAGTGCGATAGCCACGGCAATTCCGTCGTCAGCCCCCAAGGTGGTATCCCGCGCCCTTACAAAACCATCCTCTACATAGAGATCCAGCGGGTCTTTTGTGAAATCATGCTCCGAATTCTCTGCTTTCTCACATACCATATCCAGATGCCCCTGGATGATGACCGGTTCACTCTCCTCATAGCCTTTTGTTCCGGGCTTTTTGATGATGACATTATTCAATTCATCCTGAATGGCCTCCAGCCCTCTCTCTGCCGCAAAGGTCATGCAGTAATCACTGACTGCTTTTGTATTGAAAGTTCCCCTCGGTATCCGGCTTATTTCCTCAAAATAGTGAAACACTTCCACTGGTTCCAATTCATTTAATATCGGCATTGTTATATTCCCCTTCCTATATGGCTGTTATGTTATAGCTGTTCCGTTCTGAACAGCTGGATTGTTCTCATTAGTATCGCAGTTCAAACGGTTCTGAACTGTTACCATTTTGTCACAGAGGGTATAAAAAATCAACCCGTTTCATATATCTTTAATAACATTTATCTGGCTGATCTGCAAGGAGTAACTCTTATGAAACATAACCTGGCCGGAATCGGGATTGTAATCCTTTTTGCTTTCATGCTTATATCTCCCAAGGCGGTTTTTAACGGAGCCAGTGAGGGGCTCCTTCTCTGGTTTCAAATCATTCTGCCGACCCTGTTTCCCTTTATCATCATCACCAACCTCCTGCTCTGCACCGACAGTATCCATTACATATCCAGGGCATTCGGCAAGGTTCTGTGCCGCATATTTAAAGTATCTGAAAGCGGAAGCTTTGCTATTATTGTCGGTTTTCTCTGTGGATACCCCATGGGGGCGAAAGTAACCGCCGACCTGATTGCAACAGGCTATATCACAGAGGATGAAGGCCGTTATCTTCTGTCTTTCTGCAATAATACCAGCCCCGTGTTTATCCTGAATTTCATCGTTTGGAAAACACTTGGCAGGGAAGAATATCTTCTCCCCTCACTTCTGATTCTTTTGGGCACGCCCATGCTGATGAGCATTCCCTTCAGAAGATTCTATCTGCACGGGCAAAAAAACTTTCCCGCGATGAAAAAGACCGGCCAAAGCAAAACGGACTGGGGATTCCGCATTGTTGATACCTGTATCATGGACAGTTTTGAAACCATTACAAAGGTCGGCGGATACATCATTCTCTTTTCCGTGATACTAGCTCTCGTACAGTCCGCACCCTGGCAGCCGGCTCCAGTCCAGATGATACTGCCGGCACTGGAGGTCACGAATGGGATCGCCCTGATTGGGAAATCTACACTGCCTTTTACGATTCAGTACCCTGCAATTCTGGCACTTACCTCCTTCGGCGGCATATGCGCCGCCGCACAGACACAGTGCATGATACAGAAGACCTCACTCTCCGTCGTCCCCTATACATTAGAAAAGCTGGCCACCGCGGGGGTGGCCAGCCTGATTGCTGTTCTTTATTTACAGATCATCTAATCCATCCTGTGGAATATACTGGCTGTCATCGTCGACAGGCACTTCCAGTTCAGCACGGTTGGTACGAACCACATCATAACACTCCTGAAGGGAATTGATCAGACCGTCATACTTGGTCGTATAGCTGTCCAGTGTATGCCCGATTATGCTCTCGGCGTTGGCCAGCAGATCATCCGTATACTGGATCGCACCGATGCGTATTGCATTGGCGTCCGCCGTTGCATTGTCAATAATCTCCTGGGCCTGTGCGGTTGCCTGTGTTACAATCTCATTCGCCTGGGAGTAAGCCTGCTGCATGATCTCATGCTCGCTGACCAGCTCTGTTGTCTGTACCTGTGCTTCTTCTATCATAGCGTCCGCTTTCGCCTGGGCATCTGCCAGGATCGCATCGCGGTTGCTGATAATCTTTTGATATCTTTTAATCTCATCTGGTGTCTTCATTCTGAGTTCGCGCAATAACTCGTCCAGATGTTCCTTATTTACGATGATCTTTGTAGTGGACAATGGCTGGAACTTACAATCCCTGTCAATGTACTCTTCGATCTCCTCAATAATCTGCTCAATGCGGCTGCTCATAGTTACACTCTCCTTTTTGCGTTCATCTTTTTCTCCAGCTCCGATGACACAGCTTCCGGCACAAATTGTGATACGTCTCCCCCAAAAGCTGCGATCTCTTTCACGGTAGTGGAACTCAGGTAAGAATATTCAATACTCGTCGTCAGGAACATCGTCTCGACGCTCGGTTCCAGCTTATGATTCGTCTGGGACATCTGCAACTCATATTCAAAATCGGTAATCGCACGTAAACCGCGGATTACGACATCTGCCCCCTGTTGTCTTGCAAAATCAATCAATAGTCCATTAAACAGGACAATTTTGACATTTGTCAAGTCTTTTGTTACTTCCTCTAACATTTTAACACGTTCTTCTGCAGAAAACAACGGCATTTTCGCATTATTATTCAGCACTCCGACAATTAATTCATCGACGATTTTACAGGATCTTTTGATAATATCCAAATGCCCGTATGTAACAGGGTCAAAGCTCCCCGGGTAAATAGCTCTTAACATATTTCTTCCTTTCCGGCCTTTTCAATGAAGACATGTTTGTTCGTTTTATACATTTTC
Source organism: Faecalicatena contorta (assembly GCF_022835095.1). Classification (NCBI taxonomy): domain Bacteria; kingdom Bacillati; phylum Bacillota; class Clostridia; order Lachnospirales; family Lachnospiraceae; genus Faecalicatena; species Faecalicatena contorta. The sequence goes on along the minus strand of NZ_BQNQ01000001.1, from coordinate 2,482,581 downwards.
TCTTTCAACATAGAAAACCCCAGTTCTTCAAGATAGGAAAAATCTGTTTCCCTTGAGGCCTCCACAATAATGACGGTATCCTCATACACCAGTTCGGATCCGGCGAGATATTCCAGCACCCGTTTCTCCAGCTCCCTGTCATAAGGCGGATCCATATATATAAAGTCGAATACCTTGTCGCCTTCCAGCTGATAGAGCGCCGCCATTACATCTCTTGTCAGCGTGAGCGCCTTTGACTCCAGCCTTGTATTTTTGAGGTTCTCCTTAATGCATGCCATTGCTTTTGGGTTATTCTCGACGAAAACAGCTTCCCTGGCCCCCCGGCTCAGAGCCTCGATGCCAATGCCTCCGCTTCCGCCGAACAAATCCAGAAATACGCTGTCATAGATGGTCGGCGCAATCATATTGAACAAAGTTTCTTTAATCCTGTCCGTCGTCGGCCGTGTATCCAGACCGTCCAATGTCTTTAATTGTATCCTTTTGGCACTTCCTGCAATCACTCTCATAAACAACACCCTCATTCTTCTGTAACAGTTCAGAAAAGCCTGAACGGTTACGCATCCAGCTATTAAACTGGCTTTGCGATGGGCTGGATGCCTTCATCGCAAGGTTTTCCTACGGTCTGTGCAATAAATGCGCAGACCTGTATGAACTTTTAAAATCTTCTAACTATGCTGAATTTTAGCAGAAAAAAGCACTTAGGTCAATCCTAAGTGCTTTTTCTTACGAAATTTGCTTATTTACCAGCCATCTGTCTTTCCTGCTGTTCGATCATTTTCTTAACCATATAACCACCAACAGAACCATTCTGCTTAGAAGTTAAATCTCCATTGTAACCGTCTGTAAGCGGTACTCCCAGCTCGCTGGCTACCTCATATTTGAATTTGTCCAGTGCACTTTTAGCCTCTGGTACGGCTGCTCGATTAGATGAACGACTTGCCATGATAATTTCCTCCTTCTCGTAACTTCTGTTACTTTTTCAGATTTTTTTATAACACTGTTGTGTGTTACAACCATAGTATATGGAGGTTTTTATCTTTTACACTGGAAGTTCCTGCCTCCTTTAACGATTTTTGTAAATCAACTTAAAACAGCGGTTTTACGGGCTTAAAGGGTTGTCTCTAACATCATTTCGGACATGTATTTGTTCAAATGGGTCTTCATTTTTGCATGGTTTTCCTCTGTAAGCTCCGGATCTTTTTCTAAAAGTTCCTGTGCGGCTTCATTTGCCTTCTGAAGAATTTTGGCATCCTGGAATACATCCCCCAGAGCAAAATCTAAGAGGCCGCTCTGTCGGATTCCAAACAGATCGCCCGGTCCTCTGAGACGCAGATCTTCTGATGCAATAAAAAAACCATCATTTGATTTATTTAGAATCTCCAGTCTTTCTTTTGTTTCTTTTGATTTTGAGGCACTCATAAAGATGCAGTAGGACTGATATTTTCCACGCCCCACACGCCCGCGCAGCTGATGCAGCTGGGCAAGCCCGAACCGTTCCGCATTTTCAATCAGCATCACCGTGGCGTTCGGCACATCAATACCGACCTCAATGACTGTCGTAGAAACCAGAATCTGGATCTCATTTTTGCCGAATGCTTCCATGATCTCATCTTTTTCGGCCTGCTTCATCTTTCCGTGCAGAAAAGAGATTTCAATTGTGCACCCCAGCGCTTCTCTCAGCAGCTCTGTATAGTCTATCACATTTTCGGCCTCCAGGTTTTCGCTTTCTTCCACCATGGGGCAGATCACATAGCACTGACGTCCCGCTTCCACCTGCTTCTGCATAAAACGATAAGCCGTATTGCGGTATCCGGTGTCCACCACGCAGTTTTTAATTGGCAGCCGGTTGCTGGGCAGCTCATCGATCACTGAAATATCCAGATCTCCGTATAGTATAATCGCCAGCGTGCGCGGGATCGGCGTGGCGCTCATGACAAGAATGTGCGGCATCTTTCCCTTCCCCGCCAGCATTTCCCTCTGCTTTACCCCGAAACGGTGCTGTTCATCGGTCACTACCAGAGCCAGATTATGGTATACTGCCTTCTCCTGTATCAGAGCGTGGGTTCCTACGATGATGTCCGACTCTCCTGAGGCAATTCTTTCGTAAGCCTCCCGCTTCTCTTTTGCAGTCATTGAGCCTGTCAGCAGCTCGGCATGTAATGGGATGTGATATTGTCTGAACATGGATGTAATATTATCGTAATGCTGCTTTGCCAACACCTCCGTAGGCGCCATCATAGCCCCCTGGAAACCATTCAGCCCTGCATACATCAGACCCAGCAGTGCGACGATTGTCTTGCCCGAGCCGACGTCTCCCTGGACAAGCCTGGACATGACATTGGGCCCGGACATATCCCGTTTTATTTCGCCCCAGACTTTTTGCTGTGCATTCGTCAATTCATATGGGAGAGACGCTAAAAACTTATCGATCTCCGGCCGCTCTGCAAATGCAAATCCATTTACCGCTTTGTCCTCCCGCGCCTTCAGATTTCTAAGGGAAAGGATGAAAATCAGGAATTCTTCAAATACAAGGCGCTCCCTGGCATAATAGAATTCTTCTTTTGTCTCCGGGAAATGAACGCCGCGGACAGCGTAATTATATTCCGCCAGATGGTACTTCATGCGGATGTCCTCCGGCAGAAACTCCTGCCTCAGATCCAGATACTGAATAGCCTGCATCACGGCCTTTTTTACCGCATTGTTTGTAAGCCCGCTGGTCAGCGGATACACCGGCTGCAGGGTATTTCTTTTTTCCTCGTATTTTGCACTCGGATAAAAGATCTCGGGATGCTCCATAACCAGGCCGTCCCTTTTTCTGACAACACGGCCGCGCAGAGTGATAATCCCGCCCCTGGACAGCGTATTTTTTAGAAAAGGCATCCGGAACCAGATCACTTTTAAAGTGCCTGTCAGATCCTTGACGTAGAGCGTCGTCACCTGCATATTTTTGCTTCCCCCAAGCTGCACTCTTCCAAATATAGCGCCGGTAATAGTTACCGTCCTGCCTTCTTCTGCCTCTCCGACCGGAACCGGCTCGTCATAGACATCATAGCCACGCGGATAATACCGCAGCAGATCCCCGATTGTCCGCATGCCTGCCTTCTCAAACAGGGCCTGCGTCTTCTCACCGATTCCTTTTAGTGTGCTTATTTTAGAATTTTCATTCATAGGTCTTTTTATTCTCCCATCGGACAATTACAAAACAGGATTGAGTTCGAAACGGGTCAGCTTCCCTTCTGGGAAACTGGCCCGCCTTATCTGCAATGATCTGTTCTACTCTACGGATAATACATAGTAATATATCGGCTGTCCTCCAAAATGTGCATCCACGTCTGCATCCGGATACAATTCCTCGATCTCCTGTGCAAAGCGGACGGCATCCGCCTCCAGGACATCCTGTCCGTAATACAGGCTGATCAGCTCCGTATCTTCGTCTACCAGTGAGGTGAGCATCTCTTTTGCCACGCCCTCTACAGACTGTCCTACTGCAAGGATCCCTGCGTCGCCAATTCCCATGATATCGCCTTCATGGATCTCTTTGTCATCAATGTGGGTATCCCTGACAGCATATGTGATCTGTCCGCTCTTTACATTTTTGATCTCTTCATTCATGTTCTCGGCATTGGTATCAATATCGGCCTCAGGCATGTAATTGATTACCGCCGTGATTCCCTGCGGAACAGTCTTCGTCGGAATAACCAGGATATCCTTGTCTTTCGTCAGGGACTGCGCCTGATTGGCCGCCAGAATAATATTCTTATTATTCGGAAGAATGAAGATATGATCCGCATTCACCGCATCTATAGCTGTCAGCATATCCTCCGTGCTCGGATTCATCGTCTGTCCGCCTTCAATAATATAATCTACCCCGAGTTCTCTGAATATCTCATTCATTCCCTCACCGATAGATACTGCAATGAAACCGACTTTTTTTCTGGTTTCCGGCTTTTTAACCGCTTTTTTCTGCTCAGCCGCCTGCTTTTCAGCGTCCTTGATCAGCTTCTCCTGGTGTTCCTCGCGCATGTTATCGATCTTCATGCGTGACAGCTGTCCATAGGTGAGCGCCTTCTGGATCGCCAGCCCAGGATCATTCGTGTGTACATGGATCTTTACAATGTCATCGTCCGCAACACACACAATGGAATCGCCGATGGATTCCAGATAAGCCTTAAACTCCGTCTCATTCGTCTCAGAGAATGGCTTTGAAGTCATAATGATAAACTCGGTGCAGTATCCGAACTTGATATCTGTCTCCGCCTGTGCCCCGGGCCTCACCATACTTGTGCCTGAACTTGCCTCAATGGCGCTGTAATCAATCTCTTTTCCCTGGAAAGCGTCGTATGCACCGTTCAATACCTCTACCAGACCTTGTCCGCCGGAATCTACAACGCCGGCATCCTTCAGCACCGGAAGCATATCCGGAGTCTTTGAGAGCACATATTCCGCATGTTTCAGAACTTCGGGAATAAAAACTTCCAGATCATCTGTCGTCTCTGCCATCTCTGCCGCCTTCTGGGCAATGCCCTTTGCTACCGTAAGTATGGTTCCCTCTTTCGGCTTCATGACCGCCTTATATGCCGTAGCGCGGGCACGGTCACATGCCTGGGCAAGAACTTGTACGTCGATCTCTCTGTATTCTCGTATCTCTTTTGTAAAACCTCTGAGAAGCTGTGACAGGATGACTCCTGAATTCCCTCTGGCCCCTCGGAGGGATCCTGAGGAGATTGCTTTTGACACGGACAGCATATCCGGCTGTTCCAGCGCGCTGACTTCTTTAGCCGCCGACATAATCGTAAGTGTCATGTTCGTCCCCGTGTCACCGTCTGGTACCGGAAATACATTCAGTTCGTTTATAAATTCCTTTTTAGCCTCCAGATTCGCTGCCCCCGCCAAAAACATCCTGGTAAGCAGCTCTGTATTTATCGTTTTTGTTGCCACGACGAGTATCCTCCTTAATCAATCACTCTGACACCTTCGACGTAGATATTTATTTTATCTACAGTCATGCCAGTAAATTCCTCTACCTTATACTTTACATTGTTCATCAGATTGTCAGAGACTGAAAGAATGTTCACTCCATAAGCAACAATCACGTGAAAATCTAGTTCCAGTATATTATCATCAGAAAGCTCCACGCGGATTCCGTGAGTCAGGCTTTCCTTTTTTAACAGCCTGACAAAGCCGTCTTTCATATTAACCGCAGCCATCCCGACGATCCCGAAACACTCAACCGCCACGGAGCCTGCATACTTGGCAATTACATCGGGATTGATCGTAATAATTCCAAGATCCGTACTCATGCTACCCTTCATCATATATAACCTCCAGTTCTCGAATGGATTTTTCGCATAATCAACACAGGTATTATACTCTCTTTATCACAAATTTACAATATAGATTCATAAAGTGCTGCCAAAACATCCAGAATCTGCTCCTCCGGTATGCTTCCGCTGTCCAGACAGATATCGTATTGAGTCATATCTTCCCACTTTTTGTCCGTAAAGTAGTTATAATAATATCTGCGCTGTTTGTCAATCTTTTTTATAAGGGTGGCTGCCTCACGCTCGTCAATGGAGGCACGCTCCATAATTCTCTCAACCCGCTTTTCAAATGGCGCATGTATAAAAACGCTTCTGCACCCATTTGTACCTTTCAGTATCTCGTCAGCGCATCGTCCCACGATGATACAGTCTTCCTTCTCCGCAAGCCCTTTGATGATCTCGGCCTGCGTATAGAAAAGAACATCATTCATAGGTTCAAAGCGGAACTTCCGATCCATCTGCACCTCGTCCTCCACCGGATATCTCCACGGATTCGCTCTCTTCTCATCCACCTTAAGCAGTTCTTCATAGGAAATGTGCTGCCTCTCTCCGGCTATCTTAATCAACTCTTTATCATAATAATGAATTCCGAGCCTCTGAGATAATTTTTTTGCAATATCATGCCCGTTACTTCCGTACTGCCTGCCAATCGTAATTACTCGTCTGCCCATAGTATTCCCCACTTTCCGCCCGGTTTGAAGGCTTAATTTCTTGTTTAAATTCTATGTCAATTTTAACATGAATTCGAAATTATGGGAACCAAAAAAGAAAAACCGCCTTCTTTTTTCATTTTACTTCCATAAATTCAAAAAAATGCTTGCTTTTAGAAATTCTTTCTGCTAAAATAACAGTGTTGTGAGTCTGTAAGGACTATTTCAGATTGTTAGGAGGTGCAATGATGGCTAAATGTGCTATTTGTGAAAAGGGTGCTCACTTCGGAAATAATGTAAGCCACTCTCATAGAAAATCACCAAAGATGTGGAAATCAAATGTGAAATCCGTTAGAGTTAAAACAGAAGGCGGATCAAAAAAAATGTACGTTTGTACTTCCTGCTTAAAATCAGGACGCGTAGAACGTGCTTAATCTGGACATCAAACGACACGGGGGTACTCACTATAAAGTGGGTACTTTTTTTATACGGATTTTTAGTGTCTGGATGGGGCGCCTGTGCAAGGAGGGGAAGATGCGGCTGGGAACAGGGAATGCTCTTTCTGTATACGGGTCATTTGCTAAGAACGGCTAAATGAAAAACCTGCTGTATTTTGAGGCACCGGAGACATTCACTGCACAATCTTGATGATTGTGCAGCTCAGGTCTCCTTGAAACCGGCTTTGTGAGCCGATTTCATCCTCAAAATACAGCAGGTTTTTCATTAAGCCGTTCTAACGCGCATTTTACGCATTCAGAAAGAGCATTCCCTGTTCCCAGCCGCATCTTCCCCTCCTTGCACAGGCTAGGCGCATCCGGCCGGAAGAAAAAAGCGTAAAAATGGGGGAGGTACCTGCGGTGGCGGCGGATTGGGCTGGGAAAACGGATAAATTGGGCTGGAGATGGTTGTTATGGAATGCCCCTACCTTAACTACCTATATGTAAGATGAATCGCCTGTGGCACCAATTTTCAACAATTCCTTATACATAGATACTTCCGCGCAGGAAGGCAAATACGCCGCCCCCGTCCGTCCCGGCCGGATGCGCCTAGCTGAGGGAGAGTCGGGACTGGTTTTTGGCGGGGCTGTATATGCCGTTTGGACGCCCTCAGAACGCGATTAGAAGCAGTTACAGAGAAAATGCGGGGAATAGAGGGCAGGATTTGATTTTCAAAATCAAATCCTGTTGCCGCCGGCGGCGCGAATGCATCGGCATTCGGGCCAACTGCGGCAAGTACCTCTATTCCCCGCATTTTCACTGTTACTGCTTCTTATCAAGTGGCGCGGGCATCCAAACGGCATATGCAGCCCTGCCGGAAACCAGTCCCGACTCTCCCTCAGCGTCCCTACCCACAAAACAATTTATATCCTGCCGCCAGACATATGAATGTGACCAGCAGTCCGATTGCGTTGGGCAGTGCCAGCATGACAAACATTCCTATTGCAAACCAGAGTAATGCAAACCCTATTACTTTTTTCATAATCTGTCCCGCTTCCGGCAGGTGGTTTGGTATTATTTTATGCCCGGATTTTAAATTTGTGCATCATTTTCAGTGGAATCTTCGGAATTCAGAATATCCATGACATCATCCTCGGTCACTTTGTCTTCTTTCTTCGTTGTGAACTTGTCTACCATGTCCGGTACCATATCCAGAAGCTTGGTGATCGTATCCTGGTTCTTGATGTTGACCAGCTTGGTTGTCCCGTTTTTGATGACCAGAACCGCGCTTGGGGTGATCTTGCCGCCCATTCCTCCTGTGCCTCTGCCTTTTTTATCACCGTTAAAATAACCGGCGCCCATTCCAAACGATACATCCACCAGCGGGAGGATAATGGTATCGTTGATGTGGATCGCATCCCCCACTACTGTCTTGGATGTCACAACATTGTCCATTCCCTGAAATAACGCCTCCACAGTCTCCTTAAAATTACTTCCTTCTGCCATGCCTGAATCCTCCTTAATCTTTCATACTTATTTTGCTACAGTTCAAATTTTCTGATATGCCTGAATGTGGTGCGCACGTTTTTGTTCCATATGAGATTCCATCCCACAATCACCACATAGAGAACGCGCAGTTTGCCGGAAATTGCAATGTCCCCTTCCAGTACCCTGTGTTCAAAATCCGGCTGAATATTTGTATGTTTTCCCAGAAACGGATATATCATACTAATGAGGCCGAGCACCTTTCCCGTTATGCTTGGGTCTTCAAATCCAAAATGGATATCTGCCTCCAGCCGCTTCGGCTTCAAAAAGCGTAACAGCCGCCGCAGTTCCTTGAGTGCCGTGAAGAATGCGGATCTGTGGACCTCGTCCTCTATGAACTCCAGCAGTGTGTCCTTCTTCTCCAATAATGACCTTATGGTATCACAAATCTTCTTAAAAGTATATTTTATCTTATGATAAATTTTCTGTAACCATTTTACGCTTTTCTCATACTTTTTCTCAACTCTGGAAGCAATGCTTTCTCTTTCTGCCTCTGTTTTTTCATCACCTGACGGGGAGCGCTGATTGTCTGAATGATTCTCATTTTCCTCTACCGAATCACGCATCTCTTCCCTGAGCAGTTTTTCCAGATTGTTTTCCTCCGCTGGATCGTCTTCTCTATATTTTTCCTGTAAATGCCCTTCCTTCTGCTCCTTATACGTCCGGCTCGCATCCGGCGGCTTCTCTTCCACTATATTCTTGTCCTTCTGGTCTTCCAGCCGCTGCTGTGCGCCATTGTCCATCAGCTCTTCCAGCGCTTTCAGATCTTCCTCCTCGGTATGTTTTACAGCCTTGGCAGGCTCGTAATCCTCATCTTCAGTATGTTTCGCAGCCCTGGCGGGCTCGTGTGCCTCTTCCCAGTCTTCTTCCGCGCCCCCATACAGCTTCTTCCAGGCGATCCGTACTGTCCACATGAGCTTTCCCCCATCATAGACGGCACTGCCGCTCACAAGATGCATAAACCACGAAAACCGGATCTTCCCATAGAGAGAGTCCAGGGTTCCCCTGCACCTCCCCTCCGCCCTGTAACGCAGAGGCACAAAAAAGACAATGCAAATCAGCGATACCAGTAAGCCCAGTATTGCAAGCAATATCCATCCTATAATTTTTAGAATCAAAAGGATTATATGTAACATCCGCTTTTACACTCTGCCTTCCTCATATTCTTTTTGGCGCCTCTGGATATAGCCCCGTATATCCAGGTCATTGGTCTTTTTATAGATATCTTCTGCAATAGCCTCCACCAGATAGAGGGCATCATCATATCCTTTCGCAATCCCCACGACAAATACGGGCGTATTTTCATAGATATGCTGTTTGTACAGCAGGGAAGAATAAAATTCCAGATGATTCTGCTCTCCCTGCGAAAGCGTGATGACATAGACGGAAGGCTGCAGGCTGTTGCTTTCCAGCTTCTGCATGACCTTCTCCTTTTTATCCTCCAGATCCTCACTGACATATAAGTTACAGTAAAATGTCATTTGCATACTCTTCACCACCTGGCATTAATAGTAATAAGAATCCAGTATCTGCTTGGCAATCGGCACTGCCTTTGCCCCCGCATCTCCGTCATATCCTTCGATGATTACACTGATCACCAGTTCCGGATTGTCTACATTTGTAAAACCGATGAACCAGGAGTGCGTCTTCTCCCCGTCATCCATGCTGTATTCTGCCGTTCCTGTCTTACCGGCAACTGTGTAGGACTGGCCGCTCAGCATCGTTGCTGTACCCTCGTCAACAACGGCCTTCATATAATCCTTTAACTGGGATGCCTCATCGGAAGTCATCAGTCTTTTATAGCTCTTTGGAACATTTTTCCTGATTTCTGCTCCGTTTGCATTAGTTACCTTCTCCACAAGATATGGTTCCATCAGAGTGCCGCCGTTTGCAACTGCTGCAGTAATCAATGCCATATGGTATGGGCTGACCAGTGTCTCGCCCTGCCCCATGGCGGTCATCATCATTTCCGCACCGCTGGAATTCTCATTAATTCTGAAAGATCCTTTCGAGTAATCCAGGACAGACGGAAGCTTCTTATTAAATAGAAGTTCTTCCGCAGTTTCCCTATAAGACGTTTTGTTCAGAGAGAGACCGATATTAGCAAAAGAGGAATTACAGGAATTGGCCATGGAGCTTCTCAGATCCTGCAGGCCGTGCACTGTACTGTCAAAGCAGTGGATCGTAACTCCCTCTGCGGTGATCTCACCGGCACAGTCATAGCTGTAATTCGCATAATCACTGTGCTCCCTGATGTATTCCAGTGCGGTTACCACTTTAAATGTGGACCCCGGCGCATACTGCCCCTGTGTAGCGCGGTTCAGCAGCGGACTTTCACTGTCGTTTGCATTCAGTGCTTCCCAGTCTGCCGCCACGCTGTTGGGATCATAAGTTGGCCCGGATACCATGGTCAGGATCTTCCCTGTACTTGCTTCCATCACCACCACGGCCCCTTTATTACCGCCAAGTGCATTGTAGGCAGCCTGCTGGAGATCTGCGTCAAGGGTTGTGACTACAGTATCTCCCATATTCTTTTCGTCTTTGAATTCATTCATCAGCTTCTGCGGAAAAAAGGCATTCGAGGTAAGCAGTTCAAAGTTCTCAACGGATTCCAGCCCGCTCTTCCCGGTTGATGGAAAGCTGTACCCAACGACATGGGCAAAAGCTGCGCCATAAGGGTAATTGCGCACTTCTGTCCCGTCCTCTGCTACGTTCGTCTCCGCCAGCACATTTCCGTTTTTATCTACAATATTCCCGCGGATTACCCGATCCGCAAATGCATCCTGCCGCTCATTATACGGGCTGTTTACAATAGTCTTGGCACGAACGATATTAAAATATACCATATAGGCCATTAAGGCAAGAAACAGAGCGACAAACAAGTACGTGACCCTAGCGAACTCTTTGTTTCGGAACTTCTTCGAACGCTGGTTTTTTGCCCGGCTGTTTTTTCCGCGGCGCCTTTCCTGGCTGTTCACTTCTTCGTAATTCTCTCTCTCTTCTCTTCTCAATAATCTCTTCCTCGTCTTCTCTTAAAATATACAAGCCCTGTATGATTCCAAACATAATCATTGTGCTCAGCATGGAACTGCCTCCATAGCTGATCAGAGGCAGCGTAACTCCCGTGGAAGGAATAAACTTAGTCACACCGCCGATTGTAAGGAACACCTGGAAAATATAGCAGGTTCCAAGGCCCAGAGCTATCAGTTTATAGAACTGGTTGCGGATCGCCATGGCAATGTTCAGGAACATTACATAACAGCTGACGCATACCAGAACAAGGCATAGTGCAAATATCAGCCCCATTTCTTCTGAGATGGCTGAGAATATAAAATCCTCCTCCGCTACGGGGATGCTGTCCGGAAGCCCCTGGTACAGGCCCATGCCAAACCAGCTTCCTGTTCCGATTGCGAACAGGGACTGCGCGACCTGGTATCCCCCCTCACTGTATGAAGCAAAGGGATCCTTCCAGGCAGAAACCCTGACCTGGATATGATAAAAAAGGTGGTATGCCAGCACCGCGGCTGCACTGCCTCCTCCTATGCCTGCCAGCGCATAAAGAGGCTGCCTTGTTGCTACATAAAGCATAACCAGATAAACCACAAACATAATCAGGGCGGCGCCCAGATCCGTAGACAGAACCAGAATCAACACATGCAGCCCAGCCACAGCCGTTGTGACCACCACATTCTTAAACTCCGTAGACTTGTTCAGGCTTGCCGCCACGTAAAATACAAATAAAATCTTTACGAATTCCGAGGGCTGGATTCCAAATCCCGCAATGGTGAATCCCAGCTTTGCACCGTCGGAGAGCTGCCCCAGCACAGCAACCGCGCCCAGGGCCAGAATCCCAACTCCGGCATAGATATATGTCCAGTCCTTCAAAAACTTCAGTTTCCGTATCAGCACCGGCACAAACAGCCCGATGACCGTTCCCACCACGGCAAAGACGAACTGCTTCACTGCTTTAGCATACGTCAGTCTCGTAATCATGATGAAACCGATACTCAGCAGCATACACATATTATTGACAATCAGCCGGGATACTTTCGGATAAAGCACCCGGTAAAGTACAAGTACTGCGATCAAAAGCACGACCTGTGCCCCGTAGAAAAAGATCAGCTTCTTTTCCTTCGTCTGCAGATACATGACAAGGTAGGCAGTAAACTGAATCAGGAACATCAGCACATTCTGCCTGATTAATATCCATTTTTTGTCTTCCTCATACACTTGGGCGAATATGGAAAAACAGGAAAATGTATACACTGCCATCAGTATAATCATAATATACTTCGATAATTCTACTACAATATTAACCACTTTTTCACCTGCTTTATGTTATTCCTCGTTTAAAATGTCCTCTAGTAAAAGCCATGTCCTCTGTACGGACCTGCCTGCCGCTGCAGTATATGTCTCTGTAAATATCCAGGATCATCCGGGCTTCCTGCCCGCTCTCCTGTGTAAACATGATCCGCAGCCCTGCCGGAGAGAGCCCGCAGATCTCTTCCTTTTGATCCAGAAGAAAGACCGGTTTCATATTGTACATTACATTATAACAGAATCTGCAGCATCGATTTACAGGAAATTCTTTCTGATACCTGTCTTTGATTACCGTGATGCCGGGTGTATTCGTACATCCCGACGTGCTTTTTACGATACATTGTGCAGACACCATGACCGGCAGCCGTCCATAGACCACAAGCTCGGCTTCTTCAATCCCCAGGCGTTCCAGCTCTGCCCTGTTTAATTCCACCGGCGCCGTAATGCTCTCTACGCCGCAGCTGGTCCAGAATTCCTTCGCTGACTGATTGAATACATATAGATTATGGTCCAATATGATCTTCTTGTCAAATCCATGTTTCCGCAGAAAATGAAAACTTTCATAATTGCGGACTAAAAATCCGTCAAACTCCGCCAGTATCCCCATATTTTCCGTATAATAGGACACCGCCGTTTCTCTGAATATATGAGGCATTGCAAGAAACAGCTCTTTCCCCCGTCCTTTTGCCACCCGGGATATTTCTTTATAACTGCCGTTATTTATAAAATCCGTCCCGGAACTGCTGTCCAGGTAAATCCGGAAGACTTCCGGACACGCGGCTGCCACTGCCGTCTGTTCTTCCGATTCCGTTAATACGGAGAGATAGGGCGCCTGCTTTTCCACCGCTATTCGTTTAGGATCCGGCCTCTTTCGTCCTTGTTCCGGCATAGCGACGTTTCTTCTATACTGATTACAAATGGCTTCTGCCAAAAGTTCCAGCGCCCTGCGTCTGAGTTCGTTCAATCTCTGCATTGGCAGAAATACAGGGCCTTCCGTTGTAACTTCCAGGGATTCGAAAACAAATTCAGTATTACCGGTCTTCATAAGCTGCTTCTTGATTCTCTCTTCATCCAACGGCTGGTTCTTAGCAGCTTCCGTCCGCTCTTCTGTCTCCGCCGAAACCGTGATCTCCCGGAACTCAAGCGTCAAAACCGCAGGCTCCTGAACGGCAGCCCGAAAACTTCCGCATATGGTCTCCTGCGCAGTTCTGTCTATATATCTTTTTTGTATAAACTCCAGCAACTCAAGGTTTCGGATCCGGCATAATATAGTTCCCTTTTTCATTGTCATTTTGCGTGGTGCCAGAATCTTCGATCTGCCGCCTGCCGGAACCGCCGTTCCAAAAGTGTACCATTTCTGTGGGTCCGCATCGGCTTTGGTTCCCAAAGCCCTGCCGCTCTCTCCGGCGTTTTCGCCTTCCAGCTCCAGAATATCTCCTTTGTGAATATCCGTCAGCGCCTCCACTGCAATCTCACGCCCTTTCTGCGCAATAACCCGCACTGCGGGCACACCGGCATGGTTCGGACGATCCGGAGAAAGCATATTCCGTCCGTTATGCTGCCTGTAATATCCCTGACTGAAGCCTCCCCGGTTATAGATATCCATCAGCATCTCCAGATCCCCGGGAGCAACAGCATACCCCTCCCTGCCTTTTTGGAGATACATGTCCGTATATTTACGATACATGGCCGTAACAAGCGCTACGTACTCCGGTTTTTTCATTCTTCCCTCAATCTTGAAGGAATCGATCCCCGCATCCACCAATTCCGGGATCAATTCCAGCGTGCAGATATCCTTCAAACTCAGAGTGTACTCTTTTTTTCCATTCACAGTATAGGGGAGCCTGCACGGCTGCGCACACTGCCCTCTGTTTCCGCTGCGTCCTCCAATCAGGCTGCTCAGCAGGCACTGCCCTGAGTAGCAGTAACAGAGCGCCCCATGGACAAAACACTCCATCTCAAGGCCGGTCTGCTCTACAATATCGTACACTTCTTCCAGAGCGAGCTCTCTTGCAGGCACAACACGTACCGCCCCCTGCTCTTTCAAAAACAGAGCACCCTCTGTATTTGTAACTGTCATTTGTGTGCTGGCGTGGATATCCATTCCCGGAAAATGCTCTCTAACAAATGAAAGCACGCCTATATCCTGTACAATCACTGCATCCAGCCCCTGCCGGTAAAGCGGTTCCAGATATTCGTGCAGTTCTTCAAGCTCGGCATCCTTTAAAAGAGTATTCACCGTCAGATAGAACTTTCTGCCATGAAGATGTGCATAATCAATGGCAGAAAGGAGCTGCTCCTCCGTAAAATTATCCGCAAAAGCCCTTGCACCAAAACGAGGGCCGCCTGCATACACTGCATCCGCCCCTGCCGTTACAGCCGCCATAAAGCTCCCATAAGAACCCGCCGGCGCCAGTATCTCTATTTTTTTGCTTCCTTTTCTATCCTGTGTCAATGATGTTCCTCCGCCTGGGATAAATGAAATAAGCTGTCCAATGACAGCCTACTCTTATTTTCTGCGATTCTTCATCTCAGTTTCTAATTTTACAATCTGCATCTGCAGATCGTTATTCTCTTCCTTCATCTTAGCCAGTTCCTTCTCAGCGTTCTCCAGCTTAATCTGAACAGATATCAATTCGTGCTTCAGGTCGTACATCTCTTTGTCTTTTAGTTCAATATCACTTTCAAGGGAATCACCCTGCTTTTTCGCCTTAAAATAGTCGTCTGCGATATTCAGGGCAAGGAGCACGTTCCGGGTATCGGCGCTTTGTTTACGGAACCCTTCGCTGTTGGCACATTCTGTAATCTTATGGTTCAGATAGGAAGAAACTTTTTGAAGATATTCTTCGCCTTCAAATCCGCTTAATGTGTAGACCTTTCCTCCAATTAAAACTTCTGTAAAATGTTTTGCTGAACTCATAGCATCCTCCTCAGTTACTGTTCACTCCCTAGACTGTCACTAGCTAATAGGCTGGGAGCGACAACGTAAAACAGCCGATGAGCCTGCCCCTCGCCAAAGGCGGCTTAAAATGGACAGGCAACGTTACTTTTACAGGTTTTGCCTGTAAGCAGTAACCCTCCTCGCGTTTCTTACCTGTTATTATAAACTATATGAATACAAAAACCAACCATTTTTTCAAGTTATTTCCTATTTCATCAGCTGCAATAGGAAGGTTTCTCAGTCTGAAAGCGGGATTCCCAGGTGCGTGTAGGCCAGATCCGTCGCTACCCTTCCCCTGGGTGTCCGCTGGATAAAACCACTTTTCAACAGGTACGGTTCGTAAACGTCTTCCAGTGTCCCTGCATCTTCAGATATAGAAGCAGACAATGTGTCCAGCCCCACAGGGCCTCCCTGAAACTTCTCGATCATCGTCAGCAGGATAGTCCTGTCAATGTGGTCCAGCCCGTACTTGTCCACGTCCAGCAGATCCAGTGCATAATTGGCTACTGCTTCGGTAATGACTCCATCGTACTTCACCTGTGCAAAATCCCTGACACGCTTGAGAAGACGGTTTGCCAGTCTCGGCGTCCCCCTGGAGCGCTTGGCCAGCTCCAACGCTCCGTTCCCGTCGATCTCCACACCCAATACCTGGGCAGACCGCATGATAATCGTCTTCAGCTCCTGTTCCGTGTAGAATTCCAGATGATTAACAACCCCGAACCGATCCCGCAGGGGCGCCGTCAGCATACCCGCCCGGGTTGTTGCGCCAACCAATGTGAAATTAGGCAGATCCAACCGTATGGAACGGGCCGTTGCCCCTTTTCCGATCATGATATCAATCGCATAGTCCTCCATGGCGGGATACAGCACTTCCTCCACCTGCCGGTTCAGCCGGTGGATCTCATCCACAAACAGAACGTCATTCTCCTGCAGATTATTCAGAATAGCCGCCATCTCCCCCGGCTTTTCAATTGCCGGGCCCGAAGTAATCTTTATATTCACACCCATTTCATTGGCAATAATCCCGGCCAGGGTCGTCTTGCCCAGTCCGGGCGGGCCGTAGAACAGCACATGATCCAGGGCCTCTTGCCTCTCCCTTGCTGCTTTTATGTAGATTTTCAACGTTTCTTTCGCTTTTTCCTGCCCAATATAATCTTCCAGATGCTGCGGCCTCAGGCTGCTCTCTATCTTTACATCCTCTTCCAGATTTTCCGTTGTTATGATTCGTTTTCCCATACTTTCCCTCTGTCATGAAATTAAAGCATTTTTTTCAAGGCTTCCTTCAGCACATCCTCCACGGTCGCATTGTCCAGCTCTACCTGTTTGACTGCGCGCAGGCTTTCCGTGCTTCCATATCCCAGTGCCACCAGAGCCTGAACCGCTTCGGACTGGATCCCGCCGTTATTGACAGGAACCGCGGCCGCGCTGCTGTCCGCCGCATGCGTAAGCACATCTTCAATATTGAGTTTATCCTTCAACTCTATGATCAGCTTTTCCGCTGTCTTCTTCCCGATTCCCGGCGCCGCTGAGATTGCCTTCACATCTCCCGACAGCACTGCAAACCGCAGGTCGTCCGGTGTCAGCTGGGAAAGGATGCTCAGGCCGCCCTTGGGGCCGATTCCGCTGACGCCGATCACGAGCTTAAAAACTTCCAGATCATCCCTGGTCAGGAAGCCAAACAGCTGCATCGCATCCTCCCGCACGTTCAGATAGGTGTGGATCTTTACTTCAGTTCCCGGCTGAGGCAGCAGCCCCATAGCCTGTCCGGGCATATAAATGCCGTATCCAACACCGCCCACATCCACTATTACTTTTTCCGTCTCCACAGCAGCAAGTTCGCCGCGAATATATGAAATCATCGTTTTCCCCTTTTCTCTAGTACAGTATTGCTGAATTAATAGTGCAATGCTGTACTAGGTTCATAATATAAGCTTCCTTTTTACATCAATGTCATGTTTTTCAGCCTTTTGAGCACTTCACCCGAGATCAGCCCGATCAGTGCTCCCGTAATGACGCCGGCAATCAACAGCACAGGCAGATAATAACCAACTTTAAATGTCTCCACAACCACCATCGCTATGAAAAGCTGTCCGATATTATGAAACACGCCTCCGGCGATGCTGACTCCTGTTACACTGAAGGATCCCCTGTTTTTTAATACCGTCATTACCGCCATACTTAAAACCCCCCCTGCCAGACTGTATATAATGCTGAACATATTGCCAAATATAAAACCCGCCAGCACGATCCGGACTACGGAAAGCAGCAGAGCCTCTTTTGCACCGCACTTATACAGCATGATAACGATCAGCAGGTTCGCCAGCCCCAGCTTAATCCCCGGAATCCCGAATTGTATCGGAATCAGCATCTCCACATAGCTGAATATAAGGGCAAGGGCCGTAAACACTCCAAAATAAGCAGCTCTGTTCTTCATGCCTTTTCCTCCTGTACGCTTGGACTCGGACACCACTAATTTGCCACCGCATCCATTTCACGGTCTTCCCCGCCTTCGATGGATACTACGACCTTATTGGGCAGGCATATGATGCTCTCCCCGTCCCTTGAGACTGCCTTCTGATGCACACATAGTTTATCCGGGCAGTCTGCGAAGGACATCCTGGCTTTACCGTCAAGAATCTCGAGGGTGTTAGTCCCCTGTATATCTATGGTCTGGTCTTTTGACAAATCATATTCCCCATATAGTTCGCCGTCAACCCGGATCACTGCTTTTCCCATGCCAGTGTCTTCCTTTAGATAATGATAACCCATCACAGAAACTGCGATGAGTAAAATGAGTCCGATTAATAAAAAATCATTTTTTTTCATATCCGCCTCCAGCCACTATCATAGCACACCAACTTTTAGAATGCAACCACATGTTCGATTGTAATTCTTCCTGAAAATGGTTATAATAATCCAAATGGAAACCGTCCTGCAGGGCAGGTCCTTAAATACATCCGAAAGAGGAATCCTATGAAACAAGCCATGCTGAAACGTACCCTTTCACTTCTTCTAACCGCAGCCATCCTGCTTACAGCTGCCGGCTGCAGCAAAGTTCCCCGTGCCGACAGCTCGATCAAGATGACCGGCATGTACTTTGACACCGTCATATCCGTGGAGGTCTGGGGAACCACGGATAAATCCATACTGGAGCACTGCAAAGAAATGTGTACCCGTTACGAAAACCTTTTCAGCCGAACCATTGAGACAAGCGACGTCTCCAAAATTAACGCCGCACAGGGTGCTCCCGTGGAAGTAGACCCCGAAACAGCCGAACTGCTGGAAAAGGGACTGTATTACGGACGGCTCTCGGACGGACGGTTTGATATCACCATAGCCCCTTTGAGTGAGCTATGGGATGTGAAAAATAATCCCGGAAATATCCCGGATCAGGATTCCATAGAGAAAGCCAGAAGCCACGTGAACTATAAGAATGTCATTCTGGACAAAAATACGGTCACCCTGGCAGATCCTGAGGCTGCGATTGACCTGGGCGGTATCGCCAAAGGTTTCATTGCAGACGAGCTAAAAGCCTATCTTACAGAGCAGGGAATTGAGCACGCACTTATCAGTCTCGGCGGCAACATCGTTGCAGTCGGCGGAAGGTATAACGGGCAGCCCTTCCATATCGGAATCCAGAAGCCCTTCGCTGAGACAAACGAGGCCATCACGACCGTAGAAATCAACGGGCAGTCTGTGGTCTCCTCCGGCACCTATGAAAGGTATTTCGAGAAAGACGGTAAAATCTATCACCACCTGCTGGATCCCGCCACCGGCTATCCCTACGACAACCAGCTCCTTCAGGTCACAATCATCTCCAGCTCCTCGGTGGACGGTGATGCCCTGAGCACAGCCTGTTTCGGGCTCGGGCTGGACAAAGGATCCGCCCTGATAGAATCGCTGGACAATGTCCGGGCTATCTTCGTAACCGACGACTACACGCTGCATTATGCAGATTAACCGAATTCCCCAAGCTAGCCCATAGGTATAGCAAAAGCCAGCATAAGAACCACTTCCGGGACTGTAATTCCGGAACCCGGCAGCCCTCCCGTAAATGCACTCTGCATTCCCGGAGCTACCGTCGTTGTTCGTTATGCTGGTTTTCATTTTCTGAGGCGGCTTCAGGCTGACACCGCATCCCAGTTATTTGTATTTCAATTCCTCAAAGCGGCTTCTGGCATCACGCCATTATGTACTATGATGTAAGTGGTATCTTTCTGGGTATAATTATTTTACGCGGACATTTATCTGCACATATTCCGCAGTTAGTGCACTTGGACGCATCGATATGGGCCAGGAAATTTGTAACTGTAATCGCATTGGTCTCACAGTTCTTTTCGCATAGGCGGCATCCGATACAGCCTACCAGGCAGACATCCATCAATGCCTTTCCTTTTGCATTAGAATTACACTGCACAAACGTCTTCTGGTCATATGGGATCAGTTCGATCAGATGTTTCGGGCAGGCTGCGATACATTTACCGCAGGCCTTGCATTTTTCCTTATCTACCACGGCTATGCCATCAATAATATGGATTGCATCGAAGGGGCATGCCTTTACACAGGTGCCAAATCCCAGACACCCATAGGAACATCCCTTTGGGCCGCCGTCCTGCATCATATTTACCATAATACAGTCTTCAATTCCCTGGTACTTATATTGATCCTGCGCTTTTTCGCACGTACCGGCACACTTCACAAATGCGACCTGCCGTTCCTGATCCCCCGCAGCAACTCCCATAATCTCGCCGATCTGCGCTGCAACCGGTGATCCCCCGACCGGACATGCGCCGACTTCCGCTTCACCTTTTACAATGGCCGCAGCCAGGCCCGAACAGCCGGCAAAACCGCATCCTCCGCAGTTATTGCCGGGAAGAACGCCTAAGACCGCCTCTTCCCTCTCATCTACCTCAACGGCAAACTTCTTTCCGGATATCCCCAGGAAGATGCCGATGAATAATCCGGTTCCGCCGACAATCGCCGCAGCTATTAATATTCCTGATATACTCATGTTCCTTCCCTCCTAAATCAAACCTGAAAATCCGAAAAATGCAATTGCCATCAGTCCGGCCGTAACCAGGACAATCGGAGTTCCCTGAAATGATTCTGAAATGTCGTTATGTTCGATTTTCTCGCGGATTCCTGCCATAAGAACGATTGACACAAGGAACCCAAAGGCCGTTGCCAGCCCATTAATGACGCCTTCCAGAATGCTGTAAGACTTCGTCACATTTGTCAGCGCAACACCAAGCACCGCACAGTTTGTCGTAATCAGCGGCAGATAGACGCCCAGTGAATTATACAGCGGCGGCATTGCCTTTTTCAGAAACATTTCTACAAACTGAACTAATGCTGCGATAACAAGTATAAACACAATTGTCTGCAAATACTCAAAATGTGTCGGTACAAGAATGAACTTGTAGATCAGGCTTGTGACAAACGACGCAATAGTTATGACAAAGATAACAGCGCCGCCCATGCCGCCTGCAGTTTTTACGTTTTTAGAAACACCGAGGAACGGACAGATTCCGAGAAACTGACTGAGCACGACGTTATTCACAAATGCAGCACCAACTGCAATTAAAAGTAATTCTTTCATCTCATTCCCCTCCTATTCATTCCCATTCTTTCCTGCTTTTTTCGGTTCCGGGCGCACATCCATAAACATACTTCCACCGCAGGTTTCTTTCTTCCCGCATGTGGCACATCCCGAACCGCATCCGATCTTTTCAGCGATCGGATCTCCCTTAGCTGCTGCTTTTTTCTTAACCTTGTTCTGAAGCGCCGTTAGGAGTGCCAGAACGAAGAAAGCACCCGGTGCCAGAATAAAGATAGTAATCGGCTCATAAGAGTCTGGCAGAATCTGATGGTCAAAAATCTTTCCGGATCCGACAAGCTCTCTCACAATCCCAATCGCCGTAAGGCCTACAGTAAAGCCAAGCCCCATTCCGATCCCGTCAAATATGGATGGAAGCACAGGATTTTTCGAAGCGTAACTCTCCGCTCTTCCCAGAATAATACAGTTAACAACAATCAGAGGAATGTAAATTCCCAGAGAATCATACAGACTTGGGACAAAACCTTCCAGCAGAAACTGAACCATTGTTACAAAAGAAGCCACAACAACAATGAATGCCGGCATTCTGACGGAATCCGGGATAATCTTACGCAGCATGGATATCAGCATATTGGATAACACAAGCACGACAGTTGTGGAAAGGCCCATGCCAATCCCGTTTATAGCCGAAGTTGTAACCGCCAGCGTGGGACACATTCCCAGCATTAATACGAAGGTAGGATTCTCTTTAACCAGACCATTATACAGTCTTTCTGTATTTTTATTCATTGACACTACCTCCTAACACACTCTGAAAATATACCAGGGCAGAGTCAACCGCATTGGTCACCGCATTGGTCGTAATCGTTGCGCCGCTCAAAGCGTCAATCTTATCGTCGCCCTCTTCTCCTGTCTTTGTATAAGAGAACTTCTCTACCTGCTTATCTTTGAACTGATCCTTGAATTCCGGTTCCGCTGCTTTCATTCCAAGGCCGGCCGTCTCAGTGATCGTAAGCGTTTCGATACCTTTTACGGTTCCATCACTTAAAATACCGACAGAAAGCTTAATATCCCCGCCGTAGCCTTCGTGTGAAGTTACCGTAATGACATATCCCATGGTTGCACCGCTCTCGTCTAATGCAACGGCCACTTCTGTAATATCATCGCTCTCGTAACCACCTTCTTTTAGGGCTGCGGCTGCCTCACTCTCATCAAACTCCGTATAGTCTTCAAAAGAAACCGCATCTGCAAGAACCGTCTTGTACGCTTCCTGCTTGGCATTCTCCTGGGCCGTTGCGATTGGCTCTTTTGTCACCTCATATACAAGCCCCAGCAGTATGCCTGCAACCAGTGTAATCACTGTAAGTATTAAAGTGTTCTTGACAATTTTATTCATTATTTTTCTCCTCCTTTACCAAATGGTTTTGGAAGAGTAACCTTTTCAATCAGGGGCACTAAAAGGTTACTGATGATAATCGCGTAAGATACCCCTTCTGCAGAGCCTCCAAACAACCGGAACAGCCCGGTCAGCAGGCCCAGGCAGATACCATATACAATCTGCCCCCGCTTTGTAATGGGCGAGGTTACATAATCTGTAGCCATGAACCAGGCGCCCAGCATCAGGCCTCCTCCGCACAGATGCGCCGTAATATACTGCGGATCAAAGCCATGCCCGCCGAATATGGTAATAAAAATCACAAATGTAACGATGTATGTACCCGGAATTCTCAGGTCAATCACCCCGATCAGAAGCAGGAACATTGCGCCCAGCATGATCGCTAGAACGGAAGTCTCACCGATTGTGCCGCGGATATTTCCGATCAGCATATTCATGGTATTCACCGTCTCCCCTGCTTTCAGCTCCGCAAGAGGAGTCGCCCCGGTCACCCCGTCATATACAAAATAAGTCATGCGCCCGGTAAAGGATATAAGCAGGAAACACCTTGCCCCCAAAGCCGGGTTCATGAAGTTCTGTCCCAATCCTCCAAACAGCTGTTTCACCACGATAATTGCAAATACAGATCCAAGCGCGCCCATCCACAGCGGAAGCGTCGGCGGAAGGTTCAGAGCGAGCAGCAGTCCTGTAACAACTGCGCTCCAGTCTTTAATCGTAATCGGCTTATGCATCAGCTTCTCATATATGTATTCAGCCAGCACCGCAGATACTGTAGTTACCACCACCAGGAGCCATGCATTTTCATGCCTGAAATTATAAATCCCAAAGATTGTAGCCGGCAGCAGCGCTATGACAACCATCAGCATAATATTGCCGCTGGTTACTTTAGCCCGTATATGCGGTGAAGATGATATGTTATAATTCTCGTTCACTTTTATTCACCTCTCTGTTATTTTTTCTTTCTGTTTGCCAGGGCAATCTTACGCATTGACCCTATGGATTGTTTCAGCGGACGCTTTGCCGGACAAACATAGCTGCAAGAACCACATTCCACGCATTCCAGTCCGTTCTGCGCTGTAAATGTCTCTTCATCAAACCGTTCAGCATAATCCGCCAGTCTGGAGGGAATGATCCGGCTTGGACATACTTCCACACACCGTCCACAGTTAATACAGGCTGTTGTCTTGGACTTGGCAACAATATCTTCTGTAAATGCAAGAATAGAAGAAGACGTCTTAGTTACGGGAGTATCCAGTGTCATCATGGCGAATCCCATCATCGGGCCGCCTGAAATCAGCTTCTGCGGTTCTGTCTTGAAACCGCCCGCCGCTTCCACAAGCTCCTGTTGGTTTGTTCCGAGCTGTACGAGAAAATTCCCAGGATTCGTTACCGCATCCCCGCTCACAGTCACTACACGTTCCGTCAGAGGACGCCCTTTGGCAACCGCATAATGTATGCCAATCAGCGTCTCCACATTATCCACAATACATCCCGCATCCGCAGGCAGCATAGAAGAATTGATGGCTCGTTTCGTGACTGCGTAGATCAGCTGGCGCTCCGCGCCCTGCGGATACTTCGTCTGAAGCACCTTCACTTCCATTCGCGGCTCATCTTTCACCGCTTCTCTAAGCTTTTCTATACAATCCTTTTTGTTATCTTCTACACCAAAGATCCCCCTGGCATTATCAAACAGGGAGAGAACGATTCTCATACCGCTCACAAGTTCTTCGGTATTCTCCAGCATCCTGCGGTAGTCTGCGGTGATGTAAGGCTCGCATTCTGCACAGTTTGCTA
Organism: Faecalicatena contorta; assembly: GCF_022835095.1. Classification (NCBI taxonomy): domain Bacteria; kingdom Bacillati; phylum Bacillota; class Clostridia; order Lachnospirales; family Lachnospiraceae; genus Faecalicatena; species Faecalicatena contorta. The sequence continues at coordinate 2,458,620 of NZ_BQNQ01000001.1, read as the reverse complement.
TAATAAAATCAATCTTCTCCGGTTCTTTTGGTGAAAGCTTAACTCTGGTAGGAAAACCGGCCCCGCCCATACCGACAATTCCTGCCTCTCCGATCATGCCGATGATCTCTTCTCCCGACATCTCCTCAAGAGGTTTCACCGTGCTGCGCTCCGCTTCCTCGTATTCTCCGTCGTTTTCAATCACAATACAATCGACCAGGCTTCCCGTAGGATTGAAATGCTTTTCCAGCCCTTTGACTGTGCCCGATACAGATGAATAGACCGGCGCCGACACAAATCCCCCGGCCTCAGCGATCTTCTGGCCTTTTAACACATGATCCCCCTTCTGAACTATTGGACTTGCAGGGGCACCGATATGCTGTGAAAGCGGATATACCAAGTCGCCTTTAGGCAGTACTTCAGCAATTGCCTGATCTTTTGCCAGGCTTTTACCATCATTTGGATGGATTCCGCCCTTAAAAGTTAAAAGTCCCATTCTTTACTACCTTCCTTTCTTTTTTCGCAATAATTGTATTGTACTAGAAATTGTATGCAAAATCCAGTAAATATAATAAATAACCGCCTATAAAAACACAAAATGCATATATTTTGACGTTTTTTTAACACATGTCATAAACTTCAATGGGATCAGGATTCCCGTTTTTACAATGAAATCCTGACCCCATACACCTGTTTCGGCAATAAATCCTTATACAATAAGGATAGAGACTTTCTAAGCCCCTATCCTTTTCTTATACATTATTCTGCAGCTAGGCTGCAGACCCGCCCGAAGGGCATGTATTACGGGGTGCCCTGCGGGTATACCATCTCCGTACCTGCTCTAAATACCACTGCGCATGCACATATGGTATTCTTACTCTTCTGTTGCATCAGCTTCCTGTGCATCCGGCTCCAGCGCTTTCATACTCAGGCTGATCTTTTTATCAGTCTCATTCAGGTCTACGATCTTGGCTGTAATCTCCTGTCCGATCGAAAGAACATCGGAAGGCTTCTCAACGTGTGCCCTGGAAATCTGGGAAACATGAAGAAGTGCATCAACTCCAGGCGCAAGTTCAACAAAAGCGCCAAAGTCTGTCATACGTGCCACTCTTCCATTGATAACCGTACCTACGGCAAAATCCTCTGCCGCATGTGCCCACGGATTCGTCTCCGGGAACTTCAGGCTGAGCGCAACCTTTGTATCATTGATATCTTTAACCAAAACCTTTACAACATCTCCAACCTGGAATACTTTCTTCGGATTTTCTACTCTTCCCCAGGACATCTCGGAAATATGTAACAATCCGTCTACTCCACCAAGATCAATAAATGCACCAAAATCTGTTACATTCTTAACCGTTCCTTCGATTGTATCTCCAACGCGCAGCTTCGCAAACAGCTCTTTCTGCTTCTCTGCCCTCTCTGCCACTAGTAACTGCCTTCTATCACCAATCACGCGGTTTCTCCTTGGATTGAATTCGCTGATCACAAACTCAATCTCCTGGCCTTCATATTTGCTTAAATCCTTCTCATAAGAATCAGATACCAGGCTTGCCGGTATGAATACACGTGCTTCATCAACTGTTGCACATAATCCACCGCCAAGAATCTGAGTTACAGTAGCCTTCAGAACCTCTTTGTTCTCGAAAGCTTCGCGCAGCCTCTCATTCCCCTTCTCTGCAGCAAGTCTCTTATAAGTCAGTAATACCTGTCCTTCGCCGTCATTTACTTTGAGAACTTTTACAGTCATAGGATCCCCTACTGAAATTACAGTAGTAAGGTCAATTGACTGGTCGTTTGAATATTCATTCTTTGAAATGATACCGTCTGCCTTATATCCGATATTCAGGATAATCTCATCTGGCTTTACATCAATGACCGTACCCTCAACTACCTCTCCGTTGTGAATTGTTTTAAATGACTCGTCTAACATTTGTTCAAAAGATAATTCTGACATTATTTTGAACCTCCTCAATTATATTGTTGGGCGTGGATGCCCCTGCTGTAATACCTACTGTTTCCACTGACCCTAATTGATTCAAATCCAAATCGTCAAGTGTCTGTATATAGTACGTATCTTTACATGCTTTCTGGCATATTTCAAATAACTTCTGGGTGTTGGAACTATGTTTGTCACCAATCACGATCATAGCATCCACCTCTTCTGCAATACTCCCCGCTTCATTCTGACGCTCCTTTGTTGCACTGCAGATTGTATTTAAAACACTTACATCATAACTCTTTTCGGAGATAATTTCAACTAAATCTTGAAATTTATTGTAATTAAATGTCGTCTGCGCCACAATGCAGACCTTCATTCCCGGATTTGGAACAAAGTCGGACGCATCCTTTTCGTTCTGCACCACTGTCACATGATCTCCCGCCCAGCCCCTGATTCCCTGCACTTCAGGATGTTCCGGATTACCGATAATTACAATGTAGCTGCCCGCCCTGCTCTCTCTTTGCACAATATTATGAATTTTCTTGACAAAGGGACAGGTTGCGTCTCTCACCGTAAGCCCCTGCTCTTCCATTTTTTTATAAATATACTCCGGAACGCCATGGGAGCGTATGATGACTGTTCCCTCTGTCAAAGATTCCAGTTCCGCCTCTGTCCGCAGCACCTTCACCCCTCTTTTCTCCATATCTTTAACCACTTCGTCATTGTGGATAATAGGACCGTAAGTATAAATCCGAGGGCCGCTGCCCGCTTCCTCCTGAAGCTCTTTGTATACCGTTTCCACGGCCCGCTTCACACCGAAGCAGAATCCGGCCGTTTTCGCCCGTACTATTTTCATCTTTTCTCTGCTCCTTTTCCAAATATGTCTGTGTTCCGTTTTTCTTTTCCATATACTTCCTGCAGAAATATAAAAGAAATCGGCTCCTTCCTGTTATCTGCAGTATTGTATAATCTCTGCAGCCACTTCCTCGATTGTCATCTCAGAACTGTCGATAAGGACAGCATCCTCCGCTTTTTTCAGCGGCGCCGTCTCCCGGTTCATGTCTCTTTCATCCCGTTCCTGGATATCACGGGCTATTTCTTCATAATCGCATTCTTCTCCCTTTTCCCGGAGCTCATCATACCGTCTCCTTGCCCTTGTGGCTACGCTCGCGGTCAGATATATCTTAACATCAGCATGGGGCAAAATGTTCGTGCCGATATCACGGCCATCCATAATCACGTCTTCCTTCTCAGCCAATTCCCTCTGCAGCTCGAGAAGTTTCGCTCTCACCTGTGGGACTGCAGAACTCACAGAGGCCATGTTGCCGACGGCTTCTTCCCTGATTCTGGAAGTCACGTTTCTTCCATTTAAATAGACCTGCTGTACTCCGTTCTCGTATCTGATACTTACAACTGCATCCTCACACACACTGATCATCCGCTGTGTCTCCCCGGGTGCAATGCCTGCATCCAGAAAACAGAGTGCAAGTGCCCTGTACATCGCTCCGGTATCCACATAGATATACCCTTTTTTCTTAGCTACAAGTTTTGCAATCGTACTCTTGCCTGCCCCTGCCGGCCCGTCAATTGCCACATTATATCCCATTCTTTCTTTCCTCCCCATGCCTTCCTTTTTCGTCAACGTACCGCATTTCCCGCCAGATAGGCGGTAGACCATGCGATCTGCAGGTTAAACCCGCCGGTCAGTGCATCCAGATCAACCACTTCCCCGATAAAATAAAGTCCGCTTACGAGTTTAGACTCCATCGTTCCAGGATCAAGCTGCCGGACATCAACGCCGCCTTTCGTGACAATCGCCTCATTGTACCCCCGCAGTCCTGTGAGCGTCATATCAAAGTCCTTGATCAGCGCAACAAATTGACGCCTTTCTTCCCGGCTGATCTCGTTGACCTTTTTTTCCGGATCGATGCCGCTCCTGTCGATCATGACCGGCTTTAATTTTGCCGGAAACAGCTTATCTACTGCATTCTTAAACTGCTTATTCCTGTTTTCTTCAAAATCTCTGAGCACACGCTGATCCAGCTGCTCTGCAGACAATGCCGGCTTTAGGTCAATGGAAAGCCGGAGTTTCCTCTCTCCCAGAAGTTTACCTATCACACTGCTGGCACTAATGATGACCGGCCCGCTCACGCCAAAATGAGTAAACAGCATTTCGCCGAATTCTTCATAAACTTTCTTTTTCCCATCATAAATCACGGCATTAACATTCCGAAGTGACAATCCCTGAAGTGCAGGGATAAATGCCTCCTTTACTTCCATTGGTACAAGAGACGGGTAGAGTGCAGTTACCTTGTGCCCCGCTTCCCGCGCAAACCGGTATCCATCCCCGGTAGATCCCGTCGAAGGATAGGAGATCCCGCCCGTCGCTATGATACACGCATCTGCCGATACAGTCTTACCATCGGCAAGGCGGATACCCGTGAAATGTCCCTCATCAGCCAGTACCTGTTTCACCTCCGCGTGCAGATAAATCCCGGCTCCCAGCCGCTTCAACTCTCTGCTCATCGCAGAAATCACGTCCGAAGAATGGTCCGATTCCGGAAATACCCGGTTCCCACGCTCCACTTTTGTTCTCACCCCGAGTTTTTCAAAAAACTCGATTGCCTGCTCATTCGTAAAACTGTAAAATCCACTGTATAAAAACTTAGGATTGCTTCGAACCGAAGAAAAAAGAGTTTCTATCTCTCCGGCATTCGTCAAGTTGCATCTGCCCTTTCCTGTAATAAAAAGCTTTTTCCCCAATTTCTCGTTTTTTTCATATATGCGGACCTCGTGTCCGTTTCCGGCCGTAAATATGCCCGCCATCATTCCTGCCGCGCCGCCCCCGATTATCAGTACTTTACTCATCCCCACTACCTTCCGTGTCCTTTCCACCCGGCATAGAACTGCTGACATGGTTCAGCTCATCACCACTGTATACCTGATACTCGTCCCATATTTTTTCCAGCGTCTCGAGAGTGGCAACTACTTCTTTCTGCTTTTTCATGCAGAGCGCAACCACGAGCGCATTCACAACGCTCAGCGGTGCAACCAGCGAATCCACGATGGAGGCCATGTCGCTCCTGGCGATCAGATTGCAGGAAGAATAGAGATTCATGGGGGAATGAACACTGTCCGTCAGCGTGATAACCTTCGCCTTGCGGTTACTCGCAAATTCAAGCGCCTTTAATGTACGCATCGAATACCGTGGGAAACTGATTCCTATGATCACATCATTTTGATCGATCCGGATCAGCTGCTCGAAAATCTCACTGGAACTGTTCGTATTGACTGCCGTCACATTGTCACAGATCAAATTCAGATAAAACGTCAAAAATGCAGCCAGAGGAGCACAGCTCCGTATCCCGATCACATAAATCTTCTTTGCTTTCAGAATCGTATCAATGGCAAGTTCAAACGCCTTCTGGTCTATCCCCGCAAGCGTCAGCTTGATCTTCTCTATATCCGACTGCAGCACAGTAGCAAGAATCTCAGACTGGCTGATTCTTCCGTAGGTCACTTCCATCCTCTGGATAGAATTCAGCTTGTTGCGCACCAGCTCCTCCAGGGCTTTCTGAAAGCCCGGATACCCCTTATATCCCAGCTGCGTTGCAAAACGGACAACCGTGGACTCACTCACGCCTACAATATCCCCCAGTTTTGCAGCAGTCAGAAAGACGGCTTTATCGTAATTCTGGCATACATATTCCGCCAGCCTTTTCTGTCCTTTGCTGAGGCGTTTATACTTTTCTTCTATTCTAAGCAGCAGTTCATTCGTACTATTCTCATTTGTGCTTAACTTATTTTCACTCACGGCAGTTCCTCTTCTCATTTTCTCATTCAATTTGGGCAGAATATACTTGTTTTATAATTTAACATTCTGATTATACAATACTGGGATTTTGATTGCAAGGAGGAGTTCATTGTAACAACACAGCCCCGCACAGGCAGTTTTTACTTCCATGCAGGGCTTTTGCTGTTAAATCGCTCTCGTATATTCTTTTAACCAATCCTGCTCTTCCTCTGTCAAATGAGGGGCTATCAGCTCATAAACCTTCTTATGATAATCATTGAGCAGCGTTTTTTCCTTTTCCGTCATGAGCGCCGGGTTTACAGCGTCCAGATCGATCGGCACAAATGTGACCGGTTCGAAATACATAAACTGACCATACTCATTCTTCTCGCCCCTGCGCACCAAAAGCTCATTCTCCGTACGGATGCCATGGGATCCTTCAATATAGATTCCCGGTTCATCCGTTATAATCATATTCTCCTCGAAAGGCTGGATCTCATTTGGACGGAACTGCCAGCGGAAGCCTGCCGGCGGCTCATGGATATTCCCGAGATATCCAACACCATGACCGGTTCCATGATTAAAATTCAGATTCTGTCTCCAGAACGGTTCCCGTGCTACATAGTCCAGATTCATTCCACTGCAGCCATACAAGAATCTTGCATCGGCTAGATTTAGCATGCTAACGGCAACTGTAGTAAAATGATCCTTCTCAACCTGGCTCACCTCCCCCAGCGCCACTGTCCTCGTGATATCCGTAGATCCTTCATAATAATGTCCGCCCGTGTCTGTCAAAAACAGGCCACCCTCTTTCAGTTCAACATTTGTCTCTGGCGATGAGGTATAGTGTACAATTGCACCATGTTCTTTGTAAGCACAGATTGGTTCAAAGCTCGGCCACAAAAATCCTTCCTGCTGCGCACGGAACTCTTGGAGTTTATCGGAGGCACTCAGCTCGGTTATCTCCTGCTTACCGATATTCTTTTTCAGCCAGTACATAAACTTCGTATGCGCCACGCCATCTTTAATGTGGGCATTTCTGATATTCTTAACTTCCGTATCATTTTTGACGGCTTTCATAAGAATTGTAGGATTCTCCTGCTTTACAGTCTTTACCCCCTTAGGAATATTATGAAAAAGTGCAAAGTTCATCCGTTTTGGGTCCAACAGTATCACATCACCGTCGCCAAGCCTTTTTACAGCCTCATAAACTTCATTGTATGCATGTATGCAAACTCCATTTCCGGTAAATTCCGCCTTTATCTCATCATTGAACTTTCTCTCATCCGCATAAAGCTCCACCGAATCCATCTTTATGATCGCATAAGAAAGCAGAAGCGGAAAATAGTCCACATCTTCCCCTCTCACATTGAGCAGCCAACCGATATCATCCAGGCTGGTAATAATATGGACATTGGACCCGGCCTCTTTCATTGCGCCTCTCACCCGCTCAAGCTTAGAGGCAGCTGTCTCTCCCGCATACTTAATATCCAGTATAAATGCCGCTTTTTCAGAAAGAGGCGGCCTGTCCTCCCAGACAGTATCTACAAGGTCACAGTCATAAACCACACCCCCGCCTTTGTCCGCAGCAATATCGGCATACACTTGTCCTTCATCCACGCCGACGGTACGACCGTCAAACCCAATCACACCATTCTCCGGGAGAACAGCCTTCAAATAGTCCGCTACAGTGGGAACACCCGGTTCCCCCATCCTGCGCAGCTCCACGCCGGTCCCTTCCAGCTGCTGTTCTGCCTGTATAAAATACCTGCCATCGGTCCATAAGCCCGCTTCATCCTTTGTAAACACAGCAGTTCCCGCCGACCCGGTAAACCCGGTCATAAAAGCCCTTGCCTTAAAATGTTCCCCAACATACTCGCTCTGATGGTAATCCGCAGTCGGCACCACATATGCATCAATCCCTTTCTCCTCCATCAAACGTCGGAGACTGTCAACTCTTTCCGAAACCTTCATGAAAAACCTCCTTAAACATTCATAAAACATATTATACCACCAAACAAAAATCTATACAAATTTTTGGGGTGAAAATACTTTTTTGGGGACGCCTGTCGGGAGATGGGGCGGGAACTTCCCTGTGCTTTTATGGAGGCATAGAGAGCGCCTTAGTCTCACTAGATAAAAACCACATCGGATTGGGAGGCTAAACTCTGCTTCCGAAGCAGAGTTTAGCCTCCCAATCCGATGTGGTTTTTATCTAGTGAGACTAAGGCGCTCTCTATGCCTCCATAAAAGCACAGGGAAGTTCCCGCCCCATCTCCCGACAGGCTTGGTGCATCAAAACGGAAGGTACATTTCATCCCGTGGAGGAATTAACGGGGGCGGCGGATTAAGTTGACTGCACGGATCGTGTTATAGCCTATTGATAGAAAAAATTATGATGTTTCAACTACTATTTATACGCTTATGGAATTCTAAGGCAAACCAGAACTTCAGAGCATACTCTATCGGCTCTCTTTCAACATCTGCAACTCCCGTCCGCTTACCATTCGGGCCGGTTCTTCTCCCGCCTGGGGCACACCAGCTAAGTGAAAGGCGCATCTGTTCCCAGCGGGGCTGTGTATGCCATTTCAGGAATCCGTAGAGCGCGTGTTAGAATCCGTTAGAGAAAAAACAGGGAACATGGGGGGCAGAATTTGCCTTACCAGGCAAATTCTGTTGCCGCCGGCGGCCCAAAATCATCAAGATTTTGGGCCAACTGCGGCAAGTACCTCCATGTTCCCTGTTTTTTCTCTTACGGATTCTTAGCAAGCGGGTCGGATTCTGAAATGGCATACACAGCCCCGGCTGGGAGCAGATGCACCTTTCACTTTGCGCCCCCATACCATCCACTATACCGGATAAGCTCCGTCCTGTGTATCCGCTACTTTTGCGTCTATTTTTGTCTGCTGCGCCTCTCTATACTTAAAGAAGTCCACTGCTACCTGTGGGAACAGTGCATAGGTCAGCACGTCCTCATCCTGCTGGATCCACTGTTCGCATTCTTTACGCAGTGTATCCAACTCGTTCGGAATCAGATCGGCAGGACGGCAGGTAATAACCTCTGCATTCTCACCGATTACTTTTTTCTGTACTTCAGGATTGAACGGTTTTACTGTTGCACCGTATTTTCCTGATAATACGTCTTTTGTTTCTTTTGTTGCCATTTTGTAGCGTTCTCCCATCAGAACGTTAAATACGGCCTGGGTACCAACGATCTGAGAGGATGGTGTAACAAGCGGGGGTTCACCAAGGTCTTTACGAACACGCGGTACTTCTTCAAGTACTTCGTAGAACTTGTCCTCTGCGCCCTGCTCTTTTAACTGTGAAGTCAGGTTTGAAAGCATACCACCCGGTACCTGGTAGAGAAGGGTCTTGATATTAACGCCCATGTTCTTCGGATTCAGAAGGCCGTTCTCAAGAGCTTCATCTCTGATCGGTCTGAAATAATCTGCGATTTCAGCAAGCAGATTCTGATCCAGCCCTGTATCGTAAGGTGTACCCTTAAATGTCTCGACCATAACCTCAGTCGCCGGCTGTGATGTTCCCAGTGCAAACGGTGACATTGCGGTATCAATAATGTCGGCTCCTGCCTCTACTGATTTCAGATATGTCATTGCACCCACGCCTGATGTATAATGAGTATGCATCTCGATCGGAATATCAACAGCTTCTTTCAACGCTGTAACAAGCTCTGTTGCCTGATATGGGCAGAGAAGTCCTGCCATATCCTTTACGCAGATAGAATTTGCGCCCATATCCTCAATTCTCTTTGCCAGATCCATCCAGTATTCCAGTGTATAGGCATCCCCCAGAGTATAAGACATCGCTACCTGAGCATGCGCCTTTTCTTTGTTAGATGCTGTAACTGCTGTCTGGAGGTTGCGGATATCATTCATACAGTCAAATATTCGGATAATATCGATACCATTAGCTACTGATTTCTGTACGAAGTATTCTACCACATCATCAGCATAAGGACGATATCCCAGAATATTCTGTCCACGGAACAGCATCTGCAGCTTTGTGTTTTTAAATCCGTCGCGGAACTTTCTTAACCTGTCCCATGGATCTTCATGCAGGAAACGTAAAGATGCGTCAAATGTAGCACCACCCCAGCACTCTACTGCATGATATCCTACTTTGTCCATTTTATCTACGATAGGCAGCATCTGCTCTGTTGTCATTCTTGTGGCAATCAGGGACTGATGCGCATCACGCAGGACTGTTTCTGTTATTTTAACTGGTTTCTTTTCAATCTCTGCCATTTATTTGTCCTCCATTATTATTTAACGCCGAAGATAGCCATAAAGGTTCCGGCTGCTACCGCAGTACCGATAACACCTGCCACGTTCGGACCCATTGCGTGCATCAGCAGGAAGTTTGTAGGATCCGCCTCTGCTCCGACTTTCTGTGAAACTCTGGCCGCCATAGGTACCGCAGATACACCCGCCGATCCAATCAATGGGTTCACCTTGCCACCCGTTGCCACGCACATCAGCTTACCGAACAATACGCCGGCAGCCGTACCAAATGCAAATGCAATTAAACCGAGGATAACGATTTTGATTGTATCCCAGTTCAAGAATGCCTCTGCGCTCGTTGTAGCGCCGACAGACGTACCCAGTAAGATAACGACGATATACATCAGTGCATTTGAAGCGGTTTCTGTTAACTGTCTAACCACACCAGATTCCTTAAACAGGTTACCCAGCATTAACATACCAACCAGAGGAGCTGTTGTCGGAAGAATTACGCAGACTACAATCGTAACGATGATTGGAAAAAGGATTCTTTCCAGTTTGGATACAGGTCTCAGCTGTTCCATCTTAATCTTACGCTCTTTTTCTGTTGTCAGCAGCTTCATAATCGGCGGCTGAATGATCGGCACAAGCGACATGTATGAATATGCTGCAACAGCTATTGGTCCCATAATTGCCGTCTGTGACAGTTTACCCGCGAGGAAGATGGATGTCGGTCCGTCTGCTCCTCCGATAATTGAGATGGCGGCAGCTGCTTTGTCTGAAAAGCCCAATGCCATAGCCCCCAGGTAAGCCGCAAAGATACCGAACTGTGCTGCTGCACCAAGAAGGAAACTCTTTGGATTGGCAATCAACGGACCGAAATCTGTCATTGCACCAACGCCGAGGAATATCAGAGATGGTAAGATCGCCCATTCATCGAGCAAATAAAAATAATAGAGAAGTCCGCCTGTCCCGTTAGCAGCATCCTCAGCATGCAGCATAATATCAGGATAGATATTAACCAACAACATACCGAAGGCGATTGGAACAAGCAGCAGCGGCTCAAAGCCGTGCCTGATTGCTAAATATAGGAAAACACATGCAACAACGATCATAATCAGATTTCCAACGGTCAGATTCATAAATGCTGTCTGCTGCACGAGGTTTCCCAACGTATTTGAAATATATTCCATTTGTCAAACCTCCTGGTGAACTAGTTTAATGTAGCTAAGACTGCTCCTGATTCAACGGCATCGCCTACTGCTACATTAATGCTAGCAACTGTTCCTGCCTCTGGGGCTACTACAGGGATTTCCATCTTCATGGCTTCGATAATAACGACTGCATCTCCGGCCTGAACACTCTGTCCTACGTTTGCTTCGATTTTAAATACTTTTCCGGCTGCTCCCGCCTTAACCTCGATACCGCCCGCTGCCTGCGGAGCCGCTGCTGCAGGCGCCGGAGCCGCCTTCGGTGCTGCAGCTGGTGCTGCTACAGGTGCTGCTGGTGCCGCGCCTGCGCCCTTTTCTTCTACGGTTACATCATATACATTGCCATTTACTGTAATTGTATAATTCTTCATCTCTTATATCCTCCTGATTAACTCCATTTATTTGACTTTCTTCTCTTGATTGAACGGACTATAAATCCATCCGTAGAAGTGCCTTCAGCCGCTGCAATCGCTGCTGCTATAACTGCGGCAAGCTCTCCATCATGATCCGCGGCCTGCGGTACTGCCGGCGTTGCTGCAATTGGCGCTGCAGCCGGTGCGGCCGGGGCTACGTTTGCTTTTTTACTGAATTTCTTTTCAATAGCAGGTATAAACTTAAATAAAGAAATTATAAAAGAAATGAAAATTAATACAACAAATACAGTACCCATTCCAAGGACTGTATTGAGCCCTGCCTTTTCCAGTATCTCGCCTGTCGAATAATCTGCACTGACCGTCAGGCTTTCCATGTTCATCTTTTCATCAAAGGTAAATGAAATTTCACCTTTTCTGTCTTCAAATACTGCTTTTGCCGTTAGTGTTGCACCACTGTTCGTGGTTGCCAGCTCATAACTGTCAACACTGGTAACAGCGCCACACTCATTAATGCCAGCCTTCCATGCCTCAATAATAGTCAGGAAGTTATCTCCTTCAACCGGAATCCCCGACTGCATCAAAGTCAGATTCAGTTCCAAATCTGACATATCCTCGAATCTGTTAAGATCATCATCTGTCATGCTGCTGAAACTCTGTACAATTGTGTCAGCGTAGCTTTGCAATGTAGCCTGGTCATATTCTGCTGCGTCTTTTGCTTTACTGCCGCATCCTGTAAAACTGAAGATGAGGAGAAAGACTAGAGCTAATAAACTGATTTTTTTCTTCACTTTGCCTCACCTCACTAAACCGTACCGTGTTTCTTATCCGGATGGTCCTCTCTTTTTGTGAACAGCATTTCGAATGCTCCGATTATATATTTTCTGGTCTCTGCCGGTTCGATCATCGCATCCACATATCCTCTTCTTGCAGCTGACAGCGGGCTTGACTGCAACGCCTTATATTCTGCCGCCTTTTCTTTGAGAATATCAGCGTCTGCATCAGCATACATAATCTTAGCTGCCAGTGTGGAGTCCATCATACCGATCTCTGCTTCGGGCCATGCATAGACCATATCTGCCCCGATAGATTTACTGTTCATAGCAACATATGCGCTGCCATAAGCTTTTCCAACAATAACATTTACTTTTGGAACTGTTGCATTGGCAAATGTATAAGTGAGTCTTGCAACTGCTCTTGCCATGTTCTTCTCTGATTCCATCGTTGCAGCAAATCCTGTAACATTGGTCAGTGTGAGAACCGGAATAGAAAATGCATCGCAGAAATTCACGAAATCAATCGCTTTTTTGCAGCCATCTACAGAAAGGGCTTTATCGAATGCCTCCGCCACATTGCCTTCGGCGTCGTATACTTTAGAACGGTTTGCAACAGCGCCTACTGTCATGCCGTTCAGACGGATAAATCCGGTTACCATATCTTTTGCGTATTCTTTCTTTGTCTCAAAGAAAATATGATTATCAGAAAGTTCTGCCAGTGCAATGCCTGTATCTTCTGCGGCATTCGCAATGTCAGCACAGAGACGGTTAAGGTCATCCGTACATTCTGAATAAGAAAGATCGTCTTCATTATTGGCAGGAATCATACAGATTAACGCGCGGATCTGTCCCAGAATATCGGTTTCATTACCGATCACGTCTACCAGACCTGCATGTTTGCTCTGATATTCTGCTGAGGAAGTATCACACTTAGAATCAATGTTGCCTTCCAGAGCATTTGGTGAATTTACAAACAGCTTTCCTTCTTTACTCTCCATAAAAGTAAAATCTGTCAGCCCAGGCACAACTGCTAAGCCGCCGCCACACATTCCAAAGACAGCAGTTATCTGTGGAATCACGCCTGAAGCCATGGACTGTTTGAAGTATAAACTTCCGAAAGCTTCCAGCGCATCTGTAGCCTCCTGAAGTCTCAGTCCTGCACAGTCAACCAGCCCGATAACTGGTGCTCCCATTTTCATTGCCATGTCATAAATATTGGCGATTTTCTTCGCGTGCATCTCACCGATCGCGCCCTTTAAAACTGTAGCGTCCTGGCTGTACACATAAACAAGATTACCGTCAATTACCCCGTAACCGGTGATCACACCGTCAGCCGGAGTATCTTTTGCCTGCAAGTTGAAATCAGTGCTTCTTGCTGTAACAGCACCGCCGATCTCAACAAAGCTTCCCTCATCAAGCAGCATGGCAATTCGTCTGCTCGCTGAGTTTTCTGTAGCGTTGTAGCTCATAATCTAGCCCTCCATATTATTTAATTTGTTTGAAATAAAACCAAAATTTCTGCCTATTCTAGTATATACTACTTAACCCAAAATTTCAATTCATAAAATCCAAGATTTGATATTTTTTTCACATACTTTTCTTCCGATCAACGCCAAAACCACAATATCTTGTATAAAAATGTAAAATCTCAGGGCATGCAATACAAGTCTGCTGTTTACAATTTTATGATTATTTTACTTGACAATCATTTTACGATGCACTGTCCGGTAAACATAAAACAGCTCCCGTGAGACGCGTAGATCAATTATTTCCTGATTACGCCTCCCCGGGAGTCCTGCCGGGCTCTTACATTCTATTCAGCTTCCCTGCTGCTTTCCGCCTCCTCAGCATAACAGCAAGTTACTTATTTTCGATGTACTAGTAATTGTGTGCCTGACGTTCAAAGTAAGCCTTTGGATACTGGCAGACCGGGCATACTTCCGGTGCGTCGGCCCCTTCGTGTATATAACCGCAGTTTCTGCACTTCCACCCAAGCGGCGCTTCCCCGGCAAATGTCTTATTCGCCTTATAGTTCTCCAGAAGACGCAGATACCGCTTTTCATGCTGTGCTTCGACCTTCGCTACAAGCTCAAATTTAGCCGCTATCTCATCGTACCCCTCCGCTTTAGCTTCCTCTGCCATCCGTTTGTACATCTGGGTCCACTCTTCGTTCTCGCCTGCAGCCGCATCCACCAGATTCTGCTCCACATCGTTGATCCCATGGAATGCACGGAACCACATCTTTGCATGCTCACGCTCCTGCTCCGCTGTCTCCAGGAAAATGGCTGCCATCTGTTCCAGTCCGTTTTCCTTCGCCACATCCGCCCAATATGTATACTTATTTCTCGCCATAGATTCCCCGGCAAAAGCTTCCATCAGATTTTTTTCTGTCTTAGAGCCCGGCGCCGGCTTTCCTGCTGCACCAGCTGGTTTCGGTGCTTTTGCCGGCGCTTCCTCTTTCAGTTCCTGAAACCTGTCTGCCGGTACCTTACAGATCGGACACTCTTTTGGCGGATTTTCTCCCTCATGAATATATCCGCATACACTGCATTTCCATTTTTTCATAATACCTGTCTCCTTCTCAATTATGTTTTCTGTTTCTTCTATATATAATACCACTTTTTCCAGCTCCTGGGATTTCTGTTTGTCCGGATTCTTTTTTCCCTCCGGCCCTAGATCATTAGATCTGTCTCTATAAGTCGTATGAAGCATCTTCTCTGCCAAACCACTTAACGGAGACTTATAAAATTCTCTGTAAAGTTTAGTGATTTCGGGATTTTCATGGCTTAGCCTCAGCTTCATGTGTGCATCCCTTTCATATAGCGAAGAAATCCGTGCGTTTCTGATTTCATCGCTCATTGGAATCTCCGTCTTTGGCTGGCCTCCCCCGCCGATACAGCCGCCGCGGCATGCCATTACTTCAACAAAATCATAATGGACGTCCCCATGTTTCCACTGTTCCAGAAATCTTCGCGCGTTCTCCGTACCATGGATCACTGCCAGCTTCAAATGAATACCGCTGATCTCCACATCCGCTTCTCTCACACCGTCCATTCCCCTCACGGGCTCGAGATTCAGGAAATCTTCCGGAGGATTTGTCCCGCTCACAAGATAATACGCCGTGCGGGCCGCTGCTTCCATGACTCCGCCAGTGTTCCCGAATATGACACCGGCACCGGAAGCCTCCCCCATTAATTCATCGTATTCACTTGTCCCTACGCTGCTGAGATCTAAGCCATCCTCCCGCATCCAGCGAGCCAGTTCACGCGTTGTGATGACATGATCCATGTCACGGAGGTCTTCGTTGGAATAATAGTCGGCAGAATCCCGCATTTCCTCCCGGCGTATTTCAAATTTCTTCGCAGTACAGGGAGTAACGGCAACATTTACGATTTTATCTGGATCAATTCCCCTCTGCTCCGCAAAATAGGTCTTTATCGTAGGCCCCTGCATTCCAATAGGGCTTTTTGACGTGGAGATATGCGGGAGCACCTCGGGATAAAATGTCTCAACAAACTTAACCCATCCCGGGCAGCAGCTTGTAAACTGGGGCAGTACCCCTTTACTGCCTGTAATTCTCTCCACCAGTTCTGAGGCTTCCTCCATAATGGTCAGATCCGCTGCAAAATTCGTATCCAGCACATAATCCGCACCGAGTGCCCTGAGTGCAGCCACCATCCCTCCTTCCACAAAACTTCCGGGCAGCATTCCGAACTCTTCCCCAAGTCCGACCCTGACTGATGGTGATGTACTGAATATAACAACCTTATCAGGATCTTTTATTGCCTTCCTGATTTCCCGATACTCGTACACTTCTGTGATTGAACCTGCCGGACAGACATTTGCACATTGTCCGCAATGTATGCAGATCGCCTTATCTCCAGTGCTCTCCAGTGAATAAAGTTTTCCTACCCCAATCTCCTCCTCACACACCCGCCTGCACTGACCACATTTTATACACAGATCTTCCTGCCTCATTATGGAGGGGTTATCCTGATCAATTGGTATCCTGATTTTTGTATACTGATGCATCGCAGCTCCTTTCTTTCCTCTCAATATTAATAATGATTACTATTATTATAATGTCATAATTTGGAAGGTTTGTCAAGAACTTTATGTTGTTTTTCGCGAAGTAATGCAATTTAATATGTTTATGGCACAATACTAAGGAATACTTATAAAATTCCAGTGAAGATTTATTAATTAAGCATAAAGTTTTATTTGTACTATAGTTCAAACTATGGTACAATCTCCTCGGAGTAAAATTATAACAAAGGAGGAGGTTTTTCTAGACAACAGAGGATATCTGGTATGTATTCTCATCAATTTGCACTGTTACAGTGCTCACTTTAAAAACTAATTGGAGGGTTTTTATTATGGAAACAGCAAAAAAGAAGAAACCATTTGGCTTTTATGTATGCGCCTTAGGTTTCACATTCGAACGCTGCGCGTTCTACACCGTTAAGTACTTACTGGCAATCTGGATCGCCACGAATGCAGCGGGAGGCGGTCTTGGCTTAACAGATGCCCAGGCAACTGCAACTTCCGCCTTCTTTGTGGCAGCCACCTATATCACGCCTATCCTAGGAGGATACATTGCAGACTATTGGCTCAGCCCAAGAATCTGTGTCATTGCCGGAATGACCCTCATGGGACTTGGATACCTATGTACCTGGCAGGCCCGTTCCATGACTCTTGTCTGGATCATGATCATACTTGTCGCTCTAGGTACCGGGTTATTTAAGGGAAACCTCTCAGGCGTAAATGGTCTGTTATTTGAAGACAAGGATGATTTGAACAATGCATTTTCTATTCAGTATTCATTTGTAAATGTCGGTTCCTTCATCGGGACAACCTTTATCGCCATCCTGCCGATCACAGGGCTTGTAGGCGTTAAAACAACTTTCAATACTGTTTTCCTGCTGTGCGCCATTTTTCTGTTCATCGATGCACTCTGGTTCGCACTCAACCAGAAGTCTCTCGGTGATGCCGGTAAAAAGCCATTCAAGCATGATCAGAGAAAATTCATTGACAACAGCAAGAAAAAAGAAGAATCCAGCAAACCTCTTACAAAGGGTGACAAAAAAAGAATCCTGGCCATCATCCTTGTAACCGTTTTTTCTATTGTATTCTGGGTCGTATGGTATATGGCATACATGCCTGCTTACTTTTACTTCGGATGGGGCGAGGGGTCAGACTTCCTGAACCATGCAAACTGGTACATCGGAAGCTGGCAGGTTCCGACTTCATACTTTGACTCACTGAACGCCCTGACATGTATCGTCCTTGGACCGGTGCTCGCGATCGTCTGGGCAAAACTCGCAAAACGTCCGCAAGGTGATATGAGTATGTTCAAGAAAACAGCACTGGGAATGATCTTAGTAGGATGCTCATTCGTAATCATGGTATTAGCTGATGTAATCAGAGGCGGAGGCCAGGCTGCACTGATCTGGATCGTATTCGTATCCCTGCTGATGTCAATTGGTGAGATGGTATTCTCCCCGCTCGGCAACTCTTTCATCACAATGTTTGCCCCGGCAAAAGTACTGGGACTTCTGCTCGGCCTGTGGCCAATAGCAGTATTCTTCGCAACAACGATCTACCCGGCACTGTACGCATATCTGAAAACAGTTCCCTTCCAGATTGGATATGGAGTCGTTGCAGGTGTCGTAATCATACTTGGAGCAATACTCTGGGCAATGAGCGGGAAACTGGATAAACTGGCGGAAGAACAATAATGGCGAAATTGAGGCTGCATGTATTTGCAGTCTCTTTTTTCCGCAGCATCCCTCTCCCCATTCCGCACAGGCTGGGCTTCATCCGGACGGAAGAAATGAAGGATCAGGTAGGAATATGCAGTTTGGGATTCTGACGGGGGCTGCGTATGGGACTGGATAAAATAAAAATACCTATGCATTTAAATATACGCGCAGCCAGTCAAGATCCACCTCCCCCGCCAGGATTCTCCCGAAAGTGGGCTTTTCCGCCTTGATGCGCCAGCCGCTGGAACCGGACATAGGGATGGCTGGAGGCGTCTTGCAGGCTGTTAGGTGGAGTAAAGGAAAAAAGAAGGAAACCCGGGGCAACCTGGGGCCAGCGCGAGAAGCCATCGGGGCTTCTCGTGCTGGCCCCAGGTTGCCCCGGGTTTCCTTCTTTTTTCCTTTACTCCAGCTTACAGTCTGCTTCCGTCCCCAGCCATCCCTATGTCCGGTTCCAGCGGCGTCCGTCCGCTCATTCCCAAGCTCATTCCCTACTTCCGATTTCGAAATTGCACGGGTGTCATGTTGTACATTTTTTTGAATACGCGGTTGAAATGTTCTACGTTTTGGTATCCCACGGATTCCGCGATACTTTCTACGGTTATATTGCTGCTTTTAAGCATGGAACGTGCTTTTTTCATTCTTACCTTTTTTAGGATGTCTCCAAATGTCATTCCGGATTTTTCTTTGATGTATTTGGAGAGGTATGGCTTGGAGAGAAAGAATTTCTCTGATAAGTCATCCAGTGTTACGTCTTTATAATTTGCGTAAATGTAGTTGGTGATTTCTAATAATCTCTCATCTTTGCTGGATTCGCTGCTCTTGATTTCTTCGATCTTGTTAACTGCAACGACAAGTGCTTCCACAGATGCCTTAATAATATCTGCATCTATTCCTACGCCCCAATATTTCTTTTTGTTGCAGATTACACCTACATAGGCAACCGCTTTTGAGGAGGAGCCTTTTGTCAGGGAATGTTCTTCGTAAAATGCAAGTTCGTAGCTGATGTCAAAATAGTGCTTAATGGCATTGCTTACTGCATCCAGACGGCCATTTCCTACGCCGGTGATCCGGCGGTTGCTGCCTGAATGGTGGATGACAGCGTCTGCCACAATACCGTCTTCCTGTTTAAAATGGCATTCATCCACTGTAAAGATGGATTTTGCATTGATGTAATTGTCTTCGAATATGTGATATACCCAGTCAGGATCCAGCTCTTTATGCGCTTTGTCTGAAACGTCTTTTACCAGATAGCCTACTTCTTCTTTCATTTTATCTGGAAGGCTGATTCCGAAGCTCTGCTTCAGGATATAGTTCACGCCGCCCTTGCCGGACTGGCTGTTGATGCGGATTACGTCTGAGTCGTATCTTCTGCCCACATCCTTCGGGTCGATCGGAAGGTAAGGCACATCCCATTTATCACACTGTTTTTCTTCTCTCCATGACATTCCCTTTGCAATGGCATCCTGGTGGGATCCGGAGAATGCAGTAAATACCAGTTCTCCTGCATATGGCTGGCGTGGTGAAACCTTCATTCTTGTGAGGCGCTCGTATATTTCGCAGATGTCACTCATATTCGTGAAATCAAGTTTTGGATCTACCCCATGTGAAAACATATTCATTGCAAGGGTTATGATATCTACATTGCCTGTTCTCTCTCCGTTTCCAAATAAGGTTCCCTCGATGCGGTCTGCTCCGGCCAGAATTCCCAGCTCGGCATCGCTCACGCCTGAACCTCTGTCGTTGTGCGGATGAAGGGAAAGAATCACGTTTTCACGGTATAACAGATGCTTATCGAAATATTCTACCTGGCTTGCAAAAACATGAGGCATAGCGTTCTCCACTGTTGTCGGGAGATTGATGATTGCTTTCGTCTTTTTCGTGGGCTTCCATACATCCAGAACCGCATTGCACACATCCAGCGCATAGTCAACTTCTGTTCCCGGAAAACTTTCAGGACTATATTCGAAAGTAAAATTGCCTTCTGTCTCTTTTGCCAGTTTCTTTAATAACTTGGCTCCGTCGACCGCAATTTTTTTAACTTCTTCTTTGTCTTTTTTGAATACTTGTTCTCTCTGTGCCACGGAAGTGGAATTGTATACATGTATTACAGCATGAGGAGCACCCTTAACCGCTTCAAAAGTTCTTTTAATAATATGTTCTCTCGCCTGTGTCAGCACCTGAATCGTCACATCATCCGGTATCATGTTCTGCTCAATAATTGTCCGGAGAAACTGGTATTCTGTTTCCGATGCGGCTGGAAAACCAACCTCAATTTCCTTGAATCCTACGTCTAATAAAAGTTGAAAAAATTCGATTTTCTCATCCAGGCCCATGGGTTCGATCAACGCCTGGTTCCCGTCTCTCAAATCCACGCTGCACCATGCAGGCGGTTCCGTAATCGAGTCCTTTTTTACCCAGTCATAGCATGGCTCAGGCGGCATGAAATACATTTTTTCGTACTTTTCATAATTTTTCATAGTTACATCTCCTTATATTTTATCAAATTAATTGTCTTTTTTTATCTTCATCCATACTAACATAAGTACCGCCTATTATCCAGTGGTAAAATTAATCATTTAAATTGATGTTTTTTAACATATACATACCAAAAACTGTTTTTATATACCACTTAAAGTTTTTTTCCTGTACTCCTGAAACCGTTGTTATATCATAAGATCTTAATTTTTCTCCGTTTAAAGTATATACAACCTTGCCGGCCTTCTGGCCTTTTACTACAGGGGCATCCAGTATCTCTTCCTTCTCCCAGCTCATCTCTACCTGTTCGTCGGTTTTAAGAAGAAGCCTCCATTTAGGATCTGCCCCTACAACTTCCAGGGGAACTTCTGTCTCAGTTTGGAACGGATGCTCCTTATCGATCCCATTTTTAACCCTCACTGTCCCCGCGTCTATTTCCTGCCAGATGTCCCGGTACTCATAGTTATCCAGCGCATAATTCATCAGAGCCTTTGTGTCCGCCCACTTGTAGCTTTTATTGTTAGGCCACCCGCATGCAAGCAGGGCCACGATAAAGGTCCGGTCATCCCTTCTAAGTGCCCCCACATAACAGTAGCCCGCATCTCCCGTGAATCCTGTTTTCCCCGACAGCGCGCCGTCCATCATCTGCAGAAATGCATTATGATTTGTACAGGAATACGTGGATTTTCCGGAACAGTCGGTAAACTGGTAGGACGGTGTCCGGGTGATCTCCAGGAACATCTCCTTCTGCGGCGAATCCATGATGCAATACTTCATGATCCTCGCCAGATCCTCCGCTGTAGTGTGATGGCTGCCGTTTTCGTCCGCGGCATCCAGTCCGTTTGGAGTAATAAAATATGTATTACCGCAGCCCAGCTCTTTGGCTTTGGCATTCATCATGTCCGCAAACCCCTCCACACTGCCTCCGATGTTCTCGGCAATGATCACTGCCGCATCGTTGTGAGATTCCAGCATGAGCGAATACAGCAGATCCCTGAGATAGAATATTTCCCCATTATATGCCCCAAGATGCACCTTTGGCTGGGATGCGGCATATGAGCTCACTGTCATTTCACTGTCCAGTTTTCCGTATTCCAGAGCCAGTATGCAGGTCATGATCTTTGTTGTGCTGGCCATTGCCTTCTCCTGCTGTCCATTTTTTGAAAATAAAATACGCCCGCTGTCTGCATCCATCAAAACTGCTGACTGGGCGTATAAATTATCCGGCTCTTCCGACTCTGCGCGAACCACCATAACTGTACTGCCCCCGGTTCCCGCGAAAACCATACAGCAGATTAAAATAAACACTGTGATTCGTTTCCTTATCTTATGGACAGCTTTGCCGTCCTGTCTTTTCCTTTTTATCATGTCCAGGCACTCCATAACATACTATGTTATTAGTATTTATGTAGGTCATGGCGCCGATAGAACTATTTTCGTTACTATGTACGGCCCATATGCCGTGCATAATAACCTGTTTTCTCCCGATTCCTATATATCCAGCTTCAGCTGAGCCTCATCTTCCGCTTCCTCTTTAAAATGTTCCACCTGCTCCGGATTAATTGTAGGAAGTTCATCCAGCGACTGGACGCTGAACCTCCGCAGGAATTCCTCCGTGGTTCCAAACAAAAGCGGCCTTCCGGGTGCATCCATGCGTCCAACTTCCTCAACAAGTCCGAACTCCACCAGCTTATTCACCGCATGATCCGACTTCACTCCCCTTATTTTTTCAATCTCTAGCTTGGTGACGGGCTGTTTATATGCGACAATGGACAGCGTCTCCAGCAGAACCTCCGTCAGTACATACCGTTTGGGCTGTTTTGCGATCCTGATCAGATATTCGTAGGTCTCTTTTTTCGTACACATCTGGAATGAATCTTCCAGTTCTATAATCCGGATTCCCCTGTTTTCTTCCTCATAACGGTCCATCATGTTATGTATGATCTTTCTCGTCGTATTCTCGTCGTGTTCTATCACCGCTGCAATTTTGCCCAATTCCACCGACTCCCCCATCGTAAAGAGGATGGCTTCAATAATGCCCTGTAGTTTTTCTATCTCCATATCTTCTTCCATCCCTTTCAAATCAGCGAGTCAATCATAATATCCCCGCATGTCTCCTCCTGTTCTACCCGAATGGTTCCCAGCTTCATCAATTCCAAAACTGCCAGGAATGTTACCACAATATGCATCTTGCTCTTCTGCGCTTCCAGAAGCTGCCGGAAACTGAACCTCCTGTGTGACCTGGCGTATTCTTCCACATAGGACAGCTTAACGGGAAGAGGAACTTCCTCTTTCTCGATCCTGCCGAACTTGCTTCTCACCGGGTCTATCTTATCGTCCTGCCGCTTCATGACATCTTTGAAAATCTGGTGCAGCTTTTTCAGCGTAAGATCACCCAGAAGAAGGTCTAAATCTACAGGCTCCACATATCCCATCACTTCCTCCGGAATTGTGGGAACTTTATAAAGGATCTGTTCCGCATCCAGCTGCCGGTCCTTCAGTTCATAGGCCATATACTTGTACATCTTATATTGAAGAAGCTGTTCCACCAGTTCGGCACGGGGATCTTCCTCCTCCCCTTCCTCATTCACTTCCTTTGGAAGCAGCATTTTGCACTTAATATCCAGAAGTGTTGCTGCCATTACAAGGAATTCGCTCATTACATTGAGGTCTTCCTTCTGCATGTTCCGGATGTATTCCATATACTGATTCGTTATCTCTACAATCGGTATATCGTATATATCTATTTTATTCTTATCTATTAAATGAAGCAGAAGGTCCAGCGGGCCTTCGAATACTTCCAGCTTTACTGGTATTCCCATACTTACGCTCCCTGCTGCAGATATTCACACTGCATTTTATTATAAGGGAAATGCACAAAATACACAAGTTTATTTCGTTTCCCTGTATGGAAGCAGGCTGATTGCAACCACTTCCGCATAATTGCAGAACCGCAGATTGATCGTGTGGGTTCCAAGTCCCTTGCTTACGGCAATCGCCTGGCTGCCTTCCACGGTCATCTCCCCGGAATACTTTGGAAATAGCGCCGCCTGAGGGGTAATCACACCCCCAAGCCCGGGAATGCGCACGATTCCCCCATGAAGATGCCCCGATACCGTCAGATCCGCCCCCCACTCCCTGTATGCAGGATAATAAACAGGATTATGCGCCAGAAGAATCTGATATTTGTCCCGTTCCGCCCTTCCAATGCATTGTCTGATATCTGCTGCGTCCACTTGGTGTTTTTTGAATTTCTCATAAGTGAGCATCGGCAGTTCAAGCCCGTTCACCCGGATAGGCAGCCTGTCCAGTTTTATGTCCGCTGTCTGGTTCTCCAGATAATGGACACCGGAGAGTGCCAGTCCTTCTTTGAACTTTTTGTATACGCTCTTTTCATACTTTTCCGGGTATTCTTTCAGCCTCTGCTCATGGTTGCCAGGGCCATAATATACCGGACATATTGCAGGCAGCCGGGTAACAAAATCCAGGGCTTCCTGATAAGAGGCGATGTCTTTCCCCACAAGCATATCCCCCGCTATCAGGATCAGATCCGGCTTTTCTTTCCGTATTGCATCCAACAGCCTGCTGTTATGTTCTCCGTAGGATTTATTATGAAGATCTGCCAATAAAATGATCTTTTTCTCACTGTCCAGTTTTTTAAATGCAGGTACCTTCAGGGTATATCTTGTAATTTTGAAAAAGCGCAGTTCCCGTCTTCCTTCAGCCAGACACAACAGGAAAACCAGAATAACCGCCGCAATGATTCCCTTCCACATCTTAATTGCCTTCTACAATGGCAATACCGGAGCTGGTTCCAAGCCTGTCTGCCCCTGCCTCGGCCATTTCTCTGGCTTTCTCTGCTGTCCTGATCCCACCCGAAGCCTTCACGCCCATAACCGGCCCCACTGTCCGCCGCATCAAAGCAACATCCGCCGCAGTAGCACCTCCTTTTGAGAATCCCGTAGATGTTTTTACAAAATCGGCTCCGGCCTCTTTGCAGATCTGGCATGCCTTTATCTTTTCCTCGTCAGTCAGAAGGCATGTTTCCAGGATCACCTTAACAATGGCACGCCCTGCAGCAGCCTCAACAACAGCGGCTATATCGTCCTTCACATACTGCCAGTTCCCGCTCTTTATCATACCGACATGAATCACCATATCGATTTCCTCCGCCCCGTCATATACCGCTGTCAGCGTCTCGCCCACTTTTCCGTCTGTAGACATCGCGCCCAGGGGAAAGCCTACTACGGTACATACCTTTACATCCGTATCTTTTAACAGCTGTGCGCAATAGTACACAAAGCTTGAATTTACGCATACGGAATGAAATCCGTATGCTGCGGCCTCGCCACAGAGCTTTTTAACATCCTCCCTAGTGGCATCCGGTTTTAAAATCGTATGATCTATCATTTTTGCAAAATCCATAATATTCCTCCATTGTATACCGGTATACGCAACCGGCATTCCATTTATCGTCTACACTATCCTAACATCTTTTATCGGTAAATTCAATTTTTTATTGTTCTTTGCCCCTTCTTTGATTCTTCGTTTTTATTTTAATATATTGCTCCAATACGTATACTATTCTAAAAATGGAAAAAGGAAGCAAGTTCCCCCTGCTTCCTTTAAACATTTCATATTTAATCATTTTTCAGAGCATCATCGAAAGCTACATCGGATGGTGAAAAATTAATTTTCTTTGTAAATGCACAGGCCTCGGTTCCCCCGAATACCCGTTCCATGCCACTGTCCTCCCATTCTATCGACAATGGCCCCTTGTAATTTTTCTGATTGAGAACCCGGATAATATTATCAAAGTCAACGTCCCCATGCCCTGGTGAAACAAAGTTCCATCCTCTCCGCTGGTCTCCAAAAGTAATATGCGAGCCTAGGATTCCATTTCTTCCATTTAGGTTCACCTTTGCGTCTTTTATGTGGACATGGTATACACGATCCGCAAAATCGTATAAGAATACTGCCGGGTCTACTCCCTGCCAAATCAGATGGCTTGGGTCAAAATTAATTCCTATTGTGGGGCGGTACTCAAATATTTCCAGAAGTCTCTTTGTACTCCAGTAATCATATGCAATTTCCGTAGGATGTACTTCCAGCGCCAGCTTAACTTTGAATTCATCGAATACATCCAAAATCGGAGTCCACAGTCTTTTCATCGTCTGATATGCTTCTTCCACCTGCTCTTCCGTCGTCTGAGGGAAAGAATACCACATTTTCCAAATTGGTGATCCCATAAAGCACGTTACTACCTCTACCCCCATATTCCTGGCTGCTTTTGCTGTATATTTCATCTCTTCAACAGCCCACTTCTGAATTTCCTCTGGCTTTCCTGCCAGTTCGGATGGTGCGAACCCATCCAACCTTGGATCGTAGGCGTATGTTAAGGCATCTCCGACACACTGCCCGGTCAGATGGGCGCCGATTGCCCAACAGCCTAAGTTGTATTTCTGCAGCACACCCAAGATTTCTTTTACATATTCTTTACTCTCAGCCGCTTTTCTTACATTCAGCTGTCCCCATGTTGCAATCTCCAACCCCTCATATCCCATTTTAGAAGCAGTACTGCACATTTCCTCCAATGGCAGGTCTGCCCACTGTCCCGTGAAAAGTGTTACTGGTCTTGACATCGTCTCTTTCTCCCTTCTTCTCTATAGCTCAACCCATACATTTCCATTTTCCTGGCTCTTAAGGCATGCCTCTACATACTTCAGTCCCTGAATGCCATATCCAATTGTCGGATAATCAATCATTTCCTCTGTAAAGGTTCCGTTCCTTTTCGCTGCCACGCATTCCCCGAAGCTGTCATACAGATTGCCCATCGCTTCCAGCCAGCCTTCGGTATGTCCGGCCGGAAGACGTCCGTATCTGGCTGCTTCCGGAGTAATGGCAGGGTAACTTCTTTTCACCAGGCGCGGGATTCCATCCTCTTTAATCAAAGTTACTTCTTCCGGATCCTCCTGGAACCATAGAATGGTGCCTTTTGAACCATAGATTCTGATTCGCAGACTATTATCACATCCTATAGCAAACTGGGAAGTCCAGTTGATTCCTGTTGCCCCGCCTTCATACTCTACCAGAACCTGGTCATTGTCATCCAGCTTTCTTCCCGGAACGACAATATCCATTTTTGCCAGCACCCGTCTTATTTTTAACCCGGTCATCATTGCAACCGCATTCTCTACATGGGTTCCCAGGTCTCCCAGACAGTTCACCCTGCCTGACTGTTTCGGATCACAGCGCCACTCGCCCTGTTTTCCTCCCCAATCCTTTTCATTGTATAGCCAGCCCTGAGGATATTCTGCCATGATAGTGCGAACCGTGCCTATTTCTCCGTTTTTTACTAAGTCACGCACATATTTTGCGGTCACGTGTCCCATATAGGTATAAGTAACCATAAAGAGCAGTCCCTTTTCATCGGCAATCCGCTTTAACTCTTCCGCCTGGCTGCTGTCTGTTGCAAGAGGCTTATCACATGCCACATGAATCCCAGCTTCTAAAAATGCTTTACACACCTCATAGTGGGTGGCATTGGGCGTAACTACAACCACAAAGTCAATCCCATCTTTTCTTTTTCCTTCCGCCAAAGCCATTTCCTTATAGCTCTCGTAGCAGCGCTCTGTGTCCAGCCCCAATGCATTCCCATGAACTCTCGATTTCTCAGGATCCCTTGAGAAACAGCCCGCCACAAGCCTCGCCGTATCGTCTACGCTGATTGCCCTCCGGTGTGCGTCTCCTATAAATGCCCCTGGTCCACCGCCGACCATGCCGTATCTCAGATTTTTTCTCATTCCGGTTTGCCTCCCCATATTTTCTCTCTTTCCTCTCTCTCCATATCCTTAAAATATTGCAGAGATTTTACTGCGCCATCCAGGGAATTATCTGCCGGAACGCTTCCTTCTATTGTTATGAACCCTTTGTATCCATCCCGGAGCAGCATATCATAATGTTTCCTGAAATCTACAGCCCCCTCGCCAAACGGAACACTGACAACTTTTTTCCCATCGTTGCAAAGAATCCCGTCTTCTGCCGTACTATACGCAAAATCCTTAAAGTGAACCGATACTGTCCTGTCTTTGAATATCTCATATACTTCTGCCGGGTTCTCCAATGCAGTTAATGGATTTCCTGTGTCATGTGTATATTTCAGCTTCCTTACCGCTTGAAAGATGCGTTCCATTTCACCGCAGCTGCAGTATGGCACCGCAATGCTTTCCAGTGTCTCCGTGCTGATTGAAATTCCCATTTCTTCACCGTAATCCACGCAGGCTTTTAAGCCGTTAACCATATTATGGAATGCGTCTTCTCTCGTAACATCCGCATCTACCGTATAAACAGAAGGCATAAGCAGTACATTGCGGCACCCCGCCTCGTGTGCATGGCTGATCAGACACTTTGCCCTGCCCAGCATGGTTTCAAATTTACTTTTGGTCTTTGCATTTGCAAATGGAATGATAATATTCACAGAAGATAAAGTGATCCCATACTGTTCTAATATCTGCTTCGCTTCTTTCCCTTCCGTCTCTAAATGAAAATCCATCATGTCTATACCGTCATAGCCGGCATCTTTTGCAAATTTCACATAGTCCTCGAAGGTCATACTGCCATTTTTGATGGGCACACCATGTCCGTTCAGAAACTCAAACACTTCTTCAACTGTGGGATTTTCGCCTTCATACCCAAACTCTTTCATCATCGTCATATGTATAAAATTCGGTTTCTTCACCTTCAGCTCATCGTTGACCATGAGCGACATTAAGCTGTATTTCATGCGGCACCTCCTATCCCCTTATTTCCGCCAGTATTGACTGTTCCAGGCGGATATGCCGCTTCACATAATCAAAGGAGCTTTTTCCGGGCTTAATCTGTCCTTCAAACTCTGATACGACATAACCGTCATAATCTTCCTCATATAAAACTCTCAGGATTTTATCGTAAGGAATCGTAGCTTCGCTTCCGTCATCCAGAATCTCGAAGAATTTGCCGTGCATATGCGGGCAATACTTCATGATTTTTCTTAACCCATCAAAGTCAGGATTCTTCGAGAACTGCATATATCCATACATGGATTCAAATAAGTTCATTTCAGATGGTGTTGCATTTTTAGCCGACAGGATCTGACGGCCTTCCTCTCTTGATACACCGTCATAGCGAAGCTGTGTTGCTAATTCTACAATTTCTCTGTCCGCACCATTTTCAATGGCTCTGTTTAAGTCCGCTTTATTCGGCCGGTCTGCAAATATTCCAAAATCAGGCACAAATCCCAGATATGCGGAGCCCGTCTCCTCAAACATATTGTAATACTCCGTCATGATATGGCTGGAAGGCGTCTCCGGGTTATGGATCTCAATCGTAAGTTTTACCCCATAGAATTCAGCATATTTAGCGGCTCTCTGCATCACCCTGGGGGAGATTAAAAATTGTGATTTAAGAACCGGACACTCCAGTTTGTTAGCATTCTGAAGATCTTGTATTACGACAGCAAGCATCTCTTCATCCGTCAGATTCCTGTCTTTTCTCTTGCCACGGTCCATATTACCGCTGACCGCAACCAGCTTTACGCCATAATCCTGAGCATATCTCCTGATTTCACCTGCATATGCATCACTGACATACGGATACTCCGGAAACATCGAGGTCGCAACAATCTCCATTCCGTCGCACCCTAATTCTGCTATATGCCGCACCATATCCTCCAGAGTTGCTTTATCGTCAACCCATTCTGCCACATAGGAATGCGTTGTAACACCTAATTTTATATTACTCATTTTTATACCATCCTTTCTGACTTAAGCAATTGTATCTTCGAGAATCATGATCTTTTCATCACAGCTGTCCACCGGAGTGTACCTATCTTCGGCCCCTGGCTGGGGCAGATATGGATTGCGCAGCATAAGTGTCAGCTTAACCCGGTGCTCTCCTGCCTTCAGCCCGCCTTCCTTTCTGATTTTAATGGTTGCCGGATCTTTTATGCTCCAAAATTCGTAATATGCTTCCTTTAACTGACACGGCATAAACTCTTTCCCATTGATACAGAACCGTATGGACTCTTCCTCTATTTTTTCATGATCCACTTCAACAGAAAGTTCATCAATGACCGATAAATAATGGCCCCGGTAATATGCCAGCCTTAAGTCAAACTGATATCCCGCCTTCCTATTGTTTTCATAATAATTTTTTAAGGTACCGTCTCTTAATGTTTCTGTTAATTTGACTCTCATTACAAATCCCATGATTTGTCCTCCTGTTCTATTCATTACATTCCCTTCTTAGTTGCCTTCCTGTACAACTGCCGTCCGGACCTCTTCGTGACTGCTTTTGTTCCTAACAAAAAGCAATGCCAGGACAGCAATTGCAATACTTCCAATTCCGGCCATGATAAAGCGGCTGCCGGCATCCGGTCCGATCATTGAGGATATCAGATTGACTACGACCGGCGAAAATGCCTGTCCGAGATTGATGATCGCTGACAGAAAAGCAAGGGAAAAAGTCAGTGTACTCGGCGTGCTCATCTCGGATACGTGGAAGTTGGCCGTGGACGCAAACATGCAGAAGCCCACACCTGTTATAAATGCCCCCACGCAAATCAGTACGACGCTGTTCCCAGCAAATCCTATCAGCAGTCCTACTGCCCCCAATGTATAGGCCGCAGCAATCGTCTTCCTTTTTAACTTAATAACAATTTTCCCAACAAAAAATCCTGTAACCAGCCCTGCTATGGTATAACAAGTCGTGATGTAACTGGACTCTACCGCGCCCCCCAAAGATCTCTCTGCCACGAGCACAGCTGCATTATTATTGAATACATTGATGCAGACATAGAACACAAATCCTGTCAATGCGATCATCCACACCTGCTTTGACATACGTCTGCTCTGCTTGAGCTGTCCGCTTTCCTCTTCCTGATCCAAATGTCCTTTAGGCAGCAGAATACATTCCAGAATAATAATCGGTATCAGGATCAAATATGCCAGAAAAGCATGATACCATACAGATGCTCCTAACCGGCCGCCCAGCAGTGAGCTTACCGTTCCTCCGATTGAGATAAATGCAGCATATAGCCCAAGCATCCCGCCTCTTTCCGCGCCTTCGAAAAACTCACAAATCAGGGCTATCAGCGCGGTCATAGCGATCCCCATGCCAACGCCAATGATACAGGAGCATGCCAGAATAACCTGTGCATTAAAATGGAAGAAATAAGGGAGTATGCCTCCGACCAAATAACAACACGTACCAAAAATAATCAATGTCTTTTTTAAAAAGCGTTTTGCCAATCTGGCTGCAACCAGCCCCAGCGGGATAGAAATCAATGATGGAATAGAAATAATCATCTGGATCAGGGATACACTGGTATCCGGAAACTCCTGAACCATAGCTGCTATTACCGCCGCCGGCGCCAAAAATGTCATCATTCCCATGGCTGACAGCAGCAGCGATACCTTTGCCTTCGTTTTATCACTCATGCTTGATTCTCCTTTTCATTTTTCAGATTCATGAACCTTTTAGCTATCGATAACTATACTATAGTGATATTTAAAATGAATTACAAAGGAGAACTTGTTGTACAGAAACGACAAGTTTGTTGTTTTATCTTATGTTCATATATTGCTAAATAACTGTTTTTTATCTATAATGTAACTTGAATTCACTATAATGGCAAAGGGGGAGGGAAACATGGACCACATTCATGATGTAAATGAATACGAAAGAATCCCGCATACGCAGGTAAGCAATGTCAACTTCTTTCTGATTAATCTGACCTACCGGCCCCCTCACATGCACCATGACTTTGAGATCGTGCAGGTTATTGAAGGAGGCCTTCATGTCAAGACACTCACAGAAGAATTCGACCTAGGTCCCGGTGAGATAGCATTATTTAATCCGGATGAGTTCCATACATTACATAGCAGACAGAGTGACTGCATCCTTTTGACAATCCAGGCAGACCCTTCTTTTTGCGCTGCGCATTACCCTGCAATCCAAAATATACGTTTTAATACCAGCAATGTCACTTCTATTACCCCATTTGCTGAAGCTCTGGATATCATCCACACTTGTTTTAACCTTGGCTATAACTACTGTTTTAGAGCGCCTGGTTTTGAGCTTCGCTGTGTCAGCGACCTTTACAGGTTATTCTCGTACTTCACAGCATTTGTGCCATACCATATGCTGAAAGATACAGAGATCGTCAACGCCAGGAACAAGGACCGCAGGCTGACACGTATCATAACCTATATCCACCAGCGCTATAGGGGAAAAATAACACTTTCGGAACTTGCAGAAAAAGAAGGCCTGTCGATAACATATCTGTCCCATTTTTTTAAAGACGCTATGAAAATGTCCTTTCAGGAATATGTAAATTCTTTACGATTTGAGCACGCAGTACTTCTATTGAAAAAAACAGATATGAATATTACAGATATTTGTCTGGAAAGTGGATTCTCTGACAGTAAATATTTGAATAAGCGGTTTCAGCAGGCATACCACATGACGCTGAAAGAGTTCAGAAAGAAGACAGCCCTTATGATGCCGATCGAAGAATACAGCCAGGACGGAGAAATGGAACAATACATTTATACTCCACAGCAGGGGCTGCAAATCATGAGGAAGCATCACTATTTTGATTGTGATCACCCAAAAGTATAGTACACATTAGAATAAATAACCGGTTATTTATTTTTAGCAGTTCAGGTTTTATAAAATATTAAAAAAATATCACGAACCATGCAAATAGCTCCCCTGCATGGTTCGTGATATTTTATTTGGTATGAACAGCGGATGAATGACAGAATGCAGCCCAATCGGCTAAGTTCGAAAACGTGAAACAACTTTTTTCAGATAATCCAGAAATCCCGCTTTTTTCACATTCTGAGATACAATAATATCTACTTTCCCGATCTCTTTCCCGTCCAGGTAATAAACCAGACTTCCTGCCTTATTCCCCTTCTTCACCGGAGCATCCAGGCTTTTCTTTACTTTCAGCTTTTTTGTAATCCCTGCCAGGTTTGCTCCGCTGGTGTCAAGATAACTGAAACTGCCCGCATACTCACAGGGTATCGTCTCTTTTACACCGCCCTCTACCTTTATATCTTTCAGCTTTTCCGGTTTCTCATCCTTATAAACCTGGCATTTTCCAAATCCATAGTTCAGCAGCGTAGTCGCATCCTTAAATCTGGCCTTGGAATCCTCCGCCGCCATGATAACCGCGATCATCTCAATATCGTTCTTTTTTGCAGTTGCGGATACGCAGAATTTGGCAAGGCCCGTAGATCCCGTCTTCAGACCAGTCGCATATTCATACTGCCTTACCAGCTTGTTTGTGTTGGTGAGCCCGAATTCTGTGGTTCCTTTCTTCGTTGTATGCGTGATATTCTCCATCCAAATCATGCAGTAGTCATGAATCTGCGGGTACTTTGTGATCATCTCCCTGGACATGAGGGCGATATCCCTTGCCGTTGTCACGTGCCCATCCACATCCAGGCCGTTGCAGTTGACAAAGTGGGTATTTTCCATTCCCAGCCCCTTTGCCCGCTCATTCATCTGTTTGACAAATTCTTCTTCATTTCCGGATATGTACTCGGCCATAGCAACGCACGCATCATTCGCGCTGGCCACGGAAATACATTTCAGCATCGTATCTACTGTCTGTGTTTCCCCAGGCTCCAGGAATACCTGAGAGCCGCCCATGGATGCCGCAAACTCAGAGGTTGTCACCTGATCCTCCAGCTTGATTTTTCCATCGGCCAAAGCATCGAAAATCAAAAGCATAGTCATAATCTTTGTGACACTTGCAGGCGGACGGGCTGTGTCCGCATCCTTCTCAAAGATGACCTCTCCGGTGGACGCCTCCATAAGAATTGCAGACGGCGCGCTTACTTCCGGGCCAGCAGTCTGTGTGTCAGCCGCCTCCCCCTCAGTACCGCCTGTATCTTCCGAAACGGTTTCCTGGCTTTCTACAGCCGCCGTATCGCTGTCCTGCGTGTTTTCTGTGCCTTGCTGCGCGTCCGCCTGCACCTCTTCTGTATTTTCCTGTAATTCTGCCGTGTCTTCATAGACAATATACTCTTTTGCCGGCATTGCATATGCATTCTGTACACAAAGTAGTGCGCTTAATAATACCGCCAGTGCTGCTTTCATATAAAACTCCCTCTGCTATATCGTCTATTACCAATATAGTAGAGGGAGGGTAAGATTAGAACAACTAGACCGCAGAAAATGCTGTTTCTTCTGTATTTCTACACGGCAACGGCATACTTCACGACACCATCTCTTTTATACTCAAAAATATCATATGCTTCCATTATATGATCCAGCGTGGTCCTGTGGGTGATCATACACTCCGTGTTCAGCCTGCCGTTTTCGATCAGGCGCAGGATATCCTCGCAATTCGCGGCATCCACTCCTCCCGTTTTAAAGGTAAGGTTCTTTCCGTACATCTTCGGAAGCGGAAGTACCTGATCCTCTTCGTACATTGCAACAATTCCTACAACCGCATTTGGTCTTGCAATCATCCATGCCATCTCAAATGTCTCCCTGCTTCCTGCCACCTCGAGGACGGAATCCGCTCCCCGCCCGTCTGTCAGTTCTTTTACGGCCTTTATCACATCATCTCTCAGTGGATTTAAGGTGACATCGGCGATCTTATGCTGCCTTAGCAGGTCCAGCCTTTGTTCATCCATATCAATCCCTATAATCTTAGCAGGATTATACAGTCCGACACACTTCATAACCGCAATCCCTGCAGGACCTGCCCCGATTACTGCAACGGTATCGGAAAGCTTGATATCCCCCATCTTGGCTGCCCAGTAACCTGTTGAGAGCAGATCACCTGTAAACAGCGCGGCTTCGTCTGAAACGGTCTCCGGAATCCTGGTAAGCCCGTTATCGGCATAAGGAATCCTGACATATTCCGCCTGCCCCCCGTCAATCCGGCAGCCCAGGGCCCATCCCCCATATTTATCCGTACAATTGTTGACATATCCGTGGCGGCAGAAATAGCATTTTCCGCAGAACGTTTCTACATTAACGGCAACACGGTCCCCTGGGCGTATTCTTTTAACCGCTTTTCCTATTCGGATCACTTCTCCCACAAATTCATGGCCCAGTACGATGTTCTCCTTTGCTCGTGGAACAGCCCCGCGCTTGATATGTATGTCGCTGGAACAGATGGTTGTCATCGTCACCTTTACAATTGCGTCTGTGTCCTTTTGAATTTCAGGCAATGGACGTTCTTCCAGACATATGATTCCGTTTCCCTTATAAACAACTGCTTTCATAGCCAAACCTCCGTTTCAAACTTTCCTTACAGCATCAGGAAAAAAGTTTCCAGACCAAATCTTTCCTCATCATCCAACAGTTCTTCCAGTTTTTTCTTATTAAAATCCAAATGCTCAATCTCCCGGGCATAGCGGCGGGCAGATTCCTCCACATGCCTCACTCTCCTTCTCTTAAAGCGGAAGCCGGATCTGCGGATTCTTCCATGACTTCACCGCCCGTTGTGTAACGATATCATCCGCTCCTAATCTGCCGCAAAGCAGCGGCGAACTGACAGCAAACCTCTCCCTGCAGGACTTTAGAACAGTCCCGCTGTAATTGGTATAACAATACCTGCACCCATTCATGCATGTATTGTAAGCCCCAATGTCGATGCTCTCCATACAGCCGCATCCCGGCCTCTGGCCCTTGTCCCGTCCGGCGTCAAGTTCACATCCGGCAAGTTCCTCAATGAGGCTCTTATCAATGCATGCCCCGTGCTCTATGTCCGTCCTGCCAAATTCCATCTCTTCCGCGCATGCCGCCATGCGCATTCCATACCGTCCCGCCATCTCTGCAAGCTGACCTGCTAACAGTTCCAGTTCTACCGGCTCTGTTTTTTTCAGCTTCAAAATATCCGCATTTTCCCTGGTGTTTTTATAGGTATCAATAAAACTCACAACAACCTTTTCCGTACACCCTTGCAGATTCCCAGCGATTTTTTCAAAAGCCTCCAGGTGGAAACGGGCTGTATAATAAGGATTCAGCAAAATCGGATCATACCGCCATATCATCCGTTTCCTGCCAATCCGCCCAGCCAGTTTCTGAAACACTTCTATCAAAGCCCCCTTATCTGGAAGTCCCGGTTCAATATCTTTTCCGTATCCTGTCAAGTATACTGGAAATAATATAAATATTCATCCAATCTGCTCAATTCTGCAATCAAAGGTTCGGGATTTTTCGTCCAGAATACAATACAGTCAGTCACATCCGGCGTTATCGCAATCTCGCTGACCCGATGCGGCCGGAATGGATTGCGCACGCAGACAGTACCTTCTTCCACGCGTTTATAAAACCAATCCGGATAACAGCATGGAATATCGGTTCTCCGGCTGACACTCAATACCATAAAAATCCCTCATTTCTATATTTTCATTTAATAGTATACCATTATCCTGCTCAGATTTACAGGTATGAAGTCAAAAAACTAACACATACTAAAATTAAATTCCCTCATGAAAGGAGGTTTGTTAATGATAAATAATGAAGAACTGCCGATCGGTTTTACCATGGCACTGGCACAGCACTCCGATGCCCTGAATCACTTTTCCCATCTATCAGATGCTGAACAGAAGAAGGTGATTGATGAAGCAAGACAGAAACACAGCCGGGAAGAAATGCGGAACTACGTAGAAAATATGTTCCAATAAATCGGGAGTTAGTTAACGAGCTTTAGACTCGTTGACGGATGGAGGACGCGAATGACGAGGTGAGTCCGGGAGCTGGCGGGGCAATGTCTGCTGGTGAAATGTCCTGACACTTCGCGAAGAAGCTGTAGAAGAAAACGGAACGGGAAGGGAGGTACATGCCGCATTTGGCCCGAATGCCGATGCATTCGCGCCGCAGGCGGCATCAGAATTTGCCTGGTAAGGCAAATTCTGCCCTCCCTTCCCGTTCCGTTTTCTTCAACAGCTTCTAATCGCTCGCTTTATGGACTTTTCACCAGCAGACATTGCCCCGCCAGCTCCCGGACTCACCTCGTCATTCGCTGTTGCATCCAAACGGTAGTTAAGAGCTCATTCCCCAGAGGGGCCCTCGTACGGTAGCAACGGATGGAACAGAATTGGTGATTCGTTTATATAAGTGTAAGTGTTAGATCGCCTTGTTACCCGTAAATATACTGGATTTAAAAAATTGTATGGTTCATTAATAAAAAAAATATGGAGTTACACACGATAATCGTTACTAAATAAATATTATTTCTTCAAAAACAGTCCCAAAGCTCCCATACATAAAAGCCTTAAAATCCATTTAATCAAGATGCATGATACGCATAGCCAATTCCATCCGCCTCCCCCGTCTCGTGCTCCACCTTAGGAACGAGTCTTTGCCTACCGGTCGGATGAACCAGCCAAGCGGACTGTAAGCGGCAAGCCCTACGACCTGTATGGTCGGTTTAAAACGCCTTATAGCGGACGATTAGAAGCTCTTAGAGAGCCGGAGGCATCCGGAAGGGATGAAAATTGATTCTCCGAAATCAATTTTCAATCCGGCCTGTGCTGAAAAAATATCAATTTTTTCAGCGCATGCCGGATGTGCCCTTCCGGGTGCCTCCGGGTCTCTTAGAGCTTCTTCGTTAAGCGGTCAGGATTTTAAACCGACCATACAGGCCGGAGGGCTTGCCGCTTACAGTTCGCTTGGCGTCCCCCATCCGTGCCGAGACTAAAGCTCGTCACTAAATCCCGATCTTGATTTTTTTGTGATCCTATCGTAATATTAATTGTGGGAGAATAAATAATGAAACAGGAATAAGGAGGAAACGATGGAAACCCGTACATACTATGACATTCTCGGAGTATCCAGAGAGGCAACCCTTGAAGAAATTACCAGCGCGAAAAATGCATTGGCAAAAGTATACCATCCGGATGCCAATATGCATAATGATATAGACACCACAGCTTATATGCAGGAGATACTCGAAGCATACCGGACGCTCGCCAACCCGGACAGGCGCAGTAAATACAATCGAAAACTGGTTGGAAAGCCCAACAGGGTATTCCGCACATATACGGTCGGAAAGCCCGAGGAAGAGAGGGCGGATTCTTCCGCATCCTTTGTAACTTACTGGAATGCAGCCTGCCGCCTGAATGAGATCGTCTCACAGAGCGGAAATCTGATGGAACTTCACTCAAAAAAAGAAGGCCTTCCTCTTAAAATTTTCAAAAGATTAGGTAAAAAAGATAAATACGAGGTAGAACTTACCGAGCAGCTAAGTTCTCTGTCCATGCAGGCCATCCAATACATCTCCATCCTGAGGTCGGCAGAAATCCCCATGAGCTACTGGCAGAGCGATGCCATGAACTGGGTCCTGGTCCGCTGGGGCCAAAAGCAGCACATGGATTACCACCTCCTGTTCGACAAATACGACGCTTACGTAGAACAAAATAGAACAAGCACAGAAAAACTAAAACTCCGTTCCCAAAACAAACAGTTCCAAAACACCCTCAAAAAACTCTTAAGCTACGCAGTTGCTTAATCAAAAAGGTTTAAAGGAAAACATACGCCTCACCCG
The DNA here is from genome assembly GCF_022835095.1 of Faecalicatena contorta. NCBI lineage: Bacteria > Bacillati > Bacillota > Clostridia > Lachnospirales > Lachnospiraceae > Faecalicatena > Faecalicatena contorta. The sequence continues at coordinate 2,420,513 of NZ_BQNQ01000001.1, read as the reverse complement.
TCAATGCCACCAAAGGGATGGGGGGGCGTCCCCCACAAGCCGATCCCCTCACTCCTCCACTACTCTTCCCCGCAGGCGCAGATAGTATATTCTGAGTTTTCCCAACAAGGATGTTAGGTACCGCAGCACGGGTTCTGTGGCTATGGAGAATACAATAAATAGCATGACACATTTTGTGGACATACCGGTTATAGCGAACAGGTTGTTCAGGAAGATACTGCAGAACAGAAGTCCTATTATGCTGCCCGCTACTACGATTGTGCGCATGATGTTCATCGGCGCGCTGATCTTATAGAGTATCATAAATCCGACGATAGCCAGCAGCATCGTTGCGGCTGTGGATATGTCTTTTGAATTCACACCAAAGGTCTGCCCGAATACCACCAGCGCCCCCACTGCAAGTACATCTGTCAGCGCAGCGGGCAGGGCTTTCAGGAATACATTTGTCAGGAAATGCCCCTTGATGATGTTCTTGTTCGGCTCCAGCGCCAGGAAGAACGCAGGCACTCCGATTGTAAACATGCTGATCAGAGATATCTGCGACGGTTCCAACGGATATGTGATCATAAATACAACCGAGAACAACGACAGCAGGAAGGAGAATATATTCTTTACCAGGAACAGACTGGCTGACCGCTGGATATTGTTTACGACCCTCCGGCCCTCCAGAACGACCTGGGGCATACAGGAGAAATCGGATTCCAGCAATACAAGCTGTGATGCCTGGGCCGCGGCTTCGCTTCCGGAAGCCATCGCTATACTGCAGTCTGCATCCTTGAGTGCAAGCACGTCATTAACACCGTCCCCCGTCATCGCAACCGTTTTCCCGGCCTCTTTCAAAATTTGGACGAACTGCCGCTTTTGATTCGGCGTTACCCTGCCGAATACGGTATTCTCAAGCACTGCCCTACGGACATCCTCATCAGATGTAAGGGCGGAAGCATCTACATAGTTCTCCGCATTGGCAATGCCGGCCTTTTTTGCCACTTCCGATACCGTCACAGGGTTATCTCCGGAAATAACCTTAACCTCAACGCCCTGCTCTGCAAAATAGGTAAATGTCTCTTTTGCCTCTTTGCGGATGGGATTTGCCAGGAGAATATATCCTAATGGGGTAATCCCCTGTTCCAAAGCTTTCCCGTCAATCTCACCGTCATAAAGGCCGAATACCAGGACTCTGGCGCCTTTTGACGCATATCCGGTAATTTCTTCCTCATAGGTTTCATACTTGTCCTTCAATACGAATTCGGGCGCTCCCAGTACGTAAACCTCATCCTCAAAGGTGACACTGCTATATTTTGTAGCAGAAGAAAACCCTGTCTTACTCAGCGGCTTTTTACCCGATGCGGACTGAAAATATTCCTTCATAGCCGCCATTGTAATATTATCCTGATCCATCGCCGCCGCAAAGTCTCCGATCAGCATGCTCAAAGGCTGCATCTCTTTCTCATCGTAACCGTCCGCAGGAATCACCTCCTGCACCTTCATCGTATTTTCCGTAATCGTTCCTGTCTTATCTACACAGAGCACATTTACCCGAGCCAGTGTCTCGATACATTTCATATCATGAAGCAGTACTTTTTTCTGGGCAAGCCGAACCGAACTGACCGCCAGCGCCACGCTCGCCAGCAGATAGAGGCCCTCGGGGATCATGCCGATAATTGCCGCAACCATGGAAGTGATACTGGACTGAAAGCCTTCATTCTGAAAGAAAAATGCCTGGACAAACAGTACAATTCCAATCGGTATGATCGCAATACCCACGCATTTTACCAGCTTATCCAGAGAGCGGATCATCTCTGACTGCTCTCCTTCCTGCATTTCCTTTGCTTCCATAGTCAATTTTGAGATATAGGAATCCATGCCGACCTTTTCCAGCCTTGCATGGCACTGCCCGGACACAACGAAGCTTCCTGACATCAGCTCGTCGCCTTTCTTCTTCACAATCTCATCGGATTCTCCAGTCAGCAGCGATTCGTTTACCTGTACCTCCCCGGCACAGACTTCCGCATCTGCACATATTTGGCTGCCCGCCTTAAAGATCACAATATCATCAAGCACCAGCTCTTCCGCGTCAATCACAGACTTCTGCCCATCCCGCACAACAGTTGCGTGAGGCGCATTCAGCATCGTCAGGTCATCCAGCACCTTCTTTGCCCGCACCTCCTGTACAATACCAATCAATGTATTCAGTATAATAACCGGAAGAAATGTGAGATCACGGAAAGATCCCGCTATACATAAAAGAATAGCAAGAATTACAAATATCAGGTTAAAGTACGTAAACACATTGCTGTGGATGATTTCCTTCGTTGTCTTGGCCGGCGGATCCACCGCCGTGTTCGTCCAGCCGTGCAGACGGTGTTCCTGCACCTGCTGGTTCGTCAGCCCCTGACGGTACTCGGGGCGGTATCTGGTTGTCGGAATCCTCCTGTCTTTTTTCTCCTCAATCACCTGTTCTCTGCTTTTTTTCTGCATGTATCTTATTCCACCTCATTCTCAGATTCTATATCTTCGGTATTTACCAGTTTTAGTCATTTCCATTCTATCACACTGAAAATGAATTTCCAGAGGCTTCATTAAATCTTTATAATTTCTTTCGCTAAAAATTGCATGTCCCACAAAATATAGTTCTGTGCCGTTACTATGCACGGCCCATAGGCCGTGCATAGTAACAAGTACCTGCAAAATGCCGAAATCCTTTCAAATTCCTTGTTTTCTGCATTCGTTTCTATTATAATAGTACAAGTATTTCAAGAAAAGGATAAGAGTTGATATAAGATTATGAGAATAAGAAGCATACTCGCAATTAAATGTGCTAAATGCACAAGCTATCTGATTAAAAAACTGAATAGAGGAAGCGGCGTTACCCTGCCAGGCTATGTTGCTCGGATCATTGATCCCCGTATCTTATCCGCCATGGCGGAAATGGTGAAAGAAAAAACGATTGTAACCATGGGAACGAACGGAAAAACAACGACAAACAGTATTCTGTATCATGCATTAAAAGCAGAAGGGAAAAAAGTTATTATTAACCGTACCGGAGCCAATATGCTCAATGGAATTATTTCTGCCTTTGTGCTTGCCTCTGACAAGCACTGCAGGCTGGATGCAGATTATGCCTGTATCGAAGTGGATGAGATCGCTTCCGTCCGCGTGCTCCCCCAACTGAAACCAGACTGTGCTCTTCTGACAAACATCTCCAGGGATCAGCTGGATCGATTCGGCGAAGTTGACATCACTTTCCATAAGTTGAAGACAGCCGTCACCAGCGTACCGAACACAAAACTGATCATTAACTGCGATGATGTCCTGTCCTATACCCTTGCCGCTGAAAGTGAGAATCCGTTTATCACTTACGGCATCAGTGAGCAGATATTTGACGACATTTCCCGTTCCGAGATCCGGGAGAGCATCTTCTGCCGTTCCTGCGGCAAGAAGCTGGAATATGACTTCTTCCATTATGGACAGCTGGGTATCTATCACTGCCCCAGCTGCGGCTTAGAACGCCCGGAGCCTGATTTCACGGCCTCCGAAATCGAACTGCACGATGAGCTTTATACATTTCATATGGACGGAATGGACATCCATTCAACCGCACGCACACCATACAACATTTACAATACACTGTCCGCGTACGCGGCGCTCAATGCACTTGAGGCAGACAGGTCCCATTTCCAGGAAATGATCGAAACCTTTGACTACGGGAATAACCGCGAGAGTATTTTCTCGATCAACGGCGCCAGGGTTCAACTCCATCTGGCAAAAAACCCCATTGGTTTTCAACAGAAGATTTCTCTTGTATTAAAGGATAAAAAGCCGAAAGACATTATCATTCAGATCAACGACACCTATCAGGATGGAGAAGATGTCTCCTGGCTCTGGGATGTAGACTTTCAATATCTGGCCGACGCACAGGCAGCCACCATTACTACAACCGGCACCCGCCGCCATGATATGGGGCTCCGGTTAAAATATGAGGACATTCCCTGTGATTCCACCACAAATCTGCGTGCAACGGTTCAGGAACGCACGGAAAATGGAACCGGCAATCTCTATGTCATTGTAAATTATTCCGGCCTTTACAGTACAAACCATATGCTGACAGAATTAGAAAAAGCCGGGAAAGGAGGCGCCACAGCATGAAACTGACAATCGGACATTTATACCCGGATCTTCTGAATCTGTACGGTGACCGCGGCAACATCCAATGTTTCCGCAAGCGGCTGGAATGGCGCGGAATAGAAGCCGAGGTGATCCCCTTTCTATCCGGTGACGCCATTGATTTTTCAAAATTGGACATTATTCTGCTCGGAGGCGGTTCAGACCGTGAACAGGAACTGGTCTGCGGACAGCTTCAGAATATTAAGCAGGATTTTAAGGACTACGTAGAGAACGACGGTGTGGTACTCGCAGTCTGCGGAGGGTATCAGCTGTTAGGTAAATATTACAAAACAGACAAAAAAAACATAGAAGGCCTGTCCATTCTGGACATCACTACAGAGTGGGAACCTGAACGGCTAATCCGCAACATCGTCCTGAACAGCCCACTCTTCGACACCCCTGTTGTAGGATTTGAAAACCATGGCGGCCGCACCCACATAGGAAAACACACACCCTTCGGCAAAGTCTTCTATGGTCTGGGCAACACCGGCAAATCCGGTTACGAAGGAGTCGTTTACAAAAATGTAATAGGGACTTACCTTCACGGCCCCCTCCTCCCCAAGAACCCTCACGTCTGCGATTATCTGCTCGCTAAGGCATTGAAACGAAAATACGGGGAAGATCTTACACTGGACCCACTGACAGACAAGCTGGAACATCTGGCAAATAGTTACATCGTAGACCGTTACAGCGATAAAAAATATATCCTTAAAGAAACAATAAAAAGACACACATAATCAAATAGAACCGGGGTTGCCCTGCCCCATCGTGAGAAGCCATAAATGCTTCGCATGATGTGTCCAGGCTGCCCCGGTTTTCTTTCGTTTTGCTTTTCTTCAGCTTACTCCCGTAAACCGCTCCCACCGATACCTATTTTCGGCCGCAGCGGCGCAATTTCTCATCATGCCTTTCGCTTCCTTACCGCCTCCTTGACAGCCTTCATGAGCTGAATTACCGGCAGATTAAGTGCCGCCAGCCCATATACGGTAAAGAGCTGTCCCAGGGTCAGTGACTGTACTTTAAATACATTTTGAAGGCCAGGTATAACCATAACCCCAGTGATTAATACAAGCCCCAGCAAAAAAGCCCCAATCAGGTAGATGTTATTGAATACCCTTTTTGTAAATACAACCGGTCGGTCTGCCTTACAGTTAAAACCATGTACAAGTCTTGCAGTACATAGCGTGCCAAAAGCCATCGTGCTTGCCAGTACGGAGTTGCCAGTACGGTATCCGATTAGAAAAGCAATCATTGTTGTAATCCCTATACACAGGCCTTCTGTTCCGATCTTAGTCAGGAAATCCCTGGTTAGTATGGACTCATTCATGGGCCTTGGCTTTTCATCCATCACATCTTTTGAATGCGGTTCCAGCCCCAGCGCAATTGCTGGCAGGCTGTCTGTCAGCAGGTTGATGAACAGCAGGTGCACCGGTGCAAAAGGAACCGGAAGACCGGCAATGGATGCGTACAGCACCGCCAGAATAGCTCCGAAGTTCCCAGATAGCAGGAATTGAATGGAATTCTTAATATTCCGGTAGACATTCCGGCCATTCTCAACCGCTTTAACAATTGTTGCAAAATTATCGTCTGTCAGAACCATGGAGGCTGCATCCTTTGATACTTCACTGCCCGTGATTCCCATAGCAACACCGATATCCGCCTGCTTCAGGGCTGGCGCATCATTAACACCGTCGCCTGTCATAGATACGATATTCCCCTTTTCCTGCCACGCCCTGACAATTCTGATCTTATGTTCAGGAGATACGCGTGCATAAACAGAAATACCTTCCACGAAATCTTTCAATTCATCATCCGACATACTATCTATCTCTGCGCCTTCACATGCCTCTGATTCATCTTCCAAAATGCCGATTCTCTTGGCAATGGCTGCCGCTGTCACCTTGTGATCTCCTGTAATCATGATCGGACGAATCCCGGCTCTCCTGCATTCGGCTACCGCCGCCTTTGATTCCTCACGCGGAGGATCCATCATGGCAATCAGTCCTACAAACGTCAGATTGTCTTCATCTTCCAGAGTCAATTCCTGGTTCTCCCCGATCTCTTTATATGCAAATGCAAGTACACGCAGGCCGCCCCTGGAGAATTCCTGGTTCTGGGCTTCAATTTTACTGCGGTCTGCCTGCTCAAATTTTCTGACTTCATCCTGGATCTGTATCGACTCCATCCGATTAAGCAGTACATCCACAGCGCCCTTAACAATCATGACATGCTTTCCATCTATTGTATGCTTTGTTGCCATAAGCTTTCTGTCACTGTCAAAAGGATTTTCGCTTTCTCGGGGATACTTTTCCCTCACATCCTGAGCGTATACGCCCAGACGGCTTCCCATATTAATCAGGGCTGTTTCCGTTGGGTCCCCGATCTCGACACCGTCTACATTTGTAGAATCATTGCAGAGTATACTGCACAGCAGCAGCTTACTGTGTGCCGGATGGTTAATATCGATCTCACTAGCAGGTACCCGCGTTTCGTTCACATAGTAATCTTCCACAGTCATTTTATTCTGTGTCAGTGTTCCTGTCTTATCTGAACAGATAATTGACACGCTGCCCAGTCCTTCCACCGCCTGAAGCTTTCGGATGATCGCATGCTCCTTAGCCATCTTCTGTGTACCGAAAGAAAGCACGATTGTAACGATAGAGCTCAACGCCTCCGGTATCGCAGCAACTGCCAGCGCCACAGCGAAGAGAAAGGCATCGCCGATATTGCCGCCCCGCAGGACATTAATACCAAATAGGATTGCGCAGAATATCAGGATAATAATGGACAGTTTCTGTCCGAACTGGTCCAGATTTATCTGAAGAGGGGTACGTTTTTCAGAAGTCGTCTTGAGCAGGCTCGCAATCTTTCCAACCTCGGTTTCCATACCGATTCCGGTTACAAGAAATGAACCTCGGCCATATGTCACGAAGCTGCCCGAATATACCATATTAATTCTGTCGCCAAGAGGAACCTCCCCTTCAATCGCGGCTGTACTTTTATCCACTCCAAGGCTTTCTCCAGTCAGAGCGCTCTCATCTACTTTTAAGCTTGCGCACTCCAGAAGCCGTCCGTCAGCAGGGATATAATCCCCTGCATCCAACATGACAATATCCCCTACCGTTACTTCTGTAGAGGGAATCGGAACGATATTGCCGCCGCGCAGTACCTTTGCCTCCGGTCCCGAAAGCTTTTTCAGACTGTTGAGAGACTGTTCCGCTTTTACAGTCTGTACTGTTCCCAGAATCGCATTAATCGTAATAACGATCAAAATAACTACCGCGCTCTCGGCGTCTCCCAGAAAGCCTGAGACAATTGCTGCCACAATCAGAATGATTACAAGGAAATCCTTAAACTGTTCCAGAAATATCTGTACTGTCGTCTTTTTCTTACCTTCTACCAGCTCATTTGGGCCGTACTTTTCCTGATGCTTTTTCACTTCTTCTGCAGTCAGTGGTTCCATGGTTCCATTGATCCTCTGTTTCGTTTCCTCTGCAGAAATCTGGTAAAATTCTTTCATGTATGATCCTCCATTTCTTTATGCAATATGGGGCCTTTTCCACTGAATGGTACAAAAAAAGAGACTCCTATTGCATGTTATGTAATGCAATAAAAGTCTCACCATTTAATCACGATACGGATGGAAGGCCATCGTCCTGACGACATCGCGAACGCTCCAAAGAGCGCCAGTTACTCCCTTCTATTAGTGATTATCATAATACAGCAAGCCCTGATATGTCAAGGGAAAATTCCAATTCATATTTGAATTCACATTCCCAGATGTTCCACTATTTCCTTTGCCCGGGGGGTGTTTGCAACTCCGCCCTTTCCGGTCTCGCGCAAAGAAACATGCATAGACTCTCCAACTTCCCTCATAGCATCAATCACCTGATCCGGCGGTATCCTGCTTGTAATACCGGCCAGCGCCATGTCCGCCGAAGATAGTGCATTGACAGCTCCGATCACATTCCGCTTGACACAGGGAACCTCCACGAGCCCTGCTACCGGATCACAAACCAGCCCAAGCAGGTTTTTCAGGGCCATCCCTGCCGCATGCATAATCTGGCTGTTGTTCCCGCCTTTCAGGTAAACGAGAGCGCCAGCCGCCATGGAAGAAGCCGTACCTACCTCTGCCTGGCATCCCCCGGCAGCACCAGCGATAAAGGCACGGGATGCGATAACCTGTCCAATTCCCGCTGTCACATACAGGCTGTGCACTATCTGCTCTCTGTCCGCCTTTCCAGCCCGGTACAAAGGCACAAGCACAGCCGGAATCACACCGCAGGCCCCTGCCGTAGGAGCCGCTACAATACGCTTCATGCAGGCATTGGATTCTCCCATCTGCAGTGCCTGCACGATCACTCTTGACACAAAATCCCCGCACAGAGTATCGCCCTCTTTCCGGTATTTTTCCATCTGTCCGCCCATCATGCCGACCAGCCCGCTGCTGGAAACCAGTTTTTCATCATAGGAGTCGCTGGAACGCAGCATGGCGTCCCACATCGCCTCCATCGTCTGGACAGATTCTTCTTCGCTGACGGTCCGCTCATTCATATCATCCAGGAGCACAGCCCGCCAGAAAGGAATCTCCCTCTCGCAGCAGACCTGCCTGATTTCTTCCAAAGACTGATAAGCCATCTATGCATCCTCCCTGTCAATATATGTCACTTTCATAATCCCATCCTGTTGTTCAAACCATCTGATAGAAGCCTCCGGCACACGCTGGTCAATCTCAATTACCATCACGGCGTCACCACCCTTCTTCCCGCGGTAAAGCTGAAGCGTGGCAATATTAATCGAATCCTCCGCCAGCATGGATGCAACAGCCGCCACATGCCCCGGCCTGTCATGATTCTGTACAATCAGGGTCGGACATTCTCCTGTACAGTTTACCATAATTCCGTCCAATTTATTCAGCATAATTCGTCCGCCGCCCAGAGATGAGGCCTGTACCTCTACCGTGTGTCCCTCTTCCCCCCACACTTTCAGAAGCGCTGTATTCGGGTGCGCCTCCCGTATCTGTACATTTTGTATTTGGAATTCCAGCCCTTCCTGCTCCGCCACCCGGAAACTATCCGGGATCCGCATATCATCCGGTTTCATCCCCAAAAGCCCCGCAACAACAGCCCGATCCGTTCCATGTCCCTTTCCTGTCGCCGCAAAAGATCCGTGAAGCCCGATCTCCGCTTTTACCGGTCTGCTTCCTAACAGCCTGCGGGTGATATAGCCAATTCGTACCGCACCCGCGGTATGGGAACTGGAAGGTCCAACCATAACGGGGCCCAAAATATCAAAAATATTCATACCACATCCTCCAACTCCAGCCAAAACTATTCGCTAATCATTATAACAGATTCCACCATAAATATCCATAAAATCGGGATTTAGCAACGGGCTTTAGTCCCGGGGCGGATGGAGGGGGACGCTTACCGTGAGCCGGGAGATGCTGCGGCAAGTGTCTGCCCTGTTGGAAATACAGCCCGCTGCGCCAGGCAGCAGTAAGAGGAAATCCGCAAAACCAGCCGGAACCGAACACATTCACCGCTTAATCTGATGATTAAGCGCTTCAGGTGTTCTAAAAAGCTGCTTCGGGAGCAGCTTTTTTCCGGCTGGTTCTGCGGATTTCCTCTAACTGCTGCCAGGCTCGCTAACATGCATTTCCAACAGGGCAGGCACTTGCCGCAGCATCTCCCGGCTCACGGTAAGCTGGTTCATCCGGCCGGTAGGTTAGGACCCGTTACTAAGATGGGGCCTCAAACGGGGGCAGCGGATGGTATTGAATTGGTGTGGATTTGATAGCCCCAGTAAGTTATTAATAATTAGGTTGGCGTAAAGTAATCAGTAAGGTAAAAAAGCGTTTAAAACTTACAATCTATATTAAAGTCCCGCCAATTCTGTCCCATCCGCTGCCCCGGTCCGGGATCCTACCCGGTTGGCGAGCTTTCCTGCCGATTGGATGAGCCAGCTTTATGACAGGGAGGCCGGGGAGGTGCTGGGGCTGTATATGCCGTTGCGAAATGCTGGAGTGCGCTTAGTGATTCTTGAACAGCCGATGCCGGATAGGCGGGGAAAAACTTGATCTCCAAATCAAGTTTTTACTGAACCCAGCGCGGGAAATCATCAGATTTCCCGTGATGTGTTCAGAGTACCCGCCTATCCGGCATCGGCTGTTCTAGAAACACTTAGCAGCATGGGTGCATATCGCAACGGCATATACAGCCCCAGCACCTCCCCGGCCTCCCTGTCATGAAGCGTCCCCGTCCGTCGACAAGGCTGAAGCTTGCCGACTAAATCCCGATTTATATGATGCCCTGCGCCGTCATTGCGTCTACTACTTTTTCAAATCCCGCAATGTTTGCGCCTACGACATAGTTTCCTTTTACATCATATCTTTCAGCAGCATCCGCCATATTATGACAGATGTCCACCATAATTCTCTGAAGCTGCGTATCTACTTCCTCGAATGTCCAGCTAAGACGCTCACTGTTCTGGGACATCTCCAGGGCTGAAGTCGCAACACCGCCAGCATTTGCCGCCTTTCCAGGTGCAAATAATACACCGTTTTTCTGCAGATATTCTGTTGCTTCCAGAGTTGTCGGCATGTTAGCGCCCTCTGCTACTGCAATACATCCGTTTGCAACAAGTGCCTTTGCGTCATCCAGCAGAAGTTCATTCTGGGTTGCACATGGCAGTGCGATATCAACTTTTACTGACCAAACGCCTCTTCCTTCGTGGTACTCGGAATTTGGACGGTAATTCTTGTATTCTGTCAGTCTTGCACGCCTAACTTCCTTGATTTCCTTCAGCGTGTCTACGTCAATCCCATCCGGATCGTATACCCATCCGTTGGAGTCACTGACTGTCACTACTTTAGCCCCCAGCTGATGTGCTTTCTGTGTTGCGTAAATAGCAACATTTCCTGAACCTGATACTGCTACTGTCTTACCAGCAATGTCAATTCCGTTTAGCTTAAGCATCTCCTCTGTCAGATAAAGAAGACCGTATCCGGTAGCCTCTGTGCGGGCCAGAGATCCGCCGTAGCTTAATCCTTTTCCTGTAAGTACACCTTCGGATAATCCGCGGATACGTTTGTACTGTCCATACATATATCCAATCTCTCTTGCACCGGTGCCGATATCTCCTGCAGGAACATCTGTATCTGCTCCGATATATTTACACAATTCTGTCATAAAACTCTGGCAAAAAGCCATAACTTCTCTGTCTGATTTTCCTTTTGGATCGAAGTCCGAACCGCCTTTTCCTCCGCCGATCGGAAGACCTGTCAGGGAATTTTTGAAGATCTGTTCAAATCCCAGGAATTTGATAATGCCAAGGTTTACTGAAGGATGCAGACGAAGACCGCCTTTATATGGTCCAATCGCACTATTGAATTGAACCCGGTACCCTGTGTTAACCTGAACCTGACCGCTGTCATCCACCCACGGCACACGGAACTTCAGCTGTCTCTCAGGCTCTACAAGCCTCTCCAGAAGAGCATCTCTGCGGAATTTCTCCTCATTTGCCTCCACAACGGCTCTCAGAGACTCCAGCACTTCCTTTACTGCCTGGTGGAACTCCGGTTCTGCAGGGTTCTTTTTCACAACTAATTCAATTACCTCATCAACGTATGACATCCTTTTCTACCTCCTGAAATAATATAAAAATGGCGGGGTGACAACCTGCCCCGCAACATGACAACTTTGTCTACTCGTTTATTTTAAAAGCTGTCTGCAACTTTGTCAATCATAAATTTCATAATTTTTACAGCTTTAGCACTGTATAGTATTAAACCCAACAAAGTATACAGCAAAATGCTTTCATAACATTTCAAACATCATCCGTGTTACCGCAATATTAGCTTTAGTTTAAACGATGACAGCTATCCGGACAGTCTCATCCCCTGTTTTATGTGAAAACGACATTTTCGCAGGAAATCTATTTGTATTATTCATTTCTATTGTTTTCCCATTTCTTATAGAAGATATAGCCAAAATAATTCATTTTGTCCTGATGACTTGGCTAATATCTCCTGTAAAAGTGCAAAAAAACGCCATAGACCTATGTCTATGACGCCTTTGTCATTTCACTCATTTAGTATATACCAGTTTTTTCCTAACGTCAAGTAAAAATTCGAACTGTATATCCTGAGCTACCATTCACGGGGCCGTGCACCCCGCTGCACGGCATCCGAGCCATTAAAGTGATCGAGCCGGGCATCTGGTCCCTTGCCCCAGGCGACTTTAAATGGCCCAGATGCCGTTATTATGCGCGGGCCCTGGGCCGTGTATAGTAACTACCCTGATGTCAGTACTGCGCGCATCCGCAAGGGGGACAGTAAGAGCTTCAAGAGCCATCTAACGTCCGATCAAGTTCCGAAATCTGTTCTTAATCTTGCTGAACGAGACCGGCAGGTTCTCCCGCTTCTCTTTATAAAAAGAAGACGCAAAATCAATAATATAAAGCAAAATCAGCAATGTACCTGCAATTCTTCCTATATGGAAAGGTATCGCATTTACAATCCGCTCAACAAACCCGTGCAGAACCCCAAACAAGATCAAAGTATACAGTCCCCAAGCCAGCGTGCTTTCCAGGCAGAGAATCCCTTTATAATTAAACGGCTTGTCCGTATAATCCCACCAGACCTCACCGAATATTCGTTCCATAATCCTGGCTGTCACCCATTCAATTGTTGTGGCCAGTATGGCTCCCAGAAAGAAAAGCAACACTCTGTTGTGACTGTAAGGGCTCAGCACAAAATATACTGTCAGAGCCCCCACCCCATAGATCGGGCATAACGGTCCTTTTGAAAATCCCCGGTTTGTCCATTTTTTATTACAAATGGACATGTAAATAGATTCCACTATCCACCCAAGAATACTGTACGTAAGGAACCACAGTACTACATGATATAAATCTCTTCCAAATATCACCTTATCCCACATATTCTCATCTCCATCTTATGTTAATGTCCCATTAGTTTACATTGGTAATCATATCATAGCTTCACAGACATTACTACGAACTTTGGAAAGTCTTAAACAAATCTTAAATAAATAAAGAAAATACAAAGCAGACTCCTACCCCTGCCTTCCTTTCCATCCGCCTCCTCCGCTGGCCTCAAAACACAAAAATAGAGTGTTTTTCAACACTCTATTTATCTGCACATATTAATTATATTTACGTTTTCTAGCAGCTTCAGATTTTTTCTTACGTCTTACGCTTGGCTTTTCGTAATGTTCTCTTTTACGAATCTCCTGCTGAATGCCAGCCTTTGCACAGTTTCTTTTGAATCTGCGTAAAGCGCTATCTAACGTCTCGTTTTCTTTAACGATTACATTTGACATAGTCTCACACCTAACCTCCCCTCCAGCCTTGTATTGTGCATCATACGACTGTTCGGGTATATTTATTGCACTACAAAAGATTATATCATATTTTCACTAAACGTCAACTGTTTCCGGCAAAAAAACTAAGAAAGTTGTCCTTCCAGTGCTTCAACAACCTTTGTAAGCGCATCTTTGATGCCCGCCGGATTCTTTCCGCCTGCCTGCGCCATGTTCGGACGGCCTCCCCCGCCGCCTCCTACGAGGCCGGCAATCGCTTTGATAAGGTTCCCGGCATGTGCTCCCTGTTTCATTGCACCTTCTGTTGCGGTTACCATAAGACTGACTTTCCCCTCATTTCCAGATGCAAGTACGACTACGCCCTCTCCCAGTTTTTCCTTCATCTGGTCTCCAAGGTCGCGGAGTCCATTCATATCAACGCCGTCCACCTCTGCAGCCAGAAGCTTTACGCCTTTCACTTCCTGCACCTGATCCATCACATCGCCCATGGCATCCTGTGCAAGTCTGCTCTTCAAGCTTTCTACCTCTGAGTGAAGCGCTTTGTTCTCGGACATCACATGCGTGATCTTTTCCGGCAGGTTATCCGGCGATGCCTTTAACAGCCTTGCGGCCTCATTCATCTTCCTCTCCAGGGCATCATAATAGTCTAAAAGTCCCTGCGATGTCAGTGCCTCAATTCGGCGCACGCCTGCGGCCACGCCTGTCTCGGAAATAATCTTAAACGCCATAATCTCACTCGTGTTCTTTACGTGGGTACCGCCGCAGAACTCAATTGAAAATCCGCCTATGTTGACCACCCTTACGATGTCCCCATACTTTTCACCGAACAATGCCTGCGCACCGGTCTTTCTGGCCTCTTCGATCGGCATATTCTGAATATCCACAGGCAGGGCCTCGGCAATATGCTCATTTACAATTTCCTCTACCTGTTTGAGTTCATCCTGGCTCATCGCGGAAAAATGTGTGAAGTCAAAACGGAGCCTGTCTTCATTCACACTAGAACCTGCCTGTTCTACATGAGTGCCCAGCACTGTCCTGAGCGCCTTCTGGAGCAGATGGGTCGCACTGTGGTTTCTTGCGGATAAAGAACGCTTTCTCGCATCTACAGCCAGCTCTGCCTTATCCCCTGTCTTGACCATGCCTTTGACAACCTGTCCCACATGGCCGATTTTACCGCCCAGGAGCTTGATTGTGTCTTCTACCTTAAATTCCCCTTCCGGAGTGCGGATAATGCCCGTATCGGCCTCCTGGCCGCCACTGGTGGCATAGAAAGGTGTCTCTTTTACAAATACAGTTCCCTTCTGGCCGTCCGACAGGGCCTCTGCTACTTCTGTCTCCGTGGTCAGCACCGTAATCTCTGATTCAAATATTAAATTATCATATCCTACAAATGTGCATGTAATACCCGGATCAATGGATTCGTAAACGGTCACATCCGCTCCCATATAGTTCGTTACGCCACGGGCGGCGCGGGCTGTCTTTCTCTGGACTTCCATCGCAGCTTGGAATCCCTCTTCATCCACATTCATACCCTTTTCTTCCAGAATCTCTTTGGTCAGATCGATCGGAAAACCATATGTGTCATACAGTTTAAACGCTTCCTCTCCGGAAAGAGTCTTTTCTGCTCGCTTCTCCATCCCGTCGATCATATCGGATAAAATAACAAGCCCCTGATCAATCGTCTTGTTAAACTGCTCCTCTTCCTTTGCTATCACTTTCAGGATAAAGTCTTTTTTCTCTTCCAGCTCCGGATAACCGTCCTTAGAGCCTTCAATTACGGTCTCCGCCAATGCCGGAAGGAAATTGCCTTCGATATTCAGCAGTCTTCCATGTCGGCAGGCTCTTCTGAGCAGACGGCGCAGTACATACCCTCTGCCTTCATTGGAAGGCATAATACCGTCGGATATCATAAATGTCACAGAACGTACGTGATCTGTTATAACACGGATGGAAATATCAGTGCTTTCTTCTTTTCCGTATACTGCGTCTGCCAGCCTGCATACATGGCTGCGCAGTTCTTTGATCGTATCCACGTCGAATATGGAATCCACATTTTGTACAACCGAAGCAAGTCTCTCCAGGCCCATGCCTGTATCAATATTCTTCTGTTCGAGCTCTGTATAATTTCCTTTGCCGTCATTTTCAAATTGGGTAAATACGTTGTTCCATATCTCCATATAGCGGTCGCACTCACACCCTACTGTACAGTCAGGGCTTCCACAGCCGTACTCTTCCCCTCTGTCATAGTAAATCTCCGAACACGGGCCGCATGGACCTGAACCGTGCTCCCAGAAATTATCCTCCTTGCCGAACTTAAAAATCCGTTCCGCCGGAATCCCCATCTTTTTATTCCAGATCTCAAATGCTTCATCATCGTCCAGATATACAGATGGGTACAGTCTGTCGGAATCCAGACCTACCACTTCCGTCAGGAACTCCCATGACCATTTAATTGCATCATCTTTAAAGTAATCACCAAAAGAAAAATTACCCAACATTTCAAAAAAAGTGCCATGGCGCGCTGTCTTGCCGACATTCTCTATATCACCTGTCCGGATACACTTCTGACATGTTGTCACCCTTTTTCTCGGCGGGTTCTCCTGCCCGGTAAAATATGGCTTCATAGGTGCCATCCCCGAGTTAATGAGCAGCAGGCTCTTATCGTTGTGCGGCACTAATGAAAAGCTCTTCATTGCAAGGTGCCCTTTGCTCTCAAAAAACTCCAAAAACATCTTTCTTAATTGGTTCACTCCATATGGTTGCATAACCCTAGTCCTCCCGGTTTCTTTATCTGCGGCAGTCATTATTATTCTGCCTTTATACGCTCCGGATATCCGAAACGATGAGTATATGGTCAACAGAAACAGAGTGGATGCGGATCCACTCTGTATTTCTAACCTATCATACCATAGCTGGTACGGTTTTTCAAATATTATTTTAGCTCAATTTCCGCCAGTTCTTTCGGCGGAATGTTGTTGGAAGAATTCTTAACATAGTTGGCAAGAGCTTTCTTCGCTTTTGCGACCGGTATATTCGTTCCGGCGCCTGCTATACAGCCTCCAGGACAGCCCATTCCCTCGATCAGACATCCGTTCATACGTCCGGCTTTTGCCAATGTCAGTATCTTTTTGCATTCTGCAAGCCCCTCGGCATGCTCAATGTTCACTTCCACATCCGGATAATACTCGTTGATGCAGTTCTCAATGGCCTCTGCCACGCCGCCGGCACAGGCATAGCCGCGGCCCGCTCCCGTAGCGTCGTGGAAAGAAGACTCTGCCTCATACTTCTTCAGGTCGATGTTTTTCGCGTCAAACATTGCCTGCACCTCTTCGTAAGTCACAACAAAGTCCACATCACTGCGCACGGTTCTTCTCGACGCTTCCAGCTTCTTAGCCGCACACGGCCCGATGAAAACCACTCGCGCGTTCGGATGCTCCTGCTTAATGGTTCTGGCCGTCGCCACCATAGGGGTCAGCTCCTGCGAGATCTGGTCGATCAGATCAGGGAAGAATTTCTTTGCCATTACCGCCCAGGACGGACAACAGGATGTCAACAGGAATGGAAGTTCCCCTGATACCACTTTATCCACATAATGATGCGCCTCAGCTATTGCTCCAATGTCTGCTCCCAGCGCCACTTCGTAGACTTCGGAGAATCCCAGCTCCTGCAGGGCAGCCTTAATGTTTCTCGGTGTAATATTGTCCCCAAACTGTCCGACGAATGCAGGGGCAATCTCAGCCACAATCTCTCCTCCCTCCTGCAGCGCGTTTGTCAGCTGGAAGATCTGGGACTTGTCGGAAATAGCTCCAAAAGGACAGCTTACCATGCACATACCGCAGGACACACATTTATCTGTGTCAATGTAGGCTCTTCCATATTTGTCGGAAACAATCGCATTAACGCCGCAGGCATTTTTACAAGGTCTTTCCTTCTTTGCGATAGCATCATACGGACAGACCGATTTGCATTTTCCACACTTGATACATTTTTCCTGGTCAATAAAGGACTTGCCGTCCACGAAGGAAATAGCTCCCTTCGGACATACCTCCTGGCACGGATGGGCAAGGCATCCTTTACAGATATTGCTCACTTCATATTTATTTTCTTCGCAGCTCTCGCAGGCCGATGGTATCACCTGCATCAGCGGAGGCTCATAATACTTTTCCGAAATGTTGCTGGCTTCCACTCCGGAAGTCAGGTGCACCGGCTTATTCTCCGGCCGCAGCGACAGACCCATGGCCAGCCTCAAACGCTCTCTCACGATCGCGCGTGAACGGTAGGTACTCTCGCGGTATTTCTCCGTATCATCATTTACAATCTCATAGGGTATCGCTTCCATATCTGCCAACAGCGTGTCCGCGTTAGCCTTAAATCCCAGTTTCGCAACTTCCGTAAACACTCTTCTCCGTATTGCACGGACCGGTGTCTGCAGTCCTCTCATCATAGGTTCTCTTCCTCCTGAATTTTCTCCAAAAAGGCAGCTTTCTGCCATTCTCTTTCATTTGCATTACCACTATACCCTTTTGTTAAAATTTAGTCAATATGGTTTCTTGTATAAAAAAAGGTACATTCCTTACTGATTCTTAAGCAGCTTCTGCGCATAATAAACAGACTGCATCGCATCCTTCCCATAGAAATCCGCTCCGATCATATCCGCATACTCCTGATTCAGGACAGCCCCTCCTACCATTACCCTGCATCTGGGAGCTTTCTGCTTCAATTGCTTGATTGTCTCCTCCATGCTCACAACGGTAGTCGTCATAAGTGCGCTAAGCCCTGCCAGACGCACATCCTCCTTCACCACTGTCTCCACAATCCGTTCCGGCGCCACGTCTTTTCCCAGGTCAATCACATCAAAACTGTAGTTTTCAAGCAGTACCTTCACTATATTCTTCCCGATATCGTGGATGTCCCCTTTCACGGTCGCAAGCACCACCTTCTCCTTCTTCTCCTGATCCTGTCCAGCCGCCGCAAGCGATTCCTTCAGAATTGTAAAAGCCGCTTTTGCCGCCTCAGCGCTCATCAGAAGCTGGGGCAGAAATACGGTTCCCTTCTCAAAGCCCTTCCCCACATTGTCCAGCGCAGGAATTAGATACGTATTGATGATATCCAGCGGTTTCTGCTCCTTTACAAGCAGGCCTGTAATATGATGCGCCTCTTCTTTCAACCCCTTTTCGATCGCCTGATCCAGGGACATCTCCCCGGAAACGGAAGGAGCCGCCGGGGTGCCAGTGTCCTGTCCGGCATATTTCGCAATGTAATCTTCACAGTTACTGTCCAGATTCATAAGCGCATGATATGCATAAAAGGACCTCATCATTTCCTCGGAGGAAGGATTGATTATCCCCGCACTCAAACCATTGTGCATGGCCATTGTATAGAAATTGGCATTGATAACCGGGCGGTTCGGCAGGCCAAAAGAGATATTGGATACTCCCAGCACCGTGTTGACTCCAAGTCCGTAACGCACTTTTTTCAATGCTTCCAACGTTACCCTGGCCCCTTCCGGATCCGAACTGATTGTCATAGCCAGAACGTCGATGACAATGTCTTTTTTATGAATTCCGTATTTTGCAGCTTCCGCGATAATGCGGCGGGCTATCTCCACTCTTTTGTCCGCAGTATCCGGAATGCCGCTCTCATCCAGCGTGAGGCCGATGACTACGCCCCCATACTTTTGTATCAATGGAAATACAGCGTCCATGGATTCCTGCTTGCCGCTGACAGAATTCACCATGGCTTTACCATTGTAGATCCGTAGACCGGCTTCCATGGCCTTTGTATCCACGGTATCGATCTGCAGCGGCAGGCTGGTCACGCTCTGCAGTCCCGACAGAACATCCCGCATCATGGATACCTCATCAATGTCCGGCAGCCCCACATTGACATCCAGTATATGCGCGCCTTTATCCTGCTGCGTGATGCCTTCCCTAAGAATATAGTCTATGTCATGTTCTTTTAGTGCCTGCCGGAATTTCTTTTTCCCCGTCGGGTTGATCCGCTCTCCGATAATCTTCGATCCCGTACCCAGGCAGACTGATCTGCCATAAGAGGATACGATCGTGATTTCCTTCTGCGTAACCGGAGCGGGTTTCATTCCCCTGCACAGCTTTACCATCGCCCTGATGTGTTCCGGCGTCGTGCCGCAGCATCCGCCCACTACAGACGCGCCACGGCCTATAATCATCTGCATGACAGACGCAAAATCACGGGGAAGTACATCATAGACCGTCTCTCCCTTCACTTGTTTCGGGAGTCCTGCATTCGGCTTCACAATCACAGGAAGAGACGTGTACTCCAGAATCTGATCCAGGATCGGAAGCATCTGTTTTGGCCCAAGCCCGCAGTTAATTCCTAAGGCATCCACCCTCAGGCCTTCCAGTAGTGCCACCACCGCTGGTACGTCTGCCCCTGTGAGGAGTTTGCCCCGCTCGTCAAAAATGGTGGTCACAAACACCGGCAGGTCTGTATTCTCCTTCGCGGCAAGCACAGCAGCCTTCAACTCATATGTATCACTCATTGTCTCAATATGAATCAGATCCGCTCCGGCCTCGCTTCCGTACCTTACAACCTCCCCGAATGCCTCGTACGCTTCCTCAAACTCCAGATCCCCCATGGGCTTTAATAGCTTTCCTGTAGGGCCGATATCCAGTGCTGTATAAACGCTTCGCCCATGCACGGCAGCCTGCGCAGACGCTTTTTTCACGTTTCTTACCGCGGCAGATACGATCTCCTGCAGTGAACAGCTGTCATCATGGAACTTCAGTGCATTAGCCCCAAATGTATTCGTCAGTATAATATCACTCCCTGCTTCGATATAATTCCGGTGTATCTCCATAATCTGTTCCGGATGTGAGATATTCCATGTCTCTGGAAGCTCACCGGGCTTTAAGCCGCCCGCCTGCAGTAATGTGCCCATTCCACCGTCAAAAAACAGCAGTTCTTTTCCCAATCTGTCTAAAATCATATTTTATCCCTTCTGTATATACAATCTTCTTTTTCGCAGGCCTCACAGCCTTTGATGTGGCATTTTTCTTCTGTAGTACCGGCTCCAATCACCGCTGTCACAGACTTTGACGGAGTCATCATACAGCTCTCAGTCATTGTCAGGCCAATCGTCTTTGCACAATCCAGCAGCTGCATCAAAGGCGCCTGGCAGCGAATGTCAAAATCACCGTATCCGGGACTGAACCTTGGCCGCAGATATAGCCCCTGCACTGAGACCTCCGTAGCAATATCCGCCTGGCACGCGTCACAGTATTCTTCCAGCAGAGCAGCCGCGCAGGCCTGCATCACTACAGCCTTCGCCATATCCGTTAAGGAAAGGCGGGCAAGCATCCGGTCTACCGCTGTCCCCAGCGTTGCGCCAAACAAGATAATCTTACAGCACCCTTTCAGATTCCGTCCAAGATTTCTGCTCTGAATTTCTACTCTGCCTATCGTAAATCTGTCATCCGCCGTCTGCTGCAAATCAAAGATGCGGTAGATGGATCTTCTGCCTGCTATGTCTTCCAGATCCCTGAATGAATCTTCAACCATTGCAAGCGTCTTATCATCTACCGCATGTTTTCCATATCCCAGATAACGGATGGCTTCTTTTGTCATATGATCCATCTGTTATTACTCCTAGCATTTAATAATTTCCGATAAATTACTCATGATTGCCTCTGCCACCTCTGGTTTATTCATGGAATAAATGTGGATATTCCTAACGCCGTTGGCAAGCAGGTCAATAATCTGATCTGTCGCATATGCAATCCCGGCCTGCTCCATTGCGTCCGGACAGTCTCCAAATCTGTCCAGTATAGCCTGGAATCTCCGCGGAAACACGGTTCCTGACAGTTCACAGCTGCGTTTCATCTGTTTTGCGCTTGTAATGGGCATGATTCCCGGCAGAACAGGTACGGTTATGCCGGCTTCCCGAATTCGGTACAGAAAGTTGTAATGGATATCATTTTCAAAAAACATCTGTGTGGTCAAAAAATCCACACCGCTGTCTACCTTCTGTTTCAGATATTTTATATCATCTGCTTTATGTTCGTTCTCTACATGTCCTTCCGGATAACAGGCAGCGCCGATGCAGAAGTCTCCATGCTTCCGGATCTCTTCTACCAGCTCATAGGCATAGTGAAAACGATCCTCCGACGGAAATTGCATATCAGCCGGAATGTCTCCCCGAAGTGCCAGAATATTCTCGATTCCAAGTTCCTTCAGGCTGCCGATTACACTCCTCACCTCGTCTTTCGTTGAGGACGCGCAGGTCAGATGTGCCAGGCTTTCGATTCCCAGATCCTCTTTGATATGCTCCGCAATCTTTGCGGTGTTTTTACTGGTTCCCCCGCCTGCTCCGTATGTAACACTTATAAAGTCAGGGTTCAGGGCGGCTATCCTGTCGGTTGCTTCCTGTACCTTTTCATATCCCGCGTCTGTCTTGGGCGGAAACACCTCGAACGATATATGTATCCGGTTCTCATTCAGTCTGTCTTTTATTTTCATATTTTACTTGTTCTCCCTTATACGAATGCCTGCGGCCGCCCTTCATAAAAAGGGCAGCCCATGCGCTTTATTCACTGATCAGGCTTTTGTATAATTCTTCGTATTGCCTTGCAGAGTTCTTCCATGAAAAATCTTTGTTCATGGCGCGCTCTACAATTTTATTCCAGTCACGTTTCTTATCGTAATAGATCCGTTCTGCGTAACGGATGGTATTCAGCATCTCATGTGCATTGTAATTAGTAAAGCTGAATCCCGTTCCGGTTTTTTCAAATTCATTGTACGGTTCTACTGTGTCCTTCAGTCCTCCTGTCTCCCTAACGATAGGAATCGTTCCGTATCTGAGGCTCATCAGCTGGCTTAATCCGCATGGCTCAAACAATGATGGCATCAGAAACGCATCGCAGGATGCATAAATCCTATGGGATAAGTCTTCGGAATAAAAGATATTCGCTGACACTTTTCCCGAGTATTTCCATGCAAAATGACGGAACATGTTCTCATATTTGGCATCTCCAGTGCCGAGTACGACAATCTGCACCGCATCCTGACACAATTCATCCATAATGTAATCTACAAGGTCAAATCCTTTTTGATCGGTAAGTCTGGACACCATACCAATCATCATGGTTCTGGAATCCTTATCCAGTCCCAGTTCTTCCTGAAGGGCCAGCTTGTTTGCCACTTTATTCTTACGGAATGTATCAACCGTAAACTTCTTGGCAATCCGGGAATCCAGAAACGGACAGTATTCCTCATAATCAAGTCCGTTTACAATTCCGCACAGTGCATTTTCTCTCGCCCTCATCAGGCCGTCAAGGGCCTCTCCGTAAAATGGTGTTTTAATCTCTTCTGCATAAGTTTGGCTTACAGTTGTCACTTTGTCAGCATATACGATTCCGCCCTTCAGAAGGTTCGCATCTTTGTATGCTTCCATCTTGTCAGGAACAAAATAGTACTCCGGCAGCCCCGTGATACTGCGCACGGTCGTGGTATCCCATACACCCTGAAACTTCAGGTTATGTATCGTCATGATTGTTTTGATTCCCCTGTAATACTCGCCGAGATAACGGAAATTATCCAGGTATACCGGTATGAGGCCGGTCTGCCAGTCATGGCAGTGAATCAAGTCAGGGCGGAACCCAATCACAGGTAGTATGCTTAAAACGGCTTTAGAAAAAAATGCATACTTCTCGATGTTCCATTTCGGATCGCCATCATATGGAGCGTAACCGCCGAAATAATGTTCGTTGTCGATAAAATAAAATGTAATATTGTCATGGATACATTTTAAAATTCCGACATATTGGTCAGTTCCAGCTATATCCATGTAGAAATGATCAACATATTCCAGCATATCTTTCCATTTTTGCAGCATACAAGTGTATTTTGGCAGCACCACCTTTACATCATATTTTTTTCTATCAAAATATTTAGGCAATGAGCCGACAACATCTGCCAATCCGCCAGTTTTAATAAATGGAACGCATTCTGAAGATGCAAATAAAATGTTTTTCATAAACAACCCCTCCACTTTCCTTGAGTCCTCTTACAAGCCTTATACACTGACTATTATAACTCATTTTCTGAACAAAGGAAAGAATTATCTGTGCTTATATTCTAATTGGATGGTGTCTGCAATCAGTGCTATAAACTCAGAATTTGTCGGCTTTCCTTTGCCGGTGCTCACGGTATAGCCAAATAATTCATCCAGAGTGTCTAATTTGCCGCGGTTCCATGCCACTTCGATCGCATGGCGTATTGCCCGTTCCACTCTGCTTGATGTTGTCTGGTACTTTTTGGCAACCGTTGGGTATAATACCTTCGTAATTGCGTTCAGGACATCCATATCTTCCACTGCCATCATAATGGCATCCCTCAGATAATGGTATCCTTTGATATGAGCCGGTATCCCAATCTCATGCAGCATGTTAGTGACACGATTTTCCAGGTCCTCTTCTCTGATCGAGGTGTTTCCAGATAATTCTTCATTTTTCTTCTCGTGATTTCGGAACACTTTTCTTACAGTTTTTATACGATTCAACAACATTTCATTATTAAATGGTTTCATGATGTAGTAATTTGCGCCTTTGTTGAAAGCGTCTTCTGTAATTTTCTCCTGTCCTACCGCTGTTACGACAATGAAATCAGGGCGTTTTGTCATGGTCTTGTCTTGATTTATGCGCTCCATGACGGTTAAACCGTCCATTTTCGGCATAATTAGATCAAGAAGAACCACGTCTGGCTGTTGATTCTTGATGATTTGACACATCTCCTCACCATTTTTAGCCTTTCCCACCACATTCAGTTCTTTGTCCATGTTGATAATTTCTTCGAGCAGATCCAAAATTCTCTCATTATCATCAGCGATGGCCACGTTTAAATGTTCCATAATCCCTCTCTCCTCTAAAGGACCCGGACTGAGAAACGCCACTCGATTATTATATCTTTGAATCACACCATAATCAAGGATAATTTGTTGCTCTAATTCGACAAAGTCTGATCTCCAACATTCTCCAGCATATTTTCGATGAAAATGCCGTAACCTTTTGTGGAATCCTGTACGAAAACATGGGTTACCGCGCCAATCAGTTTTCCATTCTGCAGGATGGGGCTTCCGCTCATTCCCTGTATGATTCCCCCAGTCTTTTCAAGGAGTCCGGGGTCGGTTACCTGAATAACAAGCCCCTTATTCACTTCGTGTCCGGAATAGTCGATATCTGTCACCT
Organism: Faecalicatena contorta; assembly: GCF_022835095.1. Lineage (NCBI taxonomy): Bacteria > Bacillati > Bacillota > Clostridia > Lachnospirales > Lachnospiraceae > Faecalicatena > Faecalicatena contorta. Next base: position 2,395,783 of record NZ_BQNQ01000001.1, on the reverse strand, counting down.
TTATGTTGTATTCCTGGACTTCATTGTCGACAAAGCAACGTATCGTCGCATCACCGATTTCTATCTCTTCTTTGGCTGCAATCTGAACAGGAATCTGTTCTGTAAATAAATCGTCTATCTTATCTATCGTACCATATATACCTGCGTCCGTATTTTTTTTTATGCTTCCCAGCTTATTGTATCCGTTATAAACTATGATCCCCTCCATGCTGCCTGGAATTCCATTCTCCCCCTTTTTAATCGAGTGGATACTGGTTTTGTAAAGTGTGCCATCCGCAATGGACAAAAGTACATTTGTATCTGAATCATGAATTCCATGTCCCAGCGCGCCGAATTCACTGCTTCCTGTTAGAAAGGTAATGGTCCCAAGTCCCTGCACATTGTCCCTAACCCATATCCCCAATTTATATTCATCCGGTTCACATTCCACAGGTTTTATTTTCACATCTATGGTCTCTTCCTCTCTTCTGAGGCTGAGGACAACCTCGTCTTCATTCAAATGGGCGAGGGCTTCCATCAATTCCTTTTTATTCTCAACTGTTTTCCCGTTGATTCCAGTAATATAATCCCCGCATTTAACCAGATGGCTGGCCGGCTCGTATTCCACCCCGTCAATTCCTTTTATGTGTTCCGTATCCAGTACCATAACGCCATCTGTCTCCATATAGATTCCCACCGGCATTCCGCCGACAAGAACCGTGTCTTCGCTGATTGTCTCTGTACTTACTTCCGTCTGCTCTACTGCATCTGCGGCTATCCAGCCAAAATAGCCTGAACAGGCAGACAAAAGCACAGCGGATAAAAGAATAAGAACTCTGTTCTGCCAGCGTTTCTCCATGCAACCACACCCTTTCATTTTTAATCAGGAATTCGTGAAATAGAAACCACGAAAATTTCTTATTTCACAAAAAACACTATCCTATTAAACAAAAAACAGATACCAGCATGGTATCCGTTTTTAGTATGTGACTGCATGTTCTTTTTCACACTGGTATTATATTTCACGCTTTGCCATTTCTTTCATCTCTGCCGCGCTTTCCATTATTTTTCCGGTTACTTTCGCCCCGCCCAGAAGCCGTGCCAGCTCTCTGACCGATTCCTGTTCATCCAGACATAGTATTTCCGTTTTGGTTCTGTTAGACGTTGTATCTTTTTGAATCAGATAATGCGCATCGGCCATCGCCGCGATCTGGGGAAGATGTGTAATACAGATCACCTGCCTGCTCCGCCCGATAACATGCATTTTTTCTGCTACTCTTCCTGCAGTGATTCCGCTGATTCCCGTATCTATCTCATCAAAAATTAAAGTCGGCGTATCTTCCTTATCTGCTAAAACTGCTTTTACCGCCAGCATGATTCTGGATAATTCACCGCCGGATGCTACATTGGCAAGTGGCTTTACAGGTTCCCCCGGATTTGTGGAAAGATAAAATTCCCCTTCATCCATGCCATTAGCAGTAAAAGTTTCCGTCTTTCCCAATCTCAATTCAAACTTAACATCCAGAAAATTCAGGTCAGCAAGACCCTGCTTTATTTCCGCAGCGAATGCCCGGGAAGCCTCGGCTCTGACTTTGCTTAAAGCATCTGAGTGCTTCTTTAGCTTTTTTTCACTTTGGCTGTATTTTTCTTCCAGATCAGCTATATAACTTTCATAATCTTTTAGTTCACTTAGTCTCTCTCTTTTTGTCCTGCAGTATTCCAGGACATCATTGACAGTATTACCATATTTTGCTTTTAAATGATTGACAAGATTCAGCCTGCTCTCGGTTTCATAGTACTCTTCCTCGGAAAATTCAAAGCTTTTCGCATATTCCGCCAATTCCCGGTTAAAATCATTCAGAAGACTGTCTATCTCCAACAGCTGGCCATAAAGGCCCGCTCCCCGCTCATCACATTCTTCCACATCCTGAAATGCGCGGATGGCCCGGCTCAGCAGATCGCTGGCATTGCCATGGGCTGATTCGCTCGTATACTGATACGCCTCCGCTATGCTCTCTGTAAAACGGCGGCTCTCTGTCATACGCTGGTATAAAGCCTCCAGTTCTTCGTCTTCGTGTTCCTGCAGGCCGGCCTCTTCGATCTCCCCAATTTCAAATTCCGCGAGCGAAATCTCCTTTTTCCGGCTTTCTTCATCCATCCCCGACTCCTCGAGTGCTCTGCGGCAGCCGATATATTCTTTATATGCCGCAGATGTAGATTTCTTTAAGGCTTCCACCTTATCCCTGGCATAGACATCCAGAAGCGCCAGATGGTTTTTTTTGTGCAGCAGCGTCTGATGCTCGTGCTGCCCGTGGATGTCAATCAGCATACTTGCAACATCTTTGAGCACACTCATGCTGACCGTTTCCCCGTTAATTTTGCTGACACTGCGTCCCTCCATCAGCTTCCTGGACAGAATCAGCATGCCTTCTTCCGGAAAGACGTCTAGTGCCTCCAACTGTCTTTGAACCGCTTGGTCCTCTACGGTAAAGGTCATCTCCACCAGTCCGAACTGTGCGCCCTTGCGCAGCATATCTGCGCTGTATCGGCCTCCCAGGGCAAGGCTCACAGAGCCCAGAATAATTGATTTCCCGGCTCCCGTCTCACCAGTCAGGATATTAAGTCCCGGCTGGAATTCTACTTCTATTTCGTCAATTAACGCTAAATTCTTCACATGCACATTTTGCAACATATTTTTATCCTAATTCCCTTTAGACACAATCTTCCGAATCTTCTCCATTACAGCAACTGTCTCATCCACACTGCGGACTGCACACATAATCGTATCATCCCCTGCTATGCATCCCACAACTTCTTTCCACTTCATAGCATCCACTGCGGCAGCGACTGCCATAGCCATACCGGATACCGTTTTGATCACGAGGATATTCTGAGCCATATCCATGGATACATAACCGTCCCTTAAAACACGGATATACTTCTCGCTCATTCCGTCTTCCTCCGGCTTCAGAACCACATACTTCTGTCTGCCGCCGTCCACGGACACCTTGGTAAGCTTCAGATCCCGGATATCTCTGGATACCGTTGCCTGTGTCACTTTAAACCCCGCATCGTTCAGACGCTCGGCCAGTTCCTCCTGGGTTTCGATATCATTCTGGCTGATTAATTCGATTATTTTTGCATGACGACTGACTTTCATATTACTAGTTTCCTTTCATTTTCTTGCGCATTGTCTTCATAAAACTTTCCTTGCTGAGCTTAATCAGCTTTGTAGTCTCACCCGACTTTTCGATCGTAATTCTATCTCCTGTCACCAGCGGCACGGTACTGGCGCCGTCAAATGTGACGGCAGCATGTTCCGTCTTGCCGTAACGCCCCTCGCAAATCTCCACTTCAATGATATCTTCCGCGGACAGCACAATACTGCTGGTATTTAGAGCATGGGAACAGATCGGGGTTATGACAAACATGCTTGCCGTTGGCTCCACAATCGGTCCTCCGGCTGAAAGGTTGTACCCGGTTGTCCCGGTAGGGGTGGAGATGATTACACCGTCAGCCTGATAGCTGTTGAGCAGTTCACCGTTTACCGAGATATTAAAATGAATCACCCTGAGCCCGCCTTCTCTTGTCACTACAATATCATTCATCGCCACGTCGTTCAGCCGGCCCTCCACACAGCCATGCATCATCATCCGTTCCTCTATCTCAGGTGTTTTATCAAACAGCCTGTCCAGAGCGCCCCTGAAGTCATGCAGTTCCACCTCGGTCAAATAGCCCAGTGTACCCAGGTTGATTCCGAGCAGAGGGATATTATATCCCTCCAGTTCCCTGGCCGCGCGGATCAGCGTTCCGTCCCCGCCCAGCACAAGGGCACACTCCATCCCTTCCGGGACGGTTCCCGGTATAATATGCCCATCCGGGTCCTTCTGGGAGAGTATCCCGGTTTTGCCATGCTGTTCGATATAATCCAGGATTTCATTTGTTATGCTGTAGTCAGCATCTTTTAGCTTATTCGTAATAACGTAAAATTTATCCATGGTGCTTCCTCTTATTTTGCCAGCGTCTCAAAAGCCCTATCTACTACAGTCACCAGATCCACCGCAATTGCCGGGGCACCCCCTTCACATTTGCGCAGGTGGATCAGGTATTCAATATTGCCTTCCGGCCCTTTGATCGGGGAAAAGTCAATATTCAACACTTCAAAGCCGATGGTATTCGCATACTGCGCCACCTTTTCGATTACCTCATGGTGGGTGCTCTTTTCACGCACCACGCCCTTTTTTCCTACCTTTTCCCGGCCGGCCTCAAACTGCGGTTTGATCAGCGCCACGATCTCCCCGTCTGACCGCAGATAGCCGCGGATGGGTTCCAGTACTTTTGTGAGAGATATAAAAGACACGTCTATAGAAGAAAAATCAACAGGCTCCCCAATGTCTTCAGGGGTCACGTAGCGGATATTCGTCTTTTCCATACAGACGACCCGTTCATCCTGGCGAAGCTTCCAGTCCAGCTGGCCCCGTCCCACGTCTATGGCGAAGACTTTCACAGCGCCGCTCTGCAGCATACAGTCCGTAAATCCGCCCGTGGAGGATCCCACATCCGTACAGACTTTTCCTTCGACTGTGACATCAAAATTGGCAAGAGCCTTCTCCAGCTTCAGCCCTCCGCGGCTGACATAGGGCAGAGCATGTCCTTTTACCTCGATCCGCACATCCGCAGGAAAAGAAGAACCTGCCTTATCCTCTCTCTCCCCATCTACAAAGACACTTCCAGCCATGATAATGGCTTTTGCCTTTTCTCTGGACTCCGCCAGATTCCGTTTCACCAGTAACACATCTAATCGTTCTTTCATCCTACTCATTCCTTATCGTCACATAGTCTGTAATTACCTGTTTTACGATTGTTTCACAGTCCAGCCCAACCTCGTGGCGCAGTACATCCACGTTGCCGTGCTCCACATAATCGTCCGGTATCCCGATATTCAGGACATGCACCCCGAGGCGCGCACGTGACACATATTCCAGCACACGCTCTCCGTAGCCTCCGGAGAGGACGTTCTCCTCAATCGTAACGAACAGCTGATGTTCTTCCGCCATCCGCTCCAGTATTTCCGTATCCAGCGGCTTTACAAAGCGTGCGTTCACCAGACTGCAGCTGTATCCTATGTCTTTCAGGCTGTAACGTACAGCCTCAGCAACCGCAGCCATGTGTCCTACAAACAAAACAGCAATATCTTCTTCCTCAAAGAGGACTTCACTCTTGCCATAGGCAATAGGAGCACGGAATTCCTTCAGCCCCTCATAAGCTGTTCCTCTTGGATACCGCAGGGCTATGGGATACCCAAAATTCACAGCATATCTGACCATATCTGCCATCTCCCATCGGTTTTTCGGCGACATAATCGTCATATTAGGGATCGTGGCTAGAAAAGATAAATCAAAAAGGCCCTGATGCGTCTCTCCGTCACTGCCGACAAGTCCCCCCCTGTCCACTGCCAGCACTACCGGCAGCTTCTGCAGACAGATGTCGTGGATCGCCTGGTCGTAAGCTCTTTGCAGGAAGGAAGAATAAAGCGCCACTACCGGCTTCATCCCCCCCGCCGCAAGACCTGCTGCAAACGTCAGGGCATGCTCTTCCGCAATTCCCACGTCAAAGAACCGGTCCGGGTAATACTTCTGAAAACGGTTCAGTCCGGTTCCGTCTGCCATGGCCGCCGTGATCGCCGCCACCTTACTGTCATGCCTGGCAACATCACAGATCACCTTGGAAAATACATCTGTATAGCTGTCCTTGGCCGAAGCAGCCCTGGCGGCCCCGGTCTCTATGTCAAAAGGCCCGGTTCCATGAAAACGCGCCGGATTCCTCTCTGCAGGCTCATATCCTTTTCCTTTTTTTGTCAGTACATGGACAAGCACCGCATGGTCTACACGCTTTGCCTCATTCAACGCTTTATATAATTTTTTCACATCATGCCCGTCAACCGGTCCCAGATAAGTGATCCCCATATCCTCAAAAAACATACCCGGTACAATGAGCTGTTTGATGCCACTCTTTGTCTTTTTCATCTGGTTGACAATTTTCTCGCCCTGAACCGGAATCTTCAAAAGCGTATCTTCCACGCCTTTTTTTAGACCCACATAGGCTTCTGCAGTGCGCAGGCCATTCAAATACCTAGACATGCCGCCTACATTCTCCGAGATAGACATGTTGTTGTCATTCAATACTATAATAAAATTGCTTTTCAGCCTGGAGGCATTGTTGAGCGCCTCATATGCCATTCCGCCTGTCATCGCGCCGTCCCCGATAATAGAGACGACATGGTGATCTTCGCCGAGAATATCCCTGGCCGCAACATAACCCAGCCCGGCGGAAATAGAAGTTGAGCTGTGCCCGGTATCAAATGCATCGCATTCACTTTCTTTGCGCTTCGGAAATCCGCTCATGCCGCCGTATTTACGCAGGTCATCGAATCCTGCCCTGCGCCCGGTCAGCAGCTTGTGCGTATATGCCTGGTGCCCCACGTCCCAGATCAGCTTGTCCTGAGGCAGGTCAAAGGCCAGATGCAGGGCCATCGTAAGCTCCACAACGCCCAGATTGGAGGCCAGATGCCCGCCTGTCCTGCTGATCTTTTCAATCAGGAACTCACGGATCTCCTCCGCCAGCAGATCCAGGTCCTCAGGCTGTAACTCCTTTATATCATTTTCCTTTTGGATCTTTTCTAATATCATTAGGAATCCCTCTCTATCTGCTTCTGTTTATCAGGGACACCAGCAGTTGTGCGAGATACTCGTCCGGAGCCCCCAGGCCTTCCATCTGCTGAAGCGCCTCGCGTGAAAGCTTGTCAACCAGCACTTTTGCACCGTCGATGCCCTTCCATGTCACATAGGTCGTCTTCTCATTTTTTTCATCGCTGTGAATCGGCTTGCCCAGTTCTTCTGCTGAACCTGTCACATCCAGTATATCATCCTGTATCTGGAAAGCGAGCCCCACCTTAGCCGCAATTTCCTCCACAGCCTTCACCTGATCCGAGGACGCACCTGCCAGTACTGCCCCTATGGCCATGGAAGCTTCGATCAGCGCACCTGTTTTCAGCTGATAGATAAAGTCCAGTTTTTCACCCGAAATCATCTTTCCTGTGGATGTCACATCTACCACCTGACCGCCGATCATCCCATATATCCCGGCCTTTCCCGCCAAGATCTGCAACGCCTTCCCAATCCTCAGGCTCTCCTGCGGTTCTACGTCAAAAGCCCTGGCCGCAGTCTCAAACGCGCAGTTCAGCAGGGCATCCCCAACCAGGATTCCCATGTCTTCTCCATAAACCACATGCGTCGTCTTTCTGCCACGGCGGTAATCATCATTATCCATAGCAGGCAGATCATCGTGTACCAGCGAATAAGTATGAATCATCTCAATAGCCGCCATAAATGGCTCAATGATTCTGCCGTTCCCTCCGAACAGGTGGTATATCTCCTGCATCAACATCGGACGGAGACGTTTGCCGCCGCCCATAAGGGCGTATTCCATTGCCTCCATGATGACTGCCTGATAGCCCGTCCGCTCGGGAAGATACGCGATAAGTATCGCTTCGATTGCTTCTACCTTAGCCTGATAAGATTCTCTAAAATTCATGGGCATCTCCATTCTCATCCAAAATCTGTACTTTTTTCTCTACGGTATCTATCGTCTCATTACACTGCTTGAGCATGTTCATCCCCTTCTGGTAAAGCTGGAAAGACTCTTCCAGGGTAATCTCCTCTCCTTCCAGTCTGGCAACCACTTCGTCCAGGCCTTCAAAAAGCTCTTCCAGAGAAGGCTGTTTTTCTTCTTTTTTAATCTTCTTTTCTGCCATCTGGTTCCTCCTCGATTTCCCGGACTTCCGCCTGCACACTTCCGTCCGTCATATAAACTTTGATTTTGTCACCGGGCTTCACCTGGCGGACCGATTTGATATTGGCGCCCGCCTCGCCCTCCACATAGGAATATCCCTGATTCAGTTTGGCCAGCGGAGACAGGCCTTTCATCTGCTCCACATAGATCGCAAACCGATGTCGTCTATTCTCCAGGCAGGTCTCCATTAAAAGACGGAGCCTTTGCTCCAGATCCGCGGCTCTCTTACGCTTTTCCAGCAGCCTCTGGCGGGGATGCGCAAGCTTCAGCTTCATAGCCGCCTGCCTGCTCTTCACGCGTTCCTGGGTTATTCTCTGCATTATGGATCTTCTGAGCCTTGCCTCATACTCCCTCATGGCGCCAGCCGTACCCAGGTACTCATAAACGGCAAGTTCCGCCGCTGCAGACGGCGTCGGTGCACGCAGATCTGACACATAGTCTATAATTGTCGTATCCGTCTCATGTCCCACCGCCGAAATCACAGGCACGCGGCAGTTAAATACAGCCCGGGCCACTTCCTCTTCATTGAACGCCCACAGATCCTCTATGGACCCGCCCCCGCGTCCCACAATCATGACGTCAACACCCTTCTTCTCCAGCATCTCTATACCGCGGATAATACTCTCCGCCGCGCCTTCCCCCTGCACCTGCGCAGGATAAAGGATCAGCTGCACATAAGGATTCCTGCGGGATGCTATATTGATAATATCCCGAACCGCCGCCCCTGTTGGAGCCGTCACAATCCCAACTGTCTTCACATAGGCTGGGATGGGCTGCTTGTACTCCTGGGCAAACATGCCCATCTCCTGCAGATCTCTCTTCAATGCCTCAAACTTTTCATAGAGAAGTCCCGCCCCGTCCAGAATAATCTCTCTTGCATAGAGCTGGTACTTGCCGTCTCTTTCATACACACTGACGGACCCCAGCACGATCACCTGCTGGCCTTCCCGCATACGAAAAGAAAGCCCTGACCGTGAGCCTGCAAACATAACACAGGCCATCGTGCCGGACTCATCTTTCAAAGAAAAATATATATGCCCTGAAGTATGATATTTACAATTGGATACCTCACCCTTCACGTAGATTCTGTTCAGCATGAAGTCCTGGGTAAACATATTTTTGATATACGCATTTACCTGCTTTACCGTGTAGACATTACGCATGTCCAGCCTCCTGGTCTGTCAGTTTTGCAAGTACTCCGTTTACAAAAGAAGGGCCCTCTTCCCCGCTGAATCTCTTCGCCAGCTCGACGGCCTCGTTGATCGCAACGCCTTCGGGAACATCCGCGTCCCATTTCATCTCATAGACCGCAAGACGCAGGATCGTCAGATCTACCTTGCTCATTCTTGTAGTCTTCCACCCCGTAGTCTTCTCATTCAATTCTATATCAATCTCCGGTACTTTTTTTACAATTGCTTCAAACTTATCCTTTATGTATTCTTTATCTTCCTCTGCAGCACTCGGCAGGTTTTCAAAGTATAATGTCAGATGTTCCGGCATATCTTCCATTTCATTAAATTCTATCTGAAACAGCATCTTAAAGATATGCTCCCTAAGTTCTCTTCTTACCATGTTGGCTCCTTTCCATTGGCATTCCCAGACTCTATGTTTTCTCATTAAGAAAAGGATGCCTTGCGACATCCTTTATTATACTACACATCTGCTATTCTTTGCAACGAAAAGGTTATTCCTGGTTTTCCATTTCCACGCCTGCAACCTTGATGTTCACATCGGCCACTTCCAGGCCGGTCATGTTCTCAACCGCATTCTTAACCTTTTCCTGCACCTTGGTGGAAATCTCCATAATGCTGTAGTTATATTTCAGGTTCAATGCCAGAGAAACCGTAACTACGCCTTCCAGCACGTCCACCTTTACACCCTTGGAAAGATTCTTCATTCCCAGCTTGCTGACCAGCTCGTTGGTGATATTACCCGCCATGGACGCCACGCCTTCCACCTCTGTAGCCGCAAGCGCCGCAATAATAGCGACCACTTCATCTGCAATCTTGACTTCTCCCATGCTGGAATCGTTCTGTATTGTATAAGTATTTCTTTCGTCCTTTGCCATCGTAAAAACCTCCTGTTGGTTTAATCTCTTAAAACATTATAACAAATATCCCCCTGTTTGCAAAGGGAAATATCAGGAACGCCCAAATTCGGAGAGCTTCAGGTCTTTGTTTCTGTCCAGAGTCATGCGGATACTCCACTCGTGCACAAAAAGCAGAAGCGGCCTGTCCTTTAAATCTTTAATCTTCTTCATATCGGAGGTGCCTACCAGCCTGTCCATATCCACCTCTTCATTTTCAATCCACCGGATGTGTTCGTAGGGCAGGTTTTCCAGCCTGATCTCCACATTATATTCGTTCTCCAGACGGTATTTCAGGACATCAAACTGAAGAACACCGACTACACCCACGATAATCTCTTCCATCCCTGTGTTAAATTCCTGGAAAATCTGGATGGCGCCTTCCTGGGCTATCTGGTTGATCCCTTTTACAAACTGCTTCCGTTTCATCGTATCCACCTGGCGTACTCTGGCAAAATGTTCGGGTGCGAACGTGGGGATGCCCTCATAAGCGAACTTTTCTTTGGAGGTTGTCAGCGTATCGCCTATGGAAAATATGCCCGGATCAAATACGCCTATGATATCTCCGCCATAGGCTTTCTCGATCATCTTCCTCTCGCTGGCCATCATCTGCTGCGGCTGGGACAGGCGCACATCCTTCCCCCCCTGGATATGGCAGACAGACATGCCTGCCTCGAATTCACCGGAGCAGATCCGCATAAAGGCGATCCGGTCCCTGTGTGCCTTATTCATATTTGCCTGTATCTTGAATACAAAAGCTGAAAATTCTTCCTCCTTCATCGGGTCGATCTCCCCATGGTCAGACATTCTCGGCAGCGGAGAACTGGTCATCCTTAAGAAATGCTTCAGAAATGTCTCTACTCCAAAATTAGTCAGGGCAGAGCCGAAGAAAACCGGTGAAAGTTCGCCTTTGCTGACCAGCTCCTGGTCAAATTCCGCTGCAGCGCCGTCCAGGAGCTCGATCTCCTCCTCCAGCGTAACCTTCGCCTCTGTCCCGAGTATCCAGTCCAGTTCCGGATTGTTTGCTTCAATCTTTTTGACTTCCCCCACGGTTGTTCCCTTATGTGTATCAGAAAATAATTCCACTTCCTGCTTCTGTCTGTCATATACACCTTTAAATGCTTTTCCCGAACCAATCGGCCAGTTCACGGGGCACGTTGCAATCCCCAGTTCCTTCTCAATATCATCCAGCAGGTCAAATGTATCCTTTGCTTCTCTGTCCATCTTATTGATGAATGTAAAAATCGGGATATGCCTCATAACGCAGACCTTGAAAAGCTTCCGCGTCTGGGCCTCCACACCCTTGGAAGCATCAATCACCATCACCGCAGAGTCCGCGGCCATCAATGTCCGGTAGGTATCTTCAGAGAAGTCCTGATGTCCCGGAGTATCCAGGATATTGATGCAGTATCCCCCGTAATTAAACTGAAGGACTGAAGAAGTAACCGAGATACCTCTCTCCTTCTCAATCTCCATCCAGTCTGACACCGCATGCTTCGCCGTTGCTTTCCCCTTGACGGAACCAGCCTGGTTAATCGCCCCGCCGTACAGCAGGAACTTCTCAGTCAGTGTCGTCTTACCCGCATCAGGGTGGGAAATAATCGCGAAGGTCCTTCTCTTTTTTATTTCATTTGTAATCTCTGACATATCTGTAATCTCCTGTTTTCGTCTCTTTTATGTAAGCTGATCTTTTTCGGATGTATTTGTTACAATTAAGCACATTAAATAAGTTTACCATAATAAGGTATCACCTGCAATTGTTTACTGGAAATATTCTTCCCACATTTCCAGATTTATACTGCCTGTTTCAAAAATTATTATACGCAACAGGCAGCATATGTATCTGCGCATGGTACACTTACTCTCCTTCTGCTGTTCCGCCCTCATGGATCGGCGTAATTACAATATTTTCAGGTGCAATATCGGTCTTTCTCGTAACGATATCTTCTATCTGGGCACGGTTTGCATCTGTCAGCTCTGCGCTGTCCACCACGATATCCGCGGAATCTGCCGTAAGGCTTACAACTGCCTCTGAAAATCCTTTGGAAGCCATCAGTGTTTCCACAGCCACCTCCTGCTCAGACAGTTCCGTCATCTTTACCATCTGTGCCACTGCATCCTGTTTCTCTTCGTCGCTGATGTTGGTGTTGTCAATGATTGCCTGCAGCGTTTCTTTATTCTGAGCGCGCACCTGTTCCCTGGCTACTTTTGCCTGTGCAACCGTGGTGTCTGCTCCGCTGTTTGTCAGCACGGCCTCTCCGGGCGTCCCTTCTATTTCGGAATCATTGCTTGCAATGTCGCCGGAGCCTGTTTCCAGGTCTTCCTCCGAAATATCCAGCAGCTCCTTGTTTGCCAGTTCTGCATTTGCCTCTGTCGTACCTTTGTCTGACTGTCCAAACAGCCGTCCTGAGTAATTCAGGTATCCGGCGATGGCAATCATAACTGCCAGTGTGGTAATGATGATCTGATTTTTCTTAAATAAACGCTTCACTTGGAATCCTCCTTTTATGTATCAGTCCTTTTCATTATTTTTATTTTATGCGCCTCTACACCGAATAATGCCTGGATTGCCTCAGTTATATTCTGCACTACAACCGCATTGTCTCCCCCCTCCGCTACTACGAGCACTCCGGCTATTTCCGGAGTCAGTTCCTTGCTCACATAGGGTGACTGGGAACCGTCCGATCCCTGCTCATAAATACTCGTCTTATCCGTTGTCCTCTCTTCCACGCTCCTTGTACCCCCGGAACTGTCTTCCTCCTCCGAATTCTGGCTGCTGCTCTGCTGATCCTTCTCCACGATCTTCTGACCGGAAGATTTCAGTGTGATCATCACTTCTGCCTTCCCCACCCCCTGAACGTATTCCAGCGCTCTTGCAACCCGCTTTTCAAGGTACTGCTCGTATTCCTCATCTGTATTTACATAAGAGGCTGCCTTACCCTCCCCGCTGTCCCTACTCTCATCCGATGCGCTTCCTTTCTTTTTATTGGAAGTAGGAATTGCGATCACTACCAGAAGAATCCCGATCAGAAGAAGGATCAGCAGCTGGTTTTTCTGTGGAAGCATTTTCTTACCCTTTATTTTACCCAGGATATTTTTCCATTTATTCTCCAACCTGTATCTCCTCCACTTCTATTCCCTTTTTGGTATTCTCCGCATTTTGTTCCTCCTGCCCGTATTCTTCCGGAAGAAAATCCAGAATATCCAAGCCTTCAAAATAATCTTTCTGTTTTTCAATTTCTTCCTTTTCCATTTCGTATTCCTGGCTGTGATACAGATCATAAAACCGGTTTTCTATTCCCGTCAGCTTCAATATAGGTGTCAGCATCAGCAGGATCATCACCATTCCGGAAAAAAACTGCACATATTTCTTATACCCTTTTCCCGGTATGATCTGCAGTACGGCGGTAACGATCACCAGATAGAAAGCAAGGTTCTGTATCCACTCATATATAAAGTCAAACATCCTCTCTCCTTTACCCGGCTTAAGCGGCAGTTCCTTATTTTACAATGTACCAGCAAATCGTCTAATCATTCATCAGCTGCTAATTTTACGATGTACTAGCCGTAACGACTGCGATGGTCAAAAGAAACAAAAGCCCCGTAGAAAATACAACCTTCATCAGAAGTTCATATCCCTGGCTGACACTGCTGATACATCCGGTAATCCGTTTATCTGACACCGGCTGAACCAGTGCGGCGGTTAGTTTGTACATCAGGGTCATAAGCGCCATCTGTACAATCGGTATCGCACAGATAGCGATCATAACCGCGGCTCCCGCCATTCCAATCCCGTTTTTGATCAGCACTGCCGTTCCCAACACGACATCCGTTACACCTCCGATTGCGTTGCCGATTCCGGGTATGGCCTCGGCAGTTTTTGTCAGCGCGCTGCGCTTCAAAGCGTCAATGGCCGGAGCAAGCATTCCCTGGATTACATTGATTCCAATTACGCAGGTTACCAGTGTTTTTAAGATCCAGGTCACCATCTTGCTCAGCAGCTCCGCAAACTGAGAAAGATACTCCTCCCCTGCCAGGTAGTTCAGCACCTGCACCATAATATAGATATTTATGACGGGGAGCAGGAATCTTAAAATCAACACCTCCACCACATAGATTAGAAATAACACAATATTATAAAAAATCAGCGAGCTGCTGCTTCCCGAGGCGATGGCGACTGCCAGAAAATAACTGGGGCACAGCACCCGCATAAAATCCAGAAGCGTCTCCAGATGCCCTTCAATGCCGCTCATGGCGATCCTGAAGGCATTCAGGCACATGGTAATCAGCAGTATGTATAATACGTAAAAGCTGATTTCCGACACCTGCCTGTTTTGAAACGCATTTGAAAAATTAGTAAAAATTGCGGCAATCACGGCAATCAGCAGCATATATGCCAGATTCTGGCGGTTATACCTGAATTCATAGGCAAATTGGTCCGATATGAAATCCATAATCAGTTCCCCGGCATTTTTTCCGTCTCCTTCAATTAGAGCGGTAACCAGGCTCTTAAAATCCATTTTTTCTTCCGGAAATATTTTTTGCAGGCTGTTGTCAATCTCTGAAAAATCAAACTCCGAGAACAATTTGCTCTCGGCGCCGCTTTCCACGGCATCATAATCTACCGTATCCTCCGCTGCGTATACCGTCATACAGCCTATCTTGTCCCCTGCCAGGCCAAAAAGAAGTACTGATATCAAAAACGCCAAGGCCCCCAGCCATATCCTTTGCCCCCTTTTCATGCCAGAAACTCCCGGATTGTCTCCAGCAGGGCGAGTAATACCGGCATTCCGAGAGCCAGTATGGTCAGTTTGCTGAAGATCTCGATCTGAACCGCAATGGTCTGATATCCGGCATCCTTACAGACACTTGAGGAAAATTCGGCTATATAGGTGATACCGATCATTTTCAGCATAGTTGCGATATAGCTGGTATCTATCTTGATATACTGATTGACCTGTTCCACCGTCCTTACAAATAGTTCAAGCCTGTCTACAATACAGGCGAAAATAAGGATACTGATGGCCACGCTCATATAAATTCCATATTCTGATTTGCCGCTTTTAAACTGAATCGACAGCAGTGCGCCTATTACGCCGATAATTCCGATCTGAATCATGCTCACATATAAGCTCCCCTTTCGTATTCCTATACACTGCCGCAGCTACAGAGAAAACAATTGTTTAATGGATGTAAACAAATCGTATATGTATGGCAGTACCCATGACAGTACCAGTATCAGTCCCGCAAAGCTTGTAAGAAATGCCTGTTCATCCCGCCCGCTGTGCTTGAGCACCTGGCTCAGAATAGAAACCAGTATTCCGACAGCCGCAATTTTAAATATCAGATTTATGGTCATGGAATCCTCCCGTGAGTTATATTAGTATGACAACCAGAAAAATTCCTCCCATCACGCCAAGACAGTTCCCGATCCTTTTCTTTGCTGCCATCCCTTCTCTTACTTTTTCGATTTCCAGCTCCAGCCTGTTCAGGTAAAGCTGCATTGTCCTGCTGGATGTATCCCCGTCCAGCTGTCCCAGAAATGTTCCCAGCTCTTTCAGCTGTATAGAATGAACGCTCTTGAGATGAAGTTCACTCAGGTTACGGTCTACAGACCGGTTCCATATTTTTGCAAACTCATCCTCCTCGCGCTCTTCTACCTGCCGCTCCATCACACGCAGCCATTTACGGTAAGGCTCCTTTACCCTTACCGCAACTCTTCCGAATATTTCCCCCAGCGGTGCATTGGAGTACTCCAGTTCTCCTTTGAGCATATAAACGATATGCCGGATATAGAGGAGTTTTTCCAGATACCGCTGGAGCTCTGTTCCATAGGCGATCCCCGCCCCTGTCGTTGCCCCTAAAATCAGCAGGCATCCTATAAATCTCTGCATAGCAGGCTCCCCCGTTCGTCATATACTTCCCGCACCTCCCCGGGCCTTTTCTCATTGCCGAGTATGATATAGCGCTCAAACCTGCGTTCTCTGATCAGCCTGCCAAGCACAGGCTTATCCGCTGCCTCAGCCATTGACAGGCCGTGTACGCTGGCAATCATTTTACATCCGCACTGCATGGCATACTCAATAGCATGTACATCCTCCGGAGAACCGATCTCATCTACCGCTATCACCTGGGGGGCCATGGAGCGGATCAGCATAATCATCCCTTCCGCTTTCGGACAGCAGTCCAGCACATCCGTGCGCATACCCAGCTGGTTCTGGGCGACTCCCAGATAGCAGCCCCCGATCTCTGAACGTTCATCCACAACACCCACCGTACATCCCTTTACGTACCTGTTTCCGTCTGATATCTGCCGGATCAGATCCCGTATCAGCGTCGTTTTCCCACAACAGGGCGGTGAAATCACCAGAGTATGGCATACCTGGCGGTTCTTTGTAATATAGGGCATGACCTTGTCCGCACACCCCAGAATCTCATGGGACATTCTTATGTTTACAGAAGAAATATACTGCAGATTCTTCACTTTATTGCCTTCCAGTATAGCCTTTCCCATCACCCCCACGCGATGCCCTCCTTCTATTGTAATAAATCCCTGTCTCATCTCGTGTTCATATGCATACAGTGAATAGTGGCTGATATATTCCAGCGTCTCACGTATCTCCTCCTTAGTGATCAGGTACCTCGTAGACACCCCCGTAGGAAGCAGCCTTTCCTCGTTGTCATAAACCAGAATAAGAGGCTTACCAATCCGCAACCGGATCTCCTGTACCTTTTCAAAATCCAGCCCTTCCGCCTCCACGGCAGACCGGACCGGTTTCGCAAGCACCTGCAGGACCTGCTGTTTTCTGTTAACTGTATTCATCTTGTCCACCTCTTTAAACAATATATGTCCCCATCTCAAATTTATGACTTGAAAATCTGGAGTTGAGTGGGGGCGGGACGCAGATGCAGGCACACATGGGGCGGAAAGGCTTCTGGATGCGGGTTAGGGGGAGTAAAGGGAAAAAACAGAAAAACCGGGACAACCTGCACACATCACGTGAAATCCTGATGGATTTCGCGCGCTGGGTGCAGGAAAATGAGTGATTCGGAATCACGCATTTTGTCCCGGTTTTTCTGTTTTTTCCCTTTACTCCCCCTAACCCGCATCCAGAAGCCTTTCCGCCCCATGTGTGCCTGCATCTGCTTGTGTACTCAAATAAGATGGGTTTCTGAACGGGAATGGCTGGGGAGGTTGTCTGGCTTGAAGAAGCGCTTTTTTAAATGCCTTTTATAATTTCCTATCCCACCTAAATTGCCTAACACTGATGCAAATGTCCGCCTCAGCCAAGCCACATCCGCCTCTCCCGCCAGAGAGCTTCCATGTAGCGGAACAGTTAACGCCTTGATGCGAGCAGCCTTGCCGGATACACCTGACAGTTTCCGGGGGCTTCTAAGTGCGCGGCTGGAAGTACTTACGGTAAAAAAGCAGAAGCGTATAGCTGAGGATTGATTCCGAATCAATCATCAAGGCGGCCTGAGCTGAGAAATCATCAAGATTTCTCAGTGAATGCCGCCGGGCTATACGCTTCTGCTTTTTTACCGTTAGTACTTCCCCGCAAACGGCCAGCCCCCGGAAACTGTCAGGTGTATCCGGGAAGGCGGCCCCATACCAGCGAACTACTCCGCTACATCTCTCATACTGAAACTAAATCTGCCCATTTTGTCTTTTCCTAAGCAGACTACTTTTACTACATCGCCCAGTTTGAGTACGTCTTCTACTTTGTTAATTCTTTCTTTGGAAATCTTGGAAATGTGTACCATTCCTTCTTTTCCCGGCGCAAATTCGAGAAATGCACCAAATTCTTTGATACTGATGACTTTTCCTTCAAATACCTGGCCGGCCTCGAAATCTGTGGTGATGGTTGCAATCATCTTCATTGCCTCATCCATGCCTGCTTTGTCTGTTCCGCAGACGGAGACGGCACCGTCATCAGTAATGTCTATTTTTACACCTGTCTGCTCAATGATCGCATTGATTGTCTTTCCGCGCTGGCCGACTACATCGCCGATCTTCTGCGGATCGATCTGCATCTGTACGATCTTAGGAGCGTATGGGCCTACCTCCGGCCTTGGCTCTGCAATTGTCTTGTTCATGACCTCATCCAGAATATAGGTTCTCGCCTTCTTTGTTGCGGCGATTGCTTCCTCGATGATTGGTCTTGTGAGTCCGTGAATCTTGATATCCATTTGGATTGCAGTGATTCCTTTGTGGGTTCCGGCAACCTTGAAGTCCATGTCGCCGAAGAAATCTTCCAGACCCTGGATATCTGTCAGCACCAGATAATCGTCGTCAGTATCTCCTGTCACAAGACCAGCGGAGATACCGGCTACTGCTGCTTTGATCGGAACGCCGGCAGCCATCAGCGACATACTTGAGGCACAGATACTTGCCTGTGAAGTAGAACCGTTGGACTCAAATGTCTCGGATACCGTACGGATTGCATATGGGAACTCTGACTCACTTGGGAGTACAGGGATCAGCGCTCTCTCTGCAAGCGCGCCATGGCCAATTTCGCGCCGGCCCGGTCCTCTGGATGGTTTCGTCTCTCCTACAGAATAGGACGGGAAATTATAGTGGTGCATATATCTCTTGGAGGTCTCTGCCTCATCGAGTCCGTCAATTCTCTGTGCATCAGACAGCGGCGCCAGCGTTGTCACGGTACAGATTTGTGTCTGTCCACGGGTAAACATAGCTGAGCCGTGAACTCTCGGAATCAGATCGGTCTCAGCAGCCAGATGGCGGATCTGGTCGATTGCACGTCCGTCCGGGCGCTTCTGGTCTTTCAGGATCATCTTCCTTACCGTCTTTTTCTGATACTGGTATACTGCTTCACCAAGCACATCCAGCCATTCCTCGTTCCCGGCAAATGCCTCTTCCAGCTTGGCAGTGATTACACGTATATTCTCTTCTCTTGTCTGTTTGTCGTCAGTAAATACGGCTTCTTCCATCTCTGCCGGAGTAACAATCTCTTTGATTGCTGCAAACAACTCTTCCGGTACTGCACAGCTCTCATAGGAGTGCTTCGGCTTGCCGCACTCTGCGACGATCGTCTCGATAAATGCGATCACCTTCTGGTTCAACTCATGCGCTGCAAAAATAGCATCTATCATCTGATCCTCCGGCACTTCATTGGCACCAGCCTCGATCATAATCACCTTTTCCTTTGTAGAAGCCACGGTCAGCGCCAGATCCGAGATATCTTTTTGTTCTGCTGTCGGGTTAAATACAAACTCGCCGTCTACCAGACCTACCTGAGTTGTAGAGATCGGGCCGTCAAACGGGATATCAGAAATGCTGGTGGCAATAGCTGCACCCAACATAGCTGTCAGTTCCGGACTGCAGTCCTGGTCAACAGACATAACCAGATTTTCCAGAGTCACATCATTTCTATAATCCTTCGGGAACAGAGGTCTCATCGGTCTGTCGATGACACGGCATGTCAGTACGGCATTTTCTGAAGCCTTTCCTTCTCTCTTATTGAATCCTCCCGGAATCTTCCCTACAGAATATAATCTTTCGTTGTATTCTACACTCAATGGGAAGAAATCGATCCCTTCTCTCGGCTTCTCGGATGCAGTTGCAGTACAAAGCACTGTTGTATCCCCATAATGCATTAGAGCAGCTCCGTTCGCCTGCTTTGCGACTCTTCCGATGTCTACACGCAGAGTTCTGCCGGCAAGTTCCATTTCAAACTTTTTAAACATATCATTCTCCTTTTTTTCTATTCACATAATTCGTGGCAGGAGACTCCGAAACTACTGAAAAACACATTAGAATCCGCTAATATCCTTTTCAGTGGTCTCGGGTTTTGCTTTCCTGACCACAATCTTAAATATTATAGCATAGTCGCCCTCTTAAATCAAGAATGAAGTTGGGGAATGAACTTTGGTTTTGGTGCGCGTTTTGGCGCGTAGGGGGACGCTGAAGTCAAGGAACGTCCGGCTCCTGGCGGGGAAATGTCTGCTGGTGAAATGTCCTACAGCTTCTTCGCGCAGCGTCAGGACATTTCACCAGCAGACATTTCCCCGCCAGGAGCCGGACGTTCCTTGACTTCAGCTGTTGCATCCGGGCGGAAGATAAGGCGTCATTCCTTGGTAGGCTTCATAATGTGGGGCAGCGGATTTGTATTGGCTTTTTTGTGCTATATTTATGTTAGAAGTCTGTGTGTTGGAATACACAAAGCCGCACAAATTTAGTTTTGCCACTTCACCATGAAGGAAAATAACTTAAACACCGCCAAATTCACTACTCTTGCCAATTAAATACCGGGAAACCAATTCTATACGCTGCCCCCGTCTTAATGGCATCGGGTCGGTTTTTTTCGTTCTGGCCGGATGAGTCTAGCCGAGGGGGCTGTAAGCCGCAGGCCTCTCGGCGCCTCTCCTCCAAACACAAAAAAGGATCCCCCCTCCCGGGAAGATCCTTGTGGATTTGAGATTATTTTCTTAATCCAAGTCTTTCGATCAAAGTACGGTATCTCTCGATATCTGACTTTTTCAAGTATGCCAGCAGACCACGTCTCTGTCCTACCATCTTAAGAAGTCCTCTTCTTGAGTGGTGATCCTTCGGGTTTGCTTTGAAGTGATCTGTCAGTTCGTTGATTCTTGCTGTAAGAATTGCGATCTGTACTTCCGGAGATCCTGTGTCCCCTTCACTTCTGCCATACTCTGCAATGATTGCCTGTTTCTTTTCCTTTGCGATCATCTTACGTTTCCTCCTTTATTTTCTTTTATAAAACCGCCTGGCATTAAGTAACGGTTGGAGTCTTCCTATTACCGAACACCGGCTGAATTCATACTTTAATAGTATAGCATAACTTAAATCCTATGTAAAGCAATACTTTACGCTATTGTATTCTTCTGCTGTATTCTTTCCGTTCTTCCTTACTATTCTTCTTCATCTTCAGACTCGTCATTGTTCTGCGGCTCCAATATAGCAAATGCAATATTGGTGGCATGATCTGCCACACGTTCCAGCCCGGATATAGTATCAGAGAAAATCATGCCTGCCTCTGGTGAACACTTGCCCTTTGTCAGACGTTTGATATGTGCTTTCTGTAGCTTCTTCTCTCTTTCATCCACCTCGTCCTCCAGCGCCATGACTTCCTGCATGTGTTCCTGGCTGCGGTTGGAAAACATCTCTAAGGAGTATACCAGTGTTTTTTCCACCAGATCCATCATATCCTGGAGCTGCCGGATTCCTTTTTCACTGAATGTGACATGTCTGTCGATCCTCATCTTTGCAGAATCCGCAAAATTCTCCGCATGGTCCCCGATCCTTTCGATATCGTTTACAACGTGGAACAGACCGCCTACCAGCATCGCATCTGCGGTAGGGATCTCCATGCTGTTGATCCTGACCAAGTAGTCGGTAATCTCCCTGTTCAGATAATCAATATACGCCTCCTGCCGGTATACCTCGGCGATCTTTTCCTCATTCAGTGTACAGAGCGCATCCATACCTCTTTTTAGGTTCTCAATCGCCAGGCAGCCCATATGTTCCAGCTCATAGATGCCTGATATAACCGCTGTGGTAGGTGTAATCATCGTACTGTTCCCGATATACTTCAGTTCGTACTCATCATCCGGCGAAGCATCTTTCCCCGGTATAATTAAATAGGTTACCCTGACTACCCATTTCATAAACGGGAAGAGTAAAATCACCTCACATATTTTAATTAAGGTATGAGCATTTGCTACTGCCCTGCCCATATTGCCCCCGGATACCTTCATAATTGCATCCGCAATTGGCTGCAGCGCAAACAATAGCACAATGAAAATTGCGACAGATCCGATGATATTAAATAGGAAATGGATCCAGGCCGCCCTTTTCGCATCTTTTTTGCCCCCCAGGCTGGCAAGAAGCGCAGAGACACAGGAACCCATGTTGCATCCCAGAATAAGATAAAAGCAGATCGTAAACTGTAGAAATCCCTGGGAAGCCAGCAGGATTACGATACCTACGGTGGCCGAAGAGCTCTGCAAAATTGCTGTTATCGCAAATCCAACCAGGATCGCCGCAAAGGGATTGCTTAATGATTTGAGCAGCGCTACGATATGCGGAGATTCACGCAGGGAAGACATGGCATCTCCCATTGTACTCAAGCCCATAAACAGGATACCAAATCCAAGGATCACTCCGCCGATTTTCTTGGTATTCTGTTTTTTGCTGAACATGAACATTACAACGCCGGTGATCACGAACAGAGGTGCAACATCTGATAGATTAAATGCAATCAACTGTCCGGTGATTGTTGTACCGATATTGGCGCCAAGTATTACCCCGGCAGCCTGATAAAGGTTCATAAGCCCGGAATTCACAAAGCTTACAACCATTACTGTCGTCGCGCTGGACGACTGCACAACTGCCGTGAACAAGATACCGACCAGCATCCCCACAAATCTGTTTTGTGTGAAGAACTCCAGAATCGACCTCATCCGTGCGCCGGCAACCTGTTCCAGGCCGTCGCTCATCATCTTCATGCCGAACAGGAATAATCCCAGTCCTCCCAGCAGCAGAAATATTGTCGTTACACTCATTTGTACTTCCCCTAACTCTTTCTCTAGTTTGTCAAGCTTTTCTCCCGAAAATATGCCTTTCCGGATTGGATATCCCGGTCCACCTGCTGTTTCAGTTCTTCCACAGAACAAAACTTTGTTTCCGGTCGCACGAAAGAACAGAATTCCACCATAATCTCTTTGCCGTAGGCATCACCTTTGTAGCCAAAAACAAATACCTCCGCCAGAAGCCTTGGCTCATCTGCCACTGTCGGCTTGATCCCCACATTTCCAATACCGTGATACCACTTGCCGTCCACCAGGATTCTGCAGGTATATACTCCGAATCTGGGCATAATTTTTCGTTCTGTGGGCGCAATGTTCATCGTGGGAAATCCCAGTGTACGCCCCAGCTGCCTCCCATGTTCCACAATCCCCGTCATGTGATAAGGGTATCCCAGCAGCTGGTTTGCAAGCCTGGCATCGCCTTCTTCCAGCGCTTCCCTTACATAGGTGCTGCTGATTTCTCTGTCCCCATACAACTCTTTCTCCACAACATCCAGCCGGTAGCCGTAATTTGGGGCCAGCTCCGCAAGCATACCGGCATCCCCCCGCTTGCCATGTCCAAAGTAAAAATCTGTACCTACGACAATATGGGAGGCGTGTAGCGTATCCACCAATATTTTCTCAATGAATGTCTCCGCTTCCATCTCCCTGATTTCCTTCGTAAAGGGACACTGTATCATACAATCTACCTGCTCTTCCAGGTGCTGTCTGCGCTCCTTGTTTGTAAGCAGTGTTTCTTTCTTCATGTCAAATGCAAATACAACGCTTTTTAATTTTTCTTTCTCCGCGCAATCCCTTACTCTGCTGATCAGTTTCTGATGGCCTCTGTGAAGGCTGTCGAATTTGCCCAGAGTAACGGCTGTTTTTTCAGTTTCCTGATAAGAATTAATATCTGTATAGTACCGCATGTCTTTCCCCGTAATTTTTCCTTTATCACTTGCATGGATATGCCTGCTTATTAATCCGATATGAAAAACATCTTCTCAAGCCGGTATTCCTGTCTTTCAGTAAAGTAACGGTAAACACCTATAAACTGTTTGTTTCGGTCGTACATCCTTACAGATTGTCCGTCCATAAAAACATTCTCTTTTGTCATAAATTCCCGGCGCAGCGGATTTCCGTTATAGGCCAGTGCTTCATACTCCTTTGCCACCACTAATTCAGGTAGTTCCCGGAACATGGCATCTATAGGCGTTACAATGTCCGTAAGCTTCCCCATTTTTTTATATTCCTCAATCTGAGAGAGCTTTAGGCTGTCTTTGATCTCAAAACAGCTTACCTTTGTCCTTCTAAGGGCTTCCATACAGGCACCCGTCCCTGCTTCTCTGCCTATGTCGTGGCAAAGTGTACGAATGTAGGTGCCCTTTGAACAATGAATTTCCATATGTACTCTTGGAAGATCAATTTTGTTTATCTTTATATCGAAAATATGAACCCTTCTTGTTTTCCGTTCTACTTCGATGCCTTCCCGTGCAAGCTCATACAGCTTTTTTCCGTTTACTTTCAGCGCAGAATACATCGGCGGAAGCTGTTCATATTCCCCGATGTACTTTTGTATACACTCTTTTGCAAATTCATCTGTCAGTAATGATGTATCCCGTTCTTCCAGTATTTTCCCTGTAATATCCTGTGTATCTGTCATCTTCCCAAACAACAGTACTGCCTCATAGGTCTTATTCTTATCTGTCAGCATATCACAAAGTTTTGTCGCTCTGCCCAGACATACCGGGAGAACTCCTTCGGCATCCGGATCCAGAGTGCCGGTGTGCCCTATCTTTTTCTGTCCCACGATTCCTCTGAGTTTTGCAACTACATCATGGGATGTATAACCCTTTTCTTTATATACGTTAATAATACCGTTTACCATAAACCGTTATACCTGTGTCTCTTCCTGATCCAGCTGGCGCGCAATCTGGATGCTGACATTATTGATCACATCATGGAATGAGCCTTTCATCGTGAATCCCGCCGCTCTTGCGTGGCCGCCTCCTCCAAAATACTGGGCGATTATGCTTACATCCACCTTACCTTTCGAACGCAGGCTTACTTTATAATTCTGCGTTTCCAGTTCATACATGAAAAGCGCCGTCTCGGTTCCCTGCGTCAGCTTCATCTGGCTGACAATCCCTTCCAAATCGCTCGGCTTCGCACCGTAAAATTCCATTTCTTTCTTACTCACGGCACTTACTATACACCTTTTATCCAAAATCAGAATACTCTCCAAAAGAGCTCTGCCCAGAATCTGATTCTGAATATAGGTCTTTTCATAAAAAGTTTTCTCTATAATATCGTTCCCGTCAATTCCCTTGCGCAGCAAATCTGCCGCTGCCTCCATCGTCTCCGGTGAGGTGCAGGAATACTGAAACACGCCGGTATCATGCGCGATTCCCATGTAGAGAGCCTCCGCCTCAGGTTTGCCGATTTTTTCTTTATCAAGAAGTCCAAATACCAGCTCTGACGTGGAACTGGCATCCGGTACTATATAGTTAATATCCGCAAATGCATCATTGCTAACGTGGTGGTCGATACAGAATGTCTGTTTTGCATTCTGAAACAAGGGCGCTGAAAAACCAAGACGTTTCTCATCGCCGCAGTCCAGGCATATAAACAGATCATATTGCTTTCCCTCCGGAATACAGTTTCTTGCCTCATCCGTCTTCTGAATCAAGCGGTAGGCCTCAGGAATCTCTTCCAGATATATGTCCGTTTCTATTTGAGGATACTGTTCCGTAAGATACAGATAGAGCCCCATACTGGAGCCCACACAGTCCCCGTCCGGACGGATATGCCCGCCCAGCGCTATAGACTGTTTTCCCTTCAGTATCTCAGATAACCCAACTCCCAAAGAGCTGTCTACGGAGTCAGCATTGCAGGCGGATCCGCTTTTAACTGTGGAATAATCTACACTCATATTATTCAGCCTCGTCTTTCAAATCTCTGGTCAGCTCATCAATCTTTTTACTCATATTCACGCCGTACTCAATAGACTGATCCATGATAAACCGGATTTCCGGCGTGTTTCTCATATTAATAGTCCGGGCCAGTTCGCGCCTGATATACCCCTCGGCGCTTTGGAGCCCCTTGATTGTATCCTCCTGTGCCTTCTTGTCTCCCAGCACACTGATATATGCTTTACAGGTCTTCAGGTCAGGAGCCACTTCTACTGCTACAACGGAAGTCATCGGTGCCACACGCGGATCCTTGATGCCTCCCCGCAGTATGTTGCTCAGTTCACGCTGAACCTCTGTATTAATCCGTGTATTTTTAATGCTGTTTTTTCTCATAATTGCTCCTTCACATAGCCGCCGTAAACGAAACGGTTTTATTTTCTTTCAATTTCCACCATCTTGTATGCCTCTACAAGATCGCCTTCTTTAATATCATTAAAGTTCTCGAATACGAAGCCACACTCGTATCCTGTCCTTACTTCCTTCACATCATCTTTAAAACGCTTCAGAGATGCCAGTGGTCCGTCAAAGATTACGATTCCATCGCGTGTAAGGCGTACGGAACAGTTTCTCTCAAATGTTCCGTCCAGCACGTAGGAACCAGCAATTGTTCCGACTCCGGAAGCCTTGAATGTCTGACGCACTTCTGCGTGGCCCAGCACTTTCTCCTCAAAGATCGGATCCAGCATGCCCTTCATGGCAGCCTCTACGTCCTCGATTGCATTGTAGATGACTCTGTACAGTCTCAAGTCTACGCCCTCCCGGTCTGCAATCTCTTTTGCGGTAGCATCCGGCCTTACATTGAATCCAATGATAATTGCATTGGATGCGGAAGCCAGGATTACATCTGACTCATTGATGGCGCCTACTCCACCATGGATAATTTTGATTACCACCTCATCATTGGAAAGCTTCAGCAGGCTTTGTTTCAATGCCTCTACAGAACCCTGTACGTCTGCTTTTACAACGATATTCAATTCTTTCAGGTTTCCTTCCTTAATCTGCGTAAACAGATCATCCAGTGACATTTTCGCCTTTGTATCATCCAGCAGCTTCACTCTGTTCTGGGAAATAAATGTATCTGCAAAATTTCTTGCCTCTTTTTCGGTCTCGCATCCCACAAATACTTCGCCCGCATTCGGCACGTCGTTCAGGCCGAGTATCTCAACCGGCTGGGACGGTCCGGCTTCTTTGACTCTGCGGCCCTTATCATCCATCATCGCCCTGACTTTACCGTGTGCAGAACCCGCTGCGATAGCGTCTCCCACATGGAGCGTCCCCTTCTGTACAAGTACAGTTGCAACGGATCCTTTCCCTTTATCCAACTCTGCTTCGATGATAAGACCTCTTGCAAAGCGGTCCGGATTCGCCTTCAGTTCCATCACCTCTGCTGTCAGAAGAATCATCTCCAGCAGATCTGTAATTCCCTCTTTTGTATGTGCAGATACAGGCACGAAGATGGTGCTGCCGCCCCAGTCTTCCGGAATGAGCTCATATTCTGCCAGTTCTTGTTTTACCCTGTCAATATTTGCGCTTGGCTTATCGATCTTATTGATAGCAACGATAATCTCAATGCCTGCTGCTTTGGCATGGTTAATTGCCTCTACGGTCTGCGGCATTACGCCGTCGTCGGCAGCTACCACCAAAATGGCTATATCTGTGGAGTTAGCCCCCCTCATACGCATGGCTGTAAATGCCTCGTGTCCCGGTGTATCCAGGAATGTGATTTTTTCACCGTTTGCCTCTACTACATAAGCACCAATGTGCTGTGTGATTCCACCCGCCTCTCGGCCAATGACATTTGTATGGCGGATTGCATCCAGAAGCGATGTCTTACCATGGTCAACATGACCCATAACACATACTACCGGAGGACGTTTTACCATAGCGCCTTCGTCTTCTTCCTCTTCTTTGAGAAGTTCTTCAATTACATCGATCACGACCTCTTTTTCGCAGAGAACGTCAAATTCCATTGCGATTTCTTCTGCTGTGTCATAGTCTACTTCCTGATTCACCGTAACAACTTTACCCTGAAGGAAAAGTTTTTTAATAATTACGGCAGGTACGATTTTCATCTTATCAGCGAGTTCCTTGATTGTCAGAACCTCCGGAAGCACAATTTGTTTGATCTCTTCTTTCTTCTCAACTGGTTTCGGCTGCGGTTTTACAACCTCCACAGCAGGTTTCTGGCGTTTGCCCTTTTTGTTCTTGCTGTCAAAGTCACCGTCTTTATATTCTTTTTTCTTATAGTCTTTCTCTTTATCTTTTGCTTTATTCCTCTGCACCTTCTGTTGTTCTACTAATGGTGTTGGAATAGCATCTCTGTCGTCCCTTCTGCTGTCACGGCGTTCCGTACCTCTGGACGGGACGTTGCCAGTGCGCTGGCCGCCGCCCACATTTCTGCCGCCCTGGCCGCCATAATTTCTGTCTCCGCCCTGGTTATTATAGCTTCTTTCTCCGTTCTGGTTTCTGCCGAAGTTTCCGCCCTGTCCACCAGCCGGCCGCTGGCCGCGGTTGTTGTTGTATCTCTGATTTTGGTAACCGGAATTTCTCTGGTCAGAGGAATTGCCGCCATTTTGTCTTGTCTCCTGTGAAGACATAGAACCAGAATTTCTCTGGTTGCCCTGATATGGCTGACGCTGTCCTCCCTGATAAGCCGGACGCTGTCCTCCTTGCGGACGCTGTCCCTGTGAATTTCCTGCCGGGCGCTGTGACGGTGCGGAGCCTGTTGGACGCTGGCCTGATACATTTCCTGCCGGACGCTGTGCCGGTGCTGTGCCTGCCGGGCGCTGGCCTGGTACATTTCCTGCCGGACGCTGTGCCGGTGCCGTGCCTGCCGGGCGCTGGCCTGGTGTATTTCCTGCCGGACGCTGTGACGGTGCCGGGCGCTGACCTGGTGTATTTCCTGCGGGGCGCTGTACGGGTGCGGAACCTGCCGGGCGCTGGCCTGACGCTGCCGGGCGCTGGCCAGGGGCTGAACCCGCCGGACGCTGGCCTGAATGACCGCCCTGCGGGCGCTGGCCCTGGCGCCCTCCCTGCTGCATGCGGCTCCCGCTCTTAGAATTTTGCGGACGGAACACCTGCACGATATTCTTCTTTTTGGGCGCTTCTTCCGCCGGTTTTGCCGCTTCGGCAGGCTTATCTGCCTCTACGGGTCTTCCTGCATCCGCGCTTTTCTTAACATTTTTTCTGATGTCATTTACTACATTGTCTTCCAGTGAACTCATATGGGTCTTCACCTCTACATTCTTCTTTTCCAGCATATCCATCAGTTCTTTATTGTCCATTCCCAGCTCCTTGGCCAGTTCGTGTACTCTCATTTTCGTCATATTCAACTACCTCCCTTATGCAATTGTATTGTCTTTCGTTTCAAAATGTTTTCGAATTCCTTTTGCAAATCCTTCGTCCAATATCGCCAGAGATGCACGGAACTCTTTTCCCATTGCATGCCCTAAGGTATCTTTATCTGCGTAAAAATAAATTGGAACCTTATAAAATTCACACATATCACGAAACTTCTTTTTCGTGTTGTCCGACGCATCGTCAGCGACAATCACAAGCGCGGCTTTCCCCGACTTCACTTCCTTTTCCGTCATAAACTCACCGCTCACTGTCTTTCCTGCCTTAGTAGCAAGCCCGACCAGAGATAAAGCTTTACTCTGTATCAATCTCATTCATCTCCTTTTCCAGGCGCTCATATACTTCCGCAGGAATTGCCTGCTTAAAAGAACGCTCCAGCCCTTTGTTCTTCACTGCTTTCAAAAAACAATCTTTTGAGCAGCACAGATAGGCGCCGCGCCCATTCTTTTTTCCGGTAGCATCCAGTACAAATTCTTCTTCTGTAGTGCGCAGAACGCGCAGCATCTCTTTCTTCGGCTTCATCTCGCCGCAGCCAACGCATTTGCGCATCGGTATCTTCCTATTGCTCAATTATTCCACCTCTCATAAGGTTATTATTCATCTTCGGTCTCGATGAATTCTATTTCCCCATAGTCTTCAACAGACGGTTCTTCTGTATCTTCCACAAACGGCTCTTCATAGTCTACTTCATACTCCTGCGGATACTCTTCCTCGTAACTGCCATCGTAGCCTTCTTCCATCATCGCCATCTGTTCCATATAATCTTCAGGAAGTTCTCCTGACTCAATTGCCTGCGTTTCACTCTTAATATCGATTTTATATCCGGTCAAGCGCGCCGCAAGCCTTGCATTCTGGCCTTCTTTTCCGATTGCCAGCGACAACTGGTAATCAGGTACGATTACGCTTGCCGCTTTTTCATCCGGATCCGCCATAACAGAAATCACCTTGGCCGGGCTCAGTGCATTTTCAATCAATAAAGCCGGGTTATCGCTCCAGTTGATAATATCGATCTTCTCTCCACGCAGCTCGTTGACAACCGCGTTGACTCTTGCCCCGTTCATCCCGACACATGCTCCTACAGGATCTACATTTTCATCGTTAGACCATACAGCCATCTTTGTACGTGATCCGGCTTCACGGGCAATGCTCTTGATCTCCACCGTGCCATCCTTTACCTCTGCCACTTCCGCCTCAAACAGGCGCTTCACGAGTTCCGGATGGGTTCTGGACACCAGGATCTTTGGTCCCTTCGGTGTGTTCTTGACCTCTACTACGTATAGTTTAATTCTTTCAGTCGGCTTAAATACCTCGCCTTTTACCTGTTCATTCTCCGTCAGCATGGCGTCTGCTCTTCCTAGGTTGATGCTGATATTTCTTCCCACATAACGTTGAACAATTCCAGTCACAATATCTTTTTCTTTCTCAAAATACTGATCGTACACAACCTTACGTTCTTCTTCCCTGATCTTTTGAAGAATGAGGTTCTTTGCATTCTGGGTTGCGATTCTCCCGAAGGACTTTGATTCGATCGGGATCTGCGCGATATCTCCGATCTGGAGAGCCGAATCAATCTGTTCTGCATCCTCCAGGCTGATTTCCAATGCCGGGTCAAATACTTCCTCAACCACTTCTTTTTCGGCATATACTGCATAATCGCAGGTTTCACGGTCCATGATCACCTTGATATTCTCAGCCGTCCCAAAATGGTTCTTACACGCACTGATAAGAGAATTCTCGATTGCATCCATCATTGTATCTTTACTGATGTTTTTTTCCTGTTCAAGAATATTCAATGCTTCCAATAATTCTGTATTCATTATTATTTCCTCCTAAATTAAAAATCCAAAGCCAAACGGATAAGCGCAATTTCACTTTTATCAAATACCTGTGACGTTTCATCCTCATACTCTATCGTCACAGTGTCTTTGTCGTAATCCTTCAAGATTCCAACGAATTCTTTCTGTCTGTTGATGGCCCGGTATGTTTTTATTTCGACCTCTTCACCCAGACTGCGTTTAAAATCTTTTTCTTTCTTAAGCGGCCTGCCCAGCCCTGGGGAACTCACCTCAAAAATATAAGTATCTTCAATATAATCCTTTTCATCCAGAATATCTGAGAACTTCCTGCTGACTGCCTCACAGTCATCCACGGTAATCCCCCCCGGCTTATCAATATAAGCACGCAGATACCACGTTCCGGCCTCTTTTACATATTCTACATCCACCAGTTCAAACCCGAACTCCGTAACAATCGGTATCATAAGTTCCTCGGTCTGCTGTTCATACTGTTCTCTTCTCGACACACTAAACTTCCTTTCTCTGCATTGTTTTTTATACTTATTGAACTGCCTATGTTCAACAAGGTAACAAAACTGTTATAATAAGCTTTCCGGTCATAAGCGGTTTTGTATAAACTGCGATGCTGCATCCTTAGCAACAAAGAAGAGTGAACTTTCGTTCACTCTTCTGCCGGGTTCCTTATGTAACTATCATTGAGTATAACACCTTTTTTTGGTAAATGCAAGGAGGATTTCAAGAAATAACATTGTCCTATTGGCTCCATGCCGTGCAGCGGAGTGCACGGCATGGTCTGAACAGTTACTGTTACATCGTAAAATAAGTAGCTCCTACAGTTCGAGCATTCTTTCCAATCTATCAACTCTAAGCTTTAAGCTGCCCATTTGATATGACCTGACTTCTGCTCTCAGCTGGCTCATCTCCTTCTTTACTTCATTGTAATGTCTTGTACCAATCTCCTGTACTCTGTCTACTTCGGTAAGAACGTTGTTCTCAACTTCCCTTAAGTCAGCTTTGGTAGGCAGCTTAGCAATTACTTTCCATATACAGGCTATATCGTCCTTTGTCGCCATATTTACTATGTCGTCCTTCGTCGCCATATTCGCTATGTCGTCCTTTGTCGCCATATTCGCTATGTCGTCCTTCGTCGCCATATTCGCTATATCGTCCTTCGTCGCCATATTCGCTATGTCGTCCTTTGTCGCCATATTCGCTATGTCGTCCTTCGTCGCCATATTCGCTATGTCGTCCTTTGTCACTAAATTCGTTTTAAATTCATCAAATTTAGTATCCATCATATCCGATATTGCATTTAATAATTCTTTTTCTACCATAAAATAACATCCTTTCGTTGTGATTTTTTCCCTTAAATACGCCATATTGTTTGATAAACATACCTTGTACCCCAACATACCTTATGTAATTACGCCGTTAGACTCCATCTACGTTTTGACATCTCAACGCAATTACCAGATTATATCCCAAGATCGTAAGACAATTATAATATGTGCCGTATTTACAAACAAGCAGTTTGTAGTTCAATTTTATGGCAGTCACTATAAAATGTTTGTATAAATCAAGCTCTAATTACGGCTCTTTGTCCCCAGAGTATCTCTTCTAGCCTGTCTCAGCCGGTTCAGTGTCACTTCTTTTTCACCATAGACAATCTTCTGTTCCGTTCCTTCTTCAAACAAGTACACGTTCTCCAGCTCATCTTTTTTCTGGAGCTTAATTCCTCTAACGCCAACCGCACCCTTCTTTTTCTCCGGGATATCATCTGCCGGGAATCTCAGGAAATATCCTCCTTTTGTCTGAAGGACGATATTTTGGTTTTCGGTTACTACGCTAACATGAATCAGTGCATCTTCATCCTGCAGCTTTGTGGCTGCTATGGTCCGCTTTGCCACTTGGAACTCCGTTCCTTCTACCTTTTTGATCATACCCTGTTTTGTGGCAAACAGCAGTTTTGCAAAACGCATTTGTTCAGCATCACAGACCATGACGATCTGCTCTTCGCTGCTGGAATAGTTTGTCAGGTTATCAATCGGAGTCCCTTTGTCTCTGAACTTTCCGTAGGGCAGGTCCAGAACCTTGGCCTGATGCATTTTGCCCGTATCGGTGAAAATACAGATTTTACCGGTGTTCATGCAGTGGACTACGTACTTATTCTCGCTGTCAGCCGCCTCTTTGTTCCGTTCGTAAGTAGTGACATCTACGGTCTTTGCATATCCAAAGCGGTCCATTAGGAATACCACTTCCTGTTCTTCTATTTTCTTTTCCTCGAAAACCGCTTCCTCCGCGTTCTCGATTGCGGTGCGGCGTTTTCTGCCATATTCTTTCTTATAAGAATCCAGCTCTTCCATAATCAGATTCGCCATGGAGTCGTAATTGTTCAGTATATCCTCATAGAGCGTAATATTTTTCAAGGTCTCTTCGTGCTCTTTCTGAAGGGCCTCGATCTCCAGGCCGATCAGCTTGTAGAGACGCATTTCCAGGATTGCTGTCGCCTGACGCTCAGTAAACCTTAGAAGAGCGGCCATTTTTTTGGAAATACTGGACTTGAATTTGATATTCTCGGTCACACCGCTTACCAGGCAGGCACGGGCATCTTTTACAGATTTACTTCCACGCAGGATCTCTATGATCAGGTCGATGACATCGCAGGCTTTGATCAGGCCTTCCTGCACTTCACTCTTTTCCTGCTCTTTGGCAAGCATGGTGGTGTACTTTCTTGTCATCAGCTCAAACTGGAAATCCACATGATGTTCAATGATTGCTTTGAGTCCCAGCGTCTCAGGTCTGTCATTGGCTACCGCCAGCATGTTTACGCCAAAGGTATCTTCCAGCCTTGTCTTCTTGTAGAGCATGTTTTTCAGGTTCTCAACATCCGCCCCTTTTTTCAGCTCCAGTACAATCCGGATACCTTCCTTAGAAGACTGGTTTGAAATGTCCACAATATCACTGGTCTTCTTGGACTCCACCAGACCACAGACATCATTCAGGAACTTTCCGATACCGCTTCCGATCATGGTATAAGGGATCTCTGTTATTACCAGCAGTTTCTTGCCGCCTTTTTGTTCCTCTACCTCTACTTTTCCCCGGACTTTGATCTTGCCCTGCCCAGTCTCATAGATGTTCAGCAGGTCGTCTTTGTTGACAACGATGCCTCCGGTCGGAAAATCAGGGCCTTTCATATATTTCATCAGTTGTTTTGTGCTGATCTGGTCATTCTTCATATATGCCTTTACGGCGTCCAGCACCTCGCAGAGATTATGGGTGGGAATGCTGGTTGCCATTCCCACTGCGATTCCCTCCGCCCCATTAATCAGGAGGTTGGGTACACGCACCGGAAGCACAAGCGGCTCTTTTTCGGTCTCATCAAAGTTTGGCCCAAAATCGATAATATTCTTGTCCAGATCCCCCAGATAAGCCTCCTGGGTAAACTTGGCCAGCCTGGCCTCTGTATAACGCATGGCGGCAGCCCCATCCCCCTCGATGGAACCGAAGTTACCGTGTCCGTCTACAAGAATCATTCCTTTTTTGAAATCCTGCGCCATGACCACAAGCGATTCGTATATGGAACTGTCTCCGTGGGGGTGGTACTTACCCATGGTATCGCCTACGATTCGGGCGCACTTCCTGTAGGGTTTGTCATAACGGATACCAAGTTCATACATGTCGTACAGGGTCCTGCGCTGCACCGGCTTCAGTCCGTCCCTCACATCCGGCAGGGCTCTGGCAATGATCACGCTCATGGCGTAATCGATATACGATTTTTTCATAACCTCGGAATATTCGGTTCTGATAATCTGTGATTCACTACTGCTCATTCTCTATCTCCTCTTACCTATATATCAAGCTCTGCATCCGCAGCATTTTCGTAGATAAACATGCGGCGCGGCGGCACCTCCGTGCCCATAAGCATCTCCGTCACACTGGATGCCATCCGCGCATCCTCGATCTCGACGAGTTTGAGGAGCCTTGTCTCCGGATCCAGTGTGGTTTCCCAAAGCTGCTGCGCATCCATCTCTCCCAGACCTTTGTATCTCTGCAGGGTAAATGGGCCGTCATGTGTCTTTCTGTATTTCTCCAACGCCTTATCGTCGTACAGATACTCTTCCTCCCCCTTCTTCGGCATGACCTTATAGAGGGGCGGCATTGCAATATAAACATGTCCCTCATAGATCAGTTCCGGCATAAAACGGTAGAACAGCGTCAGAAGCAGCGTGGATATATGCGCGCCGTCCACGTCGGCATCGGCCATGATGATGATCTTATCGTAGCGCAGTTTGGAGATATCAAAATCGTTGCCGTATCCTTCGGAAAACCCACAGCCAAATGCGTTGATCATCGTTTTTATCTCCGCATTCGCCAGCACCTTATCGATGCTTGCCTTTTCCACATTGAGAATCTTGCCCCGGATCGGCAGGATAGCCTGGTAATTCCTGTCCCTGGCCGTCTTTGCAGATCCTCCGGCGGAATCTCCCTCCACGATAAATATCTCGCATTTTTTAGCATCCCTGCTTTCACAGTTTGCCAGCTTTCCGTTGCTGTCAAAGGAGTATTTCTGCTTTGTCAGAAGATTTGTCTTTGCCTTTTCCTCTGTTTTGCGGATCTTAGCCGCTTTTTCTGCACAAGAAAGTACCGACTTTAAGGTTTCCAGATTTCTGTCGAAGTACAGAACAATCTCGTCTCCGGTTACTTTACCGGTAGCTTTGGCAGCATCGGGGTTGTCCAGCTTTGTCTTGGTCTGGCCTTCAAATCTCGGATCCGGGTGTTTAATGGATACGATGGCAGTCATCCCGTTACGGATATCTGCACCTGTAAAGTTGGCATCCTTCTCTTTAAGAATGCCTAATTCCCGAGCGTACTGATTCATAACCGTTGTAAACGTGGTCTTAAATCCAGTGAGATGCGTTCCGCCTTCTGCATTATAGATATTGTTGCAGAATCCCAGAACATTTTCGTGGAATTCGTTCACATACTGCAGTGCGACTTCGACCTCAATTCCTTCTGATTCTCCTTTATAATAAATCGGCTCATGGAGGGTTTCCTTTTTCTGATTCAGGTCTTTTATGAATCCGAGGATTCCGTCCGGTTCATGATAGACGATGTGCTCCGGTGATTCCAGCCTTTTATCGTCAAATATAATCGTCAGTTCCGGATTCAGGTAAGCAGTCTCGTGCAGGCGGCTCTTTACCTCCTCGGCCCGGAACCTGGTTTTTTCAAAGATCGTATCATCCGGCAGGAAATTAATCTTGGTGCCGGTCTTTCTTGATTTACCGATCACTGGAAGCAGGCCATCCTCCAGTTCAATCACCGGAATACCTCTCTCATATCTGTCATGATGGATCTGGCCCTCCCTGCTGACCTGCACGTCCATATAGGCGGACAATGCATTTACTACGGAAGACCCAACACCATGGAGGCCGCCGCTTGTCTTATAGGCAGAATCGTCAAACTTGCCCCCTGCATGCAGTGTGGTGTATACAATCCGCTCCGCAGACACCCCTTTTTTGTGCATACCGACAGGGACGCCCCGGCCATTATCCTCAATGGTGGCCGAGCCGTCCTTTTCCAGTGTGACATGAATCTGTGTACAGTAACCGGCAAGATGTTCATCCACAGCGTTATCTACAATCTCATAAATCAGATGATTCAGGCCTTTTGTTGAAACGCTTCCTATATACATACCGGGTCTTTTTCTGACCGCTTCAAGTCCCTCTAATACGGCAATACTATCCGCATCATATGTATTTTTATTTCCCATGTGTCTCTCTCCTTTTTACATTCATTTCATATTATCACAAAATGTAGGGTTATTCAAATAAAAGTTATTCCGTCAGTACATGATGTAGTGTATCAGCCAGAACTTCCATGGCATTCATCATTTCTTCTACCGTATTTGTCTGTGCTCCCGCTTCAACCAAAAGGGATTTCGGCACCAGATGAAGGTTGTATCTGTAGCCCCCCAGATAGATATGCCTGGCGAATCCCGGATAATTGCTCTCGGAAGCAAGCTCCATCTGCAGGGAAAACGCCAGATTATCCTGTATATAAGGATTATAAAGGTAGGCGATGTCGCCATTTGTCCTGGTGCGGCTCAAGCCGTTAAAATACATGATCTTAGCCGTTGGTTTCCCGTTTATCTCTGTGACCAGATGGGTGTCTTCCGCCACACCGTCCCGGTGAAGGTCTATGACCACCTCAACCGACGGGTTGGCCTCCAGAATCGGACGTATGGATGCCTCCGCATTTTCATAGGCATTGCTTCTGTCGAGCTGTCCATTGATAATATCATAAACACCAGTATCATGGATCGTCTCAATTCCTTTTTCATTTAAGAGTTTTGTCAGATACTCACCTACTCCCACAATACTCGTATTCGTATCTCCAGGCGTGGAGTCCACAAACGTTTCCTGAGAGTGGGTATGGAATATCAGGACTTTCGGACCGCCGGTACTCTGGTCAATCTTCATGCTTCTGCCGAGCAGGTCATCCACATTC
The DNA here is from genome assembly GCF_022835095.1 of Faecalicatena contorta. Taxonomy (NCBI): domain Bacteria; kingdom Bacillati; phylum Bacillota; class Clostridia; order Lachnospirales; family Lachnospiraceae; genus Faecalicatena; species Faecalicatena contorta. The sequence continues at coordinate 2,358,689 of NZ_BQNQ01000001.1, read as the reverse complement.
AACTGCTCCGGCCCGATCATCGTGGTACTATCCACGATATAAAAATTGCTGATCAGATAATCAAAATCCCGCAGCCTTTCAATCGACATGTCGATCGGAGACTGTCCCTGCTCCACGGCAGGTTCCTGAGCTGCCGCCGTTTTGTTCCCTATCAGATTCCCGTTTTCATCTATCATATTCTCATCATTGGCCTGATTTTCCAGAATCTTTGCGATCGTCTCCTCATCCTCCATCACAGAATCATAGGGCTGCTTCTGCTCCACATATTGTATCAGCGGGAGCCATGACATCGCATTTTTCTTGATCCACTGAACGGCCGTGGGTCCCGGGTCCTCTTTCAGATAAGCCAGGCCCGGCATGTACATTTCCTCCGTATATTTCAAAACAGCCTCCTGGCTGTCATATCTCCATTCCTTCATAATACCTTTTCCGCTAATGCAGAGCAGGCAGATACATACTATCCCTCCGATGACAGTAAGCGCCACCCGTATGAATGCCGATTGCTTCATAAACCGCCTTCTTTCAAAAGTAATATTCCAGTGACAGGTGTAAGGGGGTCAGACCCCTCCGTCGGAGGGGTCTGACCCCCTTACACACTTTCATATATATGAGCCTTGTTTACTTATTATGCCTGCCCTGCATTGGTAAACAATATGTTCAGCCCCTCCGAGATGGTATAACTGATCTGCTTTACCATTTCATCTACGTCTTTCGGGGTCATAAACATTCCGTTCAGATGAGGGGAAATCAATTCTTTTACCAGCTCATACTTCTCCGCAGCGCTGTAAGTGCGCAGCACATCTCCCACGCCCTTTAACATTTCAGAGGTCTCCAGCGCGTTGATCAGATTCTCCATCGTGTCATTCACTATGGTTGCCGCATCAACAACCGTCGGAACACCAATACCGATTACAGGAACTCCTAGTGATTCCTTCGTCAGTCCATTACGGTGGTTGCCCACCCCGGAACCCGGATGGATACCCGTATCTGCGATCTGCACGGTTCGGTTTAGCCTTCTGCTGTTTCTGGCCGCCAACGCGTCTATGGCTATTACCAGATCGGGGCTGGTTTCCTCCACTACTCCTTTGACAATCTCTACTGTCTCCATCCCGGTCTGCCCCATGACACCCGGTATTATGGCGCTGACCAGATTGGCATGTTCCATTCCCATAGCATATTTTCCGTATTCTTTCACGATATGCCGTGTCACACATAAGTTCTCCACGACATATGGTCCAAGCGCGTCCGGCGTCACCTGACGGTTTCCAAGCCCTACGATCAGAACAGATAAATCTTCTTTGTCAAGCAGTCCCAGCTTCTCTATCAATTCCTTAATGTAACCAGAAAGTTCTTCCGAAATCTCCCTGTGATACCCTTCATCCGGTACACCCAGATTCGGCGCCTCCACAGTAAGGTAAGTACCGACCGGCTTGCCCATGACCTTGGCGCCCTTTTCTGTCTCAATGCGTACCCGTGAAATACGTATTTCACGTTCTTCATCAAATTCCTCCTCAAGAACAACCCCCTGAACCTCCACGTTGTCTGATTCAAACCGTTCTTTCTCCTCAAGCGCAAGGTCAGTCCTAATACTATACTTTTCCACCATCTTCAAGTCCTCACTTTTCCATAACATCATTTGAATTTACAGGTAGTTTTTGCAATATTTTGAGAAATATGTATTGACAACCTTTGTTCCTTAGCATAAAATAAATGAGTATGTTCCGTTTAAACGTCCGTGTCCGATTTTAACGGAATCATGAATTCACTATTTGAAAATTTCACATATTTGGAGGTGTACAGATTGGCTAACATTAAATCTGCTAAAAAAAGAATTTTAGTTAACGAAACAAAGGCTGCAAGAAACAAATCAATCAAATCTAAAGTAAAGACATCCGTAAAAAAAGTTGAGACTGCAGTGGCACAGAAAGATGCAGCGGCTGCTAAGACAGCATTACAGGCTGCAATCGCTGAGATTTCTAAGGCTGGAAGCAAAGGTGTTTATCACAAAAACACAGTTGGAAGAAAGATTTCCCGCTTAACCAAAGCAGTTAACGACATTGCATAATAGATAAAAAGCAAAGCATCCGCTCCCGTCAGGCGGGTGTTTTTTGTGATATAGGAAATTCCAGAGGAATTTCCTATATCCCTCCCCTCCGGGGGGATACGCATGGATTGATAAAGGAGGCGCCCATACAATCATGGGCGTCTCCTTTCTGCGTCAATATTTCACTCTCAAAAAGATTTTCATTCGGATTCATTCAATATCGCTGTTCTCCGCCCGTACAGGCTTCCAGCCGCCTTTAAAGCTTCGAATACCCAAAACTATTAATTATGCCTTCCAACTTTTGACCGGCCTTGCACATCGGGCATTCATAGGACCTATACACATGATAGTCCGGCAGATCAGAGCTGGTAAAGATGGTCTTTACTTCCAATCCCGCCACCTTTGAGATCGCACTAAACACCGCACAAATCCCGCAGACCGTGCCGCCATAATAAAGCACCGACTCTATCGCCTGATAGGCAAGCGCCCCGGTTGCCAGGGAATCCGTGAGAATCAGCACCTGCTTTGCCTCAATCATTCTCTGGTTGTTATCTCGAAACAGGATCTGCCCTGAGGAATCAAATTCCGGCGTTACGACAGAGATATTATTGCCGCCGCTCAGGGATGCATGCACGCTGTCCGACAAAGCCTCCGCCATAAAAGCGCCGATCACTTCGGTATTCTTGAGGCAGACAATCGTGTCTATCAAAGTATTCGTCATGTATTCTGCCGCCAGCGTCCTGGCCGTCTCCCGTGCATTGTTGTGACGGGTCTTTACCGTGGACATATCAATATAGGTATTCACATGGGAATGTCTCGTCGCAAAATGGCCGCTCATTATTTTAATGCGGGCTTTGGGATTCTTCGTTGACCGAAGATTGGATAATCTTTCATCCATACTGCCATCTCCTTTCTGATAAAATAGAAAACATCCGTGTTATTGTTGTTTTTATTTTACCACATCGGCCCGGAATATGCAGTATAATGATTGTATTTCAAGTAATTTTCTGAAAACATTATTTCTATGTACGACCTATGTGTCGTGCATGGTAACAAAATAACACATAACCATTCGGACAAGCCAAAACTGCTACAACTTCGTTTCCTGTTTCTTTAATGAAGGCCACACGGTAATCAGCATTGTCACAAAACTGGCCGTTCCGCCAATGACATTGGAAACAGGCTCCGCCCAAAATACACCCGCTGTTCCCAGATTCCCTATCAGCGGGAGCAGGAGGGTCAGAGGAATTACGATGATTACTTTCCTGAACAGCGAAAAGAAGACCGCCTGCTTTGCCCGGTTCAAAGCCACATAAGTGGACTGCCCTGCGAACTGCAGTGACATCATGAAGATTCCACAGAAATAGATCCGCATGGCTGGTATACCTGCTCTGATCAGTTCTTCCTCTTTTGTAAAAAGCCCCAGGAAAAATGCAGGCTCGAAAAATAGAACAGCCCACATCAGAAAAGTAAATACAATCCCGCACCAGGACATGAACTTAATTGCCGATTTTACTCTGTCATAGCACTCCGCCCCATAATTGTATCCGATTACTGGCTGAGCTCCGGATGTAAGTCCCATGATGGGCATTGTAATAATCTCCCGGACGGAATTGATTACCGTCATAATTCCCACATACAGATCCCCACCATAGCGATGCAGCGTGGCATTGCATACGATCTGTACGGCCCCGTTCGTCACAGACATCACAAATCCCGATGTTCCCAGCGCCGTAATCTCCTTTACCAGTTTTTTATCCAGACGCATGGAATCACGGTCCAGTTTCAAAATTGTCTTTTTCCCCGTCAGAAAACGCATTACCCAAAGGGCAGAAAGCCCCTGGGATATCACAGTTGCAATGGCGGCTCCCCGGACACCCATCTGGAATACAAAGATCAAAATAGGATCCAGAATAATATTTGTAACCGCCCCCAGAGTAACTGTCAGCATCCCGATCTTACCAAACCCCTGTGCATTGATGAAATTGTTCATCCCCAGGCTGATCATTACAAACAAAGTTCCGCACAAATAAATGGTAATATAAGCATCTGCATAGGGAAATGTAACTTCACTTGCACCAAACAGATACAACAAAGGCTTTTTAAACAGCAGGCACCCAGCCATTAAAACCACTCCCGAAAGCAGGAGCATGGAAAAAGAATTACCCATTACTTTTCTGGCCTTCTCTTCCTCATGGCCGCCCCGCGCAATCGAGCACAGCGGTGCCCCGCCCATTCCAAACAGATTGGCAAAAGCCATAATAATTGTGATCACTGGCAGCGCCAGGCCGATTCCTGTGAGCGCTTCCGCCGAAGTATGCGGAATATGGCCAATGTAGATCCTGTCCACTATGCTGTACAGCACATTGATCAGCTGAGCCAGCGTCATGGGCAGTGCCAGACCCATAATATTACGCGCGATACTGCCCTGGCTGAAATCATTCTTGTCAGTCAAAAAAATCTCTCCTCGCCAAATTACAGGAAAAAAAAACCCCCGGCACGTCATTCGAAACGCCGGGGCCTTTATCCTATGATTACTTTTCTGTCTCAGTGATTAGTTATTGATCAACTTGTCTTCATCACTCCAGCTGTAAAGTTTTCTTACTTCCTCACCGATCTTCTCTGCCGGATGTTCTGCTGCAAGCTTTCTCATTGCTCTGAAGTGAGCCTGGCCGCCTGCGTCTGACATATCAAGCAGAAATTCCTTTGCGAAAGACCCGTCCTGGATATCGCTCAGAATCTTCTTCATTGCTTTCTTGGTATCTTCCGTGATAATCTTTGGTCCTGTTATGTAATCTCCGAATTCAGCCGTATTGGAGATAGAGTATCTCATTCCTGCAAATCCTGACTGATAGATCAGGTCTACAATCAGCTTCATCTCATGAATACACTCGAAGTATGCATTTCTCGGATCATATCCGGCCTCGGTCAGTGTCTCGAAGCCTGCCTGCATCAATGCGCATACACCGCCGCAGAGTACTGCCTGCTCGCCAAACAGGTCTGTCTCCGTCTCTGTTCTGAACGTGGTCTCCAGTACGCCGGCTCTGGCACCGCCGATTCCCAGCGCATATGCAAGCGCTTTATCCAAAGCCTTGCCTGTTGCATCCTGCTGTACAGCCACCAGACAAGGAACACCCTTGCCATCCTGATACTCACTTCTTACTGTGTGTCCCGGCCCCTTCGGTGCAATCATAGTAACATCTACATACGGAGGAGGTACAATCTGGCCGAAGTGGATTGCAAAACCATGTGCGAACATCAGCATATTGCCCTCTTCCAGATTTGGCTCGATATCTTTCTTATACATTGCAGCCTGTTTCTCATCGTTGATCAGAATCATGATGATATCCGCTTTTTTAGCTGCCTCAGCGGCTGTAAATACTTCAAATCCCTGTGCTTCCGCTTTTGCCCAGGACTTACTTCCTTCATAGAGACCGATGATCACATTGCAGCCTGATTCTTTCAGATTCAGTGCATGTGCATGGCCCTGGCTTCCGTAACCGATAATTGCGATTGTTTTTCCTTCCAGCATGGAAAGGTTGCAGTCTTCCTGATAATAAATTTTTGCTGCCATCTTGACATTCCTCCTAATTTCTCTTTCATCAGTGCGCTTTATCTGATGATAAATTGCTTTTTATATGAGTTAAAGGCTGTCTGCCTCTAGCTTCCCGTCCCTATGTACTGCCTGTCAGTCTATAAATGTGACATCCTTGATCCCACGCGCAAGACCCGTGATCCCTGTCCTTGCCAGCTCCAGTATCTCATAGCCGTCGAGCAGGTTCAGAAACGCTTCCAGCTTGGACTGGTTCCCTGTCAGCTCGATCATCATGGATTCCTTCTCAACATCAACGATCTTGGCCCTGAATATATCTGCGATGGAAATCACTTCCGAGCGCTGTGCTGCACTGGCGCGGACCTTCACCATGATCAGCTCCCTGTACACGGATTCATCGTCCTTAAGAACCTTGATCTCAATGACATCCTCCAGCTTGCGGACCTGCTTTTCTATCTGGGACAGTATCAGTTCGTCTCCGCTTGCAACGACCGTAATCCTTGTAAATCTGGGATCGGCAGTCATTCCCGCCGTAATACTGTCAATGCTGTATCCCCTTCTGCTGAAAAGTCCAGCAATCCTGCTTAGTACACCCGGATTGTTGTCAACCAGCAATGAAAAAACCTGTCTTCTCATATGCCTCCCTACTTTCCTGTCTAACTTCAGAAATGCAAAAACAGAGTGCGTTCTGTTTTTTAATAATATCAAGTTCGCCTTTCTTTGTCAAGAGATTTTCATAATTTCCTGTGATTTCTTACTAATTACAAATTGTTCTCATCGGCGCGGCCGTCCGCGTCCCGCATATGTTCCCATTTCTGCATATACCGAATCACGTCTCTCACCTGCATAAGGTTGCGCACATCTTTCATGGGAATATCCGTATCAAATCTCTCCTCGAACGCGCATACCAGATTGGCCACATCCATGGAATTCAGCGCCAGGTCATTTACAAACTCTGTATCCATGGTCAGCTTCTTCACCCCTGTCACCTCTCTTACGATCTCTTCTACAAGGAGCAGCATTTCTTCTTCTGTCATACCGTCACCTTCCTTCTCTGGATTTTCTGCATGGAAGTCTTTTTAAATTCGGACTCGGACAGCTTTACAGACTGGATTCTCTTATAGACCGGCAGTTTTGCGTTCAACTCCGCAATGGACTCCTGTATACTTTCCAGTATCCTATAATTGTCTGTCTCACTGGTCTTCTCCGCGTCTACGCAGACCAGTGCGGAAAGCTTCACTTCATCCAGTGCATTTCCCGTACTTGCCCCGTACACCATCACTTCTTTAACAAGAGGAAGCTCCTGGATATAAGCTTCCAGTTCCTCCGGAACCACCTTTTTTCCGTTATTGAAAACGATCAGGTTTTTCTTTCTCCCACAGATATAGAGAAAACCTTTTCTGTCCATATAGCCAATGTCCCCTGTATGGAACCATTCATCTGTAAAACTTTCCTCTGTAGCGCCCGGATTTTTATAGTATTCTTTAAATACAATAGGACCCTTCACCAGAATCTCTCCGTCTGCCAGCTTTAATTCCACCCCTGGAAGCGGAAGGCCAACGGAGTTGATTCTGTTTTGTCCCCTGATGCTGTTGCTGATCAGTGGACTGCACTCTGTAATTCCATAGCCCTGAAGTACATCAATACCATAAGCTGCAAATTCCTCTGCTATCTTTTCATTCAAATGCGCTCCGCCGCAGCAGATTGTCTTCAGCTGGTCCCCCAGAATCAGATCCATACCGTTGACCTTCACGGGCTTTTTTGTAAAGATTCCTTTTTTATATTTTTCTACTGCCTGGGCTGTCTGCTCCCGGATTCCCATGTTTTCCTGGATCCGGTGGATTTCTTTGAGCAGATTTTCTAAAATCAGGGGCACCGCCATGAGAATACTCGGCCTGTACAGCTTGATGTCGCGGAACAGCGTTTTCAGATTTCCGTTGATGCAGATATTCTGACCGTGCGCGATCATATCCAAAATCCCGCATCCCAGAGAATATGTATGGTAAAGAGGAAGCGGATTGAACATCCGATCCTCCAGCTGCACCGAAGCCTGACAGCAGCAGGCATCATACATCATATTATAATGGCTAAGTACTACGGCTTTGGAAACACTGGTTGTTCCTGACGTATATACAATTGCCAGCGTTGTATCCGGCCCGATGTCCTGGGCAAATGAAAATCCCTGGATCTGTTCCTGCTCCACTTTTCTTCTGCCCTCTTCCATCATCTCCCGGATTCCGGTGTCCATACAGATCACACGTTCTTTTTTCCATCCCTGGAACGCAGCTTTAAAATCTTTTTGCACTACCGTGTAAGAAGCATCCGCAAATTCAGCCAGATTCAGGATTTCTTCCTCCGGCTGTTCCACGTCGATCGGCACTCCCACGGAACCGATGCAGCCGGCCGCGCAGAATGCAGCAATCCATTCATAAGTATTTTCGCCCACCAGGGCAATGTGTTTACCCGCCATTTTTTTCTGTACCATCATATAGGCGGCTCCCTGCACATCTTTTACAAATTCACGGTAAGAAACATCCCGTTGGGTACCCGCCCTGTCGAAAGACGTGATAGCCGGTCTCTCCGCATATGCATCCTGCACGTCAAGGAGGCACTCCGGCAGGGTTTTATAAAGTTTTACCTGTTTATAAATATTCTTCTGCTCCATAATTTTCTTTTCTTCCTTTATTTTCATCATAAGTCCATCGCAGCTGCTCACTGATTGTATCATAATCCTTCAGTACTTCCAGAAATACATCCACATAATGGCCGTCAAACTGGGCGCCCTTCCCCTCTTTCAGCTGGCTCACAGCCTCTGCAAATGAGAGTTTTTTTCTGTAATGCCGATCGGACATCATCGCGTCAAATGCGTCCGCAATTGCTATGATCCTAGCCTCCGGCGGAATTTCTTCCCCCTTCAGCTTTCTGGGATAACCCGTCCCGTCATAGCGCTCATGATGCGCACACACAATCTCTCCCGTATTGCTGAACATATCCATACAGGACAGAATATTGGCGCCCATGCCAGGATGCTTTCTGATCTCTCTGAATTCCTCCTCGCTTAGCCGTTCCGGTTTGCTAAGCACTGCGTCCGATACACCGATCTTCCCAATGTCATGCAGAAGTCCTGCTACCCTGACCCGTTTCACAAATTCCGCGTCAGATTCCAGGCGTTCCGCAAGTTTCACCGCATAATAGGATACCCGGTCGGAATGCCCTCTTGTGTAGAGATCCTTGGCATCCACCAGCAGCCTGAGTGCCTCTACCGTCTGCATATAGCTGTCCATCAGCCGCTTATTCATGCCGGAGAGCCTCTTATTGTTGGCATTTAACAACATTTTCAGTAGTGTATTGTGAAGGGCTGTGGATACCTGCTCCGCATACACCGACAAGAGCGCCTCCAGCGTAGTATCCGGTGCGGTCCCGGTTTTCGCTCCCATGACACCCAGAATGATCTCCCGTTTTCCAAGGAGAGGCACAAGCAGGACTCCATTATGATAGATAATCCGCTGCTCCGCCATACTCTTTCTAACATGTTCTACAATTACCGGGAAATCCTCATTCTCAAACTCAAAAAATGGCTTATCGTAAGAGCCGGCCCCTCTGTATATATCCGCCGGCAGTTCGGCATTTCCCGGATCCGTCAGTACGCCATCTGGTTTCACCCACACAAAGCCATCCCCTGTCTGTACCAGAGCCTTCAGCTCCTTCAGCACCTGACCGCACAGCTCATCGACAGGCACCATCTGGTGCAGGTGGGGTATCGCGTCCAGAATACTGGACAGCCCGTCCTGATACCGGTAGATTGTATTGATATGCCGGATGCATTTCACACAGCTTTCCACAAGAAGTTCCAGCTGGTCATACCGGCTGCTCTTCTCACAGTATCCCTGAATCGCCAGCTCCCGGATCGTGTTTAACGGGGGCGCCAGTTCTTTATGCCCGGTCAGCATGATTACATAGATTCTGGTATCGAACTTTCTCAGCCGCGCAACCACCTCATCCCCACAGATTGGGGACATGATAAAGTCCAAAATCAGAATATCATAGCGGCCGTTCTTCAGCTGTTCCAATGCTGTCAGCGGATTTTCCTGTGTCTCTACTTCGTAGCCTTTTGTGCGGAAATTGGCACTCAAAGCATCCAGAATATTTCTGTCATCGTCCAAAATGAACATTTTAAAACCATTTTTTTCTTTTCCAGCTCTGTTCTTCCGCATTCCCTTTATCCTCTCCTGTCTTCCTCGACTGGGAGCTCGACATAGAAGGATGCTCCTCCTTCTTCGTTATTCTCACCCCATATCCTGCCGCCGAACCGTGCCCGTATAATCTCCGCCGAGCTGTACAGACCCAGTCCGGTTCCTTTCGTTCCTTTCGTTCCTTTTGTTGTACACATTAAGCGGAACAGTTTTTCCCTCACATCTGCCGAGATACCCATACCATGATCCTTCACAGCAATATAGACACTGCCGTCCTTTTTCCAGGCCCTGAGTTCAATGTCTCCGCCCTTCCCCTCCATGGCATCACATGCATTGTCCAAAAGATTATTGACTACCTGGACCAGATTATTGATATCCCCTTGTATCACAGTGTTCTCTAAAAGCCTGTTATCCGTAATCAGTCTGCAGCCATTTTTGACCAGCTTGCCCTTCAGAAACATTTCCACTCTTTTGAACACTTCATCCATTGTAAAATCCTCCTCCGAGGATGTACTTAAATTTGTAGCCATACCCTTTACCGTCGTTATGATGTCTGACATATAAGCACAGCATTCCTGAATCCTGGCCAGCCATCCCTCCATCTCCCCTGCAATTTCCTGATGATCTTCAATCGTAACCTCCGGGTCTCCTACACTCTGGGAATACTCCCTCACTAAGTCCTCTAGAATCGTCACATCCCCCGATATAGCCATAATCGGAGTCTTAAGGTTGTGGGAAATACTTCCAATCATCTGTCCGAGTGAGATCAGCCGTTCTCTCTCCATTGCCCGGCTCAGATTCTGCTGTTTTCTTTTTATTTCCTCTTTCAGTTTTGTCACATCCCGGAACATTGCCAGAACTCCGGCCATGCTGTGCTTTACAAAAATGGGTGTAAGTTCTACCGAATAATAGACCTTGCCTTCTTCACACAGAATCGCCTGTTCATAAGAGATAACATTTACAGACTGTTTGCATACATCAAAAAAATTAAGCAAGTTGTAAATCACATCTCGTTTCCGCTCCTCCAGTCCCTCAACTACCTGATTCAGATAACTGTTAATCTTCATGTTATACTGTTCCCCGAATACTTCATCAAATGCAGCGTTTGAATAAATAATGCATCTGTCAGAGGAAAGAATGACGTATCCCTCTGAAACGTTATCCACCATGTTTTCCAGAGCCACCGGTTTGATATTTAAAAAATTCAAGTAGTACACGGCAATCCCATGGCACAATATAGTGATCAGAAAGGCCAGCGGTGTAGCAGATATGGGCAGGTCTACAATCTTAAGGGTTGCCAGAAGATTCGTGAAGAACGGAACAAACAGCCCTCCGATAAACAGCCCCACCTGCCCCCATACACTTCTGGTCCTGCGCCTGATTCCATACCGGAACATGATGATTACTACGATAATAGAATAAATATAGTACTGCAGCCCCGAGATGATAAACAAAGGGCCAAACCTTACTTCCGATGCGTAGATGGAAAACTTCCTGTAAAACAAATGATGCAGCGGATTTGTAAATACAACTAGAGACGAGAGCACCGGCAGCACATACAAAAGCCAGTAGTGCCGCGGTACCTTTACCTGATTTCTCGTAAAGATCAGGGAAATCAGCAGTATGGTCATAATGAGCATGGCGGAACAGGCACATGTAATTGCATCCATGACCTGCAGCGCCGCCATATTCTCGGTGTACTCCATCCCAATGATTGCCAGCAGCCAGATCAGCAGAAATCCGGCCGAGGAAAGATACAGCTTCTGTGCTGCCGACAGCCTGCCCTTCATCAGGCAGCTGACAATGAAAAACCCCAGTACGGCTGCCGATATATCCAGTATATGCCCGGCTATTGTCATTGTCGCTCTTCCCTCCCCTCTTCTTTTGTAAAGCATAGTTTCAGTTTTCCGATGTCCGGCTGAGGCCACCAGAAGTCCAGTGCAGCCAGAGTTTTCTGTGTAAACGCCGTATCTGGCACCACTTCGGCCTCCCGGTTCTGCAGTTCAAACCAGGTCTGTGCTAATGCCTGGATATACGGGGAGTCCGACCGCATGCTCTTTTCTTTGAGTGTCCCTGCAAACGTCTCTGCGTCCGTTATCTGCACGGCTTTACACGCCTCAGCCAGGCAGCCGATTTCAATCTTATGGGGGCTGCAGATATGATAGGCGGACTTTGTTGTTTTGCTCAGTCTAATAACCGCCTCCGCCGCCAGATTGACCGGGGTTACCTCCAGCCTATGGTGGTACAGAATCTCCGGAAGCATCCCCAGTTCTATCACCCCTTTGATCAGCCTGTAAAATGCATTCGATTCCGGATTTTTCTGGAATATCCCGTCAAAGGAACTGGAGACCAGCCTTCCGATCCGGAAGATATTAGCACCAAGGCCCCGCCGTACCGCATCGTCTACCAGTTTCTCCGCCATAATTTTACTCTTGACATAGGGATTCTCCCACCAATTCTGGCCGATATTCAGATCCTTCTCTGACAGCACTGCTCCCTGTTCCTTTGTCCGGGCCGTCTGCATTCCTGCAACACTGATTGTGGATATATACATCACTGCAGCTCCGGAAGCCTCTGCAAAGCGCAGCACCTGCCGGGTGCCCTCAACATTCGTGTTGATAAGTTCTTCTTCCGGCGCATAATGCCGGACGTCCGCCGCACAGTGGAATATCCGCGTAACACTATGCACCATCTCCTCATAAACGCATGGATCCGCCTGAAACTGTTCCGCCGTCAGTTCTCCGTCAAACGCATAAAGACGTTCTTTATATTTATCAAGATAACCGGCGCCGAAGTAATAATTCATGCTTTCCTCCAGCCGGACCATCCCGCCTCTTACCAGACAGTACATTTTCTCGCTGCCGTATTCCAACAGTTTTTTCAATATATAACTTCCCAGATAGCCTGTGCAGCCAGTCAGAAATATATTCCCGGGCCTGCACATCCTTTCTTCCTGGTCTGAAAGCACAGCCGGCAGTTCCCAGAGTGTTTCTTTTTGCGCTGGAACCGCCGTTTCTCTCTCTTTACCGGGCACGGGGCAGAGCATTTTCTCCTGTTCTTCCAGCGTTGGACAACGATAAAAATCATTGATACCAAAATCATACTCTTTCTGGTGATAACGATTTAAAATAAGAATCGCCTGAAGCGAGGTCCCGCCCTGTTCAAAGAACGATACGTCCCGAAGAGGCTCCCGTCCCAGCACTTCTTTCCACAACTCAGCAATCCCTGATTCCCCGGCTTCGGCCGTCTGCACCTCCGCCTCTGTCTCCGCCAGTTTTTTTAGATCTGTCTTGCCGCTGGCCGTTCTTGGTAATTCCTCAAGCACATGGATCTCTGAAGGGATCATATAGTCCGGAAGCTTCTTCTTCATATATGCCCTGAGTAACTCTTCCGTATATCCCTCCGCTTTGACTACCGCGGCCCTGAGGAAACGCACCGCGCCCTGATGCAGGACAGGCACAGCGGCCGCCTCCTTTACCAGCCCCGACTGCAGCATAATCTGCGTAATCTCCAGTGGCTCGATCCGGTGTCCGTTCAGTTTAATCTGAGTATCCACCCGGCCAAGGCACTGCCAGTTTCCGTCGGCTCTGAGCCTTCCCCGGTCTCCGGTTCTGTACATCTTTTCTCCTTTTAGAAATGGATCCGGCAGGAAGGCCTGATCCGTCAGATCCTGCCTGTTGATATACCCCGGTGACAGGCATTCCCCTGCAATATAGATTTCCCCGACGGCTGTGGGCGGTACGGGGCGGCGTTCTTCATCCAGCAGATAATACCGGCAGTTTCCGATGGGCTTTCCGATATGGATACTTTTCTCATCCGTAATATCCCCCTGGCAGTTGTGCACGGAAGTCTCCGTCGGACCATAAATATTGAAGATCCGGGCATCTGTCAGACCGTTCAGCCTGTCTTTTAACTCCATACTCCACGGCTCACCCAGAAGGATAATCCGGTGTATCCCACGCAATGCCCCGCAGAATGCTTCATCTCCCAGACACATCTGAATTCTCGAGGGCGTCAGCTGAAGCACCGTAACTTGGTCACGCCGGATCCGCTCCGCCATCTTCCATGGAAGCAGCATCTCCTCCTCATCGGCAACACTGACCGCATACCCTTTTCCAAGCGCCAGTATCGTCTCCGTCGTAAACACATCAAAGACGCAGTTGGATGCACACAGGATCTTTTCCTCCCGGTCTCCCAGCAGAGGTTCCAGATGCGCCAGCAGATTTGACAGAGATTTGTGGCACATAACCACGCCCTTCGGCTTCCCTGTGGTTCCGGAAGTAAAGATCACGTTTGCCGCATCCTGAGCTCCATGCTCTGCAGCCGGTACCTCCAAAACAGATCCCGCTTCCCGTCCATCCCAGACCAGTTCCCTGCAGGGCAGATTCCCCAGAACCAGTTCCTGCTGTCCATAAAGCACCAGCCTGACACCGGCCTGCGTCAGCATATAAAGAATCCTCTCCCCCGGAAATTCCGGATCGATCGGGACATAAGCCGCACCGGATTTCAAAATACCGAACATAAAAACTGGCAGCAGCCCCGTTCTCTTCGTCAGAAAAGCTACCTTATCTCCCCGGCCGATTCCCTCAGCCCTCAGTATTCCCGCCAGAGCATCGGTTTTCTCCTTCAGCTCCCCAAAAGTATAACAGGAGTCGTTTCCCCACTGTACGGCAGTACGATCCGGATCCGCATAGGCATAATAATCGGCGGCCTGATCCACCGTTGTCGCATCATAAGGCGTCCTGAGGCGCACGGGCTGATCCAGCAGTCTGTATTGATCCGCCTTATCCAGCATGGAAATCTCCGAAAGCAGCGCCTCCGGATTCTGCAGCACTTCCTTAAGTCCCTGCAGATAACATCTGCTGTAAAATGCGATCGTCACCTCGTCAAACAAGCTCCTGGCGTACTCAAACCGGAAATGATATCTTCCCTGCAGATACACGGCCTCGAGATTCAGATCCATCTTCACGGCATGCGTATCGCTGGGAATGTAGGCAAGCTTTGCATTTCCGATCGTTATATCCCCGCTTTTCACAGGCGTCATAGTAAACATCACGCTGAACAAAGGATTCCGGTCTCTTGTCCTCGAAGTTTTGGTGATTTCAAGCAGTTCTTCCAGGGTAATCTCCTGATGATCCAGCATCCCCGAAACCGTCTGTTTTACCGATTCCAGATAAGCTGTAAATGTCTCCACAGCCCCGGCCTGCATAAAAACCGGAAGAGACTGGACAAACACGCCTGTCATCTCCTCCATGTGCTGCCGACGGCGGCCGGAAAACGGCGTCCCTGCCACAACTTCCGTGCTTCCGGAATACCGGCTCAGGAAAAGTCCATAGACGGCCAGAAGGAATACGAAGACCGTAACATGCTGTTCCTCACAAAAGCCTGCGATCCTCTCACTCAGGGCTGGGGGAAGGGCAAACTCGTACTGTCCCCCTGCCCCGTCAAATACAGGAGGCCTGGGCCTGTCGGGCGTAAGCTCCCGCTCCGGCAGCTTTTCCGGCAGGTGTTTCCGCCAGAATGCCCTGCACGGATTTTCTTCCTGGCTGTTTCTTTCACTAACCCACCAGGCATAATCAATATAATCCAGCTCCGGCATGGATACCGGAAGTTCCTGGTAATACTGGTTCAGCCTGCCCAGCAGTAGCTGGCTGCTTAAGCCATCGGAGATGATATGGTGCATATCCAGCAGCAGATATGGTTCATTCCCCGGCAGCTTTAGCATAGCTGCCCGAAGAAGCGGTCCTTCCGTCAGATCAAAGGGTCTGACAAAGCTTGCCATCGCCTCTTCTATGGTGCCGCACTCCATCCACTGCATCCGAAACTCCGTCCCGGGGCTGACTCTGGCAATTACCCGGCCGCCTTCAATATGAAATGTAGTCCGCAGAGAAGTATCCTCCGCTATCATCCTGGCAAATGCGCGCTCAAGCCGCGGATAATCCAGCCATTCGCTGAGATGGAACACAGTTGGCATATTATAGCCGATCTTCGTTTCATCCAGCTGTTGCATAACGTAAAATCCTGCCTGTGACGGTGTAACCGGATACCAGTTCCTCACCGAAGCTCTCCGGATCTCCGCGCGCTGTGCTTCCGGACGGATCTCTCTGCCTCTGATAAGATTGCCCAGCCGTCTCAGTGTTGCATTCGCGTACAGCTCCTGTACGGTAATGCTCCGGGAAAACTGTTTCTCTACTTCCAAAAGCATCAGTACGGCATTCAGTGAATCCCCTCCCGACAGAAAATAATCAGAGTGAACGTCTAGTTCCTCCCGTTCCAGTACTTTCCGCCAGACAGCCAGCAGTTTTTCTTCCACTTCATCTGCCGGGGAATCCCCGCCGCCTGATAATACAGGCTTCTCAAGGGCCGTGAAATCGATTTTCCCGTTATTGTTAAGTGGAAAAGCATCCACTCTGGCCACCGCCGCCGGCAGAAGATACCGCGGCAGATAGTTAGATGCAAATGTAAGCAGTTCGCTTTCCGTAAGCTGGACATCCCCTGTATAATAGGCGATCAGCCTGTTCTCCCATATCCCAGCCGCCGCGGCCTCTACCTTCTCATGCCGCATGAGAACGGATTCGATCTCGGAAAGTTCAATTCGGTGTCCGAGCAGTTTTACCTGGTCATCCCTTCTGCCCAAATAAAAGATTTTACCGTCTTTTGACCATTTACCATAATCCCCTGTTCGGTACATACGCCCGCCGTCCCGAAAGGGATCGCGTATAAAACGCTCTTTTGTAAGCGCCTCTCTGTTGTGGTATCCCCTCGCCAGACAATCACCGGCAATATATAGTTCTCCGGCGGATCCCGGGGGGAGTGGATTCTGGAATTCATCCAGAATATAGATCCTGCAGTTCTGCAGAGGCCGGCCTATATGAACGGACTCTCTGCCGTTAACCACAGCATGGCTGACCGCAACTGCCGCCTCGGAAGGGCCGTACTGGTTATACAGCGCCGCACATGTATGATCCGCAAGCTTTTTAGATAGTTCGGATGGCAGGCTCTCTCCCCCGCAGATCACCGTCTCCATATGCATCAGTGAATCACAGAAATCTGCATTCTTCAAATATGCAGATAAACGGGACGGCGTCAACGCCATAAATCCGGCGTCATAATTTTGAATCAGGCTGCCCAGCCTCTGTGGGTGGTTCATCTCCGCCTCTGAGGCCAGCACAATTGTCCGGCCGCAAAGAAGGGCAATCACACTCTCCAGTAAAAATGCGTCAAATCCCACGCTGCAAATCGAGAGAACGGCGCCCTTTGGATAGAGCGGCTGCATCGCCGCCGCCAGATTCAGCACACTGTGCTGCTCCACTTCCACGGCCTTCGGCGTCCCTGTGCTGCCCGACGTGTAAACCAGATATGCCAGGTCATCCGGCCCGGACGCTTTATATTCTGTCGTTTCACAGTCTGGCATTTCATCCGCATCTGCCAGCTCATCTAACTGAACCAGATCTACACAGCCGGACATCTCCTCTGCAGGTTCTGTGCATATGCAGAAAAGAGCCTGGCTGTCACACACCATCTCTCGTTTCCGCTGTGCAGGCAATTCCCTGTCAATCAGAAGCCAGCTGTTTCCGGAAAGAATAATCCCGCACAGCGCCGTAAATATCTTCTCCGTCCTTCTCATATGGACAGCCACAGTTCCTTTTCTGTCCCCGGTTCTTCCCACAATCCCACGCGCGGTCTTCAGGGAGTACTCTTCCAGTTCCTGATAGGATATCCTTCTGCCTTCAAATATAACCGCCGCTCTCCCGGGATTCAGCCGGAAGGTCTCTAACAACTGGTCTGCGATTCCCACATCCCTGTTATACCAAACATCTGTCTGATTGAAGCCGTAGATGACCTGCTCTTCCATCTCCTCACTTAAGATCTGAAGGCCGGCGATCGGAACGTCCGGGTTCTGCAGAGCCTCCTTAAGAATCCGGGATAGGCTCTCATGCAGCCGGTCAATTTCCTCTTCTGAAAATATCTGGGTCAGGTAATCATAATCTACCGTATATTGGTTTTCCTGATCTCTGCTGCTTAGGTGGATGCAGAGAGCTTCGCTCTGATAACCGCTGTACAGCCACCGGCCCTCCAGAGAAACTCTTGCACCTTGCAGGTGGTCCATCTTTCCGTTCTGATAGGACAATACGATATCAAACAAAGATTCCGATATATTCCCGCCGTTTTGGCTAACTATTTTTTTTATAGATTCGAATGGAATTCGCTGATGACAGAGCAGCGCAAACCAGTCGTCCTGCAGCTTTTCATTGAACTCGTTCCACGTCATGGAAATATCCAGTTCATTTACAAAAGGCAGGGTATTGACGAACATACCACCGGTCTGCTTATCTTGAAAATTAAGCCTGTTAATGGTAGGCACACCGACACAGAAACGTTCCAGCCCTTTCATACGCCGCAGATAGACTGCCAGGCCCATATAGAAAACAGCAAACGGAGATACTTTATTCTTCGAGCAGAACCCTCCAATAAGCCGGTTCAGCCGGTTAGAAAGCCGGTACGACTTTCTGAGCCCCACAGGGCTTATGACCGGACACTGATATTCCTTGGCCGCCGCTGGCAGGATACCATTGAGCACCCCCCTCCAGTATTTTTTATCCTTTTCAAAAGCTTTGGACTCCAGATACTTTTGCTCACTTAAGATATGATCTTCATACGAAGGTGCCGCAAAACTGTCCGCCCTGCCTCCCTGAAGAAGTTGGAAATAATTATGTATGATATGATTTGTAATCAATGCATGAGACCAGGCGTCTGCTATGATATGATGTACCCTGGTCAGAATTCCCCCGCTCTTCCCTGAAGTCTTAAAAATCACCATCTGGCACAGCGGAGAATCATACAGTGTAAAGTGCTCTCTGGCAACGGACTGAAACCAGATTCCCACCCCCTGCTCATTTGTCTCTGTAAAATCAAAAAACGCCGTTCTGGCAGGTATCTCTTCTGTCACATACTGATAAGGCTGCCCGTCCCTGATGGTAATTCTTGTCCTGAGAGACGGAAATGCCCTGTATACAAGCTCAATACATGTCTGAAGATATTCCAGATTCAGATTCCCTTCAATCTTAAGTGCCGTACATATGTTGTTAATCGGGAGTCCCGGGTGTGCCATTTCCAGATTCCAGATATTCATCTGGCTGCAGGACAATGGCAGGTATTCCACATCTGTTAATTTACCTTCTGCGCACATTACACCTTTCTCCTGTTCACTTTTTCATCTATTCACTGTCCCTGTAACCATTCGGATTCATCGACTGCCATTTCCATGAATCCGCACACATCTCCTCAATTCCTCTCTCGGCAGTCCAGCCCAGTTCCTCTTTTGCCCTGGATGCATCACAGTAACAAGTGGCGATGTCTCCTGCGCGCCGGGGCTTGATCTGATAGGGGATAGATTTGCCGCACGCCTTTTCATATGCCTTTACGACATCCAGAACACTGTACCCTGTCCCGGTTCCCAGATTATAGATATGCACCCCTTTGCTGCTCTTCATCTTCTCGATCGCTTTCACATGGCCCACAGCCAGATCCACAACGTGTATATAATCACGGACGCCCGTACCGTCATGGGTATCGTAATCGTCGCCAAACACGCCGAGACAGTCCAACTTTCCAACTGCCACCTGCGCAATATAAGGAACCAGATTATTCGGGATTCCCTTCGGGTCTTCCCCTATCAGTCCGGATTCGTGCGCTCCGATCGGATTAAAGTAACGCAGAAGCATAATATTCCACTCCGGATCCCCGGTATGCAGATCCGTAAGAATCTGTTCCAGCATGCCTTTCGTCTGTCCGTACGGATTGGTGATTTCCCCCTTCGGGCACTTCTCCGTAATCGGAATCTCTGCAGGATCTCCATATACGGTTGCGGAAGAACTGAATATTATGTTCTTGCAGCCATGTCTGCGCATCACATCGCATAGAATTAACGTTCCGGTAATATTGTTGTGATAATATTCCCAGGGCTTCACCACGGACTCGCCCACTGCTTTCAGTCCGGCGAAGTTGATAACCGCTTCAATATCTTCCTGCCCAAATATGGGTTCCAGGTCCTCCCTGTTCAAAATATCACCTCTATAAAACTTCAGTTCCTTCCCTGCAATCTTCTGCACTCTCTCTAGCGCTTTCTCACTGGAATTGTAGAGGTTATCCACGACTACCACATCATAGCCTCTCTCTAAGAGTTCCACACATGTATGACTTCCTATATACCCTGCGCCGCCTGCTACTAAAACTGCCATTATACTCACCTTTTCCTTTCTGTCTGCTGTTCTTCTCTGACTGTTGTCTGATGCCGTATGCCTGTTTATTTCCAGAGATGTAGGGGATAGATTCCCTTTCCCTTCATCTCTGCAACCGCATCCACAACACTCTGCTTATCTTCCTTATATGTGATCCCATACCATCTGTCCTCGGATTTCAACACCTTCACAGTCGCCTTATCCTCATCAAGAAGTTCACCTACCACCGACGGCAAAAAATATTCACACTTCAAAGGTGATACCTTCAGGTTCTTCTCCAGAAATACCGGGAACCGCTCCTCCAGCTCTCTCAATAAACTATTCGTAAAGCCAAACATATTCAGAGATACGATACAGTTCTTGTCGATCTTGTTCCATGTCTTTCCATCATCCTCTGTATATTCAATTCCGTTCGTTGTTCGCTCAATATGAGTCCGTTCAATAATTCCGGTCAGATAGTCCTCTTCATCCGTCTCACAGATTCCCCTGGATACATATCCATTATCTGTTAAAGTATTATCCAGCCGGTACCCCACCATGGCATACCTGTATTTTTCATCATCCGCATGTTCCGAAAGATAACGGTAAATCTCCTCCAGCGCATGTACGCCGTAATAATCATCCGCGTTGATAACAGCAAAAGGGCCATCGATCACATTCCTGCAGCATAAAACTGCATGCCCCGTCCCGAACGGCTTCACACGTCCAGCAGGCACCTCATATCCCTCCGGAAGATCATCCAGCTTCTGAAACACATAGACTACTTCCATATATTCGCTGATTCTGTCTCCAATGCAAGTTTTAAATTCTTCTTTGTTTTCTTCCTTTATTATAAAAACGACTTTCTCAAATCCCGCCCTCCTGGCATCAAAAATAGAAAAGTCAATAATAATATGGCCTTCCTCATCCACCGGGTCAATCTGTTTCAAACCGCCATAACGGCTTCCCATTCCTGCCGCCATGATCACAAGTACTGGTTTTTCCATGCTTCTTCTCCTTCTATCACTTATATCACAAGATTTCCCGAACTATATAATCACATATAATTTAAAAATAATCACACGTATCTGCGTTTGTTATCTTTTCTTTCGTTTTGTTAATCACATGTAATATTATACTTCCTAATGTAGTCCGGGTCAATGCATTAAATAATTATAACATATAAATAGATGGTTTGGAAAGTGGGGACGAATTGGCGATGAGGGGACGCTGCAGAGGAAACGGATATGTGGTGTGGCAGGGCATAGAATAAGTATTACTGCCCCTTAAGGAAATACAGCCTGATTTTATGGATGAAATTTTTTCACCGAAAAAAATTTCAAAGAGAGCTGAGCTTAGCTGTCATCAAGACAGCTAAGTGAATCTCTCTGGTTCCATAAAATCAGGCTGTATTTCCTTAAGGGGCAGTAATACTTATTCTATGCCCTGCCACACCACATATCCGTTTCCTCTGCAGCCGGTTCTTCAATGCGGTAGGACGGCTCCACTTTAGGGGAAAACAGACGGGGGCTATTCATGATTATGTGTTTTTTTGCTCTTCTATTCTCTCTGCCAGATCATTTAAGTATACCCACCGCTCCATCTTTTCTTCCAGTTCTGTTTCCGCCTGGCTTTTCTGAGCCATCAGCTCATTTAATTTCCCGGAATTAGTAGCATTTGCCATAATGTTGGCATTCAGCGACTCTATCTTCTCTTCCAGCGCCGCGATATCCTCATCAATGGATTCGTATTCTTTCTGTTCCTTATAGGAAAACTTTAATTTTGATGGGCGGTTCTGCTTCCACTCTTTGTATGCCTGGTTCTTATCTTCCTGCTCTTTCCCAGATGTATTATGGTCTGTTTCCGCCGCCCCCTTATTCTTTTTCGCCTCCAGGTAATCTGTGTAGCCTCCCTCATATTGTACTAAATGTCCGTTTTCAAAGGCAAAGATACGGTCAGCCACATTGTCCAGGAAATACCGGTCATGGGATACTGTGATCACAATCCCGGGAAATGAATTCAGATAATCTTCCAGAATCGTCAGTGTTGGGATATCCAGGGAATTTCCCGGTTCATCCAGACAGAGGGTATTAATGCCGGAACACAGAATTTTCAGCAGATACAGCCTCCGCTTCTCCCCGCCGGACAATTTACCAATGGGTGCATACTGCATATCAGGAGTAAACAAAAAACGCTCCAGCATTTGAGACGCACTAATCCGCCCTTCCCTAGTCGGAATATATTCTGCGATCTCTTTCACAAAATCAATCACCCTCAGGCCATCATCCATGTCCTGCTCTTCCTGGGCAAAGTAACCGATCTTAACGGTTTCTCCGATTTCAATGCTCCCTGTATCGGGCTCAATCAGACCCGCAATCATCTTAATTAAGGTTGATTTTCCGCAGCCGTTTTCACCAATAATTCCGATCCTCTGATTCTTCAGGAAAATATAGTCAAAATCCTCGATGAGTTTCCTGTCCCCAAAACCTTTACTGATATGATGAAGTTCAATCGTTTTCTTCCCCATCCTGGTTTCCATGGATTCCAATTCCACCGTCTGATCCTGAACCGGAGCCGTCCCTCTTTTCAGCGCCTCCAGACGCTCCAGACGTGCTCTTTGTTTCGTGCTCCTCGCCCGGCAGCCACGTCTGGCCCATTCCAGTTCCACACGCAGCACACTCTGGCGTTTTCTTTCGCTCGCCAGATCCATCTCCTCACGCTGGGCTTTCAGCTCCAGAAAACCGGTATAATTCGCGTCATATCCGTACAGACTTCCACGGCTGATCTCCAAAATTTTGTTCGTTACCTTATCCAGAAAATATCTGTCATGGGTTACCATAATCACAACCCCCCGGTAGCGTTTAAGATAATCTTCCAGCCAGTTCACGGTCTCCTCATCCAAGTGGTTGGTCGGCTCGTCAAGAAGAAGGATATCCGCTTCAGAAACAAGCGCGCGCGCAAGAGCCACCCGCTTTTTCTGACCACCGGAAAGAGGCTCTATGACAGCATCATGATCTGTAATGCCAAGGCTGTTCAAAATACTTTTAGCCTCATTATCCGCATCCCATTCCTCCTGCTTCTTCCCTGAACTTACATAGGACAGCACGGTTGCACCTTCCGGAAATTCCTGATCCTGCCGCAGATAATTCATTTTTAAGCCATTCTGCTTAACAACCTGCCCCTCATCCGGCTCTTCGAGGCCAGCAATAATTTTAAGCAGTGTTGTCTTTCCTGTCCCATTAATCCCTATAATCCCAATTTTATCACCATCATGTATCCCATACGATACGTCATCAAATATGACCTTATCTCCAAATATCTTACTTATATGCTCTATATTCAAAACATTCATTAGACTCAGCATCCCCTTTCGACCTAATAATCATAAGGGATTTTCCAAAATACGTCAATAAACTTTTTGGGATGCTGCGCCAACACATTAAATCATTACAAATAGTTTTCATTTCTGCTAAAAAACACGGCCTTCACTGTGCTATTTACCTATACTTCCCTTATAAAATTCGTAGAATACGCTAGTTCCGTCTTTGGAAGCGCAATCCCCTCCTGCTTTCCAGCCGCAAAACACTTCACCATCCAGGCCATATTCCTTCCTATATTACGCATTGTCTGCAGTCCCTCTTCGTCTTTCATGACATCCTCCGGTTTCTGCCCGTGCACCATATTCCAGTAAGTAGACCCAACCGTGGGCATCTGCGCAATCCCGAAATACTTCTGGATTGCATCCAGTGAGGCCGTTGTTCCGCCCCGCCGTGCGGATACGATAGCCGCCCCCGGCTTATACTTAAATGCCCTGCAGCGTTCATCACTGCTATTCCCATAAAATGCCCTGTCCAGAAACGAAAGGATCCGTCCGCTTGGATGCGCATAATAAACCGGAGACCCGAATACAAACCCGTCCGCCTCATAGGCCTTTTCCACAAACTCATTTACTCCATCGTCCGTAAAAACACATTTTCCATCCCTGCACCTGCCGCACCCAAGACAGTCCCTGACCGGTTTCGCCCCAATCTGAAAAATCTCATAATCCACGCCCTCATCCAAAAGCACCCTTCCGATCTCCTCCAAAGCCGTGTATGTACATCCCTTCAAGTTACAGCTTCCATTCAGCATCAAAACTTTCATAAATCTGCCCTCCTACCAACATTTTACCATAATTATACCAGCATCCCAGCCCATAAACAAGAATCTTCCTGGCAAAGCTCCCGGCGCAAACAGCCCCGCCATCCTACCTAAACCATCACGTTCCACCAAACGATTCAATAAGCCTCCACCGCTTAGCCCCCACCCGGTGAACGTCCCATCCCTACCGCCCGGATGCACCAGCTTTAAAACCGGGAAGCCTTGCACCTGGCGGGAGCATATATGCCATTTTAAAAGTCCTAGAGTTTACGTTAGAATCCCTTAAGGAAAGAACATAGAAAACGGTGGGCAGAATTTGCCGTCTCACGGCAAATTCTGAAGCGGCCTAAGACCCGAAATTACCAAATTTCGGGTTGCATGCCGCTGGACCGCCATTTTCTATGTTTTTTCCTTTAGGGATTCTTACGTAAACGGAGCCGATTTTTAAAATGGCATATATGCTCCCGCCAGGTGCAAGGCTTCCCGGTTTCAAAGCGTCCCCTCTCTACAAAGATTCCATAATTTTCTGAAGCCCCTGTGCCGACTCACTCAAAGCATCTTTTTCCTGTGCATTCAGAGGGATCTCTATAATATCCTCCGCCCCATTTCTTCCTACCACAGTAGGCAGGCCAATACAGACGTGATTGAGCCCGTAATGACCCTGAGCCAGGCTGGAGACTGTCATAATCGAATGCTCATCACGCACCAGCGCCTGGGCGATTCTTTTTACTGCCATCGCGACAGCATAGAAAGTAGAGCCTTTTCTGTCTATAATCTCATAAGCGCTGTCGCGGACTTCTTCGTATATTTCATTGAGCTGAAGGCTGTCGCGGGTTCGCCCGTGCTGGCGGCAGTATTCGTCTACAGGAAGGCCTGCCACCGTTGCGCTGCTCCAGACTGCAAGCTCGCTGTCACCGTGTTCTCCGATCATCCATGCATGGATATTTCGGTAATCCAAATTGAACTTCTTGCCCAAAAGATATTTGAGTCTTGCGGTATCCAGCACGGTTCCGCTTCCGATTACCCGGCTGGCCGGAAAACCAGACAGCTTCAGCGCCAGACTGGTTAGGATATCTACCGGATTTGTCACAATCAGCAGAATACACTCGGAATTGTATTTTACAATTTCCGGGATGATCTGTCGGAAAACCTTTGCATTCTTAGCGGAGATATCCAGCCTTGTCTCACCCGGCATCTGATTAGCACCTGCCGTCACCACAACCAGATATGCATCTTTAAGATCCTCGTAATCTCCGGCATAGATATCAGAGGGGACGGTAAACGGAATACCGTGCCCGATGTCCAGGGCCTCTCCTTCCGCCTTGCGCCTGTCAATATCAATCAGGACCATTTCATTGAACAATCCGCTTTCCACCAGTGTATATGCGGTTGTGGCGCCTACGCCGCCGCATCCGATAATTCCACATTTTTGAACATTCATTCTTCTTCATTTCCTTTCTGTTTTCTGTTATTATTTCCCATCACTTATATTTTGTATTCCCCTATTGACAAATATATATTTAGGGTATACTGTATATATAAACATACACAGTATATATACAGTAAGATTCACAGTCAGGAGGATCGCTATGGACAATCTGCTTGAAATCAAAAATCTGAACAAAACAATTGGAAGTTTAAAACTCACAGATATTAATCTTACACTGGAACCTGGATATATCATGGGACTGATCGGCAGGAACGGCGCAGGAAAAACCTCCCTGATCAAGACAATCCTGCGCCTCTATCAGAAAGACAGCGGGGAGGTCTTCATCAACGGGCATTCCATGGACACCCAGGAGCGCCGGGCAAAGGATGACATTGGCTTCGTACTGGATGAATCACCCTTTGAAGACAATCTTACCGTTGAAACAAACGGGAAATCTTTCGGTTCCCTGTATTCCCGGTATGACCATGCACTGTTTCTGAAGTTCTGCAGCAGATTTGAAATATCCCCCAGGCAGAAGGCCGGGAAACTTTCCAAAGGACAGAAGACCCGGTTTCAGCTGGCCTTTGCACTCTCCCATGATGCAAAGCTTTTCCTGATGGATGAACCCTCTGCTGGCCTGGATCCTCTATTTCGCAGAGAACTGCTTGGTTATATGCAGGATATCGTAGAGAACGGCACACGCAGCATCCTGTTTTCCACCCACCTTACTTCCGATTTAGATCAGATTGGAGATTATATCGCCCTTATGGATAACGGCAGCCTCTGCCTCCAGCTGGATAAAGAGGAATTAAATGAAAGATTCTATATCGCATATGGTACCCGGGAACAGATTGAACACCTTTTCGGCGCCAATGTGATCTGTCGTCTCCACGAAGCATACCGTAGCTCCCTGCTTATTGAATATCCGCGGGAAGGACAGCTGCTGGAACTGGAAACAGCAAGGCCGACACTGGATGATCTGATGTATTATCTTAGCAAAGGGGGTTTTATCAAATGATCCGGATTATCTTAAATGATTTATGGCTGGATGTTAAGAGAAACTTTTTAACCTTTATTCTGTACTTTATCGTATACGCTGTGATTGTAATTCTGGGTGTACAGATCGCACTGGTTCAGTTCTTGAGGGATCTTCAGATATCCGGCAAGGATTACAGCGCTGAGATACTTGCCGCCATGGAGTCCTCCCCAACGCTCCAAGCCGCTGCCGTATCGATCACAGCCGTTGCGACAATCCTGTTTTTATGGCTGGTTTTGAGAAAAATGCCAATCCGGCTTGCCATGCCGCTTTACGTCTGTGCCGTGGGCGAAAAAGAAAAAATGCATTATCTCCGCTTTCACCTTGTCGTAAAAGTCATCTTAAGCCTGCTGCTCACCATCCTGGTACAGCTGTTTATGTCCGGACGTTTCTTCCTCTTGGGAGGCTGGATGGAGATGGTTGTCCAGCTTGGATTATGGTTTTTCCTGATTCTGGCGCTGAACCTGCGCACAGACCCGGGAAACCGGAAAGAGGCGCTGGAGGCAGCGCCTGATATGGTCACTGAAAAAAGCGAGGAAGTCATTGCAGGAGTATACTGGTTTGCACTGCTGATCGTAGAAAACATTGTATTCTATACGCTCGCCGTTACACACATAACATGGAACCACTGGATATTCCTTGTATGGATGCTGCTCTTTGCAGTCAATGCCCTGATTGCCGTGCGGTGCAGTTCCCCTATCCTTTCCTATATGCTCTCTTATGAGAAAATGTACTATCCTCTTCCGGATAAAAAGGAGTGAGCCCTTTGAATATATTTATAAAAGAAGATTCCAGCCTGCCTATATATGAACAGATCGTACAGGCCGTAAAAAATTCCATATTAAACGGAGAACTGCTCCCTGGCAGCATGCTTCCCTCCATCCGTTCTCTTGCCAGAGATCTAGGGATCAGTGTCATTACCACAAAACGCGCCTATGAAGACCTGGAGGCCGGGGGCCTGATTTACTCCCAGCAGGGAAAAGGATTCTTTGTAAAAGAACCTGACAGAGAAGCGCTTCGGGAAGAACAGCTGAAACGCCTTGAGGACGCTGTGACAGAATGCGTCAAAGAAGGGCGGCGTCTTGATTTGACCTGTGCCCAGTTTCAGGATATGATACAGATACTTTGGGAAGGAAGTGAGGATTCAGATGACCGTATTTGAGTGTGCAGGCATCAATAAAAAATATAAGAATTTCACCTTGGAAGACATCTCTTTCCGGCTGGAGAGCGGGTATCTTACGGCACTGATCGGCCCGAACGGCTCAGGTAAGACAACGTTATTCCATTGTATTTCCGGGGCCGCCCGCAATTTCACGGGAGACGCTTCTATTGACGGGATTTCGCTGCGCAGCGAACCGGAAAAGTATAAGGAGAAGATCGGCTTTGTATCCGAGACACTATCTTTTTATCTGGAAAGCTCTATATTGGAAAACGGACATCTGCTGGGCACATTTTTCTCTGACTGGTCCATGGAAGATTTCTATACCTATCTGGATAAAATGGAACTCCCCCCTTCAAAGCCGCTTTATCAGCTGTCCAAGGGGGAAATGATGAAGATGCAATTCTGTTTCGCCCTGGCCCACCGCCCGCGCTTTTTGCTCCTGGATGAGCCTATGGCCGGTTTTGATCCGGTATTCCGAAGGGATTTTCTTGCTATGATGCAGGATATTTTAAACAAAAATATCGGAATCCTGCTCTCTACGCATATTACAGAAGATCTGGACAAATTGGCTGATTATGTCCTTGTACTTAAGGATGGAAAGCTGGTACAAAATAACACCCGTGAAGTCCTGGAGGATCAGCACAGGAACACTGACCCAAAAAGGAAAGCGCCGGATGCCTCGTTTGAGCGATTTCGCATCCGTGATTTATTATCCTGATATAAAGAAGGAGGACGATGGTATGAACCTTTATCAAAAAGAAAAAGCTCGCATCCGCATCGGTTATCACTATTTTATCATGGCAGCCTGCATGTACTTCTTTTTCATGCAGGTCCAGAGCGAAACATCGATGCAGATCAGCGCCATGAATGCCGGAATGGGTGTTGGGGATAGTGTGATACTGGCGCCGGATTCACCGGTATCGTTTGGCCACTCCGCATTCTGGATCGGAATCGTGCTGGAGATGTTTTATCTGAACCGCCGTTTATTCTGGATCCGCGAGAGGGGGCGCTTAACATTTCTTCTCAGAAAGTATGACACGCTTCCGGTTTCCAGACGTGATCTCTATATAGCAAAAGCAAAAGTTATGCTGAAAGCTTATGCTATTTATCTGATCGCTTTCTTGATTATTTATTATGAAATTATCTTATCGAACTATTTATCAAATGCCCTGTGGCTGGAACCGATCCCCTGGATACTGCTCTG
This sequence comes from Faecalicatena contorta, assembly GCF_022835095.1. NCBI lineage: Bacteria > Bacillati > Bacillota > Clostridia > Lachnospirales > Lachnospiraceae > Faecalicatena > Faecalicatena contorta. The sequence goes on along the minus strand of NZ_BQNQ01000001.1, from coordinate 2,329,708 downwards.
TTTTATCCTTGGATTTCTCATAATCCTGGCGCTGCTTGGCATGGACTGGCTGCAGGATCGGCGCACAGGCAGCTGACAGGAGTTTTATTAAGCCTTTTTCGAACCCTTTGATTGATAAAGAGGAGGCCGGCGATGCACCCCCATGCACCGCCGGCCTCCTCCATTTTATATCAGCCTGCTCTTCTTCCACACTCCCGAGAAATAAAATCCCAGGGACAATGCGGTTCCAATCAGCCAGCCCACGGGCCAGGACAGCCAAATTCCTGTGGCCCCCCAAATTCCAGAGAATAAATAGGCGAGCACGACACGCAGGATAAGATCTGAAAAAGTGGCCGCCATGAATGCCTTCATTGCTCCCGCACCTCTCAGAATACCGTCCGAGATTAATTTTAAGGATATGATCATGTAGAACGGCGAGACAATCTTTAAAAATTCCACGCCTACATCCGCAGCCTGTTCTCCACCTTCACTCATAAACAGCTGTACAATGGGCCTTCCACAGAAAAAGAAAAGCAGAAACACAGGAACGGCCACACTCAGAACCATAAACACACCGGAGCGGAATCCCTTCGCAACACGTTCCGTCTTCTGTGCCCCAGTATTCTGTGCTGTAAAACTGGACAAACCATTTCCCAGCGTCGTAAAAGACGTGATTGCAAAGGTATTGATCTTCATTCCCGCAGAATACCCGGCTACCACCGCAGAACCATAACTGTTGATCAGACCTTGCACAAACAAATTTCCGACGGAGATAAAGCTCTGCTGCAGAATGCTTGGAACAGAAATCTCCATGATCTTTTTCAACATAGAACCAGAAAACAGCTTGTATTTTAGGCTTTCCACTGCCTTCAGGCGCTTCCTTAATGTAATAAATGCCAGGAATGAGGACAGCCCCTGTGCCAGAAATGTAGCCCACGCCACTCCGCTTACGCCCATATGAAAGTTGATCACAAACACCAAGTCCAGAACGATATTCCCCAGCGAAGAAGCGATAAGAAAGTACAGCGGCGTCCTGGAATCGCCCAGGGCGGTAAATACTCCCGTGCAGATATTATACAGAAACAGGAAGATCAGCCCGCCTATGTATATGTTAAGATAAAGCGCCGAATCGCCGAAAATGTCTCCCGGAGTCTTTAAGAGAACCATCAACGGCCTACTGAATATAAGCCCCAATGCGGTCAGCAGAGCGCCGATTCCCAGGACCGTCAGCAGAGAAGTGCTGACAGCGCTTTTCATCTGTCTATATTCCTTTGCTCCAAAATACAAGGAAATGACGACGGAGCACCCGATATTAAGCCCGGTCGCAACTGCCATAAATATCATGGTAATCGGATAAGATGCCCCGACCGCAGCCAGTGCATTCACGCCTACGAACTTGCCTGCAACAATACTGTCTACTATATTATACAGCTGCTGGAACATGACGCTTACCAGCATCGGAATCGTAAATTTCCAGAGAACCCCTGATGGTTTTCCTACTGTCATATCTGTTATCATAAAGTATCACTCCCGTCTTTCGTATCATGTATTAGTACATCGTATAATAATTAACTGCCTCATAAGCTAACCTTATTTTACGATGTACTAGTTGGCGCCACAACATTTTCCATTCTACCACTTTTGGAAAAAATATGAAAGATTTCTTAGAACTTTATGAATTTTTGATGTTATCACTTGAGTATACATGAAAAAAGTTATACAATGACCACCAGTAATATTGACATTTGAGGAGGATCTGCATGAGCACTGCAAAGAAGAATAGCACATTCTTTGATGACGATTTTGAAGTGACATATGAAGAAGATGTCCCTTTCACATATAGCTTTGATACCAAACAGACAACGAAACAATTATCCGATGCGACGGTAGTACTGGATGCCCCGGATTACCGAAGCATGCCCGGCAGGCGTCCGGAACCGCCTTCCATGAATACGGAAGGCGTGTATCAAAACCGTTATGTAGACAGCTATGACGGTATGGACGACGGATATACTGATGATTACGATTCAGATGACTTCGACGTGGAATACTATGACAGCGATGATTACGAGGATGAGGAATATGACATCGATAACCGCTATGGCCGCCGTTCACGCAGCGATTACAGGGATAATGATTATGGCAGGTGTTCACGCAGTGATTATATAGACGATGATTATGACAGCCGCTCCAGCGGAGGCTACAGGGATGCCCCCCGGCGGCGCAGAAAAAATGCAGGCCCGAACGTATCCTGCCTGCTCTCTCCTGTCAAAAAAACGGCGAAATACGGAACAAAAGGGATCTATCGTGTTGCCCGTTCCGTAGTCAGAATTGTATCCCTGCTTATAACTGCCGGGACTTTTGGCGTACTCGCCTATAATTTCTGGCGCGGCGCTGCACCTTACGGCGATCCTCAAACCATCCTGACAGAAAAAAACTACGCCCTGGCCGCCTACGCGGCTGTTGCCGCTGTTTTTCTTCTGTTTGAACTGATTGCCCTGTTCTGGTCGATGACAAAGATGCGGATCCGTGAAGGACGGAAAGTTTACAAAGAGGATACGGGCAGAGGCCTGTTCTCCTTTATCTTCATTTATATTGCATCCTATCTTTCGTTCCTGTTGTGCTCATTTCTGCCAGACACCTTAGGTTCCCTGGCAATTCTTAACGGAATAAAAGGAGCCCTGGACGTATTCGGCTCCCTTCATAATATACTGCTCGGCCTGTGTCTCGCAGGTGTAATCTCCTGTCTCGTACGCAGACATATGAATTAACAAGATTATAAATATAATCTCAATCCAGTATTCCTGTAGTTTTATATACGAACGCAAAATGTCCATTACTATTACCTGCCGTTTTTCTGCCCCCTGGTGATATAATGGACATTTGAACGTTGCCTATGGTTAAAATACCGTCAAAGTAAACCAGCAGGACAGCCGGTCCCCACCTCCAGACATTCCTATGCTCTCTTCCTGACAGCATCCGCCCGTTTCCTGCGTTTTGCTCCGCCCCTATCCTTTAATAATCAAAGCCATAAATACAAGATCTTCAAGCCCCGTATTCGCCAGCGCATGTCCGCAGTGATCCGGTGTAAAGGTAACATCCCCGGCCTTTACCGCACGGCTGCTCCCATTATCATCGTACATCCCTTCACCCGAGAGAATATAATAAGTCTCACTTTCCCCCAGATGTTCGTGGTATCCGAGAGTACACCCAGGCTCCAGTGTTACTTCTGCATATAGTCCGCATTTTCCGTTTAATTCTGTTTCTCCGAGAATGTGTTTGATTATGACATGTCCTTCTCCTCCGCACATATTCTCTACTCTTTCCGTCTTCATAATAAATGCCTCCTTCATCCTGTTAATGCCTCTTCCTGACAGCATCATTTTAACACCTTACGCTGTCTGCTGCAATGCAGATTTTTCGTTTATCCGTTTGTCTCCGATTCCTAAATCTGACGCACTTCTATTATTCTCTGTACTTATTTCATTTCTTTCTTCCCAAACCCAGTGACGGCCAGTGCAAGAGCCAGCAGGAAAATCAGAACCGCCCACGGCAGGAACGGAAATATGGAAAACACAGTATCTGATGCCTGCGTTGTAAAAGCATGAAGCGAGCAGGATACCAGATATCCGCTGTAGCAGTAAGGATAGACAATCCAAAGCGGCGTATTGGCGGCCAAAACCCCTGGAATTACAAGAAGCAGATTCAGGCCAACGCAGAGAATCGGTTTCTCAAATAGTACTGTAACGGCCCACATAGCCGCAATTGATGGGAGCATAGTGAGAAACAGGCCCGCACACCATTTCAGCAGATAGAGTATCGGCATCGTTTCTGTAATTCCCGATGTCCGCACAGCAATCTGGCCGGCTGCTGCAAAAACCACAAGGAAAACCACCATTTCCATAAAGAGATAAAACACCAGTACAAAAAATTTCGCTAAAGACAGTGCATGCCGTCCGACTGGCAGTGCCAGCATTTTTAAAATTCCATTGTTCTGCATTTCCCGACCCCCAATCATGACACAGACAACCATCATGGAAAATGGCAGCAAATAGTAGGCATAGACAAGCGCACTCTGCATGAACATCGCTGACCATGCATTCGTGTACTCCGGTGTGAAATAGCTGCTTATATTAGCGATCCCTGTAGCCACCACCAGCAGAGGGGCGGTAAAAATCAGGGGAATCATTTTTGAACGTTTTACTTTCATAAACTCGATTTTGATCAATTCCCAAAAAGTCATTTGCACATTCCTCCTTACTCATAGCGCAGTATTTTTGCCATCCACATTCCGGCACCAAGAAAAAGCAGTGTCTCAGCCATTGAGACTAGCATCACCATTATATCCGGTCTGGCACTCATAGCAACTGCAGGCTTGAGCATTACCACAAATGGATGAATCATCAGCAGCTCCGACTTCCCATTTGCCAGAGCCATCCCGCTCAAAAAACCGGCTACTCCTATGCCCAGCGGAATCCACATATTTTCAAAGCGGGAAGATATTAATACCATAAATGCCAGTACCGGCATAGATGTGATAAATGAATATGCAGCAAATCGTATCAGTGTAAACAATTCAAAAGTCCCCGGCGGCAGCTCTGTCCTCCCGATTTGCAGGAGCGCCAGATTCTGCAACACAATTGCTGCTAAAAACAGGATTGTTATCATAAAAAATTTACACAGATACATACCTGGGACGTTCACTGGCAGCATATACATCTTTTTGACGGCACTGCCTTTAAACTCCATGTTATAGATCATACAGGCCGCCACAACGATACCAAACATATTGAGGACCATGAGCATACCGTAAAGCTGGGTCAGCAAAACATCCATTGGCTCCAGGGGCAGGTTCAGCAGCGTATCTTTTCTCACTAAAAAGTTAGCAAGAGCATATAGCGCACCCAGGGCGCCCACCGCCAGCAGCACGGGAATCACACCGGTTCGTTTTTCTTTCCGGAGTTCAATTGCCAGCATTCTCATAACTTTGCCCTCTTCTTTCTGGACGCATTGTCTTTATCGATCATTGCAAGAAACATCTCTTCAAGATTTTCTGCGGCATATCCGGCCTGCAGCGCGCTCTGTTTCAAATCAACCAGACTTCCTTCAAATAAAAGGCACCCATGATTAAGAATCCCTATGTCATCCGCTATTAATTCGATTTCAGACAGCATATGGGATGAAATCAGAATTGTACAGTCGTAGAGCTCGGGAAGTGATCTGACCAGATTGCGGATTTCATGTATGCCGGATGGATCAAGGCCATTGGTCGGCTCATCTAAGATGAGAATCGGCGGCCTGCCAAGAAGTGCACCTGCAAGCCCAAGCCGCTGTTTCATCCCAAGCGAATATTTTTTGGCCAGACGGTCACCGAATTCCGTCAGGCCTACCAATTCCAGTGCGTCCTCTACCGCATTTTCCGGCAGTTCCAAAATCCGCCTGACAATATCCAAATTTTCACGGCCCGTCAGATTGGCATAGAAAGAAGGCGACTCGATGAAGGAACCTGTTTGTTTCAGAATCTCTAGACGGTTCTCCGGAAAATGTTTTCCGGCGATGCTGAAGCTTCCCCCTGTAGGCGCGGTCAGCCCCAGCAGCATTTTCATAGTCGTAGACTTGCCTGCACCGTTCGGGCCGAGGAATCCGTAAATTGTACCCTTTTGAATGTGAAGCGAGACATGATTGACGGCGGTAAACCTTTTATAACTTTTCGTCAGCTGATCCGTTGAAATAATATAATCCATAAATACATCTCCTTTCGATGTCTCTATGGTATCAAGGGTACCTGACACTAACATTATTATAACCTTACATTTATCTTACATTTTTTTCAGCCTATGTTTGTTTCCTAATAGCTCAGAACAATTTCTATATTTATTCTCATTATAATTCACTATTGCTTTCGTACAAATAACACTTGCAGCAGAATACCAAACAAAAAACATTTTCTGCTTTTGACTATCAATTTAAATATTCCTCCAAAGTTGCATACAGTAATTCTGGTTCTATGGGTTTTGCTAAATGGGCATTCATTCCTGCTGCTTTTGATTTTTCGATATCTTCATCAAAAGCATTCGCACTCATAGCGATAATCGGTATGCTCTGTGCGGATTTTTTCTTTAACTTTCGAATTGCTCTGGCAGCTGTTAGTCCATCCATAATTGGCATACGAATATCCATCAGTATTGCATCAAAATACCCCTGCGTTGAAAGCGTAAAAGCTTCAACCGCCTTTAATCCGTTTTCAGCAACCTCCACTTCCCATCCTTTCGCATTAAGCAATTGCTTTGCGACTTCTATGTTCAGTACATGATCCTCCACCAATAATATCCGCCTGCCAGTAAAATCAAACTCCCTAGGAGTCTCTGCTTGCAGATCCACCCCCGTAGCCGTCAGATTATTTCCGTTCATTTCATATTGGATTTGCGGCCTTTTCATTGTTTTACTTCTAACCCCAAGGCTAATTTCAACATGAAACTCTGAACCAATTCCTTCTGTGCTATTGACTGAAATTGTCCCTCCCATAATATCCACAAGATTTTTACAAATTGCCAGGCCTAACCCTGTCCCGCCATATGGGTTTGTAATTCCTGTACGTTCCTGCTCAAATGGTTCAAACATCCTTTCTTTAAATTGATCACTAATACCAATCCCCGTATCGCTTACTGTAAAGCGCATGAGCGCTTTATCAGATTCTAAGTGAAGTTGTTGAACCATAAACTGTACTTTTCCTCCGGCCGGAGTAAACTTTATAGCATTAGAAATTAGATTAATAAGTACCTGCTGTATCTTCATGGAGTCACCTGCATAAAAGTCTTCTGTAAAGTTTGTCACAATACAGTCATACTCTACTCCTTGATCCGCAGCTAATTCATAAGCCATTGTATTAACGCTGTTTAAAAACTCTTCGAAGGGGATTTCTTCATTTTTTAAAGTAACCTTCCCGCTCTCGATACGGCTCATATCTAAAATATCATTAATGAGTGACAAAAGAAAGCGGGCCGAAATCTCCACCTTGGCAAGGCAATCAGAAATCCGTTCAGGATCATTTACATACTGAGCAGCCAATTTTGACATTCCGATAATGGCATTCATAGGCGTCCTGATTTCATGACTCATTCTGGATAAAAACTCTGTTTTAGCCACATTTGCCTGTTCTGCCTGCAATAATGCATTCTTAAGTACTTCCTGATGCTGTTCCTGCTGTTCAGTAATAGTGGATATATCGGTTCTTGTAAATATAACCACGTTTCTGCTTGAATCTAAATACATAAACTGCCATTTTTTCATACGTTTTTTTCCCTTGAACACAATAGGAAAAACACAGATAAAAGTATCCTGCATCTGAAGCTGCTGTTCAACATATTTGCTCCCCAGCATATTTATTGCATTATTTTGATATTCATCAGGTATAAATTTATGTACAAACTCTGGCAAACCATATCTATAATCCACATTAATGCCGATTTCCATCTCCTCTTCCAATTCAGAATAGTGATAGCAGCTTAATTGCTGCGTGTCAATATTAAGCAGCCCTAAAAATTCATATTCCTGATCTACAATTCGTTCCACTATAGTTGCAAGCTGTTTTTCTTCATGGATATCATAGGTGTACATGAAACACATAATATCGCCATTTTCTGGATTTTCAAAGGTATTGATGATAGTCCTAACCCAATAAAACTGGTTGTCTGCCATTCTTCTTTTATACTCAAATGTAAAGCTCTGCTTTCCGGACTCATAAAATTTAATTAGGCTTCCTGCATTCATTTTACTTAGGTATTCGTCTTTCATCCCGGCCGTTTCACACTGAAGTGCTACTACTTCTATGGCATCTGAATAACTATTGCTTTCGTTAGAATATATCATGCGGCTGTCGCAGGTATAATTATCTACTAAATCTTTACTGACATTAGCACGACATTTTCCTAAAAGAGAATTACTTTGGATTGCCTCTAAATTTTTCATTTCTTCATCAAATTTCCTTTTAGCAAGAACAAACTCGGTTATATCTTCCCCTAATGCCACACCAATTATCGGCTTTCCATAATCATCAAAAATCACTGAATATGTAATGCGGACCCACTCAACCCCTAATTTTTCTTTATTGTAGTGTATAACAGCGTTAACTGGATTCACTCCTTTAGCTAAAGATTCATAAAGATTCGTGTATTCCGCCGTGCTGTCCGGCATAATATACCCACATTGAATCCTATTTGAATAGCTGCATCTCTGTTCAGCATGAAACCCTAACCGATTTGCACCAGGGCTAAAGCTAATAAAAACATCATTTTGTATATCATAGGTGCATAAAAAAATCTCTGTTGATGCTATTGCCAGATCTATCTGTTGTTTCTCAATCAGCACTTTTGTTTCTTTGGTTATATTTTTTCCTACTCCAATAGTTTTCAGTACATTACCTTTATGATCTTTAAGATTGGTATAATATATCCGCTCGCATAACCAGCCTTCTCCTTCTTTACTTGTCATCCATATATCTTTGCAGACCTCTGACTCTCCTGCTTCTACCAAACGATATAATTCCCGAAAATCCTCAATGCTTTCTGACTTTATATGTCCATTTTTAATGGTGTTTTCTACAAAATCAGGTATTTCTGTTCCTGCCCCCGGATACAGCTTTTCCGATTGAATTGTCTGAATCAATGCGTGAGTCGTAATATCATAGGTCCAAATATTCACATCCGCATTTTTAAGAGCAATATCTGATATCACTTTATTTTCCAGCAGAGCGATTTCTGTTTCCTTTTGTCTTGTAATATTATGATAAATGCATTGTATCAATGGTGCTCCCTTATCTTCTCCTATTTTTCTCCCCTGAAGATGAACCCATACCACATGACCATTTCTATGCCGCTTACGCAATTCACAATCCATTACTGTGTCATATTTACATACTTTGTGAATCTCACGAGCCAGCATCTCTTTATCCGCAGGATGGATCAATATAGTAGCATCCTGACCAATCAGTTCCTGATACTCGTCTATAGTATGTCCTGTTAGAACCGGCACGCCGTCTGAAAAATAACTTATTTCAACAACATCTGAAATCCTGTAAATAGCTACGCCGCCCGGAATGGCATTGATAATATTCTGCATTTCAATTCCAGTCTTCTTTGCCAGAAGCTTAGCCTCTATTTTTTCTGTTACATCTGTAAAGCTGATATAATAACAAAGTTTATTTCCGAAGCTTTTAGTAATTCCACGTACAGCAATCTTAAGATTTCGGCCATCTTCTGTATTCATTCGAAATATCTTATAGAACATAGCACCTTCTTTTGCGTTTTCATCTAACATTGATTTGTAACTTGACCTATCTTCATCGCGGATAAGTGCGCAGATATCTTGATCGCAATCCTGCTTAACTTTTGAAAAAGGTATTTTAAGCATGCGGCATAATCCGCCACTGACAAAATCCAGATAATATTTACCATCAGGGCTGCGCTCAATGATGCCAAATCCGCCCTCAAAAATATCAATAACTGCATGCAACCGATCGGCGTTTCTTTGATGATTAGTAATTTCCTGTATACAGCAGGCACAGTACCCGGACTCCGGACTGTAATATCGGATTTGCAGATATTGCTCTTTCGTCGGGTTAAACTCTGACAAAGTTCCAGTGGTTCTTTCATCTACTGCTTTTCCAAGAAGTATCAGCCATTTTTTACCTGCATTAGGAAAAACTGTGTAAAAAAGGTTGTCCTGCATCTGCTCCAGTGCAATCCCCATTAGTTCAGCTACTGCTTTATTTACATAGACAAAACGAAAATCAATAGTTATTCCGAATGCATTTTTGGCCGGAGCTAACAAGCAGAACGCACATGGACTATCGTCAAAACACACACTATAGTGATTCAATATAAGTTTATTTTCCATAATTCTTTTCCTCTCTGCCTTCCGTTAAATCTGACACACCAAATGGATTAACTATCAATAACTGAAGGTGAATTCTTTGTCCATTTATTTCAATTTTATTCCTTTTTCTAATATCTTTTATTTTTACCTCCTCTTCAGATCGTTTTATACATACCACTAAAATACAACAAGTTTTTTGTGGCTTATTGTAGGACACAGAAAATTTAGAAAATAGTCGTCATTAGACGACTATTTTAACTAGCTAAGATCTAATTGCATCCAGTACAGCAGCAACATAACCATTAATAATTTCTTTCGCAGAGATATTATCCTCATTATTATATAACTCAGGTTCTCTTCCAATACGATATAGCATTCCTGTAAAAGATGAGGATATCCACAAATATGTCAAATTCAAATCCAGATCGGCACGAATGCTTCCATCTTCAATTCCCTCTTCCAAGAGACCATAAACAAAACTATATTTCATTCTTTTTCGCCCATGCCTTTTGGTTTCGATATATGGGGAAAGTAATTCATAGGGAACTTCATCTAACCTTGTCCAATAATTATCGATTTCCTGCATGACAATAACAGAGGGCATATTCGGTTGGAAGAGGTAAACGTGCATACGGAGGGCAAATTCTAATTGTGTCAATCCGTCCCTGCCTTCCACTGAATAGGAATGGAACATTTCTTCATAACGTTCATTAAAGTTCTGGGAATAACGCTTCGTAGCTTCTTTAATTAAATTGTTTAATGTACCAAAATAACGCTGAAGTGAACGTGTGCTCAACCCTGACTTTTCTGCAATCATTTCCCGTGTACAATTCGATATTCCTACTGTCTCAAAACAGTTAATTGCGGCCTGGATTGCATTTTCCATGTTCCGCTCCCTGTCTTCTGCAGTCGGCATCCGTCCTCACCTCACTTTAATCATTCATATTAATCTGCCAAGTATATGATTACTTAAAGCAAATCCAACGTATATATCATGCTAAAATACCGGTAACAGTATATCATGTTTTTCGACAAATTGCAATAAACCGGTCTCTCTGACAAGTTTCCTGCTCTGAAACTCTGAAGACTCTATGGTGCTATCATAATACTGCCAAAAAAGTATAGGAGTGGTCTGCATATTCATGCCCTGACCACTCCTAATCATATTTTTAATCCAGTTTTCTTTCTCTGTTTTCTTAGAACTTGCCTTCTTTAGCAGCCTCCTCGATGCTGACCGCTACAGCCACCGTCATTCCGACCATCGGATTGTTACCTGCCCCGATCAGTCCCATCATCTCTACGTGTGCCGGTACGGAAGAGGATCCTGCAAACTGAGCGTCAGAGTGCATACGTCCCAAAGTATCTGTCATACCGTAGGAAGCCGGGCCTGCGGCCATGTTGTCCGGATGAAGTGTACGACCTGTACCGCCGCCTGATGCTACGGAGAAGTACTTCTTGCCCTGCTCGATACATTCTTTTTTATATGTACCTGCAACCGGATGCTGGAAACGAGTCGGGTTGGTAGAGTTTCCTGTGATGGACACGTCTACGCCTTCTTTGTGCATGATTGCAACACCCTCACGCACATCATTTGCGCCGTAGCAGTTAACCTTTGCGCGGAGTCCGTCTGAATAAGCTGTTCTCTGAACTTCTTTGAGTTCTCCTGTATAGTAATCATATTCTGTCTGGACATATGTGAATCCATTGATTCTGGAAATAACCTTTGCAGCATCTTTTCCAAGACCGTTCAGGATAACACGCAACGGTTTCTGGCGAACTTTGTTTGCTTTCTCAGCAATACCGATTGCACCTTCCGCTGCTGCAAAAGATTCGTGTCCTGCCAGGAATGCGAAACAGTCTGTGTCTTCTTCCAGAAGCATCTTTCCTAAGTTACCGTGGCCAAGACCTACCTTACGCTGATCTGCTACAGAACCCGGGATACAGAAAGACTGAAGTCCTTCTCCGATCGCTGCCGCTGCGTCAGCTGCTGTCTTACAGCCTTTTTTGATTGCGATTGCTGCACCTACGATGTATGCCCAGCATGCGTTCTCAAAACAGATTGGCTGGATTCCTTTTACCTGATTGTAAACATCAAGTCCGGCATCCTTTGTAATCTTTTCTGCCTCTTCAATAGAAGCAATGCCATAGCTATTTAATACTTCATTGATTTTATCAATTCTTCTTTCATATGATTCAAATAAAGCCATTTAATTGTCCTCCTGATTTATTCTAACGTTACCTATATGACACCTAGCTAAGCACAGCACATGGACAGAATCCATGCGGCGCGCACTCCGCCTGTGCCGGCTATTCTTTACGTGGGTCGATGATCTTCACAGCGTCAGCAACTCGTCCATACTGGCCTTTTGCTTTTTCCCACGCATCGTTCGGTGTATCGCCTGCTTTGATGAAGTCTGTTAACTTACCAAGGCTCACAAACTGATAACCAATAATCTCATCGTTTTCATCCAGCGCGATTCCTGTTACATAACCTTCAGCCATCTCCAGGTAACGAGGACCTTTTGCAAGTGTTCCGTACATTGTACCAACCTGAGAACGGAGGCCTTTTCCTAAGTCTTCCAGGCCGGCGCCGATCGGAAGTCCATCTTCTGAGAACGCACTCTGTGTTCTTCCATAAACGATCTGTAAGAAAAGTTCTCTCATTGCTGTATTGATAGCATCACAGACAAGGTCTGTGTTAAGTGCTTCTAAAATAGTTTTTCCCGGGAGGATCTCAGATGCCATAGCTGCTGAATGTGTCATTCCTGAACATCCGATTGTCTCAACTAAAGCTTCCTGAATGATACCATCTTTAACATTTAAAGTCAGTTTACATGTACCCTGCTGAGGCGCACACCAGCCTACACCGTGTGTCAAACCAGAAATATCTTTAATCTCTTTAGCCTGTACCCATTTTGCTTCTTCCGGAATTGGAGCTGGTCCGTGATTTGTACCCTGGGCTACCGGACACATCATTTCTACTTCATGTGAATAAATCATGTTAAAACTCCTTTCAAATATGTATGATTTTCATCCTATATGCGCTTGATATTTATTTAACGCCATATATGTCATATTTTCGCATAATTTTCAACTTTCGTCAATTGTAAGATTCTACAAGTTTAGAGGTAGATGGACGCATTTTTCAGACAACATTTGCTCTGCATCAGTAATCAAAGGAAGCTCTCCGTCCTCATATTATAATCAAAGAGGAAGAAGAGCTCCTTCTTCTGCTGCAGATGCCCCGAGACCATCACTTCATCGGCTCCGATGCCGTGCAGCGGGGTGCACGGCACGGTCTGCACAGTAACCCCTGAAGTTCTTTTCTATTTGTTTATCCTGTATACCTCAAAGCATCAATCGGCCGTTTCTTGGCCGCTTTATTTGCCGGATAAATTCCAAATACCACCCCGATACCCATGGAAAAAGCTATGGAAATCCACACCACACTGACTGACAGTTTATATACCGCATCACTATCTCCTGCCGCAGAAATAATCTGCAATATGCCCCATGACAGCAGAATTCCTATTACACATCCAAGCAGGCTGAGCATCAGCGCTTCTATGAGAAACTGCAGCATTATCGTCCCTCTGTCCGCGCCGATCGCCTTGCGAATCCCGATTTCCCGGGTTCTTTCTGTTACCGATACGAGCATAATATTCATAATGCCAATCCCTCCTACTACAAGCGATATTGCTGCAATACCACCAAGCAAAAGTGCCAGTGTATTATTCACACTTTCCATTGCCTCCATGATTGTTGACTGGTTCACGATTGTAAATGCATCCTCATCCTGGCTGAACCGTTCCATCATGGTCTCTGTCAGAACAGCTTCTGCATGATCCAGCGTGTCTTCTCTGGAGGCGGATACACAAAATGAGGTGATATTCGATGATACGTCTTCCGTTAAACGGATCAAAGACGTATACGGGATGTAGGCCTCATAGTTTTGAATTGTGGTCGAATCACTGTCTCTGGCGGCGAGCACGCCGATAATCTCATAGTCCACGCCGTTCAGGCTGACCGTTTCGCCTACCACGTTCATTCTGCCCAATACATCCGTTGCAAGCCCTGCATTGATAACTGCCACGTTCGTATGGTTTTCTACATCCGTATTCTTCAGAAATCTGCCCGCATACAGCTCTAAGTCCTGTATATCGGCATACGCCCCTGTTGTGCCGTATATGCTGGCAGTTTCTTCTGAATAAGTACTGGAAGCCGTAACACTGCTCTGTGCCACCGGCGCCGCTTCCCTGATTTCTTCGTCCTCCGCCAGAACCGTAACATCCGCTAGCTTCATAGGATTGCCTTTGTCATCCTTTACAGATACTGTCAGAAGATTGTTGCCCATACTGGAAATCTGGCTGCTCACTGATTCCGTTGTTCCACTGACCAGAGATACCAGTACGACCAGGGAAATCACTCCTATGATAATCCCCAGCATAGTCAGAAAGGAGCGCATTTTATTAGAGGAAATAGATTTCCATGCCATTTTCATTGATTGCGCTATCATCGTGCCACCTCCCTGATCTTCCCGTCCAGGATATGGACGCTCCGGTCTGCCTGTCTTGCTATGGAATCGTCATGCGTGATCAGGACAATGGTACTGCCCTGCCTGTGCAGGCCATGGAACAGTTCCATAATCTCTTTTCCGGTTGCAGAATCCAGATTGCCGGTCGGCTCATCGGCCAGGAAAAGAGACAGCCTGGATGCAATTGCCCTGGCAATGGCAACTCTCTGCTGCTGTCCTCCGGACAGTTCATTAGGTTTATGTCTGCCGCGGCCCGCCAGACGAACCTTTTCAAGAGCCTGTGCCACCCGCTCTTTCCGCTCTTCTCTGGGAATCTTCTGATAGATCAGCGGCAGTTCTATATTTTCTGCCGCCGTCATATTTCCTATCAGGTTAAAGCTCTGGAAAATGAATCCGATCTTTCGGCTTCTGATTTTTGCCAGCTCTGTCTCCGTATACTCCTCGATCGGCTGTCCATCCAGCAGATACTGTCCGCTGTCTGCCATATCGAGACAGCCGATAATATTCATCATGGTCGATTTCCCGCTCCCGGAAGGGCCTATGATACTGACAAATTCCCCTTCCCCGACCCGCATACTGGCATGGTCCAGCGCATAAACCTCAGACTCACCGATTTGGTATATTTTCGAAACATCATTTAACACAATCATATTTTAGTCCCTCCGCTATTTTGAAAAATCGAAACCGTCGGGACCGCCCTCAGGCATGCCGCCTGACGGCATTTCTCCACCGGACCTATCCTGCCCGAAGCCGCCCATCATATCCTGGGACATATCAAAACCGCTGTCTGAACTCTCTGCTTTCAGGTAATACACGGTATCACCGCTTTTGAGGCCGCTGATAATTTCCACCTGGCTTCCGTCGGAAAGACCTGTCTCAACCTCTGTCTCACCGGTCGGATTTCCGTCTTCATCCGTGCCTGTATAGACAAAAGTACTATTCCCCTTCTCCTGAAGAGCGTTTACGGGAATGAGTACCGCATCCTTAGATTCATCAATCTGAATTATTGCAGAAACACTCATGCCAAGCTTCATGTCATCCGTCTTTTTCATCGTGATTTCTACCGGATATTTGGCGCTGCTGCTCCCGCTGGAGGACGTGGCAGAGACTTTCGTTATCGTTCCCTCGAATTCCTGGTTTTCCAGCGCATCTAATGTGATGACAGCCGTCTGTCCCTTTTCAACAGAGAGAATATCCAGTTCGTCTACATTAATTGATACGACCGTCTCGTCAGGACTTGCTATGGAAAATGCTGCCGCCTCATAGGCACTGTAATCGGACGATGAAGTTCCGTCTGAAGAACTGCCGCCGGAGCTTCCTGAATCATTAGAAGCTGCCGCCGTACTCTGGCCGGTTCCGGTAGTAGTAGTTCCTCCACTTTGCGTGTTTGCTCCGTCTGCAGTGCTGTTCCCGTTATTTTCCGTGCCGCCTGAACTGCCTTTGTCCAGTCCGGATACCTGGCTGCTGTCTGTACCGGATGCTGCGTCCGAGGTACTGCCTCCGTTCTGGGCAATCCCGTTGTTTTCTGACGGCTGGTCTGCACCCGATTGTTCCGCGTCTTTATCCGCTGCGGTCTTTGCAAATTTTGCCTTAATTCTTAATATACTATTTCCATCATCATCTGTAAGCACCTCGAAGGACACATCCGCACCTTGAATTTCCGGCAGAATATTACCTGAGAAAACATATCCCTCTTTCGCTGTCAGCTTTATGGTTGCAGTATACACCGTTTTTTCCAGGAAGGCTTCCGTCGAACAATTCCATGTAATAGTTCCTGTATACTCATCCGTTGCTTGTATTTCTGCCTGCGGTTTTTCTCCGGTCACAGGAGCTGATACCTTCACATCGCAGGACTCAATACGGATCTCGTCCCCTCCGCTTTTCTCCGCGGCGGAGCTTTCGCTTTCCTCGGCTGTGCTGACTACCGCAGAACCGTCTGTGTCAGCCTGGTCAGTAGTACTTGATTCGGTTTGTGTAATATCCGCGGTAAGATACATCATACTTGCCTGACTGGCAGATGCCGTCCCTGGCATACTCATAGTTTTACTTTCCGACGATGTCCCGGCTGAGGAGCTACTCCCCGCTACCGAGACCGATGTGCTGCTGGCTCCTGATGCCGAACCGGCAGTACTCCCCGATGCCTGTGTGATTACCGTATCCGCAGCGGCATTGATACTGCTGATTGTACCTGCGCAGGATGCGGTAATGACTTTTGATTCCAGAAGCGTATTCAACGTGGCCTGCGCTTCTTTTAGTTCCTCCAGCTGACCGTTCAGTACTTTTGATTCCAGATATTCTGTTGTTCCTGCTGTCTGTGCCTCTTCAGACAGATCATTGATTTCTTCTTCTACACTTTCAATACTTTCCTTCACCTCCAGAAGCTGGCTGGCGATGGATGCCTCATCCAGAGTAGCCAGCTCTTGCCCCTCTTTCACTGTATCGCCGCTCTCTACCAGCACTTCTTTTACTTTAATGCCTACCGGTACTACTACATCAGTGGCTGATCCCTCTGCCAGTGTTCCCGTACCCACCACCGTAGTACTAATGCTCCCTGTGGATGCTGTGGCCGACTGCACAGTCATCCCGGCAGCCTTGTTTTCTGATGCCTGATTGCGGAACAAAACCCCCGCTACAATAACTGTCACTAATCCAACAGTCAATACTCCTGCCCAAAATATTTTTTTCTTTCTTAACTTTTTGAATCTGCCTGATTTTTGAATGCCACCAATACAGGACGGCAGCTTTATCTCTTTATTTTGATTCTCCATCTTTTCCTCCTGTCAGTCCGCTCCTCATATTTTCCAATTATATCTGTGATGGCTTTTCGGTCTCATAATCGGACCATGCTGTCACAGCAGATGCGCCGGAGACATCCCCGTTTCCGTCATATGTGTCCACTGTTACCTGCAGACTGCTGTCGCCCTTCACATACACGGTTCCGTCACTGTCCTTTATGGTCACGGTTTTTCCGTCTGAGTCCTGAACAGTACCGGCACAGGAAAGGGCGCTCATCACGCTGTCCTTCGTTACCGTCCAGGTACTTTCTTCGTCAATGTATAGATTGCAATAACCATCCCCGCCGTCTTTGGCATAGGTCTCATCATCCAGAATTGCACCAGTTAGTGTACTGCCCTCCGTTATATAGAAGTCCAGTTTACTGATGCTGTCCCAAATAATATCGCCTTCCATGGCCTGGCTGACCGCCGTAAATAGACAGTCAGCGCCATTTTCCCCTTCAGTCCCCCAGCCTCTCTGGTTGTTGTTTCCTGTACAGCGAAGGAAAAATTCACTGTCATCCGCATATTGTATATCTACCCCGGACAGAGTGATCGTAGATTCCGTATTTGTTGTATAGAACATTCCACCATTTTGGGCTGTAAGTGTTCCGTTCTTCATCTCGTAAGTACTGTTTCCTGCCTCTGAGTCACCGGACATACTCTGGTACAGAATCACATTCCAGGAGCAGTCATTTTGTTCATCATCACTCATATTTCCTGTCAGGCTACAGTCATACAGATGGAGTGAATTCAGTCCTTCAATGCAGACAGCTTCCGATCCGTTAGCCGTAAGGTTCGCATTACTGGCTGCAATATCGGCCGTACTATATACTGCTGGAGATCCCACGCCATTTGAGGTATAGTTTCCTCCGTCTATGACCATTTTCCCACCGCCCCGGTCACTTCGTATCGCTGCCGAAGACTCCCCTGATGTATCAACTTCCATATCCCAGGCATACAGGGTACCGCCTCCTGCCGCATGGATTCCACCTGAGGTATCCTGTTTTGCAGTAATTTTCGTGTCCGAGGCGTATATTGTCCCATTTCCATAGGCAAAAATACCTGCGCCTCCTGCCGCGTCTGTCTCAATCGTGCTTCCACTGATGTAAGTCACCCCGTCCGTATTCAGCACTGCCGCGCCCACACCATAAAAACTGGAATTGTCACCGCCTGTGCTGTCAGTTGACGACCTTGTTATGGTCATGTTTTTCATGACAACGGAGGCTCCTTCAAAAATATGAGCTGCATTCTCATCCGTCCCTGTGGATGTAATGCTCTCCCCATCTTTCTCGATATCTTCCGTAAATTCTTCTGCCGCACTATAGCTCTCTACACCGTCCAGCTGACCCATACCGCCCGAGGACATCACAAGAATCTCAGAGACACTTCCATCCTCATCTAAAGTCACTGCAATGGTATCCCCTTCCTCAATGTCATCCAGCGTTATCTCCTCCTGGGATTCTTCCGGCGCTTCTCCATCCGGGGCTCCATCTGGTTTTTCTTCCGATGGCCTCTCACTGCCTTCTTCCTCTGCCGGCTGTACAGCCCCATTGGTTCTGTCGGCAGATTGTTCCCCACCGGATTCCTGTGTTTCAGGTGTACCGCCCTCCGGCGCTTCCCCCAATTCCCCCGGTTTTCCGCCGCCCATACTCTGACGCTTTATCACTGTGTCAGCCTCCACTTTAATATCCTGCTCCTCGCCGGTAAAATCCAGCATAGAAGGCTGCCCGCTGTCCCGTGGCATCTCTCCCGCCTCCATATCATCCGGCTTTTCCGTATCATCTGACTTTTCGATATCATCCGGAATTTCCATTTCTTTTTGTGTACCGACTTCTATGGTTATAGTTCCTCCGCTTATCTCACTCACCTGTCCGTATATTGTCTGTGCTGTATCTGATGTATTTTCTTTATCTGCACATCCGCTCAGCAAAGTCGATCCCAAAGTTATTGTTATCCCAAGTAAAACACCTGCATATCTTTTTTTCATACAACAATCTGTCCTTTCAATTACTGTTTAATAGTTGACTTCTTTCGTAGTATAAAGTTGTTACTTTAGCTGAACCTTAAATAATCCGCCGTGTTCTGTGAAATTTATGTGAGGTTTTTGCTGCTGTTCGGACCATGCCGCGGCCCCCCCTGCACGGCATCGGAGCCAATGAAGTGATGACCTCGGGGCATCTGGTCTTTGCTTCGGTCCGTGCTAAACTTTTCAATAGTAATAAGAAGAATACAGTAGTATACTTAAATGTAAAAGATCATTCAGGAAGAGTTTCCGAGGATTCTCAGGAAGAAAATGGAGGCAGTTCACATGGAGATAAGCAACGAGAAAATAGATTCCGGAAAAGCATTTGACTGGGGTAAGACATCAGCTGACTATGCCAGATACCGGGATATTTATCCACAGGTTTTTTATGAGAAAGTCATAGAACGGAACTTATGTTTAAACAGGCAGAAAGTATTAGATATTGGTACGGGAACCGGTGTGCTTCCGAGAAATATGTATCGGTATGGTGCAAAATGGACAGGAACGGATATTTCAGAAAAGCAGGTTGCAGAGGCGCAAAGAATGTCTGCCGAATTAAACCAGGACATTCAATACTACGCTGCAGCCACGGAAGAGCTTGCGTTTGCGGACCATTCATTTGATGTCATAACCGCTTGCCAGTGTTTCTGGTATTTTGACCATAAGAAAGTGGTGCCAAAATTAGCCCGTATGCTGAAAAAGGACGGAAGACTTCTGCTGTTATACATGGCATGGCTGCCGTTTGAGGATGAGATTGCCGGTGCGAGTGAAAAGCTGGTACTGAAGTACAGCCCCAAGTGGTCGGGGGCGGGCGAGAGAAAACATCCGATAGCCGTGCCGGATATTATCTATGAAACCTTCGAAGCAGTTTATCATGAGGAATATGATATTGAGGTTCCCTTTACCAGGAAAAGCTGGAACGGAAGAATGAAGGCCTGCCGCGGCGTCGGAGCATCTTTAACCCCGGAAGAAATTACAGAGTGGGAAACGGAGCACAGGACTTTGCTGGAAAAGATTGCACCCGAAACATTCTGCGTGAAACATTACGCAGCCATGCTGGAGTTAAAGCCAAAGAGCATGCAGCCCCAATAAATTAGTCAACACATAGGAAAGGCCGCTGTTCTGCAATTGCCGGATAAATCCATTGGCATTCCAGAACAGCGGCCTGTGAATATTTATTAGACAGTAAGTGAATTATTATTTGATCCCTCGTCCTGCAAAAGAGACAGTGCAAGGGAAAGCGCTTCTTTCACAGTGTCTGCCCTGTTTTCTGCCCTGTCACCGGAAAACTGGCATTTCATAACCTTTGTTTTTCCGAAGACGCAGCACCCCACATAGACCAGACCCACCGGTTTATCTGCAGTTCCTCCGCCAGGTCCTGCGATTCCGGTAGAGCTGAGAGCCACATCCGCATGAGCCGCCTTAGCAGCTCCTTCTGCCATCTCCCGTGCAGTCTGCTCACTGACTGCGCCATAAGCTTCCAGTGTCTCGTGGCTGACACCCACCAGCCTTTCCTTTGCCTCATTGGAATAAGTTACATACCCCTCGTTCAGCACATCAGAGGCTCCTGCCACATTGACAATCGTCCCTGCGATCAGACCGCCGGTACAGGATTCCGCCGTGGTTATGGTCAGCTTTTCTGCCGCCAGCTTTTCCACGAGACACTCTTCCAGGCTCCTTCCCTCTTCACGTATTTTATTCAATACCCATTCCGGATACATCCTACATCCCTCCCTGTGTCAGAACCTGTTTATTTTTAAACACGTAATCCAGCAGGGAAATGATTGTGAGCGCCAGTGCAGCCCACACCAGTACAATGCCGAGCATGTCAAAGAAGCCGCCCAGATCTGCGATCAGGACGATAATCATAGCCATCTGGAATACAGTCTTGAACTTGCCCCAGTAGCTCGCCGCAATAACAACTCCGCTGTCGGATGCTACCAGCCGGAATCCGCTGATAATGAATTCCCGGCTGATGATCACGATTACGATCCAAGCATCCAGTTTATTCATTTCGATCAGGCAGATCATGGCAGAGCAGACAAGAAGCTTGTCCGCCAGGGGATCCATGAATTTGCCAAAATTCGTAACCAGATTATATTTTCTTGCAATTTTCCCATCCAGCAGGTCCGTCAGGCTGGCTACCACGAAAAGTATGAGGGAAATCCATTTATTTGCTGATCCCCCGATGTCCGTAAGCATAAACAGGACAAAAAAGGGAACCATAATCACCCTCAAAATAGTAAGTTTATTTGGTAAATTCATTACACAAGACCTCCTATCAAATCATATTCTACTGCGCCGGATACGCTGACTTTGGCAAAATCTCCTGACATCAGCTCTTCTTCCGTATTAACAAAAATAAGTCCGTCCACATTCGGGGCATCCCGGTAAGTCCTGCCCACATAGGCATTTTCATCCGCCACCTTACCTTCGATCATAACCAGCACTTCCCTGCCGATCATACTTTCCGCATTGTCGAAGGCGATCTCCTGCTGAAGTTCCATCAGATCGGCCTGCCGCTCCGCTTTAACCTTCTCGTCAATCTGATCCGGCATAAGCGCTGCCGGCGTGTCCTCCTCCGGTGAATATGTGAAGACTCCCAGACGGTCAAACTCCATCTCATCCACGAATTCCATAAGTTCCTCGTGCTGCTCCGCTGTTTCCCCGGGGAAACCGGTAATCAGGGTCGTCCTAAGACAGATATCAGGAATCTCTCTTCGCAGTTTTTGGATTATGTCAGTCAATTCCTGTTTGGAGGTTCTTCTGCCCATCCTTTTCAGGATGTCATCATTGGCGTGCTGAATCGGAAGATCCAGGTAATGGCATATCTTCTCTTCCTCCTTCATAACCTGAATCAGTTCGTCCGTAATCTCCTCCGGATAGCAGTAAAGTACCCGTATCCAGCGGATCCCCTGTATTCTGCACAGCTCTTTTAACAGTAGATGCAGCGACTTTTCTCCGTAAATATCTATACCGTAAAGTGTCGTCTCCTGTGCCACCAGAATCAATTCCTTCACCCCCTGGTCCGCCAGATACTGTGCTTCTGTTATTAGCTTTTCCATCGGAATGCTTCGAAAATTCCCCCGAATCTTTGGAATAATACAATAAGTACAGTGTTTGTCGCACCCTTCTGCAATCTTCAGATAAGCAAAATGACCTCCTGTTGTCACAAGACGCTTTGCCTCCACATCCGGAATCCCGTTAATGTCGGACATCGTAACAGAATGCTTCCCTTTCAGAGCTCCGTCCACGGCTTCCAGGATCTTATCATAGGATGTAGTTCCCAGTACCGCGTCTACCTCCGGGATCTCATCAAGTATCTCCTGGCGGTAGCGTTCTGCCAGACACCCTGTCACCACAAGCGCCTTCAGAGAGCCGTCCTTTTTATATTCGGCCATCTCCAAAATGTTCTGGATGCTCTCCTCTTTGGCATCATGAATAAAACAGCATGTATTGATCACGATAATATCCGCCTCTGTTTCATCATCCGTCATCTGATATCCCCTGGATGCCAGAAGCCCCAGCATGACCTCCGTATCCACCAGGTTCTTATCGCACCCCAGAGAAATAAATAGTATCTTCATAAACCCTCCCGTATTCTGCTTTGCCGGCGCCTTTCTATGTCCGGCAGATATTCATAAAAGGCAGATACCCCTAGTGCATCTGCCCTTTTTATTACTTATTCTTCTTCTGCATTTTCAGCGATAATCTTCAGCTTTCCTTCATTCAATTCTTCGATTGCCGTTGAGAGCGGCTTCTCTTCGCTTCTTGCATTCACAAGAGGCAGTTCTCCGTCAATCAGCTGTCTTGCCCTCTTCGATGTTGCAAGTACGATGGAATAACGGCTGTTTACAATCTTTGTCTCGCCTTCCTCAACGTCTTTGTTTACGACCTTCATTAAATCTGTGTAAGATGGATGCAGCATATCTTATGATTCTCCTTTCAAACTCTTATTCAAATCTTCTTTTATTTTTTTCATAAATTCCGTATTGCGAAAACTTCTCCGATGCTCCGCCTGAATGATCGCATGCATCTCTTCCACACAGGCTTCCAGTTCATCATTGACAATCAGATAATCATATCTGTCCATGCCCTCCGCTTCCTCTACTGCCCGCTTCATTCTGGATTCAATGACCTCCATTGTCTCCGTTCCCCGTCCCACAAGCCGGTTCTTCAGCTCGGCTGCCGTCGGAGGTGTCACAAACAAAAGCAGGGTCTCGGGAAATGCCTTCTTTACTTTCAGGGCGCCCTGGATCTCGATCTCCAGAATCACATCCCTTCCTGTATTGAGTTGCTTTTCAACATAGGCACGCGGTGTTCCATAATAATTTTCCACATACCTAGCATACTCTATAAGCTCTCCTTTCGCAATCATTTTTTCAAATTCTTCTTTTGTTTTGAAAAAATATTCTCTTCCGTCTGTTTCCCCCGTCCTCGGCTGGCGTGTAGTTGCCGAGATCGAAAGTGCATAGTATTCTTCATAACGCGCCAGCAGCGCTTTCATCAAAGTTCCCTTGCCGGCTCCTGAAAACCCGGATACTACTATCAGAATTCCTTTTCTGTTCATAACTGACATCCTTTACTCAATATTCTGTATCTGCTCGCGGACCTTTTCAATCTCCGTCTTCAGACCGATCGCACAATTGGAAACTTCCAGATCATTGGCCTTGGACAAAATTGTATTCGCCTCACGGTTCATCTCCTGGGCTATGAAGTCCAGCTTTCTGCCGATTCCTTCCTTTTCCCCAAGGGTATCCCTCATGTGTCCGATATGGCTTTTCAGGCGTACTACTTCTTCATCCGTACAGATCTTGTCGGCAAAAAGAATCACTTCCGCAGCGATACGGCTTTCTTCAATCTGCGTATCCGCCAGAAGTTCGTGAACCTTTGTCTCCAGCTTGGATCGGTATTCTGCAATAATCTCCGGAGAACGCTCTTCAATATAAGCCACCAGCTTCTCCATGCCGTCCAGCTTTTCCAGTATATCGTTTCTAAGGTTCTCCCCCTCATTCGTCCGGGTCTCTACAAACTGTAAAAATGCCCCTTTCAGCGCTTCTTCCAGCCCGTTCCAGAGTTCTTCCTCGTCCTCACACTGCTCTTCCATCGTGATCACTTCCGGATAGCGCGACAATGTGGACACACGAACATCATTCTCCAGGCCGAACTCCTCCTCCATCTGTTTCAGATATTTCAGATACTCTGCCGCCAGGGAGGCATTATATTTGAGGGAAACCTGATTCTCGGACGTATCTTCATAGGTAATGAATATATCAATCTTGCCCCTGTTTGCATACTTCTTTAACAGAGACCGTATAGATGTTTCAAAAAAATTAAGTTTTTTCGGCATTCTGATGTTCACATCCAGATAACGGTGGTTCACGCCTTTAAGCTCTACCGTAAACTTTCTGGACTCTTTTTGTACTTCAGACCTGCCAAAACCAGTCATGCTCTTTATCATGATTATTCTTCCTTCTTGTACAGTAATAGTTTGTTTCATACACATTATGAAACATTATACCTCTCTTGGGGCTCTGCGGTCAACCTCTGTACACAATAAATTCGGGATATGGTTAACGAGCTTTAGACTCGTTGACGGATGGGGACGCGAATGACGAGGTGAGTCCGGGAGCTGTTGCATCCAAACGGTAGTTAAGAGCTCATTTCCCGGTGGGCCTCCGTACGGTAGCGGCGGATGGGACAGAACTGGTGCTTCTGTTATATCAGCGTAAGTTTTTGAACGCTTTTTACCCGTGAGTATATAGGTCTGTAAGAACAAGTTGTGTACGGATCATTGAGAGAATGCATGATACGCATAGCCCATTCCATCCGCCTCCCCCTTCATCCGCACCGAGACTAAAGCTCGCCGCTAATTCCTGATGGGGGTTTCAAGAACTTCTTGTTTATGGTACAATATTAAAATATTGTTTTAAGAAGACATACATCTGAAGAAAGGAATACACCATGGCATTTGATGGAATTACCGTGGCCTCTCTGGTCCACGAATTGAAAGAACAGCTGCTCAATGGAAGGATAGCCAAAATTGCCCAGCCCGAGACGGACGAATTGCTTCTCTCCATTAAGACACCGTCAGGACAGAAAAGGCTGTGTATATCTGCTAGCGCGTCCCTTCCCCTCATATATCTGACGGAGTCCACCAAACCCAGTCCTATGACCGCTCCGAATTTCTGTATGCTCCTGAGAAAGCATATCAGTAATGGACGGATCGTTGATATTTACCAGCCAAAGCTGGAGCGTATTATTCACTTTACGATTGAACATCTGGATGAACTGGGTGATCTCTGCAGGAAAGATCTCGTCGTAGAGATTATGGGAAAACACAGTAATATTATCTTCTGTAACAATGAGGGCATGATCATCGACAGTATCAAACATGTCTCTGCACAGATGAGTTCGGTGCGTGAAGTGCTTCCGGGAAGGGAATATTTTGTTCCGGATACCATGGACAAGTCGGATCCTTTGTCCACAGTTGAATCTGCTTTTATCGAAAAGATTACGGCGAAGCCCCTGCCCCTGGCAAAGGCTATTTATACTGCCTTTACAGGGGTAAGCCCGGCGGCCGCCACAGAGATCTGCTATTTATCCGGTATAGACTCTTCTGCCGCTTTGGAAGGCCAAAGCGGAGAGGCCCTGCGGCAATTATTTGAGCAGTTTTCTATTTACTTTTCTTATGTAAAGGACGGCCGCTTTACTCCCGCTATCTATTACGACGGCCTGGAACCGAAAGAGTTCTCTGCTCTGCCTATGGCTCATTTAGGGGGATATACCCGGAAAGATTTTACTTCTATGTCCCAGGTGCTGGAGACCTATTATTCCTCTAAAAATATACTGACCCGCATCCGGCAGAAATCGGCCGATCTGCGGCATATTGTGCAGACGGCCCTGGATCGCAGCCGTAAAAAGTACGATCTGCAGCTCCGGCAGCTAGACGATACAAAGAACCGCGAAAAGTACAGAGTTTACGGGGAACTGATCAATACTTATGGATACAATCTGCAGGAAGGAACCCGGCAGCTTGAGGCGCTGAACTACTATACCAATGAGATGGTCACCATCCCTCTGGATGCTGCAAAAACACCTCAGGAGAATGCGCAGCGCTATTTTGATAAATATAATAAGCAGAAAAGGACTTTTGAGGCGCTCTCCAGGTTCGTCCAGGAGACGCAGGACGATATCACTTATTTGGATTCTGTAAGCACAGCCCTGGATATTGCCCGGACAGAGGAAGATCTTGCGGAGATCAAGGAAGAGCTGATCGGTTCCGGTTATATGCGCAGGAAGTTTACGAAAAAGAAGGTTAAGATTAAAAATGCGCCGCTGCATTATCTTTCCAGCGACGGATTCCATATGTATGTGGGGAAAAATAATTTTCAGAATGATGAACTTACTTTCAGTTTTGCTGTGGGCAATGACTGGTGGTTCCACGTCAAAGATGCCCCCGGCTCCCATGTCATTGTAAAGACAAACGGCGGGGAACTTCCCGACAGAACCTTTGAGGAGGCAGGACGGCTCGCTGCTTATTACTCGAAAGCACGGGGTGGAGAAAAGGTAGAAATAGACTATGTTGAAAAAAAGCATGTGAAGAAGCCCAAGGGTGCCAAACCCGGATTTGTAGTATATTATACCAACTACTCACTGATCATTGACAGCGATATCTCACAAATTCAGGAACTTTAGGCAGTGTTTTCCGGCGTAGCAGGCATATGTACTTTGGTCAGATAACGGGGCATGTATGAAAGATGTTTTATTAAAAAAGCAAGTGCCACCCGCGGCCTAATCGCAGTATTGGTCTCGCGTATCCCAGTATGCGCCACCCAGGAGAACACGATATCTAATTATCACACGATCCTTTAAGACAAAAATGCCCTGGCTGGATGGGAGACTGACACGATTCACTGTCAGTCTCCCATCCAGCCAGGGCTTATTCTTATTTCATATTCTTATTTTGCATTCTTATTTTATATTCTTAATCATCAAAAACCTTCTATACCTGACACTCATACATGCGGTCTATCCTGCCTGACCGCATGCCTGTTGTACTTCCTGGGGCACTTCGATCTTTTCCACTTGATTGAATCCTATATACGAAAGCTTGATTGTAAAATCATTTACATTTGTGCTTTTATTATATTTATCATACAGGTCATTCATGACGTCCGTCATGTCTACAATGATCCGTGCAGGGAGCATTTCTTCTTTATATATATCAATCGTAATTGGAACCGAAAGTCCTGAGATTGCATCTTCTTCCGGAAGTTCTACTAAACCAAAGGCTCTCATCATGTCCAGTCCCATAAACTTTAAGAGTTCTTCACCGCTTATGTCTCCATACATCTCATAACATTCTTTATCTTCCACCTGAATCGTTTCCTTGGCTATATGAAAGGATTCAATGGAATCCCCGGCCTCCTGGAACAGATTTCCGTTAAATGTACTCTTTTGGGAACCGGCCGCAGCTTCCCTGCTCCACTGCCCATACATACTGCTGTATGTGACAAATTCATCCCCTTCCGTCACCTGATAGATCTCCATATCGCTTGCTACCTGCGTACCGCTGAAATTCACTTCCGCCGACCCTTTTGCATGACCGGCTTTCGGTTTTGTTGTATTCTCCATCTCCATATCCATTGAGATTTTTGTTAAATCAAGCACATCTTCCAGCTCAATGTCCATTTCCAATGAATTGGAGACTGATTTTACTTCCGCAAGGTTTTCTGTGACTGCTGACATCATCTTTTTCGGCGTCAGTTTCCCGCTGCATCCGGTCACCGTACCAATACAAACTGCCAGCATTATCAGTGCGGATACCGTGTTTTTTATCCTTTTATTCATGAATTACCTTTCTTATTCCTGCCCAAGCAGATAATCGATAAACTGCTGCGCTGTCCTTCCTGACAGGCCGCCGTGGGTAAGTTCCCATTGGTTTGCCTGAAGAAGCAGTTCATCTTCCGGCATGGCAATCTGATTTTGCTTTGCCAGCTCTTTTACAATCTGCTGATATTCTTTTTTATCGGGAGACCCAAAATAAATAGTCACGCCGAATCGTGCGACGAGAGACAGCTTTTCCTGCACCGTATCATTGGTATGCAGTTCCTCATCTCTGTCCGCCTTGTCCTTAAATGTTTCACGCACCAGATGGCGCCGGTTTGAAGTGGCGTAAATCAGCACATTATTAGGCTTTTTCTCCAAACCGCCCTCTATGACTGCTTTCAGATATTTATACTCAATCTCAAATTCCTCAAAAGACAAATCGTCCATGTATATGATAAATTTATAATTTCTGTTTTTAATCTGCGCGATCACGTCGTTTAAATCCTGGAACTGGTGTTTGTAAACTTCAATCATACGCAGGCCCTGTCCATAGTACTGATTCAGTATGGCTTTGATGGAGGAAGACTTGCCGGTTCCGGCATCCCCGTACAGCAGGCAGTTATTGGCTCTCCGCCCTTCTACAAAGGCTTTCGTATTATCAATCAATTTTTTCTTTGCAATCTCATATCCCACAAGGTCGTCCAAATGGACATGAGCGATATTTGTGATCGGTACAATCTGTACTCCAGTCTCCTCCGGGTGCTCCACCCGGAAAGCTTTATGAAGTCCCAGCTTCCCAACACCGAATTCTTTATAAAACTGCGTCAGGATCTCCTGAAAAGCTTCCACATTCCCCGCATCCCCCAGGGCATGGCCCAATCCGCAGATCCTGTCGCGGATCCGCTTGTTAAAAACCTTGCTGTGCGCATTGACATTCTGATAATTTTCCAGGATTGAGAAGCATTTGACATCCAAGTCTGCTTCCATTTTATCGAAATCGTAATCAAACAGCTCTTTAAATACTCCGAAATCATGTCTGGCGATTTCGTTGATGCTTCCACTCACCGGCCCGACGATTTCACAAGACGTACTGTACGCATTCTCATCGCTGGCCAGAAGAAATGCCAGGTATGTATGCCACAGATTGCCCTCGAACCCATGGCTCGCAGAAAGCTCCAGCAAGGCATTCATGCACTCGAAAAACAGGCTCCTCAGATCTTCTCTGTTATAATAATCATTATGAAAATTCTCCATAAGAAAGGTCATATCCTGCAGGATATCTCCATATTCCATATTCTTATACAGTATTAATTCATTTGTCCGCATTGTATCTTCCTCTTTATATTCTAATAATTACCCAGAATCTTCAGATTTCTGGCCTCTTCTCTTAAACCCCTGATTGCATTTTTGACCGCAGGCTGAGCCATATTGCCCTCGAAGTCCACGAAGAAACGGTACTCCCAGTTTTTGCCCTCCACCGGACGGGATTCGATCCTGGTCATATTCAGGTCATTATATATAAAATGGGACAGTATACGGTACAATGATCCGCTTTTGTGAGGCACTTCAAAACAAATGCTGATCTTGGAAGCGTCCTGCAGGAAAATCTTTTGATTGGTCACCACAATAAATCTGGTAGAGTTGTTCGGTTCATCGTTGATGTTGTCCTGTAAGACAGACAGCCCGTGCACTTTTGCGGCATAAGCGCTGCACACAGCGGCCTGTGTCCTGTCCTGATCCTCTAATATCTTCTTAGCGGCAATCGCTGTATTCACAACGCTGATTTGCTGCCAATTACTATGCTCGTCCAGGAAACGTGAGGTCTGCATCAACGCCTCCGCCTTGGAATAAACCCGCTGCAGCTGGTTTAAACTAGTCCCGGGCAGTCCCGACAACGTATGTGTAATGGGGATGATTGTCTCCCCTACGATGAAGTTTTCAAATTCTACTAAAAGATCGTACATCTCATTAACGGCCCCTGCAGAAGAATTTTCGATTGGAAGCACGGCATAATCTGCCGATCCTTCCTCGATGGCCTCCATGGCCTCACGGAACGTCCTGACATGAAATCCGTTGCAGTTTTCTCCAAAGTAATGCTGCATTGCAGCCTGACTGTAAGCGCCCTCTACTCCCTGAAATACCACTCTTGCATTCTGCCCTTCCAGTGATTCTACCTCGATAAACGGCAGCCTGCCCAGGGCCCCGGCCTCCACCAGCAGCTGGTACTGCAGTTTCCGGCTCATGGACATGAGCTGTTCAAACAGTTCCTGGATCCCCTTTTTATTGAAATCACCCGTCACCTTGCCAGAGACATCTGCCAGCTTCTCCTTCTCACGCTGCTTATCAAAGACCTTTCTCCCAGTATTTACCTTCAGTTCGCCGACTTCCTTACATACCTGCATTCTGTTTTCATATAGCTTTACAAGCTGGTCGTCAATCTCATCCAACTGCAGCCTCAGTTCTTCCAATGTTGCCATTTTTACTTCTCCTTTGCACAAACTAAGAAACATTATAATACATTTCACGTATAAAATCTACGTTTCTTAAACATACTTTTCATTATGAAGAATAAATTTATTATCTGCGGCACCCTGGGCTGGTGCATGGAAATCATTTTTACGGCCCTCCACTCCTTTAAAAAGAGAGAATTTACGCTCATCGGACGAACCTCCATCTGGATGTTCCCCATTTACGGCGCGGCATGCCTTCTCACTCCTGTCTGCCGGCTGTTAAAGGGGAAAAATCCCCTTCTGAGAGGCGGAGTCTACACCTGCTGTATTTTCTTCGGTGAGTTTCTCTCAGGCAGCTTTCTGAAAAGGCACCATGCGTGTCCCTGGGATTACAGCAAAGCAAAATACAATTTAAGGGGCATCATCCGGTTTGATTATGCTCCCCTGTGGTTCGGCGCCGGCCTCCTGTTCGAGAAAATCCTGCGTTGAACCGCCAGAGCTCTCTGTTACTGTTTACCTCCTGCTGGGACGAACAGGAGCACTCCCTTTCAAAATTCCTGTTGAAAATCAGCCTGTTTTAGTATATGATTAGTTGAAGAGAATTTTGAATAGGGAGGTTTACAAATGAACACTATTGAATGTATTAAGGGTCGAAGAAGCATCCGCAAGTATAAGCCGGATCCCATTGACCATTCTTTGATTGATTCTATTGTTTCTGCAGCATCTTATTCTCCTTCCTGGAAAAACACCCAGATTACCCGTTATATTGCAATTGAAGATTCTTCCATTATTGAAAAAATAACAGCTGATTTTACGCTTGAGCACAATGCGAATATTATCCGGCAGGCGCCCATGCTGATTGCGGTTACTTATCTGAAGGGAAGATCCGGTTTTGAGCGCGATGGCTCCTATACTACCCAAAAAGGAGACAGATGGCAGATGTTTGACGCCGGAATTGCCACCCAGTCGTTCTGTCTGGCTGCAAAGGAGTACGGACTTGGCACCGTTATTATGGGGATATTCGA
This sequence comes from Faecalicatena contorta, assembly GCF_022835095.1. Classification (NCBI taxonomy): domain Bacteria; kingdom Bacillati; phylum Bacillota; class Clostridia; order Lachnospirales; family Lachnospiraceae; genus Faecalicatena; species Faecalicatena contorta. Next base: position 2,298,215 of record NZ_BQNQ01000001.1, on the reverse strand, counting down.
TGAAGACGGTATTTCCGGGCTTCTGGAACTGCCTGAGGATCAGGAACTTGCAGCATTGATCGCCATCGGCTGGCCTGCCGATAATCCGGAAGCGCCCAAACGTAAATCTATAGAAGATTTACTGCAATACAGATAGATTAAGAATGCCCCTATTCGGCATATAAGGAGGTTATTTATGAGACACTTAATGAGTCCTCTGGATTTTTCCATTGAGGAACTGGACGAACTGCTTAGCCTGGCACAGGATATTGAGGCACATCCGGACAAATATGCCCATGCCTGCGATGGGAAAAAGCTTGCGACTTTATTTTACGAACCAAGTACACGTACAAGACTGAGCCATGAAGCGGCTATGCTGAACCTTGGCGGCAGCATCATGGGATTTTCATCCGCCGAATCAAGCTCGGCTGCGAAGGGGGAGAGCGTATCCGATACCATCAGAACGATCTCCTGTTATGCGGATATCTGCGCCATGCGGCATCCCAAGGAAGGCGCTCCAATGGTTGCCTGCCAGCATTCTTCGATCCCGGTAATCAACGCCGGTGACGGTGGACATCAGCATCCGACGCAGACGCTTACTGACCTGCTTACGATCTTAAACGTGAAAGGACGTCTGAACAACATGACAATAGGGCTCTGCGGGGACTTAAAGTTCGGCCGTACCGTCCACTCCCTGATTCATGCATTAGTGCGTTATGAAGGAATCAGGTTTATTCTGATTTCTCCCGAAGAATTACGTCTACCCGATTACATGCGCCATGATGTGCTGGACAAGCAGAACATTCCTTATCAGGAAGTAGTCCGCCTGGATGATGCGATTCCTAAACTGGACATACTGTACATGACCAGGGTTCAGAAGGAGCGTTTCTTCAATGAAGAAGACTACGTACGAATGAAAGATTTCTATATACTGGATAAGAAAAAGATGCGTCTCGCACCGGAAGACATGTATGTACTTCATCCACTCCCAAGAGTGAATGAGATATCTGTTGAGGTGGATGACGATCCAAGGGCTGCTTATTTCAGGCAGATGCAGTACGGAGTTTACGTGCGTATGGCGCTCATACTCACTCTGCTGGACATCCATGTGGATTAAAAAGAGGAGGTTATAACTATGGTTAAAAATACTTTAAATGTCGGCCGTATCTCAGAAGGCTTTGTGCTCGACCATATCGAGGCCGGCAAAAGCATGGAAATATACAAATACTTACATCTCGATAAGCTCGACTGCTGTGTTGCCATCATCAAAAACGCGAAGAGCAGCAAGATGGGCAAAAAAGATATTATGAAAATCGAATGCCCGATCGACTTTATGGATCTGGACATTCTGGGCTTTATCGATCACAACATCACAGTCAACATCGTCCAGAACGAGGAAATTGTGGACAAGAAGCGCCTGACACTTCCAAAAGAGATCCGGAATGTCATCCGTTGCAGAAACCCGCGTTGTATCACATCGATCGAGCAGGGGCTGGATCACGTCTTCGTCCTCACAGATGAGGAAAAGCAGATCTACCGCTGTAAGTACTGCGAAGAAAAATATACAGCAAAACAGTAAAAAAAATGCAAAGGGGTCTGACCCCTTTGCGCACCTTATTCAGAATATTCCAACAATTTGTTTATATATTCTTTTTTGCTAAAATCGTATGAATGGGCCAGCATTTCTGCCATCATCTGTTCATCTTCTGTTTTATCGGCTTTTTTGTTCATCATCCCGGTGAACATTTTCATCATAATTTTGTATTTCAGGCTCATTTTCTCGTAATTTAGACCGGACTGGAAATAGAATGTCCGAATCTTCTTTTTTTCCTCTGCTGTAAAATTAGCATCCATTGCCCCCTTTATGATCTCTTCTGCCTCCATCGGGGTGGCGCCGGTTCCGAATACAATCAGTCTTAAATCCGGATAGTTTTTCATTTGTTCTTTGATCTTCTTTAACCCTTTGATCTTCCCTGCATAAAAGCCTCCCCCATAGATTACCGTCTGATAGTTCTCTGGCTTCCTGCTCTTCCACTCTTTTATGTCCACGGCTTCACATTTTAATGCCTCCGCGATCCATCCTGCGTATTTTTTTGAAAATCCGGTTTCTGATGTATAAACGACTACTTTATTTTTTTCCTTATATATGTCCATGTCTATCCTCCACATATTTTTCTATCTCTGAAATATTCTCCTGCAGTTTCATGATTCCCTGATATAACACACTTGTTTCATCATCTGAAAAGCCACGAAACAAAAGTTCCAATATGCTTTGCTGCATTTCTCCGACACGATCCGTATATGCTTTCACTCTCTCATCCAAAACTATGCTTACGGCCCTGGAATCGCCCTCCCGACGCTCTAATCTGAGAAATCCTTTCTGCTCAAGGGAGTTGGCAATTTTCTTGACATTCTGCCTGGAACACCCCATTAGCCGGCCCAGATCGGTGAGCGACATAGGGCTTTCTGTGGTTCCCGCCATCGCCAGAAGCAGCCATTGCTTCATAGTGATTTCCTCGTCCAGTTTATCACAGGCTGTCTGCAGACGGTTCTGTATAATGAAAATGCTTGCAAAGATCCCCTTCCTTCTCATGATTTCACTATCTGCATATTCCTCTATTAATTGTTTTAATTGCATTTTTATCTCCTTCAAAAAGCGCAACAAGTTACTATTATAGTATAGTAACTTGTTGCGCTTTTGTCAACTAGTATAAGACGATTTTAATACCTTACTGGTTCGGTGAGAGTGATTTTTCGAGAGTGCAGACGCAAAAACGCAGGCGTAGTGGGCGCTACGACCAGCTTCGCAGGCGCAGCAGGCTTCGCTGAGATTGGTTATTTTCTATGCCTCTTTATATGGGCGGCTCAACCTTAATCTTTACAAGTTCATTGGCCTTCACCAGCAGATTGTCTTTATATTGGCGATTGTGATATTTTTGTATCTGTGTCTTTGTTATCCCCATCTGCTTAGCCACTTGCCCCGGCCCGGCTCCGTATGCAAACATGGACGTACCGCATGTGGTGCGGATCTTTTCTGCACTGTAAGCAGGAATCCCAGCCTTCTGTGTATATTTTTTCAACATCCGGCTGATATACATTTTATTTAAGGGGCCTCCGTTTCTGTTATAAAACAAATATTCCATCGCCTTCCTCTCATTTATATAGCGTTCTAATATATCCGCCGCATCTTCCGGTATATAGCATACAGTCTCTCTTCCCTCAATATATGCAAACGTTCCATTATCATAAACTGCCAGGCTGTCCGGCTTCAGGGACGCGATTTCATTGGAAGACAATCCGGCTCTATGGATCAGGGATATCATTGTATAGGCCATTAGATCCTCCTGCACAGTCTGATAGAGCGCATCCATATGTTCTACAGGAACCGAATGGACGAACTTCTCCTGTTGTTTGAGTTTCTTCAGCCATGGGTAAAAATAATCTTCAAACGCTCTAGGCAGTCCGAACTCCTCTTTATGATCTGCGGCATATGCAGCAAAAGAATGCAGCTCCCAAAACTTTTTGCACAAGGTACTCATACTCAGCTTACCTGCCGCTTCTTTTTGGCGCATATTTATATAATACAGTTCGACGTCCTTGCTGCTCATTTGAAAGAAATCTGTCATGCATACATTCTCACACTCCAAGATCTCCTTCAAATATGCCAATGCTGTATCCTGATTCTTAAAGTGTTCTGCAAATTCTATCCAGACAGCTTGTTCTGCTATATTGTTTGCTAGATCTGGCATGCCATCCCTCCCCCTTTCTTGTTTGTAACCGCGAAGCGGAATTTTGTTTATGTTACCAGTATACTTCCTACTGTAACATAATGCAATGTTTTATTCTAGAAATAATGTCTGAATTCAGTTGTGCCCAAGCTTTCAGGATAAATCTCAAGATAAATAGAAAACCAGGAGAAACGTACCTGGCTAGATACTTTCATCCTGGTTGAAAAACTTCATAAATCTTCTGTCCCGGAAAGCCTTACAGTTCCGATTCACTTATAGTCTTAACAGCTCTCTGCTATTTTATAAATCAGTGCTTCCGTATCTTCCCAGCCCAGACAAGGGTCTGTGATAGATTTTCCGTATTCCCTGTCGCATTCTATACTCTGGCATCCCTCCTGAAGGTAACTCTCAATCATGACACCCTTGATCAATTTCTTCAGATCAGGATTGTAATTTCGGCTGTGCATCACTTCGCTTACGATTCTGATCTGCTCTTTGAACTGTTTATTTGAATTTGAATGGTTCGCATCGATCACTGCGGCCGGATTCTGGAGATCCTTTTTCCCATACATATCCAACAGCCTCACGAGATCTTCATAATGGTAGTTTGGAATACATGTGCCATATTTGTCAACGCCGCCCCTTAAAATCACGTGGGCAAGGTCATTTCCATCTGTTGTCACGTCCATTCCCCGATAGATAAAGTTGTGGGAATTCTGTGCGGCAATTACGGAATTCAGCATAACAGAAAAATCACCGCTGGTTGGATTTTTCATTCCAATCGGAATGTCCATACCGCTGGCCGTCAGGCGGTGCTGCTGATTCTCGACAGAACGGGCCCCGATCGCCTCGTAAGATAAAATATCGTCCAGGTAGCTCCTGTTTTCCGGGTACAGCATCTCATCGGCCGCAGTCAGTCCGCTCTCTTCTATCGTCCTGATATGCATTTTCCGGATCGCGATGATTCCCGCAAGAAGATCCGGCGCCTGGTCAGGCTCCGGCTGATGGAGCATTCCCTTGTACCCTTCTCCCGTCGTCCTTGGCTTGTTGGTATAAACCCGCGGGATCAGCACCAGTCTGTCTGATACTTTTTCATTGACCCGAGACAGCCTGCTCACGTACTCGCATACCGCATCTTCATTGTCCGCTGAACAGGGGCCAGCCAGGACAAGAAATTTATCTGATTTTCCGATAAAAACATCGCGGATTTCCTGGTCCCTTTTTTTCTTCAACGCTATGATCTTGTCCGACAGCGGATATTCCGCCTTCAAATCTGCCGGCAGCGGCAGCTCCGCATTTACTTTCATTCCCATTTCACTACCTGCTTTCTTATGGTATCTGGTCAGCCGTTATCATTAATCTAATTCACATGATCGTTGCAGCTTAAATTATTACTGTGGTTAAGCAAGACGATAAGCCGGGTTATGTCGTTGGACAATCATCTATCTAGGCCTGATGTCGCCACCAGGCTCGAGCGACCTACCTAAAGCGTGACGGGCCGCCACGTGGCTTTTATTCGGTCTTGCTTCGGATGGGGTTTACATGTGCCCTCTCTGTTACCAGCGAGGCGGTAGTCTCTTACACTGCCTTTCCACCCTTACCGGGGTTCCCCGGCGGTTTATTTCTGTTGCACTGGCCTTGGAGTCACCTCCACCGGACGTTATCCGGCATCCTGCCCTGTGAAGCCCGGACTTTCCTCGTCTGCAGCCTTTCAGCTCCCGCAGCCGCGATTGTCTGTCTTACTTAACACAGTTGTATATTATACTATGAATTTTGATATCTGTCCAGAATCTATCCTCTAAAATTTTCTGCTGCTAAAGCCCTTCGTAACAGTTCAGGCAGGCCTGAACTGTTACAGCCCTTCATCCACGATCAGGCCGCTGCCGTCTGCTGCCGTAGTGGCCAGTTCGTCGCATCGCTCATTCTGCGGATGTCCGTCGTGTCCTTTTACCCAGTGGAATGTCACTCTGTGCTGCGATTTTGCGGCCAGAAGCCGTTTCCATAAATCCACATTTTTTACGGGTTCGTTCTTGCCTCTCTTCCAGCCTTTTTTGAGCCAGCTGTCCACCCAGTGCTGATTAAAAGCATCCACCACATATTTTGAATCGGAATAAACAGCCACAGTACAGGGCCGGTTGAGCGCTTCCAGTCCGCTGATCACGGCCATCAGCTCCATCCGGTTATTTGTTGTCTTTACATACCCCTGCGACAGTTCCTTTGTGTGCAAAACACCCTTGCTGTCCACATATTCCAGGACGGCGCCATAGCCCCCCGGACCGTCCGGGTTTCCTCTTGCGGCACCGTCTGTAAATAATTTTACCTGCATAATTTCCTATCACTCCATATTTTAGTCTGTTCTTCTGATCTGCCTTTATTTCGAAGGCTTCTCCTGCTGCATAGTATTCCTGACACTTCCCTTAGAGGACTTCTGCCTGCCTTTTTCCAGTTCAAACACCTGTCCTTCTTTTTCAATCCGGTATATTTTATCTGCATATTCCTCTGTATTCTTTTCCAGCGCAAGACGGTCAAATATCCCGTAATTGCCCCAGAAGTGCATGGCAAATACAGCCCGGGTCTCTGTACGTTTCATAAAGCAGTCCAGTCCCCAATAATACTGCTCTCCAAGCCTGGGGTCAACAGGCACAAACGCCACATCAATCTTAACACCATGCAGTTTATTAATCTCATGCTGATAGTTCCGCCGCATCATGGTATTGTAAGCCTTACTTTCTTCCTCCCAATGCCACCAGTTAAGATCTCCTGCATGATATAGAATGCTCCCGTCATACTCCACCAGAAATGCAACGCCTTCATCCGTAGAACGAAGCGTACGTATCTTGCAGCCATCCACAGTCCGCTCTTCATTAGGGCCTATATACATGACATCCCCGTCCCCATCGGGCTCTACATCGTTGGACAGGATAAAGTATACATCCGGCAGATACTCCCGCAGTTTAAAAATATCTTTTTTAAAATGATCGTAGTGGGCATGACTGACAAAAACATAAAACTTTTTCCCTGTATTCAGCTCTGGCAGATCTCCTTTGTAATAATCGAACAATAAATATGCTGTATCCAGCTCTACAAGAAATCCACTGTGGCTTAAATATGTAATCCGTATCATAAACTCAGCATCTCCACAACATGTACTAATTCCGGCAGAATGTACTCCAGGCTCTCCTTCGCCGACTTTGCCCCCTCCGGCAGATTTACCATCAGGGTATGGTTCCGGATCCCCGCCGCAGAGCGGTCCAGAATCGCTTTTTTCGAATAACGTATATTATAAGCGCGGATCGCCTCCGGAATTCCCGGAAGAAGCCTCTCTGAAACTTCTATCACCACGTCCGGCGCACAATCTCTTTTCCGTATTCCCGTTGCCCCGGTAGTCAAAATCAACTCCACTGCCCCCGTATCTGCCAGCCTCCTCAATACTGCCAGCGCCACCTTCTTATCCTCCGGCAGGACTCCCGACGCCTTCACCTCAAATCCCACCTGCTCCAACATGCGTTTCAATGCAGTCGCTGCGGCGCTGTCCTTTTTTGCTTTATATAAGCCTGTATTTAACGTAAAAATTGCTGCTTTCATCTATTAGTACTCCTTTCCATAGGGGTCTGACCCCTTTGCTGTCTGTTTTCTGAATATTCGCAAAATAAAGAGAATGGTTTTTACCATTCTCTTTATTATACGTGCATTTCTTCTGTTAAGCAACATTTTTTCCTTTGTTATTTCTCGTCATCTCTTAACATACGCCATCAATTATCTGATAATTACCCCAAAATGCGCCGTGCAGATTCGTTTGCCCTTGCAAATATTTCTTCTTTTGTTGAGTCCAGGTAATATTTCCCATCTTCGTAAAGTACTTTTCCCGCTACCATCGTAAGCTTCACATTCTGTTTACTTCCGCTATAGACCAGATTCTTCTCCAGATTCTGGATCGGCTGCATGTTTGGCTGCTGAAGGTCAATGAGGATCAGATCGGCCTTTTTTCCTTCTGCTATGATATCACACTCCGGCAGTCCCATCGCATGTGCACCGTTTACTGTAGCCATCTTCAGAACCTCCAGGGCAGGAACAACTTCCGCATCATCACAGAGCACCTTTTGAAGCCCCGTTGTAAGGAACATTTCACGGAACATATCTAAGCAGTTATTGCTTGCCGGCCCATCCGTACCTATTGCTACCGGAATCTCCATGTCCAGATACCGTTTTACCGGTGCAATGCCGCTTGCCAGTTTCAAATTGGATGCAGGGTTCGTTACGATATAAAGCCCACGCTCTTTAACAATGTCAAAATCAGCGTCATCGAGATGTACGCCATGGAACAAACCGCCGCCGTGCGCAAACAACCCCAGCGAATCCATATAGGCCACAGGCGTCATGCCTGTCCTGCTGCGGCAGTCCTCCACTTCTCTTTTCGTCTCTGAACAATGTACATAAACCGGAATCTTGTACTTTTCGGAAAGCCCTGCCAGCCCCTCCATCATCTCCCGCCCAGTCGTATACTCCGCATGAAATCCCAACTGATAGGAAACCAGCCTGTCCGGATCCTGATTATATCGCTTATAGTCAGCCTCTACCTCTTCCAGTGTCCCGCCGAAATCATTGATGCTCTCACAAATCACTGTCCTGAATCCCGTATCTACTGCCGCGCGTTCTCCAGCCGGCTTATTGATATACATATCAAAAATAGAAGTAATACCGCTGGTCAGATATTCCATAATTGCCAGCTTATTAAGCCAGTAAATATCTTCGCCTGTCAGCTTGGCCTCTGCCGGAAATACCCTGGTGTTCAGCCATTCATCCAGCTTCATATCGTCCGCATGTGAACGCAAAAATGTCATGGCAGAATGCGTATGTGCATTCTTAAAACCGGGCATCAGAAGATTCCCCTGACCGTCAATTTCCCTGTCCCATGTTTCCTTCGCATCCATAACAACCGGGCCTGCATAGGCAATCTTATCTCCCTTAACCCAGACCTCTCCTCTGAAAATGCCTTTTCCTGCTTCCATCGTCAGGATTCTCACATTATAAATTCGAATATTCATATCCTTATCCCTCTTATCTAAAATTTTTCCATCCAATATCTACTTTTCTCCGCTTCACGGACACCACCTTATACTTTTTCGATCACCTTCGTTACCAGCCGTTCAAACTCCTCGGAACGCTTGTCCGCCACAGCCTGCACATCCAGATGGCTCAGTTCTTCCCCTGTAATGCCACAGGCCATATTGGAAATACAGGAAATTCCACACACCCGCACACCGGCATGGCGCGCAGTAATCGCTTCGCAGGCAGTGCTCATACCGACCGCATCTGCCCCTATAGCCGCAAACATCCTGATCTCAGCAGGACTCTCAAAATTCGGTCCCGAAGACTGCACATAAACCCCTTCCTGAATCTGTATCTTCTCCTCTTCGGCCGTCTTCCGGATGACTTCCATCAGCTCCACATCGTAAATGTGTGTCATATCCGGGAAGCGGGTTCCCAGCTCCGCTACATTCTCACCGATCAGAGGCGAAGGAACAAAATTCGAAATTTGATCCGTAATCATCATAAAATCCCCTACATGGAAGGACCGGTTGATCCCGCCTGACGCATTCGTCAGAAACAAAACCTCAATCCCCATCAACTTCATCAGCCTGACAGGAAGCACAACATCTTCGATCGAATACCCTTCATAGTAGTGCACCCGTCCCTTCATAACAACAACCGGCACCGTCCCGATATATCCCAGCAGGAACCTCCCGTCATGCCCCTCCACCGTGGACACCGGGAATCCCGGGATATCGCCGTACGGAATCTCACACTCCACCTGCATATTTCTGGCATAATTGCCCAGTCCGGAGCCAAGAATCAATCCCACACGCGGCTTAAATGCTGTTACGGACTGATAGTATTCATAACACTTCATCACCTTTTCAAATTGTCTGCTCATAACGACTCTCCTCATCATTAATCCAAAATAAATACCTGAAAATATTATACCCCGTCCCTCCAAATCCCACAAGAGGAACTTTTGGGGAGCTGGACGGCGGAGAAGGAGGTACGCCAGCGGGGAGAGGGACTTCCGAAGAGCAGGGGAACAAGAAGGGGCCCGATCTGGATGCTGTCCATTTGCTAAGAACGGCTAAATGGACATCCTGCCGGATGTTGAGGCATCAGAGGCATTCACTGCATAATCTTGATGATTATGCAGCTCAGGCCTCTTTGAAATCGGCTTTGTAAGCCGATTTCAGCCTCAACATCTGGCAGAATTTCCATTAAGCCGTTCTAACGCGCATTCTATGCATCCAGATCGGGCCCCTTCTTGTTCCCCTGCCCTTCGGAAGTCCCTCTCCCCGCTGGCTATGTGCTTCAAGGCGCGGGGTTAGCTCCCCGGGTGGTAATTCCGACGGTAGCAGCGGATTGAGCTGGATATGCGGGTCATAATACCTCCAGCCAGAATACTGCTGTCCGCATATCCAGCTCGATAACGTCCCCAGCCAGCCCGATCCACCGCCTCATGCCCCACGAGGCGGGAAAACAGCGGCCCCCTTCCTCCACTAACCTCTCCCAGCCATCATATGATAATGCAGACAAGTCCTCCGTTGCTGTCGTTGACTATTTTCTGCATGGTATCCTGCAGTTTTGCCTGGCTTTCGTCGTTGATCATGGTGATTTTGTTACGCATTCCGTCCATGACCAGTTCTTCGATCGATTTTCCGAAGATGTTGGTTCCCCATACGCCCTCGGGGGTCTCGCTTTCTGCTTTGATGTATTCTACCAGATCCTGGGCCTGTTTTTCATTTCCTACAATCGGCGCAATCTCTGTCTCTATGTTGGCTCTTATCATATGGATCGATGGTGCTTCTGAGTGGATCTTCACTCCGTACTTATTGCCCTGCTTGATGATCTGCGGCTCATCCAGTGCAATTTCCTCTTTCTTCGGGCTGACCACCCCGTATCCCTTCATTTTAACGTCAGCAAATGCATCTTTGATCTGCGTGTACTCTTCTTTCATGGCAGCCAGTTCTTTCATGGCCGAGATCAGTTCATACTCGCCCTTGATGTCTGTGCCTGTCAGCTCGCTGAGTACCTCATAATAATATTGTTCTGCAAAGCCAATCCGTATCTTGACCCTTCCGGTATCCATCTCGATCTTTTCTACATTCACCTGGTCTATGTAGGGGCTATCCGTCTGCGGGGCTTTGCTGGCCGCACTGCGGATATCTTTCATCTCTCCCATAACAGACTTTACATTCTGAAGCAGATCTGCCTTGATCCTGTGTTCTCTTGAAAGCATTTCCACCCATTTGGGAATGTAGAACTCCACTTCTGCTATTGGGAACTCGTACAGCACCTGGCGCATAATGTTGTGGATATCCTCTGTCCGAAGCTGCTCACAGTTGGCAGGCAGCACAGATACCCCGTATTTTTCCTCCAGCTCTTCCTTCAGTGCTTTCGCCTCATCTGTATAAGGCTTCTGCGTATTCAGCAATATGATAAATGGTTTGCCGATCGATTGGAGCTCCTTAATTGTCTTTTCTTCTGCCGCTATGTAATTTTCTCTCGGAAGATCACCGATGCTCCCGTCCGTTGTAACCACAATACCGATCGTCGCATGATCGTGGATTACTTTCTGCGTGCCTATGGCTGCCGCTTTGGTAAATGGAATCTCATACTCAAACCAGGGTGTCTTCACCTGTCTCTCTGTATCATTTTCAATATGCCCTGAGGCTCCGTCTACCATATACCCCACACAGTCGATCAGACGGATCTTAACTTCCACGTCGTCCGACAGCTTGATGGCAGCCGCTTCCTTCGGTACAAATTTGGGTTCCGTAGTCATGATTGTGGTGCCGGACGCGGACTGGGGCAGTTCATCCTTTGTCCTTTCTCTTGCATGTTCATCTGTCATATTGGGGAGTACAAGTAAATCCATAAAACGTTTAATAAAGGTTGACTTGCCTGTCCGAACCGGACCAACCACTCCAATATAAATCTCTCCGTTTGTTCTAGCTTTCATGTCTTTGTATAACTGAAATGAATCCATAAAAATACCCCCTTGTTCTGCTGATACCAATTTATGCGCAGATAAGGGGGTTTATGCATCTTTCTTTTTTTACATGCCAAAATTTCTCCGCAGGCGCCACGCCCCGGTTTCGTCTTTCCACTTCCGGTCTGTCCCGCTTCCTGACTGTGCAGCATCCGGACCAAACGGCTTATTTGTCGTCCGGCCACGGCAGAGCCAAATGCTCACTTTTCTGTTCCCGCAGCATCAGTTCGTCTACCGCCTCCGCAGGGTTCTTACCCTCAAATAGTACCGCATTAACCTGCGTCACGATCGGAAGCGGCACATCATATTCAATGGCGAGCTTTGCGGCTGCTTTAGCGGAATACACACCTTCCACGACCATCTTTACTTCTTCCATTGCCTCTTCCATGGTTCTTCCCTGCCCGATCAGATACCCCGCCTTTCTGTTGCGGCTGTGCACGCTGGCACAGGTCACGATCAGGTCACCGATCCCGGTCAGCCCGGTAAATGTCTCGATCTTGCCGCCCATCTTCACGCCCAGCCTTGCAATTTCCGCAATGCCTCTCGTAATCAGGGCTGCCTTTGTATTATCCCCATAGCCCAGTCCGTCAGCAATACCGGCCGCTAACGCTATGACATTCTTTAAGGAACCACCCAGCTCAATCCCCAGGATATCCGGGCTCGTGTAGACACGGAAGACACGGCTCATAAACATGGACTGGAGATACTCCGCAGTCTTCCTGCTCTTTGCGCCGATCACACAGGTCGTCGGCAGCTTCCTGCCCACTTCCTCCGCATGGCTCGGACCGGACAACACCGCCACATCCGCCTGCGGAATCTCCTGCTCAATCTGCTGAGAAAGCGTCATCAGCGTAGTTTCCTCAATTCCCTTGGCAACATCCACAATGATCTGCCCCTCTTTTACGTACGGGCTCATCTTCTTTGCCGTAGCCCTTGTAAACGGGGACGGCACCGCCAACACCAGGAAGTCTTTTCCTTCGATTGTCCCTTTCAGTTCATTTGTAACCACCAGATTCTCCGGCAGCTTTACGCCCGGAAGCTTCGCTGCATGCTCCCGCTTTTCGGTCAGCATCTTTACTTCCTCTCTGTCGATTGACCACACGGTAACCTGATGCCCGTTCTCGCAGAGCAGAACCGACAGCGCGGTCCCCCAGCTGCCAGCTCCTAATACACCTACATTTGCCATAATGCTCCTCCCTTTTTCAAATCTATTATTTTGCTTCTTTTTTCTTGCCTGAACCAAATCTGTTCTCCGTACCGGAAAGCAGCCGGCCGATATTTGCTTTATGCCTGTACCATGCAAGTATTGTGAGCAAAAGTACTAATATATACAGCTCATATGTATAAGGGGCAGCCATATGGAATTCACCCAGGTGCCCGAATAGTAGTATCTCGAGAAAAAACAGTGAAGATGCAAGTAGTGAGCCCAACGACACGTATCTTGTAAAAACAGCCGCGATCAGGAACCCCGCAAGCGGAATCGGCACCAGCAGCGGATCCGTCGAAACAACCAGCCCAGCCAGCACGGCAATCCCTTTCCCGCCTTTAAAGCGCAGATAAAATGGAAAATTGTGGCCCAGGGTAGCCCCCAGCCCGGCATACATCGCTAAGAGAGGAAGATACTCGCTCCCCCTGTAAATATAGCGGACAATAAAAATCGCTGCCACACATTTCACCACATCCCCGGCGAATGTCAGAAGCCCGGCTTTCCAACCCATGACACGTACCGCGTTGGTGGAGCCGGCGTTGCCGCTTCCCTCTTTTCTGATGTCGATATGATTGATCTTCCCCACAAGATAGCCTGTCTGCAGAAGCCCGCAGACATATCCTATGCAAAGGCAGATAATACGTTCCATAACTATTGCTCCTTTTCTTTTCTCTCCCTGACGAAGAATTTCAGCGATGTTCCCCGGAAACCAAATGCCTCTCTGATCTTATTCTCCAGATATCTGGTATAAGAAAAATGCATTAATTCTTTATCATTTACAAATATAACAAATGTCGGCGGCTTTACGGACACCTGCGTGATATAATACAGCTTCAGCCTCTTCCCCTTGTCCGACGGCGGCTGCTGCATAGCCACCGCTTCCGCCATGATCTCATTGAGAACTCCTGTCGCCACTCTCAGAGTCTGGTTTTCAATAACGATGTCAATCATCTCATAGAGCTTGTTCAGACGCTGCCCGGTCTCTGCGGAAACATACATAATCTCCGCGTAAGACAGGTAGGATAACACCTGGCGGATCTTATTGTCGTATTCGCGCATCGTCTTATCATTTTTCTCTATAGCATCCCATTTATTTACAACGATAATAATCCCTTTTCCGCGTTCGTGGGCAATCCCTGCAATCTTCGCATCCTGCTCCGTCACGCCCTCTGCGGCATCAATGACCACCAGTACCACATCGGCACGCTCCACTGCGGTAACTGTCCGGATAATGCTGTAGCGCTCCAGCTCTTCCTTGATCCGGCTCTTTCTGCGCAGCCCCGCCGTGTCAATAAAAATATACTCCTTGCCGTCATGAAGAATCTCGGTATCAATGGCATCCCTTGTGGTGCCCGCCACGTCAGAAACGATCACCCGGTTCTCGCCCAAAAGTTTATTAATAATAGAAGATTTCCCGACATTCGGCTTGCCCACAATGGCAATCCTGGGCCTGTCATCCTCTTCCTCTTCCCCCGAGCCTTCCGGGAAATGTGCCGCAACTTCATCCAGCATATCTCCCAGCCCCAGCCTGGAAGCGGCTGAAATCGGAACCGGATCACCGATTCCCAGATTATAGAATTCGTATACATCCGGCATAAATTTATCAAAATTATCGACTTTATTTACAACAAGGATCACTGGTTTTGCCGACCTGCGCAGCATGTCCGCCACTTTAGAATCGGAGTCTACCAAACCCTGTTTCACATCTGTTATAAAGATAATGACATCCGCCGTGTCAATGGCGATCTGTGCCTGCTCCCGCATCTGTGACAGAATCACATCCTTACTGTCCGGTTCAATTCCTCCGGTGTCAATTAAAGTGAACTCCCGGTCCAGCCAGCTCACATCCGCATAGATACGGTCCCTGGTGACACCAGGCGTATCCTTTACAATTGAAATCATCTCGCCTGCCAGAGCATTAAACAATGTAGATTTTCCAACATTCGGCCTTCCTACAATCGCTACTACTGGTTTACTCATATTTATCTGCTACCTTTCTCGTCTTCAAATTATCAGTTTCGGCCCAGAACTGCGTCAATCAAATCCTGCCCGCTTGATTTTACAATATCTACCGGCACTTGTAAAGCCTTCTCCACATCCTCCACAGTAAAATCATCCAGAAATATGTCCTCGCCGGTCCTTAACATATTGCAGGGGATCAGCAGAGCATCGCCAAGCTCTCTGCCTTTAAGCTGAGCGGCCAGATCCTGCCCGGTGATTAGCCCGGATACCGTAATCAGTTCGCCGAAAAAGTCATTCCTCACCTCATAGAGGTGCAGGGTTATATTAGGAAACTTCTCTTTTAGTCTGCCCAGCATACGCTCCAAATAGGGGTAAGCAAGCCGCCCGGTTGCAAATGACAGCTCTCTCTTCCTGACGTCCCCTTTGATGTGCTCCAGCCCTGCCCCGAATTCATCCATCAGCAGGCGCAGCATACCCACGCCGTTCTCCAGCTGTAGATAACCGTCGTATCTTTCCTCCCGGGGCAGTTCCTCCCCGGCCAGGATATACCACTCATCCCCTGCATGGATGAAATGAATCCCATGAACCTCATATATCTGATCCTGCCACTTATGGATAACCCTGAGGACTTCCTTTGCATCCTCCTTCGTAAATGGCTCCAGAGGATACAGACCGTCCCGAAACTTCGTCAGGCCCACGGGCACCACGGATACACTTCTGAGATATGGCAGATATCCGGTCAGATCACGGATGCTTCTTTCCAGCTCTTCCCCGTCATTCACGCCCTTGCAGAGTACAATCTGCCCGTTCATCTCAATTCCTCCCTGATACAGGATATCCACTTTCTTCAGGGCATCGCCTGCAAAACGGTTATGCAGCATCTTACAGCGCAGTTCGGGATTGGTTGTATGGAATGAGATGTTGATCGGTTCCAAATGGTACTTCACAATCCGCTCCACGTCATGATCACTCATATTTGTCAGGGTAATATAATTCCCCTGCAGAAAGGAAAGCCTCGAATCATCGTCCTTAAAATACAGCGTTTCTCTCATTCCTGCGGGCATCTGGTCTATAAAGCAGAACATGCATTTATTTCTGCAGGAACGGTACTCGTCCATCAGGCTCTGCCCGAACTCCAGTCCCAGTCCTTCGTCCTCGTCCTTTTCTATCTCCAGCTCCCACTGTTCTCCGTTGGATTTCTCTATCAATAATACTATATTTTCATCGTCAACGTAGTAGTGATAATCAAATACATCCTCTATCGTATTGCCGTTAATGGCCAGGAGCCTGTCCCCGGGCTCGATCCCCATCTCTTCCCCAATGCTTCCAGGATGTACGGTACTCACTATATGCTCATGTTTCATCTTCTATCTCCTCAAAGTCCTGAATAGACTTGCCCAGTCCGCTTTTCATAATGTTACTGTTCACAGCCGCAGGCCGCGCATAGTAACGGCATCTGGCTCATTTAAAGTCGCCTACAGCGAGGGGCAGATGCCCAGAGACCATCACTACTTCGTCTCCGATGCCGTGCAGCGAGGTGCACGGCACGGTTTGAACAGTAACCTCATTATATCATAATTCGCGGTTTGCGCAAGCTGTGCTTGAATTTCAGCATAAAAAATGATATAACCATATATAGATAACCGGCTGGATTCCAGCCCGTCAAATTCGTCAAACATAGGAGAAAATCATGTCAAATATTGAATTATTAGAAAAAACGCTTCCCGTCGCCCCCCTCAAGCTAGCGGCCATGGAAAGCTGTGAAAAGCTGGGGAAAAAGGTCAATGACTACATCGTATCCTTCCGAGAAAATACGATCTGCGAAGTAAAATCCTCCTCCCCCCTCTATGTGAACTATGAATCCCGCAACTATCTCGTGGACTGCTGTTGTCCCCGTTTTGGCTCCGGTGAGGCGAAGGGGGTCTTGAAGGAGACAATCCGCGGCACGGATCTGTTTATCATGACCGATGTATGCAACTACAGCCTTACGTACACGGTCAACGGACATATCAATCACATGTCTCCGGACGATCATTTCCAGGATCTCAAAAGGATCATTTCCGCCGCTACAGGCAAGGCAAAGCGGATCAATGTCATCATGCCTTTTATGTATGAGAGCCGCCAGCATAAGAGGACGAAAAGAGAGTCCCTGGACTGTGCTATTGCCCTGGAAGAACTGACCGCCATGGGCGTCACCAATATCGTGACCTTTGACGCGCATGATCCCAGGGTTCAGAATGCAATCCCACTGAAAGGGTTCGACAGCTTCAATCCGCCCTATCAGTTTATGAAGGCATTATTCCGTTCAGTGCCAGACTTACGGGTAGATAAGGAGCATCTAATGATCATCAGCCCTGACGAGGGAGCCATGCACCGCGCAGTCTACTTCTCCAACATACTAGGCGTAGAGATGGGTATGTTCTACAAGCGCCGCGACTATTCCACTGTAATCAACGGCAAGAACCCCATCGTGGCCCACGAATTCCTCGGCGACGATGTAACAGGAAAAGACGTCATCGTCGTAGACGACATGATTTCCTCCGGTGAAAGCATGCTGGATGTAGCCAAACAGCTAAAAGACCGCCACGCAGCCAGAGTCTTCGTCTGCACCACATTCGGCCTCTTCACGGACGGCTTCGAAAAATTCGACGAATACTACGAAAAAGGATACATTGACCGGGTAATCACAACAAACCTCACCTATCTGCCGCCGATTGTAAAAGAAAAACCCTACTTCGTAAAAGCAGATATGAGCAAATTCCTGGCACTCATCATAGATTCATTGAATCACGACACCTCCATCGGATCCGTACTGAATCCAACCGACAAAATCCACGCACTCCTCGAAAAAAAGCGCAGGGGGTAGAAGGGGGAAGTGGTGTCGACTCACGAGGCCGTCTCAGAGAAGGGGAAGGTGTTTTCGGGGACGGGAATGTGGGGGAAGCATTTCTATACAGAAAAAGAAGGATGAATCAAGGCACCGGGGACATTCGGGGAAAATTCGATAATTTTCCCCTGCAGGTCCCCTTGAAATCATAGCCTGTAGCTATGATTTCAGCCTGATTCATCCTTCTTTTTCTGTAAAGAAATGCTAACCCCCACATTCACGCCCCCGAAAACACCTTCCCCTTCTCTGAGACTACTCACATCCAACCGGAACATCCCCCTCCGGAGGTGCCCGCGACGGAATGCAGCGGATGTGTACCGGCGGATGCATATCTATATACCTAATGACAGTGTAAATAATGTCTCCAAACCAGTCAGCCAAGATCCACCGCCCCCGAAAAAGGGTGCGTCGGCTTCAGGATAAGGCATTCCGGCGGGAATGTCCAGCGTCAGTCCTGCTGTGCCGGTGCGGGGGCTGGCCGGCACAGCAGGACTGACGCGTCCCCATACCAGCCACATTCTCGCCTTATCTAAGCCTCCCCGTCTCGTACTTGATTTTCATTCTCAGGCAGTTGATGACTCCCTCATACTGCTGTTCGGGTGTTTTTCCTGATTCTGTATATCCCAGGCTTTCTGCCGCTGTACTGAGGAAGTGCTGGTTCAGCTCTGTCCTGTGGCGCTGGAGGAACTTGAGTTTTTCTTCATTGGACTCCAGATCCAGGAAGCGGATGATCAGGGGAACTTCTTCTTGTACCGGCTCCTCTTCAGATAACGTCTCCCCAGGCTTTACAAAACCAGTCAGTTCGAAGCGGTATTCCTGGGGGGCATCCGGATATTTTTCATGGTCCACCGGACTTAGGAACATATCCAGAGGGCGTGCATAGATGCCGAGTCCGCCGTAGAGGGCTTCATATACCACCAGCTCTTCGGCTGTTTCCGTGTGCACTGCCATGTGCAGTACTTTGTAGCGTTTTCCTTTAAAATGTGTGTATATTTCTCCCTCTCTTGGTCTTTTGCGGCTCATATGAAACACTCCTTTTCTACTCTTTATTTCCAGTAGTAAGGACTACTGGTTCTTGGGCCTTACATTCCGCGGGACAAAAGCTGTGCGTACGAAAATCGGGCCTGCTGTTTAACAAAACTGCCGGCAAATCAATTTACATTCATCTGCCGGCCGCTGCTATTTCAATATCACTTTTTCTTTAGTATAATTTTGCGCTGATCAGTTTCGGGCGAAAGCCTTTTTTCTCAAGGGCATTCAGTATCTTATGTTTGTGTTCTGTGCCGAAAGCCTCCATTGTTATACGAAGTTCTACCGCTGCGTTTCTGTTTGTGCTTACAAACTGGTTGTGCTCCAGCTTGATCACATTGCCCTGCTCGTCCGCAATTGTAGCGGCCACACTCACCAGCTCACCCGGCTTGTCCGGAAGCAGTACGGATACGGAGAAGATACGGTCTCTCTGGATCAGGCCGTGCTGTACGATGGAAGACATGGTTATGACATCCATGTTGCCGCCGCTCAGGATGCAGACAACCTTTTTGCCCTTGCACTCGAGCTGTTTTAATGCCGCAACAGAGAGAAGCCCGGAATTCTCCACAATCATTTTATGGTTCTCTACCATATCCAGAAAGGCGCCGATCAGCTCGTCGTCCTCAACCAAAAGGATGTCGTCTACATTTTCCTGTACATATGGCAGATTCTGAACTCCGACGGCTTTCACCGCAGTGCCGTCAGCTATTGTGTTGGCGCTCTCCAGTTCCACCACTTCCCCGGCCTGGAGAGCCGCCGTCATGCTGGCTGCCTCCGCAGGTTCCACACCGATCACTTTGATCTTCGGATTCAGCATTTTTGCCAGCGTAGCCACTCCGGATATGAGACCGCCTCCCCCTATGGGGACGAGGATATAGTCTACCGTCGGCAGTTCCTGGACGATCTCCATGGCAATGGTTCCCTGGCCGGTTGCAACGTCCAGGTCGTCAAAGGGATGGACGAAGGTATAGCCGTGCTTTTCGGCGAGCTCTAAGGCATAGGCGCAGGCATCGTCATATACATCCCCGTAAAGAATGACCTCGGCCCCGTAACTCTTTGTACGGTTAACTTTGATCAGAGGTGTAACTGTCGGCATGACAATTGTTGCCTTGCATCCATATTTTTTTGCGGCGTAGGCAACTCCCTGGGCATGGTTGCCGGCGGATGCGGTAATCAGACCTTTCTGCCTGGCTTCCTCAGACAGAGTGCTGATCTTGTAGTAGGCGCCCCGGAGCTTATATGCACCGGTGTGCTGCATATTTTCGGGCTTCAGATATACCTTGCCACCGCTCGCCTCGCTCAGATAATCGCTGTATATCAGCTTGGTCTGGTTTGTTACCTGTTTTACGATTTCGCTTGCTTCTTCAAACTTCTCTAATGTTAACATTTTACCCCTTCTTTCTTAGGCTATTCCCCGCTGTTCTCTTCTTTTGAGTCACTGTAGAATAGCGCGTTTACAAATTCATCCGCATCAAATTTCTGTAAATCATCTATGGTCTCGCCCACACCGATATATTTAACGGGGATTCCCAGCTCCGCCTGGATCGCCACTGCAATTCCGCCTTTTGCAGTTCCGTCCATCTTAGTTAGTATGACTCCTGTAATATCGGATACTTCGTTGAATTCTTTTGCCTGTGACAGTGCATTCTGCCCTGTGGTGGCATCCAGAACAACCAGCGTTTCTTTATGTGCCTCCGGATACTCTCTGTCGATCACCCGGTTGATCTTTTTCAGCTCCTCCATCAGGTTTTTCTTGTTGTGGAGGCGTCCCGCCGTATCACACAGCAGGATATCGGCCTTCCTTGCCCTTGCTGCCGCCACTGCGTCAAAGACTATGGATGCGGGATCTGCGCCCTCCTGGCCGCCTATCATCTCTACCTGTGCCCTGTTCGCCCACTCCTTCAGCTGCTCTCCCGCTGCCGCCCGAAATGTATCCGCAGCCGCCAGTATTACTTTCTTGTGCTGCTCACGGAACTTGCCAGCCAGCTTTCCAATTGTGGTTGTCTTGCCGACCCCATTCACTCCAATCACGAATACGACCGAGATGCGGTTCTCGAATTCGTAGGCAGTCTCCCCCACATTCATCTGCTCCTTGATGCTCTCAATGAGCAGCTCCCTGCACTCGATTGGTTCTTTGATATGCTTTTCCTTCACTTTTGCTTTCAAGTCTTCCATGATCTCCATGGTCGTGTGGACACCCAGATCTCCCATGATCAGTGTCTCTTCCAGCTCTTCGTAAAAATCATCGTCTATTTTTGAAAAGCCATGGAAAATGCTGTCCATACCGGAGACGATATTATCTCTTGTTTTGGTCAGGCCGGATACCAGCCGTTTAAAAAAGCCCTGCTTTTCCTCCATTTTCTTCTCCCTCGCTATCTTTTTTTAACAGTTCAGATAAGCCGGAACTGCTGTCTATTTTTCCAGTTCATCCTCCAGAAGATCCACGGATACCAGTGTGGACACCCCCTTCTCCTGCATGGTGATCCCGTACAGCCTGTCCGCAGAAGTCATGGTTCCTCTTCTGTGGGTAATAACAATGAACTGCGTGTTCCTGGTCAGCTTGTGCAGATACTGTGCAAAGCGCACTACGTTGTTGTCATCCAGGGCCGCCTCAATCTCATCCAGAAGGCAGAACGGTGATGGCTTCAGGTTTTGTATCGCAAACAGCAGAGAAATCGCTGTGAGCGCCTTCTCCCCACCGGAGAGCTGCATCATATTCTGGAGCTTTTTGCCCGGCGGCTGTGCAATGATCCGGATCCCTGCTTCCAGGATATCCTCGTCCTCCATCAGTTCCAGAGTTCCTTTTCCGCCTCCGAAAAGCTGTTTGAATACAATGTCAAACTCCTTTGAAATCAGCGCGAACTGTTCTTCAAACTGCTTTCTCATGGCCGCATCCAGCTCATCTATGATCTTCATCAGCGTCGCTTCCGCCTCTACCAGATCATCGTGCTGGCCCTTGAGGAACTCGTAGCGCTCCGATACACTTTTATAGTCGTCGATTGCATTGACATTGACAGAACCCAGTTTCTTAATCTCGCCTTTCAGCGCCTGGATCTGTCGCTTCATATACGAGAGATCCGTCAGATTTTCATTACGCAGCTCCATCGCATGGTTGTAGGTCAGTTCATACTCATCCCACATATAGTTGATCTGCTTCTCAGAGGCCTCCTCATAGGATTCCCTGCGGCTGCTCAGCCGGAAGCACTCCTTATCCAGTTCGGACATGTGTCTGGAGAGTTCCTCCCTCTTTCCGAGAAATGCCTTATGCTTCTGGTTCAGCTCCTCCCGCTTGGCGACCTGGCTCTTGATCTCTGTATTTATCTCCTCAAAAAGCTCTTTTGAATTTTCAATGGTCTCTCTAAGATCCTGGATCTTGTCCTCTTTTTCCTGAATTTCTTCGGAAGCATTACCTTTATTGATGTCCAGTTCCTTTAATTCTATCTCGAACTTTTCCGTTTCTTCCTGAATTCGCGTTATGTTTTCCAGAATAAACGCATTCTGCTGTTCCAGGCTCGCATATGCCAGATGCACTTCTTCCGAATGTCTCAGCTGGACGGTCTCCTTTTCCTTGTCGGATTCCAGGCTTTCCTGCAGCTCCCCGATCCGGTTGTTCAGCTCCTTCTCCAGGGCTTCTGATGTCTCCAGTTCCATCTGGATGGAGTCCTCATTATCCAGGATCTCCCGCAGCCTCAGTTCTAAGCCCTCCTGCTCCTTGAGATACCCTTCACAGCGTAATTTAGCTTCGCGCTGCCGGTTCTGAACCTGCTCCACATTCATTTTCGCAGTGTTCTCTTTAACGGACGCTCTTCTGAGTTTCTGCTGGATCTCATCAATAGCACTGTAGCATGAAGTACGTTTTGCTTTGATCTCGTTCACCGACTGCTCACAGTCATCCATCTCTTTTTTCAGCATCCTGACCGTTTTTTCAAATTCTTCTATCTCCCGCCTTCTGCTCAGCAGGTTGCTGGAATTCTTGAAAGCGCCTCCGGTCATGGAGCCTCCGGGATTCATGAGTTCTCCTTCCAGAGTGACAAGCCGGAGCGATTGTTTGTATTTTCTGGCCAGTCGGATTCCGTTATCAATGTTATCCACTACAATGGTTCTGCCAAGCAACTGTTCAGCCAGCCCCATAAATCGGTCCTCCACCTGCACCAGCGTGCTGGCAAGGCCGATCACACCGGGCTCCTTCAGTGCTTCCTGCTGGCGGATCCCGCCGCCTCCATGCATGCTTGTCAGAGGCAGGAACGTGGCACGCCCAAACTTATTCTGCTTGAGATAGGCGATCATCCGCTTGGCGGTTTCCTCATTGTCGGTGACAATGTTCTGGATATTGCCTCCCAAAGCCGTCTCCACGGCGATCTCATATTCTTTTTCTACTTTAATGATATCCGCAACAACACCGATCAGTCCCTTTTCCCTGTCCTTATTGCTCATAATCCTGCGGATGCTGTTGCCGTATCCGTCGTATCGCTCGGTTATGTTCTTTAAGGATTCCAGACGGGAAGACTCTCTGTGGTAGGCGGTCTGTCCAATACGCAGCTGCTCCTGCTTCCCGGACAGTTCCTGCTGGAGCTTATCGATCTCCTGCTCATTCGTGCCGATCTGTTCCGTATAAGCATGGATTCTCCCGGAAATCTGCTGCAGCTCTTCCTCGTATGCGGCGAGTACTTCATTCTGTTTCTCCGCGTCTGACGACACCTCCAGGATCAGCCTGCCCAGTTCGGATTTTCTCGTTGTAATCTGCTCCTGTGTCGTTGCATAATGCTGGATCTTAGCCTTAGTGGACGCCCTGTTATTCAGAAGCTCTATGATCTCGGCCTTACTCTGTTCAATCTGCGCCGTATCCGAGGCAATCCGGCTCTGCACATCCACCAGCGCTTCCTTTGCCTGTGCATCGCTCTTTGCAACTTCCGCGAGCCTGGCCCTTACAGAAGTCTGTTCCCTTGCAAGTTCCGCCCGCTGGGCCTGTCTGGTCTCTATCTCCACACGGATCGTACTGAGACGGTTATCATAGTGCTCGTCATTCATCCGAACCGTATTGATCTGTTCTTTCAGAACATTGATCTGTCCCTCCAGCTGCTGCTTGAGAAGGGTCGTCTCATTGAGCTGGCTCTTTGCCTTTTCAATGGAAAAGTCGATGCTGTCCACTTCCTCCTCAATGGCCTCGTACTCCGTCTTCATCTCTTCGTACCGGACGTTTGCTTCTTCAAGCTCGTCCGAAGCGATTTGATACTTACTGTTCAGATCACGAATCTGATCTTTGATCCGCTCCGTCTCCAACAGGAACATATTAATATCGTAAGTCTTGAGTTCTTCCTTCTTCTTGAGATACTCCCTCGCCACCTCGGACTGGCGTTTTAAAGGCCCGATCTGCTTTTCAAGCTCTGAGAGAATATCATTGACACGGGTCAGGTTCTGTCTTTCCTCATCCAGTTTTCTGACTGACAGGTTCTTACGCCTCTTAAACTTAACAATCCCCGCAGCCTCGTCGAACAGCTCTCTCCTCTCCTCGGGCTTTCCGCTCAGGATCTTATCGATCTGCCCCTGTCCGATAATCGAATATCCCTCTTTCCCGATGCCGGTGTCATAAAACATCTCATTGATGTCCTTCAGACGGCATCCCGCGCCATTTATCAGATATTCGCTCTCACCGGACCGGTACAGCTTTCTCGTAACCGTAACCTCCTCGTAATCTACCGGAAGCTGATGGTCGGAATTGTCCAGCGTAATGGCCACCGATGCATAGCTCAGAGGCTTTCGGTTCTCTGTGCCGGAAAAGATGACATCCTGCATACTCCCGCCACGGAGCTGCTTTACCCGCTGTTCTCCGAGAACCCAGCGTACCGCATCGGCAACGTTGCTCTTGCCGCTGCCGTTCGGACCGACGATACCGGTTATTCCGTTGTGGAAGTCGAATTTTATTTTGTTGGCAAAAGACTTAAAGCCCTGTACCTCAATGCTTTTTAAATACATATAACACCTGCTCTATTTTTCTTTTCTCAATGCTAGTATTGCTTTATATGCGGCTTCCTGTTCCGCGGCCTTTTTGGTTCTTCCTTTTCCTATGCCGTAGCCATTTTCCTCAATCATGACCTCCACGAAGAAAGCCTTATTATGGTCAGGCCCTTCTTCTTTGATCAGCCGGTATGAAATACTCCCTGCCATTCTTGCCTGCACAATCTCCTGCAAAATAGTCTTGCTATCGAAAAAGAGCTTTTTATCTTCTAAATCCGTCAGTATAAACCGATGGATAAACTCTTTTGCATTAGTAAAACCACCGTCCAGGTAAATCGCCCCGATCAGGGCTTCCAGTGCATCCGATGTGATGGAATCCCGGTGCCTTCCGCCGGTTGCCTCTTCCCCCTTGCCAAGCAGCAGATAGGAACCCAGGTCTATATCCCTCGCGCAGAAAGCCAGGGACGGCTCACATACCATGCTGGCCCTTGTCTTTGTCAGTTCCCCCTCCGACACCTTCGGAAATTCCAGGAACAGATATTCACTGGAAACCAGTTCAAGCACTGCATCTCCAAGAAACTCAAGGCGTTCATTGCAGTGGTACTTCTCAAGATGCTTCTCGTTCGTATAGGAACTGTGCATCATGGCCCGGCGCAACAGAGAAAAATCCCGGAACTTATAACCGATCTTACTCTCCAGTTCTTTTAAACTATCTTTCATATTGTTCACCTTTCACTTAAAATGAAAAAGCCCATAGGGGCTTTTTCATCTGTTCCACTTATTCTACAGCCTTTCTTATCTGCTCAACGGCATCTCCAACTGTTGTAATCTTCTCTGCCTCATCGTTGTCAATCTCAATGTCGAATTCTTCCTCAATACCCATGATTATCTGGAAAATGTCCAATGAATCTGCCCCTAAATCATCTACAAATGTTGTTTCCATCGTAATATCCTCTGTAGAAACATTTAATACGTCTGCAATAATTTCCTGTAATTTTTCAAATTCCATAGTCCTCTTCCCTTTCTTCGCTACATTAATTTGTCGTTTTTTCTTCCTGCGCCTGGATGGCAGCCTTTATCTTCTCATTGATCTGCTGCTCCTTAAATGTTACGCATTGGATAATTGAATTACATACTTCTTTTGAAGTAGAGCTTCCATGTGTCTTGACAACTAGTCCATTTAATCCCAGTAGCGGCGCTCCGCCGTATTCGCTGGCATCAAAGTCTTTCAGTGTGGATTTGAGCGCCGGTTTGACCAGAAGCGCGCCTATCTTTGTCCTCAAAGAGGTCATCATGCTTCCCTTAATCTTACTGATCAGAGTTCCGCCTACGCCTTCAAAGAGCTTCAGGATCACGTTGCCCACAAATGCCTCGCAGACGACTACATCCACAGCTCCCGCCGGGATATCCCTTGCTTCCACGCTCCCCACAAAATTAATATCCCTGCATTCCTTGAGCAGCGGAAAGGTCTCTTTCACAAGGGCATTTCCCTTTTCTTCCTCTGCCCCGATATTCACAATGCCGACGGTGGGGTTCTTCTTTCCTATAATATTCTCCATATAGATGGATCCCATCTTAGCAAACTGGACAAGATGCGACGGCCTGGCATCCACATTGGCACCGCAGTCTATCAGCAGTGATACGCCCTTTGCAGTCGGGATCAGCGGAGCCAGCGGAGGTCTCTCCACGCCTTTAATGCGCCCTACAATCACCTGGCCTCCGACCAGTACCGCACCAGAACTTCCCGCAGATACAAATGCATCTGCCTCGCCCCTTTTCACCAGATTCATGGCCACTACAATGGAAGAGTCTTTCTTCCTGCGAATCGCCATAACCGGTGGTTCTGCAGTCTCAATAACCTCTGTTGCATTCACAATCTCAATCTGGTCTGTCGGGTAAGTATATTCTGATAACGTCTTCCTAAGCAGTTCCTCCTGTCCCGTAAGCAGAACCTTAATATCTTTCCTCTGCCGGACAGCCTCTACCGCGCCCTTAATCATCTCGCCTGGGGCATTGTCCCCGCCCATGGCATCTAACGCGATTCTTGTAATATCAGACATTTTCTTTCCTCCTAACGCTACTGCATTAATTCTACTAGACATCAATCTAAAAATCAACAAAAAAATGGAAATAGTTGTGGGAGTTCACTTTGCTTTAACGGGCGGAGGGGGACGCTCCATGAAGGGACCGGCACAAGCCGCCTTCATGGATATAGCCGATTGTTTCTAATCTGCTGACAATAACATGAAAAACCGAATAATCTTTGATCACCACATCAATGTCAATACAAGGTTTAGCAGAAAGCCCTGCCACTGAAGTACTGCCAACATGTTCAATGCCAATAATCAAATCGCCAGCAGCATCTTCAATTTCCTTCCTGATATTTTCAAAATCTGTTTTCCACTTAGAATCATAAGGCAAAACAATAACTCGTGTCGTCTGCATACTCAATCTCCCTTCCAACTTCATTCACAGCCAAACTACTGCTAATATGCCCGTAAAGTCATCCCCATACGCCGCCACGGTCTAAACTCCCCTCGGGGAGCGAGCCTTTACCTGCCGCTTGGAAGCACCAGCTTACCGGCAGCCGTGACGTGCTGAGAAAAGCCCCTGCCCTGTTGGAAATGCTTCCAGCGAGCCTAGCAGCAGTTAGCGGAAATCCGCAGAATCAGCCGGAGAAAAGCTGCTCACCAAAGCAGCTTTTCAGAACACCTGAGCCGCTTAATCATCAGATTAAGCGGTGAATGTGTTCGGTTCCGGCTGATTCTGCGGATTTCCACTTACTGCTGCTTGGCGCAGCGGCCCGTATTTCCAACAGGACAGGGGCTTTTCTCAGCACGTCACGGCTGTCGGTAAGCGTCCCTCCTGCCTATCACTCCCGCTTCCAGGATATATTTTGTCTGATATGGATGGAGAGTTCCGTCAAATATTGTCCTGCCGGTTCTATCCCCAGCCCGATATAATCATATAAAATCTGCAGCGGCAGTGCACCCTGCTTTTCCGGCTGCTGCCCAATGGTTGCGGCAATGACCCCTCTGTCCATAAAGGGCTTCTGCTTATTGATCACGTCGTTGGTGATCATCTTGATTCTTCTTTCTTTATCCAGCTTTTCGACTTCTTCACATATGCTGTAGTCACCCGGGTTGATGATATACAGCGCGTCTAAATCCACATTTTTTTTCACAACCTCAAGAACATTTGAATATTCTCCCTTTTGAAAGACAATATTAGAATCCCTGTTTACGATCTCGATCTGCGGATATCCTTCATCCAGTTCCTCTATAAACCCATCCAGCCTCTGCAGAAAGGAAGGCGACTGCTCGTCAAAACTGGTTGCCAGAGCGATCTTCCCCTTTTCTCGGGTCACAAGCGCGACCAGGCCGGCCGCAACTTTTCCGGAATCATGGTAATCGCATCCAACGTAAGAGAGCCTCCTGGCATCTTCCATATCCAGATTAAAAAAAACCATTGGGATATTTCTCTTATTCATCTTTTGAACGAATTGCCTGATGGAGTCCATATTGAGAGGCACTAATGCAATTCCATCCAGTTCATCGTCCTCTGCTTCCTGAAGAAGGGGCGCAATAAACTGATCTGACAATTCTTTGATCAGATAAAAATGGACAGTGACACCAAAGGTCTTCAGTTCTTCTGCCTTTCTCCTTGCCGCCCGGTAAACATCCGCAAAAAACAAATCCACCGGAGTATCGCATACAACGAATCCAAGTCTGATTTTTTTCTTTCTGGCCGCCAGCATCTGCCCGGCCATATTGGGCTCATATCCTAACTTGTCTGCTATTTCCTTTACCTTGTGATAGGTTTCTGCATTTACTCCCGGCCGGTTATTCAATACCCGGTCTACCGTTCCCCTGGACACACCAGCTATCTCCGCAATCTTTTTAATAGTTACCATACTTTATTCCTCTTCCGACTAGTGTACTTCAAGATGAATTATACCACGCCTTCTGCCATTCTTGGTTATTAATTGTGCAGATTTTTACAAATATCTCCAAAATCCAGGGTTCCATATTTTCTTTTCAGAGAATCCAGGTTCAGAAGTGTCATGCCGTTTACAAAACCATTGCATGTATCGTTATCATCCCCTTTATTCTTTGCCGCGGCTCCGGAGAATTCTTTATACTCCGTGTCCGCCAGCCAAAGGGACGTCATATATCCCTCGCACTGGACTCCCGGCATGGCATATCCATACATGTCTGAGGGCGTTGACAGTCCCTGCTGCATCCCTCTCGTCACGGCCTTTGCCACCCTTGCCAGTCTGCCGTCATGGCAATACTCTGCAGTTCTTAAAAATTCCGGGACAACCTCTTCAAATGAGCAGTCTACGTAACTGCCGGCCGGAATCACGTCACAGCCCGCCCATCCTGTTGTCCGGAAGCCATGACTTCCGAGCAGCGTGTCCGCATCAAAGGGTATGTCCCACAAGTACGTCCAGCCCGCAAGGATTCTGGCCGCATCTGCCGCACCCGAAAGATATTGTGTATCGCCGCACTGCTCATATAATGCAAGCATACTTCTCATAACAAACATCACACTCGCGGCATCCATCTTTACGGATTTTTTGTGGGAAGTATCGTTAATGCCTCCTATATATGTGGTGTCCCCAATATATTGGCAAAGGATAAACTCAGCCGCCTTTCTGGCTGATTCCAGATACTTTTCTTCCTTCGTATAGCGGTACACTTCTACCAGAAGCGGTATCGGGAATATCGCCCCGGACCCCTGTTCCTTTTCTGACCGCCCAAACCACTCCTGCGGATGCGCCAAAGGCTCTCCTTCCATCGTATATCCACGATTCCAGGAACCATTCGCATTCTGTATCCGCAGGAGCCTTTCACAGAAATTTAAAACCGCCTGCAGCCACTCCGGATGCTCCTGTCCATTTTCTTTCTCGATCAGATATGATTTCATCAAATAGAACATCGTATCGGTCATGGATCTGAAGTAATTTCCCTCTACTTTTGCTAGCTCACCGGCGATATCTATTAAAGCCCCCACAATCTGGTTCCCGAGATAATCCTCCAGCTCTTTTCTGTCATGGGAATATTGGAAAGGAAGGAGAATCCCCGTCCACCAGTATACAATTTCTTCTTTATCTACATGATAGAGGCCGATCGGAAGCCCCGATTTCTCTATGCAGTTTTCCACGAAATAATCCAATGTCTTTCGTGCACTCTCTCTGTATTGCAAAAGACATTCTGCACCGCGCTGTCCTTTTTCCCATGCAGCCGACAGCATATCATATGCAAGGAGTGTCTGCGCACCACAGAATCCATATTCGAGCAGGTTCTGTTCGCCATAACTCTGACGGGGCGAAAAATGGATAAAGTAGCCCGCTGGTCTTCCCTTTTTATCCGGGAATTCCCGAAAACTGTCGAGGACCATATCCCTCCTATACTGTACCGATTCCTCTAAAGTAAATGGAAGAGGCACCTCTTCTCGCAGTAGCCGGTCGATCTGGAGGGCCGTGGTCTGCCAGGAAGCATCCGTAAGCCTTTCTGCCTCCCCCGCCTGCAGTAGATAGGACATCTGTAATTTTGTTTCCTCTTCCACACCCTGATAAGCCGCCCATTCGGAGCCGTCCACGTTCAGGCAGAATGTATTTCTTTCATAAAAGGGGTAATCACAGCGCAGAATGCATTCTCCCACATGGTATTCCGAGGGGGCAATGCCCAAGGATCCAATGTCTGTATCATGGATAAAATGCCGCTTCTGGATCTGCCGGCGGGTAATTGTCGTGTCTTTGCATGGGGTATCTGCCCTGAGCAGTGATAGAAAACATTGGCTTT
This sequence comes from Faecalicatena contorta, assembly GCF_022835095.1. Classification (NCBI taxonomy): domain Bacteria; kingdom Bacillati; phylum Bacillota; class Clostridia; order Lachnospirales; family Lachnospiraceae; genus Faecalicatena; species Faecalicatena contorta. The sequence continues at coordinate 2,267,626 of NZ_BQNQ01000001.1, read as the reverse complement.
TTTGTGCATATGCGGTCACGGACATAGACGGATTTCTGTCATCCTTGTAATCCTGGCTGTAAGTCCCAAGGTAATCTTCCTCCCCGTCTCCGTCTGTATCATTTTTGTTATAAAAGGCCCCCGGAATCACGAATTGATAATCGTCAAAAGACGCTTCCCTGCTGCCCCTGACCCGAAACTCTGTGGTCAGATGGATCCCTGTTTCTTCGGTAAAGCGGGTGCATACCGCCGTTCTGTCCAATCTGATCAGCTGGTTTTCTATTTTCCAGATATCTCTGATCTTATACTGATTACCATACCGATCTTCCACCTGTGCCTCTCCATAAAAACCATCCTCATATACACCGCAGGCATCATAGCGGATTTTTCTCTTTGCCCCTTTGATATCCTTCAGCACAACAGGAAAGTCCACAAATACGCTCATATCCGGCCTGGACTCTTCTCTGTTCTTCCATATGGATATCATGGGAGAATAGGCCTCAAATTGGCGTATAAATTCCAACTCTATAAACATGGTACTCCCTCCTTTTTATTATGAAAGGGAATATTGCCTGCAAACACAATACTCCCTCTTTCTTCGTCACTCTTCTTCATCGAGCGGCTGATAAATCATATATTCAAATTCCGCCCTGCAGCGCCGCCCTGAAGTGTCCTGGCAACACAGAACAAGAAAGGTTCCCGTGAACCTGAGTCCATGTACGGCCTCATCATAATAATCATCCGACAGCTGCGAAGCGTCCAGTATTTCCCCTATATTCTGATACCTTTCCCCGTCGGGCGACCAGCAAAACTGCGCCTCCCTGTTTCTCACTTCCATTCTCAGATATAGTTCCTGTGCACTGCCGGCTGGCTGGCGTTCGCCTTTACTGACCCTGATTTTTCCATGATCGCAGACAAGCACCGATAATACTCTCCCTTTTTCCTCGTCCCAGCTCAGATTCAGATAAAAATAATTTGTCGTATCATAATACAGCGCCATGCCTGCTGCCTGCTGATAGTGAACCGGATCAAACCTAAGCTTCGTCTCAGCAGTAAAGTGAAAGTGTTCCCGCCTTATACCAACCAGGCTCTGTGTATGCAGTGATTCCATGGACTCTTTCCCATACAGGATCAGAGACTGCCTTTCTCTGTTAAAATCCATCCACCTGCTGTCTAAAGGGATGCGCAATGTCTGGAATTCGTCCGGGAGCCTGCCCGGAAAGACCATCTTTGCACTCTTTTTCTGTACTGGAAAATGGGGCAGTTCCGGAGCCGTTACCGCCTCCTTCGGCAGCCCTGATGGCTGATCCAGTACGAACCAGCCGTCCTCCGTCATCTTCAGCTTCTGAATTGCCGTCTCTCTGCCTAACATACAGCGGTTCTGGTTCCCGTTGGGCCGTCCGCACAGATGCGCCATATACCATTCCCCATCCTGCGTGCTGATCAGGCTGCCATGCCCGCATTTCTGCAGTGCCAGCTCCGGATGTCCATACGATGTCAGCAAGGGATGATAGGGGGAGAGCTCGTAAGGGCCTTCGATATTCCCTGCACGTGCAACTGTCACTGCGTGCTCATAGAATGTCCCGCCCTCAGCGCAGAAAAGATAGTACATCCCATTGATCTTATACAGATGCGGCCCTTCCGTCATCCCAATACTGCTTCCCTGGAATATCTTCTGCGGATTTCCTGTCAGACATTGTTTCTCTTCATCGTATTCCTGCAGTACAATTCCATCAAACGAAGCTGATTTATCCCGATGGTCCCACCGTTGGTTCAGCAAATACTTTTTCCCGTCGTCATCATGAAAGAAGGACGGATCAAAACCACTGCTGTTCAGATAAACAGGATCAGACCATGGGCCGCAGATGCTCCTGCTGCATGTCAAAAAATTGTCCACATCCTTATAGTAATTCCGGTAGGTCTTTACATTGGAATAGATCAGATAGAAAATACCATCGCCGTATGTCAGGCACGGCGCCCATACACCGCCTGAGTCAGGCACTCCCGTCATATCCACAAGCCTCTTTTCATTTAAAGGCCTGCTTATAAATTCCCAATGTACTAAATCTCTACTGTGATAGATTTCTACCCCCGGAAACCACTGAAACGTCGAAACTGCAATATAATAGTCATCTCCTGCCCTGCAGATACAGGGATCCGGATGGAAGCCTTTCAGTACCGGATTATTAATTATTTCTGCCATATATACCTCCGTCGAAACCGCTCATAGTTCTGAACACTCTTTATCCTTCTTTCACGGTTTGTTCTATGATTGTGTCAAAATCCATCGTATGGTACTTCTGTGATAAATAGTCTAAGTTCAATAGCGCCTGCCCGTTCACCAGTCCATTACATGTATCGTTATCATCCCCCTTGTTCTTGGCTGCAGCACCGGAAAAGCCCTTATACTCCGTATCCGCCAGCCAGAGGGAGGTCATATACCCCTCACACTGTACCCCCGGCATTGCATATCCGTACATATTCTGAGGCATGGACAAGCCGTGCTGCATCCCCCGTGTCACTATTTTCGCCAATACTGCCAGCTCCCTGTCCTTCAGGTATCCGGCGATGCGCAGCAGTTCGGGAATAAATTCTACAAATTCACAGTCTACATAACTGCCCGCAGGTATCACATCGCATACTGCCCACCCCGTCGTTTTAAAACCGTGCTTTCCGAGGAGTGTATTTTTATCAAACGGGATGTCCCAAAGGTAAGTCCAGCTTGCCAGTATGCGGGCTGCATCCCTTGCTCCTGTAAGAAGCTTCACATCCTTTGTCTGCTCGTACACCACCAACATGGTACGCATGGCAAACATCACGCCGACTGCGTCTATTTTAACCGACTTTTTGTGTGTCGTATCGTTGAGTCCGCCGATATATTCCACCTGGGAAGCATAATTGCCGTACACAAAATATGCTGCTCTTTCGGCAGACTTCAAGTACTTTTCCAACTTTGTAAGCGAATACAGTGCTGTCAGAATCTGGGCCGGGAAGATTGCCCCGGAACCCTGCTCCTTTTTGGACGCCCCGAACCACTGCGGCGGATTTGTAAGCGGTACTCCCTCCATCGAATATCCGCGGTTCCAGGAACCGTCTTCATTTTGTATCTCAACCAGCTTATCGCAGAATTTGATTACGGCTTCCAGCCATTTCGGATGTTCCTTTCCTTGTTCCTTTTCGAACAGATAGCACCGCAGCAAATAGTACATAGAATCGACCATAGACCTGCAGTAGTTACCCTTTACCTTTTTCAGCTCCTTTGCGATTTCCATCAAAGAGCTCACCACCTGGCTGCCAAGATACCCCTCCAGTTCCTCCCTGTCATCCGAGTACTGGAACGGAAACAGGATTCCCGTCCACCAGTATACATACTCCTCCTTATCCACATTGTAAATTCCGTTCGGCAGTCCCGACTCCTCAATACAGTGATCCACAAAGTAATCGACCGTTTTAAGCGCCCTTTCCCTGTATTCCCCGGATCCATTGTCCTTTGCCGCCGCCAGCATGTCCAGGCTCAGAAGTGTCTGTGCCCCGCAGAAACCATATTCCAGAAGGTTCTGTTCCCCATAATTGCTGCGTGGAGAAAAATGTACGAAATACCCCGCCGGCGCTCCCTTCTTTTCCGGGAACTCCCGGAAGCTGTTGTGGATCATTTCACGCCTGTAATGCTGCGCCTCCTCTAAAGTAAAGGGCAGTGCTGTCTCCTGATCCAGAATTCTGTCCAGCTGAAGAAGTGTCGTATTCCAGGATGCCTCTGTCAGGCTTTCTGCCTCCCCTATGCAGAGCAGATATGTCATGGAAAAGTCCTTGTTTTCTCCAATCTCTTTGTAGGCTGACCACTCTGAACCATCTACATTGAGACAGAATGAATTTCTTTCATAGAAGGGGTAATCGCATCGCAGGATAAATTCCTGCGTCCGATACTGGGATGGTGCGATTCCCAGGGAACCTATATCTGTATGATGAATAAAATGGCGGGCTTTGATCTGCTCCCGGGTGATTGTCTTATCCTCCTGCGGTAAATCCCCTCTGATCAGAGATACCGACCAATTTCCTTTTTTTCCATAAGCTGTGACCGAAAGAGCCGGATTTCTGTCGTCCTTATAATCCTGGCTGAATGTTCCCAGATAATCATCTACCCCGTCCCCGTCCGTATCATTATGGTTATACAGGGCCCCGGGTATTATAAATTCATAGTCGTCAAAAGATGCTGCCTTCAAATCCCTGCACCGGAATTCAGAAGTCAGGCGGATCCCCGTCTGCTCTTTTACCTCTTTGCAGGACACTTTTCGTTCCAGTTTATAGCTGTCCTTCTCTGCTGTCCATACGTCCGTGATGGTATAGCAGTTGCCATATAAATCCCTGGCCTCTATTCCAGCCTGATATCCATGTTCCGTACTTTCATAACTATCGTACCTAAGCTTTGTTTTCGCGCCGGAAATGTCCTGCATAACTACAGGGAAATCGAGAAATATTTCCAGTCCCGGTTCCCCCTTCCCGCAAATTCCTTTCATCAGTACGGAATATTTTTCATACTGTCTTATAAATTCTATTTCTGTATACATGCCTATCCCCTCTTCTTAATATGTAATCGCTTGTTATTCCTCAAAGTATCCAGGTACACTGCCAATAATATAAGAAGTCCTTTTACAATAATCTGCCAGTAGGAGGTGACATGCAGCATATTCAGCCCATTATTCATAAACCCGATAATCAGCACGCCGATCATCACGCCTCCTGCAGTTCCAATTCCACCGTTAAAGCTGACGCCGCCTAAGACCGCTGCCGCAATCGCATTACATTCATATCCCGCACCGGATGCAGGCTGGGCTGAATACACTCTCGATGCCAGCATAATACCGGCCATTGCGCTCATGATGCCGGTAAATATAAAGACGCTGGCGGTTATTTTTTTCACCTTGATTCCCGCATATACAGCCGCGCTTCTGTTCCCTCCTATTGCATACATGCCTCTTCCGAATTTTGTTTTATTAAGCAGGATGCTGGTAAATACAAGGCATACAATAATGACGATCCCCAAAATCGGGACAGGCCCTATATATCCGGTTCCGATCGCACTGAACGTCTCATCATAGCACATGATTGATTTTCCGTTTGTCATAAGATATGCCGCGCCTCTGAAGCACTGCTGCGTGGCAAGGGTTATAATAAAACTCGGGATGGTTGTAAATGTTGCAAGCAGGCCATTGATGATCCCGCAGAGGGCTCCGAATACCAGCGTAATGATAACTGCCGCTGCCGTAGGGATGCCGCTTTCAATCATAGAAACACAGACACAGCCGCTCAGGGCAAGAACGCTGCCTACGGACAGGTCAATGCATCCGATAATCAATACCATTGCCATTCCAAACGCCAGCACGGAATCCACGCTGATCTGCCTCGTAACGGACAGAATATTATCGGCTGTTAAAAATGTATCTGTGAAAACCGACAGAGCCAGTACAATCAGCAGCAGCGCGATCAATATCATAAAGTTGCGCTTCAAAAATTTTTTCAGGCTTTGGCTGACATGGCTTTTATTGGTGATAAATTTCATGTTCATATCCTCCTGTTGCATAATGCATGATCTGTTCCTGGGTGACTTCTTCCTTCTTCGGATGAAAAAACCTGACCAGTTTTCCTTCACACATGACACCGATTCTGGAGCTCATATTCATAACCTCGGGCAGCTCCGAAGAGATTAAGATGATTGCCACGCCCCGCTCTGCAATCTGACAGATTAAATGGTATATATCTGACTTTGCGCCTACATCCACCCCTCTGGTCGGTTCGTCCAGGATTAAGATCTTTGGGTTCGACGCCAGCCATTTCGATATCACTACCTTTTGCTGGTTTCCTCCGCTGAGTTCAACCGCAAGCTGCTGGGTATCCGCCATTTTAATTTCAAGCTGGTTTACATATTCATCTAGGATCTGCTGCTCCTTTTTGGCGTCTACGGAGATTCCCTTTATAAATTCATCCATTACTGTGACTGTCATATTAAAGGAAATTGAATTTTCCAAAAACAGGCCGTTTTCTTTTCTGTCTTCAGGGACAAGCGCTATCTTCTTCTGGATTGCATCCCGCGGTGATTTTACGATACATTTTTCACCCTCCAGATAAATACTGCCGGCCTGAACCTCGTCCAAGCCAAACAAAGCTTTTGCAAGCTCTGTCCTTCCTGCCCCCATAAGACCTGTTATCCCAAGAATTTCCCCTTCAAAAAGTGAAAAATTAATATTTTCTACCTTTTCTGTTGTCAAATTTTCAACCCTGAGCACTTCTTTTCCCAGTTTCACCTCATAATCAGGGTAATAGTCTTCTATTTTATGCCCCACCATATTCTGGATAATCTGCTCATAGCTGATCTCCCTGATGGGCGCTGTTACAATATGGCGCCCATCCCGCATGATCGTAATACTGTCCGCAATCTCATTGATTTCGTCCATTTTGTGGGATATATAGATAATCGATACCCCTTTTTCACTCAGTGATTTTATCTGTCCAAACAAAAATTCCACTTCTCTGTCGGTCAGCGATGAAGTTGGCTCGTCCATAACGATAATCCTGGCATCAGTGGAAAGTGCTTTCGCAATTTCCACCATCTGCTGCTGTGATATGCTGAGTTCTCTGACTATTGTATCCGGCTTCAGGGTTGAGAGGCCGATCCTTTCCAATATTTCCGCCGCTTTCTTGTACATCTTCTGATAATCCACAAAGCCTGCTTTTGTCTGAAACTCTCTTCCCAGAAAGATATTTTCACCGACTGTCATATCCTGCACAAGCACGATTTCCTGATGAATGACTGCTATGCCATGTTTTTGCGCCACTTCGACAGAACCCAGGCCAATTGGCACACCGTCGATGATCACCTCACCTGTATCACAGTCATAGATCCCTCCCAGTATCTTCATTAAAGTAGACTTTCCCGCGCCATTTTCTCCCGCAAGCGCCCTCACTTCCCCTGCGTGCATGGAAAAATCCACATCATGTAATACCTGCACGCCGCCGAAGCTCTTATTGATGCCTTTCATCTGCAGAATGTTTTCTTCATTCATCATCTATGTCTCCTTTATGGCGGCACACGATACTAGTACATCGTGTGCGCTGCCGCAAGTATATATTACGCACCTGTATTTACTCAATTCCCCAATACTCTTTGTAAGTATCCAGGTCATCTATTGTACAAAGGCTGAATTTTAAGCGTGGATCTTCGCCGCATTTTCCGGTTTTCAGCACCTCAACTGCCTTATCTGCTGCTTCTGCCGCCAGTTCCTTCATCGGATATACCGCTGTGATATCCAGAGCCCCGTCTTCCATGTTTCTGATATCCCCTGAAAGTCCATCTACATTTGCAACCAGAATATCATCCGTCTTGCCGGCCGATCTGACTGCCGCCGCAATCCCGACTCCGCAGTTCGAATTATTTCCAAAGATTGCGGTAACATCCGGGTACTGCTGCAGCCAGTCTTCCGTCTTTTTCATGGCGGCATCTTCCGTACATACACCGTCAAAGACTTCCAGTACCTCGATCCCCTCATTTTCGGCCATGGCAGCCTTGAAGCCGTCGCCTCTCTCCCTGCATACAAATGCTACATCGTAGGTCAGAATACATACCTTGCCTTTTCCGCCAAGTTCTTTGGCTACTTCCTGCCCCACCTCATATCCTGCCGTATAATTGTCACTTGTAACGGAGCCCACCACAAGTTCCAGCAAATCATCTCCTAATACCTGGTTCACGCTCAGAACAGGGATATCTGCCTTGTTGCACAATTCAAATGCAGATTTTACGCCTACGGAATCACATGCCTCTACAATAATCAGCTTGGCCCCCTGGCTGATGAAATCCTCTACATCCTTTGTCTGCTGGGCCTGATCCAGGTTTGCATCCTTTATGACTGCCTGATAGCCCTCTTCTTCTACTTTCTCTTTAATTGTGTCGCACATGATCGTGAGACCTTCGTTGGTGTACATAGATGTGGTGATCCCAATTAAACCTTTACTCTCTCCCTCCGTCTTCTTGGGCGCGTCCCCCGCCTTCTTTTCCCCCGGACTGCATGCACACATGGCCGCGGCCATACCAATACATAACAGCATACAAAGAGTTTTTTTCATAATACTTTCTCCTTTCAAGTGAATATTCTGATTATTTTGTTATTGTGCCCGTGCACGGACTTTCTTTTTCTCAGAATATCACCTGTATATTTAATTGTCAATCGCTTTTTGATCTTCACTTTATTTTTGTATATTTTCGCTATTTATAACTTGAAAATTTCTCTGTTTTTACTAAAAAGAAAACACCTGGAAATACCTGCATGATTTCCAGATGTCCGCTGACTCATTGATCTATTTTATTATATCTGTCCGGCTGCCGTTCATTTTTTGCTGTTTGATCCCGGTTACCGCCCCTACATACTGAACAGAGACAGCCGCGCAGTGTGTGCCGTAATCGCAGCACGTTCTTAAGTCCCACCCACACAGCAGCCCGTGAATAAATCCGGCCACAAAATTATCTCCGGCCCCCGTGGAGTCCACTGCCTTAACCTTTCTGGCGGGAAACTGAAAACTCCCGTTCCCGCTGACTGCCGTGCAGCCTTTTTCTCCGGTCTTTATGACCACATTTTTCACCCCATATTGGAGGAAGACACTGCCCATCCCGGCAAGGGTTCTTTGCTCCGCCCCCGCCAGAATCCGGCTGTAATAGGACGCTTCGTTTTCATTCGGGAAGAAATAGTCTATGTAAGACAGGATTTCCAGGAGGTCCTCCCTGGAAATCTCCCTGTATGTGGGCATTTTGGTATCCGCACAGATGATCGCGCCCTCGGCTTTGGCCGCCTTCATCAACCGAAGAATACTTTCTTTTTTGTCCAGCGGCGCCCGAAACAGACTGGCAAATGATACGGCCTTTGCCCCGCGAAAGGCACGTTCGTCCGGCTCGTATCCCGCCAGCAGGGTAGCAGGGCTGTTGGCGGACTGCCGGCTCCCGTTTTTTTGTACCATCAGATTAGCCACCGGGGTAGTAATACTTGCAGATACCGCCGCATGGGAAACATCTACTCCATTGCTTCTGGCCGTATGCAGTACGATGTGGCCTGCCAGGTCATCTCCCACCGCGCACACCAGGCTGACCTGGTACCCCAGATGGGATAAGACGATGGACTCGTTTAAGGCATCACCTCCTGTATTTAACGAGATAGAGTCCGCCCGATATACATTTTTCTTATAAGGCTTCTCTTCCATCCCTCTGGTGATACAGTCAACTAATGCCTGTCCAACACATACAACATGCTTTTGGTGTTCCATCATACGAACTCCCTGTTTTAATTCATCCTGTGAAAGATATGGCTGCTGTCAAAACGATCGTTCCATCTTCCCCTTGGGAAATCGAACGACATGCCCCATATGTTTCTTGATTTTACGATGTACTGGTTTCGTTTCTATGATTTTATTTCATTTTATTATACCTAAAACACACGCTTTTTAACACCCCCTAGTACATCGTAAAATAAGTAACTGACTCATAAGAGAAGATAACGTTTCGAGAGAGCCGCTCCACATAAGCAGGCGTAGCGGGCTGCGCTGAGGTTTGTGGAGCAGCGCTATCGACAACTTAGGTTGGCTCTTATTGCAGTTAATTATTATACTAGTGAATGAACTTACAACACTTGAGTAGTATCCATATCAGGATTCCCCCTGTTCCCGGCGGCCATAAAAACGTACCGAGTGTCAGTATTGCTATAAAACGCATCGAACAGATTTCTACTCTGCCGAACATATAAATCAGTATAATGGAGAAAACTATTCCCATCGAAACCTCCTGCCTCCTTAATCTTTTGTTTAAGACCTGCTTGTTACCATTTTTTATGTACTTATTTTTTCAATGACCTGCATTCCATATTGATATATTTAACTTTGTCTCTTATTTAAGAGGTTTCTAAGGTGTCTTTCGGTATATCCGTACTCTCTCGCCAGAGCCTTCAGATTTTTACCGTTATACCGTTCATTTACTATTTTAGATATATAATCAGTTCTGTAAAGCCGCATGGGGAAGGTTATTTGCTGTCCCTTCATGTTTTTATAGATCTCTTCCGTATTTTCTATGCCCACAAGTTCAACCAGCTGATTGTATATCTCTGCCAGGCCTTCTCGTTTATCTGCTGTGATTAGCAAGCCAATCCCTCCTTCCTGCGGTAACTATACAGAAAATTCAATATTTTATCATCTGCTTATTGCATTGAATTTTTCCTTATATATTTCCATATATTTTAAAGATTACTGACCTTTTAACACCCTAATCCTATTATAGAATAAAAGTGGGCAAGCCCACTTCAGCTCCCCGCTCCCTTGCTCATGAGGGGCTTGCACGCTTTGGCGCCGCCGCGATGCCGCTTTACGGCTATATACCTTATCGCGGCGTGTGCATCCTTCCAGAGGAATTTCCTATATCAGAACAAAGTAGGCAAGCCCACCTCATATCCCCACCCCCGCACTCATGAGGGGCTTGCACAATGGCGCCGCCGCGATGCCGCTTTGCGGCTATATACTTTATTGCGGCGTGTGCATCCTCCCGGAGGGTTTTATGATATAGAAAATTCCATAGTAATTTTCTATATCATAAAAAGGCCTCCCGGAATCCCGGAAAGCCTTGTCTTCTCTGTTCTTAGTCTTTTTAACCTTCTTTTATCAATGATTGATCCCTTTTCAGCAATTTGAAACGGTATACTTTCTTACTTATTTTTTACAGTTGTTGTTTCTCTTAACATTAATTCCAATTCAAAGCCGTTGTTATGAGGAACCTCTTCTTTACCTTCTAACTGGGCAACTAAGAGTTCTACTGCCCTTATGCTCATTTGTTCGATGGGAACATTGACTGTTGTAAGCCTGGGGTTGCAGTATTTGGAAAACTCTATGTTGTCGAAAGAGGCAAGCATGATGTCTTCAGGGACTTTTACACCGTGGTTGCGCAGACAGTTCAAAGCGCCTATTGACATGATATCGGTGTCACTTAGAATGGCATCCGGCAGAGTGTCTTTTTTAAGGATCAGTTCTGCCGACTCGTAGCCTGTCTGCATAGTGTATTCTTTTTCAAGCCTGATGATGCTGTGGGGCTTTAAACTATACTTTTCCATCGTCGTTAAGAAACCTTTTAGTTTCGGCTCATGGATCGTGTCTTTTGTCTTGCAGCCAATATATGCTATGTCGTGGTTGCCGACAGCGATCAGGTATTCGCAGATTTTCTGAATGCCGCTTGTGAAGTCTGCATGTACGATCTTGTTCGAATCATACTCACTGAAAAATCTGTTGGAATTACTCATTATGACCATCGGTACTTTCTCATGACGCTTCGCAAAATCTATGGACTGTTCCATATCATGGAAATAGCAGAGGATTAAACCGCTGAAATAATGGATTGGCAATGATTCAAACAGTGTGTCTATATTCCCATTTACGTCGTTGATTGAATATAGGACAACGGAATAGTTGTATTTCAATGCTTCTCTTCTGATTGTATTAAAGAGGGCCGCATGAAACGGATTCCTGATTTCTTGTGCAATGACTGCGATTGTCTTCGAATCCTGCACTCTCAGGTTTCTGGCAAACAAATTGGGTTTATAGTTCAATTTTTGAATCGCGTCCTCAACTGCCGCCCTTTTATCTTCCTTTAATAAATCCGGCGTATTCAGATATTTTGAAACGGTCCCTACCGAAACTCCGGCTAATTTTGCAACATCTTTTATTACTGCCACAAGTAATCCCCTTCCTGTCAGCAAGAATATGCCTGAAACATGCCGGCGGCAATGAGTATCCAGACATATCCTTCCGCTGATATCCGTTTTATGTATTTTGCTTGGATAGCTTGTTATATTATAGCAGAAATCGATAGGATTTTCAGCAAATACCTATTTCTTATAACATTTTTTCCACCTATTCCGAATATGTCGGAAAGTTAAGGGATCAGCATCACTTTCATGGCTGTCGGCTCTTTCTCCGCTGCCTCAAAGGCTTCTTCCCACTTATCCAGTCCAAAAGAATGTGATATCAGCCCGTCTGTGCGGATCAGCCCGCTTTCAATTCCTGAAATAACTGCCTGGAAGGTGAGCGCTGAGAGATGGGAACCTTTGATTGTCAGTTCTTTCCCATCTCCAATCACATTCCAATCCGCCTTAACCTCATCGGCAAATACCCCCATCTGGATATATCTCCCATGATTCTTCAGTGAGTTTAAACCTTGGGTCACGCTGATTCCGCTGCCGGATGCCTCTATATATACATCGCAGCCATAACCTCCGGTTAATTTTGCAATTTCTTCCTCTACATTGCACTCCATAGGATTGAGCACATAATCAGCTCCATATTTTTTTCCCATTTCCAAGCGGAATTCTTTTACATCTATTCCGACAATCATCTTAGGCAGACAGAGCCTTGCCAGATTAACCATAGAAGTTCCGATTGCTCCAAGCCCGGCAATTACAACCACGTCATCGTGTCCGATATCCGCCAGCTCTACCGCATGCATTCCACATGCTATAGGTTCTGTCAGCACTGCCTGCTCTGTAGTAAAGGAATCCGGAATCTTGTGGATAATACTGTTTTTATGCAGCTTGATGTACTCTGCGAACCCTCCGTTTATGTGTTGTTTGAACCCGTATACGGCGGAACCGGTGCACATCCAATATTTTCCCTGCCGGCAGAATTCACATTCATTGCAGGGGACAATCTGCTCCGCCACAACCAAATCGCCCGGCTTGTATCCGCTCATTTCTGACCCTGCTTCTGCCACTTCGCCGAAGAACTCATGACCGCCAATTACAGGCGCCTCAATATAGCGGTTTTCCTCGCTGGTTCCCCAAATCCGGATGCCTCCATGATAGGATTTTACATCCCCCGCACAGACTCCGCATCCTTTCACTTTTACCAACAGTTCGTCTGCCCCAATCTTTGGGATATCCGTCTCTTCCAGCCTGTTATCATATGGCGCATAAGAAAATAATGCTTTCATTTTTCCTTCCATCTTTAAACCTCCTGCTTTTATAGCTCAGATCCGTTTTTTCGGTTCCCGGCTGTTATGTAAGCTCTAGTTTCCTTGCTTTTTTGCATGTTCGTAAGCCAGATAGGTGTTCTGCACTTTGAACATTCCGCCGTCAATTCCTATAATTTCCCCTGTCACATATCCGCCTTCCGGTGAAGTCAAAAATCCCACCAGGGCAGCCACGTCCTCTCCTGTTCCAAATCGGTTCAGGCACAGATCCTTTACCTGTTCATCCCCACGTTCCTGTATCATGGCATCTGTCATATCCGTATGGATGATTCCCGGCGCATATGCATTTACGCTGATGTTATATGGGCCCAGCTCCGCCGCACTGATTTTCGTCAGCATATCCACCCCTGCCTTGCTCGCGGCGTATGCCACCAGCCCGCAGTCAGCAAAATGCCCGGAAATTGAAGACGCATTGGCAATCCTTCCATAATTGTTCTTCTTCATATACTCCGCCGCATTTTGCAGCATGTAAAATTGGCTCTTAAAATTAGTGTCTATTACGCGGTCCAGATAAGCCGAATCCATCTCATCGATGAACCTGAAATCAAAGATTCCCGCATTATTTACCAAAATATCTATCCGTCCGAATTTATCCCCAATCTCCCGTACGGTACGCTGAACCTCTTCCTCTTTTGAAACATCCGCCTTGTAAACACAGCACTCAGGAACAAATTTCTGCATCACTGCCAAGGTCTCCTTTGCGCTCTCTTCATGGGATCGGTATATTGCACAGACTATATTCCCTTTTCTTGCAAGCTCCACGCTGATTGCCTGCCCCATCCCCCGGGTTCCTCCGGTCACGATCGCTACTCTTCTCTTCTCCATTACTGTCTCTCCTCTTTTTTTGACTTTTCGGTTAACTAGTCTTCAAAATACGGCATCACTGCAAAGGACTGTGCAGCCCCGTCTATCCAGTTGAGCCTGGCATATTCTGTGACGATATTCCTGTCACTGCTTATGATTGCCGAATAACATACAGAGGTGGGAATCGTAATATTCCACTCCTGCACCTGGTCCATGCGGATATGCCTTGCTGACTTTGGCATCACCTGGATCCCGTCCAGCAGAACTGGTTCGTCCCCGTTGTCAAATATCAGTTCCAACTTCACGTTCGCTGTCGAATCCCCTGTATTCAGGAGCGTAATGCTCTCATGGGAAGGCGTCGGCATATTGCCCGGTTCCTTCATATATAAATCAGGTATGCACCACTTCTTATGGCCCATCCCATTCCTTGTGTTTTGCTGCCCCATTTGTGATATCCTCCTAATTTTCTTATAATACTTGCTCTTTCTCTGCATTCAGGGTCTTTCTACGCCTTCTGACTTCTCTTCCGCCTGATTACGTCTACGATAACTGCCAATACGATAATGCCGCCCTTTACCATCCGCTGTGCTCCCTGAGGCACATTTAGCAGATTCAGGCCATTCGCAACGATCCCGATAATCATCGTACCAATGATTGTCCCAACTAAAGTTCCCTCACCGCCATTCATAGATGTTCCGCCAATTACAACCGCCGCTATGGCATCCAGCTCCGCGCCGTCCGCATTGGTAGGCACTGCTGAATCCAGCCTGGAGGTCAGTACGATAGCTGCAACGCCGCAGCAAAATCCGCTGATGACATAAGCGATGCATTTTATTTTTTTCACATTAATTCCTGACAGCTTCGCGCAGTTTTCATTGCCGCCTATCGCATATATGTACCTTCCATATTTTGTATACTTCAATACATACGCTGCTATCACAAACATAACTATCATAATCAGTATCGTAAAAACCGGAATTCCCCCGTACCTTCCTGTAATTGCCAGGAACTCTTTTGGAAAGGTGTATATCGGCTGCCCCTCTGTGATTGTATAGGCCGCCCCTCTGGCAATCGACATCATACCCAGAGTGGCAATAAATGGCGGCAAATCAAACCCGGTAATTAACAGCCCCGTCACCAGCCCGATAACGGATGCAAACAGGAGCCCTAAGAACAGGCTTGCCGCAACCGGAAGATCCCAGCTCTTCATCATGATCCCCATCATCAGCCCAGTCACGGCAATGACGGATCCAACGGAAAGATCTATGCCGCCAAGCAGGATGATAAAGGTCATTCCGATTGCAATCAGGAAGTTCGTTGATATCTGCTGGGAAACATTCAGCAGGTTGGCTGCCGTCAGAAAGCTCTTGCTGGTAAAAGTCAGTACGATGCAAAGCGCGATCAATGCAATCAGAATCCCCACATAGCTTGTTCCTTTTCTCTCTTTTGATTTTAATTTCATTTCTGATTTCCCCTTTCCTCTGCGCCCACCGCTAAAGTCATAATCGCTTCCTGGTTCGCCTCTTCTCTTGTAAGGGTTCCGCTCACCCTGCCTCTTGCCATTACAACAACCCTGTCGCAGATCCCAAGCAACTCTGGTATCTCAGACGTGATGACCAGTATGGCCTTTCCCTCTTTTGCCAATTCATTTATCAGATTATAGACTTCAATTTTCGCCCCTACATCAATTCCACGGGTCGGCTCATCCAGTATCAGCACCCTGCACTTCGATAACAGCCATTTCGCCAGAACCACTTTCTGCTGGTTCCCGCCTGAGAGGTTCTCTACTTTTTGGAAAATTGACGGTGTCTTTATATTCAGCCTGCTAACATATTCACTTACAGTATTTTTTTCTTTGCCAAGGTTCAGATGGATACCCGAACGGAAACTATCCAGCGCCGCCAGCGTCACATTTTCCCCCACGCCTAGTTTTAAGATAAGCCCTTCCCCTTTGCGGTCCTCCGTTACAAAACCGATTCCGGCACGGATTGCATCCTTCGGGTTCCTTATTTCACATTCTTTCCCATCTATAAATATCTTCCCGCTTGTCTTGGCATCCAGCCCGAATACTGCACGGACCGTCTCAGTCCTCCCGGCCCCGACAAGACCTCCCACACAGAGTACTTCTCCTTCCCTGACGGAAAAATTGATGTTCTGTACTTTGGAGCCTGCGCATAAGTTCTCGACACGGAATAATTCTTTACCAATCTCTTTCTCTATTCTCGGATATTTATCCTTTAATTCCCTTCCGACCATCAGACGGATTATTTCATCCATTGTCACGTTTGCAATCTCGATTTCCTTAATGGTTGTCCCATCGCGCATAACAGTGGCCCGGTCACAAATCTCCAGAACCTCCTCCAGCCGGTGGGAGATGTATATGATGGATACCCCGCTTTCCTTGAGCTGCTTCACAATTCGGAAGAGGTTCTTCGTCTCCCTCTCCGTAAGCGGTGCCGAAGGTTCATCCATGATAATGATTTTTGCCTTCATGGAAAGCGCCTTTGCGACTTCAACCATCTGCTGCTGCGCTATCCCTAAGTCGCGGATATAGTCCGTTGCCTTTACATCCACGCCCAGCTCCTGAAGCAGCTCTTCCGCAGCTGCATATACCTCTTTCCAGTTCACCTGGATGGAACCCCTCATTTTATACCTTCCAAGGAATATATTCTCAGCCACGGTCAGTGTCGGAATCAGGTTGAGTTCCTGATAAATTATGCTGATCCCAAGATTCTCCGCCGCCTTAGGATTCCCCAGCTCTGTCTTTTTGGAAAACACTTCGATCTCTCCCTCATCCTTGACATAGGCACCGGCCAGAATTTTCATTAAGGTGGACTTGCCTGCGCCGTTCTCTCCGAGCAGTGCATGTACTTCCCCTTTTTTTACTCGGAGGCTGACATGGTCAAGTGCCAGAACACCAGGGAAACGTTTTGTTATATCCGACATGTTTAAAATAAAATTTGCCGACATCTGCTTCCTCCTTTTTTAGAAAAGTACGCAATTTCATGCGTACTTTTCTATCTCTTATTGCAGTCCTCTATCTGTTTGTACGGCTATCTGCCCGCAGCCATTAGTCCGCCTCTGATGGGAATTGGTCTGCATTGTCCTTCCATACGATCTCTGTTTCTACGTTCACAATCTTTTCCACTGTTTCGCCCTTAAAAAGCGTATCCAGCGCTTCTACACAAGCGACCCCAGTTCCCGGTCCCCCGATAGATACTGTGGATACCAATTCTCCTGCCTGAATGCTGGCAACGGCATTGGGATTGCCGTCAAAACTAACTACCTTCGCATCGGAGCCCGCTTCCTTGACAGCCTGTACAGCACCAAGCCCCATCTCGTCACACAGAGCAAAGATAACATCGATATCCTTGTTTGCCTGAAGCATATTCGCCGCCGCGTTCATTCCCTTCTCACGTTCCCAGTCTCCGGCCTGGCTTGCAACTACCTTGATGTTCGGGTACTTTTCAGCTGCTTTATCGACGAAGCCTCCCATACGTTCCGTCGTGTGGTCAGAGGGAAGCCCTTCTACAATTGCCACCTTCAGATCTTCGCCAAACTGTTCCGCCACAAAATCACATACCTTGCCGCCAGCCTCATACTGATCATATCTCACATAACATGCCACTTCCCCGCCTGCCAGCTCATTCTGGGTATTGAACATAATCACCGGAATCTCTGCCTCATTAGCCTTCTTAACAGCTGCCACAATCGCATCGCTGTTGATAGCACACAGGATAATGCCGTCTACACCCTGTGTAATCATATCTTCCACAATCTGAACCTGTGAAGCATAGTCTGATTCAGATTCCGGCGCCAGCGTCTTCAATTCTATTCCAAGCTTGCCACATGCTTCCTCTGCGCCTGAAATCACTGACTTGTAATAAGGGGATATCATTGCCGGAGGCACTAATGCAATTGTCTTTTTATCTGCACCGCCCTCCGTCTTATCGTCAGAAGCCGCCTTGTCCTCAGAAGTGCCGCCACATGCTGCCATCCCAAACATCATACATACTGCCAGTAATAATGCTAAAATTTTTTTCATTCCTTTTCCTCCTTACAAGAATAGGAAATCAATTCATATTACTATTGATTTTTCCTTATTTCACACTATTTAGTTCAATTTGAATCGATTCATTTTGTAGTTAAATAGTAGCATGGCATAATAAAGAATGCAAGCACTTTTTATAATTTCGACAAAAGCTACAAATATAGCCTTTCGGTTTTATACAATATAGATAAAAAATAGTGAATATCAGTCAAATAAAATGAAAAAAGGCCTTCCGGAATCCCGGAAAGCCTTGTCTTCTCTGTACTTAGTCAACAGAAATGATTTCTTTTTTGTTGTAAGAGCCGCAAGCCTTACATACTCTGTGAGGCATCATAAGTTCTCCGCACTTGCTGCACTTCACAAGGTTTGGAGCACTCATCTTCCAATTAGCTCTTCTCTTATCTCTTCTAGCTTTTGAAGATTTATTCTTTGGACAGATAGACATAGGTTACACCTCCTTAAAATTCTTAAACAAATCACGGACAACTGACATTCTTGGGTCAAGCCCCGTATCTTCACAGTCACAGGTACCCATATTTAGGTTCTGACCACAAACGTTACAAATGCCTTTACAGTCTTCGCTGCATAGAACTTTCGTCGGCCATCCTATCAATATCTCATTAAAGAGCATTTTGTCCACGTCAAGATGATATCCGTCAATGAAATTTGATTCATCTAATCCTTCCGGCAAATCAGCATCCGCAACACTCAAATCCACGCGCTTAATAAAATCCAGTACAAACTCCTGCTTTACATGCTCCAGGCAGCGGTCACATGGAATCATGACCGAGACTTTCGTCTCTGCCTTGATCTGTAATTCCTTGTCCTTTACGTGTGTAACAACAACGTGCACAGGTTCTTTGCTGACTACCGGAAACAAACCGGCCTTCAGCTGCAGTTCTTCCAATTCCACAGGCACTGTTTCTTCAACTGTCTTATGCTGGTCTGACAGAACGTCTGATAGGCTAATTAACATCTTCATTACTCCTATTCATACCTAGATTATTATATCATGTAAAATAAGTTTGTCAACTAAAAAATGTAAAATAACGGGGAGCTTCATAGGGGTCTGACCCCTTTGCACACCGTTTTCAGAATATTCTAACAAATTAGATGAGCGGACAGACATGGGATCTATCCGCTCATTCTCTTTACCGTCAGCCTTATTTTACAAGTGCAACTGTCTCTCTTGCAATTGCCAGCTCTTCGTTTGTCGGTATTACATAGACTTTTACTTTTGAGCCAGGAGTGGAGATCATCACTTCCTCGCCTCTCTTGGCATTGGCTTCTTTGTCTAGCTCTATGCCAAGGAACTGCAGGTAACTGCAAACCTCTTCGCGCACCTCGTGGTCGTTCTCACCGATTCCTGCTGTGAAGACGATGTTATCCACGCCGTTCATAGCTGCTGCATAGCTTCCGACATATTTAGCCACTCTGTATGAAAATACTTTCAGGGCGATCTGTGCCTGTTTGTTTCCTTCCGCAGCTGCAGAGGACAGGTCCCTGAAATCGCTGGACAGCCCTGACAAACCGTATACGCCGGAATCCTTATTCAGGACTTTCATCAGGCCTTCGATATCCAGATTTTCTTTCTTTGCTATAAATTCCATGATCGCCGGATCAATATCTCCAGAACGTGTTCCCATAACCAGCCCTTCAAGCGGAGTCAGTCCCATGGATGTGTCTACGGACTTGCCGTTTAATACGGCACACACGCTTGCACCGTTTCCAAGGTGGCAGACGATCGTCTTCACGGCGTCATAAGGCTTACCTGAAATCTCCGCTGCCCGTTTGGATACAAAGCTATGGCTTGTCCCGTGGAAGCCGTAGCGTCTTACTTTATATTTGTCATAGTATGCATAAGGAAGTCCGTACATATATGCTTTTTCAGGCATAGTCTGGTGGAACGCCGTATCGAATACACCAACCATAGGAGTATTCGGCATCAACTCCTCACATGCATTCACGCCAATCAGGTTTGCCGGGTTATGTAACGGCGCCAGGTCGTTACACTCCTCTACTGCCTTCTTCACTTCTTCTGTGATCACTACAGAAGAGGCAAACTTCTCTCCTCCGTGCACCATACGGTGTCCTACAGCGCCGATCTCGTCCAGGCTCTTAACAACGCCTGTCTCGGAATCTGTCAACGCGTCGATTACGTACTTGATTGCCTCTGTATGGGTAGGCATGTCTTTTTCCGACTTTACTTTCTCTCCGCCCTCCGGCTGATAGGTAAGGCTGCCGTCGATTCCGATCCTCTCGCAGAGGCCTTTTGCCAGCACCTTCTCTGATTCAGAGTCGATTAACTGGAATTTCAGAGAAGAACTTCCGCAGTTGATTACTAATACATTCATTTTATTATCCTCCTGAATTTCTATATAAGGGGCGTTCTCCGCCTCTCTTACACACAACTGTTACGCATCCAGCCCATTGAAATCCGCCTGCGGCGAAGGGTGCTGTGCTCCAGTGGCGCACGTTTAGCACGGACCGAAGCAGAGCAAAGACTGGATGCCTGCAACCACCATGTTTCGTACGGTATGCGCAGGCCTGTCCGAACTATTACGAACTGTTTACTGTGCCTGAGCCTGCACTGCCGTAATCGCTACAACACCCTCTATATCCTCGGCACTGCATCCGCGTGACAAATCATTGACAGGAGCCGCGATCCCCTGTGTGAGCGGTCCGTAAGCTTCTGCTTTCGCCAGCCTCTGTACCAGCTTATATCCGATGTTCCCCGCATCCAGATCCGGGAAAATCAATACGTTGGCATGTCCTGCAACCGGGCTACCCGGAGCCTTGGATTCCCCTACTGACGGCACGATAGCAGCATCCAGCTGTAACTCTCCGTCCAGCTTCAGTTCCGGCGCCAGTTCTTTGGCAATCTTTGTTGCCTCTACTACTTTGTCAACATCCGCATGCTTTGCGCTTCCCTTTGTGGAATGTGACAGCATGGCTACGATCGGTTCTTTCCCTGTCAGCGTGCGGAAAGAATCTGCGGATGAAACCGCAATGTTGGCAAGCTTCTCCGGATCCGGGTTCTGTTCCAGCCCTGAATCCCCAAAAATAAATGTTCCGTCCGCTCCCATATCGCAGTCCGGTACCACCATCAGGAAAAATGCAGAAACAAGCTTTGTACCCGGCTTAGTCTTCAGAATCTGCAGACATGGACGAAGCGTGTCCGCCGTTGAGTGGCATGCGCCGGATACCATGCCGTCCGCATCCCCCATCTTCACCATCATAACACCGTAATACAGATAATTATTCAGAAGCAGTTCTCTGGCCTGATCTTCCGTCATACCCTTTTTCTGCCTGAGTTCTACTAATTTTGCAATGTAAGCCTCTGTCTTTTCACTCGTTGCAGGGTCTACAATTACAGCACCGGAGACATCATATCCTGCCCCGTTTTTCTCAACTTCCTCTTTACTGCCCACGAGGATCAGATTGGCTGTCCCCTCCTTCAGAACCGCTTCCGCAGCCTGGTAAGTCCTGACATCTTCCGTCTCCGGAAGTACGATTGTTTTCTTATCAGCTTTCGCTCTTGCCTTGATTTCGTCAATAAATCCCATGATTTAAAAGCCACCTTTCATTTTTTCTCACTCTTTCCATTATAACCCAAAGAATTTTTGTATACAAGTATATACTATGTGTATTTTTAAATACAATCCCCTATTAAACCGATTCTTACCGCTATATCAGGCATTCAGGTGAAAGATAGCCGTAACGATATTAAAGTAAACCAGAATTGTGCATGTATCGAGGATCGTGGTTATCAGCGGAGCCGCCATGATCGCCGGGTCCAGCCCCAGCTTCTTCGCCAGCAGAGGCAGCGTGCAGCCGATGCATTTCGCCATGACAACGACCGCCATCATCGTAATACCAAGCGCTATTGCCAATGTGATGTTCTGTCCATACATGATATAAATGCGGATGCCATTCACCACCGCCAGCAGAACACTGACCACAAGCGCCACACGGATCTCTTTAAATATAACGCGGAAAATGTCTTTGAACTGTATCTCACCCACGGCCAGCCCGCGGATCACCAGGGTGGAACTCTGGGAACCACAGTTACCTCCCGTCCCCATGAGCATGGGGATAAACGTAATCAGAACCGGCATCACCGCCATTGCCTCCTCATAGAATCCGAGGATTTCCCCTGTCACTGTGGCGGAAAGCATCAAAAGCATCAGCCAGAGGCTCCTGTTCTTTGCATGCCGGAACACCGAAGTTCCAAAATAAGAATCTTCATTTGGGCTGACACCGGCCATGATACTGATATCCTCGGTTGTCTCATCCTGCAGGACAAACATCGCGTCGTCAACCGTAACAATCCCGACCAGACAGTTTTCATGGTCTATAATGGGAATCGCTATCAATCCATACTTCTTGATCGTAACCGCCACATCCTCCTGGTCGTCCAGCGTCTTGGCGCAAAGCACATTCTCATCCATGATCTCCTCGATCAGCCAGGCGTCCCCGGCCGTCAGCAGATCCTTGACATCCACCGCGCCGATCAGCCGCTTCTTTTCCGTCACATA
The DNA here is from genome assembly GCF_022835095.1 of Faecalicatena contorta. Taxonomy (NCBI): domain Bacteria; kingdom Bacillati; phylum Bacillota; class Clostridia; order Lachnospirales; family Lachnospiraceae; genus Faecalicatena; species Faecalicatena contorta. The sequence goes on along the minus strand of NZ_BQNQ01000001.1, from coordinate 2,245,215 downwards.
GCAGGTATAAATCGTTTCCTTATTAATGCCGACCTGGCGGATCTTCAGGATAGCATCCGCCACTGTCATCTCTTTTCTCAGGCTGATGTAATCCACATTCATGATACTGCCCGCACTGTCCTCCGGATACTGCAGCAGCACATTAATCTTCTTCCTTGTATCTTCATCCGTGGCCATAAGCAGACGGTCCACCACATTGGCAGGCATCTCCTCCAGAACATCCACGGTATCGTCCACATACATCTCGTCCATAACTTCTTCCAGCTCGGAGTCCGTAAGGGCATTGATCAGATCCTCACGCATATCGCTGTTCATGTCCGTAAAGACCTCTGCCGCCTCCTCCTTGGCCAGAAGCCGGAAAATCAGGAGTGCCTGCTTTCTGTCAAAATCCTCCAGCATCTCCACGATATCGACTGGATGTATGGCTTCTAATTCTTCTTTCAATTCCTTAAATCTGCGCTGTTCCAGAAGCTCTTCAATCTTCGTTTTTTCCATGCCATACACCCTCTTTTGTCCTGTTTTATTCGTATCTGTTCTGAACCATGAACAGCTACATTATTCTAAAAAGTCTCTGTACTTACTTATATTTAACAGAAATCAACCTTAATAAACACATTTCAGCCTATAACATCCTGTCATTTTATAGTATAATGGTTAATAAATTGATATACAAGGAGAATCTTATGAAAATTGTCGGTTTAATCACAGAATACAATCCGTTTCACAACGGACATCAATACCATATAGAAAAAGCGAAGGAAGTCACCGGCGCCGACACCGCCATTGCCATCATGACCGGAGATTACGTCCAGAGAGGCACCCCGGCCATCATGCCCAAATACATACGCGCAGAAATGGCTTTAAAATGCGGCGTCGGTGCCGTCTTCGAGCTGCCGGTCTGCTATTCCACAGGAAGCGCCGAATTATTCGCCATGGGCGCCGTATCCTTTCTGGACAGCCTGGGAATCGTAGACTCCATCTGTTTCGGCAGCGAATGCAATGACCTGGATGGGCTTCAAAAAATTGCGGACATCTTATATGAGGAGCCCGAGGAATACAAAAGCCTTCTGCAGAACGGTTTAAAGAACGGCCATACTTTCCCTGCCGCCAGGCAGGAGGCCCTGGCCGCCTATATGGGCAGCACGGACTATACCTTCCTGCTCAACGATCCGAACAACATTCTTGGAGTCGAATACCTAAAGGCACTCAAAAAGCTGAACAGCACGATTCGCCCATATACCATCAAAAGAATGGAATCAAACTACCACGACAGAAAACTTAATTCCAGCTACAGCTCCGCATCCGCCATCCGTTCCCTCCTGGCCTACTCCAGCTCCGCTATCAGCACCCGATCCGTAGGCAGCACGTTTGAAAACACGCCTTTTTCCAACATATTAAATGAGCTGGAAGACCAAGTGCCCTCCAGCTGTCTTGAGCTGTTAAAAGACTACCACCGCGTAAAATATCCGGTCTACCAGAATGACTTTTCCCTTATCATGAAGTACAAACTTCTGAATAAAACGGCCAACGACCTGAGCCGTTACATGGACGTATCCGTGGAACTTGCCAACCGTATCATCAATCAGCTCAATAACTTTTTCAACTACAAACAGTTCTGCGAGCTGCTTAAGACAAAAGAAATCACCCAGACCCGCATCAACCGCGCCCTTCTTCACATCATGCTGGGCATCAAAAAGGACAGTGTGGAAGAATATATCGAGGGAGGTTATCACTACTATGCCCGTCTTCTGGGTTACCGCAAAGACCGCGAAAAAATCCTGGGCAGTGTAGTCAAAAGTGGAACACTGCCGCTGCTGACCAGCCTCTATGAGACTGATGATATCCCTGAAATCGGGCAGAAAATGCTCTATCACGATATACTCGCCTCAAACCTTTATACATCCGTCATCACGGATAAATTCAAAACGGCATTTTCTAATGAGTATCGGCAGGGGGTTATTAAGGTGTAGGGGGGCCGCGCCGATGAGGAACAGGCGGGAAGGCGTATTTTCGTGGTTTCGCGCAGCTCCCCATCTTCCATCCCCATTCCTATCTCGTCCCCGTTTTCCCTCCCGCCTGGATGCGTCCAGCAACGGGGAATGTGTGCCGGGATGTTCCGGGGGATGCACATGCCGGTTGGGGATGCGTAGAGCGCATTTAGGGATTCTTAAAGGAAGAAGGCAGAAAATACGGACAAAAACATGATTCCGAATCATGTTTTTGGCTGACCCAGCGCGGGAAATCATCAGATTTCCCGTGATGTGTCAGGCCGTGTCCGTATTTTCTGCCTTCTTCCTTTTAGAATCCCTTAATAAGCGGGCCGCATTCCCAACCGGCATGTGCATCCCCCGGAACATCCCGGCACACATTCCCCGGAGCGGATCTCCCCCTCACACTCGCTTCATACAGGTAACCGCCATGGCGCCGGGGCCTATGTGGCACGCTACGCTGAGTGACAGCGGCCCCTCTATGATCTGATACCCCGTAAATTTTTCCTGGATTTCTTGTTTCCATTCCTGCGCCTCTTCCTGTCCGCAAGTGTATGCCATACCCAGGACCATCTGATCTTCATGGCCGGCAAATCTTTCTTTGAGGTCTTTCTCGACTGCACTCAGCATGGTGCGCTTTGCAGCTTTCCAGCCGCGCACTTTTGCGTATGCATCCAACTTCTCACCCTGAATCTGCAGGACGGGCTTTAAATTGAGCACGGTGCCCAGAGCCGCGGCCGCAGGGGTAATTCTGCCGCCTTTTTTCAGATATTTCAGCGTATCTACTGTGATATAGATGCTGGCTTCCATTTTTTCTTTTTCCAGAATCTCTCTGATCTCTTCTGCGGATTTTCCTTCATTCCTCAGCTTTATCGCATCCAGAACAGACTGCACCTGGGTGACAGAAATTCTCTGGTTATCCACGACCTGTACCCTGCCGTCATAGTCCTCCGAAAGCGTGATGGCGGTCTCGCAGCTGCTGCTCAGCCCGCTGGACATTGGGATGTGCACGACTTCGTCATATTCCTCGAGCAGTTTGTCCCAAAGTTCCAGAATCTCTCCGGGTGACGGCTGGGAGGTCGAAATATCGGAATCCTCTCCCAGTTTTTTGTAAAACTCTTCCTGTGACAGTGTGATATCCTCCAGAAAAAGCTCTCCATCAATGAAAAACGGCATAGGCACCACAGAGATGCCCATCTCTCTTCCTTCTTTCTGAGTGATTCCGCTGTTACTGTCCGTTACAATTGCAATCTTCTTCATATATATTTCCCCTGTTTTAGTTTTTGAAGCTGTGAATTGGAGCCGGGATTCTTCCCTTTCGCCCGACAAATGCCTCACAACCGAACTGGTTGACCGGCATAATCGGCGCATACCCGAGCAGGCCTCCGAATTCTGCTGTTTCTCCCACGTCCTTTCCGATCACCGGAATCAGACGCACTGCTGTTGTCTTCTGGTTCACCATGCCGATCGCCATCTCGTCCGCAATGATTCCGGATATTGTGCTGGCGCTGGTCTTACCCGGAATCGCTATCATATCCAGGCCTACGGAACATACGCAGGTCATTGCCTCCAGTTTTTCGAGCGTCAGGGAACCGGCGTTGACTGCATCGATCATTCCCTGGTCTTCACTGACCGGGATAAACGCACCGCTTAGGCCCCCCACATAGGAAGATGCCATGACGCCGCCCTTTTTCACCTGGTCATTAAGCATTGCCAGAGCAGCCGTTGTCCCCGGCGCTCCCACGCGCTCCAGTCCGATCTCTTCCAGTATCTCTGCCACACTGTCTCCCACCGCCGGAGTCGGCGCCAGTGACAGGTCTACGATACCGAAGGGAATTCCCAGCCTGTTTGAGGCCTCACCGGCTACAAGCTGTCCCACGCGGGTTACCTTGAACGCCGTCTTCTTGATGGTCTCGCAGAGCTCCTCAAAGCCCTTGCCCCGCACTTTCTCGAGCGCCTTTTTTACCACGCCCGGTCCGCTGACTCCTACATTGATTACCGCATCCGCCTCGGTGACTCCTAAGAATGCTCCCGCCATAAACGGGTTATCATCCGGCGCATTGCAGAAGATCACGAGCTTTGCACAGCCCAGGGAATCATTGTCTTTTGTTGCCTCAGCGGTGGCTTTGACGATCTCACCGCACAAGCGCACGGCATCCATATTGATCCCCGTCTTCGTGGATCCCACATTGACGGAACTGCAGATTCTCTCCGTCTCAGCTAGTGCCTGGGGGATGGAACGAATCAGGTTCTCATCGCTCTTTGTCATAGCCTTTGAAACCAGGGCGGAATAACCGCCGATAAAATTGACGCCGACTTCCTTCGCCGCCCTGTCCAGAGTTCTTGCAATCGTCACAAAATCCTCCGGGGACTTGCACGCAGCCCCTCCCACCAAAGCAATAGGTGTGATAGAAATTCTCTTATTTACAATCGGAATTCCGAATTCTTTTTCAATATCACTTCCGGTAGAAACCAGTTTTGCCGCTACGGTCGTAATCTTATCATAAATCTTGCGGTTGAGTTCCTCCAGGTTAGAGTCAATACAGTCCAGGAGACTGATCCCCAGCGTTATTGTACGGACATCCAGATTCTCGTGCTCAATCATTTTATTGGTTTCTGATACTTCATACATATTAATCATAGTGCTTATCCTCGCCTTCTATCCTCACGCTCTCCTCTTACAGCCTGTGCATCTTTTCGAATATCTCTTCTCTCTGGCAGCGGATATTCACTCCAATCTCTTCACCCAGCTTATCAAGTTCATCGCAGACTACTTTAAAGTCTTTGTCAAGACTGGTTACATCCACGATCATCATCATATTAAAATACCCCTGGATAATGGTCTGTGAAATATCCAGTATATTAATCCTGTTCTCGGCCAAATATGTACAAACCTTTGCTATAATCCCTACGGTGTCCTGCCCCAGCACTGTTACGATACATTTTTTCATCTTCTTATCCTCCTCATTGTCTATACTGTAATGATCTCTGATATCATGTCTCTTCTTGCCACAGCCATGTCAAGATCCTCACCTTTATAAATATTATCGCTCAGAGTCACCTCCAGCTTTACGGTTTCATACGCCAGCTTAGCATAATTATTTTCCTTGCTTAAGTGTCCCAGCAGAATGTGTTTCAAATTATCATGTAGTATATCACAAAGAAGTCTTCCTGACAATTCGTTGGATAAATGTCCCTTGTCTCCCATGACTCTCCGTTTCAGATAATATGGATAGGATCCTACTTCCAGCATATGGATATCGTGGTTTGCCTCCAGCAGCACCGCGTCCAGACTTTTAAGCTTCGACACCGTGTATTCATCATAAATTCCAAGGTCCGTCGCCACTGCCACGGATTTCCCGCAGCAGTTCATACGGTATCCGGATGGCTCTTTCGCATCATGCGAGATCCGAAACGGATCAATTTTAATATCCCCCAGTATAAAACTTTCGTCCGTATGTATTGGATGCAGAAGCCCTTCCGGCATCCTTCCCAGGGGCGCATAATTCTCAATCCCCTCTATTGTTCCCGGAGTCGCGTAGATCGGCACCTCATATTTCCGGCTGAAAACGCCCAGTCCCTGAATATGGTCTGAATGCTCATGTGTGATCAAAATACCATCCAGTTCTTCTCCTTTGATGTCCAACTCTTTTAGCCCTGCATCAATCTTTTTCTTGCTGATTCCTGTATCCACAAGCAGATGCGTGTTGTCGCTCCCCACATAGATACAGTTGCCGCTGCTTCCGCTGGCAATGCTGCATAACCTCATAATATTTCTCCTATTTGCCTTTTTGTATTGTCAAATGCCCCACTGTTATCTATGACAGCCTGGCATGCGCTGCGAAATATCCGTTCCGGGGACTGTGCTTCCATCATCCGGGCAATCTTCTCATCGGAATACCCTCTGGACTGCTTCAGGCGTTCTCTTCTAACGCTTTCTTTTGCATAAATATACCACATTTCCCCGCAGATGTCTTCATATCCTGCCTCCGGAAGAAGTGCCGCTTCTATCACATACAGCGGCACTTTCCGTTTTTTCTTTTCCTCGATATCCTGTTCCACCCATTTTTTCACTTCCGGATGGACAATCCCGTTCAACTTCTGCCGCATCTTTACATCCTGAAAAATCAGGGCGGCCAGCCGGCTGCGGTCCAGCTCCCCGTCCGTCCCTATGATCTCTGTACCGAACAGCTCTATGATCTTCTGATAGCAGACCCCGCCCTTTTTCTGAAGCTCTTTGGCCACCTCATCCAGCTGGCAGACCACCGCGCCGTATTCGTCCTCAAGGAAATGCAGGACTTTACTCTTTCCGGAACCTACCCCGCCGGTAATTCCCAGTATCTTCATCTAAATTCCTCTTTGTCAATATTCGCTTTACTCAAATTTTTCCAAACTCCGCTTTGCCACGGACACTACTTTGCCTCGTACCAGTTTTCCCCTGTATGCATGTCTACAATCAAGGGAACGTCCAGGTCTGCGGCCTGCTCCATCTGCCGTTTCAGTATCTCCTTTACTTCTTCGACTTCGTCCTTGTGGGCCTCGAGCAGCAATTCATCGTGCACCTGCAGGATCATTTTTGACCGGAGTCCTTTTTCCTTCAGCTCCCGGTTTACACCGATCATCGCAATTTTCATAATATCCGCGGCAGATCCCTGGATCGGAGCGTTCATCGCCACCCGCTCTCCGAAATTCCGCTGCATAAAATTGCTGGATTTCAGTTCCGGCACCGGCCTTCTGCGCCCGAAGAGAGTTACAACGTAGCCCTCCGTTTTTGCATGGGCCACTGTATCATCCAGAAAACGTTTGATCCCCGGATAAGTCTCAAAATAATTTTCAATGTACTGCGCCGCTTCTTTCCTGGTGATACTCAAATCCTGGCTCAGCCCAAAGGAACTGATTCCGTATACGATTCCAAAGTTGACCGCCTTGGCATTGCGCCGCTGGAGTTCCGTCACCTCTTCAAACGGAGTGTGGAACACCTGGGAAGCCGTCATTCGGTGGATATCCCTGGCCTCTTTATAAGCCTGGATCAGCTGTTCGTCCCCGGAGCAGTGCGCCAGTATCCTCAGCTCGATCTGGGAATAATCTGCATCGATAAAGACGCAGCCCTCTTTTGGTACAAATACTTTTCTAATCAGACGCCCCAGTTCCATCCGCACCGGAATGTTCTGAAGGTTCGGCTCCGTACTGCTGATCCGGCCGGTTGCGGTGATCGTCTGGTTGAACTTTCCGTGGATTCTTCCATCCGGTCCAATATAGACAGCCAGGCCGTCCGCATATGTGGATTTCAGCTTGGTCAGCTGTCTGTACTCCAAAATCTTATCTACCACCGGATAATCCGGCGCCAGCTTCTCCAGTACATCGGCGGCTGTTGAGTATCCGGTCTTTGTCTTTTTACCGTTGGGCAGCTGCATGTGGTCAAAAAGGACAGTTCCCAGCTGTTTCGGAGAGTTGATGTTAAAGGTCTCCCCTGCCATCTCATAGATTTCCTTCTCCAGCTCCACGATCCGGCCGCCCAGCTGTTCTCCATAAAACTTCAGAGCCTCTGCCTCCACCTGTATACCTGCCTGCTCCATATCGAACAGGGTGAAAACAAGCGGCATCTCTATGTCTGTAAACAGGTGGTACATCCCCTCCGCCTGCATCTTGTCTCTCAAAGGTTTTACGGATGCAAATGCAGTGTACGCTTCATAACATGCCTTTGTCATGATATCTGCCTTCTCATCGATCATAATTCCCAGCTGTTCCCTTGCCACATCTTCGTAATCATAATTATTCTTCAGAGGATTCAGAAGATAAGCTGCCACAGTGGCATCGAAACATTTCTCCTGCTCTGCCGCTTTCACCAGAGGAAGGTATTTCTTCAGGTCAAACATGGCAAATGTCTGTACGCTGCCTGCTATTTCCGTTAATTTTCCAAACAGATACTCTATATCCATATTGGTATCACAGGGAATGGAATAGATGCGCTCCGGCCCATAGGCAATACTCACTCTTCCGTAACCGGACGGATGTGCAAACAGGGGCAGCACATTTCCGGCATCCTCCGTAATTGCAGCGCCTACACACTCCGCCTGGGCTGCCTCTATGAATATCTTTTCCGCTTCCTCTTTATCCGTGATCTCCTTGAAATGAGATTCCACTTTATTGGATGAGCTTTCTACATCAAAACGGCTCAGCAGATTTTTGAACTGCAGTTTCTGAAAATAGTCATGTGCTTCCTTCGTAAACGGATTCCCATGCTCAGCCGCTTCCAGGTTAAACGCGATCTCTGCATGAGTATTGATGGTGGCGAGCGTCTTGCTCATGCACGCCTGATCCCAGTACTCCTGCAGGTTCTTGCTGGCTCTCGGAGGCTTGATCTCTGCTGCGTGGGCATAGGCATTTTCTATGGTGCCATATTCCACGATTATCTTGGTTGCCGTCTTCTCTCCGACTCCCGGAACGCCCGGTATGTTATCCGATGCATCACCCATCAGCGCTTTCACGTCGATAAATTCCGTCGGGGTAACTCCATACTTTTCCTTTACGTCTTCTGCGTAATAGTCCTCTACTTCTGTCCTGCCTTGTTTTGTCTTTGGAATCCGGATCTTTACATGCTCCGTCGCGAGCTGCAGCGTATCTCTGTCCCCGGATATGATGGCGACATCCATCCCCTTTTCCTCGCAGATGCGTGAAATCGTTCCCAGCAGATCGTCCGCTTCCAGGCCTGCCTGCTCGATAATCTCGATGTTCATGGCCTGCAGAACTTCCTTGATTACCGGGACCTGCTGCCTTAGTTCTTCTGCCATTGGCTTTCTGGTTCCCTTATAATCTGCATACATCTCATGCCGGAATGTAGGCGCATGCACATCAAATGTCACGGTCAGATATTCCGGCTTCTCCTCGTCCAGGATCTTGAACATGATGTTCAAAAACCCATAAATAGCGTTCGTATGAAGCCCCTCTGAATTGGTCAGGTCCGGTACTCCATAGAACGCCCTGTTTAAAATACTGTGGCCATCTATTAATACAATCTTTTTACTCATAGTTTTTTCTCCACATCCTGGTGATATTATATCATGACCGCCGTTGGGAAAATGTGCAGACACACGTCCCTTACTAACGTTCACTATAACATAATAGAGTATACACTAAATTCTTTCTTTTTAAAAGGCTATTTTTATGATATTATGAAAGCAACTGTTGAATTTTGTAACAGTTCAGATAGGTCTGCGCATTTACTGTGCAGACCGTACGAAAACATGTTGGTTACAGGCATCCAGCCTTTCTCTGCAGGCGAATTTCAATAGGCTGGATGCGTAACGGTTCAGGCTTGCCTGAACTGTTACAGAATTTTTGCGATTAAGGAGTATAGAAAATGGATGGAATTATTTTTGATGTAGACGGAACATTATGGGACTCAACGAACTCAGTGGCAGAGGCCTGGAACCAGGCAATTGCCGAACATTCTGACCTGGATGTCAGAATAGATGGCCCGATGCTGAAGAATCTGTTCGGCAAAACAATGGACGAGATATATCATGCAGTCTTTCCTACTTTGTCGAAAGAGGAACAGCAGAAACTGGGTGATATCTGCTTCGAATACGAAAACAAGCTTCTTGAGACGAAACCCGGCATCCTCTATGAAGGCGTCCGGGAGACCCTGCTAAGGCTTTCTCAGAGCACCCGGATTTTCATTGTCAGCAACTGCCAGTGCGGATATATTGAAGTCTTTTTAAAGACAACAGGACTCAAAGCTGCTGTGCAGGACCACCTCTGCTTTGGTGAAACCCAGACCTCTAAGGGGATGACGATCAGAACTCTGATGGAGCGCAGAAAACTGAGAGATGTGGTCTATGTGGGCGATACACAGGGTGATTATGAGGCCTGCCTGGAAGCCGGCATTCCTTTTATTTTCGCATCATACGGCTTTGGCAATGTCCCCGCCGCGGAAGTGAAAATATCCAGAATCAGCGAGCTGCTGGAACTGTTTCTTCTATTATAAATGTGCGGAACGGGAAATGCTTGCAGGAAAACCAGGGAGTTTCCCGTTGATCTCCCTGTGATCCGCTGTCACTAAAATATCCGGCTCTGCCAACTGAATCTTTTTGTGTCTCAGACGGCAGGGCCGGGCTGCCCCCTGATCTGTTTTATCCGAAATTCTGCGTTCAGCAGTTGCGTACTGCCTCTCTCATCTCAGACACATACGTTTTCAAGGCTTCCTCCGCCTTATCCCCATATGTTTCAATCAATTTTACAATGGCGCTTCCCACAATTGCCCCGTCGGATACTGCTGCCATCGCCCCTGCCTGCTCCGGCGTGCTGATTCCGAAACCTACGGCTGCCGGAAGATCGGTCACTTCGCGGATAGAAGCAATCATAGATGAAATATCCGTCTCGATATGATTCCTCACACCCGTTACTCCCATGGAGGATACGACATAGAGAAAGCCCTTTGCCTCTTTTGCAATCATCTGAATGCGCTGTCTGGATGTCGGCGCTATCATGGAAATAATATCTACACCGTGTTTGTCTGCTATATGTGACATTTCCCCCTTTTCCTCATAGGGCAGATCCGGAATTATAATTCCGTCTACGCCCAGCTCCTCACATTTCGTATAAAACGCTTCGTATCCATAATGAAACACGGGGTTTAGATAAGTCATGAAAACCAGCGGTATCTGGCTTTTTTTTCTCACCTTTCTTACAATTTCGAACACACCGTCCGTCGTCATATTTCCGTTCAACGCTCTGATATTGGCCTCCTGAATCACAATACCTTCGGCGGTCGGATCGGAGAATGGAATTCCGATTTCTATCAGGTCCGCCCCGGCCTCTTCCATTGCCAGAATGTATTCTACTGTCTTATCCCCCGAGGGATCTCCTGCCGTTAAGAACACGATAAACGCTTTTCCCCCTGCAAATGCATCTGCTATTCTACTCATGAATGTCTACCCCCTTATACCTTGCGATAGCCGCCACATCTTTATCGCCTCTTCCTGAAAGGCAGATAATCAGGCTCTCGTCTTTTCTCATCTGCGGTGCAATTTTTCTTGTATGTGCAACGGCATGTGCGCTTTCTATGGCACAGATAATGCCCTCTGTCCTTGCCAGATATTCAAATGCATCTACCGCCTCATCGTCTGTCACCGGCACATACTCTGCGCGGCCGGAATCCCGCAGATATGCGTGTTCCGGCCCGATGCCCGGATAGTCCAGTCCGGCGGAAATGGAGTACACCGGAGCGATCTGTCCGTATTCGTCCTGGCAGAAATAGGATTTCATACCGTGGAAGACTCCCAGAGTTCCCTTTGCCATCGTTGCAGCATGCTGGTCTGTGTCGATTCCTCTTCCTGCCGCCTCGCAGCCGATCAGTTTTACATTTTCATCTTCGATAAAGTTGTAAAACATACCCATGGCATTACTTCCTCCTCCCACACAGGCAAGCACTGCAGAGGGAAGTCTCCCTTCCGCTTCCAGGATCTGCTGCCGTGCCTCCTGGCTGATCACACTCTGGAAATCCCGCACCATCATCGGGAACGGGTGGGGCCCCATCACGGAGCCAAGTACATAGTGGGTATCCGATACCCGGTTCGTCCATTCGCGCATGGTCGCATTTACTGCATCTTTCAGGGTCTGTGTGCCGGTCGTTACTGCATGGACCTTTGCCCCGAGCAGTTCCATCCTGTATACATTCAGCGCCTGCCGGTCCGTGTCCTCCTTTCCCATAAAGACTTCACATTCCATCCCCAGAAGCGCCGCCGCTGTCGCAGTTGCCACACCATGCTGCCCGGCACCCGTTTCTGCAATCACCCTTGCCTTTCCCATTTTCTTTGCCAGCAGAACCTGCCCCAGCACGTTATTAATCTTGTGGGAACCAGTATGATTCAGATCTTCCCTCTTAAGATAGATTCTGGCCCCGCCCAGATCCTCTGTCATCTTTTCTGCATAATACAGCAGGGACGGACGCCCCGCGTATTCATTAAACAATTGTTTCAGCTCCTGCTGGAATCCTGCATCTTTTTTATAATATTCATATTGTTCCTCCAGCTGAATCAACTCGTTCATTAATGTTTCGGAGATATACTGCCCTCCAAACTCACCGTATCTTCCTTTCGACATCTCGAATCCTCCTGACTGCTTTTTCTATTTTTTCTTTATCCTTCCTGCCGTCTGTCTCTACACCGCTGCTCATATCGACTGCGTAAGGCAATACCTGCCGGGCCGCCTCCGCCACATTTTCCGGAGTCAGCCCCCCGGCCAGAAAGAAAGGCTTGGCAGGGCTGCCGATTCTTCCATAATCAAAAGTTGTGCCCGTTCCTCCCCTGCCGCTGTCCAAAAGCAGATAATCCACACAGCTGTGCTCCCACCTCTTTATCTCTCTGCTGTACGTATCTCCTGACATAGAAACTGCTTTCACAACCGGGACATCACAGCAGCACTTCAAATCTTCCGCAAATTCCAAAGTTTCATTTCCATGCAGCTGCACGATATCAATCACCTTTTCGTATACCAGCTGCAGAATCTGCTCCAGCGGCGCATCTGTAAACACCCCCGCTGCGGCTATTTTCTTAGACAACCCTTGCCTCAAAAGGGCCGCCTGTCTTGGATCTACATATCTTCTGCTGCCCTGCGCAAAGACAAATCCAATATAGTCAGGCTGCACTTCATTGACAGCCGCAATCTCTTCCTCCCTGCACAAACCACATATTTTAATCTTCATATCCCCTCCCCGGATGATAAATCTTGAAAATATTCTGACAATGGTGGGCAAAGGGGTCTGACCCCTTTGTTGACAAATCGCATAAGCGTCTCGCCTATCAGTACTCCATCTGTTCCGTTTTCTCTCAGGCACTGGACATCCCCGGCTGTTTTTATTCCACTCTCGGATACAAAGAGTATCCCGTCCGGCACCAGGGCGCGCAGCCGGCTGCTGGTCCGGATATCTACCTGAAAGGTTCTTAAATCCCGATTATTGACCCCTATTATTCTGGCGCCGCACCGCAGGGCCTTCTTTACTTCTTCTTCGGTGTGTGCTTCGACCAATGCCGACAGCCCCAGTTCGTCTGCAATCTTCATATATCCGCGCAGTTCCTGCTCTTCCAGAATCGCACAGATCAGCAGTACAGCCGACGCATGGATGCATTTTGCCTCAAAGAGCATGTAGGCATCTATGGTGAAATCTTTCCGAAGTATGGGGATATGCACTTTTTCCGCAATTTCCTCCAGATATCGGTTACTGCCCTGAAAATAGTATGGCTCAGTTAAAACAGATATTGCCGCCGCGCCCGCGCTCTCGTAATCTTCTGCAACGGCCAGATAGGGAAAATGTTCCGCTATTACCCCTTTTGACGGAGACGCTTTTTTTACTTCGCAGATAAAAGACATTCCTTCTTGTCTTAATGCTTCTTCAAAAGGAAAGCGAAATTTACCTCCGTTTTTTTCTTTTTCTGCCGCTGCGATTCCAGATGCTCTTTCCTTTAATTCTCTCTCGGGTACTTCCCGTTTTCTTTCTTGAATTCTCTCTCTGGTTCTGTCTGCAATTTCTTCTAATATCATTGTTTACCCGCCTTATATTTCTTCATTTGAATACGCAATGAACTGTTCTAACTTTTCCTGTGCCTTGCCGCTGTCTATAGCTTCCTGCGCCATCTTTACCCCTGCTTCAAGTGTATCCGCCCTGCCTGCCACATATAGAGCTGCACCGGCATTGAGCAGTACCGCGCTGCGTTTTGGCCCAAGTTCCCTGCCGCTCAGAACCGCTTTCGTAATCTCAGCGTTTTCCTGCGGGGTTCCGCCCTGCAGCTCATTTTTGCCGCAGGATGTAAAACCAAACTGCTCCGGCGTGACCGTATACGAATGAAACTCTCCGTTTTTAATCTCACATACGGTCGTCGGCGCGCTCATTGAGATCTCATCCAGCTTATCCTGCCCGTACACGACCATGGCATTTTTGACTCCCAGCTTTTCAAGAACTCTTGCAAGCGGCTCCACAAGAGCCTCCTCGTAGACACCCATGACTTCCATATTTGCGCCTGCCGGATTAGCGAGCGGTCCCAGGATATTGAAAATGGTTCTGATCCCCAGTTCTTTTCTGACCGGGGCTACGTATTTCATGGCGATGTGATAATTTTGTGCAAATAGAAAACAGATTCCGATCTTTTCCAGCAGCTCGGCACTTTTTTCAGGGGGAATCGTGATCCTCACCCCCAGTGCCTCCAGTACATCCGCCGCCCCACATCTGCTGGATGCGGCTCTGTTTCCGTGCTTTGCCACAGGGACGCCTGCTGCCGCAATCACAAGTGCAGAGGTTGTTGAGATGTTAAACGAATTTGCTCCATCCCCTCCTGTCCCTACGATTTCCAGCGCATCTACATTATGCAGGAGTTTCACACAGTGCTCCCGCATCCCTGCAGCCGAAGCCGTGATCTCGTCAATGGTCTCCCCCTTCAGGCTCATGGCCGTCAGATACGAGCTCATCTGTACATTGCTCGCCTCCCCGCTCATAATTTCATCCATTACCTGATAAGCTTCCGTATAGGTTAAGTTTTCTCTTCCTGCCAGTTTTAAAATTGCTTCTTTAATCATGATGTCCTGTTTCCTTTCTGCCCTGCTGCTCTTATTTAATATGTCTGGTCTACTGTTGCGCTTTGCCTGTTTTCAAAAAATTCCGGATCATTTGCGCCCCGTCAGGCGTCAGGATAGATTCCGGATGAAACTGCAGGCCATAGACCGGATACTCTCTGTGTTCTACAGCCATGATTTCTCCGTCTGCTGCCCTCCCGGTTACCCTGAGCACATCCGGAAGGCTTTCTTCCTCCGCTGCCAGTGAATGATATCTGGCGGCCGGAATGCTTTTTTCCAGCCCCTGAAATAACCGGCTGCTGCAGTCAAGCTCGATGCTTGAGGTCTTCCCATGCATCAGTTGTCTGGCATATGTCACTTTTCCGCCAAATGCCTGGCAGATCGCCTGGTGTCCCAGGCATACACCGAGAATCGGAATCTCTTTTGCCAGCTTATCAACCACCTCCGTACACACCCCCGCATCTTCCGGCCTGCCCGGACCGGGAGAAAGGACAATGCAGGCCGGATTCATTTCCCGGATCTCTTCCACCGTCTTTTCGTCGTTCCGTATGACGGTCAGATCCTCACACTCTGCCCCAATCAGCTGATACAGGTTATATGAAAAACTGTCGTAATTATCAATCAGCAAAATCATGCTCCCATCCCCTCTCCTGCTCTTTCCACTGCGTTTGTCACCGCTTTTGCCTTGTTGATACATTCCTGATACTCCATTTCCGGCACGCTGTCAGCTACGATACCTGCTCCGGAGCATACATAGAGCGATCCATTCTTAGCGTAGGCCATTCTGATTGCAATACAGGTATCCAGATTTCCGGTAAAATCAATGTAGCCAACTGCACCGCCGTAGATGCCGCGTTTGCAGTCCTCCAGTTCATCTATGATCTGGCAGGCCCTGATCTTAGGAGCCCCGGATAGCGTTCCCGCCGGCAGTATCGCATCCACAGTATCCATAAAATCTTTATCCTCCCGTATATCCCCCTTCACCGTTGAACCAATATGCATGACGTGGGAAAACTTCTCGATACTCTTATATTTTTCCAGCTCCACCGTGCCGATCTTACTGATTTTTCCAATATCATTTCTCCCCAGGTCAACCAGCATGTTATGCTCGGCAAGCTCCTTTTCATCCGCAAGCAGTTCCGCCTCCAGCTTTTCGTCCTCCGCACAGATATCCCCTCTTTTCCGGGTTCCCGCCAGCGGAAATGTGTGCAGCGTCCCATTTTCCAGCTTCACCAGCGTCTCCGGGGAGGCGCCGGCGATCTCAATGTCATTGCTGGAAAAATAAAACATATAGGGGGAAGGATTTGTACTCCTGAGCACCCGGTAAACATCCAGGATGCTCCCTTCCATCTCCGCCTCCAGTCTATTGGACAATACCACTTGGAAAATATCGCCCTCATAGATATGATGTTTCGCCTCTTCTACCATGCGGCAGTATTTTTCTTTTGTAAAATGCGGCTGAAACCCATTTTTTACTATCAGTGGAATGTGCGGCTCCAGTTCACCGTCCTGCACAATTGCTTCCAGCCGCATCAATCTCGCAACTGCATCTTCATACTCTTTTTTCACATCTTTATCTAAAGACATGTTTACGATCAAAATCATCTTCTGCTTCAGATTGTCAAATACAATTACCTGATCAAAAAGCATCAGATCCAGATCCCGGAAATGCGACTCATCCCTGGCGTCCAGCTTCAGTGAAGGCTCCACATACTTGATATAATCGTATGAGAAATATCCGACAAGCCCGCCGGTAAAGGAAGGCATTCCCGCGATCTCCGGCGCCCTGTGCTCCTCCACCACCTGCCGTATGTAGTCCCCGGGGCATGCCGTCTCCACTTCCCTGACCTCACTGTCTTTCATGTGAAGCATCCCATTTCTGCAGCTGATCTCCATAGTAGGTTCAAATCCCAGAAAACTGTAACGCCCCCATCGTTTTGCATCCTCCGCACTCTCGAGCATATAACAATGTTCACTGACATTTTTCAATTTCCTCAAAACCCCGATCGGGGTATACATGTCAGAAAACATCTCCATACTGACAGGCATCGTATGATACATTCCCATCGCTGCCAACTCTTCTGCCGTTTTCAAATCTGGATAAGTCATAAGTTCTCCTTTCATAGGGGGGCTTTCATAGGGGTCTGACCCCTATGCGGTCCATTTTCAGAATATTCTCAATATAGTTACACCTGCGTTGTCCGCTCCGCAGCATCTGCCTCTTATGCTGCAATGCGCATCCCGCCAGAAGGGCTTTTTGTTTCACAGAAAAGTGTAAGGCACTATCCTATGAAACAAAAAAAAATCCGCCCCCTGACATTACAATTATAGAGTAATGTCAAGGACGGATTGAAAATTCAATTCGCGGTGCCACCTTGATTCACAGAAAATAAATCCTGTGCCCTTAGCAAGATACTATCATATCTCCGGCGACTGACGTACGCCCATACGTCATGCTATACTCGGCCTCACGGCCTTTCCCTCATGCCCTCTGCGGTCCATTTAACAAACTGCGTTTACCTGAATCCCACCGCCTCAGGCTCTCTGTGAATGCACGATATGTTTTTATCTCCGCTTCATCGGTTTACATTATTAAATTATTGTATATTATATACACTTCCTCCTTCAAATGTCAATGCCGAATTTAATTTTTTTTCAAGTAAATTTATATGATGTTATTTTCATTTGCGTTTTCTCAGTAAATATACTGTCCTACAAAACGGGCACGCTAGTACTGCCTTGCGCAATTAACAGTGAAAAAACACCTGCTAATTACACAATGCAGTGCTAGATCCCTTTTTTATAAAGACAAAATGAGTATACTGCTGGTATAACAGCCATCAGTAAAATCACAATAAACAGTACGCCGCTGTACAGAAGGAAAGCATTTATGATAAAAAGGATGCCGCCCACGATCCATAATTTTCCTGCCAGTCGGCTGGTTTTGTTCCAGTTTTCTGTGCTCGCCAGCGTCCAAGGCAGTTTGATCCCCACTGTATAACTCTGTTTACTTTTTGGAATATAATTACCCACTACCATAAACAGAATCCCTATGATAATATTTGTAACCATACCGATATTTACCTTCATTCCGGCGGCTGTGCCATACATTATGGCACATACCAGCCATGAAACAACCGGGATGATCCAGAAGATCAAAGACAGCATCTTCTGGCTGATATTTTTCTTCTTTGGATCGTTCAGTGTTATACCTACACATATGAGATGGAGCAGGGTCAGAATAAGAGGCATGCCAAACACAGCAAAAGGCTTGCTGCTCCAGCCATTGGCTTCGTTACCGCTCCCCCAGTGTGTCGCAATTGTATCCGGCATTTTATTCCAGAGCAGAATCCCCATCAGCATCGGCAGAACCGTGATCACACTGGTGATTATTATTCTTTTTAAATATACTTTCATTTTATTTGTCTCCTTTCAGGTCTGACAGCCACAACATAAGTTCCTCTACTACAGATGTGTTCAGTTCGTAATAAATATAATTTTTCACTTTCGTTTCGCATACAAGATCCGCTCTTTTCAGCACGCCCAGATGATAGGAAATCGTTGCCCCTGTCATATCAAAATGGCTTCCTATCTCTCCTGCCGCCATGCTGCCGTCCTTCAGCAGAACCAGGATCTCCCTGCGCACCGGGTCAGAAAGCGCCTTAAATGTTTCTGCAAATCCCATCAGCACCCCCCATTTCTTTTCGTATTTCACATATTTTTATGGTTAATGGAATCTATTTAGAAATCCATCTAATTAGTTTATAACAGATGGCAGTAAAAAATGCAATAGCTATTTAGAAATTTTTCTAAATAGCTATTGCATTTGATATCCTTACACTCTCATTACACCAGTACCTAAATTCTTCTGCTTCATTCTTAAGAGTTACTACTATAAATCAGGAAACATTCTCTTGTCCGTACACATATGGCTGCCGCCGCTCCTGTCAGCGCCACCGGTTCCCCTTATCTGAAATCCGGATCTCTGTCAGTCCGGGATTTGTATCAGAATCCGATAACTGGGGGCTTACCATCGCCCGTGATGTCTTTTTGCTTGCCATCGCTTTCTCTGCTGTCTCAAACAGTCTCTCCTCCGGCAGTTTTAAGGCCCCACAAGAACCAATCAGCTGCACTATATATGTTTTTCCCTGCTTACTTACAACTTTGACCTGGACGGCCTGTGAGTTATCCTCCAGTATAAAACAAGTATCTCCACGTTTGAACGTCATATCGTTCACCTCCTCTGGACGGAACCTGCTCCCGGCGGGACTGACCGCAGGTTTGCCTGGTTCCATGTATATGTTTGTCATAGCGTTACTATTTACACCTTGTTGGCGCACACAATAACGTCCCAGCTGCATTTTGTACATTCTCTCTTGAAACATCCTGTAAAATAGCTTATCATGTCAGTTATATTCACTACATACTATAAAGTCTTTTCCGGTTGATGTCAATGTAGTTGGCAAAACAAGATAGCATAAGTCTTACTGCCGATACTGTGCAAACCCATAGGGTGTGAACAGTAACTTGCTGCCAGCAATTGGGTTCAATGCGATAATATAGTATCCTTATATCGAATTAAAAAAGAGGTGGAAAAGCGTGTATCATATTTTAATTGTAGAAGATGATGATGAAATCAACAAACTTTTATCTGATTTTTTAGCCAAAAACGGATACATCGTTACCAGCCGGTACGATGGTTTACATGTGCTGGACTGTCTGAAAGAGCATAAGGTGGATTTGATCTTGCTGGATCTCATGCTTCCCTACCGAAGCGGTGATCTGCTTCTCGCAGACATCCGAAAGCAGTACACGGTTCCCGTAATTGTGATATCTGCAAGGGAGACGACTCAGAATAAGATAGACCTGCTTCGTCTGGGCGCCGACGATTACATCACAAAACCTTTCGATATGGAAGAAATGCTGGCCCGGATCGAAAGCAGCCTGCGCCGGGTACAATATCAGGCCGCCCCCTGCAGCCGGCTGGAATACCAAAATCTTATTTTAGATGTTGATAAAAAAACGGCCCGCCTGAAAAAACAGGAGCTGTTGTTGACGGCGAAAGAATCTGCCATTCTGGAATTACTGATGAGGTATCCGGACAAGGTCTTCTCAAAAGCAAATTTATTTCAGAGCGTATGGGGAGAAGAATACCTCAGTGAAGACAATACGCTGAATGTGCACATCAGTAATCTGCGCGGCAAACTGAAGGCAGTCTGCCCGGATGAGGAATATATAGATACGGTCTGGGGAATCGGGTACCGACTGCATAAAGCCAGGGGCTAAAGTCCTTGGCTTTATGTTTCTTTCCCCTTTATTGATTCTTTATGCTTTTCTTTTCCATTTAAGGAATTCTTTATATTTCCGGTTTAGACTCATATCATAAAGGAGGTCGACAGAATGAATTCAACTATTTTAGAAACCCAGGATCTTACGAAGACATATCGGCATTCAAATGCACTGGACCATATTTACCTGAAACTCGAAAAGGGAAAGATCTATGGGTTTATCGGACAGAACGGAGCCGGAAAAACAACACTGCTCCGGCTGATCACCGGGCTGGCATTTCCCTCCGGCGGCACCTTGTCGCTGTGGGGCCATTCCACTACAGCACAGCTGCAGAAACAGAGGAAACGGATCGGATGTATGATCGAGACTCCTGCACTATTTCCCGGCATGACCGCCGCGCAGAATCTGGAACTCCAGCGCATTCAGAGAGGCATCCCTGATCAGTCTGTCATTGCCCGCTCCCTGCAAATGGCTGGATTGCCCGATACCGGTAATAAAAGTGTCCGGAACTTTTCTCTGGGCATGCGGCAGCGCCTGGGCATTGCAGCGGCACTTTTGAATATGCCTGAATTTCTGATTCTGGATGAACCGATCAACGGCCTGGATCCCGCAGGGATCGTGGAAATCAGAAATCTTTTAAAGTCTCTGAATAGAGAGTATGGCATGACGATTCTGGTATCCAGCCATATTCTGGAAGAGTTATATCAGACCGCTGCCGAATTTATCCTGATTGATAAAGGCAGAATTATTGAGGAATTATCGGACCGGGAACTGGATGAGCGGTGCAGACGCCATATCGCCATCCGAACCGGTGATTCGGAAAAGACGCTGCTGGTGCTGGAAGAACGACTGCATACGGATCGGGTCCAGCTTATGCCTGACGGTACGATCCGCTTGTATGATTATCTGGATGAAATAGAAAAAGTTGCGCAGATTTTATCGGAAGCTCATATTCTGGTAACCGGATTGAACCTGGCCGGTGATACACTGGAGGATTATTTTCTGAGCAAGGTGGGAGGGGTTCCCCATGACTGATCTGTTGAAAGCCGAATTTTACAAGCTGAGCCGCAGCCGGAGTTTTTGGGGGATCACTCTTTTTTCGCTGTTGTTGGGAAGTGTTCTACTGCTTGACAGCATAGCAATTACGGACGGACTGGTGAACGCCTCGCTATTTAATACCCCATTGCTTTACTTTCTGTCTATTGTGTTTGGCTCTCTCTTTGTGGGGGCTGACTTTGCAGAGCAGACCCTGCACAGCTTTGTCAGCGCGGGTCATAAGCGCAGTTCTGTCCTATTTGCCAAGACAGCTGCCTATCAGGCCGCCGGACTGCTGATCCTAGGGCTGCCCCTGGTAATCCACTTGGTGCTTAGAATCCTTACTGGGAATGGCAGCTGGATCGTATTGGCACAATTTTTTCTGACGCTGCCCTGCTATTTGCTGCTCTAATTGCCATGGGAATGCTGCCGCTTGTCTGTGGCTTTATCTTCAGGGATATCGGGCGGACACTGGGCGTTCCTATAGTGCTTTACTTGATCATGATCTTTTTATTAAATGGCGATTCAGTCCGAAAAACCGCGGTTTTTCTCCCAATGGGGCAGCTTCGCCTTTTGGCACTGAACGACCTGCCCGTTTCAAAACTTATATTGATCGGTATTGACTTGCTGTGGACTGCCCTGCTCTACGCAGCTGCGTATAGCAGCTTCTGTCATTCCGATCTGGATTAGGGTGGCGCATACTATATGAGTAATTTAATAAAAATGGAAAGGTATCAATTTCTGCATAACCGACTGTACCTGGCCGGCTTACTTGGCGTTTTTTTACTGGGATTCTTCACCGCAGAAACCTATGTGCCCGAAGTAATGGGGCCTGCCGGAGGCGCAGCCGAATCCCTTACAGATATTTTTAATGGAATGGTATACGATTCTGCATTCCTGCTAATTCTTATCTCCTGTATTCTGGCGCTGATTCTGGGGCAGGAGTTTTCCTGGCGC
Organism: Faecalicatena contorta; assembly: GCF_022835095.1. Classification (NCBI taxonomy): domain Bacteria; kingdom Bacillati; phylum Bacillota; class Clostridia; order Lachnospirales; family Lachnospiraceae; genus Faecalicatena; species Faecalicatena contorta. The sequence goes on along the minus strand of NZ_BQNQ01000001.1, from coordinate 2,223,379 downwards.
ACAGTCAGCCAGGAGGTGAGTGCAGGACACGCGAAAAGCCGCGTTTTCCTCAGTAAGGTCCTGTCTTATCTGGCCGCATTTAATTTTATGGCAATCGTATATCCAGTATCCGGCTGTATTCGTGAATTTTCGCGGTTTGGAATTGCAGATACGCAGATATTCCTATACAATGTAGGAAAGGCAATTTTCTATTCAGTTTTCTTAAACAGCGGATTCTTTTTTATCGCCATATTTGTCTGCTGCTGTTTCAGAAGCACTGGGACTGCTGTTACCGTCACAGCAATCGTAACATTTGTACTCGCTTTATACCTGGGATATGGGTTGATGCTAAAACTGCCGGTCTTCTTCCTGCCGACCTTTCAGATCCGGGAAGCACTGAGTATGCAAAAGCTGTTTTTCCCCGGGTGCTTCATGGTTGCCGGAACCTGGGGAATCGTACTGGGACTCTGCTCCTGGCGTATATTTTGTAAATGTGATTTGAAATAGAGTGCTCAAATAAAATGGGGAGGTGTCTGTTATCATAGGGATTATCATTTTGCTCTTAGTTTTGCTTATACTTTTATGGAGACGGCACCTTATGCTGAAGAAGCAGATCAGAAATCTAGCGGATCAGATTGACGCTCTTGTCCATGGTTCCACTGAAAAAATGCTGGATATTGCACTGATTGACCGGGATCTTGAACGGCTCGCCGCCGCCCTCAACCAGTACTATACGAAACAGCGTTACACGGTAGCCTGTGCCCTCCAGCATGAGGAGCATCCGAAAGAGTCTATTGCGAATATCTCCCATGATCTGCGCACGCCGCTGACAGTCATTACCGGACATCTGCAGCTGCTTCAGGCATCTGCACTAACCGGGGAACAAAGTCGGCGGGTTACGGCCGCGCTGCACAAAGCGGAACGGATGAAAGAACTAATCAGCACGTTTTATGATCTGACCCTTCTGGATTCTGAACAGGCCGTTCCAAAGAGGGAACAGCTAAACCTTTCTAATCTTCTGATCGATTTTCTTACCGATCATGTCCCGCTGTTTGACAGCCAAAACATCTGTCCCGACATCCTGCTGCCCGGCAGCTCAGTATTCATCTACTCTGACCGGAACATGATTGAACGCATTTTGCAGAACCTGCTGACTAATGCTGTCTGCTATTCCCTGAGCACGGTCAGAATTCAGCTTATGCAGGAGGCAGACGGCAAGGCAGTAATCTGCTTTCAGAATACCATACAGAATGCCCCAGATTTCGATGCCCGACGGATGTTCGATAGATTTTATACCGGCGATAAGTCACGTCATAATGAAAGCACGGGGCTTGGCCTGGCTGTCGTGAAAACACTAACAGAGAAACTGGACGGCCAGGTTTCGGCTGCCGTCGAGGAAGACCGCTTCACTATAAAAGTGGTTTTGTAGGCCGGTCCTTCTCCTGTCCAGCCTGCTCTCCATATCGTTTCATCACCCTGAACACAGGCTCCGGAACATATTTTGAAACATCCTGTCCGTATCCGTTCAGCTCTTTTACCATGGACGAAGAAAGCGCCACATTATCGGCTCTGAAATAGACATATTCAATCTCAGGGTTAATCAGCTTATTCACTTCTGCTATGTTCTCTTCATAAAAATAATCCATGTTATTCCTTAGCCCGCGGACCATATAGCCGATATTGTTATCCTGCGTAAACTGTCCGATGAGGCCATTATATATGATAACTTTACAGTTATTCAGCCTGTGCTCCACTAACGTCTCTTCTACCGCCTGTCTCATATCATAAATATCGTATGTGCGTGTCTTCTTGTTATTGATTCCGATCACAACGTATACCTCATTAAATATCTTCGCGGATTTTTTCACGATATCTAAGTGGCCGTTTGTAAATGGATCGAATGTTCCCGGGTAAATTGCTGTATTATACACTTATATCACTCTCTTCTAGATTTGTTAATTTATATTTTATCATGAAACCGGAATACCTTCTACCTTAGATGACTCTTTAGCAGATTTTAGACAACTAATCGTAACGGTTCAGGCAAACCTGAACTGCTACAACTAATCTCCTTTTGCGGCTTAACTACTTACCGCTGATGATACTCTGATGTACTGCAAGAATGCGCTCCCAGAATAATTCCCTGGAATACTGTCAGTGGATAGTTCTGCAGCATAAGATTAAAGTTATAATGCATGACACTGCAGCATATATTTAGTATAACAAATCCAGGAGTGTGTGCTCTATATGAAACCGCAAAATCGAAGTTCACTTATTATTGCCATTCTGATTCCACTGGCCGTCGGCTCATTATCTGCACTTATCAGTGGAAATATGGCCCTATACTCAACGATAAACAAACCGGCGTTCAGTCCCCCTTCTATTGTTTTTCCTATTGTCTGGACAATTCTTTATGTTCTGATGGGGATATCATCTTACATCATATATTCTTCGGACAGCGCGGATAAAACCAAGGCTTTGAAGATATACGCCCTTCAGCTTTTCTTTAATTTCTGCTGGAGTATTCTCTTCTTTCGATATAATTTATACCTGCTTTCCTTTTTGTGGCTCGTTATCTTAATTGTTCTGATCTGTATTATGATTAAAGATTTCTATAAAATAAATCCTGCCGCAGCTTATCTGCAAATCCCCTATCTGCTGTGGTGCATATTCGCGGCATTTTTAAATTTCTCAATTTATACAATGAATTAACCTTTTGAACCGGCTGACTCAAGCCGGTTCATTTCACTAGGTAAACTGCCTATAAACATAGAGGACTACCGCTTTTACTGTATCGTCACACCAAGACCATCGAAAACATTCTGATAATGCTCCAGATTATTTCTCGGCGCCATAATTATAATTCCATTTCCGCCATTTGCGCCAAAGACATTGCTTCCGACTTCGACAGCACCGCATTTCATCATATCTATTTTTGTCAGCCCGGTATTTAAGAACGAATAATCTTCCAGTCTCGTCACATAAGACGGGAGCGAATATGTACCGATTCTTCCTCTCGGAAATACGAGAAGGGTTGTCATACTGCTGTCAAACAGCATGCCATCCGAACAAACATAATTTTGATTAGGCTCCGTAAGGTCAATCCATTCCAGATCTGACATCTCACCCAGAGCGCCGGGTTCGATGCTGACAATATTGGGTGGAATGAAGAGTTCATAGATCTCCGAACTGACTCCCTCGAAAGTTCCGCTTGCAAGACCTGTACAGTTTTCAGAGGGGAGAACTAGGCGTCCATCGTTTACCACTCCTGCTGAGGGATCGAAACCACAGATCATCCCCTCCTCATTCACGGTAAAACCGATCGGCTGTTCAATACCCGGAGTCTCCGCACCGCTGTCCGGATCCTCTTTTTCTCCCGGTACAACCGGGTTATCCGGAATGACCACATCCGGAGGTTCTGCCGGATTATCATCAATCGGCGGATTATCCGGTACAATGGGCGTATCCGGCACTGCTGGCGTATCCGCCACGATTGGTTCATCTGGTATGATTGGCTTATCCGGCACGGCCGGTGTCTCCGGAACCGAGGGTTTCTCATTAACCGTCGGAATATTCGGGATCACCGGCGGGGTAAAATTTTCCGTCGGCATCTCTGGAATACGAACCTTTATATCACTTAGGTCAGGAAGTTCATTCCCCGAAGACCCTGTCATAACCGGAATTTCCATGCCTGATATAAGTATATCGGACAGAAAACCTGTTTCTTCCGAATGCGAAGTTTCTGCTCCTGCCTTTCTGTTTGCATCCACCATATTAGAAATATCTGCCTTCACAGATATTTTTACCATCAGTGTACTAAAAATATCTAAAACGCCTGATTCATTCGGACTTTCTCCAAAAGAATGCAATTCTCTTCCCATATCTTTATCATAAATATGGTTATACACATTATCATTATCTGTTGATTTTAAAGCTGTAAGTACATCAATCTGTCCTACTGTCAATAGAATTGCGGTCAACACCCCAAGAATACTAACACCTCTTTTTCTCCTGGCACCGCGTCCCAAAATCCTAATGCAATACTCCATTTCCACTTTCCCCGTACCTTTCTTTCTGCACCACAAAATGTATTCACGCAAGTATAAAGTTTACATAAGAAAAAGGAACGCCGCAATCTTTCGCAACATTCCTTTGCGTTTTTCCAGAATCTTACTTTTTTCTGTTAATACGCATTTATAAGAAATCATTTCTTCTACGGACATTGAATATTTCTCTCTCGGAGCTCAACCATACGTTGAATAGCTTCTTCTACCGCGGCATTTAAACTTTTATCATGCTCAATTGCGTATATCGCAATAGCTCTATGCAGATCCGAGCTGATCCGTACATTAAAGGTTCCTTTGTATGGCTGTTCCGGCTGTGCGGCACGCTCCTCACAGTCCTTCAGATATTCATCCAGCACCTTTTGGAAATCCGCTTCCAATTCCCGGATGGAGTCGCCTGCATAGGATAGATGCGATTTCAGGCCGACCACTTTTCCATATAGGCAGTTGTCTTCCTTTGAATATTCAACCGTGCCATTATAATTCTTGTATGATAATAAATTACTCACTTCATTCTATCCTCTATCAATTTTGCTATAGCCCGATACTGCGTTGCGTCTTCTCTTTTATCTAACACTTGCCTTCAAGGCTACCGCGTCCAGCCAACCCATATTATACTGCAATCGCTCTAAGTATGCAACTAATTTTAGTTGCTTATTATACTTCCCTTCCTATTATTTCATCAACGCTTACTTTAAAAATTTCGGCCATCCTTATCAATTCAAAAATGTCAGGTATCCGTTTTCCAACTTCGTAGTTTGACAGCGCTTGCCGCGTTATGTTGAGCTGATCAGCAAGATTTTTTTGCAGAAGCCCATTTTTCTTTCTTAACGCTCTTATGTTATCTCCTATTTTGTTATCCAGCATTGTGCTTACCTCATCCTTCGTAAATTAATATGTCAAATAATATCACGGTATTAATTTATATAAAATAGGATGAATCTATTTGTTTCATTAATGTAAAATATGTTAAATTAGCGTAAGTAGGATCAGAAGAGGAAACGTGTAATTCATAACTTCTTAACAGAAAATGGGTACTAAAATAATCATCCAAATAACTTAGATAACTAATTTAGTACCCATTAACGCTTGTAATATCTTAATTACACCTCTGGTTACACTTCACCAAATAATATAGCAGAAGCCCCTTTCTACGGTGTTATTTTATATGCGGATAGTGGGACTTGAACCCACACGAAGTCACCCCCGCAAGATTTTGAGTCTTGTGCGTCTGCCGATTCCGCCATATCCGCTCACCGGTCTGGAATGCCTGTCTGCTTTCCAAACCGAGTTTTATATTATCATAATCCGAGCTATTTTGCAATAGTTTTTATTTATTTCCCGATCATTTTCCGATCAGTTTTTTTCCAATGTCAAAACAGTCAAATGTAGCAAAATAATCTGCCGGTGTCTCAGCACGGCGGATCATCCGGGCAGTGCCGTCTTCCTTCAGAAGGATCTCCGCTGACCTTAACTTCCCGTTGTAGTTATACCCCATAGAAAATCCATGCGCCCCTGTATCGTGAATCACCAGATAGTCTCCCATCTCGATCTCCGGAAGCATTCTGTCAATGGCAAACTTATCATTATTTTCGCAGAGCGAACCCGTCACATCATACTTGTGGTCGCACGGCCAGTCTTCTTTCCCCATAACCGTAATATGGTGATAGGCTCCGTACATTGCCGGACGCATAAGGTTTACCGCACATGCATCCACGCCGATGTACTCCTTGTGGGTATGCTTTTCATGGATTGCCTTTGTCACAAGACAGCCGTAAGGCCCCATCATATAACGTCCCAGCTCGGTATAAATGGCCACATCGCCCATGCCCGCAGGAACAAGTACTTCCTCGTATACCCTGCGCACGCCGTCCCCGATCATACGGATATCATTCGGCTCCTGGTCTGGTTTGTAAGGAATCCCAATCCCACCGGAGAGATTGATAAATCTGATATGCACGCCGGTCTCCTTCTGCAGCCGCACAGCCTGTTCAAAAAGCACCTTCGCCAGCATCGGATAATACTCGTTAGTAACTGTATTGCTCGCCAGAAATGCATGAATCCCAAACTCTTTCGCTCCTTTTTCTTTTAAGATCCGAAAGGCCTCGGACATCTGGGGCGTTGTCATGCCGTATTTAGAATCCCCCGGATTGTCCATAATATCATTGCTGATCTTGAACAGGCCGCCCGGATTATAACGGCAGCTGATCACCTCGGGAATATGCCCGATCGTCTGCTCCAGAAACTCAATATGTGTAATATCGTCCAGATTGATAATTGCCCCCAGTTTATCCGCCAGAATAAACTCTTCTGCAGGAGTATCATTGGAGGAAAACATAATATCCTCCCCGCGGATTCCTACGGCGTCAGAGAGCAACAGTTCCGTATAGGAGGAGCAGTCGCATCCGCAGCCGTATTCTTTCAATATATCAATGAGAAACGGATTCGGCGTCGCCTTAACAGCGAAATATTCTTTATATCCCGGGTTCCATGAAAAAGCCTCCTTCAAGGCCTTCACGTTCTCCCGTATCCCCCTCTCATCATAAAGGTGAAAAGGTGTAGGAAATTCTTTCACAATCTCATCCAGCTGTGCTTTCGTTACAAATGGTTCTTTTTTCATCTCTGATTCTCTCCTTTGCGCATCTCAATTAATTTTATCTCATTGGCCAAAGCCGTCTTGAAAACCATTACAAAATTGTTCTGTCCCGAATACAGGCAGGTATTCAGACTCCCCGCCCCATATTCCCCAGACAATACATACTTTGAATCCGTGATCAGCCCGATCTGCCATCCCTTATCTCCGGTAACATAAACGGTAGCCCCATCCATGAAATACTCCCCGTCGGTAATAACCACCACCTTCTTCCCCGCAGCAGCCAGCCGCTTCGTCTCCCCTTCAAACTTCCGCAGAATCTGCACCGAACAGGAAATATAAACCCGCTCCCGTACACTCATCAAAAGATTCCGTATCTTATCCTCAATGTTCCCTTCCCCTTCAATAGTAATATACCCTTCTTCCTCCACAGGTTCAACAGGAAGATTCTTCACCATCCAATCCTCTTCCGCCTTCATCCTGCGAATACAATTCTCACAAAACTCCTCCAGAGCAACCGGAATATACCGCTTCGCAGACTCTTCCACCAAATAAGCCGCCCCTTTCTCCACAAGGCCTGCCAGCGAACTATAGGCATTAGACCGCGAAATCCCGGCCTCCTTAGCCACCTCATACCCCGTCTGCTTCCCCTTAACCAAAAGCGTCCAGTAAACAAGAGCTTCCTGTCTGGTAACACCAAAATGCATCAGATACTCAACAAACCTCGCATCCCCCATCCCATCACTTCCAATCTCTCCTGCCCTATACCAAAGCATTTTCAATAGTAGTACTTTATAGGAACACTATACTCCACTCCCCCGCCCCCTGTCAACCCCAAACCACCAGAATACAAACATTTATAAAATAGTCAAGCACTGCCCCCAATAAATCACACCTTCTAATGCATCGAATAATAATCAACTTACTGTTAATCTAACCTTATTTTTCTCTGTACCAGCACTGTCTTACGTAAATCCCTAACCCTCTCCGACAGAAAACACCCCAGAAAAATTTGAACCGCGAAGCCAGTTCAAATTCGCCGCCCCCGCCAGGATCCCCCGTGGAGACGGTTCTTTCTGCCGATTTGAAGCACGCAGCCCGCCGCAAGCGTGACAGCTGGGACTGCCACGCTTGCGGCGGGCGTACTTTCATCGTCCCGCATCCGTCCCCAAAATCTTACTCGATCGTAGCAATCCTCATCATGTTGCTAACCCCGCTTTTTTCTTTCTTCACACTAGGTGAAGGTATCCCCGCCGTCAATACGACTACATCGCCCACTTCGATATACTGCTTCACAAGCGCCAGCTCGATTGCCCCGTCACAGATATCCTCCGTGGTATCGAATTCCAAAGACTTCAGCGGCCTTACGCCCCAGTAGATCGACATCCTCCGCAGAGTCCTCTCATTCGGAGTCACACCCAGTATCTCCTGCCTGGGTTTCAGATTGGAAACCACCCTTGCCGTAGCACCGGACACGGAGGGCGTAATAATGCATTTGGCATTCAGGTTCGCCGCTGCCAGCACGGAAGAATATCCGATTGCACTGGACACGCCGCTGCGAAGATGATCCCCGGCCTTTTCCAGCATGGTCTCATAATCCAGATGCTGCTCCGTATTCTCGATAATATGCACCATCATCTGCAGAGCCTCCACGGGATATTTCCCCTGTGCGGTCTCTCCTGAGAGCATGACAGCATCTGTACCGTCATAGACTGCATTTGCCACGTCTGTAACCTCGGCCCTTGTAGGACGCGGATTGCGGATCATGGAGTCCAGCATCTGGGTTGCGGTAATAACGGTCTTGAAATTATTGTTACACTTCTGGATCATCATCTTCTGCAGATACGGAACTTCCTCTGCGGGAATCTCCACGCCCAAGTCTCCGCGGGCTACCATAATCCCGTCCGCAGCGCGTATGATTTCATCGATATTCTGTATCCCCTCTGCATTCTCTATCTTGGCGATGATCGGAATAAACGGAGCATCCAGTTCCTTCAAAAAGGCTCTGATCTCCAGCACGCATTCTGCATTTCTGACAAAGGATGCGGCAATAAAGTCTACATCCTGCTCGACGCCGAATTTAATATCCTCTTTATCCTTATCTGTGATTGCCGGAAGCCTGACCGGTACATTCGGCACGTTCACGCCTTTGCGTTCTCCCAACTCCCCTCCATTGATAACGGTACAGATGATATCCCGCTCTGTTTTGCTCACAACCTCCAGCCCTATCAGGCCGTCATCGATCAGTATAATTTTCCCTTTATCCACGTCTTCCACAAGTCCCCTGTAGGTGATGGATACTTTCTTATTGCTGCCCTCTATCTCATCAATCGTCAAAGTAAACGTGCTTCCGGTTTCAAGCTGCACCTTTTTCCCGTCTTTCAGCACTCCGGTACGTATCTCAGGCCCTTTTGTGTCCAGAAGGATCGCCGTATTTGCCCGTTCCTCCTCGCGCAGCTGCTTCAGCATGTCCATTCTGCTTTTATGCTCTGCATGGTCACCATGTGAAAAATTAAACCTGGCAACATCCATGCCGTTTTTGATCAGCGTCCGCATTAGTTCTCTGTCATTCGTATTAGGCCCCATTGTACATACTACTTTTGTTTTCTTCATTTTATGTCTCCTTCTTGATATATCAATAAAACCAGTCAATACCGCTTACTGTACATGCTGGTGTGTAAACAAATGATCCTGGCAGTATTCATAATTCCCCTTGCATTTTGAACAAAACCTGAACTCCAGAGTCGGATCATCCAGCTCTGTACGGCCGCACACCGCACATCTGTGACGTGCGCCGTTGGGGTATGTCATATGGGGGCGGGACTGTTTTTTGAAGTCTGCTTTTCTTTTCTTCTCCTTTGGAGTATATGGCTTCACATTCCTGCTGGACAGGAAGAACACCACAAAATTTAAAAGGGATGCAATGATTACAATCCGCGTCGCTATATTGCCCCTTACCAGAGAATACAGGATAATCGCCCCATAAACATATGCCATCCACTTCATCTTAATGGGAAGAATAAAATACAGGAGCAGCTCCATATTCGGATAGCTGACCGCAAATGCCAGGAAAATTGACATATTAATGTAATATGTGCTGAAGGCTCCGCCCAGGCCTACCATGCCGCCTGTGATCAGATACAGCACAAATGCCCCGATTACCGTAAAAAGAATACCTGAAAAAATGTATACATTATACCGGAACGATCCCCATGCACGCTCCAGCGCAGTTCCAAGAGAATAGTACAGCAGCGCCATAATGACAAGTGTAAATATGCTGCCGCTGGGCGCTATCAAGACCCAGGAAATCAGTCTCCATACCTGCCCCTGCAGGATCATTCCCGGCTCCAATGTCAGCATGTACTGCAGGTTTGGCACAAACATCCTGATACCATACCCGATCACATAACCGCCGATCAGGTACATCGTCAGGTTGTGTATGGCATAACGTCCGAACTTTCTTTCTAACTTATTTAACCAATTCAATGATCATCTACTCCTTATAATTTTTTTACTGTTACATGAAGTAATTGTACAGTCCTGCCGAGTGTTTGTCAAACATATGTTAGCTTTTTTAACTTTAGGAATTTGTTAAATATTATAAACTTTGTCCGAATATTCCAGCAGCCCGCTTAATAATAACAATTGTCTTTTTTTCGATCATGTCGTATAATGTAAATTGTTGTAAAAACATAAATTACATTAAATAAGAAGTAACTGACATATAATGCTTCAAAGGATGAGGGAAATACTATGAATATAAACGATTTACATACTTTGGGAATTGATATTGGCTCCACTACGGTTAAGATTGCAATCCTGAACAGTGACAATGAAGTGCTTTTTTCCGATTATGAGCGGCATTACGCAAATATACAGGAGACGCTTTCCGACCTGCTGGGAAGAGCCATTTACAAACTGGGGCCCATCCGTGTCTCACCGGTTATCACCGGTTCCGGCGGCCTGACACTGGCGAAACATTTGGCAGTTCCTTTTGTCCAGGAGGTAATCGCGGTCTCTACCGCTCTGCAGGATTATGCTCCGCAGACGGATGTGGCTATCGAACTGGGCGGCGAGGATGCCAAGATTATTTATTTTGAAGGCGGCAGTGTGGAACAGCGTATGAACGGCGTATGCGCCGGGGGTACGGGTTCCTTTATCGACCAGATGGCTTCTCTTTTACAGACCGATGCCGCCGGCTTAAATGATTACGCCAAGAATTATAAGGCTCTGTATTCGATTGCCGCACGCTGCGGCGTATTTGCAAAATCGGATATCCAGCCCTTGATTAATGAGGGCGCTGCCAAGGAAGACCTGGCGGCCTCTATTTTCCAGGCGGTGGTAAACCAGACAATCAGCGGACTTGCATGCGGGAAGCCTATCCGCGGACATGTCGCGTTTCTGGGCGGCCCGCTTCATTTCCTTTCGGAGCTGCGAACCGCTTTTGTACGTACCCTGAAGCTGGACGATGAGCATACGATTGCTCCGGGGCACTCCCATCTGTTTGCAGCCATCGGCTCCGCGCTCAGTTCTAAGAAAGATGTCAATGTAGCGCTCCGTGAACTCCAGGAGCGCCTTGCCGGCAAGATCAAGATGGAATTTGAAGTAGACCGGATGGAGCCGCTCTTCGCCACAACGACGGAATACGACGCTTTTATCGAGCGTCATGCAAAACACGAGGTGCCCGTCAAAGATCTTGCCTCCTACCAGGGAAAGGCTTTTCTCGGAATTGACGCGGGATCCACAACGACTAAGGCCGCCCTGGTCGGGGAGGATGGAACTCTTCTGTACTCATTTTATAACAATAACGAAGGGGATCCGCTCGGAACCACAATCCGCGCCATCAAGGATATCTACAGCCAGCTGCCGGAGGGTGTGGACATTGTACACTCCTGTTCCACCGGCTACGGCGAAGCTCTGATCAAGGCCGCCCTTCTTCTGGACGAAGGGGAGGTGGAGACCGTATCACACTATTATGCTGCCTCTTTCTTTGAACCGGATGTGGACTGCATCCTGGACATCGGCGGACAGGATATGAAGTGCATCAAGATCAAGAACCAGACCGTAGACAGCGTACAGCTCAACGAAGCCTGCTCTTCCGGCTGCGGCTCCTTTATCGAAACCTTTGCAAAGTCCCTGAATTATTCGGTGGAGGATTTTGCACAGGAAGCTTTGTATGCAAAAAATCCCATCGACCTCGGCACACGCTGCACCGTATTTATGAATTCCAAAGTAAAGCAGGCCCAGAAGGAAGGGGCTGAGGTAGCCGATATTTCCGCCGGTCTTGCTTATTCTGTCATTAAAAATGCACTGTTTAAGGTAATTAAGGTTTCTGATGCCTCTGAGCTTGGAAACCATATTGTGGTGCAGGGAGGAACTTTTTACAATAATGCCGTGCTGCGGAGCTTTGAAAAGATCGCAGACTGCGAAGCAATCCGTCCGGATATCGCCGGTATCATGGGCGCGTTCGGGGCCGCCCTGATTGCCAGGGAACGCTATGTGGAGTGCGAAGGTACTACCATGCTCCCAATTGATGAGATCGAGGCCCTGGAGTATACCACTACCATGACCAAATGCAAGGGCTGCACAAATAACTGCCGCCTGACCATTAACCATTTCAGCGGAAACCGCAGATTTATAATAGGGAACCGCTGTGAAAAGGGACTTGGAAGAGAAAAGTCCGTCAATAAACTGCCGAACTTGTTCGACTACAAGAGCGAGCGTTATTTCGGCTATACACCGCTGGAAGATACAGAGGCAAAGCGCGGCGCCATCGGAATTCCCCGGGTGCTCAATATGTATGAGAATTACCCGTTCTGGTTTACCTTCTTTACCAGACTGGGGTTCCGGGTTGTGCTCTCCCCCGCTTCAACGCGGAAGATTTATGAGCTTGGAATCGAATCCATTCCGAGTGAATCCGAATGCTATCCGGCCAAGCTGGCCCACGGCCATATCCAGTGGCTGATTGACCAGGGAGTGCAGCATATCTTCTACCCTTCCGTTCCATATGAGCGGAATGAATTTGAAGACGCGAACAACCATTATAACTGCCCGATCGTAACCTCTTATCCTGAAAATATCAAGAATAATATGGATGCGATTGTTAACGGGGAAGTAGATTTTATCCACCCGTTCCTCTCCTTCCAGAGCGAGGAGACATTACATAGCAGGCTGACAGAAGAGCTTTCCGGCAAGTTCTCCATCCCGGAGGGCGAGATCCGCACCGCCGTCCACGAAGCCTGGACGGAGATGACTGCCTGCCGCGAGGATATGAAGCGAAAAGGGGAAGAAACCATCCGCTTCCTGGATGAGACGGGAAACCGTGGAATCGTACTTGCAGGCCGTCCTTATCACATTGACCCGGAAGTAAATCACGGACTGCCGGAGCTGATCAATTCCTATAACATAGCCGTTCTCACAGAGGACTCTGTCTCCCATCTCCAGCAGGTGGAAAGACCGCTCAATGTTATGGATCAGTGGATGTATCACTCACGGCTCTATGCCGCCGCCAATTATGTGAAAACGAAAGATAATCTGGACCTGATCCAGCTGAACTCCTTCGGATGCGGACTGGATGCGGTTACAACCGACCAGGTTGCAGAGATCCTGACCCGTTCGGATAAAATATATACCTCCCTAAAGATAGACGAGGTCAACAACCTAGGGGCGGCCAGAATCCGCGTGCGTTCACTGCTTGCAGCGATCCGTGTCAGGGAGCAGCGCAAAACGAAACGGGAGATTCATCCTGCCTCCATTGAAAAGGTGCCGTTTACAAAGGAAATGAGAAAGACCCACACCATTCTCTGCCCGCAGATGTCACCGATGCATTTTGATCTGCTGGAACCTGCATTCCAGGCATCCGGCTACAAAGTGGAGGTACTGCCCAATGACAATAAACAGGCAGTAGATGTGGGGCTCAAATATGTAAACAATGACGCCTGCTACCCATCTCTGATGGTTGTAGGGCAGATCATGGAAGCCATTTTATCCGGGAAATACGATACGGACCACCTGGCAGTCATCATCAGCCAGACCGGAGGCGGGTGCCGTGCATCCAACTATATCGGCTTCATCCGGCGGGCATTGAAAAAGGCGGGATATGCACATATCCCCGTTATTTCCATCAATCTGAGCGGCCTGGAGGGGAACCCCGGCTTCAAGATTACCCCTGCACTTGCCCTGCGCGGCGTGTATGCGGCTACTTTGGGCGACATTTTCATGAAGTGCGTCTACCGGATGCGTCCCTATGAAAAGGTGCCCGGTACCACGAACGCCGTTCATCAGAAATGGCTGAAGGTATGTAAAGAATTTGTATCCAGCGGCTATCCTTCCAGGCGCAGATTCAAAAAGCTCTGCCGGGAAATTATCCATGATTTTGATACGATCGAGACCCTGGATATCAAAAAACCCCGCGTCGGCGTCGTAGGTGAGATCTTAGTGAAGTTCCTGCCGGCCGCCAATAATCATCTTGTCGACCTTCTGGAGAGCGAAGGTGCAGAGGCCGTTGTACCGGATCTGCTGGACTTTTTACTGTATTGCTTCTATAACCAGAATTTCAAGGTTTCACACCTGGGCTTCAAGAAGTCCAAGGCTACCGTGGGTAATCTCGGTATCAAGGCTGTAGAATGGTTTCGCTCACCGGCAACCAATGCGTTCCGGGACAGCCGCCATTTCGATCCGCCAGCGCATATTGAGGATCTGGCCAGAATGGCTTCCGACATCGTTTCCATCGGTAACCAGACCGGAGAGGGATGGTTCCTGACCGGGGAAATGCTGGAACTGATCCATAGCGGTGCAGGCAATATCGTGTGTACACAGCCGTTCGCCTGCCTCCCGAATCACGTGGTCGGAAAGGGCGTCATCAAGGAGCTGCGCCGTCTGTATCCGCAGTCCAATGTGGTTGCAATCGATTTTGACCCGGGCGCCAGTGAAGTGAATCAGCTGAACCGGATTAAACTCATGCTCTCCACGGCCAATAAAAATATGGAAGCGGATGCCGAAGAAAAACAGGAGGTCCCGAGTGAGGAAGCGGCAAAGCCTGTCGGCGCCGCTGCTATGAGTGGGATCTGACAGATTGCCCATCCAAGGATGCCCGTGCCTGACGGATGCACATTAGGGCAGCCCCTTTATAATTGAGGGGGCTGCCTGGATTCTTTTTTTAAAACAAAAAACACCTTCTTCGTGGACAAGCCGAATTTCGACCTATACGAAGAAGGTGTCTTTTTATAGAAATTATTGCCTGTTTCCGCTGCCTTCTCTTCTCTGCAGAAATAAAATTCCTCCGATCAGCCCGAAAATGATTCCGGCATATGCGCCTGCACATACAATATCCACCAGTACCAGGACAATACTTTTCTGCATCAGGGCTGACGCAGCAAGGCCGAGCAGGATCGTTCCCGCCGTCCAGCAAATAATATTTGCCGCAAGATAAAGCCCCGCCGCAGATTCTTCGTCCGCATGCCTCTCAATCAGAGTCCATAATCCTTTGTACATATATATCCCTCACAATCTGAACCAAATGTTTTTACTGTTGTCTCTATTGTAAGGAATCCCGGTAAAATTTATGCTTCCCGAAAAGATAAATTTCTGTAAAATATTTCAATATTTTCTATCTATAAATTGCAGTTTTTCGATTCTTCTATTGCTTTGCCGGCAATGTATCTAAGAACATCCTCCGGCTTCTCCGCGAGAAAGTCCGCGCCCGCCGCCGCCAGCTCTTCCCGTGAACCGTAGCCGTATAAGACTCCCAGTGAATGGACACCGGCCTCTTTTGCCCCCAGAATATCATAATCCCTATCCCCGATCATCAAAACCGTGCTTCGTTCCTCCACACCGGCTGCATCCAGGACATACTCAATGACTTCCGACTTCTTCGTCCGCCTTCCATCCATAAGGCTGCCGCCGATGAAATCGAAATACCTGCTGATCCCGAAATGTTCTGCAATCGTAACCGCAAATGCTTCCGGCTTCGAGGTTGCCATTATAACCTTCAGACCCGCACCCTTTAATTCCCGCAAAAGTTCCGATATGCCATCATAGACCTCATTTTCAAAAATCCCTTTATCCCGGTAATACTCCCGGTAATACTCCACCGCCCGGACACCTTCCTCATCGGAAAAACCACAGAATTTCTGAAACTGTTCCTTCAGAGGAGGTCCGATAAAACAGCGCAGCCTGGAAAAATCATCTACTTCCATTCCATATTTATTCAGTGCGTACTGTACCCCTGCCATAATTCCCGGCCCGGAATCCGTCAAAGTGCCATCCAGGTCAAACAAAACCGTCTTAATCTCCATTCTTTCAGCCCTCCACTATGCGGGAACCCGCATTTCTGCTTCTAATTCTCTTTAGAAGCTTCTAATCTTATCCTCTTCATCATTCTGTGTATTAACGATGCTACGGATCACTACATAATACCCGTAGTCCTCATTCACTTTCACATATACTCTGTCATTCACTCTATGTCCCAGTATTGCTTTCCCGATCGGAGATTCGATACTAATCAGCCCGTTTATCGAACTGCCTCTCACTGACGTAACAAGCCGGTATGTTTCTATCTCGTCATCATCTTCGCAGTAAAGCTCCACCGTATTATTGATGCCGACTTCGTCCTCACGGGAAGTATCATCCACAATCACGGCAGTCTTCAGCATTCTCTCCAGATAACGGATACGGCTCTCGTTCTTATTCTTATCCTTCTTTGCAGCATGGTACTCAAAATTCTCACTCAGATCACCATGGGCCCGCGCTTCCTTTACGGCCTCGATAGCTTCCCGGCGCACCACCAGCTTCCGGTGCTCAATCTCCTCCTGGATCTTCTTCACATCACTTTTGGTTAATTTATCATACATTGGTATTTCAGTCCTCTTTAAAAAATTTAATAGATACCAGATCATTATACACTAAAATGCGTGAGGGTTAAACAAAATTTTTACTTTTGGGGAGAAGGGGCGCCTTTCCAATGCAGGGTGCGGGATGAGGAAGCACTGAAAAAGGACAGCCACTGCCCTTGAAGGCCTGCGGCTGTCCCTTTCCGGCGCGTCCCCGCCCGGTTCCACGGCAGGCGTCTCTACTTCACCAGTAAAGACCTCCCCGTCATTTCCTGCGGCTGCTCCATCCCCATCATTTCGATAAGTGTTGGTGCGATATCCGCCAGGCATCCGCCCTCTCTGAGGCTGTATGCCGGGTCTGCATTGACTAATATGAACGGCACCGGATTCGTCGTATGAGCAGTAAACGGCTCGCCTGTCTCCTGGTCAATCAGCTGTTCTGCATTTCCATGATCCGCACAGATAAACATCTGGCCATTGACTTCTTTGACGGCATCTACCGCTTTCCCAACACATTCATCCACTGCCTCAATCGCTTTCACGGCAGCGGCTTCAACTCCCGTGTGTCCTACCATATCCGGATTTGCAAAGTTGATGATGATCACATCGTATTTGCCGGATTTGATTGCATCCACCAGCTTATCACATACTTCATAAGCACTCATCTCCGGCTTCAGGTCATAGGTTGCAACCTTCGGAGATTTTACAAGAATTCTGTCTTCTCCCTCGTTTGGCTCCTCAACGCCGCCATTGAAGAAGAAGGTAACATGTGCATACTTTTCGGTCTCGGCAATACGCGCCTGCGTCATGTGGTTCTTTGCCAGGAACTCTCCGAATGTATTGGTGATTTCATCTTTTCCAAAGGCTACCAGTTTATTTCCAATTGTCACATCGTAGTCAGTGAAGCAAACGAATACTGTCTTAATGCGCGGGCCTCTGTCAAATCCCTCAAAGTTGTCATCACAGAATGTTCTTGTGATTTCTCTTGCACGGTCAGGACGGAAATTGAAGAAGATCACGGAATCGCTGTCTTTTATTGTTGCAACCGGAGCGCCATCCTTCATGACAACCGTCGGAAGCACGAATTCGTCTGTTTTATCTGCATCATAAGAATCCTGGATTCCTTCCGGACCCGACGCCGCAGTCTCTCCCTCTCCGTTTACAAGGGCTTTATATGCCTTTTCCACTCTGTCCCAACGATTGTCTCTGTCCATTGCATAATAACGTCCCATCACGCTTGCAACTTCACCGACACCGATCTCTTTCATCTTTGCTTCCAACTGCTCTACATAGTCCTTGCCGGATGCGGGAGGTGTGTCACGTCCGTCCAGGAAACAGTGTACATATACTTTTTCGATACCCTGTTTCTTAGCAAGCTCCAGCAGACCGTATATATGCTCATTGTGGCTGTGAACACCGCCGTCTGAGACAAGACCAAATATATGCAGGGCCGAGCCGCTCTTTTTTACATTCTCGCTAGCCGCAAGAAGCGCCTTGTTTTCAAAAAAATCCCCATCCTGGATTGCTTTTGTAATCTTAGTCAGATCCTGATATACAATTCTTCCTGCCCCCATGTTGAGGTGTCCTACTTCTGAATTTCCCATCTGGCCGTCCGGAAGGCCTACCGCCAGGCCGCTCGCATTTCCTTTCACAAAGGGGCACTCTGCCATCAGTTTATCCATTACAGGAGTTCTGCCCTCTGCCACCGCGTTACCGTTCGTATTATCATTTAATCCATATCCATCCAATATCATTAATACCGTTGGTTTTTTGCTCATATTATTCTCCTTCATTGTTATCTAATTACTGCATTCCGGAACCTATTGTACCTTGTTTCTCCGGATTTTGCAAATCTAATCTGTCATCCCCTTCAGCCAGGTCTCAAGCAGATGGATCCAGGACTGTACCGGTTCGCAAATCATACTGCCATCCGCCCGTGCGCTCGTCTGGTCCCCCAGGGAAAGCCCGTGCTCACCGGCAGGATACATATGAAACTCCGTGGACACCCCTGCCTTCCTGAGCGCCTGAACGAATAACAGCGCATTTTCAACCGGCACGGTCTCATCCGTAAATGTATGCCATATAAAACATGGAGGTGCAGCGGATGTCACCTGCTTCTCGATGGAAACCCTGTCCTTCAGTTCTTCATACCGGCTTCCCAGAAGGCTCTTGAAGCTGCCCTCATGGGCGTATTCTTCCTCTGAGGTGATCACTGGATAACACAAAATCATTCCACATGGTTTCAGTATCTCCGGAGTTGTACCCGACAATTCACAAAGAAACGGCTGATTCCAGAATACCCCCAGACTGGCGGCCAGATGTCCGCCTGCCGACGAACCCTGTATAAAAATCTTGTCCGTATTTACATGCCATTTTTCGCGGTTTGTGTGCACCAGCTTCATCACCTCTGCCAGCTCCAGAAGCGCAGTCGGAAAACGTGCAGGCGCCACGGAATACCGCAGAATACCCACATGGTACCCCATGCTCAAAAGACGCATGGCAATCGGTTCAGCCTCCCTATCGCTGGTCATCTCGTATCCGCCGCCAGGACAGAGAATCACCATGGGACGGTAAACATCCCCTTGAAAATCCATAGAACTCTTTAAAATATATGCATAAAACTTTGTATCTTCAGCAGATCCGTCCGCCCGGATCGGAATTATCTCATACTGCATATTCAGCCTCCTGCTTTGTTCGTGACATTCTCTATCGCAAGAAAATCGTGGCGAGCTTTTCCTGCACTCCCCACGATTCCCTTCCCTGCGGTATCCGTCCTCTTACGACAGCCGGTACCGCTAATATCTGCACTTGCGAATTATTTATAGTTTACAATCTTACCGAAATCTGCTTTCAGAGATGCACCACCAACAAGTCCTCCGTCGATATCAGCCTGTGCAAATAATTCCGGAGCTGTTGCAGCATTTACAGATCCGCCGTACTGAATACGGATTGCCTCTGCTGTAGCCTGGTCATAAACTTCAGCGATACATGCACGGATTCCTGCGCATACTTCCTGAGCCTGCTCTGTTGTAGCAGTCTTTCCTGTTCCAATCGCCCAGATTGGCTCGTAAGCGATCACTGCCGTCTTAGCCTGGTCAGCTGTAACATTCTGGAACCCAACCTTAACCTGCTGACGGATGAAATCCATGGTCACGCCCTGTTCTCTCTGCTCCAGTGACTCTCCGCAGCACATGATAGGTGTGATACCGTGCTCAAATGCTTTCAGCACTTTTTTGTTTACGTCTTCGTTGGTTTCACCAAAATATTCTCTTCTCTCGGAATGTCCGAGAACAACGTATTTTACCCCTGCATCAACAAGCATAGCCGGAGCGATCTCGCCCGTGTAAGCACCGCTCTCCTCAAAATACATGTTCTCTGCGCCAACCTGGATATTGCTTCCCTTAGAAGCCTCTACAACCGGTACGATATCAATAGCAGGTACACAGAAAACTACATCAACCTCTTCGTTTGCCACCAGCGGTTTTAACTCCTCAACCAGCGCTACTGCCTCACTTGGAGTCTTGTTCATTTTCCAGTTACCTGCGATAATTTTCTTTCTTGCCATGATATGGTCTCCTTTTATCTTAAATTAGTTAACAATCTGTAATAATTCAGGCCTGTCTGAACTGTTACAACAATTCTTTATTTATCGTTTGCTGCCGCTACGCCCGGAAGTTCTTTTCCTTCAAGGAATTCCAGGGAAGCCCCGCCGCCTGTAGAGATGTGTGTCATCTTGTCGCCGTATCCCAGCTGGTTAACTGCAGCTGCGGAATCACCACCGCCGATGATTGTCACTGCATCTGTCTCTGAAAGAGCTTTTGCCACTGCCTCTGTTCCTGCCGCAAAGTTCGGCATCTCGAAGCATCCCATTGGTCCGTTCCAGACAACAGTCTTTGCACTCTTCACTTCGTCTGCATATAATTTAGCAGTCTCAGGTCCGATATCCAGTCCTTCCCAGCCATCCGGGATCTCCCCGCGTCCTACCACTTTCGTATTTGCATCATTGGAGAAATCATCTGCAATCACGTTGTCAACCGGCAGAAGAAGCTTCACGCCCTTTTCTTCTGCTTTTTTGATCATGTCCAGCGCGTACTGGCAGTAATCTTCTTCCAGAAGAGATTTGCCGACGCTTCCGCCCTGAGCCTTGCTGAATGTATAAGACATTCCGCCCCCGATGATCAGGGTGTCAACCTTGTCCAAAAGGTTCTCGATAACTGAAATCTTACTGGAAACCTTAGCTCCTCCAAGAATTGCAACAAAAGGTCTCGCCGGATTCTCTACTGCATTGCCCAGGAAATCTATTTCTTTCTGCATTAAGTATCCTACTACTGCGGTCTCTACAAACTGTGTAACACCAACGTTTGAACAGTGTGCCCTATGTGCTGTTCCGAATGCATCGTTTACAAAAACATCACAAAGAGATGCCAGATCTTTGCTGAAGGCCTCGCCGTTCTTTGTCTCTTCTGCTCTGTAGCGCGTATTCTCGAGAAGGACGATGTCTCCATCATTCATTGCTTCTACTGCTGCCTTTGCATTTGATCCTACAACCTCAGGATCTGCTGCAAATTTTACTTCCTGTCCGAGCAGTTCGGATAATCTGACAGCGACCGGTGCAAGTGATAATTCCGGAAGCGGCTGTCCCTTCGGCTTGCCCAGGTGGGAGCAAAGGATCACTTTACCGCCGTCTGCCACCAGCTTTTTGATCGTCGGCAGTGCAGCCACAAGACGGTTCTCGTCTGTGATCTTTCCGTCGATCAATGGTACATTAAAATCGCATCTTACAAGAACTTTTTTACCCTTAACATTAATATCGTCTACTGATTTTTTGTTGAGCATCTTATTGCCTCCTGTTTAATAATTACCTTCTAGGGATAGAGCAGTCACACTATCCTATCCCTTATATTTCATAAAAAAAGGATCCGGCCCTATATAAGACCGGACCCTTTGGTGAGTCTATTTTTTAGAAATTAATCTGCCGATTATATTTTCCGAAATACCGACTTACAGTAATGTTCCAAAGTATTTGATTGTTCTTACCATCTGGCTTGTGTAAGAATTCTCATTGTCATACCAGGATACAACCTGTACCTGTGTTGTTCCGTTGTCCAAAGGCAGTACCATTGTCTGAGTAGCATCAAATAAAGAACCATAGTTCATTCCTACGATGTCGCTGGATACGATCTCATCTGTGTTGTATCCGAAAGACTCGTTGGAAGCAGCTTTCATAGCTTCGTTGATCTGATCTACTGTTACTGTTCCTTCAACTACTGCTGTCAGGATTGTTGTGGATCCTGTCGGGGTAGGAACACGCTGAGCAGCTCCGATCAGCTTGCCGTTCAGTGCCGGGATAACCAGGCCGATTGCCTTAGCTGCACCTGTGCTGTTAGGAACGATATTCACTGCAGCTGCACGTGATCTTCTCAGATCGCCTTTTCTCTGCGGTCCGTCAAGTGTCATCTGGTCGCCTGTGTAAGCATGGATTGTGCACATGATACCTGTCTTGATCTCAGCTAGATCGTTCAGTGCTTTTGCCATCGGTGCCAGACAGTTTGTTGTACAGGAAGCTGCTGAGATGATGTTGTCCTCTTTTGTCAGCTCCTCGTGGTTAACATTATATACGATTGTAGGAAGGTCATTTCCAGCCGGAGCAGAGATGACTACTTTCTTAGCGCCTGCTTTGATGTGAGCCTCTGCTTTTGCTTTTGATGTATAGAAGCCTGTACACTCCAGAACTACGTCTACACCAATCTCTCCCCATGGAAGTTCTTCAGCGTTAGCTTTTGCATAGATTTTGATTTCTTTTCCGTCTACTGTGATGGAGTCCTCACCAGCTGTTACTTTGTCAGCAAGTGCATATTTTCCCTGTGTTGAATCATATTTTAATAAGTGAGCCAACATTTTCGGAGATGTTAAGTCGTTGATTGCAACTACTTCATACCCTTCTGTTCCGAACATCTGTCTGAATGCGAGACGTCCAATACGTCCAAATCCATTAATCGCTACTTTTACTGCCATGATTAATTCCTCCTAAAGTTTTGAAAGTTGTTAACTGTTACACAGTTATTTTATTGTGAAACCTTCAGCAAACCTCAAGTTTGTTAAAGATTCATCAACTACGGTTTATTGTACTAAATCAAGAACAAAAATTCAAGTGCTAAATATATTTTTATGGAAGTTGTTGAAAAATCGGCATTCTGGACTTAAATTCTGTGTAGTATTTAAAGCCGCAGCCCTTCAGGATGTCCCCTGCCTTCTGAAAATCGTAGGCAATGTGTTCCGGCCGGTGCCCGTCGGCACCGATTGTGATCACCTCTCCTCCCAGTTCCCTGTAGCGCCTGATCACATCCGGATGCGGATGGCAGAAGCCGAGACCGTACTTGAATCCGGCCATATTCATCTCAATGCCCTTTCCCATGGAAATCACTTTTTTCAGAATCTCGTCCAGGATATCCGCATACTTCCGGTAACTGTACTCCTGCGCCTGTTTTTTTCCATAACGCACAACATAATCAATATGTCCCAGCACATCAAAGTCCTGCACGGACTCTATATCTTCCAGTGTTACCTCAAATGTCTCTCTATATGCGTCTTCATCCGTCCTTGTTTCAAACATTTTCTGATAATACGGATCTTCCCCGTTTACCACATGGACAGAACCGATCACAAAATCAAAGGGATATTGACTGACTAATTCTTTATAGTATTCCCCCAGATGAGGCTGCAGCCCAATTTCAATCCCGATGCGCACATCAATCCTATCCGCATATTCTTCCCTGAGCGCCCCCAGTTCCTGAAAATATCTGTCTAAATCGAAAAGGGAACCTTCCATTCCAATATCCTCGTGAACCGGATAGTCTTTGTCGTTGTGGTCCGTTATACAGATTGTCGTCAATCCCTTTGCCAGGGCGCCCTCTATCATGTCCCTGGGGGAAATATCGCTGTCAATCGAAAAGTTAGTATGCATGTGAAAATCACTGGTTATCATAAAATGGTCCCTCCGCCGAGTACGTATTCACCGTCGTAAAATACAACAGCCTGTCCGGGAGTCACCGCCCGCTGCGGCTCCTCGAAAGTGCAGAGCACCTCATCGCCTCCCGTTTTCTCTATTATACACCATGCCCCCTTATGGTTATAGCGTATTTTGGTAAAAACTCGTAAAGGTTCCGTCAAATCTTCTACAGACATAAAGTTCAGCGTTCCTGCCCGAAGCGTATGGGCCAAGGACTCTTCGTTTGTACCGATCACCACTTCATTGGTCTCCGGACGGATCTCCAGCACAAAGGCAGGATATCCCAGGGCAAGCCCCAGGCCTTTCCGTTGTCCAACCGTATAGTGGGTAATGCCTTTGTGCCGTCCCAGCACATGGCCGTCACTGCTCACAAAATTCCCCTCCGGAACCCTGATTCCCGCTGTTTCTTCTATATAAGATGCATAATCACCGCCCGGCACAAAACAGATGTCCTGGCTGTCCGGCTTGTTTGCAACCATAAGGCCAATTTTTTCGGCAATCCGGCGCACCTCGTCCTTTGCGTATTCTCCCACTGGCATCAGCGTGTGTTTCAGCTGTTCCTGGGTCAGATTATAAAGTGCATAGGTCTGATCCTTTGCAAGAGCCGCAGAACGCATCAGTGTAAAACGTCCATTGTCCAGCTTCACTACCCTGGCATAATGGCCGGTAGCAATGTACTCAGCCCCGATTGCCAGGCTCCTGTGCAGCAAAGCCTCCCACTTCACGTACCGGTTACAGGCGATGCAGGGGTTGGGTGTCCTGCCGTTACGGTATTCATCCACAAAATAATCAATCACATGTTCTTTGAATTCCTGCTTAAAATTCATCACATAATATGGAATCCCCAGATCCGCAGCCACCCTCCTGGCATCGTCCACAGCGCTCAGGCCGCAGCATCCTCCGTTTTCCTCCTGAACCGCCCGTTCCTCATCCTGCCAGATCTGCATCGTCACACCAATGACGTCATATCCCTGTTCCTTCAGAAGATAGGCCGCTACCGAGGAGTCAACTCCTCCGGACATTCCGACTACTACTTTGCTCATTAATACTCCTCTTCCTCTTCTTCCTCACCCTCATGGATATCTGACTTCGGCTTTTCCAGCCCTTCTATCTTAATATCGTTCTTCACGGCATAATCCCAGAGCGCGGCATGAATTGCCTCCTCTGCCAGCAGGGAGCAGTGCACCTTCACCGGCGGAAGTCCGTCCAGGGCTTCCATAACCGCCTTGTTCGTAATCTGCATTGCTTCCTGGATATTCTTCCCCTTCACCAGTTCTGTTGCCATACTGCTTGTCGCCACTGCTGCACCACAGCCAAATGTCTTAAACTTGACGTCACGGATAATCTGATTTTCATCAATATCCAGGTAAATGCGCATGATGTCTCCGCATTTTGCATTTCCCACGGTGCCGACTCCGCTTGCACCCTCTATTTCTCCTACATTTCTTGGATGTTCAAAGTGATCCATTACCTTTTCTGAATACATATATTCTTCCTCCTGTTATCTGGTTTGTTTTTTTATAAAATCCTCATATAAAGGTGACATATTCCGCAATTCCCCTACGATAGTTTTCAGCTTTTCTACCACAAAATCCAGCTCTTCTTTCGTCGTCTCCTCACTCAGCGTCATGCGCAGGGAGCCGTGTGCTATCTCATGGGGAAGCCCGATTGCAAGCAGCACATGGGACGGATCCAGAGAACCTGAGGTGCAGGCTGAACCACTGGATGCACAGATCCCGTTCATATCCAGTTTGATCAAAAGAGATTCCCCTTCCACAAACTGAAAACTAAAATTCACATTATTCGGAAGCCTGTTTTGTCTGTGGCCGTTCAGCCTACAGTAAGGTATCTCCTTCTCAATCCTTCCGATCAAATAGTCTCTGAGCTCGTTTTCTATTGCAGTGCGTTCTTTGAGTGAACCTGCCGCACGCTCCACCGCCTTGCCAAAACCGACAATGCCCGGCACATTTTCCGTGCCCGCACGGCGCTTTCTCTCCTGCGCGCCGCCATGAATGAAGGAACGGATCTTCACGCCTTTTCTAATATATAAGAAGCCAATGCCCTTCGGCCCGTTCAGCTTATGGGCGCTGGCACTGAGCATATCAATATGACAGGCATCCACATCGATCGGCACCTGGCAGAAAGCCTGCACCGCATCCGTATGGAACAGGATCCCGTGCTCATGCGCAATCTCACCAATCTCGCGGATGGGCTGAATTGTACCGATCTCATTATTCGCAAACATCACAGATATCAATATGGTATCCGGTCGAATCGCAGCTTTCAGCTCATCCAATTTCACGGTGCCGTCCTCGTCTACATCCAGGTATGTTACATCAAATCCGTTTTTCTTCAGGAAATCCGCCGTGTGGAGTATGGCGTGGTGTTCGATCTTCGTTGTGATAATATGTCTGCCCTTTGCTGCATAAGCCTCCGCAGTTGCTTTCAGCGCCCAGTTATCCGCTTCCGAACCGCCTGCGGTAAAATAGATCTCATTCCCTTTTGCACCGATCGCCTCTGCGATGATCTCTCTCTGTCTTGTAATCACATCCTTATTGGCAGCTGCAAATCCATAAACGCTGGACGGGTTGCCGTAATATTCCGTAAAATAAGGAAGCATAGCCTCCACTACCTCTGGTGCTGTCTTTGTGGTTGCAGCATTATCCAAATAAATCAGTTTATTCATTTTTATACATCCTCCTTATAAGTATCAGCCGGCTGATCCGGTTTTTGTCTGCAGTCATCCTTTTATATTTACGCAGGATCATAAACGCCCTTAATTCTTACATCCGGTCTGTCCATGTATATCCTGGCATCCCATCTTCTTGCTTTCCTCGACCAGCTGGGCGAGCTTTATCTCATCAACCGTCTGATTGATACTCTCGTTGATGCGCTGCCATACATATTTAGTGACGCAGCTGTCCGCTGCTTTGCAGCCCTCCTCGGGATGCAGTCCCGAACACTCTACCGGCTCCAAACTGCCTTCGAGGGCCCGCAGCACATCACCCACAGATATCTCTTCCAAATCCTTTGCCAACACATAGCCGCCGCCGGCGCCCCGGATACTTTTGACCAGTCCCGCTTTTTTCAGCATAGACATCAGCTGCTCCAGATACCGCTCGGATATTCCCTGCCTGTCCGAAATGTTTGTAATGGAAACCGGCTCATTCTCGCTGTACTGTGCAAGGTCAATCAGCGCACGCAGACCATATCTTCCTTTTGTAGATAATTTCAAATCATCACCTTCTTACTGATTCATACTCCGCCAACCCGGTTCTGTCCTGGTTTAGCATTCCACAGAGACCTAAAATAATTCCTAGTGTTTTAATCCCTAGTACTTTAATTCCTATCTTTTCATTCCCTAGTAATTTACTAGGATTTCTTCTTTTGTAGAATACCACTCGTTTTCAGTTCTGTCAAGACAGAAACAGGAATATGTTGTAAAAATATGTTTTTTTAGGAGATACCCTTGTCCAGAAAACAAACCATCATACGCGGAACCTTTATTCTTACCGCAACCGGATTTCTGTGCCGGTTTATGGGATTCTTCTATCGGATTTTTCTGAGCCATACATTCGGTGAAGAAGGCGTCGGCCTGTACCAGCTTATTTTCCCGGTCTATTCACTCTGTTTTGCACTCACCGCCGCAGGATTGGAAACCGCCATATCCAGGACGGTCGCCCAGAAGGTCTCCCTTGGCCGAAAAAAAGAAGCCCGGCAGATCCTCATGCTCGGTCTCGTCCTATCCGTGCTGCTGTCCTGTGCCTGTGTCTTAATCCTGCAGGGAAATGCAGCCTACATAGCCGAAAAATTACTAGGAGACGCCCGCTGTGAACCCCTGCTGATTCCGCTCTCCTACGCACTGCCGTTTGCGGCCATCCACAGCTGCATCTGCGGATACTGCTATGGCATGAAGGAAACAAAAATCCCGGCTCTTTCCCAGGTAGTAGAACAGGTAACCAGAATTATTTCTGTTTATGTTTTCTACTTAATTCTGATGAAAAAAGGAGACGACGTCACAATCACGATCGCTGTCCTCGGCCTCGTCATCGGCGAAATGCTATCAGCTCTGTACGCAGCCAAGTCCCTTACGCGCAGCAGTCATGTACTGTCACACCTGAATATTACATATACAGATTTTGTCCATCGTTTCAGAGAATTGATGCCCCTGTCACTGCCCCTGACCGCCAACCGGGTACTGATCAACCTTTTGCAGAGTATCGAGGCCATCTCGATCCCTGCACGGCTGCAGCTATACAACCATTCGACCAGTGAAGCGCTCAGCATTTACGGAGTCCTGACCGGTATGGCCCTGCCCTGTATCCTTTTCCCATCCGCCATCACCAGTTCGATCTCCATCATGCTCATGCCCACGGTTGCAGAGATACAGACTACAGACAACCGGGATGATATGGTCAACATTATAAAAAAGGTGGCCGGATCCTGTTTCATCCTGGGCCTGAGCTGCTGCTTCATTTTCCTAGTCCTTGGTAATTGGATGGGCACTGTCCTGTTCGGAAGTTCCACTGCCGGCAAATTCATCATCACTCTGGCCTGGATGTGCCCGTTTTTATACACAAACTCCGCCCTGTTAAGCGTCATCAACGGTCTGGGCAAAACGGCTTATACCTTCCTCATCAACTCCCTCGGACTGCTCATCCGGATCGGCAGCGTATTCGCAGCCATCCCCCTGTTCGGAATCCAGGGATACCTCTGGGGAATGCTGGCGAGCCAGCTGATCGTAAGTATCTGTGCCGGAATCGTACTCAAAAAAGAAATATAGGGAGCGAGGGACGAGGGGAGCGGATGGGGGGACGCCTGCCTGAGATGGGGAACGGATGCCTCGGGAAAAAAAGGAGCGGGGGCTGGGAGTAACCCGCTTATGGAGAAGTCCTAACGCAAAAGAAACCGCCCATGAGGGCACGTACAACATGCAACGGGAAAGCCTGATGCTTTCCCGTCTTAGGTTGTACTGAAAAGTGATTTGGTAAATCACTTTTCATCCCTCATGGGCGGTTCCTTTTGCGTAAGGACTTCTAAACCATGCGCTCTATACTCCCAGCCCCCGCTCCTTTTTTTCCCGAGGCATCCGTTCCCCATCTCAGGCAGGCTTGGCTTCATCAAATCGGAGGTAAGCATCGCTTCCAGCGGGGCTTTCTTACGGGGACAGCGTATGGGATTGGGTTTGCGTGGGATGCATTCATAGGCAAGCAAATATAGGGCCGCATCTTTACTTTCCAACATTTACCGCGCCGCCAGTCCAGATCCACCGGCCCCGTCAGCGCTGCCCTCCCGAGGCATGGGGCACTTCCCATTGGATGAGACAAGCCCCGTGAACCGGACATAGGGGCAGCTGGAAGCGTCTTATGGCTGCAAGCTGGAGTTGAGCAAAAAGGAAGGACAACAGAGGTAATTTTTGTGATTCCGAATCACAAAAATTCCTGGCCCCAGCGCGCGAAGCCATCAGGCTTCGGGTGATGTGGCCAGGTTGCCTCTGTTGTCCTTCCTTTTTGCTCTACTCCAGCTTGCAGCCATAACCCGTTTCCAGCTGCCCCTATGTCCGGTTCACGGGGCACCCCTCCCCCACTAAAGTGTCCCAAGATACCCCTGCATAAGTATAGGATTTACATATGCTTCCAGTATAATCCCCACTAGCATGGTGAGTCCCAGAAAGATACTTTTCTGTGTATTCCATTTGTTTTGGGGATATGTATAACTGTACCAGATGATGACCATGTATGCTGGAACATAGAGAAGGAACTGGGGGAGGATTCCTACGATGCAGAGGATACTTCCCTTGATTCCCATGCTCAGAACCGCCATTGACAGGAGCATGCCGCTTGAAAAGCCCGTCCATACCAGAAATGCTATGGAGGCCGCTTTCCGCATTTTTGTGAATGCCAATCCCAGCAGGATAAGAAACGGAACGGCCCGGATCTTGATCAGATACCATATGTATTCCTCGGCCACAATGGAGACTGACTGATACTGTTTTAAAAAATAGTCGCTGAATATTCCGGGCTCTGCTGTATATTGCTTCATAATCAGATTCACATACAGTATCCCCAATAAAAAACCCGGCATGAAGAAAGCAAACAGCTGCTTCCTCGTATGAAGTATCTTCACAGGCGTTCCTCCTATTGCTAAGATATTTCATTATATGCCGGGGTTTCTTTTTTATTCTCTTTTTCCGTATTTCGAATCATAGGCAAGCAGTGCGGAGACAGTCTTCGCATCTTGTATCTCACCAGCAAAAATCTTTTCCTTTAATTCTTCTATTGTATAAGCTTTCAAATCAATAAATTCATCCTCGTCCAGATGCTGCTTTGACGGGATCAGATTCCGGGCTACGTAGACTTCGATTCTCTCATTGCAGAACGCCACTGTTGTGCGGAGTGTAATCAGCCAGTCCAGATCCTCGCTCCGATAGCCTGTTTCCTCCTCCAGTTCTCTTCCTGCACATACAATCCCAGGCTCATCTTCTTTGTCCAGAGCTCCGGCAGGGATTTCCAGTGTATCACGTTCCAGCGCATTGCGGTACTGCTTCACCATCAGGATTCTGCCGTCATCGGTGACCGGCACAACCGCAGCCGCACCCTTGTGTTTGATAAAATCCCAGGTCACGGTATGATCGCCGTCAATCTCCATGGTGTCCTGGTAAAAGTCAATAATATTGCCTTTAAACTTCAGTTCCCGGTTTAATCTTTTAATTTGTCCGCTCATAAAATGCTCCTTTTTAGTTCCTACAGTGAGGACACAAACTTTTCTATTCTGTCGAGCCCTTTTTCAATGGCTTCTAAAGAAATAGCATAAGACAAACGTACAAAATTGTCAAACCCAAAATCAGCGCAGGGGACAACCGCCACCTGGTAATCTTCTATCAGAATCTCCGCCGCTCTTGCCGCAGTACCGATCTTTTGACCCTTGTAAGATTTTTCGAGGACATTGGTAAAATCTACGAACACATAAAATGCTCCCTCCGGCTCCAACAGATCCAGAAGCGGCATTGCCGAAATCCTCTCATACATGTATTTTCTTCTCTTATCAAATTCAACCCTCATCTCCTCGAGCGCCGACTGATCCCCTGTCAGTGCCTCCAATGCGGCTTTCTGTGCGATAGAGTTCGGGTTGGATGTTTGATGGGACTGCACGCTGCCCATCATCTTTGCGATTTCTGTGCTGGATCCCGTATATCCGATTCTCCAGCCTGTCATTGCATAGCTCTTGGAAACTCCGCTGCAGGTGATGGTTCTTTTATAAATCTCTTCACCAAGGGAAGCAATGCTCACATGCTTCTTCCCATCATAAATAAGATACTCATACATCTCATCCGCTACAACATAAAAATCCTTTGCAACAGCAATCTCAGCGATTGCGCGAAGTTCTTCCTCTGAGTACACCATGCCCGTCGGGTTGCTTGGAGTATTTAAAATAAAAGCTTTTGTCTTATCAGTCACAGCTTCACGAATCTGCTTTGCAGTCACTTTATATCCATTATCCTTGGAGCCATACAAAAATACAGGAACTCCATCCGCCAGTTTCACAATCTCAGGATAAGTAAGCCAGTACGGTGCAGGAATAATCACTTCATCTCCCGGATTTAGAAGCACTTCAAAAATATTTGTCAGAGAATGCTTGCCCCCGTTGCTGATCACGATCTGATTTGGCTCGTAGTTAAGACCATTAAACTCTCTGAACTTATCACTAACCGCCTTTTTCAGTTCCACAGTCCCTGATGCGGGAGTATACTTCGTAAACCCTTCCTTAATAGCTCTGATAGCGGCCTCATTAATATTATCCGGAGTATTATAATCCGGCTCGCCGGCTCCAAATCCAACGATATCAATCCCCTCCGCCTTTAAAGCCTTTGCCTTCGCAGTAATAGCCAAAGTAGATGAAGGCTTCACGCTCGCAGCCTTTCTTGATAAACTAAGTGACATATTAACATCCTCCAATTCCATACATTCTACATATAAAATATAAATAACACATTATGGTTATTAATTATAATATACGCTGCCAATATTTGCAAGTTATATTTCCGCATAATTCCTAATCCATTATTTTCGCATCATTTTGCGCAAATTTATTCTTATTTTTGCAATTTTCCTCCAATATCCCTTCATTTCTATCTTCAATCCCATTCACGCATGTCTAACTCCTCCAGCTCTACTCTCCCGCCTGGAAGCGCGAAGCGGCGTGTGCATCCTCCCGTAGAGTTTTTATGATATAGGAAATTCCAAAGGAATTTCCTATATCATAAAAAAAGCCCTCGTCTTACGACAAGGGCTAAACTTGATCTGATATAAATTATTTCGCATAATCCGTAACGCGCGATTCGCGAATTACATTTACTTTAATCTGGCCTGGATATTCCAACTCAAATTCAATCTGTTTTGCAATTTCTCTGGCCATAAGTACCATGTCATCATCAGATACCTGGTCCGGAACTACCATAACTCGAATCTCTCTACCTGCTTGAATAGCAAAAGACTTTTCAACACCTTTAAACTGGTTTGATATTTCTTCTAATTGTTTCAATCTGTTTGTGTATGTTTCAATTGTTTCTCTTCTTGCACCTGGTCTTGCTGCAGAAATTGTGTCAGCCGCCTGAACTACGCATGCAATCAATGTCTGAGGCTCTACATCACCATGATGTGATTCCACTGCATTGATTACCGTCGGAGACTCTTTGTACTTCCTGCAAAGATCTGCGCCAATCTGAATATGTGAACCTTCCACGTCGTGGTCAATTGATTTGCCGATATCATGCAGGAGTCCGGCACGTTTCGCCATCCTGACGTCCAGGCCGATCTCACCGGCCAGAAGTCCTGACAGCTGGGCAACCTCTATAGAATGCTTAAGCGCATTCTGGCCATAACTGGTTCTGAACTTCATTCGTCCGAGCAGACGAATCAATTCCGGATGGATTCCCGGCACGCCAACTTCCAGAGACGCTGCCTCTCCTTCTTCCCGGATCATCGTGTCCACTTCTTTTTGTGCCTTTTCTACCATCTCCTCGATTCTGGCAGGATGGATACGTCCATCCACAATCAATCTCTCAAGGGCAATTCTTGCTACTTCCCTTCTGATCGGGTCAAAACCTGACAATACAACCGCTTCCGGCGTATCATCAATAATCAGCTCGACACCCGTCAGTGTCTCGAGGGTTCTGATATTCCTTCCCTCACGGCCGATGATTCTTCCCTTCATCTCATCACTTGGGAGCTGCACTACGGAAATTGTAGTCTCAGCCACATGGTCAGCCGCACATCTCTGGATTGCATTGACAACGTACTCTTTGGCCTTCTTGTCCGCATTTTCCTTTGCCTGTGTCTCCAGCTCTCTTACCATCTTGGCTGTGTCATGCTTCACATCTTCTTCAACAGTTTTCAACAGATATTCTTTTGCTTGTTCGGAGGTAAGTCCTGAGATTCTTTCTAGTTCCTGTACTCTTTTCTGACTAAGTTCTTCTACTTTTGCTTCACGCTGCTTCAGTTGCTCTTCTTTTGCTGTAAATTTGACTTCACGCTGTTCGATCGCCTCTGACCGTTTATCAACGGCCTCTTCTTTTGCAAGCACCCTTTTCTCATAACGCTGCAATTCGGCTCTTCTTTCCTTTGTCTCTTTTTCAAGGTCATTCTTCGTCTTGATCGACTCTTCCTTCACCTCTAAAAGAGCTTCTTTTTTCGTTGTCTCAGCAGTCTTTACGGCATCATCAATTATTTCTCTTGCCTTTGCTTCGGCATTGCCAATCTTGGAATCTGCATTCTTCCTGAGATTGGATATCGTTACAAAGTGAGTAATAATACCAACTATCAACGCGAGGGCTACAGCAATAACAATACTTATCATTGTTGGCACAGGAGCACCTCCTTGTTCAATTTTCATTGTACATTCTTGCTTAAAATACAACAGTTAAATTTTATACTGTTTTCACAACTATGTCAAGCATTCTCATCATTATTTTGTATCACTTGACGGATGTCGTCATAACGGAACCCTTTTCGCGATAAATAGCCATATAATTTACGCATTTCTTCCTCTGTCGCCTCCGCCGGAATCACCCTTTTCTTCCTGATAATCTGCCGGATTGCATCCTTTTCATTATCGGATTCAAAGCATTCCTCGAATGCCAGTTCAATTTTTTCAGGCGCCACACCCCTGCCGCACAGCAGGGCATAAATCTCGCGCCTGCTTTTGGACGCCTTCCTGCTCTCTATAAATTGTCTTGCATACCGCTCATCATCAATATACCCAAATGATTTCACGTAGGACAAGGCGGCGTCTATGGCTTCCTCCGGGTATAACCCCTGTTTCAGCTTATCCCTGAGCCCGGACTCGGTGCGATCCATATCCTCCAGAAGATGCATAGCTCTTAACTTGGCACGCTTTATAACAACTTTTTCCAGAACCTCCCTGTAATTCTCTTCCTCGATCTGTGCTCCTTCTTTGATACCATAACGGGCCAGTTCGCCCTTGTATAAGACAAAGGCGAACTGGCCGTCCAGAAAGACTTTAGACTTTGTTTTCGTTACAGCGTCCAGCTTTGTAACTGTCATCCTATGCTTCCCCCGGTGCTTTCACTTCCGTTTTTCCCGGTTCGGGCGCTTTTGAGTCCTTTGCCTTCTTTGTCAGCTTCAGTTCCTCCGCTGCTTCTTCCTCTCCTTCACCGTTCAGCTTATAGTGGGCACGCACTTTGCGGTCCAGCTCTTCCATCACTTCCGGGTGCTCCGTGAGGTATGCTTTAGCGTTCTCTCTTCCCTGTCCGATCTTCTCGCCTTCATACGCATACCATGCGCCGCTCTTCTTCACCACGCCAATCCCTGCTGCCAGATCCAGAATATCCCCCTCCTTAGAGATCCCTTTTCCAAACATGATATCAAATTCGGCCTCTTTAAACGGAGGCGCGATCTTATTCTTGACAATCTTGACCCTCGTACGGTTCCCGACCATCTCGCCGCTCTGCTTCAGAGTCTCGATCCTTCTGACATCCATCCTGACAGATGCGTAGAACTTCAGGGCACGTCCGCCCGTTGTTGTCTCAGGATTTCCAAACATCACGCCTACCTTCTCACGCAGCTGGTTGATGAAAATAACAACACAGTTAGACTTACTGATAACGGGAGTCAGCTTTCTCAGGGCCTGTGACATCAGCCTCGCCTGTAATCCCACGTGGCTGTCACCCATATCCCCTTCGATCTCCTGTCTCGGCACCAGAGCCGCCACAGAGTCAATAACAATAATATCAATCGCCCCCGAACGTACCATTGTCTCCGCAATCTCAAGCGCCTGATCCCCGCTGTCCGGCTGAGATATATAAAGTTCATCAATATCAACGCCAATACTCTTCGCGTATACAGGATCCAGTGCATGTTCCGCATCAATAAACCCGGCAATCCCTCCCCTGTTCTGTACTTCTGCAATCATATGTAATGCAACGGTCGTCTTACCACTGGACTCCGGTCCATAGACTTCTATCACACGCCCCTTTGGCACACCGCCCAGTCCCAGCGCCAGATCCAGGCTCAGGCAGCCCGTCGGCACCGTCTCCACCGCAACATGGGCTCCCGGTTCACCGAGCTTCATAACCGTCCCTTTTCCAAAATCTTTCTCTAACTTCGCAATCGCCGCTTCCAGCGCTTTTTTCTTATCTTCATTTCCATTAGCCATATGTCGGTACTCTCCTTCTCAATTTTCGAACAATTGTTCGTTTTCTAATAATATACTATTATACTTGTTGTAAAATGTCAACAACAATTTCATAACCCTATTATACAATTTTACATGTCCTATAAACAGGACTTTTCTTTTATACTTTTCCTCCTTTAATTGCATTTTTAAACGCTTGATTTTGCTTGCAACTACGATTGCAAACTAGCAACTACTTTTGCAAAGGCTTATAATTAAGGTGCCTTTGTTTGATCAGGAAGGAGTTATTATGGCTAAACAATTATCCTTACCTGAACGTATTGTTATTGAGCAAATGATCCACAAAGATTATTCATTTGCTTCTATTGGAAGAAACCTGGATAGGTCCGCTTCCACCATAGCTCGTGAAGTTTTGCACTATCGCTGCTTTACAAGCAGAATTCCACTTATGGGGGAAAACGATTGTATTAATCGTCCTAGTTGCCAACGCAATACCCTTTGTCCTGAAATGGGTGTTCATGGTTGCTTTGCCTCACGGTGTAAGCGTTGTCCAGTAGGTATTATCTGCACATCAATTTGTGACAACTATGATTCATTTCAATGCGATTTGCTTGATAAGCCTCCCTATGTTTGCAGTAACTGTAAGATGCAGAAAGGCTGCAAGAAAAACAAAGCCTATTATTCCGCTCATAAAGCCAATGCAGCTCATCACAAATCCATCAAGAACGCTCACAGCGGTGTTCGAAAAACACCTAAGGAACTGCGCGAAATATCAGAGATTATTGAACCCTTGATTGCTAAAGGGCAGTCCCTAAATCACATATGCAGGGCACATGCAGATGAACTTGGTCTTTCTGAAAGAACCCTTTATAACTACATAGATAAGAACGTATTTAAGGTCCGAAACATTGATCTTCCAAAGAAGGTTGTTTATAGACAACGCCGTCCTAAAAGAGTTCTTACCAAACTTGAATACCAATACAGACAAGGCCGCACTATTGAGGATTTCAATTCCTTTGTCGAAGCCAATCCTGAACTTTCTGTCGTTGAGATGGACACAGTGAAAGGAAGCCGTGAAAAAGGCAAAGTATTTCTCACTATGATATTTAGAAAGTCCAGCTTCATGCTTATATTTCTAATGAATGACGGTACTCAGGATAGTGTTATACAGGTCTTTGATACATTAAGCAGCTTGCTTGGCACTGCTCTCTTTAAAAGACTTTTCGGTGTAATACTCACTGACAATGGTGTTGAGTTCAAGAACCCAAATGCCTTAGAGCACACACGTCCAGGGTTTATTCGTAC
This sequence comes from Faecalicatena contorta, assembly GCF_022835095.1. Classification (NCBI taxonomy): domain Bacteria; kingdom Bacillati; phylum Bacillota; class Clostridia; order Lachnospirales; family Lachnospiraceae; genus Faecalicatena; species Faecalicatena contorta. Next base: position 2,186,947 of record NZ_BQNQ01000001.1, on the reverse strand, counting down.
TCATGTATTCTTCTGTGATCCTCAGGCCTCTTGGCAGAAGCCTCATGTTGAAAACAATCACAGATTAATAAGAAGAATCATTCCAAAGGGAACTAGTCTAAATAAGCTTAATGTTGAAGATACACGACTTATTTGTTGTCACATCAACAGCGTTATACGTGACAACCTGGATGGCAAAACACCTTTTGATTTAATGGATTCTGCAGATGAAAAAAAGCTATTATCTGCACTTAACCTGTCACCCATTCCACCTGATGAGGTTATTCTGAGTCCAAAACTAATTAAACACTAAATACAAATCTGTCGGATCAAACAAAGGCCTCATATCATAAATCGAAGCGGGGTCTCAGTTACTTTTGCAAACCGACTGTCATGCCGCTTATTAGTCATGTCCAGAAATCATGCAAAACAATAGCTTTTGATTCATTATATACCGTTTTAAGCTCGGTTTTGGCCTCATTTTAATGTTTAAGATTTTTAGTGTCAATATGTACTAGCAGTTACTTTTTTCATTTAAAGACCATGGAATATTTTGGACGAACGCCGCATTTATAAAAAGAAATCTAAGAATGATAGCTTTGTAAACTAATTTTAGCACCCCTCAGCGAATAAAACAATCCCTTTCTAGTCACATTGTGAAGCCATATTATTACGATTCAGGGAGCCGTGCACCGCGCTGTACGGCATTCGAGCCTGTAAAGTGATGGAGACGGGCATCTGCACAGCCGTCTGGATGAAAGAGGGACGCTTGCCGTGGAACGGAACGGGGCGGCCTATGAAGGATCCCTCCATAGACCGCCCCTGTCCTATTTCCACGGCAGGCGTCCCCCTTTCATCCGTACACATGCTAGAATTCGTCGTTCAAATTACTTACCGCTTTTTTACAACTTCCCCCTGTTTTTTATAGATACTCCACCCCGGCACATACCCTCTGACAGATGAGAGAGGGTAGATATTACTGTGGCTTCCAACCACGGTTCCCGGATTCAGCACGCTGCCGCACCCTACCTCGACTTCATCACCCAGCATGGCGCCGAACTTCTTCATACCCGTCTCAATGTTTCCTTCCGGTGTTTTTACAATGACCAGTTTTTTATCAGATTTTACATTGGAGGTAATAGAACCTGCTCCCATGTGTGATTTGTAGCCAAGTATGGAATCTCCCACATAATTGTAATGTGGTACCTGTACTTTATTGAACAGGATCACGTTTTTCAATTCTGTAGAATTGCCGACTACCGCGCCTTCGCCTACGATTGCATTGCCTCTGATAAATGCGCAGTGCCTGACCTCAGCTTCTTTTCCGATAATTGCCGGTCCGTTGATATATGCAGTGGGAGCCACCTTTGCAGATTTGGCAATCCAGATATTCTCACCACTCTTTTCGTACTCTTCCTCATCTAAAGTCTTTCCCAGCTCCAGAATAAAGCCGCTGATTTTCGGCAGGACTTCCCACGGATAGGTCACACCGTCGAATATACCGGCAGCAATTGTCTCTTCCAGTGTATAAAGCTCTTTTACAGTTAATTCCGTCATTTTCTTTTCCTCCTACTTCTCCGCCGGCTCAGTGAACTTCCGGTAGCCGGTCTGAAAATCTACTTCATTTTTTATGTTACCGTCTGTCAGGATTGCTTTTAAATTATATGCCGCAATTTCTACAACAGATTCCAAAATCTGCTGCATATGGTACTTTCCTGCCACATGGGGGGTGATCAGCAGGTTCGGCGCATCCCACAGCGGAGAATCCGGCTCCAGAGGTTCCTGCTCCGTCACATCAATGGCCGCACCTCCCAGCCTGCCGCTGTGCAGGGCATCACACAGATCCATGGTTGGAATCAGGCTTCCCCGCCCAACATTGAGCAGAATTGCCCCTTTTTTCATTTTCTCCAGGCGCTCCCGGCAGAACAGTCCCTCTGTCTGCGGGGTGCCTGGAAGCGTACATGCCACAATATCCGCCCTCCCAAGCAGCGCATCCAGTGCATCCAGCTGATATAATTCTTCCAGATAATCCGGCTTTTGTGCCATATTTCTGCGGATTCCTATGACATGGCTGCCCATGAGGTGCATTTTCTGTGCAAACTGCCCGCCGATATCGCCCAGGCCTACGACCAGGGTCACAGAGTCAGCAATGGAATTCACCTGCCCCTCATCTTTCCATACATGTGCATGCATATTGCGCTCATATAAATGCAGTTTCTTTATCAGCATCAGCGAGGCTCCAAGCATATATTCAGAGATCGCCAGCCCATAGGCTCCTGTGGCATTCGCCAGTTTTACACTGGGAGGCATAACGCCCGGAACAGTATAAAGGGCGGCCCCTGCACTGTCCAGCTGCAGTAATCTAAGACCCGCAGCATACTTCAGATACTCTGGCTTAACATTTCCCAGTATAATATCTGCCTTTTCGACCATCTCCTGATCCGCGTCCTTCTGCGCTCTGTATACAAAATGAGCGCCGCCGCTGCCTATAATATGGGCGGCTGTATCTTCCAGGTATTGCCGGTGCCGCTGCTCAACCGGAATGGTAACCAATATTTCTAACACGCCTCTGCTCCTTACTTACTTTTTCCCTTATTTTCTTTATAGAATCTGGCTGCACGGTCATAGCATCCGCGGAGCTGGTACTGGTTGTTCAGTCCTTTTACTCCGTTGGTTCTGCTGACGATAAAGTGATCCAGCTTTTTCATGTACTCATCCGGCGTAATATCACCGTCTGCCACATAAGTCAGCCCCTTCTCCCAGCTGGCCGTCAGTTCGGGATTCAGAAGCGACTTGATGGAATTATCCACTACGTCAAACACCATTTCGCCCTGCAGTGTAGGTGTAATAATCTGAGTCTTTTTATTCAGGCCCAGATACTCGATATGGATCAGCTTTTTCAGGATCTCCGCACGTGTCGCACTGGTTCCGATTCCGCTTCCTTTGATCTGCGCACGCAGTTCCTCGTCTTCGATGAGCTGCCCTGCATTTTCCATCGCCAGGATAATGGAACCGGAATTGTACCGTTTCGGCGGAGAGGTCTCTCCCTCTTTTATATCCAATGCCTTCACAGGAAGGACAGCACCCTTCTTCAGACTCTGTATCACCTGGAAGAAACTGGTATCCAGATCCTGAGCGCCGCTGTTCTCACCGCTGTCACCGTCCCCGCTGTTTTCTCCGGTTTCCGCATTGTTTTCCTTTCCCTGTGCGGAAACATTCTTCTTTGCCTGAGGCACACCCGTCACTTTCAGGTAACCTTCCTCTGCCAGTACCTTAAAACTGGAAAAGAAACTCTCTTCTTTGATCTTTGTGGTAATGGACACCTTCTGATACACCGCCGGGGGATAAAAAATACTCAAAAATCTTCTTACAATACATTCATACACTCTCGACGCTGTCGAGGAAACCGAGCTGAGGGCCCCCAGCCCCTGCCCCGTCGGTATGATCGCGTAATGATCCGTAATCTGCTTATCGTTAACATACCTGGTCTTTGCCAGGCCTTTGTGGCTTCCAAATCCCAGGATATCCTGCAGATAAGGCGCGGCCACCGGGTACTTGGAAAGTCCGTTCAGATTCCTGCTGATCTCTTTTGCCACGGCTGCGGACAGCACCCTGGCGTCCGTTCTCGGATAAGTAACCAGCTTCTTTTCATACAGCTCCTGTACAATCCTGAGCGTTTCATCAGGACTGATCTTGAATCGTTTGGAGCAGTCATTCTGAAGCTCCGCCAGATTATAGAGCAGCGGCGGATTCTTTTTCTCTTTCTTTTTCTCAATGGCTGTAATCTGGCATGTCACGGGTTCCGGTTCCTTCAAGTAATCCACCAGTTCCTCTGCCTTCTCCCTCTTCTTAAATCCATTCTCCTTGTACAGGTCAAAGGATTCGAAGAAGCGGGATCCCCTGACGGCACGCCACTCTCCCTCGAAATTCTGCCCTTTTGCCTCAATGGTGCTCAGGACACGGTAGAACGGTGTCTTAACAAAGTCCCTGATCTCCCGCTCTCTGCGGACAACCATCCCCAGCACGCAGGTCATTACGCGCCCTACCGATATGACCGCATACTTGCTGCGCAGATAATTGGATATGCTGTTCCCATATTTCAGCGTCAGGAGACGGGAAAAATTGATCCCCATCAGATAATCTTCCTTTGCCCTCAAATAAGCAGAGGCACTGAGATTATCGTATTCCGATAAATCCTTCGCCTCCCTGATTCCGCGCAAAATCTCTTCTTCGGTCTGGGAATCGATCCAGACCCTCTTTCTTTTTTTGCCTTCTACATGCGCTTCCTGCTCAACCAAGCGGTAGATGTATTCCCCTTCCCTTCCGGAGTCGGTGCACACATAGATCGTGTCTACATCCGCTCTTGTAAGAAGCCCGCTCACAATCTGAAACTGTTTGGCCACCGAGGGAATGACCTCGTATTTAAATTCTTTCGGAATAAACGGAAGGGTATTCAGGCTCCAGCGCTTCAGCGCAGGGTCGTACTCCTCCGGATAGCTCATCGTGACCAGGTGCCCGACGCACCATGTCACAATCGCCTCGTCCGATTCCAGATAACCGTCTTTTCGTCTTGTATTCAATTTTAATGCCTTTGCGAATTCCTGGGCCACACTCGGCTTCTCCGCTATGTATACTGATTTCCCCATAAATACTTATACTGCCTGCTTTTCTCTATATTCTCCCCAAATGCTGAACCACCGGAACAGGAAAACCTGCTGCCGCCGCTGCCCTGGGAGTAAAATACAGTAACAGTTCAGATCGGCTTGAACTGTTACAAAATATATTACTTTACTGTAAAATGGTATGCCGTCATGGTGGAGTAGGTCTCCCCTGCCCTGCATACCGGGCTCTCGAAGTTGTCATGATGTACGGCATCCGGGAAATACTGTGTTTCGAAGCAGACTGCCGCACGCCTTGGATACACTGCCTGCTTCTTTCCCGGTTCCTGGTCCAGAAAATTGGATGTATAGATCTGCATACCAGGCAGGTCTGTCCACACCTCCATAATAATTCCGCTCACGTCACCGGCCGCTTCCGCTACTTTAGCAAATTTTCCATTATTTTTCAATACCCAGTTGTGGTCATACCCCTGGCCAAGGCGTGTTGCCTCGTAGTCCACATCGATCCCGCTGCCGATTTCCTTTGGTTTTCTAAAATCCATCGGCGTATCGTCTACAGCCGTCAGTTCTCCCGTTGGAATAGACTCGGCGTCCGCCCTTGTAAAATAATCCGCATCTACCGTCAGCCGGTGCTTCAGCACATTACCGCTGCCATGGCCGTTCAGATTGAAATAACTGTGATTGGTCATATTGATGACTGTATCCCGATCCGGAACTGCATGGTATTTCATGCGCAGGGTATTATCCTGGGTCAGTTCATAAGTCACCCGCATATCGAGCGCTCCGGGGTATCCCTGGTCGCCGTCCGGGCTGTAAAGGACAAATGTAATACTGTCCCCGGACTTTTCCTCCACTTCCCAGAACCTTTTATTATAGTAAGCCGTTCCGCTGTGCAGGTTATTGTTATTGTCATTTTTCTCCAGCGGATAGGTAATCCCGTTCAGTTCAAAGCAGGCCCCGCCGATGCGGTTCGCATTTCTGCCAACCGGTGCACCGAAGGATGCACCGCCAGCCTCATATGCAGCGGCGTCATCATACCCCAGTACTACATCCACCGGTCTGTCCTCTTTGTCCAAAACGATCAGTTCCACAAGTGCAGCCCCGTAATCCGTCACGGATATGGTCATCCCGTTCTTATTTGTTAACGTATACAAAAATGCGGTCTGTCCATTCCCCGCTGTTCCAAATTCTGTTTCTGTCAGTGTTCCCATCTTCTGCCTCCTCCGTTCTCAGCGAAATAATTTTCTAAGACGCCGCAGGAATGATGGCTTTTCGACCGGTTTTTCATGGCGCTTAGTATGCAGCGCTTCTTTCATAAATACCTCCTGGGCGCTGATTCTTTTCTCTGTCTGCTCTTTCTTTTTATAGGTTCCGTCGCTTTGCATCACTCTTGCTTTTACATTATCAGCCAGCATGATATTCAGGCCCCGGACCAGACGCCGCCTAATGGCCTCGTCATAGATCGGGCAGGCAACCTCCACCCGCTTTTCCGTATTGCGGGTCATCATATCCGCAGAGCCAATATATACCTTCTGCGAAGCACCGCTTCCAAACACAAACACCCGTGGATGTTCCAGAAATCTTCCCACAATGCTGGTCACTGTGAGGTTCTCCGTCTCCCCCGGAATTCCCGGAAGGATACAGCAGATTCCGCGCACGAGCAGATCAATCTTAACCCCCGCCCTGGAGGCTTCCGCCGCTTTATTTATAAAATTCATATCCGTTACGGAATTCATCTTCATAATAATCCTGCCTTCAGTGCCTTTTTGGATCTCCTCATCCATCAGCATCAGCACCTTTGGCTTCAGGCTGGTCGGCGACACAATCAGGTGCTGATAGGCGCCGTCCAGGTTCCCTATGGACATATTCTTAAAAAATACCGCCGCATCCTCCCCGATAGACTGGCTGGATGTAAGCAAAGTATAGTCTGTGTACATCTTTGCGGTCTTCTCGTTATAATTGCCGGTTCCAATCTGGGTAATGTATTTGATCTCGTTCTTATTCCTGTAAGTAATCAGGCAGATTTTGGAATGAACCTTGTAGCCTTCAAAACCGTAAATAACACGGCATCCGGCCTCCTCCATCCGTTCGGACCAGTCGATGTTATTCTGCTCGTCAAACCGTGCTCTGAGTTCAATCAGAGCCGTTACCTCTTTCCCATTCTCGGCCGCCGCACAAAGATATTCCACGAGACGGGTTTTCTTAGCCAGCCGGTAAATGGTAATCTTTATTGTCATGACATTAGGATCCACGGATGCTTCTTTGATCATCTGGAGAAACGGCTCCATGGACTCATAGGGGAAGGAAAGCAAAATATCACGCTTCTTCACCTGGGCCAATACGCTGCCCTCTGATACGGAAGGGGACGGCTGCGGTGAAAACGGCTCGTCAATCAGCGACCTCCTCATGGAAACCGGAACCTTTTCTGCAATTGCAAACATATAATCCAGCTTCATAGGCATCTTTGTTCGGAAAACACAGGATGGGGTTATATTAAACTTGTCACAAAAATACTTTTCCATCTCTTTTGTAAGAGGATCTGCAGTTTCCAAGCGCACAACCGCCATTCTTTTCCTTTTATGCAGCGTTTCCTTCATGATAAAACGAAAATCTTCGTTATCCGCAAAAGCCTCATCATCCGGTGAAATATCTGCATTGCGCGTTACACAGATATAGTTTTTTTCTGATACCTGATACTGCTCAAATACCAGATCCAGATATTCCATAATTACCTTCTCCATCCGGATATATCTGATATCATGTCCGGGCAGATACAGGATATCGGAGATGAACTGCGGCACGGGCACGATCCCCATCATACTTTTATTATCCATTTTCAGATCCGCCACCACATAGATCTCTTTATTCAGCAAATGAGGGAACGGGTGGTTTGCATCCACAATCTGCGGAGACAGGACGGGAAGCACTTGCTCTTTGAAGTGTTTCTTTACGTATTTCTTTTCCTGGGGATCCAGCTCCTTAAAGTCCAGACCGCACACGCCGTACGGATGGAGCTGCTTTTTAATATCCGCATAGGTTTTATCCCGCTCTTTATACAGCGGCGCCACAGCCGCATATATGGCGTCCAGCTGTTCCTCCGCTGTCATGCCGGATTTGCTGTCTACGGTCTTGTTATCAACAGAGGCCATATCATACAGGCTTCCGACACGAATCATAAAAAATTCGTCCAGATTGCTCGTAAAAATTGCGACAAACTTCATCCGCTCTAAAAGAGGCACACTATCATCACGCGCCTCCTCCAGCACCCGCTGGTTAAAACGCAGCCAGGACAGCTCTCTGTTTTGTGTATAGTCTAATGTCTTTCTGCTCATACTCTCTTCCTCATCTTTCACAGTAATATCCTTAAGGCACTGGGCAGCCGCTCATTTATTGAAGCGCGCTGCCGGATTCCCAACGGGCATCCGCTTTCCGGCATAAATACCTGAAATCCCATGATGATCTTAGCATGCATTGAGGTGCCTTTCCATCCTGTTTACATAAAATATTGTTAAATCCCTGTTAAAACTGCAGACCTGCCGGCCCTCATCCTTCCATAATTTTCACAAAAAAAGTACGGTTTCTGGGGCCATCGTATTCACAGAAGTACAAATCCTGCCAAATTCCAAGCAGAATCTCCCCGTCATTCAGAATCAATGTCTGTGACGCCCCTGTCACGGCTGTCTTCATATGCGCATGGGAATTCCCCTCCGCATGGCGGTAAAAAGGCGCTTCCAGAGGGAATACTTCCTCGAATCCGGCAAGCATATCGTGCACAACATCGGGGTCTGCATTCTCATTGATCGTAAATCCTGCTGTCGTATGCGGAGAATATACAACTATAATTCCATCCTTCACTCCGCTCCTGGCCACATCCTCACGCACCATATTGGTTACCTTTGTCATCTGCTGTGCATTCTTTGTAGAAATGTGATGTTCAAACAAATTCATATTCCGGCCTCCTTTTCTTTTAACAGTCTGCTTAAGTGGCAGTACATGATTTCGATGTACCGGCAATGCTGCTTTGCTGTGTATTATTTTGTAAGATATTCCATCAGCCTGCCGTATTCCTGTTCCATCAGCTGATATCCATGGTCATAAAACGCGGTCAGCGTCTCCGTGTTTCGTTCCATCCTGGCTACCGGCTTCACAAGCGGACGCAGCACAAATATCTTCCCCTGTCTCTCCAGTGTCTCCAGATGGTTCATGGTACGGTTATAGTAAAAACTTCTGGTCAATATTGCCTTTACCAGGTTCGGATAGGATCTGTAGGCTCTTCGGTATACCTCTGCCAGCCCGGAAGATATTTTCTTCTTTCTGTAGCCCGCATTCCTGGTCAGGATGACCACGACCTTGTCATTGCCCAGTTCCATTGCATGCTTCAACGGCACACTGTCCGCAAGCCCTCCGTCCAGATAGGGGACGTCGTCTATCTTTACAATCGGCGTCACCAAGGGCATGCTTGAAGACGCACGGCAAATCTTCATGAGCCTCTCTTTTTCGCTTTTCTCTTTGAAATACTCCGCTTTTCCAGTCAGACAGTTGGTCGCCACCAGTTCGCACTCTATCTCGGACTGAAAATAAGTCTCATAGTCAAACGGATAGATCTGATTCGGGAAAATGTCAAAAATCAAATCCATGTTCATCAGGCTGCGCTCTTTGACAAACTTCCTGAAACCATAATAATAACTGCCGCTTTTATCTGTAGGTATCATGCAGTCCCTGGTTCTGCCCGGCTGCTTGGAAACATAGTCCACTGCATTGCATGCCCCGGCCGAAACTCCGATCACATGTGACATATACAGCTCCTGCTCCATCAGATAATCCAGGACTCCCGATGAAAATACTCCGCGTGTTGCTCCGCCTTCCAAAACTAATGTTGCTTTCTGCATAAATTCTCCTCGCTTTCTTTTCTCATTATATAACGATTTTCTCTATTCGAAAACAACAAACTTTTAATTTTCGTGAAAACCGCCCGAAACCTTGCCATTTCCATCCATCTCATGTTAATATAAGCGTTGGGATTACAGGAACATGAATATAAAGGAGATTATGCTATGATCAGTGCAAATAATGTAACCTTGCGCGTTGGTAAAAAAGCGCTGTTTGAAGATGTCAATATCAAATTTACAGAAGGAAACTGCTACGGTATGATTGGTGCCAACGGCGCGGGAAAATCTACGTTTCTAAAGATTTTATCCGGTCAGCTGGAACCTACCAAAGGCGAGGTCAATATCACACCGGGTGAACGTCTTTCCTTTCTGCAGCAGGATCATTACAAATACGACGAGTTTATTGTGCTTGACACCGTAATTATGGGGAATGCGCGTTTGTATGAAATTATGAAAGAAAAGGAAGTCATCTATGCAAAAGAAGATTTTACGGATGAGGACGGAATCCGGGCAAGTGAACTGGAGGCGGAATTTGCAACCATGAACGGCTGGGAGGCAGAATCAGACGCAGCCACCCTCCTGAACGGCCTCGGCATCGACACCGAACTCCATTACAAATATCTGAAAGATCTGACTGGTGCAGAAAAGGTTAAAGTACTTCTTGCCCAGGCATTATTCGGCAACCCGGATATCCTGCTTCTGGACGAGCCTACCAACCATCTGGACCTGGATGCGATCGCATGGCTGGAAGAGTTCCTGATCAACTTTGACAACACGGTCATCGTCGTTTCTCATGACCGTTACTTTTTGAATAAGGTATGTACGCAGATAGCCGATATTGACTACGGCAAGATTCAGCTATACGCCGGCAACTATGATTTCTGGTATGAATCCAGCCAGCTGCTGATCCGCCAGATGAAGGAGGCCAACAAGAAAAAGGAAGAAAAGATCAAGGAACTGCAGGATTTTATTTCCCGGTTCAGCGCGAACGCTTCCAAGTCCAAGCAGGCAACCTCGCGTAAGAGGGCTTTGGAGAAGATCGAACTGGATGAGATCAAACCATCCAGCAGAAAATATCCATACATCGATTTCCGTCCTGACCGTGAGATCGGAAACGAGGTGCTTTCTGTAGAGGGACTTTCCAAGACCATTGATGGAGAAAAAATACTGGATAACCTTACCTTTACGCTTGGACACGATGACAAGGTTGCCTTTGTGGGCAGCAACGAACAAGCCAAAACGGTATTGTTTAAGATCCTGATCGGGGAAATGGAGCCGGACGAGGGAACATATAAATGGGGAATCACTACCTCACAGGCATATTTTCCCAAAGACTTCGGCGGGGAGTTTGATAATGACTATACCATCACCGAATGGCTTACTCAGTATTCCGAGAACAAAGATGTGACCTATGTCCGCGGGTTCCTCGGCAGAATGCTCTTTGCCGGTGAGGACGGCGTGAAGCGCCTAAGGGTCCTTTCCGGTGGTGAGAAGGTTCGCTGCCTGCTGTCCAAGATGATGATATCCGGCGCCAACGTCCTGCTCTTAGATGAGCCAACCAACCACCTGGATATGGAGGCAATCACCGCACTCAACAACGGGATGATTAAATTCCCGGGAGTTCTGCTTTTCACATCCCGTGACCATCAGATTGTGCAGACAACCGCCAATCGGATCATGGAAATCGTACCGGGCGGTAAACTGATCGATAAGATCACGACCTATGATGAGTACCTCGAGAACGATGAGATGGCTAGAAAACGGCAGACATACAGCGTCGCTACAGAAGAGGATGATTAAAATTTTATTGAGCGGGAATTTTAATGTATGATGATGGGACGCCTATCTGAAACGGGGAGAGGGATGCCTCTCTCCGTCTCAGATAGGCTGGGCGCATCAGGATTGTAAGATGTCCGCTTTTTGGGGAAATTGGCGGCGGAAGCGGCGGATTGGGTTGGGTTAAGAAATTAGGTGAACGGGGACAGTTGTATGTGGACGGTTGTTTTATCCCTGCATTCCGATGATCATTCCTAGTATATATGGGATCAGCCAGATTGACCAGACTATGATACTGAACTTATGGAAAACTCTCTTGGCTTTTTCATTGTTTTTTGCAAGTATGAATGCCGCCCAGACGGCATGAAATGCCATTAAAAGAAGGGCAATCAGGCCTGTTATCCCATGCAGGTTGAATGAAAAGCCGGAACCTGATATTTTTCCCATGATTGTAGTTCCTGTGGTATCGCAGATAAAGCCCATCCAAAATACTAAGACGTGCCATTTCATCAATACTCCTTTTTTCTTTTCGCCAAATACCCCGATTGTATAGAATGTAAGCGCCAGGGTCATAAAAATAATCGCTGCGATCAGTAATTTAGACATATAAACCTCCGGTTGAATGATACAAAACTTTTTTCATGGCTTCTTAATGCTGTTTATACTTATAGTAGTTGCGGCCGAACAAAAGGCCGGCCCCGAACAGGGCGGTGCCGAGTCCTGTATAAAAAACAGCGATAAATACATCCGGCGCAAGGTTAAATGAACGGATTGATATCCCGAATATCATCATAAAGGCCATGATGCAAAATGATTTGATGTCAAAAAACTTTAAAAAGAACTGTAGTTCCTCCTCGTATTTCTGTATCCTGTCGGTATGTTTCACTGTTAATTTATAAAAGACCATAAACCAGAATATAAGAAAAACGACGGCAGAAAGGAGCAGGTTTAAAATCGTAACATATCCTGAATAGGATTTGATTCCTATACGAAGAATATTGAATCCCGCCGCAAGCCATACGAGACTTGCTATTATCAATAAATTTTCTTTTTTTACTTTCATGATGAACCTCCGAAAATATCTGAACACCGTTCATTTTGGATAAAAATTTTCCCACTCTGAAAGTGGGTATACTTTATTCTGCAGCAAAGCTGCAGACCCGCCCGCAGGGCATGAGTTACGGGGTGCCCTTTGGGTATGTGTAAGTCTATGTGTACCGGCACGTTAACTCCGCCGGATAGGTCTGCAGTTTATTCCAGACAATGGGTTAATAAAGGCATCTCTTCACGATCTCCAGCAGTCCTGCGCTATTTTGCTGAGTATCTGTCAGTGATGAAAAAAAGATCATAAGGATATAGTCTGTAAACAGTTCCGGCGTCAGGCTTTCATTAAACGCCCCTTCCCTCACTCTGGAGTCTTTCTTTAATATTTCCAGAAGGCTTTCCTTTAATTGGGTGAAATATTCCTCCATCCTTCTGCGTCCCCTCACTTTATCCTCTGATGCAAAACTTAACGCATGCATGGAAAAAAACTCTGGATATTTCCGTCCACCTTCTTTCATGCTCTCATACATCCATGAAAGGCAGTCCGCAAAACATACAAACCCGGGATTGCTGCCCGATATATAAAAGATGTCCTTCCAAATACTTTCTATTGCCGCACATAGCAAATCCGATTTGGACGGAAAGTAATTATAGATCGAGCCGACCGCTACATTACACTCTGCAGCAACAGAACGCATATTGACGGCTGATAGTCCTTTTTCTTTCACAATTCTCTGACAGGCTTCGATAATTGCCTCTTCTGATGTAGCCGTCAAGTTCATTTAGAACACCTCCTATGCGAAACTGAACATAGTTCATTTTGAATAATACTCCTTCGAGTGCCACATGTCAAGTGGCAGAATGTATGGATCTGTTATTCTATTCCCAAATGATAAAACAGGTATCCGCAATCCTATCCGGGATTTATGGATACCTGTTTTACATTCTTTACGCTGTTCATAACACTTCGAGTAAAGCTTCTTTACCTTCTTCGGGGCTTTCTATTCTTCTTTTAATTCCTGTCAGATAGTCTAAAACATCTACCCATTCATTTATTGGATAGTCAGTACTCTTAATTTTTTCTATACAATTGATCAGCTCCCTGTGAAAATCATCTTTCCGCAAATCAGAAATATAGCTGGCACCTACCTGATGCGCCAAAAATTCTAACAGCCCCTCTTCTCTTGTCATAGTTCATTCCTCCTTACGGCACTGCGGATTAAAGCAGACTTTATTCTGCATTATTGGTAAAATAGTATTAGTTGGATGCATCTTGTGAAGAAAAAGGTAGACTTTGGTCTGCAAGTGCATTACATAACTTTTTAGATCGTAAAAGGTGACTTTTTATAGGAAAATGACTAAATTTTCCATATATATTTTGTGATTTCTGTTTTAATTTATATTATCAATAATGCAGAATAAAGTCTACCTTTTTCTGCATTATTTGCCTTATTTTTACATCCCATCTTTCTGGCTGCACCACTTCTTAAAAGTTTTAAAATCCACATTCAGCCTTCTTGAGGCCTCTCTGGCGCTGATTTCATTGCGCTTCCACTGCCAATAGATTTTTTCAAATGCTTTTGGTATCTTCAGGCTGCGTCTGCCAAAACGAACTCCCCGAGCCTTTGCTACTGCGATGCCTTCAGCCTGCCTCTGGCGGATACTTTCACGCTCGCTCTGTGCAACAAATGACAACAGCTGCAGTACAATATCGGCAATCAGTGTTCCCACCAGATCTTTTCCTTTTCTGGTATCCAGAAGCGGCATATCAATCACCACAATATCCGCGCCTATCTCCTTTGTTATGTATCTCCACTGCTCAATAATATCCTCATAGTTTCTGCCCAGGCGGTCAATTGACTTTACATAGAGCACGTCCTCCTCTTTCAGGTTTTTCAAAAGTCTTTTATACTCGGGCCTGTCAAAGTCTTTTCCGGATATTTTTTCAATGTAAAGATTTTTTTCCGGTATTTTCAGGGATTCCATTGCAACCAACTGTCGTTCTACATTCTGGTCTTTTGAAGATACCCTAACATAACCAAAGCTTTTGTGCATTATTTTCCCTCCTTTTACGACACAACTATTATCGCATATTTATACACCGCCTCATGCTGGTATATTTTTCCAATTATGTGTTTTGACAGGTGTTAGGTGGGTTTCTTTTCGAGGAGCAGAATGCGTTCACAAAACGCGGGGCGGCTTGTGCGGTATCGTTTTCATAGAAAGATATTACAACGCAAAAGGAGGACAGCAAAGGCAAAAGTATAATCCGGATTATACCTGTTCCTGGTCCCAGAACGCGCAGCCTTCCGGCTTCGGCTGGTGTGTCCAGGCTGCCTGTGCAGTCCTTCTTTTTAATTACTCCGGCTGACTGGTGCATTGTAAATCAAGTAACTGACTCTTAAGCTAAGATAAAATTATTCGAGGTACTAGCATTTCTCTGCCCTCCGGTTCTCGACTGGCCTTTTTCTAATAATACACCCGTCCTTCCTCAATGATTTCCGCTCTTCCATTCTGTACTGTAACTTCAGTAACTGAACAATTCGCAGGTACTCCGTTTTCCCAAAATCTTGCAATATCCTTCTGTCCTTTTATAAGATTCAGCATTGCTGTGAGGGCGGCTCCATGCGTGGAAATTAAAAGTGTTTTATCCTCATACTCTTTTCTGTCATACAGCTCATGAAGAAAGTCCTGGATCCTGTCTTCCAGTTGTCCGATCGATTCCCCTCCTTCAGGCACTATATAGTTCTTCGTGTCAGTAAAAAGTTTGTTAAACTCATCGCTGCCTGGCTCTTTGTTCTCGCCCCTGCAGCACATTCCCTCTGCTACGCCAAATCCCATTTCCTGGATTCGGATATCCTCATATAAAGGGATATTTCTCCCTGCCAGAATTAGTTGCGCTGTTTCCTTTGCCCTGGACAAAGGACTCGTATATGCGGCCGCAAACGGAATATCCCCCAGCCCCTTTGCCGTCTCTTCCGCCAGGTATCTTCCATACGCATTCAACGAAATATCGGAGTGTCCCTGAACTTTTTTTAATTTATTCCATGCTGTTTCGCCATGGCGAACAAGATATAACTTCATTATCTGCCTCCCTGATATATAATTTTTATGAATAAACATATTTTACAGGATACTTTTTCGTAAATCATATTTCTCTGCTTATTTAGTATAATCATTACTTTTTCTTTCGTCAACTTTTACTTCTTGTCTTATTTGCCAGATACCTTTATAATAGTTGGTGAAATCAAATTAACTTAATACCCCAGGGAATTCTGTCACCAATCCCTTGCATGTGGATCCGCCCGCAGTACATGGGTTGTGGGTTGCCCCTGGGTATACAAAAAGGAGATTATTATGGAAAAAATTGCAAGTTTTTCAATAGACCATTTAAAATTGGTTCCGGGCCTTTATGTTTCCAGAAGAGATGAGGTAAACGGAAATCCTATTACTACTTTTGATATCCGTATGACCAGCCCAAACGATGAACCAGTTATGAATACCGCCGAAGTTCATACATTGGAGCACATCGGCGCTACCTTTCTGAGGAACCATCCTGATTTTAAAGACAAAGTGCTTTACTTCGGGCCGATGGGATGCCGGACCGGATTTTATCTGCTTCTGGCAGGACAATATCAGCCGGAAGATATCGTTGGGCTTATCAGGGATATGTTTAGTTATATATCTGCATTTGAAGGAGAAGTGCCAGGCGCAGCAGCCAAGGACTGCGGCAATTATCTGGACATGAATCTTCCTATGGCGAAATATGTAGCGAAAAAATATCTGCAGAATGTACTTATCGACATACAGGATTATCAAATGTATTATCCGGAATAAATTTAGATTCCACTTGACGTCTTCAGAAAAACATGCACAATAAATATCACTCAAACCATAACAGCCAGCAAATAAACTTTCCACAGCCTCTACGTCCTGTGGTGAAGGCATTCCGTACAATTGTAGTCTGCTTGCACTTCCCTGCCCTCTGTGTTTATATGCTGGCTTTTTGTCGTTCTTTTTGTTACACTTTATTTATGTTCTTCTTTCTCTACTCCCGGCATGATTTTGTAAAGCGGTTATTTCTGCAAAGCACTTCCTCACGGATATACTGATAGGTCGGCTCTTCACCTTTCTCTGCGAGCATCACCAACAGTTTTTCCAGCAGCGCCTCAGTTTCTTTATGCATCAGATAATGTCCCTTCCCCGCCATAAAGTACTCAAGGGGATCGGTCTTCTTATAAGCTTTGCCTTTGTATATCCTGCAGGCCGCGATGCGGTCCAGAAACATTTCTACTACATAGCGGACCGGCATTTTCATGCCTGTCATATCTTTTTCTCCGTTTATTCCATAATCAATCCAATATTCATAATGATGCTTATTCCGGCCTTTATGATGCAGCCATGCCTTGGACAGTCCCTTTGCCTCCCGCTCTGCATTGTTGGGGCTTCTGTTTCCCTGGTAGTATCTGCAGCCTACGCTGAATTCTGTCCAGCTGTATTTGGAAAGGTCATGCAGAAGCCCCTGCCAGTACAGGCCCACCCGAAAGCATTCCTTCATGACCAATAGTTTATGTCTGGTTATTGTACAAAAATGCCGTATTGCTTTCATACCGCTTTAACGTCCTTCCTGTCTTCCTGCCAGCCGGTATTTATTTGCCGATCAGAAGCAAGATGCTTCTTTCTTTTAATACCATCGTCTTCTGGTTTTCCAGAAGCTGCGGCTTTTCCAGTATTCCCTCTGCCGTGTCCATAACCCGGTACCACTTCTTTTTCTTTGGCAGTGCCGGCAGGGCAAATGTATGTTTAACCCAATGCATATTGTAGGCAATAAAACAATCATTGTCGTTCTGCCCGCTTGCGCAGTACAAGACCCCCAGCTGTCTGCTTGAGACATCTGCCGGTACCTGCCATGCATTTTCTCCGTGATAAGATACATCCGGAGTACCGCACGAGATCTGATCCAGCCCCAGCAGCGCATCCGGCCTGTGCAGCACAGGATGTTCCCTTCTAAGAGCAATCAACGCTTTTACATACTGGAATAAGGAATCATTATTCTTTAGTCTATTCCAATTCAGCCAGGATAGTTCATTGTCCTGGCAGTATACATTGTTATTTCCCTTCTGGGTATTTTCAAATTCATCGCCTGCTAGCAGACAGGGAGTCCCCTGGGCTGTCAGTAGGAGAAAGAATGCATTTTTTATCTGATTTTTGCGAAGCTCCATAATGGAGCGTTTTCTGCTGGGTCCCTCTGCTCCGCAGTTCCAGCTGTAATTATAGGCGGGGCCATCGTGGTTATGTTCACCGTTAGCCTCATTGTGCTTCTCATCATAGGATACAAGATCCGCCAGAGTGAATCCGGTGTGCGTGGTTATATAGTTGCAGCAGCCGTCCTCTTTTGTGTTGCGGCGAAGCGCCCATATCACATCGTCTATCATACCCTCGTCCCCCTTCAGGAACCGGCGCATCACATTCTGGAACCACTCTTCCTTTTTCAGAATCTTGACACCCTTTAAAAGAGGATCAGCCATAAGCCCGTCCCATGATACATGATAGGGATTGACCACAAACCCGTCTACATGGTATTCCAGCATATAGTAATGCAGGCATTCCAGAGCGGTCTGATACAGAATTCCCTCCTCAAAAGGCATCTCAAGGATAACCTCTATTCCCGCTTTATGGAAGGCTTTTACCATTTCTTTTAACTCTGCGGCAGCATCTCCCGCGGCACTGTAGGCCGCCTTGGGCGCAAAATAGCAGCCCCGGCCATAGCCCCAGTAATTAGTTCGTTTTCCCGCATACTCTTCAAACTCGTAGACGGGCATGCACTGCACCTGGTTGATTCCAAGTTCCTGCAGATATGGAAGCTTTTCCATCACCCCCATATAAGTCCCCTTATGCTTTACCTTTGAAGAGCTGTGCATGGTAAATCCACGGATATGGAGACTGTAGGCGATGACTTCATGATAAGGGATGCAGGGCCTTCTGTCCTCTTCCCATTCGAAGTTCTCCGTCAGAAAGACGCCCCGCACTTTATGCGACTCCAGATCTTCTTTCTGGCCAAAGTCGAGGTGGCCGGTTATGCGCCTCACATATGGATCCAGAGTTACCTTCCCCCCGATCCGGTAATTGTACTCATATTCCTGCGGATTGAGCCCTTCCAGTGCAAGAAAGCGTACCTCCCCCATCGCAGGGTCTTCCTGCATGGGATATACTGTCTCAACGTCCGCACTGCCGGCCCGGTACAGCAGCAGCTCACATAACTTCCCCGGGGATACGGAAACGGCAAAATTCATTCTTTCGGTTCCGATTGTCACGCCTAATGGCTGCGGGCTTCCCTGTACTTTTTTCACAATCTAAGGTCCTCTCTTCCTGCTGTTACTGCCAGCCGTCAGTTCCATACATCTCTACGTTATCCTTATTTATAAAAAATGTTTCCTCATAAATTTCTTTTTCATAATCATTGCCTTCCAGGATGGCAATTCCCGTTTCCACGGCTTTTTTGCCGATATTGATGGGCGACTGTGCTCCGGTTCCTGCAATGGAAGTACCTGCTTTCGAGAGTTCACTCTTCACTCCCGGCGAGCCGTCTACCCCATATATCAGGATATCTTTTCTGCCCGCTTCTTCCACGGCCTCCAGCACCCCGAGCGCCACCTGGTCATTTCCGCACATGACAGCGTCAATCTCCGGTTTCTCAGACAGTATGCGCTTCATTTCACTTTTGGCATTCTCCTTTTTTCCCTGAACATCCGCTCTTGCCAGCACCTCAAAACCGCCGTTGGCAATCGCCTCCTCGAAGCCTGTTATTCTCTCATTAATTGAATTCATGGACGGACACTCCAGAATGACAATCCTGCCTCCGTCCGGACGCTGCTTCATCAAATCCTCACCGCACAGAAAACCGGCATTTTTATTATCTGAACCTACATAAGCGTCAATCAAATCTGTATCCTTTACCTGTGTATCTATATTAATCACCGGTATATCAGCCTCTTTCAGCGCTTCCAAAGCCGGCGTGATCTTTTCCCAGTCTACCGGGCACAAAAAGACCGCATCTACACCCTGCTCAATCATTTCCTGAATCTGCTCAATCTGAACATTCACATCTGTGCCGGGATCCTTGACTGTCAGGTGATACTCCTGTTCGGACAGCGCGGTTTCAATCGACATCTTTAAGGTGTCAAAATAGGGGTTCCCCATATCAATGCAGCTATAGCCAAATGTATAGCCAGTCTCCTCCTGCTCCTCGTCCTCTCCTTCTTCTGTCTCTGTATCCTGTACTGCATTATCTTCAGGCGTACCCACATTCTTTTTACATCCTGCCAGCAGCAAACACACCATCAGGACAATGAGTAATACGCTCAGTAACTTTCTTTTCATTCAATACCCTCCTGTTCAGCAAAATTTAAGAACCTTCTTCCATTCTATCGTGTTTCTCCCCAATGTCAATAGGAAGTTACTGATCACACCGTGCCGTAAACGATGCAGTGTGCCGCAGGTTACTATTCACGGGGCCGTGCCCCCGCTGCACGGCATCTGAGCCATTAAAGTGATGGAGCCGGGCATCTGGGCCCTCGCCCTAGGCGACTTTAAATGGCCCAGATACCGTTACTATGCGCGGCCCCTGGGCCGTAAATAGTAACGGACACAGTCACAATAGGAACCGGCTCATGTTTTTCCCTTGCTTTTTAGCCTTCTTTTTGTTAGAGTTAAGTTATCAATGAAAAAAGGAGACCATTTATGAGCGAAAATGAATCACTTACTGTAACACTGACACTCGATAATGACGAAGAGCTGGAGTGTGCCGTCCTCACGATTTATGAGGTGGAAGGCCAGGAATACATTGCCCTGCTTCCGCTCGACGAGGAAGGCAGCAATGACGAAGGACAGGTTTATCTCTACCGCTTCTCAGAACCAGTAGAAGGACAGCCTGAACTAGAAAACATTGAAGACGACGATGAGTATGAACGTGCTGCAGATAAGTTTGATGAATGGCTGGATTCCCAGGAATTTGAAGATTTGGACCTGGATGAAGACTTGGATTCGGACGAGGATTAATTCTTTGCATCCTCAAGAAGTTCCTCGACAAAACGGGAAGGTGAAACATCCTTTCCGTTTTTTTTCTTTACATATATGATTTTCAGCTGCTCTTTTGCCCTGGTCATGGCCACATAAAACAGCCTGCGTTCTTCTTCCGTCCCCTGTTCCTTCAAAGCTTTTTTATAAGGAATCTGCCCTTCATTCGCCTCGATGATATAAACCGTATCAAACTCCAGGCCCTTTGCAGCATGCATCGTCATCAGCCGGACGCCCTCCTGCTGTCTTTCCCTGCTGCTCTCCCGCATTTTCAGCGCACTGGTATACTCCTCCACATGCTCAAACCATTCCTTCATAGATGCAAAAGGCTTAGCCGCCTCCTCCAATTCTACCAACACCTCGAATAAATCCCCTGCCTGCATTCTTCTGGATGAAGCGTATTCCCGCAGAAAATCATCGTATCCGATCCTTTTTCTCAAATACTGGAAGGCAGCATAAGGGGCCATCTTAGCCAGCATTTTCAGATCCCATTCGAACTGGTCTATTCTGTCCTGCATCCATTCCTTGTCACAGTAAAACTTTCTCAAATCCTCAAAAGATGCCTCCCTGCCGGATAAGCTTTCTCTGGAAATATACCGCTTGGGGCGGTTCATAATCTGCAGAAAATCCTGGCGGGCACGGCTCCCCGATGCCATCCGGAAATATGCCATAATATCTTTTGCTATAAAGTGGCTGTAAATGTTTGGCATATGTTCCTTCATCTGAAAAGATATTTTGTGTTCTATCAGCTGCTCCACGAGAGGCCGGGCATCCGTATGGATCCGGAACAGTACCGCAATGTCTTCCGGCCGTACGCCTTCGCGGATCCGTTCCCGGATCTCTTCCAGCACATATCCTCCCTCCTCCGCCGGATCCCGCACCTCCTGCACGTGCAGGCTTGCTCCCCGGGGTTTCTGTGCTCGTATTTTCTTCTGAAACCGGATCTCATTGTGACCGATCACCTTCAGGGCATTCTCCACAATATTGGAAGTGGACCGGTAATTGATATCCAGCAGCAGCTGTTTCGCCTCCGGATAGTCCTCTGTGAACCGGAACATCAGCCGTGAATCAGCCCCTCGAAACCCGTATATCGACTGATCATCATCCCCCACGGCAAACAGATTACTCTGTGGTTCCGCCAGCATCTTAATTACATCATACTGGATCTGATTGATGTCCTGAAATTCATCAATCAATATATAATGAAACTTTTCCTGCCAAAGCTTCAGGATATCCGGCCTGGACCGGAACAATTCATAACACAGTACAAGCATATCGTCAAAATCGATTTTCTTTGCGATTTTCCGCTGTGTCTCGTATTCCCGGTAAATGTTTCTGAAAGCATCCGGCGCGCACTTTTCGGATCTGTATTCATCTATGTCCATTCTGTTATTTTTCACAATACCGATCTCAGTCACGATATCCTGCAGGAAATCTTCCTCATCAAAGATCTCGATATCCTGCCTGTTCACAGCCTGCCTCACGATCTGATACTTTTCTTCCTCTGAGAGAATATTCTGAGGGCCGAAATGATATGCCCATTTCAGAATACCATAATAGATCCCGTGGAAGGTCCCCACGGTTACCGGCAGGCCTTTATTTCCCATCAGCTGTTGAAAACGGGACTTCATCTCTGCTGCTGCATACTTAGTAAAAGTAATGACCAGAATTTCTTCTGGCCTTACTTTTCGCTCCTCAATCAGGTATTTCATTCGGTTTACAATCGTCAGGGTCTTCCCGGATCCGGGACCTGCAAGGACAAGACATGGGCCCACCCCATGAGTGACTGCATCTGACTGAGCCTTACTAAAACTCATACGTACCTCTTTCTACTTACTGACGTTCAGAAATGTGAACCGTCAGCTTAACTTTTCAACTGCAATTCTAATTCGTCTGAGAGACTCTTCTTTTCCGATGATCTCCATGATCTCGGTGGCGCCCCCCGGTGTATTCTGCTTTCCTGAGACAGCGGTTCTCACCGGCCACATCACATAACCGTTCTTACAGCCTTTCTCTGCCACATAGCCCTTTAGCGTCTCAAACAGCGCATCATTACTGTAATCTTCCTGTTTTTCCAGCAGCGGAAGCAGCTCGGTAAGTACTTCCAGAGAGGACTCTTCATTCGTCTTCATCTTCTTATGCGTAAACATTGCTGTATCATAATCCGGAAGCTCTTCAAAAAAGTCTACCTGTTCACGGATATCCGGGAATATCTCGATCCTTGTCTTGATCAGTGATGCAATCTTCTTCAGATCGTAATCTTTTGTAATACATTCTCTGAGATAGGGTTCTGCCATCTCATAAAATGTATCAAAATCCATGGCTTTTAAATATTCTCCGTTCATCCATCTTAACTTTACCGGATCAAAAACCGCCGGTGATTTATTCATCCTGCGGTAATCAAAAGCCTCCACCAGGCCTTCCAGGGAAAAAATCTCCTGTGTGTCGGCCGGACTCCAGCCCAGCAGCGCCACAAAGTTTACAACGGCTTCTGACACGAAGCCCTGCTCGATCAGGTCTTCATAGGAAGAATGTCCGCAGCGTTTGCTCAGTTTCTTGTGGTTCTCATCGGTAATCAGCGGGCAGTGCACATAAACCGGTACATCCCATCCGAAAGCCTCATAAAGCCGGTTATATTTGGGAGCGGAGGAGAGGTATTCATTTCCCCTGACAACATGCGTAATTTCCATCAGATGATCATCAACAACGTTTGCAAAATTGTACGTTGGAAAACCATCAGATTTGATCAGAATCATATCGTCCAGTTCGTTATTCGGCACCGTAATATCCCCATATATCTCATCGTGAAAAGTCGTTGTCCCTTCGTTGGGTACATTCAGACGGATAACCCACGGCATGCCCGCAGCCATGTTTGCCTCTGCCTCCTCTTTGGAAAGTCCCAGACAGTGCTTGTCATATACGACAATGTCTGTTCCATCCTCCGACACGGATGTTTTGAGAGATTCCAGCCTTTCTTTATCGCAAAAGCAATAGTAAGCGTCCCCCTGCTCAACCAGCTGTTTTGCATACTTCAGGTACAGCCCGGAGGCATTCCTCTCGCTCTGCACATAAGGTCCGAATCCACCGTCCTTATCCGGCCCCTCGTCATGAATCAGGCCTGTTTTCTCCAGGGTACGGTATATGATATCCAGAGCGCCTTCCACAAAGCGCTCCTGATCCGTATCCTCCACACGGAGAATAAAGTCGCCGCCTTCGTGTTTTGCGATCAAATAAGCATACAATGCTGTCCGCAGGTTTCCTACATGCATCCTGCCTGTCGGGCTGGGTGCAAATCTTGTTCTTACTTTACTCATGTTCTCTCTTCTCCAATTCATGTTCTTTATTCCATTTGTTCTGGTATGCTGTTACCAGTTTTTCAAGGGCATCATCCACTCTGCTGTAGACCAGCACGTCTGCAAGCTTATCAGAATAATGCTCTTCGTTCGTAATCAGGATCAGCTTATCACCATTATAGTACTGGATCAGCTGATGACAGAGCGACGCATGGAGGCTTGTTCCAAGCACAAGCAGTACATCTGCTTTCTGGATCTCCTCCGCTGCTTTTGTAACAATCCCATTATCCACCATCTCTCCATAAAGGCAGATCTTAGGGCGTATCGTGTTCTTGCAGTCCTCGCACAAGGGCACGCCTTTTGACTGTATAATGTACTCAATGGGATATTTTTTCCCGCAATGGGGACAGAAATTATCATAGATACTTCCATGAAGATTAATCACATTCCTGCATCCGGCTCTTTCAAGAAGTCCAAACAGCCTTTTTGTAATCTCGCAGTGTACAAGGCCGTATTCCTCCATCTTTTGCAGATTTAAAAAGCCCTTTCCAGGCGCAATCGCTGCAGCTGCAAGCATCTCGGTTCTGTAAAACTCAAAGAAAACTTCTTTCCTTGTCGCATAAAAAGCACTGCTCAAAATCTCCTCGGCAGAATACCCATACTTTTGTTCAATCTCGTAAGACTCTTCTCCATCACGTACTCCGGGGTAACCATTCTCAAGAAACATCTCTTTTCCACTTATCGCTACGGTATACTTGCTTTCTTCCAGTAGTTGCAAAATGTTCTTACTACGCATATTCATCCCGCCCTTTCCTCTAGCATGAACAGTCTGTTGCAGGTTATGTTGTTAATTTCATTATAAAACAAGTCCCTGTATTGTTCAACAAACAAAAAAGGCGAATTTTGGTATTTTTATACTTTCTTAAACCGCACTTTAAACACGGTGTCCATGATAAAGATAGCAAGGGCTATGACACCGGCAATCTCAAGTGTCTGGATCAGATAATAACTGCTTTTTGCGCTGTCGTTGGCTATGATATAATACACAATCCGGTACATCCCCGCCCCGGGTACCGTCGGCAGGATTCCTGCAATCAGGAAGATCGTAACCGGCGCCTTAAACACCCGTGCAAAGGTATGCGATGTAAGCGCAATCGCCAGCGCAGAAAAAAATGAGGACAGAACCACATCCGCCCCTCGCTGGATGCTGAACAGGTACACAAAACCTCCGATCGCCCCGGCGATTCCCGCATGGAGCAGATATCTGCGCGGCGTCTCCAGCAGTACGGCAAAGCCTGCCACAGCCACAAAGGAACCTATGACTCCAAATATCAGCTTCATAAATTGCCACCTCCCGGATACATCAGCCCCGTCAGAGCCATTGCCGCCCCTACTCCCAGCGCTACAGCCGCTGCCTTGAGAAATGCCTCCAGTATCCTGGCTCCGCCGGAAATGTAATCCCCCTGCAGGGTATCCCTCACCGCATTTGTAATCGCAACCCCAGGCACCATTGGCATAATCGCGCTGATAATGACAATATCCTCATCCAGCCCCGGGCAGAACCTTTTCAAAAGCGCAGCCGCAACAGCCAGTCCAAAGGAGGACAGCGTATCCAGTATAAAACCATTGATCTGCAGGCGTTTTCCCACAGTCACCACCAATGCAAGCACAGCACCCACGAACGCAGCAGCGGCAGTTTCCAGAATACCGCCCCCAAACAGCGGGGCAAATCCCGCGGGGACGAGCACCGTTGCCAGATTATAAATCCAGACAGGGTACTGCTTTCCACCGATGCTCTTCAGCTCATTATAAGCCGTTTCCAGAGTCAGCTCTCCCGCACAGTATTTTCTTGATATTTCATTCACCCTCATAATCCGGTTCAGATTTGTTCCCCGTTTCTGTACTCTTTTAATCACCGTAATCGGCTCCATATCCGGGTTGCCAATTGTGGCCACAATGCCGGTCATCATCACACTGGCCTCAACCGTCTCTGTATCAGCCGTGTGCAGAATATGGTTGATGGTATCCTCCACCCTGTACGTCTCCGCCCCGCTGCGCAGCATCATCTCGCCGGCCAGTACCGCCGTATTCATCACAAGCTTATAATCCATCCATTTTCCCGCCTTTGTCCCGGGTGTGCCGGGCATACTGATTCTTGCTTCTCTGTCACATATAGTCTGCACAAATCCTTACACATTTTAACACATTTTTTGAATAAATACACCTTTTCCGCGGAAAATTTCAGGCGGTCCTAAACTGTTACCTGTTACGAAAAGTCCTCAGAGGAAATCTCTTTTTAACGTATTGTCACACCCAACTCTGCAAATACATTCTGGTAATGCTCCAGGTGCTCCCTTGGCGCCATAATCGTAATTCCATTTCCGCCATTCCCGCCAAACACATTGCTGCCCACTTCTACAGCACCACATTTCATCATATCTATCTTGGTCAGATTGGTGTTTAAAAACGAATAATCTTCCAGCCTTGTCACATTAGACGGAAGCGCATATGTACCGATTCTTCCACGCGGGAATGCAAGAAGTGTTGTCATGCTGCTGTCAAACAGCATACCGTCCTGCCATGTATAATTTGCATTGGGTTCCGTCAGCTGAATCCAGCCAAGGTCCGTCAGTTCACTCAGAACACCTGGTTCGATATTTACAATATTCGGGGGAATAAAAAGTTCATAGATCTCCGCGCCGACCCCTTCAAAGGTCCCCCTTGCAATTCCTGAACAGCCTTCTGCGGGAAGCACAAGACGGCCTTCCTTTACGATACCCGCAGAGGGATCGTAAGCACAGATCATACCATCCGCATTTACCGTAAAGCCTGCCGGCTGTTCAATCGCCGGTTCATCCGTACCGTTGTTTGGATCATCATTCTCTCCCGGAATGTCGGGTGCTTCCACATCCGGAGTATCCGGAACGACCACATCCGGCGGAACTGCCGGGTCAACATCCACCGGTGGATTATCCGGAACAAGCGGCGTATCCGGCACAATTGGCAGATCGGGTACGATCGGATTATCCGGTGTGATGGGTGCATCCGGAACTGAGGGTTTATCATTGGCTGCAGGAATATCCGGAATCACCGGCGGGGTCACATTTCCTGTCGGTGATTCCGGGATATGCACTCCCGTGAAATTGAGATTTGGAACCTCTGTCTCTGATATTCCACCAATAGCCGGTATTTCTATGCCCATCAAAAAGAAGTCCGAAAGCAAGTCTGCCTGTTCCGCTTCCGGCTGCTCTGTCATCGACTTCACTCTTTTGTTTTCTTTCAACATTTTATTAATATTTGTCTTTACCGGTATTCGATTCACCGCATTGCCGAAAATATCTAAGGCGCCGGCTCCCTCACTGTTTGTCCCATATGTCACCAGCTCTTTTCCATAATATTTTCCGTAAATCATTCGATATGCGGCGTCCGACTCCGTAAATTCCAAAGCAGGGAGTTCACAGACAAGCCCTGCCGCCAGCATAATTATCATCACTATCCCTATGATGCGCGATCCCCTTCTTCGCGCAACACCGCTCTCAAAAATTCTAATACAACATTCCATTTTCAGTTTACCTGCACCTTTCTTTCCATACCACAAATAATACTCACACAAATATAAATTTAACATAAGAAAAAGGAACGCCGCAATCTTTCGCAACATTCCTTTGCATTTTCTTAATATTACCAGCTGCCTCCTCCTCCGCCGCCGAAACCGCCGCCGGAAAAACCGCCGCCGCCAAAGCCTCCGCCGCCAAAACTGCCTCCGGAACCTCCTGACTGCACTGGTCTGGATACGGTCAGCGTGGATGCAGTTTTATTCAGGCTGCTCATCATGAGTCTGTTAAACATATAGTAATCGAAAAAAGAATAGCTGTGATATGGAGAGAACCATTCAGGAGCCGGTACTGAGAGGCCTTTCAGTTTTTTAGCAAAAACGTCGGAAAGACCAAACACATAAGCATAAGGAATAATATGATAGAACCACTCAGGGTTCGTTTTTGCAAGTTCATTCATGCGCTCCAGTTCAGCCGTTTCTATAAAATCACGAAGCCCGGCAAGTCTTCCCATCCATTCAATACACTGGGATGTCCGTCTCTTCATAAATCCTGCCAGCCCGATCATCACTCCGGTGGCCGCCAGAACAGGAACCAGCACCCATATATAATTAAAGACTTCATATTGGAATACACGCATAACATAACTGCCCGCATACACTGCGGTAGATAAAAAGCAGACCGCCAGTGTGCCTCCCGCCGTCAGTTTGCGGGATGTATCGGTTCTGGCATACCATGTATCAATATCACTGCAGAAAACCAGTGTGCCAACCAGCAGCATAACCCACAGCAGCACCTGGACAAAGATCCTGCCGCCGCTTGTATAAGAATAGATACTTGTGAGCACCATAAACCAGGCCAAAGGCAGCGTACAGCATACAATCGCCGCTGTCCTGGCAATTTTAGATTCTCTGGTATATATCATATCCCGGCCCTGCTTTTGAAAATAATTCTTCAGCTGTTTTTTCGCCATCTCCAGCGTGCCTGAAAACTTATACTGGAGGTCACTGATTTTACGGATTTCTCTGTACTCAAACAGCTTATTAAAAATGCAGAACTGATAGCTGGGCGCTTCCTCAGGAAGTTCCTTCAGCTTGAACAGACTGAGCCCATGGTCCGGCATTTCTTTAATGCTCAGAAAGCCTTTGTCCGCCCAGTATATAATCAGGGAAAGCAAGTCTTTATCTTCTACACTGCCGTCAATAATATACCCCACGGCGGCACTGTCCAGATTATCCGGAGGCTGATACTGAATCGAAGGAATAATCGGTTCATCCCTTCCGAATCTCACAAAA
This sequence comes from Faecalicatena contorta, assembly GCF_022835095.1. Lineage (NCBI taxonomy): Bacteria > Bacillati > Bacillota > Clostridia > Lachnospirales > Lachnospiraceae > Faecalicatena > Faecalicatena contorta. The sequence goes on along the minus strand of NZ_BQNQ01000001.1, from coordinate 2,158,422 downwards.
AGAAAAACAATCAGCAGCAAAAGTATCACGGCCGGCAATAACAGCAGCCATGGCAGGAAAGTAAGCTGCCCGACACCTGTGAAATAACCAGCTTCCATGGGCGCAAAGAACGTAATTCCCTCCCCCAGTTTTAAATCTTTTTTCAAAATGCCCGTGACCGTATTTCCCTGCCAGGATAGATCCAGAATTGCTGCAGCGTTCTTATTCTCCCCATAGGTTCCGTAATAAAACTCCAGAATATCGTGAGGAAATTCTTTCGGAAATGTGATGGTAAATCTGCTTCCAGCAGGGATCCTGTTCTGCCACTGAGTCGGAAACACGTTATAATAGGCGTTCTGATACGCATTCTCCTGGAAACGCGGTGTCACCGTATAGGAAAACCGGTATTCTTTCCGTCCGGTCAGATATGCATCCTCCGAACCAAAACGGATTACCTTAGATCCGCTTTCAGAATCAACTTCTGTTTCCTCCCGAGATTCCAGCCCTGTCAGCCGGGCATTATAAGGCACCCCCTGAAAGTTCCCGCCGTCTTTAGTATATACGGTTCCCTTCACCGGAATATAACGGTAGATGCCATGCCGGGGCGTCAGAAAGTCAACTCCGATCTGCTCTGTCACTTTATAGGACTGGTTCTCCCCCACCTCGATGTCTGTGTTAAAATATTGCGTAGTCATGTTCAGATCTTCTTTTCGTTCTACCTCAGGGTTTACAACTTTTTCCACAATCCCTGAACCAAACATAAAAAACACCCATACAACAGCCCATATAATGATAGCGGCGGTTCTTCCGCTAAATTTCTTCATACTGGCATCCCCCTGCTAGAAAGTCACTTTCACATTCTCACGCTCACCGCTGTCATTCACTTCATACAGAGGCTTTCTCTGAAACCCGAAGATACCGGCAATGATATTGCCCGGGAACATCTCTGTCTTCGTATTAAAACGATTCACTACGCCATTATAATATCTTCTGGAACCGGCAATCTCCTCCTCAATCCGCTGCAGCTGGTCCTGAAGCTGCAGAAAGTTCTGATTTGCCTTCAGATCAGGATATGCCTCAGATACTGCAAATAAAGACTTTAAAGTGCCGCTTAGAATGTTGTCGTTTGCAATCCGTTCCTCCGCCGTTGATGCATTCATCGCTGCATTACGCGCGGAAATCACTTTTTCCAGAGTCTGCGACTCATGCTTTGCGTATCCTTTTACCGTCTCCACATAGTTTGGAATCAGATCGTATCTTTTCTTCAAAGACACATCCATTGCAGAAAATGCTTCCTCTGTCTTGTTCCTCAGCTTAATAAACCCATTGTAAGAGCCTGCAAGCCAAATAATCAAAATCACAATAATTGCTAATATAATCCATATTGCCATAAATACGGCCTCCTTTATTTATCCCTGAATTTACTATTTCCAATTATAAGACAGTTTCATACTTTCGTCTATAAAATTTCTAAAATTCAGTACTCTATTCCCGCATCCAGCGTAACAGTTCCGGCATGCCCGGACTGTTACCATCCGGCCGCATCCTCTCCATACGGAATGTAACCGGATAATCTCTCATGTACCTTACTGCCCATTCGTACAGTTCGCCGCGTCTATTGCAATAACAAGAAGCAGCCCCGTAAGTTCATCCGCCGGATTTGCAAAGTCGAGCACGTAGGTATCTCCCCAATGCATGAACTCCTTAGTGATATGCACCACCGGACCGCGGCCGTCGCAGACATCATATTCCCATCCGAGAAAATCGCCTTCCACATGCCATTCCTTAAAATCCACTTCATATCTTGGGCGGAAAAATGTAAACTTTTTCTGGATTTCTCCCAGTACCATACCGTTCATTTCGATTTCAAACTGCGGCATCAGAGTCATCAGCTTCTGACGAATGGCGCCGACTTCCCTCTGCCGCCAGTCATACACATGAATCTGATGGCCCAGCGTAAAAAACTCAGCCTTCACAAAATATTTTGCCTCCCCGCCCTCATCATATACATCGTAAGAATCAGTGCAGGAAAACACCCTCTGTTTAATAAATAAACGCATCTCCGCTCTCCTTCCAAATGTTAAATTAATAACACTTTCATCTATCATAACACAGACCACATAAAAAAACACCCCTTCAAAACTAAATGAACAAGCTTTAGCCTTGTGAATGGATGGGGAGGCTTTCGCTGATCCCTTCATATCGCTGATGCATCCAACCGGCAGGAAGGACTCGTACGCCGGGATGGCTCTCAGACCGTGGCAGCGTATTAATTCGCTGGGGGACAGCATAGCCCCAGAAAGAATTAATACGCTGCCACCGCTCGGAGCCCCGCTCAGTGGACGAGCTTTTCCTAACGGCCGGATGTACCAGCTGAAAAACCGGGAAGCCTGCCCCAGGCCGGGAGCATCTATGCCATTTTAAAAGTCCTATAGTTTACGTTAGAGGCCCTTAAGGAAAAAACATAGAAAATGGTGGGCAGAATTTGACGTCTCACGTCAAATTCTGAAGCGGCCTAAAACCCGAAATTATCAAATTTCGGGTTGCATGCCGCTGAACCGCCATTTGCTATGTTTTTTCCTTTAGGGCCGCTTACGTAAACGGAACGGATTTTTAAAATGGCATAGATGTGCCCGGCCTGGGGCAGGCTTCCCGGTTTTTCAGCGTCCCCTTTGAGAAAATCCCCCGCCCATCTAAAACCTAAACATTAATTTCTGCTTTTACGCCCAAAATGTCTTTATTTTCCTCCAACAGAGGCCTTATTACATGTTTAAGGTAAGACTCTACCTGTTCTTTTGCCCGCCCTACATACTTTGAGGGATCCATCGTCTCCTTCAGATCTTCCAAGCTCATATTGAAGGCTTCATCCTGTGCGATCAGTTCAAGAAGGTTATTATCCAGCCCTTTTTCCTTTACATTCCGGCCTGCTTCCATGGATAGCTCGCGGATGCGCTCATGTAGTTCCTGTCTGTCTCCGCCCGCCTTCACGGCATCCATCATAATGTTTTCTGTGGCCATAAATGGCAGCTCTGACATCAGACGCTTTTCAATTACTTTTGGGTATACAACCAGTCCGTCGACGACGTTCAGACACAGATCCAGAATGCCGTCAATTGCCAGGAACCCTTCTGGTATGCTCAGACGCTTATTGGCAGAGTCATCCAGTGTTCTTTCGAACCACTGTGTCGCCGATGTAATAGCCGGATTCAATGCGTCTATCATTACATATCTGGAAAGGGACGCAATCCTCTCGCTTCTCATCGGGTTTCTTTTATATGCCATAGCAGAGGAGCCGATCTGGGTCTTCTCAAAGGGTTCCTCCACCTCTTTCAGGTGCTGCAGAAGGCGGATATCGTTTGAGAACTTGTGCGCGCTGGCGGCAATGCCAGCCAATACATTCAGAACTCTTGTATCCACTTTTCTGGAATAAGTCTGCCCGGATACCGGATAACAAGCTCCGAATCCCATCTTTTCCGCGATCATAGGATCGATCTTGTCAATGGTCTCCTGATCCCCGTCAAAGAGCTCCAGAAAGCTTGCCTGGGTTCCTGTGGTTCCCTTGGATCCCAGCAGTTTCAGGCTGCCAAGGACATAATCCAAATCCTCCAGATCCATTTCAAACTCCTGCATCCAGAGCGTCGCCCTCTTGCCGACTGTGGAAGGCTGTGCAGGCTGAAAATGGGTAAATGCAAGCGTAGGCTGTGCCTTATACTCGTCTGCAAACCTGGAAAGTTCCGCGATCACATTGACCAGCTTTGTCCTCACCAGCCTCAGTGCCTCCGCCATTACGATTATATCGGTATTATCTCCCACATAGCAGGATGTGGCGCCAAGGTGAATAATGCCTTTTGCCTTGGGGCACTGTACACCATAGGCGTACACATGAGACATCACGTCATGGCGCACGACCTTTTCTCTTTCCTTAGCCACATCATAGTTGATATCTTCCGCATGGGCCTTTAATTCCTCAATCTGCTCATCTGTGATATTCAGACCCAGTTCCTTTTCCGTCTCGGCCAGGGCAATCCAAAGCCTTCTCCATGTTCTGAACTTCTTATCAGGTGAAAATATATACTGCATCTCTTTACTCGCATAACGCTCAGAAAGAGGGCTGACATAACGGTCCGTACTCATAAATCTAATCTCCTATTCTTATATATACTAAATGACTGTCAATACCCCGGCAATTGTATAAACCAAGGATTTCTGCTTCATATCCATAAAAGCGAAAAGCAGGCGTCCTACCAGGTCCCCTGCTCAAATGCCTGGCTGATATCCCCGTCCGGCACCTCCATTGGATATTTTCCGGTAAAACATGCATCGCAGTAGCCCAGATCTCCCACCATATTTTTCAGCTTACTGACCTCCATGTATCCCAAAGAATCCGCCCCTATCATCTTCCGAATCTGTTCCGGCGTATGGGAATGCGCTATAAGCTGTTCATTGGACGGTACATCGGTTCCAAAATAGCACGGATACAAGAACGGCGGTGAACTGATTCTGACATGGACTTCGGTGGCTCCCGCTGCTTTCAGCATCCTGATAATATTAGCACAGGTTGTTCCCCGCACAATCGAATCATCCACCATGATGATCCTTTTGCCTTTTACCACCTCGGGTATGACATTCAGCTTGATCTTCACGCTGGATTCCCTTTCGCTCTGGCTCGGCTTAATAAACGTCCTTCCCACATAGCTGTTCTTATGGAAGGCCATCCCATAGGGGATGCCCGACTGTTCCGAATATCCCTTTGCCGCAACCAGCCCGGAATCCGGCACGCCAACTACCAGATCCGCCTCCACAGGGTATGATTCCGCCAATGCCCTGCCTGCGGTAATCCTGGAATGATAGACATTTACCCCGTCCAGAGTACTGTCTGTCCGCGCAAAATAAATATACTCAAAAATGCAGCGGGCCTGTCCCGCAGCCGGTACTGCCATGCTCGTATCGGACGCGATTCCTTCTTTGGTAATCGTAACAATCTCCCCGGGAAGTACATCACGTACAAACTCCGCGTCCACCGCCGCAATGGCACAGCTCTCCGAGGCCAGAAAGTACGTATTATCCCTTTTTCCAATACACAGCGGCTTCAGTCCCAGAGGGTCCCTGGCTCCAATCATCTTGCGCGGGCTGCTCACTACTAGGGCATACGCCCCCTTTATCTTCATCATCGCATTTTTAACTGCGTCCTCCGCCCGGCTTACATTCAGGCGCTCCCTCGCGATATGATATGCAATCACTTCCGAATCGATGGTAGTCTGAAAAATAGCTCCTGTATATTCCAGTTCTTTTCTCAATTCAATGGCATTGACCAGATTGCCGTTATGGGCAATGGCCAGTGTCCCTTTCACGTAATTGATAACGAGCGGCTGTGCATTCTCCACCCGGGTTCCCCCTGCCGTGGAATAGCGCACGTGTCCGATCCCCAGATTCCCCTTCAAACCATGCAGGGATTCCTCATCGAACACATCGTTCACAAGCCCCAGGCCCTTTTTTGATAAAACCCTTCGCTGTCCATATGTGTCAGTTACCGCAATACCACAGCTTTCCTGTCCTCTGTGCTGCAGTGCAAAAAGGCCATAATATACGGATGGCGCCACATTGCCGCCATCCATATCATATGCACCAAAAACTCCACATTCTTCCCCCAAGCCTGTCATAACTTTATCAATTCTGCTCATGAATGTCTCCTATTTATTTGATGCCGATTCTCTTAAATACTTCCTGATATGCATCCTCTACATTGCCCATATCTCTGCGGAAACGGTCTTTGTCCAATTTCTCGTGTGTCTCCTTGTCCCACAGCCTGCATGTATCCGGTGACACTTCATCCGCAAGGATAATCTCCCCATGGAATCTGCCGAATTCAATCTTAAAGTCGATCAGCTCAATCCCAGCTTCATCAAAGAACTTTCTCATAACGTCATTAACTTTAAAAGTATATTCCGTAATCTTATCAATCTCTTCTCTCGTTGCAGCCCCAATCGCAATTGCAAAATAATCATTGATCATAGGGTCGCCCAGATCATCATCTTTATAACTGAACTCCAAAGTCGGTGCTAATAATTTTCTGCCTTCTTCAATCCCAAGCTTCTTGGAAAAGCTGCCCGCAGCCACATTACGCACAATCACTTCCAGAGGAACGATCTCCACCTTCTTCACTGCAGTCTCTCTGTCACTCAGTTCTTTTACATAGTGTGTCGGCACGCCTTCCTTTTCCAGCACCTGGAAGATATAGTTGGTCATGCGGTTATTAATCACGCCTTTCCCAACAATCGTCCCCTTCTTCTCACCATTAAATGCGGTGGCATCGTCTTTATAATCTACAATCACAATATCCGGGTCGTCAGTAGCAAATACCTTTTTTGCTTTTCCTTCGTAAAGCTGTTCTAATTTTTTCATACGTTCACACCTGTCCTTTTTCGATTTTTCATACATAAAGTAGTAAGGCTGTCTTTCTAAAAGAAAAACAAAGTCTCGCATGATGATTATAATACAAGGGAGACGGAAAATCAATATGGGATTTGGAGGACGAGAATTCGTCCCGGGGTGAGATGGGGACGCTTAATGACAGGGATGCCGGGGTGGGACTGGGGCTGTATATGCCGGTGCGTAATGCACCCGTGCTGCTAAGCGCTTCTAGCATTTCGCTCCGGCATATACAGCCCCAGTCCCACCCCGGCATCCCTGTCATAAAGCTGGCTCATCCAGCCGGTAATAAAAAGCCCGTTCCCCGGTTGGAGTCCCAGACCGGAGTAACGGACGTGTATCGACTATGTATATGATGTCCACATGCTTATTATTTTTATGAAATATTGGACTTTTTGCAAAAACTGATGCAAATCACCTCCCCCTCAAAAACGTTCCCCGCAGCCATTCCACATCCGCAGCCCCCGTTTTAGAATCCCCACCGGGGGAATGAGATCTTCCCTGCCGACTGGATGAGTCCAGCTTACCGGGAGCCGGGACGTGCTGCCAAAAGTGCCTATCCTGTTGGAATTACATATTAGCGAGCCTAGCAGCAGTTAGCGAAAATCCGCAAAACCAGACAGAAAAAAGCTGCTTCCGAAGCAGCTTTTTAGAACACCTAAGGCGCTTAATCATCAGATTAAGCGGTGAATGTGTTCGGTTCTGTCTGGTTTTGCGGATTTCCGCTTACTGCTGCTTGGCGCAGCGGGCTGTAATTCCAACAGGATAGGCACTTTTGGCAGCACGTCCCGGCTCGCGGTAAGCGCCCCCTCTCCATCCCCCCCCAAGGCTAAATCTCGTAATCTATATCCCATTTCTGGAGAGTTTCCCCAGGAATTCTTTCATTCGTATATTATCCGACCCAAAGACCTCTTCCGGGGTTCCCTGTTCCGCGATAACGCCCTTATCCATAAAGATGATATGGTCGGCCACATGTTTTGCAAAATTCATTTCGTGGGTGACGATCACCATAGTCATGTGCTCTGCGGCCAGATCTTTGATTACTTTCAGGATCTCTCCCGTCAGCTCAGGATCCAGCGCCGAGGTTGGCTCGTCGAAGAAAAGGATTTTGGGGTTCATAGCCAGGGCCCTGGCTATGGAAACTCGCTGCTGCTGACCGCCCGAGAGTTGGTACGGGTAAGCATTTTCCTTGTCCTCCAGACCCATTTTTTTCAAAAGTACGCGCGCTTCCTTAAAGACCTCCTCTTTTTCCCGTTTCTGCACTTTGATCGGGGCATCTGTGATGTTCCTCATAACTGAAAAATGGGGAAAAAGATTGAAATTCTGGAATACCAGACCATATTCTCCTTCATAATGGATCTCTCCCGCATCCGGGGTTTCGAGGTTCGTCGCACAACGAAGCAGTGTGGATTTTCCGGATCCGGATGGGCCGATAATTGCCAGGACCTGTCCTTCGTCTACCTTCAGGGAAATGTCCTGCAGTACTTCAACGTCGTCAAAGTGTTTTTTGATATGTTTCATTTCTAACAGACTCATGACATTCCCTCCTATTTATAATAATTTAGCTTCTTCTCGATAAATTCCATGAAAACTGCTACGATCAGGTTAAACACATAATAGAATATACCTGCAGCCACCAAAGGAATAATGGAGGTCTGGGCAGCTGCTATCTGTTTTGCGGTCGTAAACATTTCCGCATAGGCAATTGCAAATGCAAGAGACGTATCTTTTACAAGCGTAATTACTTCATTTGTCACTGACGGCAGAATTCTTTTGATAACCTGGGGGAAAATGATACGGAAGAAAGTCTGCACCCGGTTATATCCCAGCAGCTTTGCCGCCTCGTATTGTCCGACCGGCATAGATTCGATTCCCCCGCGGTAAATTTCTGCAAAATATGCGGCATAGTTGACCGCAAATGCAATCAAAACCGCACTCAGTCTGTAAGACGCCGTGATCCGGATTCCGAATATGTAGTACGGCCCGAAATAAACCACCATCAGCTGCAGCATGAGCGGTGTCCCGCGCATAATAGAAATATATACTTTCGTTATCCACTGAATGATTTTAATTTTTGACATTCTTCCGAATGACACAAGCAAACCTAACGGCAGTGAAAACAAAAGAGTTGCAAAAAATATCCCTACTGTTCCTAACATGCCCCCTGATAACTGGCTGATCATTGCCATAAAACTTATCTTCATCTTCCTGACCTCCGGGTAGTAAAAAGGCCAGATAGTAATTCTGACCTTTTTCATTCTTACTTTTAAATTTTATTTGCCTAAGCAGACAGCGTCTTCAACGCCCCACTTTTTAGCGATTGTCATGAATGTTCCATCCTCTGACATCTCATCAAGCGTTTTCTGAACCTGATCCCTAAGCTTCTCATTTCCCTTTTTAAATCCGACTGCATACTGCTCGGAAGAAATCGTCTCGTCCAGGGTTATGTATCCGCCTCCGCGGGATTCGATCTGATACTTTGCAACACCTACGTCCATTGCTACCGCTTCTGCAGCGCCTGCTTCCAGATCCATAAATGCCGTATTATAATCCGGTACCTGTGTCAGCTGGTTGAATGTTCCTGCCAGTTCTTTCTGGTCTCCCTCCAGGGCTGCCAGTGCAGATGAATCAGCCTGTACTTCCACGATTTTCCCTGCCAGATCCTCCAGTGATTTGATTCCGGAATCTTCTGCAACTACCACTACCTGACTGTTGTCTACATATGGCTCTGACCATGTGTAATCGTCTTCACGGCCATTCATGGTGAATCCGTTCCAGATACAGTCGATGGTGCCGGAACTAAGCTCCATATCCTTCGCATCCCAGTCGATCGGCTGCTTTTTCAGCTCCCAGCCGTTTCTATCGCACACTTCCTGTGCGAGATCCAGGTCAAATCCTACGTATTCGCCGTCATCATCCTTATAGCCATAAGGCGGGAAACTTGCGTCAAACCCTACCGTAAAACTGTCTCCCTCGCTTTTTTCTGCACTTACTGCATCTGTCTTTTCATCGCCTTTTGCGGAATCTTCTGTCTTGGTATCCTCTGTTTTAGTACCCTCTGACTTGGTATCTTCCGTTTTGTTTCCGCATCCTGCCAGCGCTGTTGTCAGCACAAGTGCAGCTGCCATTGCTACTGCTAATTTTCTCTTCATAGATACGCCCTCCCTGTCGTGGTGCTTTATTCTTTTACAAATTGATTACTTTACCACGCTAAAATCGTACATATAATAACATACTTCTATTCGAATGTCAATTGGGATTTGGGGACGGGCTTGAGTCCTAACATGGAACGTCCCCCTATATATGACTTCGCCGGTACTGCTGTTTCCATTTTTCAAGCAGCACGGAATTTGGCTCCATTTGTATATGCTTCTTAATGTCTTCCATCTCCTGGCGCATCTGAGCGTTGACTTCCACATAGTCGTCATGCTTAGTCAGCAGGATGTGGTATTCCTCCAGGGACATATACTTATAGGACGCATACAGATACGGCTTGAGCAGTGCAGAGTCTTCGCAGATCTGGTAAGCCCGGTCGTACATCCTGGCCGACTCCTGATATAAAAACAGCCTCCCGTAAGCTGCACCCAGCCCGGCGTATATCTTGCCGTAGAACTTGGGGTCCACGCTTTCATCCGCCTCTTCGTTGAGTATGGCCTGATACACGAGGATCGCCTCCTCGATCTCCCCGCTCTCCAGCAGGTTATCGCCCTTATACTTCTGACGCTCAATGTCCTTCTGATTCTTCAGCCGCTCCAGCACATTCTGGATCCGTATCATCTCCGGTTCCCTGAATATCCGGGAGCTCTTCAGGATCGTCAATACAAACTTTTCCACTGAACCGCGCATCCGGATGACATCCCTGAGATTTCCTGCCAGTTCCGGCATACCGATCTCTTCCTCCAGCCAGGTACAGAGCTGTTCGTTCATGATCGTGTAGTCAATCAGGTAGAGATTGTTGCACAGATAATAGCATAATTCTTCAATTGTAAATATCTTGCAGTGGATCCTTGTAATCTCATAAGGATGCGTTGCATGCCTGTCATGACAAAGAATTAAACTTCCCATCATTGCCTCCTAAATGTATAATCTTCTCTTCCTGAAAATCCGTAGGCAGGTAAAATTCTCCGAACCCTACGTCCCGCACTGTGATTTTACAGGTCTTTTCATCCAGAAACAGCGTCTCTATCTGCAGCCGCATAGAATATTCGCCTCTCTTTGGGAAATTTTCCAACGAAATAACCTCTGTTTTTAAAGTTCCCTGCACCAGAGATTCTACATGCAGTTCTATGTTCTCCATATCCTCCAGAAGCACTTCCCACTGATTGTTAGACTCATACCAGTGCGCTCCCCAGGACACAATCGGGTACCACATCTCCTGGCCGTCTACTCTCATATTCACAGTGATCTGATCCGTCAGCTTTGTCTCCGAGAGATATACCGGATCTTCTATGTGCATAAACATCTTCCGGTAAGCCGTGTAACAGGCTCCCTTGCTGTACAGATTATTTCCGATAAAAGCTCTTCTTCCATTACAAAGTACGCGCAGAGAGGTCGGATACCAGTTATTTTCAAACCCCTCTCCTGTCAGAAAGACTGAGGATACAATGCGTTTATCAAATACGCTTTCTATAAATTTGCAAAAACGTGAATCCGCCTCCTTCGCCTTGTCCTCATTCAGCACCGGATAAACGGCAGCCAATTCTTTCATATGGGCGCTGGCGACTTCGTCCACCGTGACGAAAGTCGTCTTCCCCCCACCCAGCCCGGGCTTCAGTCTTCTTAACATAAAAGCCTTGATCTCATTACGGTCACAGCAGAATAGTGCGGCATCGTACTGCCACAATTCCTTAGGCTGGTAAAAAAGATAGTTACAGAAACTTTCCTTATAATCCTGAATGAAAATGTGCCTCTTATCGATGTTCATGCGTACCGCAATCCCACGCAGAAGCTGGGCCAGCTCCTCAGTCAGTTCCGGGACAGAAAACACGATCCCCTCAATCTGCGGAAAAGACTGCAGCGACATCTGCACAAACTTGGAGAGCAGCCAGACCGCATCATAAGTCTCTTCCCCGAACTCAATCTTTTCTCCTGCCAGGCTCTTGTCCAGCAGCCTCGTAACCGTAAACCCCTCTTTAATTGTAACCAGACGCTTTGCTTCCTTACCATAAGCCCATGTATCCCTGAGTTTACCAATAATCAGGGGGATCTGGTAATTATCAGAATCCACCTCCAGTGTCTCCGGCTCCAGCTGCTGATCGTTGTAGAAACTGATCTGGCAGGTCTTATCATTTATCTCATATCCAATTATATTGCCTTGTCCCATTACAGACAGCCTCCTCACCTTTACCGCCGGGGCTTTTACTTTGCCCCTCGGCCGCAATGTACTTTCTGCCGGCTATGTCCCAGTCCTCCCGGCGGCATAGTGACATTCTATGTTACCGATCCCAGGCTGGCCTGTGAACAGTAACCATCATCTTCCATTAATATTGTTCAAACATATGAGCGGCAATCGCATCCTCCGCCGCATATGACCTCATCTTTATATCCCGCTCTCTGCCATCCTCCAGCAGGATGTCGTTCAGACGTCCGTATCTTCCCGATTCGCCTTTCTTTACTTCTTTCACACAGGTTTCCTTATCGCTCCTGTATGTATTTCCGTCAATTGTCTCCTTAAAATAGTATTTCAGCTTTTCATTGGCAAACAGCACAAACTTCTTCACATACAGGTTCTCGTACATCGGAGTCAAAACCTCGGTGGAGTAATCCACCTCCTCGGAATCCCCTTTCTGCAGCTGATAGTAAAGCATGACACGGCTGCCCTTCTGCCCCTTATATTCGATCAGCGTCTTATCCCAGAGCTGAAGTTCAATCAGCCAGTCTTTCTCATATGCGAGGAAAAACGGGAAATAAATCTGCTTGCCGCTGAGTTCCTGCAGGAACTTCTTCAGGGTCTTGCGTATCATCGAATTATATTCTCTGTTGGAATAGTACTTGAGAACCGCAATCTTACAGATATCTATCGTGTCCTCTCCCTTTTCATACTCTCTGCATATAATATCAATGATGCTCTTGCTGATTTTTCTTTCCTCCACAACATAGCCCCTGGACATATAGGCCAGGTATGCCTGCTGCAGTCTGAAATATGCGCCCTCCGCATAGTATTCCTCGAACACCTGCACTTCCGCAAACAGTTCTTCCGAGAAGAGCATCTGTGTCAGAATCCGCTCCGCCAGCTTATGCGTATGTACCTCATACTCCCGCGCCTCTCTCCAGAGCCGCTTCATATCCGTTGTGGCGCCGCAGTAATAATTGGAAAGATACGTCAGGATCACCTTATCATACTGACCTTTTTTGAATAATTCAAAACAGATATAGGTCAGAAAATCATCGTTTTCGTAGTTATTCTCCCTGATGTTCTTACTGCAGAGACTGAATAATTCCTCTTCCTCATAGTTCTCAACGCCCTTTTCCCGCACAATATCAAGAGTCAGTGTTTCCTCTGCCTCTTCCATCCGGTTCATGCGCATGCTGTTGATATACTTCTTGCACATATCCATATAACGCAGTTCATAGAACATGCGTCTGCTCTCATAAGGGATTGAATCCGTATAATGCCTGCCGTCCCTGGATTCCCATACAAGCCTGTCTGTCTTGGCGTATAAGAAGACCTGGGCGCCCCGGTCCGTATACGGCACCTTTTGGGTAATGCTTCCGTCATCCGCTATGATGTGGATGAACTTCATGTTCGGTACCTTGGTTGTAATCTCATAGGCGTGGCAAATATCATATAATGCCTTGATGCGCTCCGGATTCATGGAACGCTCCACGATAAAGCGCTTATAAATGATCCTCAGCTGTTCGTCGATGTGCCGTCTCTCCAGCTGATTCCATGCAAAAGCCTCCATCTCATCCCGGTAATGCGCATAGATCTCGCTGGATTCATCCTCATACGTAATCAAATTGGAGTATAATAGAGCGCACTTTCGGTAGTCCAGCGTGTTTCCATGCATAAAATACAGGTACACAGATCTGGGCAGTGCCTTATGGAAATGGCTTTCCTTAATAGAAGCCATATAATATTCATAGAGCTGTGCAATCTTCTGCTCAGTCTCCACCGCTTTTTCATACCATTTAAAATAATCGTAGCCGATACAGTTTCCTTTGATCAGAAGGGTACAGATGGCTGTAAGGATCATGTTTTCCTCATACATCTTGTAGGCCAGTACCAGGGTCTCATACAGGTGCCTGTCAAAGTTCTTCAGCTGGCTTGCCAGATTCGCCGTATACAGGGCCAGCTCCTTTGTCATCAGTTTATATTTTGCCGCAAAATACAGCACCATAACCTCGAATTTGCCCAGCTTTTTCAGGGAGGAACTCTTATCCCTGAAGCACTTAAATGCCTCCATATAGAACCAGATGCTGTGCGTCTTCTCCTCATAAAACTGGCGTTCCAGTGCACGCAGGCGTTCGCTGTATATCTTATACTCGGAGTCTACATTGACCAGCATACACAGAATCAGCCAGCTCTCCGGATGCTTCATATAGGACTTGGAAAGTTCCTCTGCCACCCGGCGCTGCCCGATCGAATCATTGCTGAGCAGGGTCGTAAGATATAAATAGTAGGAACTCATCTCAACATTCTTGCCAATTGCAAACCGGTTATAATTATAGGATTCCAGAATCCACTTCGCCTCTTCCATGCGTTTTCCAAGCAGGCAGATATGCGCGTGTACAAGAAGATACATCTCCTTCTTATTATCCTTCTCCCTGAGATGCTCTATCTTTTTCAGGGATTCCTCTGTCCAGGTATTTAGGTCTATCCTGCCGGCCTCATAAGTCAGATACCGCTTCACAATGCTGGTAAATTCCATATCGCCCGCACGGTGTTCCTCCTCCCGCCTGACATCCTTCTCCACCACAATCTCGTAGGCCAGAGTCTCATAAGGTGTCTGCAGCATGATCTGCCCGAAATTGCTGCCCCGGTGCAGATGCTCCGGTGTGATAATATATTCCAAACGGTAGGAATTGCCGATAAACTCTTCTGTGGTCACCTTCACGTGCTCTACGGTTAAAAAATCTCCTTCCGTCTGCACGTCAATAGAAAGATATCCCCAAGTATTCTTTTTAATCGTCAGAGTTTCTTTGCGAGCCTCTTCCACTTCCATAAAAGCGCGGCTCTCCTCTTCCAGGGTCAGAAATATCTTTTCTTTCTGCTTACAGCCCACAAGAAATTCCTCCAGGGCCTGCTGATCCAACTCCCATTTGCGCATATTGTCGTAAAGGGCCTGGATACGTTTATCTTCATATTTTAAAATCTCGTAAAAATCTCTGGAGCGGAACAGCTTTTCCGCCTCTGCCGGATCCCGGAAAGAAAGCTTCTTAAAATCTTCCAGGCTCTGAACCTTCCCATAGCTTGTCATAACAAAGGGCTTCTCTATGATTGCCGTAAATGCAACATCATATTCCCCGCCATTACACACTATGGTAAACCTGCCATGTTCCACATGTCCCGGCACCAGCCCGGAACCATCATATGTATAATAGATATTAACCGGGTTCCCATCGAAGCCCTGTTCCTCACAATGGACACGATAAGAAGAGGGATATACCAACCCTCTGATGGTCCCCTCGCCCTGGTTCTGCAGGGAAAAACTGCCCTTATACATCTCCCCCTCGCCGACACGCATAATAATCCGTGTCTCGGGGAAAATAATCTCCGGCTGCGGAATGTGAAAATCTCCTTTGGAAAGACGTTTAATCTTATTCTTCAAGTTAGTCACCTACTCATATTTCTTTCGTTGCATTTTTTCATAAGCACGCTATAATGAATTATATCATCTTTATACTATTTCTTGCAACGGGTGAATGAAAGAATTTGAAAGGGGATCGTATACATGAATACAAAACCAGAATTTCACGGCAGTGACCTGGAAAAAATATCGGAATACTACGGAATTCCTAAGGATTCCATAATCAGCTTCGGCGCCAATGTAAACCCACTGGGCCTATCCCGGAAGGTAAAAGCGGCTTTGAGCCGTCATTTGGATATCATTTCCACCTATCCGGACAGAGAATATACCTCCCTTCGCTGCGCCATCGGCGAATACTGTCAGGTATCCCCCGCTCATGTCATGGTGGGAAATGGATCTACAGAACTAATCTCTTTGCTTATTGAGCAGCGCCGCCCTAAAAAAACTCTCATACTGGGCCCCACATATTCAGAATATGCAAGAGAACTCTCGTTTTCTGATAGTACGCAGGATTACTACCATCTGAATCCCGACACTGGGTTTTGCCTCAACATCTCTGATTTTCTAGAAAGACTCGAGGCTGGGTATGATCTCCTGATCATATGCAATCCCAACAATCCTACATCTTCAGTCATAGGCACCTCTGATATGCGCAGCATCCTGTCCGTCTGTCAGAAGGCCGGAACCTTTGTTATGATTGATGAAACTTATGTAGAATTCGCCCCAGATATCTCTTCCGTAAGTGCCATGTCCCTGATCGAAGAATTTGACAACTTCATGGTTCTGCGCGGAGTCTCCAAATTCTTCGCCGCCCCCGGCCTCCGCCTGGGTTACGGAGTCACCAGCAGCCATTCCTTCCTGGCCCGGGTAAAGGAGCACCAGATTCCCTGGTCTCTGAACAGCATCGCCGCCTTTGCCGGAGAACTGATGCTGCAGGACACTAATTATATAGAAGAAACCCGCTCCTTAATAAAAGCTGAGCGCACAAGAATGTTGGAAGAACTGCACAAAATAAGCGGCATCACCGTCTACGACGCAGCCGCCAATTTCATCCTGATCCGTATCCGCAAACCCGGTATGACTGCCTTTGACCTATTCGAGGCCTGTATCAAACAGGGCATGATGATCCGGGACTGTTCTTCCTTTCAGTGCCTGGAGGGAGAATATGTGCGGTTTTGTGTAATGGGGCGGGAGGAGAATTCTAGGCTTATTGAGGGGATTCGAAGGAGTTTGGGGTAGGTTGGTATGGGGACGCTGTACGGAAGTGGAACAGGGCTCTTCTGGCGGCGGAATCAGTGCGTAAGCGCCGCTAATCAAAATCGGAGCGGGCCGCTGCGATGCTGTCCGGGGAGGCTTATGCTGATTCTGGAAGCCTTTAGCGTGCCGTACAATTGCTTACTGCGAAAAAGCCGCAGCTTATGGGGGAAAACTGATTTCCAAATCAGTTTTCCAGAGCATCTGAGCTTAGAAAGCATCAGGCTTTCTAAGTGAATATGCTCGGTCCCATAAGCTGCGGCTTTTTCACAGTTAGCAATTGTAGGCTAAGCGGCCGGTTTCCAGGATCAGCATAAGCCTCCCCGGACAGCATCGCAGCGGCCCGCTCCCATCAGGCGTCCTACACCCTCAATATAAGCGCCACAAAAACAAGATCCTCTCCCCCCGTATTTTTGACTCCATGTCCGTCTCCGTTTTTGCAGTATACTACATCTCCCGCCTCTATAGGCACCGCTTTTCCGTTATCATCATACATTCCCTTTCCAGAGAGAATGTAGTACGTTTCGGTTTCTCCGTGATGCTCGTGATGGCCAAGTTCACAATTGGGCTTGAGCGTTACTCTTGAGAACATTTTGCAGTGGTTTCCAAGCTCTTCTGTGCTTAACAGGGCTTCCTTCATGATGAAGCCTGCACCTCCGTTTGCTTTTTCTACTGTCTCAATCTTTCTTTCGCCTGCTTTTGTCATATTAAAGTCCTCCTTTTTCTTTGTTGTATATTTAGGCTAATTCCGCGCGTAATCTGTGCTTTAAACCCATTCTCGATCTGACATAAAACATTGCATATCCAAAGGGCACCCCGCAACTCATGCCCTGCGGGCGGGTCTGCAGCAAAGCTGCAGAATAAGGTATACATGTATGCTAAAAATCTTTCTTCATCTGCCGGTAATCCAGATCTTGATATCCCAGTTTCTCATAAAGGGCTTTTGCTCTTGTATTGTCATCTTCTATTTCCAGGCGGAAGCGTGTGACACCTTCTTCTCTGTGTGCTTCCATGTATGCGAAAAATTCGCTTCCCAGCCCCTTGGAGCGGTATTCTTCCAAGATATAGAGTTCTTCCAGCCAGTACACATACCCGCCAGCCTCCTGGGAAAATGTCTTCGCGATCAGGCCGTACCCCGCCATGCTGCCCTCATGTTCCAGCATATAGATCTTTCCATAAGTTCCGCTGCTGATGCATTCCTCGAAGG
Organism: Faecalicatena contorta; assembly: GCF_022835095.1. Taxonomy (NCBI): domain Bacteria; kingdom Bacillati; phylum Bacillota; class Clostridia; order Lachnospirales; family Lachnospiraceae; genus Faecalicatena; species Faecalicatena contorta. Next base: position 2,140,803 of record NZ_BQNQ01000001.1, on the reverse strand, counting down.
TTTTCTCAATATATGAATCCGGTATCGGATGCAGCACTGCCGGTGAATGGTAGAAATCATGCGCCATCTTCAAATATTGTTCTCTGTCTTCCTGTCTCACTTCTCGTATCATATATGCCTCCTGTTGTATCCTTCAAATGTCTTTCTTTCGAAGCAGCTCTTCCTGGCCGCCATTTCCGGCCTCCACAAACTCTCGGCACGAAAAAGCACGGTCCTTCGCCATCTCCGCTGCCCTCATATTATCATATTTCCCGGAAAAGGTCTACTCTTACCCTATCACTTTATTGTCTCAAATGCCGTGCAGCGTGGTACACGGCCCCGTAAAAAATGACCTCTTAACTTCCTTATGGAATTTTAAGAAATCATCTCCATGATTTGTGGTATAATATTTCTATAACTAATTGACTGAATTCTCCAGAAAGGATGGTATATTTATGGAATTAAACGAAGGATTAAAGAAAATATTTCTTGCGGGTGTCGGTGCGATAGCCACTACGGCAGAGACGGCAAAAGATGTGGTTGAGAATCTGGTAAAAAAAGGCGAGATTACTGTTGAGCAGGGAAAAGTACTCAATGAAGAACTGAAAAAAAACGCCAGGGAAAAGATGAAGGAGCATGTATCTGTCACAGTTGTGAAGGAATACAAAGATGCAATGACCGCAGTAGACCATATGAAAGAGGATGAGCTGGAAGCACTCAAGGCCAAAATCGCAGAGGTCGAAAAAGCCGCAGCACAAAAGGCTGCAGAGAAAGCCGCAGAAGAGGCTGCGGAGGAAAAGTCCGGGGACGGGGCCATGGATGCGGATAACGGCGACTCCTGTAAAGCAGCGGAGAAAGCTGCCGACCCTGAGGACGGCCCTGCAGGGGAGGACTCCTGCACTGAGGACAGCCCTGCAGAGGAAGCAGAAGCTGATGCCCCTCAGGATCCCCAATAGCAGGTTCTGCCTATGAACGAAACAATCGTAACCCCGGAGACATCCCAGGCAGAACCCCCAGCTTCCCAAAAGCGCCTGCGGGAGATCATGCAGGTACTTGGTAAACATCGCATAACCCATGGGCTCACCCCGGCCAAGCTTCGCGAAATTCTGGAAGATTTGGGCCCAACTTATGTAAAACTTGGGCAGATTATGTCCATGCGTTCGGATATGCTTCCTGAAAATTACTGCCGTGAGCTGACGAAGCTGCGCACAGAGGTAAGCCCCCTGCCCTATTCCGTTGTGTCCGGAGTCATTGAAGAAGAACTCAAAGAGCCGGCGGGAAACATCTTCTCTCAGATTGAGGAGACACCTCTCGGCTCTGCTTCGATTGCCCAGGTGCACCCCGCGGTCCTGAAGGATGGCACAAAAGTCGTTATTAAAATACAGCGGCCGGCCATAAAAGAGATCATGCAGGACGACATCCTGCTTCTGAAAAAAGCTGCCGGCATTCTGAAATTGGCTATTGGGACAGAAGACCTGATTGATTTCAGGACGATTCTGGATGAACTCTGGAAGACCACCCGGGAAGAAATAGATTTTCTTCAGGAGGCTGCAAACCTGAATCTTTTTTATGTGAACCAGAAGGATATTGTGTATGTCACCTGTCCAAGAGTATTTCACGAGTTTACTACTCCCCGGCTGCTTGTGATGGAGTATATTGACGGAATACAGATCGACGAGACAGAACGTCTCAAAGAGCTTGGCTATGATATGACAGAGATCGGCCAGAAGGCTGCCGAAAATTACTGTAAGCAGATACTCGAGGATGGTTTTTTTCATGCGGATCCCCATCCGGGCAATCTCTGGGTAGCAGGCGGACAGATCGCCTGGCTTGACTTAGGGATGACGGGCAGGCTGACTGAGCACAACAAACAGCTGCTCAAGAAGGCGATCACGGCGATTCTGGAACACGATATCTATTCTCTGAAAAATGTGCTTCTGGCATTCGGGGAACCCCAGGAACGCGTCAACCATGCCAGACTTTATACAGACATTGATGATATTTTAAGCAAATATATGTCCATGGATTTCGGAACAATGAAGCTGGGAGAATTAATTGAGCGCATGCTTTCTCTTGTAAAGGATCACCGTCTGGCTATTACCCCAGACATTACGCTGCTCGGACGGAGCATGGTCACGATGGAGGGAACGCTGGCAGCCTGTGCCCCGGACGTCAATATTCTGCAGATTCTTTCTATGCACATGTCCTCGCTCCTGCTGAAAGAACTGGATATAAAAAAACTGCTCAGGCATAAAGGACGCCAGCTCTATACTTCTATGGATAAGTCCATGGAGATTCCGGCACAGATATCTGATCTGCTCAATATTACCAAGAATGGACAGGCCCAGCTGAATCTGCAGCTTTCTGATTCCGAAGAGATACGCGCCGATATTCATAAAACGGCTGACCGTTTTGTTCTGAGTATACTGGCGGCAGCTCTGTTCATAGGCTCCGGAATGATTATTCATGTACGCACAATTCCACAGTGGTTTGGGATACCTTGGATCAGTTTTTTGGGGTATACGGTCTCTGGGGTGCTCATCATCGGATTGATTATCAGGATACTGATGGCGCGGCGGAAGTAGTAAGGGAGGGGGCGCAATGCAAAACAGCACACGCCTTCCCGGCCCCTCCCGGTTCGCCTTCCGCAAAGCTGGGTGCATCCTGCCAGGGGGATGTCCGATCGGTATTTTGTGGCTTGGGCGGGTGGGGATGGATGGCAGGGCTGTATTTGGCAAGGGGATTTTGCTTGCTTATATCTTCTTTTAATTTAGATTATGGCAGGCATTTTATATAGCGGTATTGGATCTTTTTGATTATGGGCAGGTCTTTTTGGATGTGTTTTGATGTTTTTTGGTAAAGGGCGTATAAGTTTTGGTGGGTTTCTTTTGGGGGCGGGGTTTTGTCGTACATTGCTTTTTGGGCGGCCTGCCGGAGGGTGTTGCAGTCTTGTTCGGTCAGGACAGGCAGGGCTTTTTTAAGGGTTTCGAAGGAATCTGTACTGAACGGGGTTTTTATGTTTGTGCCAAGGACGGCTGCTGCCGCACAGAAGGCAAGGTAGATCTCGGTTATGCCCTTGCCCTGGGCGTATTTTTGTATGGCGTTTGCTTTCTTTTTTCTCCGCACGGCAGCCTGTGTTGCTGTTAGGATTGTGCACAGGAATACCAGCAGGAAGGCTGTCAGGATGGCCAGGGCTGATTTGGATAAGGCTTGACGGCTTACTGCGGGTTTGCTGGCGGATGCGGGCGGTACTGCTGCCTGGCTGTCTCCGGTATACGGGAGGGTGTGCTCTCTTATGACCCATTTGTCTTCATAGGTTTCACACCAGGCATGGCCCATGTCGCCCGTTACTTCTGCACGGTAGGAACCGTCCGGCTGCTCTTTATACGCCGATGGAGGGATGGCATAGCCCTCGACATACCTGGCTGTATATCCCATGATGCGGTACATCAGAACGGCCGTTGTGGCAAAATGGACACAGAATCCCTTTTTGTTTTCAAACAGAAAGTATTCGGAAAAGTCCTGCCCCGAAGGAGTGGGCCCGGGCTGATAATCGTATACTGTATTTTCCTCAAACTCTTTCTGTATAAATTCTGCGGCTTCCTCTACTGAATGGATCTCCTGTTTTTCGCACAGGTTGATCAGACGGGTCAGATTTCCCGGATATCCTCTATATTGATTTGGTATCTCACCGTTTTCTTCCGGAGCTTTCCAAGTACTGTCCTGATAGACTGCGCCGTACGTCAGCGGCAGATAAACGGTGCTCTCGGGGCGGGTTGGAGACGCTACAACAAGTCCGTTTCCGTCTCCCGGCCGGAAATATCCGATGTTCTGCAGGCTTGTTGACTGATCCGGAGCGAACAGGTCGTGAGGGATTCCGGCAGTCGTACCTCCTTCGTTTGGAAACAGACCTTCCCGGGTATCTTCATTGTTCTGTACTTCGTTATCCTGGGATTTCTCCGGTGCAGTATCCTGAGGCCTTTCCGGCTTCGCTTCTTCTTTTTCCTTTGGTTCTTCTTCTTTTGATACACCGGAGGCCTCTTCCAGTCTCTGGATCACATGTTTCTCGATTACTGCCTTTGCCTGGATATACAACCCATTTTCTGCGGACTTTTGTACCTCTATCCTGCCTGCAGCTCCCCAGGAGACTGCGCAGAGCACAGAGACCAGCACTGCAGCTGTCACCGCATTTCCCCAGGCAGCCCTCCCTGTACTGCCTGTCCCTATGGCAAAATAGATACCGCAGGCCATAACCAACAGACCACAGGACCTCACAGATGGAAAATAACCTTCCATGGCAGAAAGGATAACCGGAAAGAAAAGCAGCACTATGACAGCCGCTTTTCCTTTTCCCCTGAGCAGAACCAGGGAAAACACCGCTATGATTGGTATGGTGGCTGCTGCAATCCCTACGGCCAGCAGGATATTGGAAATCTCAGGCACTTCATAGAGCAGGAGCGGCACACTGCCCTCCTCATGAATACGCAGATAGGCATTCGCCAGTGAATTCACTACCGCTGTTGCAGGCACACGATTTTTCCATACAAAAAAAATCAGGGCCGCGCCTCCTGCGGCCAGATATAGAATTTTTTTCTTTCCCCTGCTTCCCCACAGCCACAGCCAGAATACGGACAACAGAAAAAGGCAGCCATACAAACAGGGTTTTAATACCTGCAGGGGGAACACGGACAGCAGGCTCTCCCACCATGCGGCGGCAAGAAAACCCGCAGATAATGCCCTTGCCGCAAACAGACTAATCCGGTTCATTTCCCCGGATATCTCTCTGCTCTTCTGTTCAAACAGCCTGATGCCTGATTTACCTTCTTTTCTGTTTTTCATCGGCAGTCTCCTCCCTACAGCTGCAGTAATTCCTGCTTTTCACCATTGACGGTTATCCCGCCCTGTCCGTCAATATTAACAATACTGCTGAAATGCTCCCCGCGGAATGCATCTTCATAGCAGGCTTTGCGCATGCTGTCATCCGTATACGGCTCCATATCCAGCATTCTCCACAGAAGGCCGTGCACGGTCTCCTCACTGCTGACCTTCCATTTCACAATTCTCATATTCTTTTCTTCAAACCAGGCAGCCATATGAATACATTTTTCCTCCACCAGCGTCATGCACAGGGAGGCAGCTGATTCCAGCATTTTACTGAACCCCTCGCTGCTCTGTGCTTTTTTTGGGTACTCCATCCAGACCAGCACAACGCATCCCAGGGGAAAGCTGTATTCCTTCACCATCAGTGCATCTTCTTTGGCCGTCAGCTTCCAGTGGATGTCGTGCACAGAGTCCCATGGCCGGTATTCCCTGACCTGATAGATTTCAGCGGGGTCATCCCCGCTTTTTTCTACGGAATATTCATCCGCATCGGCCAGAAACTCCCGCGTCCGTCTCGTAATTTCCAGCGGCATCAGGCCGGTTCGGGGCATGATCCCTACATAAGCCTTGTCCGCAACGGGGATAGTTCTGTAAAACATCCCAAAAAAGTCAAAAATTTTCATACCGACAAGCGCGACTTCCATGCTTCCGCAGTATTCCGATGTAAAATAAAACGGAAGAGCTTTTTTTCTGCCCGGCTCCAACATTCCGGACATCTTTTTTACCATCATCTGACCGGAATTTCTTCCGCCGATCTTCACCCGAAGTTCATATTTCCCATTCCAGATCCTGGAAGTATTATTTACCCATAATTTCACCCTGATTTTCTGGTTTTTCTCCCCCATAGCCGGAACCTTCCCGATCCCCGCCGTCAACCTTGCAGACATGTTGTGCAGACAGGCAACTGAGACAAAGGGGTACAGGATTTCCAGCACTAAAGCTGCTGAAAGGGCCGGAGTATCATACATCAGGAACAGATACCCGGTTACCAGAACCGCCGCCGCATATCCTAGTGTTCGTCTTATCATGCCGCCACCTAACGCCTTTTCATAACCGGTGGCTTCACCTCTTCCAGGATCTGTTCCAGTACGTCTTCCGTCCGGATATGCCCGACCTTTGCCTTGGTGCTGAGCAGTACCCTGTGCCCTGCCACACATTGAAACACATCCGCCACATCATCTGGAATCACATACTCCCGGCCTCTCATATAAGCGCCGGCCTTAGCCATAGCCGCCATGGCCACGGTTCCCCTTGGGCTCAGCCCCATTGCAATGTATTCTCCGCCTCTGGTTGCCTTTGCCAGCTGGGCAATATAAGTGTATACGGCGTCATGTATAAACAGATTTTTCACTTCTTCCTGCGCCCGCAAAAGCAGCTCCGCCGTCATTACCCGTCTCACAGGTCCGGTGCTACGCCCTGACTGGTTTCTCTTCATAATCTCTACTTCTTCTTTCACGCTTGGATACCCCATGCTGACACAGATCATAAACCGATCCAGCTGAGACTCCGGAAGCAGCTGTGTTCCCGCAGAACCGGCGGGATTCTCCGTAGCGATCACGATAAAAGGATTCCCCGTCTTTCTGGTCACCCCATCCACGGTCACCTGCCTCTCCTCCATAACCTCCAATAGCGCGGACTGCGTCTTTGGCGAGGTTCTGTTGATCTCATCCGCCAGAAGGAGATTGCACATCACAGCACCCGGCTGGTACACAAACTGCTCCGTCGCTTTCTGATACAGCGTAAACCCTGTCAGGTCAGCAGGAAGCACATCCGGAGTAAACTGAACCCGCTTCTCCTCAAGCCCCATCGCTTTAGAAAAAGCAAGGGCCATGGTGGTCTTTCCCATCCCCGGAATATCCTCCACTAAAATATGCCCCCCAGCCAGAATCGCCATCATAATCTTTTCCGTAATCTCCTCTTTCCCAACAACGGCCCTGCCAACCTCTTGAAGCACCACATCAATAGCCTCTCTATAATCAGACATAAAACGCCTCCTCCTGACAAATACTTGTTCCCCAAATTATATCATATAATCAAGTAGTTTTGGGAAAGGATTCGCCTATCTAGGGCGGGAGGGACTACGGAGGCGGGGAAACTTCAGGGAACCTTCCTGCAAACGGGCCGCCTGCAGAAAGATTCACGGTAACAGCGGATTAAACTAACTACGCGGATATCAAAGCCCCCATTACCTTTGTAGATATCCTGCCCTTTTACGATATATACTACCCCAGCCATTCATTCCCGCTTCATCGATTCCATCCGCTGCCCCCGCCAAGATCCCCCGTCAGTGAAGCCACTTCTACCGTTTTGATGCACCAGCTTCAGGAACCGGAGATAGGGGCATCTGGAGGCGTCTTACGGCGGTTAGCTGGAGTTAAGTAAAATAGAAGGAAAACCGGGGTGATTTTTGTGATTCCGAATCACAAAAATCCCTGGCCCCAGCGCGCGAAGCCATCAGGGCTTCGCGTGATGTGGCCAGGTTGCCCCGGTTTTCCTTCTATTTTACTTTACTCCAGTTTACCGTCGTACCCCGTCTCCAGATGCCCCTATCTCCGGTTCCTAAAGCGTCCGCTCATCCGCTCCCGCGACTTCACTGCACAATCCTATAATATTGTTTGGAGGTTATTAGGAATATAGCTGCGTAAAATACTGCGAATATGAATACCGTTCCCACGGTACACAGGAAAAACAGGTGTACGTTTGTGAGATTCATGACCGCCAGCAATTTTGTAACCGTTTTGAAGGCGAAGCCTACATGAATAATGGCTGCGATCAATGGCAGGAAGAAGACCATTAGTACCTGAGTTTTGATGGAACGTCTTACTTCTTTTTTGCTCATTCCCACTTTCTGCATGATCTGGTAGCGGCCGCGGTCATCGTAGCCCTCGGATATCTGCTTGTAATAGATAATCAGGACGGTGGCCATCAGGAACAATGCGCCTACAAATACACCAAGGAATAAGAAACCGCCGTATATTGCATAAAACTCTCCTCTGTAGGCTTCTCTATACTCTATGCGTGATTCTGCAACCTCCTTTGCCAGACGCTCCTCTATTGCTTTTGCAGCGGTATTTTTATCTTCTTCCTTTCCGCTCATGTTGAAGGAATCGGAATAGATGATCGTGTCTGCGCCTTCATAGCCGTACTGCTGTTTTAGGTCTGCGATCTGCTGTATATCTGACATCACTACGACCATTCCCTCTACTGCGCCGGAAACTTCATTCTCTGCTTCTTCTTTCAGGCTGACCGCCTTTTTTACTTTGTAGGATTCATCTTCTATCTGTAACACGTCTGAGTTCCATTCTCCACCGGACATATGGATCAGTACTTCATTTCGCTCCAGTGTCTCATTGGTTCCCTCCAGCCTGTTGTAGTCTGATAAGGGGATGATTTCCATCCATCTGAAATCTTCTGTTGTGTAAGATTTATCCGTCTTTTCTTCCAGCAGAACCGTACTGTTTTTTTCGTCATATATTACAGTAAAACTTCCGGAACTGTAAGATCTACGGTCTCCTATCTTTACCCCGGCCTTTTTTGTCTCTTCTTCTATAATATGGTCCGTCTTGGCCCGATTTTCCTGTGACGCGTCAAAAACCATCACATCCATGTCCGTAGGAAAACGCGTTGCCAGCAAATTCTCCATACCTGCATATAACGAAACGGAAACGGAAATCATGACCAGGACTATAGTACTTAAGATACAGATATTTGCAAGTCCCACCGCATTCTGCTTCATTCTGTATATCATTCCCGATACGGCAGTAAAATGCCTGCTCTTATAGTAAAACTTTTTATTCCTTTTCAGGATTTTCAAAACAGCAATGCTTCCGGCAGTAAACAGGCAGTATGTCCCTATGATTACCAGAATGACTGCTATGAAGAACTTTCCAATGGCTGCCAGCGGAGAGTCCGTGGTCTGTGCAATATAGTAGCCGATTCCAAGGGTCACCGCCCCAATCAGCGCGAGCAGCCATTTTGTCTTTGGTTCTTTTTCTCCCTGACTGCCGCCGTGCAGCAGCTCGATCGGGTTGGCCTTCTGCACCTGAAACAGATTGAAGATAAAAGTTACCACAAACGTGATAAGAAACAATACAATGGTGCCGATCATGGCCGCCGGTTCTACTGCAAATTTCAGTGGAACCTTAAAATGGATCATTTTTAATAAAATTAAAAACATGAGCTTTCCAAGCAGAACACCCAGCACCAGACCCAGAAGGATACTGATAAGGGTTGTAAGGATTGATTCCCATGCCATCATTTTTGTCAGGTTGCCCTTATCCATCCCCAGCACCTGATATAGCCCGAATTCCTTTTTTCTCTGTTTAACCAGGAAACTGTTCGTATAAAACAGAAATACCACGGAAAATATTCCCGTAATCGTAACCGCCCATCTCAGAACCAGCCTCAGTGTATCTGCGCCCTGCATCTGATCCAGCCCGGTGTTTCTGCTGATGGCATTCATGACGTAGAACATCATAACTGTCAGCACACAGGTAAGCAGGTAGGGGATGTAAACCTTTCCGTTCTTTTTTAAGTTTGTAAATGCAAGCTTTGGATAAAACATTACTGCTCACCCCCTGTGATTAAGACAGTCAGCGCCGCCGAAATCTTCTGGTACATTTCCTCGTTTGTCTGATTGCCTCTGTATATCTGGTGGTAGACCTGCCCATCCTTGATAAACATGACGCGGTTCGCACTGCTTGCAGCTTTTACACTGTGTGTTACCATCAGAATGGTCTGCCCGTTCTGATTGATTGTGTTAAAAAGATTCATCAGGTCATCCGAAGCCCTGGAATCCAGCGCTCCTGTCGGTTCGTCCGCGAGGATCAGCTGAGGTCTCGTAATCAAGGCCCTTGCAACGGCCGCACGCTGTTTCTGCCCTCCGGAGACTTCGTAGGGGAATTTTTTCAGCAAATCTGTGATTCCAAGCTGAGCGGCTATTGGCTCCAGCCTCTGTCTCATTTCTTCGTATTTTTTCCCCGCCAAAACCAGCGGAAGGTAGATATTGTCTTCCAGTGAGAAGGTGTCCAGCAGGTTAAAGTCCTGGAAGACGAAGCCCAGGTTCTGTCTTCTGAATGCCGCCATTTCCCTGTCTTTAATTGTACTTAAGTCACGTCCTTTCAGGAGTACTTTTCCGCTGGTAGGTTTATCCAAAGATGCCAGAATGTTCAGCAATGTCGTTTTTCCGGAACCGGATTCGCCCATGATTGCCACGTATTCCCTCGGCTCTATGGAAAAGGTGACATCTGCAAGGGCCTGCACCTGACTGCCTCCGAATCTGGTTGTATAAATCTTTTTTACATTTTTTACATCTAATAATGACATAAAGCTTTCCTGCCTTTCTTTTTTCCTTGTTTTCCTGTCTATGCACATATTATAAGGCACCCGTACTGTCTCCATCCATAACTTTGCCTTTCAAAACCCGGGGGAATCCTTACGTTTTTGTAAGATTCGGTCATTTTTCTCTGTTTCTTTTACGAAAAATATGATATGATGGCACTGTGTTATTATTTTATCAGATAAACACAACCTATGTCCACCAGGCCAAATATCCTTTGGCCCCGCGGGCAGCTGACTCCCCGGAATCGCTGTGTATTGCACGATTATCCCGGCAAGGGCCCGCTGCTTTCGCGAAAATCAATGAATGGAGAAAGAAGCTATGAGTTTAATCGAAACAGTAAAAGATGCCGGTATTGTAGGGGCCGGCGGGGCAGGATTTCCTACGCATGTGAAGTTGAACACTAAGGCCGAGTATTTTATCGTCAATGCCGCCGAATGTGAACCATTGATTGAGACTGACAAATATCTGTGCAGAACCTTTGCCGATGAGTTAATTAAAGGAGTCATGTATATTGCCGGACATCTCGAGGCAAAGAAGTCTTACATAGCGCTCAAAGCTAAATACAAAGCCGAAATTGCCGCTTTAAGAGAGGCAATTGAAAAAAATAATGCAGATATCGAGATTTTTGAGATGAGAACCTTCTATCCCGCCGGGGATGAACAGATTATCGTGCAGCAGGTTACCGGCAGGACCGTCCCTGAGCGCGGCATTCCGATTGAAGTCGGCGCCGTCGTGGATAATGTGGGAACCGTGCTTGGGATTTACCGTGCGCTGACGAACGGTGACAAGGTAACGGATAAGTATTTATCCGTTGTCGGTGAAGTGAAGGAACCCATCATGCTGAAGGTGCCCATCGGAACATCCGTCAGAACCTGCATCGAGGCGGCGCAGCCTGCGATCTCCGATTATGCCGTCATTCTCGGCGGCCCTATGATGGGAAAGGTCTTTGCAGATGACAGCGCCATTGACCAGCAAGTCGTAACAAAGACAACCGGCAACATCATCGTTCTCCCGAAGGACCATTATCTGATCAGGAGAACACAGGTTTCCATCCAGAGAATTAAGCATCAGGCGAGAAGCGCCTGTATCCAGTGCAGAATGTGTACAGATCTGTGTCCGCGTTTCCAGATCGGACACAGCATCAAGCCTCATCTTGTAATGAGAAATGTCTGGAGAGAAGAGACGATTGATTCCAACGAAGAATTCGCGAAATGCTACGGCGATGCAGTGAACTGCTGCAGCTGCGGCGTCTGTGAGATGTTCTCATGTCCAATGGGACTTTCCCCGAGACAAGTGAATGATTATATGAAGGTACAGCTTCGTGAACGCGGAATTATGATCGATAAGACTCCGGATCCTACGGCAAGGCCGACGATTGATCTCAACCGGATTCCAACCGACCGCCTGATCGCGCGTCTGGGGCTCGGAAAATATAATGGGCTGCATGCACACAGCTGTACGGAACTATTTCCCAGGGAAGTATTCATTCCATTATCACAGCATATCGGCAAGCCGGCGGCAGCAGTTGTCAAAGCCGGCGACACCATACATAAAGGCGACTTAATCGGACAGGCAGATGAAAAAGCGCTGTCAGCTAATATTCACGCAAGCGTGAACGGAACAGTCACCGAAGCAGCACCAAACGGTATTCGAATAAATGTAAACTAATGGAGGAATTTAAAAATGGGAAATTCAGTAGGAATGTTAGAATTGTCCAGTATAGCGAAAGGAATTGAGACCTGCGACCATGTACTCAAGGCCGCAGAGGTTGAATTATTAAGGTCATCCACGATCTGCCCCGGTAAATATCTGATCATTATCGGCGGTGATACCAGCAGCGTGAATGCTGCTATGAACGTAGGGGAAGAGATAGCAGGACCATTCCTGGTAGATAAACTGCTGATCCCCAATATCAGCGACCAGCTGATGCCGGCGATCAGCAATACCTCACAGGTTCCGACCACCGGAGCTGTGGGCGTGATCGAGTTCTATTCCGTATCTTCTGCAATTGTAGCGGCGGATACTGCTGCGAAAGCTGCCGATATTCATCTGATCGAGATCCGCACCGGTTTTGCCGTGGGCGGCAAGGGATTTGTTACCATGTGCGGCGATGTCAGCGCTGTGACGGCTGCAGTAAAAGCTGCGGAGGCTGTAAGCGAACTGATGGTTAACAGTGTGGTTATTCCACGGCCGACTGAAAAACTGTTTGAGGCACTGATGTAAAGAAATGCAGCGTTAAGGCGTTTTATCATTCAAAGAAAAAGTTCTGCCATGATGGGAATCTTCATGGCAGAACTTCTTTTTTTCACTTTATTCTTTACCGCAGTTTCTTCCTACTCTGTAACCAGAAGTTCCCGGTGTAGATACAGTCGTATCTTTGTCCCTCTTCCGACTTCAGATTCCGCGGTCAGGCCGTGGTTTAATTTGTCACAGATGGATTTACAGAGATATAATCCGATTCCCGTTGACTTTTTATCCTTTCTCCCATTATATCCCGTAAATCCTTTTTCAAATATTCTGGGCAGGTCTTCCGCCTGGATACCGATGCCTGTATCTTCTATTACAAGCACTTCTTCCGGCCCCGGCTCCATATATATGGAAATGGTACCCTGATCTGTATATTTCAACGCATTTGACAGCAGCTGTTCCAAGACGAGAAGGAACCACTTTTCATCCGTCAATACCATTCCCTCACATTTTTGATAATTGAGATGGATTTTTTTCAATATGAAAAGCTGAGAATACTTGCGCACCGCCTGGCGAACGATATCATCAATGGAGTACCACTGCAGTGACAGGTCGGATGACATATCCCCCATCCGCAGATAAGAAAGCACCATTTCCACGTACTGTTCCGTCTTGAACAGCTCCATCTTCATCGGTCGGATCAGCTCAGCCTCCTCCTCAATCTCCCCTTCCTCAAATGACTGAAGCAGCAGGCGCATGGCCGCCAGGGGGGTCTTAATCTGATGGGCCCACAGGCCATAATAGTCCAGCATCTCCTGTCTTCCAATGCGGGCTCCTGTTTCCATTTCTTCTTTATAATCAAACAGAACTTTTAGCTTCTCACGGTATAGTAATTCCGTCAAATCTGTCGTAGAAGGCGTCTCTCTCAATTCGTGCGGCAGAGCCGCCTGCGCTTCCTTAACCTTTTCAACATGGCGGAAGAAGCCGGCAAAATCGCACACTGCAAAAACTACAAATAATGCAGCAGAAAGCAGTACCGCATATCTCAGTGCATCTGACCTGATGTTATACAGGTACAGGACAAACCAGAATATTCCCAATATAACAAGGAACAAGACCATATATTTTAATCTTGATTTTATAAAAAAGCCCAGTTTTTTCTTCATTCCAGCAGATACCCAATCCCTTTCTTTGTACATATAAAGTCCGTGATTCCGATTCCCTCCAGTTTTCTGCGCAGCCTCGTAATGTTAACCGTCAATGTATTGTCATCTATAAACTCATCGCTTTCCCAAAGACGTTCCATAATCCGCTCGCGCTTCACAATCTTTCCTGCATTTTCCATCAAAATCTGGAGGATTTTAAAATCATTTTTCGTCAAATCCAGCCTCCTGCCCTCGTATGTTAAAGCGGCATCGTTCAAATTCAAAATGACGCCTTTGTACTCCAGCACATTCAACTGTCCCTGGAATGAATACGTCCTGCGCAGAAGAGCCTGGATCTTCGCCGTAAGCACGTTCAGGTCAAAGGGCTTCTCAATAAAATCATCTCCGCCCATATTCATGGCCATAACAATATTCATATTATCACTGGCGGAGGACAGGAAGATCATCGGAACTTTCGATATCGCCCGGATCTGCGTGCACCAGTGGAATCCATTATAAAATGGGAGCAGTATATCCATCAGCACAAGCTGAGGCTCAAATGCAATAAACTCCTCCTGAACATTTTTAAAATCCTTGATGCATCTCACCTCATAGTCCCATTTCACCAGGTGTGCCTCAATCGTTTTCGCAATTGTCAAATCGTCTTCTACAATTAAAATCTTATACATAATGCCCTCTCCTTTGCAAAGGGGTCAGACCCCTGTGCAACTCTCACACAATTTCTGTTATTTACTGTCATCTTTCTTCTCCTATTATACTCTGCTTCTTTTGCATATCACAATACCTAAATCATTACTTTTCGTATCCCGGTCAACATATAAATCGGGAGTTAGTTAACGAGCTTTAGACTCGTTGACGGATGGCGGACGCGAATGACGAGGTGAATCCGGGAGCTGGCGGGGCAATGTCTGCTGGTGAAATGTCCTGACACTTCGCGAAGAAGCTGTAGAAGAAAACGGAACGGGAAGGGAGGTACATGCCGCATTTGGCCCGAATGCCGATGCATTCGCGCCGCAGGCGGCATCAGAATTTGCCTGGTAAGGCAAATTCTGCCCTCCCTTCCGTTCCGTTTTCTTCAACAGCTTCTAATCGCTCGCTTTATGGACTTTTCACCAGCAGACATTGCCCCGCCAGCTCCCGGACTCACCTCGTCATTCGCTGTTGCATCCAAACGGTAGTTAAGAGCTCATTCCCCAGAGGGGCCCTCGTACGGTAGCAACGGATGGAACAGAATTGGTGATTCGTTTATATAAGTGTAAGTGTTAGATCGCCTTGTTACCCGTAAATATACAGGATTTAAAAAATTGTATGGTTCATTAATAAAAAATCATATGGAGTTACACACGATAATCGTTACTAAATAAATAGATTTCTTCAAAAACAGTCCCAAAGCTCCCATACATAAAAGCCTTAAAATCCATTTAATCAAGATGCATGATACTCATAGCCAATTCCATCCGCCTCCCCCGTCTCGGGCTCCACCTTAGGAACGAGTCTTTCGTATCCCATTGCTTATGTACACCTACTGGGGGCATAAAAGTCCCGCCAATTCAATACCATACGCTGCCCCCGCTTGAGGCCTCTCCTTAGAAACGAGCTTTTTCCTGCCGGTTGGATGCGCCAGCTCCATGAAGGGATAGCTGAAAGCCTCCCGGAGAACATCCATGTCCTTTCAAAAACGCGGCCGCGGATCTTAGAAATTCTTGGTGGGAAACAGCCCGGAAAATGGAGAGATTTTTGGATTCCGAATCCAAAAATCAACTGACCCAGCGCGAGAAATCATCGGATTTCTCGTGATGTGTCAGTGGTGCTCCATTTTCAGGGCTGTTTCCCGCCTAGAATTTCTTAGGTCCGCGGCCGCGTTTTTGAAAGGACATGGATGTTCTCCGGGAGGTTTTCGGCTATCCCTTTATGGAGCGTCCCCATCCGCGCCGAGACTAAAGCTCGTCGCTAAATCCCGATTTAGATGTTAGCTGCAATATGAAAGTCCTCCTAAAGATTATCTTTTGAAATTCTTTAGATTATATATGTTGACAATATATATTATACTGAATATAATATACTTATAAAACATATATGTAAAACAAAAACATATAGAAAGGAATGATAACATGACCTTTACACTGAACACCCCGATGTTCGACTTTCTAGTCCTATCGGTAATTGCTAATAATGATGCATACGGTTATCAGATCAGCCAGATTATTAAAAAGGCTGCCAACACAAAGGATTCTACTCTTTATCCAATTCTGAAAAGGCTGCAGGATAGTCAGTATGTAGAGACTTATGACCAGCAGTATCAGGGGCGCAACCGAAAATATTATACGATTACAGAGATCGGAAAGACACATCATCAGGAACTAATGAAAGAATGGGAAATATATAAGGCAACAATTGATGAGATTGTTAAAGGAGGGATTTCGCAATGACTAAGACAGAATATATGAGGACACTCGCACATAAGCTGCGCCGTCTTCCCAAAGAAGATTATGATAAGGCGATGGAATATTTCGAAGAATACTTTGCCGAGGCAGGACCCGAATTCGAGCAGCAGGCAATCGAGGATCTCGGCTCCCCCGAGGATGCCGCAAATCAGCTGATTATAGACCTTGCGGCAAAAAATGTACAGGAACCGCCCAAGACTGTCAAAAGAGGGCTATCCGCCATCTGGATCGGCATTCTGGGGATCTGTGCCGCACCAATTGCGCTTCCGCTGGGTTTCGCTCTGCTGGCCGTATTTATCTGCTTTTTAATCGTGATTCTGGCCGTAATCTTTTGTTTGTTCCTGGCTGCAGTGGCAGTTGTAGCAAGCGGTATCGTCGGCGTTTTCGGAGGTGGTATTCTGCTTTTCTCCACATTTGCAGACGGCCTTGCAACCATCGGATTCGGCTTATTCGCACTGGGCGCCGGAGTGCTTCTTGTTTATGGGGCTGTCAATTTCTGCCGCTGGTTTTTAGGAAAGACTTCTAAATCACTGGGAAATATCTCTAAAGGGGGTAAAAAGAATGAAAGCAATCACTAAAAAAATTATAACTGTCTCTGTCTGCCTCATGGCGGCAGGTGCCGTGCTTGCCGGAATCGGCTATCTCTTTGGAGGCAGGGCCGGAGTCTCCTTCTCCAGAGGCGGGATTCATCCCAACTCAGCAGCTTCCGATCCCGTCACGCTGGAAAAAACGAAGCTGGAAGCCTTCACGGAAGCAGAAATCACCATGGATGCCTATGCCGATATCCGGGTTCTGCCATCGGAAGACAATAACTTTTATGTAGAATACCTGTTGGATCAGGCATTCGGAAATCCCAAGTATAATGTAACTGATGGTAAATTCACCCTCTATCAGCCAGATCAGAACCACGGTGTATTTCTCGCCTTCTCCACAGTCGGCGACTCGCTCAACACCTATATCAACTTATATGTACCAAAAGATAAGACCCTTGACGCACTGAAAATATACGACGATTCCGGTGATGTATCCGTAACCGGAGCCAATGCTGCAAATATGGATATTTCATTAGATTACGGTGACCTTACCTTAAAAGAAAGCAGTTCAAGCTCCCTGAAATTGACTCTTGACGGCGGCGACCTGGAACTAAAAGACACAGAAACCGAAGCGTTCACTTTATACAGCGCATATGGGGACAGCACCATAGAGAATTTCAAATGTGATACTGCAAAAATACAGCTGGATTCCGGCAGTCTTTACCTGGACGCAGCCAAACTCAGCTCCCTGAGCTGCAACAGTGAATACGGGGATGTGGACCTGTATCTTCCAGAAAAATTGGAGACATACACCTTTGACATCACAGCCGAATACGGCCAGATCTACCTTCCCGAGAACGCTCCAAAAGGGCACTATAGGGACAGGGACGACTCTGAAGAATACTACCAGACAGACGGAACAGAACAAAAGCTCATCAGAATCTACGCCGACTCCGGAGATATTGATATCCGTGAACGCTAGGAGGAGAGATTTGTTAGATGGCTCGGAGGGGACGCTGTGCGGAAGCGTGGCCGGGCTATCCTGGATACGGTAGTTAAGAATCTTCCCCCAGAGGGGGCTCCGCAGACGCGGGCTGCGGACTTTTAATGGGGATTAGGGACACTGCTGCCTGGGGAAGACGGAAGGATTGGAGGACAGATTAATTCGCTCCCTAGCCCATGACCATCCGCCTCTCCCGTAAGAAATCCCCCTAAAGTTAGGTATCTTCCTCCCGGATGAGCGCAGCCTGCCAGGGATGCCGCCTGTGGTGTCAAGCGGCATCTCTGCCTGTGTTTTTGGATGTCTCAAAGTGTGTCGTGTTCCCGTTGGGATAAAATAGAAAAATCTGATGGACAGACTTTGCTTTCCCAAGCAAAGTCTGAGGCGACTAAGGCCCACAATTATCAAATTGTGGGCTGCATGTCGCTGGTTCCATCAGATTTTTCTATTTTATCCCTACGGGAACTAGACTAAACGGCCGGCAGCCGAAAGCACAGGCAGAGATCCCGCTTGACACCACAGGCGGCATCCCTGGCAGGCGTCCCTCCGCCGCTCCTCCCCTAACTCCTCAATTTCTCCCACTCAGCCGCCTTGAAGCCGGTGAGTACGATATCCCCATCCACTACTATAGGACGTTTCACAAGCATCCCATCGGTTGCGAGCAGTTCGAGCTGTTCTTCCTCGCTCATATCTGGAAGTTTATCTTTCAAGTTCATTTGTTTGTACAGCATCCCACTTGTATTGAAGAATTTTTTCAACGGCAGACCACTTTTTTTATACCACTCCTTCAGTTCCTCTTTTTGGGGATTTTCTGTTTTGATATCTCTTTCCTCGTAAGAGATGCCCTGCTCTTCCAGCCACTTTCTGGCCTTCTGGCAGGTTGTGCATTTGGGGTAACAGACGAATAGCATATGTTTTCCTCACTTTCCATTTTTCTTATCATCCATCTCCGGACAAGCAGGCCTTATGCCGATTTCCAGGCAGACACAGGCTCCCTTATGGGTGCCTGCGTTGCCAAGGGTGAGCCTTCCACCCTGTTGTTTTGCGAAGGACTGGACTATGAACAGTCCCATGCCGTAATGGCTTTTGGAATTCCGGCTTTTATCGCCCTGATAAAACTGTTCCGGTCCCCGCCGGATATCTTCCTCCGTAAAACCAGGGCCGCTGTCCTCAATCCGAAAACAAAGCCTGTCCTCTTCTTCGTACAGTTTGATGGTGATATTTCCACCCTTGGGCGTGTATTCCACTGCGTTGTCCAGCAGATTTTCCCAGGCGCGCAAGAGCATCTGCCTGTCACTAATAATATAGTCTGAAATCAGAGAAATTACAACCTCTAAGTTCCGTCCGAATGCAGATGCCACGACTCTTGCATTTTCAGCAAAGGATTCGGCAAGTCCCCGGATTGCCACGGTTTCTTCCAACAGCTTAACGGCGCCGTCAGATTTCAGCATTTCCTGCAGGATGCAGATATACTGCTCTATTCTGTCCGTCTCCTGCAGAATATATTCCTGGCATTCCCTGCTCTCCTCAAGCGACTCCGCTTCGCAGGACAGCTGGGTGTTACCCCTTATGACGGTCAGCGGAGTTTTAATGTCGTGGGCCAGCGCGCGGATCTGCTGGCGTCTGTTCTCTTCCATTTCCCACTGCTGCTTAAGAGATGCCTCCAGGGCCTCTTTCATTTTCACAAGAGACTCCATAACTTCATCTATCTCGACAATCCTGGAATCCGGCTTTTCGAAATCCAGGTTTTGAAGTTTGACCTTTTCCGTCACCAGCTTGACCGCTTCCAGTTCCCTGCGTATCACATTGCCGAAACGCCGGATCAACAGAACGGACTGTATGAAAAACAGGATTATAAATAAAAGAAATAGGCCCTCCGGTACCCCCGGCAGTATTTTTTTAAGTAACGGATTTGTGAACTCCGCTCTTAATTGATAGACCGCCAGGCAAACTTCTCCATCCCGTGGAAAATATTTCAGATACCCTAAGGCGCCGTCACCGCCCCCGCCTCTTTTGTACTCTTTCCACACCTTTTCCTGTGAACTCTGCCTCAAGTTTCCGTACAGAAATGTACCGTCTTCGCTGTACACTCCATAATGACAATTGTCCGGTATCATTTCTTTTGTCACAATATCGGCTTCCTGTATCTCTGTGCGCCGCCTTTCCAGCGCCACTTCACTGTAATTAGCCGGCAGTACTGCGCCTGCCGCACTTAAAACGCCAAACATGATTACGCATATCAAGAAAAGGCCTGCTGTCATCAGACAGAACCAGACCAAAAACCTCCGAAATATAGACTGTACTGTTACCTTGCGTTTCATTTCCATTTATATCCAATCCCCCATACTGTCTCAATGGGCTCCCTGCCGGCCCGAGAAAATTTAGCGCGGATGTTTTTTACATGCTCCGTAATTGCTGATACGTCCCCATCCTTGTCATACCCGAATATGCGCTCATAGATCTGTTCCTTAGAAAACATCTGCCCATGGTTCATTGCCAGAAACTCACTGATCTCATATTCGCTTTTTGTAAGGGGCACGCGGCATTCCCCAACTCCGGCGGTTTTTCCCGCCAGATCGAAGCGCACACCTGACACCTCCGCCGTATGCCTCTTCTCCCGCTTTTCTCTGCGCAGATGGGCCTGTACCCGTGCCCGCAGTTCCCCGATCCCAAAGGGCTTTATTATATAATCGTCTCCGCCCGATGCAAGCCCGTACATAATACTGTTTTCGTCTGTCTTTGCCGTCAGGAAAAGAATCGGGCTGTCGACCTGGCTGCGGATCTTTTTCACAAATGTGATGCCATCCGTTCCCGGCATCATGATATCCAGCAAAAGCAGGTCATATTGGTTCAGGTTTTCTATTATAATCTCATCCGCACAGTTTAAGGTTGTCACACAGTGCCCCTCCTTTTCCAGAGCCCTCCGTATTAGATTCCGTATTGCCGGCTCATCGTCTACCGCAAGAATTTTGGCCATCCACTCCATCCCCTTTCTCATGTTTTTAAATATTTTCTCTGCCCTCCACAGTCTGGACAGCGGACAAAAACTTTCCATATTATTTCATACTTTGTTCTGCAGCTTTGCTGCAGAACCGCCCGCAGGGCATGAATTACGGGGTGTCCTATAGGTATAACTTAACTGCTCATAAATATTGTCTTTTGCGCCTGGAAATGGTATACTCTCTACAATCAATCCCAAGGAGGGCCAAATATAATGGCGAAACCTACACTTAGAAAAATGCTGGGCCATGCAGATGATCCCGTTATCAACGCTCTGATGCGGGTCATAGAAACTCAATCAAAAACGACGCTTGTTAACTGGTGCATCCGCTATGCCCAGGAATATTTTCTTCCCATTTACGAAGAGACATTTCCCACAGACCGGCGTCCCCGCGCCGCCCTGGAAGCTTCAGCGGGCTGGCTGAATAAAGTCTTAAAACCGACCGATGCCAAAAAAATCATACGGGAAGCCGCGGCCGCTGCGAAAGAGGCAGAAGACTATCCCTAAGCCCAGGCCGCAGCACGCGCTGTTTCCGTGGCCGCCTCCGTAATCTCCACTCCCACCGGTGCGCTTGGTATGACATTCTACGGAGCCGCTGCGATCGTCTACCACAGGGCCGGGCTTTTGGAATCCCCGGAGGTTTATGATCAGCTGGCAGAAAAAGAATTTTCTAAAATGCTAGCCTCCCTGCAGAAAGCCGCGGTTCCCGATGAACCGGATCCCGTAAAAATAAACTGGAACTGCTGATACATGGGGCTGCTTTTGTCTCCAGGATGGAAGATATCTTAACACACCCCTAATCTTCCATCCGTTTTCCTTCGTAATAGTGAAACCAGAGATATGTCAGCAGTATTCCTGCAATGGTGATTCCCGCCATCACGATTCCTCCTGTTTTCATCTGGGACTCTGCCAGTGCCCAAGCCGCGGAATCCATACCTGCTGCACGCTGTACATACAATCCCGTGAAACGGCCCGCCCAGGCACACGGGATCCACTGCCAGATCCCATCTCCAAGCCCGGTCATCAGTATCGCGGCCAGCAGGCTTTCCACAATTCCGGTCCCTATGCTAATGCCTTTTGAAAACCGCAGACCTAAAAACAAATGAAGGCAGTAAGTGAATATCTGGCTGATCCAGATCAGTCCTGTCACCGTTATATAAAACATCTCCGGTACGGCAGTCCGTTCAATAAACAAATAATATCCGGCGCCAAAACCGCCAATTGTCACTAGCACTGCTGCCAGGTTCCAGAGCAGTAATGTACAAAGTTTCGCGGACAGATTCGCTGTCCTTCGCTGTCCTGTCCCTAAAAGATTTTGAAGATGCCCTGCCTGTTTTTCCTGGTCCGCCGCAAGTCCGCAGATAAACCCTACAAGTGTCGGGCATACAACAGACACCACTTCCACATAGCCCGAGATCTTTCCCCAGCTGCTCCACCCTGAGATACGGTAGTAAAAAAGAAATATAACGATTCCCGTCAGCGGCATAATGACATGGAGCCACAATATCCATGTTCTTCGCAGCTTTACCAATTCAGCACACAGCATCTGACCCCCCCTGTTCTTCTGTTTCAGCTTTCCCATCCTTTTCGCCCCTTTCCTGCATACCAGCCGGCCGTCAAGGCCCAGACTCCCAAAAACAGCGCCACAGAAATGCAGACTCCCAGAGGGATGACTGTTATCTTTAATACTTCCGGGAAAAAGGTCTGGCTGCCCGGTTCCGCCGGCAGCCCATTCGGGAGGATTTTCAGAATCGGACACATCAGGCGGCTGATATAAGTAAATGGATTCACCACCCACCATTTTGTCAGAGCGCCCAGAATTCCCAGCCCTATATTACCTGCCAGGCCCAGAAGTATTCCTGCGGCAAATCCCAGCGACTGGTTCACAAACAGCCAGAGCGGGATCTGCCACAAACTAAGCACAATCCATAGGACAGCTGCCGCAAGGCCGGCCAGCCCTGAGATCTCTCTGGCGCCGCCAAAAACCAGAAGACGGCTGACCACTTCCTGTACACAGAATAAGATCAGAACGGCAAGTACAAGCGTTTTCAGGCTGTATAAGATCTTCGCGCTCCATAAAGTCTTCATGTTTATCGGCAGTGCACCCATAGCCCTATTCTTCATCTTCCTTTCCCGCTGGCCTGCAAATGCCGTGCTAAGAAGCAGCAGCATAGGGAAAAACGTTGTATACCACCAATTATACTGATTCATTTGGTAATACCTGCCGTCCTGCCCTGAAAAAACAAATGACAACAAAATGCTAAAAAGAGGTACCAGCCAAAAAAGCCTGGACGCCACGGTATGTCTGTTCTTTAGATTCTCCGATTTCACATATGCTAACAACATGCCTCAAGCCCCCTGTTCTTTTTGACCACATCCGTAAACAGGCCTTCCAGGTCCTTTCCCTGCTTCATGCCGCCCTGATATCCCAGAACGCCCCCCGATATGATCCCGATATAATCGGCGACCTGCTCGACCTCGCTTAATATGTGGCTGGAAACGATAACAGTGATTCCTTCATCGGAAAAATCCCGTATCATATTTCTGAGTTCCTGAATGCCAAACGGATCCAGCCCGTTGGCTGGTTCATCCAAAATCAGAAGGCTGGGTTTATTAAGAAGCGCCGCCGCAATCCCCAGACGCTGTTTCATTCCCATAGAAAACTGTCCTGCCCGCTTCTTCCCCGTATTTTTTAAATCAACGATTTCCAGGACCTCGTCTATTCTTTTCTTCGGAAGCCCCAGCAGAAGGGTGCGTACCTCCAGGTTCTCCCGTGCCGTCAGATTGTCATACAGCGGGGGCTGCTCAATCAGCGCTCCCGTTCTGTTCAGATCCTTCCGGCTCCATGGCTTTCCCCTAAAAAAGATCTCTCCTTCATCCGGGCGCATCATGCCCGAAAACATTTTCATCAATGTGGACTTACCGGCGCCGTTTGGCCCCAGAAGCCCATATACGCAGCCTTTTGGCACCATCAGAGATACCTGGTTCAACACAACCTGACGGCCAAACCTCTTGCAAATTCCCTTTGTTTCCAAAATCATTTCATTCATTTTAAAACCTCCTTGTCTATAAGGACATTCTAAAAGACAATTATAAGGAATTTATAAGGGAAATAAATATTTTATATTGTAACATAAACTAAAAAATGTGGATACCCGGGTTGCGTATTTTTCCTTTTATGGTAGAATAGTGACGGAAGACAATTTTCTGCCACATATTCAGTGAATCTATTTCTATTAAAAACACATAACGAACTGAGGACAAACTTCCCCGGTATCTGCAGCCGGACGGCCATACCTGCACATCTGCCCGGTTCACTGCCTGGGGGAATATAAAAAGGAGGATCACATATGTACTGTTTTAGAAAAGTAACCGATGACTTATACTGGGTAGGCGGAAGCGACCGCCGCCTGGAGCTGTTTGAAAACATTTTCCCCATCCCGAACGGTGTTTCCTATAACTCTTACCTGCTGATGGACGAGAAGACCGTTCTCTTTGACACCGTAGACGCTTCTATCGGAAGGCAGTTTCTGGAAAATGTAGAAGCAGTTCTCGACGGAAGAACCCTGGACTATCTGGTTGTGAATCACATGGAACCGGATCACTGTTCCCTTATCGCAGAACTGGCGCTGCGCTATCCTAAAATGCAGATTATCGGTAATGCCAAAACATTCCCCATGATCGGCCAGTTTTATGATATGGACTTAGAAGGCAGGAAAATCATCATCAAAGAAGGGGATACCTTTTCCAGTGGTACACACACCCTTCATTTTGTGATGGCTCCAATGGTACACTGGCCGGAGGCAATGATGACTTATGACGAGGCCGACAAGGTTCTGTTCTCTGCAGATGCCTTCGGAACCTTCGGCGCTCTTGGAGGCACGATTTTCAATGATGAAATCGACTTCGACAGAGACTGGCTGGATGATGCCCGCAGGTATTATACCAACATCGTGGGCAAGTACGGCGTTCAGGTCCAGAATGTACTGAAAAAAGCCGCTGCGCTGGACATCCGGTATATCTGCTCACTCCATGGACCTGTCTGGAGAAGCAATCTGGATTATATCATTGGAAAATATAATATCTGGAGCACATATGAGCCGGAAGTCCGTGGCGTTATGATCGCCTATGCTTCCATGTACGGCAATACGGAAAATGCTGCCAATGTACTGGCTGTCAAGCTTGCCGACGCGGGCGTGAAGAACATGGTTGTCCATGACATTTCCCGCACCCATGTTTCCCAGCTGATATCCGACAGCTTCAAATACAGCCACCTTGTGCTTGCCTCCCCTACTTATAACGGCGGGGTATACCCTGTCATGGCCAATTATCTGGATGACATGAAGGCGCTGAATGTGCAGAACCGTACGGTCGCTGTGCTTGGCAACGGAACCTGGGCTCCGATGTCTGCTAAACTCATGGAAGCGAAGATCGGTGAGATGAAGAATATGACGATCCTGACGGAAAACTTTGCAATGAAATCATCACTAAAGGATTCACAGATGGAAGAGATGAATGTTTTAGCTGCAAGACTTGCAAAAGAGATTCTCGGAAACGAGTAGTTCAGACTGGTACATCGTATCATAATTAACTGCCATATAAGCCGGCCTGAATTTACGATAGCACTGCCACTTAAGCAGAGATTAATTTTCGAGGGTACTGCTCCCCAAACGCAGGCGTAGTGGTATACGCTGAAGTTTGTGGAGCAGTGCTGCCGGAAATTTAAGTATACGATCGGTGCTGTACAATTCAAATATTCCTCTCTCAATTCTTGTACCATGCATGCGGCTTTTTCGTTCTGTCCATCCAGCATATCCCGAAAAATATGAACAACCCCATAATGGATAGGCCGATTCCCGCTTTCACCCCCGGAATCTCATACTTCAATTCGATTACATTCTCCCCTGCAGAAAGCGGAACTGCCATCAGCGCATTGGCTGCCGGCCTGATTTCCACTTTCTTCCCATTCACGGAGGCTGTCCAGCCGTCATCATAGGGGATACTCAGGAGCATATTGCAGTCTTCGTCTGCGGTATAGCTGCCTTTCACATATCCGTCTTCAAATTTTTCTGTTACCATCTCTTTGTCCTTCAGTTCCTGAATAGCTTCCTCGAACAAATCCTGGTCCAGATAATAGAAATATGGCGTCATATCCTGTTCTTTTCCACTGTACCCGTCCAGTGCCGCTGTATGCGCCTTCGTCCCGTCTCCGGCATTAAAAATCTTATAGCTCAGCCATGTGGCATAATTACAGCGGTACCCGCCATCTACATATAATACAAGGTCATGTACCCAGGAGTCTACATATCCATAGAGCAGATCGTCCTTTCCCGACGCAGGTATACTGAACTTCAGCACCTGGTCTTCAATAAGTACCTCCGGCTCTGCTTTTTTATAAAGTTCTACATCTCTTCCAAGGATTTTGGAAAACAACATATTTTGATATTCAAAGGGGTTGGCACTCTCCGTTTTTTCATAAACAGTATCCGCCGCCTCCATGCCTGCGTCCAGCGCATATGGGTTATAGTACACGGATTTTCCGTTTGCTTCCGGTATGGAATCCAATTTTTCATAGCCTGCCACCTCTGATGCAGACAACAGATACTTTATCCCCAGCAGCGAATCTGCCGGCAGGCTTGATTCGGATACGATGCTTATGGTACTCTCAGAAGAATACCCAATATCCCGTAGAAAATCCCCTGTCGTTCCATCAAATGTGGAGGAATAATGATTCAGGCCGCGGTAGTCATAAACCATGGCCTCATTTAAAAAGGCCGAGCATCTGCTCTCCTCGTCATACCTTTTATTCAGGGTGTCCATCCTGTAGAACTCGTCCGATTCCAGTTTTTTCACCGCTGCAACCTGTTCTGCATTCCGGGCCGTATATTCCTGGTAAGCGGAAATATCCTGATTCCACTCGTAATTCATCTGAAACGTCATGATCCCATTTAAAACCAGTTCCACGGCCAGCACAGCTGGAACCATATTCTGCAGCCCTGCCCGCTTTCGTTCCCCCATTCCTGAAAACAGATACAGCAGAGCATACACTGCAAGAACCGCTACAGTCAAAAGCAGTTGATTCTTTCCATATCCGCCAGCCAAATGGTACACCAGGAACAGCAGGATGCATCCCGCATATACCGCCGCCATCTTTTTACCGTCTTTTATCTTTTCATACTCCTGCACCCCTCTTGCCGCCAGATACAGAACAAGAAAAATGACAATGAAGGCAAATCGAAATGGATAGCTTGCCACGTACCTCAATCCGCTCCAGACGCAGTCCAGCGGTACAAACCAGCAGCTTACCAGCATAAACATTACCGCAATTACGGATAATATCTTCTCCTTTTTTTCCACATGGCGTGAGAAAAAATAATAAAGAAAGAATCCAAAAAAGAGCAGACCGCAGTATAACGATACTGATTCAAAATAGCTGCCCAGTGCAAAGCCTTTGAAAGCATCAAAGAGGGAGCCATGTGTGGCCAAATGGAAGATCTCAGGAACAAAAGCATCCTTGCCTTTCTGCAGTCCCACCACCACCGGATAAAAAATAAAACAACTTCCGAGCACCCCTGCAAGCATGATGCCGCCACACAATATGGTATCTTTTATGAATCTTTTTCGCTCCTTTGGATCCGGCTTGTCAATTTTTAAGATTCTTTCGTACAGGAAATAACATACGGCGAACAAACCTGTCATATAGCCTGTATACCAGTTAATTGCAATGGAAAATAGAACGGTAAGAAAAAGCCACCGCTTCCGGTTCCCGGAAACAAACCTGTAAACAGCCAGCAGTAAAAGCGGCAGAAGGATTACGCCATCCAGCCACATAATATTAGATGACTGCAGCATATTGTACTGCATCAGAGCATACGAGAGCGAAATAAGGGTCCGCATTCTTAATGATACCGCCGGAAAACGCTTCCAGAAAAAGATTCCTGCAGTCACCCCCGCAAGCCCTTGTTTTACTGCCGTAAGAATAAACAGGAACAAAGGCAGCTGCTCTATCTGAAAAAACACAACAAGCAGATTCAGCGGACAGCCAAGATAATAGCCGAACAATGCAACCAGGGAACCTCCCAGAGATTTTGTGAACGAATACCCGATGTCTGCTTTTCCCAACAGTACATTCCGGTAATACGCAAAATAATCTACATACTGAATATCCTGGTCCCACAGCATATTAGACTTGCTGCCGAAGGGATATAATCCACTCCCGGCCTGTATTAGGATAAACAAAAAGATGGAGCTGAGGAAAACAATCCCCAGCGCCAGCAAATTTCGTTTTCTTGTATCATCTGATCTAAATTTTCCCGACATTGCTTAACTCTCCATCCGCTTCCCTTTACTTCATAAACTGTAGAAATCAAATAACCGAAGCTTTCTGCTTATTGCCCTAGAGCGTGTCTGACACATTGATATTCAGCATTATAACTAGCCTCAATTCCCGGCTCTACTGGAACTCACTCTGTCCCTTATAGTTTACGGCGATATAGCTCTTCCCACGATTTACTTTGATCTCCTTGCCGCTCTCATCGTAAAAACGCAGGTACGAATTCTCATTATTCGCTTCTTTGCTCCAATGTATCTTCTGCATGCCGCCGTTTGACACATAATATCCTACGTAATCAGAACCGCCATACCAGTTGATTTCTTTATGCCCAATATCATCCCTTACAGAAATATCCGTCTCCAAAACAAATACATTTGTAAAAGCGAGCTGGGTATTGTCACTGCCGTCCATCTGCGGTTTTCCGTTAATCTGCTTTAAGTAAGTCTTTGAGCCCTCGTCATAAGTCAGGGTTGCCGTGGCAGCCCCAAAATTAATGTTGACATTTTTGCAGTCCTGTCCTTCCGGCTTCAGCTGTTCGTCCATCCCGTTAAACTGGAATGCCGTCCCCTTTTTATCCTCGTTTAAATCAGTTCTCCTGCCTTCTGCCTGTACCACCTCTGCGAATCTGGTCCCATCAAAATATCCTGTATGCTCCAATGAATATCCTGCATTCAGCCTGTCCTGGTCACGCCCAAACAGCCCCCCTGCATTGTTCATCCCGTCATATTGGTCCAGGTTCAGCGCTTCGAGATAGTCTGCAATACTGTCATCAATTCCCCAATTCACATAAAAGGCATCATATCCCTGTGAATATGCCGGAAAATAATAACGACAGCTGCGCACGGCACAAATCTTAGGTACTGCAGTGTAATCTGCGTATAAAGCCATAAGGCGCGTCACATCTCCCTCGACCGGAATTTCGTAGATAATGTCTGCCTTTGAAATTCCAAGCTGTGGGAGCGCCGCCTCCACATTATTCACCATAACAGCCACAGGCCTTTTGCCTATGGCGCCGTCTGTCAGATCCGCCAGCCCTGTCAGCAGGTTCTGGTTTGCAGGCACCTTTTCCTGCTTTGGCTCTTCTTTTTTCTCTTTTACTACTTTTTCTTCTGTCTTCTCTGCTCTTTTGGGCGCTTCCTTCTTCTTACAGCCGGCCGCGCCAAATATCATGAGAAATACCAGCAAAACAATACTTACCTTTTTTAGCCTTTTCATTTGACCTCTCCTTCCAGTCTGAAGTTTCCTGCTTCTTATTTTACCAAATTCATACAAAAGTACAACCCTATATCACAAATGCCCTTGCTTTTGGAAGTTACTGTTTACATGCTTATCTGTGAACAGCAGCGCCTTTCCCCTGCGGATCTCTGTTCAGCAGCCACGGATAAAGCAGCACCAGAGGCAGGCCGATTACCAGGAGATAGATATACCTGACGCCAAATGCCGTTGGAGTAGCCACCATCAAAGTCAGCCAGTTGCCCGCCATGACCAGCAGAGGAATGATATACACTGATTTTTTACGCATCCAGCAGAAAACAATATCAAATAAAAGGATCCATACCAACAGCCCCGTTGATATATAATCGTACTTTTCCACTATTTTTTCCTGCATAGGATATCCCAGCACATTTTCAAAAGGCTGATTCTGATACATGTCCCACCAGTTCCTGGCAATATCCGTTTTCACAAACTCGTATTTCGTCTCCCCGCCTATATGCCAGAAGCCATACGTTCCCATAAGATACTGCTTTACATAGACATCAAAATTTTTAGTCAGCATGGAAAACCAGACATGAAAAAATTCTTTTTTGTGGCTGTCTAAATATTCCGTATCGAATTCGGGCGCCCATTTGATCGGATCCACTAAAAACGGCCAATAATAATCCTGATACTTTTCCAATGGCAGCAGATGATCCATAAATTCTTCCTCTTCCGCGCTCATCTCTCCCTCTGTGACAACGACTCTGGCCATTTGCTGCAAAGGGATGCCGACTGATTCCACAAAAACATTTTCGGCAGAAAACATGTGCACATATACAGGCCCCGTAATAAACCAGATCAAGCCAATACTGACCACCGATGTTATCAAAACCCGCTTTAACCGCTTCCTGTAAACGATCAAAAGTCCCGCACTGAGCAAGATCCCGATATAGATTCCGTTATTTCTCAAAAGAGAGGCCAGAATCATCAGCCCTGCATAGCTGATCAAAACTTTCTTTTCTAAAAATGAATCCGGATTCACTGCGACATGATCGATTAATATCAGTGCTAAAAGAATAAGAACACCGCTGAAAATGGGGTCTTTCCACATAACAACCGCATAGTTTCCAAAAACCGGAGCCGCCGCAAAATATGCGAGCCCCAGATAGATCAGAATCTTCTTAAACCCTTTCCGCTCAATCCACTCCAGCAAATACCCCAGAATTCCTGCCATAATAAGCATCTGAAATACAGAATAAAGCGCAATCCCAATATTAAAGTTATGGAAGATATAGCCCACGAGCATGAATCCGCCAACCATTAAGGTATAAAAAACAGGAAAATGGTTGTCCCATGGCATCTCCCCGAAAGCAATTGCCATGGAAACCGTAGCATCATCAGGTACAATCCCCGGGAAATAAGTTACAAATGTGGGAACCCAGGCTGCAAACAAAATAACGCTGTAGAGCAGCCATTTTCTTTGATTCCATTTCGGAACCGGCAGTTCTCCTGAAGTCATGCGGCCTCTTACCGCCGTATTCACACCAGCCAGATATAAATCAAAAAACAGAAGCCATCCAACAAAAAAATAAAGAATAAACCAGATAATATCAAATCCCGTAAAAACTAAAAAAGATACGCTGTCCGCATGTATCTTCTGTCCAACAACAATCATCAGAGAAAACAAGATACCCAGTAGTACGGTTCCCGGCAATATGCGGCCGTGCTTCAGCAGATACGCATTCTTTCGGGCCGCTTTAAGCCCCGCATAAATCAGAATCGATAATCCTGCAATATAAACCGGATTCATCAGCCACTTTTCCTGATGAAAAAACAACAGATTTGCTATTGTAATAGACAGGATAAGCGAAAGTATATCCGAATTCCCTCTCATAAAGTTCTTTGCCCGGTTCATTCCTTTTTCTCCTCATCCTCTTCTTCCAAATTACTTTCATCGCAGATATAGACAGGCCTTTTCTTGGTTTCCAGATACGTCTTGGAGAGATACATGCCTAAAATCCCTATACAAAGCAGCTGAATCCCGCCCAGCATCAGGATAATACAGGTCATAGAAGGCCAGCCTGCAACCGGGTCTCCAAAACATAAAGTCTTAACCAGGATAATAATTAAAAATATAAATGCGGCCGCACAAACTGTCATCCCCAATATGGATGCCATGGCAAGAGGTGCCGTTGAGAAACCGATAATTCCCTCAAGACTGTAGCGGAACAGTTTAAAAAAGGACCATTTTGTCTCACCTGCAATACGTTCTACATTCTCGAACTCAATCCACTTTGTCCGAAAACCTACCCAGCCGAAAATACCTTTCGAAAAACGATTGTATTCACTCATTTCCAGGATTGCATTTTTGAACTTCCGGTTCATCAAACGGTAGTCCCTCGCTCCATCCATAATCTCAGCTGAAGAAATCTTATTCATCAGATGGTAAAACCGGCGCGCAAAGAAAGAACGGACGGGCGGTTCACCTTTCCTGGTCACTCTTCTGGTAGCAGCGGAATCGTATCCTTCTTCTTTCACTGCCTTTAACATCTCAGGCAGCAGGGACGGAGGATCCTGCAGATCCGCATCCATCAGAACCACATAATCACCGTCCGTATTCTTAAGTCCCGCATAGATGGCAGCTTCCTTGCCAAAATTGCGGGAGAAAGAAAGATATTTGACCCTGTTATCACTTTTGGCCATATCTTTTGCAAGATCTAATGTGCTGTCCTTCGAGCCGTCATCTATAAAAAGGAGCTCTAATTCATATTCTGCTAATTGCCCTGCTGTCTTTTTGAACTCCTCGTAAAAATAAGGGAGAACCTCCTCTTCATTGTAGCAGGGGACAATCAGCGATATCTTTTCTTTTGGCATAATCAAATACTTCCTTACTTCGTTTAGTCATCCTGTTTTTTAATCATAACGCTTCTTCTGGGTATATTCAACACCAAAAACGGTAAGGCCAGAACACCCCGATTTCTCCTCCTGACAGGTCACCCATATGTATATGCTTCTTTCTGTCTATTTCAAAATTGCTCCATCCTTAAATGCATTTCCCACTTTTTCGCCCAGTTTGATATAAGCATTATTAAATGGATCAAAAGTAATCGGCGCTGCTTTTGCTACGTCTACATTTCCCTTGTCATCCAGAACGGATTCATCTACACTGACATTCACTATCTCTCCCACAAGGCGGCAAGTCTTAGGGTCATAACTTTTCAGCTTACATTCCACGCAGATGGCAAGTTCTTTGATGATCGGTGCGTCCACCAGGTCTGAGTGCTCTGCAGTAAATCCTGCTTTTGCAAATTTGTCCGGCACTTTATTAGCGGAAACGATGCCCACGTAATCACATGCTGCCATATGTGCCTCGTCTGCCATGCTGATCGTAAAGGCTTTTCTTTTTAAAATATTCTCGGTTGTCTTATGCCCTTCACTGATGCACATGGAAATCTCATTGTTGTCGCTGATGCCGCCCCAGGCCGCGTTCATTACATCTGGCATATTATCTTCGCCATAGGTTGCAATCATCAATACAGGCTGTGGGTATGTGTATGGCTTTGCTCCAAAGTTTTTTCTCATAATATTAGTCCTCCTATTATTTCCAAATTTTCCATATGTCCGGCTGATAGCCGACTGTTGCCTGTTTTCCGTTTCTAACAATCGGTGTCCTTATCACTTGCTGGTTTTCAAGAATTTTTTCTGCCCGGTCTTCTTCTGCAATATATGTGACCAGGGCAAGTAAATCTTTGTCCCTGCAATTCGGATCGAGCAACTGTTCATAGCCGCCAATTGATTGGCAGACGGAGTAGAACTCTCCTTTGCTGAGTCCCTTTTCTTTCATGTCTATAAACTGATATTTTATGCCCCGCTCCTTGAAATAACGCTCTGCTTTCTTGCTGTCAAAGCTCTTTTTTGTTCCAAAGATCTGTATATTCATGGGCCTTGTCTCCTTTTAGATTTTCTTGTTTCTTAAAGTTTATCCACTAGGAGATTATATCATAGAATCCACTTCAAACCAATAGTTCTTTCTTATACAGACAGCAAATTCCTTTTTAATAACTTTTATTCAATTCTATATTTTATCTAATAAGAGTATTTTTTAACCGCTTCTAAAAACTTATGCATATTTTCAGCCGGCGTCCCCTTCGGTATCTCGCAGCCGCCTCCAATCATGCATTTTCCTTTTGTATCATCAATTATTTTTTTAACTTCATCATCAATCTTTTGCGTTGTGCCAAATCTCAAGACCGCGGCCGGATCCAGGTTGCCGCATAGAACCTGCCCCTTACCCAGTCGTTTTATCAGGGAAGGCACATCTTTCACTAATGAATCGATATCCAGGATATTGGCTCCGGCATCTATTAAATGCGGCAGGATCCTGGATGAATCGCCGCAGATATGGAATTTAGTATATATCCCCAACTTGTTTGCATGTTCAATCATTTCTACATGATATGGAAAAATACGTTCTAAATACATTGACTCGCTAATTTGAGAACAAATAGCATCGCCTATACTAATGCAGTCTGCCCCTGCTTCTGCCTGTAAATCAATCCATCGTTTCGAATTATCCACTATAATCTGAAATATCTCTGACAGTTCATCCTCATAATCCAGTAAATCTATGAGTCCTTCAGATACGCCTCTTAAATCCGTATATTCCGCCAAAGGGCCTTCTACGTGTCCTGCTATAAAATACGCATCGCCGACCGTATCTTTATAATGCTTAACTCCTCTCACGCGATTCATCATCGCATCGTTGTCTTTTATATTCAGCGCCCTTATCTTCTTATAATCCCTTTCAAAATCAAGGATTAAATGCTTTTTTGGATATGGGCAGTCATCTTCAGGATACACGATATCCATCCCATATGCACCCGCTTCACAATATGCAAATCCCGACGGATGGAACCAGTCCACGCCAAAGTCTTCTGCAAACTTTATCATTGCATTACATTGGCTCCTATAGTCCAGGCAATACTCTCTAAACGGAATCTTTGCATATTCAGATGCAAACTGCATGACCAATGGATGGAATGGAATATAATCCACTTTTTCACCATTCAAAAATTTTAAGGTTCTTTCTCTGCCATTCATTTGATACCCTCCTGTTCAATAACTTTACATAGTATAATTTATTAGATAATACCTGATATTCCGCAATAAAAACATACACTTTCTTACATGATATTTGTAAGAAAATCCATTTTGTGTTATATTTTATAGGAAGGTAAAGTGTTTCGGTTGAAACAATAAGATTTTGAGCCTTACAAACGGAAAGAGTGAAAATAGATATGCAAAAATCATTTCAGCAGACTTTTCTTAATAAAACAATTCAATTAGATAATATCGTTAGTTTCTTTTACTGCGATCTTAATCCTAAATTTACATCTATCGGGGAAACTCATAACTACTGGGAATTTATTTATGCAGATATTGGAAGTGTGGAAATCATTACCGGGTCTAAGACTGTTATACTTGAAGAAGGCCATATTTATTTCCATGCGCCTAATGAATATCACCGGCATAGATCGATAAAGAACATAAAAACTTCCATATGCAACGGAGCCTTTTATTACGAGGGTAATGTCCTCGATAAAATAGCTGATCAACCGATTCTTCTGACAACTTCTATGAAACATTATTTTTTTAATGCACTGAAATACTGCAGTGAGATCTTTTCCTCTGTTATTGACACAAAAGAACTGATCTACCAGATAATTTCACCTGACCACAGCCCGGCGCAAGAACAGCTGCTGCTTAATAATTTAGAATCCTTTTTGCTGGAGTTGCTGATATCTATGGATACTCTTACATATCCGGAACGTCATGTGCCAGAAGATGAATATCCGCCTTTGGTTGGCGAAGCAATTATGATAATGAGACAATGTCTTTTTTCTTCCCTTACGCTCTCGTCTCTCTGTCAAAAACTGCACTGTTCGAAGTCAACTTTGTCTGCTGTATTTAAAAAGTATACCGCCTCAACCGTCATGAATTATTATACGCAGCTTAAAATAGATAAGGCAAAAGAACTGCTGTGCTTAGGCGCTTATAATATAACCCAGGTATCAGACTTTTTAAATTTTTGTAATGTGAATTATTTTTCTAATCAGTTTAAACGGTATACTAATTTAAAGCCCAGCGAATACTGTAAAAGCCTTAAAAATAAGAACTGTGTACAGCTTTTAGAATTGAAGAAATGTCCCTCTGTACATTAATGTAACTATATAGTAATAGACCTGTTTTATAATCTGTTTCTGATTATTACGATGCGAATGGCTTCGTCTGCATTTTATAGAATTGGAATACGGCGTTACTTAGAGTTGTAGTATATTATTACAATACTTAAAGCACACTTAAACGGCAAAATAATATAAAACTCAGGCTCTAGGATATTTGAGAGTAGCCCGCCTAGATTATATAAATAAAATCATCTTATTGCGCTTCCCAAGATCAAGTAACTTGTTTTACCATAAATTTATTTTTCTGTCCAATAAAGCTTCGCTTATGTTTTATTTCCATCCTCAATATTTAAGTAATAAACCTAATTTAATTTTCTTTTTTTATTTTGAATATAAACCCCCGAAATAAATAGTCCAGCAAAGCATAGACACAAAATTACCATAAGCATTACATATAATACCACAGCCCCCATTATTCCATACTTGCTAATAACTGGATTTGAGAATACATATGCCAAAACAGCAACACCAGCATATCCCCAGGCAATCCCCTTTTGAAAACGTATTATTGTAATTACTGTACTTAACAATCCTGTTAGTCCTAAGAAGCCTCCCCCAACCAATAAAATCAGAAGTTCCTTTTTGTATGGTGCTAAATTTGTATTATATAAAACTGAAAGTACTGGAGTCCCTAAAAAATAAGCGCCAATTATACAAATGATAGTTATCCCCACTACAACGCCTATCTGAACAATCGTTCTCTTTATGAACCTTTTTACTTTACCTTCGTTCCAAAGGCAAGACATCTGAAAAAGTATAGGGTTAAAAATAAAACTGTTTAGCAAACCTATAACAAATACTGGCATTGCTATGAATCCATAGCAGGCCTGCAGTTCATCTGATAGCAAGGCATCTATAGCATATTTAGGAGCATTTCCTATATAAAATGATAAAAATGCACCTGCAAATAATGGGAAACAACTTTTTAATAGCCGGGCTACTTGTCCTTTTCTGCAATATCCCTTTTTTACATTAAATGTGCCATAAGTCCATGAGAGGAAAAGCCCTAAAAAACCAAAAGTAGTCATAGTAGCTATCATCAAAGATACTAATTGACTACGTAATACAATAATACCAATACCAAATATAATGATCGTAAAGAACATGCGTAACGTCATAGCTTTGGCAGCTATATCAAGTCTTCCTTTCTGCTGATACATGCCATAATAAACATCTTCTATTGCATCAGCAACCTTAAACAAGCACATCCATATAATCACCATACTTTTCTCAAAGCTATAGTTATTAACCAAAGAGCTATGCACTATATAGGAAGTGGCTACAATGATCATTAAGAGAGTAGTGATCCATCTGGAGCGTAGATACTCAATAAATGAAAACTGTCCATATACATCAGATACTTGAAAATTTCGCATACCATATTTGCCAATATTTAAAAACAAGCTTGCATTGGCATAAGCTATAGTAAAAACACCAGCTTCTCCTAACCCTACTGTTCTAGTCAATATCATGAGCATAATTACCGATTGAAATGCCATAAGCATACTCCCGGCCATATTCCATATGTAGCTACTCTTCTCTATATTTTCATCATTCAGTATAAAATGCTTTAATTTCATCTTTTGCTCTCCAAATATACTATACAAATGGTTTTGTTATATTATACCTTAATAAGGTACTGAATTATTCTGGAAATATCATATTCTCTATATTTTTTATCAAACAATTATATTTCGTTAACTCTTTTAATTTTTCTAATACTATAGATAAACACAAGCTAATGGATAACAGTGTTAACCAACTTAAAATTACATTTTTAGTATAATACACCACATTTGGATAAAAAGTATATATCAGAGCATGAGTCATAAAAATATTTCCAGAGTGTTTACCTAAAAATGATAAAACCTTTTCTACTATTTTATTAGTTAAATACTTATATGACATCCAGCATATACATAAAACAGCTAGGCTGCTTAGTATACTTCTAACCTTCCAAACATCAACCTCTTCCAGTTTAAGGCGTAGAATTAAGCATATAAAAATTACTCCAACTAAAATACATATTTCAATAATTTTTCCTATTAAATGTTTTGGCTTGCTCTTCACTTTGTCAAAAAAACTATTTTGAGCACATAGCACACCCAAAACAATAACTAATAAATAATTTATGTATTCTCCTCCAAAATTTGAAGATATGCCGCTCCCCAAATACTGAATAATAATTATCATTAGTAAATAGCTTGCCCATCCAAATTTACTGCAAACTGCTATAATCAGCGGCAAAATTATCAAAAGAATCTGTGCAAAACACATATACCACCATACATTAGATAACATTGGTGATCCAAAAAAGTCTGTCAGTCCCAACGCGTCTAATACTAAATAAGAGGCCTTATGTTGATATATTTCAAGTGGATTATTAAAAAATATAAATGATAAAATAAAAACAATTATATAAATAAACCAGTATGACTTCATTAGGGAAATCCAACTTTTAGCAATAAATATTGTCGGTCTTTTAATGTCTTCTTTTATATATTTACAAGTTAAACCATAGGCTGATAAAAAAGCAAAAATCCATACACATATTCGTGATGCCGTAACCAGTCCTTCCACTGTGTCTTGCGAAAATATATGAAAAACCACCCCATTTGCTTCAATCCGAGCCGTTGAGTAAAATAAATGATGGAATAATAATAAAGAGATCGCTATACCTTTTACCTTTAATGTATCTATCCTTTTAAACATACTTTTTCTCCTTGTATTTCATAAGCCATGACAAAACTTCAGAATACTCTTAATATATAAGAGAAATGGCATCAATTATAGTAGTAAACTCTTACGTTTCATTCAAACAGGCATTTAATTGCATTGATTTCATTCCCTGATATAATAAAATACCCCAATCTTGTAGAACTGTCTTCTACTATTCGTTCGTCTTCACTATCTATCCAAGTTCTATAAATCAGTTCTGGATTTTCCTTCTCAATTTTTCTTAATTGGGCTAAATCGTTTTTATTCAACAAGAATCGAATTCCCGCATACCGCGGCGCATGTTTTCTTTCTAAATCAGGTTGCTTTCCACATGCTGTTTGTATTGTCATCTTTAAAAAATCATATCCGCTTGACAGGTACACTAAGTCTGAACCTATACAATCGCCTCCCATCCTGGCACCTATTTCAATAATCCCTATATTTCCATCCTCATCTATTTTAATTTCTGAATGTGAAGCACCTGAGGTAATTGATAATGCGTCTAATGCCTTTTCTAAAAGAGACTCAATTTTTTCAAATAGATGATCATCAATCTGCGCCGGTTCGAGATGTCCTGTTTCTATAAAGTGTGGGGCACCCGTAGTATACTTTTTAGTTATCGCTAATAATTTATGTTCACCATTGTAAGAAATAGTTTCACAGCTATACTCTTCACCTGATATAAATTCTTCGATTATAACCTGTCCTCCAAAAGAATATTTGTACGCATAATTAATTGCATTATTAAGATCATTTTTAGAAAAAACTTTTGTTACACCACGACTTCCAGATCGATCAGTTGGCTTTACTATCAAAGGATATTCTAAATCACCTATTTCTTCACAACTCCAAGTTTTGTTTACACATGCAAATTGGGGTACTGGCAAAGAAGATTCGGCAAGCCTCTTCCTCATCTCGAATTTATTTGTTGTATATTTTGTTGTTTTAATTCCGTTACAAACCAATCCCAGTTTTTCTGCAACAAAATTTATAGTCACTACAGCTAAATCTGATGCTATTGAAGTAACAGCAATTGGCTTTATCTTTTTACATACTTTTAAAATTTTTTCTTTCTCTGTGATACTGATTGGATAAAAGAAATCAGCAGTTTTCTCGCCGACATCACCACATTTCCATGCAAAAACATGCGTCTCAAGACCCATCTCCTTTGCCTTTACAATTAATTGATTTTGAAATTCATTCGCTCCGATTATTACTATCCTGTTATTTGTAATCATAGCTATCTCCTTATACTATTAACAGTCTAAAAAATAAATTGCTATAAAACTTATCTTGAACCTTTTTCTTGCCAGATTAAGCTAATTAACCTTTCTTGCAATTTATAAAAACCACTATATTTCTTTATAAATTCTAATATAATAGAAATCACTATTACTATTATTATAAAGTTTATATAAATAAGAAATGGATTTCTAAAATAATACACCTGTTTTTCAAAATAGAGCAGTATGAAAGTATGGAACATAAAAATATTAGTGGAATGTTTTCCCAAAAATACTAAAACACCACTTGCTTTTTTTAAAATAGCATTTCTCTCGATAACTAGAACATTAACTAATAAAATCACTGAAAAAGCATGTGGCAATTCTCCGCTAAACCTATCATGAAATCCCCAAATATAGGTAACAAAAAATAAGATTAAACTATAAATTAATTTATCTTTATATCTTAGATCGAGATTAATTAATTTATCCATTATTTTTAACTCAGAACACAACATTCCTAAGGCAAATGCCGATAAGTAAAAAAATACCCCTGTACTCATTTGCCTATATGTAGTATAACAAGCACTAACATTAATAAATAAAAATAGCAATAGTGGTAAATAACGCATTTTTGACATCATGCTTTTTATTATAGGAAATATTAGATAAAGTATTATAATTGCTGACATAAACCACCATGTAACATTTATTGTTCCTGTATGACACCATTCAAATAATATATCTCTTAATCCTAACATATCAATCAGCTATGCTAAGACACCATTTTTACCCTCACCATAAATAGTAAATATATTAAATTTTTCAAATATCATACCTGCACTTAAATAGATCCAGAAGATTACCCAAAAATTTGTATAAAGTTTAACTAAATGCGCAGTTACAAATTTTATACTAATCCTGATGCTCTTCTGTTTTCCCTGTATCTTCTTATTAAAACTCTCATTTAGACCATATCCGCTATAAATAACAAAAATGTCAACACATATCTTACCATTCTTTAACAGTGTAGTAATCCACGGCTTATTTTCTATTGTCCAAGAATAATCAAAGAAAGGCCACGCTGCTTCACCACGGAAAAAAAGGTGTAGCAATATTAGTATAAGTATTGCTACCCCTTTTTGAATTTGCGT
This sequence comes from Faecalicatena contorta, assembly GCF_022835095.1. NCBI lineage: Bacteria > Bacillati > Bacillota > Clostridia > Lachnospirales > Lachnospiraceae > Faecalicatena > Faecalicatena contorta. The sequence continues at coordinate 2,100,401 of NZ_BQNQ01000001.1, read as the reverse complement.
GTCCCGAAGTACGAACGTTTTTCTTTCATTATCCATCAGTAATCACCTCACTTTTAAACGTCTGCATTTAAATCCTCTCTTACCATATATTGGGGTAAATCACTGATAGTCATGTATATCTTACCGATATACTCTCCAATCAAGCCTAGCATTAACATAATGATTCCACCAATAAAAAGTAACACAGCCATTGTTGACGTATATCCCATAGCTATATGGGGATTAATTATTTTTCTGATTACTAGAAAAATACCCCAACATATACCTAATCCAGACGTGAATACACCTAATAACGATGCAAGTCTTAATGGCACTAAAGAAAAATTCGTAAATTCGGTAAGCCAGAGATTAACTAACTTTTTTAATGTATAACCTGAGGATCCGGATATTCTTTTTCTTTGTTCGACCTCAACATTCGTAACTCTATTCGTTGTTCTCATTAAATACGCACCAGCTGACGGAAATGGACTTTTGTATGCTTTCAAATTTTCAATAGCAAATTTGCTCCAGGCCAAAAAAGGAGAATTATAAATACCTTTCATTTTACTTCCAGTAAATTCAAGCAATTTAGTATTTATTCGACTAGTAAAGCGTCTGTAAAATTTTTGCTTTTGGGTTGCAAATTTTGCATATACTAGATCATACCCTTCACTGATTTTATCAACCAGTTTATATATTTGATCCGCAGGATGTTGTCCATCATCATCCATACATACAGCCACATCACCTTTTATATAAGAAACAGCCGCCATTCGTGCAATATTTTGACCATAATTTCTTGCCAGATCAACGCCAATAATATTTTTATCAGCCTGAGCTAATTTTGTAATAACACCAAAGGTATTATCGGGTGAACAATCATTAATCAATATAATTTGATATTCATTACCACTCCTTTTTAAAATCTCATCTTTTATTTCATTTACCACAAACTCCAACGTATTCTCTGAACGATAACACGGAATTATAATTGTAATAACCATCACACACCTCATATTACTCTTTTGATATTTTATAAATTATAGCAGCATCCCCAATGGCTCCTACCTCTCTAAACTCTACATGATCATATTCTTTATTTAGCATATTTGATAGCAAATCCTTATAGTTTGAATCATATGACGTTACATAATAAACATCTTCGTCAAAAAGATTTTCTGTCAAAAGTTTATCCTTGCCTAAATATTCAAGCTGTTTATAATAAGTTGGGGTAAACACATAACTTGAACCCCATGGTACTAAATTTACAGGCCTTTTTTTAGGGTCAGGATAATTGGTAAAGACGCCATAATTCTGTGCACCAAATTGATCAAATACATAAACATGATCTGAATGTTCGAGTGCATAATTTTCTATTTGACCAACAATATTGATAGAACTCTGCCGATATTGCCAGTCAACAGTGTAAATCTTCGTATATGCGTTTGCTAATATTCCCGCCCAAGGAAATAATAATAATAATGCTGTGCATAATTTTTGAATTTTCTTTTCTGAAAGCTTTGCTTTATCATAAGTCATTAAAAAAAGAACAAATACAATAGTACCACATGGTATTAAACTTGCCAGCCATGCCCGCAGAGGTAGGCGTCCACGCGCTGCAAGATATGAAATAACTAACATAGTGCCTAGAATACAACATAAAGCAGCAATTATTTGGGGATAATATAACTTTCTATATGTTCTCATTATACCCATTTTTATAAAGACAATAAAAAGAAGCACTACAATATATATGTGTAATAGTGTTAACTTTTCTCCAGTTAGTAGTTCTTTAAGAGTTGTTTTCCAAGTTTGTAATAATTTATCCCACTCGTCTAGTTCGAACCAGGAAAATTTTTCAACTATTTCACCCAAATTTTCCTTATTAAACCGCTTGTCCATAAAATACATGTTTTCTGATAACTGGTAAAATTCTTCACTCCAACCTATTTTATCAAATAATTCCGGATTATCTTCATATGTTTCATGCTCATAATCCCAAAAACTCACTCTATACTTATTATATTTATAGTATTCTTGCCATTCAACAGAACTTTTCGATTTATCCTCAATTCCTTTTACAAATAATAATATCAGGCTTAAAAAAAAGAGATACACAATACTATATTTTAAAACTCTAGATAAGTTCTTTTCAATAAATGCATGTAAGAAAATATATACTATTGCAACCAATAAATAACAGCAAATAGCATAAAATGCATTAAATTGTTGTATATAACACAGAGAGATACAAAAGACTGAAATTAGCAATTCGAATATTATTATCCCTTTTTTACTGTTCTTAAAATCAATTCCTAATAAGAGTATTACACCAGCTGTTCCTATAATTGTTGCCGTAACCTCAAAATGCATTAGTATTGTTGAAATAAGATAGAAAGATAAGTATAAGATCACATGTATCATTACTAAATAAACAATCTTTATATTTTTTTGTAAACCTATTTTATATATTGTCTTACCGATAAGACAACTAGATAAACAAATCAATGTAAAATGATATATTGCATACCATGATATTTGTGGAAAAGCTGAGTATAAATTTGAAAGGAGCCAACCTAAAGGATAATAACTGAATAAATAATTAGCCTCTGGAACCCCTGTTGCATAGCCTGCATAAACATATAATAATCTAGCATCATCTATAGTCATAAATACTGGTTGAACAAATAAAAATACAACAACTATTATTGCCAGCGTTATAAAAAACGATAATCCAAAACGTCCTATATCATTGGCATAAACTTTATTTATATTGAATTTTTTCTTACTTTTGTTTCGACGCATTTCATATTCCTTATTAGTTGTTATTTTTTGATATATCTAGTACTAATGATATCAAGTACTCTAAATCTGGAATATCATAGCGTTGATCTATTGGTAGTGCCATGATCCTACTCGCGTACATATATTCCACTGTATTTTTATCATTATTATTTATAAGATCTTTCCATAAAATTGGCACATATACATTATGCTGTACCAATGTTTCATGTATCCCTTGATTAAGCATTAACGGATAAACATAAGGAACCTTATCTCCATTTGGTATTTTCAATAATTGAATGTTATCGAACCTATTATGCAAATATTCAAAATTTCTTTTTCTTTTTTCAGATATTAATTCATAATTAATTCCGTTTAGTATATGTTTTGTTAACAAAGACATTTTTAAGATATTTTTTCCAATTTCAGTCTCATTTAATTTACTTTCCAAATATGCGCTATTGGTCCCTAATTCAATACTTTTCAACAAAAATACTGCTCTGTTATATGAAACATCTCTTTCCAGTGAAAAGTCTTTTATACCTTTTCCAATTAAATAAGCACCATCAGGTACCCCAAAAAATTTTCTGCATGAATAAACATTCATAACCCCGTCATTCATAACCGGAGGATAATAAAATGCATGAGCCTGGTCTATAATAACCTTTTTAAATTTTTTGGAATAATTCACTACTTCATTGCCGATAATGCCATAATAGTTTACTAGAATAATAACAAAATTAGACTCATCCATATTTATATTAACTGGCATTAAGTCTTCCCCAATATGGTAAAAAATAATTTCAACATCCATATTTTGTAACATTTTAATTATATCGGGACAATAAAAATAAGGAACCATCACTTTATCCACATCTAGACTCATAACAGCACACCAAATAGCCGCTCTACCCGTATTTAATTCCAAAATGTGAGTATCTTCTATATTTTTAAAAAAACCAGTCCCGGCACCTAATTCTAATGGAAGATATCCCCCCATTTCATAAACATCCATTCTACAAACTCCTCTAATCTGTTAAAAGCTCTGTAGTATCAAATTGATCTATTAAAATGCTATTTTGTTTATCGTCCAGTATATCTAAAATTTCATAGATTTGGTTAATCACTCTAGCAAGCTGCTTTCTATCTTCTGTTGCAACTGTAATACGCATGGCTATTTGCTTTTGTGTCCCTAAAGCATCTTCATCTATACTTTCTCCTTCTTTGTACCATTGTGTAACTGCTAATGTTTCCTTTAATGCTTTTATTCTATCTAATCCTGTAATTTTACTGATATAGCCTGGTTTTGCGAGAATTGATAAAGTACAACAAACTTTTGAAAGCATCGGATTAACTAATGGTTTTATACTGTGCTCTTCCATTTTTCCAGTTAGAGAAAAGTTTACAATCATCTCCATAGGATTAAAACCACATAAATCATTTAAAATTTGATATTGTTTTGCGCCGTTTAATCTATATCCCATTTCATAAAAATAACATACTTCATTTTCCATGCATCCCTGAAGAAAGAGTGTTCCATTTTCCATACCAATAGACTTAAACATAGCTATAACTTTTTGGTTTTCATTTTCTAAGTATTTTTCTGTATACTTAGATGGATATACGTATGCCACAGGTAAACGCACACTATTCCCATTACTTTTCTGCATATATCGATCATGCAAAACAGTTGCAGAAATTTCCCCATCCTGTAGCACGTAATTTACTCCTATTTCATCACCTACAATATATTTTTCTAAAATTACGTTTCCTTTCTTTGATGTAGATTTAGCTTTCTTATAAGCGTCAATCAGCTCTTTCTCAGAATAGCAGATTGTAATACCTCTAGCCCCACTGCCATCAACAGGCTTTATAATAACTGGATAATTTATCTTATCTAAACAATTCTGAGATAGTTCATCATCTATTTCAAATTCAGGAGTTGATGGAACATCATTCAATTTACATAACTTTTTAAAATTCACTTTATCCATAGTGGCTTCAACCTGTGCTGCTGTCGCGTAAAAAGGTTTCTTTATTTTTTCACTCAGCTTTTGTGCACAGGCTACATTAAAGTCATCAAATGCAGCTATAACACCATCAACACCATTTTCAATACATTTTACCGCCAATTGCTCTGTATCTGCTGTACTGATGAGCCAAGCTTGATCAGCTACTTTTTTAGCCGGTGAATTCGAATAATAATCGGCTACAATTACATAAGCCCCTCTATTTTTTGCATTTTCTACAAGTTCACAAATCATTGCTACCCCACCTAAAACGACCAACTTTTTACCCTGTAATTCCATGTTTATACCTCATCATTCATGTAATTTAAATTTTAATTTCACATATACTTATAGTTTGTTTTTAAAAGGTGTATTATAAACGCTCTTCTCCTAGTTTTTCAGCAAGTCCAACTTTCTCTTTCGCCTTGATAGCATAGTATAATATTCTGTTAACCGGCGTAGCAATTCCAGTCTTTTTTCCTAATTCGATGACTGTACCAGCAAAATAGTCAATTTCCGTTTTCCTTTTAGCCTCAATGTCTTGCAACATTGAGGTCTTTTTCTCGGGCGGATAATTGATTAATATTTGAACTATATCATCCCGATCTTTCTCTGTTAATCCTATTTCCATTTTTTTAGAAATATCTAAAATTTCTTGTATTGCATCAGTAACTAAAATAATTATTTCTTCAAATTCTCCAAAATATTTAAATTTGGCCCCCGTTAGAACAGAAACTTGATTTGAACCGATATTAATCATCCATTTACGCCACAACATATATCGCATATCTTGATAAATAACTGTGGAAATTCCCGCATCACAAAAACACCGCCTTATTTCGTCTAAATCGGCTGAAATGGCTTCGCCTTTTCCAAATCCTATTTGTATTTCTCCTCTAACGGAAACTGTTATATTCTTATCTATTCTTTCTGCATCTGTTCTCATTACAATACCATAAGGAACAGAATTCTTTGGAAAGGCTTCTCTTACCCTTCCAACAGCAGTAACTCCATTAAGCAATGGTAATATTACTGTGTCTTCATCTATAAGTTCTCTTATGTCTTCAATGGTTTCCTCTAAACTATAATTTTTAACACATAACAGAATTAAATCTAACTTTCTTCCATCTGGTGCGGAATATATGTCCGGCCGTAACTTTTCTCCATTAACTGTAATGCCTGTATTTCTTAACCTTTCTGCTCTTGCTCCCCTTGCAACAAAGCAAAAATCATTTCCGTATTTTAAGTATAGTGCACTTCCTAAAGAACTACCGACTGCTCCCGCTCCGACAATACCAACTCGTTTAATCATTCTTTTCCTCCAATCATTTATCTAGAATAATATCCTTCTATAATTTCAGTAATATACTGAACCTCATTTTTTTTCAATCCATAATATAATGGCAAACGTAAAAGTCTTTCACTCTCAGTTGTGGTATATTTATCCTCTCCAATAAATTTTCCAAACTTCAAACCAGCCGGAGAACTATGCAATGGTATGTAATGAAAAACAGCATTGATATTTTTCTCTTTCAAATAATTAATTAGTTCTGTTCGTTCACTTAGATCCTGAACTTTAATATAAAACATATGTGCATTATGTTTACATTCTTTAGGTATTTGAGGTAATTCTAGTACTCCTTTATCTTCCAAATGCTTTAACCTATCATAGTAAATATTCCAGTTGCTCATCCTGCTATTAAAGATTTTATCTGCTTCTTCGAATTGCGCCCATAGATATGCTGCATTTAATTCACTTGGTAAATATGACGATCCAGCATCTACCCAAGTATACTTATCTATTTGGCCTCTAAAAAATTTACTTCTGTTTGTTCCTTTTTCACGAACAATCTCTGCTTTTTCAATATCCTCTCCTCTTTTAATCAAAAGAGCGCCACCTTCACCCATACTAAAATTCTTTGTTTCATGAAAACTAAAACACCCAAAATCCCCAATACTCCCTAATGGAATCCCCTTATAACTTGACATAACAGCTTGTGCAGCATCTTCGATTACAAATAGGCCATATTTATCTGCCAAGCTGCATATTGTATCCATTTCACAAGCGACTCCGGCATAGTGAACGGGCACAATAGCTTTCGTCCGATCTGTGATCGCATTTTCAATTAACGTTTCGTCAATATTCATTGTATCTGGTCTAATATCAACAAAAACAACTCGCGCGCCCCGAAGAACAAAAGCATCTGCTGTAGAAACGAAAGTATATGAAGGCATTATTACCTCGTCACCTTCTTTTATATTTGCTAATATTGCTGACATTTCAGTTGCGTGTGTACATGAAGTAGTTAATAAAGCTTTAGCTGTTCCTGTGTTTTGTTCTATCCAAGAAGAACACTTTTTAGTAAACTCCCCGTCGCCACATATCTTTCTATTTTCAATAGCAACTTTAATATATTCTAACTCTTTTCCAATAACTGGTGGTACATTAAAATTAATCATGTTTTTCCCTCTTTTGTTCCTTTTTAATATTTATAAAACTTCCATATCTTAAATCCATCAATCTCTTCAGCAAGTTCCATCCTAGCATCAGGATAGTAATGCTCACGTAAATATTTTAAAATCTTCTCTTGATAGAGATTATCTACTAAATAAATATTCTCATTAACTAAATCTCTTAAAGGATTGTCCACTCCATTTACTTCTAATTTGTCTAGTATATCAGGAAAATTAACTGTAACCCCATATAAGAAAGAACAGTTTTGATATGTTTCTTCTTCACCATTAGTAAAAAACGGGTTATCAGCAAGGTATAATACCTGAATTGTAGTACTAAAGTTTAAAAAATAATAATCTTGCGGATTTGAAATAATTTTAGTTTTAAGATTACTAAAGCTATTTTCGTTATACGTAGCACAACGGTATCTCCTACTATCATAATTCCACGACTCATAGAAATTATCTTCAATATAACTTTTATACTCATCCCCTGAAATAAATTGAGCCCAATTATTTAGACGATAAGTGGGTAACTGATAAGTACACAGTAATATTAATAATATACCACAAATGTTTTTGATTTCCAAACTATTTTGCATAGTTCGACATCTTTTTTTATCCCAACAATAAATTATAGTCAAGAAAAAACTTATAAATACTGCGTATTCTATTCGATATATGATCCGTCCAATGACCACAAAATAAACCATATATAAATACGTTATTCCTGCAGATATTACTGCTATTCCCCAGTATCGCTTAATAAAACAAATGGTTAGAAAAGTTAAAATAAACCCCCCCCATAAAGCCGGGTATGACCAATAATTTCTTGCCCTCAGCTCCGCTTTAATATAATCCCTGTCAAGTCCCAATGTCTCTTCATAATCATTAATTATTTTTTTTGTCTGCTGAAGCAAATCTAAATTATAAAAGTCTGGATCAGCGGCATTCCAAGTTCGTAGCAATAAATAATCATTTTCAGACAGTCCTAATTTCTTATACTCCTTTTCCCCTGCCCAATATCCGTAATCCTTTTTGTCTACTATTCCTGCCCGTGCACTACTATATTCATTAAAAAAACTATATTTTTCATTTCTACTGTATATATAACTGTCTAATTGCTTTGCCACGACTACTGCCGTTATAAGTATAACACCAGAAACAGCAATTTGCACAAACTTCCTCCATTTTCCTTCACTTTTATGGCGAAAAAATTGTATAAATTCTACAATCAATATAAATAGTAAAAACCCACCGGCTATATAAATCACACTAAACCTTATCAAGCTCCCCGCAACTACAAGCGCCGCTCCTGCAGCAATCTCCCGTTTCCTGCACCTTTCGTCATGAAACAATGCCCACAAAAACAGGATACTTCCCGCCATTACTGCAAGTATCGCTGTTTTTGTAAACTGGACCATAATATATGCATCATCTGAAAAAAAAGTAATAAATAAAACGGAAAGCATGATACCCATAATCGTATCCAGCCTCTTCAGCAACAGATAAGTAACCGCCGTGAATGCACAGAAACACAATGCCAGCTGCGCGATCAGATACCAACTGATCTGCGGAACCAGATAATAAAATGGCAGTAAAAGATACCCCCATAAGATATTAATAAATATCATATGCGGATTTGGTGTACCGCTGTAGGCTCCGGACATGATCGCAGCCATAATATAATCATCCGAGGTCTCGTATTTAATCTCGCAGAATACAAGTACGAGTGCCAGAAAGACGGCATTTATGATGACTGCCGTCAAAAGATTATGTTTTTTCACTTTATCCCAGACAGGGCTTATCCTGTCATGTATCCTATTTATACTTTTATTCATCATCCTATTTGTATCCTTTATAAAGCATATTTTTCACCATTTCCCACATTTCCATGACAAATGGTTCTTTCAATATAAGAAGCGCCATACCAAACACACCATAAAAAGCAACGCCAGTTATGCAGATCATTATAAACGAAGGTAGTTCCAGCTGCATCTTGAGCACGCCTCCCACAATTCCTGCAGCAGCCAGTGCCGCCGCTGTTTTGCCCAGGCTGATCTCTCTGACTACTTTGCTCAGCATGTCTTTCAGATAAACACATTGCACCGCCAAAACTATCAGTTCAGCCAGCAGCGTTGCGAAAGCAGCTCCCGAAGCTCCGTATCTTCCTATCAGTATCAGATTCAGCACAAAATCCACAACCGCCCCGCAGATAATGGAAATCAGCACTTCCCTTTCTCTTCCCAGGGGGGTAAGGATCTGGATGCCTGTAATATTTGACAGACCGATAAAAAGAACCGTTGGCATTAATAATATCATCGGCAGAATAGACGGAAGATATTCGCTTCCCGACAATGTCAAAATGGTCTCCCGCGCAAATATCATGAAGTAAAGCATAACGGAAGAGGCCAGGATCAAAACAAAATTGAATGCCTTTACAATTGTTTTCCGGAAGGCGTCCTGCTCTTTCTGTTTCACATAAAAAGACAGCCTGGGAAGCAGAACCGTTCCGAGTGAAGTTATCAGGCTGACTAATATAGTCTTCACTTTGACTGCTGCATTATAATATCCCACCTCAGTCTCGTCTTTTATAAACTGGATCATAACAACATCCAGATTGGTATATACACTGGTAGCCGCAGACATGGCAAAAAAGATTCCTATAGGCTTTAAGTGCCGTTTAAAGTTATAGGGACCTTTCTTCTTTAATGTAACATATTTATGCAGATTTATAAAGTTCAACACATAGGAACCGGCAGATGCAAATACAGTAATTGCACCATATATAATATAATCTTTCGGATTTTTTACCCACGCAAACATCATAACAATGGATATAACTTTAAATGTCAGGGAACATGCGGTAATATATGCATACTGTTCCAAAGCGCTGTAGAACCAGCTGACACCGAACACATTCAGCACCATCGTGATACTGTTAATAAACAGCAATTCCTTCTCTTTCGCAAATTCAGGGACGAGAAATACCATAACTGCAAATACTGCATATACGATCACCATAGTAATCGTATTGATGATCAACAGTTCCTGGACTGTCCTGGAAAGCTTTTCCCTGTCATCTCTTACCTGGGCACATACGCGGATTCCATAGGTTGGAATGCCGAGAGATGCAAACATTGTAAAATAGGTTAGAACCGCTGTGGCAAACGCTACTTTTCCATTTCCCGCCGCCTGCAGAACCCTCGATACATAAGGGAATGTAATCAACGGAAATATAATGGACGATGCTGTCAGGAGAAAATTCATTATGAAGTTAAATTTTACTGAACGGATTCTCATAATGCCTGTTATCCTTCCATCCCGTTTCTTTTTTTCCCCATTTTCACTATTGTCTTATATCCCCTGAACCCAGTGCGCCGCAAAAGACTTAATGTCCCGCTCTCCTGCCCCGCCAGTCTGTATATCTCAGGATTTTTAGAGAGCAGTTCTTGGTCAAATTCTATAAACTTCTGCTTCATCTCCTCATTCTCAACCGGATAACTCATGAAGATCGTAATCTGCTCCCCTACCATCTCCGCAATCCGTTTTGATATATACTCTATTTTTTCTTTTTGGCTGTCCTCTTGTTTTGCATATTCCGTAACAAAATCTGTCAGATGCATGATCACATCTATATGATTCTGTATGTGCTTCTGATACCCCTGCATGCTGACACTCTGTGTCGCCTGAGCCAGACGGTACATATACACATAAATATCAAAAAAAGCAACCTTTTCCACATAAGGAACCGGATACAAAATATATTCTACATCAACATAGAAACAGTGCTCATCCAGCCGGATATGATGTTCCTTGAGAATTGCCGAACGGATTGCCAGCGAATGCATTGGGATCTGTGTCCTTGTGACAATCTCACTAAAATTCCAGTATTCCCCGCTGCCCTGTTCCCTTTGCAGCATTTTAAACTCACGCGGTGTCCTCTCTTTTGTCTGATCGTCCACCTCATAATAATTACATACAACATAGTCTGCGCTGCACGTTCTCAGTTTCTCCACCATACAGACAAATCCCTCTGTATCTACCCAGTCATCCCCATCGACGACTTTAAAATATGTCCCCCTGGATTCCTCTATCCCCCGGTTAATTGTAGAACCATGCCCGCCGTTTTTCTTCGAAATCAGGCGGAAGCTGTCCGGATATCTGTTCTCATATACTTTTCCTATTGCAGCCGTACCGTCCGAAGAGCCGTCATCTACAATCAACACTTCTATATCCTTCAATACTCTTTTATCCAGAAAAGAATCCAGTGTCTGCCTTAAAAAACGTTCCACATTATATGATGGAATAACTACTGATAATACCTTATCCATTGTCTTTTCTCCTATCGTCTTCTCATCTTGTCCGACTGTTTTCTCGCCCAGGACAGTACATTCATCATCCAGAACTGCCGTTTTTCCAGTATCCAGAACTGTACTTTTTCTTTCCTGCCCATATTTTTTATATAAGGATTCTTTCGAAACCCGGGAAATAGTTTTACGGTCAAATCCCTACACTTTTTCACATAGGGACTTTTCCTGTCATGATATATCATTTCCCTGGCAGGAATAAAATACATATTATAAAATGTCAGATACTCCAGTTCCCTGTGGAAAGTCTCAAACTGTCCTTTTTCCCGATAATAGTCCAGAACCCCCTCCACCATTTTTTTTCTGTGGGAGTAATTCTTTTCGTCCTCCGTGCCGGTGGTAATAGAGCCTTCCCTTATCATATAATAATACAACGGTTCTCTTAAATATACAACACAGTCTGCCGTGAGAACTAATTTGGGAATCGTACCCAGATCCTCGTAGCGGTATCCTACCGGGAAAAACAATCCTGTTTTTGTAAAAAAGTCCCGGCGGAACAGTTTCGCACACACAGAAAGTGTCTGCAGCATCAGCTCCGGGTTCGTCTTAAGGCTGATAGGACACATCTCCGGGAGATTACAGTCACATACTTCAACATCCCCGTTTGGTTCCAGCCGTTTATAATCAAAATATACGATGTCGCTGTCAAATTTTTCTGCTGCCCCCACCGCTTTTTCAACTAGCCTGCTGTCCACATAGTCATCACTGTCCAGGAAAAAAAGATATTTTCCTGCCGCCAGTCCTGCCCCCACATTTCGCGCATCGCTCAGTCCCCCGTTTTTTTTATGGATCACCCGAATTCTGGAGTCTTCCTGTGCAAATTTGTCACACATCTCATTACTGCAATCCGTGGATCCATCGTCCACCAGTATAATTTCCAACTCCTGATATGTCTGTGCTTTTATACTTTTTACACACTTTTCAAGAAAATCCTGCACATTATACACAGGAACTACAACACTTACCAACACCATGTGTATATTTCCTCACTTCCTGACAAAGTTTATCACCAGTTTTTTACGGTTCACAGCAGTTCAAATCCAGGAATAGCTGCCGCCATTCTATACTTTGTTCTGCAGTTATGCTGCAGACCGCCCGTCAGGGCGTGAATTACGGGGTGCCCTTTGGGTATAATATTCCTCTCAGAACAGCCTTCTGGGCATTAAGGTCAAATAAGCAGCCGTCCATATCTATTTTTACGTTATTTCTGTCATATTCCCTGTGAGCTAGTATAAATTCTGCCCATTTATCAGCCCCTGCGCTTAACGGAAGAAAATAACATTCCCTGCTGATCTTTGCCTCTTCGGGCACGCCGCTGCTTAATACACAGCGCAGCCCCGCCGCCTGTGCTTCCAGACTGATCATGGAAAGGCCCTCAAAATGAGACGGAAGAACAAAAAAATCCATGCCCTGAAGGAGCCTGTCCACATCATTCCTCCAGCCTGTCAAACGCACCGCACTTTCCAGCCCATACTGCCGCACCTTCTTTTTTATGATTTCCAATTCCTCTCCTGCTCCGATCAGCAGAAGAACAGCCCTGGAATCTTTTTTATAGATTTCCCGGAATACTTCCAGAAGAAACTCATGATTTTTCACATAGGTGAACGTACCAGCATGACCGACCACGAAAGAGTCCTCTAATTGCAGTTCCCTTCTCACGTCATCCCTGATGTACTGACTGAACATATATTTTTGGGTATCAATTCCACTCACTACTACATGAAAACGATCCGAATCTACGATTCTTCTCGGAAATGCCCACTCTCCGGCCAGTCTGGAAGCACCGTAGTACTCGGTGCCTGTCCGGTACAAAAACAGTCTGCATATCTTATGAATGCTGTTAAAAACCAGACGTTTCAGTGCATTTGAACAGTCATTACCACTGGCATGGCAATGCAGAACCCGTTTCTTTACCATACACTTTCTTGCCGCCAGAGCTGCCACACAATCTATTGCCGTAGATATATTTAAATAAACAATATCGTAGTGGTTTTTCTGGATCAAATGGCACACTCTCGCATACTGCTTAAAAGGGTGGTGCAGGCTGGGAATCTCAAATAAACGGGAATGATACTTTTCGAGCCGCTGCCGCAGCCCCTCATCGATATGGTTGGTAAGAAAGTCCATCTGCACATCCTCTCCCCCGACGGTTTCCAGAAAGTTTAGCAGATATCCATCAATTCCTCCGCCTGTGCCATCCATAATAAAGCCAATTAAAACCTTTTTCATTTTGCCTCTTCCTTATGCCCTGTTTGAAGCAGGGCAATGAAATATCCAAAGCACAGCCAAAAACAATATGTCTCCGGTGAATTCACATAAAAGATCGTGGAAAGCACCGTGGCCGCCGCCGAAATGGAAGCCATTACCGTGAAAACGGCCACCGCAGGCCTGAAGATATCAGGTGCCGCTCCCTTTACCTTTCTCTTCATATACAACAGTGTATTAACCATGAGCCATATAAGCGCTGCTATACCCAAAGCTCCCTGTGCCGTAGCTGTATCCACCACCATGCTGTGCATAGAGTCATATTTTATACCTAAAGAATTCTTCACAAGATATGTTTCCGGAAACTGATCCTCTGCAAATTCCGTAATATTGCGGTAACTGGTGCCGTATACCGGAGATGCCTTTATGATCTCAAGACCGCTTTCCCAAATTCCCATTCTGCCATTACTCAGGTCATTTGCAAGATCATCTTTCCGTCCGATCGCTTTCCGTCCTGAGATGCTCTTCTTTGGAATATTTTTCTTTGCCTTGTGGACTGCTTCTATTTTTTTATCTACTGTATTATAAATTTGTTTGAATCCCACGGTTCCCGCCACTGCTGCTAATCCGATCACCAGCGCCGCAGCGAACGCTGCCGCCGCCCTTCCTCTGCATTTTCCAAACCGGCGGTACAGACAGAGACCTGCCATTACAAACAGACCAGCAGCCAAAGCTACTTCCCCGGTTCTGGAATCGGAAAACACAAGAAACTGAAACTGCACAATGATACTGAAAACCCAGAATACTTTCCCGACTTTCCTTTTGGATATCCAGAAAAGATAGACTGCCAGAAAAACTGCTGCCAGAGCAATAACAGATCCCCTATTGGGTTCGTCGTAGATTCCCCAAAGCCGCCCCCAGTTGAACCCTACAATATGCTCTGTCCCCAGAGGGTCTGTATATCCCATATTTCTGCCCCAATATACCATAGAAAGGCTGATTATATGAACAACGGTGCAGTAAACTACATATACCACCGCCGTAATTTTCAATTCCTTCAATACCTCTTCCCTGCTATACGTACAGGTCGGTATATATATAATAAATAAAGAGATAAACATCCATACAAGGCCTTCTATATTCTCCAGATATCCATACCTTATATTCATAACCGCGCTGAATACCGCGCTCAGTAAGAACGCAGCCAGGGGCCAAAGATTCGGAACCTTTAGATACAGGCGGTAATCCTTCAGCATCCAGAGCCCCAGCACCGCTCCCCAGACCGCCGATAATATCGTCGCATATTTCATCCATACAGTGCCGTTTACAAAGGCATTGAAAGCCAGCAGTAAATAAATCATATAATACATCTTAAATATAAAAAGTACCTGTTTAAATCTCTTATTCTCTGTCATAATTCTCCTTGCAGTTATTTTTAAAACACATTAACGTCCTGATTTCACCCTCGAATAAACCATAGGCAGAAATCTCCTTACCATATAGATCCCCCTCCCCATCATCAAACATGGGATTGCTTTCTTCCAGCGGAACAGCATCAGTGCAGTCCGAAGTGTCACGCTTTCCTTTGCCCGTGCCATCGGAATCAATTCATTGAACAGGCCCTGGGCAAACACCCCTTTGCACCACTTATACCGCTGTGCATGATTCATGCCTGAACGTCTGTCACAGTTTCTTTCCAGAGCGGAAAGAATATACCTTGCATACAAGCTCCCCAGAACACTCCTGACTGCTTCCGTACAGATCCCCCAGTAGGAAAACTGGTCAAACAGCATCTCAATCCGCTGCCTGTGGAGTTTAAAATAATCCGGTACAAACTTATTCGTCAGGTTGGCTTCCATCCTTTTGCCGTAATGATACGGCACAATGGGCAGAATATTCATTCTTTCTATATCCATAAAATATTTAATATTAAAGACGATATCCTCGATCAGCCTGACATTTTCATAATCCAGCCTCAGCTCCCGGATATAGGAAAGCAGATAAAACTTGTTCCAAGCATACCCATACAGTGTCTGTTGTTCCAGCTCTATTATATGGGGACGGAATTCTTCAGCAGACCGGTAATAATGTTCTTCTGGGCAGATAGGGTGTGTATATTGGAGATGCCCCTTCTTATCATAGTATTCTTCAATATGACCGAACAGCACTACCTGCGCTGGATTTTTCCCGATAGAGGCATACACTTGCGCCAGCAGGGTATGATCCACATAATCATCCGGATCCATAAACCAGATGTACTCTCCGCGTGCCGCCCTGGTTCCGGTATTGCGTGCTGCGCTCAAGCCCCTGTTTACCTCATGGCGTATCACCTGGATGCGGGAGTCCTCCGAGGCGTATTTTTCTGCAATCCTTCCGCTTCCATCCTTAGTACAGTCATCTACCACCAGGATCTCCCAATTGCCAAATGTCTGATTCTGTATGCTTTGAATCGCTCTGTCTATATATTTCTCCACACCGTAGGCGGGCATAACGATAGAAAAATAAGGCGTTTTTGCCTCTTTTTTATCCATAAATGTACCTCTCAATTTACTTCTTTTCAGTCAGTTCCCTGATTAACTCTACTATCTTTCTGTATGATTTGGGCCTGTCAAACTGTTCTTCCGCAATCTTTCTTGCTTTTTTCCCCATTTCCAGGCGCTTTTCTTCATTCTCATACAAATCTTCGATGGCATCCGCCAGGATTTTGACATCCTCTGGTTCGATATTTACGCCAAAACCGTCCGCCTCAACTTTTCTTCTGAATTCAGGACTCATACATGTATTAATCATTGCCCTGCCGGCGGCAAGATAATCACCGATCTTGGTAACAATGCTTTGCGGAGCCTTTCTTACAAAAGAATTGACCAGAATATCCGACTTTTTCAGGTAAGCAGCCATTTTATCATAGGGTGCGTAACCAACAAATTCTACATTGTAGATCTGGCGTTCCCGCGCCAGCGCTTCCAACTCATCTTTCATTGGTCCGCCGCCCAGTATCTTGATCCGGATATCCTGCCTGCCTCTTCCTGCCAATTCTTCCGCTGCCAGCACCATGGTACGTATGTCATAGCTGGTTCCGATTGTACCGGCATAACTCACCCAGAATTCACGTTCTGCCTTTGTAACCAGAGAGTCATTCTCCTCGGCGCCTTTATCAAATTCTGAGATCTCATTGCCTACATAAACCGTGGCCTTAGGCACTTCCCTCTTCTGGTTCTGAAACGGCCTGTCTCTATATTCATCCGATGTGCCGATGACTCCCGATACTAGGGAATAAACCTTTTCTGCATCTCTCTGCAGTGGATGGAATAAAATGGAACTGATCACGGGAATATCCAGCACCATCCGCATGGCCTCCGGCCAAAGGTCGTTTACATCCGCCACAAATGGAATCCCCCGCCGCTTTGCGTATTCGGCTGCCGCCAGCGCCACATCATTCGGGGGAATTTCCGCATAGAGAAGATCATAGTCCCCTTCTTTCTCCAACAGCGCCGTCAGATTCTTTGCTGCGATCTTATGGCTGCGGATTCTTTTCAGATCCACATTTTTCTTATATCCCGGCTCATATATAAACTTGATCCCGAACTGGTAATCCTCTTTTTTAATCTTTTCCATATCCCTCTGGGATTTTTCCCAATGCTGGAATGTGGTCGTTATCAAATCCACCTGATATCCCGCTTCTGTCAGAAAATCACAAAGGTAGCGAAACCGGGTATAGCCTTTTTCTCCGTCCAGTCTTACCCCCATTGTAATGACTGCTATCTTCTTCATCGTATATCCCCCTCTACTTTATCACTGCGAGTACTGTATCTATCATTACCCTGATATCTCCCCAGAAATGAAAGTTCCGGAGATACTGCAGGTTATATTTCATTTTCACGGGAAGTATATGATCCACATATACTTCGTCTACCGATTTTCCCGTCTCCCTCAGATATTTTTCCATCATTAAATCCTCATCCTTGAAGATAATACTGGTACGGGATGTGATCCCTGCGGGAAGGAGGAGCGTTGCCTTCATCTCTTCGGTATATTGCTCCACATACTTTCTTACTTCCGGCCTGGTTCCAACAAAAGACATGTCCCCGGTAAGTACATTAAAAAGCTGCGGCAGCTCATCCAGCCTGCATTTGCGGAGCATCTTTCCTGCCCTGGTAATGCGGCTGTCCGCCTTGCCGGTGACTAAAGGTCCCTTTTGATCCGCATCTGCGACCATAGTCCTGAACTTGAAAATACGATATGGTTTCCCATATCGTGTAATCCGCTCCTGTCTGTAAAAGACAGGCCCTCTGCTGTCCAATTTTATCCATAGTGCAAGCACAGCCATGACCGGCGCTAAAACAACGGTCAAAACTAATGCAAAAAGAAGATCCATGATGCGTTTCATACACAGACTAATCTTCTTCTTTTTCAATTTATCATAATAAGGCCGGAGTGTCTTGTTCTTCATTGAATCCGGCAGCTGTTCCCATCTGATCATTCTTTTTACTCCTGATTGTAAGAATAACGGCTGCTTTGCCCTGTCATAACATTCTAATACATCCTTCATCATATCTCAAGTCCCGGAGGACTTTTCACATTGGATCTCTATTCTATCGTAATGCTATATCTGCGCTCATAGCAGCGCCCGAAATGTTTCGGACACATACTGCACCTGTTCATCAGTCAGGCATGTATGAAGCGGAAGCGTAATTTCATTCTCAAACTGTGCATAAGCATTCGGAAAGTCCTCCAAGTCAAATCCCATCCGCTTATAGGCGGTCAGCATCGGAAGTGGTTTGTAGTGGACATTGGATGCAATTCCAGCTTCTGCCAATTCTGTGATAATATTGTTACACTCTTCACGTGATTTGTCAAGCGCACGTACAAGATATAGGTGTCCGCTGGACTGATGATGCTCTCCATAGTGTGTCAGCACCTGCACCGGGCTCTGCCCCAGCCCTACATCGTACATGCCGATGATTTTTTTTCTTCTCTCCAGAATCTCCGGATACCGCTCCAGCTGTACCAGTCCTATAGCCGCCATAATATCCGTCATGTTGCACTTATAATAAGGCGCCACAACATCGTATTCCCACGCTCCTGCCTGTGTTTTCGCCAACGCATCCTTGGACTGCCCATGAAGGGAAAGGAGCATATAATCCCTGTATAGTCCTTCCGCATCCAGACCTGCCTTCTGTATTGTATCGGACCAGGTCACTGCCCCGCCCTCGGCCGTAGTCAGGTTTTTAACTGCATGAAATGAAAAACAGGTAAAATCCGCAATCTCTCCGCACATTTTGCCCTCCCTGCGCGCGCCAAAGGCATGGGCGGCGTCTGCCATTACAAGAATACGCCCAAGCGCTTCCTGCCGCTCATTTGAAGGCCGGTATATCTGTTTTTTTTCTTCGGCAATGCGGAATATTTCATCGTACCTGCTGTAAATAATTCCGGCCAGATCCACACATATAATTGCTTTTGTACGTTCTGTCACCGCCTCCGCCGCTTTTTCAGGATCCATTTCATAGGATCCGGGCAGCGTATCCACTAAAACAGGAACTGCCCCCACATGGCAGATACAGCTGCAGGTAGCCGTATACGTGTATGCAGTCGTAATCACTTCGTCTCCTGCTCCAATTCCCATCACGCGGAGTGTCATCTCCATACAGGCGGTAGCGGAATTCAGGCAGGCAGCCTTTCGTGTACCGCAGTATTCCGCGATTCTGCGTTCGAATTCCTTGGTCCGCGGACCGGTAGTGATCCAGCCGCTTTGCAGGGTCTTCACAACCTCTGTAATTTCTTCTTCGGTAATATCCGGTGGTGAAAATGGTACCTTCATATTTTGTGCCTTCTTTCCTGTCATGATCGGTTTTTTCTGGATTTCGGACTGTCTGTCCGTATATCTGCATCCGCAATCCCTCTGTCTAAAAAAGCGCTGGGCAGTTTGGAACGGGTATCTGAAAATTCTTTATTCCATCCGGCCTGTATCTGCTGATCCCTGATAATATCTGCATCCCGCAGATGATAGGTCGGAACAATCTTGTGAACAATATATTTCATACGGTCTGTCTCCGCATACGCCTCACGATATAAATCTTCCAGATCGTTTAAAAATTCTTCTTCATCAAATTCAATCGGCTTTCCGATGTGTATTTTTTCATTTTCCGTATTCTCCAGACCTTCTTCTGCCATCAGAAGTTCTTCATATAACTTCTCTCCCGGCCGCAGTCCAGTATACTTAATTTCAATATCTACTCCAAGCGTATAGCCCGACAGCCGGATCAGGTTCTTTGCCAGGTCCACAATCTTCACCGGCTGGCCCATATCCAGCACAAAGATTTCTCCGCCCTTTGCGCTGGCCCCTGCCTGCAGAACCAGTGATACAGCCTCCGGAATCGTCATGAAATAGCGGATAATATCCGGGTGTGTAACGGTAACCGGCCCTCCAGCTTCAATTTGTTTCTTGAACAGAGGAATCACGCTGCCGTTGCTGCCCAGCACGTTACCAAAGCGCACTGCGACATACTCTGTCCTTGAACGGTTGTTAAAGGCCTGGATAATCATCTCGCACATCCGCTTGGAGGCGCCCATAATGTTTGTCGGATTAACCGCCTTATCCGTAGAAATGAGCACAAATTTATCAACGCCGTACCTGTCCGCCGCAAGCGCTACCTTATAAGTTCCAAAGACGTTATTTTTGATCGCCTCATTGGGACTGTCCTCCATCAGCGGTACGTGC
Organism: Faecalicatena contorta; assembly: GCF_022835095.1. NCBI lineage: Bacteria > Bacillati > Bacillota > Clostridia > Lachnospirales > Lachnospiraceae > Faecalicatena > Faecalicatena contorta. Next base: position 2,079,882 of record NZ_BQNQ01000001.1, on the reverse strand, counting down.
TTGTGCGCGGCCGCATGGTAGACAATATCGGGGCGGTACTGGGCAAAAACACTATTTACCTTCCTGCCGTTTCTGACCGATCCGATCAGCACCACGAGATCCAGATACGGAAATTTTGCTTTCAGTTCCTGCTGGATATCATAGGCATTGTTTTCATAGATATCAAAAATAATCAACTGTTTTACACCGTTTGCCGCTATCTGACGGCACAGCTCACTTCCAATGCTGCCGCCTCCGCCTGTCACCAGTACGACCTTGCCGGACACATACCGCCCGATTTTCTCCGTCGTAATCCGAATCGGATCTCTTCCCAGCAAGTCCTCAATCTCTACATTGCGCAGTTTTGACACACTGACTTCTCCATTTACCAGCTGGTATACTCCGGGAAGAATTTTCAACTCACAATCCGGCACCTTCTGGCAGATATCCAGGATCTTCTGCCGCTCCCGCTTATCTGCGCTTGGGATTGCAATGATAATTTCATTGATCCTGTATTTTTCCGCACTATGCAGGATTTCTTCCCTTCCGCCCACTACCTTAACACCGTGGATAAATGTGCCGCGTTTTCTTGGATTATCATCGATCACACAGCAGATCTTTGCATCCAGCTCCGTGCTAAGCTCCAGTTCCTTCATCACCACATTGCAGGCCTCGCCGGCCCCGATAATCATAGTATTGCGGACATGCCTCCCGTGAATGTTCCCCCGGTACAACAGCCTTGCCAGCCTGTATGAAAACCTGCTCAGGCATGTCAGCAGAAACAAGGCAACCACATAAAGAGGAAAATATCCCCTGTATATGGTCCTGTAAGTGAGATAATAGGCCAGAATATTAAACAAAACCGATGCGAGGCAGGCTTCAATCACATATACCAGTTCTTTGATACTCGCAAATCTCCAAAGGCTTGTATATAATCTGCAGGCAGCAAAGATCACAACGGTCACAATCGTATTAACTACGACCAAATCTAACACAGAAGTATAGTATTCGGCCGGTATCTCACTGATCTGCATATTGAAGCGGATCCACAATGCCAGAAAGGAACTGGCATTAATAAATACGATATCCAAAATCACAAGCAATGCTTTATAGATAATCGAAAGATCCCACTTTTTTAACAGTTTCATCATATTCTTTTCCTCGGTATTTTAGAATTTTATTGTGCCACTTCAGAATCCGGCAGCGTTTCTCCTGCCTCCACTGCGTCGATGGCCTGTTTAATCTCGTTAATTGAATTCTGATCCGGCTGCGTTACATAGAGGATGCTTCCCGGTGAGGAATAGCATTCCTGATCATCTCCGGTTCCCGTTGCCGACATGGATTTGATATTCCATGCGGACGGCTGATTCAACTGGCTCTTAATGAGCTCCTGAATCTGCTCCTGGGACATATTCGTATCTACATTCCCGCTGATGCTGCTCAGAATTCCGTTTGCTCCTGTCAGGATTGCCGGTGATATCGCCTTCTTGATCATCGCAGTGATGACGGCCTGCTGATTTCTTCCTCTCTGGAAGTCCCCGCCGTCTACATTCTGTCTCTCTCTGGAGAAGGCCAGTGCCTGCTGTCCATTAAAATGATTAACTCCCTGGGCCACATACATTTCAAGGCCTGAATCATAACTGGTGTTGAATTCCTGTTCAGAAACGACATCCACACCGCCGAGTGCATCTACCATCTGTACCAGGGATGTAAAGTTCACTCTTGCATAAAAGTCGATATCCGTATCGTACAACTTCGCCAGCGTTGCCATTGATGCATCTACCCCATAAATTCCTGCATGAGTTAGTTTATCCAGCTGTCCGCCCGAAATACCCGGAATCTCTACATAATAATCACGCGGCGTCGTTACAAGCAGGATCTGATGCGTCGTCGGATTGACAACCGCAATGATATTCACATCGCTTCGGCTGTTAGTCTCAATCGCGCCAAATACATCTATTCCACTTATATAAACCGTAAAGCAGTCATCATCTACTTTTACGTCAGCCGCAGTATTCTCCAGCTTGCTTGTTATTTCATGGGTGTAAATAATCTTAACACTGTCGCTGTATCCTGTAAATGCCTCTTCCAGAATAGCCGTATAGGCATCGTTGTAAATGATCGCTTCCACGGCGCCGTCATGCAGCGCCTGCGCCTGCTCATTCAGGCTGCTGTATTCTACCGTCGAGATGCTGCTGCCCACTTCCTTATTAATGATATCCACCGTAGATTTCACATCGTCGCCTTTCATCGCGTATTGCACGCCAAAGTCGTAGCCGGATGCATCCTTGATGTTTTCTGCCGGGTCTTCTGCCAGTACAGCAACAACCATCTTATCGACTTTTTTATTGCCGCCGCTAATGTCCTTTACAGTTCCGTTTGTCTTGAATATATAATAGGATCCCAAAATCAGCACGATGGACATCAGCACGCTCAGCACTTTTCCGGCAATTGCTTTTTTCTTAGATATCAACTGGCTTGACAGCGGAAGTACCCAGAGTAATACAAGAACCGCAATAATAATCCCCAGATATTTCATGGGCAGCATATTCAGCACAAACAATGCAGCTATAAACACCAGCGTTACAGCCAGCTGAACTGCGCAGAGTACGAGCCCTACCTGCCTGCTCACTTTGTTTGCCGCCGGACGCCTGCCGAAATCGCCTTTTTTGCCGTTTCCGCCTTTACCTGTGCCCCCGGAGGGTCTGCCGCCGTTTGCCGCATTCCTGCTGCTGCCGTCGATTCCCGGCCTTGCAGCTTTGTTCTTACCACCGCCGCTTTTGCCTCCTTTGGCCACAGATTTGGCCGGATTCCCCTGTACTGTCTTTTTCTGCTTTTCTTCCATCCTGCGGCGCTGTCTGGCCTGCTCTCTCCTGTATGCCTCTCTTTCGCTATCGCTCATTTTATTCTGGCCCATCGGTATGCCCCTTCCATTTCTTTATCTTATTTCAATAATTTATATGCTTTCTATATGCAAAACTAAGTTACATACCAAAACATAATAGCATTTTTCAACATTTTTCGCAACAGGATGGAAACTTATTAATATTATATTACGCAAATATTAAGATTTTTTCCGTTCCTTCCAGGTAACCCAGATCGCTCCGGCTACGCAGATTGAGGAATAGCAGCCGCTGATCATGCCGATCAGCATAGGAAGTGCAAATATTTTTATAGATTCTATATTATAAAAGATTGCAAACACCAGTACAATTGCCACACACAGCACCGTAGTAAACGCCGTATTAACAGAACGCCCTAATGTTTCCGTTATACTCCTGTTCACAAGCGGAACCAGGCCTTCTTTTGTGTGGCCGCTCATATGCTCCCGTATTCTGTCGTACAGTACGATCGTATCGTTAATAGAATACCCGATTATTGTCAAAGTTACTGATACAAACGCATCATTTAAGGGTATTTTACAAACTCCGAATACCAGAAATACAATGAAAACGTCGTGCAGAAGAGCAATCACCCCCGACACTCCCGCAGAAAAGCCCGACAGCGCGGAAAAACGCAGTCTGATATACATAACAATAAACAGAGCGGCCAAAACGATGGCAATTGCAGAATTTTTCAGAGCCCTGGCTCCGATATACGGTTCCACCGCATAGGTTTCCGATGACTGATAGTTTAATTCCGGCTGAACTGCCTGCAATTGCTGCAGCACCTTTTCCTGCTCCTGGGGCGAAATGCCCTGATTGCCTCCCAGATTCAAAACCAGCTTCTCCTGCCCCGACACAAAATCCTCTCCCGCCTGGGCGCTGACAGGACGATCTAATACGCCTTCGACTGCCTTAGAAGCTTTTTCCGTATCCGGCGCACCCTCACAGGTATATTTTAAAATAACCCCGCCGGTAAACTGTGTATCCAGCGTTACACCCCTCACCGCGCTTATAATGCTTCCGGCAGCCAGCACAGATACCGTGAATATAAAGATAGCTTTACGCTTGCCGAGAAAGTCGATTACTTTACGCTCCTTTTTCACACGGAACAACTTAAGCTTCTGGAATCCCGGATAAAGAATCACAGAACTCAGCATGACCCTGGAAAGCCATACGCCTGCTGCCAGATTGATCAGTACTCCCGTCAGCAGAGTATAGCCAAAGCTCAGCATGGTACCCGAGCCAAAAATCATCAAGATCACTGCCACTGCTGCGGTCGTCACATTTCCGTCCAGTACAGAGGAAAAAGCATTCTTATAGCCGCGCCGCACTGCCGTCCGGATACTGGAGCCTTTCTGCAGCTCCTCCCCGATCCGCTCGCTGATGATCACATTTGCATCCACCGCCATTCCCAGGGATAGTATGAGCCCTGCAATCCCGGGCAGCGTTAATGTATACTGGGGCACAGACAAAGCCAGAACCTGGAGGCTCATCTGAAATACCAGCGCCAGGCAGGCGATCGTCCCCGGCAGCCGGTAATATAAAATCATAAAAATGCAAACCAGAATGAAGGCCGTGGCCGCAGCCGTTGTCATCGCTTTCAGTGCCCCGCTTCCCAGCGTAGGGCTGATGGTGTTATAATTCGTCGTCTTCAACGAAAACGGCAGCGCCCCCGCATTGATTTTTTCAGACAGCGTTTCCGCCTCTTCCTGAGAACCCATGCCATTGATCACGGCTTGCCCGCCTTTGATTGCTTCCCTGACCACTGGATTGGATATCTGCTCCTCATCCATATAAATGCCCATGGACTGGCCGACCAGCTTCTCCGTGGCATCTGCAAAGTCTTCTGCCCCCTGCTTATCAAATTCAAGAGAAACTTCATACTCTCCTGTCTGCTTGTTTTTAACCACACTGCTGTCTGCAACATTTTTGCCTTCCACCAGAACATTCCCCTGAGAGTCCCTGAAGGTCAGCTTCGCAGTCTCACCCAATTCAGCAATGGCAGCCTCCGGATTGAATTTTTTCTCATCCGACTTCCATGGAAACCGTACAATAATATTTCCATGCTCCTTGTCTGCAGTTACCTCCCTGTCCAAAATATTCTGCGCATCCAGCCGGTTTTCTATCACCGTTCTCGCCGCATCCAGATCCTCTGCAGACGGAGTCTCTGTCACACCCTCCGGCTCAAAGACCGCTTCCACACCGCCCCGTATATCAATCCCAAAACGCATATCTACCGCACCCTTAAAATCACTGCCCAGTCCGAAAATGGCAGCATAAAGAAACACTGCGGTTACACACAGCACAATCCATATATTTCGTTTATGTTCTTTCAAAGTATAAGCCTCCTCTTATTCAACCAGATGATCCCCTGAGGATCCTCCCTATTTTCACTTATGAACACTCATTATGAAAAAGAATAAGAAAGCCGGCCCTTTTTCCCGTCCCGCTGCTGGATAATATGAACCTGAAGCATGGCATAATTTTGAAAACCCATGCAAAAAGACTGAACCGCAGACCACGTTCTGCCATCCAGAAGAAATTGAAAAACACTTAATATAAGAAAGACTTCAACAAAAAACAAAGAAGGCTCCGCAGAATCCTCATCCATCCTGCCGCCGCGCACAAAAACCGTATCCTTCGCTTCCGAAGCAGGCATAAAATCCAAACTCCCCGTACGCAGGCTGTCTCCCGCGTCCATCCTCTGCCCCGCATATCCACATCCGCCAGCCCGGAATCCTTCTCCCAAACGTTCTGCACATATATCGTTTCCCGAAACAGCAGCAGACTGTAGCACGCCGCCCCCTTCGTTCCGACAGCCCGTCCGAAATCCGCCAACGCTCTCCAAAGCCGCAAAAAACACCATACAAACAATCAAAACAACCACAGCTGCTCTCTGATTCCTGTTCTTCACGATGTCCTTCCCGCCTTTCCGCTGATTTCTGTCACAGCCCCATTATAACCTCCCTCCCCATTTATCACAACACCAAATTCTTAAAAAATGCACTTCCATATTCTTAAAAATGCACTTCTTTCACATATCATTCATTCACCCCCCCCGGAAGATAAAGCAACACCAAAGAAACACACATAAGCCACTCCCGGATTTCCCCCTTCTTGGAAATTAGATCCTACCGCCCGGATGCACCAGCTGAGAAAAAGGGGAGGAAGGTTTCTGCCGGGGCTGTATATGCCGTTTCGGAAGCCTTAAAGTCCGTATTAGAATCCGTTGAAGAAAAAGCGGGAAAAACAGAGGGCGGAATTTGATGTCCGCATCAAATTCCGAGGCGGCCTAAGACCCGAAATTATCAAATTTCGGGTTGCATGCCGCTGATCCCTCTGTTTTTCCCGCTTTTTCTTCTACGGATTCTTAGCGGGCGGCCGGTTTCCGAAACGGCATATACAGCCCCGGCAGAAACCTTCCTCCCCTTTTTCTCAGCGTCCCCCTCCCGCAAATACTAAGATTTCTAAGCAATAAAATATACACTTTTCCACACATCAGTGTTATAATAAGGAAACACATAGACCTATAAGCCAAACCCAAGTGTATACACGAAGGAGGAAAAACTATGAAATTAATAATTACAATGAGCCGCCGTTTTGGTACCGGAGCAAGCATAATTGCAAATGAGCTGTCCCAGCGACTGGACATCCCGGTATACGACAAAGCCTACATTGAACATACAATAGATGACAAAATGTACGACTCAGAAGCCGAAGCAATCCGCGAACTTGCCAAAAGCCCCTGCATCATTCTCGGCCGCTGCGCATCCGACATTCTGAAAGACCGTTTAAACGTCCTGAACATTTTCGTCTGCGCAGACAAAGAAGACCGTATATCCCGCATCATGGAGCTGGAATCCCTCACCCACGAGGAGGCCAAAGAAAAAGTCGAGAGTACCGACAAAGAAAGAGCCGCCTACTACTACGAGCACACCGGTAAAACCTGGGGCGACGTAAACGACTACCACATGATTCTGAACACCTCCGAACTAGGAGTAGAAAACTGCGCCGACATCCTGATGCACTACTTTGAAAAATTAGAATACATATAAACAAAGTATTTAACCGCCTGAAGATAAGCAATCAAAGATAGCTAAACAGCCCGTCCGAGTCCAATACAGCCCCGTCCCCCAGTTCAATCCGCCTCTCCCACTCCCGCCAGGATGCACCAGCCCAGCGGACCGCAAGAGGAAGGATGCCCTATGAGATGCGGGACGGAATGCGCGGCAAGGTCTGTGCTGTTTTGCAGGGCGTAGAGCAGGCTTACCAGCAGTAAGAAAAAAAGACAGGATTGCAGAGATGGGAATTGCTCGCCAAAGCAATTTCCAAAGAGACCTGAGCCGCTTAAGCATCAGCTTCAGCGGTGAATGTCTCTGGCTCTCTGCAATCCTGTCTTTTTTCTCCTACTGCTGGTTCGCCTGCGGGTCGCCCTGCAAAACAGCACAGACCTTGCCGCGCATTCTGTCCCGCATCTCACAAGGCATCCTTCCTCTTGCGGTCCGCTGGGCGTCAAACTCCCCTCTCGAAGACCTCTCTGCGCAGTTCTTTATTCTGATGTGCCACGATAGTTGTGCAAACCGCATCCCCCGTTATGTTAACCGCCGTTCTCGTCATATCCAGTATCCTGTCAATGCCCATGATCAGTGCAATTCCCTCTACCGGAAGCCCGACCGCATTGAACACCATGGAGAGTGTAATCAGACCTACGCTCGGCACTCCCGCCGTACCGATTGACGCTAGGGTAGCGGTTGCGATCACCGTAATATAATCCGCCGGCGACAGGCTGATCCCAAAGGCCTGGGACACAAAAACGACAGCCACCCCCTGCATGATTGCTGTTCCATCCATATTGATCGTTGCTCCGAGCGGTATCGTAAAGGAGGATATCTTTTTGGACACTCCCATTTTTTTATCCAGCGTTTCTATGGATAGCGGTATGGTAGCATTGGACGTTGCCGTAGAGAATGCGAATCCCATAACCGGTAGAAACTTTTTTACGAATTTAACAGGATTCAGCCCTGTAAATATTTTCAGCAGGATCTGGTATACACCGAACCCCTGCAGCAGCAGCGCCAAAAATACCGCCGCCATATATTTGAGCATGGGAAGGAATGCATCGAATCCGATTCCGGCAAAGGTCTTTGCAATCAGGCAGAATACCCCGATCGGGGCGGCCTTCATCACCGTCATCGTCATATCCATCATCAGGTCATTGAACTGGGCAAAAAACTGAGACACGGACGCCGCACGCTCCCCTCTTTTTGCCAGCAGAATCCCCACAAATATAGCAAAGAAAATAATCTGAAGCATATTCCCTTCCGCCAGTCCCTGTATTGGATTTTTCGGAATTATTTCCAGGATCGTATCCGCAAAACTGACTGCCTCTGCAGCTGCTGTCTCTGTTTTTTCCACGCTGCTGATATCCAGCCCCACTCCAGGATTGATCAGATTGCCGATCCCCAGTGCCAGTGTGATCGCCGCTGCCGTAGTAAACAGATAAAAAATAATCGTCTTAACGCCCACCTTCCCGAGCGTCTTAGTATCCCCTATCGCCATACTGCCGCAGACAAGAGAGCAAAACACTAGCGGTACAACCAGCATCTGCATGGCCCTGAGAAATCCATTGCCGACCACATAAAAGATCCCGTTAATGATAACGGTATCTCTGGTATAGCCTGCCGGCACCAGATAGTGGAGAATAATCCCTGCCGCAGCACCGAGCAGCAGGCTGATGAAAATCAATGTCGTAAGCCCAAATTTTTTCTTCTTTGTCTCTTCCATTAAATTTCCGCTCCTTCCTGCAGGTTAAGCTCCTGTAAATACTCTTTCAGTGCAGCTTGCCACGGTTCCGGCTCTTCAATTCCGCACATCCTAAGCATCATATTATCCAGGATGGTATACCTTATTCCGCAGTTTACTGCGGATCCGCCCGCAGGGCATGAGTTACGGGATGCCCTTTGGGTATACCTTATTCCGCAGTTTGCTGCGGACCCGCCAGGAATCTGTCCAGGGTCTCCCAGTTCTACCGGTTCCAGCCTAACATCCTGTCTGCCCATGATCCGCAGTATCTCTTGCGCCAGTTCATAACGGCTGCAGGACCCGCTGCAGACTGCATGGTAGATTCCTTCCTGCTCCTCCTGGATCAGACGCAGGATTACCTTGCACAGCTCCCTTGCGCTGGTGGGACATGCATACTCATTGACGGCTGCCTCGATGATGCCGCCGCGTTGAACCTGCTCTATAATAGAATTTACAAAGTTATGCCCTTCCTTTCCATATACCCAGGAGCTTCTAATTATCAGATGCTTAGGTGCCAGTTCTTTGACGAAATTTTCCCCGGCAAGCTTTGATTTCCCATAGACCGTTCTCGGATTTGGCGTATCAAACTCGTGAAACCGCCTGCAGCTGTTATCCCAGAAAATATCATCTGTTGATATCTGAATAATCCTTGCATCAATTTTTCTGGCAATAGCGCTTAGGTTTCTCGCACCCAATGCGTTTACCTTGTAGGCCTGTTCTATATTATCCTCACATTCCTGCACATCCGTCATTCCCGCACAGTTAATAATTGTGTTCGGACGATTTCTGCTGCCAAACAAATTCACATCAGCTGCACAAGTAATGTCCAGTTCCTCCACATCTGTCTCCAGGAGTTCAACATCCCGCATATCCAGCATATTGTGTATCATCGTACCTACACGTCCGGACGCGCCTGCAACCCAGATTTTCCCATAGTCGTATCCCATTCGCTCTTCTCCCTTCAGTAAAGTCCTCAATTGATTCCTCGCTGCACACTGTTCCTGTCATATCCACAACCCGTGTATTATATATGGGATTTCCCCAAATTTCAAGGTTTTACGGCCATTTTACAGAATTTTGCATATAATATAGGAAGAATCACTGTAGGATTTTGCGTATGTATCTTATCATCACTTCTTTCATTGTAATACTGCTCTTACTTTGCGCGTTTTTCTGCATCCGCAGAAAACGGAGCCTGACAAATGTCCGGAAAATGTCCTGCACGAAAAAATGCAGTCTCCTAAATGAACTCGCGGAGCCTTTCGGCTTCACATATCAGTTTGTACAGGATATTTTTACTACCAGTACGGACGCGTGGCAAAAAGAATCCGGCTGCGGAGAATTTTACGACCAGACAGCCCTGTCTGCAAACATGGTTTTTGACCGTGAGCCCGTCTACTTTAATTATCGGGGAAAGACCTGGCTGATCGAGTTCTGGAAGGGGCAGTATGGGATCAGTACTGGAGCCGAGGCTGGAATCTACCATGCAGATACCATCGTACCGCCTGCGCTGCGGCGCCAGACAATCTTTCCAGCCGCAGAACCGGATGAAATGCTGCCTGTCCGGCTCAGGCTGATGGGACCAGAATGTCCGTTTTTCAATCTGTCCCAGACTCACTGGCGGCCGGGGGGATTTGTCATGGGTACCTGTACGCAGCCGGAGGATCTGCTACTGGAGGCGGTACTGACTTTTCCGGAGGAATCTATGTGCCGCGCTTTTACCCGTGCCCTCATTGGGCTGGGCTATAAAGACAGTGAAATCCTGGCCTACGGCACTACCGTACAATTTTACCTCACTGACCCCAAGGTGCCGGGCGTCCCGTGGGATACCTGGGTACAAAGCTATGTATTGTGGAAATCCAGGTTTGCCTGCCGGCTGTACCTCTGGATAACCAGGCCATTTTACAGCACTGCTGACAGGCTTCTTTTCCTCTATTATCTGTCTCCTTTTCTATTTCGGAAGACACTTCGCATCCGCAGAATCGGAAAAAGAACCAGGAGGCACTCATGAGCTGGTATCAGAGGATTTCCCGTGCCTTTTCAGACGCATTGGAGATTCCCTTATACAGCACCTCCCGCTTTGTGCTCATCAGCGACTGTCATCGTGGAACCGGCGATCACAACGACAATTTTCTAAAGAATCAGAACCTCTATTTTGCGGCCCTAAATTACTATTATGAGAGGGGATTTTCATATATTGAACTGGGTGACGGAGATGAATTGTGGGAAAACAGGTCATTTTCCAGGATTATAGACATTCACAGCAATGTGTTCTGGCTGCTCCGGGAATTTAAAAACAAGGGGCGGCTGTATATGCTTTACGGAAACCATGATCAGAGCAAACGCCACTGCGGCTACTGCCGAAAGCACTGCTCCACATACCATGCCAGCGGACAGGCGGACGAAGTCCCTCTCTTTCCTGATATGTGCTATCTTCAGGGGATGATATTAAAAGATATGGAACATGGGAGAGATCTGTATCTGACCCACGGACACCAGGCTGATTTTCTGAACAGTACGGGCAGCGCGGCCGCAAGATTTCTCGTACGGTACCTCTGGAAACCGCTGGAGGCGCTTGGGGTCTCCGATCCAACGAGTGCCGCCAGGAATTATTCCAGGAAGAAAAAAGTAGAAAAGCGTCTCTCCGACTGGGCGCTCAGGGAACAGAAAGTACTCATAGCAGGCCATACCCACCGCCCCATGACCGGATCGGATGCCTCTCCCTACTTCAATACCGGCAGCTGTGTACACCCCAGGTGCATCACCTGCATTGAAATTCAAAACCGGCGCCTGACGCTGGTAAAATGGACGCTGCGCACCAGAGAAGACCGCACCCTATATGTTGCGCGAGAAAAGCTGGGGGAAAGCTGGGATTTCTGATTTACAGAACCCCCAGGTGCTCCAGCAGAATTTTCAATCCCAGCAGAATCAGAATTACGCCCCCCGCCAGCTCCGCTTTCGCCTTATACTTTGTTCCAAAGACATTTCCAATCTTCACGCCGGCTGCGGATAAAAGAAAGGTCGTCACTCCGATAAAGGAGACCGCTGATATCACATCTACATGAAGAAAAGCGAAAGTAATACCAACGGCCAGTGCATCTATGCTGGTTGCAACAGCAAGAACGAACATCGTTTTGACATCCAGCTCATCACTGGCCGCCTCGCAGCCCGGGGACAGCGCCTCCCTGACCATATTAAATCCGATGATGCCCAGCAGAATAAAAGCGATCCAATGATCAATAGCCGTAATCTTATCTTTAAACTGCACCCCTAGAAAATAACCAACCAGCGGCATCAGCGCCTGAAATCCACCAAACCACACCCCTACCACGGAAGCCTTTTTCACGGTAATCTTTGGCATCGCCAGCCCCTTACAGACAGACACCGCAAAAGCATCCATTGATAAACCTACCGCCAATAAAAACAATTCAAGAATTCCCATCTGTCATCTTCCTCCTTTGTGAACCTTCCCACGTGCCAGCCTGCGCTGCAACATAAAAAGAGACACATGTACAGCAAATAAACTGTACATGAGTCTCATTAATTAAGATAAGCCAGACCTCCTCGGCCAGTATGTTGACTTACCACGTATGCACTACGCTAATTACTCCCTCACGAACTCTTAATATTCTACCATCACATCAAGAAAACTTCAAGTATAAAATGTTTTTTGATGGGGGGAAGCCTAGCGTTGAACGAGACGGGGACAGACAAAAGCATACCGAAGAAAACACGCTGCGCATAGCCAGTTCACATCCGCTGCTCCCGCCCAGAGGCCCCAAATGAATGTATATTATCCTCCCGATTGGATGAACCAGCTTCATGACAGGGCTGCCGGGAAGGTACTGGGGCTGTCATGAAGCGTCCCCATTTGCCAACAAGACGAAAACCCGTTACCTATTCATCCTCGCTCTGCATTATGGTCACACCCTGCTTTTCAAATTTTACTTTTTTCCATACTTTTTCATGTTCTGTTATCTTTGTATCTTTTCTCCACTGTTCCAGGAGAGAATCGTACTGTTCCTGCTTTCTTTCCTCCACGATGGATTCCTTCTTGGCGTCTGTGGCCTCCCTGTCCAGGTTGCTGGTCAGCTTTGCTACGTAGATTCCATTGTCAGATTCTACGATGCCGGTTACATCGCCTTCCTCCAGCGCATCTGCTGCCTTTACCAGGTCAGCCGTGGGCGATGTGGATTCGGAATCAAAGGTTGCTGTCTGTACTTCCAGACCGGCTTCGGATGCCGCTGCCTCCAAATCCCGACCGTCACTATCTTTTAGGTCTTCTGCAAACTCCTCTGCGGTTTCTTTCAGGGCCGACTTTTCATCGTCTGTCATGGCTTCTGAATTACCTTCCTCATCTGTCTTATTATAGGAGAACAGCACATACTGCATACTCTTCTGCGCCGCTTCTTCGTCGGAAACCTCTTCGTCCACGCCTTCTTTCATCGGAGCATTCATCTTTGCCTGAATGGTTGCCAGCTCCAGAAATGTCTTGACGTACTTCTCGTAACCGGAAACAACCTCTTTGTCCTCCAGCGTGTTGTCTTCCACAAAGGCTTCAGCGGCCTTCTTAATCGCCTTTTTATCATCGTCGGTCAGTTCCACTTGATAATCGGCCGCGTGCTGCTTCAGGAGATACATGTCCTCGATTGCTTTCAAGGTACTTTCCTTTGTCGTATCCTCATAGGTCTTGCCCTCTTCTACTTCCTGTGTCCACATGGCCTCGCCGGTGGTACCCATCATCCCGGCATAATATGTCTCATACTGCGCCTGCTGCATTCTTGCATAAAAATTGGCAACCCCCAGCACAATCTTGTCTTCTCCTACTTCGGCAACTACGGCATCATTATTCATAGAGCGGCTGCACCCAGCCAGGGAAGATACCGCGATAAGGCCCGCAGCAGCCATTATCATCACTCTTTTTCTGAACTGTCCCATAACATCCTCCTACGTACATTTTAACTTCATTATTATAGCTTGTTTTTCTTATTCTAACAAGCCTTTTATGTCATTTAACACCTTTTTCACCAATTCCAGCACGTTCTCATCCTTCTCCCGTCCGCTGCGTCCTTTCTTCTGGTACAGGAAGTACGGAGGATCATCTGCTTTGAACACCAGGCTCCCATGATAGGCCTGTAAAAGGCCCGGGATTTTCTGCGGCTGTACCTTCGCTTTTTCATACATGGTAAACTGATAAGCATCCCCTTTCTGCTCGACCGCGGTCACATAGGCGGAATGGGCAAGCGCTTTCAGACCTGCAATATTCAAAAGCTGCTGCACCTTCCTTGGAATATCCCCAAAACGGTCAATCAGTTCTTCTATCATATCATCCATCTCTTCCTCATTCTCAATGCTGGCAATCCGTTTATATATATCCAGTTTCTGATATTCGTTCGGGATATAGGATTCCGGAATATAAGCGTCAATATTGAGGTCCATCGTTGTGGTGTAAACATCCTCCTCCATCTCGCCTTTGAGCTGCTTCACCGCTTCATTGAGCATCTTACAGTACAGATCGTATCCAACTGCCTCCATATGGCCGTGCTGCTCTTCCCCGAGAAGGTTGCCCGCTCCGCGGATCTCCAGATCCCGCATCGCGATCTTAAACCCGGAACCCAGATCCGTAAATTCCCGGATGGCCGCAAGGCGTTTTTCTGCCACTTCTTTGAGCATCTTATCCCTTCTGTACAATAAAAATGCATAGGCCATCCGGCTGGACCTGCCCACGCGCCCCCGGAGCTGATACAGCTGTGACAGCCCCAGGCGGTCCGCATCGTGGATAATCATGGTGTTCACGTTGGAGATGTCCAGTCCGGTCTCGATGATCGTTGTGGATACCAGAACATCAATATCCCCGTTGATAAAATCATACATAATGTTTTCCAACTGGCGTTCATTCATCTGTCCATGCGCGAAGGAAACGGCTGCGTCCGGCACCAGCTTCTGAATTCTCCCCGCCACATCCGCGATATCACTAACCCGGTTGTAAACATAGTATACCTGCCCGTCCCTGGACAGTTCCCTCTCTATAGCCTCCCGGACCATCTCGTCATTGTATTCCATGACATAGGTCTGGATCGGCATTCTGTCCATAGGGGCCTCCTCCAGGACGCTCATATCCCGGATTCCGATCAGGCTCATATGGAGCGTCCTCGGGATCGGCGTTGCGGTCAGCGTCAGAACATCCACATTCTCCCGGAGCTTTTTGATCTTCTCTTTATGGGTAACACCAAAACGCTGTTCCTCATCGATCACGAGCAGCCCCAGGTCTTTAAACTGTACGTCCTTAGAAAGCACTCTGTGGGTGCCGATCACGATATCCACCAGCCCTTTTTTTAAATCCTCCACTGTCTTCTTTTGCTGAGCCGTTGTGCGGAACCGGCACAGAAGGTCTACCCTGACCGGAAAATCCCGCATCCGCTGCACAAAGGTATTGTAGTGCTGCTGGGCCAGAATCGTAGTCGGTACCAGATAGACCACCTGTTTTCCTTCCTGTACCGCCTTGAAAGCCGCCCGGATCGCGATCTCCGTCTTTCCGTAGCCCACATCCCCGCAGATCAGCCGGTCCATGATCTTTTTGCTTTCCATGTCCCGCTTTGTGTCCGCAATCGCCTGCAGCTGGTCATCAGTCTCTTCGAAAGGAAACATCTCCTCGAATTCCTTCTGCCACACGGTATCCGGTTCATATACAAATCCCTGGGACTCCTGTCTTGCCGCATAAAGCTCCACCAGATCCTTTGCCACTGCCCTGACGGCCCTGCGCACCTGGCTCTTTGTTTTTGTCCACTGGCTGGTGCCCAGCTTGTTCAGCTTCGGTTTTTTCGCATCCGCACCGGCATACTTCTGGATCAGATCCAGCTGGGTAGCCAGAATATACAGCGCCCCACCGCCTGCATAAGAAATCTTCATATAATCCTTTGTTACTTTGTCGACTTCGATCTTCTCAATCCCCTGGTAGATCCCCAGACCGTGATTTTCATGGACGACATAGTCGCCTACCTTGAGTTCGGAAAAATTCTGGATTTTCTGGCCTTCATAGGTCCTGCGCCGTTTTTTGCGCTTCTGCTTTCCGAAAATATCCGTCTCGGATATCACCATAAACTTCAGCATCGGGTACTCGTACCCCTCCGCAACATGTCCGTAGGCAGCCATGATCTCCCCCGGCTGCACTTCCCGGTGCATATCCTCGCTGTAAAAACTACTCAGATCATAATCCCGCAGATCCTCGGCGAGCCGTCTTGCACGGGTCCGGGAACCGGAAAGCAGTATCACCCGGTAACCGCTCCTTTTCAGGCGCTTCAGGTCTCTTGTTAGCATCTCGAAGCTGTTGTTGTACGGATTGACCCCTTTCGTCTGCAGGCTGTAGGTATCCCGCACATGAAACCCGCCGCATTTAGATTCCAGCGTTGTCAGGCCGATGCCGTAATACTGATTCATCTTTTCTACAATCACCTTCGTAGAAAAGATTTCCGGTTCCTCTTCCTCCTGCATTCCGGCTTCTTCCCTGTTTTTCCGGCTGTTCAGATACTCCTCTGCGGTCTCATCCGCATGTTCTGCCAGACGCAGAGGCTCATCCAAAAACAACAGACTCTTTTCCTTTGGGAAATAATCCAGGAAAGAGACGCTTTTCCCGCGCTCTCCAAGGAATTCCGCTGCTGGATAAATGTCCACATCATCCAGGTTCTCGATCGACCGCTGGCTTTCCACATCAAAAGTCCGGATGGAATCCACCTCGTCCCCCCACAGTTCAATGCGGACCGGTAGCTCCTCCGTCAGAGGGAACACATCCAGTATACCTCCCCTGACCGCATACTGCCCGGGGCCTTCGATCTCAACCTCCCGTTCGTAACCGATTGCGGAAAGCTTTTCCTGCAGCTTTATTAAATCCAGTGTCCCCGTCCCTTCCACATGAATCCTGCGTTTTGCAATTTCCCGCAGAGGAGGCATACCATCCAAAAAAGCGTCCATCGTTGTGATAACCGTGATTCCGCCCTTCCCCCGGCTCTCCATTTCCTCCGCCTCAAGTATGGCACGCACCACCTCCATCCGCTGCTTAATCAGGTACTTTCCCTTGATGTCCGCATGGTAAAACAGAAGGTCCTTCGCCGGATACAGATACACATTATCATCCAGGAACCGGTATTCCTCATAAGCCTTCTTTGCCTTTTCATCACTGGAAAAAGCGATGATTTTATAATAACAACCATCGCTCAGTGCATACATTAAATGTGTTTTCTGGGAATTGACGCAGCCTGTAATCTGCAGAACCCCGCTGTTTTTCTTTCGTCTGCCGAATATCTCCTTGTACTCCGCCAGCTCGGCAAGCGGCGCTAAAAAAGCCTGCATATTCTCTACTCTTCCTTCTTTTTCCGGTTATACTCATTCATTGCAGCCTGAATCTCACCGGATATTATCATCTCTATGGCATGAACCGCATTCCCATAACCTTCCTCCATCAACTCGTGCTCCGCCTTGGTAAAATGTCCAAGTACATAGTCCGCCAGATCATATTTGGGCGGTTTCTCACCAACTCCTATTTTAATCCTGGGAAATACCTCACTTCCAAGATGAGCGATGATATTTTTGATTCCATTGTGGCCGCCGGCACTGCCTTTTGCACGGATGCGGAGCTTCCCGACCCCCAGGCTGACATCATCGTATATTACGATCAGTTCCTGTTCTTCATCAATCTTATAATATTCCACAAGGCTGATAATGCTCTCTCCACTCAGGTTCATATATGTCTGCGGTTTTGCCAGAATTACCTTCTGCCCGCCTATCACACCCTTGCCAATGAAGGCTCTGTGTTTTTTCGTGTCCACTGCTATATTATATTTCGAAGCAATGGTATCTATCACTTCGAATCCCACATTATGTCTCGTACCTTCATATTGTCTGTCCGGATTTCCCAGACCTGCTATGATATACATCCTTTTCACCTCTTCATTCTTATCCATTTTACAGGATGCCATTCTATTTGTCACGCAAAAGACGCGAATATTTTTTCCCTTCACGTCATACACTTATAAAAAGCGCAATGGACAGTTTTCCTTACCTGCCCATTACAGGGAAGTAAAATTGACTAACACGGGAGGTCTCTTCAATGGGTTCCAAAACAAAAATTATTGTTCTGCATATGAAAGAAATCATCTATACGGCAGTCTTCGCGGCACTTGGCATTCTTCTGATCATACTGCTGATTGTCATGTTCCGTCCCGGCGGAAAAGATAAGAGTGCAGATGCGAAAAAGCAGTATACTCCGGGAGTCTATACCTCGACGCTGACGTTAAACAATACAAATCTAGAAGTGGAAGTATCCGTAGATGAATCCCATATCAATTCTATCCGATTTTCCAATCTGGATGAGGCAATGACCACCATGTTTCCTCTGATTCAGCCGGCAATCGAAGATATAGCAGATCAGGTCTATGAGAAGCAGTCCCTGGAGGATATCTCACTGTCAGACGACACCCCCTATACATCCCAGGTTATTCTGGATGCCATAAAAGAGGCCACAGAAAAAGCCGCAGTGAAATGATGCTGCGGCTTTTGTGTTTCATTGCTTTAAGTATTCGGATTAACCTTCCACAATCAAATATTGTCCGTTCGGAAGTGCAAAGACCTCGGACGCCTCTTCCAGTTCTTCGTCCGACATTCCATCCACGTCAATCCCGCTTTCCTCAAAATATTCCCTCACCTCATCAAGGGAATCCACGACTGCGGCCATGCAGTCCTCCAGGAAAGCCTCCGCTGCCTCGATGGTCTCTGCCACCGGCTCATCAAATAGCTGAGACTGCTTCTTTAGAAATGTAAGCAGACACTCATCATCATATTCATACATGATTCTTTTCCCTCCCTTTTAAGTAATCAAATTCAGAATCTCCTCCGGAGAATCTACAACATGCACGGCTCCCGCCTCTGCAAGCGCAGCTCTTCCCCGAAAGCCCCAGGACACTCCTATGGTCTTCATCCCGGCTGCCCTGCCGGTTGCAATGTCCACTTCCGAATCGCCTACATACAGTGACTCTTCCGGCTCAGCCCCAAACCTCCCGGCAATCTGCAGGGCGGCATAAGGATCCGGCTTTCTGGGTATGCCTTCTTTCTGGCCCTGAATCCATTGAAACGTATCCTTACCGAATATCTCTTCCACCACATGCACGGTCTGCCTGTCAGGTTTGTTGGACAGCACTGCCAGACAGATACCGCGCGCCTTCATGCCCTCCAGGAGCTTTAAGATACCGTCATATGGTATTACATGATATGTGCAGTTAGCGTCAAATATACGGCCGTATATCTCCATTGCCTCGTCCAGCCTTTCCGGACCAGCCTTGGCGCTTTCCCACAACGCCTTCTCCATCAATACCCTTGCTCCATTTCCCACAAACATGCGGCACTGTTCACTGGTGATCGGGGAAAGCCCCATCTCCTTCAATGTCTCATTCACAGAAAAAGTCAGAGAATCCAACGTATCCGTTAAAGTTCCGTCTAAATCAAAAATGCATAGTTTATACATGGTTCCTCTCCATACCCTCCTTTAGTCTACGTTTATAATAGTATGAAGTCATGGAAATTTCAACCATAAAATACAGGGATTCTATATATTTTTGTTTCAGTGCAGGGCCCTGGTATGCATAGCAGTTATTTTAGCCCAGCAGATACTGTTTCATGACCTTGAGCGCATTTTTCTCCAGCCGGCTCACCTGAGCCTGGGATATTTTAATCTCCTCTGCGACTTCCATCTGCGTTTTTCCCTCGAAAAACCTTAAGGTAATGATATAGCGTTCCCTTTCATTCAGGCGTTCCATAGCAGCCTCAAGGGACAGCTCCTCCACCCAGTTTTCTTCTTTATTTTTTTTGTCACTGACCTGATCCATCACGTAAAGCGTGTCGCCGCCATCGCTATATACTGGTTCATGCAGGCTCATCGGCATCTGAATCGCGTCCAGTGCAAAGACGATATCCTCTTTTGAGATTCCGATCTCCTCGGCAATCTCCTGCACGGTAGGTTCTTTCAGATGTTTCTTCATGTAGCCT
Organism: Faecalicatena contorta; assembly: GCF_022835095.1. Lineage (NCBI taxonomy): Bacteria > Bacillati > Bacillota > Clostridia > Lachnospirales > Lachnospiraceae > Faecalicatena > Faecalicatena contorta. The sequence goes on along the minus strand of NZ_BQNQ01000001.1, from coordinate 2,060,182 downwards.
TCCTTTGCGTAAATTGCTTTATAGGCCGTATCACGCAGGGAGCGGCTGACCCGGATGGAATTATTATCCCGCAGATATCTCCTGATTTCTCCGATAATCATGGGCACCGCATAAGTAGAGAACTTCACCAGTCTGTCCGGGTCAAAATGATCCACCGCCTTCATCAGCCCCACGCAGCCAATCTGAAACAGGTCATCCGCATTTTCGTTGCTGTTGGAAAACCGCTTGATCACACTCAAAACGAGGCGGAGATTGCCCTTAATATATTCCTCACGGGCCTCCTCATCTCCTGCCTTGATTCTCACAAACAAAGCTTCTTTTTCTTCTTCCTTTAAGAGCGGAAGCTTCGCCGTATTAACCCCACACAATTCAACTTTATTCAGTGCCATAATATAAACCCTCCTAGATGAAAATTTGAATCTAGTAAAATCATTCTCAATCTGAAGGCGGGTTATTCGAAGATGCGCAAATTAAAAAAAGTTTTAGACCTTGACAAATGAAAGGGGGAATTGATGAAGGGGGGCGCGAAATGAAGGGAGAGACGCAAGCCTCCCAAGTGCACATATGCCGTTTCGATATGCGGACGCGGACCTAAGAAATTCTAGGAAGCCGGCAGCTAAAAAAAGCAGGGCACCGGCGGCACATCACGAGAAATCCGATGATTTCTCGCGCTGGGCCGCCTAATTTTGTGATTCGGTGATCACAAAATTTCCCTACTTTTTCGGCTGCCGGCTTCCAAGAATTTCTAAGATCCGCTTTAGCACCTCGAAACGGCATATGTGCACTTGGGAGGCTTGCGTCTCTCCCTTCATTTCGCTGAGTGCATCCAATCGGTAGTTATGATTGTCAACTCGGGAGGCTCGGAACCGGGGCAGCGTATTGATTCGCTTGTGGAACCAAAAATCTGCATTCATTTATCAATGGAAAGAACGAATTCATACACTGCCCCCGTTTGGAGCCCTCCTGACGAACTGTTCTTGCCTGCCGATTGGATGCACGCAGCACCGTAAAGGGATAGCCGGGAAGCGCCGGAAGAGTATATGCCCGGCGGAAATGCTGGAGTACATCTTAGAAATTCTTAGCAGAAAAAGGCAGAAAATTGGAGAGAAAACGTGCTTCCGAAGCGCGTTTTCTGCTGACCCAGCGTGAGAAATCATCAGATTTCTTACGATGTGTCAGCTGTGCTCCAATTTTCTGCCTTTTTCTGCTTAGAATTTCTTAATGTACGGGTTGCACTTCCGCCGGGCATATACTCTTCCGGCGCTTCCCGGCTATCCCTTTACGGTGCGCCCCCCATCCGTCGACGAGTCTAAATCTCGTCAACTCAATACCACTCTGGCCTCCGATCCCTGAAAAGCCCCCATTCCAGCCTTTCTCTTCTGATCTTCTCGAAATCAAACCGGGCGCACAGCACGTTTTCCGTATCTCTGCCCGCCTGGCACAGAACTGCTCCTGTTTCATCGGTTATAAAACTGCTGCCATAGAACACCAGGCTGGAACTCTGGCCCGCATTTTCCGGACATGGCTCTACTTTTTCCAGCCCGAACCTGTTGGCAGCCGCCACCGGCACGATATTGACCGCCGCGTGGCCCTGCATAGCTCTTCTCCAATGTCCCGAGCTGTCACAGTCCAGAATCGGTTCACTGCCTATGGCAGTCGGATACAGGATCACATCCGCTCCTTTCAACGCCAGGCTTCTAGCCGTCTCCGGAAACCACTGATCCCAGCAGATCCCGACTCCAATCCGGCCATATCTTGTATCCCACACGGTAAATCCGGTGTCTCCCGGTGTAAAATAAAATTTTTCCTGATAAAAATGATCATCCGGAATATGTGTCTTCCGGTACACTCCCAGCAGGCTGCCGTCTGCATCCACCACAGCAGCAGAGTTATACAGTGTGTTCTGCGCCCGCTCATAAAAGCTGACCACAATCACAAGCCCCAGCTCACCTGCCAGGTTCTGCATTGCACGCACCGCAGGATTGTCCTCTGTCGGAAGCGCATAGCTATAGTATTCATATCGCCGTTCCTGGCAGAAATACTGCCGCTCGAACAGTTCCGGAAGCAGAATCACCTGACCGCCCTGCTCTGCCGCCTGCCTGACCAGCCGTTCTGCTGTTTTCATATTCTGCTGTACATCTGCAGTACACTGCATCTGAATCACAGCAACCGTAACCTCACTCATTTCCTCCTCCTTCTGGAATCTGCTGGGTAATACAGTGGATATTGCCGCCTCCAAGCAAAATCGCCCTGCTGTCTATCCCTGTCACCCTGCGTCCCGGACACAGGGGCCGCAGTATTTCCAGCGCACGCCTGTCACTTTCTTCATTGTCACCACCGAACTGAGGCACCAGCACGGCATCGTTGGTAAAATAAAAATTCACATAACTGGCGGCCAGCCGTTCCCCGGCTTCCCGCATATCTTCTCCGGCTTCAAACACAAACTGCTCCACTTCTTCTCGTGTGACCCTCACGGGTACATCAGGTATAGGCAGCCTGTGCACGGTCAGCCGGCGGCCTTTTGCATCCGTCTGTTTTTCCAGATAATCCAGGCAGGCCCTGGAAAGTTCATACTGGGGATCCTCACGGTCATCTGTCCAGGCAAGCACAACCTCTCCTGGCGCAGTAAACGCACAGACGTTATCCACATGTTCATTCGTCTCATCCATATAGATTCCCCTGGGCAGCCACAATATCTTTTCGGCTCCCAGATATTGCTTTAATTTATCCTCAATCTGCAGCTTTGACAGCCGCGGATTCCTGCCGGGGCTGAGCAGGCAGCTCCTTGTTGTCAATATGGTTCCCTCCCCATCAGAATGGATAGAACCGCCCTCCAGCACAAAATCTCCGGCATCATAGCAGAAATAACCCAGTTTGTCCAGAAGCACACCTGCAACCGCATCGTCTTTATCCCAGGAGGCATACAAGCCGTCTATGCTGCCGCCCCAGGCATTAAAACGCCAGCTGATGCCCCTGACATCCCTTCCATTGGTTACGAAAGTGGGGGCCACGTCCCTGGCCCAGGCATCATCGCTCCCCACTGCCAGAACTTCCGCAAACCTGCCTGCCGCGCGTACCGCCTCTTCCTTATGTTCCCGGTCTGCCAGTAAATATACTTTTTCACTCCGGGATGCCTCTCGTATAATCTCTAAAAATGCCTTCCTTGCCCTCTCAGGATTCTTTCCCCAGCTTCCCGGCCGCACCGGCCAGATTAAAATAACAGCCTCGTGAGGCGCAAATTCTGCAGGCATAAAATAGCCGTCTTCCCGCGGCGTTGTCAACTTATTCATCAGGATAAACGCTCCTTAAAATCTTGATAGCCAAACCGTTTTACAACCTCGCACATCCCGTCTTTTCTGAGAAGCGCAATGTCCGGCAGCGGCATACCGTTAAAAGTATTATTTTTCACCATCGTGTAGATTGCCATATCTTCAAACACCAGGCGTTCCCCGATTCTGGGCATCTCGTCAAAGCTGTAATCTCCAATTACATCCCCTGCCAGACAGGTTCTGCAGCCAAGAGTGCATGTAACCGCCTTTTCCCCCGGTTTACCGCTATCCCTCAGAGGCGGGCGGTAAGGCATCTCCAGCACATCCGGCATATGGCAGGCTGCGGATGCATCGAGTATCAAAACCGGAGGTACATTCTCCACAATATCCATCACTTCCGTGATCAGATATCCTGCACTCAGTGCAACCGCTTCCCCTGGCTCCAGATAAACCTGTACATGGTAGGTATCCCGTATCCGGCAGAGCAGGTCCTTCAATACAGCAATATCATATCCCGGCCTTGTGATGTGGTGTCCGCCTCCGAGATTAAGCCATCGAATCTGGTGAAGGTATTCCCCGAACTTCTCCTCCACCGCCTCGAACGTCTCCACAAGCGGGGCCGCATCCTGCTCACAGAGTGTATGGACATGCAGGCCTTCCACCCCTGCCGGAAGCCGCTCCGGAAACTGATCCCGCCGGATTCCAAGCCTCGATCCCGGCGCACAGGGATCATAAATGGCAGGCCCCTCCTGAGTAGAGTACTCCGGGTTAATCCGAAGCCCTGCACTGATCCCCTTCGTTTCCCACAAGGGCCGGTGGCGCTCAAGCTGTGCAATCGAATTGAAGCTGATATGGCTGCAAATCCTGCAGAGCTTCTCCATCTCTTCTGCGGTATACGCAGGAGAAAATACGTGATTCTCTCCGCCCATCTCCTCCGCAGCTAGCCTCGCCTCATACAGTCCGCTTGCGGTAGCGCCCGCAAGATAATGCCGGACCATCGGATACACCCGATACATGGAAAATGCTTTCTGAGCCAGAAGTATTCTGCATCCTGTCTCCTCCTGCACGCTTTCAAGTATCTCCAGATTATGCTCCAGTTTTGCTTCATCCACAAGATAAACCGGTGTCCTAAGGTCTTCTGTTCTTAATAAGTTTTCTTTCACTACTCTTTCCTCGTGTTTTCATGATTATGCGGCCTGCCGAGTAAAAGTTCAGACAGGTCTGCGCATTTACTGCGCAGACCGTAAGAAAGCATAGTGGTTGCCGGCATTCAGCCCTTCGCCGCAGGCGAATTTCAATGGGCTGGATGCGTAACAGTTCAGACCTGTCTGAACTGTTACCCTGCCGTACCTCCTGCCGGATGTGGGTTCCCCTACTCCACGGTTTCAGGATTTTCATCCACCACCCAGGGAAGGCCGTACTGGTTCAGCATATCCATAAACGGATCCGGATCCAGTTCTTCCAGGTTCACAGCACCCCTTTTATTCCAAATACCCGAAGCAACCAATGCAGTCCCGATCATCGCCGGTACCCCTGTGGTATAACTGATAGCCTGGCTTTCCACCTCCCGGTAGCATTCCTCGTGATCGCACACGTTATAGATATAGATGGTTTTCTCCTGTCCATCCTTCACGCCTGTATAAATACATCCAATATTCGTCTTTCCCTTTGTGCGCGGTCCGAGTGTGGCAGGATCCGGAAGCAGCGCTTTCAGAAACTGGATGGGGACAATTTCCTTTCCCTCAAAAACAATCGGGCTGGTGGAGAGCATCCCTACATTTTCCAGGCATTTCATATGGGTGAGATAGCTCTCTCCAAAGGTCATGAAGAAACGGATACGCTTCACTCCCGGAACATGCACGGCCAGAGATTCGATCTCCTCATGGTGCAGAAGATACATCTCTTTTGGCCCCACCTGTGGAAAATCATAGGTGCGCTTTATTTCCATCGGTTCAGTCTCTACCCAGTGGCCGTCCTCCCAGTAGCTCCCGTTTGCAGACACCTCTCTCAGATTGATCTCCGGGTTAAAATTGGTTGCAAACGGATAGCCGTGGTCCCCGCCGTTGCAATCCAGTATATCAATCGTATGGATCTCGTCAAAATAATGTTTCATTGCATAGGCGGTAAATACACTTGTCACCCCGGGGTCAAATCCGGATCCAAGCAGCGCGGTGAGATTCTTTTCCCGAAATTTTTCATTGTACTCCCACTGCCAGCTGTAATCAAAATACGCGGTAAATCCTTTCTCCCTGCAGCGTTTTTCATAGACTGCACGCCACGCGTGATCATCCGTATCCTCCGGCTCGTAGTTCGCGGAATCGATGTAATGGACGCCGCACTCCAGACAGGCTTCCATGATAGAGAGATCCTGATATGGCAGCGCCAGATTCAAAACCGCATCCGGCTGATAACTGCGGATCAATGCCGCAGCCTCCGATACATGGTCTGCGTCCACCTGTGCGGTTGTAATTTTTACGGATGTTTTCCCTTCCAGCTTTTCCCTAAGTGCATCGCACTTCGCTTTTGTCCTGCTTGCAATACAAAGTTCCGTAAATACCTTCTCATTCTGACAGCATTTTCTGATGGCAACCGAAGCAACGCCTCCACAACCGATCACTAATATTCTGCTCATATCAAACTTCCTCCTCTTCTAATAAATCCTCCACATATCTGGGGAGCATAAATGCCCCTGTATGCAAGTTTGTCGTGTAATATCTCGTCTGTATTTCCCGTTCTCTCCATCTCTTAGCGTCCAGGTTTCTGAGTGGATGGTACTTTTTCGATGCAAAGCCGAACAGCCAGTAGCCTGCAGGGCAGGTGGGGATATGGGCCTGATAGACCCTGTTTACGGGAAAACTGCGGTATGCTTTTCTGTGCATGATCCGGCAGCTTTCCTCGTCCTCAGCATAGAAAGGACTTCCATGCTGATACACCATGATCCCGTCCTCATGCAGCGCCTGGAAACAGCTTCCGTAAAATTCCTTGGTGAACAGCCCCGCTGCATGCCCCAGGGGATCCGTACAGTCATTAATGATCAGGTCATAGGCATCCTGTCTGGAGCGCAGGAACTTCAGTCCGTCCTCATAATACATAGACACCCTGTCGTCATCCAGCCCGTTTGCATCCTCCGGAAAATGTTCCCGGCACGCATAGACAAACAGCTGGTCCGCCTCGACTACATCAATATGCTCTATCTCCTCATAATACGACAGCTCTCTCGCCACTCCGCCGTCCCCGCCGCCCAGCACCAGTACATTTTTGACATGAGGATGCACCGCCATAGGCACATGGACAATCATTTCATCGTAAATAAATTCATCTTTCTCCGTAAATATCACATTTCCGTTCGAGGTCAGTACTTTTCCGAATTCAGGCGTCTCGAAAATATCCAGCCGCTGAAATTCGCTCTGCGCGCTAAACAGCTGCCTCTCTGCACGAATCGAGATCTTTACATTATTGGTATGCATCTCACTTACCCAAAAATCCATCAACCATCCTCCTTTAGCACATTCAGCCTTGAAAGATCCAGGCTCTCCGGCCCCTGCATAGAACATCCCTTATCCTGTGCAAACCGGATATAGTGGATCAGTTTTTCCGTAATCTGCTCGCCCGGAGCCAGAATTGGGATTCCCGGAGGATAACACATAACAAATTCCCCGCAGACCCTTCCCGCGGTCTCCTCAATCGGCAGGCTCTCCTTCTCCGCATAAAATGCCTGCTGCGGCGTTGTTACCACAACCGGGGCGATATATTCCGCCAGAAAAACATTCTTCTTTGGCTCCCGGTACAGCCGCTTGATATCCGCCAGAGCCCCCACAAGCCGCTCTATGTCCTGCAGCCGGTCCCCGATAGATATATAGGCCAATATATTACTGATATCCCCGAATTCAATCTGTATGTCATACTCATCACGCAGCAGGTCATAAACCTCAATCCCGGCCAGCCCGATGTCCCGCGTATAGACAGCCAGCTTGGTCACATCGAAATCAAAGATACTGCCGCCGTTCTTTAGTTCGGAACCATAGGCATAATACCCCCCGATCCCATTGATCTCCTCTCTGGCGTATTCCGCCATCTGCGCTACCTTCTGGAAAGTCTCCTCGCCTCTTAACGCCAGGTTCCTCCTCGAGATGTCCAGGCTTGCCATTAACAGATAGGAAGCACTGGTCGTCTGGGTAAGGTTCACGATCTGGGAGACATAGCGCTCGTTCATGCCCGGTCCCAGAAGAAGCAGGGAACTCTGCGTCAGGCTCCCTCCGGATTTATGCATACTGACTGCGGCCATATCTGCCCCCGCCTCCATACCAGAACAGGGCAGACCCTGGCCGAAATAAAGATGCGTCCCGTGAGCCTCGTCTGCCAGCACCAGCATTCCCTTGCTGTGCGCCAGCTCCACAATGCTCCTGATATCAGAACAGATTCCATAATAAGTCGGATTATTAACAAAGACCGCGGAGGCATCTGGATGCTCTTCAATCGCACTGCGTACGTCCTCCAGCTCCATCCCCAGCGGAATCCCCAGCAGCTGGTCTACTTTCGGGTCAATATATACCGGAACGGCTCCGCAAAGCACCAGCGCATTGATCACGCTTTTATGTACATTTCTGGGCAGTATAATCTTATCCCCCGCTTTGCACGCGGAGAGAACCATGCTCTGCACAGAGGAGGTCGTTCCGCCCACCATCAGAAAGGCATGTGCCGCGCCAAACGCATCCGCCGCCAGTTCCTCCGCCTCCTTGATTACAGAAACCGGATGGCAGAGATTATCCAGCGGTTTCATGGAATTCACATCGATTCCGACGCATTTTTCCCCCAGCAGTTCCACCAGCTCCGGATTCCCTCTGCCTCTTTTATGGCCCGGCACGTCAAAAGGTACGACCCGCTGCTTGCGGAAGCGCTCCAGAGCGCTGTAAATCGGTGCCTGTAATTGTCGCTTTTTATCCATTCTTCTTTCTCCTGTGTATCTGTGATTTCGTTAAGTTTTGCAGATATAAAACACAAAACAGAAAACATTCGCAATAGGAAATTTCAGAATAATTTCCTATATCAAAAAAGGCAGTGTGCAAAAGCAACACTACCTGTCATATACATTATGGGTTACAAAGTCCGCCTTTCCTCTGGAAAGATAGAATATCCGCACAGCGTATACAATCAATTTGTCCTCTTATCAGAGTCTATACAGCAAATATACTTTTACTACTCCTCTATTGAACATTTCACAAGTGGTATGCATTTGCAGGTTATAAAGTAACCAACTTATAAAACTGAGCTTTTAACTCGATCAATAAATGTGGCGCTATCGCCACCCGCGGCAGCGGCCAGCCCTGTCCGATGAGCTTTTCACAGAAAAAACTGTCAGGCCTATATTTGCATGATAGAACGATTGTATCTATGCATGTCACGATAATTTTAGCATATCACACCTAAAAGTCAATAGTTTTTGGCGAATGAGTTTGTGAACCATCCTCAAGCCGTAACAGTTCAGGCAAGCCTGAACTGTTCCCTTGAGCTAACTTGATCCGAAACTCCGGCGTTCCGCTTCAGGCACTGCCTTAAACCTCTTCCGCATGAACCAAATTTTTCATTTTTTCGTTTCCGTAATCATAAGATTCTCCCAGCAACGCCTCAAAGGAGTCTATTGAGCAGTCAGATGTGATGCGATTTCCACAGGCCAGCATAAATCTGCCGTTTTTACGGGCATATGTGTCTATCATAAATCTTACTTCTTCTCGAACTTCATCACCCGTTCCAAATGGAATGGTCTTCTGTACATCAAATCCGGCCCAGATACAGATCTTATCACCATATAACTTTGCAATTCTTGCTTCTTCCATCGTATATTTCTGAATTGGATGAATCACATCCAAACCAATTTCAATGAAGTGCGGTAAAAATAATTCAATATTTCCACATGAATGTAACCAGAAATGCATGTCCAGAGAATGGGCCTTATCAAACAGCTGTTTATAATAGGGTTTAAAAAATTCAACAAAAATTTTCTCGGAAAAAAAAGGCCCTGTCTGTGTACCTATATCATCCGACGTGAATATAGCATCTGCATTAAGTTCATTTTTAGCCCGCTCCATAACCTGCATATAAAAATTTGTCAGCTTCTGAAATAATCTGTGTACTTCATCCGGATAAAAATAGAAATCCGTCAGCGCATTTTCCATTCCCCGCAATGACCATAGCCGTTCAAAAAAACAGTACCACCAGCAGGCGACTTTATATCTGGAGTCTTCCTTTCCTTTCTCCTTAAATATCCCCGGATATTTGGGGTCTGGAAAATGAGCAATAATCTCATCCAGCTCTTCCCAGTCTTCGATTAATATCTGCGCGTCATAGCTCGCTGATTCCTGTTTCTTTTGTTCTCTGTAAAGCCATTTGTACTCCGGATCATCTGCAGGTGCATCTGATACGTCCGGCATACATATTTGTATGAACTGCGCATCACAAGGATACACTTCCATCAATTCTACCGCCCTTGCCTCATCTTTTCCCAATCTTTCTGCTGGGGTCCAGAAATCATAAATCATCGGAATCCTTTCATAGGCATTTTTGCCTTCTATGATATGTTTTAATTGTTCTGCCGTAAACTCCTTGAATACCATCTTTTGTGTCCTCCTTCCTGACTATCTACAGATGTTTTCCAGTTAGTCAGCCCTATTATAAATCTTTTATCCACACTAAAAACGAACCTCTATTGTTTCGCCTTTCCGTAAAAAAATCTTTTGAAATCCACACAAACTTTTGTGCGGTATCCATTCATATTTTAATACTGTATATGCAGTATCATATTCCCCCACATTGTGGACTTCAACATGGTTCTCATCCACCCATTTTTCCTGGATTTCAGAAAAGGTGAGGCCATAACCAAATTCATAAACTGGTTTCCCTTTATAAAATTTGTAAGTTCTATTATCCATTGAATAGTCTTTAAATAAAGGCAGGTCTTCTACAGACCGATAAAACGTGACCGGCAGTCTTCCACTGGGACTGACATGTCCATATAAAATGTCTGCAAATGCTCTTCCGCCTTCCGCTCCCGGATAGAAACACTGCAGCACTGCTGAGCATTCCCTGTCCTGATTGTATAAATTCAAACAACTTCCTGATACATTAACAAACACTATTTTTTTCCCGGTCTTTACAATTGCCTCATATAATTTTTTTTGGGGCGCCGGAAATTCCAGGTCTTTTTTGTCTCCAGATAAAAAGCCATTATATTCATCGCCTTCTTCTCCTTCCATATAAGGATTCAGGCCCATAACCAAAACCACCACATCTGATTTCTGTGCAGCTATTATCGCTTCTCTCATTGGTTTCTCTGCCCACTCACGAACAGCATCATCATATAACTCACAGCCTCTGGCATACAGCACCTGTCCTTTCGCATTCTCCTGTATCCCTCTCAAAATTGTCGTATAATATGAAGGTGTTCCATTATAATTCCCCAATAAAACGGATACATCATCTGCATTCGGACCAATCACTGCAATTCTTACATCCTCTTTCAGCGGCAGTATGCCATCGTTTTTTAATAACACGATGCTTTCCTGAGCCATTTTCCGATTTAACTCTCTATGTTTTTCACATTCCACAACTTCATAAGGTATCTTATCATACTCACAATCTGTATCAAACATTCCCAGTCGATATCTGGCTGTAAAAAGACGAACCACAGAATCTGTGATAGTTTCTTCTGATACCAATCCCATTGTTGCCGCTGTCTTCAACCATTTATAAGCGTTTCCGCAATTTAGGTCACAGCCATTATTAACCGCCATCGCAGCACTCTCTGCTTCATTTTTAGTTGCCTTATGATATTTGTTAATGTCACAGATTGCACCGCAATCTGATACAACATAACCATCGAAATGCAATTCCTGGCGGAGAATTTCCCGGAGCATTTTCTTACCGGCACTGCAAAGATCACCATTTACACTATTATAGGCTCCCATCACCGCAGAAGGGTCTGCATTATCTATGCAATATTTGAAAGCCCACAAATAAGTTTCATACAAATCCTTCTGCGTTACTTCCGCATTAAAACCATGTCTTTGGTCTTCCGGACCGCTGTGAACTGCATAATGCTTAATCGTAGCATCTACTTTTCGATATCTGCCATTTCCCTGCAATCCCTGAATAAATGCAACTGCCATTCTCCCTGTCAAATATGGATCTTCGCCATATGTTTCCTGCCCCCTGCCCCAGCGCGGATCCCTGAAAATATTTATATTCGGCGACCACATCGTCAGGCCCTGATAAATTTCTGTTTCTCCAAACTTCTTATATTCATTATATTTTGCCCTGGCTTCATCTGATATAGCATCTGCCACCGCATACATTAACTCCGTATTAAAGCTGGATGCCATGCCAATTGCCTGCGGAAACACGGTTGCTCTTCCTGATCTTGCCACACCATGCAAGCACTCATTCCACCAGTTATATGCGGGAATTCCAAGTCGTTCGATAGGCAGTGCATCGTACCGCATCTGCGCCATTTTCTCAGCAAATGTCATTTTGGATACCAATAGTTCCGCTCGTTCTCTATCATTCATACTAATCTCCTAAATTGAAATACTTACAAAAAACTTCATATACATCCTGTTGTATCAGTTGTTCCGGATTCTCCATAATGTAAATTATTGACGGATACTCGGGCTTCCAACAAGAAATAACTTTTTCTAAAAATTCTGTCACTGTACCAATTTGAGGATTGTCAGTATGGCAATAATGAGGAATTATTACAACCTTCCCTCCAAAAAATTCATAGATTTTATTCATATCCGATGAATATTGTGAGGCGAAATTTATAGAGCGAATATTTTTATTTTTCATAATTTTATCAAAATATTCTTCTTTTGTAGTACAGCTATGCAACATAATACCACCAAATTCTTCTGATATTTTATTATTATAAGTAACACCGAATTCCTCATACATATCCGGAGAAATCATACCCATTGTATCATCAGCAAGATATACGCCCTTTTCTTTCGGTGCCCAAATAAACGGCCAGGAAAGCGGCACAATGTTTTCACTAATCTTATACATTTCATGGATATACTCAATTTCTACTTCGGTTATAATTTCCAATGCTTTATGAACAGCATCCGATTCTTCCAGCAACGAACAATAAAAATCTGCAGTCTCCCACATCATATCCAAAATACCCAATGGATTCTGAATATCACCCACCCGAATTGGAATCTCTCCCTGGGTTTTATCGGCCATATATTTCAATATCTCAATTTGCCGGCCAATTACCCCCGTCTTAATATCATTCACCTTTAATTTGTACACATCCTCCGGCGAAAAAATAATCGGGCCTTCCAAATAAGTATGTCCATCAGCAAAAACCCGTTCTTCTCCGCCAAAAAGACACGGCAATATATGTGTACCAAACATGCAGTCCATTACTCCCACATTATCTGTTCTTCCTGCATTTAAAGCTTCGTATTTCTGATAACGGTTTTGATATATTTGCTCAATACTTTTATTCACGCTCAGGCTCTGATAACGAAATGCCGGCTCTTCCAAAACAAATCCCGGTCTATTTACCTCCACCATATTCCAAATGTCTTTTAAAAAGTCTTTTCCTTTCATATAGCTACTCACCTCTTCTATTCATCGGTAAAAATACAGACACAACAGTACCCATATCTTTTTTACTATTTATTTTAATACCCGCCTTTTCTCCATATAATAACGCTAATCTTTGCTGCACATTTGCAAGGCCGATTGACATATGTTTTTCTTTCGATATGTTCTTACGGTACAATATATCTTCTATTTGTTCCTTATTAATCCCACATCCGTTATCAAATACATCTACTATAATCTGGTCATCATTAATTTTGCCTCTGATTATAAGTTTTTTTTCATCTTCCATTCCAGAGAAACCGTGTTCTATAGCATTTTCTACTATTGGAAGTATAATATGTTTTGGTATGTACTCATAATACAAATCTTCTTCAATCTTCTCGTCTAAAGATAACTGATTTCCAAATCTATAAAACTGTATCTTCATATAGTTATCGATAGCATCTAGTTCCTTTTCGAACGGTATTATTTCATTTTTTTCCAAAGAAAACCTCATCAATTTTCCAAATGCCTGTGAAACCTCAACAATTTCATTCTCTCCATGTATCTGTGCTAACCAGTGGATGGTATCTAATGTATTATAAAAAAAATGAGGGTTAATCTGCATTTGCAGCATTTTTATTTGAGCCTCCTGCTTTAATTTTTCTTCCTGTAAGTTTCTTTCTACTAATCGGCCCATATCTAAAATCATCTGATTATAGCATCTGCGTAAATTACCAATCTCATCATTATATTTAGCAGAGATGGTCATATCAAAATTCCCCCTGGAAAATTCTTTCATTGAATATTCCAAATCAATAATAGGTTTTGATATAGTACGGGACATGGCAATGCTTATAAGCACCATTAAAACAACCAATACTAGGAATAGGCCTATTGCAAGCCACCGAATCAAAACAAGATCTAAATTAATTTTATCTATATTTTGTATACATAAAAGTGACCAATCATTGCTCGTTAATGGGTAACTATATCTTTTACTATTCTCTTTCGGAATTTGTATGCCGTTTATTTCATTTCCATCCTCATTCAATAAATAGCACATTCCAACACCTTGCATTTCAAAATCATCCAAAATATCATAAAAATACGCTTTATCTACATATACAGCCATTACTCCTAGCCCCCTATAACCAAAAAATAGCACAGGAACTTCCGCCAGAAGAAGAAGGTGATATCATTTCTATTTATGGGGATGATCCTGATTTCAAACCGCTAAAGCATGGGTATTCCCAATGGGGATATAAATTAGAATCATTCGGAGAAACAATGGGAGAAGTTCGCAATCCCCCACTTGGGCGTTGGGATAATTTTGAACATTGGAAAGCAAATTTACCAGATTTCACATCAAATAGCCGATATCGTGAATCTCATATAATGAGAAAAAAATACCCGGATAAATTTTTGATTGGCGGTTTAAGTATGATGATGATGGAGATCATCAATCTGCGCGGATATGCGAATTGTATGATGGATTATTATGATGAGGAAGCCAATTTGAACCAATTAATTGACTGTATCTATGATGCAGGCAAAAAAATGGTTGACGGATATGCCAATGCCGGACTTGATGCGGTGATCGCATGGGAAGATTGGGGACTTCAAAATGGCCCTATGATATCGTACGATTTGTGGAAGGATTTTTATTATGAGCGTATGAAAGATTTTGTAAACTATGTACACGGTAAAAACATGAAATACATATTACATTCTTGCGGGCATATTATTTATCTTCTAGATACATTTATCGAAATGGGAATTGATGTTATTCAATTGGATCAGCAAATGAATATGGGGCTTGATATCCTTAGCCAGTGGAAAGATAAAATCTGTTTCTGGTGTCCAATAGATATTCAATCCAGTCCTGCCATGACCCCTGAACAGATGAAAGAATATACTGCTAAGATGATACAAGCGCTCTGTTCAAAAAAAGGTGGATTTATGTACAAAATCTATTCACAGCCAGCCGCTATACATATATCCCCCAAACAATTGCAATATGAAATATCACTAATGAAAAATGCCCTGTAAATATCTCATACTGCTATTTATCACATAGAAAGATAAGGGCTGCTACGTAAAGGCAAGCCCTATCTTTCTTTTTTATCTTGTTTCAGATGTGGCGGCGCAACAGTTTAGTTTTCCCCTCCTACTCCCAGCTATCCCACTTGTCTGCGAGGTTGTTGATTTGGTTTTCGAATTTAGCCTTATCTTTGTTGGCAATGCCTTGATTTCTGTATATAACATCCAGAAGTCTTTTGCCTGCCGCAAGCAGTCTTTCGAATGCTGCGTCTGCTTTCTTCTGGGTTGGTTTCTTCGCCTTTACTGGGATTTTGACGCCCTCGTCGAGGATTTCGTTGGTTAACAGGTCGACTTCACAGCTTGGGAATGGCGCCCAGGTTGGGTGCCCCAGCTTCTCCTGTATCGTTTCTGCAAATTCTTCTGTTACTTTGTCTGATCCATGTACAACAAAAACTCTCTCCAGAGGTGTTTTGAATCCTCCCAGCCAGTCCAGAAGGCCGTTCATATCAGCATGGCCGCTGACCCCGTGAAGACTCTCTATCCGGGCACGCACTTCGATTGGCTCACCAAATATCTTGACATTCTTGTCTCCATCCAGCAGCCTTCTTCCCAAAGTACCGTTTGCCTGATATCCTACAAATAAAATGGTACACTCCGGCCTCCACAAGTTGTGTTTGAGATGATGCCTGATGCGGCCGGCATCACACATACCAGAGGCCGATATGATTACTTTTGGCTTTTCAATAAAATTAATCATTCTGGAATCATCACTGGTTGTCGAGGTTTTTAATCCTGGAAAAACCAGGGGGTTGATTCCTTCATTTACCAGCTTAATTGCTTCCTCATCAAAGCATTCCCGCATGTTTTTGGTAAAGACTTTTGTAGCCTCAATGGCAAGCGGACTGTCCAGATAAACCTCAAAATCGGGATATTCCTTCAGCAGCTTCCGCTCTTTGATCTCTCGGATAAAATACAGCATCTCCTGCGTTCTGCCGACTGCAAAGGATGGAATAACCACGTTGCCGCCCCGCTCAAATGTTTCCCGCAGAACCATTGTGAAATCCTTCAGGTAATCGATCTTCTCTGTAGAATGGACACGGTTCCCGTAGGTGGATTCAATCACTACATAGTCCGCCGATTCGGTATAACTTGGATCTTTGATGATAGGCTGATTTGTATTGCCTACATCTCCGGAAAATACAATCTTCTTTGTAGTATCTCCCTCCGCAATCCATACCTCGATGCTCGCAGATCCCAGCAGATGCCCCACGTCTGTAAAACGTACTTCAATGCCATCACAGATCCGGATACGTTCCTGATATTGACAGGGTACAATCAGCTCTATCGCATCCAGCGCATCTTGAAGTATATAGATGGGTTCATACACCGGCTGCCCTGCACGCCTGCCCTTTCTGTTGCGCCATTCCGCCTCAAATTCCTGAATATGCGCACTGTCACGAAGCATAATGTTACACAGATCCGCCGTTGCATAAGTTGTGATAATCTGGCCTTTAAACCCATTTTTCGTAAGTAAAGGCAGCATGCCCGAATGGTCAATATGCGCATGGGTTAAAAACACATAGTCGATATCTGTCTCCGGAATCGGAAGCCCCGGATTCTCATACAGATCCGGGCCCTGTTCCATGCCGCAGTCAACCAGAATGTTTTTACCTGCCGCCTGCAGCAGATGACAACTTCCCGTCACTTCATGGGCTGCTCCAATAAATGTCAGTTTCATAAGCTTCACCAACCCTTTTCTTTTCATTGTATCATCTTTTGCCCAAAACTAGTAGTCCGTACTTTTGGAAAATAGATGGGGCAGAAAGCGGTACGCAACAGTTCAGATAAGCCAGAACGGTTACAGCGGTGCGCCTTTTGGAGCTGGCTTCTTTATCAGTTATATTTCTATATTAAACTTTTCCTTTATCAATGGTTCGATTTCTTCTAATTGCTCACTGATTTTTTCTGTAACAAGGCCTTTTGTTGTTACCTCTTTATATATATCGTCTCTTATCGACCGATACCCTCCGTCGATTCTAAGGTTAAAGACTCTGTGGGCACAGAATAAAGACTCTTTTTTAGTCGATTTATAGTAGTTTAAGAAGTTGAAGTCTGTGTCAAAGCATGCGATGTCGGAAATAACCACTTCTATTCTTTCGGTCTGAGGTGCTTTTCCCGGTTCGACTTCTTGTTTGATACGGGTTTTGCGATGGATTGCTAACCAGCCTCTCATGCAGGGAACGACACGGAATGACTCATCTCCAAAGGTCTGCCATTCTTCGGTTTCGATGTTTAGTGCGCCTGACGGCATTGGCCCGCCAAGGCCGACGTCGCAAAAGTATTCTGCACCGTCTAGCTTTACCAGAGTTCCCCTGTGGTCAATTGGCCATCTCAGGTCATTTTTTCCCAATAAAACTCTTGTAAAACATGGTCTTGCATCATATCCAAGGCTGACGACCAGACGGTAAAATAAGCCGTTTAATTCCAGACAGTAGCCGCCTCTTGTACCCTGAATAATTTTCTGGAACAAATAATCTCCATCCAGGCATACTTCCTTATGGAAGTCGTAGCTGTCTAAGTTTTCAAATGCAATCGTGCACTGATGGCGATAGATCAGCTCGTCTAATACTTCTCTGGTAGGTCCCTTCACCGGAGGCATTCCTATACGATCCAGATATTGCTTGATTTGTTCGGGAGAAAATTTTTTGATTATATCTCTCACTTCTTCCATATTCTGACACCAATCCTTTCTCTTCTATTCCTCTTTTATTATAAATGGTCGTTCCCCATTTATTTTCCTCCTCAGCTTTCCTGCCCTACAGCAGCAGATACACCAGGATCAGGATCATCCCAATCCCCGCCAGCTGCAGCCCATATGAAAGGCTGTAACGGATCATATCCCGGCTTTCCTTCCTCTCCAGCGCACGGATCCCCAGCTTCCTACGGTATGACACATTCTCCTCCTGCTTCTTTAAGTACGCCGCGCCTTGATCCAGCAGCTTCCCGATGGCCGTGTCCACTTTCGGCAGCGACCCCGTACGGTAAGGAATCTTCCGGTCCCTATACAGCGTCTTCCTAAGCGCCACCACCAGGCCGTCTACCAGCGAATCCCCGATCCGGCACACAAAGATCCCGATAAACGGCAGCACCCCCTGGATCAGCGGACGGTACACCAGGTTCTCCAGGTCCAGCCATTTCGGCCACGCATCCACATAGGTGCTGGCGCCCCCTTCCTTCTTGCGCAGGAACACCCTCCGGATCACCAGCAGATACACCAGGGCCCCGATGGCGATTGAGATCAGCCCCCCTTTTAAGCACTCCATGCTGAAGAAGTGGGGGATATGTGCCTCCCCTTCCATCCGCATAAAGCCCTGGGCCGCACCTGCCAGCGCTTCCATCGTTTTCACCGGCGTCATCCCCAGCACCGGCAGGACTGCCGCGCTCACGCCAATCGCCGCCATGCTCTGCTTATTGATGTAGTGCTTTCCCATGCCGTCAAATTCCGCCTGCCTTGCCGGATCCGCATTCTTCTCCCAGAACACCGACACATACAGCTTCAGCATATACGCCACCGTCAGCCCCCCGCTGATCAGGAACATCCATTCCACAAACACAAACACCGGGGCCTTGGAATACTCGATGATACTCTCATGGAGCAGGGTCTTGCTGATATACCCGTTCCAGAACGGGATGCCCCCGATCCCTAAGGCCCCCATCAGAAAGGCCAGGTTTAAGAACGGTTTCTTTCGCCCAAACCCACGGATCTCATTCAGGTTCAGCTGGTGCGTGTTCATAAACACTACGCCCGCCGCCATGAATAACACCAGCTTGATCAGGGAGTGGTTCATCATGTGCAGGAAGGTCCCGTGCACTGCCAGCCCGTTTTCCTCCCCCAGCAGGCACTGCATCCCCGTCCCCACCAGGATAAACCCGATCTGGGACATGGACGAGCACGCCAGGGTGCGCTTTAAATCCACGGAAAAGACTGCCAGCACCGCGCCCCCAAACATGGTCACCACGCCCAGGGCCAGGATCAGGCTGCCCCACTTTTCGTCCCCGTAGAACATGTAGCAGCTGACCACCAGGATCCCGTATACCCCCGCCTTAGTCAGGATACCGGACAGCAGGGCGGAAGCCGGCGCCGGCGCTACCGGATGGGCCTTGGGCAGCCAGATATGGAGCGGGAAGGCGCCCGCCTTCGCCCCGAACCCGAACAGCAGGCAGCCCCCGGCTATATAAAGCAGCCTTTTATCCGGATAACTTTGGCAGGCCTCATAGAGCGCCCCGGTCTCCAGCGTGCCCACGGACGTGTAGAGCAGAAACAGCCCCATCAGCAGCACCATGCCCCCGATCACCGCCACTGCCAGGTAAGTCTGGGCGGCCCTTAAGGATTCCTTCCTCTCATCCTGTGCAACCCACACGTAGGACGTAAAGGACATGATCTCAAAAAACAGAAACGTGGTATATAAATCCGCGGACAGGAAAACTCCCACGGTAGCCCCCAGGGTCACCAGCTGGAACAAGTAATACCGGTTCCGGTTCCGGTAATGCCTGAAATACTCCCGCGAAAATACAATGGTCATCATCCACATGAACCCGGCCACCACCGCGTAGATCCCCCGGAAGCCGTCCATACTGAAATGCAGGCCCATCCCGCAGATCCCCTCCAGGATGCCCTCGCTCCCCTGCAGGCGCAATGCCCCATAGAGCAGCAGCAGGAATTCCGTAATGACGATGAAATCCGCAAAGTAATTCCGTCCCTCCTTGGATTTCCTCCCGATCAGATAGGTCAGCAGCGCCCCGGCCATGGGATAAAACACCGGGACTGCCAGTTGGATTCCATTCATGCGTGCCACCTCCTAAAATACCTCATTCTCAACCTCCTGTAATCCACCGGTTACTGCTTCCTCAAATTCACCGGTTACCGTCTTCAAAAACACACCGGCCTTTTCACAAAAGCCTTCCGGTTATCCACTCTAATACACGCCCGTCACAACCTTCGCCAGGAAATCCGTAAGCGGCGTGCTGTACAGCCCGAACCCGATGATCGCCAGGGAAAACAGCAGCAGGGGCAGGACCATCTGCCAGCTGGGGTCCTTCACCCCCGCCAGGGCCTTCTCATCAAACCCTTTCTCCGGGAAGAAGCCCCTTACCACGATGGTCATCATATAGATGGCCGTCAAAAGCGCCGACACCAGCAGGCACCCCACCCCGATCCAGGCCAGGTGGTTCCCGCTTTCTAAGGCCCCCTTTGCCAGGTACCATTTACTGATGAACCCGCACCCCCCGGGCACCCCCATCATCCCGATGGCCGACACCGTAAAGGCCCCGTACACCCAGGGCATTTTCCGCCCAAAACCGTCCATCTCATAGATATAGTGCTTGTGGGTCTGGTGCATGATGGATCCGGCGCAGAAAAAAGCGCTGATCTTCATGACCGCATGGAACACCATATGGCACAGCGCGCCTAAAAGGCCCGCCGGCGTCATGATCGTGGCCCCAAAGATGATGTAGGACAGGTTGCTCACCGTAGAGAAGGCCAGCCGCCGCTTCATGTGCGTCTCCTTCACGCCCATGCTGCAGCCGAACACCACCGTGAACATGGCCAGGGCCATTACCACGTTCTGTGCCCAGGTCCCCCGCAGAAGCTCCGTGCCAAAACAGTAATAGGTCAGCCGGATCACGGCAAATGCCCCCGCCTTTACCACCGCCACCGCATGCAGCAGCGCGGTCACCGGCGTAGGCGCCACGCCCGCATCCGGAAGCCAGGAATAAAAAGGGAACATGGCCGCCTTGATGCTGAAGCCTAAAAACGCCACCACATAGAGCAGCAGCACCAGGTCCATCCCAAGGCCTGCCGTATGCCCCTGGAGGATCCCCCCCAGGGTGAACCCGCCGGGGCCCCCGCAGCGGACCAAAAAGACCAGCCCCATGAAGCCCAGGGCCGCCCCGCCGATGGAGAAATAAATATATTTCCTGGTCGCAAGGACCGCTTCCCGGGTAAAGGTATGGAGCACCAGCGGGATGGTCACCAGGGTCAGCATCTCGTAGAAGAAATACATGCTCACGATGTTGGCTGAAAAAGCAATGCCCAGGGTCACCCCATAGGTCATGGTATAAAACATGAAGAACGGCTGCTCCCGCTCTTCCGTAGACATATACTCAAAGGAATACAAGGTGGCAATGGGCCACAGGACCGAGACCAGCCCCGCAAACACCATGCTCATCCCGTCGATTTTCAAAGCAAAGGACACCTTCTCTGAAAACTGCAGCAGCACCAGTTCCCCCGGCCGGTTAAACAAAAGCAGGAGGACAAGGGCCGAAGTCAGCAGGACCACGGCTTCGATATAGACTTCCATGTGCGCGCGTTTCCGAAACGGAATGAGCGGAATAAAGACCGCTGTCACGATCGGAAAAACCACGGCTATGATTAAAAACGTTTCGTTCATGTCCCCACCTCCTTATACGACCGCTGCCGCTATGTTTCCAAGAAATGTAATCAGGCTGCCCGGGAACACGCCCATGAGCAGCGCCCCTGCGGCCAGGATGAAAAGGGGCAGCACCATCTTAAGCGAAGGCTCCCGTTTCTTCCCTGCCTGGCAGTTATAATCTTTGCCGGGCAAAAACCCGTCGATGGTAACCGGAAGCAGGTACCCCGCCGTGAGCAGCGCGCTCACAAGCAGCACCACCGGCCCCAGCCAGGAGAAGGTCCTGACCCCGCTCTCCAAAAGCCCTTCCGCCAGATACCATTTGCTGATGAATCCGCTGGCCGGAGGGATCCCGATTAAGGCCAGGGACACAAAGGTATAGCACCACAGCGTCACCGGCATCTCTTTCCCGATCCCCCGGAGCTGGTCCACCCTGGTATATCCGGTCTGGTAAATGACCGCCCCTGCGCTTAAGAAAAGAGCCGTCTTAATCAATGCATGGAATAACACATGCAGCAGGGACCCGGTCAGGGCCACGGGATTTAAGATGGCCATGCCCAGCATAATATAAGAAGCCTGGCTCACAGACGAGTAGGCCAGCCGCTTCTTAAACACCGGCTCTTTAAAGGCCAGCATGGAGCCCAGGAAGATGGTAATGAGCGCCAGCACCAGCCAGGCATACTGCACCCAGCTCCCCCGCAGAAACTCCGCCCCCGCAATGTAATACACCGAGCGCAGCACTGCCAGGATCCCGCCCTTTACAATGATCGCCGAGAGCACGGCCGAAGCCGGGGCCGGCGCCACCGGATGGGCCGTGGGCAGCCACGCCTGCATGGGGAACATACCGGCCTTCACGCCGAATCCCAGGATCATGAAGAACAGCCCCAGGTGCAGGATGGTCCCGTTCTGGGCCAGCACCGCCGGGTCCATCACGCCCCCGGGCAGGAAATCCATGCTGCTCCCAAAGTGGTAAAACACAAAGACCCCGAACAGCGCCATGTAAGCCCCGCACATGGAGTAAAAGAGATACTTCAGCCCCGCCATGACCGCCTCGTGGCTCTGGGCATGCAAAACCAGGGGCATGGACACCAGGGTCATCATTTCAAAAAACAGATAGATGGTCACCAGGTTCCCCGCAAGGCTTAGGCCCTGCAGCGCACACAATGTCAGCAGGTAAAAGCCCCAGAACCGCCGCCTATGGTGTTCATGGTGCAGGTATTCTACCGAAAAGATGCCCCCCAGCAGCCAGACCAAGGCAATGAACCCCAGGAAAAAAGCCCCCAGGTGATCCAGCCGGAAGGTGATGTCCAGGCCCTCTGTCAGGGTCAGCAGCGTAAGCTCTGCCCCGCTCCCCCGGCCGTAGGAAACCAGCAGCAGGGCCACAGACACTGCAGTAAGGGCCAGGGCTGCCACCGCCGCCCAGGACATCTTTTTCTCCTCCATTTTTTTGGCAGGGAGCACCAGAAAAAGAAGCCCTGCCGCTGCCGGTATAAAGATTGAACATAGAATCCACGCCTGTGTGTACATATTTCCTCCTAATCTGCCTTAGAGTGCTCCCTTATCCAAAGATCTCCAGCCCCTGTCTGACCACCTGCATCACGGGCGCCGCACCAATGCCCAAAAACAGCGTCAGGGCCACGCCGCCCCCAATGGCAGCCTTGAACTGCCAGGGATTGCACGCTGTCTGCTCTTTCATCCCCGCCGCTTTTTCCTCCGCAGTCAGCGGAGTATACAGGATCAGGACCACTCTCATAAAATAAATCGCATTGAGCACCGTGCTCACCGCCAGCGCCGCCAGCACCACCACCGCATAGGCCGGCCGTTCCAGGGATGCCTCCGCAAACATCAGCTTGCTGACAAACCCGCCGAACCCCGGGATGCCCACCATGGACAGCGAACCGGCCACGAAGCCCACACCCGCTGCTTTATTGCGGAACCCGGCTCCACGAAGCCCCTGGATATCCGCGTTCCCCGCAGACACCTTGATCAGGCCGAAGGCCGCCACAAACACCAGGGATTTTGCCGCTGCATGGGCGAAGATATGGTAGAGCCCCGCCCCGGCCCCCGCCGCTGAGCCCAGGCCGATGCCCATGAAAATATAACCGATCTGTGCCACGGAGGAATAGGCAACCATCCTCCGCAGGTTCTTCTGCCGCACCGCATCCAGGGACCCCAGCACCATGCCGATGATCCCGAATACAAACAGCACATTGATGATCCCGCTTCCCGCAAACACTTCCGCCCCCGTCACCCGGTAGATGATCTTCACCAGCAGGAAGATATAGCCTTTGGATACGATACTGGAAAGCATGGCCGATGAGGACGCCGTGGCATTCCCATAGGCATTGGGCAGCCACGCATGGAAGGGCCACAGGGCGCTCTTAATGGCAAGCCCCACGCTCACCAGCCCGATGGTCACGATCAGCGGCACCCGGTACTCCCCGGTCTGCCACAGCAGCAGGATGCTCTCCTTGATGTTGCTCAGGAGCAGGTGCCCGGTCATATCGTAGAAAAAACTGATGCCAAGCAGCAAAAGCCCCGAGCCCATCAGGCTCATGATCATGTAGCGCACCCCCGCCGCAATGGTCAGGTCATTGAATTTCCCCAGGATCAGCCCGCAGGCTGCAATGGTATTGATCTCCACAAACACATAGGCGGTAAAAAGGTCATTGGTGTATACCAGCGCCAGGTTGGACGCCAGCATCAGGTCCGCCATGATATAGTAAAAATTCGCCTTATCCGCTTCCAGGTCCCTGCGCGCCTCTTCCATGCCGCCCCACAAAGCCAGCAGCATGATCACGCAGAATAAAAGCGCCATGGCCGCCTCCAGCATGCCCGCACGCAGTTCGTTTCCCCAGGGCGCCGGGAAGTGGCCCATCACATACACATAGCTCTCCCCCGTCCCCATCAAAAACGCCAGCAGGAAGGCGGACATCACCCCCACCGCCCCCGTCATGCACAGGCTGAGCCGCCGGGCCGCTTTCCCTTTCAGCGCGGACGTGATGATCGCCGCAAACATGGCGGCTAAAATCGAAAAACAGGGCACATTCTGTACAAAACTCATTCTTCCTTCTCCCTTATCTTGAGCGATATCTTATCCAGGTCCAGCGTGTGGTATCTCTGATACAGGCAGATAGTCAGCGCCAGCATCAGCGCCGTCACCGACACCGACACCACGATCCCCGTCAGCACAAGCCCGCTGGGCACCGGGTTGATGTAGGCCTCCACGCTTTGCACCCCGTCCACGATGATGGGCGCTTTGAGCCCCTTGATGTACCCCTTTACCGCAAGGAAAAGGTACACCGCCGTATCCATGATATTCAGGCCGATGATCTTTTTGATCAGGTTCTTATGCAGGAACAGGTCCGTAAACCCGATCCCAAACAAAATGACCGCCACCACCTCTATGAAATTTGCCGTTAAATGGCTTCCCATCTTACAGCCCCCCTCTCCGGAACAATGCATAAAATGCATAGATTGTACATGCCACCTCTGTCCCCACGCAGATATTGATGGGCAGGATGATCCCCCCGCTTAAAATAGCCCCGGGCTCCCCCAGCGGGAAAAGGTGTTCCAGCCCGTTGGCCCCCGTGTAGAAAAAGTGCAGGGCGATCAGGCCGTAGAGCAGCAGGGCTGTCACCTTCACGATCACATAGATCTTTTCATTGAAGAACCGCTGGGTCCTGGGAAACCCGAAAGACGCCGCGTAAAGGATCATCCCCGCGCCGATCACCGCGCCCCCCGAGAACCCGCCCCCCGGTGACAGATGCCCGTTTAAGATGATATAGATCCCAAATAAAAAAATCACCGGGCATACCACCTTCGCCACCTTCTTCAGCACCGTGTCCTCCAGAGGCTCCAGGCCGTAGTCATCCAGCTTCAGTTTCCTGCGCTTCTCCTCATTCTCCACCATCAAAAGGATCATGACGCAGCAGGTCGCGATAAACAGCACCGTGGTCTCCCCAAAGGTATCAAAGGCACGGTACGTCAGGATCATCCCCGTCACCAGGTTCACGGAACCCGTCTCCTCCAGCCCCTGGGTAATATAACGCGCAGGCACTTCATTATTGGCTGGGTTGGACTCTGCCCCCACGGAGGGGAGGAAGGACACCGCATACACCAGGATCCCAATCAGCAGCAGGCACACTGCCACGCTCACCGTGCGGTACACATGCCCATACCCTTTCAGCCTTTTATTCCGGGGATAGTCCCGGCTCTTTTTTCTGATCGCTTCATAGTCGGAGGGACCATACGGCTCCTCTGGCTCCTGCACCGGGGCCGGGGGCTTCATCTCCAGGGTCCCCACAAAGGGGTCCTTTTCCCCGTCCAGCCACCGCTTGAACCGGCCGGACAGGCTTTCATTGTACTCCTCCTGCGGACGTTTTCTGCTCATTCTTCCTTCTCCTTTTCGTCATCCTTCTCAGCTGAGATCCCTTTGATCTTCTTCA
This sequence comes from Faecalicatena contorta, assembly GCF_022835095.1. NCBI lineage: Bacteria > Bacillati > Bacillota > Clostridia > Lachnospirales > Lachnospiraceae > Faecalicatena > Faecalicatena contorta. The sequence goes on along the minus strand of NZ_BQNQ01000001.1, from coordinate 2,034,409 downwards.
AAGTTACAAAAAATAAAAGGGACGTCACTCCCGCGCCTACCGCCGCCTCTGTAATCGCCAGGTCCGGCGACTCCATGATCATCCACAGGATCGACATGATCAGGCTGTAGGCCATAAAAATCAGGATGGAATTCAACAGGTTCTTATGGAAGCTGACCGCTGCTGCGCACAGCACCAGAAACACCAATAAGATCCAGGTAATGACTGTCATGCTTCCCCCTCCTTTATCTCTTCTGCCTGTTCTGACGGGCAGCACGCCTTCACCTCTTCCGCTGCCTCAACCGGACAGCAGTCCTCCATCTTTTCCCGGGACAGCACTTCCAGCTTCACCACCATATGGGCCGCAACCGGGGAGGTCATCCAGAGGAATACGATCAGAAACAGGATCTTAACACTCGGGAAGGTGAACCCATTGAAAACCACCGCACCCAGCAGCATCAGCCCGCAGCCCAGGGTATCCCCGATGGCCGCTGCGTGCATCCGGTTCAGCACATATTTGAACCGGAAAACACCGATAAACTGTATGATATAAAAGACAAGCCCCGCTGCCATGCATACGGCGCCTGCCAGAAAGCGGATCCATTCAAGAACCATCATCCAGCGCTCCCTCCTCCCTCTTTTTTCGTTTCTCATTGCGTGCACGGCAGGCCCCGATATAGATCTGCGACAGGATCACCACCCCCAGGAAACTGATCAGGCCGTAAATCAGGCTGATGTCCAGCAGGTAGGATTCCTCCAGCAGCAGGCCCAGCAGCGCGATGGCCGCAGTCACGATCCCGCCCAGCATGTTCACCGCCAGCAGGCGGTCTGCCACCGACGGCCCCAGCACCAGGCGCAGCAGGCACAGGAGGAACATCACGCAGAGCACTGCCAGCACCACGATTAAAAACTTCTCACTCAATGCCCCCAATACGGGGATGTCATGAAACATCACCTTTTCCTCCTCCCTCTGCCGCAGCCTCCAGCTCCACAAGCTTTTCCACAAAGCCCGATTCGTGGATCCCCACCGCGTATTCCCGGTCCAGGCTGTGCACGATGTAGTTCCCCTCCTCCAGGTCTGCGGTGATCGTCCCCGGGGTCAGGGTGATGGAATTGGCCAGCACCGTCTGCCCCGTCTGGGTCCGGATCCCGGTTTTAAAACGGACAAGCACCGGCTCCGGCTCCCGGTCAAACTCCAGGACCAGCTTCGACACCGCCAGGGCCGCCTTGATCACTTCCACCACCAGGAACACCACATACTTTAAGATCTTCCCGGTGCACCTTACAATCACCAGCTCCCGCTTCGGGGAGTACTCCATAAATTTATATAAGAACAAATATAAGGCGCCGCAGATCACCGCGCCAAATATTGCAATTTCCAATGTAATCCTGCCGTTTAATATAATCCACAGTACAAACAAAACAATGAACATCCCATCACCTCATCGGTTTCCTAAGAATTTTGGCCTATTTTTCTCCGGGCTTCTGCCCGTCCCCCCGCAGGATCCCATTCATTTCCCTGCGGAATTTTTCAGATTCCCCTTCGGGGCCTTGCGTTTTTACCAGTCTTCTGTAGACATGCCTGCTTTTTGCTTCTAAAATGGCGCGCAGGATACATACTGTATAATATCTGCGCGCCTCTTTTTTATTTCACAGGCATGAACTCTGCTTTTATTCCTCCGCCTTCCAGCCGGCATATCTGGTATAGACTGCCATGGTCTTTCCCACGTGGATATGGCCCCCCGGGATCTGCACGATGCGGGGCTCTTTCCCCTCTGCCTCCCGGATCTTTACCTCGCCCTTTTCCAGGCGCTTCAGGGCCGGGCTGTGCCCTGCCATGTAGCCCTCCTGCCCCGAGGCTTGCTCTACCACGACCATCTCCACTTCCCCGGAATAGAATAACTGCTGCGGAGTTACAATCTTTAATAAAAAACTTTTTGCTGCCATCCGCCCTAAGCCTCCTTCTGCACACGGTCCGCTTCCGGGCCTCCCTTATGCGGTCTGCCCCTGGGCGTACTTCTCTGTCACGTCGTCAATCCCTCCTGCAAACAGGAACATGGATTCCGGAATCTCATCGTGCCTGCCTTCCAGGATCTCTTTAAAGCCCCGGATGGTTTCTTTCAGCGGCACGTACTTCCCGGCCATCCCCGTAAACTGCTCCGCCACATAGAACGGCTGGGACAGGAACCGCTGCAGCTTCCTTGCACGGGCTACCGTCAGCTTATCTTCCTCCGACAGCTCCTCCATCCCCAGGATCGCGATGATGTCCTGCAGGTCCTTATATTTCTGCAGCACCTCCTGCACACCCCGGGCGGTCTGGTAATGCTCCTCCCCCAGGATTAACGGGTCCATGATCCGGGACGTGGACTCCAGCGGGTCTACCGCCGGGTAAATCCCCAGCTCCGTGATCGCACGGCTGAGCACCGTGGTCGCATCCAGATGCGCAAAGGTCGTTGCAGGCGCCGGGTCTGTCAGGTCATCCGCCGGCACGTACACGGCCTGCACCGAGGTGATGGAACCATCCCTCGTGGACGTGATCCGCTCCTGCAGCGCCCCCATCTCCGTTGCCAGGGTGGGCTGGTAGCCTACCGCAGAGGGCACGCGCCCCAAAAGCGCCGATACTTCCGACCCCGCCTGGGTGAAACGGAAAATGTTGTCAATGAACAGCAGCACGTCCTGGTGCTCCCTGTCCCGGAAATGCTCCGCCATGGTCAGCCCCGTCAGCGCCACGCGCATCCTGGCTCCCGGCGGCTCATTCATCTGCCCGAATACCATGGCCGTCTTATCGATAACCCCGGATTCCTGCATCTCATAATACAGGTCGTTCCCTTCCCTGGTACGCTCGCCTACCCCTGCAAACACAGAGATCCCGCCGTGTTCCTTGGCGATGTTGTTGATCAGCTCCTGGATCAGCACGGTCTTTCCTACCCCCGCTCCCCCGAACAGGCCGACCTTCCCCCCTTTTGTGTAAGGGGCCAGCAGGTCAATGACCTTGATCCCGGTCTCAAAGATCACAGAAGACGTGTCCTGGTCCTTATAGTCCGGCGCCGGGCGGTGGATCGCATCGTAACGCTCCGCCTCTACGGCGCCCTTCTCGTCAATCGTCTCGCCCAGCACATTGAACAGGCGCCCTAATACTTCTTTCCCGACCGGGACCTTGATCGGCTCCCCCGTGTCGGTCGCTTCCATCCCCCGGTACATCCCATCCGTGGATGAAAGGGCAATACACCGGGCCTGATCCGCACCAATGTGCTGTTCCACCTCTGCTACAATGGTCTTTCCGTTTTGCTCGATATGTATTGCATTAAGAAGATTCGGCATCTGTTCCTCATCAAACTTAATATCAATAACCGGTCCGATAATCTGTTGAATGATTCCTTTATTCAATTGCCTCACCTCTTAATTTCTGAGCCTCCGAGCCGGCGATGATCTCAATGATCTCACTGGTAATCGCCGCCTGTCTCGCTCTGTTATAGTAAATAGATAATTCTGTCAGCATCTCGTTGGCACTGTCGCTGGCATTCTTCATCGCAATCCTGCGCGCCGAATGCTCGCACAAGGTCGCCTCCGCGATTGCACTGTACAGGTACAAAGCCAGGTACTCCTGCGCCAGGCTGTCAAACAGCTCCCGCCCGGCCGGTTCGTATTCCATCAGGGTCAGGTCACAGTCCCCTGCCTGCCCCCCTGCCTCCAGCGGGAACACCGGGGCCGCCTTCACCTCATGGGAAATCGAGTTCAGGTAGGAAGCATACAGCACCCGGATGCTTGTAAAACGGCCTTCCCGGTACAGCTCCAGCACTTCCCCTGAGAGCCGGTACGCTTCCTCGTACCCCATCTCATCCATCTGCTCCCGCTCCGTCTCCAGCATCTCCAGGCCTTCCCGGATGCAGAACTCTTTTCCCTTTGTCCCAAGGGCCGCGAAACAGCAGCTGCCTTTTTCTTCCTCTGCGATCTGCCCCGCCGCCTTCGTGATGGAGGTATTGTAGCTCCCGCACAGCCCTTTGCTGCTGGTGAGCAGGATGTACAGCGTTTCCCCGTCCCTTGGTTCCAGGTACACTTCCGGCACCCCCTCCTCGGTACGCAGGACCTGCCCGTAAAGCCGCTTTTCCTCCTCCAGGTGTTTCCGGATATAGTCGAACCGGTTCGTTGCCTGCTTCAGTTTCGCTGCGGAAACCAGTTTCATGGCATTGGTGATCCTCTCCGTGCTGCTGACGCTTTTCATCCTGCGCTTAATCGCCTGCATCTGGTCAGCCATCGAATCTACCCGCCTTCCTGCATTCTTCTATGCCCTTCAAAAGCTGTTCCTCTGTCTCCGCTTCCAGTTTCCCTGTATCCGCAATGGCTTTCCCCACATGGGGGTAATTCGTATCCATGTACTGGTACAGTTCCTTTTCAAACCGCTTCACCTGGCTTGGCGCAATGCCCGCCAGATGCCCTTTTACTGCCGCATAAATGATCATGACCTGGTGTTCCACCGCAACCGGCTGGTACTGCCCCTGCTTCAGGATCTCCATCAGGAGCATGCCGTTCTCCAGCCGCTCTTTGGTATCCTTGTCAATGTCTGACCCAAACTGCGAGAACCCTTTCAGCTCCCGGTACTGCGCCAGCATCAGCTTGATCGTTCCCGCCACCTTCTTCATGGCCTTGATCTGGGCGCTGCCCCCTACCCGTGACACCGAGATCCCGGCGTTTACCGCGGGTCTCTGGCCCGAGAAGAACAGTTCCGACTCCAGGAAGATCTGGCCGTCCGTGATGGAGATGACGTTGGTCGGGATATACGCCGACACGTCCCCTGCCTGGGTCTCGATGATCGGCAGCGCCGTAATGGAACCCCCGCCCAGCTCATCGGAGAGCTTCGCGGAGCGCTCCAGCAGACGGCTGTGCAGGTAAAAGACATCCCCCGGGTACGCCTCTCGTCCTGGCGGACGCCTCAGCAGCAGGGACATGGCACGGTATGCCACCGCGTGTTTGGACAGGTCGTCATATACGATCAGGACATCTTTCCCTTCATACATGAATTCCTCCCCCATCGCACACCCTGCATAGGGCGCTATGTACTGCAGCGGCGCCACGTCGCTGGCCGTCGCCGACACGATGATGGTATAGCGCATCGCATCCCGGTCTTCCAGCGTCTTCACCAGCTGCGCGATGGTCGACTTTCTCTGGCCGATGGCCACATAGATGCAGATCACGTCCTTGCCCTTCTGATTAATGATGGTATCAATGGCGATGGCCGTCTTTCCCGTCTGGCGGTCCCCGATGATCAGTTCCCGCTGCCCCTTTCCGATGGGGATCATGGCGTCAATCGCCTTGATGCCCGTCTGCAGCGGCTGGTGCACTGACTTCCTCTGCAGCACCCCCGGCGCCGGGCTCTCGATGGGCCGCGTCTTATCCGTCTCTACCGGGCCCTTCCCGTCAATGGGCTCACCCAGCGGGTTCACGACACGGCCAAGGAGCTCTTCCCCCACAGGCACTTCCGCTACCCGGCCTGTCGGGCGGACAATGTCCCCCTCCTTGATGCCCCGGTCTGCTCCGATGATAACCGCCCCTACATTCTTTTCCTCCAGGTTCATGGCCATCCCGTAGATCCCGCCGGAAAACTCCAGCAGTTCCCCCGCCACACAGTGGCGCAGGCCTGTCACACGGGCTACCCCGTCCCCCACTTCCTGCACGGTGCCAAAATCCGTGATCTCCATCTGGCTTGTATAGGTTTCTATCTGCTTTTTGATCTGGCTGCTGATCTCCTCTGTATTCCACATCATAGAGAACTCCCCCCTTCCGGCCTGCTTCGAAGCCTCAAGCTTAAATCTTCCATTCTCTTCTTCAGGGAAGCATCAATGAGTTTCCCGTCTGCGGAGATCAATACCCCGCCGATGAGGCCTTCATCGATCATGTTTACCAGGGTCACCGGCTTGCCGATCAGTTCCGCCGTCTGCTCTTCCAGGCGCTTCACCATTTCCTTCTCCAGCGGCACCACCGAATATACCGTCCCACGGATCCCCTGTCTTTCTTCTCCCAGAAGCTCCAGCCCTTCGGCCAGCACCTGGCTGAAATGGTACAGGCCCTGGCGGTCTAACAGGATGCAGAAGAACGCCAGCGTCTCATCGCTGATATGGCTCCCAAATATGTCCCGCATCCACCCAAGCCTTGTTTCCTTCCCGATTTCACCCAGCGTCAGCATCTGGAAAAAGTTCTCTTCCTCCATAAGGAGTCTTTTCAGCACAGCCAGTTCTTCAGTCACTGTATCTATTTGCCCGCACAGTTTCTTTACCTCAGTCTGTTCTGTTATTCTTTCCATGATGAATCCTCAGCTTCTTCTATAATCTTTTCTACTACTTCTGCCTGTCTTTTCGGGTTCAGTTCTTCTCCTATGATTTTCCCTGCTGCAAGGACAGCCATGTCTCCAATCTCTCTTTGTAGCTCTTTCTTCGCAATCATCTTGTCCCGCTCGATTTCACGGCGCGTCTGCTCCCGCACCTGCCCCGCTTCTTTGCTTGCGGTCTCAAGCACCGCCCCTGCCTGGGCCTGGGCCTCCTGCATTGCCTTCTTTATGATCTCCCGTTTCTCGGACTCTGCAAACGCCATCTGCGCCTCATACTCTTCCAGCTTCTGCTGTGCCTCTTCGCGCGTCGTCTGGGCTTCCTGCAGCGTGTTCACCACCTGCTGCTGCCTTGCCTCCATAAACTGGTGTACTTTCTCAAAAAAGAATTTTTTCAAGATTAACACTAACACAACCACGGTGATCAGCGAAAAAAGCAGGTTCCAGTTGATTGTAAGCAGATCCTGATATAATTGTACTTTCAAATCCGGCTGCCTCCCTTCTCTCTTATACCTTTCCCGACAGCATAATGGCGATAACGAAGGTCAGGACACCGATGGTCTCCATAATTGCCATACCTACAATCATACCTGTCTGGATCTTGCCTGCTACTTCCGGCTGCCTTGACATGCCTTCCAGCCCCTTACTCAGTGCCAGCCCCTGCCCCAGGCCGATGCCCAGTGCTGCTAATCCCATACACATCCCGATTCCCAGTGCAACCATTCCCATATCTATTTCCTCCTGTAATCAATTCCTATTATTTTTTCTTTGAATCTTTTCAAAACCATCAGCAGATACGCTGCAAGCCCATATAAGCCGCCTTTCGCAGTGGGGCCTGCTTTCGCATATTTGATATTTTCGTACAGACAATCCTGTAAATACACCGTCCTGTACTGATTTACTGTCTTTCTTTTTCCTGTTACTCGCTGTGTCCCACAGACATTATTTTGACTGCTGCACCAAGGTTTATCACGGTCAGCGTGGTAAATATGTACGTTTGGATTAACGGTTCCGCTATGTCAAAGATCGCATTCAACGGCAGTACCGTAACCGCACGCAGAAACGGGACCGTCGTAATCATGTTGCTTAGGTGCGTCATCAGATGCAGCCACAGTTCGATTACGATGAACCCTCCCAGGATATTCCCGAAAAGCCGGAGCCCCAGGGAGATCGGTAATGTACACTCCTCCAGGATCTTCAGCGGGAACATGAACGGGTACGGGTCGCACATCTCTTTGAGTTTCCCCTTTACCCCGTGCACTCTCAGTGAGTTGGCCAGGATCATCAGGAACGTCAGCCCTGACAGGGCAAACGCCACGTTTAAGTCCGCCGTAATCGGACGGATCCCAAACAGCCCCAGGCAGCTCGCACAGAATACGAACCCAAGAATGCTCCCTACATAGGGCGCATAGGACTTGTTCTCCTTCCCCATGTTGTTCTCCGTAAACTTATACACCCAGCCCACGATAAATTCCGCCACCACCTGTTTTCCTTTCGGCACCGTCTTCAGCCCGCTTCCGAGCCAGATCCCCAGCACCGCCAGTATCACGGCAATCACGAGTCCAAACAATGTACTCTCTGTGATAAACAGCTTTCCCTCTCCGAAGCCCAATATAATCCGGGCGCCGAGTTCTTCCACGTTTATCATTGTTTTTTTACTCCTCCTATTCCATATACGATGAAAATAGCCAGCGATAAGCCTAAGATTCCTGCTGCATACATCAGCACTGCCGCCCTCCCGGCCCTCATGGACACGTACGCGGCTGCGATATAAAGCAGGTAACGGAAAAGAAATATCTGGACAACAAAAATATTCCTGACACCCAGCAGCCGGCCTACCGCCAATTTTAATAAGAAGTAATTAGCGAAGGCGGCTGCGGATCCCAGAAGCAGCCCAATCATGGCCTTGTATCCTGTCCTACATAAGATACCGGTTATCCCGGACACTATAATATAAAGAATATAGATAGCTGCTAACTTCCCGCTCCTATTGTCCCTCATTCCCATCGTCCTTTAGCTGACAGCTATTCCATTCTCTTTTCTATATCAGAAATTGACTCATACCCGTACATCCGTGTTGTGTTCTCTCGAATAAGAGACGCCAGGTTTCTATTCTGAGCAACGCACTCCTGAACATATTGAGAATACAGCTTTTCCGTGTTTTCACCGTAGGAATACAATTCCCCTCTTTGATACGTCTCTATAGAGGTTTGGCCCGGCGCCTCCTGACATGCACGGATAGGACGTCCCCGCCGTGCGTATTCAGGATGTTCCTGCTCAAATTCTTCCGCCCATTTTACATGTGCAGCAACCGTTTCATCCACGCGCATTTTCCGCTCATCAGAAATTACGGGGAGAACTTTTTTTAATTTTTCAAACTCTTCAGGCGCCGTACTTTCCATCATATACGCATACTTTGCAAACAACAGATTCCTGCCCTCTTCACGGGCTTTGCACAAATCATCGTAATAACTGTCCAATATCTCCTGCGGCCAAACAAGGAACTGACTTTTTCTCATGATATAGAAGGTTTTCCAGTCATCCTGGCAGGATGCCCTTCCGCCCTGATTGTTTACCTTTTGAAACTGTCTCCATTCCTCTTCGACTATTTCTCTTATATTACTCATAATTTTTACCCCATAAGTACCGGTAATGACCGAATCCGCTTATCCTGGATACGGGTCATCACTGCATAGGCATGTTCCTCGAGATAGTCCGATGTACTGCTGCTTATCCCCTGGCTCCACAGTTCTTCTCTTACCAAATCCGCTATCTGCTCCACCATATCAACCATCGGATCTTCCCTGTTCAGTTTATACCGGCACTCTTTCCATTTACCCGAATCCCAGTGACTAACGTCCAAAGCCCCAGCCGCCATATTCTTCAAAAGATCTTTGACCTTGCCAAGCTTTGGCAGTTGTTCCATGCCTCTCCACATCCATTTATAATATGGACAATAAACACGATTCAGAAGAAACACCAGAGATATGGCATTTCTCATGAATTCGTCCAGAGCAAATTTTGCTGCCACAACATCGTGCCTCCACATCATACGTGCATAATTGCACTGTCCGGAATGCGCCATCTTGACTGCACAGGCTGCAATCTTTTTCAGCCTGATGTCTTCAGGATAATAATTGAGAAGCTTCTCACGTATTTCACTAAACATGCCCAGATTATCCTCGAACACCTCTCCGTTTGTCGCTACAGCAAAATAATGCTCTGGAATCCTGAGCCAGTCTGTCAAGTTTTCCGGGACTATATCCCGGGTGAGAAATTTTTGATAAAAGCCCTCAATCTCCAGAATTCCCCGGCGCCCTGCAGACTGCTCTCTAATCAAGTTTGCGCTGACACCTTTGTATTCTTTCGGAAGTGCATCATAGATCTCGGACATGCTCTCCCTGACCTCGGTATATATATTTCTTGGAAACCATACACAAAAAGACGGTCCATAATCATGGTCCATGGAAATCTGATCGTCAAAACCAAAGCACTCTGACCCTTCTCCAACTAGACCGACCGCCGCTTTTTCCATATACTCGGGAAATAATTCCATCAAAATGGGTTTGCCGACATTTTCATAATATTCCCGTGACAAATCCAGACCTTTCATCTCACCTTCTAATCCGCTCAACTGGCTCATCATTTTTTTTCTCCGTTCAGCAAAGCCTGAACGCCCTTATAATTCCGCTCCAGACGCTCATAGTCTGCATTTTTACCATAATACTTCATTGTCTCATTCATTGCCTTCTCGTACATGTCCAGCGATTCCTGCAGATCCTTCTTCAGATAAGCAATATACGCCTTCATGGCCAATACACTGCAATAATGAGCACTATCTCCCTTTCCCTCAAAAAGCTTCAATGCTTCGTCTACACATGCATCCGCCTTTGCAACATCAGGCACTTCACTTCTTAATAACACACCGGCCAGATTGCTGTAAGCAGCTGCACACTCATCCCAAACTTCCGGAATCGTCTTCAGCACGTCGATCGCTTTTTCACAATACCGCACGGCATCTTCACTTTTTCCGAGCTCCAAATATGCCACTGACATATTATTATATAAGGCGCCTCCACGGTACTCTTTTTCCACTCCCTGTTTGCTGTAAGTCTCTTCCACCTGCTGATAAAGTGATAATGCTTCCTTTGGCTTGCCGGCAGCCCGATAGACATTCGCTACATTCAGATAAGTAGTAATTCCTTCTGCACTGTCTCCTACCGCATTCTCTTCGGTAATCTGTATTGCCCTGAATGCGTAGTCCCATGCTTTACTGAGCTGGCTTATGCCGCGGTAATACCCCATCAATTCATTGATGATGGAAAGCTCCACCTTCCATTCATCCTGATTCTGTGCCAGAACAGCCTTTCCTTCAAGAAATGCTGCCGCCTCCTGGTGTTTTCCTTCGGCAAATAATGCATCAGATTTTTCAAGTATCTCTTTAATTACCATCCTTCTTCCTCCCTTTATATCATAAGCTATATATTCAGCTTACTTTTTACTTAGCAATTCCTCTCTGTTCATAGCTCGATAGAAACATCTATGATATACGAACAATGCTCCGATAAAACAAATTAACTCTGTAGTTGGCTGGCCGCTTGCCACACCCTTCATAGCAAAAAGAGAATTTAAAAGGAATGTGATCGGAATATTGAATACAAGCTGCCGAATCGCGAGCATAATCAGTGAATATTGCCATTTCCCCACGGCCTGGCAGAGTGTACTTACCAGCAGTACAATTGCCATAAACGGTGTACAGAGCATATATTTACGCATAATCTGGACACCAGCCTCTATTGTTGCTACATCATTGATGAATATCTTAATGATACCTGCGCTGAATATCAGAGAAAGTATCATAATTGCCCAAGCAAGTACTTCCGTGATAAGGAACGCACATTTGTTAACACTCCGTACACGCTTAAAGTTCTTGGCTCCGTAATTGTAACCGATCAGAGGCAGTACTCCCTGTGCTACGCCATGAACTGTATAAATGGAAATAAAACTGATACGATTAACAACGCCCCAGCCTGCTACTGCTGCATCGCCATACAAAGAATAAAGTGAGGTCTGTATGATACATCCTGTAGCACCGAGTACGGTCAAACAGCCTGACGGCAGCCCAACCAGTATCACATCTTTTATCAGCTTCCAGGACACACCACCCGGGAATGGTTTCAATGTTATATAAGAAGTCTCACGTATCCGGATATAAACAATGATCAGGAAAATCAGCGATACACAGTTAGAAATCAGTGTGGCCACAGCCGCACCTGCAACTCCCATATCTGCTCCGAAGATAAAGATCGGATCAAGGATACAGTTTAACAGGCCTCCCAGCATAAGCCCGCTGCTTGCTGACTTTGCATGTCCTTCTGCACGCAGAAGATTGCTCATAACGATAGAAAGTACAGTAGGAATGCCGCCTATAACAAACACGATCAGCATGTATACAGATGCCGAATCATAAGACTGTGCGCTGGCTCCTGCCACGTAAAGAAGCGGTTTCTCCAGTATTTGGAATATGACGCATATCACAGCCATAAATACAAGGCTGCCCCAGAACCCATGAGAAGAGGCTTTTGATACCCGGTCATAGTCCTTTTCTCCAAGCGCACGTGACATGACGCTGTTCGTACCAACTCCCCAAAGGCTTGAGAACGCATTCAGGAACTGATAGTACGGAAATGCCACTGTAAGTCCTGCGAGCTGCGAAGGATTATTTAACATACCGACAAAAAGTGTGTCCGCCAGGCTGTAGATAATTGTAATGAGTGTACTGGCAAGCGAAGGAAGAACAAATTTAGCCACTGCCTGCGGTACAGGAAGTACCTCAAATACTTCCTTGTTCACTTCTTTTGCCATTTAGAAGACTTCCTTTCCGAAATCATTTCCAGCGGCTGTATTCACCCGTCAGAGAAAAATATTCCACACTGTCAAGAACCAGGTAACGTGCCCCAACAGTCTCTTCCGTATAAGTTGCTTTTACAACTGGGCATTCCATAGCCTTCGCAATGACGTCTTTGTCAGTCACCGACTGTGCTGTCCCCTTAATACGCAGCCATGTCTCCGGTGTGCTGGCGCAAATCTCAAAATCAGGTTTGGCATCTATCTGCTTCGCCATGGCCTTTGTTGTACTGATCGCAATAATCAGCTCATCTTTTATCTCCTCAATGTATGCAAGAGGCCGAACCCTTGGCATTCCATCTTCCGTTGTAGCAAAGAAGAAGAAACCTGCCTCACTTATAAACTTCAGTATCTTTTGATTTAATTCCTTTTTTTCCATAACTAATCCTCCAAAATTAAAAATTTCTTTCACGAAGATCAATAGATTTGCGAGTTGTCAGAACTGGTATATCCCCCGCCGCATCTATTGTTATAATCTCCGCAAGCTGCATAAGATCTTTGTCAACAAAAAAAACATACCCGGATTCCATCGAAATCACATCGTTCGGTTCCGACGAACCAGGAACAAGTCGAAGCTCATCCCGGCATGCATTGCAAGTAGGTTTGATATGCTGGATTTTAAATTTTGTCTGTCCTTTGGATCCAAAAGTTGTCTCCAACATCTTCTTCCCTTCTTTGGTTATCTTAATCATACACTGTCCTCCTTTTCGAAATCTCTTTAAAATACAAGATGAATTTTGGATTTCTGAGAACCAACCATTTCCAGTGCTAGTGCCACTGCTGCAGACCGGCTTCGTACTCCCATGCTGTCAAATATATTAGAAAGATGTTTTTTGACTGTACTAACACTCAGATTCAGTATGTAGGCAATATCACCATTACTCTTGCCCTGGCAGAGCCAATACATAACTTCCGCCTCGCGTTCCGTAAGTCCATGTCCTTTTAATATTTCCATGTCTGATTCTTTTTCTGGTATTGGCTTAATAATTCTCGATGCTTCTGTGCTGCCGGTTTCCATGATCGTATCACAAAAATAGGCATAATTTTTCCCAATAAGCCATAAATCCTGTCGTTCTCTTGCATCCCAGAACTGATCGAACATATCTCCATTCTGAAAATGCATCGTAACGATACGGGTTAGTGGTTTCTCGGAAAAAATCGCCTGATTAAACTCAACTGGTCTATTACTTTCATCTAAAATCAGTTTATTGAGAAATACAGCACCTACCGTGCTTGACAGTTCTTCAACTGCCGGCACAATATCGCTAAAATAACGCTTTGGTAACATTATCTGATTATGTGCAATTAAAAACATACACGTTCCTCTCTCCCATTAAATCCAGATTAAATAGAAGTCACATCTCATCCAACACGTGGGGGGCTACCTCAGTGGCGGAAAATCTCTCCCCCAAGTGATAACCCCTCACTGCCATTTTTAAATTATTTTGCTGCCGCCGGTGCTTCGTCTAATTTTGGTTCAGCTACCGGCTGTTTTCCCCATAAGAATACTTTTATCTTACTAAGGAGTATTTTTCTCCAGAAATTAAGCATCGTTCCTACACCCAGAGCTGCGATAATTGTTCCAATCCAAATGCCCTGATAGCTGTGCAGAAATACTAAAGAAAGAATCAACGACGTTGCAACAATACATAAATCAAAAATTCTCTTTACATTGCCCAAAGGTTTCTTAACCAGCCAAGCAAATGCAACCGCCAAAGCATCAGGCGGAATAGCCATAATATCTGCTTCCAAATATGCCATCAATCCTAATCCAAGGATAATAACACCAACAATTACGAATACTAACTGGATATACCATTTATCCGGTGTTCCAAGCGGAGAAATCAACCACTTACTGAAGTCTGTAAAATACCCAAACATAACAGCTGCCGGGAACTGCAGAATATAAACAGCTTTAAATTCCTTACGATAAACTATTGCTTCAATGATAATATAGCATCCATATGCAATCCATGTTCCTGTACCAACGCTGATATTCAGGATTCTGCCGACTACATAAGGCAACGTTGTGACTGGTGAAACACCAAAATTAGAATTTACGGCAAATGCAATACCGAGACTCATAATCCACAAACCAATCACATAGGTCAGCAAGCGCTTAATACTCATTGGCTTGCCCAAAAACTTTACTTTACTCATTATTAGGAGTCCCCCTTTTCAGTTCCGCCTATCTTACAAATCAGGCCATAAGACCTAAAAATGTCACGGATAACCTCCATACGCTCATCTGATGGGGATTCCACCTCTTCTCCCAATGGATATTCCCGTCCGAGACCTGTGTACTTGCCCATTCCCATACGGTGATAGGGCAGGATATGAATCTCTCTGGCACCTATCTCTTTCGCATACCTAGCAGTCGCGTCCATGTTTTCGTTTGTATCATTCGCACCCGGAATAACCGGGATGCGAATGATTACTTCTGTATTCGTCTCATCCATAATTTTACGAAGATTATCCAGAATCAATTCATTGGATACTCCTGTCAGTTCCTTGTGGGCTACCGGATCCATATGCTTCACATCATAGAGAGCCAGATCCGTATATCTTAATACAGGTTCAAATTTATCCCATGCCACATATCCACATGTCTCTATAGCTGTATGGATATAATTGTCCTGACATTCACTAAAAAGTTCTTCTAGAAATTCTGGATGCATCAAAGGTTCGCCACCGGAGACGGTAATACCTCCTCCATTAACAAAGAATGGTTCATCATGTAAGATTACATCCATTACCTCATCAACAGTCATCGGTTTACCGACTTTCTCAAGTGCTCCTTCATAGCAGGAATGTTCACAAACGTCTTGATCTTCGCATGTAACGCAGACATCGTGATCAAAGATTGGGTTATCCCCCATCTTCTCCGGCAGCTTAACCGCACCTTTGGTGCAAAAGTTTACACAACGATAACAATGTACACAAGTGCTAGGGACATGGATAATATCGGATCTAAAAACCTGTGACTCCGGATTTGCACACCATTGACAGCTCAGCGGGCATCCCTTTAAAAATACGGTTGTCCTTACACCAGGACCGTCCTGGATAGAAAATCCCTGGATATTAAATACAAGGGCTGTTAAATCACTCATAATCTCTCTCCCTATTATTTACTCAAACATTGTAATCAAAGCATTACCATGTCTGGCTGGTACGTGCAATAATCTCATCCTGTACAGCATCTGCCAGTGTTACGAAGTAAGCACTGAATCCTGCAACACGTACGATGAGGTCTTTGTTCTCTTCCGGATTTGCCTTTGCTGCCAACAGTTTTTCCTGTGTTACACAGTTGAACTGTATCTGGTATCCGCCTTCATCGAAGTATGTCTTCAGAAGAGTCAGGAATTTGTCGATATTCTCTTTACCGGTCAGGGCTGTTGGGTGGAACTTCATGTTAAAGTGAGTAGATCCATAAACTACCGGGTCAATCAGTTTAACTGCAGAGTGGATAACTGCTGTCGGTCCACTTGTATCTGTTCCAGGTGTAGCGGAAAGTGTAGCATCCGTAAATGTCTCGCCTGCTTTTCTTCCATCCGGTGAAGCCCAGCTTCTCATACCAAACGGATAATGTCCTGTTACTGAGTATGCAGAAGGTGTAATTGTCGGACGCCCCATGTAGTCAGGTCTGCGGTTATGGATTTCAGCGAAATCAGCATGTAACTGACGTCCAAGCGAATCTACATAATCAATATCGTTGCCATACTTCGGAGCTTTCTTACACATGCTCTGGATATCTTCATATCCTTCCCAGTTAGCTGCAACTGCTTCAACAAGCTGTTTCATGGTGATTGTTTTGTCATCATAAACGAGTTTCTTAATTGCTGCCAGACAGTTTGTTGTATCAACATTACCAGAGATACAGATTCCATCACCCCAGTTGTATCTAGCGCCACCGTCTACAACGTCCATACCTCTTGCAAGGCAGTCATATGTAACTGCGGAAAGCAGCGGACACGGGAAGTCTCTCATAACGTTCCACTCTAATGTAGAAATGTCGCGGCAGATGATCTCCCAGTATTCATAATATTTGAGCAGCTGAGCATAGAAGTCATCCCATGTCTCGCACTCGCAAGGATCACCGTAAGCTGGTCCAATGCGTTTGCCGCTCTTGAAGTCAACACCATTTGAAAGCATGAATTCAAGCGGTTTGTACATATTGAAACGAGCTTCCCATGCGCCATCCGTATAGCCTGGAATAACGGACTGTACACAACCTGAAACAGCCTGGTTACGGATATCTTCGATTGGGCCGTGCTCATGGAGCAGACGACGTTTCATAGCAACTTCCTGGCCATGGAATGATGGCTGTCCAATACCTGTTGCAACAAGTTCAGCACATTTAACAAGGAACCTGTGTGATAATTTATTATGATACATACAAGCGAGAAGCGGTTCCGGACACTGTGCACGGCGCTGTGCTTCTACAACCAGATAATCAAGTTCATTTGTAGCGTCTTCACCAGTCTTCGGATCAAGTCCGCCGATGGTCAGCTGCTGAGCGATACGGCTTGAGTTCCACAGAGCAAGCTCAGGTGACATAACGAAGTTCTGTGTATTAACTTTCAGGAACCAGAACTGGATTAAGTCGATAACTTCGTCGTCTGTGATACGTCCAGCATCAATATCATCTCTATAGCAGCGATACATATACTGTGGAAAACGAAGCGGTGCATGGTCAACTGTCATACACAGGTTCTGCCATCCGCCCATGGTAATGAACCACAGTGCCTGGATTGCTTCTTTGAATGTACGTGCAGGATTGCCTGGTACCCAATCGCATGTCTCAGCCATTTCTTCTAACTCAGCCTTACGTGCAGGATCAGTTTCAACTGCTGCTGCTTCTCTTGCTGCGTCTGCATAACGATGTGCCTGATGGATCAAAGCTTCACAAGAAATAATACAAGCCTCGTAGAATTCCCATTTCTTATAGTCAGGCATCGGAATCGTTGATTCATTGAATGTGTTTTCATCAGGAACTTCACCAGCTAATGGATCCGGACGGTCAACATTCCATATTTTCAATCTTGACTGATAGTCTTTACATTTTGCAATAATTGAATTCAAACCTTCGTTGATAACAGTATCGTGATCCGGGAATGTTGTTGTACCCATATCATCGTCAAAGTTAAGGCCTACACCAACATCAATCAGTTCCTGAACATCAAGTCCGTAACGATCCTTAATGATCGGACGAACACGGTCTTTAACTGCATTTCCTACCCAGAACTCACCACATTTTCTGATGATCTCTTTTTCTTCTTCTGTTGCGATAGCTGAACCTCTCTGGAAAGCAAATTCATCGCGGTCGATTGCCCACTCAAACTCTCTGAACGGCTGGAAATAACTTCCGTATGTATAGTCTGTCAGATGTCCACAGATCGGATTGTCATCAATCCATACCTTTTTCTCGCGGCTTAAGCGATCAAATACCATAGCTTTCAGCATGTTCGGGCTCTTCGTAAAGCCGTATTTCTGATAAATATCAGTCTCGATAATAAGTTTACGAGTATCAATGTGTGGCTCTGTAGCAAATAATTTTTCCTTTGCCGCTTTCAATCTCGGTGTTAAATCATCCCTCTTTGTGTAATTAAGTTTGATCTTTCTAGACATTCGTCTACCTCCTTTTGAAAATGTTAATACGTTTCTAACTAACTTAATAATAAACGAATATCTAGTTTTTCACCATACTACTTTCGGCTACTTTTTTTGTGTATATCGCCGGAAAACAATAATCCCGCGAAAATGTTTTGTCAATTTTACACAAATAAATCCACCAAAGTACACTTGCAGGTCCATATACTTAAATATTATACATATTACGCTAAAAAATCAAGCAATACCAGTAAAATTTGCACATCCCCCAGCTCCGTCCCCCTCCAAAATAACACGCGGCATCAATAGCTGTCACACCAGATTGCCTGTCCCGCTCGGACACTACACCAATCTCCCATTCCACATCCGCCTCTCCTCCTGGTAAGGCTTCCCAAAATAAAAGCCCCGCCTGGATGCAAGCAGCCGCAGGGGATACGAATTTGGTCATCTGCCGGGCGTTCAGGAATATGGGATAAGCGGCTTCAATAAAATTTCAGGTGAAATACGGACCATTTTCTGAACCACAAGTTCGGAAAATGAGCAGACCCGCAGGGGGGATCGGAAAATGAATTATATATACTATATATTGCTGTTTAGACATATGGTCTGCAACAATATCTCGTATATGGATTTCATCTCCCGACAGCTCCTGGTGTCTACGCTGTCCGCTATTTCACCTGAAATTTTATTTAGCCGCTTCCCCATTTCCCTGAAGCACGGCAGATGACCACATTTGTATCCCCTGCGGCGGAACGCCAACCTCATCCTGCCGGCTTTTATTCATACCGCACCATCTCGCGTTTCAGTCGCTGCATGATTTTTTTCTCAAGCCGTGAGATATAGGACTGTGATATTCCAAGCAGATCTGCCACCTCTTTCTGTGTCTTTTCCTCGCCTTCCGGGTTATCGAGTCCAAAACGCATTTTTACGATCAGCTTTTCCCTGCTGGACAGCTTATTGATGGCCTTGATTAGAAGTTTTCTTTCCGCCTCGTTTTCCAGATCCTTATATATGGTATCCTCGTCCGTACCGAGAATGTCCGACAGCAGAAGTTCATTACCGTCCCAATCTACGTTAAGAGGCTCATCTATGGATACCTCCATCTTGGTTTTGCTGTTTCTGCGCAGGTACATGAGGATCTCATTTTCAATGCACCTGGATGCGTAGGTGGCCAGCTTGATTTTCTTCGTAGGGTTAAATGTATTGATGGCCTTAATCAGACCGATCGTCCCTATGGAAATCAGATCTTCCACTCCGACTCCTGTATTGTCGAACTTTTTAGCTATGTAAACGACCAGACGAAGGTTGTGCTCGATCAGAAGCTTTTTGGCTTCCTGGTCATACTCGGAACCGAGATGTTCTATCACCTCTGTTTCCCGTTCTGTCTCCAGCGGGGCCGGCAGCACCTCGGATCCTCCAATATAATGTATTTCTTTGTGGTTAGGGAAGAAAATGCTTCTGATGTCTGGTATTACTTTCAGTTTAAACTGCTGGGGTACTGCTACTTTTACAACCATTTTATATGCCTCCTAATAAGTCAGGATTTAAAATCATCTGATATTCCTCTTCTTCTGAAACATGCTCTTCGCAAACGCCTATGACCGGCCTCTCGATCCACCGTTCTCCCTCCAGATGAATACACATTTTCCGAATTCTGAAAACCGGCATAATACTTTCCTTTCCGACTGTACGGTATGGTATGTAATGGAAACCGTTTTTCATGTCGTCATCTGTCAGAATGGATTTTGCCAGAGCTTTATCTACTACACTTACCGGTTCTTTCGACACACTGTCCTCCAAACCGTTTCCCGTGTCAATTAACGCTTTTACTTTCTGTTCGCCTGCACTGGTATACAGCGTAATCTCACATATCTTTGCCTGCAGAGTCCGCAGTCTGATCAGGAATTTCCAGATTCCCCGTATCAGATAATAGCTGCCCACGGCTGTCGCAAAAAACAGGCTTCCCGCGCGCGCATAGGGATGAAATGCCTGCAGAATCCCCCCGTACAGAAATGCTGCGATATACAATAAACCAAATGCTTTCCAAAATTGCTTTTTTCCTTTGATCTTTAATCCTGTTTTTATCATAAATGTATTGATAACCGCGTGGAATATGATTAATTTTATGACACCCGGCATCGGTACAACTGTTACTACGCATGTCAGTAATGCCCCCAATGCTCCGCCCAGAAATATGCGTCCACGTGTGGTAGGACATTTCAGCACCTGGTTCACTGACAAAAGCAGAAGGGAATCCATCATAAAATTTACAAGAAACAACACGTCTATGTATAATTCATAGTACATGTTCCACCCTCTTTCTCGTTGGTACTAAATCGATTTGGCACTCAAGCAAGACTTATTATATATTGCATGTCACTGAAATTTTGTCAGATACTGACGGGAAAAAAAGAAATTGTTTCGACAATCTCACAAGAATCTAATAGACTCCTGTGCCTGTTTGAACTGTCACGGTGAGTAACAGGGCAGTACGAGCCGCTAAAAAAATGTTAAACTCCAATGAGGTAGGTTTCCGCAGAGGTTTCCCTGAGAATTTCCTGTAGAAAGAACAGGCAGGAGCTCCGCGGGGCTCCTGCCTGTTTTTTCTTATTGTAATCAGCCTGTCCGGTTTTATTTCTTAAAGAAATCCGGAATCTTAATGGACTGCTCTTTTACTTTGCTGGACGGTGTTCTCGGCTGATCCAGGGTCGGCATTGTGCCGCCTGCCGGTCTGCCCGCCGGTCTCGGAGATGCTGTTCTGCGCTCCGGATCAATAGCGCTTCTGCTTACCACATCGCCTGACGGAAGAATCGATCCCACCTTCTGCTGTCCTTCCAGTCTTGCTTTTAACTTGGAAGAGCTGCCGCCTACGTTATGTAAGCCGGTTGCGATAACAGTAATTGTTGCCTCATCGGATCTGGAATCATCATACATAGCACCGAAGATGATATTTGCGTTCTCTCCTGCGAGTTCCTGAACGTACTCAGCAGCATCGGATGCATCCATGAGCGTAATATCTCCTGAAATATTGATAATAACGTGGGACGCTCCCTGGATGGTTGTCTCCAGGAGCGGACTGGCAACAGCCTGCTTTACAGCCTCCAGTGCCTTGTCGTCTCCGCGGCCCGCACCGATACCGATATGTGCGATACCTTTGTCCTTCATGACGGTCTGAATATCCGCGAAGTCCAGGTTGATCAGTGATGGCACATTGATCAGGTCGGTAATACCCTGAATACCCTGCTGCAGCACTTCGTCCGCCTTCTTCAGGGCTTCCGGCATTGTAGTTCTTCTGTCCACTACTTCAAGCAGCTTGTCATTCGGAATGACAATCAGCGTATCCACGTTCTCTTTTAACTTGTCAATCCCCGCAAGGGCGTTGGCCATACGGGTCTTCGATTCAAAACGGAAGGGCTTTGTAACAACACCTACCGTCAGTGCGCCCTGTTCTTTTGCGATACGTGCAACGACCGGAGTTGCTCCTGTTCCTGTTCCGCCGCCCATACCACATGTTACGAATACCATGTCAGCGCCTTTCAGTGCGGCAGATATCTCTTCTGAGCTCTCCTCTGCAGCCTTCTCCCCTACTTCGGGCTGCGCACCAGCACCGAGCCCCTTTGTGAGCTTCTCGCCTATCTGCATTAAAGTTGGTGCTTTACATAACTGGAGTGCCTGTTTATCTGTATTAATCGCTATAAATTCGACACCTGCAATCTGCTCATCGATCATGCGGTTTACTGCGTTATTCCCGCCGCCGCCGACTCCGATAACAATGATTCTTGCAGCTGCTTCTGATTCGTTGGTTTTAATTTCTAACAAGAGTATTTCCTCCTTTGTCGTCCTATTAATATTATTTTATACATCCCTTATGCTTGAACGATATAATTCAATAAGTATATAATATAGTCTTTTCGGTAAATAATCAATAGATATTTGTGTATTTTCTGATTTTTTTATTCAATTCACGGGCCTTTAATTTTCTTTTGCCAGGCTCCTGGAAGGCTTTTTTTACGGGGTTCTGGAAACATCTTCCACGTTGCCGGTACCGCAGTTCAGCGCCCCTTCCTTACTCCCTGGCCGATTCTGTCCCCTATGGCTCCTGAGGATCTTCTGTTTCCGGAGCCGAATCCTGGTTCTGTGAATCCTGTGGTTCCGCTGCATTCTGTCCGTCATCCTGTCCCTCTTCCTGCCCTTCCGGCGCCTGCCCGTCGTCCTGTTCATCTGTCTGTGCACCTTCCTGGGCTTCTTTTGGCACGAAACGTACCGCCTTGTCAGCGGCATCATAATTTTCCAGATGCAGGGTGCCCTGCTTGTCCGGATACTGTTCTGTCAGTTTCTGCAGAATCGGCGGCACCTGCGCGAGCCGTACTTCGTAATTAGTCTTGCCCAGCAACACCTCAACATTGCCAAAATACAGGTTCAGGTCGCTTCCCGAGCAGGTAATCCGGTCCGGCGAGAGCTCATACTTTACCAGCAGCTGAGAGATCTCCACAATACGCTTAAATACATTCTTATCGGAAACCGGCAGAACCTTGCCCAGCTTCACCTTAGAAGCATCCACTTCCATGCCCTCTATATAAGCCGCCGAATCTATCTTCTCCGCAGTGGACAGCACAGCCGTACCGTCTTTGTCAAAGTAAAGGTACTGGTTGTTATAGTCAATATAACCGCTTATCTCCTTTTCTTTCACGGTAACCCGTATGGCCCAGGGGGCCCTGAACGAGATCTTTGAGGACTCTACCACCGGCAGCTGTTTCACATCTGCCTTATTATACTTCCACCAGACGTAAACCGAATTCACGGCATACTTGTCTTCCCTGAGCCAGCCGATGACATCATTTTCCGTGCAGTACTTGTTACCTTTGACCTCGATCTTTTGTATATGAAAAAGAAGCAGAAAGGCAAATACAATAATCACAATACCAAGAATAAATGTCAGCAGTCCAAGAAATACTCCCCGCCGTTTTTTCTTTTTACGCTCCGGCGGACGGTATCCTTCCTTATATAATACTTCGTTTATATATGCCTCGTCATCGTATTCTTCATATCTTTCACGTCTGCTCTTTTTTTTACGTTTCATCTGTCGTCCTCCTTACCATAATCTGCGGTTTACCGCAGACCCGCCCGTAAGGGCATGTGTTACGGGATGCCCTTTGAGTTGCTTTGTATTCTCTGCCCTATTCTATCAGATTGGAAACACTCAGCACAAGCCCCATTTCCAAAAGCAGGAACATAACGGATGTGCCTCCGTAGCTGATAAAGGGAAGCGTTATTCCAGTATTCGGTATCGAATTCGTTACAACTGCTATATTCAGGATCACCTGAATCATCATATGCGCCATTGCGCCGGCGGCAATCAGGGCCCCCATCAGATCCTTGGCGCGGGTTGCTATGACAAAAAAACGCCAGATCAGAATCAGGAAAAGCAGAATAATCAGGCTTGCCCCCACAAGGCCCAGTTCCTCGCATATAATGGAAAATATCATGTCGTTCTGTGCTTCAGGCAGAAATCCCAGTTTTTGTACGCTTTCACCCAGGCCCCTGCCGAACAGACCGCCTGAACCGATGGCATACAGGCCCTGCAGGGTTTGATAACCCTTTTCATAAAGCTCCGGATTCCTCCAGATGGCCAGCCGTTCCAGACGGTAGCTTTCCAATGCCAGAAAGATACCCATAAATCCACCGGCGGCCACGATCATCCAGACAAACTGCGCGTATTTAGGGCTTGCCACGAAGATCAGTACCGCTGCAATTCCCATAATAATAATCGCAGTACTGAGGTTGCTGGCTCCAACCAGCCCTACTACGGGGAGGACTGGGACCATTACCTTTATGAGCGTCGTAAGTTTCCCCATTTTCTTTGCATTTTTCGTAACCAGGCAGGCCAAAAACAAAATGACGGCAACCTTCGCAAATTCCGACGGCTGAAATGAAACAGGCCCTAAAGACAGCCATCTTTTGGACCCATTGTACTCGTCTCCTATAAACATAACTGCAACCGATAACAGTATCGCCGTCAGGTAGCCCAGGCCTGCCAGGGGTACCCATTTGTGATAGTCAATTTTCGCCACGATCATCATGCCAACCAATCCCAGTGCAGTTGCAAATCCCTGTTTTTTCAGGTAATAAAAAGAATCGTGGAATTTTACCCGCCCATTATAGGCACTGGTGCTGTACAGAAGAACCAGCCCTATGATCACCAGAAGTAACACAACAATTAGCAGTGTATAATCATACCGCTTCTTTTTAGCAGGACGCTCCAATATAAATTCACTCCTTATAACTGATTTACAAGTTCTTTGAATTTATCTCCACGTTCTTCATAATTCTTAAACATTCCCCAACTTGCGCATGCAGGCGACAGAAGTACAGCGTCACCGGGCAGCGCATATTTTACGCAGGTTTCCACTGCCTCCTCAAAGGTATCTGCAAGAATGATATCGCAGAAACCAAGACGTTCTGCAGTCTCCTTAATCTTTTCTCTTGTCGCTCCCAGCAGCACAAGTTTTTTTACTTTGCCGCCAAAGGCCTGAATCCATTCATCATAGGAGGATTCCTTGTCATATCCGCCCCCAATCAGCAGTGTGGGGCGCTTCATCGCCTGAATACCTTTAATAGCAGCGTCCGGATTGGTTCCCTTGGAATCGTTATAGTATGCAACACCGTTCTTTTCCGCAACGAACTCGATCCGATGCTCTACCCCTGGGAATTCCTTCACGGTCTTCCGAATAATCTCCATCGGCACTCCATACGCCGCAGCCATAGCTGCCGCAGCCATTACATTCTCATGATTATGTGTGCCCAGAAGCTTCAATTCATCTATATGGCATACCGCCGCCGGTGTCCCATCTATACTGCAGACAATGCTGCCATCTTCCAGATATATTCCCTTCTCTAGTTTACGCTGGCTGCTGAAATATAGAACCTTTGCGTTCACTTTTTCCGCAAAACCTCTTGTCACCTCGTCCTCATAGTTCAGAACACATGTATCTTCCCCGGTCTGGTTTCTCGCTACATTCAGTTTTGCTGCAATATAGGCATCCATCGTGTGGTGCCGGTTGAGATGATCCGGCGTAATATTGAGAACAGCACTTACTTTCGGACGGAAGGTATGTATGCTCTCCAACTGAAAACTGCTCATCTCTGCCACAATCACCGAATCTGCCCTGGTGTCCAGAACAATATCTGTATAAGGGTTTCCTATATTCCCCACCACAAAAGTGCTGTCCCTGTAATTTTTCATGATTTCCCCGAGAAGCGCTGTGGTGGTCGTCTTTCCATTGGTACCGGTTATGGCAAGCACATCACCCTTCCCTGAAACATAGGCCAGCTCAATCTCGCCCCATACAGGAATATTCTTTTCTCTCATCCGGTCTACAACAGGAAGATCCGTTGGCACGCCCGGACTCATAACGATGAGATCCAGTGTCTCCAGAACCTCTTCCGGAAGCTCCCCAAGTATCATTTTAACGCTGCCTTTTATACCATCCAGGATTTCTTCCCTTATCCGCTTCTCGTCCAGAGACGCGTTGCCGTCATAAAGGATCACGTTGGCGCCCTTTTTCAGAAGCAGACGGCTTGCCGCCACTCCGCTGATCCCTGAGCCGAACACCAGTACATTTTTTTCTTTTAAGTCCATGATTTATACCCCCATCAGCCCGATCAGACACAGGATCGCCGTCACAATGGAGAATACGGCAACCACCCTCGTCTCAGACCATCCGCACAATTCAAAGTGATGATGGATCGGCGCCATTTTAAAGAATCTTTTTCCGCCCGTCTTTTTAAAATAGGTGACCTGGATCATGACCGAAGCCACTTCTATAAGATAAATCAGGCCTACGATGATAACAAACAGCGGCATCTGCATCATATATGCCGTTCCAATGACAAAACCTCCCAGTGCCAGAGAACCCGTATCTCCCATGAACACGCTGGCAGGATATACATTAAATAGAAGGAATCCAAGCAGTGCTCCCACTACCGCACAGGTAATCGGTTCCACCCCGCTCTTCGTTCCAATTGCCACAACGGTAAAAAATGTCGCTACCAGCACGGTTACACTGGAAGCCAGGCCATCCAGGCCGTCCGTAAAATTTGTGCCGTTTACGGTTCCAATCACCGCAATAAACATAAGCGGGATCGCGACCCAGCCGATATCCCAGTACCTGCCGCCCGAAAACGGAAGCAGCAGCGTAAGCGGAATCTTTGCGACCTTTATAATATAGTAGGCAAAGATTGCGGTCACCACAATCTGAAGCGCCATCTTTTGTTTCGGATACAGCCCATCGGACCGTTTCATTACCACTTTCAGATAGTCATCCAAAAATCCAATCAGTCCAAAGCCTATGGTTAAAAACAAAATCGGAATGATATTGGGATAATCCTTCACATAAAACAGGGAGGTAATGATCACGCTGCCAAGGATAATGACACCGCCCATCGTCGGGGTACCTGCTTTTTTCAAATGAGACTGTACGCCGTCCGTTCTCTCGGTCTGCCCCATCTTCAGTTTTCTAAGAAACGGTATTACCACTGGTCCCATGAGTAAACTCAATACAAATGAAATCAATACCGGAATCGCTAAATGATAACTCATACACACACCTCTTCATCTCTTTTGTTAACGGAAATTCGCTCCATATTCTAACTACTTTCGTGTCCTCCCGGCCCGCAGCAGAACACCTCATTCAGTATACCTCATTGGCTGCTGTTTTTCAACCAAAACTCTCTCTTGTCCCCTCACAGAACTCCTTCATTTTTCTGCTTAATCCGCCATATCCTCTTCCCCTGTACCGTTCTTTTCTGCCTCATCCTGTGCGATTTCCTTTTTTTCTATCCCTAGGTACGGCAGGACATTATCGTAAATGCTGCGTACCACCGGTGCGGCGATTGTTCCTCCATAATACACGCCCTGCGGGTTATTGATCAGTACCATGCAGAGCACTTGTGGATTTTCTGCAGGCGCGAATCCTAAAAAAGATGAAATATACTTATTAGCGCTTCTGGGCAGTGTCTGTGATGTCGCAGTCTTGCCGCCGATGGTATAGCCTTCGATATAGGCATTCTTACCTGATCCTTCTGATACAACGCTTTCCAGAAGCATCCTCATGGTTGCGGAAGTCTCCTCAGACACAATCCCCTTCTTCTCTTTATACTTTAATTTTTCGATCTCATTCCCCTCTTTATCCAGTACTGCCATCCCTAAGTGCGGTGTTACCCTCCTGCCGCCGTTTACAAGGGAACTGACTGTTGTCGCCAGCTGAATCGGCGTAACCTGGAATGACTGCCCAAAGGAGATTGTGGCCAGTTCCACCGTACCGATATCTTCCTTCTTATGCATAATGGTTCCAGCCTCTCCCGGCAGGTCAACATTTGTCAGGCTAAGGAGGCCGAACTGTTTAAAATAATCATAGAATTTATCGGAACCGAGCCTGAGCCCGATATCGATAAATACAGGGTTGCAGGAGTTCTGTATCCCCTGTACAAAGGTCTCGGCGCCATGGCCTCCCACCTTATGACAGCGTATCTTTCTGTCCTCCACGACTCTGTAACCAGGGCATGAGAAGTTATCACTAAGACTGACAACGCCTTCCTCGAGACATGCAGAAGCCGTAATTATCTTAAATACAGAACCTGGTTCATATGTGTCGTTGATGCATCCATTTCTCCACATACGGTTGAGCTCTTCCTGTTTCTGTTCGTCCGTCAACGTGTCCATATCTGTCCCTGTATTTAGTATATACGGCTCGTTCAGATTAAATTCCGGAACATTTACCATTGCCAGTATTTCACCGTTCTGGGGATTCATCATCAACACGGAAACGCTGTCCGCCTGTTTTTCTTCTTTTACCTTCAGGGCCGCCTGCTCACAGAAAGACTGAATATTGTAATCCAGGCTTATCTGCAGTGTATTTCCCGCCACAGGTTCGATCCGGTCCTCCGCGATTCCCTCCAGTTCGATTCCCCTCGCATCCGTCACAGTCAGGATCGTCCCATTTATTCCTTTGAGGTACTCTTCATACTTCACTTCCAGCCCGATAATTCCCTGGTTATCACCGCCTGTAAATCCCAGCACCTTTGAGGCAATCTCATCGTAGGGGTAATAACGCTTAAAATCTTCGTCCACCTTAACGCCGGCCAGATTATAATTGCGGATTCTGTCCCCCACTTCTTTGGCCACATTTGTTTTTACTTTTTCCATCGAAGAAACTTTTTCAACCCTTTTGCGCACAGTCTCCTCATCCAGCTCCAGCTCTTTCATCAGCGTCTGGATTACCAGTTCCGGATCTTCTATCTGATTGTGTATTACGGAAATCGTACAGACCGTCTTATTTGTGGCAAGCACTGTCCCATTTCTGTCCACGATTTCTCCCCTGGCCGCTTTGATCTCCCGCTCTCTTTCGTGAAGTGATTCCGCTTTTTTCTGGTAGTATTCTGCGTCGAATACCATGAGATATACAAGGCGGCCGATCAGTGCCAGCAAAATGACGGATGCACAGCAGAATACGACAAGTATCTTCCTTTTATTATATGTTTTGTTCTTCATAAATAAATAACCTTACAAAAGACATTTTTATAACATATTACATCTTTTGTAAGGTTATGCGTATTCTATTCCGTTGGCTGACCGGCCGCCCAGTCATCCAGGTCCGGATTGTAATTTTCATCTATATAGGAGCCGTCTGCATTATCATAAGTATCCTCATAGGCAGAATCAAAATTCTCGTACTCCGTCTGCTGGGGCTGTGTGCCCTCCTGTACGGTTCCTACCGTAGCTGCAGTATACCCCTCCATTGTTGTAATACCAAGATAAGGAAATGCCTGCGCCATAATTTTGTTTGACAGCTCCAGAACATAGGTGCTGGTGGACTGATCCGGTACGTTTGGCTCGTCTATGACCACATATACAACGACCTCCGGATTCTCCTGCGGAGCGTACCCTATGAAGGATAGCAGATACTTTCCCTGATCACGCGGTAGTTTCTCGGCAGTACCGGTTTTTCCTCCGATATCATAGCCCTCCACTGCGGCGCCCTGACCTGTTCCGGTAGTCATAACCGCCTTCATATATTGTTTGACCGTGGTCGATGTTTCCGAAGAAACTGTCTTTCTAAGAAGTACCGGATCCTTGGTCTCAATGACTTTTCCGCTTTCATCCTGAATCTGTTTTACTACATGGGGTTCATAGTAATACCCTCCGTTGACCAGAGAGGAAAATGCTGCCGCCATCTGCGTCATGGTCACATTAAATCCCTGCCCAAAGGAATTGGTGGCAAGGTCTGTAATTCCCATTGTCTCTTCCGTATAGACAAGAGGTGACGTAGAGGCTTCTCCTGGCAGGTCTATCCCGGTATATTCACCGAATCCGAAAATATGCTGATACCTGGTAAAATCCTTGATTCCTATGGACTCAGCCATCTGCATCAGTGCCACATTGCAGGAATTTGCCACTGCCTGTTCTACTGTTTCCGGCCCATGACCCGTCCGGAGATGGCAATGGATATCATAATCTCCGACATGCAGATAGCCGCCGCAGACATAGTTCTCATCCCCCTTTAACGCTCCCGTTTCCAGTCCTGCCGCAACCGTAAAAGGCTTTGCCGTGGAACCGGGCTCAAACGCATCGCTGACGCAGAAATTCCTCCACAGCGCATTCATTGCTTCAAGCTGTTCATCATCCGACATTTCTTTCAGCTGCTCTTCAGAATATAATCCCGTCAGGTCTCTGGGATTATTCAGGTCAAAATTCGGATAAGATGCCTCGGCCAGAATCTCCCCTGTATTGGGGTTCATGATTATGACTGCTGTATTCTTACTTCCGGGTTCCCCTTCCCGCTCCTGTCCGGTATGTGCCTCGTTGAATTCTCTAATACTCTGTTCCACAATACTCTGCAGCGTCATATCAATAGTGGATACGACCGTGCTGCCATTCTTTGCCGGCTTCACCGTGCGCTCTACCGTGGATTTACTGTCAAAGTATCCATATTCACGGCCATCGGTCCCGTTCAGAATCGCATTGTATGCGCTCTCAATTCCGACCGCGCCCTGATTACCGGATACGGTAAATCCTACCACATCACTGGCCAGGGAGTTGTAAGGATATGACCGGTTATAATCGTCTTCCAGCCAGATTCCCTTGACATTCGGATTCTTTTTCTTATCTTCCTCGATCGCCTCGAATTCCTTTGCCTTCTCGTAGGATACGCCCTTTGCCAGTATTTCATACCTGCTTTCCGGCTTTTCCTTTATAAGGGTCCGGATCTCTGATTCCTTGATTCCAAAACAGTCTTCCAGCACTTTAATGGTGGGTTCTATATAATCATCGTCCGATACCATCACATTTACATCCAGGATGACATTGTATACTCTCTCGCTGGTAGCGATCTTGGTACCGTTGCGGTCCACAATATCTCCCCGTTTATAAGGGATTACTCTGCTGTCATACTCCTGCTGGTCAAGTACAATCTTGGTATATTTATTCCCCTTAGAGGCATTAATATAAGTAATTCTCCCTACAAGAACAATAAAAGCCAGTATGATTGCCATGAACAGCATTACCAGCTTTTTTTGCATCCTCTTCGGAAATTTTTTAGTTAAAAATTGAAATCGGTTTTTTCTTTTACGTTTTGCCATAGTTGTTATCCTTAATCTGATACGTCTCTGGATTTCGCCAGAACACCGTCAGATGGTATGTCATTGTACTGCTTTACATAATCGCTTGTAGGGCTCTCATACTCCACTACATTGCCCTGCGCCGCATATACCATTCCCATCTCATTCATGGCTTTGCTGCGTATCTCCTCCAGATTTACGGAGTCCGCCGCTGCGTTATACGCCGTATCATTCTCGTCTGTCAGGTCTGCAAGCTTCTCCTGCAGCGCTGAAATATTCTCTGACCTGTTTACAATGTCTGACTGCAGTTTCAGATATGCAACGCATATAAAAACTGCACAGACTGCTGCTGCTACCAGAAATACCGCATAAGCGGGGCTCATATTCATTGCTCTTTTCCGGTTTTTTCGCACTTGGCGGCTTGTCCTTTCCGGACGCTGAGGCCGCTCCTCCGGCATTCTCTTTGGCAGGACTTCCGGCTGGCGTACTGTATTCCCATAAACATATGCCTGTCTATGGCTGCTATTCATGCTGTCTGATCTTCTGTATGCGGTAACTTGTCTTCTTGCAGCCATATTCGTCTGCCCCTTTCCTTGATACTGTTCCGCCAGGCTCTCCCCTTCCTGACGGAGCTCTATTTGCTATACTCCTTAATAAATGCAGCTTCCCCACAATCGGAAGCTTAACCCTCATCAGGCTCCCTACTTCCTGATGGGATGTACAGGCTCCGTTCAAATATCCGCAGTTTTGCGCTCTTGGAACGGCTGTTTTCTTCCAGTTCTTCCTCACTCGGCAGAATTGGTTTTCTTGTAATTACTTTTCCTTTTGATACATTTCCACAGACACATACCGGGAAATGGCTCGGACAGGTACATGGATTCTCATTCTTCCGAAACGCACTCTTGACAATCCGGTCCTCCAGTGAATGGAAAGTTATGATACAAATCCTTCCGCCCGGATTCAATAGATCAATCATGTCGTCCAGCGTATCCCGAAGTACATCAAGCTCACGGTTTAGTTCAATCCTGATGGCCTGATATGTCCTCTTGGAGGGATGTCCCGAAGTCTTTTGGATCTTCATCGGGATGGCCTGTCTGATAATCTCATTCAACTGTCCTGTAGTTTCGATCGGGCCCTTCCCGCGTGCGATTACAATATGCTTTGCAATATTCTTTGCAAACCTGTCTTCCCCGTAATCCCGAATCACGCGGTAGAGGTCCGATTCGCTGTAGTCATTGACAATATCCTTTGCCGTCATCTTCTGCCTCTGATCCATCCTCATGTCCAAAGGTGCATCTGTCCGATAGGAAAATCCCCGTTCTGCCGTATCCAGTTGGTAAGATGATACGCCCAGATCCAGAACAATTCCATCGACCTTGTCAATGCCTATCTCATGGAGCCTCGGCTTCATATCACAATAATTGCTCCTGATTATTGTAACTCTCTCCCCGAAGTCGAGTAATCGGGCGCCGGCCGCTTCAATCGCCGCCGCGTCCTGGTCTATTCCTATAAAACTCCCCTTGCTGCTTAATTTGCTGCACACTTCAAAGGCATGTCCGCCCCCGCCGAGTGTAGCGTCAACGTAAATCCCGTCCGGCTTTACCGCCAGACCGTCTACAGTTTCCTCAAGTAAAACTGATGTGTGCCTGAATGCCATAAATTCCTCCATTTGTCAAAAGAGCAGCCATCACTTTTAGATTCTGATCCCAATTGCTTCCATTCTTTCTGCAATGGCATCCAGATCCTCTTCGCTGACCATGCTCCGCTCTTCCCAAAGTGCCTTATCCCAGATTTCAACGCGGTCCTGAACTCCCACGAGGACAACATCTTTTTCCAGTCCGGCTGCTTTCCTAAGCGTCGGAGGTACAAGTACCCTTCCCTGCTTATCAAAACTGCCTTCTGATGCACTTCCGAAGAAATAACGCTTGAATACTCTGGCATCTTTACTCATGCGTGGTAAGGTTTCCAGTTCGGCAACGAATTTGTTCCATTCGTCCATGGAGTAGACAAAAAGGCAGCCCTCCAAGCCATTACAAATTACGAAACTATCTCCCAAATCGTCTCGTAACTTGGCTGGGATGATTAGTCGGCCTTTTTCATCAATTGTATGATTAAACTCTCCTAATAACATCCGGAACCCCTTCTGCTAAGTGGGCCTCCACATTCCTCCCCACTTTGTGCCACTCACTACCACTTCCTACCACTTGTCACCATTGTAAACCACTCTTCCTCCATTTTCAAGTCCTTTTTTCAAAAAAATTCTTGGGAGGGGGAGTGGAGGTTGGGTGAGTCCGTCGGGAAAAGCGGGAATATGGGGGCCTGGGGCGGTATGCGGGGGTAAGCCGGACTAAAAGAAAAAAGACGGAAAACCAGGACAACCTTGACACTGAGCCCAAAATCTGATGATTTTGATCTCAGAGTCAAGGAAAAACTATGATTTGTGATCACAGTTTTTGTCCCGGTTTTCCGCCTTTTTTCTTTAAGTCCGGCTAACTCCCGCAAAGACGCCCCTGGCCCCCATATTCCCGCTTTTCCCGGCTGTGTTCATCCGGAAACTGACAACTGCCGCTTCCCCTTTGGGGAATTGGCGGGAATGGCTGGGGCGCGGGGCTGGGCGGAGGTTTACGCTTGCGCTTTGGGGAGAGGATTGATTGACATTGGTGGGGTGGATATTAGATGATAGGGGATTTTTGTGCAATGGAGAGAAGTGGGGGAAATTATGTTTAGGTGGGGGCCTGTGGGGGAATCAATCTGAGTGGAGGCAGGTGGAGATGTTCTTCAATTCGTGGTGGCTGGTGGGGAATTAATTCGAGTGGGGACAGATGGAGGGAGTTTCAAACGGATCCCATCCCCGTCCCCCTTTCGTCACCGTCCACGAGGCCCAGTTAAGTAATCCCCAGCGGACAAATCCGCTATGATGCACCCAGCCTGAGCGGCAAGGTGTGTATGCCTTTTGCAGGGGCTGTATATGCATCTTAGATTTGCTTAAATGAAAAAGACGAAAAAGCAGGGTCAAAACCGTGATTCCGGATCACGGTTTTGCCTCGGCCGGACGTACGAAATTCATCAGAATTTCGGACGGCCTGCCGAGGTTGCCCTGCTTTTTCGTCTTTTTCATTTTAGCAAATCTTGATACATATACCGCCCCTGCAAAAGGCATACACACCTTGCCGTTCAGGCGGCCCCACATTTCGCGCTTCCCCCGCTATTGACTCAACTGGCTCATATAATTATTGATGGAGTCATAGTTTACCTGAGCTACAGGTCTTTCTTTCCCCGCTTCATGTGTCTGGTATGCCGAGTATCCCAGCCATCCGACTAAAGCTATTACTGCTAAGCTGAGCACTGTTTTGCGCACAACATTCATGATTCTCTGCTTTTTAACTATTTTCTTCCTGTTGGCTTTTTCTTGTTTGTATCTATCTACTTTTTCCTGGCTCATCTTTAAACTCCTTCGTGTATCTTTTTGAGAACATTATCCGTTCTCACTGCCTAACAGCATTTTATCACAAACTTTTCTATATCACAACTATAATTCCACCGTCGCTTGCATACATTGTGCTGATCCCGGCCGTATCTATAATGAAGCTGGACTTGACATGAATCTTCTCTAAAAGCATCCGCTGTACTTCCAGCGCCCTCTCCTCACAGTTACAGTGGGAAATCGCCAGTATCTTATCCTCCGGCATCTCCAGATCTTCGATTATGTGATCCGCCATTTTTGCCAGCGCCCTTTTCATGCCCCTTGCCTGTCCCAGCTGGCAGATGATGCCCTCGGGTTTTGCACCCATAACCGGCTTAATGTTCAAGGCGCTTGCCACGATTGCTTTAATACCCGACAGCCTGCCATTTTTTCTGAGGGTATCCAGGGTCTCAAGTACAAAATAAGTATTCTGCCCCGCGATATATCTTTCAACGGTGTCAATCACCTCTTTGAACGTCATTCCCCGGTCTTCGCATTCCTGTATCTTCATCGCAATCAGGGTCTCTCCCACGGATGCGGATCGAGAATTGAAAATATAGATGTCTTTTTCTCCATATTCTTCTTTGTAAAGCTTTCTGCCCAACTCCGCGCTGTTATAGGACCCGCTCAGTTCCGCAGACAGAGTAACCGCGTAAACCCTGTCCGCTTCACAGTGATATCTCTCCATGTATTCTTCCGGCGACGGGCAGGAAGACTTGGGACATTCCGGGCTTGCCGCCACGCGTCTCAAAAAATCGGCCTGATCAAATGTCTCATCGTCTATGATCCGGACTCCGCCCACTTCCATACTCAGGGAAGCGGTCTCAAAAAGCCCGCTTTTTTTCATATCTTCCGTTAATTCACCGCAGCTGTCTACAATTACTTTATAGCTCATATTATATCCTCCCACACTACAAATAGTGCATTCCGCATCTATTATATGTAGTTTTAAATACTACATACTAATATAGCACACTTTATATCGTATGAAAAGATATTTTTTTAATTACCCGTCACCCAATTTGATTTTTCTGGATATTCCCAGTGCAATCCCCATCTCCGTCATCAGAAACAAGATGGATGTCCCTCCGTAACTAATGAAGGGAAGCGTAATACCCGTTGTAGGAATCAAGTTGGTAACAACTGCAATATTCAGAATTACCTGAAGTGCAATGTGGGCAAAAATCCCGGTAGCAATCAGGGAACCGTACAGATCGGGCGCATTTCTGGCTATAAACATCAGCCTGTACAATAAAAGGCCAAACAAGACCAGTATCACAATCGCGCCGAAAACCCCCAGCTCCTCGCAGACAATAGATAGGATCATATCATTCTGCACTTCCGGAATTACCCCGAGTTTCTGTGTACTGTTTCCGAGACCTTTTCCAAAAAATCCGCCGGAACCGATTGCATACAGCCCCTGCATTACCTGGAAGCCGCCTTTGTCCGCGTGGTTCTCCGGATCCAGCCATGTAATGATCCGGCGCAGACGAAAGTTTTCACTTGTGGTAATGGTCGCCGCCATCACGGAAATCCCCACGACCGCCACTGCGGTAAATGCTCCCACCACCGCGATAAAAGGCTTTGTCTTAGGGTGAACTACAAAAATCAGTATGCAGGTGATCGCCATCACAATAATCGCCGTACTTAGATTGTCTGTCAGAAACATGACACCCCCGGCCGCAATTACACCGAATGCCATAATCCTCACAAGCCCTTCTCTCGTATTGATTTTCTTCCCCAGCCTGCACAATTCATAGGATATAAACAATATCACCGCTATCTTGGTTATCTCAGATGGCTGCAGCGTCAAATTTCCCGGCAGCTGGATCCATCTTCTGGCTCCATATATTTCAATTCCCAGCGGTGTCTGTACCAGAGCCATCATAATCATAGCGAATATGTAAAGTTCAAACGCAAACGCTCCATATATATGATAGTCAATCTTGGATACTATAAACATAGCGGCAAAACTCAAAACACTGATGACCGCCTGCTTGGAAAAATAATACATATCGTTCTCAAAGTCTGACTGTGCACTGTAGGCGCTGGTACTGTATAGCATCACCAGACCAAAACACATCAGAAAAATGATCACCAGCAGCAGATCGTAATCAAAATACCGGATGCCCTTTTTCACCCACTTCTTCTTTCCGGCCTTTTTTTCCGCAGGCGGCGGAGAGTGCGGAACGCTCTGCATGGGCCGTGTTGCGTCCGGCCTCTTTCTCCTGGCTTCTATACTGCTGCCATCACTGCCGCCTCTGCCCGGCGGCGTTGCACGCTTCCTCCCGTTATTTCGAATCGGCTGCACTGTCCTGCTTCTCATGATATCTCCCCTGTTCCTGAATTTTTACAAAAGATCTCATCTGTTTACTTCTGCCAGGTATTCTTGTGGCATATTACGAAAACAGACACCTTAAAACAGCCGGCCGCCATCGGCTTCGGCCAGCTGTCCTTCTTTTCCTATCTGCTGCTCATAGCCGGATGCACCGGTTTGCCATGCTCAAAAAATCTGTCATACCAGACAAGGAAAATATAGACCGTCCAGATCTTACGGCTGTTGTCTGTTTTCTCATTTGTATTCTTACCATCCTTATGCTCATCCAGCATTTTCACCAGCATGTCTGTATTGAAAAACTTCTCCGCCGCTTCGGATGTAAACATCTTTTTTACTATATTATAATACTTCTCTTCCCTCAGCCAAACTCTGATCGGAATCGGAAAGCCCAGCTTTTTCTTTTCTGCCGTCTTACTCCGTATTACTTTATCTGCGGCCGCCCTCAGAGCCACCTTAGTCCTTGGTGCGCGCACTTTATAATCCAGCGGCAGTGTCTCGGCCAGTTCCAGCACCTCCCTGTCCAGAAACGGCACCCTGACCTCCAGCGAATTAGCCATTCCCATCTTATCGCCCTTCATCAGGATATCGTGCACAAGCCACAGATGCAGATCCACGTACTGCATCTTCGTTACCGGGTCTTTTCCCTTTACCCGTTCATAAAGTGGTCGGGTTACCTTCTGAATTCCGGGCTCACATCCTTTCTTGAGCAGACGGCTGGCTTCTCGCTCCGTAAAAATATTCGTGGCATTTGCAAAATACCGCTCCTCCAGTGTCTTGCCGTGCCTCATCAGAAATCCTCTCCCCTTCACTCCTCTTGGCAGACAACGCTCCGCAAACTTACCAAGCACTCTTCTGATGCACATGGGAATCTTATTAAATCCGGTATGCTCCAGAGGTTCACAATATATATTATAGCCTCCGAAAAGCTCGTCAGAGCCCTCTCCCGAAAGTACAACTTTTACCTTCTTGGCAGCCTCTTCGCTCAAAAAATACAGGGCGATCGCAGCTGGATCCGCCACCGGTTCGTCCATATAATACTGGATATCCGATAATTTGTCCCAATATTCCTCGGGCGTGATTACCTTTGCATCGTTCTGCATATTGATGCTTGCCGCAAATTCCTTTGCATCCTGAATCTCACTGTATTTACCCTCGTCAAACCCTACAGTGAAGGTACGGTCCACTTGCCCCAGATACGTCAGGTAACTGGAATCCACGCCGCTTGACAGGTAGGAAGCGACCTCAACATCGCTGATTTTGTGTTTTTCCACCGACTCTTTCATAACGTGTTCGACATCTTCCACAATCTCCTCAAAGGACTTCCTGCTGTCTCCCGTAAAATGAGGTTCAAAGTACCTGGTTATTTCCATCTTTCCGTTTTCATATGTGAAATAATGGCCCGGCTGAAGGCAAAATACCCCCTTGAAGAAAGTCTCATTCGTAGGGACAAACTGGAAAGAAAGGTAATTTCCAAGGGCTGCCTCATTAAAGACCTTATCAAATTTTGGATGCTCCATAAAAGACTTGATTTCTGAACCGAACATCAGGGCGCCATTCATCTTTGCATAATACAGAGGTTTAATGCCAAAAATATCCCTTGCCGCAAAAAGTTTTTTCTTCTTTATATCCCAGATTGCAAATGCATACATCCCGCGCAGCCTGTCTACGAGGTTCTCGCCCCACTCCTCGTAGCCGTGCAGCAGAGTCTCGGAATCCGTATTTGATACAAATAGATGACCAGCCTCCACTAGGTCTTTCCGCAGATCCTGGTAATTATATATCTCTCCGTTAAACACCAGCACCATGCTGCGGTCCTCATTATACAACGGCTGGTCTCCCACCGGTGAGAGGTCGATGATGCTCAGCCGTCTGAACCCCAGCGCCGCATCCTCATCCACATACCTGCCCTCACTGTCCGGTCCTCTGTGTACGATCGTGTTCATCATATTGACCAGTACCTGTTCTCTATCTTCAACTTCTCCTACAAATCCTGCAAATCCACACATAAAAATTTATCTCCTTTTATTATGCCTTCCTGTTCTACCGCGTATCAAAGGATACTATACTATATAACTTGTCCTATATTATAGCTTTTTTTACATATAAAAACAACTTTTTTTAAAAGATGGGAGATTGGCATGATTTTTCGCCAAAAATGATCAATTCCAAATAACATGTTTAACATAAGAAAAGCAGTGCTCTTATGCACTGCTACTCTGATCGGGGTGACAGGATTCGAACCTGCGACCTCACGGCCCCCAGCCGTGCGCTCTAACCAAACTGAGCCACACCCCGCCTCACTTGTTATATTATATAAGACTTTTGCCAAATTGTAAAGTGGAACCTTTTTAATTTTCTTCCATACTATAATATTGTAAATGATATGGAAGGAGATATCGCAAATGGCGAATTGTCAAAACAATATGCGCTACGGCAGACAAATGAACAATAATAACTGCCGCAGCATGCCGAACGGTAATAATAACTGCCGTCCTGCACCTGCCCCCATGCCGAGAACTGACCGCCGCCAGTGCGGCTCAACAGAACCTTGTGGATGCCGTGCTCCAGAGCCACGCAAACCGGAACCATGTGGTTGCCGCACTCCAGAACCACGAAAACCGGAACAATGCGGTTGCCGAGCTCCAGAATCCCGTAACCCAGAACAATGCGGTTGCCGCACTCCGGAACACCACAAACCAGAACAGCGTGAATGCCGCACTCCGGAACGCCGTCCGTCACAGCCGTGTGGATGCCGTTATGATGCATTGGAAGATTTCCCAATTGCTATGGCATACGTACCCTGGCAGAAATGGCGGAATTTATACGAACCTTGTAAAGGGTTACAGAGAGGTACAATTTTTGAAGACCTCTCAAAACCATTTCATGGAAGAGGAGGGTGTAATCGATGAGTGAACGTCCATGCAGAAAAGATTTACTTGACCATATCAATGCGGTCAGCTTCGCGGTGGATGACGTGAAACTTTTTCTGGATACCCATCCCTGCGATGAAGATGCACTCGCTTACTTTCGCGAGTACAGCCGTATGAGAAATGAGGCTCTGAAAGAATATGCCGCATACTATGGTCCTCTTACAATTGATACTACTATCTATTCCTGCGCTGACAGGTGGGACTGGATCAATGAGCCATGGCCATGGCAGGAAGGAGGATGTTAGTATATGTGGGGTTATGAAAAAAGACTGCAGTATCCTGTAAAAATTACACAGACCAACCCGAAAATTGCTCAGATCATTATCACACAATTTGGGGGACCCGACGGCGA
Organism: Faecalicatena contorta; assembly: GCF_022835095.1. Classification (NCBI taxonomy): domain Bacteria; kingdom Bacillati; phylum Bacillota; class Clostridia; order Lachnospirales; family Lachnospiraceae; genus Faecalicatena; species Faecalicatena contorta. Next base: position 1,994,896 of record NZ_BQNQ01000001.1, on the reverse strand, counting down.
GCTCGCTGCTTCTATGCGTTATCTCTCACAGAGATACACAATGCCTTACAAAGAAGTGACTGGTATTCTGACAGATATCGGCACGGAAGAACTGGCTCATATGGAGATGATCTGTGCCATTGTCCATCAACTCACCAGAAACCTGACACCGGAAGAAATTGAGAAATCCGGCTTCGGTACCTATTATGTAGACCATACCCTTGCGCTCTGGCCGCAAGCGGCGAGCGGGATGCCATGGACGGCAACCGTGTTCCAGTCAAAAGGCGATCCGATCACAGATCTCCATGAAGATATGGCTGCGGAACAGAAAGCAAGAACAACTTATGACAATATCCTGAGACTGGTGAAAGACCCAGAAGTCTGCGATCCTATACGTTTCCTGAGAGAACGTGAGATTGTTCATTATCAGAGGTTCGGTGAAAGCCTGCGCATCGTTCAGGATAATCTGGACAGTAAAAACTTCTATGCCATCAATCCTGAATTCGATATTCGTCAGGACTGCGGCTGTAAATAAAGCTGCATCAGCAAGCTCTATCTGTTGATATAACCCCTTCAAACGAACGGCTCATAAATTTAAAATACAGGACCCAGCCTTACCATGAAGGCTGCGTCCTGTATTTTATTTATGCGGTACCTGCCGCTGTGTGTTCTTTCTGTCCCTGCAGGACATACATGAAAGATGTCCTGCAGGTATATATCTGATTTCCTATAAGGCTATTCCGCCTTTGCACCTAATGTTACCTGATAGGTATTTTCAGTGTATTCCCCGTTACTGCCTGGAACCTGGACCGTCAGCGTCACAGTGTCACCTTTTGCATAATATCTTAACTGTTCTTTCAGTGTATTCATGCTGTCAATCGTTGTTCCATTCAATGCTGTTATGACTCCCCCCTTCGTCATTCCAGCTGCTTTTGCTCCGCCTCCGCTGGTAACATCTGTCACATAAACACCAAGCGGCATATTAAATCTCTGCGCATTCTCAGAAGTCACATCAATACCTTCGATTCCCAGATATCCTCTGTCCGCTTCTGCAACTTTGGATTTTGTCTGCTGATTCATGAGATTCGTAATAATATCTGACACATCGCTGATCGGAATTGCGTAGCCGACACCTTCGACAGAGCTTCCTACAAGTTTGGAGGAGTTAATTCCGATAACCTCCCCGTTTGCATTCACAAGCGCGCCGCCGCTGTTTCCTGGATTGATCGCTGCATCTGTCTGAATCAGTCTGACATCGCTGGTTGTTGTTTCACCTGTCATAGTGTCTGTAGTCGTACTCTCACGATCCGTCGCGCTTATTACACCTGTCGTAACAGACTGGCCGTATCCGAGTGCGTTTCCGATGGCAATGGCCGGTTCCCCCACTTTCAACTGAGTAGAATCTCCCAGGGTAGCTACTGCGATCTTATCCATTGTATCTTTGGAAATCGTATCCAACGGCACGGCAATAACTGCCAGGTCATGAGACGGGTCTGTCCCTTTAATATCTGCCTCGAGGCTTGTGCCGTCATCGAACGTAACTGTCAGTGTCTCGCTGCCTTCCACCACATGATTGTTCGTCACAATCAAAAGTTCCGAATCATTCTGGGAGATAATGATACCCGTCCCTGCGCTCTCGCTTTGCTGCTGGGATATGCCTCCGAAGAAATCCTGCACCTGCTGGACACTCATATTGGTGATTGAAACAATGGAAGGCATAACGCTTTCCACAACACCGGATACATCTGATGTGATGACACTGGATGTTTTGGTAAGAGAGCTGCTATTAACCGGAGCCGTATTCTTCGCCGCTGTATTAGATGACTCATTCAGCCCCAGTACCTTACTGCCCACAATATTAGATGTTAAAAATGTTGCGCTGGAAACAACTCCAAATAATAGAGCGCATCCGGTTACTACGACAGCCTTGGGCATTTTCTTTTTTGGTTTTCTGCTGTGACTGTCGTGATCCGGCTGGCTATTATACTGAGCATTCCCCTGCTGTCCTTCGGGATTGTAATAATTATATTGATTTTCCATACAAATACCTTCTTTCTCTTGTATTTTATATTGATATAATAGCCGCTCTTTGTGATGGAATTGTGTTTATTTATTTAACAAATTTTGAAACAGCCGTCATTTTATTCAACTGTTACCGATTTGGCGAGATTTCTCGGCTTATCCACATCGCAGCCCCTGCCTACAGAAATATAATATCCAAACAGCTGAAGCGGGATGATAGCCAGCGAATTTGTAAAATAACGGTTTGTTTCCGGTATATAGATTACATAGTCAGCTGCGCGCTCTACCTCGTCGTTGCCCTCGTTTGTAACAGCCAGAACAAACGCCCCCCGGGTCCGGACCTCTACCATATTGCTGATCATCTTTTTATACAAATTTTCCTGCGTCAGAACCGCGGCTACAAGTGTTCCCTCTTCGATCAGGGAGATCGTGCCGTGTTTCAGTTCACCTGCCGCATATGCTTCCGAGTGTATGTAAGAAATTTCCTTCAATTTCAAGGAACCTTCCATAGAAATCGAATAATCGATTCCCCTTCCGATAAAAAATACATCTCTGGCCGCCAGATATCTATTGGCAAATTTCTGAATTCTGTTTTTATTATTCAGAAGCAGTTCTACCTGATCTGGAATCCGTTTCAAGTCCTCAATATACGTCTTTAGATCCGCATCGGTTATTTTTCCCCGTACTTTTGCAAATTTCATGGCCAGCAGATACATAGCGATGAGCTGACAGGAATATGCTTTGGTGGTAGCTACCGCGATCTCCGGCCCTGCCCAGGTATACATGACATTATCTGCCTCCCTGGCAATGGAACTTCCCACCACATTTACAATTCCTAGAACCTTGGCCCCTCTTGCCTTAGACTCCCTCAGGGCCGCCAGTGAATCTGCTGTCTCCCCCGACTGGCTGATGATAACAACCAGGGTCCCCTCCTCAACGATGGGATCCCGGTATCTGTACTCCGAGGCCAGGTCCACTTCCACGGGAATCCTCGCCATTCCCTCGAATACATATTTACTGGTCATCCCCGCGTGGTATGCGGAACCGCAGGCCACGATCATGATCTTGTCGATCTTTTGTATCTCCTCGTCCGTCATATTCAGCTCTTCGATCACGATATCACCGCCTTTGATGCGCGGTGAAAAGGTATCTGTAATCGCTTTCGGCTGCTCATACATCTCCTTCAGCATAAAGTGCTCATATCCGCCTTTTTCGGCGGCATCCACGTCCCATTCAATATGGGTGGATTCCTTTTCAATCGGTTCCTCATCCACATTGAAAAACTCCATAGTTCCCGCAGTCATTCTGACAATTTCTTCGTTTTCTATAAAATAGACGTCCCGCGTATACCTCAGCACTGCCGGCACATCGGATGCTATAATGCAGCCTCCCTCGGATTTACCGACAATAAGCGGACTGTCCTTACGTACCGCATAAAGCTCATCCGGATGGTCTTTAAACATAATTCCCAGCGCATAGGATCCCTCCATGCGGTGCATAATCTTCGTGATCGTCTGCAGCGGATTTCCCTGGTAATAATAGTCCAGCAGATGGGCGATCACCTCCGTATCCGTATCCGATATAAATTCATACCCTTTATTGACCAGTTTGTTTTTCAGTTTCAGATAATTCTCTATAATTCCATTGTGTACAACGATGATACTCTCTTCTTTATTGAAATGCGGGTGTGCATTGACATCGGACGGTTCCCCGTGGGTCGCCCATCTCGTATGCCCGATTCCGACCGTTCCCGGCAGGGTCGCCCCGTCATGGGTCAGCTCATTCAGTACCTTAAGGCGGCCCTTGGATTTCTTCATCTCGATCTCTTGTCCGTCATATACTGCAATGCCGGCGGAATCATAACCGCGGTATTCCAGTTTTGACAAACCGTCCAGCAAAATGGGGGCTGCCTGTTTTTCACCTACATATCCAACTATTCCACACATAATGTAACTCCCTTCATTGTGTCTAACTCATCTGGTTCAACAGTTCAGGCATCTCTGAACTCTTACTTTTTCTGCATCTTACGGCAACGTATAAGGCGCCTGGTTAATTGCAAAATTAGGGTTGTAGAACGGATCACCCTTTTCCAGTATCTCCGGCCATTTCTTCTGAAATTTTTCTACTTCTCTCTCAAAGCGTTTTAACTTTTCTGGAGTATCTTCGTAGCCTCTTGATTTTGATTCATAGTGATGCCACTCTGAAAATGCATTATAAACTATCAGTTTATCTGCTTTTCTTAATTTCAGGCAGAGATCCACATCATTGCAGGCAACAGCAAATTGTTCGTCAAAGCCGCCTACCTCCTCAAAAAGGGCTTTCTTTGTCATCAGGCACGCGGCTGTTACTGCACTATAGTTGCAGTTTATCCGAGCCCTCACCATATACCCATAGTCATCGCGCTTCAGTCCTACATGTACGTGTCCTGCATAATTTCCGAAACCAATGACTATCCCTGCATGCTGTACTGTATCATCAGCATACAGCAGTTTCGCTCCTACAGCTCCCACATCCTTCCGCATGCAGATACCAAGCATCTCTGAGAGCGCAGATTCTGTTATCATCTCCGTATCATTGTTCAGAAACAGCAGGTATTCACCGGTAGCATACTGTACGCCAAAATTATTGATAGCAGAATAATTAAATCCTTCTTTCCAGTATACTACTTTAACATTGGAGTATTGCTCTTCCAGATATTTATAATATTCAAAGGTTTTCTTTTCGCTGCTGTTGTTTTCTATGATAATAAATTCGTAATTTTTATAAATACTCCGTTTATGAATTGATTTAATACAGAGGTCTAAGTCCTCTATATGGTCTTTATTTGGTATAATAATAGATATTTTAGGATCTCCCGGAGTTGCATATTTTACATGGTACATTCCCCACAGTCCCACGTGCTCAACAGACGCTTCGATTCCAACTCGTTTTAAGTGCTCTTCGATTGCATGTTTTCCTGCTTCATATGCATACATTTTGCTAGCAGGATCACCGGCTACAGAATTCATATGAATTCTCCAATGATATAATATTTTCGGTATATGCCGTATCTTCTCAGACTCTTCAATGCATCTAAACATCAAATCATAATCTTGAGATCCGTCAAATTCACTTCTGAACCCACCAATCTTTTTAATAATTTCTGTCTTAACAACGAAGAAATGCGTAATATAATTATGGGAACGGAATAAGTCCATGCTGAAATCCGGCTTAAAATTCGGATCATTGTACTCCGAACCGTCTCCTGTCATCTTATCCTCATCTGTATAGAGTATATCGTATCTGTATTCCTGCAATGCACTTGCTACTTCAAAAAGGGCATCCGGTGTCAGAACGTCATCATGGTCAAACAGCCCCACATAATCTCCGCTCACTAGATCCAGCGCTGCATTTGTATTTCCTGATATACCAAGATTTTCTTTTAGTAAACAATATTTGATTCTGCTGTCCTTGACAGCATACTCCTCAAGAATTCTTTCCACGGTTTCGTCACCACCGCTTCCATCGGCAATACACAGCTCCCAGTTCTGATAGGACTGGTTCCTGACAGAATCAATCATCTCCCGCAAAAAGATCTCCGGAGTTTTATAAGTGGGAACAATAATACTGACCTTCGGCTGCCATGCAAATATGGTCTCTCTCTGCTTCTTCAAATCTGCTTCTGTAGCTTTGTTTTCCTCAAACCACTGTTGATATGGTTTCCCCTGTGCATTTACACAGGACAAAATGTGATCCTTCAATCCATACAATCCATTTTTCCGAAGGTACTTCATCCCTTTTTCTATGTTCTTTTTATTTAATGCCTTTACAAACCGTACTGCAAACTGCTTGCTGCGCTGTGCTCTCTCGTACTTTTTAAGTTTTACCGGATCAAGCCGGATCTTTTTCCGTTTCACTCCGTCTTCTATAACCAGTGTATAGCATTTTCCTGGATCGCATATAAATTCAACTATAAATCCGCATTCCACATTGTGAGCCTCAATGAGCCCTGCATCCTCTACATCTTTTCGCTTTGTCCTCTGCATTTTTACTTTTAGAGCCTTGTCCATATCATCCCTTATACTGACATGTACCTTATCTGTACCTGATGTAGATACTGCCCATCCTGATAGTATAATTTTCAGAGGTTCAACATGTATCCAGTCAATATTATAAGAAATCGTACTCTCATCCTTTAAAGCAATGATCTCTTTTCGGTCCATGGAAACAATACATTTTCTGTAGCTGCCCCGGCGGATGTAGAGACGATAACTTTCCGGAGTAACACCACAATCGACATAAGTCTTTATGTGAAACCCGGTATCCGCAGCCGGACTATACTTTCCGCCAAACTTGTTTTGTACATCAGGTCGTACAATCTTTTTTATTCTGCTCTCAACCACTTTACCATTCACTACGGATTCATAGGTAAACGGCTCTCCATTTTTCTCAAAACACCATCCATTTACACGGATATATCTTTCTGCCGGTTTTATCCTGAACTTTTTTTGGTCAATATAATATTTAAAATCCATACAATCCTTCTCTTTCTGAATCTGCCTATTTGAACAATCTGTACAAAAATTTAATAAAAACTGCTACATATAATATAAATACCAACAGAACAATAAAGGTCTCTAGATCAAATCTTTCCGTTACTACTTTTACGATCATTGTGCCTGTTGTATTTACACCTTTAATTGTAAGTTCGGTTCCCGTCTCTGTTTCAGGCTGAAAACTGAACCCTATTCCTTTGGATTCATCCACGCTCTCGTTCTCAAAAATGACTTTGTACTTATTCCCCTTACAATTTTTTACAGTATCAAATTTAAAATAATAAAAGCGTCCATTTTTTATTTTTTCAGCATCCGCAGTCCCCTGCGCTTCTTTCTCGCCGCTCTCCATATTTAACAGTGAGTATTTTACTTTCATTCCCGTGACATCCCCAATTACCTGGCACTTAGCACGAAATCCATCCAGTGTCTCCTCCTGGCCTACAAAAGTCTGTTCTATTTTTGCTACAGCTCCTGTTGGAATGTACTGACTGTTATCCACATTCTTATCATATACCAGATTATTTTTTCCTATATGGGCATACAAAAATGCAGCCGCGAGTATAAGAACAATTATAATCAGACTTTTTACTCTTTTCATCTTATCTCCTCAGCACTTATCAATAGCATTTACTATATTCTTCACAGATTTCCTCTGCATCTCCAAATCTTCTGAGCTTCCCTTTCTCAAGCCAGACAATCTTGTTGCAGATAGATTTTACCTGCTCAATGCTGTGGGATACAAACAAGATTGTTGTCCCGGAATCCATCATGTGGTGAATCCTCTCCTCACACTTTTGCTGGAAACGAAAATCGCCTACAGACAGCACCTCATCTACAATCAATATATCTGGCGTGCCGATCGTTGCTATAGCAAACGCAAGCCGGGACACCATTCCCGAAGAAAAATTCTTGACTGGTACATCCATAAAGTCATGAAGCTCTGAAAACTCCACAATGTCGTTATAATATCCCTCCATCATTTTCCTTGAGTATCCCAGAAGTGCACCATTTAGATAAACGTTCTCCTTGGCCGTCAAATCAAAATCAAATCCTGCTCCAAGTTCAATCAGCGGAGCTACATTCCCATAGACTGCCACGGAACCCTGGGTAGGTTTTAATACCCCGGCTATTGTTTTAAGCATCGTACTCTTCCCGCTGCCATTGAGACCGATCAGGCCTAGAGAGTCTCCCTGCATTACCTCAAAAGATATATCTTTCAGCGCCCAAAATTCATCATAAGATACCTGGTTTTTAATACTCTTTATAATGTATTCTTTAAAACTGTCGAACTTTTCAGATGAAAGGTTAAACTTCATTGATACATTTTCTACTTTTACAACTGTTTTTCTATCCATAATCAACTCCTAAATATTTAAAATGAACTTATCCTGATTCTTATAAAAGACGTACAGACCGATCCCCAAAGACAAGAATGCCTCAATAAGTGCAATCAACAGGGAGGATAAGCTGAACATGCTGTTGTTCAACATCACATCTCGGAACATCATTAAAATATTCGTCAATGGATTCAGCATAACCACTTTATATAACCAATCAGGTAAAATCGACATCGGATAAATAACAGGTGTTAAATACAACAGACCCGTTACAAAAACTCCATATAAATGTATAATGTCTCTAAATTTAACTGTTACTGCCGACAGGATCAGGCCGATTCCTAACGAAAAAAGTACCAGCAGAATCAGCGGTATGGGAAATAAAAAAGCAGTCCAGTGAAGTTCCGTTCTTGTTGCCACCATAACAATCAGCATCGCTGTAAAGGATGCCATCAAATTGATCGTGCTGGAAAAGACTCTTGACAGAACAAATAAGTATTTAGGAACGTACACCTTTTTAATTAACGCTGCACTTCCTATTATTGCCGACATCGCACCTGATGTAGCATCTGAATAAAAGTTAAAAATTACCTGACCGCTTAGAATATATAATGGGAAATTTTCAATATCGAATTTAAACAGATTCGAAAAGACCACGGACAAAATAATCATCATACAGAGTGGATTTAACAAGGTCCACAATACGCCCAGTACAGATCTTCTGTATTTAATTTTAATATCCCTTGCAACCAGTTCCCCCAACAGAGGTTTAAATTTCAAAAAATTCTGAATATATCTTGACAAAACAGTTACTTCTCCTCTTCTTTTGCGGTAATGGAATCTATCAGGGGAAACCCTGCAGTATAACGCGAACTGGCAGCATCCCGGGATACTGCCAGGTCTTCCACAAATTTTTCTTATCTATTATAGCACCCAGTTCTATATAGAGCAATGTTTTCTGTATCATGAAAAATGGCTGGTTCCCCCAGCCATTCACATTGATACATTCAACAGACTGCTACAGATCAATAAAATCTACTGAATAATCATCGTCATCTTTTTTCTTTCTGCTTCTGACTGAGGGTGTTTCTTCTTCATATTCTTCAAATTCGTCATCATAGGAATCATCGTCATCCGCATACTCGTCATCGAAGTCTTCATCATATTCTTCGAAATCGTCATCATAATCATCGCCGTAATCGTCTTCATATTCATCACTATCATCCTGGAACCCGACAAACTGATCTCTGTCCCTCTTTCTTGACTTCGGCATATCATCCTGTCCATCCCCATCAATGTTATATTCATCATACAGGTCGTCCAACTCCTGATTCCTGCGGCTCAGCTTTACGCCCAGGACGATTATAATAATCAGCATGACAAGGAACACGCCCCATACCGCGCATAATATAATTGTCATATATTTATTTATAAAATTTGTAAGTTTATCAGTCAGCGTATTGCTGCTCTCTTTTTTTTCTACCACTGGAGGCGTATATCTCTGGTAGGTCTTTTCTGTAGTATCATATTGATAATAGCCTTTGCTGCCCTCACTGCTCAATGCATATACCAGATAGTACTCTTTTTCAGATGTATTCTGCCAGGCAGTAAACACCTTTCCACCAATATCCGTTGTTGTCTCCTTATACTCTTCCGGAAGACCTTCTTTGTCCTTGTGTTCCATTAAAAAGATAGAGAGCGAAGAATTAACATCGACTACCGCTGTCTGTGAAAAGGAGCCGTCATCGTCACTATAAAGGAAATAGTCAGAATTGCCGTCGCTGTCTTGCAGAAAGAAAATATACTGCCCGCTGGTCTCTTGAACCATTGCCTTCGTCTTCTGGCCGTCCAGTTCCGTTTCTGCTGCCGTGAATCCTTTTGGAATCACGGCCTCTGAGAAGTTTGCATTTACCGTATATTCTTTTCCGTCTACGGTTACCTTTAGTCCGTCTGAACCTGCCTGGCCTTCATTTTCACCTGCTTCTTCCTCAGAAACCGGAGTACCGCCCTGTATTGTCACCTGTGAAGTACCAAGAGTAAGATTCAGCGCTTCATCATTGGCCAGATATGCCGTATATTCTTTCGCCTCAAGTGTTGCGGTTCCTTCTTTCAGGGCCGTAAACTCCATAGAGTAATTTACTTCCATTGAGGTTCCGTCACCTTTGGCAGACAATTTGACCGTACCATCACCGCCTGTTGCATTTGTTCCACTGACGAATTTTAATATAGAAGGATCATAAGTGACTGTAATATCCGTGTCGCCCACAGCAACACCTTCCGCGTTGGAAATCACCTTTGCTGTTACCGTAACATTTTCCCCAGCCGCCGCTGAGGGGTCTGAAAACTGCAGAGTCCCTTCTGCCGCCAATGCAACAAATGAAAAACAAGAGACCGTCAGGCACAATGTTAATATTGCGACTCCTATCTGTTTAAATGCTTTCTTCATCTTATCTACCTCTTTTGCCATCTTTTATTGTACTGCTCCACTTACCTGATCTGAAGTTCCTCCTTCGGCTCCACTCTCTGGCTGTTCGAAGTTTCCGCCTGTTTCAGAACTGTTTCCTCCGCTATCCGGTGTGGAACCATCACCAGTCCCGTCCGGATTCCCCGTACTGCCTCCGGCAGCATCCGAATTTTCTGTGCTTCCATCATCATTCCCCTGGGGTGTGCTATTATAATAATAGCTGCCCTCTTGTGGTTCATAAGTTGCGGCCTCTTCATCGGTAATTATATTCGTAGCATAACTGCCTATCTCCGAACTTATAACCGTTACGGTAGAAGACGGACTGTATCCGTCATCACCGAAGAAAAATTCATGCAGCTGCAGGACATTACTTTGCAATGTCTCCGGTACCACCGAACTTCCTACACCGGATAAACTTGCTGTTGATTTATCGAATGGGAACCCACTCATTTCTGTTAAATTATATTCAAAAGCATCTTTGGCATATGCTAAAATTTCTGTCAGCGAAAAGTTGGTTTCAATCATTGGAAAAACTTTATCAATAATCTTATTAATCGTTGTAAGATCGGCTGTCTGGGCTTTCTTGACAATCTGTTCCAATACCGTACGCTGCCGCTCTGCCCGTTTAAAATCATCGCCCTGTGTATAGCGGATTCTGCAGTAAGATGTGGCCTGAACGCCATCCAGTATCTGTTTCCCAGGCTGCGTCAGTTCGGTTGTGGTCTTGCCTGTTACCCTTGATGTTTCTGTGCAGTAGCCATTAGTCCAGAAAACTTCTTCTGATGTAAGATCCAGTTCAATACCGCCCAGTTCATCTATAACATCCACCAGCGCATTAAAATTAACTGTTGCATAATGCTGTATGTCCATATCCAGATTTTTATTCAGCATGGCTACAGCCTCTTCGGGGCCACCAAAAGAATAGGCTGCATTCGCTTTATTGTACGATCCGTCATCCTGTTGAAGTAGCGTATCCCTGAATACGGAACATAATCTGACTTCTTTGTTCTCACGGTTCAGGCTTGCTATAATGATCGTATCGCTTCGCTCCCCCTCTTCCGGATTCCCCGGCCTGGTATCCAGGCCAAACAACGCCACGTTCAGATATCCAGTTTCATTATGCTCAACTTCTGTCGATATATTCAGCTTTGATGCATCCAGCTTCGTGGTTTCTATCTTATTGAGCTTCGATGCCGCAAAGGCTACTCCGGCAGTTGTCAGCAGGACAACAGTCCCCCCCGCAATAGCCAGAGCCTTCTTCCATACTGCCCAAGATGCAAATCCCCTCTTTGCTCTTCTTCTGCGTCTTCTTATATTCTTTTTTCTCGCCATTGTAAATCCTTCCTAAAATATCGAATTCATGATCACAATTAATCATACAATACTTCCAGCTAAACTTCAATCTTAATTTCCGTATTCTTCCTGCTTCAGTTCCAATATTTAGGATTTGAGGAGAGCTTTACTACTAGCCTTTGTGGAAGATGCTTATAATGCTGTCCCAGCTTATATCCCAGGTATTTAAATCCACTTTTTATAACAAGCGGCATGATCAGCCAGGGTCTCCTTATCTTAATAAGGTATCCTGCTGTATTTTTCATCAGCCTGATTCCTTCACTCTCAGATTTAATGCCGCCAAACACATCTGGATTATCAACCTGTGAAACAGCAACATCAAAATTTCTCTTAAACTGTTGGATACAAGTATAATTATGTGAGTGTATCACCTCTGCTTTTGCAGCATATACACAGCTGTACCCTGCCTTCAGCATTCTCCCAGCCATAATCATATCTTCATTAAAAACTGCCTTTTTCACAAACCCTCCAAGTTCATCATAATACGTTTTTCGGTATGCGGCACATACATTGGAGCAGAAGAATGCTTTAATCCCTATCTTATCAATCGAATTTAAATCCTTTATACAGCCTTCTGCCGGATAATTAAAGCTTCTCGTATAGCGCTCAATCACATCAGACTTCTCGTCCGGCAGCTGCCTTGCATAGGCACAAGCCACTTTATCATTCTCAAAAGCCTGTAAAAGATGCTTCACAAGATCACGATCTGCTGGAACCGCATCCTGGGTCATACAGATAAAAATATCTGCATCACTTAAACCTGCGGCCATCCGGCGTGTCCCCCCGTGGTCAAACTTATCCTTCTCAATCTCCTTCACAGTCACCCTGCCATCCAGGCCTGCTGTCTCCCAAGGGAAGCGCCCGCCTTTGGTGTGGATAATAAAGATATTCTGTATAGGGTATGACTGTCTTATTAGTCCTCTGATCAGCTTTTCAAACTTTATATCCGGTTTGTAAGTCGGAATGATTATATCCACTGTGGGTCTGTCCATTATTTTCTCCTAATATCCTGCATTATCTCCGTAATCATATTCGCTGCCATCTGAGCTGTCGAGATTTCCATAATCCCCAGTATCCTGAGTATCTGCCGGCCCGTAGCCATTCGCACCTCCGGTTCCCCCTGCAGCGTCTGTACTGTCGGCATTGTCATTATAGGAACCAGCGATTCCGGTTAAATAGGCCACATCGCTGTCTATCTGCAGTACCTTTTCGGACACCTGGTAATTTTCTGCTTTAAATAAGAATTTGTGGAGCTGCCTGACATTATCTGCAAAACCGATCGGTACGACAAAAGAACCTTCCAGCCCAATTACATCTTCTGATGTCGTAACATCGAACGGATATCCTGTCATTTCTCCGATCGTGTATCTGGCAGCGCTTGCTGCAAGCCCAACAAAATCACTTGTAGATAAATTCGTTGAAACCTGCGGCAGTACCTGATCAATAATTTTGTTTAATGTAGACAGGCTCGCCGTCTTGGCCTTTTCTACCACCTTCTGCAAAACAGTTCTCTGCCTTTCGGCACGTTTATAATCGTCTCCCTCCGTATATCTTATTCTTGCATATGATACTGCCTGAATACCATCTAAAACCTGTTTTCCCGGCTGAGTCAGTTCTGTTGTTTTTCTCCCTACAACCTGTGAAGTTTCAGTACAGTACCCATTTGTCCAAAATACTTCCTCGGCAGTCAGATCAATTTCGATTCCTCCTAACAAATCAATTACATCTGCAAGGGCATTAAAATTCACACTCATATACTTTTGAATATCCAAGTCAAAGTTCCGGTTCAGCAATGCAATGGCCTCCTCCGGACCGCCAAATGAATATGCCGCATTGGCCTTTTCGTATGTCCCATCATCTTGCTGAGTCAGTGTATCCCTGAACACAGATACAATTTTTACATTTTTTGTTTTATTGTCAATACTTGCGATCATCATGCTGTCGCTTCTTACTCCTCCGTCCAGCTCTCCTTCTCTGGAGTCTAGCCCGAACAGTGCAATATTGGTAAATTCTCCCGTATCCTGATAAATTTCCAGGTTTGAGGTGTTAACCGTCTGAAAATCCAGTTTGTCCAATTTGGACATTGCATAAGCTGCTGCTCCCAAAACAAGAAGAAGAATGATCTCCACTACTAGCAGTATAATTCTTTTTCTCATCTTTTTCTTATGTAACAAAGCACGCTGCTGCTTTGTCATTCTACCCTTGGATTTTTTTCTAGCCATTTTCACTTCCCCTTAAAATTGATCTTTGCCTAATAGGCATTTTTGTTTACAAAACCCTTAAAAAATGTCAGGAACAAGATTTTAAAATCAAATCCTATCGTCCAGTTCTCAATATAGTACAAATCGTATTCTATACGCTTTCTAATGGAAGTATCTCCCCGAAGGCCGTTCACCTGCGCCCATCCGGTCAGGCCGGGACGAACCTGGTGTTTCACCATGTATCTGGGTATTTCCTCCCTGAACTTTTCTACAAAAAGCGGCCGTTCAGGCCTTGGGCCGACCAAGCTCATATCACCTTTTAGTACATTGAAAAGTTGTGGGAGTTCATCAATGCTTGTTTTGCGAATAAACTTTCCAACTTTTGTAACTCTGGGATCGTTTTTTGTAGTCCATCTGCTTTTCTCTTTTTCTGCCTCCTGCACTACCATAGAGCGGAATTTATACATGGCAAACGGTTTATTCTGCAGTCCCACTCTCTCCTGGCTGAATATAAGAGGACCCGGGGAAGTCACTTTTATAGCCAGCGCAGTAGCCAGCATTATTGGTGAAAACAATACAATCGCCACGATCGCGCCAAAAATATCCACACTTCTTTTTACTACTTTATTAACGGTATTATTCAGGGGCACATGTCTGATATTAATTACCGGCAGCCCAAGCAGATCTTCCGTATATGGCTTTGTGGGGATAATATTATTATAGTCCGGAATAAATTTTGTATGCACACCGGACTTTTCACACATGTTTACAATATATTCCAGCTTATGATACTCATCAATACCAAGAGTTATGGCTATCTCATCAACTCTGTTCTGAGGAAGAATAATCAGGAGATTATCAATACTTCCGATGACTTTTACGCCCTTATACTCCGTACCTCTCGGCTGATGGTCGTCCAGAATCCCTCTGACGGAATATCCCCATTCCGGATTTGCCATTATCCGGTCAATATACTGCTCCGCAGCACGGCTGTAACCAACCAAAATCATATGCTTTTGATTGTATCCGTTTTTTCTAATATTGCGGAGAAAATACCGGATCAGATTTCTTGACAGCACTTCCAGAAAAACATTCACAAGAAAGAACACGAAAATCATCTTCCGTGAAAAGTTGGGCTGCTTTGTCAAATAAAGAATCAGGATGAAACCCAGCAATCCTATAACATTCGCCTGGGTAATATGCCATGCTTCCAGTCTTCTGCCTTGTACACGCTTTGGTGTATATACCTGAAAACATCCGTATAAAATCAAATATCCCGGAACGATATATGTCAGCGCCCGCATATAGATTTCAAAAGGCAGATACCATTCATCTACCTCCATCAATCCGCTTCTGAATCGCAGATACCAAGCAAGTGCGTAAGAAGCTATGATAACCAGCCCGTCCAATACCACCTGCATCCGGTTCAAATATTTCTGATTATCTTTAATCATTATTTTCACCTTACTCGTTTATATATTATATCATATTCTGCAGCGATACTGCAGATCCGCCCGAAGGGCATGTATTACGGGTTATCCCGAAGTTTCATTACTATTGCTAATTTTTATTCACAAATTAGATTGTACATTATCTGTTATATGATACAATATTTTCAGTAAAAGGACAAGTGAAATCTCTATGTTCTTTAACATTTGCTTAATAATTCCGTAATATTATTAGTTTTTCATAAAAAAGGGGGCTATCGCCCCAGATTAACTTTATACCATTTGTCTGTGGGCTCAGAAAAAAATATAATTACGGTATCCTGCGTTTCTTTTATACTATTATCCTGCGGCCATGGCTTCATTCCCTGCGTCATCTCCAGAGCCTGTTCTATCTGCCCGGGTGTCGGCTGATTCAGGCAGTACCCTTCCGTTTTCATAAAATTACACATTCTGGAGATATTACCGTCATCCCATTCAAAGATAGAACTGCCCACCGTATCTGACTTCTGAAGCCCTACTTCATCCATGGGTTCCATACCGATGAATACAACTGCCTTATCCTCATATTTTATTCCCTGTCTTTTCATGTCGTACATCACCTGGTTTGCCACATTACTATCATATTCATAAGCAACATTTGCCGAGTAAAAGAGCATATTCATATTTTTCGCGTTTAGAAACAATAGATATGCTCCTCCAATCATCCCCAGCCGCTTCAGCATTGGCGCTTTCAAAACAGAGAGAATCAGATAGAGCTCAACCGCGCCAGACAGGGCAAGACCCAGCAGTGTCCGTCCGTGCGTTTTGTACGTGCCAAGAACCAGATATAATATAAACGGGGATGCCGCCAATGCCACCGTATAAAACAGAATCCCCAGTCTTCTGCGCGCAAAATTCGCTTTAAAGAAAGCCCACACGGCAAAAACCACAAATAAAGTGGTAACAATCCGTATCACTTCACCACCATATATGTACTCCCCGGCAATTGGAATCGCGAAAGAAACTCTTACGATGTTAGCAAACGCCATGAATAGTGCCTTTCCAATGCCGCCCTCATCAAACCATCCCACATAATTATCTGCGAGATAGCTGGATGCTCCGAACAGCTTCATAAGAATCAAATAAATTCCATAGTACCCAATAAGGCCTCCTGCAAACACTCCCGCCCATCTTATCAGTTTACTGCCAATCCGGACCTGTCCTTCCAAATAGTTTTTCAAACAATATGCCACAACTGCTGTCACATAAACACAAGTGTATGCCTGATAAACAGCAAATGCATATATTAGCATCAACAGGGAATAAATCCACTTTTTTCTGCCGTTCTCTTCGGCCGCCTCAACACTCAGCATGAATCCCCATGCTGTAAATATCATTCCTGAAGCAATTTGTAAGCTAAACATAGAAAAAGAAAACATTTCCCCCATTACAAATGGCAGTGAACAAAAGTATGCCTGGAAAAAGAACAGCGGAACTTTCTTTGCGTTATCACCAAATAGAGTGAATCCGAACAGCGCTCCTCCTGCATTCCACAGGGCAATAGCAAGAATATCCCATAATACCGGCGCATACCTCCCATTGTCCATGGCGAGATAGTTAAATAAATCAATTCCCCATCTTCCCTGGACAAACCATTTAGTAAAAGGTTCCTCAATCTGTATCCAGGTTTCTTCGTCTATTGAAATTCCCGGCTTTACAATCATATAGATAAAACACAGAAACGATAGAACTCCTGCTGTGATAAAAACGGTTCTGTTTTTCTTTAAAAAATCAATCAATCTCATCCGTAACTCTCCCGATAAATCGGAGTCTGCAGCGCTTTACCACTGCAGACTCCGATTCTACTCTATTGTCATTGCCTATTCAGACTTCTGTTTCAATTTTCTATTTCCCCAGTCTGCAGCATAAGCCAATGTATTCACAAAAAGCTCCCATTCTATCCTGCAGTAATTAAAAAAGAATTTCCATTGGAAGGGCACTTTGTGGCAGCCATTCAATGTTTTCAGCCCTTCCCTGATCCCATCACGGTAATCCTTTCCAAAACCATTTTTGCAGAAAAACAAGTATTTAATTGCGTACCCCGCTGCCAGCGGCAGAAAGTTCAATGCCAGCTGAAATACGGGCATATTCTTATAATTCAGATAAATGCTGTTTCTTGCAGATAATTTTACTTTGAATGTGTTATACTTTGATCCGCTTGTACCGCTGCCAACATGGCGAACCAGAGCAGTCGGGCAGTAAGTATTCCTATATCCGTATATTTTGGCACGGTATCCCATATCAACATCTTCCAAATAAGCAAAATGGCTTTCGTCAAAGTATCCGATTTTATCAAAAACGGCCTTTCGATAGATTGCAGCTCCCGCACAAGCCGAAAAAATCTGATCAACCTTTCTGTAATTCTCCACAGACCGGCCGGCCCCGCGGCAGATTCCCCAGCCCAGCAGAGTATACAGATCCCCTGCACTATCGATCAGTTTAGGATGGTACAGTTGGACCATTTTGCTGCTAACTGAAAAAATCTTATGATCTCTCTTCATTGCCTTGATCATTTCCTCAACGTAATGCTTTTCGACCACAGTGTCATTATTCAGCAGGATTACATAAGGAGTATCAGACATCTTGATGCCCTGATTCACAGCATAGCTAAATCCATAATTTTTATCCAGCGCTTCAACTTGTATGTTCGGATATGTTTCTCTCATGAAATCCAGGCTTCCGTCCGTTGAACAATTGTCTACAACAAGTATCCTGAAATCCTGATAGCTTTGCCTGGCCAGAGATTTCAAACATGGCTCCATAAAATGTCTGCCATTATAATTTGGAATGATAATTGTAACTTCCATTACATATCCTCACTTTTATCTTTTTTCTATTCCTGTTCTGTAGCGCATCAACATCGTTGCGCATGCAGCACGGTCAGTTGCACCGCCCGGAGCGAGTGAACCATCTCCATTTCCACTGATAATTCCAGTCCCAACAGCCCATCTCACTGCTTCTATTGCAAACTGGCTGGTCATCCCCCCATCACGGAACTGATCCAGGCTGCCGCTGGCCGTTACGCTATATCCCTGGTATTTTGCATATCTGTTCAGCATTACCGCCATCTGTTCTCGTGTAATCTCGTCTGCCGGACCGAAACAGCCGTTCTCATATCCCGTCGTAATCCCTGCCGAAGATGCCCATAAAGCTCCTTCGGTAAAAAACTCATTATTCTTTACATCCGGAAATCTGGTTGAATATGACACCTCCGGTGATCCTGACATTCGATACAATATCGTCACAAATTGCCCCCTGCTCACCTTCTCAGATGCGCCGAATGTCGTGGAATTCAGTCCTGTCATCAGGCCGTTCCAGTACATATAGTAAACCGCGTCATAACACCAGCAGTCTTTGCCTAAATCCTCAAAAGGGAGGGTATCATCCATCCAAAAATTAAGATCTACATTGCCGTTGATACCATTTACTTTTCCCGATGAGGTGCACTGCCAGATATCGTAACTGCCGCCGTAATCACAGGTTGTGTTATATTGTGCAACCCATTTCGACCAGGAACTGTTATTAAATACAGCATCTGTCAGAAGTCTGCTCCACCAGTCCAGATTTGCATAGATTCCTGTTTTATATCCTGCATTTGAGATTGTATCACAGAATGTTTTTGCTATACTACCCAGCATCTTTGTTCCGACACCTTCGGTAGTACGGTCTTCCATATCCAGATATACTGGATATGAAGGGGTATGGCCCTTTAAAAGACGCAGGACATGCGCCGCCTCACTTTTGGCCATATTGAGATTAGTCGCATATGAGTAGATATATACTCCATATGGTATACCAAGGCGTTCGCACTCGGATACATTTCTCGCCCACTGACCATCGTCTTGATATGACTCATCATTACCATATCCACAACGCAGTATAGCAAAATCAATACCAGCTGCCTTCACCTTTTCCCAATCAATTTTTCCCTGATGTTCACTTACATCAATGCCTTTTTTCACTGCCCCTTTGATTATATTTCCGACACTGTTTACATAGACACCGTTGACCTTTTCCCATGCGTTTGGATGTTGTGCATATAGCTCTACTCCCGAAATCAGGTTCCCGTCCTCATACCGCCAGCTGTTCTCGCGTTTTTCTGCGCCATCTGTTTGAGTTTCACCACTTTCTGTATTATCAGCATTTTCTGGTTTGGATTGATCGCCATATACTGAAGGTTCACCACTGTTATCTATTTTCTGAAAATCCTGTGTTGACGGATCTTCATACTCCGATGCTGCATAACTGATTGTCCCGTTGACTGGCGCTCCAAGTGCTATCATACTAATACCAAGTACTGCCGCAATTAATCTTCTTATGTTCTTTGTCATCTAGCCTCTCCTTTCTGTAATAAACAATTGCCACCTGCTAAGTATATATACTTTCTCCTGCCCTTGTCAATAGAACACTTTCAAGCACAAAGGCATATGTATCCTTTTTTAGGATACACATGCCTTCTTCTCACTCAATTCTAAAATAACTTCTCCGGATATACTCCCGCATCAACAAGTCCCCTTACCGCTGAAACCACAGCATCTTTATCTTCCTTATAAGTTACTCCAAACCATTTATCCCCGGACCTCAGCACCTTCACGGCCAGTTTTCCTTCTCCCAGCAGCTCCCCTATAATCGTTGGAAGGAGGTATTCGGCTTTCAGGTTCTCCTCATCTGTCATACTCAAAAACTCTTCAAAACCATCTGCAAGTATCTGGAAGAAGTCCGGCCTCAGTCCCCACATGTTCATGGAAACCGGAGACTCCACATCAATCTCCCGGCTGCCGCATTCCTTCTGCACGACCGCCCGGCCGTCAACTTTTTCGATGTTATGGGTCTCCTCGATGTCTGCGAGCATGCCATTTTCATCCACGCTGCACACACCCCGGGTTACCGCCCCATTATCGCTCAGTGTATTTTTTAACACAAAGCTGATCATGCAGATCTCCATGCCATCGCTTCGGGACTCGGCCGTGAGATATTCAAACCCTTCTTTGAATGCCTGCTTACCGTAATAGTCATCCGCATTGATTACGAGAAACGGCGCGTCCACCACATCCTTACAGCAGAGAATTGCCTGACCGGTTCCCCATGGCTTTGTTCTTCCGGCAAACCGCTCTTTATATGGCTCTGGAATATCATCCACCTCCTGGAAAACATAATCGACATCGATTACCTTCTCGATCCTGTTTCCGATCACTTCCTTAAAGTCTTTTTCCAGATCCCGTCTGATTACAAATACAACTTTGTCAAATCCTGCCTCCATGGCATCATAGATGGAATAATCCATGATAATCTCACCATTGGGCCCAACCGGCTCCAGCTGCTTAATGCCCCCGCCGAATCTGCTTCCAATTCCTGCCGCCATGATCACTAATGTTGCCTTGCTCATCTTTTTCTCCTTATTCCTGCCTTCTCACAGGCTGTATTCTATTCTCCCAAACCATCTTCTACAATACGTACCATCTCCCGAAGTGCGGTTTCCTCGTCGTCTCCTTCACAGATAATTCGAATCTCATCTCCGCTTTTAATGCAGGCGCCAAGCACGCTTAACACGCTTTTGGCATTCGCCGTGACATCCTCAGACTTTGTTTTCTTTTCTACCGTAATCTTGCTGCCGTACTGCATGGCAGTTCTGCAGAACAAGCCTGCCGGCCTGAGATGCAAGCCTGTAGGGTTCTTTATCGTAACTTTTTCGCTTACCATGTGAACTCTCTCCTCCCGTTATTCTTCCTTTGTTACATTTTGCTCCTCTTTTTCATCTTTCTCAGTAAGAGTAACCTTCACCGTTGGGTTCTTCAGCAATACAATATTGGAACCGTTCGCTCCGTCCATATCCAGATCTACATTCACCGGTACTTCGTGTGTCCCTGGTTTTGTATAGGTCTTTAAATCTATATATACTGCATTTTTCACATCCAGTTTCTCAAGCGCCTCCTGCGCTCCTTTAAACTGCAGCTGAATATCGGTATTGTCCTCAAAGGATACCCTGAGATTTTCCTGTACATTGATGACCCGGATAGATTCTGCGAGAAGCTCAATTGTACGGGTTCCTTCCTGCTCTATGGATACGGTGACTACAACATTATTGGCGGTCTCGTCCACCAGCTTAATCCCATCCGGCAGATATGGCACTATGTCTATCGTCTTCTCCAGCTTTCCTGTTGCCCCGCTGATGTCTATCTCCGAGGCCGGTACGTCCAGTTCGGTGAACCCGCTCAGGGCCTCCGCCGTACCGCAGACCTGAATCCGCTCCGGTTCACTGGTAAGGCCGCTGTATACATACCCTTCTTCCGGAGTCCCCATAACATTGAAATTCAATGCTATGCTCTTTGTATTGAGTATCTCCACCTCGACGGTAATGCCATCCTCCCCCAGGTTATCTTTCAACTGGCTCTTATCTACCGGATTGCCGTTACTGTCATAATAGGTCAGCTCGGCCTGCAGTACTGTCGTCTTGGACAATCCCGATACATCCACCTTTGCCACAGCTTTATCAATACTGTTGACCAGTGATTCCGCCCCGCTCACGGTAACCTTTGCCGGATTGGTCGGCGTATTGCCGACTACATACCCGTCACGCGGAATGCCCGTCACGCTGACATTCACCGGGAATGGATTCTTTGTCTGATCCTCTATCTTAACCTTCAGGTTGCCTGGTGTTGCTTCCGCGGTATACTTGCCTTCATAACCGGGAACTGTTGCTGTGATGGGAATCAGTGAACTGATCTGCATCTCACTCATGTCCGCCGTCGCAATGATACTGCTGCTGGACAGTTTAGCCAGAACTGATCTCTTCGCACGCACTACCACACTTACCTTCTGTGTATCGTCTAATATCTTATAGGTCTTTCCTTCATTTGTCACAACCTCAGTATTCTGTACCGTAACATCAATATTCCGGAAGGTCGTCGTCTCCACCGGATCATCTATATTCACTACGATCAGCCACAACAGGGCAGCGAAAACCAGTGCCATAATCTTCAGCCCCAGGTTGTTCGTAAATTTATATTTCTTCATGCCGCTGCCGTCCTTTCCGTATAGTAAATTTCTTGCCTTCCGCAGTTCTATACTGGATTTGGTTCAGCCTTGTAGCAAGGTATTCCGGCGTAACTCCTCTCGCAAGCTGCCCTCCCATCGCAACGGAAACCTGGCCTGTCTCTTCGGATACAACAATAATCAGTGCATCACTTACTTCACTCATTCCCAATGCAGCTCTGTGCCTGGTCCCCAGGTCTTTGCTGATTGACATGTTATCTGAAAGCGGCAGATAACATGTGGCTGAAGTAATTCTGTCTCCTCTTATAATTACAGCTCCGTCGTGAAGCGGAGTATTATGTTCAAATATATTCAGCAGAACCTGAGAAGAGACTTTGCAGTCCAGCTCGATTCCGGTCATCTCATATTCCGTAAGACGAATGGCCTGCTCTACTACAATCAAAGCCCCTGTACATACACTCCCCATGTCAAAACAGGCTTTTACAAGGCTCTCCAGCGTTACATCGGAGAACCTCTGGTTTTCTCTGCTTCTGTCAAACAGATTGATATTGCTCAGAAGGTTTTTCTCCCCCAGCTTTTCCAGCGCCCGCCGCAGCTCCGGCTGAAATACTACCACAGCGGCTATTGCCAGAACGTTGATCGACTCTCTGGCAAGGAACAATATCGTATGCATTCGAAATATAGCAGCTACCAGTATAAACAAGCCGAGGACGATCATGCCCTTCAAAAGCATCCATGCCTTTGTATTCTTAATCCACAGCATAATCTCGTAGACGATGATCGATACAATGATAATCTCTATGATATCTGTCAGGTGAACATTCGGAAAGTACATGTCGCTCACATAGTTGTCAAAAAACGTTTTGATCCACTGTTCCATTCTGCCACCTCCTGTCTTAATTAAGAATGCTGCTCCCTTTATTCATCTTATGCCCAAAGAACATGAGTCCCCGAGTGCCCCTTAGGTATTATTTATCTTCCAGATCTTCAAGATTTATACCCAATTCTTTGGTAAGGCTTCTTGTCAGCAGAATCTCGTCCGCTGCCCTGGCGTGATCTATCTTTTTCGCGTGTTCTTCCTGCTTTAGCGCCGGGCGCTTCCTTTGCGAATGCGGCTCCCCTGCCGCCCTCTGTACATTTGAAGTATCAATCAGCACCGTCTCCTGACTGTCCTGTAATTCCTGCCATTCACTCTGGTCCTGTCTTTCATTAATATGCTTCACACTCATCTCAGGTGCAGATACTACTATTTTCGGAACGGCTTTTACATAATAATAATATTCATCATCCTCAAACTGCATACGCTCCGTTCTGGAATAGTTCACAGAAAAGAACAAAAACTCCAGCACCAGCCCAACCACAATCGCTGCAACACCGCTGACCACCATTGTAACGTATGACAGATGCACATCCAGTGTAATATTCCCCGCAGCAGCGATGACAATTCCTGCAATCGCGCCAGCGACCGATCCGATCTTCCACGCATGGTCAACGGATCTTGTTCGTACGGCATATACAATCAGAAGACTGACGGCAGTTGCAATCACCATTACCCACATCTCCTTATTGGTCAGAGACTGTTTTGTAAAAACCATCAGGCTGTCCACCAAGCCTTTTGCATCCCCTCCCTTGAGGGCGGTAGATGACATCTTCACGAAGTGAAGCATATAGTAAACGATCGTCCCAAATGCAACGGGAAGCACACAGACCGGCGTTCCCAGTAAGCCTAAGGCAACCGGAATGACGAACGGAACCTTCAGTGCAAACGCAACCGGCGTCAGCAGCACAAGCCATGCTTTTTTCGGTGTAAACCGGAAATAGAAGATGTACATGATCAGAAAGATCGCCAGAGATACAAGAGCTATGGGCATGGATAAGGTATAAAAATGCAGCAGTACCAGCACCGTGGCTGCGATCACCATCACGACCAGCGGCAGAAATGCACAGACTGCGGAAAGCCCCACAGTACAGACAATAGACGATGCCGCCTTCATAAAACCGATATTGGAATTAATCAGGCCGAAGACACAGAGTCCTAAAATAAATTGTAATGCTTTCATTATATATGTGGAATACTTCGCATATATTTTTTGCAGTTGCTCTTTCCAGACAAGTAAAGTACTCATATTTTATTTTTTCTCCTTCATACACATCTTTCCCAGGCGGGATAAATCCCGGTAATACTTTTTCACACGCTGTTTTGCTTTATTGTGCTTCGACTTATAAAAGCTGCTGGCACATACGCAGTAAGCCACAAGTAAGATAATATATGCACCCACCACGACAGCCGCGATTATAATCAGCTTTGCAACCGTCAGATCCTTCAGCATTGCGTCGACATTGCACAGTATAACCAAACCTGCGGCAATGGCGTATCCGATCGTGACCCAGATCGCTGTGATCAGTGTGTTGAGGCTTGAATAATCTTTCTTATAATAACTGCTGATTTTCAAATCATCCGGCGCCAAAGTGTTCTCATATGCCGCCATCTTTGTCATCAGCCTGATGCGTTCCTTATCTAACATTTCCTCACCTCTATGTTTTCTTTCAGTGCAGGCACGCCTTGGCGTACTTGCGGCGAGGCGCGCGTCATGCCCTGCATGACATCATACTTCTGCGCGCCTCTGCCGCCCGCCGGCGGCTTTATCCTGGAAGGAGACAAGGCTCCCTCCTAAATTTAATTTTTCTTAACCACCTGTAAAGGTGGGATTCTTATCTTCTTTTAAGATAAATATCATTTTTAGTATAGCATATACTCAGAGTCCTTGTCCAATGCTTATAGTTAAAAAATACACTTTTTCAGCTCCTGCTAGTCTCAGCATTTTTGCGCATCTGCGGATCGTGCTGCCGGTCGTATAGATGTCGTCTATGATCAGTACTTTTGCCTTTACTTTCTCTTTTCCGGCCACCGCAAAGGCCCCCTTCAGGTTGCGGATTCTCTCCGTGTCATTAAGGCTTTTCTGCGGCCTGGTATTCCGTATCCTGTAAAGCACGTCTTTCCTAACAGGTATGTGAAGAAGGCAGCCCAGCTCCTCCGCCAGTATTTCCGCCTGATTATATCCCCGTTTTCTTTTTCTGGCGGGATGGAGCGGAATCGGAATGATCTCTTCAACTCCCCACCTTCTGATCTGAGCCCCGCAATGTTCCGCCATTTCCATGGCAAATATCCGGCCGTAGTTCCTCTTATTCCCATACTTGAACCGATAAATTGCGTCCGAAACAGGCTCCCTGTGCAGCCATACACTCCGCCCCTGTTCATAGGCGGCATCATGTTCTGTGCAGTCCCTGCAGTACTCCTGTTCCGCCTTTTCCAGCGGCTTGCCGCAGCGCATGCAGCGTGGTTCCTGTACATAGATAATCTTCTTTTTACATACACTGCAGATCCCCTGTTCCGATATTCTGCCACAGAACGGACAAACCTGCGGATATAGCAGATTTAAAATCCGCGTATACACTCCGCCAGGCTTGTATAACGGTTCTGTTCGTTTTTGTTCTGTATCATTTCCTGAAATGTCGCTTCACTCCCCACTATTGTCAGGCATTTTTTTGCACGGGTTACCGCCGTATACAGCAGATTTCTGTTATACAGCATACGCGGTCCCTGCAGCAGCGGTATCACAACCGCAGGATATTCGCTCCCCTGAGATTTGTGAACCGTAATGGCATATGCCAGTTCCAGTTCTTCCAGCATCTCGAAGGGGTACTTTACCGTTCTTTTCTCGTCGTACTCGACAACCATTGATTCATCATAGGAATTGATTTCCTTCACAATCCCCATATCTCCGTTAAATACTCCCATACCTTTATCCACAGTGAGTCCGAATTTCGTGCAGATTTCCCACTCCAGCTGGTAGTTATTTTTTATCTGCATCACTTTATCCCCAACGCGGAACAATCTTTGCCCGCTTTCCTTTTCCGTTTTTTCCGGCGAAGGCGGATTCAAATAACGCTGCAGGATTGTATTCAGCCGCTCCACCCCCAGCAGGCCCTTCCTTGTTGGAGTCATGACCTGAATCTCCGTGGGAAGTGCATCCACATACCTGGGAAGCTTTTTCTGAATCAGGGTAATCACTACACTGATAATCACATCCGCTTCCTGCCGTTTTAAAAAGAAAAAGTCACGGCTCTTGTTGTTCAGGATAACAGGTTCCCCGGCATTGATCTTATGAGCGTTTACAACAATATCGCTCTCGCCTGCCTGACGGAATATCTTTGTCAGCGTTACCACCGGAAACGAGTCCGAAGCTATTATATCCTTCAGAACACTCCCGGGTCCCACGGAAGGGAGCTGGTTCACATCCCCCACTAATATAAGCCGCGTGCCTTCCACAACGGCTGAAAGCAGAGCATGCATCAGCGGAAGGTCTACCATGGACATCTCATCGATAATCAGCACATCCGTCTCCAGGGGATTTTGCCGGTTCCGCATAAAGCCATTTACATTGCCCTCTTCCTCCGGATTCCCGCTGACCTCCAGGAGGCGGTGGATCGTCTGTGCCTCATATCCGGTGGCCTCCGTCATTCTTTTAGCCGCCCTTCCTGTAGGCGCCGCCAGCAGAATGCTCATCCCCTCGCTCTCAAAAAACTGGATCATGGTATTAATGGTAGTCGTCTTACCGGTCCCGGGCCCGCCGGTCAGGACCAGAAGCCCGTGCTTGATGGATTCTATCACCGCCTTGTGCTGCATGGGGTCTAGGGAAATCTGTTCCTGCCGCTCCACCTTTCTGAGCCGCTTCTCCATCATGTCCTCCGGCATATTGCAGTCAATATTCAGATCATGCAGCATCCTGGCCGTATTGAGTTCCAGGTAATAATAGCGGGCCGGATAGATCCTGATCTCGCCCTCCGCCTCTTTGCGCACCGTCTTTTTCTCAATGCAGAGATCCATGATATACTTTTCAACATCCTGGATGTTCACCCCCAGAAGCTTTCCGGCGCGCGCCTCCAGTACCTGTTGGGGCAGATAGACATGTCCCTCCAGGGTGGACTGCTGCAGCGTGTAAAAAATACCGCTTCTGATTCTGAAATCAGAGTCCGTATGTATCCCTATCCTGGATGCGATTTCGTCGGCCGTCTTGAATCCCACGCCTTCTATGTTATCCGCCAGCTGGTACGGGTTCTCCTCAAGCACCTGGTACAGTTTCGTTCCATAATACTTATAAATCTTGACAGCAAGGGTCGTGGATATCCCATATTTCTGCAGATAGATCATCGCCCGGCGCATATCCTTCTTCTCCTCTACCTGCACGGCAATCTCCCTGGCCTTTCGCTCGCTGATCCCCTTCACCTCCGCCAGACGCTCCGGCTCCTCCTCAATGATGCGGAACGTATCCTTTTTGAACTTCCTCACGATCCTTCCTGCCAGCGCCGCTCCAACACCCTTCACGGCCCCGGATCCCAGATAACGTTCTATAGATACCAGATCCTCAGGCTCCTTTACCTCATGGGAGCTCACTTTGAGCTGGCTTCCATACACACTGTGGTTAACAAACTCCCCATGCAGTTCCAGCATCTCCCCCTCATTAATATAGTTAAAACTGCCAACACAGGTAGTCTCCCCGTCTTCATTTTCCAGATTAAATACCGTATACCCATTATCCTCATTCCGGAACACAATATGCTCCACATATCCGGTGACTACTTCCAAAATTTCCTCCTAACCGGAGCCTTTCATCCCACAGAATATCCCCGGAACATCCGGCAGGCTCCTTCGTAACATAAGTTAAGACAGACCCCTTCAACAGCGCATTGCACCGTCTGAAGCAGTCTGTCCCACCCTGGCTTCCTCCCTTAGAAGTCAGTCCTGCCACTCATAAATTCTACGAACTGACCTGTTCCAATCGCTACAACCTTCATGGGGTCTTCGGCGGTCATTGTATGGATCCCTGTCTTCTCCTCAATCAGTTCTTCCAGGCCGCGCAGCATGGCCCCTCCGCCGGTCAGTACGATACCCCTGTCCAGAATATCCGCGGAAAGCTCCGGCGGTGTCTGTTCCAGTACGGCAATTACCGCCTCTACAATCTGTCCGGTAGCCTCCCTCAGCGCTTCCTCAGTCTCCGAAGACGTCACCGTGACTGTTTTTGGAAGTCCTGTCACTAGGTTCCGTCCTCTAACCTCTATGGTCTCTTCCTCGACAAGAGGATATGTTGTCCCAATTTTAATCTTAATATCTTCCGCCGTGCGCTCACCGATCAGCAGATTATGTTTCTTTCTCATGTAACGCACGATTGCCTCGTCAAAATCGTCCCCTGCAATCTTGATCGAAGTATTGACCACCGTACCGCCCAGCGAAATCACCGCTATATCCGCGGTCCCGCCTCCGATATCCACAATCATATTCCCGCAGGGCTTGGATATATCAATCCCTGCGCCGATCGCAGCCGCTACCGGTTCTTCTATCAAATGTACTTCTCTGGCCCCCGCAGCAAACGTGGCCTCCTCCACCGCCTTCTTCTCCACTTCCGTAACACCGCTCGGCACACAGATACTGATGCGCGGCTTCTTAAAAGTCCTTTTTCCAAGCGATTTCTGTACAAAATATTTAATCATTTTCTCAGTAACCGTATAATCCGAAATAACCCCCTGGCGCAGCGGCCGCACCGCCACAATATTCCCCGGAGTTCTTCCCAGCATCAGGCGCGCTTCCTCCCCGATCGCTTTGATAACATTCGTATCCCTGTCAAACGCTACAACTGAGGGTTCCTTCAACACAACCCCTTTTCCTTTTACATACACCAGTACACTGGCTGTTCCCAAATCTATCCCGATATCTACAGACATATTTACGCTCCCTTCCACAACCCATATTACTCTTAATCTCCACTCATTCGTACTCCTCTGCCCCGCAGAAATTTCTCTTCAAGTATATTTTTAAACACGCCTTGGTCTAGATAAATTCCTCTGTTTCCCCGTGCAGTCTCTCCCCAACTTGCACCAATAGTATAATAAACTTTTCCAGAAATGGAAACCCCTTTTTTGTATTTTTAGTATTTCTTAAGGATTGTAAAAATACACCCGCCAAAATACGACCCTTTTTATATTTTATGATACTGGTATGTAGTACCCTAAAATATAAGAGGTTCTGTTTATACTTATTTAGTATGCAGAATTCGAAAGTTTTTATGTCAGCGCTTCAGCAATAATTAAAATAAATGTTTCCGAGAGTACTCAATAAATAATCTGAAGCGTTAATCTCAGCCCTCTATGCTTTCTTATTAATAATCGTGTGCATTGTTCACTGTTTGTTCAGGTACCCGGATGATAAAATAATCTTACATAAAAAATATCATATGATAAATATCATTCAAAGGAGGTAAGGGGGAAAAGAATGTATATTCAGAATATTCAGATACTCGTATCTCTTGTATCTTAAGTATGCTGTCTGCCTCTCCAGCAGGTGTTTTGCAGAAGCAACGGCTTGATCTCCAGCCCAGTCCGCGAGGGCTCTTTTTTGGTAGACGTCATAAAGAAAGAGCAAAGCTGAAGATAAGCAGCAATACTTAGGGTATATTTTTTAAGGTTGTTTTTAAGGTTATTTCTGCATCAACAAAATCTGTGTTATTCATGTACTTATGCACTTATTGAGAGGAGTGGTTTAAAGATGAGCAACAATAATGAAACAAATTCATTTACATCGGGACCCATATTGTCCCCATTTCTAAAGTTTACGTTTCCGATTCTGATATCTATGTTTTTACAGGCTTTATACAGCGCGGTTGACCTAATTGTTATCAGCCGTTACTGCGGGCCTGCCGAAAGTGCCGCTGTTTCTTCGGGGGGTAATGTAATGTATCTCCTTCAGGTAGTTGTCACAGGGCTTGCTATGGGTGTTACTGTAGCAATAGGGCGCTATATCGGAGAGAAAGACGGCGAAAGTGCCGCAAAATCTATGGGGGCTTCTATCAGCATATTTGCTGTTTTTGGCGTAATTCTAACGATTATCATGGTTTTTGTAACGCCAGCATTGGTAAGCGCTATGAACGTGCCTGTAGAAGCTCATGATTTTGCCGTTCAGTATTTATCGATTTGCTGTGGAGGATTGGTTTTTATTGTCGGATATAACCTGCTGAGCTGTATATTCAGAGGTATCGGCAATTCTATTCTTCCATTGGTTTTCGTTATTATCGCCTGTGTAATTAACGTTGTTGGTGATATTGTTTTAGTATCCGTATTTGATATGGGAGTAAAGGGCGTAGCCATAGCTACCGTAGCTGCACAGGCCATAAGCCTTATCTTGTCAATTATTATTATCCGATTCACAAAGCTGCCGTTCGTATTCAAGTTAAAACATATTCGGTTTGATAAGGAAAAGATCAAAGAGATGTTTTCCATTGGAACACCTGTGGCAATGAAGGATCTCGTTACACAGATTTCATTTCTTGCTGTCAATACATTTGCAAACGGCATGGGACTAATCATGGCGGCCGGATACGGTATTGCATGGCGTGTTGTTAGCTTCGTCTTATTGATACCGATCTCATACATGCAGTCAATGTCTGCGTTTATTGCGCAGAACATGGGTGCTAAAAAACCAGAAAGAGCAAAGAGAACTCTCTTCTATGGCATGGGAACCTCTGTTGTAACAGGACTTATTGTATTTTATTTTGTATGTTTCCACGGCAATGTGCTGGCTTCGATCTTCACTTCTGACCAGACCGTAATCGCTGCTGCGGCACAGTACCTGAAAGGATTCTCTGTCGACTGTATACAGGTTGGTATTTTATTCTGCTTTATGGGATTTTACAATGGCTGCAGCCGTACAAAGTTCGTATTTTTCCAGGCATTCTGGGATTCATGGGTTATGCGTGTACCTGCTGCCTATATTTACAGCCATATGGCAGGCGCAACACTTTTCCATCTTTCACTGGCTACACCTACTGCTACAACGAGTACAATTATTGTTTGTATTATTTACTATAATATTGTTAAGAAAAATATTTTCAATTATCCTAAGACAGCACCGAAAAAAGCTGCTTGATAAGCGTTTTATAATTACCTGTGTTCCTGTATAAATATGGAAGAATAACAGATCATTTCATTGTCGGTCAAAAAGGGAACTGCTGCATAAAATAAATCGTGCACAGTTCCCTATTTTAGTACATTGATACCTGCAGTATTACATATTCTGCCCCAGGAATCGCTGCAGGATTTGACCCAATTCCGCCACGTCAACCGGCTTCGCCAGATGTACGTTCATTCCCGCCTTTAGCGCGTCGCATACGTCTTCTTGAAACGCATTGGCCGTCATTGCCACAATCGGCAGGGTCAATGCGTCATCCCGGTTTAGGGCCCGAATCACCTTTGTTGCCTGATATCCGTCCATGACCGGCATTTGGATATCCATGAAAATCAAATCATAATACCCTTCCTCAGATTCCGATACCTTCCGCACAGCTTCCTCACCATTATATGCCTCCTCCACCTGGACGCCGCTCTCTTCTATCAGTGTGCGTGCAATCTCCAGATTTATTTCGTTATCTTCTACGAGCAGAACACGTTTTCCATTGAAATCACCGGCAGTTCCACTGAACATCGGATTGGTCACTTCCTCATCCCCGCTTAGTTTCCTAAGCAGACCGGATATTTTCCTGCGGTAAAAAGGCTTAGTAAGAATCGCTGTTGCCCCATAGCTGCGGGCTTCGCTCTCTAATCCCGACCAATCATATGCCGTCATGACAATCGCAGGAATATCATTTCCCAGCGCGTCCCGGATACACTGTGCGGCAGCACCCGCATCCATATCCGGCATTTCCAGATCCAGTATCACCAGCCGAATCGGATCTTTCGTTTCCTTCGCCTGCAAAACATAGGAAACAGCCTCTCGCCCAGAGGCGGCAGAGCTGGCATGCATTCCCATGTCTTCCAACAGTTCCACCATGCTTTCACTGACCTGCGGGTCGCCGTCCACAATCAGACAGCGTACCCCGCTCCATTCCCTGGGGACTGCCTCCGGTTCTTCTGCCTGCAGCTTTAGCGGAATCCTTACGGTAAAGGCAGATCCCTTTCCCAGTTTGCTCTCCACCTGGATATCCCCGTCCATCAAGTCCACCAGATTTTTGGTAATCGCCATCCCCAGTCCGGTACCGACAATCCTGCTGCTGGTAGTATCCTGTACCCTCTCAAAGGGCTCGAACAGTCTCTTTTGGAACTCCTCGCTCATTCCAATTCCCGTGTCAGAACAACAGAAAATAAAACTGGAGTATCCCTTATGAATCTCCTTTTTCTGCCGCACTTCCACACGGATTTCCCCTCCCGAAGGCGTATACTTCACCGCATTGCTCAGTATATTGATATAAACCTGCCGGATACGAAGAGAATCTCCTATTACTGCTTCGTTCTTCAGTCCTGCCAGATGCACATCCAGCTTCAGCCGGCTTTCTGCCGTCTGCGGCCTGAAAAGCTCTATGATATCCGTTGCCAATTCGGCAAAATTAAAAGGTTCCTCCCTGATCGTCAGCTTCCTGCTCTCTATCTTCGACATATCCAGCACATCGTTGATCAGGCTGAGCAGCTGCCTGCTGGAGATATCAATTTTTTTCAGGCAGTCCGTCACTCTGTCCGGATCATCCGGATGCGCGGCCGCGATCGCAGCCATTCCAATGACCGCATTCATCGGTGTGCGGATATCATGTGACATATTTGATAAGAACTGACTCTTAGCCACATTGGCGGCCCTAGCGCTTTCCAGTGCACTCTTTAAAGTCTGCTGCTGCCGTTCCTCCTCGTATCGCTGCTCATCGATCCTCCGGGAAATCAGGATCGCCAGTTTATCCTCGGAATAGGGATTGTCTACCTCTATGATCTGAGTAGAAATCCAATGATACTCCCCATCCGCCAGCAGGTGTTTATATTCCCCACTGATTTCATCTCTTTCCCCGCCCAGGGTGCCCAAAAGCTGCTCGGGCGCGAAACGCTGCTTAAAATGCTCCCGATGGTCTTCATGGACGGCTGGCGCCATATCGGCATACAGCTCGCTGTAAGACTGCTGTTCTCCAATGGAGAGCATCAGCCCTGGCCTGACATACACAAACTTCAGAGTATCAAGGGACAGGTTAAGGCTGATAATCAAAGGATACGCATTGGAGATCGCTCCCACCAGTGTTAAACGCTCCTGCAGATCCCTGCGCTTAGCCTCTTCTTTCGCCAGCTTTTCCTCGGTAATATCGTGAAAGGCAATGATGAACACTGGATGACCATTTTGATCCAGAGTTTTTTCCACAATTCCGGTCGCCCAAAAGTAAGAATCATTCTTTTTTCTGATCCGGATTTCAAAAACGTTCTTATGCCCATTCCATGCCGTATCCTGAAACAGCTGCACCGCTCTTTCATAATCCTCCGAATGTGCCATACAGCGAAGACTCTTACCTTCCAGGGTGTCGTTCGGTGATCCTTCCGGAAATCCCAGAAGGCGGAGCCCCTCATCATTGACCTGCAGAAACCGGTACGGCTCCTCCGATGTCGTAAGGAGAATTCCCTCAGGAACAGCATTATACAGGTGGCTGATATACTCCGCCTGATTGCGGAGCCTGTGGTTCGCCCGGTTTACATAACGAAAATACAGCAGCACCAACAGGGCTATTCCCAGGATAATGCAGCCAATCAAGGTAAATGTACGCATTATAATCTGGCTGGTCTGCTTATTCACAACGGCAGAAGGGATAATGGAAACCAAATACCAGTCGGTATCCAGCTTCAAAGGGATATAACAGAAAACGGTATTTTCCTCCTGATAGGTAAAGGTGGCCCATCCCGTTTTCCCCTCCCTCAGCGACTGTGTAAAACGTTCCAGCCCGGTCTGGCTGTTTTCAGGTACCTGCAGCATATCAAAAAGATTCTGTACGGTTTTGTTACTGTTGGGATGGGGCGGCCGGATGAGGATATTGCCGTTTGTATCCAGCACATAGGAAAAGCCTGTGTCCTGATAGAACGAAACAGTAAATGTGTCAACGATCCGATCCACCTCATACTCTTTGATAAGATATCCTTTTGTACCGTCTTTCAGCGTCACTTGAACAAACAGGTTAAATACATTGACACCAGTAGCACTGCTGATATGCGGGGCAATGATTCCCTGTTTCTGGTCATTCTTCTCAAGTATTTCCGTTAAGTTTTCGTCCATCCCCATATCATCCGGATAACATGCTGTATTCTCCAGATACAGGAGGATTCCTGTATCCACCTCACTGTAATTCCTTAAATATTCGTCCAGTTCTGCGGCCTGCGTACCTGCATATTCCCTTAAATGCGATGCCACGGTTCCCATCACTTCGTATTCCCCTCGTAGCTGGATCTGCAGCGTGTTGCGTCCCTGCTGGGTACTCTCCATAATGGAAGCCATCGACTGCTGCCACAGCTGGCGCTGTACCGTCCTTACGAA
Source organism: Faecalicatena contorta (assembly GCF_022835095.1). Taxonomy (NCBI): domain Bacteria; kingdom Bacillati; phylum Bacillota; class Clostridia; order Lachnospirales; family Lachnospiraceae; genus Faecalicatena; species Faecalicatena contorta. The sequence goes on along the minus strand of NZ_BQNQ01000001.1, from coordinate 1,960,149 downwards.
AAATACTGTTATGGTGCCGAGCAAAACGCCTGTGACGAGCGCTGCGGTCACAATGAACAATTTTGATTTTTTCGATTCTGTTGCTTCATTCTTTTTCAAGGCATCCTGTCCTCCTCCACCTGCAGATCCATCCAATCCATGACTGTATCCAGCGCTTCTCCCGCAAGCAGCCTCTGTGATGCTTCAGTAGTCAGCTCCCAGATCGGCAGATCCAGTAATGCGTCCGTACCTATCACCGTACGCCCGCTTTTGTAACAGGACACCAGCGGCAGGATCTCCTGCGCCGGTGCCTGGTCCTTCCCTTGCAGCGGATTGAATGAAGACTGCTGGTCCGCGAATTTCTGAATATTTTCCGCCCTGGTAAAATACTCTACAAATTTCATGGCAGCATCTAAATGCCCGCTGCCGGCATTTACGCTCAGTTTGGTATCCGGATTGATCACCAGCAGAGAACCGTCCTCTAAAACCGGGAGCGGATGTACCTCAAAGCCGAACTCCGGCTGCATCGCGCTGACGCGCCCGGCCGCCCATGCACCCGTCAGCATAAAGGGAGATTCTCCCTTGATAAACTCCTCCAGGTCATCGGAGGTTTTCTTCGTATCAAGTGCCTTTTCCCCGTCAATAAATCCTTTCCGGATAAAACTTTCCACTATAGAAAACCCGGAACTCAGATAACCGCTCAGCGTCTCTTCACCTCTGTTAATCTGAGCAAATACCTCTGCCTGCCGCTCTTCCTGATAGACAGAGTAAAATCCGTACCCAATGGCCAATGTCTTCAGAGAAATATCATTGTTGGCAATCACCGGTGTAATCCCTCTGTTTTTGAAATAGCCGCACACTTCTTCCCATTCTCCGAGATTCTGAGGCACCTCCTGCCCGTGTTCCTTGAGTAAATCCATGTTGCAGTACAGCCCAAACGCAGATACCGTGGTAGGTACCCAGTAGATTTCTCCGTTCTCCTCCATTTGGCTGCGCATCTGTCCGGTATACTCCGGGATCACGCTGAGCGATGACAGATCCGCCACCTGCCCTTTATGCTGCAGCTCCAGCAGGATATCGTGATTTACCATAAATACATCGTTTCCCTTGCCGGAAGCCATCCGTTTTCTTAATGCTTCAAAATATTCGGACCCTTTCAGGCTTTCATAGGAAACTCGGATACCGGGATTCTCTGTCATGAAGCCGGATATAATCTCCTCTATGACCATAACATTTTCTGGTTCATACTTATTCCCAAAAAAGGTGATGGTTGTAGTTTCTCCGTCCTGCCCCTCATAGTTTACGACTCTGCTGTTCTCTTTGCATCCGGATAATGCGCACAGTATAAAGGCGGAAAGGATCAGCAGTGCAATCATTCTTTTTTTCATATCTTCTGTCCTTTCGCTCATTTTCCGATTGCCAGTCAATAGCATGCACGGATAATTTTATATAAAATATGACCCCCATTTAATATCGAATCAGTATCATGATATTATGAATCTGAGATTCATGGCCACCATTCGCCGTTTGAAAAATGTGCAGGCACGCTTTTCCCACTAACATTCATTATACCATAAACAGCCTTCTTTGCAATGTTTTCTCCCCCTCACCGAAGGCGAGTTTCCATGGGCTGGATTCGTACCGGTTCAGTCCGTCCAGAACGGGTACATGTCCTCGGAATTATACAGAACAAACATTCGATTTCCACTGTACATTTTCCAGATCCTCTGCTATAATCATATCTGACACTATGAGAGTATGAAATTCCCAATTTTAGGGAATTGTTTATATATGGAGGTATCGGGTTTATGGATCATTTTAAACTTGTATCGGAATATCAGCCCACAGGCGACCAACCCCAAGCCATTGCTGAGTTGGTGCGTGGGTTTCAAGAGGGCAATCAATTTGAAACTCTGCTCGGAGTTACCGGTTCCGGTAAGACATTTACCATGGCCAACGTGATTCAGGCGCTGAACAGGCCCACTCTGATCATCGCCCACAACAAGACTCTGGCCGCACAGCTATACGGTGAGTTTAAGGAATTCTTTCCCAACAATGCGGTCGAATATTTCGTAAGCTACTACGATTATTACCAGCCGGAAGCCTATGTTCCCTCATCAGACACATATATTGCCAAGGATTCGGCGATCAATGACGAGATTGACAAACTCCGTCTGTCCGCCACTATGGCCCTGGCGGAACGGCGGGATGTGATCATCGTAGCCAGCGTATCCTGTATCTATGGACTGGGAAGCCCGATGGACTACCAGAACATGGTGATTTCACTGCGCCCGGGCATGACGCGGGACAGAGATGAAGTCATGGCAAAACTCATCGAGATACAGTATGACAGAAATGAAATGGATTTCCACCGCGGCACCTTCCGGGTGCGGGGTGACGTTCTGGAGGTGATCCCTGCTTACTCCGAAGATACCGCGATCCGCATCGAATGGTTCGGGGATGAGGTGGAGCGGATTACCGAGATTGACGTCCTGACCGGGGAGATCAAGGATGAGCTGAAGCACATCGCAATCTTCCCCGCATCACATTATGTTGTGGACAAGGAGAATATCGCCCGCGCGGTAACCGCCATCGAGGCAGAGCTGGAAGAGCGCGTTAAGGAATTCAAGCGCCAGGATAAGCTGCTGGAAGCACAGCGGATTGCCGAGCGCACAAACTTTGATATTGAGATGCTAAAGGAGACCGGATTCTGTTCCGGCATTGAAAACTATTCCCGCCATCTGGCCGGGCTTGCTCCCGGGCAGCCGCCCTACACGCTGATTGACTACTTCCCTGATGATTTTATCATCATGATAGATGAGTCCCACAAGACCATTCCCCAGATCGGCGGCATGTACTCCGGCGACCAGTCGCGCAAGTCAACCCTCGTGGACTTCGGATTCCGGCTGCCCTCAGCAAAGGATAACCGTCCGCTCAATTTTGAAGAATTTGAAAGCAAGATCAATCAGGTTTTATTTGTATCTGCCACGCCGAGTGTTTATGAGGAAGAACACGAACTGCTTCGGACAGAGCAGGTTATCCGCCCCACAGGGCTGTTGGATCCCGAGGTCACGGTCCGTCCGGTGGAGGGGCAGATCGACGATCTGGTCGGAGAAGTGAATAAGGAGGTTGCAAAAAAGAATAAGGTTCTGGTAACCACACTGACAAAAAGAATGGCCGAGGACCTGACCGACTATATGCGCGAGGTGGGTATCCGTGTCAAATACCTGCACTCCGATATCGATACCCTGGAGCGTTCGGAGATCATCCGGGATATGCGTCTGGATGTATTTGATGTACTCGTGGGCATTAACCTTCTGAGGGAGGGGCTGGATATTCCCGAGATCACACTGGTGGCGATCCTGGATGCGGATAAAGAAGGCTTCCTGCGTTCCGGCACCTCTCTGATCCAGACGATCGGCCGGGCAGCGCGTAACGCAGAGGGGCATGTCATCATGTACGCAGATACCATAACAGATTCCATGCGGACAGCCATGGATGAGACGCAGCGCCGCCGCGAAATACAGATGAAGTACAATGAGGAGCATGGAATCACACCGCAGACGATCCGTAAATCTGTACGTGACCTGATCAGTATTTCCAAGAAAGTTGCCGCAGAGGAGTTGCGGATGGAAAAAGATCCGGAATCGATGAGCAGGAAAGAACTGGAAAAATTAATTGGAGACCTGTCAAAACAGATGAAAAAGGCTGCCGCAGAACTGAACTTCGAGTCCGCTGCTGAGCTGAGAGATAAGCTGGTGGAGCTCAAGAAAGTCCTGAACGATATGGACGACTGACAGAGCATTATAAATACATTTTAGAAGGAACAGGAAGGATAACAAATGGGCAAAAAAATGGACGCCAGAAAGTACATTAAGATACGCGGCGCAAATGAAAACAACCTAAAAAATATAGATTTGGACATTCCCAGAAATGAACTCGTCGTTCTGACCGGACTCAGCGGCTCCGGGAAGTCCTCCCTTGCATTTGATACGATTTATGCGGAAGGCCAGCGCAGATATATGGAATCGCTCTCCTCTTACGCAAGGCAATTTCTGGGCCAGATGGAAAAACCTAATGTGGAGAGCATTGAAGGGCTTTCTCCCGCAATTTCCATTGACCAGAAATCAACCAATCACAACCCCCGTTCTACAGTTGGAACTGTTACGGAAATCTACGACTATTTTCGTCTTCTCTACGCGCGCATCGGTATCCCCCACTGTCCCAAATGCGGCAAAGAGATTATGAAGCAGACCGTGGACCAGATGGTGGATCAGGTCATGAACCTGCCCGAGGGAACAAAAATCCAGCTTATGGCCCCGGTAGTCAGGGGCCGCAAGGGAACCCATACCAAGCTCCTGGAACGGGCAAAAAGGAGCGGCTACGTGCGTGTACGCATCGACGGAAACCTGTATGAATTATCCGAGGAAATTACCCTGGATAAGAATATTAAGCATAACATCGAGATTATCGTGGACCGTCTTGTCGTAAAACCCGGTATCGAGAAACGCCTGACAGATTCCGTGGAAAGTGTACTGAGCCTTGCAGAAGGCCTGCTGACTGTTGATATCATCGGGGGAGAAGCAATGAATTTCAGCCAGAGCTTTGCCTGCCCGGACTGTGGAATCAGCATTGAAGAGATTGAGCCTAGAAGCTTCTCCTTCAACAATCCCTTCGGCGCATGTCCGGTCTGCTTCGGCCTGGGATATAAGATGGAATTTGCTGAGGACTTGATCATCCCCAATCCGTCGCTCAGTATCAGCGAGGGGGCTATCACAGTCATCGGCTGGCAGTCCTGTACGGACAAATCCAGTTTTACCAGGGCGATTCTGGATGCTCTCTGCAAGGAATATAAGTTTGATCTAGATACTCCCTTCGAACAGTATTCAAAGAAAGTGCATGACATCCTGATCCACGGAACAAACGGAAAGTCTGTAAAGGTATATTATAAAGGACAGCGCGGAGAAGGCGTCTACGATGTGGCCTTTGAAGGACTTCTAAAGAATGTGGAACGCCGTTATCGCGAGACAGGTTCGGACACGATGAAGGCAGAATACGAAACTTTTATGAATATCACCCCCTGCTCCGAATGTGGAGGGCAGCGTCTGAAAAAGGGGGCTCTGGCCGTTACGGTTGGCGGTCAGAATATCGCCGCCGTTACCGCTCTGTCCATCAATAAACTGCAGGAGTTTTTACACGAACTGCAGCTCACCGAGACACAGCTGCTGATCGGCGGGCAGATACTCAAGGAAATCAAGGCCCGGATCCAGTTTCTGATGGATGTGGGACTCGATTACCTGACACTGGCAAGGGCAACCGCCTCTCTATCCGGCGGGGAGGCCCAGAGGATCCGCCTGGCTACCCAGATCGGCTCCGGCCTGGTAGGCGTCGCCTACATTCTGGATGAGCCAAGCATCGGACTGCATCAGCGGGACAACGATAAGCTTCTTGGCACGCTGAAGCATCTCCGGGATCTGGGCAACACTCTGATTGTCGTAGAGCACGATGAGGACACCATGCTGGCCGCCGACTGCATCGTGGACATAGGCCCCGGCGCAGGCGAGCACGGCGGAGAAGTGATCGCCGTCGGAACCGCGCAGGAAATCATGAAAAACAAGAACTCCATCACCGGAGCCTATCTGAGCGGCAAGATCAAAATACCGATTCCCGAAAAGAGAGAACAGCCTGCCGGATACCTCAGAATTATCGGTGCACAGCAGAATAACCTGAAAAATATTGATGTAGACATTCCACTTGGAATTATGACCTGTGTGACAGGTGTTTCCGGTTCGGGTAAGAGTTCTCTTGTAAACGAAATCCTTTACAAAAAACTGGCCAAGGAACTCAACCGTGCAAGGACAATCCCGGGGAAACACAAGCGCATCGAAGGATTGGATCAGGTCGATAAAGTAATCGATATCGATCAATCCCCAATCGGGCGTACTCCCCGTTCCAATCCTGCAACTTATACCGGAGTCTTCGATCTGATCCGCGATCTGTTTGCATCAACCCCCGACGCCAAGGCGCGCGGCTACAAAAAGGGGCGTTTCAGCTTCAACGTCAAGGGCGGACGCTGTGAGGCCTGCAGCGGGGATGGGATCCTAAAGATCGAGATGCATTTCCTTCCGGACGTATACGTCCCCTGCGAAGTCTGTGGAGGCAAACGATACAACCGCGAGACTCTGGAAGTTAAATACAAAGGAAAGACCATTTATGACGTCCTCAATATGACCGTAGAGGAGGCCCTGCAGTTCTTTGAGCATGTTCCAAGCATCCGGAGAAAGATGGAGACCCTCAATGATGTGGGCCTTTCCTACATCCGCCTGGGACAGCCCTCCACTGAATTATCGGGCGGTGAAGCCCAGAGGATCAAACTGGCGTCCGAACTGAGCAGACGCAGCACAGGAAAGACAGTCTACATCCTGGATGAACCAACAACCGGCCTCCACTTTGCCGATGTCCACAAACTGACCGAAATCCTGAGGCGGCTCTCCGGAGACGGCAACACCGTCATCGTTATCGAACACAACCTGGATGTCATCAAAACTGCCGATTACATCATCGATATAGGACCGGAAGGGGGCGACAAAGGCGGAACCGTAGTCGCAACCGGAACACCGGAAGAAATCGCTGAGAATCCACAATCCTACACAGGTAAATATATCAAAGGAGTGCTGAATAGGGTTTGAGAGAATGCGGTGAACAGGGCATCCTCCTCCACATTTCAATCAGGCTGGGTGCATCAAGGCGGCTGCCCCCCTTCCCGGAGGAGCCGCAGACGGGGAAGGCGGACGGGAATGGGTCTGCGGATATATGATCTATAGGTTTAGGTATTATCACTTTATTGTATGTTACACTTACCGGACATTCAGACAACATCCGTAGCTCCCGTTCTGAGCTTCTCCCGAGGAGGGAAGATGTTTCTACCGGCCGGATGCACCAGCTGTCTGGAATCGCGGCAGTCCTCTTTGGGATGCTTCTTTGTGGTGTTACAGCCGCTACATCAAAATGAAAGCCAGCATATGGACTATTCGCAGGACTTCCAGTCCTGCGAATAAGCCGACTCAAGCGGGTATGCATCGGCATACCCGTGTTTGTCGGCGGTGTCCATAATGCTGGCTTTCATTTTGATTAGCGGCTGTTACGCCGCAAAGCCGCATCCCAAAGAGGACTGCCGCGATTCCGGACAGCGTCCTCCCATTCATTCGTTAAAACCTCACTCCCTAAACAAATGTGATTGATGCATCTTTTGGGAGTGCCAGTTTACATTCTACTTCGATGCATTTGATGATTCCCGCTATGGCAGGACAGGATGCATGGCCCGGCAGTTTTTCTGCTGCATAATCGTAGAGAGGGCCGGTTCCCGGCTTTCCAAGACAGACTTCGTAGGCGTCCCATGTATCACCTAATTCTTCTGTCATTTTATTGATGGATTCGCAGCCAGATGTAATCTTTACCTGTACCTCCATCCCGTCCTCTGAAGTTGCTTCTACCTGTGTGTCAAGTCCGCATGGTCCTGGCTGAATTAATACCTTTGTCATAGTAACGCCTCCATTTTCTTTATATGTAGTTGTAATACGACTATTATAGGCCTGAGATTACCGGGAAGTCAATTCTTATTCTGTTTCATGGTAAGGTAATTTGATTCCTGGTTTTCCTCTGTCATATCGTATCATTCCATGTTATAATATTACCGCTGTTTATAACTGTTCAGAATTACACATGGATACTGCTGTATCTACAACTGTTAAAATTAACTGCTTCATTAGGGGAAATCATAGAATGAAAAAAGGAATTGACTTGTTAAATGGCCCGATAGCCGGGTCTCTGGCCAGGCTGGCCCTTCCCATTATGGGGACTTCGCTGATTCAGATGGCCTATAATCTGACCGATATGCTCTGGATCGGACGGATTGGCAGTAATGCCGTTGCAGCCGTTGGCGCAGCCGGCATGTATATCTGGCTTTCCGCTGGAATTACCATGCTTGCAAGGATGGGGGGACAGGTGCTTACGGCCCAGTCTCTGGGCGCCGGTAAAAAGGAAAAGGCGGTGCAGTATGCCACGGCTTCCCTACAGATGGGACTGCTCTTTGGACTTCTTTACGGCGTCATATCCGTGATATTTAATAGACCACTGATTGGCTTTTTCCGCCTCAACAGCCCGGAAGTGATTCTGGACGCCCGCTGGTATCTGGCGGTCACCTGTGGAGGAATTGTATTTAACTTTATCAACCAAATTTTCACAGGGCTTCTGACGGCCATGGGAAATAGTATGATCACGTTCTGGTCCACAACGATCGGGCTTGTTATCAACCTGGTCCTCGACCCGGTTCTGATATTCGGCCCTGGGCCGCTGCCCCGTCTCGGTGTAAAGGGTGCCGCAGCAGCCACTGTTTTTGCACAGGTAATGGTGTTCTCAATCTATATCCTGCGTATCCGGAGGGATGCTCTGATCTTTTCAAAAGTCCGTATTTTGCAGCGGCCTGCCGTAAAACGCATGAGGGAAATTCTGCTTGTGGGTCTTCCCGCTTCCGTCCAGAATTTGATTTTCACCGGCATCTCCATGCTGATTGCGAGAATGATCGCAGGCTGGGGCGATGCAGCCGTTGCAGTCCAGAAAGTCGGCAGCCAGATTGAATCCATCTCATGGATGACCGCGGAGGGATTTGGCAGTGCAGTCAATGCATTTACCGCGCAGAATTATGGCGCCGGTAAAAATGACCGTGTCAGAAAAGGCTACTTCAGCGCACTCAAAATCATGTGCACCTGGGGTCTTTTTACGACTCTTGCGCTTCTTCTTTTCCCGGAAATCCTGTTCCGCGTCTTCATCCCGGAAACAGACATCCTCCCAATGGGCACAGACTACCTGCGCATTCTGGCTGTCTCACAGCTCTTTATGTGCACAGAGGCCGCATCCGCCGGAGCATTCCAGGGACTGGGCAGAACACTGCCGCCTTCTCTGACCGGAATCATATTCAACACACTTCGGATTCCACTGGCAGCCGTCCTCTCGGCCAGCGTACTGAAGCTGAATGGGATCTGGTGGAGTATCAGTATCTCCAGTGTCCTGAAAGGCATCATTCTGCCCATTTGGCTGATGTTCTGCATGTACAGCCTGCACCACGTGAAAAAGAGCGGAAATCGCCGATACGGCTTGTAAACCATCGCTTCCCCGTCACACTCTCCTGTCTTATCAATATACTAATTATATAAGAAAGATAAGGAGTGTATCAATTTGAGACCAAATTGTTGTCCACCGCCAATTCCACCATGTCCGCCTGAACCGCCCAAGGGAAGAATCGATTTTTATGCCCAGTACGGCGTACAGGCTAGTCCGCCGTCAGGTTCAAACCTGCCTATGATCCCCATTTTCCAGGAGGGCACTCAGATACACCTGAACGGAAACACCGAAATCATTCTGGCCCCCGGCTATCTATACCTAATTAACTATCTGCTTCTTGCCACCACAGAGCCAGACAATTACATGCAGATCGTTCCCAGAATTAACGGAACCCTGCAGCTGCTCTATGCCTTCCTTGCCCCCGCAGGCAGCGGCTCCCGCAACACCTCCGCCGCCGGAAGCTTCACCACCAACGCAGCTGCCACCGAAGAAGCCCGCCTATCCTTCAGCCTGACCTACCCTCCGGAAGTAGAAAACATAGACATCTCCGGAGCCATATCCGTAACCCCACTAATAAAAATCTCCACTCAAAACACCCAATTCTCTCCGAGAACATAAAATCAGTCTTAACCATCATCCGTTTAAACCACCTCCTGATCCGCCGCATCTCCTTACCGGATGCGCCCAGCCTGCCAGCGGTTCTGGTATCAGGCACAGGAGAAGTGTGTGCCTGATACCAGAACCGCTGGCAGGCGAACATAACGCCCCCTACTCCCGCAGCCCCAGCACCCCCTCCACGAGTATCTTTACATCATCGAATATATAATCAAAGGCCCCTGCCTGGCACATGTTTATCAGTACCATTCCGATCGGCACTGCCAGGATCAGCCCCAGTACGCTGCTCACCTTGTATCCAATATAAAGCAGCAGCAGCGTCACAAGCGGGTTCAGTCCCATGCTGTCCCCTACCAGTTTCGGCTGCAGAAGCTGGCGCACCAGCTGGGTGATCACATAGATTACAAGCAGCGCCGCCGTCATCTTGTAATCCCCCGTTAGGAGCTTATACAAGGCCCACGGTATCATGGCTGTACCCGTACCAAAAAAGGGCAGGAAGTCCAGGAATGCGATCAGAAACGCAATCAAGATGGCGTAATGTACGCCGAACATCCCCAGTCCTGCAAACAGGATAAGAAATACAATTCCCATGATCTTGAACTGCGCCTTGAAATATCCGCCCACCGCATATTTCAGATTGTCCATGACAAGGCTCATCCGCTTTTCTACCGATGGAGGGGAAACCTTTTTCAGCCATAGGATCACTTCTTCTCTCTGAACCGTAAAAAAGTAGGCCGACATCATCGCCACAATAAAGGATATCAGATAGGACGGCAGACTCTTTGCAAAGTTGCCCGCTGCAGTTACCGTCGGCTGGCTGATCTTACTCACCAGCTCGCCCATCGACTGATCCAGGTTTGCAACAACAGCATTCCAACCGTTTTGTATACCCGCCGGTAGCTTCGAGAATACTCCCGACAGTGTGCTCCCGATCTCGCGCAGGCCTACTTCCAGCTGGGCGTAAAGATCCGGAAAATTTTTAATCAGATCCCCGATCTCCGCAGATACTTTGCTGACGGCAAAGTAAATAAGCAGTACGATCAATGCCAGCACTACAATTACAATCAGGGCCGAACCCAGCTTTTTCACAATCTTCAATCTTTTCTCCAGCCAGTTCACTACGGGCGTGGCAATCGCCGATATTATCCAGCCGATGACAAACGGCATAAAAAATCCGATTGATTTTATTCCAATAAACACAAAAGCCGCTGTCGCCGCAAGACTAAAAACAAGGCTTACAGCCACCTGCCAGTACGGCCGTCTGTTCTCCATATCTACTCCACCTCTGCTCTGTCTAAATACTCGCTTTCTATGAGCTCCCAAATCTCATCTCTGCCCTGTTTTGTGGTTGAGGAGAACGGAATAATCTTCGTCCCTGGAACCAGATCAAGGCCCTCTCTTACCATTTTCACATGCTTCTGAATCTGGCTTCTCTTTAGTTTATCCAGCTTTGTGGCAATGATGATCGGCTGGAATCCCTGTTCCACAATCCAGCTGTACATCATCTTATCGTTAGCAGAAGGCTCATGCCGGATATCAATCAGCAGAAAAATGGCCTTCAGCTGGGTGGATCCATTCAGATAACGCTCAATCAGCTTTCCCCACTGTACCTTTTCCTTTTCTGAGACTTTTGCATAGCCATAGCCCGGCAGGTCTACGAGATACATCTCTTCGTTGATATTATAAAAATTAATCGTCTGTGTTTTACCCGGTGTAGCGGATATTCTCGCATAGGATTTTCGGTTCATCAGCGCATTGATCAGCGAAGATTTTCCTACATTAGATTTCCCTGCGAACGCGATCTCCGGCTTGTCATTGTCCGGAAGCACGCTTGTGATCCCGCAGACTGTCTCCAAATTAATGTTTTTGATTACCATTCTATACTCCTGTCTGTGGCTTATCCCCGCTCGTCTCCCCGGTCAGGGCCGCCTTCAGTACCTCATCCATACTTTCAACCGGCAGGATCTCCAGGCCCTTCGTGATTTCGGTGGAAAGGCCATCCACATCTATTTTATTTTCTTTTGGAATCAGCACCGTCTTTATCCCCGCGTTTTTCGCCGCAAGCAGTTTCTCCTTCAGTCCTCCAATCGGAAGCACCCGGCCGCGCAGCGTCACTTCGCCGGTCATGGCCAGATCTGCCCGGACTTTCTGTTCCGTAATGGCAGAAAGCATAGCCGTTGCCATAGTAATTCCTGCGGAAGGGCCGTCTTTTGGAACCGCCCCCTCTGGAATGTGTACATGGATATCGTGCTTTTCGAAAAAATCCTCCGCAATCTGATACCGCCTGCTGATGGAACGAATATAGCTGATCCCTGTTCGCGCCGATTCCTTCATCACGTCACCCAGCTGCCCTGTCAGCATAATCTCGCCATTTCCCGGCATGACGTTCACTTCAATCTGAAGCGTGTCACCACCCACACTTGTCCAAGCCAGGCCGCGTACAATACCGATCTCGTCCGAAACATTTGCCATCTGATACGTATATTTTTCTTTTCCGAGATATTTATGAATATTCTTCTCTGTTATCGTGATCTTATTCTTGTTTACTGTCAGTATTTCCTTAGCAGCCTTTCTGCAGATATTCCCGATCTCCCTCTCCAGCTGTCTGACACCGGCTTCCTTAGTATAGTTGCGTGCCATCTTCCAGATCGCATGCTTACTGAAAGTCAGCTGCTCCTCTTTCAATCCATGCTTCTCCAGCTGTTTTGGAATCAGATGCTCTATGGCAATGTGGAGCTTCTCGTTCTCCGTGTAGCTGCTCACTTCAATCACTTCCATACGATCCAGAAGCGGCCTCGGTATGGTCTGCAGTGTATTTGCCGTCGTAATAAACAGCACTTCTGACAGGTCCATCGGCACCTCCAGATAATGATCCCTGAACTTGCTGTTTTGCTCGCTGTCCAGTACTTCCAAGAGAGCAGAAAATGTATCGCCCTTATAATCGGTGCTTACTTTGTCGATCTCGTCAAGCAGCATAACCGGATTTTTCACGCCTGCGCTCTTCATCCCATTCGCGATTCTGCCTGGCATAGCTCCCACATATGTCTTTCTATGGCCGCGGATCTCGGCTTCATCCCGCACACCGCCCAGGGAAATTCTGACATAAGGCTTTTTCAGCGCCCTTGCAAGGGACTTGGCAATCGAGGTCTTACCGGTTCCCGGCGGGCCCACCAGACACAGAATCGGACTTTCTCCCTTTTTGGTCAGGGAACGCACGGCCAGAAACTCCAGCACTCTCTCCTTTACCTGCTCCAGACCGTAGTGATCCTCATCCAGCACTTTCCGGGCGAATTCGATATCTCCGCTGTCTTTCACCGACTTATTCCACGGCATTTCCAGCAGCGTCTCGATGTAGGTCCTGATGACGCCGCTTTCTGCAGGACTGTTCAGGGAACTTTTAAAACGGCTGATTTCCTTAGCCAGCTTCTCTTTCACTTCCTTGGGAGCCTTCAGCCCCTTCGCCGCTTTTTCAAACTCCTCAGCATCCGAGAGGGTTGTATCGTCACCCAGTTCCTCCCGGATTAGTTTTAACTGTTCCCGGAGAATATATTCTCTCTGGTGTTTATCCACCCTCTCCTTTACTTTCATCTGGATCTCTTCTTTCAGATTCATAATCTGTATTTCATTCACCAATTTAAAGGCCAGTGCCTCGTAACGCTTCCAAAAATCCGTTTCATTCAGAATCTCCTGAAGATCTGTATAGAACAGCGGAGTATTGGCCGCGATCTCATCGACCAGCTTTTTCAGCCCCTTAATCTCCAGAACCTGAGCCACTGATTCTTTGGACATCTTCCCGCTCTTTGCCGCAAAGTCCACAAACATATCTTTAAGGCCGCGCTCCATGGCCTGTGCATTCAAATCATCTCTAATCAGCACATCGGATTCGTCCATAACATCCACTTCCGCGCGCAGATAGGGATCCTCGTATTCAATCTTCTGCAGGACGCCTCTCGTCTCCCCGGAAACGAGTACCCGCATGATATGCTTCGGCAGCTTAATAATTTGTTTGATCGTTCCTACGGTTCCTACTTCATAAAGATCCTCCTGCTTTGGATTCTCAGTCTCCAGATCTTTCTGCGTTATCATGAAAATCTTCTGATCTTCTACCATAGCCTCCTGGATCGCCGCTATTGAACGCTGGCGGCTTACATCAAAATGCACCACCATCTCCGGCATGATAGTCATACCACGCAGCGCAACCATCGGAAGGCTCTGTTTCTCACTTTTCATATTATCTCCTCCACCCACTAAACTGCCTTACCGGCTTTTTATGTGCATGTGAAAAGGCGGATACATGGTATACCACTGCACCCGCCTGTCTTTCTTATGCACTCTCCGATGCCAGGAACGATCTGCGTTCTTCACCATCGCATTCATACAATGGTTTTCCCGTCCCTTTCACCACTTCTTTTGTGATACGGCATCCTTTGATCGTATCATCAGACGGCACCTTAAACATGGTGTCCATCATAATATCTTCCATGATCGCCCTAAGGCCTCTGGCTCCTGTCTTTCTTGCAAAAGATGTCTCTGCGATTGCGTAGAGGGCATCCTCATCAAAGTCAAGCCTAACGCCGTCTAATTCCAGCAGCTTCTGATACTGCTTCACAATTGCACTCTTCGGCTCTGTCAGTATCCTGATCAGGGCCTCTTCATCCAGCATATCCAAGGTCACCGTCACAGGCAGACGTCCGACAAGCTCCGGTATAAGTCCAAACTTTACCAGATCCTGCGGCAATACCTGATGCAGCAGCACATCGACATTGTATTCATGCTTGGATGCAATCTCCGCATTGAATCCAATCGACTTCTTATCGATACGGGTCTCAATCATCTTATCGATCCCCTCAAACGCTCCGCCGCAGATAAACAGGATGTTTGTCGTGTCAATCTGTATCAATTCCTGATGGGGATGTTTTCTCCCCCCCTGGGGGGGAACCGATGCAACAGTACCCTCGATAATCTTCAAGAGTGCCTGCTGTACTCCCTCACCGGATACGTCACGTGTGATGGACGGATTTTCAGATTTTCTTGTAATTTTATCGATCTCATCGATATAGATGATGCCGTGCTCTGCGCGGGCAATGTCTCCATCCGCGGCCTGAATCACCTTCAGGAGGATATTCTCTACATCCTCTCCCACATAACCGGCCTCAGTTAATGCCGTGGCATCTGCAATAGCAAATGGTACATTCAGAATCTTCGCAAGAGTCTGAGCAAGCAGCGTTTTACCGCAGCCAGTCGGCCCAAGCATCAGTATATTACTCTTTTGCAGCTCCACTCCTAAATCCTGCTCTGCCATAATCCGCTTGTAATGATTATATACAGCTACTGAAAGGACTTTCTTTGCTTCATCCTGTCCGATTACGTACTCGTCCAGAAATGTCTTTATTTCCTCCGGCTTCAGAAGATTAATATCATCAAACGCTCTTATCTCATCGTACTCGAATTCTTCCTCAATAATCTCGGCACACACGTCAATGCACTCATCACAGATATATGCTCCGTTCGGACCTGCGATCAGCTTACGCACCTGCGCCTGCGTCTTATTACAGAAAGAACATCTCACTGTATCATCGCTTACTTTTCCTGCCATAATGCTTTTCACCTCATATTGCCCTTAATGACTGGCAATTACCTCATCTATTAATCCATACTCCTTAGCCTCCAGAGCCGACATATAATTGTCCCTCTCTGTATCGACCTTGATCACGTCCAGGCTCTGTCCGGTGTTCTCGGCCAGTATCTGGTTCAACTTCTGGCGTGTCTTCAGAATATGCTCTGCTACAATCTGAATCTCAGTTGCCTGCCCCTGTGCTCCGCCTGACGGCTGATGAATCATAATCTCGGCGTTAGGAAGCGCAAAGCGTTTGCCCTTCTTGCCGCCTGACAGCAAAAATGCCCCCATGCTTGCCGCCATACCGATACACACGGTAGAAACGTCGCACTTGATGTACTGCATGGTGTCGTAGATTGCCATTCCTGAGGTTACAGAACCACCAGGACTGTTGATGTACAGCTGGATATCCTTATCCGGATCCTCCGCTTCCAAAAAAAGAAGCTCTGCAACAATTACGCTTGCCGACACATCATTTACCTCTTCTCCAAGGAAAATGATTCTTTCTTTTAATAATCTTGAGTATATGTCGTAGGAACGTTCTCCACGGCTCGTCTGCTCAATGACATAAGGTACTAAACTCATTGATGTCCCTCCTAATAATTTTTGAATACGGACTGCCCGACAGGTGCCGGGCTAGTCACCGGGTTATCTCTGCTCAGTCATAAAGCCCATTCATTTACTCTTCCACAGCAGAAGCTACCAGCAGTTTAATGGCTTCCTGTACGGCAAGGCCATCCTCCATCTGCTTCTTTTCATTCTCTCCCATGAAGCCTCTGAGTTTCTCAACTTCCATCTCATAAGCATCCGCCATCTTCTGCAGTTCTTCCTGCAGACGTTCCTCGGATGTCTCAAGATTCTCAGCTTTTACGATTGCTTCCATAACCAGTTTCGTCTTAATACGCTTCTCTGCCTCCGGCCTTAACTCCGCAAGCATACCCTCTTTTGACACACCCGTAAACTGAAGGTACTGCTCCATGCTCAGGCCCTGCTGCTGGATGCGCTGTTCTAATTCCCCTAAGATCTCTCTCATCTTCATCTGGATCATCGCTTCTGGAATGTCTACCTGCGCATTCTCTGCAGCCATATCAATTACCTGATTCTCTTTCTTTTCTTTTCCTTCGCGTTCTTTGCGCTCTTTGATCTTTTTCTTTACTTCTGCCTTATAGTCTTCCAGTGTCTCACACTCGGATACTTCAGAAGCAAACTCATCGTCCAGTTCCGGAAGCTCCTTTGCCTTGATTGCATGCACTGTACATTTAAATACAGCATCTTTTCCAGCAAGTTCTGCTGACTGATATTCCTCCGGGAATGTCACATTGACTTCCATCTCTTTGCCGATCTCAGCGCCGATCAACTGCTCCTCGAATCCCGGGATGAATGATCCGGATCCGATAACCAGCGGATAATCCTGTGCTTTTCCGCCTGGGAATGCCACTCCGTCAACAAATCCTTCAAAATCCAGTGTGATCTGGTCGTTATCCTCCACTGCGCGGTCTGTCACATCGACAGTTCTCGCATTGCGCTCGCGCTCTTTGTCGATCTCTTCATCGATTTCTTTTGCGGTAACTCTGGTGGATATCTTATCTACCTTTAATCCTTTATATTCGCCAAGGGTCACTTCCGGCTTTACTGCAACTTCTGCAGTAAAGATAAACGGCTTTCCCTTTTCCAGCTGTACAACATCGATATCCGGCGGTGTCACAAGCTCCAGCTCGCACTCATCAAAAGCTTTTGCGTAGGCTTCCTGAACAAGCTTGTTTGCCGCATCATCATAGAACACTTCCGGTCCGTACATCTTCTCAACCATCTGTCTCGGCACTTTTCCTTTGCGGAAACCAGGCATACTAATCTGATTGCGCTGTTTTAAGTATGATGCCTGGAGAGCCTGCTCCACTTCCTCGGCCGGAACTTCGATTGTAAGTTTCGCCATATTATGTTCTAACTTTTCTACCTGTAAACTCATTTTTTATCTTCCTCCTTGATTCGTACCATTCGTCATGCAGTTTTGTATCAGTCAGGCGGTTCCGTACCTGATAATATACATTCACAGTCATTAAAGGAGTATAGCACATTCGTCAGTAAATTTCCAGTACTTTTTACTTGTTATTCCTTATTTTTCGGGGTTTTTTAAGCCTTTTGGATACTTTTTACCCAAATATGATTGACGCTCTGACTTCGTCTGACTTTTCAGCCCCGCACAGTAAGGAAATCAATTCCAGGGAAAATGGTATGGCAGTACCCATTCCACGGCTCGTTATGATGTTTCCATCCACTGCCACAGGTGTCCGTACCACTTCCGCACCGGTCAGTTCCTTCTCTTTTGAGGGGTAGGAACATGCCCTGCGTCCTTTCAGAAATCCAAGTCCTCCCAGAATACTCGGCGCCGCACAGATTGCCGCAATATATTTTTCCCTGCCGTAAAAGTCCCTGAGAAGCCCGTTCAGCCCCGGATGCTCCTGGAGATGCACTGTACCCGGCATGCCTCCCGGCAGTACCAGCATATCTGTCCCGGAAAAGTCTGCCTCTTCAAACAGAATATCTGCCTCCACCTTGATTCCATGGGCACCGCTGATCACAGAACATCCGGTTACGGATACTGTATCGACGGCAGCCCCCGCCCTTCGGAGCAGATCCACAACGGTGAGTCCTTCGATTTCTTCAAAGCCGTCCGCCAGAAATACTTTTACATCCTTCATCACTGATTCCTCCTTCAAATTACACTTTACTGTCTGCATTTTCAGCGCAATTTCAGTGTATCAAATGAAGTCTGGAAATGCAATGGTTTACAATTTTTACACGCAGTATTATGATAATAAAAAAATGATAAGGAGCACTTTATGGAAATCGAACGCAAATATCTGATCGATAAAGACAACATTCCCTGCCGCCTGGAAGAGTATCCAAGCCGGCAGATCGAGCAGGGCTATCTCTGTACAGAACCCGTGGTGCGCATCCGGAGAGACAACGAAGACTACGTACTCACCTATAAATCAAGAGGGCTGATGGTACGCGAGGAATACAACCTCCCCCTGACGTCAGAGGCCTATCAGCACCTGAAAGCAAAAATTGACGGACGGCTGATCCAGAAGACACGCTATATGCTGCCGCTGGACAACGGACTTACTATTGAGCTGGATCTTTTTCACGGCGATCTGGAGCCGCTGATTCTGGCTGAAGTTGAATTTCCAGATGAGGAAACCGCCGTCTCCTTCCAGGCGCCATCCTGGTTCGGGGAAGATGTCACCTTCTCCTCCAGGTACCACAACAGCATATTAAGCCGATAAAACAGATGGCAACGAAAAGTTGCTTTTTACATCGAATATACGTTTCGCGGCAAAAATATCTATTTGCAGGAAAAATTGCTATAATTTATGAAGATTTCAATTTTCCTGTGAATGGAGGTGTCACATTGGCCAATATACAACTGGTTGAAAACTTGGGGCGTTACAGAAAGGCCCGCAGAATGACTCAAAAAGAACTTGGTAGAGCGCTGAACATCTCCCGGCAGGCATATTCAAACTACGAAACCGGCAAAAGAACGCCGGATTTAGACCTGCTCCTTAAAATTGCACAGATTTATAACATAACACTGGACGATCTGATTAAACATCCCTACAGGGCAGACGGCATAATCCAGGAGGATAAAGGACCATTTCAACCAGGAATAGAACTCCTGACCGGTGACACCATATATCTTTCAGAAGAAGAGGTTGCAATTGTCATGGGCGTTCGGAATGCAGGTGAAGACGTAAAAGCAGTAGTCAAAAGGCTACTCGTTGAATAGTAGAGGGTATGCGGACGCCGGAGGAAATGGGAATATGGCCTAGCTGAGAGCTGCCGGCGGCGGTAAGCGCCCCTAATCAAAAAGAGCATTGAAATATTGGACACCGCTGACATTCGCGTGAATGCCGATGCATTCACCCTGCAGGTCAGCTCGCCTGCAGGGCTTGTAACCCTGCAGACGGTCCATATTTCAATGCTCTTTTTGATGAAGGGGCGCTTACCGCCGCCTAAATGCCCTCATCCGTCCTCCCGCGCAGTACCGCACACATACGGGCCCGACTTCTTCCTGGTCAGGAAAGTGCCCCTCAATCCATTACTCCGCCAGCCCGAATCTGTCGTGTACTGCTATCATGGCTCTTTCTACATCGTTTTCTTCAATCAACACAGTGATCCGCACTTCGGACGTGGATATCATGTTGATATTTACGCCCGCATTGAACAGTGCCTCAAACATTTTTGCTGCCACACCCGGATTGCTCATCATGCCCGCACCGACGATGGAGATTTTGGCTACATTGTCTTTGTGTTCGATTGCCTGGATTGTCAGCTCCTCTTTATTTTCATTCAGAATCCTGAGCGTTTCTTCCAAATCGTCCTGCGCAACGGTAAAGGAGATGTCTTTTGTTCCCTCTCGTCCTACTGACTGCAAAATGATGTCCACATTGATCCCCTTCCTTGCCAGTGTGTTGAATATTTTAAATGCCACGCCGGGCTTATCGTCTACACCGATCACGGAAACTCTGGATGTGTTTTTGTCGGAAGCAACTCCGCTGATTAACATTTTCTCCAATTTCACTACCTCCTTGACTACCGTTCCTTCATTTCTGTTCAGACTGGAACGTACGACCAGCTGTACACCGTATTTTTTTGCCATCTCCACGGAACGGTTGTGGAGCACTCTCGCCCCCAGTGACGCGAGTTCCAGCATCTCATCATAACTGATGGCATCCAGTTTCCTCGCATTCGGCACGATCCGCGGATCCGCAGTGTATACGCCGTCCACATCCGTATAGATCTCGCAGGCATCCGCATGAAGTGCAGCCGCAATGGCTACTGCGGTGGTATCTGAACCGCCTCTGCCAAGTGTTGCATAATCCTCGTATTTATTCACGCCCTGAAAGCCTGTGACAACCACTATTTTTCTGGAATCCAGTTCGTGGCGTATTCTTTCGGATTCTACCCGTTTAAACCTGGCATTGCCGTAGGCAGATGTGCAGTGCATCCTGACCTGGAATGCATTCAGTGAGACGGCCGGCACTCCCAGCGAGTTGATGGCCATAGCCAGTAGAGATGCCGAGACCTGCTCTCCTGTTGTAAGCAGCATATCCATCTCTCTTTTCGACGGTTCTGCAGTGATTAACTTCGCTTTTTCTATGAGTTCGTCCGTTGTGTCCCCCATTGCAGACAAGACAACGATCACGTCGTTTCCTTTTCTGTATTCTTCGATACAGCGCTCAGCCACGCGGAAAAGACATTCCCTGTCCGCAACTGAACTTCCCCCAAATTTTTTAACTATCAGCATGTTGTCCTCCTGATTTCTGACCGGCTGTGCATTATTTCTGCTCAAAAAGACGGGAAATCAATGTGTGTCCCACTTCTTCCCTTATTCCGCTGCTGCGAGCACTCTCCTCGTCGTAGGAAGCCAAACCCTGCACCGCATTTCTGCTGTCATATAGCAGGTATGGCACAGGATCTCCTGTATGAGTGCGCACGCTTACCGGTGTCGGATGATCCGGAAGTATCAGCATGCGGAACTCTTTCCCTGCCGCTTCCAGCATCTCCGCCGCCGGGCCGATGATATGGGCATCGATATTCTCAATGGCCGTTATTTTATTTTTAAAACTGCCCTGATGCCCCATCTCATCTGGCGCCTCCACATGGATGTAGGCAAAATCATACCCCTCCTGTGTCAGAGCTTTCACAGCTGCCTTTGCTTTTCCGGCATAATTGGTATGTAAACCGCCATTGGCTCCGTCCACTGAAATATTGTGCATCCCGGCCCCTGTGGCAATGCCTTTCAGCAGATCCACCGCAGAGATCATGGCGCCTTTCTTTCCGAACTTTTCTTCAAAGGAGGTCAGCATAGGCCTTGTGCCTGCTCCCCAGAACCAAGCGGAATTGGCCGGGTTCTTCCCCTGCCTTTTTCTCTCAACATTCAGTGGATGGACGGATAGTATGTCATAACTTTTTTCCATCATTTCACGCAGGATAGGATCGGCGGGCAGATAGTCCCCGATTCTCCTGGTCAGAATATCATGGGGAGCGGTCAGCTCCACTACCCTGCCCTCTTTCTGAATCAGAAGATGTCTGTAGCTGGTTCCCACGTAGAACTCGTAGTCTTCCCGCTCCAGTCCTTCCTTCAGTGCCTCAATGAGTACGGACGCGTCCTCTGTGCTGATTTCATCGGAGCTGTGATCCACAATCACTCTGTCTTCATAGCAGTCCTGCGCCTCCGTCAATGTCACAATATTGCAGCGGAAAGCAACGTCAGAAGGTTCCATATCCACTCCGATGCTCAACGCTTCTAACGGGGATCTTCCGGTATAATACTCTTTTGGGTCATATCCGATCACGGACAGATTCGCCGTATCGCTCCCGGGCGCCATCCCTGCAGGCACGGTGCGGACCATGCCGATCTCTGATTTGGGCGCCAGTTTATCTGTGTTGGGAGTCTCAGCTGCCTGCAGCGGGGTTCTGCCGCCCAGTTCCTCCAGCGGTTCATCTGCAGCTCCGTCACACAGTACAATTACATATTTCATGTTATGCCTCCAGTTTATTTTCAGGTCTTTATCTTAACCTTCTACACGTATCATATGCAGAATGCTTGGAAATTCTTTCGCATTTTCTTCATAAGCACCTTCTGTCATCACACCTGTAACGAAACCGAATTCGTTTTTCAGGCCCTCTGCCTTCACAATCTCGATTGGGCCAAACTTGCTCTCCAGATGCGCCTTCATTGCATCGGCATCCCCCTGGATTCTTACAAAATACTTTTTACTGGTTGCCGAGATCGGCTGAAGGCTTAACTTTTCACTCTTCCACATGGTCATGATATTCCGGTTCAGATGCTTCGCCTCATCCACTACATCGGAAACAACCGCACTGGCTGTCGGCAGTTTTCCGGCTCCGCTGCCATAGAACATGGCGTCGCCAAGCACATTGCCATGGACAAAGATGGCATTGAACACATCATTTACATTATAGAGCGGGTGCTCCTTGTGGAGCATGTAAGGAGCAACAATCGCATGCAGATTATCGCCGTCTCTTTTGCTGGAAGCGAGAAGCTTTATAGTCATGCCGAGTGCTTTCGCATACATCATATCTTCTTTAGTGATATTGGTAATACCTTCGGTATAGATATCTTCAAAATCTACCTGCTGCCCTGAAATCAGGGAGGACAGGATCGCAATTTTCCTGCAGGCATCGTAGCCTTCCACATCCGCCTCCGGGTTGCGCTCCGCATACCCGTTTGCCTGGGCTTCTTTCAGAACTTCATCGTAGTCAGCCCCCTCATAGAACATTTTGCTCAGCATATAGTTCGTTGTTCCGTTGAGGATTCCTGTGATCTCTTCGATCTCATCGGCCGTCATGGATGAATTCAGGGGACGGATAATCGGGATGCCTCCTCCGACGCTGGCTTCAAACAAAAAGTTGATATTGTTGTCTCTTGCAATGGAGAGAAGTTCTGCCCCATGTTTTGCCACCAGAGCCTTGTTAGAGGTCGCTACACTTTTCCCAGCCTGCAGGCAGCGCTTGACGAAAGTATAAGCCGGCTCGATACCGCCCATAACCTCCACCACGATCTGCACGTCAGGATCATTTACAATTACGTCAAAATCGTGAACCAGTTTTTCCTGGATCGGATCTCCCGGAAAATCTCTGAGATCCAGAACATATTTGATGTTGATCTCATCACCGACTCTCTGATTGATCCGCTTCCCGTTTGTATTGATGACCTCTACGACTCCCGAACCCACTGTACCGTATCCCATTACCGCTATATTTACCATGTTTTCCTCCTTTTTCCCTTTTCCTTTTGTTATGGTTTTATACTCAGATATGCGTTAATAAACGGGTCCAGGTTTCCATCCATGACCCCGTTCACATTACTGATCTCCATATTCGTACGATGATCCTTCACCATCGTATAAGGCTGCATGACATAAGACCTGATCTGGCTTCCGAAGCCGATCTCTTTAACTTCGCCCCGGATTCCTGACACTTTATCCGCCTGCTCCTGCTGTTTGAGCAGATACAGCTTTGCCTTGAGCATCTGCATTGCCTTGTCTTTGTTCATATGCTGGGAACGTTCGTTCTGGCACTGAACAACAATCCCAGTAGGCTGATGCGTGATGCGGACAGCAGAGGATGTCTTATTGACGTGCTGCCCCCCTGCACCGCCGGAACGGTACGTATCGATCCGCAGGTCTTCCTCATTGATCTCAATGTCAATGTCATCCTCAATATCCGGGATCACATCGCAGGATGCGAACGATGTCTGCCGTTTACCGGCAGCATTAAACGGAGAGATTCTGACCAGACGGTGCACGCCCTTTTCGGAGCGCAGATATCCGTATGCGTTCTCTCCTTCCACCTCAAAAGTTACGCCCTTTATCCCGGCCACATCGCCGTCCAGATAATCCAGCACTTCCAGTGAAAAGCCCTTTTTCTCTGCCCAACGGCTGTACATCCGGTACAGCATGCTGGCCCAGTCGCAGGATTCCGTCCCGCCCGCGCCGGCATGCAGGGTAACAATCGCATTACTGCTGTCGTATTCCCCTGTCAGAAGTGTCTGGATCCGCAGCGCCTCAAATTCTTCTTCGAAACGGGCCAGTTCTTCCTCAATCCCCTTTATGGTCTCCTCGTCCGGATCCTCTTCGCTCATCTCGATCAGGAGACCGATATCCTCATGATCCCCGTAAAGCTGCTCGATCTGCTTGACAGACTCCTGGAGAGCCTTGAGATGCTGCATCGTATGCCGCGACTTTTCCGGCTCATCCCAGAAACCGGGTTCTTCTATCTTTCTTTCTAACTCTTCAATCCGCTCTTTCTTTGACGCTAAGTCAAAGTGAATCCCTCAGATCTTTCAGCGGTTCTTCGTATGCAGTAAGCCTTGCTTTTAATTCGTCTAACAAAACCACCTTATTCACCTCTTTCTCATTTAAATGAGAATCTGCCATGACAGATTCTCATATGCAGTGCAGTCATTTATTCTGCACTTTTGTTTGATTTTTGTAACAGTTCAGACCTGTGTGAACTGTTATTGATTTTTATTATCTTCTTCCGCAGCACTGTTTGTACTTCTTTCCGCTTCCGCACGGACACGGGTCGTTTGGATAAATCTTCTTCTCTTCCCGCTTTTTCGGTGCGCGGACCGCACTCTCGTCCTTATTGGTACTGGTCACCTTTGCCACCTGTTCTCTTTCCACCTTCTGTTCAATACGGAGGTGGAACAGGGTGCGGATGGTTGTCTCGGCGATGGAGTTGGTCATCTCGCCGAACATATCATATCCCATCATCTTGTACTCGACAAGCGGGTCTCTCTGACCGTATGCCTGAAGCCCGATTCCCTGACGAAGCTGATCCATATCGTCGATATGATCCATCCATCTGCCGTCAATGACTTTCAGCAATACGACACGCTCTACCTCACGCAGATGCTCTGCCTCCGGAAATTCTGCCTCTTTTGCCTCATAAGCTTTTACGGCGCGTTCCTTCAGAAGGTGTTTCAGCTCCTTCTGCTGCATCTCCTGCGCCTCTTTCACCGAAGGCAGTTTCAGCTGTGGGATGACCGCATGCAGAGTCACATCCAGACCAGTAAGATCCCACTCTTCAGCATCTACTTCCGATGACACGAAACGGTCCACTGTATTCTCCACGTATTCCGTGATCATGCTGTAAATCGTATCCCTCATACTCTCGCCGTCCAGCACACGGCGTCTCTCGCTGTAAATAATCTCTCTCTGCTCGTTCATGACCTGATCGTATTCCAGCAGATTCTTACGGATACCAAAGTTGTTGCTCTCGATCTTCTTCTGCGCCTTCTCAATCGCACTGGAAAGCATCTTGTGTTCGATCTGCTCTCCGTCCTCTACTCCAAGTGTGCTGAACACGCTCATCAGCTTTTCAGAACCGAACAGGCGCATCAGGTCGTCTTCCAGGGAAATATAGAAACGGGACTCCCCCGGGTCTCCCTGACGTCCGGAACGTCCGCGCAGCTGGTTATCTATTCGTCTGGACTCGTGGCGTTCCGTACCGATGATCTTCAGTCCGCCCGCGGCCTTTGCCTCGTCATCCAGCTTAATATCTGTACCACGGCCCGCCATGTTGGTGGCAATCGTTACCGCGCCGTGTATACCGGCATCCGCTACGATCTCGGCCTCCATTTCATGATATTTGGCATTCAGAACTTTATGCGGGATGCCCGCTTTTTTCAGCATCTTGCTCAGCAGCTCGGAGATCTCGATGGTTATGGTGCCGACCAGTACCGGCTGCCCCTTCGCGTGAGCTTTCTCGACTTCTTCCACAACCGCTTTGAACTTTTCTTTTTGAGTCTTATATACCGCGTCCTCCAGATCCATTCTCTGTACCGGCTCATTGGTCGGTATCTCGATCACGTCCATTCCGTAAATATCACGGAACTCTTTTTCTTCTGTGAGGGCCGTACCTGTCATCCCGCTCTTTTTCTCGTATTTGTTGAACAGATTCTGGAATGTAATGGTCGCAAGTGTCTTACTCTCACGCCTTACCTTTACGTGTTCTTTCGCTTCTATTGCCTGATGCAGGCCGTCCGAATAGCGGCGTCCCGGCATGATACGTCCGGTAAACTCATCGACGATCACAACCTCCCCCTCCGGAGTCACTACATAATCCTGATCGCGGAACATCAGATTGTGTGCGCGCAGTGCCAGAATGATATTGTGCTGGATCTCCAGGTTTTCGGCATCCGCCAGGTTTTCGATATGGAAGAACTTCTCTACTTTCTTCACACCGTCTTCGGTCAGGTTGACTGCCTTTTCCTTCTCATTAACGATAAAGTCTCCCGTCTCCTCGATGTCTTCCCCCATGATGGCGTTCATCTTGGAGAATTCGCCGCTGGCCTCGCCCCGTTCCAGCTGACGCGCCAGAATATCGCAGGCCTCATACAACTTTGTAGACTTGTCGCTCTGGCCGGAAATAATCAAAGGAGTCCTGGCCTCGTCGATCAAAACGGAATCGACCTCATCGATGATGGCGTAGTTCAGTCCTCTCTGTACAAGCTGCTCCTTATAAATGACCATGTTATCTCTCAGATAGTCAAAGCCCAGCTCGTTATTGGTAACATATGTGATGTCACAGCTGTATGCTGCACGGCGCTCATCATTATCCATAGAGTTCAAGACTACCCCTACGGTCAGTCCCAGGAATTCATGAACCTTTCCCATCCACTCGGCATCACGCTTTGCAAGATAGTCATTGACTGTTACAATCTGCACGCCCTTTCCTTCCAGCGCGTTCAGATATGCAGGAAGTGTTGAAACCAGGGTCTTACCTTCACCGGTCTTCATCTCCGAGATACGTCCCTGATGAAGGATAATTCCGCCGATCAGCTGGACGCGGTAATGGCGCATTCCCAGACTTCTCTTTGCCGCTTCCCGAACGGTTGCATATGCTTCGGGAAGGATATCATCCAAGGTCTCCCCATCGGCAAGCCGCCTTTTGAATTCTCTTGTCTTGTCTTTTAATTCTGCGTCGGAAAGAGCCTGAAACTCTGGTTCCAACGAATCGATCCGATCCACGATTGGGTAAATACGCTTTAATTCATTTTCGCTGTGTGTTCCGAAAATCTTCTCTATAAAACCCATAATCTGTAATTTACTCCTTGTCTAAATTTACTCTACGCTCCATTCTAACACTATCTTCCAGTGAATTCAACAAATTCATTACTTGTTAATAATTCATTTACAGCTTTGCAATAATCTCATAGGGAATGTTTCCTCCGAATAAATCCAGCGCACTGCCAATTGTAAAATCCAGTTTTTTCCCGCTCACGGAAGCAAAGGCGTCCAGATCTTCCATGCTGCCAATACCGCCTGCATATGTGACGGGGATTTTATTCCACCCACTTAACATATACACAAGCTCCGTCTCCACACCGGAAGATTTTCCCTCCACATCGACACCGTGCACAAGGAATTCATCACAGGATGCAGAAAGCTTGTCCAGTACCTCAGGCGTAAGGCGGACATCGGTAAAGGTCTGCCAGCGGTTTGTTACAATGTAATATGCCCCGCCTCTCTTCCTGCAGCTCAGATCCAGTACGATATGTTTCCTTCCGACAGCGGACACCAGGCGTTTCAGATTTTCCCCATGGAACACTCCGTCCTGAAAAACGTAAGAAGTCACAATTACATGGCTGGCTCCCGCTTCCAGGTACTCCGCCGCATTACCTGCATGGATTCCACCGCCGATCTGCATCCCTCCGGGGTATGCGGCGAGAGCGAGCAAAGCCTGTTTTTTTGTAGCTTCATAATATTCCGAAGCTGCAGGGTTCAGAAGGATGATGTGGCCTCCCTTGAGACCGTCCCGCCGATAAAGTCCAGCATACCATTCAGCGTCCAGCTCCGAATCAAAATTGGTAACCGCCTGGTCCCCCTGATCCCGCAGGCTGCCTCCTACGATCTGTTTCACCTTTCCATTATGGATGTCAATACATGGTCTGAATTTCATCTTCTTCCTTTCTTGTTCAAGGGGGTCAGACCCCTCTGCAGAGGGGTCTGACCCCCTTGAACCTCATTGTCAAACATTTATCAATATCGGTTATCAAATATACGTGTAGATTTTTTCTCGCTTCTCGGCAGATCTCCGATTGATACCGGCATCACATTCACAGTAATACCGATTTTCGTCTTAAACGCCTTTTTCACAGCTTCTTCCGCCTGCTTTTTATCCACATTCTTGTTCACTTCCACAAACAGGGTGCAGACATCTTTTCCATTCATATGGTCCAGCATAAACTGGTACTCGCTGGAAGCCTCCGGTACTCCGCCCAGCATTTCTTCAATCTGGCTCGGGAAGATATTGACGCCTTTTACCTTTACCATATCATCCGTTCTTCCGATCAGTGTATCGATCCGCGGGAACTTTGAACCGCACCTGCACTCACCCGGTATAAAACGCGTCAGGTCATGGGTACGGTATCGGACAAGCGGTGCGCCCTGTTTGCGCAGGGTTGTAATCGCCAGCTCGCCGATTTCACCGTCGGGTACAGTTTCCCCTGTCTTTGGATCCACAATCTCAAAATACAGATAGTCATCCCAATAATGCATTCCGCATTCATAATCACAGCTCATGGCAATTCCCGGCCCATACACTTCCGTCAGCCCATAGATATCATACAACTGAACCCCCAGCTCCGAGGCGATCCGTTTTCTCATCTTTTCACCCCACCGCTCGGAACCGATCACGCCCTTTTTCAGATGTATCTTGTCAGAAATACCCCTTTTTGCAATCTCCTCCGCCAAAAGCAGTGCATAAGAAGAAGTCGCACACAAAACGGTGGCTTTCATATCCTTCATCATGCGGAGCTGTTTATCCGTATTACCTGGTCCCATCGGAATCGTCATTGCACCTAAATACTCGGCGCCTGCCTGAAATCCGATACCGGCGGTCCACAGTCCGTATCCGGGAGTAATCTGAATTCTGTCCAGCGCCGTGATTCCGGCCATCTCGTAACAGCGGGCAAACATCTTCGCCCAGTCTTTCACATCCTTTTTGGTATAAGGGATAATAACCGGAGTCCCCGTTGTCCCTGAAGACGAATGAATTCTCACTACCTCTTCATCGGGCACGGCCTGCAGCCCCAGCGGATATGCCTCCCGTAGATCTCCCTTCCAGGTAAACGGCAGCTTTTCAAAGTCTTCCTGACTCTGTATTTTTGAAACGTCGATATCCTGAAACTTTTCTTTGTAAAAACAATCTTTGGATGTCAGCTGTTTCAGATTTTCTTTAATCAGCTCCAGCTGTAATTCTGTCATTTTCATATCTGCTCCCCTCTATGCCTTTTCAAACGCGGTCATTCCAAGTGTTAATGCTTTCCTGTTCATATCCAGAAATTTTTCCTTCACGTTGACGGCCACGGCACTTTCCATCTCTTCTGCGGAAATGTCCAGCACGCCGCTGGCAGCCGCCGCGCCCAGCAGCGCTACATTCAAAACCCTGGAAGAACCCGCCTGGCTGCAGATCTCTTCTCCGTCCAATATGGCAAGGTTCTCTACATTTTTTTTCAGATAATCCAGCATCTCGGTTCCTTCATATGTACTGCCGCTCAGCGTGGCCGTAACCGGTTTTACCGCCTTGCTGCTGACGATCACTGTACCGCCCACTTTTAAATACGGCAGACAGCGCACCGCCTCTGCCGGTTCAAATGCCAGCAGCATATCCGCACATTTCAGCGGAATCAACGGAGAATGCACCTCTGTCCCCATCCGCACATGGCTCACAACAGAGCCTCCGCGCTGTGCCATCCCGATGGTCTCCGTCGTTCTCACAAATTTTCCCTGCTCCATAGCCGCATAGGCAATTAGTTTAGAGGCAAGCACAACGCCCTGTCCTCCGACTCCACATAACAGACAACTTTTATTCATCGCTTTCCACCTCCCCGATTGCTCCTGACGGACATACCTGGCTGCAAAGGCCGCATCCATAACACAGAGACGGCTCCACCACAATTTCACCGCCATTTACTGTAATTGCCGGGCATCCCAGCTGGCTGATGCAGACCTTGCACTTTGTACAGGACTCCTGCTTTACCTCATATAACGTTCCCGGTTTTGCTACCGCAATGCACGGAGACTTGAAGATCACGGCACGCACCCCCTTTTCTTTGGCTGCCCTCTTCACCGTGTCTGCAGCAAGCTCCAGGTTCAGCGGATCAACGGTTTCAATCCACGTTAACCCGATTCCCCGCAAAATATTCTCGATACTGATTTTGGCCGCAACCTCCCCCATCATGGTTACACCTGTTCCAGGATGAGGCTGGTGGCCGGTCATCGCCGTTGTAGAATTATCCAGCACAATCAGCACAATGTCCGTCTGATTGTAAACAGCATTCACAACTCCGGTAATACCGGAAGCGAAAAATGTGGAATCTCCGATGAACGCAAAGTTCACCGCGTCGGGTTCTATAATATGTAATCCCTGGGCGATCGTTACATCTGCCCCCATACAGAGGCAGGTATCCACCATATCCAGCGGCTTCGCGTTTCCCAGGGTATAACAGCCGATATCCCCGCTGAATACCGCCTTTTTCCCGCGCATTGCCTTCTTCACTGCATAGAAGGAAGCTCTGTGGGGACACCCGGCACACAGAACCGGAGGCCTGACCGGCAGCTGCGGTATATCCCCCCGTGCACTGCCCTGCTCTTTTGAATCAATTTCTTCGGCCCCAAGAAAATGCTCCAGATCCCCCCTAATGCTTTCCACACTGTTTTCCCCCGCATTCTTCGTATCATGCGTAAGTTTTCCACAAATCTTTACATTCAGATGGTATTTACCCACAATCTGAAGCAGTTCCTTTTCAATCACCGGATCCAGTTCTTCCAGTACCAGCACTTCATCCAGGTCCTCCATAAATTCTTTCGCCAGACGCTCCGGAAACGGATGAGGCGTGCTGATCTTCAAAAGCGGCGCATCCTCCGGTATCACTTCGCTCGTATACGCAAAACTTACCCCGCCAGAGACAACGCCTTTCCTGCCTTTTCCTTCCCTTCGCAGGTTCTTGTCGTAGGAAGAAAAGACTTCCGACAGTTCCACATTTCTCGCTTCTATCTTGATATGATTCTGGTAGGAAAGCCTGGGGAAAATTACCCAGCGCATGGTATCCTTGATGAACCCTTCCGGCTCAGGCACATCCAGCTTTGGCAGCAGATCAATGCTCACACAGGCGTGACACACTCTTGTCGTCGGGCGGAAAAGCACCGGCGTCTGGTACTTTTCCGAATACTCAAAAGCATCCGCAATCATCAGATATGCCTCATCCGGTGATGATGGATCAAACACAGGCAGCTTCGAGAATTGTGCAAAATGTCTTGTATCCTGTTCCGTCTGTGAAGAAATCGGTCCCGGATCATCCGCCGACACAATCACCATACCGCCTTTTACCCCAACATAGGCAAGACTCATCAGAGGGTCGGAAGCCACATTCAGCCCCACCTGTTTCATCGTAACCAGCGTTCTGGCGCCGGCATAAGCAGCTCCTGCACCGACTTCCATAGCGGCCTTCTCATTGGTAGACCACTCCACGTGAATGCTCCCGTCATTATACTTTGCAACTGTCTCCAGAATCTCTGTCGACGGCGTCCCCGGATAACCGGCCACCATTCTCACACCGGCACGGACAGCACCCAGGGCAATCGCTTCGTTGCCCATAACAAGCTTTCTTTCCATACTCATAATATGTACTCCTTTACTTTTGTTTCTTTACGTATTCGAATGATATCTTAACTTATGAAATGTCTCATTGTGCTATTTTACCACAGTAAAGTTGAAAAAACTAGGGGTCTGACCCCTATGAACCTCGAATTCTTAATTGTTTGAAACAATTAAGAAAATGGGGCGCATAGGGGTCAGACCCCTTCGCAGATTCTGCGGTGTTATCCTACTGATTGTTTGCAGCATTGTTATCTGTGTTGTTAGCTGCATCGTTATTATTTACATCTTTGTTGTTCGTATTTCTGTCTTCCAGATTATCCTTTTCAGGACCATTGTTATCTGTAAGATCATCAGCAGCATCATCTACAGCATCCGTTACATCATCCACTGCGTTATCTACCGCACCATCGCCTTTATTATCCTTGGTGTCTTTGCCGTTTGTAGCATCGTTCATATTCTTCTCGTCAGTTGTATTTGTTTTTCCATCGTTTGTGTTCTTATCTGTACCACATGCTGTTACACCGCAAAGTACTCCAACACACATCATTAATAATAAAAACTTTTTAAATCTTTTCATTTTATTTCTCCCTTTCCATTCATAATCTTGTGTTAGTAATATTTGCAATTTTAGAATGTTTATGTGTGGGAAAAATTTCTATTTTAACAGGAACCTCGGATACTATTCTTTTTCGGCGGCTTCGCGGAGTTTTTTCATCGCACGTTCTTCAATCTGACAGATCCGCTCTTTTGACACATTCAGCTCCCGTCCAACTTCTTCCTGGGTATGGACCCTGCCATCCTCCAGACCAAAACGCATGCTGATTACATGACGTTCCCTTTCGCTCAGATTCTCCAGGAGATGATGCACTTCTTCTTTTTGAATTAAAAGATTCACCGCATCTTCCGGAGTCTTTTCTTCTTGATCCTCGATATGATCTTCCAGAATATCATCCTCTTCCTCCTCTGTGTGAGCCTCCAGTGAAACCGGATTTTCAAGAAATGCCAGCACGCTTTTCACTTCCTCTTCTGTCTTATCCCCAATCCTTCCCGCAATCTCGCCTGCCGTAGCCGCACGCCCCAGTTCCTGCCGCAGTTCATTTGAGATTTTCTGTACCTTTTTCATATTCTCTGCAACATAAGCCGGCACACGGATTTCCCTGGACTGTTCATCGACTGCACGTTTTATGGCCTCCTCAATAAAGCTGCGTGCATAATCGGAAAATGTGCCGTCCCTTGTATAATCAAACATTTCTACAGCCTGCATCAGCCCAATACTGCCTTCCTGGATCAGATCCAAAAACTGCAGGCCGCGCCCGCTGTACTGCCCGGCGGCTGACACGACCAGACAGAGATTCGCCTCCTCCAGCTTCCGTTTCGCGTCTGTGTCCCCTGCCGCGATTCTTTTCCCCAGTTCGAGCTCTTCACCGGCACTGAGAGGAGGAATGCTCCCAATCTCTTTCAAATAGATTTTCAGAGGTTCCGTCACCTCTACATTATCAGGAATTGAAAATCCCTGCCCTGCATATTTTTCCATGTTATTTCCAAGCCTTTCTGTCTTAATATTTCTATATGCGCAGACTGCCCGGAAAATGGATTCCGGGCAGTACCTCGTTTCTCATATTTTTTCGATAATTTCACCACTTCGATATGCCGCAAGCAGCCTTTCCAGATCTGCCACCTGCTCCTTCAGTTCTTTTCCAATATCAGTATCACCGACCAGGCGCCGCTCCAGCACCCGCTTTACCACCATATAATCCGAGTGGATATCGCTCTCCTTCTGGATCGCCGCTTCTGTGGATTCAAAAGGCTCATGGGCAACCAGAAGCAGTCCGTAAGAATTGTAAATCAACGTATAACCAGCAATTCCCGTCTCCTTCTGGTAAGCCTTCGAAAATCCACCGTCAATCACAAGTACCTTGCCGTTGCATTTTATGGGGCTTTCTCCATTCTTGCATTTTACAGGGACATGACCGTTGACAACATGCGCTTCATCCGGACAGAGACCGAACTCCCGCATAATATTGTCGATCACCTCTTCTTTCTCGAGAAGATAATAATACGGATTCTTCTTCTCCACATGTGTTTCCTTCTCTGCAAGGAAGTATCTCTCAAATGTAGCCATTTTATTCTTTCCAAACAGCGGAGAATTCGGATTCAGCCAGATATACCACATCATATCCTTGCCGTCCTCCCGTTCCCTCTCGTTCAATGCAAAAAATCCTTTTCTCAAATACCGGTCCAGGGCATCATACAGTGATTTTCCCTTAAACTTTCTTCCGAACAGACACACTTCCTTCAGGCT
Organism: Faecalicatena contorta; assembly: GCF_022835095.1. Lineage (NCBI taxonomy): Bacteria > Bacillati > Bacillota > Clostridia > Lachnospirales > Lachnospiraceae > Faecalicatena > Faecalicatena contorta. The sequence continues at coordinate 1,926,319 of NZ_BQNQ01000001.1, read as the reverse complement.
GCCGTCTTCATTTAAAGGCACACAGCCATGATACAGCAGATTATGATTATAAACCTTGTACAGGCTGCCCTTTGCAAGCAGAAAACGCATATGTTCCTGCAGTTTCTCACAGCCGAGAAATGCGCGCTCCATACGCTCCATGATCTCTTTCTCTTCCTCCGAAAGCTTATAGGGATCTTTGGGGTCTATCGTCGGAAAATTCGTATCCAGAAGAGGATAATCCGTCCCGTCAAGGTTAACCGTCCCTTTCTCAAAATCAATCTTGTGCAGAAGAGCCCTGTCATCCAGCCCAAAATCTTTATGGCGCTTTATAATCTGCCCCTCCACCTTAAACTGGATAATGGAAATCGCCTTGTGCATCCTAAGATCCATCTCCATCTCCGCCTTATTTGCCTTTTCCGGTCCTTTCAGTGCAAAGCAGGTGCACGGGTCATCCCCGTAAGTCCGCAGCGCAAATGTAGCCAGAGGAAGCAGATTAATCCCATAGCCGTCCTCCAGAATATCCAGATTGCCGTACCTCGCACAGATACGCACCACATTCGCCATGCAGCCTCTCTGCCCTGCTGCCGCGCCCATCCAGAGGACGTCGTGATTGCCCCACTGGATATCCAGGGAGTGATAGGTCATCAGCTTATCCATAATGATATGGGGGCCCGGGCCTCTGTCATAGATATCTCCCACAATATGTAAATGATCCACGACAAGACGCTGGATTAGCTCCGAAATCGCCGCGATAAACTCCTCCGCCCGGCCTATTCGGATAATTGTCTTAATAATCTCATTATAATAAGATTCCTTATCATTTACTTCCACTTTCTCCGTAATCAGTTCTTCGATCACGTATGCAAAATCCTTCGGAAGCGCCTTTCTTACCTTGGACCTCGTATACTTGCTCGCCGCCCGTTTGCTAACTTCAATCAGACGGTACAGATTGATCTTGTACCAGTCCTCCATATTGCTCTCCACTTTTTTCACCTGGGCCATCTTGTCCTTGGGATAATAAATCAGCGTAGCCAGGGACTGCTTGTCCCTGGAACTTAAGGTATTACCGAAAACATCATCTATCTTTCTTCTTACCGAACCAGACCCATTCTTCAGCACATGTGCAAACGCCTCGTACTCCCCATGGATGTCTGTCAAAAAATGTTCGGTTCCCTTGGGCAGATTTAAAATTGCCTGCAGATTAATAATCTCTGTTGAAGCCGCGGCAATCGTCGGATATAAATCAGAAAGCCGCTCAAGATATCTTGTTTCCAGATCTTTCATAATACTTCCTCCCCATACATTGTGATGGTTTCAATCCACGTTTATCATGTTAAAATTGAATCACATCACTCATGTCATACATACCGGCCTCTTTTCCTGCCAGGAATTTGGCCGCCTCCACTGCACCCTTTCCAAAAACACTTCTGGAATAAGCCGTATGCCTGAACTCGATCACCTCGTCCGGGCCGGCAAAAATCACCTCATGCTCCCCGACAATCGTACCGCCGCGGACAGCTGAGATGCCCATCTCCTTCTTCTCCCTCTTTTTGCGCACCTGGCTTCTGTCATATACATAAGTATATTCATGATTCAAAGCCTCATTCATAGAATCTGCAAGAGCAAGGGCCGTGCCGCTGGGAGCATCCACCTTCTGGTTATGGTGCCTCTCCACCAGTTCAATATCGTAGCCCGCCGGAGCAAGCACCTTCGCGGCATCCTTGAGCATTTTCAGAAGTAAGTTAATTCCCATGGACATATTCGCAGACTTCAGCACTGCGACCTTTTTGGAGACCTCACTGACCCTTTTGAGCTGTTCCTTTGACAGGCCGGTTGTGCAGAGCACCACAGGAACCTGCTTTTCCACACAATAGTCCAGGAGCCCGTCCACCGCTCCGGCGTTTGAAAAATCAATCGCCACGTCCACATCCACATCACAGGAATCCACACTCTCAAACACAGGATAGTCATTAGCAAGCCCTGTATAAGCATCCACGCCTGCGGCAATCTCCACCTGTTCATCGTCTCTGATGAGTCCTGTTATCATCTGTCCCATCTTTCCGTTGCAGCCATGCATTAAAACCTTTATCATATCTGTCCCTCCCGAGCCTTTTCATATAATGTACGGAACTCTCAAAGGAGTCCCTCTATATAAAAAAGGATACCACATTTGAGCCAGTTACTCAACGTATGATATCCCTTTCACAATCATATATTTACCTGATTAAGCAAGCTTAATCCCGAAATCAGCCATTGCTTTTGCCAGATTTGCCGCATTTTTTTCCGTCATCTCTGTCAAAGGCATTCTCAGGCCGCCTACTTCCATACCCATAAGATTCGCCGCCTTCTTGACCGGTATCGGATTCACCTCACAGAACAGCTGCTCGATCAGCGGCAGCGCCTTGAGCTGAAGTGCACGGCTGCCTTCCAGATCTCCCTTGAAAAACTTCTCACAGATATCGTGCGTCTCTCTCGGCGCAATATTGGCCAATACGGAAATAACGCCCTTGCCGCCCAGAGCCATCAAAGGTATAATCTGATCGTCATTGCCGGAATAGAGGTCAATCTTTCCGTCTGTCAGCTGCATAATCTTCGTAATCTGGGAAATATCCCCGGACGCTTCCTTAACAGCCACGATGTTCTCCACCTCTCTGGCCATCTGCGCTACCGCAGCCGGTTCAATATTCATGCCGGTCCTGCTCTTAACACTGTATAAAATGATCGGAGCCTTTGCCTCCTGTGCAATCGCCTTATAATGGGCAACAAGCCCGGCCTGTGTGGCCTTATTATAGTAAGGAGTCACGACAAGCAGGCCGTCAGCCCCATCCTCCGCAGCTTCCTTTGACATCTCCACCGCGGTGCGGGTGCAGTTGGATCCGGTCCCGGCGATTACCGGAATCCGTTTCTTCGTGCGCTCTATCGTAAACTTAATACAATCCATATGTTCTTCTTCGGTTAATGTAGAAGATTCGCCTGTCGTACCACAAATAATAATACTGTCTGTGCCATTCTCACAGTGGTAGTTTATCAACTCATCGAGCTTATCATAATTCACACTGCCATCTGCCTTAAATGGGGTAATCAAAGCCACGCCGGCTCCTTCAAAAATTGACATATACATCCTCCTAATCTAATTCGCTTATCTCTTCCAAAGTTTAACATTAAAAATGGTTGATGTCAACGTAAAGAAAGAGCGTCATTTTACAAAATGACACTCCTTCTTCCTTCTATCTTTAATCTTCCATACATTCAAGTTTACTTACAGATACTTCATACGCTATGCGTGTCTCCGTTTCTGTCTCAGATAATTTTTTTACATACTCCCGGCTCTGGATTCTGCCCAGAATCTGCACATGCTCTCCTACCTCAAAACCGGATGCATATCTGGCATTTCTGCCCCAGCAGATGCATGGAATGTAATCTGATTTTCCATAAGGCCTGTTCACTGCCAGCAGCAGGTCTGCGATCTCACGTCCAAGCGGTGTTTTCCGGTACACGGGCTTTTTGCATATGTATCCCTCCAGCAGTATGTGGTTTGTCTTCGCCCCGTCCAGCTCCTCGTCGATAAACTCAACTTCCCGCACAAATACAGATAACACCAGCCTGTTCTTCTGCTCTTCATGGCGGTTGTAAGAGCGGAACTGCCCGGAGGCCATAATGAATTCCCCTGTATAATCCTGGGTCACATCAATGAGTCTCTCTGAAATCATAAGCGGAATCCGGTCATCTGAATTGCTGAGCCTTTTCACAAGCACATCCACCATATAAAAACCTTCTCCGAATACCTCGTGGCTGTATGTGAATTTTGAAGCCACCTCGCCCATGATTGTTACCTGATTGTTTTCAATAATCTTATCTGACATAATTTTGTAGTTCTCCCTTCCTCTGAGTGGTATTTTTGAGTCAATACTAAGTCTATGAACATGACTTATGCTTTAGAACGAAAAACAGGTCTGAATCGTTCGACAAAGTTTTAAGATCCAGGCGAAAATTGTCCAAATACCATGAAGAATATCGTAAATTTAGAGTTACTGTGGCGAAGCTCCAGATGCCCGCTCCATCATTTTACTGTCCCGGATGCCGTGCAGCATGGTGCACGGCCCCGTGAATAGTGATATGTGAGCTTCCGCTCCCGCTTCTTTCTGTAAATGTACCTTCCCTTCCGTAATTTTTTGTGATAGAATAAAAAAGTTGTAACCACATAACATAAGTAGGAAAGAGTGTTGAAAATTATGAAAACAAAACGTGAAGATATTAGAAATATCGCGATTATCGCCCACGTTGACCACGGCAAGACCACCCTGGTCGACGAACTTTTAAAACAGAGCGGTGTTTTCCGCGAGAACCAGGAAGTCGCAGAACGTGTCATGGACTCCAATGACATCGAGAGGGAACGGGGCATCACAATTCTCTCCAAAAATACTGCCGTCTTCTATAAAGGAACCAAAATCAACATCATCGATACGCCCGGACATGCTGATTTCGGCGGCGAGGTAGAGCGCGTCCTCAAAATGGTCAACGGCGTGATCCTCGTTGTGGATGCATTTGAAGGGGCTATGCCACAGACCAAATTCGTGCTGCGCAAGGCGCTGGAGCTGGAACTGCCTGTTATCGTCTGCATCAATAAAATAGACAGGCCAGAGGCAAGGCCCGACGAGGTCATCGACGAAGTGCTGGAACTTTTCATGGATCTGGACGCCTCCGATGAGCAGTTGGACTGTCCCTTCATCTATGCTTCCGCCAAGTCCGGAATTGCCGTGCTGGACCTGACTGATGATGAGAAGGACATGCAGCCTTTATTTGAAACAATCCTGGACTATATCCCGGCGCCGGAAGGCGACCCGGAAGCACCGACACAGGTACTGATCAGTACCATTGATTACAACGAATACGTGGGACGGATCGGGGTCGGAAAAGTAGATAACGGTACTATTTCCGTCAACCAGGATATGGTACTTGTAAACCATCACGATCCGGATAAACTGGAAAAGGTAAAGATCAGCAAGCTGTACGAATTCGACGGCCTCAGCAAGGTGGAAGTCAAAGAAGCAAGCATCGGTTCTATCGTAGCCATTTCCGGTATCTCCGGTATTTCCATAGGGGACACCCTTTGCTCTCCCGACTGCCCGGAAGCGATTCCTTTCCAGAAAATCTCCGAGCCCACAATATCCATGCAGTTCATCGTCAATGACAGCCCTTTTGCCGGCAAAGAGGGAAAATATGTCACCTCCCGCCACATCAGAGACCGACTGTTCCGAGAGTTAAACACCGATGTCAGCCTCCGCGTGGAGGAAACGGAAAATGCAGACAGCTTCAAGGTATCCGGACGCGGCGAGCTGCACCTGTCTGTCCTGATCGAAAATATGAGGCGCGAAGGCTATGAGTTTGCCGTAAGCAAGGCAGAGGTCCTCTACAAGACGGATGAAAACGGCAAAAAGCTGGAACCCATGGAAATTGCCTATGTGGACGTCCCCGACGAATTCACAGGAACCGTCATCGACAAGCTGAGCCAGCGCAAGGGGGAACTGCAGAACATGGGCGCCTCCAACGGCGGCTATACACGTCTGGAATTTTCCATCCCATCCAGAGGGCTGATCGGATACAGAGGAGAATTTCTAACCGATACAAAAGGAAACGGAATCCTCAACACCAGCTTTGACGGCTATGCGCCCTACAAGGGGGATATTCAGTACCGCAAGCAGGGTTCCCTGATTGCCTTTGAGAATGGGGAGTCTGTAACTTACGGATTATTCAGCGCCCAGGAGCGAGGCACCTTATTTATCGGCCCTGGTGAAAAAGTATATGCAGGTATGGTAATCGGCCAGAATGGGAAAGCTGAAGATATCGAACTAAATGTCTGCAAGACCAAGCATCTGACCAACACCCGTTCTTCCAGCGCGGATGAAGCATTAAGGCTCACTACGCCGCGCATATTAAGCCTGGAAGAGGCGCTGGATTTCATTGATACCGACGAACTGCTCGAAGTTACGCCGCAGTCACTGCGTATCCGCAAGAAAATCCTGGATTCCAGAATGCGCAAAAGAAGTAATGCAAAATAGAATCAGGCTTATGAAACACGCGCCTGTGGCGGCCGCACTGCGGCATCTGTCTCTCTCGCCACAGAGCGCCTCCCGCCGGGAGGACTTTTTATTTTATAAGTAGATTTTACAATAAGATACAATCATCCCCCCTCGTTCTGTATTCGTTTAGTGCATGCATCAATTCCCCACAGTTTGGGCTCCGAATGGCAAAGCTTACGTTGGGAAAAATTAGAAGAATTGAAGTGATTCGTTCTATACAATAAAGTTTTTACATGCTATAATATTTACATAATACAAGCAGTAAACACACGACTGTCTGTATAATATGAACAAAAGGAGTTGAGCATCATGAAATTTATTATTAGTGGAAAGAACATCGACGTAACACCAGGCTTAAAAGACACTATTGAACACAAGTTGGGAAAACTCGAAAGGTATTTTACTCCTGAAACAGAAATTATCGTAACGCTCAGTGTAGAGAAAGAAAGACAAAAGATCGAGGTAACAATCCCGGTAAAGGGAAATATTATCCGCTCCGAGCAGACAAGCAATGATATGTATGTATCCATCGACCTCGTAGAGGAAGTAATCGAGCGACAGCTCCGCAAGTATAAAAATAAACTGGTTGCAAAGAGCCAGGGGCACCCAACAGCCTCTGCCGGCGGAAGCAACTTCAAAAAAGAATTCTTTGAATCAGAAGACAGCGAACAGCAGGATGACGAGATCCGCATTGTAAGGACAAAGCGCTTCGGAATCAAGCCAATGTATCCGGAAGACGCTTGCATCCAAATGGATCTGGTAGGGCATTCCTTCTTCGTATTCTGCAATGCTGAGACAGATGAGGTAAACGTAGTTTATAAACGGAAAGACGGGTCATTTGGACTCATAGAACCTGAATTCGATTAGATTTTGGGAGCGGGGGCTGTTGTGGCTGAGGGACGCCTAAGCGGAATGTGGAGTGGGCTTCATCCGGCTGCAGAACCTCCGCTTTTTGGGGGGATCTGACGGTAGGGCCGGATTGAATTGGGTATGCGGTACGCTTTCCATCCCTGACATCCCTGGCCCTCCCAATCTGCCGCACCCAGGATGCTCCATCCGCTGCCCCCGCCGCTGCTCCCCAAGCGGCAGGGGGAACTCTTTTGCCTTGATGCGGCCCCATCACTCAAAAACAACCTCCCCCTCCACAACCGCATACCAGCACTCCCCCTCTTTTTGGATCTGGCTTTTTCCGTTTGTTCCTTCTATGATTTCTTTGGTGATATGTTTTTCTTCCTCCTGGGATACAAGGGCTGTGATATCTACGGAGTCGGTATATGCGGTGTCGAGCAGCGGGATATTTTTTTGTGCAAGCAGATATTGTATTTTTCCCAGGCCGGTGTAATCCGTGCTTATTTTCAGTTTAAATCCGTAAATCCTGGTTATAATCTTACTGTGAGACAGGCCTTCCCGCGATGCTGCTGTGTATGCCCTCACCAGCCCCCCTGTTCCAAGCAGCGTGCCTCCAAAGTATCTGGTGACGACAATCAGCACATTGTGCAGGCCCTGTCCCCTTATAACCTCGAGAATGGGCTTGCCTGCGGTTCCGCTCGGCTCTCCGTCGTCGCTGCAGCGCTCCTGTACATTTTCAACACCGATTACATAGGCCCAGCAGTGATGCCTGGCATCCCAGTACTGCTTTTTTACTTTTTCCAGGTACTCCGTTGTCTCTTCTGCGGAAGAGACAGGAAATACATCGGCTATGAAACGTGACTTTTTTTCGACGATTTCCGCAGAGGCTCCCTGATATACTGTTTTATAGTTCATCGGCTTTACCTCGGTTTCTTTAGTAATCATAAATAGAATATAACAGAACTGTAGAAAACCACAAGAAATTATTAAGATTTTTTTAGAAATATGAACTTTTCCTATTTTTTCTTTATTTAAGCAGGTAAATTTGATATAATGAGTGGAATGATTAAAGGAGGATATGATTCATGAATTACGGAAAAGAAAATCTCGATAAGAGAAAGAAGAATATCTCTTCAAAAAAGAATATGAAAAAGAAGCGGGTTGGCGTCCGTTTTTTCAAAGCTCTTGTGATCTGCGTCTTACTCATTGCAGTAATCGGGGCCGGAGGAGTCGGTCTGTTTGTCAAAAAAATTATAGATGATGCCCCAAAAGTGACTCCTAACATGGTCAAGCCCTCCGGAGCCACTTCCTTTGTTTACACGGAAGACGGACAACTTTTGGATAAGTTCCGTCAAAAGGGATCTAATCGTGTCTATAAATCATACGATGACATTCCGATCAATCTGACGCATGCATTTGTAGCTATTGAGGATGAACGTTTCTACAAGCACAACGGGATTGATATGCAGGGTATCCTCAGGGCCGCTGTTGTCGGCGTGACCTCGGGTAATTTTTCAGAGGGTGCAAGTACACTAACCCAGCAGCTGATTAAAAACAACGTATTCCCGAATTTTACAGAAGAGAAGACATTCTATGACAGGCTGGAAAGAAAGCTGCAGGAGCAGTATCTGGCCGTTGAGATCGAAAAGCAGATGAGCAAAGAAGAAATAGCGGAAGCCTATATGAACACCATCAACCTTGGGCAGAACTGCCTCGGCGTACAGACAGCGGCAAAACGCTATTTTGACAAGGACGTATCCGAACTGAACCTCTCCGAGTGTGCCGTCCTGGCAGGTATTACACAGAATCCTACGGATTATGATCCGGTGAATTTTCCGGAGGCTAATGCCGAGAGGCGGGATAAAGTACTGAAAAACATGCTGGATCAGGGCTATATCAGCAAGGAAGAATATGATGAGGCCAAAGCCGATCCGGTATATGACAGAATCAAAGCAACTTCACAGGATGCTACCGATAACACCCCATATTCCTATTTTGTTGATGAGCTTACACAGCAGATCATCCACGATCTCAGGGAACGCAAGGGTTATACTGAGACGCAGGCATATAACTTGCTTTACAGCGGCGGCCTGACAATCACAGCAACCCAGGATCTTGCAATCCAGAATATCTGTGACGAGGAGGTTGCCAATCCGAACAATTATCCCTACACCGTTGAATATGGACTTGAATATGCATTGACTGTTACACATCCTGACGGAAACTCAGATAATTACAGCAAGGAGATGCTTGGAGAGTATATCCGCAACGCATGGGGAAGAGAATTCCCGCTAGTATTCTCCTCCCCTGATGAAGCTGAACAGGCAATTGCGGAATATAAAGGCACACTTGGCATTACAGAAGAAGATACCATAATTGAAAATAAAGATATCACCCCGCAGCCTCAGACCTCCGTGGTCCTGATGGATCAATATACAGGTAAGGTAAAGGCAATCGTGGGCGGCCGTGGTGAAAAGACAACGAGCCTTTCCCTTAACCGAGCAACCGATTCGACAAGACAGCCCGGTTCCTGCTTCAAAATTTTATCAACCTATGCGCCCGCCATGGACTCTGGCGGTTATACACTTGCAACTACAATCGTAGATGAGCCTTTCAGCTATGCGAGCGGAAAACCCGTGAACAACTGGGATCACCAGTATATCGGCAGCACACGCGTGCGTTATGCAATTGAGCATTCTATGAATGTCTGCGCGGTTAAGACACTGACAGCCATCGGCCCACAGACAGGTTATGACTATCTGTTGAACTTTGGATTTACCACTCTGGTGAATAACGACGATGACAACTATCCGGGATTCACCGATGTGGCACAGGCCACAGCACTCGGAGGAATCACACGCGGTATCTACAACCTGGAAATGACCGCGGCATATGCAGCGATCGCAAACAACGGTACCTACACAGAGCCGATCCTCTACACAAAGGTTCTGGACAAGGACGGGAATGTGCTCCTGGACAACACCAAACCTGCAACTCATCAGGTCATTAAAGACTCAACTGCAGCGCTTCTTACAAGTGCAATGCAGGACGTTATCACCCGTGGTACAGGTACTGCCGCAAGATTATACAGCATGCCTGCAGCCGGCAAAACTGGTACAACCGAAAACAGTACTGACCTCTGGCTCTCCGCTTATACGCCATATTACACATGTTCCGTCTGGGGCGGCTACGACTCTAATAAGCCGATGAGCAATATGGATCAGGCATGGCATGAGGTTATGTGGAAGAACATCATGGAACGGGTTCATGAAGGTCTGGAGTATAAAGATTTCACTATGCCTTCCTCCGTTGAACAGAAGACTATCTGTACGCAGACCGGGTTACTGGCTACGGCAACCTGTCCTCCTCTGACCGAATACTTTGCAAAAGGAACCGCTCCGTCACAGAGTTGTTCCGGACACTATGTGCCGAAAGAGGAAAAAGAGGACGACGAGAAAGACAAAGATAAAAACAAAGACGATGATAAAAAGAATGAAAATCCCGAGAATCCGGATGAAAATGGAGGAAGTGTCACACCGCCGGATGGCGGCGGCAATGAAGGCGGCGGTAATGAAGGTGGTGGAGCCGAAACGCCGGATGCCGGAGGCGGAGAAGAACCTCCTGCCGAATAATTCCTTCGCAACAGAACACTGATAGATCCGTCTTTTACGGCATAACAGCCGGGAATAAAATGAAAGCCAGCATGATGAACATGTTGGCTTTCATTTTATTCCCGGCTGTTGCACCGCCATACTACATTTCAATAGACCTGCCTTGCTTCCATACCGCAGGCCCACTGCCATATCCCTCTAAGCCCGATCCCCCAGCACCAGCTTAGCTGCACCGCAAATACCCGCGTCATTACCCAGTGTGGCGAGCACAAACTTTACATTCTTATTTGCAAAAAATGCCCGTTCAAGGTATGGCTTCTCAATGTAAGGAATCAGCATATCTCCTGCTTTGGACACGCCGCCCCCTATTACAAAGACTGCAGGATCTGTCACAACTGCCAGATTTGCAAGGGCATGGCCAAGATACTGGCCAAATTCCTCCGCAATCTCCTTAGCCACAACATCCCCTGCCTTAACCGCATCAAATACGTCCTTTGCAGAGACGCTTTCCAGGTGAAGCATTGTGTTTCTCGTCTCAGCTACCAGTTTCTTTTTCGCCAGCCTAACGATTCCTGTCGCCGAAGCATATTGCTCCAGGCAGCCGTGGTTTCCACAGCCGCAAGTGTCTGTCTCCTCATAATTCACACAGATATGACCGATTTCACCGCCCGCTCCATGAGCACCGGTCAGCACTCTTCCGCCGATGATAACTCCGCCTCCGACGCCTGTCCCGAGTGTAACCATTACCATATTCTTCTGGCCAGCTCCGCCGCCTTTCCACATCTCTCCAAGGGCGGCTACATTGGCATCATTCCCAATCTGTGCGTACAGCCCCGTAAGCTCTTCCAGCTCTTTTCTGACATTTTTATAATTCCATCCCAGGTTCGCGGTGCCATCTACAATCCCTTCTTCTGTTACAGGGGCCGGCACGCCGACTCCCACTCCCACGATATCTTCCTTCTTCAGTCCCTTTTCCTCAATCTTTTCCAGAATCGATGCGGCAATATCCGGAAGAATGGCTTTTCCTTCCTCTTCTGTGCGCGTCACAATCTCCCATTTATCAAGGATCTTTCCCCTCTCCTCGAATAATCCCATCTTAACGGTAGTTCCCCCAACATCTATGCCAAAACAATACTTCATGTTAACTCTCCTGTCTGATTTCAATTCTCTATGTTACTAATCACGGCCTAAGCCGTGATTAGTATCTTTTCTATGCTGACTATCTGTTTTTTGTCAGGTTTTCCTGGACACGTTTGTATAATTCCTGTGCCGCATTATATCCCATCTGTTTCTGTCTGTGGTTAACCGCTGCGGATTCCACTATGATTGCAAGGTTACGGCCCGGACGGATCGGAATACTATGGCATACAACACGGTTGCCAAGAAATTCCGTATAGTTCTCTTCCAGCCCAAGTCTGTCATACTCCTTGTCCCTGTTCCAGTCTTCCAGAGTAATAACCAGGTCGATATTCTGGGTTTCCCTGACACTCTGTACGCCGAACATGGACTTCACATCTACAATACCAATGCCGCGAAGCTCTATAAAATGCCTTGTAATATCGGGAGCAGCTCCGACAAGCGTATCGTCGCTGACCTTCCTGATCTCCACCACATCGTCCGTCACCAGGCGGTGGCCCCGCTTAATCAATTCGAGTGCAGCCTCGCTCTTGCCGATTCCGCTCTCACCCATAATCAAAACACCTACACCATATACATCAACAAGCACGCCATGAATCGATATGCAAGGCGCCAGTTTTACATTCATCCATCTGATAATTTCTCCCATAAATGAAGACGTAGATTTTGAAGTTACAAATACAGGAACATCATGCTCTACTGCTTTTTTAAGCAGTATCTCCTCCGGTTCCATGTCTCTGCTGAAAATAATACACGGCACTTTATGGCTGAGGAATTCATCATATATCTGAAGCTTTCTTTCCTCCTCCAGTGTCTGCAGATATGTGTACTCTACGTATCCGATCATCTGTACCCTGTCGCAGTCAAAATGGTCAAAGAATCCGGTAAGCTGCAGCGCCGGCCTGTTGATATCCGGAACATTCACCTCCCGCCCTAAAAGCTCAACCTCGGGGGTCAGATTCTTTAAATTCATTTTCTCGACAATTTCCTGTAGCTTTACACCATGTCCCATAGCTATCTCCTTTTCTCTTATATTCACTGCACAGCCAGACATCACAAATCTGCACAAAACTGCTTCCATCCGACGGCAGATTGATCCTCATGCGGTTATTATACCATAAACCATAGTTTCATAAAAGCTCTATCAAAATGCATTTAATTCCTCGTATTTAAATCGTTACCGTGCACTGCCCCGTAAGTAGTTATTCTAGTTCCTCTTTCTGCTCCCCTGCATGATGGAAAAAAGCATATACCGCTTCTGCCGATTTTTCGTTCATGGAGGGAACTTTCGCAAGCTCCTCCGCCGATGCGGCCTTAATGGCATCCAGGCTCATATAATGGCGCATGAGGGCCTTTCTTCTGGCCGGCCCGATGCCGTCAATATCATCCAGTATCGAATGTACCTGTCCCTTGCCACGGAGCTGCCTGTGATATTCAATCGCAAAACGGTGAGCCTCATCCTGGATCCGGGTAACCAGCCGGAACGCCTCAGAGGACTTATCAATCGGAATCTCCTCGTTATGGTAATATAATCCCCTTGTCCTGTGGTAATCATCCTTCACCATCCCGCATACCGGAATATTCAGGCGGAGATCTTCGAGTACCTGCAGGGCTACATTTACCTGTCCCTTACCTCCGTCCATAAGGATCAGGTCCGGAAATGCAGTAAAACCGCCCAATTCCCGGCTCTCTTCCCGCTCCTTTAGTCCATGCCTAAATCTTCTTGTCAGTACCTCTCTCATACTGCCATAGTCATCGGCCCCCTGGATCCCCTTTATCTTAAACTTCCGGTAATCATTTCGTTTGGGTTTTCCACGCTCATATACCACCATGGAGCCGACTGACTCAAATCCATTTGTGTTAGAGATATCAAATGCCTCCATACGGCTGATGTCTTCAAGATCTAAAAGGCGGGCAATCTCTTTGACCGCACCGATTGTCCTGCCCTCCTCGCGCTTCAGCCGTTCTTTGTCTTTACTCAGAACCAGACTGGCATTGTTTGCCGCCAGTTCTACCAGTTTTTCCTTCGTCCCCTTTTTGGGCACCCGGATGGTCACTTTTCCTCCGCGCTTCGCACTCAGCCATTCCTCCAGCAGGTGCACATCCTCCAGCTCGGCAGGAAGCATCAGTTCTCCTGGGATAAATGGAGTGCCTGCATAATATTGCTTGATAAAACTGTCTAGAATCTCACTTTCCTGTTCGTCTTTTGAAATACGGAGATAAAAATGATCCCGCCCGATCAGCCTTCCGCCCCGGATAAAGAACACCTGTACAACAGCGTCCTCCTCCTCGGATGCCACCGCAAGAATATCACGGTCTTCTCCGCTGCTGTCCGTGATTTTCTGTTTCTGGGATACCTTTTTCACACTGTTCAGCAGCTCCCTGTACTCAATCGCCTTCTCGAATTCCAGAGCCTCCGAGGCCGCATTCATCTTCTCTTCCAGGTCATTCAGTATACTGTCGAAATTCCCGTTCAAAAACCGTATGATCTCCTGGATGGATTTCCCGTATTCCTCCCGGGAAATATATCCCTGACACGGCGCATCGCACTGCTTAATATGATAGTTCAAACAGGGCCGCTCTTTTCCAATATCCTTGGGCAGATTTCTATTGCAGCTCCTCACATGATAAAGCTTATGAATCAGGTCTATGGTGTCCCGGACCGCCAGACCACTGGTATAAGGCCCAAAATACTTTGCCTTATCCTTCAGCATCTTTCTCGCAAGCATCACCCTGGGAAACGGCTCGTTGGTCGTCACCTTGATAAAAGGATAGGTCTTGTCATCCATCAACATCGTATTATACTTGGGCCGGTGCTCTTTAATCAGGTTGCATTCCAGAACAAGCGCTTCTAACTCAGAATCCGTTACGATATACTCAAACCGACGGATATGAGTGACCATCTGTTCAATCTTAACCCCCTTATTCCTGCTGCTCTGAAAATACTGGCGCACCCTGTTCTTCAGGCTGATTGCCTTTCCCACATATATGATATTGTCTTTTTCATCATGCATAATATAAACTCCCGGGCTCGCCGGGAGCTTTTTCAGTTCTTCCTGTATGTCAAAATTATAATTATCCATGCCATTTATTATAAGGCCTAACGAGGGATTTGTGAAGGGAAAATATAGGAAGTGAAAATAGAATTCCAGAATCAAAATCAAAGTGAGCCTGCACACTTTAGTACCGCCGCGATGCCGCTTTGCGGCTATTTAGTTTAATGCGGCATGTGCATCCCCCCCCCGGAGGGTTTTATATAATTGAAAAGTGCCGAGCACTTTCCTATTATACAAAAAGCTATCCTCTTGGCAGAGAGGATAGCTTATATAACTGTAAAGAACAGTTATCGGCAATCACTGAACGGCAATCCACTGATTAAGCCTAGTACACTGAATAATAATTAACTTATTTTTTAATGTACTAGATAAATTATACATGCCGGCAAAACTTTTTTCAAGTATCCATTCTAACTTTCCTTATCCTCCGGATTCCTTGTGGTACCGTTCAGGCAGGCCTAAACGGTTACTGCGCGTCCGCCTCTCCCTCAACTGGCTTCATAGCGATACGCACTTCTTTTTTTATTTCCTCACCCTGTTCCGGCTCCTCAATTCCCTTAACTTCACGGAATATTCTCATGAACTCTTTTCCCGTAATTGTTTCTTTTTCGATCAGGAATGCAGAAATGCGGTCCAGTGCTTCTCTGTTCTCACCCAGCAGACGTTTTGCTTCATCGTAAGCATTTTTCAGCATGCTCATGACTTCGCCGTCTATCTCAGCAGCCGTGGCTTCCCCGCAGTTCATAACCGGACGTCCGTCCAGATAGCGGTTCTGAATTGATTCCAGCCCGATCAGCCCGAACTTGTCGGACATACCATACTGTGTGATCATTGCCCTGGCAATCTTCGTCGCCTGTTCAATATCGTTGGAAGCCCCTGTTGTTACCGTATCAAACACAAGCTCTTCTGCCGCACGCCCTGCCAGTGCACCAACCAGCATGGCCTCCAGCTCTTTTTTGGTATTAAGGAACTTTTCCTCCTCCGGGGTCTGCATCACATATCCCAGAGCGCCCATCGTTCTGGGCACAATCGTAATCTTCTGCACCGGCTCCGCATCTTTCTGCAGGGCGCTCACCAGCGCGTGGCCTACTTCGTGGTAGGATACGATCTTTCTCTCCTCTTCACTCATAATGCGGTCTTTTTTCTCTTTACCAACCAGCACCACTTCTACAGCCTCGAACAAATCCTTCTGGCTGACCACATGTCGTCCATTCTTAACGGCATTAATTGCAGCTTCATTAATCATATTGGCCAGATCGGAACCGACCGCACCTGAGGTTGCCAGAGCAATCGCCTCCAGATCCACAGTCTCATCCATCTTAACATCCTTGGAATGTACTTTCAGGACATCCACACGCCCCTTCAAGTCAGGCTTATCAACAATGATGCGGCGGTCAAAACGGCCCGGACGCAACAGCGCCGGATCCAGTACCTCCGGTCGGTTCGTTGCCGCCAGAAGCAGAAGGCCCTTGTTGGTATCAAACCCATCCATCTCCGCCAGAAGCTGGTTCAGTGTCTGCTCACGCTCATCATTACCGCCCATGGCCGTATCACGTGTCTTACCAATTGCATCGATCTCATCGATAAATACGATACACGGCGCCATCTGCTGTGCCTGCTTAAACAAATCCCTCACTCTGGATGCACCGACACCAACGTACATCTCTACAAATGCAGAACCCGACAGTGAGAAAAACGGTACCTTTGCCTCACCTGCCACCGCCTTCGCAAGCAGCGTTTTCCCCGTACCGGGAGGGCCGACGAGCAGAGCTCCCTTTGGCAGCTTCGCACCGATTCCCGTGTATTTGCCCGGATTGTGCAGAAAGTCTACCACCTCCTGCAGAGATTCCTTCGCTTCATCCTGACCTGCAACATCCTGAAAAGTGACGCCAGTCTCCTTCTCCACATAAACCTTGGCGTTGCTCTTGCCGATTCCCATCATTCCGCCGCCCTTTGACATTCGTTTCATCAGGAAATTGAACAGGATTACGATCATAATGATCGGCAGCACAACGGTGATAAATATCTCAAATATCATAGAAGAGGCTGTGTCGGGCATCTGCTGCTCAAAATGAACCCCCGCTTTATGAAGCCGTTCCACCAGTTTTTCATCAGCTGTACGGACAACATAATAGTCCGGTGCCCGCTCCTCTTCTCCGCTTTTTTGTTCAAGCTGATTGATCAGATCCGACGCGTCCTTCGGCGTATCACCGCCCGCAGTCTTTTTATCCGATTTCTCATTTTTTCTTGCCTCATCTGTTAAAGTAACATATAACTTTGATGAATCAATCGTTACTTTCTCAATTTCTCCGTCATCTACCTTTGTAAGGAACTCATCGTAACTCAACTCCGCAGGATTCTTGTCCTGCATCATTGAATACAATCCCATTACAATAAAAACAGTCAGCAGCGTGGTTACGAGAATCACTCCCCACCCCTGCTTATTGTTCTTAGGATTATTATTATTCTTGTTATTCTGATTGTCCATTCTATGCCTCCTAAAATCCACTATCCCCATTATAAGTACAGGTTCCATATAAATCAATAAAAAGATTATGAAAATATTGTAAACACAGGGCATTTTATAGTATACTGAGAACGAAATATGTCATGAAAAGGAATGTGAAAATGAAAATAGGATTCGATAATGAAAAGTACTTATCTATGCAGTCAGAACATATCCGCGAGAGGATTAACCAGTTCGACAACAAGCTCTACCTTGAATTTGGGGGAAAATTATTTGATGATTACCATGCTGCCAGAGTGCTGCCTGGCTTTGCTCCGGATAGTAAACTGCGCCTTCTGAAGCAGCTCAGCGACCAGGCTGAGATTGTCATCGTGATCAGCGCACGTGATATTGAGAAAAATAAGGTTCGCGGAGATCTGGGCATTACCTACGATTCCGACGTTCTCCGGCTGATGGATTCTTTCCGTGAAAACGGTCTTTATGTAGGAAGCGTTGTCATCACACAATATTCCGGACAAGAAAGCGCCGTCCTCTTCAAAAACCGCCTTGAGAATTTGGATATCCCTGTATACATGCATTACTGCATCAACGGTTATCCTTCTAATATCCCTCTGATTATCAGCGATGACGGATACGGCAAAAACGATTATATTGTAACGTCCCGTCCCCTCGTGATTGTCACCGCTCCCGGCCCTGGAAGCGGGAAAATGGCGACCTGCCTGTCACAATTATATCATGAGCATAAACGTGGAATTCATGCAGGCTATGCCAAATTTGAAACATTTCCCATTTGGAACCTGCCTCTGAAGCATCCGGTTAATCTTGCATATGAGGCCGCCACCGCGGATCTGAATGATATCAATATGATTGATCCCTTCCATTTGGAAGCTTATGGCGTAACTACCGTGAATTATAACCGGGATGTGGAAATTTACCCTGTTTTAAACACAATTTTTGAAAAAATTTACGGAAAAAGCCCCTATAAATCCCCAACCGACATGGGTGTAAACATGGCCGGCAAATGTATCTGCGACGATGAAATCTGTCGTGAGGCATCCCGGCAGGAGATTGTCCGGAGATATTTTGCATCACTGAATTCTTTATTGATGGGGACAACTTCCGAGGAGGAGGCTCAGAAAATCGAACTCCTCATGAACCAGGCGAATGTCTCCGTCCAGGACCGCCAAGTGGTTGCAAAGGCTCTGGAACGCTCCAGGGAGACGAACGGGCCTGCGGCGGCTATGGAACTGGATGACGGGCGCATGATCACCGGCAAGACAACCAATCTGCTGGGCGCCTCTGCGGCTCTCCTTTTAAATGTGTTAAAGGAACTCGCGGGAATTGACCACGAACTGCATGTTATTTCTCCTGAATCCATTGAGCCGATCCAGAAACTCAAGGTCGATTATTTGAAAAGCAAGAATCCTCGCCTGCATACGGATGAGGTTCTGATCGCCCTTTCCGCCAGCGCCGCCAACAGTAATATGGCCCGAAAAGCGCTGGAACAGCTGCCGAAACTGGAAGGCTGTCAGGCACACACCTCGGTCATGCTTTCGGATGTGGATATCAAAACCTTCAAAAAGCTGGGCGTACAGCTCACCTGCCAGGCTGTTTACGAGACAGACCATATTTACCACTAATCAAACGGCCGTTCAGACAAATCTGAACGGCTGCTTCCTTTCTCCAAGTGTTTTTCCATGTACTTGAAAAAAAACTGTATTTTTTGTAGAAATTGGTGTATACTCTTTAAGTATTTTTTTAGGCACAGATTTCATACAAGGAGGATTATATGGCAGTAAAATATGTATTTGTTACCGGTGGAGTTGTTTCTGGACTCGGAAAAGGAATTACCGCTGCGTCACTTGGCCGCCTGTTGAAGGCACGTGGATATACTGTGACAATGCAGAAGTTTGACCCTTATATCAATATTGACCCTGGAACAATGAACCCGGTACAACACGGTGAAGTATTCGTAACGGATGACGGCGCTGAGACGGACCTGGATTTGGGACATTATGAACGCTTTATTGACGAAAGCCTGACGAAAAATTCCAATGTAACAACAGGAAAGATTTATTGGTCTGTCTTACAGAAAGAACGCCGTGGTGATTTTGGCGGTGGAACGGTACAGGTTATTCCTCACATCACCAACGAGATCAAAAGCAGATTTTACCGCAATCCTGCTGCCAAAGACACTGAGATCGCCATTATAGAAGTCGGCGGAACCGTCGGCGATATCGAAAGCCAGCCTTTTCTGGAATCCATACGGCAGTTCCAGCACGAAAAAGGCCGTGATAACGTTATTCTGATCCATGTAACCCTGATTCCCTACCTAAAAGCCTCACAGGAGATGAAAACAAAGCCGACCCAGGCGAGTGTGAAAGAGCTCCAGGGAATGGGCATACAGCCGGATATCATTGTCTGCCGCTCCGAGTATCCTCTGGACGCCGGCATGAAGGATAAGATCTCTTTATTCTGCAATATTCCTGCAAATCATGTACTCCAGAACCTCGATGTTGAATATTTATACGAAGCTCCCCTCGCCATGGAACGGGAAAATCTGGCCCAGGTTGCATGTGAATGCCTGCATCTCGACTGTCCGGAACCAGATCTGAAAGATTGGACCGAGATGGTGGACAACCTCCGCAATCCAACCCAGGAGGTTCACATTGCCCTTGTAGGAAAATATATCCAGCTCCATGACGCCTACATCAGCGTTGTTGAGGCGCTGAAGCACGGCGGAATCTACAGCCATACGACCGTTAATATCAAATGGGTGGACTCCGAGACAGTCACTGCGGATAATGCCGCAGAGGTGTTCAGCGATGTCAGCGGAATCATTGTTCCCGGCGGTTTTGGCGACAGAGGCATAGAAGGAATGATTGAGGCAATCCGGTATGCCCGGACCAACCGCATCCCCTTCCTGGGCCTCTGCCTGGGGATGCAGCTTTCCATCGTGGAATTTGCAAGAGATGTTCTCGGTTACAACGATGCGCACAGTATGGAACTGCAGCCTGACACTACCCACCCCGTCATCCATATCATGCCGGATCAGATCGGCATCGAAGATATAGGCGGGACTCTGCGCCTTGGCTCATACCCCTGCGTTCTCAAAAAGGATTCACTGGCATACCGTTTATATGGGAAAGAAGAAATCCAAGAGCGCCACCGCCACCGCTATGAAGTAAACAACGACTACCGAGAGGCGCTGGAAGAGCACGGCATGATACTCTCCGGGCTTTCACCGGACGGCAGGATTGTAGAAATGCTCGAGATTCCGGATCATCCCTGGTTCATTGCGACACAGGCGCATCCAGAACTAAAATCAAGGCCGAATAGGCCGCATCCTCTCTTCAAGGGGTTTGTGGAGGCGGCTCATTTGAGGAGTGGGATGCGGGGGGAGTAAAGTGTACGCCTGCACGTACGGGGCCAAGGAGGTCTCTGCACGTGCAGGCTAGGTTCATCCTGGCTTAGTGATCCACTCCTCGGGGAGATTCAGCGGGAGAAGCGGATTGGATTGGCTAATGCGGATATTGTTGGATGAAGATGTTTTTTGCTGTTGACTGATTGTTTTTTTCACATCCCTGATTAGTTCCTTACAAGGGTTTTAATATGCTGTACCCTTCAGTGGGAGCCGGGCTCACCTTCTTTACGGCGCTCCGCACCCTTCTTCTCGACATCCGCAATTATCCTGGCGGCTGCCCATGCCGCGAATGCTCCTATAAACAGCCCGGCTATTACGTCGCTGGGGTAATGTACTCCTACGTAGAGACGTGAAAAGGCGATCAGGGCCGCCAGTATTACGGAGGCTGTGCCCCAGAATCTGGGAAGCATACGGTAATAGACAAGCGCCGCGGCGAAGGATGCACATGTGTGGCCGGATGGGAATGAATAATCATGCTGCTTCCCTATTAAGAGAGTCAGTCCCTCCACGACTTCGTATGGGCGGGTCCTGGCTACCAGGTTTTTAAGTGTTACGTTTGTAATAAGCGCTCCGATTGCTATGGCCGCTATAGCGGTAATCCCTGCTTTTCTCGTCTTCCGGGGGATCAGCAGCAGGAGGGAGACCGTAAGCCAGAACCAGCCTGAATCTCCGAGTGACGTGATAAACTTCCAGAAGGAATCCATCCAGTCATGCCGGATATATTCCTGGATCGCGAGTAAGATATTTCCGTCTAGCTGTAAAAGAAAATCCATAAATGCTCCCTTCGAGTTGATTTTATGTATCATAATAATTTAAAAGTATAACATACGCAGGAAAGGCTGTCTATGGCAGTTCTTTCATCGCCCTTTCATTCAGAGGATTAACATGGACCATACAGTGCTTGACTTCCGGGAACTCCATTTCAATCCTCGAATGAACGCTTTCGGCTATTTTATGCGCTTCATTTAATGTCAGATTCCCATCCGCAGCAATTTCTATATCCACATAGGCCTTTGCGCCAAACATTCTGGTTCTCATTTCATCAATCTTTGCTACCCCAGGGTTTTCCAAGACTGACTGTCTCATATCCTGAATTGTCCTGTCATCACAGGATTTATCCACCATCTTGTTCATAGCATCATGGAAGATATCCCAGGAAGCTTTCCCAATAAATATACAGATAATAATACTTGCCAGCGGATCCAGAACCGGAAATCCCAGGCGGGCACCCAGTATCCCCGCAAAAGCTCCGATCGAGGAGAGGGAATCCGAACGATGGTGCCACGCGTCCGCCATCAGCGCACCGGAATTAATTTTCTTTGCCGCAGCCCTTGTATACCAGTACATCCATTCCTTCACAACGATTGATATGACAGCTGCTGCAAGCGCCAGTCTGCCAGGGGCTGCTGCCGATTCCATCCCGCCCCCCGCAATCTTTTCTATCCCATTTACTCCGATTCCAAGCCCTGTCGCAAACAGAACCACAGCCAGGAGAATCGAAGCCACGCATTCCATCCTGTCATGCCCGTAGGGATGCTCCTTATCGGACTTTTTGCCGGATATAGTCACCCCAATTATAACAATCACCGTGCTGAAGACATCCGATGCCGAATGAATCGCATCGGACACCATAGCACCCGAGCCAGCCAGCAGGCCAGCCAGCAGCTTAAAAACAGACAAAATGACATTTACCACAATGCTTACAATTGAGACGCGCATAGCGATCTTATTTGGTTCATTCATACTTAGCCTCCCAAGGGGTCTGACCCCTTTGCGTTCCATTTTCAGAATATTCACAAAAAAGACACCTGCGGAACAAAAAACGAAAACTGTTCCGCAGATGTCTTTTATCTGCTGCCGCTGTCTGGCGGCCCGGTCATGTGTTACATAACCTGCTCAGTTTGTACTGTAGTTATAATATGCAGTGCAAAGAGTTTCTATTTATAATATGCAGTCGTACTCTTTTTGTCAATATTTATATAAAATTATTATTTAAAAATGATCAATTATAAATCATAGACCGGTATTTTATAAATAAGCAATTCATAGATGATACAATTATAGTATTAAAAACTTGCTGGAAATGATTGCCATAAACTAATAAGAGGAGGCTGTTACGGAAAACAGGTTTCTGTAACAGCCTCCTCTTTATGAGGGGGTCGATTTTAGCCGCACTACATATTTGCCTTCATTTTGTATTTTCTCTCTTTTTTGAAGATGTCTTTCTCTCTGCAGTCTTCTTTCCTGCATGTCTCCGCCTGTCTGTAATGACTGATTTCTTCGTCTCTGTGTACGCTCCCTAGTTCTTCTCCGATCCGCATCCTGCGGAAGTCTTTTTTATGGTTTACTCCTCCGCAGAAATCTTCGAAAGCGTATACCATTCTGTTCCAGATGCTCAGATTGGAAATTTTCTCTACTGAAAGCTTCCTGACAGAGCGGAGCCAGTATTCTGCAAGTATCCAGCAGACGATCACCAACGCTGCTGCGGAGATGAATAAGATCATAAATTTTTCTAACATAGCTTCCACTCCCTTCTGCCTTTTCTGTTATCTTTATATTATCCCTTATCCTTTAATTAGTCAATATTTTTATAGTTATTTGTTATCTTTTCTGTCTTTTAATGTTTTCCCGCATGATTTATCCGTCTATGATCTCGTTTTTTACAGCCAAACTATGTTGTACTGTGGTTTAGCTGCTATTCTTCTTTGCTCTTTATGTAAGCATCTGCTGCCGGATCCTTCATCTTATATTGTCGGTACCACTCTTTATTGGCATCATTTCTCAGTACATCTGAACGGTTCTGAGAAAGAAATCTAACCAGGGGATAGACATCGACCCATATCTCATTATTCCCCTCCCGCTGAGATTCATCAAAGATTAGTTGAAGACCAAAATGCAGATGATAAGTATCAATATTATTTACATTCTCCGTCGTGCTATACCCGGTTCTTCCCATGTAACCGATCACATCACCTGCCTGGACAACATCGCCCTCCTTCAGATTTTCCGCGAATGGGATATTCTGACGGAGATGTGCGTAATAATAATATCTTTTACCGTCAAAGCTGTTGATACCGATCCGCCATCCGCCATACTGATTCCAGCCCATGACAGTGATATAGCCCGACTCCACGGCAATCACGGGTGTACCCACCTGCCCCATCATATCGTGCCCCAGATGGTTTCTCCGATAACCATAGCTTCTGGACACCCCGAAGTCGTCGTAATCCGAATAGGGAAATGTCTTCGCAATTGGACAGTAAGCTTTCAGTCCGTAATACTTTTTCCAGACCTTTTTATCTGCCCCTTCCCCAGCCGGCCGTTCAATCTCATATTCGCCTACCATTCCATCCAGGACAGCTCCGTACGCTTCCCGGTAATACCCGTAATACTGCATGCCTGCAGTCAGTTCTTCCATGGTCACATCGCCCGACAACAGTTTTTCGGCAGCTTCTGTCATATCACGCTCCGAATAACGTGTAAAATCCCCACCGTATTTCGCGCCCAGGTAGGCCAGAAGCTCCACCCAGCTCAGATGGACGTCCTCCTCATAGGTTTCCACATCATATGTATAGGCCCTGTTCAATGCTTCGTAAGTTACATTAAATTCCACCCATTTAATAAAGTCTTTTTTCTCCTCTTCCTTCGTATTTCGATCCTGTCCGTTCTTTCCCTGTGAATCATCTGCCTGTGTATCTTCTTCCTGTGTCTCCCCTTGCTCCGTCTCCTCTCTCTGTACTTCATTCTCCCAATAGCCGGTTCCTGTTCCGCTTTGTGCATTGACAGAAATGCTGTCTGAAATACCTCCTCTGCTTATCTTCCACCCGTTCTCTCCGTCTGCATCCCCGGCCTGCCAGATAGAAAGAACCAGAAACAGCAGCAGAATTTCAACAGTAATCCCAAACGGGGAAATCAATCGTTTACGCATAAATTTGGACGCCTTCCAGGATAAACTCTTAATAGTTTATGCGCCATGAACGCAACAAATACTTCTGAATATACTGAATACAAACAACAATTATGATGTCAGGAGCAGATTATGCATCTAATCTCATCACTTCTATTCGCAATTTCTGCAAATATAGACAGCTTCATTGTCGGTATGTCCTATGGAATCAAAAAATCCAATATCGACCTTTTAAAGAGCACTGTCATCAGCCTCGTGACACTGACAGGCACCGTGATTGCCATACTGATGGGCACACAAATCTCACAGTTTCTGCCGGCCTCTTCCACACAGGCCATAGGATGTGCTCTTCTGATCGGACTCGGCCTTTACTATATCATAAAATCTTTTTTCAGCTATATCCGGGAAAAAATCAAAAAGGCTGAAGTAAAGTCGAACGAATGCGGTTCCGGAACCCAAAACAATGTACCTGCGAAAGCCTCCCTGCTTACCATGAAGGAGGGGCTTTTCCTTGGCCTTGCCTTATCCATCAATAACTTCGGCATGGGCATCGGAGCCAGCATAACGGGACTGAAATTACTCCCTACCGCTGTCATGTCCCTGGTCGTGTCCGTCATCTTCCTATATGCAGGCAACCTGATTGGTAAAACAAAAGTCCCACACATATCCGACCAGTCCGCCGACTTCATCTCCGGCCTGATTCTGGCCGCCCTGGGAATATATGAACTCCTTGCCTGAATCGCTTTTACATGCCAAAAGCCGGAAGTAATAGAGAAAAGGAAGCCCACAGCACCAAAATCTTACTTGCTTTGGGTTTCCTTTTACACTCTATCCTTAATTACCTCAGTCCCCGGCTCACGCAGAATCCCGCATTCTGCCAGAGGCCCTTTCTAAAACGCCCCCGTACCAACACTCTCCCTCCCCTGTTTCATTCTTCTCTCCACCTGTGCATAGAAGTCTTCATTTTCCCGATACTCTATCATATAGAAGCTCGTCAATATATACATACTGATTTCTTTTCTCCTCGCCTCATTCTCCGGCTTCTGAAGCATATACTGCGTATCCTTCAGAAAATAGTGCCAATCCGCAATGAATTTCTGGTTTTTCTCCAGTTCCGGAGTATCAATCCATTTTTTAAGCATCGGTGTACAAGGGGTACAAACAAGATTAAAAAGAAATGTTAGATTTGAAAGTAAGTAGAGTGGCAAAATCAAGAGTGTTCAGATTTTCCACTCTACTTGAACGTGGTCGCTGGTTGCGCTGATTGAAATAATCAGGCCGTCAGCGGATTTTCTCTTGTCCTCAAAGTCAATGCTGTCCCAGTGGTCAAGGAAATAAGAAAGCTCCTGTTCCTTTTGGGGCGACATTGTTTCAACGGACAATTCTGCAATCGCCTTTGAAATAGTCTGGCGGCGAGTGTCCAGTTCTTCAATTTTTTTGTTGGCGTAGGCAAGCAGTGTCGCATTGGCTCCGGTCAGTGTATCAAGCAGTTTTTCAATTTCAGCCTCGACCTGTGCAAGCTCGATCTGATGGGCGGTCAGTTTCGGATTTACTTTTTCTTCCCTGTCATGCCGGACTTGAAAATTCTTAAATCTTTTCCGCATGGCATTGAAGATAAATTCTTCAAATTCAGTCTTTCGGATTTTCCCACATCCCGGACAGCCCTTATTTTCTGCCCGTTTTGTACAGCGGAAATATCCCGGACTGTTCGGAACATGGGTTGCTTTCAAAGCATATCCGCAACGCCCGCATTTGACTTTTCCGGCAAGCCATGTATTTTTGGGTTTGCGGCCTTGCTGAAAGGTCTTATTCATCATTAGCTTCTTCCGGCATTTCAGCCAAACATCAGACGGTATGAGTGCTTCGTGTGGGGCAATCACAAGTATCTGGTCCTTCAGGCACCTGTCCTTATCCTCCTTTACATCACGGCCCTGATAGAGATAACAGCCGTTGGTTCCGGCAAAATCGGAAGCGTCATTGACAATCGCCGCGCCCTGGCTCTTGAAAAACTCATATAGTTCCAAGTCGGCCTGTGCGTAAACAGGGTTCCGTAAAAGCTGGGAAAGGAAACTCCGAACCATTGACTTTTCGTAAATCTTGATACCCTGTTCCTCAAAGTAGCGGGTAATGTCTCCGAAAGAGGTTTCCGGCTCGGCGTACATCTCAAACATCAGTCGTACATGGTCGGCGGCTACGGGGTCGGCAACCATCTTTTTTGTGCGGATACCTTCAACCACTGTCGGCTCCAACTGATAACCATATGGAGCCTGCCCGCTCATGTGAAAGCCTTTCAGGCACCGGGAATAGTAGGCGTCCGTCACGCGCTTCTGGATTGTCTCACGTTCAAGCTGTGCGAATACGATACATATATTCAGCATGGCCCGTCCCATCGGGGTCGAGGTGTCGAATTTCTCAGTGGAGGAAACAAACTCCACATCGTACTCTTGAAACAGCTCCATCATGTTCGCAAAATCCAGAATGGAGCGGCTGATCCGGTCCAGCTTATAGACGATTACCCGCCGTACCCTGCCTTTTCGGATTTCTCCCAGCAGTTTTTGAAATTCCGGCCTGTCCGTGTTTTTCCCGGAATAGCCTTTATCCTTGAATACCTTACAGCTCCCGCCTTTCAGTTCGTACTTGCAAAAGTCAATCTGGCTTTCAATGCTGATACTGTCCTTTCGGTCTACTGACTGCCTTGCGTAAATACAATCTTCTCTGATAATGTCCATATTGGGCTCCTTTCCGTATGGAATGGAGCTACCAACCTTACAACTATATTATACCATTAGCAGCCCCGGACGACAATGTTGCGATTGATTAGCGAAACCTGTCCCCGTACTTGCTGAATATATCGTACAGGTTATTTTCGATTTCTCTTTTTCGCTTCTTCTTTTCCTCCGGGGAGAGTATCGGCGTCAGGTTTTCCAGCACAATGAGTTTGCCTTGAAAATAAACAGATTGCTTATCGCTTTGGTATGTAACAGCTTGAACCATTGAAAACCTCCCTTTTCCAGTATAGGTTAATGCCGACCAGTCTCCCTCTTGTCCGAATGGGGAAACATCAAAAAACGGCACCCCGGAAGGTGCCGCTCTTTGAGCTTTCCCCAGCTTCGGGCCAACATGGCCCGAGGTCAATAGTCCCCATGATAATATTTTTGCTCGGCCTCGTTGATGGTATGGAAGTCAAAGGCTTCGTGAAGCTGCCGTACCACACGGCGAATATCCTCATGGGAGAAGCCACAGTCATGCATTGCCATAATCACATAACCACGGCAGGCGTCATTGCTCCACGCGTCCGGTTCCAATCCCGGAATGGACGGATAAGTTTTCTTCATAAGGTTCTCCTGTTCATAAAATTATGGGGCCCCGCCGGAAAGGTCGCTCTATCATTAGACAGAATAGCGGCGGGGTCCCCACGGGTCAAAAGTGCTTTTCAGATAGACCGGACGGGCGGCTGGCGTTCCTCCCCATAGCATTTCAGCTCTCCCCATTCTGATGGCAAGGCGATCTC
Organism: Faecalicatena contorta; assembly: GCF_022835095.1. Taxonomy (NCBI): domain Bacteria; kingdom Bacillati; phylum Bacillota; class Clostridia; order Lachnospirales; family Lachnospiraceae; genus Faecalicatena; species Faecalicatena contorta. The sequence continues at coordinate 1,898,295 of NZ_BQNQ01000001.1, read as the reverse complement.
ATTACCTGCGACGGCTCACGGTTCGCAACACCGCTGCACGCTCGGATTGTGACTAATCGCAAGTATCCGGGATTTTGTGTTTTATCCGGCTGACCTGCCAAGGCCCGCCTGCGGCATGGGCCTTATCGCTCCCTCTATCCTCTGACAATAGAGATCATGGCGGGCCTGTCACTGGACACAAGCACCCTTCGTATCCGGGTATCTTTTTATTCAGTTTTCAAGCTGCGTAAGGCTTGTCCGAACTTCGGGCCAATGTGGCCCGAGGCTTTGACTGCCTCTCATATACCATTTCATTTTTTGGTCTAAATCGGTACGCCTTACAGAACTTTTTTCAAAATTTTTTCCAGGCTCCGCAGACCGCGCTCAATGGCGACCCGCACGACTTTCTCATGGACACCTTCTGCCCGGGCAATATCTTTTTTGGTCATGCCGAGAATGAAATGGGCGTAAATACGTTTCGCCTGTTTGTTCGGCAACCGGGAAATGGCGGCATGAAGTTCCTGCATAGTCACTTTGCGCTCATACAGCTCATGCGGAGAAAGTGCAACGAAAAGAGCCTCATGCTCAATACCGTCGTTCCGGTCAAGGGAGTAGTATGCCTTGTGCCGGTATGTACGCAGACGGTAAGCCGCTTCTTTGTGGTCGAACTCGGAAAACAGATCGGCCACTTCGTCAGTTACTTCAACAAAACAATCCTGTGTATAATGAGGGTAAATATCCCGCAGATTGATAACTTTCATAAATACCTCCGTTTCGGGTGTTCGGGTTGACGGGTAGCCGAAACGGAGGCGGTGGTGAGCGACACCGGGGTATGAACTCGGGCCAACACGACCCGAAGTAAACTCGGAAATATAAAAAAGCGCCCGGACAGCAGAAAGCTATTCGAGCGCAAAAACTCCAATATTCACTTACAGAATGACAATTTTCGCACCGGCTACCAGACGGAGCCTGTTCGTTGACTGGGCTTTTTTTGACGGTAGTGAAATATCGTCTGAATTTGTCGGCGGTCAATGTGCTTCATGGCGGTTCCCTCCTAAAGCCGCCGTGTCAGCGTGTAGTCGTCACTCCTTTGTCGAGGGCATAAGGAACGGCGGCCTTGATGTTACTCAAAACCGCCGCAGTACCCGGAAAATCCATTTTGGGCGCACGAAGCTACCTGCCCTGCAACGGTTTTTTTCTTTCCCCGTCTGGCGGGGCAGGATCGCTTGGCTTATTCGGTTTATTCTTGCTCTTGTGCGGCTGCCTCTTTCAGCCGCGAAAAGCTCTCATCGCTGATGATGTGTTCAAGCCGGCAGGCGTCGGCCTCCACAGTCTTGGGGTCAACGCCTGCGGCGATAAGCTGCTCGGTAAAGAAGCAGTGGCGTTCATAGATTTTTTCAGCCACCTCGCGGCCCACATCGGTCAGTTGGAGAAAGTGATCCTCGTCCATCGTGAGAAAACCGCCGTCCCGCAAGGTAGACACTGCATGGCACACGCTGGGCTTTGACACCTCCATGTGCCGGGCCACATCTACGGAGCGCACCATACCGAGTTTCTTTTGGAGAACAAGGATGGTTTCCATGTAGTCCTCCCCGGACGCATGAAGCGTTTTGCTAAGACGCATTGATTATATTTGCTCCTTTTTCATGTGAGAAAAATGCCCGTAAGAGTTTGATTGCTTCATCATCCATTGGCCGATGCCATAGCACCTTATTCTCTTGAATAAACAGAAGATAAGTACAACACTTATAAATCAATTCAGGATCATGGGTAATCAGGAATAGGCTTTTTCCCATGTCTTTTAAGCGGTTCAAATTATCAGACACCTCTACCATATGGAAATAGTCTAAGCCACTGGTCGGTTCGTCAAAAACAAGGATTTCCTTGTTTGAGGCGATAGCACTTCCAATCGCTACCCGTTGCTTTTCCCCGCCAGATAAAGACATGGGATGCAGTTTGATTTTGGCTGCTAAATCAAGGCTGGATAAAATCTGGTTTGCCCATTCTGTATTTTCTTTTTCGTCCTCACCGTCCATACTAAGAAGCAATTCATCCAACACATCCTCGGTAAACAGTTGGTGGTTTACATCTTGCATAACCATGTAAGATATGTGGCACCGCTGCTTTGCACGATAAGAATGTCCATTAAGTTCTAACTCACCCAAAGCCCGTTTGTCCAATCCACACAGGCAACGAGCAAATGTGGATTTTCCCGCGCCGTTATTCCCAATAATTCCAATGATTTCTCCTTGTGGTAGCGTCAAATCAGGAATGTCCACAATAAGAGGGCCGTGTTTATCATAAGAAAACCGAAATTCCTTGATATGTAAAGTCGGCGGTTTCGCTTTTGGTTTGGCCTCCGGTGGAAGGTTGAATGGATCAAGGGCACGTAGCCCCATTCCCTGTAAAGTTTCGGGGGACAATGATTGAAATTGCTGCCTTGTAAATTCCTTGCTGATCTCTCCATGCTTCATGTAGATAATGCGATCAGCTAAAGGAACAAGATAATAAAGCCGATGTTCCGCTACCAAAATAGTTTTTTGCTCGGATTGCCAATGGCGAATGACTTGAATTAAATCTTCAATCGTTGCAATGTCCAAATTTGAGGAAGGTTCATCCAACACGAAAATATCTGGATGGATCGCATCCGCCGAGGCACAGGCAATTTTTTGTTTTTCGCCACCTGACAATGCAAACAGGCTTCGGTTTAACAGCTTTTCCAGTTTCAAACTCTTTGTAGTATCTTCAAGGCGCCTTGTCATTTCAGGAACCGGCAATCCCATATTCTCGCACCCGAACACAATCTCGCTGGTTGTATCTACGTTGTAAAACTGTGTTCGCGGATTCTGAAACACCGAACCCACCCTCTGTCCGATTTGGTACAGAGGGTAGTCTTTTAATTCCTTACCGTCCAGCAACACTTTCCCATCCAATTTGCCCGTGTAATAATGCGGAATCAGACCGTTAATCAAGCGGGTCAAGGTTGTTTTGCCGCATCCCGATTCCCCACAAAATAAAATTGTTTCTCCGTCATGGATTGTGAGATCAATGTGTTTTAGGCTATTCTCCGTTTCTCCACTCTCATAAGTGAAAGAAACATCCTTTAACTCTATCATTCTTGCACCCCCTTACCACGGACTAAAAAAGTATGTAATTATCAGCGCGGTTCCGGCAATCAGCACCGTTATCAAGTCCCAGCCGGTAAAACCGACTTTGGTAATGTTGGTTCGGCGGACAGGATTATCCAATCCGCGTGTCAGGGCAGCCGCAGAGAGGTCGTCCCCAATCTTGACTACCGAAATCATCAAAGGGATAAAACGGTATTCAATGAGAGCGGCTGGATTCTGCCAAAACTTTTTCGTTCCAAATTGCACCTCACGCATCCGCATGGCATCCTTTATAGCGGCGGATTCTTCCTGCATAGTGGGAATGAAACGGAACAGGACAGAGAGCGGTATTGTGATCTGCCGTCCAATGTGCATTCGGCCCAGCGCAGTAATGCACTCGCTGGCCGTAGTAGACTTGATGATATATGCGCCCATAACAAAGGCAGGAAATAATCGCAGCACTAAACCCACCAGCAGAACCACCAGCATGTTGATAACCATAGGAAATTGAATGGAGTTTTGAACTGCTTGCACAAACAGTCCTGCTGTAAATAAGCAGAAAAAGACAATGGCCGTTTTATATTGCCTGTTCGTTAAAAGCAACACAAATGGGATTAAGGCTACCGCAATCATAAACGCGGTGTGGCTATATAGAAATTCTGCGGTAGCGACAACGGCCATCAGCAACAGCTTGGTTCGTGGGTCCAAGCAAAAGCCTGTTCTGTTTTCAACAACCGCTTGAAGCTGCTCCATTACACAATGCCCGCTCTCTCAAAGTGTTTTTTCAGCATTTTATGGCCCAGAAGCGCGCCCAGAATACCGCCCACAAACAGCAGCGCAAAGCCCACATACATCATCCAGGAGGGCATCAGGGATTGCAAGGTGTTTGCGTACTGATCACCCATGGAGGTGTGGATGTTTTCCCAATACGCTTCACCGGCAAACCAGAGATTGGCGGGGCAACCCATGATACCGAGGCAAAAGCAGGCATAGCTCAGAACAGTGACTTTGAATTTCTGATAGCCGCCGATTTTGAGCACAACATCGCTTAGAATGCCGCCGAGCACCCAGCCGAGCAGGCCGATCCAGCCATAGCCGATTAAATAGAAGAAGATACCGCCAATGATGCCGGTAATGGTAAGCATTCCAAATTTCTTGATTTTTGTGTAATACAGCATCATAGGGATACCGCATACAATCGGCCAAATCACAAAAAGGAATGGATATACTACTGGTAACGCAGTTAATAGTCCAACGACAAAGAAAATGACGAGAGTCATTGCAGAATAAATACCAACATTGATAAGATCTTTGCCTGTAAGTTTATTTGTGTTTTCCATTTTCAAAAAGTCCTTTCAATATAATTTCGATTGATACATTAAGAAGCAAGAATCATTTTAAATATGAGAGATTAAACCACCTTCCTTTATCACAGTTAGTTAGATTACGCTAACTGCCAATCAAAAATTTTGGGGATCAAATCCCCAAAACAGTTTGCCACCCGGAACTGAAAAAAGCGGCCAATGTATGAGCATATTTTATCGCGGCATCTTTCGGATAATTGTGCAAGACAATTTCTGCGATAGATGAATAGTAAGAATGAACAAGCATATGCCACTCGTCATCCTCCAAATCATGTACGGGAACTCCGCGTTCCTTCAGTTCCGCAATTAGCTTTTGTGTCTCCCGAACATCGGAACGCACCACATCATCCAGAAAAGAAGCATATTTTGTCCCCGCAGACTGCATCAGCAGCAGTTTGAATACATCAAAATGTTCATAAATGTATTCGATAATCTGGCGAATCGTGTCCTCCGACAGTTTCCAGAGTTGCTTTAATTCATCCGTCCGAGCTAATTCAAAATGCTTGATGACAGAATCGGAATACATCTCAGATACCGCCTGAACCACTGGTTCGACAAGTGCGCCGAACAAAGCCTCTTTGTCCTCGAAATGATTGTAAAATGCCCCGTTTGTCACATGGGCGGCCTTACAGATTTCACGAATACTGGCACGTTCAAAACCATTTTCCAGAAAATGCTTTTTTGCACAGGCCAAAAGATTTTCATGGGTCTGCTGAAAATCCCTTGACATTTCCATCCCTCCATCCTATACTTGAATTACACTGTAATATTACACCGTAATTCAGATTATATCACGATGCCATCGAAAATGCAATACCCTCCTTGTATTTTCAGTTGCTCGAAAGGAGGCTTTCTTATGCCAAATAAAGAACCGGGTGCAATCCGCCAACTCTTTGCTTTTGTGGGCGAGAGAAACAGCAAAATGCGTATTTCCATTCTTCTTGCTGTGTTAGGGGAAATGTTTGGTATCGTACCATTCCTAATGGTGGCGCTGTTGGCGGATGAACTCTACCGCGGTACAGCCACCATACAGCGTGTTTTGTTCTTTAGTGGAATAGCCGCCATATGTCAGCTTATAAAAATGCTTCTCACATGGCGATCTTCTCTTATGTCCCACAAAATTTCCTTCACAATTTTGAAAAATATCCGTGAAGCAATTACAGATCGGATGGCAAAAGTCCCAATGGGCGTTATGCTGGAAACGCCTACGGGAACTTTCAAAAACCTAATTGTAGATAATGTTGCAAAGTTAGAGGATTCTATGGCTCATTTTATGCCAGAGCTGCCATCGAATATTGCAGCGCCGTTGTGCAGTATTCTCCTGATTTTCATTCTGGACTGGCGCATGGGGCTTGCATCCCTAATCACAATTCCACTGGGTATTCTCTTTTTCGCTGCTATGATGCGCGGTTATGGCCCTCGAATGGAAAACTATATGCGCTCTGCCAATGATATGAACAGCTCCTTAGTAGAATATGTCAGCGGCATTCAAGTCATTAAAGCGTTTAACCGTTCTGCATCCTCTTATGGAAAATACTCAAAGTCTGTCAACTATTTTCACGATTCTACAATGGAGTGGTGGAGTCAATGCTGGTTTTGGAATGCAGCGGCACGAGCTGTCCTGCCTTCTACTCTTTTGGGTACATTGCCAGTAGGCGCATGGCTTTACATGGAAGGAACGCTTTCACTTCCCGTATTTTTAATATCTTTAGTAGTTCCGCTGGGGTTCGTTGCTCCATTGATGAAAGTGTCCGAGGCGATGGAGCAAGTCAGCATGATAAAAGGTAATTTGGAGCAAGTAACCGCTTTCCTAAAAACCCCGGAACTTGTCCGACCCTCTGAACCTGTATCTTTGGGAGAACGTACTTACCAATTTGAGGACGTACATTTCGGCTATAAAGAAACCGAAGTTCTCCACGGTATTTCTTTTCAAACCAGACCCGGCACTATGACGGCTATTGTTGGGCCTTCCGGTTCTGGTAAATCCACGATTGCAAAACTGATGGCTGGTTTTTGGGATGTGACTTCTGGCTCTGTGCGTTTCGGCGGCCAGGATATTCGTCAAATCCCTTTTGAGCAGTTGATGGGTGAAATCAGTTATGTGGCACAAGACAATTTCCTATTCGACAAATCCATTCGGGAAAATATCCGCATGGGTAATCCGGCAGCAACAGATGAAGAAGTAGAAGATGCCGCAAAAGCTGCTAACTGTCATGACTTTATTATGCAGTTAGAGCAGGGATATGACACACTGGCCGGTGATGCCGGAGACCGACTTTCTGGCGGGGAGCGCCAACGTATTACGATTGCGAGGGCCATGCTAAAACCGTCATCCGTAGTCATTTTAGACGAGGCCACTGCCTATGCTGATCCAGAAAATGAGGCGCTAATTCAACAGGCAATCAGCAAATTAGTGGCCGGAAAGACATTGATTGTTGTAGCGCACCGTTTGAATACGATTCGCAATGCCGATCAAATTCTGGTTGTGGCAAACGGAAATATTGCAGGCCGTGGGACACAAGAAGAACTTCTCCGGGAATGCCCCATCTATCAAAAGATGTGGCAAGATTATGCCGGAACCATAGAAGAAGCAGACTTGAAAGGAGGAGTGGAAAACCATGCTTGAAATGATACGCCGGATTTTTAAGATTGCGGGTAGAAGCCGACAGAAAATCATCGTTGGCATCACATTTAATATTCTCAAATCCTTTTTCAATGGTTTTATGATGTTCGGTGTTTTTTGGATTTTATTACATTTAGAAAATCTTACACCTACTATTATTCTACAAGCCTTTGGTGTTGTATTAGGAAGTGTTATCGGACGCTTTTTCTTCCAATGGATGTATGACCGTACCATGAGTGGAACGGGATATGATATTTTCCGTGATTATCGTCTGGAAATAGGAGAAAAATTGAAACAGGCTCCTATGGGCTACTTTTCAGAGCAAAATTTAGGAACTATTCAGACAATACTTACTACGACGATTGCTGATTTAGAGGGTTACTCCATGCTTGCAATCGAGCAGATGACAAGCGGTGTTGCTATGGCAGCTCTCATGTCAATTATGATGTTCTTTTTCAACCCTATCATTGCCATTTTAAGTTTGATTGGACTATTATTAGGTTTACTTGTTCTTCGTTGGGTCCGCAGTAGAGCCGCGCAATATGCTCCTATTTATCAAGAAGCACAGGAAAACCTGGTGAGCAAAACAATGGAATATATCCGAGGGATTTCTGTTCTACGGTCTTTCTCCAAAGGTGAGGAAGGACAACGAGAAGTACGCAGCGCATTTCAAAAAAAGTGGGATGCAGATTATGGGCAGGAAAAGGCTACGGCCGGGGTTCTCCGTTTTTATATTCTGGTCTATAAGCTCATGAGCTGTGTACTGATTGCTGCGGCGGGTTTGCTTTTTATGGCTGGAAAAATAAGTTTGCCCTACTGCTTGACTTTCCTGTTTTGCGCATTTACTGTGTACTCTGACTTAGAAACAATGGGAAACAGCGCCTTTTTGAGCAAGAAAATCAATACAGAACTGGATCGGTTAGAAGAAGTCACCAATATACCTCAAATGGACACCAGCACAGACAAATTAGAAACTTCCCACTACGATATAACACTGGATCATGTATCATTTGGCTATGACAAGCGGCAGGTCATCCATGACATCTCTCTGAACATTCCAGAACATACTACCTGTGCTATTGTTGGCCCATCTGGAAGTGGAAAAACAACTTTGTGTAATTTAATTGCCCGGTTTTGGGATGTGCAGGATGGCGCTGTACGAATTGGCGGAAAGGATGTAAAAAACTATACTGCGGATAGTATTTTGGAGCATATCAGCATGGTCTTTCAGAATGTATATCTTTTCCACGATTCTATTGAAAACAACATCAAATTTGGAAAGCCTGATGCTACCCACGAGGAAGTAGAAGCTGCCGCAAAACGTGCTTGCTGCCATGATTTTATTTCAGCGTTGCCAGATGGGTACAATACAATCATCGGCGAGGGAGGCTCTACACTTTCCGGCGGAGAGAAGCAACGAATTTCTATTGCCAGAGCGATTCTTAAAGATGCACCTATTATTATTTTGGATGAGGCCACTTCCAGCGTTGATCCGGAAAATGAGCAGGCACTTTTATCTGCGATTTCAGAACTGACGAAAAATAAAACCTTAATTTCGATTGCCCATCGTTTGAGTACAGTGGAAAACGCAGATCAAATCATTGTAATAGATCAGGGTAGAATTGCTCAACAGGGAACTCACCAGTCTTTGATTTCACAAGAGGGAATTTATAGAAATTTCCTAAACCTCAAACTCGCATCCGCTGGATGGCAGCTTTAATTACATAGCATGATATAAAGGCCGGGATTTATCGCCCTGTGGCGGCAAATTCCGGCCTCTTTTATACTATACTTATCCGTAGATCAATTCCTGAAAAACGATTTCCTCCGCCTGCGCTTTCAGCGTGTTCATCAGCCCCACCCAGCGCATGGGGTCACGGGCTTTCAGTTCCTCGGTGACGCCCGCCGCCTCCATCATCCGGGGCAGCATGGCATCCATCCGCTCCCGCGCCGCCCGGTCAATCTCCAACAGGTGCGGGTACAGCTTTTCGCCCAAAATCAGGCTGCTACAAAGATCGGACGATGTTCCTTCAAGTAGTATTGCTTTTATATAAATAAGACAGTGCTGGGGATTTTCAGATATACCTTAGAAGCCCCAATTATTGGTTGTCGCTAAGTGGCAAGCAATGCCTCTGTGGCCACAAGTGGCACAAAGGCGGCTTGTTGGGGCTCGCCCCAAACCCGTATCTTCGGGCCAACATGGCCCGAAGTGTCAGCGTCGCTTTGCTCCTTATTTTCATAACCTTAACGCTCCTTTTCCTGATTTCTTCCCGGATCGGTGTAGCCCATCAGAGTGTCAATGTTCGCCTTGATTGTGACGATCTCCTGCATATCCCGTCGTGCCTTTTGATATTCTCCATAGAGCTGTTTTTTCTTTGCTGTGAGCTTACGGCCTTCTTCCTTCAGCACATCCATTTTAGGGAGCTTCGCCCCGCCCAGCAGAGAGCGCATTTCCGCTTGTGCAGCCCGGTACAGTTCAAGGTCGGCCTCATGCTCCGCAAGGAATTTCCGGCTGTACTTCGTCGCCTTATACTGCTCAAAGACCGGACGGGTTTTGGCATACTGAACCGTTGCGGCCTTTAGCCCGGCATTGGTTTTCATGGCCTGTTCCGTCTGCTTGATCTGCTCGGAAATGGCATGAAAACGGTCTGCTGCCTCGGTGGCTTTCTGTGCCAACTGCTCATAATCGGTCAGGCCATTGTCCTGTATATAGGCAAGGGCAGCAGCCATCTGCTTAATGTTAAATACCTTCGCCCAGCGTTCATATCCCGGCCCCTTACCGGCAGCCAGCTTCGCTTGAATATCCACCGCCAGACTGATTTTCCGCTCCAAGTGCCCGGGGCGTTTTTCTTTGCCCTCAATGGCGGCCAGAACATCTTGCAAGTCGTAGCCGTCCCCCAGCGTGGAGGCGCGCAGACGGGTGAAGCGTTCCTGTCCCTGCCCGGTCAGCCGGAAGCTGATACCGCCGCCCCGAACCTTCTTGACCTCATATCCGGCCCGCTTCATCAGATTGAGAAATTCGTCCAGATCAGCGGGGCGTTCCGCCAGCGCAGTATCAATGGCAAGGCGCAGTCTGTCCTGATAGGAAAGCGGCCCTTTTCGTTCTTTCTGCCATTCTCCATAATTCCGATACTTGCCCTTGCTCCGGGGCTTCGGGTTCTCTACAATGGACAGCCCGTTTTCAAGGCACAGCCTGTCAGAGAGCCGCCGAAGGGCGAAGCTGGAGCCCCAAAAGTTTCGGAATTTCCGGGTGCAGTCAAGGGTGGTGGAGTTGTAATAAATGTGACAATGGATGTGCTGCTTATCGGTGTGCGTGGTAACGATAAAAGCGTGCCGCCCCTTCGTCCAGCGCATAGCCAGTTCATAGCCGATACGGTTTGCCTCCTTCGGGGGAACCTCGCCCGGATAGAAGGATTGCCGTATCTGATAGCACAGCACATCATTTTCTTTTTTCTGTTCCCGCCCCGTCATGGCGGCATAGCTGGCCTTTGCCAAAAGGAACTCGTCCGCCACGGTGGCCGGATCACATTCATAAGCGGAGATGTACTTTCCGCTTTCTGTTTTTTCCGGGTTCTTGCCATAGTCCAGACAATCCCGGATAGCCTCAGCAATCGTTTCGCCTTCGCCCGCATGGCGCTGCAACAAAGTTGTAGTAGCCAAAAATCATCCCTCCTTTCCATAAGAAAGAGGCGGCCCATTCAGACCGCCCCGACTTCGGGCCAGTATGGCCCGAGGCTGCTTAACTTTCCAGAAACCGGTACAGAGCGGATTTGCCTCCGTCCAGTGCCCAAAGAAGGGAGCCCGCCACTGCTTGCAGTCCATACGGCGAAAGCAGGAAGGCGAGGAACAGAAATACAATCCCGCCGATGGGGGTCGGCGTGAAAAAGAGGACGATACCGAGCACTGCCAGGATCACGGAGGCAATCGTCAGCAGGAAGGCGCAAATATCAAGCAGAAATACCAGCAGAGCCGTCAGAAGGGACAGCGCCAGAGCGAAGGGCGCAACCAATATTTTCAGCAGTATCTTCATCATCAAAACCTCCTTTATCTTTTCTATCTTCATTTTACCATGCCTGTCCGGGGACATAAATGTTGCGAAAGATTAGTGAATCCTGTCCTAAATCTATTTTCAAATAAAAACGGATGGTCTAATGAAACCATCCGTTTTTAAACATATTCTATTTTTCTGGTTTGATAGTTTGCTTAACCAGTTCAGTTTTTTGTTTCTCAATGAGATTTGAGTAAACTGCATAAGCAACATTTTGAAAATAATCGATATACAAACTCTGGTCACTTGCAGGTAAAGGGGCCAAACGTTCTATACCGTCATCTTCAAGCTGGTATGTTTTTACAATATTGATTTTCAAGTCGGTTTGCTTAAAATTCACATCGATTACTATTGTTATCGGGAGTGTCTTGTGCGATAACTTGTAACTCATACTTGAAAAAATAAAACCTTGAGACATACATTCCTTTACAAAATCATTATTTCTTAACCCGTCACCTTTTAAAATCGCACTACTAATTCCCGAAAGGCGTCCGGTGGGTTCAGAAGCATCAATTTCGCCTGATGTAGTCTCGTCATTTTCATCATCAATGCTTTTTTCATCTTTGTTTACAGTAACATTAATAATGTCTGTTAGTTTCCATTCTTTGTGAGTGTACGCGCCAAAATCATCAAAGAAATCTACCTTGTGTGCCTTTAAAAGACTTGCTAAAGTTATTCTTTTAAGACCAAATACAGCCTGCTCACTATCTTCTTGAATCATTTCATCCAGAAGTGTGACAAACTGTTTTGATTCGGACATTCCTTCGTGCCGTATGCTAACTTTATACTTCTGCGAATCATCTTCTAACGGGGAAATGGTAACATCTAAAGTCACTGTTCGCGTTTCAGCAATTTTAATACGGCCTCTTTGGGGTTTTTTATATATGTACTGCAATGTTACGCTGGTTTGATTTCTTGCAATGTTTTTTAATGTATACTTAGTATTCGAACTACGGCCTTTATTGACAAATTCATCTGCTATACTCGTCAGAAAATCTTCTTTGGACTGTTCGCTTTTAGGAGAGATTATGACAACAGTAGACTTCAAGTTGTTTTGCTCAAAATTCATAACCTCTTGCATCTGAGTCATAGTTGCAGAGCCAAAAAAATGATGGTGTATCAAGTCAGAAAGAGCCTCTGAATTAGTACATACGGGAAGGATACCTTTTTGCCGTAAAACATATTTGACACTTTGAGCGTTAATTAGTTTATCGTCTATTAATTTTTTAAGGTCATCCCCCTTAACAAAGGATTGAACTGCCATTATTCTCGCCTCCCTTATGACTCATAATAGATTCTTGATAAACGACGATTATCCATCAGATAATATTTAAAAGTATCTTTCTCTGCGAACATTTTTGAAAAAGATTCTTTAATGTGATCTATGTCTTTTTCTGTTTCAGGATAAAAATAGAAATGAACTTCTTGATAACGATCACTTCTCGATTCTAATTGTAATTCATTAATCATATCCTGCAAATACTTTAAAGAATCATCTGTAACATGCTCAAAACAAAACAGGGCCTTTATATCAACCTTTGTTGTAATGCCTTGGTTAGTTACACTTTTAATATAGGATGCCAAGATGTAGTCGGAAAATAAATATGTTGGCGTGACTACAGGTGAACGATCCCAGGTAGAACCACCAATGGATGGATATATAATGCCAAAGCTATTTTCAATACTGTTTTGCTTAATTTTCGCAATTTCAGCATTAAAAGAACACCATTTTTCAAGCCTACTATTATCTGCAAGATAAATCATTAGAGGATGGCGACGTCTTGGAACCTTAATTTGGGAAATGCTTTTTAACGCACGTTTCATCTCGTATATGTTATCACTCGAATTATATAATAAAATCCCACCGATTAAAGTATATTCTTCTAAATATGTAGTTAAGGCAGGAGATGTTGAAGCACACTCAATAGTATTACACAATTCCTCAACCCATAATGACAAATTACTTGGAATAAAGTTAGACCATTCGCGATGTTTGCATTCTATAATAAAAGCCTCTTGGCGTTTAGTGAAAGGATTATAATATCCTGCTAATATATCTACACCATGCGTTTTTTTGTCAGAAGATTTTGCATTTTTATGTGCAGCTCTTATACAATCAATTTGAACATCTTGAGCTAAAATCTTCCATTCCAAATGCTCAAAAATAGAATTTCCATAGTGCTCTAATTTTTTTCCAATTCTTTGACTAAGTTCGCCCATTAATGTTCACCTCCATTTAGCAAGATTTGATGGAGAAACAATATTTCTTCATCGTCCATCGAAGAACGAGACTTATAAACGGTAACTCGCCCCTTTGCTGTAATCCGGAGTTTAATTGAACTATTATCACAGTAAAGAATAATAGTCATGCTTGAAATTTTATCATTATATTTCTGTAGGATAGAAAAAGCATCTCCATACGATGAAAGATCCACAGTAAAGTTGCCAACAATATCTTCCGTAAAGAGAAAATCTTGAAAGCAGACTTTAGAGACTTTTAATTTATAACCTTTCAATTTTTCTAATAGAGTGTCAATCGTAACTTCGACACTATTAATGGAAATAGGTGCTAACAAATTTGATAGCTCAAATACTAATTTGTTTGCCGAAGTTTTGTTTCCCCAAATTTCTAAAAAATCATCCGTAATGCTGAAAGAAATAACATTTGCTTTAGGAACAATACGATATTCAAAAACTCTCTGCTCAGGGTTATAATAAGATTCTTGAGCATTTTGGACAATGACATATTCGCCCAGTAGTTCATTGGCACTAATCATTTCCAAATTAAAATAGGTATTTTTATCTTCTGGATAACCTTTCAAGCGTGAATATATTGATTCTACATTGATTTCTGCCGGTGAACGCAATTCATATATAAAAATACTGCTGGAAGCCATCGAGTTACCCCCTTTAAAAATATTGTCAGAATCTACAATCAATTTAATTATACGACTATATAGAAAAGTTATCAATGTCATAGTAGGCAAAAGTTATCATCAAAATGAAAAAGGAAGGGCGACAGGCAAAACCTGCCGCCCTCGTCTTACTTTGCCACCAGCTCGGAGAGCTCCCGCAGCACCTTTGACACCTCGCCCCACAGCTTTTCATAGTCCCGCTTCAATCCGTCGATTTCCTCCGGGTACACGCCATAGGTATGTGCGTGTATGGCAACCTGATTGAGATTGTTAGAACAGCGCCGTTGCAGAGAGATCAGCTCTTTTACGGGCGCAAGGTCGATGTGCAGGATATACCCATTCAGAGCCATTTTCCGTACATAAGCGCCGGCGTTGGAAATGCCCGCCTCAGCCATCCGTTCATGGATGGCTGCCAGCTCGTCCGGCGTTACCATGACATGCAGATGGACATTCCGCTTGCGGTTCTCCATCAGCGTTCCAGCTCCCGGCCTTTCCGGCGCTCTTTGGGCTCTTTTACCTTGTCCAGCGGCTTTGCGTCCAGCTCCGGGGGCGTGGGTGGGATGGGCGTATTGTTGGGTACGCCGTCGATCATGTTGCAGTTCTGCTCCGTGGAGAGCTCGGCGGTTTTCAGATAGTTGTCTTTTTCGTGCATGGCGATCCTCCTTTATCGTTCCTCATGGTTTTTATGGCTCCGCTTCTGGCCGGGCTCCTTCGGGGGGGCCTGCCCTCTGGTTCCTTCTTTGAGCCGGGCGGTAATGGATGGGCGCACCCGGTCAGGATTGCCCGGTGCTGGTTTCAGTTCATAATCCTCCATCTGCTTTTCGGTCAGCGGCTTTGCGTAGGTCAGTTCGCCCCATGCCATCAGCCTGCCGTCTGCCACAGGACGCCGCCTGTCATCATCGTAGTTGACGATGGAAAGAGGCTGGTTATCCGGCGGCTTCGGGTAGGTGCCTATGTCCACGGGTCGCTGGGTGGAATAATAGCGGTAAACGCCCTCCGGTCCCAGCTCAGTATGCTTGACCACCGCATGGTAAAGCTGCTGATAGTCGTCCACCCGGCGGTCAAAGTCCCTCTGCGCCCACGCCTGACTGGTTCCATAGCGGCCCCAGTAGTAATCCCGATGGCCGTTTTCCCCCTCGGTAAACTGCCAGGTCACAAAGGGGCTCGGCGCTCCCGGATTATGCCCCAGTGCAAAGCCGTGTCCGGTTTCAAAGGTGGCAGCTTTCAGAATCACATATCCTTGTACTGCCTCCAAGAGATCCCTCCTTTCTGTGCCTCGGGTCAACATGACCCGAAGTGCTGGATGTTACGAAATAAGAGGGCAGACCGGGGAGGAATGTAATAAGATATTCCCACCCCGGAAACACCCTCAAAAAAGCCCGGAATGTCAAGCCTTTGGAGGCGGCAAATCGTAACAGCCGCCCGGCCTTTTCTCCCGCATTTTCCTCATGCGTTCCCGGCTTTTCCGACGGTTTCCTTCGGCCTTGCAGACGTCGGAGCAGTAGGCTTGACGCCCCTCGGGCAAAAACGCCTTTCCGCAGACCGCACAGGCCCGCAGTTCCGGGGAGATGCCTTCCGTTGTCAGCGCCGCTTGAAGCTCCGGGTCAAGGGGCAGGACAGCCTCACGGAAGTAACGGCAGTACGCCCCTGTCCAGCACTTGTGCAGCATATAACAGGCACAGTCCAGAGGAAGGCACAGGCCGCTTTCCCTGTCATAGTTGGCACACATCCCCGTGACCAGAGAACGGATTTTCTTCTTCTCGTCACGGGTCAGCTCCCGGGCGTCCATTTAAGACTTCGGGCCACGATGGCCCGAAGGGCGGGGCTCCACGATCAGCGCCCGGAACTTCTTCCGGCACTGTTTTTTCTTTCCTTTGCACTCCTTGTAGTAACGGCATCCCTTACAAGGGTTGTCATTGTCCCAGCCGGGGTGCGGTACTTCCTTCATCATTCGTTCAAAAGGGCTGCTTGTAAAATTCATTCTCATTCCTCCGTATCTTCCTCCCACGGCGGGGTATCTTCGTCCTCGGGTTCCTCTGCGATCTCCTCCAGCTCCCCGTCCTCATATTCGCAGTAATCATCTTCCAAATCCGGGGCCTCATGCTTCGGCTTGTAAATCTTGAAATAGTAACCAATCCCACCGCCGGCCAGCACCACCGCACCAATCAGGAGCAGAGAGAGAAGGGGGCTGTCCTTTTTCTCCGGCTCGGGTTCCGGTACTTCCTCCACCGGTTCAGTGGGCTTTGGCTCTGGCTCCGGGGTCACTTCTTTGGGCGGTTCCTTACCCTGTTCGGCAAGAGGCAGAAGGTCGTCTGTGGTAACGGTATTGAGGAAATAGACGTTCTCGCTGGTTTTCTGTTTGTCGATCACCAGATAAAACACGCTCTCGTCTGCGGTGGTGATGGTGTAGAACTCCTTTCCATCCTCGTCGGTGGCGTTGTCCACCACGGTTCCCGTCCCGTCCGGGGTAAAGGGGTTCTGGGTTTCCGGCTCTGCTTCGGTTTCTGCCGGGGAGGGAGCTGTCTCCGGCTGCGGCTCGCTGCTCTGTGCATAAGCCGGGACTGTAAAGATCAGGCAACACAAAAGGCTGGCAGCCATCGCCGCCAGCCTGCGGTATTTAATTTTCTTCATGGGCTGTGTCCTCCTTTTCGGGTGCCTCCGGCTTCGGGTCAGTATGACCCGAAGCGGTAAGGCTGTTTTTGGGGTCATTCAGAAAAGCCATAAGCTGGGCGGGCGTCAATTTGAGGGAGCGCACCGCCTGCACGATCTGGCTGTTTTCTTCCTCCTGTTTCTGCTTTTCCAGCTCCCGGATTTTGGCCTGCCACTCGGCAGCCTTCTCCCGGGCTTTTTCCAGTTCCTTATCGAGCTTGTCGATCTTGTTCATGCAAGGACTCCTTTCCTCTGGCTCACAAACGCCCGAAGGCATAGAAATGTGTCTGCCAGTAGCTTGAATTGATGTTTGCGTATTGGATGGGCGAACCACAATGAAGCATCATCCCGTCGCCCACATAAATCCCCACATGGGACACAGGGCCGGGGCTGTCATAGGTTCCCGTGAAAAAGATAATATCGCCGGGCTTTGCCTCGGAGGGGGAAATGATAGCACACTGGTTGTAAATGCCCTGCGCCGTGGTACGGGGCAGGTTGTGGACGCCGCTGGCCGTGTACACCCAGCAGACAAAGCCCGAACAGTCAAAGGAGGTGGACGGGCTGGAGCCGCCCCACACATAGGGCCAGCCGATGTACTTTGTGGCTTCTTCCATGAGCGCCGCAAAAGCCGGGTCATCCAGCGCCTCGCCGGGTATCTCATAGCTGGGGCCAGTATCTTCGCCGCCGTTGTAAATCCCTTCCCACAGATAGGGTTTGTTGCCTTTGAGCTGCTGCATAACGATGTAGATTTCCCGCTGCTGTTCGTTAAGCCTCGGTAGGATCACGGCAGGCAGCGTCTTGTTTGTGAGGGTCACATTGAGAATGTAATACTCATAGGGAACTTCCTCGGTGGTGGTTTCCCCGGTCTCCGGGTCGGTGCTGGTTTCGGTGCGGTAGCGTATCTCGACTTCCTCCGTCAAGGTCAGTTCATACTGTGCCTCGAAAATCTCCCGCAGCTCGTCCTGCACTTGTTCTCGGAAATAGACATGGTACTTTGCAGAGAAATAGGACGCCAGCTCATAGGGGTTATGGCCGATCTCGTCCACGGAATAGCGGTACTCGTCATAGCCGGGATGGGTGCTTTCGATGTTCGCTACCGTCTGCGCCAGCTCGTTTTCCAGCGCCGTGTAGTCCTCGTCCACGCCCAGCAGGTCCGTATCCTCCGAGGCGTAGGAAGTGCCGGATAACGCATTGGCAAGGCCGCTGCCAAGCGTGGGGAAAATGGAACTTACCGCCGACACAAGAAAACAGAGCAGCAACAGCAGGAGCAGGACCAGCACCGCCACTGGATGACGGGTCACAAACTGCGCCGCCCGACGGGTCGCAGTTCCCGAAGCGGCAGCGGTTTTCCTTGCGGCCTTTGCGCCCTGTTTTGCAGCCGCCTTTGCTTCTTTGGAATACCGGCGTTTCAGTTTCCATTTCTGCTGCACACGGGAAAGCGGATTGCTGGCAAGCTCCGGGTGATCGGAAGCCATCTTCTGAAAATCCATATTAGCCCGGGCTTTTATGTCCTTCCGTTCCCACTTTGCCACCTTCCGGGCCGGGTGTTCCTGCCAGCGCCGTTTGGCATACCGGGCCAGTTTCCGGGTCCCGGCCTCGGCGGTCAGCTCGGATTTATGCGCTCCTTCCACGCCCACATTTTCATGTTCGACTTCGTTGATTTTGTTGTGGAGATAAAACCATGCCTCGGTGCGGGCTCCCCGGACAGCTTTCTTTGCAAGCCCCGGTGGCTTCTGCGCCGCCCGTTTCGCCTCGACCTTATCCAGCTTCTCCCGGGCCTTTCCCAGCTTTTCCCCGGCGCGCTCCGCTTTGGCCTGCGCCTTCTGGTACTTGTCCTTTTTGCTCCCGGCCTTCTCGGCGGGGCCTTCCGGCTCCTGCGCCTTTCCGGTATCCTGCGGACCGCCCTTGTCATCCTCCTGCCTCATGCGGTCAGAAGGGCGGGCTTTCCGGCTGTCCTCTTGAAACTTGCCGCTTTTGGACTTCGGGCCATCGTGGCCCGAAGGACTGTCCTGCCCGGTATCCTCGTCCTCAAACCGCAGACGTCGGGATGGTGCGGGGGAAGGTCTTTCCCGTTCAGCCGGTCCGGGGCGATTGCCCCCGGTATCCTCCGTCGGCCCCGACCTTTGAAAATTCCGTTTGTCCGGTTTCTTTCCGATGATGTATCCCTCCTTTCCAAACCTCGGGCCATCATGGCCCGAAGTGTGTTATGCCCGGTTCATTTCCTGTTTTTTGTCCTCCGGGCGGGTGGTCATAATGGCGTACAGCTCTGTGTTCTGCGGGAAGCGGTCAACAAACGGGATGGTGGTGTTCCCGAAGAACAGCAGCCCTTCGCCGGAATTGGTATGGGTCACATAGGAAAGCTGGTGGGGGCTGATCCCAAGCTGTTTGGCTAAAATCTGCCGGTCCCCCTGTGCCTGCGAGAGCAGCACAAGGAAGTCCGAGTTTTCAAAGATGTTCTCAATCTCCGGGCTTGCCAGAAAATCCTTTACGTTCTGCGTTAAAGCACTGGGAACGCACCCTTTTTTTCGCAGCATTTTCCAGATCGCCACACAGTAGCTTGCCGTCAGCCGGTCACGGAGCAGCACATGGAACTCGTCGAAGTAGCACCATGTAGCGATACCACGCAGGAAATTCATAGACACCTGCGAGTTTACCAAGTCCTGCATAATGAGCATGGCAATCGTCCGAAGCCCGGCCCCCAGCTTTTTCAAGTCAAGGCATACCAGACGGCGGTTCAGGTCCACATTGGTTTCATGGTTGAACACGTTAAGGGAACCCGACACATAAATTTCAAGGGCCGTTGCCAGCCGCACCGCCTCGCCCTCCGGCTGGGAACAGAGCAGGTCATACAGGGTTTGGAGGGTCGGCATTTTGCTTGTTTCCGGGTCCTGCAAGTGTTCCCGGTACATCTGGCGCACACAGCGGTCAATGACGGTACGCTCCACCGGCTGCAAGCCGTCCTTGCCGCCGACGATCAGCTCCATCAGTGACAGGATAAAGTCGGCTTTCAGCGCCATCGGGTTTTCCTCGTCGAAGCTCAAATCAATGTCCATCGGATTGATGTGGTGGGGGCTGTCCGGGGCGATCTCGATGACCTGACCGCCCAGCCGCTTGATAAGGGGCGAATATTCGCCCATCGGGTCAACCACAATGATCCGGTCACGGGTGGCAAGGAACACGTTCACAAGCTCCCGCTTTGCGGCAAAGGATTTGCCGGAGCCCGGCACGCCGAGGAACAGGCCGTTGGGGTTTTTGAGCTTTTTCCGGTTTGCCATGATGACGTTATGGGAAAGTGCGTTGAGCCCGTAATAGACGGCTTCGCCATCCATGCGGAGCTCCTGCGTCATAAAGGGAACGAAAATGGCCGTGGAGCTGGTCGTCATGCCGCGCTTGATCTCAATGCCGTTATGACCCAGCGGAAGGCTGGAAAGAAAACCGTCCTCCTGCTGGAAGTCCAGCCGCTTCAAGGTGCAGTTGTATTTCTGGACGATACCCGACACCGTGAACAGGTCATTGTCCAGCTCCCGGCGGGTCGGGGCCATGTTTACCACAAGGAAGGTCAGCAGGAACATTCTTTCATTCCGGCTCTGTAAATCTTCCAGAAGGGTCTTTGCGTCGTTGCTGTACGTTACAAGGTCGGGCGGAAGTATGTCCATGTCGTACCCTGACCGAGCTGCCTTCTTTTGTTCCTCCACCTTCATCTTGTCAATGTCGGAGACTTTGGCCTTGATAGATTTTACGGCGGCGGCCTGATCGACGGTTTGGATATGGAGAGTGATGGTCATTTCCGCATCCATTTCCAAAAGCTCCGCCAGCAGCTTGTCCGAGAGCTCTGAGGCCAAAATCTGCAAGTAGGAGGCAGCGCCCCAAGTCGTCCCCACCCGGAACAGACGGCTGAAACGAAAATCGAAACTGTCCGGGGCGATAAAGTCTTTGGTGGAAAGCCCGGTTTTGGGGATCATATCCCATGAAAACCGGAAGGGGGAGCCGCTGCCGGGGTGGAGTTGCCCGTGAAGAAGCTCCAGCCGTTCCAGCCCCGAAAGGGAACGGCACTTGACGCCCAGCTTTTTGAAGTTCCCGCAAATGTCCGCCTCTACACGTTCCAGCCTTGCCCTGGCGGTGGAAAGGTCGTCCACATTCACGCCGAAGGTCAGGAGCTTTGTGCGGACAATGCCGTTGTTGCTTTTGGCGATCTGGTTTTCCAGCATTTCCACATACTCACACCGGACGCTGTTGTAATCATCGTCCTGCATGGGGATGTTCACGCTGTACCGGCTGCCCGGGCGGCTCCGGTGGTTGAGGAAGGAAAGCTGGAACGGAAGGCTGCTGTCAAAGTAGTTGAGGCAGGCGCTCCACCCGTCAAAGATGGCTGCCTGATCTTCGGACTGTGCGAGCTGGTAGTTGATGTCCTCGTATTCAATGGTTTTGGTGTAATAGCGGTCCGCTACCCGGCACACCCCGTCCCGGTACATTTCCCGGTAAGGGAGGGTCTGCTGGGCGGTGGTGGGAATGTTCTTTCCTTTCGTGAACAGGCCGGTAAGGCCCTGCTTTTCAGGCTTTCTGCCTGCGGGCTTTCCGGCCCTTCTGCTGTTTCGCAATCGGCTGCGCCTCCTTTCTGGCGCTAAGCAGCGCATAGAAGTTTTCGGTTTTGTAAGGCCGCACACGGGGATAGAGGAACCGGGTGCGGATGATGTTTTTCAGCACCTTTTCCAGCGGCAGACCGTCTCGTTCATACATAGCCAGAAAGAAGAACGGGAGCATGAGGCCGATCA
The DNA here is from genome assembly GCF_022835095.1 of Faecalicatena contorta. NCBI lineage: Bacteria > Bacillati > Bacillota > Clostridia > Lachnospirales > Lachnospiraceae > Faecalicatena > Faecalicatena contorta. The sequence continues at coordinate 1,876,838 of NZ_BQNQ01000001.1, read as the reverse complement.
TCAGGAACATGGCGGCACTGTTCCCGATACTGCCACGGGAAAACAGGTAAGCCGGGAGGCCCACCGCCGCCGCGCTGGAAAAACAAACAAGCTGGCGCTTCGTTAGGTTGAAGGCCAGCTTTGTCTTGATTTTGGAAAGGTCTTTGGGTACTGGCACATAGGCCATTTCGTTACACCTCCTTTGCCGCTTCGGGCCAGCATGGCCCGAAGCTACCTTACGGCCTCTTTGGCCGGGGCTGTGCTGCGGGCGGCTTCGGCGGCCTCCCGTCCGCTCTGCCTTGCCCGCCAGTATTCGGGATTGTATTGCCGGATGGACTGATTGAGGTTTTCTTCAAACCGCTCTTTGTCCTTGATACGGTCGGGGATCTTCCAGAGCTTTTTGTCCAGCAGCTCCCGGAGCACTACGCTTTCCTGTGCGTCCTCCTCATAGCAGATATAGCCCTTGTCCTTGAAGCCGCATTTTTTGGCCGCCGGGGAGAGAACGGCGGCTACCTCGTTTGCCACCATCGTTCCGCCGTGGCTGGCGGTAGATACCAAAAACACCCCCGGACAGAGGGTTTCACAGCTCTGCACCTCGCCCCACGGGGAGCTTTTCGGCGCATGGAACATTCCGCCCGTCCGGCTCCGATCCGCCTGCATGAGCGCTGCCTTTTCCAAGATGGCTTTCAGTTCCGGGGAAAAATAGGCATATTCCCGAAGGACACGGGCGGCCTCCCCGCCGCAGGCGTTCATCAACAGGGTATAGGCGTCGCTGTCCGCTTTGGTACAGCGGCCCAGCAGTCTTCCGTCGTAATAGCAGGCCGCGTCATAGCCCATCCGTTTGCGTGGCATGGTTCCCGCCTCCTTTCTGCTTCGTGCCAGCATGGCCCGAGGTCAACGCTCTGCACTGCGGCTGGGCTTTTCCTTCGGAGGCCGCTCTACCTTTGCCTGTTCGGCAGCCGCTTTTCCGGCTTTGAGCTGGTCGCTGATGGACGCACGCCCCACAGAGCCGCGCTCCGCCATCTGTTCCAGCTTTGCCTCATAGGCTTGCAGAACAGCAGTATTGAGCTGTTCCCGGAACTCCTTTGTGACAGGGTAGGCCATATCCCGATAGCCGCCTTTGCCGTCCGGCTGGCTGGGCATCCCAAGAAAGAGGCCCTTGCTGCCCTGTACGATTTTCAGATTTTCCACTACAAAGCAGTCATTGAATTTCACGCTGGCAAAGCCCATGAGGTTTTTCACAGGTTCGATGACCCGCACGCTTACATCCAGTTTCATAGGGGCGGCTGGTGTCCCGCCCGCAGTTTTTTCCTGCATGGATTTCTCCTTTCCGCTTCGGGTCAGCATGGCCCGAAGTCTCTTAATGGCAGCCGAAGATGGATTTTGCAAGACTGCCTGTTTTGAATAAGGTAAAACACAGCAGCACCGTATATCCCACGCAGCCCCAGATCGCCCCGATGGGGTCGCCGTCGGTGGCGATACTCTGGATCAGCACCGCATAGATGGCGACACAGACTAAGATCAACAGACCTTGAAAGCCCACCGCAAAGAGGGAGCGGAAATAGTTCTGCCCCACGTGTCCGGTTTCCCTGTTGGGGACTGTGGCAAACGGGATAGGTGCTAAACTTGTGAGTAAATAAATTTCAATCATACGGCCATATACGATGACGAAAATCACGATGTTTAAGGCAATCATGGTAAGCTGAATCAGGAAGGACTGGAGCCAGAGTCCGAACAGAGGGCCTAACTCCATCGCCTCAAGCTCTGTCCGCAGACTGTCCAGCACATCCGGCGTGATTTCTGTCCCGTTCTGGATAATGCCCGCTGACTGCTGGATCACATGCTGGCTCACATCAAAGACCGCCAGCACGATATTGAAGGTATTCGTCAGGATCATCACAGCCACAAAGGTTTTGAACACCCACTTAAAAAACATCCATGTGTCAACTTCATGGAGGTTGTTGCGTTCTATGAGCATCTGTATCAGTTCATAGGTCATAACAAAAGTGAGGATGACCCCGGCGATTGGCAGAATGGCAGTTTCGGAGATCTGTCGTATCATGGAAAAGACCCCGGCGTTCCAGTCCGCCGGGGTCGTGCCTACCTGTGTGGCGATTTCGCCAACGCTCTGATTGACGTTATCGAAAAGGCCGTCCAGATTCCCCATGATACCATCGACGAGCAGACCTTTCAGCCATTCAACGATTGCGTCGATGATAAAGTCCATACATCAGCTCCTTTTCTGGAAAAAGGGACAACGGGTGACATTTAGCTGAACAGGCCGGACAGCAGAGGGATAAGCTGAAGGCCGATCAGAACGACACCGCCGCCCGCCATGAGCTGCTTAATGCCCTGGCTTTTTGCTGATGTGTGATAAAGAAGTAGTAGAAGTGTAAAAAATTTTGCCGTTCCTATCCGGCGTTTGCGCATTGCGCCGGATAGGTCGGGCGGTCATTCGGGCAGGTCTACCTTGCCAACGAAAGAGTAATAAATATCAATGTCCTGTCTGCGTGTGCCGTTCTCGTCATAGCTGCACTCATGCACAACGATTTTCTCCACAAACTCACGCAAAAGGGTAGGGGTAAGTTCTTCAAAGCTGGTGTACTTGCGGACAACATTCATAAACTTTTCTGCGTTTACCGTGGCTTCCTGCGCTTTGGAAAGCTCTGCCCGGATAGCGGCGGCTCTCTCTTTCAGTTCTTTCTGCTCGGCTTCATAGTCTGCCGACAGCTCCGTGAAACGCTCGTCTGAAATGCGCCCGGTCACGCTGTCCTCATACAGCCGCTTGAAGATAGCGGATAACTCGCTGATACGCTTCTCGGCGGCTTCCAGCTCCTTTTTCCTTGCGGCGTTCCTGCGCTTGCCCCCGTCCTCGTTCTGCTCGATCAGCAGCTTCATAAACCGGGCTTCGTGCTTCGCTGCATAGCTGGTGACTTTCCGCAGATTGTCGGTCACTCCGGCGGTCAACAGGTCGGTGCGGATAAAGTGCGCCGTACAGTCACGGGTACGCTTCTTGTAGCTCCCGCAGATATAACAATCCTGCTTGCGGGTGGCGTTCTGGTAACGCTGCTGGTAAAGGACGCTGCCGCAGTCGGCACAAAAGAGTATGCCGGAGAATAAGCCCACTTCATCATAGCGGTTCGGGCGTTTGCGCTGCTTGCGTAACTCCTGCACACGCTCCCACATCTGGGTGTCAATGATAGGCTCATGGTGGTTCTCGAAAATCGCCTGTTTCTCAATGGGGTTCTCTACGCTGTGCTTGGTCTTGTAGGACGGCTTCTCCGTCTTGAAGTTTACCAGACAGCCCGTGTACTCCCTGTTTTCAAGGATATGTACCACGGTATTGGTCGCCCACTTGCACTCATAGCCGGGGTGGTAGCGGCGGGTGCTTCCCGTCCGACGGTATTCCAGCGTTCCCGGCGTGGGGATCTCCTGCTCTGTGAGCATACGGGCTATCTTGGTCGGCCCGTTCCCGGCAAGGCACAAGCTGTAAATCTGCCGCACAACAGGGGCGGCTTCCCCGTCAATGATAAAATTTTCGTCCTCGTCCATAAAGTAGCCGTATACGGGTTTGCTCGTGACGGGCTTCCCGCTCATACCCTTAGACCGTTTTACTGCTTTGATTTTCTTGCTCGTATCTCTCACCAGCCATTCGTTAAAAATGTTCCGCAGAGGGGCAAAATCATTGTCGCCCTGTGCGCTGTCCACTCCGTCATTGATAGCGATAAAGCGGACGCCTTTCTGTGGGAAAATCATTTCCGTATACATTCCCACTTGCAGATAGTTTCGCCCTAACCGTGACATATCCTTGACGATAACGGTGCCGACTTTTCCGGCTTCAATGTCCGCAAGCATGGCTTGAAAACCGGGTCTTTGGAAGTTCGCCCCAGAATAACCGTCATCTGTGTACCATTGCAGATTGGAAAAGCCGTTCTGCTTCGCATAGGTTTCAAGAATACGCTTCTGGTTTGAAATAGAATTGCTCTCACCTTGCAGCTCGTCCTCGTGGGATAATCTCGGATAAAGGGCGGTAATAAGGTTTCGGGTGGTCTGTCTTAACATAGTGTCCTCCATTTCCGACAGCCAGCCCCACTATTCCGTATGACTATCATACCACACGCCGGGGCTGGCTGTACAGTCCTTTCTGCTTCTTTACGTCCCGTCAAATTGCCGATTTTTGTGTAGCAGCTTCCGCTTCCAGCACTTTCAGCATTTTATCGGCGGCGGTGGCGGTGGTGTCCTGCTTGAAATAGCCGGAAACGACAAGGACAGAATTACCTATGCGGATTTCCGTCACGCAATCCGGGCGGCGGGTGCTGCGGTCATTCTTTGGGGTGTTGGTCATAGGCGGCTCTCCTTTCTGTTCATCAGCTTTTTCAGTTGTCCCATTTTCTCCTGCGCCGTGGCTTTTCGGAAGTTGCTCCCGGTAAAGCGGACAGGAGAACACATTTCAATCAGACGGTCATAAATGCGGGCGTGGGCGGTGTCCTCCGGGTGCTGCAAGTCCTCCAGCGTGAGATTAGTCGTGACGATCAGCGGCCTGCCGCTGCGGTAACGGCTGTCAATCACGTTGTAGACCTGCTCTAAGCCGTATTCCGTTCCCCGTTCCATTCCAAAATCGTCAAGGATAAGCAGCGGGAAGCTGCAAAGTCGGGAGATATATTCATTCCTGCCCTCAAAGCTGGCGGCAAGGTCACCCAATATCAATGCAAAGTTTGTCATGCACACGGGGATTTCACGCTCCATAAGGGCATTTGCGATACAGCCCGCAAAATAGCTCTTGCCTGTGCCAACGCCGCCCCATAGCAGATAGCCAATGTTGCGCTCTTTCATGGTTTCCCAGTTCTCCACATAGAAATGGGCGTGTTCCATTTGCGGGCACTTGCCGTTGTCGTTCTCAAACGTCCAGCCCTGCATAGCCGGGTCTGTAAAGCCCCGCCGCTTCAACCGCTCGACAGTTTCAAGGTGACTGCGCTGTTTCTCTGCGGCTTCCCGTTCCTCACGCTCTGCCCGCTGGCAGTCACATTCTGCCGGGTGGCGGTCACGCCCCAGCCATGCGGCGGTTTCTTTGGGGAAATAGCCCTCTTTGGGCTTGTGGCACTTCCCGCAGTATAAAAGCCCGTCCTCGCCGGTGTAGTCCTCCGGCTCCGGCGTGGTGTCGGTCATATTCAAAATCATTTCATCAAATCCATTCGTCATAAGCTCTCGCCCTCCTTACAGGTATAATCGGGTATGCCCTTTTTCGGGGCTTTCTTGGCTGCGTCCTCCTGCGCCCACTTGAAAATCGTGGCTGCATGGCTCTTGTATTTCCTCCCGCTGGAAGCGATATGGCAGGATAGGCGGTCAATGTAATACTCCCACTTGCCGGGAAGCTCTGTTTTCAGCCCGTCAAGCTCCGTATCGGAAAGAATGACATTGTGGTATCTGCCATAGGCGGCGGGGGCGGGGTGTCCCGTTTCTAACTCTCTCTCTTTTTCTATTTCTATATCTATCTCTTTCTCTATCTCTATCTCTGGTGGACAAATGTCCGCTCGATATGGTGGACATTTGTCCGCCCCTGTCTGCGGCAGGGCTTTTTGTTCCTGCAAAGCCAGCCGCGCCCTGCGCTTGCGCTCCCCCTCGGTAGAGGACTGGCCGATTAAAAGCTCAATGTTGCTCATGTAGAGTGCGCCGCTTGGCAAAGGCTCCACAAGCCCCAGCTTCATAAAGATTTTCAAAGCTCTCTCTACGGTACCTACCTGCTGGCGGGTAATGGTCGCAATCATCTGGGCGGTGTAGGGGATATTCTCGTCAAGCTGCAATTTCCCGCCGTTTTTCAGCGATTTCAAGTACAGCTTCAAGAGAATGTTGGAATAGATAACGCCGTCCTGCATACTTTCCAGCAGAACGATTGCATCATCGTCAAAATAGCTCTCTTTCAGCTTGAGGTAGTAATATTTGCGGTTATCTGCCATAGGCTGCGTCCTCCTTTTTCCAGCGTTTGGAATAATAGCGAGGGCATAGTATGATAACCGCCCGGAAGCTCTGTTTGCAGTCACGGGTGCAGCCCCGGCATAGGTCGTTGTAAGTGATACGGTTGCGGTGGTTGAGGAAGAAAGACCATTCCAGCCGCCGCTTCTTGCTCATTCTCGGCAATGGTAAGCTCCTTTCTGCCGTTCCTATCGGTGTAGCGGGATAGGGGGCATTTTCTGTATGTTCTCGGTATCATTTTCGGGCTTTTTCTGCCCTGTAAGCCCCGTTTGGAAGTCGGGGAGTATTGCGGTAAGGGTTCATATCATACCTGTATTTTTGTAGGGTTTCGGTATCATTTCGGGGCGGTCTTTAACGCTCCTGTTCACGCTTTTTCTGCTGGCTCGGTGCGCCCCTTAAAATCTGGTCGATATTGCGTCTGACTGTCTGAAGCTCCTGCGCCCGCTGGCGTTTCTCCCGGTAGTCGTTATATCCGGCGTTCTTCTGGACGGTAAGCTGCTCAATCTCCCTTTGCAGGGCTTTGCTGGCTGGCAGCTTGGTTATTCCATGCTCCCGGAAATAACGGGCGGCTGTGTCCGCTATGATAAAATCGCTTTCGTGCTGTTCCCGGTAGGCTCTCCGGGCTTTCTCCGATTTCTGCGCTTTCAGACCGTCACGGGCGGGCTTCGTGCCGATATAGCCCAAAAGGTTGCGCTGCAATTCCTTTTTCTCCCGGATAGCGGCTTCCAGCCCTTTCAGTCCGGCAAGGCTCTCCTGCGTGGCGGTGTTGGCTGCGGAAATGGCAGCGTCCAGCTCGTCCGGGGAAGAAAAGCCATACTGCTGGTAGAGCATGAGGGTAGCCGACATCTGTTTGAGGTTGTGCATGGTCGCCCACTTCTCATAGCCCCGTCCTTTCCCCTCGGCTCGCTTGGCGGCTATGTCTACCATGCGCTGTACAGCGTCATTGTTCGGGGCGTTTTTCGCTTCTTTTTTCGTCCGTAAGCGGTCTTTGATACTGCCGGGGTATTCCGCTATGGCTGCGGGTTTTTCGGCGGCTCTGGCGGCGTTCTGCTCCAAAACGGAGAGGACAGCAGCCCGGTCAAAATCGTCCCCCAGCTTCCGGGCGGTAATTGGCTTCGTCCTGTCCGGCGTGAGGTAACTTAGCCGCCCCCGGCTCTCCTTGACGGTCACACCATGCCGGAGAAGCAGGGCGGCAAACTCATCAAAGCCGGAAGCAGCGGCAAGGGCTTCCCGGATAGTCCGGCGCAGCTTCGCCTTATCCGTTTCAAACTTGGTCTGCCGGGGCGCGATACCGTCCGCAGCAATAGGGGCGTTGGCTCTGTCAAGGGCAGCCTGTCCTTTCTTCTGCGCCCAATACTCACGCTCGGTAATGCGTTCTTTGCTGCCGTTCAAAAGGTCTATCTGGTAAAGCCCCTCGCTGTGGCACATCTCCATGACTTCGGCTTTCAGATAGTTCATAGCTGCGTCCGTACAGCGGTGCTTGCAGCCTGCTTTCCTGTCCGCTGGCCTGTCCATGTGGGGCAGCATGGGAACCTCCGCAATCCGCAGACTGTTAATGACGATATGCACATGGATATTTTCGGTGTGGCTGTGTCCGTCCGGGTGGGTGCAGACAAGGGCCTGGTGTCCGGGGAAATGCTCGGCGCAGAACTTCTCGCCCAGCTCCTGCGCCCGATCAACGGTCAAGCCGTTGTCCGGGCCGTCCCGTGGGTCAAAGCTGATGATGTAGTGGTGGCTCTTTACGTCCTCCCGTTTCTGGTTCTTGCCGTAGCGGAGATTGGAGCGCATACAGGCAACGGCAAAATCCTCCCCGCCACAATTCAGAGAGGATATGCGGTAGTCTACCCTCGGTATGAGCCGCCCGTCTGCGTCAAGGGTGGGCTTCATGGTAAACTCGTCATGCTCGAATGTGAGGTATTTTTCAGCGTCCCCGTAGTTGGCATTTTTAGAGCTGATATGTTTGAGTATCGCCAACGGCTTCACCTACTTTCTGCAAGACTTCAAACTTCAAGGCGGCAAGGTCGGCGGCGGCTCCCCGCACTTCCTTTTCCAGCCCCCGGTAGGGGCTTCCGTATTCGTTCAGGCTCCGGGCAATCTGGTTTAAGTTGCCGCCGATTTTCCCGTACTCTGCCGTGAGCTTGGAGAGGGCGGCAAGCAGCCCGTCATTGACCGGGGAAACGGTGACAATGGGGCGTATGGTCGCTTTCCGTATGGCTTGCCGGATAAACTCGGACTGGCTGATTTCATAAGCCGCCAGCCGCCCGGTGAAGTCGGCGTATTCTTCATCGGTCATGCGGGTCTTTACCACATGACGGCGGTGGGGCGTATTGTATTTCTTTCGCATGGTCTGTGACCTCCTTTCTCGCCCGACAGGGCGCATAGCAGGGTTTGGGGAAGGCACTCCCCAACAAGATTCCCGCAGGGGCAAAAATAAGCGGAGAGCGAATTTTGGCACCTCGGTAGAATCTTGCTCTGAAAAACTCCGGCGTTCCCCGGCTCCCGTCCTTTCCGCTAACAAAACGTTTCAAAAGGGCTTTGCTACCCGCTATTCCGGCTTATCTTGAAAATTTTCCTTTCACTACCTACAACACCACGCAAAGCAAAATGGACGGAGATTTTTAGAATTTCCCCTCTATTCCCTACAACACCACGCAAGCCGGAATAGGCGGACAATGGCAGTATTTTTTTCTTTGATACCCTCTACGGATAAGTAAGGGATTTTGCCAACTGCGGCGGCTATTTTCCCTTTTGTTTTTTCATACTGGGGATTTTCAAAAATGCCAAACAGGAACGAAAAAAAGCAGCAAATCTGTTGAATAGATTTACTGCTTTCTGGTTGCCGGCGAAGCGGCGGTTATTCAGTTGTAGGCGGTAGGGCTATCTCCCAAAGCGGAACTTGAAAATAGCTGTGAGAAGCGTCTGGGTGATGTAGTCCTCTGTATCTTGGTCTACCCGTCCATTCACACGGGCGGCACATTGTATGCGGCGGCGGTAATACTGCAATACAGTTCCCACCGCTTCCGGCTCCCCGCTGGCGGCTTGGACGATTGTTTCATAGGGGAGAAGCCTATTATTTCTCATATGCCATTCCCTCCATTTCCGCTTGGAGCTGCCGTAGGGCTTTTCGGATATGGTAGCCCGCTGTGCTGCGGCTGCGCCCGTACTGTCTGCCAATTTCGTGCTGTGGAATACGCTTGAAAAAGGACAGGTAAATCATTTCCCGCTCCCGTTCGTCCAGCCGTGACAGGGCTTCCGCAAGTAAACCGCTGCTGAAAATGACCGTATCGCCGCAAAGGGTAAGTATGTATTCCTCGTCCGGCTCCGGGGCTTGGAAATATTCATCTGTCGTGCCTAAAGGGTAGTGCTTTTCGTCTGTGAGGTATTCAAGGGATATTTCTCTTTTGTGCTTCCTGCTCCGTGTCCTCGCTGCGTTGATCGTTGCATTTCGGATAACGACTTTGCAAAAGGCATGGAAAGTGTACTCGATATGTTCCCGATATTCTTCTGTACAGGTCATGGAAAATCCCCCTTTCCTCCCAAAAGGGCTGTGGCTGGTTAGTAGTTGCTTTTTATGATAGTAAGGGGCGGCAGCACTTTAGGCTGTCGCTCCTTGACTGCCTAACTGCAAAACCGGGCGGGGCTGTCAACGGCGGGCGAAGCCCGTTCATCTTGACCGTTGACTGGCTCGGCCGGGTTTGCTATTTATCCGGCAAACTTGAATTTATTTTAAGCTATCACGTTTTACCTTTTTAAGCCTTACTATCATTACCATAGGAATTTCTTTATTGTTTTTGAAACATTCTTCATAAAATCCATCAATGACAAATCCAGCTCTGAAACAAAGGTTAAAAATATCTTGTATGGAACGATGATAATAAATCTGCTCCTCCGGCTGCCCTTCGATCGCTATATCATAGTAACTGTGCGGTGTCATATATTTTTCAGTCAATGTGATAAAACAAGGGTGCTGCGTTGCAAAGACAAAAATCCCGTTTTCCTCCAATAGTTCATAAACAGCCATAAAAAGCGGTTCAATATCCGTAATATCCATAATTGCCATATTAGAAACTGCTTTCGTAAAGGCTCGATTTCTTTTTAATCCTAATAAGCTTTCTCTATTGGTCGCATCCGCTACGCAAAACTCAATTTGTTTTGCATATTGTGATCGCCGTCTTTTAGCCAATTCTATCATTTTTTTGCTGTAATCAAAAGCGACGACCGAAGCGCCTCTCTGTGCAAGATACGAAGAATAATTTCCATTGCCGCACGCAATATCCAAAATGTAATCCGAAGGATCAGGAGAGAGAAGTTCCGTTACTTTGGGACGTACTACCTCTCTGTGAAATTCATTGGATTCGTCACCCATTGCATCATCCCAAAATTGTGCGTTTTTCTCCCAGATCTTTTTGCTTTCCTCTGTTCCCATGTTCTCTCCCACTCCCAAAATTTGCCTTTTTGCTTCCATTAAATCTTCCTTACTATATTCCATTGTTACCCTCCATAACTTCTGATTGTTGCCGTCTTGACTATTATGTATCTTTTCTTTCCAAAATGGTATAGGCTTTTATTTTTATAATGCTGCAAAACTTTTCTTCTGTAAGGTATTCAAAGGATATTTCCCTTTGCCGCCGCTATTGGAAAGCCAAAAGCAGCGGCTTTTTTACGCGATATGACCGAAAAGACTAGAAAGCAGGATATGTCATCATTTGTCATTTCTTCTCAATGTAATAACTGCATGGCATATCAAGCCAAATACAAGAGAAAAACAGCCACCGCCAAATAGTGATGCTCCCCACCCTGCACCCGACATTGTCATAAAACCGCCAACAAAGAAAATACCAATGCCAAGAAATATCCCGACACCATAAAAAAGTCCAATTGCCATATCATACTTATTAAATTGTCGTTTCTCTTTTTTTCACATGTTTCCATTTTTGTTATTACCTCCTTCGCAAAATCGTCCATGTGGACTCCAAAAAGAAAACAAATTTTTTTCAACGTATTTAAATCGGGTTCATTAACATCTCTCTCCCAATTCGATAGCGCCTGCCGGGTAACATTCAATTTCCCAGCCAGTTCTTCCTGTGTCATTCCCGATTGTGTTCGCAGATGACGTATTTGCTTTCCTGTTGTAATATCCGTCTGTTTCTGGTTCAAAATGGTTCCTCCTCTCTGATGCTGATTTTATCAATGATATTTCGCAATAGCCAGCAATGAACGTTTGCATTGCGCAAGATGTTACATTATCTTCTGAAACATATGCCGGATCTTGTCTAAACGGCTGTTCGGGCGGCGTGGCTGAAACACAGGCTCGCCGGAAGTTTCCTGATACCCTTTTAATTCTGTAATGCAGACACTTCTTCCATTTGTATAAAAATTCAAATCATTTCTATATTCACCAATACAACGGGCAGGGATTTCCCCCTTAAAAATAACTTCATCTTTTTCAAGTCTGGTTGATTCAATGATTGCGCAATACTTTGGTGCGTCATTATAAGCCCGTGAAAGATATTCCTGCGGTGCAAAAAGGGTAAAGGAAAGGTATGGTTCCAACAGTTGTGTTCCTGCTTTTTTCAATGCCTGCTCCAACACGACAGGCGCAAGAAAACGAAAATCAGCGGGGGTGCTGACCGGGCTGTAATAAACTCCATAATCAAAACAAATTTGGCAGTCTGTCACTCCCCAGCCATATAAGCCCTGCTCCATTCCATAACGCACACCCTCCATGACGGCATTTTGAAAACTTTGGTTTAAATAGCCGAGAGATACCTCGCTTTTATATTGTGTTCCGCTTCCAACAGGAAGCGGTGTTACAGTCAAACCAATAGATGCCCAAAACGGATTCGGCGGCACTTCAATATGAATCGTGTAGCTCGCTTTTTTTTGCGGTCTTTCCAGATAAATAACCGAAGGCTCTTTCATAGCCACGCCCACATGATATTTTTCTTCTAATAGCGAACAAATAACTTCTAACTGTACTTTTCCCAAAAAAGATAATATAATCTCATGTGTAACAGTATCAATGTCAAAATGCAAAAGAGGGTCTGTATCAGCAATCTCTGTGAGGGCATTTAACAGGGCTTCCCTTTGCTCCGGCTTTTGCGGCTCTACCGTTGTCCGAAGTAATGGCATGGGATTATCAATCCGTGTTTTGTGAGGCAGGAGTTTTTCATTTCCCAGAATGTCGTTCAGTTTCAAAGTATCATCAGCTAAAATAACAATTTCTCCCGGACAGGCATGGTCAACCGGGACGATTTCACCATTTGACGGAATACACATTTCTGTAATCTTTATTTTTTCCTTTTTTGACAGCAGCAGGGTATCCCGTAAATGGAGCGTCCCATGATACAGGCGTAAATAAGAAAGCCGTTTTTTCCGCTCTGTATACTCAACCTTAAAAACATATCCACATAATTCAGACTGAATATCGTCTGTTTCTGTAATGAAAGTTTCTGTAATCGCTTCAATCAGTTTTTCTGTTCCTAAATTGTCTTTTGCACTCCCATGATAAACAGGAAACAAAGAGCAGCATCTGGTTCTTTTGCACTTTTCATATTGTAATTCCTGTATATCCAAAGAATCCTCTGCAACATATCGTTCTAATAGTTCATCGCTTCCGGAAATAATCATATCCCATTTGTCCAAATCAGAAATATCGGTCATGGTTATCTTTGGCGACAGGGAAACCTCCTGCATGACAATCATATCACTGGTAAGTTTATCTTTAATGCTTTGGTAAACACGCCGCAGGTCGATCCCATTTTGGTCTATCTTATTTATAAAGATAATTGTCGGAATGTCCATTTTCTGAAGCGCATGGAATAATATACGGGTTTGTGCCTGTACGCCGTCTTTTGCCGAAATGACTAAAACAGCTCCGTCAAGGACAGATAAAGAGCGGTATGCTTCGGTTAAAAAATCCATATGACCGGGAGTGTCCACGATATTGATTTTATAATCATTCCAGCAAAAAGAAGTAACCGCTGTCTGAATGGTAATTCCGCGCTGCCGTTCCAAAATCATAGTGTCTGTTCTTGTAGTTCCTTTATCCACGTTTCCTTGTTCCGCAATCGCTCCACTGGTGTACAGCAGGCTTTCCGTCAATGTTGTTTTTCCTGCGTCTACATGGGCGAGAATTCCAATATTGATTATTTTCATGTGATTGTCCTCCTTTTACAGCCCCAAAAGGGCATAAAAATCCCCAGCAGTAAAATACTTTTACCACTGGGGATTATAATTTGCGGACATACACATATACAGCATACACCTGTTTGTGATTGCTGTTTTTCGGATATGTCAAAATTGATAAGGCAAAAGTATTCTTAAATTGGGTACAAAAAACCAAGCCCCCACAAAAGGGACTATCATAATCCTTTGTTCCCACTATTTGATTATAGTTTTATTTAAGAATACCTTGCCGCATATTTTTTACTCCTTTTTTGGAATGATGCTATTATATCACATTAGTTTTAGGAAAGAAAGTACCTAAAAGAAATTTTTCTTCCCCTTATATGTAACAATCATACCGACTTTCTGGCGTTCAGAATGGTTTCTGCTGTCTGCTGTGGTGTTTGGTTGGAATTGTCCAGCCAAAAGCCGATCCGTGGTGTTGTCTGCATAAATGTATCGTATAAGGTTTCAACCGTAAAGCCGGAATAGCCTGTTTTCTCCCTGTATCGTTCCCTTCCTTTTATTGTTTCCACATCTGGACAAAGAACGACAACCTCAACAGGGTATTTATGCGGCACAAAAAATATGTACATGTAACTAATTCAACACATTTATAATTTGAATAGGGACATTATAGCATTTACTAAATACAAATTCAATGTATACGGAAATAAAGATATAAGGAGTGGGAAGGATTCCGCCGTAGTCGGCATTGTAGGAAAATCCAAAAGTTTAGATTTTCCCACAATGCTTATCTTTTGGTCTTTGGTTCGGAATAGTGTAGTGCTGGCGGTCTATCTCTTGTTTTCGGTTGCTTGCTTCCTTACCGTACATGAGCATTTGCCGCAGGGTTGTCCGACCCGTAACCTTCCAGAAGGTTGATGACGCCCCATACCGCCAGACCAGCGCCAAGAGCCATGACCAGAATTTTAAGAATGTCGATTGCCTGATTGAAAAATTCCATATACGTTCCTCCATTTTGTTTGTTTGATGGTTTTGGGTACAAAAAAAAGCCGCCCACATCGGCGGCGCCTCGGGTCATCATGGCCCGAAGTTACACAAACTCGTCGCTGTCCAGATCATCGAAATTCAACAGGTCAGCTTCTTCGTCCGTGTCGGAGCCATCCACTTCGTACACCGTGTATTCGTCCTCCGGCTTTAGTCTCAATGGCCGGTGGCGGAACAGGCTTTCCAAGCGGAAGGCATTTTTCTTTTTATCAAATTCGGCTGTGTACTTGTAATTCGGGTGCTTTTTCAAGTCATACTTCGGGGACAGGAAGGGCGGGAGCCCCCTAAGCTGCAAGATACATTTATCCCCGGGCATGGTGGTGATCTCGCTGGTGGTCATCAGCTCCCGGCCAAGCCGCTGCATATTCTGGCTGTAACTTTCAGACTGTCCACGGCTTCGGCCCTCGGTCTGCATGGAGATGGTGGCCTTGCCCAGCCAGTTTTCCGAAATATCCTTTAGGGTGGAAGCCTCCCGGCCTCCGAGGAACACGATGCTGTCCATGTTTCCCATGATGGTTTCGGAATGGTCTTTGTACAATGCCTTGCACTGGCTCATAGCCTGATAAAAGAGCGTCAGGCTGATCTCCCGGGAGCGAATGACGGCCACAATCTTTTCCAGCCCCGGCACCTGCCCGGTGTTGGCAGCCTCGTCCCACAGCACCCGCACATGGTAGGGCAGACGCCCGCCATAGGTGTTGTCAGCCCGTTCACACAGAAGGTTGAACATCTGCGAAAAAGCGAGGGCAACCAAAAAGTTGTAGGTGGTGTCCGTGTCGCTGATAAGAAAGAACAGCGCCGATTTTTCGTCCCCCAGCTTATCAAGCTCCAGCTCGTCATAGGACATGATCTCCCGGAGCTGTGGAATGTCAAAGGGAGCCAGCCTTGCACCGCAGGAAATCAATATGCTCTTGGCGGTTTTTCCGCTGGCGAGCTTGTATTTCTTATACTGCCTCACGGCGAAGTGCTGGGGGCTGCGGCGTTCCAGCCCGTCAAACATATAGTCCACCGCGTTTTTGAAGGTTTCGTCATCCTCCCGGACTTCCATGCTGTTTATCATTTCCACCAGCGTATTCATGTTGCGTTCTTCCTCCGGCCCCTCAAACACGATGTAAGCCACAAGGGCGCAGTACAAAAGGGTTTCGGCTTTGGTCCAGAACTCGTCGCCCTCCTTGCCGTCGCCTTTGGTGTTGGCGATCAGGGCGGTAACAAATTTCAAAACATCGCTTTCCGTCTTAATATAGGCCAGCGGATTGTAGTGCATGGATTTTGAAAAGTCGATACTGTTGAACACCCGCACCCTGTATTTCTCCCGTTGCAGAAACCGCCCGCACTGGTCGAGGGTGCCGCCCTTCGGGTCTACCACCACATACGAGGAATGGGCTTGAAGGAGCTGCGGGGTCAGCCAGAACCTTGTCTTGCCCGAACCGGACGAGCCGATGACACAGGCGTTCAGGTTCCGGGCATTGGCGGGTATCTTCGGACGGGTGTTCATGGTCAGGAACTCCGTCCCGGTCAGAATGACATTGTTCTGAAATTTAGGGTCAACAAACGGCTTTATATCCTCCTTTGTTCCAAAGCGGGCGGTGCCGTACTCTGCATCCCGCCGGAATTTTTTCGCCTGCCTGATCTTTGACTGTATCAGCAGATACACCCCAGCCGCACCGGCAAGGCCCACCAGCAGGTCAATACCGCCAAGCCCCGGCCAGTAGGTTTCAAAGGCTTTGGGGAAGGTATCGAGCATCCCCATGAGCTTTGTCCCGAAGTCTGTGCCGGGGGCGATCCGGTAGGCCGTCCCGATTTTGGAGAAGAACCAGAACACAAAGAGGTACGGCAGGTTTGGGAGCACATATTTTCTGATCTTGTCACTCAACGTCCGTCCTTCACCGCCTCTCTGGTCCGCTGCTTTTCCTTTGCCTGTGTCCTGATCTGCTCCGTGAATTTCCGAAGCTGGCCGAGGATGGAAGCCTTGTCCTGCTCTTTGTTCAGCACCTTTGCGCTGTACTTCTGGAAGGCCGCCGTGATAGCGTCCGCCTGATTAGCCTTGAAAAACAGCAGGTAATGACCGGGGCTCACTTTATGGAAAGCGTAGTCCACATGGAACTCCTTCGCAATCCGGTCAAAATCCTTTGGAGCTCCTACATAGGGCATGGCACTTTTGCCGCCATAGTGGTTCATCAGCTTTTTTACGCTCTGGCGTCCCTGCGGGGTCAGCGCCTTCCGGTGGTGCTTTTGCAGCGCCCGCGCTACCTTCCCAAGAGCGGCAGCCAGCACTTTTCCCGTGAGCTTCGTTGTCCTGATCGAAAGGGCAACCGTTTTTTGGTTTACTTCTTCCTGCATAAAACCTCCTTTCCGTCGGGGTTCCCGCTATCCGGGAGGCCCCCGTACAATCTCGGGGAACAGAAAACCTCGGGCCAATGTGGCCCGAGGTTTACCGCTCGGCATCCCTGCCGGACGGAGCTTTCTTTTCCGGCTCCGTCTGGACTTTTTCGCCCTGTTCCCGCATGGTCTGTAAGATAGAGGGCTTCTTTTGAAGCTGGGAGGGCTTTTCGCCGGACAGCGGCTTGATACATTCCAGTCGGTCAGCCGCCCGGATGGCGTTGTCCGTGAGCTGCCTCTGCCATGCGCCTACGCTGGGAGCCCAGCGAAAGCCGCTGCTTTTCAGCTCGGCCCGGGTATCCGCGTCAGGCTTTCCATCAAAGAATACCTGCAAGCGGTTGTCCTCCCGGTTCATCTCCACACGGCCCCCGTCGAACTCCCAGCCGGAAAACTCCCGCTGTGCCTGTTTGGAAAGCTGTTCGATACGGGCCTTTACCCGGCGGATCTCCGCATTGTTGTTGGTAAGCTGGTAGCTTTCAAAGGGCCTCGGGTCGCTTCGCCAGCTTGACGCTATGCTTGCTTTCAGCTTTTCGATCTGGTCCGGCGACAGCAGCGCACAGCCGTCCAGCTTGCCATGCTTGCGGTAATAGGCGTTGACCTCCTTCATAATGAGCTGGGAGCGTTCCAGCCCGTCCAGCTTCTTCTGGAGCTTTTCGATCGCTGCCGGGTCATCGGCGCTGATCCCGCCCATGCCGGTACTGCGTATCTTATCCAGCAGCCCTTGAATATACCGCCATTCTTCCATGTTGCTGTTCCGGGCCCGGTTTTGCTTTTCCTTTTTTCCCACCGGGAAATTGGCAGGTCCGGCGATCATCACAGAGGGAACCCTTGCGTCAATGGCAAAGCCCTGGTTCATGTTTTCGGCCAGCTTGCGGGCGTAGGTGTCCAGCAGATGGTCGATCTTCTCATGGTACATGGGGTCCACCCGGGATTTCTGCTGTTCCGCTATGGCGGTGGCCTTGTCCACCATTGCCCGGTATTCCGCCGTTGCGCTCCCTTCCTTGTAGTCGGAAAAGCTGTTCATTTCTTTTGCCCGGCGGGCGGTCCCTTCATTGATAGGGTAATAGTTGATGGTATGCACCTCCTTCATGCTTCGGGCCATGCTGGCCCGAAGTCTTACCGTTCTTCATGGGAAGGCCCCGCCTTGTCCTTTTTCGGAGCGGGCGGAGCCTCTTGAAATCGTTTGAGTGCGGCGAGAATGGAGTGGACAGGCTCGGCCTTTTCGGGATAGGCAAATATCCGGTGTTCCGGCGGGATGTCCTGCGATCCGTGGTAATACTCCTTGAAGCCCTCCGGGACTGCCGACACATACCCACCGGGAGCGAATACGCCGCCTTCGTTGATACGCACATCCCGCCCGTATGCCTCATAATCGAAGTAGTTCTGAATGTGCTCCGGTATGTCGATAGTCCCAAGCTCGTCGGCGTAAAGACGGCCCAGCCCTTCATCATCAGAAATATCCGGGTAAAAGCGGTAAAGGTCAAGGTTCTGTGTCAGGTTTATCAAATCCTTCACGCTCCTTGTGTGGTTTTCCAAGATAAGAGCGGATTCAAAGGTTTCCAGTCCGCCCTTATCCCGTACTTCCAGCAGGGCGTGGCCCAGCTCGTTCAGCTCGTCGATGTTCTCACATTCGTAGAGATGATCGTAGAGCCCCAGCACATCGCTGTCAAAGCTGGTAAAGAACACTTCGCTGTACCGTTTCCCATCTATCCCGATTTTGGCAAGGGCGGCCTGCAACTCCTGTGTCGTCGTGGGGAAATGTACCGTTGTCCCTACCTCAATCCCCATTAAGGGGTACAGGGCTGTATTGGTTATATAGGCTTCAAACATGGGCTTATTCCTCCTTTCCGGCCCGGTCAGCCAGCACCTCATAGATCCCGGCCATAATGTAATCGGCACAAGGGAGGGCAATCGCATTTCCCAGCGCCTTGTAGCGTTGCAGAGGCCGGATCTCCATGCCGTCCGCCCCGTACTTTGTCCAGCCCTCCGGCAGCCCCATCAGCCGTTCACTTTCTGTTTCCGTCAGAAAACGGATACAGCCGCCCTCCGGGTCGCCCTCATACCAGAAGGCAAAGGGCGTTACATCACTGGCTAAAAGAGTGGGAAAAGGGTCAGTTGGTAATCCGAAGCTGTTTCGGAAGGCCGTTTCTTCCTGCCTTTTTGCCGCTCCCCGCATACGGAAGCACTGAAAGGGGTGGATGACTGGTATCTGCCGCCCTGTTTCAAAAGAAGCTGTTCGATCTCCTTCGGCGGCGGCCCGCCCGCCCTCTCCGCAAGGCGGAGGAAGTGGGAGCATTGGACGGGGCTTAAATAGTATGTCTGCGGCACGTCTGCCTCCAAAATCCGCCACGACGAAAATCCGCTGCCTTCGTGCCAGCCTTCGGGAGCCTGCCCAATACTGGGCGTCCATGAGCCGCCAGCACACATCAGGCGTTCCCCCTCGCACCATTCCGGCGTTTCCCCATCTTCCCGGAGGAGGCATTGGAACTTCGGTGTCCGAGAAGGCGGATAAGACGGCTCTAAAGTCCATCCGGTCATTTGTAGAAAACGCTCCCATGACGTTTTCCCAAACAGCGATAGCTGGATATAGGTTATCAGTAGCATCCCTCATTTCCTGTATGATACGAAACGCCTGATAGAACAGGCTTGATTTTGCCCCGGCAAGGCCGGAGCGGTTGCCGATCAGAGAAAGGTTCTGACAGGGAGAGCCGAAGGTTATCACATGGACCGGCGGGATTTTCCCGCCGTCCACCTTCGTAATATCTCCCAAATGCGCCATATCGGGAAAGTGCCTTTTGGTTATGGAGATGGGCGCTTTTTCAATCTCGCTGGCCCATACCGGACGGATACCGCACCGGGAAGCAGCCAGAGGGAACACGCCGATCCCGTCAAAAAGGCTCCCCAGCTTAATGTCCGGCATGGCCCGGGGTGCCGTGTCCCTTCACGGCAAGCACCCCTTCCAGCGTTGTCGCCGCAATGCCCAGCCGTCCGGCAACCGCAATATCGTTTTTTACATCCTCGTCCACAACGCTACCGCAGACGATCAGGGTATGGGAGCGCCGCAGCATATCCCGGCGCATATCGATCCCGGCCTTATGTTCCTCGGGAACGCTGTCATTCAAAAACAACGGCAGATACAAGAGCGGGCAGATCGGGGAAAAGCCCGCCTCATAAGCAAGACGGCAGTAGTGGGCCGCCAGCTCCATATCAACATCCGGCTCGCCGCTCCATGCGGCGGTCAGGTACGCTAAAGGTCGTTTCATTGGTTGAGCCTCCATTTCTGTTTAGGTTTAGGGAAAAGCAAGAGTTCGCCCAACCCCTCCGCCCCTTCCCCCGGGAAGGGGAACGGCTCTGGAGAATTTATATCCCCGTCGCTTGACCGGGAAAAAGCATAACCGGGAGAAATCCGTCAAGGGTGCCTCCGGCACCGCCTGCGGCGGCGCTGCCCTTGACTGATTTTCCCGGCTATGCTACGGAATAACTGGCGACGGGGAATCATTTATATCTCCAGAGCTTCGGGGCGCGGGGCAGAACCCCGCAATCCTCGGGCCATGCTGACCCGAAGTTTGGGCTTACTTTTCCTGTTCGTTTTTCTTCTCCGGCTTTTCGTGTTCCTTCTGCTGTCCCTTCCAGTCGTCCAGCAACTTGATGATCTGGTCCTTCATTTCCCTCGGCGTAGTTTCCTTGCCGAAATATTTGCTCAGTTCCGCACCTGTCAAAATCACTTTGTCTACCTCCTTTTTGTCCTCCATCATAATGCCGTCGATCACATCCCCGTTGAGCAGCTTCTTTTCGTCCAGCTCACGCATACGCTTTGCCTGCGCCTGCGAAGGAGAGGACTGCTGGCTGTCAATGGCTACGGCGATATAGTTCTGGTTCTTCTTGCCGATATAGGAAAGCTCCACCGCCGTAGTAAAGCCCAGCTTTTTTTCATCCATCAGCTTCATCAGGTCGGGAACCAGTTCATTGAGCCGGATATACCGCTGCACCTGCTTGACCGCCATCTTATTGCGCTCGGCCACAATCTCGTTGGAGCGTTTGCCTGCGTCCTTCGGGTCAATCTGGCCCGAAGTGCGGGAGCCCTGGTGCTTGATAGCCTCAAGCTGCATTTTCAAGGCTTTGGCCCGCTCACTGGGGAGGATTTCTTCACGCTGGTTGAGATTGTCCTCGACCATCTGCGTGATGGCTTCATCGTCCGTCAGGTTTCGGACGATACAGGGCATATCCGCATACCCGGCAAGCTCGCTGGCTTTCTGGCGGCGGTGGCCGGACACGATCTCATAGCCGCCATCCTCACGGGGACGGACAATAGCGGGCTGGGTCACGCCCTTGTCCTTGACGCTGGACACCATAGCCTGCATTTCTTCATCATCCCGGACTTCAAAGGGATGGTTCTTGAAGGCGTGGAGTTCGTTCAGCTTGATATAGACGATCTGCTCCTTGCCCCGGCGTGGAGCATCCTTTGGCTTTTCGGGTCCTTTCGGAGCGGGAGCGGCCTGTATCGTTGGAGCCGTTTTTTTCTCCGGTTCCTTTTTGACCGCCTTTTCCGGTTTCTGTGCGGGAGCTTTGGACTTCGGGGCTGCGTCCTTGTCCTTATCTGCTTTCGGGGGACGGCCCCGGCGCTTCGGCTGTTCCGGCTCTTTGGGTTTTTCCTCTGCTTTTTTCGGAGCCTCCGGCTGCTTTTCCGGTTTCTCCGCTTTTGCCGGGTCAGGCTTTTCCACGCCGGGAGCTGCCGCCCGTTCCTCGACTTTCTTTTCCTTCATAATTTCAGCGAAGTTATAGACAGAAACCTGTGGGTTCTTTACCTCTGGTTCCGTCTTTTTTTCCGGCTCCGGGGAAACAGAAACCTTCCCCGGCTCTTTTGGGGGAGCGGGAGGCGTTTCCTTGCCCGGCCCGCTATCCGTTACCGGCTGTTCCGGCGTTTTTGTGGTTTTATCATCTGCCATAAGCATTTACCTCCTGTTTTTTGGCATGAAAAAAGGGGCTCAACTTTTCAGTCAAGCCCCCGTGGGAAGTTCCTCCTTTCTCCGCCATGATACAAAAATACCGCCCGTAGTCTCGTTTGGGCGGTACTTTGTGTAAGATTGGCAGTCCATTATTAAGTTTTTTATTATGTTCCCTTTGTACACCGTTGCAACCTTTATTTTTGCACGGTTTTCCTTCAAACACTCATGAGTCTGCAAAAAATACCGAAAGTCTCTGTCTTCATAATATCTTCCCAGAGGAAAAATCCTGCATATCCCTGGTCTTGCATCGTGGATACTGCATCTTCCCTGGCTGTTCAGAAAAACACAGCTTTCTCCCTCCCCATCCATCTTCAAGTTCGGCAGAATCAGTCCGTCTGCCACATTCAGCTCTATTTTGTCTATCAGCAGCTCCTCAAACTTCGCACCCAGAGCAGTCGTCATACGGAATACATCCAGCGGATCCAGGACAATGGTATTCCCCATCCCCCGGCAGCACGACGCAGGGCATCCCTCGCATCCCCCGCAGTCGGCACGCACCATATCATTCGGCCCGTAAAGCCTTCCGTCCGAGATTTCTTCAAGTCTGACATATCTTTCCATATCCGCATCTCCTTATCCTGTAAAAATATCCTGCTCATCAAACAGAGCTGCCACTGCACTTTCATACACTGCCAGCCTTTCTGATTTTTTAATCTTCTTCGCGTACTTCGCGTAATTGGTAAATACAGAGGCCATATAAAACCAAAGTTCTTTCATCTTAAATAAAATTGTCTTCTCCCCATACAGAATCTCCTGATAATCCCGGTATATCTGGTCATGGAAAGCACGCAGCGTCTCCTTATCCATCGCTCCTCTTCCCCGAATGGAATTGACCAGCCCAGGATTGGAAAGAATGCCGCGTCCCAGCATGACACATCCTGCTTCCGGAAATGCTTCTGCAAACCGCTTGAAGTCCTGAACGGTAAAAATATCTCCATTATAACACACAGGACACTCACATCTGTCCAGTGCCTCCCCAAAAACCTGCCAGTTGGGTGTGTTCTTATACATATCCGACTGCAGTCTTGGATGGATGATCAGTTCCTTTATCGGATACTGATTATAAATATCCAGAAGTTCCTTAAAGTCACAGGAACTATCCTTACCAATCCTTGTCTTAATCGATATTCCCATATCCGTGTATGCAAATATCTCCCCTAAAAATCGATCCAGCCTATCCGGAAATGCCAGGAAACCGGAGCCCCGCCCCTTTGATACAACCGTCTTCGAAGGGCACCCCAGGTTCAAATTCACCTCTTTGTATCCATACTTTTTCAGCTTCCCGGCTGTTCTGATAAAATCTTCCGCCGAGTTCGTCAGGATCTGGGGAACCGCTTCCATTCCCTCATTGTGTTCCGGAAGGATATCATTCTTCTCTTTTGAACTTAAATGCCCGAATTGATTGGGGCTGATAAAAGGAATAAAATACTTATCCATCTCTCCGAAATATTTATGATAGGCATTACGGTATACATACCCGGTAATCCCTTCCAAAGGCGCCAAATAAAATTTCATGTTCCTAATTTTCCTTTTCTCTTTTTAGTATAGCATCCTGTTTTCTAGTGGTAAATAAGACTTTCAGCTCTATTTTCCCTTCCGAAATAATCAGTCCCAGAAGTGTAAGCACTGCTCCGGCTGCCGCCATCCCGGTCAGCTGCTCATGAAGGATCAGCACAGATGTGACAATCGTCACCACTGGTACCACATAGATGTAAACACTAGTCCGCACAGCTCCCAGTACCTGAACGGCAAAATTCCATGTCACAAAGCAGACTGCCGATGCCCCTGCTCCCAAAAAGAGAATATTCAGCAGGTTGACAGGCTCCAGAAACCTTGTGATTCCCAAGTGAAAGTCAAACGCAAAAGCGGCCGGGATCATAAAGAGAATCCCATACCCGAAGATGTGCCTGGTTGTCTGGATCATCGGATACCCATAGCTGCTGATCTTCTTCGTCAGCACGGAGTAGCAGGCCCACACAAAGGCGGCCGCCAGGGCCAGCAGATCCCCCGTCGGATTCACCGCAAAATCCTGACCGCTAAAGCTGATCATACAGATTCCGCCAATCGCAACTCCGAACCCCAAAAAGAACGACAGCCGCAGCCTGCCCTCTTCTTTCATAAAAATATGCGTCAAAATGGCCGTAAAAAAAGGAGCCGCCGAGATGATGACTCCTACATTCGATGCAAGTGTATAAGTCAATGCTATATTTTCCATCAGAAAGTACAGGCAGATGCCACATAAACCAGCTCCGGCAAACAGCCACTCCTGTTTCTTTTCTTTCAGCCTCACCCAGCCCGGTTTAGCAGCCAGCAGAAGGAGATAGCCGATTACAAACCGTATCACCAGGATTTCTACAGGCTGAAAATCCCTGAGCAGCACCTTTGTAGAAATAAACGTTGTCCCCCACACAATAATTGTAAATAACGCTGCTATATGTCCGGCTCCATTTATCTTTTGCATCATGCATCCCCTCCTTCCTGCTTTCCGCACCCATGGCGCCATTGCATTTTCTTTTCCATAATGTCCTACCTCACGATCTTTTTTGGATATCCTATTGTTAGTTATACTATACTTTCCGTAATTTTGCTTGTATTATATCTTCAATCCAGGAATTTCCAGGGATAGTGACAGCCAGTTTTTTTCTTCTGCTTCTTTCAAGCCGGCATGCAGCCTTCCGCCCATCGCCTCCGCCAGGTGCTTTGCTATGGGAAGGCCCAGGCCCGTACTTCCCTGCTTTCTCGCGCTGTCCCCTGTATAAAATCTTTCAAACAGAGAATCTGCGTCCTGTTGATCCGCCATATCCGTATCGTTTACCATCCGGACAAATATGTTGCCGGACTCAATAGTCAGACTTACGAAAAAGACGCTTACAGCGTAACGTCCCGCATTTTGCAGCAGATTCTGGAAGATCCGCTCCAGCGCTTCCTCATTCCCCCTTACAAAAACCGGAGTATCTGGAATGTCCACATTGACATTCAGATTCCTTAACTTCAGTTCCTGATAGGAATCCAGAACCGCCTCCCGCAATATCCTGCCTAAATCCGTTTTCTTCAATTTCAGCTGGTAGTCCTCCGCAGCCAGCCTGGACAGATCATAAAACTGTGCGGTCAGCTTTTTCAGCGCCAGGGCTTTCTTCTTAACCACATCCAGGGACTCTCTGTCCTCAACGTCCAGAGAGTCCCTGTCGATCAGCTCCAAAAACCCGATGATAGCCGTAAGCGGCGTACGGAGGTCATGGCTGATATTCTCAATTTGATTCAACAATTCCCGTTCCTTATTCCTATAGCGGATTTTTACTTTCCGGATCTCTGCCAGGTTCCGGTTAATCTCCTCCAGAAGTTCCTCCAGTTCCCTCTGGGGCACTGCCAGCTTTACCACCCTGTTTTCTTCCAGATCTCCGGTAATCTCACGCAGTTCCCCTGCTGCCAGCCGGACTGCGCGTTTCAGAAGCAGTAAACGCATGCAGAAATATACCGCCGCAAGACATGCGCCTGCTAATAACATATATACCATTTCTACATGCACCTCCCAGATCTAATTGATCTCTCTTTTGTGAAAGACCAAGATACCTGCCACATAGAATACCAGTATCCCGATGGAGCCTGCTATCAGGCATTTGGCTACTCCTTCCGGCGTATCCCAAAGGCAGCTGTAGCCTGACATATTAACGGATACCTCATATTTCAGGTAATTCCAGGGCATCCATTCAGAAATTCTTTCAATAGATTCTATCTTCAGGCCCAGAAAAAAACAGACCATGGGCAGCCACCATATGATTCCCAGCCACCAGAGAACAACCGCTGTTTCTTTCTTAAAACGGCAGCATAGAGCCGATGCCAGAATAACCGAAGCAAATGCAGCCGGCAGATTCACGGCTGTACCTGTCAGCAGCTGTCTGACTGGCATACTGCCTTCTGCATTCAAAAGCAGATATGCACTGCCGATATAAACGGCGAGGACCACAAGCATACTCAAAAAAGCTGCCACTGCACATGCAATACATTTTCCGGTAAAAAATGCATTGCGGGAAATACCGTATGAAATTGTATTTTTCAGAGTACCATTCTTATATTCGTCCGAAAACAAAAAGAGAACGATGATCAGGCCGGCCATAAGCAGCATCGGCATACTGCCCGTCATCATGTTCAAAGAAAATGTCACCGTTGCATATGGAAAATCCGGAGTCAGCCTGTCAAAGGCAAAGAGAACCAGATTCATCAGCACAGTCAGGCCGGCCAGCGCGGCCGTTGCCGAATAGATCTCTCTTCCATGCAGAATCCTGTAAAATTCACTCTTCAAATAATTTAACATGACAGTCTCCCCCTCTCCTTTAATTCCATATAATACTCTTCCAGCGACTTCTGCTTCTGCTCCAGCCTCATGATACTGACCCCATGTCCGGATGCCAGACCGCTGTATGCTTCCACCGGAAGCTGCGGGTTCTGTATCCGTATCTGTAAGTCCGGCATTACTTTGTACTGCACGCCGTCCATCTCTTTCTCCAATAGCGCTGCGTAGCGTTCTGGATCACTTACTTTGATCTCCAAATAACCGGCACAGTGTTCGTGCAGCTGCTCCGCTGTCAGTTCACGAAGCAGCCAGCCCTGGCTTAAAAAGCCGTAAACAGTTGCAATTTGTTCCAGCTCCGAAAGTATATGGCTGGATATGATGATTGTAATATTCTTTTCCTGATTCAGCCTTAACAGAAGGTTTCTCATCTCTATGATGCCGCTGGGATCCAGTCCGTTGATCGGCTCATCCAGGATCAATAACTCCGGCTCACCGAGCAGTGCGATGGCAAGCCCCAGTCTCTGTTTCATCCCCATGGACAACGCCGCGCACTTTTTTTTTCTCTTGTCCCAGAGCCCCACTGCCTTCAGGGCTTCCTCAGTCTGGTTCTTTCCCGGTATCCCCTTCTGAATCCGGTAATACTCCAGATTCTTTTCTACCGTAAGTTTTGGATAAAATCCCGGCGATTCTACGATCGCTCCGGTACGTTTCCTGTTCTGTTCCAGTTCCTTTTCGGAATAAGCCCCGAATAGTTTCAGTTCGCCGCCTGATGTATAGATCTGTCCGGTCAGCAGTTTTAAAAATGTAGTCTTGCCCGCCCCGTTGTCGCCGATCAGGCCATAAATATCTCCGCGTTTGACTGTAATATCAACGTCTCTGAGAGCCGTAACATCTTTGTATTTTTTTGTAACGCTTCTGGCTTCTATGACATGCTCTTTCATACTTCTCTGTTCCTTCCTTAATGTGATTGCCTCTTGACGTAAGTTATTGTAGCTCGGTGGTCTTTAATAAGTCCTCAAGAAAGTTTAAAGAAATCGTAAAGTTTATGCCATTTTAAAACCTATTCCCCAGACTGTCCGAATGTACTCATCCTCCGGATCGGCTGCCGCAATCTTTCTGCGCAGATTACTGATATGGACGTTTACCGTGTTATCCTCCCCGTAATAACCGCCCTTCCATACCTGCTCATAAAGGTTCTCCCTTGAGTACACTTTTTCGGGGTCCTTAATCAGAAGATACAGAATATCATATTCATGCATAGTCAGGGACAGCTCCTGTCCCTCAATCTCCGCTTTACGGGAGTCTGGGTGGAGGCTCAGCTTCTTATACCTGTATACCTCCGTATCCTTCTCTGTCTTCCCGGCTTCTATCTTATAACGCCTGAGGGCAGCATACACTCTTGCCAGGACCTCCTCCGGTTCGAAAGGCTTGGTCAGATAATCGTCCGCGCCGCCTTTGAGGGCCTCTACTTTTGTCTCCAGGCCTGCCCGGGCCGAGAGCACCAGAATTGGCAGGTCCAGATTCATCTCCCCTCTTACGGATGTAATAAGCTCCTCTCCGCTCATACCCGGCAGCATCAGATCGAGCAATATTAAGTCAGGTGTCTCCAGTCCAAGCAGCAGTTTCGCTTCTGTACCTGAAAATGCCTGGATCGTATCATAACCGTCCTGCACCAGAATCCGCTGCAGTAAGCGGTTGATGTCGGTGTCATCTTCCACAATTAAAATCTTGTGCCTGTCCATCTCTTCTCACCTCCATACCGTCTTATTGTACACGAAAAAACTCTGGAAATAAAGAGGGGGATTTGGAATGGGAATCTGGGGTTGTCACTTACACAAATGAGGGAAGCGTGTGATTGAAAATTGACTGTTGTAAGGTATCTTCCTAATTTGCGGGCTCTGTTATTTTCTGCCCTGGTAGGTTCGGTATTTTTGGTAGGCCAGGATCAGGCAGGAGACGGCGACGGCCAGTGCGGTTAGCAGATGCCATCGGATCTGGGCGGCGGTGAATCCAAAGCTCCAGTTCATGGGGAGGTAGAAGGGCATAGATGCCATGAAGTGGTTTACCGCACGGGTCAGGCTGTATCCTAGTATCCACATAGGGGCAAAGACTTTGAGCCAGACTACGGGTGTCAGATAGAGGGATAGTGAAACGACTACGGTTAGGAAGGAATTTCTGCACAGAGAAGAGGCTGCCAGGACACATCCGGTCAGCAGGAGCCCTCCGGCCAGGCCCAGGGCCGACATGGACAGAAGGAATCCCCCGATGCTGCCGGGGCCATAACCGAAAAAGCTGGCTCCCGCCAGGACGGCTGAGGCATCCAAACCCTGTGTGCCGTATACGAGCAGATAAATGAACCAGATATATGCCGTTACCATGAGGTATACCATGGCGGTAAAGGAAAGCGCTGCTGCAATCTTCAGACAGATACAGCTCTTTTTTCCCCGCTGTGTGGACAGAAGGATGTCCGCAGTCCGCAGTGTATATTCCTCCGCAAATACTGGAGAAAGCCCGATGATAAGGATTACATATAATAACAGGATGCCCATCATACCGTAAATTTCCTGGAAATCCTGCCAGCCATAGAAATAGTCAAACTGAAGATTTTCTTTCAGGAGCGGCTCTGCGTTTTGTTCCCACTCTTCGCCCTCGTAAAACTGGATTTGGGACGGATCATTCCCGCTGGTCTGGTTATAATTCGTCATCTGCTCTGTTACAAATTTGCTGCAGAAGTTTCCTGCATTGCTTTCTGTTTTATCATCATAATAATAGAATCCGTATTTATCATAGATTTCCTGCACCTTTTCCAGTGTCAGGATTCCTGCATACTCTGCTGTCAGCTCCCGGTCCTTTTCAATGGCCTCTTTTCCATAATAACTTTGTCCGTCAATGGTTACAGAATAGTCTTTCTGTTCAGCGTAAAGACGGAAGGTTACAAAGGCAAGGAGTAAAAGCACACCGCACCAGATTACTTTCCGGGATGCAATTTTATATATCTCTTTTTTCCAGATTTCCCACATGATCCGACGCCTCCTCAAAGTAATACATATACACATCCTCCAGCCCGGGTTGTACCGGCACTGCTCCCTCGCAGGGACAAGTTTCTGAGACAAGCCGGAGATAGATCCTGTCCCCTTCATTTCTTAGGTTGCTGACCGAAAACGCCGCATTCATCCGCAGCGCCTCTGCTTCATCCGCCCGATATTCCCATACCCGGCCTTTCACGCTCTCCGTCACCGCCCCCGGTGATCCCTGTTCTACAATACATCCTGCCTTCATAAGAAGAATTTCATCCGCTATGAACTCTACGTCGGAGACAATATGGGTGGACAGAACTACAATCCGGCTTTTGGACAACGCGCTGATAATGTTGCGGAACCGGATTCTTTCTTTGGGGTCCAGGCCGGATGTAGGCTCATCTAAAATCAGAATTTCCGGCTCATTTAAAAGAGCCTGGGCAATCCCCAGCCTTCGGATCATTCCTCCTGAAAACGTTCGGATTTTCTGCTTTTGCTCTTTTTTCAGTCCAACCAGTTCCAATACTTCCTGTACCTTCTCTCCGGCGATCTCTTTTGGAACCGCTTTGCATGCGGCCAGATATTCCAGATACCGCTTTGCCGTAAAATCCGGATAATAGCCAAAATCCTGGGGCAGGTACCCCAGCATGCAACGGTACTCGCCGTCCAGAACCCGTATCGGTACACCATTGCATAGTATATCACCCGAAGTGGGCCTGAGGACGCCGCAGAGCATTCGAAGCAGCGTGGTCTTCCCCGCACCATTAGCCCCCAGAAATCCGTATACTCCTGACTTTAACCGAAGCGATACTTTATCCACTGCAATCTTATTTTTAAACTGTTTTGTCACCCTGTCTAATATTAATTCAGGCATAATCCTTCCCCTCTTTCTATCTTTTCCAACATATAGAGAATTTCCGCCGCCAGCAGCAGACAGCCTGCAGCCGCCAGAACTCCCCATACCGGCAAATATACCGCCTTATAGGCATCTTTCAGGAACACCGGGATAAGCGCAAGCAGTCCGCCGATCAATCCCGCCGAAACCTGCCAAAAACCAGGCCAAATACTCCGGAATGCGGTCAACATATACAGATACAGTAAGTCTGACCACAGAAAAGGAACCAGCATATACAAAAGACAGGCTCCGGCACCGGCTTCATTTTGTCCGCCTGCAATACCCACAATCATTCCTAATACAAGAAGATCTGCGGCCCCGCCAAACAGCATCTGGATACATACCATCTGTTTCAGGTTCAGATACAGCGTCTGTTCCAGTTCAGCCATATTCCGTGAGAAAAGCCGGCCCAGGCCGCTCAACCCAATATTGCCGGCAAACACCAGAAATACAGCGCAGACAGAGATGGCTCCCTCTCCGTCTGCTTCTACTCTGCTGAGATATAGAACCAGCGCCATGGCTGCCACAAGTATCCCGCCCTGCAAAGCCCAGTACTTCCACGACTGAAACTTAAACTGGCTTCGGATATTTGCCGCCAGAGACGGATACTTGCGGATCTGCTTTTTTTCCACAGCCTGGCCAATCTTCCCCAGACTTTCCTTCTTTCTTTTTACATCCAGCGGAAATCTCCAGGATTCCCATTCCGTTCGTCTATCCATAAAAATCCTCCTTCGCCAAAAGCTCCTGCAGCTTGCCGAGTCCCTGATTAACCCTGGACTTTACCGCTGCACAGGATGCCCCGGTCATGCGGGCAATCTCACGGTTTTTATAGCCATAAAAGTGATGCAGAAGGACTGCCTCACGCTGTATATCCGGAATCTTCAGAAGCGCTTCCGCCAGCAGCCGGCTCTGCTCAAGCGCCTCCATGGCCTGTACGGTAGTATCCGTTTCCGGCCCCTCCAATGCAGGTTTATCCCCGGCTGCTGCCCTGCCGGATCCCGCCACATTCCCCTCGATATTTCCCACAGTTTCCGTAACCAGGCGCGTCCGCCCTGTCTCGTGAAAATATCTCCTGCACAGATTCATGGCAATCGTCAGCAGATAGCCTTTCAGATTTCTGTACCTGTACTGCTCTGCGTACCGTATAAAGCGGAGAAACGTCTCCTGCGCCAGATCATAGGCGTCTTCCCGGCTGCCGGTCTGATAACAGCAGAAATAGTAAATGTCATCATAATATTTTTTAGCAATTTCATTCAGATATTCCTTCTGCCCATTCTGAATCCGCCTGATCAGTTCCCTGTCCTCCACAAAACGCTTCCCCCTTTCTCTTTTTGTAAAACGTCTTACTCTCTATATAATCCTGTTTATAACCAAAAGGATTTAAAATAAGCAAAAAAATCCCCGATATGTACTTTTCTGCCATACCGGGAATGAATACTCATCTCTTTTTTTAATTTTATCATACCTAAAAAAGCCGTTTTCGCAGCTTATTCCATATATGTCTCTGCACATAATCATATGCCCTGTCATAAATCCAAAGCCCTGCCTGCCCTGCGGCAATCAGCCCTGCCATCCATGCCGGGGAAAGATTCCTGCCGAACAAAAGCTGCTGGAACACGATCAGCGCAGGAATATATAAAATATTAAAAATGATATACTTAATCGCCCAGAACAACGCCTTTCTGTTTACCCTGGCCTTAGTCCGGCCCAGCATCACAAACGCCTGTTCCACCGCAAGTATATAAAAGCCCATGGCCGCAAAGGATACGACATAAATCTTATTCGGCGCCACGATAAATCCGAGCAGCACCGCCGCGATATAGAAGGCCGCCCCTGTCCGCATTCCCGTCTCACGGATAATTATACCCACGAAATAGGATGCCGCCGCCAGAAGAAATAAGGTATTAGATTCTATCACGCTGCCCAGCACCATACATACAATTGTCAAAGCCAGCAGCAGTCCTCCAAAAGCCATTTTCTTAGCCTTTACATGCATGAACAAAGATCTCCTCCCATACATTCACATAAGCTATCCGCACACCACAGGTCACAGCACAGGTTTCCCGTACCGCAGGACTGGCTGCCGCCCCCGTATCCGCCTCCGTAAGGATTGTTCTGATACCTCTGGCTGTTCCACTCAAGCTGGTTTAACAACTGGCGGTACTGCGGATTACCTGGGTCCAGGTTCACGGCCTGGCCCGCATGATCCTTTGCCAGCACGTTATTGCCCATACCCATGTTAGCCGCCGCACTCAGATAATACCATTGTGCATCCCGCTGCGGCATACGGTTCAGAAGATTGACAGCTTCCTGGTAGCGCCTCGAATTGATATAATTGACGGCAGCCTGCATCTCTGCATTCTGGGGCCCGCTGCTCTGCTGGTAACCGCCTGCCGAACCGCCATAGCCGTAGCCATAACCGCCGGAGCTGCTGCCGGAACCATAGCCTGTATAGCCGCCGCCCTGCTCCCGCTCTTTCATGATCACATCATAGGCTTCCTGCACTTCCTTGAACTTCTCCTCCGCCAGGTCAGCCAGCGGATTATTCACGTTGGCATCCGGATGATATTTTCTGGTCAGATCCCTGTATGCTTTTTTTATGTCATCATCCGATGCATTCTGAGAAACTCCCAGCACATCATATGGATTCTTTGTCATTCTGATTATCCTCACTTTTCTTCTTTTGTTCCTGCATCTTACGATAACGGGTCCACACACCATCATATAATATATTCCGCAAAATGTCTACATCTAATAAACAGGGAAGCAGTTCAAACTGCGCGCTGCATTCTGCGATCATCATACAGAGAAGTTCCTTGCACCGCTCCTCATAGTCCTCCCTCCGGCTCAGTTCCTTCAGGGGGTTGTAGCATCCGGCCTTCTTATCCTTCTCCAAGTCTTCGTATGCGTCCATGATATAGATAAATTTTCCAAGGTAAAAGGCCATCTTGCGGAGCCTTCCCTCCCACAGGTCTTCCCGGAACACAAACATCTCTGCCATCAGCCTGCCGAAACACCCGGCAGTCTTGTCGATATCCTGCGTCGCCTCTTTTTCAAAGTCTGCAAGATTTTTCAGTTCTTCCTCTATCACACGGCTCTGTCTCGGATACTTCTTTACCACCTTCTGCGCCCTGCCCTTAAGGGCATGATACCCCGCAAAACCGCTTATCTTCTTCTCATCCTCCCAATCGTCCTTCTGATGGTAATAGGCCAGGAGCACGTTCATATCCGCCGCATATTCTGTCATTTCATTCTGCAGCATATTCTGCTTTTTCACTGGATGAACCTTGCAGCGATGGCTGGAGAATCTGGTTTCACTCTCATATAATGAAGTCAGCAAAATAACCGCGAACGTCATGTCATAGGTCAGGGTCAGCTGTCCCAGGCCCCCGAAGCGCTCCTTCAGCGTCCGGCACAGTCCACAGTAATATGCTCTATATTTCCTTAAATCTTTTACCTTGAGTTCAGGCTCACATATCGTTACATAACCAAACATAGTCCGCACAAGTAATGTATCCCTGATACATTTTCTCCTTTTTGCTGCATATGTATGCTATTATAACATCAAAATTTCTCATTGCAAAGATATTTTTCGGGATTTAGGGACGTAGTTTTTTTCGGGGTGGAGGACGCTCCATGAAGGGATAGCCGAAGGCCCCCGGAAGAACATACCTGTTATGAAAAATCGCGGACACGGACCTAAGTAATTCTAGTCGGGAACCGGCCATGGAAATGGAGCACTGCTGACACATCACGTGAAATCTGATGATTTCTCGCGCTGGGTCAGCAGCTTCATTGATTCGGAATCAATGAAGCTCTCCATTTTCATGGCCGGTTCCCGCCAAGAATTACTAAGTTCCGCTTAAGCGATTTTTCATTACAGGTATGTTCTTCTAGGGGCCTTCGGCTATCCCTTCATGGAGCTGGCGCATCCGGCCGGCAGGAAAAGACTCGTTCCTAAGATGGAGCCTTAGACGGGGGCAGCTTAAGGTATTGGATCGGAGGCATTTTTTATCCCCAGAAAGCTTTTAAGGGCACACTTCCCGGCATTTTGGTTATTAGGGGGCCCAATCCGCGCCGAGGCTAAAGCTCGTCGCTAATTCTCGTAACTAATTTCCAATTCTTCAAAGCGAACATGGATACTTAGCACGCCGTTGTTGTAACGCGCGCTGATTTTCCCATGCATCTGTTCTGTCAATATTTTTGCAATGGAAAGGCCCAGCCCCGTTGACTTATCTGCTGCCTCGACCGTGTAGAAGCGGTCGAACATTCTCCCGACCTGGATCTCATTGAGCCGGGATGCATGATTGGAAAAGATTATCTCACCATCTTCCCGCAGCGTGATATGAAGGTCGCCATCGCTGTATTTTACCGCATTGTTTATAATATTGCTGAAAATCCGGGATACTGATTTTTTGTCCAGCCTGCGCCTGATTTTTTCTTCCGGTATGGAGATCTGCGGTTCAATCCGGCTGTTTTTCAGAGCGGCATAATATGCAGATATACTTTCTTCCAGAACGTGATTTAATATGATATCTTCCTCATTGGCGTCCCTGTGTACTGATGTGATCACAGAGTAGCGGAAAAGTTCCTCAGTGAGCTGTTTTAACGTATCGGAACGCTCTTTTATGACCGTCAGGTATCTGCCGGCTGTCTCTGATATTTCTTCCTGTTCCAGCAGATCCAGGTAGCCGCAGATTGCAGTCAGAGGGGTACGAAGATCGTGAGAGATATTCGTAACCGCCTCCTTCAGTTCAAAATCCCCCTGCTGAAAACGGCGGCGCTGTGCACGGAGTTCCCGGAGCTGTACGTTGATCTCTTCGGCAAGCCTGCACATATAGCGATCACGGGTAGAAAGGAGGATCAGGGTGTTCGTGTCATTCTCCAGCTTCTTAACAAATTGAGAGTGTATTTCATCGGCCGCCCGGTGAAGCAGAGCGATTTTGACCAGCAATACGACAACTGTGATTCCAAGAACTGCACATAAAATACTGAGCCAGAGCATGACATATCCTCCTTTCCTTTGAGCATTCCCGGACACTCTTTTGCACCTGTTTTTGAGACTGAATTGCCGGGAGTACTCACTTTATATCCTTTTTCCGGAAGAAAAACAGGCCGGCCCCTGTTGCCACAATGGTGATTGCTGCAGAATACCCGGCCAGCTTCCATGGGCTTACCGCCTCTATCCCCGTTATCTGGAGGGATTGGCATGTAGGTATAAAATCATAGAGAAATGTATACACTTCCCGCTTTTTGCCGCTGAGGTAATTGGGATTAGGCTCCTCTTCGACCTCCACGATTTCCCCGCTTTCGTCCTTATATACGTAACCCTCATATACTTTTGGTTCATAGAGCTTTGCCCGGATATATATGGCCCCAAAGAGCAGAATAAATACCCCCAGCATATTGATCACCGCCACAAGCGCTTTGTTCTGGTTCAGCATAGCAACCATTGTGAAAATAGCAGTAAAGGCCAGCGACATAATAACACTGCACAAAATCAATCCCAGAATCACCTGAATATCCGTCTGAAAAAATCCCAGCAAACAGGTTCCAATAATCCCTGCCGGCAGAAAATAGGCTGCACACATCAGCAGCCCAGCAGCTGCACATATAAGAAAGTGCGAAAAATAAACCTGAATTCTGCCATGACCGATCACAATTTTATTCCGTATCGTCCCATCACTATATTCAGTGCCCACGAACAGGCTGCAGAATGCTGACAGCAGAATCCCGATGTAGATCGCATACACAAAAAATGAACTCTCTAGGGGAATTTCGTACCCTCCCCGATTCATATCTATATAGTTCATAACAGGACTTAAAATTCCCAACACAAACATAAATATCATACCGATCCAGAACACCTTGTCTTTTTTGAGTCTCGCAAAGTCCGCAGACAAAAGTTTACTCATAGCTGCCACCTCCTACAAGACTGACGTAATAGCTTTCCAGGCTTTCATCACGGATATTCATGGACAGCACTTCACAGTTCATTTCTGCAAGCGCCAGTACCAGCGCGGTTACATTTACACTGGCAAAGATGTCCGCCTGGCTCTCAGACAAGATCTCATACTCCAGTTCCATCCGGTCCAGCACCTTTGACAGCACACCCGTGTCTGTCACTTCCACACGCACACACTTACGACAGGCAGCCTCCAGTTCCTGTGCACTGATCTCCTTAATCATATGTCCCCTGTCTATAAAACCATAATGCGTGGCAAGACGGGACAGTTCATCCAGTATATGACTGGAAATCAAAACGGTAATCTGTCGCTCCCGGTTCAGCTTTAGAATCAGCTCCCGCATCTCGATGATCCCCTGCGGATCCAGGCCATTAGCCGGTTCATCCAATACCAGAAAATCCGGATCCCCCGCCAGTGCAATTGCGATTCCCAGTCTCTGCCGCATCCCCAGGGAAAAGTTCTTTGCCTTTTTCTTTCCGGTATCTTCCAGTCCCACCAGCCTAAGAAGCTCCGGTATCGTATCAAAAGACGGCAGACCCAGGATGCGGTACTGCTCCTTCAGATTATCCTGTGCAGTCATATCCAGATAGATAGAGGGGGTTTCCACTACTGCCCCCATTCTGCGGCGGGATTGTGCAATCTCTGCGCCTCTGCCGCCGGCCCCATAGAGCGTATACTGCCCAGATGTCGGTTCCTGCAGGCCACATATGAGCCGGATCAGTGTTGTCTTACCGGCGCCGTTTTTACCCACAAAACCATAGATTGCCCCTTTCGGAACATGTATGGAAAAATTATTCAATGCTTTAAAATGTCCGTATTGTTTGCTTAAAGAATCGGTTGTCAGAACATATTCCATTTATTTTGCCTCCTTTTATTTGATACTGGCATTCTAACTGATAAAGGTTAAGACAGCAGTAAAGAAGGCAGTAAAGAAATCGTAAAGATTTTATTCTTCTTTCAGTTTGAAACCAATTCCCCAGACGGCTTCAATATAATCCCTGCCCCCGGCTTCCCGCAGCTTCCTTCTCAGATTGCTGATATGAACCTTTAGAGAGCTTTCCACACAGTCGGGGGTATCCTCACTGATTCTGTCCAGTATCACAGACTTTGGTATCACCTGAGAAGGATTTTTCATAAGAAGCTTTAAAATCGCAAACTCTGTTTTCGTCAGATGGACTCCGCATTCATTCACACTGACAGAATGTGCGGACAAATCCATGGACAATTTCTCCCATTTAAGAACAGAAGAGGCCTCTGTACAGGATCTGTTGCGAAATTGAACCTCAATTCGTGCAAGCAGCTCCTGTATATCAAACGGTTTCGTAACATAATCCGCTGCCCCGCCCAGCAGCAGCTCCACCTTATCACTGACTTCCGCTTTCGCACTGATCACAATCACAGGAATCCCCTTTATCTCAGGAAGCACTTCCTCTCCGCTTAACCCCGGCAGCATCAGATCCAACAGGATCAGGTCCGGCCTGTTCGCCTCCAGATAAAGAAGCGCCTCTGTCCCAGAATACGCGCGGGAAACCCTGAACCCCTCCCTGGCCAGCGCCTCCTCCAGCATATTCCCGATACTTACATCGTCATCTATAATCATAATATTCTTAATCAGAACCACCTCCCGCTTAGTTACAATTAATACACTGAAGTCTATTATAGGGGACAAGGGGGATAATAGCAACTGTGGGATTACTCGTATAGATGAGGGACGCTTAATGACAGGGATGCCGGGAAGGGGATGGGGCTATATATGCCGGTTCGAAATGCACCCGTGCTGCCAACTGCTTCTAGGTCAACCGGTGCCGGCCAGGCGGGTACGCAGAACACATCACGGGAAATCTGATGATTTCCCGCGCTGGGTTCTGCAAAAACTTGATTTGGTAATCAAGTTTTTCCCCGCCTGGCCGGCACCGGTTGTCCAAGAAGCAGTAGGCGCACTCCAGCATGCTCGAACCGGCATATATAGCCCCATCCCCTTCCCGGCATCCCTGTCATTAAGCTGGCGCATCCGAACGGTAGTTAAGAGATTATTATCCGGAGGGACTTCTACGGGTGCAGCGGATGTGGGCTGACTGCACATAATCGTTCATCTGCCCGGCAGGAAATGGCACATTCCCGGGTGGTATATTAGTCCAAGTGGATCGGAAATGTTTAAAAACTTACTGGGAATAAAAGTTCCACCAATTCACTTCCCATACGCTGCCCCGTCTAAGGAACCTCCATGGAAACGGGTTTCACTTCCCGTCGGATGCACCAGCTCGAGGAAGGGAGAGCTGTGAGCCTTCAGAAGAATATGCCTGTCCTTTCTATACGCTAAAGCGGATCTTAGAAATACCAGGCGTGGTACAGCCGTGAAAATGGAGAGATTTTTTGATCCCGAATCAAAAAATCAGCTGACCCAGCGCGAGAAATCATCAGATTTCTCACGATGTGTCAGCTGTGCTCCATTTTCGCGGCTGTACCATGCCTGGTATTTCTTAGGTCCGTGTCCGCGTATAGAAAGGACAGGTATATTCTTCTGAAGGCTCACGGCTCTCCCTTCCTCGAGCGTCCCATCCGCCAAAAAAGTATCTCGTTACCGTTCCCCCGCATAAGGCAGTCTTCCAAACCTGATCTTCACATATTCCTTTATAATCTCCCCAGTCTTTTCAAATCCGACTTTACCGCTGTCGATACTCAAGTCATAATTCTTCGCATCATCCCATTCCAGACCTGTATAGTACCTATGAAAATTCCCCCGGTATTTATCAATTTCTTCCACATACCGCTCCAGCTCTTTTCCGGTCAGCGCAACGCGCTCTCCTGCCCTGTCCAGGCAGAATTGCTTGTTCGCATGTACAAAAACGCTGATTGCATTGGGATTATCACGGAGCACAAACCCGGCGCAGCGCCCGATAATCACACAGGATTCTTTTTCCGCCAGTTCCTTCATAATCTTTGCCTGATAGTAAAACAGGTTCTCGGTCGAAACAAAGTTGTCCCGGCCCGGAGGAATCAACTGTCCGTCATAGATATGCTTGGATATCCCGAACAGTTTGCCCGACTGGATCTTTTCATCGGCCTCGTTAAATAATGCTTCGTTAATTCCGCTGTCATCCGATGCCATTCGCAGGATGTTTCTTCCATAGCATGGAATGCCAAGTTCTCTGGCAAGATCTTCACCAATCGTCTTTCCACCGCTTCCAAACTGCCTCTGAATTGTAATAATAATGTTGTCCACAAGTACACCCCCTCTTATTCACCCAGATAAGCTTTCTTAATTGACTCATCGTTCATCAGTGCTTTCGCTTCTCCTGTAAGCACTATATTCCCGGTTTCAAGAACATATGCTCTGTCTGCAATTCCCAATGCCTTTTTTGCATTTTGTTCCACGAGCAGCACGGTTGTGCCGCCGGCGCTTACTTCTTTGATGATATCAAATATTTCATTTACGAAGATGGGGGAAAGTCCCATGGAAGGTTCATCCATCAGAATGATTTTCGGATGGCTCATCAGCGCCCTCCCCATAGCAAGCATCTGCTGCTCGCCGCCACTTAAGGTTCCTGCCGCCTGGTTCCTGCGCTCCTTCAGCCTCGGGAAACGCTTATATACCATCTCTAGTGTCTGTTCTATCTCCGTTTTATCTGATCTTGTATAGGCTCCAAGCTTCAGGTTCTCATATACTGAAAGCTGCGCAAACACACGTCTTCCTTCCGGTACGTGCGCCATTCCCATGGATACAATCTTATGGGCAGGTGTCTTCGTGATATCGGTTCCCTCGAATTCTATTCTTCCGGCTTTTGGTGCAATCAACCCTGTAACTGTGTGGAGAATCGTCGTTTTCCCCGCACCATTTGCCCCAATCAGCGCGATGACCTCGCCTTCTTTTACTTCGAAGGATATCCCTTTGATTGCCTGGATTACCCCGTAATATACTTCCAAATCTGTAATTTTCAACATTGACAACTATATCCCCTCCTATTCGCCTAAGTAAGCCGTAATTACTTCCGGATTACTGAGCACTTCTTTTGTATCTCCCTGGGCAAGCACCTGTCCAAAGTTCAGTACCGTCAGCTTCTCACAGATTCCGCTGACCAGCTTCATATCATGCTCAATCAGAAGGATCGTCATCTTGAATTCTTTTTGTACAAACTTGATCGTATCCATCAGTTCATTCGTCTCGTTCGGGTTCATGCCGGCCGCAGGTTCGTCCAGCAGCAGGAGCTTTGGATTCGTTGCAAGAGCTCTTGCGATCTCCAGCTTCCGCTGTTTTCCATAGGGAAGATTGGATGCAAGATATTCCGACTCTTTATCAAGATCGAAGACCTTTAATAATTCCATCGCTCTTTCGTCCATCTCTTTTTCCACCCTGTGGTAGCGTGGAAGCCTCAGAATCCCCTCCACGGTACTGTAACGATGTCCATTGTGGA
Organism: Faecalicatena contorta; assembly: GCF_022835095.1. Classification (NCBI taxonomy): domain Bacteria; kingdom Bacillati; phylum Bacillota; class Clostridia; order Lachnospirales; family Lachnospiraceae; genus Faecalicatena; species Faecalicatena contorta. Next base: position 1,836,748 of record NZ_BQNQ01000001.1, on the reverse strand, counting down.
GGCCTGCCTTTACATTATCCCGGACAGTCAATGCTGAAAAAAGGCGGATATTCTGAAAGGTCCGGGCCACACCGGCTCTGTTAATGTCGATGGTTTTTTTCCCTGTTATATCTTTGCCGTCGAGGAGGATCTTGCCTTCCGTCGGTTGGTAGACACCTGTCAGCAAATTAAAAATGGTTGTCTTACCCGCTCCGTTCGGCCCAATCAGCCCATAGAGCTGGCCAGGTTCGACAGCGACATCGAAAGCGTCTACCGCACGGAGACCTCCGAATGAGATACCCAGATTCTTTACTTCTAATAGAGCCATCTTAGTTCCCTCCCTTCGCTGCATGGTCTTTTCTGCCAAATAACTTCTTCAGGGAATGGCGCGCCTTCCAGTCCTGAGCCTTAGGGCTCCAGTTAAAGAGCATCATAACAATCAATACGACCGCATAGATCAGCATACGGTAATCATTGAGCCCGCGGAGCACTTCCGGAAGAAGGGTAAGAATGACTGCCGCAATAATAGATCCGCGCATATTTCCAATTCCGCCGAGCACCACAAATACCAGAATCATGATGGACATATTGTATCCAAAATTTTTCGGAAGCGCTGTCAGTGTTGCAAGGTTATGTGCATAGAGGACGCCCGCCACACCTGCAAGACTGGCAGAGATTGCGAATGCCATTAATTTATATTTTGTAATATTGATTCCGATAGATTCTGCAGCAATACGGTTATCGCGGATCGCCATAACTGCACGTCCATCCCTGGAATTCATCAGATTAAGAATGATAAACAAGGTAATCAAAACCAGAATCACGCCGATTGTAAATGTAGAATTCTTCGGTGTTCCTGAGATTCCCTGCGCACCTTTTATGATTACTTCGCCGCCCGCTTCAAGGTTGAGCGACATCTGGTCCTTCAATGAAAAATGGAATCCGGATGAATCTTTTCCAACGTATAAAACATTCATCACATTTTTAATAATTTCCCCAAATGCCAGCGTCACAATCGCCAGATAATCTCCGCGCAGGCGAAGAACTGGAATTCCGATTAATATACCGAAAACTGCCGCCACCAGCGCACCAATCAGAATGGCCAGGAAAAAACGAAGCCCGTCCGGCATGGTTCCAAAGGTGCACTTTGAAAAAAAGGCTCCGGTAAACGCACCGATACACATGAAGCCCGCATGTCCAAGACTCAGTTCCCCCAGCACACCCACCGTAAGATTCAGGGAGAGCGCAAGAATAACATAAGTGCAAAGCGGCACTAAAAGCCCCTGCATCAGGTTGGACATGCTGCCCGATAATACGAATATCTGCACAATAATATAGGCCAGAATCACTATGCCATATGTAATAAAATTATTTTTTGTAGTCTTTAGCATCTTCTTTTTCATCTGTCCCACCTACACTTTCTCATTGATCTTCTTGCCCAGAATACCGGTAGGCTTCACAAGCAGCACAATAATCAGGACACCAAAAACAATTGCATCCGAAAGCTGTGAGGAGATATATGCCTTGGAAAGGATCTCGATCACACCAAGAATCACACCGCCGAGAAGTGCGCCCGGGATAGAACCGATTCCTCCAAACACCGCTGCTACAAACGCCTTAATACCCGGCATGGAGCCTGTATAAGGCGTCAGGGATGGATATGCAGAACACAAGAGCACGCCTGCAATTGCTGCCAGGCCGGAACCGATCGCGAATGTAAGGGAAATCGTCTTGTTGACATTTACCCCCATCAGCTGCGCTGCACCTTTATCCTCGGATACAGCCAGCATGGCCTGCCCTGGTTTTGTTTTCATAAACATAGTCAGGATAATCATAATTACAAGACATGTTACAATCGTCACAATCGTCTCTCCTGAGATAATCAGCTTACCGCCCGCCAGATTCAGCGCCGGAACCTTCACCACAGATGTGAAGGATTTCGGATTTGCACCAAATAAAAGGAGCGCAATGTTTTGTAAAAAGTAACTGACACCAATCGCAGTAATCAGTACGGCCAGCGGCGAAGCTCCTCTAAGCGGCTTGTATGCCAGTCTTTCAATCACGATACCAAGTATGGTACAGATTACAACAGACAGTAAAACTGCCAGCAGCGGATTCATCCCTGTTGCGCTCGTAGTTATGAACACAACAAAACTGCCAATCATAATGACATCACCATGAGCGAAGTTCAACATCTTGGCAATACCATAAACCATGGTATATCCCAGCGCTATGATCGCATAGACACTGCCAAGGCTTATGCCATTAATTAAATACGACAAAAAACTCATAAGGCACCTCTTTCTCATTCTTTTTTCTCACAAAAGTATAGCATATACGGGCGATTCCGACAATATTTTTATGCAATCCCGTTTTCTCTGTAAAAAAGAACGAAGAACCACATGCCGGCAGTTCTCCGCTCTCTTTTGCCTTTTTTCTGTTATTACTTGCTTTAGCTCTGCTATTACATCGCTTTATATGCACCGTCTGTGATGACAACTGCTTTTGGAGACTTGTTCGGTTCTCCGTCAGCTGTCCATGTAATTCCTTCTTCTCCGCCGGTCAAACCTTCAATCTTGATTGCTGTCATGCCTTTTTTAGCCGCCTCGCAGATGTCAGAAGCGCTCATGTCCGGAGTCACATTCTCCGCTTCAAATGCAGCCTTCAGCGCATACATTCCATCATAAGCGTCTGCTGCAAACTGGTTCGGGATGTCGCCGTATTTTTCTTTGTATGCAGAAACAAATTTCTGTGTTGCCTCATCCTCTGCATCTGCTGCAAATGGTGTAAGAAGCATTACGCCTTCCGCGAGTGATGTATCAAAGTTCTCAACGGCAAGAATTCCATCCAGGCCGTCGCAGCCGAAGAATTTCGTATCGAATCCAGATTTTTTAGCCTGGTCAAGGATCAGAGATGCTTCGGTATAGTAGATTGGCAGGAATACCAATTCCGCACCCGCATCTTTGGCTTTCTGAATCTGTGTAGAGAAGTCTTTGTTGTTGTCGGCGGTAAATGCTTCTGCTGCAACAATCTCAAAATCCTGATTCTTTGCTTCTTCTGCAAACTTTTCATAAATACCGGATGAATATACATCAGAGCTGTCATAGATTACAGCTACCTTTGACGCCAGCTTATTCTCTCCGATATATTTAGCGGATGCCAGCCCCTGGTTAGGATCTGAGAAGCATACGCGGAATGCGTTGTCGTACTGTACACATTCTACTGCTGAACCGGATGGTGTTAGTAAGAACATGTTGTCTGCATATGCCTCATTGGCTACTGCAACACACGGCGTGGATGTTACAGTCCCAAGCAGCGCCTGCATCCCCCAGTCTTTCAGTGTGTTATAAGCATTAACAGCCTTTTCCGCATCGTGCTCATCATCCTGGAAGTTCAGTTCAATCTGCTTGCCATTGATGCCGCCTGCCTCATTAATCTCAGCGACTGCCAGCTCTGCTGCGTTTTTCACTGCCTGTCCGTAAACAGCCACTCCGCCTGTGGTTGGTCCGATGCCTCCAATCTTGAAGGTATCGCCGTCAGAAGAACCTGAATCCGTGCTCTCTGCAGAGCTCTTTGAGGTACTGTCTTTGGCACTGTCATCGGCACTCTTTTCTTTGCCTCCGCATCCTGCTGCTCCAAGCACCATCATGCCTGCCAAAAGAATGCTTAAAATTGCTTTTCCTTTTTTCATAAAAAATTCCTCCCTTTTGTTTTATTTATGATACCTTCGAAATTCTGTTTTGTCAATAGACTTTCTTACCTGAAAGACAAGCTTCTGACTGATATAAAAAAATATTTCAAAGGTCCTTTTAACAATATGAATCGCAGGTAATTATCAGACACTAACTTTATCCGACTGCTATAAAAAATCTGATTTATACTGCCGCTCTGCTTCTAATTTCGCAACTTTCACGTAAAATCCGGTACTGTTTACTTTTTACGGAATAAAATAAAGTAACTATATTGAAAGGATTCTATCCATGTTGACCATATTAATTATAATTGGCGCTGTTCTGCTCCTCCTGGTTGTGATATTTGTCATCGTCTGGAAGGTGCGTACACACAAGTTTAGTCCTACTTCGGATAAGGCTTTGCTAGCGGCTAATGTAAACGCGGATTTAAAGGAAACCGGGTTTGCCTATGATATAAAGGGGGATTATTTTTACTCCCTGATGAACTGCTGGCAGAGAGAGATGGGGTATTGTGAGGCTTATGATGAGGGTTCCCCGCTTTTTAACATGATCATGGACTGCGAGCCTGTCACATTTTCTTATGGCGGGAAACGCTGGCTGATCGAACTTTGGAAAGGTCAGTACGGCATTACCACCGGAGGCGAAATCGGGGTTTACAATACGATAAAAGAAGACATTGACCACGAAAAATTCAAAGGAACCTTCTATGAGGCTGTCAGCGACGCCGAACTGATCCCACTGGCCTTTATACTTAGGAAAAACCGAAAAGTACTAATCAAACGAAGTGCGGTCCACTGGTGGCTGACAGGGTTTAAGCTGGGCGAGTTTTCCGAGACAGACACACTGACAATGGATGCAAAAATTACCTTTCCGGATGCTGAAATGCGCGATAACTTTGTAAGCGCCCTCCGAAAGATCGGGTATACGAAAAAAGAGTACTCCGTGAAAAGACTGACGGTTCTGGTTCATTATGACAAACCGCATACTCCACAGTCGCTTACCAGAAACGCGGCACAGGAAACCGCCGTACAATTGACAAATAAAAATAATTGTGCACTATATGAACTTGCAACACATAAGTACAAATTCACACTGGATAAACTGGAATATCTAAAAACGGCAATGCCTGAAGTATATGAATTCTTCCTGCATTCTCTCTATGCACGTGGATTTTATGAGGCATTTAAATGGCTGATTGATCTCATCCACGGCCTGAAGCCGGAACCGACTCCACCAATACCTCCAAAACCATGCCCGCCTGAACCTCCGAGACCTTGCCCGCCGGTACCTCCGAGACCTTGCCCGCCTGAGCCTCCGAGGCCTTGCCCGCCTGAGCCTCCGAGGCCTTGCCCGCCTGAGCCTCCGAGACCTTGCCGGCCTGAGCCTCCGAGACCTTGCCGGCCTGAGCCTCCGAGGCCTTGCCCGCCCTATCAGCCAGGATCCTGTCAGCCGTGTCAGCCAAATAACTGCCGGTCATGTACTCCGAGATCCTGTCGTCCGTGTTCGCCAAGGCTCTGCCCGCCCAGGCAGAATGCAGCGGTTCCAAGTCAGGAAGGCAGATTTCAAAGCAAAAATTACCCGGTAAGCAGGGACACTTATGAGACGGAAGATTCTATGTACCATTCCGGACAATCTGATGAATCAGAATTCTGCAGTTCAGATTATGAATTATTTTACGATGGACAGGAAGATGAATTCAGAGATTAGAAGTATTTCCGGCATTGATTAACAGGAACGCAATAAGCAAAGAATAAAACAACAGGGGATCAGCAGTCTGGAATTGCTGATCCCCTGTTCTTGTTTCATCTATATTTTTAAATCTTACATTTACCTTACATTTATGACAGAAAAGGAAATTCAGAAATTCTCCATGCTATAATAATAACAGATATATAAAAAGGGGGACTGTTCATGTCACTGGATTATTTAAAAGGGAAAAAAATCCTTCTGGTCGATGACGAGGACGATCTGCTGGAAATGCTCCGCTCCATTCTGCAGGACGACGGCTACCGGCGGATCCGTACTGCTTCCACGCAAAAAGACGCCCTGGAGCTCTGCCGCACCTGGAAACCGGAGCTGGCCGTACTAGATGTCATGCTGCCGGACGGAGACGGATATACACTCTTCAAAGAGATACGCCGGTTCTCGGATTTTCCTGTGCTGTTTCTGACCGCGCGCGGAGAAGATGAAGATAGATTCCGCGGGCTGGGGCTTGGCGCCGACGATTATATAGTAAAACCATTTCTGCCCAGGGAACTGACCCTGCGGCTGGGCGCCATTCTGCGCAGAAGCTATAAGCATGAAACGCCTCTTCTGCGGCTTGCCTACTGTACCGTTGATTTTGAACGGGCGGAAGTCATACGCGAAGACGGCACTTTGTCGCTGACAGCTAAAGAATTCGAACTCCTGTCCGCACTCTCACGCAATGCCGGCAGGATCGTCACTACTGATCTGCTCTGTGAGGCCCTCTGGGGCAACAACCCCTATGGTTATGAAAATTCTCTGATGGCCCACATCCGCAGGCTACGCGAGAAGATAGAAAAGGTACCGTCCTGCCCTGAATCCCTGATCACAGTAAAGGGTCTGGGCTACAAACTGATTATTGAGGAGGATCAGGCATGAACAGCATCCCAAAACTGATCCGACGATTTTTTGGAATCTTAATTCTGTCCGTCTTTCTTCTTCTATTTTTGAACCTGGCCCTCTTGATTTTCACAGCCGGACGCCAGTTAAAAAGCCAGGGAGGATGGGCGACAGCCGACACGATATCCGCGGGTTTAACGAAACAGTCAGACGGCCCATATGTCCTGGACGCCAGTGCGGCAGCGCAGCTGAAGACAGATAACGCCTGGGCAGTCCTCATCGATGGGCAGACCCTGCAGATTACCTGGCACAGTGATTTCCTCCCGAAGGAAATTCCTTCTTCCTACAGCGTTGCCGACATTGCCTATCTGTCCAGGGCTTATCTCAGGGATTATCCCACTGCAACAAGCAGCCATCCGGACGGCCTCCTTGTTGTAGGCTTTCCCAAAGACCGCTTTTGGAAACTGGTACACAATACCTATGACTATCAGCTGATTGCCGATTTTCCCAAAACAGCGCTGCTTTTTATCTGCATGAATTTTCTTTTGATGTTTCTGATCTATATGGCGGTGACCACCCGCCTTCTGGGCACAATAAAACCGATCATAGAAGGCATCAAAGAACTCCCCGGCGGGCAGCATGTATTTGTCAGGGAATCCGGTCTGTTTTCGGAAATAGCCCGGGCAGTCAACCGTACCTCGGAAAAGCTGCGGATGCAGGAAACAGCGCTGCGAAGACAGGAACAGGCAAGGGCAAACTGGATCGCCGGTGTTTCCCATGACATCCGCACGCCGCTTTCTATGATTATGGGATATGCAGGACAACTGGAAGAATCTCCTATGGTTCCTGAGAGTATGCGCAGTAAGGCTTCCGTCATACGAGAGCAGAGTATCCGCATGAAACATTTGATCAACGACCTGAACCTCGCGTCGAAGCTGGAATACAATATGCAGCCTCTGCACACAGAACTAAACGATATCATTCCTATCATCCGTCAGACAGTGGTTGATGCGCTGAATATGGATCTGGAAAACAGATACCCCATAGATTGGGAGACAGACGAATCCCTTAGTATGTGCATGTCCATTACAGATAAAGATCTCATCCGACGTGCCGTATCTAACCTGCTAGTCAATACCCAGACACACAATCCCCAGGGCTGTACACTGCATTTAAGTGTATCCTATGAGGACGAAACATGCAGTATCACGGTCGAGGATAACGGTGTGGGAGTCACTGATGAACAGCTGGAGGAGTTAAACACGGTTCCGCACTATATGATCTGTGACAGCAGGACAGACGGACAGCGGCATGGTCTGGGGCTCATGATCGTTAAACAGATTGCCATGGCCCACGGCGGCTCACTGGAACTAGGACACAGCAAATACGGCGGCTTTCTCGCCAGAATAAAATTACCGGCATTTCTCTCCTGAAATGCCGGCACTTCTATTTTGCAGCTTTTATTTTTTTCCACATAAACCGTATCACCAGATACAGGCAGACTACAATCAGTGCTGCTTTTATGATAGCCGAATATTTTTGTATGTACACCAGAACAACTTCCCAGGAAGCTCCCAGTATGGCTCCCAGCGACACGAGCACGATATTCCAGATGGTACTCCCTACGATCGTGTAAAGGAGAAAGACCGGCATATTAATTCCCGCCATCCCCGCAGGCACCGAAACAAGGCTTCGTATGATCGGAATGCACCTGCCAAACAGAATCGCTTTTTTTCCATGTTTGTCAAACCAGCAGAGCGTTTTTTCGACATCCTCTTTTTCAAAGCCAAGCAGCCGGAATGCTTTCCCTTTGGTCAGCGTCTCCAGCCGTTCCGGATTCAGCGCCGTTCCCGCCCAATACAATACAAGCGCTCCTATCGTGGAGCCGAGAGTTGAAAAAATAATAACCCCCGGTACTGTCAGCCTTGTATAGGTCGTCATAAATCCGCCAAAAGTCAAGATGACTTCTGAAGGAATCGGCGGAAAAATATTTTCCACAGCTATCAGGAAACAGACCCCCAGATATCCGAACTGATTCATAATCTGAATAATAATCTCCTGCATAAACCCATCCTTCATTTACCACATTCTGTAAAATAAGTATATGAAAAATTGAGCGAATCATTCCTATTTGCTGTTAAATAAAAGTATAACCTATCAGATCTGTTAAAGCATACCCAAAGGGCACCCGGTAACTCATGCCCTTCGGGCGGGTCTGCAGCAGAGCTACAGAATACTGTTTAATATCAGGTATCCGTTTGATTGAAAGAAATCGTCAGGCCAGCCTGCTGCCCTCTGCGATCAGGATTACAACACAAAATCTCTCCGCATCATAGGTAATATCCACCGTTCCCTGATAGCGCCTCACCACATCTTTGACATTCTCTATGCCGATCCCATGCTGCTGCTTCTCCTTTTTCCATGTCCTGAATCTTCCGTTTTCCATCAGAACCTCCCCGTTTTTGGAGTTCTCAATCTCAAAACTGAAATACCCTTTTTCCGTACATCGCGCCTTCAAAGATATCCGGCGTTTCTCTGGGACTACCTTCATGCATGCCTCTATGGCATTGTCCAGCGTATTTGAAAAAATAGTACAGATATCCAAAGGATCAATGAAAAACAGCTCGTCAATCTCAATATTAAAAAAGCAGTCAATTTCCTGTTCCAAGGCCCGGTTGTACTTTGCATTCAGGACGGCATTAACAATACTGTTTCTGCAGAATGAACGCCCTTTCGCGCTAAGATGTCCCGACAATTTCCGGAAATATCTCTTTGCTTCTTCTTCTTTTCCATCGTCCATCAAGCCCGCCACTACGCTGAAATGATTATTCATATCATGTCTGAATTTCCGCAGTTCCTGCTGCCCGGCCTCTAATTCCCTGTAATAATCCTGCTGTAGTTTTTCATTTTTCTGTTCCAGGCGGCCGCGGATATTCTCCGCCAGATAGAATACCAGCCTGATACTTGCAAAATTGGTAATCAGACACGCAAGCATACAGAGCCATACTTTGTAGGATTCCCTAGGCGTATAGTATACACAGCTCATCACAGCGGTCAGCGATGCCAGACAGACTGCATCCAGCAGAAGCCATGACTGCTCATCCAGAGTATCCACCATCTCCCTGGTCTTTTTTTCCCAAATCTTCCAAAACCAATACCAAAACAAAATATTTAAAATATATGACAGATTCGATAACGCCGCATTGGCAATTTCGTCTCTTGCCAGCATATTTATCCAGATCCATGTCCCAATCTGCTGTATCAAGAAATTAAAAGATATGATGATCGGAAAAAACATAAGCACAACAGAAGCTTTTACCAGAATCTTCTGCTTGAATCCAATCAGCAGCATAGCAAAGAAAAGAGGAATCGTAACCGTAATATTTACCACATCCCTTGGAAATATCACCATTGAACTTACGAACAGCCCAATAAGATAACTCACTGCCCGCCGGCTAAACTGCCTGCGCGGTTCCAAAAAGCAGGTAAGCGTACGGTAAAAAAAGTAACTCCCTATAAAATATAAACCTGTCCCCAATATGTCAAAAAACCCTGTTATATGCATGTTGTCCCTTCCTGTGCAAAACGCTACTTCAACATTAGCTTCGCAAATGCTACTGCCGTCGCCTGCTTATATGCCCTGCTGACCGGCAGGCTCTGCCCGCCGCATTCCAGACTGCTTGCCTCCAGCTTATCCACGTATTTCAGATTCACAAGATATCGGTTATGTATCCGGATAAAAAACGACGGCATCTCTTCCTCGATCTCACCAAGCTTTCCATAAAATTTTACGATTTCATAAGCAGCGCTGGCTTCCATATCTCCGTTGTCAAGCAATGCCTCCACGGTCCGCCCTTCACTTTTAAAATACAGTACCCTTCCAAACGGCAGGCGCAGCGTCCCTGCTTTTTGCTCTACCAGATAATACTTTTCCTGGCTCAGCCCGGTCTCTTCCACGGCTTTCCCGAGTACTTCCCGTATCTTCTCCTCCTTATAAGGCTTCAATATATAATGGAAGGCATGCACCTCATATCCCTGAAACACAAAATCCGGATAAGCTGTCACAAAGATCAACACCGTATCCTGATACTTTCTGCGAAGCTCCCTGGCCGTCTCCATTCCGTCCATTCCATTCATCTCTATATCCAGGAACAATATATCCGGCACATTGTGTTCTATCTTGGCAAGCAGATCCTCCCCACACTCATATTCCTGAATCTCATAGTCCACACCATCCAGCTGCAGCTGCGTTTCCAACACTCTGCGCAGGCTGTTTCTCAGTTTTTTCTCGTCATCACAGATTGCAATTCTCATCTCGTTTGTCCCCCAGATTCCGTTCTCCTCCATAGGCTATCATACCCACCGCCATAATTGCAATCCCTTTCCCGGAATTCTGTTGTATGCACTTTCCAAATATGTAACAGTTCAGGCATGCCTGAACTGTCAACCAAATATGACAGAATCTATGCCAAACTTGACAGTACGGAAGATATTTATTTTTCCCCCTATCCACTACAATAGAGTCATCAAGTACAGAAAATACAAGGAGGAATTACAAGATGCTAAAGGTCAATCATTTAAGTAAAAGTTATCAGACAGGAACCGCCGTCTATCCGGTGCTTAAAGATATTTCATTTGAAATTAAGAAAGGGGAATTCGTTGCAGTTATGGGGCCCTCAGGAAGCGGCAAAACTACACTGCTCAATTGTATCTCCTGTTTTATCCCCCACGACAGCGGCGAAATACTGCTGAATCAAAAAGATATCTCCGGCCTCAGTGAAGCCAGGCTTGCAGCTGTGCGGAATCAGCATATGGGATTTGTCTTCCAGGACTTCATGCTCCTGGACGGTCTGACTGTATTCGAAAATATCTGCCTCCCGCAGATCATCGCGAAAAAGCCGGCCGCTCAAATGGAAGCCAAGGCGAAACGGCTTTGTGAGATATTCGGCATCGACTCGATCGCAGCAAAATATCCGGCTGAAATATCGGGCGGAGAAAAACAGCGGACAGCGGTTGCCAGGGCGCTTATGAACCAGCCTTATATGCTGCTTGCGGATGAGCCCACGGGCAACCTGGACAGCAAGTCCTGCCGTGCTGTTATCGACGCATTTCTTCAGGCAAAGGAAGAGATGCATGCAACCGTATTTATGGTAACCCACGACAGCTATGCCGCGTCCTTCTGTGACCGGGTAATTGTGTTAAAAGACGGTGAGGTGAACCAGGAACTGGAGCGCACCGGAAGCCGCCGGGAATTTATGGACCAGCTGCTGGATGTACTCAGAATACTTGGAGGTGATGATTCTAATGACGCTGCATAATATTTTTTCCAAACTCAGAAAACAGAATAAAGGGCAGTACCTGATGCTGGGATTTTGTATTTCCCTTTCGGTCCTGCTGATTACCGCTTTTGCCCTCATGTATCTGGGCCCTACGGTACAGAATTTTCTGCCGGACGGCGGCGACACACGAAAACTTGCGACACTTCTGCTGGCAGTGACAGCCGTGGGGTGTACCATCTTCACCCTCTATGCATCCAGCCTGTTCTTCCGCTATAAGAGCCGGGAATACGGTATTCTGCTAGCTCTTGGAACCCCCAAAAAAGCGCTGAAGCCCATGCTGCTTTCTGAGCTTGCCCTCGTAACCTTCATCGGCGCAGTCATTGGACTGATCCTTTCCGTACCGGTATCCTTCGGAATCTGGAAGCTGTTCGAGACATTTCTGCTTCCGACAGAGGATATGGTATACCGCTTTGGCTGGAAGGGATTTATCGTAGGAATTGCATTCTGTATCGTTCTTGTTCTGCTGCTCTTTCTCGCCGGCAGACGCTTTATCCGCAGAACCGATATTATGGAGATTCTGCGGTCAGGACAGAAAACAGAGATGGTAAAGGTGATCCCTTCCTGGACAGGGAAAGTGGGCGTCATCCTGACCGTCACAGGCATCGTACTTGGCCTTGGCGTGCCAGCTGTCGCTGCCAAAGTGTTGCTTATTAACATCCCATCCATTTTCAACCTTGTTTATCTCGTTGCCCTTGCCGGGATCTATCTGATCATTCTCAGCTTTGTTTCTCAGTCCTCGGCCGGAAAGCATAGAGAAAAATACTACAAAAACCTGGTTTCCATCAGTATGATGCGTTTTACTGCGAAGGTGACAACGAAAAACATGTGCGTCATTGTGCTCTTATTATTCTGTTCCCTGTTCGCCGCCTTTTTCGGCATGCTGTACAGCGACCAGTCCGGTATTACCATCGGAGAAAATGAAAAAGCCTATGCATTACATTTTCCGGTACAGGAAGAACAGATTACGAGAGAGGATATTCAAAAGCTTTCCGATGAGTACGATATGCCGCTGTCTTCCTACGCGGAAACCGATGCCGCAAATCTGGTAATCTCCTTCCGCCAAAGGGATCTGATCGACGGCCAGTACGTGACCCTGGATGCAAAGAAAGCCAAACTGGCGCTGTTTTTCCCTGAGAGTGCCTATGAAGAGATCAGCGGACAGGATATTACCGTAGAACCCAATACGTATAAAACGATTACTACTACCGGCTACAGAGAGACTGTGTGGGAATTCAAAGACGGACTGTACGCCGCTTCCAACCCGGATACCGATACAACACTTCCGCTTTCCTTTGACGGTACCGTAGAATTTGATGCCCTCAGCGATATGAGCAGCCCCTTCGCCTATGTTCTGAATGATACGGATTATCAGACGGCTGCAGCTTCTCTTGGCAGCCAGTACATGGAAAAGGTCATCTGCTTTGATTTAAAAGACGCCGAACATTCCTACACATTTGCCAGGGCGCTGGGAAAGGAATATCTGGCCCGCACTACCTCACTGTCCGATCATATGGGAAATTACGATGCCTGGGAGGACCGCACCGCACAGGAAAATGGGGAAGATTATGGCTATGCCGGAAGCATCGGGCTTTCACAGGACATGGAGAACACTCCTTACGACTGGAAATACGCGCCCCGTTTCGTCGTGCAGATACGTCAGGAATATATGCAGCAGGTTTCCGTTTACGTCATGCTCTGCCTGTACATCTTCATCATCATGCTGGCAACCATCACCATCATGAGTTACGTACGGAGCATCACCGTTGCTACGGACAACAAGGCCCTGTTCCAGAGCCTTACAAAACTAGGCGCCGGATCCGCCTACAACAAAAACATCCTGAAAAAACAACTGCGGAAGATTTTCCAGTATCCCGCACTGCTCGGATGTGCCATTGGCTGGATATACGCACTGTTTATGTCCGTATTTAACGACATGAGAGTATCTCACTCGGAACTTCTCAACCTGGGATATCTGCTCATATTAATCCTGATCATCTGGGGTGTCCTGTATCTGGTTTACAGACGCGCCCTTCACAAATCCCAGCAGATTCTTGGTATTCTTTAAATGTTGGGAGGCTTTTAGAAATTACAGGGAAAGGCCGCTCTCGCAGAGATGGGATGCGGCCGGAGAGAGGAACAAAGGCAGGGCCCTTTTTGGCAGCGGGGAACTGTCCGGCTGAAAGCCGGCAATATCCGCAGATATGTATATACAATATCGCAGGAGATGCCGGCTTTTTGCGCTGCCGCTTCATTAAGATCTGAGGAATCTGTAACAGTCAATTTTATTCCCAGTGAAATATATTTTCTGCATAGGGAAGTTTATCTGCATCTTCCTGTTCCATTTCCAGGTATTTCAACGCGATCTCTACACCGGCCTTCATGCAGTGAACACATTCACTCTGACGGTCATCATTCCAGTAACCGTGATTACGGTGGATAATTATCCCCTGATCCCGCTTCCGCAAGAGACTCTCCTGCTCCCGCTCAGCGTCCCATTTATCTCACCCTCCGCCGATAATAAAGATACCCGATCCCATCCGCAAGCAGCCATCCTATGGGGACAGCTGCCCAGATTCCGGTTACTCCGATCCACGGAACAGCGGAAAGGATGTATGCCAGAATGACGCGGCTTCCAAGGGATGCCGCAGTCAGGATGACAGACATGCCCGGTTTTTTGATTGCTCTGTAGAAGCCGTAGAACAGGAAGAGAAAACCGATCAGGAAGTAAAAGCTGCCTTCAATTCTCAGATAGCTTATACCTACGGCGAGTATCTCCGTCTCCTGGGGTTTTACAAACAGCAGGAGAAGTGGTTTTGCGAAGATAAAGACGCCTGCCGATATTAACAGGCAGAAAATGAGTACGAGCAGTACTGCATTTTTGATCCCTTCCCGGATACGCTCTTTTCTGCCTGCGCCATAGTTCTGTGCCACAAAGGTGGAAAATGCATTTCCAAAATCCTGTACCGGCATATAGGCGAAGGAGTCGATCTTTACCGCGGCGGAAAAGGCCGCCATTACGATCGTGCCGAAGCTGTTTACCAGGCCCTGCACCATCAGAATTCCGAAATTCATGACCGACTGCTGGATGCAGGTAAGGAAGGACAGTTGAAAAATGTCTTTTAATACAGGCAGATTCCATCTGAAATGCCTTCGGCCGGGCATCATATCACGGAACCTCAGCATGACATAGAGACAGATTCCGGCCGCGGATACATACTGTGACAGCACCGTTGCCCCTGCCGCCCCTGCAACGCCCATTTTTAAAACCAGTACGAAATACAGATCCAGGCAAATATTCAAAACGGCCGAGATTCCGAGAAATACAAGGGGAACCGTAGAGTTGCCCAGGGCGCGAAGACATGAGGCAAAAAAGTTGTACAGGAACGTTGCCGGCAGTCCCCAGAAAATCACCCAGAGATAATCTCGCATCATTCCGTAAATCTCCCCCGGCACCTGCATAAGCCGGAGAATCAGATCAATTCCCCCGAATACAATCGCGATAACAAGCACCGTTACACCGCCGATCAGTATAAAAGACATAAACACGCCATTTTTCAGGCCGTCCATGTCCTTTTTTCCAAAACATAGGGAGAATTCTACGCCGCTCCCCATACACAGCCCCAGCAGAATTGATGTCAGAAATGTCATCAACGTGTAGGAAGCACCGACTGCCGCCAGTGCCTCCTTCCCTAAAAATTGTCCTACAATTAGAGTATCAACAATATTGTACAGCTGCTGAAGCAGATTTCCCGCCATCATCGGCAGGGCAAACCAGATCAGAGATTTTCTGATACTGCCTTCCGTAAAATCCCGATTCATGTTATCTCACCCGATAAGGCACGCTGTTAATCCAATATCTCTACAGCCGCCCGCTCAATCGGCAGACCTGCCACATACCTCTCCATAAACTTTTCAAAGCCTTCCACATCTTTCAGATCCGGCTCGAGTGTCACAGACTTCTCGTCTGCAAATATCTTCTGCGCCAGATAGGCATCCAGTGTCTCGCCCGCCTCTTTGTTCTTCATATAGGAAGCCAGCAGTGCAATGCCCCAAGCGCCGCCCTCTCCTGCCGTCTCCATGACAGATACCGGCACCTTTGTCGCCGCTGCCATGATTCTCTGTCCCACACCGGCTGTCTTGAACAGCCCGCCGTGTCCCAGAATCTGGTCAAGCTCCACACCGTCGTTGTAGAGGATGTCCATCCCCAGCTTCAGAGCGCCCAGGCAGGTGAACAGATGGGAACGCATAAAGTTAGCCAGCGTAAACTTACTTTCGGATGTCCTCGCAAACAGCGGGCTTCCTTTCTCAAAACCGGTAATGTGCTCACCTGAGAAATAGCAGTAGGAAAGCAGTCCGCCGCAGTCCGCATCGCCTTCCAGCGCCTTATTATACAGAGTCCCATATAGCTTGTTCATGTCTGCTTCCATGCCCATAGCTTCTGAAAACTCTTTAAACAGATTCACCCATGCATTCAAATCGGATGTACAATTATTGGAGTGTACCATGGCCACAAGATCCCCTGCGGGTGTCGTCACCATATCGATCTCCGGATATACTTTGGAAAGCTCTCTTTCCAGAACAACCATAGCGAAAACAGAGGTTCCGGCCGATACATTAGCCGTACGCTTTGCGACGCTGTTTGTTGCCGCCATACCCGTGCCGGCATCACTCTCCGGCGGACACAGTGGAATGCCTGCTTTCAAGGTACCTGTCACATCCAGCAGTTTTGCCCCATCTTCGCTAAGCACGCCTGCATCTTCCCCTGCCACCAGTACTTCCGGAAGCAGTGCTTCCAAGTTCCATGGGTATCCGCACTCTTTTACAAGTTCGTCGAACTGGCCTATCATGTGACGGTTAAAGTCCTTCCTCTCTACATCAATCGGGAACATGCCGGAAGCCTCGCCGATGCCAAGCACCTTTCTGCCCGTCAGCTGCCAGTGCACATACCCGGCCAGCGTTGTAAAGAAATCAACATCTTTCACATGCTCTTCCCCATTCAGGATCGCCTGGTAAAGATGCGCGATACTCCATCTCTGCGGAATATTATACTGAAATACCTCTGTCAGCTTCTCAGAAGCCTGTCCGGTGATATTATTGCGCCATGTACGGAACGGTGTCAGCAGCTCTCCGTCTTTATTAAAAGGAAGGTAGCCGTGCATCATGCCGCTAAACCCGATGGAACCGATTGTTTCCAGTGCCAGCCCATATGTAGCCTTTACACTGCCTGCCAGATCCTGGTAGCAATCCTGCAGCCCCTTCCATACAGCATCAAGGCTGTATGTCCAGATATCGTTCACGTACTGGTTCTCCCAATCGTGACTGCCTGATGCAAGAACCTTACCGGCCTCATCCACCAGTACGGCTTTAATCCTTGTAGAGCCAAATTCAATTCCCAGAGCGGTCTTTCCCGCAGTAATGATTTCTTTTGCTTCCATGCTTATTAAACACCCTTTCCTACTTATTCAGAATTGTCTCCTTACTTCCAGGCCTTCTTTTCGTGCTATTTTACAGAACTCCTGAATTAACTCTATTTTATCCTTTCCGGGTATTTAATACAACTATTTTTTAACAAAGTTTTTCACAGCATTCAAGAATGCTCCCTATTGACGATTACAAATCACGCCTTAGTCAGTATCAAGAAATGAAATGTAGGTGACAAGCAGATTTGCCGATGAATTGGACACGAAAGATAATATGTCAGATAAACGAAAAACAGAAATAACATACTTATAGTGGATTATGTGAATTATATTAAATTACTCCAACTCACAAAGGGCTGGAGTAATTCAAGATTTTACCGCATTATTATTTGCCGGTTACTTTCTGCAGTATTTTGGATGCTTGACCGGTAATGCTATTTCTCCATGTACGGAACGCTGTCAGTAGCTCTCCGACCTTATATAAATGTAAGGTAGCCGTGGCATCATACCGCTGAATCCAATAACGCCGATCTTCTCCATATCCAGTCCATATGTAGCATTTACATATCCCTCCATATCCTGATAGCACGCTGCAATACAATATCTAATCTGAGAACAGTAATAAAACAAACAATATACGTTTTCAAAAAACGCGAAGATGAATGTTCAGGCAATGGGTGAAGTACCCCCTTTGCCAGGACTAAACTCCTGAACATCAAAGGATTTATATACACACTCTCTTGCATCACGCAGACTTTTCCACACCTTCTTTTCCAGCATCTGTACCATAAGATTACCGATTGCGGTTGCCTCTGCCGGCCCGGCCAGAACCTTTTTTCCCGTCGCCTCTGCCGTCAGCTGATTAAGATATGCTGCGTTTGAACCGCCTCCTACTACATGAAGCTGCCCATATTCACAACCCATCTGATTCTCTAACTCTTTTACCGTGTCCTGATAACACCTTGCAAGGCTCCGGTATATTACGCGTGCATAGTCGCCCGGTGTCTGCGGAAGCTCACCTGCTTCCGATATGGAACTCTGCTTTTTACACTGTGCATATATTGCCTTCATCATGGATTCAGGCGCAAGAAATTCTAACGCATTACAGTCTACGATGGTAGAAATCCCTGATTTTTCTGCCAGAGTACAAAGTTCTGCAAACGAATAAGCATCCTGCAATTCTTTTTTTACGCTCTGAATCATCCACAGCCCCATAATATTTTTCAGGTAACGGAAACGGTATTCATATCCCCCTTCATTGGTGAAATTGAGTCTCCTGCTCCCAGGCGAGCAGTCCGCATCCATCCTCTCCACTCCCATCAGTGACCATGTCCCTGAGCTGATATACATTGTCCGGTCCTCATGTGATGGAACCGCCAGAACCGCCGAACCGGTATCATGAGTTGCCGGAAGCACAACCTCACATTCAAAACCGACTAATTCGCAGATTTCCCGGGAAAATTTCCCAAGCCTGGTTCCCGGCGTTCGTATCTGCTGGAAAATCTTCCCGGGATATCCCAGCCGGGCAATCAGCTCCCGGTCCCAGTCTTTTGTTTTTGCATTGACCAGCTGTGTCGTGGTCGCATTCGTGTACTCAGCTGCCTTTATACCTGTTAAAAGATAATGCAGATAATCTGGCATTAAAAGCAATGTATCCGCCTGCTGGAGATTATCCGGATACTGCATCTTCAATGCCATAAGCTGATATACTGTATTAAACATCAGCTTCTGAATTCCAGTACGCGCATATAACTCCTCTTCCGAAATCTCACGGTACACCTCTTTGTCCATGCCATTCGTTCTTGCATCCCGATAGCCGACTGCATTTCCGATCCTCCGACCGTCCTCATCCAACAATACAAAATCATTCCCCCACGTGTCAATTCCCATGCTTTCTGGAATCTTCCCCATCTCACGGCATTTTTTTAATCCGGCGATCACCTCTTTAAACAACTGATCTACATCCCAACAAAGGGATCCATTGATTTCTTTCATTCCATTTTGAAAACGGTGAACTTCCTGTATCTGCATTTTCCCATTTTCCAGCCAGCCCAGCATATGGCGCCCGCTTGATGCCCCGATGTCTACCGCCAGATAATATCTAATCATCTTAGATTTCCCCCTTCTCTGTCAAAAATTACTATATACTATTGAACCCATTTTCTTATTATCAATGGATTAACGTCCTGTTTTATCTGCAACACACAGCTGACAGGCTCCGGGGAGCCTGTCGTTTGTGGTATAATCATTTATAATGAATCACAAAAATATCCAATCAAGATACAGAATCCGGGTAAACTTTAAATAAGGTGGCCTGCTGCGTTCAATGAACGATATTTCTTAATTTATTCAACGCCGCATCTAAACTCATTTCGTTATTAAACACGCTGGAAGTTCCGGCGACAAAGATATCCGCCCCCGCCCTCCGCATCTTTTCTGCATTCTCGAAGCTGACATTTCCATCTGCTTCTATTTCTATCTTCTCTTTCCCATTTGTATTCAGATAAGCTCTTACTTCTTTGATTTTATTTAATGACTGAGGAATCAATTTCTGTCCTGCAAATCCCGGATTTACAGTCATGATCAGTATACCGTCCAAATCATCCAGCAGCCATTTCAATACTTCAACCGGTGTTCCCGGATTGATCGCCAGCATTGGTTTTCCGCCCATTTCCCGGATAGCGCTCAATACTCTTTGTATATGTACTGTGCTTTCATAATGCACAGATACGTAATCTCCTTTATGGATATCCAGCCAGCCCAGCCGGTCTTCCGGATTGTTTACCATCATATGGATATCGAGTGGTATAGAGGTGCATTTTCTCAGATTCCGAATAAAATCCGTACCCAATGCGAAGTTAGGCACAAAATGTCCATCCATAATATCAATATGCAAATACTCAACGCCATTTTTTTCAAACTCTTTCAAATATCTGTCCATATCTCTGATATCAGCGCACATCATAGAAGGGGATAGTTTACCTCTCATTTTACAGATCTCCCCCCTGTGGATTCACTATAATACGCAGACCTGAGTGCTTCTCTGCAGCTTCAAAAGCTTTATCAATCTCATGCAATGGATAGCTGGCAGAAATAAATTTCTTTACATCTACGACGCCGGAAGCGATTAATTCCACTGCCCTTCCATGATGATAAGGCGTTGCTCCATGAGCGCCTGTGATGAACAGTTCTTTGTAATGGATTATATTTGTATCAATGGTAACCTGGCTCTTTTCTTTTGGCAGCCCGCCAAAGAAACATACCCTCGCACGATTCTTCGCCATCTGCATCGCATCCGTCTGCGCCTGAGGAGATGGGCAGGAAGTAAAGAGCACATCTGCGCCAAGTCCATTTGTCTCTTTCATCACTCTGAGGATTGCATCCTCTTTCCCGGAACAAACATAAATATCAGCCACATCCAGCTTTTCTGCAATCTCCAGTCTTTGCTCCGAACGATTCACAAGAATTACTTTCGACGCGCCCATTCGTCTGGCAACGCAGCAGAGCATCATTCCGATCGGGCCGGCCCCAATAACGCACACCACGTCATTTAACCGTACCGGCGCTAAATCCAGAGCATTTAATACGCACCCCAGCGGTTCTGCAAGCGAACCTTCCTCATATGTAACATGATCTGGTAAAAGATGTACCGGTCCATAATTCATAACGGTTTTATTCAACAGAACATATTCGGCAAAACCGCCTGCAAACTGATAACCCATAGCATAATTAATCTGGCAGTTGTTTCCGATTCCGGACTCGCAAAATGAGCATTCTCCGCAGGGAACGTCAGCGCCAATCGCAACTCTGTCCTGAACCTTCACTCTGGTAACATTCGCTCCGGCTTCCACAACGTCTCCTGCAATCTCATGACCCAGTATCTGTGGCGGAGTCACACGATTATTACCGGAATGAAAAATTCTGATATCCGAGCCGCAGACCGCACAGGACCGCACTCTGACCAAAACACTATCTGCATCTGTTTCCGGCCTGGGCGCTTCCCTGACTGCCATCTGTTCATTTCCCAAATAAAATGCTGCCTTCATCCCTATTCCTCACTTTCATTAATAAAAATTATTTTTACACTGAATTCATCTTTGCTTTTCATCGTCTGAAATGCTTTCCTGCATTCTGAAAAATGGAACTTATGAGATATGAGCTCTTTCAGCTTCAATTTTGGCATTGCCTGTACAGCCGTCTGCCAGTCATTTTTCATTCCATTAAAATCTGAGTTCCATGTTCCTCTTAAGGTCAGCTGTTTCCGTAAAATCCCCCAGTAATTATCCTGTAACAGTTTCATTTCTTTTATTGGATTCCCCATCAGAACAATTTGTCCTGATACTCCCGTTACCTGAATACAATTTTCCAGCGCCGCGCTGACTCCTGTTCCTTCGATAGTCACATTGGAACCTTTTTGATTCGTGAGGCCTGCAACAATGTCTTTCACATCACACTTTGCATTATTATAACAATATGTAAAACCAAGCTTTCTGGCAAATTCCAGCTTCTCTTCCATCACATCAAATAAAATGACCTTCGAAGCGCCATATGCTGCAGCTATTTTCGCCAGAAGCAAACCAATTGTTCCCGCTCCGAAAATAGTGACGACATCACCGTATCCAACTCTCGCCCGCGTAACCGCATGGATTGCAACGGCTGTTGGTTCGCACATGGCCGCTTCTTCATAGGATACATTATCTGGTATTAATACAAGGTTTTTTTTCTTTACGGCAATATATTCTGCAAACCCTCCATCGCAGCGTGAACCGTAATAATTATAATTCTTACATTGGGCATATAAGCCTGCAGAACATGGAGCGCATTCCATACACGGAATCAACGGAAATACAGCCGCACGTTTCCCAATCAGGGAAGAATCTCCTCCCTCAGGAACACTAACTATCTCACCGGAAAATTCATGTCCCGGTATCGTTGGAAAGTGATAAGTTCCTTTTACAAATACTCTGGGAACATCACTTCCGCATATTCCGGCCGCCCTGACTTTCAGGAGAACCTCATCCTCCTGTGGCACCGGAGTTTTAGTTTCCTCATACCTCAAATCGTTTACCGCATGTAATACACAGGCCTTCAAACTGCCACCTCCTGATTTGTAATATAGGGTTTCCAGTACTTTACACTTTCTTTCAGATCCTGAATGATTCTGAACTCTGTATCATAATGTTCTCGGTGTGAAATTTCAAATGCAAAGAGGCTGTCCTTACATCCGGCCTGCTTTACACACTCCATAACCTTTTCCGCTTTGATGATCCCCGTTCTGTTATTTTCCTCAGTAAAGGGGGCATGATTTGATTTATTTAAAACTGTCTGCTGCAAATGGATCACCGGCGATACGCCTGCCAGGGCCTGAATCCACGGGTAGGGATCCCTTTCCTTTGGATCCGGTGCATGTCCTATATCCAGACAGACCTTCATCGGAACTCCACAATTAGCGTTCACCCGGTCCATGAGCTCTTTTGTATCTGCTATGGTATTCGCCATTTCTCTTGGAACACTCATCGGTTCAAATATTAAACATTCATACCCCAGCTCCTTTGCATAGAAACTTAAAGTCTGCCATCCTTTTACAGCTTCTTCTATAATAAATTCCCGTCTGTCCGGATCCTCATAATCATGAAATGTCAGAATGCCAAAATGGCTTCCGCAGTTTTTAGCTCCAAGTTCGCTTCCGATCCTGAGATATGATTTAAACCATTCCAGCCAGATTTTTCTGGCCTCTTCATCCGGATGCATGAAATGGTTTACCCTTGTAAATGCAGATGTAAATAAGCTTTCCACCCGGATATCATAAAATTTCACAGCATCCTTAATCCTTTTAATCTGGCTTTCCACGTATGTTTCCGGAAGAAAAGGATTCAGCAAATCTGCCACAAACTGAACATATCTTAGTTCCAGCTCTTCCGCGACGATTTTACTCCATACTTCCGGTTCTATATATTTGTTTATTGCAAAGCCAAGGTTGATTCCCAATCTATAAGACATAAAACCTCCTCCAGACTCATCCAGAGTCTATATTCCTATTTATATTCCGCTGTTTTCATTTGACTTTCTATTCTTAATGCGCATGAATCTTATACCCTTTTTTGCATCTCTTAATGAATACAGGTAAACTGCAACCAGAATAACAATTCCCTTAGCTACTAACTGTGCATAGGAATTAATACCGGACAGATTGAGGATATTGCTTAGTATTGCGATAATAAATGCGCCGACTTGTGTTCCGAACAGCGTACCGGCGCCTCCTGTCATTGCTACACCGCCCACAACACAGGCTGCAATGGCATCCATCTCTGCACCGTCGCCGATAATAGGCTGTCCTGAATTGAGTCTGGAAGATAATATAATACCTGCAAATGATGCCATCAGCCCACTTAAAACATAGGTTATTGTAATCACCTTATCCGTTTTAATTCCGGAATATTTTGCGGCTGTAATATTCCCGCCTACTGCATATACATGTCGTCCAAATCGTGTTCTGTTGAGCAAAAACCAGAACACTATAAATAAAACAATCACATAGAAAACCGGAATCGGTATGTTATTCCAGAGCCCTCCGCCTATCTCCGCGAAAACTTTATTATCGATAATTACCGGACGGCCATCAGTCATTAAGTAGGATGAGCCTCTTAAAATATTCATCGCTGCAAGTGTAACTATAAACGGAGGCATATTCAATTTTGTTATAATCAACCCGTTGATCAGGCCATAAACGGCACCAACGCAAAGGGACAGCAGAATGGCTGCCGGCAGGGGGAAATTCTTCCAGGCAACCAAAACGGTACATAAGCACCCGGAAAGTGACATAAAGGATCCAACAGAAAGATCAATTCCCCCGGTAATCATGACAAATGTCATAGCAAACGCACATATGGAATTGGTCGCTGCATTGCGCATGACAGACAGCAGATTACTAACCGTACAGAACCTGGATGATACGAATATAGATACAATAAAGACAAATGCAAATGCCACGATAGAACCTATATTGACTTTTGCGGCATTTTTAAATCCAACGCCGAAATCTTTTAACTGACTCTCTTTCATTTTAAATCACTCCATTTCTCCATTTTTTACCCCTAAAGCATAGCGAAGTATCGTTTCCTGATCAGCTTCTTCCCTTGTAAAGCATGCTTTAATCCTTGATTCGCACATGACATAAATTCTGTCACTCAGATTCATAAGCTCCGGCAAATCCGAAGAAACCATGATAATACTCACCCCCTGATTCGTCAAATCGTGCATAAGCGCATAAATCTCTGCCTTTGCGGCAACATCAATGCCTCTGGTTGGTTCATCCATAATCAGTATTTCAGGCTTTGTTGCGAGCCATTTCGCCAGCACAACCTTCTGCTGATTTCCTCCCGAGAGATATGTAAGTTTCTGTCTGCCTGAATCCATTTTTATTTTAAGGTGGTCACGATAGTAATCTGTTATTGCATGTTCTTTTTTTCTGTTATATCGTCCGGATCCTAAAAATCGTTCTAAAACATTCAAGGTCAGATTGAATTCAACAGTATTGCTTACAACGGCGCCCTGCAGTTTTCTTTCCTCCGGAATCAGAGAAATTTTATTTTTCATTGCATTGCCTGCATTTTTAAATTTCACTTCTTTTCCATTTAGCTTTATTGTTCCTTTTTCCGGCTTCTCGATACCAAAAATCATCTGCATCAATTCTGTACGTCCGGAACCGACCAGTCCTGCAAAACCAAGGATTTCCCCCCTGTTCAGATAAAAGCTTGCATCCCGGGCCCTGCCATCTGAACGAGTCAGATCCTTTACCTCAAGAACCGGAGCCCCTGTTTTGCGGTTTACCTGAGGATCATAATAATCCGACAGTTTATAACCAACCATCATTTCCACCAGCATATCCTCTGTTGCCCCGGAGGTTTGCAGGGTTTTTACGTTTTTGCCATCTCGTAACACAGTGATTCTATCGGATATCTGAAATATTTCACCCATTCGATGGGAAATATATACAAATGAAATGCCTCTTTTTTTCAGCTTTCTAATCAGTGTAAAAAGCATGTCGACTTCCCTTTTACTCAGAACTGCAGTTGGTTCATCCATAATAATAATTTTTGCATTCAGACTGATTGCCTTGCCAATCTCTATCATCTGCTTTTGTGCCGGACTCAAATCTCTGGCGATTATGTGGGCATTGAAATTTCCATCAATGTCATCTATAATATTCTGGGCATCACGGAACATTTTTTTTCTGTCTATTATCCCCAGATTGTTCTTAGGCTCTCTTCCCATATAGATATTTTCTCCGGCGCTCAACTGCTCTGCCAGAATAATTTCCTGCTGTATAAAACCAATTCCAAACTTCAGAGAATCCCTCACATCAGTAATTTTTATCAGTTTTCCTTCGTAATAGATATCCCCACTATCGCACTGATAAATACCGGACAGGCATTTCATCAGAGTGGATTTTCCGGCTCCATTCTCTCCTAAGACAGCATGTACCTCCCCGTACTTTAAATCAAAGCTGGTATTTTCAAGAATTTTTACGCCAAAAAATGATTTATTTATTCCCTTCATCTCAATGATTTTGCTGTTCACTGTTCTCACCCGCTTTCTCTGAAAACAATCGGTGACACTATTTGTGCCACCGATTTTAAATCATTCATTATTTTAAGAATTCATCCACATTAGAAGCATCTACATAGGTAATCGGAACTTTCGTCAAATAATCATGATCAATGGCACCGCCGTTAAGAACAGTAAAGATATCCTCTGTGGAGGCCTGAGCCATCTTATATGGATCCTGTTTTGCAGAGCCTGTGACCTCCCCATTTTTAATTGCAATTAAGTTTTCCTCATTGCCATCCACGGAATAGATAAAGGTGTTCTCGAGTCTTCCAGCTGCTTTAAGAGATGAAACACAGGCAATGGCAGCTGGATCATGATAGCAGAAAATTGCATCAATTTTATCAAACTTCTCGACCCACGCATCACAAACAGCTACTTTCTGTTCCAGATTCTCCGGATTTGGCGTACCGATATCAAGGACTTTGATATTATCGTGTCCTTCAATCGCATCCTGGAATCCTTTTACCCGGTCTACGGCCGAAGTGTTTGTCTGTAATTCCATAATACATACATTAAAATCTTTACCGTCTGCTCTCTTAACAACATCCTCGCCGCATTCATACCCACCGCTGTAATTGTCTGAAACAGTCTGTGAAATAACGGTGCCGTCTTCTTCGGAAATGTCCAGATACATATCTGCAGCGGCTACTACAACGCCTGCATTCGCTGCTTCTTTGATAGCCGCCAGTGGAGCATTGGCATCACAGGATTCCACCACGATACCATCGCAGCCTTTTGCCACAAGGTCATTGATTGAACTAATCAATACCTGCGGATCATAATTAGCGTCCAAAACTACTGCTTCCGCTCCATTTGCCGCACATGTTTCTTCAAATCCCTGCTTGAATAACTGGCAATGCTGAATTGTACCGGATATCAGGACACACCCAATCACATAATCTTTATCTTTCTCATTCTCTTTCCCTGTATCGGCTGTTGTTTCAGTCGTTGTGTCCGCTTTTGCATCAGTTTTGTTGTCACCATTAGAACAGCCTGCCAGGGATGCAATCATGGCTGCAACGATAGCTACAGTTAATAATCTCTTTTTCATAATCAATCTCCTTTACTTTCGTTTTTATGTACCCCATTTACTTCAGTCCTAATTCTTCTGCCAGAGCCTCCTTGCTGACTGCAACAATACGAACCGGGCTTGCGTCGCCATCTACAATCGGAAGCGGCAGAATAAATGCCATATACTTTCCACTTTCAACCTCGTCCAGGTTTGTTGCTGATTCAACAAGAGGGATACCGCCATTAAATAATGTGATATGGCTTGGCTGATTTTCTGCGTTTTCATCCTCAATGCCAGAACCATCACCACCAAGACATCCAATTTTTTTATCTACAAGATACTGCACGCCTTCTACCGTTACGTAGGGATATTTTGCCCAGTCAGGTGTACGAAACAGCTGGTCCGTATGTGTTTTAAGAAATACAATATCTCCCTCGTGAATCTCTGCATCGTGTTTTTTCAAATCTTCAGCTGTAATGCATCCGCCGACTGGCTTGTTTGTAAAATCGAGCACTACGAGATTACCGATAAGCTGTCCAAGCGGAACCTGTACCAGATCCGCCCCTTCACGCTGATGATGCCGGGGAACTTCCACGTGTGTTCCGTTATGTGTACACATGTTGACATAACCGATTTTATACCAGACGTCGTCGGTATACTTCAGTTGAGACATTGATTCCACAGCATCGCGTAATTCAAGTTCAAAATTAAAATTAACCTCCTTTCCACTGTACATTTTCTGACTTAAATCAACAATAGAGTTCTTTTTCATCATAAACTTCTCCTTTCTTTTTTATGTTGATTTGCAATAAAAAAACGCACTTAACCTGTCGGTTAAGTGCGTTCATAACACTTTCGAAAAGAAAACCTGCCATAAGCTTTCTTATTGACCAAACTATACCATTTTTTATTTCTCTTGTCAACCCTTTATAACAACTTTTATTTATAAAATTTTATTTTCTAAATCAAACAAATCGAAAAAAAACAAAATTGCATTTACTTTTCAAAAAATTCAATTACATCCCTGGCCACAATCTGGATTTTCTTGTTCTCATCGCGGCTTCGCTTCTGAATATACCGCATTGCTTCTCCTTCTTTCATCCTGAAATTGTCCATTAATAATCCTTTTGCCCGTTCCACTAATTTACGATTTTGAAGCGCCTGCTCGGCATTCTTCATGGAACTTTCCAGTTCCTTTCTCTCATCAGATCTTTTAATAGAAATTTCAATTGCAGCCGCAAGTTCATTTTGATTCACCGGCTTTATAAGGTATCCATATGTTGTATTCAAACTATTTGCCTCAGTGATCAGTTTTCTGTCGGAATATCCGGTAATAAATATACAAGGTATTTTTTTTATCCTGGAAATCTCTTTCAATGCTTCAATTCCCGTCATGTCGGGAAGATTTATATCCATAAGAATAATGTCAATCTTGCTCTGACGCGCCTGTTCGATGGCCTCAGTTCCCGAAAAAGCCTGTCCTGTCACCGTATGCCCTAATTCTTGCACACAGCATACAATCCCCGCCGACACAATCCCCTCATCTTCAACCACTAATACATTCAGTCTCTCTTCCATAATGAACACTCCGTTTTCTAATTACTCAACCTCCACACCGCCTGGTGTATTGAAATATTCTTTTTCAGGACGCACTCCTGTTATCGATGCTGGAAACAAGAGTCAATTATCCTTTACTGTAATATTTCACGGGCATAGGTAATATAACTTGAACCTGCAGTCCCTCTTCGCTGTAAACCTCTATTTCTCCTTTTAATTCCCTCAGAAGATTCCGAATAATTGTAATACCAGTGCTTCCCGCCTTTAAATAATCATCCGGATTTTTGATGCCACTCCCATTATCCCTTACACTCAAATATAATTTACCGTCCAAAATTTTCATTGATACGTCTATCAGTTTCACCTTATCGCATGCCTCTGCATATGCATGATGACACGCATTACATATCAGCTCATTTACCAGCATGCATATCGATATTGTCATTTTGTAAGGAATATGTATGTTTTCAATATGCATAGAAATCTTAAACTCATCAGAGCGATATAAGGAAACGACATTCTCTACCGCCATTTCAAGGCTGACCTTATCATCTATATACCCCTCCCCCGTCATCAATTCGTTGACATAGGCAATGCTTTTAATCTGTCCGATAATATTATCCATAAGCATAGCTGCTTTTTCGGTTGGCATTTCATCGATTCCCTCTGCCTTCAAGGTATACTTCTGCATATAAATCAGTCCGATAATCATTTGCAGATTATTTTTGATCCGGTGATATACCTCCTGCAGAAGTATTGATTTATTAATTAACTGCGAGGACTGTACCAGCTGGCCTATTTCATGACAATTTGTTTTCAGAAAAATCAAATCCTCCTCCTGATAAGTGAAGTACCGATCAAAAGAAACTGCCAGTAACCCAACACGCTTGGGAATTGCTATAACAGGTAATGCCAGTAATACACGTATTTCCGGGTCTAAACTGCGAAAAATCTTTCCCATATCCTGATTTCGTTTAGTAGTGTAAAATACCTGTTCCGTTGTTCTCTGCATACACTGAAGAACATAATCATCCCGAAGCAAATACTTGTTCTCATCCTCTTTATTGCTGTCATAATGAAAAATTTCTCCGTTATCACCAACAAAATATACTTTACAGCTTTGCGCTGAAAATGCTTCTGCAATCTGTCTTGTCAGATATTCCATTGCTTCAGACAGCTCTTTATTTTGAGCGAACAGTTCCGCCCCTTTAAAAATAGCTGAATAAGCCGCATTCTTCTTATTTTTCTCCCCCTCTGTTTCGACAACATCGCCCGCCAGAGCAAACAGGATTTTTCTGGGATTCTGTTCAATTTCTTCAATAGTGAATACCGTGAACATATCCTCATCTGCTCTTACCGCCACATATTTACTAAATTTCAATGTATCTTCCCAGTGATTCGTGATCAGAAAAATTCTGGCGCCATACTCCTGAAATCCCCGGATAATTCTTGAAAAGGCATCGTAATAATAGTATCCGAACGAAGATACAGTATTATTCAGTATGATTACCTCCGGCGCAAGGACATATGCTTTCAAAAGTGCAACTATATACTGCTCCTCATTTGTTAACTTATCAAGGCTGGTATCTGGTCTGAAATCAATACTAAATTTATTCAGAAGTTCCCGACACTCCTGGATCTGTTTCTTCTTCTTCCGTCCCAGAGCCTCCACCCGGTCAATGTAAATATTATCAATCACCGTCAGGTTTTTAAAAAGCTGTATCTCGTTATTAATAATCTCTACTGTTAAATTCTCAAAATACGCATTTAATAATTGTATTACATTCTCACCGCGTCTCTCTGTTGCACAGACCACTGAGAAGGTTGTACCATCTTTGACATAATTTTTTATAATGTCATCCAGCAATATATTATTAATCTCGCTCACATATTCGTCCTCCGGGTATCACGAAAATTCATCTGCACATCCACATATTTATATCTTATTCCGCAGTTTAACTGCGAGTATACATTAAACTGCAGCTCTGCTGCATATACGCCCCTCAGGGCATGAATTACGGGGTGCCCTTCGGGTATAAGTTTACCACATCATATAGTGCCTTGCAAACCATATTTCCTCAACACAGATCCAAAAGACACATGACCTCGCTTCGGCCAAAACAAAAGTGACATTGCCTTGCAAATATGATAGAATTATTCCTGTAAGCAGTTTATCAAAAATTCTATATACAAAGAAAGAAGTTCTTATGAGTACATTTTATAAAATATGCATTGCCTTGTCGGCAGGTTTATTAATAGGAATGATAGGCGGTGGCATAAAAGCCGCTTTTCTCCGGAAAACCTATTCAGACGAAAAAGTCCGGTCAACCCGCAGATTAATAAATAAAACAGCCGCCATCTTAAAATACATCACCATTCTGCTGCTTTTGCTGGGATTAATATGGTGCAGTTATTTTCTTGTTATGGCTATCCTTTCGCCTGCAAAGGCTGACTATGCAAATAACATGGCTGAGCTGATCGTCTCCGTTCTAACTGTCATATCAATTCTGTTTGCTTTTGTTGAATTTTTAAGAAAAAAAGGAGATTAAAGACCAGTACCTTCTGATGACAGATTCCGTATATTTTTTCCAAACATGAAAATACTATTCTGAGAAACTATTTAAGGAGGCACGTATGGACACACAAATACTGCAGTTGATTAACGTACAGATTAATTTTGAATTCTTTTCTTCTTATCTTTACCTTGGTTTTGCAAATTATTACGCGGAAGCCGATCTGGACGGTTTTGAGAACTGGTTCCGCATCCAGGCACAGGAGGAACTTGATCACGCCATGCTTCTGATCCAGTATCTTCATAATAATGACGAAAAAGTCGAACTGGAGCAGATCCGTAAACCCGATCTGAAACTGACCTCCCACGCCCAGCCACTGAAAGTCGCTTATGAGCATGAGAAGCAGGTAACCGTGCGGTTTAACCAGATCTATGAGACGGCTTTTAAGAAAAAAGATTTCCGCACCACACAGCTGCTCGAATGGTTCATTATGGAACAGGGAGAGGAAGAAAAGGCTGCCAGCGACCTCATGGCTAAAATGAATCTATTCGGTAATGACTCTAAGGGACTCTACGAACTCAACAAAGAGTTTGCGGCAAGAGTCTATGCTGCCCCTTCACTCGTTCTCTAAAACAGACTGCACCATTTTGGGCAGACCATGAAAAATATAATTCAAACGGAGGAATTAAAAATGGCAAAACATGAACCAATTTTTTACGCCTGTGACAATTGTCATGTCATAATTGAAGAAATCATCGGTACAAAAGAGGGGTTTTCCTGCTGTGGAACCCAGATGGAAAAACTTACTCCGAACACTTCTGAAGGCGCCCACGAAAAGCATATGCCGGTTGTCGAACAAAACGGAAATACCATCACAGTTAAGGTGGGAAGTATCTTTCATCCCATGTCTGAGGAGCACAGTATTGAGTGGATCTACCTGCAGACAGAAAAGGGCGGCCAGAGAATCCAGCTGGTTCCGGACGAAGAACCTGTCGCAACCTTTGTAGTGTGTGATGGGGACAGGGCGCTGGCGGCATACGCATACTGTAACCTGCATGGGTTCTGGAAGGTGGATATCTAGACGGGTGGTGCGGGGGAGGTACGCCTGCACAAAAAGAGAGTCCGTCCGGCACGGGCGAAAAGAAAAGGCTTCTGCAAAGGGGCCTTTTCTTTTCGCCCGTGCCGGACGGACTCTCTTTTTGTGTAGGCTATGTGCATCCGGACGGCAGGGCCTTCCTACTCGGGGGGATTTCGGACAGGAGCAGTGGATCAGACTGGGATGGGGCACGTTTTTGTAACCGGTTAGGAGACATGAGATGTGAATTCTTTCATCACTGGCTGATAATGGTGTGTACCCTTTCGATGCTACTCCATTCCGAAAGGAATCTCTGCCAGTACATTCATGTCGCCGTTTTTGTCTATTACTTGTAGTATAAATTGTGTGGCGTCGGAGTGGTCGAATACCATTCCCTGTATCTGGCCTCCGTTTTCTGTGTCTGTAGTGTTGCTGCCGAATTCTTCATATACGCGGTTTCCATTGGTGTCTGTCAGGATGACTGCAGGGTTTCTTTCTATATATTCTTCGGGCATGAAGAGTTCGATGTGCATGTTACTTGGTGTTTGTGTTACTTTCTGTACAATGAATCCGTTGTTTTCTGCATTTGGCTCTGCTTCTTTGTTCTGAGTTGTATCCATGGTTGGCTTGAATTTCAAAGTCCAGCTGCCTTTTATGCTTTTGAATCCAAGTCTGCTGAAGTCTACTTTGCCGTAATTCTCCAGGGTTGTGTCTTCCTCTTCACCGAATCTGTGGGCTCCTATGGCGTCTGCGTGTATTTCTACTGCTGTATTTTCGGTGAATTCACCATTTTCTACATACGATAAAGGTATCCTCATGAGGGATACATAGACTCCGTCCTCAGATTTTTTTCCGGATAATATTTCAGTGGTGTATGCCTCTTTTCCATCTACTGTAAGCCAGGCCCAGAAGGAAACCGGATCCCCTTCCTTGTAGGTGAGCAGATCGAGTCTGTCGGCGGTGTTCAACTCCGGATCCTCTGAGCGCATGGAAAGGGTAAAATATAAATCCAGTCCGTCACAATATGCATCTGTCACGCTGATGGTGATTCCCTGGTCTTCCGCTACATTTGTGATCTCCTCTTCGGGCTCTGTTACTACCGGCTTGGAATGCTTCTCGATATTGCTGTACGCGGTCTTGTCTTTCTCGGGGTAAGGGTTATCCTCCCGCATCTTCTGCAGGCGGCCGAATACATCTCCCAATAGCGGGATATCCTTTGCCAGCGCCGGGTTTACATAAAATACGCCCGATAGTACAATGACCAGGCATGCTGCTGCAGCAGCAATCCCCAGCCCTCTGTACAGCCTTTTCTTTTGGCTGCCGCCCTTAAGTTGCTTCATACGCACCTCACCGCTGCGGATTTTGTCATACATTTCCTCCATACGGCCGTCTACAATTTCCGGTATCTTTATATCATTCTGCAATGCTTCTTTCAGTTCAATATCATGATCCTGCCTGTTCATCCCTGCACCTCCATTCCATATGCTGACGACGGGTTTTCCTTCAGATATATTTTTTTAAAGGAGTTCCGCCCCCGCGATAACCTCGTTTTTACGGTATTCTCGTTCATCTCCAGTATAGAGCCGATTTCTTTGATACTAAAGCCTTCCACATAGTAAAGCAGCAAGACAATGCGGTACTGATCCTCCAGCTGATTCAACAGGCCTAAAAACTCCCTGCCAGACGTATCCACCTGCATTTCCTCCAGTTCTGGATGTTCATATATCGGCACCATTTTTCCACGCTCCTTTAATATGCGGTTACAGTGATTAATTAGTATTCTGGTCAGCCACGTCTTAAAAAATTCCGGCTGCCGCAGGCCCTGCAAATTTTCAAAGCTGCTCAAAACCGTGTCCTGCATCGCGTCTGCAGCGTCTGCATCATTTTTCAGCATGCTGACTGCAATTTTATACAAAGCCTGCTTGTGCTCTTCCATTAATGTTATAAAAGCTTCCTTATTACCGGCCTGCGCCCTTTTTACCAGATTTTTCAACTTCACACTCCCCCTTTGTATCGCAGCTTATGTCTGATATTTCATCGTCACGCCCAAACATTTTGTCCAGCGGGACTATTACATCGAAAATAAGTAGCAAGTTAATTATTATTCGAGGTACTAGCGGTTATCACACCTGCTCTGTCTTAGATAATAGTATTCATATTTTTATTCAATCGATTGATACTAATTAGATAAATAAATAGATTGAAAAGTTTCAGCATATTGAAAAAATTATAGGAAATTATTTCCATATGAATTTAATTAATTTACCTTCTGCCTTCAGGTTCATACTGCAATCTATCATATCCCGCATAATCAGCCTTTATTTTACTCATAATAATAAAGCCATAATTTTATTTATGAGGAGGTGTCCAAATGGATCAAAACTATCAGATAGCCGACATATCCGGTCAATGTGTCCATGAGATTGACAAGCTGCAGAAAACTCTGAAAGAAAAAACCAACCAGGAAATTGTACTGATTGCTTATACGCCGTCAGAAAAGCAGGATTAGAGCAGTAAAGAAGAAAGACCGGACACTAAAATATGAGATATGCCAAGTTCTATGTGCAAAATACTTCTAACACAAAAGGTCATTTTCCTGTATAAAATCAAGAAAATGACCTTTCATTACACGTATTCTTGTTTTTAGTGATTATTCTCTTCCCCCTATAGAAGTGGGAGATTTTCACTTTTCTTGTTAAATAATAATAGCACTAGTTATCTGCTGGTTCCATCCGCAGCTTTTTTCTTTGGAGGATGTATCCGGATACAGAGCAGTTCTTTTACTTCCTCAAAAATCTTTTCAGTAGCCACATCGATCATTAGCCATCTGGAGCCGTTAAATACATTAGTATTCTTATAAAGTTCCTGCAGATATGAGCTGAAGGATCCCAGCATCAGTTCCGTCTCCGGCGCTTCTTTTCTCCCAATCGATATGAGGCAGGTGAAATATCCTTTATTCGGATATAACGTGCACAATGCCCTGCTGCTTTTCTTATATTTCACATTCCATCCCGGCGCCCCGGAACATCTGCTGTATTCTATGGCCGGCTTTATGGAATACGTCTCTTCAATAAATTCACACAGCCCTTCCCAAAACGGACAGTCCACATAAGCGCTGATGTCCTCAAATTCAGGTTTGTCCTCTCTTGTATATGCTTCAATCCATCCCATGATATTTCCTCCGTAAGTTTGTATTCTCATGTATCATACCACAATAATCAGGACAGCTGTGTGTCGTCTTTATTTCTTTTTAACCGGATAACATACTTCTGTCACCAGATCGTCCGGGCTTTTCGCCTCATAGGGGCTTACATGGTAAATACAGAACGAGGGGCCGTCGAATTCATAGCCGTTCTCCTGAATCCATCTGGCAACAGATTCGTTCACCTTTGTGATCTGGTCATAGCTTCCGCTGTATGTTGCTGAAGCCATCTGAACCGGCGCCACGGTCTTGAATCTCACATGTTCGGTGTCATTATAAGATCCCTCCACGCAAGCCTGTATTTCAACATCTACATCGCCGTCTTTGTACCCCTCGTCGTGGAATATTGCAAGTCCATAGCACGGCACGGCCTGTTTCAAATTCTGGGAAGCAGTCTCCTCATTTAACATCTGCCACAGCATTCCTTCCGCATCATATGCCGGAATTACCTGGCGCACACTGGCTACATACCTCTGGGGGAGCGTCTTTAACGTTACTTCGTAATTCATAAGATTACCATCCTTTCTCAACCATCTGATCGTATTGTCCAGAACCTGTAACCGTTCCTTTGTCAGCCGTTCCTGCTCCTCCAGCTCCCTGCGCTTAACCAGCAGAAACTCTTCTATAGCCCGGGGATCATCATACTTTTCTAAGATCTCCCCGATCACTGCAAGGCCAAAACCCATGCTTTTCAATACCTGGATTCTTTCAGCCAGCGGCAGCTGGGATACGCCATAGTAGCGGTAACCGGAGAGGTCATCCACGACCTCCGGCTTCAGCAGGCCAATCTCATCATAATGGCGCAGCATACGGATACTGATTCTTGACAACTTCGAAAAATCTCCTATTTTTAACATTGGTACCACCTTTCACATGTGTCTGTTTCTGAGCTCATTTATACCATACAGTATACCATAATGTGAGAGTCAAGTACTTATCGGGATTTAGTCGGCTAGCTTTAGCCTAGTCAACGGACGGGGACGCTTCATGAATGGATGTTCTCCGGAAGGTTTTCGGCTATCCATTTATGAAGCGTCCCCGTCCGCGCCGAGACTAAATTTCGTCGCTAAATCCCGATGTGAGAGTCAGGAGAAGTTCCGGACTAAGAGATCGCTTTTTTCTATAAAGTCCTCGATTGTATCAAACCCAGACTCTTCAAGCATTTTCATTACATAAGGGTTTTCCAGCGGGGTCGCAAAGGGAGCGCTTTCTCCATATGCATTTACCTGCCTGCGCCCTTCTTTTCGGTTCAAGATGGCTTTGGGACCTCCCACGCATCCACCCTGGCACCCCATTCCTTCGAAGAAATTGGCATCCGTCTCTTTGTTCTGAATCCGTTTAATTAATTCCCGGCAGGCCGGTATACCGTCTGCCTGCTCTGCCTTCACCTTTATCTTCCGATCCGGTCTCAGCTGCTTTTCGGTCTCCTGCACGGCCTCGCTCACGCCGCCGGTCCTTGCGTAGATCCGGCCTGCCCTGGAGGAATGCTCCTTTTCTTTATCGGCCAGTTCCTCCGGGTGGATGTCCGCGGCCTCAAAGATATCCTGTATTTCCTGAAATGTCAGCACGTAATCCACAGCCCCGGCAATATCCGGCTCTTTTGCCTCGCTCTTCTTTGCCAGACAGGGACCTGCAAATACAGTGAGTGCATCCGGATGCAGCTGTTTTATCATTCGCCCGCAGGCAACCATGGGAGATACGGCCCCCGGCACATGGGGCATCAATTCATGATACATCTTGCGGATCATAGAGATCCAGATTGGACAGCAGCAGCTTGTAAGCTGGTAATCCCCTTCTTCGTTGACATGTTTATCAAACTCCAGCGCTTCCTTTAAGGTCAGGATATCCGCAAAAAGAGCAACCTCCACCATTCCCGTGAAGCCCAGGGCCTGAAAAGCGGTCCGCAGCTTTCCCGGAGTTACTTTTTCCGAAAACTGTCCCAAAAACGCCGGGGCAACCATCATGTATACAGGCCCTTCTGACTCCCTTACGGCCTTCATTGCCGGAAGCACGTCCCTGCCCGCTGTGATTTTATCTGTCTTGCATGCCTCAATACACGCCTCACACCCGGTACACAGCTCCGGGTTGATGAATAATTTTCCATCCTCCCCGACCTCAATTGCGTCAAAGATACAGCTGTTCTGGCACGCACGCTCATATTCACACTCCTCGCACGGCTCATTAAAGACGACCGGTGCATGGCTCTGGGGATGTAGAAGACAATCCAGATGATAGGGGTGGTACTCAGGCGGCAGAGGCGCTTTTAGTGATATTTTCCGGTTCAGAATCTCCCGGTACAGCTCTTCAAATGTTTTCATTTTAATTTCTCCCATTTCTAACTGATATTACCAGTTATTATGGGCGGAGCGTTCTGTTTTTATGCACATGCAAAACGCCCGGATGCCGTAACGGCACCGGGCGCAGACGAACCATGTATAATAATTCTTTTCGCTGTATGTCAGTCTTTCCTTGTGTCCCCCCAGAAGAACAGGGCCACCGTTCCGGGGCCTGTATGGCTTCCGATCGTTGTCCCAACACTGTTGATTACAACTTTTCCATTCAGCTTTGGAAAACGCTCTTCTATCATATCCGCCACTTTTCTCGCATCATTGTAGCAGTCCGAATGGGATATAAAACACTTTCCGGAGTAATCCAGCCTGTTCTCTGCAAACAGTTCCATTTTCTTTACGATCTCCCGGATTACTTTCTTCTTTCCCCGGATCTTAAAGCGGGGGATCAAGTGCCCGGTGTGATCCATGTTGAGCAGCGGACAGATCTCCAGCGCTGTTCCAAACCAACCGGAAACCTTGGATATACGGCCCCCTTTTACATAAAAGGTGAGATCTGTTGAAAAAAACCAGTGGTGCAGATTCAATTTGTGAGCCTCTGCCCATTGGTACACTTCCTCCAGGCCCTTACCTTCGTCCCGCAGGTCGGCCAGACGGTCCATAAGCAGTCCGTAACCGGAAGAAGCCCCCAGTGAATCCACAATAAAAATCTTCCTGTCCGGAAACTCCTCCAACAGTGCCTCTTTCGCAGTCTCCGCAGAATTAACCACTCCGGACAGCCCGGATGACAGGCACACATGCAGAATGTCCTTTCCCTGGATAAGTATGCTGCGGAAATACTCCATAAATTCCCCCGCATTTACCTGAGAAGTCTTGGTATCGGCTCCTTCTTTCATTCTGGCATAAAAAACATCAAAGGGCATACTCTGCCCCAAATCATCCGTATATTCCACACCGTCCAAATAATAATGAAAGCATATGAATGAGATATCCCGTTCTTTAAAATGCTCCGGCGACAAATCCGCAGTCGAGCAACAGCTTAATGCATAATTTTCCACAATCCTCTCCCCCTTTTCTGCTGCATTTATAATTTTATCTTACTCGTATATCACAGTTATGTCAACTATTTTATATAGTTGTTAATACTACTTTGTGCATTTTTAACTCCGGAAAAATAAATTTCCTGACCATATTTCTACGAAAGTTATCTGATACCGCCCTAGTGTCTGTCTGTATCTCTGGCAGAAGCGATTTCCGTACTATTTTAAAGGAATCTGGTGCATTGTTAATCCTGTCACAAGCATCTAAAATGAAAGAAAAAAGATACAAGGAGGATTCTATATGACTTCAAAAGAACGCGTAATGGCAGTATTTTCCCATCAGATTCCGGACCGTATTCCCATGTGGTGCGGTGCGTCTCCTGATTTTATGGCAAAGGCGCGCAGCTTTCTGAATGTTAAGAATGACGAAGAGGTTCTGCGGCGTTTCCATGACGATTTCCGTCGGGTTTATTCACGTTATGCCGGCCCGGACAAATTTAATCCGGACTGTGGTCCCATAAATGGAAAGACAAAATCCATATTTGGCATTGAAAGAGAAGGCATTGGCTATGGCCAGGCAGCGGCACATCCCCTTGCCAATGCTGAAATCGAAGAAATCCATACCTATGCCTGGCCGTCCCCCGACTGGTTTGATGTCTCACATATCAGAGAAGACGCACTGGCATGGAAGAATCAATATGCTGTCCTGGGCGGGGAATGGTGCCCTATTTTTCATGATGCCATCGACCTGCTCGGCATGGAAAATATGTTGATCCTTATGTATGAAGACCCGGATATCGTACACGCCGTGCTTTCCCACATCACAGATTTCTATTATGAGCTGTCAGCAAGAGAATTTGAGGCGGCCCAAGGGGCAATCGATATTTTCTTTATCGGAAATGACCTGGGCAGCCAGACCGGACCTCTGCTGGGCGAAGAATTGTTCCGCAAATTTCTATATCCTTATTTGAAGCGGCTGGCGGATCTTGGCAGGGAATACGGACTTCCTACGATGATGCACTGCTGCGGCAGCTATGCCCAGCTTATGCCGGCGCTAATTGAGAGCGGCATCTCCGCCGTCCAGAGCCTGCAGCCGATCACCAGGGAAATGCAGCCGGCTAACCTGAAAAAACGCTTCGGAGAAAGGCTTATCCTCAATGGATGTATCGATTCAATCAGCGTACTTATAAATGGAAGCATAGAAGATACAGTCAGGGTAACCCGTGAAACCATCAAATGCATGAAGCCCGGAGGCGGCTACATTCTTTCCCCGAGCCATGACTACCTTCTGGAAGAGACTCCGGTTGAGAATGTACTCGCTATGTACGATACCTGCCTGGAAGATGGCTGGTACACTGCGTCAGAATCTGAGCAAAATATACGCAGTAACATTTAACCGTTCTATCCTGGAAAGGCCAAAATCAATATTTCTTTGGTTGAATAAGACTTGCCAGTACCTGGTAGAGGTACTCAACATCCACCGGTTTTGTCACAAAGCCATTCATTCCGGCATCAGCCGCAGCATCGGCGTCCTCTTTAAACGTATTCGCAGTCATAGCAATAACAGGAATCTCTGCCGCATCGGCCCGATTCTGGCTGCGAATGGCCCTGCACGCTTCCAGCCCGTCCATGACGGGCATCTGAATATCCATCAGAACCGCCTGATATTCACCCGGGCTGCTTTCCAGGAATAAATCGAGCGCTTGTTTTCCATTCTCTGCCCGCTTCACCGCTGCACCCTGCATCTTCAGCAGCTCAATGGCGATCTCTGCATTTAGGTCATTATCCTCGGCAAGGATAAAATTCATGTGCTCCAGGAAGTGATCGTTCTTCGTCTTTTCCGGTTTTGGCTCCAGCGCCCCAATTGGAAATTCAATAGTGAAATAAAATTCACTGCCCTTTCCTTCCTGGCTGGCAAGCTTCAGTTCACCCCCCATCAGCCTTATGAGCGTCCTGCTGATAGCCAGTCCCAATCCGGTTCCCTGGCTTTTGGAAAAGCTCGTGCCTACCTGTTCAAATGCCTCAAAGATGCGATTCTGATTTGCCTCGGAGATCCCCATACCATTATCAATAACCTGGAATCTATATGCCGCTTTCTTTTCAGAACTCTGCATCTGCGTCACACATACTCTGACCCTTCCGTCCTCAGGGGTAAACTTAAAGGCATTCGAAATCAGGTTAGCAAGCACCTGCTTCAGGCGTACTGAGTCCCCGACAATCACGTCGTCCTGAATCTCCTTCTTCATCCAAAAATCTAATCCCCGCCTTTTTGCTTCCGCCGTCATCATGCTTTCCAATTCATCCAGAATCTGCTCCAAAGAGAACGGCTCGCTTGCCACTGTCATCATACCGCTTTCAATTCTGCTCATATCCAGGATGTCACTGATCAAACTCAGCAGATAACGGGAAGAGGCACGTATCTTGGAAAGATTCTCCCTTACGTTATCCGGTACGCTGTCCATCATACAGGTCAGGTCGCTGATACCGACAATTGCATTCATGGGGGTTCTGATCTCATGACTCATCCTGGACAAAAATTCCCCTTTCGCACGGCTTTCAGCTTCAGCCCGCTCCAGGTTTACCTGCATCTTTGCCGCATGAATACGATAGCGCGCCATGATCAGGATAAAGATGACTACCAGAATAGATATCCCTGCCAGTATGGTTATAAACAGCATAGGATTCGCATAAATCATCTGGCTTGCCGAAAGATGACCTGTGCCTATGGATATCATATTCCGGCTCTCTATCGTCTCCTTCTCATCACTGGTCATTGTGTTAATGGCTTTGTTCATGATCGTCAGCAGCTCTCCCTCAACCGGACTGGGCATTGCAAAACTCATATCATTTTTTTCATTGATCACAGTATTCGGGACGACATTTTTAAACTGATTCGCCTGTATTTCCTGCTCGATTCTTGAAGAAAGGCCATAATAAAAGTCGACTTCTCCGCTATTAACTGCACGCAACGCTTCGGTCACAGTCTCATAGTACTTTACCTTTGATACATGGATGCTGCCAGGCATCACCCGCCCTTTGGTCACTGCCCCGATGAGCCCTTCCGAAGGAAATGTCACAGACTTATTACGTGCTATGATGTCATTCAGAACCGCATACGGCTTTGTTACTGCCAGATTCATCTGGGCGCCTTCGTTATCGGTGCCAAGAAAAGAGCCGAGCATGTCCGCTTTTCCCTGTTTCACCAAGTCCAGTGAATCGCTGTAACTGTCCGCATAAACAAACTCAAACTTCAGCCCGGTAAACTCCTCCACCTTTTTCAGCACATCCGGTATCATGCCGTCGTGCTGGCCGTCATCATCTTCTATGCAATACAGAGGATGCCACTTTTTCAATACAGCTACTGTTACCGTTTTCTTCTGGCTGATGTAATCCAGTTCAGGCTGATTCAAATAAATAGCAGACATTCCGGAATCGGGAAAATTAGCCTCGTAACGCTCCTCGGCAAAATTCGGATTAGAGTCGATAATTTTTGCCATTGCCATATTCAATCCATCAAGAACTTCCTGATTATTCCCTGTTGTCACGATATAGTGGGGCTGTGAATCAAACTTTGCTACCAATCGGAACCTTCCGGAATCTTCTGTACTGTTTCCCAGAAGCATATCCACGCTGCCGTCTTCCAGTAAATGATAAAAATTTCCATTTATATGCTGTTCCCGCGGTAATTCAATCAATTCAGCATTTATTTCGTTGCTGTCCAAAAAAACCTTAAGGCGGCGGATATTCTCAGCCGCATTTTTATATACGCCGATCTTTTTTCCGGACATACTTTTCCAGTCAAAAGCCTTTATACTCTCATCGCCTTTTCTCGCTAAAAGGATAGATTTGCTGTAGCCGGTGTTGTAATCCGGATATGCAAAATATTCTTCCATTCCTTCCAGATAAAAACTGCCGCCCATCAAATCGTATTCACCCGCTAGAAACTCGTCAATCATGGTTTCACCTGTTGTGTCGATATATTCATACTTCCAGCCTGTATACTTGGCGATCTCATTTAGATAATCCACCACGATACCATGCCTCGTTCCATCCTCACTTGTCTCCGTAAATCCTTCCAATTCCGGAAAAGCAACCCGAAGGACACGCTGTTCTGTCTGCTCTTCCGCCTGCACAGGCGCCGCTGAACAAAACAATGCAGCTGCCAACAGCATGATGCAGTTTTTCATTCTCCCCTTCCATAGTATCTTCATATCCCAGAGCTCCTTTTTCATATTGGTTTTGCCGCTTCTGATTATATCATACGTGCCCTGCCGATGCGGCCTGTTCGCAAATACCTTTCCATTCCTCTGCCAGCGTCTATTCCAGTCTCGGCAGAATCTCCCCCAGTACCTCAACAGCCTCATTCAGTCTACTCAGTTCTTCCTGGCTCAGCTTTTCTTCCAGGGAACGAAGAAAATCTTTATTTTTCAGATAATATTCATCTAAATAGGCAGTGGCCTTCGGAGTAAGCCGCAGCCAGATCATCCGCCTGTCATTCTCATGGTACTGCCGTTCTATAAATCCATACTTATCAAGCTTATCCACCAGCTTGGTGACCTGCTGTTTCGGAACCTTCAGCTGCTGTGCCAGCTCCGTCATTGTCACTGTCTCACATTTCCTGACTGTTTCCAGACAGTAGTAAGTCTCCAGGCTCATCTCCCGGTGCAGTGTCTCTTTAAACGGACGCACCAGTTTTGAATGCCAATCCGGCATTACCAAAAGCAGATTTTTAACAAATTGTTCCGAATATTTTTCTTTTTTCATCTTTCTCTCCGTTGACAAATAAAGTTGATCGTGTTATGCTTTTAAATTAGTAAATAAAATATGACTATCATCATTGTTTAATCTTTATTGTACCATCACCAATTTCTAAATTCAAATACTATCCATGCCAAACTAAACAATTAAAGGAGATGACGCTGTTTATGAAAAACTACATACAAAATTTCATTGAAAATGTAAAAGATAAATTTCGTTTCGGTACGCTGAGTTTTATTTTTATTATCGCCTACGTTAATATCTTTCAGCATA
The DNA here is from genome assembly GCF_022835095.1 of Faecalicatena contorta. Taxonomy (NCBI): domain Bacteria; kingdom Bacillati; phylum Bacillota; class Clostridia; order Lachnospirales; family Lachnospiraceae; genus Faecalicatena; species Faecalicatena contorta. Next base: position 1,793,407 of record NZ_BQNQ01000001.1, on the reverse strand, counting down.
TCTTTGGTCCTGAAAATTCCATTGTGGGCGTTATCTTTACTATAATGATGTCCGCTTCTATGGTCCGTGATCTGACCGCTACTCCGGTAAGGCATCTGATCCTCCAGTCCGCCGTACTGGTCTGGATCGCACTGGCGGCATGCTGGGTTGTATATCTGCCGATGCCGCTGTCCCTCGTCATTAATTTTATCACACTATTTATGATTTTGTATGCTTTTACTTACGAATATTCCACCCATATGTACTTTCCTTATATTCTTTCCTACCTGTTTCTCATCTTCATCACGCCGGTGGATGCCGCCCATCTGCCAAAAAGACTTGTTGGCATGCTGGTGGGCGCCCTGTCCATTATTCTGTATCAATGGGTCATGGGAAGAAAACGTGTCGCTGAGACTGCACAGGATGTACTCACTGAAATGATAGACGATATCTCAGGTTATATTGCCTGGCTGCTGCTGGAATCGCCTGATAAGCCGGATCTCTCCGATATACGTCACAAGCTGTGCAGCCTGAGCCAGATCGTCTATGACAGAAGAAAAAAAGCACTCTGTATCTCGGACGCCGGTTTCTGCATGGTTGAGGCTGGACGCGGCCTGGAACACCTGCTGGCCTATCTTCAGGAGATTCCACGGAAAACGGTACATTCTGAAAAAAACCTGCTCCAGTATATTCAATCCCAGTTAAAGATGTACCGCGCTTATATAAATGCAGAGACTGCAGACTTGCGGCCGCCAGCCGCCCCTGTCTTGTCCGGCATACATGCAACAGAAACAGCCGGACGCGTAGGGGAACATTTAACCTTTATTTATCAAAAACTGCTGCATATGTCGGACCCGGAGAAAAAGCTGCACTACCGTAAAACGGCTCTTTCTCTGAAAATACAGCTTCAGATGGCTCTGGACTGGAGCCCTGTGCGGGGAATCTATGCACTGCGGGTTGCAATGATCCTGACCTGTGCCACAGCGCTCGTACAGTATTTGGCACTGCCCCACGGAAAATGGCTTCTCTTTACCCTGGCTTCCGTATCACTGCCCTACGCAGACGATGTCCCCCAGAAAATGAGAAAACGTATCATAGCTACAATTGCAGGCGGCCTGATCTCCGTTGTCATCTATTCTCTAGTCCCCTCTCCAGTCGGACGGACCGTTGCAATGATGCTGTCAGGATACCTGTCTTTCTTTTTTGCAGATTACACAGAAACTTATGCATGCTCTACCATCGGAGCACTCGGAGGAGCGGTCTTTATGAACGCATTTGGTTTCCAGGCAGTAACCGAGATGTTCCTGGTCCGCTTCTCGTATATATTGGTTGGTGCGGCTGCGGCATATGTACTGAACTATATGATGTTCCCTTACAGCCGTGACAGAGCGACCCGCGCGCTCTGGAAGAAATATCAGTCCAATATGGAACTGCTGGACAAAATTAAGCACACAGAAAAGCCGGATTCTCAACTATACTATACCCTGGTTATTCTGACTCATCTGCAGGAAGATAAACTCATACGAAATGCGGAGGAAGACCATAAAAATCACGGTTCATCCGGCTCTATGCGCTGGAATCTGGTCAAATCCAGCGATGCATAACTTCCAGCAGCCGTCCGATCTCCAGTGGTTTTGCTACATGCTCGTTCATCCCCGCCTGTTTTGCCCTGTAAGCGTCATCCGCAAATGCGTTGGCCGTCAGAGCAATAATTGGGATCTTCTCTGCATCCGGGCGCTGTCCGTTTTCTGCAAGTTTCCGGATCGCCCTTGCAGCGCCGTAGCCATCCAGCACCGGCATCTGGATATCCATCAAAATGAGGGCAAACTCTCCCGGCATTCCGGCGCAGAAGAGATCCACGGCCTCCTGTCCGTTGGAAGCACATATAACATCCAGCCCATAAGCAGTCAGCAGTTCCTCGGCGATTTCCCGGTTCAGCGCATTGTCCTCCACCAGCAGTATCCTCATATGCCCGGCGAATCCCGCCTCGGGCCCCGGCTGTACCGAAAAATGGGGATATACAGCTCCCTCTTCCTCCTGTGCAAGTTTTAGGAAGATCGTGACAGTAAAACGGGATCCCTTATTTAACTCACTCTCCACCTGGATGTTGCCGTTCATCATCTGTACCAGATTGCGGGTAATAGCCAGTCCCAGGCCAGTTCCCTGAATTCTGCTCACACGGGAATCTTCTGCCCGTTCAAAGGGCAGGAACATCTTGCTTTTAAACGGTTCCGACATGCCTATTCCGTCGTCTTCCACAACAAATTCGTAGCATCCGATCCCATTCCTTCCTGAAAGCTTTTCTTCCAGCCGGACATTGATATGACCGTTTTCATTGGTATACTTTACTGCATTAGAAAGCAGATTAAGCAGAATTTGCTTTACACGCACGGCATCCCCATACACCCAGCAGTGTTTTGGCTGCTTTACACAGGCTGTGTAAGCCAGCTTATGGCTGTCCGCATCGGGGCGGATGATCTCCGACACCTCCTCCAGTACGCCGTCAATCCGAAACTTATCCTCACTGAGCGCTACGCTGCCCGCTTCAATCTTGGACATATCCAGCACTTTATTGATTAATTCGAGAAGATGCCCTCCGGACAGATCGATCTTATTCAGGCAGTCTTCCATCTTTTCCTTATCCTCCATATGATTCTTGGCAATGGTGGTCATGCCCAGAATCGCATTCATCGGAGTTCTGATATCATGGCTCATCTTTGAAAGGAAATCAGACTTCGCCTGGTTTGCCTTATTCAGGGAATCATAAGCTTCTTCCAGTGCGTGCTTAGCCCGTTTTTCTTCCTCATAATATTCCAGTTCCTTCTGTTTTTCTGCACTGATATTACGAAACGCGATGATTGCAGTATCTGGTTTTTCGTTCTCCGCCTTTCTGAGATGCACTTCCATACGCAGCCACAGCTCGGACTGTCTGTTCCGGAATTCCACCTCCATATGCCGGTTCTCTGTTTTTAACTCTCTCAGAAGATTTTCTTTTCTGCAGATATCAGATACCTTATTCCAGTCAGCAAGATTAATTTCCCGCAAAATATAACTGCGGAGCTGGCCGGAATAGGAACCGTTTCTGGGAGGCGCCATTACACTTCCCGCCTCGGGCAGCCGAACCGCATAATAAGTGTCTTCCTCCAGATTCACATAGAAAATACTCACATACACGCCATTGATTGCCTGGAGCGCAGACTGGTTCATGTAGAGGCGTTCACTGTTTTCTGAGAGCTCCGACTTCATCCTATGGATATTATAGAGTGCGCCTACCACGCGGGCCGGCTTTCCATTATCCATCACGAGCCGTCCGTTTGCCCTATACCATAAATAACTGCCAAGACCTGTCCGCGGAGTTGAACAGCGCACCTCAAACACTTCGGTCCGCCCTTTGCATATGTTATCCATTACCATTGGGACATCATCGGGATGCACAATCTCCTGCTCCAGCAGTGCTTTAGAATAATTTTCTATCTCGTTGCGAAGAACCCCCTCGCCCGTGATCGGTTCATAGCTGATAAAACGGTCTGCCTCCATATCGTATTCAAACATGACGGCAGAGCTGACCTCCATGGCCACACGGTACATTTCCTGCTCCCGGTTCAGCTGCTCCTGAAGGATCTTTCTCTGCGTGATATCTATAACAGTGCGCTGCAGGATATTTTCACCTTCAGACGTGGTTCCCACAATCATAGTGGTACCCTGCATCCAGTGGACAGAACCGTCTTTCCAGATAACGCGGTACTCATTATCCTTGTAATCCCCGATTTTATTCAGCCCATAATATATCTCATGCAGAACTTCCCGGTCTTCCGCGCTCACTGCCCCAAGCACACCTTCCTGCCAGTCCCCCATCCCCTCTTCTATACTGTGATATCCCATCAGTAAAACAACGGCCCAGTTAAGAGAAATTAAGCGGTAACTGCCGTCACGGCATTGAACAAAGCGTATAATCCCGCAGGGTACGGTATCGTAGATACTCGTCAGCAGTTCGGTCTGCTCGCGAAGACGCTGGGCATCCTCCTCAGATCCCGTTATATCCAGATACAGGCTGTTGACCATCCAGTTTCCGTCCGCGTCCTGTGCCTTTTTTCCACTGTCAATAATCCACTTCAGACTTCCGTCCTTACACCGGACCCGGTATTTTGTGGAATACTCCAGCCCGCCGTCTTTGAAGGCTTCCGCGCAGTCGGCCAGCGCCTGTTCCAGGTCCGGAGGGTATACTGTCCCCACCGCAGTGCCGCCTGTGGCCTCCATAAACTCCTCCACCGTATAGCCAAACAGGCCGGCCGCCTCCCTGCTCACAAATGCAAAAGAATAGGTATCATCGTCATTGCTGATTTTAAGTCCGCCCGCAATTGAGGACATGATCACTTCCATCTGCCGGTTCTGCTGCTTCTTCTCCTCCTCCAGAGCCAGAAGGCGCTCCTGCACATATTCATAGGACTGTCTGCCGATCTTATCCGGAAACAGTTCCCCCTCCAGCAGTTCCTGGTAGGGATTGGAACAATGGATATGGGAACAGCGCAGCCCCTCATCCGTATCCCGGAATACAAATGTCACCCTCTGATGTGCTTTAAGGTACATCTCGGTATTGGGGTCTGTGGCAATCCACATGCGCCCCATCACCACGTATACATCTTCCACCGGAACAATGACATCATATTCTTCATCCCATATCATGCATTTCGGTATGACCCCGCCGTAATTCAGAAACTGCTTCGTACAGGCTTCCCGGCCTGAGAGGCACTCATCTTCTCCGGTGCCGAGCCAGGAAAACTGGGGAGAAAACAATGCCGTAATCCCCTCCATATCATGATCGCAGTAATGCATGTGCATCATACTGCTGGCCAGGTTTTTCACATCCTCCAAACGTTGATTGTACTCTCTGTCTGTTTTTGTTCTCACGCCGTCTAAACCCGCTTTCTTATTATTTTAACCAGTCCCACATGCGGTATTTCTTTCGCACCTGGCAGGTAATTCGGTTGTTTCTTAATTATACTGAATCCCGGCTTAAAACACAACGAAAATCGCGGTTCAATAACGTCCGCCTTCCTCACAGTACGGACACGTTTTGTTCTTCTGCGTCCTGCTTGCGGCGTCTGCCTGCCATGAGTGTCCTTTTTCGCAGATCCAAAAGACCGGTTTTCTGCTTGTACAGGTCAGGTCATGGGGCTGAAGCGAACCGTTTTTCCTGTAATCCCACTCCCTTACCAGGGCCGGAAAACAAGCTGCCAGCGAATTTTCCCTGCATACCCGGTATCCGGCGCAGTAGGGGCAGCCCTTTTTGCTGCCCACCTCATGCGAGATCCTCCTGCACCATTCATGATGCGGATACTTCGTGCACTGCCACCAGACTTTTTCTCCGGATCCGGCTGAAACATTTTTGGGATGCAGCATTTTATTTTTACCATAATGCCAGCGGGCTGCCACCTCCGGATGCGTCTTATCCAGGCTGTTCCCGCCGCGCACATACCGGCTGCGGCATACAGGACATCTGCTGCCTGCAGTTCTGGCCTGAATCTCCTTTTCCCATTCATGCCCGGCAGAACAGATCCACCATACTTTTTTATTGGATTTCGGCCGCACATCCTTTGGAGTTAGCGGATCGTTTTTCTCATAATTCCATTCAGCCGCAACATGCGGGTATACAGCCTCCAGGTTCTCCCCTTCTGTCGGCCTGCGACCGGAGCAATAAGGGCAGCCCCGCCCCAGAACACTGCGGTTGGATATCTTAGCCTTCCAGGAATGGCCTTTTTCACAGATCCAATAGGCATAGTTGTTATTCGCACAGGATAACTCCCACGGAGAGCCCTCGTTTTTCTCCCAGTCCCATTGTTCCAAAAGCTCCGGTTTTTTTGCAGCCAGGCTGTTCTCCCTTGTGAGCCTTCTGCCGCTGCAGTAGGGGCACCTTCCGCTTTTCACCATCTCTCTGACATTCCGCCTCCACGTATGGCCCTTTTCGCAGCGCCAGCTGACTATTGCGTGGGAGCCTACCGATACGTCATCCGGCGTAAGCCCATCATTGCCTTCGGTATCCCACATCTTCGCAATCCCCGGATTCTGCACTGACAGCCGGTTCTCATTGCTCACTCTGTGCCCGGAACAAAAAGGGCAGCCATAACCGCGGTTGGTCCGTTTATTTGGGGACATTTTCCAGACATGCCCTTTTTCGCACTGCCAAGTATAATCAGTTCCTGCTCCGTATTCCACCATCTCGGGAGTAATCGGCCAGTTCGCCTCCTTATGCCATTCCCCTGCGAGCTCCGGATATCTGGACGCCAGGCTGTTTTTCTTTTTACCTTCCACCAGAAGCGTACGGATATACTGGGCATCGCGGACGACATCCACATCCATCTTTATGTTCATCCCATAATGGCTGTTTATGTATCTCACAATCGCGGACACAACCTCATTCATATACTTATACGAATGGTCAACACTGCAGACAATCTCTCGTTTTGTCTCTTGTTTCTGCTCTTTTGTTCCTTTTGCTTCCCAGTCCCGTTCCCCTGTCTGCTCTCTGACCGTCAGCACCCCGATCCCGATGCTTTGCAGATAGTCCGCTTTACGATTATCATAATCCGCCCGGTCATATATCTCATGGAACACTCCATTATACTCAATCCCCAGCTGAAGGTCCGGTATAAAGACATCCACTTCAAAACAATCGATCACAGCTCTGTTGGTGCATTCCGGGAAAATTTTCTTCATATAATAATAAATCACCTGTTCCGGGAAAGAAGTTTTCCCCTGCTTTTTGCAAACCGGACAGCCCTGTGCATGCTGCGTCCTGTTTGACACAAACGCCCGCCACCTATGCGTGGGGTTAAAGCTGCACTGCCAGTAAACCTTCTTCCCGCTGAATGGATGTATTTCTTCCGGTTTCAGGTCATTTTTTTCATAATCCCATTCCCGTGCAATCCCCGGAAACAGCGCCTGCAAATTATACTCTTCACTTACCAGCTCTCCCCGGCAGTAGCAGCATCCCTTAAAATCCCCCTGCTCATTCGGGCTCTTATACCAGCTGTGCCCGCGATCACATTTCCACCAGAATTTCTTACCCGAACCGGGAAGCACCTGATCCGGGGTCCTCTCATTCTTCTCATAATCCCAGCACTTTGCCAGCTCCGGATAAATCCGTTCCAGATTATACTCCTCCGATACCCGCCTGTGAGAACAATAAGGGCAGTCCGTATACTTACACCTATTACGCCATGCAGGAGGAGCTGTCCACGTATGCCCCCGCCCGCACCTCCAGGAAACCGCCTCTCTGGAACTACTCGGCACCTCCTCTGGAGAAAGCCCATTCACCTCATAATCCCACTGTTCAAGCACCTCTTCCCGCCCATGCCTCTTACAATAATCATAAAAAGATATTCTCATATGTATTCTCCTAAAAACACTAATAAAATAAGTATAACATAAAGTGAAAATTTGGAAAACTTACCTATTTCTTACTGGTCAATTGTATAACCCCTCAATTCAATCCGCCTTCCCCGCCACTTTCCGCTGCTCCGCCTCCCGCCCGGACGCACCAGCGTTATAGAAACCCAAACGGAAGCCCCCCCCCCCCGGAACATGATATCGGGGGCTGGAAGAGCGTAGGCACGGCTGTAAGCTGGAGCTGAGAAAAAAAGCAGAAAAACCGGGGTGATTTTTGTGATACCGAGTCACAAAAATCCCTGACCCCAGCGCGTGAAGCCATCCAGGCTTCACGTGATGTGTCCAGGTTACCCCGATTTTTCTGTTTTTCTGCTTTTTTACTCTACTCCAGCTTACAGCCGTGCCTACGCTTTTTCAGCCCCCTATATCATGTTCCGTAGGGTGTCTTCCGTTATGGGCTTCTATAAAGCGTCCACCCTCCCAAAGCTTTTAAGGAACCCCACCTTATCGATGGCCTTCACTCCCATCCACCAATTTGCGCTGATTGCAAATTCTTTTGCGTATTTCTCCCCCAGATCAAACCAGCTCCATGTGATATCCCATACTCCGCCCGGATTACGCGTATCTATCAGATAATCCAGCTCTTTCTCTACGATTTCTTCGTTTCCTTTATACAATGGACTGTTTGGCGACTCGATAAATTCCGACGGCCTAGGTGTGTACATTGCCCACTTTTCCGGGTTCCGCTCAATTCTGCTATTAGAAGCCTCTCCCATTTTCTCCAGAAGCCTCCCGCATTCCAGATCCGGAAACAGGCCTTTCTGCAACACATCTATCAAAAGCACGCACATGCCGCCGGCCCCCATTTCTCCAAAATCTTCCGTGGATTCCGCTTTTTTAAGAAGCTGTTCTGTATACTTCAGCGCCTTATTATATACAGATGTCTCCGGTTCTGCGTAATGCAGAATGAAAGAGCAAAGGCCTGCAGTGATTCCCAGGCTCTGCAGTTTGTTTTCTTTTTCACTGAATGTCCACCATGGCGCATGAGGGTAATTGTCACTGGATGGGATTGAGAAAAACCATCCGTCTTCATCGCTGTAAACCCCGCTGTCCAGATAACGTAAGATTCCCTGAACCATAGGGTGATCCGTGCCTGCATGCTCCATTAACTCTATTTTTCTAAGCGTAATAGCTGCTGTCATTGTAGCGTAGGGAGAAGATTCCGGGTTCCAGCCGTCGGGTTCTACCGCGTTTCCAAATCCGCCGTCCTCATTCTGATAATATGACAGTTCCTCTGCAACCGCCTCCCGCGTCCCGTCTTCATGAAAATAATTCCACAGGGCCATCTCCAGTGGTCTTGCGTTTCTGTGAAACCATGTACGTATTTCCTGATAATCTTTTTGTTTGAGCGTCTTCATCATCCTATTCCTCCATCAGTCTTTTACAGAAATATTATCAGAATCAGGCCTGTCCGTATTGTAAAAAAACGACATGGTCATTGGTTTTTTATGGCAATTTTCTTAGCCCCCTCCGGGTTTGTACCGTGAAAACGCCTGAATTCCTTTAATAGATGCGCCTGGTCTGTGTACCCGTAACGGTATACTGCGTTCTGCGCGTTAAATGACTCCGACGTCACGATCTCCCGCCATACATTCTGGTAACGCACCAGGCTGGCAATCTTTTTCGGAGGCATGCCTATCTTCTGCAGAAACAGGCGCTCGATCTGTCTCTGGCTGACCGCACTGTACTCACAGATATCCCGGACAGCCACCGCGCCCGATGCAGACAATATTCGTTGTATCGAATTGAGCAGATCTGAATTTTCCTCTGCCTTTTCCAGCTTCTGCAGCAAAAATGCCTCCACATATGCTATCCGCTCTTCCACCTCCGTCAGATAAAAGAACGGGTCAAAGAGCCGGCCCCAGCCTTCTCCCAGAGCCTCCAGCTCCGTTGTCTGATTACACGCATCTTTCAGATTCATAGAAAAGAAAAAACTGGCGGCCCAAAAGTGAAAACGAATGGCAAAACTGCTGACTATGTCCGTATCTTCCCGTGACTGTGCCAGAAACGGCTTGTCCTGTATCCCGCACAAATAACCGGTAATCTTCTGGCTGGTATGGTTTACATTTACAATAATATCCATACAGGTATCCGGTATCACCAGCACCTCCCTGCTGCTTCCTTTATAATTGTGACAGCTATTCTGTCTGCCGTCTATAGGTATGTAATCCCCCTCCGTCCAGTAACATGCCACATAAGGTGACAGGGAAACGCATGGACTGTACTCTCTGTAAGTATCGTCCGCTAAAAAAGGACGGGCGGTCAGCGGACGGTATATATTGTGAAATGTCAGCATACATGATCTCCTCTCCATGTCTCGTTTTATAAGCTACTTAACTTTAACATACCCTAAAATGTTATACAAGCGGTCTCCTCCTGCTGATTCTCTTGTGACACAAGATATTGATACTATTCACGTCCTATGGACCGTGCATAGTATCAATATATTTGCATAACTTTAGACTTGCCGGCGAATGGGGGCGAGCATACCCTACCCCACTTTCATAAAAAGCAGCACCGATACATTTTTTATGAACTTTTCATAAAAAAATATTTCGGTGCCAAAGAATTTATGTTATACTAATACTTATAATGAGAGCAATTCTCGGTAACTGTACAATTTTTTCAGACACGTTCTAGAAAGGAGTCATGGTGAAAGTTTGAGTATTACAAAAAAATTAAATGAGAAATGGCGGGAGGCGGTAAGCGCTGTTCTGCCGATTATCGGTATCGTACTCTTTTTATGCTTTGGAGTAGCGCCGATTTCCCCAAGTATCTTACTTTGCTTTTTGATCGGAGCCGTACTGCTTTTGCTGGGCATGATGTTTTTTACGCTCGGTGCAGAGGTTGCAATGACACCGATGGGTGAACGGGTCGGCACCTGTCTGACCAAAAGTAAGAAGCTGTTGCTCGTAGTTGGAATTTCTTTTTTACTTGGGGCAATTATCACAATATCGGAGCCGGATCTGCAGGTTCTTGCACAACAGGTTCCATCCGTTCCAAATATGGTATTGATTTTATCTGTAGCGTGTGGTGTGGGTGTTTTTCTGGTCGTTTCATTTTTGCGTATGCTGTTTGGAATACCGCTGCCGCCTTTGCTTCTGATTTTCTATTTTATTATCTTTGTGCTGGCATTTTTCGTGCCTGAAGATTTTCTGGGTGTAGCCTTTGACTCCGGTGGCGTGACAACGGGTCCTATGACAGTTCCATTTATCATGGCTTTAGGTATTGGTATTTCCTCAATCCGAAGTGACCGGCATGCAGCGGATGACAGTTTCGGTCTTGTTGCGCTCTGCTCGATTGGCCCGATACTGGCGGTTATGATTCTGGGAATGATCTACAATCCGAAGGAAAGCGCATATGTACCGCCTGTCATTCCGGACATTGAAAATTCAACGGAGCTATGGCATCTGTTCGCTGTTGAGTTTCCTACTTATATGAAAGAAATTGCCCTTTCTCTGCTGCCTATTGTGCTGTTTTTCCTTGCTTTTCAGCTTTTAGTTTTAAAACTGTCAAAACGTACGCTTATGAAAATATTTATGGGTCTTATCTATACATATATCGGTCTGGTTCTGTTTTTGACCGGGGTTAATGTGGGATTTATGCCCGCCGGAAATTATCTGGGCCAGGTACTCGCGGGCCTGGAACATCACTGGACGCTGATTCCGATTGCAATGGTGATGGGATATTACATTGTAAAAGCCGAGCCTGCCGTATATGTGCTGAATAAGCAGGTAGAGGAAATTACAGACGGCGCTATTTCGGCAAAAGCTATGGGAATCGGACTCTCTGTGGGTGTGGCGATCTCACTTGGCATCGCAATGATCCGGGTGATGACAGGGATTTCTATTCTCTGGTTCTTAATCCCGGGTTATGCTCTTGCGCTGGGTATCTCGTTTTTTGTGCCCAAGATCTATACTGCCATCGCTTTTGACTCCGGCGGCGTGGCTTCCGGCCCCATGACGGCTGCCTTCCTGCTGCCGCTGGCACAGGGAGCATGCGTGACCCTGGGCGGAAATATCGTAACGGATGCATTTGGATTAGTAGCAATGGTTGCCATGACACCGCTCATTACGATTCAGGTCATGGGGCTTTATGCAAAACTTGTAAACAGCAGAAGCGGGCAGGATACCATACCTGCACAGCCGGCAAGTGATTTTGAGATGCTGGATGATGATGCAATTATAGACTTATAATTCAAATAAGAATCGAGGATTTTATGAGTGAATTAAATCTGATGGTTACGATCAGTGACCGGAACCAGATCCGAAGGTTTCTGGCATTTTATAAAGAATATAACGTTAATATCATATTGATCTCCATGGGACGGGGAACTGCTGAAGATGATGTGCTGCATTCCTTCGGCTTCGAGGCATCAGAAAAGGCCGTCCTTTTTGCCATGGTTACAACTAAAGAGTGGAAGACAATAAAGAGCGGCCTGGAAAAACAAGTTAAAATTGATATTCCGGGCACCGGGATCGTCTTTATCGTACCGGTAAGCAGCGTCGGCGGAAAAAAACAGCTGCAGTTTATAACCGAAGGACGTAATTTTGAGAAAGAGGAGGAAAGTACGTTGAAGGACACGAAACATGAGCTTCTCGTTGTGATAGCTAACCAGGGATATACAGAACTGATTATGGATGCCGCCAGAGGCGCAAAAGCGGGCGGAGGCACAGTCATTCATGCAAAAGGAACGGGGATGAAAAAATACGAGCATTTCCTGGGGGTTTCATTGGCTTCTGAAAAGGAAATGATCTTCATTGTGGCTAAAAGCGAAGACAAAAGCAGCATTATGAGGGCTGTCATGGATCAGGCCGGACTGGGAAGTAAGGCAAAAGCGATTGTGTTTTCCCTGCCTGTTACGGAAACTGCGGGGCTGCGGCTCATGGAGCAGGAGGATGATTAGCAGGGCATCCTCCTAATCAGGCTTCACCTTATATACCATGATATGCTCCCCATGCAGATCCCGTTTTCCGTTAAAAGAAAAGCCAAACTTTTCATACAGGTGGATCGCTGCCTCGTTCCCTTCAATCACACTCAGATAAATTTTCCTACAGCGGTAATTTTGGATCAGCAATTTAAGCAGTTCGGATAAAGCGGCGGTCCCGTACCCCTTCCCCTGATATTTTTTATCAATCAGCAGACGATCCATCCACAGTCTGCCAAAGGGAAGGTACTGCCATAGGAAGAATCCATACATGGCGAAGCCAACCATTGTATCACCGTCATAGATGCCTACCGGATGCCAGCGCTTACACCGGTCTGCCTCAGAGAGGCACTGCTCTACGGACTCGATAAAACCATGCTGGCTGCCGGCAATTTTTAATTTCAGGGCTGTTACTCTGTTCTCGTTCGTTATTGGTTCAAAATGAAGATTCATGATTGTACTCGCCTCTTAACTTTTTATTGACTGGTTCTCCCGTTTTACTGAATATACCAGGTGGGGCATATCTATTCCGTAATAATGTTTTGTAAACCCTCCGCAGACAGCCATACCATTTCGTATTGCCACATTCTGTGAAGGAATGTTGTTGTCTCGGATGATAGAATACACTTCCTCAATATGTAATTTCTCGAACGCATAATCCCTGCATGCAATGGCCGCCTCTGTGGCATATCCTTTATGCCAGTATGCCTTCTGGAAAAGGTAGCCTGCCTCCACGACTTCCCGGCCGCCTGCGTCCTGCATGGTCAGCCCACACTGGCCGATCATTTCTTCATTTTCTTTTAATATAACCGCCCAAAGGCCAAAGCCATATTTTTCATATCTCCGGATCTGCCGGTCCAGCCAATCCTGCACCTCTTCGTCTGAAAATGCATGTTCATATGCATACATGACCTCTGGGTCCTGCAGAATCCTGCAGAGTGCGTCGTAATCACCCTGATTCATTTTGCGTAAATATAATCGCTTTGTTTCCAATACCATGGTTATCTCACCTTCTTTTCACTTAATAATTCGATGTCATATAGTCAGGTGCTACCGAAAAGGCATCCAAATTGGATGCCCAGGCATTAAGTAAAACTCCAATATTACTATAACAGTTCAGACAGGCCCGAACTGTTACATATTACCGAACACTTATTTCCTATTCCAAACGGGGTGTTCTTGCACGCTTAAAGCGGGCACTGATAGCGCGGCTGTCCCATGCTCTTTTTCCCATATTCGATTGCCTCCACCGGGCAGCCGCAGATACAGGCCATACAGTGTGTACAGCGCTTTCCCCAGACCGGACGGTGATCCACGAGCTTTATATTATTGAGCGGACAGGCTTTCTCGCACTTTCCACATCCGATACAAGTATCCTTAGCATAAAACTTATCTGCATGAACATATAGAGGATAATAAAGGTCATTGACAATACTGCTCTTGATTTTATCTCTCGTCGTAATCTTCATTTCAGGAAGATTCTTTCCATCACGAATATACTCTGCCGCCTTCTGAATCTCCGGCAGGGCCTTTTTCACAATCATTTTCGCTTCCATTTCCTCCGGTGCCGGATACATGGCAATATAGTTCTCAGGCATTACAATCTCTGCACACCCCATATATATGAAATTCTTTTGCTCACAAAGCCTCTTCAGATACTTCTCTGCATTCCCGACTCCGCCGCCGCAGGTCATAACAAAATATACCTCGTGCGGTCCCTTAAATCTGGCCCGTTGAATCCATGCCTCCACCAGTCTCGGTATCCGCCAACCATAGGTTGGTAAGACAAAAACAAGTCTTTCTTCTTGTTTTACTTGAGCCCCTTCTTTCTCCTTAATCTTGTCATTCAAAAACACGGCCGGTTCTCCCAGAACCTCCGCTATTCGTTTTGCTGCATATTCGCTGTTTCCCGTACCGGAAAAATAAAAAATCATAGACGCTCCTCCTGCACTGATGTGATTTTTTCTTTTCTATCATAACCACTCTGCGTACATTATATCATGACCGCAAGCGGTCATGATGCCTCCGGCGGATGCGCAGCAGCTTTCTGCGGTTCCGCAGAAACTGCCTGATGCGCAATGATATAATGGTACGCTCTGCGTACATTATATCATAAATCTATCATTCATGATCACCATTTTCTTTCGGTTCAGAGGTTCTGTACCACTTCCCAGGCCTCCGTATCAAATTCCCTGTCTTTGTAATAAAACTTTTTATCTTCCTCCGTAATCATCCGGATCACCTTGCAGGGATTTCCCCCTGCTACTACCCAGTCAGGGATGTTCTTTGTCACCACACTCCCCGCACCGATGACCGTATTGCTTCCGATATGTACCCCAGGAAGAATCACTGTATTTCCGCCGATCCACACATTATCACCTAGGGTGACCTCTATGCCATATTCATACTTCGAGTTTCTCGATACCGGATGCACCGGATGGCCGGCCGTATAGATGGCGACATTCGGGGCCAGCTGGCAATTGTCACCGATTGTTACTTTCGCCACGTCTATAATCGTACAGTTATAATTTGCAAAGAAGTTCTTTCCTGCCTCAATGTTAAAACCATAATCACAATAAAACGGAGGATTAATAAAAGCATCTTCCGATTTACCCAGCATTTCTTTTATGATCTTTTTTATCTCCTCATAGTCGGAGCGGTCCACAGAGTTCAGCTTCTGCATCAGCCTTCTGCATCTCTTCTGTTCCTCCATTACGGCATCATCCGAAATATATGCCATTCCCAGATCCCTTCGTTTTCTGTTATCCATATTCATTCCCTCCTGATCTTTATCTCTGATTCTTATTGTTTCTTCCATTTTTGATGATTGTTTATATTGTATCAGTTGTCAGATTTTTCATCCATCCATATTTTTTATAATGCCGGTATACTGCGGGAAGCTTCACGAATTCGTCCAGGTTCAGCAGGAAATAAACTGCAGGAACCGGAATCTTCCATACAAATGCCGCCAGTATCCCAATGGGTACAATAATCACCCACATTGTTACCAGATCGCAGAAAAGGCCAAACCTGGTGTCGCCCCCGGCGCAAAAGATTCCGGCAATTGTGGTAGAATTCAAGGACTTTCCTATCATGTAATAGGCACATATGAGCAGCATGATTTTCAGGTATTCCTGTGCCTGGCCACTGAGGCCGGCTGCGAAACGGATGACCAGCGGACTGCATGCAAGAATCAGGATCCCTGACGCCGCCCCCGCGGCAAGCGACAGCCTGCAAAGCCTGCCGCCATATTCCTTTGCCAGTTTCAGTTCTCCTCTTCCGAGTTCATTTCCAATCAGAATTCCACTGCCGGTTCCAATTCCAAGACACATACATGCGATAATATTTTTCACAATATTGGCAATGGAATTGGCCGCAACTGCATCGCTTCCCAGGCGCCCCATAATCACGGAAAACATGGCAAATCCACAGCCCCATACCAGTTCATTTGCCAGTACGGGTACAGTATAGCGATAAAAATCTTTTTTCAGCCTTCTCTGATCCATCGCCATATATTTCCATCGGATGCGCACCGCATCTTTCTTTCTGTTTTCGAGAAGTACCAGCAGCAATTCCACGGCCCTTGAAATCGTTGTTGCAAGGGCAGCCCCTGCGATTCCCATATTGGGAAAGCCTAAAAGTCCAAATATCAAAGCTGCATTTAATATGATATTCAGGACAACGGAGATGGAGCCGTATGCTGTACTTTTCATCGTCCTGCCGCTGTTCTTCATCATACACAGATAGATCTGGGAAACACTTGTAAACAGATAGGATGGACTAACAATTTTAAGATACGGAATTCCCAACAGGATCAGCTCTCCATTATTTGTAAAAATGCGCATCAGCGCTCCGGGAATCAATGCCGCGCCTAGAAAGAACATGCCTGAGACCACACCAGACAAGCGCAGGACAACCGCCAGAATCTTTTCCATTGATTCCGTATCGCCTTTTCCCCAGTACTGTGCCGCCAGGACAGTAGTCCCAATAGCCAGTGCCGCATAAAACAAGTTCAGTACAAATTGCACCTGGGCTGCCAGGGATACAGCCGCCAGGGCGCTCTGATTTAAAAAACCCAGCATTAGGGCGTCTGACGCGCTGACCAGGGCTGCCATCAGATTCTGCATGGTAATTGGTAAAACAAGGACAAACAGTTTTCTATAAAATTCATTCTTTTTTATTTTCATTGCCTCCCCCCCCCACAAATTCAGCGTATTGTCAAGTTGATCGTTATTTAGGTCAGTTTAACAGTAAGTTAATTATTATTTGATGTACTAGTATGATATGATAAGGTAACAGTCCTGGTCTGCCTGAACTGTTACATGATAAGAATAGATTCCTCGGGTTTTTCTTGTGATATATTATAATAATATTATTGAAACCCGCTTAATTCTATCAATATCTTCTTTAATTTTTATAATAATCGTATTTGTGAGGTGTTTTATGGCTAAAGTCACTCTGGATCTTATGCATGATGCTTCTGAAATTGTCCATTATGATACGGCAGGTATCCCTTTATATATCAGAACCGGCAGTCTGGATCATTATCCGGATAAGCGCGCCCTCTGCCACTGGCATGAGGATATCGAATTTATCCGGATCCTGAAAGGCAGGATGAATTACAGCATCAATGGGAAAAAAATATTATTGAATGAAAATGACTGCCTCATGGTGAATGCAAAACAGATGCACTATGGGTATTCTCAGAACCAGCAGAATTGTATATTTATATGTATTCTGATTCACCCGGGTCTGCTTACGGCAAACCAACTGCTGAAACAGAAATACTTTGCGCCCATATTAGATAATTCCTGCCTGGAGTATCTCCACTTCCGTCCGCAGGATGCACTTCATCATGAAATGATGGCGTTCCTTGACCAGACCATGCGGCGGAAGGAACAGGCTGCCCCTGGATATGAACTGGAAGTGGCCGGCTCTATGCTGCTCATGTGGAGCCGTCTTCTCAGTCTCCCGCAGATGGCCTCCCAAGCACCGGAGGCGCGTCCCGACTCCGATCTTACAATTCAAAAAGACATGGTATCGTTCATTTATCAGAATTACGCTGAAAAGTTAACACTAGACGACATAGCCGCCGCGGGGAACGTCAGCCGCAGCAAATGCTGTATCATCTTTAAACTTTATCTGCAGCAGTCCCCTATAGATTTCTTAAATCATTACCGGCTCGAGGTCAGCTGCAGCCTGCTGAAAACCACCGCACTCAGGATCACACAGGTCGCAACAGCATGTGGATTCAATCACCACAGCTATTACTCGAAAATTTTTATGCAAAACTATGGGTGCACGCCAAATGACTTCAGAAAGCGTCACCGGGCAGAATAAGCCCGGGCCTTTTTGCATAGCGTGCTATGTGTTTATTCTTCTCTTCACCACTCTATTGTATTGAAGCCGATCTCCATATCCAGAATTTTAAAGTAATGGGCTTGCCTCTCCGATGCCGAATACCCCGAGACGATGAAGGGCTCTTGTACATGCGATATATAAGAGGTTTTTATCTTCTTTGCTGCTGTAGTTTTCCAGGTTGGCATCGCATATAAGAACCGCATCAAACTCCAGCCCTTTTGACATATAGACAGGCATGACAAATCCTCCCACAAGCTTCGGCATGCTCCCCTCCTGTATCAGCTGAATCTCCATCCTGTCCCTCAGGCTTTCAAACAAGTCACGGGCATTTTTCTCACTCTTGCAGAGCAGCCCAATGGACCGGTATCCGTTCTCAAGGCAGAAATCGACCTCATCGGCAATCATAGCGTCCAGCTCCCTCTGACTGCCGGCCATATGAATCTCCGGCTCATCCCCTTTACGGTTAAAGCTTTTAATTTCTGGCCTGTGTTCAATAAATTTCAGGCTGTAGTTCAATATCTCATTCGTGCATCGGAAACTCTTATCCATGGTTATCAGAGAGGATCTTCTCATATTCAGGATATTCCTTATCTGTTCATATAGAGACAGGTTCTCCTGTTTTTCCAGCGTCTGGTTAATATCTCCCAGAATTGTGAATTTGGAGTTAGAAAACAACAGGTGAAAGATCTCATATTGAAGAGGATAATAGTCCTGTGCTTCATCTATTACCACTTGTTTGATGTCCTGATACCTGATCCTGCCGCCCTCTGCTCCCCCTGCTGCAGAATATGCGTTCTGGGGGTCTCTCTGCGAATACCTGCCTGCTCCGTTCATTTTCAGATGTAAATATGCCAGGGCAATGGCATCATCGTAATATAAATAACCGGTATCCAAATTTTCCTGTGTATAATCCAGTATCTCGTCCAGGCTGCTGCAGGCCAGTGAATCTCCCGACAGACTGCGGAAGTATGCTTTATCGCAGAACAGTTTCTGGTAGAGGCTGAAAAGATCAGGCTCCGTAAATTTTTGAATCTCCTGCTTGATCATTATCTTTTCCGCTTTCCGGATTCTTCCCTTATTTGAATCACGGATTAAGTCCAGAATAATACCTTCGAGCTGCTTAAGCTTAATTCCCAGGGGAGTTTCTTCTCTGCCCAGTACTTTATTGCGCAAAGCCTCTTTTCTCACAATACACTTATCCTCATAGTACACATCTTCAAACTCAATCCACTTATGTGGCAGATCTTTGATAAACTGGTTTAAAATATCCAGGAATTGAAGAGAAGTTTTAAACTCAATGCTGCTTTTTATTATCTTATGGTATTCCCTGCTTGTAATCAGATTCTCCAGAAATTTATTCTTGGACTGGATGCGTTTTGTCTTCAGGACGGAGGCAAGGATATCTTCGAATACGATGGAGACAACATTACTTTCCCCCAGCTCCGGCAGTACCTCTGAGATGTAGTGTTCAAACAGGGAATTGGGCGAGATAATCAAGATATTATTTGCCGCCAGCCTTCCCGAAAGGCCCTGATACATCAGATATGCGGCCCGGTGCAGCGCAATCGAAGTTTTTCCGCTTCCCGCAACACCCTGCACCATCATCAAATCATTTTCCATATCCCGGATAACCAGATCCTGCTCCCGCTGTATTGTCTCAACAATTGCTTTCATCTTGGTGGAAGTGTTTCTGGACAGCAGCTGCCGCAGAAATTCATCGACGATCTGTACATCCGCATCAAAAAAATATTCCAGCTTCCCGTCACGAATCTCATACTGCCGCTTCAGGTTTACCTCGCCTGCAATCCGGCCAGCAGGCGCATCATAAAAAACCTTACCGGTCAGGAAGCGGTAGAAAACACTGGCAATGGGTGATCTCCAGTCATAAATATACATTTCATGCGATGTTTCTTCCTTTAGAGAAGCGCGTCCTATATAGATTTTCTCGAAATCGTCTTCCCCCTCGAATTTAAAATCAATCCGGGCAAAATAAGGTGACTTTATGATCTTCTCCAGCAAAGATATTTTATGTTCCATTTCCTCATAGGCCACAATCTTATCCGTCACAAAATTCATATCCTGACTTAGTTCGGCAAGCGCCTCAAAACCATCCGAGGACCAGAGGTCCGGTATCGAGTGAGACGTGTTATCACGCATTTCCTTCTTGGCTTTTATAATATCCGATTTGTTTTCCTCATTGCGCTTACGGGCACGTTCCAGCTGTTTCAGTGCCAGCGCCTTTGTATCCTCGAATCTATGATTCTCAAATTCCAGTTCAGACTGTTTGTATTCCATTCAAATATCACCTTTCATATAAAATCAGCAGGGAAACTCTTACCCTGCTGGATTCCTGCGAACTATGCCATTGGGGTAAGTTTACCACAAATCACCTTATAAAAATAGGGGGAAAATTGAGAATGAGGGGATTTAAGAATTGGCTAAAGGGGGACGCCTGTCTGAGATGGGGAGCGGGGGCATGTTTGGCTTTTGGCTGAAGATGTGTTTACATTCTGTGATAAAAATGGGGGGAATTTTGCATTTTTTATTTCGGCACCGAAATATATTGACACATGGATATGTGTGTGCTATCATAATATTACGGTACCGGAATAAATATTGTAAGGAGATGTTTCGTTATGGAAAAAACGATTGATGAGTTGTTGTTTGAGAAGTTGACGCTGTTTTTTAGGAATATGCGGCCGGACGGGCCGGGCGGGCATCGGGGACATGATGGCAGAGGGCCGGGATTCGGCGGGCCTGGTTTTCATGGGGAGCATTTCAGGCATCCGGGACCTCCTGAGCCTCCTCATTCTGAGATGAGGGGGTTGGGACGTGGGCCTTTGCATGAGGGGCCCCCGGATCGAAAGGGGCCCCTTGGCAGGGAACGTGTTTTAAGGATTATTCTGGAACATGAGGATGGCATACGGCAGAAGCAGATTGCAAAAGAGCTGGGAATTAATCCTTCTTCTATGTCTGAATTGATTTATAAGCTGGAATCAGATGGATATCTGGAGAGACGGGTGGATGAGAGTGATAAGAGGGCCACGCTTATTTTTCTGACGGAAAAGGGAAAAGCCAGGGCTTTTGAGGTTCAGGATGAACAGGCTGAGCAGATGCAGTTTCTGTTTCATAATTTGAGTGAGGACGAAAAGATGTCTTTGCTTGCTCTTCTGGAAAAGCTTACGGCGCCTGCAGAAGATTGAAAACTCAAGGGCATCCCGTAACTCACGCTCTGATGAGCCGGTCTGCAGTAAAACTGCAGGAGGAGGGATGCTCTGTTTCGCATGAAAAAGCCGCCCAACTGGTAATTTGCTGTATGGGCGGTTTTTTCATGGTTGTGTTAACAAACCTATTTTCTACAGCCTCTATTCCCATTTGAAGAATTTTAATGAGATTCCGATGCAGACGGCAGCGATAAGTATCATTACGATTACCGAAAGGAGGACTGTTTCGCTTTTAATACCTAGAGATGCCGCTTTGAGCAGTTTGATCCCCTGAGTCATGGGTAAAAGATCGGCTGCTTTCTGCAGTGCCGGAGGCATGACCTCGTAGGGAAGCGTTGCCCCTGAAAATATTAACATTGGAAAATAGAGTATGCTTGCAATGACTCCGGCCATTTTTGTATTGGGTGCTATGCCTCCTACCATCATGCCTATGCTGAAGATAGAAATTATGACTAAAATATATCCGCCCAGAAAGCCGGAAATTGAGCCACGGAACTGATATCCAAAGAAACATTTAGCTGCAAGGAACAACAGCAAAAGGGAAAGCACTGCGTATATTGTATAGATGGCTACCTGTACCAGCAGGATCAGCGCGGGGCTGATGGGCGTTACTTTGTAACGCTTTAGGATATGCGAGCGTGTGAAGAAAAGTCTGTAAATGCTGATCTTCTATGATAACAGGTGGGCTGAAAGTTCTTAGTTGGGCTTTCAGCCCTTGGTTTATATATAACAGCACATGCTGTTGCATGTCAAGAGCAGGCGGAAAAATCCGCCTGTAGCAGATTGCTTAAAAGGACTTATTCTGGTAGCCGCCCCTCATACATGATGCTTAGCTCTCCATAGACCTGACCCCAGTTTCTGATAGGCATTGACCATTTCTTTGTAGCTTCAAATGTAGACAGGTACAACGCTTTCAAAAGAGCTGTATCGCTTGGAAATACACTTCTCTGACGGTTTAGCTTGCGGTAGGTGGCATTCAAGCTCTCAATGGCGTTGGTCGTGTAAATGACCTTTCTGACCACTGCTGAAAACTTGAAAATCGGGGAAAGGGCATCCCAGTTCTGCTTCCAGCTTCTCATGGAATTGGGATATTTTTCGCTCCATTTTTCAGTGACACGTTCCAGGGCTTCTAGCGCTTTCTCCTCCGTTGCTGCATGATAGATGGTCTTAAGATCTGCACAAAATGGCTTTCTGTCTTTGTCTGACACATATTTCATTGTATTACGAACCTGGTGCACGATACAGCGCTGATATTCCGTCTTTGGATATGCAGCTGCGATTGCTTCTTTGATACCGGTCAGCCCGTCAGCACAGATAATCAAAATGTCTTTTACTCCCCGGTTTTTCAGGCCATTCAAAACAGACAGCCAGTATTTGGAACTTTCATTTTCACCAACCTCTATGGTCAGGACTTCTTTCCGTCCATCCTGATTAATCCCGAGAATCACATAAGCCGCAAGTTTGCGGATGACACCATTATCACGGACGGAGTAGTGGATGGCATCAATGTAGAGCACCGGATATACCTCTGAAAGAGGACGGTTCTGCCAGTCCTCAATCTGAGGCATGATCTTATCGGTAACATCGGAGATAAAGCCTTCTGAAGCCTTAAAGCCGTAAATATCCTCCAGTGTATCAGAAATCTGCCGTGTGGTCATGCCTTTGGCATACATAGAGATGATCTTTTGGTCAATATCAGAGATATCCTTCTGCCGTTTTTTGACTACCTGTGGTTCGAAAGTGGACTTCCGATCCTGAGGAATCTGGAGATCCATGCTGCCATAGCTGCTGTTAATACGCTTGGATTTGTAGCCATTGCGGTAATCGTCATTGTCAGAACGTTCTGACTTTCCATAGCCCAGGTGTTCATCCATCTCTGTTTCCATCATTTCTTTGATGGTACCGCCAAGCAGATCCTTCAGGGCATCCTGAATGTCTTCTGCTGACTGGATATCGTATTCCTGCAGAAGCTGATGAATAATGTTTCGCTTTCCATCTGTCATTTGTACTTTGTGTACCGGTTTCTTTTCTCTCGCCATAATAAAAGGCCTCCTATGATTTTTTATTTTATCATAGAAGACCACATAAATCCTTATTTACAGAAACTTTTTCACATGCTCGGATATGCCGGCTGCGATAGTCTGATACTACTAACGGTAGTCCCATCACACCACCCGCGCAGATTGAGATTGTCGTGAGTGCGCCGAATGATTGTTCCAGAAAGGAATACTCTGCTCCGGCAAAGGCTGGCTTGTTTCCGTAAATAATGCCCAGAATGATCAACACAACAAGAGGGACACATATGGCAAATATGAACATATCCATTCCCCGTAATGATAACTTCAACTCCGTTTTCAGCATTGTCTTAAAAGTCTTCATCTGCCTCTTCCTCCCCGTCTGAATACCAAAGATACGCGTCCTCAAACTTGTCATACGGACTGGTTTGAACCGCTTCGGATACGGTTCCGTAAAACACGATTTTTCCCTTTTTTAAAATACAGATCTGGTCACATAGTGCTTCCACTTCATCCATAAAATGAGACGTCAATAGAATGGTTAAGCCTTTTTCTTTTAATATGGAAAGAATTTTCCAAACTTCACGGCGTGCCCTGGCATCAAGCCCGGTTGTCAGTTCGTCCAAAAATACAAGCTCCGGATTCGGAATAAGCGCAAGGACAATGAACAGGCGTTGTCTTTGTCCTCCTGATAAATCCTTTACCAGACTTTTTTTCTTGTCCGAGATACCAAATCTTTCGAGTAATTTCGCTGGATCCGCAGCATTGTGGTATAAAGACGCAGTCACCTCACAGAGCTCGTCCACTGTGATCTGTTCCTGACAGCTGGTCTCCTGGAACTGAACGCCAACTTTTTCAAACAGCTTTTTCCGGTCTGTCAGTGGATTCATTCCCAAAACGGAGATCTCGCCCCTGTCTGCTTTCTTTGTGCCTAAGATACATTCGATCGTTGTACTCTTCCCTGCGCCATTGGCCCCGAGCAGTCCGAACACCATGCCTTTGTTCACAGAAAAGCTTACGTTGTCTGCCGCAGGCAGATTATGATAAGATTTTGTAAGCTGCCTGACTTTGATTACTTCCTGCATGTTATTACCTCCATTTCTTTTTTAGGGTGCTTTTTACTGCAAAAGAATACCACCAATCAAAACATTGGTGGTAAAGTGGAGGGTTATGAAAATTTATTTTTCATTTTCTGCAGCATATCCAGTATTTTCAGCGCATTCTGTTCTGCCTCTGAGAGAGAGGTCATAAGCTTATCGCATACTGCGATAATGTCTGTGTCCTCCTTTGGTGTATTAAGTGCGCCTCCAATATCAAGATCCGGGTTTTCTGATAACAGGCTGAGCATATGCAGGATTGATTCCAAAGAGTAGTTTGCGCACCGCAGGGAGCGGATTATTTTAAGCCGCCGTATATCTTCGTCCGTATAAACCCGATATCCATTTTCTCTGCGCCGGATCTTCAATAAGCCGTTCATCTCCCAGTTCCGCAGAGTGTCCATCGAAATGTCCAGATACCTGGACACTTCTTTCCTCTTTAAAAAGCGCTTATTTTCACAGGGCTTTCCCAGTAGAATCTGTTTGACCAGCTCTACGGCCTCTTCTGCGTTCTTCCTCTCCTGACGCACCTGTTTTAAATATTCCTGCGTAAGTGCGGCGGCCGTATCATAATCCCCACCGGCCGATACCTTTACCATTTGAATGATTTTTTTCCGCAGGCCATTTTGCAGTACCTCAATCTGAAAGGCAAGGCGGGTAAGCCTGAGTTGTTCGATATGAACATCGGTAAAAATGCGGTACCCGTTGGGCTGCCGCCTAGGCTTCGGTATCAGTTCCAGTTCTTCGTACAGCCGCACCGTATTGGGATGGATTCCTATAATTGCTGCAACTTCTGCTGTTTTATATTTCGTCATCTGTCTTCCTCTTTAAAAAAATAGCCTTTTTCCGATGATTTTCAATCCAGCGGCTGACATACCGGACAGTAGTAGACCGATCCCCCCATATAGGTTTCTTTGTTGATAGCCCCGCCACAGACCGGGCATGGTTCCTTCCACGTGTTCTTTGACATTTTTGTCCGGTATCCTCCCGGATTACCAAACAGATCTTTCTCCGTATCACGGCCGCCCTGCTCTGCCATCGCCGTCAGCACGCTGACCGTGCAGGAAAACAATCTCTGCTTCTCCTCTTCGCCCAGTGCCTGCAGCTTTCTCTTAGGATGGATCCCCGCCTCGAACAGAATATCCTGCAGAACTCCATTCCCTATTCCCGGAAAATGCTGATCCGTTGCAAGCAGTGCTTTTACACTGCTCACCGGCTTACACCTTTTTATCATGTCATAAAAGTAAATCTTAAATTCATCAGAAAAAGGAGAAACAGCATTTCTGCTTTTCTCATAGTATTCATCAGCATAGTCTCCCCTGTGGACAATCATGCCCCCATACATAGCTACTGTAAATACCAGTGCCATGCCGTCGTCTAACGCGATTAAGAGCTGATAATTTTTAGGAACTTTTTCCCGGGGTATCAGGCGGACATTCACACCGTCGTTAAAACAAAGCCTGTATCCCTCCTCAAAGATGATTTCGGCAAAAATCCCAAATCCCTCTGACGACTTAATTTTCTTTCCTTTTAAGACCGTATTATATGCAGCAGGTTCCCCGTTATACCAGCAAAATCTGTGTACTTTGGTAGGCGGCAGAACTTCGCTGACAGTTCTTCCTGCAGTCGCATCTTTTAACTGCGATGCTGTCGTTAATACCTCCGGCAGCTCAAGCATACTCCATTCCTCCTTTCCATGTTTTGATACCGGAACCAGAGAGTCGCTCTCCCCTGCTCTTCCAGCTCATCAAACAGGCCGTTTCTCATCTGCCAGACCGCCTCAATGTGCAGAGGGGCCAGAAGTCCGTTATCTGACGTTCTGAGAGATTTATTTAAGATGTGATACGAAAATTATACTACATAGAGCAGGTTAACGCCATTATAAATCACATTCTTACTATACTTATATATGGCGTTTTTAACAGTAATGCAGCGGCTGCCGCATTTAATCTGATTTAGGGCTCTCACTTATTATGACGTCCATGCATAGTATATATATGGAGGTGACTAATATGAATTCCTGTGAACTCGTTACTTATATATCATCCATTGCATGTTTTCTCTCAAAAAACTGCTCTACGGAGGAACTCGAAATGCTGGCCGCCATCTTTTCGCAGCTTGGGGATACACTGGCAACAATTCTGGTAAATGAAGCCAATTGTCCATGTGATGACCAGTCCGTTTCTAATATATAGGTATTTTTCTGTGTGAAAAAACTACTAACTCTTCGTGCATTGGTTAGTAGTTTTATATTTGCCTTATTGTTTCAGAACAAGTCTCTTTATAAAAGTAGTTTTACCTTTTCCGCCACATTGTCAGAGCCTTTTATCCCCAGCATAGGAATGCTCAGATTCTCTGCTGCAAGCCGTCTGCTAAGCGCCTCCATGAACAAACCCATTCCTTCCGTCTCCTGATTACACTCGGAAGTCGTCTCTATGCCGCAGTTTGGAGAACGGTTCGCTCCTATGATTCCGAGAATTTGAAATCCATATTTTTGGTACTCCATAAGCTGCCGCATCACGTAATCTACAAGGTACGTCAGCTTATCATACGTATCTGTCTTCTGCATCTCTCTCCGGATCCGGGTGTTTTCTACTACAACGGGGCTGTCCGCTCCCCGTATGTTTCCCCTGTCCAGCCCCAGACAGCAGAGCTCCGGACACGGCATCTGAACGATTCCCACATCTGCATCAAGAAACATTTGTATCATATCTTTGAAAGCAGCAGGGTACACTGCAGTACCATCTGATATAGAATTCTGATTCAACAGGCAATGTGCTATAAAAACCACTTTTTGACTTCTAATATCCGTAAACATAGAATACTCCTCTCATATTAACAGTCCCTGCATCTTTCAGTATCTGCAGGTGGTGGGAAACGGAGGGCCAATCTATAGCTAAATATTTTTCTACTCTTATCCACAGGTTCCCTCTTTTTCATGCTTTCAATACTGTCCCTTTCCTATCGCATCCCCATCCGCCGTCAGGATTTTACCAGAACTTCTCCATGTACTTTTCAGCCTCTGCCGGCTCCAGGCTGAATTTCTCTGCCGCCTTCGCTTTCGTCTTTTCCCTGGAAAATTTCACCTCGCGGCAAAACTCAATCAATACCTGTATTCCTTCCTGTACGCCCTTTTCATGACCTTCCTGTACGCCCTTTTCATGCCCTTCCTGTAACCCTTTTTGGCGTCCTTCCTCTATCCCCCTCTGATGCCCCTCCTGGAACCCTTCTTCTTTCACCTGCCGCATATGTTTTTCCTCATCATATTCATAGATACTCACGCTTTTCACCTCCGCTCTATTCTTACTAAGAAATTCCGACAGAATATTTTCTCTGATACATTCCGTGATCGCCAGTTCCACTGCAGCCTCAAGGCCCATACTGCCGGCATATTCCCTTACCCTCGACACATACTCTGAATAATCTTTTAGTGTCTTGCACGTATCTAATAGTTTTGTATTGTGTCCTGGATTTATATTTAACATAACTGCCGTCAACTCAAGAGCATACTCCTGTTCAGGTACCGTAAAGGCATCAGACAGCCTTAATACCTTGATATCCTCCATTTTTTCAGTCCCGTTGTAAAAGATCACAAACCTTGGAGTTGGGATCTGTATGGTCTTCGTTCCATATAAGTTTTCATCTCTTGTCATGACCGAATATAAATCCGACACATACATCAGGCATCTCAGCGGTAAGTTCGGACTGAATGTAGACTGATGCTCATATAATGTCAGACGGGAGTCGATTATAAACGACAGGTCATTCTTCATTGACATGTAAATTGCATTTTCCAGAGTATTAATTTCCAGTAGTTCAGGATCATTATACTCCGTTCCATTCATTGCGTTATACAAGTCAAGTAATGCCCTCTTCTCACTAAATATCATTTCAAAAAGTCTGGATTTGTAGGTACGTTTTGCATGCATCCCGCTGGCGTTTTCATTAACCGCCCCATGTTCTTGCCGTTGCGCTGTTTCTTTGTTTTGTACATCTTTCTGCATATATCTGCCTCCTTCGTAATTATGCAGGAGGCTCCTTCTACCCCAAATAGCTATTACTGAAACCTCTCTGCTGTTTAAATTGGAATCCAAAGCATTGAGATTTCTTGCATTGATATCTGTCATTAGAAATGATACCAGATCCGGGGTTGCCCGTTTAGAAGTTTTAGAAATATATTCATGCTTTTAAAATATCTTAGCATAATAATCACTTAAGCGCCAGTCTATTGTCAGTAGAATTCAAAAACGCGCCCCCTGTGTTAAATAGTTATGCCCCTTAAAGGGCGTAGCAGTGCAACCACTCTGCCTTGAATGTTGACTGGGATATGGAAATAAAATAAGATTTTTCTTTAGAAATTTTTTGGAAATCTTTTCAGAGAAGTTAAAGATAAAGCTGAAACATGCAAAAAATAAGATACATCTGATGATTGAACTGAAGCTGACAGGCCATGAGCAGAAAGGCATCCTGGAGAGGCAGACGCTTGAACTGATCAAGAGGTACGATATGCTTCACCAGTGTGCGATTGCCTCCATGAACCTTCAGGTGCTGGAAAAAGTAAAAGAACTGGAACCCAGAATAGAAACCGTTTATATTACGCCCCTGCTCTATTCGAGAGACTTTGACATTGACTATATTGACGGATAATGTCTGGAAACGACCTCACTATCCATAGATATTACGAATGCTATCAGGATACAGGATAAAAAAGTGTATGGATGGACTGCGAATTCAAATGATACCATAGACAAAAATCTGATATACCTGGTAAACGGAATTATTACAGGTAATCTGCTTCTGACCGAATATTATATAGAATCCCGCCAGGATCCCCTCTCTCTGGATTCTTTATCTGAGTTGTTGTTTTAAAAGTTCAGACTCCTGGGATGTCATCGGTTCTGCATTCCAGGAGCCTATCCCTTTATTCTGCGCCCCTTTCAGCCGCCTGACCTACGGCAATACATTCCCCGCCGCACTGTATATCTCATACCACTCTTCCCGTGTAATCTCCATCTCTGCTGCCGCCGCAATATTCTGGATTCTCTGCGGATTCATCGTTCCTATGATCGGCTGAATCGTTGCCGGATGCCTCATGATCCATGCGATAACGACCGCCTCCGGTGTCACTCCTTTTTCCTTTGCCAGATCATTGAGCACCAGATTCAAATCCTGATACCTGTCATTGCCTAAAAATGTCCCTTCAAAGAATCCGTGCTGGAACGGAGACCAAGCCTGTATTGTGATATTTTTCTCTCGGCAGTACTCCAGGATCTCGCATGAGCGCCCAACCGACTGTTCCTCATTCATATTCATATAAATCTGCTGGTTCACCATCCACGCGTGAGCCGGGCTGAACTGAAGCTGATTAACTATCAGACGCTGGTTGAGTCCCTTTTGCAGCAGTTTCACAAGCGCCGGAGACTCATTGCTCACGCCAAAGTAACGTACTTTTCCCTTAGATGCCAGAATGTCAAATGCTTCTGCAACCTCCTCCGGCTCAACCAGTGTATCCGGCCTGTGTAAAAGTAGGATATCCAAATAATCCGTTTTCAACCTGCTCAGTATCCCGTCTGCTGCCTCGATAATATGCGCTTTCGAGAAATCATAATATTGCTTGCAAAATGGATATCGGCCGCGTCCTTTTTTGATCCCGCATTTGGACTGCAGAACCACATCTTCTCTTTTTATTCCTGCTGCCTCCATAGCTTCGGAGAATACAGATTCTGATTTTCCAAATCCATAGCAGTCCGCATGGTCAAAAAATGTAATGCCGGCTTCACATGACGTCTCAATTACCTTGCGCACATCAGCCGCTTCCATATCTTCCATGCGCATACACCCCAGGCCAACCGCCGAAACCTCCAGCGCACCGCCTAACCTAATTTTTCTCATATTCTTCACTCCTGTTTTCATATTGTTATCTTATACTAAATACGTTTCTTTTCGTTCCGTACATGCCGCGCCTATATTCACGGATACAGAATCACTTTAATGCTCACACTCTGCATTTACTATCCCTTAACAGATCCAAGCATGATGCCGCTGACGATATATTTCTGAAGAAAAAGATAAAGAATCAGAATCGGCAGCATTGTCAGAAGGAATAAAGCAAACGCTAGATTCAGCATGGATGTATTTGACGTGATGAATGTGAACTGGAGTAATGGCAGAACATAGTTTGCCGGTTTTGTCAGTATAATAAATGCCAGTCCAAAATCATTCCATATACTCAACGCATTAATCACTATGGACGTCATGAAAATTGGTTTTAAAAGAGGCATTACAATTTTCACAAACATTTTCAGAATGCTGGCGCCATCGATCAAAGCGGCTTCTTCTATTTCAACCGAAATATTTTTTACAAATCCTGTCGTTATGATGACGCTGTATCCTACCTGCGCCCCTACCTTTGCAAATATAAACCCGAGCGTTGTATTCAGCAGTCCCATGGCCCTGAGTTCATCATACAAGGGGAACATGTATGCCTGAATCGGGACAAGCAGCGTAACAACCATCAGTGTATAGCACAGGGAATATATTTTTCCTTTCCTTCTAGCAATGGAATAGGCCGCCATGGCCGAGATAAATACAATAACAATCGTTCCCACTACTGTTGCAGCAACTGTATTCATCAGCACCTTAAAGAAAGGCATCCCTGCAACATAAGTCTGGCGTATTGCTTCTGTAAAATTCTCAAAGTGGAATGCCTCAGGCCATGCCAGGCCTGTCTGGGCAATTTCCTGCTTTGTCTTTAAAGCGTAATTCAGGGCCACGTAAAACGGGCTCATAAAAACGATCAAAATCAATATTTTAAAAGTATTCTGGGTAATTGCAGAGAGACGTCTTTTTCTGGTCATAGTTCAACCTCCCTCTTTCGCAGCGTTTTTGATACAAAGTTCGTAATGATAAATACAACAACCAGCCACAGCAGCGCAACCGCCTGCCCATACCCGGCCTGGTACCCCGGGAAAATCATCCGGTATACGTATACATTAATAGACTCCGATGCATCACCTTTCACCGCTGTCATAGAATAGTCAAAAAGCTTCAGGCCCCATGACAGTAACAGCGTCACGTTAGCAGTAAACGCTGGTACGATCATTGGCAGCGTAATCTTTTTGAACTGCTGAAATCTTGTTGCGCCTTCAATGGCAGCACTCTCATACATACATTCATCCACCCCGAGGATCGCCGCAATGTATATGATCATACAATATCCCGAATCCCTCCAAATCGCGATCAGCGCAAGCCCCGGAATAACCTGGCTAGGCACCGCCAGCGGGCTGGTCCATGAAAATGTCTGGCATACCTGGTAGATCAGATACTGAACCATATAGGAGGACAAGACAAGACTGATTACAAAAGGCATGAAAAACATTGTCCTCATTAAGTTGTTTAATCTTGTTGCTTTCTTAACTGCTAATGCCATCGCAAGACCGATTACATTACAAAAAACGGTTTCTATAACGGTAAACAATAGTGTGTTTTTTAAATCTCTTGGGATATTGATGTCTCTCAATACCCTCTTAAAATTATCCAGGCCGACAAAGTTTGACGTCTGGCTGAAACCATCCCAGTCTGTAAAGGCAATTGGTATTCCTTTAATCAATGGATAGTATAAGAAAACAATCATGAACAATAGGGTGGGAAGCAGGAATAATATGTAAACCCGTTCTCTTTTCCAATACCGCTTCACTTTTCCACCGTTCCTTTCCCGGGCATTTCTGCCTGTTTACGCGGGGCATCGGACAGATGCCCCCGTAAACTCACATCAGCTCCGTAATCCAGTTCCTGCTAGAAAGCGGAAAATCTGGAATCCACTTCGTCGAGGAAACTTGTAACGAATTCTTCTGAATTCTGTCCTTTACCATATGCCTCCAGTCCGTCTGAGAAAAATTTTTGCGCCATATTCTGCCATTCTGAAAGATAACTTCCATCAAAATATTTCAGGTCGCCCTTAAAATAGTATTCGCCCGCGTCAAAATATTTGTTAATGTCCTGGTTAATCGGATCCGGGTTTTCAATCTCACCAACTAATTTAGATGCAGAATAAGATTTACTGTTCTCTGCCCAGATACTCAGGCCGTCTGTTGATGTTGCATATTCCATCCATGCGATCGCAGCTTCCGTATTCCCCTCTGCGGCAATCATCATTGCATCGTCTACGCCATAACGGAGCTTAGCGTCTGCCGGATCATCGCTCCATGGAAGAGGAAAGATCCCGATCTCTCCGTCCGGTGCACCATCTCTCAGGATGCTGGCACAGAAATTGCCGTGGATTGTAAATGCGCGGTCAAGTGAGCAGAAATTCTCGTATGCCGTGTCTCTTGTGATACTCATATCGTTTACTTCGATATAAGGAATCAGCATCTCATAGGCATTCTTAAGGGCAGTTTTGAATTCCGGAACCTCTTTAATTGAGATTTCTTTGTCCATTACCTTCTGGATTGCGTCTGTATTGCCTCCGCTGATTAATGCCGCATCCCAGAATGTCTCCAGTGTATAGTTACACGGATCGGTATCTGCACCGCCAAATGCAACCGGTGTCACACCGTTTTCTTTCAGGGTGTCGCATACCTTAATCCATTCTTCTTTCGTTGTCGGGATTTCCAGATTATACTCATCCAGCAGCTCCTGGCGGTAAAATACGCCGTAAATCTCTTTATCGTAAGGTACGGACCATACTTTTCCGTCCTTCGTTACCTCTTCACGGAGTTTCTCGTCAAAGTCATTGATAAAATCATAATCCGTAAGGTCTAATACCTGCCCCGCTTCTACGAATTCCGGGAATTCTTTCGGGCGTCCCGTAAAAATGCTCGGAGGATCCCCTGCAGACATTTCCTGTTTCAGCCGTTCCACGTACTTGTCATACGACAGGCAGATAATTTCAAATTTATACTCCGGGTGTTCTTTTTCCACTTCTTTGCTGATTGCTTCAAGCCCTGCCTTTTTGCCAGCCTCACCAAACTGTGTCAGAATCTCTACTGTCTGGACTTTTCCACCGCCGCCTTTATCAGATTTTCCGCTGTCTCCGCCGCCGTCTGAATCTGTTCCTGAACCACATCCAACAACCAGAGCCGCGCTCATTGCCACACACATTACAACCGCTGCAATTCTTGAATATAAATTTTTTCTTCTCATATTAGTACCTCCCTTTCATCACACTTACTTTTCATTAAGAGTTCCTGTCCTGGTACTGTCTAATTCTATCCATCCACTGCGAACGCCGCCCGGCCTGACCAAAATAATTCCGCTGTTTTTATAACCCTTGTCATAAAAATTATGCGCGTCTGTCATGCAGGTCTGATTCTCCAGGCAGAAGAAATCCATTTCCGGCGTATAGACTACCATTTGTTTAAATTCCTCTGATGCTGACAAAATCAGACCGTGGCTGCCATAACGAATCTCGCTTTCTGTTCTCCCAAGTCCTGTATAGACGTCGTCTAGTTTCAGTTCCGTAACTATCCGGCTTTTACACAGGTCATATTCCGTACCTGTTATATCGAATATGTTTCCTGTAGGGAATCTCTCTTGCGTACTCTCAAACATTTTCTTGGCCGGTACGCATACTGCTGCTGTCTCTCCATATGCTTTTACGGGAAAATATGGGTGTATTGCGAATCCGTACGGCAGTTCCTTTTCGTCCTGGTTGTGGACTTCATATTCCAGGCGGATACCGCTGCTTTTCAGTTTCCAGGT
The DNA here is from genome assembly GCF_022835095.1 of Faecalicatena contorta. Taxonomy (NCBI): domain Bacteria; kingdom Bacillati; phylum Bacillota; class Clostridia; order Lachnospirales; family Lachnospiraceae; genus Faecalicatena; species Faecalicatena contorta. The sequence continues at coordinate 1,759,659 of NZ_BQNQ01000001.1, read as the reverse complement.
AACGGTCAGTCTGTGCTTCCACGGAAAGCTCTGAAACCAGATTTTATCCTCTTCAAAGTCAATCCAGGCGCTTACCTGCGCTCCCTGCTCTGTCAGCATAGGCCTGCCTGCTGTCCATCTTTCATCGTAAACCAGTCCGTGCAAATATCTGCGTTCTCCCTTTTTCTGCTGCAGATAACTCTGCCCTTTAAATCGGAATTGTGCATCCCTGACACGGTTCGGTGTGGGGTAAAGAATCGGAATGCCTGAAAATCCTTCCTCTCTCAACACATCCGGCATCGTATAAATCAAGTCTTCTCCATCAACCTCATACTTTGCCAAGTTAAAGCCATATTCCGGCGTAAGATATATTTTCTGCGTTTTTCCTGACTCTCTGTCCTCACTTTTTAAGACTATAATCTCTCCATACTCCTGATGTTTCACAGTCTCACAATAAAATTGTTCCTTCACCCGTACACATCCTTCTTTTTTACCAGTCCAGGATCTATTGATCCTTACAATCTGTTATCTATCCTATCCCGTCCCATACAGCGGTTCTGTTCTCCCCCTGTACTCCCGGATAAGCAAAGCTGTTTTTTGCGTCATCACATTCCGGGTGTGCGATCAGCCACTTATTATTACCGAATAAAAGTCTTTCTTCTCCCTTCTTCAACGGAATCTCCTCCCGGATTTTCTCACTCAAAGGTGCATTTGTCATATCCGGCAGTATGATCACCGTACTAAAGCCTACATCTGATGTCTGGCAGGGTGCAAAATGAAGCGTTGTCCCAAAGAGCTCTACCGCCGTCTCCCTGGGTACGAAAAACAATTCCAGCAATTTTGAATCATATTGGTTGTCTTTTACATCCCTCAGATCACCGAGCATCAGAATCATGTCTTCTGCGCCGATATTGATCTCGGAAGAACGGTGGTATTCCACTGCGTTCATTTTTACATTGTGCCCCCAGCAAAGTCCGCACTGAAGCCTGCTCTCTCCGCCGAACCAGCGCTGTATATGCTGAAATTCCTCCAGCTCTTCCAGTTCTGCAATTGAACGTTCATATTTCACCCCGTCAAAGGTACGGTCAAAGCCTGCCGCCTTTTCTGCCAGCCGTTTAACTGGAAAGCTGCTAAGAATTCTGCCGTAACGGGTAAATTTCTCGTCTGTCACATGATATATCGGTTCCATTCGATCTCCTTCACTTTATGGGACATAGACCTTTACATCCAACACAATCTTTTTCACGCCCTGTGAATTTCCGTGTATCAGATCCAGAAGAAGACTGGGCGCAACGACCGACATTTTAATGTCTTTCGCACCAACGCTCGCCGTCTTTATTGGTAAAGGAAATGTCGCCATAACATTATCAAATCCTACAATATCTTTAGCCCCTATCGCCTTATCCTTAAAATCTTCGCTGTCCAATAATGAATATAGCCGCATCGCCGTCATATCGCTGTATGCAATCACAGCCGTGTAATCCAAGACCTGGCTGAGCTGGTACTTGACCTGATCCCATATCAGCTTGTCGTTTTTCAAGTCGCAGTGCAGCACCTTATTTTCATCGTATGGCACGCCTGCTTCTAGCAGCGCCTGCTTATAGCCGTTTAGTCTTTCCTTGCTGCTGTGGGCATAATCCGGTCCATTCAGAAATACAATATCGCGATGCCCTCTTTCCAGAAGATATTTCGCGGCAATGTACCCGCCTTTTTCATCGTCCAGGCAGACAGTATTAATTTCAGGATCCTGGCTGACGCCTCCAAATATCAAAAACGGAATATTCGACTTTTTCAACAGTTCCGTATTTGGCCCGTCTTTTACAACCGGACAGTACATAATTCCATCTACATTCTGTCGCAGTGCCGAAAGGATGCTGCTTTTTTCATAGTCCTCCCGCTCCTCTGTATTGTAAATAATTGTACTGTACTGTTTCGCACTCAGCATATTGACCGTACCCTTTATAATAGCCGAAAAATATGGGTTGGCAATATCTCCAACAATGATGGCAATCGTCCCTGTAAGCCCGGAACGCATGGAACTTGCAAGGGCATTCCCGATATACCCCATCTCCTCCGCTGTCTTCATGATCAAATCTCTTGTTTCTTCGCTGACTCGCTGCCCTTTTAATGCCAGAGAAACCGTATTAATTGAAAATCCTGTTTTTTCCGCGATATCTTTTAATGTTACTCTTCTATTATTCATTATGGTTGCTTCCTCTCTCTTTTTTCTCTATTATATATATTAACGTTAATTATTGCAAAACAAGAGAGTTAAAATAAGCCATTTTTATAAATTTCTACACGTTTGTCGATTTCAGTATAGTCGATCCTGCCAGTTTCTAGGAATTTTTTAGTGGTTTCAGCATCTGGAATTCCAGCTCTTCCTCCCTGTCTGGTGCATTTTATAGCCGACACCGCAGATGCAAATCTGGCAATATACTCCGGCTCCCATCCCTGTGCCATCCCGTAGATGAATGCGCCGTGGAAAACATCGCCCGCACCATTGGTATCCACAACCTCAATATCTGTAAATGCCTTCTGATCAATGACCGTATCTCCATAAACGCCCCTGCATCCTTTGTCCCCGAGAGTCACGACTGCTGCTTCCGGACCCATTGCCTGTATTTCCCTGCAATGTATGACGTACTTCTCATCCTGGAAGAGTCCCCGATAAAATTCCTCGGAACAGATAAATACATCGATCAGATGAATATGATCCATTGTCCTTTTTTCATACAGGTCCGCATCTATCACTACCTTCACACCGTTCGCCTTTGCAATTTCCGCAGCCCTGATGCTTACCTCATCCATTTCGGTGATTAGCAGGTATTTTGCCTGTCGGATATATGCTTCATCAAGCTCCTCCACGGCAAGCTCTCTCTTGCTCCCGTCATTTGCCACGAAACAGCGTTCCTTAGTAGAGGTCTCCGTCAAAACAATAGTATAATTTGTTGTCTCACCTTCATCGATCAGAAGATGGCTTGTGTCAACCCCGTTCATCCGGAAATCATTGATACATGCCTTACCGTACAGATCACCGCCTACTACTCCTATCATTCCTGCGGATGCGCCCAGTACAGAGGCTGCTACCAGCCCGGTAGATACCATGCCGCCTCCCTGCCAGCTGGAAGAAAGTATTTTGGACAGGACATGGACACGCGCTTTTGGTATCTGCTCGATTCTAACAAGCATATCCTGTACAGGATATCCCACTCCTACAACATCCATATGTTTCCTCCGATCTTATCTCCCTCTCCAGTAAGCTTCTATTTCCTCTTTTGTGGGGGAAACCGGGTCGGCATTCACGCCAATGTACTTGCAGGCCTCATACAAGATATGTGCAACTTTTCCATGTACGCCTGCACAGTGGTGGATGTAAGGACCTTTTACTAGGTGCTCCTCCCACATCGGCCAGTCATTTACTTCAAACCAGCTGTAGGTTCCCCGTGTCTTCGGTCCTTCCACTCCTTTTCCTTCCCCGATGAGTAATTGATATTCGCCATGGTCTCCATCAAACCGGCATATTGTCATATCGCCATGCTTGATTTCCCAATGGTTCTGCGTCGGCATCGGACCCAGATCCTGGCACAGCAGTTCCACTTTGTGTTCCGCCCCTTCTATTGCCAGTGAAGGCGGGAAGTTGCCGCAATGCCACAAAAGTTCTGCGTTATCATTTTCCGGATGGCGGATTGTCAGGTCTGCAAAGAAAATAGATTTCGTGCAGAATACCGCTGACTGCAAAATAATAGATGTAATTGCGCCATGAATATCTGTTTCGCAGGCAACCGGTATCCCGTCTTCCGTCAGGAGGCTGTTTACGGTGCATGTTGCCGACTTAACCGCTTTCTGGAGCGGCCCCCAGCAGTGGATTGCTACGGAATTGCATCCGTTGATCCTGCACAATTCTTTCACTGCCACGTAGAGGCGGACGCTGTTTAGTAACTGTTCCTCTGAAATGCCGCCCAAAGAAAGGCTGTTTTCAAAACGAGCCCTTGCTTCCTTTACCAGAGGACTGTCCGTTTTCTCCAGTTCTTCTGTCATGTCTTTTACATCCTGGATTGTAACCGGGAATACTTCAATCCCAAATTTTTCTACCAGCTCGCCTTCGTTGCATATCACGCTCCAGAACGGCTGCGGGCGGGTGCTGATCTGCAGTATTCTGGTCTTTTTGAAGTTCTTAACGATCGAACATACTGCCGCAAATGACTTGTAGCCTCTTTCAAATGTGGGATCTTCCAGTGCTACATTGGGAATGTAGGTGAACGGCAGATTATAACGGCGTAATGCCTTGCCGATTGCAAACAGCCCGCACTGTGTATCCCTGGTGCGGTCCTCATCCGGCGCCGGGGTATTGTCCCTCGGTCCCCACAGCAGAATTGGCTTGTTAAGTTCTTTTGCAACCATGGCTGCCACAGATTCTTCTCCAAAATTGCAGTTGGCGATAAAGATTCCATCCACATCTGCATCTTTGAATACTTTCACGGCTTTCTCCACGTCTGCCGGTTTAACAAGCAGTCCTTCTTCATTGATACCGCCGATATCAACCAGCTCTGCGCCCCAGCCTGCAACGGTTTCTTTGATTTTCTCCCGGTATTCCTTTCCCTCCGGATGGGTAAAACAGCCTCTTCTTGTAGCTGCATACCCGATCTTCACTGTTGTGTCCGCCATAACTTATCCCTCCTTTTTTGCTAAATGATAAATCTTTTCCACATCGTCTGTCTCTAACTCCACAAAGTGCCCGACTTTTCCCAGTTCATTTCTGTCACAGCGTTCCGCCAGAAAGCGCAGCTTTGCGTCATCATAGTCAAGACCCGCATCCTCCAGGGTAGTAGGAAGCCCGAGGGATCGGAAGAATCTTTCCAGCCTCACGATTCCTTCATATGCGGTTGCCGCAGGATCGTTTCTGTCATATTCCACATTCCAGACAGCTGTTGCAAAGCGGATGAATTGAGAAAGTCTCTGCTTATAAACGTATTTCATAAATGCCGGATAAACAATTGCCAGCCCGCCGCCATGCGCCATATCATATTCCGTGCTCAGTTCGTGCTCGATCGGGTGGCTTGCCCAGTCTGCCTGTCTGCCGCAGTTAATCAGATTATTGTGAGCCAGCGTGCCGTTCCACATGACCTCTGCACGGTAATCATAATTTAACGGCTCTTCCAAGGCCTTTGGCGCAAACTCTATCATATTCCTCAGAAGCGCCTCCGCCATGCGGTCCGATACACTGTTATGCATGGTCTGGGTAAAGTAACGCTCCATAATATGCGCCATGATGTCCACACTGCCGCATGCGATCTGATATTTCGGCATGGAATAGGTCAGTTCCGGGTTCAGTATTGAGAACTTCGGGTAAATATCATCGGAATCGCAGGAACGCTTCAACCCTTCCTCTTCATTTGTCAAAACAGAGGAATTGCTGGATTCACTTCCTGCCGCCGGAATGGTCAGGACTACGCCCACCCCCACGGCCCCCTGCGGCTCTGCAGTCTTTGCATACAGATCCCACACATCCCCGTCATACTTCAGCCCCATTGCCGTAGCTTTTGCAGAATCAATTACACTTCCGCCGCCCACTGCCAGGATAAATCCGACATCTTCCCTCTTGCAAAGTGCAATCGCCTTCCTGACCAGGCTGATCCTCGGATTTGGCTGTACGCCTCCTAACTCTACATACCCTACTTCCGCTGCTTCCAGTGATTTCTTCACACGGTCAAGCAGCCCGCTGCGTACGACGCTTCCTTTACCGTAATGCAGCAGAACTTTTTTTGAATATCGGCTGCATTCTTTTCCTACTTCATTTTCCGTTCCTTTTCCAAAGATAATCTTCGTAGGATTCCGAAATTCAAAATTTTGCATTGTCATCAACTCCTTTTTTTCTTTTTTATTTAAAGCCATGTATGAAGGCATGGCAGACCTTTTTATAATATCCTGCAAGATAATCCGCATCTTCGGAAAATCTGCACATCGTCACAGACGGGCCCTTCTTCCGGAAATTGAATGCTGTACTCCCGCCCAACCGCGTCATATTTGGCTTTTGTCAGCGTATTATAGGGAAGAAGCTCCAACGGCAGCTTTCTGGGCAGATCCGCCAGAAAAGAGGCCGTCTGCCTGTAATTCACTTCCGTTGCGCTCACGCCGGGAATCATCGAAATCCGTATGATACATGGAATATCCGTATCTGCCAGCCACCGTATGTTCTCTAATATAAGCTGGTTTCCTAACCCTGTATAACGCATATGTAATACTTCATCATATATTTTCAAATCTACATAAGCGAAGTCCACTCTATTCAGCACGCTTTGGAATATCTCCTTTGATACTGCGGCGGAAGTCTCTACCGCTTTTGAAACATTTCCGATTCCCTCCAGAATCTCAAGCAGAAATCCTGCCTGCATCAGCGGCTCCCCGCCGGAAAATGTGACGCCCCCCTCACAGTCCTGCCACAGAGAGGCATACTCCAGGATCTCGCGAATAACCTCCCCGGAGGTTCTTACTTTTCCGCCTTCCATTGCCTGGCCTTCCGGATTGTGACACCACTCGCATCTCAAAGGGCATCCCTGCAGGAAATAAGTCACCCTGATTCCCGCTCCGTCATATACGGCAAATTCCTTTATATCAAATATTCTTCCTGACTTCATACCTAATCCCCTGTTTTTATACGGTATATTCCGCTCTTCGTATCAGATGATCCTGGTAAACTTTATCCAGCTCTACAAAATAAGCGCTCCATCCCCAGACTCTTACGATCAGGTTCCGGTAATTTTCGGGATTTTTCTGTGCATCCTTCAGTGTACCTGCATTGATGGCATTCAGCTGAAGTTGATGTCCGCCATTTTTCACGAACAACTGCACGAGCGCCGCCACCTTTTTTATCCCGTCTTCTCCCCTGAATACACTGTCATGGAACTCCAGTGTCAGCGGACCTCCGTTTGCTGCCTTACTTAAATCCGGCGCCGTAAATGACTTAATTACAGATAACGGCCCCTTGGTCTTAACAGAAAGTCCGGGTGAATAATTCGCCGGGAAATATTCTCCTTTCCGTCTGCCGTCCGGAGAAGCCCCAAGTTCCTCTGCATGACGTATATAATACATCGCGGAACCAGTTCCTGCCCGGTATATACCCCCCAGCTTGTTTTTTCTCCCTTCCACTTCCTTTGCAAATGTATCCAGGAGCCAGATTCCGTATTTGTCTACTTCCGGATCCCCGTCTCCCATATGGTGCATCTCTTCCCTCACCAGCTTTAGGTAATCCTCCTCACCGGAAAAGTCCTCCTGTACTGCGTGTACCAGTTGATCCGCCGAAATCCTTCTGTCTTCGTAGTAAAACTTCTCAAGTGCATATAAAGAATCTGCGGCACATGCTATTCCCGTTCCATGTAGCCCATAGTTGTTATAGATCCCTCCCTCGCAGATATCCCGGAGGTTCTCCGCACATCCCTCCATCAGCATGGATAGATATGGGGCTGGAAACATAAAAACAGAATCTACTTTCTCCGTAATACTGTCCACTTCTGCCTTTAGTTCCCTGAGAAACATCTCGCAGAACTGCTCCATGCTGTCTGTATCGGCCAGATATTTCTCTGCACACCGGTTTACGATTTTCGGGAATGATACGGCTTCAATATTGGGGATATCCATTCCTTTTCCCGGTATGATGAACTCCCAGCAGGCCGCTACCGTATAGCTGCGCGCATCCTCCGGTTCATATCCCCAGCGCAGCAGTGCCGGAATTAAGTCAAGTCCAGACTCCTGTGTAAAATGCTATACAATGTTTTTACCATTTCTACTTATCAAAATTGATGTATTTTCTTGAAGAATAAATCCATTCATCATGTAGGTCCATAAGAACGGCTCCAATTAAGCGATTGGCTGATGTTTGATTGGGGAAGATGCGAATAATCTTTTCTCTTCTGCGTACTTCTTGATTCAGTCGTTCAATTAGATTGGTACTCTTTAGTCGATTGTGGGAATTTCCTTGTACGGTATATTGAAAGGCGTCTTCGAATCCATCATCCAATGATGCGCAAGCTTTTGAATATTTTGGTTGATCGATATAATCATGAATCAATCGATTTTTAGCCTCACGCGCTAAGTTAATATCTGTGAACTTAAAAATTCCTTTAACAGCTTCTCTGAAAGATTTTGAATTTTTTTTAGGAATGGTGGTAAAGATATTTCTTAGGAAGTGAACTTGGCATCTTTGCCAACTTACGTTGGTGAAGGATTTTCTAATGGCAGAGACTAATCCTTTGTGCGCATCAGAAATAACGAGTTCCGTACCTTGTAAACCGCGTTCTTTTAGGTATTCAAAAAATGTTGTCCAGGTCTCTTCGCTTTCGCCACTTTGAATCATGAAGCCGATAATTTCACGGTCGCCATCTTTGGTTATTCCAATCGCTATATGACAGCTTTTTGAGAGTACTCGATTTTCTTCTCGTACTTTTATATAGAGTACATCGGTCATTAAGTAAGGATAATTTTTTTCTGATAATAAACGATTCTGCCACTCGTTAACCATAGGTTCTAGCTGTTCTGTTAAGCTAGAAACGAAGGACTTAGAGACGGATTTACCACAAAGTTCTTCCACAATTTTTGATACTTTACGAGTTGAAACGCCTGATACATACATTTCCAACATTGAAGCCATGAGGGCTTTTTCGTTTCGTTGATAACGTTCAAACACTGTGGGTGAAAAATGGCCATCACGTGTTCTGGGTACTTTTAATTCTAGCGTGCCTACACGTGTCGTAAAGCTGCGCTCATAATAGCCATTTCGTTGACTTTGTCGGTTTTCTGTTCGTTCATATTCTTTTGCTTGAATATATTCTGTTCGTTGATTTTCCATTAGTTGATTAAATACCGTTGTTAAAATATTTTTAGAAACGTCATCCTTTACAGAATATTCAATAATGCTTTGAATCTCTTCGCTTTTCAGTGTAAAATGTACTTGGGTCATGTAAAAGTCCTCCTGGGTATGTTTTTGTCGTTAAAAACATTGTACCGTAAAAGGACTGTTATATGGCCTTTTTACTTTTACACAATTATACGGACTTTATCCGGAATTACAACATCATCGTTTGAGTATTGAGGAAATCCCAGCCCTGCTTTTGTCAGTCTGGTGGCTTCCTCGTATTGACTTATTTTCGTCCTGCTGTTCACTCTCAGATTGATTTTCGGATCAATCAGCTTCAGTTCCCTGCTGGCCTGCAGACACAGCTTAGACAATTCGTTGAAGCAGTCATTCCCCTCTGTGTCCACACCTCCCAGCATCAGGCTCTGTCCGTTGTCTCCCTGCTGGACTCCGGGATACAGGTCATTATCAATGTTGCAGGACAAGAAGAATTCTTCTATGTATGAAAGCGCTTCATCTTCCGTTATCCTGCCAAGTTCACGATCCTGTCTGTAATATGGATACAGATATTGGTCAAACCGTCCAAGCCCGATATGGTATTCTCCCTCCAGCCATGCCAGATAATGGAGGAGCCGCAACAGCTGGAGCGCCTCGGGAAAACTTTCCGCACCGGAGCGGACGCTTCTTCTCAAAGACTCTGCTTTTTCCCCGCGCCCGTCACTCTCAAGTGCGGCGGCATATTTCTCAACAAATGCATAAATACTTTCAATAATCTCTTCGAGTATATCTGCATATTCATATTTATCCGCTGTATCTTTATCAGAAACTTTCAGTGCTTCCCTTGCTGCTGCAATTTTTCTTTCCAGCCTTTGGAACCCCTCTGCCAATATCCCGCTGTAATCGGGAGAGATATTACATACGTGCCCCTTCTCATGTAAATAATATAGATTTCTAAGCTCTTTTTCCTCTTCTGTATTAACGATACACCCGTTTGTAATCGTTGTTCGCATAAATACAAGGTTCATCCCGGGTATGAACGCCGGCTTTTCCGCTTCCAGCAGCGAACACAGGCGCACCTTCTTGCGGTTCTGCAGCGTTCCCCTGTCAATCCCGCATATTTCCGAGCTTTTTCTTATAGATGATTTTTCCGTTTCTTCTGCATTAAATCTAAATTTCACATGTTTTTTGTTTATTATATACTTTTTAATATCTTTAATCTCTTCCGTCATTATTTTTTACCTCACTTTCAAAAAAGGTATTGACATGAACGTTAATATGAACGATAATACAATTATAGCAACGAGTTCTGTATCTGTCAATACACCTCGTGAAGAAAAATTAATTAATTTAAAGGAGGCACTTATTATGACACTTGTACCAATGACCCAAATGCTAAAGAATGCACGTACAAACAAATGCGCAGTTGGAGGATTTATGATCTGGAATTATGATTCTGCCAAAGCTATAGCAGACACTGCGCAGAAGCTTGGCCTGCCCGCTATCTATATTATCGGCGAAGGTGAAGCAATATCTATGGGAGGCTTTGCGAATGTTGCGCGTATCGCCGAGAGTGTTGCAAAAACTGTGGATGTTCCGATTGCACTGCACGCAGACCACTTCCGTTCCTACGATGCCATTGTGCAGGCTATTGTGGCAGGTTACTCATCTGTCATGATTGATGCATCACGTTTTCCTCTGGAAGAGAACATCCGCCTTACAAAAGAAGTTGTGAAGGTCGCTCATGCTGCAGGTGTCAGTGTAGAAGCGGAACTCGGGAGGCTCCCTGGCAATGAAGGGGACGAGGATGTAACGGTCGAGGAGTCCTTTCAGACAGATCCGGATGAAGCGGCTTACTTTGCAGAGCAGACCGGCATTGACGCACTGGCTGTTTCCATTGGAACCATGCATGGCGCATATCCTAAGTCATTTAAGCCTGAAATTAATATACAAAGATTAATGGAAATCGAAAAGAAAGTGTCTATCCCACTCGTCATGCATGGCGGCAGCGGCACTCCGCAGGATAAGATTGCTGAAGCTGTAAACCATGGAATTGCGAAGATAAATATAGCTACAGATCTGGTGACAGCAGCGGCTAAGAGGATTGCCGAAGTACAGCAGGCAGAAGATTTCCGGTACAATGTAACTACTACATTCCAGGCTGGAAAAGAGGCAATCAGTGAAGTGGTAGAACAGAGAATGAGACTTTTGAATCAGAATATCTTATAACCAAAGGGCACCCCGTAACACAAGCCCATGCAGGCGGGTTCGCAGTAAAGTTTAAAAACCGAATGCGTCCTGCGTTAATGAAGTGCGCTTACATAGAAACCGAAAGGGGACGGAAAAGCCCGGGATTTTTTGTCCCCCTTATACAAAAGAAAACTGCCATGTACAAAAATATCGCTTTGTACATGGCAGCTTTCGTCATAATCCTGGCAAACCGGCCATACCATCAGAATATACCGCCTTACTGACTCAAATATTATACGGGGATTCCCTTATTCAATCACCGCTTTCTCCCACTCCATTTCTACATTCTTCCCAAAATGTGCAAGTCCAATGTAATATACCGGCCCGGTCATGCCTGCACCGTATTTCTTCGCTTTGATCTGTTCAACCGCTCCCTGCGCAAGTTCTTTCAAATTCTGTGATTCCTCTTTGGTATATTTGAATTCCAGAATCATATGGGGCAGTTCCGGTTTCTTCGCATAGAGAAGAATATCGCTTCTGCCCGACCCGCTTTCCCGATTGCTTTTCACGTCATAATATCTATACAGGAACGCGCACATGCCAAGCATCATCATGTGATAGCTGTTCTCGCTTTTCAGGTCATGGCAGGACGGGAGATCCAGAAGTATCCACTGGTACTCCTCGGCAAACTCTTCCATATCCCCCAGCCTCAGATACCTCAGCATACTTGCGATATGCCCTTCTTCTAAGTTCAGATAGAAGGCAGTCAAATCCTGAAACGCCCTGCGCACCTCATAATTTGGTATCCGCAGACGGCAGAAGCCTTCCTCTAATTCTTCCTGAACCGTTACCATCCCTGCATTGATCAGCATGCCCCAGAGGGAAGCATCGTCCGGCTCCTCATAATAAGATGTTGCCAGCTCTGCCCTGACATTGACCGAACCTTCTTCGATCAGTTTCTTGTAGGCAGAGGCAAACTTCTCTCCTCTCTGGTCAAGTGCGTTCTTGATCATACTATTTTCACTTGTATTCACCCAATATGGCTCCAGCTTTTTTCTTACTGCATAAAATGTGACAGACCATGGATTGTAAACTTCTGTTGATCCGAACCTGTAGCCGTCATACATTAACCTGATATCTTCTGACAGCTCCAAGCCGTAGTACTCCAGCAATTCTCCGGTCTCCTCCTCAGTGAACCCAAAGCAGTCCGAGTACTCCTCATCACAGACTGTACAAACTGCCAGGTTATTCAGTCCCGAAAAAATATTCTCCTTTGCCACCCGCTGAATCCCCGTAAGCATCGCCTTCTCCAGCGCCGGATTCCCTTTTAAAGAGGCGCTCAGCATGCCTGCTAGGATTCCTCTCACCTCATCATAATATCCTCCGGCATTGGCAGCAATAAATGGCGTATCATACTCATCAATCAGGAGATATACCTTCTTACCGTAATACCGCTCCAGTGCCTGGCACAGTACGATAACAGACCTGCTGATGCAGTTGTCCGCCTCTATGGCATCAGGAGACTGCCACAATCCTTCGTAAATATTATCCAGCTCTTTTCTCTGCTCGCCCGAAAGTGTTCCATCATCCAGTACAGCAAATTGCCTTTGGTATTCTTCCCTGAGCACACACTTTAACTGGTACAGCATTCCATCTGCCGTATCTCCTTTTACATTAAGAAATGAAACAAAAATAACAGGATGCCTGTTCATCTCTCCCAATACACAACTCTCACTGACTTTCATGCCTGCAAACAGATCTTCCGAGCGCTTTGTACAATCCAGAAACTCTGACAGCATAGACATATTCAGCGTCTTCCCAAAACGTCTTGGTCGGGTAAGCAGTGTAATCTGATATTCGGATTCCAAAAACTTCTCTATCAACTGTGTCTTGTCTACATAGTAGCCATTCTTTTCACGTAACCTGCGGAAATCCTGCAGTCCAATTGCCAGTTTTCTTTCCTTTACCTTCTGAGCTTTTTTTGAGGCCGCTCTATAAGACCCCGGTGCTTCCCTAACCGTATCCGCTGTGCGTGCCGGTGCTCTTCCGAACAATTCATCCAGGGAGCATTCCAATACTTCGCTGATTCTCTCCAGAGTCTCCAAATCCGGGGAACGGTTCCCGATTTCATAATTCGTGTAGGTGGAACGGGAAATCTCCAGTTTCTCCGCCATCTGTACCTGCGTATATCCTCTCTGCTTCCGAAATAAGACCAGATATTCATGAAACTTTGTTTTCATCTCGGGCCACACCTTTCCTTTTTCTTTAGTATAACCCAATATGTTTCAAATAGCAACCTTCTATGTATTTCTTTTCGAAACATTTTTTGCTGTTGTTACTGTTTGCCCTCCCTGTTTTGTATATCTGTTGTTTGCTGCAAAGATGAAGAGTTCTTTTATAAATAGCTATCAGACCAGCATTCAGATTCAAAGACGGAAAATGCCGCAGTGCCTGATGATGCAGATTCAAACAGCCAACGAACTTAGACTCGTTGACATAGCAGGAACACAAATGACGAGGCAGATCCGGCATCTGCCGGTCCACGCCGCGTCAAAAATTCATAATTATCAATATACGTATATATCATTCATTCAAGACGCTTAAAATATCCTTAAAGTTCTCCAGGTTATAATCCCCTAAATGATCTTTTCCCGCCTGTCCCAAGCAGGCAGCCTCCATCCCGGCCCTATGTGCCGCCTCCACTCCGGCGGCGGCATCCTCCACTACCAGGCAGTCCTTTGGTTTTAATCCGAGTTCTGCGGCAGCCTTTTGAAATACTTCCGGGTGAGGTTTTGAATGTGTGATCTGAGTACCATCTATTATCGCATCGAATACATTAGCCAGACCTGTCTTTTTTTCAATTGTCATGTCTGCCTCTTTTCCGGTATGCCCGGCAGACGCTGCGTACAGGCCCAAACGCCCCAAAATGAACCGTGCATTCTTGCTGGAGGACCCAACCGCTAGAGAGTACCCTTTTTCCCGCAGTCTTAAAATCGTATCGCGCACCTCTGCGGACAGATCCTGCTCATTCATCTGCTCCAGTGCCGTCCTGTATATCTGATTCTTTTCTGCAAGTATCTTTTGTTTTTCTAACGTATGTAGAGGCGTTCCTGTATATTTTTCCAGAATAATCTCCAGACTCTCCGCTCTGGACACGCCTCTTAACCTTTGGTTGATCTCCTCATCAAAGTAAACCGGCAGCTGATCTGCCACCCGCTTCCACGCCATATAGTGGTATTGATCAGTAGAACAGAGGACGCCGTCCAGATCAAAAATGATTCCTTTCCATTTCATGACTATGTTATTGACGGGAAGGTATCCTTCCCGCCCCTTTCCTTTATTTTTGCTATAGGGTGGTTCCAAACATTCCACAGAAAGGATCTACAGGAGAAATGCCTTTAAAAGGACTCCTGCCCATGATCTTTTCGACTACCATATCGATGATTGTCTGGGATACGTGGTATGTGTTGATAATGGTCGGAATCATGGGTGCATCTGCAAATCCATATGGATTTCCCAGAGATACCATCAGGGTAGGAACCTCTTTTACAAAATACGGTCCCTCCTGCGCCACTGCGCCCTGCCATTGAATCCGGGCTGTTGTCTGGTAACTGGCATTGATGATATTGGAAAAATACATGATGACATCATATTTCTTCGCAATCTCCTCCGTAGAAACGACTGTCTCTTCCATTGTTGTATGTTCGGCATCATAGACATCTACCTCAAATCCCGCCTTCTGCAAAGCGCGAATGACCATTTCCCGGCAGCGGCTGCCGCCGGTAAATCCCGGCTTATCCCCGTTTACATGGAGCCATACCCGTCTGTGCTTTTTTGGCGTAACCGGGAGCAGATTCTGCGTATCCTTTACTAATGTAATTGCCTGATCCGCACACTCTGCTGCCAGCCTCAAAGATTCTGGTGCGGCGATCAGCCCGCGGTAATTGTCCGCAGTAAAATGTTTCTTTTCGTGAAGCCCCAGAGAAGCTTTCAATGCCAGAACACGCGTCACTGCCTCATCAAGCCGCTCCACGCTCACGACTCCTGTACGCACTGCATCGATCAGATAGGAAAGATCTTCCGCAAGGTTCTTGCCAAATAGTATCATATCAACGCCGGCATTGATTGTTGTCGGTATCAGATCTCTTCGTTTCATAGCTGTGCAGTAGCCAAGCATATTTGCGGCATCGGTAAGGACAACTCCCTGAAATCCAAGTTTTCCCCTCAGCAGGCCCTGAACCAGTTCTTTAGAACAGGAGGCCGGAAGTATCTGCTCCTCTGTAAGCTCCGGACTAAAATTGCGGCTGTATGCGGGCTGCAGGATATGTCCTGCCATCACGGTCTGGGCGCCTTTTTCTATCAGGCTTTTATATATCTTCCCATAGGTGGCATCCCATTCTTCACAGCTTAAGTCATTGACGGATGCTACCAGATGCTGATCCCGTTCATCACAGCCATCCCCCGGGAAATGCTTGATTGAGACTGCAACGCCATTCTTCGCTGCACCGTCCATATACGCCTCACACATACTGAGGACAATTTCCGGATCACTTCCATAGGTTCTTGTATTCGTAATTGGGTTCCGCCAGTTTCTGTCGATATCACATACAGGGGCAAAAGCCAGATTCACTCCGACCGCGCTCCCTTCCCGAGCACTGATATCTCCCAGATGATATGCCTGGCGGACGTCACCGGTGGCTGCCGCTTCCAACTGGCTTGCAAAGTTTGTCCCCTCCAGTACGGCGCCGCTTCCGCCTGCCTCCAGATTCGCTGCAATCAGCACAGGGATCTTCGCCAGCGCCTGTAGTTTATCATTTCTATTCTTTAATTTGTCTGCCCGGTCCGGCCGATACATGATCCCGCCAAATTGAAATTCCCGGTACATATCCAGGATATCCTCATCATGATCCGACTGGCCGATCACCAGGAACAATTGTCCGGCCTTCTCCTCCACAGACATCTGGCCTAATGTCTTTTTTACCCATTCCTGCTGTGTTTTTCCCAAATGAAAGGGTGTTTTACTTAAGTCTGTCATTTTTGTTTTTCTCCGCTTTTCATCGTTCTTATATTCATAGCATTGTTATACACTTGCCTTCTTCACAATTTTCGACCGTGTATCCATAATAACCGCCAGAATAAGAACTGCACCTTTGATCATATTCTGATAGTTGCTGCTCAGGCCGATCATAACGAGCCCCTGGGAAAGTACCCCGATAATCAATACGCCCGTTACAACACCGCTGGTCTTTCCGGTTCCTCCTGAGATGGAGACACCGCCGAGAACCGCAGCGCTGATTACGTCATTTCCTATATTGCTCCCGCTATAGGGACTTCCCGAAAAAGAACGGGACATCATAATAATGCCGGCGATTCCTGTCAGGAATCCACAGAGTATGCTTGCAATCATTTTGATTTTATTCACATGGATGCCTGAGAGCCGCGCTGTCTCATTATTGCCGCCTACCGCGAATAAGTATCGCCCGAGATATGTTTTATTTAATATGAATGCCACAATCAGGGCCAGCACGGCAAACACGATGACTGCCACAGGAATCCCCAGGATATAGTTCTGTCCAAGGAATTTGATACTCTCCGGCAGCCCGTATATGGTAGCTCCGTCCGTTAAAATCATGTTCAGCCCATCCACTACCTGCATCATCGCAATCGATACGATCAGCATCGGAATGCCAAATTTCATGGAAATATACCCTGTTATCATGCTGATTCCTATGCAGGCCAGTACAGAGATCAGCACCGATATCCATATTGATATTCCTGCTTTATACAAAAGTGCACACACCACGCCTGCAAATGCGTAAACTTTTCCGACCGAAAAATCAAGGCTGCCGGTCAGCATCAGGAATGAGACACCCAATGCTACGATACCCATGGTAGCTACCTGTCTTATAATGGTAAGTAAATTCTCCAGCGTAAAAAACGTAGCCGGTTTCATTGCCGCAAAAATAATGATAATAAGCAATAGCAGAATCTGCGCGACAAATTTTTTTATTTTTATCAACACTGTTGTATTCATATTTTTCTCCTTAGCGGCTGCCGGATGCCAAATCCAGCAGTATTTCTTTATCAAACTCCTCACTGCCTGCCTCTCCCGCAAGCTGCCCCTCAGCAAGGATGATAATGCGGTCTGACATTCCAACTAATTCTTCAAAATCCGAAGATACCATAATAATCGATTTTCCGCTTTCAACAAGTTCATGCATCAATTGATAGATCTCGAATCTTGCTCCCACATCAATTCCTCTGGTAGGCTCATCAAAAATCAGGATATCACTGTCAACATCCAGCCATTTCGCCACGATCAGCTTCTGTTGGTTACCGCCAGAAAGATACTGTGCCTCCTGCCAGATACCGGGGGTCTTGATCTTCAGTGTTTCTACATATTCCTGCACATGCTCCTGTTCTTTTGCCTTATTGATTTTCCCCATTTTACAGTACTTCATCAGGCTGGAAAGTGTGATGTTGGCAAATACAGGCTTATCAAGGAGGAGCCCTTTGCCCTTTCTGTCCTCCGGCAGGAGTCCAATGCCCACTTTAATAGCCTCATATGGATGCCTGATATCCACCTCTTCTCCATGGATATATATCCTGCCATTCTCTTTTCTCACGTCGCCAAATAGTACGCTCATGAGTTCTGTCCTGCCGGCGCCCACCAGTCCGGCGAAGCCTAAGATTTCTCCTCTGTGCAGTTCGAAGCTGATGTTACTGACGCCATTACCGCTTACATTGTCTGCTTTAAGAACAACTTCATCCTTCGCGCAGTAACTGTGTGGGTACGTAATGTCATCTAGTTTCCTCCCAATCATGGCGCGGATCAGTTCCGGTCTGGAAGTCATCTCCGTCTCCATTTCACAGATGTAGCATCCGTCGCGCATGACAACAACACGGTCCGTAATTTCGAAAATTTCTTCCATTCTATGGCTGATATATACGATAGACACACCGTCTTTCTTTAACTTGCGGATGATAGAAAACAGTGTATCAACCTCTCTAACCGTAAGAGGCGCCGTCGGCTCATCCAGGATTAGAATTCTGGTCTTCAAAGAAACTGCTTTTGCAATCTCTACAATCTGCATCATAGCCGGAGAGAGGGAACTTACCATTGCCATCGGATCAATCGGAACTCCAAAATCATGAAAGATTTTTTCCGCATCCTGGATCATTTGTTTTTTATTTACCAATATACCGTTTCCACGCAGATTCCCCATAAACACATTCTCTACTACCGGCAGTTCCGGCACCAAAGTGAACTCCTGATAAACCGCCCCAATTCCAAGACTTCTTGCGTCTGCCGGTGTGATTCTCGTATATTCATGTCCGTCTGCAGTGATCGTTCCGGAGGTAGGTTCATTGGCGCCGGTAATGCATTTTACCAGTGTAGATTTTCCAGCGCCATTCTCGCCCATCAGCGCAAGGACTTCTCCCTCGTACAAGTCAAGGGAAACATCTGACAATGCGTTGACTCCAGGATAGACTTTACTGACATGGCGAAACTCTAATATCTTTTTCTTCACCGTTTTATCCTTTCCTTTTTCCATTCTTATTGAGTTACATACTCTGACGCATTATCGCTGTTAATTAATACATATTCTGCGATTACATTTTCTGCAGTATTGTCTGTCATATACTTACAAATTGCCTCTCCGACTTTCTGTCCTATCAGTTTTGTATTTGCATAAACTGTGCTTCTGAGCGTTGAATTATTTCCGGCAATCACATTCAATGCCTCCTCGCTGCCGTCCAGCCCGCAAACCATAACCTCGTCTTTTCCAATCCCCTTTGCTTCCAGTGTCTGAGCAACCGCAACTCCCATCTCATCACTTTGGCAGAAAATCAGTTTTACATTTGGGTTTGCCGCGAGAATCGCCTCTGTAACATCCATTGCCTTCGTGGAATCCGTTGCATACTGGCTGTTTACAAGATTGACGCCCTTCCCCTTCACCAATGTCTCTTCAAACTCAGCTTCCAGGGCTTCCTTGAATACTCCTGCCGTCGTATCTGGGTTTGCAGAGTCAGACAGCCAGATTGCAGCCATTTCACTGCCCTCTCCTGCACTTTCATCCACAAAATCCGCCATGGCATCTGCGATCAGTTCCGCTTCCTCTTTCGGGTTTTCTTCTACAAGAGCATCATAGTTCACCAGCAGATCAGACCATCCTATGATATAAATCCCCTTTTCCTGCGCCTGTTTACAGAGATCTGATAAGCCGGCCGGATTCATGGCATTTACTACAATGGCCTTACACCCTGAATTAATCAGGTTCTCCATCCCGGACAGTTCATTGTCAACAGAGACCTGCGAGTCCGAAACGACCACATCATACCCTTCCCCTTTTACCGCTTCTGTCACAGAATCTACAATGTCATTGCACCACTGGGAACCACTTGTAACAATGAGAATCCCAACCGTTCCACCGGTTTTTTCTTTGCTTTCGCTGCTCTGCTTACTCCCGCTGTCCGCCTCCGCCGGACTTTTGGAAGAACAACCGGTCAGTAACGCCAACAGCATCGCCGCTGATAAAATAATTCCCATCCATTTTTTTAATCTCATTTTCTTAACCTCCTGTTTTGCTTTTTGGTATGCAGTTATCTTTTATTTGTCTTTATTTTATCTATCTTTGGTTATCTTTTTAATGTCTCTATATTCAGAAAAGTGTCACATTTTTCATAGTATGTAATCAAAACTTTTTCGGAGATCGAAAAAGCGGCCGTCAATACGGCCGCAGTCTATATCTTATTCGTTACTATGCACGGCCTATGGGCCGTGCATAGTAACAGCATCTGTCTCATTTAAAGTCGCCAGTGGCGAGGAGCCAGATGCCCGTCCCCATCACTTTATTGGCTCGGATGCCGTGCAGCGTGGTGCACGGCCCCGTGAATAGTAATTCTTATCCTTCTCTTGCCTCCTTATAGAGAGGCAGGCACACTACGATTTGAGTTCCCACCTCCGGCGTGCTAATAACCTTAAGGCCATACTCTTCCCCGCAGAACATCTTAATCCGCTTGTTTACATTTCCAAGGCCAATCCCGCCCTGCCCTTTTCTCACTTTCGTATCCTCCTGCCCTTCCGCCGTCCTGTTTCCATCCTCCGGCTGTTCGGGCTTTTTGAATCTCTGATTTATACTTGCTACCTGCTGCTGGCTCATACCACACCCATTGTCCTCCACATCAATATAAAAATCACCTTCCCGGATCTCCAATGAAACTGTAATACATCCTCCTCTTCGCACATTTCTCAGGCCATGCCGGATGGCATTTTCCACCAGCGGCTGCAACACAAACCGAGGACACATCTCCAGCAGAAGCTGTTCCGGTGTGCAGTTAATCACCTCCTGATATTCGAACCGATCTGGAAATCTCAACTGCTGCAGCTGAATATATTTGGAAAGATAATTCAGTTCTGCGTTAATACTAACCATTTCCACATCGTAATTCACACTGTACTTAAACATCACCGAAAGAGCTTCTATCATATCGCTTAGATGCCTGTCTCCGTTCTCAAGCGCAAGCCCACGGAACGTATCCAGCGTATTATACAGAAAATGGGGATTTATCTGGTTTTCCAGCGCAAGCAGCTGCTGGCGTTTCTGTTCAAGTTCTGCCTCCACCGCTTTCTTCTCTGACTCTGCCTTTTGCAGGATCACCCGATGCATACGTCTGGTATTACGGACAGAAACCCATAACAGGCTCAGAAAAAGCACGTAATACACCAAAAGCAATACTGCTGTTTTGAAATCAGCGGCCCACAGAAGCAGTAGAAGGAATAACAAGGTTCCTGCTATAGCAAAGCCTGCCTGAATATAAAGACCATGCAGGATGCTTCTTTCCCGCTTTATGCAGTCTCCCCCGAGTAATTTTCTACATTTCATCCCGCAGTCCTTTCAAATATATTCTTCGATACTCACTTGGTTTCATCCCGCTTTCCTGCTCAAAAATCCTGCTGAAATAGCGGGTGCTGGCATATCCAACCTGATTGGCGATCTGAGATATATTCAAATCCAGCTTCTTTAACAATTCCTTTGCCTTCTCAATCCTGATTGAAGTAAGATATGCCGAATAGTTGATCCCTGTACTCTCTTTAAAAATGGTAGACAAATAAACCGGATTCACATGGGCCTCTTCTGCAATCCTGTTCAGGGTAATATTTTCCGCATAATGTTCTTCAATGTACTGCTTTGCGAAATGTACATAAACCAGCACATGGTCTTTTTTCCCAGCCAGATATTTATTCATGTTATCAACACAGAACTTTTCTGTTACGCTTCTCAGCATTGTTATCGTATCGCAATTCTCTGAGAGCCTCTGCAGCTGCCGTTTCACTTCCTGGGTTTCCCGGGGATGGATATTCAGCCTGCCCAGAACATCCGCAAGCCGGTTCCCCAATTCCGTTACCATATAAAAGTACTGAATATAGTTCTGATCACTCTGTTTCTGATATTCCTCAAACAGGCCCCGTATCACCTGTTTCACTCCGCTCTCGTCAATCGCTTCAACAGAACTCTCAAACCGCCGCATCTGTGAGGAATCAATTGGGCGGTTCTCTCTCAGAAGCTTATCCGCCTGTGGAAGAATGTCCGCCACATACATCCGGCTGTCCCCATACCGTAGTCTTCCGCTCATGAAAAACGCAGCGGTTACCATAGATATTCTGAGGTCATTTAACTCATTTACCGCTTTTCCAACGCCCAGATAGAGATGAAACGGAAGATTATCTCTATAATTTTGAACTAATCCCCGGTAGGTGGTATCCAAGATCCGCAGAATCCGGCTCTTCATATCATCTTTAATCTGAAGCACGATGTTATAGCGAAGCCAGGAAGACGGAAACATTTCCTGTTCCACGCAGCATTCAGAAATGTTTTTTCGCAGGATATTCCAGATATCGCCTGCCACCTGCTCAACCTCTTCTCCCTCACGGCAGCCGCAGAAACCCAGCTGCAATACCCGGAAAAATGCACCTTCTTTTTGGAAATGAAGACAATACTTTTTCTCCACCGTTTCAAGATCCGGTACCGCGGTATCTCCCGCCAGAACCTCACGGAACTTCTGACGGATTGCCTTTCTTCTGAATTCTTCTTCCCCGCCTTCGCTCTTCTCCTCCGCCAGGGATTTTAAGACCGCATTTACCTCATCCTCGTTGATCGGTTTCAGAATATAATCCGATACGCCGAGTTTAACTGCTGCCTGCGCGAACTCAAAATCCCGATACCCGCTTATCAGCACAAAACGGCACTGGATCTGCTGTTTCTTGATTTCTTTTATCATCTCAATCCCATTGAGTCCCGGCATCATAATATCTGTGACTACAATATCAACTTTTTCATGCTGCATAAATTCAATGATATCTTCTGCATTATCAAATTCGCCTGCCAGATTAAGCCCATATTCATCCCAATGCACCAGATGTTTCAATAGGCTTCTTACATGTACTTCGTCATCTGCAATGATTACATTTTTCATCTGTTTTCACCTGTCCACATATAGTTTTCCACACCACAAGGCTGATTGTCTTCAGTATATCACAGCAATCCAAAAAAGACACCCTCAGGGGTGCCTTTTCCTTAATATAACAGCTCAGGCAAGCCTGACCTGTTACGCATCCAGCCCATAGGAATTCGGCTGCGGCGAAGGATGCTGTACGCCAGTGGCGCACGTTTAGCACGAACCGAAGCAGAGCGTAGACAGGATGCCTGCAACCACCATGTTTCCGCACGGTCTGCGCAGTAAATGCTCAGACCTGTCTGAACTGTTACCTTAATATCCTACTGTATATCTGCATTGGTGATGACGTTTCTGTTCCACCTCGTCTATCATACAGACTGCAAAGTCTTCCATAGAAATATGGCAGTTCTGTTGAATACTGATCTCTTTATTCTCCGGGTCTATCAGTACCGGGTATTCCGTCCCCATCCGGTATTTCCCCGTTCGTCCCCCCATATTTTCCTCCATCCACAGTGGAGCGGTCTGACAGCACCAGTCGAAATCATGAACCGTCCGCAGGTACTCCAATGCAATCTCATGGCTTCCTATGATCGCATCGTTTGCCTTATGGGTCTGCCGATGCCCCGGAACCTTTTGGTCATCCAGCATGTACACTCCGGGCCTCACCCACGAGGAAACGCCTCCGCAGATATAGATCATCCGCGGCACCCCCGCTATCTTACACGCTTCAATTGCACTCTGAACTACGGGAATAATCCTGTCTAAGCCTTTTAATACCGGAATCACGGCAAAAATATACACATCACACCCCCGGATTGCCCCCGCAACACCTTCTGTATCTTCCATATCTATTTTATAGAATTCCACCTGGTTTTTCAATTCTTCTTTTATATTTACGTCAATTCCGACGACCTGATGTCCGCGCATAAGCGCTTCTTTTGCAATTCTGCTGCCTACTCTTCCGCTTGCACCTAAAATAGCGATCTTCACTTTGCTTCCCCCTCCCAATACATTTCATGTTTTTGCTTCCACGCCACACAGATTCGTTTCCCGCTGTATTTTGGATGCTCTATCTCATCCAATACAGCGCGGGCAAAATCCTGTGTGGAGATATAGCTGCTGTCCGCAAAAGGAAAATGATCCGGATCCGGAGTCTTTAACTCAGCAACCAGCGGATCTAATGTGCAAAGCGCATCTTCCGCAATCATATACTCCTGTCCGCCTTTGTCCGGAAGACATTTTGCTGCCGGCGCAATTTCTACCCATTCAAGCTCTGTTTCATTCAGATAGAGCTCATGAGTCTTCTCGTGTTCTCCAAACCAGGTTCTGTACATTGGTGTCAAAAACGTCGTATCTTTTAACATTTTATCAGGAGTCACTTTAAACACGCACGCATCTCCAATGGCTATCAGCCTTCGGATCCCTATTTCTTTACAAGCTCGTATCACATTGCTGCATAAATTGGAGAACTGTTCCGGCTGAAACGGATCAGGTATCAGAGAATTAACGACTATGTCGCTGTCTACCGGAATGGTTTCTATCAACTGTGTATAATCGCCCGCATCCGCTTTCAGGGACTCCACATCCGGAGTCAGCGTATATTTGATATCTTCCGGATGCCGTGAAACTACTGCCACAACATGCCCCCGTTTTACTGCCTCTGCAGAAATCTCTGCTCCAAGCCAGCCTGTACCGCCTAAAATTGTTATTTTCATAATATAAGCACCTCACTTTTTTTAAGGGTATCATAAAAAGTGAGGCGCTTATATGTCACATATTTTAGAATCTGTACCAGATTTTTAGAACTTATGCATAAATGGGCAGTTCTGATCACAGAAGATCTGATTAAATACACATCTCCTGATTCTCTCTTCAAAGCCTCCACCACACCGTAATATCCCTTTTATATTCTTTGAACCCGCATCTCCGTAATATTCGTTGGGAAGCATAACCGTCTATATCAGTTTCTGCAATGATATGCCTTACTCCCTTCTGCTTCCTTGCCCAGTCACACATTGCCTGAACAGTCTCCGTCATATATCCGCAATGTTCAAATGCTTTTCCCAGGCCATAGCCAATCTCAACCTCTCCATTTTTATCCGGAAGGTTTTTGAAATCCGCAGAACCCACTACTACGTTATCCGACTTTCGGATCATAAACCAAAAGCTATACCAAATATAATTTTCTCCTGCGTTTTTCGCTAATTCTAACTGACCTGCAGCAATTTCTTTAAATACGCCCTTCATCGGCTCCGCCTGATAGCTGCACCCAAGTTCTTTTTCCAACATTGGAATATCGTTTATCCACAACTCCAGCTGTCCGGGCGTCAGGGCAGTAATACTTAATCGTTTCGTTTCAATATGATTCACCATATAGCTGCCAAAACCTTTCTCACTTCTGCATTTTTGAATCTGTAATCCGCCTGTTATTTACGCTTATGTGCCGTAATAACGGTAAAGCTATTCGCATTAACAGTAATAGTACAATCGCCAGAACTAATATACCAGTTCTTCCCTCTTCTGGTAACACTGCTGCCCGTGTCCCGTATCTTATCTCTGCACCATCCAATAACATCTTCCGTTTGTATACAAAGGTTTGTTCTAATTCGCTCAATACCCAATTCTGTCGTATGAAGCCGATGTAAATTTAAAAGCAGTTCATTTTGATCAGATTTTACCATGTCTTTCTCTTTCCACTGCTGTTTTGTCAGACAGGTAATATGTTCCGTCCGAATATCCCCCATAAGCGGCCAGGAAATATTCTCATTGGTATGATGATATACAAAACCGCACTTCTGCTGTACCCTGAGTGACTTATCGTTCCCCTCGAAATAGCCGCACCAGAGCTTATCCATGCCTAGTTCATCGAAGGCATATTGTATCAAAACCCGCGCGGCCTCCGGAATGAATCCTTGTCCCCAATATGGGACGCCGATCCAGTAACCGATCTCCGCCTCTGTATCTGCCGTCACCAGATCACTTGCGCCGCCCAGCAGCAGGCCAATACTGCCCACAGGAAGATTGCTTTCCTTTAATACAACCGCATAGGTTCCCTCGGCCAAAAGCACCTTTTCTATAATCTCACGGCTGTTTTCCACACTGGTATGCACCGGCCATCCCGCAGGTGGGCCTACCCTTTCATCTTTGGCATACCGGTATAATTCTTCTGCATCCCCGTTATTCCAGTGCCTCAGAATTAGACGCTCTGTCTCAAATCTTTCTTTCATTCTTCTCTCCTATCGTTTAGTTCCCAAATATCTACAGACTTTGCTGCAGTATAGCAAATACGCTTCCCCAAAAACCTGCGGCAGATATTTTTCTTCCTGCAAGATCTGCAAATGAAGCATAACAACAGCAAATACAGAAAACAAAAGCAGCACCCAGTTGAAAAACATCAACACTATCCCCAGATATACAAGGTCAAATCCCAGAAACGCAGGATTCCTGCTGAACTGATAGATCCCCGCCGTTACCATTTCCGTTTTATCATTCTCAGCAATTCCTGCTCTCCAGTTATCTTTCATTGTGATAACCGCAAGAGCAAAAACCACGTCTCCCACGAATCCTAGTATCATTCCCAGGAACCTCACATGAGACGGCACCACCGGCTTCACAAACACAATACTGATCACTTCTATAATGACTACCGAATATGTAGCTGCCTTCATGATAAGTTCTATATAAAACACTTTATCTCTGCGGCTTCCTTTTGCAATCTGGTCTGTCTGAATGCCCTGCCTTCTCTGCAGAACCATCTTCCCAATATAGACAAAATAGAAAACTAATAATATTATCAAACCGATCGCTTTCATATAAATCTCCTCTAATATCATTCTTCTGCATTACATACATATCTGCACTTAGAAATAGGAAAATATGATCCAATAATGAATCTATTAGTCCCTTTCCCATGTTATCCGTATCCTCTCCTATCCTTTGTACATTCCTGTTATGTTCCCTTCCAGTCCTATTTATATTCCCCTATGTACGCAACACATAGATCTCCCATTATTTACCTGTAGATTTGCATCATTTTCAGCCCTATCATTTTTACAGGGGGAATTATTGATGAAAAAGAAACTATGTATTATTTTTATAGCTCTCGTTTTAATTCTAACAACAATCAACATGCTTCCCGACTATCAAATCGCAAATGAATCGAACATTACAACCGATCAATCAAGAGAAGTAAGGCTCAGCGTTGTAATTTACAAGTTCTGGACGATCAAAAATACAACAGAACTAATTGTGCGGGAACATACAAAGATAAATGGCACACCCAACTCCATTATTCTTGATATATATGGTTCTCACTACTGTCTGAATCAGGGTTTTGAGCCGTATAAGACCATCACCATGAATTTCTATTAACACTCCGTGTACCAGACTAGTATATCATAAAATTGCAGCCGGAATATAGTTTTATAAAACTATACCCGGCTGCAACTGACATTTTAGCTATGTTCTGTATTTTGGAGTAAGCTCACGCTCTTACCTGACTTTGCTTTGCAAATAAGCTGTGTCATGGTCCCCATTGGGCAGTACACACACCAGGAACGAGGCTTGAACAGCACCATTGTAATCATACCCAGTATCGTGGATGTCAGCATCACGCTGTAAAATCCAAAGGCGAACTGCGCCATCCACGGCGCAAACGCCGTTCCATCATACGCCCAGTGCCAGGGCAGGTTAAACGTCCAAAGGATCGTCACCATCTGCCTGAGGCTGCGCGCTTCACCAAACACCAGCCATGTGCTCCAAAGCATCTGAAAAAACATGGTAAAGAAAAAGAGCAGGAACCCGTAGCGGAACCATTTGCTTCGCAGAAATTTCGGCGGGTCCTTTCTGCGGGACAGGCCAAATCGTCCGCCCAGTAAGGAGAAAAGCTGTCCCCTTCCGCAGTAGCGGTTACAATATCCCTTGCCGCCTCCGGCGACGGAAATAATCAAAGGGATAAAAAAGCAAAGCAGTCCGATCCATGCAAAAAGGATGTTGAAAAAACCGAGCACCAGGTAAACAGTAGAAAATATCCAGAGATAATCATACCATTGTTTCTTCATACAGGCACCTCCCGAATTTCAATTACGCATGCAGGGCATTCTCGTGCACACTTGCTGCAGCCAACACATTTTTCCAAATCAACGTCTGCGAAAATTCCTCTCTCAATATGAATAGCATCTTTCGGGCATACCTTTACGCAGCATCCGCATGCCACGCACTCATTTTGTACAATAAAAGCCTTTTTACGCAATTTTTTATCAGCCACAATCAATACCTCCGACTTTATTTGTTGTCAGTATACACGATGCAGGCGATTTTTACTGTGACTTTGTTACAAACTCGAATAACCTGCACGGGCGCGCTCAGCCAGTCCCGGAATATTTATATCGTTTTAATATCTTCTGCTAAGACTTTTATCCCTTTTTAATCAAAGAATCCATATGATAAATGTATCTAAATTAGCTATGAATAAAGGAGAGGCCATCATCATGAAAAAATTGATTTTTAAAGGAGCGGGTACTGCAATCATAACCCCGATGCTAAATGATTTTTCAATTAATTTTCCTGTTTTTGAAAATTTACTGGATATGCAGATCCGTGAAAATGCAGACGCTGTCATCGTTGCCGGAACAACTGGGGAGGGTTCCACACTGACAGATGAAGAACATATTGAGCTGGTACGCCGCGCAGTCAAACATGTGGACGGGCGTATTCCGGTGATCGCAGGAGCCGGAAGCAACAATACCGCCCATGCGGTTTATCTGTCAAGGGAATGCGAAAAAGCCGGCGCAGACGCGCTGCTCCATGTCACACCGTATTACAACAAGGCATCACAGCAGGGGTTATTCCTGCATTTTACAGCATGTGCGGATGCAACGAATCTGCCGATTATTTTATATAATGTGCCTTCCCGCACTGGAGTAAATATTTATCCGGCTACTTTCAAGCGTCTCAGTGAAATAGATAATATCGTGGCCGTCAAGGAGGCAAGCGGCAATTTTTCCCAGATTGCCAAGATCGCAGCACTCTGTAAGGACGACCTTGCCATATATTCCGGAAACGATGATCAGATTACTTCGGCACTGGCGTTGGGGGCAAAGGGAGTCATTTCTGTCCTTTCCAATCTCGTGCCCAGAGAAGTGCATACCATCTGTTCCTCTTATTTTGCCGGCAACAGTGACGAAAGCGACAGCCTTCAGTTAAAATATCTGGAGCTGATTGAGGCTTTATTTTTGGATGTCAATCCCATCCCCGTCAAACAGGCCATGCGCGCAATGGGCTATAACACAGGACACTGCCGTCTGCCCCTCTGTGACATGGATTCCACAATGGCAGAGAAATTATATTCCACTTTGCAGAAATACAATCTGCTGAACTGTAAGAAACCGATTCGTTCTGTTACGGTTCATACACCTGGAAATGCCGGTTCCATTTTAAAACACAATTTATAAGCATTTTATATAAGCGGAGGTATCTTATGAAAACAGCATATATTCTTTTCAGTAAACAACAGCCAAATCACCATAAAATGATTCTGGATTTAATTATTCACTTCTGTTGGGAACACAGCTTAACTTACAGGCTACATCCAGACGATGACGACAATACGATTACGATTGAGGGGTATGATTATCGAATCAATCTTCTTAAAATAAATGATGGATCCGAGCCGCCATACTGGATGATATATTGTTCACTGATAAATAAAAGGAATTCCCACGTGAATCACACAGCTGCTTAGAATTATATTGCATGTTCGCTGTAGTACTAGGCCAGTTCATCAGCTGGGAGACAAAATAGACCTCAAAAAAGGCGAGATAGACGAAGCTGCAGAAATATGATAAAATATGCATCATGCAGTAACCGTTTTGAGCCATAATGGATCGAGGTAAGATACCCGCTTTTGGCAGGTTAGGCGTTCATAAAAACGATAATCACAGAAGCGAGGTATCACACATGAATACATTTAAGATTAAAATAATCGCATTAATTCTAATGGTTATAGACCATATAGGCTACTATTTTGAAGGAACGCCAATATGGTTTCGCTGGCTGGGCAGAGCGAGTTTTCCTCTTTTCCTGTTTTGTATGGTATGGGGTTACCAATATACAAAAAACCGCAGGATATATTTATTGCGTTTATATCTAATGAGTGTGTTCATGACAATTTTCGGTTATGCTGTTGACTACTTTATGCCAACCGAATACGGGTATGGTAATCACAATATTTTTCTTACTATGTTTATAGTAGGCGTTTTAATCAGTACAATTGAAATATTTTTGCAGGACCATAAAAAGGGCGGGATACTGCTTGGATGTATTTTTGCAGTTCAGTTTCTTTTCTATATACTGCCGTTTTCACGTTATTTAAGCAGCGATGTGCTGACTGGACTTATCCCTAACATTTATTTGAATGAATATGGGTTTGAATTTGTTGCTCTTGGAGTATTGATGTATTTTCTGAAAGAGAAAAAAGATTGCTTTATTGTCATGTACATCATTTTCTGCATCAATCAGTTTAGCATGGAAATGCTGGATGGTATTTACGGACTGCAGTGCCTGATGGTATTGGCCCTGCCAATCATGCTGAAGTACAATAATCAAAAGGGGCCGGGCATGAAATATTTCTTCTATATTTTTTATCCCGCCCATACATTCCTGTTGTTTTATCTGGCCAATTTCGTTTTTTAAGAATCAATTTTATTTGAAGGATAAACTTAGAATTTCTATAGAGCAGCCATCACTGGAAATTCCCTTTGCTGCTTTCATTAATTCCGGTATATAAAAAGGCATGAACATTTATTTTTATATTTGTCCATGCCTTTTCTGTGCCATAACCTGCCACAGCATTATTTAACAAAAAGAATATACCTGGAGCATGTCGCGACGACGGCTATTTCTACGTTTCCAGAAATTTGCAGATCGCTTTTGCAGCCTCCTTTGCATTAGAAAGAATTGCGGGATGGCTTCCATTTGGAAAAATACAAATCTCAGCCCCTGTTTCACCGGCTATTGCAGCGTACTCCTCCTGAAAATCCTCCCTGGACATTTCATCTCCTTCGCTCCCCATGAGCAGCAGCGGAACCTGCAGACTGCACAGTGGTTTTGTGAATAACGGCAGCTTTTCTCCGGCACATTGAATCAATGCCTTTGTATCCATATCCACGATGCGTTCCCAATCATCTCCCTGGCACCACTGGTAAAAACCAATTCCCATTTCATCCTTTTTGGCGTTCGTTCTCTCCTGAACCAGGTTCTTAGAAAAATTGTCCGCCAATGTCCGGCCGTCAAAACTGTCCGCTATAATCTTCCCTGCCAGCTCCGGGCGCTCTAGTGCAGCATTGATGGCAACCCAGGCACCGCCGCTGGTGCCCACAAGATCCACCTTTCCAAGGTTCAGATGTTCCAGCAATGCGATGGTCTGGCGGGCTTCTTCCATCCAAAGATCCGCCGGAAACTCTTCAAGCCGGTCGGATTTCCCATGCCCTAGAAAATCGATGAGAATGACATGAAACTGATCCTCATACAAGGGCAGCAGCAGTTCAAACATCCTGGAAGATGCCGTATTGCCATGCAAAAACAGCACTGGTTTTCCACTCCCCGTTTCTGTGTAATAAATCTTTTTTGACTGATAATAAAAATATGACATCATTTGCCTCCTAATCACTGATCTGTTTTCCGCTTCCTGATTAGCAAGGCCTGGAAAAACACCAACACCTTGCCGTTAGTGCTTATTTGTCCAAATTCCCATAATTTGCAGCCTCCGTTCATTAAGATGCTTCTAGTATATCATACAACCACTTTGATTCAACAGAAATAGTCACTTTCCTCTTTCCCGTTCTTCCAGCGTCACATGAAGCTTATCTCCCGGTTTTTTCCCTATTTTTTTGCGGATGTCCTTCCTGACGCCAATAATATGGCATGGCGTACCCATTTTCACGGCCTGTCCATCATAAGGTTCGCCATCAAAAGTTGCGTGTACCAGTACCCGTGACTTTCCAAAAATCGCTTTCATATCGAAAGGGATCTCTATATATGCCGCATCCATATCCGGTTTTTTAACAAGAACTGCATCAAATTCCAGAACTTTTTTCATATTATTTCCTCACTTTCTTCCGTAAATTAAAAAACATTTAAGGAGAACCCAATTAATAACAGCTGATTCTAATAACAGTCAATCTTATTTTAATGGTCACTAATTCTATTCTATCAAACACGGAGTTAAAATGATATGGAGAAAACAAGATTTGAAAGAAGTATGGAAAATATAAGTAAAATTGATGGTACTGGCGGCGAAGCTGTGATCCAATCACAGAAAGACATTGCACCGGATTTGGGAAACTATATTGTTGAATTCACATTTGCAATATAGTTCGCAGTATTTAACAAACCAGCTAAGACTGAGGTTTTCATAATCGTCTTTCTGGGTGGTAAATTTTTTACGGGGCATTGGAATTATGTGTTTTCCCCGGTTTTGCCGGACTTGCCGTATCAGCAGGCTGTTTCGGGCTGTCCTTCTTTTTTTCAAGCGCTTTGATGGCGGCTTCAATATCAGCGGCATAGCCATCTACAACGGCCTGTTCCGTAATGTTCTTGCCGCGGAATTCCGGATGCTCCCACCGTTTGCCCAGGCGGCCAGGATGCCCATATTGAAGAAGGGCGAATTTGTAAAGTAAGCATCTGCCACGCCGAGATTCTGTATCGTACCTCCATGGGATATAACTCCAAATAATCCGCTATAATCAGGCGATTCCGTACTTATAACGTTGTAAATACAATGATTCTTTCCGTCGAATGTTCCGCCAAAATATTTTTGAGAATTATTTCCCGTACCGGTGGAAACCCATTCATATCCCCCCAGGTCAAGATCCGATAACAGCAAGACTGTTTCTCCTTCAAATTTCGTCCCGCTATTCACCAAAACAGCCAGACCTGCCAACTCCCCCGCCGTACTGATTTCATACTCTGTTTTGGTTCCATCGTACCAGCCAGTATCGGCAGTTCCGTCCCATGCATCGCGGACGCTGTCCTGTGCAAATACTGCCATGCCCGTGCCCGGCAGCATACTGGCAAGCAGGCAGATACTGAACAGCGCTGCTGCAAATCGTTTCTTTGTTGTTTTCATTAAAAAAGACCTCCCTCTTATTCGTCTTCACTGCGTTTGCACAGTGGGTTGTAATTAATCTATGACTTTAAATCTATTACTCAGAGGTGGTTTTTTCAAGATTCTGGCTTTACTTTGCAGATTTTGGCCGCAATTTGCATCATACTAAGAAGGATTTTTATTATAATGAAACAAAAAAGACAGATCTGACAAAATTTAATAGTCATCTCTGTCTTAAAAATTTCTTTATACATCGCAAGCGTTCTGCATCGTCCTGATATCTTTTCTGTAAAAGTACCACAACAGCAGGATACCGACAAGTGCAGTCAAACTATCAGCCAACGGATATGCCCAGAATACTCTGTTTACATTACCTGATCTTGCAAACAGCCATGCAAAAGGCAGTAGAATTACATAACTTCTGAATAAATCTACGATCATGCTCTGGACGCTGTGTCCAAGCGCCTGCACTACTGCGGTACTGACATTCCGGATCGCCAGCATCATATAACCGCAGCTCATCAGCCGCATTGCGTTTATGCCGATCTTCATCATCTCATTCTTTGCATTAAACATCAGTAAAATCTGTCTGGTAAACAACAGACAGACAAGTGTTCCCGCGGCAGTTAATATCAGACTGTAAAGATAACCGTATTTCAGGGCCTGATCAATACGCTTTTTCTTTTTTGCTCCATGGTTATATGCCACCATCGGCATAAGTGTATTCGCCATCGCATTCACCACATTGATAAACAGGGTTGTAATTTTCGCGCAGGCGCCTATCGCCGCAATAGCCGTCTCTGAAAAGCTCCTCAATATGGCGTTAATTCCCAGCATCATACAGGCATTTAACGTCATAAAAATAGTAGAAGGGACTCCTAAAAACAGCAGTCTCCTTACGGCATAACCTGCCGGTTTTATGCTGAATTGTAAGGACACCTCATGATTCTTCTTCAGATTCAACACCAAAGCGATAATCAATGCCGCTATCTGACTGAGCACAGTAGCAAGCGCCGCGCCTGAAATTCCCATGGCGGGCGCTCCCAGTAACCCGAAAATCAAAATCGGATCAAGAACTAAGTTCAATACGGCGCCAGTAATCTGTGAAATCATACTATACATGGTCTTTCCTGTGGATATCAGCATTCTCTCAAATACAAGCTGCCCCATAGTTCCAATTCCCAGAGCCATATAAATTCTCAGATACTTCACCCCCATCTCAAGAATCACGGGATTTTCTGTCTGTGTCATTATATAAGGTCGCACCAGTGTTACCGAAGCTGCAAACGAAATTATAGAGGCTGCCACAGTCAGGAAAATCGCAGTCTGCGCTGCATCGTTTACACATTTCTGATTCTTTTCACCCAATGCATGAGAAAGCATGGTATTCATACCGACCGCGATCCCTGTTCCGACAGCCAGCAGAACAATGACCGGAGGCTGTGCGTATGTAATAGCTGTCATTGCCTCCTCACTAATTTGGGCAACGAATATCCCATCCACGATGTTGTAGAGTGACTGTACCAGCGTAGAAAGAATAATGGGTAATGCCATCTTAAGCAGCAGCGGCGCTACCGGGGCTGTCCCCATTCGATTTTCAGCTGTCTGATCCTCTATTGCATTTTCCTTCATATTACCTGATCACCTCACAATTGCCTGACTTTATAAAAATATCATATCGCAATTATCCACCTCTGGCAATGGAGGTTTTATTATACGTCCATTTTTACCGGAAACAGCCGCCCGAATATCCA
Organism: Faecalicatena contorta; assembly: GCF_022835095.1. Lineage (NCBI taxonomy): Bacteria > Bacillati > Bacillota > Clostridia > Lachnospirales > Lachnospiraceae > Faecalicatena > Faecalicatena contorta. The sequence goes on along the minus strand of NZ_BQNQ01000001.1, from coordinate 1,725,323 downwards.
TCTTACCAGTGGCCCTGCGAAGAATATCTGCCAGCAGAACGCCATTGGGAAGTTCATTACAGAGGTCTGCAGCCATTTTGAAATCAACTGAGCATCCGCACCTTTAAATAATACTGTGGCAGCGAAACTCATCATCGGGCACATAAGACAGACCGTCATCGCGGATACGGCAAGAATCACAAAAACCGGCTTATCTTTTCCCGGTGTCACCAGCCGGAATGCAAGTTTTTTAGAAAGTGGTCCGGCAATCAGCATCTCCAGAATGAAACCGATAATTCCCATAATAACAAGCTCCTGGAGTGCTATAACAAACACCTGGTTCGTTAACTCCCCTTTGTCCAGAGCGATATTGTATACAACCAGTGCATACACCATCACAATCACCATGATAATCGTAAAAATAATTTCCTGAAATTTTGTTTTTGGCATATTTCTTTCTCCTCATATTTAAATATTTTCTCTAAGCTCTGGCATTCAGAAGATTCCGCACAGCATAATTTTGGCCAAAATAAAAGGCAGCGGGACTAAAGACTGTTCATAACTTTCGTTATGATTACAGAACTATAATCACCACTACCATTCTCATCTAAACCAATATTCTGTTAAACCCCGGTGCGAAAACGACTGCCTTCGCTTATACTGATGCTATTTTAACAGATCTCCTGACTGCTCGTAAGCACTTTTTTCAGTTTCATCAGATTCCACAAAATAACCTGCCGAACGAAAATATTACTGTGCATTTTAACGTCTCAGGTGCAGGCGCCTCTGCCAAATGCCGCAAACAGGATTATTACTGCAAACACGCTATTTTTTTGCTTTTTCTGTCATTTTACAAACTCTTTTGAAAGATCTCCCTGATTTCTTCCTGTGTCAGCACTTTATAACCGCCTTCCATGACAAGGGTACTTTTCACAAGGTCATCCACCATATCTTCCCTCACACCCAGTTCTGTAATATTCATAACTACTCCAATTTCTTTCATCCATGTTTCCAGGGCATTTAAACCTTCTGCTGCTATCTCTTCATCCGTTTTTCCTTCTGAATCAATATCCCAGACATTCACGGCAAAGCGTTTGAATTTTTTAAGACCATAAGGCATGATATACCGGTAGTATGGCAGGGATACTGCCGAAAGCGTCATCCCGTGGGCGGCATCTGTATGAGCTCCCACTGCCTGGCCAAGCATATGCACCATCCAGTCTGTGGATTTCCCCATAGCAACCAACGTATTCAACGCCCATGCAGCCGTCCACATGATATTGCTTCTGGCCTCATAGTTTTCCGGCTCCTTTATCGCAATCCTGGAGCTGTGAATCAGTGATCTCATCAGTCCCTCCATCAGATAATCAGACGTATTATCATCATCACCGGAGAAAAACTGTTCACAGATATGATTCAGGATGTCATAAATTCCGGATACCATCTGGTACTTCGGCAGAGAATAGGTAAAGACCGGGTTTAATATTGAAAATCTGGGAAATACCTGCTCTCCGAAGACATGGCCGATTTTCAGCTTACTTTCATGGTTTGTAATCACTGCTCCGCCATTCATCTCAGACCCGGTGCCAGCTATAGTCAGCACACATCCTACCGGAATGATTTCAGTATCTGCATCTACGTCCTCGAATTTCAGATAATACTTCTCCCAGGGATCCTCCCTGCAATTGACGGATATGGAGACTGCTTTGGCATAATCACAGCAGGAACCGCCTCCCACTGCTAAAATTAAATCCACCTCATGCTCCCTTGCGATCTGGATGCCCTCATAGAGCTTCTCAACCGTTGGGTTTGGCATAACGCCGCCATCCTCAAAGATTTCTTTTCCACAGGCTTTTAAGATTGCCACAACCTTATCGTAAATACCCGTCTTTTTAATGGAACCGCCGCCATATACAAGCTGTACATTCTTTCCATATTTCGGCAGCTCCTCATTCAGATAGTTTAAAGAATCTTCTCCAAAATAAAGTTTCGTTGGGTTTGAATACGCAAAATTTCCTAACATATTTTCTGCCTCCTTTCGCCACTATAAAACGACTTCTGTTTTCAATTACATTATAGTCTGGATTCATTACAATAGCCAATACTTATATCTTAGTCATTAGTATAGTAGGGACCTATGGAATTCTATATTAAAGCCAAGCTAAAGCTTTTATAGAAATAAGATGCCGATAACTGCTAAGAATAAATCTGATTGCAAAGGAGATTGCCATATGGAATTACGGGTACTTCCATATTTTCTGGCGATAGCAAGAGAACAGAGTATCGAGCGAGCGGCAGAGTCCCTTCATTTATCCCAGCCAACGCTTACGACACAGATAAAAAATATGGAAGAGGAACCTGGCAGACAGTTACTGATACGTGGAACAAAGGGATCACGGAAGGTGACGCTGACCGAAGAAGGAGTGATATTAAGGAAACGCGAGGAAGAAATACGGGAACTGGTAAAGAAAACGGAGACTGAAATCACACTTTCGGATAATATAATCATGGGGGACATTTATATTGAGACAGGAGAAACAGATGCCCTGCTATCACGGCCACCTATAGAGCATGTGAAAAAGTTTCTGTAAATAAGGATTTATGTGGTCTTCTATGATAAAATAAAAAATCATAGAAGACCACATAAATCCTTATTTACAGAAACTTTTTCACATGCTCTTGCAAACCCGAAAAAACACTTAGAACCAATGAGCAAAGTAAATACATAAATTCCAAATTACGTTCTATTGATACTTTTATGGAATTCAACTATTAAAGAATAATGTAGCTGCCCCAATAATTATTAAATTGTTGGGATAGTCACATTATTAAATCCAATAATAATATTTTAAGGCTTCTTCTATAGCCTTAACTTTTTCTTCCGGGCACCCCGGATATTCCCTCTTCGGCACATCCACCTTATTCGGCGATTCATGCATAGGCAATCCATGTTTTCTCTTCACTTCCGCAATATACTTCGTATGCAAATTCAGGCCATACTTTTCCTTCACATACTCCTTAATCTTCTGATACGTGGCTTTCTCCGTCACATCTTCCTTGTCCACGGTCATTTCAATGTCGATTCTCTCTATATCCTTTTTACGGGTTAAGAGCGCAACCGTCTCGATGGTTCTACACTATGGAAATATGTCCACATAATCTAAATAACCGATATGATTAATGAAATTCCATTTATTAGTGCTTCATTTTCTAATATATTCTGCATATACTCCATATTATCTGCCTCTATATTTCATCCAATAATTTATCAAAGTCACTCTTGTATCTTTTGTCTTGTATTGCCCGGTACTTCTCAAATTCACTTTCTGCAAAAGCCTTTGCAATTTCTGCTTTTACTCTGCCTTGCCCATGTAAAATCGTTTCTTCGTTCAACTCCAGAAATACATCCAGCTTCTTTGCCCAATCTTCCATTGTCATCGGGATTCTCTTTCTTGCCTGCCGTTCCGCATAATCTAAATACATAGAAACAAACTGATTTAAGTCTTTCATTTCCAACATAGACAGACAGTTCTTTGCTACGCTTACATCCGTTTTTACAATTTTCCCATCAGGTGCATTTCTCCATGAAATCAATCCCATATGCTCTTTTTTATGGTCAGCTCTCTCCAAAATAACTTCTGCCGCTGTATGCCCATGAATCGCAAAATGAAGTTTATTCTGCACTGTCGCAAAAAAGTCTTTCGTTGTTTTTGCATCTTTAGAATAATCTACGGCCGTTGAATAAATATCCGTTATCTTTTGATAAAATTTACGCTCACTGGCTCTAATCTCTCTTATTTCATCCAGTAAATGCTCGAAATACTCTTCATCGAAGATTTGTCCATTTTCCAGGCGTTTCTTATCTAACACATATCCTTGTATTGTATATGTTTTTAACACCTTTGTAGCCCACTGACGAAATTGCGTTGCTCGTAAAGAGTTAACACGATATCCGACAGAAATAATCGCATCCAAATTATAAAACTTCGTATTATAATTTTTCCCGTCAGAACCAGTATGTCGGAATTTCCGACATACTGAATCTTCCACTAATTCTCCTTCTTCAAAAATATGTTTCAAATGCTCTGTTATTGTGGTTCTTCCCTTATCAAAAAGTTGTGAAAGTCCTTCTTGTGTCAGCCATACAGAATCATCTTGTATCCGCACGTCTATTCCATCTTCAGAATTTTGTTTTGTAAAAACAAGAAAGTCCACCGTACTATTACGAATTTGAATTTTTTCTCCATTTTCGTTCATACTTCTGTCCTCCTTATTTAATTAGTCCAAAATACTTTAATGCTTCTTCTATTGCCTTAACTTTCTCTTCTGGACACCCCGGATATTCCCTTTTCGGCACATCCACCTTATTCGGTGCTTCATGCATAGGCAATCCATGTTTTCTCTTCACTTCCGCAATATACTTCGTATGCACATTCAGCCCGTACTTTTCCCTCACATACTCCTTAATCTTCTGATACGTGGCTTTCTCCGTCACATCTTCCTTGTCCACGGTCATTTCAATGTCGATTCTCTCAACATCCTTTTTACGGGCCAAGAGCGCAACCGTCTCCACATGAGTACCAAATCAAAACATATCCCCACAAAATCACGGAAATATGGGCAATATTTGTTCAGTACTAATACTACTCATACATCCTTTTTCCCACAAAAAATAAGTGCCATCAATTTTGCACCACCTTGATGCAAAATTTATTCTTTTTACAGATCACCAAAGTTTTCTTCCCCTGTCGTACTAGATTCCAACGCTTGATATTCCTGATTTAATTCTCGCAGTAATTCTTCCTCACTTGGTAAATATAATTTATATTTTGAAGCAAAAATCTGTGTTTCATTTTCAGGCAACGTATACTTAACTACAGACTCACTTTTAGCTGCACACAAGACAATACCAATCGGCGGATTGTCTCCTTCATTCATAAGTTCTCGTTCATAATAGTGAACATACATCTGCATCTGCCCTAAGTCCTGATGCGTTAAGTCTCCAACTTTTAAGTCTATCAAAACAAAGCATTTTAAGATGTAATTATAAAATACCAAGTCAATTCTAAAATGGCGTCCATCAAATGTTATTCTTTTCTGTCTTGCGACAAATGAAAATCCTCGTCCCAATTCTAAAAGGAACTTTTGCAAATGTGTTATCAACGCCTGCTCTAAATCACTTTCATAAAAATCATCATTAGGTGTCAATCCAAGAAATTCCAACACATACGGGTCACGGATAACATCTTCTGGTTTCTTCGTTGGCTCTAATGTCTGTATTTCCTTTGTAACTTTCTCTTTATTTTTACTGGATAATAATCTTTCATAAAAAAAGGAATTTATCTGACGCTCAAGTTGCCTGGTACTCCATTGGGATTTTACAGCTTCCTGCATATAAAATTCTCGTGCATTTTCATTCTCTACTCGCATCAGGAGCCGATAATGTGTCCAGCTCAATTCGCTACGCAGTGCGTAGCCATTTGGAAATGTCAAATAAAACTGTCGCATATTTTTCAAATTGGCAACTGTAAACCCTTTGCCAAAATCCTGTGTCATTTGTCTTGATAATTCTTTTAATAAACCTGTCCCATACTCTGCCTTTTCATTACCACCCTGTTCTTCAATGATTGATTTTCCTATATTCCAATAGGCTTCAACCATTGCAAAATTGGCTGTTTGATAAACTTTATTCCTGGCTGTAATTAAAATATTCCTAATCTCATCATAAAAAATTTGCTTCATACAAAATTACCCTCCAATTCTTTTATTCGGGACTCACCAAATTTTTAATTCTTTTTCCAGTTTTTAGTGAAGAGTAATTTATCCTTTGAAAGTTCCAATACTTTATATTCATTTACAATAGCTTCCGCTTTTTCGTCATAAGAATTCAATTTATCAATAGCAACGAATATTTGCTTGTCGCTTTTACTATATATTAATATAATATTTTCCATTGCAGCATTTTCAATATTTTTTAATAATGGCAAATCGTGGGCTATAGCTGGCAAATGAGTTAATTCCAGTAATGAGAGGTCAAATGATATTAAATTAGCAAAAGCTGTACCGGTTCCCGTATCTCCCGCAGTATTAAACGAATATTTACTTCCGTGAATATTCAATGTCGGTGCTCGCCTTCCATCAACATATATTTCTTTATTTAGTTCGTACATTTTGACATTTATTTCATTACATATTTCATCTAATGCCTTTTCTTTTAATTCACTTAAATCATCTTTAGCCTGTGATATAGTCTCATCTAATTGTTTCTTCTTGGTATAGTATCCATTTTCATCATTAAGTTGTTTTATTTGTGCAACTAAATCGACCACTTCATCTACAGCTAATTTAGGTGCATCTTTTATGGACAACTTCTCTTCAATTTCCTTATCTATTTTTATTATCTGATTATTAATTTCCTCGATTTTAGTTTTTAATTCCTTCTCTACTACTACAAGCTCACCCTTTAAAATTTTATTTATATTTTTATGGAAATCATCCACCTTATTAACCTGTTCTACATTAAAATCCGGAAAATAATATACAAATTGTTCTAACTCAGCACCAATTTTCACAGATTTATTTTTTATATTATTTTGTGTTCTTAACAACCTGCTTTGATATGAATTTAATTTAATACTAAGTTGACTTTTCTCCCGCTTTAGTTTTAATATTTCTTGTGAAATCATTGATTCTAAATCAAGAGATGTTGTTACGATTTCCTTTTTTATTTTTTCTAATCGAGCGCTTAATTCTTCAATCTTCTTTTCGTTTCTATTAAATAAACTTTTTGTGTTGACATTCGGTAAAAAATTCTTTTTTGCCGCATCTACCAATGTGGTTTTGTCACTTTTTAATTTTACTATTTGCTCCTCATATGCTTTTAATGATTTATATTTATCAAACAATTTTAAAAGAGCTAATATAGATTTAGGTGCAGTTTCTTTTTCAAAATATTGAATAGGTTTTCTTTCATTCAAGTTTTCCTTCCCATAAATTCTGAAATATCTGCCAATAATATTTCTAAATGTTAATGATTCTAATTGACAATCATACTTTTCTTGCAACCATGCAGTAAATTCTTCCGTTGTTACACTCTGTAAAATTTCAAATTTCTCATTACAAATAGATACAAATTTGTATTCATTTGTACTTCTAATAAAATAATAATCCTTATTATCAAAATTAAAAATAAATCTGAAATCATGATGCCCCAAATTATCTACTACATCATGATTTTTACTAATATAATCATCGCCTCCAAAAACAAAGTCAATAATCATAAGCATCGTTGATTTTCCTATCGAATTAGATGCAATATCATCTCCGACAATAGTATTTAATCCCTCATGAAATACAATTTCTTTCTGCAAAAATATATTACAACTAATTTTTTTTAACATACTGTATCACCCGCAGTTCCTCATTATATTTTATTTTTCCAAGAACATATAGAACGTCCAAAGCCAACATATATTCATTCAAATCTTCAAAATGAGTTTCCACTTGTTCGTATAACTCAATTACTGAAAAATCTGAATCACTAATCTTTTCTAAAATATAAACTGTTTTTGCCAGTATACAATCTTGAAAACTTATTAGCTTATTCGGCAATATCATGAAAACACCTCGCAATCTTGTATAAAATATGCAATCACAATTTCACAAGCTCTTCTTGAATATGAACCTGTCTTTTCATTAAGCCAATTTACTAAAGAGGCATATACAAACTCCTGGTTAGGATTAATTTGCATAGTCTTGCAATAAAATCCCTTTATCTGAGCTGCTAGGGTATCAAATTTGTATGGTGTTACTTTGTCCATTTCAATAAATATCTTATGAATATAGTCAAAATAATCTACCACATCATTTTTAATGGTACGTTTTATTGCAAAAGGTAATGTAGCGTTAGCCTTCTGCTCTATCTTCAAAGATTCATAATTTATCCGCACCAAATCTTCCTCTAAAGATTCATCATTTAAATTTTTTAATATTTCCTTTATTTCTTCCTCTATGTTAAAAAGTGCATATGTATTTTTTAACTGTGCATCTTGCAACAATTTCTTTTTAAGTCTTACCCAAGAGCGATATTCCTCTATAGTTCGTGGCGTATCAAATTTTTTATGACATATTCTACAAACCGCTATGACATTATCCAAACTATTAACATCTTTACTCAAACGTTCCTCGTCTTTTAATAATTCGATTTCCTCTGGACGAGGATTCGCAGGATATATATGTGCCACTTCAAATATTTTAATAATTTGCCCATTCTTGGTATTAGTTAAAGATCTTCCACAAATTGGACATCGTCCATCAACCTCATTAAATAATACCATTTTTTCATTATCACTAAAAATTCTTCGATTATCTCCCATGCTTACCACCTACATTATAAAATCGTAACTTTATTTCATCTTACCATATAGAATGGTAAATGTCGCTCTTTAATCTAAAACTCAATAGTAATTAATTACATATCCTAAAATATTTTAATGCATCCTTTATCGCTTCCACTTTCTCCGCTGTCGGATGTTTTCTCGGATTTTTCAATTCCTCTACCGCATTAGGAGCATCATACATCGGCAATCCCAAATCTCTCTTAACCTCTGCGATATATGCGGTATGTACTTTGAAGCCATATTTCGCTTCTATGTACTCCTTTATCATTTTATAGGTAACTCGCTCTTTCGGCTTGTAGGCTTCTGCTCTTTCAGAGATTGCCTTTAACGGAACTTTGCCCTCACCCTCGCCAAACTCGACTTTAACGTTGATATGACTATCTGGCTTTTTGTGGGAAAGCAGTACAACAGTCTCCACATGTATTTCTTTCACCCGTAAAGACTGAATCACATCTTCTTCAATCGGGAATGAATACACAATACTCTTCACTGCATGACCCTGTTCCTTCTGCTCTTCTGGAAGATACAACTTGATTTCCTTTATCATGCATTTAATCAATTCCCGTTTCTCCCTGTCATCCATTTTATCATAGATTTCATCAAAGGACAGCAGAATCTTATAAATCATCTCCACATTCAAAGACTCCTGCCCTGCTATAACAATCCTTCTTCTGCACCCTTCTATCCTATCTTCTGTTTCATAAATCTGATTGTATATCTTATCCAGCCTGCGGTTGAACTCATTCCGCTTTCTTTCCGCATACTTATCGTCTGGCAGATTATCTATGTCCTGTTCCAGATTCATCCTGCTTCTAGCCAGCCTCTTCAACTCCTTCTCATAGTTCTTTATCTCTTCCTGTATCTTCGTCACATCTACAGCAACGCCTATTTTCGCCTTAATGTCACAGGCAAATTTAGGATTCCGCAGAAGTTTCTTCGTATATTCCAGCACTTCCCGTTCCAGCCTTTCCGCTGATATTCCATTTCTCCGGCACTGTTTTGTTCCTAAAGCCCGTTTATAATGACTGCATACATAAGTGAATGTTTCCCGGAACGTACCGTCTTTATTAGTCCACTGGTTACAGTCCACGTTCATTGCAGAACCGCATTGCGGACAGCGTGCAATCCCGGACAACAAATGCGCTCTGCTCTGGCTGATATTATGGTTTCCCCATGATTTTTCTTTCATCACTTTCCGAATTTCCTGTACTTTCTGAAAATCCTCTTCTGACACTAACGCTTCGTGGCTTTTCTTCTCACTCATTACAAATTCTTCCTGTTTTACAAGACGCTGTTCGTTGTTTGAACCTTGTACCTTCTCCGTCCTTCTCCTGCCCCATGCGATCCTGCTAGTATACAGTGGGTTATCCAGAATCCGCTTTATTTGGTCTGCTTTCCAGTCATTGAATTTAGGGTTGACCGCATTAGGGGCCGGTTCCCTTGTATAACCATTCTGATTCAGAAACCGGGCTATTGTAGAATATCCCATCCCTTTATTCAAAAACAGGTCGAAAATCATCTTCACAACCTCTTCTTCTCCTTCCTCTGACACTAACTTTCCCTCTTTCAAATCATAGCCATAAGGCGCAAATCCTCCATTCCATCCCCCGGATTTTGCCTTTTCTTCTCTTCCTAACAGACTTTGTGCTATGATGTTTTCCCGCCCCAGTTCTGCTACTGCCCCAAGTATGTTTATCATCATCTTTCCCATTGAAGTAGAAGATTCCAGCCCATCATCAACGCACATCAGATGTACGCCATACTGCATAATAAACTCAAGCGAATTCAAAACGTCCCTTGCATTCCTTCCAAACCTTGATAGTTTGTACACAAGTACATAATCTGTCTGCAAAGTCCCCCGTTTAATCTCATCAAGCATTGTCTGAAATGCTGTCCTTCCCTCTATGCTCTTTCCGCTTTTTCCCTCTTCCACATAAACTGCCAGCACTTTCATTCCCTGCCGCTCTGCACATTCGGTCAGATACCGTTTCTGTCCATCAAGACTATATCCTTTCACCTGTCGTTCACTGCTTACCAGGATATAGATAACACATGTCTTTCATGTTCTTGTCTGATACAATTTCCTGTACTCTTTCCATCTTTGAAAAACGGTCAGCCCTTATTGAGAACTGACCGTCATAACCGCTATTTCTTATCGCACTTCTCTTCTGCCACATATTTTGTTACAATATTAGACAGCACATTGATAAACCTCTGATAACTCTGCTGTTGTTCCATATCGGCTTCATTCCCTGCCGGTATATTTATTTCCACACCGTCTTCGGTGGTGTATGTCTTATATTTTCTGTGAGTCTCTGGTTTCAAGAAACGCCCCCTTTCTTCATATCGTCCTGTATATATGGTATAAATCTTCTCTATTAATCCTGCTTAAATGCCCTATCATCTTATTTCCAACTGCCGGGCTGTATTTTATATGTCTCAGCATATCCTCTATCCGTTCCAGACCACCTAATGCTTCGTGTTCTTCCAGAAAACAGAATCCCTTTACCGCAGACAATACGCCGCCTTCTTTTATCCACCTCTGGGTTTCCAGAAGGGTACTCCGGGGAGTTTCCGTATGTAATTGTAAAGGTTCGACTGCCCCCAGAAAACGATTCCAAAACTGGCACGTTTTCCAGTGGCTTCTGTTACTCTGTTTCTTGTCTGGTACAATGAATCTTAAATTTCCTGCCAAGAGGTCAAATGCCAGTTTTCCCAAATTCAAAGGATTATCTTTAAAAAGCATAGCAAAGGTATGCGCCTTATCTTCACGCAACTGTATCTCCGTCCGTTTCCAGCTCCCGATCTCTTCATATGGCTTCTTATACTTCAAGCAACAGTTATCGGTTTGTAGAGAGCAGTTATACGGAGAAGGATACCGCTAAAACAGTGTATATCGGGGCTGGGAAATCCAATCTGTCCTATCGCTTTTATGACAAGGATAAGGAAGTCAGCCAATAAACTCTTCCCTTTCACATTTCCGCTTTATCTGCTCTGGTGTAAAAAATGGCGTTTCGTTCCTGTCATCTATTGCTATATCCAGCCTTGTAAACCGAAATTTACTGCCATATAACCTTTCGCAATGCCGGAATAAATCCCCAAAGGAATAACCGTGCATATCTAATATACGGAAAATTTCGTCCCATCCCATACCGCTTAATACAAGATAACATCCTGTCCCATCTGGATTATCTTCTGTCTGTTTGGAATCCCCGAACACTTTAATGCTTCCTGCCTGATGTAAGCTCTGATATGACTTGTGTTTGACCTTTGCCGGATACTTCGTAAAAATATCTATCGGGAGTTCCAGCACCCTCCGAATGACCTCTTCTGTCCTGGCAGAATCAAATACAATGCTGATGTAATCAATCTTGATACTCACATTGTCACGTTTTGCGATTGCCTATCCTCTCCTTTCCGGTGTGCTGGTTAGTACACCTTTCAAACATCTGCAGACGTTGATTTCTGGCTGTTTTTGAATTATCAATCCTGTATATGCAGGGCGATGTTAGTAAACGTCAATCCATCCGCCCCAACCTAAACTAACGCCGCTTTTCAGCGGCGTGGTATCCGGCATTTTTCCGGCAGATTGGTTGACCACGGCATCAAAGATGCCAATGCGTTTTTGTCTATAGTTCCATCCTTGTCTGCAAGTTTTGGCAATTCTGTAAGCAGATAGCAAAAATAATTGTAAGTACTCAGATTATTCAGTTTGGCAGTTTCCGAAATGCTGTATATCACAGCACTGGCTTCTGCTCCTTTCATAGAGTCAATTATTACCCAGTTCTTTTTGCCAATGCAGAATGTACGAATTGATCTCTCAGAAGCCGAGTTATCTATCGGGACTTCTCCATCTCTCAGAAATACCTTTAGCTGCTTTTCCTGATTGATGCTGTATTTTAAACCTTTAGCGGTTTCGCCTTTTGGCAGTTGTTCATGGAGCACTTTTTTTACCCACACAAAATACTCCTCAACAAGCGGTTTTACATTTTTTTCTCGCTCCTTGAGCCGTTCTTCTGCTGTAAGCGTCTTTAAAGATTCATCCAGTTTATAGATGGAAGATATCCTTATTAGTGCTTGGTATGCAACCGATTTTTTGGCTGTTTCCCGGTCATCCATTGCCTTTACCGCATTCATAAACGATCTGCGGCAGTGTGCCCAGCAATTCGCGTTGGTCACCCCCTCCAGATTCTTTTCAATCAGATGATACTGGCTTAGACCATCCGTTACAAGGACTCCCTTAAAGTCTTTGTAGTATTGCTCCGGATGATCATGATGCCGGGTCTTCTGGTATTCATACAGGACAATGGGCTTGTCTTTGTAGTATTCGCCAGACCGGTGAACCCACATATAACTCTGTGCTCCTGCAGAACGTCCATCATTGATCACTTCAACCGGTGTTTCGTCACATTGGGTGACATGATATTTAAATAGTTCTTCCTTCATATAGTCATAAACTGGCTGAAAGTATCTCTGCGCACACAGGATGGTCCAGTTAGCCATATTTTGTCTGCTGATATGGACACCACCTCGCTGGAACTCCTGCTCGATTCGGTACAGCGGAATAGAATTCACATACTTCCCATTGATGATGGCAGCTTCCAATGAAGGAGTTACAATGCTGTTCCTAAGAAGATCTTTTGGACGATCACCCCGGACGAATTCATCCTGATGGAGCCCATCTGTGCCGACATACACTTCAACCGTATGAACTTCAACTGTCCAGGAAGCCGGTTCGTAACGCAGACGCTTATAAGATTCATCCGGCATACGCTTGTAGTTTCCGTCACCATACATCTCGTTAAGTTTTTCTTGCGAGACACTGTGAAGAATCTTTTCTTCCGGAAATCCAGACAAATCCGCATCCCGCTTACCGCGCTGCTTTTTCTGTTTTAGGATTGTCGCAAGGACTTCTTCTATCGTTAATTCTTCCGTAGTATCTTCCGCAAGTGCTTCGGCTTCATTGAACAGCGATAGTTGTCCGCTGACTGCATCCAGTGTTTCCGTATGGCGTCCAAAGCGCTGTTGGTTTGCAATACGTATCTGCTCGATAAGTTTCTCCAAGTTATCATTCATCTGTGTTAACTGATCCTGCATAGACAACACAAGGAGCATCAGATCTTTTTTGTTTAGCTTATTCAATTGTTCCACGGTATATTTTTCAGCCATAAGTTCGCTCTCCTAATTGTCTTTATTATACCGCGGATAGCGTATTTATGCCACTTTCGGCACTTTGGCACTTCGTCATAATGCCTATGGTTTACACGCTTTATACCTCTTATACAAGGATAGAAATATAGAGTTTTCAATGTTCAAAAGTGCCTTGTTTCAGGCGTATATGCCGCAATACTGACAGCTTTACGGCAAGTTTTGGGATTCCAAAGTTACAGCAAAAACCGAAGGTTTAAATTTCTCTGTTTTGCACAACAAAAAATTTATAACACATGCTTTGGATGGACCTCTTTGATCTTTGGAACAATCGGATTCAAGCCCTGCATCAGCATCTGGTACTGATCTCTAGTCAGTTCCGCCGCTTCCTCGGGCGTGCGCGGCCAGCTGAATGAGCCATCTTCCAAACGCTTATACAAAAGTAAAAACCCGGTTCCCTCCCAAAGCAGGCCTTTAATCCTGTCCGTTCGGCACCCACAGAACAGGAAAAGCACATCCTTCTCAAAAGGATTTAAATCATACTTTGTGCCGATTAATTGTGCCAGACCATCAATTCCTTTTCGAAGATCAGTTCTTCCGCAGGCCAATATGATGCGTTTCACGCCGGCTGCTTCAGCTAACATGGATAACAACCTCCAACATCTGTTTTAGAAGTTCAGGAGAAACAGTGTTTGATAATCCTATCGTCAACTTCCCGGTGCGGATGATTGCATCTGCTTGAAATGACTGCCCGAAAGATTCAGAAGCTCCCTGTGGTTGAACTGGTAATTCTGCAGATGTAACAGTGCCTTCCTGACTGGTAGCCGGTAGGTTGATTGAAGACATTTGCTCATATGCTTCCTTGCGTATTTTGCGAAGCCAGTAGTAGTAGCTCTTTTCGCTGATGTCATGATCCATCATCCACTGTTTGGCAGTCTGTCCTTCCGGTCGCTGTTGACATTGCTCAATAATTGATTTCCAATTAGCAAGCCTTACTTCATGAGTGGTTTTATCCATAGTATTTACCTCCACTTGAAAAAACTAGTTAGTTTTTTGCATTTTTTCAAGTGTGCCATAAAACTCATCAGAAAGAAAGGCGGATGGTTTGACGTTTACCGATGTTACCTTATCTGGCATTACACAGTCTACGGTGGAAAATATCATGTCTGGAAAGACAAAAAATCCCAAACTGAAAACCTTGCATAAGCTGGCTCTCGGTTTGGGAATGACTGTATCTGAATTATTAGATTTTCCGGAAATGAATGAAACCATATTTGAGGACGAATAAAAACTTATATGATATTTTTATTATTATTAATCGTAATATTTCTTATTTATACAACACTTTTTAAACTTTTTTCCACTTCCACATGGACAAGGATCATTTCTTCCAACTTTTCTTTTGTCAACCAAATTATTTCTAGCAAATTTTGAATCAGCCCATGCAATAAGAAACTTCCCTATCTTCTCATGTGTTAACTTCGCCCAAAGATTTGAAGGAATACCACCATCTTTAAGACTTGTTTCGCCATCAAGATTATAATCCACAAAACATATAAAGTTATCATTACTGGGAAATAATTCTTTGCTCTTCCTCCCATCTTCCCTATATATGTTTAGATATACAGAATCTGCTTCCATAGTTCCATGTTTAATAATATCTTTCGGGTCTGCAATATTTTTAAGATTAGACACCCATAAAACTGCTTCATTAATTATTTTAATAATATCTTCTCTTTTACTTGTGTTGCCGATAAAAACATGTGCTCTGAATCTTTTTTTATTCTCCAAACTACAATCTTCAACACTTCTAATTTTATATGATTCACTATTATATTGTGGATATTTATAATATTTTATTTCTTCTAAATCAATTTGCTCTTTTGATGGTTCAAATAAAACCTCATCACCTCTTTTTAACATATTTTCTACTGCATTAGGAAATGCGTCTTTGTTACCTTTAACAATCGCTTCAATGTCTTTCTTTATAAAGCGCATCCAACTTGCTTTTAAACGAATATTATGAATTCCAATCCAAAATTGCTTATATTCTGGATACACTTCATATATTTGTATTGCTAATAGTAATGCTGATTGTCTACAATACTTTCTATCAATTACATCAAAGTCAAATTCTGCATTAATTTGTATTGGATTCTGGGACTCTGATATCCCCCTACATCTAATACCTGGAACATTCAATTTTTGTGCAAACATTATATAAGAGACATAAGTATTTTTTCTAATTAATTCTATACTTTCAAGATTGGTATTTAAAAAAAGAGAAATCCCTAATAATATGCCACTCGCCACATCATAAGTATCATTAATTAATTTATCAAATTCGTATGTTTTCAGTATCTTTTCAACAACTTTTCCTTCCTTAACATAATGAAATACGATTTCCCTACCATTCTCTCTAAAGAATACACCACCGTGATTAATTGCATTTCTAATATCTACATCTATTTTATTTTGTAATTCCTCGAAACCATTTTTTCTTAACACTTCACATAACGGGTTCAACATTCTTTGATTACTGTAATCCTTCTCGACAGTATAGTTTATAATTAATACAATTACTCTAAAAAAATTCGTCAAACATCCTTCCATTAGATTAACAAACATTGGTATTCTATATAATCTATTTTTCGTAATTGTATCATCAATAGTTTTTTCAAAATCAACAATAATATCTGTAATTTGTCTATAAGTACTATAACCCATATAAAAATATTCAAGTATTTCTTCATTTATCTTGATTGCACAACCATTGTCATCATATAATTTCTGCAAACCATCTAATGTAGACTCTTCTACCTTCCTATCCCAAAAATCACATGGCGATGTTAATACTACTTCACATAAAATATTCCAAAATTCTGGTTTTATATCTCCAGAATACTCCAACTTCTCTTTGACAATTTCTTCCAAGCTATCACAACTCTTATTTTTATGTTCACTATATTTTTGACTTCGATAAATCGTTTTATATGTTTCAAATGCGTTCATGAAATATTCTCCCTTATAATACTTTATAAAATTGACAGTATTCCAAAATATTGTAATGCCTCTTCAATCGCTCCAGCCTTCTCTTCTGGACACCCCGGATATTCCCTCTTCGGCACATCCACCTTATTCGGCGATTCATGTTTTCTCTTCACTTCCGCAATATACTTCGTATGCACATTCAGCCCGTACTTTTCCTTCACATACTCCTTAATCTTCTGATACGTGGCTTTCTCCGTCACATCTTCCTTATCCACGGTCATTTCAATGTCGATTTTTTCTACATCCTTTTTACGGGTCAAGAGCGCAACCGTCTCAACATGCACCGTCTCACAAAACTGATCCACCGCCACACACTTCTCCACCCGGTACCCCCGTCCCAAGATCATCTCCAAATCCCGCACCAAACTAGTTGCCTTACAAGAAATATAGACAATCCGTTCCACCTGATAATCCAATATCTTAGGCAGCGCCTTAGGATGTATCCCATCCCGCGGAGGATCCAGCACGATCACATCCGGCTTCTCCTCAATCTCATCCAGCACCTTAAAGACATCCCCCGCAATAAACCGGCAATTATCCAGCCCATTCCGGGCAGCATTCTCCCTGGCAGCCTCCACAGCCTCCTCAACAATCTCTACCCCAATCACCTGTTTCGCCACCGGAGCCAGCACCTGCCCAATCGTCCCCGTCCCGCTGAACAGATCAAAGACCGTCATATCCTGAATATCCCCGATATACTCCCGCACCGTCTCATAAAGCACCTCAGCCCCTCTGGAATTAGGCTGGAAGAAAGAAAACGGGGTGATCTTGAATTCCATCCCAAGTATCTTCTCATAAAAATAATCTTTCCCATAGAGAATCCGCGTCTCATCACTCTGCACCACATCGGAAAGCGAATCATTCAGAATATGAAGAATCCCCACAATCTCCCCTTCCAATTTCAACTCTAAAAGCCTCTCCACAAGCCCACTTAAATCATGCTCTTCCTGAGTCGTCGTCACCAGATTCACCAGGATCTCCCCTGTCGTATCCCCGCGCCTCAAAAGCAGATGCCTCAGATACCCAACATGCTGCATCTTCCTGTAATACTCCACATTCCGCTCTTTAAAATACTCCAGAACGCACAGCAGAATCTGGTTCATGTCCTCATGTACCAGCATGCAGTCTCCTGCTGTCAGCACATCATAAGTACTTCCTTTCTTGTGAAGCCCCAGCGACAGCGGGCCGTCCTTATACTCATCCCCAAAGGAAAACTCCATTTTATTCCGATACCGGAACTCCTTCGGGCTGGCCTTAATCCCTTCATTGTCATAAGGCTCCTTCACCACCGCATTCAGAAGCTCTTTCACCTGCCCGGCTTTCATTTTCAACTGTTCTTCATACCCCATAGTCTGATACATACAGCCCCCGCATGCCGGAAAAATACTACATACCGGTTCCCGTGTTTCCAGGGGCGACTTTTCCAGAACCTCCAGAAGCCTGCCTTCCGCGTCCCCCTTTTTAAACTTATTCACTACAAACCGTATCTTCTGTCCGGGCATTCCGTTTTTTACAGTGACATACCGTTCCTCTTCCGAGACCCACACCAGCCCCTTATTTGGAAATTCTACTTTTTCTATTATGCCTTCAAATACTTGTCCTTTTTTCATCATCTTCTCCTGAATCATTCTATACATAAAAATGGACAGGGTGCAGTGTTCCCGCCACATCCTGTCCATGGTTTAGTTCGGTTACCTGATTATACCTGGTCTTCCTCACTGAAATAGTCATCAAAATCATCGTCAAAATCTTCTTCAAAGTCTTCCAGATAATCCGGTGTAAAGAAACGATATACTGCATATGCAATACCTGCTACAGCAGCTACGGCACCTACAATTGCCAGAACCCAGAGCACTGTATTTTTCTGCTTGTCGTCCTCTTTTTTACGCAGCAATTCATTCAGTTTTGTCTCCGCAATTAATTCCTCTACTTTGCTCATATTTCCACGTCCTTTCCCCATCTTGTCGATACAGGTTTACTTTAGGTTATTATATCACTATCATTTTCAGATTACTACTTATTTATGCCAATTTTATATAAATTCTATATTTTTCTGAGCTTGGCAAATGAGGCAAACATTTTCTTTGTTCCCGCTGTGTCGAAATCCACTGTCACCTCAAAATCGCGGCCGCCTTCTGTAATATCTCTTACCAGCCCTTCGCCGAATTTCATATGGCGCACGCGGTTCCCAACGGTATAATCCAGGCTTTTTTCTTTTGTAACGGTAAACTGTTTCCCCACTTTTGCCGGGGCAAATGCCTTTGTCTTGAACAGCTGTTTTGCCTGCTGGTATGTATTTTGTGCCGGCATTTCGTATGTTTCCCCGAAATCCGCGCCTGTTTCCAACAGTTCCTGCGGTATTTCTTTTAAAAACCGGGACATCTTATTAAACTGCGTTTCTCCGCGGATCATCCGCCTCCTGGCGCAGCTGACTGTCAGTTCTTTTTCCGCGCGCGTGATCCCAACATAGCAGAGCCTTCTTTCTTCTTCCAGTTCATCGATATCATCCGATGTAATCGTCATATAACTCGGAAACAGCCCATCTTCCATCCCTGCCAGATAGACATGAGGGAATTCCAGACCCTTGGCGCTGTGCAGTGTCATCAGCACCACATAATCCTGATTCTCATCCAGGCTGTCTATATCTGCCACCAGGGCTACCTCCTCCAGAAAGCCGCTGAGCGTAGGCTTCTCGTCCTGTTCAAGGCAGGTTTCCTCATAGGCTGCTATTTTACTTAAAAGTTCATCAATATTTTCAATACACGACTGCGCATCTTCCTTATCCTCCGCTTCCAGATTTTCCACATATCCAGTCTTCTCAATGATCTCGTTCATTAAGTCAGAAATGCTGTCCACCCGGGCCCGTGTTTTAAAATATTCGATCAACGCCACAAATGACTCCAGCTTTGCCGCGCTCCGCCCGATATTGGGGATCAGATCCAATCCCAGCAGAGCCTCATAGAATCCGATTTCACGCTCCAGAGCCGATTCCTGCACGCGGTTAATGGTTGTCAGTCCAATGCCTCGCTTCGGCACATTGATGATACGTCTGACAGCCAGGTCATCCTGCCCGTTGTCAATCGTTTTCAAATAAGCCAGCAGGTCCTTAATCTCCCGCCTTGCGTAGAAATTCACGCCGCCGACTATCTTATATGGTATGTTGGAGGAAACAAAACGTTCCTCAAACAGACGCGACTGCGCATTCGTCCGATACAGGATTGCATGATCGTTGTAAGTGGAGCCTTCTTCTCTCACATGTTTCCGGATATCCTCCGCAATAAACTCTGCCTCATCGTAACCCGTATCAAACTGGCGGCACTGGATCTTTTCGCCCTCCCCGTTGTCTGTCCAGAGCGTCTTTTCCTTTCTGCCGCAGTTGTTGCTGATCACTGCGTTTGCAGCATTCAGTATATTAGACGTGGAGCGGTAATTCTGCTCCAGCTTGATTACTCTTGCATCTTGAAATTCCTGTTCAAAGTTCAAAATATTTTTAATATTGGCTCCGCGGAATTTGTAGATCGACTGGTCATCGTCACCGACTACGCAGAGGTTTTTATATTTTCCCGCAAGAAGGCTTACAAACTTAAACTGTACCGTATTGGTATCCTGATACTCGTCCACCATGATATAGCGGAAACGCTCCTGGTAGTTCTCCAGTACGTCCGGCTGGGTCTGGAAGAGCTGTACCGTCTTCACAAGCAGGTCATCAAAGTCCAGCGCATTATTGGCGCGCAGCTGTTTCTCATATTCCCGGTAAACCTTTGCGATCTTCTGCTTCCCGTAATCTCCCGCCGCATTGAGTTCATATTCCTCCGGAGTGACCAGCTCATCCTTGGCGGAAGAGATCGCTCCAAGGAGGCTTCTTTCCTTATAAACCTTGGTATCAATATCAATTAGTTTACAGACATCCTTCATCAAAGTCTTCTGATCATCCGCGTCATAGATTGTAAAATTATTGTCATATCCCAGCCGGTCGATATATCTCCGCAAAATTCTCACGCACGTCGAATGGAAGGTGCTCACCCAGATGCTTTCTGAGCCGAACCCCACCAGTTTGTCCACTCTCTCACGCATCTCGCCGGCCGCCTTGTTTGTAAAGGTGATGGCCAGTATATTCCAGGGATTTACACCCTTTTCCTCGATCAGATAGGCAATCCGGTGTGTCAGGACCCGCGTTTTCCCCGAACCCGCACCGGCTAGTATCAGAAGCGGGCCGTCAGTACAGTATACCGCCTCTCTCTGCTGTTCATTCAATGTATCGTATATACTCATATGTATCTCCTGTCTGCTTTACATCTTATCTATGAGATTATAATACAAAACAAGTATTCTGTCACGCGAAAAAGAGTATTCCCTCCTCATTTTTACCCTCTTTTCCAATCCATCCTTTTGGTTTTCCCACATGTTTTGATGTAGAACTGCCGCAGAACCTTTTCCTCCATTGAAGACTGCTGCTTAAAATGCTATACTATAATCCGTAGGTTCGCTGCAGACCCGCCCGCCAGGGCATATATTAAGGACAGTCCTTTGGGCTTCCTTTAAACTGCAGCTGTACTGCATGCCTGACACTTTCAGATTTTTTACAGAAAGGACGTGTTATTATATGAAAAAAAATTATAGAGCTGAACTTACCGGAGTTTTTGGGGATCCCGTGGATGGAAATCCCACCGGCGTAATGGAGGAGGCCGGATATGAGGCCCTGAATCTCAATTACCGATACATAACCATGCAGGTCAGAGCCGAAGATCTGGAGGCGGCTTTTCTCGGTGCAAAAGCAGTCAATATGAGAGGGGTAAATCTGACCATGCCCCATAAGATCACGATTATCCCCTACCTTGACCAGCTGTCAGAGGCTGCCCGGATTATCGGCGCTGTCAATACCGTGATCAATAATAACGGAACCTGGATCGGAGAAAATACAGATGGGAAAGGCTTTGTCCTGGCCCTCAAAGATAAGGGTGTTTCCCCCGAGGGCAAGACCGTCACCATCCTTGGAGCCGGCGGGGCTGCCCGTGCCATTGCAGTAGAATGCGCCCTTGCCGGAGCCCAAAAGATCCTGATTATTAACCGTAATGAGGGGAGAGGCAGGGAACTGGCAGAACTGATTGCATCACAGACGGGCACTGATTCCGAGTACCTTCCCTGGACACCTGGCATGGAGATTCCCGTCGAGACCCAGATTCTGATCCAGGGAACTTCCATTGGCCTCCATCCTAATGTGGAACAGAAACCAGATATAAACTACGAAAGTATCACCGAAAATATGATCGCATGCGATGTAGTTTTCAATCCGGTCATGCCGCTCTTTCTGAGAGAAGCGCAGTCCCGCGGAGCCCAAATTATAACCGGGATCGGGATGCTGGTACGTCAGGGCGCTTTAAATTTTGAATTCTGGACCGGCATGCCGGCCCCCGTTGACGTTATGTATCAAACTTTGGAAAATGAATTCCGAGCAGTGGATTAACATAATAGGGCAAAATGAATTTATTCATTTTACGCTTAAAAATGCTTGCTATCTAGTATTGATTACTATATAATAAAGTCATTGAGGTGATAATATGACGATTAATACGAATGATATGCTGAACAGTATTTTAGAAAGTATCTCCCGCATTGATTATATTCATCCGGAAGACATCCCCAATATAGATTTATATATGGATCAGGTCACGACTTTCATGGATGCTCAGCTTGCATCGACAAAACGCTATCATGAGGATAAGATTCTCACAAAAACCATGATCAACAATTACGCCAAGAACAATCTCCTTCCTCCTCCTGTCAAGAAGAAGTACACGAAGGAGCATGTGCTTGTCCTGATTTTTATCTACTATTTTAAGAACATTCTTTCTATTAAAGATATAGAGACGCTGCTGAAGCCGATCACAGACAAGGCTTTTTCTGATGGGGAGACACTCGACATGACCGAGCTTTATGAAGCGATCTGTGCGATGGAAAAGGCCCAGATTAACCCGTTACAGGAAGAGATCAGGGCGGCTTATGAAAAAGCCGAGGAATCATTTTCTGACGCGGCCGAGGATGACCGCAGTTATCTGCATCTGTTTTCATTTATCTGCAGTCTCAGCTTTGATGTGTATGTCAAAAAACTGCTGATTGAAAAGATCATCGACGAACTGCCTCGTTCAGAAGGCAAACAGCCTAAAAAATAAAAGAAGGATGCTTACGCATCCTCTTTTTCGTTATTTCCAAGCCTTTCAAATACCATGTCGTATCCGTCATTCCCATAATTCAGTGAACGATTCACCCGGCTGATGGTTGCTGTGGAAGCCCCGGTTCTCTCTGCAATTTCCAGATAAGTCTTCTGTTCTCTCAGCATCTTCGCTACTTCAAAGCGCTGTGAGAGTGATAACAATTCATTGATGGTACAGATATCCTCAAAGAATGTATAACACTCTTCTTTGTTTTCCAGACTTAGTATGGCACTAAACAGATAATCTACCGCCTCTGTTCTTATCTTTTTACTCATACTACCGATCTCCTTTATCAGTCAAATGACTACCGTTACATTTTAGCACACTAAACTTGTAAAGTCTACCTTTTTATCACGTTTAATATAGTTTTCAGATTACGCTCGTTGCTATTCACGGGGCCGTGCACCCCGCTGCACGGCATCCGAGCCATTAAAGTGATGGAGCCGGGCATCTGGGCCCTTGCCTCAGGCGGCTTTAAATGGCCCAGATGCCGTTACTATGCGCGGCCTGGGCTGTGAATAGAACTTAAGCTCTGGTCTGACTGAACTGCCACAACGGTCTAAAGGCTTCCCTGAGAGCTATAACGGTTTAAGTAAGGCTTCAGCTTTTCAAAATCCGTGGTTACAATCAAATCTTCCGGGAAGTCACAGAATTTCAGGATGTCCAGTATATTTCGGAAATTCCCCGCATCCACATCTACATGTGCATCGCTTCCTGTTGTGACCGGAACACCGTACTGTTTGCAGAGTTCCAGCAGCGTAAGCGTATTTTCCCGGGTTCCCTGGCGGAAACTCTGGGGGCGCAGGGATGCGTTGTTCAGCTCCAACAGCGTCTTAGTCTCGCCGGCCGCCTTCACCACAGCCTCGTAATCTACCGGAAAACGCCCGTCATCCGGGTGTCCGATAATATTGATATAGGGTTTCTTCATCACTTCAATGTACGCCCTTGTATTTTCTTCCATACTGTGGCCCTTCCCATAGCAGGGCGGATGGATACTTGCAATTACAATATCCAGATCCCGGCAGATGCTTTCCGGCAAATCCACGGTTCCATCCGGATCCATGATGTTCAGCTCAGCTCCAAAGAGCATCTGCATCCCATTCATTTCCCTCGGGACAACATCCAGATTCTGAAAATAAATGAAATTGCAGGTGCCCGGCATCTCGGGTGCATGTTCTGTTATTGCCAGCGCCTTAAGGCCCTTAGCAGCTCCTGCCGCCGCCATCTCCCGGATTGTGCTGTATGCATGGCCGCTGGCCAGCGTATGTGCGTGCGTATCTGCTACAAATTTCATATTCGTCCCCCTTTTCTTTTCACATTAATTTTTCCATACGTTTCTAAGTATACCATATTTCTTCCAGAATACAATTTTTACTTTCGTACATACTATCAGTGAGGTGAATTTCATGTTAAATAATAAAGAAAATGAAAAAATCATTGACGATTATGATTATCTGTCAAATGCGGCATCAACTATGGATTGTACGGGCCTGATCCCCTCTCTCCCGATGTCTGACGCAGAACTGGAAGCCTATAATGATCTGTACCAGTATCAGCCCCCTGTTATCAAGGCCAAGTCATCCACACATGCCAATGCTTCAGAACAACCGCCTCACGATAACAATTACTAAATAGTATTTCCCGAAAAAACACCGCCATTCATACAATGGTGGTGTTTTCGTTACAGCCCAAATCATGTGCCCTGTAGCGTGTTTTCGACATAAAACAGCAAGATATAGCATTTTTCCTTGTCCTTCCCCTGACAAAATGCTATAATAAAACCATTGTTAATCTACCTATGAAAGAGAGGAATGCATAAATGAGATGTCCGAAATGTGGTAAAGACGTTGAACTTCAGAACAAGCAAGTAGGCGTTGATGAGAATGGTAAACCTATCTTTAACGAATACGCAATCTGCAGAGACTGCAAAAAGCAATGGAATCTGGACAAACAAAGAGAAAAAAAAGCGGTGAATACCAACGCTTCTGATCATACAAAAAATGCAACTGTTCAATCTGAATCCGGGAAAGATCCTGTGAAAAAGGCGGCGCCTCAGGCAGCCGATAATAAAGTTTCGCAAAAGGCAAGACCGGCCAAAACACAGGCTGCCGACTCTAAACCGGCCCAGGCCAAAAAAACGGCCGTTCCGAATGCAAACTCAGCTGCACCAAAAAAAGCCGGCGCTCCTGAGGGTACAGCCGCAGCACCGGCTAAAAAGACAGCTTCCGACGGAGGACCGGCTTCCCAGATAAAGAGACCTGCTTCTTCTGTCGGGAAGACAGCTGATCCGGCCAGAAAACCGGCCTCTCCCGATGGGAAACCGGGTTCACCGGCGAAAAGGCCTGTTTCTCCCGACGGCAAACCTGCCGCTCCGGCAAAAAGGCCCGCTTCTTCTGACGGAACCACCGCTGCTCCTGTGAAAAAACCTGTTTCTCCTGACGGAAAACCTGCTGTCTCAGCGAAAAAAACTGCTTCTCCCGATGGGAAGCCTGTTCCTTCATCGAAGAGGTCTACAGCTCCTGATGGAAAACCCGCCCCAGGGGGAAAGAAACCTGCATCTGCGGACGGCAGACCAGCTGCTCCGGCCAAAAGATCTGTTTCTCCCGACGGCAGACCAACTGCTCCGGCAAAAAGACCCGCTTCTCCCGACGGCAGACCCGCCGGTGCCGCAAAGAGACCCGCTTCTTCCGACGGCAATCCCGCTGCTCCTGTGAAAAAACAGGCCCAGGCAGGAACCAGACCTCCACAGAAGAGGCCTGCAGCTGCAGGAAACGCTGCTCCGTCTGGAAACAGCCCACAGAAATACGGCAATATTCCTCCTGAAAAAATAAGAACGAAAAAAGAACAGGCAGTTAAACAGAGTTATGAAGATATGCTTTCCACAGATCCGAACCGGAAACCGGTGAAGAAAAGGCGGCCGGATTCTGATTTAGAAAGACAGCCTGCGAAGAGACCCGCTGCAGCTTCTGCTGCCAGAACAGCGGTTCCTCAGCCGGAAAGACCCCCTGTGGATAAGGAAGAGCCTAAGCCTAAATTCAGAACACTCCGCATCATCTTTGGAATTATATCCATTGTGGCATTTGGATTTTTCGCATATAAAGGCTTCATGGCAGGATTGAATAATATATCGGCGGGCAGTAATGCTACGACCGGGACGATATATATTGTGCTTGCACTTTGCATGCTTGTATCCGGACTGCTTCTTCTGATTATGCAGAAAAAGCGCACGATATTCGCATTTGTGCTTCCTTTGATCTTCTACATCGGAAGCGCCGTTTTTGCCTTCCTAAAGCGCGGAAACGATAAATGGCTTCTGTATGGCGCCATTGCAGGTGCTGTGCTGGCAGTTATCTTCCTTGTACTGACGATCGCTTCCAGAAGCGGCGATGAAGAAGATTATGAGGATGAATACGATGATCCTTTTGAGGAGGATCATGATAATTATTAAAAAATCCTAGAAATGCTCCCATCCGGACTGACCGGCGGTATTCAACCGCACTCTGTTCTGCCCGGATGGGAGCATTTTATTTTAAGACCGCACAGCTTCTTTGCCTGCCGTTAATCTTGATTTTAGTGATTCATCTTTCTCCTATGAAGATGGGAGAACCTTACTTATTTTCTTAAAGATGATCTTTCAGATCCTGAATGGCTTCGTCGATCTCAGTCATATCTCCGTTCGTCAGTTCGATACTGCATCTTTGGCAGATATCTGCAAGAGCAGAGTAGATTAAGGGATTTCTCGCCTTTATCATCTTTATCCTGCCGTATTGCTGCGTGAAATCAACGAAGAAACTCAGGATAAAATCTATTTCCTCATCTTCAGGATCCAACAATTCTACGTTAAGAATCATTCCGCTTTCTCCGTCTACAACGAGAAACAACAGCGGGTTAATCGGCCGGTCATATTCATTTTCTATGGTGCTGTTGTTCAGATAGAGAAAATCCATCTGCAACTCACCTTCCACGGAGGGACACTTCTGCAGCTTTTTTTTCAATATCTCATCGCTGAGTTCGATAATGCTGATCGCACTCTCCGGTTCATAGGGAAGGGCATGTATCTCGCTTTTCCATCTTTTCTCTTTTTTATTGTAGATGCTCCAGAGATATTCTCCCTGTTCGTAGTCAACTGGTATGTGGCTCTGCCGGTAATCCTCTAGGATAGCCAAAAGACCTTCGTAGACTCCAGTCAGTTCCTCAACCTCCTCTGCATCAGGAAGATATGGGGTATACCTCTTTTTAAAAGAGAGGAAAAAGAGCCACTGTCCTCTGCCGCGAAATTTCAGGCCCAGTTCTTTGATTATTTTTTTCTGCTTTGTCCCCACTTCCTCCCGGTCGCCCCAGTAGCAGGTCAGATTGTTCTGTTCATACATTGCATAATCCAGAGGAATCCCCCCTACATCAGCCATCGTGAGCATATCAAAATCCCGGAGTCCTTCTTCGCCTTTATAAACGCTTATCCCGCAGCAGACACCGCCGTGTCCCATGATACTGCAAAAGTAAGGAACTTTCTTCCCCTTTGGGCACACGATGATTAAATCCATGTCCCAAAAATCCTTCCAGGGCTCCAGAGCCTTTATTTTCCCTGCGGTTTCATACAATTTTCCCCATGCAGTTAAATCAGCTTCTCTTCTCATATATTTTCCTCTTTTTTGAATCATGCCTCTATTGCATCTGTTGCTTTTATCATATCAGAGGTTGCTGAAAATTGCTATCCTTCTGGCTAATATAAACCAATTTGCGGCTGTTGATGTGTAACAGTTCAGACAAGCCTGAACTGTTACGTTGATGTTTCTGATCAGATACACCAATTTTGTTTTTTTTCATATAGTATAAGAGACCGAATTGTTACAGGAGGAATTTTATGAAGAAGCGGATACTTGCCGCAATGCTCGCAGCCGTTATGGTAATGGCGCTGCTGGCCGGCTGCGGTTCACAAAAAGATGAAAAAGAAACATCCGGTAAAGCCACATCAGAGACACAAAAAGAGAATACCAAAACTGAAATGACCGATGTCACTTTGAATGAGGTAGCGCATTCCATTTTCTATGCGCCAATGTATGTAGCTATTGAAGAAGGGTATTTTGAGGAGGAAGGGATCAATCTCGATCTGGTGTGTGGTTTTGGCGCTGATAAAACCATGACTGCTGTCCTGTCAGGGGAAGCCGATATCGGCTTTATGGGATCCGAAGCCTCGATCTATACCTACAACGAAGGGGCCAATGACTACGTTGTCAACTTCGCACAGCTGACGCAACGCGCAGGAAATTTCCTGGTTGCCAGGGAAGAAATGCCTGATTTTTCATGGGATGATATCAAGGACAGTACCGTACTTGGCGGAAGAAAAGGCGGAATGCCGGAAATGGTGTTTGAGTATATACTGAAGCAGAACGGCATCGACCCGTCCGCTGACCTGGAGATCAACCAGAGTATTGACTTTGGTTCCACAGCAGCCGCATTTGCCGAGGGACAGGGAGACTTTACCGTTGAATTTGAACCCGGGGCAACCACACTGGAATCAGAGAACAAGGGATACGTTGTCGCTTCTCTTGGTGAAGACAGCGGGTATGTGCCTTATACGGCCTACAGTGCAAAGAAGAGCTTTATAGAAAAGAACCCGGACGTCATCCAGGGTTTTGTAAACGCTCTGCAGAAAGGCATGGACTACGTACAGTCACACACACCGGAAGAGATTGCAGCAGTCATTGAACCACAATTCCCGGAAACAGATTTGGAGACAATCACAAAAATTGTAACCAGATATTACGATCAGGATACATGGAAAGATAATCTTGTATTCGAGGAAAGCAGCCTGGATCTGCTGCAGGATATTCTGGAAAGCGCAGGCGAACTCGATACACGTGCGCCTTATAAAGACCTTGTAACGACAGAATTTGCTGAAAATGCAAGTAAATAATACCGTCTGGATGCGGTGAATAGGGAGCCATTGTAAAAGCAGATGAATCTTCTGCCGGCGCAATGGCTCCTCCTTTATGTATAAAAATGAATACGGATTCCGATGATCGCTGTGTGTGGTTTTCTTAACCGGGCGAAATTCTTTTTTTGTAACAGATAAAGTTTTTTCATTTTATTTTATGAATTAGTTTCATCGTGTCCTACTCCCTCAAAACATTACTTGTATTTATAGTTAAGAACTGATATCATATATTTATAAGTATAGATTATTTATATAATCCATTGTAGCTTATAAGCTTATTAAATCTATTTCAAAAAATTGTTTAAAGGATTGATCATATATGTCACATAATACAATTGGCAATAATATAAAGACGTTGCGCAAAAAGAACCGGATGACCCAGGAACAGATGGCAAAAAAGTTATATTTGAAACGGCAGACACTTTCCAATTATGAGATTGGCAAACGCGTTCCTGATATATACGAACTTGTAAAAATTGCAGATCTGTTCGATATTTCTTTAGACGAACTTGTAGGACACAGAAGGAAATAGTGTGAGCCACACTAAATGTCCTGCTTGTTCAGTCAGAATGACTTACTAGTGCCAGGCTATTTGATCCCCAGCCCATTCTTGATGTTTTTGAGAATATCGAAGTGGCTTTCTATGAATTTTCTGGTCAGAAAGTTTGTATAAACCGAGCCCACATTGAAAATGTAATCTTCTAATACAGCAGCCATATGAAAAAAGACTCTTCAAAAGTACTTTCCCCCGAAACAAAAAATCTCCATGAAAATGATCCCGCTCAGTTCTGGTCTTTTCCATGAAGATTTTCCTATTTTAGTGATTTCCCGCGCACCCGTGTTTGTCTTCTCCGCAGCTGTGGTTACCGCAGTCATGTCCTTCGCCGTGATGATGGCTGCACATTGTATCCGGATTGTACGCCAGATTACCCTGCAGCAATGCTTCTACACAGGCATCTGCATTCCCCTCTGCTCCCGGGTACAATTCGATGCCTGCCTCTGCCAGGGCCATCCGTGCACCTCCGCCGATCCCTCCGCAGATCAGGGACTGTACATCGTGCGCCTTCAAAAATCCTGCCAGTGCTCCATGTCCGCTTCCGACCGCACTTACAATCTCTGAGGAAACAATACGGTTCTCTTTTGTCTCATACATTTTAAACTGCTCACAATGGCCAAAATGCTGGAATATCTCTCCGTCTTTATAGGTAACTGCTACTTTCATCTCTATACCTCCCAATGATTTTGTAACAAAATTGTACACCTATTTCCGGCATATGTCAATAACTTTTATGTTTTAGTTTTTTATGATTATGCTTTCCTCACTCCTGCACAGAGTTTTTGCACTTGGCATGTTCACACTGCCTTCTGCAGCATCCGGATGCTTTCGGGCACACTTCATATGATCCTCCTCCAATCTTCAGCTTTTTCCCCTCCACAAGCACATCCGCCAGTTTCTTTCGGGCTGAGTCATAAACTGCCTGGATCGTAGTTCTGGCTACGTTCATCTGTTGCGCACACTGCTCCTGTGAATATCCAAGATGATCAATCAGGCGGATCGTCTCGTATTCATCTACGGTCATTTCTATTATTTCATCGCATCCAGCCCCTGAAGGGATGAACTCATCCACTTTGGGCATCTGGCATATCCGCCTGCATTTCATTGGTCTTCCCATTATACCACCTTACCTTCCATTATCTTCAGAGAACCATTCTAATTAGAATTTTATACTTTGCCGGTAGATATGTCAAATATCCAATAACAGTTCAGACAGGTCTGCGCATTTACTGTGCAGACCGTACGAGAGCATGTTGGCTGAGGTATCCACCCTTTCCCTGCAGGTTTTTTTGGTGTTCATCGGGATTTTATGGTATGATTAACCCATATGTATATTGCCGGCAGATTCGAAATATACCGGCAGGTTAAGGAGTGTAACAGAATGTATCGTATTCTTATTGTTGAGGATGATTCTGATATTAATCAGATGATATGTGAATATTTAAACGGAGAAGGATTTTGCTGCTCCCAGGCTTTCTCGGGAAGCGAAGGGAAGCTGCTTTTTTCTATGTCGGAGTTTGATCTGGTTATTCTGGATCTGATGCTGCCTGGAATTCCGGGGGAGGAGCTGATCGAAGTCTTTGCGGATCGGGTTCCGGTGATTGTTCTTTCGGCTAAAAATGGGCTGGATAGTAAGATTGAGCTGCTGAAGGCAGGGGCAGATGACTATATGTGCAAGCCTTTTGAACTGCAGGAGCTTCTGGTACGGATCCAGGTTCAGCTCCGCAAACGCGGACGGCAGCCTGAGGCAGGAACGGATGAGACGATTCTCTCTTATCGGGAATGGACGATGAATCCTGCAAATCATGAGATGACGGCGGGCGGAGATCCTGTTGAGCTTACGAGTCATGAGTTTTTGATCATGGAATTGTTCCTGCGGAATCCGAAGCGGGTGTTTTCTAAGCAGATGATCTATGAATATGCCTGGGGTGAGGAGTATCTTGCAGAGGATAAGACGATTAATGTCCATATCAGTAATATCCGCTCCAAACTGAAAGACAGCGGAACGGATTCTTATATCCAGACGGTCTGGGGCTTAGGCTTTAAACTTTTTTAAACATTTTTGAGCACTTTATGAAACTTTGCGTTTTATAATAATGCCATAATCAAAAACTTGAAAAGGGAGTTAAGCTTATGAAGGAAGAATACGCTGTAGAGACAAAAGGGCTCTGCAAGACATACGGAAACACAGACGCGGTCAGCCAGCTGAATATGCGGGTAAAGACCGGGGCAGTATATGGGCTTATCGGACCTAACGGTTCGGGTAAGTCTACCACTTTGAAAATGCTCTGCGGATTGGTACGCCCAACGCATGGGGAGGCCAAACTATTCGGCAGGAATGTAAATGAACCTATGGTCCGCAGAAGAATGGGTGTGCTGATTGAGGAAGCCGGACTGCACCACGATCTGACGGCACGGGATAATGTGCGGATGAAAGCAGAATGCATGGGGCTGCCCGGCCCAAAGAATATCGATTCAGTACTGGAAATAACCGGACTTGCCAATGCAGGTAAGAAGAAAGTAAAACATTTCTCCATGGGGATGAAGCAAAGGCTGGGAGTCGCCCTTGCGCTTCTTGGGAATCCCGACCTTTTGATTCTGGATGAGCCGATCAACGGACTGGACCCGGAGGGAATCCGGGAACTGCGGGAACTGATGAACACCTTGAATGAGGAAGGGAAAACGATACTCTTAAGTTCCCATATTCTCGGCGAACTGAGTAAAATCGCATCCCACTATGGGATCATTCGTGAAGGAAGGATGATTGAACAAATCAGCAGGGAAAAACTAGAGGAAAAGTGCCGTGATTATTTCCAGCTTGAAGTGGATAATGTGGACCGTGCGCTTCCCGTTATTTCCGAAAATCTGAGAGATGCCGGCGTGGAAGTTTATGATAACCAGACCCTGCGCATCTACGGTTTCACGGACAGTGCATGGCTGATCCAGCTGCTGGTCACCAACCAGGTCCAGGTGTATTCCTCGGGCTTCCACCACATGAATCTGGAAGAATACTTTCTGGATAAGATGGAAGGGGGCGCCCGCGATGCTTAATTTACTGCGTATGGATCTATACCGGATGCGAAAAGGCAAGGCTGCTTATATCTGCCTGGGCATAATTTTGGCGACAATCGCACTTGTTTATTTTCTTCTCTTTCTGATGCTCACGCCTACAGGGCAGGCGGCCGCAAGCAGACTCGGCATGATGGATTTTGTAGAGATGGAGGAAGCAAAAGCCCTGTTCAGGGAGATTAATCTTCTGCTGGTATTCAGACAGTCCAACATGGACGGTGGATTTTTTGCCCTTGTACTCACGATATATTTTACTATATTTGTGTGTGCTGATTTTAAAAATGGATTTATTAAAAACATTATGTCCGTGCACGTAAACCGCTGGAAATATATTGGGAGCAAGATACTTTCCTTCGCAATCTTAGATATCATCTATCTCGCTGCGTCCTATTTGTTTACCTTTTTAGTAAATCTATTAATGGGCGGGAATATTCCTGTTACCGGATTCAGCTCTGTGCTGTTTTTCCTGGCTCAGGCATGGGTTCTGACCATGGCAATGCTGGCGCTGGTTCTCCTGGTATGTATGCTCACCCGCAGTATTGCAGCCGGTATTCTTGCAGCCGTATTGGTGTCAAGCGGAGTAATCGTCACCCTGCTGAATGCACTTCTTGGGCTCTTTCACGTGAATGGCTGGCTGAAATATACGTTATACTTCAGCCTGCAGGACGCGCCGGAGGTGTACCAAAGTCCTGCAGACCTGGCGGGATTTGCCGTGGGAATTGTGTTCCTGATTGTGTATATGGTAATTGCGGGAACCGCCCTGAGTAAGAAAGATATTTAACCGGCGTCCGGAGTCAGTCTGCCCAGAGCGTGAGATAAGTAACAGGAGGTATGATCATATGATAATCTTCACATTGGCCTTTGGCGCCGCCGCAGTTCTTCTGCTTATACGCTGCATCCTTTACCGCCTGGAAATCCGGTCCGTCTGCCGGCAGCTGGATGAACTGGCCCAGGGCAGCCACATGGAACTGTTTGTAAATCATAAGGATAAAGCTTTCGTGGAACTGTGCCGCAGACTGAATCTGGTGATGAAACTGAACCGCCAGAAAGAGAGGCAGTACGACAAGGCCCAAAAACGGCTGAAGCAGAACATTTCCGCCCTGGCGCATGATATCCGCACCCCGCTGACAAGTGCAGCGGGGTATCTTCAGATGGGAATGGAATGCACGGATGGTGAAAAAAGAGACCGGTATCTAACCGTCAGCCAGGACCGGCTGGAAGAGCTGAAAGATATGCTGGAAGAATTGTTCCTGTACACGAAGCTATCCAGCAATGAGTTTGAGCTTTCTATCCAGTCAGTACAGATTCTTCCGCTGCTGGGTGAGTGCCTGGTCGGTATGTACCGGCAGTTTGAAGAAAAGGGCGTTGAACCAGTCGTGGAATTCGAAGATGAAGGTGTCTGGGGTATGGCGGATGAAGAATGCCTGACGCGCATTTTCCGCAATCTGATTCAAAATGCTCTTCTGCACGGAACCGGAGGGATTACAGTCAAACAGACCGGCAGCTTGCTGTCTTTTGAAAATCCTGTCGCCGAAGATACTCAGATGGATGTGGAACAGATATTTGACCGGTTCTATAAAGCAGACGGGGCACGCCGCAAGGGTTCCTCCGGACTGGGGCTTGCAATCGTCAGGGAAATGACGGAGAAAATGGGCGGAACGATCGATGCAGTCCTGGAACAAAATGTATTAAAAATCCGGATCACGCTGCAACAGGAAAATAGGTCACTTAAGCATCCCTAGTAAGCTTGCGTATCCAATTTCCATAATGTGATTCCAGAAAAGCCGGCACACATTTGAAAATCTGATCAGCATTCAGGCAGCACACAACCACCGCCGGGGATGCTTTTACGACGAACGCCATAATAAAGGAAAGTGGAATTACAATCATCCAGATACTGACCAGATCCATTTTCACAACAAACATTGCATTGCCGCCGCCACGGATAATTCCGTTATTTGTGGGCATCTGATACGACATGCCCACGATCACCACGCTCAGGATAAGCAGAAATGTATTCGCCATTTCCTTCGTGGAGGCCGAAAGCTCATACAGATTCAGGATGGGGATTCTAATAAAGAACAGAATAATCCCGGAAACAATCCCAATTCCCAGAAATAATTTCTGCAGCCGGATGGAATATTGTTTCACCACTTTGATATCTCCCATCCCGATGGTCTTTCCAATAATAATAGAAGCGGTGGATGCCGCGCCTACTGCCATGGATTTGACCATCATAAAGAGTGTCGATGCCACACTGTTAGCGGCAATCGCCGCAGCAGTCATATGTCCCAGTATTACGGTCTGCAGAGCCGTATTCAGGCCCCAAAGCCCCTGCACCACCAGCATGGGCGCCGTAATCTTGAAGTAATCCCTGCAGAGCACCCGGTCAAACTGCAGGTAATCTTTCAATTTCAGGTTCAGCCTCTTCTCCTTTTTCACTACAAAGACGATCAAAACCGTACATTCTATGATTCTGGCAATCAAAGTCCCAATTGCCGCCCCTCTGGCTCCCAGCTCCGGCGCTCCGAAGTGTCCGTAGATAAGAACATAATTAATCCCGCAGTTCACAAAAAAAGTCACTACAGATAGGCACATAGCGATCCGCACCACCTCCACACTGCGCAGAGCTGCCAAAAGCAGCTGCGTAACCGCAAAAAACAAGTATGTAAACCGAATAATACCCAGATACTTCACGCCTTCACCAATAATCGCCTGATCCGTCGTAAACATCCCCACTGCCCGGTAAGGAAACAGACTGACCAAAACAAATAGCAGCACCCCGACAGCGAGCGCCGCATGCATGGCAGAAGCCGCAATCTTCTTCATCGGCCCCGTCTGCTTCTTTCCCCAGTACTGGCTGCAGAAAATAACAAGCCCATCCCCCAGCGCCATCAGCAGCTGCTGATAAATAAACTGAATCTGATTCACCGCCGCAACCCCGGCCAGCGAAGTCTCACTATAAGCCCCCAGCATCAGATTATCCGCCAGATTCACGCTCAATGTAATCACATTCTGCAGTACCAGCGCACTATAAATCTTAAAAAAATTCGCATAAAACGCTCGATCCTTAACCATCCCCGCCACCTCATAAACAAAAAATATTGCTAAACGCTATTCATTATACGCCTGAACCAAATAATTTTCCATCATAAATTCCCCTCTCTGCCTCATACAAAGAAAACTTGTACACTTTAGGCAAAACTAAACGACTAGAGTAGCGTAAAAAGGAAGGAAAACCAGGGTGAGATATGTGATCACAAATCACATATCTCCCTGGTCCCAGAGCCTGAAGCCATCAAGGCTTCAGGTACTGTGGCCAGGTCTGCCCTGGTTTTCCTTCCTTTTTGCTCTATTCCAGCTTGCTTCTGTATTCCGTTTCCAGCCCCCCTGTCTCCTTTTACAGACGCATCCTGCCTCGCCTTCCGCGGAGCGCCCCTTCTCCCCAATCCGTTCCCCCATTTTTACGATTGTTTCGCATCCTGCCCGGGTATTGAGAATCAGCCGTTCCTCCAGTTCCACCGCATCTTTCTGAAAAAGCAAAACCACGGTGGATCCTCCGAACTCGAACCGCCCCTTAGGTTCACCTCTTCTGACCCGGCATGCCCCATGGTAGTTCGTAATACGTCCCACCATCAGCGCGCCGACCTCCATCATCAGCACAGTCTTAAAATGCCTGCTCTTTAGAAGCGAATATTCCCTCGTATTTTCTTTATAAATTGGATACACATCCCCTGCCGCCGGATTTACTGTATGATAAATGCCGTTGATGTGATAGTTTTTGGACTTCTCCCCGTCATCCACATAACAATATCTATGATAATCATCCACCGTCAGACGGAACACGCATGCCCAGCCTCCCTCGTAACGCTTAGCCAGGCTCACGGAGCGCAGCAGCGATCCCACCGTATACTCGGTGTTTTTGATACGGAACCGGCTCTCCTCCCCCTCTTCTGCGGTAATCGGATATACACTCAGCTTCCCGTCACAGGGACTGATCAGAGTCCCTTCCCCGCCCTCCAACGGCCGTGCTCCCGGTTTGATCTCCCGCGTAAAAAATTCATTGTAGGACTTATATCTCTGGTTCACATAACAGGACAGATCGATGCCGCTTTTTTTCACAAAAGGATCAATCAGGCATGTGGACCATCTTCTGTCCAGCAGCCATCCTCCTGCTCTTGATATCCCCGGCCTCACCAGCAGGCCGACGAGCGTCCTTCCGCTCCTGTGGTTATAAAGCCAATCAAGCAGGCTGTCCTGCCCGTTCTTTTCTTCGGTCATGTTGCCGTCTCTGTCGATATATTTCATATATAATCACTGCATCCCCGCCTGTTATTTCCATATCAGCTTCCCGGGGACTTCCTTTCTTCCGTATTCCTGTAAGCTTCCCGTTTAAGAAATTCGTTTTGTTTCTCCATTACCGCCTTACAATCCATGGCCAGCCCGGGTGGAAACTAATTCTGTAACGTGTAAAGAACAGCATGACCACAACCGCCGCGGCAACAACACCCACGATAACCGCCAAAGTCATATTTTTCGGCTTTTTCAGTTTAAAATTCACGACAAACAGGATGCCCACGACCAAAAGGGCCAGATGCAGACAGATCCGAAACACAAAGTCCGGCACGAAAAACTGAATCATAAATACCAGCGGCAGAACAATGGCCATGGATGTAATCGGAAGCCCCCGGTAGAACTTTTCCCCGTCCTCCGATACCAGGGCATTCTTAGCCTCCATTACATTAAAGAACGCGAGCCGGACCACGGAATTGATACAGTATAAGATAATAATCGCAAGACCGACGGGTCCCCGCACGCCCAGCAGGTAACAGATCAATGCAGGAAATGCCCCAAAACAGACAACATCACACAGGGAATCGATCTGAATCCCAAATGCTTTCTCGTCCTCAGTCCTGTCCTTTTTTGCCCGGGCGATTTTCCCGTCAAACATATCGCAGAGCCCGGATAAAGCCAGGCAGATAATTGCCGTTTTAAATCTTCCGTGAATCGCCTGTGTCATCCCGAATACAGATATGCCAAGGCTTGCATAGGTCAATACCACCGTATAATTATAAAATCCAATCATGTTTTCTCTCTTTTCCTTTGTTTATATTTTATCTGCTGCCTTTTGTCCAATCGTCAAATGCGCGAACAGTGTCATTCCCGCGCTGAGCAGCAGTTGTACATAGTACGCAATTCCGCGGCTTAGTACCATCCCAGGCAGGAGAAGACCCGCTGCAAATACCCCTTTGAAAATAATCAGAAACAGATTCTCACTGATTCCCATGCCTCCGGGAAGCGGCAGCATATCAACCGATACTGAAACAACTGCCTGGAGCATAACAACATCATATATATGCGCTCCGTGAAGCCCAAAAGCCCTGTACACAAACCATGTTACAAAAAACAGGGCGAATCGCTGAAAAAATGTAATCAGTAGGACATTGACCATAACTCTGGCATGGCTGCGCAGATAGGCTGCCGTCGCATTATACTGATCCATGGAATTCTCCAGCTTCTGAGTTCTCTCCGGCTTGTGCTTCATGATATGGATACGCTCCAGTATTTTCAGGCACCACATCATAATTCCCTTTGCCAGAGCCGGATGGAATGCCAGAATTGACATAGCTATGCAGCACGCCACATTCAACCCTACCCCCAGGTAGAATACCGGCAGAATTCCTTCCAGATATTTATGTACAAATCCCCTTTGGAAAAAGGCGACAAACAAACCAACAGCCACTAATACCAGCTTATATGTAATTGTAACAATCATCAGCACCAATGTCGAGACCGGAACCGGAATTTTATTCTTCCGCATGTAATATATCTGCATCGGCTGCCCGCCGCTGGCCGACGGGGTAATGGCGCTGAAGAAGAACCCAACGCAGGAATATAAAAAGCAGGTCCGCTTTTTCTCCCGGATCCCCAGAGTTCCGAACATATAATGGATGATGATGGACTCTCCCCAGATAAAAACTACCACTCCCAGAATTCCCGGAAGAAGATACCATGGATTTACCTGCAGGATGGCCTTAATCACGGCCCGGAGGTCCTCCCCTTTAAATACACTATAGATAGTCAATGCAAATACGACCAGGAGAAAGACGATATTCACAATCTTTTTCTTTTTACTCGTCACAGCCCACCTGCTTTCCCGCAGACATCTCCCGCCTGCGAAAGTATTTTCTCTCCAGCATGTCAAATACCCTTTTTGGAAAACGGTACAGCTGTGTGTGGAATGCCAGCCGGTACATTCCTTCAGCCAGCAGGATCCCTC
Source organism: Faecalicatena contorta (assembly GCF_022835095.1). Taxonomy (NCBI): domain Bacteria; kingdom Bacillati; phylum Bacillota; class Clostridia; order Lachnospirales; family Lachnospiraceae; genus Faecalicatena; species Faecalicatena contorta. Next base: position 1,686,694 of record NZ_BQNQ01000001.1, on the reverse strand, counting down.
CGATCACATCTACTATGTAATGCTGTTTTGTAAATTGCGTGGATGCACAAACCAGCAGCGCAAACAGGCAGGAAAAGGCTCTGTATGCCTTCGGCACATTCTTTCGCCCCCGGATACCGATATAGCAGAACCAGCTCACAAGGCAGTGGATGGAAGGGAACAGCCTGGTCGGGTCATCCACCCCGTACACCATTCCCAGAACCGTCTCCCAGATCCCGCTGCCAGACAGCACCGGCCTGACATTGGTTGTGGGAAGCACAAGATAGAAAAATGCGCATACCAGCCTGGAGAGCATATCCGCTGTCACAAACCGGATGCAGTGATCTTCCCCCTGCCGTGCAATTAATATATAGTTCACAATCCAGAACACATAGCACCCCAGATAGACGGTAACAAATCCCGGAATAACAGGAACCGCCCGGTCTAAGGGAAGCGTTAAGTCATAATGTTTCCATGATCCCGCCAGCAAATCCGTGCCGGTATAAACAATAAAGTTCAGGATCACACAGGATAGCAGCGGGAACACCGCATATTGTGGTACAACCGGTTTTCTTTTTCCGGATATTCTCCCCATAACAGTCTCCCTTTCTCTTCAGTCTATTGCTATTATAACAGACTTTTTGAAAGTTGCACCTCTTCTCTCCGTTTCTTTCATAAATCCTAATAAATTTTTAAGAATTCTGGAAAATCTTCCATATTAGAGGTGTGGCATAACCAGAGACGTTTTTATAATGATCTTCAGCCGAAAAATACCGCCCGAAGTGTACAATCCCCCAGGATCATATACTTCGGGCGGTAAACCGTTACTATGCACGGCCAATGGGCTATGCATAGTAACGGTAAAGCGTCTCTGTTCCACTTCATATCTACAAAATCCTACAGCTTAATAGAAACAAAGGTTCCGTCTGCTGCCTCCACATGTACTACTTCGAGTCCCTTATTTTCCTTCAGTATATCCATGCATTCGTCCAGCAGCATCACAAGGACCTGTCTGGTAATCAATACATCATAGGGCGGGGGCACATCCCTGCGCATCTGCCGGAAAGCAGCTTCCGGTATAACTTTTACCGCAAGTGACGCCATCCCCATGGGAACCGGAATTCTAAGATTTACATCTTTTGATCTGACTACTACCATCATGCCACATATCCTCGCTTACCTGCTATTTGTCCACATAGATTCTGACTGTAGTGCCGTCTGCCGCACTGACATTCACAAAATCACCTTCCACCTCTTCGTCCAGGCACTCAGAAACTGCCTCCATAATGGCGGATAAATCCATCCCCTGCAGTTCCTGTTCCGGCAGCGGAAGCTTTCCGGTTGCCTTGAGCACCTTCTTGACTGCGCCAACAGGGAACTGGATATTTACTTTGTCTCCTCCGGTACTGTCCACAATGATGCGGAACATCTTCTTGTCGTAGCTTCTGTGCGCAACAGCTGTCGTCTGCTCCGCCTCTACTCCCATCGCTTTCATAAGCTCTGCCGCCTGCTCCGCGGTTATCGTACTATCTTCCACCATTTTTAAAATTCTTAATCTCTCGTCCATAATGACCTCCAATTTTTTGTTTATTATCATGAATTCTGTCTGCAGAGTTTCTATTAACGCTCCCCCCTGCCTGCTTTTTATTATTACTTACTTCAGCTTGCGGATCGCTTCCTCCGCGGTGATCTCGCCCTGCTCCAATGCTTTAAGGACAGCCTCCCGCAGGAGCATCTCCTCGTCCTGGGCCGCATCCTTCTCGAACCCAAGCCTTTGAATGACGCCGTCCAGCTTCGCCCTCACAGTGGGATAAGAGATTCCCAGTTCCTTTTCCACTTCTTTGATGTTTCCCCGGCACTTGATAAATGTCTCGGTAAAATGCAGTTCCTCGGCCGACAAGTAGTCAAACTTGCTGAGTGTAAAATCATTTTCTATCACTGTCCCGCACTTGGCACACTTCAGACGCACAACACTGAGTTCCCCGTCACAGACCGGGCACTGGCTGATGACCTTTTTCATATATCCACTTCCTTTCTTTTAATAATATATCACTATTTTTTATTATTTTCAATACAAATATTAATTATTTTAATTTTTATATTAATTATATCAATCATTTTGTTTTATTTTTATACTTACTGTCCTGTCTTACCATCATAGAAGACAAGCACTCCGGTGTGTACCGCTTCCGAAAAATCCATGATATACTGTCAAGCCTGAAAGCCCTTCCCGTCTAATGAAAAAGGCCGCAGCATAAATGATCTATCATCCATGCTGCGGCTTGTTATATGTCTCAATTCTGTCTGCCCTGCGGGCCGGTATCCAGGATACTTCTATATATCTCATAGTCCTCGTTCTTATAAACGTTAAAGATGACTCTTTCAATCTGAACATCCCTCTCCAGAAAGTCAGTCACCGTCCGAACGGCAATCTCTGCAGCCTTCTCCCCCGGAAAATGAAATTCTCCTGTTGAAATGCAGCAAAAGGCAATGCTCTTCAGCTGGTTTTGTGATGCCAGCTCCAGACAGTTCCGGTAGCATTCCCTCAGCTGCCGGCAGTGTACCTCTGACAGCGGCCCTGATACGATAGGCCCCACCGTATGCAGCACATATTGGGACGGAAGATTATACCCCGGGGTTAGTTTTGCCTGGCCTATTGGTTCTTCAAATCCCTGCTTTACCATGATCTCATTACATTTAAGGCGCGGTTGGATTCCGCTGACGCTGTGAATGATATTATCCACACAGGAATGGCACGGTACAAAACAGCCCAACAGGGCGCTGTTCGCCGCATTCACAATCCCGTCCACTTTCAGCGCCGTAATATCTCCCTGCCAGAGAACGAGCCTTTCATTCCAGGATATAGCCGGCAGTTTCTCACTGTCCACCACACCTTTCTGCTCTGCCTCCCTGCGCAGGTATTCATCTTGTACCTCCAGAAAACGACGGTTCGCGGGCCATACCGGCCTCACATTCATGAGGCTTCTTAACAGCCGTTTCTGCCCTTCTTCATCAGGTGGAACTGCTGTACGATACTGCGGCATCTCCGCCAGCAGCATCTCAATCAAAAAAATACGCTGTTCCTCATGAGTCATATTTGCTTGTTTCATATCCCAATCCTCCTTTTCCACTCATTTCCGCAGCCACATCCGCTATATCCGCATCCAGGCATATGGAACGTCCCGTGATTTCATCCGGAGCCCATGCCCCGCCTTTATTCACACACGCATAAGTAAAACGTTCATACCTGGCCGTCAGCTTCCAGAACGGAAATTTGATAATACCAGGAGTATTCATGCCGCATCCCAGCTCCAAAAGCAAAACCTGATCCTTCTTATGTTTCTCCAAAAATTCCTCGTATCGTTTTCCAGCCTGCTGCCATCCCCTGCCTTCCACGAATGTATCATCCACTCTCAGGTTCATGGTCATCGGAGCACCGCACTCGGGACAATAGGGGACTAGTTCAGAGGGAATTCTCATCTCCTCCTGCCTTTCGAACATTGCCCTGATCTGCCGTTCGTTTTGATATATCTTCCCACAGCACGGTACGGAACACTGCCATTGCCCGAAATCCCCCTGTGTATAAAAGATCCTCTCCTCATCAAAACCTGCCCGCTGAAAACAATGATCCACATTCGTAGTGATCACAAAATAATCCCTGTCTTTCACAATATCGTACAGCTCCCGGTAAACCGGCTTGGGTGCATCGTGGTACCGGTTGATGAAAACATACCTGCTCCAGTATGCCCAGTGCTCCTCCAAGGATTCAAAAGGATAAAATCCACCTGTATACATGTCCCGAAAATGATACCGTGCAATAAAATCCCCAAAATACTTCTGAAATCTGCTGCCTCCGTATTCATACCCCGCCGCCGCAGACAAGCCTGCTCCTCCGCCAATAACAACTGCATCTGCACTGTCTGCTGCCAGTCTCAGCTTTTTTACGCCATGTGTGATATCCGTCTGATCTGCATGATCGTAACTTCTCCGTTCACGCTCCAGCTCGCACCTCCTTAACTTTCCCGGCAGGTATCCGGCCTCTCCGCCCGCGAATTTCCCAAGGTTACATCTTCCCAGCCCTTTTTATTCTGCCGCTCCTGATTACAGTATGATTTTATCCCTTTTATCCAAACATGTAAACTACGCACTTTCAAGATACTAAGTATGCACGAGGCCCCGTAACACATGCCTTGCGGACGTGACTGAAGTAAAACTGCAGCACAAGGTATGTAAAAAGAGCCAGGGCTGAAATCCCCCAAAATAGATTTCAGCCTTGATTTCACATTCATTTACAGAGACTTGAGCCTTAAATCTAAGTTGAACCCTTTCAGAAAGAAGGGATAAACCGACGGGCACCAGAAGAACTCAGCCAAGGCAGATCGGAAATGGCAATGTAAGCCCTCCTTCTTCTACGTTTCTCTCAGCTCTTTTCTCTATACTTTGTTCATATTAACAGGATTAATTATATTAGCCCTGAATGGAAAACACAATCTTATCTTCCTCTGGCTGCCGGATATCACTGCAAAGTAAAAGCGTCCGGACTTCAATAATCCAAACGCCATCTTCATATAAACTGCACTTAGTGATTATGCGTTGCCACAGACGCCCCCCAATATTTCTTCGAGTGCATTCTTACTGCTTGTGTGGCATCTGATTACATCCGCATTGCATCTTCCGGCCTCCTCCACAGCACATTTTACCATTTTATGGGATACAGTATTCGTAAACAGCACGATCAGATCCGGGCTGCCAATCTGCTTCCCCAGTGCCGCAGACATCTGGGTAAATACTTTTGCTTTACAGTGGAACTGTTTACAGATTTTTTTATACTGACCTACCATACGGTCATGTCCTCCAATTATTACTATACTCATAAAATCCTCCTTAATTGATTTCCTGCGTAATGCTTTTGTTTTCCAGTCCGTATTTCTCGTTGTTTATACCTAGTTAGTTTTAACTAACTTATGTATATGATAACCATTCTCACTCAAAATAGCAATAACATTTAGTGATATTTTTTCTCAATAATGCATCTCAAACACTTTCAAATACCCGTATATGCAGTTTATTGCGGAGTTTCGTATACCCAAAGGGCACCCCGTAATGCATGCCCTGCGGGCGGGTCTGCAGCCTAGCTGCAGAATAATGTATAAAAAGCTCTGAGGATCAAGCGGTAGAATCTGTCCGCACTCAATCCTCAAAGAACCTATGTTTCTATATATTTATTACTCTTCTTCTACAAGATTCTGCATACTTTTTAGGCTGATTGTCAGCGTAGATGCATTGTGAAGCAGCGCGGATGCGGCAGGCATAAGAACTCCCGCTATCCCCAGTATAATCAGCGAAGTGTTGAATCCAACGATAAAACGGTAATTTGTATGGATACGGTTCATGAGTGCATCGCTTAAATGCTTCAGTTTTACTATTTCCCGCAGATTCTCTGCAGCGATTGTGATATCGGCTATTTCCCTCGCTATCTCAGCACCTTCGCTGATGGCAATTCCAACGTCAGCGGCTGATAGCGCCGGAGAGTCGTTGATACCGTCCCCCGTCATGATCACTTTCCGGCCGGCCGCTTTTTCTTTTTCAATAAATTTTGCCTTATCTTCCGGCAGAACCTCGGAATAATACTCATCCACACCCACTTTTTCTGCAATAGCTGCCGCTGTGCGCTCGCTGTCACCGGTCATCATAACTATTTTTTTGAATCCGGCATCTCTGAGGCATGCTATTACTTCTGCTGCCTCCTCTCTCAGCGGATCCTCTATGCATATGACTGCGGCAAGCCTCTGCTCAATGGCAAGATAAAGATGGGAATATTCTGTGGGGAGACTGCTGAACTTCTCTTTATATCCCTCCCGTACCGTACAATTTTCATCATCAAATACAAAATGATGGCTTCCGATTATAACTTTTTTACCGTCAATGGAGGAGGAAATACCATGCGCCACGATATAATCTACTTTTGCATGCATCTCTTCATGAACAAGTCCTTTTACTTTGGCGGCTTTCACCACCGCTTTGGCCATAGAATGCGGAAAATGCTCTTCCAGGCATGCCGCGATTCTAAGCATGTCTTCCGCGTCCCCTTCTCCGAAGGTAATGACCTTTTTTACCGTCGGCTTTGCCTTCGTAAGCGTCCCCGTCTTATCAAATACGATTGTCTCCGCTTCTGCCACGGCTTCCAGATACTTTCCGCCCTTCACAGTAATCTGGTACTGGTTTGCCTCCCGGATGGCAGATAAAACAGCAATGGGCATTGCCAGTTTTAAGGCACAGGAAAAGTCCACCATCAGCACACACAGCGCCTTCGTTATATTTCTTGTAAACAGCCATACCAGCCCTGTTCCTGCAAGTGTATAGGGAACCAGTCTGTCTGCCAGATGCTCCGCTTTCCCTTCCACCGTTGATTTTAATTTTTCTGACTCCTCGATCATGGATACGATCTTTTCAAAGCGGGTTGTACCCTTTGTCTTTTTGACCTGAACGATGAGCTCGCCTTCCTCCAGTACCGTACCTGCGTACACGTATCCTCCTGTTTCCTTACGCACAGGGAGAGCCTCACCGGTGAGAGAAGCCTGATTTACGAACGCTTCCCCTTCCGCAACAATGCCGTCAAACGGTATGACATTCCCCATATGTACAACCACCTGGTCTCCCGGAACTATCCTGGAGGCATCCGTTAACACCTCATGGCCGTCTGCATGCAGCCAGACCTTTTTTATATTCAGCGACATACTTCTGGCAAGGTCACCGACGGATTTCTTGTGCGTCCACTCTTCCAGCACTTCTCCGATCCCCAGCAGGAACATCACAGAACCTGCGGTCTCCATATCTCCCCGCAGCACGGATACTCCTATTGCAGCGGCATCCAGGACGGGTACCTCCAGCCGGCCTTTCATCAGACATCTAAGGCCCTTCCACAGATATTTGAGAGACTTCAGAACAATGCAGACATTCCGGACAGGATATGGGATAAGAAATTTGCTTCCATACCGTAAAATGATTTTCTGAATCAGCCGCTCCTGATATTCTGCATTGAGCTGCCTGCCTGAATTTTCAATCAGCCCTTCCGGGACCTCCACCGCTTCATAATGATACTTCTTCAGAAGAATCACCAGTCCATCCCTATCGCCCTCGAACTGGACAGACGCATCGGCCGTCCGTTCGTATACTTTCGCCTCCAGCACTTGGGGAAGGCTGCTTAGATAGTATTGGAGAGTATCTGCCTCCTGATAAGTCATCCTGTCCTGCAGGACGTGTATGCGCATCCGGCCTTTTATTTCGTGTTTAATTATAAATCTCAATGTAACACCTCCCATATATTTCCAGAGTGTTCTCCCCTCGGCATTGCAGTAAAACGGGGCTGTCGCATCTGCCCAGCCCCGTCTTCGCCTCACCTATTTTTACTAACAGAGTTCCCTATGCCTCGGCTGAAGCTTCATCTGAAGACATCTCTTCCGTCTGCACTGCGTCTTTTTCCGCACGTTCTTCATTGATCTGTTTTGCCTCTGCCAGAATATCCTCTGCATTCTCCTGTACCGTCGTAGCAGTCTTCATAGCACATTCCTTTGCGCGCAGTACGGCTGCCGTACAGTTTGTGTAAACCTTTTTTGCATCTTTGCTTGAAAGCACTTTTACTCCTGCCGTACCAAATAAAACACCTCCTGCAAAAATACCGATTCTCTTTAGTTTAAAAATATCCATTCTTATGTTCCTCCTTGTACTATATTTGTTTTAATAGGTTATTTACTTATGCTTGTATCCGGTATAGAACACCATCGCAAAACAAAAGACCGCGGCCCACGCCCAAAATTTATGCTGTTTCATTTTTCCACCACTCCTATCTGAAAAACGCCTGTCCCTGCCTTCTTAACCATCATAACAACGGATTTTCCGGCTAGTCAAAGCTAACCATCGTTGTTGAGAAATTTTATCATTTCCTACATCTGCACTACTTTGTCAGCAATCCCCATTGTAGATTTTCTATGAGAAACAAGCAGAATTGTTTTCCCTTCTTTCTCTTTTTTCAGGCTTTTCAGTATGATGCCTTCATTCAGGCTGTCAATGTTGCTGGTCGGTTCATCCAGCAGTATCATCCGGCTTTTATGAAGAAAAGCCCTGGCAATCCCGATCCGCTGCTTTTCCCCGCCGGATATACAGTCTCCAAGCTCTGTCAGCCTGCTGTCATACCCATGGGGCAGCGACATGATAAATTCATGGATGGACGCCTTCTTTGCCGCCTCCTCCACTTCCTGCCTGGTGGCATTCTCATCCGCAATCTTGATATTATTTTCAATCGTATCGTGAAACAGAAATGTTTCCTGTGTCACATAGGACATGCCGCAGCGCAGGGAATCCGTCCGGATGTTGTTCACGTTTTCAGTTCCATAGGTGATCTTCCCCTGATCCGTCTCGTAAAAGCGCATCATCAGCTTCAGCAGGGTAGACTTCCCGCAACCGCTTTTTCCGAATATTCCATGGATTTTTCCAGGTTCAAAATCAGCGTTAAAGTTCTCCAGCACGCCATCCTGCTCCTCCTGATACCGGAAACTGATATCACGGCAGCCAACGGCGCCTTCTTCCAACTCTGCGCCGGCTATCACATCTTCTACGGCAGGCTTCTCCTCCAGGATATTGAGAACGCGGTTTCCGCTTGCAAGTGTATGGTTCAGGTTATTTGACAACGCAGAAAGTGCCGCCGTAGGACCAAAGGAACTCATCATAGCAATGACTGCTGTTACACCCTGGTGAAACTCCATTTCGCCTCCGCGGTTAAGAACGCCGCAGAGAACCAGCATCAGAATCCCGGCGGCAAGAATCACCGTATCTGTGGAAATCCGCTGCACGTTTTCATCTTTTTTCAGCCCGTTACTGGTCTTTTCCAGTTCTTCTGTCTGCTCCGCCATCTTCTCCATGCGCTTCCCGGTCTGTCCATACTGCAGCAGCTCTTCCAATCCGTAAAGATTATCCAGCACGGCAGTGTTCAGCTCACCAAAAGAATCCCGGTACTTCTGTCCGCTTTCTTTTCCTTTTTTCCCGTTTAGCAGGGGGATTACTCCCCCCACTGCCACATAGGACACGAGAGCAAGCGCGCCTGCGGCAGGATGCTGCAGCCCGATGAATATGGTCATGAAGACCGATGTAATCACCGCAATGGCAGCCGGTGAGATGGTATGGGCATAAAACACCTCCAGCAGTTCAATATCGCTGGTAATAATAGAAATCAAGTTTCCCTTCCCAGTACCGTCCAGTTTCGCCGGCGCCAGCCTTCTAAGGGATGCAAAAACCTTATGGCGGATTCTAGCCAGCAGTTTAAAGGCGATGTAATGATTGCATGACTGCTCCGCATAGCGCAGAATTCCTCTGAATACAGCGAATATAATCAATGCGGCTGCGATCATATAAAATGGTTGCCCATCGTAAAGCCCCGCCGCGGACATCAGGCCGTATCCACCAAAAACGGTCAGGAATGTGGCGGCGAGATTTCCTACGCATCCCATAAGGACCGCCAGCGCCATAAGGCCCAAAAGCGGTTTTACCATCCCGATCAGCCCGGCCATCACCCGGAATGAACTCCTTGTTTTTTCTTCTTTATGTCCCATTATGCCGCCCCCTCTCCTGTATATTTTTCCAGTTCTTTCTGGCCTGTATAAAGCCTTGCATAGTCTCCCTGCATTTTCATCAGCTCTGCATGGGTGCCCTGCTCCGCAATCCGGCCACCCCTGATCATCAGAATCTGGTCAGCGCCAGCCACATTTGCCAGCCTGTGGGAAATTAAAAATACTGTTTTCGTCCCCTCAACTTCATGATCTGGTTCTCGCTTTCTGCATCAATGTTGGACGTCGCTTCATCAAAAATATAGATATCGCTGTCGTGCAGTATGGCGCGCGCCAGAGCGAGGCGCTGTTTCTGGCCGCCGGACAGATTCGATGCCTTCTCATCCAGCTGCATAGAAAGTCCGCCTTTTTCCATCACAGTTTCATACAGGTCGACCTGTCTGAGCACATCCAGCATCTCTGCCTCCGATGCGTCTTCCCTGCCCATCCGCAGGTTCTCCATGACGGTGCCCTTGAACAGATAACTGTCATGCCGGATCCTGGTAATCTTGCTGTAAAGCGTCTCCTCAGCCAGATCTCGGATGCTGACGCCGCCGACGGTTATATCTCCCTTATATGTCACGTGATCCTGCATCAGCAGAGATGCGATGGTGCTCTTTCCGCATCCGGATTCGCCTGCCAGCGCTGTGAATCCCTTCTGAGGCACTTTAAAACTGACGTCCTTTAGCACCTGCTTTTCCTCATCGTAGCCAAAGGATACATCCTGAAAGCAGACCTCATTTCCTTCTGTCTGACAGACTGTCCCCTTCTGCGGCACAGGTGCATCCAGAAGCCGGAAAATCTTATCTGCCGCTGCGTTTCCGTTCATGGCTATGTGGAAAAAAGATCCCAGAAGGCGCAGGGGCAGGAAAAACTCTGCCGAAATCATGATCATGAAGAAACACTCCTCCAGGCTGATCCTTCCTTTTCCAAATTCCAGAATGCCCAGAATGATTCCCGCTGCGGTGCCCCCGTATGCGACCAGATCCATAACACTGATCGAATTCAGCTGCATAATCAGCACGCGCATGGTGATCTTCCTGAACTTTTCTGCTTCCTCATCCATTTTTCTGGCATATCTGGCATCCGCCTGATAGATCTTCAGGGTAGTCAGCCCCTGGAGGTTTTCCAGAAAAGAATCCCCCAGTTCCGTGTATGTCCCCCAGTAGCGGTTCAGCATTTTTTTTGCAAATTTTTGCACTGCCACGATGGAAAGTGGAATCAGCGGCACACAAAGTAGCAGGACAGCTGCCACTTTCATGTTCATAGTCCCCACAATCACGAACAGGGTCAGCGGGGCCAGCAGGCTGTAAAAGAATTGCGGCACATACTTCCCAAAATAGATCTCCAGCTGATCCACGCCTTCCGTACTGATCTGGACTGCCTCAGAGGTTGCAACCGTATCTCTGTACCTGCCGCCCAGTTCCATTAGCTTTGCATAAACTTTCTCCCGGAGGCGGCGCTTGACTTCCGTGGAAGCCCGAAACGAAAACCTGCTGTTCAGAGAATTCATGCTCCCCCTGACCAGAAGCACTGCTGCCAGAATCAATAGAATCCTCAGAATTCTGGCAGTCTCCAGGCTGGCCGCCCTCATTTCACCTATAAAATCAGCCGCTGCCAGCATAAGAATTACATTCGCAAGCAGGATGCCCCACTGTGTGGCTACCATGCCGGCGACATATTTTCGATTATCCCGAAACTCTTTTAATAACCGTTTATGAAACATGTGCTCTTTTCCCCTTTCTGATTCTTCTCCCATAACGCGTGATATGACCGATCAGGAAGATACAGAATACAAGCCCTGACATCTTATGTAAGATTTTCACCGCTATCACGCCTCCCAGGGGATGGATAAAAAATCCGGAAAGAACCATAATCACTGTTACAATATAAAACAAAACCTCTCCATACTTTTTCATTTATGTGCCGCTCCCTTTCGCTTTTCTTTCATTGTAACCATCACATGGCGAACCGCCAGTACCGGGTGTACCAGCAGCATTCTGGGTCCCGCATACCGCATAACCAGATGGATCTTTTCCTGCATCTTTGGTGCATAACAGTGCACCGTACAGGCGCTGCAGAACGTCTTAGTCTCCATAAACGGACATTTTTCTGTCCGAGACAGTGCATATTCCCTCAGCCTTCCGCATGCGGGACACAGTTCGTCTTTTGTATGATGATTTCCCCGACAGTAAATGGAGATCATGGTATCCAGCGTCTCCATCTCCCGTCTCCGCTTTTTCTCAACATCTGTCTTATTATTCATTTACTGCGATCTCCCTGTTCTCGCCCTTTGCCGTCTTGATTTTAAATGTAAAATAATAGATGTGGAACAGAGCGACCGCAAGAATTACCGCTTTTGCCTGCCATACAGGCACGATCAGAAAGCTGATTGTAAAGATCAGGCACAGTGTGCCGAGCGCTTTTTTCTTTGCCGCCCTCTCCATCTCTTTTTTGTTTACGGCAGGCTCTACATATTTCTGGTACATTGCCGTTCCCAGAAACCATCTGTGAAACTTTTCCGAACCCCTGGCAAAGCAGACCGCCGCCAGTATCAGAAATGGAGTGGCCGGAAGAAGCGGAAGAATAATCCCCACGACCCCCAGTCCGACAAACAAAAATCCCAGTGCAATAAATATACCATTGATAATCTTTTTCATATTCACCTCTTTTTGATCATACCTTTCCTTTTTATCCCAATTTAAAAGCGCTTAGTGGGAGTATCTCTCATTAAGCGCTATGCTTTATATAATAATACCGCAGAGGCAGAAGCGTCTTATTCATGTATGCAGGCAGCCGTATCTTTTCTCCTGTCTTAGCTTAGAGAGTGAGTACCAGCTTCCGGTTAATTGCCCCGATTTCTTCCAGGGCGTTCACCATTCTGTATACCGTCGCCACGCCAATCTTATGGTCGATCTGGGCAGCTTTATAATAAATTTCCTTGCAGCTCTGACATTCATTTTCCAGAATGATATCGATTAACACGAGACGCTGCTTCGTAATTCTGCATCCGTTCTCTTTTAGTTTCTCAATGATCAATTCTTTACTTTCCACAATGACCTCCGCAATGTTTACAGTCACCGCCGCACTGAATAGATTTGCCATTCTTTTTATCCCGTATCATGCCGCGTATTACAAGTGCAACCGCACCTGCTACGATAGCTCCCGCCAGAAGTGTTCCCATAGAAGCTGCCTCCTTTCCTGCAGGAACCGGCTGCATACCGGTTCCTGAATTCTTTGCTACTTGGCTCTTGCCAGATTCTTTGTATTAACTTTTAACGTTTTACTCTCTTTATATGGCCTTACTAACAGATAAACAAATCCAATTACAAGTATAATTGCCACAACAACTCCAACGCCGAAGGTTCCCACTGTGATAAATGTTCCGATCTGATATACACAAAGTGCAACTACATACGCGAGCAGTGTCTGATACCCTACTGCAAACCAGAACCATTTTGCGTTGTTCATTTCTCTCTTAATCGCGCCCATTGCCGCAAAGCATGGTGCACACAGAAGGTTGAATACGAGGAAGGAATAGGCTGCAACTGCAGTCATGCTTCCTGCAAGTGATCCCCATATTTCGTTGCCTTCCTCTGCGACTTCCGCGAAGCCATATAGAATGCCGAATGTACCGACTACATTTTCCTTTGCTACCAGGCCTGTGATTGCTGCAACCGCTGATCTCCAGTCCCCCCATCCAAGCGGAGTGAATATCCAAGCGATTCCGTTGCCAACTGCCGCCAGGATACTGTGATCCAGTTCTATATCCTCCAGCATTCTGAACTGCCCATCGATCCATCCGAAGTAAGAAGTAAACCATACCAGGATCGTGGAGAGCAGGATGATTGTTCCTGCTTTTTTAATAAAGGACCAGCCGCGTTCCCACATGCTGCGGAGTACATTTCCCACGGTTGGCAGATGATATGCCGGAAGTTCCATAACAAACGGAGCCGGATCGCCTGCAAACATTTTTGTTTTCTTTAAAATAATCCCGGAACAGATGACCGCAGCAATTCCTACGAAGTAAGCGCTTGGCGCTACCCACCAGGCTCCGCCGAACAAAGCGCCTGCGATCAGTGCCACGATCGGCAGTTTCGCACCGCATGGAATAAAGGTCGTAGTCATAATCGTCATCTTGCGGTCTCTGTCATTCTCAATCGTACGGGATGCCATAATTCCAGGTACGCCGCACCCGCTGCCTATAAGCATTGGGATAAATGATTTTCCGGAAAGTCCGAATTTGCGGAAGATTCTGTCCATGATAAATGCAACTCTGGCCATATATCCGCATGCCTCCAGGAAAGCAAGGAAGATAAACAGTACAAGCATCTGCGGTACGAATCCAAGCACTGCACCGACACCGGCTACAATACCATCCAGGATCAGCCCCTGCAGCCATGCCGCACAGCCGATCGCATTCAGTCCGGATTCAATCAGAACCGGGATGCCGGGGACTTCCAGCCCGAACAGGCTCCATCCGTCGCCGAACAATCCATCATTTGCCCAGTCCGTAGCCCAGGTGCCCACCGTTGTGACCGACACATAGTAGACAACAAACATGACAACCGCAAAGATCGGAAGCGCCAAAAACCGGTTTGTAACAATTCTGTCGATCTTGTCGGAAACCGTCATTTTTCCTCTGCTGCTCTTAGTATAGCACTCATCTATAATAGAAGAAATATAAACATATCTTTCATTTGTAATAATACTCTCGGTATCATCATCCATCTCTTTTTCTATGGCATCGATCTCTTCCTTAACATCGGGTACAAACTTCATCTGGGAAGAAATCTTGTCATCCTTCTCCAGAAGTTTGATCGCGAAAAACCTCTTCTGCTCCTCCGGAACGCCGCTGCCTATTTTGTTCTCCACCAGATTCAGTATATCTTCTACCTCCGGTGTAAATTTGTGAACCGGCAGCGCTGCATTTCTGCTCTTTGCAATCTTCACAGTCCTCTCTGCAGCCTTTGTAACTCCATTCCCCTTCAGCGCTGAGATTTCAACAACTTCGCAGCCCAGTTTTTTGCTCAGCTTATCAATATGTATCTTGTCTCCGCTCTTTTCGACTACATCCATCATGTTTACCGCCATGACAACCGGTATTCCCAGTTCCATGAGCTGTGTGGACAGATAGAGGTTTCTCTCGATATTTGTACCGTCTACAATATTCAATATTGCATCCGGTTTTTCATTGATAAGATAATTTCTTGCAACGACTTCCTCCAGTGTGTACGGTGAGAGGGAGTAGATACCCGGAAGGTCCATGATGATAACATCCTTATTCCCTTTTAGTTTTCCTTCTTTTTTCTCAACCGTAACCCCCGGCCAGTTCCCTACAAACTGATTGGAACCGGTCAGAGCGTTGAACAATGTCGTTTTTCCGCAGTTTGGATTTCCTGCCAAAGCAATTTTAATAGCCATTTTACCCTTTCCTCCTGACAACAATTCAAGCTAATTAACACATCGTATACCTTATATCGCAGTTTACTGCGATTCCTCCCGCAGGGCATGAATTACAGGGTACCCCTTGGGTATTTTTTATCCTTCAAGCCTGCATTCAATTAGTCTTCACTAACTCACAGATAAAAAAATGATGCAGAAATGTCCGCTGTAATCTATTCCACCAAAATCATTTCCGCATCTGCCTTGCGCACAGACAACTCATATCCTCTGACGGTAATCTCCACGGGGTCGCCCAGAGGCGCTACCTTTCTCACAAAAACATCTACACCTTTTGTTATCCCCATATCCATGATACGTCTCTTCACCGGGCCTTCACCAGTCAGTTTTTTCACTCTGGCTGTCTCCCCACACGGAATTTCCTTTAATGTTTTCATTGCGTTATTTCTCCTTCCCTTTAGCCGACCATGATTTTGTTCGCCATATCCCTGCCAATGGCAACCCTGGATTCTTTCACATTTACAATCATATTTCCTCCGATTACCGAAACAACTGTAACAGTCCCTCCGGCAACAAAACCAAGATTCTCCAGAAATCTTCTGGTCTCTTCCTTACCTCCGACTTTTCGGATCACGTTTGGTTCGCCTTCTCTCATCATTGTCAATGGCATCACAATTCATCTTCTTTCTCTTAAATTAATGATAATCCTTTTCATTTACAAGGTTAGTATAATCTAACTTCCAGTATTTGTCAAGCAGTTTATTGATAAAAATTATCATTAAGTTCAATATTTGTGGCAATTTTTTATCTCGGCGCGGATGAGGAGACGCGAAGCGAAGTGTCAGGACATTTCACCAGCAGACATTGCCCCTCCAGGTTCCCGATTCACTTCGTCATTCGCGTCGCCATCCGCCAACGAGCCTAAAGCTCATAACTATCTCCCGGCCCAAAGAATTAAAACGATAACCTCAGAATCTGATTGCCCTGTACAGTGAAATATGTTAACATATATCCAATATCCAAAGATTATTTACAAAAATACGGAGGTAAATTAAATGCCTATGAAAACAAATGAATCCGCTGAAAACTATCTGGAAACCATCCTGATCCTGAGCAAAGCACAACCAGCGGTGCGTTCTATAGATATAGCTGAAAAACTGGGATTTAAGAAATCCAGTGTCAGCGTTGCAATGAAGCATCTTCGGGAAAATGAGCACATCACGGTGTCAAAGGAAGGATTTATTACCCTGACGGAAACTGGTAGGGAAATTGCCGAAATGATCTATGAAAGACACGAACTTCTGACCGCATGGCTTATGCGCCTGGGAGTGGACCAGAATACAGCGGCCGACGATGCATGTAAGATTGAGCATGTGATAAGTAAAGAAAGTTTTGATGCGATTAAACAGCACATCCATTAATGGAAACCGGCTGGATAGATAAAAACAGACAGGGCACATATTCCTATGAAGCACATGTGCCCTGTCTGTTTTTATTTATAAAATGGCATCCGCCGTCACTTCTTCCATAAATTTCTTGACAAGAACTTTAGAAGAAGATACACAATTACGCACAGCCAGCCAACATCTGCTGCCCCGCCCTATGCCCCAACCGGGTAAATGCTCTTACCTGCTGGCTGGATGAACCTAGCTTACCGTCCCGGCTCACGGTAAGCGCCCCCCTTCATACTCCCGCATGATATAGCCTACTTACCCCCTCATAAAGCATTTGATACCGCCGATATTGTTCCTCATATTTTTTCGCCTGTTCCAGACAAGGAGAATAACTTTTATCAGTTCTTACCATCTTCTCCGCAGCCTGTCTGACTGTATCATAAATCCCAGCTCCAGCCGCCGCCAGTACCGCACTTCCCAGGCATCCGGCTTCTTTGCATTCCAATGTCTCAATCACCTGCCCCGTTACATCCGACTTTGTCTGGAGCCACAAAGGTGAACGTGCGCCCCCGCCTGCTGCCCTCAGCTTCCTGATCCGGATCCCGGCTTTTTCCATTGTATCCATGTTAAACCTTAATTCGTAGCATAGGCTGTCCAGAATTCCCTTTAGAATGTCATGCCTGGTAGTTGAAAGCGTTAAGCCCACAATTGCCCCTTTACTTTCCATATCGCATAAAGGTGTGCCGCTGCCGTTAAAATGCGGCAGGACCAGAACCGGGGACGGGCCTGCGGGACATTTGCTCTGCGCATAGTCGTAGTAGTCAAGATTCAGCTGTTTCGCTTCCTCCCACTCCCGGTATCCGAACTGATCCCGGTACCACTGCTGTAAAATACCGCCAACCTGCATATGCGCGAAGGTAAAATACTGTCCCGGAACTACATGATCATAGCAGGAGTAAAAACTATCATGCATATTTGGAGTCAAAATCTTTTCGGGATAGGTAACTGAAAAGACTTCTGCTGTTCCGGTAGTGTCTAACCCCATCCAGTCTTCGGTCACCCCGGCCCCGACGGCGCAAACCGGCTGATCGTGCCCGCCCGCAACCAGCAGTGGGGAGTTCTTCAGGCCAATCTGTCCGGACAGGTCACTGGATAGTCTTCCAATGCTGTCTCCCGATTTACAGACCGGAGATAGCAACTCTTCCGAAATCCCCATATTCCGCAACAGCCGTTGGGACCATTTTTCTTCCGCTAAGCTATATCCCATCGAGCGGCTGGCCATCGTATGATCCAGCACAGGCTCCCCGCCCAGTCTCTGAAAGATAAACTCTTCATAAGTAATAAACCGCCATGTCTTTTCCGCGACTTCCGGCCTTTCATCCAGAAACCACATGATTTTTGCCATCATATTGATCGGATGAAGCGGCTGCCCCGTTTCCTGATACAGCTGCCAGGCATCGTAATTTTCCCGATACCATTCACATTGTTTCCGCGGCCTGTAGTCCATCCCTAAAACAGCAGGATGCAGGACTTGAAAGAACCTGTCCACAGGAATAACCGCATCCCCCTGCACACTCAGGCTCATTGCCTCTGCGCGGCTGATTCCTGCACGCTCTACCGCCTCCTGCATACATTCCGTCAGAAGGGAAAATACCTGTTCCGGATCCTGCTCGGCCTGGAGCGGTTCTTTCGAAATCACAGCATATTCTCTGTAACCGCGCCCGAATTGCCGGCCGTCCTGGTCAAAGACCACAGCCTTGCATCCTGTTGTTCCAACATCCAGTCCTATTAGATATGCTTCGCCCACAACATTTCCTCCTAATATATCCGTATATGATTTCTATTGAGCCTGCATGGCGGCGGCGCAAAGAAGCTGATCCTGCATCCGCCGAAGCTGAAGCAGTACCGAATCTTCGTTCAGTTCAACCATATCATAGGTAATCACTTCATCCTTACGCACATCCACTTTCATCCGAGCCCCTTTTGCCAGACCTACGGGAAGCATGTTCCCTATTCTTGCCACGTCTGCCAATTCAATGCTGGCACGGTAGCAGTACTCTCCAATCGCATCCAGAACTTCTCCCGCCTTCAGATCTTTCTTTGCGATGGTAATACATTCACTGGTCAGGTGATCCATAGGCTGACCCGTGGACTCTCCATATACCGCCTCCTGCACCGCTGTGATCGGTGTTTCTATCGAACATAAATGATAGGGACGGTACAGCAGATAGTTTGGCCCGTTCCCCATGTCTCTCTGAACAAGCCCATCAATAATCCTCTGGTTATCTGTCGTAACGACAACAAAAATTCCGGGGGCGATATCTCCTATTGCAAAGTCTACCACACCCTCTTTCTCTAGAATCCCGCCCTGGCTTTTCAGGCTGAAAACCTGCGTAAGATCTTTGACATTACATTTTGCACCGTGCATGCCCCGTACGTCGGGCACCAGCCCCGTTGCATTGGATACCGCACACATTTCAATCATCGTCTTCGAGCCATCAACAAATTCGATAAGCATCCGCGGAGCCATCTGCCGGGCAGCCGCTTTGTCCGCCCACTCTTTCATTCCCGGATTTGCATAAATATCCAGTGGGTTGTTCTTCCCTTTCCCGGCCGCAACGACTTGAAACCCCAGAGCTCTCGCAAACCGGTATACTTCACAGATAGACCCTGGTTCATCACCAGCCGTCAGCGAATACACAATGCCTGCCTGATCACAGAGTTTTCTCAGGATCGGACCAACCGTTACATCACATTCTACGTTCATCATCACGATATGCCTTTTGTGGAAAATGCATTCCATCGTCACTCTCGCTCCCATTTCAGGAGACCCTGTAGCATCGATCACCACCTGCGTCCGGCTTGCCGCAACTGCCAGCCGATAATTAGAAGATGCAACTTTTTTCCCTGCCGAAACTGCCTCCTCGGCAGCCTCCAGGTTGTCTGCCACCACAATATCCCCAGCCGGATACCCAGCCTGTTGATACCCGTCCACCGCAATCGCGGGATCGACATCTACCACAATGTCACACTCAATCCCCTTCATTTTGCTGATCTGTGCCACAATATCCTTCCCCATCTGGCCGCAGCCAATCAGGCTTACGCGGATAGGAGTCCCTTTTGCTTCCAGTTCCAGCAGCTTGCTGTCTATTTCGTACATATTCCTCTCCTTTCTATATCTACCGGGTCTGTCTGTCCGGCTGGCTTGCCTCTGTTTCCAGCCACGGATCTATCATCACCTTCAGCGCCTTTCCCCGGCTGATCATCTCCATTCCTTTCACCACATCATCCAGCGGAACCCTTGCGTTAATATATTTTTCTGCATGGATATGCCCGTCTGCCAGCGCGGACAGCGCGTCAGCCAGACCTGTAGCCGGATAGGAAAAAGCCCCGGTTACTGTGATTTCCCCGTAATGAATTAAGTTGGAATTCAGGCTGCTCATCTCCCCGGTTTTCGATACGCCTCCATAGATGACAATCCTGCCCCGCTTACGCACCATTTCAAGCGCTTCCTGCTGTACCGCAGCCGTAGGCACTGCGCAGATTACAATATCCGCTCCGATTCCGTCTGTGCATGCACGCACTTCATGAACCAGTTCTTTCACTGGCCTTGCTCCATCCAAAAGAAAGTCCGGCCCAAAGGCCGCCGCCATCTCCAGTTTATCTCTTCCTACCATGATAATCCTGGACGCGCCTCTGGAGCGTGCCACTTCACAGTGCAGACAGCCCACTGGGCCATCCCCTATAATGACCACCGTTTCCCCCATCGACACCTGGTTCCGCTCCTGGCATGCGAGAACCGCAGAGCAGGTCTCTGCAAAAGCTGCATGTTCATAGCTCATATTTTGTGGTATCCGTTCTACAAATCCCCTTTGGAGCACTTCTCCCGGAAGGGCTATGTATTGAGCATATCCCCCTGGATAGTGGGTTCCAAGCATCTTATGGTGTTCACAGAGATTCACCAGCCCTCTTTTGCAATACCAGCAGTGTCCGCAGCTCACATCCGGGGCCAACGCCACACGCTCTCCGGGGCGGAATAAAATGGCCTTTTCCCCGGCTTCCACGATCTCGCCTGCGATCTCATGCCCCATGATTTGATTTTGGATACCGTCTTTCAGCCCATTGTGGTAATTCCGCACATCGCTCCCGCATATTCCGCAGGCGCAGATCCGAATCAGAATCCCATCCGGCGGACAGCTGGGAATCGGCATTACCTCCATGTCGATCCGCTCCACATCCTTAAATACTGCCGCTTTCATATTTCCTTTCATATCACATCCTCTGCCTTTCCCAGCAGCCTTTCCCCCACGGCACCGCCGGGATGGATGACCGCAAACTGTTCTTTTGTGTAACCTGTCAGCTGCATTATTGTGATACAGATCGCGTCAAACATGGAGATTACCGCCAGTGTGCTTGCTGTTGCCAGCATATTGAAACGGCATGGTTCCCGTTCAACTTTGATCTGCATATAGATATCTGCTTCCCGCGCTAATATCGATTCCGGATTTTCCGAGACACTGATGAGGGATGCTCCTTTTTTCTTACAGGCTGGTATCAGCCGGACCAGTTCCTGCGTATTTCCCCCTTTGCTGATCAGGATTACCAGATCTTCTTTCTGCACAGCCCCAAGTCCTCCATGCACCGCATCCGAGGGCGTCAAAAACAAAGCCGGCCGTTCCACACAGTTTAAGGAGTGGACAATTTTCTTTGCCGCCATGGCCGATGTTCCGCAGCCTGACAGAATAATCTTACCTTTGCACTCCCTGATCGCCTGTACCGTCAGTAAGATTCCCTCACGGTCAGGAAGCTCACATAATTTCCGCAGTGCATCCGCCTCCATGCCGATGCTCCTGTCTATTTCCTTAAGAATCTCCTGTTCATTCATATAACCGCCTCCTGCTAAATTTTCTTTGATGTACTAGTAGCAAGGCTCATCCGTAAGATGTCTATATATACGGATAAAACGATAATGACGCCTTTTACAATCAGCTGTATATAAGAATTCACACCTACCAGATTCAAAATATTGCTTATAACACCCATCATCAGGCACCCGACCAATGTGCCAAACAGAGTGCCGCTTCCGCCGGTCATGGAGACACCGCCGACTACGCAGGACGCAATTGCATCCAGTTCGGCGCCCTCCCCAATTGTCGGCTGTCCGGAACCAAGCCTTGAGATTAAAAGAATTCCGGAGCACGCTGACATAAATCCTGAAATCATGTATACAACAATGATTGTGGGTCCGTATTGACACCCGAATACCGTGCCGCAACCAGATTTCCCCCGACCGCATAAATGCGCCTCCCGAACTTGGTCTGATTGAGCACGACCCAGAGTACCGCGAATGCAATCACCATGTAAACAGCCGGCAGGGGAAAGATCCCTATGTAGCCTCCTCCAATACTTGTAAACAATCCCTTAGAAAAAACGACCGGCTTCCCGTTTGTCATCACATAACATGCCCCCCGCAGCACATTCATCGTAGCCAGCGTCGCGATAAAAGCCGGTATTCTCATCTTCGTAATCAGAGCCCCGTTCAGCGCTCCAAATAGCAGTGACACCACCAGGGCCAGCCCAATTGCGGCGAATGTATGTATTCCCTTCTGGGCGATCAGAATGCTGGTGAGACACCCACATAAAGTCATAAATGAACCTACGGATAAATCAATATTCCCTGTAAGGATGACATAGGTCATCCCAAAGGCACACAGTGCAGTACAGGCATTTGTCCGCAGAATAGTCATCATATTGCCGACGGTGCAGAATCGGGGATTTACAACTGAGCTTATCACAAAAATCAATACAAAGGCGGCCAGTACTCCGCCATTCACCTTCAAGACATCCACCACGTTCACCTTCCTGCTGCCGGGTGATTTTTCAATTTCTTTCATGACATTCCCTCCATTTACTGCAGACCCAGCATATAGCTTAAGATCTCCTTCTGGTCAAAACTGTTCCGGTCCCGGTACACCTTACAGACACACCCTTCCCGCATGACATAGATCTGATCACTCATATTGAGCACCTCGGGCAGTTCGGATGAGACCATTATGATGCTTTTGCCCTGGCTTGTAAGCTCATCCATCAGCGCATAAATCTCTGCCTTTGCCCCCACGTCAATCCCTCTCGTGGGTTCGTCCAAAATAAGGATATCCTTCGATGCGGCCAGCCATTTCCCGAGCACGATTTTCTGTTGGTTTCCGCCTGAAAGGTTAATGGCAAGCTGCTGTTGTCCCGAAACTTTGATTGCCAGTTTCTCTATATATTTCTGCGCAATCTCTTCCTCCTTCTTCCGGTTTACTCCCAGATATCCCCACCGGATAAACTGCGGCAGAATTCCGATACTCAGGTTAAACCGCACATGATTGCGAAGAATCAGCCCTTCATGCTTTCTGTCTTCAGGCACCAGGCAGATTCCTGCATCCAGTGCCTGCCTGGTATTTTTAAACGACACCCGCCGTCCGGACAGTTCCAGCGTTCCCCTGCCGATTGGATCAATCCCAGCAAGCATCCTCGCCAGTTCCGTCCGCCCCGAACCTACAAGCCCCGCAAATCCGATAATCTCGCCTTTTCGCAGCTCAAAGCTGACATCCTTTACTTTGCCGTCTCTCCGGGTGATCCCTTCCCCTTTCATGACCACATCCCCGATGTCTCGGCGGCTTCTGGCAAAATACTGCTCCAGGCTGTACCCTACCATCATCTGTACAAGCTCATCCTGTGTAATGTCCTTTGCTTCTGCCGTTGCCACATTGCTGCCGTCCCTGAGTACTGTAATCCGGTCGGCAATCTGAAAGATTTCATCCATGCGGTGGGAAATATAGACGATCGTAATCCCCCGCCCTTTGAGTTCTCTGATCAGATCGAAGATTTTATCAACCTCTTTTTGTGACACAGAGGCAGTTGGTTCGTCCATGACCAAAATGCGTGCCTGCTTGTGGACCGCCTTGGCAATCTCCAGCATCTGTTTTTGGGCCGTACTCAGTGTAAATACCCGGTTATACGCATGAAAGCTTGCATTCAGTGAGCGTAAAATCTCTTCACACTGGCCGTATATTTTTTTCTTATCGATAAATCCCGCTCTGTTTGCAGGTTCCATACCCATGAACACGTTGTCGGCCACCGTAAGCTGTTCTGCCAGTACCAATTCCTGATGGATCACACTGATTCCCAGCTTCATCGATTCCCCCGGCGTCCTGATATCTACTTTCCTTCCGTCAAGTTCAATACTTCCGCTGTCTATGGGGTAAATTCCCCCCAAGCACTTAATCAAAGTAGACTTGCCCGCTCCATTCTCTCCCAG
Source organism: Faecalicatena contorta (assembly GCF_022835095.1). NCBI lineage: Bacteria > Bacillati > Bacillota > Clostridia > Lachnospirales > Lachnospiraceae > Faecalicatena > Faecalicatena contorta. The sequence continues at coordinate 1,663,016 of NZ_BQNQ01000001.1, read as the reverse complement.
CAGCGCGTGGATTTCGCCCTTTCGGAGTTCCATGCTGACTCCTTTCAGCGCTTTTACCCCGGGAAAGGATTTGGTAATATCCTTCATTCTTAAAATGAGTTCTTCCATAAGTCCCTTCCTTCACCTTCTTTCCGATAGCAAAGGAAAAGCGCACGAAGTACATGCATACCTGTGCGCTCTTCGTCTACTGCCTATTTTTCGTAGTATTCATCCACGTTAGAAGCATCTACATAAATCACATCTACGTAGGTCAGCCAGTCATGGTCAATCTCGCCGCCGCCTAAAACCGTATAAACATCCTCCGTGGCAATTCTGGCCAGTTCATCCGGCTGCTGACGCGCCGTTCCGGTGTAGTCGCCGTCAACAATACATGCGTACTCATCCTGCGAACCGTCCACACCATAGATCAGGCAGCCCCCGTCCGGACCGCAGTCGACTCCTGCGGATTCAAGCCCGCGCATAAATGCGATCGAGATCGGTCCGCCGCCGCCAAATACGCAGGAAATCTCATCATATTTCGCGGCCCAGGACTCCGCAACCGCCATCTCGGCTTCCTGTGTGACAGGTGTGGGCTGCGTTCCTTCCAGCACCGTAATATTATCATGCTCCGCAATCGTATCAAGGAATCCCTGCACACGAGTCGTAACAGCTTCATTTTCCTCATAGATCATGTGGCAGACTGTTCCCTCTTTGCCGTCCAGCCTCTTGATAAAGTCCTCTGCACAGAGTACGCCCGCCCCGTAATTATCAGACACAGTCTGCGACACAAGAACGCCCTCGTTCTCCTCAATATCAAGCAATACGTCCGCCGCGGATATCACAACGCCCTTTTCAGCCGCCTCTCTCAATGCCTCTACCGGCGCCGTTGCGTTGGGTGACTCCATGACAATCCCGTCAACACCTGCTGCCATGAGATCATCAATACATTGAAGCAGCGTTTCGGAATCATCATTTGCCGCCAATACAATAGCTGTATCCCCTTTCGCCTCCACAATCTCCTTAAATTTGTCCGCGAAAGCTATACAGTGTGTATTTGCATCATTAATGATGACACAGCCAATTGTGTAGCCGTCCTTTTTTTCACCTGCATCCGCTTTTTTTGCTGATTGCTCCTCTTCTGTAGACTGCTCCGCTTCTTTTGGTTCCCCGGATTCCTGATTGCCGCACGCCGCCATTGATAAAACCATGAAACCTGATAATACGAATGCTAATATTCTTTTCTTCATACCTTTTCTCCTCCATCCTTATAAGATCTCTGCTGTGTTTTAGATGCCTCTGATTGCGATGACTCTGACGGCACAAGAATCGACCCGTTTCATCCGCAGCGGCAGAACAAATAACGTGACACGTTCCTCTTTGACCGCTTCCAGATTCGTAAGTGATTCTATAATTGCCGTATTATTCTCAAAACAATTGGTATGGTTCGGCTGGCGGTCATCGTCAGGCACTTCAATTCCGGATGCATCCGTCCCGATCACCGGCGGGTCAAACTTTTCAATCAGCCAGAGAACCGCTTCCTTCTCTACATGTGGAAAGGGTTCCCAGTCCGGGTCATGGAACTTTTTATCAAACCCCGTGTAAAAAAGTATCATGTCTCCCTTTTGAAGCCTGTCTTCATATTTTTGGATCTCTTCCAGAGTAATAAATTCCCCGGCCTTCTTTCCCGTACAATCCATGATAAACGCTTCACCGACCAGGCGTTCCACAGGGTATTGTGCACAGTCGGGGCCGTCAAATTTGTGGTGGAAGGGAACCTCTATGTGTGTCCCTACATGGGAATGCATCTTCACCTCACTCTCTATGTACCAGACATCCTCTGCATGGGCACGGGCATTCCCGTTCGGATCCAGTTCTACCACATCACGAAATGAAGACTCAAAGGGAAAATTTTCTTTTCCGGATTCCAAAACATGATTAAGTTCTACAATATCCTCTTTCTTTACTTTCATAACATCCTCCTTTTCCTTTCTTATACCTTTGAATTATTTTTGATTTCTTTTCGCTGTCTAGGCTTTTTCTGTTGACTAAATCATATCACAGGTTTTTTTACTTTTCAACAAATATTTTCATTTTTAATTACAAAAAGTGAAAATGAAAGCATTTTCTACATATTTCACAAAACAGCGCGTTCCATTCTGTATATTATGCCGGACTTCATTCACCGGCGTTTTATTTTCCACGGTTTTCTCTCAATACTGCATTGTCAATTCCCGTTTTATATGGTAGAATACACATAACCCTATAAATAAGATTCAAAAATAAAAATGACTGCGGAGGCAAAGAGATTTGATCACCAAAAACAGGCCAATCAATAAAGAAAGTAAAGAAATATCACATGCATGTCTAATTAAATTTCATTTTATTTATGATAATTTGAAATCAGCCGAGAGAAAAGCTGCTGATTTCTGTCTGAGCAATCCTTCCGACGTTGCTACTTTGACGATCAGTGAAGTAGCCGAGAGAAGCGGCTGCAGCGAAGCGACCCTCGTACGTCTGGCACGCAGGCTGGGATACGGCGGCTATCCGGAATTGCGCGCAAATATCCTGCCGAAAGAATATGAAGATATATTTAATTATATTGGTATATCAGAATCGGACAGCCTTCAGTCGATCACCTCCAGCGTATTCAATTCCTGCATCTTGTATTTGCAGGATTCCCTGCAGTCCATTGACTACGGCGCCCTGTCTCAGGCAATCGATCTGCTCTCCGGCTCCAGGCGGTTTATTTTTGCCGCCTCGGGAGACGCACATTTTATAGCCGCCTCGGCCGCCCAAAAGTTCATGCGCATCGGTTATCAGACTACGGCGTCCTCAGACTTCGACTCGCAGCTGATCGCTTTATCACAGATGACGCCCGAAGATGCCCTCATCTGCATCTCACATTCCGGTAAGACCCGCAATATCTGCAGCCTGGCTAAGGTGGCAAGGGAACACGGCATTAAAGTCATCACCATCACCAATTTCCCCGGTGCGCCGCTGGCAAAGCACTCGGATATTCTTTTATTGACCGCTTCTTTTTCTTACGATGTGATGGACGAAGTACTGGCCAAGCGTGTACCTGCGCTGTGTCTGCTGGATACGCTGTATCTATCCGTTCTGATGAAAAAAAAGAGCAGCCTGCAGCCGCTGATAGACAATGTGAACGAGTATCTTTCGCTCAATAAGCATTAGACGGAAAAGTCGGGGTTTTCGGTTAATACTGATTTTAAGTCCTTTATCAAAGAAAAATATCCCGTGGAACTCGATGCTTTTCAGCGCAGAGTTCTCCGCGGGATATTTCTCTGTAGTATTCTTAGTACTAATAAAGCTCTGTCATCATGATCATATGAAATATACATTTAGAGCTCAGCATCTGCCAGTCCTTTTAGGATAGTTCTCAGCTCTGCCTGAGTCCCCCTCATGTTCCGCAGGTTTTTCAGTACATCTTTTTCACTATGTGCTGCTCTCAATATTTCCTTTCTTTTTTCGATATATCCGTTGCTAATATAATAATTACAGGTCACGAAAGTCCGCCCATTCTCAAGGATGATCTGAAGGACATGCAAAACCTTTTCAAAGTTTCTCGTTAATATTTTAAACGAATCTACAAAAAACACTTCCGTATGTCCTGAAATCAGATTTCCGAGCGCTTCCTCCAAATATTCATCAAACTCCAGGCTATATCCATCACAAATCACTTTATCATATTTTCTGCAATCCAGTTTCTGGTCTTCATATTCGGAAACTGTTTGATCAGCCCCTGCAAATTCTAATATTTCTCCTGTCATTAATGCCGTCTTTTTCAAAACATCCCATGCCAGTGGATATTTCTTTATGGCTTGTCCGTAAACATCTTTGAATTCCATACTCTGTGCTTCTTCCCGTAAAGATGCGAAACTGCACTGCCTGAAATATACAATCGCATCCGATGTCAACTGTCTTATTTTTTCATTTGACAGGGGATCCTGCATTTTAAATTGGGTACAATTGACACTTGCTGCTACCTCAAGCATACTATTTCTTAACGCTGCAACGACAAATTCTTTTACCTCGGCAGCTGCATAAGGTTCATAAAACAATGCCTCTTCATCCGTTACAAACAAGATTGTCCGCCTGTATTCCTCATCGTCCCATTTGGATAACAGGGAACACATTCTGTTCTTTATATCGGCCACAATCTGTTCTCTATATCGATATTTCATTTCCCTCAGCTGGTTTCCTAATAAATCGTTTAAATATTCCTGAATTCCCATATCACACCTGCTTTCACGTATCATGTAAATAGTTGACGCTGTATTTTCCTAAGTATACCCAGAGGGTATCCCTTTTTGTTGACTGCTTCTACAGCCATTGCTTACTCCTTGTCCGCGGCGTCACGCCGGCCTCTGTCAATCTGGTAAAGACAGGTGAATCCCAGAATTAACACGGCGCCAATTCCCTGAAGCACCCGTATAGGTTCCCGGAAAAACAAAGTTGAGACAAGAATTGCCACAAAGGGATCAAGATAGCTGAGGATGGCCGTCTGCTGCCCCGCTAAATCTTTTATCGATGAAAAATACAGCCAATAGCACAGCCCTGTATAAATCACGCCTACTACCAGTAGATTTCCAATACTTCCGGGGGAAGCAGCCTGGATCCGGAACCCGCCCTGTACCATCAGAATCACAAACAACAAGGACACTGCCCCCAAAAATTGGATGATCGTACGCTCCAGCCCGCTCCCTTCACGGATCCATTTATTCATCAGCACTACAGCAGCATAGAACACGGCGGCTCCCAGGCCAAAACCAATGCCCGCCCGGCTGCCGACTGCCATGCTGTTACCGGCGCTGACCACAAGCACAAGCCCTGCAGTTGCCATTGCGAAACACAAAAGCTGAAACAGCGTCATCCGCTCTTTAAACAAAAGGGGCGACACTATCATCACAATCACTGGGGCAAAATAATAGGCCAGCGTAGCCACCGCAATAGTTGTATGTTCATAAGCCATAAACAGCAGTGCCCAATTTAAGCCAACCGCCATCCCTGATAAAAACAGAAGAACTTTTTGTTTCCTGCTGATATGTATATTATTTTCTCTATAAAAGGCCTTTTTAATGAACCACAATACCACCAGCGCTATACTCCCGCGCCAGAAGGCTATCTCCATGGAACTAAGGGCAATCCCCCGTACAAAAATGGAGATGGTTCCAAAAGCCGTCATAGCCAATGCATTTTTTATCTGCGCTGTCATAGCTCCCCCCATTTTTTAGTGTATTATAATTTATCTTATCATATAAACGCTCCGGCTTCAAACGCTATCATCCATTGTTTCGTTGAAGATATCCATACCTGTATATTTTTTTGCACAAAAAGAACGTCCGCCATTTTGGATCTTCCAAAAGGAGAACGTTCAGCGGCCATTGCATACAGCCTGCCGGCCCGGCTTGATCCTTTAATACCACCTCACAGCAGGTAATTGATTGTTAATTCCCTTGGTCATAAGGATCTGATGCAGGTCAATGATCCCATTATTGAAGGTCGCCGCACAGGAGGACAGATAGAGATCCCACATTCTGACAAATTTTTCATCAAACATCTGCCGCACCTCGTTAATATGTTCCCTGAAGTTGCGCTCCCAGCACAATAGTGTACGGTTATAATGAGGCCGCAGATTCTCCACATCAAGCGTATGGAAGTTATCCTCCGCCACATCTGCAAGCACCTCCCTCAGACTTGGAACCATACCGCCCGGGAAGATATACTTTTTAATCCATGGATCGCCCGGATGCTCCTTCAATGCACTGATAAAATGCAGCAGGAACAGGCCGCCCGGCTCCATCACCTTGTTTACACAGTCTATAAATTCCTGGTAATTGTCACGCCCGACGTGCTCGACCATCCCAACACTCACTACGCGTTCAAACTTCCAGCCTGTTTTGGGCAGATCACGGTAATCCATCAGTTCCACCGTAAGCAGGTCCTCCAGCCCCTCCGCCTGGATACGGAGGTTAAATTCTTTATATTGTTCTTCACTGAGTGTAATCCCTGTCCCATGTACCTTATACTTTTTCGCGGCCTCAATGAGCAGAAATCCCCAGCCGCAGCCAATGTCCAGCAGAGTCATCCCTTCCTTAAGGTAAAGTTTTTCTAAAATGTGATCCACCTTGTTGACTTGCGCCTGGTAAAGCGTATCGTCTTCATGCACAAAATACCCGCAGGAATAGCTTAATGTCTCATCCAGCCAAAGCTTGTAAAAGTCGTTGCCGATATCATAATGGCTGCGCACTTCCTTCTCCTGGTTTTTCTTTGCAGAGGACGAGAAAATTAGCTTTTTAAGTGCTTTTTTGTCCGTTGAGAATTTGCCCATCTGCCCCAGAAAATGATTCAACGCCTCATACAGGTCGCCTTCAACCTCCAGATCCCCGTTCATGTATGCCTCTCCAAGAGCAAGCGATGTGCTTGTCATCAGTTCCGTCAATGGAATCATCTTATGGATTATTACCGTGAAAGTGGGTTCCCCTTCTCCGATTAAGTATTCTTTGTTGTCCATCTTCACAAGAAATGGATGTTCATCAAACTTTTTTAAAAACGATACTAAAACATTCTCTTCGAGCATCTGTCTGCCTCCCAGCTTAATAATGATGTAGTTAAGGATGGCTGTTTGGTACTCTTTTGCCATCTTAGTGATAAAATTCAACAGCACTGCTGCCACTAAGCATAGCACCAATAAAAATAAAAGAGAAGTACACCATGTCCGTTTTGTCCCTGCCTACTTAACGGAGTATTGCCATTTGACCGCCCGCTGATGCAGTCAGGCACCGCATTTTTCTTCCCTGGAAAACATTTTCCTGACCGCTTGCGTATAACCTTCCCGGTCTTTTATAAAGCTCATGCAGTGCTTTGCCCCGTCCACCAGCAACAGCTTCTTATCTGCCGTACAGGCCTCGTAATTGCGAAGCGTCATCTCACAGGGCACAAATGTGTCCGCCCTGCCGTGGATAAAAAGAACCGGCACGCTGCAGTGTTTCATCGCCTCAAGCGTACTATATTCCTTCAGATCATAACCGGCGCGCTTCCTGCACAGCCAGTTCAGCTGATCCATAACCGGATGTTCCCGCAGTTTAAAGTTCGTTCGTCCAAAACGGTATACCATCTCATAAGGGGAGGTAAATCCGCAGTCGGCAATTACCCCTTTTATCTCTGCCGGCAGCTTCTCCCCTGCCGCCATCAGCACGGTTGCCGCACCCATGGATACGCCGTAAAGATAGACCGGAAGGCGGTTGGTATTCCTTTCTGCCAGCCAATTTAACCATATCCGGCAGTCCCTGCGTTCCAACAGCCCGAATCCCATATATTTTCCTTCACTTTCCCCCTGCGCCCTCTGCTCTACGAGCAGAAGGCTGCTGTTTTCTTTGTAAAGCCATTTCAGGCATGCCCCAAAATCATGCCGCCAGGATCCACGCCAGCCATGGAACATCACAACAACCCGTTCCGCCTGCTCTGCCTCTAGATAATATCCGTTTAGTCTCAGCCCGTCTTCGCTTTTTATGTGCACACTTTCACAGTGCATCCCCTCGATCCATTGGATTCCCTCACTGCGTTCTTTAAGTTCTTCCGCCTCTTCCTGTACTGTCCTCTTGCGCAGTTTTTTCCTTTTGTCTCTCTTTTTTCGGAAAAAGACACAGGAGCGCCCCACCGCCATACTGAAAAATGTACCAACTGCCACACAATCCAAAGCGCACATGATACCTGCAGCCAGAAAGATTCTTTTCCATACTCGTTTCATTCTATATATCGCCGCTCTTCATAATTTATTTTATAACTGTTTACAATTCATTCAAAAATGCATCACAATTTTTCCACAAGTAAAAGGTATACTATAATTGTTCAAAAGAAAAGAACACTTTTTCATAAACTTTTTCCCCCTTGAGTCACAGTTACTGTGACTCTTTCCTTTTATTCCGGAGCCTTTTCCGGATCTGCCAGTTCCGGACGAACCTCCTTCATTCCGGAATCGTATTGAACGAATGTACTTTTTCCATTCATTTTTGCCGTGAACAGCGCAGTATCCGCTTTCCTGTACAGCTCGTCAAATGTATTTCCCTGCCGCGGAATCATCGCATACCCAGCCGATATCGAAAACTTAATTGCCTTTTTTCCTGTATGGTAAGTAACCTCCATATCGGAAAGGATCTGCCTCAGTTTCTCATTCACTGCTTCTTCCCTGATATTCCTGCATAGAACAAGGAATTCATCTCCGCCCATACGGCATACAATATCATTCTCCCTGAAATAGCTGTTCAGCTTCTCCGCATTTTTACGGATCATGGAATCCCCGTACGCATGCCCAAATACATCATTTGCCGTCTTAAAATTATCCATATCAAACATAATCACTGCCGACTCCTCATCCGGATATTCTTTCATATAATCCTCTATCTTCTTCTTGGCAGTACAGCGGTTATACAGGCCTGTCATAGCATCCGTCTCGGCCATCCTGGCCAGCTGAAGCTCCTGCTTCTTCTGCGCGTCAATATCTGTCACAAAAATATAGGCATAGACCTCACCGTTTTCCTCAGACCGGGTATAGTGCATGAGCATCCGCATCCAGCTCGATGTCCCCTTGTACATCCGCTGATAATCCAGGCTTTCCATAACCTTGCCGTTTTGATACGCCTGATACATTCTTTCTGTATCCGTAAATGTCCGGAACAGATCCCGATAACGAGGCAGAATCAGTTCGCTGCACATGTAATCCGATGCACCTTCTAACAGCATAATCTGGCTGCATCCAGTCTCGCCCACCCAGCTGTCAAGACTTTCGCCGCACACGCTTTTCCTTGTGAGGCAGACTTTAAAATCATACAGCGCCTGACTGCGGAATATCTCCAGTGTTTTCATATTTTCCGTTATGATCTGCTCCCGCCGTCTCTGTTCCGTAACGTCTGAAACGGCTCCATAATAGATTCTGCCGTCCTCCTGTGCCTTCAGAAAAAAGGCATGCAGCTGTATCCAGATGACAGAACCATCGGCCAGGATATGACGGATCTGTCCGCTGCCGCCGTTCAGCCTGTTTTTATCCGCCCGTTGAAAGATGTCCAGAAGTTCTTTCCGGTCCGCCTCATATATTCCGCTCTGGAACTGCAGACGCTGCGCTTCCAGATCAATCGGACTGCTTCCAGTAACCTTATAATAATGTTCATTTACCTGCAGCAATTCTACATGGCCGCCGGACACTTTATAAATCCCGATCCCGCCCAGTATATTATGGATCATTGTCTCACTGAATATGTCCGCATTCAGAAGCTCCTTAATACGGAGGCTTTTTACATCCCTGGCCTTAATCCCTCTGAAATCAAAGTTTTCCGGAGTCTCCAGCAATCTTTCATAACTCTCAATGGTAAGCGGCTGAAAAAAATAATATCCCTGTCCGTACAGGCACCCCATTTCCAGGAGCACCTTAACCTGTTCTCCGGTTTCCACACCCTCTGCTATAATACGCAGTCCCATGAGCGTTGCCATCCTGATAATGGCCTCGAGTATTCCCAGCCCCTTATCCGCACTCTTTTCATCCATATCCAAAAACTTCATATCAATTTTCAGGATATCGACATTAATATCTTTCAGCATATTCAGTGAAGAATAGCCGCTTCCGAAGTCATCCATCAGAACCGTAAATCCTGCGCTGCGCAGCTGCTCTGCCACACCTGTAATCTTCTGGTATTCCTCCGCATAAGCACTCTCGGTAATCTCGATCTCCAGAAGATTTGCCGGAAGGCAGTACTCCTCTGCCATATTTTTTAGGCACTCCACCACGTCCAGCGTGTAAATATCCACCCTGGATACATTTATTGAAATCGGAAGAAGCGTCTTCCCCTCATTCAGCCATTTTCTAAGATATCTGCAGACCTCTTTCCAGATATACAGATCCAATTTGGCAATAAATCCGCTTTGTTCCAAAAGCGGTATAAACGCCCCCGGCGTGACCAGCCCCCGTTCCGGATGCTGCCATCTTACCAGGGACTCCACTCCCACAATGCGGCCTGTACCCATATTGCATTTTGGCTGCAGATAGAATGTGAATTCTCCGTTCTCCAGTCCTCTCTGCACCTCCGAAAGCATCAAATGTTTCTCTTCCATTCTCTGCATCATAACTGCATCATACCGGCACATTCGGTTTGCATAATTTCCCTTTACCATAGACATCGCAATCGCAGCCCTGTCATATATCATGCTGGCGGGCACGGATTTGTCCGTGATCTCATACACGCCAAAGGCCGGCAGAAACCCGGCATTCCCTCTGTACTGTCTGACAAATCTCAGAATGCGGTTCTGCATGCAGTCCAGATTTGCCTCAACACAGGGAATCAGAAGACAAAAATCATCCTCCCCAAAATAACCGGCCAGCCCGCCGTATTCATTTCTGATCTCTCTCAGACACTTTGCGAAATTTACCAGAAATTCATCCCCCGCCTTTTTCCCATACCACTCATTAAACAGCTTAAAATGTTCAATATCCACGGCCGCAAGGCAATACCTTTCCTCCCCCGCGTCCCGCAGAAAGGCCTCCATTGCCTGAAAGAATTCTCCTTTTTTATAGAGTCCGGTGAGAGAATGAATACCTTCTGCGCCAGCTCCTCCTGCGTTTGCCGCCGGCACTTGATGTTCCGGAATATTTCTGGAAATAATAATGCTGCATGCTCCTTTCCCGGGCCAATCGATCTTCCCGGTATTCAGTTCCACCCAGCACTTTAATTTTTCATTATACATCTCCACCGTGGAAGCATTCCACTCTGCAAGCGGGCATTTCCGGCACGGAGAGCTATTCCCGCAGAGCACCTCGTAACAAGTATCCCCGGAATGCATTTCCGGGTACACGTCCTGCAGCACATCATTAAAATGAACTATGTGATATGTTTCATCGATTATATAGACTAAATTGTCGGTACTGCTCATCATATCATTCATATCTGCCCTCCTGAGCCTGAATTAATTATATTGCCGTGTCCTCCTGAAATATGCTATAATCTTCTGCAGAACGGATCCCCGTTACCTATAGCATTAAGAAAGGTATGTGACGCTTATGATCGATAAAAAGCTAATCCCCGTAGGAGGACTTAAAAGGGAGCCCTTTTCCGGATCCCATGGCGGAATGCGCTATATATTCAGGGTAGATGACAGCAAAGAGACATTTACAGTTACCGTTTACCCGGAACCCTGGTCTTTTGAAAAAACCCCCGAAGAAAAGAAAGAGCATGAATCCTTTCCCATGTCAGACGAGGGCATGGACTCGGCCATAGAATGGCTGTACCATATGTATGACCAGAAAAAAGAGCTTTGGCAGGAATCCTCCAAAAATGCCATGCACATTGTCCATAAAGGAACCGTCTGATGTCCCTGCTCCATCTGACGGTCCATGAAAGGTTTATTTTCCCAGGAGCTTACCGCCCTTTTTCGATCCCTGCCACCAATTTTTTCGTTTTCGGAAGCCAGAATTGAACCAGCGGCCCCGTTAGGCAAACAGCCACAATTGTACCGATACCGACTGTTCCTCCGAGGAAAAATCCCAGCACAACAAAGAATAAGTCGCATCCAACTCTGACCCATCTGAACTCTATTTTTTCCAATTTATCCGATAATATGATGGCAACCAGATCATTCGGCCCAGTTCCCGCATTACTGTTGATTACAATTGACATTCCTGCAGACAAAATTACACATCCCGCCAGCATACTGAAGATCCTAAGAATCAAGGAAGCACTTCCGTTAATATATCCCTGAAACAGCCACGTAAACAAATCAATAATAGGGCCGCCGCAGAACGCACACACTACGGTTCCCGGTTTTATGTACCCCTTTGTGGTCAACAGCATCATAACCATCAAAATGCAAAGTATAATCACGTGTACCGTCCCCACAGTCAAATGCACCGTCCTCGCAAGCCCCTGTATGAAGACCGTAAATGTATCTGTTCCCAGCTCAGACAACAGAAAAAGAGTGACCCCCAAATGCGCCACGATCAATCCTCCCAACAGGACTGCCAGCGCCCTCACCCAATCTTTTGCGCTCCGTTTTGAAGTATCAGAAGCAAACTTTTCTTTTTTCATTTCATTTTTCTCCATAACCAATCCCCCAGAATCTTCTTTCAAGATAACTATAGAATTATTATATCCTGACAGCCCTTAATATTCAATTGAAAATAGAACCGCAAAGCCATAGAAACTGGCCTGGGCGAAGGAGCCTGCTGCCTCAGCTTCAACGTTACCGCATGCCGATACGGTAAATGCACGATCCGATATGCACCCTCTTCTATTATACAGTTTATGAATATCTTATATTTAATTAATAAAATTTTCCAAATGTTGTCACAATGCATTCACAATTACCTGATATTCTATAAACATGAAAAACAGAAGACAATGGCTGCACTTGCAGCACTGCATCTGCGGCCATTGGACTTCGCCTAATAAAACAATTCAAAACAACAGATAGATTTTCCCTTTTCTCAGAGCTGCTGCACATACAAACTGCAACAGCTCTTTCCTTTTATCATTCCCCATTCCGTCAGATCAGCCTTCCCCCGTTCCGTCTTCAACCGTATAGCGTCCCCTCTGTTACACTTCCACCCATATCCTCACCTCCGCCAGGATGTACCCAGCCTGCCTGTGACGGTTTATGCTGCACCGGAGGGGATCTCTGTGAGTGCTTTGGGATGCCTCTAAGTGTGCCGTGTTTTCGTAAGGATAAAATTGAAAAATCTGATGGACAGGCTTTGCCTTACCAGGCAAAGTCTGAGGCGACTAAGGCCTCAAATCATCAGATTTGAGGCTGCATGTCGCTGGTTCCATCAGATTTTCCAATTTTATCCTTACGAAAACGAGTACTGCGTTGCGCAAATAACTGTGATATAGTACTCGTTATTTGCGCAACACAGTACTAGGCTGAACGGCCGGTATCCCAAAGCACCCACAGAGATCCCCTCCGGTGCAATATAAACCGTCACAGGCAGGCGCCCCCTACCGAATATACCCATTCTGGTAAGCCAATGTTCTGTTTACGCTGTATAGTTCCGCCATTGTTCCCTGATAATAAGGTTCTACATAGAATATCCCAACTATTCCAAATGTTATATATTCAAGTATCCTCCATCCCAGGAAGGATAAATCAAGAACGAATACTTCCCATTTCTGTCCCATCATCATCTTCTTACTGATCAGAAATGCTTCCTCTCTCCCCATTCCAGGATTCTCGGCCAGAATATACGGCACCATGAGGTATTCGTAATGCTTGATGATTCCCGGCACGACAAACAGCAAAGTCCATAAAAAGGTAAACAAATCACGCAGGAACATGACCAGGACTATGTTGCCATAATGACCGGTTTTGAACCCGTATCCAAGATATCCTACTGTCGGCATCTCTGTCTGGTTAAGTACAAAATAACGGCAGCCGCCGACGATTAGTACATTACCGACGAAAATGGCCAGCAGCAGTAAACCTATGCCCAATATTGCAGCGATTCCTGCAAGCGCAGCCCAAATCAGGGAATACTCTGAAAAATAACCCCACCCACTATAATTTCCACGGAATCCCCTGGAACCATGAGAACTTGTGGCGCTGAAAACCGCTGCTACAACGGACATCACCAGTGCAACAACAACCGAAGCCCAGTAATTTCTCAGGAATGCCTCCCGTCCTCTCATCTTTAAATCATATCTCGTCCACATAATCTCAACCTCCTGTATAATCAGCTTTTTCACAAGCCTTGTTTATTATACTCCAATTGACTGTGGAAATCTACCGAATCGATCATTATTAACTTAAAATTAAAAATTGGGAGGGGATGTACTAGGTGTAGATAACGGTTCATCTGCCAGACCTATTTTAGTGATACATCAAGACAGATTCTATCCTGATGTCTTTGACGGCGGCCATCAGGCTTCGGGCTTATACTCTGGAAAATATTCTTCAAAGGCCTTCCGTGTCTGTTCATTTACTTTCTTTTCCATATTTCGATACCTTATGATTAAGGAATCTCCATTTTCTGTCAGTTCGCATTTTCCTCCCATACTGCCGCCATGCCTGCGCAGTAAAAGCTCGTATCCCAGTTCTTTTTCCGCCCGGTTCATGATCTTCCAGCCTTTGCTGTAGGACATTCCCATGGCGGCGCATGCTTCTTTCATGGAACCTGTCTGCCTGAGGTATTCCAGTAACGTTATCAGACCCGGACCAAATACCAGATCTTCGTTGTAGACTTTCAGTTTTATAACCGGATGAAACATAGCAGCACCTTCTCTCTTTTCCTTTTTCTTTTTTTTCTTCCGGAGGCAGCGCTTATCTCCGGCCGTATTTACCAAACACGTAGGTTACATAATTCATTCCTGTTACTACAAAGAACGAGATTACAACCAGAATCAGTACATACTGATATGCCCCATGCATGTCCCCTGCCGCCACATTGGAGTAGACCGCAAGGGGAAGGGTGCGCGTTTTTCCTGCAATGTTGCCAGCAATCATGGCCGTGGCCCCGAACTCTCCCAGCCCTCTTGCGAAGGCCAGAATCCCACCGGATAAGATACCTGAAAGAGCGTTTGGGATCAGAATCCTCCAAAAAATACTCCACTCCGACATTCCCAGCGTCCTTCCCGCGTAGAGCAGATTAAAATCCACTTGTTCGAAGGCCCCGCGCGCAGAGCGGTACATCAAAGGAAATGATATGACCACTGCCGCCAGGACGGTTGCCCACCAGGAAAATGCAATTTTTACTCCGAAAAAATCCAGGAGCAGTTTACCGACCGGACGCTTAATCCCGAAAATATACAACAGGAAAAAGCCGGCCACAGTGGGGGGGAGCACAAGTGGCAGGGTCAGGATTCCGTCACAAACCATTTTGATCCTTTCATGCTTCATGTTTACAACCCAGTATGCGACTGCAATCCCTGCAAAAAAGGTAATCACAATCGCCGTCATTGCTGTTTTCATCGATATCAGTATCGGTGATAAATCCATCCTGAGCCCTCCGCTTTCATTTTCTTATATTATTTATTCTGTATAAATCCATATTTTTCAAATACTGCAATTGCTTTGTCACTCTGCAGGAAATCCACGAATTTCTCCGCTGCTTCTTTCTGTGCTGTAGCAGACACAACACCTACCGGGTAGACTGCCTTATCTGCAAGGCTGCCTTCCGGCGCCTCTGCTACTACTTTCACTTTATCCGTTGTCGCTGCATCGGTAGCATAAACGATCCCTGCCTCCGCACTTCCCTCAGCAACCCAGTTCAACACTTCTGTTACATTCGTACCAAGACTCGCTTTTGCTGACACTTCCTCCCAGATCCCAAGAGATGTAAGCGCTTCCTGTGAGTACTGCCCTACCGGAACACTTGCCGGGTCGCCAATTGCAATCGATCCGGCTTTCGTAATATCCGTAAATTCCTTCAGATCCAGGACAGAATCTGCAGAGGTAATGAGCACGATTTTATTCTCCAGAAGCTCCACTACGGAATCCTTGTCCACCAGATCTTCGTCCGCCAATGCATTCATCTGCTTCATAGCGGCCGACATAAATACATCAGCCTCGATCCCTTCCTCGATCTGCGTCTGTAATTTCCCCGAACTATCGTATGTCCCCTCTACGGTAATGTTTGGATTCTCCTCCTCAAACATCGGAATCAGTTCGTCCTCATAAGAATACTCCAGACTGGCTGCCGCTGCAACAAGTAATTTTACAGGTTCTTCCGCCCCCTTATCCTCGGCATCCTGTACCTCTGTTTTTGCACCGCCTTTCACGTCAGCCCTTTTCTCCTCCTTGTTAGAAGAACACCCAAATACCAAAACCCCTATCATCACTGCCGTAAGAAACACACTTCCTGCTCTTTTAAACTTTTTCATAGTCTTTCTCCTTTTTTCTATTTTTCTATTAAACCTCATATCAGCCAATATAAAGTCCACTGTACATATTATACAGCAAGTTATTTACAAAAACAACTTGCTTATCCAGGAAGTTTTCGGGTAAGTTTTCATCCGATTTTATACAGATCAATTTATACCGTTCAGCACACTGTTTTAATCCTTTTCCAATCCCCCAGTCTTCTAATCCTTCCCGAAGATATAAAATCCCCGCCAGTCCAATCCCATTCACTGCCCCCGTTCAAGGCCCCCTTAGGAACGAGTCTTTTCCTGCCGGCCGGTTGCACCAGCTCTGTGAAGGGATAGCCGAAAGCCTTCCGGACAGCATCCATGTCCTTTCAAAGACGCTCAAAACGGGGCTTAGTAATTCTTGGTGGGAAACAGCCGTGAAAATGGAGAGAATTTTTGATTCCGAATCAAAAATTCAGCTGACCCAGCGCGAGAAATCATCCGATTTCACGTGATGTGTCAGCTGTGCTCCATTTTCACGGCTGTTTCCCACCTAGAATTTCTTAGGCCCGTGGCCGCATTTTTGAAAGGACATGGATGCTGTCCGGAAGGCTTTCGGCTATCCCTTCACAGAGCGTCCCCATCCGCGCCAAGACGAAATCTCGTCGCCAACCCCCGCTCTACTTTTTCTTAGAGTAAGGAGTCCCCTCCAGCGGCAATACAGTCTGGAATTCCCCATTCCATTTATAATAAGCCCCCGCAACAGCCGGCGCCGTTGGTATGGATGTGATCTCTCCAATTCCAATAGCCCCATACCCCACGTCCACGCCTGGTTTTTCCACGATAAGGGAAACCAGTTCCGGCACCTTATCCGCCTTAAACAGCCCCAGCGTACCAAATCTGGATACCGGATACCCGTCCTTGATCTCATATCTTTCTGTAAGTGCGTATCCCATTCCCATCACAACGCCGCCTTCTATCTGGCCTTCCACGCTGACCGGGTTCACGGCTTTGCCCACATCGTGGGCCGCCACCATTTTCTTGACCGTTCCGTCCTCGTTCAGGACACATACCTGCGTTGCATAACCATAGGCCACATGAGACACCGGATTCGGCACATCGCTGCCCATCTTATCTGTCTTGGCGAGATACTCACCGTAATACTCTTTTCCTTCCAGAGCCTCCAGTGTCTGCCCTGCCAGCTCGTTTCTCAGATCTTCCGACGCCCGCTTCGCAGCCTCCCCGGTAATGAGTGTCTGCCGTGAACCGGAAGTGGTTCCTGAATCGGGGGAATCCGCGGTATTTGGCTGGCAGTACTTGATACAGTCAACCGGCAGGCCGGTCGTCTCGGATACCACCTGTGTCAGAACCGTGCCAAGTCCCTGCCCGATGCAGGACGCACCTGCATGGATCTGTATTTTTCCGTCCTTTACCAGCAGGCGGCAGCGTCCCCAGTCGGGCAGTCCCACTCCTACGCCCGCATTTTTCATGGCACAGGCAATTCCGGCATAGGGTTCACTCTCATAGATGTCTTTTACGGCTTCCAATGTTTCCGCAACACCCGTGGAGCCATCGGCAATCTGTCCGTTCGGCAACACCTGGCCAGGGCGTATGGCATTACGGTAACGGATCTCCCAGGGAGAGATACCAACCATCTCTGCCAGCAGATCCAGGTTCCTCTCAGATCCAAAACAGGTCTGGGTTACTCCGAAGCCTCTGTACGCACCGGCAGGCGGATTATTCGTGTACACTGCCTTTCCGTCTATATCAATTACCTGGAAATTATACGGCCCCGCTGCATGTGTACAGGCACGCTGTAGCACAGGCCCGCCCAGGGAAGCGTAGGCTCCTGTGTCCGATACGACTACAGCCTTCATCGCGGTCAGCATGCCGTTCTCGTCACAGGCTGTTGTGATATCCATCCACATGGGATGGCGTTTTGGATGGATAACAATGCTTTCCTGCCTGGAGAGCTTTACTTTTACGATCCGTTTCGTCAGGTACGCTAGAAGTGCTGCGTGATGCTGGACGCTGACATCCTCTTTTCCGCCAAATCCGCCGCCGACCAGTTTGTTTTCCACAATCACCTTCTCCGGAGGGAGTCCCAGCATGATACAGCATTCGTGCCGGGTATCGTATGTACCCTGGTCTGTAGAATAAATAAATACCCCATCGTCAAACGGCATGGCGACCGCGCACTCCGGCTCCAGAAATGCATGCTCGGTCCATGGTGTTTCGTAATGCTTTGTTACTTTATATTTCGAATTAGCAATGACCTCGTCGGCATTTCCCCGGACCAGATGCTCATGGGCCAGAATATTTCCGGATGCATGAACAAGCGGCGCATCCTCTTTCATGGCGTCAAAGGGACTGAGCACTGGTTCCAGCACTTCGTAATCCACCTTCACAAGGCTCTTAGCCCGTTCAAGTATTTCCGGTGTTTCCGCCGCCACAAGACAGATCGCATCCCCGAGGTAATGCGTGGTTTTCCCGACCGGAATCATGGTATCCCAGTCCTGCTTCAGGTGGCCTACCTTTACCTGCCCCGGAATGTCCTCTGCTGTATAGACTCCGATCACGCCTTCCAGCGCCTGTGCCTCCTCCGCGTGGATCGCCAGTACTTTTGCCCTGGGATATTCGGAACGCACTGCGCTGCCGTAGATCATGCCGTCAAGATAGATATCGTCCGGATATTCCCCGGTTCCCAACACCTTTTCTCTGGCATCAATCCTCTGGATTGCATCGCCTACCAGTGCGATGCCGCTGTTGTCCGCCACAGGAAGATTTTCCCGGAATATTCTGGCGCTGAGAAGGATTCCATCGATAATCTTCTTATATCCTGTGCACCGGCAGATGTTATTGCGGATCGCCGCTATCACCTCCAGGCGGGTCGGATCTGGGTTGACATCGATCAGGCCCTTTGCGCTCATGACCATGCCGGGAATACAGAAGCCGCACTGAACGGCGCCAGCCATGGCAAAAGCATAAGCATACACTTCTTTTTCTCTTTCGCTTAATCCCTCAACTGTTACAATGGATTTGCCCTCCATTTTAGAAATCATGGGAATGCATGCACGCGTTGTCTTTCCGTCTACCAGAACCGTACAGGTGCCGCATGCTCCCTGGCTGCACCCGTCTTTCACGGATGTCAGACGGAGGTCGTCACGCAGAAACCGCATCAGCTTTTTGTCCTGCTCTGCCTGATAATCTTTTCCATTTACATGTACTGTAAACATATAATACCCTCCTTTTCCCGGTAACCGTTCAGGCAAGCCTGAACTGTTACGTTTCCCGGAACTTTATTCTGAAAGATCTGACCGAAAGTCAATATCTTTTAATTCTTCTTCCTGTGTTTCCACATATCTTACTTTGTCCTGCAGACCGGACATAATCTGGCGCCCTCCGTTGTCTCCGGAAAGCCGCCTGAGATTGTGGAAGAACTTTTTGTCCCAGAGAACCGGATTGCCCGGCCGGCCCTGATGGCAGGCGCTGATAATCTTTCCCCTGTGGAGACCTGCAGCATTGAGTATCCGCTGGATCGTGGCCGTATGCAAAGCGGGCTGATCACATACGGAAAAAAGAATGCCCTGGATATCAGGAAACTGCTCTGTACAGGCTTCTACTCCCAGCCTGACAGAACGGGAAATCCCCAGTTCAGGCTCATCGTTTCTCACAACCCGTATCCCCTTTCGCCTTGCTTTTTCTTCAATCTCTTCATACCCCGTCACAATAAATGTTGGGAAGGCTCCGAACGCACTAATTTTGTCCAGCATATATTCAAACATCTGTCTGCCGGAAATCTGTGCCAGGAGCTTGTTTTCCCCAAACCGTGTGCTTTTTCCTGCGGCAAGCACAACAAGGGCATATTTTCCCCTCAGATGTTCATGCCGGGTTACCGCTTCCAATACCCCTCCGCCCACGGCCCTCGCTTTGTCGGAAATGGTGAAGCAGTGGGACTTCTCGCAGCGTGCATCGATATCCCCGATTTTCAGTCCTTTGCTTACACGGACGCCGGGCTGAAGCAATCCCCGGATCACGCCGCTCATCCGGGCATATACTTCTTTTCCACCGGTAACAGCAACCGCCTGGCCTTTTTCTACGATATCCCCAATGGCTGCCAGCGGCTGCATCTCCCCATCTGCTGCGGCGCGGATCAGGCGTTCTGTCGTATAACCTCCCACATCCCCCGGAATTCCGGTGTTTGGAAGCGCACTGCCAGAATAAAAAATATTCCCCAGTGTGTGCCCTCTTTTTGTTTCCACAACACAATTGCAGTCGATTCCCGCAGTAAATCCCGGGCCCACTCCAATCACAAAGGGAGCGTCTGTTATTTTGGTCCCGGTATTTCTTTTCGCCAGTATTGCATCCACAATGACATCCGGCTGAAGTCCCGCGGCTATTTTAGCGTTTGCGTCCACAATCACTGCAATGTCCCCGTCCGCCAGAACCTGTTCTGCTTCCTTTTCCGAATATACAAGAATGCCTTTCATATCCTCTACGACGGCTGTCCCCTCATAAACAGCTCTGGAAAGCGCCGCCATTCTGCGCACCGTCAGAGGGACTGCGATCTCTGTCATGACAATCTGGTGCCCGCTGTGATAGAGGCGCGAAGCGATTCCTGTTGCCAGATCTCCCGCGCCTTTGATTAGTATTCTCATCTCTGTATCTGTCTTCCTCCTGCTGTTACTGTGATCTGTGTAAATCCCCTTTTTTCTGCCAATCTGCAGATTTCCAGGGCATTTGCCTCGTCCTTCGTACCGTCTGCTTTGTTCAAAATCAGCTGATAAGACATATGGGGCATTACATGCTTTTTCCCGGCCCGGCTGTCCAGCGCCAGCTCTACAATATCTTCCTGGGTGACCGGATCCGCTTTTTGTTTTTGCAGCAGTTCGGCAGCAATCTCCGGCCGGAAACAGACTTCTTCCATGGGCTTTCCAAGGCTGTCCAGTCCGCAGACATTGATCACATGTGTGGTCTCGGGGAGCAGCACCGGCTCATGGGAAGCAGGCGCTTTGACCGGGAACCTCTTCGCACCGTCTGCCTCGATCAGAAGCGGGTATCCCATCTCTAAAACCAGCTGCAGAAACCCGCGGGGTGGAGCCTGCATTTTTCCATCACCGGCGGGAAGGCCCAGCCATACCATGCCTTCGTCAGACAGGATTCTTTCCATCTGCTCTGCCGAGGGCTCCAGAAGAAACCACGGGTAATCCCAGGCCATCATGTGGGTAGTCGTCGTCACTACAACTCTTGTTCCCCTTCGCAGATACTCCTCAGCCATCCGTGTAATCAGTGTTGTCTTGCCTCCCGCTCCTGTGAATGAGAGAACGGGAGCCGTTGACTTTTCTATATTTAATGCCTCCAGAATGGAGGGGAACTGTACCAGTTTTCCCTCCCGGTATGCTTTTATCATGTGCCGCCCTTCTTTAATTATCAGCTTCCTTCGTGACTCCATGCTTTATATACTGCCCTGCATTTTCTATTTTAATTTCCCCGTTTTCCGCTATCAGCCGGCCCCGCAGAAATACTTTTTCTGCCCTGCCTTTGATCTTAGTGCCTTCCATTGGGCAATAGTCGATGTTGGTCTGCTGTGACTCTTTTGACAGAATCCACTCTGTATCGGGATTCCATACAACAATATCTGCATCGCTTCCCGGAGAAAGCGTTCCTTTCTGTGGATACATGTGGTATAACTTTGCTGGATTTTCGGACAGATATTTGCACATCTGTTCTATGGTGATACGTCCTTCGTTTACGCCAAACTGGTAGATCAGTCCAGGACGCTCTTCTCCGCCTGGCATTCCACACGGTGTCAGACAGAAGTCTTCGGTCCCCGCACTTTTTTGTTCCAGATTAAAGCTGCAGTGGTCTGTACAGATTGTCTGGATCCTGCCCTCCGTAAGCGCCTTCCACAGCACCTCCTGATTCTTCTTTCTGCGCAGCGGCGGCGCGATCATGTATTTCCTGCCTTCCCCATCCGGCAGGGAGTACTTGCTGTCATCCATAAGGAGGTACTGGGGACAGGTTTCCACATAGACCGTCTGCCCTTCTTCCCTGCCCCGCTGGATTTCCCGGAAGCCTTCTGCCGAACTCAAATGTACCACAATGACGGGTGTATCCACACACTTCGCTATCTTAAGCAGGCGGTTGATGGCCTCCGCTTCTGCTGCCGGAGGCCTCGTTCCTGAATAATCAGAGACATCCCTGCGGTTTCCTTTTTTCCGCAGAACTTCCTCCAGCCTTGCATCTATGATTCCCTTATTTTCGCAATGTACTCCTGCGATTCCGCCGAGTTCTTTCAAACGGGACAGAATTTCATACATGGTCTTGTCATCCACGACCATATTATCGTATGTCATATATAGTTTGAAAGAAGAGATTCCCTCCGCCACAACCTGCTCCAGTTCACGGCTGATGTCCTCGTTCCAGTCAGATAGCGCCAAATGGAACGCATAGTCACAGGAGGACTGGCCATCTGCTTTTTGGTGCCAGTTATCGAGCGCCTGGGCAAGTGTCTCTCCTTTGTTCTGTGTGGCAAAATCTATGATGCAGGTGGTTCCTCCCGCAATCTCTGCCTTGGTTCCCGTGTCAAATTTGTCTGCAGTTATGGTGTTGCTGACTTCCAGAGCCATATGGGTATGTGCATCAATAAATCCCGGGAAAAGGTACTTGCCCCTGACGTCTTCTATCTCGGCGTCCCTGAATTCCAGATTTTCACCGACTGCCAGAATCTTTTCGCCTTTTACCAGGATGTCCAACTTTTTTTGTCCTTCGCCGCTGACGATGATTCCGCCTTTAAACAAACGTTTCATAACCATTCCTTCTTTCTGTCTGTGCAGGGGCGCTTATTGCCCCTGCCTGCTGTCCTGTTGCTTTTCTTTTTGACCTGCCGCTCTTGACTGCCGTGCCCCTCCTTTTATGCTGCGCTCTTTTATCCCAGGAGGTAAGGATAATCTTGAACTACTGTTTCAATCAGCTGCTGCAGTCCCTTCGGCAGCTTTGTCTCTTCTCCCTTTGTCCAGGTAAAGGTATCTCCCAGGTATCTTACCCTGCATACTGCCTCGTCTCTGTCCACTACCACAAATCCCTGGTTTTTGCTGTCTTCCATATCTTTTTCTCCGGCAAAGAGTGTGAACTTATCCAGGTAAGGGGCGCTCTCATATGGGCAGAAGCTCTTGCAGTTACCGCACTCATTGCACATATAGTCTATATGGATAATCTGATGTTTTGCCATACCCGGCACCCGAATGGCGATGTTTGCACGGTTTGGACATACTTCCACACAGTTTTCACAGATACTGGAACATCCCAGGCAGCGCTCTGTCTCTGCCTTCCCGTTCTCCATATCCCGCAGGATGCCGCGGCGGCTGTAGACCTTAGCCTCGTCCGCCTGCCTGTCGAAATCTTTCGCAAGGCTCCGTCCGATCACTGCTTCTGCCGCCTTCCTGCCGTCTCTTATGCCCTCTACTACCGTTGCCGGGCCGCCCAGGCCGTCTCCGATCACATAGATGCCTTCCAGATTTGTCTCGCAGGTTTCCGCGTTAACCATTGCTTTCCCACGCTCATTTACATGGATTCCGTTCGCCTCGTACAGCTCTGTCGGAACCTTTTCACCCACAGCGGCAATCACGGTATCTGCCAAAACTTCCCGGATCTCTTCTGTCTCAATCACACTTCTTCTGCCGGAATCGTCGAAATCCCCCAGCTTCATCACCCTGCAGATCAGTCTGCCGTCCTCCTGCCTGACCGGAGCTAACAGTTCTTTGAATTCCACGCCGTCCTCGACAGCCAGCAGCAGTTCCTCTTCATCCGCTGGCATATAGCGTTTGGTTCTTCTGTAGACCAGAGAAACCGTCTCGACGCCTTTGGTCCGTTTTGCGGCTCTGGCCGTATCCATCGCGGTGTTTCCCCCGCCGATGACAGCCACATGTTTCCCGATGTCCAGGCTGCCTTTCTTTTCTTTAAACGCTCCGAGGAACTCCAGCGCATTCATTGTCCCGCCGGCTTCCAGTTTCAGCGTGCCCGGTTTGTATGCGCCCACTGCAAATATGACCGCTCCATACCCCTGCTCTTTTAACTGCTGCGCGCTTTCTACTTTTGTGTTGTATCGAATATCAACCCCTGCTGCCTTAAGAATTTCTGCGTCTTTGTCAATGGAGCTTCCCGGGATTCTGAATTCCGGGATCACGTGGCGTACCACTCCGCCCAGGGAGCCGGTCTGCTCAAAGAGGGTAACTTCCATGCCGCCGCGTCTCAGAAAATATGCTGCCGCCATGCCTGCTGGGCCGCCTCCGATGACGGCTGCTTTCCCTTTCTCCGTCAGAGGCTTTGGCGTTACATCTGCCAGCCAGTCCTCATAGCCATTTTCTGCGGCCTCCAGCTTCATAGCCCGTATATGTACAGGTTCGTCGTAGAAGTTTCTGGTACATTTGCTCATGCAGTTATGTGCACAGATCGTTCCGGTAATAAACGGCAGCGGGTTCTTCTCTGTAATGACCTTCATTGCCTCCTCATATTTTCCGGCATTCACAAGCATCAGGTATGTGGTGATATCCTGGCTGATCGGGCAGCCTTCCTTACACGGCGCCACGAAACAGTCCAAAAGCGGTACCTCCTTGTTCATCTTGCGGGATGGGAGCGGTTTGACTGCCTTCACGTGATGGGGACTCACTATTGCAGCTTCTGCCAGCGCTTTTGATCCTTCTATGCTTACACCTTCAAATACAGCGCCCTCTGTCTCCAGGATACGGGCGATCTGGCACATTCTCTGGTATCCACCCGGCTTCAGCAGTGTAGTGGCAACGGTAACCGGCCAGATACCTGCATCCACGATGCCCTTTATATTGTAAAAATCGGCTCCTCCGGAAAAGGAGATCCTGAGTTTGCCGCCGAACTCTTCCGCCAGCTTTGCGGCCAGCGAGATGGAAAGCGGAAACAGGGATTTTCCGGACATATACATTTCTTCGCTCGGAAGCTCGTTCTGTTTGACATCTACGGGGAACGTGTTGGTAATCTTCACGCCGAATTCCAGGTTGCGCTCCTCACACACTTTCATCAGCCTAGTGAGCATCGGCACGGCATCCTTGTACTGCAGGTCATCCCTGAAGTGGAAGTCCCCGAATGCCACGTAATCATATCCCATCTCATCCATGGTCTTTCTGGCAAATTCGTATCCTAATAAGGTAGGATTACATTTGATAAAGGTGTGGAAACCCTTTTCCGTGATCAGATACATTGCAATTTTTTCAATCTCCTGCGGAGGACATCCGTGCAGTGTGGAGATCGTGACGGAGTTGCAGACCTCTGATGAGATACTCTCAATATCTTCCTCTGTCAGTTTTTGGAATCTGTCCGCATGCTCCAGGAGATATGCTTTACAATCCCTGAAAATTTCAGAATCTCCGGCATCCTTCATGACATTCAGGAAACGGTCTATCTTTGGAGACTGTATCCCCTCCAGGTCATATCCCACGCTGATGTTAAACTGGAATCCGTCCATGCTGCCAAGCTCAAACTCCTTTGCCATCACCTTGAGCAGGAACCACGCCTTTATGTATTCCTCCATTGCCTGCGGCACGTAGAGTTCCGTAGACCACTCACAGTTATAACATTCATCGTCAGCCTTGATGCACGGCTTGCTCACACATGCCGACAATTCGGCGCCGTCCATCACCTGAACGGTCTTCAGTTCAAAGAAACGGCTTCCGGTATAATAAGCGGCCGCAATATTCTGCGCCAGCTGCGTGTGCGGACCGGCTGCCGGGCCGACCGGAGTCTCCAGCGGGCGTCCGAAAATCGTCCTGTTATATCTGGAATCGGCCTGATAGGGCGCATGCTCGCCAAATACAGTGCCCGACTTCTCACGCTCCGTCATCATCCAATCTACTAAATGCCCGAAAGACATCGGGGTCATAATATCACTCATTTGCGTAAACCTCCTAAATAATCTGAATATTCTGTAAATGATGTGCAAGGGGGTCAGACCCCTCTGCAGAGGGGTCTGACCCCCTTGCACCACTTTGCCGCTTTTACTTGTTAATCCGTCCCCAAAGTTCTGCCGCCGCCTGTCTGCAGTCCGCCATCACTTTTGCTTCGTCTATATGCTGCAATTCTCTGTCCTTCATCAGGACTTTCCCGTTAGCCACTGTAGTTACTACATTCCGTCCGTTCATGCCAAACAGGATATGCCCGTTGCAGTTGTCTGCTCCGAAGGGGGTCAGCGGATCGTAATCTACGATAATGACATCCCCTGCCGCGCCCGCTTCCAGAATACCAAGTTTCTGGTCAAAGTATCTGCCTGCAATCTGAGCGTTGCCGTCAAAGAGCATCTGCGGTACCTCGCCCCATGCCGCCGCCGCATCGCATAGATGGTGTTTGTGCAAAACATTGGCTACTTTATAGGACTCCGTCATGTCGTGGGTATATCCGTCCGTCCCTAGACCGGTCAGGATTCCTCTGTGCACCAGCTCCATCGTCGGCGGGCAGCCGCAGGCGTTGCCCATGTTAGATTCTGGATTATGTACGACCATAGTGTTTGTGGCTTTAATCAGCTCCATCTCGTGTCCGTTAATATATATGCAATGGCCCAATAAGGTCTTCTCCCCCAGGATATTCCAGTCCATCAGCCTGTCAACGATACGCTTCCCATAGTGCTTCAGGCAGTGGTGCAGATCCTCGATCCCTTCTGCCACATGGATATGGTAGCCCACTCCGTCCGGCTTATTAGATGCCGCCAGTTCCATGGTTTCATCTGATATGGTAAACTGTGCGTGCATCCCCATCATTCCGGCTATCATCCCGCTTCCGTCCTGCTGGGCATGGCGGATAAATTCTGCATTTTCCATCACAGATTCCCTTGCCTTCTCCCTGCCGTCCCGGTCGGATATCTCATAGCACAGGCAGGAACGCACCCCTGTCTCCTTAGCTGCTTTTTCTATATGGAATAAAGACTCCCGGATTGATCCAAAGCTGGCATGGTGGTCAAATATGGTTGTCACTCCGTTCTTAATACAATCAATATACGTAGCCATAGCGCTCAAATATGTATCCTGCAGCGTGAGATTCCTGTCTATAGTCCACCACATGCCGTCCAGAATATCCAGAAATCCCTTCGGGTCATATCCCTTTACAGAAAGTCCTCTTGCAAAGGCACTGTAAATATGTTCGTGAGCATTAATAAATGCCGGCATAATTACTTTTCCTCCGGCATCAATAAATTCCGCCTCCGGATATGCCGCTCTGACTTCACCTGAGGCTCCCACCTTTTGGATGGTGCTTCCCTCGATCGCCACAGCGCCGTTTTCCAGATACGGATTCTTCTCGTCACGCGTGATTACCCTGCCGTTTCCTAAAATAAGCATACTATTCGTCTCCTTTTCTTAATGAAATGTTCTAAAGGTTTCCGGTGCATGTCACCGCGTATACAAATTCTACAAGGGGGTTGGTTTCCTTGCACGTCGCACTATATTTTGTATATCCTTTTGTAAAAACAGACCATTCTTTTTCGCACAGATTTTTAAGGACTGCTTTTGTTGTATATAGAATACCATTTATATAAGATAATTGCAATACAGAATCTCAAAAAAATTTAGGTAACCTAAAAAATTTTTAGAAAAAGTATTGATTTAATTTTTTTTTATGCTATGATGAGTTTAGAAGCAAAAAGTTTTCGGGATAATTTCCCATACTCACACGCGAAAGGAATGGTAACTTTGAGCCAGAAATTAGACTTATTAAAGCAGATCGCCCACGGCCTTGCCGTACAGTTTGGCAGTTCCTGTGAGATTGTTATCCACGATCTGAGAAAGAAAGAACTGGACAGCTCCATTGTCTATATCGAGAATGGGCATGTATCCAACAGAAAGCTTGGCGACGGTCCATCCAGCGTGGTTCTGGAGACACTGAGCCGGAAGCCGTCACAGATACAGGACCGTCTTTCCTATCTCACCAAGACAGAAGACGGTAGGATTCTCAAATCCAGCACCATGTATATCAGGGATGATGATGACAGCATCGCTTACATATTTTCTCTCAACTATGACATCACCTCACTGCTCACTGTCGAATCTGCCATCCATTCATTAATCAGCACGGAACAAAAAAAGGAACAGGAAACCGATAACAAACAGCCGCAAAAAATCACCCACAATGTAAACGAGCTGCTGGACACCCTGATCGAACAGGCGCTTGCACTCGTTGGCAAACCGGTTGCTATCATGAATAAGGATGACAAAGTCGCAGTCGTTCAGTACCTGAACAACGCCGGCGCATTTCTGATCACTAAATCCGGAGACAAAATTGCTTCTCTTTTGGGAATTTCAAAATTCACACTTTATAGTTACATGGACGCAGGCAAATAGATAGGAGGTTTTCACACATGGAATCAATCAAATGGGCAGTGAACCATATGCCTAAAACAGACGATGCACAACTGAAGGTTATGGCGCTTAGCGAGGTCGAAAAAGCAAGGGCCTTTCATGAAAGCTTTCCGCAGTACAGCATCACCCCGCTTGCCAGGCTGGATAAGATGGCCGAACGGCTGGGCTTGAAGGAAGTATACGTAAAGGATGAATCTTACCGGTTTGGCCTCAATGCTTTCAAGGTACTGGGCGGCTCATTCGCAATGGCGCGTTATATCGCCAAACAGGTTGGTAAGGATGTTTCTGAGCTTCCTTATCAGGTGCTGACTTCCGAAGAACTGAAAAAGGAATTCGGCCAGGCAACCTTCTTCACGGCTACAGACGGCAACCACGGACGCGGCGTTGCGTGGGCAGCCAATAAGCTGGGGCAGAAAGCCGTCGTGCTGATGCCCAAGGGCACCACACAGACCCGCCTCAATAATATTCTCGCTGAAGGCGCACAGGCGACGATCGAGGAATATAACTATGATGAGTGTGTACGCATGGCCGCAGACATGGCATCGAAGACTGATAACGGCATTATGGTGCAGGATACTGCATGGGACGGCTACGAAGAGATTCCGGCCTGGATCATGCAGGGATACGGGACCATGGCAATGGAGGCAAATGAACAGCTGAAGGAATACGGCTGCGGCAGACCAACCCACGTATTTATCCAGGCAGGCGTGGGATCTCTTGCAGGAGCTGTGCAGGGATATTTTGCCAACCGTTATCCGGAGAATCCGCCGAAAGTAATCGTTGTGGAGGCCAAAGCCGCTGCCTGCCTCTACAAGGGCGCTGCCCTGGGGGACGGAAGCATCCAGATCGTGGATGGGGATATGGTGACAATCATGGCTGGGCTGGCCTGCGGAGAACCGAACACGATCTCCTGGGATATCCTGAAGAACCATGTGGATACATTTATCGCAGCGCCTGACTGGGTAGCCGCTAAAGGCATGCGTATGCTGGCGGCGCCGGTAAAGGGAGACGCACCTGTTACTTCCGGGGAATCCGGAGCTGCACCGTTCGGTGCGCTGGCGTGCATCATGTGTATGGATGAATATAAAGACTTAAGAGAGCATCTTGGACTGAACGAAGAGTCCAGAGTCTTGCTCTTCTCCACCGAAGGAGATACAGATCCGCAGAGATACGAATCCATCGTGTGGGGCGGAAATGACCGTTAAACTAAGCAATTTCAATATTATAAATTCTAAAAAGGAGAAGTAATCATGGATTTTAACAAAATCAAAGAAGCTGCACAAGGTTATCAGGCTGACATGACCAAATTTTTGAGGGACATTGTAAAATTCCCGGGCGAGAGCTGTGATGAGAAAGCGCACATCCAACGTATCGCCGAAGAGATGAGAAGCCTGGGGTTTGACAAGGTGGAAATCGATCCCCAGGGAAATGTTCTTGGCTACATGGGAACAGGTGAAAAGATCATAGGATTTGACGCCCACATCGACACTGTAGGTATCGGGAATATCGAGAACTGGACTTTCGATCCATACGAAGGATATGAAAACGACGAAGAGATCGGCGGCCGCGGTGTATCCGACCAATGCGGCGGTATTGTCTCTGCAGTATACGGGGCAAAGATTATGAAAGACCTGGGACTGCTGAACGACAAATACACCGTTCTCGTAACCGGAACTGTCCAGGAGGAAGACTGTGACGGTCTCTGCTGGCAGTATATTATTAATGAAGATAAGGTTCGCCCGGAATTCGTTGTATCGACAGAGCCGACAGACGGCGGAATCTACCGCGGGCAGCGAGGACGCATGGAGATCCGTGTGGATGTCAAAGGCGTCTCCTGCCACGGTTCTGCACCGGAGCGCGGTGACAATGCAATCTATAAGATGGCCGATATCCTGCAGGATATCCGTGCGTTAAATGAAAATGATGCTGCGGAAGGCACCGAGATCAAAGGCCTCGTCAAGATGCTGGATGAGAAGTTCAATCCGGAATGGAAAGAAGCACGTTTCCTGGGCAGAGGAACTGTCACAACATCCGAGATCTTCTTTACCTCTCCCAGCCGCTGTGCAGTGGCCGACTCCTGCTCCGTATCTTTGGACCGCCGCATGACAGCAGGCGAGACTTGGGAGAGCTGCCTGGATGAGATCCGCGCACTTCCAAGCGTGAAAAAATATGGTGATGACGTAAAAGTTTCCATGTATAACTACGACAGGCCCTCCTACACAGGTCTTACCTATCCGATCGAGTGCTATTTCCCGACTTGGGTAATCCCTGAGGATCACGCCGTAACAAAAGCACTCGAGGAAGCATACACCAGCCTCTACGGCGACACCAGAATCGGAACCGCAGAGACGGAGGCAATGAGAAAAGCCCGCCCGTTAACCGACAAATGGACCTTCTCGACAAACGGCGTATCCATCATGGGAAGAAATGGAATCCCGTGCATCGGATTTGGACCTGGCGCAGAGGCACAGGCTCATGCTCCAAACGAGAAAACATGGAAAGCAGATTTGGTAGTATGTGCTGCTGTATATGCTGCACTGCCGACGTTATATTGCAAATAATTTAACAAACTGGTGCAAGGGGGTCAGACCCCTCTGCAGAGGGGTCTGACCCCCTTGAACACCATATTCAGAATATTCACAAAATTTAGGAGGATTTTACGATGAAAACATTACAGGATTACATTGATAAGCTGAACGCACTGAACTTTAAAGAAATGTACAATGGAGACTTTTTTCTGACATGGGAGAAGACAGATGATGAACTGGAAGCAGTATTCACTCTTGCCGACGCACTTCGTTTTATGAGAGAAAACAATATCTCCACAAAAGTATTTGAGAGCGGACTCGGCATCTCTCTCTTCCGCGATAATTCTACACGTACCCGGTTTTCTTTTGCTTCTGCCTGCAACCTGCTGGGACTCGAAGTTCAGGATCTGGATGAAGGAAAATCACAGGTAGCCCACGGCGAGACCGTCCGCGAGACAGCAAATATGATCTCTTTCATGGCTGACGTTATCGGTATCCGTGATGATATGTACATCGGCAAGGGAAATGCCTATATGCATGAAGTGGTTGACTCTGTAACTCAGGGCAATAAAGACGGCATTCTGGAACAGAAACCGACACTTGTCAATCTGCAGTGTGACATCGACCACCCGACACAGGCGATGGCAGATATGCTTCATATCATCCACCAGTTCGGCGGCGTTGAGAATCTGAAGGGCAAGAAACTGGCCATGACATGGGCTTACTCTCCATCTTATGGAAAACCGCTGTCCGTTCCCCAGGGTATCATCGGTCTGATGACACGTTTTGGGATGGATGTTGTCCTGGCTCATCCTGAGGGATACGAAGTATTCCCGGAAGTAGAAGCCGTTGCTGCGGACAATGCTAAAAAGTCCGGCGGTACCTTCACAAAAACAAACGATATGGCAGAGGCTTTCAAAGACGCAGATATCGTATATCCGAAGAGCTGGGCTCCTTTCGCTGCCATGGAAAAACGTACAGAGCTCTATGGAAACGGTGACTTCGACGGCATCTCGAAACTGGAGAAGGAACTTCTTGCACAGAATGCTGAGCACAAAGACTGGGCCTGCACAGAAGAACTTATGGCAACTACCAAAGACGGAAAGGCACTCTACATGCACTGCCTGCCGGCTGACATCACAGGCGTAAGCTGCGAAACCGGAGAAGTGGACGCCAGCGTATTCGACCGCTACAGAGATCCTCTCTACAAAGAAGCAAGCTACAAACCATACATCATCGCTGCCATGATCTTCCTCGCAAAATTCGCAGATCCTGCCGATGTTTTAAAAAGACTGGAAGAAAAAGGCACTCCACGAGTTTTCGAATAAACCCTTGCGGTACCGTAAACATAAAAAGCAGCACACACAGGCAGTAACTGGTAACCGTTCAGACAGGTCTGCGCATTTACTGCGCAGACCGTACGAGAACATATTGGTTGCAGGCATTCAGCCCTTCGCCGCAGGCGAATTTTAATGGGCTGGATGCGTAACAGTTCAGGCCTGTCTGAACTGTTACAGTAACTGGTATAATAAGAAGAAAAACATTAGGAGGTATTTGACATGTTAAAATATGTTGATACAAAAAACGCACCAGCAGCAATCGGACCATATTCACAGGGTATCATCGTAAATGATATCGCTTTCTTTTCAGGCCAGATCCCGCTCTCACCTGAAACCGGCGAAGTAGCAGGCACAACAATCCAGGAGCAGACTGAACAGGTAATGAAGAATGTAGCCGCCCTTCTGGAAAGTCAGGGTGCAGACTTCAAAGACGTTGTGAAAACCACCTGTTTCCTCGCGGATATGGGCGACTTTGCAGCATTCAATGAGATATACGCAAAGTATTTTGTAGGAAAACCGGCGCGTTCCTGTGTTGCCGTAAAGGATCTGCCAAAAGGAGTTCTTTGTGAAGTAGAAACCATCGCTTATGTCGGAGGAAAATAAAATGGCAAAAAAGAAACGCATCGTCATCGCGCTGGGCGGAAACGCCCTTGGCAATACCCTGCCCGAGCAGATGACGGCAGTAAAGATTACTGCACGTGCCATTGTAGACCTGATTGAAGAGGGCTGTGAGGTCGTGGTCGCACACGGCAACGGCCCACAGGTCGGAATGGTAAATAACGCAATGCTGGCGCTCACCCACGAAGACCCGCTGCAGCCCAACACGCCGCTGTCCGTCTGCGTGGCAATGAGCCAGGCATACATAGGCTACGACCTGCAGAATGCTCTGCGCGAAGAACTGCTGAACCGCGGCATCAAAGATATCCCGGTGGCAACCATGATCACACAGGTGCGCGTTGACGCGGACGACCCGGCGTTTAATAATCCCGCCAAGCCCATCGGCCGTTTCCTCACAAAAGAACAGGCCGATGATATGGCAGAGAAATATGACTATGTCATGAAAGAAGATGCGGGGCGAGGTTACCGCCGAGTGGTAGCATCACCGAGACCACAGGAGATCATTGAAATCGGAACGATCCGTACCATGGTAGAATCGGGTGATCTTGTCATTGCATGCGGCGGCGGCGGAATTCCCGTAACCCGCCAGGGAAACCACCTAAAAGGCGCCAGCGCCGTGATTGACAAAGATTTTGCCAGCAGCCTGCTCGCACGGGAACTGGATGCAGATTTTTTGATCATCCTGACCGCAGTCGAAAAAGTGGCAATTAACTATGGGAAGCCGAACGAGAAATGGCTCGATCATATCACTGCAGAGGAAGCAAAACAGTACATGTCTGAGGGACATTTTGCCCCCGGATCTATGCTGCCTAAGGTACAGGCTGCCGTAGAATTCGCGGAATCCGCGCCGGGACGCCAGGCTCTGATTACCCTTCTTGAAAAAGCCAAAGACGGAATCAAGGGAACCACAGGCACCAGAATCAGTCAGGCTTAAAAGGGGGATAAACGCATGAAAAAAGAAGTGACCCGTTCCACTATATTTGACCTTAACGGTGTGCCTAATTTCAAACAGGCCTTTCCTCTTGCCCTCCAGCACGTTGTTGCGATGATTGTGGGTTGTGTAACGCCTGCAATCATCGTTGCTGGAGTCGGCGGCCTGTCTGAAAGCGACTCCGTAATACTGATCCAGGCAGCGCTGATCGTATCCGCGCTGTCCACATTACTCCAGCTGTTTCCATTTATTAAAACAAAGTGGATTGCTATCGGCTCGGGACTTCCTGTCATCATGGGCATCAGCTTTGCCTACCTGCCCAGCATGCAGTCTATCGCCTCAGACTTTGATATCCCCACCATTCTTGGGGCACAGATTGTCGGCGGCTGCGTGGCAATTCTGGTAGGTATCTTTATAAAAAAAATCCGCAGGTTTTTCCCGCCTTTGATTGCCGGGACTGTGGTATTCACAATTGGCCTTTCCCTGTACCCTACCGCCATCAATTATATGG
This sequence comes from Faecalicatena contorta, assembly GCF_022835095.1. Taxonomy (NCBI): domain Bacteria; kingdom Bacillati; phylum Bacillota; class Clostridia; order Lachnospirales; family Lachnospiraceae; genus Faecalicatena; species Faecalicatena contorta. Next base: position 1,628,893 of record NZ_BQNQ01000001.1, on the reverse strand, counting down.
CCGGCGGAACAGGCAGCCCGGACTATGGTTCCTGGCAGAACTGGCTGGTTGCGATCATAACACTTGCAATCGTAACCATATTAAACCACTACGGAAAAGGAATCTGGAAGCTGGCCTCCATCCTGATCGGAATCATTGGAGGATACATCGTAGCCCTGTGCTTCGGAATGGTAGACTTTACTCCCATCGGCCAGGCCTCCGCTTTCCAGCTCCCCATGCCGCTTCACTTTGGAATCAAGTTTGAGATCTCCTCCTGCGTAGCGATCGGACTGTTATTCGCCATCAACGCCATCCAGGCCATCGGAGATTTTTCAGCCACCACAAGCGGCGGATTAAACCGTATGCCATCCAGCAATGAGCTGCAGGGCGGAATCGTCGGCTACGGAATCACCAACATCATAGGCGCACTCCTGGGCGGCCTTCCCACGGCAACCTACAGCCAGAACGTCGGGATCGTTGCTACGACAAAAGTCGTCAACCGCTGCGTCCTCGGCCTTGCCGCGGTCATCCTGCTGGTAGCAGGCCTGATTCCCAAGTTTTCATCCCTGCTGACCACCATACCTTACAGTGTCCTTGGCGGTGCAACCGTATCCGTATTCGCCTCCATTGCCATGACAGGTATGAAACTGATCAACACAGAAAATATGTCCTACCGCAACACATCCATCGTAGGACTCGCCGCCGCGCTGGGAATGGGAATCTCACAGGCAAGCGGCGCGCTGGCGTCATTCCCGGACTGGTTTGTCACCATATTCGGAAAATCACCGGTCGTAATCGCAACACTCATAGCGGTCCTGCTAAACATCATCCTGCCCAGAGACAAAGAGGTTCCGCTGGAAGCGGCTCCGGATGATGCAGGTAGTGGAGACGCTAAGTAAAAGGTGAGGCAGGCTCCGGGGGAGCTGTCCATGCCATTTCAATGTCCTGTCCGTTTGCGGAGAATCCGTAAGAGAAAAACCAGGGAACTTGGAGGGTGCTTGCCGCAGTTGGCCCGAATGCCGATGCATTCGCGCCGCCGGCGGCAAGCACCCTCCAAGTTCCCTGTTTTTTCTCTAACGGATTCTAACCGCGCTCTCTATGGACTTTGAAATGGCATGGACAGCTCCCCCGGAGTCTGCCTCGCCTTTTACTTAGCTTCGTCCGCACCGGACAGCAATTGGGAAGCCGCTTAAGAATGGCGGTGTGACGGGGCCAGCGTATAGAAATGGTAAAACGGCTCGTGTTCGATCCAGTAGGTTTAGGTTGGAAATATGGAGGATATGCAAAGGGGGACTGTTTGGCAGGCTCGTGTTCGGGCAGCTTACAGTGCCCGCTCTCGCGGTTGGATGAATTGCTGGGGAGTTTTTATGTATCGGTTAGGCGGTTTAATACGCTGGTTCCGTTTGGCGGCTCCTTCTGGGCTGCCGGACTCCCGATTGGAGGCACCCAGCCTGTCTGAAACGGGGAGCGTGCTGCCGCCGGGATAAAAGGGTATGGGGGCTGGGAGTTTAGAACACATGGTTTAGAAGTACTTACGTAAAAGATGCCGCCCACGAGGGATGGGAAATGATTTTCCAAAATCATTTCCCATTCCAACTAAAGCCAGAAAGCATCAGGCTTTCTGGCTGCATGTTGGATGTGCCCTCGTGGGCGGCGTCTTTTATGTTAGTACTTCTCCATAAGTGGGTTACTCCCAGCCTCCATACCCTTTTATCCCGGCGGCAGCACGCTCCCCGTTTCAGACAGGCGACCTCCCCTGCATTGTTTTCTCTACCGCGTTGAGGATGTTTTCGTAGCCGGTGCATCTGCATAAATGGCCGGACAGTAATTTCCTTAGTTCTTCTCTTGTGTATTGTTTTCCGGACTCGAGGATCTCTACTGCGCTCATGATGATTCCGGGGGTGCAGAAGCCGCATTGTACTGCTGCTTCGTCTATGAAGGCCTGCTGGATATCGGAGAGTTCTCCTCCGGGGCCCATGAGGCCTTCCAGTGTTCGGATTTCTTTTCCATCGGCCCATACAGCCAGGTAGATGCAGGAGTTGTAGCATTCTCCGTCTATGATGACGTTGCAGGCTCCGCATTCTCCTACTTCACAGCCTTTTTTTACGCTGGTCAGACGGTAGTCGTTACGGAGCATGTCTGTCAGAGATGCCCTTACATCTACCATGGTTTCGCGCTTTTCTCCGTTGATTGTGCATGTTACGAGCTTATATTGCTTTTCACTCATGATAAACACCTCCTGCCAGACGGATTGACTCTTTCAGGGCCCGTTTGCACAGGACCTTTGAGATGTGTTCCCGGAAGGCCTTGCTGGCTCTCCAGCTGTCTCTTGGGGTTACGTCTTCCAATACAGTGTCACCGATTAATTCTATAGTAGAATCTTCGATCTGCCGGCCTTTGCCCGCCTGTTCTGCGTGGACGGCACGCATGGGAATCGGGCCGGCTACACCGTAGGCGATCCTTACATCTTCTATTTGCTTTTTGTCTTCGGAAAGCTTTACGTTAACCGAACAGCCGAGGGTTGCTATGTCCATGGCTCCCCGCATGGCGTACTTAATGTAATGCCCGCAGTATCCCACGTACGACTTACGGGGGATGAGGATACCTGTCTGTATCTCTGCCGGCCTTAAATCGACTTTTCCTGCTTTGATGTAGAATTCCCGGATCGGCAGCTTCCGGATCCCTTCCGGGCCGGTCAGTTCGACGATTGCATCCCATGCAAAAAGTGTGGACGCAGAGTCTGCTGAGGTAACTCCGTTGCAGGTATTGCCTCCTATGGTACCGATATTGCGAATCTGAGGGCCTCCTACCTTGTCTACGGCCTCCCCCAGTACATTGATATATTTTTGTATAACCGGATCTTTTGTTATATGGGAAAAGCTGGTCAGGGAACCGATGCGGATGGTCCCGTTCTCCTCCAGTTTTACCCCGCGCAGTTCATCCAGGCCAAACAGACTTACCAGCTCTGCTCCTGCGCGCTTGCCCTCTCTCATCTGTACCAGAACGTCGCTTCCACCGGCAATGATCTGGGCCTGCGGATGCTCCTGAAGCAGTGCAATGGCATGGGTCACGCTCTCTGCCTCGTACAGCGCTTTCATATCATACATATCTCGTATCCTCCCTTCACTAACAACAGTGGACTATGCTCCGGTCTATATCAGTCCTTCTTCTTTAAACCGCCTGAAAAGTATATGCGGTGTCAGCGGAATCTCATCTATAGCCACACCCGTCGCCTGCAGCACGGCATTTCGGATTGCCGGAGCAACGGAACAGACCGGCGGCTCTCCAAGCGCTTTCGTACCATATGCACTGGTGGGCTCGTAATTTTCTACAAAATGGCCTTCCAGGTGCGGATGATCCATAAAGGTAGATAACTTGTAGTCCAGGAGGTTATTATTCAGCGGTTTTCCTGTTTTTTCGTCAAAAATCAGCCTTTCCGATAACCCGTAACCGATCCCCATGCTCATGCCCCCGTGCACCTGGGCCTCGGCCAGGGCCGGATTGATCAGCTTCCCGCAGTCATGCACGTTGACGATATTTGTCAGTACCGCCCTGCATGCCGGGATATCTACTTCAACCTCCGCAAATGTACATCCGAAGGAATACGCATTTGTCTTCGCCTGATAGGTACTCTCCGCGGTCAGATGCCCGTTGTTCGTCAGGCTGTACAGCTTTTCTGTGGCCAGCTCCGCCAGGCTCATGAGAATCTCCCCGTCTCCCTTCCGGACAATATTGCCGTCTATAAGGTCAAGGCTTTCTTTTGTATGCCGGGTCAGTTCCTGGGCCGTATCCAGAATATGGCTCTTCAAAAGTGCTGCCGTCTGGTTGATTGAGAATCCGGCCATATAGGTCTGCCTGGATGCATATGCACCGGTTCCGAACGGAGTGATATCCGTATCCTGCACGGTCATGACATGGACTTGTTCGAACGGAATTCCCAGCGTCTCCGCCGCCATCTGACCGAATGCCGTATCTGCCCCCTGGCCAATCTCCGTCTCCCCGACCTGTACCTGTATGGAACCGTCCTGGTTGAGCACCATCCGGCATGAAGAGGTCTCCAGGGAGATGGGCCACACGCCCGTATTATACCAGAATGCCGCCACACCGATGCCTTTTCTGATCTCTCCTGTCTGTCCGTTGTATTCTTGAAGCTTCCTGTCATAGTCTATGTATGCTTTTCCCTTTTCCATACACTGATGGAAGGTATCATAATAGTTCTTATTTTTAGAAAATCCATCCGTAAATCCTTTTGGCATCAGATATTTCCACCGAAATTCATAGGGGGGGATTCCCAGCGCCTTTGCCACATCATCCGTATGGCTCTCCACCGCAAACATTGCCTGCGGGATGCCGTAACCTCTCATAGCCCCGGACACCGGCTTATTCGTAAATACTGTGTAAGCGTCCCCCTCCACATTCGGACAGGGATAAAGCTGCGGAAATGCCCCCAGCCCCTTCGCCGCAATGCTGTGCCCGTGGGAAGCATAGGCCCCCTGGTCTGAGAAACACTCGATCTTCCGGGCCGCAAAACTGCCGTCGGGCCTCACATAGGAAATGATATGGGTGCGTATGGCGTGCCGTACCCGGTTGGATACAAACGTCTCCTCCCTGGATACGTCCAACTTTACAAGACGACCTCCAACGACCGTACTCAGATACGCACAGAGCGGTTCATATAAGATATCCTGCTTATTGCCGAACCCGCCGCCTATGTATGGCTTGATCACTCTCACCTGCCCCCAGGGGATCCCCAGCGCCTGCCCTACGACTCTGCGGCAGATATGCGGGATCTGTGTGGAGGAGACGATCACAATCCTCCCCTGTTCCATATAGGCATAGCAGATAAAATTCTCAATGTGGCAGTGCTGTACCGTAGGTGTATTGTACCAGCCCTCCACCCGGATCAGACCCGGCTCTTTCTTCGCTTCCTCATAATTGCCGTTTTTGATCGCCGTGTGCTTCAGAATATTCCCCGGATATTCCTCGTGGATCAGCGGGGCATCCGCCTCCATCGCCTTCTGGACATCCAGCACAAACGGCAGTTCCTCGTATTCTACCTTGATCGCACGCACGGCCTTCGCCGCGGCCACTTCGTTCTCAGCCACCACAGCCGCCACATCATCCCCGTAAAACCGCACATGGTCCGTCAGGATCAGACGATCCTGTACGTCCTGGTGTGCAGGGTCTGTGGACCACGGATGCCCTGCCGTTGGAAAATAATTCTTTGGAACGTCAAAACATGTCACAATCTTCACGACACCCGGAATCTGCTCCGCCTCTTTTGTGTCAACGGATTTCACAATACCGTGGGCAACTGCTGAATGCAGAATCTTAGCCACATAAGCGCCCTTATCGCACAGGTCATCCGTGTACTTGGCGCGTCCCGTCACCTTCTCAAAGGCATCCACCCGCTTAACACTTTTCCCTACAATGTGTTCCCTATCCTCCATATTTCCACCTCCGCATCAGATCATTCGCTTGACAGACTGTTACCTGCGTTAAAACAGCCTGCTGCCTTCTACATATTTTGCATAGATCTCTCTGTCATCCGAGAAATAAATCATCCGCTCCAGACGTTTTTTCACGTCCAGCGGCTGGGGATGTTCAAGCCTTATATCATCCAGCACAACCGCGTCCATCTCATAGCCTTCTTCGAAGCTTCCAACCCTGCCGAAGAACTCTCCTCCGCCTTTTGTGGCCATATAAAATGCCTCCTCCACAGTCAGCGGCTTTAAGGAACCGTCCAGCAGCCGCCAGCGGAGCTTGGATGCCTGGATGGCGTGGGCCATAGCCGTAAAAATGCTCTCCGTAGAGCCTCCGGCCACATCGCTTCCCATCCCCACATGAAGTCCCTCAGCCAGGAACCTTCTCACGGGAGCCACACCGGAGGCAATGTTCATATTGGATTCCGGACAGTGCGCGATATATACACCGTTCTCCTTCATCCTGGCTATTTCTTTCTCATCCGAATATACGCAGTGTGCCATGATCGTCGGGCAGTCCGAACCAAAGAGGCCAAACTTATCATAAGCATCCCCATAGAACTCCGACCATGGGCAGAGCTCCTTCACCCAGGAAATCTCCCCCGGATTCTCCGATAAATGTGACTGCAGGGGAAGTTCATAGCGCATCTGGATCATTTTCAGCCGCTCCATCAGGTCATCCGTACAGCTCGGCGTAAAACGGGGAGTCAGGATTGGCCTTGTATGCTTATATTTCTTATGCAGCACATCCTTGATCCATTCCACAGTCTCCGAAGCAGAGGCCTCCGCCGACTCTTCCCGCAGGTAATCCGGACAATTCCTGTCCATATTCACCTTGCCGACCATCGTATTTAACCCAGCTTCCTCCAGCATATCCATCAAAAGAAGGGTTGCCTCTCTGTGCACGGTGGCAAAGATACATGCTCTGGTGGTAGCGCTTCTGCGCATACGATCCACGAAAATTCGGTATGCCTTCTTCGCGTACTCCGTCTCCTGAAACTTCGCCTCCTCCGGAAATGTATTTGTCTCCAGCCACTCCAGAAGCTCCATGTCCATCCCCAGTCCCCGGTACGAATACTGCGGTGCATGCACATGCAGATCCACCAGCCCCGGTATAATCAGCCGGTCCTCATAATCGGTAATAGGGATTCCTCCATACACAAAGGGCAGAGTCTGGTACACCCCCTTCACCCGTCCGTTTTCACAGACCAGATAGCCGTGTTCGCATATCTCCAGTTCCTCTGCACTCCTGCTGTATACAATATTTCCTTTTAATATAAAAATAGGTTCATTCATCTGCTGACGCCTCCTTCCCGCATCCCTGCCGCACAAGTAACTACAGAGATACCTCCGCAGATACTTATAGTCAACTATTCCGGTAGTTGGTAGAAACGTCCATCCGATTATGAACCTATATAAGTATTCTTTAATTTTATTATTCTATATATATAATCCTAACACCTCTCAAATTTACTGTCAATACAAATCTTTTAGTTGACAAGCTTTAGACTTGGCGACGGATGGGGGGGCGCGAAATAAAGGGATCGCCACAGGCCTGCGGCGATCCCTTCATTTCGCTAGGTTCATCCAATCGGGAGTAAAGCGAGTCTACTGGGGGGAGGCTCCGTAACGGGGGCAGCGTATTGATTCGTTTGGTGGTATAAAATAGCTCCAGTAAATAAAGAGGATAGCATCTTCTATAGATAGTAGAATTTACATGATAATCTTGCACTGTAATGGTATATACACACACTCTCTCCAGCAGCAGCGATTAAAACGGTACTATAATCACCAATAACGTACTGGGACTTACACGTTCCACCAAAAGAATTAATACGCTGCCCCCGTTTTAGAGCCCCTCCCTGTGGGCAAGTTTTTCCCAGCGACCGGATGTACCAGCTGAAAAACCGGGAAGCCTGCCCCATGCCGGGAGCATCTATGCCATTTTAAAAGTCCTAGAGTTTACGTTAGAGGCCCTTAAGGAAAAAACACAGAAAATGGTGGGCAGAATTTGACGTCTCATGTCAAATTCTGAAGCGGCCTAAGGCCCGAAATTATCAAATTTCGGGCTGCATGCCGCTGGACCGCCATTTTCTGTGTTTTTTCCTTTAGGGCCTCTTGCGTAAACGGAGCGGATTTTTAAAATGGCATAGATGCTCCCGGCATGGGGCAGGCTTCCCGGTTTTTCAGCGTCCGCGTCCCCATCCATCGCAAGACTAAAGCTTACGAACTGATCTCTATTTCCCAAACCCGCAGTTCGGAAATGTACACTGCGGGCATGACAGGCACAGCCCGCCCTGCCCCAGCACCGTAAAGTCTTCTTCCGCCAGCCTTTCTCCTGCCACGATCCGCGGCAGAACCAAATCAAAGATTGTTCGTTTCGCATACATAACGCAGCCCGGCAGCCCCATCACGGGCACTTCCCCGGCATAGGCAAGCATGAACATCGCTCCCGGCAGAACCGGCGCCCCATATGTGATGACTTCATCCGCTGCATTGCGGATAGAAAGCGGGGTCCTGTCGTCCGGATCCACGCTCATGCCGCCGGTGCAGACCACCATGTCCGCCTCCTGCACGAGCCACTCCCTGACGGCTTCGGCCACCATCTCCGAATCATCATTACATACGGTGTTTCCAAGAACCTCAACCCCGTACTCCTCAAGCTTTTCAATCACCACAGGAGTAAACTTATCCTGGATTCTCCCGTAGTACACTTCACTTCCCGTAGTCACGATTCCCGCTTTCATCTTCCGGAAAGGCAGGATCTGGAAAATGGGTTCATCTCCGCACGCCCGCCTCACCTGCTCCATCTTCTCTTCCTCAATCACCAGAGGCACAACGCGCATGCCGGCTATCTTATCCCCTTTTCTGACCGGAAAATTTCCGTGCCGGGAAGCCACCACGATCTGCCCCATTCCGTTGATCCGGTTCAATTTATCACGATCCACTTTCAGAAGACCGTCACAGGCAGCTGTCAGCTCAATTTTTCCTTCCTTTACCTCCGAGGGTTCCATATAGCAGCCCTGGCATACCTGGCGCAGGATCTCGGCGGCATCGTTCTCATGAAGCATTCCCTCCTGTTTTTCCCAGACAAACAGATTCTCCTTGCCCACGGACAGCAGCACCGGAATATCCTCCTTGGTCACGATATGCCCTTTCCGAAATACCGCATCTTTTGTAACTCCAGGGATAATCTGTGTGATATCATGGCACAGCACACATCCCTCTGCCTCTTCTGTTCTGATCAGCTTCATCCTGCAATTCCTCCTTATGCCTAACCGTACTTTTTATTTCTAAAGTGAATCCATCAGCGAAATATTTTCCAGATCCTTCAGCCACACAGCCACGCACGCGTCGCTTGGCATCCGCCAGTCTCCCCGCGGGGAAAGAGCCACGGTTCCCACCTTCGGTCCGTCCGGCAGACAGGACCGCTTGAACTGTTGGGAGAAAAATCTTTTGCAGAATGTCTCCAGCCACTTCAATATCGTAACATTGTCGTAGCTATCCTCAAAAGTTTCCACAGCCAGGCGGAAGATCTTGCTCGGCTCATAGCCAAAACGCACAAAATAATACAGGAAGAAATCATGAAGTTCATAGGGCCCTACCAGATCCTCCGTCTTCTGCGCGATATCCCCGTCCTTCGGCGGAAGAAGTTCCGGGCTCACAGGCGTATCGAGAACATCATATAACACTTCCCTTAGCTGACCGTCCCTGGTCACGTCTGCTGCGTATTTCACAAGATGGCGCACCAGCGTCTTCGGCACGGACGCATTAACTCCATACATGGACATATGGTCTCCGTTATAAGTCGCCCATCCCAGCGCCAGTTCCGACATATCGCCGGTTCCAATGACCATACCGCCCATCTCATTTGCAAGATCCATCAACACCTGGGTCCGCTCCCTGGCCTGCGCATTTTCATATGTTACGCTGTGATCCTCCGGATCGTGCCCGATATCCCGGAAATGAACGCTAACCGCATCGGCAATCCGTACCTCCTGAAGCCTGGCCCCCAGCTGAACCGCCATCTTACAGGCATTCTGATAGGTTCTGTCCGTGGTTCCATAGCACGGCATTGTCACGGCGATGATCTCCTTTTTGTCTCTTCCCAGCATTTCAAATGCCCGTGCAGTTACAAGCAGCGCAAGCGTAGAATCCAGCCCGCCGGAAATTCCCACGACAGCACATTTCGCATGGGTATGTGCCAGCCGCTTCTTCAGACCCATGGACTGAATCGTCAGAATCTCGTCGCACCTTCTTGCCCGCTCCTTCTCATTAGAAGGAACAAAGGGCTGCTTCGGGAAACGCCTGGTGAGAGCCGTTTTCTCTATCTCCATATAGAACGGCACCCGGATAAGGCTGCGCTCACTGTTTGTCTTAAATGTAGTATTCTTTCTCCGTTCTCCTGTCAGCCGGTGAATATCCAGCTCAGAATAAATAATATCATTGCAGTAACGCTTCGCCTCTTTTAAAACAGCCCCGTTCTCAGCAATCAGATTGTGTCCCCCGAATACAAGGTCTGTGGTGGATTCTCCCTCCCCTGCATTGGCATAGATATAGCCCGCGATCAGCCTGGCTGACTGTCCCTGGATCAGTTCTCTGCGGTAGCGTCCCTTTCCGATTGTCTCATCGCTGGCGGAACAGTTCACGATCACCACAGCTCCCTCCATAGCCGCCCGAATGCTCGGCGGAATCGGGGACCATACATCCTCGCAGATCTCAGCAGATACGATCAGTTCCTCCATAGTTGTTGCCTGAAATAGAATCTGAGGGCCAAAGGGAACGAGGCTCCCGTCAAACAGGATTTCTCTGGCAGTATCCGGACCGGGAGTAAACTGGCGCATCTCATAGAATTCACCGTAATTCGGCAGGAACATCTTAGTCGTCAGCCCCAGCACTTCGCCTCGGTTCAGCGCTGCTGCTACATTGTAAAGCTTTCCGTCCACACAAAGAGGAAGACCCACAAAGACCAGAATATCTTTATCTGCCGTAAATGCTGCGATTTTCAAAAGTGCAGCTTTCGCGTCCCGCAGCAGCACTTCCTGGGTAAATAAATCCCCGCATGTATATCCGGTGATGCACAGCTCCGGAAATACCAGGATCTTAGCCCGTTCCTGCACCGCTTCCTCGATTGCCTCACAGATTTTCTTCATATTATATGGCACATCTGCAACCCTGATATCCGGTGTTGCTGCTGCAACCTTCACAAATCCTTGTTTCATTGACTTCCTCCTTTTTTAATTCAGAGTGCTCATTCACCGCGTCTCTATCTGCTCTTCTTAAGCAGCTCCTTCAATTCATCCACCGTATAATTATAAGCGGTATTGCAGAAATGGCATTTTACCTCGATATCCTTACCGTCATCAATCATGGACTGAATATCCTTTTTCCCGATGCTGATAATCGCTTTCTCAATCCGCTCTTTGGAACAATTGCAGGAAAAATGTGCCGGAAGTGTATCTACAATCTCCAGCTCCAGTCCCTCCAGAACCTGTGCCAGCATGTCCTCAGGCGTATGCCCGTTATCCAGCATTGCTGTAACGGACTGGATATTCTGAATATTCTTTTCCAGACGTTCCAGAACCTCATCCTCAATAAACGGCATTACCTGCACGATAAATCCTCCCGCACATTTGACGGTATTGTCCTTTTCCATCAGGACTCCCAGCCCCACGGATGAGGGCACTTGTTCAGAAGTTGCAAAATAATAGGTCAGATCCTCCGCAATTTCCCCTGTCTGAAGTACAGTCTGCCCGGAATATGGCTCTTTCAGCCCCATATCTTTGATTACATTTAAAAAACCTGCCCCCAGAGCTCCTCCGACGTCCAGTTTCCCGTTTTTTGGGGGCAGAAGCACATCCGGATTATTTACATATCCTTTTACTTTCCCCTGACTGTCTGCTGTCACGGTAAGTCCGCCTATGGGTCCCCCGCACTTCACCTGCAGCGTCAGGATATCGGTGGGGTTCTTCATCATGCTCCCCATCATCACGCCTCCCGTCAGAAGCCGTCCCAGCGCCGCACTCGCCACCGGACTTGTATTGTGGCGCTGTCTTGCCTGCTCCACCAATTCTGTTGTTGATGCGGCAAAAGCACGGATCTGCGCGTTCGCAGCTGTTGCTCTTACAATATAATCTTCCATTTCTATTCTCCTGTTCTTTGTCCTTTTCCTGCAATCACATAAATTCTCTCGCTCTCAGCGTTCGGAGCCTCCTTGGTAAATGCGTCATACACTGCTAAAAACTGAAGCCCGGACGTCTTCACAAGCTCCAGCATCTCCTCCAGGGTATAGCCCCGCTGGAAATGCGTCTCCTGGTATCTCCGGTAGATCTCAGCACCACCCGTTGAGGATTCCTGATCCTTTATAAACAGGCTCAGCTCATATTCGTTGACCTGCTCCGCTTCATAATAATAATTATCCCAGATAAAGCTGCACTCTTCCCGGTTCTCTGCAATGGTGGTATCACCCAGTACCACCCGGTATTTATATTCTGTGTTAAAATCAAAAATAAAAACCCCGTCCGTGTCCAGATAATTATTCACCCAAAAGAACACGCGGCGCAGCTCGTCCGGCTCCGTAATATAATTCACTGAATCACAGATACTGATAATCGCGCGAACCGTCCCATAGAGTTCAAATTCCCGCATATCCTGCTGCAGATACAGGATATCGTGCCCGGACTCCACCTTCTTCTCCAAAGCAATCTCCAGCATATCCGCAGAGTTGTCCACTCCGATCATATCATATCCCAGATCCGCCAGCAGCTCCGTCATCGTACCCGTCCCGCAGCCCAGATCCAGCACCAGGCCGTCATTGATCCCATATTCTTTTAAAAGTCCGTGCAGATATTCCCCCCATTCCTCATAGGGCACATCGTCCATAAATGTATCGTACACGGACGCAAAACTCGTATAAGCCTCCACCTGTAAGCCTCCCGATATTTTAGAAAAATCCTCTTGTCATAACTTAAATAGTATATCATAAACATTCGGCACAAGACAACTGTTTCCCCTGTCTTCAGTGTGGAGTATTCGTTACTGTTCAGACCGTGCCGTGCACCTCGCTGCACGGCATCGGGGCAAATAAAACAGATCCGTTCCTCTGCGCCAAATCCCCTACGCATTTTTATTCAACTCACGGATCGACAAAGCCGTCCTGTCCCAATGTTCCTTTGCAAGTACAGAAGCAAGATAACTGTCTTTCATTTCCAGCACCTTGATCATCCTCTCATGCTCCTCCACAGATGCTTCCAGTGGTGTGTCCCGAAAGAAACTGTATTCCAATCTCTGAATATGTATCCACAGCACATCGCAAAAATCCGTAATGTATTCATTCCCGGCTGCCTCCAATATACAGCTATGGAACGCTTTATCCGCTTTTAATATCGGCATGGGCTTTTCCTGTTCTTTAATGCACTCTTTGAACACCTCACTCAGCTTTTTGAGATGGTTTATATGGGCCGGCGTAATCTTCTCTACAGCAAGTGTGATAGCCAGCTGTTGCAGCATGGCCATCGGCAGATACCATTTCTCAATATCGTCTTTCTCTAATTCTGTTACAATTGTCGCTTTCCCCGGATAAGATTTCACCAATTTCTGCGCTTCCAAAAGCTGCAGCGCCTCACGTACCGGAGTTCTGCTGACTTTAAAATAATCTGCAATCTCAATATCCGAAACCTTTTCCCCAGGTTTAAACTGCCCTTCAATAATCCAGTCTTTTACGGTCTCGTATACCCTCTGTTTCGCTGATGTCCTTTCAAACGCTAACTCTTTGTTTGGCAATGGCATACACAGCACCTCTCTTTCTTTTTCAATCATACCAGAAATCAATTCCACATTCCAGATTTTTATATTATTTCCTCACAACGCAGGAATAACGCTGTTACAGTTCACACGCTTCAGGCGTAAACAGCAGCAAGACGTTTTCACTTCATTCGTTGACACCCCTTTCAACAAATGATAGAATCTACATATATTACACATAGGCAGGGGATATGGTATGTCAAATTTTTTACAAGCCTTAAATAATAACTATCATGATTTTACACGCTCTCAAAAAGTGATCGCAGATTATTTATCCAATAACCTAAGCTCCATTGCATTCTGTACGTTAGAAGAACTTGCAGACCGCATTGGCGTCAGCACTACGACCATCATACGTTTTTCAAGAGCGCTTGGATACACTGGTTACTCAGAAATGCAAAAGGATATTCAAAACGGATTCCAGACAAAAGTCAGCCTTCCTGAACGATTATCACTGCATAAGGACTATCCGTCGAACACGTTATTGGCTGACTCTTTCCAAAACGATATCCAGAACATTCAGTCTACACTGGAGGCACAGAACGTAGAAGATCTGCAAAAGGCGATCGATCTGATCTCTACCGCACCTACTGTGTATGTTTTGGGAATGAGAAGTTCCTTCTCCATATCCTACTACACAGCTTCCCGTTTAAGCGAGATTCGGGAAAATATTCATCTGATCCAATCAGTAGGAATGTTATATCCGGAAGAAATCGTAAGTGCAAAGCCAGGAGATGTCTGCGTTGCTTATCTATTTCCCCGATACTCAAAGCTAAGCACCACCGTTCTTTCATGGCTGAAAAACGAGGGGGTCACAATCATACTTTTTACCAGTCAAAACTATAGCGCTGTCAAGGGATATGGCGATGTCATCCTGCCTTGTTCCATTTCCAGCCTTTCCTACAAAAATTCTTACGCGGCGCCTATGAGCCTTTCCAATTATCTCATTGCGGCTATCGCTCAGAAGAACTATGCGGAGTCTCAAAGAGTTCTTGAACGGACAGAAGCTATTCTAAACCAAGGCTTTTATCTGGGGCTATAAAAACGCTGCAGTGCCTGGAATATTTTTATTCCAAGCACTGCAGCGTTTAAAATAGAATGAATCCCTATTCCAAAACCGGCAATCCGGTCTGAGGTCTCGGATAAAACAGAATCTCGCCTTCCTCTTTCTCTGTAAGCTTGACCGCTTCGTCAACCGCATCTTGGAGCGTCTTACAAGGAGTCATGAACATCTCCCTGATTTCTTTATCTGAAACATTTTTACAACAAACAAAAATATCAACATTTTTCTTCAAAACCTTTGAAAGCAGCAAGACATGATCCATTTGAATTTTATAATTTTCTTTCGTATAAGAAATTACTTGTTCAAGGCGTTCGCCACTTCTAAAAGCTCTCAACATATCCTCCGAATTCACTCCTTCCGGACAGCCGCAGTATAATACCACTTTCGTTTTTTTATCAAGAACTTCCGTAAGAGCGATCAGTGCCTTTACTGCTTGATAAAAATCAATATCCAACGGCTGCCCCGGTGTCGTTACCAAAATATCCGGAGCCTTCATTTTGACACCAAGATATTCTTTGATATATTCTATTGCCGCCAAATGGCACCTCGTCATATCCCCTGCAAAAACCGCGGAAAGTTCCAGCCGATTGTTGATGATACAGTTAACTCCGAAGTCAATCCTGAATTTTTCCGCACTTTCCACCATATCCTCATGAACCGGATTTCCTTCCAGCACCCCTATGGCCGCATTTTCCGATAGGATCATTTTCGGCCTGTGATTAATCACGATTGTTTCTTCGGCACTGACGCCCGGTAAAACAGATTTTCGCCCACCTGAAAATCCCGCAAATTCATGGGGCTCCACCTTTCCGATCTGAATATGCAGATCACAATTATATGCTTTCCTGTTTACCCAGATAGGTGTACCGTGACTTGTCTCGCCTAAATAGATCAAATTAGAAGCGTCAAAAGGCGTATGATTTTCTATGGATAACCTCCCATAAAGATCTCCAAGAAAACTTCTCATCTCCATTTCCGTTGCTTCCCTATGGACACCAATTGCCACAAAAACGTAAATCCGATCATAAGGAATGCCCGCGCTGACCAGATCTTCTGCCACATATTTCATTATTTGCGCGGTGGGAACCGCTCTCGTCGCATCCGATACTAAAACACATGCAGATTTTGCATTTTTTTCAACAACCAGATTTTTTATCGATTTCCCATAGACAGGACATTTGATCGCCTTCTTCACGTCTTCCTTATCTGGCAGTGCAGGCAGCCTGGGCGTCTCCAATTTGACCGCTTTCCATCCTGGGGGTACTGTGACCTTCATATCAAGTTCCCGATCTGTATAAATCCACTTCTCTTTTTTTTCTAAATGATACATCTTCCACATCCCTCCATACAAAAACTGGCACAGCGTTTCTCTGCTATCCGCATAAAAACCGCTGTACCAGCAACATAAGAATCCGCTTCTGTTTAATCCAGCTTCATATCACTGCCGCCCGTCAAATCTTCTTCTTTTTTTTCAATTACGGCATAATTACCTTTGCCGGTTAGATCTACGATCAGATTACGAAGTTCGAAAATCGTTACAAAGACAAAAGATACTGGAATTGATGCATATGCATATCCATATGGCAGACGAAGTGCAGGTGTGGGACGATGTCCGGCCGCGAGTACATATTGTATACCAACGTAGATGACGATCAGACAGATCACAACTGTAATAATCTGTGTCAGCTTTGTAAGAGCTGCAGACATTTTCTTCGGCATATGCTCTTTAAAAATCACGATCGATACATGCTCTCTGCGAACCGCTAAGATCGCCACACTCATCATCCCGAACCATACAAGCAGGATTTTTAACAGTTCCTCTGACCAGGTCAGAGAACTGTTTAGGACATAACGGAAAATAATATGAGCCATCAATACACCAACCATTGTAAGCAGGACAACACATAAAATCACCTTTATAATTTTATAAAGAACCGTTATTACTTTGTCAAATGCTTCCATCATTTCTAAACCTCTCCCGATTAATAATCGCTAATTTCATTAAGTACCTTCTCAACATCAGCAAGATATGCATCTACCTTATCCTGGCCGATATCCTTTGCAACTGATTTCATTGCCGCTGGCTGTGCAACAGCTTTCATCTCTTCGCGTGCCGCATCATCCAGCTCATTTACTTTCATCCCGAGGTTGGTCACTTCATCTAAGATTAATTCTTCTCTCTCTGCGTTACAGAACCGGCTGTATTCCATACCAAGTACGGCCCCTGTTTTCACGATGCCCTGATATTTTCCAGGCAGGCTTTCAAAAAACTTAAGATTGCAGACTAACGGCATTGCGTCATAGATATGTTTTGTCAGTGATAAATACTTCTGTACCTCATAAAGTTTCTTATCTGTGACGTTTGCGATCGGGTTCTCCTGAGCATCTACCGTATTTTGAGAGAGTGCCATATAAAGTTCAGAAAAAGCTACCGGAGTCGGGTTTGCGCCTAGCGCTGCAAAGAATTCCATGTGGTTATTATTCTGCATCGTACGAATCTTCAGACTGTTCAGATCAGCGATGCCGGTAATCGGAGCCTTACTGCTCGTCACTTGTCTGAAACCATTCTCCATAAATGCAAGGCCGATCATGTCACATTCTTTTAAAGAATTCAGCATATCTGTACCAATATGGCTGTCTAATACCATCCACGCCTCCTCATATGTATTATAAAC
Source organism: Faecalicatena contorta (assembly GCF_022835095.1). Classification (NCBI taxonomy): domain Bacteria; kingdom Bacillati; phylum Bacillota; class Clostridia; order Lachnospirales; family Lachnospiraceae; genus Faecalicatena; species Faecalicatena contorta. The sequence goes on along the minus strand of NZ_BQNQ01000001.1, from coordinate 1,611,890 downwards.
AAACGGAAGGTCCATGACTTCAAATTCCGGATCATAGGTCACCACAGGAGCAAAAGATGCAACTGCCATTTCCAACGAGCCCTGAGCCACCTGCTCCAGAGTTTCTTCCTCTCCTCCCAGCTGGCCGCTTGCATAAATATTTACCTCAACATTACCATCTGTCTCTTTTTCAATATATTCCTTCATTACCTCAAGTCCAAGAGTCGCAGGATAGGTTTCTGAGTTCTCACATGCGATACGGATCACGTAATTTCCGGAAACATCCTCCTCTGCAGCCCCTCCGCCCGATGAGCCGCCGGAGCTGTTCGTGGTCTTCATCTGGCACCCCGCTGCTGAAACACTAAAACAGAGGACAAGAGCTGTTGCTAAAAATCGTTTCATATTTTTCTTCATAATCTTTCTCTCCTTAATATTCTATTCTTATCCTGTATATCCCATCAGACTCGGCAGCCAAAGTGCCACCTGAGGCACAAACGTGATTAACAGCAATACTCCGATCGTCACTGCCAAAAATGGCAGGGACTCTCTGACCGTTTCTTCCAATTTTACCCCTGCTACAGGGCTTGTAACGAATAAAGTGATTCCAAATGGCGGAGTCGCTAGTCCCACGACCAGATTGACACAAAATACTACTCCGATATGCAGCGGATTGATTCCAAGGGCCCATGCAATCGGTCCAATAATAGGTGCAAGTATGACCGTAGATGCATAATCATCCATGAACATCCCGCAGATCAGCATCACTATATTCACTATCAGCAAGAACACCCACGGCGGAAGGGCTGACATTGGGCCGATCAGCATATCCATCACCCGTTCATTGGCAATTCCCCATGCCATTGCAGTTCCAGCTCCTGCCAAGATCAATACCAGGCCGGATGTTGAAGCCGCTTCGATAATCATATCCGGTATATCTTTTAACTTCACGCTCTTGTTCACAAAGAATGCAAGAATAGCACTATAGACAACTGCTACGCCAGATGCCTCAGTGATAGAAAAAATACCGCTAAATATACCGCCCAGAATAATCACTGGCAGAACCAATGCCGGAATTGCTGACTTTGTGGCATGCATTTTCTCCGACAAGGTCGTCTTACCATAAGACGCATAATTCCTTTTCTTAGCAACACGATGCGCCACCATACATTGCAGCAGAGCAATCAGTATAGCTGGTGTTACGGCGGCCATAAAAATACCAGTAATGGAGGTCTTTCCCACTGCCGTACAATATAGGATCATCAAAACACTTGGGGGCATGATTGGTCCGAGCAAAGAAGCCGAAGACATGACAGCTGCTGAAAACGGTGCTGAATACCCTTCTTTTTTCATCATCGGAATCAAAAATGCTCCTAAAGATGCTGCCGATGCCACTGCAAGCCCCACGATTGATCCCATCAGCAGAGATGCCCCGATCGTAACGATCGCAATCGCCCCTTTAAACCGTCCGAACCATGCATTTACAAACTTAATCAGCCGCTCCAGCAATCCGCCCCTCAGCATGAGCTGTCCTGTCAATACAAAAAACGGAACCGCCAAAAACGAAAAGCTGTTCATTCCTCCATACATTTTGATCGCCATCTGGATTGGATCAAATCCCGCGACCATTGTATAAACCAGTGTTGTGACGATCAGATTATATGCGATGGGCAGGCCAATTACCATTAGCAGTAAAAAGCATATGATCATAATAAGTAAAGATAAAGACACTTTTCATTACTCCCTTCGCACATTATTTTTGATACGGATCATCCCATAAGGTTAATTTCGTTCCAATGCCTTCCTTCAATGCAGTCTGATATAGATCATACCCCAGACCTACATCAAATGTAGCCATGCCACAAGCAACAAATGTAATTCTTTCTTTCTCATCCGTTCTGCCTGGCTTGCTTCCCATGATCACTTCTCCGATACTGGCAGACTCCTCAAGCGGCGGCATCTTGCCGTCGTCAATCAAAGTATAAATAGGACCTCCTATCACCCCTTTATAATAACCTGCTTTATCCCCGGATTCGATTGCTTCCTGCACGTAAGCCTCGTGAAGTCTTACATTATCATAGATCAGTTTTGTATTGATCCAATAAGAATCATCTGTCTGCATTGGACCTGTGATCAGCAATGTAACACCATCTTTCATCCACTCGTCTTTCACATACAATGGTTTTAGCCTTGAGGCAGCGACTGTGATCACATCTGCATCTTTCAATGCTGCTTCCAAATCCAGTTCCACAACACCGTCAACTCCCAACTCTTCCTTCTCCCACTCCAGGAACTTCTGCGCCGCAGCTTCAAAAATGTCAAAACACACAACTTTCTTAACATTAGGAAGCTGTGTTAAGATCGAACGTAAGCATGAGCGGTTGATCTGGCCACATCCGAGTACCGTTATCACTTCTGAATCTTTCCTCGCCAGATGCCTTGCAGCCACACCAGGAACAGCTCCCGTTCTGGCGGCACTTAAGAGATTGGCTGACATAAAAGAAAGCGGCTCGCCTGTATCCTTATCATTAAGGGTTACAGTCAAAACAGATCTCGGCAGCCCCTTCTTTGGATTCTCGGCATTCGATCCATACCATTTATTTCCACATACATCAAAACGTCCGCCCAGATAAGCAGGCATCGCTACAAATCTTCTGTCCGGCCCCGCAACCGGCATATTCGGGAATGGAGTTTCTTTCGGAAATACAATACCCAATCCGTGACTATTATGATTACTGCCTCCCATTAAATAGTCCCCTTGACTTAATAAAGTAAAGACCTCCTCTGCATTGTCGATACATTTTTCCGCATCAAGAACCCCTGCCGCGATAGTGTCGCTCTCTGATAAATATAGAAATTCTGTTTTGTGTGCCATGTTTTTTCTCCTTCCATTCTAAAACAATTTGTCTTTCATTTCGTTCCCTTAAAATGTTTTATTTAATACATTCATTTTATATTGATATATTGCATATGTCAATCTAATTATCTTGTTTTTTGTTCACTTTTCTATTTTTACCAAATTCTTTGCTCATTTTTTATGCATTAACACCAATATGATTTTATTTTCCAGAATTAACATTGACATATTCGATATATCGAAATATACTTTAAGTACAATTTAATACATTCTTTCATTTTTATCTTATTTTTTGTTTTATTTAATATTTTAACCAGCTAGTTGTTAGATTTAAAGGAGATTCTATCTATGAAAAAAATCAAGAATTACGACAAACTGATTGACCATGGGGATGTGGAGTCGAGGAAGGTGGTCCTCGAAATCACAGATAAGACATTACAGCGTCTTGATGCGTATCACCGCATAAAAAGCATTATGAAGCTTGATGGCGATATATTGCATATCGGAACCAAGTCATGGGACTTATCTAAAAAGAAACATATTTATCTGCTCGGGGCAGGGAAAGCCTGCAATCATATGGCAATGGCTGTAGATGAAGTTCTTGGTGACAAATTGACCAAAGGGATCGCTATTGTAAAAGTTGCGGAAAAAACAGACCATTTTCAAAACACAGATGTATATGTAGGCGGCCATCCATTGCCAAATCAAGCCGGATACAAAGCCTGCCTAAAAATCCTAGATCTGGTAGATCATGCCGGACCGGATGACTTATTTATCGTTGTAATCAGCGGCGGCAGTTCTGCCCTTATGAGCTGTCCTATCGAGGGAATCACTTTGGAAGACGAGATCAAAACTACGGATGTCATGCTGAAATCCGGTGCGGGAATCTATGAGATCAATGCCATCCGGCGTCATATTTCTGCCATGAACGGCGGGATGCTCGCAAAACGGATCCAGTCTGTCGGGGCTGACCTGATCGGCTTTGGTATCAGCGATGCTGTGGGTAATCCAGCAACCGGTGATATCGGCGTGCCCTACGAAAAGTATGCAAGTACTCCAATGGGACCTGACAAGACCACTTTAGAAGATGCCAGGAGAGTCATACGGGACTACGACGTTGCCGAACGTCTTCCTAAAAATGTCGTAGATTATCTCATGAACGTCGGACCAGAAGGAGAAACACCAAAAGCTTTTCCGGACAATACCTATTTTCTGCTGAACACACTGCCAGATTCCTGCATTTATGCAAAGGAGATCGCAGAAGAGATGGGTATACCAGCTATCATACTTTCTTCCTTTTTAGAAGGAGAAAGTAAAGACGCCGGTTCCTTCTTCGCCTCCATCGCCAGAGAAGCACAGGCATATGGTAATCCGATCAAACCGCCTTGTGTCATTTTAAGTTCCGGCGAAACTACAACACAAATTCTGGACAACAGTACAATCACTGGACATGGTGGTCCGGGACAGGAACTGACTTTAAGTTTTTCTATTCTTGCAGCAAAAACAAAAGGTGCCTGCATGCTGTCCATCGATTCCGAAGGAACAGACGGAACTACTCCTGTAGCCGGAGGTATTTGTGACTCCAGCAGCTATCAGCAGGCGCTTGATAAAGATATCGATGTATATGCCGCCCTTCGGGGCCATGCCTGCTATGAGGCATTAGAAGCAATAGGGGATACTGTATTTACCGGAAATACAGGAACAAATCTCTGTGACTTTAACGTACTATATATTCCGAAAGTTGAGGGTTAAGGCTATGAATTCAAAAATTAAATCAATCCATGCCCGGCAAATTGTAGATTGTAAGTGCAGACCCATGGTGGAAGTGGATGTAGTAACTGAGGACGGATATCTCGGCAGAGGGTGCGCCCCCACCGGTTCTTCGGTAGGCATGTCTGAATCCTATGTTCTGCGGGATAACAATCCTGACGAATACCATGGTTTGAGTGTACATAAAGCGGTTGACAATGTGAACAATCTGATTGCTCCTGCATTATGCGGTATGGATGTCACCAGGCAAAAGGAAATCGATCAGATCATGATCGATCTGGACGGCACGCCAGAAAAAAAGAGTCTGGGCGGAAACGCAATTTACTCCACTTCCATCGCTGTATTTCGTGCTGCCGCCAAGGCATCCCGCCAGACTTTATATCAGTATATCGCCGGTGATACCATCCAAACAGTGCCGGTTCCGAGCTTTAATGTAATAAATGGCGGTCATTATGCAGACTTAACACAGCCATTCAATGAGTTTATCATCATGCCATACGGTGCATCGGATATTTACGAAGCAGTTGAAATGGGCATCAATACGTTCCAAGAGCTGGAAAAAGTAATTGCAAAGCATTTGGGACATAAACCAGAGGTCGCACCTTCCTATGGATATGCATCACCGTCAGCCGATCCGGAAGTGAATTTGAATCTGATCTCTGAAGCAGTAGAAAAATGCGGTTACACAGGAAAAATCGGCTTTGCCTTCGATTGTGCCTCCAGTGAAATGTACGACCGTAAAAACAATACATACCTTTTAAAGGGAGAGCGCGTGACTGCCGATGCCCTGATCGATTATGTAAAGATGCTGACCCAGAAATTCAATTTTGTATTTATTGAAGATCTGCTGGACGAAGAAGATTGGGAATCCTATCCAAAAGCACATAAGGAAATTACCAGGACGAATATCATCGGAGATGATTTTATTGTAACAAACTTAGATCGTTTGAAGAGAGCTTATGAACTGAACGCTCTGGACGGTTTTATCCTGAAACCAAATCAGGTCGGCACCATCACAGAGGCTATGAATGCCTATAACTTTGCAAAGGAACACGATCTGCTTGCCATTCCTTCCGGCAGAGCCGGAGGCGTCATCGGAGATGTAGTGATGGATTTCGCCGTAGGACTTCAGGTTGGCTTCATCAAAAACGGCGCCCCCCGCTCCGGTGAACGGATCGATAAGCTGAACTTCCTGATGCGTGCATGTGATTTGAACCCCGGATGCCAGCTTGCAGACATCTCGTCCCTGCTGAAATTTTAAAGCAAACAGAAAGGAGATAATTAAAATGGAAGCAAAATATAACCCCTACGAAAACATGCTCTCTGTTGTAAGCAATGCAGCCGAAATACTCGGCTATACCCCCAGCGACTATGAGGCCGTGAAATACCCGGAACGAGAACTGAAGGTTGCCATACCGGTTCGGATGGACGACGGCAGCGTGAAAGTATTTGAAGGGTTCCGCGTCCAGCACTCAACATCCCGCGGTCCCGCAAAGGGCGGCATCCGTTATCACCAGAATGTTGATCTCGACGAAGTCAAGGCACTGGCAGCATGGATGACCTTCAAGTGTGCCGTCGTTAATATCCCTTACGGCGGCGGAAAAGGCGGTATCATCTGCGATCCCACAAAGCTCTCGGAAAGCGAGCTTCGAAGCCTGACAAGGCGCTTCACGGCTATGATTGCCCCCATCATAGGGCCAGACCAGGATATCCCCGCGCCTGATGTCGGCACAAATGCGAATGTCATGGGCTGGATCATGGATACGTACAGCATGCTGAAAGGCCACTGCGTCCCCGGTGTTGTCACTGGAAAACCAATTGAACTCGGCGGCGCACTGGGAAGAAACGAGGCAACAGGACGCGGCGTCATGATTACAACCCTGAACATTCTAAAGGCTCTGGGGATGAATCCGGAAAATACAAAAGCCGCCATTCAAGGCATGGGAAATGTAGGCAGTGTGTCCGCAAAGCTTCTCTCTGAAAAAGGCTTAAAAATCGTCGCTGTCAGCGACGTATCCTGCGCCCTGTACAACCCGGACGGACTAGATATTCCTTCCATCCTGGAATACCTTTCTCAGAAGCGGGGCAACCTTCTGGAAGGATATCACAACGGAAATACCATCCATCTTACTAACGCAGAATTACTGGAACTCAACGTAGACGTACTGATCCCTGCCGCACTTGAAAACCAGATCAACACCTCCAACGCCGATAAAATACAGGCCCGGGTTATCGTAGAAGCAGCCAACGGCCCCACAACCATTGATGCCGATGAAATACTTGATAAAAAAGGAATCGCCGTTGTTCCCGATATCCTCTCCAATGCAGGCGGCGTTGTCGTCTCTTACTTCGAGTGGGTACAGAATATCCAGTCCATTTCATGGAGCGAGGAGCATGTAAACGAGCAGCTGAAGCAGATTATGGATCAGGCATTCCAGTCCGTATGGGATATCGCCAGAGAAAAGAAAGTCTCCCTGCGTACAGGGGCATATCTAATCTCGGTTAAGCGCGTCATTGACGCCAAAAATATGCGTGGAATCTGGCCTTAGGATATAAGAGAGAGGGCACGAAATAAAGGGATTGCCGAAAGCCGCCCAAATGCACATATGCCGTTGGGCGGCTTTCAGCAATCCCTTCATTTCGCTGGGCGCATCCGTTGACAAGTCTAATAGCCCGTCACAAACCTCTTGACACATCTCTTTTGTTGTTCTACAATGGGTAAGGATAATTAAATAAAACATTTCGGTAGGTGAGGCTACCACAGGGATTTGGATTTTCCTGAGATTGCTGCCGCGAGATTGTGGAGACACAACGAGCTGGTTAGCAGGCTATGTCGTGAAGGCATAACCTAATGCAATTGATATGCCCTGTGATGCTAAAGCTTGAACGGTGGATTCTTATGTACGGGTATGCTATGTTTCCGTCACTGTTCAGGCAGTGACGGTTTTTTTATCTTATAGGAAAGCTCACCTGTAAGATAAAAAAACCATCCCGGCGGGAAGCGCACTGCGCGCAAGAAGCAGATGTCGCGATGTGACCGCCGCAGGCGCGAGTTTCCAAACGAAACTCTGTTTTATATCTATCTCAGAAAGGTGGTGAGGTTATGGACGCTGGTGCCAGTTATCATTCGTGTAACAAACTAGAATTGAATACAGATTGGAGATGTTATTATGATGGACAAAGTTATATTTGTAGAACTCCTTACGCAGCACCACTACAAAGCTGTAAGGAGCATTTTGGATGTCATGAACGAAGTGGACATAGCCTCCCTTCTTTCGGACTTAGATGACAGGGAACTGGCCCTCGCTTTCCGCCTGATTCCCAAGGACAAAGCGGCAGAAGTATTTGCCAATATGAACAATTCCTTGCAGACATATCTGGTGGAAATGTTTACGGAAAAAGAATTAAAAGAGTTGTTAGATGACTTATATATGGATGATACTGTGGATCTGCTGGAGGAGCTTCCGGCTAATCTCGTTACCAGGATTCTGGATACAGTAAGCCAGTCAGAGAGAAACATGATCAATCTTCTCCTGAATTACCCGGATGACAGCGCAGGAAGTATCATGACGACGGAATATGTGGGGCTTCGCCAGTCAATGACTGTGGAGGAATCCATGGCCCATATTAAAAGAACAGGAATTCACAAAGAGACGATCTACACCTGTTATGTAACTGATAAGAGAAAACTGATCGGCATTGTGACAGCCAAGGAACTGATGACCTCGGATGACAACCTGCTGATCCGGGATTTGATGGAAACAGAAATCATCTCTGTCTCCACACACACCGACAAGGAGGAAGTGGCTCAGCTCTTCCGCAGATATGACCTGCTTGCACTCCCGGTACTGGATGCCGAGGGACTGATGGTGGGAATCGTCACATTCGATGATGCAATGGATGTCATGGTGGAGGAGGCTACCGAGGATATCACAAAGATGGCAGCTATGAGCCCAAGCGAACAGTCCTACTTCGAGACCTCTGTGTTCAGCCATGCAAAGCACCGTATCGCATGGCTTCTAATCCTGATGTTCTCTGCGACAATCACGGGGACTATTATTACAAAGTATGAGGATGCGTTTGCTGCTATCCCTCTGCTCGTTTCTTTTATACCTATGCTGATGGATACCGGCGGAAACTGCGGATCCCAGAGTGCTACACTGATTATTCGGGGAATTGCGCTGAATGAGATTCAGTTCCGGGATATTTTCAAAGTAATATTTAAGGAATTCCGGGTTTCCCTCATCGTCGGGGTTGCGCTGGCAGTGGCCAACGGAATCCGGATCCTGATTATGTACCATGATACGATGCTGGCCCTGGTTATCGGGTGTTCCCTTGTTATCACGATCATCCTGTCCAAGCTGATCGGGTGTATCCTGCCGCTGCTGGCCAGAAAAGTGAACCTGGATCCGGCGATTATGGCTTCACCGCTTATTACTACTATGGTAGACACCTGCTCTATACTGGTATACTTCAGTATTGCAACCAGGGTATTTAACTTATGACATTGCTTTTTTCTAAACCTAAGGGTAAGAATTACAATGTACCTTTTGGATAAAATAGTGATGAAACTATATAAGAGGCGATTAAACTAACGTATTTTTGAGCATGTATCGAAAGAAATATATCCTTTATGTAACAGTTCAGACTTATCTGAACTGTTACACCTTTCTGTCTAAACAATCATTTTGCAATAATCCAGAACTTGATCCGGGGTTATTAAAAAGCGTTTTACCAGCTTTGTTCTTATCTTCTCTTCACTGAAGCCTTCTTCACGATAGTCCATAATAAATGCCTTAATTCCCAATACACGTCCTTGCTCAATTCCTTGTTTTTCTACATTTTAGCATTCCGAAAACAATCTTTAAAACCTGCATCCGGACTGCAGAATGATATTTGAATAAGGGGTTGCTTCCCCGGTACGGATCACCGCCCTGCATGTTTTAAGCTGAAGCTTTAATTCTTCATGGGAAATGTATTCCACCTGGCACTGCTTAGGAAGCTTTTCACATAGTGCAAGGATTCGTTCCAGAACTACCGGATTGTCAGCTCTGATCTCCTCAGCCAGAACGATTTTCTCAATGTTCATATCAGCCGAAACTGTCTCCAGCACGTCCATAAAGGAGGGCTGCCCCTCTCTTAAAGCCAGGTCAATCCTTTCTGTCTCTTCCGGCACAGGCAGCCCACAGTCTCCAACGGCTATGGTATCTGTATGCCCCATATACGAGAGTACTCTTGAGATATCGCTATTTAGAATTCCTGATTTTTTCATACTTCCTGATCCTCCTTTTATCCTATACCCGAAGGGGCATGTACTACGGGGCGCCCTTTGGGTATCCTTATTCTGCCGCTTCAATCATTGCATAAATATTCTCCTGAGGAATTGAAGAAATCAAAGTGTTACATGTTGACAAAATATATCCCCCATCTGCTCCTGCTTTTTTGATTGTTTCTTTCACGGAAGCTCTGACTTCATCAGGTGATGCATGGCACATTATGTAGTCTAAATCGATATTCCCCCACAGACACAGCCTGTTACCGTATTTCTTTTTCACCTCGCCGATATCCATCCCCGCAGATGGCTGAAGCGACTGTATCCCATCAAATCCCGCTTCTGTTACTTTTTCCAAAACAGCATTCACATTTCCGTCACTATGCAGAAATACAGGGACATTTTTATAAGCTTTAATCTCTTTTACAGCTTGATTCCAAAATGGATAAACATTCTGTTCCATAATATGCGGCGGGAGAAATACGCCGGTATTAAAGGCCACATCGTCCCCGATTACGATCCCGTCAGCCCCGTTGTCAAGAAAGATCTTGGCTTTCTCAATCTCATAATCCATCACTTTTACCGCAATCTTATGCATATCGTCTGTATTGGTCATACTGTAAACCATAAAATCTTCCATACTAAACATTTCATCAAGCTGTGTGACAGGTCCGCCAATCTGAGCAAACACAAAAAAATCCGTCTCCTGTGCAAAACGCTTTACAATCTCTCCCGTTACCTTTGAACTATCGGGCTTTTTATATGCCTCTGCATTCTCTATTTCTTCTACAGCCGCTCTGACAAGCCGCCGGCTTCCAGACCCCATCTCGTAAATCTGGCCGTAAACAGTCTGTATCAGATGCCTCCCATTTTGTCCTGGCGAAAGCTCCCACTCCGGCCATTCGCCTACATTAACCAGATCCATCCGCAAAAGTTCACGAATCGCCTTCTCCCGCTCAAAACACTCATAGGCCAGCGGATATTCCCTGCCCAGGAGCCGGTTTGCAAGTTCCCCGTCAATATGCAGTTCGCCTTTTGGAACCCGGTCCGTTTCTTGATGCCGGATTGCTGCTGATACCCTCTCTTTTTTTGTCATACTGACATCCTTCTTTCGATATCCCCTTTGGTTATCGTATGGATGCACACTTTTGCAATGCCGCTTTGCAGTAATATATTTGATCGCGGCGTGTGCATTCTCCCTGAGGATTTATTGATATAAGAAATTCCAAAGGAATTTCCCATATCATGAAAACGCCTCCCTGGCCAGTTCAATAAACTTTACAAGATGCCTGTTTGTATGTCCGCATGTCCGTATATCCTTTAAGATCACTTCCATATAGCAGTCCTTTGTCTTTATAGCAACTTCTTTCAGATACTTCCGCATTTCACTTTCATCAAATCCCGTGCATATTTTGGACGGATCCGGTTTCCACGAAAAGATTGCTTTTTGGCCTATCTGTTCTGCGGCTTCCTCTATATCCGACCATGGACTGACGCTCAGACGTCTTATGTTTGTGATATGTCTGTATATAGCCTCATACTTGTGGTCGAGAGGCTCACAGCAGCCATAGCATCCCCTTCCAAATAAATTCAGCCCAATCTTCTGGTTGGCAATTGCGAATGTTTCGAACATCTCCGGGGAAACATTACTGAATTCCTGGGCATCTGCAAATCCCCACATATCCTTCAGCTTCACGTCTTCAGGCTCTTTCCAGGGAGCATTCGTGTAGCCCAGACTCCCGGAACCTGTATAGATATTAATCCGGTTATCAAATAAAAGCCGCTTCTCTTCCAGACGTTTCAAAAGCCTTGCCTTACTCTCTCCCATATGTCTGAACACACTGTTCAGAAGTTCCGGCTCATCATACAGGTCATACATCAGATTTTCCAGGCCTCTTAAATGTACCATTTCTATCAGATGGCTCTGTACAAGAACACTGTAGGGAATCTGAAACTCAAAATCCAGAATCCCATCCAGTACGTCTCCGGCTTTCTCCTGCATCGCGTTCTTTGTCTCTTTATCAGGAAGGAAATCCACTTCATGATTCAAAAGGATTTCATAGTCTTTTTCTGTTTTCAGGAAATTATCAAGGTGATATGCATTCGCTCCAATCTCCGGTTTTACTATGGAAATCCCCCACGCCGTCTCCTGTCTGGTATTTCCATAGAGATACCCTGTATAAACGCCTGGATAAGAAAAATAGAGACGCTTTTCAAATACAAAATCATCTTTCAGGTATTGGGCCTGGTAAAGGTACTTTTTGATTTTATTCTCCATATCCCTCAGAAGGGGGTCTTCACACTGCAGGGAAGACTCTGGAACAAGTTCCAGCCAACCACCGTCATCATCCGGACAGACCCAGATTAATGGCTGCTGAGGGGATATCAGATCGTTATGATCTGCCCAGCGTTTCCGCTTACTGATGTTCTCTTGTGTATCAGGCAGTTCTGCAAGCTTTTTGGCAAGTTCTCTAATATAGGCTGCCTGACTGCTGTAATCCTGCATACTTCCGCCTCCTATTCTCCGACCTGCGGCATGCGGTTTATGTGAATATCTGTAAAAATATCGGCCTCATCTACACTTCTGGTCGAAAATTCTGAGACAATACACCCTTCTTCTCCTGCCTGAAACCAGTGCAGTGTGTCTTCCGCAAGTGTGTATTGTTCTCCCGGATGCAGACAGATCTCATGAAAAACAGTAAAGTATTCTTCCATATCTTTTGGAATCTTCCCGGCAATCCCTTCTTTTTGTCCGCTGTCTGCAAATCCGCCCACATACAGAAAGACCGTTCCCCTGCGGCAGCGGAATGTCTCTTCCTTCCCTTTCAAACCGTCAATTTCCGGATGTCTGTGCTCCGGACAGATCTGGTAAGGCATCAGAACCAGTTCCTTCGCGCAGCACCTCTGCGTATTTACATATGTAATAACCTGCAGCCCGATTTCATCCAGCCGGTTCAACCCGAAATCAGCAACTTCAACCTGATTCTTTTCTTCTTCAGTAAGGGCAATGCCTGCCTTCTCAAGTGCAGAAAGCGTAGCCGCTTTATATTCTTCATACTGTTCTCTCGCTATCATAGATACCTCCTTTATTTTCCTTTAATCAAATAGAGTTTCTCCCGCGAAACCCGTGCCTTCGGCGGCCGCATTGCAGCAGCCGCCTCTTACGCCGCAGTGCGCATCCCCTAAGAAATGTATTCAATTTATATATGGAATTTAATAAAAAATATTTTTAGCTGCATCGGAAAAATAGCGCAGGTTTTGAGGCGGCACTTCAAAAAAATGATCACAGGCAGACAGAATGTATCCTCCGTCCAGGCCAAAACTTTCATAGAGCCGTCTTACCTCTGTTTCGATCTCTTCTTTTGTACCCGTCTCCAGAATATGGAACTGGTCCATCCCCCCGATCAGTCCCACAAACGGATGAAGCGCATTGTAGACTTTCTGCTCATCCTCCCTGTCACCGATGTCCCCGCCAACCGCCGAAGGAGAAAGTGTCTCCGATACGCTGCAGTGATTTTTTGCTATCAGATCTGCAATCCGTGTCATGCCCCCGCATGTATGATAGACGGAACGAAACCCGTGCTTTTTCAGGGCGTCATGCATTTTTATATCGTAAGGAAGGCAGAATTCTTCGTGGATATCGGGTGAGATCACCGTGTTGCTGGAAGCTCCGCCTCCGGTCTCCACAAGGTCGAAGGGCATCCCCGGCAGATTTTCCTCAATATAAGCCAGCTTTTGCCCTAATAAAATCTGAAGCAGCTCGTGTACCCACTCCGGATCGTCATAGGTCATAAGTATCAGGTTCTCGACACCATACAGTTCACAGGCGTCCTGCCAGCAGCCGCCCTGTTTCCCCCATATGAAGGTTCTTAATATACCATCCTCTCCCAATGCATCATAAGTCTGCGCAACTAGTTTTCTATCCAGTTTGGGAACGGGCCGGTATCTCCTGAGAAGATGGATATCCTCCTCCTTTTTTATCAAATGTTCCATCACCCAGCTAGTCATGGGACTGATGCCTTCTGAGGCCGTTAGTATTCCATCCGGTGTCTCAATCGTGTAGTGTTTCACATAAAAGCCTTCCCTCTGCTCCCGTGTACTGCTCACTTTCCACGTATCGCTTTCTTCGCCTGACACAGAAAATACATTGATCGAAGCATCCAGACCACACGCTTTATTTGCCTCAATATCACTCATTCCGTTCATATACGTTTTTAAATGATACGGCTGCCACTGATGAACCGTCACCGGCAGTCTGTCAGGGATTCGCCCTTCGATTGCACAGAGCATTCTTTCTTTTGATGTCATCTTTCATCCTCCACATACATTTTAACATCTTCTGTTTCAACGACAGCTTCCTTGTTTACAAAAACCGGCATATAATCCAGCGGGCACGTGAAAGAATACCACTTTCCACCCATATAAGTCCGTTTTTCCCCCAGCATCTCCACCCAGACTCCCTCAGGCAGGTATACCTGCCTGACAGCATCTCTGCCGCCGAAAACAGGGGCCACGAGGATATCTTTTCCGAAGAAATACTGGTCATACATTCCTCTTACATTTCTGTCCTTGGGATATTCCAATACCATGGGGCGGATGAACGGAAGTCCGCTTCCTGCACACTCGGATGCGGTTTTCCAGATATACGGCATCAGCCGGTAACGCAGACTGATAAATTGTCTGAGAATGTCAGTCGTCTCCTCGTCGTAAGCCCATGGCTGCCTTGTGGTTGTGCCATGCAGGCGGCTGTGTGATGTGAACAGTCCGAACTGCGACCAGCGGATAAAGATTTCTTTCGTTACGTCACCATAAAATCCTCCCATGTCATGACTCCAGAAGAGGACACCTGACATCGCTATAGACAGGCCTGCACGCAGTGTTGCGGCCATCCCTTCGTAGCTGGAATGAGGATCTCCGGACCAGCAGACCGGAAACTGCTGCATGCCCGCACAGCCGCTTCTGGCCCAGACAAGAGCATTTCCCGCCCCCTTACATTCCTGTGAAACCTCAAATACCGCCTGATTATAAAGCCTGGAATATACATTCCTCAGTTCTTTTCCTGTCATCCCGTTAGAAAACAGCGCATCATAAGGAATGTCTTCGCCAAAATCAGTCTTCAGGACATCCACGCCTTCCTCCAGCACAGTTTTCAATTTTGCTTTAAACCATGCAGCCGCCTCCTCATTGGTAAAATCCAGAAGGACGCAGGGCGACAGAAGTCCGTGCCATAAGTCCGCCTCATAAGGTTCTCCCTCTTTGTTCTTTGCAAAGTAACCCTTTTCTTTTCCTTCCTGATACATCTCCGTGGTAATTGTCACATAGGGATTGATCCACAGGCTGATTTTGTAGCCTTTTCCCCTTAGCCCGGCTATCATTTTGCTGCGGTCCGGATACTGGGCTTCATCCCACACAAAATCACACCATTTATCTTCTCTGAGCCAGTAACAGTCAAAATGCATGACATCACATGGAATCTTTTCCAACCGGAAACGCCTTGCATCCTCCTCCACATTCTTTTCAGAATTCCCTTTAAACCCCGTTGAGTACCACAGCCCAAAGGACCATTTCGGAGGCAGTACAGCCGGCCCCGTCAGATTTACAAAGGCAGAAAGCACCTCCTTTGGAGATGGTCTGACAATCAGATAGTATTCCAGCGAGCTGTCCGGAATATGTGCACTGAGTGTAGCCGCTGATTCACTCCCAATATGAAAGTCAAAGATTCCGTGATGATGCACAAAAAGTCCATAGCCATAGCTGCTCATATAGAATGGAATGTTCTTATATGCCGTTTCATCCCTGCATCCCAGGGTGTCAAAGTTCCGCATGGACACTGTCTGCCCCCGCTTATCGAACTGTGTAAAATGCTCGCCCAGTCCATAGATACTTTCATCATAGTGAAGCAAAAACCCCAGATTCATTCCCTTTAATTCGTCCCCATCCATGCTGTATCCTGCCGGTGGTATCTGGTTATATCCGTCCCCCACAGAATCCACATCGTTTTGGCTCTCCCGGCAGGCAATCCTTCCGTCTGCATGATAGATCCGGAAGGCAAAAGGGGATTTTCTTATTTCTATCCGGTATTCTTCCGTAGTGATGCAATACATTTCCTCTGTCTCTGCTGTTTTTACAGATGCCTCCTGTAGAAACTCTCTTCTAACCACCGGATACTTCACCGGTGTGAATTCTCCCTTGGCAATTCTTATCCGTATGATACCCGACTGATATGCACAAAGACAGAGGTTGATTGATTCTCCGAAATTATCCAGCGCTTTGATTCTGAAGTTTCCGCCTTCCATCTCCACCCCCTTCAGAACTGCCGGAAAATGATGCTGATATTCTTTGTATCTTTTTTCCATATCTATTCCTTTCCGTGTTTCTCTACATATTTTATGATCTCTTTTGCGGACTCCATCTCCTCCGTCTCTGTATGGATATACAACCCCTTCCCGGAAAGATGTTCAAGCAGGATAGGAACATCGGACGGAGGCGCCATGATAATCAGGGCTTTCCCAGCCCCCTGCATGCGCTTCAGAATATGCAGGTAATGGGAGGCCGGGGGCTGTCCTGCGACATGAGTCCATTGAATTGCTTTCAATTTTTTCAGGCCCAGTATGTAATCCAGATGCTGTTCCTGTTCAACACCGTCAAAATGGTACACGGGGTATTCCAGCCATTCCATCTGTTGTTCCAGTTCATCCACAATAAATTCTCTGTACATCTCTTTCGAGAACATCACCGACATATCGCACTGCATATGCGCCAGTCTCCCCGGAGCAAGAAGATGCATCCAGGCATGCGCCCCGCCCCCATTGAGCTGCTCGGTTATCCGATAAAACATTTCATTTGTTTTTATCCATCCTTCATTCAGAATCCGGACTGCTTTCTTTACTTCTTCCGGCTGGGAGAGCATATCCATCAGAACGTTTTCCGTCCCGTAGAGGTGCCCAAGTGCATCCACCGTTCCGCTGCTGTCCGGCATCCCTATAAAGTAGCTGTCTTTGGCGCGTTCTGTCAGACAGCGTGTAATTTCAAGATGTTTTTTCAGGCGTTTTTCCGTATAACTGCCCTCTGCTTCAGATAAACCCTCCCAAACCGGGTCAAACCAGATCGTGTCGTTCCCATAAGCAGGGACAGCCCCGTAATAATTACAGTGCCCGCTGGTTCCGTAATTCTGGAAGATAATGGGGAGAGTTTCGCCCCCTAAGAAAGTATTTTCAAGTCTTTCCATGTTATTTTGGTATATTGTCTCCGGATCTTCCCAGTATTTCCGAAGCTCTTCGGGCTTTCCGGTAAGATCTTGGGAATTATGGAACATGGAAATATTTTTTCCCTTTTCTTTCGGGGCTGTCACTGATATCAGTACCCTGTCTATCATCTCTCTGTCCCAGAATGCATACAGTCTTTTTCTTACTATATCAATGTCCTCTTTGAATCTCATTGCCGCCTCCTAAGGTTTGGTCTCGATATATAACGTTATAATCTGTCCGGTTTTGATTTCAAATCTTATTTCTCCGTTTCGCACTTCCAGTTTCTTCTGCTTTTCCTCCGCAAGGTTCGCCATGTATACCTTATCCATTCCGGGCTGCACCGGCAAAACCACTTCCTGCCTGTCGTCCAGAATGCTGTAGATCCTCAGGATAACGCCATCCTGCCTTTCCGAAATCTTCAAAGCTGAAAGCTGGACGCCTTCCGGCAGCTTATTCATAAAATTTCCCGCATGTTCTTCAGCCAGGAGACTCCTGCACCCGTTTTTTAAAGACTGCGTGTAGACCGGGCAGCGGAATCTCTCAATCACATCAAAAGCTTCGGCCGTGCGGTTCGGATGATATACCACACAAAAATCAAAGCTGTGGTTTCCGATACACTGCGCTTCCTCCGTCTCAATTGTCCAGCCGCCGTTTCCATGCCGTGTCAGCAAATCCGTTCTGGAAAGCCACCCCACACACCGGAGAAGTGTCAAATTTACGGCTGTTCCCGCTTCTGTCTGTACTGCTTCATATTCCGGAAGCCCTGTTGTTCCCACACTCATCGCCTCACAATTGTCATGAATACCAACGTAACCGTGATTAGGATGTGTGGACTGTGGATATTCCATCCATTTTTCAGGAACTTCAACTTCAACTGGACGCTCTGTTATATCAAATATCTGGTAAGACTCACTGGTTTTCGTCCGTATTCCTGATGGAAACTGTACCTGGAGCCTGTGATCTCTAGCATTGTTTTCAAAGTCCAGATGACAGTCAATCCGATTTATCCCGCTGTATAAGGTGATTTTCATAGCAAAAGAACATTTGGTCATCGCCTTTTTCCTTGACCTGCGGTCTTCACTGAGTGCTTCCGGAAGTATCATATTTCCGCGGAGTATCAGAGCCTGGCAGATACCCTCCTGAATTTCTTTCTCAACCTCCAGTGCAGAACCGTCTATTGTACATTCACGATCCTCTTCCGGCCATGAATATGTATATTCATCACCAGCATCCCCCTTATCAATCATTCTGGCAAATCCTTCATGTTCCGCCTGTGTCCTTTTATCCAGCAGGATAAGCCCTTTTTCCCCTGCACTCAGACGGTAGAACTCATTCTCTATGGCACTGCCCTCTGTCCTGACTGCCCAATCAGATGGCTCATCAGACGGCGCTGCTGTCAGCTGGTGGCAGCCATATGTAAAGCCGGGAAGCATCACACCCACGCGGAACTTATTTACCTTATAAATCTCCGGCATGGTATGATCCTGGTACAACGTATTGTAATCCTTCTTTGCCTCCAGAATAACATGTGGTATCTTCCTTCCCGCCTCATCCGTAATTCTGATTCCCGCCGGGATATCCGGATGGCAGATGCTATTCTCACAATCTACAATTACAGACTTCGTATAGTCAACAGACTGTACAAGCGTCTCATCCATACAGATCTCCAGTTCCGCATAGGCCGGCTGTTCTTTAACGCACGGTTCAAACAGAGCGATTTCTGCCGCTCTCTTGTCTGCCCGCTGCCCCTTCGTTTCATTTCTCACTACAGTGTCGTGCATCAGCGTATCTTCCAGCTGTTCCACACAGGCGTAGCGTGTCATCATTTCCCGGTGCACCTCGTCAATACTGCATCCGCAGATGCTGTCATGGGGATGGTTTTCCAGAATCTTCTTCCAGATATAGTCCAAATACCCGCAGCTGTCGAATTCCCGTCCGCTCAGCTTTTCAAGCGCAAGCAGGGGTTCCAGATAGCGCTCCGCTTTATTCTGTACAATATCATTTCTCTGCTTCAAATACATTCTGCTTGACAGAGTGCCTCCAAGCAGCATAGAACACTCGCCCGAACGAATCTCACCACGGAAGGCTGATAGTGCAAAGGGGTCAGACCCCTTTGTACGTTTCTCTAACTGTTCCCGAAGTTCATTCAGGTAATTTTCCATAGTGGACAGTTCAATATAACACTCCGGTATCTGCTCATTCAGCTGTCTGACCACCTCACAGATATCCTTCTGCCCTATGATATGATCCGAGCCGTTCATCAGAAGGACCACATCTGTTGTTGATTTTGCCCCCAGGCTTTCAATCAATTCTTTCACCCTTGGCACGGTAATATCCATGTCACTGCTCAGATTCCCGCTGTTGCCATAGCCATGTGGCATATGGATACAAAGGACACGCGAGTCCGGAAAAGGAGATTCCCAGTAAAATTCTGTCTTATCCATTTCTCTGGAAGCGCCCCGCCAGAATACCATCGTATGCATCCCCAGCCCCACCGCTATCTGGGGCATCTGTGCCGGGTGCCCGAAGGAGTCCGGCAGGTAGGCCGTCTCCATTTTATGCCCAGCTTCCGCCGTTACCTGTGCACCTTTCAAATAATTCCTTATATGAGACTCCCCGCTGATTAAAAGTTCATCCGGCAGAACATACCACGGTCCACAGATAATTTTTCCCGTCTTCAGCGCGTTGAAGAGACGTTCTCTGCAATACGGTTTTATCTCCAGATAATCTTCAATCGCTATTGTCTGTCCATCTAGCATAAACGAGACATATTCCGGAACCTCTTCAACCAAATCCAGAAGCCCGTCTATGAGCCTGACCAGTTTTGTCCTGAATTGTTCCCGTGTCAGATACCACTCCCTGTCCCAATGGGTATGGCAAATCATGTGTGCCTTTAATTTTTTCATAGTTCTATCCTTTCACTGCTCCGCTTGTCATGCCTGAAATAAAATGCTTCTGGAAGATGATAAACAGCACTGCAGGTATAAAAATCGCAATCGCTGTCGCACAGGTTATCGGGCCCCATTTTACGCCCTGTTCTGTCATAAATGTATACAGTCCGATTGACATCGGCTGGATCTTTGTGCTGGAGGTCAGAGTCATGGCAATGACAAATTCATTCCAGCAGGTAAAAAATGTAATGACCGAAGTTGCGATAACTCCCGGCATAGTTAGCGGTAATAATATTTTCGTAAATGTTCCGAACGTAGAGCAGCCGTCAATCAACGCCGCCTCGTCCAATTCTCTTGGTATGGAATCGTAAAACGACTTGAGGATCCAGACCGAGAACGGAATATTTATGGATACATATACGGCTATAATCCCCGGAAATGTATCCAGAAGCCTCATATTGTTCATCATGACGTACAGCGGAACAATCAATACACTCGCTGGAAGCATCTTCGTTACCAGAAGCAGGAGCATCAGCGGTTTATTTGCCTTAAACTTATATCTGGAAAACCCATACGCTGCCAGTATAGACAAAACCCCCGCAATCAAAACAGTCGCAGAACTGATAATAAAGGAATTCCGAAATCCGATCGGCATCATGGTTTCAAGCAGCACCTTTTTATAATGGGCAAGGGTTCCGTTAGACACATACCACTGAGGGGGATAAGCAAACATATCTCCGGGCTGTTTGAAGGACGTGATGATTACCCAGTATATTGGTGTCAGAAAAGCTAATATTACAAGGATATACAATATGTAAACTCCGATCGGCCTGGCCTTCTTTTTCCATTTTCTCATTCTTCACTTTCCCCCTTAAATACAAACATATATACAACGGTAAGTATCAGGCTTATGAGGGGCATGATGACAGCCATAGCCGCTCCCTGCCCAAGCTGGTGGAACTTGAATGCCGAATTATACATGTACAGCGGCAGCACTTCTGTGGCATTTTTAGGTCCGCCCCCTGTCAGGGCATATATAATATCAAAGTACCCGATGGTACCGATTGTGATCATAATCAGATTAATTAAAAATGTACTCTTCATCATAGGTATTGTTAAGTATATAAATTTCTGAAACCCGTTTGCGCCGTCTATGGCGCCAGCTTCATAAAGCTCTCCCGGGATCTTCTGCAGCCCCGCCATCTCAAGCATAAAGGTAAACGGAACTCCGATCCAGACTGTGACAAACATTAAGGTAGTCAGGGCCATATTGCTGCCGAGCCAGTCTTTGGGACTGCCGCCGAGCTGGATCAATACCGCATTCAAAAGCCCCATTTTCCCGCTTCTTAGGATCCATTTCCACATAAGGCCAAGAGCCACCGGCGGTACGACCCACGGCAGTATGACACTTGTTCTCCCGATACCAGAAAAAGGTCTCTTTTTCTGGAAAAGAAAGGCTAGGGCAAACCCAAGGGTAAACTGCCCCACAACTACAACTGCCGAGAACTTCAGCGATACAACACAGCTGTGTATGAAATCTTTGTTCTGGAACAGTTCCGCATAGTTCTTCATGCCGATGATTTCCTCAGTCCCCATCCGAAGTAAATTCAAATCTGTAACACTGATATAGAAGGAATAGAAAAATGGATAAATAGTAAAAACACCAATCCATATCAATGCAGGTAATATGAAAACCAAGTATATATGCTTCCTAATAAATTTTCCCATTTTGCACCTCGCTATTATTGGAAAATGGTAAAGGTTCAGACCTGTCTGAACCTTTACGAAAAATGGCTCATTTGCAAATTTGAAATGAGCCATTTCCACGTACGTTCACTTTCTACTGCTTCATAATCTCATCAGCAGATTTCTGTGCTTTCTCTGCCTCTTCTTTGATAACGCCCTCCAGATCAGTCTCTCCTGTAGCCGCACTCTGTACAATCTCTTTAAAAGATTCGTCTGCAGCACTGTAAAATGCTACTGCATCTCTTGGCTTAGCCGCATAGAGACCCTGAGAATACGCCTGCCAAACAGGGTCATTCTTGAATTCATCCTGCTCATATACTTCCAACAGACTTGACATCTGTCCGATTCTGGTGAAAAGTGTCTGTACCTCCACACTCCTGTAGAAGTCCATGAAGTTCCAGGCAAGCTCCTGCTGCTCCGGGTCATCGGTAAACATAGCAAGTGTCCATCCTCCGGCTGTTGTGCACGGCTCCTGCCCTGGAACTGCAGGAATATCTGCAATGCCAACCTTAGAGATAAACTCTTCGCCGCCAGAATCTTTCATCAGAGGATAATGCCAGTTTCCAAGAATAGCCATAGCAGTCTGACCGCCTACAAAGTTCGCTTCTACGTCCGTAAACTTCACAGATGCAATATCCTCAGCCACGATCTTCTCATCAATCAGTTTCTGAATGAACTGCATGGTATCAAGCATTGCGTCAAAACTCTTACCTTCACCGAATATCACTTTTTCTTTTCCATCTGTCAGCTCAGCGCCTTCACCATGCCCCCAGAACCACGGCAGAAGTGTACAAGAGGTAACGGCATCCGGAAACGCAGGAATTCCAAGCCCATACTGGTCAATTACGCCGTCACCGTCTTCGTCAACCGTCAGCTTTTTCCCCATTTCCAGCAGCTCGTCCCAATCTTTCGGAGGCGCGTCATATCCCGCCTCTTTTAAAATGTCTTCTCTGTAATATAGATTCCAGAGACCGCCGTGGAACCAGACTGCTTTTGCTTCTCCATCTACCATGCTTCCTTCTGCAGCGTACGGATAATGTTCCGCCCGTTTCTCTTCGGTAAACCACTGATCCAGAGATACCATTGCGCCGGTTTTGTCGACTTCCGCCAGATTTGAGCCGTCTACCATACAAATATCGGCCACATTGTCTGCATTAATATCCTGCAGAAGCTTTGGAAGGTAATCATCCGTTCCTATCGTGATTTCAAGCTCTGCATTATTCTCTTCTTCCCACTGGTCAAATAGCTCCTGCAGACCTGGAACGTTCTGCGGCGCAGCCCAGGAGTTCGTATTAAATGTCAGAACTTTTTTTCCGCTGTCTGTCTTGCTTTCCGTGCTCTCTGATTCGGGAGCTTTTGTTTTACAGCCTGTAAACATGGTTGCTGCCATTGCTGCGGTTAACATAACCGCAATCATTCTCTTTTTCTTCATTGTTTCTCCTCCACTTTTGTTTTGTACACGTGTAATATTGTTTTATTTATCATATCGTACATTTACAGTCATGTCAATTAATTTTTTATGTGCAAATATGCTAATTTATTATTGTTTTTTTCGTCAAAATAGCAAATTAAGCTTTTGAATATTGATTCTTAATATTACAAATGTTATAATATCATTGTACCAATCCTTATTTTTGTAACATTTTGTAACATTCAGTTTTTTAAAAAGGAGTACGCATCATGAAAAAAAGAGCAGAAGTTACACCTCAAGGCATTTCGCTGGATGGCGAACTGCTACCACTCTACTCCGGCGCCGTGCATTACTGGAGGCTGGACCGCACGTTATGGAAGGATATTCTGGAAAACGTGAAGAAAATGGGTTTTCATATTATAGAAACTTACATTCCCTGGTCAGTACACGAAATCTCCCGCGGGGAGTTTGATTTCGGAAGGATTGATAAAAGAAAGGATCTGGATGCGTTTCTTACGCTGTGCGAAGAGCTCGATCTTTTCGTTCACGTCCGCCCGGGTCCCCACATTAACTCGGAGATGACTTATTTTGGCTACCCGAAACGAATCGTGTACGATACAGCCATTCAGGCCCGTTCCCCTTATCATACGCCGGTAAACCTCCCTCACTCGCCCAAGGTGATCCCGGTCCCCAGTTATGCCAGCGAGGCCTTTTACCGGGAAGTTGAAGTGTATTTCGATGCGCTCGCTCCGATTATAAGAAAACATGCCTATCCAAACGGAAATATAATTGCACTACAGTCTGATAATGAAACCTGCTATTTTTTCAGGGAGCGGCCTTATGTTTCCGATTACCACCCTGACTCTGTGGCGCTTTACCGCACAATGCTGAAGGACAAATACACTTCCATCGAGACTCTGAACAGGGTATACAGAAGTTCCTGGAAGGAATTCAGTGAGATCGAGCCGCCACATGGCTTCTCTGGTTCCTGCAGAGAGGATCTTCCTTATTATCTGGACTGGGCAGAATACAAAGAATTTCAGATATGCATGTGTCTGCGCCGTTTCGCAGATATGTGGAGGGAAAGAGGGGTCTGCCTGCCTTTTTATCAGAATACTGGGTACCATTACTACACGCCTGTTGATAACATACGTATCGAACGCGAATGTGTAGATATCTGCGGGATCGACATGTATCCAAACCGTACCGCCCTAAAACCAATCAGGGAAAAGATACGCTATATGAGCGGAAGCAGTATACTGCCCTTTGTGCCGGAATACGGAAGCGGGGGCTGGTTTGAATTTCCCGCAACATTTCTGCCGGAAGAGGAGGAATTTACCACATGCTATGCATTTATGAACGGACTGAAAGCGATTAACTACTATATGCTGGTGGAGAGGGACCGGTGGCAGGGCAGTCCCATTACAAGAGACAACCGGATACGCCGCGGTTACTTCGAATTCTACAGTCGCTTCCAGAATTTCTTATACGAGAACAGGTACTGGGAATTCTTTAGAAAACCAAAAGTACTTGTATTGAAGAATTATGACTGTGCCCGGATAAAAGCCGTTTTATCCTCCATGGACTTTGCCCCCCTGGATGTGAATACCTTCGCTCCCGGATTCAACCTTCCTTCGGAACTGTTTTCCATCGGAAATATATTTGGTTTCGAACACTTTGATGAAGATAACTCGCACTGGGCTTCCGAATACTGGATCGAAAATACAATCCGGGAACTTTCGCGCCTGCAGATCGATTTCAACATCAGCGACACGCACCTTCCTGTCCAAAAAATGCTTTCGTATGACTATATTTTTGCATCCTCCTACGACTTCATGTCCGAAGATGCACAGCATGCACTCGCTTCATATGCACACTCCGGAAAAACACTGATTCTGGGGCCGGGACTTCCTTATTTAAACATGGAAATGTTCCCCTGTAACATTTTGGAAAAGGCCGCAGGGCTCGACAATGTCCGGCTCTGTACCAAGGTGGATTCCCAACTTTTAAATAAACTCGATATTCCCATTCCATTCAAAACCCAGGACGAAGGCATTGAACTTAGCTGCCATTACCGGGAAGAGACGGTTTTCCTTTGGGCTGCAAATACACTCGGCCGCACACAGGAATGCACCATAGAATTCTCGGGAAAGAGAACCTTTAAACCCAAATACAATGCCGGCTGCAAAGAGGGCACCGATGCCATTTTTCTATGTATGCCTGCCTACTCTATCAGCATATGGGAGGTACTGCCATGATTCATCCTAATTGTAAATATTTAGACATTTATCCTTACACCTGGCGGCATCTTGGTGAACTGATGGAGTTTCTGAATCCACGCCGCAAAACTTTGTATATCCTGCATGATCAGGGAATTATTTGTAAAGCTGCAGATTCTGATAATAAGGCCTGCGTTCTTCCTTTTTCCAAATATCAGTCTGAAGAATTTCCTTCCTGCCGGCTTTTCGAGCTGTATCCTGATATCGACGAAATCCATGTGCTTGAATACGCTGCCCTTGTCCACTACTACACCTCGGTGCAGAGTATCAGCCTGGAAGAGAAAAATACAATGCAATATCTGGACTTCATTACAGATTATTACAGTTGCCATAAAGGGATAGACATTTATTCCCGCAGAAAGTGTTCCGGCACATTTTACCGGAAAGCTCTGGATTATGCCGGAAAATTTTTAAAGGACAGGCAAATTGTATTTTTTGTTGTAACAAAAGCAGAATTTATCTGGTTTGATGTTGTTTTATTGGTAGAAAATGGTACAATAACGGAAATTAGAACTTTAGACACACTGAAGAGTGAAGCATGGTATACTTCTCCCTGTCCTGCTCTCGACGAAGCTGCCCTAAAGCTCACAGAAAAGTTCAGCCGTCCGGTCAGAATCATTCACTATGAGCACGAGGCGCTGCCTTTACTCACAGCGTTCTGGGAAAATTATTGTGTCTGAAGTCCATCAAACAAGGAGGATTCTATACATGAACTATACGATCTGCAATCCATTTTTAAATGTTAATGTCTCATCACACGGCGGTGAACTGCAATCCATCTGCACGCCAGATAAAACACAATACCTCTGGCAGGGTGATCCGGAATACTGGGCGGACCGCGCGCCTAATATTTTTCCTTATGTTGCAAGATTGACGGACGGAAAATATACTTACCGAAGTAAAACTTATAGCCTGGATATTCATGGATTTTTAAAAGATTCCGAGATGTTATGCGAAAGCCACAGCGACAACCGGCTTGTACTATACTTCGAGGATACGGAAGAAACAATCAGGCAATACCCTTTTTCCTTCCGTTTTTCTATCTGCTACGAATTGAAAGGACAGACACTTCATATCACCTACCACATCGAAAATCACAGCGATGAAACCATGTACTTTGGCCTGGGAGGGCATCCCGGATTTCTCGTTCCTCTGGATCAGACGCTGTGCTTCGAAGACTATGTTCTGCAGTTTGAGTCCGGCTGCCGTCCGGAGCAGCTGATTTTTACAGAAGATTGTTTCGTAACTGATGCGGTAGAGGAATTTAAGCTTGCCGCAGATGGCAGGCTTGCGCTGAGACACAGTTTATTTGACCGAGATGCACTCATACTTCAAAATGCCGGTTCAGAGATCACCCTTGCTTCAGATAAATCACCTCATTCTGTGAGCGTACAGTTCGCCGGCTTTCCTTATCTGGGCCTCTGGCACTGCCCGAGAACCGAAGCCGGCTATATTTGTATCGAACCCTGGTGCTCCCTTCCTTCCCGAAAAGGAGTTATCGAAGATCTGGAACAGCAGAAAAATCTGATTTCACTGCCTTTGGGCTGTACATGTGAAAAATCATGGAGCATCACCATCCGGTAGATGTTTGTAAAAAAGCAATAAGTAAAGGAGTTTAGAATGACAACCTCAGAAATAGCAAAAAAATTAGGAATTTCCCGGGGAACTGTGAGCCGTGTGCTCAACAACCACCCCAATGTAAAACCCGAGACACGTAAGAGGGTACTGGAAGCGCTCAAAGAACTGAATTATATTCCGAATGAAACCGCCCGCTCACTGGTGATGCAAAAGGAATTCCACATTGCAGTCATTGTCTTCTCCCAGCCGGCATTTTTCTGGGCACAGGTTCAGAGCGGAGTCAGCACTGCCCAGAACGATCTGGCATCCCAGGGCGTTATTGTGGATTATTTTGTAACCGATATGATGAAACCAGAAGAGCAGCTGGAACTGATCCGCACTCTCCCTCAGAAAGGGTACGACGGGATAGCCGTTGCTCCGAATAATCCCCAGCTGCTGGCAAGCGAGATCGACCGGCTTTCCAGCGGCGGATTCCCGGTTGTCATCATCAACGTGGAGATCCCCACAGCCAATCAGCTTTGCTATATCGGTTGTGACTATATTCAATCAGGCATCCTTGCAGGGGAATTATTTTCCCGGTTTCTTCCGGACCGCTCGGATCTGCTCGTGCTGACCCTGAAAGATTCGGTTTATGCAATTGAACAGAGGATCACCGGTTTCCGCAAGGAACTCTCTAAGCATGAGCACCTGAATATCAAACGCATTGAACGGTTCAACCGTGACGGTTCCCGCGTATATGAGGTACTGCTGGATCTCCTGAAGGAATCCCCGGATTTCCAGGGTATCTATGTCAGTTTTGACGCACTTGTACAGACTGCCGATGCCGTGCAGGCCCTCAAGCTGGATCCTGCTCCCGTGATTGTCGGCTATGATTTAAATGAAAATATATTTGAACGGCTAAAAAATAAATATATCACCGCTACTATCTGTCATGAACCTTTTAACCAGGGATACTTTGCCGTGAAAATTCTTCACCGTTATCTTCTGAAAAAGGTTCACCCGTCCAGTTCCCTGATGTATAACAAACTAGAGGTTGTCATGGCTTCCAATGCAAAATACTACATGAATGAGACACTTCAGACAGAGCTGTTCGTAACAGGCTCTCCGAGAGATATTCTATAAAATAGAGTTTCGCTTGCGAAACTCGCGCCTGCGGCGGTCACATCGCGGCATCTTGTATATCGAATAATAAGTAATAAGATACAAAAAGCAATCCCTATACGCTGTCAACAGCCTGTCGGGATTGCTTTTTATTATAATATCGCAATTCTTTTAACTATACAATTACCTGAATCCACCCCTTTGGCGCCTCGATCTGTCCCATCTGGATACCGGTCAGTGTGTCGTACAGTTTCTGGATTGTCGGTCCCATCTTCTCCATTCCGCTTGGGAAGCAGATCTCATTCCCGTGGTCAACAATCTTTCCAACCGGCGAGATAACAGCAGCAGTCCCGCAGAGTCCGCATTCTGCAAAGTCTTTTACCTCCTCCAGATAAACGTCCCTCTCCTGCACTTCCAGGCCGAGATAGTGCTCTGCCACATAGAGCAGGGAACGTCTTGTTATAGAAGGAAGGATCGTATCTGAATGGGGTGTCACGACCTTGTTGTCTTTCGTAATAAAGATAAAGTTCGCTCCGCCGGTCTCCTCCACCTTTGTTCTGGTTGCGGAATCCAGATACATGTTCTCGTCAAATCCGTTTGCATGTGCCGTCACGATTGCATGAAGGCTCATGGCATAATTCAATCCGGCCTTAATATGCCCGGTTCCGCATGGAGCCGCACGGTCAAAGTCAGATACACACAGGGTAAGAGGCTTTACTCCCCCCTTAAAATAAGGGCCTACCGGTGTAGTGAATACGCGGAACTGAAACTCATCAGCCGGTTTTACACCGATCACCGGGTTGATTCCAAACATGTAAGGTCTGACATACAGGGTTGCTCCTGACCCATAGGGAGGAACATAGGCGGCGTTTGCCTTTACAGTCTGCACGACCGCCTCTACGAAACGCTCAGCCGGAAATACAGGCATCTCCAGTCTTTTCGCGGAGTCCACCATGCGCTGTGCATTTAAGTCAGGGCGGAACGCCACGATATGCCCATCCTCCGTTGTGTATGCTTTGAGCCCCTCAAAGATTGTCTGCGCATACTGCAGGACGCCCGCACACTCGTTCATCGTAATATTAGGGTCGTCTATCAGCCCGCCTTCGTTCCATTTGCCATCCTTAAAGTCAGCCACATATCTTTTGTCCGTTTCAATATAGGCAAACCCCAGGTTCTCCCAGTCAATGTTTTTCTTATCCATCTGTAACTCCTCCGATCCTCTGCTTTCATTCTGCAAATCACTGTTTATGAGCCAATTATAATACTTCTCTTATTAAAATTCAAGAGCGCGCTCTGTTTTTTTGTTAATCCGCTCTCCCACTGGTGTAACAGTTCGGGCAGGCCAGAATTGTTACCCTCTGGTAACTTCTATTTGACCTGACAGCGCGTATTCGGTAACACGCCTCAAGGCATATTTGATAATCCATTGCACTCGTCCATTTGCCCGGCTTCACACACGCTTTAACGCTCCATCATACTAATAGATTCGATGCCGACGCTGCCCCCGCGTACAACTTCAATGTTCTTAAACTCTTCCTTCATGAGCTTAATGACCGCATCATTTTTTGTAGCTGTCTGAACGAATTCCAGCAGGAGGCTGTCTTTTCCATAGTCGATAACTCTCGCCTTAAATGTTTCTGCTATCTGAAAAAGCTGCACCTTATCTTCCGGTGTGCATTTTCTGACCTTTACATACAGGATTTCCTTCATTCTCACAAAAATATCCGTAAAATCTATGACCTTGATTACCTCCACAAGCCGGTTCAGCTGTTTCTTAATCTGCTCGAATGTCTCATCATCGCTGACAGTTGCTATCGTCATCCTTGAAATGGTCGGATCCTCTGTAGTCCCCACTGTAAGACTGTCCAGGTTATAGGATTTACCGGAAAATAAACCGGATATTTTTGACAGGACACCCACCTGGTTTTCTACGAATAATGAGATCCATCTTTTTTTTGTATTGTTCTCCATATGCTTCTCTCCTTTCGATGCTGGCGTGTGTTTGAAAATTGCTTGTCGTACCAATTTGCGGGGTATTTACTGTCAAATACAGGAGGCGTAGCGGGCTGCGTTAACTGGATTTGGCAGTAAATAAACCGTGAAGTGGGACGGCATATTGCGGCAATAAATTAACAAACACACTCTAGCAGTCCACAATCATCTCTTCCAGAGTCCCTCCCGGCTGGATCATCGGGAATACCATCTCTTCCTGATCAATGATAAATTCTATCAGGGTCGGTGTTTTCGTGTTCTTCTTTGCCTCTTCAAAGGCAGCAGAGATTTCTTCCGTTTTGGTGACTCTGATGCCCTTTGCCCCGTAGCTCTCTGCCAGTTTTATGAAATCCGGTGTGTATTCGGGCATCTCTTTTCCATCGGTCCTGCGGAAAAGCGCACCGGAGCGCAGGTTTGTCATGCCGTATCGCTTCCCGTAGAACAGCTTCTGCCACTGCCGTACCATGCCGAGATACGCATTATTGAATACGCAGAGGATCACCGGCAATTCTTCCAGCACCGCAGTTGCGAACTCCTGGATATTCATCTGCATGCCCCCGTCCCCGGAAATAGCGATGACCGGCGTATCCGGATTGCCCAGCTTGGCGCCGACTGCTCCTGGAAAACCATATCCCATGGTACCAAGTCCACCGGACATGATGATCCGTTTCTTCTCGGTGATCTCCGCATACTGTGCAGCAAACATCTGATGCTGTCCCACGTCAGTTACAATAATAGCTTCATCAAACTGCCGGTTGATCTCCTCTATAATATCTTTCGGCCCCATCTCGGCGTGCTTCTTCATATCCAATGGGTGGTTCGTCTTCCATTCGCTAATCTGCCCCAGCCATTTCGTTGTGTTGCATGGCTCAACGTACTCCTGCATTTTCAAGATCGCTTCCTTAGCATCAGCTACAATCGGGATATCTACATGAATGTTCCTGGAAATGGCTGCCGTGTCGATATCGATATGTACTATCTGCGCTTTCGGGGCAAATGCATGAAGCTTGCCCGTAATACGGTCATTGAATCTGGTTCCTATGGAGAACAGCAGGTCGCACTCACTGACTGCCATATTTGCTGCATACGCGCCATGCATGCCCAGATTGCCAATGTACAGCGGATGATTTGTCGGAATCGCGCCTCGCCCCATGACCGTTGTTATTACGGGTACATTCGTCTTCTCAGCAACTTCCGTAAAAATGCTGTTTGCTCTGGCGATATTGACTCCGCCTCCTGCAAGAAAGAGTGGTTTCTTTGCCTTGTTCAGCATCTTAATCGCCTTCTTCAGCTGCCCGATGTGTACATTAGTATTCGGTTTGTACCCCCGGATGTTGACATCGGAAGGATATTCCGGGCTGCCCAGTTCTGCCATCACGTCTTTCGGCAGATCAATGAGCACCGGCCCAGGCTTTCCTGTACTGGCTATGTAAAAGGCTTCTTTAATGATCCGGCCCAAGTCCTCTCTATTGCGGACTGTCACCCCATATTTTGTAATGCTTCTGGTAATGCCTACGATATCAACCTCCTGGAATGCGTCGTTTCCAATCAGATGTCTGGCTACCTGCCCCGTAAAGCATACAAGCGGCACACTGTCATAGTTGGCCGTCGCCAGGCCTGTTACCAGGTTGGTTGCCCCAGGCCCGCTTGTAACCAGGCATACGCCGACTTTTCCCGTTGTCCTGGCATAAGCATCCGCCTCGTGCACAAGGGCCTGCTCATGCCGCGGGAGGATCACTCTGATATCATCCTGTCTGTAAAGTTCATCGCTCAGGTCAATCGTACATGCCCCCGGATAGCCAAACAGGGTGTCTACCCCCTCTTCCTTCAGCGCCTTAACCAATAATTTGTTTCCTGAAATCTGTCTCATACATATACCTCCTTGAATTTCCTAAATCATAAGAAAGCCCTAAGCTATTACTAGCTTAGGGCGAATATCCAATCCGTGTTACC
Source organism: Faecalicatena contorta (assembly GCF_022835095.1). Classification (NCBI taxonomy): domain Bacteria; kingdom Bacillati; phylum Bacillota; class Clostridia; order Lachnospirales; family Lachnospiraceae; genus Faecalicatena; species Faecalicatena contorta. Next base: position 1,579,817 of record NZ_BQNQ01000001.1, on the reverse strand, counting down.
ACCTAAATTCAGAGAAATCTTCTCTGCACTCTGTCAGTACGGGAACCGCTGTCCGATACTGCTTCCCTGTAACGTAGGAATCACGTTGGAGCTTACTGGGGCATTCACCTGTTCGGTCCACTGCTCAAAGGCTACTTCCATAATTCCTTCACGAAGACTCGCACCTGCCGCCTTCTCTCTTAGCTTCCGGTAATTATGTACTCCTCCTTATCACTGCATTTCACATACATTAACCTGCAGCAATGCTGCAGACCAGCCTGCAGGGCCTCTGTTACGCGGTCCCATTTGGGTAGGCTTTAAATTGCTAAAAGTTATACTTATTATAGTGTCTGCTTTTCACTTTGTCAATGATAAAATATAATCGGGATTCGAATCACGAGCTTTTGCTCCGGGAGCGGACGAAGAGAACGCTTACCATAAACCGGAAGATAGTGGAAGTGGAGAAAGTGTCTGTCCTATTGAAACATATACGCCACTGTCCTTCCACCTTATCCGAAGATATAAAAGCCCTCTTCAGTACAGACTGACCGCCAGAAAATATACAGCCAGATAATAAAGTGTCAGAAGTACGGCGCTGTGCCAGCGGGTTCTTTTCCCGCTCAAATGGCTCCACCCCAGAATCGTATCCGATATAACAAAAAAGATCCCCCCGGCTCCCCCGATGATCCCTTGTATACTGCCGGCATGTATCCCCCAGGACGCCATCATAGCGGCCATGATACAAAGCAGTGCCGCATAGACAAACCCCGGGACCAGCAGCCGTCTTTCCAGTCTATCCAGGTGAGGCCTGAGAATCAAAAACATAAAACCATACAGAATTACAAACGAAATGACTGCGCTCCGCCAGCCCCGCCCATCCAGCAGGATACCGGTTATCAGGCAGATGTGTCCCGCTCCGAAAGAGGCAACGCCTGCCAGAAACCATATTTCCAGAAGTACGTCCGCTGCCATATAGCAGACGATCCCGGCAAAGGTCCACCAAGCCAGAGGAGTCTGTGAAGACACGGCAGCAGAAAGCGCCAGCAGTACGGGCATGAACGTAGCCAGTGCCTTAAATATAAGTGGTTTTCTGCTGCCGCTGTCTTTCCAGAAAAAATATACCAGACCGAAGACTGTCATGAATATTGCCGCCGTTCCTAACATACGTCCTCCATTTTCATTCGTTTACTGAAAGGTTTTATTCTTTACTGCCCCCGCAATCGTATAGATCAACAGCGCAGCGATATTTACAATAACCACACTTGCACCCGCCGGTGTTGCCCATACGTAGGAGACGGTAATACCGATAAACAGACATACGACGGATATGACCGCCGAATTTATAACCACACTTTTAAATGTCCTGCACACCCTCATGGAAGTCAGAGCCGGGAATATAATAAGGCTTGAAATCAACAGCGCCCCCATCATGCGCATTCCCAGAACAATGGTAACCGCTGTGAGAACGGCGATCAATGTATTGTAGAGATTGGCTTTTACCCCCGTAGCCTGGGCAAAAGTCTCGTCGAATGTGATCGCAAAAATCTTATGGTAAAACAGAATATATAGAATCAGTACTGCCGCAGAAAGGAGGACACTCATTCTGACATCCCCGCTGCTCATGGCCAGAATGCTCCCAAACATATAATTATAGACATCTGTATTCATGCCTGTGGTCATTGATATCACCATGACTCCCACCGCGAGAGCGCTCGTTGAAATCAGTGCAATAGCCGCATCCCCTTTGATTTTGCTGCTGCCGCTGATCCGCAGCAGAAGAACCGCTGCCAGAACCACCACCGGAATAGCCACTGCAAGCGGTGCCGCATTGGCTGCGGCTGCAATGGCCAGGGCGCCGAACCCCACATGGGACAAGCCGTCCCCAATCATGGAATACCGCTTCAGCACAAGACTAACTCCCAGAAGGGCAGAGCAAAGCGATACCATCGTCCCCACCAGTATGGCCCTTACCATAAACGGATAGGAGAACATTTCAATTAGTTTATCTAACACGCTGTCCACCTCCCAGAAATGCCTTTCCAATCTCGCTGTTCCTGTATTCTTCTGCCGTCCCGAAGAACAGGGCGGTCTCCTGGAGATGCAGTATGTGGCTGGCATATTCCATGGTACTTTCAATGTCGTGGGATACCATAACCACTGCAATCCGGGAATCTCTGTTGATCTGTTTAATCAGCTGATAAAACTCCTGGGTCACAATCGGGTCCAGGCCGGTTACAGGCTCATCCAGGAGCAGTAATTTCCTGGTAGCACACAAAGCCCTGGCAAGCAGAACCCTCTGCTTCTGTCCGCCGGACAAATCCCGGAAACACTGTCTTTCCAGTTCCCGGATACCCAGCAGTTCCATATTCTCTCTTGCACTGCGCTTGTCCGCCGCGGTATAAAAGGGACGCATCCCCCTGCCGTTCAGCCGCCCCGACAGTACCACTTCATAGACACTTGCCGGAAAATCTTTTTGTACATCCGTCTGCTGCGGCAGATACCCGATCTCATTCTGGGAAAGGCCGTCTCCCAGAATAATCTTCCCCTTTACCGGGTTCTTCAGCCCCAGAATGCTTTTCACCAGAGTACTCTTGCCGGAACCATTTTCCCCGACAATGCAAAGATAGTCATCTTCACTCACCTGAAAAGACAGGTCATGCACAACCGTCTGGCCTTCGTATGCAATTGAAATGTTTTCACATTTAATCAGTGCCATCTGACAATGCCTCCCTTAATGTCTCTACATTTTTTTCCATCAAACTCACATAGGTTTCGCCATTCTGAAATTGTTTTGCGCTAATATTATGACAGCTGTAAAACACTTTTACTTCCGCCCCTGTTGCCTCTGCAATGGCCCGGGAAATATGATCACTGCTCAGTTCCATTTTTAGAACAACCGGTATTTTTTCTTCCTTCACTTTGTTAATTAAAAAAGCCATGGTGGCCGCGCTGGGTTCCGTATCCGAGGCGCATCCGGGAAATGCGGCATAATACCTAAGTCCGTACTCATCCGCAAAATAGCGGAACGGAAACCTGTCCCCAAACAGAATAGTATCCCGGTCAGATTCCTCCACCACTTGCCTGAACTGCGCATCCAGATCCTCAAGTTTGTGTATATAGGTTTCTGCATCCCGCTTATAGGCATCCGCATTTTCAGCATCTGCCCTGCACAGCAGTTGCGTGATGTTATCCACAATCTTCACCGCATTTTTAGGAGATGTCCACACATGTTCATCATATTCCCCCTGGTTTTCCTCCTCTTCCCGGTGATTTTCCTTCATCCCTTCAACATGTTCTTCCTCCACGGTATCAACACAGTCTACCAGGCGTAGTGTTGCCATCCTGCCTGTGTCCATTGAGGACAGGATATCCTCCACCCATTCGTCATTTTCCCCGCCCACATAGATAAAAAGATCACAGTTCTGGATGGCTATGATATCCTGAGGAGTAGGCTCATAAGAATGGCTCTCCTCCCCGGGCTTCAGAAGCATCTTCAGGTCTGCCCTGCCGCCTGCTATCTGTCTGACAAAATCATACTGGGGAAATATGGTTGTAACCACTTTGATCCTGTCGTCATCCGTGCTTGTCCCTTCCTGCTGCTTTGCTTTTGAGCAGCCTGACAAAAGGCAAGACATTCCGAATAACAGACACATCAGCAAAACGGCTGCCATTTTCCGGCAAACAGCTTCTGTTCTTTTTCCATTTCCATTGTAAATGCCGGCCATGTAACACCACTTCCTTTTTCCCAGCAATATAACTGCTGTATTCTTATGCCCGTCTCTCGTATTTAGTAAATCTGAATTCCAGGTCAAAGCAGGTCTGCTCCTCCCCTTCCTCTGTCATCTTCCAATCTTCCAGTTCATCCAGATTCGGCAAAAATGTGTCCGCCTGAAACGCGTGGTCAATCCGGGTAATATAAGCGGTATCGCAAAGGGGAAGAAGCTGGCGGTAAATTCTTTCTCCCCCGATCACATAGATGTCATCCGATTGGTAACGTTTCAGTTCTTCCTGCAGCTCCTCTAGAGTATGGACAATAACCGCGTCTTTTACACGGTAATCTTTGTTGCCCGTCAATACAATATTAGTTCTGTTTTTTAAAGGCAGCCCGTTTGGAAAACTTTCCAAAGTCTTACGCCCCATCACTACAACCTTCCCTGTTGTCGTCTGACGGAAAAACTTCATATCCGTCGGAATACTCACCAACAATTTATTTTTAAAGCCAATTCCCCAGTTCTTATCTGCTGAAGCTATTAATTTCATATATTATCCTCCTGTTTATCCAACATTTTCTAATGCCTTATTTGACGGCAGTAAACCAGTATCTTTGTAAAATCCTTCCATTTCTGCTTCTGCTAGTTTTTGCTGCCCCTCTATACTGCAATCGGAATATTTTTAATCTGAGGATGTGTCTCATAATGATCCAGCCTCACATCATCCGTCGTAAAGGCATAGAAATCCTTCACTTCCGGGTTCAGCCAAAACTGTGGCGCCGGAAGCGGCTCCCTGGAAATCAGCTCTTCAATCAGCGGTATATGCCTGTCATAAATATGGGCATCCGCAATCACATGAACAAATTCCCCCGCCTGCATATCGCAAACCTGCGCCAGCATATGGACAAGCACCGCATACTGGCACACATTCCAGTTATTAGCCGCCAGCACATCCTGAGACCGCTGATTCAGGATCGCGTTCAGCGTCAGCTTATCGCTGCCGTTTTCCTTTGTTACATTAAACGTCATACTGTAAGCACAGGGATACAGATTCATCTCATGCAGGTCCTGATGTACATAAATATTCGTCATAATCCTGCGGCTGTAGGGATTATTCTTCAGATCGTAAATCACCCGGTCCACCTGATCCATCATCCCCTCCCGGTACTGGTGCTTCACGCCCATCTGATACCCGTAAGCCTTCCCAATCGAACCTTCCTCGTCAGCCCAGCTGTCCCAAATATGGCTGTTCAGCTCATTAATATTATTCGACTTCTTCTGCCAGATCCAAAGCAGCTCGTCCACACAGCTCTTAATCCCCGTCCTGCGCAGCGTAAGCGCCGGAAACTCCTTCCTCAGATCATACCGGTTCACAACCCCAAATCGTTTTACCGTATAAGCCGGCGCGCCATCCTCCCACACGGGACGCACCTTTTCCCCCTCCGTACTGGTACCATGATCAATAATATCACGGCACATTCCAATAAAAACCTTATCTGCGTAACTCATGTCGCTCCTTCCTCAAAGGGGTCTGACCCCTTTGCCCACCATATTCTGAATATTCTGAAAATTATTATCTATTTTTATGGGTCTGAGATGTTATAAAGCATCTTCTCCAGACCTCTGTTTAATGCCGCAATCTCTTTTTTTGTCATCCCTCTGGTCATCTCTCTGTCCATCTTTCTGCGGTCAGCTTCCATCCTGCGCTGAATATCATATGCCTTTTCTGTCAGATAAATGTTCTTTCTCCGTTTGTCAGCCGCGTTGGGGACACAGAGAATAAAACCTTTTTCATCCAGCCTTTTTAAAAGCCCGGTTACTGTCGGATTTTTCAAACTCAGATGACGTTCGACATCCCTCTGGTTCACTTCTTCTTTGTTCGTATGAAACAGATAATCCAGCACGGCACATTGAGAAGCTGTAATTCCAATAGTTTTAAGCTTTCCATTCAAGTCTTTCTCAAAAACGTTGTTGATTTGTTTTATAGTAAATCCAATCGGCTGGTTTCTTCGCTCCATGGTTTTCTCCTTTCCGTACTGGCAATATATAGCTTGCTATACACTGTTATACCATTATAAAAGAGGTGTGTCAACTTCATCACACCCCTTTTATGAAAGTCCTGTATTGCCGGATAGAGTACTAGTACTCGCGGATAATACTACTGATTTCCAGTATACTCTCCATTTCCTTTAGTCCTGTCAGAGCATCCTGTAAATGATACTCTTTTACCTTTTCTGTCACTATAACAAGTTCCGCCTGGTTCTCCTTTACATGCTTCTGGACTACCCTTGCAATGCTTACCTTATGATCTCCGAAAACCTGTGCGATACGCGCCAGTACGCCTGGCTGATTTTTCACCTGCATCCTCAGAAAAAACTTATTCCTGACCTCACTAAAATCTTTTACCGGCAGCTCCCTGTAACATGTACAGCTGATTCTGCCCATACAGCCATACTGCAGGTCTCTTGCCACATCAATGATATCGCCAACAACCGCACTGGCTGTCGGCAGTTCACCTGCTCCTCTTCCATAAAACATCGCGTCATCTACCGCATCGCCATGAACAAATACAGCATTAAATGAATCCCGCACGGATGCAAGCGGATGTTCTTTGTTCAGCAGCATGGGATATACCCCCACCTCGATCCCGGTTTCCGTATTATGCGCTACACCAAGCAGCTTAATAACACTGTCAAATTCTTTCGCATACGCAATATCTTCCGAAGATATTCTCGTGATTCCCTCTGTATAAACATCTTTAAATACCACCCTGGAATGAAATGCTATCGACGCCATGATCGCTACCTTTCTTCCCGCATCAAGCCCCTCCACATCCGCTGTTGGATCGGCCTCGGCATATCCAAGTTCCGTTGCCTTCGCCAGCGCTGACTCAAAACTCATATTCTCTTCAAACATCTTCGTTAGAATATAGTTGGTAGTCCCGTTTACAATCCCGATCACCTCGGAAATATCATTTCCTGCCAGACACTGCTTCAGCGGACGGATGATCGGAATTCCGCCTGCAACAGCTGCCTCAAATAAAAAGTCGCACTGATTCTCCTCCGCGGCGTCCAGTAGTTCCCGGCCATACTCTGCCACCAGATCCTTGTTGGCCGTTACTACATGCCTGCCTGCTTGAAGAGCCTCCAAAATCATAGTCCTGGCCGGCTCGATTCCCCCCATCACTTCGATCACAATTGTGATATCATTATCCGCAAGTATCTCCGGCCAGTTATCAGTCAGAAGTGAAGGATCGATTCCTTCCCTTTTCTTGCTCATATCATGGACGAGTATCCGTGATATCTCCAGTTCCGCACCTATCGTGCGCTCCATTATATCTGATCTTCTCTGAATCAGTTTATAAACACCCGTCCCCACCGTTCCCAGTCCAAGCAGCGCTGCCTTCATCTTTTGTCCTTTCATTATAACACCCCGTTTATGCTGCGGAAATGAGCAGCCTGCCAAAGAAACACCGATCCTGCTTCATTTACTTAATAACTTAACAGGCTTTACACCTTCGCATGTACTATGTCATCCATATAAATATATGCCTCAGGACACGAAATCAGTGTCCTGCAGTTATGATATTTTCTGTTCCAATCCTTTTACTCTTGTCTCTAAATCTGAATACTTTTCCGCCAGCAGATTAATCGTGCTGCTTTCAATCCTGATTGCATTTACCGCTGACTCAAGAGAAACCATCCGGTTCTCAAGCCTTTCAAAACGTCTGTTAGCTTTCTCCTGCACGATATCAAGTTCCTCCAGAAGATTATTTTCAAGTCTATACAGACTATCCGCCATTTCTTTTTTCGACGGCATCTTCGACAGTCTTGCATCCAGTTCTGCTTTTGTCGGTACTTCCGACAGCCTTGCGTCCAGTTCTGCTTTTGTCGGCATCTCCGACAGCCTTGCGTCCAGTTCTGCTTTTGTCGGCATCTCCGACAGCCTTGCGTCCAATTCTGCTTTTGTCGGCATCTCCGACAGCCTTGCGTCCAATTCCGCTTTCGTCGGCATCTCACACAGTCTTGCATCCAGTTTTTTATCCATCATATTGGAAATTGCCTGCAAAAACTGTTCTTCTGATATAAACATGCTTACCACCTCACCTTTTGTGTGGACATTATAACACATGCCCCGGTATAAAGTCTATTAAATTATCAAGGTGCATCCCTATGGAAATCAGCTGAAAATTCGATGCCTGAACGACAGAAATAAATAGATTTATGTAAAGAATCTGATATACTAAAATGGGCATTAAAATAATCACCTAATTTACTTAGACAACTATTTTAATACCCATCCATGCATCCTTCAAAGGATAACTTAGAGCGATAGACGGGATTCGAACCCGCGACCCCGACCTTGGCAAGGTCGTACTCTACCAACTGAGCCACTATCGCGTATCTTGTGTGTTCCCTGACCGGAACAATAATTACTATACTATATGCAGTCCGTATTGTCAACAATTTTTTCAAACTTTTTTAACTTTTTTATTTTTTCTGCAGACTTGCTTCAGTCTGCCCTAACCGGCTGCTTTGTTTCTTTCTCCAAAGCGCGAGGATATACCAGTGTTTTCCATTTGTATTTCTATATACCGTAATATAAAATAGACACATTGCGTCTTTTATTAAAATATCTGCAGATCGTTCATGGGCACGTCCGAAAGAGTCCCCCCGGAACGGTTATAAATTTTCAAATTAGATTGGGTAAATGCGATGATTACTAATGATTCAATCGGCCAGAATATACAGCGCCTGAGAAAAGAGCGTAATATGACACAGTTACATCTAGCAGAAAAGCTTCATCTCCACCGGGCCACTTTGTGCTCCTACGAGCGAGGCAAACGGCTCCCCGATATATTTATTCTGATATCGATTGCAGATACATTTCAGATAAGTCTGGATGCACTAGTAAACAGAAATATCCGTCTCACTGAACCAGGCCTGTCCGGTTCCGGAAATGGTTCCCCGAAACCATAAGCAGGCCTGCCTGTAACATACTATATTGCAAAGCAGGATTTATCACTTTTTCGCTTTATCGCATCCTGCGCCAATATCGCCTCCTGCCGGTCCGATATTGGCTGCTAACCACACAGATTATGCAGCACCGCAGCAGCCTGTCTGACAGCCTCCTCAGAAGTCTTCCAAAGTACATACTCATTTCTCTCCGGCAGGCCCATGCTGGCACCTTCCATCCGGAATTGCATGGCGCTTTCTACCTCCTGTTTTCCAGACATATGGTAGGAGGTTATCCCTGAAGACGGTACAAGCCTCTCGATCACCCCGGCCTGTATCCCGCCGGCCGCCAGGATCTCGATTCTGCCTGCGCTCTTCTCCTGCAGCCTGGCCAGAAGATCCCGGCCATCCCAGCCGGTCGCTTTCTGCCCGCTGGTCAAAATGGTCTTCATCCCCATTGATACCGCCTCTTCCAGCGCTTTATACGGATCCGCACATACATCAAAGCATCTGTGCAGTGCAACGTCCATATTTCCTGCCGCCTTCACCAGTTCCAACATTCTCCCGGTATCCAGAGTGCCGTCCGGATTTAACATGCCGACAACCACCCCGGAAGCCCCCAGTTCCCGGTACATCTGCACTTCTTCTTTCAATTGTTCAAACTCATAATCATTATAGCAATAATCCCCATATCTGGGGCGCAGCAGCACGCGTACACGAATATCTGTATATTTGCGCACCAGCTTGAATAATGCCTGCCCCGGCGTCACACCCCCAATCACCAGATTACTGCACAGTTCGATTCGGTCTGCGCCTCCTTTTTCCGCTGCTATTGCGGACTCTACGCAGTCCGCACATACTTCCAGTACATACTTTCCCATTTTTTCTCCTTTCATGCCCTCTTCTGACTTAAAATGAATATCCGTATTAATTATTCCTTTCTGCCCGCGCAATTCAGCCACATATTAATTTACCACAGCTGAATGTGTTCTTCAAATGAAATTCACCGTCCAGCACAAGGATATCCGCATCCTTTCCCACAGACAGTATCCCTTTGTGCTCCAGCCCGAACTCTTCTGCCTGGTTTACAGAACTCATCTGCACAGCATCTTCCAGGGAAGCCCCCGTGAAGTCCATCATATTGCGGAATGCCTGAATAAAGGTCAGAATACTTCCTGCTATCGTACCGTCTTCCAGCCTGGCTGTACCGTCCTTAACATACACCTTCTGTCCGCCCAGCTCACTTAAGCCTTCCGGCATCCCCTTGGCTCTCATGGAATCCGTGATCAGCTCAATCCCGCCGCTTCCTTTTATCTCATACGCAAGCCGCACCATCTCCGGCACGATATGAATTCCGTCACAGATAATCTCTGCCTTCACCCCCGGCGTCAAAAGGCCGTATCCGGTCACTCCCGGCTCTCTGTGATTTAAGCCTCTCTGTGCATTGTAAAGATGGGTAATATGACTCGCACGGCTGCGTCCAAGCCCTGCATAAAGTGCATTCGAATGCCCGGCACTTAAGACTACCTTATGCTCCTCACACCAAGCCTCAAACTGTGCGTCTGCTTCCTCGGGAGCATATGTCACAAGCCGGATCAGTCCGCCGCTGATCTTATTCCATTCCTCCAGTACTTTCTCATCCGGTTTTTTAATATAGGAGGCATCCTGCGCACCTTTAAACTTTTCAGAAATAAACGGTCCTTCTACATGGATTCCCTGTATGATGGGGTTCATTTCTGCCGCACTGCCGATATTTTTCATTGCTTCTGCTATCTTATCATATGTCTGTGTCATGGTTGTACAGAAATAGGAGGTAATCCCTTCCTCTGCAGCCATTTTATCCACCATACTGCTGATTTCCCCCGGCAGTGCATCCATATTGTCTTTCCCATATCCACCGTGGCTGTGAACATCAATAAAACCCGGAATCAGTATATCCCCTTCCGTCACAATCTCCTCGTCACCGGTCTTTTCCGTAAAGTTTTCCATATCTCCCACTTCTGTAATTTTCTGGTCAAAACGGATATACCCCCGGTAAATTACTTCCTTTCCGGTGTATATTTTCTTATCTTTAATTAACTTCATTTCATCCTCCATTCTGCCGCTTGCCTCGGCCTTGTTATTATTATCCGGTTCCCGCTTTTCAGCACAATGAAACCCCAGTAACATGATGGCGATCACTGTCCATTTTGTTTCACGGAAGACACCAAATAGAAAAAGAACCGTAAAAACGGCCCTCTTTCTTATGATCTTTAAATATGCCAGATTCTGTCCGCATATTTCTGTTCCAGTACATTATTAAACTCCCTGCCGCCATCTATATTCGCACTCTTATAGACCGGAGCCTCATATCCCTTTTCTGTCATGTCTTTCACAGCCTCATATATTGTCTGCTGCAGAAGAAGACATGTACTGAATGAGGATGTACCGCACACCTTGCTGTCAAGTCCTTCTATGTCCAGAGAGGCGTCTCCAAATGCGGACTGGTTGTCCAGAACCACATCGGCAAATTCATATAACAGCTTTCCGGAAGAATGTCTGGAAGTAGAACTGCTGGATACCTCCAGCGCGGTTACTACGATCAGCTTGTTGCCCTTTTTCTTAATATGATCCGCCATCTCGATCGTCATTGGATTTCTCCCTGAGTTGGAGATCAGTATAAAAATATCATTTGGCTGTATGTCTACACACCGCATCAGAAACGGAGCAACACCTTCCACGCTTTCATACATGCCTTCCGCCCGGTCACGTATCACCTTGCTCGGAATCAGGCCCCCGGCTCTTCCGCACACCTCAATCGCCCCGGCATAGGAATGCCCGCTGCCGAAGGCTTGCAGAATCCCGCCTTTTTGTATCGATTCGGAAATCAAAAGTGCTGCAGCATGAATATTTTCCGCCTGTGTCTCTTCCAGTTTTCCCATAACCTCTTTTGCCTTGTCAAAAAATTCCAGTCCCATAATGCTCTCCTTGTCTGTCAATTATGCTAATAATCCAATCGCATAGAATACAATAGATGCCACCATAATAATTAAAATTGCTTTTGTTGAAGTCATTTTTTTCTTGCCCAGCAGGAAGTAGATCCCGGCTACGACAAGTACCGGCACGAGGCTTGGCATGATCTGATCTACGATTGCCTGGCCTTCCAGCGTTACATCACCGGATTTAAAGTTTGCCGCTATGTTAGCCTTTACAACTGTAGGGATCAGCGCACCCACAACCGTAATTCCAAGCAGGGTCGCCGCATGTGTCAGGGCATCCAGTTTATCCTTTGCAGAGGTAACCAGCTTTGTTCCCTCACGGTAACCAATTCCTGTTGTAAAATATCTGAAAATCAGTATTGCAATATTGACAAGAAGCCAGATCACAACACCTGTCACATTGCCATTTTGTCCCATATAAGCCGCGATAGAACCGAAAATGGTTGGGATCAGTACTCCGAAAATAGTGTCGCCCACGCCTGCAAACGGCCCCATCAGACCTGTCTTGATACCACTGGCCGCATCCTTCGCGGTTTTCCCGCCGGACTCTTCCGTTGCGGCGTCAATTCCAAGAATAAAACCTCCCATGTGCGGTGTTGTGTTAAAAAACTGCACGTGGTTTTTCATCATTTCTTTCAAGTCCTCGGACTTTTTGTATAATTTTCTCAATATAGGCAGAATCGCATAGAGATAGCCGACACCCATCATTTTCTCGTAATTCCATGTAATCTGGGATGCCAGAATCCATCTTTTGCTGACCCTTTTAATATCCTGATCTGTAATCTTCTCCTGATTAATCTTCAAATTCTCCATCTAACAATCCCTCCTGAGCTGATCCTGTGTTAACTGCAACTACTTTCTGGCTTTTCTCCAGAAATTGTTTAAATGCAACGACTGCCAATGCTGTACCTAATATTGCCACTCCGACCATAGGAACGCTTAAATATGCAGCGGCAAAAAATCCAACCAGAAGATATGAGATATAACTCTTCACCGGAAGGTATCTCAGCAGGATCGCGATACCGACTGCCGGAAGCAGTCCGCCTGCAACTGTAAGTCCGCCCATCAGCCATTCAGGCATGTAGTCTACAATCAGGTTGACCAGATTCTGTCCGAAAATGAGCATTAAAAATACGGGAAGCGCTCTGGACAATCCCCAGGACAGAGAGCCCAGCCATGTATTTCTGCCAATGGCCTTAAAATCCATTCTGTCCACAGCTGCCTCGACTCTTTTTGCAAAGAACACATTGCAGAATCTCGCCAGCACGTCCAGCTGTACCATCAAAAGTCCCACCGGAACCGCAAGTCCGATACCAAAATCCATTCCTTTTCCGGATGTTACTGCAAACACCGTACCAATAATTGATCCCGTCATGTAGTCAGGCATGGAAGAACCGCCGTAAGTACCAACACCCAGAATCATCAGCTGCAGGGTTGCTCCCACAGCCAGCCCCATCTTCATGTCCCCCATGATGATCCCGGCAATCGTACCTATAATAACCGGCTGGTTTCCCAGGACTGATGTGGATAAGTTTTCACAAATTGCAAAGAATGCCAGCGCTGTCAATGCAATAATCTGCCACATTTGAATTTCCATTTTTTGTTTCCTCCTCTGCTATTTTAAATAAGATGCAAATTTTCTTTTTTCATCGTTCGGCACCATCTGTGCATAGACAGGAACTCCCGACTTTTCAATGGACAGAATTGTCTGCAGCTCTTCTGCTGTACAGTATACAGACTTTTTAATCTGCTCCCTGCCCTCTTTTACTCCCATATTTCCTATATTGACTTCTTTAACCTTTACGCCATATTCAAGCAATTTTACAATCGTAGCGGGGTCTTTCACAATTAAAAAGACTCTTTGTCCTGCATAAACCCCTTCATTCAGACGCTTCGCAGCATTTTCAGCAGTCAGCACGCTAAGTTTCATACCCGCCGGAACTGCAGCCCTAAGTGCATTTTTAGCGATCTCATCATTTACGATGTCATCGCCGACCACCATGATTCTTGTTGCTCCCAGTGTCCTTGTCCAGTAAGTTGCCACCTGTCCATGGATCAGACGCTCATCCAGTCTGAAGTTTACAATACCGTTCTTTTCAACAGGCTCTTTATGCTCCTGTTTCTTTTCCGGCTGGCTGTCGTTCTTTACGCCTTCGCCCAGGATCGTTTCCTTTGCCTGTTCCATTGCGCTGTGCAGAGTATCTCCGGTATTCAGCGCTATGAGCATTCCCAGGCACAGCCCTGATACCAGCGCGATCCGGCTGTACTCATGTATGACAGGCGCAGCTGCATTGAACGGTGTGCCGCCCGGCACGTCCGTGATGATGGCCTCACACTGATCAGCCCCGTTCTCTGCCAGTATTGCCCTGTAAGCCTTTTCCACAGACTCTTTTGTCATGTCTTCGGTAAATGTGACCACAAAGAACTGCGGTGCAGCCCCTGTTATCATTTCACAGCTTGCTTTGCAAGCCTTTGCATATTCTCCGTGTGAAGCAAGGATATAATACATATGTCTTCCTCCTCTAGTCTTTCAGAATAAATTCGATGACCGGTACAAGCACATCCGGTCTCTGCACCGGCAGGGTTACCAGCAGGGAGTTGTCTTCAAACTTATCTTTAATATGAATCTCGGTTACCTCGGCATTTAGATCTTTATGGGATTTTCTCTTGCCGGAAAGCCCTTCGTCCTGAATATATTTTATTTCAGAATTGTCATTGACCAGCTGTGCATAAGCAACCTTTCCACCCAGCTTCTCGATCAGCAGCGTTCTGTACGGCCATGAGAAAAGGTGCAGATACAGGCGGTTCCCATTCTGTGTAAAGCGCGCATCTGCCGGAGCATCGAACTCGCTGGCCCCACAGCCGTATATCGCCCTGCCATGCAGCCGCATCCATTCACCGACCCGGCCCAGAATCTCTTCCGTCTTCGCATCCCATTCGCCGCGGGCGTTCGGTCCGATGTTCAGCAGCATGTTACCGCCCTTGGAAACAGTATCAATCAATAACTTCGTTACCATCTCCGGTGTCTTCCAGTCCAGATTATCTCTGTCATAGCCCCAGCTCCCGTTCAGCGTCTGACATGCCTCCCAGACAAGCTGCTTTTTGCCGTTTTCCATCTTAGCATTGCGCTGGTACTGTTCCGGAGTTCCTACGCCCCGCCCCAGATCCAGGCGGTCGTTCAGGATAATATCGGGCTGAAGGGAGAGGATCATTTTCTCCAGCTCCTCGGATTTCCAGTCTTCCCTGCCTTTTCCGACGGAATCGCCCCAGTCTCTGTTTGCATAGGAAAAGTCAAACCACAGATAATCAATCTTCCCGTAATTTGTCAGAAGCTCTCTGACCTGCCCATGCATAAACTTTGTATAGGACTCCATATCCCCCGGATGATTCTTAATATATTCTTTATTATTCCTCTCCGGATGATACCCGTCTACCAGGAAATCCGGGTGGTTCCAGTCGATCAGGGAAAAATACAGTCCAACCTGCAGACCCTCTGCCCTGAACGCCTCCACATATTCTTTCACCAAATCGCGGCCATAGGCCGTATTGGAAATCTTGTAATCGCTGAGTGCTGTGTCCCACAAAGCAAACCCTTCATGGTGTTTTGCTGTCAGCACCGCATATTTAAAACCCGCTGCCTTTGCCTTCTTTGCCCATTTCCTGGCGTCCAGCAGATCTGGATTGAAGTTGTCAAAATACTTCTGATATCCGTCCTTTCCAATCTGCTCCAGTGTCATTACCCATTCATGTCTGGCCGCGGCCGAAAATAATCCAAAGTGTATGAACAGCCCGAAACGGTCCTCCATAAACCATTCAGGATTCCCATAATCATCCGGCCATTCAAAATTCTTAATCATCTCCACACTCTGTCTCCCTTCAAATAAATTTATTATGCATAATAGATTGTCCTAATTATAAACAGATTATTTTTTTAACGTGTAAAATTTCGCGATTTGGAAACTTTTTTATGCAAATTGCAAGTATAGGATACCCCAAATTTGTGTAGTCTACACAAAAAGATGAGGGAAGGGGGCGCCTGACAGGAGCGTAGGGGGTGCCGGAGGGGGAAACTTTGCAGGCCTTTTTAGCGGCGATCCGTTTGCCAAGTATCACTAGATAAAAACCGCACCGGATGAGAAGGCACCACCGGCATTCACCCCGCAATTCTGATGAATTGCGCGGCTCAGGCCGGCTTAAACTCTGCTTCGGAAGCAGAGTTTAGCCTTCTCATCCGGTGCGGTTTTTATCAAGTGATACTACGGCGCTCTCTATGCCGCTCAAAAAGGCCTGCAAAGTTTCCCCCTCCGGCACCCCCTCCGCCCCTGTCAGGCTGGGTCCATCCGGACGGGAGTTTGGTTTTATCTTTGCGTATGGAAGCGGATTGGACGGGAGCAGTGGATCAAATTGACTGCACAGGCATATCCGGCTGCCGAATTAAGATATGGAGATGAGGATATATATTGATCAAATGCACAATAACCAAGCCGGTGCTTTTTTCATCCTATATCGGCACCCCATCCCGCATCCCCATCCAAAATCCGCCTCTCCCGCCTAAAAACTCTCAGTTTCCCCGCTAAACTCCCGCCCCCGGAACCCCCTAGCAGTACAGCGCATAGAACGCCGTCCACCGCTGAAAACGGAGATAGGGGGATTGGGAAGCGTAGGTTCGGTTGTTAGCTGGAGTAAAGTAAAAAAGAAGGAAAACCGGGGTAATTTTTGTGATTCCGAATCACAAAAATTCCTGGCCCCAGCGCGCGAAGCCATCAGGCTTCGGGTGATGTGGCCAGGTCGCCCCGGTTTTCCTTCTTTTTTACTCTACTCCAGCTTACAGCCGAACCCCCGCTTCCCAATCCCCCTATCTCCGTTTCCAGCGGTGGACGGTGTTCTATGGGCCTGTACTGCGACCCCCTCCAATACGTTTAAACTCCTCGACAATCATCTGGGCTATGATTCGTTCTATGAAGGGATGGTTCTGCACTCTGGTTGTGAAATGATACAGTACCGGATAGCTGACGCTTGGATCGGATGCAGCCTCCCGGTTGGAGGTGATCAGGGCGATCCTGCCCTTTGTTTTGCGGACGAAGGACCTGGACTGATCCAGGGGCTTCATCCCGTTTTCGTATATATACTGGCCTGAATTTGAAAAGATGATAATGAGTGTGTCCTCATCGGCCTCATTGATATATTGTTCCTGCTTGACATCATAGATATTGGTCTTGATGTATTTGCCCACTCCGGCTATTTCGTACATAAAATCCATTGCAACGGTCTCGGAATATACAGAACCGAATGCCGCCACCTTCTTATACTGATGCAGGGCTTTTGCGAGTTCCCTGATCTGATTTCTGTCTATGCCGGATAAGAAGTGTTCGATATCTCCGGAGAGGACGCTCAGGAATCTCTCGATACCGTATTGTTCAATGAATCTGTCCATGGGGACTTTTTCTTCGTAGTTATGATATCCTGCCCTCTTTTTTTCATTGCGTGCATTGTCACGGAATTCCTTGTAGTCTTCAAACCCCAGTCTTTTTACAAACTTGGACAACGTGGACTTTGATATGTGGCATTTGTCCGCAACCTGGTCTATGGGCATGTGTTCAATTTCTTTGATTATCCCCAGCAGGCTTTCCGCAATGTGAGCTTCAGTAGAATCATATTCCGAATCATTGAGCAGGTTAATCAGCCGATAAGCAACAATATACATGGTCCACCTTCCTATTCAGCGCTTTTAAGTTCCAGTCCCAGTTCTCCCAGCTGTTTTTCATCCACAATATTCGGCGCTTCTGTCATCAGGCAGGAAGCGTCTTTTACCTTCGGGAAGGCCATTACATCACGGATGCTGTCTTCTTTTGCCATTAGCATCACCATACGGTCCAGTCCGTATGCCAGTCCTGCGTGAGGCGGAACTCCATATTTAAAAGCGTCCAGAAGGAAGCCGAACTGCTCATGGGCCTGTTCTTTTGTAAATCCAAGCACCTCGAACATTTTCTCCTGCACGTCATTCTGGAATATTCGGACACTGCCGCCTCCGATTTCATTTCCGCTCAGCACGATATCGTATGCCTTTGCGCGTACTCTGCCGGGATCAGAGTCTATATACTGCAGATCCTCTTCCATCGGCATGGTGAACGGATGGTGCATTGCCACATAGCGGTTCTGCTCCTCGCTCCATTCGAGCAGCGGGAATTCCGTGATCCACACAAACTTGTACTCATTCTTATCCAGGATTTCCGTCTGTCTTGCAATTTCCAGGCGGAGATTTCCCAGAACGTCCCATACAACCTTATTCTGATCGGCCGCAAAGAGCAGCAGATCCCCCGGTTCGCCGGACATTGCCCGTACGAGGCCCTGCATTTCATCCTCTGTCATGAATTTGGCAAAGGAAGACTTCATGCTGCCATCCTCCTGCAATGCAATATAGGCAAGTCCCTTAGCACCAAAGTCTTTTGCAAAGTCGACCAGTTTATCGATCTTCTTGCGCGGCATGCCGCCCTGGCCTTTGGCATTGATGCCCCGGACTGTCCCTCCATTCCCCACGGCGCCTTTGAATACAACGAAATCACAGTCTTTGACCACTTCTGTCACATCCACGAGCTCCATGCCGAAACGGGTATCCGGCTTGTCGGAACCGTAACGGTCCATCGCCTCCTGCCATGTCATTCTTGGAATAGGCAGCGCTACATCCACATCCAGCACCTCTTTAAAGAGTCTTGCAAGAAGTCTTTCATTTACATCAATCACATCGTCTACGTCCACAAAGGAAAGCTCCATATCGATCTGGGTAAACTCCGGCTGTCTGTCCGCACGGAGATCCTCATCGCGGAAACATTTTGCGATCTGGAAATAGCGGTCATAACCCGAACACATCAGCAGCTGCTTAAAAAGCTGCGGTGACTGGGGAAGCCCGTAAAAACTGCCCGGATGAACACGGCTCGGCACCAGGTAGTCCCTTGCGCCCTCCGGAGTGCTCTTACCGAGTATCGGAGTCTCGATCTCCAGAAATCCCTCTTCGGAAAGGAACTGTCTGGTAAGAGTAGCAATCCGGCTTCTCATAATCAGGTTTTTCTGCAGATCCGGCCTTCTCAGATCCAGATATCTGTATTTCAGGCGGAGTTCTTCCTTTGTTTTGCTGTTCTCTTCAATCGGGAACGGAGGTGTCTCTGATTCGGAAAGGATTCGCAGTTCATCCGCCCTGATTTCAATCTCTCCTGTTGCAAGGTTTTCATTCACAGCGCCGCTGCGCGCTTCCACCCTGCCCACAACCGCAATTACAAACTCACTGCGCAGCTTCGCCGCTTTATCGATCAGGGCAGACTTATCCTCCCCCTCAAACACAATCTGCAGAATACCGGAACGGTCTCTCAGGTCCACAAACACAATCCCACCCTTGTTTCTGTTCTTCTGCACCCAGCCCATAACCGTTACCATCTCGCCGATATTTGCACTGGACAACTCACCGCAGCGGTGGGTTCTCTTTAATCCTTTCATTGATTCAGCCATATCCTATTCATCCTTTCTTCATAGGGGTCTGACCCCTTTGCAAAAGGGTCAGACCCCGTTCACACTTTTTTCACATTTAGAGAGTATCTATGGAATCCCGATAACATTCTACGATGTCTCCGTATCCCTGTTCTGTCAGCTGTTCCTTCTGGAACTTTTTGTTCTTCTTCATATTGGCGATCATGACCTGCCGCCCTGCCGCGCGCTCTGCTTTTGCCAGGTTCAGCACTTTCAGCATACCTTCCTGGGGCATGTTTTTCTCGATTAAAAATGCCTTTTTATCCCGGCTGGAAGGCACCTGATAGCCCCGTTCCAGCAATAACATGACAATCCGCTCGAATCCGATGGAGAATCCTACCGCCGGGGTATTCTGCCCGGTGAATTTTCCGATCATCTCATCGTAGCGTCCTCCTCCTCCAACGGAGCCTCCGAACTCATCCATGGAAATTTCGAATATAGTTCCGGTATAATAGGACATGCCGCGCACCAAGGTGGGGTCAAACGTGATTCTGAAATCCGCTTCCTTCGCGCTTTCTACACTTGTAATAATCATTTCCAGCGAAGCCGCCGCTTCATTCTCGAGAAAGCCTTCCAGCTTCTCTTTGCAGTAGCGTACGCCTTCCACGTCCCCTGTAATTTCTTTAAATAACTGAAGATATTTTTCCACCGATTCTTTCGCATAACCGCAATCCTCTAATTCCGCCGCCACACCGTCCATGCCGATCTTGTCCATCTTGTCCAGTGTGATGAAAACATTCTCATAGTCTGCTTCCTGAAATCCGCTGTACGCTGCCATTGCCTTTAAAAATCTTCTGTCATTGATGCGGATGGTAAAGTTTTTAAAATCCAGCTTTCCAAGCAGGGTAGACGTGGCAAGGATCAATTCGATCTCTGCCAGGTTGCCCGGCTCTCCTAAAATATCAATATCGCACTGCATAAACTGGCGAAAACGCCCTCTCTGAGGTCTGTCGGCACGCCATACATTTCCCATCTGCAACGCCTTAAAAGGGGATGGCAGGTCGTTCGCATTGTTGGAGTAATAACGGCACAACGGCACAGTCAGGTCATAGCGCAGGCCGCCGTCCACAAGATCCGCCTCGTCCCGGGCCGCATCAATTTTCAGCTTTTCTCCTCTTTTCAGGATCTTAAAAATCAGCTTTTCATTATCTCCGCCCTGTTTGCTGCACAGATTTTCAAGATGCTCCACGCAGGGGGTCTCGATCGATGAAAATCCGAATGCCTTGTATGTTTCCTTAATGAGCCCGATACAATAATCTCTGATTTCCATTTCTCCGGGCATCATGTCCTTCATTCCGGTAACCGGTTTTTTCTTTAACGCCATAACCATTCTCCTTTTCTCTCTATCATTTCATCAATGCGGCCGATATACTCCGCAATATCCTTCACATTTTCAATTCTTACCAGGCTTGTCTGCCTGCCGTTCTCCAAGGTAATCTTCTCCGGCAGCACAATTTTCGTGGAAGCACCGGCCCCGGCGGCAAGGATTGTCTGCTTTTCTTCCATAATTAGTATATTGTATATTCCGGCTTTGTCAACCTTTGCATAGCCAACATTTTCAAAATTTCCTGCAATATTCTTCTGACGGTACAGATAGTAGGGTAAAAGGCCCATCCTTTCCGCGGATGCAGCGCACTCTTCCATCATCTGCTCAATCCCGGAATGAAGGTCTATCTCCCGGTTCTCCTGCCCAAACTTTGCGGCTCTTTTGATTGCAAGCGAGTGAACCGTAAGACTGTCCGGCCCGAGTTCCTCGATCTGTCTGAGCGTATCACGCATATCCGCGGCGTCCTCTCCGGGGAGCCCTGCAATCAAGTCCATATTAATATTCGTAAATCCCATTCTCCTGGCCTGCCAAAACACGTCTTTCACGTCCTGGGCACTGTGCCTTCTTCCAACTGCATCCAGCGTCTTCTGCTGCATGGTCTGCGGATTCACCGAAATCCGGGTCACCGGATGACGCGCCAGTACCTCTAACTTTTCAACAGTAATACTGTCCGGTCTTCCCGCTTCTACCGTGAATTCCAGCAGATTGTCAAAAGAAAATTCCTCCTCCAAAAGGCTTAGCAGCTGATCAAGCTGCGCTGCGTGGAGCGTGGTCGGGGTGCCTCCCCCGATATAAATGGTATTCAGCTTTCGGCCCGCTGCCGCCCTGCCGATGGCCGACACCTCTTTACACAGGGCGTCCATATACAGATCCATCTTGTCAGCCCACCGGTTAAGCGGGGACGAGCCAAAGGAGCAGTATGAGCAAATGCTGGGGCAGAATGGGATACCTACATAAAGGCTCCAGCCATTTTGGCAGTCCAGCCGCCCCAGGAGTTCCCTCTCGCGCTGCGCAATCTCACATCCAAGCGCTGCTTTTTGGGGACTGACCCCAAATACATCCTCCAGAAATCTGATCGTCTCCTCTTGGCTCATACCGTTTTCCAGCTTCTGCATCGCCAGCTTCGTCGGCCTGACGCCGGTCAGCATTCCCCAGGCAAGCGCCCTCCCGGTCACGCTGCTGAGATAATCATAGATCCGTTTTGTCACATGACGTTTCATCTCCTGCCGGTCCCCGGAATGCCCGGCTTGCTCCTTCGTAATGGAAAAGCAAGAGCCCCCTTCCAACACTAGTCTTACCAGAGGTTCTTGCCTGTCATCCACCTTCTGCCTGATTTCCTCATTCGGAAAAAAGGCTTTTACGATATGGTACAAATTGTACATATACAATGTATCATTACTGCTGATCTCTATCATAATAAACTCAAATTCCTGACTATAAGTTATTTTTGGAGAGTTGCTGACAATGCGGTACAGAGAATTCCAACCGAATTTGCCATATCAAATAAACGGATTGTGTATCTTCTCAAAACCAATCGAAGTCTCCTGCATATGCCCCGGATAAACTTTAGTCTTCCCGGGAAGGCGCATCAGCTTATCCTGAATGGACCGCACAAGCTCGCTGTAGCTTCCTGTGGGCAGATCCCCTCTGCCGATGGAAGTCCAGAACAGGGTATCCCCGCTGAACAGTACACCTTCCGCAGGAATATAGTAACAGCATCCGCCGATTGTATGTCCCGGCGTATACAGCACCTCGATCTCCATCCCTGCAGCTGTCAGCTTCTGGCCGTCTTTTAAATACTCGGCACCTGAAAAAGTATAGCCTGGTCCATATTCTGCCGAGGCATTCAGCACGGCATCATTTAGCAGCCCCTGCTCCTCCTCGTGTGCATAAACGGGAACCGGAAATTCCTTCAGGAATCCATCAATCCCCATAATATGGTCAAAATGCCCGTGTGTCAGCAGAATTGCCTTCAGCTCAAGTCCCTCGCTTTTTATATGGCTCACCAGCTCTTCCGGACAGATAGCCGGATCCACCAGAAAACATTCCTTTGATTCTTCATTCTGAACAAGATAACAATTCGTCTGGATCATTCCAATAACAAACTTCTCTACCTTCATCGCTCTACCCCGCCGTCCTTTCAATATCCATCACGCCTTCAATCTGGCGCAGCTTCTCAATTACCCGGTTCAGTTCCTCTCTGCCATGGACAATAAATCCCATATCCAGAGAAGCCGTTCCCTTCTTGCTCGTTCTAATATTCATAGACTTCACATCAATCTTAGCCTCTGTGAAAATCTTGGAAATCTCCATCAAAAGCCCCTGCCTGTCATGGGCAAACATCTTCAGTTCCGCCAGATACTGTCCGCCGTTTTCTTCCGCTGCCGTCTCTTCCCACTCGGCATCAATCAGCCGCTCACGCTCGGTCTCGGAGAGATGAATCATGTTCACACAGTCCGTCCTGTGAATCGACATCCCCCGTCCCCTGGTGACAAAACCAACAATCTCATCTCCGGGCACCGGATTACAGCACTTGGAAAAACGCACCGCCATATCATCGATTCCCTTGACCACGATCCCGCTCCTGGACTTAGCGATATGCACCTTCTGATTATTCGCCTCGGAGATCTTCTCCAGGATAGTTTCATCCGTGATCTCTTTCTTATGTTCTTTCTCATACTCCTCCACAAGGCGGTTCACGACCTGGCCTTCCTTCACACCGCCGTGTCCGAGCGCCGCCAGCACCGCATCCCAATCACGGAATCCGTACTTCTGCTGTACAATCTGCTGATATTTCGATTTCATGATATTCTGCGGATTGATAGACTTTGTCTTGCAGTAGGCAGCGATCAGCTCTTTTCCCCTGATGATATTGTCTTCTTTAAATTCTCTCTTAAACCACTGGTTAATCTTGTTCTTCGCCTGGGTGCTTTTGACAATATTCAGCCAGTCCCGGCTGGGCCCCTTGGAATTCTGAGAGGTCAGAATCTCAATTCTGTCCCCGTTCTGTATCTTATAGTCAATATTGACCAGCTTCCCGTTCACCCTGGCACCCACCATCTTATTCCCCACCGCACTATGGATCGCATATGCGAAATCCACCGGAGTGGAACCGTTAGGCAGATTCTTTACGTCCCCGTTGGGGGTAAAGCAATATACATCCTCTGCAAATAAGTCCAGGTCGCCTTTTAGCAGGCTTAAAAACTCCCGGTTATCCGACATATCACGCTGCCACTCCAGAATCTGGCGCAGCCAGCTCAGCTTTTCTTCTTCCTGCGCTTTCACGCTCTTTCCGGCACCGCCTTCTTTATACTTCCAGTGCGCCGCGATTCCGAATTCTGCCGTCTTGTGCATCTCTTCCGTGCGGATCTGTATCTCAAAAGGCTGCCCGGAAGGTCCCATCAGCGTTGTATGGAGGGACTGGTACATATTTGCTTTCGGCATGGCAATATAGTCTTTAAAACGCCCCGGTATGGGCGTGTACATCTCATGAATCACGCCAAGCGCAGCATAGCAGTCCTTAACCGAATCCACAATGATGCGCACAGCAAACAGATCATATACCTGATCCAGCGTCTTATTCTGGTTTACCATCTTTTTATAAATACTGAAAAAATGCTTGACCCGGCCATATACCTTCGCCTCGATGTGAGAGTTTTTCATATGGGTGGAAACCTCAGCCACAATCTGCTGTACAAACTCCTCCCTCTCAGTCTTGCGCTCATTCAGATCCCGCACCAGGTCAAAATACACTTCCGGCTGGGAATACTTCAGCGACAGGTCATCCAGTTCCGTCTTAATCTTGGAAATACCGAGCCGGTGTGCAATCGGAGCGTAAATGTCCATCGTCTCCCGGGCTTTTTCCTTCTGCTTGGCCGGAGTCATAAACTCCAGTGTACGCATATTGTGCAGCCGGTCCGCCAGCTTAATAATGATCACACGGATATCCTTCGCCATGGCCAGAAACATCTTACGCAGATTCTCCGCCTGAACCTCCAGCTTATCCTGGGAGTAGGATAACTGTCCCAGTTTCGTGACCCCATCGACCAGAAGCGCTACTTCCTCGCCGAACTCTCTTGCCACATCCTCCAGTGTCATTTCCGTGTCTTCCACGGCATCGTGCAGCATACCTGCAACGATTGTCTCCTTATCCATCTCCAGATCGGCGAGTATAATGCCCACCCAGAGAGGATGTATAATATACGGTTCGCCTGACTTACGCGCCTGGTCCTTATGCGCGCTTTTAGCCGTCCTATAGGCCTTCTCAATCAGGGTAATATCTGCGGATGGGTGATACTTCCTGACTCTGGCTATCAAAGCCTGATATAATTGTTCAGGGTCTTGATAATCTTCGGGTGCTTTCACAGCATGCCCATCCACAATCTCCAGGTTTTTATTCAGTAATTCATATTCCGGAGTTCCCGCCATATCAATTCCCCCTTTCTTCTATGGTAAGTTTCATACCCTTAAGTATAACATTATTTTAACAATTTTCAAACTATTTCCCCATAAATAGACGCAAAAACACATAAAATCGGCAACAGTTCAGGCAAGCCTGAACTGTTACGCATCCTGCCCATTGAAATTGGCCTATTGATAGTTTACAACAGTAATCTGCAGTGTTCTCTTACCCATATAGTCATTCACAGTCGGATAGAAGGTAAACGACATCTCGTCTTTCTGCCTTATGTAGTCCAGGCAGTCCTGCGCATCCCCGAAATAAATTGCCTCCATCTGGTTTCCCTGCCTGTCTTGTACACGAAATTTCAGAACATTCTGATTTTTTCCGATAATTCTGGGGCTGAGTACCTTCAGATTCTTTTCCGCGAACAGGGGCTTCGTATTTCCTTTTCCAAAAGGCTCCAGAAGCTCCAGTTCGGATACCAGCGATTCGGTCACATATGCAAGAGGAAGCTGCATGTCTATGGATACTTTCGGCAGAAGGTCTTCCTCGGATAACGCAGCCAGCTCATTGATTGTCTCACGGAATCTGTCCACATTTTCCTCCTCCAGGGACAGCCCTGCTGCCAGCTTATGCCCCCCGAACTTCGTAAACAGCGCCCGGCATCTGCACATTTCCTCAAACATATTGTAGGACTCAATAGACCGCCCGGAGCCTTTCACACCCTCCTCGCCCTGGGTGAGCACGAAGGTAGGACGGTAATATCTCTCCTTAATTCTTCCCGCTATGATGCCCGCTATACTTTCATGGCACTCCGGAAGATAAACAACCAGAACCTTATCCTCCTTCAAAGAAGTATTCTCAATCTGCTCCACCGCCTGCTCCACGCCCTTTTCCGTCATCTCCTTGCGGCTGTCATTGAGAGCCTTAAGATCCTCCGCCAGCATCACGGCTTCTCTGCGGTTCGGAGCATTCAAAAGTTCCAGCGCGCGTTTTGCCGTGTCCAGACGGCCGCTGGCATTAATGCAGGGTCCCAGCACAAATCCAATATGATAAGCCGACAGTCTGTCCACAGGCACTCCCGTACACTCAATCAGCGCCCTCAGTCCAAGATTACCGGTACGCTTCAGCATTTCCAGCCCCTGCTTCACAAAAATCCGGTTTTCACCGGTCAGGTCCATCACATCCCCTACAGTAGCTATGGCCACATTTTCCATCAGATAATCAATGTCATCCACATCTTTCTGCATCACCTCATAAAGCGCTTCCACCAGTTTGTAGGCCACTGCCGCCCCGCAAAGTCCTTTAAAAGGATATTCACAATCCACCCGGTGCGGATCCACCACCGCGTCCGCCTGGGGCAGCAGATATTCCTTCACACCGCCCGCCTCCAGATATGGCACCTCATGGTGATCCGTCACAATAATCGTAAGTCCCTTCTGTCTGCCATAAGCAATCTCCTCCGCAGCCGCAATCCCATTATCGCACGTAACAATCGTATCGATACCGTCCTCCAGGGCACGGTCAATCAGCATCCTGTTCAATCCATACCCATCCCGTATCCGGTCCGGAATATCCGTATCCACCTCACCGCCGAGCTTAGAAATCCCTTCCTGCAGCACATAAGTGGCATTCACCCCATCAATATCATAATCCCCAATAACGCGAATGGCCTCCCCTTCCCGGATCTTCTCCGCCAGAATCTCCACCGCCTTATCCATATCCCTCATCAGCATTCCATCATACAAATCCGCAATCGTCCCATGCAGATAAAACCCAATCTCCTCATCCGTCATCAAATCCCGGTTCCGAATCAGCCGCGCAAGAATCGGAGAAACATGGTACCGCTCAGCAATCCCATTAAAATCCGCCTTCTTCATAGAAACAAACCACTTCTCCACCTTTTGTCCTCCTCGTACATGTTATACCGCACCCCAGCTCACATCTATTGCCTTCACCTATTAGCTTGCTCAAACATCACCGCATCAGCACACCCGTGCATTGCATAACAACTCACTGCCGCCCCTAAAAGCGCATAACCCAAAATATCTCCGAATTACACATATCAGTACCATATTATCCACAAACACACCCCACTGTCAACAAGAACCTGTCGTAATTTGTCGACGCAGCATATAAACAGTTACTATTCACGGCCCAGGAGTCGCGCATAGTAACTGTAAACTCTCTAAAAAGCTCCCCCGTCTCCCCAATCCAATCAGCCGCCCCCGCCAAACCTCCGGGCAAGCCCCCCTCCCGCAAGGATGCGTTCAGCCTGAGAAAATCGGGATGCTTCGCCGCTGTCCGGTGAGGCTTATGCTGATTCCGGAAGCCTCTAGCGTGCCATAGAAGCGCTTACTGCGAAAAAGCCGCATTTTATGGAGGATAATTGATTCCGAATCAATTATCCAGAGCGTCTGAGCTTAGAAAGCATCGGCTTTCTAAGTGAATACGCTCGGTTCCATAAAATGCGGCTTTTTCTCAGTTAGCGCTTCTTGGCTAAGCGGCCGGTTTCCGGAATCAGCATAAGCCTCACCGGACAGCGGCGGAGCATCCCGATTTTCTCAGGCGCCCCCGCCAATATCCTACTTGCTTCTCTTCTTCATCACATACCAGAGTGCCCCCGTTACGCACACAGATGAATAAGCTCCACATACAATTCCCACCATCAGCGGCAGTGCAAATTCTTTGATTGAACTTACACCCATAATATAAAGTACCGCCACCATTACAAACGTTGTCAACGAGGTGTAAATACTACGCGTCAGTGTACGGGTGATACATCTGTTTACAAGAACAGCCAGATCCTCCCCGCGCTTCTTCGTCTTCATCTCCTCACGGATTCTGTCAAAGATTACGATGGTCGCGTTAATAGAGTAACCTACTATAGTCAGCATACATGCGATAAATGTATTTCCAACGGATACCCTTGCGATAACATAGAACGTCAGTACCACAAGTACGTCATGCAGCAGCGCCAGTACCGCGCTGGTTGCAAAGCGGATATCCTTGAAACGGAACCAGATGTAAAGCAACATGCAGATCGTTGCAATCAGAACTGCGATGACCGCGTCCTGCCTCATCTCTGAGCTGACCGTTGAACTAATATTTTCCGTCGTAATCTCATCCTCATTTACCTTGAAATTATCGACCATAGCTTTATTAAATGCTTCGCGCTTATCCAATTCCAGAGTCTGTGTCTTGAAGATGACCTGGCTAGTTCCTTCCACCTTCTGAACCTGAACATTGTTGTCGCCGGTTGCATCCTCAATCAGAGGTACGATATTTTTATCAATCTCCTCCAGGCTGTATTCCTGATCAAAGGTCACATTAGTCGAAGTACCGCCCTTAAATTCCAGGCTGTAATTCAGAACGCCCTTTCCCTGGCCTCCATTGATTCCCATAAAGACGAAGCCTACTAAAACCAACGCGATAGAGATTCCGAAAAATGCCTTTTTCTTTCCGAGGAAATCGATCGGTTTACGTTCCGCTTTCACACGTCCGTATACTTTCTGGTTGTGAATGCCTACGGCATAGAAGGCATATACGATGAGACGGGTGATTACAAGGGCAGTAAACATAGAAACCACAATACCAAGGGCCAGCGTCTGCGCAAAACCTTTTACAGTACCGCTCCCCTTAAGCCACAGGACTGCCGCAGCAATCAGGGTTGTAATATTGCCGTCCAGAATGGCTGACATTGCCTTATGGAAACCTGCATTCAGGGATGCCCTCACGGACTTGCCGGCCGTCAGTTCCTCCCGCACTCTGGCGAAGATTATTACGTTCGCATCCACCGCCATACCGATACCAAGGATGATACCCGCAATACCCGGCAGGGTCAGTGTAATGTCAAATGCATTCAGCAGAACCAGAATCAGCCCTGTGTAAATGATAAGCGCAATACTTGCTGCCAGCCCCGGAAGCAGGTAAACAGCGCACATAAAGATAAATACAATAGCAAGGCCGATCGCTCCCGCCTTTAAACTGGTGCTGATTGCCTCTTCGCCGAGCTGTGCACCCACTACATTTGAACGGAGTTCTTCCAGTTCCAGGCTCAGTCCGCCGATACGGATCGTCGAAGCCAGCTTGTCTGCTTCTTCGAAACTCATACTGCCGGAGATCTGTGCCTCGCCATCCTTAATCTCGGAATTTACACTAGGTACACTGATCAGCTCTCCATCGTAATAGATCGCAATGGTTTCCTTTGCCGCCAGCGCAGCCTTTGTAGCCGCCGCAAACTTCTCCGTCCCCTCTTTTGTAAAGGACAGCTGTACGATATTTTCCTTATTCTTCAGATCATCCTGGGTGGTCGCTGCCTGCGCATTCTTAACATCCGTACCATTGAGAACAATGGAGCCGTCTTCCTGCAGTTCTTCAATGGTCTTGTCCAGTTTGTATTTGCCGCTGGAATCCAGACTGTAGTTTGCATTGCCTTCACTGTCCTTCTCCCGGATAAAATACAGGGAACCGGGCTGCCCCAGTTCATCAAGGATCTTGTTAGCATCCTTAACGCCGGGGATTTCGATGCTGATTCTGTCATCGCCTTCCTGATATACGGTTGCTTCTGTACTATACTGCTCTACACGCCTCTGCAGCTTGTAGATTGTGTCATCCATGTCAGACTGGGACGGTTTGTCCCCTTTTACCTGATAGGTGATGCTGACACCGCCTTCCAGATCCAGCCCAAGTTTAATGTTCTTTGCAGCGCCTGAACCTGTTTTCCCGAATCCGACAATTGTTGTAAAGCCCAAAAGGGCAATCAGGACAACAGTCAGAATCAGGCTGATAACGCCTTTACTTTTCTTCATGAGTCACATTCCTTTCTTCATCTGCCAATGCAGCCTTTATCATAATCGCGCACTCCACACGCTTACGTTCCATCTCACAGCTGACATCATAGGTATCGTGGATTGTATTATGGAATTTGTAAGAATTAGCCATACAGCCGCCGCTGCAGTAAAATCTTGCAAAACAGCTGCGGCACTTTTCCTTTGAGTAAACGCTGCAGCTGCGGAATTCATCTGCAATCTCCGGCTTCACAATTCCGCTGTCCACATTTCCCATTAAAAATGCTTCATCCCCTACAAACTGATGGCAGGGGTACAGATCCCCCCATGGCGTCACAGCCAGGTACTCAGTTCCCGAACCGCAGCCGGACAGACGCTTGGCCACACACGGCCCGCCTTCCAGATCCAGCATAAAATGGAAGAATGTAAATCCTTCGCCATTTCGCTCGCGTTCCACCATTGTCTTTGCCAGCGTATCGTATTCGCTGAAGATCTGCGGCAGGTCGCTCTCGCGTATGGCATAGGGATCTGTCTCTTCCCCTACGACCGGCTCAATAGATATCTGCTGGAAGCCAAGTTTTGCAAAATGCATCACGTCCTTCGAAAAGTCCAGATTCCCCCGGGTAAATGTCCCACGTATATAGTATTTCTCCTGATTCCTGCTCTTGGCCAGCTTCTGGAACTTAGGCACAATCAGGTCATAGCTTCCCTTTCCGTTGCGGAAGGGCCGCATGCTGTCATTCACTTCTTTTCTGCCGTCAAGGCTCAGTACGACATTATCCATCTCACGGTTCACAAATTCCTGAACCTCATCATTGAGAAGAACACCGTTCGTGGTCAGGGTAAAACGGAAATGCTTGTCATGCAGCTTTTCCTGTTCTCTTCCGTATGCCACCAGATCCTTTACCACCTGCCAGTTCATCAGAGGCTCGCCTCCGAAGAAATCCACTTCCAGGTTCCTTCTGCTTCCGGAATTGGCAATCAGAAAATCCAGCGCCTTCCTGCCCACTTCATAGGACATCAGCGCACGTCTCCCGTGATATTCCCCCTCTTCCGCAAAACAGTATTTACAGGCCAGGTTGCAGTCATGTGCGATATGAAGGCAGAGCGCCTTTACCACCGTTTTCCGCTGCTTTACCTCCCCAATATACGCCTCATAGATGTCCTCCGTAAAAAGCAGCCCGGATTCGGTAAGCTCGATCACCGCTTCCAGCACTTCCTGCAGATCCGATTCGCTCAAGGATCCACCCAAAGTCTCCTTGAGGCGCCGGTATGTTTCTTCTGACTGCAGAGATTCCACAGTATGGGAAGAATTCATTGCCTCGAGACATGCAATCACATCATATGCGGACTTGTCCACCACGTGGACAGCACCGCTGTTCACATCAAGGACAATGTTATATCCATTATTCTGGTACTGATGTATCACAACAGATACCCTCACTTTCATCATAATTCAGGCCATTACCGATTTTGATTCCCGGTAACAAGCGTAAGGCAGCGGCCGAGGTCGCTGCCCTGATTGGTACTTTTAAATACTCTGAAAGCACAGCACACGCCCGACCATCCGCCGTTATGTAAGTGCTGTGCTTATATTCTGTTTCCCGTTGCAAATATATTACTTCTTATGTTCGCAGGTCTGGTTTCCCACTGTGCAGGAAGTCTTGCATGCTGACTGGCAGGATGTCTGGCATTCTCCGCATCCGCCTTTTTTTACTGTATTGTTTAAGGTCTGTGTATTCAGTGTTTTAATATGTTTCATGTTCTCTCCTCCTATATTCATGCTGCAGGCATGTATTTACCTCGTAACATTATAGCACAGTGCCTGTAGTTTTTAAAGTGTTTTTTTCGTGAACGGTACAGGCTGTCTATACGCTGTTTCCGCACATATTCTCCTGTATATCTTAATTCATCAGGAGACCATGCCCCCCAGCATTCCGCCTCCCGCACAGAGCAGAAATGTGGTCAGTATATTTGCCCCGCTTCCCTGCATAGAGCGGTACACTCCAAGAGAGATCAAAAGCAGCAGACCAAAATACAGAATCCCGATCGTCAGCCCCCATGCAAATTTACGGAATTTTGCCATCTTCCCTGCCGCAAAGCCGCCTACAAATGTGGAAACAACATAAATAACGATAATCCCTCCCGTTACTTTCCCCTCATCCAGGTTCAATTTATAGAGCAGCAGAGTCAATAAAAGCAGAAGGATTCCCGTTACCACATAAGCGCACAAAAGAGCCTTTAAAAGCCAGATGACTTTTCCCTCGGCTCCCCGCCCCTTATTTGTCTTATTCTCCATCTAATTCCTCCTCGTCCATCTATGTACTATTACAACATATGATTGTCCTTCCCGGAATATGCCATTTATCCCCAAAAAAGCGGAGTGTGGCAGGCAAGGTTCGTATTGTGGATGGGTGGGGGCGCAAAATGAAGGGACCGCCGCCAAGCTGCAGAATATGGTATACCCAAGGGCACCCCGTAACTCATGCCCTGCGGGCGGGTCTGCAGCACAGCTGCAGAATAAGGTATATCCAAAGAGCACCCCGTAATTTATGCCCTGCGGGCGGATCCGCAGTGAACTGCAAAATAAGGTATGATTTTTTCTTTTTATCTGCCGGAGCTGTGATGTACCATCAAAAGAATCCATACGCCTCCCCCGTTAATGAGCCTCCCCATTTGCACCCTTGCCTATTGGATGCACCCAGCGAAAGGAAGGGATAGCCGCAATCCGCCCAAGTGCACATATGCCGTTGCCAAATGCTAAAGCGAGCCTTAGAAATTCTAAGAAGCCGGCAGCCGGGCTAGTGGGGGGATTTTGTGATCTCCGAATCACAAAATCTGCTGACCCAGCGCGAGAAATCATTTGATTTCTCGTGATGTGTCAGCTGTACCCCGCTAGCCCGGCTGCCGGCTTCCTAGAATTTCTTAGGTTCGTGTCCGCATTTCGCAACGGCATATGTGCACTTGGGCGGATTGCGACTATCTCTTCCTTTCGCGTCCCCCGCCATCCCAACTGACTAAGGGAGTAAATATCTCTATCTATTGTTCCATCTGACGTCCCAGAAAACCAGCCGCGCTCATTGCAACTTTCTGCTCCAGTTCGCCGAATTTTTTCTTTTCATCCTTATTCAGGAAAACAACCGCGCCTATAGCATCTCCCTCGCAGAGGATCGGACACACGACTTCCTCTTTGAATTCTTTTTCATCCTGCACAACCCCTGCATATTTGGCACTGTCGGATTTTGCCAGCAGTTGTTCTCTTGCCTGAATTACTTTCTCCAGCTCTTTGCTGATATACTTATCCTGCAGATCCTTTTTTCCGCTGCCTGATGCAGCCACGATCTGGTCGTTATCGGTGATGCACACTGTACATCCCATTGTCTGGGCAAGGCTTTCTGAATACTGTTTGGCAAGTGTGCCAAGTTCCCCAATCGGGGAATATTTCTTAAGTATTACTTCACCTTCCCTGTCTGTAAATATTTCCAACGGATCCCCTTCCCGGATCCGCAGGGTTCTTCGTATCTCCTTCGGAATAACAACCCTTCCCAGATCGTCAATCCGCCTTACGATTCCTGTAGCTTTCATAAAGAAATTCCTCCATTTAACGTCTTAGTAATCATTAGCACTTCTACTAGTATTTGTTAAATAGAGGAAAATATTCGTGCTCCTGTCAGTTTTCCATTTCCACGTATTGCTCTGCTATATTTTTCACATGATCGCCGATTCTTTCAAAATCTGTCAGGATCTCTGTGAATACAATTCCCGTCTGCGGACGGCATTTACCTTTTTTTAGACGCTGCATCTGTTTCTTAAAATATTTTTCTCTGGTGTCGTCTATTTTCTGCTCCATCAAAGCCGCCTGGTTCAGAATAACGGCGGGAACATCCTCTTCCTGCCTGTTTATGATACGCAAAGCCTCCAAACACTGCTTTTTCATATTTTTCAAATCATCCCTGGCAATATCCGAAAATTCACCGTTCCATTTTCTTAAATCCTGCGCATATTCCGCCAAATTGACCGCATGGTCCCCGATCCGCTCAAGGTTGCTTATGATCACGTAATATCCATTAATCTGCCGGGAGTCCGACATGGACATTTCATTGGCCATAAGGGATACAATATAAGCGGATATTTCCTGATTCAGATAATCGATATAAGTCTCTCTTTCCCGGATCTTTTTCATTTCCCTGTCATCGTATTTCATGAGGATATCGTATGCACGCGAAATATTTTTCTCTACCATTCCCAGCATTCTTCCTACTTCATTCCCCACCTGGGATATCGCCACGGCGCTCTGTCCGATGGCATACGATGGTTCGAATCTGGCAATATATTTCAGCCGGTACTCTTCCTCCTCCTCTTTTTTGCTGTCCGGCAGAATCTTTACTGCAGCCTGGGCCATGTATTCGCCGAACGGAAGTAAAATCAGGGTCGTTACTATATTAAATACGGTATGTACATTGGCGATCTGGGACACCGGGTTTCCCGGAACCAGTGCCTCCATCCATGCGACAAACGGTGTAAACATACAGATCAGGGTGAACAATACCGAACCGAATATATTAAACATTAGATGGATCACGGTTGTACGCTTGGCATTGACTTTCATTCCGATGGAAGCCAGAACCGCTGTGATACAGGTTCCGATATTCTGTCCAAAAAGAATATATACCGCACTGGACAGCGGGATCATACCGGTGCCCGCCAGTGCCTGCAGGATTCCCACTGATGCTGAAGAGGACTGGATCACTGCGGTAAATACTGCCCCAATCAGTATACCCACCAGTGGATTTTTAAATGTAGTCATAAATTGAATAAATGCCGGTGAATTCTGCAGCGGCTCCATGGCACTTCCCATCATATCCATGCCCATGAACAGGATACCAAGTCCGGCAAAAATGCTGCTGATATGGTGGACCTTTTCATTTTTTACAAACATGATGGCTGCAACACCGCCGATGGCAAATAGAGGGGCAATGGCGCCAATGTCAAGCGCAATCAGCTGGCCGGTGATCGTTGTCCCTATGTTGGCGCCCATAATCACCCATACAGCCTGTTTCAATGTCATCAGCCCGGAATTTACAAATCCGACTACCATAACAGTCGTAGCGGAGGAAGACTGTATGACCGCTGTGATGCCCGCTCCCACCAGCACCCCTTTTACTCTGTTAGACGTCAGTCTTTCCAGAATTGATTTCATCCGGTTGCCCGCCGCAGCCTCCAGACCGTTGCTCATCATCTGCATTCCGTATAAGAAGAGAGCGAGCCCTCCCAGTAATGCAAGTAAATCCTTAATTCCCATCTCTCATACTTCTCCTTTGCATGCCTTAATTTTTACGCACTCTTAACACAGATTATCATAGCCAAAAACACGAGGTCAATCTGACCGGTTCGTTTCTTAGCGATTTCTTAATTACTCTGGTACTTTTACGTCATATCGTACAAATTAATACGCGGCCGCTGCCTGAGCAAAGCTTCCCGCGAATGAATTTCCACTTCAAATCAGATATCCCCTCTGCAAAACCGCCATGTAGATATTGAAAACCTCCTTATATTCTGCTAAAATTTACATGTCATGAAATAAAAAAGTATACGCAGGATGGAGAAAACAATATGAGCCTGAAAATTCCAATAGAAACTTCCGCCAGGCATATCCATGTCTCCCAGGAAGACTTTGAACAACTCTTTGGCCCCGGCGCACGCCTGAACTATACAAAGGAGCTCAGTCAGCCCGGCCAGTATGCATGCAAAGAAAGGCTGACCGTCATCGGTCCCAAAGGACGCTTCGAAAAGGTCATCTTACTGGGCCCGTTTCGTCCTGCAACCCAGGTCGAAATATCCGTTACAGATGCCCGCAGGCTTGGCATACCAAGCGTCATCCGCCAGTCCGGAGATATCGCCGGCACACCGGGATGCACTCTCGTGGGCCCTCACGGAAAAGTAGAGCTGAAGGAAGGGGTCATCGTAGCCAAACGCCACATTCATATGACGCCCATCGATGCCCTCAGGGCACATGTAAAGGACAACGATATCGTTTTCGTCATAACTACAAGCTATGAGCGTTCCCTTATCTTTTCCGATGTGGTCGTCCGGGTCAGCCCCAAATTCGCATTGTCCATGCATGTGGATACAGACGAGGCCAACGCATTTGCCAACGAAGATAACCCAACCGGCGTGATTTTAAAACTATTTGACGGGCATACTTATAATCTGCAGACATGGGCAGATGAACTGCAGTCCGGAATCAACAGGGGGGTCTGACCCCTTTGCAAAGGGGTCAGACCCCCGCGCAAATCCGACACTATTCTGACAATTTCAAAATGGAGGTATTTTAACATGAATAAAATCGATGAAGTAAGAAGCGCTATGATGGCCGCTATGAAGGCCGGCGACAAAGAAAGAAAAGCAGCCCTCTCTTTTCTGTTGTCTTCTCTGAAAAATAAGGCAATTGACAAGCGGGCAGATCTGACGGAGGAGGAAGAAAACCAGGTAATACTAAGAGAGATCAAACAGACAAAGGAAACACTGGAACTGACTCCCAAAGACCGCACGGATATTATTGAGGAGTGCCAGAAGCGGCTTACTGTTCTGGAGGAGTATGCTCCGAAGATGATGGACGGGGATGAAATTAGAGAAATCGTGAGGGGCGTGCTTGCCGATCTTGGAATTGAGGCTCCCACGGCGAAGGATAAAGGGAAAATTATGAAGGAACTTATGCCTAAGGTAAAAGGAAAGGCTGATGGGAAACTTGTAAGTACGATCGTGGCATCTTTAATCCAATAAAAGAAGGGGTCGCCCGGGGAACAGGGGCGTATGGGCTTTTCTGGAGCGGGCGAAAGACGTGAGATTTACTAAAAGTCCAAATAGGCCGATTGCAGGTACCTTTGACATGCCATCCGAAATCTGATGATTTCGCATGTCAGGTCAAAGTAAAAATATGATTTGGAAATCATATTTTTAACCTGCAATCGGCCTATTTGAACTTTAAGTAAATCTAGCACGTCTTTCTTGACGCCCCTGAAAAGCCCATACGCCCCTGTTCCCCGGGCTGGGTGCATCCTGCCGGGAGACGGGGGCGGTGGATCGGGCTGGATTGGTTGATCGTCTCCGAAAGAAGGACATGCAATAACAGACCTTCTATCTGTTAAATACGGCTATTGCCAGGCCTTCGCCTCTTATGGCTGACCAGTGGGCCTCGTTGATTTCTTCGAGGCGGTAGCGGTGGGTGATGAGGCGGTAGAGGGGGAGGTCTTTTTCGGCGGCTTTTTTCATGAATTTGAAGCATTCTTCGTAGTCGCGGGTTGTGTAGTATCTGCCTCCTGCCGGCATGGAATCTTCGTAATGTCTTATGGCTGTCTTTGACTTGCCCAGGACGTATTCCAGTTCACAGATGCTGCCGCTGCTTTTTGTGAAACGTTTTGCAGTGCTTCGGCCCAGTGGGGATGCGGTGCATTGGAATACGGCGTCTGCAAGGCTTCCGCCGAAGTACTTCTGGATCTTTTCCAGTACGGCTGATATGCCGTTTTTGTTACGGTAATCGATGCTTTCCCTGGCACCGAATTCTATGGCCAGTTTGAGAGCCTGTTCGTCTCCGTCTATTGCTATGATGTTGTATATGCCCATACAATTCAGTATGGCGATGGCTGTCAGGCCTTCCAGCCCGCATCCCAGCACAATCACACGTTTGGAAGAGTCCAGATGTCCGAGCTTGACAGTCCTCTGTACCGCACTGTTTACCGCGATGACCGTCTCTGTAAGCAGACGGGACTCCAAATCCAGATCATTCACCTGGTAGATCTGGTTGTCGGCCCTGAGCACTACATAGTTGGAATACCATCCGTGAAAGCCGCTCCCTGCGCTGCCGCGGTTTCCACCGAAAGCGGAGGCCGCTGTGCTGGCCTTTTTTACGGCAACGACTCTGTCACCGACCTTCAGGGCTGTTCCTGCCGCATCCTGCAGAGAAGGGCTGCCCAGTTTCACTATACGGCCGGTTCCCTGCTGTCCCAGAAGGGACGCCTGGCCCACTCTTTTTTCTTTCATGAATTCTATCGTATCGGAAGGTGACACACAACAGCCTTCCACTTCCACGAGAATCTCCTTTGCGCCGATCTCCGGCAGCTTATATTCTTTCAGTTCATAACTTTCAGGAGACACCAGCACGGCACTCTTCCCCGTCTCATTGCCCGTAAACACCGGCATTCTCTCCAGGGTAAATGCTGTCCTGTTCTCTTTGTGTGTCCCGACTTCAGAGAGAACCTGTTTTACTATATCATCAATCTTTAAATCCATCTTCGTATCTCCTTTACCAGGATATTCGCCTGTGCTGCATTCCGGTTCTGCCTGTGTTCACTCCGTGCAGCAGCTTGTCAATCTTGATCTTCACAACGACCTTCCGGTAGGAGGAAGGTATACGTTCATGACAACAGGGTTTATGTCCGTCCGTGGGATAAACCAGGTAAAACATTCCCGGCTTCATCTGTATTCTGTCGCCCTTCCCGGTTAACCATTCTATATCTGTGTCGGGATCATATGGTGTCTTCACCGTCAGATCCGCCTTGTCCGCATATTCCCACATTTCCGAACCTTCCAGAAGAATCTGCACATCCAGATACTTGTCATGGGTTTCAAAATCCGCTTCCTCAAAGCTCCGGGTCTGTCCCTCCTGAACGAATGCGAACCCTTTTCCGACAGGGTATCTGCCAGCAGGCAGGCGTTCCTTCTCCACACGTTCCACAAAACGCACCGCATCCCACAGTTCGGGCACACACCGCTGATAATAGCGGAAATGTTCCAGCTTATCCATTATCATATTATGCTACCTCTCCAATCTGTCAAATCTGCGTCTGCATCTACAGCAGTTTCAGTTCTCTCATCTTATTATATACATTAGCCTTAGCTTCTGCATCCAGAGAAAGAGCCGGCAGCCTTTCGTGGCCGTCCTGGTTCAGCACACGGTAGTACATAGCCTGTTTACATGCCAGAAAGAGCGGCGTACTGTAACCATAGATGTCCATGGCATTCACCATCTTTTTAAACCAGAGCGCTGCCTCATTATAGTCCCCCCTCTTTGCAGACTGGTACGTATTGACCGTAAACTCAGGCGCAAAGTTTGCAGTTGCATTGATAAATCCGTCCACACCGCAGACCAGAAGCCCCATAGCCTGGTTCTCATAGGCCGAGAACACAGAAAAATCAGGATTTACTTCCTTCACTTTCTGCATAGAAAGAACATGGTTAAAATCATTGATCGTATCTTTGATTCCCACAATATTCGGGTTATCCTTCACGAGCTTGCTCACTACATCCGCATTGAAGCAGTAACCTGTCAGATCCGGGAAATTGTATATTATAATAGGAAGAGACGTATGGGAAGCTACATAACCGAAATATGCCTCCACCATCTCTGAGCTGTATACACTGAAATACGGATTAATCAGGAGTACGCCGTCAGCGCCGGCAGCCTCCACATATTTTAGCAGCTCCATTGTATTCTCAAGGCAGGTATCGCCAACACCTACAATCACATTCACCCGCCCATTAACGTGATCTATCATTTCTTTAATAAAGTTCTTTTTTTCTTCTACCGTCATAATGCTGAACTCTCCGGATGTCCCCAGATATGCCAGTCCGTCCACACCTTTTGAGATCAGGAAATCTGCCTGTCTCTTGCTTGCCTCAATGTCTATCTTACACTTTTCATCAAATATCGTGATGACCGGCGGATTCACGCCACACAGTTTCTTCATTATACTATTCCTCCTTCTGATACCCCAGCTCTCTGGATAAACTCTTTCCGGCCTTCAGCATCTCTGCTATGATTAGTTCCTTCTTGTCCATCATGCGCTCTTTCGGGCCAGATACACTGAGTGCAGCAATCATTCTATGGTAGCCGTCATAGACCGGAACTGCCAGGCACCATAATCCTTCTTCGATCTCCTGGTCATCCGTTGCATAGCCCTGGAGACGAAATTCCTGCAGCTGCTTTCTCAATTCTTCCACGCCCTTCACCGTGTTTTCCGTAAATGCGGTAAATTCCAGCCCATTCATAATATCCCGGCTTTCCTCCGGCGGAAGAAAGGATAGAAATGCTTTTCCCAGACCGGTACAGTAAACCGGCTTTCTGGATCCGATTTGTGCATTTGTATTAATCGTCCGTTCGCAGTTTTCCTTCGCAATATACACAATCTCTCCCTGCGAGAGAACCCCCAGGAAACAGGTCTCACCCAGCGTCTGCATGAGATGCTTTAAATAAGGTGTAGCCATCCTCCCGATATCGAACCTGGATGCCGCTACCGCTCCAAGGCTTACCAGCTTGCCCCCCAGTGAATACCGCTTCTGCTCATCTACCGCCAGGTAACCGTTTTCCGCCATTGTCTGTAAAAGAGCTATCGTACTGCTTGGAGCATAATTCAGACGAGTGCTGATATCCTTGTTCGTCAGCCCATCGGAGCTACCCTCTAAAAGGTCGAAAATTTTTAAAACTCTTTCTGCCGATTTAACCGCCATATAAAACACCTGCTCCTTTCATTTTCAAAAGGCGACTTTCCCATTTTCAATATAAAATTACATTACCACGCCCAACTTTTCTTGTCAACTTTGAAGAGCTCTGTATGGCTCTTCTATAACGCCTTTCTCTTCCTATTAAAAAGAGAATGCCTAAAATGAAGATAATGTGCACAAGCCCCTCAATTCTGAGGGGCCTGTACATTACGGCATACCGCCGCATCCATGTCCGCAGCGGCCGGCATAGTGCCCCGCCGTAAACCTATGTCATACCTGATGCATTTTGCACTAGATGAACAGGCATGATATCAAACCTACAATAATGATCAGAATAATACCTACAACCGAAGCAATTGCCTGCCCCAAAGTATATGTTTTCAATCCGCCGGTAAAATTAAATCCGGTCATATTTGATACAATCCAAAAGCCTGAGTCATTAACCGTTGCGCCAAACAGTGCGCCGTCCAGGCACGCCAGAGCGATAAATACCGGGTGGATAGCTACGGTTGTTGCAACGCTCTGCATAATCGCAAAGGTGGTCAGTGAAGCCACTGTACCGGATCCGGTGATCTGTCTGAACAGCAGTCCCAGAATCCAGCCGATCAGCAGGATCAGCACGATATTGTTGGAGATATTAGATACCATATTCTTAATTGCTTCACTCACGCCTGATGCAGTAATTACAGAGGAGAAGGATCCGCCGGCTCCGGTAATCAGAAATACAAGTCCAGCAGATTTCAGGGCTGTAGTGGCTACTTTTTCCGTCTTTGCCAGTCCCAGGTACTTAATAGAGATAATCATACCAGCCAGAGTTCCCAACAGCATAGATGTTGTCTTCTGTCCAAGGAAATCAATCCATGTCGGAACAGAATCCATCATAGCGCCTGCTACTGTATTCAAAAGAATGAAGATAATCGGAAGCAGGATCGGAAGCAGTGAAACAAAGAATCCCGGCATTTTTTCCGGAAGCTCCAGCTCATTGATGTCCAAGCCGTTTCCATTCTCATCTTTTTCTGCATTCCAAAGCCCTTTCTTCATCAAGAACCCATGAATCGTAACGGCAATCAGTACCATAGGAATACCGAACAGCAGTCCTGCTGCAATCATAATACCAAGGTCAAATCCAAAATATTCCGGAGCAACCAGCGGGTTTGGCGTCGGAGGAACCAGGGTATGCGCAACACCGGCACCGATAGAGATCGCTCCTACGATATAACCGATTCCCTTATTCAGCTTCTTCATCAAAGCTACACCGATGGGGATCAAAATTACAAATGTTACATCAAAAAATACAGGGATAGAAAGTACGAATCCGGCAAATCCTACCGCGTACATTGCCCATTTGTTTGGAAATACGGATACCAGTTTGTCAGCGATTACACTTGCACCGCCGGTATCACTTACGAACTGGCCGAGGATAATACCAAGGCCGATCGGGAATCCGATACTTCCCAGCATGCTTCCGAAACCATTATTAATCACGTTAACCAGGCCGGTGGTTACCGTCCCGTCCGCGGCTGTAATATCCACCAGCGGTACTTTTGTCAAAACACCAAGGAGCAGAGAACCAAGGATCAGGGCGATCGCCGGATTCATTTTGGCCTTGATAATAAATAATACAACAACTGCGATTGCGATTATTAAACTTATAATTAAAAATGCTGTTGACATTTTACCCTCCTACATAAAGGCTGCTTTTACAGTCTTGTTCCCTTTTTTACTTCAATGAGTGTCTTATCCTTATTCAGTTCCACACCAAATCCCGGCTTATCGCTGACTTTCAGCTTACCGTTAACCGGCATTGGCTCATCCTTCAGCAGCGGATAATACTGCGGAACCACCTTATCAGCCTGCGGCGCCATCATCAGGCACTCTGTGATCGGTGAATTTGTTT
Source organism: Faecalicatena contorta (assembly GCF_022835095.1). Classification (NCBI taxonomy): domain Bacteria; kingdom Bacillati; phylum Bacillota; class Clostridia; order Lachnospirales; family Lachnospiraceae; genus Faecalicatena; species Faecalicatena contorta. Next base: position 1,537,761 of record NZ_BQNQ01000001.1, on the reverse strand, counting down.
TCGTTGTTACATAATGATAACTGTATGTACCGCTTCCATGAGGAATTACCAGTTTGCCGTGCGCTTCTGCCATGTTACCGATCTTAATCAGTTCTGTCATACCACCGCACCAGCCGACATCAGGCTGAATAACATCCAGGTCACAGTCCTCGATCAACATGCGGAAACCGAACTTGGAAGCTTCATGCTCACCGCCTGTTACCATGATCTGGTTACCCGCTGCTTTTTTAAGGTCGCGGTATGACCAGTAATCATCTGGGTTGAAACACTCTTCGATCCAGTTAAACTTCAGGTCTGCAGAAGCCTGCATCAGGCGTTTCGCATAGTAAAGGTCAAGCGCCATCCAGCAGTCCCACATCAGCAGGAAGTCATCCCCGCACTTTTCACGCATATCAGCCGCCAGTTCAATGCTTTTCCTCAGGCCTTCCATTCCATCTGCCTGTCCGTAAACAAGCGGAATCTTTCCACCGACAAATCCCATATCCTTTGCAAGGTCAGGTCTCGGTCCTGTAGCGTAAAATGTCAGTTCCTCGCGAACCTTTCCTCCCAGCATCGCATATACCGGTTCTTCTCTTAACTTGCCGAGCAGATCCCAGAGCGCCAGGTCGACTGCAGATATCGCGTTCATTACCACGCCTTTACGTCCATAGTAAAGAGAGGCACGATACATCTGATCCCAGATGATCTCTATCTCATTGGCATCCTTGCCCACAACAAAGCGGTCAAGATGATTCATAACCAGCCATGCCGCCGGATATCCGCCCGTCGTAATACCGAATCCAGTTACACCGTTATCCGCCTCAACTTCCACTACAAGAGTCTTCAGCGCATTAATTCCAAAGCTGGATCTGGTTGCCTTATACTCCGGATAGATGCTCATAGGAGTTGCAATCTGCTTAACAATCCAATGATCTTCACTCTGATCATGATAATCAGCGCCACCTCCTTCGACTACATAAGCACGGATTGCTGCAATCTTTCTTCCCATTAATGCCATAATAAGTACCTTCCTTTCTTTTCTTTAAAATGACACATTTAAAGTTTACTCCGTTCCATTGATTCATATATGTGAATCAAATTCTCATTTCATAAACAGTTTATCATTTCTTTATAATTAAGTCAAGATTCAACGATTTTTTCCACACTATAGTCAAAAACCGCAGTTCGTTTTTGTGCAAGATGTACAATCATTATGTATCCGTCCACTTTTGCAGGATTGATTTTTTAAGGATTATAAAGTATACTGATTGAGTTGTTAACTGACTGTCAGGCATACCGGTATTCAGCCTGCTTCGCTGAAACATCGTATTCGCTGCCGGAGCTTTCGTTTTTATAGGAGAGGGTAAAATATCTATTATGTTTATTATAAATTTTATATCTGATTTTTGATTATCCGCATAAACACTATACTTTCAAGCATTTTGAAATATAGGAAAGCACTCATTTTACCACGAATTTACCACGATTGAATGAGCCTTGATATGACGTAAGAATTTGAAAAGGACACCGTATAGTTTGGTGTCCTTTTACATGAAAATCATTAGTCGCTATTGATTGTTATTATACATTTTGTTAATTGTTCTTATTTCTTTTACGTTTTTTACCGAAAATCATGAGTATTGTCCGAGAGTGATTGGTCTTGCGTATGGTTAACCCTAAAGTTATGGAAATAAGACTTAGAAGCAAACTTAAGAGTGTGTTGATAGTGCATTATCTTAGATAAAGTCCGTATAATTGTGTAAAAGTAAAAAGGCCATATAACAGTCCTTTTACGGTACAATGTTTTTAACGACAAAAACATACCCAGGAGGACTTTTACATGACCCAAGTACATTTTACACTGAAAAGCGAAGAGATTCAAAGCATTATTGAATATTCTGTAAAGGATGACGTTTCTAAAAATATTTTAACAACGGTATTTAATCAACTAATGGAAAATCAACGAACAGAATATATTCAAGCAAAAGAATATGAACGAACAGAAAACCGACAAAGTCAACGAAATGGCTATTATGAGCGCAGCTTTACGACACGTGTAGGCACGCTAGAATTAAAAGTACCCAGAACACGTGATGGCCATTTTTCACCCACAGTGTTTGAACGTTATCAACGAAACGAAAAAGCCCTCATGGCTTCAATGTTGGAAATGTATGTATCAGGCGTTTCAACTCGTAAAGTATCAAAAATTGTGGAAGAACTTTGTGGTAAATCCGTCTCTAAGTCCTTCGTTTCTAGCTTAACAGAACAGCTAGAACCTATGGTTAACGAGTGGCAGAATCGTTTATTATCAGAAAAAAATTATCCTTACTTAATGACCGATGTACTCTATATAAAAGTACGAGAAGAAAATCGAGTACTCTCAAAAAGCTGTCATATAGCGATTGGAATAACCAAAGATGGCGACCGTGAAATTATCGGCTTCATGATTCAAAGTGGCGAAAGCGAAGAGACCTGGACAACATTTTTTGAATACCTAAAAGAACGCGGTTTACAAGGTACGGAACTCGTTATTTCTGATGCGCACAAAGGATTAGTCTCTGCCATTAGAAAATCCTTCACCAACGTAAGTTGGCAAAGATGCCAAGTTCACTTCCTAAGAAATATCTTTACCACCATTCCTAAAAAAAATTCAAAATCTTTCAGAGAAGCTGTTAAAGGAATTTTTAAGTTCACAGATATTAACTTAGCGCGTGAGGCTAAAAATCGATTGATTCATGATTATATCGATCAACCAAAATATTCAAAAGCTTGCGCATCATTGGATGATGGATTCGAAGACGCCTTTCAATATACCGTACAAGGAAATTCCCACAATCGACTAAAGAGTACCAATCTAATTGAACGACTGAATCAAGAAGTACGCAGAAGAGAAAAGATTATTCGCATCTTCCCCAATCAAACATCAGCCAATCGCTTAATTGGAGCCGTTCTTATGGACCTACATGATGAATGGATTTATTCTTCAAGAAAATACATCAATTTTGATAAGTAGAAATGGTAAAAACATTGTATAGCATTTTACACAGGAGTCTGGACTTGACTTTATCTTAAAATTTTGTATAATAGGAATTGAAGTTAAATTAGATGCTAAAAATTTGTAATTAAGAAGGAGGGATTCGTCATGTTGGTATTCCAAATGCGTAATGTAGATAAAACATCTACTGTTTTGAAACAGACTAAAAACAGTGATTACGCAGATAAATAAATACGTTAGATTAATTCCTACCAGTGACTAATCTTATGACTTTTTAAACAGATAACTAAAATTACAAACAAATCGTTTAACTTCTGTATTTATTTATAGATGTAATCACTTCAGGAGTGATTACATGAACAAAAATATAAAATATTCTCAAAACTTTTTAACGAGTGAAAAAGTACTCAACCAAATAATAAAACAATTGAATTTAAAAGAAACCGATACCGTTTACGAAATTGGAACAGGTAAAGGGCATTTAACGACGAAACTGGCTAAAATAAGTAAACAGGTAACGTCTATTGAATTAGACAGTCATCTATTCAACTTATCGTCAGAAAAATTAAAACTGAACATTCGTGTCACTTTAATTCACCAAGATATTCTACAGTTTCAATTCCCTAACAAACAGAGGTATAAAATTGTTGGGAATATTCCTTACCATTTAAGCACACAAATTATTAAAAAAGTGGTTTTTGAAAGCCATGCGTCTGACATCTATCTGATTGTTGAAGAAGGATTCTACAAGCGTACCTTGGATATTCACCGAACACTAGGGTTGCTCTTGCACACTCAAGTCTCGATTCAGCAATTGCTTAAGCTGCCAGCGGAATGCTTTCATCCTAAACCAAAAGTAAACAGTGTCTTAATAAAACTTACCCGCCATACCACAGATGTTCCAGATAAATATTGGAAGCTATATACGTACTTTGTTTCAAAATGGGTCAATCGAGAATATCGTCAACTGTTTACTAAAAATCAGTTTCATCAAGCAATGAAACACGCCAAAGTAAACAATTTAAGTACCGTTACTTATGAGCAAGTATTGTCTATTTTTAATAGTTATCTATTATTTAACGGGAGGAAATAATTCTATGAGTCGCTTTTGTAAATTTGGAAAGTTACACGTTACTAAAGGGAATGTAGATAAATTATTAGGTATACTACTGACAGCTTCCAAGGAGCTAAAGCGCTCGGGACCCCATTAAGTATTTTTAAAAGCATGGTCGCAAGTTTCACTAGCAGCCATGCTTTTATTGAATCATTGTAGGACATTTTAAAGATAATTGCCCACTTTAAAATTAAACATGTGCTTAGAATCGTTCTAGGCAACACCAATAACAATCACTAATCACAAGTGATTTGTGATTAATCACTTGTGATTTACAAGGTGTAACGATATAATTAAATGGAAAACGTGCAAAATATTTACATAAACAGGAGGGAGAAACTTGGAACTAGCATTTAGAGAAAGCTTAAAAAAGATGAGAGGTACCAAATCAAAAGAAAAATTCTCCCAAGAATTAGAAATGAGTAGATCAAATTATTCATTGATTGAATCAGGAAAATCAGATCCGACATTAAAAACATTGGAACGAATTGCAGAATTGACAAACTCAACCTTAGTTATTGACTTAATTCCTAATGAATTAGAACAAGTAGAGTTGCAAATAGAAGAAGAGAAGCAATGATTGTCGTTAATATATTTAACGAAATTGTTGCTTATTTTTTTTAAAAGCGGTATACTAGATATAACGAAACAACGAACTGAATAAAGAATACAAAAAAAGAGCCACGACCAACTTATTTTCCGCCAAGAAAATAAGTTGCGAGCCTTAATTGATTACCACCAATCAATTAAAGAAGTCGAGACCCGAAATTTGGTAAAGTATTTAATTACTTTATTAATCAGATACTTAAATATCTGTAAACCCATTATATCGGGTTTTTGAGGGAATTTCAAGTCTTTAAGAAGATACCAGGCAATCAATTAAGAAAAACTTAGTTGATTGCCTTTTTTGTTGTGATTCAACTTTGATCGTAGCTTCTAACTAATTAATTTTCGTAAGAAAGGAGAACAGCTGAATGAATATCCCTTTTGTTGTAGAAACTGTGCTTCATGACGGCTTGTTAAAGTACAAATTTAAAAATAGTAAAATTCGCTCAATCACTACCAAGCCAGGTAAAAGCAAAGGGGCTATTTTTGCGTATCGCTCAAAAAAAAGCATGATTGGCGGACGTGGCGTTGTTCTGACTTCCGAAGAAGCGATTCACGAAAATCAAGATACATTTACGCATTGGACACCAAACGTTTATCGTTATGGTACGTATGCAGACGAAAACCGTTCATACACGAAAGGACATTCTGAAAACAATTTAAGACAAATCAATACCTTCTTTATTGATTTTGATATTCACACGGCAAAAGAAACTATTTCAGCAAGCGATATTTTAACAACAGCTATTGATTTAGGTTTTATGCCTACGTTAATTATCAAATCTGATAAAGGTTATCAAGCATATTTTGTTTTAGAAACGCCAGTTTATGTGACTTCAAAATCAGAATTTAAATCTGTCAAAGCAGCCAAAATAATCTCGCAAAATATCCGAGAATATTTTGGAAAGTCTTTGCCAGTTGATCTAACGTGCAATCATTTTGGGATTGCTCGTATACCAAGAACGGACAATGTAGAATTTTTTGATCCCAATTACCGTTATTCTTTCAAAGAATGGCAAGATTGGTCTTTCAAACAAACAGATAATAAGGGCTTTACTCGTTCAAGTCTAACGGTTTTAAGCGGTACAGAAGGCAAAAAACAAGTAGATGAACCCTGGTTTAATCTCTTATTGCACGAAACGAAATTTTCAGGAGAAAAGGGTTTAATAGGGCGTAATAACGTCATGTTTACCCTCTCTTTAGCCTACTTTAGTTCAGGCTATTCAATCGAAACGTGCGAATATAATATGTTTGAGTTTAATAATCGATTAGATCAACCCTTAGAAGAAAAAGAAGTGATTAAACTTGTTAGAAGTGCCTATTCAGAAAACTATCAAGGGGCTAATAGGGAATACATTACCATTCTTTGCAAAGCTTGGGTATCAAGTGATTTAACCAGTAAAGATTTATTTGTCCGTCAAGGGTGGTTTAAATTCAAGAAAAAAAGAAGTGAACGTCAACGTGTTCATTTGTCAGAATGGAAAGAAGATTTAATGGCTTATATTAGCGAAAAAAGTGATGTATACAAGCCTTATTTGGTGACGACTAAAAAAGAGATTAGAGAAGCGCTAGGCATTCCTGAGCGGACATTAGATAAATTGCTGAAGGTACTGAAGGCGAATCAGGAAATTTTCTTTAAGATTAAACCAGGAAGAAATGGTGGCATTCAACTTGCTAGTGTTAAATCATTGTTGCTATCGATCATTAAAGTAAAAAAAGAAGAAAAAGAAAGCTATATAAAGGCGCTGTCAGAGTTTTTTGACTTAGAACATACATTCATTCAAGAGACTTTAAACAAGCTAGCAGAACGCCCAAAAACGGACACACAACTCGATTTGTTTAGCTATGATACAGGCTGAAAATAGATAAAGTCAAGTCCAGACTCCTGTGTAAAATGCTATACAATGTTTTTACCATTTCTACTTATCAAAATTGATGTATTTTCTTGAAGAATAAATCCATTCATCATGTAGGTCCATAAGAACGGCTCCAATTAAGCGATTGGCTGATGTTTGATTGGGGAAGATGCGAATAATCTTTTCTCTTCTGCGTACTTCTTGATTCAGTCGTTCAATTAGATTGGTACTCTTTAGTCGATTGTGGGAATTTCCTTGTACGGTATATTGAAAGGCGTCTTCGAATCCATCATCCAATGATGCGCAAGCTTTTGAATATTTTGGTTGATCGATATAATCATGAATCAATCGATTTTTAGCCTCACGCGCTAAGTTAATATCTGTGAACTTAAAAATTCCTTTAACAGCTTCTCTGAAAGATTTTGAATTTTTTTTAGGAATGGTGGTAAAGATATTTCTTAGGAAGTGAACTTGGCATCTTTGCCAACTTACGTTGGTGAAGGATTTTCTAATGGCAGAGACTAATCCTTTGTGCGCATCAGAAATAACGAGTTCCGTACCTTGTAAACCGCGTTCTTTTAGGTATTCAAAAAATGTTGTCCAGGTCTCTTCGCTTTCGCCACTTTGAATCATGAAGCCGATAATTTCACGGTCGCCATCTTTGGTTATTCCAATCGCTATATGACAGCTTTTTGAGAGTACTCGATTTTCTTCTCGTACTTTTATATAGAGTACATCGGTCATTAAGTAAGGATAATTTTTTTCTGATAATAAACGATTCTGCCACTCGTTAACCATAGGTTCTAGCTGTTCTGTTAAGCTAGAAACGAAGGACTTAGAGACGGATTTACCACAAAGTTCTTCCACAATTTTTGATACTTTACGAGTTGAAACGCCTGATACATACATTTCCAACATTGAAGCCATGAGGGCTTTTTCGTTTCGTTGATAACGTTCAAACACTGTGGGTGAAAAATGGCCATCACGTGTTCTGGGTACTTTTAATTCTAGCGTGCCTACACGTGTCGTAAAGCTGCGCTCATAATAGCCATTTCGTTGACTTTGTCGGTTTTCTGTTCGTTCATATTCTTTTGCTTGAATATATTCTGTTCGTTGATTTTCCATTAGTTGATTAAATACCGTTGTTAAAATATTTTTAGAAACGTCATCCTTTACAGAATATTCAATAATGCTTTGAATCTCTTCGCTTTTCAGTGTAAAATGTACTTGGGTCATGTAAAAGTCCTCCTGGGTATGTTTTTGTCGTTAATAAAACAGCTAATACACCGGTTGAACCAGCAAACATAGAAGTAAACAATCCTACGTTTGTCATATCACCTGTTTTTACAGGGTTCTTTTGTCCGCTAGGCTTTGTTGGAGTAGTTGGCTTGCTCGGTTTCTGTGGCTGTTGTGGACTTACAGGTTTATTTGTTACTTTTTCTTTTACGGTAACTGTAATTGTTTTTTCAGTAATTGCACCATTTTTATCTACTACACGGAAAGTTACATGATAAGTGCCAGCCTTAGAAGTATCTACATCATTTGCAATAATGTTATCTTTTGTTAAAATAATCGTTCCGTCCTCTTTATCTGTTGCTGTCACATTTGCCAATGGGTCGAACGTATCGCCTACATTCAATGTAACATCATTTGCTGAAATGATTGGAGCAGAGTTAAGGTCGCCTGTATTTTGTTTCACAGTTACAGTAATCGTTTTTTTAGCAGAAGCTCCGTTTTTATCTGTTACTTTATAAGTCACATGGTAAGTACCAGCCTTAGAAGTATCTACATCATTTGCAACAATATTATCTTTTGTCAAAGTGATAGTTCCGTCCTCTTTATCTGTTGCTGTTACATTTGCCAATGGGTCGAAAGTATCGCCTACATTCAATGTAACATCATTTGCAGAAATAGTTGGTGCTGTATTATCTTCTCCTTGTGAGTTTAACGATAATTCTACTTTTAAAACAACGTTTCCGTCTTTATAAGTACCGCAATCATACTCATAAGTAACTGGTTTTTTTACATCATCTACCGTTATAATTCCTGTATCTTTATCTAAAGTTCCATTTGCAGTAACTTTTACTTTTGAAATATCTATTCCTTGTTCAACATCTTTTTTTAAGTCGATTTTATTCCCTTTAATATCAATATAACCGTTGCCTACAAAAGCATGATTATTTTCAAGAACTTTATTCTCTCCGACATTTAACCAGTATAAATCATCGCAAATTAATTTTTTAATTTTTGTGTTTTTACTTATATCAAGACCTCTTATCCCTTGTTCAAAAATTTCACCGCAACGTAGCATTTCAAGTTCTAAATTATTGCTTAAATCTAATTTTTTAATAGTTGTATCATGACAAAAAAGGCGTGTCAGTTTTGTGTTTTTTGTTACATCTAATTCAGCTATATTTGTCATATAACATGATAGTTGTTTCAAATTAGGGTTCTTACTTATATCAAGTGTTTTTACTTTTGTATCTCCTATATCTAAAGTGACTAATTGCGGATTATGTGTGACATCAAGTTCCATTAATCCTGTATTGCTACAAGATAGTTGTTCTAAGTTAGGATTGTTTGTTACATCTAAATTGGAAATAGAGGTACTATCTGCAAATAACGTATTCAATTTTTCATTCTTAGATACATCAAGACTGTTAATTGATGTATTATCGCAAACGAAAGCTTCCAAATTCGGATAACGTGTTAAATCAACGCTTCTTACTTTTGAAGAACGACAATCTAATCTTTTTAAAGATGAGTTTTTAACCGGACTTAAGTCTGAAACAGAAGTCGTAGAAACATCTAAAGACTGCAAATTTGTTAGATATTGAATACCCTCTAATGAAGATATCGTTTTCATATCATGCAAGTTTAAGAATTGGGCTTTTGATATTTCATCAACAGATAACACACTATCGCCGTCTTTATCAAATTCTGCAATGATTTGTTCTCTAAATACTTTGTCTGGAAAATGTGCTTCATCAATAGCAATGCTTCCAGCTTTTACTTCTGTATTTTTGCTTGCTTCAACGGTCTTATCTTCGGTAACCACTTCTTTTTCTGGTGTTGCAGGTGTTTCCTGTTTTGTACTTTCTTCTTTTAAAGTTTCTGCATTTTCAGCAGTTTCTTCCTGTTCCTTGTCTGTTATATTCTCTTGTACTTCTGCGTTTTCTGTTTTCTGTTCCACAGGAACTTGCTCTGTCTTGTTTTCTTCTACAACGGCTTCCTGCACAACTTCTGTGTTTTCCTGTGCCATGACAGGAGTAGGAAGCCCTGTAAGTGCAGTTGTTGTTCCAATCATCAATGCGGAACTTACTGCAAGGACTTGTTTTTTCTTCATAGTTTGTTCACTCCTTATTTTTCATAAATTCTTTGCATAGAAAAACGCACAAACTCCCCCTTATAACTGGATAATCTGTGCGTTCTGTTTATTATTGATAGAATTGAAAAAAGGGCAGAATTTACTTGTCTGTCTGTCTGTCTGTCTGTCTGTCGCAAGCGTAACAATGTGTGAACATGACTGTCAACCCTTTCTTTCAAAAAAATTCAATCCTTGCTTCTATACAAAAAACATTATACTGGAAACAAACACCTCTTTCAATCTTTTTATGCGTGCAAGATAAAAAAATTGAGACATCACACTTTTCCTTTTTTCCTCTTGAGTACCCACAACAGAAAAGAAAAAGCCCTGTCAAGAGCTTGCCACCATTGGTGGTGCTTTGCACTCTTGATCGGGCTTTTTGTTTGCTGTATCTTCTCGCAAGAGGAAAAAGATTACTCGTCCTCATCATCAAAATGGTTATTCCTTAATACTTCCCGTAACAGTTCCATATCCTCTTTTGAGTTCGGATTTATCATTTTCACGACTTGATAAGGTGTCCTATATTTATGTCCCTCTATGCTTTCCCCAAACATATCCATACTGTATAAATCATCATAGCGGTCTAGTAATTTTTGAAACTTCAAATGCTGGATAAATTCTTTGATTGGGTAAAGGTCGGACGCTTCAATGCTTTTCCCGTTGATATAGTCTGTAATGTATTCCCGTAACTTTTCCAACTCATATTCCAGCCATTCTTCCTCGCTGTCAAAGAAGTTATCATAGTGTCCGTGTTTCAGTTCTGCATTTAGACGTTCTTCTGTTCTTAAAAACTGACAGACTTCTTTTTCAGACTGATTGACATACTTCCATTCTCCCGATAATAATTCATTCGGCGTTACGTCCAGCACTTCCATTATCTTTTCCAGCGTTTCATAAGCAGGATAGTTCAACCCTCTTTCAATCTTGGAAAGGCTCTGCATATTGATACCGATTTTGTCCGCAAGTTCCTGTTGTTTCATTCCCCTAAATTTTCTTATGGTCTGTATATTATTTCCTAAATGGCTTATTTTCATTGCACAACCCTCCATATCTCGTTATATCTTCACTGTTATAAGTCTATCATGCTTAATATGATTTGTAAAGACAAAAAAAGATATTGACAAATAAGCATATAAGAATTACTATGCTATTGTGAGTGAATAAGCACAATAGCATGAAATACAAAAACATTCAAAAAGAAATACCCATCTGATTAAACCCGTAGATATGAATATTGGTTGAAATGGAACTTGTTAGAAAAGGCAAAACAGGACTTGCTGACAAAGTATTTCTGACACGGTGGCGGAAGCCTCTCAGGCTTACCGCCATGACACCTTGTGTCAAGGGGAAGAAATGCTTTGTCGGCTGGCGAGCCTGCGAGCCTTGACTGTGCCCCCGTTATCTAACAGGGGGGCACTATTTCACAAAAGACAAGTCAAAAACCATACAACCCCAAACCTGTGAGTAGTAATGAGAAGTTTTAAGAAGATAGTAATTTCACATTCTTTTGAATAGTGGTTTACAGGTATTTCAAGGCTGTTGTGGGATTGGAGGAATACAATGAACAATTTAGAATTTGCACTTGAAATGAAGAACAAACGTCTTGCAAGCGGTCTTTCACAAGGAGAACTTGCAAGTCTTACCCATGTATCAAGATATAGTATCAACCGCTTTGAGAACGGAAAAGCCAACGCAAGTAAAGAAACACAGAACATTATCCTGCGTTGTCTGAATTACTATGTCTGTGATAAGCCTTTTTATCTGCTCGTTGATTATCTGTCTGTCCGTTTTCCAACGACTGACGCATTAGAAGTTATCCGAAAGGTGCTTGGCATGAAAGCGGACTATTTTATCCATTATGACTATGGGTATTATGGCTATAAGGAGCATTATGCCTACGGGGAAATCAAGGTCATGGCTTCTGATGATGAACACATGGGTGTATTTTTAGAATTAAAAGGGGCAGGCTCACGCAACATGGAATATGTCTTACAGGCACAGAACAGGGATTGGTATTCATTTTTAAACCGCTGTCTTGACTGTGGCGGTGTTATCCGACGTTTTGACTTGGCAATCAATGATATGTGCGGTCTGCTGGATATTCCCGTTTTGTCTGAAAAATACAAAAATGGCGGTGCGGATTGTCGCTGTAAAAACTATGAAAATGTACAAGGTGGAAAACTAAGCGGAAAAAACCGTAATTTAGCAAGTACCCTTTATATCGGCTCAAAGGCAAGCACAAAATATTTCTGCCTGTATGAAAAACAAAAGGAACAGGCAACCAAAAAGAAACATACGGATATTATCAACCGTTTTGAAATTCGTCTGCGTGATAAAAAGGCAGTACAGGCAGTTGAGGAATTGTTATTGACATATAACCCTCATGGGTTGGTGTTTTACCTTATTACTGATTTTGTGCAATTTCCCGATTATCCGCTGTGGGAGATATTCATTTCCCATGACAGTTTACCTTTTGAAATGAACCCCGTACCTGTCAATATGGAACGCACTCTGCAATGGCTGGAAAGACAGGTCATGCCGTCAATCGTGATGATAGAGGAAATCGACAGGCTGACAGGCTCAAACTACATGAAAATGATTGATGAATGTACCAACCTTTCCGAAAAACAGGAAATGCTTGTAGAACAGATGTGTACGGATATAGCAGATGTAATCGAAAGTGAGGGGGTGTTTTATGAGTAATGCACAGGATATTCCCGTATGGGAAAAATATACCCTTACCATTGAAGAAGCGTCAAAGTATTTCCGTATCGGAGAAAACAAGTTAAGACGCTTAGCAGAGGAAAACAAGGACGCTGGCTGGCTCATTATGAATGGCAACCGCATACAGATTAAACGCCGACAGTTTGAACAGGTTATTGACAAATTGGACGCAATCTAATGCAAATGAGCCTTGTATGTGTTATGATGAACACAAGTCATATCAAGGCTCTTTCCAACAAGGAAAGGAGCAGACACCATGAAAGAAAAAAGACGGGATAGTAAAGGACGTATCCTGCATACTGGAGAGAGCCAACGAACAGACGGGAAATACTTATATAAATATGTAGACGCATTTGGAAACACAAAATATGTGTATGCTTGGAGATTGACACCCACAGACCCGACACCAAAGGAAAAACGGGAAAAACCCTCACTTCGTGAACTGGAACAGCAGATAAGACGGGATATTGAGGACGGTATCGACAGCACAGGCAAGAAAATGACGCTTTGCCAACTCTATGCCAAACAGAACTTACAGAGGGCGAATGTGAAGAAAAGCACACAAAAACAACGGGAACAACTCATGCGGTTATTGAAAGAGGACAAGTTGGGTGCTAGGAGCATTGATGCGATAAAACCCTCTGACGCTAAGGAATGGGCGTTACGCATGAAAGATAAAGGCTTTTCCTATAACACCATTAACAACCATAAACGCTCGTTAAAAGCGTCATTCTATATCGCCATACAAGACGATTGTGTAAGGAAGAACCCTTTTGATTTTAAGTTAAGTGAAGTCCTAGAAAATGATACCAAAGAGAAAGTCGCATTGACAGAGGAACAGGAACAAGCCTTACTCTCATTTATCAAGACAGACAATGTGTATCACAAGCATTATGATGATGTGCTGATACTGTTAAAGACTGGACTTCGTATCTCGGAACTGTGCGGACTGACAGTAGCTGATATTGATTTCAAGAATGAAGTTGTAATTATCGACCACCAGTTACTAAAGAGCAAGGAACAGGGCTATTATATTGAAACGCCTAAGACGAAAAGCGGAATAAGACAAGTGCCATTAAGTAGAGAAACAATACAGGCATTTCAACGGGTTATGAAGAAACGCCCAAAGGCAGAACCATTTGTGATAGACGGACAGAGCAATTTCTTATTTGTCAATCATAAAGGCAAGCCCAAAGTTGCGATTGATTACAACGCCTTATTTGTCCGTATGGTAAAGAAATATAACAAGCACCACAAGGACAATCCCTTGCCACATATCACACCGCATACGCTACGCCATACATTCTGCACAAGACTGGCAAGCAAGAACATGAACCCAAAAGATTTACAGTATATCATGGGACATTCAAACATTAGTATCACAATGAACTGGTACGCTCATGCGTCCATAGATACCGCAAAATCAGAGGTTCAGCGTCTAATCGCATAGAAGTATTTACCACGATTTTAACCACGCTTGATAGCGAAAATATAAGAAGATAGACCTAGATATGTGAGGTTTACCACAAAAGCAAAATGCCCGTAGAGCCTATAAAATAAGGCTTTGCGGACATTTAAGGAGATATAAAAAGATAGTCAAAAAGACATATATAATTTCTATTAATTTTTAATCAACTGCTGAAAATGCTCATTATTATGATATTGGCGTTTGCCTGCTACAGGCTGAAGATCGTAAGCCAGGAAGGAAACAGAAGTATATCCAATCTGCTCCTTATGATTGTCAACCCCTGCCTGATTATTACTGTATATCAGACAGACTATGACGCCAGACTTGTCAGAGGTCTTTTGACCGCATTTGCGGCCGCTTTTGCTGCCCATATCATAGCCATTTTGATTGCCCGTTTTCTGGTGCCTGAGAAAAATAACCCGAATTATTATCTCGACCGCTTTGGCTCGATCTATTCCAATTGCGGCTTTATCGGAATTCCACTGATCTACAGTGTGCTGGGAAATGAAGGGGTCTTCTATCTCACCGCCTATATGACCATGTTTAATCTGTTTACATGGACTCACGGGCTCAGCCTGCTGGAGAATAAGTTCTCTTTGCGACAGCTGAAAGAGGGGCTGCTATCTCCTATGATCCTTGCTACCTGTGCCGCTCTTCTTCTATTTTTTGCACAGCTTCGGATTCCTGCCGCTGTTCTGGATTCTATGGATTATATAGCGGATATGAATACGCCTCTTGCCATGATGGTTGCCGGCTTTTCTGTTGCACAGGCTGACCTGAAGAAAATATTCGGACATTTGCACATCTACTGGGTCAGCTTTCTGAAACTGATCGCTGTGCCGCTGGCCGTGACCGTATTTTTATACCTGCTTCGTATAGACCACGACATCGCATATACTACCTTAATCGCAGCGTCATGTCCTACAGCAACCACAATGACAATGATGTCAATTCGTTATAAAAGAAACTATACATATGCATCAGAAATTTTTGCATTTACTACCGTTTTATCTATGGTGACGATTCCTTTCGTTACTTTTATTGCCGGATTTTTAATAAAATAGAAATTTCTAAGGGAAAATGGATATCCTGTAAGAGAGACTATTAATCAGATTCAGAGAGAGTTTATATGAAAGTTTTAATTTTATCATGCAGCACAGGAGAAGGACATAACTATGCCGGAAAAGCACTTCAGGAGTGTATCCGCCTTCACGGTGATGAAGCGGATATACTTGACATCATGCTGCTTGCGGGTAAACGTGTGTCCCGTTTCGTGGGCGGTGGGTATGTGTCAATTGTAAAACATGCTCCCCGCTTTTTTCATTTCTTGTATAGACTGGGAGGGGTGGTCAGCTCATCACACCGCAAGTCTCCCGTATACTATGCGAACGCCATGCTCGCCAAACCCTTGAAGCGCTATCTGGAGGAACACCATTATGATGTCATCGCCACACCGCATCTGTTCCCTGCGGAAACACTTAGCTACATGAAGCATAAAAAGATGCTTTCCCATAAGGTAGTTGCTATTGAAACCGACTATACCTGCATTCCATTCTGGGAAGAAACGGACTGTGATTTTTATATAATCCCCCACAAAGAACTAAAAGAAGAGTTTGCTGCCAGGGGACTCCCCGCACACAGGCTGAAACCTTACGGCATACCGGTCCGGCAGGCATTTTCGGCTCCCCGGGTTCCAAAAGCAGCAAGGCAGATGTGTAGGATACCCGAGAATGCACACGTCTATCTGATCATGAGCGGCAGCATGGGTTTCGGAAAGATCCAGCTGTTCGTCGCGGAACTGCTGCGCAGAATTCAGCCCGATGAATACATCATCGTCATCTGCGGCGCCAACAAAAAGTTATACCGTATTCTGACAGGAGAATTCGGCCGTTCTGCCAACATCAGGATCGTTGGTTATGCAGAGCACATTGCCGCCTACATGGACGCCTGTGATGTGCTGTACACAAAACCCGGAGGCATGACCAGCACGGAAGCAGCGGTAAAAGGAATCCCCATCGTCCACACCACGCCCATCCCAGGTTGTGAAACAAGGAATCTGGAATTCTTCTCCGCCCACGGACTCTCCGTTACTTCAGACAAATTCTACGGCCAGATAGCCGCGGGCCAGAGCCTGCTGCAAAACCCCGCCCGCTGCGAAGCCATGCGTACCGCCCAGTCATCAGCAGTCCCGGGGGACGCGGCACTCAAAACCTACAGACTCCTGCGCCGTATCTGCAGAAAATCCGGAGGTGAAATATAATGTATTACCTATTCATACTGCTGGGTTACTTATCTGGCAGCATCCTGTACGCTCAACTGATTCCCAGGCTGTTAAACGGAATCGACATCAGAGAAGCCGGCATTGACCACAATCCCGAAGCCTTTAACGCCTTCAAACTGGCCGGCAGAAAAACCGGTGCTATCGTCCTCATCCTGGAGCTGGCAAAAGGATTCCTCCCCATCTATGCAGCTGCACATATCCTGGACGTCCACGCCCCTCTCTTCGGCATCATCCTGGCCGCCCCGGTCATCGGTCATGCTTTCCCATTCATGCACCCCACAAAAGGCGGCAAAGCCATAGCCGTCTCCTTCGGCTGCCTGCTGGGCCTCCTCCCCAACCTATCCCCGTTCTTCCTGCTCGCCTTCTTCTACCTCCTATTCTCCCTGCTGATCATCATCCGCCCCCACCTCCTGCGCACAATCATCACCTACCTCTGCTTCAGCATCACCAGCCTCCGCCACCTCCAATCCTCCACCCTACGTTGCGGAACGCTGCTAATATCCTCCATCGTAATCCTAAAACACATCCTAAAACGCGAGAAATCCCCCATCAGCATCCGCTTTCCAGGCCGCAAAAATCACTAATATAAGCTCCCCCGCCCGCCACGCCAAACCCGGCCAATCCCATCTGCCTCTCCCACCTCCCTGCAGGATGCACCCAGCTTGTAAGGATGAGCTCCAGGATGCCGCACAGCGGCAGGAGGACACATATGCCCGGGTGAAGTGCATAGAGCGCGCTTAGGGATTTCAGGACGGAAGAAGGCAGGGAAGGTGGACGAAAACGTAATCACCAAATTACGTTTTCGGCTGACCTGACGCGCGTAATCCATCAGGATTTCGCGTGGCATGTCAGCCCGTGTCCACCTTCCCTGCCTTCTTCCGTCCTGAAATCCCTTAGCAAGCGGGCAGCATCTCACCCGGGCATATGTGTCCTCCTGCCGCTGTGCGGCATCCTGGAGCTCATCCTTACAAGCGCCCCCCCTTACTCCTTCACGGCTCCCCCCATGATCCCCGCTACGAGAAATCGTTTCATCCCCAGTGCCAAAACCGCCGGCGGCACCACAGCGCAGATTCCCGCAGCCGCAGTGATCCCATACTGGACGGCATCTTTTGTCATAAACTCCGAAGTAACAACGGCAATCGGTTTGGTAGCCAGTGACGAAGCCAGAATCAGCGGAATCTGAAACTGACTCCAGGTATTTAAAAACAAGATCAGTGCTGCCGATACAATTACCGGTTCGGAAGCCGGCAGAATAATCCTTAAAAACGCACGCATTCTTCCGCACCCATCCACCAGTGCCGCCTCCTCCAGTTCTTTCGGTATGGTGGCAAAATAGTTCGATATAAGCCATGTCGTCACCGGCAGCAGAGCGCTTACATAAATTACACTCAGCCAGAACATATTGTCGAGCAGCTGATGATCCGCAAATATTTTATAGATTGGTATAATTGTGGCCATAACCGGAATTACCATGGTAATCAACAGCATATTTTTGATCAGGCTTCTCCCCTTGAATTCCATCCTCGAAAGCGCATATGCGGATGACAGCGCCGCCGGCATTCCCAGCAGAAGCGTCACGCCCACAGCCTTCAGGGAATTCAGCATCCCCGTGTAAAACAGCTGCCCCTGCTGTCCTGTCCCTAATAGAAGATTCCGATAGTTCTCCCAGGTGATATGCTCCGGCAGCAGATTGGCAGATCTTCCAAACATACCGTACTCGGGAGTCACGGAAATTAGGAAAGCCCACACAAATGGCCCGATTGTAAAAATCAGAAAAAGAACCATAAACAGCCAGTACCCTTTTTTTCTCTTCATCCGTACATCACCTCCCGGTTCAGACTCCTCAGATAGAATATGCCAAGAATGCCGGCCAGAAGCATTACCAGATACGTGATAGCGCTTCCCTTCCCAAAATCAAGGAAGGAAAATGTGGTCAGATAGCTCTCAACAACTATATTCTTACCCAGATCGCCCATACCGGACAGCGCCACAATTTCATCGAACACGTTTACCGCGGTGATCGAGGTGCTTGTGATTCCGATTCCTACAAACGGAAGCATCAGTGGCACGGTAATTTTCCGAAAAATCTGCAGGCTGCCGCCCCCGTCGATCTTTGCCGCCTCATACAAGCTTTCAGGCAGAGCCTTTCTTCCCGCCAGGCAGACCAGGGCCATAAAAGGAATGCTCCGCCAAGTAACAACTAGTGAAACCGACAGAAGCAGAAGCCACCGCGACGACAGCCACTCCACCGGCTGGTCCACAACATGCAGAGTAATCAGCAGCTTGTTCATGAATCCATACCCGGAACTCAGAATGAACTTCCACAGCACCCCGTTGACATAGGGCGGAAGCGCCCAGGGCAGCACTGCCACGGCAAGCATGAGTCCGGATACCCGGGATTCCACATTCAGAAAAAGCGCAACGGCTATACCGATCATTGTTGTAAGCAGAACGATCATCACGACAAGAAACAGGGTATTCTGCAGGCTGTACCAAAAAGAAGATGACTTTAATACACTGACATAATTGGCTGGACCAATAAATTCGATATCACCGGGCGCCGTCAGCTTCCACTTTTTCAGACTATATGAAAATGTTACAATCACAGGGTAAAATACCAAGACACCCATGATAATCATCATGGGCGCCAGTAATAGATATGGTAATGCCTTTTTCATCACTATTTTCCTGCCAGTTCTGTAATCTTACTGTCCATCTCTTCAAAGGCTTCTTCCGCAGTCAATTCCCCAAGAGCCATTTTATTCACCGCATTATAAATGGCATTGCTCATCTCTGCATAATAGGACGGTACACCATTGGGGAACGGAGACGAGATTCGCTCAGCCTCCTCCAGCATAGCGCCGGAATCTGTGATTGAACCGTCGTTTATGAGTTCTTCCAAGATCGTATTATGAGTTGGGATGGCACTTTTCGTTTTATAAAGTTCTTTTTGGATCTCAGGCGACGTATACCATTTTACAAATGTCTCAGCATCTTTTTTATTTTTTGAGAACTTCGTTATTCCAATCGCCTCAGGAAGCGCCATGGTATGTTCTGAAGTACCTGTCTTTCCCGGCACCAGAATGGGCTCGATCTGCCCTACAATACTGCACTCCTCACTATTGCTGCTTCTCGCCACAAAGGAAGTAGGCCCCGTCATAAAACTGGCATCCCCTGATAAAAGTCTCCGGTATGCATCCATACCGGACGAAGTCTTATCGGCCGGGTCAATCAGTTCCTCCCGAAGCATCTTTTCCTCATAACTAAGCGCCGCCAGCACGGAGTCCTTAATCAGCGTACCGTCCTCATGAAAGACAGCGCCATTCATTGTATAAGCCAGCCAGATTAATGACGTCGTCGCCGCTTCTTCCGCATTCAGCGGAATCGCAAACGGGTACTCAGCCACACCAGCTTCTTTCAGCTTTTTCGCATTTTCATATACCTGCTCCCATGTTTCCGGCGCCGACTGGATCCCGGCCTCTTTATAGTGCTCGGTATTATAATAAGACAGCCTATAATCATTGGCATAAGGAACTGCCAGTACTTTTCCTTCTATAGTAAATGTATCCAGCGTAGGCATATCTGCCTTTTCTTCTTCTGAAAGCCGGATCTCCTCCAGCCAGTCTGCAGCATAGAACTCACCTACCCAGGACCAGTCCACCTCCACCACATCCGCAGCCGAAGAACCGCCGGAAGCTGCAATTGCAATCTTATCCCTGATATCATCCCAGCTTACCTCATTGATCACAACATCGATCCCGGTCTCCCCGGTAAAATCTTCCAGCATCTCATCCGTGGGCACCCCCCAGTCCGGAATCATAAAGGTAATCTGCCGGTCTCCCTTTTCCTTCTGCGTTATATCCTCTGCTTCTTTTTTCTCATCCTTCTCCTTCACACCGCATCCCGCCAGCATCCCCATAGCCAGGCACAGACACACCGCGAAGCTGATTACTCTTTTCATACCTTTTCCTCCTTTAAGCTCCATGTTTTTGAAACCTCCGGCTTCACCTCCGCCAAACAGAGCTCAGCCATCCTGCATACACTGCATAGCCTAAAACATATTCGACACTTTCTCTTATGATACCACCAATAAACCAAAGGATACAACCCATATTCGACACATAGATAAAAATATGGACACGCCTGAAGGAAACAGGTGTGTCCATACTTCTGTCAGGCGGACTGTCTTCCCCCTCGCTGCGCCGCCTCAAACTCCCGCAATTTCTCCCTGGCTTCTCTGTTCAGATTCTGCGGTACTTGAATCTGCACGCATACATACTGGTCACCGTGCACCTCTGGATTCTTCATGGACACAACGCCCTTTCCCCGAAGCCGTATTTTCGTCCCCGACTGCGTTCCTTCCCTGATCTTGCAGAGTACGTTTCCATAAAGAGTCTCAACCATCACTTCCCCGCCGAATACTGCGGTCGTAAACGGGATGTAAGCCGTCGTATAAATATCCTGCCCCTTTCTCTCAAAGCCTGCCTTCCCGCCGACCTGTACTTTTAAGAACAGGTCTCCCGGTTCACCGCCACCCGAGCCCGGCATCCCTTTGCCCCGCAGCCGAATACTCTTGCCGGTCTCAATACCTGCCGGAATGCGAACCTGCAGGGACTGCACCGGTGCTGTCATACCATCCTGATTCTGAAGCGTAATAATCTTTTCACATCCAAAAACCGCCTCGTCAAAAGTAACTGCAACTTCCGCATGCAGGTCCGTTCCCTTTCTGCGGAACGTTTTTCTGCCATATCCTCCGCCTCCAAACCCACTGCCGGAATAATTATGGTATTCGAATCCCTCTGAACCGCCCCCCCTGAACATATCGCCAAAAATATCCCCGAAAATATCATTCATATCGCCACTTTCAAAATGATATTCCCGTGTCCCTCCATTCTGACGGCTGTATGCCTTCGCGGCATCGGCATCAAAACCGCCTTCAAAAGCAGCATGGCCGAACTGGTCATACAATTTACGTTTTTCTTCGTCACTTAAAACCGTATATGCCTCTGTAATCTCTTTAAAATTCTGCTCAGCCTGGGCGTTACCGGCATTTGTATCCGGATGGTACTTTTTAGCAAGCTTCCGGTACGCCTTTTTTATCGTGTTTTCATCTGCACTCTTATCAATTCCCAAAACTTTATAATAATCCCTCTTTGCAGCCACTGCCATCACCTCCTGGTCCTACCTTCTGGCTTCTTGTTTTAAGAGATTCATCTTTTCCCTATAACGTTGGGAGAATCCTCCTATCTTGTTAAATCTGTGGGAAAAAGCCCCCTCGACCAATCAAAAACATCCCCGAAAATACTTTCGGGGAAAACATGCTGTCCAACAATAGGTTCATAATCAAGCTCCCATTGTTCTATTTGTAATATAACACGCCATCACAAAATTGTCAAGAAAAAAATCGGGATTTAGTGGCGAGCTTTAGTCTCGGCGCGGATGGGGACGCTCCATAAAGGGATAGCCGAAAGCCTCCCTTCATGGAGCTGGCGCATCCAACCGGCAGGAAAAAGCTCGTTTCTAAGGAGATGCCTCAAGCGGGGGCAGCGTATGGTATTGAATTGGCGGGACTTTTATGTCCCCAGTAGGTGTACATAAGCAATGGGATACGGTTCCAGTATCAAAATAATTCAATACACATCTTGAAGATGAAAAGATACGCATAGCCAATCCACATCCGCTGCCCTGGTCCGGGATCCCACCCGGTTGGCGAGCTTTCCTGCCGATTGGATGAGCCAGCTTTATGACAGGGAGGCCGGGGAGGTGCTGGGGCTGTATATGCCGTTGCGAAATGCTGGAGTGCGCTTAGTGATTCTTGAACAGCCGATGCCGGATAGGCGGGGAAAAACTTGATCTCCAAATCAAGTTTTTGCTGAACCCAGCGCGGGAAATCATCAGATTTCCCGTGATGTGTTCAGCGTACCCGCCTATCCGGCATCGGCTGTTCTAGAAGCACTTAGCAGCACGGGTGCATATCGCAACGGCATATACAGCCCCGGCGCCTCCCCGGCCTTCCTGTCATGAAGCGTCCCCGTCCATCGACAAGTCTAAAGCTTGCCGACTAAATCCCGATTTGTATGGAATATAGATAGTGATGCATGTCCCCTCCTCCCATTCACTTTTTATCTGCAGTCCGCTATTCTCCCCATACATCAGTTTCAGCCTCTGGTGGACATTTTTTAGCCCGAAACCGCCCTCATGGATATCCTTCTCTCTGATTTCCTCTGACTCTAAATCTGCCATAAGCTCCGTAAGTTCCTCCGGCAGCATGCCGATCCCGTCATCCTGAACACACAGGATCAATCCGTTTGCATCCTGATATGCGGATATCTGTATATGTCCTTTTCGTCCGGCATCCCGGATACCGTGGTAAATGCTGTTTTCAACTAGGGGCTGCAAAATAAACTTCATGATTTTGATCTCTTTCAGCTCTTCTTCAACGGTGACATCCCATGTGATTTGTTCCGGAAAACGAATATTTTGTATTTCCAGATAACACTCTGCATATTTCACTTCCTTCTCCACTGTCACAAATTCCTGTCCGTGGCTTAAGCTGATCCTGAAAAAGTCAGAAAGCGCAATCACCAGTTCTTCGCACTGTTCATCATGGTTCTTCCGGGCAAACATACTGATAGAATCCAGTGTATTATAGAGAAAATGGGGATTAATCTGATACTGCATGGCTTTTAGTTCCAGAAGACGCTGGTTGGTTTCTTCACGCCTGATCCGTTCCACCAGCTCGCCTATTTTTTTCGACATCCGGTTCATGGTGGCTGCAAGCTGTCCGATCTCATCCTCTCCGCTGACAGGCACTTCTGCCTCCATATTGCCTTTTCCGATCTGCTTCATGGCATTTCTGATGTCTGATATAGGCCTGGTAATCCTGCCGGAAAGATATATTACCATACATATGCTGATTACAAGCAGAACCATCAGCTCCAGAGTCAGTATTTTGAAAATCAGATAAATAGAAGCATATGCCTCATCTTTATCTATCCATGTCTCCAGCCTCCATATCCGGTTATCATACGAACTGATTATATATTTCTCCGCAGAAAATGTGTCCCTGTCTGCAGCAGACGAGATTCGGAAATTACCGTCCGCACTTTCCAGGCGGTAGTTCTGTGTATCTTCCAGAAGGAGCTGCTGGATGCGGTCTACAAAAAGACTCTTATCAATTACCATGCAGATGGCGCCGATCTTACGCTTCAGATCCGTTGTATTATTGTTCACAATCCGGTACACTACGATGCTGCTGTCATTAAAGTCCGTAAACCATACGGCAGAAGCGTCGCTTCTTTTTCTCAGTTCCTCTTTTGACTCCAAATACCCTGATATGGCCTTATGGGACAGGTTACTGTACATCCTCCCGAAATTATCGATCAGGTAAATCGATCGAATTGCACTGTCATAATCCGTATAGGACAGAATCCGGTTTCGCATCTCGGCCGTCATAGAAGGCACATAATTCCTGCTGCTGTTATCCGCGGATTCCAAAAATTCCTGAATGTCGGAATCTCCGATCATATTTACGGTATAATTTTCTATCTTCATCTTTGCCGATGTAACTTCCCAGAATGCGGACTCCGTAAATTTTTCCAGATGTTCTTCATACATCTTCGTCAGGGACGGACGCAGATGAAAAACCGCAAACAACGCCATAGCGGCGATCTGAAAGACCGCCACTCCAATAAAGAATACCATGATCCTGTTTTTTATAGATTTAAATCTGCGTTTCACCCTTTCCTCCTTTCCCGGTATTCTTTCGGGGACAGCCCGGTGTATTTTTTAAACATTGCGCTGAAATAATTTGCATTTTTATATCCAGTTTCACCCGCAATCACATAGCTTTTTTTATCAGTATGTTCCAGCATCTCCTTTGCAGCATTCATACGTACCTTTGTGATATATTCGATACAGGTCTCGCCCGTCGTGCTCCGGAATATTCTGGACAGGTAATTAGACGTCAGCGCAAGCCGGTCGGCCAGGCTGTTAACGGAGAGGTCTGGATTGGAATACTCCCTGTCGACAATCTCTTTAACCTGTTCGGCGATCACTTCCACATATCTTCTGGTAGAATTTCTTTTTTTCTGAATCATCCTCTCTGCCATTTGATGAAAGGCCTCTTCTATCCCTTCAAAGTTCATGATACTGCTCTGGGTATCTCTGAACTCGTCAAGTTCATCTATTCCCATATCGTTTGCGGTACGGTTCATAGCCACCAGCAGCTGGAACAGCATAACCTGTGATTCCTCCACCGGGTACTTGGGAGGCATTATCTTATGAAAAAATGTCTGCAAAAGCCTGTCATTTAAGGTATCATGAAACCGCAGCATATCCAGGATCTGCTTCTCATCCGCATATGGGTATTCCGGTTCGCCCGCACGTTTGAGGGCGATATCTGCAAAATAGAGGTAATACACCTCTTGTATGTCCCGGATCGACTTTGCCGCTTCGACTGCTTCCCTGGCAAGCCGGCTGATCGTTAACGGCTCCTTTCCCGTTTTGCTGATGCCAAAGCATACGTCCAGCCCCAGATTCTGCGCAATGGATTCCTTCATGATTTCCAGCTTAAATTGGAACAGCCTGCCTTCCATGATCACCAGCTCGGTACCGTCATAGGGCATCAGGTAAATAGCTGCATCTCCCAATATCTCATCCACTATCTGCCGCAGAGCAACCTCCTTTGTAAGGCTCGAATCCTGATGAAAATGACGGATTGCAACACAGGTAATCTCCTGCTTCGGAAGACTGACAGACGCTTTTTGTGCGCCCAGCTCCAACTGTTCCCTGTCCGCAAAACGTTCCCCCAACAGGTCATTCCAGAATTGGTTTCGCAGAACCGGAAGATATTCTTCCAGCTGTTTCTCGGCAATCGCAATCCAGTCCATGAGCTTCATCCGCTCCGCAATGTCTTTCCTGATGTCCGCGAGTACCTGCTTCAGCTTTTCGGGGGATACCGGCTTTAACAAATACCTCTTCACCCCCAGCTCCACGGCTTCCTGTGCAAACTCAAACCGGTCATGCCCGGTCAGAATGATAATGTCGCAGGTCAGGTTCTCCTTCCGTATCATCTTAATAAACTCCAGGCCGCTTAAGACTGGCATGTAGATATCGGTCAGAATAACATCAACTTTCTCCGTTTCCAGATATTCGAGCGCTTCGATCGCACCCCCGAAAAGGACAGGCGGGTCAAAGCCCGCCTTCTTCCAGTCCAGAAGAGAGACCAGCCCCTCACGAATATTATCCTCATCTTCCACTATCATAATTTTCATAAGACATTCTCCCTATCCAAGCAGAGGGGTCTGACCCCTTTGGTTTATACTCGAAGTATTTACGCCGGGATCCGCTAGCCTTTCACCGCACCGGCCGTCATACCCCCTATAATCTTGTCAGTCAGCATTGCATAGATCACAATGGTAGGAAGTATAGAAATCACCATCGCAGCAAACGCATAGGCATAATTGGCTTCAAAGGTTGTTAAAAAGGAGCGGATCGCCACCTGGATCGTTCTGGAGGAGTCACTCTGGTTCAGGAGATTTGCAAAGAGCAGTTCATTCCATGAATTAATGACAATAAACACACATGCCGTAACAATACCGGGTTTCGAAACCGGCAGTATAATCCTTCGAAAAGCCTGTCCCGCCGTTGCGCCGTCTATCTTTGCCGATTCCAGAAGTTCTCCGGGAATCGTCTCCATATATCCCCGTATTACCATCAGGCTCATTGGCAGGTTCACGCCCGCATACACCAGCGCTATGCCAAGAATGTTATCATAAAGTCCGATTTTATTAATCATGACATAATACGGAACCAAAAATGCATTGGTTGGAATAAACAGGCACATGGAAAAAAGTACGGTCAGGATTTTTCTGCTCCTGAATCTGTACAGCATGGCGTAGGATGCTAAAGTGGCTGACAGGATCGAAATAACCGTTGCCAGGGCTGCCACTCCCACCGTATTAAAAAAGTACAAAACCATCGGATGGCTTTCCATAACTGCCCTGAAGTTTTCCAGAGAAAGATGTTTCGGCACTGCAAACGGTTCATTGAACAGGTCCGCGTTGGGCCGGAAGGAAGAAACCAGCAGCCATAAAAACGGTACCAGCATAAAGACAAGCACCACGGCAAGAAATATGTACATCACTGTGCGCCCCGGTGTTTTTCTGCTATTCATGACGGCTCCCCCTTTCTCTTTGAAGCACATTAACCAGCAGCATAATCCCAAAACCAAGCAGTACGGTAATCAACCCCGCTACCATAGATATTCCATACCTGTTGGATCCGACCATTTCCCTGTAAATATATAAAGAAAGATTCGTGGTACTGTTAGCCGGCCCGCCGCCCGTCATCAGGAACGGATATTCGAATGTCCTGAGGCAAAATGCCATGTTCAGCATAATATTCGTAATGACTGCCGGTTTCATCATTGGCAGATATACATGAATATCAATCTGAAATCCGGTGGCGCCATCCACCATGGCGGCTTCTTTCAGTTCCTTCGGCACGGTAGACAGCTGTGTCAGGAATATGATCATTGTCAGCCCCACATAGAAAATAAACGGAACCTGATTACAGATCAATGCGGTTCCCGGATCATTCAGCCACGCATGTGCCAGCTTTCCCAGCCCAATACTTTTCAGCACACTATTCAGGAGCCCCACATCAACATGATAGATAAAATACCACAGAAAGGCAACTGCCGTCGTGGAAATTACATTGGGAATAAAATACATCACCCGCAAAAATTTCCATCCCCTGGGCTGCTTATTTAAAAGCAGTGCCAGAAGCAGCCCGAAGGGAATGTGTAAACACAGGGCTGACAGAAGCCAGATAACAGTATTTTTAAACGCCAGCCTGAAAACCGGATCTGAGAATACATATCGGAAGTTTTCGATTCCTACAAATGTCTTCGGTCCAAGTCCGTTCCACTCGAAAAAGCTTACATATCCCAGATAACAAAGCGGCCCCAGAAAAAACGCAAGTATCAGAATCACTGCAGGCGCCATATATAATACGGTCTGCCGTCTTTTCATCGTTCGTCAGCCCCTTTCTTTTTCTATTGATTTTCTTTGGACAGCTGCTGTATAAATTCATCCGGAGTTACACTGTCCAGTGCAAGGCTTTCCAGAAGAGACGGAAGTTTTGTATTTGCCGTGGTCGTCAGGTTTCTCTGGATATTGACTGTACTTCCCTCTACCACAGAATTCAGGGCAAGATATTCTCCAAGAAGACCTTCCGTATTCTTTACATCCGGGTCTTCCATATTCAGCTTCGGTGAAAGGAAAACTGCACCTTCCAATGTCAGCTGTTTCACGCTTTCTTCGGAAGTGATATACTTCATAAATGCAACGATTGCCTCTTCCTTTTCCGGATCATCCGCCTTAGCCGCTGCCCACGGAGTCTGTGCATCCGTCACCAGATAATTCTCAGCCACTTTTCCGTCCCCAAATGTAGGCGCTTTTGCAATTCCTATTTTATCCTGTATCTCTGAGAGGGAACCGATCAGCCACGGTCCGTCAATCGCAATGGCTGTCTTGCCGGAAGCAAAATTATTCATGGCTACAGAGTAATTGGCCCCGATTGCATCTCCTGTCGTATAATCCCAGAATTTTCTTAGCATTTCTGCCGCCTGTTTCATTTCCGGAGTGTCAATGCTTCCGCCCTCATTCAGCGTCTCTGTTCCCGCATAGCTTGCGGCCAGATAAGAGAATAAATTACACGTATACCAGGCATCGTCAGCCGTATACAGGGAAAATGGAGTGATTCCCTTTTCTTTTAATGCTGCGCATGCATCCAGAAGCCCGTCCCACGTGTCGGGGAATTCTTCGATTCCTGCCTGTGCAAAGAGCTCTTTGTTGTAATAAAAGACTGCTCCTGCCTTTTCAAACGGGATGGATGAGATTTCCCCATTCACGGTCAGCGTCTCAAGATCCCCTTCGCCGAACCTGTCCGCCCACTCATCATCCATATACTTTGAAAAATCCATCAGCTTGCCGGACTCCTGCCTGGACAGATCGTTCGGGTTAAAATTGTAATGGAAGATATCCGGCGTCGTATCTGTGGAGATCATGGTCTTTACTTTTTCCTGATATGCCGGGAAATCCGGATTCACGGTCACATCTACTTCGATCTTTCCCTTATTCTCTTCGTTGAACTCCTGAATTAACTTATCCAGCGCCGCACCCCTTTCAGAGTCAGTGCTCCAGCTGTGGTACATATTCAGGACAACCGCCCCCGAATCAGACTTTTCTGCTTTCTGCTGCTCTTCCTTATTGGATGAGCCGCACCCTGCCAGCATAGTTACAGTCATCGCTGCCGCCAGCAGCACACTCAATACTTTTTTCTTCATCATTTTTCCTCCTTTTGTTCTGCCTGAGGCAGTTCTCTTATATATCTATCCACGCCGTCTATTCCGGCGGAATAAATCCATCCGAGTGTTCCCCAGATATCTCCTTTTTGTATCATTCCCTCATCCATTCCCTGGGGGCATATGCCAAATCCTTCCGGCTGCATTCCGATATCTGCGAATCCCATCCGGTCACCCGGCCAGGACATGATCTGATGTGCGGCCGTGCTGATCCATTCTGCCATCCGGATCATAAATTCATCCCCGGTCTCCCGGCCCGTCAGATACAGCTCCCGGATATGGAACAGGGAGTAGATATCGACCACGCCTCCGCACCAGATAGAATTAATGGCACCCATGCCCTTTGTCCGGAACTTTTTTTCAGCAAGGACCGTTCCCTCTTTCACCGGTGCATTCCAGATATAATTCCATGTCACAAACTGTTTCCCGGCCGTCGCCGCACCATCCAGAAACCGTCTCTCACCGGTTTGTTCATATAAGTGCCAGCATCCGGCCATTGCATATTGTGCCGCCTCTTTGTCCACCACATTGGGATTATCCAGTGTTCCTCCCTGAAAGAGTTCTTCCCTGCATCCGCCGGAAAGGACATATTCACCGGCCCTTACTGCGGCGCGCAGATAGACGGATCGTTTCGAACCAGCTGGCTCTGTATTCTCAACGTCTGTACTGTACTCCCCTTCGGACAGATATTCTGCCAGATTACAGAGAAACACGATCGGAATGGCTGACGCGGCTTTTCTGCCCCGCTCTCTTTCCTGCTCTGTCATCCACGGTTCCTCCAGCATAAAAACAGGAGTCCCGTCCGGTTCGTACGCCCGGTACCAGGAACCGTCCTCATTCTGCAGAGAGACCAGCAGGTCTGCATAGCGCATTACAGCCTCCAGCCATTGTTTCTTAACATGGCCCTGTTCCCGGTACCATTTGCAGTATTCCAGTACATCGTTTACCGGCTCCGTCATTGTCCTGAGATAGTTCCCTTTTGCTCCCCGGTAATCCATATAATGAAGCTTTGGAGCATCCGGATCCCCAAAGGAGAAAAAAGGCTCCTCCCGATCCAGGTCATAAAGTGAATACACCCACCCATTCTCCATCATGCAGTGCTTCAGGAAGAAGTCCACTACCTTCTCTCCCTTTTCGATCCATTCACCGCCTTTATCTCTGGCCAGGATCAGCGCCGTATGATTCTGCCGGCCGGTAAAACCGTATTCCAGAATGTGTACATACGTGCTGTGGGGTATTGTATTGAAAGAGGTTCCAAAACCGGACGGTTCTGAACCGTACCCCTTGCGCGGATCAAAATGAAAGAAAAATCCCGCCCCGTCTCCTCCGAATTCCCGGTAGCTCCGCATGAGGCTTGTCTCACGGCAGATAATCTCTTCCTTCAAAGTGAACGGAAGGCTGACTGTATGATGCCCTTCTGTTTCAAACTGCTCTGCCAGCCCCGAAAAAACGTGATACAGAGCGTCAGTAAATGTTCTGTCACAGGTCTGCTGAACTTCATAATGCAGCACCATCTCCCAGGCATTCCCGTCTATAGGGTAAAAGGCCTGAACAGGCGTCCCCTTGGCATCCAACGCCACACTCTTTTCCATCTCCTCGTATGGCCAGCGGGCACACAGAATATTTTCCCTGCCTTCCCGCCATTCATATCCAAGAGATCCCACCTCCGTCTTGTGCAGATAACGGGAATCCCCTGTTTTTCGTATTTCCTTTCCCGTATCCGCAGGCGGCCTCGTCCTGGCCACAGATACTGCTGTCCTGGCACTTTCATCATATGCCATAATGACCGGCGCCGTCAGCCGCTCCTCCATATAGGTATGTTTCCCCGCCTGTCCCGAAGAATACCGGCAGGAAGGAATGCCATATCGTAACTGTTTTCCCTCCCCGAGCAGAATCTCCATACCGAATGCAATCCCGTTTTTTTCAATTCCTGTATCTGCCTTTCCATTTGCCCGAACATGGCGGATGACCTCAATCTTATCGTCCTTTTGTAAAATAGAATCTTCAACCGTAATCTCACTGCCTGAAATTTGAAACATATGAACCGTTCTCATCTCCCGCTTATCTAAAACAGTCTCCGCATAAATCTTCCGGCCTTCCTCGCCAAGAAACGTTTCATACCAGCTGATGAATTTCAGACTATCCATGCTTCATGCCCCCTTTCTTTGCCTCTTTTCGCTTCTATTTTACATCACTTATTGAGCAAAAAAATCAACATATCCGCACAAAACATGATAATTTTCTTTCAATTTCATAGCATTTTACTTAAAACGCTCAAAACTTTATACAAATTGCACAAAAATAAAGTTCCGCTTGCGAAACTCGTACCTGCGGCGGTTGCATAACGCCACTTGCCTCTTACGCCGCAGTGCGCATCCCGCCGGGAGGATTTTTATCTGATAGGCAGACTTCCCTGTCAGATAAAAAGAGCCTATCCATAGTAATCGGCACACTGCCGCAAACTACGAATAGGCTCTGCTTTCACCGCATATCTTTCTGAACTAAACCGGCCGCTTACAGTCCGCCTGGCGTCCCCCAAAATCCTATCTTGAGGTTACAGACATTTTTTACACGGACTATATCCTTCCTTTTTCAGTTCCTCTATCTCTTTGTCCGTCTCTTTTTTATTTTTTTCCGCCATCTTTTTTACGCTGCTGCAGGACGGCCGATGGATTTTTTTTGTACTGGCATTTAAAATATATCCATCCACACTCCTGGTCCCTGCTGCCTTTTTCTCTGCCTTTTGCACAGTGCCCGGACCACCGCTGTCCTCATTGCCAGCGGCTCCCTTTGGTTCGCCGGCCTTCCAGCTATCATCCGGGGACATGTTCCAGGTGATTTTCCTGCCGTCGGAAACAGCCACAATGGTACCCTGCTCGTCTGTACGGAATACCTGGACGCCTTCCCGGCGCAGCAGATTCAGAACCTCTGCGTGGGGATGCCCGTAGGAATTGTCTTCCCCGCAGCTGATCACGGCATATTGGGGATCTACTTTCTCCAGAAATTCTTCGGATGTTCCCGTTTTGCTCCCATGATGGCTCACCTTATACACATCGGCGCTGATATTCTGCTTACTTTTCAACATCTCATGCTCGGAATCCTCCTCCGCATCCCCCACAAACAAGAATGCATTCTTTCCGTACTCAAGCCGTACTGCAATCGAATAATCGTTGGCGTTGTCAAATTTTTTATCAGCCGGCGCGGTTACGGTAAATACAGCGTCTCCCAGCTGGTACGTATCCCCTGCTGCCGGATGCGTCGCCCGATAACTTTTGGCTTTCAAAGTGTCTTCCACTTCGTCATAGGTTTTTGTATTCTTCTGGTAATCCGGCAGCAGCACCTCTCCGCAGTCAAATTTGTATATGATAACGTCAAGCCCCCCGATATGATCGGCATCCGGATGTGTACCGATCACATAATCCAGTTTCTTGATGCCCTGTTTCTGCAGATAGTTCTGAACTGCCGTCCCCTTGCTGTTGTTTCCCGCATCGATCAGCATGGCATGCCCGTCCGTCATAATCAGCGTCGCGTCCCCCTGGCCCACATCCATAAAATGTACTTCCAGCCTGTTATTCCCACCCGCTGCCTTTGCCGCATCCGCCTGCGGTGCGCCTGCCGCAAGCCCAAAAAGCATCAGAAAAGCCGGCAGTATAAGTGCCAGAATTCTCTTTTTCCAACTTCTTCCGTCCATTGATCCATCCCCTTATTATGATTTTGTCTTTTCCGGTATCCCTGTTCATAAGCACTGCTGTATACGCAAAGGAGACTCTGCCATATCAGACAGAATCTCCTGCTCTGCATATCTGATGCTTCATAAATTACAGGACTTGCTTACGGTTCCGTAAACTTCACTGCAGTACCGTAGGCCATAACTTCTGCAGCCCCGGCCATAACTGCGGAGGAAGCATAGCGGATATTAATCACCGCATCGGCTCCCATGCTTTCCGCCTCTTCTGTCATACGCTTTGTAGCCAGAGCCCGCGCATCATTCATCATCTCATTGTAGGCCTTCAGCTCGCCGCCGACCAGAGTTTTAAAACCCTGTGTAATATCTTTTCCTACATTCTTTGACTGGATCGTACTTCCCTTTACAAGACCCAACATTTCAAAATTCTTTCCTGTGATATAATCAGTATTTACTAAGATCATCTTCTTCTCCACTCCTTATCTCTTTAATCCGCTGGATACAGACTCCCAGCGCCACTCCTGCCATAGCAAGAGGTATAACTGCGCCAAAAATGCAAACCGCCAGAGGAGGCCTCAGCATAAATACCACCGCCGCAAACCCAATAAAATACAGCAGCAGCAAAATCGTTATAATGACTGGCGCTATCATCTTCTTTCCATGTTTTTTCATCGCTTTCTGCCTTCCCAGGTTTTATAAATTGCTTCCATTGCATCTACAACTCCATCCACCCCCAGCAGACTGGCATTGAACAGGATCTCATGTGACTCACTGCTGCCCCACTCCCGTCCGGTATGCGCTTCATAATAAAGCCTGCGCTCCTTATCCACTTTCTTGATCTTATCCCATGCCTGTCTTTCAGTGAGCTTATAGATATTCATAATCCTGCGTATTCTGTCATCCTTAAAGGCATGAATAAAAATGTTGATACAATTCGTATAATCTCCCAGCACATAATCCGCACATCTGCCCACAAAAATACAGGAACTCTGAGCCGCCAGCTTCTTAATGATCTTCGTCTGCGTCTCATACATCCGGTCACTTAGGGGCACACCATAAGCTTCCTGGCTCATAAATGCCGTATAATCTCCTGTCCCAACAACATATGCGGATAAAAACCTCCCCAGTATAGTTTCATCAACACGGGAAGCCTCCTCGTCGCTTACCTTCAGCTCTTTGGCCGCCATCCGGATCAGGTTGTGGTCATAAAGCGGAATATCCAGCCGTTCTGCAAGGCGGTTCCCAATTTCATGCCCGCCGCTCCCAAACTGTCTGCCAATGGTAATAATCGTGTGGTCTGTCATATTATCAACTCCTCATCTCTGACATTGTAACACCGCCTCATTGTTAATTATATTATACCCCATCGTGCACTCACAGTTCAATCATTATCATCTATTTCCAGAAATAATCGTTACTTTACTTAATTTTCAAATTAAGTTCCACCCTGACATGAACGTTAATCGCGTCAGCTATACTCCCTTACAAATATAAGATCTCATTCCCCTTTTGATTCCCGTAATTCTGGCTAACAATATCATACTGCCGCAGAGACAGAAGTATCGGCTGAAATTCCTGTTTCCCGGCATTCCTCAGCGTAAGGTTATCATAAAAGCTCTCCTTGTTGCCCACCATAGTCAAATAATCCCTTCTGACTGCCCTGTTCTGAAAACTGATAATCAGAACCAGATTGGCAATTGCCATAGCTGTCTCATTTAATATAAGCTCCGGATAAAGCATTTGAAATATACATAATAGAAACGTGACCGATGGAATCGTATAAACCACTCTCTCCCGCAGTAAAGCAGTCTGTTTTATATTCTATATACTTTTCTGATCAGAAAGAAGCTGATAAATACAATCATCATACAGCCGACAAGGCTATACATTCCTGTTCCCGCACCGCTTATCTGTATGATAATTCCAAACAGATTCGTCATGACAAAACCGCCAATACCTGAAAACAGCAACGCCGCTCCCATGCTGCGTGATGCAAATTCAGATGACACCATTTCTGCCGGCAGACACCACAGCGGCCCAACTGACAGATACATCATGCCATAGGCAAGAAAATAACATATCGTCAACCCTGCCGCAGAGAGTAATCCACCTATTCGCACTATAATGAAAAACAAAGTCATTGCCCCCCCAAATGAGATCAGCCCTACCTCACAGCGTCTGGATCTGAAGAAATGGTCACTGATAAATCCTCCAAAAAGCGCAAAAAAAATACTGCTCAGAGTACCAACAGACATAATAGATGCTGCGCTGTCCGAGTTAAATCCGCAGTAGGTAAAAAACAGGGGTATTATAAATCCAATGCCATACGTGCAGGCACCATTGAAAAAAAGGAGAAGTCCGATAAGCCAAAAACCCGGGAATGTAAGTGACTCCTTCCAATTACAGGGCTTATCAAAAGTATTTCCTTTGTGTACCATTAAGTCTGAAGTGTCTGATTTCCCGACATCTGTTGCTATTACTTCATCAATAACTGACACACCATAAGTCTTTTCGATATCTTTGTAGAAAAAAGCAATCAGAACTGCAAGGAAAATTCCTCCACATAAAAGCATCTGACCAATTGCACCATTCCACGCCAGGCCCCTTTTCCGGCAGGACAGTGCATAGATTGTGACAAGCGAGATACTTGCCCCATAGAAACTTCCAAGAGCCCCTTGTGCAGTTCCTCTTTCTTTTTTAGGAAACCATGCGCTCACTAGAGCCATCAGACAGGCACACACAACACCTGTACCGGCTCCCTGTATAGAACGAATTATGTATAATCCGAAAATGCTCCCTGCATTCCCCAAATACAAAGCTCCCGAAACAGCCATGATGACGAGTCCGAGAATTACCGTACGTTTGCCCCCGTACCTGTTACCTAATCCCCCTGCTGCTGCGGATGTAACTGCCATAGACAGGGTTCCCAAGGAAGACAGAAACGAAAGACTTGCTTCTTTAATCGTAAGATCTTCCATAATCTCCACCGCGAAAGACGCTATGACCTGTATTCCTGCATATAAGAAAATATATGGAAACAACATCAATATGAATGCTGCAAAGCGATACAGCGGAGGCTTCTTTAATTTTTCTTTTTCGTTCATTTTACTCATCCATCTCCTCCATAAAGTCACTGGGGCTTTTTCCAACATAGGACCGGAAAAGCCTGCTGAAGTAAAACTGATCCTGATACCCCACCATTAAGGCAGCATCTTTAATAAAAAGATTATGATTTTTCCTCATAAGTTCCATCGCCTGCTCTATACGAAGTTCTGTAAAAAATTTATTAAATGAACGCTGAGCGTACTTTCGGAACATTCTGCTCATATAAGTCTGTGAAATGGAAAAATGCTCGCAAAGTTCAGGCAGTGTAATGTTCTCATTTATGTGCTGCTTCAAATATTTTCTAACTCCATCGAAAAATTCAGGCGAATTCACTTTCGCCGGAGCCTTGTTTTCACGCAGATAGTAAAAAACCAGATCAAGCAAACTCTCCCTCAGCGATTTTGCAGACGTTGCATAGAAAAAGGCATCTTCCAGCATATATTCGTACTCTATCAGAGGCTGCGCCCAGCTTGTATACTTTCTAACAATATACAGCACCTGACGTGAGACATATTCCAGCCAGAGCTGAGGCTTTTTCTCTGCTTCCCACAGTTCATAATAATACCGCAGATCCTTTTTCAGCTTCTCATAATCCCTGTTCCTGAGCATTTTCTCCCAATTTTCCAGTACCAGATTGATCTCCTCATGAACAAATACAATATCCTTTACCATCCCTTCTCTTGATACATCTATCGTCTGGCTTTGCCCGACAACGCTAACTGTATCGAGACAGCGGTACAGCTCCTTTACTTTGTCAAACAGTTCATCAATAAGAAAGCTATTCCGGTCATAGACGACCGTAAAATACTGATTTTCACCGTATTCCTTCTCTTTTAATCTCTGTATATACTCCTGAAAACTTTTGCCGAACAACAGATCCTTTGGAATCAAATACAATGCTTCCATCTCATCTCTTCCATATACCGTGATGACTTCATTAATATCTGAGTAAATCTCTCTGCTCTCGCCTCCCATTGAATACCTGCGCGGCAGACCGTTACGGCGCAGAATTGCCCGGTAATATTCCTGATATGGGAAAAAACGTGCTATCTCCTTTTCTTCACACACAACACCGTTACATACCTTATGTACGATTTCATTTCGTGCATGATAATAGTTCACCCTTAACCGCAGGGCAATCTTTTCCAAAGTTTCACGCATAGCATTCGGCATGACTGGTTTTAATATGTAATCACACACTCCTGACTGAATCGCTTTTTTCACATATTCGAAATCCTGATATCCACTGACAATGACCGAATAGACCTCCGGCATATCTCTGATCACCGTCTCCACCAGTTCAATTCCGTCCATAATCGGCATCCTTACATCCGTCACAATCAAATCAGGGCAGCTCAGACGCATTTTTTCCAGCGCATCTCTTCCATTCTCCGCAGTGCCGACAACCTCATAATCAGGACACACCTTCTCAATAATGTAACACAGGTTGGTAACTGCGGCCGGCTCATCATCCACAACCAATACTCTGTACATATTATTATCCTCCATTATTCGGCCTTATATATCCGCCTATCGTAACTTCTGCACCATCTGCTGTATTTCTCAAATCAAATATAATATCGCCATTATATAAAAGCAGGCATCTTGCATAGGTATTAATCAATCCGAGTCCGCCTATTTCAAGCTGCATATTATCTTTGTTTTCTAATATTTTATTCCGTGTTTGTTCCATCTTCTCCTCCAGGTGTCTAAGTGTATCCTCTTCAAACCCCTGACCGTTATCATGGATTCTAACGTACCAATACTCGCCTTCCTGCCATCCGCTGATTTCTACCCGCATCTTTCCTGCACTGTTTTGGAATCCGTGATTGATACTGTTTTCTACGATTTGCTGAAGTGTTACTTTTGGTATAAGCTGTCCCTGAATCTCCGGGGCTATCTGCACAGAATATTCCAGCTTATGCTCGTAACGGACTTTTAAAAGATAAAAATACTGATTTAAATACTCCACATCCTCCGCAATCGTTGCCATGCGGCTTAAATTACTGGTAGAGTAGCGCAGCATGGCTGCCAGGCTTCCACACATTTCATAAATACTGTCATCTCCATTTGCAATTCCCCTCGCAGATATAATATTCAGCACATTATACATAAAATGAGGATTCACCTGTGCCTGCAAAGAATCAAACTGTGCCTGCAGGGACAAGGTGACCAGCTGCTTTTCTTTTACAATGGCTTTCTTCAACCGCTCTAACAGCTCCTGATAAGATACAGAAAGGGCTTCGATCTCATCATTTGGTGTATCAATCAGAACCTGACTGCTCAGATTATCCAACTTGGTATTCGTCATAACAGTACGCAGCTGTCTCAGCGGCTTCGTCAGAATTTGGGATAATGCAACCACAAAAAGCATAGATACAATAAAAAAGAGCAGTGCAATCAGAAAAGGGGTAAACTTATTATAGGAATAGTCCCATAGGTCTTTCATACTTTCCATGCACAGAACTGTAATTCCATATTTCTTAGAAGAGGCTTTTGCCACCAGTTGTTTATGCTCGGCATCCTTTACTACTTTGTTGCCCGGCTGCGCAAGTATTTCCTGATAATCCTCCTTTTGCAGTTCTTCCCTGCTGCTGAACAAAACGCCCGCATCATCGGCAAAGAGCATATAGTCAGTCTCCTCCTGCGAAACCTGAAATTCTGAAAGTTCTTTTGTTAAAGCCTGCGTCTCAATCCATCCAGCCCTGTACCCCTGCACTGCTTTCACCAGCGAATACACTTCCGGCCGTGTCTGATAGCCCCATACATCTTCATGGGCAGAAACTATTACAGGCTTTCCATTTCTCTTAGCTGCTTCTGCCAGATAGGGGAGTGTTTCCATGTCGATTGATTCAATTACCCGTCCCGATAAGGCATTATAGGTTGTAAATATATCTCCATTGGGGTTAAAAATAATCATACGGTAGCACGAGGATGTAACAAAATCTGTATTGATTTCCTTTTTTATATTGGCTCTGGCTTCCGATTCTAAGCGATTATCCACCCTTTCCTTCTCCTTTTTTCCCAGAATCATAATCCCATCCCGGATCATTGAATTGGAAAGGACATAATTCATAGATGCCTCCATCCTCCCAAGCCTTTCCTCCATCTGCGCAGTGATTTGATTAGCGGTAATCTGCAGATTATTCTTTTCCCGTTCTTCCTGAGTCTTAACCTCAATCCTCGAGAATTCGATTCCTAAGAAGAGTGCAAGCGCAAACATCAATATGGTATATCCTACTATCATCTTCGTCTGAAACCGCATGCACTCCTCTTCCTTTCTTTTCCCCCGTATACGCATAACAGATCCGCATACCGGTCATTTTCCCTATGTATTATCCTTTTACAGAGCCTGCCACCATTCCGTCTACAATGCGCTTATTAAAAATAATAAACAGAATCAGCATGGGAATGGTTATGACAATTACATCAGCAAACAGCATATTATAGGAACTTGAAAACTGTCCCATGAAATTATACAGAGTCAGCTGCACTGTTGCATTTTTATTTCCCGGCAGAAAATATAAGGGGTTGGTAAAATCATTAAATACGGTTACTGCATTTAGAATCACCACCGTTGCTGTAACAGGCTTCAGCAGCGGAAAAATAACGGAAGCAAACATCCGCCGGCGGTTACAGCCGTCAATATAACCGGCTTCCTCGAGTTCGACCGGTATAGAGCTCATAAATCCTCTGTACAACATCACTGTAAATGGTGTCTGCAGCGCAACCTCTACCATAATCATGCCGAACAACGTTTTGTATACGTGTAATGACTGCATCAGAGAGATTGTTGGCAGAATAGCCGGCGGTATCATTAGTCCCGCCATGATCACTGCATTAAACACCGTCATTTTCTTATCGTTCCGCCTTTGCAGAATATATCCGGACATCGCGCAGGTGATGACTAATATTATAACGGAGCATATTGTAATAATCAAACTGTTCTTAAATGCAGTCAGCACTATTCCATTATTGTAAGTAAGCACTTCCTTATAATTACTCCATTGAAACACCTCTGGCAGTGATAACGTAAGCTGATTTGCTTCCTTCCGGTCCTTCAGTGAGTTTGTAAGCATAAAGAGGAATGGAACGATGAAGATGAAAAAAGCTCCCAGCACCCCCAGTATATCTCCTATTATTAAAATACTTTTTTTCTGCTTCATACTATCCCTCCTCTCTCTTCAACAGAAATCTCTGGAGCGGATAGGCAATGACTGCAATCAGTATAAACATGATGACATTACCAGCTGTGGACAGTCCGTAGTACCCGGCCGCATACTGCTTATATATAACAGACGCCAGTACGTCTGTTGCAAATCCGGGTCCTCCTCCTGTCATTGCCCAGATCAGATCAAAGCATCGCAGTCCTCCTACCAGTGAAAGGATAATCACAGAATTCATAGCCGGGCGGATCAGCGGAATTACTATGTTTACCAGTCTCTGCACCCAATTTGCACCGTCAATCTTTGCTGCTTCATAATAGCTTGTATCAATGGACTGAATACCTGCAATATAAATGATTGTAGCAATACTGACGCCTTTCCAGACATCTGTAAATATCACACTGTAAAGTGCAAGATCTGCATTTCCGAGAAAGTCAACGGCACCGAATCCTGCTGCCTGCAAAATCAGATTAAAAAGCCCTTTTGTCGGATGCATCAACGCAGAGAAGGTAATGCCAATTGCTATTGTACTTACAAGATTTGGGAAAAAAACAACCGCCCTCAGAACATTTTTTGTCCTGATCTTACTTGTCAGAAATACCGCGATAAAAAATGCTAATATCACTTTCAATCCGCTTGTTAAAAACGCATAAATCAGAGTGTGTAAAATACTGCCGCTTAAGGAATGCTCGGAAAAAAACATTTTAAAATTTTCCAGTCCCACAAAACGGAAACTATTAAAATCCCAGACAGTCATACTATAAAATAATGATGATGCCAATGGTATTAAAAAGAAAACACCGAATATGATTATGGTTGGTACAAGAAACCATAACGTATAAATTTTCTTTTTATTCATGCTAATTTAATCCTCCCAATCCAGTCCCAGCTGAACGGCCTGTTTTTTGCAGTCCTCATCATATGCTGCCGCTGCCTCTTTCGCCGTACTCTGTCCCGAACCTACCTCCTGACAAATCTGCGGACAATTGGCACCTTTTACAGAAGTCATATACTCAAGAGCCGTTCTTGTTTTGCCACTGTCAAAATATGCCTGCATGTCATTTTTTACTGCTGAAAAAGCACTGTCCGGAAGCTCATAGTCTTTGATGCAGTATGGCCCGGTAGGCGGTACTACTTCAGCATAAGTATCCAGAGCTTCCTCTGACAAATAAAGCTCCATAAATGCCAGTATAGCATCGAGATTCTCTGAATTTTTATTGATATACATAGATGTGGATTCCCACACGGTCAGCCCTACATCTTCCGGATTCTCCCCCGGTATCGCAAATACACCCAGATCGTCCATTACCTCCGGATATAATGCATTAATTGCCGTAAGAGCCTGTGTCAGCATAGCCCAATGCGTACCCTCTCCGTTTGCCATCATTTCAACACCATCGTCATAAGTGGCAGCCAGATAATCTTCATTATAATATGGTTGTACATCCAACAGCTTCTGAAAGCTCTTTATGCCTGCATCTGTCGTTGCATATTTTGCTGTGCCCGCCTCAAACTCCTCTGCAAAGTCCGGGTTCTCAGCCAGAACATTATAGTTATCACCTACAAATAGAACCTGTGATGTCCAGTTGTCTCCGAACGTTCCAATCATCGCAGTCTTCCCGGCTGCTTCCAGCTTCTCGCAATTCTCCAGAAATTCATCCCATGTTTTAGGAATCTCCAGCCCCAGTTCCTCATAATCCGGCTTGTAATATATAATCGCCCCTGCCTGTGTTGATGTAAGAGGTACCCCATACACCTTGCCGTCTACCGTTACAGTTTCCTTAAATGTGTCATCCAGCTTCTCTGTAAACTTCTCGTTTGAAATATCATAGAAATATTCGGATGGATTTAATGCCTTAAGCAACGACCCCGCATTATACATACAGATATCTGACATTTCACCTGAAGCCAGACGGGTTTTCACAATATTATCTCCGTCCGAACCGCCCACATGCTCTTCTACCTCTACTGTCAGTCCCAGCTTTTCTTCTGCCATGTCTATGACAGCCTGATACCCGCCTTTTTCAACATCTGCATCGACAAAGAATGATAGTGTAACGCCATCAAATTCTTTCCCATTTCCACTGGGTTCATTATTCTTTTTACCGCTTTGTGAAGTCCCGCATCCTGCAAGTAATCCTGCCGTCATGGCACCTGTCAACAAAAGTGCACCGATTTTTTTCATTCTTCCTTTCATATCTTTATTCCTCCTTTTTGATAAATAAATATTATCATCTGACCCCCTCAATGTAACATAGAAAAATCAATACTATCGGATGGATATTTTAGCACAGCAAAGTATACTGTATTATTGAGTTTTATCTCTTTTATATCCGGTATACAATCCGGTATTCTCCGGAGCCGGCCTGTGCCTGCATCCTTCCATTTATTTCCTGGAAATCCAGTCCGTCCGCCTCCTGGATTTTTCGGGCTGCTTCTATCATGATGGTGCCTGTGGTATTAACTGGAATTTCTACTTCCAAAGTTACACTGTCACCATCCACGGACCATTTTGACCGTACCGTACCATAAATAGACTCATATACGCCTTCTGCGTAAGTAAATCCCCCGCCTGGATGCGGCTGGAAAATAGTATGACGGTAGCCTGGATTGCTTTCATCAATCTCAATTCCTGTACATACACGATAAAGCCATTCTCCTACCGCTCCATATGCATAGTGATTGAAAGAGTTCATATTTGGGCTCCACATAGAACCGTCAGGCTTGATTCCGTCCCAGTGTTCCCATATTGTAGTAGCCCCCATCCTTACCTGATACAGCCAAGATGGAAAATCATCCTTTAAAAGCAGGTCGTAATCTTCTTTTATATAGCCATTTTCACTCAAAGCATGACAGAAATACGGCGTACCTACGAAGCCCGTGACAAGATGTCCGTTCTCTTTTTCAAGAAGCTTTATGAGGCCTGCTGCCACTGCCTGTTTATACTCTTCCGGCACCAAGCCAAAATAAAGGCTGACAATGTGCGCGGTCTGTGTCTGGACAGTCATAGTACCATCAGGAAGGAAAAATGTCTTCTGGTATTTTCTTACAATTTTATTATACAGCTTTTGATATTCTTCCTTCTCCTTTGTTTTTCCAAGTACTCCGCAAATCTTCACGAACAGACCTGTCGTATAAGCGAAATAGGCTGTACAGGTCAGATCATTCGGTGTAGCGCCAAAATAACTGCCCTCCTCTGCATCCAGGGCAACCCAGTCTCCGAACTGCAGTTTATAATTCCATATGTAGTCTACTGCGTGTGCCCGCATAAATCCGATCCACTTCTTCATACTATCATACTGGATCTTTAGAATCTCTGTATCTCCGAAGGTCTGATACAGCACCCACGGCATAATGACGGCCACATCTGCCCAGGCTGCTGCCGAATGTGTTCCCTGTGACAACAGCCAATTGCTTTCCTCATATCCAGAAATGATATCCGGAATTACATGAGGAATGCCTCCCTCAGCTGTCTGGTCTGCCTCTACATCGCGCAGCCACTTTTTATAAAAATGATAGGTATTCATCAGATAACTAGCCGTACGGCAGAAAATCTGCGCGTCTCCGGTCCAGCCCAGTCTTTC
The DNA here is from genome assembly GCF_022835095.1 of Faecalicatena contorta. NCBI lineage: Bacteria > Bacillati > Bacillota > Clostridia > Lachnospirales > Lachnospiraceae > Faecalicatena > Faecalicatena contorta. The sequence continues at coordinate 1,494,461 of NZ_BQNQ01000001.1, read as the reverse complement.
ATCCCGCTGCGGGCAGTCCGTTGGAATGTCTATAAAATTCCCCTTCATTCCCCATAAAATATTATGCTGCAGCTGATTGATATCCTGATTCGAACAGGTAAATTTCCCCGTCATTTCCATATCGCTGTGAACTGCATAAGCCGTAAAATTCTCAGTCTCGGGGTTTCCTGGATAACTAGTAATCTTTGCATACTGGAAGCCCTGAAAGGTAAATCTTGGGTGATAGGCCACTGTCTTATCTTCCGCAAAAATATACCTAATCTGCTGTTTAGCCCCATCCAGATTATCCGTATATACATTTCCATCCTTATCTAGCACTTCAAAACAGTTGAGCTCAATCATATCTCCCTTTTTGCCGGCTGCTGTTACACAAATCCAGCCTGTCAGATTCTGGCCAAAGTCAACGACCATATCCCCCTGAGGTGTCCGAAACACCCGTGTGGCAGGAAGTGCTTCTATTTCCGCTGTTCTTGCAGAGGGCTGTGCTGTCAGTACCTCCATATCAAACGGAATCTCCTCCGTCCTCTTCCAACCGTTTTCCTTTAGTCCCGGTTTATTCCAGCCTTCAACCTCTTTTGAGGCGTCATAGATTTCCCCGTCATATATCTCTGCAAAAATAACCGGCGAGTCCTTGCCCTTCCAGCTATCGTCCGTAACAACCATCTGCACGGTTCCATCCTCATACTGAATCATGAGCTGCCCTAAGAAAGCGCTACGGGACCCATAAATATTATAACGTTCGATGAATCCCATTTTGCCCTTATACCAGCCGGCGCCAAGCATTGCACCGATTGCATTTTCTCCCTCCTCCAGCATCCCGGATACGTCATAGGTCTGATATACCAGATGTTTCCTGTAAGATGTGAATCCCGGGGCAAGCTGATCCTTTCCAACCCGCCTTCCGTTCAGATACACCTCATATAATCCCAGCGCGGTGCTGCAAAGATAAGCCTGCCTGATTTTCCCCTGAATTGTAAACTCTTTCCTTACATACGTCCCCTTTGAGTTTCTTGCATCCTCTTCCGAATCCGCAGATATGAACTTTGCTTCCCATTCATTTTCTACCAATCCCGTCAGGAAAGACGCCGGCTCACTCCATGTGCTGATTTCTCCATGTTCTGTCCTGACTCTAACTCGCACATAATACTTTTTCAGCGATTCCAGTGCCAGTTCGGGTACATGATGCTGCGATTCGCTGCTGTACACTGTTCCACTGTCATAAAGACAGTTCCGGAATTGATCCTCCTCTGCTATCTGCAGCCGATAAGCCTCCTGCCTGACATCACGTTTATCGCTTTCAATCACCCAGCCCAGCTGCGGCATATGGGTTGTACCCTCTAAATTGTTCACATAATCCATCGTCAGCTTCTTTAGCCAAATCATGCCATTTCCTCCTTTTTCACGAACATAAGTGGGATTATACTAACATAAATGAACCTTATGATACATAGATAATCCAGCACACTTTCTGGACTGCCGGGAGATGCAGGGATTCCCCTTATAATGGCTATTTATACACTCATAATGAACTATTATAAGATTTTGCAGTATCTTGTCTTGTATTGCCGAAATCAAAGTGCTAGAATATATACACATCGGTAACTTTATCGCTTTAGTGGGGGAAAATAATATGTCATTTTTTAATTCTTTGAGTGAGCGGCAGAGGCAGCGTCTGTTTGGTATGGGCTACGCAACTGCAGGCTCTGTCATGTTTGCATTTGGACTGAATGTATTTATCATACCGCTATCTTTATATAATGGCGGCTTCATGGGAATCTCCCAGCTGATCCGTACCTTAGTGGTTAAAGTACTGCCCTTTTCTCTCGGGCAGACAGATATTGCAGGTATCATTTACTTTCTGATCAACCTGCCCCTGATCTATTTGGCGTGGAGTAAAATGGGCCGGATTTTTTTTGCACGTTCTATTATTACCATAATTATACAGACCGCAGCGCTCACCTTTATCCCGATTCCATCCAGCCCGGTCATTGACGATTACCTGACTGCCTGTGTCATTGGCGGTATTATCGCGGGAACCGGATCCGGCATGATCCTCCGGGGCGGCAGTTCCGGAGGCGGACAGGACATTCTGGGCATCTACTTCTCAAAAAAATTCCCTGGATTCAGCGTCGGCAAGGTCTCCATCATCATCAACTGTTTCGTCTACGGAATATGCCTCATGATGTTTAACATCGAGATCGTGATTTATTCTTTGATTTACGGCGTAGTATATTCCATCGCCTGCGACAGAGTACATATCCAGAATATTAATATGAGTGTCATGATATTTACCAAAAAGCTGGGCATCTCCCAGGCTATCATCGAACAGATGGGGAGGGGAGTCACCAACTGGGACGGAGCCGGAGCATATACAAATCAGGCCTCCTACATCCTGTTCGTTGTAATTTCTAAATATGAGGTCAGCCAGTTAAAACGAATTGTGCGGGGAATTGATCCCAATGCATTTATGATATTTACGGAAGGGTGTTCAGTATCCGGTAACTTTGAGAAGAGGCTTTACCCCTGACTTTAAGAAAAGACTATACCTCTGACTTTAAAAAGCAGCTTTATCTGATGGTAATGATTGAGACTGGCTGGCATCTTGATAATTTTAAACAGTATAATTCAATTACAGAATTGATTTTTTCATAGTAAAACCCCGGTCAGTAAATTTAGTATTGACCGGGGTTTTACTATTTTAATAATATAAGTAATTCTCATGCTGCATTGGTTTCAGCTTTACTGCACAAACTGCCGGTATCTGCATCTCCTCTTCCGGCAGACAGCCGCCGCATGATCAAAAAGTATGCCGCTGCTAGTGGGATACATGCCCCCGCCCATGCCAGCGGGTTGGCCCAGCATGCCCCCGTAAAGCCGACAGCCGCCGTCAGATATACCGCGGCAAATGTCCTCATAATCAGTTCCATCACGCCCGCCACAGTTGGCATAACACCTTTCCCCAGCCCCTGCAGGGTAAATCTGAAGATAAACAGCAGTGCCAGCACAAAGTACATAGCCCCGTTAATCTGAAGGTAAGTCTGAGCCATAGACTGTACCGTCTCTTCCCCTGCCCCAACAAAGAAGCCTGCCATTTGATAACCCGCAACTATATTCAGAAGCCCCACTGCAATACTGAATCCTACCGATATCAGGCTGCACTGCAGAACGCCTTTTTTAATTCTGTCTATCCGCCCTGCCCCATAATTTTGAGCCGCATATGTAGCCATTGTGGTACCAAAAGAATTCATAGGCTGACCGGCGATCTGGTCAATTCTCTGTGCCGCAGAAAATGCTGCTACAGCGGCGGAACCAAGCCCATTAAGCACGAACTGGAGCACCACAGCACCGATGGCGATAATCGACATCTGGAACCCCATTGGCATAGAGATCCGAAAGTGCTGTTTCATATCCCATGCGGATACCTTCCAGTCATCCTTCGTTAAATGCAGAATCGGCAGCTTCTTTTTGATATACCACAGGCAGAGCAGTGCAGATACCATCTGCGAGATAATTGTTGCCCAGGCCGCGCCGGCAACCCCCATCCCGCCGCCAAGTATGAACGCAAAGTCCAGAATAATATTCAGTACACATGCAATAACCAGGAATAAAAGCGGCGTCCGGCTGTCCCCCAGTGCCCGGATAATGTTGGATAAAAAATTAAATAGCATACAAGCTATAATCCCCCAGAATATTACGACAATATAGTCATATGCACCGTCCATAATTTCGGGCGGCGTATTCAGAAGTTCCAAAATCTTCCGGGCTGCTGGAACAGATACCGCTGTCAGCACTACCGTCACTGCAAGGCTGATCCAGGCTCCGGCGGCTACGCTTTTTCTGACCCCCTTCTCATCCTTAGCGCCAAACCGCTGTGCCGTAATAATTGCCAGTCCTGCGCTCACTCCCATTGCAAAACCGAGGATCAAAAAATTGATGCTCCCTGTGCAGCCTACCGCCGCCAGGGCATTGACCCCCAGGGTTCTTCCTACAATCAAAGTATCTACCATGCTATATAATTGCTGAAAGATATTTCCGATCAGCAAAGGAATCGTAAACATTACAATCAATTTTGCCGGGCTGCCTTCTGTCATCTTTTTCGTCATATCCATACCTCCTGTCGTTTTCTAAACATACTCTATTATAAGCATTAATTGAAAAAGCAGAATGTAGTTTCTTGTACAATGAATGTAGTATTTTGCCCGAATGACAATGAATATTTATACACAGATAGAGCAAGGGTGCTGCAAACCCATCATTCTGATAAATTTGCAGTACCCTCCTATAAAATAGAGAAAACCACATGTGTTTTCCTGCCACCGCTTCTGTTTAGTTAATCATAGAGATCTCACCTCATAGCAAATATCTCCATCGCCTCCTTACAATTCCTTTTCATAGCTTCTGTCCCATACTGCACAATATCATGGTACATAATCGGCGTATCCTTATCGCTCTCTATCAAAGAATAGCAGTATTTATAATGCCGCCCGCCTTTTTCGACAGGAATACACCCCGTTTGGAACTGGCTTGCTATCTTCTCCCCTCCAGCCATCGCCATATATGTATAGTAATTCACCTTTCGCACCCCGCTCTCAATCGCCATGCGGAATTCTTCCGGACTGACACCGGAGCCTCCGTGCATAACGACCGGAATGTCTACTTTCCTGCGCACATTTTTTACCACATTAAAGTCTAACTTTGGTTTTGTAATATACACTCCGTGGGTCGTCCCGAAGGAACAGGCCAGGGCATCTATCCCCGTCTCCTCCACAAAGAGCTTTGCCTGCTCCGGATCTGTATAAATCTTCTCTGGATCCGGCCCGTTTCCAGTTGTCCCTGCTCCGGTTTCCCGTTTTCCCATGCAGCCGATCTCTGCCTCCACAGAGGCCCCTGTCTGTGCAGCAAATGAAACAACCAACTTAGTATTAGCCATATTGACTTCAAATGGCTGAACCGAACCATCGTACATCACAGAGGTAAACCCGATGTTCAAAGCCTTACATACATATTCTAAAGTTTCCCCATGATCCAAATGCACGCACACCGGTACTTTTGCCCTCCCGGCAAGCTCCAGCATGATCGGCCCGATAATCTCAATCGGCATAATCTCCTCATGCACTTCCGCATGCTGGATCACCACTGGCACGCCCAATTCCTCTGCTGCGCCAATCACCGCCATAACCGACTCCAGATTCGGCGTGTTAAAAGATCCTGCCGCACATCTTTTTGCTTCACATAGATTTAATATCTGCTTCAGCGTTACTAACATTTTTGCTTTCTCCTTTCTAGTACATCGTATAATAATTAACTACCACATAAGCCGGCCTAATTTTACGATGTACTGGTGAGCAGCAGCTCATCTATATTTTAAACCCGCTCAAACATATGCACTTTCACCTGGTACGCTTTTTTCTCTCCCGGTTCTAAAAATTTCAGCATTCCGGTCTGTCTCATCACATCGCGCCCATCGGGATAGCAGTTGCCGCACTCCAGCCCCAGCACATAATCGCGGACTCCCATCATCTTCCATTCTACAAACCCATCCAGTTCCTCTGCGTCAAAGGTGATTTCCAGCCCTTTTCCCAGCTTTGGCTGGTAGATACCGGCTTTCCCGTTTCTATCCGGAAACTTATGGTAGTAACAGCGCTCCACATAGCCTGCCTCCGGCTTCATCATGTGCATCCAATTCCCGATATCCTCCGCGGCATGCTCATCCCGTGGCAGCACTTCGGCGGACGGAATCTCCAGTATGCTGTCCTCATCAAGCATCGGATAGCCCATATTCATATGATACAGAATCTCAAAGGGCTGCCTTGTATCTCCAGTATTCTCGATGGTATCCTGAATCGAAAATTCATTACTCCTAAGGCTGACTCTGATCTCTCTGGACATCCGCAGTTTCGGTGCGAAAATCCCCTCGTCCCTGATCGTCGCGTAAACCACCAGATCCCCCTCTTCTTCCAGCCAATATACCTGTTCTGCCGGTATATTAGCGATGGAACCATGCAGGGGCAGCTCTTCCCCCTCATCCGTGCAGGGAGAGCCGACCGCCTGCAGCCCGCAGGTAGTCAGATAGCCGGCAGTAAATGATTTCAGCCAGTTTGCCCCTGCCGCATCATAATACGCCGGAGCCACATAGCCGCAGGGCGAGAAGTAGGACAGATTAACCCCTTTGTAACGCAGCCGGGAGATGTCTGCACAGCGGTCCAAAACAACCGTCAGTTCCACCCCTTTTCCATTATTTATTTCCAGAAGGCGCATTCCATCGCCTTTACCGCCCACAAGGCGGTGTTCCTCGATTCCATACACTTGGGAATCATGACCGATATATGGGTTCATCAAAATTCTCCTTTCACACGGCACTTCAGACAATTCTAAGCTGCTTCCCTTTCATACCAAAGGACGCACTGCCTTATACAGCTGCCGGTATCTTTTATAAACTTCCCTGTACTTCTTCGTCATTTCCGGATTTGGAATATAGGTTTCGGTCTCCTCCACCATATGCGCCGCTGCATCCTCCAAATCCTGAAAGCATCCCACCGCAATTCCTGTCAGCATAGCGCTCCCCGCAGTTCCCGCATTTACAGTTTTTAGCGAAGTGATCTCCACATTCAAAGCATCCGCCTTCATCTGCATCCAGACTTTTGATTTTGCGCCGCCTCCCGTGGCATTCAGCCGTTTCATTTGAAGCCCCGCATCTTCCAGGCATTCCATATTCAACATCATTTCGTAAACAACGCCCTCCATACATGCGCGGTATATATCACTGACTGTAGACGCCGCCGTCACGCCCACGATTGCCCCCTTTGACCCGGTATCCATATAGGGCGTGGCCGCCCCTGCAAAATGCGGCAGAACCAATATTCCCGTAGGAGACTTGGGCATATCCTTACCGGCTGCATTTTCCAGGCATTCATGCTCTGCCTCATACAATTGCTCTAAAAACTCGTTCACCGAAATCCCCTGTGCCTCTGCCAGCTCTTTCTCCTTTTTAGCAAGCGTATCTGCACACCACTGAATCAGCGCTCCGCCGGTGTAAGAGAATGCATAGCAGACATATTTTCCCGGCAGCACATACGGTACAACCGCGTAATTCCCTTCATACATGACCTCCAATTCCGGAATACTGTCATAAACAGGTGTCATGCACTCGACCGTACCGGCGCCATCCACCGCTTTATCGGATGAAAACACCCCGGAACCCACAGCAGCAGCCACCTGGTCATGGCTCACAGATATGATCTGCGTCTCTTTGGAAAGGCCTGTTTTTAACGCAATTCCCGGCCGGATTCTACCGGCGCTGGTTCCCGTGGGCACCGGCTTTGACATCAGTTCCATGTCGATTCCCGCAAGAGCAAAGATCTCCCGGCTCCATTTCAACGCCGTAATATCAAATGCCATCGTCCTGGCCGCCAGAGAATAATCGATCTGAGCCCGTCCGGTCAGCGCAAACACCACAAAATCCTCCATCAGGAAGATATGCTCCGCCTGTTCATATATCTCCGGCCTGTGCCTTTTCATCCACATCATTTTGGAAATACTGTACATGACGTGCGGTTTTACCCCGGTAATAGAAGCAATGGTCTTCCCATCCATCTGCTCTGTCAAATAGCGGCACTCCTCTTCCCCGCGCGGATCCGTATACAGCATCGCCGGATGCAGGGGATTTCCTTCTGCGTCTGCCATAACAAAGGTCTCCCCAAAACTGGTCACGCCAATCCCCGCAATGTCCGGATGTGTATGCGTTATTGCATGGATCACCCCGAATACGCTCTCCATGATTGCAGCCGCATCAATCTCATGCACCCCATCGTTCCTTTTCGCAGAATAGTCCTGATAGGCCTCATCCAGATAAGTACCATTTTCATCAAAGACTGTCAGCTTACAGCCTGTTGTCCCGATATCCAGCCCCGCCACTTTCATAATCTTCATCCTCCCGCATCTATTTTTGTCCGCCGGCAGCCGCTTCCGTCCTTACGGATACATTGTAAAAATAAACTAGTCAATCTCTGCCCATTCATAACCAAGATAAGTTGTAAATGCCTCTTTCAATACTTCTTTCATATGTCCTGCGCCTATGGATGTATGATGTTTAAATCCGCCTCTGGCCAGCTTAATCAGCTTGTTCTGCAGATCAGGAATTTCCGCTACCCCGCCGCACCCGAAAAATGCATCTTCTATCGGGTCGTCTGTAAATCTGGCCTCGCTTGCATATACGATAATTTTCCCATCCCTGGTCTGGCAATTGGAAAGCGTAGTATCAAACGCCCTGATCCGCCCCTCATTGCATCCCCATCCGGATCCCGGATCATTCTTTGCGAACATCTTATGCTCGGTGACCTTCCCCTTCCCGGTCATCAGAGACTGTGCAACCGGCCCGCAGTGGAACAGAATCACCTTATTCTCATCTTCACCATAATTATTATTCCAGTCCAGAACAGTCGCCGGCTGTTCGCTCGCCAGGCTCATAGCCCGCATCGTCAGCGCCGAACACATATCAATTTCACAGGATGCTGCAATTCCCCTGTCATTCAGTTCACTAAGCAATACGCACGGACATACCCGCATCTCCGTCTCCATCTCATTCCAACAGCGCAGCGCCAGTGCATCCAGATGATATTCTGCAATGTACTGGTCGATTACTGCCCCAATCTTTGCCAATGTCAGCATATTGCTTTCCGGTACAAGGGAAAAATCACTGTAATTTTTCAGGCGCTCTATTTTGGCAGTAACTGCCTCATCATCGTCCGCCATACTTCTTACCTTGAAAAACACCTCGGATAAGTCAAATGACTCCACATTGATCCCGTATTTCTGCATTGCAATCTCATCGAACCGCACCGTCTTGAATGCCGTGGTCCTTGCCCCAATACAGCCAAGGTTAAACCGTTTCATACCATTTACTACCCGGCAGACCGCCGCAAAATCCTGCAGATTCAGGGCAAATGCTTTCGACAGCGGATGAACTACATGGGGCTTCATCACCGTAAACGGCACGCCATACTGTGTAAAAACATCTGTTACGGAAAACTTACCGCAATAAGCATCCCTTCTGTGCCGGAAATCCATTTTTCCAATCTCATCCGGATATGCCTGCATCAGAATCGGCACTCCCGCGTCCTGCAATGCGGTAATGGCTCCGTTCTCGTCTGCAAAAATGGGCATTGAGAATATCACGCCATCATACATTCCTTCATGTTCTTTCAGCCATTTTGCGTATAAAAGGCCCTCTTCCCTTGTCTCAACCCCGCCATACCGGGTCAGCTCTGCATCCATAGCAATATAATCATATCCCGCATCCGTGACCGCTTTTATCATGTCTTCCCTTGCCTCATAAATCAGCTCGCCCGGCATAAATCCTCTGTTGCAGAAACACAGTGCAAATGTCATTTTTTTCATATTGTGAATCCTCCTTTGATTTTGTTCTAAAAAGTACGTTCTTCCAAACCCAAGGCGCTTTATCACTGTTAATTACACTATGCCGTACTAGTCTGGATTTGGATGTCATTTTTATCTGTTTATATCTCTATTTTATAAACTCCTGCTACCGGATGATATAGGTATTTGTTCTTTTTACTTTGATTTTGTTCGTTCTCGTGGTATTATGCAGATAAATATAAGTATAATTGCAGTCTTATAGTACGATCATAGTCACCCGAATTTCAACAGGAGGTTTATCATGATTTCCACCTTTAATCTGCAAAAATTGAATTCTCTGCTGCAGGACTTTTACACGCTTACCCATATCCGCATCACAGTATTTGATGAGACCTTTCGTGAACTAACCGCTTATCCGGAACAGATAGCCCCCTTCTGCCGGATTATCCGAACCGATGCCAGGGCCGCCGCAAATTGCAGGGAATGCGACCGCAATGCCTGTAAAACTGCCGTCGGAAGGCGCTCTGCATATACCTACCGGTGCCATGCCGGTTTAACAGAAAGCATCATGCCCCTGTATTTAGGAAACATCCTGATCGGCTACCTCTTCTTCGGGCACGTATTCTCTTATACAGCACATGAAGAAGGCTGGAAAAACATCCAGAAACTATGCGGGTCATATCATCTCGACTTTTCTGCGTTAAAAGCCGCATGTAATAAGCTTCCCATCATATCAGAGGACTTTATCATATCCGCCTCCCATATCTTACAGGCGGTTGCCTCATACCTCTGTCTGGAACGGATGGCCGTCATACGCCAAAAAGACCTGCCCGTACAGATCGATGAGTATATCGCGAACCACTATACCGAGGATCTGAATACGCAGATGCTCTGTGAACATTTTCAAATTGGGAAAACAACGCTTTATGAGATTGCAAAACAAAATTATGGGATTGGGATTGTAGATCATATCCGGTCCCTGCGTATTGAAAAAGCAAAGGAGCTTCTTGTTGAGAAGCCCAAAATGCCGATAAGTGAAATCGCCTTTGCTTGTGGGTTTCATGATTATAACTACTTTATCACAGTCTTCAAACGGGTGACGGGGATGCCGCCAAAACAATACCAAAAAAATCGGGATTTAGCGACGAGCTTTAGTTTCGGCGCGGATGGGGGCGCTCCATAAAGGGATAGCCGAAAACCTCCCGGAGGACATGGATGTTCTCCGGGAGGCTTTCAGCTATCCCTTCATGGAGCTGGCGCATCCAACCGGCAGGAAAAAGCTCGTTTCTAAGGAGAGGCCTCAAGCGGGGGCAGCGTATGGTATTGAATTGGCGGTACTTTTATGTCCTCAGTAGGTGTACATAAGCAATGGGATACGGTTTCAGTATCAAAATAATTCAATACACATCTTGAAGATGAAAAGATACGCATAGCCAATCCACATCCGCTGCCCCCGTTTGAGGCCCCATCTTAGTAACGGGTCCTAAACCTACCGGCCGGATGAACCAGCTTACCGTGAGCCGGGAGATGCTGCGGAAAGTGCCTGCCCTGTTGGAAATGCATGTTAGCGAGCCTGGCAGCAGTTAGAGGAAATCCGCAGAACCAGCCGGAAAAAAGCTGCTCCCGAAGCAGCTTTTTAGAACACCTGAGGCGCTTAATCATCAGATTAAGCGGTGAATGTGTTCGGTTCCGGCTGGTTCTGCGGATTTCCTCTTACTGCTGCTTGGCGCAGCGGGCTGTATTTCCAACAGGGCAGACACTTTCCGCAGCATCTCCCGGCTCACGTTAAGCGTCCCCCTCCATCCGCCCCGGGACTAAAGCTCGCCACTAAATCCCGATTTTCTCTTTTCATCTGCCGGATCATGGAGTATAATGCATCTAAATACTTTTTAGGAGGCCTCAATATGTGCAGACCGGAATATGATCTGACCTACGATGATTTGAACCCCACGTTTTTGTTTTTTTGTGAACTTAAGCGCACGGAGTCTGAAAACAATTACCACTGTCATGAACACATCGAATTGTCCATTGTGAAGAAAGGACATTGTACTTTTTACATAGACGGTAAGGAATATCCCGTAAAGCAGGGCGACCTAATCATCCTGAATCCGGGAGTCTACCACAAGAGCCTTTACACCTGCCCCGGCGACAGTGCAGTTGAGTATTATATTGCATTCTCGGATCTTCATCTGCGTGATCTGCCTCCCAACACATTTCCGCTCCCTGGGGGGAATGTGATTCTTCCCATGAAGGAAGTCATCCGGCAGGAGGTATTCCGCATTTGTGCATCCATGGGGAAGGAGTTCCAGGCTTACCGCCCGGGGCGCTATTTTATGCTGAAAGCCTACCTCATCCAGCTGATTCTTCTGCTTCTCCGGGAGCAGAAGGAAGCGGCTGAGGGGATCAGGAATACGAAAGGATGTATTTTTGAATCACCGAATAAAAAATACGTCGTCAATCAGATGATCCGCTATTTCAATGAGCATTATCAGGAAAAGATTTCCCTGGACCGGATTGCCCGCAATATGTATCTGAGTACGTTTTATCTTTCTAAAATATTCAAAAGCGAGACCGGCGACACGCCGATCAATTATCTGATTGAGCTAAGGATGGAAAAAGCCCGGGAGCTTCTCGAAGCAGCTCCCGGACTCAGTATCCAGAATGTGGCGGAAATGGTAGGGTATGACGATGCTTACCACTTCAGCAAATTATTTAAAAAACATTATGGGGAGCCGCCCACTAAGTATAAGCGGAGTTAGGAAGCCAAGCGGCCGTATCAGCAGCCGGCCAAAAAGCCGTTTTCCGCGATCATCACATCCATACAGTGTTTATGCGGTATCCCACTGCTGCTGCAGTCAAAAATCTCTTCCGAAAAGCTGCGCAAATGCCAGTCGTGGTATAACATTGCCAATTCCCCGGAGCGCCATAATGTCTCGGGGGACTCCTCGTCCGGCGGAAGTGAGAGAAACGGCTTGCTTACAAATACATTCAGCGCATGGATGCCTCCATTCGCAGTATGCTCCTTGTAGGACCGGATGGCTGCCTCTCGGATATCCTCCGTCAGATAGTGCAAAACACCTGAGGAAAAAACGATATCAAATTCGGAATTGGCTCTGAAATCCAGCACATCAGCCTGAAAGAAATTCACTTCCACACCGTATACAGCCGCCAGCTTCTTCGCCTTTTCAAGGCCCTGGTCTGCAAGATCAAATGCAGACACGTCGTATCCATTTCTTGCAAAGAAAACCGCATCCTTGCCCTCTCCGCAGCCAATATCCAAGACCCGCCACGGCTGCGTGGGAGGCTTTAGCCGCATGACCTCATAACACAATGGGGAGGGCTCCAGGCCCCAATAATAATCTTCCTGCAGATACTTCGCCTCATATTGGGTCAATTTTTCGCGGGACGGCGTATGGCCCATCAACGCGTCCATGCTGATATGGAAGATATCTGAAATCCGAACAAGCTGTTCCACATCGGGAAGAGATTGATTGTTTTCCCACTTGGATACTGCCTGATAAGAGATTCCCAGCCGCGTCGCCAGATCATCCTGTGTCAATCCGTTCTTCTTTCTGAACCATACCAGATTTTGTGCCAGATATGACATTACATTCACCACCTTTTCTTTCATTATACAAGGCAGTAAATTCAAAGGCAATCACCCATTCATTGAGATTCTGCGTAAATTCTACCAATGGTTGAGACCGGTGCCGGAAGCCAGGGCCGCTTCCTATTCCTCGTTCCCTTTCTCCCGATACAGCATAACTGCTTCATAAGGCCGGAGCACGGAAAGATTGCTCTGGGGATAGTTTGATAGGATGCTTCTGCAGTCCCCCGGTATTTCCATCGGTATTTCTACATTCCGGGGATAGTAGTTGCAGAACACATAAAGTTCGCTATGTGCATTGGCCCGCTTATAGGCCAGGATCTGTGGATGGTCTTCAAGAAGTGCTTCAAAGGTTCCGTCCGCTATGACCGGATAGGTTTTTCTAAGTTCAATGAGTTTTTTATAATATTGGAAGATAGAATCTTCCTGGTTCCGGTCCAGTGTATTGATCTCTTTATAATTCTGGATTACGGATATCCACGGGGTTCCATCGGTAAACCCTGCATGTTCTGTGTCATCCCACTGCATCGGGGTGCGGGAGTTGTCTCTGGATTTTTTGCCCAGAATCTCGTAGATCTCCTGTTCGTTCTTGCCCTCCTGCTTCAGGATGTTGAAGTAATTCAGCGATTCTATATCCCGATACTGGCCGATCTCTGTATATCCAGCATTGGTCATCCCGATCTCTTCTCCCTGGTAGATATAGGGTGTCCCCCGCAGTCCGTGTATGGTTGTGGCAAGCATTTTTGCAGATTCCAGGCGGTATTCTTTGTCATCCCCAATACGGGATACGATTCTGGGCTGATCGTGATTGCACCAGAACAGCGCATTCCATCCTCCGCCTTTTTCCATCTCCCTCTGCCAGGTAAAAAGATTTTTCTTCAGATCGTGGAATCTAAAAGGCTCCACTGCCCATTTATTTCCGGACGGGTAATCCACTTTCAGATGGTGGAAACTGAAAATCATGGACAACTCCTCTGATTCCGGGTTGGAATAACGGATGCTGTTTTCCAGGGTTGTAGACGACATCTCCCCAACCGTAACGATGTCGCCGCATCTGCCGAATGTCTCCCGGTTCAGCTCATGAAGATAATCATGGATCTTTGCGCCGTCCGTGTAAAATGTATGCCCATCCCCAATCAGGTCGTCCTCGTATACCTCTGGTTTGGAAATCAGGTTGATCACGTCAAAACGGAAACCTTTTACCCCTTTATCCATCCAAAAGCGTATGATATCATAACATTCCTTTCGCACATTTGGGTTTTCCCAGTTTAAATCCGCCTGTGTCACATGGAAGAGATGCAGGTAATACTCGTCTGTCGCGGGCAGATAGCTCCATGCGTTCCCCCCGAACTTGGACACCCAGTTTGTCGGGGGCAGTCCGTTTTTCCCTTTTCTGATGATGAAGAAATCACGGTAATATGGATCTCCTTCCAGCGCTTTTTGGAACCATTCGTGGCGGGTGGAGCAGTGGTTGAACACCATGTCCATCATCAGATACATATTCCTCTTTCCCGCCTCGGCTACCAGGGTTTCAAATTCTTTCATCGTGCCGTAACGGGGATCAATCCTGCGGTAATCCGCTATGTCGTACCCGTTATCATACTGGGGGGATACAAAAAAGGGCGTAATCCAAAGGTAGTCTGCTCCCAGCTCTGCCAGGTAATCCAGCCGGCTGATGATCCCTGCCAGATCTCCAAGGCCATCCCCATTGGAATCCTGGAATGACTTTGGATAAATCTGATAAACGACTTTATTTCCTAAATTCATATATCTTCTCCTTCTCATAGTCTCCTGATCATAATGATTATCGATTCATAATCTTCCTTTTAATTCATGTTCTTTTCTGTCCATTGATGTACTTCCTATTTATTTCCGTAATCTTTCAGTTTGGTCTTAGACAGAAGAACGGTAAAAAGAAATGCCAGAACAATGTCAATCACAATACATACGATATAGATCAGCATCTTATCTCCGCGCATTGATAAAAATGCAGGGATACCCCCGACTCCGACGCTGTTTGCAATCACCCCAAATACCCGGGATATAATCCCCATGACGCCGCTTGCCAGCATAGCTCCGATAAAGGGATATAAATATTTCAGATTTACACCGAACATTGCCGGTTCCGTAACTCCCAGGAACCCTGATACAAATGAGGGGATCCCCACTTCTTTGACCCTTGCGTCTTTTTTATGAAGAAATACAAAAGCCATTACTGCGGAGGCCTGTGCAATGTTGCTTAAAGCTACAACCGGGAATGTATAGATTCCGCCCATGGCTGCAACAGTCTGAAGATCAATCGGCAGCATAGAGTGGTGCAGCCCGGTGATCACCAGCAATGGATACAGGAGTCCGTAAATTCCGCTGAAGAGCCAGCTGAATGAGGAGCTGAATCCTGCCATGATAATGCTTGCAAGGCCGTCGCCAATCATCCTTCCGAATGGGCCGATTACGGTATGTGCCAAAAGCACCGCCGGTACAAGGGAACAGAATGGCACGACAATCATAGAAATCATTTCCGGCACACGTTTTTTCAGGAACCGGTAGAACACCGCGAAAACCAGGCCGACTAAGATGGCCGGTATGACCTGGGACTGATATCCTACCATGTTGATATGGAATGCGCCGAAGTCCCATGTTTTCACCGCTTCGCCTGCTTCCACAGCAGCGATGTAATCGCTTGCCGACATCAGCTGCGGGGAGACGAGTGTGATACCAAGCACGATCCCCAGCATCTGGTCCACATTCATCTTCTTACATACGGACCATGTGATACCCACCGGCAGGAATACGAATATGGCCTCGCCGATCAGCCACAGGAAATTGTAGATTCCCGCCCACATCTGGTACACTTCGGTAATGGATTTTGTCCCGTCCTCCAGAAGCTTGATATCACCGATGATATTTCGAAATCCCAGGATCAGACCGCCGACAATGATGGCCGGAATGATCGGCGCAAATATCTCCGCAAGGTTCGCAACGCCCCTCTGCAGAAGGTTCATCTTGCCTTTGGCCGCCGCTTTTACTTCCTGTTTATCCACGCCGTCCATTCTGCTGATCCTGGAAAACTCATCAAAGAAAACGGATACTTTGTTACCGATAATTACCTGGAACTGGCCTCCCTGTGTAAAGCTTCCCTTTACAGAAGGCAATTCCTCGATCTTTTTTACATCTGCCTTTTTCTCATCTGCGAGAACAAAGCGCATTCTGGTGGCACAGTGGGTGAAAGAGACCACATTCTCTTTCCCTCCGATCAATTCTAACAGCTTTTCAGCGTCTTTTGAAAACTCAGCCATTCTCCCTATTCCTCCTAATTTTGAAGTGAATCTCCTTTATCAACTTATACGTATATGTTAATTTTAAGCTATCATATACGTATTTGTTAGTCAAGCATTTTAGGAAATAAAAATGGTGCCGCACTCATTTTCGGCACCATTCATAAATTTCTATTCTTTTCTTTGTGCAAATCCTACAAAGCGGAAGTGGTCCGGTCTGTGTCTCGATTCCGTAAACTGGAACAAACAATGATCCCGCATGTACGTATAGCTTTTCACTACCACCACCAGGTTATATTCTCCCAGATCCAGATACTTTTTATCCTCATCATTTGCTGTCTCTACGGATATTTCTTTGGAGGCATAGCCAATCCGAATTCCCAGTTCTTTTTCCAGGTATGCATAGACAGAATCCCTGCAGGCCCTGAGAGGAAGGTTCGTCACCACGCTTCTTTTGAAATAATCATGGTCGATAATCACCCGCTCGCCTTCGATCTTCCGGATGCGCAGCAGCTCATAGATTTCTTTTTCCCTGTCATCTCCAAAAACTGCCATGATCTGCTTCTTATCCGTCAGAATCTCCAGGTTCTCCACCTCCGTCTCCGTCCGCCGTCCCAGATTTTCATTCAGTTCCTTAAAGCTGGCAATCTCCGCGAACGGGAACTTGTAGTCCTTTTTCTCAACAACAACCGCTGCCTTTCCTCTGGACTTCTGGATATACCCCTGGTTTTCCAGCATCCCCAGCGCTTTGCGCACCGTGTCCCTGGATACCATGTATTCCTGCATCAGCTCCCCTTCCGGGGGAATCAGCTGGCCTACGCCATATTCACCAAGCTCAATCTGCTTTTTTAATGCACTGTAGACTTTTACGTATTTGCTTGCCATAAAGCAACATCCCAACTTTCCTATATGTTTATACTTATAAGTATAACTATTTTTTAAAAAAGGACAAGTAGGAATTTTTATAGAATGCGCCTCTAAATGATAACATATACCATTCGCCATTTAAAATAAGCCAATCACGCCCTGCCCTTTCTACAAACCGCTGCTATACGCTCCCGCCATACGATTCAATATGCTTCCCAGCTTACAAAGCGTCCCCTAGCAGACGACCACTACTACCGTTTGGACGCACCCCCACCCGTCCCTAAAAAGCTAACCACTACCGTCTGATTCTGCTCCCCAGACATCCCCGTATGAAAGGTAACGTCTGGAAACTCATCCGTGTTTGTCAATACAAGAACGCAAGTCCTCTCAAACCCTCTCTCCAATATGAGGTCAGCATCAAACTTCAGCAGTCTGTCCCCGGCCTTTACCTTATCACCCGCTTTCACGAATAGTTCGAATCCCTCTCCATTCATTTCTACGGTATCAAGCCCCTCATGAATCAAAATCTCGGCCCCGTTATTGAGTGTCATTCCCACTGCGTGGCGGGTATCTTCCATGATAACCGATATGACGCCGTCACCAGGGGCTGTTATGATATTGCCCTCTGGTTCTATCGCAATGCCGTCCCCAAGCGCCCTGGATGAAAATACCTGGTCTTTTACTTCTGTGATCGGAATGACTCTGCCGGATATACATGCTTTCAGCTCTTTTACGGTTTCCTCCTGGTTCTTTTTCTTTAAAAATGATAACATAGCCCTACACTCCTTTCTTTTCATCTTCCAGACACTGCCCGTTTGTTTCAATTACGTTTTTGTACCAGTAAAATGATTTTTTCTTATATCTGTTCAGCGTACCGCTGCCGTCGTCATTTCTGTCCACGTAGATAAATCCATATCTCTTCTTCAGCTGTGCCGTACTTGCACTGACCAGATCGATGCAGCCCCAGGTAGTGTATCCCAGCAAATCTACGCCGTCTTCTATGGCTTTCGCCATTTCCCGGATATGGGCGTCCAGATACTGGATTCGGTAATCATCCTCCACAGTCAGTACACCGCCCTCATCTGCCTTGAGCTCATCCACGGCTCCAAGGCCATTTTCTACAATAAACAAAGGCTTCTGGTATCGGTCATACAACTGATTCAGATAGTAGCGCAGCCCCTGCGCATCGATAGGCCATCCCCACTCGCTGACCGGCAGGCAGGGATTGGTCACGCCTCCCATGATATTGCCTTCCCCCGTTTTGGCTTTTGGGTCTGCAGATTCACATGTGCTTCCGTAATAACTAAAAGATATGAAGTCCACCGTATTTTTCAGAATTTCCTCGTCTCCGGGAAGCATCTGTATCTTCACGTTATTTTCCGCAAAAAAGCTGTCCATATACCGGGGGTAATATCCCCTTACCTGTACATCAGCAAAATAATAATTCTCCTGATCGCGCTTCATCGCCTTAATAACATCGGACGGATCCGGCGTCAGCGGATATGTGGGGTTTCCCAGAATCATGCAGCCCACCATGGCCCCCGGCATCATCTCATGTGCGAGGCTGACCGCCCGTGCACTTGCTACCAGTTCATGATGGATTGCCTGGTACAGATCCTGCTGGGAGAGAGACTCCTTCGGCGTCATGATTGCTCCGCTCATAAAAGGGGCATGAAGGACGGAATTGATCTCATTAAACGTCAGCCAATACTTCACTTTCCCTCTATAGCGCTTAAAAATAGTCCTCACATAATTTTCATAGAAACCAATCAGTTTCCTATTGGTCCATCCATTGTACTCTTTAGCGAGATGCAGGGGCGTTTCGTAGTGAGAAATTGTCACCAAAGGCTCTATTCCATATTTATGGCATTCATCAAATAAATCATCGTAAAACTGAAGTCCCTTCTCATTCGGCTCTCTGTCGTCCCCATGCGGGTAAATCCTGGACCATGCTATGGAAGTCCGGAACACTTTAAACCCCATCTCTGCAAACAGCCTGATGTCTTCCTTATAGCGGTGATAAAAATCAATGCCCGTCAGTTTCATATTATCTTTGGTAGGTGTTTCAGTGGGCGCCCCCATAATCCCTCTCGGAGTCACGTCCTGTATGGAAAGTCCTTTTCCGTCCTCCAGATAAGCGCCTTCACATTGATTGGCCGCCACCGCACCTCCCCACAAAAATGTTTCCGGAAATATCTGTTTCATCTTTCTATATCCTCCTGATAAAAATACCATTTCACTCGCTGCAGCTCCGGTTTTTCCAACATCAGCATGCAGTACCTCTCGTCTCCGTTCAGTATGCGGCCTCTTCGGAACTCACCATCTCTAAACTGCCCTTCGCTGTATTCCAATATGCCTGCCTCTCTCATCTCGTTTTTAGGCGGAAGCAGTGAATATCTAAAATTCACGCCTGCGGCATAGAACTCCCTGTCCCCGCTTTCTATAATCAGCCCTGCCGACTTCGGCGTATCCGGCTTCTGGTCTATATAGCCGATCTGCACATCGCAGGATGAAAGGTGTATGACCGTTCCCTTATCATGTTCATTTTCCCGCAGAAATCCATGCACTTTCCCCATTTTCTGATATCGGTATATCACATCCATGGAGGAAGCCAGCAGTTGATATGCCAAGCCCAGAAAAACACCTGTCTTTTCGCACTCCCATGCGCTCTTATCGATATTTAGGATTTTCATAACCTCCGGATTGCCGATCCCTGTCCGTGTCTCCGGCGGCATCAGAAAATCCTCGATGCCAAAGGGTGAAAAGCACAGAGCCTGGCACGCACCTGCTGCATAAAACAAATGGCTGATATTCCTGATATCGCGTCTGTGCTCCGGAATCAGAAGCGGATTCCCCGCCGTCTTATATTCCCTGCAGATCCCTTTGAAATCTGAGGTATACACATCCGGGCATACTGCATCTATATCAGGTGCAAATCTTTTCCAGAGCGGAAGGAAGCGGGCGATTGGGCCGCCGCTTGGATATCCGCCCGGACGCCATGGAAATTTTTCAATCCATGCATTCACGCACATCGGAAGCGGGTACGCCTCTTTTCCGGCTTTGGCAATCCACCCTACGGCACGGGCGTAGGCATATTCCATGAAAACTTCGGCAGCCTCTTCTCCAAACGCCTGCTCCCAGGAACCGCTTCTCTCATACATCCCCGAAACCTCCCCGGGAATTTCTTTCGCAAATAGCGCATTTGCTTCCGGGGAATAGTCTCTGTCGCTGCCCAGCAGCCCCACTTCGTTTTCTACCTGTACCAAAATGACGTTCTGCGTCTCTTTATTTTTCTCACCAATGTGTTCCATCAATCTGCCAAATGCCTTTGCGTCCGCTTCTACAGCCGCCTTGCAGAACGCGGAAATGACATCCATGGGCCGGTTATATCTGTCTTCTGACCGAAAGAAGCGTCCCGGATCCTTCTTCACCCACTCCGGGGCATAGCTGGAGATTCCGTTTTTCCACAGGCCTAACCAAAGTATTCCAAGTTTGACGCCTTCCCTTTCTGCCTGTTCAATAATAGCATCTAATACATTAAAATCAAAATCCCCCTCCTTAGCCTCTATCATTTCCCAGTAAACCGGAACCAGAAGGCTGTTTATATGAAGCCCTTTCAGAAAAGGCCATACCTGCTCTTCCATATATCCGGCATCGGACGCCGACGAGTTATGCACTTCCCCACATAACATGGTAAATGGTTTCCCATCCACAAGCAGCGTCCATATACCGTCAATTTTTCTTATTTCAGAAATATTCTTCATATTATGAGAACCTGAAATCCAGCATGTCCATGGAGCCTGCGTCTGGTTCAAACCAGAAATAGACTGCATGAATGCCGTCGGAAATAACTGCGGGCGCAGTGCAGGACTGCCATTCTTCGGAAGTGTTTCCCACATGTATCACGGCTGACGGGCTGTTCTTTTCATCATCCAGGCAGACATGAATCCGACCGGATGCGCCTTTGATTGTGACCTTGATCTCTGATACGCCTGAAAATTCCAGGTATTTTACCCCACAGGCCGCATTTTTCTGAAGATTCTTCAGATATAATATCCGCTGCTCCCTGTCCTTCGCTTTTGTTTCCCACAGATAAGGAACTGTCTCGTCATAAGGAGGTTTAGACGGTATGTGGCAGGCAGGTTTGGGACCGTGCAGATTGCAGATAATGTATGCCGGATATTGTGCTTTTGCAGACAGCGGGCCGCGATTCAGCCCGCAGCTCGTGATCTCCGTTTGCGGGATACTGCCATCTTCCATGATCCGTATTTTTTCCGCACACCCCTGACGGCTGAAATGTGTTCCGTGGGTATGGCGGTGATAAAAAATGTAGTACTGCCCCATAACTTCCACGATTCCGCCGTGATTATTTGCATCATAGGCCCTCTGCCCCTCTCCCAGGCCGATATCACCGTTCGATACAATTACTCCGCCGTAGACAAACGGCCCCTCCGGGGAATCGGATACTGCGTAACACAACTCATGTCCTTGCAGGCTGGAGTAAACAAAATAGTATTTCCCGCCAATACGCCGGATACTGGAAGCCTCAAAAAACGGATGCTCTTCGAAACTGGTTCCTTTCGCAGAAGAATAGCCATTGGCAATCAGAACCGGCTTTGAAACCGCTGTTTTCATGTCCCTGTCAAGCTTCACCATGTATGCACCCGGCATAATCTTTTTGTTCATGACCTCAAACTGTCTCTTAGTTTTATCATCTGCTTTATGTGAAAAACCATAATAAAGATAGATACCGTCTTCTTCTGCTAGAATCCCCGGGTCAAATGCCAGCCCCTCCAGACCACTGCCGTCTTCATATGCTACTCTTCCGTAATATTCAAAGGGGCCGGCCGGCGAACTGCTGACCGCCACCCCTATGTATTCCACATCCGAAAGCCCGTAATACAGATAATACCGTCCATCAGGCCCCTGCGCGGCATCCGGCGCAAACATCAGCTTCTTACCGTCCGGGTTCTCTTTGTCCTGATTTTTCCGATAGATCACGCCTTCGTATTTCCAGTCTCCCAGATCATCCAGCGGCGCGCTCCAGCCTACGTAGTCCTCCTCACAATAGGTGGTTCCATGTGAACGGTCATGGGATCCATATACATAGAGCCTGCCTTCAAATACATGTGGCTCCCCGTCCGGTACAAATTCCCAGGACGGCAGATACGGGTTAACTGCCGGTTTCTTCATTATTTACTCCTCCTCTTTTACCATAGAATCATTGAATCCAAACAAATAGGTCAGTACCGCACTTCCAAAAAATCCGATTGCAGAAGCAATGATAACCGATACACCGCCCAAACCAATCAACGCCGGCAGGGTTAAGATACAGGTTGTCATAACAGATGGGAACATGACTCCCGACATTCCAACAAAGATACCGCCCACGCCGGTACACAGGCATGCGATAAAAAACGGACGTTTATATTTCAGGTTCAGTCCATAAATAGCCGGTTCGGTAATACCACCAACCAATGCCGACACGGCTGCCGGCAGAGCGGCGCTTTTCACGGAAGTCTTCTTGGTCTTGAGCCAGATCCCCAGTGCTGCGCCGGCCATTGCAAAATTAGTTCCGGCCGTACAAGGGAGAAGCATATCCCCTCCATACACGGTGATATTATTCATTACAACCGGTACAAGCCCCCAGTGAAATCCAAAAATTATCAGGATTGGCCATAGAACGCCAAGCGCAAAACCAGCCACTGCCGGAACCGTCTCTACCAGCCACCCAAGTCCGTTCCCGATTCCTGAACCGATCACATCCGTAACAGGCCCAATTACAATCAAGGAAACAGGTACGATAATCAGCAATGTTAAAACCGGCACAAAGATGGAACGTATCATTTTGGGGAAAATCTTATTCAAAACCTTTTCCAGCTTACTCTGCGCATATACCGCTACGATAATCGGCAGTACAGATGAAGTGTAGCTGATCAGTACGACCGGAATCCCCAGAAACTGTGTCTCTGCGCCGCTGCTATACAGTGCCGTCAGATCCGGATATACCATAGCCGCTGCAATTGCAACCGCTGCAAAACGCTCTGCATCGAATTTTTTCGCCGCCGTAAATGCCAGGAAAATCGGCATAAAATAGAAAAATCCGTCCCCGATTGCATATAAAATCGTATACGTTGTGTTATCGGGTGAAAGCCATCCGAATGTGGAGCACATAATAGCCACTGCCTTCAACAGCGACGCGCCCATCATAGCGCCCATCAACGGAAGGAAGATTCCCGCCACAGTATCTATAAATATATTCACAATATTCTTCGGTGACAGCCTCTCCTTCCAGCCCTTCTTAACATCTTCCGGCTCCACCGCATCAATTTTTCCGCCATAGGAAACACCGGTCACTTTCTCAATGGCCGCCATCACTTCATCCACATGCGTGCCGATCACGACCTGATACTGCTCACCAGAGATCATTAACTTAATGACTCCCTCCGTCTGCTGCAGTTTCTCTGTATCCACTTTCTCCGTATCCTGCAGCTGAAACCGCAACCTTGTCA
Organism: Faecalicatena contorta; assembly: GCF_022835095.1. NCBI lineage: Bacteria > Bacillati > Bacillota > Clostridia > Lachnospirales > Lachnospiraceae > Faecalicatena > Faecalicatena contorta. The sequence continues at coordinate 1,470,825 of NZ_BQNQ01000001.1, read as the reverse complement.
TGCAGTGGATCAATGACTTAATATTTTCTTTTCCGCCGACGCATTGAACAATCTGTTCCGCCAGCCTGCTGTAATCCTTTGCCATAATTCTCTTCCTCTCTTTCTTCCTGATAAATTGTTTAAACTTATCTCTTGTGTTTCCTTAGAACATCACATGTCCGAAGTGAAATCTATCCGTCCCTGCAGGAGACCTTAAAACACCGTAACAGCGGTATTTCCCAAGTTTACAGATGCCCGGAAGCATCAGCTGCAGGTCATATAAAATGACCTGATGATAACAATGTGGCCAAGCCCGTTTCAACTCCCCATCCCCTCACTCATAAGGGGCTTGCACATTTTGGCGCCGCCGCGATACTGCCTTGCTGCTATATACCTTATCGAGGCGTGTGCATCCCCCAGAGGGTTTTATATAATAGGAAAATGCTAAGCACGTTTCTATTATATATAAAAATGACCCAGAAAACCTAGCGGCAGTTTAAATCGCCCCCCTTGGTTATCCGGATCATGCTGAACTAAATCATAACATTCCTGTTTCACTATCTACTTATACTTCCAGCGGCCCCTCATGTCATCTGCCGCCCCCACCACTTTATTGTCTCGAATGCCGTGCAGCTTGGTGCACGGCCCCGTGAATAGTAACACGCAGCATTCTACACCTGCTGCTTCCTGTTCATTATCTGTACCAGGTGCACAGTCAGATACAGCACCTCGTCCTCATTTACTTCGTAATTATATTTCTTCTCAATAAACCCGCACACCTTCTTGCTGCATGCGTACTCTTCTTTATATTTCCTCAGCGTAAGGTTCAGCGGCTTCACATCATTCTCTTCAAAATAAGTCTTGGTAAGCACCCTTTGCGCAAAGAATTTCAAATGAGTCATATATCTGCAATAAATCAGAGAATTCTTATCCAAAGCCGCCATCTTCTTACCAAAATACTGCGAAATAATCCGGTCCATCTCATCCACCAGCGTAATCACTGCCCTGGTCTGGTCATTTTCCGAATTAGACTGGGCATTCACAAAATGCATTGCAATAAACCCCGCCTCATCCTCGGCCATTCGGATTCCCAGGCGTTCCTCAATCAAATTCAGCCCCGCCTCTCCGATACGATATTCTTTCTCATAAAACTTTTTTATTTCCAAAAGCAATGTATTGTGTAATACCACATCATTCTTATAATTATCCACCGCCCCCGCAATATGATCGGGCAGCGAAATATGAATAGACTCATCCAGTTCCGTCCCCAGCCAGTCATGTGCCATCTCAATCAATTCCTCCGCAAGATCTACGATCCCATCCGGCACCCGTTCCAGCAGCTCCGCAAACCTTTCCACATGCTGCCCCTCCTGCAGAACAAAAACCTTCTCAACCTTGGTCTTATCCACCGTATCCTTCGGCCGCTTAGCATACCCAATCCCATTCCCCAAAAGAACCAGCTCTTTCTCATTATCATCTAACACAATCACACAACTGTTATTCAAAACTCTGGAAATCTTCATCTGCTTTCCCCCAAAGTAAAATAAAAAAGACCCGTACGACGATTCCATATAAACTATGAAATAAACATCTTAACGGATCATGCTGAACTGAATCATAACATTCCATATAATCAATTTTCTTACAAAAAGTACTATAACAAATCAAAGCCAAAAAAACAATAGTAAAAACTACCTATTTTACCGCCCCCAATTTATGCACATCCCACAAAACCAGCATCCATTAATTTCCACATCCACCTTGCTTCCCGGTTAATCTTAAAAATTCAGTACCACTCCATGTTCTTTAACAGAAATATCTCAATCCAAAAGGCTCCAAATAGCCCACCCAAATACGCCTTTCCCGTGACGCCGCCCTCCCGCCCGGATGCCGCCGGCGGCGCGAATGCATCAGCATTCGGGCCAACTGCGGCAAACACCCTCCATATTCCCTGTTTTTTCGCTTACGGATTCTTCGTGAACGGAAAGGACATTGACATGGCATACACTTCCCCGGAGGGAACCAGACTCGCCTTTCACTCAGCGTCCCCCTTAGACCTCATCCCTGACCTCCTTAAAGCACTTCACGATATAATCAATATCCTCTTTCGTATGTCCCGCACTAACCTGTGTTCTGATCCGCGCCTTCCCCTTAGGCACCACCGGATAAGAAAAAGCCACGACATAAATCCCTTTCTCCATCATCTTAGCCGCCATTTCCCCCGCCAGCTTCTCATCATAAAGCATTACCGGCACAATCGGATGTGTACTCTCAATAATATCGAATCCTGCCTCTGTCATCTCTTTTCTGTAATAAGCCGTGATCTCTTCCAGGTGATCCCTCAGAGAAGTATCGCTCTCCAGTATCCGAAATACTTCCAGGCTGGCTTTGGCAATAGCCGGTGCAAGTGTATTTGAAAAAAGGTAAGGGCGGCTGCGCTGGCGCAGCAGATCTATGATCTCTTTTCTGCCGGTGGTATACCCGCCGGATGCTCCGCCCAGAGCCTTTCCCAGGGTACCTGTGATCACATCCACTCTGCCTTCTGTTCCACAGTGTTCCGCTGTTCCGCGCCCTGTCCTGCCCACAAAACCGGCCGAATGGCTGTCATCCACCATTACGAGCGCCTGATATTCGTCCGCCAGATCGCAGATCCCCTTCAGATCCGCAATGATACCGTCCATGGAAAAAACGCCGTCCGTAGCAATCAGTTTGATTCTTGCACCCGCTTCATCCGCTGCTTTCAGCTGTTCCCGCAGGTCTTCCATATCGTTGTTCTTATACCGGAATCGTTTTGCCTTGCACAGACGCACGCCGTCGATGATACTGGCGTGGTTCAGCTCATCACTGATCACTGCGTCATCCGATGTCAGAATGGTCTCAAACAGCCCGCCGTTAGCATCAAAACAAGATGAATACAAAATTGTATCCTCCGTACCGAAAAAGCGGCTGATGGCAGCCTCCAGCTCTTTATGCACATCCTGCGTCCCGCAGATAAATCTTACAGAAGAAAGCCCATATCCCCTTTCCTCATAGGATTTTGCAGCAGCTGCCATGACCCTGGAGTCATTGGCAAGTCCAAGGTAATTATTGGCACACATATTCAGCAGCTCCCGGCCGTCCTCCAGTTTTACTTTAGCCCCCTGCGGTGATGTGATCAGCTTTTCACCCTTGAACAGGCCGGCTTCTTTTATATCATCCACTTCTTTTTTATAGTATGCAAGAGCGTCCTCTTTTTTCATTTCAGTCTTCCTCCCAAAATCAATATATTCTATACCGCTAAAACGTGTATAATCGTAACAGTTCATGCAAGAATAAACTGTTATTATATGAGCATTCCCGCTTAACCGGACAACCGGCAGGGCAAATGAATTTTCAATCATGTCCAAAGGACAGCCCGTAATTTTTGCCCTTTGAAAGGATTTGCAGCAAGCTGCAATAAAGTGTGCACTAATACAAAGATGTCCAGTCCAATACTACTTTGCCGGAATTTCCGCTGTTCATAACGGCAAATCCCTCTTCGTAGTCCTTAATATCGAACCTATGAGTAATAATTCGTTCAATGTCCAGCCCGCTCTGAAGCATAGTATCCATCTTGTACCATGTCTCCCACATTTCTCTTCCGTAAATCCCCTTGATGGTCAGACCGTTAAAGATCACCTTGCTCCAGTCGATCCGGGCATTGGATTTCTGAAGTCCAAGCAGCGCAATTTTTCCGCCATTTTTCATATTATTGACCATATCATTAAAGCCGGCTTCATTTCCGGACATTTCCAGCCCCACATCGAATCCTTCCTTCATCCCCAGCTCATACATCACGTCTTTCAGATTCTCTTTTGCGATATTGACGGCGCGGCTGGCCCCCATTTCCCTGGCAAGCGCAAGACGGTATTCATTCACATCCGTAATCACTACATACCTGGCCCCCACATGCTTACTGATCGCAGCCGCCATAATTCCGATGGGGCCCGCCCCTGTTATCAGGACATCTTCGCCGATTTCGTTAAAGGACAGCGCCGTATGCACCGCATTTCCCAGCGGATCAAAGCAGGAATACAATTCTTCTTTGATCTGAGGAGAACACTTCCACACATTCGTAGCAGGGATTACAAGATACTCCGCAAACGCCCCATTCCGGTTTACTCCAACTCCCTGCGTGTTCCTGCAGAGATGGGGAAGGCCTGCCAGACAGTTCCTGCATTTGCCACAGACAATGTGGCCCTCTCCGGATACCTTTTCTCCGACATAGAACCCCTCTACATTTTCACCGGTTTCAACGATCTCTCCGACATACTCATGGCCTGCCGTCAGGCCGATCGGGATTGTCTCCTGCGCCCATTTGTTCCAGTTGTATATATGTACATCCGTTCCGCAGATGGAAGTTTTCAGGATCTTGATCTTTACCTCGTTCTTACCGACCTGCGGAATCTCCACGCGTCTCATCCAAAGCCCCGGTTCCGGTTTTTCCTTCACCAGCGCCCACATTGTATTCTGCTCTGCCATACCAACCACTCCTTTTCACATCTGCCCCGGAAAGTGTTTAAAACCTCCATGCAGCAACATCCTGCATCTTGCGCTTTTCACAGCTCCCCTGCAGTGTATTCTATACATTGTTCCGCAGTTTTCTGCGGATCCGCCCGCAGGGCATGAATTACGGGGTGCCCTTTGGGTATACCTTATTCTGCAGCTTTGCTGCAGACCCGCCCGCAGGGCATGTATTACGGGGTGCCCTGCGGGTATACTTTATGCTTCTGTCTCAGGCCCAAGATCTGAATCTTCCCCCAAAGCCCGGATGGAAGCGGTTCCGTGATCATGTCTCTCTCCCGCCAGTTAAAAAGCCTTTCTTTTCTGCACTGATCCAGCCCGCCGGTCGCATATGGCCACTGGGGGATCATCTTTTCCAGCTCTTTTTCCGGATATCCCGGATCTATCATTCTGTTAATTAACAGGTTTACAGCGACAATTTCAATTTTGTTCTCTCCCACCTGCAACAATCCGGTAATATCCGCCTGATAAGGACGTTTAATCAGGGTATCTGCCAGTCGGCCATTCACATAGATTTCCGCTGTTTCCCCAACATGTTCAAGCTGCAGCAGAATCCTGTCCTGGACGGAAAATTTCTTCCACTGTCCTTCCGTAATCCGGAACACTTTCTCATATTTGCCGCTTCCAGAATAGTACTTAAGCTCCGGCTCCTGTTCCCAGCTTTCCAGCTGGTCATAGCTTCTCTGTACAGATCTTTCCGGTACTTCCAACGTCCATCCGCAGGAAATATCCAGCAGTCCGCTCTCCTCAGGCTCTGTCTCAGTCAACGGCTGTTCCATCCCGCTGCCAAATACAAAGATCAGGGATTGAAATGCTTCCAGATATAATTTAACTTCTATTCCGTCTATATCTTCCAATACAGACCGTACCGCTTTTTCCTGACCGCTCATGGGATCAAACACACAGAACCCATTTCTTGTATTTGTAAATTTTATAGTTTCTTCATATCCTTTTTGATTGATATTAGATATAAAATAAATATCTTCCGTCTCTGTTCTGCGATGCACATATCCCACCATATCAGGGTGCATGCCGATCCTGACATCCGGTACTTTCCCCCTGCGCAGTTCCGCGATGAGGCTGCCATATTTATCTGCCGTAACTGCCACTCTGCCGCAGCTTTGCAGTTCATTTCCAATCTTCAGGACCTCTTCTGTATTTTCCTCGTACCCAATGCGTCCGCAGGATTTCTTCGGAAGCCGGTCTGCTGCAATCACCTTACCGCCATGCTCCGCGAATTCCCGGATTCTTCTCATTGTACCGGCCGGAATACTGTCACATTCTATAAGGATCAGGGTGTCGTACGGATATGCATCCCAATGTTCCAGTACATCGTCATTTACATAGTCAAACCAGTATCCCGCTTTATGGACCGCATCTACACAGGCCGCATCCAGTCTCTCATCCAGCTTCATGCACATATGCGTATCCGCAAGGGGCGTCTCCGCCCAGATATCATGCTGGGGAAGATAGACCGCCGTCGTAACAACTGCCTCGCCGCGCTGCAAGAAGTCACATACCCGGTTGATATAAACGCTGATATATTTATAGTATTTCCACCATGTATTTGTATGGTTGATGTTGGTAGATGCATAAAAAGCCAGCATCTCATCCCCATCCGCCCTGCTGTAGCCATAGCCGTGATTGACAATCTGGTTGATTCCATCCAGGAATATGCTGTCTGCGGCCGCCTTGATATTCTCAAGTGATACCACAAAGCGCGGAAAACGGAGCCATGTAAAAGATTCATTAGAAATAACCGGCCTGTGATATACATGGCCTGCGGAAACAGCCAGCCTTCTGTGCACCGTATTTACTTCATATCTGTCAAAGGCCGAGAAGGTCTCTCCCTCCGGTATATCTGCCGCGCCATATGCCTGCAGGATATCCCCCCAGGTTCCATGCGCCTGGATTCTGGAGAGCGCGCCTTTCTCATGGCACCAGTCTGTCAGTTCTTGGAAGAAATTCTCCACCGTCAGCTCTGCCATGGTCTTCTGAAAATCATATCTTACCTGCTCTGTCATCCCGCGGATTTCTCCCCAGAGAGCATAGATATACGGCCTGAGTTCATATCCGCGCCTCTTTTTGAATTCTTCATAGAGAATATCCGTCCAGTTATGCCCGAATACTTCGATGGAATCGCAGAAAAAGTTCCGAATCTTCCCCTCTCCCACGGCTTCCACAATGGGGTCTCCGCCGTATTCCAAAAATGCCCGCAGAGACTCCTTTCTGTTGTGGTCAATAATCAGCCCGTCACCTCCGCGCAGAGGTTTAAGCACCCGCTGTTTCTTATCGCTTGAAACAAACAGTACGATCTTGTGCAGCCCTTCCGGCACCTGGATCTCGCCAATCTCGGTACCCCAGGGCCAGTTAAACAGATACTTATCCACCACCCGCTCCGTAATATCCACAATGGTCTCCGGAAGCATGCTGACTCCTTCCATCTTACCAAGCACCGCCCCGACTACTTTTCCATAGATAACCGTAGTCAGGTCTTTATAAAAAGTGCAAGGCCCTTCTACATCAATTGTAAACGGCAGAACGCTCTGTCCGCTTAACTCTTCCTTAAGGAAAGGGCCTCCAAAAGGCCAGGACGAACCGAGGGTCAGATCAAACTGCATGTCTCTCTTTGCTGCCTCATCCGCCGCAAACCGTATCATATCCATAAATCCCGGCGACAGATATTCGTAATTATGTATGCCTTTTGCCTCATCATCCGCCTGCAGGGGATAAAGTATCTGAAGCTCCACTCCACCAATCCGGGCCTCCTGCATCAGATCCAGTTCCCGTACAATTTCTTCTTTATCTACCGCACAGCCGTACCACCACCATCGCGTCCTGCCCCTTGTCTCCCTGCGGGGATGGCACAGCTGGTCTCTAATCTCCTTTTTATTCAATGATTCACCCTCCCTGCCTGTTTCATTGCTTCCTGCAGCCTGCTGATATAGTATCTGTAATTGTCCAGAGAAGTAGACGGCGCCACCTGATGGTCTGCCCCAGGTATGTACCCGCCCTGCCTGATCACCGGCAGAATCCGTTCAAATTCCCTGTCTATTGCCTCCGGCCCTTCTGCAATGCAGAGCTTATTAAAACCGCCCACGAACTTCAGGTTTGGAAATCTGCCGCGCACAGCTGCAATATCCATGCCCGCATTCACATCCATGGGAAGAAATCCGTCTACACCTGAGTCAATGAATTCAGGAATCAGCTTCATAAAATCCCCGTCCGTATCCACAAAAACATTGCCGCAGCCGTGTTTTTTCAACAGCGGAATTAATTTTCTGTAATAATTACCCACAAATTCCCTGAAACAGTCCGGCGATATCATCGGGCCGTTCTTTCCGCTCAGGTCTTCCTGAATATAGATCAGATCGGGCTGTATCACGGACAGCACTTTTGGAAGATATGTTTCATATATCTCCAGGGTAAAACTGTTGATTTCATGAATGAGTTCCGGTTCGTCATAAAAAGCATACAGATGCTCTTCCACGCCCAGCAGTTCCCGGGGTATCCAGAAAAAGCCCTCTATATTCATGCGCACAGAATAATCCCCGTTTTTATGCCCTTTTGCAAGGCTTCCATATACCTTTTCTATGTTTTCATCGGTAAACCAGCTCGCGACTTCTTTTTCAGAGGCCTCCCGAACCGCCTCCCAATTGCTGGAAGACGAAATCCGCAGTCCGGATTCGCCGCCATGGGGAATCAGAAACTTCGCCCTCCTGACCGGATCAAACCCGAGATAAGATTCGTACGCCATCACCGGCTCTCCAAAACTCACTTTAAAATACTTTTCACAGGCTTCCTCTTCTTGCTGTATAAGCCCTTTCCAGACTGCTTCGGGAAGGCCCTCCCCGTGAAATCTGCCGACAGTCAGATCCCATGGATAGAATGTCTCCTCCACAGATCCGCGCCCCTGCGGCCGGCCGAAATTCAAGGTTGCCTGTTCTCGCTCTCGATTTGTCATAGATTCCCTCTCTAAATACCGTTACCTCTCCTGCAGCGCCTGCTCCAAATCCTCGATCAGCACATCTGCGCCTTCCAGACCACAATGAATGCGGATCAAACCGCTGTCATGTGCATGCAGATTTAAAAACTCCAATTCTTCCTGGCTGTAGTGTATCAGAGGACACAGCGCCAGACTCTCAAATCCGCCCCAGGAACATCCGATCTCAAATACCTTCAGTCGATTGACTGTCTCTGCCGCCTTTTCGGGCGCCTCCTTCAGCACAAAACTCATAAGGCCTGTGTGTCCTGTCTGCTGCCTTTGAATCAGTTCAGCCTGCGGATGCGATGCCAGTCCCGTATAATATACTTTTTCGACCTTCGGATGCTTTTCCAGATACTGAGCCACAGCCATAGCAGTCCTCTGGTGTTCTTCCACCCTCACCTGCAGAGTGCGCAGCCCGCGAATCCCCAGCCACGCCTCCATCGGCCCAAGGATGCCCCCGAAAAGCGCTCTGACGGTTTCCTTCAGATATTTCCCCAAATTCTCATCTTTTACAACGAGGATACCTCCGATAATATCACTGTGCCCGCCAATATATTTTGACATCGTATGCATCACGATATCAATGCCCATTGTCAGAGGTTTCTGAAACAGCGGCGTACAGAATGTATTATCAATATAAGTTCTGATTCCATGTGCCCTGGCGATTTTTGCCGTCTTCGCTATATCTGTTACCGTAAATACAAAGGTTGCGGGACTCTCCAGCAGAATCATATCCGTATTGTCCTGAATCATCCCCTCCAGCACATCCATATCGGTTCCGTCCCAGTACGAAACCGACATGCCCATACGCGGGATAAAATAGTTGTTCAGTATATTTTTCACAGGCTGGTAGACATCCCGCATACATATAATGTGGCTGCCTGCACGGCACACGGCCAGGATTGCCGCCGATGCCGCCGCCATACCGCTGGAAAATGCAATTCCTCTGCAGCCCTGCTCCAGGGCAGCCACCTTTTCTTCTAGGATGTTCACCGTTGGATTTGCCGCCCTGCCGTAAACATATGCCTCGTTCTCCCCATGAGCCGCATAGGATTCCAGGCTGTCAAATATATGCAGAGAATTCATAAAGACCGGAGGAACCACCGCATTTAAATACTGGCTTTGGTCTTCCCCAAGATGTGTCACTGCCAATCTGTCTTCTCTCATAGATTCCACCTATTCTTTCACGGCTCCGGCCGTCATACCTTCCACGATAAATTTCTGCATGGCCGCAAACATGACCGCAGTAGGCAGCAGCGCCATAACACCGCCGGCCATTAGCAGGCCCCATTCTACATTGTATTTTCCGATCAATGTCTTCAATCCCACCGGAATCGTCCACATCTCCGGGGTGCTGATAAAGATAGAACCGGCAATCAGCTCGTTCCATGCCCCGATGAATCCGAATACAAATACGGACACAATTCCCGGGAACATGATCGGAAATACAATCTTAAACAGCGACTGCATCTTCGTACACCCGTCTACTCTGGCGGCTTCTTCCAGGGTTACCGGTATCCGTTCAAAGAAGCTCCGCATGGTAATGACACAGAACGGAAGGTTCGCCGTCACGTAAAAGATAAACAATCCAATATGGGTATTGATCAGCCCCATCTTCGAGAAAATGATATACAGCGGGATGATAACCAAAATCCCGGGGATCATCTGTGTTACCAGGAAAAAGAGGATAATCGTCTGTTTTCCCTTAAATTTATAACGAGCAAGTGAATATCCGCCCAACATGGAAAATACAGTTACGACCAATGCGGAAGCCACAGATACCAGGAGGCTGTTTTTCAGCAGAACACCGTAGTTAAACTGCTCAAACAGATCCGTATAGTTCTTCCACGTAAATGCCTCTGGAAAATAGGTGATGTTATTCAGATCCAGTATTTCGCCGCTGGATTTAAAGGAGGTAACCACGATCCAGTAAATGGGCAGCACAACCAGTAAAAAGAAGAAAATTAAAATCAATACACGTATGGTTCCGCCAATTGCATTCTTTGTTTTTCTGCTCATTTAAAAATCACCTGCCTTATCATATTTGGTAACCTTGAGGAATACCATCGCATAGATTCCCAGTATCAGCATCAGAATCACACCCAGAGCCGCCGCAAATCCAAAGTCATAGGACCCAAACGCCTTGGAATACATGTACGCCGGAAGCGTCTGCGAGGTGTTTGCAGGTCCGCCGTCCGTGATAATTACCACCAGGTCCAGGGAGTTGAAGATCCAGATCGTCCGCAACAGAACCGTCGTAATCAGTGTCGGCTTTATGTACGGGAGCGTGATCTGGAAAAACTGCCGTACCGTACCGCAGCCGTCTACATCCGCCGCCTCATATACGTCGGAAGGGATCGACTGCAGCGCCGCCAATATCATAATGGCAAAGAAAGGAATTCCCATCCAGATCATGGCCATAATGACAACCGCCAATGAGAATCCGGGCGTGCCCAGCCATGCAATGTTATGATCGGTCAGGCCGAATTTCATGAGAAGGTTATTCACAATACCATATTCCCCATTAAATGACCAGCGGAAGATCAGGCCGACTACAAATCCGGAAAAAGCCCAGGGAAGAAATACGATGGACTGGTAAATCCCTCTGCCGCGGAACTGTTTTTTCAGCGCCAGCGCCAGCATCATCCCCAGCAGAAACTGCCCGAGAACGGATACAATCACATATATAAAGGAATTTTTCAGGATCATCATGCTGTCCGGATCACCAAACAATTTGGCAAAATTCTCAAGCCCGTTAAACTGGATATCATTCGGCGCAGTCAGCTTATAATTTTGAAACGCCATAATAATACTGTTAATCAGCGGATAGCCAAACAGCAGAAGCAAAATAACTAGTACTGGAAGTAAAAATAACCACGGTTCCATTTTCTTTTTCATGCAGGTATCACTCTCCTTTGTCGGTTCGTTTTCATGTATGCCCCGATACTTCTGCCGCGAGGCGCAGCCCAAATGTTTTTAACTATGAAGCTAAAACAGGGGGATTAATGTTTTAAAGTTTCCACATTAAATCCCCCTTTTAAATCTTATCTTAATATACGATTAACTGTTTCCTTCCCCACGCCTACTGCATCGTCTTCGGTGATTCAATCGTAGATCCTTCATTATCTGCCAGGTATTGTTTCATTCTGGTTGTAAGTTCATCTCCGATGTGGTTCAGCACATCTTCCGCTGACTGCTGCCCAAGCAGATACTTCTGCAGTTCAGTATGGAACATATCCTGGTGCAGGTCTGTATAGTTGAATGGTCCATACATCGGCGGAACTGTAAAGTTCGGGTCATTCAGCTCGTCTAAGAATACTGCATAAGGTCCGTCTTCACCATATGTATCATCGTCTCCGACATCATTTTTGATCGGAATCAGGCCGCCCATCTTGCAGTACTCAATGTTATTGTCAGGTCTAACCAGGAAATCAATCAGTTCCAGTGCCTCATCCGGATATTCAGAGGTCTTTGCAATCGTGTAGGAATATGGGCTTCCTGCTGTGTTCATCATCTTTCCGTCTACAGTTGATACCGGCATCGGAAGTACGCCCCACTGTTCCGGATCCATCTTCTCTTCACAGGCCATTGCCACTTCTGAATCATTGGATATTGTACCTGTCAGGCCGCCGGTAAAGTTATCGACCATCTCAACAAATCCCCAGTTAACAGAGTCTTCCGGCACATAGCCGTCTGTATAGATCTCACACCATTTTTCTAAGGCTTCTACGCATTCCGGTGTGTTCAGGATGAAGTTTCCTTCCTCATCGTATACATAACCGCCCGTAAATGACTGTAAGTAAGCCAGCAGCGGGTCAAATGCACCCCTGGCGCCTCTGAAAGAGTTACCGTAACGCTTCTGGTCTTTGTCTGTCAAAGCCTTGATCAGATCAAAATATGCATCGTATGTCCACTTATCCCCTGTTGGAATCTCATAGCCGATCTCTTTAACCCAGTCTTTTCTGTAGAAGATACCCTTCACCATAAACCCGTCCGGTACAGAGTATACATGTCCGTATCTCTCTTTTTCCTGTGCCCAGTTGATCTTCTGTACTGCCTCTACGAACTGGTCGCCATTCTCCTCCACATAATCATCAATCGGAATTACCCAGTCAGCCTCTGTGAACTGTCCCAGCCAGAGCGGGTGTGTTGTAATAACATCCGGCAACTGTCCTGATGTTCCAAGCACGGTCAGTTTATCTGCCGCATCATCCCACGGAACACTCTCATACTTAACTGTAATGCCTTTCTCCTCTTTAAACTTCTCAAATACGCCCTCGTAATACTTCTGACGCTGAGGGCTGGGGCTGACATCGATGAAGCGCAGTGTCACTTCCGATTCTGTTTTTGCGGTATCTGCGTCGGTCTTTTCCTTCTTATCGGATGAACCGCATCCTGCAAGCAGTCCGCCTACCATTACCGCTGCCATGAGTGCCGCCAATAATCTCTTTTTCATATTTTCCTCTCCTTTTTCTGTTTTTTCAGACCACAATACCAAATGATCCGAACCCTTTTACTTTTTTGTAACACTTCTCCCTTACCTGGTCCTGCCGGTCACTGGCGTGAGGTATTTCCGGTCTGACCACTTATGCAATTATCCTAACATCTAACCAATTAATTGTCAATAAATTTGTAATTTTTATACTTTTTATCTAATTTATCCATAACATTTTTGGTTATTTTTTATTACTTATCTTCTAAAATGCGCTTGACAACCCTGTTTAATTTTTATATTCTTAGCTTAATATACTTTCCCTTATCTGCTCTCACTTCTAAGTTATTTTTAGCACTGCTATTTTCCAAATTTCAGAAAGGAGCAGGCAATACACAGTTTGTACTGTCTATTGCTTAATAAAAGATGAGTAAAAAATACACTGCCACAAGGCGATGCTACCTGATTGACCATCATTCTCCGCAGCCCCCCGATGTTTTACTTAACCATCTGGATATCAAAGAGTACGAGGACTTTTTTGAGACCGCACATATAGACTCTCTTATGGTATACTGCAAAGACCACTGGGGGGTAACTTATTATCCGAGTCATATTGAAGGGGCCCAGAAACATCAGGGAATCGAAGGTGACTGGATCCGCAGGGTCAGTACTCTTTTGAAAGAAAAAGACATTGAATTTGTTGCCTACTATTGTATTGAATATGATGAGGGTGCTGCCAGAAGATTTCCAGAATGGCGTGTAAGGCGGCCGGACGGCGCTCCGCTGATCCGTGACGATGAATTCGCCAAATGGAGCCTCTGCTGCTATCAGACCGGGTACAGAGAATACTGCCTTGCGCAGCTGGAAGAAATCGTAAAAAATTACACCCCGGACTCCCTGTTTCTCGATATTTTCGGCGCTTCACTCTGTTATTGTGATGCCTGCCGCAGTAAATTTGCTTCTGTCTACCACTATCCGCTTCCTGAAACCGACGGGGATATTCTGGCACACAAGGCCGATATCGTACAGTTTTTAAATCAAAACGCAAAAGATTTTCTGGAGGAACTAAAGCAACGGGTGAAAGCCATTGATCCTGATCTTGCTGTTACAATCAATTTTTCCTGCCACTATCCGCAGGAAATCCGTGACATGCTGGACTATCAGTTTTCTGAGCCTCTGCTCAAAGACAACTGGTTCTCGTCCGCCTATGCGAGGGACACTGCCATCGGACAGTACCCGATCTTGGTACCCGGAGAGGCATCCCAGGTCTACAACTACAGTTCCGTCAATGAATATATCTGCGATCTTTCTTCAATCGCAGCCCAGGGCTGCCGCGTCGGAATGTACAGCGGATCCCAGCATATCGACGGCACCCTGGATTTTGAGGAGGCCCGACGTCTGGGAACAGCATTTACCGAGATTGAAAAAATGGAGCCCTATCTGACGGGACGCAGTCCTGTTAAGTGTGCCGGCATCCTGCAGAGCGATCTGTCCATGACCGTTAACCTGCCCGCTCTTCATCCGGATGCCATTATCCGCATGAAGCGTCACAACCCGCACCAGAATGCCGTACTGGGTGCAATGCAGCTGTGCGAGCATGCCAAGGTTCCTTACATGGTTCTGCCGGAGCGGACATTAACCCCGTCACTCCTGGCGCAGTACAATGTGCTTCTCTTGCCGGAGGTTTACGTCATAGAGGAAGACACCGCCGTACTGTTAAAAGAATATGTGGCAAACGGCGGCCTTCTCATCAGTTCGGGCCAGAGCGGCCTCTGGAACGCCGATTCCACAAAGCGTCCCGCATCCTCCATCAGTGAGCTGTTTGGAACGGGAGGTGCTGCTATTAATACCGAATATACCGCGAACCGCTGGTCCGCTTACCTGAAAAACACAGAAACCAAAAGTTTTTCGGGCCTTTTGTCCTGCACCACTCCACCGGTGAGCGAACACTTTATAGAAACAGAATCGGCTGCAGCAGCAGAGACACTTTTAACTTTTGTGCTCCCCTGTGTTGCCTGTGATGCAGAGCACTGGGTAAACTGGTGGAGCCCGCCGCCGGGAAAAGATGCAGAACTCCCGGCCCTGCTCTGCAACAGCATAGAAAAAGGCCGAACCTACTACATGGCCTTTGACTTTTTCACCATGGCATCCCTGGAGAGCTTTCAATATCCACATGAACTATTCCGGGATCTCCTGGAAATGGAAGAAATCACCCCCGCAGTCCGAAACAACACAGACCTGCCCGAGGCCATAAGGACCGCTTATTTCGAGACCAAAGACAGCTGGATCATCCACCAGATATCCATGGTTCCCAAACGTTTCCACGGAGATGCCTATCCCTTGAGCGGAGGTACTCTTGAGATCACGCAGCCTGTTGGACAGATCGAAATGGTTTATCCAGAATCCCGGATTCTGGAAACAGAAAAACAGGCTGGAAAAACAATCGTCAAACTTCCAGAATTCACCCTTCAGCAGATCATCGTATGTGGGAAGGGGGGGACAAAGGAGTAGGTGCGTAGGGGGACGCGAAATGAAGGGATGGCCGCAATCCTCCCAAGTGCACACATGCCGTTTTGATGCGCGGACACGGACCTAAGAAATTCTAGGAAGCCGCCAGCTGCAAAAGAGGGGCACGGGCTGACACATCGCAAGAAATCTAATGATTTCTCGCGCTGAGTCAGCCGATTTTGTGATTCGGTGATCACAAAATCTCCCCTCTTTTGCGGCTGGCGGCTTCCAAGAATTTCTAAGGTCCGCTTTAGCGCTTCAAAACGGCATGTGTGCACTTGGGAGGATTACGGCCATCCCTTCATATCGCTGGTGCATCCAGCCGGCAGGGATAACTCGTTTGCCCGGGGGCTTCTTTACGGGGGCAGTGGATGGATTCGTTTTTTGGGGCTGCGTAGCCCCGGTTGAAAATAAGATTTCTCCCAACACGATTCATTGGGCCCATCCCCCTACCGGCTCGTTCCACCAAGGAGGCATCCAGCCTGTCGGGAGCGGGACTTCTGCCGCGGCCCGGGAAACTTCTGTGTCCCTTTCCGGATGCATAGAGTGCGCCGTAGGCTCTCTAAATAAAAACTACATCCGATTGGGAGGCACCGGCGGCATTCACCCCGCAATTCTGATGAATTGCGGGGTGAATGCCGCCGGTGCCTCCCAATCGGATGTAGTTTTTATTTAGAGAGCCTAGGCAAACGGCCCGCAGCCGGAAAGGGACACAGAAGTTTCCCGGGCCGCGGCAGAAGTCCCGCTCCCGACAGGCGACCTCCCCCCTTTAAACCGCCTTCTTCCGATACCTTAGCGGTGTTGTCCCCACGCATTGTTTGAAGTTTTGGATATAGATATTTACATTTTTATATCCCGTCATGTCTGCGATCTGGCCTACGGAATAGGCTGTTTCTTTTAACAGCCGCTTGGATTCATTGATACGGCAGCATTTCAGATACTCATAGGGGGATATCCCCATTGCTTTCTTAAAGACTCTTATAAAATAATACTTGCTCATAGATACTTTATCTGCCAGTAATTCTACTGTCAGGTCTTCCTGATAATGTTCCTGTATATAATCGGTTATATCCATAATTGCTTTTCTGTGAAGGATATACGCTTTATCCTGTTTGGGATTCAGCTGTTCTACCAGAAGTTCTGCGAAAATATTTTCCATGGTACTGGCTGTCCTGATGTCCGCGGCCCCTCCGCTCTGAGCCGCCCAGCTCTTCAGTTCTTTCAGGAGTTCATTCATCCTGATGGGATCCGAAATATCCAGAAATACTGCTCCCTGGCTTCGCAGCATCTCATAGTACTTATCGGCAGAGCTGCCATAAAAATGGATATATTTGAATTCCCATTCCTCAGACTCTGTGCGGTAAAACTGATGTTCGCTGCAGCTGATCAACGCCGCAGTATCCTTCGTCATAAAATATTCCTGCCCCTGATATTCCAGATACCCCTGTCCGGATAAAGTAAATAGAAGCAGATAGGTATCGAGCCCTTCTCTGTCGGTGTAGTATCCCGGATATGTATGGTAATGCCCCAGCGAATCCACATGAAAATTCAGGTTTTTTGCAATCGCGCCAGACGTATGCCTCACATCATAGGAATCTCCCGACAATGCATAATGATATTGTAGTTTCATCCCGTCTCCTTTATAGCAATTTTCCTATATTTTATAGCAACAATCCAAAACATTTCCTTTATTATACATGCTACGATTATACAAAATAAAAGCGCATAAATCAATTATTTTATAGGAGGTCATTATGAACAACCGTGAACGTCTGCACGCAATTATGAATTATGAAAAACCGGACCGCATGCCCGCTGTACACTTTGGATTTACGCCGGAGGTCGTTGAAAAATGGGTCCGGGAGGGACATGTCAGCAAAGACATACTGGATCTCGAAGAGTACTCCTTTGAGGCCGAGGCCATTCTCTCCGAAAAACTGGGGTTTGATTTCGGATGGCATGCAAACCGTATAACCACGACGGAATTATTTCCTTTCTTTGAGGAAAAAGTAGTAGAGCACCTGGACAATGGCTTTGACAAATATCTGAACTGTGACGGTGTCTTTGTCCTCCAAAGAACCGGTGCGAAATCTATTCCTACCGAAGTAGACCATCTCCTAACCGACAGAGACTCCTGGGAAAAACATTATCTTCCCAGGCTCACCTACACAGAGGAGCGATTTTCTCAGGCTGAATTAGAATATGCAAAGACAGAGCAGGCCAAGGGCCTCCCCATCGGTCTCCACTGCGGCAGCCTCTGCGGCAGGATCCGGGATTATCTTGGAATCGTGGGCCTCAGTTATCTGATGGCCGATGACGAAGAACTGCTGGAGGAAATGTTCCGCACCGTGGGCGATCTCTGCTATCATTCCGTAAAGCGCACACTGGAAACAGGCGTGCAGTTCGATTATGCACATTTCTGGGAAGATGTCTGCTACAAAAACGGCCCCCTGCTCTCTCCCGTGATGTTTGAAGAATACACCGCCCCCTATTACAAAAAAATCACTGATCTTTTAAACACGCATCATATCAGCATCATCAGCGTAGACTGTGACGGCCTGGTAGATTCCCTCCTCCCCGCCTGGCTGGAAAATGGAGTCAACACCATGTTTCCCATCGAAGTAGGTACCTGGGACGCCAGCATATCCCCCTGGCGCGCCAAGTATGGAAAACAAGTGAAAGGAATCGGCGGAATGCGCAAACACCTCCTGTCCCTTGATTATGCCGCCATCGACGAAGAAATCCAAAGGCTCAAACCAATGGCAGAAGAATTGGGGTATATCCCCTGTCCTGATCACAGAATTCCCGAAGACGCAAAGTGGGAAATTGTACAGTACTACTGTGAGCGGGTGAAAGATATCGTTTAGGTGTGCTATAGAGTCAGTTACAGAAAAAAATGTGAAAAATAAAGGACAATATTTGATATCCGCATCAAATCTTGTTGCCGCCTGCGGTGCGAGGTGCGAAAGCATCGGCTTTCGGACCAAAGGCAGGTACCTCTATTTTTCACATTTTATCTGTTACTGCTTCCAGGCACATAGTGCGGGTTCTGAAACAGCATACACAGCTCCGTCCAGAGCCTGGATCTCCTTCTGCCCAACGCCCCTCCCACCTACTCAATCCGCTTATAAATCTCCAAATCCAGTGCCACTATTTTATCATATCGTTTCAGTGCTTCTTCCACGTTTCTTTCTTTCATCATCTGCACCATTTCCAGGTGGTAAGGGAACGTCTTTAGAAGGATCTGGAAGTAATCAAAGTCTTTTTCTTCAAAGTATCCGTACAATTCGTCGTCAAAGGTCTCGTACATCTCGATCATATTACAGACCAGATTGGTCATCTCCTGGTTGCCATAGCACTCGAGAATATATCTATGAAAATGATGGTCCATCTCTTTGGGCATGATTCCGGTAGACGCTATGGCATTCATTTGGACAGCCATATCTTCCAGCTTGTTCAGGCGCTCTTCGGATATGTTGGGAATCGCTTTCTCCAAGCTGTAACGCTCTAATACCGTCTTTACTTCAAACAATTCCAGGAAATTCTTTAAAGCCAGGTGGATGCTGAACTGTCTGCCTTCCACATAGTCTGTGACGAATGTCCCTTTTCCCACTTCCGCATGGACAATTCCCTGGTTCTCCAGCTCCCGGATAGCTTCGCGCAGGCTGGGGCGGCTTACTTTCCATTCTGCTGCAAGCTTCCGCTCCCCGGGCAGTTTGTCTCCGGGACGCAGGTTTTCATCTTTTATATATTGATAAATTTTATCCGACAATTTAGAATATAGTAATCTTTTGTTTTCTGTTTCTCTATTGTATTCCATATTGCTCCTTACCGGTCTGACCGCTTTTTATTTGATTATAAGTCAGCATCGGAGCCGAGTCAAGTCATATTCATTTAAATTCTTTTGATATATCTCGCTAAATATCAGTTAAACAGGGCAGAGAAAAAGCCTGATACTGCAGAAAGGATTTATGAAAATGGAAGAGCAGTGCCGGTTCAACATAGATTGCCGCGGCACTGCCCATATAGGGAAAAGAATTTGTCTCTGTTCAGAACCAGGAACGGTTCCATGAATTTTCCTTTTACTCAATTAATAATACACGTTATCGCATAGGTTTCCAATATATCCGCAATGCAGCGCATTTCTTCATCCCCCGGCGCCTGCACATCCGGAAGAAGATACGTACTTCCCAGCCGTTCATGTTTAGACGAACCCAGTTTATGATATGGCAGAATATTCACCCGGCTGAAGCCATTATCCCTGCAGAACTTTCCTATTGCATGAACATTGTCCTCCGAGTCCGTACAGCCTGGTATGATCGGATAGCGGAGACATGCCTTTTCCGGACAGGTATGCCCGATGAAACGGAGATTCTCCAGGATCTGCTTATTGCTGGCTCCGGTCATCTCTATATGTTTCTGCTCGTCTATAATTTTAATATCTGTCAGATACAGGTCAATATACGGCATGACTAGTTCCAGGTTCCGGCACGGCACGCACAATTCCGACTCAAGAGCCGTATTAATTCCTTCATTCTTGCAGCGCCGCAGAAGTTCTGTCACAAATTCGGGATAGATCAGAGGATCCCCTCCGGAAAGTGTAACTCCGCCTTTTCCCGCATAGTAAGAAGCGTCTCTATGTACCTTTTCCATAATGTCATCAACCGTCATCCATTTGCCGGTAATCTCAAGAGCATTCTGAAGGCACATTCCCACACAGTCATGAGTCTTACATTTATCGCATTTTTCCCTGTCGTGACGGACAAAACCATATTTTTCGATCTCTTCCGGCGTCTCATATGCCGTAACTGCATCATGGGGGCATACTTTTGCGCAGAACATGCATCCTGCACACTTCATCTTTGTATAGAATAATTGGGGTACAGCCTTCTGTCCCTCCGGATTGGCACACCATAGGCAGGTGAGCGGACATCCCTTAAAAAAGATATTAGTACGGATTCCCGGTCCATCATGGGTCGAAAAACTCTGAATATCAAAAACCAATGCCTTCATCTCATCTTTATTTTCCATATCTATACATACCATCCTGCTATCCTCTTTCGAGTCCGGCGGACGGCTCTCCTTTCTCCCAGCTTAGTACAAAATTTTCAAATCATAAACCAGAGTGTTTAAAATTGAGCAGGTTATCCACATTAAGTATTCTTTTTTATTAAAATCATGCTCTAAGCCACGCCGCAGGGGGGCGTCGGGGCATCCGAATTCCCCGCCCCTGCTGTCTAATCCCAGGAATCTAATTGTCTACTTATCGCCCCACACCTCTTCACTCGACGGCTGTTTCGCTACATTAACAAATACACACGCTATAAGGTAGAATATTACAGAAATCCAGATCGCTACAAAGTAGCTTCCTGTCGCATCACGAAGGGCACCTGCAACGTAAGGACCCATACCTGCTCCGCCTGCCATTCCGACCAATGAGATAAGCCCCCATGCAGGCGGCATCTCTTTTCGGCCAAGGATAACTCCGACGTAGCCTGCTACTGTCGGAATGTACATTCCATATACAAGACCGAAGAGAATTGCATAGGCCAGGAACGCCCAGTGGCTTTGTCCGCCATTTGCAGTAAGCCTGACTCCATAATTCAGCCACAGCGCCATAATTGCACATCCGACATAAGAGAATGTAAGAACTCTCTTGCGCGCCTTAACCGGATCACTCATCTTCTTTGTCAGTTTATCAACATAACCGCCTACCACTACTGCTGAAATAATGAACATCAGACCGATGATGCAGTATATATAGGTTGCAGAAAGTTTATCATAACCAAGATCCCTTGTAACATAGTTAATAGAATGTGAAAATACGATAAATTCTGCAAAGTTAGAGAAGAACCATAACAATGCAAGCGTCCAGAAAGATTTGTGTTTTACCGCCCATTTAAATGGGACGTAGAACTCTTCTTTTTTCTTGCCAGTATCTGCTTTTGCCAGCTTTGCCATAAAGTTGTCATAGCCCAGCGGTTTCTGGCCAAAGGCCTCTGGTTTACTCTTGGTAAACTGTGCCGCAATTGTAATACCTATCATCAGGACAATACCGAATACTCTCATCATGATCTGCCATGAAGCAGTTGATATCAGAATCATGGACAGAAGAGGCCCGATACTCATGGCAACACCGGCAGCAGCTGTTGTAAGGCCCATTGCAAGGCCTAACTTATCCATAAACCACTGACGAACCATAGAGGTAATAGGAGCCCAGAACGCGCCAGAACCGATACCGGCAATTACACCGTAGAATAACCAGTACTGCCATGGCTCTTTTGCGAAACTGCAAAGGAATAGACCAACTCCCATGATAATACCATGCATCGTGTAAGTAACACGGCAGCCAAGCTTATCAATATATGTCCCAACGAAAAAAGCAAAGAGCCCGTACATAACCATGAAGATTGAGCTGCCTGCTGAAACAGCAGCCGTTGACCAGCCGGTCGCTTCAACCATTCCATTGATTAACGTTGCAAATGAACCGCGGATTGTCATATGGAACAATACAATCACAAATGCCGCCCCCGTCACTGACCAGCCAGAGAATTTTACACTTTTTTCACTCATTTTCATTCCTCCTCACCGAAATTTTAAAGAGGAGGAGAAACCACTCCCCTCCTCCAGGCTTAAAGACTTATCTAAATTAGCTGATGAATCATCTGGTTTATACCTGATTGTATTCCGTACGGGCAATAACTTCATCCTGAATCGGTTTCCCAAGCTCGCACCAATAAGCACTGAATCCGGCAACACGAACCATCAGTTCACGGTAGTTTTCAGGATGCTTCTGGGCGTCGCGGAGCATATTCGAGTCAACAATATTGAACTGTACATGATAGCCGCCATTATTAAAGTATGATTTAATAAAATCTACAAAGTTTCTGCTTCCTTCTTCCCCGCGGATTGCATTCGGATGAATCTTCATGTTGAGCTGAACGCTGCGATACTCTGTAGGATCCAGCTTCACTCCGGAATTGAGGAGCGCCATTGGCCCATTTGTATCCGTTCCAGGCGATGCAGAGAGAATACCATCACAAAGAGTAACTCCTGACAGACGGCCATCTGCCGTAGCCCCGGTAACCCTGCCATGAGGCCCATGAGCAGATATAGATAATGCCGCCGTCAGCCAACGATATCCAAGATATGTAATCTCTGATGCACAGACTCTGTCATAGTCGTGCCACAGATCTACAAAGATGTTGTCTACATAATCATCATCGTTACCAAACTTCGGCGCCTCCAGGATATCCTTATGGATCTTCGCATATTTCATATGTAATGAAGGCTCGATTTCCTGGTTAAGCATAGAGAAGTTACCTGCAACAGCGCCAACCTTATAGCCAAAGTTGTTATCAATCGCCTCTTTAAATTCTTCAAATGTATATTTCTTTTCATCCCAGATCAGTTTCTTCATAGCTGCCAGACCATTGCAGACGTTTACTGTGCCGGAATCAAGCAGTGTGACTGACTTATTGTAACGGCATCCATTATCATCCTGCGGACGTCCAACCGCTACACAGTCATGCATCAGTACGGAGCCTGCAATCTTCGGATGAATCCCGCGGCAGATACCGATTACGAAATCCCAGTAACGCATGTAAACTCTCATATAATGCTCACGGATCATAATAAAGTTATCCCAGACATCCTGATAACATGTAATCGGTTTACAGCCTGTGAAACAAACTTCACCGGTTCTCGGGTCAACTCCATTATTTAATGCCAGTTCGAATGTTTTTCCTTCATTATAGAATGCAGGATGGTTAATGCCATGTGTGGTACCCTGCATACCAATCTCAACACATCCGGCTATACTAACATCTCTTGCATCCTCCAGAGTTATATTTTCCTCCGCATGACACCAGAGAAGGTGCTGAACCTGCATATCATAATTGAACCATGCGGGATATCCGCACCCGGCCTTCGTTGTCTCTGCCGCTTTCAAAAGCAGATGTTCCGAAGTCTTGGAGCTTACAAGAATACCCAGCGTCGGCTGCGGTGTCGGAATATTCACCCCTGCCTCAAGAATCATATCCTCTAATTCATTATCAATACACTGTCCAGTCTTCGGATCCAGTCCGCCTACCGTCATATGCTGGAAGGAGTTGGAGGATGCCATAGCAGCCCATGCTGATGGTGTGATATATTCTTCAGAACTGAACTTAATTCTCATGATTTCCCAAAGCTCAAGAGCCTCTTCTTTTGTGATACGTCCGGCTTCAAGATCCGCCGCATATAACGGATATAATAGCTTACCCCAGTGAGCTGGTGACAGTCCAAGAGAAATAGAATCGTTCCAAACCATCAAATGTCCGAGCCATGCAGCCTGCAGCCCTTCTCTAAATGTACGGGCCGGTTTAGCCGGAGCCCACTCAAGACCTTCCGCCATCAAAAGCAGCTCGCTCTTACGGGGCTCAGCTGCAGTCTCTGCCTGACGGCGTGCGTCCTCAGCATAGTGATTTGCCCATGTAATGATTGCCTCACAAGTATAGATGCAAGCCTGCCAGAAATAGATTTTCTCTGCCCCCTCTTTTTTGATCGGCTGTTCTTCTTCCAGATGACGCTTACACTCAGCAATCACATCTTCCAAGCCGCGCTCAACGATAATATCATATGCCGGTGTCCAGCGTCCGTCACATCCGGATGCAAGGCCGGAGCCAGGGAATATCCCCACTTTCTGTGCCAGTTTCAAATCTTTATAATATGGGAAGGATTCTTCCATTACTTTCTCAGATACATCTTCTATTGAACGTGTGCTCCAATACTCGAGACACTCTTTCATCGGCGCTACTTCTTCTTCACGGATAGAGAACAACTGTCCCAATTTGATCCAGCCCTCTTCTTTGATATTGTGAGCCTCATCATCACCGCTCACAGAAAAGAGTTTTGCTTCCTCATCCTCCGCCATATTCAAGAAATCAATCATAAATTTTGTAGAGAACTGAGGATACATCGTTGCACCACGCGTAAAACGTGTCTTTGAACCAACGATTACTTCATCTTCTTTTACGGTAGCGTCCATATTCTCAATCATATACTTATATGAAAGACCTCTGCGGATATACAGCGGCATGCCGTCATACTTTTTCCACGCTTCGGTATATAACAATGGCATCTGCCCGTCAAAACGGCATTTTGAATTCAAAAAATGGTCGAACAGCCTCTGTGTACGATCAGTAGACGGCTTACCTACCACTTCTTTTTGGACAAAGTCCGTCAATTCCCTATCTGCATTAGCTGTTGGCGGCCATGCTACCGTTTTCCCCGTTTCCAGCATTTCAAGAACGCGAGATTTTGTTTTTTCCATACTTTGTAATACCTCCTCTTATTTTCTCTTTTTTTCACTCGAAAGTCCGGATTCTTTCTATGCGATAATCTATATTTTCAGTATAGTGCAAAATAATATATTTGAAAATTAGGATAATTACCTATTTTTTTCAGATAATTTTTATAAATAGTCTTATTTGTCTATACTTCCACTCTATATAGCTATAATGTGCTACTCTCCTCCTTTACCTGGTCAAAAGTATTAGATTTGCCCCGATTTAATACTTATTTCTAATTTTTTTTTAACCGGATCTCTGGTATTATATGATTGATGGAGTATTGATCTAAAACGTAATGTTTTTCCTGAACCCCGGAATTTTCCGGAATAAAGACTTGGGACAGCACGGGCAGCATTACGGATTGCTTTTACTCTGAAGATCCTGTAAACGCCCCATATTGAAAGAGGAGGACTCCCAATGACACCCAAACAGACAAGTTTTGCATACGCCCTGGCAAAAATACAGCAGCTGCAGGATATGTATTCCAAATACTTTCAGGTGTCGATCACCATTTACAATGTGGATAACCAGCCTGTCACAATCCCTTCCAACCAGATCCCTTTCTGCAACAGTAAACTCACGGAAACTGACAGCGTATGTCAAGTTTTTTCTAAACGGCTGACACAGCGGCCTCCCGAAGCATTAACCGTTACCACCTGTCCTTACCAGTGTTTTTATGCGATTGCCCCTTTGGGGCTTCCACTGGACATCTCCGATACAGACAACGCAAATTTTTACATTATCATTACACAGCCGCAGCATCAGAATACGGAAGCACTTTTTACTTCGTTTCATGATATCGAATCCTTCTCTTCCGATCCGGAAACCACCGATTTCTACGAGCTTTCCAATCTAATCGTGTCCGGTTTTGATATCATATTCTCCCTAATGTCTTCCAACGACCTTGCACTGACATTCCACAAAAAGGACAAAATCAAGATTAATAAAGAAGCTCTCAGTGAACTGACTTCCCGGGAACAGGAAATAATCCATCTTGTAAGTATCGGTATGTCTAACCAGCAGATCGCCGGCCATCTGCAGATTAGTGAGCATACAGTAAAAGCACATATTAGCAATATTCTAAAAAAACTGAGTCTTAGTAACCGAACACAGCTAGCAGTTTACGAAATGCTGAATTAGCTGCCCCTGTCGGAAAGAGAGGTATTATGAGGAAAAAACCGATTGCGTTCTACATCTATATAGCTTTTTTGTTTATCCTTGTCCTGACACTCGGAACTCTTGGCAGTATCATCGCTTACCATAATTATAAGACAGCCAATAAAGGAGTCCTGTCCCGCCTGGATGTCGCCCTCAACGTAGCCAAAGACCAGATGCTTATTCACGAGACAGCCATTGAGCAGACCTTAGCCGGAATCTGCAATTACAATGACCTGAATGCATTGATCGCCGGCAAAGACTATCAGGTCTTAGATGAACTCCTTAAGCTCGCAGATAAGCAGGAACCCGGTTATTACCTTGTAGTAGATGAACATGGCACAATTCTGTGCAGTGCGGACCATCAGGCAGGCACTGAATGGGAACTGGATTATCTGCTTCAATTCTTTGAAAACGATACCGCCCCCTTACATACAACAGAGATACTATCGGCAGAGTCTGTCAATCAGGCTTCGCCTTCTTTCAGACAAAGTGTACGGCTAAATGCTAACACCGAAAACATCCCGGCGATGCTGCACCTAGTCCTCTTTCCGCTCTATGATGGAACAAGGCTGCACGGAGCCATTGTCGGCGGCTTCCTTATTAATAACAATAATACCCTGGCACACAATTATACTTCCGCAGTCCCTGGTACATACTTGTCTGTCAGCGCAGGAAAAGGGCTTCGAATCTGTTCCAATATCGATATCGATGACTTTTCTTACCTGGAAGGCTCCTTTCAGAACAGTGAACTCTACGAAACTACAAATTCAGGGAAACGCTGGCAGGGAAAGATCCTAATGGATGAAAGGAACGGATATGGAATCATTGTAGCTGATCCGCTGTATAACATAAAAAATGAAGTGATCGGGAATATCGGGGTCGGCGCACCTACTTACCTGTTTGCAGATCTTGGTTACGGTGATCTGCTGTTTATCAGCGTAATAACCCTGCTTCTAATCCTCATTGCAGCTTTTGTCCTCCGCGTTCTCTGCGGCCGTATTACTGCTCCCCTCCATAAGCTGCAGAGATTCTCACGCTCAATTGCCAAAGACAGTACACCCCCTGAAAATATTTTCTGGGATAACTGGTTTGTTCCAATAGAGATTCAGGAACTCACTGACGACCTGCTCACGATGTCTAAAAAATTGATTGCGGAAAATTTGATTCTTGAAAAACGTGTTTTGGAACGAACCGAGTATCTTATACATACGATTGACGAATTAAAAGAAGCCAACAAATGCAAATCCGCGTTTCTTGCCAATATGTCCCATGAGCTGCGCACACCGCTCAACTCCATCATCGGTTTCGCCTCTATCCTACATGACGAATTATTTGGGAAGCTCAACGAAAAGCAGAAACAGTATATCTTTGTCATACTTGACAGCGGCAATCATCTGCTCGCATTAATAGATGATATATTACATTTTGTTAAACTGGACAGACATGTTGAGACCCTATCCCTGGAAGAGGTAAATGTGGCTGACATCATAGAAAGCGTTTCCGTATCAGTCATGCCATTGATCCAGAGCAAGGACCTGCAGCTTGTAATCGATATAAAACCGGAGGATACCGGCCTCACAGCCATGTGGGATGTACAGAAGATCCGTCAGCTGCTGTTAAATATGTTATCAAATGCGATCAAATTCACTCCAGAAAATAAAGAAATATGCATTCGGTTCCGCCCCATTAATGAAACCACTTATTCGATCAGCGTAATTGATAATGGTATTGGAATAGAAGATGAATTAAAAGAAAAGGTTTTTTATCCATTTGAGCAGGTAAATTCAAGTTTTACCCGTAATTATCAAGGCGTGGGCCTGGGGCTGGCCATATGCAGGAGTCTTGTTGAGTTGCATATGGGCAAAATCTGGCTGGAAGATAATCCTCCTGCTGGGTTGGTCGTTCAGGTTGTGCTGCCTGTCTGTCCATCTATACCTGAGAATAATAGTCCTGCAGAATCCTAAAAGTATATACCTGCCATTTTGTGAAACACTCGCAGAAGCTTTTTTTATCTTGGTAAGAAGACTTTCTTACAAGATAAAAAAAAGCGCTGCAGTGTCTTCACTACAGCGCATCTTCCGTGGTCAGCCACTCCATGCTTACCCCAAGAATCTTTGAAAATGTTTTCAACTCATAATCTGTTACAAACCGTGTTCCTTTCTCTATGCGGCTTATGCTGTCTCTTTCCAGTGTGATCCCCTCAAGCTGAACCCTGGCAGCTAAATTGCTTTGCGTAATCCGCCTTTTTAATCGTGCCATTCGTATTTTTTCACCGCATAAATTTTTCTTTCCCCTGTACATGTAAATTTTCATTTTCATCACCCACAGAATGTGTTAATAATCAGAATTTTTCTTGACTTTAACACATTTTACACGCATAATTGTGTTAAAGGTCAGAATTGCTCGTTTTTATTTATAGAAGTTATGAAGGAGGACATATATGTCTAAAATATTAGTTGTTGAAGATGACATAGCCAGTCAGATGCTAATGACAGATATCTTAGAAAAGTACGGATATACCGCCGTAGTTGCGACGGATGGCCTGGAGGCGATCAGCCTCGCAGAGAAAGAAAAACCAGATCTGGCAATTGTAGATATTATGCTCCCCACCCTTAATGGTTATCAGGTATGCGAGCGTCTGCGATGCCTGCCACAGTGCAGAGAACTTCCGGTCATCATATTGACCGCACTGAATGAAGACCAGCATAGAATTCGTGCACTTGAGGCCGGAGCAATTGATTTCCTGAGCAAGCCCTTCAAACGCATCGAACTTCTGACCAAGATCAAAGCCGTACTGCTCATGCAGGAAGATAAGCTAAATATGATCTCTTTCGAAAAGATTACGCAGGGATTTTTATGTGCCCTTTCGCAGCGTAAACCTGATATCCAGATCAGTAATCTGCGGTGTGCTTACTTTACCAAACGTCTTGGCATAACGCTGGGGCTTTCAACAAAAGATCTGCTGACCCTGCATTATGCGGTTCTTCTTAGAGATATCGGATACTTATCGCTTCCCGGTGAGATTACCGATCTGGGAAATGACAGCGACAGGCATAATATACTGGGCGCTGAAATCGCAGAAAAATTTCTGCCGGAAGATATACATACAATTATTCTTTGTCATCACAGTAATCTGAAAGATACGGCCTTTCCCAAGAACCTTTCCGAACCATCTGCAACACTGCTTAACATTGCAATTGTATGTACTCGTTTTGAATACTTAATGAAGTCTGGAAATGCTTCACTGGATGAGGTGCATCACATTCTGCACCATGAAGGCAGTCTTGGACTGTGGCCTCAAAAAGAACTGGATCTGCTGCTTCAATTGACGCAGTAAATCCTATTATAACCTGTAAAAGCAAAACGGGCAGCCCCCTCATTCCTGAAGGTTCTGCCCGTTTTGCGGGTATATACCATGTCCATCAGACGTGTATCACGAATGATCAAACACTTATTAAGCCATATCCAATATAATCTGCCTGCGCAGTTCTCTGGCATAAGATAACTTTCTCTTTCTCTCCATACGGATATGGAAAAGGAAAAAGCCAAATCCGATAACCATGCACGCCCCAGCCACGGAACCTGCTGCCGCCGGCGCCGGTATCCTTATGTGGGTACCGCCGGAATTTCCCTTTGGCACTGCTGCCGGCTGGATCTTTGTAAATGAGACCTGAATCTCACAATCTTCTCGTATATCGGTGAGTGAATACCCATCCTGATATTTTTCAATATCTTCTTCCACCCCATTGACCAAGAGTGAGGATAATTCATACCCATCCTCTGCCTGGTAGGTAACAGGGAAACTTTCCCCTCTCAAAACCTTACCGCTCTCGCTGACCGTTCCATTTTCGCCCTTAACAGTAACCTGAAAATAGTAGGGCATCTCCGTCTTGTAAAACCGTATCTTTCTTTCACCAGCCGTGTTCGTAACATTGACCGCAGCAAGAAATACGCCCGGTTCGATCTCGCACAAAGATTCCGGCTCATCGTGTGTAATATTATCAAAACGGAAATCCAGCTGTGGCGCAGTGACCATCGTTCTTCTTGATATGGAATATACGTGCAGAAAATCTCCGATTCCCCAGTCAAGTGTCAGCGGGAAATTAAAAATGTAATCGCCGCACACGGCCAGATCCTGAAAATTATAACCCTTAGCCGATTCCGGGAAACTTCCCAACTCGTCCACAACCTGGAACTCTGAATCCAGAATCTTAAAACTATATCCGTCATCCACATTCGTCTGGATGATATACTGATCCGTATCCTCTTTGTAATCAATCCCAAGTATATTATAATTGTCGCTGATCTTTATCTTGCCCTTATATCCAAGTGTATCCGGATCCATTACATAAAGGCATCCCCTGTTCTCTGGATCAATATTGGTATACAAGGCAACATAAATCTCATTTTTATCCGGGTTATAGGCCATACCATTGCCATGCTCCCAATTCATATCGTTTACACGTTTTGCCAGTGAATACTGTTCCACCGGGTTGCCATCCTTGTCCACTTTATTCTTATAATAAGCTGACACAACATCCGGATCCTGATTCTCTCCCGTGTTCTCAATACAGATAATATAATCATCCGTAGCACAAATAGACTGGACCACTCCCACAGATCCAATCAGATTCTCCTCAAATACCTGCTCCCAGGCAAGATTGGAAAATGCATCGTCCCCTGCAATCTCCGCCTTACATTCCATACCAGAAAAAGTAAGGAGGGCGGCAAGCGCAAGAAACCCCTTAATTAATTTTTCTTTCATTCAGTTGTACTCCCCTTTGTAACTATTTCTCCCGTTAATTTATAATTATACCAAAAATGCAAAAAAATGGCTACTGTTTTTTAAAAAAACTAGCCATAAAACCAGACTACAACTGCAATCAAAACAAAGATTAACTTTGTCTCCAATGCCCTATTTGCAGTCATGGTTATGGACAGGCTTCATTTTATACAACTGCTCTTCTTTTTTCCACATCTATATGGCATTTTTCCCCACGTTATCTTTGCATCCCTTCGGTGCGAAGTATGTCACCCACACCGCCCCCTGTATGGATCAGATAAAATTCCTCTTTTGTATAGCCCGTCTTTTCCATCACCGAAAATGCAATGGCATCAAATGCCGAGATAAAGGCGAGTGTACTGGCAGAGGAGATAATTCCCCATTTATCTGGTTCTCTTTCCACTGCAATTTTTAATGTAATATCTGCATTCTTTCCTAATTTGGACTCTGCATTTTCCGTAACAGCAATAATGGTCAGTCCCTTTTGCTTTGCTGCCGGGATATAATTCATAATTTCCTGCGTATTCCCGCTCTTACTGATCAATATCAACACATCGCCTTTCTGCATTGCCCCCATCCCGCCATGGATCGAATCTGCAGGTGATAGAAAAAAAGACGGAATTTCAACTACACAGAGTGTATGGGAAATTCTTTTTGCGGCCATCCCTGCAGTCCCGCAACCTGCTAAAATTACTTTCTTACTGTTTTCCTTCACATGACAAAATATCTCAGCGATCCGGCATAGGACATCGTAATCAATCTCCTCCGACATCTTTTGTATGACATGCGCCTCTGCTGACATTACTTGTTTTAATCTTTCTTTCAAAGTGGTCCTCCTGCTTAATTTATTTTCATTTAAACAAAATGATGCCTGACAATTATTGACGCATCATCTGCTTTTAATAACACATTGGGTGTATGCCATCCTTATGAGCAGTTTCTTTATTGGACGCATTCACTATTGAACGTTTACGTAAACTATTCTTGTTTGTTTTTCAAATAGTTTTATAAACAAAACTCTGATGCTCTAACGTAAGCATATTACACTCAAATGCTTTACTCATATAATCTTCAATCCGATAGTCAATTTCTCTGCTATTACACATTATGTCCGGGTCTATTGAGCTATATATAATATCGCTAATCAAATTAGAACATAAGTGAAAAAACGGTTCTTTTTGTTAGAACTGCCCTAATTAAATAAAATACTTCTAATATAGTCCTGCTTCATTCAACTCCATTATATACATTAAAAATTTCGTTTCACGTTCTGATACAGGGAGTGACGTATCTTTTCCATTCGGTCGTAACTTCTGTGGGATTTCAACCCACACTCCCACGCAGGGAGTGACGCGAGCAATATGGCAAAGAAGGGGTGCCCGGGGATTTCAATCCACACTCCCACGCAGGGAGTGACAGTTGTAGGATAAAATTTTTGATAATTCATCGTGTATTTCAATCCACACTCCCACGCAGGGAGTGACTCTACGGAAGTACACTTTTCTCAAAAAGTAAAGAAATTTCAATCCACACTCCCACGCAGGGAGTGACAAAAAGACAGCCTGTCTCTTGCAGACCGTCACCATTTCAATCCACACTCCCACGCAGGGAGTGACGAAAAAGATGGCGAAAGTAATTGGAGTAATGGGTATTTCAATCCACACTCCCACGCAGGGAGTGACTCACGCATGTATTATATCAAAAAATGGTTAAAATATTTCAATCCACACTCCCACGCAGGGAGTGACTGATGGAAGTCCGTGGTTATCAAACCTGTTTCCAATTTCAATCCACACTCCCACGCAGGGAGTGACTCCTTTTGAAACATATTCGACCAGCGAAGAATATATTTCAATCCACACTCCCACGCAGGGAGTGACGACAGATTGGTGTTGACGGATTTGGGGTAATTGACATTTCAATCCACACTCCCACGCAGGGAGTGACAAAATATATTGAGAATGACGTTTTGGTTTTAAAAATTTCAATCCACACTCCCACGCAGGGAGTGACTTGGTATATGATCAAAAAAGACACGCAACACAAAATTTCAATCCACACTCCCACGCAGGGAGTGACGTATCCTGTTGGAAAACCCACGATGATATCGGGCATTTCAATCCACACTCCCACGCAGGGAGTGACGATCGTTTGTGATGAAAAACAAAAGCTAACGATATTTCAATCCACACTCCCACGCAGGGAGTGACAAGAACGAACCGTAAAAAAATCGACATACCGCAGATTTCAATCCACACTCCCACGCAGGGAGTGACGGCAAAATCACACAATTTACACACAAGAGAATTATGCTTTTCTCCTAAAATTTTATACCATTCTCTTAGATATTACAATTCTTTTCGCACAAATCCCCACTTCTTTTGTATTTTATATTACAATTTACACGTTTATTTGGTGCGAATCTCCCAGGAAATTTATGTCCACTTAGCATTCGCACCTTATAATTCGTATAATATTCTTACCATTTTACTCGCATCGTAAGTAGGTAAACATCAGTGCCTTGACATAATAAGATAATGTTACAGGATACGAAAAATAAATACAGACTTTATGACAGAGCCTTCAGCTCCGTAGCCGTTGCGGTGAAAAATACACCTATAAGTACCTATATTTTACACACAGCTCCGTCCATCTGTTTCTGTTCATCAATAATAAAACAGATAATAATTTAAAAAAGCCCCTATATCAAGCTGTAATCAGTCAATATAGGGAACCACTGCTTGACGAAAAAACGCCACCTGCCATAGAGTGACGATATCCTGTTCTGATTATTCCAATCTTATCTGATAAGCCAACTGTAATCCTGTCTGCAATCTACCACATAATCGGCATAGACTATATTATCTACTATCTGGAATATTATCACATAGCGTTTTTCAAACAGGATAAAACGGTAAGCATTTCTGGGAATATATTCACCTGTAAGCCACGGACATCTCTGCGGCATCATTTCCAACGAATTTGCTGTCTTTTCAAATTCAACTGTCAACCGTTCTGCCGCTTCGGGGCTAACCTGTGACAAAAATGCTGCATGAAAAATAAGCATCTGCGTTGCCCTTTCCGATATAATGACACGGTATTTATTCTGCTGTTCCACGACCTGCTGCCTCCTTGACTGCACTACGCATCATCGTAGTAACTTCACTGACAGAGTATCCTTTGCTACCATGCATCCTGTCCTCCTCGACGGCAAGCAATTCCTCACGAAGCTTCAGCATTTTTTCCCGTCTATTATAGGTTTCAATATCCATAACAACCAAATCTCCCTCGCCGTTTTTAGTAAGGAAAACCGGTTCTGCGGTGTTTCTACACATTTCTGCAATCTCATTGTAATTCTGACGTATTGCTGCAGATGGACGAATATTCATAACGGCACCTCCTTGAGTTTGTAGCGGTAGTAATATTCTAATCATATTATATTCATTTAATACTATAAAGTCAATTGCAACACATAAATTTTCACAATTACGAATCCAGCATCTCTTTAACAACACGGTCTTCCATTTTTCCCGCACTGGCAAGGACAAGCATATTGGACACAAGCGCTTCGATATAACGCAGTACCATCCTAACTGCCACCACATTTAAAATAACGCTCCGCAGGTAAGCCGCAAACACAGAAAAGATAATACAGACAAGCACAATAATAGCCCCCTCCGATAGACAATAAATAATTCTTGTTAAAACGCTTTCCAACACTCTGGCTCTGCTCTCCTGCAAAAGCAGATCGCAGCAATTTCAGTAAGGTAGCTCAAAAAACTGCCATATATCGCTATAATCATGATGAATGAAGGCACCGTGATGAAAAGACATCCAATGAGCTCAACCACTCATAAGGGGATACACTTAAAAAAGCCGTAGTTCTCTATTATGTCGCAAGCTCTATGGACAATACTATCTGCTGTACTGCCCCAAAAACTGCGACGTTCATGTTGATGAATATGATCCACACACAATCTGAAACAAAACCTCATAAATCAATCTAAAATTCAAGCAAAGCTAATCCCCCTCTTATGGTAAATCCGCCTTACAGCTAATGGTTTTCCTGGCTACTAGCGCTTTCGGACAGTCTACCTTATTTTGTTTATCAGTGTGGATTCTATATGGCTATCCACACTCCCACGCAGGGAGTGACCGTAGGGCACTTATGACAGATCCATTTAAAATCATTTCAATCCACACTCCCACGCAGGGAGTGACCGGGTTATATGTTCCATCCCAGACTTTTGTACGATTTCAATCCACACTCCCACGCAGGGAGTGACTCCGACGTCGAGGATGAACTTGACCGCCTGAAAATTTCAATCCACACTCCCACGCAGGGAGTGACGGAAATCGACAGGATCGAGTCTGATCTGACAAGGAATTTCAATCCACACTCCCACGCAGGGAGTGACGTCTAAATTATACTCTCAGGCAGAAATACATAAGATTTCAATCCACACTCCCACGCAGGGAGTGACTCTGAGCTCGGAAAAAGCGGAAGCATTGCAGATATTTCAATCCACACTCCCACGCAGGGAGTGACTATTTTTCACTCTTTTCGCTGCACGCACCTTTTATTTCAATCCACACTCCCACGCAGGGAGTGACCAGTTTGTCCGAATCGATCAGGAAGATGACGATATTTCAATCCACACTCCCACGCAGGGAGTGACTCCTGATACTCGTCAAAAAACATAGCACCCACTCTGATTTCAATCCACACTCCCACGCAGGGAGTGACGAGGTAGCAGGTGGTGCAGATAAGTACGTTCCGACAATTTCAATCCACACTCCCACGCAGGGAGTGACATTGTAAAATTCATCGCGTAAGACGTAATTGCCATTTCAATCCACACTCCCACGCAGGGAGTGACCCGTTTTATGACGAGGATGGACGGTTACAGTTTGTATTTCAATCCACACTCCCACGCAGGGAGTGACGACTATAAATGATCCGTCAAATGATAAATTGTGATTTCAATCCACACTCCCACGCAGGGAGTGACGATTCTATACATCTTAAGGGATACGAGGCAGCAATTTCAATCCACACTCCCACGCAGGGAGTGACTTGGCATGTAGATGCCAAATGGGAAAGTGCACAATTTCAATCCACACTCCCACGCAGGGAGTGACAGACGGAACAGTCCAGAGTTTTGACGAATTATTAATTTCAATCCACACTCCCACGCAGGGAGTGACATTCAAAATTATACACCTATCCGTACAGCTATATAATTTCAATCCACACTCCCACGCAGGGAGTGACAGAGATATATCTCTGTGTGGGTAATCGTACAGCAGATTTCAATCCACACTCCCACGCAGGGAGTGACAGCAGAATTGCACAATTTTTACACATGATAATTATACATTTCTCCTAAAATTCTATAGCATTTTCCTAGAAATTACAACTGTTTTAGCTCAAACTCGCTTTTTTTCTCGTCTCAATATAACATTTTATAGATTTATATGGTGCGAATCTCCCGGGGAATTTATGTTCACTTCACATTCGCACCTAAAACACCATAAATACTATCAGAACATTCCCATCAGCAATTTTCTTTTAATATTTTCTATATTTTGACAGTTTACTGATAATTATATTCCCCAAGGTCTCCATGGTGCAGTCCCTAAATGAACTACATGCTCCTACCGTAATATTATTATACTGTTATCGTAAGGTAATAGTTTAGGCATAACTGTTACGTATCCAGCTCATTGAAATTCATCTATGATGGATAGTGCCGTACGCCATTAGCGCACGGATAGCATGAAACGAAGTGGATACTGAATGTCTGAAACCATCATGTTTCATTACAGTCTGTGCAATAAATGCACAGAGCTGCCTGACCTTTTACAAAGAAACATCTGTATCTCAAACAATATCCAGGTAAGTCTTTCGCTGTGGAGCTGGAAAAGCTTCATCCAACAAATGATACTCTTCCTCCGTCAATTCAATTCTTCGTGCATCCCAGTTTTGCAGAACATGTTCCTTTTTTCCACTGCGCGGAATCGCGATCACATTTTTCTTATACAGCACAAATGCCAGCAGAACCTGCATTTTTGTAATTCCATGTGCTTCTGCGACCTTGCGGACGCTCTCATCAGACAACAGTTCTCCTCTGAGATCTCCCGCTTGTGCCAGTGGGCAGTATGCCATCAACGGAATTTTATGTTCTGTCAGCCACGGCAGCAAATCGTATTCCACGCCCCGGGAGCCGAGATGATACAAAACTTGATTCACAACGCAGTTTCTGCCAGACGGAATACTGAACAATTCTTCCATGTCATCTGTGTCGAAATTAGAAACGCCCCAGCTTCTTATTTTCCCGTCTTTCACCAGTTGTTCCATACAGGATACCGTTTCCTCCAGAGGAATTGACCCGCGCCAGTGAAGCAGATAGAGATCCAGATAATCAGTTTTCAGGTTCTTTAATGTCATCTCAACGCTTCTAAATATATGCCGGTGCCCGGCATTCTGCGGTAAGACCTTTGATACAAGAAATAAATGATCCCGATTGTATCCTTTTATCGCTTCACCAATAAGCCGTTCTGATCGGCCATTCCCGTACATCTCGGCAGTGTCAATTAGACACACGCCTGCATCCAGTCCGGCCTGCAGCGCTTCAAGTTCTTCCTTTTCCGTTTTTATACTTTCACCTAAAAGCCAAGCGCCCATGCCAATGCGGGGCATTTGAATACCATTATTTAGTTGTAACCCCATATTAAACTCTGCCATCAGTCTACGCCTTTCTTCATTGTTTAAAGAGAACTTACAGGATGCTACATAATCAACGTCTGATCAGCAGAAGTTCCCCTTTCGACCCCAAAATGTTCAACCCTGGTCTTATAATTATTGCCTAAATAATAAAATCTAAGACTATCCACGTTCTCATCAATGATTTCAGATAATATTGCCTTCAGCCTGACACACTGTGCATGATCCAGTATACACTCAAATACTGAATTCTGCACTCGTCTTCCATAATTGACACATTGTTTCGCCACTTTTCTCAATCTGGTTTTTCCGGCAGCCGTTTCCGTATTCACATCATATGTAATCAGTACCAGCATTGCCCCACCTCATTTCCACAAGAACACGGGATATCCATCTAAGTCACCTCTAAGGTACCTGGCAAGCAGCATCGCCTGTACATAGGGTACCATTCCCCATTCCACTTTTTCTTTCAAATATGGATGCGTTAAAGTTTCCTTCTTTTTATTCTGCCATTCCGTCAATACAATTCTACGAAGCTCATCATCCATAAGAACCGCGCCATTTTCTTTTTTATCAAAGTTCTTTCCGCTAATAATCTTTTTATTGATCAAAGACAGTACAAAACGATCCGCTAACACAGCACGAAGCTCTTCTATAAGATCTAATGATAATGATACCCGTCCCGGACGTTCAGTGTGCAGATACCCGATGCACGGATCTAATCCTACGGTTTCCAGCGCAGAGGTTATTGTATTTGTTAGTAATGTATAAACAAAAGAAAGCAAAGCATTTACATGATCCAGGGGCGGTCTTTTATTCCTCCCCTGAAAAGTAAACTCCTTTTTCTGCTGCAAGATCAATTCGTCAAGCACGCCGAAATAAACGCTTGCCGCTTCTCCCTCGAAGCCTCTCAACTGCTCTTTTGACTGGCATGACTTAATAAGTTCTAAGGATTTCCTTAATTTATCGGACGCACTTTTAACTTTTTCAACATCGATCTGCATGCTATGGTCTCTCGTTGCTCTCTCAAGTACCCAGCGGGCATTATGTACTTTTCCTATAATACAATTCTTTGCGATTTCCAGACTCTTCTCTTCGCTCTGGCTGCTTGCATATTGCTGCTCTCTCAAGATAACGTTTCCTTTTATTTTTCCCGAAACTCTTGCCAGAAACTTTCCCTGCGGCGTCAGGTAACATAACGAAATATTCCGGTCTGCGCAGGCTCCCATCAGAGCAGGGCTTGTACCACGGTAACCAAAGGAAACAATTCCTTCCAAATTATGCAGAGGAAGCCTGCCAACTTCTTTCTCTGAATCCAGCACTACAATATTTTCTCCATCCAAAGATAAATAGCTGTTTTCAGATGTAACGTAAAGTGTGTTTAGTAGTTTTTTCATTCCTCCCCCTCCTTCAGCATCTGATCCATGTATTCCTTCACGGAAACAGCCTTTCCCAATTTAGGAAGACAGATATCTTTAAGAGAGCATGCATTACATGCTTTGCTATACTTCACTTTTGGAGTGTATTGCCTGTTGTAGTATTGGTGCATCTCCAGAAACATATCCTTCACTTCTTTTCGAAGTTCCTCTGTTATTTCAATGACTTCCCGTCTTCTCGTCTCACCGTAGAATATTGCCCCCTCGGGGACTGGGATGGAAAACATTTCTTCCAGACAAAGTGCCTGTGCAGTAAGTTGAAGCCGATCTTCCCCGGTTACTTTCGGTTTTCCTTTTTTATATTCAATTGGATAAACTTTATAAAGTCCGCGATGTCCGTGCAGTTTGATTCCATCTTCACTTTTTTGGAACTCTACCACATCACACTCTCCGCTGACTCCCATTGTCCTGGAAGACACTGGAAGCGCCCTCGTGATCAAAACATCTTTCCTTTTCTCCGTTAAATATGGATCATGGACTTTTTTGTGCATTAATTCACCTACCACCGTATGAACATTTTCATCCCATTGCTGTTCAATATGAATCAAAGCCCACTGCCGCCGGCAAAATTTAAAATGCTGTATTCCTGATATCATCAAATAATCATCTTCTGAATATTCCATTATATCTTCCATTTCACCTCTATTGAATCCGGTATCATGTCCTCATGTATTTCTACTGTATAATCCTGATACTTTCTCGGATACTGAACATCCGCCTTTCTCTTCACCTCAACAGCATCAAATAATTTGTAAGCCGGGCAGTCGCCCAACTCTTTGCTGTGCTTAAATACAATCAGTTCCCGGACTGCCATCTTCCCTCTGGCGGCAGAGTGGTCATGCTCAAACATATTAATGACTGCCTCCCACAAAAGTTCAAGATCTTCCTCGGAAAATCCAGTTACCTTTCTGGCCAGGTTGGCAGAAATATACCCCTCCACACGATACAGTGCATATGGAACAATATTTTTTCTTCCCATTTCTGTACTCTTATTTTCAGCATCTTTTTCCGTTGTAATAGCAACTCTGGTAATTGTTACTTCCTGACTGATAATAGGGTCAATACTTCTTGCAAAACCAAGCTGTACCGGGCCTCTGACTTGACCACAGTTCAGTGCCGCTTTCACAAAGGTAGTCATCACAGCTCCAAAAGTTCTGATGTCATAAAACTTCTCACACATAAAATCCCTGATTTTCACATCTGCATCAGGATCTTTCTTTTTCAGTTCTTTTATTGTTTTATCATTCACGCCCAGATGTATATAAGCCTCGTTATCGCTTCTGTTTAATGGAACATCTTCCTTGATATATATCCTGTATCCTTCCGCATCCTCTTTTACAGTCTCTACATAATTCCTGATTTTTCTTTTCAGACATACATCTGTAACAATACCATATCCGCTCTCCGGATCGATTCTCGGCATATTACCTGCATCCGGATCTCCGTTCGGGTTACCATTTTCTACATCAAATAATACGACAAACTCATACCTGTTTTTTATCACTTCGCTCATTTACTTATCCTCCTTTTTCTCATACCTTTTCTGTACCTGATGATAGTAACCTAACATAAATCTACCCTGCGCTTCCAATGTCAGGCGCTTTGGATACTGGTCCAGCTTTCCCATAAGATTCGTAAGAAGTTTTTCATAGTACACTTTTGCAGCTTCTTTTGTTCTATCTATTTTTTTGATATGACTATTCTTTAATTTAATCAGGATCGGAAAAATAGATTCCGGTGTAGTACATGCCGCATTGAAGTATCTGTCCCGAATGGTTGCATTTATTCCCGGGTTCGCTTCTTCCTGAACAGCTTCCAATACAGAAAAAATTCGTCCCAATACATATGCCGCATCATTACAATCTTCATTTAATCCCATAAAATCATCTCCTTTACCCCATGTACAATTCCTTATTAAATAAGCCTTTATAATCCCTGCCCTTCCCCATGTTATCTTTCCCTGTTCTGCTCGGATTCGGATCATGGTATTACTGTATAGATTGGCCGGGTATCTGCCGCCGGATAAGACAGCCTGCAAAACCATCGCCGCCATATTCGGTACAGGTTTCTTATCTTTTGATTTTTGATTCACCGTCTCCTGGAGCATCTGGCCTATTCCCAAATATTCGCGCTCCTCCCATGAAGGCTTTACAATTTTCATTCTTTCATAATGCCTGGAAATATTATTTAAAATATTCCCAAAAGAGTTCTGATAAAAAAACCGGACAGCCAGCCGGGCAGCATTGGGTGCTAAACCTAAAATATAGAATTCCTGCTCCGTATTTATCTGAATTCCGCCAATATCAATAGCTTCCTGTTTTTTTAATGCATCAAATACCCCGCGTACCGTCTCCTGATTATCCGGTTTCGGATCTACTGACCAGGAAAATATATCCTGATAAACTTCATTCCCATCTTCCGCCCAAAATACAACCATCGTGTCGCCAAACTGAAAGGTGTAATTCCTCTGGGCCAGCAGATAATTCAATGCTGTTGTATATGCAAATGCAGCATATTTACCAACCGGGGCATTGTAACTCTGCGCCTTCCCATAGGATTCAAATGCCGGGGCATTAAAAGATACCAGTGCCGCACCGCTGGACTGCGCTCCTGGCACGCCTTTAATTGTGTTATGTATTCTCGAAATTTCCGCTTTCTCACCCGTAACCAGGCATGTCCCTGTAACCTGTTCTGACCCTGCTGCCAGCGCCTGCTCCCACGCTCTTTTTATTTCACTGTCGTCTTGCGCATAGTCTAAGCTCATACAGAATATTAAGTTACCGCCCTCCGTTATTTCATCCCAGTCTTCCTGCAGTTCCGGATTGTCAGCCGCATGTTCAGGTTCCCATTTTTCGAAATACTTTTTGACCGCTTCCGCCAT
The DNA here is from genome assembly GCF_022835095.1 of Faecalicatena contorta. Lineage (NCBI taxonomy): Bacteria > Bacillati > Bacillota > Clostridia > Lachnospirales > Lachnospiraceae > Faecalicatena > Faecalicatena contorta. The sequence continues at coordinate 1,429,059 of NZ_BQNQ01000001.1, read as the reverse complement.
TTCACTGTGGACATTGGCTAATAATAACAAGTGTTTTTCCTTTGCCGCCTGAAAACAATCTAATACCCTTTGATTTGTCCCCTCCGCATCAATTCCCAGCAGATATTTCGAATTGTCGCACAAAAAATTCGCAGACACTCCTGATGACCTTGCGACCATCTCTGGAACTATAATTAAAGAAGGAAGCCACACTGTTTTCTTTCCTCGCTCCGCTTCACGTTTTAGTGATATAATCCCTTTTATATCTCCGTCTTTTGAGAGGTTAATTCCAAATGACACTTTCGCATGGCACCAGCCCTGCCTTGTAACTTTATCTGCATCTGCAAGCGTCTCATAATGCTTCACCAAAGCCTGTAAAATCATCGGATCACCTCACAGTCTCTTAGATCTAATACGCCTTTTTTCATAACAGCCCGGAAAAACATGGGCCTGATCTCCCCGTCGTCTAAATATTCCATATCATACAGCATAAAGCCCAAATCCTTCTCTTCCACATCCTCATAAGCCGTTGATATTTCCGCCTCCTCACAGAGCTTAAAATTAGCCGGAAATTCTCTGCATCCAAAATAGGGGTTGTGAAAACACTCCCCCCTCTTCAGCCGCCTCATGATAATGTCTTTAAATTTCCCGGGATTATCAGTTGCATTGGCTTTTTCCGTCATATTAAAATGCGCTTCGATCACATATTCCACATCGCACAAAAGCAGAGATGCCCTTTGTACAATGTCTTCCCTGGTGCTGATATAAAGCGGTTTTTTTCCGCCATTATATGCCGCCAGTGCATTGCTGGTGGATATTTTGCTTTTCACCTCATTCCTGCGTATGCTGGTAAACTGTATGGGGTTTACCACATAGATCCGGTCAATCACCCAGCGCATGCCGGGATGCCAGTATACAGCCTCTAAAATCCCTCTGGCTGCTGAAGGCGTCATGACATCGTAGGAACATCTTTCCACTTTCATCTCAGGTCTGCCGAAGAGTGCATACTCCCCCCAGACCCTTACTTTCACGCCTATCCCCATACTTCTTCCTCCTTCCCGTATTTTTTGAAGTACGCCCTGGCGTCCTTGCAGCGAGACACGCGCATGCTCCGCATGACATAATACCTCTGCGTGCCTCTGCCATCCACCGACGGCTTTCCCCTGGAAGGAGATTATACTCCCGCCAGGACGAACTTATTATTTACCTGCCACTTATATCGGTGGGAGTCTTATCTGCTTTCAAGATAAAATCTCACCCGAGCGATAGCATGCAGCTATATAATCCCTTGGCTGATAATAGAAATCCGTATTATAATCTGACAGATGCTCATCAATCCAGGAATGATAAACCTCCCAGATCCCATCTGTTATCGCTTCATTTGAATACAAATCTTCTATCAGACGTTCATACACCTCCCCCATGGTCCAATAATCAGGAACTCTATATCTGCACTCCTTTTCATTATCAAAATCGCCTTGTGTTATTCCATATTCTTCTATAAACTCCACTGCTACCGTTTCAATTGGTTCACAATGAAAAACATCTGCATACTCGTAAATTCTTTCAATAGCCTCTTTCCCAAGCTCATCTGTAATTTCTTTTCTTGTCCTTTTCATCCTTCTTCCAATATATTCAATTAAGCTGCAAGTAAAAAATAGTTTATCATTATTTTTTGTTCCCATACACTACCTCGCTTCCAATAAAGTCGAGAGTATCAAGAGCAGAAATAGTATGGAAACTAATTTGATGAGTTGGATGATTAAACTTTACAAGTTCCCAAAATGCTGCCCTTGATATCTTCCCATCCATAAAGTTCTGAACATAATTAAATATTGAATCATCAGCCATAGGGCCTTCTACAATATCATAACTGTGAGACGCTCCGTTTCTGCAAGCGATAATAAAATCCAACCACTTCTCCGTCATTTTACTGAAGCTTAAGATCTTTAGTTGATCGTTAAGAGTGTACTCATACTTATTAATATAGCCATCTTTTCCAAAACGTGTTGCCCAACGTTCTGCCTGTTTTTCATATTTTGTACAATAGAAACCAAAATAGAAGTTCTTGTTATATCGGGCTTTTCTTATTTCTGGATAATCTACAATTTGTTTCCATGGTACGGGATCATATTACTCACCCTTATAAAAAATATACATAGATTATTCTGACCATATTTTTCCATCTGACACAGTCAGTATTAAACAATAACCTCCTAATTGCACCCCTTACTTTTTATAACATGACTGCCCTGCCAAACTCAACATCCAAAACCAGCCCCATTTCTTCTGTATACTGCTCTTCCGTACGCAGCAAGAAAAAATCTTCTTTCATGTCTTCCGTAATTTCCTGAAGCATGCCCGCAGCAAAGAGTTTCTGAAATTCGTTGTTATATACATTGATGCAAAACTGCCCTGCCTGTCTCATTAGTCTTTTTGTAAAACCTTCATATTTTAATCTTGTCAGTATCTCATCCGCCGCTTGTTCTCTGTTTATAAAAATAGTCTTTGTATTCTCTTCTATGATTTTAAACTCTCGGCTTACTTTAGCAAAAGGGAATCTTCCTTTTCTAAACTCTCCTAAAATATCTTTTTTGTCCAGACTTTCTCCCCGGAAATGATACAGCATTCTAAAATATTTAGACACGGATTCCAGCGAAGATATGTCAGCTTCATCCTCCAGTAAATCTTTCGTAACCGCAATCTGTTGTTTCTGTCCTGGGACATATTCTTTTTCAACAAATTGAAATATATAAGTCTTGCTCTCCTCGACGCCTCTTTTCCCCTCTCTGTTGCATCTTCCCGCTGCCTGAATGATGGAATCCACTCCGGCTAACTGTCTGTAAACTGATTGAAAATCCAAATCCACTCCGGCCTCTACAAGGCTGGTTGATATCACAATACATCTTTCTCCATCCTGCAAACGCTTCCTGATCTCATCCAACACACGTTTTCTATGGCAGGGGTACATGCACGTAGAGAGATGATATACTCCTTCATTTTCCAGTCTTTTATAGATGTTTTGTGCCCTCTTTTTCGTATTCACTATACATAGTGCCTGGCTTTCTGTTTCCAGTCTGGCAACTAATTCATCCTCCGATATCGTTTTCAAATTTTGAAAGGATACACGTTTAAAAAACTGGAACTGTTCCTTGCATCTGGGACACAATTCTTTTGGTGTTACATCTTCCTGAAAAAATTGTGATAATGCCGGCTGTGTCGCTGTACACAGAACAATACTTGACCGATAACGTTTTAAGAGTTCTTCCATCATCGCTATACATGGCTTTAAATAATCATTCGGCAGCATCTGTGCCTCATCAAAAATAATCACACTGTTCGCAATATTATGGAGCTTCCTGCACTTAGATGATTTATTTGCAAAAAGAGACTCAAAAAACTGGACATTTGTCGTAACAATCACTGGCTTATCCCAATTTTCTGCAGCCAATTGCATCGGCTTTAATTCTTCATCACTTTCATAATCTACATTGCAATGATTTTCCAGGACATTATTCTTGCCCAGAATCTCACTGAAAACTTTGGCATTTTGTTCAATAATACTGGTGTAAGGAATCACATAAATAATTCGTTCCATATTGTTCTTAACGGCATGTTGGAGGGCAAAGGCCAGCGAGGCCACTGTCTTTCCGCCACCAGTTGGTACTGTAAGGCTAAAAAGTCCTCTGTCTGAATTCCCCATATCCAGACAGTTCTTAAGTATTTCCGTCCTTCTGCCATTTACCGTTTCAATATCCGTATTAGCGATCCAGCCTGAAATATGTTTTTTTAGTCTTCCAAGCAATATTTCTACAGAATCACCTGGATCTCTGGCTGTTTCCCCTGGTTTCATAAAATTTTCAGTATCTAAATAATCAGCATCTACCAGACAGGAATAGAGCATTCTGATAAACGTACTTAGCGTAAAATCTATATTTTTGGCGTCCTTTGGATTAAACGGAGGATTTGACAAAGGCGGAACACTGATCTCTTTTTTATATGCCTGATAGTCTTTCACGTTTTTCTTCAGCCTTCCCTTTAAGGTAGACGCCGTACTTGTATTCGAGTCCTCTCCCGTATCTGGCAAGCCTGTATGATGCCCAGCTATACAGTAACTAAGAAAGCCATACATGCCGCCTATTTCATAGCATAATTTTGCCCCAGCGGTAGAATGGTCAACACGTATATTGCTGCCTGCCAGGCGTTGCTGAAATTCCTCGGAATATTTTCCAATATCATGCAGCATACCACAACAATAGCCCCAATCATAGCAGCCAAAGGACTTTGCAAATTCTGCTGATAAATCGGCTACATTTATCAAATGCTCCTTTAACGTTTGTTCTCCTGAATCTTCTTCAATATGGGCTAAATATCTCATTAAGTTCCTCCTTTTTTTCTAACATAGTAAACATAACAAATCCAATGATAGTACTGTAAAGGAGATCGCCTTTTCTTAGCCTTGCTCAACTTATGCCCTCATATCGACATCTTGTACCTTGTAGCTGTGTAGGAAGTGACCATCACTGTCAGCACAGGTAGATGAACACTTGGATATTTCAATCCGCACTACTACAAGGAGCGACCATATAACCAAAGGAGGCATCATCACTATATATGTTTCAATCCACACTCCCACGCAAGGAGCGACGATATGTATACAAAATTATTCAAATACTAATTTGTATTTCAATCCACGCTCCCACGCAAGGAGCGACTGGGGGCGCGGATACCAATGTCTGCAGATTCGCAGATTTCAATCCACGCTCCCACGCAAGGAGCGACAATCTCATCCGGACAGTAATGGCTTGTTTCAGATTATTTCAATCCACGCTCCCACGCAAGGAGCGACGGTAGGCATCTTGGTTTTAAACTAAATCGACAGCGATTTCAATCCACGCTCCCACGCAAGGAGCGACAGCCCACCAGACATCAACTTTTTCCTTATACCATATTTCAATCCACGCTCCCACGCAAGGAGCGACGCGTAAAACCATCGAGTAGATGTGTTGTGATTACAATTTCAATCCACGCTCCCACGCAAGGAGCGACAATACATCCCTGTACTCAAGGTGGATGACTACATATTTCAATCCACGCTCCCACGCAAGGAGCGACAACGATTCAAAATCAAATAGTCAGTTATTGATGATTTCAATCCACGCTCCCACGCAAGGAGCGACGAGTATTTTACTCGTTATGGTTACGTTCAGAATATTTCAATCCACGCTCCCACGCAAGGAGCGACGTTACTGGAAAACGATACGCCTATGGGATCGTTAATTTCAATCCACGCTCCCACGCAAGGAGCGACCCCTGCCCCCTTGCTATGGTCACATGGATCGACTATTTCAATCCACGCTCCCACGCAAGGAGCGACTTTTTATCTCTTATGGCAGCATATTTTTTGTGCATTTCAATCCACGCTCCCACGCAAGGAGCGACAGCAAAATTGCACAGTTTTCATACACGAAAATTATGCTTTACTTCTAAATTTTATACCATACGCCTAAAAATTACAATTCTTTCCGATCAAATCATCTTTTTTTCTCGTCACTTTATCAAATTTCCCCCTTTTATCTGGTGCGAATCTCCCCGGGAATTTATGTTCACTTTACATTCGCACCTGGCCATATCCGGAATTTACCATAAGGTTATCCCAACCTGATATCACTCTGCATTACTCTCTAGTAGATATGGGGATTACTCCCCATACCCCTACACAAAACCGTACGTGCGCTATTAACGCATACGGCTTTTCACTTTATATTCATACCTACCTGTAAAACAGGCTAACCTTGATACTGGGTTCTAGTAGCGGAAATGTTCTGAGCACTCCATTATTGAATGTTTCCCATGTATAGCTCTTTTTCTGACTTCTACGATTCAGCCACTTAAATAATAGACGCTTGGTGACATTCAGAAATAGCTTAACCTCTCTTGTGTTGTCCGTCACTCCATAATACTGGTAGTGACCTCTTAGTTTTGCATTGATTGTCTTGAATATCAATTCCATGGGAATGGTTCTATGGTTCTTAATCCATTCCTTCATTGCTTTGATTTTACTGCGTAGTTTCTTTCTGCTCGTTTTCACTCTACAACGGAAAAACTGCTTCTTTGTGTCCATTCCGCAATAAAATGTGAAACCTAGGAAGTCGAAGGTATCTGGCTTTCTCTCTCCTCGTCTTTCCCTATTGTGCCTGGCAAACCTCCCGAACTCAAGAATCTTCGTCTTTTCTTCTGCTAACTCCAGTCCATACTTAGCAAAACGTTCTTCTAATCTCTGGCGGAATACTCCTGCTTCATTTTCATACTGGAAACAGCATACAAAATCATCACAATAGCGGATTAAATAACATTCTCCCCTACTTTGTCTTTTCACAATCACATCAAACCAGTTATCCAGTATATAATGTAAATATATGTTTGCAAGTATCGGACTTGCTCCATTTCCCTGTGGGGTACCTCGTTCACTGTCTGTATATTTCCCGTTTTCCATGATTCCTGCTTTCAGAAACTTCTCTACTATTTCAAGAAATCTCTTATCCGCTATATCATGACTTAACATTTTCATCAGCCAGTTATGGTCTACATTATCAAAGAATCCTCTGATATCTGCTTCCACCACATAATTCGTTTTGTGATACTGTATCATTTCCATGATTTCTCTTACTGCCTCATGGCAGTTTTGATTTGGTCTAAAGCCGAAGCTCTCATTATAAAACTTTGGTTCATAGATTTGCTCAAGTATCTGCGCGATTGCATTCTCCACCAGTTTATCCTCATAACCGGATATACCAAGCGGTCTCATTTTGCCTTTTGTTTCTTTTGGAATATAAACTCTTCTTGTTGGTTTAGGACGGTAACTACCGTTCTTCATTCTTTTCACGAGATTTTCAAGGTTTTCCTCCAGATTTCGTTCATATTCCTCTTTTGTCACTCTGTCTATGCCGCTTGCCTTATTCTTATCCATTGTTTTATGGATTGCCCTAAGACTGTCCACATTGATATATGACGCAAGATTTTGAACCCGTCTGTCGGTTACATTTGCTTTCGCAATGTTGTATTGTATTCCAAGCAATTCGTTTACCATGATATCAGCTCTCCTTGTCTGCATGATTCAGATTTACTTGAAGCTATAAAGTGTACATCCCATTCCTCCACTGTGATTAGCAGCTTCTACGGTACTATGGATGTATCGGACTTCCTGTGATCCATTTGGATTTCTATCGCATTTCTTTGGTTTGATCTCCATACCTTATACAAGGAGATAACAGGACCTCAGCTGTTCTGTATTATATATTTATCATCAACCTCGCCAAGCTCTCAGACTGGGGGACGTCCCTGTATCCTTACCATATCGGTTACAGGAGTGTTGTCTGCTACGAGAAAAAACGTATCGACCATTTCCGGCCTCATAATAATTTCCCAGCTCAATTACTTCACTTTCGTTTCGGCTCTGTTGCTCCCTGCCCTACACTTAAATCTGACGTTACCGCTTCGACTCCAAAGACTCGGTACGGGCGGTTGGTTAGACCTTACCCGACAGGATTTCCCTGCTATATATAATCAGCTTACAAAAGCGAGAAGAGTTTCCTCCACTCGCCAGAGGAAATCAGCTATGCTGATTTCTCAGCTCGCACTTCTCTTCTATTTCACCATAAATAATAAGCGTTTTCCCGATATATTTCGCTCCTCTTCATCCTCTCATTCAAACTTACCTATCCCTTCAATTATCCGCTTTGTCTTCCATTCTTTTAAGATTCCCAGAGAAAGCAATACACAAATAACCAAAGCGCATACTGACACAAATATAAATGCCCGGTAATCAAAAGAATAGTTATGTCCAAATGCCCCCATATCCGATATTTTATATAAATATTTCGAAACCGGATTTGACAATACAAATGCAATGCCAATACCTGCACACCCCAAAACCACATTCTCGATCATAATCATTTTTTTCGTCATGGACACACTAAACCCAACCGCCCGAAGCATACATACTTCTCTGGTACGTACCTGCATGCGGTAATGCAGATTATTTAACATATTGATGATTACAAGAATAAAACTGACAATTGCAATACTGTAGATATATACCATCTGTTTCCGGTATAACATTTCATTCTGTTCGATTTCATCAATAAGGCTGCGGGTGGAAACATCCGAATGCTCATTTCCAATTCTGATCAAAGCTCTCTCCAGCTCCATCTGTGCTTCTCTGCTCATCTCCTGCTTACCATTCAGATACAAACATTGAAACGAGCTGTTCGCAGCCATTTTCTTTATGTAACGGTCATGTGTAATCAAAAGGGGATAAACTGTTCTGTCACAATCCAACATATACGGGAACGATACAATTGCTGCAATTTTTACTGTGCGATTTACATATTCTGAATCTCTGTCCTGCAAACTGTCATACTCAATAGAATTAGTTTGTAAATCCTGCCGATATTTATATGTAATTTCATCACCCACCTGATACTCCATCAAAGGGGTCCCTTCTTGATATGAGCCCGGATTATCTGTTTGGTTTCCCTTTGTTCTGAAAACAGATAGTATGATTTCATCTTCGGCAAGTTTGTCCGGTGAAAATTCCCCTTCAATCACATAATTTTCCAATGCTTTCAAAGCACTTGTGTTATATCCGCATAATTTCGATTCATATATTTGATTTTCCCCGTCAAAACCTGCTTTACTATAACCATAAATCTCTTCCAGTCGTTTATTATACTCATCATAATAATTCGTATTTCTTACAACATCAGATTCATCAATTACGCGGACAGGAAGTGCTGAACTGGTCTTTATATCTGTAATTTCTTCCAGCTTCATTATTTCCTCAGCACTATTCCTTGAGACACCTTCATCAACATTCCCATAATAAAGCATAGACATTGCATACTGCCCGTTTAGATAATCTCTTTCTTTTATATCTGACCGATAAGTTTCTGCTATTTTTATTTCATATGCCAAACCGGTAAATAATGCTGCACCGAGACAAATGGTGAGTACAACAAAACAACTGGTTTTCATATCCCGGAAAATATATTTGCATCCCATTCGGACCAAAGTTCCGGTTTTACTTTCGGCTTTTTCAAGGGAAAAACCTGTATATTTCTTTTGCCTGTTTTCCCATTCCCCTGAAATGACCTGTACAACCGGTCTGTTTGTAATGCGTTTTCCGATTCTGTACCCGATTATCCCTATCCCAGCCGCAACAAGTACGACACTAAGTATGATTTCTCCTATTGGTATGATGAGAGATATCTTTGCAGATTCATTAAACAAAAAGATTTTCTTTTCAAAATCACCGGATAATTTCATTATAAAATATGAGAATAATATTCCGAACATAATCCCGATTGGTGCGCTTACGATATATATTTGATACAGTTCAGCCAGTATTAGTTTCATCACTGTCCTTTTTTTCATTCCCAATGCTCTCAGAATACCATATTGCTGTACCCTGGCAAAGATAGCAATTCGATATATTCCATAAAAAATCACCATACAGATTACAAAAATCAAAAGAACTATTTCTGCACACAGCACATAAAACTCTTTATAATTTTCTCTTGCAGGATTTTCCTTAATCTGCTTTTTCTCTATTCCTAATTGCGTCTGCAGGCGCTCTGTTTTTTCTTCATAGGATACATTCTCCCTGAATTGCAGATATGCCATGTAAGATTCCGGATCCGCCGGTTTTGCATCCATTACCGAATACATTTCCAATACCCCTGATTTTTTATTCCGATAAATATCTGACAGGATTCCTGTCAGCAAAAATTTTTCTTCCGTTCCTGTTTTATAATTTGTTAATGTAAATGTTGTTCCGATTACAGGTTCTATGCCAAGATTCAAAAGTACCCACTTTTCTGCGGCAGCTTCCCCTGTTTTTTGCGGATATGTACCTTCCATTATTTTGGCAGTCATTGTCATAACAGACTTATCGGCTTTTATGAAGAAGGCAGTCTGTTTGCTTTTTTGATAAGCAGTATATGCCCCCTGCTGTACAAATACCCATTCTATGTCCGGATCTTTTTTCAGCTTATCTATTTGCTGTTGCGATAAAGACTCTATATAACAATCACCCGGTGCATACTCTAATTTCGCCTGCAAATTCGAAATTTGAAAATTCGTTCGGATTAGAACAAGCATAACGGTAAGCAGCAGAAAGGTCAGGGAAAAACTCAGAAAAATCGCTGCTGTATTTTTTTTATAGTTCTTTAAAAAACGCAGATGCAATTTTAATTTTTCTTCCGAATTGTTTCTCATCAAACACACCTACTTTCTAACGATTTTGCCATCCTCGATCCGTAAAATCCGATCTGCAAGCTGTGCAATTTCCTCGTTATGTGTAATCATAATGACTGTCTGACTGAACCTGGCACTCGTTACCTTTAACAGCCCCAGTACATCCTGACTTGTCCGGGAATCCAGATTTCCTGTCGGTTCGTCCGTAAACTGTACCCCTGTCCCCTTATGCCTTGAAAATAGGGGCTTTAACGGAATACACACTTGTGTACTATGTAGACTTTATTATAGAAAAGGCGGGGTTCTATCCCCACCTTTATCCTACGAATGCAACCGTGTTTCCATTTTTCACATTTTCACCATTTTTATCCAACACGAAATAATATTTTTCTTACCTCCCGTTCCCTTAACTGGATCAAAATCATCTTTTTCTTGTTCAGTATAGCTAGTTATGTAACCCACTTCTTTTAACCGTTCAGCCAATTTTTTATTTTCACTTGTATTTGACATTTCAGCATTATGTCTTTTGCTTCTATCACCAAATTTAGGATATATTTTTGAAAGTTCCGAAAAACAATATTCAAAATCTGGCGCATTCAAAATAGAACAATATTTAAGCATCAAACTATTTTTTATTTCGTCAGTTAATAAGTATGTCCATGCTGTATTAAATACCGATATACTAATTTTTACATGTATCTGGAGCAAATGCTGTGCAATATGTGTAGTCATACAATTTTCTCCAAAAGCATCCAACAGAACTTCTGCATTAGAAAAATCGAGAACAGGCGAAAGCAATAGTGTTTCTAATAATTTTTCTCCCATTGGAATCTTTTCCATCACTTCCATATATTCCGCTTGATTATACAAAATAAAATCTGGACATAAATCAGGATAGACATCTTTAATTTCACCATATTTATTAACATCAAAAGGAATATATTTTTTCTTAATCAAAATTCCCACTTTCTGTTTCTCAACCTTCTCTATTGGAATATCAAATTCCAATTCTAACTGAGGTAATAGTTTCTCAAAAGCAGAATCGTCAATTGTACTTGTAATAAGTTCTTCGGCAAACACTTCATTTAAGCATTGATTTTCTAAACATGCAAGTTGCTCGCTATTTGCCTCAATGTATCGAAGTAGTTCTGGCGTAATCTTATATCTGTCCCGATAACATTTGATATTCTCCCATTTCAAGCTTATTTTTTCTTTATCTAATAACTCGTCCCAAAGAATTTTCACGCCCTTATCAAAATTAGAATCAAACTTTCCACAACATTCAGAAATATCATCTACGCAAAATTCTTCATGATTCACTAATTCCAAACAGATTTCGGTCTCTTCTGGAGCATTTTCCAACATTCTTTCTAACAAATCCATAATCTGTTCAACATCTTCCTTAGTATTATTAGGCACCAATATAATTTCCTTCACATACTGTTTCAGATTTTCTTGTATGTATTTAATTAACGGTTCATATCCTAGTGAAATAATTGTTGTATAATTGCGGGTATCTAAACCGGAAAGCATTGTACCATCTTCAAATTCCACAATCCTACGTATCATCGTACCATTTAACTCATAACGCTGATTTTCAAAAACATATCTCAAAACTTCCTCCGAAACATTTTCAATAGCAACATTTGTAAAACTAATTTCAAGTGTTTCAATTAAGGAAATCACCTTTTGATCTTGAATAGATGATAACTGCTGTAATATATCTGGATTTGTCTCTATGAAACTGCTTATATTATGCTTATCATTTAATTCAAACAAACGTTCCGAATCCACATTATTGACAAGTAATCTTAAATAAAAAATTTTTCTTTCATATGTTATTGTTATGTCTTGGACAATATAATTCCACATATTTTCCCAGTACATTGCTAATAACTGAATAAGCCTTTCTTTATATTGAGTTAGATCAATAAATTCGTCTATAAATTTCCAGCTTTCTACTGTTCCATCAGATAATTGTCCAATCAAGACTGTACGTTTTTCAATGTCCTCTTCCTCTTCTTCAGATAATAAATATTCCAAAAGAATAAAATTGAAAATACTTTTTTGTTCAAATTCATACGGTTGTAAACGCTGTATAACCATTCCAACTTTTGTCAAGTTATAATTATATGGCAGCTTTTCCATATTTTTTACTGCCAGTATATAATTCATATCTTCTTTTGTAATGCTTGTCCCCTTAAAATAATTGATATAATTTGCGTATTTTTCATCAATGTATCCTCTTCGAAGCATAAATACAAGCAATTTATTTTCAGTAACTTTTTCAGATAGTACACTATGGACTCCAAATTCTTCTATCAGCTTTTTAAGTGACCAACCTGAAAGTTCATGTACTTTCTTCTTCAAATCTTCAATTTCATTTTTTATTGAACTAACACCTTTTTCTCGAACAAATTGAAAATTTTTAATTCTTTCATAATATCGTTGAAAAACTTCTTGAAAATTATTCACAGATTTTTCCGACTGGAAACGACTCCATGTATAATACTCAATTTCAACATCCTTTAATTCCGCAAGTTTCAATAATTCAAACGAATCCTCCATTATTTTACTTACTGAATATTTATCCCAATGGCTTTTATTTATACTATATGGAATACCCTGCCAATCCACCATAGCACCAAGCATGGCTGTTTTAAGTTCTTTAACGTGTTCTAAACAGTCATCATGATATTTTTCTAGTTCCTGTGTAAGCTCATCGACCTCATTTCGCCATTGCATACATTGTCCAGAGATATATCTTTGCTTATCCTCAAAAGCTTGTTTCACTACTCCTCTCTCCATTTGAAGTTCCGCAAACTCCCGTGGATACAAATTTTTAAAAATAATCAATGCCATCATTGTTTCATCTGACAATTTCAGTTCCTGATCAGTACGAATCGTTTCCTTATAGATGACAAACTCATTGTATATATTCTGAAGAATTCGCATATCTTCAACATATGGAGATACGTCTAATATAAATTCCTGTGAGATTTCATGAACAATCCCTTTCTTTTCAGATTCCTCAAGTTTTTGTAAAAAGATTTCCCCTGAATTCGTAGAATTTATAATTGGAATTACCGGAATAATAAATTCAAAGAACTTTGTTCTGTCTGTATCAGTAAATATATCATCTCTAATAGCATAAACAAAAACGATGCGCCCCTTAATCCCATCGTAATTATTCAATAATGTATTCAATTCCCGAAGGTGGATAAAAATAGATGGATCTTCTAAACGATCTAGATCTTCAAAAAACACAATTCTATACTTTGTCTCTTCAAAGAAATATACAATTTCATCCATATTTTTATTAAATACAGTTTCCGTTGCAGTTTCAGAATTTTTCACAACTGTCTCTGCTGGCAATTTTACTTCATTTACTTTAAAGCGAAACAGCACCAAACGATATGTTCGGGCGATGATTGCCAATATTCCCGCACAAAAAGCAAGGAAAATACTATCCGAAACCATTTCTTTTAATCCAAATTTTCCGCCTGCCTCTTCTATTTTTTCGATTATCATTTGAAAAGTATCTGGAAAAAATATAAATTCCATCACTCCCAAAATTAAAAATATCAAAACCAAATATCCCCAGACACGTTTCCAATTAATTTTGTGCAGCTTCAGATATCTGCTCTGCGGGATCTTTTTATAATTGACTTTATAAAATAATTGCTTTAAAATTCCTAATTCAATTTCATCTTGTTTCAAAGAAATTTTCTTAGGATTCCCCTTCTCATCAGTTTCGTTTTCAACAAAAGTTGCCATTGAAACACGAAGCGATTTACTTCTAATAATTCTATGTTTTTTCAAATATGTATCAATAATACTACTCTTGCCCGCACCATATGGACCTGCCAGTGCAATATTTTTAACTTTCTTTTTCTTTATCGCCCAATGTAATGCCTTTAAATATTCAGCTCCATTTTCAATATCATCAATGGGCGCCAAGTCTGTAAATTCATTTTTCTTTTTCTCTTGTATTCTTTTATTTATTACTTCACGAATTTTCTCCAAAAGTGCTATCGTAGAAATCCCTCCCTCAAATTTAACTTATAGCACTATTGTATCATGAAATATTTAAATAACAAAATGAAAAAGTCTTGCTTTCTCCTCTATTTTATCCCCACAGCCACCAGCAGGCACGTTCTTCACGCCCCTGCCAGTCGCTGATTATTTTCTTCTTCATTAGAAATTCTTAATCAGATTCAAATCTCTCTTATTCAATGCTTTCCGCATTGCTTCATTTTCTTTCCGTAATATTTCATTCTCTCTTTTCAGTTTCGCTACTTGTTGCTCCAGCTGCAGGATACGGTTGTCCATTGCCATATCTAAAATCTTTCTTCTCTTATCTACCATGCCAGCCTGTAGCTGCAAGGCACGATCTACTGCCTTTCGCACTTCCGGGTTCTTATAGAAAAATCCTCTGGACAGTCCGGTCTTTTGCATCAGTTTGGGAACGGTCACTTTATCCTCTTCTTCAATCATTTCCTGAATTGTCAGTTTTGCCCTCTGAATCTTCTCCACTCTCTGCTTATGGTTTACTTCCAGCATCTTGTCATATTTGCTCATACTCTTTCCCCCATCCTGCTAAATTCGCCCGAATCATCCGGCTCATCTCTGCTCTGATTTCTCTTGTTTCATCTGCGATGATCTGGAGACTCATCTTCCGGTAAAATTTCACATTCTTTACGGATGTATGCCCCAGTAGTTTTGCGATGGTCCAGTCATCCAGATGCAGTTCTGTTAAGCGGATACCATATACATGGCGGAACATATGCGTTCCAAATCCAAACAATTCTCCATGATCGTCCCGCAAATCTTTTTTCTGGATCAGATCCATCACCTTGTTTTGAACGGTATTGTACTGCATAGGTCTCTTGCTATTTTTCTCATCCACAAAAATGTAAACCGTATCTCCAAACATTTTTCTAGTATATTGGATTGCTTTTTCAATCAGCAGTTCCAGTTCTGCACTGATAGGCTTCACAAATGTAGTTGTTTTCATCTGCCGGATCTGGATCATAGGATGTCGGTCCTGCCGATACAGGCAGTCTGTCTGCAGAGTAAGGGTATCAGATATCCTTGTTCCTAACATCTGGTGGATGACCATAAGCCGCTCCATCTGCTCATCCAGTTCCGCAAGCGCTGCATTAAAACGAATCAGCTCACTGTCTGAATAAGATTTTATTTTCGGCTGCACCTGTCTGGGCAAGTCGCTGGCCAGGAATAAAATTTCTAAATGTGGATACCCATATAATTTTCCAATGGTTTCCAGCACTTCCCGGAGTCTTGTCAAATCCATTCGGTAATTATTCACGCCCTCCGCTTCCGTTGCAAGGTACGTCAGATATTCTTCCAGCAACTCCCGATTCAGTTCTTCTGCCGAATGGATATCGGGATATTTTTCTTTCAGATATTTGGATAATCTCCGGACGGCTGTCAGTTCTTTGATAATCGTTGCAATCGCTTCGTGATGTAAATGTTCATAAACTGCCTTTTTTGTTTCTTCCCGTAAGTCATCCTGGATAATCGCTGTAAAATTCAAAGTCTGTACATTTTTAATCGGATTCTTTTTATAGGCAATATCCAGATTCTCTAATTTCCAGATATCTTTCTCAATCTCATCCCGTTCCTCTTTGGCTTCTGTAAATTGATATGCCTTCCGCACATAAGTGATGAGGCTCGATGGCACTGTCTTTTCTTTCCCATATACACTGATTCCCTGCATGGTCAGTTTCTGCCCATGTTCCAGAAGCCAGCTTCGAATTTTTAACAGCCACTGTTCCCACCCCAGTTCCTGCAGGCTCTCTGCCCGGATGTGCTTATCCTTTACCATTCTGCAAAATCTCTGATAGATCACTCGTTCCTGTATCATCGTTGCCAAGGCACATTGTCGGCTTCGATTCTCAATAAAGGAACGGAATTCTTTTTGAATCCCTTTTGTTGGAAGCAATCCTAAATCAAAGCAATAGGATTCCTTTACCTTCTTTTTCTCTTTTTCCTCTGCTCTTACATAGCAGTCCAAATCGATTAGATACAATTTCTCATCCATGGAACTCTCCTTTCATCAGTTCCGCCGCAAAGCTGTGGGTTTCTTCCTGGAAATACGCTTCACTGGCTTTTTCCAGTTTCTTCGGCATATAGTCCACATACTGCCTAGTCATTTCTTCATATTCATGCCCCAAGTAATCTCGTACCGCTTGGATGGAAATACCATTATCATAATAAAGCGTAGCCAGGTTATGGCGGTAATCATGGGATCTGAATATATATTCTCCATCTGCAATCTGATTTTTCTCACAGTATTTCAACATTTGATATCGTAATGTAGCATACTGGAATGCTCCACCTTTTTTGCTTTTAAACAGATATTCTTCTGATCCGATCTGATATTTCTTTTTGTACACCTGCACCAGCTTATACAATGCTTCTGGAATGGGAATCCGCTTATACGTTTTCATTTTCACCTGATACACTTTCAGCCAGTAATCTCCATTCTTTTCTTCATAATCACCACCTGTCAGGGTACATACTTCGCTTCCCCGGATTCCTGTACACCATAAGTGCAGGAACATCAACCGCAGATGTTCCGGAAACTCTGCCAGTTTCGATAAAATTTCCGTATAGATTTTTTCCGGTACACTGCGGTCATGGTGGACATGCACTTCTTTCTGCAGATAATACGCATGCCAGAAGGGAATCTTCTTCAGATATCCTTTTACTACAAGAAAATTGTAAAACTGCAAAATCATAAAAATTCTCCCATTTGCTGTTTTTTCACGGATATCCTGCACCTGAACAGATTCCAGATATCTCTGAATTTTCTCCGCTTCCACTTCATAAATCGGATTTTCTTCTCCATTGAAGTGTGCCAGGAATATACGAAGTTCCAGCAACTTGATTCGGATGGTACTGATAGATAAATCTGTAATTCCAAACAGATACCGCAGATATTTTTGCAAAATCTTTTGATTTTCCAGGTTGGTCACCTCTTTAAAGGATACCGATTCCACAGGCTTACTTGGATTCATCCGTTCCCTGGAAAAATGGAAACGTTCCAAAAACCACACATTCGCTTGCCAATGAATTTCCGGCGCCTGTAAAAATAGGATTTTTCTGCTTATCTGCAGGATGCCAAACATAGTACTTCTCTTTTTCCCGCAAAATTCTTCCGAGAGTTCCTGTTCAAATTGCTGTTCTTTGGTCAGTGTCATGGTTTCAATATCAGCCACTTGATGTTTCGCACAGAATTGATAGAACCTTTGCAGTGCCAGCAGTTTCTCTTTTCTGTAACGACCTTTGTAGGTATGGATTATCTCTTTCAGTACTGTAAAAATCTGCATCTTCAAATTTCTTGGACACTCCAGGGTAAAATTCCACAGCAGTTCTTTTCCGTCTTTGCTTGCTAGAAAGGATTCCGCAATCTCAATCTCCGGATAATGGGTAAGGCACATCCACTGTTCCTGATACTCAGTAGTATAGTTTCTTCTCCCTACCAGTGTCTGCAGTTCTTCTTTCATCCGATGAATCACGATTTCATCAAATCCCCGCAGGCAGGTAATCGGTGCAAGAACGGTTTCGTTCCTTTCCAAATATTCTTCGTAGCGGATTCTTAGGGCTGCGTCCATCTCTGAAATATCTGTAATCCCCTCTTCTATCAGGAACTTCTTTACCCTTTTTCGTATGGTTCCATTTACTTCTGTGCAGGCACCCACCTGTTCACAGATTTTTTCTTCCAGTGCTTCCCGCTTTTCCTGCTGTTCATAAATATGTAATTGATAAGCGGGCATATTCTTCACCTCCTACAGGAGTTTCTCCACATCATAAAGGGCTGAATGTTTTGCATAATATTGGTCGCTGGCTTCCATAAGCTGGTCATCTACAATGTTCAGATATTTGATGGTTGTGTCGATGTGCTTATGTCCATATGCCTCACTGATCATTTCCAGTGGCCATCCGGCATCCCGCCTCATGTTTCCGAAGTATCTCCGTAACATATGGGGCGTCGTATGGATGCCTGTCTTTTTCTCCATCCGCTCCAGCATCCGGTAAACTGCATCCACCTGCAGTGCCTTTCCTTTTGTCTCTCCTTCGATGTTTACAAACAGCATCGGCTGGTGTTGCAGAAATTCCCGGTACTTGGACAGATAAAACAATAAAAACTGGAAGGTGGCATCACTGACTTTGGATCTTCGGTATGCCGCATTCTTCGCCCTTGCCTTATTCTCATTGTCATCCCGGAAGAATACCCGGATGGTATGTCTTTCGTAATCAATATCTCTGGTATAATCTACCCCTAAGATCTCGCCGATCCGGTATCCGGTCTCTGCCAGCAGCATGATCAGAAGCTGGTCCCTGCAGTTGGTACACTGCTTCAAAAGTTCCAAAATCTCCTGATGCTCTGCCGGACGGACGTTTCGTTCTTCCTCTTTCAGATAGCCATTGAATGACCGGAACCGCAGCTTCCGTTTTACACCGATGGAATCATGGGTGGTAAAACTGTCATAATATAACACTTTCAGCCTTTCCATATCTGCTTCCAGTTCTAAAAAACAGAAAAACCTGAACACGTCTTTTAAGTACGCATTGCAGGTTTTATTGCTTGGCAGTTTCTCTTTCTTTTCATGCAAATGGTTTCCGGCTTTCAGCCAGTGGAGAAATCCCACATAATGTTCATACTGTTCCTGGAATTCCAGTTCTGCCACCTGGGACAGTTCCATCTCTTTCTCATCCAGATATTCCAGATAGAACCGGATGGATTTTGCCCTGCGGCCAACGGTATTCGGGGAACGGTTTGCTCGGATCAAATGCGTCAGATACTTGGACGGGAGCAGCACCATCTGCCAACTCTGATGATCCCGGATCAAGAAATATTCCTGTTTTCCTTCCCAGATATGTTCCACTGCATATCGTGCCATTTTGCTCACCGTCCTTTCCTCTAACGCTATACACATTATACCCACTTCATGTTCAAATAGCTATTCATCAATACCAACAATCCCTCCAAAAGTGCCCCCAAAACTGTACTAAACTTTTCCCTTAAAAGCGCCCAGAAAATAAGCATAAGCAACAAGGCTGGAAAGGGAATTTCGTCTATTACAAATAATATTCCACCCCTTTCCGGCTGCGGATAAAATCCTGCACCTCTCTCAACTCCTCTGCTATCCGGCAGGACGGAAGCGCACACATCACATCTTCGTGATACTTGCCGCCTTTTACCGCCCGAATATCTAAAATAGACACCACACAAGTATCAGTTTCTGTACGAATGGCTCTCCCAAATCCCTGGCGTAGTTTCTTCTGCATATCCGGCACAATGATGGACTGGATATAGGTTTCCAGGGAATCATAGGTTTCCTTCTCTGCCTCGCTGATGGGATCTGGTACTGCAAAAGGCAGTTTCACAATAATCAGCGAAGATACCATATCTCCCGGAAAGTCCACCCCTTCCCAGCAGGAGCCGGCTGCAAACAGCACCCCATTCTCCATGGTCTTGAACCGCAAAATTTCCTCCTGGGAGTGTCTCCATACTTCCACCATGGGAAATGGCAGGCTGTCTCTTAAAATCTGATACACACTTCCCATCAATGTATAAGAGGTAAACAGTACCAGCGTATGCCCGTAAGTAGAACAGATCAGAGAATGGATATGGTTTGCCACCATTACTGCCTCTTCCCTGCTCCCTCTCCTGCAATGTTCCAGCGTCTTTGGCAAGTATAACAGACAGTTCCTCTCATAAGAAAATGGGGACTCTGCCACATATTCCTGCACTCCTGCTCTTCCTTCCAGCCCGGTGATCTGCCGTGTGCGCAAAAAGCCTGCGCCTGCCTTTAGCGTTCCGCTGGTTAAGATGGCGGATATCCCTTCTTCCCGATCCCATAACATCTTCTGAAGCAATTCTGGGATTTCCCGGCTGGCTGCGCATAAAATGGGAAGCTGCTCTGTATCGAATTGCAGATAGCAGACATATTTTTCATCGCTGCTACAAAAACACTTCAGCACCTCTTTTGCATCCTCCAGTCGATTCCGTATCCACTTTGGAACACATTTTTCCAGCTTGTCCAAAAGAAATTCCAACATTTCTACTCCTTCCCACAGAGAAACCACACTATCTGTTGTATGACGGAATGTTTCCCGGATTCCTTTTCCAATTCGGTGTTCTGCACCAACAACATGCAATGCGTCACACATCACTGTCCGCAGGATTCTTGCCTCTTCTTTCTGATGCTCCCGTTCCAGATAATATGCTATTTCTCGGATATCATCCATGCACAGGTTTTTTCCAAACATCTGCCTTGCCGCTTCCGGTAACTTATGAGCTTCATCTACAATCAACGTCCGATAATCAGACAATAAAGGCTTGTATCCTTCTGCTCTGTGATACGCATCTGCCAGTAAATAATTATGATTACAGATTTGAATGAACACATCCTGTTTCCTGGATTCTTCCAGATATCTCTGATAGCGGCACATCTGCCTGCCCGGACATTCTCTTGGACAGAATTTCGGCACACAGACCAGCCTTCTGTCAAACCCGCTCAGATTCTTTACGCTATCCATATCATACTGTTTCCGCAAGGACAGTAGTGCTTCTTTTTGGGCAGCATTCTTCTGTTTATGGCGGATTGCTTCGATTCGTTGTTCCAGCCTATTGTCACAGACAAAGTGTTCTTTCCCTTTTCGCACCACTGCCCGAAGCGGAGACTGAATGATTCCTTGCTCCAGCAGCACCCTGGACAAAAAGGGAATATATTCCGTCAATATAGCTTTCTGCAATGCGATACTGGAGGTGGACACCACCACCGGACGATGTTCCAACGGATTTCCTCGCCCTGTCAGCATAGAATACTTCCGCAATAATACGCAGGCTACCAGATAAGCATAGGTCTTCCCAATCCCCACCCCTGCATCACACAAGGCAATCTGTTCTCCCAGCAGAGTATCCAGCATTTCATGGCATAGACGGATCTGCTCTTCCCGGACTGCCAGTCCCTGTTCCGGAAATAGCACCCGGAAGATCTTCTCCACTTCCTGATGCGCTCTTTTTTGATATTCAACTTTATAAAACATAGTACTTCTTTCCGCATGGCGTTAATACCACAAGAATACGGCTGTGGCACTTTCCCACAGCCGCATGTATCTGATATCAACGACACACTCTTTTTTGATTTCTTATCGTTTTTTCTTTTCTTTAGCACCGTATTTGTCCTCGACTCCCCGGCTGCCATACCACATCTATGGTAGGGAACATCACAGGCGGATGCTTCGCTTCGCACCGCTCACAGATTTCCTGAAAGTCTTGCTGATTACAACTTAGAGTCCATCCTCTTCTTTTTTGAGAAGAATTTCGTATCATTATCCCCCTCCGATGATCCTGGCGAAAGACCTGCAAAAGTCCATTCACAGCTATAAGGAGTCGCTCAGAATGAGAACAGGCACTGACAGTTTTCTCACGAACTGATTCGCCATAGTCTTTGTACAGACCTTTCCATAACAATCCTGCAGTGCTTGTTCCCATCCGTCCTGGCGCTTATGCTGTCACGCTTCTATCTTTGGGAACGTACCTGTAATGCTGGTATGTGGTTGTCAAGGAACGAGGGGCAATTACCCCTTTCATATATAGAGCCGATGAGATACCCCATTTTTCTTCACTTCTTCAAAACTTTTTTAATTTTTTTCTTCAATCGCTCAATCCGTGTATAAATGGTCTTTTCCGCTAGTCCCATCTGGCCTGCAATCTCACGAACAGAAAATCCCCACATCTTCAGAAGTAAAATCTGCAGTGTTTTCTTATCCGACTCCAAAAGAACCTGTAATAGCTGCTCATTCTCCACACTGTCAAGTAACTGTTGAATATTAAGCACCACTGAAGATGGTTCTTCCAATTCCCTGGTGTATAATTCTTCTTGACTAGAAGAAAAATGTTCCCAGAATCTCCGCTCCGCATTAAAATCCTGCCAGTCTAATTCACGAAGTCTTTGGATCACCTCTTCACTGACACCGGATTTTCGCAAAATCCGTTCCTCCTGCTCCTTCCACTGTTTCCATTTATATTCTTCTTTTGCTTTATGAAATGTCACCTTTCTTTTCCTCCGATCTGAATTTTTTTGAAATCAAATCGGAGCGGCGGTGATCTTGCATTCTCACACGAGAAAGGTCGTGCTAACTGAAATTTTGTCCACAAAAAGAAAGATGCCGCAATCCTGTTTCGAATTGCGACACCACCAAACGCTGCATATGAAGTTAGTTTTTCCTCTTTTGTAACTCTTTCCGGCACATATACTGCTCCTTTATGTCATGGAACGAAGCCCATTCTTTACATAAAGAAGTAGTATACAAGACGAATCTGTCATCAGACTGTCAGCTTTCTGTCAAATAAATGTCAGTTTTCCTGTCATTTCTTTTCTATTACAGTTACAACCAAATCTCACCATATAAAAAGCAGGCTCCATTTTCAGAAACCCGCCTTCTATGATTCCTTATATACTTTTAAACAATATCCAACCTCTTTTACACTGCTGATTATATGCTCTGCATTTACATCTACTTTTTTCAATTTCTGTTTCAGTCGATGTACCATGCAGTAAATAATATTTGTAATATCCCCATGTGGGTACTCCTGCCATACCAGTTGATAGATCTGACTGTATGTATATACTCTTCCCGGCGTATTTGCTAACAGATACAGAAAATCAAACTCCCTTTTTACAACAGGGATTCTTTTATGCTCCCATTCTACTGTTCTTTGAAGTGGAAGGATTTTCAGTTTTCCTACCATAACAGGGATTTCTTCTTTTCTTTCCGATTTCCATTCTGTATAGCGGCGAATCAATGCATACGACTGCAGACTGACTTCTTCCGCTGTATACGGTTGTGTCAATACCACATCTGCCCCCAAGTAAATGATTTTATTTCGCATTTCAGAATGATCCGGTAATAAAACAATCATAGGTGTTATCACCAGCTTTCGGATTGCTTCTACAAGTTGGCATACTATTTCCAGTTCTCGTTTTACTGCAATTAAAATCAAATGATAAGAGAAAACTGTCAGGTTGGAAAGGGCATCCTGGATACTTTTCATTTGATAAAACTCTGCTTGTTGTTCCAACAAAATCAAACTTTCCCATGTCATTTCTCCTTCATCAGCAATTACTATAATTCTGTTTTTCTTCACACCCCCATCTCTCTGTTTCTCATATTACAATTCCTCCACATGACTTTCTGTATAATGATAAAAATAGTTTTCATTTTTTAATAACGCCAGAAAAAATATTTGCTGCACTTCACATGAATTATTGCTTCATCCGGTATAAAATGAGTTTCATCAAAGACCTATCCTCATTTACTTACAAGTCCCGCAATTGATGTTCCATAAGCCAATAAACATTTCCATATCGAAAAAGTCTTTGATATATATACGAATAGTTAAATCTTTCCTTGTCTGCATTTGAATTTAACACCTATATATGTATTCTTCATATTCTCCCAGAACTATTTTTAAAGCGGTATTGTAATATCTACATTTTACATCATAAACCGATTTTCCCACGGACACAAAAAATCTTTTTCCTGCTCCAGAATTGAGTGACCTATAGTTTTTTTGCTTTATCATCCCATTTTTACAGTGCCTTTATCACAATTTCAGAAGAATGCACACCCATTTTTCGGATACAGCATAATTTTTCAACAGAATTATATTTTTGTTCTAAATTCTGGATAAAACAAAACTTTTGTCTTTTAAGACAATTATAAGTACTTGTTGGAAGCATCAAATACTCTATTGGTGCCTAATTCCCGTTTCCGATTAAAAACTTCAAATTATTCCAAAAAGATTTGTACAATTCGTAACACCGTGGATTTTTTTAAGTTTTTATATATCCCCTTGTAAAACTATTTTTTTCATTTTTCCCAAGTTATAAGCTGCTTAGAATATAATGGGCATTCTACCAAACTTAACGTTTTAACGTATGTACTGCAAAAAAGGTCTATATATTCTTCCAAGGTTATAATCGAATTTTCGTAGTATAAACTCATTGAACTCATTTCCACTTACTACACATTCGTTCCTAAATTTTAATTCTTCCACATGATTTTCTGCATAATGATAAAAAATAGTTTCCATCTCTTTACAAGACCTAAAGAAATATTTATTGCCTTTTAAAAAGAAGTAATTAAAATCCTTTTTAACCATTAATCTGATAAATTTATACTTGTATCCGCAATAGATGCCATTTCTAAATCATGCGTTATGATAATACAAATTTTATCTGCAAAAATCAAATGAATCGACTCTTTCAGTAACCCACTAGTTTTAGTAGCCAAATTTGATGTGACTTGATCAAAAAACATTACATCAGGATTTTTTACAATCATTCTAGTACTACAGCGAACTTTCAATAGTTATCTTAAATTGTCCCCTATAACTGATATAATAAAAGGGGGTGGATATTATGATGACAAACACAACATATGATCCACGATTATTAGAACAGTGGGCGATCGATCCTAGCAGTACACAGGATATCGGAAGGCTCTTAGAGACATACCTGCACCAATACGATTGTGCCTTTTTCTCTAAAAAACAGAGAAGCCATTTCGCAGCTTTTGTTAAGGGATTACTCAGTCCTTTAGACCGTAAATCTATTGAACCCATCGCCTTGCATTTATTAGATGAGAAATCTGTCCAGCCCATGCAACAGTTCTTTACATGTGCTCCGCTGGATGAGCCGGCAATCCTTGACATCTGCCAGCAGCTTCTGGCAGCCCAACTGAACCATGAGGGTGCCATGTTGTCTGTTGATGATACCAGCTTCATAAAAAAAGGAATACATTCTATTGGAGTAAAACGACAATACTGCGGCAGGCTGGGCAAACGGGAAAACTGTCAGGTTGGGGGATTCCTTTCTTATGCCGGTGACTCCGGTTACGGCCTGGTGGACTATGACCTTTATATCCCCCAGGCATGGTTCCAGGATTCCCACCAGCCCCTGCGTGCCAAATGCCGTTTTCCATAGGGCAGGACCTTCCTTACAAAAAATCAGATTACACAGGATCTTCTCAACCGTGCCTTTCAGACAGGACGGTTTCGGGTCCGATGGGTCGGATGCGATGCCGCATATGGCTGTGACCATGCATTCCTGGATAGCTTACATCTGCCAGATGGAGTATGGTATTTTGCGGCAACCAATACAAAGGAGCAGATTTTCCTGGAACCTCCACGTATCATAAGCTCAGAACCGGACAGAGGCCGTGGCCGACTAAAGAAATACCCTGTGTGATCCGGCCATCCGGTCAGTGTGCGAAGCCTGGCAGAAGCAGCGGATCTCCCATGGGAACCGGTAACTCTTACGGAAGGCTCCAAAAAACCAATCAAGCGCAGAGGTTTATCATTCGTGTCGTGTCCTGCCGCAAGGATGGGAACCGGAATTACGTAAAACCAGGGGAAGCTGTCTGGTTATATGCCCGCAGATACGAGGATGGGACCATCAAATATTTTGTATCCAATGCACCGGATCATATCTCGTATACCTAGCTGGATCGGGCAGCAACGCTGCGTTGGCCGATTGAACAATGCTTTGAAAAATGCGGAGGATGGCTAAAAAAGGAATTCCGCTGACGATGCCTATGGTCGTCAGGTTATTGTATAGCATGATAGAGTTCACATCTTCCTGCATGCAGAGGATCATCTGCTATTATATAAAAAGGAATCATTGTGCTTATCTGTCGCATCGTAAAAAGAAACTTAGTTGTTCGCTGTAGTACTAGCTATACTCGAACTGCTTCCTTTATTTTCAGAATTTTCGAACCGTTAAACAAAGACTTTATACCCTCTTATAGACAATCGGAACGTCATATCCAAATGTTCTTTTTCCATTCACTTCCATACTTTCGAATACTTCCAAACACGTATCCGAAAACTTTTCCCATAGTTTAAATATCATAACGGGTGAGAACTGACTAGTACTGCCTCCCTCCCAGACACCGTTTCTCTCATAATATAGTGCAGGAGTAAATTTTTTGGATTTTTTTAATTCAATATATTCCACCTCTTTCATAAATTCATATGAAAACGTGTTCTTATCTTCCCCATTTGGAATTTCATAGGATGAAAGTAAAATTCTATCTTCTTTCTCTGTAATCAAGAAAAGATGCGGTGACGCATGACGCTTTCCTTCATTTTCATAATAACTTTCTTCTACAATAAACATGCCCTTAAAATCAGCAGGAAGATTTTTAATTTTATCATTGCAAACCGTATTTACGTGCTGTGCATAAGGGTATGTCTTTCCTGCCTTTTTCATTGCATCAAATTGCTCCTTATTGTCAAATCGTCCTGTTATCAGTTTTACAAATTCTTCTATTTTCGTCATAGCTTACCTCCAAAATATATCACAATCTCTTGGAATCTTCGGCCCAGCAAAATCGAGGCCTGCTAATTCAATTTCTAGTTACACCCACAATTCAATGGTGGTTTATTATCAGCTCTCCTAAGGTTACTGTTACTGCTCGTCCTAAAAGACGGATATCACAAGCACATAGGATCCTTTTTTATTGCCCCCACACACCTCTGCTTATTCCATTCTCCCCAACATAGCTAGGGGATTAGACTTTTCATTAACGAAAGACTATCGATATTATATCCTGCAAAAATAACAATATTTTGATAATCTAATCCATTTTTCTTAAAACTGGGGGATACATCCCTACCCACAGATTTCTCCAAAATTTATACGTAAAAATTGACAATCCTTAATTATAAGATAAATTATTTCTGGTCGATTACGGACTGAATCTGTTTCATCAGCTGATCGTAGTTTGCTTGATCGTCAATTCCGCCCATCAAAGGCTCGCCAACGATATTTCCGTCTTTATCAACAAGAACTGTTGTAGGGAATGCCATAATGTTGCCGGCGTATTTTCCAACTGTTGAATCAGAATCGAAAGTCAGATTCTTGTAGGAAGCACCTTGAGCTTTTAAGATTTCTTTCGCTTCTTTGATTCCATCCTGATTGTCATCTAAAGTGTCTGTATTGATACCAACAACTTCGCCACCCATTTTCTTGAGTGTTTCGTTTAATTCATTCAGTTTAGAAAGCTCTCCAACGCATGGCTTGCACCCACTGAACCAGAAGTTTACAACTGTAACTTTGTTATTAGTGAAAAGGCTGTCATCTACATCATTTCCATCCAAATCTTTTCCTTTGAACCTGTGAAACACACTTGCGGATTCATCTAATTTGGAGGAAGCACTGTCAGAGGAATCAGATGCAGCAATCTCTTTCTCAAGCTTTGCAATTTCTTCTTCGATGCCGCGGATCGTCTCAATGTCTTTGCTCAGAGTTTCATACTCTTCTTCTGAGAAGGAATCTTTATTAGATTCAACTGTACTTGCAAGGACGTCTGCATAGTTTTCACTCATGGCATCACCGGCAGTATTCTTGCTCATAAAACCAAATACTTTGTCCCAAGCGTCTTTGTGATCAGCAAAAAGCTGATTTTCCTGCTGGTAAAGGTCGTTCAGTTCATCTGTGCTTCCGGCATCTACAGAGGAAGTGGATTCCTGTTTCTTATTGTTTGTTGAGGAGGAAGCGCTTCCGCAGCCTGTGAAAGCAAGAAGTACGGAAATGGCAAGTGATGCAGCGATTACCTTTTTTAATTTCATTGAGTTTGTTTTGATTGATTTGTTTTTCATAATTTTAAAGCTCCTTTTGAATTTCATTTTATTGATTTTATCTTAGTTTATTGTCAGCCTGTTTCTTGTTTGAAAATCCGTAATGATAGCAGATTGCATCAGTCGGGCAGGCTTTCATACATTCTCCGCAGCGAATACACTCCGGATGGTTCGGTGTGTCTACTACATTGACATCCATTTTGCAAACACGGCTACACTTCTGGCAGCCAACACATTTCTCGTGATCCACCTGAATCTTAAGAAAAGATACTCTGTTAAACAGAGAATAGATGGCACCGAGTGGGCAGATCCATTTACAGAATGGACGGTAAAGCAAGATGCTTAAGATGATAAAAAGCACAAGGATTGTGAACTTAAATGTAAACAGATGTCCGAGTGCAGAACGGATTCCTGAGTTGGCAAGTGACAGAGGAATTGCGCCTTCAAGTACGCCCTGTGGGCAAATGTATTTACAGAAGAAAGGATCTCCCATACCAAGTGAATTGGTTACAAATGCCGGAAGCAGTATAACAAAGACGACCAGAATCACGTATTTCAGATACCGTATGGGTTTCAACTTTGCGGTGGAAAATTTCTTACCCGGAATCTTATGCAGCAAATCCTGAAACCATCCAAACGGACAAAGGAAACCGCAGATAAATCGTCCTAACAGAACTCCTAACAGGATGAAAAATCCGGTGATGTAGTAGGTGAACTTGAATTTTGAGGAACCAACTACAGCCTGGAAAGCTCCAATCGGACAGGCACCTGTGGCGGCCGGACAAGAGTAGCAGTTCAGTCCGGGTACACACATTGTCTTTACATTTCCCTGATAAATTTTTCCTTTCCATAGATTCGGAATGTGAATGTTTGTAAGCAGTGTTGCAGCGGCCTGAATCCATCCGCGGAAACGGACGAAAATGTTTTTGTTTGATTTTATTTTCTTATCCAATTCCGACACACTCCATACATAATTTTATTGCTTTGCTGAGTACTACAGCGGCTTCGCCGCGGAAAATTCCGCCAAAGAAAAGAACCAGACCGGCTGTAAGTAAAAGAATCTGTGATGCTTTTTCAGATTTCATAAAATACTCCTTTCAATGTTCAAAGTCAGTTTATTGACTTTTCGATGTTGGCATTATACAATAGGAGGTGTAAAATTTCTGTTAAGAAGATGGAGAAAAATAAAGTGAGATTATTAGTCGTTGAAGATGAGAAGAAATTATGTGACATGATCGCGAAAAGTCTGCACCAGACCGGCTATGAGGTGGATGTGTGCAATGACGGAGAAGAAGCATTGGATATGATTTATGCTGAAATGTATGATCTGATCGTGCTTGATCTTAATCTTCCTGGGGTGGATGGGATGGAGATTCTTCGGGAACTTCGTAAAGAAGATGAAGAGACAAAGGTATTGATCTTGTCTGCGAGAAGTCAGATTGCAGATAAAGTTGAAGGGTTGGATGTAGGTGCGAATGATTATATGGAAAAACCATTTCATTTGCAGGAACTCGAGGCACGCGTGAGAAGTCTGACGAGACGAAAATTCATACAGAAAAATGTCTGCCTGGAATGCAACGGCATTCGGTTTGATATAAGAGAACGAGTGGCGTATGCAGAAGAGAATCCGGTTGCGTTGACGAGAAAAGAAAATGGGATTCTAGAGTATCTTCTTCTGAATCAGGGCCGGCCGGTCAGCCAGGAAGAGTTGATTGAGCATGTTTGGGATTCTTCTGTGGATAGTTTTAGCGGCTCTATTCGTGTGCATATGTCTTCCCTGAGGAGAAAACTCAAGGCGGGACTTGGCTATGATCCGATCGTAAATAGGATTGGCGAGGGTTATAAGATAGGAGGAGATGGCAAAGCATGAGAAAATTATCACTCCAGTGGAGACTGACAATCCTTACTACAGTGTTGATCACAGTATTGTGCGGATGCCTTACATTTTTCTTATATAAGAATGGAGTCTATTATATCGATACACTTCAGGAAACAGTTACAGATCAGGGAAAAACACCGGAAGCACTATACATTGAGATTCCGGATAATGAGTGGGACAATTTTGCATCACAATTTGCTACGGAGGTGTATAATTCGAAATCCGATTATAGAAACAGAAGTCTACTGATCACAGGTGTTGTAGCGTTACTTGGTGGAGCGGTGACATATTTTATTAGTGGTCGTGCATTAAAACCGCTCAGAGAGTTTTCTGAGACAGTTGAAAAAGTACAGGCACAGAACCTGACGGATTATACGATCGAAGAGAATAAGATTGCAGAGTTGGACATACTTCGTACGTCTTATAATAAGATGCTTTTGCGACTGTCGGAATCGTTCGAGACACAGCGCCAGTTTACCGGGAATGCAGCGCATGAGCTGCGGACTCCTTTGGCATTAATTCAAGCACAACTGGACCTCTATCATGCGTCAGAAAATCTGGAGAATGGGGAAGCGGCGCAAGAGACGATCCAGATGGTGACAGAGCAGAACGAGCGTCTCAGCAAGTTGGTCAGAACACTTCTGGATATGAGTGAGTTACAGACAGTAGCGCGCAATGACAAGATCGAACTTTGCGGACTAATCGAGGAAGTGCTGGCAGATCTGGAACCGTTGGCACAGGAAAAAGGTGTTGCACTGATACAGAAATCGCAGAGTACAGTAGATGAGAAAGAAGAGAATGCAGGCGAGGGTCTGATGCTGACAGGAAGTGATATACTGATCTATCGGATGCTTTATAACCTTGTTGAAAATGCGATTAAATACAACCATGCAGATGGAAAAGTTACGGTATCGGCAGAACGAAAGAGGAAAGAAGTTGTTCTGACGATTGCAGATACAGGAAATGGAATCGATGAGACATTCCGAGAGCAGATCTTTGAACCATTCTTCCGGGTGGATAAGTCAAGAAGCCGAAAAATTGGCGGTGTAGGTCTTGGACTTGCAATGGTACGCGAGATCGTGCGGGCGCATGACGGGAAGATTGAGGTTCATGGAAATGAGCAGGGCGGAACGACATTTGAAGTGAAAATGAGTATAGAAAGACTAACTATTAAAAGTCAAATCTAAAATGAAAGCTTTTTGAATGAATTGCAGAAATGCATTTCAGATATATTTGAACCTTGAAAACTGTATGACAACAAGAGCATCTTTATAGGTGCTCTAAAAGGAGATATTTACAGAAAAAAATTAAGCAGTTGGCAGATATGCTTTTCCTGATTTCTCCATTGCAAAAATCAATCGCACAAGCTTCTTAGCGGCATGGGATATGGCAACATTATAATGCTTGCCTTCCGAGCGTTTCTTTTCAAGATATGCACCAAAAGATTTATCCCAGTGACAGACATATTTTGTGGCATTGTAAAGGGCATACCGGAGGTATCTGGAACCTCGTTTCTCCATATGGGAATAACAGTTGTCTAACTGTCCGGATTGATAAGTGGAGGGAGACATTCCTGCATATGCGAATATCTTATCTGCGGAATCAAAACGAGAGAAATCCCCAATCTCAGCGATGATCATTGCGCCCATCCGGTAACTGATACCGGGAATGGTAAAGATTGGCGATTGGATTTCTTTATCCATGATTCGTTTGATGGCTGCTTCAATCTCGTCAATCTCAATCGCTAATTCCCGAATAAGTTTTATGGTGTGCTTTAGTTCCAAAGACTTGGCAGGCATATGAGAACCGATAGAACTTCTTGCAGCGTCACGAAACATGACAGCAGTATCTTTTCCATATCTGCCTTTCGAACTATCAAAGAGTAGGTTGGAAAGCCTTGTGAGATGTGCATTTGCAACAGCATCTGCACTTGGAAATTCACAAAGCAAAGCATAGACGGATGCCATATGAAGCGTAGGAACAAGTCTTTCCAGCTCCGGGAAAAGAATACAGACAAGTCTTGAAACAGAACTTTTCAATTTTGCCCGTTCTTTGACCTTATCAAAACGATAACGGGTTAGTGACTTTAATTCCTCATTGTGGTAAGATGTATCTGAGTAGAGCCGATTATCCCATAAGTATTCAATCAAATCTGCCCTTGTACAGATGACTCCGTCATGCTCAAAAAGATAATACATGATCCGCAATTCATTTTTTGTAAGCTCTGCCTGTTTTCCACCTGCCTCTATAGTTCCTGTCTCCAACCACAGAGATATTCCCTCATGAGTAAGGTATCTACTCTGTTTCTTTTCCAATCTGTTCTATCGTAAAGGAAGCAAAAATATTCTCAAAATGCTTTATTTCTATATTTATATCCAGCAACAAGTCAACAAGAGTTTTTATCGCAAGAAACTCCTATACTTTTACATTTAACTTTTTTGATCTTTGTGAGAAAATATTTTCAAATTCAGTGGCCATATTCTCTTGTATTCTTGAATATATATATTTATTGCTTTCATATTTTCTCATCCTCTGCACACCATTCA
The DNA here is from genome assembly GCF_022835095.1 of Faecalicatena contorta. Lineage (NCBI taxonomy): Bacteria > Bacillati > Bacillota > Clostridia > Lachnospirales > Lachnospiraceae > Faecalicatena > Faecalicatena contorta. Next base: position 1,396,715 of record NZ_BQNQ01000001.1, on the reverse strand, counting down.
AATTTATTTACAAATCAATCTTTCTTCTGATCTATCAAATCATAACTCAGATCCAAAAAATCCAATATCTTTGCTTCGCTCACCCTTCCATCCAACAACATTGTAATCCAGTACTTTTTATTCATATGATATCCCGGAAGAAAACCATAAGTCTGTGTCAGAAGTCCAACCATATCCGGTTCGCACTTCACATTGATGACATCTACCATGCTCTCTTCTTCTAATCCCAACCTAGATTTTTCAACCTGCATCAGCACTGCATACCACTTTCCATTTTTATGCCGAAGCACTGCACTTTTCGGTGATGTTTCCCAGAGATACTCTGGAACTGTTCCATATTGGTTTTTTACATATTCAAAAATCTCTTCTCGTTTCAAATATTCCACTCCCTGATTACTCTATTTTATCAATCTCATGATTGTACTTTTTGTATTTATCAACAGGCAGGACATTAGCCCTGCCCACCTTTTCTATTATAGCATTGTTCCTCTGCTCCTACAATGCAATCCATTCTTTGATTTTTTCTCATTTTTTAATAAGTAACCAGTCCATATCCCAAAATGGACTGGGAATTCACTGTATAACTATTCTGCTTTACTGCATCTCCACTATTTCCTTCAATCGTATGTACCGTAGTTCCATCACAGCTTTCCACGATTCCTACATGGTCACTGGCTCCATCCTGATTCCAGTCAAAAAAGATGAGGCTTCCTGGTGTCGGAACACTTCCACCACCTTGCCATTTTCTCTTTGCCTGAAACAAAGCCACACCGTCCGTACAAACAGAAAACTTTGGCACTACTTCCTTTTGAATAAGTCCTGACTGATCCGCACACCAGCTGACAAAACAGGCACACCATTCTTCCCGACTGTCAAATCCATACCATGACCAGAACTTCTGGCCGCCTTCGTTCCCCAACTGGCTTTTCGCAATGGTCACAAGCTGCCCATTTCCAAAAAGTCCGGCAAACAATCCCCCGCCGGAATAATATCGAAGCACATGGGGTACATACTCCGGATCGCCATACCTTGGCCATCCATGGGCGGCTGCCTGTTCCTGGGAAAACTGCAGTGCATTGGCTTCACTATAGCCCCCATGTTTTCGGATTGCCCATGTGATGTACCCATTCCCGTAATTATAGCCTTGTAAACTAAGTTTTAACTTGTCCATATCCTGTGGGCTTTTACATCCGGCTTCCCGGACACAATCTGCATAATACTGTACGCCTACCTTGATGGAATAGTCTGCATCCTGAATTGCACCAGGCGTATTAGGATACTGGGTATTATACGGACACTCGCTGGCCTGCATGGGATCGGTTCCTCTCCCGCCGCTTTCCTGCATCATGATTGCCTGGATGACCGATACATATTCCGGGATTCCAAATTCACTGGCATACCGCTGGATCACTGGGGTATGGGCCAGGACTTCCGCACTCAGCGGCTCGCTGCTCTGGGAACTCCCGATAAACGAAGCGCCGCCAATGATTCCTACAATAAGGATCAAGATCACAAATACCATACCACCGCCTGCCATCAATGCTGCAAAAGCTGCCTTTACCGCATGGGCGGCAGCTTCCGCCATAGCTTTCAGCCCCCTGGCAGTTGTTTTTGCCGCCTTGGCGCTTTGTCTTGCTGCCTGGGCAGAACGCATGGCAGCCCGTTTTGCTTCCCTTGCCGCCCTCATAGATGTTAGAGCCTGCTTTTTTTGTAAGATTGCCTGGGTTTTCACCTTCTTGGAAGAAACCGGGGACGCTTTCACCATGCGGGGCGCTGTTTTTACTGCCCGGTTTCCGGCTTCCTTGATCGTTTTCTCCGCTTCCGGTTTGACCTTGATGCTCCGTCCGGCTCCTGTGCGCCCTTTCTTTGCTCTTGCCTGTCCTGTCTGGGCAGATGTTCCGCCGTTTCCTGTTTCCCCGTCCAAAGGGGCGGTAACAGCTTCTCTCTGCTTTTGTCTTTGTTCTTTTAACTTTTCATAGGTTTTCACTGCCAGCTTCTTTCCGCCACGATAGGCTGCAAAAGCGCTTTCTTTCCCAGCCCGCTGTTCCACTCGTTCTATCCGGTTTCCAGCATATTCTACCGGGGATTCCTCTCCCGTTTCTCTTCCGATCTTATCTGCCATGATGCTGGTCTTTTCTTTTGTCTCCAGCATCGCAGAACGCACCAGTTCTTTCGGAAGCCGGGAGGCAGGATTGCGGATCTTTGGACTTTGATCCCGCACTTTTTCTTTGATATCTTTCAATCACACACCTCCCATCTTCTGTACTTTCTAACGTTCCCTTCCCCGCTTTTTTGATTTCTTCTGCTGACTCTCCAGCTGTTCCAATTCCCTTACCGCTTCCTGCACCAGCGGATGATTGGCATAGTAGGGAACATAGGATAGTAACTCTTTTCCCTTCTCCCCGGTAGCCAATGGATATTCTCCCTCGTTATACAGAGGATCCTCTGCATGGTGCAGAGAAAATTCCAAAGACGGAAGCATCTGAGGGGAACGTTTGCAAAATCTCTGGTAATGCCGGAAGGCTTCTTTTAAAGACGTACATTCGATACACTCCCCCATCCCATGAAACTCCCCGCACTCCGCTGCAAGAAAGGTAATGGTTGTTTCTTCTTTCATGGATTTCACCTCCCTTTGAAAAACTTCTCTTTATCGAACCGCAGACTTCTGTTTTTCTTCTTTACCAAACTTCAAAGGGTGTGGTTCCTGTCTCAGTTTCTGCAGGGTATCCTTCACAGACGGTTGTTTTCCTTCTCTTGCTTCCAGCTTCCCTATCTGCTGTTGCAATCGCTCCGTTTTCTGTTCCAGCTTATGGATACTCTGCATGGATTGGAATAACACCTTCTGGGTTTGAAAGATGATTCCCTGTTCGGGATTGCGTTCTGTGAGCTTTCGCACCTCTTTTCCACCCGCTTCCAGAAATGCATTCCGCAGATGCCCTTTGGCAACATGCAGTTCTTCCACCATGCTCCCCAGACGGTCAATCTTCTGATCCACCGACAGCATCACCGTATGCAGAGACGATTGGATTTTTTGCAATCCCTGCGTAAGGTGCATTCCCTTTACCGCACAGGCAAGGGCATCTTTTCCCTTTTCTTTAAAGTCTACAACTGCCTGTTCTGCCCGTTCCACAAACTTTCTTTTCCATTCTCCCACCTGAAAACGAAGTGTTTTCACCTGATGTTCCGCCTTCTGGATTGTGTTCACCGCAAAGAGTTTGACCTTGCTTTCCTGCATCACACCCAGTTGCTTCTTCACCTCTCCCAATTCCTTTAGGACAGTTCCCAGCTGCATTTCCATAGAATCAATATAGTCTGCCATACGGAGCACATCCCCTTTTTCCTGCTCCATGCCCTGTTGTTCCAAAAGTTCCAGCAATGCCCGGATACTGCCCTGCTCCCGAAGCGGTTCTCTCGTTTCCTGGATTTCCACTGTTTGTCCTTCTTCCATTTACATTCCCTCCTTCCCAAAAGGATGCTGCCGAAGAAATTCCAGCAACACCCTAAAAAATCTCTTTTCGACTAACACTCTCCCGGTTTCGTTGTCATCAAGCGGTACAGCTTCGTATTCTTCGGGAAGCTGTTCTCAAATGGCACCAGATTCCCGGAACACCGGATCAGTCCCTTTCCTGCACCTACATTGGTGATATAGGATAACTGGTTCTCGGAAATGTTCAAAAGGGACGCCAGTTCATCCCGATCTGTGGTTGCCTGATTCAAAAGGATCAAAAACTCACTGTTTGCCAGCATCAGCCTTGCCGTATCGGATTTTAACAGTTCTTCTACGTTCTGCGTTAAACCTGTGACAAATCCCTGGTATTTACGAATTCTCTTGTAGAGGCGGTAGAAAAAGTCAGCGCTATATTGGTACCGGAACAATAGATAAAACTCATCGGCAAAGATCCAGGTAGTCTTTCCTTTCTTCCAGTTCTGGATCACACGGTTGAAAATACTGTCCAAAGTAACCAGCATCCCCAGGGGCATGAGCTGCTCTCCCAGTTCCCGGATATCATAGGCAATGATACGGTTCTTCGTATCCACATTGGTTTTCTGTGCAAAGGTATTGAGACTTCCATTGATAAACAGTTCCGAAGACAATGCAAGCCCTCTGGCCTCCTCTTCCGGCTGGAGCATGAACTGTCGGTACAAGTCTTTCAAGGTCGGCGCTTCGCTCTGGTAACCGCTCCGGATATATTCCCGGTACACATCTGCGGTACAGCGGTCCAGAATGGATTTCTCCTTTGCCGACAGATTGCCAGCCCCCACTAACTGTTCAAACAAAGACAGGATAAATTCCGACTTTTCAATCAGCGGATTCTTATCGTTTCCATAGGCAGAATCCATATCCAGTGCATTCAGATGGGTGTTGGATGTGGCGGAAATTGTAATCACTTCTCCATTCAGTGCTTCTACCAAAGAACCGAACTCGGACTCCGGGTCTAAGATGAGAATGTCATCTTCCGTAGACAGGGCAAGATCCACAATCTCTTCTTTTGCCGAGAAACTTTTTCCCGAACCGCTGACACCCAGACGGAAGGAGTTTCCATTCAATAACTTCCTTCGGTCTGCCACCAGCATATTTTTGCTCACCGCATTCTGCCCATAATAAATCCCACCCGGCTGCATGATCTCCTGGGTATGAAATGGGATCAACACTGCGGTAGATTCTGTAGTCAGGGTACGAAGGGCATTGATCTTGCGGATGCCATAAGGCAGTACCGTATTGAGTCCATCCACTTGCTGCCACTTCAAGGTTGCCATCTGGCACAAATGCTTTCTTGCCACGGATAAGATGCTCTCTGTATCCGAATCCAACTGTTTCTTGCTGCCTGCCATATGCACCATGGTAAGGATGCCGAACATCATCCGCTGATCCCTGGTGGTCAGGTCATCCAGCATCTCTTTGGTCTCTTTCCTCTGCAGTTCCATATCATAGGGCACAATGGCAGAAAAGTTATTGTTAGCATTCTGGCGTCTCTGCCAATTGGTCACGTTCGTCTCCACGCCGAGCAAACGGTTTTGGATCTCACGCACTGCTTCGTCTGTTGGCACTGGGAGAATGTCAATGGACAGCATCAGATCCCGGCCCAAATCACATAACTCCGAAATCATGTCATCCTTTACATAACTGGCATAATCCTGCATATACAGCACCCGTCCATACCGCTCATTAATCTTGAAACAGTCTTTGGAAAACTCCATGGACTGGGGACAGATCCAGTCCTTAAAGCTGCTCCCCCGTTTGGCAAACGCCTTCATATCAAACGGAAAGCACTGGGGCTGGTCTACCTGGAAGAAATCACGGAAAATCTGCAGGCGCTGTTCCGCATCCAGTTCTTCCCCAATGGAGGACAGCTTGCTCAGATGGGTGATGATATCCGTTCCCACACGGGCAAAATACGTCCTTGCCTCATCAATGTTCTTCTTATGGACACTAACCGTCAGATACCGTTCCTGATAAATGCTGTTGTTGGTGCCGCTGACCTTGGATAGCAACATTTCGTTGTATTCCTTCCGGTATTCATCCAGCCCGTCCTCTTTCATCGGCAAAAGCAAGGAAGCTTCAAACTCTTCCTTATTGATTCTTCTGTTGTTCAGGGTGATCTTGGCAGATGCGCCGGAATCCAAAGCATTTAACAGCTCACTGTAATCTAAGAACATTTCCGTTTTATCTTCTTTGCTTGCAATGGCATAGTTGATATCCGAAAACCGAAAGGATTTGGAAAATTTCGTCCCGGACTGGAACACCCCATCCGGCCAGATCCGCTGGATGGGAATCGCCTTCTGGACAGACCTTGGGACTTTGAACTTCTCCCGGTCCATTTTTAATGCCTGCTGTAAGGTTTTAATCAAACGCACCACTCCTTCCTGACTTCTTTTTCTGCTTCATCTGTTTTTTCCTTGCCCGCTGTTCCCGCTTTCTCAAAAGGGCAGCACCATCTCCCCTGGTCTTTTCTCTAAGGCTCATAGTTTCTTCCATGCAGGCATGGTACAGATCCTCGCTTTGAAACAGCAATCGCTTGGGGTATAAAAACTCGGACTTGATATACGCCCAGGCAAACTGCTCCGCATTCATGCCATGATACTGGAAGAACCCGCAGGCTGCGAATGGGGCAGCGCCTAAGATACACAGCCACCCAGTCATTTCCTTCCCCACATAGTCTCCCAGACCAAAATAAATCCCTACTGCCACAGCGATGGCAAGTAGGGAAAAGATACACTGGCGCAGATTCAGCCCCATAAACATGGACTCCTGATAGTTACGGATTTCTTTATTCATTTTTACTTCCATATATTTTTATCTCTCTCTTTCTCTTTTCTTTCTGCCTGCAGGTTTCCCTTGTATTTTTTCCGATTCTTTTGGCACATCCAGTCCCCATTGTCTGCAAAATTCTTCCACCCCTTCCCTGTCATACTGGGCAAGCCTTGAAAGGTCAAACGCCACTGGGGTGTAGGTAGCAAAGCCTGACCGAGCCTGTCCCGGCAGTCTGTTTCCCAGCCTGTTCTTTTCGATGAATGTCAGCTTGTCCTTCGTAAAATCACCGCTTATAAATGCCTCTTGGGGTTCCAGACCATATCCGCCCGGAAGATTTACCGTCAGATCATCAAACAATTCCAACTCCCCTTCCTCCTGGCGATACATCAAAATCGCAAGTCCGTTTCCGTAAGCATAGCTGGATACCTTCAAAGTAATTTCTTCCTGCCCGTATTCCCAAGGAAATGGCAAAGTCTTTCTTTCGTTTCTATTTTTCTTCTCATTCATGGTTTTACTTCCTCCTATAATCCCATCATTTCTTTTACAATCCGGTCGGATGCTTTTACCGCCCCAACCAGTACCAATAAGTTAAACACCAACTCTCCGATATAATTCCACACAATGGTCACTGCACTTAAGGACGTATCCCCAATGGCCGGGGGACTGGCAGAATACACGGAAAAGATAATGCAGGCCAGTGCAATGATCGCCCCTTCCAGACACACTCCGGCATAAGACTTGATAAAATTCTTTCCCACCGACTGGGAGGGTTCTCCCGCAAAAGTGGAAATGGGGATGGGCGCAATGGCAGTATACATATACAGCTTAAACATCCTTCCATATACGGTAAGGATCATAATGAAGGACAGCACCGTAATCAAAAGGCTTCCAAGCAAGGTCACGATCCACAAGGGAATGGATTCCAACATTCCCACCGCTTCAATCTTCTCCACAATCTCTGCCGGAAGTTCTGTCACACCCCCGTTTGTCATACCTGACTGTGCCATAATGGTGGACACAATCCCCTGCACAATGGAGAACAGCGCTGTCATCAGTTCCATGCCATACATGATGGCGCCTTGTGCCAGAGCAAACCGGATAAAGGCTTTGAGGGCATGCTCCGGCTTCTTCATATCTGTAAAGCTGCCACAGGTCTTTACAATCCCGGCAGCAAAAAACAAGACTAACAGTCCATATCCAATGGCGGTCAGCGCTCCGTTGATTCCAGTGATGACACTCCAAATATCTCCCCCCTTAAAGGATTCCGGGCTTTGGGTAAGCAGTGTCCAGATTTCTGCCAGTTTCTCATTCCAGGTGTTCAGTGCAGAGTTTAGGTTCTGCACGATCCAGTTATCACTCAAACAGCTTCACCTCCTTTGCCGGGGCAGGAAGAATCTCTCCCCGCCCCTTTCCATTTCTTCCTGCTACCCAACGATCAGGTCCAGGATCTCTTTTGCGAAGGTGATGATGACGCCGCCTGCCAGCGTCAGAAACCCGTTGGCTCTCTGGCTGGGATCGTGGCTCTTTAGGCTCAAGCCTACCTGTACCACACCAAATCCCAATAAGATCAGACCAATGGCCCGGATCAGGGAAAAGATAAAGGTGGACAGGTTATTAATGACCGCCAGCGGATCTCCGGCAGCAAGCACCGGCATTGCCCCTACCGTCATGGACAGCACCAGTGCCACATAAAAGGCAAAGGGATATTTGGGCCCTTTTCCCATCCGTTTCGGTACAAAGGCACGGCTTCCTGTTTGATTCTTTGGCATTTCATTTGTTTTCTTCAATGGCATTCCTCCAATCAAAAAGACTGCTCCCCTCCGAGGATTTCCTCAGCTGAGAGCAGTTCATAATCATCCAGTCTCCTGGTATCAATGGTTACATCTTCATGGGACAGCGGTGCTTTCGCATAATCATAGGGAGGCGCACCGCCATCCTCGGTATATTTCACATTCACATGCTTATGCAGATCATATTTCTCATCCAAAATGGGACGTTCCCCACGCACCAGCAGCACCGCTTTCCGGTTATCCAAAAGTCGCACTTCATCCGGGGTAAGAAGTTCCCTTCCAGACTGTTGGAAATTCACAGAATAACTTCCGCTTCTTCCCTTGGTCTGCCCGTAGGTATTGGTATCCAACGTTTCTTTTCCCAGTAGTTCTGAGACATATTTATGCCCCTCTTTTTCATTACCACCCAGGTATAAAAATTCATCGCAATTTCCTATGAGACTTTCCCAGCTGTCCTTAAACAAAGCTTTCATCTGGGCAATATTCTGAATGATGATACTGCAGGAAATTGCGCGCGACCGCATGGTTGCCAGAAGTTTGTCAAAATCATCCGGCAATGCCACGTTGGGCCACTCATCCATGATGCAGTGTACCGGAATGGGCAGTTTCCCATGGTATTTCCGGTCTGCCACATAATAAAGGGTCTGGAAGAGGTTACTATAAATCATGCCCACCAGATAGTTGAGGCTGGTATCTGCATCCGGGATACAACAAAACAACGCCACCTTTTTCTCCCCGATGCTGTAAAGATCCAGTTCATCGGTGCAGGTTAAATTGGCAATCTGCTTTAAGTTAAAGGCTGCCAGACGGACACCCACGGAAATCAGAATCGACTTTGCAGTTTTTCCAGCCGCCTGCTTGTAAATGGCATACTGCTTGACTGCAATACTTTCCGGATTGCGCATCTCCAGTCGTTCAAACAGGATATCCAAAGGCGACTGGTATTCCTCATCGTCCTCTTTCACCTGGGCAGAACCTAACATTTCCATAATCATGGAGAAGTTTTGTTCCTCCGGCGGCGCTTCATGTAACAGATACAGCATCAGTGCCTGCAACAGCGCGGTCTCGCTTTTCTCCCAAAACGGATCCGAACTCTGCGCCCCCTTCGGGGTGGTGTTTCGGATCAGGTTGTTGATGAGCTTTAGCACATCCTTGTCATCCCGCACATAAGCAAAGGGATTATAACAAAAGGACGTTTCCGGGTTAATCAGATCAAACACCCGCACTTCATACCCTTCCCGTTCCAGCAGCCCTCCGGTTTTCCGCAGAAGTTCCCCTTTGGGATCGGTGATCACCATGGAACAGTTGCACTGCATAATGTTGACTACGGCGTATGCCCGGCTTTTTCCCGCACCGGAACCGCCCACCACAAGGACATTCAAGTTTCGTTTATGCTTATAACAGTCCAGCACCATACGGAAGTTCTGGGTTAAAATGAGATTCTGGGTGTACCGCTTGTCCCGGTAACGCTTGCAGATGGAAGCTGCATCGCCCCACTTGGCAGAGCCATGCTCCACCCCTCTTCGATAATTTCTCTTCTGGGAATAATAAATACCGATGCCTAACACATAGGCGATTGTGAATGTGAACACACACCGCAGTGTGTACGGTGTATAGGTGATAGAAAATGGCTGATCCAGTTTTTCGGTCAGCACTTGTAAGATTTGTAACAGATTGGTATCCGGCTTGATGGCACAGGCAGTGATGGCGCCTGCCCACCAGACAACGGGCAGAAACAACAGCCACACCCAAAGGTCAGAACGTTTCCATGCTACCTCTGCTGGCTTCGCTCCTTCTTCTCTTTTTCGTCTTTTGGCACTTCGTTTGCTGGTCCGTCTACCCTATGAAAAGAATCCACACTGGGAACGATGGCAAGGCTCCGCCCATTCTCCCAATGCATGTGAATCTGTCCGGCATCATCGATAAATGCTACCGTTCCCTGCAATCCCGGCGGCATCCCTGCCTCATCCATAAAGTCCAGGCAGAGCCTTGTTCCTTTTGGATACCGCTTTCGTAATTGTTCCACTTGTTTTTGATCATACATCCTCATAGACATCCCTCCCTTCTGCTACCAGAAGAAGCGCCTGCTGGTGTTTGGTTTCATGACCTTTAAGATCACGCTGTCAATGCCGTCGCTGTACCTGCCCATGGCCAGATACTTATCCCGCAGCCGGTTGAGGGCATTGCGAAGTTCCCTCTGTTCCTCTATGGTGATGGGAAGCCTTTTCTCGGAAAGTTCATAGGAACGGACTTTCTGCATCATGGCTTCTGTAGCTGGGCGAACCTTTCCCATCTGACTCTGGGCTGCCAGTTCGTCTTTTAATGCCACCGTAAACATGTTTTTCATGATATTATCTGTTTTCAAATAGTAATCTGCCATCTTCGGCACCTCCTTTGTTACACCCAACATACCACAAGAGCCTCACAATAGCTATCCCAAAGACGGAACTTCTTTCAGAACTTACCGCTCCGACTGTTTCTCTTTTTTCTCCTTCTTCGGTGCCTGCTTTGGCGGTTCCTCAAAGGAAAAATCATCCTTCGCAAAAGTCTGCTCCTGTTCCCCAAAGTTCCGTTCCATATGATTACGGATGGTATAGGCTGCCTGACGCACATCATTTAAAAAGCCACGCAATTCCTGGGGATCTTTTTGCCCATTCGCCTGCATTTCTGCTACTTTTCCAAACTGGAAACCGGACACCTCTGCCCCATACCGCTTGCCGATTACATAGGCGGCACAGTATGCCTGGGCATTGACTTTCTTCCTGACATAATTCCCATCATGCTGGTCTAATGCTGCACACGCCAGTTCCCGGTTCACTGCATGGAACGTTGTATTCTCATCCATGCCATTGCGCACATATACGGTACGCTGTTTTGGGATATACTGTGCCTGGATGCCTTCCGGCAGATTGTCTGCGATCTGCATCCGCACTGGCTGATCCTTTAAAACTGCATGGATCAGTTCTTCCATGGAACGCTGCGGACGTTCCTCCAGAGGCTTTCCACTCATCTGGCTGATGTCAAAGCCCTTACTGATGGTATAGCCTGTCCGCATCTCTCCGTCTTTTTCATATTCGGTGCTGACCATATAAGTGTATCCATGCACCCCGGATTTTGGAGAACGGTTCTCTGCCTTCCAGTAATCATAAGACTTTACCTCGGTTGCCTGTGGATTCTGTCCGTAGATCAGCAGAAGGTTGGGCGTTTTCTGAGTGTTGCACTGTGCCATAAAATCCAAGAATCCTTTTAAAGATCCTCCATTTTGGAACACTGCCTGCGCCTGGGTGTCAACCTCTGCCCACACTTCTTCCCTCTGCTGTTTTTTCATGGCTGCATACTCTTCTTTTGACAGCCGCTGCTCTGGAGCCTGTTCTTCCCCTGCTCCACCTGGGAGCATACTCGTTAAATCCATATCATCTTACCTGCCTTTCACTTTTTTCTTCTTTCGTTGCTGGTTTCTCGGTTTTCTCCGACTCTTCTGTGTCTGCCTGCGCTGTTTCTGCTCGGCTTCAATCTTCTTTAGTTCCTGCCGGACAGAGGGCTTGTCCCTTTTCCAGCTAGTTTCCTGCCCGGAAAAAGAATCGCTGTTGTGCGAGGAAGGTTCGGACAGATTCTCTGCCTTCTCCGCCTGGGTAAAAATTTCCCCCGAAGGAGAAACTTCCCCTACATCAAACAAATGCTCTTCTTCATCCAGTTCAAATTCAATGGTTCCTTCCGGCAGCACCACCTTTTCGGTCTTGACTGGAAGTTCCTCTTTTCCCTCAGTTTTCTCGGTAAACTCTGCATCGATCACTCGCTCTGCTTCCAGGACTGGCGCCTGCTCCACAACCGCTTCCCCGGCTTCGGATTTTACAAAGTCCAGATTCATCTTATCCAGCACCCGGTTCACCTTCGCTGCATCATCGGCAAACACCATGATCTCTGCGGACTTGGGATTTTTCTTATCCCGGATGACCACATACAAAAGCCCCCTGGATTTGGCTTCCCCGGCAAACTCCCGCAGCCTGTCATGGGGAATGGTGAAAAACTTCATTGCCCGCTGTTCCTTTAACATCCGAAGCAAGTTGGTTTTTCCCCTGGTCTTTTTCTGATCCTTCATCACCGCTACAATCAGCACCGCCAGATTTTTTGCAATGCTCCCGCTGATTCGTAAGGTATGTTCCATGCCTTCCATGGAATACCGGACAATCTGATCCGCCGCATCACCGCCATAGTTCATACGCTCTCACCTCCTTACCGATTCCGTTCTGCCTCTCTTCGCTGTTTCCCTGACACTTCCTGTACCTCCTCCTGTTCTTTTGCCTGCCTTAACCGCTCTTCCATTTCAAAGGACTGTTTTTCAATCTGCTGGCTTAAGCGGATTCTCTTACGAAGTTCTTTTAATTCCCCATTGATTTCCTGAATGCGCATACCTCCCGGTTTTTTCCGGTATAATTCTCTGCGCTCTTTCATCAAAGAAAGTACCTGTTCTTCCAAGGGTTTCCGGTATGCTGCCAGCTCTTCCCTGGTGGTAATCTCTTCTTTTTGCAAAAACTCCATCTGGCAAATCCTTTGGTCCAGCCTCCGAATATCGGAACGTACTGCATAGGGAATCCGCTTTGGCTTCTTCGGAAATACCCCCATCTGATATAAATAGGAATAATACAATTTCTGTAAGCCAGTAAGTTTCCTCTTTGGAAACTGCATCTGTGTTGTTCCATACACCTGCCGGATCTTTGGACGTAAGATTTTCTCCCGGATTTCTGCCTCCCCATATCCTTTTCCCAAGGAACGCAGGCGGATATACCGCTCCATCCCCGGTGTCTTTAAGGATGGGTACTTCCGGTTCAGCTTCCACGTATAACCCCGCTTCTCCATTTCTTTGATAAACTGACTCCAGGAAAAGCTCACGCCAATGGCATCCCGGATATCCATGCGGATGGCAGTCCTCCAGGTAGATTTCCCTTCCGCTTCTGCTTTCCACTGGGCATAATGCATGGCTTTTCCCTGATTCGTCTGGATCACCGAGAGACCATATTTTCTGCATAATTGGTCGGAAATCTGACGCACTTCGGTAAAATAACTTTTAGCATTGCTGTGGTATTTCTTCCCCTCCACCATGCTCACCGAATTCCATACCAGATGGTTGTGATAATGACTGGTATTCAAATGAGTAGTGATCACCACCTCATACTGCCCTTTCAATAGCTGCTCTGCCAGTTCCTGCCCAATGAGATGTGCCAGTTCCGGGGATACTTCCCCTTCTGCAAAGCTCTGCACCAGATGGTAGCCCTGTACCCCGCCTTTCTTATGGAAGCACTCTTTGGTCTTTACCATGTCTGCATAAGCATTCTCACAGGTACACCCCATGGCATCCTCAAAAATGGTCTGTTCCGTCTTTTCCCGATTGAATGCATAATCGATAGCTTCTTCCAAGGAGCCTGCGCTTTTGGTGATCTTTGTCCGGTCTTTCACATAATCAATGGAACGATCCAGGCGGTGGACGGGGAGGACGCTGGTATATGCCATCTACCATTCCTCTTTCACCAGACGCCAGGTCTCTTTGGAAATCCGGAGCATTTCCTGGACGCTGGCTTCCCCTGCCATTCCGGTGCCATTGGCGACATGGGCAAGCTGGTTGGCATTATTGCAAAGCCCCGCAATCTTTCGAAGAAGTTCTACGTGATGTTCACAGGGCTTTGTCTGCAGCTGTGCGCCTAAAATCAGGGAACGTAAGAATTCTTCCCTGCTTAATCCACTCTTTGCTACCTGACCGTCCAGATGCCGAAGTTCCTTTGCATTCAACCGTACCGGAACCACATGGTTTCGTTTTCTCATTCGACCACCTACCTTTTCTTCTTTTCTGCTGTTTCTAAGGGATACACCTGGATCCCTCTGCGCTCCATCTGCCAGAGGAATTCCCCGATCTCCCAGACCTGCCCATTCACATCCACCTGCTTTTCATCCACAAAGCGGCAAAGCCCAATCTCTTTTGTTCCGTCCTCCGCCATCATGCAAAGACTTTCCCCATCCAAAAAGGGAGAACCTCTCCAACCCTTCCATATCTCGGAAAAGGATTGTTTTCAGTTCTCCCTCCTTTTGTCTGCGTATCCGCATCTGCTCCATCTGCTGATCTTCCCGCTTTCCGGCAACCACACAGCACATCAATCCAATGCCAAAGGCTGCGCCTGCCATTGCCCCAAGAGCCATTCCTGCAAAAAACATGTTTCTTCTCTCCTTTCTCGACTGCCGGGGGATTGGGGTTCTCCCCAAAGTGCGTTTGGATATCCAAACGCTATGCTTGCAAAACCAGTCGCACCAAATAGTCAGCCATAACTATCAGTTAAGTATTGCTGACTATTGATTTTCCTTGATTTTAATTAGCCCATCCAACGTGGTGCAAATGATATGGAGCCGGTCTGCCATGCTGATTTCCGTATTCATTGTTCCTGTTACCTCCCGACCGCAGACCACTACCATACGGCATCTCCTTAAGACTAAGTGCGCCATCCGGTTGAAAGCCTGCTGATCCTCCGCCTCACTTTCATCTAAAAATGGTGAGAAACCAAACTGAGGACAGATAGGCACATACCCCATTTCAAAAATCTTACGGCAGTATTTCTGCAGCTTTGTCCGGCTCTCCTCTGCCGGACAGCATACATAAGCCAACGCCTGTTCCAATACACATCCCTCCTTTGGGCATCCCTGTGGATGCTCTCATTCTCCTGAACATGATTTCAGGGCATCCATATGGATGCCCTGATTACCTCGCTCTTTCTCCTTTTACACATTTTTTCACCCTGTCCATATCTGCCCGGTACTCAAATACCTCATTCCCTAAAATTTCCTCTGGCGATACGATACTCTGGTTAATTTCCCTGACCATACTCCGCAGTTCCTTCTCTGTTATGTCACAGTCCTTCTTTCTCAAAATGATTAGTTCGTGAACACTTGAGGGGAGTATGTAATAATCGCTTCCAATCTGTTTGCTAATCTCCTTAAGCACATCTGGATACAATGCTACCGTGGCTCCGTATTGGTTATTTTCATTACTCAATATATGCATGGGTGTATCGAAATCCCCCTCTGCATTTAATGAAAATATCTCATCCATTGCCTCATTCATAGACTGGAATTTTACTTGATTGCTGTTCTGCGTATTTTCTAATGCTATTTTAAATAATTCTGCTTTGGGTACCTTCCATGACTCTGCCATAGCATCTGTCACCTGTACATACATACTTCCTGACTCATTTTTCTCCAACTCCAAAAACAGGATCTCTGCCCCCATCGGATGTATCTTATAGGGTCCCTGCTTATAGTATGTCTGGTTATTTTCTTTGTTGACCAGCCGTACCCGGAGCTTATCTCTCATCTTTCCATAATCAGCAAAGTCGGCATGGTCAAATTCAGGGATTTCCTGACTCTGATAAAATCCCACCATTTCCCTGCTGATCTGGTGCAGAGGCTTTCCCTTAAGGTAAGATTGATAAAAATCATTCAGATAAATGACAGGTGCTGACTTGCTGCCATCCTGCCTGATGGACAAACCTGACAGGACTACATTATTTTTCTGTGTCTGCGTCAGCTCACAGTGATATGTTCCATTTCTGTTCAGGTTCTGGCTGACTGACCGCATCAGGGTTTCCTGAAAATCCCGATATGATAAATTATTCTCCATTGCTGCCATCCTCCTTTTTTCCATCTGTAGCATTCAGCGCAAACCGTACCCGGTCTGTGCCCAGCTTATAATAAGTATCCGTCACTTCAATACCCACTGCCCGGTAGCCTTCCTGTGCTGCCGCTAAAATCGTTGTTCCCGCTCCTGCAAAGGGGTCTAAGAGCATCCCGCCCGGTTCACAGATCTGGATGACATCCTTCATCAGCTGCAAAGGCTTTTCCGTCACATGGATGCGGTTCTGGGGATTCCCATAGCGGAACACCCCCGGAAGGCAGGACACTGGACGGCTCACAGGCATCGGTCCGTTACTGCCCCGCACAATGTATTCTGCCTGCTGGCGGAACCGCCCTTTCTGCGGACGGGAGTTGCCCTTATCCCACACAGCAGTCCCACGCCATATCCAGCCTGCCCATTGCAGGGCATCCGTAATGGATGGATACTGTCTCCAATCAATAAACAGACAGATGGGAGCACCTGATTTACAGGCTTTCCGCACATCATACAGCCACTCTGCCATCCAGTGGGTCCAGGATCGCTGGTCCTTATTATCCCCGTCAAAGTCCGGCAGGGCATTCCCACTTTTCATGCTGCTGTATTTCTGGTTGGTCGTGCGGTTCCTCTCATTCTGCTTCGTACCTCCCGAAGCATAAGGCGGATCTGTGATTACCGCATCAAAGATTCCGGGGTTAAATGCTTTTACCAGCTTCAGGGTATCCCCGTGAAGAATCTCCCAATTCTCACCTCCTGTGTGCTCCTTGGGGATATCCCCCTCATTCATCATGGTTTCCAGTTTCAGGCTATGTTCCAATAGGCATCATCCTTTCTTTTCAGCGCTCTGGCTGTTTCTTCACTGCTTTTTTCTGTTTCTCTTGCTGCATGACATACCTCTTAGGCGGTTCCAGCTTCTTTTGTTTTACAAGTACGTCACGTTGTCCATTTTCAATGATAAACAGATCCTCTGTTGGATTGATCAGTTCCTCTTTCGGCAATACAATGTCCTTAATTACAAACAATCCCCAGACTTCCCCATATACATTGCTGTGTCCGGCAACCAACGGAGACAATCCGTCTATTGTCCCCTCTGAAAGAACTGCAAACCCTGCAATCCTCGCATCTTCCTTGACTTCCCCATTTCGGATAACGCACCGCCCTTCTGCAACCGCCCGGTCATACAGGCATGCATCCCCGGTCACCAGTGCATCCCCTCTTGCAACAGCGCCATCAAACAGTCCTGCCTCTTTTTCTGTCACTGCCGCCTCACAGCAGAGTGCATTGTCGTAAATCCAGCATTTTCCTTCCTGAGACAGGTTCTTCTCACTCTGGACAAATCCCCCCAGCGTGCCTGCCGGAACACGCTCATTAATAGTGACAAGAGAACGTATCCGGTGCAGCCAAGGGTATTTGGGGTGTGGAATCTTGGTAATCTCATATTTCTTCTGAGCCTTAAAATAGCAGGAATCCGGTTGCTCCATAAAAAACTGCAGACTGCCTCCCGGAACCGCTATACTCGGGAAGCTGCTGCCCCAGCCATTTTCCATCTGTAACCTTACATGGCTCTCTAATATATACTGTTCTTCATCCGTCAGCTTTTCTTTTGTCCGTATCGTAATTCTCCCCTGAAGGCAGCAAGCTTCTGCAGCTGCAGTAACTTCCACACATTCTAATTTGTTCCGCAGTCTGCCGTTCTCCGCCAAATCTTCAAACAGTCCGCTTTTATCCAATGTTTCATTCCCGCTGGTCCATTGCTGCAGAAATGACTGCACCTCCTCTTCATATGCTGCCAGCTCCCCTTCAGACAACAGAACATAATCGGGTATGTACTGCTCCTGAGGAGGTTCCAGTAAATTAGGATCATCATCCATTTCATAAAACGGTTCATCCATCTGGAATCTTCCCTGCATTGGCATCTTTAATTGATAAATCACCGGCATTCCCCCTTCTCTGTTTTCTTCCTGCTCTTATCCGTGTCCCGTGAAGGGCTCAGTTCTGTTTCCACATACTCACTGATAATCCCCAGCGCCTGATAATAGTCACCGGATTCCCGCACCTTCCCATACATCTCTTCCGCCTGTTCTGCCTGCCCATTGCGGATTAACAGTCTTCTGGCATCCGCTAAAATGGAAAAGATATTTCCGTCATGGCCGAGCAGCTTCAATTTAGGCTTTCTTTCCGGCGGCATTGTGTTATGTTCTTCCTGTGGCTTCGTCCTCTGCCGGAACTTTGTCTCATGCCCCTGCCAGAAATGGACATACAGGTTTCCTCCCTCTACCGGGATTTCTCTCTGCTCAAATCCCTCGCCCCAGCCATCACTATACTGGCCGGTGATGAATTCGCACAGTTCACTGAATTCTTGCGTATCCAGATATTCTTTAAGTTTCAGCGTGGTACAGCCATATAAGATTCCCTCCACCTTCCGCACAGAAACTTCTGGCCTTTCCATCTTCCGCACCATAAGAATTTTCCTTTTCCACCATCTTCTGTATGGTTTCCTCATACTGGGCCAAATCCTCCCCATCCAGATCTTCAACACCGCCCTCTTCCTCGTCAAAGCCGTCTCCGGCATCATCCGGATAAAATTCTGCGGTAAGGGGTGTCAGTAATTCAATTGGTAATACACCGTTTTCTTCTATTCCTATTCCAATCACCTCCCTCTGTCTTCTAGTTCCTTTGCCCTTGCAGTCTTCTTCACTGCCTCTCTTGCCATGTCTCCATAATCTGCACCTTCCAATGCTGGCAGGTTCACGATAACACGGTACTGTCCCTGATAGGCTTCCCTGATGTGGTCGCATGCCCACCTTCCTGCAAAATCATTATCCGTACAGATTTCAATCTCCTTAATATCCGGATGCTGTTCTAAAAAGGCTGTCAGCGCAGAAGGGTTCTTAAATCCCTTTCTCTGCTCTCCTTCCTTCGGTGCACTGATTCCCCCAAGGGACAGACGGTACTTGTCTGCCCGGTTCTGCTCCAGTGTCATATGTGCCATTCCATCGATGGCCGCTTCATAAAGTGCCACCCGGACACTTTTTTCTGATGGCGGAATACAGAAAGAACAGGTCTTGTCACTGCCCTCCTGCTCTATCCGGAAACGCTTTCCCGATCCATCATAGATGCCACTAAGGAACGCATACTTAGGTTCCTGATTCCTATCCAGTCCAACAAAAACAGCGTTGTGGTATGGGGCACTCTCATAAAGAATCCCTTTCTGTATGCAGTAAGTAATGACTTCGTTGCTGATTCCCCTGCCAAGTAAATATTGCCGGACACGCCCACAGTTCTGGTAGCGTTTCGGCAATACAAAAGGCGCTTTTTCTTTTTCCATATGTTCCGGAGGGATATAAGAAGGGTTCTGCCCGCTCAGAAACTGGACTGCTTCCACGAACCCCATCCCATCCACCTCTGTTAAAAAACGCAGCGCATTATAACCGCCAATCCCTCTGGATTTCCAATGCCATGCGCTTGTAATTTCATTGATTTTGAAGCTGTCATGGTCTTTTAGCTGCCATTCATTCCTGGCACTGGCTTTTTCCAGTCTGGTGCTTTCAAACCGCTTCAGGTACTCGATGCAGGACATGGCCCTGGCTGCTTTGATTTCCTCTTCACCTACCCAGGGCATCAGATTACCGCATCCTTCAATGCCTCTGCCTTATCAATCCGTTCCCACGGGAATTCCTTTCTGCCGAAATGCCCGTAAGCCGCTGTCCGCTTAAAAATAGGACGGTCCAGGCGCAGACAGTCCATGATCTGTCTTGGTGCCAGTCCGAATACCAGAGGGATTGCTGCCGCAAGACAGTCATCGGCACAGATTTTTCCGGTACCAAAAGTATCTACCTGAACCATGACTGGCTGGGCAACACCGATGGCATAGGCAAGAGACACCTGACACCGGCTGGCAAGACCTGCGGCTACTATATTTTTTGCTATATAGCGCGCCATGTACGCTGCAGAGCGGTCCACTTTGGAACAGTCCTTCCCGGAGAACGCCCCGCCCCCATGCGGCACTACGCTTCCGTAAGTATCCACCATCAGCTTTCGGCCGGTCAGCCCCGTATCTGCGTCCATGCCCCCGCATACAAAACGTCCGGAAGGGTTAATCATAATCTTGGTATCCTCATCTGCCGGAAGCGGGCGCAGAGCCGGACGTAATACCTTTTCCCGGATTTCATGCTCTAGTTTCTTCGTATTTTTATCTGCTTCATGCTGGCAGGACACCACAACAGATTCCACGCGGACAGGCTTGCCGTCTTCATATTCCACAGTCACCTGCGCTTTTCCATCCGGCAGGATTCCTGTAATGTAGGAACTTTTCCTGCAGGCAGACAGCTCCCGGACAATCCGGTTTGCCAACACCACCGGCAGGGGCATCATCTGCGGCGTCTCATCACAGGCATAGCCAATCATAACGCCCTGGTCCCCGGCTCCACGCTCCCATTCAGCCGCATTGTCTGACCGGCTTTTTCTTTTTTCTATGGAACACGCCACTGCCTTGGCAATATCCGGACTCTGGCTGTGTATCAGCGCATCCATCTGTATCCCGTCTGCCGGATATCCCACATCTTCCAAAACCGTCCGGATAATCCCAAACACATCCGGTTCGTACTGGCATGTAATCTCCCCCGCCACAAAAATGTTCCCCTTTGTGGCAAGCACCTCACATGCCACGTGGGAATCCCTGTCTTCTGTGAGGCACGCATCCAGGATACTGTCTGCGATGATGTCGCACAGTTTATCCGGATGCCCCTCTGTTACTGCTTCTGCTGTATAGAATCGTTTCATAAATACATCCCTTCTTTCTACTACAAAAATAGCAGGGTGTCTTCTTTTTACGGAATACACCCTGCTATTCATCTTCTTGCTATTTTTTTGTTTTTCCTACTGTCCTTTAGCTGTTTTTTCAGGACTTAATGACCTTGCTGCAATCTTTATATATTTTGTCATCAATGGAATGTATGTGACGGTAAATACAATTGCAGCCAGAATAAGTGGATACTTCTTTTTCTCCTTGGGAATGCACAGACCTATCATCATTCCCATAGCGCATAAGCAAAATTTAATCAGTGCCAGATCCTTCCAATTGCTGTCCTTAACATATTGATTCGCGCATTCAAACAATTTTTTCATGACCGGATACCTCCTGTTTTCTCCGAATTTTCCTCGCACTTCCCTTTGATTCTATATAAATAGCACTCTTTCTAAAATCTGCTTATACTGCAGAAAATTCCATCCCTTTGCGAGATTATATCTCTTTTGGGAATCAATTACCGCTCTCTGTCTGAAGCCGGATTTGTATTCCGGGTCTTCATTACTGGGCAGATAAAATCTTTCACCATCTCAGTGTATCGTTCCTGCTCTTGCTCAAAAAATTGGATAAGAGGTTCATAAACTTCATTTCGCTGGGCATTGTTCAGACATTCATAATAATCCGCTTTTCTGTCATCCCCGATAATAAAAGGCATGACATTGCTGCGTAAACACTCCTTGAACAGAATCATCCGTCCTGTCCTGCCGTTTCCGTCCTGGAATGGATGGATTTTTTCAAACTTTGCATGAAATTTGGCAAGATCTTTTAAATTATGGGATTCTTTCTCATTATAGCTGTCCAGAAGAGCTTTCATATCCTCTTCCACATTTTCCGGTGCTGAGGTCATGATATCGGAAACCATATTTCTCCTGTTTTTATATTCTCCGATAGGGTATCCATTTGCAATATCTTCAAATACACCTGCTTTCAGGCGGTAATGATATGCTTTAATCAAGGTTTGAGACAATAACTCTTCACAGGTTTCCAGCATATAGTTGAACATGGTAAAATGTCCTGTCATCTCCTCGACATCTTTCGTTCTAAAGATACTTCCGTCTGCACGGATGGTTCCTGTTTCAAAAATAGATGCCGTCTGCTTCTCTGTCAGAGTACTTCCTTCTATACGGTTTGAATTATATGCCATCTTCCTCTGTGTAAGTGCATAAACACCCCCTCTGTCCTGTTTCCCTGCCTCTATATGGAACCGTCTCTTCAGAAGGTCTACCATTTGATTATTCTCCATAAGGCATACTCCTTTACATATTTTAATTAAAATCTTACTGCATTTTTCCTGTCATTCTTTTAGTATTTCTTCTGCTTTCTCCCATTATATATCAAAGGCATCCCTTTAATCAACCTGAACCGCTCCCTTTCTTACCGCCACCAACACCGTCCTGGCATCCTCCCACTCATAAGCGCAGGTGACCAGCGTCAAAACAGGTGCCGAAACGTGGCATAACTCCCCCGTCCCGAACATTCCCAGGCTTTTCGCCTGCCCAACATGCGCCTCCAGACTTCCCTCCCCAACAAAATGCACTTGCTGGAACGGGAACATAGACAGATCCGCTTTCATTACAGACACAATCTCATATTCCGAAGTTCCATGAAGCGTCTGGAAAAAGATATTTCTGTGTTCCCTCCAGTAGTCCGCTGAAGCAAACCTGTCCAAATTGCCGAACATGGCTCCACTGTTCATATTGTGCCCATAGACGATAAGGTTCTGGCTTTCAGACACATCACAGTTCCACTGCAGGAACAGGCTGCCATTTGCATCCCACTCCCTTCTGTAGTTGTGGTTTAAGTAATATTCCGGCTCCGATTCCCCACTTTTCAGGACAGGGTAGTCAATATTTGTACCCGGAATTGTAATCCATCCCTTCACATCCGGGTATGCCACCTGAAGTGCCGCAATATCAATGGATTGCGCTTCCCTTTCTCTCCCAGCCGGTTGCTTTTCCCCTTCCGGGGCAGGTTCTTCCGTGGGAGAAACTCCCGGAGATTGCGTATCTTTCTCCGGGAATTCTTCTTTTAGCTGCTTTGCCATTTCCTGATTCTGTTTTGGGGATATCACCAAATCATACATCAGGATTCCGCTGCTGACTACAAAGATTAGGAATAAGATAACCTGCAGTATTCTGCCCTTATTCCTTCTCATCTGCTTTCTTTCTCTTTCTCCTGCGGATAGTGACCGCAACCCATGCCACCGCCGTTACGGCACAGAGTGCCAGCAGTAGGATTGGCTTTAACGGGTCATCCCCTGTTTTGGGTACAGATGCCACAGGTTTTTCCGGAATCCTTGCATCTTTCATCTCTATCTTCTGAACCTCTGTAGTATCTTTCAATGTAAATTTCACATCTTCCGCAATCTCATAGCCCTCCGGGGCTGTGATCTCACGCAGGGTCAGTTCTATGCCTACCGGAAGCTTTTCTATCTGATGCGGCTTTCCATCGGTCACCCACTCTTCCAAAATCTTTCCATCTTTGTCCAGAACCTGCAATTTTGCCCCTTCCAGCTCTTTCCCGGTTGTGAGATCCGTCTTGGATATCTCCACTTTGGAGCATTCATCCTTCATTTCTACCTTTTGTATTTCTCTGGTATCCTCCAACGTAAATCTTACATCCTCCGCAGTTACATACCCTTCCGGAGCCGTGATTTCACGCAAGGTCAGTTCTGTCCCAACCGGAAGCTTTTCTATCTGATGTGGCTTTCCATCGGTTACCCACTCTTCCAGAACCTTTCCGTCTTTGTCCAGAACCTGCAGCTTTGCCCCTTTCAGTTCTTTCCCTGTAGTGATATCTGTCTTGGATATCTCCGCTTTAGAATATTCATCCTTCATCTCGACCTCTGCGATACTTCCGTCTTCCAGCACCGTAAATTCCACGTCTGCCGCCGACACATAGCCATCTATAAGAGGCGCAAGTTCTTCATGCAGAATATAGTCTCCCTCCGGCAGTCCATATACCACATGGGTTTCTTTCGTGCTGATCCATTCCTCCACGATATGATTCTCACTGTCGATAATCTGCAAAGATGCCCCTTCCAGCTCCTCCCCAGTGGTCAGGTCCGTCTTGGTAAAATGGGATTCCGTTGGCTGGTTCCTTATGTCTTTCGTAATCTCAACCAGGCTCTCCTCCTGGTTTTCATAGACAGCTTCAAATTCCCAGATTTCCTCATTTGGAAGATATCCCGGCAGATGTTGTTCTTTTACATAATATTTTCCGTGGCATACCTCGCTGTCAAAGGTAAGGTTCCCCTCTTCATCGGTCGTTTTCGTTTCAATCAGGGTATCTTTCGGAATCAGAATTTTGCCCTGTGCAGACAGGATATCTTCCCCCGCATACAATTCAAAAGTCACGCCCTCCAGCGGTTTATCAGATATGCTGTCCTTCTTATGGATGGAGATTTTTATTTTCTGACGCTCATTTTTATAAGTGACTCCCTCATAGACAACTGCCGCCGTATCATCCCCGGCAGACAGCGTGAATTCTTTCTGTTCCGTATTTAGGACGAAATTCTCGCCCGCCTTCGTCTCTTTCAGATAAAACGTGCCCAACGGCAGGTTATTGACGACACTGGTTCCCTCGGCATCTGTTGTCAAAGTCGCCACCAAGTCGTCCTTCTGATAACGGACAACCGGATTCCCGGCTTCATCCACGGCACCGTCTGGAGAATAGATGGTATCTTTTGCATGGAGTTCGAAAACGGCTCCTTCCACGCTGTCTTCTTCATAAATAAATTCCTGTCTGATTCCTGTCCCGTCTGTACCCGATCCTGTAACCGCATCCTTCAGGCCAGAGAAAAAACCTGCTACTTTTTCAAGAGCGGATTCTCCTTTGACCGTTTTTAACTGCCCGCCTACTTTTCTCAGCGTCAGGCTTCCCACCTGCTCATCGTTGTACTGCGCCACCTCCACAAGGTATGCGCCCGTATCCGGGTCAATCTGGTGTGGGGTATCGGTATTGATTATGAGTTCGATTCCTTCCTTTGGATTCTCTTCGTAGATGCCCTTATTGGTTACATCCAGCGGAGAAAACACGGTTTCCCCATCATTCAGGCTCTGCTCATACCCCTGCCTTACATAAGAATCAGGGGCAGAAATCTCCTCAATCCGGTAATGTCCCGCTTTCAGCGCCTGTGGCAGCACCAGAAATCCCTGGCTATTGGTGGAAAATTCTGATATTTTCCCTTTCTCGGGGTACTGGATGACCTGTTCCACATATTTCTCTTTCTCACAGTCATAAATTTTATAGACTGCTGAATTCTTCAGAACCGGCTGGTTTGTCTGGGCATCCTTTTTGATGATTTTCAGAAGGAAATCATAGGGGCGGTCATCAAATATCCGCCACTGCTGTGGCTCCCGGCTGTCCATGCTTACCGTGACCACAAAGGGATTGACCTGTTTTAAATTAGCCGGTGTCTTGGTTTCCACACAGATGTAGGCTCCATAGGGAAGCTCCACGCTCTTGGCATACCCTTTCCCATCCGTCACAAGAACAGGCACCTTCACTGCCTTGCCATTTTCATAGGTGACAGCCGGTGTTTCTTTCGTAAAATCATAGGCGGTAAAGTCTTCCGCTGTATACCCGGAACCATTGGATGGTTTCAGGCTGCCATCTTTTACCTCTGATAAATCGCTGATCAGATAAACCGTGAACTCTGCGCCTTTCACCAGATCCGTCTCTGTCTGCGTTCCATCCTCAGAAACCTTAATAATCTGGAACGCCTGCTTCATAACCTGTTCTTTGGAAGTGACTGCTTTTACCACTACTTCTTTTTCCGGAGATTCCCTCGTAAGTGTTGCATCGATTTCAGTCGGGTCTGGCAGATAGCCCACCGGACTTGTTATCTCCCGGATGAACATCGCCCCCGGATACAGGTCCTGAAACTTTATCTCACCGCCTTCCCCAATGGTTTTCTGCTGGATCAGGCTGCCTTTTTTATGTAAGATGCCCGTTCCATCCGGTTTTTGAATATCTTCCTTTGCATACAGTCCATAGACTGCCCCGGTAAGTTCTGCATCACCCTGTGCCAGAAATGCCTGTGTCTCCACGTCAATCTTCTTCAGCGTGATTTCCCCCTTGATTGGCTGGTCGACTGCCTCGACCTTTACCATGTTTCCGGCTGTTACTGAAACTGGGTACACCGTCTTATTTGTGGCATAGTATGTAGGCGGTGTGATTTCTTTTACATATACCTTCTTAATATCTGCATCAAAATAATCACTGACCGCCTTTCCGTTTCCATCTGTCACCGGCATCTCCATCAGCTTGTTTTTGCATGCAGAGTCTGTATAGATGCCATAAACTGCCCCAGACAGAGGATGGCTGGTTTCCTTATCCTTCTTTTCCAGTTCAATCCTTGCCATCTCCAGCCAGTCCACCTTGAAGCTTACCGGCTGTGCGCTTTCTGATTCAAAGACACCGATATCCTGATCGGCTTCCCCTGTTGTAAGTACCAGGGTTCTCCATGTCTCTCCCACAGAGCCTTTCAGACTGCCGGAAGAATACGCACCCGATACGGTCATCTTTGCTTCCAGATAAAAGGTATCGCCCCCGTAAACCTGAAGTTTTCCGTTCGTTGCCGAAGTCCCTTTTGATTTATTATAACCGGTTACATTCTTAGGGATATCAATGGAAATATAATTCCGGTAATCCCCATCCAGTTTGATATCGGGTGTTCTCTGCACATCCCCGCTTCTGACAGCTTTCACGCTTGTCCCCGAAAGAGAGACTTCTCCTTTCGGCGGCTCTTCCATCCCAGTCAGATAGTCAATATAGGCAATAACACCTGCATTAACCAAGTCATTATAATCACAGCCGGTGAACGCTGCTTCCCCTGCATAAGAGTAACTTGCTGCAATATGGGTATAGACATATTTTTCTTCCGCACTCTTTCCTGACAGATAACTGCCTGTCACATCCCCGGCGCCGCCATACCCATAATATAAAATTTTCTGTAATGCCTTATTGGAATCCAGTACTTCGGCAACATAATCACCACTTGGGGGAGTTGCCTTGTGGGATTCCAGACAATATGCAATCTTCCCATTCACCCAGAACCAGCTGGTCAGATAATTTCCAATATAATCAGGGTAATAGATGTCTTCTCCCTTTTCTAATGTGACGCTGGACCTTGCTGAAAAATTGTTAGCTGCACCGGAAAATACCATGACATTTCCAGATTCAATCTTTTCTTCTAACTGTCGCACTGCTTCCAGTGTCACATCTTCAGCACCACTGACAACTTTGACTTCTGGTTCCAACGCAGAAGCATCCTCCGAATCCTCTTCTGAGGCAGTGTCCTCCTTCTGCCTGTCTCCACCATTTGCTTCCCCATGTGCCTCTCCCTCGGTGTCAGTCAGCACGACCTTGCGGGTGATATAGTAAACATCTGATTGATCTTTGGGCACTACCATATAGTTCGCAATATACGTTCCTGCCTGATCCGGATGATATGCACCACCGCCCTCTGCTTCGATACCGGCAAGTGTCACCTCCTCCGTGGAGGCATCGTAAATGATTCCCTCCATGCAGTCTTCCACCACGAAGGTATCGTCCGATACATCTTTTGTGATATCTTCTGCCGTTACGGAACTTTTCGCTTCTATCCCTGCTGTATCAGGAGAAATAACGACCTCAGCTTCTGCTTCCACTGACTCTGTGTTGTTTTCCGAAGCATAAGTTACGGCACTGCCAAAAGGACTTAGCCCCATTAAAAAGGCAAGTCCCAATGCGATAACCCTCTTTTTCATTTTTCTCGTTTCCATATCATACTCCTTCCCACCCGCTGTTGCGTGGTGTCTCTTTTTGTATTGCAAAACCGCAGGGAAACACTCTTCCCTGCGGTCATCTGCCCATCCACTTCTCACTGCAGCTTCTGCCTTTTTGTTTCTCTTCCCCCAGTTCCTGTTTTGTGCGTTTCACAGCATCCATGACTGGCGCTACGGGAAGCTGGTTCTGCCTGCACCCTTCTAAGATCCCTTTCAGATAAAAATCCGAAGGTTTTGCCGGGCAGTCCTTATAAGGGGCATTCATGACATAGACTGCCACATCTTGTTGCACACCTCCTTGTTTACGAACACTTACCATCTCTTTTCCATATAAATGGGGATATCCCTCATAATGGTCCAGACTTTCCTCACAGCGTGGGGTAATCTTCCACATCACCCCGTCCACATGGCTGCCCTCTTCTGGCAGGATCGTTGCCACGCCGTTTCCCGGATTTCTTCCGCAGAATGCCAGCCGGTAATCTTCCAGCCGGACGTTATCCACTACTACGGCATCCGGACATCGGAACCCCATCTGGTCCAAATTCATATTGCTGCCATAGGCAAAATAGTATCTTTCTTCTATTTCAAACACCTCCTACCGTATCTCCCCGTTTTTCCTGAGACACTCATAATTGCTTTTGTCATATCTCCATGCCCTGTCCCCTTCCAGATTTGCGAG
This sequence comes from Faecalicatena contorta, assembly GCF_022835095.1. NCBI lineage: Bacteria > Bacillati > Bacillota > Clostridia > Lachnospirales > Lachnospiraceae > Faecalicatena > Faecalicatena contorta. The sequence continues at coordinate 1,368,765 of NZ_BQNQ01000001.1, read as the reverse complement.
CAGATGTTCCCGGACATTCTTATATTCTGGTCCAATCAGACCCAGCCTTAGCAGGAATGTCCTGAAAGTAAAGCAGGGATTCTCTGTAATCTCCGTTTTTCTCATGTGGGCGCATTTCTGGTTGATTGCCTGTGCAGATATGGCAAGGGCAAGCGTAATGTTCGCCCTCACCTTCCCTGCATGCAGGGTGCTGTTGAAGCACCGCCATTCCACAGTCCCTTTGTCGAAGACCGCATGGAGGTTCAACGCATAATATCTTGTCTGGTCATAATGGCTGTGGGAGTCTCCGCCGTTTCTTTGCTCCTCATACCAGAGCCGGCGGAGTTGTTCCATAGACATGGTGCCAGATGGCATCTTCCGGATATCTGTCAACACATTTCCCCTTACTTTCTTGCACCATTGCTCCACCCTTGATGGATTGACCTTTAATGCCTTGAACAGAATATCTCCCTTAGAATACATAATCGTCAAAGCATTTTTGAGGCTCCTCGGGGTATGGTTCGCCGCATCCACATGGACATGCATCCCACAGGAAGAATTCACCTTCCCGCCATGCTGACGCAGACACCGCACAACGTTCTGCAGTTTTTCCATTTCGGAGTATTCAAGTTTTGGGCTGACCATCTCTGTTTTGTAGTCTTTTCCTGCATTGATATAGCGGTCACCTTCCCGCCTTTGGGCATGGATGCTGCTGTCATACGTGAATTTCCATTCCTTCCCCTCCGGGTCTTCTACTCCCTATGTTCTGTAATAAGTCCCAATATAATATGGCACGGTTCCAAACAGTTCCCCCACAGCCTCTGCCGCCTCATTCCTCGTGATTCCGGTCATCTCAATCTCCGTACCGAAATATTGTCCCTGTATATCGATAAGCGGTCACTGCCTTTCCTCATTGTCTGGATTCTGTCCCAACTGAATATCTATTTCCCGAAGCCGCCTTCCAATAGCTTCAATCACATTTACTGTGATGCCATTTCCTGCCTGCTTATATAGCTGATTATCTGAGGTTTCTTTCATCATCCGGTCAATCTGGGAATCATAATACCCCTGCAGCCGCAGACACTCCCGTGGCGTCAGCCTCCGGATCCTCCCGTGGTGGATAACACCATGCCGGTCCGTAGCTGTAATTGTAAACATAGGTTCTTCCGGTTCCCTCATCCTCCGACCGCTCTGCCTTGGATTTTCTTTTGCCGGGGTCAGAACCGCCCTTGGCCCTGTTTCTTCCAATAGTCCGAAATGCTCCCCTGATTGGCTGTTTATGCCATTATTCCGGTACATTGCCGGACGCTGGTCTGGTTCCGCTATTTTAGGGGATAGGGTTTCTTCCTCAAAGTCCAGTGTTCCCTGCGAGCTTCCGGTTGTCAGTGTATGGGCGATTGCATTCCCCACCCTGCCTCTCCTCGTATTCATTCTGGCATACCCAAAGTCGATGCTGTCACCAGGAAATGCCATCTTATATCCTTTTTTCGTATTCTCCTTGATAGGCACGCCAAACTCATACAGTCCAGTCTTTCCCCCCATTCCTCCTGCCCCGGCAGTCAGGGTACAGCTTACGCCGGAGGGGTGGTAGACCCTTTCCCCCTGCTTGCCTGCATGGACTTGTATAAGAGCTGCTCCGTTTGTTTCTGGGAAAGGTAATATTTTTCCGGCACATCTTCCATCAAGATATCCGACAAGATACACCCGCTTCCTTGACTGTGGGACTCCGAAATCCTTACTGTTAAGCACTTTCCACTCCACAAAATACCCCAGTTCTGAAAGCGTACAGAGGATGGTGTAAAACGTCCGCCCTTTGTCATGTGATAGCAGTCCGGGTACGTTTTCAAGGAGAAAATATGCAGGCCGCCTATCTTTAAGCAGTCTGGCAATTTCAAAGAAGAGGGTCCCTCTGGCATCTGCAAAGCCTCCCCTTTTTCCAGCGATTGAAAATGACTGGCAGGGAAATCCCGCACAAAGCAGATTAAAATCTGGCATTTCTCCGGTGTCAATGTTTCTTGCGTCATTACAGAACCACTCCCCTTCCGTATCAAACAGTACCCGGTAGTTCTTATCCGCATGGACATCCACTTCGCAGTGCCCCACACAGGTAAATCCTCCGGCCCTTCTCAGTCCTTCGCGGAATCCTCCGACTCCGCTGAATAAATCAAAAAATCGTATGGTTGCGTTTATCAGCCTCCTTCACTTTGTGATTTGACGAAAGAAACGGCATGGATTGCTCCACACCGTTTCTTCCTTCGTTTCGGTTATTCTGTTTCTTCCTGCCATGAATCCTCTGTTGCTTCTGGAAGCCCGTCCTCATCTGCTGCTTCCGCATCCGAATCCTCCCTTACTGGCTCCTCGTCCTCTGACGCTCCGGCACCGTCCTCTGACGCTTCTATTTCTGGCTCCTCCTGGCATTCTGCGCTTTCTTCCGGTATCTCCCCTGCCTCCGGCTTCTGCGCCTCTGCCTGCCCGTATTTCGCTTCCTCAGCTTCAATCGCCTGTTGGATAATGGCAAGCAGGAAATCTTTCTGTTTGCACCCTTTCTTCACGATGACTGCTTTCAGCCTGCCAAAAAGTTCCTCCGATACCTGTACTGCTACTGTCCTCATTTCCATGCCCATCTCTCCTTTGCTGAAATGCTCTTCAATGACCTGAAGTATAAATTTCTGTGTGCTGCTCTCAGTCTGTTCAATCTCCTGCCGGACCTTTTCATGCAGGTCCAGAGGGATTTTTCCGCATATGTTCTTCATCTCTGGCATCTGTATATCTCCTTTCTTTTGCTATACACAACATACTCCAAAGATGTATGGAAAGCTATTCACAATACCTAACAAATATCAGTCCTTGAAAGTCCCGGAAACGAAGCATATACAATAATACATCTATGTAGAACCAGGCTGTTCAGATTGGTGCTATTATCCCCTCAATTGGCATCACCTCCTTTACCCACTGCTTTCCAGTTTCGATAAAAAATCCAACATCTGATTTGGGATTGTTTCTCTCACAGATGCTTCAGGATGTGGCATACCGCCACTTTTCAGTTCTTCCCGAACAGTTTCCCGGATGACCTTCTCCAGATATGCCCTTTCCTGCACCTCAAGGATTGCCTGGACCAGGTATTGGTTCTTCTGCCCTTCCGGGACACGTGACAGTATTTCCCATGCCTGCCTGTGATCCGCATGGTCCATGTTGGGGCGGAAGGAAAAAACGGGACGTTTCACTGTGCCCACATCTGCCCTACAATCCGTTCATACCCGGAAGCGTTGGCATGGACGTCTGTAAGGAAAATCTGCCGGCACAGGCCGTCCTGCGGCCTCACGTGGCGCTTCACGATGGCTGCTCCCCCACCCATGAATACAGACGGGACTGCCCTTAAATCAAAACCAGCCTCCATGACAGAAGACAGGATCCGTTCAGTATACAGCCTGCCGTGCCGCTGGATGATTTCTTTCGCCTCCGGCTCCATACTGCAGGAACTGCCGCCCAGAACACGTTCAATCTGTACATCCGTCACAGACAGTCCGGTCTTCCTCCGAACCTGCTCCATGATTTCGTCAATACACCGTATGACACCTAACTCCAGACTGCGGCAGGTTCCCGCATTTGGAACAGCATTGTCCAGCCGCATCAGGTCCACCGTCCATCCCCCGATATCAATCAGGAGGACAGAGGGCTCCCTATTGATGAATTCGGGATGGAGTGCCAGCGCAGAATAGCCTTGGGGGAACAGCTTCACATCCTCTATCTGGATCTCGTAGCCTTCATTTTCATATCGAAAACAAAGCGGCTGCTCTTTCCGAAACAGATATTCCCTAAACGGCTGCTTTTCCCTGCCAAAACTGGCAAGGGGAAGTCCGGCTGCAAGAACAACCCCTGTTTTCTTTTCTGCTTTCCGATAACGTATTTCCTGTGCAATGGCTGCCATAGTCAGCAGATAATAATTGTCATTCGCCGTCTTGTCTTTTAAAAGCGTCTGACGTCCTGTACCGCAGACATAATAGCTGTTCTGGTACTGCAGGACATTCTGCATGGTATACGGCTCATAATCATACGCTGCAAGTCCTGTTGGGAAACACACATGGCTTCCTTTTATGGCATAATATCCGTGGTCGATTCCTATAATGATAGATATCACATCCTCTCTTCTATTTTTTAATGTCCTAGTTATAATTATATTTAAGATTTCCTACCGGATGGTGGCTGTGTTCCTCGTACGAAGTCATCATCTTTTTTCCCAGTTGGTAATCCTTTTTGGAGTGTTCTTCCCGATATTTGGGGAATCAGGGACCGGGGTATAGCAAAGGGAAGGTCCTTGTATCTGCGCATGTCTTTTTATCCATATTTTTCCCTGTTTCACCTGAAGGAGTATGTTTTGATATTCTTTTTCTGTCAGGAACTTCCTGTGGTATTCCCCCTTCCCTCCAAAAGCATCCTGCCCTTCCCTGATTAGGAATTCAACCATATGGGCTGTCTCTTTTCGGAACCGCTTTTCACAGAATATCCCATCCCCTTTTACGTAGTTAGTCCCCTGAGCCTCTCTGGCAGCTGCCAGCAATTCGTATACGCTCATTTCTTTCCTTTCCAGTATCCTCACCTCCCCTCGAATCTATAGCAAAAAACAGGCACGGCACTTGGTTCTTTCAACCATATGCCTGCCTGTTCTATGACTCTTTTTTATCATACCTCTGACTCAGTCTCTTTATATTCCAATCCATTTACTTCGCTGATTTCTACCGCTTCATGCCTCAGCCATTCCTTCAGGTCCTCCGTTGGTGCACTTTTACAGAAATCACCAATCCACATCTCATGAAGCCGGTATCCACTATCATCTCCTGAGAAATCCAATTCCTCCGGATACGCTTCATTGATGAGCTGTATCAGCGCCTCAAACTGCTCCGAGAACAGCCCCACATATTGATTCCAGATTTCCAGGTTATAAGATGTAAATCCAAAGAAATCCGTCAGATAAGTCAGCCGGTCAAAGTCTGAATAAGCCATCTTTTCCTTCCCTGTCAGAATCTCCTCATCTTTTGAACCGCATAGATACAGGAATGCAAACCGTTCCATATCTGTCCGCTGCATATTTTTCCTCCCTGCTGCAAATAATTCTTTATTACGAAACATTATAGATAATAAAACCAGTAAAATCAATATCAAAGTTTCCTTATTGCGAAACATTTTTCTTATGAAAGGGTTAGATTATGCAGAAAATAAGACCAGATATGGACATTGGACAAAATATTCAGGCACTGCGCTATCAGAGCAAACTCACACAGGATGAGGTGATAGCAAAACTTGGCATGATGGGCATAGAAGTATCCAAAAGTACATACGCTAAATTAGAAACGAACCGCATGAATATCAAAGTCAGTGAACTGGTTGCCCTGTCTAAAATATTTGGCACGGACATCAATGCCTTTTTCAACGGTCTGATATAACCTCCTGCAGAACATTTTCAGAGTTATCCCTTTGCCGTGTTCAGTAGCTTTGTCCCATAGCGCATTTTCGTAGATGCCTTCTTTTTTGTGTACAGTTCTGCATGTAATCCTTCTATGTCTGATTCTACCTCAGCTTTTCCCCCTTCTTTTTGTATCAAATATCTTTCCATAGCACATAATAAGAAAGGAATCCTTCAAAACTGATTTTTTACTTTCTGGCTCCTATCACAAATGTTTCCCAAAACTGATTCATTATTTTCCTTATACACCCATTGCTTATTCCCGTGCCCTCCACATTTAGTATCCTTTCATTTTTGTATCACTTTTACAACCGATTTTATCGTCTTTCCCATGTAAAATCAATAGAAAAGTGTAAAAAGTGAGACAAAATATTTTTGTTTCATTTTGCAGGAAGGGATACGTATGCCAAAACCTCGTACAAAAACCGGTGAGAAAAATTTAATCAGCCAGCAATTGATTGCGCTTCGTAAGGAGCATAGCCTCTCCCAAAGGGATTTAGCCGAAAAACTGCAGCTGGCTGGTTATGATATGGATAAGAATGTGATTACCCGCATTGAGACAAATAAAAGGTATGTCACTGACTTGGAACTGAAGGCACTGTCTGAGATTTTTGATGTCTCATATGAATATCTGATTGATGGCAGTGAGGAGGACAATCGAAGGATCTGAACCTTCTCCTGTGCGTCCCTCTTTTTACCCTTACATGAGGACATTTAACCTTCATAATCTTTCCCTTCTGGAAATATTCTCACGTAGACTAATAAAAGCAGCCGGCAAGGGATCTGATTCCTCCAGCTGCTTTATTCGTTTTTATTTTGGTTCTAACAATTTTTTCAGTGCATGGCCATCCCGAATCCCTTTTAGATACAGCTCAATTTCTTCAATGTAACGTTTGTCCGCCTCTAATTTCAGGCATTCCGACAGTCCCTGCAGTTCTTCAGCTGAAAACACCTTTTCTTCCGTAATCTTGCTTCTGTCCAACAGCCGGTCTATAAATGGATATTTACTATACAGTGTGCTGATTTGCTCGTTGATATCCTCATACTCTGCACAGTTTTCCTTTGCCTGCATTTCTGCTTCTACAACCGCATGGTTGATTAATTCCATCTGCCAGGATTCCAAATTCAGGTGCTGGATTATGGATTGTCTTTTTCTCTCCTTTTTTCTGGAGAGTCCCTGCAGAACCTGCTTGTACGGTATCATATCTGCCTGCCCCATAAGATAAAAGTATTTTCTCTCCAAGGCTTCCCTCTCCGTCTGCACGCTCCTAAACTTAAAATACATGCGATGTTCCTTTGGAGTGAGGTACAGTCCGTCTGTTCCTTCCTGCAATTTCGTTATGACTGGATATTGCTTTAAAATCTCAGACTGCTCTTTTAATAATGTACGGTATCCTTCATGATGTCCGGTGAGATACTGCACCATCCAGTGATCCAGTTCAGATTCCATTTCATCCAGCCATGTAATATCTTGGGTGTTTGGTTCCATCCTTGTTGCCTCCTTTACGAGACAACACTATACCAGCTTCTGCAAAATAATCAATTCACAGAACCTACCAAAGAAGATGCCTTGTTTCTGTCTATCTTAGACAGAAGTGTAGGATGTCAGGAACTTTTCAGGAAAAAGAAACGATATTGATTGTCCTGCAAGTTTTTCTGTACTCTGCATTTTTTAGGTCCTTGATATTGCCATGCCGGATCCTCCTGTTCAGCATCTTCTTATTAAGCGATATTCCACGCTTCAGCTCTCCCCTGAAGCTATAAGCTCCTTTACCACGAGCCCAGCTGTTTCTTTTTACCTTGGCTGTTCCAGACTGCTTTCTTTGTAATGCCATTCACTTCTCCTTCCTGCTTGTTTTCTTCATCACAACCCTACTCCATTGAAACGATAAATGCTATACCAATAGCCACCAAAGATACTGTCTCCAATCTGGTATGAATTGACATTAAAAAAATCTGGTCTGAGGTTCCATTCTCCTCATCCAGACATCTGATTTATCTCTATACTGCGTATACATATTTCATCATCACTTGTGTATGCTGTACCTATATTCCATTGTTTTAAACAGTATATACGCTATACACAGCTAAAAAGGCTAGTCCAGTTTACATCTGCAAGAATAAGCGCAGGTTTTATGGCAAGTGCTCTTGCAATCGCCACTCTTTGCTGCTGTCCGCCTGATAATTCATTTGGTACATTCTTCAGTTTTTCCTGAATGCCAAGGATGTTAACAATTTCCATAACATACTCTTTATCCACTGCCCTCCCGTCCATTTTCAAAGGCAAAATAATATTTTCCCAAACACTTAGCATCGGAATCAAATTATATTGTTGAAAAATAAAACCTATTTTTCTTCTTCGGAATACCGTCAGCTCATTATCTGACAATTTCTGCAGTTCTTTCTGATCAATCAATATTTCCCCTTCATCAGGAACATCCAGGCCCCCAATCATATTTAAAAGTGTTGTCTTTCCACTTCCAGAAGAACCTACGATTGCAATAAATTCTCCACGCTCTGCCACAAGATCAATCCCATCAAGAGCAGTGACCTTGGCTGCTCCATTCCCATATATTTTTTTCAATCCTTTTGTTTCAAGAATATTCATTTATAATCCGTCTCCTTTATGAAAATATAAAAATAGCCTGTATTCCGGCATCCTCCTTCAATACAGACTATAGCACATTATGATCTCAAACTGGTTTCACAAGTATCTCAGTTTTGAGAGATTTCTTCTTTTAAGAAAAACAAGGAGAACTGACTGCCTTCTCCAATCCTGGAACTCACCTTAATATATCCGTCCTGCGCTTTCATAACTTCCCGTGCAAGATATAACCCTATTCCTACTCCGGGCTCCTCACTTACCATTTCTGATCGGTAAAATCTGTTAAAAACAGACGCCTGCTCCGTCTCCGCAATTCCAATTCCATTATCGGTGACATCCATTCTCACAAACGAAGAATAGGATTCCACCTGAATCTTTACGCTTCCACCAGGCTTTGTATATTTAATCCCGTTATCTACAATATTAGCAACTGCTTCAATCGTCCATTTCAGATCAAAGACTGCCGCTTCCTCTGTATCTGCTATAATTAATTTGATTCCCCTTTTTCCCGCTTTCTCCTGAAACTGCATTCGGATGGTATCCAAAAGTGGCTGTAATAACTGGCATTTCATATTTACATGAATCATACCTGTTTCTGTACGGGAAAGTTTTACTAATGTTTCAATTAAAAAATCGAGCTGCTCAGCCTGTTCCTGAATTGCTGCCATTTCCTCTTCAACAGCAGCCATTTCTTCTATGTCCCTTGTCTTTAGTTGTTCTTCTGCCAACTGTGAATATAAAATAATATTTGAAATCGGTATAACAGCCTGATGGGAAATATCAGATATTTTTGACTGTATCTGCATCTTCTCTCTTCGTATATTTTGTTCAAACGCTTCTTTACCACAAAGATACCGCCACATATCATTCTCGATTGCCGCTGCCTTTGATTCATTCAATTGTACATCTACAGCTCTTCCTGCTATGACATTATCCAGCATTTTCTGAATCTGCCCTGTTGTTTTCTTCTCTTTTCGCCAAAAATAGATTGCTATAAAAATTCCGGCTAAAAAAGTAATGATTCCAATCCAAACATACCACATCCTATTTTCTCACCCACATATATCCAACGCCATAAACTGTTTTAATATAGTTCTGATTATCGTCCCCTAATTTATTGCGCAGACGATTCACAACTACTGTTAAAGCGTGCTCATCTACAAACTCATTTTCTCCCTGCCAAATGTAATCGGTTAACTGTTCCCGGCTAATGCTCCTGCCCATATTTTCAACCAGTTTTTTAAGTAATCTCTGTTCGGTTTTGCTTAATTCGAGCAAACTATCTTTCTTGCGAAACTCCATTTTTTGGAAATCAAAATAAAAATCACCAATTGAAAAAGACAATGGGGCCGCCGCTATATTTCTCAATTGTACTGCCACTCTTGCTCGAAGAACTGCAAGACTAAACGGCTTTGTAATATAATCATTTGCTCCCATTTCAAGTCCGGACACAATATCCATCTCCATTTTATTAGCAGTTAACAGGATAATCGGTGTCAGATCTGTTTTTCTGATTTCTTCCATAAAGTCAAATCCGTTACCGTCCGGAAGATTTACATCCAGCAATATCACATCATAATGATCAACATTATATAATTCTTTCGCCTCTTTTAGATTAAATGCCTGATCACATAAATATTCCCTTCTTAGCGCCAGCTTTATACCATCGTTCAGTTTTTTATCATCTTCTATAATCAGTATTTTACTCTTCATTTTACAAATCACCTTTTTCATAAGAACTTCTTTCACATCCCTGATTATAGCAAAATCCCGGAGGTATTCATAGTTTTTCAGCTGCTGTACAGGTAAAAAGTTGTCGAAAAAACTTTTATATTTCACAGAAAAGTTCACCTGTAAAATAAAAAGCCCTCCCGGCGGGATGCACACTGCGGCGTAAGTTGTAACCGCCGCAGGCGCGGGTTTCGCAAGCGAAACTCTATTTTTTAAAGTACCACTTCTTATCCGGAACAATTGGATTAATTTCTTAATCTACTAAAAAGACCACCTCCCTTTTGCAGTCGGCGGTCGCTGAGTGGTATGAAGTTTCGGGGTGTGTTTTCTTCGGAATGTGTTTATGTCCGCACCGATAAACTGAAATCTATCTAAATCATAAAATCAATCTTTGACATTCCCTAAGTTCTTCCATCCGTATCTGCGTATTGAAATCAGCGCAGATACTTCACTTGCGATTTCATCTAAGGCACCTATCCAGGAGCCAATTATAATATCATAAATTATCCATAAGGGTGAATTGAAAAACATAGTGGCAATTCGAATTTTCTGTGCATTGTGGGTATACCCGCCAATTGTAGACGCGATATTTGCGCTGACCGGAAGCAGCGATATCCAGCCCGCCCAAGTGGCAGCTGCAACAACTAGTTGAAGGGAACAAAGAATCATGCACATTTTATTGCTACGTGCAAAGTTCCATTTACCAGCAAGGAAGATAGACCTTGCAAGATTAAGGATATAACTAATCCCCCCTGTCTCGGCACCCAAAACGAAGAAGTGTACAGTATAGAATAAGTACGAAAACAACTGTACCATATACAATTTACGGTTGTCTCGACATTGATATGAAATGAAATATAACACCGCGCCGCAAAAAGCCAGAAATTGTGCAAATATAAATTTTGCTTCCATCACAAATCCCTCTTATACACAAGATAAAATAATATCCTGATTTGTCGATCTGTTGATTCGCATTATATCACGTCAGGAAAAGGCTGTCCACCACAATTTAGCCTGTACCAGCAGGCAACTTTTCGCAGCTTTTGAACGAGAATACCGAAGTCCTTTTGCAGCAATTTCCTGAAAAAAAGACCTTTGGCATTGAAACCAAAGGTCTGATTATTATTGAAAAAACAACAATTACTTCTTAAGCATTCTTCTTAGCAATTGCAGCCTGAGCAGCAGCCAGTCTTGCAATCGGAACACGGAATGGTGAGCAGGATACATAATCCAGACCAATTGTGTTGCAGAATTCTACTGAGCTTGGGTCTCCGCCGTGCTCGCCGCAGATACCTACGTGCAGACTTGGATTAACCGGTTTTCCTAACTTCAGTGACATTTCCATTAACTTACCAACACCTGTCTGGTCAAGTTTTGCAAATGGGTCGTTCTCGAAGATCTTGGTGTCATAGTAAGCATCTAAGAACTTACCAGCATCATCACGTGAGAATCCGTATGTCATCTGTGTTAAGTCATTGGTTCCGAAGCAGAAGAAGTCAGCTTCTTTCGCAATGTCATCAGCTGTCAGGCAGGCTCTTGGAATCTCGATCATAGTACCAACTTCATACTTAAGCTCGATTCCAGCTGCTGCGATCTCTGCGTCAGCTGTCTCAACAACGATTTTCTTAACAAACTTAAATTCTTTGATATCTCCAACCAGCGGAATCATGATTTCCGGGCAAACGTTCCAGTCAGCGTGTGCTTTCTGTACGTTGATAGCTGCACGGATAACAGCCTTTGTCTGCATCTTTGCAATCTCTGGGTAAGTAACTGCAAGACGGCATCCACGATGTCCCATCATTGGGTTGAATTCATGAAGGGAATCAATGATTGTCTTAATCTGCTCTACAGTCTTGCCCTGAGCATCTGCAAGTTTCTTGATATCCTCTTCTTCTGTAGGAACGAATTCATGAAGCGGTGGGTCTAAGAAACGAATTGTAACCGGGTTTCCTTCCAGTGCTTCAAACAGGCCTTCAAAGTCTCCCTGCTGTACAGGAAGGATCTTATCGAGTGCTGCTTCTCTTTCTTCTAATGTATCTGAGCAGATCATTTCGCGGAATGCATCGATTCTGTCGCCCTCGAAGAACATGTGCTCTGTACGGCAGAGTCCGATACCTTCTGCTCCAAGTTCACGAGCTTTCTTAGCATCTTCTGGTGTATCTGCATTTGTACGAACTTTCATAGTTCTGTACTTGTCAGCCCATCCCATGATTCTTCCAAATTCACCAGCGATTGTAGCGTCTACTGTCGGGATTAATCCGTCATAGATGTTACCTGTAGAACCATCCAGAGAGATTGCATCTCCTTCGTGGTATTCTTTTCCGCCAAGTGTGAACTTCTTGTTTGCTTCGTCCATAACAATGTCACCGCATCCGGATACACAGCATGTACCCATTCCACGTGCAACAACGGCAGCGTGAGATGTCATACCGCCACGTACTGTCAAGATACCCTGAGCAGCTTTCATACCTTCGATATCTTCCGGTGAAGTCTCAAGACGTACAAGTACGACTTTTTCGCCTCTTGCAGCCCACTCTTTTGCATCGTCAGCTGTAAATACAACTTTACCGCAAGCAGCTCCTGGTGAAGCTCCGAGTGCTTTGCCAACCGGTACAGCAGCTTTCAGCGCAGCAGCATCAAACTGTGGGTGAAGCAGTGTATCTAAGTTTCTAGGATCGATCATTACAACAGCTTTTTCTTCTGTGATCATTCCTTCGTCTACTAAATCGCATGCAATCTGCAGAGCAGCCTGAGCTGTTCTCTTACCATTACGTGTCTGCAGCATGTAAAGCTTTCTGTCTTCGATCGTGAACTCCATGTCCTGCATATCTCTGTAGTGGTCTTCCAGTTTATCACAGATTGCAACAAACTGATCGTATACTTCCGGCATAACTTCATGCAGCTGGGAAATCTTCTGAGGAGTGCGGACACCGGCAACAACATCTTCGCCCTGTGCGTTCATCAGGAATTCTCCCATGAGTTTCTTCTCGCCTGTAGCTGGGTCACGTGTAAATGCAACACCTGTACCTGATGTGTCGCCCATGTTACCGAATGCCATCATCTGTACGTTAACAGCTGTTCCCCATGAATACGGGATATCATTATCACGACGGTATACATTAGCTCTCGGGTTGTCCCATGAACGGAACACAGCTTTGATAGCGCCCATCAGCTGTTCCTTCGGATCAGTTGGGAACTCTTCGCCGATCATAGCTTTATATTCATCTTTGAACTGTCCGGCCAGAACCTTCAGATCCTCTGCCGTCAGGTCAACGTCCTGTGTTACGCCTTTTTCTTCTTTCATCTTGTCGATGAGCTCTTCGAAGTATTTCTTACCAACTTCCATAACTACGTCAGAGTACATCTGGATGAATCTTCTGTAGCAGTCCCATGCCCAGCGCGGATTGCCGGACTTAGCAGCCAGTACGTCAACAACTTCTTCATTTAAACCAAGGTTCAGGATAGTGTCCATCATACCTGGCATAGAAGCTCTTGCTCCTGAACGAACGGAAACAAGAAGCGGGTTCTCTTTATCACCAAATTTCTTTCCGGTTACTTCTTCCATCTTTGTGATGGCATCCATAATCTGATCCATAATCTCGTCATTGATCTTTCTGCCATCTTCATAATACTGGGTACAAGCTTCTGTCGTGATTGTAAATCCCTGTGGTACAGGAAGACCCAGGTTTGTCATCTCAGCAAGGTTAGCACCTTTACCACCAAGCAGGTTTCTCATGGTTGCATTACCTTCCGTAAACATATAAACCCATTTTGCCATTTTTTAATGACCTCCTAAATAATTTTTTCAAATAAAACTGCACTAAGTCGCATATAATATTCTAATGGTTTTAGTTATGCTCGTCAAGCATTTTGTCCGTAAATTTGCACAAGATTTGCAAGTTTTTTTTGTGTAATATTCCTTTTTACGATTTCTCTTCAACATTTCTTCGGAATTATTCACAATTTTCTTTTTGGTATAAGGTTAAAACCGGGCAAATCTCACTGTACACAGGAGTTTCCCCGGTTTTCACGATTTCTTTTTGTACCTATTATTATGCGTCTTTTAAAAATGCGAGATATCCTTTCAGCGCTTCATAAATATCGGCCTTACTGGAGACTTCCCAGGGCGCATGCATGTTCAGTACAGGAATCCCGCAGTCGATCACATTCATCCCATAGTCGGCCATCAGGTAGGCTATGGTACCGCCGCCCCCTTTGTCTACCGCTCCCAGTTCCGCCGTTTGGATAACGACCTTATATTTGTCCATAATCTGCCGCAGCTGGGCCATATATTCGGGATTTGCGTCATTTCCGCCGGATTTTCCTCCGCTGCCGGAATATTTGTTAAAGACCAGACCGTTTCCGAGATATGCGGAATTCTTTTTCTCATAATATTCTTCAAACATAGGGTCATAGGCTGCGCTTACATCCGAGGAAAGCATCTGGGAACGGCTCAGAGTCCGGCGCAGCTTCAATTCGGAAAAGTCACCGCACAGATCCATAATCTCTGCCACTGTATTTTCAAAAAAATGAGAGCGCATACCTGTAGCGCCGGTGCTGCCGATCTCCTCTTTGTCTACCAAAAGACAACACGAGGTCCTCCTGGACATCTTCAGTTCCAGGAGTGCAAGAAGAGAGGTAAAGGCACAGCTTCTGTCATCCTGCCCATATGCCAATATCATACTCCGGTCCAGGCCGCAGTCTCTGGCCCTGCCGGCAGGCACGATCTCCAGTTCCGCAGAAATAAAGTCTTCTTCTTTGATCTGATACTGATCCTGAAGCAACTTTAAAATTGTCTGTTTTACCATTTCCGTTTCTTTTTTATCATCATCGCTGTTTATAAACTCAAGATGCTTCTTTGTATTGCTTTTTTTAAGTTCTGTCTTTGCGCATGGCAGATTTCCAATTAGAAGATCCAGTTTTTCGGCGTCGATCAGTTCTTTTACTTTCTTTTCGTTCTGCTCTCTCCCAAGATGGGGCAGGAGGTCTGTAATGACAAATACCGGATCCTTCTCCTTTTCTCCAATTTTGACCTCGGTTTTGGTGCCGTCCTTTCTGACAACTACGCCATGAAGTGCCAGAGGCAGCGCCAGCCACTGATACTTTTTGATGCCACCATAATAATGGGTGTCCAGATACACATTCCCCTTTTCCTCATAAAGCGGAACCTGCTTCACGTCGATCCGGGGGGAATCGATATGTGCACCCAGTATGTTCATCCCCTTTTCAAAAGGCTCTGTGCCGATCTGAAAGAGCACCACGGTTTTATCCATCTGGCAGGCATACACTTTATCTCCGGGCTTCAGCGGCTCCTTTGCCTCCCGGATCTGATCCAGATCCCGGTACCCCTGGGCCCTGGCAAGTTTGATCGCCGACGCTGCACACTCCCGTTCCGTTTTACTGCAGTCCAAAAAATGACAGTATGCATGGCAGATATCTTCCACACGTTTTCTCTCCTCCGCACCGTAATAGTTCCAGGCATTTTTTCTCTCCATAACTACTTCCTCTTTCTACTTTTATATTCAGTATCATTGCTTTTACTAAAAGATAGTATGGATGATTCTGCCAGAATCTATTCTTTTCACATAGGAAAAGACGGGATTTCAGTTATGCGGCGGCTGCCGCTGCCCTTTCATCCCGTCTTACTATTACTTACCTGCCGGACAGTCTAATACTGACTTGCAACAAGCAATTTTCAATCACGCTGTAGTACTATTGCATATCTTTTAAAAATGCGCAGTATGCACGGTAAGCCTCATAGACATCCGCCTTGCTTGATACCTCCCAAGGTGCATGCATACAGAGCACTGCGACTCCGCCGTCTATCACTTCCATTCCGAACTGAGCCAGTATGTATGCTATAGTGCCGCCCCCTCCGACATCGATCTTGCCCATCTCTGTCATCTGGAAGGCAACCTGATTTTCATCAAATACTCTGCGCAGCTTTGCGATATACTCCGCATTCGCATCGTTGGAACCGCTCTTTCCCCTGGAACCCGTGTGCTTCTTGATCACAAGTCCGTTTCCAAAGAAAGAAGAAGATTTCTTATCATACACATCTGCATACATTGGATCATAAGCAGCCCCGACATCGGAGGAAATCATTGTTGAATTCGCAAGTGCATGGCGGAGCTTTAGTTCAGAAAAGACTCCCATCTTATCCATCAGCTCTGCTACTGCATTTTCAAAGAAACGGGAATGCATTCCGGTAGCGCCAACGCTTCCGATCTCCTCTTTATCTACCAGGATACAGCAGGAAGTGCGTTTCACATCCTTAACATCCAGCATGGCGGCGAGCGAGGTGTATGCACATACACGGTCGTCCTGGCCATAAGCCATGATCATGCTTCTGTCCAGTCCGCAGTCCCTGGCCTTTCCTGCCGGAACTACCTCCAACTCAGCAGACATCAGGTCTTCTTTTTCAATATCATAAGTCTCTTTCAGCAGCTTTAGAATCTGTGCGGCAGCCGCATCCTTTTCCTCGCCTGCCAGCGGTCTGCTTCCAATCAGGATATCCAGGTTTTCCCCCTCCACCACTGTGTTTGCTTTCTTTTCCAGCTGTTTGCCTGAAAGATGTATCAGCAGATCCGTTACAACAAAAACCGGTTCCTCGCTTTTTTCTCCAATTGAGACCTCTACCGTAGTTCCGTCTTTGCGTACTACTACTCCATGGATTGCCAGCGGAATCGTCACCCACTGATATTTTTTAATGCCGCCGTAATAATGTGTATCAAAATACGCGAATCCACTGTCCTCATACAATGGATTCTGTTTCAGATCCATGCGCGGGGAATCGATGTGTGCACCTAGAATGTTCATACCATTCTCAACCGGTTCCTCCCCGATGTTAAAAAGCGCAATTGATTTGCCCATCCATGCAGCATACACTTTATCTCCGCGTTTCACTTCATTTGCCTTGGAGAGTTCTATGTAACCGGCAGCCTCAGCCTGTCTGATGACTTCTGTAACACACTCACGTTCTGTTTTTCCTGTATCCAGAAACTTTTTGTAGTCACCTGTCAACGATTCCAGTTCTTTTAACTGATCTTCTGTATAAACTTCCCATAAATTTTTTTCCATATCCTTTACCGCCCCCTGCAGATACTTGCAGTCTTCAGATGCTCCAGTATCTGAAGGGCGCAGACACTGTATGCAAAATGCGTGCCTGCGTTATCCTTTCTTTTATTTTTATATTTACCGTCTGGAGAAAATGCCCCGCACGTTTTGTAACAGATTCTGCTGATAGCAGATTAGGACGCAACTCTTTTTCTAAAGAGTACGCCCTAAAATTGTTAAAATCTTAACTTTTCTTCAAAGTATGCTTTCAGATCTTCGATTTTGATTCTTTCCTGTTCCATGGTGTCTCTGTCTCGTACAGTCACAGCACCGTCTTCCTCTGAATCAAAGTCGTAGGTCACACAGAACGGTGTTCCGATCTCATCCTGACGGCGGTAACGTTTTCCAATATTTCCACGGTCATCGAATTCACAGTTATAAAGTTTGGACAATTCTGCAAATACCTTTTCCGCACCCCCATTCAGTTTCTTGGACAACGGCAGAACACCAATCTTCACCGGCGCAAGCGCAGGATGGAAATGCAGAACAGTACGCATGTCTCCGCCCTCCAGCTCTTCCTCGTCATATGCGCTGCAGAGGAATGCCAGTACCATACGGTCCGCTCCCAGTGACGGTTCGATGACATATGGGATGTATTTTTCTTTCTTCTCATCATCAAAATAGGACATGTCCTGTTTCGAAACTTCCTGATGCTGTGTCAGGTCATAGTCGGTTCTGTCTGCGATTCCCCACAGCTCGCCCCATCCAAACGGGAAAAGGAATTCCACGTCTGTAGTTGCCTTGCTGTAGAAGGAAAGTTCCTCTTTATCGTGATCACGGTATCTGACCTCATCCTCTTTGAGCCCCAGTGAACTCAGCCAATCAAGGCAGAACTGCTTCCAGTATGCAAACCAGTCCAGATCGGTGCCTGGCTCACAGAAGAATTCCAGCTCCATCTGCTCGAATTCTCTTGTACGGAAGGTAAAGTTACCGGGTGTGATTTCATTTCTGAAAGATTTTCCGATCTGTCCGATACCAAACGGAATCTTCTTTCTGGATGTTCTCTGGACATTTTTAAAATTCACAAAAATACCCTGGGCAGTCTCTGGTCTGAGGTAAACTGTGTTCTTCGCATCTTCCGTAACCCCCTGGAAGGTCTTAAACATCAGGTTAAACTGACGGATATCCGTAAAATTATGCTTTCCGCAGGAAGGGCACGGAATCTGGTGCTCTTCAATAAACGCAGACATCTGTTCCTGTGACCATGCGTCAACAGCGCCTTCGATTGCGATATCATGCTCCGCGCAGTAGTCCTCAATAATCTTGTCTGCTCTGAAACGCTCATGGCATTCCCGGCAGTCCATCAAAGGATCTGAAAATCCGCCCAGATGTCCGGATGCAATCCATGTCTGTGGGTTCATAAGAATTGCACAGTCCACCCCCACATTATAAGGGGACTCCTGGATAAACTTCTGCCACCAGGCTCTTTTCACGTTATTCTTCAGCTCTACACCGAGGTTTCCGTAATCCCATGTATTAGCAAGTCCACCGTATATCTCGGACCCCGGGTAAACAAATCCTCTTGTTTTGGCAAGAGCCACAATTTTATCCATCGTTTTTTCTACCATAATACTGCTCCTCACATTCTATTTCATCTCAATTGGTAACTATTATAACGGCTATGGGGGAGATTTTCAAGCCGTTTGCCCAAAAATCGGGATTTAGTGACGAGCTTCAGTCTCGTTGACGGCCGGGGGACGCGAATGACGAGGTGAGTCCGGGAGCTGGCGGGGCGATGTCTGCTGGTGAAATGTCCTGACACTGCGCTAAGAAGCTGTAGAAGAAAACGGAACGGGAAGGGAGGTACCACCGCATTTGGCCCGAATGCCGATGCATTCGCGCCGCAGGCGGCTTCAGAATTTGCCTGGTAAGGCAAATTCTGCCCTCCCTTCCCGTTCCGTTTTCTTCAACAGCTTCTAAACGCTCGCTTTATGGACTTTTCACCAGCAGACATCGCCCCGCCAGCTCCCGGACTCACCTCGTCATTCGCTGTTGCATCCAGACGGCAGGTAAAAGCTCATTTCCCCGGAGGGCCCCCGTACGGTTGCACCGGATGGGATAGAATTGGTAGTTCTGTTAAAGATTCCATAATAATAGCTGTAAAATCCGTTTAAACAAGATACATAATACGCATAGCCAATTCCATCCGCGTCCCCCCCATCCGCGCCAAGACTAAAGCTCGTCGCTAACTCCCGTTTTATAGGAGAGTCTCAAGTATCTCCAGTGATTTAAACCGTTTATCTACATAGACTTCCCTGTAGCGGTCCAATACCCGGGACAATTGATCCAGTACTTTATCTGTTACATTAAATGTATACAACTTCTCTATTTTACTGCTTTCTATATATTGCATGCTATATAATGTCGAGTTGTCCAAACGGATGCCGTCTATGAGATCTCTGTCACACTCTGTACATACCAGGCCTCCTTTTCGGACGCTGAATACAGCTGGGCGCTCCTTATCTCCGCACGACACGCACTGGAAAACTTCCGGCCCCTCTCCGTTGATGCAGTAGGCCTTTAGTTCAAATATGTATCGGATGAGCCTGTTGGGAATATGCGGATTGGTCAGCGCTCTCATGGTCTGATATAAAAGTTTCAGCATTTCTCTCTCATCATTTGATTCTTTTGTATAATAATTTGCAAACTCGAGAAAATAAAAACCGTAATATGCGCCCATAATATCTTCCCGGAGTTCTGCAAAATAGTTCAGAACATTGACAGACTGTATCGTATGGGAAGAGCGCCCCTCATACATGGTGAACTCCCCAAATGTAAACGGATTAACTGCGCCTACCAGAGGGCTGTTTGGACGCCTTGAGCCCTTGGCAAACGCAGCTAACTTTCCCTGTTCTTTTGTTAAAATTACTACTCTTCTGTCATATTCCCCAATTGGCGCTGTAGACAGAACCATACCTGTCAGTACAATCTGATTCACAATTGCTTACTCCCACACTTTTTTCCTTTATCTGCCCTTTCTCATCTGCAGATTCCTGCATCTTATAGGACAGATAATCCTTCACACTTCCGGTTGCAAAAAACTTATTCCAGTATTCTTCTTCCATCAGATCACCTCTTCTTATGTGGTACATAATTCTGCAGCTTTACCGCAGATCCGCCCGAAGGGCATGAGTTACGGGATGCCCTTGGGTATACATAATTCTGCGGATTTGCCGCAGCCCCGCCTGCCGGGTACTTGTTATGAAATACCCTTGGGTTATACTATTAGGTTCTCCGATTCAGACAGTGCTATACCTCGTAAAATCTGCCAGCACATTTTGGGCAAAATGCCTTGACACCCTTATTTTTCCTGGCTTTGCTCTATCTTTGCTCATCCTGGTAGCCAAAGTTTTTCATCATAAAATCACTGTCACGCCAGTTTTTCTGCACTTTTACCCAAAGTTTTAGATTTACCCTGCAGCCGAGAAGACGCTCGATCTCATACCTCGCGGTGCTGCCGATCTTTTTCAGCATACTTCCCTGCTTTCCTATGATAATCCCTTTGTGGGAATCCCGTTCACAGATGATCGTCGCATCAATATGCATGACCCTTTTTTCCATCTTCATGCTGTCGATCGCCACGGCGATTCCGTGAGGAATCTCTTCCTGCAGGCAGTGCAGGGCTTTCTCACGGATCAGTTCTGCTACGATCTGACGCTCGGGCTGATCCGTAATCGTGTCTTCATCATAAAACTGCGGACCATATGGGAGATGCTGCATAATCACCTTGACCAGCTCCTCTGTATTTTCCCCATTTCTCGCGGACACCGGCACGATCGCAGCAAAATCATAGGCGTTCTTATATGCATCTATGAAAGTCAGGACTTCTTCTTTTTTTACCATATCTGTCTTATTTATCACAAGAATAACCGGTGTCTTAACACGCTTTAGTTGTTCGATGATATGCTGCTCTCCGGCGCCGATAAAGGTGGACGGCTCCACGAGCCATAAGACTACATCTACCTCGTTCAGCGTCCGTTCTGCAACATTTACCATGTATTCGCCCAGCTTATTTTTGGCCTTGTGGATCCCCGGAGTATCGACGAATACAATCTGGCCTTCCTCCGTCGTCAGAACCGTCTGAATCCGGTTTCGGGTAGTCTGAGGTTTATTGGACGTTATCGCAATCTTCTGGCCGATCAGATAGTTCATTAAAGTAGACTTTCCCACATTTGGACGTCCGATCAAAGTAACAAATCCTGATTTATAATTTTCTTTCATTCTTTCACCCTTCATTTTGGCCTGGGTCAGAGTGTACATGGGCATTCGCCGCCCCCGGCGGGCATCCACTGCTGTGCGGACCGTCCTATGCATAGTAACGATCTGCAGCGCAAAACGGCCTCTGCCGGGGACATGATTTGCCAGATACACGCTAAAACAATGTCTTTACCTCGCCAAACATATCTTTCTGTTCTTCTATTTTTTCTTCGCTTCCGATTACGCACAGCTGGTCTGCGGCAAGTACCGCCTCCACAACATCTGCGAGCGCACGGATATCCTCCTGCTGTGCGCCAAGTATTTCCATGCGCTCTTTTCGGATCATGTCCGCCGATACATGATTCATATAGAGATTCATGGAACGGTCTCCTTTTGTGGCCGGAGTCATTGGCCGGTCAATATTGCTGATGGTGCCGATGATATACTTATTCATGTCTCTTTCATCTACAGTAAACTTTCTGAGATAATTCACAACCCCTTTATAAGTCTCCATGGTCTTCCTCAGATTCGGATCGCGGTAGGAGATAAAATACCCCTCCCCAATCCGGTTGAAGCTGCTCATACAGCCGTATGCTCCGCCTTTTACACGTACATTCTGCCATAGATAGTCATAGCTTAAAATAACTTTCAGGATCTGAAGCGCTCCGTTGTAATCCGCCCCATGGTCAATAAAGTTGCCCACCCTAGCAACATACTGCACTTTGGAAGATGTCTTAAAGCCTTCGTTTCTTTTTTTGCAGTGAATAATACAAGGTGTTTCCTCAGGCTTAGGCTCCTCATGAAGACCTGATTTTATTTTCCCGATCCCCGCTTTGATGGATTCCAGCCCTTCCTCTGCGGACGTATAGCTTATCATCATATTATCTGCCCGGAAAATATCCATGGCAA
Source organism: Faecalicatena contorta (assembly GCF_022835095.1). NCBI lineage: Bacteria > Bacillati > Bacillota > Clostridia > Lachnospirales > Lachnospiraceae > Faecalicatena > Faecalicatena contorta. The sequence goes on along the minus strand of NZ_BQNQ01000001.1, from coordinate 1,346,767 downwards.
TCGCTTTGAGGTTCCTGATCAGTTCTGCTTTCTTTTCTTCAAAGTTTTCTTCGATTTCCTTTACGGCCTGATAAAATCCGATGCCTTCCGTATCATCCTTAAACTTAGCAAGAGGTGAGTCATAGGACAGTGCACGCAGAGCCGCCGTTGTATGCCCGGAGGACTGGAAGCTCATCTGCATCCTGGATTTCAGCATAGCCAGGATCTCTTTCAGGCGCTTTTCATCATCCAGTTTGGACTCCATCAAAATCTCGCGCATCATAGCAAGCAGGATATCCATCTTCGGATAAAGGGCCTTACCTTTCATCTCCAACGTGGCGCGGAATTCCTTTTCCTTTACTTTCGTTACGTCCGCATACAGTTCCAGGGAAGTTCCGATTCCCCCGGTGTGGACATTGATCTCATTAAATAATTCCCCATAACCGTAATGGTTCGTATCGATCATTCCAAGCACCGCCTGCAGCAGTCCGGCATATACCAGTTTTTCCTCCGGAACACCGGATAAATCAAACATCAGTGTGATATACCCGATGCCATTTGTCTCCACATTGTGATGGATCATTTTAATGCCGTCCAACTCTTTTTCTTCATTGCAGATCGGCGCGATTTCCCTGGAAATATCCTCCGGGCTCAATACCGGTATCTTCTCCTGATCCTCTTTCGGAGATTCTTCCTCCTGGTATGCAAGCAATGATTTTGTGTCTTCTACCAATTTATTTATTTCTTCCCGACTTAAATTTCTCTTATAAACCTGCAGTTTATCAGCCAGCTCTTTGTCCTGCCGCGCTGTCCTTCCCTTCTCTGGTTTCACCACTACAACAGAGGCATGTGTATTGTCCAGAAGATAGGTCTGAATCAGTGACTCAAAATATCCGGTGTTCATCTGCCCTTTCAAAAAGTCAAAAGTCGGAATTGCCTGCATGTGGATGAATGGTTTTTCTTCGTCATAAAGCCAACTGTCAAACATCTGAAGGCCGTACATGAGCCCTTTCGGATAATTTCCAAAATCTGCTTCGCGGAAACGGAATTCATGGTAATTGATTCCGGCTTCCAGTGCCTTTTTATCGATTCCCTTCTCTACAATGTCTTTCAGTGTACCTTCAATTATTGAAAGGAACTCTTCTTTTTGTTCCAAATTGGCGTTCTTTGCAATCACAGAGAATATAGGCTGGTATATCCCATTGTCATAGGACCCCATAATATCTTTGCCGATTCCGGCATCCACAAGCGCTTTTTTCAGCGGGGCACCCGGAGCGGAAAGCAGCGCATAGTCGAGAATCTGAAATGCCAGGTACAGCCTCTCATCCAGGCTCGTACCGATCACTTTGTTATAGGACAGATACGTATTATCCTCCTCTGTCTCCTCGCTTGAAATAGAGTATTCAATTTCAAGTTCCTTCACTTTTTCGAAAGGCTTCTGGTATTTAATCTCTGAGTCCAGCGGAATCTGGTCAAATCTGCTCAGGTATTCCCTGTCCAGCCACTGAAGCTTCTCTTTCATATCCATATCGCCATACAGATAGATATAGCTGTTGGAAGGATGATAATACTTTCTATGAAAATTCAAAAATTGCTCATATGTCAATTCAGGAATAAATTCCGGATCCCCTCCCGACTCATTTGCATAGGAAGTATCCGGGAAAAGGGAATTCAGGATTACCCGGTCCAGCACTCCCTCAGGAGAGGAAAACGCCCCCTTCATCTCGTTGTAAACAACACCGTTGTATTCCAGGTCCCCATCCGGGCTGTCCAGTTTATAGCTCCAGCCCTCCTGGCGGAAGATTTCTTCGTGCTCGTAGATATTCGGATAAAATACCGCATCCATATATACATGCATCAGGTTCTGGAAGTCCTTGTCATTGCAGCTCGCAACCGGATAAACAGTCTTGTCCGGATAGGTCATGGCATTCAAAAAAGTGTTCAGAGAACCTTTCACCAGTTCTACGAAAGGATCCTTAACCGGGAAGTCCCTGGAACCGCACAGTACAGAATGTTCCATGATGTGCGGAACACCCGTGCTGTCGGAAGGCGGAGTGCGGAATCCAATGGAAAATACCTTGTTCTCGTCGTCGTTTTCCATTAGCAGAACTCTCGCTCCGCTCTTTTTATGTCGCAAAAGGCTGCCCTTCGATTTTAAGTCTGATAAATCTTCTTTTAATATCAGTTCGTACGCATCCAAATCATAAATACTCATAGTACACCTCTCTTTTTATTCGATGTGATCATTATAGCATCTAAATCATTACAATAAAAGGGGGCGGTTTGTGGGGAGGGAAGTTTTTTGGGCAGATGGGGGGCGCGAAGTGTGCGTCAGAATGTCCGGCCGGGTGCAGAGACACATACGGCGTGAGAAATATGGGCGCTTCGTTAAGCAGCAGTAAGGAAGAAACGGACAGAAATGTATGGCACCGAAAGCATTCACCGCCCAGGCTGATGCCTATACGGCTTAGGCTTTCTTGAAAACTGATTCGGAAATCAGTTTTCAGCCATACGTTTCTGTCCGTTTTCCTCCTAACTGCCGCTAAGCTCGCTGGGAGACAGGTGTTTAACATCTATCGAGGGTGGAATAGGATGTGTTTTTGGCCGGTTTGGTCTGTGTATAAAGTTGCATGTACGCCGTACACTTCGTGGATTGTTTTTTCTGTCAGGACTTCCTGGGGCGGACCTTGGGCTGCAATTTGGCCATTTTTTAAGACATATAAATAGCTGCAATATAAGGATGCTATGTTTAGGTCGTGTATTGCGGCTATTACGGTTTTGTTTTGGGCTTTTACCAGATTCATTAGTTCTAGCTGGTATTTGATGTCCAGGTGGTTTGTGGGCTCGTCCAGGATTAGGCAGGGTGTGTCCTGGACGAATGCACGGGCTATCAGGACTCTTTGTTTTTCGCCTCCTGAGAGGGTGAGAAAACTCTGGCTGCTTATGGAATAGAGTCCGATCTTTTTTAAGATTTCTTGTACTGTTTTTTTGTCCCTATTGTCTTCTGATTCCAGCATCTTTTTTCTGGCGTGACGGCCCATCATTACAACTTCTTCTACGGTAAAGTCAAAGCTTGCTTCCTGCTCTTGGATGAGGACCGATAATTTTTGCGCCATTTCCCGATTGCTCATAGCTGTTAGATTTTCTTCCATGAGGAAGATGCTGCCTTCCTGTGGTTTGAGGACTTTATATATATTTTTTAGAAGTGTAGACTTTCCGCTTCCGTTTGGGCCGATTATGCCTACAAATTCTTTCTTTTTTATGTGCATATCAATCTGGGATAGTATCTGTCTGTCCCGTACTTGATAAGAAAGTTCTTTGATTTCTATCATGTCATGCTGATCCCCCTTATTTAAACTCGTATTGACGTACCTTTATCATCCACAGGAATAACGGGGCCCCGATAAATGCTGTCAGGATTCCTATGGGGATTTCCGTCGGCGGATGAAGCATTCTGGCTCCCACATCTACCCAGATCATGAACAGGGCGCCTGTAAGAACTGAAAGCGGAATTAGTTTTTTGTGATCCGCTCCTACAATGGAGCGGATCATATGGGGAACTACCAGCCCGATAAATCCAATACAGCCGCTTACTGCAACGGCAGAAGCTGTTAATAAGGCAGACACAATGATGAGAATCCGCCTCACAATATTTACATTTACACCAAGTGTAATGGCTGAATGTTCTCCCATCAGCAGTGCATTTAAGGCCCTGGACAGGTACATCAGGCACAAAAATGCCGGGATAATGAGTATCCCCAATAGAGGGATATCGCTCCATTCAGCACTTCCTAATCCACCCAGCATCCAGAAGGTTGCCTCTCTTACCGCCGCATCATTCGGGGCCGTATACACGATGTAATTCGTCAAAGCGCTGAATAAAGACGAGACTGCAACTCCCACTAAGATTAAACGTACTGGCGTCACTGCATTTCCTGTTCTTGCCAGAGTGTACACAAAAAGCATTGATACCATCGCTCCGGCAAAAGAACCTGTGGAGACGGTTAACCTTCCGCTCCATGGAAGCCAGACTCCGGCAAGCATTGCCAGCACGGCCCCCAAAGATGCGCCGGATGAAATTCCCAGCACATAGGGTTCTGCAAGCGGATTCTTTGTAAACGCCTGCATACAGATCCCGGAAAGTGTCAGCCCCGCTCCTACAAGGCCGCCCAGGAGCACCCTTGGCACCCTTAAAAACCAGACAATATTCTGTGTACTGTTTTTCATTTCTTCTATAGAAATCAGATGTTCCAGACCAATGTACTGGGATATGTTATGCAGCACAATTTTCCAGACGGAAAAAAAGTCTATGGTAACCGGCCCTATTCCGACGGCCAAAACAATAGAAATGATCAGCAGTATACAAAGAATAATGGAACATACAACGCTATGCTTTTTTATAGCCATACAAATATTCTTCATACCTGTACATCACTTTCATTCAAAACAGTCCGGATGGAATGCTTTTGCAAATTTTTCAATTGTATCTCCCGTCATAGAGCTTGCGAATACCTCGCAAAGATTTACAGAAATAATTCTGTCATTTGCAATTGCCGGTACTGCTGCCAATGCCGGATTCTCTTTTAATTCGGATATTTTCTGTTCTAAAGAGGTATCACCGTAATCGTCTATCACAATGACTTCCGGGGCACGTTCTACTACTTCTTCCCAGCTTACATTTGCCCAGGTCTTATCCATATCGGAAAAGATATTTTTCCCTCCTGCATGTTCAATCAGTTTTGCAGTAAAATTATTTCCGCAGGTATATGCTCCGCCGTCCTGCGCCATATCATAAACAAATACTTTCACGGTTTCCTGACCCTTCACCGCATTTTCAGCCGACTCGATCTGAGCCTTCATTTCCTCTACGATTTCTTCTGCTCTGTCTTCCAGACCAAAGATACGTCCGAGGTTATAAAAATCTTCATATACAACATCAACATCCGCACCGATCGTATATCCTTCAATTGAAGCAAGTGACATAATACCATAGCCGTTTAATGTCCCATGTTCTGTATTATTTTTTTCAGAAAATGCACTGGACCGCCCATAGACAAAATCCGGCTCCTGCGCCAGGATTGCCTCCAATGAGGGGGCTGACTCTGCAAGCTCTGGAATCTTTAAATACGCATCATTCCACTCTGGATTGATTTTAGAATTTGTATATGCTCTGCCGATAATTTTGTCTCCCAGTCCCATTGCCATTAATTCGTCACCTGTGCATGCATTGGCTGCAATTACTCTTTCAGGCACATGTGTAAATGTAACTTCGATATCATCCTGCGTTTTTAATGTAAAGGGAAATTCCCCCTCCGTTTTAGTTTCTTCTTCCTGTGCCGGTTTTGCCTTTTCCGCGGATGCTGCATCCGCATCGGAAGCATCTTTTCCACATGCTGTAATACTCATTCCTAATGCAAGCACCAGCATTATGCTGATCAGTTTGTTTCTCAATTTCATACTTTTTCTCCTCTTTCCATTAATAGTTTAAAACTATCCTCACAAATATTCATCTTCATTCTCTAACTTCTGCTTATAACTGCAAAAGTACAGAGTGAGCTTGCACGATTTGGCGCCGCCGCGCCGCTTCGCGGCTATATGCCTTATCGCGGCGTGTGCATCCTCCCAGAGGAACTTCCTATATCATAAAAAAGACATCTGCCCGAAATAAGCAAATGTCTAATACATGTATATACTTTAGGTACACACAAACAAAGTTGTCTCCAAAAATGTACGTAACAACTTTAAATATTCAGACAGGGCACTTTTAACCGGAAGTTTCCTCTCTTATTCGTCAAACAGGTTTCCTGACTTCCAGATTACCGCTCATGCTGTGCCTTCTCACAAAATACAGATTCTGCAATGACATCTTACAGCTTTCACTCCCTGGATACAGTGGCCGGACCGTTCAGGCTTTTCACCTGATTCCCTTTTACCTCTTTCGAGCATTTGATGAATAGTATGATTCAGTTTTTCCAGACAAACATACCCTGAAATAAGAATATTGTCAACACAAGAACGACGATCAGATAAAAAATTACAAATAGTTCTTATATTTTTCGCAATAACACGAATAACCGCCCCGGTGCACATACACATGCTGAGGGACAGGTATTCTGCCCCGGCTTTGCAGAAACATCAGGATGATAAACCTGTTTTCTGCCCTCTATGCCGGCCGGCTTCGTAGAGTGCCCTTACGATTAGATTTATGAAGAGGAGGAGCATGCACATCGCTACGGCGGGGGCGGTCTGACCTGCGCCTTCAAGGCTTACTATGGCTACGGCCGCTATGGGGGCCGTCGGGGTGAACAGGAATACGACCGCGGATACGGTGACCAGGGAGTTCACGAAAAAGTATACCCACATTTCGCAGATTGCGGGCGTACACAGAGGGAGTGTGACGCGGCGCAGGGTCTTATAGAAGGGGACTGCGAGGGATTCGGATACGGTTTCGAATTCTTTGTCCAGCCTTTTCAGGGCGGTTGTGGCGGTGCTAAAGGGCACGGAGTAGAAGTGAATCATGTTTGCCAATACGATGATCCAGATGGTTCCGTATAGAAAGTGGAAAGGATTTTGTAGTACGTAGCCGTCTGTGAATGGGATCTTGAAGTCTGGCGCGTTGAAAAACATGATGAAACTCAGGCCTACAACGGTTCCCGGAATCGCCATTGGGGTGATGGAGAGCATGTATGTAAATCTTCTGCTGGCCTTGAACTTCTGGTTTTTCTCAATCAGGTATGCTCCCAGGAATGTGATGAAAGTTCCCAGAAATGCCGATATGAGCGCTATGATTATGGAATTTTTGAATGCAGTGATTCCGCTGCCTGAGGAGATTCTGCCCAGGTCATAGTTGGACAGTGTAAATGTCAGGTTGTAGGGCCAGAATTTGATCAGAGAGGCAAACAGGGCGACTGCAAAAAACAACAGCATAGCCAGCGTGATCAGAAAACAGAATATAGTTGCCGCCATGTCGCTGGGCCTGTGTGGTTTGATTTGGTATGGTATGGATTTTGCGCTGATCGCCGCATTCTGCTTTTTATTTGTAATCCGATCCACTGCGAAGGACAGAACGGCCGGAAACAGCAGGATGATTCCCACTACCGCACCCATGTTAAAGTTCTGCTGCCCCACTACCTGCTTGTAGACGTCTGTTGCCAGCACGTTATAGTTGCCTCCCACAACCGAGGGGGCGCCAAAATCGGTAAAACTGTAGGTAAACGCTACAAATATGGCACTGATCAGTCCGTACTTGACGTTCGGTATGGTGATCGTAAACATTTTCCGGACCGCCGAAGTACCCATTGTTTCTGCAGCCTCATACAGCCGGTTGTCAGCAGCGGAAAATGCCACCGTCAGAATCGTTGTCGCCACCGGGAAACAGTAGATGCTTTCCGCGATAATAATCCCCACTCTGCCGTATAAGGGTACCTGCCAGCCGAGTGCGGTGAAGATCCCTTTATTTCCAAACAGATAGATCAATGCAATCCCAAGCAGCATGGTGGGAGCGAAGATCGGGATCATTCCTACATACCTGAAAAATCCTTTCCACGGCACGTTTTTTCGTGCCAGGGAATAGGCGAAAAAAAATGCCAGTGTCACTGATATGAATGTGGATACAACTGCAATAAAAAAGGTATGTGATATGGAATAAACCATGGATTTGCTCTGAAAATATTTTGCAAACTGGGACAGGCCTGCAAATGCACCGCTCTTGTCCTGAAATGCCTTCAGGAACAGGGTACACAGGGGGAGAACCAGGAAGAGAACCAGAAAAATCATAACCAGGTAAATTGCGGCTCCTCTGACAATATCCTCCTTTTCTCCTCTCCTTACGAATGTTTTTATACGGTTCATGTTATGTTGTTTTCTCCTTAAATGATGTTCCGGGACCCGCCCGTTTTAATTATGCGGATTCAAACCCAAGCAGTTCTTCGCGCGGCATATTAACAAACACGATCTCACCCACTCGGAATTTCTTTTCTTTTGCCGCCTGGAAAGGCACATCCACATACAGCACCATATCGCCATAGACCACATGGCTCACCTGCACAGAAACACGGTTATAAAATCCTCTGAATTCAATATCTGCTATCTTCCCGCGCAGGCTTTCCCTGCCTGCCGTTCTTTCTATTTCTATCTTTTCAGGACGTATGGCCACCCGCTCATAATTTCCCAGGTTGTATACTCTGCTCTTTTCACGGTCAATAAAATTAATAGAGCCGATGAAATCCGCTACAAAAGGATTCTTCGGATGCTCATAGATTTCTTCCGGAGTTCCCTCCTGCATCACAACCGCCTTATTCATGACAATAATTCTGTCCGCCATGGTCAGGGCTTCATCCTGGTCATGGGTTACCATAATGGTCGTAAGCCCCAGTTCTTTCTGAATGCTGCAGATCTCTTTGCGCAGGGCAACCCTGACCTTAGCATCCAGCGCGGATAAGGGTTCATCCAGCAGCAAAAAATCGGGCTCTGTCGCCAGTGCCCTTGCCAGTGCAACACGCTGCTGTTCTCCGCCCGACATCTGGGACGGCAGGCGGTCCTTTGCATTGGTCAGTTTAATCATCTCAAACAGGCGCCCTACCCGTTCTTCGATGTCTTTATTCTTTATCTTTTTATTACGCAGCCCATATGCCACATTTTCGTATGCCGAAAGGTTCGGAAAGAGCGCATAGGACTGGAACATGATCCCAAAATTTCTTCTGGACGGCGGGAGATTGGTCACATCTCTGTCGTTGATATATATCCGCCCCTCACTGGGCCGGTCCAGGCCGGCTATTAAACGCAGCAATGTGGATTTGCCGCACCCGGAAGGGCCAAGCAGGCATACGAATTCGCCTGCTTGGATTTGTAAGTTCACATGGTTCAATGCCACATTCTTTTCAAAAACCTTAGAAACACCGCTGATTTTTAAACTTACGCTCATATCTTGTACCTCTATTCTTCCGGAGCACTCTTGGAATCGTAACGCTCGGTCCAGCTTTCCAGGATGGATTCTCTGTTCTTTGCAGCTTTGTTAAAGTCCATATCCGGGATCAGCTGATCCAGCGGATTCTGGGAGTACCCTTCTGGAATGTTATCGCTGGCGCCGGTTGCAACAATCGGATAATTGGTTGCATATTTTTTCATTACGTTGTCAGAAATTGCCCAGTCCAGGAAACTTTTAGATATCTCTTTTTCGTTTTCCTTTTTGATCAGCGCATTTGCTTCCATATCCCATCCGGAACCCTCTGACGGAAACACTGCCTCGCAGATTTCGCTTCCCACTTCTTCTGCAGACTGAATGCAGCGGTAACCGAAGGAGATGCCGATTCCATATTCCCCTGCTGCTGTGGCCTTAGCTGGCTGAGAACCGGAATGCATATAAACTGCTACGTTTTCATGAAGCTTATCCAGATAGTCCCATCCTTCCTCATCGCCGTAGAGGCTGAGAATTCCATTGACAGTTAAGAGACCGGTGCCGGAAGATGCGGGATTAGACATTGCAATCAGACCTTTATACTTCGGATCCAGCAGGTCTTCATAAGATTTTGGTACAGTATCGATTCCCTTGGATTTTAGGACTTCCTTATTTACAATGAATGCAGTTTCCCAAGCATCAATACCCACCCAGGAAGGTACATCCGCGCTGTCTTTGAATTCCGGAAGAATTCTGTCCGCTCCTTCCGGTTCGTAAGGTTCCAGCATATTATCCTGTGCAAGTACAAGCAGGCTGGTAGCCGACAGGCCCCATACCACATCTGCAACCGGATTGTCCTTTTCCGCAAGCAGTTTTGATGTAATGATACCGGTGGATTCCCTGGTTACATTTACTGTGACATCCGGGTTCTGTTCCTTAAATTCTTCCAGATAATCCGTCACCTGCTCGTCCTCGAGAGCGGTATATACATTGATGACATTTTCGTCTCCTGCACCTGACGATGTGCTGCTGCTGTCCTTTGCATCTGCCTTTGTCACGCATCCTGTCAGTGTGCTCAGAGTCATGAGGGCTATCATTCCCATTACTATAATCTTCTTCATAATTACCTCCAGATTTCTTATTAATCTTCATTTCACAAGGTAATTATATCGTCCGATTATTGAATTTTTATCATCTGTTGGTTGGAATTCTGTAAAATATTTCCCCGGATATGTTAAATTATTTTACATTTTATGGAATAAACAAGATCTCACTGCTTTCATGTGCGGGATAGGCTCCCAGCATTGTCTTCCCGTTTTCGTACCTGCCATGGAAATCACTTCCCCCTGTCATGAACAGGCGGTAGCTGCGGCAGTACTCCTCAATCCTTCTTCTGTCGGACTTTCCGTGGGAGGGGTGGTTCCACTCGATCCCGTCCAGACCTGCCTCCGCCAGCCGGTGTATCACCCCGTAGTTTCCCTGCTGCCCCGGATGGGCCAGCACCGCGTATCCTTTATCCGCCTTGATTGCCTGCACGACATCCTCTGCAGCGGGATATTCAATGTCGAAGTCACAGGGACCCTGGTTTTTAAATATATTTTGGTAAACTCTCCCGAACAGCGTTTCACTCTGCCCGGTCTTTACCAGATAATCCAAAATATGCTGCTTATAAATGCAGGACCCTGCCGTCTTCCTGATCTCCTCCGCGGATATGCGGTATCCGAGGTCCCGTAGTATCTCGATCTGCTTCAGACAGTTTTCATTTCTTTTTTTCAATGTTTCTTTTCCAATGGCTTCAATCTGCCGGTTAGTCTGATACTTATATCCAAGTATATGAACTTTTTTATTTCTTTTAAAATCAAATGCGGACATTTCGATTCCAATAATAGACTGAATGCCCTGTTGTTCCGCCAATTCCTTGTGCTTTTCTGCATCCAGCGTTGTATCATGGTCTGTAAAAGACAGATGTGTTATCCCCGCCGCTTTCGCCCCCGCAAGAATGGCCTCAGTCTGCAGGCTGCAGTCAGATACCGCTGTATGTATATGTAAGTCCGCCCGGTACATCAAACCGCCTCCTCTGTCTGAAAGCTGCCCTTTGAAATATTGTACACGCGGTCACAAAGTCCTTCCATGAACTCCAGATCGTGGAATATACCGATCATGGATGTTCCTTCTGCTTTTAGTTTCATCAGTAATTCTTTTACCAGAAGCTTTGTGCTGTTGTCCAGTGATGCCGTCGGTTCATCCAGCAATAAAAGCCTTGGTGTCTTTACCATGGCATGAGCCAGGTTCAGCCTCAGCTTCTCCCCGCCGGAAAACGTGTTGGGATAGATATCCCAGAGCGTCTCGCTCAGCTTAAAGTATCGCAGCATTTCTTCCGCTTTTTCTCTGGACTCTTCATAGGAAAAGCCTGCGTCCAGAGCGCCGTTGATCACGTGCTCCCGGGCTGTGGTGCGGGGAAGTATGCTCAGAAACTGCGATACATATCCGATTTCTACTTTCCGCAGATGAATGATTTTTCTTTCTTCCGCTCTTGCCAGATCCAGCCTGCCGTAGGAAAGTGAATCGTACATCACGCTTCCGGTGGTGACGGAATAGGTCCGGTAAATGCAGCGCAGAACCGTAGATTTTCCGGCCCCTGATGTTCCCACGATTCCAATAAACCCACCTTTGTCCAGTGTAAAGCTGATGTCCCTGCAGCTCTTGATCTCCCTGCCCTGCTCATGCAGATAAAATTGTTTCGACAGCCCCTTAATTTCCAGTATATGCTCCATATATCCTCCTAATCCGCCACACGGTAACGGCATTCCATAATACATTCTCCATTCACAAATACCTGCTTCACTGCAGGTTTTCCCTCTTCTGCATCTACGATAAGCAGATCTGCTCTCTTTCCAATTTCCACAGACCCCAGCTCCTGATCCAGCCCCACAGCCCTGGCGGGATTGGCCGTCACATACTGCACTGCCTCCCAGAGAGGGATGCCGTGTTCCCTGTTCAGACAGAATACTGCCTGCAGCAGGGCCTGAGGGTAATAGTCAGATACAAGAATATTGGCGGCGCCTGCCCGAATTGCCTCCAGTGCGGACAAATTTCCGGAGTGGGATCCCCCCAGCAGTATATTCGGCGCCCCTAAAACGGTCTGAAGTCCTTGTTTCACTGCGGTCTCTGCCACTTCCAGCGTAATCGGAAATTCACTGATGGACACGCCCAGTTCCCGGTTCATGTCCAGCTTTTCTATAGTATCATCATCATGGCTCGCCACGGAGATCCCATGTTTTGCTGCTATCTCTGCCAGTTTCCTCAATTGTGGAAACGTCACTGTTTTTTTCTGCATTTCCCGCTGTACCAGTTCCTCAAATTCCTTCCCGGAAAGGCCCCTGCCCTCGTCTGGCTGATGTTTCCGGTAAATATCCAGATTTTTATACTGTCCCTGTCCCGGCGAATGATCCATGAAGGACAGCAGATCCACCAGGCCGCCTTCAAGCATGGCCGCCACCTCTTCATAGCAGTCCAGATTATCTATTTCATAGCGCAGATGATATCTATGCCGGATCAGCCTCCTCCTGTGCCGGTATTCTCCGATCAGCCCGGCCAGTTTCTTTACCTGGGAGGACTGTCTGATTTCTTTTACGTCCCAGGAACCGTCTCTGAACATGGATATAGAGTGAAACATTGTCGTGATACCGCAGACAGCCAGCACCCGCTCCGCTTCCCCCAGGGCCATTTCAAAATCCATGACCGCAGTACTGCGCGGCTGTATATATGTCTCGATCATATCGGAATGAATATCTATAATGCCCGGCATAATATAGGCTCCACCGGCATCATAGATTTCGCGGGAACCGGTTTTATCCGTATCCCCAGTTCGCCGGATGCCGGTGATCCTGCCGTTTTCTATCACCACATCATTGTCCTGCAGCATCTGATCCTCCAGGACAATGATTCCGTTTGTTATTATTTTCTGCATGTAATCTTCCTCACATTTTTCCAATTCAGCTGTTGCATATTTTATTCCTCTGTTACACAAATTCCATTTCATCTGTTGCATAATTCCTATTCCAGCTGTTACATATTTCCCATTCTAGTTGTTACATAATTCCTATTCCGCCTATTACAAAAGGGAATGGACCAGCTGCTGGGTATATGGCTGCTGCGGGTCATCCAGGATCTGATCGGTCAGCCCCTGCTCGATGATCTTTCCGTCCAGCATAACAATTGTTCTGTCTGCAAGCATGCGTATCACCGCCAGATCATGGGAAACCAGCATGATGGAAATGTGGAATTCCTGCCGGATTCTGCGGATCAGTTCCAGCACTTTTGCCTGCACGGACAGGTCCAGCCCCGTGGTGACTTCATCCAATAGGAGAATCGCCGGATTATTTGCCAGTGCCTTGGAGATCTGTACGCGCTGCTGCATGCCTCCGCTGAAGTTTTTCGGCGGTTCCTTCTTCCTGGACTGCAGAATTTCCACGGCATCCAGCAGTTCCTCTACGCGTTCGTTCATCCCCGCAAAATTCCGCTGGCCGGCAGCTATCAGCTTCTCGGCAATGTTGCCTGCGCCGGAGTAGTCCATCCGAAGGCCGAGCAGGGGATTCTGGTAAACCATTCCCATGATATGGTTTTTTATATACTTTTTCCTTTGCAGGCTCTGTTCGAAAATATCGGCCTCCCCATTCTCAAAATCGCGGAGATACCCTTTTCCCTCCGTTATATCAAAATCAAAATACAGACTTTTCATCAGTGTTGATTTTCCGGAACCTGACTCTCCTACGATTCCCAGTATTTCGCCCTCGTACAAAGTTATATGAATATCGCTGCATGCCCAGACGGTTTTACAACGGGGACAGGTGTTTTTGACCAGTGCTCCTCCATTCCTGCAGTAATCACAGGTTTTTCCATAACGCACGGTCAGATTCTGAATATCCATTACGGGCTTTTCCATTATGCTCCACGCTCCCTTCTGCCACGGCAGAATCCGGTATCACTGCATTCGTATACCTTTTCTCCGGTACTCTCATCTATGATCTCATCCAGATATACTCCCTGTGCACCGCATAGTCTGCATTGTTTTCCTTCAAAGTCTTCTGTTTTAAACGGAACATCCTCAAAACACATGGATACCACATCCGTATGCGGCGGGATGGCATAGATCTTCTTTTCCCGTCCTGCGCCGAACAGATACAGGGTATCGCTGTCATTCAGCTTCTGGTTGTCATACCTCGGGATGGGGCTGGGATTCATGACATAACGTTCCTCCACCATGACCGGGTATTCGGAACTGATGCTGATATCCCCGTACTGGGTCAGATCCTCAAAAAGGGAAAGCCACATACCGCTGTACTCTGCTTCCGCATGCATCTGTTTTGTCACAGATTCCCTCGGCTCTACCATACGCAGAGGTTCCGGCGTCGGCACCTGAAGGACCAGTATTTGGTCATTTCTCATGGGAATCTCCGGTATTCTGTGGCGGCTCTGAATGATACTGGCTTCTTCCGAATCCGTGGTAAGTTCCACCCCGGTGCATTCTTCCACCAGTTTTTTTATATTTACAGCATTGACACTGTCATCACTGCCCTGATCGATCACTTTCAGTACATCCTCTTTTCCGATAATGGACAGAGTGATCTGAATACCCCCCGTCCCCCAGCCCCTGCCAATGGGCAGCTCTCTGGAACCAAAAGGGACCTGGTAGCCGGGGATGGCCACTGCCTTTAATATGCTCCTTCTGATTTCACGCTTCGATCCCTCATCCAGAAAAGCAAAATTATAGTGCTTTGCATCAATCATTTATTCCTCCTCCTTTTCTCTGCAGAGGGGTCTGATCCCTCTAGTAGCCCGTATTCGTATTTTACATAACTCATTTGGCACTGCCTATCTGACTCTGTCCAGCTTTGATTGGAAAGTAACATAGTGCGGCAGCTTTAAATGGGAAATAAAGCCGCTCATTTCGAGACAATCGCCATGGGTGAGAACAAATTCCTCATCCTGGGAGGGGGTGCTTCCCTCTGTTTCCAGTCCCGCATCTGCAATCGACATGGCAATGGCCTTGTTCTCATTTCTGCCGAAAATCAGGCCGTATCCTCCGGAAAGCGTCATCTTATCAAATTCCTCATCTGTTTCTGTGTGGGAGGGCACTAATGCTTCCACTTCGGTCACGAGGATTTCTCCGATACAGATCTCTTCTTCCTCATTCAGTGCATAGGGGATACATACTTCCACATATCCGCACCGCAGCTCGGACACGGTCGGATGCACAGCCCCATATCCGCGCATGGAGCTGTATGCCACTCCTCCCAGGAATCCTGCATCACTTCTCGCAAACGTCTGCAGCCTGGCGCTGCGCGGGGCAGGAAATGTGAGCAGGCTGCTGGTCACATCAAAGGGCGGGGTATTATCTTCCTCCGTATTCTCCAGAAGATTCTCTGCTTTTAAAAGATCTGTCACGCGGCTGCATCGGATATCGGCGCCGTCATCTGCCTCTGTTTTTTTTATTTGTTCCTGCACTTCCAGCGCTTTGTTATAATTTAAATGGTCTTCTTCGGTGACTTTCGTATTGTCTTCTATACTGCCTTCTATATTGCCTTCTATATTATCTTCCATAGTGCCTTCCATCAGTGAAAAGTCCAGAAGACGATGTGAATAATCGTATGTAGGCCCCAGTATCTGCCCTCCCGGGATATCTTTAAAGGCAGCTGAAATCCTCCGCAGAATCCGCATTTTTCCAGTATCAATCGGCAGTGAATAGTAATTTCTCGGCAGGGTGGAACGGTAGGCCCGCAGTAAAAATACCGCTTCCTCCACGCTCCCCTGGCACTGCTTCAGCGCCAGCGCAGCATACTCTTCTGAGTAAAACCCAGCCTCGCTCATAATCTTATCTACTAACAGCGCCATATTTTCTTTTATACATGACACGCTGATATCTTCTTTGCCCTCTCTGAATATTTCCAGCAGTTTCAAGGACTGTTCAATTGCCTCTCTGCCGCCGGTAACTGCTACATAAGCCATATGTCTGCCTCCTATTATTTTCTTGCGTACTCTTCTTTTTATATCAGCCTGCACAGCCTCGGAACGCCCATCATGTTTCCGGTAAGATCCGCAAATACCAGATCCACCCCAAGCGGATATTCAATCTGCAGGCTCTGACGCAGGGCGGTGACTTTTTTTATATAGGGACATACATGGACAGTAAGTCTGTCTTTTATGCCGGGACCCTCCAGTGTCATGGAGTCTCTGCCTGCCAGCTCCGTACACTGCAAAAACACCGTAGCTGACTGCTGGGGATCGGCATACGTCCCGTGTTTTATATGTTTCAAAATCTGTTCCATGGAACCGTAATTCATCTCGGAGGAAAGAAAGATATAGTCTGCCTTATCCAGATCCGTCTCATGGCACAGTGTCAGGCTGTGTAAATCCGCAGAAAGAACTGGATTCTTTTCCACATACATTGTTTCCTCATTATCCAGCAATGTACACCCCAGCGCCATCAAAGCCTGGTGGCTGCCTGCAAATTTACCAGCCTGGTTTCTAATACTGCCGATTGTTCCCGGGTTAGCCAGAACATGGAGCAGTTCTCTGAATACCTTCTGTCCGTCAAATACAAAATCAAACTCATATGCAAGTTTTAATTCCTTCACCATTTTTTATTCTCCCATTACATTGAAATTAACCTTGGATTTTCTAAGCGCACGATTTAACTTTGCCCGTTCGGCCACCTGCTGTCTGCCAAGCTTTTGAATCTGCCCGAGTACCTGCTCCTTCTCCGCCTTTTTATCCGGCAGATTCAGAAACCCGTCAATGACAGCTGCCGCCGTCACCTTGTCAAAATCATCCCCTGCAAGTACCGCCGCGCCTTTGGCACTATCCACCAGCACCATACATTCTGATGCAAGCACTTCACCGAGATAGAAAAGAGACTTTTTAACAGATTCCCTGGCTTTTACCATCACAAGTGTTTTCTGCGGCGGCTTCATAATCTGAATCTCACAGCTTTCTTGAATCGCCGCGGCAATTTCAATAATTTCCTTCTGGGAAGCTCCTGCCAGAATTACGGATATCTCCCGTTTCGTCATAACAATTCCTCCTGATCTGCCTTTGTATAAGTTCTCATATTTTGCTGCTATTCACGGCCTGTGGGGCGTGCATCGCAACCATATTTTGCTTCTCTGAGCATCTTATGGGAGGAATGTAAAGTTGCCAACTGGGTTGCGTAAACTCTTCGTAAAGTTGTCTGAATATTATTGTAAGCATAAGATAGTGTTGCTATAATCGAGGGGAAAACAGGCAGAAGAGCATGGGGGTCAGACCCCTTTGCAAAGGGGTCTGACCCCCATGCTCTTCATTGTCAGAATATATGCGGAGGTGTACTCATATGAAGAAAAACTGGACATGGGAGTCCATTGTTGATGTTCTTATTCAGGAATTTCAGGAAAATATATACAAGAAGGGCGATAAGATGCCAAGCGAAAATAAAATGGCCGTTCGATTTGGCGTACCCCGCTCTGAGATCCGGAAGGCTTATGAACGGCTGAAGGAACTGGGTTATATCTATGCCATGCAGGGCTATGGCAGTTTTTTTTCCGGCAGGCGGGATAAGATTCTGCTTTCTATGGAGGACCGTAGTTTTTCCAGCAAGATGGCGGATCTCAATCTTTCCTTTGAGACCCGGAATATGGGATGCCAGAAACTGCGGGGTGATTCTCTGATTCACAGCATGCTGGGTGTGGAATTCGAAGAGCCTATTTATAAGATCACCCGCCTGCGTATTCTGGATGGGGAGCCTGCTGCCATACATATCAGCTATATGGCTGAGGATCTGTTCCCCTGCATTCAGGAGGACGGCGCCTCGATTACTTCGGTCTATGACTATATCCATAATTGCGGCTATTTCAATCTGCATACAGAGAACCGGCAGCTTACGGTCTCTTCTCTCAGCAAAAAGGAGCGCTCCCTTCTGCAGATAAAGGGGTACGCTCCCAGCCTTGTTCTCACCTGCCGCTGCGTCACTCTTCCCTCCAAAACCGTTGTTGAGGTGGCCAGAACCATTTACCGCAGCGATAAGTTTATATTTGTTTAAATTCCCACTAGTAGTCCATACTCTAAATTCCTGTGATAGTACCCGCTATCTGCGCCAGTAACGGTTTTTAGCAAATCACTTCCCTGGTAGCCACCACGTTTACTCTGGTTCCCGCAGCATTCTCCAGAACGATATCCCCTATATGCACAGGAGGTTTCATTTCTACACCCTTCAGCTGCCTTACGCACTCAAATATCTTATCTTTCGGAATATCCGCCTCCGTCTTTACAGAGACCGTCTTCTCACGGCTGTCTCTCATCCTGACCGTTGTGGTCACAATTCTGGTGGGATTCGTCACTTCCTTTCTGGCATAGCTTTCCCCGCGTGGACAAGTGTTTCCCGTCACGGACAGAACCTCATTTCCCTCTGTCTCCACCGTTAAGGCACATCCCATGGGACAGCCGATACAGATCAGTTCTTTTTTCTCCATTTCTATGCCTCCTCTATCCGAATTCTGATTGTTTCATCTCCATTGCAACACAGCAGACGGGACTTCTCCAGCCTGATCTCTTCCATCTCCCCCGGAGCCATTACAGGACGTTTTTTGTGAATGATTCTTTCTTCCCCGAGATAGACGCTGACATAACACTTGCGGTACACACTGCCAACCCGGAATCTTACTGTCAGCTTATCCCCCATATGATCCGGTCTTATAAATGAAGGGACAGTATATCGCACCCCGCCTGACGGCTGTATTAGAATCACTTTTTCATATCCTCCGCTGTTTTCGCTGGACTTATCCACATGCCTCTTCACATAATGTGCGGCATTCCGCCCTGCCATTTCCGCCTCCTCTGATACGAAATCTACCAGATCGTGGACATGCAGAACATTTCCACAGGCAAAGACTCCCGCCGCACTGGTCTCCAGACTTTCATTCACGACCGGCCCGGAGGTGGCGGAGTTTAGCTCCACTCCCATCTGCCCGGATAATTCATTTTCCGGAATCAGGCCAACCGACAGGAGAAGCGTATCGCACTCGTAGTCCTCCTCTGTTCCGGGAATGGGTCTTCCTTTTTCATCAACCGCCGCAAGCGTTATCCCTTCCACGCGCTCTTTTCCCTTAATATCTGTTACGGTGTGGCTCAGCTTCAGTGGTATGCCGTAGTCGTCCAGACACTGTACAATATTCCGCTTCAGCCCTCCGGAGTATGGCATCAGCTCCGCCACTGCTTTCACCTCTGCGCCTTCCAGCGTCATTCTTCTCGCCATAATCAGTCCAATGTCCCCGGATCCCAGTATCACAACCTTTCTGCCGGGCAGAACCCCCTCCATATTCACAAGCCGCTGCGCCGTCCCGGCCGAATAAATCCCCGCCGGACGGTAGCCCGGTATGTTCAGCGCACCTCTGGAACGCTCTCTGCATCCCATGGCCAGGACGATGGCCTCCGCCTGAATCTGATACATGCCTCTTTCCCGGTTCATGGCAGTAACCAGCTTCTCCCGGCTGATGTCCATGACCATTGTTTCCAGTCTGTATTCAATCCCCAGTTCCAAAACGCGCGCCTCAAAGCGCGCCGCATATTCCGGACCGGTCAGCTCCTCCTGAAAGGTATGCAGACCGAACCCATTATGGATGCACTGGTTCAGAATTCCCCCCAGCTCCTTATCCCGTTCCAGGATCAGAATGCTCTTTATTCCTGCATTTCTGGCTGAAACTGCCGCTGCCAGTCCTGCAGGCCCTCCTCCGATGATCACGATCTCATATTTCTCCATTTTTATATCCTCCCGCTGTCCGCAAACTTCCAGTTCATCTTCCCCTTGCTGCTGATCTGATGATCACATTTCATGCCTGCCTTGACTGTTACATGTGATGCCAATCCATCTACAGCACATCTTTATTCGTCCCCACAATCAGTCCGGAGTTTCCGCCGGCCTTTGTAATCGCTTCCATGGATACGCCCAGTTCCCTTGCCAGAATCTCCATCGTTCTCGGCGAACAGAATCCGGCCTGGCACCGCCCCATACCGGCTCTCGTCCTGCGCTTCACGCCGTCCAGTGAACGCGCCCCCAGCGGCCGGTGTATGGCATCCAATATCTCCCCTTCGGAAATCATTTCGCACCGGCAGATAATATGTCCATAGGCCGGCTGTTTCAGAATCAGTTTATTTCTATCTTCTATGGAGAGCAGCGCTGGATTCAGTATCCCCTTTCTCCTCCCCTGAAAATCAGGATTTCTCTGCAGGTGCATCTTATCCCGCAGAATATCCGCCACCATAAGCCCCACAGCCGGTGCACTGGTAAGGCCGGGAGATTCTATTCCCGCACAGTCGATAAATCCCGGGGCATCTGAAGCCTCCTCTATGATAAAGTCATTTCCGCCCTCATGGGCACGCAGCCCGGCAAAACTGGTGATCACCTTTTTGAGAGGCAGATCCCTTACATTCTGGCCGGCCTTCTCGTAAATCGCAGCAAGCCCTGACGCTGTAGTATTCGTTCCTTCTTTATCCTCAATATCTGCCGCCGTAGGCCCAACCAGCAGATTCCCATGCACAGTCGGCGTGACCAAAACTCCCTTTCCTAATTTCCCAGGCAGGGCAAATATTGTTCTGGAAACGTGATCTCCTGCCCCTTTATCCAGCAGGAAATATTCTCCTTTTCTCGGAATGATATGGAGCTTCCTGCTGCTCACCATATTATGGAAACGGTCCGCATACACACCCGCAGCATTTACCACATACCGTGCTTTGTAATCACCGGAATCTGTCTTGAGAAGGAAACCGCCTTCCAACTTCTCAATCGCATCAACTTCTGTATCGAACCGAAATTCCACGCCGTTAGCACAAGCATTTTCAGCCATTGCGATATTCAGTCCAAAAGGACAAACGATTCCGGCCGTAGGTGCATACAAGGCGGCCTCCACCTGTTCCGTTATATTGGGCTCCAGTGCAATCGCCTGTTCCCTGTTCAGAATCTCCAGGCCTTCCACACCGTTCTCTTCTCCCTGTGCCTGCAGCCTCAATAGAACCGGAAGCTCCTCCTGATTCCTGCATACAACCAGCGATCCCTTTCTCTGAAACGGAAAATCCAACTCTTCTGACAGCATCCCCATCATGCGGTTTCCCTCCACATTCAGCTTGGCCATTAGAGAACCTGGCCGTGCATCATATCCGGCATGAACGATCCCGCTGTTAGCTTTGGATGTCCCGCAGCATACATCCTCTGATTTTTCCAGAACGCATACCTTCACCTTATATCTGGACAGCTCCCTTGCTGCCGCCGCACCGGAAACACCGGCTCCAATTATAATCACATCATACATATTTCATCCCTCCTGGATGCAGAAAAGTATTTTGTCTTTAAAGACAAAAAAATAGAGCCCGCAAACAAACATATCGCTGATATGTTATCTGCCAGGCTCTGTTCTCATCGGCATAAGTTATTTATTTCTATATATATTATACGCCCCCCTCCCCCAAATTACAACCGGAAATTAGGGGGGATACTTTTGTTTTTTTGGAGGAGGGACGCTGAAAAACCGGGAAGCCTGGCCCATGGCGGGAGCATCTATGCCCGTTTAAAAGTCCGCTCCGTTTACGTAAGAGGCCCTAAAGGAAAAAACGCAGAAAATAGCGGGCCAGCGGCATGCAGCCCGAAATTTGATAATTTCGGGCCTTAGGCCGCTTCAGAATTTGACGTGAGACGTCAAATTCTGCCCACTATTTTCTGTGTTTTTTCCTTAAGGGCCTCTAACGAAAACTCTAGGATTTTTAAACGGGCATAGATGCTCCCGCCATGGGCCAGGCTTCCCGGTTTTTCAGCTGGTACTTCCGGCCGATAGGTAAAGCTTACCCTCTGGGTGGGGTTCCGTTACGGTGGCGGCGGATTAATTCGTTTGGTTGTACTGAGTTGGCCTAGAGCGGTTCCACCGTTTTAATTAATACTCTGCCATCGTTTCGGAGGCCCCATCCGCTGCCGAGACTTAAGCTCGTCAGCTAATATCCGGTTTATGGTAATATAATCTGCATACCTCATCTCCCTTGGCAATGCTCTTTAATAGCTTTAGTTTTCCCCCATATGCTTCTCCGATTCCCCGGTCTCCGCACATGGCTATATCGCACAGATTAGAGATTTCCTCATCGGAACATCCCGCCTTCTGCCACGCTTTTACCAGCGGGCAGTAATGGAAATCTATTGCCAATACTTCTGGCGTGCTTTTTCGGATTTTCATTTCAAATACCCACTGGGCTGGTTTTGTGAATAAGGTTTTCCTGAGTCCTGTGAAATCTTTTGTGCCGCCCTTTTTCACCAGTGCCGCTCCCTGGGTAAGCCCGCAGCGTTTGATTGCGGCGCTACCGAAATCTTTTTTGTCCAGGCCTCTTTTTTCTGCCTCATCACACAGCAGATAAAGCCAGGTTGCTCTGTGCTCCAGTTGTTCCCGGATGGCCGTTATTAATGCATTTTTGATCTTTGGTTCATTTTTAACCCTGCTCATGTCCTGCCTCACATTTCTATATGTCTTCACATATCCATATTTTTGCAAATGATCTGATGCTGCTGATTCACTGCGCTGTCTTTATTCTTCTTTTGCCCAGCCGTATGAGTACCGCACAGCCTTGTTCCAGCCCCGGAGCATCTTTTCCCGCGTATCAGCCTCAATATCCGGCTCAAATACCCGGTCGATGGCCCAGTTTGTAAGCACCTCATCCTTACTCTTCCAGTATCCCACAGCAATCCCGGCCAGATAAGCTGCTCCCATGGCGGTCGTCTCCACACACTGCGGACGTTTTACCGGGGCATTACTCAAATTAGCCTGTGTCTGCATAAGAAAATTATTTGCGCTGGCGCCGCCGTCTACCTTCAGTGCAGAAAGTTTTATCCCGGAATCAGCCTCCATAGCGCGCAGCACGTCATTTACCTGATATGCCAGAGACTCCAGAGTGGCGCGTATAATATGATACTTGTTTACACCGCGGGTCAGGCCCACGATGGTTCCCCTGGCGTACTGATCCCAGTGAGGCGCTCCAAGGCCGGTAAATGCGGGAACCACATAACACCCGTTTGTGTCCTCCACCTTCTGGGCCATATATTCGGACACCTGTGACGAATCAATCAACTGCATCTCATCCCGCAGCCACTGGATCGCCGCACCTGCTACAAAAATGGAGCCTTCCAGTGCATAATTGACTTTCCCGTCCATACCCCAGGCAATTGTGGTCACAAGCCCATTCTCGGAATAGACGGGCTTCTCCCCAGTATTCATCAATAAAAAACATCCAGTTCCATATGTATTCTTGGCCTCGCCTTTCTGAAAGCAAGTCTGCCCGAAAAGCGCTGCCTGCTGATCTCCTGCCGCCCCCGCAATCGGGATGGGCGCCCCGAAAAACCCGGCATCCGCCTCACCGTATATACAACTGGACGGCTTCGCCTCCGGAAGCATGGAGGCCGGTATTCCAAGCTCCGCCAGTATCTCGGCGTCCCACTGAAGCGTATTGATATTAAACAGCATGGTTCTGGAGGCATTGGAATAGTCCGTTACATGAACCGCCCCTTTTGTCAGCTTCCAGATCAACCATGTCTCAACTGTCCCAAATAAAAGCTCCCCTCGCCCGGCACGTTCCCGGGCCCCATCCACATTGTCCAGAATCCACTTTACCTTAGTCCCGGAGAAATAGGCGTCGATCACCAGCCCTGTTTTTTTCCTGAATTTATCTGTCAGCCCTTTTTCTTTCAGGCTGTCACAATACTCAGATGTCCGCCTGCACTGCCATACAATCGCCTGATAAACCGGTTCACCGGATTCCTTATCCCAGACGATCGTCGTCTCCCTCTGGTTAGTAATACCAATGGCTGCTATATCCGCAGCCGTTGCATTGATATTCGCCATTGCCTGCTGTGCCACCTCAAGCTGGCTGGACCAGATCTCCTCCGCATTGTGCTCTACCCAGCCCGGCTTCGGAAAATATTGTGTGAATTCTTTCTGTGCCACACTGCACATTTCCCCCTTTTCATTAAAAAGAATACACCGGTTGCTGGTTGTCCCCGAGTCCAGCGCCATCACATACCTTGCCATAGTAAAACCCTCCTTTTTATGATATCTGCATATGCTTTTCTTCCCATACATACCGCAATTCTTGAACGCGTTATAATTCCCATACGCTGCGGTTGGTTGACGATACCGCCACAGCCCCCGCCTCCAGGGCCCCCATCACATCCTCTTTATCCGCAATCAACCCGCCTGCAATGACCGGAATCCGGCTGCTTCTGCATATCTTCCGGATCACTTTGGGCATCACTCCCGGCATGACCTCGATAAAATCCGGTTTTTTGCCCCGCTGCCTGTCCAGATTCTCTATGCTCTTAATGGCCATGGAATCTATGACGAAATAGCGCAGCACAGCATACATAGACAATTCCTTAGCACGCTGGATCATCAGCGGTTTTGTGGACAGAATCCCGTCGGCGGAGGTACTGTTCTTTATATAATCAACTGCCGCCTCTTTGGCGCTCAGCCCGGTAATCAGGTCGATATGTACCAAAGCGGTCTTTCCGGCCTCTTTGATCCGCTTCACAATACCGGGTATAGAACAGATATCCCCGTAAAGTACAAAAATCACCTTCACTTCTTCCATGGTGCAGCATGTTTCCACACCTTCTTCATCCTTCACTGCCGCGATCACCGGATTTTCTTCGACGATCTCATAAAATTCCCGCATTTTATTCATTCCTTCCCTCTCCGCCGGAAATCCACATCCCACTTGAGCGCGTCTGAAAATTGCTTGTTGCAAGATGTTGTCCCAGTTTGCGGGGATATAAGTCCAACTTTTCATATTCTTTTACTTGTTATATTTTATCATGCGTTGTGCCTGCACACAAGCAAACGTCTACGTTTTTGTCACTAATCCAGAAAGAAAGGTGTTCCTGTTCATATCCTACGGGCGTGCTCAGTTTCAACTACTGTCCGTTCGTTGGTAATCCATTCAAAAAAATAGTTTTGCAAGCATTTTTTTTGCGCCCCGCTCCTGAATAAATATCAACACCGTCGGCAAAACTACTTCCTATCGGTTACAGGATATGATGGATAGACAAAACCGCCAGAAGCAGCACGCTGAAGCCCTGCTATCATATTTACATCTATCTGCTTTTTTTATTTTTTATACCCTGCTTCTTCTATCATACATGAGTGTACGCTTTACTCACCCATTTTAAAGTATCCATAAACGGGAGGATTTATATGGAAAGAACCATCGAAAATTTAAAAGAAATGATTCGTGCAGGAAGAGGGATCATTCCTGCAGATATTGCCATTAGAGGAGGCCTCCTGGTTAATGTCATGACAAGCGAAATCTATCCCGCAGATGTTGCTATCTACAAGGATATGATTACGGCCGTCGGGAATATCGAACACTATATGGGACCTGAGACAAAAGTCATCGATGCGACCGGAAAGTACCTGGTTCCCGGGCTGATTGACGGACATATCCACAGCGAATGCAGCAAACTCAGCATCACCAGCTTTGCAAAGGCCGTAGTACCCCGCGGCACAACAAGCATCATATCCGGGCTGGACGAGTACATTTCCGTATCCGGACTGGACGGACTGAAGGAAGTGCTGGCGGAAGTAAAGAAGAGTCCGCTCAAAGTATTCTGGGGTGCACCGTTCAAAACCCCCTATACAATCCCGGAATCTACGGTAGCCTTCAACTTTAAAAAGGAAGTTCATGCACAGGTGCAGCAGTGGCCGGAATGCTTCGGGGTATGGGAAACCGTGCGGGAATTTCTTCAGGAAGAAGACGAAGATACACTGGGCGCGATTGAACAGGCGTTTAAAAACCGCCTCCCTGTTTTCGGATGCGCACCGATGGCCAGGGGGGAGGAATTAAACGGTTATCTCTGCGGCGGCGTCCGTCTGGACCATGAAAGCTATGACCACGAAGAAGTTGTGGAGAAGATTCGGAAAGGTATGCATATGCTGATCCGTGAATCCTCTGTTACACATTTTCTGGCGGAAAATATCCGCGCGGTCACGGAAGTCAACCCTATGATGGCTCGCCGTGTCAGCTTCTGTACGGACGACGTAACCGCTACGGATGTGCTGGAGAAGGGACACCTGGACCATGTTGTCCGGCTGGCAATAGCCGCAGGCGTGGATCCTATGACGGCAATTCAGATGGGTACCATAAACAGCGCGGAAGCTTACCGCATCGATCATCTGGTCGGCTCCATCTCTCCCGGAAGAATTGCGGATATTCTGCTCGTAGATTCGCCGGAGGAATTCCATGTGGAGGCAGTCATTGCCAACGGCCGCCCCGCCGCGAGAGACGGCAGGCTTGCCTTTGAACTGAAAGCGCCGGAAAGAAGTTCTGTCCTCAAAAGTGTCTTGAAATGTAAGAAAACAACAAAAGCAGACTTTTCATACAAAACCTCCATCCAAAATGGTACAGCCGACGTACTGGCAATGGATGTCCAGGGGCCATTTGTACGCAAGAGAAGAGACGTTGTCTTAAAGGTAGAGAACGGGATTGTGCTTCCCGATCCCGAACAGGATGTGGCTCTCGTCTCCGTCCTGGAAAGGTTTGGACGAAACGGCAACCGTTCCCTCGCTTTTTGTTCCGGCTGGAACCTGAAAAAGGGAGCCATGGCTTCCTCCGCCGCACCGGATGACAATAACCTGATCGTGATGGGAGTCAGTGCAGAGGACATGTCGCTCGCCGTGAACTATCTGATCGAGCAGGGCGGCGGACAGGTCGTTGCCGCGGACGGCAAGATTCTGGAATTCCTGCCGCTGCCGGTAGGCGGTATTGCAAGCGATGAAGAACCGGAAACCATCGCAGCACAGGAAAAGCGTCTGAACAAGGCGGCGCAGGAGCTCGGCTCTACGCTGTCCGAACCACTGATGTATATGTTCTTCCTCCCGATCACCGCGATTCCGGATTACGCAATCACTGATGTGGGGCCTGTTGATTATACAAATCTGACTATTTTTGATCCGATTTTAAATCTGAGAGAACAATAGAACAGAATGTAACAGTTCAGGCTTGCCTAAACGGTTACAATAGAACAATTGTCCATAATGATTTCCAGCAAGGAGGAATATGCATGAATGAAATGAGCAAAGAGGCTCTGAAGGAACTGATCGACACAGCGGCCGGCAGAAACACCGCGGATATCGTCATCAAGAACTGCCGGATTGTTGACGTCTTAAACGGCAGTATCATTGAGGGCGATATTGCAGTGATCCGGGGATTGATTGCCGGAATCGGAAACTATGAGGGACGGGAAGAAATAGACGCAAAAGGAAAATATGCAGTCCCCGGCTTCATCGACAGCCATATTCACATCGAATCCGCCTATGTAAGCCCGGAAGAGATTGGACGCCTTCTGGTTCCCCACGGTGCCACTACCATAATCGCCGACCCACACGAAATCGTAAATGTATGCGGAATCCGAGGCCTGGATTACATGCTGCAGGCCGCCAAAGGCACTGCCCTGGATATCAAATATATGCTTCCCTCCTGCGTCCCGGCCACTCCCTTTGAACATGCAGGCGCCAATATAGATGCAGAGGCTATGAAAGGCCCGATTCAGGACGAAAGAATCCTGGGCCTCGGGGAGTACATGAACTTCCCCGGTCTGATTCATGGGTGTGAAAGCGATCTCGATAAAATTATGACCGCAAAAGAAATTGGAAAACTGATAGACGGCCACAGCCCCGGAGTCTCGGGCCGGGATCTGAATGCCTATGCCGCCGCTCTGATCCACACAGACCACGAATGTTCCACTGTGGAGGAGATGCTGGACCGCATTTCCCGGGGAATGTATGTACTCCTGAGGCAGGGTTCCGCATGCCACAACCTGAGGACTCTGCTTAAGGGTCTGACCCCTATGAACAACCGGCGCTGTCTGCTCTGCTCCGACGACCTCCAGCCCAAAACGATTCTGGAACAGGGGCATCTGGACAATCATCTATCCATCTGCGTGGAGGAGGGGATCGATGCAATTACCGCGATCCGAATGGCAAGCCTGAATGCAGCGGAATGTTTCCGTCTTTACGACCGCGGAGCCATCGCACCGGGCCTACGCGCGGACATCGTACTGCTCGATAATCTGAGAGACTTCTCCGTCTCCAAAGTCTGGATTGGGGGAACCCTTGCCGCTGCGGAAGGAAACTATCTGCTTCCGGTTGAAAAGCGGGATATCTCATCGGTTAAAGGAAGCTTTCATGTGAAAGATTTTTCAAAAAACAAACTGAAAATGCATCTGAAATCGAGACATGTTAACGTAATAGACATTCTACCAGGCGGCGTAGTAACCGGAAAAGGCACTGCCAACGTCGAACTGGATGAGACCGGTGACTTTGTCAGAGACCCCGATGTGGATCTTGTGAAAATAGCCGTGATTGAGCGCCACCAGGAGACCGGAAATGTTGCCGCCGCATTTCTGCGGGGCTACGGAATCAGGGAAGGCGCAGCCGCTTTATCTGTAGCCCATGATTCACATAATATCATTACCGTAGGCGTAACCGACGAGGATATGGAATTTGCCGTACAGGAGTTAATCCGCCAAAACGGCGGAATCGTTCTTGTAAAAGACGGGCATGTCACGGAATCTATGCCCATGCCCATCGGCGGCCTGATGAGCGACCAGAGCGGGGAGTGGGTAGATGATAAATTGACACGCATTCACCAGGCCGCCCATGAAGAGCTGGGAATCAGCAGAGATGTAGAACCTGTTATGACATTGTGCTTCATGTCACTGGCAGTCATCCCGGAAATAAAGCTGACCGATATGGGCTTATTCGACGTAACAAAGTTTGACTTTATTCCTGTGGAAGCAGAATAGATGGAGGTGGCGGGGTATTGAGAGAGAAGAAGGCGCTTGTTCCTTTATTCCAAAGAGGAGATATTGGGGGAATGGCTTATTCCATCACCAATAATATTGTAAACTATCTGATCGTAATCGCTACTTTATCCGGTGTCCTGGGCTGGCCGGACGAGATTGTATACGGAAGAGTCATCCCCGGAATGTCAATCGGCCTGATGCTCAGTGGCTTTTACTACGCCTTTATGGCATACAGGCTGTCTAAAAGGGAAATGCGTTCGGATGTGACCGCGCTGCCTTCCGGAGTCTCCACCCCTGCCATGTTTGTAATTCTCTACGGTGTAATCATGCCGCTTCACTACGCTCTGGAGGATCCGGAACTGGCATGGTCCGCAGCCATTGCAGCCTGCTTTCTGGGAGGTGCGGTCGAATTCTTCGGCGGTTTCATCGGCCCCTGGATGAAGAGAAAAATCCCGAGGGCTGCACTGCTCGGAACCGTCGCCGGTATCGGATTCATCTGGATGGCGACACAGGGAGTATTTGACGTATTCAGCGATCCGGTCATCGGCATGCCGATCCTGATTCTTGCCCTGATCGGCGTATTCGGCGGTTACCTGTTTCCCGGGAAGATTCCTCCGCTTGTGGTCGCAATCGTGGGCGGCATCGTCTATGCCTTCTGTCTGGGGCGGACCAGCCTTGATTTCAGCGGGATCGGCTTTTATTTTCCGAACCCGGTAAACAGCATCCAGCATCTGTTAAGCGGCTTTGCCATAGTCGCTCCTTATCTCACGATTATCATCCCGATTGAGATCTATAACTTTATCGAGACAATGGACAATGTAGAGGCTGCAAACGCCGCCGGGGACAACTATCATGTACGGGAAGCGCAGTTTGCAGACGGTGTCTGCACCATGATCTCTGCCATATTTGGAGGCGTCGTACCGAATACCGTGTGGCTTGGACATGCCGGACTGAAAAAAGCAAAGGCCGGCATCGGCTATTCCTTCATCTCCGGTCTGGTGCTGGGCCTTGCCGGACTGCTAGGGCTCTTCACCTTCCTGAGCAGCCTGGTACCGCCGGCCGTCTGTGCCGTCACTTATCTATGGTGCGCCATCGTTATGGTGTGCCAGGCCTTCAAGGACTGCAGCAAAAAACACTATGCTGCAGTCGGAATCGCCATGATCCCGCCGGTTGCAGACTACCTGTTCACGCAGATCACGGGAGCCGCAGGCCTTGCCAATGTCTGGACGGAAACACTTCCGTCAGGATACTCCGGATACACACCGGACGTCACCCAGTCCCTGCTTGATGCAGGCGTTATGTGGAACGGTGTCCCGGCGGTCAAACCCGGAGCCATCATTATCGGAATCCTGCTGGGAACCATGACCGCATTTATTATAGATAAAAAATTAAATCTGGCGGCGGTAACAGCGCTCGCAGGGGCAGCGCTCTCCTTCTTTGGCTTTATACACAGCGCGGCTCTGGGGTTCTATCCGAAATCACCTTTTATGATTGGGTATCTTTCCATGGCGGTACTGTGCTTCATACTGCATCTGGGACGGAGCAGCTGGTTTAAGGGGCCCGATGATTTCGATTATGTGTAGCGGGGGCGGGGGGCTGGTATGGGGGCCGCTGTGCGGAATTGGAATATGCCTCTCCTGGATGCGGAATCAGGGCATAAGTGCCGCTAATCAAAATCGGAGCCGGCATATTCCAATTCCCCACAGCTGGTCGCATCATGACGGGAGACACCTCCTTCTGCACGGGGGATCTTGGGCGGGGGTGGCGAATTGAGTCGTTTTGTGGAAAAGTTAGGTGCCATGACTTTTTTATTTGGATGGAATCGTTAACCGGCTCGGCCGGCTTTTTTATTGAATGGATTGTCTTGTATTTTCGCGCAATCTTTGCATCTTTCTAACTCGTCTACGTCCATCTTACATAATGATTGTATAAATTCCCCGTTCCCACCCTCACAGATGCAGCCAATGTCTGGTAATAACAATTATTGATCACGATACATTTGTGCGCGGTCGGAGCTTAACAATCCTTGAGGAATCGAACCTCACATCTGCTCTTCAATGTTCGCCAGATACGACTTGCGCTGTCGCCGCGTGACATTCACTCTGCTTCTGCTACCAAACAATCATTCCCCTATCAAATCCGTGTTCCAGTTGGTTTCCTGTAATTTATTATCCAATAGCCGTAATTCTTTAGACAGCCTGTCGATTTCTGTCTGCCAGCCACTCACAGAAATAGCAGATTTTATCTTGATTTCCGTGTTTCTTGCCCGATATGATGTCTGGCTTCCAGAATAAACAATATCTTTATATACACTAAGTTTCAGCAAAAGCGTATCTTTTTTTGCTATAAGTTCTGTTAGTGTTTCGCCATCAATTTTAGTTTCACAATTTGTCTGATTGATATGGGCGATTAAATATGTCAGACGCTCAAGTGAATTATCTAATTCCTGCTTTAGTTTTTCCGGGTCTTCTGCTGTTTGTTCTCCCTCTTGTACTAATACATTATTATTTAGACGTTTTTTTAATTGTTCGATATTCCGGTTTATATCGGCTCTCTCTTGTAATGCCTCTGCAAGTTTCATAGCATATTCCTCCTAGTCTGTATAATTTATTTTGATATTCCGTTTTGTTTCTTCCATCATAACACGATTCCAGGAACATGGAAACTTTGCTTTTAATAAAGAGAGGAATTGCATCTCCTTTTCTGCAATTGCTTAATTCATTAAAATTATATTTTCTTGCCGGTATCACGAGTGCCTGACTGTCTCTTTTATGTTATACTAAATCATATCTACCGTTTACAGGCTGTCCCATAGACGGCTATTCATATAGGAAATACACCGGCTTAATCGAGCCGCAGGCTGTTTCCTTTCACTATTATCCGGAGGAAAACAAATGAATGAGCTAAAAGGTAAAAAATTCGTTGCATCCTACAGCAGCGGAAAAGACAGCACCCTGTCCATCTACAAAGCAATACAGTCCGGCATGATTCCCATGGGTCTGATCATGACCTACAACACAGACCGTGAACGCAGCTGGTTCCACGGAATCAGCCCCCAAGTCATCCATAAACTTGAGACATCCATGAGCCTTCCTATCAACCTGATCAAAACAAGCGGGGAGGATTACGAAAAAAATTTCGAAAAAGAACTCCTGACTCAGAAATCAGCAGGAGCCGAGGTCTGTGTCTTCGGTGACATCGACCTGGAAGAACATCTGGCCTGGTGCAGCGCGCGCTGCCAGAACACCGGCCTCCAGCCATGCTTTCCGCTCTGGCAGAAAAGCCGCAGGCAGGCCGTCCTGGAATTCCTTGAGGCAGGCTTCACCCCCCACATCACCGTAGTAGACACCGAACGAATGTCCCCTGACTACCTGGGCCTGCCCCTGACCACTGACCTCATAGCCGCTATGGAAAAAGATAACATCGACGTCTGCGGGGAAAACGGAGAATACCACACCTTCGTAACAGGAGGTCCCCTCTTCAAGACGCCCCTGGACATTAAATTCTCCGCCCCTATCCCCCGCGGCAGATACCTGACCCTCGAAGTCGAATAAAACATCCCTCATTCCATAATATACACTAAAAGCAGGCTATATCTCCCGGCAAGCCAGCCCCATCAAGCCGACATTCACCGTGGAATTCATCAGAATTCCACGGTGAATGTCGGTGGTTCCATATAAGAGTCCGATTTTGATATTAGAGGGCGTTAGCAAATGGCCCGCAGCCAAAATGCCCGTATGTGTCCCGCCGTACCTTCCCCGGCAGACTTTCAGCAGGCGGCCCCTTTCCCAATGCCCTCCCATGAAAATATATACGTTTAAAAAATCCCATGTTTTATCTGAATCCGGTTCATCTTTTCCCCAATCGGTTTGATAGTCAGCATCAGGAATACTACATTAGATACACAGTACGTAATCGTGACCGGCACCGCAGTTGCAAGCGCCCCCAGATACCTGTACCAATTCCAGCCTCCCTCAAGGCTGAACACTGTCCAGATATCCATAAGCCCTGAATAAGCGATACCTGAGAATATCCCGTAAAAAATCAGCGGCATACGGTGACGAAGAAGTGCCCGCAGCCCTGGGAATCCTGCGATCATTCCGATGATTCCCCAGGAAAACATTTGGAAAGGTGTCCACGGCCCCTGCCCGAAAAAGATATTGGAAACAACTGCCGATAGCGAACCTACCAGAAATCCGGATTCAGGCCCCATATAGATTCCTGTCAATACCACGATAGCCGTCACGGGTTTGAAAAAAGGGATCGGTCCAAAAATAAATCGTCCCACCACAGAAATTGCCGTCATCACTGCCAGCAGCACCATCCGCCGGATGCTCCCTTCCCGCTTCTCATATGCGAGATAAAAGGCACCGCATGCGATCAGTACAATCATGGCGGATACCAGATTGTATTTCCGGTCTGCCATCAGCCGGATCCCCAAAACAATCAAAAGGATAACCCCTGCCGTCAGGCAAATCCAGACTGCCACTCTTTTTTTTGTGTAAGGGAGGGTATTTTCCAGCAGATTCTCGTCTGCGTGCACGATCGTGTTTTCATTTTTTATGCCGTCACTTTCCCGCATATGCGTTTCCCCTCCTTCTGTATCCGTCCGTTCTGTCTGCACAGCTCAATGACATCCTCACAGGTCACTGCGTTCTCGTATCTCTGTCTGGAGATCCGGTTTGCCGCCGTGGTATAATAATTATTATTGCAGAAAAACTCTTCCGGAGTGTCCACAGATGTAATCTCATGGTCGAAAAACAGTCCGCACCGATCTGATACTCCTGCCGCAAATTCTACATCATGCGTGACCATTAAAATGGAAATTCCCCTCTGCTTTAATCCCTTTAAAAGCTTCTGCAACTGCATTTTTGACCATGCATCAATCCCTTTTGTCGGCTCATCCAGAAGCAGGAACCGTGGCTGAAGGAGAAGCACTTTGCCGATCGCGGCCTTCTGCTGCTCACCGCCGCTTAAGTCATAAGGATGCCGGTCCAGCAGATGACTGATTCCCATGAGCTCTGCTGTTTCTTCAATCTTTTCCTTCATCTCGGCCTCGCTGTATCCCATTACATGACGGATTTCATCATAATCCTCCCGGACAGTCATCTTAATAAAAACGGTCTGCGGATTCTGTGGAAGAGAGGCCAGATTCTTCACATATAATTCCCTACCGCTATACTTATGTATTCTTTTTCCAAATACTTCAAGCTTTCCCCTGTATGGCTTATAGGTTCCTGAAATTACGCTTAACAGAGTCGTCTTACCGGACCCGTTGCCGCCCAGAATACTGACTATCTCCCCTTCGTAAACTGTCAGCTCTACGCCTTCCAGCACATCAGGCAGATCTTTCTCATATCGGAAGCACACATCCTTCATACGCATGGTAATCTGTTTTCCATGGGTACTGTCCGTTTCCCGGTGCAGCCTTTTTATTTCATTATCATAATATTCTTCCAGAAAGCTTCTGCCATCCCGTACGGTCAGAGGACATTCGGCATCCCGTGCATCCAGCCCGTGATATATCCGAAGGGCACTGGGCAGTCCCAGAAGCATTTTGTGGTCTGCGTTCAGGCATTTCAAGTCTCTCCCTGCTTCCCTTGGGGATTCCATCAGAAGCATTTTCCCTTTGTCCATAATAAAAGCCCTGTCTGCCACAGGGAAAACCTCCTCAAGGCGGTGCTCCGTCAGCAAAATCGTCAGGCCCAGATCTTTATTGATCTTCACCAGTGTATTGATGAAGTCTGAAGCCGCAATCGGATCCAGCTGGCTGGTAGGCTCATCCAGTATCAGAAGCTTAGGCTGCATCGCCATAATCGAAGCCAGGTTCAGCAGCTGCTTCTGCCCGCCGGACAGTTCCGTCGTCTTCTTCCGGTACCAGTCATCAATCCCAAAAAAGCAGGCCATCTCAGCCACCCTCCTGCGGATCACGGGCGTCGGCACACCCATATTCTCCAGGCCAAAGGCCAGCTCATGCCACACCTTATCTGTGACAGTCTGGTTCTCCGGATTCTGGAGAACATATCCGATATCACAAGCGGCCTCCCGCTCAGAGAGCTGCTTCTGCTCTACACCGCAGAACCAGATCTTTCCTGTAATATCCCCTGCAGGGGCCAGTTCCCTCTTCAAGAGCCGAAGCAGAGTCGTCTTCCCGCATCCCGACTCCCCGCAGACAACTATAAATTCCCCTTCCTGTATCTCGAATGAGACATCTTCCAGCGCCGGAGCCATCCTGCTGGTGTCCTTTGCCTGCTTTGGATAGGTAAAGGTTAGATTCTCTACTTTCAGTAATTCCATGTTACGATTCTCCTTTAGTTTCATTATCCCTGACATACAAAGCAGGGCCGTTTGTGCACTCTTTAAAATTTTAAAAACCTATTACTTTTACTAATTATAAAAAGTGTTTTCAATCTTTTTTCATAAGGCCGTCTTTGCACCCTGAAAAATCAGATTTTCGACCTCAGATATTTTCCGGTCAGTTTCCCTCTGGCCTCTATGATGCCCGGTATAAGATAAAAAGCAAAAATAATCAGATACCTTACGATATCCAGCGGCCCCCGCTGCAGCTGCGCCACATAGGGATAATAATAGAAAGCAAAGCCCCCCGCCGCAAAGCTGGCCAGGATTAAAACCGTGAAGCAGCCTATACTTCCAAGAAGAATTCCGTCTCTCCTTTTAAAACGGAACAAAGAAAAATTTGTCCGCCCATGAAGACCGTAGCCCCTGGCTTTCATCGCATCTGCCGTGTCAATAGAGTTCTCCATGGACCAGGACACTAGACTGTCAAACACGCGTATCCCGCCTTTTATCCTGTCAGGTACACTGTCCGTAGCATAAAGCCCCATCGTCTTCTGGGACTGGTTGATCTTTCGGATCTGATATTTAAACAGGGGAATAAAACGAAACGCCATAGAAAGAATCAGCCCCAGCTTAGGAATCACCTTTCCAAACAGATAAAGGAATTTATCCGTGGTCAGAACGGCACTGTAGCACCTGCACCACAGCAGGACGCTTACAATCATCAGCGATGCCGCTCCTCCATAGATAAAAGCCTCCAGCGTCACTGGATTATCATTCATGAAAAATAAAATTGTCTCTCCATTATGGACAAATATTGGATTGGTCACTGCCATTGGCACAAACAGGCAGAGCGAAAATAACAGTTCCTTAAGCGTTTTCCGAAGGCCGTTTAAGGCCCCGAAGAACAGGAATCCGCCGGCCAGTGACGCAAAAATGACCACCGGATGCCTGCTTACCATAGAAAAACAAACTACCAGAATATAATATATAAACAGCACTGCCGGATGAAAGCTTTCAAATCCATTCATGACTTATCCTTCTCTTTCTGCATATCTGCACCATTGTATTCGTTCCCTACATCTCTGCCCAGGTCACAGGTATAGATCCACTCGATTTTATCATGATTTTTCATCTCGTAGGTACTGCATCCTTTTCCCGGATAATCTCCGTTTACCCTGAACATCCATCCGGACAACTTTCCGCAGGAAAACTCGTAGAGATAATTGATCCCCTTAATATACGCGCTGCCGTATGCATTGTTCTCAATCCCCTGATACTCCATCTGAATCTTGTTGTAACGGCAGACCCGGTTCAGAATATCAAATGCCGTGTCCCCCGGCCGGAGGACATAAGTAGTTTCCGGCAGGATGACACCGTCAGAAGGCACATACTTCTCATCACGCAGCTGTGGGTCCAGCTTGTCCCAGTTATCCAGGACCGTGTCACAGCGGATACTGATGGTCACCGTTTCCGAGTCCTTTTTGATGTCCTCCATATGGGTCAGATAATACTCGTCAACAGACTGGATTTTCGTGCCGGAAGCCAGAATTGCCACCAGCAGTATCACAACACCAATCATTATAATATTCTTTTTCAAATCTTTCCCTCATTTCTCCCGCCGTTTCTACCAGTCATCATCGTCGTCATCTGTACTTATACTGTTGTCAGAATCAGGATCAGATAACATTTTTTTCTTTTTGCGGTTATTGAGCATCATAATTATAAAAATCATTACGATCAGCACAATCACTGCAGCGATACCTGCAGTGATAAGAGCTGTACGGTTTTTCGTATCTTCCAGCGCCTCTTCGCCGCTTTTTTCCTGGTCTGCTTTCAGCTCAGGCAGAGAGTTGCCTGCTTTCTCTATCTCCTCTGCAGAAACCGTCGGGGCATCCGACAGATCGAAGGTGTTACATTTTCCTTCCTTCAGGCGGCAGACAGCTTCCAGACCGTACATGGCCTGATAGCCGGCCATATTATTTCCTTCGGTTTCCTCTTTCTCTGCATCCAAACTGTGAACGATACTGCCGTCTTCCAACTGGAATTGTCTCAATCCGTCCAGCAAAGTATTGCCATTCTTTATAAACTGTTCGTCAGTATCAGGATCACGCCCCCATGAAGCCAGGGCCATCAAAGCCCAGCTGGTGCTTTCAGATGTCCGCTGCTCATAAGTGACCATACTGCCGTCTTCATGCTGCATACCGGAAATACAGGTAAATGCTGCTTCTGCCGCTTTATCCACGGTTTCTGTGACTGTCTGGCCGGTTGTTTCACTTGTAAATGTATACTGTACTTCTGAACCTGCATAAGGCGCCAGTGCGGTCAATGCCATGGAAGTCAGATCCACATCCGATGCATCTGTCTTAATCAAACCGAATCCTCCGTCTTCCAGCTGTCTGGATAAAATGGAGGTTACAAGCTTCTCTCTTGTCCATTCTGCATCCTGGGGCTCTTCCCATGCTTTGCTGTCAACAGCCATCAGCGCCCAGATGTAACCGTTGATTCCCTGCTTTCCCGGGTCTCCCCATATACTGTTCCAGATGCCGTCATCTAACAGATTAATGGAATTCCCCTCCGGATCTTTACCGAATGCTTCGGGATTTCCGCCGCACGCTTTAATAGTAATAATCATCCGGTATATATCTGACAAACGATACTTTTTTCCATTGCCTTCCGTATCCTGATATAATTTTTCCACCACGTCCTGCAGCCTGCTCAAATATGCAGCCTGGTTATCTTCTACACCCATTCTGCTGATATTAAAGGCAATCCAGTCACTGCCGCCCTCTCCTGCACCATCCAGCAGATCTCCGGCTAAAATCTGATTTTCACCGCCATTCGCATATTTCCAGTTTAAAATCATATCCTGCATCCCACGCAATTCTGCCACTGAGTTCTCAGCCGCGTAAGCGGTTACTGTCCTCGGATAGGCGGCGGTAACCGCTGCTGCCAGGAGCAAAAATACCGCCAGTACTTTATGCAGCACCCTTTTTTCTATATTTCTATACATTCTATTCATCTTTAGAACACTCCCTCTTTTTTCAAAAGCCATTAAAAATGAACTCTCTTTTCCTTTCGCTTGTGTGCTGACTTGCGAAGAGCAACAGCAAACGTTCCTGTCGTTACCATACATACAGCCAGGATGATTCCAAGAACCAGCAGGAAACGCTTCCGTGCCGCTGTCTTTTTTTGTTCTGCTGCAAGATTCGCTGTCTCTTCTGTATTTGTTCCGTCCAGTTCATCCTCCAGCCAGGAGGGAAGCCCTCCATCCTGGTCATCGTTATCATCTACTCCCACACCGGCCTCTGCTGTCTCTTCTTTGTTCTCTTTATCTTCTTCCCCGCCGGATGTTTCTCCGTTCTCCGTCCCTGAGCCGCCATCCCCGTTGTTCTTATTGGCCTCTTGCAGCGTTTTGTCATTCGTTGGAATTTCCTCCGGTGTGTCATTATTATCTACCTCAG
Source organism: Faecalicatena contorta (assembly GCF_022835095.1). NCBI lineage: Bacteria > Bacillati > Bacillota > Clostridia > Lachnospirales > Lachnospiraceae > Faecalicatena > Faecalicatena contorta. The sequence continues at coordinate 1,308,273 of NZ_BQNQ01000001.1, read as the reverse complement.
GAGTTTCCAATGCTGCAAATGCTGCCTCGGCATTCTCCAGTACAGACAGGTTGGTGATTCTTCTCTGCTCATCCGGTGTCAGGTTATTGTAGGCACTGCGTGCAGCCTCCAATTGGGGACCGCTTGTCTGGCTTACCGTTCCGATCTGGTCGATCATTTTTATTACCTGCTGGATAGCTGACAGCGATTCGTAGAGAATTGTCGCTGCTTCCAGCATGTCGTAATTGTGTACAAGCTCCTGCTGAGCCCCGGACAGCCCATTATAGGCGCTGATTGCAGCCATAATAACATTACGGCTTTCCAGTGTCACATCTCCTATTGCTTCTATCATTTCAATTACATTCTGTGCCACTGTAAGGTTCTGGTAGGTTGCTATTGCATTTTGAAGAACCGGATAATCATTCACAAGGGCCTTCTGGTCATCTGTCAATTCGTCATATGCCCTCTGAGCCTCTGCTATCACATCCCATTTGTCCATGGTAATGTCCCCGATTGCCGCGATCATCCCCGCAACAACAGATGCACACAGCTTATTGTATGCCGCTTCTGCCTCGGTCAGTTTTCCAGGATAGCTGACAAGTACTTTCTGGTTTTCTGTTAGTGCATCGAATGCATTTCGGGCCGCATCAATGGCCTCTTTGCTGTCCGCGGTTACTTCACCAATTGCTTCAATAAGTTCGTCAACTATAGCAGCCATCTCCTTATCCATTTCTGTGGCCTCATACTCTTCTTCCAGCTTTTCCCATTCAGCTTCCGCATCCAGCAGTACCTGGACGTTTGTTACCAGTTCTTTCTGCCTGTCTGTTAACTTGTCGTAAGCACTTCTTGCAGTCTGAATTGACGTTTTCACATAAGGTATATATATTACCTCACCAATCTCTCCGATATAAGTCTCAACCTCCTCTGCGGCTTTCCGATTCTCATTATACTCATGCTCCCACGCTGTTTCTTCATAGTCGATATTTGCCTTCGCTTCATTCAAATGACGGGTGACCTCTTCCAGGTCAAGCGACATTAAAATATACTTTCTCGCTTCTTCAATATACTTCAGAATCTTTGTTTTTTCCTCATCACGGTACTCACTGAGATCTACGTAGTGTTCAATTTCATAGATGGCATTATCTTTAGCTGCCTGCAGCTCCCGATCATTGGACTCGGCCTTTGTTTCAACCTCGTCAATCATATTCCTTGCCTGGGTTAATGCCGCGTTAATTGTCTCAATATCCTCTGCTTCCTGAATCTGTGCCGTTCCTTCCTCAATCAGCTGCTGAATAATACTCCAGTTTTCCCCACTGTAATCTTCTGCTTTTTTATAGTTCTGAAGTGCTGAAACCGCTCCTGTCCTAAAATCATCCACCGTTATCTGCCAGCTCAGGATCGGATAGCCGTTCTGATATTCCAGGTAATCCCGGATAAAGCAGCTGCCGCCCCCGTTCAGGGCATTTAGCGCATCGTCACTGTGCAACGCGTCCGACTCCAGAAATCTTCCTGACGCTGAGAAATCTTCTGACCCGCCAACCAGGTCAATCTTCTGAGAGTCACTACGTTTCAGTGCATATAACACCTCATAATCACCCGGATTGAAATCTCCAAATATTGCCCCTGCTTTTAAGCCCGATTCATTCAGATTAACAGAACCGGAAGTGTAGCACCATTTGATACTGGATCCTGTAAAAGCACCGCCAACCAGGCCGCCTGAATTATACTTAGCAGAAATTTCTCCGCAATTATAACTTGAATAGATTTCGGATCCTCTACCGCCGACTGCCCCCGCCAAACCGCCTGCTGTATGGCTTGACTGTACAGTTCCTGCATTATAACTGGTCTGTAATCTGACAGAAGGTCCAATTTGTCCAATCAGGCCGCCTGCCGCATAGCTGATCCCGCCTTTTCCCGCAGGACCTATGACCACAGATCCGGTGTTTGAACAGTTTGATACAGCCACATTGGCCGCATAACCTACAATACCACCGGATCCGCCTCCTAAGGCCTTTATCTGATCCTGTCTGATGCTGACGCTGCTATGGCAGTTTATCATCTGGCTCTGGTTAGCTGAATCGGCTCCATACACATAGGCTGCAACCCCTCCTGCATAATCCACTTTGCCATCTGCCTGAATTGTACCCGAAACCGAAAGGTTCTGAATCACCTGGTTTTTGCCGCGCAGCTGACCGAACAGTCCCGAATAAATATCTGCCCGTTCAATAAAAAGCCCCCTGATCTGGTATCCCTTACCGTCAAAGCTTCCTGTATATGCTTTTGTATTGCCAATCGGTTTCCAGTTTTTAAAACCGAGACTGATGTCATTACACAGTTCGCCGCTGATCCCCTCTGCATCTTGCACGGTGTTTACCTGATTTGCAAACCAAGCCAGCTCACTTCCACTCGTAATCTGATAAATCCCCCGTTCACTCACTGCCGGCTCAGTCAGGGTCTTACCATCCCATGCACCTGCCTCAGGAATCTGGTCGATCACCGCATCAATACTATTTTGCCCTTCTGCCAGGCCGCTTGTAACTTCCGCAGCCGTTTTCGCCTGTGTAATCACTTCCAAGGCTTTCTCACGTGCTAAACGAATCTTAAACATCCAGAGACTGTCGTAACTTTCATCTGCACGGTAATCCGTCATTTGCTGGATAGCATCTGCCCGTAATTCTTCCAGCCTCTTATCTGCCTCAAAACCTGCAATTCTTGCATCCAGCGTATCTCGTCCGTCCCTGAGCAGCAGGCGCACCTCCTCTGGTGTCTCAGCCGCATTCATTTTTTTACGGTAATCGCTCACTACAGAATCCAGATTCTGCTTCTGCCCTTCTGTCAGATCAGGATGCTTATCAATGAGCCTGCTCCGATAATTCTCCAGCGCTATTATGCTGTTATCAATCGCTTCCATTAATTCATTATCCGCATCGATTCCCGGTTTCACTTCTTTCAGCTTTCCGCGTGCCTCCTCCATGACCGTATCCAACTCTTCCTGGTTTATAACTGCTCCCAATTTGTCCTTATAATCTTTGACTAATTTTTCAATCCGAGGATAATTTTTTCCATATTTTTTCCGGTTTGCCGCTGTCAGCCAGCCATTCAGCTCCATCAGGGAATCATCGATTGCAGACAGCAGCGCAGACGGAAGACCCTGCCATACCAACTTCGGATAACCATTGTTCTGGATATCATAGGTATCGGCCATAGTGAAGCCATTGCCTAGTTTTTCAATCATTCCCGCGCTCTTCAATTCTGCTTCCGTTAACATAAGCGCCTCACCCAGAATCTGAATGCCCCTGTCACTTGTTGCCCCAACCGGATTCAGACCTTTATCCGGAGTAGCAAGTCCATAAACGGTGCCATAAGCACCGCTGATCAGATAGCCGATAATCCCCCCCCGCCTGCTATTCATGTTATTACTAAATTGCACAGTGGAGTAGGCGTTTTCAATTACAGGCCTCGGCGGAAGTTTCTCCTGTGTCCAGTTGTCATAGCCCGCTTCTCCTACAATACCGCCCATCTGAGCACCTGTTCCGGTTCCGTATGTAGCCATATCGCCCAAGCTGTAAACATTACGTACGGCACATTCTTTTTCCGTTCCATCTGTGTACAGACCTGTCGTGGATACACGTCCGGCAATTCCGCCGGCAGTCGAATTGGCTTTTATTGTCCCGTAGTTACAGCTTGCATTGATCTCTGAACCGCCTTTAACTGCTCCGGCAATACCCCCGACGCAAATGTATCCCTGTACAGTAGCACTATTCATACAATTCGTCACCTGGGCATTTGCTCCGTAAACCAGACCGGCAATTCCGCCCACATGATTCTGGGCAAAACCAATGATTGTAGACAGCTTTCCTTCATTGGTACAGCGCATCACTATCCCTTTACAGATTCCAACAATACCGCCTGAATTCCGGTACATAGCTTCTCCGTCCATCGTTGTCCGCGCATAATTTGTACAATTCGTAATCTGCCCGCTCTTCAGATATCCTGCGATACCGCCGCTGCCGACATATAGCTCATCGCTTCCCCCTATCAGTCCGTAATTCCCATAATTCTGCAGTACTTTTCCCAGAACTGTCACATTTTTGACATTTCCTCCGTCAATAACTCCAAAAAGCCCCGCATAACGGTGTTCGGGATCCTTTTGGGTGATTTCGGCCCGCATATAGACGACTTTCTGACCATTTCCGTCAAAGTTTCCCTTGTAGGGATTCTCTTCTGTATCTCCAATCATCGTCCAATTATGGTTCGTATTATAGTTGTTCAAGTAAATATAGTTTTCCAGTCTTCCGTTTATCTCGCCATTCCCGCGGTTTACTTCTGCTGCAAACCAGGCCAGCTCCGCCCCCGTGCGGATCAGATACGTTCCGTATTCATCCAGATCCGGAACCGTCATCGTTTTCCCGTCCCATGGATTCTCAACGGATGCGGCCTGAACCTCCGAAAGAAACGGGGAAATCGGCGTGACAGACATCGTAAATATCAGGATCAATGCCAGTATCCGTGCCAGAACCCTTTTTTGTGATTTTTTGTTTTTTTCCCTCATTTCTTCCTCCTTGCAGCTTCCTTTTATTCATAACCCCGGCATATTTGTTCTATTACAGGAAATAGATATATTTCAGACGGAACTTCTGTATGATGCTTCCATTCTTATAGATCCGATTCCAGATCTTATTTTTAAATGCATCCTGCATTTCCCGCTGTTCCTCTGTAATCTCATGGTCACTGTAGACCGCCTCCTGACGGATTCTCACGATCTCCTCATATTGTGCCGCTGTTTCTTCGTCAAACATATCCCCCACCGGTTCTCTGTAATCGTAAAGGGACGTGTTCCTTATATCCAGTCCGGCCACGGACAGAATATTCATACTGTACTCAAAGAGCGCCCTGATCGCCAGCCTTCTGTCCGCAGAGCCAAACAGCTTTTTCGTCTTCCTGCTTTTGTGTCTCTGCAGCAGGATCCAGATTAGAAATACAAGCATAACCAAGAGCATGAGACAGATTCCTGCTATTAAAACAATCTCCAGAATCAGAAGCCAGTCAATCTCGTCTTCCTCTTCTTTCTTCTGCTCTTCCTTTTCTTCCTCCGGCTCATCGGGCTGGTTCTCCGATCCCTGGCCTGAAAGCCCGGAAATATCCTGGAAATCCTCCGCTTTATCCATAGTACCTATGTACGATGGGGTAACCTCAAAGGGCAGCCAGCCAACACCGTCCTGATAGTATTCCACCCAGGCATGGGCATGAGTATCATCCAGAATATACGGTTCTCCTGCCGTCATTGCTTTGACATCCTCCGGCGTAATCAGATATCCTTCCACATAACGGGACGGGATCCCATAGTAACGGAACATCATAGCCGCTGCACTTGCAAAATGTACAGAATATCCCTTTTTAGAATAATTCAGAAATTCCTGTATGAAATCCGACCCGTTCCAGCTTCCCTCCAGCTTCTTCGTATCCGTATAATCTGCCGTCAGCACGTACAGTATATTTTGTTTCGCCTCTGCATAGTCCACATGCTTTTCACCCTGTTCTGTCTCTCCCGTATCGATAAGATCATGCAAGACAGACGTAAGTTCAAATGGGATATCCAGATAGGTAGCATAAACAAATTCATTGTAGAATTCTTCGTTTCGCTTGTATGCTTTCCCCGCTTCCGTAAGATTCTTCTCATCCAGCAGCCTGGCATCGTAGGCCGGGTATTTGGTCACCTGGTTAGAAAGCGCCTGAAATACATATTCTCGTTCTCCATTCCAGCCTCCGGCAATCAGTCCGGCATCTCCTATTTTCTGGGCATCCATCCTGGTCTGCAGATCCGCTTCTTTCACCGACTGTAATTCATATGGCACATAACAGTACTTGGAACTGCCCGCCAGGTTCCTGACCGCGACTGTATTCTTTTCTTCCGCAGCCGCCTCTTCATCCAGCGCCACTGCCGCATCTCCCAGACATTCTTGTCCGTAGAATCCCCCCTGGTGGAGCCAATAAAACAAATTTCTTCCCTCCCAGAGCTTTTCCGACGGAATATCTGTCCATCCGGTACCCGTATACTGACTGCCGGTATACCCTCTCAGGTAATAGGACTCCGGTGTTGTCATGGTCACTTCCAGTACCGGCTTATTTTCGGTTTCAAAAGATCCAAGCCCTTTAAACCGGCCCTCCGGAAGAACCTCTGCGTCCCCGCTGTAGCGTGACTCTTCCATCATAGACTTCCAGGTTTCTTTCCATCCTGCAAATAAATCATCCTCCGTAACAGTGGTCTTCCCAAGTACAATGCTGCCCCCCAAAAGCAGGAGAGCACTTCCCGCTGCCACGAGGGCGAATACCTGGAGAGAAGCCAGACGCTGTTTCCCTGCCGGAACCATCTCCCCATGCCCCCGTATCCACACGGCAAGCAGGCATAAGAAAGAACCTATATTCCATAACAGTTCCGGAGCGATCCCGACAACCATCTGCACCAGCAGAATAAACACAATCTGTATACCCAGAAGAAGTCTGTTTCCGGTCCGGACCAGATATTGCCCTAACACTGCAAGCATTCCGGACATCCAGGCCAGTGCAGCATACATGCAGGCCGTCTCCATTGTTCCCTCTGCCGCCACATAATAAGCCGGCAAAAGATAGGGATACTGCTTTCCCAGTACGTCTACCGCATGATTATATAAAATATGTATGCCGTCGTTCCAGATATCCCTAAACATCAGGACCGTAACCGCCAACAGGCCACACCATGCCGCGATCTTTAAAAAACGGGCTTTTCCCCTGCCCGCTCCGGCCAGGAGCATCAGCAGGGCAATGACTCCCTGCATACCTGCGAACAATCCCGGACTGACCGGAATCTGAAACGCCGATACCAGCCATCCTGTGCTTCCGGCCAGATACAGCCACAAAAAAATCCAGTCCACAAGATAAGCCGCTGCTCTGTTTTTCTTATTTCCCTGTTTTTCAACGCTGTACAGATGAAATGCTTTCTGTTCAGCAGCCTTCGCTTTTTTCGTTGTTTTCTCTACCATTTGCTTATCTTCCGCCACTTCTCTTGATATATTCTTAATATGCTTTCATTTACAACTGCAGTTGATTCTATATTTCTATATAAGAAAGATATTCCATCATTGTCTCAGGTCCGGTTCCAATCATGGATATCCCATCCTGCCGGTCATAACCTGCCCCGCCTTCTTCACACAGAACTTCCGTCAGCAGACACTGGTCTGCCAGAAAGCTTAATGCCGAACGGTGCTGCGGGGTAAACAGAACCACATGGGCAAACTCCAGCTGTTCACGGGTCTTCAGGTAATGTTCCGCAGCAGACATCTCATCTTCTCCCGGAACTGCTCCAAGAAGCCCCGGAAGCACAATATTCAGATCCTCATCTGTTTCAATTTCCATACTGGAAAACGTATTCTCCTCATGATTCTGCCAGCCTATCGTATGTACAATCTGCTGGCTGATCAATTCCTGGGATACCGAGAGAATTGCCTCCGCCAATGCGTCCAGACAGGACGGATCTGTCTTCTCTGTCCCTTTTATTCTTCCGGTTTCAAGCAGCAGCAGTATCGTGTTCTGAATCGGCAGGCCATAATCTCGTACCATAAGACTATCGAACTTCTCCGTCAGCTTCCAGTGGATCTGCCGGATCCGGTCACCCGGCTGATACTCACGAACCGCAAATGTCTCTGACGGATCATATCCCGCCTTTTTCATGGAGTATTCATCACTGTCCAGATTTGCATTTTCCCCATAGGCAATCTGCGTTTCCACAGAAAATGTACGCGGGGCAAACATCGTCAGCGCCGAAATCTCACGGCCTAATCGGATGCGGAACCGGAACAGGCCGAAGGGATCAAAAAGTGTAAGCTGCCGCAGCGTCAATCTCACCCGGCCGGAATGCCGGCTTTTTATCTCTATTTCCGTTGCCGCACGCATCTTTCCTGGTGCCGCCATCCGCAGCGTTGTATTCTCAACTTCTCCGGTCAGCAGATTCTCGCAGCTGACCCTGCACAGCAGGCGGTCGGCCGGAAGAAAGCTGGTATTCGTAACAATCACCTGGCCGGATGCCGCGGCTCCTTTTTCACTGTAGGACTCTGCTGTAAGCTCTGCCTTCAGCCCGGACGCTGCCAGCCTGGTCAGCAAACCTGCCAGAAGCGGCAGCACCACGGAAACAGCAATCAGCAGATATCCGGCCGTGCCGCCTGCCATTATACAAAAGCATACCGTAAATAACAGCCATATAGCCCACAGAACTCTGGATTTTACCATTTCTGCCTCCTCAACGTCCGCTGTCCGGAGATTTTGTTCTATTCATAACCTGTTTCAGGACATCCGCCGCCGAAAGCTCTGAGACCCTTGCTTTCGGGTTCATAATAAGACGGTGTGCACAGACATCCACAAAGACCTGCTGTACATCTTCCGGCATCACAAAATCTCTGCCGTCCAGATAGGCGTGGGCTTTTGCCATCCTTACTACCGCCAGTGCGCCTCGGGGACTGACTCCCAGACGGATCATCTCATCCTTCCGGGTTTCCATAGCCAATGCCGTTACATATTCCAGAATGAAATCTTTGACATGAATTCCACGGACTTCCTCCTGCATTGAAAGGATTGTGTCTCTGTGGATAATTTCATCCGTTTCGTCAATGGGGTTTGCCGTCTGGCGGTCCCGCAGGATATTCACCTGGCTTTCAAAGTCCGGGTACCCCATCTCCAGTTTAATCATAAAACGGTCCAGCTGCGCCTGAGGCAGGAGCTGGGTACCTGCTGACCCCACGGGGTTCTGTGTGGCGATCACCACAAATGGCCGTGGAAGCAGATGGGTTGTGCCGTCTACCGTCACCTGTCCCTCTTCCATAACCTCCAGAAGAGCAGACTGAGTCTTGCTGGAAGTTCGGTTAATCTCATCTGCCAGCAGGAGATTTGTCATCACCACGCCGGGCTTATAATCAAAGCTTCCATATTCTTTATTATAGATAGAGAATCCGACAATATCGGAAGGCACTACATCCGGAGTAAACTGGATTCGGTTATAATCCATCCCCATGACTCTGGAGCAGGCAACTGCAAGCGTTGTCTTTCCCACACCAGGTACATCGTCCAGCAGGATGTGCCCCTCTGAAAGGATCGCCATGAGCACCCTCTCTACCACCTCCCGCTTGCCGATGATTACCTTTTCAATCTCCTGTATGACCGAATCTGTCTGACTATTCATTTCTTCTTCCTCCTCGTACATCGTCTTATTAGCTGTTAGTAGGCTCCGCTGTTGGGATCCACGTTAATATCTTCCCCATTATTAATCGTAAACATTACCTGTATGACATCACCGTCCCTAACTCCATATACGCCCATGCTCTTTCCGATAAAACCATTATTCTGTGTAACCATCCACCCTGCGCTGCCGCTTGCGAATACATCTTTTCCCAGACTGTCATTGCTGGCTGGCTCTTCAATAGTAATTCCCTGCAACTCATACATTTCCCGCTGTTCATCGGATATTGACCATCCATCGAGAATCCCGGGTTTATCGATATAATTCAGGAAATATGCAGCGTCTGTTGGAGTGCCCTCATATATTGGTGTATATCCATAAGCCTCCAGCCGGTCATTCACAATCTGGGCAATGGTCTGTCCGCCAGGGACAGTCACATACTCATCTATCTTGGTTCCCAGCCCTATTACATTAGCCGAAAGAATCAAACGCACCTGAACGCTTTCTTTATCCGGACTAAATGTCACCGTATACTGTTCCGTGATTGTATACTGTTCGTCATCCGTTACTGTAACACTGAGATAATTGGGTCCTTCTGTCAGGTATAGATCATATACAAAAAATTCACCGGCTATACCGGAAAATATCAATTCTTCTCCATTCAAATATACCTGAGCGTATCTTGCTGAAAGTTTACGCCCGTCATGTGCATAAAATGCAGCCTCAAATTGCCACGGGCTGCGGTCTACTTTTTCTGATCCAAGATTAGTTTTAATAAACGGCGCCTTGTCATTGTTTTCGCTTTCACTTCTGTCTGGTTCATATTTGATATCCCAAATATAAAACTGTTCCATCCCCTGGGAGTCTTTAAATGTCACTTTTATACTTGTCGGCCCGGCGGCATCTAATTTATAAGACATATACTCACCTGGAGATATCTGCTCATGCAGAGCGGTAGACCCTAACCGATTCTCCACATCGACTCTTGTTATCTGGTCATTACCGTTTGAGAGAGTAACAAGAAACTCAAGTTCGTCTGACTTTGATTTATAGTCTAGCTCCTTGCGACCCCCAAAGCTGGTACTTTCAGCCTTTTCGTCAATTTTCTTATCTCTGCTTATTAACTGCAGTGTATCTATCTCTGTTTTATAGGTGATTGTAAATTCACACACTTCTTGGTTTTGCCCATCTCCTCCACGTGCACGATATTTATTAGGACCCACATTCAACTTTAAATCATATCTGCCGGAAGAATCGCTGGGGGTTAGATCGTCCCCGTCTGAGGGAATCTTCCTTAAATATTCTTTATACTGCTTAGTCCCCTTCGATACAGTAACTCTCAGGCTGATGTTTTTATTATAAACGGTATAATCGTCTCCATTTTTTAGATATACTATGTCGTTAGTGCCTAAGACCTGTACTGTAAGTAAAAAGTGATCTTTCGGTGTGTAGATAATATTATATACCTCCGTAGATGCATAAATCTGATCATTCGTCTTTGGATCCCGGAAACATAGCGTCACTGAAACTTTATTGTGCCCTTGTTCGAGTGAAATCCCCTTATCCTTCGGATACAGGAATGAGGAACCATTCCGAGTTACTTTTCGGCTGAGTAACTTTAATTTTTTCCCTTTCTCTGTAAGTGTAATCTTTAAGTCATACTTTGGTTCATCTACCCTTCCATTCTTGAGATTGGTCTCAAATAAATTACTGGATTCCTCCGGATTCAAGGTAATGACCTTGCCGCCCTCCGTAGGCTTGCTACCATTTCCTCCCGGCTCCCCGCCTCCCTGATTGCCATGATCTCCTTCTTCCCCCCCTGGTCCTTCTCCTCCTTGAGATGGATTGGATGGATCGTTATTCTTATGCTTATCAATCAAGGCAAGCAAGCTGTCTCTTGAAGGCGTGCTTAAGGACGGATCTGAGGTATTCGCATTTACCTGTTCCCGCTGGTTCTCCTGCGCATTATCATCCTCCTGCTGCATCTCCCCCTGCTCTGCCTGATCTTCTTCCTGTTCCTTTTCTTTTTCCTCCTGGGCCTCTTTATGCCCTTCTTCTCCGGTATTGATGTTGGCATTCTCCACATCTGCCAGCTGCGTCTCATCCATAGCAAGTGTGGACGATGTCAAATACATACGGGATGCATCCGCATCTTTGTCTTCCATGGGATTCTCCGGAGCTGTATGGCCAGAAACCGCCAGCATGATAAAAAACAGTGCTGCGAGACACACTGCTGCGGATGCTGCACCTATTTTTTTTAATGTTTCTATCATCTTATGTCGCTTCATACTTTAAACTCCACTCCCAATTTACTCAAAATATGACCCAGCCTCAAAACCCTGATCAGAAGGCTTAAGGCTGAATCATTCTCTAACACTTTATCCCCGCAGGGCATGTATTACGGAATGCCCTTGGGAACGCCTTATTCTGCAGTTAAGCCGCAGTTCCGCCCAAAGGTATGCATGACCTGATACCCTGGGGCAGAAACTGTTTTTTAATTGCTATTTATTTTTTTTACGACGTCCTGCTGCAATAACAGCTGCACCGCCTGCTGCTGCAAGAAGCACTACCAGATACGCAATGTTCATGGTATCTCCAGTCTTTACAGTAGATGACTTTGTATTCTTTTTATTGTCAGTATTGTTCTTATTATCGGTGTTTCCTGGTTTTGCAGGATCTGCTGAAAGCTTAGCGATCACAGCGGTCTCTTTTTCACCACATATGGAGCAAACTCTTTCTTTGCTTCCTTCTTTCGTAGTTGTCGCCTTGGTTACTACCTTCCATCCGTCTTTATCGGTATCATCACTGACAACCCATTCATGTTCTTTCGCTGCAATTGCTTCTTTTTTTGTATCTCCGCAAACTTTACAGGTGTAAACTTTCTCACCTTTTTCTTTGCATGTTGCTTCTTTTGTTACTTTCCCCTTATCCCAGGAGTGTTCTTTCACTGCAATTGCTTCTTTTTTTGTATCTCCGCAAATACTGCAGGTGTAAGTTTTCTCGCCTTTTTCTTTGCAGGTTGCTTCCTTCGTCACTTTTCCCTTGTCCCAAGAGTGTTCTTTCAGTGCAATCGCTTCTGTTTTTGTATCTCCGCAAACTTTACATGTATAAGTTTTCTCGCCTTTTTCCTTGCAGGTTGCTTCTTTTGTTACTTTTCCTTTATCCCAGGAATGGTCAAGAAGCGGTATATCTTCTGTTTTCAGAAGTGCATTATCTCTTGTACAGCGTAATTCTTTTGTACCTTTTTCTTTACAGGTTGCTTCTTTTACCACTTTCCATTTTCCATCGTCATGTCCGAGAACCGGAGTATCTTCGTCGGAAAGCACTTTGCCGCAAACACCGCAAGTCACTTTCTTGTGGCCCGGATCTACACAAGTTGCTTTCGTCTCTTCTACCTGATTCTGGTCAGCAGGATGGTTCACTGTAACATTTGCTGAAACAACTGTTGGGTCGCCGTCTGCCTCACTGCTGGTGTAGTATAAATTATTAATTGTTACAGTAATCGGATCAGTAGTACATTTTAAAACTTCAAACTTCACATTAATTGTACCGCTACTGAAGTTTTCTGTTGTTACAAATCCAAAATTCCCACCTGCCACAGAGGGCATTCCTGCTGGAATCCCTACATAATCAACGCCTGCAAATTTCAGAACTGACGTATCAAAAGAAGGTTCCCCATGGATAGCAACCAGATCTTCACTCTCACTTGAAAATGAGACAGGTACTACAATCGTATCTCCAATATTTCCGGTTGCATTTGCCGCACTTGATGAAACCACAGGTTTACTGGCCGCCTTAACGACATTTCCATCAGACAGCATGGCACAGGATGCTGCCATAACTACTGCACCTAACAATGCCGCCCACTTTCTTTTTACTTTCATAATAATTCTCCTTTGCTTTGTAATTATATTGTTTATATAGGATTATCATGGTTCAAAAACCATGTTGTCCACTCTTTTTCTGGCACCCTAAGCGTTTTAGCTGCCCTTCGTTACCAGATCCAGCAGCGCACTTACATCTACATTGGTTACTTTTCCGTCATTATTCATATCTGCTATATCCGGTGACAACGGTCGCCCCGCCGTGACTGCATCCAGCAGAATACTCACATCTAAATTGGTTATCTTACCGTCCCCATTCAGGTCGCCTTTTCCTGAGGGATCGACCGGCACAAATGTGTAAGCCGGTATATCAATCTGCACGCCGCTGCTCCAGCGTTGTGCATAACTCATCTCATAGAGATAGAGAACAGCGGCTTCCCGGTCGAACCCATCAATGGTCACGGTATTTTCCCCGGCCTTCACTGCCATCCTTTTCCCATTCTTTCGTATCTCGGCTGCCGTAGGCATTTTTGTGACTGCTGTCTTTTGCTCGGACAGATAGTATAAGTATCCGTCCATACTCGCGTTCACACGAACCGTCACACTTTTCTCCGCGCGGGTAATCAGCGCGTTTGAACCAGCTGTTATCTTGGGCTGCTCATTGTTCTGAAACAAGGTAATTCTATATACTTTTTGAGTGTTTCCGTCCTCAGCCGTTACGGTAACCGCAACCTCAGTCGGTATCAGTCCCGATGTAAGTAATGTATATCGCTGCAACACTTCCTTGCCAAGATAAATCGGCACAGGCTTCAGTTCTGTCCCCGCACTTGATCCGCTTTCGACCGTAACTTTTATTGTAGATGAAGAACCCTCCGGCAGCCTTGGCCAGATATAATAAGCTGCCTGGCTGCTTTCACCATAAATCGAGGCTTTATAATCTGTACGCTCCGGCTCGAAAGCCGGTTCCATTTCCATCTCCATAACAGTTACCATGGGTGAAAAACTCACCTGCAGATTTTTCAATAATATATCGCTGCTTCTCTGCTGGATAGTGAATTGATAACTGCGGGTCTCCTGCCCGTTTGTCAGAATCACGGTCACCTCCGCCCGGCCGTCTGTCAATGTTATCTCCTGTACATTCCCCTCCTTGCCGTCCACAGAGACCGTCGTTCCCTCATTGGCCTTCAGGGTAAGAGTGACCTTATCTTCACCACTATCCAGCAGAATACTGTGCTTTACCGCCTGTCCGTCAAACTCTCGGCCACCATCCAGCACCGGATTGCCTCCTGCCAGCTCTACGCTCTCCAGATATACCCCTGTTGGACGCAGGGCATACAGCCATGCGGATTCATAACGAATATACATGTGTCCATCCTGATCAATCAATACACTTCCGCTTCCAGCCCCCGAGACCTCTCTCTGCTGATAGAATAAACCGCTTCCCTCTCCCGGCGCATCTGCGCCTGCCTTGTCCTTTAAGAGGTACAGCATTCCGTTTGGACTGTCAGTGGTGAAATATACATATACATATCCATCCTGCTGTTCATAAGCTGTTGTCAGAGTACCCGGCCCTTTTGCTCCATATTCAGTCTCCATCTGATACGCCAGTGTCAAACTTCCGGCGGTTTCATCTATCTGTACAACATTCAGGTAATACGGCCCCTGGACAACACCATACTTATCTTTGGATGCACTGCCCACGTAGACCCGGTTATTGTAGACAAGGGGCGTTCCAAAGACTGCGCCTCCCAGCTTCAGGGATGTGCTGCTTTCTGTATCCAGCTTTCCATCTTCGTCCAATGTATAACTGTATAAATATCCATTTTCTGTGGCAAAATATATTCGCCCGTTTTCGTAACTGACCGCTGTCGAAGCCGCCCCGGCCTCTAAGGGCAGAGAGGTCTTCTGCACGATCTCTCCTGTTTTTTTATCTAGGCAGTACAGCGTTGTGGAATGACTGCAGGCAAACAGATATTTTTCACTGGTATAAACACCGGTTCTATAATATCCCTTACTGTCATACTGTTTCCACACTGCGAGTTTTTCTTCATTTGTGCTGTTCGGGTTCTCGTCATTTATAGAGATACACACCAGATTGCCATTTGCAAATGCGGCATATATATATCCGGAATCGTATCGAAGCGCCGATGCCGCATTTCCGCCCACATTATCTTTATAGATCCACATAGACTCCAGCGTTCTTGCATTAAACGCCTGCAGTTTTCCATCGCTGAGCGGAACAAAGATCATCCCGGCTGCATATAACGGCTTCGTAAAAGAGCTGTTCCCCCATGCTGCCATCTTTACGCTTTTTACAATCTCACCAGTATCCTTATCCAAATACATGAGTATATTGCCGTTGAAGCAGCAGATATAATTCTCCACAAGAATTCCGTCACTGACACTCTTGCCATAATCAGCATTCTCACCATACTGCTTTTGCCATGAAACCTCCGCCTCCAATCGGGCAGCCGGCGCCATGGCATCTACTATGTTCTGATTGCTTTCATTTTTCCAGTATCCGCCCCACTGCGCATCCAGTTCTTCAAGCCCGCTGCCGGAAGATTTATGCAGGGTAAAAGTCCTCTCTTCATCTTGTATTAGTCTGATTGCTCCATTCTGCGTCTGATATCCCTCTGCGGAAACAGTATATGTATATTCGTCCCCACTGACCAGTTCATAGCTTCCGTCTTTTGGGGTCAGCTTCACATGTCCGGCATCATAAATGGCAAACACCGCATCCTCCGGTTCTACCTTTACATCCAAGCGGCAGACCGGATCCACATACACAGAAAGCTGGTATTCATAAGGCGATGACTGGTATCCATCACCGGCACTCAAAACTGCCGTTGTATCCTGACCCTGCAGCGGCAAAATGTAACTGCCGTTTTCTGCCGGTTCTCCATTCACCATCAGACTTGTACTGGTCTCTTCCGCCGGTGACAGGTTAATCCTGATCTGCTCGGCAGTCGAGGGCACATGCACGGCATACTCATAAACGGTCTTTTTAAAATCAGGGGTATAGGGAATCTCTTCCCCCTTGTCATCCGTAAGACTAAAATCACCCAGATAGGTTCCCCTTACGATATGAACCTGATAAATTTCCGTCCAATCATCCGCCGTCACTTCCAGTACCAGCTCTTTTGGTTCTGTATCATAGGCATTGATAATCCGCCCGGTAGTATTATTGGTCAGAGATGTGGATTCGTCTACCGGCATCTCAACCGCAGTTTCCTGACCAGTATTCAAATCCATGAACCTGGCTGTAATCGTTCCCATCACATCATCTCTGAGCTGGGGCCTGGCATACAGCACATTGGTGTTCTCCGGAATTCTGAGCGTATACTCATTGCTGCCCGGTACTCCTTCTGTGAGTTCATACCGATTGCTGCCAGAACTATTCTGCATAAAGATGATACTCTCCAGTAACGGCTCCCGCACGGTTACCAGAACGAGACATTCAGCAGAAAAATCTCCTGCCGATGCTGTTATGACAGCCGTGCCTCCGCCGCCTTCTGCTGCAGTTATAATTGCCTCATTTCCGTTTCCTTCCACTACTGCAACTTCCGTATCATCCGAATTCCATATGATTTCCGGCTGCTCAGTTGTATCTTCCGGAAGCAGTTGTGCTGTCAGGCTTCTCTGGTCTCCCGACTTCATCACCAGGCCGGTTTTATTAAGTTTAATTCCTTCGAGAGGAACCGTTTCACCAGGTTCTTCCACAGGAACGGATTCTTCCGCAGGAACAAATTCCTCCACAGGAATGGTCTCCTCCGCCTTCGTGACTAACGGCTGCCAGATAATGGCTGAAAAAGCAGTCAGCATAGCCAATATTCCCGCCATCCATCTTTTTTTCTGTTTTCTGTGTTCTGCTATTCCAGCCTTCATCTTATCATCCTTCTAAATTATTTTAATTATTGCCTGCTGTTACCTTATTCAACAGCATAGATACGTCTAAATTGCTTATCTTTCCATCTCCATTGATGTCTCCTGTTTCCAGATCAACATCTTCGTTTGCTGTTACCTTGTTCAACAGCATGGATACATCCAGGTTGGTTAATTTCCCATCGCCATTCATGTCACCGGATATAATCACAGATGCGATATCCAGAATACGTACTGCAGATTCGGCGCCTGATGCGTCTTTCAGAACCATATAGAGCTTCTGTGCATTTCTTTGCAGGCCCGTTACTTCAATCGTATTCTTGCCTTCCACAACATCTGCCTTTGTTCCTTCTGCTATAATCTTAGCGCTGTCCGGCGCTGCTGCATCCGCTGCCTGAACCAGATAATACAGCTCTGCCGCCTTATTCGATGTCATATTAATCTTTGCACTGTTATCTGTACGTTCTGAGACAGCGCCATCATCAGTTGTAATAATCGGAAGCGCATTCTGCGTAAACAGGGTAAATGTATAATCTTTAGATTGTGTTCCATCCTCTGAAGCTACAGTCAGCTTCACCTTTGCAATTGTTGGATTTTCTCTGTCAGCAAAGGAAACATTAAAATATGTGTTACCTTTGTAATTCGTGCTGCCCTTAATCTCATCGCCTTCGTTCTTATTATAAACTCCACTGATAACGGTCATTGTCATCTTATCTTTTGAACTCATAAGCGTCGGCCAGATATACGCATCACTCATAACCTTGTCAACACCTGCCGTATATTCGGTAGTCATCGGATCAAATGCAGGATCTAACGAATACGCTGCACTTGCCATTCCTTCATTCGGAGAATTATCAATCCTGATTTCTTTTACTACCGGTCCTGTTACAACATGGAAAGTAAATGTTCTGACTGTACCGCCCTTCTTAAGCTGTACTTCAATCTCAGCTCTTCCGTCAACAAGTTTGATATCCTGCATTGAACCAGGTACTCCATTAATCATAACCTCTGTACCTTCATTTGCAGTCAGATCCAGCTTGAAGCTTTCTGTTCCCGGATCCACTTGAATCGTGTGGGAATTGATACTTCCGTCAAATGGTTTTCCACCGTCTATAATTCCGTTTCCGCCGTCTATATTTACCTCTTTCAGATATACGTCTGAACGCTTTAATACGAACTGCCATGCGGAGTCATTCTTTAAGTACAGATTGCCATCGCTGTCTGCAACCGCACTTGCGATGCAATACTGCTCATGAGTCGGTGTATAGAATAAACCGGATGCCGGATCAGCCTCTTTCAGGCCAGCTTTGTCCTTAATCATGTATAACTGTCCGTGTGCTGAATTAGCCAGGAAGTATACATACACATATCCGTCTTCTTTTTCATAACCGGTAATAATCAAACCGGAAGTCTGGCAGTAACCATCTGTCGGTACTGCATATGCCGGTGTCATTGCCCCTGTCTTCGGATCGATATCTGCCACCAGGATCGCATTGCCTTCTACGCCGAACATTTCACCGCCGTTAATACCTACATAAAGTCGGTTATTGTATATGGCCGGTGTACTCGTACTCTGCACGCCTATAGGCAGCGGATTAATCAGATTCTCTGTATCCAGTGTTCCGTCCTCTTTCAAATTATAAGAATGGACTTTGCCCTTTTGGCTGGCAACATAAATTCTTCCATTATAATAGGAAACATCGCAGCGAACCTGTTCTCCTAAATCTACCTGCTGCTTAATCTCACCGGTCATCTTATCAATACAGTTTAATACTCCATTATTGGTACACAAGATTACATAATTTTCATTGGTCCAGCAGCCATCCCAATAAAAGCTGCCAAGAGTGTCATCTCTCCAGGTTGCTGCCTTTCTTTCCGTTTGCTGAGATGGATCTTCATCAGTTACGGAAATACAAACGAAACCTGATTTTTTAGTGGTAAAGAATCCAACATAGATATATCCATCATCATAACGAATTGCACTCTCGCTCCGTCCGCCTGCCGGATCCTCATAAACCCAAAGGGATTCCAGTGTTTCTGCATTAAAGCACTGAATTGTACCATTCCCCAGCGGTACAAAGAGCATTCCCTCAGCGTATGTAGGAGGCATCAAACCAAATGTGGTTGGTGTTACTGTCTCGCTTGTCTTCAGGATCTCTCCTGTTTCCTTATCCAGAACATAAAGTTTATTCCCTGAAAGTGTGTAGACTTTGTTGTCAACGATGATCGGTGTTGTTCCGCTAGTCGGCTTAACATATTCCCCCGTCTGGCGTTCCCACTTTACTTCAATGGAATCAGGAGTAATGGGAGTCTTTGCATCCACAACTGACATATTGTCGCGGCCGGAACGGAAGCCCGGATAATCCGCATCAAGTTCAGGAAGCGTGATTTCTGCCGCCTTCTTCAGTTCAAATTCTTTTGTCTCGGACTGGCTGATATTCAGAATACCTGACTGGCCTACATATCCGAGTTTTGTTACTGCATAGCTGTAATCGTCACCTGGGAAAAGATTATACTTGCCATTCTCCGGCCATATACGCTCATTCTCCTCATCATAGATCGTAAACAATGCATCTTTGGGGTTCACCTGCACGGATAATTCAACTTTCTGTACTCTATCGATAATGACGGTATAGGAAGTTTGCTCTGCTGCCCCTTTTTCCACTTTAATAACAGCCTTATTCTCACCATTAACCAAATCCATTTTATAGGTTGAGCCGGTCACTTCTGTTCCGTTAACCATTACCTTTGAATTACCAGCAGCCGGATTCTTAACTGTAATGTTAACCGCATTCACATCACTCAGAACTTTCGCCCTATACTCTGTGGTTGTTTTTTTAAATGCAGGATCAAATTTCAGTGTATCTCCATTTTCATAATTCAACTGCAGGCCTGTCAGAATCGTGAGCTGTTTTATATGCACGGTATAAACTTCTGTTACCCCGCCTTTTGTAGCAGTAATGGTGATATCATTAGGAGTGCCATCATCTTTTATAGCACCTGCCATAGACTCATACTGATTCTTTGCCGTAGATTCAACATTTACATCCTTGCCTGCGCTATCCGTATAAGTATAAACGACCTTCATGTCTTTATCTGTCGTGCCTTGATGCAGCTTGACTCTTAATTGAACGTTTGTGGATGTGTCGCATACCAGCGTTGCCTCTTTTGTAAGTACGTCAAATACAACATTTTGAGCCTGATATCCTTCAATACCTTTCAGGAGAAGCGGTGCTTCCGCGGACTCCAGTGTGAAGTTTTTGGTCTCTGAGTCAGTCAGATTAACCGTCCCTGTCTGAGTTACAAATCCTTCTCTTTCGATCGTATAGTTGTAATCTTTTCCGGCCTCCAGACTGTAAACTCCATCTGTTCCCTGGACTGCCGCTCCGGCATCGTCTGTAATGGTTACAGTGGCATCTGCGGGGTTCGTTGTAACGGTCAGGTCGACTTTTTTAATATCTTTGATGATATTAAGAGTATATTCTTTCCCGACAGTCCCTTCCTTTTCTGCTTTGGCGACAATTGTAGTTTTTTCTTCCGTTAATGGAACCTGGCGTGTTGCGTAGAAAGCACCGTCTTCTAATACAGCAGGCTCACCATTGACAGTGTATACATTATTATCAATATCTCCCCACACCATGGCCACCAGGCTGACTTCAACTGATTCTGTCCCACCCGGAACTGTAATCTCGTACTCTGTTTTGCTTCCATCAAAGCCGGTCAAATATGAATTATCTCCATCTTTTACCAAAATTTCCATAAGAGGCGTTAATCGAACCACGTGTACTGTATATTCTTCTATCTTGTCGTCTAATGTGACAGTGATATGAACCTCTCCACCTTTGATCCCGCCATACTCGACCAAGTTGTCTAACAGCAGTTCTTCACCACTGGTCATTGCTGTTGTCACGCTATCGTTATAAATATTCTGGTACTTAGCCTCAATTGTAGCTCCTGCAGCTTCTTCCTTCAAAACTGCACATATGCCCAATGTCCCCGACTCTTCAACAACACCTACTGTGCATTCTTTTGTTTCAGGGTCAACCTCTGATATTAGTTTGACAGGTTCACCCTCTTCATTTGGATCAGAAGAAAAGCTGATCTCAGACAACATATTCGTATCCGCTGCAGTTCCTTCTGCCAAAACCGGCATTCCTCCAGCAAATACGGTGGTCATTATCACTGCCACCGCCAATAGCCAGGACAACCCCCTTCTTGTTCTTTTCTTTCGTTTCATTCTTTTTAATCCCTCCTGTTTCTCCTTTTTAGCCATAGGCTTGAAATGTACTATAGAAACAGCCAGCATCCCGTTTCATGCATTGACTGTTAGCTATCTTTTAGTAATGCATTCTTCTGTTCTTTTCCGTATCTATACTATTTATTTCAAACCAATACCCTATAACTAAAAATAAAAGCTCTTCCATCATTCCGATAGAAGAGCTCATCTTTTTTACTATATTATATTTTAAGTATACAAAACGGACTATTTCTTCATCCCAGAAATACATCGTAACAATCATCACGGCAGGTTTTCTGACTTCGCTTCATCCTCCGAAACACCTTCTCAGCATATAAATGCCAATGGTATATCATTTCTTCGTCCACGTTACAGTAGAGGTGACTGTACCGGTTTTGCACCGGTTTCCCTATTATCATTTCCCGATTATCCGGGAAATGCACCGCAATATATATATTTAATTACTTACTAACAACAATAATCTATTTAATCTATGTAGTTCATTATATAGTATCAACTAGTAAAAGTCCACTGTTTTTTCACACGGTTTTCTCACATTTTTCACAAAAAATTCCGCAACTTTTCACAATTTCACAGAGCATTAACAGACTGTATCAGACTACCATTTTCCAGATATAACTTTGGTAATTTTTCTAGATAGATATGCAAAAATATTCGATATTTATCACCCGGTCTTCATTGCTGACTGCATTTTCTCCCTGCAGCTGCTCACTGCCCTGCCGGACATCAGCACATCTTCCATTATGCTGCACTCAATCGTATAGTCTGCATCCGGCATGTACGCCATAAGCATTTCCAATGTCTCGTCTATCGGTATATTCCCGCGTCCCAGCCCCAGGTGCGAATCCCTGTCCCCACAGTTATCGTGGATATGGACATGTCCCGCGTGCTCTCCAAACGTCTGAATCCAGTCACTCAAAGATCTGGGCGAATAGCAATGTGCATGGCCAATATCCAGGCACAGTTTAAAATCCGGGGATTCAACCTTCTGTTCCACTTCAATCATCGGCGATATTTCCTTATCATACACATTCTCCATAAGAATCTGGACACCGCTTTTTCCTTCCATAAATTCATTCCAGAACTCAGCCATTCGTTTTGCCCAGTCTGTCAGATAATACACACCGGGAAGAAAGCCCGTATGGAAAATTATCTTTTTGGCCCCCAGTCTCTTCGCAGCCTCATATGTCTGCGTAAACCGGGCTTTTGTCACTGCCCTTACCATGGAGTCATATGCCATTGGATTCAAATCCAGAAATGGCCCATGCAGTGTCAGGTTCCTGGTACCTATGTATTCTAACCGTTCTATGTATTCAACGATCTTTTCATTCAGGCAGTCCAGATTTTCAGAAATGGAGAACTCAATACTCTCGATCCCAACATCAGTCGCTTCTACTACCTGTCTCATCTCTTCATCCTTAAGAAGATGACTTGCATATACCATAATATTCCACTCCCGATTCAGACTGTTCCCCTGAATTCTTTTTTTACCTAGATATATTCTGTTTCAAACCCTGAATCACGGCAGTACTTTTCCACTGCCCCGCCCTTTTTACATCGTATCTTTGCACTGCGGTTGATGACCCATGGCCCGATCTCTTCGGGATCATGACCAATCTCAAGCACTTTCAGCCTGTTGCAGCCATGAAACGCCCACTTTTCGATTACTTTTACAGTTGAGGGAATCTTTGCATATTGCAGGCTGTTGCATTTTAAAAATGCACTGTCCCCAATTTTTATTAGTCCCTCCGGCAGTTCCAAGGATGTCAATGCGTTCTGATAAAAAGCCTCTGCGCCGATCTCCCTTAATCTATCCGGCAAAACAATCTGCTCCAGGGCCGTACATTTATAAAATGCCCGCCGCTCTATCTTTTCGAGCGTTGCCGGAAGGGCAATGTGTTTTAGATTAACACACCCGGAAAAAGCCTCCGCCTTCACTTCTCTGCATATGCTGCCTACATCAATCTCCATCCTCTCCAGACTTTTGCACTGCGCAAACGCTCTGTTTCCAATAAAGTTAGTAGTTTTAGGAAGCTTTACCTGCTTCAGCTTTGTACAGTTATAAAATGCTTCCTTACGGATTAAGATTGTACCTTTCAGCTCAACTTCCCGCAGCATCGTATTGTAAAAACTCTGTGCCCCTATTTCCACAACATTTTCAGGCAGAATAACACGGCGGAGCTTTGTATTGTTTTTAAATGCCCTTTCGCCGATCTTTCTATAGTGGCTGTCTGCCACCAATTCTTTTATGTTTCCATTGTTTTTCCCCTGCACCTTATCCAGAGTATCTTTCTCATATGCTTTCCAGAGAGATACCACCCCTGCCATACGTTTCTCCCCTTTTCCTAAACTTAAAGACTGAACCATTTGAATATAAAGGGACGCAGTTTTTTGCTGCGTCCTCTGTCTTTATCCAATACGAAATGGATTGCTATTAACAGATTACCTACACCGCCGCAGTTTGATTACATGCAAATAGAAAATTGCCCTTACAGCAAAAACTGTACCATAACTAAGACAATTTCCCACTCCATTTATCATTGCGTGTAATAACTGGCAGCAGCTCTAAGCAGGTATCCTGACTTACGCAATCGCGGCTTTTCCCTTCTCATACACCCAGTGTACAATGGTTCTGAAAAACCTACACGCATACAGTAGCACGACTGTCAAGGATTCTCACCTTGTTCCCTCTTGGCCTGACACCTGCACCCTCTTGTACATAGCGCCAGGAACTTAAAGCCGGTAATTGTTTTTATTTTTTATTAGTTTATCATATATACTATTAAAAGGTTGGAAATTTTTTCAGGTCTTTATGTGTTTTTTTTAGAAATACATTATTCCGCAGTTTGTTACAGGCTCGCCCATATAACACCAATTTAATAAACACTTACCCTCTGAACCGTTTAGTATAGCCGGATTACCGGCAATGTGAAATTTTACGATCTTTCCTATAATTAGTTTAACGGAATGAAGGGAGTGAGTATTATCATAAGTTACGCTCCATTGTGGGAGACCTTGAAAAAGAAGGGACTCACACAATATAAACTAATTAATGAATATCATTTTTCAAACGGGACACTGGACTCCCTCAGAAAAAATAAGAGCATCACTTTGAACACGCTGCAGGATATCTGTAAAATATTGAATTGTGATATCTGCGACGTTGTTGAATTCACAGATAGGGAAGAGGAAAACTAATTACTGTTTACCTTTTTCATTCTATCAGAATTAGATAAACATGTCGAGCAGGCCAAAACAGACTTTTCGATGGGGTTATT
Organism: Faecalicatena contorta; assembly: GCF_022835095.1. NCBI lineage: Bacteria > Bacillati > Bacillota > Clostridia > Lachnospirales > Lachnospiraceae > Faecalicatena > Faecalicatena contorta. Next base: position 1,283,844 of record NZ_BQNQ01000001.1, on the reverse strand, counting down.
CAACGTTGCTGTATACGCCCAAATGGATTCCTCAGTAACTGTTCACCCACTCGGATGTCTTTGTTTTTATGCAAGAGAATCCGCACTCTGTATAGAAAGGAAGATTCCAGCTATGGTAAGATATATTTTATACAACAAATTAACTTCGGTCCAGGAGGGAGATGCCCTGCCGGAAGGGGCCGGCCTGGTTACTGTTCTTACCTCAAGTGAATATGAAGAACTTTTTCATGAAACTGGTCATTACAGAATGATGAAGCAGGGGATTGCCAACATTCAGTACTGTAAGGCAGATATGATGGGGGATTTCATATCCGGTTCCTTTTCATGTCCGTCCAGGGAAGCCCTGACAGGAGAACGGTCCGCTTTTGCCTTTTTTATAGAAAGAACAGAGTTGGTCTTTATTGATGACCAGGGATTCTCCACCTCTGTTTTGGAACAGATGAAGGAAATCCCTTTATCTCATCCCACCTCTGTTCTTCGCTTTTTTGCAGCTTTTTTGGAATATCTGATTAAGGACGATGTCTTCTTCCTCCAGCATTTTGAGGAAAACTTGACATCACTTGAGGAACAGCTTCTAGATAAAAATGATGCTTCTTTTAACCGTCAGATCTTTCAGATTCGTAGAAAACTCGCAGTCTTAGGGAGTTACTATGAACAGCTGCAGGATATGGGAGAGACTTTCGCGTCGGATGGTTTCTGTGCCGAGGACGAAAAAAACAGCCTCCTGTTCGGTCTTTTTGCTGACCGGGCAGGGCGGCTGTATTCCAATGTCCAGATGCTCAAGGAGTATTCCATGCAGCTGAGGGAGATGCATCAGACTCAGGTGGATATGCACCAGAACCAGATTATGAAGTTCCTGACGATTGTCACAACTATATTCATGCCGCTGACTCTGATTGCGGGATGGTACGGTATGAATTTTGTCAATATGCCGGAGCTGGATTCTCCTTATGGCTATATTCTGGTCTGTGTCATCAGTCTTCTGATTGTACTAGTCGAGATCTGGCTGTTTAAGATCAAAAACTGGTTTGATTAACCGGCTGCCGGCGTCCATTTTCCTGTCGCCAGGAATCCTTCCACCATCTTTTCTGCACCGGCTGTGATGTCCGGATCATATCCGAGAATTTCCAGCAGCCGGATTGCATTTCTGGAATTGGACCTTCCTTCATAGAGCAGATAGTCAAAGACTACCTCCTCCTCAAGAACCTGTTCCTAGAAATGATAATTCCCGTACCGTTCTTCCAGCAGGTAAGTCAGCTCAATGTCATGAGTTGCGGCAAAACAGAGAATTCCCCGCTCGCTGAACTTCTTCAGTACCTGTGTGGAAGCCGCAATTCTTTCCACTGTATTGGTTCCCCTGAGTACTTCATCTACAAAACAGAGAACTGTCTCATTTCCCTCCCAGTCAAAGATCCTTTTCAATGCACGGATCTCTGCTATATAATAGCTCTCACCATTATACAGATTGTCCCGCAGGGCCATGGAGGAAAATACACGGAACCATGCACCCTTATATTGTCTGGCGGAACAGGTATGGATGGACTGCGCCAGTATAACATTTAAGGCAATCGTTTTCAGAAATGTGGACTTTCCCGAGGCATTGGATCCGGTAATCAGTATTCCGCGCTCTGCTTTCACGGAGTTCGGCACCGGTTCGGATAATTCCGGATGATAGGCATCCACAATTTCAAGCACAGGTTCTTCCGTAAATTCAGGAATACAGTAATACGGCAGCGACTCCCGCAGAGAACCTATGGATATGAGACTCTCCAGAAAGCCCATAGTACTGATGATATCTTCCACCACATCTATAGATTTTTCCAGCCTTTTCATACACTTGTAGAACTGAATACAGTCTACATGAGAAATCATCCGGATATAATCCAACACGATTTCCGTCAATGACTGGCTGTCTGCGTTTCCTGATTTAATAAATGATACATTGCCAATCTGTTTTTTCAGCTTTTTATAATCCTGTTCCAGCCGCTTCCGGTATTCCTCACTGCAGACAAGCTTTCTTTTCAGGATTCTCCCCGCACTTCCCTCCAGCTTCAAAAAGAGGTGAAGCGCCTGTATGGATGCTTCCAGTTTTCTCCTCTGAGACATATACAACGCGATATTCACGCCCATACAGAGAATCAAAAGTCCAATTCCTGTAGCTGGGGCAGCGATTACACATATGACTGACACGATCAGAAGCAGCAGCGCCCCATAGTGCTGGATCGGAACATTTTTACTTAGATGGATGCTGTTCATAATATAATGGTAGGCGGAAGACGAATGATTCTTACCGATTGCTGCAAATTCCATCTGCATCTGCAGACGCTCTTTTTCATGGGTTTGATAGTAACTGATCATTTCCTCCTGTTCCCCGCAGGTTACCGGCCCCTCAGCCGGGATATGCATCAGATAATACAGGTAGTCCTCCCCTGCAAAAGACCATGTATGGTTCATCTTCATAAATACGGAATCCAAATCCAGGTCATTCCATGTGATGTCGTCCACCATGGTATCTTTTGCCTCAGTATAGGCTCCGATCACAGAAAGAATTTCGTCCGAATATTCAATTTCTCTGTCTCGTCCGTAATAGTAAAGCATTCTCCGTTTCATTTTCCGCAGCCTTCTTTTCTGGTCAAAGAAAGAGATAAGGAAGAATATAACAAGAATACCGACGATCAGCAGTGCAACAAATATATTTTCGTTCATACAGACTCCTCACAATCAAGCTCGTCTCGTAGGACATTATCCGGCCATGCATATAGCCGGCTATATCTAAAAGGCGGTACACTGTAATAAGTGTACCGCCCCTTTTATTACCTGCCGCTTCCCGCGGGAAGACCGGCCTTTTTATTCCTCTCCGTAAAGAGTAACCAGTTTCTTCAGGTAAGCATATCTTTCCATAGCTTCTTTCTCATTCTTTGCAAAGAGTTTTTCAGCTTTTTCTGGATTTGCTCTCTTCAGGGCATTGTAACGAACTTCCCCGTCAAGGAATGCCTGGTATTCATCCTGTTTTGGCTCTTTGCTGTCCAGTGTGAACTTCGCACCCTCAGCTGCCGGATTGAATCTGAAGTTGTTCCAGTAACCACATTCTACTGCCAGCTGCTCCTCGGTCTGAGCTTTGCTCATACCTTTCTTAATACCATGGTTGATACATGGAGCGTAAGCGATGATGAGTGATGGTCCCGGATATGCCTCTGCCTCTGCAATTGCTTTTACTGTCTGGTTGTAATCAGCACCCATAGCGATCTGCGCTACATATACATAACCATAGCTCATAGCGATTCCGGCAAGGTCTTTTTTCTTTGTTTCTTTTCCGCCTGCTGCAAACTGTGCAGTTGCACCTGTCTTGGTAGCCTTGGATGACTGTCCGCCAGTGTTGGAGTAAACTTCTGTATCAAATACCATGATGTTGATGTCCTGTCCACTTGCCAGTACATGGTCAACGCCGCCGAATCCAATATCATAAGCCCATCCGTCACCACCAAAGATCCACTGGGATTTCTTAGCAAGGAAATCCTTGTGCTTCAGCAGTTCTGCCTTATCTTCGGAATCACAGCCACATGCTTCCAGAGCTGCAACCAGCTTGTCTGTAGCTGTTCCGTTTGTAGCGCCGCTTGCAAATGTATCCAGGTAATCCTGAGCTGCAGCCTTAACGTCTTCGTTTCCTGCATTCTCAGCAAGTTTCTCAACGTGGCCTTTCATTCTCTCTCTGATTGTATTCTGAGCGAGCAGCATACCATATCCAAACTCTGCGTTATCTTCGAACAGAGAGTTGCACCATGCCGGTCCTTTGCCCTCTGGTGTTACTGTGTATGGTGTGGACGGTGAAGAGTTGCCCCAGATAGAGGAACATCCTGTTGCATTTGCAATGTACATTCTCTCACCGAATAACTGTGTGATTAATTTCGCGTAAGGTGTCTCACCACATCCTGCACATGCTCCAGAGAATTCGAGCAGCGGCTGTTTGAACTGGCTTCCCTTAACGGTTGTCTCTTTGAACTTAGTTACAACTTCCGGTTTTACAGGGATCTCTCTGCCAAAGTCGAAGTATTCCTGTACGCCTGCATTTGCTTCCATGTTTTCCATAACAAGAGCTTTTTCACCCTTCTTGCCCGGGCAGACATTCGCACATGATCCACATCCTGTACAGTCATATGCAGATACTGTGATAGCAAACTTCATGTTTGGCATACCAACCATATCGATTGTCTGGAATCCTTCCGGAACTTTCGCTGCCTCTTCTTCTGTCAGGGCAACCGGACGGATAACTGCGTGCGGGCAGACATATGCACAGCGGTTACACTGGATACAGTTCTCTGGTTTCCACATCGGAATATCTACTGCGATACCGCGTTTCTCGTATGCGGAAGTACCTGACGGTGTAGAACCATCTACATAATCCTTAAATGCGGATACCGGTAGTGAATTTCCTTCCTGTGCATTTACTTTTGCCTGGATATTCTTAACGAAATCAACGATTTCTCTCTTGCCTTTTTCATTTACATGCGGAGTTGTCAGGCCTTCGTCAGCTGCATCTTTCCAGCTCTCCGGAACTGTAACTTCTACAACCTGCTTAGCGCCTGCATCGATTGCATCGTAGTTCATCTGTACGATCTTGTCACCTTTTCTTCCGTAAGTAGCCTTAGCTGCTTTCTTCATCAGGTCAATTGCTTCCTCTTCCGGAATGATCGCTGCGAGTTTGAAGAATGCTGACTGAAGAACTGTATTGATACGTCCGCCAAGTCCGATCTCCTTACCAATCTTGATACCATCGATTGTGTAGAACTTGATGCCGTGGTTTGCGATAAACGCTTTTACCTGTCCCGGTAAGTGTTTGTCAAGTCCTTCGGCATCCCACGGGCAGTTCAGAAGGAATGTTCCTCCGTCAACCAGCTCCTGAACCATGTTATATTTGTCAATATAAGATGGGTTGTGGCATGCTACAAAGTTAGCCTGTCTGATCAGGTATGTTGACTTGATCGGTTTCTTACCAAAACGTAAGTGGGACATCGTAACGCCGCCGGACTTCTTAGAGTCATAGTCAAAGTAAGCCTGTGCGTACATGTCTGTGTTGTCACCAATGATCTTGATGGAGTTCTTGTTAGCGCCGACAGTACCGTCTGCTCCAAGTCCCCAGAACTTACAGTTGATTGTTCCTTCCGGAGTCGTTACAAGCGGAGCGCCTGCATCCAGAGACAGATTTGTCACATCATCTTCGATACCGATTGTGAATTTCTGTTTCTCTGTGTTATTAAATACAGCTACGATCTGAGCTGGTGTTGTGTCTTTGGATCCTAAGCCGTAACGTCCTGAGAATACCGGAACTGCATCAAACTTGGAGCCTTTGAGTGCAGCTACAACGTCCAGGTATAATGGCTCACCAAGCGCTCCCGGCTCTTTTGTTCTGTCAAGTACAGAAATTGTCTTAACAGTCTCAGGAATCGCATTGATCAGAGCCTCTGCGCAGAATGGTCTGTAAAGGCGTACTTTGACAACGCCGACTTTCTCGCCTGCAGCAAGCAGGTAATCAATCGTCTCCTCGATTGTGTCACATGCAGAACCCATCGCTACGATCACGCGCTCTGCGTCTTCTGCTCCATAGTAGTTAAACAATTTATAATCTGTACCAATCTTGGCATTCACCTTGTCCATGTAATTCTGAACGATTCCCGGAAGAGCATCATAATAAGGATTGCATGCTTCTCTTGCCTGGAAGAAGATATCAGGATTCTGAGCGGAACCTCTATGGCATGGGTGGTTCGGATTCAGTGCGTGTGCACGGAATGCGTCGATGGCGTCCATGTTTACCATATCTTTCAAGTCTTCATAATCCCATGCTTCGATCTTCTGGATCTCGTGGGATGTTCTGAATCCGTCAAAGAAATTGATAAATGGAATCTTTCCTTCAAGTGCTGCACAGTGTGCAACTGCTGTCAGGTCCATTACCTCCTGTACACTGCCTTCACAGAGCATAGCTGCTCCTGTCTGGCGACAGGCATAAACGTCAGAGTGGTCACCGAAAATGGACAGTGCATGGCTTGCAATTGCACGTGCTGATACGTTGAATACTCCTGGTAATTGTTCTCCGGCTACTTTATATAAGTTAGGGATCATCAAAAGCAATCCCTGAGATGCTGTAAATGTGGTTGTCAAAGCTCCCGCTGCTAATGATCCATGTACAGCTCCGGCCGCACCCGCTTCAGACTGCATCTCTGTTACCTGAACAGTTTGTCCAAAAATGTTCTCTCTGCCCTCGGTAGCCCATTCATCGATATGTTCTGGCATAACAGATGATGGTGTGATTGGGTATATTGCTGCAACTTCCGTATATGCATATGACACGTGAGCTGCTGCCTGGTTACCATCCATGGTCTTCATTTTTCTTGCCATTTCTTGTTCCTCCTTAAAATTACATTGTAAAAGTTTATTTTTTCACATGTGCTTCCATTATATCGCCTAAATCGGCAAAAGTCTAGTCAGGGTACCCCATTTTTTGTTTATTTTTGAGTACAACGGGTTGGGCGTTTTTCTTGATTTTGAATGGGGGACGCGAATGACAAGGCGGGGACGGTGGGCGGCGGGGGCATGTCTGCTGGTGAAATGTCCTGACACTTCGCGAAGAAGCTGTAGAAGAAAGCGGAAGTAAAATGAAGGTACATGCCCCCGCCGCCCACCGTCCCCGCCTTGTCATTCGCTGTTGCATCCAATCGGCAGTTAAGAGCAAATCCCAGAGGGGATTGTAAAGGAACTGCGGATTTGTGCTGGCGTTTTGCATTATAATTTAACTATTAATATGTTTTTTCTTTTGCTAAAGTCTATATTCCAGAAAGCTCTCCTTCACTCCCCATTAGTTGTACGTTCCCCCAAACGGATTCATACGCCGCCACGCTCAGTAGTCTCCACGAGGGGGTCTGGTCTTTCCTGCTGTCTGGAAGAACCAGCCTGGGGAAAGGAGGAGACGGGGCGCGGCACAGGAGGCATATGTGGTTTTACTGGGCATAGAATGCGCGTTACTGCCACTTAAGGGGAAACAGCCGGATTTTATGGATGAAATTTGTTTTCCAAAACAAATTTCAAGAAGGGCTGAGCCGCGTTTTCATCAGAAAACGCGGTGAATCCCTTCGGTTCCATAAAATCCGGCTGTTTCCCCTTTAGTGGCAGTTAGCAAATAGACCGCCCAGTAAAACCACATATGCCTCCTGTGCCGCGCCCCGTCTCCTCCTTTCCCCAGGCGTCCCCCAAGTCACCCACCCACACACACACACTACTACCCCCACTTCAGCAACCGCGCTATGATTTGTTTTTGTGCCTCTGGATTTTTTTCGTTCATGCACAGATAGATTCCCTTTGGGGATACTGCATCTATAAAAGGTTCCAGTTCCTGCGGCTCGAGATCTACAACGATGCTTTTACCCGCTGCCTGTATCTTTTTGATGAACGGCACCCACTGCATGATTGGTTTATCCGCTCCTACGCCCTGCACCCACTGGATGGCCTGTATCTGATCGATTTTTAGTATTTCGTCAATATGGTTTGCGACGCCTTTTCCGTCCAGGTGAAAGATGTTATGATCGAAGTGTTCGCTTTCTTTCTTTATATATGGCAGAGAGATCTCATTGAAGAATTCCTGGGAGATCATCGCCCCCATATCGCAGCTTGGTATATGCATCGTCCCATAGGAGGGGATATCCATCCACGAGACAGAAAGCTGCCTCTTTTGTTTTAGCTTGTCATGGAATACTTCCATCATCGGGAAAAAGGGGTCAAAACATTTTTGTACCAGTTTTTTTACAAATTCTATGTCGTCGTACATATCCATACACAGCTCCTGCGTCCCGCGCAGGGCTGCTGCACAGTCCAGGCTCGGGTGCATATCCGTATAGCCGACCATAAAACGCCCTTCACACCGCTCTAGAGCATAGTCCATCATCTCCAGCATTTTCTGGTAATAGCTGCTGCCGGGATGAAAACATATTTTCTCCAGATCCTCCTCACTGAATATCTGCGGTTCGCACCAGGAAGTCACTTCCCCGAATTCCAGTTCGCAGTCTGCCAGCACCGCAGCGAAAAAGTTGGGACCCAGATTTGGAAAATAGATGGGGAACGTTTCCCCCAGCCATTGGTTTGCATCTAAATTTTTTTCAAAGGCCGATACCTGATATTCTGTATCAAACCACCGTTCTTTCAGACTGCCCCAGCTGTCCGCTGAATCTGCAGTGTCATACTCTTCATTGTGGGCCGAAAACCGTATGGGCACACGGTCCAGAACTTCTCCGTCATACCACGCGTATATCCGTTTCATACATTCTAAAAAATCTGGTTTTGTTTCCAGGCCCAGGTCATACATTGTTCTGCAGTTAACTGCGGATCCGCCCGCAGGGCAAGCCTTACAGGATGCCGCCTGGGTATTTAAGTTTGTATTTTCCATAAAAGTCTCCCTCTGCATTACGCTGTTTTTAGCTTTGCCTTCTTTTCCCTTGACCGGATATCCACGGCGACCGCCACAATCAGCACGATTCCTTTCACAACCCGCTGCCAGTATTCGTTGATATTGAGCATCATCATGCCGTTCGCAAGGACTCCCATGAATACAACTCCCACGATTACCTTTGACAGTTTCCCTTCTCCGCCGCTGACACTTACCCCGCCCAGGACTACGGCCGTAATTATGTCCATTTCGTAACCGTCTCCTGCACTCGGCTGCCCGCTGTTCACCCTTGACATCAGTATGAGTGAAGCCAGAGCGCCCAGAAATCCTACCATAGTGTAGATTTTATATATTTCCTTTTTAACATTCACTCCCGACAGCCTGGTTGTCTCCTCGTTGCCTCCTATGCCATAAATCCTCCTGCCAAAAACCGTTTTTCCCAGCATAATATATCCAAAGATAAATACCAGCACCATGATGATCATGGAGATTGGAACCAGTCCGATACTCCCCTGCCCCAGTATCTTGAATCCTTCGGGGATTCCATAGATAGGCATTCCACCTGATATCAGATAGGTGGCTCCCCTGAGGCTTATCATCATGCCGAGAGTTGTGATAATTGGCGGTATTTTCAGACAGGTAATGCAGGTTGCATTAATGATACCTATCACAATGCCAATGGCAAATCCTATGAATACAACGAGAACGGGATTGACGCCATTACTCATTAAGGCAGCGCATGTCACGACGACAACTCCGATCAATGATCCGATTGAGAGGTCGATGCCGCCGGTCAGAATCACACATGTCATACCAACGGCGCAGATTCCAACTATGGAAATCTGACGGGCAATATTTGCCAGGTTATTCGGTGTCAGAAATGAAGTTGTGGAAAAGGAAAAGAATATGACCATTACCGCTAATGCAATAATAATACCCATATTATTCCACTCTATTTTCTTTTTGTTTGCATTCATCTTTTCCTTCATGACATAACCTCCTGTGCCTTAGACGCCAATTCTAATATTTTTTCCTGATGAATCTGCTCTTTTTTCAGTTCGCCCGATATCCGCCCTTCTGCCATGACGATAACACGGTCAGACATCCCCATCAGCTCCGGGAGCTCTGAGGAGATTAGGATCACGGCTTTCCCCTGTCTCGCCAGTTCATTGATCAGTTCGTATATTTCCTGTTTCGCTCCCACATCAATCCCCCGTGTAGGCTCATCAAAGATGATGATATCACAGTTCATGAGGAGCCATTTTCCCAGAATAACTTTCTGCTGGTTTCCGCCGCTTAAGTTCTTGACAAGCTGCCGCATAGTCGGAGTTTTTACGGTCAGCTTCTCAATCTGCTGCCGGCAGGCTTCCTCTTCTTTATTTCGGTTAATCAATCCAAGAACATTTGTAATCCGGGGCGCGTATACAAAACTAATATTATCCTTAACAGACATGTTCAAAAACAGCCCCTGCTGCTTCCTGTCCTCGGGAATCAGTGCAATCCCATGTTTTATGGCATCCTCCGGAGACTGGATATTTACGGGACGCCCCTTGATCCGGATCTCTCCCTTCTGCATCTTATCCGCCCCGTATACCGCCCTTGCCGTCTCTGTACGCCCGGCGCCGACCAGTCCTGCAAATCCGAGCCTTTCACCGCGGTAGGCCTCAAAAGATACATCTTTTAAGAGCTCGGTACATACGTTTTGTACCTCCAGAACTTTTTCGCCTCTATCCGGAATAAATTCCGGAAACGTATCATTTAACTCCCGGTTTACCATCAGCCGTATCAGTTCTTCCTGTGTGGTGTCTTTTACATCCATTGTTTTTATGTAATGCCCGTCACGGAAAACAGACACTTTATCACACAATTGAAATATTTCTTCCATACGGTGAGAAATGTACAGGATTGCCATGCCTTCCTGCTTCAAGGTTTTTACAATCTCAAACAAATACTGTAGTTCACTGTTTGTCAGAGCAGCGGACGGCTCATCCATAATCATAACCTTCACATCCTGTGAAAGTGACTTTGCGATTTCCACAAGCTGCTGATAACCGACCGACAGGTCTTTCACCAGCATTTTAGGATCTATTTTCACGCCAAGTCTGTCTAAAACCTTTGCCGCATCCTCTTCCATCCCACGAAAATCAATAAGCCCTCTTTTTTTCCGGTACCGGTTATAATAAATATTTTCTGCCACAGACAAGTGTTTCAGAAGATTAAGCTCCTGATAGATCGCCGTGATCCCCAGCGCCATCGATTTCTGCGGCGTATTGTCCTCGATTTGTTTTCCTTCAAATATGAGAGTCCCCTGCGTCGGTGCAATAGCTCCGGTAATCACTTTAATAAAAGTAGATTTGCCTGCTCCATTTTCACCGACAATCGCATGCACCTCTCCCCGGGAAAACCCCAGGGAGACGTCATCAAGGGCCACCACACCGGGATAAAGCTTCGTAATATGTCTTAACTCAAGTATTTTCTGCTCCATCATTCATAGGGGTCAGACCCCTTTGCCCTCCATTTTCAGAATTTTCTTAAAATATACACTTGATTTTCAGCGCCTATTCAATATCATAATCTCCAATGTTCTCTTTTGTTACCTGGCTCATTTCATAGACGATCTGTTCTGATTTCGGTCCGTTTTCCAGTACATCCTGGACTAAATCCAATACTTCCGCGCCTTTTTCGGCGGGCTTGATGTCTACGGTTCCCTGATACATTGTATCCTGGGAGATCAGCTTGAGCGCTTCCGGCAGTGCATCCAGACCGATGATACAAGTATTGTCCGGTGTGTGCTCTTTATGTGTGAGGCAGGATTCGTATACGCCCAGCGCGGAGGAATCGTTGATGCAGATGAACATTGAGACTCCTGGATTGGACGTGAGGGCTGTTTCGGACAGGTTATAACCTGTATCGGCATCCGCGGCATTCTGCTCGTAGACATAGTTGATCTTCTTGTCGCCGGTATAGGTGTCTTCCAGCCCCTGTTTTAAGCCGTCTGCACGTTTGATGACTGACGGTATCTGGTCATAGCGGACAACCACGACCTCGATCTCGCCCTTATCATTTGCAATATCCTCGATTGTGCCGTCGCTTTCTTTTTCGTTCAGCCATTGCCCTGCAAGCTCTCCGCCAAGCCGTCCGTATTCTTCTTCATCGATACCGAAAAATGCATCCGAACCCTTTACTTCCTGGTCAAGGCTGATAACCGGTATTCCTGCTTCCTGTGCCTTCTTTACCGCATCTGCCGGCGCTTCCTGATCCACTGGACTGATGATGATGGCATCCACTCCCTGGGATACAAAGTCTTCAATCTGACTGATATGCTTGGACGCATCCGCGGCAGCATCTGCAACTACCAGCTCAATGCCTTTTTCTTTGGCCGCTGCCTTCATCCCCTCCACAATGGAAACAAAATACGCATTCTCCATGCTTTGTACGGTATACCCTACCTTCAGGGTTCCGTCCTCTTTCTTTTTCGTGTCGGAAGAACCTCCTGCTGAATCGTCCGAAGTCTTCACCAGGCTGCATGCCCCAAGGGACATCACCATTACAGCTGCTACCAGAATACTTAAAACTTTCTTTTTCATAAACTTTCTCCTTCCTATTTAAACAGTTCTATTTAAGATAGTTCTATTATAATTTTCATTGTCCAATCTGATAATCCAATATCATACGAAAAACTTTAGATATCATACTCTCTTTCATTTTTATCAGAATTCGGATTAAAATAACAAAGTGGGCAAGCCCACTTCAACTTCCCCTCCTCACTCATGAGGGGCTTGCGCACTTTGGCGACGCGATGACGCTTTACGGCTATATATCTTATCACGGCTTGTGCATCCTCCGGAGGGTTTTATATAATAGGAAAGTGCCGAGCGCTGTCCTATTATATAAAAAAGAAGGCGGATGCTATACGCTCTCTCCGCCCCCGATTCCTTTAATCATTTTTTTATATTGTGAAACACTGACACCTGTATATTTCTTAAAAGCCGCACTAAAATAAGCAGGGTTATCATATCCCGACATATAGCCAATCTCCTGGATCTTATAATCGGAGTTCGTCAGGAGCAGCTGGGCCTCTTTCATCCTTCTGCCGATCAGATAATCTGTAAAACTTTCCCCTGTCACTTCCGTAAAGACCGAACTGAAATAATTGGGACTTAATCCCGTATGCCCCGCAACTTCACCAATCCGGAGGCCCGGCTCGGCAAAATGCTCTTCTATATACTCACATGCCTTCTTGATCATCTGATCGTTGGATATGGCATCTCCGGCCTTGAAATGATCAGCCATCTTTAGCAGTTCCGTTTCCAGAAGCTCCATTGCATCGTCCAGCGTTTTTTGTTTGATCACATGACGGTATACTTCATCCAGACCGGCTTCACCAGTTTCAGTGAGCTGCCGGGTTTTCCCCAGCTCCCCTAAAATGGAACTCAGAGAAAAGGACAGCATCAGCAAAGAATCACTTCCCGTATACCTCAGGTTATTTTTCAGCCTTTCCACATACTCATGGATCATCTCCGTATTTCCCATCAGAACTAATTTTGCCAGATATTCCACAAGACTTTTATTTACGGTATGATGCTGGTCAAAATATTTATCCAGATCTTTCTCCGTCAAATCCTTGCCCTTTTCCTCGCTGAACTGGTAGCTGCATATCTGGCGGACTTTTTCGTACGACAGACCCAGGTAGTATAACTCCGATACCGCCGGCCCCATGATAAATGATATTGTGGCTGGCATATTTCTCTCCCGTATCCTTTTTCTGCATTCTTCTTTGAAGCTGCCAGCATCCGCTTCTATCCTTTCCCCGCTGCCCCAGCAGCAGATCAGCCTGTGGCCAAAACTACAGATATACTGGTATCCGCGTATCCGGCAGACGCTCTTCACGATCTGGTTTATTTCCGCCTCCTTCTCATCATCGTCAAACATGGCCTCCATGACAAGCCACTTTTGACTCTCCTGTTTCTGAAAAGGCTTCTCCAGTTTACGGCACACTTCTCTTGTGTATTTCTGATTCAGCACGTTTTGAAAAAAGGTCTCCTCGAGGATCTTTTCATCCTCAAGCACGATCTCTTCCAGCCCGCTGCTGTGTTTTCTCAGAGTCTCCGCCCGTTTCTTTTCATTTTTCTGATATACAATCTGTCGCATCGTCTCCCGGAGCTGGCTCAGGTCAATCGGCTTCAGGAGATAATCGTCCACCCCCAGCCGCAGCGCCTTCTGTGCAAATTGAAAATCATCATAAGCACTCATGATGACCACCTGGATCTCCGGACACTGCTTTTTGATCTGTTCCGTCAGGCGCAGCCCGTCCATATTTGACATCTTAATATCTGTCAGAAGGATATCCGCCTGCTTTTCAATCGCAGCTTCCAGCGCCTGATCCCCATCCTCGACCCCGGCTGCCACCTCAATCCCCAGCTCTTCCCATGGAAACGCACAGCACATTCCTTTCAGCTGTATTTCATCATCGTCTGCTATCACCAATCTATACATGCATACGCTCCTCTCTTATCTCGATCAGAACTCTCGTCCCTGCCCCTTCTTCGCTCTCAACCTTCATCCTGCACGCAGCTCCGTAGAAAAGCTTCAGCCGCTCGTTCACATTGGTAAGCCCGTAGCTCTCAGATTCCTCCACAACCCCTTCCGAGAGCTGTCTCTGGATTTTCCGGCAGCGTTCCTTTGGCATTCCGAGCCCGCTGTCTTCCACCATAAGAACGATCCTCCCATTTTCTCTCCTGCAGTCAATCCGGATCTTTCCTCCGTCCTCTTTTCCCTTGATTCCATGGTAAATCGAGTTTTCTACCAGGGGCTGGAGAATCAGCTTCGGGAGGACAAAATTTCTGATATCATCTTCCAGATATATGGAAAATGAAAGCTTCTTCTTATATCTCATAAGCTGAATCGTCAGATAGCTTTCTACATTCGAAATTTCATACTTTAAGGACACTTCTTCTCTCCCATTGTTTAACCCTGTTTTAAAGAAACGGGTCAGGGCCTCCAGCATGTTCTCTGCATCCTTCTGTTCGTTCATGCGGATCAGCCACATAAGGGAATCCAGCGTGTTATATAAGAAATGGGGATTGATCTGTGCCTGGAGCAGAAGCAGTTCATAGTGGCGCTGCCGCTCGTGTTCCTTCTGAATGCGCTCCATGAGGTTCCGTATTTCCACAACCATGACATTAAACTGGCTCCCCAGCTCCCCGATCTCGTCCTCTGATTCGCATGTAACCGCTATTTCAAAATTCCCTTCCTGCACCTTTTCCACGGACTTCTTAAGGGACAGAATCGGCCTGGTAATGCTGCCAGCTACCCGGTAAGATATGTACCCGCTTATCACAATCAGGAGGATCGTTACGATAACCGACACCGCCAGCACGGTGATCAATAGACTGTAGTATGCTGCCTGAGGCATGTAATAGGCGATAATCCAGTCATTCGTGTGGAGCTGCTGATAGGCCGTAATAAACTTCGATATGGTCCCAAAATCTTTTTCCGGGAAATCTTTTTTCCAATATGTCAGAAACCTGGATGCCTCCAGAACTTCTGGCATTGCTTCCACCACTTCCTCATGGCCTGCTATGCCATTTTCACAGATCAGCGTAACTCTGTCATCGTCATAGAGCTTCACCTGCCCGTCCCTGATACTGATCTGCGTGTCCGGATAAAACAAGTATAATTCTCCCCGTTCCTCCTGATACTTACTGTTGCGCAGAATATCCGATACCGCCACTTCTACCATCACACTGCCCAGCATACGGCCTGTTTTCTCTGCCGTTACCGGGATTGCCAGAGAGACAAATTCCGTTTCATTCGTACTGACAAAAAAGGATTCGCTGTGCAGTTCAAACCAATTTGGTTCCTTTATCTCTTTTATCAGCTTATACCAGTCCTGGGATTTATAATCTTTTTCCTGGAGTGAGTATGGGCTGTCCTTATATACGCCGCCGTTTTCCCCAACAATGTAGATCTTGATGGCCTCATCAAAATACCCGGATGTCCCCAGCAATAAACTGTTCAGCTTTATTTCACTCTCATGAAGTTCCTGCGCGTCCGAAAAATCCCGCGACAATTCCCGGTTAACCACCTCATCCCCCGCTATCGTCTGACCGATCTGATACGCCTGCTGGAGAAGCTTATCCAGCTGGGCCGCCTGATTCCCCAGATTAGTGGTTATCTCATCCTTTCTTTTTTCCTGCACATTTGCAGATATGTAAAGCAGCATTACGATACAAAAAAGTACGACCGGTATCAGGGAAAAAAGCGCAAAGTTCTTCAGCAGCTTGTCCCGGATTGATTTTCTCTTCATTTTCTAATACCCCTGCATTTCATCCAGATTACTTACAGTAAATACATCTCCCCTTGCCGCCATGCTGCTCTGAGTCTGTATCCCCTGCATGTCTTTATCGATCAGTTCCGCCAGTTCTCTCCCCAAATATGGAGATGCCTCGACACAGCCATAATATCCACCTGCCTGTATCGCTGTTTTCACATCTTTGATCCCATTCACAGAGACTACCGTAATCTGTTCCCGAAGCCCCAGCTCTTCCAGGGCATAAACCGCTCCAATACCTTCTTCATCCGTGTTGGCAAAGATAGCGCCGATGGAATCCGGATGGTTTAAAAGAAAATTGATGACATTATTCCTGGCGGTTCCCCGGTCCCCATTCCCCTCCGTGCTTGCCGTGATTTCCAGATTGCCGTACTTGCTTAACTGGTTTCTGAATCCGATATTATGCATCCTGTTAATGGACGAACCATTTTCTCCGCGTACTTCCAGAATCTTTCCTTCTCTGCCGTCGAAAAACCGTGCCAGAAGATCCGCACAGGCTTCCCCTTCCCACAGTGCATCGGTTCTGATCTCTGCCAGGACAGAGACGTCTTCTAAGTTGTCGGCCAGCCTGTCCAGCATGATAATCTTTGCTTTTTCCTGATCTGCCTGGCGCAGGCTTTCTTCGAGTCCTATCGTTTTCACAGGCATAACTGCCAGGTATTCCGGTTCATATTCTAATAATTCCTGTATATCATGTTTCTGCTTGTCTATATCGGCTTCTGCATCTCTCCACGCGACTGTAAAGCCCTGCCTTTCCAGATTCTCCAAAACATCCTGCCATATAGCAGTTGTCCTTGCATTTTTTGTATCGCTGAACGATACGGCTACCTGAACACTCTTTTTCCTTTTCTCTGCGCCATAATCAAAGCAATTCACAACCAGCCAGAATAAAAGACAAATGATAATAACTGCGCTTATCCAGATACTTTTCTTTTTCATGACCGCCTCCGGTTTTTTTTATAATTATAGCATAACACTTTCGTCCCGTAATAATTTTTTACGCAGGGAAATATATGGATAGCCGTCAGCCTCCTAAGGGCACATATGCCGTTGCGAATTGCTAAAGCAGACATTAGAAATTCTTAGAAGGAGCCAGCCGCGAAAGTGGGGAGCATTTATGATTCCGAATCATAAATGCGGATGGCTCAGCGCGGGAAATCATCGGATTTCTCGTGATGTGCCATCCCGTGCCCCACTTTCGTGGCTGGCTCCTTCTTAGAATTTCTTAGGACTGTGTCCGCAATTCGCAACGGCATATGTGCCCTTAGGAGGCTGGCGGCTATTCATTTATTTTGCGACTCCTATTTAAACAGCCTGTCCTTTGCCTTCGGCCGTTTCTTCCCCACAGGCTTATCCGGCAGCGGTTCATATTTCCTCCCGCTCCTCAGAAAAGGCATCCGCTTATGATTCCGCCATAGATAAATCAGAAGACCGCCGGTTACAACAACAATCAGCCCGGCCAGCAGCTGTGAAACCGGGAACCCAATCCCTGGAATTAACAGCTGGTCTGTCCTTAGGCCTTCAATCCACACTCTTCCCAGCCCATATCCAAACAAATACAGCAGGAACAATTCCCCTTCGTACTTCTTATGCTTTCTATAAAGAAACAACAGAATAAATAAGATCAGGCACCAGACCGACTCATACAGAAATGTGGGATGTACCTGGATATAGCTGACACCATCCACCACCTGCATATTGGCCCTCATCGTCTCCGTCACATCACTATTCCGCACCGCGTCCAGAGGCAGCTGCATGGCGAAAAGGCTGTCTGTATATTCTCCAAACGCCTCCCGGTTAAAAAAATTCCCCCAGCGTCCAAGCATCTGTCCGTTCAGAATCGCTAATGCCACCGTATCAAATATCTGGGGCGCGTTCAGACGTTTGACCTTCGCGCAGATAATTACCGTAATCACCGCCGCAATCACGCCGCCATAGATCCCCAGCCCGCCTTCACGGAGGTTCAGGATATTGAGAAGATTATCCTTATACATATCCCAGGAGAATACAACATAGTACAGCCTTGCGCCTGCAATGCCGCAGACAACGCCGATGATACCCATATCCAGATAATCCTCCGGATTCTGCCTCGTCCGCTTCGCCTCAGATGTGGCAATCAAAAAACCAATTAAAATCGCACATCCGATGATAATCCCGTAAAAAGCAATCTCAAATCCGAAAACAGTAATCGATTTCCCTACGTGTTCCAGATGAATTCCCAAATGCGGGAAATTTATATTATAATGCATGTCCTATGCTCCCTTCCTGTAGGATTGTTCAGAGGGGTCTGACCCCTATACATTAAACCGAAACAAAATAATGTCTCCGTCCTGTACTACGTATTCTTTTCCTTCCAGTCTGACAAGCCCTTTCTCCTTGGCCGCAGCATGTGTCCCACAAGCCATCAGGTCGTCATAGCTTACGATTTCTGCACGGATAAATCCGCGCTCAAAATCGGTGTGGATCTTTCCGGCAGCCTGCGGTGCTTTTGTGCCGCGCTTGATTGTCCATGCACGGACCTCCGGCTCACCGGCCGTCAGATAGCTGATCAGGCCCAAAAGATGGTAACTGGCTTTTATCAGTTTTTCCAGTCCTGACTCTTCTAATCCTAAATCTTCTAAAAACATTTTTTTCTCTTCGTCATCCAGCTCTGCTATTTCCTGCTCAATCTGGGCACAGACCACGAATACCTCGCACTCTTCGCGCTCTGCGTACTCACGCACTGCCTGCACGCCAGCGTTGGAGGCTCCGTCATCTTCCAGATCGTCCTCGGTTACATTTGCCGCAAAGATAACCGGCTTGCGGGTCAGCAGGTTATAGCTCTCCAGCCAGCCCTGCTCGTCTTCATCGTCTGTACTGAAGCTTTTTGCCATTTTATTCTCTTCCAGGTGCTCTTTTATCCGCTCCAGAAGGCCGAGTTCTTTTGCCGCTGCTTTATCATTTCTTGCAACCTTTGTGGTTTTTGCAATTCTTCTCTCCAGGATCTCGAGATCGGAGAAAATCAGTTCCAGATTGATCGTCTCTATATCACGCAGCGGATCAATGCTGCCATCCACATGTACGATGTTGCCGTCCTCAAAACATCTCACCACATGCACAATCGCATCAACCTCGCGAATGTTTGCGAGAAACTGATTTCCCAGGCCTTCCCCCTTGGATGCTCCCTTTACAAGGCCCGCTATATCTACAAATTCGATGGCCGCGGGAACGATCTTTTTTGTGTGGTACATTTCTCCCAGCACGTCAAGACGCTTGTCCGGCACTGTTACGACGCCCACATTCGGATCAATCGTGCAGAACGGGTAATTCGCAGACTCCGCCCCTGCCTTTGTCAATGAGTTAAACAATGTGCTTTTCCCAACATTCGGTAATCCAACAATTCCTAATTTCATAAGTTAAATCCTCTCTGTATCTTAATCTTTATTCTGCGGCCTGCCACAGACTTCTTTATGAGTAAAGACATGACCTCTACATATACCTGTTCACTTCACACCCATACAGCATCAGTCCCGTGTCTCCATCAAGACAACCGTCCCGTAAGGAAACGAGATTATCACCTCATCCCCCTCTATTTCATTGCTGACACACAGACTGTCAAAAGGCGTCAGTATATGATGGCTCAGAGGATACTTGGCTCCGGTTATATTAAAGTCCTCCACTTCACCGCCCAAGGGAAATACGGAGAAATACGGACCATATGCCTCTTCCTTTTTCAGAACCAGTTCCTCTTTCAGAAGCCGTATCTGGTTATGCCTGTCCACGATCCTGGCATCAGCCCCCGCATCCAGGGCCACCTTCAGCGTCTGCACATTCGCCCACACATGGTCCAGCCTAGTGCCGGTTGCCCCCAATATCAGAATATTCTGCCTGTGCAGATCCAGACACAGACGCAGTGCAATCTCTGTATCCGACGCATCCTTCACAGGATTAAATTCCCGGATCGGAACCTTTGTCTCTTCTTTATAGTACGCAATGACCTCTACGGGTGCACTGTCGAAATCTCCTACAATATAGTCGGGGAGGATGTTATGCTCGTAAAGGAAGAGGAGTCCCCTGTCCACACCAATAATAAACTCAGTCTCTTCGTCCTTTAAGATATCAACGGCGAATTCATCCTCCAATAGTCCGCCGCTGACAATTACTGTTCGTTTACTCATTTTCTTTTAAAATCTCCATCAGTCCTGTCGCATTATCCGCAATTGTTCCTTTAAATACCGCGGAACCTGCCACGATTACATTCGCGCCTGCATCCAGGACTTCTTTCACATTGCTTTGGCAAATCCCGCCGTCGACTTCGATGTCTGTATTCAGTCCACGTTCTTTCAGCATAGAACGCAGGCTTCTGATCTTGTCCAATGATTCCGGAATAAATGCCTGTCCGCCAAAACCAGGCTCCACACTCATAATCAAAAACATATCCGCCTGATCCAGAAACGGCACAAGCGCCTCCACTGGTGTAGCCGGCTTAATCGTTACCCCGGCCTTCATACCGCATGCGTGGATCTTATCCAGCACAGCCTGCACATCCTCGCATGCTTCCAGATGAACTGTCAGAATATCTGCTCCCGCCTCCTGGAAAGCATCCACATAACGCCCTGGATCTGTTACCATCAGATGCACATCCATCACCTGGGGGCTTACCCCCTGGATTGATTTCAGGACGGGCATCCCAAAAGAAATACTGGGAACGAACATGCCGTCCATAACATCGAAATGCAGGTACTTTGCACCATTGTCCGATGTAATCCGTATCTGTTCTCCTAAAACCTTAAAATCTGCTGACAAAATAGATGGCGCCAAAATATTTTTCATAAGCTAATACCTCTTCTTCTCCTGTAACTCCTGATACATTTCCAGATAGTCCTCATACCGGACGGTATGAATCTCTCCATGTTCCACGGCCGCTTTTACGGCACAACCCGGCTCGTGCACGTGGTCGCATCCGTTAAACCGGCACTTTCCTTCATAGGGGGCAAACTCTCTGATATAGTACTTGAGCTCCCCTTTTTCAAAATCATTGACATACAGGGAACTGAAACCAGGCGTATCCATGATATAGGAATTCCCGTCTATCGTAATTAATTCGGAATGTCTGGTCGTGTGCTTTCCTCTTGCAATCTTTTTGCTGATACTGCCCGTCTCCATCCGGATCTCCGTTTGGAGCAGATTAATCAGAGAGGACTTTCCTACCCCGGATGGTCCCGCAATCACGGTCGTCTTACCCAGAAGCACTTCCTTTACAGTCCCGATATTCTCCTCGTTTAAAGCACTGGTGAATATGACCCGGTATCCGCAGGCGCTGTAGATCTCCTGCAGTTCTTTGAGTTCCGGCTGTGAGGCTATGTCCTTCTTATTAAAACAAAGCACTACCGGAATCTCCTTGCTTTCCATCATGACAAGGAACCTGTCCAGCAGGTTAAAATGAGGCTTTGGCTCTGTCACCGCAAACACGACCAGCGCCTGATCAACATTCGCCACAGCAGGGCGGATCAATTCGTTCCTTCTGGGCAGAATCCGGACAATATTGCCGGTCTTCTCCTCCTCGTCTAAAATCTCGATCTCGACGTCATCCCCTACCAGAGGCTTTACCTTTTCTTTTCTGAATACACCTTTTGCTTTACACTCATAAATACCGGATTCTACTACGTGTACGTAGTAGAATCCGGCAATTCCCTTTATTATCTTTCCCTGCATAAACTAATAACCTTCTTGATCACTGCCGCTTGTTCCGTCCCCAGTTCCATTTCCGTTACCGTTATTTGGATTCTCAGGATCATCCGGCTGACTTTGCCCTAGGCTGATTACAAAATCTACCGTCTCTCCCTTTTCAAGCAGACTACCCGGAGATACCGATTGAGATGCAACTAAACCTTCGGTTACAAAGCTATAATCTTCAGTAGCATTACCTTCAAGACCAGCTTCATGTAAAGCCTGCATCGCTTGATCTTTATTCATTTTACTTAAGTTTGGAACCGTCACCATCTCCACCTTCGGCCCTTTACTGACAACATACTCAACCGTTGTCCCCGCATCCACTTTCTTATCAGCCTTCGTCTTCTGCGACATGACAATTCCCGCGTCATACTTATCACTATACTCCTCAGAAGCACTTCCCACAAGCCCCACAGCAGCCAGTGCCGCCTCTGCATCTTCCTGGCTTAGGTCAACCAGATTCGGAACCGTCGCCTTCTCAGCGCCCATGCTGACAGTCATTGTAACCTTGGTACCTTCTTTTACTTCGACACCGGAAGCCGGATCCGTAGATATAACCTTCCCTTCCTCTACACTGCTATCATAAACCGCTGTGGAATCCACCACCAGTTTGGCGTCGTCCAGCATCCTCTGTGCCTCGTCTTCACTCATTCCTACAACATTCGGAACCATAACGGTCTTTTCTTCTTTGCCGCTGCTGACCACCACATTAATCTGTGTATTCTTATCTACTTTTGTCTTGGCATCTGTCTCCTGCCGGATAATCACACCACTATCGTACTTATCGGATGTCTCCCGCCCGGATACGTGATAGCCCAGATTCTTTTTGGAGAGGGCTTCCTTCGCCTCCTCTTCCGTCATACCAACCAGATCGGGCACCGTCACCTTGCTCTCCGTCTGCGTCGTCTTGAGACCCGTACCGCCCTTAAAGAGCCCAGCCGCCTTTCCGATCATAAAAAGCAGGATAAACGCGATAATGACCGCCGCCACGATCATCAATATCTTCATGATCTTCCGCGTATTCGGATCTACATCATTCTTCTTCCTGCTGTCCCTCCTATAGTCCTCCTCATCATCGCTGTCATACTCATCACTATCATAATCGTAATCATCATCGTCGTAATCGTCATCATCATAACCGTCATAGTCGTCATCATAATCATCGTCCTCGCCGTAATCACGGTCCTGTATCCGTTCCATCTCCTCCGTGGACATCACAACCGTAGTGTCTGATCCGGATGCGTAAGGAGACATATTGACGAAATTCCCTTCCGGGCTGACAAGAGACCGCTTCAGGTCCAGAATCAGCGCCTGGCAGTTCAGATATCTACGTTCCGGATTCTTCTGCGTACACTTCATGATAATACATTCCAGGCTGTACGGAATATCCGGCACTTCCTCCGCAGGCGATACGATCTCCTCCTGCAGATGCTTAATCGCAACGGATACGGTGGAATCCCCGTCAAACGGCACATGGCCGGTGATCATCTCATACATGGTGATGCCGGCCGAATAAATATCGCTTTTTTCATCTACAATACCGCCTCTTGCCTGCTCAGGCGAGGTGTAATGTACGGATCCCATAACATTGGTACTTATGGTATTGGTAGCCGTAGTGGCCCGCGCAATCCCAAAATCCGTCACTTTAACTTTTCCTTCTTTGGAAATAATGATGTTCTGAGGTTTGATATCCCGATGGACAATATGCTGATTATGGGCAGCCTGAATACCTGTCACCATTTGTATAGAAATGCTGATCGTCTCTTTTGCAGTGAGTCTTCCCTTTTTTTCAATATATTCCTTTAATGTGATTCCCTCGACCAGTTCCATGACCATGTAGTACAGGCCGCGGTCCTGCCCCACATCGTAGACATTTACCACATTGGGATGCATCAGGCCTGCTGCCGCCTGCGCCTCGCTTAAAAACTTCTGGATAAAAATCTCATCTGTGCGAAAATCACTCTTTAAAACCTTAATTGCCACATAGCGATTCAGCTTATGGTCTTTCCCCTTATAAACATCCGCCATTCCACCTGAACCAATACGGCTCAATATTTCATAACGTTTCCCTAAAAATACTCCTTCTTTTAACATATACTCACCTCATCCGCAAACGGATCTACCAGAACAATCCCTATATTGTCCGTACCGCCGTTTTCTTTTGCTGTTTCTACCAGAGACTCTGCCGATTCCACAATGTCTCTGCCCCCCTGTACGATGTGGAACAATTCTTCATCTTCCACCATATTGCTGAGTCCGTCTGTACACATCAAAATGATGTCTCCCTTTTTCAGACGGTGCTCATAAAAGTCTACCTCTACGCTGTCCTTGGCCCCAATGGCCCTTGTAATGATATTCTTATCCGGATGGTGCTTCGCCTCCTCCGGCTTGATACCGCCGAGACGTACCATCTCCTCGACCAGTGAGTGGTCTTTGGTCAGCTGAATAATACCCTGATTGATCAGATAAAGCCTGCTGTCCCCCACATTCGCAAAATACATCATCTGATTCACGATCGTTGCAACGACCACCGTGGTTCCCATCCCCTTCAGATGGGAGTCCTGGGAGGCCTTTTTTATGATCTCCCGGTTCGCGGTCTTAATCGCGGAGACAAGCGCCTTTTCAATGTCTTCCTGGTCGCTCTGCTTCAGCTCTCTCTGCAGAACTTCCACCGTATATTTTGAAGCATAATCGCCGGCCTGGTGTCCGCCCATGCCGTCGGCAACTACAAACAGGTTGGGGAGAGGTCCTAACGGATTATCTGTCGTATAGACATAATCTTGATTCACTTGTCGTACCATACCAACGTCGGTAATGGAAAATGTCTTCATAGCATATCTCCTTTATTCTTTGTTTGTCTGCACATAACGTCGTCTGAGCTGCCCGCAGGCGCCATCGATATCTGCACCCATTTCCCTTCTTATAGTAACATTTATTCCACTTTTTTCAAGTTTATTTTTGAAATTCAGGGCATTTTTCCTGCTTGGCCTCACAAATGAGCGTTCCTTGACCGGGTTCACTGGGATCAGATTCAGATGGCAGTTTCTCGGCTTTAAGATCCGGACCAGTTCTGCAGCATCTTCATCCGTATCGTTCACGCCGTGCACCAGGCTGTACTCAAAGGTAATCCTTCTGCCTGTTTTTTCAAAATATTCATCGCATGCATGCAGTACATCCTGCAATCCATATTTGTTTGCAACCGGCATAAGTTCTTTTCTCTTCTCCTGTGTCGTTCCATGCAGGGAAAGAGCCAGCGTGATCTGCAGATCTTCTTCTGCAAGCTCCCGCATCTTGGGTACAATCCCGCATGTGGAAACCGTCACATTCCTCTGGCTGATATGGAGTCCGTGTTCATCGGTCAGAAGCCTGATAAACCGAAGAAAATTTTCATAATTGTCCAGCGGTTCACCGGTGCCCATGATGACCACATTGGACACCCTCTCCCCGGTGATTCTCTGTATCGCGTAGACCTGCCCCAGCATCTCCGATGCCGAAAGATTTCTTACCAAACCACCGATCGTAGAAGCACAGAACCTGCAGCCCATACGGCATCCCACCTGGGAAGAGATACAGACAGAGTTCCCGTGCTTGTATCTCATGAATACGCTTTCCACCACATTTTGGTCATGAAGCATAAAAAGAAATTTGTTCGTCCCATCCAGACTCGATTCCTGGCGTTCGAGCAACTCAACAGGAAGAATCATATATGTTTCATTCAACCTTTCCCGGAGTTCTCTCGAGAGGTTCGTCATCTCGTCAAAACTGCCGGCCAGCTTGACATGGAGCCATTCATACAACTGCTTTGCCCGAAACTTCTTTTCCCCAAGAGCAGTCATTTCCTCCTGCAATTCTTCGTATGTATATGCACGGATATCCTTCTTCATTATTTACGCTGAACCTTTCTTTCTCAATCTGGCAATAAAAAATCCATCGCTGTCGTGCACTCCCGGCAGAAGCTGCAGACAGCCGTCCTCCCCCACAGCGCTCTGAAGTTCCGCGCAGAGGCTCTCTTTCATCTGCTCCGGGGCAAAATCCGGATGATCCGCCAAAAACCATTTTACATTCTCCTGGTTTTCCGTCCGGTTAATCGTACATGTGCTGTAAATGAGTACCCCTCCCGGCTTTACATAGCTGCACACTACGTCCAGTATACTGCGTTGGAGCCGCACCAGTTCCTCCAGCTGTTTTTCAGTAACCCTGTATTTTAAATCCGTCTTTTTCCCCAGCACGCCAAGACCGGAGCAGGGCAGATCCGCGATCACAATATCAGCCTTAGACACAGATGAGGCGTCCTGCACAGAAGCATCCATCTGCACCGCAGAGATATTCTCCATCCCCATCCTGTCTATGTTCTCCCGGATCAGTGCTGTCTTATATTCCGTCAGATCCCGTGCCTCCACATGCCCGGTTCCTGCCAGACGGTCCGCAAGATGAATGGACTTGCCGCCCGGAGCGGCACAAACATCTATAATATAATCGCCCGGCTTTGGATCTGCAATCTCACCGACCAGCATGGAGCTGACATCCTGTACCGCAAACAGTCCCTCCCGGAAACTTTCCAGATCGCCCAGATAGTCATATCCGGTAATGCGGCAGGCATAAGACAGGTACGGATGGCCCACTGCCTGCACCCCTTCTTTTTCCAGCCTGGCCTCCAGTTCCGCCGGCTGACACCGGCTGGTATTACAGCGGATTGTCAACGGCTTCTCCTTCTGGAAATCTGCAAGCATCATCTCCACAGTCTCCCTGTCATATTCCTCCAGCCACTTCTTTAGGATCCACTCCGGCATAGAGTACCGTATAGACAGAGCTTCCACGGGGCCGCTCGGATATTCGACCGCGTCGATCCCACGTGCAGCACTGCGAAGCACTCCGTTTACAAAGCCCTTAAGCGGAGCAAAGCCCTTTTTCACCGCCAGCTTAACCGCTTCATTGCACACAGCAGAATCCGGAACACTGTCCATGTATTTCAGCTGGTATACTGCACTCCGCAGTATATTGCGGATAACCGGCTTCATCTTTTTCACCTCTACTTTTGAGAACTGGTTGAGAATATAGTCCAGTTCGATCAGGTGCTCCAGAGTCCCCTCCGTCACCCTCGTTATAAATGCACGTTCCTGCTTATCCAGATACTGATATTTACTCAGCACATTTCCCAGAGCAATATGGCTGTACACATCATGCTCCGTAATATCCATCAAAAGACCCAGCACAATCTCTCTGTCACTCAACGGCTTTGCCATCTCATTTCCTCCTGTCAGTGGTTATTGTTTAAAGGCAAGCCTGTAAACAGTAACCTGTTAGTCACGCCTGCGCCCACTGATCAAAAGCAGCCTGAGAAGCTGCAGGATCATGGATGCGGCGCTGGCTACATACGTCAGGGCCGCTGCCCCCAGCACTTCTTTTGTCGCGCTTACTTCTTCCGGATAAAGCATTCCGGTATTCTCCAGAACCTTCACCGCTCTTCTGGATGCATTAAACTCTACGGGCAGCGTGACAAGCTGAAACAGTACTGCCGCAGAGAACAGCAGAATCCCCAGATTGATCAGAATCAGCGATGTCTGGCCGCTGATAAACAGGCCGATGATAATCAGCGGCCACGCCGCCATGGAGCCGAAATTAGCGACCGGCACCAGCGCTCCCCGAATCTTCAGCGGTGCATAACCAACGTTATGCTGTACCGCATGGCCGCATTCATGTGCGGCTACGCCTATGGCGGCTACCGAAGCCGACTGATACGTCGCATCCGACAGTCTCAGCACCTTATTGCGCGGGTCATAATGGTCTGTCAGGTTCCCCGATACATGCTGCACGGTCACATCGTTTATTCCATTTGCCCTTAAGATTTTCTCCGCCGCTTCTCTTCCTGTCATCCCTGAATGACTGCGTACCTGGGCATATTTATTGAATACCCGGTTCACCCGGCTGGATGCCAGAATACAGATGACAGCCCCGATAATCACTAATATATAAGTTGGATCATAGCCAAAAAAATACATGTTACTCCCTCCAATTCGAATGCGGCATCCGCCAAAATGGGTTCGGTCATTCTGAACCGCAGTTAAATACGGTGCCGGTTTCCAGTGTATAACCCCTCAGAAATGCACTTGCCTCCATTCGTTTTTTACCAGGAATCTGCAGCTCGCTGATCCGCAGAATTCCCCCGCCCGTCTGCACTGTGAAAGAGTCTTTTCCCACTTCCAAAACTGTTCCGGGTGAAGCAGCGCCGCCCTTCTCTTTCTGCGGTTCCGCTTTCGCCTTCCAGATCTTCAGCACTTTTTCTCCCCAGTGCGTATAGGCGCTTGGCCAGGAATTCAGCCCCCGTACCAGTCTCTCGATCCGGACGGCCGGCTGGCCCCAGTCAATATTTCCCATCTTCTTATCCAGCATCTTTGCATAAGGAGTCGGACTCTCACCCTGATGCTTGAAAACTGCGGTACCGTCCTCCAGCGCCTCCAGTGTCTCCACGCAGAGCGCTGCACCGGCCGCAGCCAGTTTGTCGTGCAGGCTTTCCCCTGTTTCCTCCTCCGTAATCGGCACCTCTGTTTTCAGGATCATGTCCCCCGTATCCAGCCCTTCATCCATCTGCATCGTCGTGACGCCCGTCACCTCTTCCCCGCAGAGAATGGACCACTGGATCGGCGCCGCACCTCTGTATTTCGGGAGCAGCGACGCATGAACATTAATACAGCCGTACGGAGTCATGTCCAGTATCTCCTTCGGAAGGATCTGTCCAAAAGCCACAACCACAATGACATCCGCCTTGTATCCCCGCAGCGCTGCCACACATTCCGGCTGCCGGACCTTTGCCGGCTGATATACCGGTATCCCATGCTTTTCTGCCGCTTCTTTTACCGGCGTAAACTGCATTTCTTTGCCTCTGCCCCTTGGCTTGTCAGGCTGGGTCACAGCCAGGCAGACATCATGTCCTGCCTGGACAAGCGACTCCAGAGTACCAACAGCAAAATCAGGAGTCCCCATAAATATCACTCTCATCTTACTCTTCTTCCTCCTCATATGTCACATCATGAAGTCCGTCTTCTACTTTATCTACATACAATTCCCCTGACAAATGCGCGATTTCATGGCAGAAAGCCCTCGCCAGAAGGCCCTCGCCCTCCATCTCAAACTCTTCCATATCTTCATTCAAAGCCCGTACTTTCACATAATCCGGCCTGGTCACAATCCCCCATTTTCCGGGAACACTCAGGCATCCCTCTTCACCGGTCTGCTCGCCGGAAGTCTCCAGTATCTCCGGATTGATCAACACGATCGGGCCTTCCCCTACATCGATGGTTACAATATTCTTAAGAACTCCAACCTGGGAGGCAGCAAGTCCCACTCCATTCTTTTCATACATCGTATCAAACATATCTCCGATAAGCATTTTTGTACGCAGAGTCATTTTTGTTACTTCTTTGCATTTCTTTGTTAAAATTTCATCCCCAATCACTCTTACATCTCTGATTGCCATAATATCCTCCCTGTTTCTATTCTTCTTCTTTTTTCTTTTCTCTATTCTTTGAACCTCTAAAACTCAAAATACATTCATCGGATTAAAATCGAACTGGATCCTCATCTTCTGAAATCCCGGATTCACCTCAATGTATTGT
Source organism: Faecalicatena contorta (assembly GCF_022835095.1). Taxonomy (NCBI): domain Bacteria; kingdom Bacillati; phylum Bacillota; class Clostridia; order Lachnospirales; family Lachnospiraceae; genus Faecalicatena; species Faecalicatena contorta. The sequence goes on along the minus strand of NZ_BQNQ01000001.1, from coordinate 1,254,758 downwards.
TCCAGATAGTTTTTCATCTTTACCAGTGTATCATATCTTTCTGATTTGAGATAGAGCACTTTACGATACACATCGTTGATTTTTCCAATCCCCGGGCTCGCCGGACCGATGATCTCCATGCTCCCGCCTTTTTTAATGCGCAGCGCATACTCCTTGAGATATCCGCATCCCTTTTCCAGAAGAGGTTCATCCCCACAGCTCACCAGCACTGCCAGCAGGTTCTCCGCGGGCGGATATCCCATCAGCTCCCGGTAGCGGATCTCCTCCGCATAAAACGCCTCGTAATCCTGTGCCGCCGCTGTCACAATTCCATAGTGTTCCGGGCTGTAGGTCTGAATCACGGCCTCGCCTTTTTTCTTTCCGCGGCCAGCCCTTCCCACAGCCTGGGTCAGAAGCTGGAAGGTCCTCTCCCCCGCCCGGTAATCATCCGCATACAGGGACATATCCGCAGCCAGCACACCGACCAGCGTCACATTCGGAAAATCATGCCCCTTTACGATCATCTGGGTTCCCACAAGAATATCGGCCTCTTCATTGGCAAATGCCGCCAGAATCTTTTCATGCCCGTCCTTCTGCCGCGTAGTATCCATATCCATCCGCAGCACTCTCGCCTCCGGAAACTGGGTTTTCACCAGCTCCTCGATCTGCTGTGTCCCTGCCCGGAATTCCCCGATATGGCGGGAGCCGCATTCAGGGCAGACAGGCGCTTTGCGTTCCTCGTACCCACAATAGTGGCAAACCAGCTTCCCGTTGCGGTGGGACGAAAGAGACACATCGCAGTGAGGGCATTTGATTACATGTCCGCATTCCCTGCACGAGACAAATCCTGCATATCCCCGGCGGTTCAAAAACAGCATGATCTGCTCTCTCTTCTCCAGGCGATCCGCGATCATATCCTGCAGTTTTCTGCTCAGAATCGACCGGTTGCCCTCTTTGATCTCTTCCCGCAGATCCACGGTGGAGACCTCCGCCATATCCTGCATCCCGGATCGGTTCGGCATCTCCAGCAGGCAGAACTCCCCGCATTTTGCACGGTACATCGCCTCCAGGGACGGGGTTGCCGATCCCAGGACCACACTGGCTCCCTCCATTGCCGCCCTCTCTATCGCAGTCTCCCTCGCATGATACCGGGGCACCTGCTCGCTTTTATACGTAGTCTCATGCTCTTCGTCTATCACGATCAGCCCCAGGTTTGGAAACGGGGTAAATAGTGCGGAGCGGGGACCGATCATCACATCGATGCCGCCTTCTTTTGCCCGCATCATCTGGTCATAGCGCTCTCCCGCCGAGAGTCTGGAATTCATGATCGACACCCGGTCTCCAAAACTCCGGTAAAACCGCATCACCGTCTGATAGGTCAGCGCAATCTCCGGGATCAGCACGATGGCCTGTTTCCCGCGGGCCGCCGCCCTGCGTATCATTTCGATATACACTTCCGTCTTTCCGCTGCCTGTCACCCCATATAGCAGGTATGTGCCGTAATTCTCCTGTTCATAGTCTTTCCAGAATACATCCACCGCATGCCGCTGTTCTTCGGTAAAAGTGATGCTGCACGCTTCTCTTTTCCCTTTCACCGGATTGCGGTATACCTGCTCTGTCTCCAGTGCAAGAACTCCCTGTTCCTCCAACGCCCGTACAACAGCAAGGGTGATATTCAGTTTCCGGGACACCAGTTCATAGTCCAGCACATGGTCATCCAGAAGGGCGGCCATCAGCCTTGCCCTTGCCCGCTGATTCTTTTCGAGATAGTGCTCAAGCTTCTTCCTGCCGTCCTCCTCGTCCAACAGAAGGCGGACCCGCTTTTTCACCCTGGCATTTTCCTTCTGCTTGATGGGCAGCACGGTCTTTAAGGACTGGATCATAGTTCCTCCGTACTGCTCCTTCATCCAAGCCGCCAGTGCCACAAGCTTTCCTTCTATTGCCACGCCGCTCCTGGAGATATCCAGAAGCTCTTTTACTTTGGATTCCTCATAATTACAGCGCGTTGTCAGGCCGATGACGTACCCCTTCGTCTCCCGGTTCCCCCGGCCAAACGGCACCCGTACTTCCATCCCAACAGAAAGTTCCCCTTCCAGACGGGAGGGGACTCTGTATTGAAATATCTTATCCAGTTTTTCATGTGTAATGTCTACGATAATATTCGCATACATGAAATGTATTCACCTACTTTAATTCTTCCAGAATTTCCCGGATCAGCACACGCTCATCCATGGGATACTTTACACCTTTGATTTCCTGATAATCCTCATGGCCCTTCCCGGCCAGCACAATCACATCGCCGCGCTGTCCATGCTCAATCGCATATTTGATTGCCTCTTTTCTGTCACAGATCTCCACATATTTCCCGTCAGTCCTTTGTATCCCCGTTTTAATATCATCTATAATCGCCTGGGGTTCCTCAAATCTCGGATTGTCGGAAGTGATAATGGAGAGATCCGCCAGCCTTCCGGACACTTCCCCCATCTCATAACGGCGATCCCTGGAACGGTTGCCTCCGCAGCCAAACAGGCAGACAAGCCGCGCCGGCTCATATTCCTTCAGCGTTGTAAGAAGGCTTTCCAGGCTCATGGCGTTGTGGGCATAGTCGATCATCAGCGTAAACTCATCCGACACCGGGATCATCTCAATGCGCCCCTTTACATTGGCCTCCTTCAGAGCCTTTTGAATCTGTTCCCCGGGCACCTGGAAATGCCTGCACACGGCAATGGCAGTCAGTGAATTGTAAACACTGAACTTGCCCGGAATATCGATCTCCACATCGAAATCCATAAGTCCTGCCGCATGATAGGCGACTCCCAGGTACCCCGGCCTGGACACAAGATGCGTATCTTCTGCACGCAGATCCGCTTTTTCGGAAAACCCAAAGGTCTCCACCCTGCACGTTGCCTTAGAAAAGACATCTGCAAAATATTCGTCGTCCACGTTGGCTATACCCAGCCTGCACTGCTGGAACAAAAGCCCTTTGCATCTCTTATAATCCTCAAAATCCTTATGCTCATTGGGCCCAATATGGTCTCTGCCCAGATTGGTGAAAATTCCGATTTCAAAGTCGATCCCAGCGGTCCTGTGCAGCATCAGGCCCTGGGAAGACACCTCCATCACAACGCAGTCGCAGCCTGCTTCCACCATTTTTGCAAAGTACTGATGGATCGTATAGGATTCCGGAGTCGTGTTCGCGGCCGGGATCTTCTCATCCCCTATAATTGCCTCTATGGTTCCGATCAACCCCACTTTATGGCCAACCCTTTCCAAAATGGACTTGATCAAATAAGTTGTTGTAGTCTTCCCCTTTGTTCCGGTAATTCCGATAATCTTCATCTTATCCGCCGGATAACCAAAATAAGCGGCCGACATCAGCGCCAGCGCATAGCGGGTATCCCTTACCCGGATCACGGTCATTCCCTCCGGCGCATCCGCCTCCCGTTCCACAATCACGGCTGCCGCCCCTTTGCCGGCCACTTCACCGATAAAATCGTGTCCGTCCACAACGGCTCCGCTGATGCAGACAAATGCGGACCCCTCTTCTACTTTTCTGGAATCATTGATGAATGTGGTAATCTCTGCCTCATCACTTCCCTGTACGACTTCGTATTCTAAACGTTCTAATAACTGATTCAGTTTCATGTATACTCCTCCTGACTGGTACATCGTCTGTCCAATTGACGCCCGCTTCCCGGACGTAATTTTACGATGTACTGAAAAAACTTACCTACCATAGAATAACACAAACAGCCTCCGGTTGCAAAATTCTCCTGTGAATTCTTTATGAAATATACTTGCCAAACGGCAATTTTCGTATGAAGTGTATGCAAACAAAGGAAAGGATCAATATGCCTGCTGTCAGTCCGGGCACGGCAGTCCATGCGCTGATCTGCCCCGGATCCACATATTTTTTATAAGTATCCAGAAATAGTATATGGATCAGATAGATTCCAAAAGAGCTTGCGCACCAGGTATCCACCGCCCTTTTTGTCCTCTCCTTCAACCTGATATTTCCGCCGCCAAGCAGGATCATAAAAGCAAAAAAAGCGCCTCCCGCCGTGATCACCAGCGGGCATCCATATTCCAGAAACCGCTCAAAGTGCTCCCCTTGAGCGGACGACTTCCAGGCGGTCAGCGCCAGATTCAATGCCGTACTTCCCAGAAATACCCCGAGGAGCAGCGGTTCCCTGCCCTTTAGTTTTTCCCGGTATTTATGGATAAGATATCCAAGAAAAAAATAAAACGCATACACCCTGTCCCCGATGATCGGCAGATCATAATACGGCTCCTCATGCAGAAGTGAAGAAAAGTACATAAATACTGCCGCGAGGCTGCCCATCAGCAAAAACGCTTTATCCATCCTGGCATTCATCCCCCTGCACATGATCTGGAAAAAGGGCAGCACCAGGTAAATGGGAATCATCGCATACAGGTACCACAGATGCGGCTCCGTGGGAATATAAAGCAGATCCCGCAGATCATAAGGCGTCTCCATATAATATATATTAAAGAAATAATAAACAATGCTCCAAAATACCAGTACGATAAAAAAACGCAGCAGACGTTTCCCGTTCTTACGCAGACTTTCCGACCGTCCCAGCAGCAGGGCTCCGCTGAGCATGAAAAAGCAGGGCACACTGACCCTGGACGCAGTATCCAGCAGCAGGGAAAACAGATATTCTCCCCTGCCTATTTCCGTGTATGCCCTGCAAAAATAATTGGTAACGTGTATGATAATAACCATCACAAATGAGACGGTTCTGATCAGTTCCATGTTGTAGTTCTTGTTCTTCATATTTTACTTCCTGTATCTTTCTTCCTGCCGCCGTTCTCCCCGTCTCCGGCGCTGTTTCCGTCTTTTCGTGTTCCTTTTTTCTGTACGCCGCCCTTTTTCATCAGGCTCGCCTTTACCACCGCATCTTTTCCGTATTTCGCCCGTATCTCCTCCATCGCCTGATTCAGCTTTCGGTGCTTTTCATCCGGAGGCTTCGGCATCTCAATATCAAAGATGGAAAGCTGCACCGGTTCGGACGCAACGACAAGCTTTGCCGTTCGAATTCCGAGAAGACGGATCGGTTCTCCATCCCACGTCTCGTCAAACAGCCTGCAGGCAGCCTCATACAGTACTTCGTCTTCATGGGAAGGCTTGTCCAGCTGCATCTGATGGGAAATACGCTGAAAGTCATGGTATTTGATCTCCATACTGACCATATTGGCCTTCTGGCCGGCTTTTCTAAGGCGCCTCCCCACACTTTGCGCCAGTTCGTGCAGAACTGCCTTCGCTTCCTCCGCTGTCTCGGCATTCTCCGGCAGCGTTGTGGAATTACCGATCCCCTTTGCCTCCGCCTGCTCCGACTGTACACGGGAATCATCAATTCCATTGGCAAACTCCCACAGCATCCGCCCGTGGCTTTTCATATGGAGGCTGATCAATTCCGGATCTGCCTGCGCCAGGTCCCCAATGGTGTATATCTCCAGCTTTTTCAGTGTCTCCACGCTGGAACGCCCCGCCATATAAAGTTCCCCGATGGGCAGCGGCCACATTTTTATCCGGATTTCTTCGGGAAACAGGGTGTGCACCTTGTCCGGCTTCTCAAAATCGGATGCCATCTTCGCAAGCAGTTTATTTGAGGAAATCCCAATGTTGACGGTAAACCCGAACTTTTCTTTTATCCCGTCCTTGATCACCAGTGCCGCATCTATGGGAGACGGATATTTCCATGCAATCCCCGTAAAATCCACATAGCACTCATCCACACTGACCTGCTCGATCTCGGTTGTAAATGCCTTCAGGTACTCCATCAGCCGTGCACTTTTTTCCCTGTACATCTTATGATCAGGCGGCGCCATCACCAGATTCGGACACTTACGAAAGGCATTCGCAACAGGTTCCCCCGTGCGAATGCCGCATTTTTTTGCAGGAATGGACTTGGCCAGCACCACACCCCGGCGCGCCTTCTGGTCACCGCCTATAATGGCCGGCACAAGCCTCATGTCCTGCTTTGCACCATGTTTCAGTTGTTCTACCGCCGTCCAGCTCAGATATGCGGAATTGACATCGATATGGAAAATGATGGGTGTCATGAAACCAGCTGTCCTTTCACACGTGCTTCTAATTTTCCGCCGGCAACATCGATTAAGATAGCATCTCCTCTTCCTACATTTCCCGCCAGGATCAATTTTGCCGCCAGTGTCTCTACATTCTTCTGCAGATATCTCTTCAGCGGCCTTGCACCGTACATCGGGTCATATCCGCCCTCAACGATGTAATTTCTGGCCTCATCTGTCACTTCGATTGAAAGTTCTTTATCGGCAAGCCTCTTGTTGACATCTGCTGTTAATAAGTCAATGATGGCATAAATATTGTTTTTCGTCAATGGCTTAAACATAATGATTTCATCCAAACGGTTCAAAAATTCCGGTCTGAACCGTGCGCGCAGTTCGTTCATTACCATCTCCTGGCTCGCCGCGTCTATGGTTCCGTCTTCCCCGATTCCCTCCAGCAGATAATTGGCTCCCAGGTTGGAGGTCATAATCAGAATCGTATTCTTAAAGTCCACGGTCCGCCCCTGGGAATCCGTGATACGCCCATCGTCCAGCACCTGCAGAAGCACATTGAACACATCCGGGTGGGCTTTCTCAATCTCATCAAATAAGACAACGGAATATGGTTTCCTTCTGACAGCTTCCGTCAGCTGGCCGCCCTCGTCATATCCTACATATCCCGGAGGCGCCCCGATCAGCCTGGATACGGAAAACTTCTCCATATACTCGCTCATATCGATACGCACCATGTTGTTCTCATCATCAAACAGGCTCTCCGCCAGCGCCTTGGCAAGCTCCGTCTTGCCAACTCCGGTAGGCCCAAGGAACAGGAAGGAGCCAATCGGTTTTGACGGATCCTTAATACCCGCTTTGGAGCGGATAATTGCCTCTGTCACCAGTTCCACGCCCTCATCCTGTCCGATGACGCGCCTATGCAGCTCATCGCCCAGATGGAGCGTCTTGCTTCTCTCGCTCTCATTCAGCTTGGCTACCGGGATTCCCGTCCATCTGGAAATGATCTTAGCGATCTCTTCGTCAGTGACGGCCTCGTGTACCAACGACAGCTCTTTCTCCCTGACCTTATCTTCCTCTTCTTCCAGCTGTTTCTGCAGCTGCGGCAGCCGCCCGTACTGCAGTTCCGCTGCCCGGTTCAGGTCATACTCCCGCTGTGCCTTCTGGATATCCTTGTTCACCTGCTCGATCTCTTCGCGGATCTTCTGGACTCTTTCTACGGAGGCCTTCTCATTATCCCACTGCGCCTTCTTGCCCGCATACTCCTCGTTCAAACCGGCCAGCTCTTCCTGCAGATGTTCCAGACGTTCTTTGCTCAGACGGTCCTCCTCTTTCTTCAACGCCTCTTCCTCGATCTCCAGCTGCATGATCCGGCGGCGCAGTTCGTCCAGCTCTGTGGGCATGGAATCGAGCTCCGTCTTGATCAGCGCGCATGCTTCATCCACCAGGTCAATCGCCTTGTCGGGCAGGAACCTGTCGGAGATATAGCGGTTAGACAGCATCGCAGCCGCTACTAGGGCGCTGTCTGTAATCTTTACGCCGTGGAAGACTTCATACCGTTCCTTTAAGCCCCTCAAAATGGAGATTGCATCCTCCACCGTTGGCTCTTCTACCATAACCGGCTGGAAACGGCGTTCCAGCGCAGCATCTTTTTCAATATACTGGCGGTATTCATCCAGAGTGGTGGCACCGATACAGTGCAGTTCCCCTCGTGCCAGCATTGGCTTCAGCATGTTGCCTGCATCCATTGCGCCGTCGGTTTTGCCTGCGCCTACAATTGTGTGCAGCTCATCGATAAAGAGAATAATCTGTCCGTCGCTGTTCTTCACTTCCTCCAGAACCGCTTTCAGACGCTCTTCGAATTCTCCTCTGTATTTTGCCCCTGCAACCAGGGCGCCCATGTCCAGAGAGAAGATGGTCTTATTCTTCAGTCCTTCCGGTACGTCACCCCTGACGATACGCTGCGCCAGCCCCTCTACTACAGCCGTCTTACCAACGCCGGGCTCGCCGATGAGAACCGGATTATTCTTCGTCTTACGTGAAAGTATCCGGACTACATTACGGATCTCCTCGTCGCGGCCGATGACCGGATCCAGCTTCTGGTCCCTGGCACGCTCTACCAGATCCTGGCCGTACTTATTCAACGTATCGTAGGTCGCCTCCGGATTGTCGCTGGTCACCTTCTGGTTCCCCCGCACGGTGGACAGCGCCTGTAAAAAGTTGTTCCGGTTGATGCCGAACTCCTTGTACAGTGTTTTCAGTTCCCTGCTGGCATACTTTAACAGAGCCAGGAAGAGATGCTCCACGGACACGTACTCGTCGCCCATCTGCTTCGCCTCATCCTCGGCATGGATCAGGACGTTATTCAGATCCTGCCCTACAAAAACCTGGCCGCCCTGTACCTTCGGACGTTTAGCCAAGGCTTCCTCCACACGATTTATAAAGAGGGCGCCCTGTATATTCATTTTTTCAAGTAATTTTAATATCAAACTGTCATTCTGCGTTACCAGCGCATAAAGCAGGTGCTCCTGCGCAATCTCCTGATTGCCGTAATCGTACGCAATTTTTTCGCAGTTCTGGACTGCCTGAATAGAATTCTGGGTAAATTTATTTATATTCATAGAAAGACCTCCTTTGTCGGTTTAGAGTTTGTTGTTCTACTACAAATATAACAATACCATTTATTATTAGCACTGTCAAGAGGTGAGTGCTAATTATTTTGTGAAGAATTTGTGAAGCCTTGATTTTACGGGCTTCACAGGGATTTTTCACTTGCTTTCGCACTCGATTTTCTTGATTTGACCACATTTTTACGACAAATTCTTGAAAAAATATATTCGTCTGATTTTCTTACCACATTTTACGACAACGACTTCTGGTTTATACCACAGCAGGTATGGTTTCCGGCAGATTCATTTTAGACATCTCGTTTTCCACGTGAGACTTCTCTGCAATATGATTGTAGACATTCATTGTAATCTGTGCATCTGAATGTCCCATCACATATTGCATGACCTTTGGATTGACGTTGTTTTCACCCAATCTGGTACATCCCGTATGACGAAGGGTATGCGATGAAATAGGAGGCATCAGCTCCAGCTCTCGCTTCTCTTCTTCTGCCAGTTTGGTTTCTTTCTTATTATAGGCATTGACAATATTTTTCAGAAAGCTGTTCACTCCCGCCGGCATGATCGGACGTCCATGCTTTGTATTGAAGATGAATCCACTACGTCCACCGATCTCCACATTACTCTGTAAACCAAGCATCAGGTTCAGCTCTCTCTGTTTACGGAACGCGTCATATACCATCTGTGTCATAGGAATATCTCTGATTCCTGCATCCGTTTTGGTTTCTGAATCATGGAAACAATATCCTTCATCACCTTCATAATACACAAGCTGTCCACCTACATGGATCTCCCGGTTCTTCATATCCACATCTGACCAGGTTAAGCCGATGGTTTCACTCTCAGGCAAGCCCCAAACATAACCTGCATCATTGGAAGATGAGGCTTATACACATTACTCTGTTCAACAAACTTCAGAAGTTTTTCCTGCTGTTCCAGTGTCAGTGCTTCTTTCTCCTTTGCCGGAGCCCCATAATCTCCAAGTGTTCCAGTTACCGGATTCTTACGGATAATCCCGTCTTCCACTGCCAGTTCAAAACTGGGATTCAATAAACCATAAAGACCTTTGATCGTACTGTGTGCCAGTCCTTCATCTGACAATGCGGAAAAGAATGTCCTTACGTGAGATGTCTTAAAATCCACAACACGAATGTTTCCCAAAGTATTTCGTATCCGGTAATCCCACATACGGATATAATTCTTTTTCGTTCTTTCCTTGATATTCTTTGTTGCCATGTATCGCTCAAACAACGTATTTACGGTCAGCTTCTTGACTGATGCATCTGTAATAAGCAGATCATCCATATCCTTATTAATCCTCTTTTCCATTTCTCGCAGACTCGCCAGATCAGCTGCATAAACCGAATTACGTTTTCCGGTAATTTCATCCTTGTAGCGATACTCATAACGTCCATCCGGGCGCTGGTATTCACCTGTTTTTAAATTTCTGCCTTTATTATCTTTTCTTGCCATATCAATCATTCCTTTCACTTCATTTTTCGTTATTCGGAATGATTTTTGTCCTGTCGGTATCAGTCATATACTGTCTGATATCTGCTCACAGATTAACATAATATTTTATGATTTCCAAGGGTAAATTCCTGCAAAATGCTAATTTTTATTTGCCTATTTTACAGGAATTTTTCCCTTTTTTACTTTTCATTCCGAAGGAAAGCTGTTGTATTTTATCTTCTCATCTTTCATTACACTGCCATTGCATCAAGATATTTTTTTATCTTATCCACGTTATAAAGAACTCGTCTTCCAACAATCACTCTTGCTTCTGCATAATCTGCAATTTTCTTTGCAGTTACTTCTCCGCAGGATAACATTGCCATTAATCCTTCAATATCTACCGTCAGACGGTTCTCAGCCTTATACTCTGTTGTTTTTCTCATGATGCACATACCTCCTTTCCTCCGTATTCTTCTGCATCACCTCCCAGACAGCGGTTATGCCCGTTGTCAGTACATTCTACTTTTTGATTGCATTTTTCGATGATTTTCCATTCTGTTCGGCGTGTTGGCTTCCGTTCGTATAGGCGGCGTCAACGTTACAGTTGACCTCTATCAGAATTTTTCTGAATGCTGGCAGCTCCTTCTCGAGCATACCAGCCGTTGCCGGAGTATCTTCGATTTCCACATACTACTCTCTGGTACAGCGGTGGAACTCTGTGTTGTCCTTTCATCCCCTAAGGGTACCTATACAGCTCATTTAATTTTCAATGTGCGTAAAAGATCTTGACTTCCTATTCAAAACCTTCTTCTACTAATCACACGTGGCAGAGGCGATAAGGTCATATTTTTCATAAAAAAATTTGATTTTTTTATCTCCACCTTGTTTATTCGCTTTTATGCGAATATTGATTATGCTGTCATTATATTTCGCTTCAATGTTAATGTCAAGTATTTTATTCGCTTATTTGCGAATCTTTCTGTTTACATTCTGAGATTTTGATAGTAAAATGGAATTATCAAATAGAAAGCAGGAAATCTGATATGACGATTGGTGATAAAATAAAAAAAATCCGGACATTCCGGAATATGACACAGGCTGAACTCGGTGCTGCTCTTGGCTGGGGCGATAAAGGGGCAAACCGCCTTGCCCAATACGAAACCAACTACCGGGTTCCCCGTAAAGATCTGGTTACTGAAATGGCTAAGATTTTGGATGTGAATCCACTGACACTGCATGAACCAACTACGATGAATGCTTCTGAACTGATGGAAATCCTGTTCTGGATTGACGAATTTAATCCGGGCATGATCAATCTTTTTCAACTAGAAACTTATCCAGGCGAAAAATCAAATTCCAGTGACGATACAGCTATCCGCTATCATAATTCCGACAGCTGGCCTGCTCATCCACCTGTTGGCATGTGGTTTAATTATGGGATTCTTAATGATTTTTTGAAAGAATGGACAATTAGAAAAGAAGAACTGAAATCCGGCGAGATTACCCAAGATGAATATTTTGAATGGAAAATTAACTGGCCTCAGACATGTGATGACTGCGGTAAACGGGAACCGTCAAAGCAGTGGAGAAATTTATATAAATAATTCAAAGACCGAAACTCTCCATCTTGCTTTGAATTTCGGTCTTCTTAAAACTCATTCATAACCGGTCAGTACTTTCACGGTTGCTATAAATGTTGCTCTTTCATATGATTTCTACAAACGTCTTATAGAAATCATATGTCTTTCCGTTTTCCTGAGCACAGAGCAAAAAGCGGCTGATGATTGCACCGGTACGGTGTGATTCCTGAATATGCGATAAGTGTTCGTGCAGGTTATTAGGAAACCCCTCTGTCACTTCTTCCCTCAGCAAAAAAGTTACATACCGATCTGCCTTTTTTTGCCAAAGAATACTGGATTTTGGAAATAAGGAACTCATTTCCGCTGGTATAGTAAGCCCACGTTGTTCCTGTGGAAGTGTTTGCGTATGCTGCACCCGTGAATAAAGATACGGATTTTCAATATACCGACGCAGCTTGTCCCTTTCAATCAAGTCAAAAGATACAATGCAACAGTTACCTCTGCTATCCTTTGTTAATAACGCTTTTACTTCCCACATATGTCAACAGGAAATAACTTCCATATACGAACACAATAAATATTGATGTTACAAGGATCGTGGATGCTACATTCATATCTCCAAACACCTTAATAACTTCACGGCTTGCCACCGTCAAGCCGACGACTGAATGAATCACAGCCAGTAAAAGTGGAAGCAGATAATAGCTGAGAATTTGTATAAACAGTGCACGATTCAGTTCCCGGTGTTCTACACCCAGTTTTTTTAGGAGCTTGTATCGTTCTACATTGTCAGTGGCTTCGGAGAGCTGCTGAATAGCAAGGATTGCTGCACAGGCTATCATAAATACAATACCAAGGTAAATTGCCAGAAATGCTATGATTGCCTTTGTAGTGACCGAGGATTCATATGCCTGCTGCTTTCCTACATAATAGGCAAAGGCACATTCTCTTTTGCTCTTTTCCTGATAATTATCCAGCAATGTATCAAATTCTTTTGCTGCGTCTTCACTCACGCACTGTACATTCCATATCATCGTATCGACATTCATATTTTTCATCCATGTATCTGCGACTACAAATATGATTTGGCCCATGTCACTATTTGACATGGTAAATTCTTCAGCTTCATTCACCGGAGAAAGTACATTTTCCTCAATAGTAAGATTGATACTTTTATCATGAAATTGTTCTGCAAGTCCACGAACATTTTCTTTATTATATAAAATTCTATAATTGTTTTCTAATAAATCAACGCTGTCCATGCCTTGTAGTTTACGCATGCCATTATAATCTGACAGGCTTACAAATGTCAGAGGACTATCTCCATATCCATAAGCAGACAATGTTTCTGGTATCTCAACATCGTAATCCTTATAATATGCCTTTCCCTCTGCCATGATCCCTTCCATACATTCATAGCTGTCCGCAATCAGGCTGCTGTCCTTAATTTCAGAGGGCAGTCGGCTTAAAATCGTATCCGTTTCACCATTATTATAGTCTATGACACAATATTCATATGGTATTTCCGTACGCAGCTGCGTTGACAAGATGTTCTGCATACTGTACCCGGTGGAAAAGATTCCGATGACCAGTAACAGGACAATACAGACGACAGAAAGCGATACAAAATTCGTATTAATCTTACTGGAAAACTGACGTACAACAAACATATTGAGCTGTTTGAAATAAGCACGCCTTTGACAAATCGTACAGCAGCTACGGCGTGCCCTATCTGGCCGAAAACTGCGACATTGGCATTTCCGACAACCTGGTGCTGTACGGCCACCACATGAACAACGGCTCGATGTTCTCCGACCTGTGCAGGTATGAAAGCGAGGATTTCTACCGGGAACACAAGACCATCCATTTTGACACGCTGGACAGCTTTGGCGAGTATGAGGTGATCGCCGCCTTTAAGACGGTGGCCTACTCCGGGGAGGGGTTCAAGTATTACCACTTTGTCCAGGCTGAAAACGCCGAGGCTTTTGAGGCGTATATTGCAGAGTGCAAGGCGCTGGCCCTTTATGATACGGGCGTGACTGCGGAATATGGCGACAAGCTCATCACCCTTTCCACCTGTGAATATTCCCGGACAAACGGCAGGATGGTTGTGGTGGCAAAGCTGCTTGACGCATAAGGGCGCGCCCGCCCTGGGAAGGAGGTGAAGCCTATGGGCAAGGGCATTAAGACAAGGAGTGTTGCAGAAAAGACGATCAAGGCGATTGATAAATCTGCGGTTGCTTCGGAACGGATGAAAGAAGCATATATCCGCACCAAGGACAAGGCCGAGCATGGCCTGTACGCAGAGGAAGGCTCTCCCGGCGAGTATGCGTCCGACCGTGTTTCTTCCGGGGTTGAGAATACGGCCCGTGAAGCTGTCCACCAATTTGACAAGCAGGGCCGCAAAGGGGTTAAGACCACCAAAGAGAACATTTCCAAGGTCAAGGAGAACATCCAGAAGCGCAGGGCCGCAGCCGAACAGCCGAAAAAACAAGCGGAAAAGCAGGCGGCAAGGCAGACCAGACAGGCCGCAGACCGTATTTCAGAGCCGGTGAAAGCCATCCGGCAGGAACGCGGGGCTGTCAAGACCCTGGATCGGGGCCAGAAAAGCATTAAAACCGTGGACAGGAGCCGCAAGACCATCAAGCAGGCGTCCTCTACCGCCAAAGGGACAGTGAAAACCGCCAGCAAATCCATTAAAACAGCGGAAAAGACAGCCAAAGCCAGTATCAAGACTACCCAGCAAGTAGCAAAAACGGCTCAAAAAACAGCCCAGGCCACAGCAAGGGCCGCCAGAGCCGCCGCCCATGCTGCCCGCGCTGCGGCAAAAGCGGCTGTGACTGCGGCAAAGGTGGCGGTCAAGGCCACCATCGCGGCGGTGAAGGCCATCATAGCAGCAACGAAGGCGCTGATTGCGGCCATCGCTGCGGGCGGCTGGGTTGCGGTGCTGGTGATTATTGTGATCTGCCTCATTGGCATGATTGTCGGCTCCTGCTTTGGGATTTTCTTTTCCGGGGAGGACTCCGGCACCGGGCAGACCATGCAGACTGCGGTGCAGGAGATCAACGCCGAGTACGAGGAAAAGCTGGAGGAAATCAAAACATCCCACACCTACGACGTGCTGGAGATGTCCGGCAGCCGGGCGGTTTGGAAAGAGGTGCTTGCGGTGTATGCCGTCAAGATCACCACCGACCCGGACGCTGCCCAGGAAGTGGCCACCATGGACGATTCCAAAAAGCAGCTCTTAAAGGATATTTTCTGGCAGATGAATGAAATCTCATCCAGCACCTCTACCCAGACGGAAACCATCATTGAAACCTCAGACGATGGGAACGGGAACATCGTAGAAACGGAAGTCACCGTCACTCGCACCTATCTGTATATCACCGTCAGCCACAAGACGGCGGAGGAAATGGCCGATCAGTTCAGCTTTCACGAAGATCAGCGGGAACAGATGGCGGAGCTTCTGGCCGATGAGAACAATTCCCTCTGGAGCCAGGTGCTTTACGGCATTACCGGAGGCGACGGCGAGATCGTCACCGTGGCGCTCTCTCAGGTGGGGAACACAGGCGGTGCGCCCTATTGGAGCTGGTACGGCTTTGGCAACCGTGTGGAATGGTGCGCCTGCTTTGTGAGCTGGTGTGCCAATGAGTGCGGCTATATCGACGCTGGTGTTATTCCAAAGTTTGCAGCCTGTGCGTCCCAAGGCGTCCCGTGGTTTAAGGAGCGCGGGCTGTGGCAGGATAACAGCTATGAGCCGCGCCCCGGCGACATCATCTTTTTCGACTGGGATGATGGAGGCCAGGACGGTTCTTCCGACCATGTGGGGATTGTGGAGAAGGTGGAGAATGGCCGCGTCTACACGGTGGAGGGCAACTCTGGCGACTCTGTGCGTCAGAACAGCTACCCCGTGGGATACTATGAGATTTACGGGTATGGCACACCCGCCTATTAACAGCCCCAAAAAAGAAGAAGCCCAGCCGCGCAGGCGGCTGGGTACATAATGATAATAACAAAAGCATCGTCCCCTTGACAGCAAGACAAAAATATGCTATCCTAACTTTTGTTTGATAATTGGATTATCTTAAATAAAGTAATTATCCGAGAAGGGAGGAAATATTTTGAGTTACTGTTCCGACTTGACAAGAGAGCGAATTATGGAATGTGCGAAAGTGGAATTCCTAAAAAAAGGCTTTCAGGCAACGCAGCTTAAAGATATTGTTACCGCTGCAAAGGTTACAACAGGTGCAATATATCGACATTTTAAGGATAAAGAAGCGTTGTTTTTTGCCTTAATCGAAGATGTTTACCATTATACATTAGATTTTCTGGATAATGCAGAACCTTACGATAAAGTTGGAATTAGAGAAGCTATTGAGAGGGATTCTGTTGAAGCGTCATATGTTCAGGCAATGACATATGTCAACTATATGTACGAGCATTTGGAGGAATTTCAACTCTTGCTGAAATGCAGCAAAGGTTCTCGCGTCGAAAACTTTATAGAAGAAATTACAATTCAATATACGAAACAGAATGCCCTATTTGTAAAGGCGGCATATGAAGCGGGATATGCGAAATGTCTGCCAAACGATATAGAAATACACATTTTGACGCATGGATATATTACTGCACTATGTGAGTGTATTTTGCACGATGTTCCTTATGAAAAGGCGGAGGATTATGTAAAAAACATCATAAAATTCCAGCACTATGGCTGGTATGGTGTATTAGGGCTTCCGCTAAAATAAGTGGCTTTTGCCATTTATTTTTTGCCAAATAGTTAGTTTTTGCTAACCTATTTAAGGAGGATTTTTTCATGAAGAAAAAAACGAAACCTGGAGCAATTCAGCAATTGTTGAGTTATGCAGGAAATAATAAAAAGCAACTATATCTTTCAACCTTTCTTGCAACGCTGGGCGAACTATTCGGGATGGCCCCCTTTATTACAGTGTCATTATTAGTCGCGGAACTATTTAACAAAACAGCTACTATTCAAAATGTATGTATCTTGTTTGCAGTCGCTTTGGGCGGGCAAATATTAAAACTGTGGCTTACATATCAATCCTCTTTTATGTCGCATAAGGCTACATATAAAATATTGAAAAATATCCGTAGCAAAATCGCAGATAAAATGCTTCGGGTTCCAATGGGCATCATGTTGGATACGCCGACCGGAAATTTCAAAAATTTGATGGCAGATACAGTTTCAAAATTAGAGGATTCGATGGCTCATTTTATGCCTGAAATAACCTCTAATGTAGTGGCTCCCCTATGCTGTATACTACTGGTATTTATTCTTGACTGGCGCATGGGATTAGCTGCATTGATTACAATTCCCCTCGGACTTTTGGGTTACATTGGAATGATGAACGATTATGTGAATAAAAGTACCACTTATATGAAATCACAAAATGCGATGAACAGTACGCTGGTTGAGTATGTAAATGGTATAGAGGTTATTAAGGCATTTAATCAAGGAAGTGCTTCTTATAGTAAATTTACAGGTGCAATTAACTTCTTCCATGACAGTACTCTGGCATGGTGGAAGCAGAGTTGGCTTTGGTCAGCAGTCATTCAGGCTGTAATGCCGACAACATTGTTGGGAACGCTTCCGATTGGCGCATGGCTTTATATGACTGGAACATTACCATTATCAGATTTTATCACTTGCATTATCCTTCCTATTGGATTTATTGCCCCGCTTATGCGAGTAGGAAAATATTCTGAACAATTTAATATGGTGAAAGCCTGCCTCGATCAAATACGGGATTTTATTGAAAAACCGGAACTGAAACGTCCAGAAAAAAATGTTGCACTGGATGAAACAGCCTATCGCTTTGAAAATGTTTCTTTCGCTTATAACGAGACGGAAGTTCTGAAGAATGTATCCTTTGAAATCAAACCAGGTACTGTTTCAGCAATTGTCGGCCCTTCCGGTTCCGGAAAATCAACGATTGCAAAACTCATGGCTGGTTTTTGGGACGCCACAAAAGGAAAAGTTATTTTTGGCGGAAAGAATATTAAAGAGATTCCTTTCGCACAGTTGATGGGTGAAGTCAGTTATGTTGCACAGGACAATTTTCTGTTCGATGAAAGTATCCGTGAAAACATCCGGCTCGGAAAACCGGATGCGACAGACGATGAGGTGGTAGCTGCTGCAAAAGCTGCCTGCTGTCATGAGTTTATTGTAAAGTTGGAAAACGGATATGATACAAATGCCGGAGACGCAGGAGGAAAACTTTCTGGCGGAGAACGTCAGCGAATTACTATCGCAAGGGCAATTCTAAAAAATGCAAGAGTAATTATTCTTGATGAGGCCACGGCCTATGCTGATCCAGAAAATGAGTATCTCATTCAAAACGCTATCAGTAAACTTGTAAAAGGAAAAACCCTCATCGTAGTAGCTCATCGTCTTGCGACCATCCAGAAGGCTGATCAAATCCTTGTGGTGGAAAATGGAAAGATTGTTGGCTGCGGCAGGCAGGAAGAGCTTTTATCAGAATGCCCACTTTATCAAAGATTATGGAGTGATTATGTGAGTTCAGCTGATCAAGTGGAAGGAGGGACATTTTAATATGTTTTCAATTATAAAAAGGATTTTACGGTTATCTGGGAAATATCGTCCCCGTGTAATTGCCGGACTGATCTTCAATGCTCTGAAATCCTGCTGCGCCGCCTTTGTATTTTTTGCTGTGCTATTGGTAATGTTGAATATCGAACACTTAACAGAGACTGTCATTTTACAGGCATTTGGAATTGTTGCACTTAGTGTTTTGGGCCGCTTTTTGTTTCAGTACCTAAGCGATGTGCTAATGAGTGCGTCTGGATATGAGATTTTCCGGGAAAAGCGTCTTGAGATTGGAAATCAGCTCAAAAGGGCACCAATGGGCTATTTTACAGAAAATAATCTCGGCACCGTACAAACAGTATTGACAACAACAATTTCCGATCTGGAAGGGAATTGTATGCTTGCACTAACATTTTTGGTAGGAGGTTTTGTACAGGCGCTTGCCATGACGCTAATGTTGGGTATATTTTGCTGGCAGATTGGGTTTTTGGCTTTAACAGGAATTTTAGCGGGAATTCTTGTACTGGGCCAGATAAAAAAGCGGGCCGGCGCGCATACGGAAGATATGCAAAATGCTCAGGAATTGTTGGTGGGAAGTGCATTAGAATACATAAAAGGCATTTCTGTTCTGCGCATATTCGGAAAAGGCAAAGAAGGAAAAGGAAAAGTGGATCAAGCCTTTGAAAATAAGTGTCGCAGCGATATAGCGGTTACAATTTCTACTGCCGGAATTATGAAGCTGTATGAAGCCGTATTTAAGATTACAAGTTGCCTGTTATTTTTATTGTCAGCTTTGCTCTATTTGTGGGGAGTTATCACATTGCCCTATTGCCTTTTATTTATCATCTGTGCATTTTTAATGTTCATGGAATTGGAATTGATGAATGACGGGGCCTTTTTGAGTAAAATGCTCGCTACGCAGTTGGATCGGCTGGATTTCATCTCAGATATACCGGTTTTAGATGGAGACGGAAAGGATATTGTCCTGAAATCATATGAGATTGAACTGAAAGATGTTATTTTCGCTTATGACAGCCGTCCGGTTTTAGATGGAATCACCTTGAAAATCCCACAGAACTCTACTTGTGCTATCGTTGGGCCGTCAGGTTCAGGGAAAACAACTTTGTGTAATATGATTGCAAGATTTTGGGACGTAAATTCTGGAAGTGTTAAAATTGGAGGACACGATGTAAAAGAATTTACTTGTGATAGCCTTTTATCATATGTAAGTATGGTATTCCAAAAGGTGTATCTGTTTAATGATACGATTGAAAATAACATCAAATTCGGAAAACCTAACGCGACCCATGCGGAGGTGGTAGAGGCCGCTAAAAGGGCCCGCTGCCATGATTTTATAGAGGCGCTCCCGCAAGGCTATGAAACAATGATAGGAGAAGCAGGTTCCACTTTGTCTGGGGGAGAAAAACAGAGAATTTCAATAGCAAGGGCGATATTGAAAGACGCGCCCATCGTTATTTTGGATGAAGCGACATCCAGCGTAGACCCGGAAAATGAAAAAGCTCTTTTGGACGCAATTTTTGAATTGACGAAAAATAAAACACTAATTTCTATCGCTCACAGGCTGTCTACTGTTCGGACGGCAGATCAAATTATTGTCATTGATCAAGGCCATATTGTTCAAAAGGGAACCCATAAGGAATTAGCAGAAAAAGAAGGGATTTATCGTACTTTTTTGAAGTGCAGGGAGAAATCCATCAGTTGGAAGCTATGAGGTGTGTTGCCATGAAAAAACAATTTCCAATTATATCTTTTGAACATGCCTCTTTTCAGTATGAAGGACAGTCTCAGGAAAGTCTAAAGGATGTAAAGCTTATCATAAAATCGGGAGAATTTCTTGTTATTACTGGGCAGAGCGGATGTGGAAAGACCACATTAACCAGGTGTATCAATAATTTGATTCCCCGCTTTTTTGAAGGCAGATTATCCGGCGAAGTCATTGTATCGGGACGTTCCATAAAAGAATCGGACGCCGGTGAGGCTGGTAAAGAGATTGCTTCAATTTTTCAAGATCCCCGCAGTCAATTTTTTACTACAAACAGTTCCAGCGAAGTTGCGTTTGCCTGCGAAAACTATGGAATTCCACATAAAGAAATCGTTAAACGTGTTAACAGCGCCTTTCAGTCACTGAATATGGAGAACCTAAAAGACAGAGATATTTTTGCCCTGTCCAGTGGAGAAAGGCAAAAAGTTGCTTTTCTCGCAGCGACTACTCTTAATCCACAAATTTATGTGCTGGATGAGCCTTCGGCTAATTTAGACATTCATACAATCTTACAGGTAAGAGGGATTCTTTCTGCTTTGAAAGCCGCTGGACACACGATTATTGTTTCAGAACACAGATTGTTTTACTTATACGGACTCGCAGATCGCTTTTTAATTATGGAGGATGGTCAAATCTGCGAAGAATTAACAGGTGAGGAAATGGCAGAATTATCTGCTGTCCAAATGCACAACAGAAGGCTTCGCCCGTTAAATTTGGATTTAATACAAATAGAAAGGAAAGAATCTATTTGCCGCTCGGAAGTATTTCTCCAAATTAGAAATTTGAGCTTTTCGCATAAAGCCATGCCGGAACTTCTTCACAACATTTCATTAGAAGCCTACAAAGGCGAAACGATTGCCTTGATTGGAGAAAATGGTTGCGGGAAAACAACATTGGGGAAAATCCTGTCTGGCTTGATTCGCTGCCGCCAAGGTGCGTTTTACATTGATGGAAAGAATGTGAAGCAACAAAAATTATCCGACTATGTGTACTTTGTTATGCAGGAGGCAGATCACCAGCTTTATACAGACAGTGTGACGGAGGAATTG
Source organism: Faecalicatena contorta (assembly GCF_022835095.1). Classification (NCBI taxonomy): domain Bacteria; kingdom Bacillati; phylum Bacillota; class Clostridia; order Lachnospirales; family Lachnospiraceae; genus Faecalicatena; species Faecalicatena contorta. Next base: position 1,233,657 of record NZ_BQNQ01000001.1, on the reverse strand, counting down.
AGGTTAGGAAATAAAAGGATTCCAAGCATAGATGAAAAAGTGTCTCAAATTTTGAAAATGCTCCATCTGGAAAACTTCAAAGACTGCCATCCGTATGCTTTATCAGGCGGTCAAAAACAGAGACTGACAATAGGAGCGGCAATGCTTTCGGAAAAACCAATCATCGTTTTGGATGAACCAACAAGCGGGTTAGACTGGGATAATATGTGCGCTGTTGCCAATGCTGTTAATTATATGCGTGAGGCTGGAAAGCTGGTCTTTATTATTACGCATGATCTGGAGTTTATCAGCCTGACCGCCTCGCGCGCTTTGCTTTTGAAGGAAGGGATTATTAAAGATGATTTACAAATGACGGAACAAAACAATTTCAAAATCGTAAAGAATTTTATGGTTGAGGAAGGTGGTGAATAAATTGAGAAAGCATGGAGTATATTACGATTCTCGCATAAAACTTCTGTTGATTCTATTGACATCAGCTTTGGCGTTTGCTTTGGGTGGAGGCTTAACAGGCTTGTTACTCTTTGGCGTCGTTTGCCTGTTTGCTTTGCTAAGTGGACTTTGGAAAACAAGTATCAAATTTGCAATAGTTTATATAGTTCTGCTTGTGTTGGCGCAAGTCCTTCCAATTCATTTATCTTCCGTGATAACATTCTTTTTACTAAGAATTTTGACTATTGCACTTGCTTTGAATATTCTATTTCAGACTACGGAAATATCGGAATTGATAGCAGCGCTTCAGGCAAGTCATATCCCTCAAGCAATTGTGATACCAGTGGCTATCATATTGAGATTTCTTCCATCTTTGAAACAAGATGTGCTTTATATAAAACAAGGGATGAAAACGAGGGGCGTGGGATTGTCTTTTTGGAGAATAGTAAGTCATCCGGCGCAGACATACGAAGGCTTTTTAATCCCTATACTTATGCGCCTTCTGATGACGGCGACAGAATTATCCGCATCAGCGGAAACGCGAGGCATCAGCTATCCTTGTGAAAAAACTCACTATATATTAGTTGATTTCCGCTTAAGAGATAGTATTTTGTTGATAGGTATGCTTGCTCTTTTTGCGGTTGTCATATGGACATCGTTCCAACCAATATCATTTTAAGGAGGATTTATTTCATGCAAACCGAAAACAAAAAAGGCTTTCAAGTAAAGGATTTGATTGTCACAGCTCTTTTATCTTTGTGCGCACTTGTTATCTATATCCTTTGTGCGTTCCTATCTTTTTCTCCCTACACGATGTTAGTGGTAAGCCCATTGTGGTCACTATTGGCAGCTATTACATATTTCCTTGTAGCAGCTAAGACTAAGAAACCGTGGACACTGTTCATTTTTTGTGCGATAACAGGCATTTATGGATTTTATCCGCCCATGATAATTTGCTGCATTATTGCTGGCATTATTTCTGCGTTGATCGCGTGGAAAACAGGTTGCACTAATGGAAAAACACTTACGATCAGTTATATCATTTATATGGTTTTAGCAGCATTCAGTGGTACATATATTCCCTTCTTGTTTTTCTCAAATCAAACACTTGAGCAGTATGCGGGAATGTTTGGCGAAAGTTATTTGGGAATTTTGCAAACGTTAGTATCACCTGTAACAGCTATCATAATGCTTGTCGTTGTTGCAATTTGCGCCTTTGTTGGCGCGCTCAACGCTAAGAAACTGCTCAAGAAGCATTTCAAAAAAGCAGGTATGGTGTAAATGAAGTAATTATATGTGTCAGAAGGAGGTGTGCCATTATGCCCTTAACATCATCTATGGAGGACTATTTAGAGGCTGTGCTGGTGCTTCAGCAACAAAAGGGCTATGTTCGCTGCGTAGATGTGGCGGAGCTTTTGGATGTAAAAAAGCCTTCTGTGAGCCGGGCTGTCAAAGAACTGTCTAAAAAGAAATGCCTGATAAAAAAGGACGATGGCACACTCTCCCTCACAGAGCAGGGCCAGCAAATCGCCCAGCAAATCTATGAAAAGCACCAGTTCTTTACCAAACGACTCGTGGAAGCTGGTGTTCCACAGGATATTGCAGCACAAGACGCTTGCAAGCTGGAGTATGTTATTAGTGAGATAAGTTTTAAGAAATTGAAAGAGGCCGTTTGGATAAATGACCGGGAGGTGATACCATCGGAGAAATAATCATTATGAAACTGAACGAGGAAGAAAAAAAGATTTTTGAAGATTTCCTTTCATTTTTGCAGCTCCATCCAGAGCTAAAAAAATGGGAGCTTTCCTCGGAACCGGTGCTATCTCTCCCCGATCTTGAGATTGACCCCAGCCAAAGGCTGGTGCGCTGTAATCAAAAAGAAGTGGGCCTAACAGCAAAGGAATATAGTCTCCTATGCCTGCTGACAGTTAATAATGGACGAGTGTTGACCTATTCCCAAATCTATGAAAAGGTATGGGGTGAAGCTCTAACAATAAATGAACGAGGCACCATAGGATACCATGTACGAAACCTACGCAAAAAGCTCTATTCCGCTGATCCGCACCACCCTTTTATTATAGAAAGTGTCCGCGAGGTTGGGTATCGCTTTTAAACAACTTCCTAAATATTCACAGAGCGCAGTCTGAATGGCTGCGCTTTTCTTTTTCTCAAGGTGAGGCTATTCGGGAGGATTTTTCAAATTTCACACCTTGTCGTTTGTGTTTGACAAATCACACACAAGGCGTGTCTGAACTTGCGATGAAACTATACAAGTCCTCTTTGAAACCTCGCTGTTTCCTCTTTTTTATACATTATACTACCCCTATCAACAATTCAGTTTGGGGAAAGGTGGTGATGTCTGTCAGCTTATCCCCATAAGGGGATAGTATGGAGCCTGAAAGAAAAAAGCCGGGCGGCTGTCCGCCCAAAACCGAACAAAAACCGTATTTCGTACATACCGCAGTCCTTACGGGGATTGCGGTATTTTTTTGTTCGACAGACTTTTTTCTTTTCTCCGGGCCTTATCCATCATCCGGCAAAAGCCAATTCAAAATAATCATGTGTAACACCATTCTCTTCTAACGCATCCTTTATCACTTATGGAACTTTCGGATGGATTGAAGAATGGATAGGCAGAGGTATGCAGGAATCCGCTAAGACTATGGCTGCACTATTGGCAACAAATGGAATAAAATAACTATATGTTACCCTTTCCAGCACTCCGCTGCTTTTCCTATACATTCTTATTCAATCATACATTTGAGGATATTTCTTTTTCAAATATGCTCTGAGCAAAATAGTCCCAATATTTATAAACAGAATCACAAGTATCAGATTAAGCGGAAGATATTCTCTTATCAAATTTCCCAATACTGCTACAAATGAAATACTGGATATTAAAACCATTTTATATAGGTCATCCCATATCTTCTTATATTGTTCAACTCCAGCCCAAACAAGGAATACACATCCGAGAATCCCAGCAGTAATCATAAGCATAGAGAAAAACCCTTTAAAGAGCATTTCTCCGGCAGTATCGCTTATATATTCCAACCGTTCAAACCATGCTATATATTCTTTGCACCAATTTATCGGTATCATTATTAGTTGCAGCACATCTTGTTGAAATGCTCCATTTTGAAGAAACGAAAAGAAAATTACACAAAGATATCCCCAGTCCCAAAAGAACTGATTTTCTTTCATATCAGCAATTTCCGATTTTGCTTTTCTCCTGGCTCTTTGTATCTCCATATCTGCCCGGTTCTTTTCCCTTTCAATCTGGTACTCTGCCTGCCTTGCCTGTTTTTCTGCCTCTTCCTGTTTCTTTTTTGCCTGTTCAACCGCTTCCACCGATGATTGGTTCACCTGCATTACTAATTTAGAGTTCCGGTCCCGAACGTCTTTTATTTCTTTTTCGAGCTGCTCTTGCTCGTTCCTTCTCATCAAGCCGTTTCTGTTCCTCAAGTCGTCGTTGCTCTGCTGTAAAGACTGATTGAGTTTCCGCATTTCGGACAATTCTTCTGTCATCTGCTGAATTTCGGCATTCGACTTCTGCATTTCTTCTTGCATTTCGTGATTCTCGAAGAATAGCCTCTGTTTTTCCATTTTCAGACTGTGTGTTCTTTTCTGAAATTCCAGGATAAACTCGTTCATCTTCTGATTTCTCACCTGTAACTCGTCCCTCTCTTCCGTCACTTTCTCCAGTGTTTCTGCCTGTTCCTTCACAAGCTGCTTCCACCTGTCGGTAGTACCCAATGAGTTCTTCGTCTGCTCCTGCTGTTCGCTCTGCTTCGGCTCGTATCCTTTCGTAATTTCCATTAAATTCATGCTCCAACACCTCCTTACTGATATTCAGATGAAACGTTTTGGACAGATTGCTGTCACGCACTTTCTTCCCATCCTGATTCTGGAATGTGATATGCTTTCGCTTTTCCGTCCAGTTCACCCTCCATCCGAACTGTTTCATTTTTTCTATAAACTTTTCTTCGCTGATACAATTTTCCAGTGCCTTTAATACCGCCATTGCACAGTCCGCTACAAAACTGTCCTTTACCTGTTGACGGAACAGGTTATATTTATCTTTGCTCCATGCAATGACTTCCCCTTTTTCAATCTGGCTTCCATCAAAGTGCTTTCCTTTCTCGACAACTGTCAGTCCACGTTCTCGGCACATCTGATTGGTAAGCTGTTTCATACGTTCCAGATCCTTTTTGGTGTTATGCAGTTTTCTCCCATCTTCATAACTCACAGAATTTGTCACCAGATGACAGTGAATATGGTCTTTATCCTTATGGACTGCCACTAAGGTCTGAAATCCCTGAAACCATTTTTCTGCGAATTCTTTTCCAAATTCAAATGCCTGTTCCAGAGTAATCTGCTCGTCCTTATGCCAGGAAATAATGTTGTGAGCGTACATTCTCCCAGAATCTTTATCCCACACCTTCTTTTCCTCTAAAAATGCTCTGTACACCAGATCATAATTGATCTCATCATGGCAATACGGTCCAGTCACATAGGTAAGTTGTTCACTAGTCTTATCCTGCCGCAGCACATATTCGATGCAGTTTCTCATTGCTCCATGTGTATTTGTCCGCTTATTAATCGTCTTATTAATAGCCATATCTTTTCACTCTCCTTCCTGTACTTAAGAATATTTTTATTAAGGAAATACAGCATACTGTCATTCGGAATTTCTCCATCTGTATGCAGCTTTCTTGCAATCTGATTGATATTTGTAGTAGCTCCACGAAGCTGACTGAGAATATCTGCAAACATCTGGTTCAATCTTTTCAGTTCTTCCACTTCCTCTGTAGAAGCTATCTTCAAGTCTGCAATTGCTTTTATCACAACTTCCTGCTGTGTTCTTCCGGATTCCTTTACTTTGCTTTGAAGTAGCTCATATTCCGCTTTATTCATCCGTATAGTTACTGTATGATTTCGTTTTCTCATAGGCTTTTATTTCCTTTCTCTGCTTGATTTCTGCTCTATATTTACAACCATAGCGTTATGTCTAAATTAACAGGGGATTCCATAAGGGGATGTGTAACGTTCCCCTTTGGTAGATGCAAGACAACGTCTTAGCCAATCCGTGGCAATCTGAGAAGAAGTATCCAGTGGATATTTCTAACACAGAATTGTCACCATTGGCGTGCCGGGGTTCCAAGGGGCAGACGCCCATGGCAAGTTTAGGAACAGCCCAAAGGCTGGCTCCGGTGCAGAGTGGCTTGCCACTTTGCGACACCCACCAAGCCATATTTTCCACCCTACGTTATCAGATCAAAATGGAGATGACGGTGGTTTTGTGGTGCATGGACAGACTGTGGAAAAAATAGAAAAGCTTCCATTTCGATAGGTTTTCTCTTTCTGAAACAGACTGTTCATGCATCACTCCGATGCGAAGTATCGGACAATCCTATGCCGTATCCGGCACTCTATTCTTTTCTTCGCCTTGCTTGTTCCATCCACCCATCTGCCAACGCTTTTCTGTTATATTTTCCTGTTATTTCTGTCTTTCTTTTTCTGGATCTCTTTCCATTTCTGCTAAAAGACATAAAAATAGCAGTCATAAACATTTCTCCAATTTATAATGTCTGAAATGTCACCACTGCCATTGTCTTTTTCTGCTATTCTGTTTTTGTAAAGCTATTTCTTACTGTCAGTCTGTTTTCCTGTTACTGCTATTTCATAACTATCTAAAAACTGTCTGCAAAATCCAATGCTGCATCCATATCAGCTTCTTTTTCCCAGTCCAGATTATCCTTTGCGATCTCTCCATCCGTCTTCTCCATTGTTAGTGTTCTGTCCGACAGATTACTTTCTCCTACCGATTCTTTTACAAATGGTACAAGCATTTCCATCAGATTCTTCGCTATAGCCATCGGGACGGATTCCTTTACTCCATCCCGTACAGCTGTTTCTACTCTTTCCAGAAACGCATCTTCCTTTTCTCTGGTTTCCAGATACGGATCTGCTTCATTCCTGTACTCTCTGGAAAAATAATCATTCAAAGCAACTACAACAGCTCTGGTGTACGATTTATATTTTTCCCTGTCCATCGTCTGCAAATATTCCCATGCCTGCCTGTCCTGTTCATCACAAAGATTTAAACGGATATTTGTATTGATGATTTTCCGTTCTTTTCTCATACGAGCATCCCTCCGTTTCTCTGGATTTTCCTTACGGTCATTGCTTCATAACCTTTCGCTGTGGCACAGATATCCCGTACAATCGTTACCCGACTCTTGTCATATTCTCCAAAATTCTGGATCATACAACCGCCACCGCCGACCACATACAGACGCATCAGTTCTGGATTATATTCCCGTTCTCTCAGCTTATGGAAGATTTCTTTCGTATAATCTCCGGCAGCTTTACGAATGACTATCAGATATTTCTCACCAATATCTGCTGTCCCGGTACGGATCACCTGCTCAATCACCAGATCGTCTACCACTGTTCCAAGTTCTTTCAACAAGGATTCCCTGACTGCAAGCACACACTGGTGTGTTCCATATTTCTCTGTAAAGCATTTCTTCTCTAATGGACGGGAATTATTGATATACATGATGTTCATAGTTCCGTTTCCAATATCCACCAGCATGTTGATTCCTTTGAAATCCTGTAAGCGGTAAAAGGCTGCTGCAAATCCCTGTGGGTAAATATCAGCTCCTGCAAACTCTACATGATACTCTTTATTGCGGAATATAAAATCCACACTTTCATTCTGGAGAAGATATTTCTGGAAATCTTCTTTCTGTGTAGCTACCCAGGTAAGCGGAAGTCCGGCTGCAATGTGTACCTTTGCCCGATTCATTCCTTTCCCATCAAGTTCTCTTGCGATAGCCGCCAGTGTCAGCACATAATAGTCCTCATCCTGCGTTTTCTCTGCACAGAACTCCTTGTGTTCCTCTCCGATTTGGTAATACATGCCATTGTAAACAAGAAGATTATTCTGAAAAATTGGCTCCTTGTCATATCTGGCTACACCGGATGGAAAGCATCTGGTAGCTGTTTTCATGTTTCCATAACCATGATCAATCCCGATCACTGTAACTGTCTCATTATTTTTGTTTTTCATCATTCTCATAATCATACCTCATACTTTCTTTTCTTATCCAATCCTATTAATACTTACGTGAATTGATAAGATGGATATTTTATTTACTGGTTCTTTAATAATTCATATTTGATAACATTGGTTATTAATAGCGACGGTTTGTCCCATATGGGATTTATCATATCTGGTTTTCCTATTTTCTGATGTCCGGAAATAGGAATTTCCTATGACCTGATTGTCCAAAATTGGACTGTCCACCATTAGGCATTTTCTCCTTCGCTTAATCATTTTCTTCTCCTAATGGAACTTCCCGGATAATATATTCGGTATCGCCATAAAAGCCATATTCATTACGCAATCTATGGCGTTCCACATATCCATGATGCTCTAATTCCTTAATTGCAGAACGAACAGAATCAATCCCATCTCTGCTCAGTGTTGCCAGTCCTTGCATATTGTAATTCCAGTCCTCTGGCAAACTTAACATCAGTGACAATAGACCTTTCGCTTTCAATGTCAGATTCTTATTCTTGAAATGGTGATTACTCATTACCGTAAAATTCTTAGTTCTCTCTACACGAAAAATCTGTGCCATGCTCCCCCACTTCCTTTCCAGACAGAAAAAGACGCAAGCCATATTTTTATGACTCACGCCTTTCTCTACTCATATTTGCAAAATCTTTATTTAATTTTGGACTCGGCGAATCCAAACTTGTTTTTTCTTTTTCAGATTGTTTTTCTCAAGCAAAACCACCCTTTTCAATAATTGTTGCGACACCGTCGCAACTTTTCCATCATTTAAACATAAATCAATTCCTTGAGAATAATCTCTTCCGCAATCGCTCTGTGCTGATTAGCAGCACTTACCCAGGCCATCTGATCTGCTTCTTTATCCGGTAATGGTTCTTTTTCTTCCAGCTGCTTCAGGATCACTTCTTCCCGTTCTCTTGCTGCCTTATCTACTTCCAGAAGGTGTTCTCCAATTGTATCCTGTAAAAGCATCACCTGATAGGTTGAATTTCGATGGTTCTTCAGATAATCTCTGCGAAGAAAACCATACTTGCCAAGTTGCTCCATCTGTTCTCCGGATTTATAGGTGAGATTCGGGATCAGATATCCATTTACATTTGTATACGTTAATTTCATTTTATTAGCACTCTCCATTTCTCATCATTTTTTGACCACAAATTTACGACATTTACGACAAATCTGACACTGCTTTACAATACCAGACAAAATGACTGATGCCCCAGAAAGCCTGTAAAACAGGCACTTCCGGGATACACAAGACAGGACAAAAATCGACTTCCATTATCAAGATGCGAGTGCTAATAATAACTATATTTTCAATTAACTTATTATCGTAGTGTTTGCGGATACCATATAAAGCAAGTTCCATATCTTTATCCAGCTCATGTTTGTCTGAATTTTGATCCAGTTTGGAGATTACATCACGAAATCCCCAGAGCAGATGCAAGACTGTTTCAGGGGATTTCATATCATATGCAATGTAATCGGTATTCCGCGCAATATCTTCTTCTGCCAAAGGCAGCATGATAATCCGATCTTTATGCATGCTTATATTTTCTCTCCAATTCATCAAAGAATTCGTTGTTTTCATAGGTGGGAAAATGATAGGTCTTTTAATACTGCAGCCAGAAAACTGGCAGAAGCTTTCACTCTTCTTCCGGATACTTCATCCCCCATTCATTCCGCACGGCAGTCATCATTTCCATAACATCCTTCGTATAATCTAAATGCATGACATTTTCTTCACCAGATACAGCCGCCTCCATGTCCTCCACCTCATATACAAGAGCATGTTCCTTCTCGCCTGTCCTGACCACTTCCGCCGCTCCGTCTTCCGTATAAGTAATGACCGCCTCCACTCCCCGGGGATACTCATATATTTCAATATACCCTTTGTCAAATGCCGCCATTCCCCGCTTGGGCTGTCTGGCATGCATAGATAAAATAACAGCAGCCATCTCTTCTTCCTTGTTTTTCAGCAATATGCTGGCCTGTTCGTCCACACCGGCAGGCGCCAATTTCACCTGTGATACAATCTCTTCTGGTCTGGATGACATAAACCACCTGACAAAAGAAAGTGCATAGACTCCAATATCCAGCATTGCTCCGCCTGCAAGGTCAGGATTGAAGAAGCGGTTTTTCATATCATATTCCTTATAACATCCAAAATTCATTTGGATCAGCCTCAAACTTCCCAGCCGGCCGGATGCAATGATCTCATTGAGCCGCTTATACACCGGCATGTGGTATATTGTCATCGCCTCAGCCAGGACAACATGATTATCCTCAGCCAGTTTCACCGCCTCTTCCAGCTCCTTTGAGTTCAGGGTAATTGATTTCTCACAGAGTACGTGTTTTCCTGCACGGAGCGCCTTTTGCATATATTGGCTGTGTGTGTTATGAGGAGTGGCAATATAGATAATATCTACACGATCATCCTCAAATATCTCATCGATCCGGCCATATACCTTCTCTACGCCATATTTCTCTGCAAATTCCACTGCTTTTTCCTGTGTACGGTTTGCGGCCCCGTAAAATGCCCTGCCCAGGCTCTTCATCGCCTCGGCCATCTGGCCTGCGATATCGCCGCATCCCAGTACCGCCCAATTATATCTTTTCATCCGCAAATCCCCTTTCTCATTTCCGTACGCTATCTGTTTTCACGGATGGTCCTGCATGGCGCACCATACGCAATCACATTGTCCGGTAAATCTTTTGTTACGGCACTGCCCGCTCCGATTACTACATTATCCCCAATAACCACCCCAGGCATAATGATTGCCCCGACGCCTATCCACACGTTATCTCCTACTACAACCGGAGCCGGCTGTACCTGCTTACACTATCTCGATTTAAATAATCCCAGTAATTTTTCCCAGAATCCTTCTTTCTCTGCCTCTTCCTTCTGTGTCGCTGCCGCTTTTGGCTTTTGTATCCCGTCCGCTGCAAATACAAACTGTACGGATTTTACATTCTTATTTTCAGGCGAGGTAAAAGAAACCGGTGTGAAATCGGAATTCCGGTAGGTCTCCAGCATCTCATCTATACTTTTTTTCACCTCATCCGGCATTCCCGATGTCTGATCCCTGAGAACCTTTAATCCTCCGTTCAGCTGAGACATCCCGTCCGCCAGTGCAGCCGCGCCGCTGTCCAGTGCATCTGCGCCCCCCAGAAGTTTTGACGCGCCCTCTTCCGTTTGCTTCATGCCTCCTGCCAGGTCTGCACTCCCTTCTGCTACGCCCCGGATCCCATCGTCGATCTGCCCATAGCCCCCGGCGAGATCCTTTACACCGCCCAGATAGTCTTCAAGCCCCTGGTGGAATTGGGCATACTGGTCTGACAGCCCGGCTATTCCTCCTGCCAGGTCTTTCAGGCTGTCGGGATCCGCATCCTTAAGCTGTCCAAGCCCTGCCGCCATATCCCGCATACTCTGAATCACCTGGGCCGTGCTCTCCTGCAAAGGCTCAACGCTCTGCCTGACCCCGGCATACGTCTGCGATAATCCGGCGGCTGCAGCATAGTTTCCTGCAAGCTTTCCGATGACAGCCTGCGTCTCCGGTGAAATGTTCTCCGATTGCTGCAGTTCCCCCAGTGCCGCGTACAGTTCTGCATCCGGTATCTCCGTAACAGGATAAGCATTCACCACCTGGTCTATTGCGGCGAACATCCCCGCATATCCCGCCTGTATGGCCTCAAGACCGTCGGCCAGCGCCGTCAGCCCGTCCGGCAGTGCCTGGAGTTGTGCCAGATCCAGGCTTTTAAGCTCTGAGGTTCCGCTTTTTAACAGCTGAAGGGCCTGATTCACCTGCGCAGAGCCGCCTAACAGTTCATCTGAACCTGCTGCCGCCTGTTCCAGGCCGCTTCTGAATTCCCCTGAGCCAGACTGCAGAAGTCCCGCGCCGCTGCTAAGTCCGTCGGCCCCGTCTTTTAACTGCCGGATGCCGTCGCCGAACTGTGCTGCGCCGGCCTTCAGCCCGGCCGTTCCTGATTGAAAGGCATCCACTCCGCTCATCAGCTGATCCGCCCCGCCGTTCAGTTCCTTTATCCCTTCCGCCAGTTCTCCCAGCCCCTCCGTCAGTTTATCAATCTCTTTTAGATCCAGCATGTCCGCCCCGGCTGAAAACGGTACTGCCGCTATGGAGATTCCTTTCATATAAAAGTCGGCAGCGTTGGCATTCACCTCCATCTTTCCGGCCTTCTCCGGCATCACGGTAAATGTCACCTGCTTATCCGTTCCCGCATTTGCAATCGTTGCATTCTCTGCGGTAATGTGATCGCAGACGGAAGTATCGAGTGTTACGGTAACCTGTAACATATATTTTTCATAAAACAATGCCTCTGTCTTCGGATTTTCAGAGGTGAGGATGGTAATACCCACCCGTCCATCCGCTCCCCCCATCTTAGAAGGCGGAGTCACTTTTCCATCCAGCCTGTACGTAACACGGACATTCCAGGGCAGCTCTTTACTGACCAGATTGCCCTGATAATAGAATCTGCCGCTGTCTGCATCCGCACTCACCCTGCTTCCTTTATATTCCAGTTCCCTCGTATCCGTCAGATTTTCTACCAGAGAGTACTCGCCATAATCAGCCACCGGCCCAGCCTCCTGGAGATCAAAGGCATTCACAACATAGATGTCATCTACTTTTCCGTCTGCCGCCAAGGATGCATACACGACTTCCTCCTTTGTCACATTCTGTTCTCCGGCGGCCTTCACTTCCTTTGGCCCTGAACACAGCACAAGTGTCAGCACAGCAAATACAGCTGCATATCTCCTGCCGTATGACAGAGATTTCCGTATATTCACAGAAGCTCCCGGCATACAGGCCGTGGCGTTGGTTCCACAGTAAACTGCGAATTTGTGTATCTGTTCCTTACATCTTCTCATCGCTTTACCTCCCTGTAAAATGCGGCATGATATGTTGTCGCTTCGATTGCCCTGTCAAATAAGAGCAGAAGCATCGGCAGTATCGCCGCAACCATCGCCAGTGAAAGAAACGTGCCTCTCCCGAGCAGCAGCCCTAACTCCGCAACAATCGGATTGGAGGACGTCAGCTTCAGACAGAAGCCGGCCGATGCAAGAATCAGCGCCGAGGTCATGATCGCGATCAGGTTCCGGTTCAGCACCTCTATGATGGCTTCCATTTTCCCCATCGTCTTTCGCCTGCCCAAATAATTATTGGTAATAAAAATAGCATAATCTATCGTTGCTCCCAGCTGCACCGTATTGATGACGAGAAACCCGATATACACCAGCGAATTTCCCGCAAAATATGGTACGGACAGGTTGATCCATATCGCCGCTTCTATGATAAAAAGAAGGAGAAGGGGAAGGAGCAGGGACTTAAATGTCAGGAACAGTACCAGTGCTATTGCGGCTACTGCCAGCCCGTTAACCAGCTTTGTATCACTGGACACGATCTGTTTCATATCAAAAAGGTTTGCACTCTGTCCGCAGGAATACGCCTCATCATAGTATGCAGCCGTGGTATCCCGCACTTTTTCCACTAGTGAAAATGCCTCTTCCCCTTCCTCACTTGTATCCGCGTTTACAATGATCCGGGCGAAATGCTCCGAATAAAAATTCTCTACAATCTCACGATCCAGATACCCGGACGGAATTGTATTTCCCACGCTGGTAACATAGGAAACCACACTGTTTACATGTTCCAGTTCCTCAAGCTGATTACACAGCAGAAGCTCCCTGGCCGGATCTCCTTTGGGAACCAGCAGTACAATGGAAGCAGACCTTCCGAACACCTCATTGATCTTTCGGCTGTCCTGCCCCAGCTTCATGGCTGCATTCGCCTCTCCCATTCCATAGATAAAGCTGGACTTAGACTGCGCCTTATAGCAGGGAATGACGAGCAGCAATACCAGGATCAGTGCCGGCACGCGGATCTTCAGCAGCAGAGTTCCTGCTCCTTTCAGCTCCGGAAGCAGTTTCCTGTGCTTCGTCCTGTCGATCATCCTGCAGCATAACAGCGTCAGCGCGGGCAGAAATACCATGACCGACAGATAGCTGAGTACAATCCCCTTAACCAGGTTCAGCCCCAGGTCTGATCCGATCCGAAACCGCATGAACATCAAGGCCATAAAACCAAACAGGGTTGTGGCCGCACTGGCTGCAACGGAAGGAAAGGCCAGTTTCACGGCCCTCATCATCGCAAGCTTTGCATCCTCTGTATGCTTTCTCTGTTCCTCAAAATTATGCAGCAGAAAGATCGCATAATCCAGAGAGACGGCCATCTGCAGGATTGGGCTGATTGCCTGTGTAATATAGGATACCTCCCCCAGAAATACATTGCTGCCCATATTGACCAGCACCGAAATCCCGATGGCCGCAAGAAACAATACCGGTTCAATCCAGGAGGAAGAAGTAAGCAGAAGAATCACAATAATAATAGGAATCAGAATCAGCATGGCATTCATGGATTCCTTCACCGAAATCTCCTGAGAAAATGCATTCGATGCCGCATCTCCATCCAGCGCATTTTCTTCTCCGCTCAGTTCGCGGACGGCAAGGGTGGCATCCATCTCTTTTCCCTTATGAATGGTCACGTTAAAAAGCGCATTTCCATCTTTATAGTAGGCCTCCACCGTTTCCGGATCCGCCATCTCCAGCGGTTCTTTCAAGTTCACCACATCATCCAGCCACATGACAGAATCCACCCCGTCAATCGCTTCAAACGCTGCCTTGTACTCCAACGCCTGCACTACAGTGATATTTTCCACCATGACTCTCTCATTGGGCACTGCCTCGTGAAACTCATCCTGCATAAGAGTAAGCGCCGTCGTTGACTGCGCATCCTCCGGCAGATAGTCGATCAATGTGTAGTTCACCTTCACCTGCGTCATAAGAACAGCACACAAACAAGCCAGTACAAGAAATATTCCCACCACCAGCTTCCGATGCCCTGTAATCATGCGGGCCATTCTTTCCATGCAGCCACCTCCCGCCAATCATCCCGTGCCTTACACCAGAACAATCTACCAAAATCTCAGGGTTCCAAATTCATATTATATCGGAACAGCCTTAACTCCACGCTCCTGTCCGACAAGATCTAATTTCATTCTACCTTCTTTGAATACCGCCGTCAATTCTTTATAGAATGGCTTTAAATGGGCAGATGCCCCGAGACCATTACTTTGTTGGCTCCGATGCCGTGCAGCGGGGTGCACGGCACGGTCTTAACAGTAACTTTATATTTCCTCAGAAAAGTGTTATAATAACCCCCATGAACCAGGAAAGGAGATCTGTTATTATGAGATCTTATGAAAGACTTTTGAAATATGTTGTCATCCGCACCCCGAGCGATGAGAACAGCAAAACCGTGCCGTCCAGTGAATGCCAGTTCAATCTGGCCCGCCTGCTGGTACAGGAGCTGAAAGACTTGGGGGTGTCTGATGCAAAGGTGGATGAACATGGTTATGTCTATGCGCATCTCCCCGCCTCACCGGGCTATGAAGATAAAACAAAGATCGGTTTTATCGCGCATATAGATACCGTTTCCGATTTCTGTGACCACGATATCATTCCCATCGTTACTGAAAATTACGATGGAAAAGATTTTGTTCTGGGGACAAGCGGCAGAACAATCAGAACAGATACGTTCCGCTATCTGCCGGACCTTAAGGGCCGTACTCTGATTACCAGTGACGGGACAACCATACTTGGTGCGGACGATAAAGCCGGAATTGCAGAAATTATGACGGTAGTCGAACGTTTGAATACAGAGAGGATTCCCCACGGTCCGCTCTCCATTGCCTTTACCCCCGATGAAGAGATCGGAGCCGGCGCCTCCCTCTTTAAAGTAGAGGAATTCGGTGCGGATTATGCCTACACGCTGGACGGAGATACAGAAGGCGAGATCCAGTTCGAAAATTTCAATGCATGTAAAGCTGATTTTATGATAGAAGGAGTGAATGTCCACCCGGGTTCCAGCAAGGATACCATGGTCAATGCAAGCCTGGTTGCCATGGAGATCAACTCCATGCTTCCATCCGGGGATACGCCCCGGGATACGGAAGATTACGAAGGCTTCTTTCATCTGGTAAGCATGTCCGGCGAGGTAGGGCATGCCAGACTCCAATATATTGTACGCGACCACGATGCAGCCTCCTTTGAGGTGCGTCAGCAGACACTGCGCCATATCGAAAAGCTGATGAATGAGAAGTGGGGCCCCAATACGGTCAGACTGACAATCACCCAGCAGTACCGCAATATGGCCGAGATTATAGACGGCTGCAGGCACCTCATAGACCATGCCAAAAAAGCCTGCGAAAATGCAGGTGTCACACCCTTGATTCTTCCAATCCGGGGCGGTACAGACGGCGCCCAGCTCAGCTTTAAGGGACTGCCCTGCCCGAACCTGGGAACAGGCGGACATGGATACCACGGCCCTTATGAGCATATTACTGCAGAGGGAATGGATCTGGCGGCAGATATCGTCCTTGAACTCATCAGGATCTATGCAGATATCTGATAAAACCTTCATCTAAGTACTGTATTTGCTGGCTTTAACCTTCTGTATATTTTAAATTACTGCCGGCCTGTATAGGCCGGCATACGAAAGAGGTCACAAAAAATGAGCACAATAGGATACATTAACATTTCTTTAGAAACTTTTGGCGGCCTGCTTTCGCTGATTTTCATTTTGTGCCTGATTCTAACCGGCCATAAAAAAGAACCTTACGAAAAATTATATATCTGCGTTCTTGCTGTCAATACCCTGGTTCTGTTCAGTGATGCAGCCGCCTGGCTGTTTAAGGGCAGACCAGACACAGCCAGTTATTATCTTGTACGAATTGCCAACTTCTGCGTATTTAATTTTGGTTATATCCTGCTGGCAGTGTTCACCGAATATCTGGTCTGCTTCATTTCCTCGAAGGGTCCCAGACTCCCAAGACTTCCGGCCCGTATTATGTGGGGGATTTCATTTGCCGCAATTCTCCTGGTTGTCCTCTCTCAATGGAATCATATGTACTATTTTATTGATTCAGATAATATCTATCAGCGCCAGCATCTGTTCTGGCTGTCTCAGGTATTCGGGATTCTGTGTATGGTAATAAACGGCAGCGTACTGTTCCTTTATCGCAAACGTATGAAAAAAAGAGAACTGGCAGCATTTTCGCTTTGTATCTTTATGCCGATTCTCGCCATGCTCATACAAATGCTCATATATGGTGTCGCTGTCCTATATCTGGCAACTACGGTCTCTGCCCTGTGCATCTATCTCAGCATCCAGATAGAGCATTCCAGGAATATGGCCGCCAAAGAACTAGAACTTGAAAAAAACCGCACCGTTATTATGCTTTCACAGATACAGCCCCACTTTTTATATAACACGCTGTCCGTCATCAAAGGATTGTGCCGGACGGATTCGAAGCTGGCAGAAAAGGCGGTGGATCATTTTTCAGATTTTCTCCGGGGGAACCTCAAGTCATTGACTGATACGGAACTTATCCCGTTCGACCAGGAGCTTTCTCATACAAAACATTTTCTCGAACTGGAACAGATGCGTTTCGGCAGCCGGCTCCGTGTGTCATACGCGATATCCTGCGCCAATTTCCTTCTGCCCCCGCTGACCCTTCAACCCATTGTGGAAAATGCAGTGCGCCACGGCATTATGAAGCGTGAGGACGGCGGCGCAATTCGGATCTCTTCCGAGGAAACCGACGCTTCCTTTACCGTCACAATCGAAGATAACGGCGTCGGTTTTGATGCGGATATTCTGACTGCATCCACAGGAGATCACGTCGGGCTCAGCAATGTGCGCAGTCGTCTCGAAGCCCAGTGCCGCGGCAGTCTTACAATCGCAAGTATGCCCGGGCTGGGTACAACCGTAACAATTACTATTCCAAAGGAGCTTATTATATGATAATTCTGGCTGTAGATGATGAACCTATTGTACTTCGCGTTCTGGCAGATGCCATATCGGAAGCTGCGCCAGGCAGTACTGTGTATCCTTTTGAACGTGCGGGAGAAGCGCTGCATGCTATAAAGGAAGGCCTGCATCCGGATATTGCTTTTCTGGATATAGAAATGTCCGGCATGACTGGGCTGGAACTGGCCAAAAACATCCGGGAGCTGTCCTGCAGAACGAAAATTATTTTTGTAACCGCTTATTCTCAATATGCCCTGGAGGCATACTCTATCCATGTCAGAGGCTATCTTCTGAAACCTGTGAATGCCCAGAAAATCAGAGAAGAAATGGAGGAACTAAGAAGCATGCCGCTCCAGGAGGATTCCTACGTGCGGGTTCAGACATTTGGCAATTTTGAAATCTTCGTAGACGGAAAACCCGTGCATTTCAGCCTTGCAAAAACAAAAGAACTGCTGGCCTATCTTATCGACCGCCGCGGCGCATCCGTAAATACTGCGGAACTCTGTGATATCTTGTGGGAACACAAGCCATATGGCCCCTCTGTAAAAAGTCATCTGCGCACGCTCTTATCTGACCTGTCCCGCAGCCTTTCCAATGCTGGTGCGGAAGGTATTCTGGTAAAAAGCCGCAACAGTTTTGCCGTAGACTGCAGTAAACTGGACTGTGATTTATACAGCTTCCTGCACAGGGAACCAGATGCGATCAATAAATATATGGGTGAATATATGAAACAGTATCCCTGGGCAGAAATGACACTGGCAGCACTTGAGCAAAAAACCACAAATCCACTTCTGCAATAAGCAGCAGTCTTTACACCTCGGCCCAGTTATTCTCTTTGCACTTTCTTTGCTATCACATTGTTATACTATTTGTATAGTATCATGATTTTTCACAGAGTAAGGAGAATAATTTATGAGATCGATTCAGACAAAATTTATCACTCTGATACTAGGCTGTGTTCTGCTCTCTTCCATCATAATCGGCGGTGCAGGCGTGCTCAGCGCACAAAAAGTAGTGAATCAGGATTCTGCACAAATGATGAATCTTATGTGCAGGGAAAAGGCAAGGGAGCTGGACGGACTTTTTTCACGCATTGAACAGTCCGTCAACACCCTTGCTATGTACGCTGACCAGGAACTTCCGGATATCAGTCAGTTTAAGACTTCCCCCGACGTAGTCAGAGAATACACCGAACGTATACAAGACGTGGCTGTGAATGCAGCCGGCAATACCGAAGGCTCACTGGCCGTCTATGTCCGGTATAATCCAGATTTTTCTGATCCTGCTTCCGGTCTGTTCTGGAGCAGGACAGCCCTGGAGGGGCATTTTGAGCAACTGGCTCCCACGGATTTTTCCCGCTATGATCCCGATGATACAGAACATGTTGGCTGGTACTACATCCCGGTTAACAGCGGTAAAGCCACCTGGATGAAGCCATATATGAACAAAAATATCAATGTCGAGATGATATCCTATGTGATTCCTCTCTATGCAGACAACACGGCAATAGGGGTGGTGGGCATGGATATTGACTTCAGTGTGATCAAAGAGATCGTAGGAGACATAAGCATCTACGACACCGGATATGCCTTTCTCACCGATGAAAAGGCAAATATTATGTACCACAAGACAATTGATGCTGGCTCCTCCATGGGAAGCCTGGAGAAGAGCCTGCGTCCAATCGTCGAAGAACTTCAAAACGGCGGAAGCGGCAATTATCTTTTTTCTTATGAATGGCACGGTATGAAAAAAGAAATGGCACTCAACACGCTTCGAAATAACATGAGGCTGGTCATAACAGCCCCCACCGCAGAAATCCACGAGTCCAAGAATGCTCTGATACTGCAGAGCTGTATCTCCATGGTTCTGATCGCAGCGCTGGCAGTCCTTTTGACAATTTTTATGACACGCCGCCTGATCAGGCCGTTGAAGGAATTAAATGATGCTGCAAAGAAAATCGCAGACGGCGACCTGTCCGTCTCTCTGACTCATCAGACAAAAGATGAGGTCGGCATGCTTGCAGACAGCTTTCAGCAGACGGTAAACCATCTGCGGAAGTATATAGACTATATTAACGGCCTGGCCTACCGGGACGGACTGACCGGAGTCAAAAACAAAACAGCCTACCAGGAAGCGGTTGACCGTCTGGAGGCCATAACCAGGACCGGAAGGCCCGAGTTTGCAATCCTGGTATTCGATATAAACAATCTGAAGACGGTCAATGATACGCACGGCCACGACTTTGGCGACATCCTGATTATGAATGCCTGCAAAATCATCTGCAAAGTATTTAAACGGAGTCCTGTCTTCCGAATCGGAGGCGATGAATTTGCAGTAATACTGGAAAAAACAGATCTGGAAAACTATGAACAGCTCCTGGAACGTTTTCAGGACGCGCTTGATGAGTTCAACGAGTTTGCAGCTCCGGACGGAAGAGTATCCATCGCTCGTGGAATTGCAATCTATGAGGAAAATATAGATCTCACGGTCAGCGACGTATTCAAAAGAGCCGATGAATCCATGTATCAAAATAAGATCTCCATGAAAAGAAGAGAACCGGCTGAAAAAGAAGATCCGGGAAGAGTAAATTAATTACTCTTCCTTAAACCCTTCCCCGACAACTTCATTCGATTCCATTATGACCGTAAATGCAGTGGGATCCACCTCTCTGATCATTTTCCGGATCGCGTACATCTGCTTATTATTGCAGGCACACATCACGACTTCTTTCTCAATACCCGAATAGCTCCCTCTTCCCTTTAGCAGGGTAGATCCTCTTCCAGAGTAATGGTCAATCTTATCCGCAACTTCCTGCCCCTTCTCCGTCACAATCAGGGTCATCTTGCCGGCATCAATACCGTACATAAACTTATCAATAACAAATGTCAGCAGATAAGTAATAATAAATCCATAAATCGTCCCGTCTACATCCTTAAAAATATATCCGCCGACTGCCACAATGATCGCATCCGTAATAAATACAATTCTCCCCAGGGTTAGATGCGGCCGTTTCACTTTGATCGAGACCGTGATAAAATCCATCCCCCCTGTCGAAGAGTTGTTCATAAAAATCATTGCATAACCAAGCCCGGAAAAGATCCCCGTGCAGATAGCCGCCAGCATCCGGTCCCCAGAATATACCGGGAAAAGCGGAGCCACATAGTCTATAATCAGGGAAGTAATAATAACCGTTCTCACGGAGCGCACAAAGAACTCCTTTCCCAGGGTTCTGTAGCACCCGATGGCGATCGGCACATTCAGCAGCATAGTCACCCACCCGATCGGCATTCCGAATAAATGATAAAAAATGAGAGCAATACCTGAAATACCTGCCAACGGGAAAGCGGCATTTGCTGCAAAGTTATAAATTCCTAGCCCAATCAGTATGCCGCCTACAACATCAATCATAATATCGTAAGCCAGCTTTTTTAAATTCATTTTTTTCATAAGCTTCACCTCATTCTCTATAGCATTCCCAAATAAGCACAAAAAAGAACACCTACAAATTATAAAATATAATTCGCTTGTGCTCTTCTCTGTCTATTAGTCTAATCCATCTGCTGGCTTTTGTCAACAAAATCGGGATTTAGTCGGCAAGCTTTAGACTTGTCGATGGACGGGGACGCTTCATGACAGGGAGGCCGGGGAGGCGCCGGGGCTGTATATGCCGTTGCGATATGCACCCGTGCTGCTAAGTGCTTCTAGAACAGCCGATGCCGGATAGGCGGGTACGCTGAACACATCACGGGAAATCTGATGATTTCCCGCGCTGGGTTCAGCAAAAACTTGATTTGGAGATCAAGTTTTTCCCCGCCTATCCGGCATCGGCTGTTCAAGAATCACTAAGCGCACTCCAGCATTTCGCAACGGCATATACAGCCCCAGCACCTCCCCGGCCTCCCTGTCATAAAGCTGGCTCATCCAATCGGCAGGAAAGCTCGCCAACCGGGTGGGATCCCGGACCAGGGCAGCGGATGTGGATTGGCTATGCGTATCTTTTCATCTTCAAGATGTGTATTGAATTATTTTGATACTGGAACCGTATCCCATTGCTTATGTACACCTACTGGGGACATAAAAGTCCCGCCAATTCAATACCATACGCTGCCCCCGCTTGAGGCATCTCCTTAGAAACGAGCTTTTTCCTGCCGGTTGGATGCGCCAGCTCCATGAAGGGAGGCTTTCGGCTATCCCTTTATGGAGCGTCCCCATCCGCGCCGAGACTAAAGCTCGCCACTAAATCCCGATTTGAAAGGTTCCCTAGAGTCTCTCGCTATTAGCAGCCATGAATTTATACTCAGCAACCGATCTGTCGAACCCTTTGATATGCCTATAGAGCCACTCAATCACATTCTTATTCACCTGCTCCACAAAAGCATTGGAAGGCCCTTCTTCTTCCTCCAGCATCTCGTAAAGTTCTTTTACAACTGTTCTGAGCTTCTCATGCTCCTTCTTATGTTCTTTAATCCCCGGATACTCAATCTCTTCCTGGAGCTTCTCCTCCGCTGAAAAGTGGAAATCGGTGTAGTCTGCAAGGTAATCCAGCGTCTTAATTGCCACCAGCTTATCCTTTCCGCTCTCACAGCTTTCCAGAAGCTTATTGATCTTATCAATCAGTTCTTTGTGCTGTGAATCAATCATATCATTTCCTGTTACTAAGCTGTCATCAAATTCTGCTCTCATCTTGTTTTCCTCCTAAATCTCACCATTTTTAAACTTCATGATCATTTCGTTTGTCAGGCTGTCTCTCTGGGGGCCCGCAGGAATCTCCTCCCGCTCAAACCATTCTGCCAGGGCCAGTTCTTCCTCATCCAGCGTAATGGAATCGTCTCCGTCCAGATCACAGTAAAAACCCATCAGCACAGTGTCACTGAACGACCATGGCTGGCTCTTATAGTACCTGACATTCTTTACCTTCAGCCCCACCTCTTCCATGACTTCTCTTTTCACGGTTTCCTCCACGGTCTCCCCGATTTCCACAAAGCCTGCAAGAAGTGCGTATTTTTTATATGCCCTTCCGGCATATTTGGACATCAGCAGCCGGTTGCCGTCGGTCACGCCGATAATCGTCGCCGGGCATATCTTGGGATACTCCATATTATGGCACTCTTCACAATAGAGCATCCGCTCTTTCTTATCTTTTTTCATCGACGAACCACAGTGCCCGCAATACCTGTGATTCTTGTACCAGCTATACAGCTGATATCCGGTTATCCCCGCAAATGCGCGGTATTGAGGATCTGCCCTGCGGAAAATCTCCGTATTCTCCATGGTAAATGCTGAAAGCCGTTCTCTGTTGATCTCCTCTACCAGATAGTAGCGTTCTTCATCTATGGAAAATAAATATGTATACTCTTCGTATATCTCCTCATTAAGCCGCTCCAGATCCGCAAATCCCGGGAATTCAATTCCCTCCGCCGTATTCTTTATCAATGCGGTATGTTCCTCATAATATAAGGCAATACTGTCCCTGTCCGGGGGGACCGGGTTGTACCCGTTATCGTATTGGTGTGGTGCAATATCCTGTATCATTTGTCTTACCTGCTTTCCCAGTTATCGTATTTATAATAGCACATTTTTCCCCTTGCTGCACCCCGGATATTGACTTCTCCCAAAAACTGTTAAATAATAGTGTTACGATCCGTGCTCTGCGGTACATTCGCCGTACGAACCTGTTTCTTTTCTGTAACAAAAGGAATTTTAGAGTTTAAATACAGACCATCCGCAAAAAGAAAGGAGCTTACTATGAAAATTGTATTTCTGGATGCCAAAACAATCGGGGAGGATATTGACCTCTCACGTTTTGACCAGTTAGGTGAAGTTGTCAAGTACCCCTTTTCCACCTCCGAAGAAGTACCGGAACGTGTGAAGGATGCAGACGTCCTCATTATAAACAAAATTACCATCAACAAACAGACTATCCACACTGCAGAACACCTGAAGCTTATCTGTGTAACGGCCACGGGGACGGACGTTCTGGATAAAAAATATCTCGAAAAGAGAGGCATTGCCTGGCGCAACGTTGCCGACTATTCTACGGAATCCGTCGCCCAGCATACCTTTGCCATGCTCTTCTATCTGCTGGAAAAACTGAGTTACTATGACAATTATGTAAAAAGCGGCCGCTATGTGAATGACACCTCATTCTCGCATTTTGCAGAGGCTTTCCATGAACTGCAGGGTATGACCTGGGGTATCATCGGGCTGGGCAATATCGGCCGCAGGGTGGCATCCATTGCGGAAGCTTTCGGCGCTCATGTCATCTACTGTTCCCCGTCCGGCGCGCAGCCGCAGCCCGGTTATTCGCAGGTGGACTTTGAGACACTCCTCGCGTCCTCGGATATCGTCTCCGTACATGCCCCTCTGAACCAGTATACCGAGAGGCTGATGGACGAGGCCGCTTTCCGTAAAATGCGGCCCCATGCGATCTTCCTGAACCTGGGCCGGGGCCAGATTGTGGAGGAATATGCGCTTGCCGCCGCACTAAACCAGAATCAGATCGCTGCCGCCGGCCTGGATGTGCTGGCAAAAGAGCCTATGTCCGAAGACAGTCCTCTGCGTTCCATCCAGGACAGCCGGCGGCTGCTCATCACGCCCCACATTGGCTGGGCGAGCGTGGAATCCCGCACCCGCCTTATGGAAATCATTGCCGGACAGATCAGTTCTTTCTTTTCTTAAAATGAAACACCGAAGACAGCATCATAAGCACGGCCCCCGCAGCCAGGAAAAAGTCACCGAGATTATACGTAATCCTGGTGATTTTTTCCCATTTTGTTTTAAAGCCAACGTAATCAATCACATAGCCGCGTATCCATCTGTCAAAGGTATTGCTCCACGCTCCGGCTGTCATTAGGGACAGACCCGCTTTTTTCAGGTAATGTCTCTTTCTGACCAGTGTAATGCACTGATAGATCGTAAGCAGCATCGTCACGATGGCAGAGGATACCTTCACGAAGTCCTGATGGTCTTCGAACAGATTCAGGCACATCCCTTTATTATATACTTTCCGGATCAGAATCCTGCCCTTGCATGCGGTGCGCTCTTCGCCCTTATTCATATATCCTTCCACATAAGACTTTATCGCAATATCAATCAGCGCAAGGCTCAGCGTCAGACTCATTAAAACCAAAATAATCATGGGGCTCCCCCTACTCTTCAGTCATGGATTTTATTTTTTCTTCCGCTTCCTTTGCCTTTTCCTTGACGGCCTCGGCCGCATCCTCTGCCTTTTCCTTTAAAGTACCGGCAGCCTCAGCAGTCTTCTCCTTCACTGCATCAGCAGCCTGCGCGGTTCTTTCTTTTACGGTATCCGCTGCATTCTCCGTCTTTTCTTTTATCGTATCTGCTGCATTTCCTGTCTTTTCCTTTATCGTATCTGCAGCATCCTCTGTCTTTTCTTTGGCAGTATCTGCCGCTTCTTCCGTCTTATCTCTGACATTTTCAGCTGTAGTACCTGCTTTTTCTTTCATAGCCTCCACAGTGCTCTCTGCTTTTTCCTTCACGGTTTCAGCGGCGGCTTCTGCTTTTTCTTTCACTTTCCCGGCCATATCCACGACCTTCTCCTTCACAGCGTCTGCATAGTCCCCTCCCTCAGCCGCAGCCTGCTCCGGAACTTTTGATCCGCAGTGCGGACAGAACGCCATATCTTTTGCAACCGACTTGCCGCATCCTCCGCAGGTGACATCACCTTTCACATCCGAAATCTGCTGCTCATATTTACCGATGCTTTCCTCTCTGTTCTGAATCGCATCACAGATACCGATGGCCTCTGAATCCACTACCTCACCGTCTTTATAATGGTTATAAACCATCTTTCCAAGTTCAGCATAATCTCTCTCATTGCCGCGTTCCAGCGCTCTGATCTGATTGCGCAGCCTCTGGACCTCTACTGCCTCCCCCGCTTTATTTGTCACTGTTTCCGCTGTTTCACCGATTTTTCTGCCCAAGTCTTCAAAAAATGATTTCATATCTGTATATCTCCCTTCGTATTTAAATCCTGTCACATACGGATTCATATTTATATACATTATACCCCATAATATGCCAACTTCAACCGATTTCCTTTTATTTAATAGTATTTTAAGTACTGATCCTGATTATAGCATCCCATAAGATCCCCGCATATTCTGCTATCGGATGTTCATATACATATTAAAAAACAGAATGGATAATTGAAATGGATCCTAATATATGCAGAGAACGCATTTTGTCTGAAGATTACCGTGATTTTGTCGTATCCGACGCAATTCCTCAGCCTCTTGTAAATGTTCCGCTGGATCAGTTATGCGAGCAGGAAGCCGATTTTGGGTACCGGTGTATTTACGCCCCCGCAATACAGGCTGATCCGGTCAACCTGGGAAGATATACATATCTATCCATCCCCAAATGCTATTCTCTTTTGAGCATGGAGGCGCTGAATCAGTCCGGGATTCTGGCAATTCAGAATTATCCCACCCTGCAGCTAAAAGGGAATAATGTCATGATCGGATTCATTGATACCGGAATTGATTACGTAAATTCCATTTTCCGCAGCCTGGACGGCTCAACTAGGATTGCCGGAATCTGGGATCAGACAGTGCAGTCCGGCGCGCCGCCGGAGAACTTTTCCTACGGAACCGAATACACGAGAGAAAGGATTAATGAAGCGCTGCAATCCGATGACCCCCAGTCAATCGTACCGTCAGTGGATGAAATAGGTCACGGCACCTTCATCGCCAGCCTGTCAGCGGGCAGTGGAAACCCTGAGGAACAGTTTCTTGGAGCCGCGCCGGAATGCACAATCGGCATTGTCAAACTGAAGCAGGCCAAACAATACTTACGTGATTATTATTTTATTCCATCTTCAGCTCCCTGTTACCAGGATACCGATATCCTGCTTGGCCTGCGGTACTTAAACGATCTGGCTACAGCCCAAAACATGCCTCTCGTGCTGTGCATTGCACTGGGAACCAGCTTGGGCGGGCATATCAGCCTGACACCCCTTTCTCAGGTCTTGGAAGGGTACAGTATTCTTAACAGCCGTATTCCCGTCATCGGCGGGGGAAACGAGGCCGACCAGAGGCACCATTATTCTAACGAATTACACGACGGAGCATCTACTAATTCTGTGGAGATCCGGGTTGGGGAAAATGTCCCCGGCTTTGTGATGGAATTATGGGCAGATATTCCAAATGTACTGTCCATTACCCTGACCTCTCCCTCCGGAGAGACAACCACGCCGGTCATTGTTGAGAGCAACGCTACCTCGGAGTATAATTTTATATTTGAAAGGACACAGGTAACAGTCAGTTACCGGCTCATCGTAGAAAGAAGCACGTCTGAACTGGCTTTTTTCAGCTTCAGGTCTCCTGTTCCCGGAATATGGAAAGTAAATGTTACTCCCGTTCAGACCATAGACGGGAGGTTCCATATCTGGCTTCCTGTCAAAGAATTTATAGGCGGAGAGGTCTACTTCTTAAACGCAGATCCCTACTATACGCTAACGAATCCCGGCAACACGATCAGCACAATTGTTGTTTCCTATTATGATGGAGCCAATAACAGTATCGCACTTAGTTCCGGAAGAGGATACACAAGATACGAACAGCTCAATCCTGATCTCACGGCTCCGGGTATTAATATAAGGGGGGCGCTTCCCGGCGGCCGTTATGCCGTCCGTTCAGGTTCCAGCATATCCACAGCCATCTCTGCAGGCGCCACAGCTCTGCTTCTAGAATGGATCATTTACCAGCTTGGCAGCCCGCGGATTGATTCCTACCAGATTAAGAGCGTTCTGATTCTCGGTGCCGTGCGCCCGCCTAATATGACGTTCCCAAACAGGGAATGGGGATTCGGACAGCTAAACCTGTATAATACATTTGAACAGGCACGTAGATTTTGAAACCGGCAGAATTTATACAACTATGCAAACCTCACTAAAAACAGGAAGGACGCTTAATCAGCGTCCTTCTCCACGTATCTCATCGGCATTTTCATAGTAACTTGTAACTATCTCATTTTCCGGAATCGGCGGTTCCTGGGCCGGCGCCGCACCTGTTCTAAATACAATCTTCAGCAATACAGGAGTTATGATCGTCGTAATCACCACAACGATGATCACGGGCCCGAGAAAAGCCGAACCAAGCAGCCCCAGGCCTGCTCCCTTACTCGCCACTATTAGTGCAACCTCACCCCTGGATACCATCCCCACACCAATCCGCCTGGCCTGGTAATTCTGATATCCGCACAGCTTTGCGCCCAAACCGCACCCCACTACTTTCGTGAGAATTGCCACAATTGTCAAAACAACTGCAAATCCTACAATCGCAGCCGACATATCCGGCAGTACAACTTTAAGTCCAATACTGGCAAAAAATACCGGCGACAGCAGCAGGTAGGAAATTGTATCAAACTTACTTTCCAGATATGTAGAACGTCTCACATTCGAAATAATCAGACCCGCGATAAACGCACCCGTAATATCTGCAACTCCAAATACCACTTCCGCGATATAAGACATCAGCAGGCAGAACACAAATGCTATGATCGTATGTCGGTGCAATTCCTTCCTGGCCTTGTCCACCCAGTTTTTATACAGGCGGTAAAAGAGGAAGCCAACCACACCAGCAAAGGCGAAGAAACCAAGAATTTTCAGCATAACCGTACCGATCTTTACGGAAGAGTCTGCCAGGCTTGTCACAATAGTCAGCGCAATAATGCCAAGAATATCATCTATAATAGCCGCCCCTAAAATTGCGTTTCCAGAGCGGGTTTTCAGTTTTCCCAACTCCTTCAGCGTCTCGACAGTAATACTTACTGAAGTAGCGGTCAATATTACCCCAATAAAAATGTTCTGCAAAAGAAGACTCGTGTCAACATCCGAAGCAATCATCCCCGGCCTGTTAAAAATATAAGCCGCGCCGAATCCCCCCAGAAGCGGAACAATAACCCCGCACAATGCAATCACCAGAGACGCTTTCCCGCTCGCCCTCAATTCCTTAATGTCAGTCTCCATTCCGGCGCAGAACATCAGTACAATGACCCCAATCTCAGCCAAAGACTGAATAAAAGAAGTCTCCTCAAGAATCCCGATACCTGCCGGCCCAAGCAAAAGCCCGGCCAGAAGCGCCCCCACCACCTGAGGCATCTGGACTTTCTTGGTCAAAAGCCCGAGAACCTTCGTGAATAACAGAATAATAGCCAAATCTAGTAAAAACCTGTAGCCGCTCATATCTTTCTCCTCACATTTCTCACATTAAATTATCCCGAACAGATAAAAGAATACACCCTTCTCATAAGATTTTCAAGCATTTCCATTAAAATTGATCAAATTTCACAGTCATTTTGTGCATTCTTTACTTTACATTTAAATCCAACTGCCGATGGTTTTGGATATATGAAACATCTCGTATTACCGCAGAAAAAACATAGAAAAATCTGATGGACAGGCTTTGCTTCCTCAGGCAAAGTCCAGGACAACAAAAGCCTCAAATCATCAGATTTGAGGCTGTATGTCGTCGGTTCCATCAAATTTTTCTATTGAATCTTTACGGAGAACAGGCCGAACGGCCAGTATCTATCATCACCGGCAGGCATCCCTGCCGGCGTTGTGTGCTCCTTCCGGGACAGACAAATGTCTCCCTAACTCAGCAGCAGTGTTTCCTGTCCCCTGAGCTGTATAATCGGCCCTCCCGTTCCTTCTATGTATTCTCTCGTTATAGTTACCTGCCCGATATTATCATCCTTCGGTATCTCATACATAATATCCAGCATAAACTCTTCTATAATTGCACGAAGGGCCCTTGCACCAGTCTTCTTTTTCATCGCTTTTTCGGCAATCGCTTCCAGTGCCCCTTCGTCGAATTCCAGGTTAACCTCATCCAGTGCCAGCAGCTTTTTGTACTGCTTGAGGATCGCATTTTTTGGTTCCTTCAGTATCTTAACAAGCATCCCCCGATCCAGGCCCTTCAGTGTAAAGATGATAGGCAGACGCCCTATAAACTCGGGGATCATTCCAAATGTCCGCAGATCCTCCATCGTAACCTTGGACAGGATATCCTCGTCATGCTCATATTTGTCTTTCAGTTCAGCGTTGAATCCCATGGATGTCTTGTGGGACAATCGCTCCTTAATAATATCTTCCAGATCCGGGAACGCCCCTCCGCAGATAAATAAGATATTCTTTGTATTTACGGTGGTAAGCGGCACCATGGCATTCTTGCTGTTTGCCCCCACCGGCACTTCGACCTCACTGCCTTCAAGAAGCTTGAGCAGTCCCTGTTGTACAGACTCACCGCTCACATCTCTCTGGCTGGAGTTTCTCTTTTTTGCGATCTTATCGATCTCATCGATGAAAATGATCCCCTGTTCCGCCCGCTCCACTTCATTGTCTGCGGCCGCCAGCAGTTTGGATACGACGCTTTCAATATCGTCGCCTATGTAGCCTGCCTCCGTCAAAGAGGTGGCATCCGTGATCGCCAGCGGCACATTCAGAAGCTTGGCAAGCGTCTTCACAAGATAGGTCTTACCACTTCCGGTAGGCCCGATCATCAGCATATTGGACTTCTCGATCTCGATGTCGTCCATGCTGTCCGTTGCAACTCTTTTATAATGGTTATAAACAGCCACAGACATTGCTTTCTTCGCATATTCCTGGCCTACCACATACTCGTCCAGCTGCGCTTTGATCTTGTGCGGAGCCGGAATATCTTTGATATTGATCTTTGGCGTTTCTTTTGGTTTATCCTTTTTCTTTTTGACCTTCTGGTTCTTCGGAATCTTGTCCTCCAGGTCTGACATCTTCATAAACTGTACGCCCGGCACATTCATAAACTTACTGTAATCAATGGCGCCATTGGTCATTGCGTCAAAGCTCTTCTGCATACAGTCCTGGCATACCGTGATGTGGTTGGGAAGTTCGATCATCTTCCCGGCAACGCTCTCCGGACGGTGGCACATCAGGCAGTACTTTTCATACTCATCATCATCCCCGCTGTCCTCTCCCTGGGCAGTCACGGATGTCTCCTTCTGCTCCTCCACAATGGTGCTGTCTTTTCCATCCTCCTTGTGGTCCTCTTCATCTATAATGACAAAATCTTTATCTGACATAGCTCTCCCTTCTTTCACTTACGCATTTCTCCCTCGTACAGGGTCTCTGGGGGCTCTGTACCTTCTCACATTCCTTCTAAATGATTATAACGCAGTTCTATGTGATTTACAAATGAACTTTTTCTAAACCATCCCTTATTATTCAAGCATTCTTAAGAATTCTTCCTCTGATATGATCGGAATTCCCAGCTCCCTTGCTTTTTTGTTTTTGGAGGAGGCAGATTGCACGTCGTTGTTAATCAAATAGTTTGTTTTTGAGGTAACGGATCCGGTTACTTTCCCGCCCCGGGACTCAATCACCTCTTTCACCTCATTCCGGTTGGCAAAATGTTCCACGCTGCCTGTTATTACAAAATTCAGATTCTCAAAAACCTGTGCTCCCGCCTGTACCTCTTCCTTTGGAATCTTTACTTCTTTGAGAAGCCTTTCAAAGAGTTCTCTGTGTAAAGGATCTGCAAAATAGTCCACAAAAGCCTTTGCTATGACACCACCCACTCCTGAAATCCCGCTTAATTCCTCGACCGTAGCCTCTGTCAGCCTTCCGGGATCATAGTCCAGCGCCTTGCAGATCATTTTTGCATTCGCCACTCCGATATTGGCAATTCCCAGGCTGTATACCAGCCTGGGCAGCGTTGTATTCCTGGAGTTTTCCACACTGTTGATCAGATTGACATAGGATTTTTCACCAAATCCATCCATTGTTTTGATATCTTCTTCGTATCTGTCCAGATGGAAAATGTCTGTATAATCCTTTATGAACCCCCTTGCTATAAACTTTTCCAGCGTCGCTTCTGAGAGCCCTTCCATATTCATGGCATCCCTGCTGACAAAAAGAGCAAAGGATTTGATCTGCTTTGCCTGGCAGAGCGGATTTGTGCAGTACAACGTTTTGGTGTCATTTTCCATAGATATCCTGGTATCATGCCCGCATACGGGACAGGCATCCGGAATGCCCTTCACACCGCTTCGGGTCAGGTTTTCCGCTATCTGCGGGATAATCATGTTGGCTTTATACACCTGGATCCTGTCACCGGCGCCGAGTTCCAGGTCTTCCATGATACTAAGATTATGCACGCTGGCGCGGCTGACCGTAGTCCCCTCCAGTTCTACGGGCTCAAATATGGCAACCGGATTGATCAATCCGGTTCTGGAAGGGCTCCATTCAATCTCCAGCAGCTTCGTCTCACGGATCTCATCCGCCCATTTAAAAGCATAGGAATCTCTTGGGAACTTTGCGGTTGCACCCAGCGACTGCCCATAGGCAATATCATCGTAGACAAGAACGAGCCCGTCCGACGGAAAATCATTTTCCGCAATCTGCCGTGCAAACCACTCTACCTGCTCCTCAATCGTCTCCGCTGTAACCAAATGGTGTTCCACCACTTCAAACCCCTGTGTCTCCAGCCAGTCAAACTGTTCAGCCCGGGAGTTATGAAAATCCACTCCTTCCGCGCTCACAAGACTGAATGCAAAAAACCGGACATTGCGTTTTGCTGTAATCTCGTTATTCAGCTGGCGTACAGAGCCGCTGCAGAGATTCCGGGGATTCTTGTACTTTGCATCCACGTCCTCAATCTCTGCATTGATCTTTTCAAAATCCTGATACCCGATCACGGCCTCTCCTCTCAGGATCAGCTCCCCAGAGTAGGGAATGTTTATGGGAAGATTTTTGAATACTTTCGCATTATTAGTTATCACTTCCCCGACTTCCCCGTTGCCTCTTGTAACTGCCTTGACCAGCGTTTTATCCCGATAGGTCAGTACGATTGTCAGACCGTCCAGTTTCCAGGAGATCACCGCCTCCTTCTCTCCGAGAAATGCCTTCAGCTGCTCCACATCTTTCGTCTTATCCAGCGAAAGCATGGGCCGCTCATGCCTCTCCTTCGGAAGCTCGCTGAGCACTTCATACCCTACATTAATGGTAGGACTGGATGCAAGAGTTGTTCCCAATTCCTGTTCCAGTCCCAGAAGTTCATCATACAATTTATCGTATTCGTAATTGCTCATAATCTCCGTGTCTTCCTGCTCATATGCACGGCGCGCGCGGTTGAGGAGCTCGACCAGCTCCTGCATTCTTTTCTTCTTGTCTGCCATAAATACTCTCCTGCCTGTTTTTACATTATAATATACTCCCCCCTGTCCCGGGCGGCGTTTTCTAGCTGATCACAGTTTCATTGGAGGAATCCCTGATTTGTTCATAGAGACAGTCCAGTTCCTGATCCGTCAGTTTTCGGTATTCTCCTTCTCTTAGCTTTCCCAATTCTATGTTCATAATTCTGGTTCTCACCAGATCTTTCACTTCATATCCCAGTGCCCTGCACATCCTTCGGATCTGTCTGTTCAGCCCCTGGGTCAGAATAATGGTAAATGTATACTTTCCGATCTTCTGCACCCTGCAGGGCCTTGTAACCGTATCCAAAATCGGCACGCCTGCGGACATCTTTTCCAGGAAGTCCGGCGTGATTGCCTTATCCACTCTCACCTTATATTCCTTTTCATGGCGGTTTCCCGCACGCATCATCTTATTGATGATGTCCCCGTTGTTGGTCATAAGAAGCAGGCCCCTGGAATCCTTATCCAGACGCCCGACATAAGTAACCCTAGCGGGATAATTTAAAAACCTTATAATACTGTTTTGCTCTCTGTGCTCCTCCGTGCAGACGATTCCTGCAGGCTTATTCACTGCCAGCACAACCATCTCCCCGCTGCGGGAAACCACCTTACGGCCGACGCGCACCTCCTGGCCGGGCAATACCTTCATGCCCATGCCGGCTGTTTTCCCGTCGACCATTACCCTGCCGCTCTCAATCAGGCGGTCGGCTTCCCTCCTGGAACAGACCCCGGCCTCACTCAAATATTTATTCAGCCTGACCGGTTCCTTCTTGCTCATAAATTCCTGTTTAATCTTATTGCTCACTGCCCAACGCTCCGCTTATGTTATTATCCTGGAAAAATGTGTTACCGCTGTAAAGGAACAGCACATCAGTAATCTGATATGTTTCCATAGCATCCTGGATATTTCCGGTATAATACCTTGGGTCAATCATGACAATCTCCCGGAAATAAGGCGTCAGAAACGGTACAAAACAATTGGCGTAAGAATCCTTAACCACCAGCAGCCTGTCCCGGTTCTCCGCCATGGTTTTAATATCGATCACCGAGGTATTGCCGCCCAGAAAAACGGCGTACTTATCTCTTGTATCCAGCTGATCCGCCTCGTACAGGGAGGTGGTCTTCTTTTGTTCGTCTACATAATTCACTGTCACGTCATTATCTGTGTCTTTCGGCACATAGATGTCGATCTCTTCCCTGACATTCATACGGCAGCCGCTTTTTGCCGCCAGAATCCCGTTAAAGTCTGTGGTCACCGGATAGGACGCATACACACTTGAGACATCCGCCGAGATGCCAAGCTTCCCCGCCGCCTCCTGGAAGGCGTAAAATGCCCCCAGTGTTGTCCAGTGATGGTCTGTCTTATAGTATATCTTTTCATCCTTATGCTTATTCAGAACCTTAACCGCATCCACCCACTGTACAGAGTCTCCCAGCTCCTTTTTTACAAGGCCGATGCTGGTACTCTGATCCGCAACCGTGGCAAGGGAAGGCAGGCTGCTGCTGAGTATGTTTGCAGCATCTGGTACCAGCAGCATCGTAACCGGAATATCGCTGTAGCGCTCTGAAAATGCCTTGATGGCCGCCACATTGCTGTGTAACAAATCTTTATCCGGCGCCGCAATATCTTCCAGAAGCTGATTCTTCTTCCCAATAAATACACCATTTTCTTCTTTGCTTCCGCCAAACCGGTTCAGCGTAACCTTCAGCTTCCGCCACATATTCCTTCCGATAAACTGGTCGGACTGGTAGCTTTCATACTGTTCCATATAGCTGCCGGACGTCAGTGCGCCTATTGTCAGTTTTGGTTTTTCCGACAGCATGCGGTTCTCCTCGTCAGACTTTTTCTTATCCGGAACGAGCAGATTACCTAATATTAGTATCAGCAGGCAGATGATAAATGCTTTTCCAATAAAGCCATCAACCCACCGCTTCTTTTTCCTTCTGTTATTCTTCATATTCCCACCTAGAATCTAAAATATAAAAATGGATTAAATGACTCCGTCACCAGATATGCTATGGAGATCAAAAACATTCCGATGTACACGATCCCTGCCGCCGTTTTCTTTGCCCTGTTATCATCAAAAACCCCGACAAACCTCCGAATGAGTGAATATCCAGCTGCGGAGGATCCCAGGACTGCAACAGCATACAGGAGCCAATGGGTCAGTATAAAGTAAAGAGCCTGCTTATCTATAAACGCGCTTGCCCCCGCTCCGAACATCGCGCTCAGGTACCGCACTGCATAGCCGAGGCTCGGACTGAAGAAAAAGACCCACCCAATCAAGACAAGCACAATAGAATAAATGTGTCTCACAACATCGGGCAGCCGCTCCAGCGCCTTTCCCCAGACAAACTTTTCCAGTACAAGCAGGAGCCCATAGTACAGCCCCCAAAACAAAAAATTCCATGCGGATCCGTGCCAGAGACCGGTCAGCATCCATACCACCAGGAGATTCATAATCTGCCTGGACTGCGTACAGCGGTTCCCGCCCAGAGGAATATAAACATACTCCCGGAACCAGGTGCTCAGAGAAATATGCCACCGCCTCCAGAATTCCGTGATACTGGACGAAGTATAGGGATAGTCAAAGTTCCTGCGGAATTCAAATCCAAACATTTTTCCCAGTCCTACCGCCATATCAGAGTATCCGCTGAAATCGAAATAGATCTGAAAGGCAAAAGACACACAGCCGACCCAGGCCGTCAACACGGAAAAGCTCCCCATCTGCAGGCCTGATATCTGGTCAAAAACCTGTCCCACGGAGTTTGCCAGTATGACTTTCTTTGCAAGGCCGATGATAAAGTATTCGGCCCCCTGCCCAAACTTCCTCATAGTTACCGTGCGGTTTTTCAGCTGCTCCTCGATGTCAATATAACGTACGATCGGCCCTGCGATCAGCTGTGGGAACATACTGATGTACATTGCAAAATACAGAATATTCTTCTGCGGCCTGACCTCTTTTCTGTAGACGTCTATAATATAAGACAACGCCTGGAATGTATAAAATGAAATCCCAATTGGCAGCGGAAGTTCCCTGTACGGTATATCCACCGGCAGTACAGCATTCAGGCTGTCCAGTACAAATCCATAATATTTAAAAAACCCCAGCAGCAGCAAATTGCATACAACAGCAAAAATGAGACTCCTGCGGGCCTTCTGCGGATCGCCTTTCTTGTGGTATATGTCAAGTCCGCAGATATAATTCAACAGGATGGAAAGAAGCATCAATATAATATAAACCGGCTCCCCCCACGCATAAAAAATCAGGCTGGCAATCAGCATGATTATATTCCGGAACTTGTGCGGCACTATAAAATATAACGCCAGTGTCACCGGCAGAAATATAAACAAAAACGTGATACTGCTAAATAACATTTTCCAGCTTCCTCTCCCCGTATTTTACAGACTTTTTGCAAATGCTTCTTTATACTCCGCCGCTTTGGGTGCTATGGCCAGAAAAAGGAACTTTCCCCTTACAGACAATTCCGACTGTTCCAGCAGCTGGACTTCCTTTGGTGCATAGCCCTCGAAATCATTTTTTCTATTTGCGATTCTCTTTTCGACAGCTTCCTTTACCCGTTTCATCTGTCCTTCGTTCTTCACCTTTATCAAAAGCACTTCTTCCGCAGACATACTGCTCTCGGAAGTATACAGCATCACTCCGTCATAATCCGCACTGTTAAGGCCATAGTAACGCTTCAGGCCCTGTCCTTCCGCTTTTTTCAGATTCCCGGTATCCAGGACAGACTCCACCGCCTTCTGTATGGTTTCAAAAGACTTGGTGCTGCCGCTCGTATAGATCATCAGCAGAACAATATAGACAAGAATCACAGCCATTACCACATACTTGGCGATCTCCGCAACACCAGGACGTTTTGTGCTTCCCGCCCCATTTCTGCTCTCCACATGGTCTAATTCTCTGTTCATCATAGTGAGGCCACCTCCGCCATCCTGTTCAGCCAGAAGGGATAGAAAGACGCTTTAAAATGTACACCATCCTCCTCATAATAACTGTCTGACACAAGTTCCGTATTATCGATGAAGGCGATCTGCCTCTTGTCGCACAGGGAATGCAGAGCTTCATTATACTGATCCAGGTTCTTATAAGCCGGTTCGCGTTCAATCTCCTGTTCCTGCACAGGAAAGATCGAGTTCACAAAAATCTTGGCATCTGGTAGTTTCTCCTGAAGTTTCTTAAACAGCTCATCGTACTGCTTCACAAACTCATCCGTATCCCCTCTGGTTGCAATAATATCATTCATCCCATAGGCAAGGAAAATAACCTGGGGATTAATCTGCGCCACACTTTCGATCTGCTCATCCAGCTGATCCAGTTCCACGCCAATCTTTGCCACAACACTGGAAGCATTTAGAAGATCATATTCCATAAATGCCTCAGAGATGGAATCCCCCATAATTACAGCGTTCGCAAAAACAGCCTTATAATTTCTGTTCTTAATTTCCTCCTGAACTTCCTGATTCTCTCTGTCCTTCTCCTCCAGCTTTTCCATCTTATTCTCAATATTCTTCACATCCGCTGAGGACGCCTGTTTTATAATCTCCAGGCCCTCGGAAGTATCCACCTTATTCCTGGTCAGGCTGTTGATTCCCTCCGCTGCAAGTATAATG
This sequence comes from Faecalicatena contorta, assembly GCF_022835095.1. Classification (NCBI taxonomy): domain Bacteria; kingdom Bacillati; phylum Bacillota; class Clostridia; order Lachnospirales; family Lachnospiraceae; genus Faecalicatena; species Faecalicatena contorta. Next base: position 1,196,423 of record NZ_BQNQ01000001.1, on the reverse strand, counting down.
ACAATCACCAAACCGACCGCCGCACAGCAGTATATAATCGACTTTCGTCTTTTCATTTTCATCATATGTTACTAAGACCTTTCGCTTTATCCTGTTTCCGTACTTTTTATAATACTTTTTTTACCCTTAAAAGTCAATCTTTCCACCTGATTCGCCTCATTTTTCATTACTGTTTTGACAGAGCCATTTTTCTCCTACCCGCCGCCCGGATTTTATGTTACAATAACAAACAGGCTTTATTTGATAATCATCGCGGAGGAAAACAATATGATCGCACTGCGCCTAACCAGTATTAAAGACTTTATGTCACACCTTCTGTTATCCGAAACATTCGACAGCTTCCAATTCATAGAAGGAGAAATCGTCACCTTCAACACATTCACAATAGACGGTTTCGTCCAAAAGCCCTTTTACCCCGAAGAAGAAAACATTCCGGAATACTCCCTCTGGAAAACCCTGAGAGAGTACTGCTTCACCCTGATCAAAGGCAGAAAAACCCCACTCAGTTTCAAATTCATCTTCCGCCTGTCCCCCCAGAACACCGCCCGCCTCATAGCCCAGAACCGCCTGGACTTCACCCCCGACCAAATCCAGGGCCTATACCTCAACATCCGCTATGACGGCACAACCCTCCAATGCATAACAGGCACCTCCCTAAAAACCTTCACCATGGACAAATCCCTCGAAAAATCCTGGGACACCATGGTCCAAAAATTCTTCACCCAAAAACAAATCCCCTACGACCTGGAAGCTTAGGCAAAGCCTAAGCTTCCACTACTTCAGCCTTCCCCCTACGACGCAAGGAGGTACACATCCACAGCCTCCAGCAATAAGAATGCAAACCACCTCTCCATTCATGTCCAGTTTCAGGACATAGGTAAGTAAAAAGTTTCAGGACATAGGTAAGTCCAAATGTTAAACTATACAGAAATAACCAACGAAAGAAGGTGTTTCTGTATGCCATGGAAGGAGACCTCTGTTATGGAACAACGTAAACAATTTATTACAGAATATCTATGTGGAACTGATAGCTTTAAGGCTCTCTGTCAAAAGTTCGGAATCGCAGAAAAAACTGGACATAAGTGGAAAAACCGCTTTCTGGAATTTGGCTTCTCCGGCCTCGCGGATCAGAGCAAGGCCCCTTCTAATTCTCCGAATCAGCTGGATGAAGATACCGTCATTCGTTTAATTAAAATGCGTTCCGCTCATCCGGCCTGGGGGCCTAAGAAACTGGCCGTTCTTTACAAGAGCGCTTATCCAGAGTCGCCAACACCATCTGAGAGTAGTATTTATCGCATTTTGGGAAAAGCTGGGTTGATTCCCAAACGACGCTTTCGGCATCCCGATCCAACTGCTTCCAAACTGCGTAATAAGTTGGAAGCTCTTCAACCCAATGATGTCTGGACCGTTGATTTTAAAGGCTGGTGGATGTCCCAGGGGGAACGCTGTGTTCCACTGACCGTCCGTGATCTGCACAGCCGATACATTCTTACCATCCGCCTGATGGAGAGAACAACTGCGGATGCTGTCAAAGCTGTATTTGAAGAATTATTCTATCACTACGGACTTCCCAAAATCATTCGCAGTGATAATGGTACTCCTTTTGCTTCCTCAAATGGCTTCCTTGGTTTGACAACCTTAAGCGCATGGTGGATGTCTCTTGGCATTCTTCCGGATCGTACCGATCCAGGCTGTCCAACGCAAAATGGTGCCCACGAACGCATGCATGCAGATATAAGCAGGGAGATTCAAGGAAAAATACCTGGTGGCAGAGAGGCCAATCAAGCCGCCATTGATTTGTGGGTGGAAGAATACAACAACATCCGCCCACATGAAGCCTTACAAATGAGTACCCCCTCCGATTTTTATAAAAAATCTACCCTGCTATACGAAGAAGCGTTAGCAGAACTGGAATATCCGATTGGTTACCTGCCAAGAAAGATTAACAAACATGGAGAAGTAAAAATCAACAAAACACTGTATTCTGTAAGTTTATCACTTCGAGGCTTACAGGTAGGAGTGCAGCCAAACGGTGATAAAACATATATCATTTGGCTTCACGACTTTCCACTTGGAATGCTTGATACAAAAACCGCTTGTATAACGGCAATGGATGTTTTAAACTGATACTAATTAACAATTCGACTTACCACCTGTTGAATCGACTTACCTATCTCCTGAAACAAAAGACTTACCTATCTCCTGACTGGTCAATCAAAAACAGCCCATCCCCGTCCCCCTCTCGTCCCCGAACTGCCTCCCCCCTAAGTAATCCTCTGCCAATTTGATGAACCCAGCCATTCCCGTCCGGCATAAGGGATTTTGCGGGACAATTGGATTTAGAGATTAGATTTACTAAATGAAAAAAGAGCCGTGTCCAGGTTGCCCCAGTCACGGCTCTTTTTTCATTTAGTAAATCAATCTCCAAATCCAGTCCCGCAAAATCCCTTATGCCGGACGGGAATGGCGCCCCTTCTCCAATCCAGCCCCCTTACTTAGTAAGCAGCATCATAATCTCATTACTGCGTTGTACAAATGCCGTCATCTCAGCCGGACTCAACGGTTTATGAGCCAGCATAGCCAGATCATAAAGCTGTCTGCAGATGATAGGTACGCTCTTACTGCGTTTATGCTCTAAAACAAACTTGACAAGCGGATGGTTTGCATTTAAGATCAAGGTTGCCTGGCTTCCGAACATACCGGCATCCATACCACCCATGCTGTACATCTTCATCATCTCTTCCATACGTCTGGACTGCTCAGAAAGCACTGCCATGGAAGCTACATTATCGTCTTTGAGTTTTTCGACTTTCACATCCAGCTTATCATTGTTCAGCTCTTTTCGGAAGATTTCAATCAGGCTGTCTGTGGTTTTCTTAAACTCTTCCTTTTCTTCCTCTGAAACCTCATCTTTCAGGGAATCATGCACATCCGCATCAATTCTCAGGAATCTCACCTTCGGGTTGCGCTGCTCCAGATAAGTGATAAATGCGGAATCAATGTTGTGTGTCAGCAGAATCGCATCCTGGTCGTGTTCTTTGAACATATTGATATACTGGCTCTGCTGCTGTTCATTTGTTACATAGTAAATGTCGGTCTTGATCTCCTCTACTTCATTCTCGGCCTTGTTCTCTGCTTCATTTTCGTCAGCACTATCTTCTGCCTTTTCCTCCTGATCATTCGGAGTTACGACGGAACCGCCGTTAGCCTCGATTAACTCTTCCAGTGTTAAATATTTATGATCCAGGTTTTTAAATAAAATAGAATCTTTGATTTTCTCACCGAACTTTTCATCCTTCAGGCAGCCAAACTTGATAAATGGACTGATGTCATCCCAGTATTTTTCATAGTTTTCCTTGTCGGTCTTAAACATTCCGTTGAGTTTATCTGCAACTTTCTTGGAAATATAATCCGCCACTTTATTCACAAATCCATCATTCTGCAGGGCGCTTCTGGAAACATTCAGCGGCAGGTCAGGACAGTCAATGACACCTTTTAATATCATCAGGAATTCCGGAATGACTTCTTTGATGTTGTCCGCAATAAATACCTGGTTGTTGTACAGTTTAATGGTTCCCTCGATGGAATCGTATTCTGTATTGATTTTCGGGAAATAAAGAATTCCCTTGAGATTAAACGGATAGTCCATGTTCAAGTGAATCCAGAACAATGGTTCCTTATAATCCATAAATACCTTGCGGTAGAAGTCAATATACTCCTCTTTTGTACATTCACTCGGGTTCTTTGCCCAAAGAGGATGAATATCGCTGATGGATACCGGGCGTTTTACAATCTTGACTTTTTTCTTCGGTTCGCCTTCTTCGCCCTCTTTTGGCTCTTCCGTGATATGCTCTACGACTTCGTCCGTATCAAGCAGTTCTTCCTCATCAATTGTCTCATAAGACGGCGCTTCATTTTCCTTGGAAAGGAAGATCTCTACCGGCATAAAGGAGCAGTATTTTTCCAGAACTTCCCTTGCCTTGTACTCATTCGCAAACTGTAGGCTCTCCTCATTCAAAAACAGGGTTATCTCGGTACCTACATCGGTTTTATTACCGTCCTGCATCTCATATTCTGTGCCGCCCTCGCTTACCCAGTGTACCGGAACCGCACCTTCCTGGTAGGACAGCGAATCAATATGAACCTCATCCGCCACCATAAAAGAAGAGTAGAATCCCAGACCGAAATGTCCAATCATCTCATCCTCAGTCGTTTTATCTTTATACTTCTCCAGGAACTGGGTAGCACCGGAGAATGCGATCTGTGTAATATACTCCTCTACTTCACCCGCTGTCATACCCAAGCCATTATCAATAAACTTTAATGTCTTCTCCTCCGGGTTAACAATAACCTGAATCTTTGCCTTGTAATCATCCGGCAGTTCATATTCCCCCATCATGTCCAGCTTTTTCAGCTTTGTGATGGCGTCACAGCCATTAGATACAAGCTCGCGCATAAAAATATCGTGGTCAGAATATACCCATTTCTTAATAATCGGAAATATATTCTCGCTGTCAATGGATAAGTTACCTTTTTTTGTTCCCATATATAACACTCCTTTTCATTATAATAGCTGTTTCGTAAGCCTTTATTACCACCTAGAAGATATTCTAATACACTGGATTTCAAAAGTCAATAAAAAGTTAGCACTCTTTATAGATGAGTGCTAATAAAATAATAAAAAAAATAAAAACTTTATAAATCGGGATTTAGTGGCGAGCTTTAGTCTCGGCGCGGATGGGGACGCTTAATGACAGGGATGCAGGGGAGGGCTCGTTCCCTGGTGGGAGCCCGGACGGGGGCAGCGGATGGGATTGAATTGGCGGGACTTTTATGTCCCAAGTAAGTTTTTTGAAAACAGGGTTAAATATATATGAAAAGTGAATTTAATCCCTCCCTGTATGAATGCAGATAGAAAACTTACCGGAGGTGTTTCAGTGCCAGTAGTTTTTTAATCATGCAATAGTCAGGGCGGCCAATCTGCTGGTACTCATCGACAATCCTATGCAAGATACAAGATACGCATAGCCAGTTACCATCCGCCGCCCCCGTTTGAGGCCCCATCTTAGTAACGGGTTCTAACCTACCGGCCGGATGAACCAGCTTACCGTGAGCCGGGAGATGCTGCGGCAAGTGCCTGCCCTGTTGGAAATGCATGTTAGCGAGCCTGGCAGCAGTTAGAGGAAATCCGCAGAACCAGCCGGAAAAAAGCTGCTCCCGAAGCAGCTTTTTAGAACACCTGAGGCGCTTAATCATTAGATTAAGCGGTGAATGTGTTCGGTTCCGGCTGGCTCTGCGGATTTCCTCTTACTGCTGCCTGGCGCAGCGGGCTGTATTTCCAACAGGGCAGACACTTGCCGCAGCATCTCCCGGCTCACGGTAAGCGTCCCCCTCAATCCGCCCCGGGACTAAAGCCCGTCGCTAAATCCCGATTTTCTCTTGACAAAGTGTAATGCTGGCGTTATGATCAATATGACCAAATAATTTTAATTAGTCATATTGATCGGAGGATTAATTATGCCAAAGTTCAGCGATACTGAAAGAAAAATGATTAAGCAAAAATTACTGCAGGAAGGTGAACGTTTATTTACTTCATATGGTATCAAAAAAGTATCCATTGATGAGATTGTACAGGCCGCCGGTATTGCGAAAGGTTCCTTTTATTCTTTTTACTCGAATAAAGAACACCTCTACATGGATATTTCTGCAAATCTGCAGTTAAAAATGTGGGGTGACATGGATGCATTTTTGAATAATCACCGTTCCTTGCCGCCAAGGGATCTTTGTAAACAGTGCTTTCTCTGGATGTTTGGGGAACTGGAGCGCTATCCTATGCTGAGCCAGACGAACAGTGAAATCGCCGAATATCTGTTCCGCAAACTTCCTCCGGAAGTGATTGAAGCGCATACCCGGGACGACAGTCATGAACTTATTAAGCTGCAGGAATATGGGGTGCATTTTACATGCGGCATTGAAATTGCAACAAAAACACTGCAGACACTGGCGATTAGTTTTCTCAGCCTGCAGCAGGATCAGACAGATGATCAGCAGACTATTATGGGAATCATCCTGGATGGTGTCTTAAAGGAGATTGTAAGCGATGAAAGTAATTGATGTCCAGAATGTTTATCTAAAATATCCTGCCTCAAAGGATGATACTATACGGGGGATTAGTTTTGATGTGAAGCAGGGCGAAATATTTGGCTTTCTCGGCCCGTCCGGGGCTGGAAAAAGTACCGTACAGAAAATATTAACAGGAACTCTCCGCGATTATCGCGGGAGTGTCCGTGTTTTTGGTGACGAAATCAGGCACAGAACCAGCGATTATTATGAAAATATCGGTGTGGATTTTGAGTTTCCCAACTTTTATGAAAAATTTACTGCGCTCGAAAATTTAAAGTATTTTGCTTCGATTTATTCCGGCAGAACAACCGATCCATTGGAACTTTTAGAAAAGGTTGGCCTTCGCCCTGATGCCGGCAAAAAAGTCTCCAGCTATTCAAAAGGTATGAAAATGCGGCTAGGTTTTGTACGTTCATTGCTGCATGATCCCAAACTGCTCTTTCTGGACGAGCCCACCAGCGGCCTTGATCCTGCAAATGCAAGGGTGTTGAAGGATATGATATTGGAACAGAAAAAGAAGGGGAAAACCATCATATTAACGACCCATAACATGCATGATGCGGCGGAACTCTGCGACCGTGTTGCTTTTATTGTTGACGGTACGGTGAAAACGATAGATTCGCCGCATGCTTTGCGTAAAAGCAGATCTGATACAGAGGTTGAATATTGTTTTTTCGATCATGGAAAAGAAAGACAAAGTGTTTGTACTCTTTCCAGTCTGGCCGATGCCCGGGACTTTCAAACCGCAATGAAAAATGGGACACTGACCAGTATTCATTCAAAAGAACCGACGCTTGAGGATATCTTTATTTCATTGACAGGGAGGGGCTTACAATGAGATTTTTTCACGCCTTAAAGAATGATATCCGGTTTCAAATAAAATATGGTTTTTATTTTCTGTACGCATTCTTCAGTGGGGTTTATATTGCAGTGCTGCTTTTAATCCCCTCCCAATACAAGATAATGGCAGCTTCCCTTATCATATTGACGGATCCTGCCATGCTTGGTGTATTCTTCACAGGCGGCATCTGGCTGCTGGAAAAGGGAGAGGGCTTACATCGTTTTTGGAGTGTTTCCCCTCTTCGTCCCTGCGAGTATATATTGTCAAAATCTATATCACTGGCAATTCTGTCAACGATATCGGCTGATCTTATTGTGTTGATCAGTATGAGAAGTATCGTCCGCTTCGTATCCTTGTCTTTCAGTGTATTCATTGGAGCCGTAGCGTTTAATCTCATTGGGCTGATTGCGGCTTCCTATGCACGTTCCGTAAACCATTATATGATCATTGCCGCCCTCCCCACAGTATTATTATCAATTCCTCCTGTTCTGACTGCATTCGGAATGACTCATCCACTTTTAAAGATATTTCCGGGGACAGCGCTGTGGCATATGATCGTCAGTTCAATTGATGCAGCAGGACATATAAATGTACTGCCGGGAATTGTTCTGGTTCTATGGCTTGTAGTGCTTTTAGTACTAGCATATAAACGGATTCGTAATGCATTACAATCAGAAGGAGGCAAGAATTTATGAAACATACCGTGAAGCTCTTCCAAATTGGCCTGAAACAAATATCAAAAGACGGAATGCTAATTGTCCTGATACCAGCGCCATTTTTAGCAGGCATATTTTTTAAGCTTGCTATTCCTTTTTTCAACACAGTTCTGACATCTGAATTCTCGTTCCCCTTAACAGCCTGGTATGGCCTTGCCGACGGTATGCTGATTTGTCTGGCCCCCTTGTTTACGGCAATGATATCCGCATTTTTATTGCTAGAAGAGAGAGATGAAGGATTAAATGCATTTTATCAGATTACCCCGGCAGAAGGATATTCTTATTTAGTGGCGCGTATTGGTTTACCAATGACAGGGGCATTCATAATCACGATACTCGTCGCTGCAGCTTTCAATCTTTCCTCCCTATCTTTTGGAGTCATTCTCTCAAGCTCTCTGATCAGCAGTTTTACAAGTATATTTTTAGCAATGATGATTGTATCGGTTGCCGGAAACCGTGTTGAGGGACTTGCGCTTTCAAAACTAATGGGGATCAGCTTCCTAGGGCTTATCTTAATATGGTTTATTCCTGCTCCCTATTCTTACTTCATGGCTTTTCTGCCTTCGTTCTGGATTGGAAAAATATTGATGGACGGAGTAAATGTATTTACCTTTGCATTTGGCGTAATATCCTGCTTCTTATGGATTGCTTTTTTCACCCGGAAATTTTTGAAAAGAGTGCAGTAATAAGATGTATGTGCTAAACTATTTTCCTATTTTACGAAAAGTGGTATACTTGATTTTGTAGACACCCAGGAATTACATAAAAAAGGAGTACGATTATGACCGAAACATTTGAAACATTAAAAGTAGACAATGACCGGCAGATTCAGGAAGTTGCTGAACTGGCAGAAATGATCTGGCACGAACATTTTACCCCTATCATCGGAACCAGCCAGGTAGAATATATGATAGACAAGTTCCAGTCTGTTCCCGCACTGAAGACACAGCTGAAAGATGGCTACGAATACTATCAGCTTTTTGACAAGGGGGAATTCTGCGGATATTGCGGCATTCACCCCGAGAATGGCCGGTTATTTCTGAGTAAAATCTATATTAGAAAAGACTGCCGCGGACGCCATCTGGCCACAAAGGCATTCGAATTTCTGAAGAACCTTTGCCGCCAGAGGGGCCTCTCCTCAATCTGGCTGACCTGTAATAAACACAACGATGGCTCTCTGGCCGTATACAGCCATTTCGGGTTTAAAACCATTGATACGCAGGTAGCAGATATCGGCAATGGATTTGTGATGGATGACTATATTATGGAGTATACTCTCTGAGTGGATGGCGGGGAGTCTGGCTTTTGCTTTACCATTTACTGCGGATATTGCTAAATTCCCAACTCCTTGCTAATTCATCCGCTGCCTCACCATGTGGTACTGCTATTCATTTTCAAATCTTGTCTTAAGCATTTTATAAAAATTACTAAGACTTTTATCGCCTTCATTATCAGGGAAGAGACAGTAAGGTAAGCTATCTGTTTCTTTATGCTTAATTACGCAGGCACAACATTTTCCATTATTCGGGCAGGTCTTTTTTGGGCAGGCACATTTTTTGACGTTTGGACACTTCACTTTATATTACCTCCTTTTTGAAGAATTATCCTCTACTCATTTTCAGAATTTTTATTATTTCGTCAACTTTTAGTACCTTTCCATAAGATACCACTTTTCCGTCAATAACGAGGGCAGGTGTAGTCATTACGCCATAAGCTGCAATCTGTGTAAAATCGGATACATGGTCGATAGCTGTATCCATATAGAGCTGTTCTAATGCCGCTTTTGTAGCGGCTTCAAGCTGATTGCATTTTGCGCAGCCGCTTCCCAATATTTTAACGCTTGCCCCCTCTTTTTTTGCTTGTTCGGCTTTGGCCATACTTTCTTCATTGCAGTTACCTCCACAGCAGGCGGCAGTTCCTTCTCTTTTATTTTTTCTTCCAAATAATGCCATTATGATAATCTCCTTTTAATGTAATTTTTTTATTTGCTAACAACATATTTTCTAAAACACCCTATATGAGAAAAGAATGGAATATATTAAACAGATAACCAACAATGATAATGCCGCCTGTACAAATACCTATAAACAAGGCAAGCAATCTGGGCTTTACTGCTTTTCGGAGCATAATCATTGAGGGAAGGGATAAAGTAGTAACCGCCATCATAAAAGATAAAATTGCACCAAGTTGGGCCCCTTTGGCAAATAGTGCTTCGGCAACAGGAATTGTTCCGAAAATATCCGCGTACATGGGCACACCTACAAGAGTAGCTAAGATTACAGAGAACGGGTTATTGCTTCCGAGCGCAGTTTCAATCCATGTTTGTGGTATCCAATTATGAATGAAAGCACCTATCCCGACACCTATCAGAATATAAGGAAATACTTTTTTGAAAGTAGCTGCTACTTGTTCCCACGCATATTTGAACCTATCACGTTTTGTCAAATCCGGGGCTTCAATATCTACACTTCCTGCTGTTTTGATATACTGTTCGACGTATTTTTCCATATGTAGTTTTTCAATAATTGTGCCGCCCACAACCGCGATAACCAAACCAACAAGAACATAGACAATCGCAATTTTCAAACCAAATATACTCATTAGCAGAACAAGAGAGCCGAGATCAACCATTGGAGACGATATAAGAAATGAAAATGTTACACCCAAAGGCAGCCCTGCACTAGTAAAGCCGATAAACAGAGGGATAGAGGAACATGAACAAAATGGGGTGACTGTTCCAAGCAGTGCCGCAGCGATATTTGCGCCCACACCATGAAAACGCCCTAAAATCCTCTTGCTTCTTTCGGGTGGAAAATAGCTTTGAATATAGGAAATCAGATAGATTAAAACACAAAGCAGAACTGTGATTTTAATTGTATCGTAAAGGAAAAACTGAATACTGGCACCTATTCTGCTTTCAATGTTAAGCCCTACGGCAGATAAGCCGCCGCCTATTAATTCATTAAGCCACCTCATGCCCAAAATCTGATTTTGAAAAAAGTCCCAAATCATTCGAGTAACTTCCAATAAACTCTCCCCTTTCCATTTATATATTGCAATTTATCGATGTGTTATTTGATATATAAGCCGCCATCTGTTCTGGCGGCTCATTAGTCTGTGCAGCTAGATTTTTTTGTATTGCCCGTTACTGTTGTAATCTGATTCAGAAGTTCCCGTGCCCGGATGACGCCCTCTGGATTGAAAGAATAGTACGTCCATTTCCCTTCTTTACGTCCAACAACAATTTCCGCATCGCATAATATTTTCATATGATGTGATAAAGTCGGCTGGCCAATATTAAGTTCTTCCAGCAACTTACACGCACACTTTTCACCACTTTGCAGCAAACCTAAAATTGTCAGTCTATTTGCATCGCAAAAAGCTTTGAATATCCTTGCGTTTTTTTCATTCTCGTTCACTCATCAACACCCCTTTTTATTGCTCAATTTATACTATACATAACACATCGATTAATGTCAATATGTATTTTAAATTTTCCAGCACTACCCATTCATTTGGCATATCTATCCTAAAAAACCGCAAAGCCATCTCCCATCCGTCTCCCCCGTCAGTTGCCCCACCGATCTTATACTTCCGATCGGATGAACGCAACCTGCCCGGGATATCGTGTACGGCACCTGCAGACATTCCCGCCGCTGCCGTACACGATATCCCGGGCAGGCGCCCCCCATCTAATCTAAACTCCCCCTCAACAACTCATGAATCAAACCCGGATCAGCCTTCCCCTTCATAGCTTTCATTGTCTGCCCGACCAGAAACCCAATTGCTTTTTCTTTCCCGTTCTTATAATCTTCCGCAGATTTCGGATTTGCTTCTATTACTTTATCTATCACTGCTTTTAATGCGCCCTCATCATTAACTGTTTTTAAACCATTTTCCTCCACATAGACCTCAGGATCGATGTTTTCCTCAAATATTTTCCCAAAAACTTCTTTCGCCACAGAACTGTTGATTGTCCCGGCTTCTGTCAGATTTACCAGCTTTGCAAGGTTTTCGGGGGAGAATCTGATATCCTCCGGCTCCATATTATTTTCTTTGAGCAGGCGGAGCGTCTCCACCATCAGCCAGTTGGAAACTTTTTTAGGCTTTCCACAGACTGCAGCTGCTGCTTCAAAAATATCCGCCATTTTCTTGGACTCTGTGATAATTTCCGCATCATACTGCGGAATATCGAATTCTTTTTGATAGCGTTCCAGCTTTTCTGTGCGAAGCTCTGGCTGCTTCGCTTTAATCCCGGCAATCCACTCATCGCTGATGACGATCGGTACCAGATCCGGCTCCGGAAAATACCTGTAATCCTGTGCATCTTCTTTGGAGCGCATTGCATAAGAATGTTCTTTGTTATCATCCCAGCGCCGGGTCTCCTGAACCACCTGTTTTCCTGCCTCCAGGAGCTCGATCTGGCGTGCCCGTTCTCCCTCTATTGCTCTTGCAATGGCCTTGAAGGAGTTCAGGTTTTTCATCTCGGTTCTGGTTCCCAGCTTATCCGAGCCCGCTTCCCTCACAGACAGGTTCACATCCGCCCTCATAGAGCCTTCCTGCAGCTTACAGTCGGAAGCACCCAGGTACTGAATGATCATACGCAGCTTTTCCAGGTAACTGATCACCTCGTCTGCTGAACGCATATCCGGCTCAGATACAATTTCCACCAGAGGGACGCCGCTTCTGTTATAGTCTACCAGTGAGGTGTCGTCCCATTCATCGTGAATTAGTTTACCGGCATCCTCCTCCATATGCATCTCGTGAATACGGACCTTCTTTTTTCCGCCGCCGCTTTCAATCTCGATACAGCCGTTTCTTGCGATTGGAAGATAAAGCTGGGAGATCTGGTAGTTCTGCGGATTATCGGGATAGAAATAATTTTTACGGTCAAACTTACACAGCCTTGTTATTTCACAGTTTAAAGCCAGTCCGATTGCCATGGCATACTCCACGACCTGCTTATTTAACACGGGGAGGGAGCCTGGCATTCCGGTACAGACGGGACAGGTGTGCGTATTGGGGGCGCCTCCAAATTCTGTGCTGCAGCCGCAAAAGATTTTTGTCTTTGTCGCCAGCTCTACGTGGACTTCAAGTCCGATTACGGTCTCATACTGCTTTGCCATCCCTTACGCCTCCTTTCCTGCCACAGCCGGCGCTTCATGCCGTTTGTTTGTTGCACATTCATATGTGTATGCGGTACGCAGCAGTGTTTTCTCCTGAAAACAGCTTCCAATGAGCTGCATTCCGATTGGGAGGCCTCTGCTGTCTTTGCCCACCGGTACGGACATCCCCGGCAGGCCGGCCAGATTGACTGCAACCGTATAAATATCGCCCAGATACATTTTCATCGGATCGCGTAAGGATTTACCAAGTTCCGGCGCCGTCGTGGGTGCAGCCGGCCCAAGTATCACATCGTATGATTCAAAGGCACGGTCAAAGGCCTGTTTTATTAATGCTTTTGTGCGCAGTGCCTTCAGATAATAGGCATCGTAATAACCTGAACTCAAAACGAAAGCCCCCAACATGATTCTGCGTTTTACTTCTGCGCCAAAACCTTCGGACCTCGTCTTTTTATACATGTTGTGAAGCCCGTCATAATCCGGCGTGCGGTACCCGTATTTTACGCCGTCGAAGCGTTCCAGGTTAGAGCTGGCTTCTGCAGAAGCTATCACGTAATAAGTGGGGATTGTATACTGTACAAGACTCAGATCAAAGGTTTCTACTATGGCGCCTCTTTCTCTCAGAACGCCTGCCGCTTCCATGACAGCATTTTCTACTTCTTTGTCCAGCCCTTCTTTTAAATAATCCGCAGGGATACCAATCCGCAATCCCTTCACATCATTCATAAGAGCACTGGTAAAATCGTAGTCCTGCCGTTTTACTGACGTGCTGTCTTTTGGGTCGTATGAAGAGACAGCCTCCAGTATGGCCGCACAGTCAGATACATCCTTTGCCACCGGCCCAATCTGGTCGAGGGAAGAGCCATACGCAATCAAGCCATAGCGTGACACGGTGCCGTAGGTGGGTTTTAATCCCACTACTCCACAGAATGAGCTGGGCTGGCGGATAGAACCGCCGGTGTCTGTTCCCAGTGAGAACCAGCACTCCTGTGCAGCCACCGCAGCACAGGACCCGCCCGATGACCCGCCCGGTACATGGGCTGGATTATGCGGGTTTTTCGTTGGACCATAATATGAGGTTTCTGTCGTACTGCCCATTGCAAACTCATCCATATTCGTTTTCCCGAGTACCACTGCCCCTGCCTTCTTCAGATTCAACACTGCTTCCGCCGTGTATACCGGTTTAAAATCGGACAGGATTCTGGAACTGCAGGTTGTAAGCTGGCCTTCTATGCACAGATTGTCTTTCACTGCCACCGGCACGCCCGCCAGCGGGCCCGTAAGCGTACCATTCTCAATCTGCTTCTGCACCTCAGCCGCCTGCCTCATTGCCCCTTCTTCATCCAGAGTCACATAACTGTGTATCTCCGGCTCCAGCGCTTTCGCCCGCTCAATTGCCGCTCTCGCCGCCTCACCTGCCGTCACTTTCTTATCTTTTATCATTTTCCCCAGCTCAAGAGCTGTAAGGCTCAATATATCCATTTTCTGCTTCCTCCTATCCGATCGTCTTAGGCACCTCAAAGCTGTCATTTTTCCTCTGGGGAGCATTTGCTAAAATATCTTCTTTATGATCTTCGTTCGTCACAACATCCTCCCGAAACACATTATGCAGAGGAAATGCATGAGACATCGGTTCAATACCGCTCGTATCCAGGTCGTTCAATGTATCTATATAATCCAGCATCTTCTCCATATCCGTCCGGGCCGTTCCCTTCTCCTCCTCAGACAGTTCAAGCTTGGCAAGAATACTGACATACTCAATCGTTTCTTTAGAAATTTTATTAGACATCATATCCTCCTTTTCTGCAAAGGGGTCAGACCCCTCTGCACAGGGGTCTGACCCCTTTAATATCTATACGCATCGTAATATGAATCATAGTCTTCTGATTCAATCAACTTGCTTGGAATCATTCTGGCGTCCCCATCATCCGCACATACGGTTGAGCCTTCGGGCAGCACGACGTTTCGGAAGACAGTATTCATGGCATCGCGCGCCAGCCATTTGCTTTTATTCAAATAGTTCAACTCCGGATCCTCATAGTTCGTATTCAGCGGAATACTGTAACTGATCGTCGTCCAGTCTGAAACCGCCTGGAAATCGTATACCCCTGCCGGGAAATCTTCTCCTACGGTCAGTTTTCTTCCCTGAGTGAGCGCAACTTCATCCTTCAGCGGATTGCTCATTCCTTTCATATCAGATGTCTGCCCGTTTTCTGTGACGATTAAAAGCCTGACATCCCCCGATACTTCCAGGACAGCGCCCTCATAAATTCTGACGTCATTCCATTCTTTTAAATCTCCGTTTGACTCTTCATCCCCGAAAAACTGCCATAAATAAATAGAATTTTCATAGTCATCCACGCATGCTTCCCCCTGTCCTTCTTCCAGATATATATCATATCTGCCCTCAGGTACATGGATGCCGCCTATATACAGCCCTGGTTCCAGAACATTCTCAAAATGTTCACCGGTATCAGACAATTCACGGCTTACAAATTCATAGGGATCTGACGGCCCGGGTTCCTCGGTTACCTGGATGCTCCCCGTTTCAACGTCGTTGAATTTATCTTTAGAAAAGTCACCGATAAACGCAATGAAAAGAAAAACAATAATGATAATCACAAAAAATGTTTTACCTTGTTTTTTAGATATTGCGGTTGATTTCCCTGTTCTCGGCCTCATAACAGGCTTTGTATAGCTGTATTTGTACTCATCTGGATGTGCGGTCCTCTGAACGGATGGTCCGGAATCATTTGTCTGATATGCCTTTCTTTCCGGTTTATCTTTCGATTTCTTTGCCGCCCGTTTCATAACTTCCTCATCCCGGTTATCAAAATCCCAGGTATCCTTTACTTCTCCGCGGCTTTTTATCCTGTTTTCCGTCCGGCTGTAGTTCAGCCGGTAGGTCTTCCTCTCACTTCTTGTATTGTCCAGACCACAATCCTGACAACGTCCTTCTACTAATTTTCCTCCACATAGATAACAACTTTTCCTTGACATAGGCCCCTCTCATTTCTCATCCGTAATTTTCGAAAATCAAAGGGGTCTGACCCCTTTGAGGTTTATGGTTCCAGCCTGCTCAGGTCTCTGGGAAATAGTGCTGCCTCACGCACATTATCTTCGCCCAGTATTTTCATGGTCAGACGCTCCAGCCCGATTCCCAGGCCTCCATGGGGCGGCATACCGTGTTTGAATGCACTCAGATATTGTTCCATTCCTTCCTCTGCCATATCCCTTGCTTCCATCTTTTTTTTCAGATCATGGTAGTCATGGATCCGCTGGCCCCCTGTTGTGATTTCCATTCCCCGAAACAACAGGTCGAAACTCAGTGTAAAGGTTGGGTCCGCCGGATCATCCATCGCGTAAAACGGCCGCTTTCTGGATGGATAGTGGGTGACAAACACAAAATCTGCATCCCATTCCTCTTTTGCATATTGGCTGATCAGCTGCTCCTCCTCGGGCTCCAGATCATAGGGGTTCTTTATGCCCCGCCCGTACTTTTCAGATACTTTTCTTTTGATATCATCGAATCTGACAGCCGGTATCTTCTCCGCCTCCGGGAGTTCAATTCCAAGAATTTTTAATTCCCCTGCATAGTCATTCTCAAGCAGTTCAAAAGTGTACTGGAGAAATCCTGTTTCCATCGCCATAATATCTTCGAACCCGTCAATGTAGCCCATCTCAAAATCCAGGCTCGTATACTCGTTCAGATGGCGTTTTGTATTGTGCTTCTCGGCCCGAAAGACCGGCGCCGTCTCAAACACCCTGTCAAACACCCCGACCATCATCTGCTTATAGAACTGCGGGCTCTGCTGCAGGATAGCCGGCCTGTGAAAATACTCAAGACGGAAAAGGTTCGCCCCGCCCTCAGCACTCTTAGCGCCGATCTTAGGCGTGTGGATTTCCGTAAACCCCTCTCCATACAGAAAATCACGGAATCCCCGGACAATGCCTTCCTGTATCCTGAACTTCGCCCGCTCCCTGACGTTGCGCAGCGAAATCGGCCGATAGTTCAGTTTTGCTTCCAGCGAAGTATGAAGCTTCCACTTAGAAACAGGCAGAGGCATCGGTTCCGCCGGTTCACTCAGAACTTTTATTTCTTCAATTCTGATCTCAATGCCATGAGGTGCTTTTTCAGACTCTGCAGGTATTCCTGTTACTTCGACTGTATCAGCTTCTTTCAAATCCTTCAAGTTAAATTTTGAAACTCCCTCCTCAAAAACGCACTGGATAAGGCCTTCTCTCTTTCTCAAAATCACAAATGCCACCGTCCCCATATTCCGGATAGCATGGACTGCACCATTCAATCTGACACAATTCCCAGTCATTCCCTCTCTCAGCAATTCGTTCAATTCCAATGTGTCCTTCTGTTTAACTCCTGTTACAAATTCCATGTTTCTTCTCCTTTCTGCTCCTTTATGACTGCATCCCGGATACTAAAACAATTGAAATATACAGGAAATCCCATATAAACAAAAAGCCCCGGGATGCATCTGCATCCCGGGACGGATTCGTAATATAATCCGCGGTACCACCCGCATTGGACAAACGTAATGTATCTATGTCTGCCCCACTTTTGCGCATGTAACGTATGCCATACGTACCAGCCTACTCATAGGTTCAGCTGATCAGCTCCCAAGTGTTCCCTTGATCTTCTCCACTGTCCGGCGCTCTCAGTCGGTGACGCCAACTTCCTGTCAGTTTCTGAAAATCAGAGTCTTGTTCACAGCCTTTCTCCATTTCACAGTTTACTCTGATAAAACTTGTTAACAATCATAGCACAGCTCTTTTTCGATTGCAAGGAGTTTTTTTCAAATAATTTTTATCCAAATAATTTTTATATAGTTCATCAGAATGTATGGTATCTCCATATATGTCAATAGTTAAGTCAACAATAACACAACCACTCCACCGCTTACCGGTACTTATACGTACCCTCAAACGAATTCATACACCGTCCCCGCTTACAGACCCCTCCAGGCAGGCAAGCCTTTCCTTCCGGTCGGATGTACCAGCTGAAAAACCGGGAAGCCAGCCCCACGCCGGGAGCATCTATGCCATTTTAAAGGTCCTAGAGTTGACGTTAGAGGCCCTTAAGAAAAAAACATAGAAAATGGAGGGCAGAATTTGACGTATCACGTCAAATTCTGAAGCGGCATGCAACCCGAAATTATCAGATTTCGGGTTGCATGCCGCTGGACCTTCATTTTCTATGTTTTTTTATTTAGGGCCTCTTACGTAAACGGAGCGGATTTTTAAAATGGCATAGATGCTCCCGTCGTGGGGCTGGCTTCCCGGTTTTTCAGCGTCCCAATATCCCCCCAAACCCACAGCTTGCCTTCTAAAGCCCCTCTGTTACTACTTCAATTGCCTTATCCAGCTGGTTATCCGCATCTTCATGATCAGGATCCGCCACATACTCGACCTCTACATCCGGCGTGATCCCCTTTTTGTTTATGCTTCTCCCTGCCGCCGTAAAGTATTCGGCTATGGTCACCTTCAGGCAGGTTCCGTCTCCCAGATTCACCAACTGCTGTACAACCCCCTTGCCGTATGTGGTCATGCCGACGATTTTACCCACGCCATAATCCTGCACCGCTCCTGCGAATATCTCAGAAGCGCTGGCGCTGGCCTGATTTACAAGAACTGCCAGGGGCTTCTTGAATTCATGATCTTCTTCGTTTTTTTCCTCTATAACGTTGCCGTCTTTATCTTTGGTAGATACAATCGTCCCTTCCGGGAGAATCATCCTCAGCATATCTACCACTGTATCCAGATTGCCGCCCGGATTGGAGCGAAGGTCAATAACCAGGCCCTTCATGCCCTGGTTTTCCAGGTCGGTTAGGGCATTCTCAAACTGTTTTAATGTGACTGTATCAAACTCCAGGATCCGCAGATAGCCGATCTGGTCTTCCTTCATCTCATACTCGACAGTCTGTGTCTCGATCTTACGGCGGGTAGCTGTACAGACGACCTCCTCCGCGTTCTCGCCTCTGTAGACGTGCAGAGCCACCTCCGTGCCTTCCTCTCCTTTGATCCAGGACACAATCTCACTCAGATCTTCTTTGTCAATCACATGATCATCTACCTGGTAAAGAGTATCTCCGGTTTTAAGTCCGGCCTCCTCCGCGGGAGAATCTTTATAGATATTGCCGATCGTCACCTGCCTGGTCTGGTAATTCTGCAGCAGCGTGGCGCCGATCCCGCTGTATTCCCCGGTTGTTGACTCCAGCAGATCCCGGGTCTGTTCCTCATTGTAGTAAACCGTATAAGGATCCCCCAGACCACTGGCATAGCCGTTGTATATGCCGTCCTGCATGGCTTTTTCATCTATATCATCTCCATAAAGATAATATTGGTCTATAACATTGCTTAACATATTCAGCTTCTTATCGGTCTCACTCTCCGCAGAGATCTGTGCAGCTTCTGCCTCTCCCCCTGCCATCCTGACTGAGACCGCCTTCCACACTCCGGAACCCAAAATCACAATTAATAGCATAATGAGGGCGCCGGAAAGCGCCCCCTTAATAAAACTCTTTTTATGATCCATATTTCATGTCCAACCTTTGAAATTATTCTGTATGTTTACAGATAGCCCAAGGGATCCACTGCCACGCCGCCGGATTCCACCTGGAAATGCAGGTGCGCGCCGAATGAATTACCGGTATTGCCCACATATCCGATCTGCTGTCCCTTCACAACGGTCTGGCCGGCTGTCACGCAAAGTGCAGAATGATGCATATATTTTGTCGTTAATCCATTGCCGTGGTTGATGACTACCCAGTTCCCGGCACTGTCGCTCCATCCCGCTATCACAACCGTACCGTCGGCCGCTGCGTATGTAGGTGTTCCCTCTCCTGCCGCAAGATCCAGCCCCTTATGGAAGGCACCGTCAAAATCCCGGTATCCAAACGTACTGGATATAACTGCCCCCGGACATGGATTGGTAAACTGGCCGCTTCCACTGACAACAGGCGTGGTGCTTGGCGGTGTATAACTGCCCCCGCCGGATGACTGCTGCTGCTGTTGTGCTGCCTGCTGGGCCGCCTGCTGCTGTTCCTGTTTGATGCGTTCTGCTTCCGCTTCCTCTATCAGCTTCTGCAGGGTCGCCGCATTATCTCCGATCTGCTTCTCCAGATCGGCGAGCTGTATCTTTTTGCTGTCCAGCAGTGCCTGAACTTCATTCTGCTTGGCAACCAGTTCTTCCTGCAGGCCCGAAAGCACTTCATACTCATCCTTGAGAGAAGCCTCTTTCTCTTCTACGTCTTTCACTACGTCCTGGAACTCAATAAGCATATCTCTATCATATGCAGAAATCTGCGAAACATACTCCGCTTTATTTAATAAATCCCCAATACTGTCACTGGAAACCAATATCTCCAATAACTGGGAGTTCCCATTCTCATACATGAATTTAATACGCTTCTTCATGCTTTCATACTGGTCATTCTCATCCACTTTTGCCTGAACGAGCTCGTCTTCCGCTTTCTGGATCTCATCCTGTTTCTTTTCCAGCTTTTCTTTTGTGTCGTTCATATCTGCAATGATCGAGTTAAGCTGAGATGCCAGGGAGTCCTTTTCTTTTTCGGCGGCCTTTTTCTGGTTCTCCAGTTCCTCCGCCTTTTTCTGTGCTTCATCCACAGTAGCCGCGTTTACATTGAGCACCATGCCCAAACTCAAAGCAATGACCAAAACTGTACTTATTATACTCCTCTTTCGTCTTCTCATAGGCGCCACCTATACTTTCAAATGCTTACGTACAGTGAAGTAGCTTCCGACAAAACCAATTCCCACACCTAACAGCAGCCCGATCGGGAGCAGCAGGCGGTATACCGTTGTAACCGGCAGGAAATTAATGATATTGTTCAAAATCTGGAACTTGGTCAATACATACTCGACCGCCTTGCCATAAAGTCCATACAGCAGGGCCAGCGGTATAATCGCGCCCACAAGTCCCATAAGAAGACCTTCAATAACAAACGGTGACCGGACGACAAAGTCCTTGGCCCCAATATATTTCATAATGGCAATCTCTTCCTTACGCACCGTAATACCCATGGTTACCGTATTGCTGATCAGGAAGATCGATACCCCAAACAGTATGATAATAATGGCGATGGATACATACCCTACCAGTACATTTACGCTGGAAAGCGTGTTTGCCACAACATCAGACTTGTTCACCTTCCGTACCCCGTCCAGGCCCTTGGCAAACTTGACAAGATCCTGCTGAGTGGAAGCAAGCGACTTGCTCCTGACAGAGAGGTTCGCATCATTTTTCTCCACTGTTTTCATATATACTTCATAGTTATCGGATCCGGCCAGCGGGTTGTCATTTTTAAATCCGTCCGCCAGATCTGCATTGTCTTTAAAATAGTCGCTCTTAAACTTGTCCCATGCGTCATCCGCTGACACAAAGTTAACTTTCGATACATCGTCCCTGCTTCTTAAGGCTTCCCCGATATCATCGATCTGCTGCTGTGTGGCATCCTCGTCAAAAAATACGGTGATAGCCACCCCTTCCTCCGCTGACTTTATGATATACTGAAAGTTCAGCAGGATAGAAAAGAATAATCCAAACAGGAAAATACAAGCTGACATTGTCGCAACTGATGCGAGCGAAAACATCTTGTTTCTCCCGATATTCTTAACCCCTTGTTTTCCTACGTATCCTAATGTACTAATTCTCATCGAAATACCCACCTTTTTGTTCATCAC
The DNA here is from genome assembly GCF_022835095.1 of Faecalicatena contorta. NCBI lineage: Bacteria > Bacillati > Bacillota > Clostridia > Lachnospirales > Lachnospiraceae > Faecalicatena > Faecalicatena contorta. Next base: position 1,174,902 of record NZ_BQNQ01000001.1, on the reverse strand, counting down.
TGACGATAACGCCCTGTTTCATCGTTATGACGCGCTCGTTCATCTCGTTTACGATCTCCTGGTTGTGAGTAACAACCAATACTGTTGTCCCTCTCTCATTCGCCTCTTTCAGCAGACTCATGATTTCCCATGAGTTTGTTGGATCCAGGTTACCAGTCGGCTCGTCGGCCAACAAAATAGCAGGTTCATTTACAATCGCCCTCGCAATCGCAACACGCTGCTGCTCTCCCCCTGACAGCTCTTTTGGGAATGACTTATACTTCTGGGCCAGTCCCACCAGCGACAGCGCCGCCGGCACCTTCCTCTTGATAACTCTTGTCGGTGTCTCTGTCACACGCAGTGCAAAAGCAATATTTTCATAGATATTTCTGTCTTTCAAAAGCCGGAAATCCTGAAATACAACCCCCAGGCCTTTTCTGTACTTCGCAATGTGACGATGCCTCATTCTGTTTAGGTTCTGCCCGTTCACTATGATCGTCCCTTCCGTCGGATCTAACTCCTTCATAATGAGACGAATCAGAGTAGACTTTCCTGAACCGCTGTCTCCCACGATGAACACAAACTCCCCCTGTTCAATCTTGACGGAAACTCCGTTCAGGGCGGCATTGCCCTTAGAGTACTCCTTCGTTACATTTCTTAATTCAATCATATGCTCCTCCTAATTATTCATACTCATTAGTATTCCAATGACTCCATATACTTCATGTATTTTACCACCATCAGAGCAATCTTGAACGTAATCGCGTCCTCAAAAACGCGCAGATCAAGCCCGGTGCTCTTCTGCAGCTTATCCAGCCGGTATACCAGAGTATTTCTGTGAATGTACAGCTGTCTGGACGTTTCTGATACATTCAGACTATTTTCAAAGAACTTGTTGATAGTCGTCAATGTCTCCTCATCAAAATCGTCCGGAGATTTCCCCTCGAAGATCTCCTTGATAAACATCTTACATAACGGGATCGGCAGCTGATAGATCAGGCGTCCGATACCCAGCGTGCTGTATGCCACAATGTCCTTTTCGTCAAAGAAGATCTTGCCCACATCCAGTGCGAGCTTTGCTTCTTTGTAGGACTTTGAAACTTCCTTGATGTCATTTACGATGGTTCCGTATGCAATATGGATGTGTTCTTCCCCGCATTCATTGCGCAGAATTTCCAGCATATCCTTTGCCATCTTCTCCAGCTCTTTGCCGCCGTCTTTATCAGTAAGTTCCTTGACCACAATGATATTCTTCTCGTCCACAGCCGTAATAAAGTCTTTTGATTTTCCTCCGAGAAGGTTCCTAACATTGTCCAGCGCTACGCTGTCTTTTTCGTGAGATGTTTCAATAATAAAGATAACACGTTTTATCTCTGTGTCAATATGTAATTTCTTGGCCCTGTTGTAAATATCCACTAACAGGAGATTATCCAGCAAAAGATTTTTGATAAAATTATCCTTATCAAACCTCTCTTTATATGCTACCAGCAGGCTCTGAACCTGAAACGCCGCAATCTTGCCGACCATGTATACTTCCTCGTTCTCACCGCCGGCCAGCAGAACATATTCCAGCTGCTGTTCATCGAAAATCTTAAAAAAATGATCCCCCTGAATAACCTGGCTGTCAGCCGGAGATTCCACAAAAGACAGGACTGCACTTTCATAATCCTTTGTATCTTCAAATGTGGCTGCAAGCGCTTTGCCTTCCGTATCCAGAACACTGAAATCAATCCTGGAAATATTCTTAAGGCCCTCAATTGTGTTTTGAAGTATCTGATTTGAAATCATACTTTCTCTCCTCCGCTTTATGACTCTATTCATGTGCATTTTTCACAAATTCCGGCATCAAAAAATGTGAAGAACGTACATATACAAGATATATATTAATGCATAACGTCAAAAAAATAAAGAGGAAATCCACTTTTTTTATGCATTTCCTCATATTTTTTACAAAAAATTCATATTTTCGTCATTATACATTGTTCACAAATCTTATTCTACGGGGAAAAATCCTTCACCCATAACCTCACGGGCATCGCTCACAATAATGAACGCATTTTCATCGATTCTGCCCACCAGTTCCTTCAACTGCACCAGTTCTTTCTTTGTAACCACACAGTAGAGCAGGCATCGGTCCTTCCCTGTATACATGCCTTTTGCATATATACCGGTAAGTCCGCGGTCCACTCCGTGCATGACCGTCTCTGCCACCTCATCGTACCGGTCTGTGATAATAAAAGCAGCCTTTGCGAATTTCACCCCTTCTATCATTGCGTCCGCAATTCGGTTGACCACCACAATGGTAATGATTGCATAAAGCGCGCGTTCAATACCAAACACATATCCACCGGCTATGACAATCACAGCGTCTAGCACCATCATAATCTTCGCCACGGAAAACTGCCGCAGATAATTCTGGATAATTGCCCCGACCATGTCTGTTCCTCCGGTCGTTGCCCTGGCTGAAAATACCAGGCCCATACCGACCCCCTGCAGCGCCCCGCCGAACACGGCGGCCAGCAGGAGGTTGTCCTGAATAAAGGAAAACTCGGGCAGAACTCCCAGCCAGACCGAAACCATGGCGGTTGCAAATAAGGTCCTGCCGATAAATGACCTGCCTTTTACTTTCAGTGCCGCAAGAAATACAGGCACATTGAGGGCGGCATTCGTAAACCAGAGAGGAATACCGCCAGGAAGAATCCCTTCCGTAAGGTTCTTAATGATGATAGCCAGCCCTGAAAATCCGCCGACTACCAGGCTGTTGGGTTCATAAATACATTTGATGGCAAAAGATACGATTCCTGTCCCCACAGCGATGTATGCATACTTTATATACACGGGTTTTTCCCGATATCTATGCATGCTCAATTCTCCTTCTTCTGTTTTCCCACCCGATAACGGAATACCTTTTTCAAAAAGAAACGGCGTACTCCATCTCCGCTTTTCTCGCTGAAGCTCTGTTCCAGAGCCCTGCCGCATCCCAGCCATACACGGGCATTGAGCAGCGCGGCATTTCTGACAATAAAATCCTCCTGCTGCGGTGAGGGCAGTACAGAAAGTATACAATCAATTTCCGCACCGTTGATGTTGTTAATGACATCCTCCTCGGACTTTCCTTCTACGTCCAGGGCGCCATAGCCCGCCACCGTAATTCCTCTGTTGTATGTTTCCACAGCCTCTTTGAGGCTTATCATCTCCTGCTCGGACTGCACCATCAGAAAGATCTTCTTTCGATTTTTCTGGAGGTAGCGCAGGAACATTTTAAGAAACACTTTATTTGCTACATCCTTTAGTAAATATCTATCCTGTACTTCCGCCGCTTCCAGTATCTCTTTCTCTCCCGGAAGCACCATATCCATTGCTTTTGTATCTTCTTTCCATGCAGGATTGTCCTTTTCCTGCATGAGCATATCCAGCGTGATAATTTCAATCGTATTGATGGATTCACTCTGCATATACTGCACAGCCGCCTGCATAGCGGCTTTTGCTGTGAAGCCGTCAATCTCCACATCAAAGATATTAATCTTCTCTTTCATCTACACCACCTGTGCTTCTTCTCCCCAGTCGTACAATTGTATCAAAAATCTGCAGATTTTTCAACTCTTTCGTTTTCTTTTCGTAATCAGACCTCCGATCCGTCCTGTTTCTTTTGAGGATAAAGACTTCCATCCCTCTGCCATAACTTTATCTAAAAGGCCCAGTTCTTCTGCAATTTCATACTTCACCTTCTCTTCAGGCTCCAGATTTTTCAAGTCAATTGGTTTTGATTTCTTTTCAGACATATTGATACCTACCTTTCTTTTTGGTAGGAGTATTGCCTAAAATACGTACGACATTCAAAATGAGTAAGAATTTCACATTCAGATGCACCGTTGTCACATTTCTTAGGTCTCGTGGATCCATACCCGCATTTCCCCTGCCGTCCGGTTTCCCCACAGGAAATATGGCACTGCATAAATCATTGTCCCGCCGGCGCGTGGAGGCGTTTCACTGTATAAAGCTTCGCTGTCCCCTTTCAATCTAAGGCCGGCGGCTTCCAGCCCTATATAATCCCCCAGAAGCTCATCGGACTTCTGTCTTTCTATTATCTCAGATCCTGCCGGAAGCAGAAGCGCGTTCTGCCCCGTTCCATTGTCAGCCTCTTCCAGGCAGTACACCAGAGGCCCCCGCATCAGCGCTGTACATCCCGCGTCTTCCCGCACACAAAGATTCGCGTAGATCCGTTTCACCTCCATACACAGATGCAGGCTGACGGTATCTCCCTTAGTCCATTCCCTTATTATTGAGACATAACCGTCTTTAACCTCATATTCCTCCGTACATTCCCTTCCATTTACCAGCAGGCTGTAGGAGGAACACCACCCTGGTATTCTGACGGCCAGGGCACTCTTCTCCCTTTTTTCATGATCACAGACTTCATACTGGATCCTACCCTCCCAGGGATAGTCCGTGACCGTCTTCCAGCTGATTCCATTCTGCAGGGAATGAAAAACACCTCCCAGATAGAGGTGCGAGTAAACACAGCCCCTTGATTCTCCCCATGCATATTTTCCAAGCGATGCGAGCAGACGCGCTATATTGGGCGGGCAGCAGGCGCATGCATACCACTTTGGCCTTACCGGCCGCACATGCTCATACCCGGGCACCTCACCGGATATGCCGGGTACAACCTCCAGAGGATTCACATAGAAGAAATGTCTGCCGTCCCTTCCCATTCCTCCCAATACTCCATTATACAGCGCGCGCTCCATCACATCCGCATATTTTCCGCTAAGATCCAGCCCCAGCATCTTCCTTGCCCAGAACACAAGTCCCACCGCCGCGCAGGTCTCCGCATATGCCCTGTCGTTGGGAAGGTCATAATCCACAGTAAAGGTCTCGCCCTTAGCGCCAGAACCTACGCCTCCGGTTATATACATCCTTTTTTCCGTCACATTTTTCCACAGCCTTACGCAGGCTGCTTTCAGTTCTTCATCCGCTGTCCATGCCGCCAGATCCGCCATTGCTGTGTAGAGATACATGGCACGGACAGCATGCCCCTCGGCCGTATCCTGCTCCCGGATGGGGCGGTGGTTTTGGGTATAATTGCGCTCCGCGGGGTCCATCCAGGCCTTCCGGCTCTTTTCTTGCGCAAAGTAATTTGGGTCCGTGCCCCGTTCCTCAAGAAAATATCCTGCCAGATCAAAGTACCTCTGCTCCTTTGTCACTCTCCACAAACGCAGAAGCGCCAGTTCGATCTCCTCGTGTCCCGGGATACCGCGCACTTTTCCGGGACCGAAACGAGAATCAATCAGGTCCGCCAGGCGCATGGCCAGGTTTAGGAAGGTGCTCCTGCCGGACATCTCGTAATCAGCCACAGCGGCCTCTATCAAATGTCCTGCACAGTATAATTCATGGCACTCCAGTAGGTTCTGCCATTTATGCTCCGGCTCCTTAAGCTGGAAGTAAGTATTCAGATAGCCATCGTCCTCCTGTGCAAGCTCCATAAGATGAATCACCTGCCGCGCACTTTCTTCCAATCTTCCAGTTCCTTCCATATTAGAGACGTAGCTGACCGCCTCAAGCCATTTCGATACATCGCTGTCCTGGAATACCTGTCCGTAAAACTCCCCCGCCTCCTGACCGGCCGCAATACGAAGATTCCTGATTGCCCCGCTTTTTTCCGCGCCGGGAATCTCGTCCTTCAGGATCTGCTCCTGGTAAGGAAGAACGACATCCCGGATTAGTTCCTGATAAAAAGACCAGAATTTATCCTTTACCTCTATTGCTTTTAACTGTGGTTCTGTCTCGATATAATTCTTCATTCTTTCCTCTCTCTGCCCGCCGCTTCACGGAACTGTTTGGGACTCTGCCCCACATTGTCCTTGAAAAAACGGCTGAAATATGATACATCATGAAACCCGATCATTTCCGCAATATCTTTCAGCAGGTAATCCGTATTTAAAAGCAGTTCCTTCCCTTTCTCCAGCCGGATATTGGTGAGCAGCCTGCTTGGCGAGATGCGCTGCAGGCTGGTAAACTGATTCGACAGATACGTAGGATTATAGCCAAACTGGCCGGCAAACTTTTCCAGAGACAAATTGCTGTTGTAGTGCAGGTAAATATGCTGTTTCAGCAGCTCAACCACGTCCTCGATTTTTTTATTTGCCTTTCCCTCTTTGATCCTGCCAAAAACATCCTGAAACAGCCCACAGATTCCCTCCTCGAACTGCTCAAAAGTCCTGGCCTTCCCAATGACCTCCTCGGCCTGGTAAAATAAATCTTCGACCGCAGCCTCGGCCTCCAGAACCGGATTTCTCTGATAAACTTCCATAAGAATATATTTCACACTGAATTCGCAGCTGATCTGCGGTATCCTCTTTTTCTTCCACTTTGTACATAAAAGCCCAAAAAGGGAGCACAGCCCATCGCCGTCCCCCTGCTCCAGCAAAGAAGCGATCTGGCATTTCTCACTTTCATCCAGCGCCAGTTCACTCTCCTGATTCGATTCTTTCTCCAGAAATACAACATCACTCTTCCCAATCAGCACCTGCCTCGCAAGACTTCTGTGCAGTTTAGCATAAGTCCCGGGAAGCAGCCCGGTATGATCCATTTCATCCGACAAAATCATATGGACCGGCATGGAGAATTTCTTCTCGTAGGAGGAAAGTTTCAGTACCACACGCTGTATGGGGCTGATTTCCCGCTTCTTTACAGAAAGGAGGATCAGTTTTTCGTTCTGCTGTTTCATATCGAACACCAGACAATCCTCCCCCTCCCCAAGCCCCTGGCAGAGCTGTTCCTGCAGTTCTTTTGAAGAAAAGCCGCTGATTCCCACCTGAATCAGGTTTTCCGTCCGATTAGTAAACGGACCGATGGAAAATAGAATCAGGTAATAACAGCAGCCCTCTGTCTCGAGCTGCGCGGTATCTTTCTGTACCCCATTGACCACATAATCGTATACGTTCTGCTTCCTTCCGGCTTTTTTTGAATTCACCATCCTGGTATAGATCTTTTCCAGCGCGCTGCCGACCTCCTCCTTCCTGGGCGGCTTGAGGATATAATCCTGTACGCCGTATCTCATCGCCTGCTTCGCATATTCAAACTCAGAATATCCGCTGAGAATCACGTATTCCGTTCCCGGATACAGCTCCTTTGCCTTTCCGATTAATTCAAGGCCGCTCATCCCCGGCATCCTGATATCCGTAATCAAAACATCCGGCCTCGTGGCTGCCATCAGTTCCAGCGCTTCCATACCGTCCTCTGCGGCGCCTGTAATTTCAACGGACAGCCCCAGGTTTCCGATCAGAGCAATAATCCCCTGTCGGATTGCCGGTTCATCCTCTGCAACCAGTATCTTCATCAACATTGTTTTCTCCTTTTCCACCCCGTAACAGTTCCGTCCCTGTACTCCTTATGAAATGTCACGCTTCGATACTCCCGCGGTCTGTCCGCTGCATCAGGCTTACCCAGGAACCGCCCTCGGGCCTGTTTCCTGCCTCCAGCCCAATCCGGCCCTCTGAATAGATTGCCAGCCGTGCATACGTATTTGCCAGCGCCATTCCACCGATCCCCATCTCAGGAATCGAACTTCCTTCTCTGATATTTGCATCTATTTCTGCGAACTGTTCTTTAAGTTTTGCCAGGGCCTCGCCCGTAAAACCAGTCCCATTATCCAGGATCTGAATCCGCCACTCCTCACTTGTCCCCATACCCAGAACCTGTATTTCGTATTTTTTCTGCCTGCTGTTGGCAAAACTGTGCTGAAAACAGTTCTCTGCGATGGGCTGCAGTATGAATTTTGGAACCCTTATCTCCTCCATCGCCAGATCCACTTTTATGTCCACCTGCAGGCGGTCCAGATAGCGGTATCCCATTAATTTCAGATAGGTCTCAACATGTGCTATTTCTTCTTTCAAAGGTACCGTAGAATTTCCGGTATCTGTCGTGTACTGCAGCATTTTTGTGAGGTCTGAACAGATGTCCATGATCTCCGGCGCATCTTTCTGATACCCCATCAGCCCGATTACCGACAGTATATTATGCATAAAATGAGGATTGATCTGTGCCTGAAGCACTTCATATCTGGCCCGTACAGCCCTTGTCTTCGCCTCTACCAGTTCATTTCTGGACTTTTTCATCTTATCGAGCATGTCATAAAAGGCGGAGGTCAGCATCTGGATCTCGTCGTCCGTATCTTCTATATTCCGGTTTAAGGCCAGTTCCCCATAATTCATGTGCTGAATGCTGTCCCTGAGCTGCCGGATCGGCCGGTAAAGATTCTCTGTCACAAGGGTCACCAGCAGAATCATAATGCAGAGCAGAATCACGCCCAGCACGATAATCCATGCCAGATTCTGATAGATGACGCCCATATAGCTGTTTACATCTACATAGAGGCAGACCTGCATCTCAAAGGCAGTATTGTCCGCACCATATACCAGATATTTGCGGCTGCCGGCTTTTACTTCCTGTATGTGCCCCTCTTCCGTGAATTCCATCTCCCGCCATATGGATTCCAGGTGTTCTTTATTCTTTAGATCTTTCCCGTAAAACAGTTCTCCTCCATGATAAACAGCTACCTGAACAGGATAATTATTCATCTGCAGAGTGAAAATATCATCGAGAAGCTTTTTCTCATACTGGATATCAATATATCCCAATTTCTGGTATTCATCCTGAATCTGCCTGACATAAGAGAAGACCTCCTCTTTCGTGCGCCCGTATCCATCCTCCGCAAAGGGCGTAATATACTTGATGTATTCATCATCTCTCATCTTTTCCCGCCAGGGAAGAGCTTCAATCCCTTCTTTATTCATGTAGGCCTCGTTATAGATATCCAGATTCAGCCAGTCGTCACGCGCTGAAATCACGTGGAAGCTGCGGTTCCGGAAATCCTCTCCGATCAGGTTCATCAGAACCATCTGTATGGTCTTTCGCTCCTGGGGATATTTCTGGAAATAATTTTCCTCCCCATTATAATTTTCTGCCTGTTCCAGAACACGGAGCACATGCTTGTCAGAAGCCACGCCAAGCGAGATTCTGTGCATATTCTCCAGCAGCTCTCCAAACTGGGTGACCGCCCTGACGGAAAGCTGTTCCATTGTGTCCTGTTCCTTTTCCTTTATGGATTTGCTCTGGGAGTTCGTGTATATAGCGAGGAATATAAGGATAAGCAGACTGATTAAAAGAGAGAACAACAGGACTGCCTTTTTCTGATAACTAAGCTGTTTTACCCTGATCATCACGTTCCATCCCCTTTCTGTTTCATTTTCTGCAGCATTTTCCCCACTATATCACACAGCAAATTCGTTATCAACCTTTCACTGCGCCTGCCACCATGCCTGAAATGATATATTTTTGTCCCGCCAGATATACAATTACTACCGGCAGGGAGGAAAGCAGGATGTATGCACATACGATATTCCAGTCACTGCCAAACTGGCCGATAAACTTGTAAACGCCGAGGACTATGGTCCACTTGGAACTGCTGGACAGCAGATACAGCGGATACTGGAAATCATTCCAGATAAATACAAATTGCGTAATAAACGATGTCACGATTACCGGCGTCAGCATCGGGCGTATGATGTGGAAGAAAAGCTGCAGGGGAGTCGCCCCGTCCATTACAGCTGCTTCATCCAGCTCTTTCGGCACGGAACTGACAAAGCTGTATGCCAAGAATACGCTCAGCGGTACAAACATTGCGATATAGACAAATATAATCCCCGCATAAGAGTCCATCATCCTGAATTTCTGCAGGACCTGTATCAGTGCAATGACCTGTACCGGAACCACCAGCCCAAGCAGGAAATAAGAGTATACGCCTCTGTTAATCTTATCCCGGTTTCTGCTTAGGGAATATCCGGCCATTGTCCCCAATATGGAGGATGCCAAAACCGAAACGCCGGTAATCAGGACACTATTCAGGAAGGTCCTGAAAATATTGGACTCCGCAACCGCCACGGCAAAGTTTGCAAACTGCCACACTTCCGGCAGCTTCAGCGTCATGATATCTGCCTCCGCGGAGGTTTTAAATGAATTGATGATAATCAGCAGCAGCGGGATCAGAACGATCAGGCTCAGTATCCACATAAATACCGCCAAAACAGTGCGCTTTATTTTCTGTGCTCTCATTAGTGATCCACCTCCAGTTTTGCAAACAGTTTATTCAGGGCAAAGAATACTACAATGACAAACACCGTCAGTACCACATTGGCCGCACAGCCCGTGGAGAGTGCGCCGCTGCCCAGATAGGAGTATATGGTTGTACTTAGGACCTGGGTGGACATACCCGGCCCGCCTCCGGTCAGGGCGATGATGATATCAAATACCTTCAGTCCGTTGACTACGCTCAGAAGCACATTGATGCTGATAGAAGGCACGATCAGCGGCAGCGTGATATTTTTAAAACTGGTCCATGCCGTTGCGCCGTCGATCGAAGCTGCCTCGTAGTATTCTTTGGAGATCACCTGAAGCCCTGCCAGATAGATTACCATGCAGTAGCCGGCCCCTTTCCATATCTCTACCAGAATGACCATCCACATGGCAGTATTCGGGTTGCCGAGCCAGTCAAAGCTTAAGGCCGAGGAGCTGAAAACAGAAAGAATATGATTAATCAGCCCCGTATCCGGCTGGAGCATTGCCTGGAAGATCTGCCCAACGATCAGGGTGCTTAAGATTACCGGCAGATAAAAAATGGTGCGGAGCACATTTCTGGAACGGATGCTGGTATTCAGCGCAACCGCCATTGCCAGGCCGATCAGGTTCTTGCATACCGTTGTCAGTACGGCAAACAGGAGCGTATTGCCAAGCCCCACCCGGAACCGGTTCTGGGAAAACATCTGGATATAGTTGGCAAATCCGACGAATTCCTTGGAATCATTATAGATCGTGTAGTTCACAAAAGAGTAATAGATACCCAGAATCCCCGGCAGAATGTAAAATAATGTGTAAATAATCAGGGGGATCATCCAGAGATACCTGGGATACATTTTTTTATAATTCATTTACGAGCCTTCCTTTCTTAAAGTAACGGGGCACAAAAACCATCCCGTTTTTGTGCCCCGAATGTAACCGTTCAGGAAAGCCTGAACTGTTACCCCAATGCCGCTGTTCCTTAGAATCCTTCCAGACCAAGGGACTGGCAGATTCCCTCACGGATACCGTCATATTCATCACAGAACTGTTTCGGCGTATACCGGTTCATTACCACTTCCTGAAGCAGCTGGCAGAAGCTGTCCCAATCCTGCCCCTGTATCACGGAATTGTGTGATACATGCACGCCATAAGTTCCGTCGCTTAATTTGTCCAGGAGCTCTTTCGTCGGCGCCGTCATTTGGCTTGGCTCTATACCGTTGAACGGAGAAACCGCTCCGATGGAATCATAGAATGCCTGCAAATTTTCATCTTTTGCACACCAGTTAATAAAGTGCTTGCTCACGTCTATATTTTTCCCACCCTTTGGAATATAGAACTGTGTGCTGGTGGACTGGTAGATCGTATCGTTCTCTCCAATGTAATAGGGGATCATGGTCAGTTTGTCCGCTGTTCCTTCTCCATATTTTGCATTGATCTCATTGAACCAGGATGTCAGTCCGATCAGAACGCCGCATTCATTGTCTGCAACCGCCGCAAACTGTCCGTCCCAGGACTGTGCCATTGGATTTTTTCCAAAATAGCCGTCTTTCGACCAGTCATACAAATCCTGCAGCATTGCATTGAAGCTTTCGCTGTCACCGTAGTTCATCTCGTTTGTATTAAACTTTTTGATCAGATCAGGATCCTTCTGATTGTCCGCATAGACACCTGAGCTTGTGATATTGCCGCACATCCAGGAATCTCCTGCGCCAAAGTAAAATGGGGTATAGCCTTTTTCCTGCAGCACTTGAAAGGAATCTACAAGATCTTCTTTGGATTCCGGGATATCCAGCCCGCATTTCTCGAACACCTCTCTGTTTACACAGAAGCCCCAATAATCCTGTGCTGCCAGCGGGCAGCCGTAAAGTCTTCCGTCTGTGTCCACAAATCCGTCGATGCTGTTCAGTTTTTCCACCCATGGTTCCTCCGTCAGATCCTCCAGATTCTGGGAGGCGTTCATATAAGTCAGCTCGGCCGGTGATGCGGAGTTCATGATGATGTCCGGAAGTTCTTTTGTGGTAAACTTGGATTTGATGACCTCGGATGCGGTATCGCTTGGCAGGATCTCCACCTGGATCTTGACTCCAAACTCCTCTTTGTATTCGTCCACCAACGCCTGCATTCCGTCTTTCCACCAATCCTGTGAAGTAACCAGTGAAATGGTTCTTCCGTCCAGATCGTCTTTGGTGTACTCGTAAATATTGGCATCGGTTTCCTGTTTGCTGCTCCCGGAACCTTTCTGTGCGTCCGCACCTTTATCGTCCCCGCCCTGGGAACATCCTCCGAGGATTGCTGATACTGTAAAAATTCCTGCCATCAGCATTGGCATTACTCTTCTCTTTTTCATAACCTTCTCCTTTCTTCTCCTGTACCTTTCCTTTACTGATGATTAGATTATAATCGGGCTGCCTTCTTTTTCACATGCACTTTTCACAGGAACAACTTGCACTTTTCAAATATACTCCCGGACAATGCTGTATTTTACGCCCGCTTTCAGATCAATTTCAGCCTCCCAGCCTGACGTTACCGGCAGGGCACGTCCCAAAGCGCTGCCATTCTCCCCACGAATTACAAAAGGAATGGAACATACGATCACGGCCCGCCCATCTCTTCCAGCGCACAGGCCGCCGCCTGTAAGAGCCCCCTCTTCCCACTCCAAGGATATCCCGAGGCTGCCCGGTGCGCCAATTCCCTTTACACGGCCGCTTTTCCATGCTTTCGGCAGTGCGGGGAGCAGATAAATCTTTCCGCTAAGGCACTGAACAAGGAATTCGGCCATCCCTGCTGCCGCTCCCAGGTTTCCATCGATCTGGAAGATTTCACGTTCCCCTTCATTTTCTCCCAGAGGCGGGTGCAGGTCGAATAAATTATCATAAACCGAGTATTTCAACATCTGTTCCACGTATTCCCATGCACCGTCCGGATCCTTCAGCCTTGCCGAAAAGTTGATCAGCCAGGCGCAGTTCCAGCCGATATACTGCTTTCTCCCATTCAGCCTGATCTCCAGGCTCTTCTTAACAGCCTCCACAAGCCCGGGAGTATCTTCACTATTGATCTGGTTGAAGGGATGAAAACCAATCAAATGTGCAAAATGCCGGTGGCCCGGATCTGCTTCCCTGTATTCTTCCCTCCATTCCAGCAGCTGTCCCTTGCTGCCGATCTGAAATTCCGGAAGCGCATCCAGTACATGTCCGGCCTCCTGGCACTGCCTGCTTACTGGCTGTGTTCCCCGCAGGATCTTCTCGATTTCCAGCAGGTCCAAGAGAACTTCCCGGATCAGAACAATGTCCATCGTGGAGGACACACAGGCGGCGCATTCTCTTCCCTGGTCATCATAAAATGTATTTTCCGGAGAGGTGGAGGGACATGACTGGTATACCCCGTCCTCCTGATATAAATAATCTAAGATAAACGCCGCACATGCCTGAAATACGGGATAGATCTCCGCCAGATACTCCGGATCCCCTGTATAGAGATAGTGCCGGTAAAGATGGGTTGTGAGCCAAAGACCTCCCATAGGCCAGTACGCCCACTTTACTTCTCCCAGCGCCGGAATACACTGCCGCCACAGATCGATATTGTGGTGGACCGCAAAGCCGCGGCAGTTTAAGTTCGCCGCCGCTTCCTGTCCCGCGTCTGCAAGTTCTTTTATCATCTGAATCAGCGGGATCTCACACTCCGGCAGATTTCCGGGCCCGCAGATCCAGTAATTCATCTGGGTATTGATATTCACGGTCCAGTTGCTGCTCCACACGGACCGCACGTCCTCACACCAGATACCCTGGAGGTTCGCCGGCTGTACCATAGCGTCCAGCGGTCTTGAGGAAGTGAGCATCAGGTATCTTCCGTAATGGAATAATAGCACGGAAAGGCCCGAATCGACGCTTCCACTTCTTACCATCTCCAGGCGCTCATCCGTCGGCCGCTGCTCCGCCTCTTCCCCGCCCTCTAATTCCAGGACAGTCCGAAGATAAAACCGCTGATGTTCCCGCGTATGCTCCCGGAAGTGCTCCTCATAGGATGTAAGCTTTGCCTGTTCCCACCGCTCCTCCAGGCAATGGACCAAGAGTTCGTCTTGTGTGCACAGGGGGCTTCCGTAACCTTCATATCCAGTTTTACCTGATAAGAACAAGGTCAGGCAGGTAAAATCCTGAATGCAGATCTCCCCTTCATTCTCCCTGATCAGGCCGTCACATTCATTAACCCCAATAAAAAGGCCGTATTTCATGCCCGGCTTTTCTTCGTCGTACTGAATCGGGTCGCTGCTGGATACATAGTTTGGCTCTACATGGGAAGGCGCCTGTGCCAATAATAACAGCCCTTGCGTCTTTGCCTCATTCTTTATCACTTTTAATGGGGTATGCAGGGAGATCGTAACTGAGAGCGGCGCGCCTTCTGTATGAATCCGGATATACATCCCGTTTTGTACTGCCGAGACAAAAACCTCTTCTCTTACCTTCTGCCCCTTGAACTCCCAGACCGTCCGCGTTATGGCTTCATCCAAGTGCAGACGCCTGTCACAGGCATCGTATTTTTCATCAGTCCCAAACTGCAGCTCCAGCCGCCCTGCCGACAGATAGGATTCATTATTACACCCCAGCATATGCTCCTGGATCAGCTTCTGCGCGTCCCAGTACGCGCCGTCCTTTAAAAGTCTTCTGGCCTCCCCCAGCATTTCCTGCGGGATCTTCTGCTGCCCCCGCCAATGTCCCGGGCAGCCGGACCACAAAGTATCCAGGTTCAGAGAGATGCGCTCCCGGGGAAATCCCCCGTATACCATAGCCCCAAGATGTCCGTTTCCGAGCGGCAGCGCCTGGGTAAAATCTTTTGCCGGCTTTGTATACCATAATGTCTGGTTTTTAGTTTTCATAGTCTCTTCCTTTCCCCGTTTTTTGTGCAAAGGGGTCTGACCCTTTTGCAGAGGGGTCTGACCCCTTTCCCGCCTTTTCAGACAGTACCGGTGTTTCCTGCAGGCCAAATGGTTTCAGCACTGTCAGGGCAGACCATGCATCCCCGCTCTCATATACCGGTGTCACCGGAAAATAAAGTTCCAGCACATTCTCTCCCTCTGCAAGCTCCAGTTCTGCCGTGTAGGGCGGGCCGATCAGCATTTTCACCGGTTCTTTGTTGAGTTGGATTTCACATACATCCACTGGCTGCGGTATGGTTATTTTTCTCTGTACCGCTTGATCCGCAGATACCACGGTTCGGTAAATGATCTGGCCGTTGAATTTTTCTGACGCCAGCCATGGATTCAGATCCTCAAGCACCCCAGAATTCCCACGCCTGAGCAGCACCGGCTCTTCTGCCCTGCTGTCCGCCGCATAGATCTCCCATATGCTTTCTATTCTTTCACTTTCTTCCCATTGTCCCTGTGTTTCCGCCGGGATTTCTTCCCGCAGGAAAAGGCAGACCGCTGCCTCACCTGGCTCCAGGCTTAGAACTACATTTCCCTCCGCATTTCGTTTCAACTCATAGCATTTGTTTTCGAGTCCGTCATAGCGCACAGCATATGCCGGCTCTTCCCCCTTTTGGCAGACTGTGAATTTCTGTTTCTCTGCCACAGCTTCATTAAAACAAAGAAGGGCTGTCCCGTAATCATTTTCATATGGATAGGTTCGGAGCTTTTTATTCCCTCCCTGTATGACCAGACTCGGATGAATCAGTTCCATCACCCTCCCGGGGAGTTCCGTGAGCGAAACTGTCTCCACCATGCTGATAAAGGCATTATCCGCATCCGGCGCCCTGTCGATGCAGAGTACCCGGCCTCCCAGCCGCATCCATTGTTCCAACCCTTTTAAAGTCTCTTCGGGCAGAAATTTCATGGCCGGAATTACCAGGCATTCATACTCCTGTGAACCCACTTTCAATGTGTTCCCATACTGTGTTTCATACCCGCCCGTACCGGAAAATACATCGCATGGAATCACATCTGCATCGATCTGGTGCTCCATCAGGCTGCGCAGCGGTTTCTGGTACAACTGCGCATCCTCTCCGGACCATTCCGCGTCCGCATGATACAATACCGCGGCCCGCGCAGGATACCTCCCTCCGCTCAGCAAATGCCCCATACGGTTCACATATTCCATTAATTTCTGAAAATACGGGTACTGCATATGTCTGCCTCCTGCATAGAAATGAGGCGGGCAGTCCGGATCCGGATATGTTTCCGGTGAAAATGCATGCGGTACGAAGTAATTAATCCCCCTGGCCAGCATATGATCCGCCAGCCATTTCATCAGGGATACGCCCTCCTGCCATCCAAACGCGCCAAATATCTCACACATCGCCCTGCCCTGATGCAGCTGGTTAATATGCGCCGCAGAACTCCCCAGCTTTCCAAGTCCGTAATGGAAGAACTCTCCATCCCGGTCAGAAGCCACCCACTGATGGGTTTCCTGATCCATCCCCGGCATTACCTGCAGCAGCACGACATCGATCCCTCCCATATCAAAGGAGGACATGGTTCTGAAATAGTGGCCGGTGCTGCATCCCAGACGCCCGTGGGAATTGTCATCCTCGATAATATGACCGACATGCAGAACACCCCTCTCACTGCACCAGTCTTGGATCTGATCTGAAAATGCGGTTTTTAATTGTTTTGTCACCGCATCCATATATTCGTACCGTATGGTTTTTGTCCTGTCACCGCACGGGTACCAAAGAGCCGGGAGATGATTCACAAAATCCACTTCCCATTTTTCCCGCAGCCTGTCGGAAAGTTCTCCGCTCCACGGAATAAATTTCATCTTTTCCCCAAGCCTTGCCTGAAAATCATACCCCGGAAGATTGCCAAATTCCGGCTCATCCGAAAAGAACCCTTCGAAGGTGCCGCCGAATTCCTTTCCATAATGCCTGTAATGCGGCTCATATACCTGCTCTATCAGCACTTTTACGGATTTCGAATCCAGAATATTAAAATAATTTAGTTTTCCATTCCCTTCATGGGTTGTATAGAACAAAACCACCCGGTGAAGCCCTTCCGGCACATCGATCCGAAGCCATCCGTCTTTGATCTTCCCCGTCACGTCAAGGCTTTTGGACAAGTCCAGTTCCGTACTGCCGGAATCCGTCCGGGGCGAAAGCACTGCCCCAACCAGCTCTTCTCCTTCTTTCAGCACCGCTCCCGCAGGAAGCGCAGCCTGTCTTACCGGCCCCAGGACATCCGTTGACCAGCAGGTAAGAAACTGATTTGACAACTCGTTCAATCCGCCTTCAAATGCACCGTTTGCATGCCCTGTTGGAAAATGGTCGTCATCCAGGAGCCATAGCTTCATGTCATGCTCTTTTGCATATTCCATAATAAAATCCATATCTGACCACCAGGACGTCCCCCCAAAGTCCGGATGGGGCCTGGCTTCAATGCAGATTCCGCGTATATTGCAGTCATAGATTTTATCCAGTTCTTCCCTTAATACCTTATGATCCTCACCGTGCATCCAGAAAAACGGATAGATTGTGTTACCCGCTTTGCCCTGCAATACCTGCTCTAATCTGTTATTACTCATGATCCCTGCCCCTTTTCCATATTTTTACTTCATAAGGCTGCAGACAGCACTGGCTCTGCGCCCCCCATTCCTCAGGTATGTCAGCTGTCTGTTCCCTGCCTGAATGATTCATCACAAACAAAAAGGCCTCCCTGTCATTCTGCCTCACCGCATATTCAACCGGCCCGCCCCAGGTATTCCTGATCATAAAGCCGCATTCCCTGCCAACCTGCTTCATGATCCATTCTCCCGCCGCTTCATCCGGAACGCATCCGATGTACCATGCTTTACCACTGCCGTACGTATGTACGGTGACTGCAGGTTTCCCTTTGTACATCCCTGTCTCATACAGAAGAACCGGCTCCGCTCCCTCCGGGCAGATACAGTCACACCAGATGGCGCCTTTTCCAACAGAACCTTCCCTGCTTTCTCTGTCTTGTTCTTTCCGGTTTTCTTGTTTATCCCCTGCCCGGGGCGCTGCTGCCAGACCGGACTCTTCCGCCCACATGCAGTCGTACTCGGGAACCGTAATTCCCAGCAGCTTTCTAAACGGCCCGGGAAGTATATCGGGAAGGCATGCGTTGCAGCGGTCTTTCACTCCCGAACGCACCGACATTACCAGGTTTCCCCCGGATTCCACATAGCGTTCCAGCCTCTCCGCCTGCTCCGGGGACGAGAGATACTGAAGCGGGGCAAATACCAAAGGATACGTCTCCATTGGCTCGCCTTCCCGTATGAAGTCAACCGCTATGCCCGCCTCGTAACACCATCTGTAGAACTGCTGCACCTGGTACAGGTAAGAATACTCCGGGTGATGGGGCTGCACCTGAAGCGCCCAGTCCTGCTCATAGGAGAAGAGTATCGCCGCCTGTCTCACCGGCATGCTTCCCTTCATCTCCTCCATCACCGGCTTCAGCGTTCGGATCGTTTCCTGCAGTTCCCGGTAAGTTCTGCCCGGAACACCGCTGTGAGGCAGAATCCCATGCCAGTACTGTTCCGTTCCATAAAGGCAGTTCCTCCATCGGAAATAGACAATTGCGTCCGCTCCATGCGCTACGCTCTGCGAAGTCCAGAGATTCAACTGCCCAGGCTGCGGAGTCCTGCCGATCAGTTTGCCCCCTGTGGCCCCTGCCTGCATCTCCAGCATCCAAAAAGGCTGTTTTTTGACGCTGCGGATAAAATCATAACAGGCTGCCACTTCCCATGCAGGCTGCCCCGGCTGCTCAAAATAGTATCCCGTCGGGTATTGGTCATTGCCCGCAATGTCCAGGTTCTCTGCCATTTCAAAATAGTCCGTTTTATCATAAAATCCCATCAGATTGTGGGTAATCATCTTATCCGGGGAGATCTCCCGGATGATATCTGCCTGCATCTTCAGGAAATCATTGACCAGGTCGGAGGTGAACCGTTTCCAGTCCAGTTCCAGAGATGGGCTGTGCATGGTCGGCACTGTCCTTGGCGCGGGGATCTGGGAAAAGTCGTTATATTCCTGGCTCCAGAACACGGTACCCCATGCAGCATTCAACTCCGAAACATTCTTATACTTTACTTTCAGCCAGCGCTGGAAGCTTCTCTCGCAGCTTGGGCACATGCACAGATCTTCATGGCTGTTTCCCAGCTCATTATCAATCTGCCAGCCGATTACCCATGGCTCATCCTTGTACTGCCCGGCCATTCTCTCCACTAATAACCGGATCGCACTACGATAATGATGATTGCTCATGCAGTCGTGATGGCGGCCGCCGAATCCCTTACGCTCCCCGCGGGAGTCCATGGGAAGTATCTCCGGATCCTCCCCGATCAGCCAGGCCGGAGGCGCCGCAGTAGGGGTGCCCAGTATGGTATAGATGCCTGCCTGTTTCAGCATTTCAATGATTTCATCCAGCCATCCGAACTGGTAGACTCCGGGTTCCGGCTCAAAACGGCTCCAGGAAAACTCGCCCATACGCACTGCCTGGATCCCCATCTCCTTCATCAGCCTGATATCCTTTGCCCAGCGCTCCTTCGGCCAATGCTCTGGGTAATAATCCACGCCAAAGGAAATCGGCGGTATAGCTGTCTTGTTCATAACTTTTCCTCCTCTGCTTCTTCTTTTTTCACCTTTCTACCACTTTTGCGGTATATTTAAGGCATTTTTGTTTTAAAAGATAAAAGATTAATTTTAGTATAAACGCAGCCGAAACGGATTCACATGAAGGATTCACAGATTGTTTATGTAGAAAGTTTATGTCATAAAAGATTTTCAGTGGTATAACTAAACGGACAGGCAGCGGAAGTGGCGGCGTGTGCATCCCGCCTGGAAGGCTTTTTTCTCTTATAGGCGAACTTTCCTATAAGAGAAAAAATAAGCCACACAAAATAAGGCTGCTTTTATAAATCCAGCTTTATTTTGTATGGCTCATTAATTGATCGTAACAGTCCAGGCAGACCTGAACTGTTACGATAGATATTCTATCTTTACTTCTCGTCAGGGATTATGATTGCAGCTATAAAGTATGCCACAATACCGCTGCCTGTGCAGCCTAAGAGTACCAAAAGCAAACGTATCAGAGTTGCGTCTATGTTGAAATATTCTGCGACACCTCCGCACACTCCGCAAATCATGCGGTTGTTTCTTGAACGGTATAATTTTTTTGGTTCCATAATAATTCCTCCTATTTTAATATAGATTTACTGCCTTATTGGTCTAAATGATGCTTAGCGTTACTTTTTAAAAATCTTCGTTGAATTTGACTTCCACTCTTCCGATGCCGCAGTCGATCTTCATCGGTCTGCCTGTTCCATTATCTAATTTACGTTCACTTCCAAGACCTGCATAGCTGTAATCTCCAACGGTAAGTTCACCGATTCCGCATTTCAGATCATAGTCGTAATCGTCCTGGTTACCATACAGTGTCATTTTAAGTTCGCCAACTCCACAGTGAATGTCCGCAGATTGATTTACTTTTCCTTTTAGGGTCGTCTGGCCTGCACCGCATTCCACGTCCAGCTCTCCTGCCTCAAAGCTTTTAATCACAGCCTGGCCTGCGCCTACATTGATATCCAGCTCTCCTGCCTCAATGCTTTCAATTTTCAACAATCCTGCCCCGATATCGAAGGAGGCCTCTGTAAGACCGCTGTCCTCCGGAATCTGAATGACCACGGCTCCGGAATTATGTCTTCCAATCTGTTTCCATATACTATGATTCTTTGTTTCAATAAAGAGTTCGTGATCCTCTGTCCCCATGATCAGATTATTTCTCAATTTGCTGTTCAGCTGGCTGGTATCTACTGTAATAGTATCCCCGCTGTATCTTCTAATATCGATCTCCACATAGGTTACCTCTATATCAATGGACTGTATTTCCTTAAAATTAGATACATATTCTTCACTGCCCTGAGTATAATGCTCTCCGGACGTCTCTAAGTCATCCAGATCTTCCAAGTCATTATCATCATAACCATTCCATCTCTGCCAGTCATCCCAGTAGAACCAACGGTCTGAAGCATACACCTCTCCGATGCCCGAAAGAGTCGCCCCCATTCCGGCGCCCGTCACACAAAGTACGAGTCCAATACCTGCAATTGACGCACATACGATCCAAAAAATCTTCCACCCTCTTCTCATTGTTTAAGACACCACCCTTCTGTGAAATGGCCAGCGGCAGATATTTACAATGATTCTGCACATAGCCGGATAAATAACCATGCAAAGTCTTACGGTTGCCACGGTAGCAATAAGTCCCAGTACAAATATAATTAATCCGGAACCGCAGGTCAAAAGTGCTGTAGGAAGAGCAATCAGCAGCTTTGCCAGGCCGAATACAAAAACAACAATACCGGAAAGCATCAGGGCAACGGAGCCGACAACAAGGCCTGCGAACAATCCAAATGCGGCGCACACGATTCCGATAATCAAAGCTGCAATCCCGATCAGTACAGGGAATGCAAACGGAATCACTACCAGACAAATCAGAATCACCAGTATGATCTTAAGCGTCTTGCTGGTTCTGGGTCTCTCACTACCATCATCATAGTCTGTATAGGAAGATCCTCCATAGGACTCATTCCCGGATGTACTCCGATAGCTGTAACCGCTCTCAGCCTTTTTATAAGTATTCTCTCTTGTTGCGGGATTCTCTTTTTTCTCAAATCTGGAATCGCTGTAACCGTTCTCTGTAAATTCACCGTTTTCACTGCTTCCGCCCTTTAAATCCGCTTTGATCGTAGCTGCAACCTTTTCCGGGCTGCCAAGTTCGCTGATGACTTCCGCTTCGTGCTCCTCTCCGGCATCCTCAAAATAATCGGTATAATACTGCAACGCTGCTTCCCGCTCATCTACAGGAATGCCGGTGAGCAATCTTTCAAGTTTTTCCATAAATTCGTTTCGATTCATGCCGTAACACCTCCCTCAAATATCTCGTTAATCTTACTGGAATAATTCTTCCACTCTATTCTGTATAAATTCAGCTGAGCCATTCCTTTTTCTGTTACTTTGTAGTATCTCCTGTTTCTCCCATCAAACTGCCTGTCATATACTTCCAGACATTCGTCCTTCTGCAGCCGTCTGAGCACAGGGTATAGTGTAGATTCCGATACTTCAATAACCCGGCGGACATCCTGGGTTATCTTATAACCATACGTCCCTTCTTTCTCCCGTGATACAACTGCAAGCACAATTGCATCCAGCAGTGCTGCTCCGGTGTTAAATACCATGTTATCACTCCTTTTTATAATATTATGATACTGTTAATATTACTATTTCATCAATATTATTAACTTTTCTATATTATACGATATATAATATCACCTGTCAACCATTATTGTATTCTTTCGGGGGAATTTTTGGGATGGTATGGGGACGCCGCGTGAACCGGACATAGGGGTGGTGGAGGCGGGGTATGGCTGTAAGATGCAGTAAAGTAAAATAGAACGAAAACCGGGGCAGCCTGGACACATCACCCGAAGCCCTTATGGGGGCTTCGCGCGCTGGGTCCAGGGATTCTTTTGATTCGGTATCAAAAGAATCACCCCGGTTTTCGTTCTATTTTACTTAACTGCCTCTAACAGCCATCCCCATGCTTCCGCCACCCCTATGTCCGGTTCCCGCGGCTGGCTCATCCGATCGGGAAAAAATTTTGTGGGAGGTATTGGGGGCGCGGTGGATGGAGAATGGCGGTTGCGTTTAGTGCTGGGAGGAGATAGTTTTTTAGGTATGCTATTTATGCTGCACTGCTCCAATATATTACTATTCCCGCTGCCTGCAGCATCATAATGCAGGGGATTCCGATTCGGAATAGGGGTTTTCTTGTTTTGTGATGGAAGATCTGCATACCTAGCAGCGCTCCCGGGGATCCGCCAAGCAGCGCCAGGAGGATCAGGGTTTTTTCCGGGATCCTCCATTTGTTTTTTTGCGCCCTTCTTTTATCATCCCCATAGGTAAGGAATGCGATGACGTTTATGATGATGATTGCTGTTGTAATATAAGGATAGTTCATGGCACACTCCTTCTTTATTTTTATACTTGTATCTCTTTTTCCAGTGTGAAGGAATAGATGATTTTTTCCTTTACTTTTTTTCCCAGAAGCTGTTCCAGCGCCTGGGCATAGTAGTCCAGCTGGGCATGATATTTTTCCTGCAGCTCACGGGCTGTTTTTACTTTGTCTGTTTTGTAATCCAGTACGACCAGCTCTCCGGCTTCCTCGAAGTATACATCGATGATACCCTGTACCAGGATCGTCTCTTCAGTGGCTTGGCCGGGGTAGATTTCACGGGCGTCCACTCCCAGGACGAATGGCTGTTCTTTTTTCAGCTGGCGATTCCGGGCCGCATTGTGCATACGCAGTCCACTCTCACAGTGTAAAAAGGCCAATATGTCCGGAATGCGGATGCATTCTGCCATCTCGTCCGACAGTTTTCCCTCCGCCTGCAGGTCGGTAATTTCTTTTTCCAGAGTATCCGCATCGTAATCCAGGGAAAAGTCCAGTAATTCCAGTAGTTTATGATATGCACTTCCCCTGGATGCCCCCGTAAGCTCGGCTGATTCCTTGAGAAATTCCGGAAGAAGCGGCACGATATCCGGTTCTTCGTATAATTCTTCTCCCGATTCCTCCGAGAGATAGGCACGCTTTTTCAGCTCGGATACCGTGAATTTAAGCTTTAGTTTCTGCTCCTGCCCATAGGGATACGTATACTCCAGCTGTTCGGGCAGTCTCTCATGAAGTGCTTTGTGATAGATATGTTCCGTGTTCCAGTGCTCCAGGACATCTCTCGCCAGGCTTTCTGCCTGCTGTTCCACCGTATCTGCGGCGGCGGTGTCCAGACAGTCTGTAATCGTAACTTCCAGCGGGACCTCGTCCGTAATCCGTGGAATCAGCGGGAGTATCCAGTCCAAATAGGTGCGCGCACCAGAAAGCACATAATACGGCAGGGGCAGGGTCTTACCGCCTGCAGCCTGCTCTGCCCGATATTGCTCAAGCACTTCTCCGGCATGGGGCAGCCCACCCGTCATGATCAGCTTTTCCTTTGCTCTGGTTAGGGCCACATAGAGTACCCGCAGTTCCTCCCCCAGATTTTCTCTGGTAATCTCTTCCTGGATTACCTTCTTTAATATAGTAGAAATCCTGGTTCTTTTTTCCAGATTAATTGCGTCTATACCAACGCCCCACTCCGGATGTATTACGATACTTCCTTTTACATCCTGGGTATTGAACTGTTTCCCCATACCGCAAACAAATACAATGGGAAATTCCAGGCCCTTACTCTTGTGGATCGTCATAATCCGCACCGTATCAGACTGTTCATCGGCTATATTGGCTTCCCCAAAGTCAACATCGTACTTCTTCATCTGTTCAATGTAGCGTACAAAGTTAAAGAGCCCTTTATAGCTCGTGCCTTCAAATGCAGACGCCTTTTCGACCAGCATTTCCACATTTGCTTCACGCTGCGCCCCGCCCGGCATGGATGCGATATAAAGGCCGTAGCCCGTATCTTCGATAATCTTCCAGAGCAGATCATGTATTGCAGTATAAGGAACCATTTCCCGGAAATATTCCAATTTTTCCAGAAATGCCTGCAGAAGCTTTCGGAGATCTCCGCCTTGCTCTTCGGCATGTGCGTACTCCAGGACTGCCTCATAATAGGGAAGTTCCGGATATGCATTGCGGATGTCCGCCAGCTGCTGCGCGTTCAGCCCTGCAAACGGGGAGGTCAGTACAGCCGTCAGCGGCAGCTCCTGCATGAAATTATCCAGAATTCTCAAGTAATCCAGCAGGACGCTCACCTCATAAGTTTCAAAATATCCTTCGCGGCTGCCGGCATAGGCGGGAATCCCTTCCTCCCCCAGCACTGCCGCGAAGACATCGGCCCATCCCTTGATGCTTCTGGTCAGAATCACCATATCTTTATACCGGGGCGCCCGGTAAGTTCCGGATGCTTTGTCCAGAACCCGGCCGCTTAGCAGAAGTTCTTTTATCCGGCGTGCTACAGCACGGGCCTCCCTCTCTCTGCCGGATTCTCCGGTTGTCCCGGCAGCCACAGTTCCCGAAGCCGGTTTTTCCCCTGTTTCTGCCCCGGGATCCTGTCCCGGTCCTTGCCCTGATTTTGAATTATTTTCTCTGGCCACGCCGTCATCAGACGTATCTACCAGGATCAGCTCCGCCCGATTAATACTCCTTTTCTGCCCGTCCAGCTGCGGTTCAAAGGAAGCTCCTGGATAGAGCGCAGCCTGCTCGTCATAACAGATGCCGCCCAGCTCCCTGCGCATGATCTGTTCAAAGATAAAGTTGACGCTCCCAAGCACTTCCTCCCTGCTCCGGAAATTCTTATGCAGGTCAATCCGCTGCCGGTCGCTATCCTCCTGGCTGTATGTCTCATATTTTTCCATAAACAGTTCCGGCCTGGAAAGGCGGAACCTGTAGATGCTCTGCTTTACATCCCCCACCATGAAAATGTTATTTCTGCCCTTGCTTACCGTAGACACGCTGGTCAAAATAGCTTCCTGTATCAGGTTGCTGTCCTGGTACTCATCGATCATAACTTCCAAAAACTGTTCCTGATATTCCGCTGCCGCAAGTGAAGGCACAAGCCTTCCCTCTTCTTCAATAGTCAGAATTCGCAGGGCAAATTGTTCCATATCGCTGAAGTCTATCATATTTTTGCTCTGCTTTTTCCGGGAAAATGCTTCGGAGAACTGCTTCACCAGATCTGTCAGCACCTGCATGGAATCCGCAGATTCCTCCATGTCTTTCAGGATTTCTTCCGGCGCTTCATAGAAGTACATTGCGGTAATATCCTTCATCATTTTCTTGACTTTTTCACGCAGAGCTTTCACCTGATCCCTTTTATCCACATCCACAGAATCATCTTTCTTTGCTGAAAGACGCTTCCACGTAATACCCTGCACGACTTCGTGCATCCCAGCAAAAGACTCCTGATTCAAAAGATTTTCCAGGCCTGCGCTGTCAGATTCCAGCATCTCCCCATACATATAAGGACCATCGGGCAGCCCGCACAGGCGCAGACCTTCCTCCAGGATCAGCAGCATGTCCCCTGTTTTCTGACGGACCAGTACTTTCACGCGCTCCATGCAGGCCGGCTCCGTACTGGCGCCGTCACCCTGCCCGGTCCGGTAACTCCTTACACATGCATCCAGCCATAGTTCCGGCTGTGGATAACTTCTGGAATAATCATATAGCTTTAAGATAATCTCTTCGATTTTTTTATCATTTCTGCCCGTGCCGAACTTCTCTACAAACTCGAGAAACGAAGTCTCCGCATTTATATAGCATGCTTCTAATAATTCATCGAGAACATCCTGTCTGAGGAGCTTTAGTTCTCCCTCCTCAGCGATGCGGAAACTCGGGTCAATATCCAGGATATGAAAATGCTCCCGTATAACGGACAGACAGAAGCTGTGAATGGTTGTGATCTGCGCGCTGTGGATCAAGGTTGCCTGCCGCTGCAGGTGTACGTCTTCCGGGCGTTCCTCCAGCGCCTGCTCGATCGCCCCGCGGATACGTTCCTTCATCTCCGCAGCTGCCGCCTCTGTGAATGTCACGATCAGAAGCCGGTCCACATCTACAGGTTTCTCCGGATCTGTCAGCATCCGGATGATACGCTCAACAAGAACCGCCGTTTTTCCGGAGCCTGCTGCTGCCGAGACCAGAATGTTCCGCTCTCTCAAATCAATAACTTTCTGCTGTTCACTGGTCCATCTCACGTCCATTTTCCTGCTGCTCCTTTCCGTCCTGTCTCATTCTCTCTACCGCTTCTTCCCTGTCCAGCTTTTCCATTTTCCGATATTCACATCCCTCAACGCGTACATCAAAGCCGCAGATATCCCGGTACGCACAGTAATCACAGCCCGTATCTCCCCCCAGTTCATAGGGCAGGGCCTGTGTCTCCCCGGACAGGATTCTTCTCTTAAGCTCCTGCTCTTTTCTTTTTGTGTAAACCAGAAGCGTATGAAAATCTTCCGGAGCAAGCACTCTGGAATACCGGTTCAGGCTTCCGTCTTTATTCTTCCCTACCGGAATTAAATTTGATGTTCCCGACAGCCCCCTTTCCAGGTGCTGGATCACTGCCTCATCCGCATTGACAAGGCCGTCCAGTTTCAGTTCCTTCAGAAGTTTTTCCTGCAGGACCGCTTCATTTTTCTCCTTCTCCACGATCGGATCCTTCATGCGGTAATAAAAGATGCCGGCAGGCAGAATTTCCCGCCCGGGATACTTTCTTTGTTCTATGTCCATGGCCGCATTCAAATACACGGGCAGCTGCATCTGCAGCCCGTGATAAAATGCAGTAATGTCAAAGCTTTTAGAGCCGGTTTTATAATCCGTTACTTTTACATAGATTTTTTCTTCGTCCTCGCAGATGTCGATCCGGTCAATCTTCCCGCTGCCAAACTTCATCTCATAATCGCTCGGCACAAAGTCCCCCTTTTTCAGCTGCTCTGTCAGAGCCCACACCGACCGGTGGATCAGCTTTTTAATACGGGTGATCATATATTCATTGCGCGCTGTACTGTAAAGAACCGTGTTGCCATAATCCACAATACTTTCCTCCACGCTTTCCTCGATCAATTCTGCACGCATATCTTCCGGCATTTCCGTCCACAAGACCTGGTTCATCTCTGCTTTTTTGGCAAAACGTTCCATTGACTGGTGGGCAATATTTCCCAGATCCATAGCCTCAAACTGATATGCTTCCCTGTCCGAAAGGCGCAGTCCATAGTTCAGAAAATGCGCATATGCACAGGAGGCGAACCGCTCCAGCCGGGTTACGCTGAAGCGGGAGGCATCCCCGTACATCAGTTCCGCAGACGCCGGGGAGAGGCGCTCCGGTTTTTTTACAAAGAAGGCGGCATCCAGTACTTTTCCGGTGTCCTCTCCGTGCTTCACATACCAGGTATAAAGTTCCTTCCACTCATCAGTCACCCCTGCCGCCCGATCCCGCAGGCCCCGGATAAGATGATCCACAGCGGTCCTGCCCGTCAGCTCCATATCCGCAACGCCTTTCATTTCTTCATCCACGATTTTAAGCTGCGGGTAGAGACGCCGTATATCCTGTACAAGGTAAGCCGGACGGAGCGTTTTTCCCTCGGCTGATACCCTGCTGAATGAAATGGACAGATAGTCCGTCGGCTTTGTCAGGTTCATGTACAAGTAAAATTTCTGAATATAGGTTTTTTCTTTTGCTCCCGGGGAAAGACTGAGTTTCCGGCTGGCAAAATGCTCCCGGTCCCGTTCGGACAAAAGACCTCCCTGCCCAAGATTACCGGGAAGCAGTGTATCATTCGCCCCTACAAAAAAAAGAGCCTTGATATCCTTCAGACGGGTTCTCTCCACATCCCCGATAACCACCTGATCCAGGCTCGGCGGAATTACCCCCACCTTGGCCTCCTCAAGCCCGGCATCCAGCAGTTCGCAGTATTCCTTCAGTGATATTCTTTCCTCCCCCAGCAGCTCAACGAATTTATCAAACAGTTCTATTGTAATACGGTAGACCTGGGCATATTCCTTAGCAAGTGCCAGTTCTCCCTGCTCCTGAAAACGGTTCTCCATCTCTTTGAGGCGGATCTGCGCCTGCTGCTCTGCAAGAAAATTATATACTGCTTCCGTCACGTCTTTTACCGTTTTGTTCCTCTGCTTCAGTACAGATACAAGAGAATCCAGCTGTTCTACAAAACGAACTCTCAGGCCGTTTAGCTCAGCAAGCGCGCTTTCCTCCATTCCAGCGGTACGCCGCACCCAGACAGACTGCCATTTTTTATAGCCTTTCAGCCCCAGGGCCAGTACATAATTTTCCATCCGGTCTATTTCCCGGCGGGTAAATCCTGCAAGCCCCGTTCTGAGATACCGGAAGACGCTCTCATAGGAAAAACTCTGCTCCGCCATTGCGAGAAGGCTCCTCACATATTCTACAAAGGCATTCAGCAGGATACTCTTTTTATGGTCCATGAATATCGGAATATCATACGTGTCACAGGCTTTCTCCAGATAGGCCGCGTAAGCGTTCATATCGCTTGCAATCACCGCAATGTCCCGGTATCTGAGGTCTTTTTCCCGCACCAGATACCGGATCTGTGATGCCACATATTCTGATTCCTGTTTCGGATTACGCGTGATATGGACGGAAAGAACCTCCTGTGCCTTATCATACTGATTTTTGGAATACCGAAACAGCTCTGCTTCCAAAAATCCCAGCACCTCGTTCTCTCTAAACCGGTAAAACGGCCGCTCATACAGGCAGACCGCATCCTCAACCTCAACCCGGTTCTCCCGGGCGGTGCGCACAAGGCTTGTCACCATCTGACGGCTCAGGGCAAACAGCTGATAGGGATGGCTATACACATAGGGATCCTCCCGCGAATCCATCACCGCCGTGACGGCGACTGTTCTGCATACCCTCATCAGTTCCCCCAGCAGCTTATTCTGTACCGGAGTAAAGCCGGTGAATCCATCCAGCACCACAACACTGTGTCTCAGCAGTTCCGAATGGGGCACCGCTCCGCTCAGCACGTCCAGCAGCTCTTCCTTTGTGATATACTTGTCCGCAAGATAATTTTCAAATCCCTCGTATACCTTGCGGATATCCTGCAGCTTATAATAAAGATAGCTCTCCGGTTCCAGCCCTTCCATAAACTCATCCAGCTTTTCAAACCCGATCCCATACTGGGTAAACTCCGAGATCACTGACTTCACCTCGCTGATATAGCCCTGCTTCTTCAGATTTCCGCGCAGCACCTTCAGCTCGTTTTCATAGTCCCCCGCAATTTTACGCAGAATCAGATTCTTTCCCTCATCATCCAGAACCCGCTTCGTATCCTGCCCGGTCTCCTCAAATATCCGGTGCGCCAGCCGCCCGAAGCTCAGAACATCAATATTCATGATTCCATGCCGGGGATGCAGTGTACACAGATCCTTCTGCGTCTGCATCGTAAACTGCTCGGGCACCAGTACCAGATAATTCAGGTCCGGGTGATTCATAGAATCTTCAATCACCTTTTGATATAAGTAATGAGACTTTCCTGAACCGGAATTCCCAAAAATAAATTGTAAAGCCATCCATACCTCCTAATATCTAAAAACTTCAAAGGGGTCCGTCCCCTTTGCGGCGGGGTCTGCCCCCTATACATTGATTCCGGCTTTCCTGGCCTGGCTCCCCAGATCCCGGACCGCCAATCTGTACATTTTTCCGTCCTTGATAAAGTGTGTGCCGCACTGTCTGAATTCGAAATGTGTTCCTGCCCTGATGCACTGTTCCCGCAGAGAAAGTATCCATTCATAATCCAGCGGCCGCGCATTTTTGTCGGATTCCCCACCCGCCACGACCAGCTCCACGCCCTCCAGGTACTGCTCCAGCCGGATACCGCCAATAAGAGGCTGGCAGATGATGTTCTTATGCCTGATAGGAAGAACGGAAAATATGGACAGCCTGGCATCTGCCATCTCTTGATTCTCTATGGTACATCCCACCGTGACATTCTCATAGCCGTCTCCCCAGTCCTTTGGAATACACTGCAGAAACCGTTCAATTCTCTTTGTCAGAAACAAAAAATGCAGATCCTGGCGCTCCCGGATCATATCCCAGCATTCTGCCCGCCATTCATCCGCATCCCCGAGCAAAAAGTCCGACGAAAAACAGACATATACCGTTTGACCCGATTTCATCTTATAATCACCGGACTTCTTCTTCTCGACCGGAGCATAAAAATTGTCCGTCCGCACGACCTGATCCGTATCAACCCCTTTTTTGCTATCTCCTTTATGAATATAACAGTACTTACATCCTTCGCTCTTTCTGTGGCATCCACGCCACGGATTCCACATTGCCATCAATCCGCCTCCCCTTATTCCGACGCCGTCTGCGTCCCCTTCTATGTTCTAGTCACCTCGCCTGCGCTCACCGCTTACTCAATGTAACAGTTCAGGCAGGCCTGAACTGTTATCACTCAATACATAGAAAAGCAGCTTTCTGTTCCCATACTATTGACATTTTATTTAGATTTTCAAAGCTAGGACCACCGGAACTCCAGGAATGTCCGAGTTTACACTCCGGATACAGTTCTCTGAATTTCCTGTTTCCATACAGTAATACCCCCTCTTCCTTTTCAACCACGTAAATACATTCGTCCAGGCTGTTCAAAACCGTCTGATACTGCTGCATCTCCTGATTTACTTTTTTTACCTTCTTACTCTGCAGGAAAATGGACAGAACCTGGGATATCAGCGACAGTGTGCTCACCTCTTCCTGCGTCCACAAACGCAGGCCGGTACACTCATCAAATCCGACAAACCCACTGAAAACCTTCTCATCCCAGTAGGCACACTGCAGGGTGGAATGTATTTTCTGTCTGGCCAGCAGCTCTTCCTGTTCAGGTTTCAGGGTATGAATATCACGGCAGTAAAAAATGGAATCTTCCCCAAAAAGCTTCTCATAATCACCATAATCTTTAAACTCAAGATTTTTCAGATTGTCAATCTCAGGCTCAATGCCTTTGCTGCACCACTCATAAGTATTCGTAGTATACTTTCCATCGCTGGTATTTTCAAATACATAGGCCCTGCTTACATCAAATTGTTTCCCTACAACTTCTAAGACCGCATTAACCGCCTGATCCACATTCTCCGCCTGATATAGAATCCGGAATACATACCTGGCCAGATTATCACCGCTTTTAGCATATCTGTTTTCCGATTCAATCGCTGTCTTGGGTGAACTGTATTCCATCATTCCCAGCTCATATGCCTTATTACAGTCATAAATGACATAATGATTCTTCCCCTGACTTTTTGCCTGGTATAAGGCCAGGTCGGCCTTTCTGTACATTTCCTTAAATGTCCGCCCGTCCCTGGGGTAAATCGCTGCCCCGATGCTGCATGTGATACACACCGGACTTTTCTCCTTCTCAAACAAGTGCCGGAACATGCGCAGAAGATCCTCCGCCTTTTTCTCCGCATCCTTAGGTGTTACAATGTTCTTCATAAAAATGATAAACTCATCTCCACCGATTCTGCCCACAATATCGCTTTCCCGCATCAGTCCCTTCATCCCAGCCGCCATCTCAGCCAGGACGATATCCCCGACCATATGTCCGTTCGTATCATTGATCTGTTTAAAATTATCTGTATCGATCATAAATAATGCGCCCATGGCATTACTGTTTTCCACAATATACCTCTTAATCTGCTTCTCTGTCTCCGCACGGTTATAAATCCCGGTCAAAGAATCTTTCTCCGCAATGTGCTGCAGCGGCTCTATCTTCTTTCTTTCACCCGTAATGTCCAGGCCGATGCTATAGTAAGACGGAATACCGTCCCCGCAGTCTTCCCCACTAACATAACAAAGCGATATGGTCCAGATTCTTTCTGCTTTGGAGCGTGTATATGCCCTTACCTCGAATACAACATGCTCTCCGGACTCTGTCAGATTGCCAGCCAATACGCTTGCACGTTTGAAATCCTCCGGATGCAGATAGGTGCATTGGCTATGGAGCTCCTCTTCAAACTGTTCCCTGGTATATTCGATCATTTCCAGGAAAATGTCATTATACCATAAAATCGAACACAGATCCCGTGCATCCAGCCGTATCATACCCGCGGGAACCAGCCTCAGAATAGCGTCTCGTTCCTGATCCCGTTTTCCACTGTTCTCCATTTTCATCTCTATCTTCTCCTATTCAGCATCTATATGTACCATTGGCTTATCCGCTTGATCATTTTATATATTGCTATTTTACAATCACGGGTATTATTCAATCTCCGTAGGTATATTATAAAGCCTTTATAAAACAATTGCCATAGAAATAATATTTCCAAATCTCTATTGGCACTTCAAAATACACGCAGCAGAAAAAATAAATGAGATTCTGGCCCGTAAATGTATGATACATGAAAAATCCCATCGTTGACTTTTAGATTGATATCTGCTACGATAATTTCAGATTAAAATCACAGATAGGAGATGTTAAGATGAAGAATTTTTTCTGCTAATTTATACCGCATAACAAAATGTGCTGACACGGGGACTTGGTCCGTTTTTTTGTTGTGCAATCGCAGAAAGGTTCATTCATTTGCTTCTCTTCACTTGATAGACAGCAGTCATTGACTCGCATGCTCTCAGCGCGCTCCGTTTAGAGGACTGGCGTTTTAACAGAGTATCTGAACTGCCATATTGGATCAGAAGCCGCAGGAATTAACTTTTCTGCGGCTTTCTTTTTACGTATCCCTGTCCTGCCCGCCGCAGGAGGGGGAGAACATCACATATGTCAGAACACAGATACGGAGGTATGCCTTATGTCAAGAATTCAAATAACAAATTTAACTTTTTCATATGATACAAGCTTTGATCCTATCTTCGAAGATGTTTCTTTTCAGATAGACACAGACTGGAAGCTGGGATTTATCGGCAGAAACGGACGCGGAAAGACCACATTTCTCAATCTTCTGCTTGGGAAATACGACTACAGCGGCACGATTTCAGCCAGTGTAGATTTTGAATATTTTCCCTATCCGGTAGAACATCCGGAGGAAATGACGCTTTCAATCATAGAGGATGTCAATCCCCTTGCAGAGAACTGGCAGATATGCAAAGAACTTAACCTGCTGGACGCTGATCCCGAAATCCTGTACCGCCCCTTTTCTTCCCTCAGCAACGGAGAGCGCACAAAAGTACTTTTAGCGGCACTGTTCTTAAAAGAAAATGCATTTTTACTCATCGATGAGCCCACAAACCATCTGGATATCAGAGCCCGGGAAAAAGTTGCCCGGTACTTGAGCAGCAAAAGCGGCTTTATCCTGGTCTCCCATGACCGTGCCTTTTTGGACGAATGCATAGACCATGTTCTCTCCATCAATAAAGCGGACATCGAGATACAGAAAGGAACCTTTACTTCCTGGTTTGCCAATAAAGAAGCGCAGGATAAAATGGAACTGGAACGCAATGTCCAGCTAAAGCAGGATATTCGGCGCCTGGAGGAGGCTTCCCGGCGAACCGAACGCTGGTCAGATAAAATCGAAGGTACCAAAACCGGAACCCGTATAGCCGGCCTTCGCCCGGACAGAGGCCATATCGGCCGCCAGTCTGCCAAGATGATGAAGCGGTCCAAGTCCACACAAAAGCGGCAGCAAAACGCGATCTCCGAAAAAGAGCATCTCCTGAAAAACATCGAGACAGCCGATGATCTTAAACTCAATCCGCTGCGCTACCACACAAGCGTACTGCTCTCTATGGAAGACATCTGTATCGCCTACAAAGATACGCCCGTCTGCCAGAATATCAATTTCACAGTACGTCAGGGAGACCGCATCTGCCTGAGAGGAAAAAACGGATGCGGCAAGACCAGCCTGATCAGGTTAATCCTGGGGGAGCCTGTTCCATATACCGGCAGCCTGCATCTCGGAAACCAGGTGAAACTATCGTATATCTCCCAGGACACCTCCTGGCTAAAAGGTAACCTCACTGATTTTGCCGCGCAATGGAACCTGGATGAAACCCTATTTAAAACACTCCTGCGAAAACTGGATTTCAGCAGAATACAATTTGAAAAAAACATAGATGAGTACAGCGAGGGCCAAAAAAAGAAAGTCCTGCTCGCCAAAAGCCTCTGCGAGCCCGCCCACCTGTTCATCTGGGACGAACCCATGAACTTCATCGACGTATTCTCCCGTATGCAGATTGAAAACCTTCTGCGGGAATATCAGCCGACAATGATCTTCGTAGAACACGACGAGGCATTCCAAAATAAGGTGGCAACTTTGGTGGTGGATCTGGAGGGGGATAAGGGGACGCCTGTCCGGAATGGGGAGGGAAAGCCTGATGCTTTCTCGTTTTAGGTTGTCCTGGAAAGTGATTTTGGAAAATCACTTTCCATCCCTCGCGGGCGGCTTCTTTTGCGTAAGGACTTCTAACCGTGCGCTCTATGCTTCCAGCCCCCTCACCTTTTCTCCCGGCGGGCTTTCCCTCCCCATTCCAGACAGGCTGGCTTCATCCAGCCGGAAGATCACCACCAGGGAGGGTTGCAGACGGGGGCAGCGGATGTTGGCTGGATGCAAGGTGCTTTATTTTTCCGTTATGTATTATGCTATGTTATGTAATACGAACGTCTGCTTTCTGTAAGTGCCTTGTATCCCGTACACATCCGCAGCTCCCGTCTGCCGGGGCACCCCCGTGAAGGAGGGTTTCTGTCTGCCGGATGCGCCAGCTGTGGGGAATCGTGACAGGGGTCTTTGGGATGCTTCATTATGGCATTACAGCCTCTTCATCAAAATAAAAGCCAACATATGAACTGACAGCAGGACTGCCAGTCCTGCTGTCAAGCCGACTCAAGCGGGAATGCATCCGGCATTCCCGTGTTTGTCGGCGGTGTTCATCATGTTGGCTTTTATTTTGATTAGAGGCTGTTATGCCGTAATGCCGCATCCCAGAGACCCCTGTCACGATTCCCCACAGCGTCCCCATACCAGCCATCCTCTCCTTCACATCCCCCTCTACTCGAACATGGAGAGGACTGCGCTTTTGGGTTTTGCCCCCAAATCTTTTTTTACAACTTTTCCGTCTTTGAATACCATGAGTGTAGGTATGCTCATTACTCCATATTTTTGTGCAATTTCCATCTCTTCATCGATGTTCAGCTTGCACACTTTTGCATCTTCTTTTTCTTCTGCGATTTCTTCTACTACAGGAGCCATCATTTTACATGGGCCGCACCAGTCTGCATAAAAGTCTACCAGTACCGGCTTTTCTGAGTTTACTACCTCCTGCTCGAAATTCTGTGCTGTAAGTTTTATAACTGCCATAATTTGTTTCCTCCTTTAATTTAGATGCTCACTATTTTAGTTGAGTAAGAATTGTTTGCTTTGTTTATATTGTAAGTATAACATAATCTATTATTCTTTCTGTGACATAATCACAAAACAGGCTTCTTATTTATACTTTGCCCAATTTTGCCGCATCCAATACTTCAATGTGGCCGCGTGTAAGTTTTACCAGACCGTCTGTCTGAAATTGTTTTAGCAGCCTGGTCACGACTTCTCTGGCGGTTCCGATATCGCGTGCCAGGGCATCGTGGGTGATTTTGAGGGTATCAGAACCTGCCAGTGAGCGGTGTTCGAGTATTGTATCCGCCAGCCTGGAGGCTACATTGGAGAATACGTACTGGTTAAACAGCCACATGATATCCGAAAATTTTTCAGAAATCATTTCCAGAGTGTAGTCCTTAACCTTCGCGTTCTGCTCGCTGATCTCCCTGTATGCTCCTTTGGGAATTGTACAAATGACAGAATCCTGCTCCAGCTCCATATCCAGTTCAATATCCAGTCCCTTCATCATACATGCCGCGCTCAGGATACTGACGTCTTCATCCACCAGCCTGAACAGCGTAATCTCGCCCCCGCCGGGGGAAGTCACATAGACTCTGGCCTGACCGGATTTGATAATCTGCACACCGGCACATTCCCGTCCTCCATAATGAAGGATTGTGCCTTTCTCATATGTACTTTCTACTACCCGCTGCGCCAGTGCGTCCTGTTCCCTTTTTGTTAAGTCATCCCAAAAGGGAAGCGTCCTTTTCAGTAATTCCTTCATAATAAACGGTCCCACCTGTCATATTCTAAATTTTTATTTCAAAATAAATCCTTGGATTGCACACCCATTATTTTTGTGATATATTATTTATATAGTAAGAACAACCGTAATGGTTGACCTTTAAAATAATGGAATAAGAAACTCCACCCAGTACCGGTCAAAGTAGCAGGGTGGATTTTCTTATGCTAATGGCTCATAAGATAAATAAAGGTCAGCAGTGCAATCAGGAACATTCCAAATTGCATGAGATCCTTAAAATCAAACGGTTTTTTATCCATTTGCACCACCTCCCTTCTATGTAATAAGAACGGGAGGCCAACCACCCTGTTTACGGTTGTTCTTGCAATGATTCTAGCATAAGTCTCATCTCATCTCAATATTTATACCTTAATCCAAATATCTTTATATATTATTACATATTTTGCCTTTTAATAATAAACAAAAACTCTTCTTGTAAATTGTTCACTTTCCCCTACAGCATTACTGCACATAAGACGCCACAAATTCCTTCACTTTAGCTGTCACATATCCGCTGCCGCCCTTGCTCCTTACATCTTCTACCATACCGACTGCAAGCACCGGCTTTGCGATATCCTCTGTCGTTCCGCAGACGAACCAGCCTCTTTCTACTCCGTCCGTATCGTCCTGGCTCTCTTTGATTTCCGCAGTACCGGTTTTACCAAGCATCAATACGCCGTCTATTTTTGCGCTTGCTCCCGTGCCGGAAGGATTTTCGATGACCTGGATCAGGTCATTTTTCACCAGTTCAGCCGTCTCCGGCGAAACCACCTTTTCCTTCCATACTTTGCTCTCTGCCTGCTCTTTATACAGAATTGCGGGCTGAAGCATATTTCCGCTGTTCGTAAACATGCTGTACATGGACAGCATATGAACCGGATTCACCAGCAGCTGCCCCTGGCCGTAGCCGGTGTCCGCAAGCTGGATCTCGGAATCGATATTGTCATCATCGTCATATGTGGATTCGGAAAGTGTCAGCTCAAACGGCATTTGTTCATCAAATCCCATGTTCTTAAAATACTCACTGATCGTGTCAGCACCTATATCCAGCGCGGCCCTGGCAAAATAAATGTTGTCTGAGTAAACCAGGGCATTTTCCAGATTCACCTCAGAACCATAATCCGTCAACGTGGTTACGTGATAATCGCCCCAGCTTCCATCCTTCTGCCAGCTTAATCCCACATACCCCATATTGGCATCCGGCTGGATCTTCCCGGATTCCACACCGATTGCGGCTGTTATCGCTTTGAAAGTGGAGCCCGGAACCCATGACGTATTAAATCGATTGGTCAACGGCTTATTTTCATCGTTATTCAGTTCCTCCCAGCGCTTCTGGGACATGCCCATGATAAATTCGTTGGGATCATACCCAGGAGTACTCACCAATGCCAGTATTTCTCCTGTCTTGGGATTCATGGCTGCGGCTGTGCCCGGATCTGATGCAAATTGTTCATATGCTGTAGTCTGCAGCCCGGCATCCACTGTTACCTGAACATCCTTCCCATTCTCCGCCGGTTTCAGGGCCAGCGTTTCGATCTCCGTCCCCTCTTCGTTCACGATCATAATGCTGCATCCGTCAACGGCTTTAAGTTCATCCTCCAGGGCCCTTTCCAGGCCTGACTTTCCAATCACACTATTCTCATGATACCCCTTTTGTCCCAATTCTTCAAGTTCTTCCGCAGTCACGGCCTGCACATATCCCGTAAGCTGGCCTGCTGCCGCGCCAAGCGGATATACCCGCTCCTCCTTATCATTAATCATGATTCCCGGTATCTGCAAAAGCTCTTGTTCGGCAGGGTCATTTTTGGCAAGTTCTTTCACCGGTACAAACGAATCGTCCTGCACATAAGAAGCGCTCAGTTTTTCATTGATATTATCCTCAGTCATCCCCAGGATTTCCGCAATTTTCTTCACGGATCCCGCTTTGTCTTCCCCCAGTTTGCCCGGGACGATTCCCACTTCCGATACAATCCCCTGGCCGGCAAGCATCTGGCCGTTCCTGTCCAGTATGGATCCCCGTGCTGCGGTCTGGGTGCTGATCTGCACTTTATAACCATCCTGCAAAGAGGGAAAAATCAGAGTAGAGTCCCAGACAATCCGGTAATCCTTCCCCTCTTTTACAAACTGCATCTTATTATCAAATGTAAGTTCATCTGCCAGAGTATCCATTGCAGTTGAGTAAGAAAGCACTGCCTTCTTCTTGCCTTCTTTATAATCAGGCTCTCCCTGAACAGTCACCTTTATGTCTTTTGCCTCTATTCCCTCGTAAATATTCTGGTTCCGCTCCGTAAAATCTTCCTGGGAAATGTCTTTTTTTGTGTCCTCACTCAGCAGCTGATACATCTCTTTATACTTGCCCTCGTTCAGCAGAGAAAAATACTGCCCGGCTGCATCCTGGGGCGTTGTCTTAACCCGAAGAAGCCACCATGCTAAAACCCCAGCCAGTACCAGCAGAACAATTGCTGCCGCCACTGCCAAAATGATCTTCTTGTTCCCCTGTTTTTGCCTTCTTTTCCTGCGCCTGTATGCTTTTCTGTCTGCCAATATCAATTCCCTGCCTTTCTGTGAACCCTTTATGATCCTCTACTGCTTAATGAATACCCATCACCTACCTCTTAATATTACATTTGTAATCCTGCCCTGTCAATATCTTTTCAAAGAGGCTTCTTCCTCCTTTGCACCCCTTAGCATAATTTTCTAAATGGGACTGTCCGTAGTTTTTGGTAAGTCATCATATATTATAAAAACAGCAGGATTCCCGGTGCTGTTCCCCTGAAACCCTGCTGTTTATTTTATTACGCTTCATCAATCGCTTTCCCGATATCATGGCGCATGTATTTATTGTCAAATTTTACCCATTCGGCTGCGGCATAAGCATTCGCCCTTGCCTCTTTGAGATCTTTTCCTTTTGCCGTTATTCCCAGCACGCGTCCGCCGTTAGTAACGATCTTATCTCCGTCGAACTTTGTCCCTGCATGGAAGCAGTAATACCCTTCATGCTTTTTGAACTCTTCCAACCCGGTAACCTCGAATCCCTTGTCATACTGAACCGGATATCCGTCCGAAGCCAGCACAACGCATACTGCCGCATTGTCCTCAAACTGAAGATCAATCTGGTCCAATGTACCGTCGATGCAAGCCTCAACTACTTCGATCAGGTCATTCTTCATGCGAGGCAGCACGACCTGGGCTTCAGGATCCCCGAAACGGGCATTGTATTCCAGCACCTTCGGTCCATCCTCCGTCAGCATCAGCCCGAAGAAGATCACGCCTTTGAATGCTCTTCCCTCTGCCGCCATGGCATCTACCGTGGCCTGATAGACATATTTATTACAAAACACTTCTACTTCCTTTGTGTAAAACGGGCTTGGGGAAAATGTTCCCATGCCGCCGGTATTCAGCCCGGTGTCTCCGTCCCCGGCCCTCTTGTGGTCCTGCGCGGAGGTCATCGTCTTAATGTTCTTTCCGTCAACAAAAGAAAGTACAGATACCTCACGGCCCGTCATGAATTCCTCGATTACCATCTCATTTCCCGCGGAGCCGAACTTCTTATCCAGCATGATGGTCTTCACGCCTTCCTTCGCCTCCTCCAGGGTATTGCAAATCAGAACGCCCTTACCAAGCGCCAGCCCATCCGCCTTCAGGACGATCGGAAACTTTGCTGTTTCCAGATAAGTAAGCGCCTTGTCCGGATCTGTAAAGTTCTCGTAACCTGCTGTCGGTATGTTATATTTCTTCATCAGATCTTTTGAAAATGCTTTGGAGCCTTCCAGAATTGCCGCATTTTTACGCGGCCCGAATGTACGGATTCCAGCGGCTTCCAGTTCATCCACAAGACCGCCCACCAGCGGGTCGTCCATGCCCACGATCACAAGGTCAATCTCTGCCTCCTTCGCAAAAGCTGTCAGCTTGTCAAATTCCATGGCTCCGATATCCACACACTCTGCATACTCCGCAATTCCTGCGTTTCCGGGTGCACAGTACATCTTTTCCACCTTGCTGCTCTTTGCCGCACTTGCCGCAATCGCATGTTCTCTTCCACCGCTTCCTACAATCAATACCTTCATAGCAGCCTCCTCTATTTCGTAATTACTGTTTTTCCGTCCACAACTCTTACTTTATCATTGGCAATCAAATCGAT
The DNA here is from genome assembly GCF_022835095.1 of Faecalicatena contorta. Classification (NCBI taxonomy): domain Bacteria; kingdom Bacillati; phylum Bacillota; class Clostridia; order Lachnospirales; family Lachnospiraceae; genus Faecalicatena; species Faecalicatena contorta. Next base: position 1,134,093 of record NZ_BQNQ01000001.1, on the reverse strand, counting down.
CGCCATGGGCAGGATCTTCCACTCTGCCTGTTCCATCACTCTGCGCTGCAGAACCTCCGGGGTGTCCCCCTGCTCTACTTCTACCGCCTTCTGCAGGATGATCGGCCCCGTATCCGTCCCTTCATCCACAAAATGCACCGTTGCACCGACCACTTTTACGCCGCGCTCCAGGGCCGCTTCATGTACCTTGAGCCCGTAATATCCTTTTCCGCAGAAAGCCGGTATCAGAGACGGATGAATGTTGATCATGCGGTTCTTATATTTTGCAGTCATAGCCGGAGGTATCACAACCAGAAATCCGGCCAATACAATCAGGTCGGGCTCATATGAATCCACAGCCTCCAAAAGCTTTGCATTGAACACCTCTCTGGATTCGTAATCTTTTGGGGATATGCAGCAGGCGCTGATCCCATTCGCACTGGCGCGCTCCAGCGCACGGGCATTTTTATTATTGCTGACCACGCCCACGATCTCCGTATTCGATATGGCGCCGCCTTTGACGCCGTCGATCACCGCCTGCAGATTGGTTCCGCCGCCTGACACCAGAACAACGATCTTTAGCATAAGGTAACTCCTTTTTCTCCGGCTTCGATCCTGCCGACTACATACGGATCTTCTCCGGCAGCCTTAATGGCCTCCATAGTCTTATCCACATCTTTCTCGTCCACTGCCATGATCATGCCGAGTCCCATATTAAACGTGTTGTACATCATCTGCTCTTCAATCTCGCCGTCCACGGATAACATATGGAAGATCGGCGGAATCGGATAGCTGTCCTTTCGGATTACCGCACGGGTATCATCCTTGAGCATACGCGGAACATTCTCGTAAAATCCGCCGCCTGTAATATGGCTGCATGCCTTAATGGTTACCCCTGCTTCTTTGATGCTGCGCAGTGCCTTTACATAGATCTTTGTCGGTACAAGGAGCGCTTCTCCCAATGTCTTTCCAAGGCTGTCATAATATGTATCCAGCGCCTCTCTCTTCATGTTAAATACATTTCTCACAAGGGAGAATCCATTGCTGTGAACACCTGAGGATGCCATGCCGATCAGCACGTCCCCGGCCTTCAGGTCTTTGCCTGTAATCAGGTCTTTTTCATCTACAATACCCACTGCAAATCCAGCCAGGTCATACTCATCTACCGGATAGAAGCCCGGCATCTCCGCCGTCTCCCCGCCGATCAGGGCCGCATTGGACTGCTTGCATCCCTCTGCAACACCGCTGACGATGGTTGCAATCTTCTCCGGTTCATTCTTGCCGCATGCAATGTAATCCAGGAAGAATAAGGGCTCCCCTCCCGCACAGGCAATATCATTGACACACATTGCCACGCAGTCAATGCCGACTGTGTCATGTTTATCTAAAATAAAAGCCAGCTTCAGCTTTGTACCTACACCGTCTGTGCCAGATACCAGTGTGGGCTTCACCATATTTTTAAACTTCTCCAGGGAAAATGCGCCTGAGAACCCGCCCAGATTCGTCAGTACCTCTGATCTCATGGTCTCCTGCACATGCTTTTTCATGAGTTCCACTGACTTGTAGCCAGCTTCTATATCAACGCCTGCGTTCTTATAATCCATATTATTTCTCTCCAATCTGCCGCTTCTATTTATTTTCAAGGTATGCTTCGTATCCGATTTCATCCAGTTTGGCTGCCTTTCCCTGCACAGTCTCCTTCATCTCAACGGAGTATGCTTTCAACTTCTCCAGAAGCGCCTCGTCCGAAGTAGCCAGGATCTTGGCTGCCAGGATTGCTGCATTCATTCCGCCGTCGATTGCCACAGTCGCAACCGGAATTCCCGGCGGCATCTGTACGATTGAAAACAGAGCGTCCTCTCCAGCCAGGTTCTTCCCAGACATTGGCACGCCTACGACCGGCATCGGGAACAGCGCTGCGCACATCCCCGGAAGGTGTGCCGCCATACCTGCTCCTGCAATGATTACCTTTATTCCTTTACCCTCTGCGGCCTTTGCCCACTCGAAAAATACATCCGGCTCGCGGTGTGCTGAGATAATGGTCATCTCGTAATCAATTCCCAGCTTCTCCAGCATACTTGCAGCCTTACTCATAACCTTCAGGTCAGAGTCGCTTCCCATTACTATTCCTACTTTTGGCATGTCTCTTCCACCTTTCTCATTTTGTACGCTTCCGTATCTGTTCCATCCGAGCAGATACGCTCTTTAATTAAAGGGCTCGTTGAGAGCCTCTGTTCCTTCAAGTACGAACCTGCCATCCTTCAATAGTATAATATTATTTCCTTCTTTTGTCACTACACTTATTTCTTCTAACTCTTCATAAGGTATGGTTATATCTGTGTGGCACTGGAAATATGCCTTTGCCACGTCTTCTTTTCTCAGTATAGAGACGGTGTTGTCTTTTGCCACGATTTCCTTGCCGTTTGGATTGTACACCCGGATGTCCTCGCTCCAACTGTAACAGGTGTCCCCAACTGCAAAGTGAGGACCCATTTTTTCTGCAATCAGTATGGGCATTTTGTCTTCAATCCCGTACTTCTTCGCCGCCACATACGCCGTTGTGTTGGTGCCGATTGCGAATTCTCCGAGGGGCAGGGTTTTGTGGTTATGGAGAATATTTTCATAGATATACGTTCTGTTATCTTCCTCTAGCTTAAAGTTCGTGCATGTGTAATCTGATATCATACCGTCTTTGAATGTAATCTTCAGGTTCGAATACTGCAGTTCATTCAGATAGACGCATCCCACATGCAGGACACCGTTTGTCCCCTCCAGTACTGGTGAGGTAAATACCTCCCCGACCGGAATATTGACATCGGCCACACAGTTCTCGAATAAGGTTTCCTTCTCCGGGTCTGCCAGGCGTCGCAGCTGCACTGTCAGATCCGTCTGGTTCTCTCCTTTTCCAAGAATGCGGACACACTCGCCCTGATCCAGGGCATCAATCATAACCTGCTGGACTTTTTCATAAAGCCCGGCATCCAGTGTGTTGATTCGGATCACTTCATCAAAAATGGCAGCATAATCCTCCCCGATCTCGGGAACCGGATAAGCGATAATGGTAAAACTTCTCTCTTCCCCTTTGATATACTGGTTTGTCATCTGCCCGGACCTGCTGTCAAAGAGAAGGGCCAGGGAACGCTGTGCCTCACTACAGCTTACTGCCTCCGGCTTCGCCTTTGGAGAAAATGGCTTCTCTCCGAAGATTTCCATCACGGCCGGGCCTGCAAACTGTGCGGCCTGCTCTTTATTCTTTTCATAAGTATTTCTAATGACATCCAGCTTCCGCTCGATGTAGCGCTTGTCCATAAATAATGCCTGATCATGGCGGTGGTCGTATTCATACTGCTTGTTGGCAATAGCCCCGCAGTACCCGATCTTCAGATGTTCCCTCTTGGTTATGACACTGGAGGATGCCCGGTAAATCACCGGCTTAAGCCCCATTTTCGCAAAATTCTCAATAGCAAGCTTCACGACCTTTTCAAATCCGAGAGAATAGCGGATATTGACCACTGATTTTATGGACAGATCCTTTCCGGTGTTGATGAATCCGACACGGTACCCCTCCGTATACACATCCGCCATCTTCCGCAGAGTCTCCTCGGGCAGCCCGTTCAGGTGTCTGGCTGTTCCCAGCTCATTTTCCGTAATATATTCTCCAAAGCGGTACAGATACCTCTCGTCATCCAGATCCGCCCCCATTATGATATCCGCCGCAAAGGAATAACAGGGACAAATCTGCTCCTCAATCCGGTCAGCCAAAAATACGTCACAGTAATCGCTGGCATACCAGTAAATTATGTCTTTCAGTGTCTTATATTCCGGCAGTTCCTCAGCTTCAAAACTGTTATAGATTTCAATAAACAGTTCATTCTGTATGGTCAGATAATCCAGGCGGTTCTCAAAAACAAAAGGTATTCCGCCCCGCAGCTCTGTGTACAGAAGACTCAATAATTGCCCGTATTCCTCCCCCAGCTTCTTTACCGCATATGCCGGATCCGCATAACTGTGCCCGTAATTCTCCTCCAAAATATCCGCGTAAAGAGTCTGGTTGATATCCTGCATCTGCCTGAGGCTTAAATGCTCCCACTCTCCACTTTCGATCAGCTGACGGACGTCCTCCAGCTGAAGCAAGAATGCCGCCGTACTTTGAAAAAAGGGCTGGAAAGCCACACCAACCGATTCTTCCACGGCCATCCTTCTGATCCTGTCTATTGTAAGCTCATGCCGTTCTCCGAACTCACTGTTTCTTTCTGCCTGCCATTCTTTCTCTTCCATATTACATTAGACCTCCTAAAAATATCGCTGCCAGGCCCAGCAGAATTACGATATTTCCCGCCATGCCTGCTTTACAGGTTATATAACGCTTTTCCCGTTCCCGCATTCCTTTTACCGATGCCCGGATTCCAAGCGCCGCCAGCACGATAGAGACAATGCCCATTCCTCCGATCAGCCCGAATGTATTGCCGCGCATGACAAACGCCGCCAGAATGCAGATCAGAAGGATCGTAAGCGCGCCTCCTGCATAGACGCAGGAATAGATCCCCATGCGGGAGTGCTTGAACTTGGCCTGCCCGTATTTTCTGGAACCCCGCTTCTTGCGGTCCTTCTCCTTTTCCTTCTGTCTGTCTTTAGTACTTTTTGCCATGCCCATAATGTCTTCTCCTTATCGTATTGCAAATTGAGAACAAAATATATCCCAGCACGCCGCCAATCGTGTTCAGCAGAAGATCATCCACATCAAAGCTGCCTACCTTAGTCAAAAGCTGGAAAACCTCCACGCACAGGCTCAGTCCAAAACTGTAAAACAATGTCATAAAAAAACCTCTGGCCCTGCTTGCCATGGAAATAAAAAACCCGAAAGGCATAAATATAAGAATATTTCCGAATAAATTAGTGAATACCGCGAAGGCTCCCAATTCTTCCCGGTATTCGATGAATCGCTTTATCTCTTTGAATAGTACTAAATTATACTGGTATTCCCTTGAAACACCAGTCCGCCCGTACCAGTCTGAAAAGATCAGAAAATAAAGGAGAAAGAAAATGTAAAGAACAAACAACACTTTCCCCAGGGTACGGATCTTTTTTACTTGTTTCTGGCTCAAAATTTTACCCCTTTAATTTACTGAGTATTCTCGGTTAAAATGTAATCTGATTCTTGTTTTTCAGAAGGCGGGCGCCGTTAATAATAGAAATAATCCCCGCTGCCACTCCTGTCACAATCATAATGATCCCCAGCACGATGCTCCCCACACCTGCGCTTTGCATAGTCTTGTAGGCTTTTTCCATAATACTACCTCCTTACTTTACGCCATATTGCTCGTAATATGCATCAATTGCTGCTTTTAATGTGTCATCTATGATGATTTTTCCTTTGTAAGGCCTGTTGTACAAGTGCTCTACAACCTCGGCCATCGTCACGATCGCCGTCGTCTCCAGCCCGTATGTTTCCTGAATCTCAGCCAGTGCGCTCTTGCTTCCCTGTCCGCGCTCCATGCGGTCTACTGAAACAACAAGCCCGATTGGGGATACGTCTCCCTGTGCTTTGATAATCGGCAGTGTCTCCTGAATGGAAGTTCCCGCAGTAGTGACATCCTCGATAATCACAACTTTGTCTTTGTCCTGCATCGGGCTGCCAAGCAGGATTCCCTTGTCCCCGTGATCCTTCACTTCTTTTCTGTTTGAGCAGTAGCGGATCTCTTTTCCGTAAAGCTCGCTGATAGCCATCGTTGCAGCCACGGTCAGCGGGATTCCTTTGTATGCCGGTCCGAATAATACATCAAAATCAAAGCCAAACTTCTGCTCAATTGCCTTTGCGTAGTATTCACCTAACTTTCTCAGCTGTGTACCTGTGCGGTAAAATCCTGTATTTACAAAAAACGGCGTCTTCCTGCCGCTCTTTGTTACAAAGTCTCCGAATTTTAGAACCTCACAGTCGATCATAAACTCAATAAATTCCTGCTTGTACTGTTCCATATGTTATTAACCTCCGTATTTACAGGGCTTGCTGCCCCTTTCATGATTTTTTAATCTCAGCCGCATGGTTTTAACTCTACTGCTCCAGTGTTTTAAAAATTGCTCTGCGTTTTCTCATCGATGCCTTTTCCTCAGAAGCGGAATAAGTGCAAGTAAATTTCTTTACAATTTTACCACACCTTCCATATATTTTCAATTAAGGAATCATTGGTGCACGAAAATAAAACAGACATATCGTTCCATGCCTTCCCCTGCAATCCGGGCACTTAACCGCTGCATACGGGCTATAGATTCAGCGGCCTCCTGCTTCATTTGGGACATGATGTCCGCAGGCTGACCGCCGTCAGTGTATGAGCATTTTTTATCATATCCATAGGCGTTCCGGTAAATACGACCTCACCGCCATTTTTTCCTCCGTCTGGTCCGATATCGATGATCCAGTCCGCCTGCTTCATTACATCGAGATTGTGTTCAATGACCACCAGAGTATTACCGCGGGATACGATGGTATCAAATAGTTTTAACAGATTCTGGATGTCTGACATATGCAGGCCTGTGGTCGGCTCATCCATTACGATAATACTGCCCTTTTTCCCCAGGTTCTTCGCCAGCTTGATTCTCTGGCGCTCGCCGCCGGACAGTGTGCTAAGCGGCTGTCCTAACTTCAGGTAGGATAATCCCACCTGCTGCATGACTTTTAAGTGCTTCCTGATTTTGGCATCCTCAAATACTTCCATTGCCTCGGAAGCAGTCAGTCCCAGCAGTTCAACTATGTTCTTTCCTTTATAAGTGCAGGCAAGCGCTTCTTCGTTATATCGTAGTCCGCCGCATGCCTCGCATTCTGTAACAATCGGGTCCATATATGCAAGCTCGGTCACAATGACGCCTTTGCCGCTGCACACCGGGCAGGCACCGGCAGAATTAAAGCTAAACAGCCCTTCCGGTTTGCCGCTTTCCTGCGCCAACAGCTTTCTTATCCGGTCAAAAAAACCAAGAAATGAGGCCGGGGTAGATCGGTTTGTTGCCGTGATCGGCCCCTGGTCTATCATCACGATATCCTTTTCATACCGCTTCGCAAATACCTGGGAAATCAAGGTGCTCTTGCCCGAACCGGCCACTCCGGTCACAACGGTCATAATACCCAGCGGTATGTCCACGTCCACATACTTCAGGTTATGCAGACATGCCCCCCGGATCGGCAGGCTTCCCGACTGCCGGCGCGGTTCCTGTTTCACGGGGAGGGAAGCAAGCATCGCATCGCCTGTCAGGGTACCGGACTTCAATAAATCCGGATAACTGCCGGCAAACACGATTTCTCCTCCATGTTGTCCCGCCTGCGGGCCAACATCTATCACATAGTCTGCAATTGATATGACATCTTTGTCATGCTCAACCACAAGAACCGTGTTCCCCTTATCACGAAGCTGCTTCAGCAGGTTATTCATGCGGTAAACATCGCGCGGATGCATCCCGGCGCTTGGTTCATCAAAGATATATGTCATTCCGGTCAGACTGCTGCCCATGTACCGGACCAGCTTCAGCCGCTGGGCCTCCCCGCCGGACAGGGATGGCGTATCCCGGTTCAGATGCAGATAAGGCAGCCCGATCTCTATCAACCTGTCCAGCCCTTCTATAAGCGTCTGAACCAGCAGCCCTACTGTTGAATCCGTGATCTGCGTAAGTACTTCCCGAAGCTGGGTCAGCTCCATCTCACACATATCCGCTATCGAATATCCGTTAATCTTACAACTCAGGGCCGCTTCATTCAACCGTTTTCCGCGGCAGTCGGTACAATCCACCTCCGTTACCAGAGTCTGCGACTTTTCCTGAGTGTGTTTGCTTTTGCTGCTGATGTCCCTATTCAATAGTGTTTTTGTATATTTGTGGTGCAATCCGGTTACTTTCGGATTTTCCGGCTTCCCTTTTCCATCACGGGAACCATATATAAGAAGGTTGTACTCCTCCCGGGAATATTCCTTCACAGGCTTATCAAGATCGAACAGCCCTGACTTTGCATACTGCTTCCAGTACCAGGAGCCGGGTGCATATAACGTATCCTTAATGCAGCCTTCGTTCCACGACTTATCAGGGTCAATCATGGCTTCGATATCCACCTTTGTGATCTTTCCCAGGCCGGAACAGGTTTTACACATTCCGTTGGGATCATTAAAAGAAAAGTAGGACGCCGTCCCCGCATAGGGCTGTCCGATTCTCGAAAACAACAGCCGCAGGCTGGAATACAGCCCGCTGATCGTTCCCACCGTTGACCGCGCATTACCGCCCAGGGGCGACTGATCTACTACCACAGAAGCAGTTAAATGATCTATTCGTTCCACAGCCGGTTTTGGATACTTCGGCAGCCTGGACCGCACAAATGCCGGATAGGTAGCGTTCATCTGCCGCTGCGATTCGGCGGCAATCGTATCGAAAACAATGCTGGATTTCCCCGAACCGGATACTCCGGTAAACACCGTGATTTTTTCTTTTGGTATCCTGAATGTAACATGTTTCAAATTGTTTTGAGTAAGCCCATGTACCATGATATCTTCCATTAGATTACACCTCTTTTAATCAGTTTATAATAGGAAACAATGGGCTTGCCTTAGAGCGCGTACTTACACACAAATCTACAGTTAAGCCACAAAATAAAGTATATCATAATAGAATTAAGATAGCTACCGTCCTATACTTTTCTAGAATGAAGATGCAAAGGGGTCTGCCCCTTCTGCAGAGGGTCTGCTTCCCTTTGCAGAAGGGGCAGACCCCTCCTTTTATTTGACGAGTCCAACCATCTCGCTGATGTTCTGGAAGTGGTATTTTTCCATATACCGTTCAATCCCCTCTACAATTTCCACTGTAGCCGCCGGATTGAAAAAGTTGGCTGTTCCTACGGATACAGCCGCAGCGCCTGCCAGGATGAACTCAATAGCGTCCTCATAAGTAGCAATTCCACCCATTCCGATTACCGGAACTTTCACGGCATTGGCCGCCTGATAGACCATGCGCAGGGCGATGGGCTTTATCGCAGGTCCCGATACGCCCCCGGTTTTATTGGCAAGGGCAAAGGCCTGTTTGTGTATGTCGATTTTCATACCTGTCAGTGTATTGATCAGGGAGAGCACATCCGCCCCGCCTGCCTCTGCCGCTTTTGCCGTCTCTGTGATGTCTGTCACATTCGGGCTCAGCTTCATGATAACAGGCTGCCTGGCCCGTTTTTTCACTTCTCTCGTGATATCCTCGACTGCTTTTGGATTCTGTCCGAAGGCAATACCTCCCGCTTTTACGTTCGGGCAGGATATATTGATTTCCAGAAGGTCTACAGGCTCATCTGCCAGCCTGTCCACGACTTCACAGTATTCTTCCGTTGTCTTTCCGCATACGTTTACAATAATCTTAGTGTCAAACTTTTTTAAAAACGGAATGTCCCGCTCGCAGAAGACATCAATCCCCGGATTTTGAAGTCCGATTGCGTTCATCATGCCCCCATGCGTCTCTGCGATTCTGGGCGTTGGATTTCCCGGCCACGGTACGTTTGCCACGCCCTTTGTTACCACCGCGCCGAGGCGGTTCAGATCTACAAACTCGCTGTACTCTTCCCCTGAGCCGAAAGTCCCGGAAGCCGTCATAACCGGATTCTTCAATTCCACACCGGCAAGGTTCACTGTTGTATTCATTAGATTTCCACCTCCGTCGATAAGAATACCGGCCCATCTTTGCAGACACGCTTATTGTGTACATGGCTGTGGCCATCGATCTCTTTTGACTGACATACGCATGCCAGGCACGCCCCGATTCCACAGGCCATACGCTCCTCCATAGATACATAGCATACGATATTATTTTCTTCGGCATACTGTTTGATTGCCCGGAGCATTGGGGACGGTCCGCATGCGTATATGATCTCCGCAGTAAGAGCATTTTCGGCAATGGCATCCATGACATTTCCCTTCGTTCCCGCACTTCCATTCTCTGTGGCAATATACAGGCGGCCCTGACGTTTAAATTCCTCTGTCAGAAACTGCTCGTCACGGTATCCCATGACCATCACTTTTTCACCAGGCATCTGCTTTGCCAGCTCCAACATGGGCGGCACACCGATACCGCCTCCGATTAAGACTGCTTTTCTGCCCGCCGCCTCATCGACAGGAAAACCATTTCCCAGAGGACCCAGAATATCAATCCGGTCTCCCTTTGATAGTTTTGAGAACTGTTGTGTCCCTGTACCATCTCCTGTTACACGGTAAACAACACGGATCTGCTTCTTTTCTTTTTCTATCTCACACAGGCTGATGGGGCGGGGCAGAAGCTTGCTCCCGTCCTTTGTATACATAGAAATAAACTGCCCCGGCACTGCCAGAGATGCAATCTTTTCTGTCTGTATCCACATACTGTAGATATCTGCGGCGATACATTGTTGAGATACGATCAAGGCCGATTCTTTTTGTTTATTAGACATTCTTTTACTCCTTTTCCGTAGCAGCTCAGACAGGACTGAACTGTTACCCTTCTCCGGACAGCCCCTATTATTTCAGGGCCTGCCACCTTTTGTATTACTTCATATATTCTTTACTATCTGCCTTGTAAAGCTCCCTGAATATCTGCTGTCATCGCTTCCACCGCAGCCCTTGACGCATCCCCAAAGTTTTCTGCGCCATATGCTGCATAGGCCGCCTGCTTATATGCTGCGATAATACCACGGGAAGAATTCACAATCGCGCCCAGCCCGTCCTCATTAAAAAAGTGAACCAGATCCTTGCCCTGCCCTCCCTGAGCACCGTATCCCGGCACCAGGATATAGGCTTTCGGCATCACTTTACGGAGCACTTTACCCATCTCTGGATAAGTAGCGCCCACTACCGCGCCAATATAGCTGTATTCCCCGCCCATGCACTGTGCGCCCCACTCGGCAACCTTCTCGCCGACCAGTTCGTAAAGCGGCCTGCCGTCAATCAGCTGATCCTGGAACTCACCGCTGGACGGATTGGAAGTTTTCACAAGAATAAACAGGCCCTTTTTCTCAGCCTTACATACGTCTATAAAGGGATTCACACCATCGGAGCCAAGGTAGGGATTCACCGTCGCAAAGTCCTCATCAAAGGGCAGATATTCCCTGCTTCCCACCTTCACTTTACCAAGGTGCCCCACGGCATAGGCTGCCGAAGTAGATCCAATATCGCCCCGTTTAATATCCCCGATCACGACCAGGTCTTTTTCCTTACAGTAATCGACCGTCTTCTTAAAAGCCATCAATCCCGGAACGCCAAACTGCTCATACATCGCAATCTGAGGCTTCACAGCCGGAATCAGGTCATACGTCTTGTCCACAATCTCCTTATTAAACTGCCAGATCGCCTCCGCGGCCCCTTCCAGAGTCTCACCAAACTCCTCAAAAGCACGCTTCTGGATATGTTCCGGAATGTAGTTCAACATAGGATCCAGTCCGACCACGATCGGAGCGCCTGTCTTCTTAATCTTACTTACCAGCTTGTTAATCATGAAAAAACCTCCTCAATTATCTGAATGTTCTGAAAATGATGAGCAAAGGGGTCAGACCCCGGTGCACCGGGGTCTGACCCCTTTGCCCTCCGTTTTTTATCTTGTATATACAATTCTTCCATCAACAATGGTACAACATACCTCTCCTTTGACCGGATATCCATCAAACGGAGTGTTCTTCCCCTTAGATAGAAACGTGTTTTTATCAATTCTGTATTCTGTAGAAGGATCAAAGATGACAATGTCTGCGGTCTTTCCCTCAGACACGGAGCCTTTGTCCTCCAATCCCAGTATCCGGGCCGGATTATAGCTCATCTTCTCGACCATCTGCATGGGCGTCAGAACGCCTTTTTCGACCAGCTCTGTGTATGTCAGGCAGGCGGATGTCTCCAATCCGACGATCCCGAATGCGGCTTTTTCCATGGGGAGATTTTTCTCTTTTTCCGCATGGGGAGCGTGATCGGTAGAAATCACATCCATGATGCCGTTTTTCAGCCCTTCTCTCAGAGCTTCTACATCCTCCGGCGCACGCAGCGGGGGATTCATCTTATATTGTCCGTGATTCTCATGGATATCCTCTGTAGATAGAATGAAATGATGCGGGCATACTTCTCCTGTTACCGGCAGCCCGTCTTTTTTGGCAGCGGCTATCATTCTGACGCTGTCCGCCGTGGAACAATGGCAGAGGTGCAGACGCACTCCTGTTTCCTTTGCCAGAAGTATGTCTCGGGCTACGATGACATCTTCAACGGCATTCGTAATTCCCTTCACTCCAAGTGAATCCGCCTTGGATCCGGCGTTCATAACGCCGCCTTCTACCATCGTAATGTCTTCGCAATGTGCAAAAACAGATATATTATTTTCTTTGGCCAGCTTCATCCCTTTTCGGTACAAAGAGGCATTCATGACTGACCTGCCGTCCTCACTGATCGCATGGCATCCGGCCTCGGCCATTCCTTTGATATCCGCCAGTTCCTTTCCGGCTTCTCCTTTTGTAACAGCCCCAAGCTGGATCACATGAACCGGAGATTCTTTCACAGCTCTCTGATGCACGTCTGCAACCATCTCTTTTGTGTCTGTTATGGGCTTTGTATTCGGCATCGCGCATACGGTAGTCACTCCGCCCCTGGCTGCAGCCCGGCCGCCTGTCTCCAGTGTTTCTTTATGGGTCAGTCCGGGATCGCGCAAATGCACATGCAGGTCTATGAAGCCTGGCATGACATAACAGCCGGATGCATCAATCGTCTGATCCGCAGTGTCCCGGATATCTTTTGCAACTTTCACGATCTTGTCACCGTCTGTCAGAACATCACTGATACTGTCCAGTCCTGTCAGATGATCTAATACATGTCCGTTTTGAATCAAAAGTTTCATATAGTCTTGTCCTTCCTATCAATAATTGCTGCAATACTGCATACGGATTTATAATACCACAAACGGCGCAGAGAGTACAATCCTTGTCTACACATGGAACTTTTTATGCATCTCTTCCCGGAATTCTTTTCCTTTAAAGATAACAAGGGCCGCCAGAAACAAAAAGCACACCACCACACAGATGGAACACACAAGCTGGAACTTCACCACGCCAGTCAGCAGCAGAATCAGCGGAAGCAGCACGCCATACCCGGCTGCCATCACGAAATAGATCATATATTCTCTTGCCGTGTTCCTCTGCACCTTTGTAATAATAAACATAGAAAGCAGTATCACCATACAGACGGCTGGAAGCACATAATCCACAGACCATCCGTGCCAGCCCGTAAAAACATCCCACAAAATACAGCCCACCGAAACGATAATCAACTGCCACGTAGCATTCTTCATGAGGTTATACCGCTTCACGAAACCAATCGCCAGAGCCAGCCACATACTGGCAATTCCAGCCGCCGTAAAGATAGGCCAGCGGATATCCGGATGGAAATTAAAATCAGCGGCCACAAAGCCTACCGCTGCTGCCAGGCATAGGAAAGAGAAAAAGCGGAAAACCTTCAGTTCCATCTTTCCCGGCACGTCTGGCTGCGGGAATTCCGGTTCTATCCTCTCCACAGTGATTCCCTGTTCCTTTAGTATCCGGTAAAAGTTCCTCTGAATATTCAAAGTATCGAACCTGGATGTAAATCCAAGAGAAAGCTTGTCTCCAAAAGAGCACACACACAACTCCAGTTTAGGCGTACTTGTATATACTCCGAAGCGGTCTATATAAGGCTCATACTCCCCTGGCATCCTGACTGCACTCATATTGGAGAAGATAGCCGTCACATCCCGCTCCGCATATCTGGCCCCGGCCCGGATGCCCAGATTCTTTAGTTCCAGAGGCGCCAGCCTGAGAATCGGGTGCATCTCCAGGGCGATCAGCTCATTCATATGCTCCGCCACACGCTCCGTCGTAAGTTCCGATGCGAAATATTCCTTTACACGCTGCAGTACAGCCTCAAAACTCCCCTTTTCGTTTCCAAAATGATATCCCGGTTCAATCCAGTTAAAGAAATTCAGCATGGAATCAGAAGGGAAAAACTTCCGCAGATTTACAGGCACCATCAATACGACCGGATGGTTTTCCTGCTGTTTCGACATTTCCTGGTGAATTGCCATTAGAAAAACACTTGTCAGAAATACGGTCATAGATACCCCGAGCTCTCTCGATCGTCCAAGCAAATCTTTCACCGAGACCACCGCCTCATTCACCTGGAGCCGCCCGATTTCTTTTCTGGGTTTCTTCAGCTGATGCGCCTTTGGTTTTTTTACCTTTTTCTTTTTTACTTCCGTATAATACTGTGAAAAGCTGTCGCTCTCCTGGTCCTGGATCGTGACGTTCTCATCTAAAAGAGGAACATCCGCAAGCCCCTCCTCTTTATAGGTTATATACAAATAATTCTTCACAAGCTCTTTTAAGAATTCCGTAGCACCCGTCCCGTCTGTCAGCGCATGGAACACTTCAAAATTAATCCTGCGTCCATAGTAGGTCACTTCAAACAGCAGTGATTTTTTATCCCGCACATACAGGCAGCTGCACGGTTCCTTATACTCTTCACGCACCACAGGCCTGAGCCTGCTCTTTTCCAGGTAATGCCAGAACAGCCCCTTGCGCATAACTGATAAAAATACAGGATACGTAACAACCGTTCTGTCCAGCGCCTCCTGAAGCCGCTCCCCGTTTATCTCTTCCTTCAGAACACAATAGAACCGGAACACTCTGGTGTCCTTTTTATTACTCGTAGCTGAAAATAATTTTGCCGCATTATCCAGCTTTCTCCAATACGCCCGTTTCTGCTGCACACTTTACACCCCCTGAGCTGGTTCATATCCCAAAAATTGATTAATACGGTCAAAGCTCTCCTGCACATGAAAGTTTTTGATGCCCAGAGCAAAATATCCGTGCAGGGCGTCCTTGATCCTGCAGATCTCCACCTTGTTGCCGGCCGCCTTCAGCTTCTCCCCATATGCCTCCCCCTCATCTCTCAGGGGATCATATTCGGCCGTAATCACAAGCGTATCCGGCTGATTTGTCAAATCCTCCGCCAGTATCGGTGCAAAGTAAGGATTCCTTTTGTCCTCCTCGCATGAAGCATATAATTCAATATAATCCCGCATCTTCCCCGCTGTAAGCAGATAATCCGTCCCGTTCTCCCGCACGGACTCAAACGGCGAATTCTCCGTATAGTCGCTGTTGACTGCCGGATAGATCAGCACCTGGCGCCTGGGAAGGAATTCGCCCCTGTCCCTCGCCAGAAGAGACAGCGCCGCCGCCAGATTCCCCCCGGCACTGTCCCCGATCAGTGTAATATCATCCGGGTTTACATTCAGAATAAACTGTTTCATAAATACAGCCCTTGCCGCCGCATAACAGTCCTCCAGACCAATCGGAAACTTATTCTCCGGAGCCAGCCTGTAATCCACAGAGACCACAACATGCTCCGTGGCATTCGCAAGCCTGGCGCAGATACGGTCATAATTATCCACACTCTCTGTCACCCAGCCGCCGCCGTGGATAAGCAGCATCACCTTATGCAGTATGGGGCCTGTATTCTTAAAGGCCTTTTCATTTGGGAAAAATATCCTCGTCGGCACCTCGTACCCGTCATTATAAATCTTATAGTCAATCTTCTTATAAAAAATCTTCATCGGATCCAGCCTTTTCAGATCCGCCAGATGCCGTGAAGCCTCCACTTCAATTCCATCAAAAGAAAGCGCCTTTAGTATCATTCTTGCCGTATTATTAATTGCCATTCATCTCTCCTATCGTACCCGGCTGAAACTGCAGGAAATTCTGCAGCTGCCTGAGGCATCCTTTGTTTTCTATTATTATAAGTGAAGACTGGAAGAATCACAATAGTATTTGTGAATGCACTATGGGAACCGCTCCTAAGCCGTTACGCTTCACACCCCAGCCAACATCTAAATCGGGAGTTAGTTAACGAGCTTTAGACTCGTTGACGAATGGCGGACGCGAATGACGAGGTGAGTCCGGGAGCTGGCGGGGCAATGTCTGCTGGTGAAATGTCCTGACACTTCGCGAAGAAGCTGTAGAAGAAAACGGAACGGGAAGGGAGGTACATGCCGCATTTGGCCCGAATGCCGATGCATTCGCGCCGCAGGCGGCATCAGAATTTGCCTGGTAAGGCAAATTCTGCCCTCCCTTCCCGTTCCGTTTTCTTCAACAGCTTCTAATCGCTCGCTTTATGGACTTTTCACCAGCAGACATTGCCCCGCCAGCTCCCGGACTCACCTCGTCATTCGCTGTTGCATCCAAACGGTAGTTAAGAGCTCATTCCCCAGAGGGGCTCTCGTACGGTAGCAACGGATGGAACAGAATTGGTGATTCGTTTATATAAGTGTAAGTGTTAGATCGCCTTGTTACCCGTAAATATACTGGATTTAATGGGGACATAAAAGTCCCGCCAATTCAATACCATACGCTGCCCCCGTTTGAGGCTCCTCATTAGAAACGAGCCTTTACCTGCCGGTTGGATGCGCCAGCTCCATGAAGGGAGGCTTTCGGCTATCCCTTTATGGAGCGTCCCCATCCGCGCCGAGACTAAAGCTCGCCACTAAATCCCGATTTACTGATAATTCCCGGGGTGTGAAATGTAACCCTAAGTCAATTCAAAAGCCCCGGTATACAACTGATAGTATTTACCATGCTTTTGTATGAGTTCCTGATGGCTTCCTCTTTCTATGATTTCTCCCAGTTCCAGTACCATGATTACGTCTGAGTTCTGCACGGTGGAAAGTCTGTGTGCGATGACGAATACGGTGCGTCCTTTCATGAGCGCATCCATGCCGCGCTGTACGATGGCTTCGGTTCTGGTGTCTATGGAGGAGGTGGCCTCATCCAGGATCATGACCGGCGGGTCTGCTACGGCCGCCCTTGCGATGGAGATCAGCTGGCGCTGGCCCTGTGACAGGCCGCTTCCATCCCCGGAAAGTACGGTGTCGTATCCTTCCGGCAGCATACGGATAAATCCATCCGCGTTGGCGCGTTTTGCAGCCGCGATGCACTCTTCATCCGTTGCATCTAATTTGCCGTACCTTAGGTTCTCCATGACGGTTCCGGTGAACAGGTTGACATCCTGGAGTACGATACCCAGGGAGCGTCGCAGATCGGACTTACGGATTTTGTTGATATTGATGCCGTCATAACGGATCTTACCGTCTGCAATATCATAAAACCGGTTGATCAGATTTGTGATTGTGGTCTTGCCTGCGCCGGTCGCGCCGACAAATGCGACTTTCTGGCCTGGTTCGGCATACAGGGTTATATTGTGGAGAACCATCTTATTCTCTTCGTAGCCAAAGTCCACGTCAAACATCCGCACCTCCCCTTTGAGTTCGGTATAAGTCAGCGTGCCGTCCTCGTGCGGGTGCTTCCATGCCCAGAGTCCGGTGCGCCCGGGCGTCTCTGTAAGAACGCCATTCTCGTATTTTGCATTTACCAGTGTTACGTACCCATTGTCTGTTTCACCCTCCTCATCAATCAGCTGGAAGATACGCCTTGCACCCGCCAGCGCCATGATAATCGCGCTCAGCTGCTGTGACACCTGCCCCAGCGGCTGTATAAAACTTCTGGAGAGCTGTAAAAAGGAGGCGATCATTCCCAGCGTAATGACGCCCACGCCGGCCAGGCTGATATTTGTCACTCCCCATATTCCCAGGGCGCCGCCGACAATCGCTATCAGAACATACAGAATATAACCCAGGTTGTTCATGATCGGCATAAGGATATTGGCATAGGTATTGGCCTGAGATGCCTCTCCAAAAAGTTTTTCGTTCTTTTCATCAAACATTTCCTTTGCCTTCTCTTCATGACAGAATACCTTTACAACCTTTTGCCCGTTAATCATTTCCTCGATATAACCATTGACATCTCCAATGGATTCCTGCTGTCTCACAAAATACTTACCGCTGTTTCCGGCCACCTTCTTAACCACCTGAAGAATAATCACCACAAATACCAGCACAAACAGTGTCATCCATATACTGATGGAAAGCATGGCAATAAATACGGCTGCGATGGTAATGACAGAGGAAAAAAGCTGCGGGACGCTCTGCGACATCATCTGGCGCAGTGTGTCTGTATCATTTGTATAATGGCTCATCACATCCCCATGGGAATGCGTGTCAAAATATTTGATCGGCAGGGTCTGCATATGGGAAAACATTTCATCCCGGATATCCTTTAATATGCTCTGAGATATCACTGCCATCAGCCGGTTATAAAACAGCGTGGCGAGCACACCGATCAGGTAGATGCCGCCCATCATAATCATCACCCTGAGCAGCCCGCTGAAATCCGGCACTGCCTGCACAAGCAGAGGGGTAATATAATCATCGATTAAGGTCTCTAAAAACAGGGCGGCCAGTACGCTTGCCCCGGCGCTCACCAATATACAGATCAGTACAAAGATAAACCTGGCCTTATATTGTTTCAGATAAGAGAGTAGACGTTTTAGCGTCTGCATATCCAGCTGTTGTTTTTTCTTGCTCTTATTCATCTTCACTACCTCCCTTCTGCTGAGATTCGAAGACTTCTTTATAGATTGCATTGCTTCGGAGCAGCTCCTCGTGGCTGCCGAATCCGTCGATTTTCCCGTCATCCAATACGATGATCTTATCCGCATCCTGGACAGAGGAAATTCTCTGCGCAATGATGACCTTTGTAGTGTCCGGTATCTCTTCCCTAAAGGCCTTCCGGATCAATGCGTCCGTCTTTGTATCCACTGCGCTGGTGGAATCATCCAGAATCAATATCTTGGGCTTTTTCAAAAGTGCCCTTGCAATACAAAGCCTCTGCTTCTGGCCGCCGGATACATTGGAGCCGCCCTGTTCAATATGCGTGTCATATCCATCCGGAAACCTCCGTACAAAATCATCGGCCTGAGCAAGCTGACAGGCATGGATCAGTTCCTCATCCGACGCATGTTCATTTCCCCAGCGCAGGTTTTCCTTAATCGTACCGGAAAACAATTCATTCTTCTGCAGCACCATAGCCACCTGATTCCGCAATACTTCAATGTCATAATCCCTGACATCAACGCCTCCGACTCTCAGCACGCCCTCTGTCACATCATATAGTCTCGGGATGAGCTGAACCAGCGTGGACTTGGATGCCCCGGTGCCGCCGATAATACCGATGGTCTCTCCCGAGGCTATCTTCAGGTTAATGTCACTCAGGCACAGCTTATTAGCCTTCCTGGAATAACTGAAGGAAACGTCTTCATATTCAATGGAACCGTCCGGCACTTCCATAACCGGATTTTCCCCATTGTGAAGGTCACTTGTTTCCGTCAGAATTTCTGCAATTCGTTCTGCCGATGCTTTAGACATCGTGATCATAACAAATACCATAGAAAGCATCATCAGGCTCATTAATACTTGTGTTGTATAAGTAAACAGACTCATCAGGCCGCCCGTACTCAGGCCTGCATCTGGATTGCCGCCGCTTGCTATGATCAGTCTGGCGCCAAACCAGGAAAAGACCAGCATACAGGCATACATGCAGAACTGCATCAGAGGCATATTAAAAGCAAGTGTTTTCTCAGCTTTTGAAAAATCCTTGTATATCTTCTCGGAAATATTACGGAATTTCCCATTTTCATAATCCTCTCGCACAAAGGATTTTACAACTCGGATCCCCCGCACGTTTTCCTGTACCACATTATTCAATTTGTCGTATGTCTTAAATACCCTTCTGAAAATGGGATGCACTCTCGTCATAATCAGATACAGCCCGATTCCCAATACCGGAACACAGATGAGAAATACGACAGACAGCTTTGCACTTACCCGGATTGCACAGAACAGGGAAAAAACCAGCATAACCGGCGCCCTCATGGCCATACGTATGGTCATCTGATAGGCGTTCTGCACGTTTGTGACATCCGTTGTCAATCTTGTTACAATACTAGATGTGGAAAATTTATCAATATTAGAAAACGAAAAATTTTGAACATTATAGTACATATCCTTCCGGAGGTTCTTTGCCAGCCCCGCAGAAGCATGTGCCGCCGTTTTTCCGGCCGCCGCCCCGAAAAACAAGGAAAGAAATGCTGCAATCAGAAGAAAAACCCCCGTTTTTCCAATGTAGCCCATGTCCCCTTTGTCAATCCCATAGTCAATCAGATTTGCCATCATCAGCGGAATAATAACTTCCAGTAAGACTTCCAGCGAAACCAAAATGGGTGTCAGAATGGAATCTCTTTTATACTCTCTGATACTTTTTGCCAATATTTTTACCATGTCTAAACCTCCTCGTCCCAATTTGTCAGACATCAAACAATTGGTGGTTAGAATAAGCCGGCACAGGCCGGCTTAGATATCAGTTACATTTTTTCTTATTCGTTCAATATAGGAGTAGAACTGCTGTAGTTCTTTTTCAGAAAAGCCTTTTGTAATCTGACGCTCTATGGCATCCCTGTCTGCTTCCATCCCTTTCGAGATTTCGATTGCTTCCGGCGTCAGAACCAACTTTTTCAGTCTGGCATCTTCGGGTACGCTCTCCCTGACAATGAACCCCTTTTCCTCCATGAGGTTCAATACCTTGGAGGCCGTGGATCGGGTGATATTGAACTCAGCCTCCAGATCTTTCTGGTAGACTGGCTTCGGAGACTTCTTCCGAATATAATCAATAATCCAGCCGTTCGAACCCGTAAGACGGCAAAAAGCCGACTTCTGTATCTTGCTGTCAATCAGTCTTTTGATCTGATTATCCAGTGCCCGTATCTCGATTCCGATATATCTTTTTGTTCTCATTATAACCCCTGCTCATACATTATTCTGCAGCTAAGCTGCAGACCCGCCCGAAGGGCATACATTACGGGATGCTCTTCGGGTATACTTTATTCCGCAGTTTACTGCGGATCCGCCCGCAGGGCATATGTTACGGGGTGCCCTTTAGGTATAGTTCTATCATCAACTGTCCTACCTGCAACTGTTTGACATAGAACATAATACTGCTTTGTAATTGAGATGTCAATAGTTGATCCAAAATTAACCAAAATTTCAAACGAAAGACATGGTTTATCCTGCGGAAAGAACTATGATACATCAGAGAGCCTGTGTTATAATGAAAGCTGTTATCTAATAAGTTTCAACATCAAAATACAGAGGAAAAAGTAGAATGATTCATAATAATAAGCAGTTTAATATGTTCCCCGCTCATGCGGTACTGAGAGAATACATACTGAATTACAACATTGTATTTCCGGAGAATGATACGTTCACAACACGGTATACGCTTATGCCCAACGCCTGCGGGACGTTGTCGCTTACTTTCGATGGAACCGATGTCATAGCCGAACTATGGGGAGCATCCGTGGCTCCTGTATCATTAGGGACGGAGCCAAATCGGTACCGTGTCATGCTGCTTGTTCAGCTGTCCCCCTGTGGTTTGTATCAGATCACCCGCCAAAGCCAGGCTGAGTTTGCCGGCAAACGGATGCCGCTTGCAGACATCGACTGTGAACTGTTCCATTCGCTGCATCAGGCGTTTGTCATGTCAAAGACTATCATAGATCTGGTAAATGCCTGTGATAATATTTTTTATAGGCGCATGGATAAGTGCGTTATATCTGATGCTTTGTTGTTAGCAGCATCAGTAATTTCCGGCAGCCATGGACAAGTACAGGTGAATGAAACTGCCCGGCAGTCCGGCTATAGTGAACGTCAGCTGAACCGCTTATTTCTTGCACAAATCGGAATGAGTATCAAAAACTATGCGCGATTAACCCGTTTCAACTATGTGCTAAAGCACATACATAAATCTCACTGTATTCTGGCGGAATTATCACAGAAAGCAGGATATTTCGACCAGGCCCACTTTGATAAAGATTTCAAAGCGATCAGTGGACTTCCCCCGCAATCTTATATAAAAACTATGTCTGATTTTTACTATGACGGAATGGAGATGTATCATACAATGTCCTCAAAGGAGGAATAAATCATGAAATATCAAGGTTGTTTATTAGCAGTCAGGGACATTTCCGTCTCTAAAAACTTCTATGAAAAGGTACTTCATCAAAACGCCATAATGGATATTGGCGTACATGTAACCTATGAAGGTTTTTCGCTGCAGCAAGGGTATGCCGAACTCGTTGGTATCGATACCGAAAGCGTGAAAGAAAGATCTCACAACTTTCAAGTCTATTTTGAAGTGGAAGACTTAGACAAAGTGTACGCCGAGACGAGAGACATCCCCGGCCTGCAGTGGGTCCATGAGATTAAAGAATACCCGTGGGGACAGCGCAACATCCGGATCTATGATCCGGACCTGCACATCGTGGAGATTGCAGAGGACATGAATACAGTTTTCAAACGCTTTTTCAGCCAGGGAATGTCTGCAGAAGAAATTGCCGAGCGGACCATGTTCCCTCTTGAGGCCGTAAAACAGTATGCTCTTTGTGATGCGGTATAACGCAAGGGGCTAGGAAACCAGCCTGGCAAATATAAGCCGCAGGTCATCTCGCCGGTAAGATCGGATTTTAGCCGCCTTACCGCAGGATGCCTACGGCCTATTTTCTTAATAGACTCTCTATCAGCTATCAGACTGTAAACTTTTGTTAATTGCTCCCGATATCAGAGAATCAAGATTTATATCAATGCTTTCTATATGCCCCAATCCCCAGTGCTCCAGGACCGGTATGACACCCAATGCTGAGCATCAGCGGACTGTGAGTAATCTCCTCTCCCGGAAACTCCTCCTGCATCTGAGCGATCCAATGTTGCAGTACTTCCGGCTCCATAGCCGTATTAGCAATTCCAAACATTAGCTGATGGCTGTCGTGCAGTCCTTTCAACCTGGTAGATACATCGTTATGTAACGCCTTGCACATGGTGCGAAATGCCGTCTTCATGCCCCTTACCTTTGCATATGCATCCAATTTGTCCCCCTGGATAGTAAGCACCGGTTTGATATTGAGCACGCTTCCGATCGCTGCTCCCGCTGCCGTTACTCTTCCGCCCTTTTTCAGATATTCCAAGGTATCCACGGCAATATAAATCGTTGCATCCATGGCTTCGGCCTCTAAAATCTCTTTAATCTGTATCCCGCTCATCCCCTGCTCTGCCATACACATCGCATCTTTCACTGACTGAATCTGTGTAATAGAAATCCGGCGGTTATTCACAACATGTACCCGGCCTTCAAATTCCTGTGCGAATATACTTGCACTCTGGCAGGAATTACTAAGGCCGCTGGACATCGGAATATAGACAATCTCCTCATGTTCTTTCAGAAGCTGGTACCACATCTCCATCACTTCTCCGGGCGCGGGCTGGGAGGATGTCACAGACGCGCCCTTCGCCTGGAGATCGTAAAATGTGTCCGCTGTAATATCCACCCCCTCCAGATATGTCTTTCCGTCAATCTGGATGGGCATCGGAACAACCGTAATTCCCATCTCCCTACCCTCTTCTGGCAGAATTCCGCAATTGCTGTCTGTCATAATTGCAATATCCGGCATAATCTTCATCCTTTCAAATCTTTTCACAACTATAAGCCAGCCCATACACCAAATCAAGATATCTGTTGCATTACCTAAATTACTGTGCACACCCGCAGGGTGAACAGTAACAGCGAGTAACAGATACACTGATATACGGTAAGCTGACACGTTGACCATTATTTTAACACGTGTTAAAATTATAGCAAATGCGGAATTTGATAACAACTTACAGTATTTTATTTTTGTTAGTTATTTATACAGATCGGAGAAATTGTAAATTATTATGGAAGACAGACGAATCAGAAAAACCAAAAAGAATCTGAAAACCACCCTTATTTCCATGCTGTCAGACATGCCCTTTGAGCAGGTGTCCATCACAGAGCTGTGCAGCCGGGCGGACACAAGCCGGATCACCTTTTATACCCACTACAGCGATAAGTACGCCCTGGTTGACGATATTTTCCAGGATATGATCCGGGAGGGAACCGCTGTTTATGAAGAAATGCAGGCGGCCAACAACCCTTCAGCCAGTCCGGTCATCAGCTACTGCAATGTATTGGACAGCATTATGAAGCTATACTACAAGAACCATAACTTTTTCCGCCATACCATCCCGGATGAGAACCCCTATCTGGCATTTGCCTTTTACAACTATGTACTGGAAACCGTAGAAACGCACACAAATAAAGAAAGCCGGGTCCTCAGCCTCCGGTATTCCCCGAAGAAAATCGCAGGATTCTTATGCTATGGCATTGTAGGTTTTATTAACGAAGGGCATGCGGAAAATATCTCCAGGGAGAAAAATATTGAAGAAGCCCGGGAACTGCTTACCCGAATTCTGGAATCCGATATTTTGACCACCGATTCAATCTAAACCGGAAGCCCACTTTTATTTCACTTTAAACCGATCAGGTCAGAACGGCCGTTTCCGGATTCCCGGTTAGATTTTACATCCTCTTCTCCGCCACCTTAAACAAAGCATTTATCCCCACAGCCAGCCCCGCGGAAAGAATACTGCCTATGACGATCTTATAGACATTCAACGTCCGCAGCCCGTCAAACAGTATGGTGCCAAGGCCGCCCGCATTGATCATTGCGGCAATCGTAGCAATACCAATCGTGGAAACCACTGCCAGCTGAATCCCGGTAAAAAGCGCCCTTTTTGCCAGCGGGATCCGGATCTGACACAGCACCTGCATACGCCGCATTCCCAGACCCTCAGCGGCTTCAACCACAGCCGGTTCGACACCGTAAAGTCCGGAAATAAAGTTCCGCAGAAGCAGATATTGGTTATACACTACAAGAACGATCACTGCCGTTGTCTTTCCCAGTCCTGTAACCGGGATCAAAAATGCAAACATGGCGAGGCTCGGCACGGAATACAGTACGGAAAAGATGTGAACCAGAATCTCACCGGTTTTTTTTGAGTATATGGCAAGTATCGTCAGCGCAGAGGCAATAAGCAGGGAAAACAGCAGCGTGACCGCAGTAATCTGCAGGTGTTCCAGTAAAGCCTCCAAAAGATCATCATAATGTCTGGCCAGATACACCGTCAATTTGCTCATATGTATCCCTCCCACATTTTCTCCTGCTCCTTTGCGGATCGGATCAGTGCTGCAGTGAAATCGTCAGCAGGGTTCGCGATGATGTTTTGAGGCTGATCGAACTGGCTGATTTTACCTTCGTTCATAATCATGACTCTTGTTCCCAGTTTAAACGCTTCATGGATATCGTGGGTTACCAGCAGAAAGGTCTTGCCCAGTCCCCGGTGCAGGCCAAGCAGTTCTTCCTGCAGGCCGGTGCGCGTAATGGCATCAACGGCGCCGAAGGGCTCGTCCAGCAGCATGACCTCCGGCTCCACTGCCAGCGCCCTCGCCAGCCCGACCCTCTGCTGCTGCCCGCCGGACAGCTGGGAGGGGTAGCGTCCCTGGAACTCATCCGGGTCCAGCTTAACAAGCTCCAGAAGTTCCCTGACACGTTTTTGTATCCGCTCCTTATCCCACTTTAAAAGTTTCGGAACAGTCGCAACATTATCTGCTATTGTCATATGAGGAAACAGCCCCGTCTGCTGTATGACATACCCAATTCCACGCCTCAGCTGAACAACATCTATTTCTGCCGTATTTTCACCAAACAGATAGATGTTTCCTTCATCCGGCTCATACAGCCGGTTAATCATTTTCAGCAATGTTGTCTTACCGCACCCGGATGACCCCAGGATGGTCACAAATTCCCCTTCCACCACGGAAAAGGACAGTTGATCCACCGCATAATAACTGGTTCCTGGAAACTGTTTACTTACATTACTGAAGGTGATTGCTGCTGACATAACTGTTGCCCCTTTCTGGCTGACTTATTTAATAGATTCATAATACTCCAGTGCCACATCCTCGATCTCTTCTTTGTCCATATCTACCCTGGCATTCAATGCTGTCAGAGATTCTGTATCCATTGCCGCACTGATTTTGTTCAGGACATCCGCAATATCCGGATGTGCCTCCAGCACGGAATCATGGATTACCGGCCCCAGATTATAAGGAGGCCATACATTTTTATCATCCTCCAGAAGTGTAAACTTTTCCTTATCTGCCAGCTGTCCCTCTGTCGTATACACAGGTGTTACGTCTGCCTCATCATTTGACAGAACTTCATACTTGAGGCCATTGTCATATACTTTGGAAGATTTCCAGTCCATCTTTCCATAGGCTTTTTCCAGCGCCGGAATTCCGTCCTCGCGTTCGTCAAATTCTCCCTGTGACGCAAAACGCAGCTCACTGGCATGCTTCTGCAGATCGGATATTGTCTTAATCCCCAGTTTTTCTGCAACCGAAGTACGGATTGCCAGCCCCTGTCCGTCATTGGCCTGAGAGTAGTCAAGCCAGGTAAGCTGAAACTGCTTCTCATACTCCTCCTTTACAGTGTCATACACTTCCTGAGGATCTGTGATCACATCCATGCCAAGTATTGAGAGAAGCGCAGTTCCGGTATATTCCGGATACATATCGATCTCATCATTGATCAGAGATGTATGGATAATAGATCCCGCAATGTCAAATATACGCTCCACCTCATACCCCGCATCTTCCAGTGCCAGGGAATATACCTCTGATACAATCATCCCTTCGGTGAAATCTTTCGATCCTACCCGGATTACCGCATCTTTTTTCTTTCCTTCGTCTCCTGCTTTTTTGTTCTCTTTGCTGCCGCAGGCTGCCAACGATGTCATCATCGCCAGGCACACTGCCGCGATTACTGCTTTTTTCACCTTCAATTTCATAATACTTTTCTCCCTTGTTTTTAAGATTTGTGTTTCTTTTGTCTGCCAGGCAGCCGCCATGGTATAAATATTTTCTCCAGCCCGCTGAAAATCATTCCTGCCGTCAGTGAAAGAAGCGCTACCGAAACGCCGCCAATCAGCAGCAGATCTGTCCTGTTCAGGCCCAATCCGGTAAAGATGATCCCGCCCAGCCCTCCGGCTCCGATTTTCGCTGCGATTGATGCACTGGCAACGATCTCAATGATTGCTGTCCTTGTGCCCGTCAGCATATAGGGTACGGCAAGCGGTACCTGCACCTTCCAGAATATCTGCCATTCCTTCATCCCCTGACCGGCTGCTGTCTCCAGCATAAATTCCGGCACCTCCTCAAAACCGTCCGCCGTATTCATGAGAATCGGGGGCACAGCCATCAGCACAAGCGCTGTCATCGCCGGTTTTATCCCTGTCCCCATGATTGGAATCAGAAGAATCAGTATAGCAAGGCTGGGGATAATACGCAGTATCTGAAATATCCCAACCAGCCACTTTTTACATTTTACATATCTGATACATAAATAACCGCATGGGATTCCTATGAGTGCGGCAGCCAGAAGCGCAAGGATGCTGATACTGATGTGCTGCCACAGACAGATCAGATATTCATCCAGACGGCTGGTAAAATATGCTTGTATGTTCATCCATAATTCGGACATCTTGTTGTTCTTCCTGCCTTTCTTTTCTTCCTGTATGTTGCCTGTACATCCTGCGCCCATGAAGTTCTACGCTATCCATGAATCCTTTCGCTATCTGTGAAGCTTCTTCACCGCATCCGCTGGGCACGTCTCCATGCACGCCCCGCAGTGCAGGCAGTGCACCGGATCGATCCGATACGGGCTTCCTTCTGTGATGCAGTTCTGGGGACAGACATATGTACATGCACCGCAGCCAATACACGTCTCCTCTATGAAAAATCCCGCTTTCTCCACCTCTCTCCCATAGGCAAAAGATTCTCTGCTGACCGGGTGGTGAAGAAGGTCAAACCATTCTCCGCATCCCTCATAGATCAGAAAAACATCCAATATATTTCTCGTATCCCCCGGATATACCTCGTTCATTCCCGGATTATCCTCAAACACCTTAGGGAGCCATGCCTTATCTGCCAGCTTCACTTTGCCCGTAAACTTCAGAGACTGGCAGTCCGGACACATCGCGCTCAGCGCAATCTCTCCGCTTTGGATCAGCTGTTCGTAAAAAGGTTTCCCTTTGGATGTTACAATATACATTCCCTCATCTGACGCTATCATAATATTGATAATCCGGCTGTGTGGATGTCGTTCTTTATCAACGGTTGCAGCTGACGCAACCTTTACTTCCCGGAACATATCGACGTACTTTCGCGCTTTTTCATTCATGCTTTTCCCATCCCTTTCCAAATATGACAACCCTCGTTTCTTTATACAGTCATAATAAGCGGTTGGAGTCACAATGTAAAGTACGCACCTCAAAGTTCTTTAGTATTAAAATGATACTAAGTTACATTTTTGTCAGTACTTGCTTTTCCTCATCTTAACAGTATATAATAAATACTAAGAAGGACGTATCTGTTCGTGATACCGAACAATATAGAGGATATTCAATACTGTACACCTATTCACAAACTGGGGAAAGTAAATTTTGCATATATTTTTTTATTCAAGTACGCCTTGACGTACATGAGGCGGACGCGCGTCATACTCTGCATCATGATTTTCTTTCGGGATAAAGCCATGTTGATATCACTACTATTTTAACCTATTTTATAATAGAAGGAAAACATATTTATTAAATATTTTTTTAATAGGAGGTCCTGCTATGGATGCTGAAAAGAAACTTCCGGAATGCCCTGTGGAAATAACCCTGCAGCTGATCGGAGATAAATGGAAAGTGCTGATTATAAGAGATCTGCTGGAAGGAACCAAACGTTTTAATGAGCTGATGCGCTCCGTGGAAGGAATTACCCAGAAGGTACTCACAAGCCATCTCCGCGCCATGGAGGCCGCAGGCCTTGTGAACAGGAAGGTGTACCCCGAGGTGCCGCCCAAGGTGGAATATTCCCTTACCGAGACGGGTCTGAGTTTAAAGCCGGTTCTGGATGCTATGGTCGCATGGGGAACGGATTATAAAAAAACACTGTAAATCAAAACAGCTCAATTCATTAAGACAGCAGGCGGCTCCTGGTAAGAGCCGCCTGCTGCTTTTTTCCTTGTATCATGTTACGACCAACTTGAAATCTATATGTTAGTCAATCGATATTTCAAAATCATACTTCGCGTCCGGATTGGTTACTTTGGATACACTCTTCCAGTCTACCGGAGCGTCACCAGACATGAATTTTTCTTCAAACTGTGCAATGTTTTCCTGTGAAACTGCCGGCAGTTCCAACTGAACTTTTTTCTCTCCGTTGTATGTATTGCCGTTCACAACATCGAAAGCTACCACAGCACCGAATGCTGCCTGGAGATAATGGCCTCCGGTAGAGAACCACAGTTCCCCTGCCTGCATGGATTCGATTGCGGGATTTAAGAGGTCCATACCTCCTACTTTGACATCATCTATCTTGCCTTCTTCCTTGAGCACATTTACGGTAGCCAGAGCCAGGGAATCGTTGTAGCACCATACGCCTTCCACCTCCGGATGTGACTGGTAGAGATTGCGGAATGCCTTATCTCCGTCATCCCAATTCTCACCTGCATATTCAAACTGAAGCAGTTCAACGTCAGGATTCTCTTCCAGTGCTTTATCCAGTCCTTCTTTTCTGCCCTCAGCAACAGAAGTTCCCTGAAATCCGCCGATTCCCAGAAGTTTCTTGCTGCCGCCATTAATCAGTGACATTGCAATCTGATATCCGGCCTCTTTATCATCCGGCCCGATAAAGCATACATAGTCTTCTCCTGCCTTCAGATCGTCTCCCGGCCAGCGGTCAATAATAACAAGCGGAATGCCTTTTTCTTTGCATGCTGCGGAGATCCCCGCGCATACGGAAGCATCCTGAGGCCCCAGAACCAGAGCGTCGATACCGCCTGAAATCATGCTGTCCACATCTTTGATCTGTTCTGACTGATCGTTGTTGCAGTCGTCTGCCGTAACATTAAAGCCGAGTTCGTCTGCTGCCTGTTTCACATAAGTTAATGCATTTCCCCAAAACTCATTGTTGGCCGTTGGATAAGAATAGCCGATTGTTATTTTTTCTTTACTTTCTGTCTTCTCTGCTGTATCCGTGGTTTCCTCTTTTTTCGTCTCCCCTTCTGCCTTCTTATCCGTACCGCATGCTGCCAGCCCAAAAATCATACATCCTGTTAACAGTATTGCAATTACCTTTTTCATATTTTTTCCTCCCGATTCTCGGTTTACATTACACAAATGTCTTCCAACTACTTGATGACCGGTGCATCATAGTGAGGCACAATATATTCCTCCGTAAGCGGCAGATCCACCCATGCATTCGTCTCCATGGACTTATAAGCCCCGACAAGCACATCCGTGACAATTGCGCTGTCCTCCGGTGTCAATGACGGCGGCACATCCTTTTCTATGCAGTCAAGGAAGTGCTCAAGCATGGATTTGTAAGCCCACCCCCGCTTCGGATAAATCGGCACCCAGCGCTTTGGAACGTTTCCGTCAGGCTGCATAATATCTTCTGACCAGAATAACTGCGGATAGCGATACTCTTTCACAATCTCCGGAAGCTCACTCTGCTTAAAGTCTTTGCTTGTATAGACTGCAAGGGGAGCCGTCTGATATGGATTGGTTGCCTCAGACCCCGTAAAAATGGTTCCCTCGGTTCCATATACTTCAGAAATATTGGATACACATGGTGAATACCTGTCACCGCTGATCACGCCGGTTGCTCCGTTTTCAAATTCGATGGTAATCCAGAAGGAGTCGTCCAGCTGTGTGTACTCTTCCGGGGTTCCCAGTCTTTTTATAATACCCATTACGCGTTTCGGCCTGCTTCCCATCAGGAACATCAGAAGGTCGGCTCTGTGTGCCCCCAGATCGAATAAAGCGCCGGCTCCTGCCAGCTTCGGGTCGGAACGGAACGGAGTGTAAGACAGCTGTTCGTGATAAAGGTTCCAGCCCTCATGCAGTGAAGAACGGCCCATCATCGGTTTCCCGATAAAGCCCTCGTCCATCAGCTGTCTGGCAATCCTGTTCTGCTCCCAGAAGCGCTGATTCGTACCCGCCATAAGAAAGACGCCTTCTTTTTTGGATACTTCCACCATCTTCCACGCCTCATTGTGTGTGCAGGCAAACGGCTTCTCAACAATGACATGTTTCTTCGCTCTCATGGCGTCAATCGCCTGCTGTGCATGGAAGCGGTTCGGCGTACCTACGATTACAACTTCTACATTCTTGTCTTCGAGCATCTGGCCATAATCAGTATAAGTTTTTTCAGGTTCCCACTTCTTTGCCATTGATTCCAGTATCCCGGTATTCGTGTCGCACAGTGCTGCCAGCTTTGCATTTGGAAGTGCCGCAATTGACGGGCAGTGTCCAATCTCAGCGATGGAACCGGCTCCTACAATACCAACTCCAATTTGTCTCATAATTGTTACCTCCTTATTTGTAATATGGCAGTTAAAGTTCAAGTTAACGTTGTATGTTTTGCTTAAAAAAAAGAGTAATCCCTCCGGATGCTTGTCAACTTTTCCCTTAACCTTAAGCTTAGCTCCATTATACTGTTATTTTTATCCAAATTCCCATAAAATCGATCCATATATTAGCACAATATGCCCAATTTCGTTCAGTATCCGCTGTTGTCTGCGTCCTCCTTTTTTTTCCGAAGCTCCCTGGGCGTAATCCCATAAGTCTTTTTAAAAATTCTGGTGAAATAACTGCTGTTATCAAAGCCTGCGGCAACTGCTATATGTAGAATGGAATCCTCCGTTGTCTCCAGTTCAAACCTTGCCTGACAGAGGCGGTACTGGTTAAGATATTCTACCGGCGATATCTGCATTCCCATTTGAAAACAGCGTATCGCCTCGCTTTTACTGATATTTGCAGCCTGGGCAATGTCTTCAAGATATAGCTTTTGTGAATAATTTGCTTCTATGTATCTCATCATTTTACGCAGACGGGACTGGGATCTCAGTGAAATTCCCAGCTTCTCCATTTTTACCAGTTCCTCCCGGTGTCCGCAGAACAGCAGCCATAGGTTACAGACTCTGATGTGCATATCCAGCTCGCAAAACGATGCATGGCTGCATATTTCAAAGATTTCCTCCAGCTTCTTAAGTATTTTCTCCTGCCAGGCCGAAGCATCCCGAAGAACAATATGGGAACATTCGGATTCGATAAAATCCCTGATGCAGTTTTCATATATGACCGACGTTTCCGCCGCAATCAGATCCGAGGAAAATAAGATATTGGCAATGGCCCCGTCCTTACAGTTTTCTATACTGTGAACTACCCTTGCATTGATGAATAACCCTTCCCCCGCTTCCAGCTGGATCTGCTGATTTCCGATCAGGCAGAAGACCGAACCATACATGACTTTTACAAATTCAAATTCCCGGTGCCAGTGCCATTCTATCTTTTCTTCATCAAACTGCTGCATTTCCTCCCGATTGTACTGGAAAGGAAATTTTTCCGTCCCGTGTGCTCTCAGCTCCTTCAGAGTCTCGTCGGTTACTATTTTTGTAATCTGCACAAATCTCAGCCCCTTAATTCGGTATACCTCTCCAGAAAAGGCTTGAGCCTTTCTGCCATTACATCCACGCCTCCCTCTCTGTCGGCCTCGAAATTCAGCGGGAGGATCGGGTCATGAAGCGACATCCTGATCAGCATCCATCCCTTCACTTCATCATCCTGGAAATTGATGCGTATGCCCTCGTAGTTCGGTTCTGCAATGTGGAATTTCTCTTCCTGCTCCGCAAAAATACGGAAGTCCTCCAGAATCTTTCTTCCATATTCTTTATAATCCGGAGCCAGTATCCGCAGACGCACTTCCCTGCTCTCCGCCGGTTTTTTAAGCTCCGCCGTCAGATCCTCCAGTCTCCGTCCCTCCCGCAGGCAGACGGCCAGACGGCTGATGATAACCACGCTCATATAAGCCCCGTCATCCAGAAAGTAATTTTCCTTAACCGCACCGTGCCCGGAAGTCTCGATTGCAAGATGGGTTTCTATCCCCTCCTGGTTTAAACGTATGGCTTCATTGATTACGTTCTTATATCCCCGCTTGAATCTGTGATGTTTCATTTTCAGCCGGTTCTCCAGGAATTCCGTCAGACAGTCTGAGGTTACGGAATCCGTCACCACCGTTGTATGGGGGTATTTCTCAGACAGTGCTGCGGCCATAAGAGCAATGACCCCGTCTTTATTTACTTCTTCTCCATCCGCAAATACGAAGGCTGCCCGATCTCCGTCTGTGTCAAATATAACGCCAAGGTCCGCTTTTGCAGCCAGCACCGCTCTCTTTAACACTTCCATGGCCTTTTCATTTTCCGGATTGGGCACATGTACCGGAAAAGTCCCGTCAGGATTCATGCAGATGCTGCCCCTTGTCGAGGCTCCCAGCGGTTCCAGTACGTTTTTAAAATAACCACTCACCCCGTTGGATGCGTCGATCACAATATGCAGGCCTTCCAGCGGGTGATCATAATCGCCGGCATTTACTTCCTTACAAATAAGATTTCTCAGATATTCCGTATATGCGCCTGTCAGATCCGCGTCCTCTGCTCTGTGATATTCCGTCTCATAATTCATTCTCGATATGAGCGCCGCCCGCTCCAGCACAGCCTTGATATCACTGCTTTCCAGCCCCCCGTCTCTGGTAAAGAATTTAAGGCCGTTCCGGTTGGGCGGCAGATGGCTCGCCGTGATCATAACGGCCCCGTCATACTCAAACCCTTCCAATACCGTAGACATAAACATGGAGGGGGTAGAGGTCAGCCCGCAGTCATATACACGGCATCCTCTTCGTCCCAGCCCGTTGATGACCCCTCTTTTTAATTCCTGCGCAGACAGCCTGGAATCATGCCCCACACCAACTCTCAGGACTCCGTCCTCTTTCTTATCCATCAGATATTCGGCAAATGCCATGGCAATATCGCGCACGATATTCTCGGTCAGGTTCACCTCCTCTCCCACAGCGCTTTCCAACGCAACTCCACGTACATCGCTTCCATTCTGCAGCTTTAAATAAGCCTCTTTCCATGTCTCCATTTTTTCGAACCCTACCTTTCATAAAATTCTATTTTTATCCCCATGGGATCCCAGCAAAAACCGTACTTCTTTCCGGTTAACCGATCTATTTTTACTTCCGTTACAGGCACTCCGTTTTCCGACATCTTCTCCAGCATCAGTTCCACATCTTCCGTCAGAAAAGAAAGATGGTTGAATCCCGGTACAGGTAAATCTGCATCTGTCTGCCCGTCTGTGCCTGCAGATCCTTCTTTTATAAACAGTTCGGCAATATACCTTCCACCGCTGTACAGTTCCAGCTTTCTTGCATTTTTATTACTGGAAAACGACTCTCTGTACAGGTCAAATCCCATATAATCTACGTAAAACCTTACCGCTTCCTCATAGTCCGGCGCAAGCAGGCATATATGGTGAAATTCCAGTGCAGTCTTTCTATTCTTCTCAGAGCTTCCAGACTCTGGTTGGCAGTCTTTCCCACGCGTCATTTGTTCTTCCATGCGATCCTCCTGTAAAATAGAGTGGACAAGCCCACTTCAACGTTCCCCCCCCCACTCATAAGGGGCCTGCACACTTTGGCGCCGCCGCGATGCCGCCTTGCGGCTATATCCCCCATTACAGGGTGTGCATCCCCCGGAGGGTTTTATATAATAGGAAAGTGCCAGGCACTTTCCTATTATATAAAACAACTCTCCGGCCCTTACAAAGCCGGAGAGTTGTTATCCCGGATACCGCGTATCCGAATCAGGCTTTTCCTGATGAGCCTAA
The DNA here is from genome assembly GCF_022835095.1 of Faecalicatena contorta. NCBI lineage: Bacteria > Bacillati > Bacillota > Clostridia > Lachnospirales > Lachnospiraceae > Faecalicatena > Faecalicatena contorta. The sequence goes on along the minus strand of NZ_BQNQ01000001.1, from coordinate 1,099,500 downwards.
CACACACTGTATTTTATGTTTTACAAGTTCCTTTACGTTGTCCCTGCCCGGACGCAGATACTGCCTGGGGTCAAAATGGGACGGGTTCTCCATGATGTCTTTCCTTACTGCCGCTGTCATAGCCAGGCGTACATCGGAATCTATGTTGATTTTACATACCGCCGATTTCGCTGCCTGCCTGAGCATCTCCTCGGGTATTCCGATGGCGTCATCCAATACTCCATGGTATCTGCGTATCATATCTACATATTCCTGGTTTACGGATGAAGAGCCATGCAGCACGATGGGGTAATCCGGAAGCCGTTTTTCAATCTCTGCCAGGATATCAAACCGAAGCTGTGGTTTTTGTCCCGGCTTAAACTTAAAAGCCCCGTGGCTTGTTCCGATTGCAATCGCCAGAGAATCGACACCGGTCCTGGACACAAATTCTTCTACTTCATCGGGATTTGTGTAAGATGCGTCTTCTGCCTTTACATTCACATCGTCCTCTATCCCTGCCAGCTTTCCCAGCTCGCCCTCTACAACAACGCCCTTACTGTGTGCATATTCCACGACCTTTTTAGTCAGCGCTATATTATCCTCGAAACTGTGTTTTGATCCGTCAATCATAACGGAGGTAAATCCCCCGTCAATACAGGATTTACATATCTCAAAATCCTCCCCGTGATCCAGATGAAGCGCAATCGGGATGTCCACATCCAGTACCGCGGCTTCCACCAGCTTCATAAGGTAAATATGCTTTGCATATTTCCTTGCCCCAGCCGATACCTGCAGAATAACCGGTGACTGTTCCTCCTGGGCTGCCTCTGTAATGCCCTGTATAATCTCCATGTTATTCACATTAAATGCCCCGACTGCATAGCCGCCGGCATATGCCTTTTTGAACATTTCCGCTGTTGTTACCAATGCCATGATGCTTCCTCCTTCTACTGTTTCCTTTCAATCTCCGCTATTTTATCAATCCGCGTTTGATGCCTTCCGCCTTCAAATTCCGTGTTCAGAAACAGGTCGGTCATCATGAGCGCAAGTCCCGCGCCCACAACACGGCCCCCCATACAGAGGATGTTGGCGTCATTGTGCTGTCTTGTCAGCTTTGCACTGAAGCAGTCAGAGCAGCAGGCTGCGCGGATTCCCTTTACCTTGTTGGCTGCTATGGAGATTCCGATCCCTGTACCGCAGCACAGAATTCCCTTCCCGCATTCTCCTGCCGCTACCGCTTTTGCCAGCGGATACGCAATATCCGCGTAATCCACGGCCTGGGGGCTGAAGCTTCCAAAATCCCGGACCTCGATGCCCTGCTCCGCCAGATATGCTTTGATTTCTTCTTTTAGTGCAAAACCGCCATGGTCACTGCCTAAAGCTATCATTTTTTCTTCCTCCAGTCTCTCACTATCTGACGATCATATTCGGTTTTCTCTCGGTCGATACCGCAACAGCAAAGATTACAACCAGACCCTTGATCAGCAGCTGTACTTCTGACGGCATTCCCCAGAGTACCAGGCCATTGGCGAGTATCCCGATCGTCAATACACCGATCAGTGTGCCTCTTACCCCGCCGACACCTCCGGTCTGTGATGTGCCGCCGAGTACGACTGCCGTGATGACATCCAGCTCATAACCAACTCCAACAGAGGGAGAGCCGGAACCAATACGTGCCGCCATTACAATACCACCGAGCGCTGTCAGAACTCCTGCAAATAAAAATACCAGTACCTTCTGTTTCTTTACATTAATTCCACTTAATCTGGCTACATTTTCTTCCCCGCCTACCAGTCTGGTGTAGCGCCCGAAAAGCGTGAAACGTTCGATCAGAAATACAACTGCAAACGCTGCAATTGCAATAATCAGTATCCAGGGCCTCAGGCCAAATACCTGCTTGATGGCCCCATTGTAATCCACCATTGTGATGGAACCGCCGCTGATCATCGTAACAAGCGCCCTGGCAATGGAGAGCATACCCAGAGTTACAATGAATGTGGGGACCTTCAGCTGCACGTGTATCACACCCATGAAGAGATAGCACACAAGTGACACTGCTATCGTAGCAAGAAGTGCCGCAATCAGGCTGTTTGTCGACAGGTAGATCTTCGCCACAATAACACCGCAGAGACTGATCATGGAACCTACGGAAAGGTCGATGCTTCCCATCAGGATAATAAATGTTCCGCCCAGCGCACAGATCAACAGGTCTGTGGAGGAGGTCAATACGCTCAAAAGATTGTTGATTTTCAAAAACTTGCCGGCTGTCGTAAATGAAAAGAGAATAAATAAAATCACAAACGCTGCCAAGGAAATATTCTTTTTAATAAAGCTAACTACTACATTTTTATTTTCCATTTTTCAATATTCCTTTCTTTATAGGATCAGACCATCTGTACTGCCAGCCGTTCTTCTGTAAAAGTATCTCTCGAGAATTCTCCGGACACTTTCCCCCGCCTGAAACAGTACACCCGGTCACTCATTCCGATCAGCTCCGGAAGCTCATCCGATATCAGCAGGATTCCCTTGCCCTGATTCTTCAGATCCTCCAGGATTTTATATATCTCATACTTAGCGCCCACATCAACACCTCTTGTCGGCGAGTTCACGATCAGAAACTCCGATTCATTTACAACCCACTTGGAAATAGCTACCTTCTGCCTGTTGCCTCCGCTCAGGTCAGATACGGGTGTCGCCTCCGACGGCGTCTTGATCAGGAATCTCTTTATAGAGTCTACCGCAATCTTTTTTTCTTTTTTATGGTTGATAATCGCGCGCCTGCTGACATTTTTCATGTTGCCAGAAGAAATATTCATAGTAGAATCGTATATCAGAAACAGGCCTTCTTTATCCCGGTCCTTTGGTATATAGCCAATGCCATTTCTCATCGCTTCCAGAGGAGAATTGATTTTCACCGGCTGGCCCTTAAAAAGAATCACGCCCCTGTCCACCTGGTCGTATCCAAACAGTGCCTTGCCAAAGCTTTCCGAACCGCATCCGCCGATGCCCGCGATCCCTACGATCTCTCCGGCATGGATCTGTATACTGATATCTTCAAATTCACCCGTTCTCGTCAATTCCTTAGTCTCCAGCATGACGTCCCCTATAGAACTGCTGTCATCGCTTCTGTAAACCGCATCCGAGACGTCACGGCCAACCATATTCTGTATAATCATGTCCGGAGAGACCGTTTCGTTGACCTCCATCTTTGTGATCAGTTTCCCGTCCCTCAGAATGCTGACCCTGTCGCAGAGGTCATACACTTCTTCTATAAAATGGGATATGTATATAATCGCGCATCCTTTGTCCCGCTGCTCCCGAAGCAGCTGATACAGATTTTCTACGGAACTTTTGGAAATGGCTGCCGAAGTCTCATCCACAAGCAGTACCTTTGGATTCGTTGACAGTGCACGGGCGATCTCAACTTGTTTTGTCTCCTCAAATCCCAGATCCGATAATAAATCCGTAGGCTTAATGTGGTCATATTTAAATCTGTGCAGGATCTCTCCTGCGGCTGCAAACTGTTTTTTCCAGTCGATCAGGCCGGCTTTATTTGTAAACCTTTTATCCTGTCCCAAAAATATATTTTCGGCAACCGTCAGGTTATTGGCAAAATTGGGCTGCTGCATTATGATTGCTACGCCTGCCTCTTCCGCATCATGTACGTTTCTTGGCTTGTATGGTTTTCCAAAAAGCTCCATCTCACCGTCCGTCTTATCATATATCCCCATCAGGATCTGAAAGGTCGTTGATTTGCCTGCGCCATTCTCACCTACCAGACCGTGAATCTCGCCCTCTTTGATCTCAATCGCATCATCAGCGCCCCAATCCAGTGCCTTTGTCCCTGGGAAATACTTCTTGAGCCCGCGCAGAACAACCGCATTTCTTTTTTCAGCCAATGTTTTTCCTCCTTCCATTTTAGAAATATCGTCCTCCGGCCCAATACCGGAGGAGAAATGATCCGCTGTTACTCGAGTATCAGATTGAAGTTATATTCTGCATCGGGATCCTCTGCCCTGCTGGCTCCTGCCCAGTCATAGGACTGTTCTTTATCAAGAAATTGTTCTTTAAAGTCTCCCACATTGTTCTGATCCACACACAGCAGGCTCATCTGGACCTTGGCCGGGCCGTTATACTCCACGCCCTTCGCAACATCATAGGCTACAACTGCACCAAATCCAGCTTCCATATAATGTCCGCCTGTTGAGAACCAAAGCTCTTTGGCTTCCATGGACTCCACCGAATTGCTGAGCAGATCCATGCCGCCGACTTTGACCGTATCCAGCTTTCCTTCTTCTTTCAGTATGTTTACGGACGCGAGAGCCATGGAATCGTTAAAGCACCATACTCCGTCCACTTCCGGGTGTGCCTGATACAGGTTCCGGAACGCTTTATCTCCGTCATCCCATGTGTCACCTGCATATTCATACTGTAAAAGTTTCACGTCCGGGTTCTCTTTCAGCGCCTTGTCAAGTCCGGCTTTCCTGCCTTCACCAACGGATGTTCCCTGAACACCGCCAACGCCGAGTAGGTTTTTGCATCCGGAGTCAATTAGTGACATTGCGATGTCATATCCGGCCTGTTCGTCATCCGGCCCGATAAAGCATACATAATCTTCGCCGGCCTTCAGGTCGTCTCCCGGCCATCTGTCTATGATGACTACCGGGATATCCGCCGCTTTGCATGCTGCTGTGATCCCTGCACATACAGAGGCGTCCTGGGGCGCCAAAACAAGAGCATCGATACCGGAAGATATCATACTGTCGACATCCGATACCTGTTCCGCCTGATCATAATTACAATCATCTGCAATCAGCTTGAATCCCAGTGCTTCTGCAGCCTGCTTCGCAGAGTTTAAAGCATTGGTACCCCAGAATTCATTATTGGAACCAGGGAAAGAATATCCTATCGTGATCTCTGCATCTGATTTGCCACTTTCGTTATCTGCATTGTCTGCAGCAGATGTAGCTTTTTCTTTCTCACATCCCGCTAATCCGAACACCATGCAGCCTGCCAATACTAATGTTAAAACCTTTTTCATATTCATCATCTTATTTCCTCCTTCATGTCTGTTTCGCATCGATAAAGTTAACGTTAAAGTTTTCCTTTAAAAAAATATAACGTTTACTTTAACGTTAACTTGTTCTCTAACCTAAATTTTACGCGCAAAGTCGAAAAAAGTCAATTGTCATATTTCCACAAATAGCTGATTATAAATTTATCTATTTTTTCCAATTAGAAAGAACTCAAAACAAATTGGAATTCTCCGCACTGCGGCTGCTGATTTTCCCCTTTGCCTCTTAATCAGCAGGGTAGTTCATAAGCGGCCCCCCTGACTCCAGCACGGCTTTCGCCTCGGATAGCGAAGGAACCACGCAGAGAGCCATATTTCTGTATTTTTCCTCCGGCTGTTTCATGTCCGGGACACAGATCACAGCAATCCCTGCCCTGTGTGCCGCCAGTATTCCCATCTCAGAATCCTCGATTACATAAGCTTCCTCCGGGCGTACCCCCAGCTTATTGCAGCCATTCAGGAAAATATCCGGGCTAGGTTTGCCATGTACCACCTCATCGCCGCAGATGATGTCATCAAAATACGCCTCTATCTCCGCATAGCGCAGGATACGTTCCACCCTTGCCCTGTCACTGGATGTCGCCACCATCGTCAGATACCTGTTCTCCTTTGTAAAGCGTAAAATCTCCATCAGGCCAGGCTTCTTCGGAACCCCCTCCGCCGAAAACAGAAATTCCATCCTGTCATGGACGCAGTGTATAATCTCTTCCATGGGAAATGAATCCCCGAAATGTTCCCGCATCATCTTTCTCACCGCTGCCATGGGGTGTCCCAGCATGAGCATGTAAAAATCCAGCGTCATCTCATACCCCCTGCTGCGGCACTCTTTCTGATACCCTTCCCAGGTCAGTCTTTCACTGTCAATCATCAGTCCGTCCATATCAAATATTACTGCTTTTTTCATTGCCATTCAGCCTCCTTAACCACTGCGCTTTTAAACAAAAACGACCCTCTGGCCCGATCAAATGCCAAAGGATCATTTTTTGAATCAGGTTTTCCTGACGAGCCCGGTGTATTATATTACTTCCCTATTTTCTCATGATATTCCCTGATCAGCTGCTGGCCCAATGCACCGCCCGGATGGCTGAGCGCAAAATTCTCCCGCTTAAATTCCTTAATCTCAGAGACTACGGTAGCAAGCGCATCTCCGGCCGCCAATGCCGCTGTTGAACTCGAAGTCGGAGCGAGCCCCATATGGTCTACTTCCTTTCCCGCATCTACCAGTATTGCGATGTCAGTCTGCTGTGCCAGAGGAGACTGTTTATCCTTTGTAATAGATACTGTCTTAGCCCCTATGATCTTCAGCGGCGGAAGCATATTCAGGATCTCCTGTGATTTTCCGCTGTTCGATATCATAATCACTACATCGTCTTTCGTTATCATCCCCATATCCCCGTGCAGGGATTCGCAGCTATGCACGAAAAAAGCCGGCACGCCCAGGCTCGCAAATGATGCTGCGATCTTCTTCCCGATATGGCCCGTCTTACCGAGTCCCGTAATAATCACCCGGCCTTTGCACTCCAGAATTGCTTTAATCGTCTTGGCATAGGCTTCGTCCACCTCAGCAGAAACTGCCTTTAAAGCCTCTGCTTCGGCCAATATTTTTTCTTTTGCTTTACTTACTAGTTCCGCATCTGTATAATTCTTCATTGCATAATCCTCCTGCTTTCTGTGCAGAGGGGTCTGACCCCTTTGCAATCGGGGTCTGACCCCTTTTGTTTGTATTCGTGTTTTCCTAACTAATATGTCACTGCCCTTTAAGCGCCTGTCGCGATGCGCAACTGTACTTTCTCCTTTGACGGCATGCGTCCGTATGTACAGCCGCCAGACCGCTGTATTACCAGGGATGCCGTCGCATTTCCGTTAAGTGCAGCCTTATACATATCCTGTTCCTTTACATAAGATGCCATAAATCCTGCGCCGAATGAGTCGCCTGCACCGGTAAAATCCAGGCTTCCGTCTTCTACTTCGCTCTTCGCAGAAAACAGTCAAGTCCAGACTCCTGTGTAAAATGCTATACAATGTTTTTACCATTTCTACTTATCAAAATTGATGTATTTTCTTGAAGAATAAATCCATTCATCATGTAGGTCCATAAGAACGGCTCCAATTAAGCGATTGGCTGATGTTTGATTGGGGAAGATGCGAATAATCTTTTCTCTTCTGCGTACTTCTTGATTCAGTCGTTCAATTAGATTGGTACTCTTTAGTCGATTGTGGGAATTTCCTTGTACGGTATATTGAAAGGCGTCTTCGAATCCATCATCCAATGATGCGCAAGCTTTTGAATATTTTGGTTGATCGATATAATCATGAATCAATCGATTTTTAGCCTCACGCGCTAAGTTAATATCTGTGAACTTAAAAATTCCTTTAACAGCTTCTCTGAAAGATTTTGAATTTTTTTTAGGAATGGTGGTAAAGATATTTCTTAGGAAGTGAACTTGGCATCTTTGCCAACTTACGTTGGTGAAGGATTTTCTAATGGCAGAGACTAATCCTTTGTGCGCATCAGAAATAACGAGTTCCGTACCTTGTAAACCGCGTTCTTTTAGGTATTCAAAAAATGTTGTCCAGGTCTCTTCGCTTTCGCCACTTTGAATCATGAAGCCGATAATTTCACGGTCGCCATCTTTGGTTATTCCAATCGCTATATGACAGCTTTTTGAGAGTACTCGATTTTCTTCTCGTACTTTTATATAGAGTACATCGGTCATTAAGTAAGGATAATTTTTTTCTGATAATAAACGATTCTGCCACTCGTTAACCATAGGTTCTAGCTGTTCTGTTAAGCTAGAAACGAAGGACTTAGAGACGGATTTACCACAAAGTTCTTCCACAATTTTTGATACTTTACGAGTTGAAACGCCTGATACATACATTTCCAACATTGAAGCCATGAGGGCTTTTTCGTTTCGTTGATAACGTTCAAACACTGTGGGTGAAAAATGGCCATCACGTGTTCTGGGTACTTTTAATTCTAGCGTGCCTACACGTGTCGTAAAGCTGCGCTCATAATAGCCATTTCGTTGACTTTGTCGGTTTTCTGTTCGTTCATATTCTTTTGCTTGAATATATTCTGTTCGTTGATTTTCCATTAGTTGATTAAATACCGTTGTTAAAATATTTTTAGAAACGTCATCCTTTACAGAATATTCAATAATGCTTTGAATCTCTTCGCTTTTCAGTGTAAAATGTACTTGGGTCATGTAAAAGTCCTCCTGGGTATGTTTTTGTCGTTAAAAACATTGTACCGTAAAAGGACTGTTATATGGCCTTTTTACTTTTACACAATTATACGGACTTTATCCAGAAAACGGTTTAATATGGACGATCTCTTTTTTGCCTTCTTTAAACATTACACCGTTGCCGCCAAGCGTTACCACTACATTTGAAGCCCCCGCGTCTGCCAGATACCTGACCGCCTCCTCCGCTGTTCTTCCCGGTATGATAGACTGCAGGTCCTCCTCGCTTGCCTTGATAATGGTACTGTTTTTACATAAGGTGTCAATCACCATTCTCCCATACGTCTCTTCTACAGAGTGACGGATGTCACTCGTTGCGCCTCCGTATCCTCCCAGGTCTACAAAGACTGTTTTATTTCTCTCATAGAGTTTTTTTACAAGATCCAGCTCAACTTCATAGTTCATCGGACAGATTTTAAAATAATCCGCCTCCAGATAGTCCTTATGAATATCTCCAAATCCGATATTCGGCGCCGCCTTCTGATACTCTACATATTTGGTGCCGTCATTTCTGTACACCAGCAGGTTTGTTGTCGTATATTCATATGGCAGAATGCCTCTTTTGTCCAGAACATCTATTTCTGAAATAATGTCCTCCATATCATTGCCATAATAAGTGACAATTCCAACATTTCTTCCCTGAGCCGCCATAACAAGGCTTGAATATGCAGCCGGGCTTCCCAGGACAGGACCAATGGTCCTGTTTGGGAACTGTATGGTTTCTTTGATAATTGTGCCAATTACAACGATATCTAAATTATTTTCCATTTTTCTTCCCGCCTATCTGTCAGTTTAATTTATTTACCATCGATAAATTCTTCCAGCATCGCACGGCACTGGTCGTCCGGATGCTGTACCGGTGGGTGTTTCATAAAGTAGGAGCTTGGCTCTTCGATTGCACCTGCCATTCCCCTGTCTTTTGCCAGCATGCAGCATCTTACGGCATCAACACTGATCCCGCCGGAGTTCGGGCTGTCAATCACGTCCAGTTTCAGGTTCAGGCTTACAGGAGCCCCGCCAAACTTCTGTCCTTCGATACAGATAATCGCGGTCTTCTGGTCACCCTGGTTGTCGACAAAAGCAAATCCGGGAGCAATCGGCACGTCATGCTTCAGAATACTTGCAATCGCATCATGCTTTGTGACATGTTTTGTCTCACCACGCATAACCAGGTTAATAAAGTCTGTATTACCCGCATAATTGAGCTGATAGGACTTTGTGATCTTGATTCCTCTGTCCTCGAACAATTTTGCTAGCGCTCTGTGTACGATGGTTGCTCCTAACTGGCTCTTCCAGTCATCTCCAATCACCGGAATACCGGCTTTCTTACACTTGTCAGCAATCTCCGGTGTGCTGGCAATCAGTTCCGGGATTCCGTTGACAACGCCGCATCCTGCTTCACAAGCCGCGTTTACGTAAAATCTTGCCGCATCGTGGGAACCTGTCGGAAGATTGATAAGTATCACATCAACTTTGTAATCTTTCAAAGCTTTCACAACATCTACCGGCTCCTGGGCATCATCGATTGTAAAGTAGTCCTTGCCGTAATAGTGCCGCAGATGATCCGGCGCTCCGTCCAGGACTGGCCCTTTTAATACCGGTGCCCCAAGTTTCGGAACATCGCAGATCTTGTATGTACAGTTCGGCCATTCCAGAATTGCTTCGCTGACATCCCTGCCAACCTTTTTGGAATCAATATCAAATCCTACAACAACTTCGATATCGGAAGGAACATATCCCCCCAGGTTATAATGCATAAGCCCGCCGGCCTCTTCCGCAATCTCCGGAGTCTTATAGAACTCAATTCCCTGAACAAGAGAACATGCACAGTTCCCCACTCCCACAAGCGCCAGTCTGATCTTTTTCCCTGCCATAGTCTTTTCCTCCTAAATGTAATGTTAAATTTAAGCAACCGATAAAGTTAACGTTAAAGTTAAACCATAAAAAATAAAACGTTTACTTTAACGTTAACTTCTTATCTGCTTCAAATTGTACCCGTAAAAATACTAAATGTCAATTGTCACTTTTCAACAAAGACATCCCCCACAATTTATCCAAAACTACCAAATCGGGATTTAGTGACGAGCTTTAGTCTCGGCACGGATGGGGGCGCTCCATAAAGGGATAGCCGAAAACCTCCCGGAGAACATCCATGTCCTTTCAAAAACGCGGCCGCGGACCTAAGAAATTCTAGGCGGGAAACAGCCCTGAAAATGGAGCACCACTGACACATCACGAGAAATCCGATGATTTCTCGCGCTGGGTCAGCTGATTTTTGGATTCGGAATCCAAAAATCTCTCCATTTTCCGGGCTGTTTCCCACCAAGAATTTCTAAGATCCGCTTTGAGCGTTTTTGAAAGGACATGGATGTTCTCCGGGAGGTTTTCAGCTATCCCTTCATGGAGCTGGCGCATCCAACCGGCAGGAAAAGGACTCGTTCCTAAGGTGGGGCCTCAAACGGGGGCAGCGTATGGTATTGAATTGGCGGGAATTTTATGTCCCCAGCAGGTGTACATAAGCAATGGGATACGGTTCCAGTATCAAAATAATTCAATACACATCTTGAAGATGAAAAGATACGCATAGCCAATCCACATCCGCTGCCCTGGTCCGAGATCCCACCCGGTTGGCGAGCTTTCCTGCCGATTGGATGAGCCAGCTTTATGACAGGGAGGCCGGGGAGGCACTGGGGCTGTATATGCCGTTGCGATATGCTGGAGTGCGCTTAGTGATTCTTGAACAGCCGATGCCGGATAGGCGGGAAAAAACTTGATCTCCAAATCAAGTTTTTGCTGAACCCAGCGCGGGAAATCATCAGATTTCCCGTGATGTGTTCAGCGTACCCGTCTATCCGGCATCGGCTGTTCTAGAAGCACTTAGCAGCACGGGTGCATATCGCAACGGCATATACAGCCCCAGCGCCTCCCTGGCCTCCCTGTCATGAAGCGTCCCCGTCCGTCGACAAGTCTAAAGCTTGCCGACTAAATCCCAATTTTTAGGAGGTCTCCCGCAGTATTAGTTCTGGTTTCATTACTACATGCTTTTTCTCTTCCGGTTCTGTCTCCTCCTCTTCATCCTCCATCTTTGCCCTTGCATCCATTAATTCTATCAGCAGCCTGGCGCTCTCAATGCCCATTCTTAGTTTGGGCGAGCCGATGGTTGTCAGACGGGGTTTTACAAAGGACAGTATTCCGATGTCGTCATTGCCGCTAAGTGCGATATCATGGGGCAGGTTGAATCCCCTCTCCTGGATTGCACAGATCGCGCCTATTGCGATATAATCGCTGTAACACATCACGGACAGCGGGGGTTTATTGCGCTCCAATATGCGCTTCATGCTCTCGTATCCGTCCGCCTGATCCGTGCAGCCGGATACGACCATGTTCGGCTCATACGGGATGCCGCAGTCTTCGAGCGCCTTCTTGTAGCCCTCCAGCCTGTTCTGCGCGGAAGAGACACTGGGCAGGAAATTCAGGAAAAAAATCTTTTCATTGCCGTAGCTGCAGAGATGCTTTGCTGTCATATATGCGGCCTGATAATCATCCAGAACCACATAGGTGTCCTCGTCTTTTTCCAGGTAACGGTTCACCAGAACATAGGGGATATCATATTTCCGCAGTAATTCACAGCTCTTTTTATTTCCCGCCGCCGGTGTCAGGATTACACCTGCCACGTTAAGACCCCTCAGCTCGTCTACCAGCTGAATCTCCTTATCCACATCCTCATGGCTGTTCATCACGACGCAATGATAGCCGTGGGCCGATAACGTCTCCTCGATACCCCGGATCACCCTTGCGTAGAATGGGTTGGCGTTATCACTGATAATAATACCAACCATGTTGGTCCGCTGCTGGCGGAAACTTCGGGCAACCTGATTCGGCACATAGTTTACTTCTCTTGCATAGTCCAGAATCTCTTTTTTCCTCTTAGCGGATATATCCGGATGGTCATTCAGCGCCTTAGATACCGTCGTAATACTTACACCAAGCCCCTCTGCCAAATCCTTCAATCTTGTTACTTTTTTCATACTATAATTTTCCCTCCATCCGCAGCTTGACCATTCTTTCAACCGGCATCCTGCTCTCCACGCATCCGCCGTTTTCTTCCAGAATCAGTGATGCCATACTATTGGCATACTCTACTGCATAAGCTATATCATCGGGTTTTTCATCTAAAGCCGCCATTAAACCTGCCGAAAATGCATCTCCGGCTCCCGTCAGGTTTTTTTCCTTTCCTTCCATCGTAGGGTAACTGTCCGAAAACAGTACTTTTCCGCCTGCCCCCTGGAATGCCGCACCCTGTTCTCCCATGGTAACAACGGCATATTGGGGGCCTCTGGCAGTCAGATACTCCAGGCAGTCTTCCACACTTTGATCCGGCATCAGATAACGCAGGTCATCCTGGCTGGCTTTTATAATAAATGCATTTGCACATAAATCATCCACCAGTTTTCTTCCCCGGTATGTTCCTACCGGAAAATGATTGTAGGAGGTGGTTCCGCCGTATCCGCCCAGATCCACGATAATGCGCTTTCCAGCCGCATTCAGCCTCTGGCATATCTCAATATCCACTTCATAATCCATGGGACAGATGAAAAATGTAGAGGCATCCAGATATGTCTCCGGTATTACTTCATAACTGATCACAGGAGCTACTTTAAAATACTCTACCCTGTTTTTCGCATCTTCCTGATAAATCAAATGATTCTCTGTCGTATACATATAGGGAATGCATCCCGTTGTATCCACCATGCGCAGTTCTCTTTCTATTATCTTCTGCATCTCCTCGCCGCAATAGGTCACAATCCCCGTACTCTTTCCGGCTTTCGCAAGAGCCAGGCTTGTATATGCACAGGGGCTTCCAAGAACCGGCCCCACTATCTTATCCGTCAGAAAAATTGTCTCTTTTACAATATTGCCTATGGTGACAATATCTACCTTTTCATTTTTCACTGAGTATCCCCTCCGTTCAGTCTGCTGGCGGCAGTTAGTATCACTCCTTAACAGCAGAGATTTTTCTATGTACAGCCTTTCTATAACGAAATAAACTAAAATAATAAGTAACATTTAAGTTATCGGTACAGTAACTGTATTTTCTTAATTTTTAGTATAGCTTACTATTCAAACATTGTCCAACATTTTATACAAAAAAATCCGCTTTTTTCTGCTCCTTCAGCCGTTTTTTCATTCAGTATTAGGCTTTTTGAGAATATTGACTAATTTTCTATAAACTTTTTGTGCATATATGCCAATTGACTTTTTTATTTTTTGGATTTAGAATGGGGTCATGAAGCAGATCAAATGATACAGTTAACGTTAACTATCATTTTGTTTATCTTTTCACATTTTCATACTGAGGACAGCATAAAAATTTTTTTGTCCGATTACTTAAACGTTAACTTTAACATTTGCTCCAGCATCAAATACATAATAATCCAAATTATCTCAGGAGGAAAAAACTATGGCAGAGAAAAAAATCAGATTGGCACTCGTCGGAGTAGGTAACTGCGCATGCTCTCTCGTTCAGGGAATCGAGTTCTATAAGACACCGGAGATTGCAGAAGAAGCCGGCGGACTTATGCATTATAACCTGGGGGGATATGTTCCTTCCGATATCGAAGTTGTTGTGGGTTTTGATATTGATTCCAAGAAAGTTGGCAAGGATGTCAGCGAAGCAATTCTGGAATGGCCAAACTGTACATACAAGATCTGCGATGTTCCGAAACTCGGGGCGCCGGTATTAAAAGGACCAGTCCTGGACGGAGCACCGGATCATCTGCAGCATTACTATGGCAAAGACTACTTTACAATTGATGACTCTCAAGAGCCGGTAGACGTAGTTCAGGCACTCAAAGATTACAAAGTTGATGTCATTCTTATCAACCTTCCTACAGGTTCCCACGATGCAGCAAGATTTTACGTGGATGCAGCATGTGAAGCAGGATGCGGCGTTGTCAACGGAATTCCGGAACTGATCGCCAGCACACCAGCCATCGCTGATAAATGCAAAAAGGCTGGCATCCCGGTTATCGGTGACGACTGGAAGAGCCAGTTAGGCGCAACCATCGTACATAGAGCGCTTGCAAAACTGTTTGAGGACAGAGGAATTAAGATTACAAAGTCTTATCAGCTCAACTACGCTGGAAATACAGACTTTATCAACCTGGTTATGCGCGGTGAGACAAAACATGTCACAAAGCATGACGCGATTGCAAGTATTCTGAAACATGATGTGCCGATTGCTCCCGGATTCGCTTTTGTTGACAACCAGGGAGATCAGAAGACCGCAATTATCTGCATCGAAGGACAGAAGTTTGGCGGAGCGCCTGTAAGCCTGAACTTGAAACTGGATGTTATCGACAGCCCGAACTCCGGTGGAATCAGCGTTGACGCCGTTAGATGCTGCATGCTCGCAAAAGACAGAGGGATGGCAGGCGCAATCGAAGAGCCAAGCTCCTACTTTATGAAACACCCACCGGTACAGCATCCGGACGACCAGTGCCGCGCAATGCTGGAAGACTTTATCGCTGGTAAATAGACATATTGACTCCTTCACTTTAGAATTCTGCAGTCAGTGAACCATATGGGTATTGTATCACATATGGAACCTGGTGCAGGGTCAGATATCCGGCAGCCCGCTAGCAGCCGCTGCCAGGTATCCGACCAAATCATGCTGCAAAATTGCAAGATTGCAACAGTTCATGCAAGCCTGAACTGTTGCACATCCAGCCCATTGTAATTCGCCCACGGCGACAGGCTGGATGACTGCAGCTACTATGTTTTCGTACGGTCTGCGCAGTAAATGCGCAGACCTTTCTAAACGATTACACAAGATAATACTTCAGCAATTTTGCGGCATTTTCTAACTAAAAATAAGAAAACCGGGGAGATAACTCATGATAAAATTAGCACCTTCAATTCTTTCTGCTGATTTTGCAGAACTCAGGAAAGAGATCACGGTCCTACATCTCTCTCCCGCAGATTATATACATATCGACGTTATGGATGGTATGTTTGTACCCAATATTTCACTCGGCCTGCCCGTCATCCAGTCTATACGAAGATATACCGACAAACCTTTTGATGTCCATTTGATGATCGAGGAGCCTTACCGCTATATAGACGACTTTGTAAGGGCCGGCGCCGACATTATTACCGTGCACGCAGAGGCATGCCGCCATCTGCACCGCACCATCCAGGCCATTAAAAATCACGGAATAAAAGCCGGTGTTGTCCTGAATCCGGCTACCCCTCTTTCTTCTATAGAATATGTACTGGAAGATGTGGATATGGTGCTTCTTATGACTGTAAACCCAGGATTCGGCGGCGCTGCCTTTATCCCCAATGTGCTGCCCAAGATAGCGCGGCTCCGCAGCATGATCAATGAGATGGGGCTTTCCGTAGATATTGAAGTTGACGGGGGCATCAAACTGGACAATGTAAAAGAGGTCATACAAGCCGGTGCAAACGTAATTGTGGCCGGCTCCTCAGTATTCAACGAAGATATTTCCATGAATATTGAGAATTTTTATAAAAAATTTAAGGAGGCAACTCATGAATAAACAAAAACTCCAGCAGATCGCAAACGAAGTGCGCAAGGGTATCGTCACTTCTGTTCACAGTGCGAAAGCAGGCCATCCGGGCGGGTCTCTTTCTGCCGCAGACCTGTTTACCTATTTATACTTTGAAGAGATGAACATTGATCCCGAGAATCCAAAGGAGCCGAACCGGGACCGTTTTGTTCTTTCCAAAGGGCACACGGCTCCGGGCCTGTATGCCACCCTCGCACACAGAGGATATTTTCCGGTAACCACACTTAACACACTCCGGCAGATCGGCTCGATCTTACAGGGACATCCGGATATGAAACACATCCCCGGAGTGGATATGTCCAGCGGTTCCCTGGGGCAGGGCGTATCCGCTGCCGTTGGCATGGCACTTGCGGCAAAATTAAGCAATGCGTCTTACCGCATTTATACACTGCTGGGTGACGGAGAGATTCAGGAAGGCCAGGTATGGGAGGCTGCCATGCTGGCGGGACACCATAAGCTGGATAATCTGGTCGTAATCGTCGATAACAACGGCCTTCAGATTGACGGGGCAATCGATGATGTATGCTCTCCGTATCCCATTGATAAGAAATTTGAATCCTTTAATTTCCATGTAATCAACGTAGCCGACGGCAATGATTTCGACCAGTTGAAAGCTGCTTTTGATGAGGCTAAGACTATCAAGGGAATGCCAACCGCAATCGTTATGAAAACCATAAAAGGAAAAGGCGTTTCCTTTATGGAAAATCAGGCTTCCTGGCACGGAACCGCACCAAACGATGAACAATACGCAATGGCGATGGAAGAATTAGAAAAGGCAGGTGAGACATTATGTCAGAAGTAAAGAAAATCGCTACCCGAGAAAGTTATGGAAACGCACTAGTTGAACTCGGCAAAGAACATAACGAAATCATAGTTTTAGATGCAGATCTTGCTGCCGCAACTAAGACAAGCATTTTTAAAAAAGCTTTCCCTGAAAGATTTATCGACTGTGGGATTGCGGAAGGTAATATGATCGGTGTGGCCGCAGGTCTTGCTGCTGCCGGAAAAGTACCGTTTGCAAGCTCCTTTGCCATGTTCGCGGCAGGCCGTGCCTTTGAGCAGGTGAGAAACTCCGTGGGCTACCCGCACCTGAACGTCAAGATCGGCGCCACCCATGCAGGCATTTCCGTAGGAGAAGACGGCGCCACTCATCAATGTAATGAGGATATCGCGCTAATGAGGGCGATCCCGGGTATGGTTGTGATCAATCCGGCCGACGACATAGAAGCCCGCGCCGCCGTAAAGGCCGCTTATGAATACGAAGGTCCCGTATATCTCCGCTTCGGACGCCTGGCAGTCCCCGTAATTAATGACAGGCCTGACTACAAATTTGAACTTGGAAAAGGAATCACACTAAGGGACGGCCGGGATGTCACCATCATCGCTACCGGACTGTGCGTCTCTGCTGCACTTGAAGCCGCTGAAAGACTCTCCCAGGAAGGTGTTCAGGCCAGGGTCATCAATATCCACACAATTAAGCCCCTGGATGAAGAACTTGTCATCAAAGCTGCAAAGGAAACCGGTAAGATCGTCACAGTAGAGGAACATTCCGTCATCGGTGGGCTTGGAAGCGCGGTATGCGACTGCCTGAGCGAAAACTATCCCGCCAGTGTACTAAAAATAGGTACGAACGATGTGTTTGGGGAATCTGGCCCAGCGGTAAAACTGCTTGCAAAATATGGGCTTGATGCCGACGGGATCTATACGAAGGTAAAGAGTTCTCTTTAAAAACAAAACACGTAACAAATTGCACTAAGCCGCAAACTAATGCAAGGTTGGATGCGTACGCATTTTATTTTGGGCGGGAAATCCGCTGGCCCGGGTGCTCCCTCACACTTCAAAGCACCTTTTTGGATGTACCAGAGCGTGTCTGAAAATATCTTGCCGTAAGATGTCGTCCCGCTTTAGGGGATATTACGGCAGTAAATTTTCAGACACGCTCTAGTCTTACCTGTCATTTCTATCATTATATTTGCTGTAGAATATTCCATCTATTTGAATCTCTGTTTTATCCTTATCAACAAGATACAGAACAATGTAGTTATCTACAGGCATTATTCTGTACCCTAAGGATCTTAGCCGCATATCATTCGATTATGCGGTGCTTCCCCCCGAAAAACTTTTAGGACTGACTCTGCGGTCATGATCGATGTCTCTTCACAGTTTTCATATGTCTCAGCCGCTATATGGGGGCCTGCGATATAGTTGTCGAATCCAAAGAGCGGATTCTGCAGGTCTACCGGCTCGCTTTCAAACACATCTGTTGCCAATCCTCCGATTTTCCCGCTCTTCATTGCATCTGCCACGGCTTTTTCATCTACGATGCTGCCTCTTGCGGTATTCACAATGAGTACGCCGTCTTTCATTTTTTTGATATTTTCTTCTCCGATCAGATGAAACGTATCCTCCGCAGCCGGCAGATGTATGGACAGGATATCTGATTCAGCCAGTACTCTGTCCAGAGTAGCTATTTTTACGCCGAGCTTTTCAGCCGCCTCAACGTTTGGATATTTATCATACGCCAGCATTGACGGATGGAAACCTCCAAGCTTTTCTGCTGTACTTCTTGCAATTGCTCCAAACCCCAGGAAGCCGACAGTCCTGCTCTTCATTTCGTGGAACATGGGGCGGGTCCATTCTCCACTCCTGATAGATTTATTTAGCTCAGGAACCCGTCTGAGCAGCGCCAGCATCAGCGCCATGGCCTGTTCCGCTACGGCCGAAGAATTAATTCCCGGACAATTGCAAACGGTAATCCCATGTTTTTTCGCTGCCTCCAGGTCAAAGTTGTCCACGCCGACTCCGAACCGGGCTAATACCTTTAGGCGTGGAGCAAGCTGAAAGATTTCTTCATTCCATGTGTCCACTCCTGCAATGACCCCGTCCACATCCCCCACTATGGCTTTCAATTCTTCAGAAGTGTACGGCCTTCCATGGGGGTTTTCTATAATCTCACAGCCCGCTTCCTCCAGAATCTGTTTTCCGGGCCGGCAATACCTCGAATAATTGGTTGCTGTTACTAATACTTTCATCTCTGCTCCTCCCCCAATATACTCCGCCTGATATAATCCGTCAGGCGCATGAGCTGCTCTGTCTCTGATATTGCCGTTACATTCAGAAGAGAGGCGTCCTTTGTTCTTGTATGTATAGAGGTAAAGTTTCCGAGCAGCTTCTGGCAATATTTCGCATTCACCGGGTAGACCTGGCGTTCTATCAAAGAGGCGGTTGTAAGAAAATCGGCGATTTCCCTGGATTTCTCCGGGTTCGTTTCATAATTGCCGCAAAGCCATGCATACAGATCCAAATGGAAGTTGGCCATAACTCCGCTGAATCCGCTTGCCCCCATCTGCAGCGTTTCCAGCAGTGTGGACGAGTTGGCATTGAACAGTTTCAAGCTGCTGCCCTTCACGGCCTCCAACTTCTTTCTGATGATTTCCTTATCGCAGCTTGTGTCTTTGATAAAGTAGAACCTTCCGCTGTCTGCACACCATTTCAGAAGTTCGGGTGAGATAATCCGTTTGTACGGGTATGGGCATTCGTAGAATCCGAGCGCCATATCTACCGGCAGTTTTTCCAGCAGTTTTTTGAGGTTTTCAAGCCATACTTTATCGTTCTCCTCCTCCGCAGCAAGACGGTTTGTCAGCAGGATAACCGCATCCACGCCTGTCTCTGCGATCCTGTTAAGCTCCTCTGCCTGCGCCTCTATGGTATCGGATATATGGCCGGATGCCACCACCGGCACCCTGCCCGCTGCTTTTTCTTTGACAAAACGCGCAATCTCCACTCGTTCTTCCAGAGACAGGAAAAACATTTCGCTGGACTGGCAGTCTGCAAACAGGCCTGCCGCACCGCTGGCGATATACCATTCTACCAGCCTCCCCAGTGACTCATAATCTACTTTGTTCTCTTCTGTAAACGGAGTCAGCATCACAGGATACACTCCATCTGGAAATTTCTTGTTCATTTTCTATTCCTCCTCATCTTTTACCAGCCAGTACAGCGGAGCCGACAGAACGCCCATCTCCTCCAGCCGGTATTCATATGTCCATTTATTTCCACGGGTCCTCCACAGATTCGGACCGTACCACGTTTCTGTCCGGTCTGCGTTATGTACCGGGCCAAATGCATTGGCTCGGTTTCCAAACACCCGGATGCATATCTTATGCTTCCCTGCTCTGACCTTTCCCAGGTTCATCCTGTAAGGTGCATATATCAGGTTTCCTTTTTTCTTTCCATCTACTTTAATCTGCAGAAGTGCGCCTCGGTATCTCGAAATCTCTGTCCATAACTCTCCCGCTTCTGTCTCCACAGAGGTTTCATAGACAAGATTCCCTGCATAAAAAGGCAGGCCCTGTGTTACATAATCCCCATAATATATTACTCCCGGATATGCCGTCAGCCGTTTTTTCCTTCCTGACACCTTTACGCCAAACCGCCCCAGAAGCCAGCACCATTCTACATTTGTTTTCTCGCCAAAGGGCATATACAGCTCCAGAAGGTTTTTTCCTTTTTGTATTCGGCCAAGATAGATCCTGCGGATGCTCTGATCCACGTACCAGCCCCGTTCTTCATTGCCGCACAGGTTTCCATTCAAGTAGATCTGTACTTTTTCCGGATGCTCCAGTGCCAGATATACATCCTCTATCGCAATCTCTGTATCTATCCGGAAACGCAGCCTCAGTCTGTGAACTTCTTCGTCTTCCTCCTGCTTCAGCCATGGCTGCGCCAGAGCCTCCATGCGGAGTGGATAGCCCAGCGCCTTCCGGAAGCGGTTGTCGGCCCGGAGCAGTTCCTCCTCTGGCTGCCATTCCCCCTCGTCAAATGCATACTCAGCCAGGTCAAGTAGACAGCAGTTTTCTTCTTCCAATGAAAAATGCTCCGGCTCCGGAAGCAGTTTCTTTGCCTCATCAGGCCAGATACCGCACTTATTTTTCAGGAATGAGGGTGTCTCCGCCGCGCCTGCCTCCATGTATCTTCCCGGCGCCAACCGGTATAGAAGGCTGTCATGGGCTGAAACATACGCTGTTATCATCGTTTTTCCGTTTTCATAGCAGGCTGCGCACTCCGTGATATTCCCGCTTACCGTGTCATACAAACTGGGGCGGTACTCTCCCTTTATCTCAATTGTCAGTCTTTCGGTATAAGTAATATCTTCGTTTGCCGGTTTGTTGACATGACATAGAAACAGCCATTCGGCACCCTTGTCCACACGCATCTGGTAAAACATGTTTTTTGCCCGCTTCTGATTTTCCCGGTGTTTCATCCTGGAGGGGTCTGACCCCTCTGCATTTTCTGTAAACATATCAATGTCGCGGCAGGGCTCCAGGGAATTCAGAAGGCTTTCCCGCTGAAAGGGAATGACTCCGCATTCTTCCGCCAGCCGTCGGATGTCCACAGATTCTCTTCCTTCCATACAGGAGGGCGCAGTTCCCAGAAAAAGAATTCTGCCACCCTGAGAATGGAATTTCTGCAGTCTTTTATAGGTATGCTCCCGCAATGTTACGCAACCTGGCACCACGATCACCTCATATGCGGCTTCTCCAACCTGAAAGTTTGCTGCATGACAGCCTCCATGGAAAGTATGGCTGTAAATATCTGCAGTCTCTATAATCTGCTCACCGTCTTTTGCCTCAGCAGCATCTCTTAACTGCCCGTCAAGATCCTCCAGCATGGACTCCGAAATAAAATCAAAATCTATCAGTCCGTACAGCAGCCACGATATAAGGTTTTCAAATTGTGTGTCGAGCGTCTCGCGGACATCCGCATTGTGGGATTGGCATCCCCAGTAGATCCAGTAGGACTCAATGGGGTGTATGACGCCGACTCTTACCTTTGCTTTTCCCCTGGTCAATGCCGTATTTAACCTTGCAAAATGATTCTCAAGTTCGCGGTATTCTTTGTACCACGGAGACTGATATCCAATACTTGCCGGATAATCTCGCTTTGCCTCCCCTTCCATGGAAACCCATGTCAGATGGGGAACTCTCAATGTCACCCCCAGCGCCGCCTGCCAGTCTCCGGCCAGTTTATGGTTTCGGAAATCGAAAGTCCACCCGGTCACCCCGTAGATCTCACTCATCACCCCCCTGCGCCCCATCTGCCGGGCTACGCTCTGGGCCTGCTTTGCCGTGGAAAGTTCTCGTCTGTCGCACAGCATATCGATTCCCGGTATCCCGAAATTCATCATAGGGCGCATGGCCTCTCCCACTGCCATGGTCTGTGAATGCAGAGTCCATTCATTCATCATATGTCCGGTCAGCGCGATTCCATGATTCCGGCAC
Organism: Faecalicatena contorta; assembly: GCF_022835095.1. Taxonomy (NCBI): domain Bacteria; kingdom Bacillati; phylum Bacillota; class Clostridia; order Lachnospirales; family Lachnospiraceae; genus Faecalicatena; species Faecalicatena contorta. Next base: position 1,077,329 of record NZ_BQNQ01000001.1, on the reverse strand, counting down.
CATTCCCCCACACGATCCCCGAACGCTTCCGAGAACCGTTCACATACATGACGGTGATAGAGATACCGGATTTGAGAGTAACCATTACTTTTTTTCTCCCAGATTAGTTCCGGAAGACCTGCCAATATGGAGATCCCGTATTCTTTCTTAAATGTTTCCTCAAAGTCATCTGTGAAAGGCAGGATGACCGCTTTTTTCTGAAAGGGATCTTCCAGTCTTTCTTTGTGTGCAGTCTGCGGTTCATCCGTAAATATGGCCGGTATCACCGTCCCAAAGTCATCCTGGAAGCGCCGGTAATATTCTTCATGGGTAACTTCCAGGAATCTGTCGATGGCTGACTTGTCCAGCGTATTTACGTAGGACTGATTATTAAACCAGGGGGTATTTCCGGAAACTTCCAGCCATGCACACCAGATTTCCCCGCCTGCAGAGTCTTCCACACATTCATAAGATTCCAGCATTCCCTTGGAGTCCAGTGTGATCCTGTAATATCCCAGCAGTTTCCGCTTTCGGCTCCTGACCGCCTTTGCTGCAGCCATATACCCGTCCTGCTGCTCTTCCTCCATCTCGTAAGGCTCGAAAACAAGAAAACGCATGCGGTACTTTTCTTCTCTTGTAACGATTCCCCCTGCCGTACCGGAAGGCCAGCGGTCTTCATCGTACAGCCAGCACAGAAGCCCTTCCTGTTTCATCTTATCTTTGCAGGCCGATACCGCATCAAAAAACGCTTCTCCCAGATAGGGGGTATCCAGCCCTACCCGGCAGTGAATATGTGCGCCTCCCATTCCCATTTCTCCGAACTGGCTGATCTGGGAAAGGAGAACATCCTTATCCAGCCTGCAGTTCCATGCCCAGAAAGGGGCCCCACGGTACTGCGCAGGAGGATTTTCGAATAATTCCGGATCCAGTGTATCTTCAATTGATCTACTATAAAGCATTTCCATACCTCGCCATTTTATAAAGGAGGGCGTCTCAAGATCTTTTGGGACGTCCTCCTCGTATTAGAGCATGCTTGAGAATTCATTGCTGCAATATGACACGCCCATTCCAGTCTTTTATTTTACCTGCTCAAATTTGGACTCCATAGCCTTGGTAACGTCCGCCGCGTCAGCCTCTCCTGCAATCACTTCCTGGAATTTGGCTGTTAGTTCATCACTGACACCGCTCGGCCATGCATTGTTCAGATTGTAAATGGTGGAAAGACCGTCGTATCTTGTCATATATTCCTGTATCATTTCACGTTCGTCAGAGAGGCTATTGTGTACAGGAATGTTATCGTTTGACTCTGCCCATGCCTCGAACAGAGGGGTGCCTTCTGTAAACCAGTAGCTCATCACTGCCTTTACCGCATCCTCATGGCCTTCGTTGGCGCCAGCAAAGATTCCTTCTGCCGGAGTCAGGTTGTATACAAGCTCCTCGTCCTTCTCGTTAGATGGAAGCATAAATATACCTCTATCAAATTCTGACGCGCCATCTGCCATCAGCGCCTCCCAGCCAAAACTTCCGTCAAATGTCATTGCCGCTCTGCCATCGATAAATGCCTGTCTTGCCTGATCATGGGACAGCCCCAGCGTATCCGCCATCACGTATCCTTTGTCATACAAATACTGGTATTTTTCAATCGTTTCAACCCATCCGGCATCTGTAAACTTTGTCTCTCCTGTATAAAGCTGGTCATCAAAGTCAGGGTTTTCATTGTAAATGCAGGATGCCCCCATCATGTATGTGCCGAACTGGATCACATATGCATCCTTATCACCCATAACAATTGGCGTGATACCTTTCGCTTTTAATGCGTCACAGCACGCAATAAATTCCTCCCAGTTCATCGGTACCTCCGATATCCCTGCTTCTTTGAAAAGCTCCTGGTTATACCAGGTTGTCAGGAAACTGGATCCCAAAGGGACTGCGTAATTCTTGTCGTCAAATGTAAAGGACTCCACCATATCTTCCCTGAAATCCCCGATACATTCTAAGTCGCTCAGATCCAGGCAGTAGCCCGCCTCTACTAAAGGTTCCGCCTGCTTATCCGGCCACCACTCAAACATATCCGGGCCCTCGCCGCTTGCAAACTTCATCTGGATTGTAGATTTATAGTTATCGCTCGGGAGCTCCTCCACCTCAATTTCAATATTCGGGAACTGCTTATTTACCATCTCAGGAAGTGTCTTATTATAAAATTCGTTTTCCCCGCCCGTTATAAACATAAAGTTAAGGGTTACGTCATCCCCGTCGTAGGTGAATGCCGGATCTGTGCCTGAAGAAGCCTGCTCTGTCTTTTCGGTCTCTTGACTGTCCCCCGCATCCTCTTTCTTTTCGTTTCCTGAACAGCCTGTTAAGAAGGCCGTTCCTACCATACTCAATACTAATAAACAACTGACTAGCTTTTTCCTCATTCGATTTCTCCCTTTCATTTTATATTCAGCTATCCGCAGGTAACAGTTCAAGCTTGTCTGAACTGTTACATCTGCAGGTAACTTTTGTTAAGTTTATCCTAGCACGGGACCGGTAACTTTTTTGATGAATCTGAGTAACTTTTTTACTGTGCAGTGCATCCCTCCGGCCGGATGCCAAATACTCCGCAGGCAGTCCGCCAGAAGATATCTTCCTCCCATTCCGGATGCCTCTCCAGTATCGTGCGGTACTTGGCAAGCTCGGTCGGAATCTGAAGAGGGGAATCCGAGGAAAACATCACTTTTTTCCCATCCAGCGCGCGAAGCGCCTCGTAGGTCTCCCCAATCCCGCAGCCGCTTGGTTCCAGGTAGACCTGCTCATACTCCTGCGCCAGATGAATTGCCTGGGACGCATAAAAACTGCTGCCCAGATGGGCAATCACCATTTTCACATCCGGATATAACCCGGCCGCTTTTCTTAATTTTTCCGGGTCGGCAAAGGGAATTCCATACCCTGTGTGTACCATAACCGGCACCCCCAGTTTCCTGGCCGTCTCAAAAACAAACAGCCCGTCCCTGGACTCCGGGTTCACTGCATGGCTGACCGGTGTGAGCTTCAGGCCAATGAATCCCAATTTCTCTATACAGCGTCTGGCTTCTTTTGCATATTCTTCGTGCCTGAAATGAGGATTTATCGAAGCCATCCCCCAATAATTCCTGTTGTTCCGGCATAACTGTCCTATTCTGTCATGGTACTGCCTTGTGACCTCCATATATGGCCTGCCGATGAAAGGCTGTACGATTCCGCCCGCAATTCCGTATTTCTGGTTATTCTCCAGCAGGTCTTCTTCCGTATGCCTGCAGTCGAATATTACGTCCTCCCCCAAATGGGAGTGTGCATCCAATATCAAGAGCTTCCCCTCCTGTTCTTCCTGTATTCCTGCGGAGTCTCACCCACAGACTTTTTAAATACCTTAAAAAAATACTTTGGATTCGTGTATCCGATCTCACTGGAAATATATTCAATGCCGGCATCCGAATCCGTAAGTAGCAGTTTTGCATGCTCAATTCTAATCTCTGTAAGATATTCATTAAAGCTGATGCCCTTCTCCCTAAGTATATTCCGGCAAATGGCCGGATTGGCATAGATACTTTCCGCTATCATGGACAGCGTTATCTTTTTGTTATAATTTTTGTGAATGTAACTGTCGATCATTTCGAATAAATCCTGCCCGCGTTCTTCTCTCCCATCGACAGACTGGAAAATCAGTGTGATATAACCTGCATTCTCCCGTTTCATTCTGTCCAGATTCTCATCAAACAGATATCTGGTGTCAAAATATCTCATGATATCATCTTTTTCTATACTCTGCTCTTCTGCATATTCATTCACCTTTTTCACCATGTATCCGCATGTCTTGCGCACGTCTCCCATTGTAAACTGTGTAATGTCAATATTATCAAAAAAGCTGTCCATCACAGCCGTCACCTCTGCCGGATCGTACTTCATTCTGCCGAACCAGCTGTCCATACACTCCGCCGAATAAATCATCCTGCTCTCAACCGGTTCCCCGGAATTCAGAATTCTCCTCTTAACACCAGGAAGCAATGTGTGCAGCGCTTTGTCATTGTCTTTTCTGAGAGAATTTAATTTGTGAATACTTCTCGTGGTTCTGCTGATTACACAGACCATTTCTTCTTCCTGGAAGTTATCCGCAAGGGACTTCACAATCTGGTTGGTTTTCAGCCTCAGATAGCTCTCCCGCTCCTTTTCAGTGTATAAAAGTATAAAAAACTGAGATTTCTGTACCGTATTTTTTATAACCGCCCACCGCATACTCTGTGCATGCTCCTGGCAAATGGAAAAACAGGTTTCGTAGGCGCCTATGATTTTATGGTTCACAGAAACCAGCCGGGCATAAAGACATACCGGGTAATCCGCCTCATTCAAAGCCAGGCCGTCCGGATTTCCCATAATTAAATCCTGGAGGGCCCGGTTTTTGTCCTCCTGCTCCAGCAACTGTATTTTTGCTTCGATTGTTTCTAACTGGCAGCGGCTCTCGATCTCCTTTACGGCTTTTTCCAGCTGTTTACCGATCTCTTCCGATGAAAATGGTTTCAGCACATATCCGATCACCCTGGATTCAATTGCCTTATGCATGTACTCAAAATCCTTAAAGCTGCTGATGACAATCACAGGCTGTTTCAGCCTGCTGTCTTTTAGTGTCTCGAGAAACTGCACCCCGTCCATTTTGTTCATTTTCATATCCGTAATAATAATATCCGGGTTCTTCTCTTTTACCAGTTCCAAACCTCGCAGCCCGTTTTCAGCCTCGCCCACACATTCGTAATTGCTGTCTTTTATGTCGCTGATCTTCTTAATCAGCCCTTTACGGATAATTACTTCATCATCGATTACTATATAAGAATACATCAGACCACCACCTTATTCCGTTTGAAGCGGCAGGCGGATCAATACTTCCAGGCCGCCGCTTTCCCTGTTATAAATTTCCAGTCCGTATCTGTCCGAATACACCAGCTTGATCCTCCGTTGGATATTGACAAGGCCGATACTGTTTCTCCTTCGCTTCAGCTCTTCAGCTTCCGCAGCCTCCCGGATTTTATCCCTGGTAATGTTGCCCCGGATTTCCTCCAGTTCTTCCGGTGTAATATACATGCCGGCATTTTCTACACGGATGCAAAGCTTCTTCTGTTCTGCCCATGCCTGGATTCTGATCCACCATACATCCTCCTCACCGATCAGACCGTGTTCAATAGAGTTCTCTACCAGCGGCTGAAGCATAAACTTCAATACCCTGGATGTCCGCAGTTCATCCGGTATTTCTTCTATAACATGAATCTTATTATCAAAGCGGATCTCCTGGATCTCTACGTATTTCCGGATATTTTCCATCTCCGCCTCCAAGGTCTCCTCTGTCCTCTCGAATTCCATACTGTAATGCAGCATATCTCCCAGCGATTTTGACATCATCGCAATCTTACGGTTCCCGTCCAGATCCGCAAGGCAGTTGATATTTTCCAGTGTATTAAAGAGAAAATGCGAATTAATCTGGGACATCAGGCCGTTTAGTTTTTCACGCAGCAGATTGATCTGGCTGACATACTGCTCCTGGATCAGCTCATTAATCTTAATGACCATCAGCTGGAATTTGTTATAAAGAATTCCAATCTCATCATCCCTTTTCTGCAAGGCCGGGGATAAAACAGGCTCCTCGTCCGGTACCTTCAGCATCATGGCCGATAATTTCACGATTGGTTCTATAAAATGCCTGCCAATTACAAAAACAGAAGCAATAATAAAACCGACACAGATCAGGAGCAGCATCACCAGATTCATAATATTTTTTTGATACAACTCACTCAGCTCGTCTACACCATATCTGGAAACAATCTTCCAGTTATTTAAACTCAGTGTATGGAAAATGATACCGCCGTCTTTAATACCAATAATCCCTTTGTCTTCATTTCTGATCCGCTCCTTCTCCGCCGCAGTCAAATCCATATCCCCCATAATTCTGTACAGAAACCCACCCCCGCCGTCGAGAATCACGGCTTCGTTGTCCAGCGCAGAATCACTGTCTATCTCTTCCATCATGTTATTGTTACAGACAACGGCTATATATCCTGTCTTCCTTCCTCTTTCATCTGCAACCGGACGGACCTCCAGTATATTTTTTTCTGTCACCCGTTTACTGGGGGAGTCCCAAAAGGTAACAAGCTGATAAAGATTTTCATCACACATCTGTCTGTACCAGCTGCTTTCCTGGTAATCCTTCTCCAGATAGAACTCTTTTGTCTTTGTATAAGAATAGGTATATCCGCTCTCAGTGAACAGATATACCCCTTCCACATATTTATTATTACAGATCAGGTTGCTGCAAATATAGATAAACTCCCTGTAGTTCGTAAGCCTCTGCATAGCGGTTATATCTGTATCCGCATATTCCATGCCTGCAATAGACTGTATGCAGTATTTGTTATCGTATCTGCTGTGAATCAGAGAGGCAACCAGCTCGTCCACCTCCTGAAAGGCGGAATCTATCTGATAAACCGCCTTTTCCATCTCGCCGGATGCAATGATGCTTGTCCTCTCATCGTAGAACTTATAAAAACTCTTGATGTGCAGATAAAACAGGATCAGGACGGGTATGATAGAAACACACAGCAGCCCCAGCGTAAATTTTGTTTTTAGACTTTTTTTCATTTTTTATACCTCCGGGAATTCACCATGCCCCTATTGTAGCATGTGTACACGCGGCGGAAAACACTGCACTGCTCATCAATGTTTCCATATCCTTACTTTATTTCCATACCCTAACTCTGTTTCCGCTCCCCTCCTGCCATTCTGTTGGCAGGCCTCATCTTCTGCCAGGCCGCAGTATTACCCTTTCACCGCGCCCACCGTCAGGCCACCCACAAACTGTTTTTGCAGGAAAGCGTAGGCAAGCAGCATCGGAAGAGCGCTCAGGAAACATGCGGCAAACAGCATGGTCCACTGCGTCGGTTTCTGCATATCCCCGAGGAAAGACAGCATAACCAGAGGCAGCGTCTTTTTCGTGGACGAGGATAAAAACAGCATAGATAAGAAAAAGTCATTCCAGATCGGCACACCCTGGGTAATAATAATAGATGCCAAAACCGGTTTGGTCAGAGGTATTACGATCTTAAAAAATGTTCCCAGTCTGCCTGCTCCATCGATTCTGGCAGCTTCCTCCAGGGCTACAGGCACACCCGATTTCACGAAATTAGTATAAACAAAGATGGAAAATGGTATCGAAATGGTGACGTACATTACGATCGGCGCTATGTAGCTGTTATTGATCTTAAAATAGCGCATGATATTATAAATCGGTATAATCGACATCTGCGCGGAAATCATCATCCCTGCAAGGAAGAAGATCTGCAAAAAACCTCCCATTCTCGTCTTAAGACGTGCCAATGCATATCCAGCCAGAGCCGCCACTACAAGCAGGATTGCCACACTGCTGAAGGTCGTAATCACGCTGTTCTTCAGGGAACGGAAATAATGCATCTTCTCAAAGGCTTCTTTGTAACTCTCCAGAGAAAACTCATTGAACAGCTGTAAAAAAGAGGTTCCATTATCCGGTGAACGGAAAGATCCGGACAGTGCTATTAAAAGCGGGGACAACATGACGGCAAAGAAGATTACTATAATAATGCTGAATATAATTTCTTTTTTTACGGACTTTTTCATTATGCTTCCACCTCCCTCTTCTTAAAGAAAAACAGAACCACGCACGATATTACCAGAATCAGGATAAATGCCGAGGCCGCCAGCGCTTCCGCCAGGCCGTACTGATATTCCACAAATGCCAGTTTGTAGACACTGTACATCAAAGTGCTCGTTGAGGAACCCGGTCCGCCTCCCGTCAATGTAAATACATAGTCGAAAGATTTAAATCCGTTGATCAGCCCAAGCATCACATTAACAGCAATCGTATTCGCCAGCATAGGAATCTTCACACGGAACATTTCCTGATGCCATTTGCAGCCGTCAATCTTACAGGATTCAATTACTTCGCCCGGAAGGTTCTGAAGTCCCGCCAGATAGATCAGGGTCATGGTTCCGGAGGTCTTCCACTGTTCCACAAATGCACAGGCAATCAGTGCCGTCTTTGTACTTCCCAGCAGATTTGGTGCAGCTTCCGCTGCTCCGAAGATATCAAAAACATTGTAAATCATTCCATAATATGGTGCGTAAACATAACTCCATATAAAAGCTACAACCACCGTACTAAATAACGCCGGTATGTAGAACACCGTCCGGAAGGCCCCCTTCATGCGCATCTTCATGTTCAGGATAAATGCCAGCGTTAACGCCAGGACATTGCCGAACACTACCGTAAAAACCGTATAAACCCCAGTATTTTTCAACGTATTGATCAGCGTTCCGTCTTTTAATAAGTACTTAAAATTCTTAAGCCCCACGAAATTGTAATCCCCCACTCCTGACCAATCCGTAAGGCCGTAAAAAAATGACATCAGAACCGGCAGCACCCAAAAAATCACGTACAATAAAAGCGCCGGTATGAGAAAATAATATAAAGTTCTGTTTGTTTTTCTTTTCACCTCTTGTAACCCCTTCCTCTATAAATTATGGCCCGCATTGTATATGAACTTTTCATTTGCAGTAACCTTTTGTAAGATAATCCTAGCATAGGGGAAGTAACTTTTTCTTTTCAAGTAAGTAACTTTTTGTGGAAGAGGGGGACGCCTGTCCAAAGATTTGGGGATGTTTGATGAATTATTTTATTATGATATGTCCGCCAGGGGTATTGTAGAAGAAATTATTGTCCGTGGAATCCGCTTACCATTTATCATAAAAACGTTAAAAAATTCCGCATACCGGATGGTATCCAAAAACCGCACTTCTCTGTAATAATTTTCCTGCAAACACTGTATTACTTCCAATAACAAGGCAATACTATATTCATGCACGTCCGCTGGACCACCCCACCATTAATTCCAGAGGGCGCCATGCAGACTGACAATGAAAGGAGCCTTATTTACATGAAAGCAGAAATTGACAGAGAAGGATGTATATCATGCGGACTCTGTGCCGCTACCTGCCCGGAAGTATTCCGCATGGCAGATGATGGCCTGGCAGAAGTCTACAGCGAAATAACCCCGGAAGCAGAAGATACCGCAGAAGAAGCAGCAGAAAACTGCCCCGTCAGCGTAATCAAGGTTGATTAGGGGGGGAGTTTGGCAGAGGGGACGCTGTGTGGAATTGGAACAGGCATCTCCTGGATACGGAATTAGGGCATAAGCGCCGCTAATCAAAATCGGAGCCGGCATGGTGAACACCGCAGACACTCACGAGAATTCTGATGAATTCTCGCTGCGGGTCTGCTTTCCTTCAGGCCTTGTGGGCCTGAAGGAAGTTCACATGCCGGTTCCGATTTTGATTAGCGGCGCTTATGCCCTAAAAGACGCATCCAGGAGATGCCTGTTCCAATTCCGCACAGCTGGACTCATCCAGTCAGAAGTCAAAATCCCCTATCCCGGGAGGAATTAAGACGGGAGCATCGTATGAAACAGTACTGGTGATACAATGATTGCTCCTGAACAGTCCCTCTCGCAATAACAGACACTGCCTTCTCATCCCCGCCCACCCAGTTCCCATCCGCCTCACCCGCCGGAACCCCACCGAGGCTAGAGTAACCGTCTTGATGCGCCCAGCCTCCCGGGACAGCATCGGAGCATCCACCTTCCGGCAGGCGACCCTTCATCCCTCTTACTGCCCCCAAATTCCTACTTTTTGCTATGAGTATCCGCAAGTACGGATATAACGATTATGACTCCTTTGAACACCTGCTGCCAATATGTATTCATTCCCACCAGTGTCATTCCATTTGTAAGAACGGTAAGCAGGAGTACCCCCACGATTGTTCCCATGACTTTTCCGCGTCCGCCGGACATGCTTGTTCCCCCGACTACGGCTGCCGTGATGCAGTCCATCTCGAAGTTCAGGCCGGCTGAGGGCTGTCCGGAACCGAGGCGGGTGGTGATGATCAGACCAGCTATGGCGATCAGGACTCCCATGATCATGTAGACGAGGATTTTTACTTTTTCTACTGCGATTCCTGACCAGCGGCTTGCCTCCATGTTTCCGCCCACGGAGTAGATGTAGCGTCCGAAACGGGTCTTCGATGTCAGAATAACGCCGAATATGATGACAATTACCATAATGATAACAGGGACTGGAATTCCAGCGATGTATCCGGTTCCTATCATCGTAAAACTTTCATTGCTCCATACCACGGAATTACCGCCGGTTACAATATAGGCCAGACCCCGCAGCACGGTCATACTTGCAAGGGATGCGATGAATCCCGGCAGCTTTCCTACCGCGCAGAGCACTCCGTTCACAGTTCCGATTACCGCGCCAACTGCAATTGCCGCAATCACGGAAAAGAATACATTGTCCGTATTCTTGCAGACAACGGCTCCTACCAGGCCTGCGGCGCATACGAGGGAACCCGCTGAGAGGTCTATCTCCCCTATGATGATGACCATGGTCATCCCCACCGCCGCGATCGCCGTATAGGAAGCCTGCCGCAGAATATTAGATATATTGTTGGCGGACAAAAACTGTGAGTTCATGATCGTCCAGATCATACATAATACGATTACTACGCCAACTAAAAGCAGTTCCCTGAAGGATCTGAGATTTATCTTTTTTGTTTTATCCATTTTCCATACCTCCGCCAAATGCAGCCTGCATTATGCTATTCTTTGAAACTTCCTCCGCAGCAATTTCGCCGGAAATGCTGCCCTCATGCATGACGATAATCCTGTCGCTTACCTGCATGACTTCTGCGATTTCCGATGAAATCATAATAATGCTTTTTCCCGACTGGGTCAGCTTACGCATCAATGCATAGATCTCACTTTTTGCGCCGATGTCAATTCCTCTTGTAGGCTCATCCATAATCAGGATATCCGGCGTCATGGCCAGCCACTTTGCAATCACCACTTTCTGCTGGTTGCCTCCGCTCAGTTCTTTGACCTCCTGCTCCTCGTTTCTCAGGGATATGCCAAGATCGCTGATGTAGTTTCCCGTGATCTGCTTAAGCCCCCGGCGATTCAGCCAGAAGCTTTTCAGCTGTCCAAGCTTGGAGATGAGCATATTATCCCGGATACTCATTCCCAGGATGAGGCCCAGCCCCTTTCTGTCTTCGGGGACAAGGCCGATTCCTGCGCCGATTGCATCCTTTGGAGAAGAGACGCAGACTTTTCTCCCTTTTATATATATTTCACCTTCCCCAATGGGGTCGATGCCAAACAGCTTCCTCATCAATTCCGTTCTCCCCGCGCCTACTAGGCCAAAGAATCCCAGAATCTCCTTTTCATAGAGCTGAAAACTAACCGGACTGCTTTTGGGATATACCCGCACGTTCTTCACTTCCATGATTACATGCTCCCGATTCACAAATTCACTTCCACATGCCTTGCTCCCATCTAACTCATGCCCAATCATCATTTTAATCAGATCTGGCTCTGTCACCCGTTTTGTCTCTACCGTATCTATATATGTACCATTTCGGAAGACGGTAATACGATCGGATAGCTGGAACACCTCTTCCATTCTGTGGGAAATGTATACGATGCACACGCCCTGTTTTCTCAGCTCCTCTATGATCTGGAACAGCACCTGAGATTCCTTTTCTGACAGGCTGGCCGTAGGTTCGTCAAACACCACCACTCTGGCCTGAAAGGACAATGCCTTCGCAATCTCCACGCACTGCATCTGCCCGCAGCTCAGCTCGGATACCGGGATGCCCGGATCTATGTCCAGGTTGACCTTTTGAAGTTCTGCCTTTGCCTTTTTATTCAGTGTGTCCCTGTCCAGCAGCCTGCTTTTTCCGACCGGCTCTCTGCCGATAAAAATATTTTCTGCTATATTCATATTTTCCAAGAGGTTCAGTTCCTGAAAAACCATGCTTAATCCTGCTTTCTGTGCCATTAGCGGTGATTTCATCTCTGCCTCTTCCATCTGTCCGGTTTCTTCGTTCAAAAGATACATGCTGCCTTCGTCTTTTGAGTATACCCCTGTCATAATTTTCATCAAAGTAGATTTCCCTGCCCCATTTTCTCCCATGAGTGCATGGACTTCTCCTTTTCGCAGCTCGATCTGTACATGATCCAGCGCCTTAATTCCTGCAAATGCCTTCGATATTCCTTCCATTTTTACTATTACATCGGACATATCTTCACCTCTTCATTTATGATAGGAACCATCCACATACGCAGATGGTTCCAATTCAGGTACGCCAAGGCGTACTTGCGGCTTTCAAGATGAATACTTATTCTACCTCAACGCCATATCCTTTTTCTCTGTCGATGAATTCCTGGATATTATCTTTGTCCATATACTCAACAGGAACTTCAATAAACTTCTCAACGTCTTTTCCTTCACACCATGCCAGCGCCTGCTCTACCGCTTTGTATCCCATCTGGTATGGATCCTGTGATACGCCTACTGCCACTTTACCGTCCCGGATCGCCGCCATGTTCTCGGATGTTGCATCCACGGTGGTGATCAGAAGGTCTTTCAGATTTGCGGAGGTTGCCGCGCTTAAGATTGCCATACCTGAATTTTCATTAATCCCTACAAACGCATCGATGTCCGGATTTGCCTGCAGAATATTCTCTGCGGAAGCCAGGGCCGTATCTCTTGCATGCGCGGTCTGCTGCTCTGCCACAATTTCAATCCCGCTTTCTTTGAGTACTTCCATGAAACCTTCGGTCCTGTCCTTCAATGAGCTGACCGTTATCCCATCGATGATAGCGATTTTCCCTTTACCGTCGAGTTTTTCTATTACGTATTCTGCCAGCATTTTTCCGATTTCTCTATTATCGGAGGCAACGAATGCAAGGGAACCTTCACAGTCCACATCCATTGTAAATACGCCGACTCCTCCATTCACGGCATCGCTTACGGCATTGACAACGCCCTCCGAATCATAGGGGTTCAGCAGGATTGCATCACATCCCATAGTCACCAGGTTCTCGAGCTGGGAATTCTGCGTTTCCAGAGAACTGTCGGCTGACAGGACGTTACACTTTTTCACGTTGTAATCTTCACATGCCTTCTCAATTCCCTTCTGCATCGCTACGAAGAAGGGGTGCACATTCTGTCCGAATGAGACTCCAAGTGTAATTTCTTCCGCTGACTTGCCTTCCTCTGTTTTTGCCTGCCCGGAATCTGCCGCCGGTTCAGAAGCTTCTTTTCCTGGTCCTTCACTTGTACATGCAGCCAGTGTGACTGCCATCATTGCTGCGCAAAGCAGAGCTGCTATTCTTTTTTTCATAATCTATTCCCTCCATTATAACTGGCATTTTATATGTTTTCATGGTATATTTAAATCGTATTCAATTAGATCTGCGGGCCGCCTGCTATGTTGCGGGGAGCCAGAGCAATCTTTCCAAGGATTGAGTACTGTGACGCATGACCTGCTGCTGGAATATTTCCCGGTATACGGTGGATAGTTGAATAAGCGATGGTCGCAAACTTAATCGCTTCTTTATATTCCGGCGGGATGCCGATTTCAGCAGAGGTCGTCACTTTGATATTTCCCGGAATTCTTTCCCGTATCTCTTTCATAATCTGAGGATTCTTTACTCCCCCGCCGCTTGTATACAGTTTGTCCGTCTTCTCTATGATCTCCGCAGGTATATTGTCAATCATACTTTTCGCAACAGCCGCCCCTGTAAATGCGCATGACGTTGCAAGAATATCTTCCGCCGGCAGATGTCCGAATTTGTCCAAAACACTGTCTATGTACTGTTCATTGTAATCTCCTACCCATCCTGATCTTGGCACCGGTCTGTCCCAGAACGGATGATGCATAAAGAAATCCAGCAGCTCTTCGTTGATATTTCCTCTGGAAGCAAGCTCACCGTCTTTGTCGTAATCCTTCCCGGTCAGTTTCTTGCACAGATAGTTGGATACTGCATTCCCCGGACCAGTGTCAAACCCAAACATGTCTCTTCTGTCTTTACCTGCCACATGCAGATTAGCAATTCCGCCGATATTCAGTGTCATAACCGGCTTCTCCTCATTCCGGAATAAAATGTAATCCAGATACGGCATCAACGGAGCCGCCGCTCCTCCCCATACATGATCTGCAGGGCGGAAATGCGTCACAGTATCAATATTCGTCAGGTTTGCGATTACAGAGCTCTCTCCCATCTGAAGTCCGGCCGGATACGGTCCGTCCAGCCATCTGTGAAGCCAGTCCCCCTTTTCTTCTTCAGACATGGACGCGATCTTCGCGTGGTCAGGCTGCTCCTGGTATATGGTCTGTGTGTCCAGCCCCAGCACTTTGATATCCAACGGATTGATATGATTCTCTTCCATAAACTGTACTGCTTTTTCAGCAAATACTGCTCCGCAGATATAATTCAGCCTGTTGATCCCCACCATATCCACGCGGTTCTCAAAGGCATCCCTCACGATCGGCGTTACCTCCTCGGGCCAGTCGTAGGAACCTCCGCATATAAAGCGGGGCGCTTTGGGAAAACCATCGCCGTCCATCTCGATCTCTGCCAAAATCACATCGATTCCATCAAAGGACGAACCACTGTTCATACCCATAATTAAATCCATTTTGTTCCCTCCTTGAATTGATATTTATAGAACACCCTCCGGTGCTGCTACCAGTTTAGTCGGCTTTTCTGCAGGATTTCCGAAATACAATGGAGGCCTCCAGTACCTCTCGTTTCTCCCCCTGCTCTCCGGGGGCTTTTTCTTTTTGCGCGATCAGCTCCTGCACTGCTGCCTTTCCGATCGCTTCGATCGGCTGAACCACGGTCGTAATATCCAATAATTCATTTAATTCTTCATCGTCCCAGACGAGAAGCGAAATATCCTTGGGAATGTGCATCTGTCTTTTCTTCAATTCCATGAGTACACCGATACACAGGCTGTTATTCAGCACGTAAAGAGCGGTGGGGCCTTCCCCGTTCAGCAGCTCCGCCGTCTTCTCCCGGATCTTTTCCTTATCATTGTGTGCGGCAAACATCACCAGATCCTCCCGGTATTCGGCGCCGTACTCCTCCAGTGCTCTTTTATAGCCTTTGATTCTTTCATTTACAGTAGAATAATCGTCGGTTGCGAGTACCCCGATCTTTCTGTGCCCCAATTCCAGAAGATACCTGGCCGCCTGATAGGATGCCTCCGCGTTATTACTCTGAATTACCCTGGAATCCAGTCCACGGATTCTTCTGTCCACAAATACAACGGGTACGCTGCCCTGATACAGTTCTCTGTACTGTTCCCGGATCTCCTCTTCTCTTTTCACCGTAGACATCAAGATCACACCGTCCACCTGTCTGCCATACATATTCTGGAGATGCCCGATCTCCTGCGCCACATTCTCATGAGTGTTACAGACAATGACGTTGTACCCCTGCTTTTGTGCTTCTTTTTCAACTGCATAGATCAATTTATTGCAGTAATTATTTTTAATGCTGCCCAGTATCACGGCAATTGTCTTTGTGCTCTGGCCCCTAAGGCCCTGCGCTACCAGATTGGGCCTGTAGTTTAAAGCTTCCACAGCCTGCATAACTTTTTCCCTGCTCTTTTCCGATACGTTGCCGTAACCGCCGACTACACGCCCCGCCGTCGCTCTGGACACGCCTGCCAGCTTCGCCACATCTGTTATCGTAATGTTCTGTTCCATCCTTACACCTCTGCTCTCACATTTTTGAGAACGATCTCATTTCTCTGAATTTAAAAACTTGAGAACGTTCTCAAGTTGTAACTGTATTATACTCACACCATTTTCTATTTGTCAATTGCTTTTGGTTAATATGCTTTATTTTATTAATTTTCACTAATTATAGTTAGCTATTTTTATCAGTATTTCACAAAGTTTAATTTCCATACCGTTGAGACCATTTCTCAAATTCTTCCACCGGCAAAGGTCGGGAAATCACGTATCCCTGCACCATATCGCAGTGAAGTGAGCGCAGATATTCCAGCTGCGCAGGTTCTTCAATCCCCTCCGCCACCGTTTTCACATGCAGCCTTTTGGCCAGTTCGAGCAGGCAGGCAATCACAGCCTTTGCCTTATCACTGGACATATCCAGGAAGAACAGGCGGTCCAGCTTGATCACGTCCACATCAAATTCTTTCAACAGCCCCAGCGAAGAGAATCCGGAACCAAAATCATCCAGAGAGCAGCTGAATCCGTGCTCATGCATCTGGCGTATCACATTTTTAACCCTGCTGATTTGTCCGTCGTCAAAGAAAATAGATTCCGTGAGTTCGAATTCGATCATCTCATGTGCAATGCCATATTTATCTGCCATTTCAATAAAAGGCTCTAAACATTGGCTGCCCTGAAAATGGAGCCTGGAAAGATTCACTGAAACCGGCACCGTATTCTTGCCCTCCTCGGTCCATCGCTTCAGCAATTTACAGACTTCTTCAAACATATACAGATCCAGTTGGCAGATCTTGCCGCTTTTTTCAAACAGCGGGATAAAGTCCGATGGAAAAATCACGCCTTTCTTCGGGTGGTTCCAGCGCACCAGCGCCTCTGCGCCCTCGATCCGGCCACTTTCAAGCCCTGCTTTGGGTTGAAGATAAACCTGAAAATCATGGTTTGTAATGGAATCTTGAAACAAATCGTTCAGTTCCTGCTCTTGTTTCACCTGTTTTGCTATATCGCCGCTGTAAAAAGCACAGACATTCTCCGTCCCTGGCTCTGCATATTGATATGCCAGGCGGGCACGGTCCTGCAGAATCGTAATATCCTGTAACTGATCGTTTAACATACATGCCCCCTGCTGGAAAATCAGCTCGCAGCGCGGGATATCTGTATCTTCAAATGCATGAATATCTGCAAACATTTTATCAAGCCGCATTTGTATATCTTCACGCCTGCTCTCTTTCAGGCAGAGAGTAAAGTGATCGGATCCGCTTCTGGCTGCAAACTCATTCTTATGCCTGTCAATGTTTCTATCTAGAACCTGATAGATGTAACGGAGTATCCCATCTGCCTCTTCACTGCCATAACGCTCGTTAATCAGTTTAAATCCCTTCACGTTAAGCTGCACTAAGTAGTAGTCAGACAACGCTATGTCCGGCCCTATTTCGAGAAATTTCAATCGGAGGGCCGCCTGATTCATTCCGCCGGTCACTTCATCCATAAATGCAAAACGTTCCAGCCTCTTTCTGCTCTCATGAAACAGTCGGTAAACATTCAGCAAAAGCACGAAACAGGCAACGGCGACAAACCCCAGGATCAGAAATGAACGAAATACATACCGATCCAGCCCCTCTGATATGATATCTGCCGGTATCAGCGTGAGAAGAAACCAATCGTTTATGTTCAAAGGATTGTATGACAGATACAGCTCCTCCTGCTTGATGGACGTAAACTCCAAAATCCCGTTTTTACCACGCTTTAAATCGGCCTTCATCTCGTAAATATCATCGACAACCTTTGAGTCCCTGTCATTTTTGAAAATATCATCCAGCTGCATAAAGGTCTCCACATCAGTTGGAGAGAGAATTACATTCCCTCCGCTGTCGATAATGCAGCTAAGGCTGTTTCCGCTAAAGCTTTTGGCTGCGATCATCTCCTGCATCTTTTCCTTATTCCTGATGCCTACCACTACTTCCTTTATCTCTTTATTGATAGTAACCGGCGCAGTATAGATGATCTCCTGTCCTCCAAGGTAACTTGCCCCCACCTTACCTTCAAAGGCTTCCTTTACAACAGGAATACTGCTGAGCCTATCCAATTCCTTTTTATTTAAACTATGGGTCAGACTGGAGGAGACCAGTTTTCCCTCATTGTCAACAATAAACAGAAAAGAAAATTCGAATATATCCACCTTGCTTCTCAAAAATTCTGCCAATTCAACAATGTCGGTGTCCACCTGCATCCTGGAGGCGGAATTTGCCACTGCTTTCAGATCTTCCATCCTGTGATTCATGGTATTGCTAATTTCTCTTGTAGTCTGTGTAGTAACATCGTACAGATACTGCTTTGTGCTGCGGCTCAATACACTCCTTAGATCCGCTGCATTCCATATGGAAATAAGTAATGTAATAATAACAACCGCAGATATAAAAACGATCTGGACTCCTCTTAACCTCAACGGCCGCCGATCATTCGTAACAGCTTTCAACTTTTTCTTCATGACAAATACTCCTGTTTACAAAAATATATACTTTTACCTTTGTTATTCATTTTACTATGGAGTTTTTTTGCAATGCAAACCAATATTTGTGTACGTATACAGATAGTGTCTTTATGAAATAATATGATTTATGATATACTATTGCAAAAAATAAAAAGGAGTTCCGGCTATGGAACAGAAAAGAACGTTATTTGATTACTTATACCAGAACCTAAGGGAGCAGATACTGACAGGTATCCTGCCTTACGGAGCCCATCTTCCTTCCATAACTCAGCTCTGTGATATATACAATGTGGGAGTGAGAACCTCAAAAGATGTGGTCAAAGCCCTAAAGAAGGAGGGGCTTATCCATACAGAGCAAAGGCGCCCGTCCATTGTTATATACCGGCATCCGCAGACCGGCACAGACAATCCCGTCTATGCTGTCCTGGGACAGCGCAGCTCTATTCTCACGGTTTATCAAACTATGTCCATACTGATGCCGCCGCTTTTTTCCTTTTCAGCCAGCCTATGCAGCCCACAGAAACTGGAGCAGTGCTTCTGGCCGCTTATCCATGAACGTCATGAGAAGCGGGAATTATGGCAGAGCCATTCTGACTATCTCCGTGGTCTGCTGGCAGCTTCGCACAACCTGCTGTTCGGAGATCTGTATACAAGTCTCGAAATCTATGCCCAGGTACCCTTCTTCTGGGAGCACAGGGCAGAATTCCCGACCACCCCGGCATATGAGGCTTGCAGGAGACAATTCTGGAACATTGAAACTTTAAAAGCCAGAAATCATGAAGGAATCTACCGGCATTTTACCTATTCCTACCAATTGTCGGCAGAGACCGTCAGCCAGTATCTGGATCAGCTTTCCAGAGAATATCCGATGGTTTCGGATCACAGTGAGGATATTTACACCTGGTGCGCAGAACTTGGCAGAGATCATTATTATATGCAGATTGTTCGGGATCTAATTGACAAAATCGGCCTGGGAACATACAAAGACGGGGATTTTCTGCCCTCCGAAAAGGTACTTGCAGATCAGTACGGCACCTCCCGTTCCACGATACGCAAAGCCATTGCCACCCTGAACCAGCTTGGATTCGGACAGACATTCACCCCCAAAGGTACCCGTGTCATGCTCGATACCGCTGAGGCAACCCAAGCATGTATGAAGATCAGAAGGTTCAAAAGAGATACCCTGCTTTACCTGAGCGGCCTGCAGTTTATGGCCCTCTCCGCACCATCTGCAGCAGCTCTGGCATTTTCGCACATTACGCCCTCTATGCAGGACAGTATGCGCAGCAGATTCCGTGAGCCAGGCGCAATTCCCCTGGACATTATCATGGATGAGATTATAAGGCTGCTGCCTCTGCGCCCCTATAGGATCATCATGCAGGAAGTCCGGAGCATCCTCCAGTGGGGCTATTATTTTTCCTTTTATCCCGAAGGAAATCAATTATCCAATCCTGTAAACCAGATGGGATTAAAAGCATTTGAAACCCTGGAAGCCCGAAACTGCAGGGATTTCTCTATGCAGCTTGCCCAATGTTACTGCCATGTCCTGAATGTGGTCAGGGAATTCATGGTCACATGCGGACTGCCGGAAGCCGCGGAGATCGTAACACCTAAAAAACGGTTTCTGCGGTGCATCATATATAAATGAATGCTGCAAAATGAATGCTGATGGACGATTCCTCACGTCCATCAGCATTATCTCTTATATTCCTGCCCAAAGATACTTTCCGCGTTCTCCAACCTGATAGAAATCCCCATAATTAATATGGAATACATCTTTTTCTATTCCGCTGATATCTGCCTTATTCTTGATCAGATACTGCCAGATTCCCGCGTTGGAGATGTCTCCCTGAAGGAGAATCCCCTCTACTCTGCCATCCCGCAGAATCACTCTGTCATAATGCCCGCTGTCTTCTCTGACCTGTACGTCGTCGCCCTCTTCTGCACGGATTTTCCCGATGCAGAGTGTGACAAGCCCAAAGAAATTGATTGTATTTTTAGCCGCATATGTATCCGTATATTCTGTTTCAATGCCGCACATATTTTTTCCGGCTATACGCCCCTGGTCCGCCGCATTTGGCCAGATTCCTGAAAGACCAGTCATGTCTCCTGCCGCATAGACATCCGCAGAAGTGGTCTGCAAATGGCTGTCTACCACGATACCCCGCTCACAGGCAATGCCGCTGCCTTCCAGATATGCTGTACATGGACGCACACCAGCCGCAGCAATGATCATGTCGCAGGCCACTTCTTCACCGTTATCGAGGATCACCTTATGAATCCTGCCATCGGCTTCACATACCGCCTGATCCGCCTTTCTTCCAAGGAAAAAACGTACCCCTGCCTTTTCAAATAATTCCTGATAGGCTGCTGCTCCGTGTTCATCGAGCTGAACCGGCAGGATCTGAGGCGCCATCTCTACGATGGTCACTTTCTTTCCCAACTCCAGAAGTCCGTATGCCGCATCCAGGCCTACCAGCCCGGAGCCGATAATCAGGATTTCCTGTGCCTGCCCTGCTTCCCTGACAATTGCTTGGGCATCCGGCAGATCTCTAAGCCCGAATACATTGGACGCTTTCCTGAGTTCCCCAACAGGAGGAATCAGGCTGTTCGCCCCCGTTGCAAGCAGAAGTTTATCGTAACGGACGGTTTCTCCGTTATCCAGAACGGCTTCCTTTTGATCCGGACAGACTTTGGACAGCCTGACGCCGCTCATCCAACGGATGTTATATCTGCCAAAGAAGTCTTCCTCTGTAAAATCCAGGCCCTTCTCGTCCCTCTCCCCGGCAATATATTTATGCAGCATACAGCGGGAATGAATCTGTGTGTCCGCAGAAATCATGACAATCTCCGCTGATTCTTCCTGCGCTCTTATGACCTTTGCAGCTTCTACGCCTGCAACTCCGGCGCCGATAATTACATACTTCATCCGCTATACCTCCTCCACATAAATCGCCTTCGTTGGACAGGCCGCCACACAGGATGGCTCGCCCCCTGCATTTACACAGAAATCGCACTTGATGACTTTACTGTTCGTAACACTGTCAGGCTTCAGTACTCCAAAAGGACAGTTCATCACACACATAAAACAGGAACCGCAGCGGTCCTCGTCATAGAACACGTGACCGCTTTCGGGATCTTTTCTGAGCGCACCACTCATACAGGATTTGACGCACTCCGGGTCGTCACAGTGACGGCAGAACAGCGGTTTATATCTTCCTTTGGAATCCTTTAATATAAAGTTTCTGGACTCATTTACCGGGTCTGTCAGATCCAAGTCATAGACTGTACCCTCGCCCTCTCTGTGAGCCTGCATACAGGCTACGGAGCAGTTTTTACATCCATCGCATTTTTCATACTCAATCATGATACGCTTCATAAACTAAGGCTCCTCTCTCAAATATTCAGTCCCTGGCGTTTTTCCAGTACAATCTTTTCTAAAATGTCTGCGGATTCTCTTGCATCTCCGTTGATGATGACCTGTCCTC
The DNA here is from genome assembly GCF_022835095.1 of Faecalicatena contorta. NCBI lineage: Bacteria > Bacillati > Bacillota > Clostridia > Lachnospirales > Lachnospiraceae > Faecalicatena > Faecalicatena contorta. Next base: position 1,055,740 of record NZ_BQNQ01000001.1, on the reverse strand, counting down.
CGGTCAGAGTCTTCATATCTTCTGTCAGTACCTGAACCGCTACCGGACTTCCGGTAACAAACGGCGGCAGTCCCAGATGAAGCGGCAGTCCCAGCGCCAGGCCGTAGCATCCGTCTGCCAACGCCTGTTCTTCCAGCCACTGTGCCGCGGAAAGTACAAGCGGAAGCTGAGGAAGGTCGACTCCCAGTGCCTCTGCCAGCTCGGTTGCCACGATTTCCAGGCGCCCGATTGCCAGACACGGTCCAAAGTTCAGCACCGGCGGAATTCCCAGTGATTCACAGACTGCGCGCAGTTTCGGGCCTGCATATTTGGCTGCTTCCGGTGTCATCAGCCCGCAATTTTCGATACCGCCTGAAGAACATCCTGCGGTCAGTACAATAATATCTCTTGAAATCAATTCTTTTACCAGGTCGACAGTAAGTACGTCATGACCTCCTGCAGTCAGGTTTGAACATCCGACTACTCCTGCAACTCCCTTGATATCGCCTGATACGATCAGGTCGATCAATGGTTTCCAGCTTCCGCCGAGGAATTTTTTCAGGGAGACTTCGCTGACACCGGTCAGTGTGTTCTCGTAACCGTGATCTTCCATCAGATTCATAGACACGTTGCCTCTGCGTGCACTGTAAGCCTCGATTACTTCGTCAATAATTTCTTCCGTTACAGCCGGACGGTTCTCAAAATCAAATTCTTTTAACTCCGCATTGGCTTTTTTCGCTACATTATCAATGCAGATCTGCTTAATCTGCAGTTCATCACAGATCGGCTCGATTCCCGGCAGAGTACAGTTAAACTCTGAGATAACGGCATCAATTCCTCCGGTTGCCAGAATGGCTTCACTTGTGAAGTTATTGCCGGCATGGCCGTCAAAAATCTCCGTATAGTGTGCGCCCCTCAGCTGCAGATCCTGCCCCACGCAGGTACATCCAACCAGCTTAAATCCTTTTGCACCTGCTTTTTTTGCTTTTGCAATCACATCCTCATCGGTCAGCCTGTTCTGCAGGAAGGTAAACATGGAGTGCTGATGTCCGGTGATCATGATATTGATATAATCCGGGTCAATGACTCTAAGCCCTACAGGTGCAAAACGGATTTCCGGTTCTCCGAGCACAATATCGTTGAGTAAATTCGTAAGCACAAGCCCGTACATTCCTGTGGAAATCCCCAGCTTGAGACAATCAAGCAGCATATTGACCGGGTCGGAATTCAAGTTGGTTGAACATTTTACGACTCCATGGAACACTTCGGACTTTGCGCCTCCCGGAAGAATCCCCAGCTCTTTCCATTTCTCAAAGCGTGGTTTATATGCCATCTTCTCTGTAAGCTGCATCTTTTCATACTCCGGCAGGTATAAATCTCTCAGAACTGCATCTGCGACCGCTTCTGCCTTTTTATGTAAGTCTGTCTCCTCAATACCGAAAAGGGAAGCCAGACGGTCCAGTGTCTCAACACCTTTGATTTCGCCTTTGCTCTTTGCCACATTCTTTACGTTCAGAGCTGTATTCTCCACTACATGGATATAGCATCCGGAACCGGAAGCTACAGCCCTCAAAAGATTTCTCGTCACGATCGTATCTGCGGTCGCTCCACAAATCCCGCGAGGCGCTTTGGGTGTAATACGGCAGGGGCCGTTCGCGCACAGACGGCAGCACACACCCTGCAGTCCGAATCCACACTTTGTACTCTGTGCATCCACTCTGTGATGGGATGTCTCCACGGGCAGTTTTGCAATAAAGTCCTCCAGCGGCTTATCAGCGCTTTTGCAGGTATTGCATCCATAACATTGATTCATAATCTTTTCCTCCTTAATACATGACTATTTTAGTCTAATTTAGTTTTATAAAAAAATCCCTTTCCTCCTGAAAGGAATATTTTTCAGAGTACATCTAAAGACTCTTCGTTATATGATGGATCAGAACAAATCATACAATGTGGTGGATTTGAGTGCATCAACGAGTACTTTCTGCACTTTTTTCAGTTCCGCATGTACTCTGCAGGCATCTCCGCCTTCGTTCCTGCTGCATGACTGGCTCATACACGGCGTAATCATAGGTTCCTCATCCACTGCGGTCACCACATCATAGAGCGTAAGGGCTTTCAATTCTACCGCCAGCCGGCACCCTCCGGCCACGCCCCGCTCCACGATAATATATCCGGCCCTCTGCAGCTTGCCGATAATCTTGTATGCAAATGACTCCGGCACTTCCTCGGCCTGGCATATATCCTTTACTGTATGCTTCTCCTTATCCTTCAGAGAACGCATAATACGAATCGCATAATCAGCTTCCTTTGTGATAAGCATCGCAACACCTCTTTTCTATAGTGCTAGACTACCATACTGGACCAAAAATGTCAAGATTAAAATCAGAGAAAAAGCGGCCGGAAAGGGAACTAGCTGCTGTTCCCCTTCCGGCACGCTCCCGCTTGCAATGCCGGCTTTCCTTTTGACTCCGATATCCGCAGCAGCATCCTCAGATTTTTACTGCGGGGACGGAAAGTTTTGCCCCCATACCTGTATCAGCTCCAAAATTAAAGCTGGGCGCTTTATCATAGGCCATCCTGTAGCCGTATACTTCAGGATTATATCTTCCCACCGCCGCATATGCACTCTCGATTGCCGCGCAGAAGTCTTCCTCATCCTCGTATGGTTCGGTCTGGAAATACAGCATAACACATGGCTCCAGTTCTGCGGTTCTGTACTCCGCAGGCAGTGGCTTGTCAAAGTCCAGGGGAACTTCTATTCCTGCCGCCATTTTTGAAAAACCTTCCTCTGCCAGAAAATTGGGCAGTTCCATCAGGGCGGCTGTATCGAATTTCTCATCGATGCTGTTCAACAGCCCTTCCCACTCACATCCCATTTCTTCACAGTAAGAGAAATAGTCTTCTGCGCTTCGGGAGGGAAGCCAGATCAATTTCCTTTGGGGCCTTTCTTTCGCAGTTATCATACACAGACTCAGATCTTTGCTCATATTTGTTTCCTCCTTATATTTCAGTAATGCATAGTAATGGTTAACCGGGTACTGAACAAACAGAGGAATAGGGAGCAACTTTTCCCTGTATTCAGAGGGGGTTACGTGAAAACGCCTGCTGAAAGAACGGGTAAACCCTTCATGTGAAGAGAAATGGCTGTTCAGCGCAACCTGAAGCACACTGTTGCCTGTGCCTGCCAGTTCGTTGGCGCTCTCGGTCAGGCATACCGCATTCACATACTCCTGCAGCGTCCTGCCAGTCTGATGCTTGAAAATACGGTCGGCATGGCGCCTGGAATATCCGGCTGCCCTGCATACCTTTTCCGCGGTAAAGTCCTCCTCCTGAAAATGTTCCTTTATATAATCCTGCATGTGTCTTACTGCCTTAATTTCATCCATACTATGCTATATCCTTTACTTCATAATCATACTGTGTCTGCAAGGAATCTGTCTTGATAAATCCGGACATGTTTTTTACTTTATACAGCCTTTTTCAGTTTCATATATGTTGTAACCAGCAGATATCCATTAAGACGTCTTCCTGCAGAATAATATCTGCATCCCCCAGATATCCACGTTGATATTTTGAGCATAAAAATACCTCAAAGTCTTCTTGATGGCTCTGAGGCATCTCTTTTCTATATTCAGTTATATTACCAGCTCCGGAAGAATAAGTTATTGCCGATATTCACCCCGGGCCTGTCCGTTGATCCGGCATAGAGGAAATAATAACAATCCGCCACCGCTGCCAGCCTGACTCCGCTCAGCGCTTCTTTTGCCACCTGACAGGAAAGCGCCCTCGGACCTCTATCCAGGGCCGCATCCAGGCTCCCCTTAGTTACCGGTTCAAACTGATTGGATGCATAGACTACTTCTGTAATACTATTGGGGAAGCGGGGATCATTCACCCGGTTCAGAATCACCGTGGCAACCGCCAGCAATGAATTGTAATCCTGATACGCTTCACACTCGATAATCGCCGCCAGCAACCGTTCCTCCTCCTCAGATACCTGAAGCGCCTCTGCACGCACGGTTGATCCGTCCGTACCGCTCGGGTACCCCAGTGCCGCCGTCTCCTGGGCGCGTACCTGCTGAAGCCTTGCAGTATACGCCTCCAGATCCGTTGACGTAGCCTCCGCTTTTATCCTCAACTCATCCTGCTGGGCTGTCAGCCTGCCCTGGAGATCACCCAATGCTTTCTGCTGGTTCTGCAGTGTCTCCTGCTTTGTGGCAATGTCTTCCCTGACTGCGCTTAAGGATTCCAGCATCTCTCTGTCATAATCACTGATATTCTGGATAAATTCCGCTTTGTTCAGGAAATCGGTCATACTCTCTGCTGAGAAAAGTAATTCTAACAAGGACGCATTGCCTGTCTCATATAAATACTTAATGCGCGCTTTCATATCCTCGTACTGCTGTTCCTCGTTGGCTTTCGCACTAGAAAGAGCTTCTTCCGTACGGAGGATCTCGCCTGACATAATGGCTGACTGCATCTCGATGGACTGAATCTCATCGCTGATCGACAGCATCTCCTGGTTGATCCCCTCCAGCTCTGTCTGCAGCTCAGCGGTCTTCTGGCTTAAGGATGCGGAATCTTCTGCCCGGACAGGGATCAGAGGACATACCACTGCAAGTGTGCATGCAATTGCAAGTCCCTTATGTAACCTTCGTCTTAAGTACAAATTCATAATCTTAATTCCCTCCTGGAATAGTATCTGTTCAGACATTATACTATATAATGTCATATTTCGCAATTTAAGATTTTCCATAATCTTCAGCGGGGTGCTTCGGATGCAGTTTTTCTATGGGTTGCTGCCGCAAAAATTTTTAATGTCGGGCGGGATGTTTTTCGGATTTTATATATGGAAGTTCCATATCAATGTTGTTTTGATTATTGGAAAGGTTTATAATAGTTAACATACCACAACGTGAAACAAGAATACTATTAAAAAGGATTTTGTAACTATGCAGAAAGATTAGAAAGGAAAGGATACTGTTATGAGTACATATTCTATTTACTTCAGCCCCACACAGGGAACCAAAAAGGTTACAAACGCATTAGCCAGCGCCTTCGAGGGCTACAGGGAAATCGAGTTATGCAAGGCAGATGACGGCAGCACGCTGCCTGTATTTACGGAGCAGGACGTGTGTATTATTGGAGCTCCTGCTTTTGGGGGAAGAGTGCCGGCGTTTGCGATTGAACGGATCAAAAAGCTGGAAGGCAATCAAGCAAGGGCGGTACTAGCGGCTGTATATGGCAACAGAGCCTATGAGGATACGCTTATCGAATTATACGATACCTTAAAGGACTGCGGTTTTCGATGCATTGGAGCCGTTGCTGCAATCGCGGAACATTCCATTATGCGCCAGTTTGCTGCGGGCAGGCCCGATGAACAGGACATAACAGAATTAGAAGAGTTTTCAAAAGAGCTTTCCGAAAAATTAGCCGGTCCAAAAGGCGGAGAAGAGATTCAGGTACCGGGAAACCGTCCTTATAAAGTATTCAATGGTTCGCCGATGAAACCTTTCACTACCAAAGCATGCAGTAATTGCGGCATATGTGTAAAAGCCTGTCCGGCAGAGGCCATCTCATCGGAAGCTCCGTATACTACGGATCCGGAAAAGTGTTTCTCCTGTATGCGGTGTATCCAGGTCTGTCCCGAGAATGCAAGGCAGGTTAACCCTGATATGGTAAACGGGCTCGTTCAAAAGATGCAAAAAATGTTGGAAGTACCGAAGAAAAACGAATTATTTATTTAATCAGTATATAAAATGGCTCCGGGGGCTTTGCCCCTGAGCCATTTTACAAATGCAGCATGGTTGCTTCTGCATCAGTTAACACCATCTGCTTCTCTACATATCCCTTTCTTTTTGACCTGAAGTGTTCTTAGACATGCCCATAGTAATCTCTATGGTTTACAACAGAGTAAGCATAATCAAGCAGTGTCCCCCAGCTATATACCGGCAGGTCCAGCTCCCGCTGAATTCCTCTGGCAAAAGGCTGCATACCCGTACATTCCAGCATAATTGCTCCCATTTCTGGATGTTTATCCGCCAGATCCCTGCACATCTCAATCATCTGCTTCTCTGCTTTTGAGTAATACGCCTCCGGAACCTCCTTACGCACCTGTGCATTCCAGAGATTATCAAATTCGGTGCAGCCATATTCCCTGTGCGCCGGCAATAAAATAATTACTGTCCGGAGCAATGCCTACATTTTTCAGGTGTGTCTCTGTCAGGAATTTGCCCATAGCAGCAACAATTCCCACGCTTCTGTTCTTACCAATCGTCTGCTGTATCATCGGAACCTGCAAAAGGCTTGACATGAAGACCGGGATATCCACATAACCAGCAACCTCCCATATTAGGCACAATCTGCGATCCCGTAGCAGGCTTAGTCCAAATCCCGTGTATCAACAGGAATGCATTGTCCGCAGCCAATGCTGTTGTGAGCGCAAACCTGGTCATGGGAGGCTTTAACCCCTTAATCCCGCTGGATCAGGCCGCCGAAACCATGTTTCGTGTCGGAAAGCAGCTGCCCGGAGAACTGCGCTGCACGTGTAAAGGAGGACTATGTACAACAGCATGCGGCAAGCAGCTTGCAAAAGAGCAGGAAATACGCGATAACCAAAGATAAACAGCCGTCAGGTTAAAGGAGCCACATCCACGTACATAATAAGTTTAAAAGAATTTTACCAGATAGTATGAAGGAAGGATTCTGCAGAAGCGGACCCCTTCCTTCATGTTTATATGCAGTCTTCTATTCTTTGCATTTTCCAAATTCCCTTCCAGCCTGCACATTTGAGGCCATACTTTCCCCTCTCTATATCCCCGACAAAAATTCTTTTACATGCATCAGTGCGGCCCCCACTGCCGCGGACTCATATTGATAGTGGCATGTTTTGATAAAATTTACATCTTCGCCGAACAGGCTGTTTTTTTGTACCTCCTGCGCGATTTCATCCACATAATCCCGCAGAAAGCTTCCCACATAGCCGCCCAGGATGATATCACAGTCAAAGGAAGTCCTGAGATTTAAAATCGCGAGCACCAGATACTCCCTGTATTCAATCCACACCTTTTTCTGAACCTCTCCGCCCTTTGAGAGCATTTCAAAAAAATCTTCCAGAGTCTCCCCGTCCAAACGCAGATTATTGGCAGAACAGTATGCGTTCACGCATCCTCTGCGCCCGCAGTAACATTCCCGCCCTCCCGGCTGGATGATGAGATGTCCGAATTCTCCGCCTTTTTGGGTCTCTCCATAGTAATTCTGCCCATTGATCAAAATCGCGCCTCCTACCGTGTTGCTCAGGGAAAGGTAAATCACATTTTCCAGGTTCCCTGCCCGCCAGAGCTCTGCAAATCCGCCGGCATTGGCATCATTGCTGAACAGGCACGGATAAGGTATCCGGCTCCGGAATTCTTCGAGATTTCCGCCGTCAAAGTCAAGCACCTTTCCTCCCAGCATATACCGTGAGTCAGCATCGATAATACCTGGCAGCGAGATTCCGACACCCAGGATCATATCACGGGAGGCATTGCAGTTATCTAAAAAATCTTCCAGTTTTAAAACCAGGTTGTCAAAGTATTCTTTGTCATTCTTAAAGGTATAACGGATTCTGCTGTATTGAAGGATATTGCCTTTCAGGTCGATCAGCATAAAAACCACATGATTCCTCGTTATATCCAGGCCAACCGAAATTTTAGCATTAAAATTACATCCGATAACTTTTGGCCTGCGCCCTCCTGTAGATTCTTTTACTCCGAACTCCATGATCAGATTCTCTGCCTTCAGTTCTTTTACATTCTGTAAAAGTGTCGGCATACTCATGTCTAAAATCCCTGCAATATTCTTTAGTGATTCCGGACCGTGCTCATAAAGGAGGTGATAAACCCTGCTTCTGTTATTGCGCTTTACATCCATATTATTCAGCATGTTTTCCGTCATATCATTCTCCTGTTTTATAAAAGTATTTTAGTAATGTATTAATTTTAACATATTTTTTTATTCAATACAATCCCTATTCCATGGCAGAACCAGTCATTCGTTAACTCCGGGTTACTGTGCGTGCCCGCAGGGTGTGAACATCAGCAGCTTAGGAGGCTGATTTAGGAAGCTTTCCTCTAAGTTAAAGGCCGCAGGAGATCCGGCGGCCTTCTCTTATGGAAATTCTATTACAGATTTTACCATCTCTGATTTGTGACTGATACTGTCTTCCAGCGCCTGTCCTGTCTGCTCGAATGCATACATATTTGTTACAATCTTTTTGATCGGCAGATGGCAGTCGGCTACCGTATGTATCGCAGCTTCATACAGATTCCGATAGCGGAATACAGTATGCAGCTTTACTTCTTTGTTCATGATTTTCCCAAAGTCATATTGGAAGACCGGATCTGCTGCCATCCCCACCATCACTATAGTGCCGCCCCTTGCCGCCAGTTCAGCTGTCTGCTGCGCGGTCTGCTGGCTTCCCGCTGTTTCAAAAACCAGGTCGACGCCTCGGCCTGTGGTCGCCTCCATGATTTCCTGTACAACGTCCTCTTTATCTGCCCGGATTGCCTTAACGGCTCCTAATTCCATCGCCATATCAAGACGGCTCTGAATAATATCCGCCATGTAAACCCGTTTCACGCCCATTGTAGACAAGGCCATCAGCGTACACAGTCCAATGCAGCCTGCTCCCAGAATCACCGCGGTCTGCCCCACTCTGGCTTCCGCCTGCATCGCTGCATGCATTCCCACACAAAACGGCTCAATCAGCGCGCCCTCTACTGTATCCATGCCCTCCGGAAGCTTAAAAACCATATCTGCCGGATATTTCAGATATTCTGTAAAGGCCCCGTCATAGGGAGGAGTTGCCAGAAATACGACATCAGGGCACAGATTATATTTACCGCTTTTGCAGTATTCACACTTTCCGCATGTATATCCCGGCTCCACTGCCACAATATCTCCTATTTTAAGATTCTTTACCGAGTCTCCGACTTTACAGATTTCTCCCGCACACTCATGCCCCAATACCATCGGCTGGTTTACAACAAAATCGCCTATCCGTCCATGTTCATAATAATGGATATCAGAACCGCAGACTCCGCAGTGCTTCACTTTAATCAGGACCTCGTTATCCCCGATTTCGGGGATATCCCGCTCTTCAATTACTACCTCTTTTACTTTCTTCATAACTGCTGCCTTCATAGTAACCTCCTATACCTTATTCTGCAGCTTAGCTGCAGATCCGCCCGAAGGGCATGAGTTACGGGATGCCCTTTGGGTATACCTTTTTCTGCAGCTGTGCTGCAGACCCGCCCGCAAGGGCATGAATTACGTGGTGCCCTTTGGGTATACCTTTTTATCAGATGCCAGGGCAAGAATTTTTTCGTCGCTGACATCCTTATGCAGAAGCTCACCAGTAATCTGCCCCTCATACATTACAATAACTCTGTCGCAGAGTGAGATGGTTTCCTGCATTTCGGATGACACCATTACAATACTGACTCCCTCTTTTACAAGCTCATTCATAATCTGATAGATCTCTTCCTTAGCGCCTATATCGATTCCCTGGGTAGGTTCATCCATAAAAAGTATTTTAGGATTATTCATCAGGCATCTTGCAATCACAACCTTCTGCTGATTGCCGCCGCTTAAGTTTTCAATGATCTGTCCCTGCGAAGGAGTTTTGATATTCAGCTTCTTAATATACTGCTCCGTAAGGCTTTTGCATCTCCTTATATTCAGGAGCCCCGTCTTTGACCTTAGTTTCCTGAGGTACATTACCGCTGCGTTATCCTGAACACTCAGCTTCAAAAACAGTCCCTGGGTCTTTCTCCCCTCAGGCACCAGCCCCATTCCCTGTTCGATGGCTTCACCTGTTTTGTGCAGAGGACATTTCTTTCCCTGAATTGTTATGGTTCCGCTCCGTCTTGTGTCAGCCCCATATACCGCCTGCAGAACTTCGCTTCTGCCGGCTCCCACAAGCCCGGTTATCCCCAGTATTTCTCCCTCATAGAGCTTGAAGCTGACATTTTTCACTTTATTTCCCACGCACAGATCCTCTACATCCAGAATCACTCTGCGGCTCTCATAATCCTGAATAAAGCTGTCCCGCACTGTTATCTGGCTGTATTCCCGGCCTACCATATATGAGATCATCTTTTCAATCGTCATGCTGCTTTTGTCATCTGTAATGATATGGCGTCCGTCCCTGAGTACAGTTATTTTATCAGCCAGCCTCATGATTTCATCGAGTTTGTGTGAAATATAGAGAATTGTCACCCCCGATTTTTTCAGCCCGCGTATGATTTTTTCCAGAAAATCTGCCTCACTGGCCGTGAGAGAACTCGTGGGCTCATCCATTATAATCAATTTCGATTTCAGTGCCAGCGCTTTTGCAATCTCCACCAACTGTTGCTGGGATGTACTAATATCCCTGATAAGGGTACGGGCATTCAAATAATCCAGCCCGACTTCTCTCAGCGCCCCTTCGGTCTCGGTATACAGCTTCCGGATGTTCAGGAAACCGGCCTTGCCTTTGGGAAGCCTGCCTGCAAATATATTTTCGGCAATATCCAGTGCCGGCGACAGTGAAAGTTCCTGATGGATCATGGATATCCCTATGTCCTGCGCGTGGCTTACACTTTTCAGTTCCAAGCCTTCCCCCTCAAATATCAGGCTGCCCGATGAAGGCTGGTATACTCCTGACATGATATTCATCAGTGTAGACTTGCCCGCCCCATTTTCTCCAACTATAGCATGGATCTCCCCCTCCATAATATCAAAACTGACGTCATCCAACGCCTTGACACCAGGAAAGTACTTGCAGATATTCTGAATTTTATAGATTGCTTTCTGCTCCATTGTACTCCTCCAGCTTTTCAGTATTCTTATCACCTGCCATATTATTTACTCCGGAAAATATTCGTTTACGTTCTCTGGTGTAATTACATCTAAAGCAGTGAAAACATTTCCTGCCACTTCCGGTTTCCCTGTAATTACCTGATTGTAGCCATAAACAATCGGGTTTGCTCCCTGGTCAAACGGACCCTGGCTGATCGTCGCATTGATTGTACCTTTTCTGAGGAATTCAATGACTTCATCCATATAGTCATAGCAGACAATTTTTACTTTCCCTTCCAGCCCCAGATCCTCGATTGCCTGGGCTGTTCCGATCTGGCCGTTTGCAGTACAGATAATACCGCTCAGATCCGGGTTTCCTGTCAGAAGATCTGTTGCCACATTATAGGCTACCTGGTCATTATCGCTGCATTCTACTGTTTCCAGTAATTTGATGTCCGGATATTTTTCTTTAAACTGGTCTTCGCTTCCCGTTCTGCGCAGTTCATGGGCGTTAACACTAAAAAGTCCCGTTATAATACCCACGGTACCTTTTCCACCGAGAATATCAGCCATCAGATCCGCCGCTTTCTGTCCCGCTGCGTATAAGTCCTGTCCCACAAAGGCTACCCTTGAACATTCCTGAGCCGTATCGGAATTATAGAAATAGACTGCGATGCCGGCATCCGTTGCCTCATCCACGATCGGACAGATCGAATCAGACACGCCAAATGTACTGATAACATCGTATTCCTTTACAATGCAGGTCTGGATCGCATCATAGAACAATTGGCCGTCCAGAGATTCCAGGGGTATCAGATCTACCGTACAATTGTAATCGGCAAGTAATTTCTTTGCAGATTCCATGCCGTTTACTACCTCCAGCCAGAATGGCCCGTAGGGAACACATAATGCTGCGATTTTTATCTCATCCCCGGAAGTATTTTCCACCGGTTTTACTGTGATTCTGGAAGTATCGACAACAACATCGTCCAGAATATTGTCATCCCCTGCCTCTTCCTCTGCATCGTCCTTCTTTGCCTCTTCCTTTGTCTCTTCCGTTTTCTCTGTTTTAGTGTCCTTTCCCTCTGCCGCCTTATCTGCTCCGCATCCCGCACACAGGCAGATTACCATAGCTGCACTCAAAATGAATCCTAACATTCTTTTCTTCATAAAAACTTCCTCCCTTTAATTTCCTTTGTTGATTTTCCTTTGTTTAAAAAATGCTTTTACCGGATCAATTGACACCGCAATAATAATTACGATCCCAATGCTCGCGGTCTGCCAGTATGAGGGCAGCCCCAATAATACAAAGGCGTTTTTCAGAACCCCCATAATTGCTGCGCCTACCATAACGCTCCAGATTTTCCCTTCACCTCCGCTCATGCTGAAGCCTCCAATCACTACGGCAGCAATGACATCCATCTCATAACCGTTTCCAAGCTGAGAGTCTGCGCTTCTCAGCTTCCCGGTCGCAATAATACCGCATAAGGCTGCCAGAAATCCCTGAATGATATAGACAAGTACCTTTATGCGCTCCACCCTGATCCCGGAAATCTTTGCTGACCTCTCATTATTTCCAACCGCATAAATATTCCTTCCGGACAATGTGTATTTTGAAAAAACTGTTCCAATTATAATTACCAGCGCCATGATAATAACCGCGACCGGGATCTGCCCTACCTTTCCGTTTCCCAGCCAGTTCAGGGGGGTATCCGCACTGATCGGCATTCCGTTCGTGATTAATAAGATCAACCCCTGCATGATCTTCCCTGTTCCCAGTGTGACAATAAAAGGGGCCAGCTTCATATAGGTAACCAGTACGCCATTTACTGCGCCAATTATAATTCCCGTCAGCAGCACGGTGATCAGCGTCAGCCACATATTGGCGCCCTTGCTGATCATGCTGGCCAGCATACAGCCGCAGATACCCACAGTATAGCCGACAGACAGATCGATTCCGCCTGTAAGTATGACAAAACCCATGCCGATTGCCAGAATCGCATATTGGGAAACCTGATACAAAATGTTTATAATATTAGAGCTTTTTAAAAAGTAAGAGCTTAAAAATGACATCGCAATACATAATAATGCCAGTGCGATTATGACTCCAAACTCGCTTGTACTTGTAAACTTATTGACTGATTCTTTCTTTTGGACATTTGACTGCTCATTCATGTGCCATCCTCCCTATTTCGTCATCCGGTTGTAGTCCCGGACGGCTTCAAACATTGCATAAATATTTTCAGGCTTGGTTGGCCCCTGGATATTGTGTATTGTATTAAAGACAAATCCGCCGCCCGGTGCAAAGATCTTCAGCCGCTCCAGCACTTCCGCATAGACCTCTTCCGGCGTTCCGAACGGCAGTGTCTTTTGTGTATCGACTCCGCCGCCCCAGAAAACAAACTTATCTCCCCATTTTTCTTTCAGCATCACAGGATCCATGCCATCGGCAGAACATTGTACCGGATTCAGTATGTCAACGCCCGCCTCATATAATTCCGGCATCAGTTTTTCAATTGCACCGCATGAGTGGAAAAAGACCTTCCATTCCGTGTTCTGGTGAATCCAGTCATTCAGTTTTTTATGGTAAGGGAGGTAAAACTCCCGGTACATATCATTGGATATGTACTGTGACCTCTGTGTACCCAGATCTGTTCCGCTGACGAACACAGCCTGGATCTTATTCCCCGCAGCTTCTTTCAAAAGCTTCACATTTTTCATGGCAGTCTCTAACTGCATCTCATAGCATTCATGTACATACTCCGGAACGGTGTAATGGGCTACCAGCCAGTCCTCCGGGGAACGGATTCCCCTGGGAAGCTTCTGCGCCGGCCCCGGGATATAGGCCATGTCTCCCATAGCCGTAAGCGCAGCGGCGCCGAAGAGGGCGTAATCTGTATTTTTGTAATAATAGTTTATCTGTTCTTCCATGAACCGGAGCTGGCTGTCTGTATAAACCGCATAATCATCTCTAAAGTCCTTTCTGGCACTGGCTGTCTCTTCGTCAAATTCTCCCGCAGTGTGATCCACATTATCGAAAAAATATCCGCCCGCCGGCAGCTTAGCCACCGGTTTTGCATGAATGTCTCCACACGGGTACATGTATGTATTATTCTTATGATCCACCGTATAGACAAAATCTTTCGGCACCTCCACCTCCAGTCCCTGCGGCAGATGCCAGGTTTTCCACCCTGTATTCTCAAATCCATATATGGTCCAGTTCGTGCCGATCCCCACTATGTCAATTCCAAGCGCCTTCCTCATCTCTTCGTCCACCTCGCCTAAGAGCTGAAAGGGTTCGCTGATCCGCTCCCTTTTAGGACTTAACCCCAGATATCTCCGCAGATTAGAGAGAGCCTCTGCATGAATGCCAGTAGTAGAAGCAGCGCCCAAATCCACCACCACATCTCCCGGATCCTGGTGGTTAATTGTCTGTAGAAATCTTTCTCTCGATGTTCCGCTCATTATACACCTCCGCATAAAGCAAAATACTTTGTTTAAATTATTTTATAAATGTATTATAGTGATTTTCTTTACTTTTGTCAATTCGTCTTTTTTACTAATCTTTTCTTTTGTTTTTCTGCTATTTCTACCAAAAAGAAAGTGCTGTCCGCTGATGAGCGGACAGCACTTTCTTATTCTACCGTTTAAAAGCAGGACTGCGCCAGATAGCTGATTGCCCGCTATTCTGCCGCAGTCCTATACTTTTCCTCTTTGCTTGCAATTAATATTTTGCTAAATAACTGAAAATCTCTTCCAACCTGCTGTCTCCGAATCCGTCTATGACCCAGTCTGCCCCCGCCAGAACAGCAGCGCTTCCAATTCCCACGCATTTCATTCCTGCCCTTTTTGCTGCTTCTACTCCTGCTTCCGCATCTTCAAATACCAGACAGACTTCCGGCATTACGCCAAGCATTTCTGCTGCTTTTAAAAATACTTCCGGATCCGGCTTCGCCCTTTTTACCATTGTTCCATCCACGACACAGTCGAAATACTGCCTGATCTTCAAAAGCTCCAATATCATCCCGGCATTTTTACTTGCGGAACCAAGGGCCGTTTTAACCCGCGCAAGGCACAGCTTTTCCATAAATTCGTTTACCCCCGGTAATATATCATCTTCTGTCATCCCGGATATGTACTTTATGTACCACTCATTTTTCTGTTTTGCCCATTCCCTCTTCTGGCTTTCCCCTGCCTGTAAACCGCCGATGGATAACAATATTTCCAGCGACTCCATACGGCTTACGCCTTTCAGCCTTTCGTTATCTTTCTGTGTAAAATCAATGCCGAGTTTAACCGCCAGTTGTTTCCATGCCTGATAGTGATACTTTGCCGTATCGCAGATGACCCCGTCTAAATCAAATATAACCGCTTTAATATGCTCCATATTATAATATCCTCTGATCTGTCCCTTTATAAAATTTACCTATTCACCAGTCCTCTGTCTTTCCTGCTGTTCATGGGCATTTCTTAACTTTGAGATGCCCTGTATCTAATAATAGAAAAGGTGCATTACCGTACTGTATAAGCTTTTCCGTATAGAAAGATCTGAACCGGCGCCCCTCTCTTCAGTGCCAGGCGCGTGCCTTCTTTATCCGTCTCCGCCTCAATCTGGCTCCCGTGGTACAGGAAACAAAACCGGTAGCTGTCCCATTTTTCAGGCAGATAAGGAGAAAGGTGCAAACCCGTCTCTTTCAGCCTGAGTCCTGCAAAACCATAGACAATTGCCATATAGGTCCCCCCCATATTGGCCGTATGGATACCGTCCTTTGTATTCTTATGTGTATTGTACAAATCCAGCTTGGCAGAATCACCAAAATGACTGTAGGCCTTCTCCCTCATGCCGAGTCTGGAAGCCACAATACTGTATATACAGGTAGACAGAGAGGAATCATGGGTGGTAATCTTCTCATAATACAGAAAAGACTTCCGAATCGTTTCCAGGCTCTGGGCATCCTCAAATATAAAATGTGCCAGTACCGTATCCGCCTGTTTGCATACCTGATAGCGGTACAGATACATGGGATGGTAATGCAGCAAAAGAGGAAATTCCTCCACCTTTGTATTTTTTAAATCCCAGACTTCTTTTGAAAGGAAGGAGTCATCCTGGGGGTTAATCCCTAGGATTTCATCATAAGGAAGGTACATATGCTCCTCCGCCTCCCGGAATTCCCGGAGTTCCTCCTCTGTCAGGCCGATTCGGTCCACAACGTCCCGTTCTAGCCCGGCTTCCTTAAGGAGCTGGTATATGGCAACCGCCCAGTGCAGATTGTACTGCGCCGAAACATTGGTATAATAATTATTGTTTACAAGGCAGGTGTACTCGTCCGGTCCTGTCACTGTATGGATCTGGAAAGTCCCATTATAATAGTTCCCGACATCCATCCACAGCCTGGCAGTCTCAAAAAGGATCTCCGCACCCTTTTTTGCCATGAATTCCAGATCCTGCGTGGCAAGATAATAGGCTGCGGCAGCATAGGCAATATCACCGTTAATATGGTACTGTGCACTGCCCGAAGGAAAGTATCCGGAGCATTCCTTCCCCATAATGGTACGCCAAGGATACAGCGCACCCTTCTTATGCCCCAAAATCCTGGCATTTTCTCTGGCTTCCCGGAGTATCTCATAACGGTATGACAGCAGGTTTCTGGAAATTTCAGGGTTTGTCAGTACAAAAAAGGGCTGTATATACATTTCCGTATCCCAGAAGTAGTGGCCTTCATACCCCTCTCCACTTAATCCTTTTGCCGCAATATTACCGTACTTATCCTTGCTGACTGACTGAACCAGCTGGTACAAATTATAATGAACTGCGCTGGACAGCTCCGCATCTCCCGTGATCTCCAAAGCAGAATTCTCCCAGAAATGCTTTAAGTAGCGTTCCTGCTCCAGGTTATAGTATGCAAGTCCCGTCTCCAAAACCTTCTGCATATTCTGCTTCGCTGTTTCCAGACAGTCCGGATTACGGATGGAATCCGTAAAAATACTGTATTTCTCAAGTACCGCCTCCTGTCCGGTCTCCAGAAAAACAGGAATGGTCTTTTTAGCCTGCCCCTTTTCCATGTCCACATGCCCGTTCTCCCTGACATGTATCCCATTGATCTTATGAGCCGCTGCGCTGCATACCCCGAGACCGGAATTCATTGTACGGGAAAGAATATAAGATACCCCATTCTCTTCAAAGCAGGCCTCTGTCCGCAGATACTGGACGCTTTCTCCCGCCACTCTGGGATCATCCGGATTGCAGTAGTTCTGTACCTTTCCGCTGTGCCAGGAAATAAACTCCACCGGGCCGCTGAAATTTACCGCCTTTACCTTATATTCGATCGTAAACAGGGACGGCAGAGCAAAGGATGTCATGCGTCTGATCTCTATAACCGCCTGCTTGCCCCGGGAAGTTTCATATCGGAACCTGCGCAGCGTAAAACCGCCGTCCATATCCAGCACCCTCTCACCGTCCAGGAATTTTCCTGTATCAGGTGAAAGCATTTCTCCATCAATACAAAGATGTATTGTCTGGGTATCTGCTACATTTACTATCGTCTGTTTTTCTTCCACCAGCCCGCACAATTTTTCGGCCTGATTCATTTTGGTAAAATCGTAAAATCCGTTGATATAGGTTCCCCGGATCGTGTCATAATTTTTTCGTGTCCCTTCCTCAAGACATCCCCGGACTCCAATATAGCCATTTGCATTATGGAATATGGTCTCCTGCAACAGCAGTTTTTCATTATCCGCCTCTTTAAAGTCCGCTTTATATAAATGCCGCATCTTTACACCGCCTAACTTTCTATTTTACTGCTCCTGCCACCACGCCCTTAACAATATGTTTCTGGGCACAGAGATAAAAGATGATAACCGGAATGATTGTCAGTGTCAAACCTGCCATAGCCATATTCCACTGTATGGTAAATTGTCCGAAAAAGGCTGCCGTGGACAGTGGTATGGTACGGTTTGCTTTACTGGACAGCACCAGCGCAGGCAGCAGGTAGTCGTTCCAGATCCAGATAACATCCAGAATCGCCACTGTTACAGTAGTCGGCTTTAGCATGGGAAACACAATTTTGAAAAAGATCCCCAGTCTGCTGCAGCCGTCAATCTGTGCCGCTTCTTCCAGCGAAACAGGGATTGATTTTACAAAGCCATGATATAAAAATACTGCCATGCTGGCCCCAAATCCCACATTCATGTAGATCAGCCCTCCCAGCGTATCAAGCACAGGTATATGCAGGTTATCCCGTATCCAGCCCATTTCCTGCAGTAAAGGCATCATCAGCGTCTGGAAGGGAATCAGCATAGTTGCTATCAAAAGGTTGAAGATGATTTTACTAAGCAGATTGTTCACACGCACCAGCATCCATGCCGTCATAGAGGCAAGAAGCACAATCAGCAAGGTAGATACAATTGTTACAATCAGCGAATTTCCAAACGCTCGAAAAAAATTCATTTTAGCCATGGCTTTTTCGTAGTATTCAAAGGTGAATTCACCTGGCAGAGCCATAATGTTTGCATATAGCTCCGAGCGGTTTTTAAATGAATTCACCACGACCAGATAAATGGGAAATAGAAAAACCGCGCATAAAAGGAGTACGAGTGTATTAACCAAAAACTTTTACATTACATCTCCACCTCCCGCTTTTTCGTTATGGATACTTGAATCAGAGTAACCAGAGCAACCACCACAAAGAACACAATTGCTTTCGCCTGCCCGTATCCATAATTATTCAAAGAAAAGATTTCATTATAAATATTCATGGCAAACATTTCAGTGGCATTCTGGGGGCCGCCCCCCGTCAGAGACAGATTCACGTCAAATATCTTCAGACAGTTGGACAATGTCATAAACAAACATATGGTAAAGGAAGGCATCAGCAACGGAAATTTAATTTTAAACAGGCACTGCCAGAAGCCCGCCCCGTCTACCTGAGCGGCCTCAATCACATCATCCGGTATTGCCTGTATTCCGGTAATATAAATAATCATAATATAGCCGGCCATCTGCCAGGTCGCAACCACAACCATGGCGGCCAGCGCCCATTTCCCGTCTAACAGCCAATTGGTAAAAATACCGCCCCATCCGGTAAGTTCGCCGATATACGACAATGCATCTCCCAGGACGAATTTCCAGATATATCCCAGAATCAGCCCGCCGATTAGGTAAGGCATAAACAGCATAGTCCTTGCAATATTTCTGACTTTCAGCTTCGTGGTCACCATTAAGGCAAATCCAAGCCCCAGTATATTAATAGCAGCAATGGCCAGCAGTGTGAATACTATGGTATGAACTGCACTGTTTAAAAAACGCTGATCTGAGAACAGCTGCACAAAATTATCGAGTCCCACAAAGACCTTCGGGTTTAAGGGCAGCCCGTCCCAGGAAAAGAATGCGTATCCGATCCCAATAACAAATGGTATCAGCACTACCGTTGTGAAGATAAATAGCAGCGGAAGCACAAACAACGCATACCAGCCCATTCTTTTTACTTTTTTCTTCTTAGCCATATTTACCTCCCTGGCATAAAAATGGCAGCTCTATTTGCATATCAGAACTGCCATCTTTTTCCTGATCACTTCTTAGTTTCCGGCTCCCGCCTGAACAAAGGCTTTGGTTAGTTCATCCAAAAATTCATCTGTACTCATGTCTGTGGTAAAAAATCCTTCTGCAATCGGCACGAGATATACATCTACAATACCTGCCGGATAGTAATTAAGCGCCCAGGATATTGTTTTTCCAGATTCTGTATAATCCGCTAATTCCTGAGACAGAACATTTAAATCATCATTAGTCATTCCTTCTACAACTGGAATAAAATCGAATTCATTCATCAGATAATTCTTTCCGGTCTCACTTGTATATAACCATTCCAAGAAGTCTTTCCCTGCCTGCTGCTCTGCTTCTGATACCTGAGAGTTTACATACCATGCGCTGGGAACGCTGACTGCCAGTTTATCATTTCCTCCAAGCGGAAGCGGAGCCATGCCCATGTCAAAGTCCATATCATAATCTGCAAACATACTGTATGCCCAGTTTCCCTGATGTATTGAAGCTGATTTCCCTGTGGCAAAATCTCCGCACTGCTGATCATAGCTTGATTCCAGTGGATTTTTGCAGTATGTGCGGACTGCATCATACAGTTTCGCAAACTCCTGGAACTCCGGCACGTCCTTTAAATTGATTTTTCCGTCAATTACATCCTGCATAAAGGCTTTCGGATCATCCTGCAGCGAGAACGGAGTATTTAAAATATGGCCGATTATAAAGTAACTTTCCTGAGACAGCGCAAACCCGTTTATTCCAGCCTCTTTCTGCTCCTTTAACATGTTGATAAAATCGTCGGTTGTTTTCAGTGCGGCAGCATCCATCAGATCTTTGTTATATACAACGCCGAACCCTTCTACCGTATACGGGATACCGACAGTCTTTCCGTCAATTACATCCGCCATTCCCTCTGCGATCTTATCCGTAAAACTTAAATCGCTCAAATCTGTCAGATAATTCTTCATCTGTTCCGATTCCGTACCCGGTACAAAGGACATCAGCGTCGGCCCCTGATTATTCGCCAGTTTGGACTTCAGCTGCTGATAATAATCATCTCCGGGGGCCTCCCATACCTCTACCTCTACACCGGTCTCTTCCTTATAATCCTCAGACAGTGCTTCCAGCTGGTCAATAATATCTACCTTTGACTGGAAAATTACTATCTTATCGACAGTGTCATTATTTTTCTCCGCTTTGTCTCCTGCACCGTCTTCCTTTCCGCCGCATCCTGTCAATGCCAGGGATGCCAGCATTACCGTTCCCATGAGTAAACTACACAATTTTTTTAATTTCATTTTCTCTCCTCCCATTTATTGCTGGTTATTCAGCGCTTCATTTGTAAAACGTTATACACAAATTTTAATTTCAGTTTTGATTTTCGTCAATTGTTTTTCAGTATTAAAATAAAAAATGCTGATTCCCTCTGTTTTTCACAATATTTTTATCGTATTCTAGTATTTTTCCTTATAATCTCGGCATTTTTACACATATATTTTAGTAAACACTATATGTAAACACTAATTATTTTTCTTTATTTTACTCCCCACCGTTTTTCTCCATTTTACTTGGGCCGCTATCCTGAACAACTCCACATTTCTTTTTCCTTCAATATTCTCAACAAGGTACTGTGCTGCCAGATATCCCCGCTCATAATCCGGAACTTCTACAGTGGTCAGCTCCATGATGCTGGACAGATCAGAATTATCATAACCGGTAACTGCAATATCCTCCGGTACACGGATGCCGTTTTCGCGGAAGGCCTTGATAGCCCCAATTGCCATATTGTCATTCGCACACATCAACGCCTCCGGAAGCCGTTCACTGAGCATAATAATCTTTGCCGCACGGTAACCGCTTTTTTCCCGGTAATCGCCAGCATAATAATTTTCCCGCTTGAAGCCGATATGATTCTGCTCCAGTACATCCAGAAAAGCCTTGTAGCGCTCCTTGTTGTCATCCGTTGTCTCAATCCCCCCTATATAGGCAAATTTCCTGTAGCCGCAGTCAATGACCCGCTGCACCAGCTGGCACATAGAGTCGTAATTATTGTTGACGATGGTTTTAATATAGGGGTTGTGCAGAACCCGGTCCAGAACCACAATCGGGTATGTCTCAGACGCCGCTCTTAACAGTGTCTCATTGCTCATCTTCGAATCCAGGCTGATGCAGCCGGCCGTCAGATTGCTCCGCATATACTTTTCACAGGACTTGCTGGTACTGATAATAAAATCGTAATCATTTTCATTGGCATAATCACTGATGCCGCGGATAATTTTCAAAAAAAAGGTACGGTCAAAATCACTGAAATTAAATAAGATTGTTTTACTGTCTCCCTTTTTGAGCGTTCTTCCTGCTATATTTGGATAATAAGACAGTTCCTCACAAATGCGCAGAACCTTATTTTTTGTCTCTTCCCCTACATTGCGTTTTCCATTCAGTACATTAGAAACTGTTGAAATGGATACTCCTGCCGCTTTTGCCACATCACGGATCCCAGCCATAAAATCTCCTCCTTTTTACTGCTGTTTTTATTTGATTTTACTTTATTTTACAAAAACAGGCAATCTTTTTACAGAAAAAGAGAAAAGGGGTCAGACCCCTCTGCAGAGGGGCTGACCCCTTTTCTTCTGAAAAAGACTGCCTGCTGTTTCTTCGGCAACACTATTTTATAAACCTGTTTATTTATCCAAAGTTTATTTAATAGTTCAGACAAGCTGGACTGTTACGCATCCAGCCATTAAAAATCGCTTCGCGATGGTCAGAACACTGTCTTTTTGAAACTATGCTTTGCCACAAAGCCGACGATTTCATCGGCCTCTTTCTTGTTGGCTGCATCAGAAATTACCAGATCGAGCCCTTTTGGAGAAATGTTATTCACAATCGTGTTCAGCTGATTTTTGGAGGCTTCCACAACAAGGCCCTTTCCGGCATTCTGGATTTTATGTACATATTCCAGGTTCTGAGTGATGTCCGGCTGGCTGGAAACCTGAACCCACTGTATCATATTAATATCTTTGATCCCCAAAATCATGTCCAGGTGGCGCAGTTGTTCCAGCCCATCCATGTGATAGATTGCATGGTCAAGCCATCCAGCGCTTCTTTCCAGCTCCTCTACGATAAATTCACGGAACATTTCCGGCGAAATCATTACGGACAAATCGCATTGCAGCTGCATGTGTGTTCCCGGGCACCATGTATTATAATATCCATGTACAGAGCCGCCGTCATTATTTTCCCTTATAACCCTGAATATTTCATCTCCGCTTTCCATAAGGATATCTACCATCTTGTTTCCATATTTTCTGACCAGTTCCGGTTCTTCCAGCAGATCCAGAATGAACTCTTCTCCTCCCCGCAGCTGTGACAGAGCATCATAACTACCACAGTTGTCAGGAGGTGATACGAAGAACTTTCCTTTGCCTGCTTCGGCCAGATATTCCAGGGCTTTCAGTTCGGCCTGGAATACCGGATTTTGACGGTCAAATTCAAAATCAAAACTCTCGTAGTCTTCAAATGCAGGCTGTACCCAGATCGTATCCGGGAAATACGAAACCTCTGCATTCAGGTACTTAGCATGTCCTCCTGTTCCCCAGTATGGAAAAATACAGGGGAATGCATCTCCACCAAAATAAGTTTTTTCAAAACGCCTTAGATTTCTTTCCAGGATAAGCTCCGGATTCGTGTAATACTCCCTCAGCGCTTCCTGCCCCTCTGGTTTTATATCTACAAAAGGATCATTTTCATCCTTCGGACATTTCACCGAAATGCACGGCCTGTCCAGAATTTCATTTTCCCAGAGAAGTACCAGCCTCTTTTTTATTGTTTCCCAGTTTTCCTGATACATTAATTCCATATACAATACCTCCTGCATGATTAAGCTATTGAAATAAGCATAACAATGCAGGAGGCTTTCTACTTGATTTATCTTACGATTTTATTGCACTTTCCTCCAGTATTTTTTTATCGCTTCTGTATCTGCCGGGCGAAGCTCCATACTTCTTTTTAAATACCCGGTTAAAATAGGATATATTTTCAAAACCACTCTGAAGTGCAACAGCCGTAATGTGGATGTTGGTTGTCTTTAACAGCATACACGCATGGTCTAACCTTTTTTCCAGTACATATTTTGAGAAAGGCATCTGTACTACTTCCCTGAACACAGTCGAAAAGTAATTTTCACTCATATGAACCATCTCCGCCATACCTCCCAGCGTCAAACGCTCCTGATAATGGGAATTGATATAGTCAACTGCCTGTGTAACGCAATGATAATTTTTCCAGGGAGGCTTCGCCTGGTCATCAAAACTCTCGGATTCCTGATAGTAGCGGTAAATCATAGCAAGCATCTTCATTAAATCAGCCTTGATTAAAATCCGGTATCCCGGCTTTTTTTCCCGCCATTCTTTGTCCAGCGCAAATATAATCGGGGTTACAGCCTCGGCAATATCTCCACCTGCCTTGAAGAAAGGTTCATAATTTTCTTTCCGCTCAAAAAAGGCCTTAAGATACATATAATCCATCTGGCTGCCATTCCATATTAAATCTGCATTAAAAACGATCACCTTCAGCATAAGCATTCCCGTATTCATCGCCATATGGTATTCCTGATTATTAATCAAACAGATATCCCCTGTATGCAGTTCATATTTATTATTGCCGATCAGATAATATCCCCCGCCATGAACCACATAGTTTATTTCCAGACAGTCATGATTGTGCACCGTTATCTTCTCGGAGGGTAGGTGATTGTTCTGTCCGTTCCCATTGAAAATATCAAAGGGAAATTCATTTTTCTGAATTACATCATCTTTCGCGTAAATCATTTAATTCTCCAGTTTGTCCTGCTTTTATAGTTCCATGTTAATTGTACCAAATCGCTGGCGCGACGGCTAGCATAGTCTTTGAAACATTTTTTAAATCTATTAAAAACTTAGCAGTTTTTGCATATATGTTTTATTGTTAAGTTACCGCACCAAACAATAAAAATGCCATTCGATAAAAATCGAATGACACTTCAAAGCTTTTCTTTATATCGTTTTTTCCACAAACTCAAATTCTTCCTGCATAACCAGCGCCGCCGCACCTATGGCGCCCAGATCCGGGCCAAACTCAGAACCAAGTATCTGCAGCCCTTTGTAATTTTCTTTTAACGAGTTCTCTTTTACACATTTTCGCAATATTTCAAAAAATGGCTCACCAATCCTGACCATCTCGCCGTAGAATACAATTTTCCTGGGGGCAAATATATTTACTAGCATACTGAACGTCTCGCCCAAATACCCTGCCACCTGTTTCATCAGATTCTGCGAATCAGGATGCTTCAAAAGTACGGAATCCACAAAGGTCACGATTGTAATTTCACTCAGATCGCCGTTCACCATATCCACAATTTCCCGAAACCGTCCTACTTTGATACCATCTTTAATCTTACTCACGATTGCAAAGTCCGATACTTCCGTGTTCAGGCAGCCGTAACGCCCGCATGAACAGATCCGGCTCCCTCCGCTTACCTTTACATGGCCAATCTCCCCCGGAAAACCATTAATGCTGCTGACCGGCATATTATTGATAATCGGCATAACCCTTGCACCGGTACGGACAGAAAAAAACAGCATATCTTCACATTTCCCATTGTATACCAGACATTTATATGCATAAATCATACCGCTTACATTGTTCTCCATGTAACACGGAAGCCCAAACTCCTCTTCGATCATCCTCTTCAGGGGTATATTATCCCAATCCCTGATGTGGCTGTACGAAATGGCGATTCCCTTCTTTTTATTGCTGTACCCGGGTACACCCAAACCAATACCCAGCACTTTCCCCTTTTTTCCATGCAAAATATCCATAGCACGGTAAATATTCTCTTTCAACATTGTTAGAACTGCATCCGCATGGGTTTGTGACTCTGCTATTACACTTTCTCTTGAGTATATAACATTGCCGGCAAAATCCAGAACAACACAATGCATAATCCGGCCGTTGAATTCCAGGCCGATAAAATACCCGCCATCCGGATTGATCCGCAGCCACACCGGTTTTCTCCCCACTCTTGCTTCCGCGCATTCTTCCTCATAAATCAAACCTTCGCCAAGCATCTCTTCAATCGTATTCAATACGGTCGTCATACTATATGCTGTTGCTTTTTTCACATCATATCTGGAAACATCCTTCTGATACCGAATAATACTCAGCATTTTATTTCGCTGATAGTATTTTCGACTTTCCATGATGGATTCCCTGCTCATAGCCTTAACCTCTCGGATTCATGAATTTTATATATATTCTTCATATATCATACTCTTAATCCATCCGGCATGCAAGCTTTGGCGCCCATTTTCAGGGGCTTTCCTATCCTTTTGCAAACAGTTCGGTCCCGTCTGGACTGTTACCCCTTTACTGCCCCTGCGGTCAGACCCTTAACAAATTGTTTCTGAACGATAATATAGAATACAAGCATTGGTATCGTAATCAAAGTCAGCGCCGCAAATAAAGTCCCCGGCTGGCTGAAATAAGCTCCATTGTACTGCTGTGCGATCAGCGGCAGTGTTTTCACAGACTCCTTGGTCAGCGTACACATGGCAAGGAAGAACTCATTCCATGAAGTCAGAAACTGCCAGATGACAATGACCACAATACCCGGCTTCAGAAGAGGACATACAATCTGCAGGAATAGCCGGATAATCCCGCACCCGTCAATCACCGCGGCTTCCTCCAATTCTTCCGGAATTCCTACCATAAAGCCTTGAAGAATCGTAATGGCAAAAGGGATTCCGAGCGCTGCATATGGAAAAATCAGCCCTAAGTAATTATTAATCCAGCCCAGTCTGCTGTTCAGCTGCGTAATCGGAACAACAAGCCCCGCTATCGGCACCATCAGAGTACATAAAAGAATATTGTATATCAGAACCTTTCCATGCACATTCTTTCTGGAAAAGCCGAACACAGCCATACTGGCACAAATTGTAACAAGCGCCACCGATGTGACCGTAACGATCACACTTCCCATAAAATTCTTCCATAGATCAGGATTCTGTCTCAGCACGTTTGCATAGTTTTTAAACGTCACGTCCGAAATAAACAGCTGCGGTAACCCGATTGTATCCGGTGTCCGTAGAGACATGCTTACCATGAAGATCAGCGGAACCATAAAAATCAATGTCACGATTATGAGAACTATACTCCAGATTATCTGCTTTTGCTTCTCTTTGGCTGTCATGGTTTAGTCTGCCTCCTTCCTCATAAAATCGCCCGCTCCAAGCCCCTTCACCTGGAATACAGTAAGCACCAGTGCGAATAGTAATATTACCACGGATAAGGCGGACGCATATCCCATCTGCTGATTTGTGAACCCAGACTGGAAAATGTAAGTTCCCGGCATCTCTGATGCATGATTCGGACCTCCTCCTGTCATGGTATAGATCAGCCCGAATGTCTGAAGTGAGCCGATGATGCCGAGCATCAAAAGGGATTTATGTGTGGATGCCAGTGAGGGAATATAAATATATAAAATTTCCTTCCACCGCGTCGCCCCGTCTATTTTTGCCGCTTCCTTCATATCCTCCGGGATTTGGGACATTCCTGCCACATACATGATCATGGACCATCCCGTCCATTCCCATATGTTTGCGATAATACATCCAAAAATTGCAGTATTGGGCATTCCCAGGATATTTACCTGTCCTCCGATACCAAGAGCCGACAAATAATGTGTAATGATCCCCTGATATGGCTGCAGCATTTTTCCCCAAACAATAGCTACAACTACTACAGACGTAACTACCGGAAGGAAAAATACTGTCCTGAATATACCTTTTCCTTTTTGAAGCTGCTCTTCTATTATATATGCCAGGAAAAATCCGACTCCTGCCTGAATCGGCACTGTCGTGATAATCCAGAAAAGAGAATTTCTCATAGTCGTCAGGAATACTTTATCCTGGAAAATTCTGATATAATTCTCCATTCCGACAAAAGTCATATTTTTCAGAGTAGACCAACTGAACAAACTGCTCCAGCCTACAAACCCTATCGGATATAAAATATAAAACAGGAAGAACAGTACAGACGGAAGAATAAACAAATACCCTGGGATATTATGTTTTTTCTTTCCCTTTGCCTTTACTGCTATGTTACTCATCTTTTATCCTCCTTCCAGCCGCATTACTGTATATGTTCACACTGCCGTGTTCAAATATGGGAGAACCTCTGCCTCATAAAAAGGGGTTGGTTCTCCCAGTTAAGTTCACCTAAGACTTATCTGTTTGGGATTATAAACATTGTCTCCGCCGCCTATAATGCGTCCTGCGCATCCTGTACTGCCTGGCATCCCTGCTCTGGCGTAAGTTCGCCGGAACCAACGCCTGCAAGTGCATTCTGCAGTGCTGTTTCAATCGTAGGCTCGCCGATTCTTTGATTCATTGCGCTGTTCAAATCTTCTGAGAAGCTGTTATACTGTTCAACCAGGTCTTTGTTCAGTTCTGTATTCTTAGGTTCAATCCCTTTGAACGCCGGAAGGTTGTTTACATCATCCACACATGCCTGGATACCTGCACCTGCGCTGAATGATTTGAGTGCTTTCCATGCAGCATCCGGATTTTTACAATTCTTTGTGATTCCATAACCAAAGTCTATACCGCCCACAGGAGTTGCCGGATTTTTAGCCGTTCCTACAGCCGGCAGATAGAAGAACCCAAAATCCCAGTCAGCAATCGTTGTTGCCGGATCTTCCGCGGTAAATTCCTGACACCACCAGGAACCAAGCGCCATCATCGCCGCTGAATCAGATACAAATGCAGGAGTTCCGTTCGTATTTGCATCTGCAGACATCGCTCCCGTCTGAACGATCCCATCATCAAACATCAGTTTAAAGTTGCTCATTGCCTCCACCATAGCAGGATCTGTCCATTTAATTTCGCCGGATTGTGCTTTGTCAAATATCGTTGTGTCCAGCTGTGAACACAGCATAGTAAAGAGATTTACACACTGCCATCCATTGGCTCCGCCAAAGAACAAAGGCGCCACGCCATTATCATTAAGTGTCTTGCAAACCGCTTTAAATTCGTCATATGTTTTCGGAATATCAAGGCCGTATTTTTCGAATACGTTCTTATTGTAAACTATAGAAATCACCTGTGCCTCTACGGGAAGTATGTAATTGCCTTCATCTCCCGGCTTATTCCCCATCTGAATCTGGTCTGCAATCATATCCGGGTAATTATCTTTCCAGTTATCGCCCCACTCCTCCTGTGCATAAGAAGAATAATCCATAAGGTAATCCGCATACTGCGCGGTCAGGGAACCTGGCTGAAGGCCAATAATGTCCGGAAGATTGTCCGATGCGGCTGCTGCAGACAATGCTGAGAGATATTCCGGATCATAATTATAATAGGTAAACTCAATCTTAATATCCGGATTTTCTTTTTCAAAAGCCTCAATCATCTTGTCACATGTACGTGTAATCGGGGACCATGACCACATGGTCAATGTCGTCTTTTCTGTTCCGTTGCCACTGCTTTCACTTGTTTTGGCATCACCGCTCTTGCTGTCTCCGTCTGAAGAGCTGCCGCAGGCTGCCAGGCCTGCAACCATTGTCAATGCTAATACTACACTTGCCACTTTTTTCAACTTCATACTGTTTTCCTCCATCTTTTTCTACGTGTTTTCACTTTGTTCTGCTGCATTCCCGCAAAACGGTTCCCTCCGGGCGTGAATGTCCGTATGCCCTTCGGTTATATTACTCTCCCACTAGTGGAAGTAGGATTCCTCCCTGTTATTTCACTCTGCCTAAACGGTTCTCTTTATATATGTCAAAGAATCTAGCTATTTCATCCACATCTAATGAAGCTTCTCCGCCAAGAATATATTTTGTAATCAAAATCTGTTCTGCTATTGATTCCGATGCTTCCACTACATTCATGGCTTCCTCCACAGTCCTGCCTACCGCAAGGCTTCCGTGGTTTCCCAGGAGTACGATTCTGTATCCCTCCGCAAAATAAGGCTCTGCCATCGTCATAATGAACTTTGTTCCCGGCGCCCCATATGGCGCACACGGGATCTTATGGAAGTTTCCCATCATCTCCGGAAGCGCCGTTGTCTCAACATCCAGCCCCGCCATAGAAAATGCAGTCAGTACTTTCGAGTGGCTGTGAACAACGCCTCCCACATCCCAGCCGTTCTCTTCGCAGATATCATAGGCCATACTGTGCATGATAATTTCCGAAGTTTCTTTCATCCCAAAAATGCGCTCCCCATCCTGATTCACAACAGCAATCTTCTCCGGTGTGAGAAGGCCTTTATTTTGTCCGGTTGGCGTAATATAAATTTTGCCATCCACTTTTGCAGAAATATTCCCTGCAAAGGAATTGACCAGCCCTTTGTCGTCCATGCGCTTAGCTACAGCCAGCACCTGATTTACCACCTCCTCAGATATTCCCAGTTCTTTCATTTTTTCCATGTAATGTTCGCTCATCTTTGTCCTCCTTTTTATTTACATGTACGATACTTTCCGTACTACTTGCAGATCCCTTTTTCTGTCATTTTCTGCAAATCCGCTTTCCATCTTTCTTTTTCTTCTGTATGAGGCTGGTATTCCTTCATTTCGAATGAATTTGCGGCTAATTCCCTGATCTGGCTAACCGATGCCACCTCCCTCATCGAATACATCTGTGTCATCACATTACCGGCCAGTGTTGCATATGGCATCCCCCCATAGACAGGCATTCCCAGCGCATCGCTGACAAACTGCATCAGCACATAATTTCTGCTCCCGCCATTTACTCCCGACACCTTCTCTACCGGAATCGCAAGCTCCTTTTTCAAGTACTCAACACAATACATGACTTTCAACGCAATGCTTTCCAATATACAGCGGACAAATTCTGCATCTGTCTGTAGTGTCTGCTGCCCGGTTCGTTCCAGATAGGCATTTATTTTTTCTTTTGCATTGCCGCCCGCATTATTTAGATGTGTATCATCGGCATCCACATACACACGCTTTGATTTACATGAAAGAGCCATTTCCATAATTGTGTCATACTCATAATCATGTCCCTCGGCCTTCCAGGTTCTTCTCAGTTCATTCAGGAGCCAGAATGCTGCAAAATCCCGATATAGTATCTTTCGGTCTTCTATGACTCCCGCATTTTTAAATCCGCCTTCATAGGCCTTATCACTGACAATGCAGCGGGAAAGTTCGATTCCCATATTAATATTGGTTCCAATGCTCATGTAAACCTGGTTTATGCCGAAGCCCGGGATTCCAACCACCGCCGACGCTGTATCATGTCCCGGAACTGCAATAACCTTCGTATCCCCGTTTCTTGTGACAGAAGCAATCTCAGGGAGAACGCAGCCTTTTACCGACCCTGTATCCACAATGCCCGTCAGCATCCCTTCCTGTATGCCAAGCCTTCGGAACACCTCCCACGCCCAGTCATCCTGCTCCGGCTTCATGAGCCCCGATGTTCCCGCAATCGAACGCTCGGTTGACATCTCCCCACAGAGAAAATATGCCAGCAGATCCGGCAGAAAAAGCATCTTATCTGCCAACTCTATGATCTTATCCCCATGTTCTATGTACGAGTAAAGCTGAGGCAATGTATAAGAACGATTAGGCTGGCATCCGGTGAGTTCAAACAGTTTTCTCTTTGGAAGCACTTCGTAAGATTTCTCCAAAGACTGTTCTGTGCGCAGATCCCGGTAATGATAAACCGGCTCCAAAAGCCTTCCTCTTTTATCCAGAAATCCGTAGCTTGCCCCCCAC
Source organism: Faecalicatena contorta (assembly GCF_022835095.1). Taxonomy (NCBI): domain Bacteria; kingdom Bacillati; phylum Bacillota; class Clostridia; order Lachnospirales; family Lachnospiraceae; genus Faecalicatena; species Faecalicatena contorta. The sequence goes on along the minus strand of NZ_BQNQ01000001.1, from coordinate 1,024,634 downwards.
GTATCAATACCAATCGTGGCTGCCCCCTGCTCCCCGGAGTAAAAGTCAAGACCTTTTAATATGCTATTGTAAAGCGCAAACAAATCCCAGTATAGATTTCCATTCAAGGACAAGGGCTGGTTTGGAAAGTCAAAATAGTCTCCAATCTCGACGTGATCCCCGTCAAAATATCCTTTTGCCATCTTACCGCCGCTGGCTCCCAGGTCTGCCGCAATAGATATCTGCTTCTTCATTGCTTTCCTCCTGTTGTTTTTTCTTTTTCGATAATATTATTCTATCTAATAACAACTTAAATGTCAATATTTAAATTCTATATCGGTTATTTTTAGTATTTTTACCCCATATTATTATTGTTTTCGATACAATTGAATGCTGAAATCCTATTATTTTTCTATAAAAACGCACAAATTATGGGTACAAGGCACTTTTACAGCCAAAAATAAGCGTCATTAAAAAAATAGGAATATGCCGTGAAAAATCACGTGCTGGAAAGCACTCAATTCCACGGCATATTCCTATTCTTTAGTAAAGGACTTAAAACATGTCTGTTCAGTACAAAGTTCCCACATATCCATCTGCTTCCTGCTGCATATAACATTCGCAGTACTGATCTGATTCTATGATCTTCAATGCATACTCCATCCCTGCTGCAAGTTCTTTCTCCTTTAATTCGTCCATCGGGATCATCTCCTTCATTTAACAAATTGTGTATACTAAAATAAATGTACCCCCAGCAGCTCCAGAATTTCATCATGCGGGCGGTCTGCGTCCGCCTGGAACACATCGATATGATTCAGATCCCCACATCTGTCTGTAAACGCAGGGAATAAGAAGCCGCACTCCGGATTCCCGGGATTATATTCCCCAAGAAGCGGGCATACAGCGCAGATAATATATTCAAATACTTCCTCAGACTCCCATAAGCGTTCATGATCAGATGCCTTTGCCGGTATGTCATAGCGGTCATGAAATAATAGAACAGCGTAATCTGATTTGGCATGGTATTGTTCCATCACAGTTTCATAAAATGTGTCCAGCAGGGCATCATTTTTCAACCCGCATTCTTTTATTGCCATAAGCATCTGCCACATACTGCCAGGTTTTTGCTGTTCTTGCGGAAATTCATATTTTCTCAGATTTACATTCGTAGGCGAGTAAGGAATTGCCTTCGCCAGCGCCAGCTTATTTGTCCGCTCCGCTGGGGACAGTTTTAAAAAATTTATATTAAAACTTCCGTCGAATATTCCTTCTCTGTCTGCATAGCACCCGGCAATTCTTGTAACAGAATTACGGGTGAGGGTCATACGTCTGGTTAGTTCCAACATGTCTTCTCTGTTTATAATGTTTTTTGTTTTTATCATTATTATTCTCGCTTTGATTAGTCACTCTATTTCTGTTGAGTCCGGGGGCAGATTTCTTATATGTACTAAAAATGCTCTTGCAGCTTTGCCTTCATCCTGATTGTAATCGTAACCGCTAGGTTCTGCTACCCAAAGAGCTGTGTTTTACGCTTCGCATAGGTATCGTTAGATTTTTCCTTTTTAATTTTTAAATGAAACAAATAAGACAATACCTATTTGTCAATTTTACTCTTCATAGTATAATCCAGTTTTAAAGGATATTCAATAAAATATTGATCCATTCCAGAAGCACTTTTTTGTTTATTGTTGAATCAAGCGAAAATAAAAATGCCTACCCTGTCCGGCCAAAAACGGGGTAGGCGCGTCCTCATGTAGGTCGTAATCCTTAACTGTAAGGCTCGAGAAAATCAAAAAGAAAAGCCTGGAAAACATATCCCCACTGGAAATTTCAATGCCGCTAAGTATTGATTACTTAGGGATACTTTTTGGGTAATCTATTTTTCAGATCCTCCAATCTCTCTTTTATTGATCATACTTTAACAAAGGTTCTCTTGATATTCTTTTATGCATTCATCGAGATACATTTCTATCTCCTGTACGGTATCCATTTGAAAAACTCTTTCTTTAATGGCATCTGCCTTTTTCCCAGTAAGATTGCGTATAATATATTTAATGGCTGCTGTTTGTGAAGAAACCATGCTCAATTCATCAATTCCAAGGCTGACCCATATAGGAACCATTCTTTCATCAGAGGCAGCTTCTCCACAAATTCCGACCTGAATTCCAGCGGCATGTGCATCTTGTACCACCTTGCGTATAGCACGGAGGACAGAAGGGCAGCAGACAGAATATAGGTATTGAGTCTTTTCATTCATACGATCGGAAGCAGTAATATACTGGATTAAATCGTTAGTTCCAATGCTGAAGAAGTCTGCCTCTCTGGCTAGAATATCGCTGATAAGGACTGCAGCAGGAGTTTCGATCATGATTCCTATCCGGATAGAACCATCATAAGGTATGTTTTCTCTGGCCAGTTCCTGCATACATACTTCAGTAAGATGTCTGGCTTGCCGCAGTTCAGTCAAGTTTACAATCATTGGAAACATAATGGACAAATGACCATAAACAGATGCTCTTAAAATAGCACGCAGCTGAGTTTTAAATATGTCTTTTCTGTCCAGACAAATCCGGATAGCACGATATCCGAGAAAAGGATTGGATTCTTCGGGCAGCTGCATATAATCAATGCTCTTATCACCGCCAATATCAAGCGTGCGTATGATGGTTTCTTTCCCCCCAGTTTTTTTGGCCAGATTCTTGTATATCTGAAACTGTGTTTCTTCGGTAGGATAATCTGATTCAGCCATATAAAGAAATTCCGTACGGAATAGTCCTATTCCGTCATAAGCTGATATGTCTATTGAGTTGATATCGTCCTTTTGACCAGCATTTACGCAGATTTTTATGTACTGGCCGTTTAATGTAAAAGCTTTTTCTTTCTCAACCTCACGAAGCAGTGCTTTTCTGTTCTTTTCTGCTTCCATATTTTCTTTATATTTCCGTATAATACTTTGATCCGGTTCAAAGACAACTTCCCCGGTCTCACCATTCATCCATACAGATTTGCCTGAGTCAGCATGGGAAAGTGCGCCTTTGGCACCGACAATGGCTGGAATGCCAAGCGTTTTTGCTAAAATTACAGTGTGGGAAGTTTGTCCGCCCTTTTCTGTGATGAAGCCCCGAAGCCAGGTTTTGTCCAAACGCACAGTATCTGCTGGGGCAAGGTCCTCAGCAATAATGATAAATGGCTGATCCATGTGTGAAAGCTTGTCAATAGGGGATGTGCTGCCCAGCATTTTGTCAATTAAAGCATTACATACATTCTCAATATCACTCCCGCGTTCTTTCATATAAAGGTCATCCAGCCCGAGAAACATCTGCATAGTCTGATTTTTTTCTTCATTTAATGTATACTCAATGTTTATGAGTTCTTCTTTCATCCTTTTAAGCGGATTATCAAAAAATACATCATCGTTTACCATTTCAAGATATGCCCGGAAAATAGCGGCTTCATTTTCACCGATTTCCTGTCGGGTTTTTTCATAAAGCTGGGACAGCTCCGCCTGATAACTTTTTCTGGCATCATTTAATTTTTTCTCTTCGGCTGCAATTTCAGATTCTGATATGTGAATACATTTCAATTCCTGTATCGCATTTTGTATAGTAACAATAATTCCGCAAGCCTGTCCCCGTGTCCCGGTTAGTCCTTTGATTGACTGCATTCTATTCACCTCATTCAAATAATGATTCTGTAACTGTAAAAGGTTATGGACAGCTGCATCAATCTTTTAGCTCTTCAATAAATCGGACAATTTTCTCTCCGGCCTCTTCTTCATCCGGGCCTTCTATTTCTAAAGTGAACCTGGCTCCTTGTGAAAGACCGCTGGCCAGAATACTAATGATACTTTTGGGGTTTACAACAGCGGTTCCTGTAATCAGACGGATATCGCTGCTGATATTGTGGCAAAGTGCGGCAAAATCAGATGCAGGCCTCGCATGAAGCCCTGTTTCATTTTGGATCGTTAATTCTTTTCTGTACATGTTACAATCTCCTTTAATCTTCGCCTTCATTTTGGTATGCTTCTCTTAAAATTACACGAATCTGCTCGGTACATTTTTCGGCATTCATACCGGTTACAAGTGGAAATACATTCAGGCAATATCTGGTTCCTTCCGGAAACTTGTAAGGCATAGTTGTAAACTGTACGTCATAGTTTTGAGACATGGCTGGCAGTTCCATGGAACTGCAGGTTGAGACTTCAGCCGGAATCTTCTCTGACTGTGCCAGTTCACTAATGATGTTTTTGCAAAGCGTTGATGTACAGCATCCACTGCCGCATGCGATGATGATTTTCAGTGTTCTTTTCATAATGTTTGATCTCCTTTTTTTGTTATGCATGAATAAGGATCTGGTATATTTCCATCTCACTTTTTGCATTCATAAGTTGTTCCCATGTTTTTGGATCTTTGGCAATTGAAATTACCTTTGTAAATGTTTCCAGATACTTTTTTGAGTCTCTTTCGGAAACTGTAAACAATAGATGGATTGGGTCATGTTCTTCAAGCCCAAAAGGTACTCCATTTTTATAGATCACCAGACTTAAGCCCGAATTGAGTGCTCCAGATTTTGGCGCTGAATGAGCAAAAACAAGGTGGGGCATGACAGAGTAATAAGGTCCAAATTCTTGTAATGTATTTATCATTGCGGTTATGTATGATTCTGTAATATCACCATGCTCCAAAAGCAGCTGCCCGCCTGTCCGGATTGCTTCTTCCCAGGAACTGGCCGAAGCATTCAGACAAAGCCGGGATGGATCTGTCAGAGAATGCAAGAAATTAACTCCTGTGCTGACTTCATTGGAAGCCGGCTTCATTTGACGGTAGATCTTATTTGTCATAGTAAGTATTTTTTCATAATCATTGATGTTCAGGATTGAATTAACAACTACTGTAGGTATCTGAATATCCGGCAGTTTTTGTGTTGAAATTATGAAATCAATCTGCTCAAATACAAGCTTGTTTATCTTGCTGCGGTCAAATGCACCTTGAACACGCAAATTAAAGCGGGATTCAATTTGTGCTGCAAGCATTTGTGCTGTTGCCATGCTGCCTGGTGCAATAATACAAATATTTAATTTTGGCTTTTTTACCAAATTCCTTTCATACGCAGCACAGATATGCATGGTGATATAAAAGATATCATCTTCACTGTAGGTGTGATGAAAATAGTCTTCTAAATATAAAATGTTTCTTTTTACAGCGTCAAAAATAATGGAATACTGACCGGCAAAATCATGCTTCTTTTGCGGGCTGGAGGTACATAACGCAGAAGTGTTCGTCCGTCCGGAATTCATCATGTTTTCAAAATGATTTACTAAAAATGCAAAAGATTCGGTTTCATTGCAAAGTGGAACGCCTACAACGTTTGATATTTTGTATAAAAAGTCTGCAATGACAGTATATAAGTCAATCATAAAAGCGGAGGGTTTCTCCGTAAATATCTGATGCGTCATGAGGTCTTGCGTCATGGACTGGATCTCTGCAATAGAAATAATACCCAGTTCTTTAAAAATAAAGGACGTAAATTTATACTCAATATTATTTTCAATAAAGTCATCACCTGCTGCAAATTGTGTGAGGCATTTACCGCGTACATAGCGGTTGGCTGCAATAAAAAGGTTCAGACAGACCTTTGTGAACGAATACTCTGTCAATGAGGAAGAAACAGTGAGTTCAGCAATATGAGTAATTTCTGCTATACTTTCAAGAGAAATACTGCGGGCTACTTCATTTAACAGCATCTGCTGAAATGTGGTTAGATTGTTTATCTGCCCGATTGCATGGACTAATACATCTGCGATAAGATTTCTGGTCTGCTTTTCGTCACACAGGATAAAAATTCCAGTATCAGAAGAAAAAGAAATCGTTGCTTCAAATTTACTGATTCTTTCTTTGAGTTGGTTTAAATCATAGTAAATAGTGGTTCTGGATACGAACAGGAGCTGTGTCAATTGATGTACAGTCAACGGCGTATCAGATGATAAAAGTTTTAACAGCAGAAGCAGGCGGCGTTCTTTAGCAGACAGATGATACTCATAGGTATTAATTGTTTTTAGATACTGAAGTATTTTTGCAGTATTTGTAGAAGGATCAATTACTATGCTGCCAGCATTGTCTGTATGTATTTTCTTTAAATCCATACTATAAAGCACTTCATTAATTTCATTAATGTCATTATAGATGCTGCGTTCGGATACACCATATTTCTGTGAAAAATCCCGGATGCTGTACTCTGGATTTTCAGAAAGAAACAGATTCTGCAGAATTTCTACGCTTCGACCTTTCATGAATTCCACCCCTCTCTTTGTTTGGATAAGTTTTCCATAAAAAATTGCAAAAAATCAATGTTTTATTGTGAATTTAATAAAATGCTAACATAATAATTTTACGATTTCAACAAAAACAAAAGTAAAAAACGTCATTTTGTTGTTCAAAAAATTTCAAAAATTTTGAAAAAGACATGACATGCGAAAGTGTTTACATTTTGGTAATGTTAGTATATATTTAACAAAATAAGGGACAAAATTTTGTATGTTAATGTGCACTTTTTAGCAGGGCCCGTCAGAAATGCCCAAGCAAAATTTCCGAAAAATTTTAAAAGAGAAAAGGAGAATTTAAAATGAATGCTATTATTACGGGTATTAAAGATGCTATTTTAGCAGTATATAGTTCTGGGGCATCTGTTTTCCTCCCAGTTATTTTTATCCTGGTTGGTTTGTTTTTTCGAATGAAATTCGCAGATGCATTAAGAGCTGGCCTCCGTGCTGGAATCGGGATCGCTGGTGTGGGTTTGGTTACAAATTATATGATTACGACATTAGGACCTGTCACAGAGTATTATGCGGCAAAGGGTTCCGGATTTACGATTGTGGATATCCCCTGGTCTGTATCCGCAGCGCTGCCGTTTGCGTTACCTTTTGCTGTATTTCTTATTCCGGCATTTGCAATTTTGAGCCTGCTGCTTGTAAAGTTCAAAGTATTTAAGACGCTGCAGGTTAATATTTGGGATTATGGCATTCCTCTTGTAGTATCAGGATTCGCATATGTTATGTTTGACAGTCTTGTGATTGCTGTTATCTGTGCATTTGCTAACTTTATCTGGGGAATCTGGCTAGGAGATTTGTTTGCTAAGAAATGGTCAGGTGCCCTTGGGATGGAGGGAACAACAACCTCTAACACAACCCATATGAGTCTTGCAGGACCAGTATGCTGGCTAATTAATAAAATTCTGGATCACGTCCCGGGAATTAATAAAATCAGCATTACACCAAAGACAATACAGGAAAAACTTGGGATTGTTGGTGAGCCTGCAGTAATCGGCCTTATAGTCGGCATGTTTATGGGAGTGATTACGGGACAGAATCTGACAACAATCTGCGCAATAGGGATGGGAATATCAGGAAGTATGATGTTGATTCCTCAAGTACTGAAAATTTTTCTGGAAGGATTAGGAATGATTACTCAGGCGGCGCAAAAATGGGCTGTAAAACATATTGGGAAAGATGCAGAGTGTTATATCGCATGTGATATGGCTATGTCAATAGGGTCTCCGGTTGTAATTACTATTAACAGCATTATGCTTCCTATTGCTGTTGCATTTGCGCTTATTGTCCCGGGATTCTCTTATTTTCCTACAGGTTTAATGGGTGGGATTATTTATATGGTCGGTTTTTGCACTATGTATTGTAAAGAAGATTTTCTCCGTTCACTGTTGTGTTCAGCGGTTTATGTATGCTTCATAATGGCACTGATGAATTATCTGGCTCCGGAAATTGGAAGTGTATATAAATTCTTAGACCCGTCTTTAGCAGGAGACGTTACTTCCGGACCTGCACTTGACTGGTTTACAATCATTATGTGCGGAATTAAAAGATTCTTTCTAGGAATATAAAAAAGTAACTAATTTAACAATACATCATAAAGAGGAACTATTTCGTGAAAAAAATTATTAATGCAAGAGTAATAACTCCATTTCGCTGTATAGAAAATTGTGAAGTGGCATACGAAAAGGGAAAAATCACAGGAATCGGAGAGAATCTGGGTACGGCAGAAAGAGTAGTGGATGCAGAAGGAATGTATCTTTCGCCTGGGTTTATTGATTTACATATACATGGAGGCGGAGGCTTTAGTTTTTGTGAAGCAGATGAAGGGAAAATCAGGCAGGCTTTATTGCTGAGTGCGGAACATGGTGTGACTTCTGTTTTTGCATCCCATATGTTTCCGCTCCCGGAATTAGGAAAAATATTGTGGAAAGTTATGAACGACAGCTCAGGGCCGGAAATTCTGGGTATGCATTCAGAGTGCCTGGATTGGGATTACATATATGGAGAGCCCTGTAATCAGGGAAAAGAAGCTCCCGCGTATACACCGGATAAATATGTACATTTGATTAAGCAGATTCCTGCATTACGGAAGATCGGCGTGGATCCTTCCCTTAAGGGGGCAGCAGAGTTTACACGATTTTTTACTTCTAGCGGGATTAAGGTTGCGATTTCCCATTGTGGTCCTGCCACATATGAGCAGGTTATGGAGTGTGTGGAAGCGGGAGCTGACTGTGTCACACATTTATATACAGGAATGTCTGGTGTTTACCGGGATCAGCAGACAGGAGAGCGTTTTCCTGGCGTAATTGAGGACTGTTTGATGGAACCGGAACTTATAGCAGAAGTAATCGGAAATGGCAGACATCTGACTGGACAAATGCTGAATCTTATCTATCGTTTCAAAGGCACAGGCGGTATGTATCTTACCACGGACAGTGCGGTTCAAAAAGAGCCTTTTAAAGAAGGGGAGGAAATGGTGGTTCCAAATCATTTGCCAGACAGGATATCAATTAAGACAATGGCTCCTATGGATTATATCGTGAGAGAGACCGTGAAATGTTCGGATATCCCCCTTCTTCAGGCAGTCCGTATGGCGACGTATAATCCTGCTAAAATGGCCGGAGTGTCAGACAGAAAAGGAAAGATTGGCATAGGTTATGACGCGGATCTCATTGTATTTGATGAGGGAGTGAATGTAAAGCTGGTTATCGCCAGAGGAAAGGTTATGAAAAACGAACTGGAATTCATCTGATGGTTATCCGGCTAAGAAGAAAGGACGGGACATAAAGAAAGGACGGGACATGAAGAAAGAAGATATATTAGTTGTGGATGGAACAGCGGATAGCTGGGAGCAGGCTATTCATCTTGCCGGAGGTACATTATATGAAAATGGGTTTGTAAAAGAAGGGTTTGAACAGGCCTGTATAGACAGGGAAAAGACATATCCTACAGGACTTTTAATGGATACCTCGATTGCAATTCCGCATACCGATGACCAATTTGTAATAAAAGCTGGTGTCTGTATACTGCGTCTGAAGGAACCGGTAGATTTTTACCGGATGGATGCGCCAGATGATATTGTATCTACCAGACTCGTGTTTAATCTGGCACTTCCCAGAGGCAGCCAACAGATTTCGATTCTGCAAAAAATAATTGCAGCAGTATCGAACACAGAATTTACACACCAGTGCATGGAACTCGAAACAGAAGACTTACGGAAGATGTTTGTGAAATATTCACTTTGTGAAGAAGTGATCTTAGGCTCGTAGACTTACAGGTTTCCAGGGTTGCCGGCTATTGAAAAATTTATACAGGGCATCATGGTTCAAACGAATCTTGATGCCCTGTATTGTAGTTATCTATTTTCCGGCTCCGCTGTAACAGTATTGGTTATTAATTTAATGGACACATTTTCCTAAACAACAGCATTAACTGTTTCTCCATGTAAATAGGATTCTATATTGAATATTGTAGTGTTCATAATGCGCTGCCTGCATTCTATAGAAGCCCATGAAATATGCGGTGTTATTAAACAATTCTCAATATTTAACAGTGGATTGTCCTCAGTGATTGGCTCTGTTGAAACAACATCCAAACCTGCAGCCCCTACTTTCCCGCTTTTAAGAGCCTCTGCTAAGTCTCTCTCATTCACCAATTGTCCGCGTGAGTTATTAATAAGTATTACACCGTCTTTCATCTTAGCTATTGAATCCTGATTAATCATACCCTCATTATCTCTTGTCAAATTACAGTGTAAACTAATCACATCGCTTTTCTTATACAGTTCATCTAAGTCTGTATATTTCGCCAGTTTCATTCCGCTTTCATTTGGATATGGATCGTATGCAATTACATTCATTCCCAAAGCCTGGGCAATTGCCCCTTCTGCCTGGCCAATCCGTCCAAAACCAATAATGCCGATCGTCTTTCCTGACAATTCAATAAGCGGATAATCCCAGTAACACCAATCTTCACACTTTGTCCATACGCCATTTTGGACGGTATCATTGTGGTGGCCAATATGGCAGCATATTTCCAGTAAAAGAGCAATTGAATATTGAGCAACTGAATAAGTGCCGTAACTTGGAACATTGCATACGGTCACTCCGGCGGCCTTTGCTGCTGCAGTATCGATAACGTTATAGCCTGTAGCTAATACACAAATTAACTTTAGATCTTTGGAGTATTCAATTACCTTCTTTGAAATCGGTGTTTTATTAGTCAGGACAATTTCTGCACCTGCAATCCTCCCTGTAATTACATCGTCTTTATTTTCGGTGCGGTCATAAATCTCAACTTCTCCATATTTATTCAGAGATTCCCAACTCAGATCACCTGGATTTTCTGTATATCCATCTAATACAACAATTTTCATATCATTTATTCCTCCTATTGAATTCTTGCATTGACACCGTGTTCAATAAAAAAATGGGCTATCGGTTCCAGCTCTTCACGATTCATATTTTTCTTATCTCCCATCGGCCATTTCATGCCGAGAGGCTCATATTTTGTTTTCCCAAATGCATGAAAGGGCAGCAGCCATACGTGCGGATTTGCCTCTAATTTATTTATAAACTGAACAGTTTCTTCTAGCATTGGCGCTGAGTCATTGTAGTCTGGAATTATTGGCATCCTTATTTCATATGGTTTACCCACTCTGTCCATATAACGTATGTTGTCTAAAATAATCGAATTAAACACACCTGTCATTTCTTTATGTTTTGAATTAAACACGCACTTTAGGTCAACATACACCAGATCAATATATTCCATTACTTCTTTAAAAGTCTTTAGATTACAATATGCAGTTGTATCCAGCAGCGTATGGATACGTTCTTGTTTACATTGTTTTATGATTTCCAGTAAAAATACCGGCTGTCCTAAAACCTCTCCTCCGCTGAATGTTACTCCACCGCCAGATTCTTTATAAAGCAGCTGGTCTTTTCGTATCTCCTCCATAACTTCATCTGATGTCATTGATTTACCAACCAGCTTTCTGGCATTATAAAAACATTCTTCAACACATTTTCCACATCCAATGCAGCCTTTATTTATAAGCACTGCGCCAGTCGGGCATACTTTAACGCACGCATTGCAATGTACACACTTATCTCTATAATACATAACCTCCGGTTGGATATTTTGTGACTCTGGATTTGCACACCATAAGCACCGCAGCGGACACCCTTTAAAGAACACGGTGGTTCTCAGCCCCGGTCCATCATGCAGGGACAGATTTTGAATGTCAAATATAATTCCTGATTCCATACAACTCTCCTTTTCACTTTTATAATTTCGCCAAAGAACTCGCAGTAAGCTGCAGGACTTTGACTTTCGCGGCAGTCACCAAGTTCAGGCAATTTAGACTTTGGCTCTTTGCGATCAGGAATAAAGCTGCGCAGTCTGAATATTATCTAAGCCTGCACAGCTTTTTTAATTGCTTACATTACGTTAAAGTTAATTTTTTGAGATCAGTTGGCTTTCAGCTGCTTTTTCCAGATATGGTCTTAAAGCTTCTTTCATCTTTTCTTTCCCGCTTATCATATTTACAACAGAGATAACGTCAATATGTGACTTGACGCTGGCAGGAATTCGTTCGCTCAGACCGGATGTAGTAATAATTAAATTACAGGAAACAGATTCTACTTTAGACAATGATGCTTCGTCAATTTCTATATCTTTGATATTATAGCCCAGTTCAGTAATACTATTTGAAACAAGCTTTTTTGCCATTATACTGGTTCCAACTCCGTTTACACAAATTGTCATAATTTTATACATACATTTTCCTCCTGAAATAAAAATATTTCCTCAATTGTTCAAAACCAAGAACACTTATCATACTGCCTTTATTCTATATAAATAGTCTGAAGATCATGAAGATAATACTTGGGATTAAGTTGCTATCAATGGATGGCGCTGCTATACCCTCTGCCAGAATCCCCATCTCATAAGCCAGAACACCTCCAAATATGTGTGAAATTAATCCACAGATAAATCCAACTGCAATAACAGCCTTCCAACCACCTTTACGGTTCGCAAATACGCCGATAGATGCTGAGTCAAAAAAAGCAGAAGGCACAGCGAAAAACAAAAAAATCGGAGTTTTAAATATCAGGCACATTACGGTACACAAAATTCCAGCACTCAGATATGAGATAAACGACAGGATCACTGAAATCGGAGAAAAGCCAAAGTACGCAATACAGTCTACTGCCGGTACGCTTCCTGGAATAACCTTTTCAGAAATTCCCTGAAATGCCGGAATCAGGGATGATAAGAACATATTTACACCTTGCAGTAAAATTACTGCACCAGCTCCAAATTGGAAACCTTGAATAATCATATAAACAAATGAATTATATTCTCCGGCAGACTCATTCAGAGCACCAATGGCTGTTGGATTTCCAATGAAAGTCACAATGCCCCAGGTCAGCAGGAATGTAATGACCATTGAAATAGTTAAATTCATCGTAGAGTCACTAAAGATGTTCAAAAAACCCGGTAAGTGTAAATTGTTCGTATCATCTTTCTCAGGATCTCCAAAGAAACCACCAATTTTATCTGCAATGAATGCTCCAAACTGGTTTCCATGTCCCAGACAGAATCCTCCATCTGTAATTTCCATTGATGTTTTGTATGTCAGCATTGGTGAAATTGTCCACCATAAAGCAGAAAATGCAACCACGGGGATATATAGCATGATTCCCTCCCAACCCATAACGGAGTAGAAGAAAATCATTAAAATACACATAAACTCCAGTGCTTTGTGAACTGTTAAATAAACTGCTTTAAAAAATTTATTAAATATTTTGACAAGTAAGATGTGTACAAACCATGAAACAATAAATAATGGCATGATTCTCGGAGCCAGATATTTCATTCCCTCAGCAAGATAAATCATAAACGTCCCACTGGTTTGTACGATTCCACTTTCAACCCCCAGAGATGGTGTCAATGTAGTATTGATAACCTGCAGCGCAGAGATTGCCAGATTGCTGCCTGCTGTAAAAATGTAGTAACCTAATATAGTTTTAATAACACCTATGAATGTTTCCCGCGCATTCTTCTTTTGAAGTAGTAGACCACATAATGCAATAAGACCAAGAAAAATAGCGTTTTCTCCAATTATATTGGCAAACAGCCAGTCTATTACAGTATTCATATTATACACCTCTTATTGTGTTTTTTAATTGTGTATCATCATTGGCATTAAAAATATTTTTAATATTGCTTTCATCGCTCAGAAAATCTGCAATAAATGCCAACAAATTAACATGTTCATCATCGCCGGATGCCGCCAGCACTATCATGAGCCTTACCGGATCGTTTTCTGTACCAAATATTATTGACGGGGCAAGCGTTGCTATAGCAATCCCTGTTTTTAGCACTCCATCGTCCGGCCGGGCATGAGCGAGGGCAATCCCTTGATCTATAACAATATAAGGACCATATTTCAACACAGAATTAATCATACTGTCAATGTATCGTTCCTCGATGCAATTTTCTTGTAACAGTAGATTTGCTGCTTTTCGTATTGAATCCTGCCAGGAATCCGCTTGCAAATTCGTTTTACAATAAATATTATCTAACAAAATAGATTTCACCTGCTTTCACCTAATTAATACCTTCAAATTCGACTCTTGCAATCAAATCATCCTGCAGATCCCGTGAAATTTCAGTGAAGAATGCTGTATATCCAGCCACTCGGATTATCAAGTCTTTATAGTTTTCCGGATTCTTCTGAGCATCTCTTAGTGTCTCTGCCGAAACAACATTTATTTGTACATGGGCAGCGCCATCGTTGTGTTGTCCCATTTGAGACAGGAATACTTTTACTAAAGTGGACAGCTTTGCTATGTCATCCGGATTTTCAAATGTGCGTGGGTGAAATTTCTGATTATATACAACAGAATTAATCTCTTCATAATCCCATTTTGAAGCACTTCTCATCGAAGCAGAAGGGCCTTTGAGCTCCAGTCCCTGCATTGGAGAAATCCCCCCCTCAGCCAAAGGCATTCCTGCCATTCTTCCATCTGGTGTTGCGCCGATCATACTGCCATACAATACTCCTGCAGATAGATGGATATATACCGGATTTTTTCTCAGCCGTCCAAAACGCATGGGATAATTGAGATATGTATGGTCTAAAACCCTCTGGATTTTCGGAATCCACCGATCCGCATATTCGTCATCATTTCCATACTTTGGAGCTTTGAGCAGCCTGGCCTGCAAATGTTCATGGCCGTTGAAGTTATCGTCTAAAGCTTGAATTAATTCAGTCATTGTAGCCTTTTCATCATCAAAAATAACTTTCTCGATTGCTGACAGTGAGTCAATGACGTTAACCAGACCTACGGAAACCTGTGTAGCACTCATGTGTCCAAGTGAACCGCCTTTGGTAATATCCTGTCCGTCAGTCAGGCAGGTCCCCTGAAACATTGACGTATACGGTGCCGGAAACATTTCCTCCCAAACCTTATAGATTGTGCTGGCATGCATGCACGCCATTTGAATCCCATATTCAATCTGTTTCACTAACGCATGAAATATTTCTTCTACTGACTTAAATTTCGCGGGATCTCCTGTCATTGGACCTATCTGCCTGCCTGTTTTTCGGTCTTTTCCATTTGTAAACACATACTCCAAAGCAACTCCCGGATTAATATCGGCACAATGATCCATATTGGGAAGATAAGGATTCCACATAAATGAACAGCAAACAGAATCATATTTTCTGGCAGCTTCTTCCGGTAATCCGCATAAATTTTTGAAATGTCGAATTCTGGATTCGGCACCCAGAAACATTGGCTTTCCGCCGCCGGTTCCAACAACTTTCAATGCTGTCTCAATAAAATCCTTCGTAGTGGATTTGTCGATCCAGATGCCCGTATTAGGCTGATCTAAGTGAACAAACTCCTCTACTTTCAAACACAGGTAGCTCAACTCGTTAATTGCACAGTTTCCTTCCACATCTTCTCCGCCAAGACTTATGTTTTGGAACATTGGATTTCCCGTTCTGAACCGGGATTCTGCTTCTGTGTAAACTTTATTCGTTTCTGCAATCTTCATCCAGTAGCTGCAGAGTATCTCTTTTGCCAGTTCCAGCGGCAGACTCTTTTCATCAATGACATCTTTCTTGAAGTAATTATAAAATTTTTGATCGATACGTCCCGGCGATTGTGCAACTGAATTATTCTCGTAATAGTAGATCAATTGCATAAACCATGCAGACTGAACTGCCTCATAGAATGTGTCTGGTTTTTGCCATGGCACTTTTTTCAATGTATCAGAAATCAATAACAGTTCATCCTTCCGCTTTTCGTCCCCGGTCTCATCAGCCAATCGTTTCGCCTCATCAGAATAGCGAAGGGCGAATGTCCGAATCGCGTCACAGATTATAATGATTGATTTCCAATAGTGATATTTATCAATATATTTTGGATCCGATTTGTCAGACGTATCAATTAATTCCTGCGCTCTCGCCTTATACCAGCCAATCCCTCTCTCCAGTCTGTGCTTATCTAACGACAGGATATGACCCACATGCTGCTGCATGCCAATTCCGCAGCTCCACAGGCCACAGTTTTGTTTTTCTCTCACTTCATCAGGAAGCTGTTTCTGAATACTTGCAAAACTACACCTGTCTTTCCAGTAGGGATGAACTTCATTCAAATAGTATTCCTTGTCTTCTTCTGAGATAAAGGTCGGATTATACTCACGGGTACAGATAGTATCAATCTCATCAATCAGCCAGTCAGATACTTCTGGAAACCACAGACAGCCTCTCATCGTCGGAGTGACGGATCCTACAATCAATTCATCCTCACGGATGGTAACTGGATAGTTCTCTAACACACTTGCCAGGGCCTTTGCGCATCTGATATTCACATCTTCTCCAAGTGTCTGCTTGTAACTTTTATGAATGAGCATGCACCGTTCCTTAATATAAATTTGCTGTCTGGAGTTCAGATATGTCTGTCTCATCCGCTCAAGGCGGTCACTCTTTTTAAGTTCTTTAATATCACAAATCAGAGAATCACTGACCTTCCAATTCTTAGCTCCAATAGGATCCGGATATTCCTCCATGCAGCGTCGAATATTTTCCCGCTCTGTATCTTTTACCGTCTTAACTGTTATTGCTGCCATTTTTCCTCCCTTTTCAAAATTCATTGTATTTCATTGTTCCAAAATATTTGATATGCTCACGGATAATTGCTTTTTGTCCTTCCATACCTGCCTTCAATAGTGTATTGAATTCCGCCGGTTTATCCTGATTCTTTTCGATCGCTTCTTTCATGTATTTTCCGCCTTCCATGAACATATATGTAGCAAAATTAATCTTAGTAATTCCGCGTTTTGCACATTCGGTATAGTCATCTGGAGTTAAGCCGCTCCCGCCATGCATAACCAGGGGAATTGGAATATATTCCTTTAATTCACTGATTCTGTCGAAGTTCAGCTTTGGCTTTGTAAGATATAGGCCGTGTGTTGTGCCTATGGATACGGCAAGCATATCAACACCAGTCTGTTCATAAAAATATTTTGCTTCTTCCACAGTCGTATAAACATCTTCCTTCACTACATCATCCCCGCGACCGCCGACATGTCCGATTTCCGCTTCCACAGAAACACCACAGGCATGGGCTGTATCAACAACTGATTTCGACAATTTAATGTTTTCTTCCAGCGGTAACTCAGACCCGTCAATCATAACAGACGTACATCCCCATTTGATAGCACGCATACACCCTTCGTACGTTTTACAGTGATCCAGGTTTATCGCTGTGGGAACGGTAGACGCTTTGCACCGGTTGACCAGATAGTCCATAAAAGTATCTGCCTCAAACTGAGATTTGCGGCGGGCAGCTGCCAGGTTTGGATCAACCCAGTCGTTAATCTGAACGATCACAGGCGTATTTGTTTCTTCTGCGACACTTAAAATAGCTTCTACGGTAGGATGCGATAACAAATTAAATGCTCCTACTGCATAACCCCCTTTTTTTGCTTCCTGTAAGATATTCTTTGTATTTACTAACATTTGTCTGCCTCACTCTTTTTAATTTTCTTCCGGTTCTTCATTTACTTTTACATTAGCTAAAGCTTCATAATACTTAACAACTGCAATGCTATGCTCCTGTCCAAATCCCATTGCGCGCGTAGCACCAAAGGCATGCAGTGCAGCCGGTCCGATTGATACAGGCAGTTTCAGTTCGTCAGCCGTCTGTAAAGCAATGTTAATGTCCTTGTAAAACAAGTCTGTCGCAAAGCCCGGTTTAAAGTTTCTGTTCTTCAGGAAACCTGGAATTGCATTTTCTGATGCAAAATTACGTCCTGTACTTTTGTTTATTATTGAGAATAGTTTTTCTAAATCCATATCTAACTGTTTGGCCATAACCATAACTTCACAGCATGCCACTAAATCCGCTCCGCCCAGGTAGTTATTAAACATCTTTACAGCCGAACCGCTGCCGAGAGGCCCTGCATGCATGATATTCTTCCCCATAGGAGATACAATCTCTTTAACTTTCTCAAATTCCGCCTCTTCGCATCCTATCATAATAGAGAGAGTGCCAGCCTCTGCGCCTGCAACTCCTCCGGCAATAGGGCAGTCATAATAAGCGTATCCCTTTGCCTCCCCCTCTCTCCCCTGTCTTTTAGAAAAGCTAGGCCCGACAGTGCTAAAATCATAGATTTCTTTAACAATTGATCCCGGGACTTCCATAATTTCACTGACTACCTCTTCTACGATATTTCCATTAGGCAGACACAAGAACACACGCTCCGCATTTTTACCTATTTCGGCATTAGAATCAGTTTTGACAGCCCCCTCATTTACCATTTCATCTAATTCTTTTTGATATACTGTATTTGATGACACAATCATTTCATACCCAGCATCGATACAATGTCTGGCCATAAAGTGTCCCATGTTTCCCAATCCAATAAAACCGTATTTCATATCCGATTCCTCCTTTATACTACTTTGTACATAAGATTCTCATTTTTAAAGTAACGTAAGATCTCTTCCATCATGATCCGTACTGACAGCAGCATAACATCTCCGGCATTTCCTGCCATATGTGGCGTAATAATCACATTGTCTAACTGATGCAGGATATGATCATCCGGCAAAGGCTCTTCCCTGAAGACGTCCAGAGCAGCCGCCTTGATCTTATGTTTACTTAAAGCTTCGATCAATGCCTCCTCATCTACAAGTCCTGCTCTCGCGGTGTTCACTATAATTGCATTCGGCTTCATTAATGCTATTTCGTGTGCACCGATCAAATTTTCAGTAGAGGGTAATAATCTGGCATGCACAGAAATGATATCTGCCTGCTGCATGAGTGTATCCAGATTTACTAATCTCACTCCATATGTATCTGCATCTTCTTGTTTAGCAAAAGGATCATAAACGAGTACGTTGAAATCAAATCCACTTAATTTTTTTACTACTTTCCTGCCAATAATGCCAAAGCCTACAATGCCCAAGGTAGTCTCATATGACAACTTACTGCTTTCGACAGCCTGAAAACCTGCTCCCGGCTTCCAGTTACTATTCATTAAGGTAATTCCCCGCAGCGCATCAAGAATCATCGCACATGCCATTTCAGAAACAGGTTCTGAAACTTTCCCCGGGCAATTACTTACTGTGATTCCGCGCTTTTTACATTCTTCTATGTCTATGTTTTCTAAACCGCTGCGCATGACAGCAATAAATTTTAATTTAGGAGAATGCTCTAATAAGGTTTTGTTTACCCCATTGTACATAATGACCAATGCATCTGCATCTTCCATAATTTTTAAATACTCGTCAGAATATTTCACCCAGTCAGGACCTTCATCTTCAATACGCTTTGCTACTGAACGATAATCTCCTCCTTCACAGAACAGACCGTCATCATATGTGCGAACAACTTCATATCCATATGCTGAACATTGTTCGATTAAATTTGAGATATCCTCTCTGCCCTGATATGGATCAGGAAGTCGTCTGCCATCAAAAGCAAACACTATTTTTTTCATATTTAATGCCTTCTTTCTTTGAATTTAAAATTCAGTTTTGTGTACACGCTCTCTGAATATATTTTTATAATAGCAACAATGATCCGAAATGATTAGTCCAACTTTTTGTCACCAAAAAAAATATTTTGAACTGTTCTATAAGGAACTGATCTACTACTATAAAAATTGAAAGTCTCTATGCTTAGAGGGTGTATTTTTAATAAACTGGATTTTATATATAATTTAGCAATGGGGAGGAAGACTATGATAAAAGCAATCGTTTTGGAAACAAACATCTTCCTGAAGATTATCCATTAATAGGGGGACCCTGGGGATGGATTACTGATTTGAAACGCCCCTATCCTATAATTGTAAACATCATCTCAACAGATCAGATTGAGCTTCCAATCAATAAGCTTCAGGTATTACAGACTGAAGACAAAATCGAAGAAATTTTTTATATTTTGAGAAGGAAATATTATAAGAAGTATGAAATCTTCAGGACAGCCCCCAGACAGTTAGAAATCCTACCCTGCGGGATTTCTAAAGGAAGGGCTCTTTTACAATTAATGAAATTGCATAACTGGTCGTCTAAAGATGTGATTGCCTTTGGAAATGGAGAAAATGATGTCAGTCTCTTTGAGATTGTTGAATCTAGTTACGCTATGGGACAGTCTTGTGATTATGTAAAAGAAAAGGCGGCTTATATTACAAAAACAAATGATGAAGAAGGAATCTACTATGCCCTCCTCCATCATGTTATTAACAGGTCTTTAAAATAAACGTATAAATTTCTTCAGGGGTATCTGCACTGTCAAGTATCTCCAGAAAATCTGGTTTTCCAAGGATATTGTGCAGTTGAAACAATCCATTTAAATGTGCTTGTTTGTCCACAGCTGAGAGTGTAAATATATATTTCACTAACGTCGAATCATCCTCTCCAAAACGGACACCACATTTCAGCCGCGTAAAACTAATCCCCGGCCTAAAACAGTTTTTTAGTGGGTTAGCATGTGCAATTGCGATGCCAGGTGCAACAATATAATAGGGACCGTATTCTTTAGTAACTTCGATAATGGAATCTGCATAGCCTGGAGTAACATACTCATTTGCTTCTAAAAGCTTTGTGGATTGTCTGATGGCGTCCTGCCATGTACTGCAGTTTATCCCTAATTGAATTAACTGGGGTATGCACAACTGACTCAAAGACAGAGCTTCCCCATTAAGATGGAATCCGGGCTTTGAGTGTTCACGTAAGGCTTTGTACACTGTTTCCGATATTCTGGAAACTGCCTCCTCGCAACGATTTTCGACATACTGGTATACAACAGGCCTGATTTTGTTACGTATCATAAACAAATCAGTTTCCTGCCTGACAGGTGGAATATTATTTGCCATCATGTCAAGTAATACGCCCGATATTGCCTGTATATCTTGTTCCGTAATCAGAGCCGAGACTCGAACCGTTCTGATAGAATTATTAACAACCGGCTCCGTTGAGATCAATATATCCTCATTGAATGTATCTATATCCTGCAATTCATGCGAATTTAACACACGTGCTATATGAAGATTTTTTAATATATGCAATTTAACACGGATCAATTCTAATGCCCCTGCCCCTGCATTTGATACCAGTACAGCATCATAGAAATAAGTGTCCAATTTGTACTGCTCAATAGCGGCACAGAAATGAACTGCTATATATAATATTTCAATTTCGGTTAAACTTCTTAAAAAATAAGATTCTATCGCTCCCAGATGATCTTTTACTTCTTTTACAACGTTACCGTATGTTTCTTTTATCTCTTCCAATATCAGACCTGGTCTGTCATCCATCTGCTGAGCCGAATACAGCGCAATCAGATGATTTGACAAATTTTCAAAAAGTGTATAGTTGCTGTTAAAGTCAATACTTAATGAAGCAGAAACATCCTCGATCAGCTTTCTTGCCAAAAACTGAATTCGCAGCGATTGTTTATAATTAATCTTCGGTGATTTATACGACAATACACTATAATAAAGGTTACACACAAATTGGGTTTCCTGATCCGGAATTTCTATCTCAAGTGCATGGCTAAGCCGTTTTATAATTTGATCAGCAATAATATAATTTTCAGAATATGTATCTTTTATAATGCCATCTACATATTTACCCGCTTTCATTTTTTCTACAGAAAATGCAAGATAGTACTCCAGTAATTTATACGATGAGTCATTTAACTCGATCATGTATTCTTTTTTTATCTCATTTAATATTCTCTTGATAACGGGTCAGTCAAGTCCAGACTCCTGTGTAAAATGCTATACAATGTTTTTACCATTTCTACTTATCAAAATTGATGTATTTTCTTGAAGAATAAATCCATTCATCATGTAGGTCCATAAGAACGGCTCCAATTAAGCGATTGGCTGATGTTTGATTGGGGAAGATGCGAATAATCTTTTCTCTTCTGCGTACTTCTTGATTCAGTCGTTCAATTAGATTGGTACTCTTTAGTCGATTGTGGGAATTTCCTTGTACGGTATATTGAAAGGCGTCTTCGAATCCATCATCCAATGATGCGCAAGCTTTTGAATATTTTGGTTGATCGATATAATCATGAATCAATCGATTTTTAGCCTCACGCGCTAAGTTAATATCTGTGAACTTAAAAATTCCTTTAACAGCTTCTCTGAAAGATTTTGAATTTTTTTTAGGAATGGTGGTAAAGATATTTCTTAGGAAGTGAACTTGGCATCTTTGCCAACTTACGTTGGTGAAGGATTTTCTAATGGCAGAGACTAATCCTTTGTGCGCATCAGAAATAACGAGTTCCGTACCTTGTAAACCGCGTTCTTTTAGGTATTCAAAAAATGTTGTCCAGGTCTCTTCGCTTTCGCCACTTTGAATCATGAAGCCGATAATTTCACGGTCGCCATCTTTGGTTATTCCAATCGCTATATGACAGCTTTTTGAGAGTACTCGATTTTCTTCTCGTACTTTTATATAGAGTACATCGGTCATTAAGTAAGGATAATTTTTTTCTGATAATAAACGATTCTGCCACTCGTTAACCATAGGTTCTAGCTGTTCTGTTAAGCTAGAAACGAAGGACTTAGAGACGGATTTACCACAAAGTTCTTCCACAATTTTTGATACTTTACGAGTTGAAACGCCTGATACATACATTTCCAACATTGAAGCCATGAGGGCTTTTTCGTTTCGTTGATAACGTTCAAACACTGTGGGTGAAAAATGGCCATCACGTGTTCTGGGTACTTTTAATTCTAGCGTGCCTACACGTGTCGTAAAGCTGCGCTCATAATAGCCATTTCGTTGACTTTGTCGGTTTTCTGTTCGTTCATATTCTTTTGCTTGAATATATTCTGTTCGTTGATTTTCCATTAGTTGATTAAATACCGTTGTTAAAATATTTTTAGAAACGTCATCCTTTACAGAATATTCAATAATGCTTTGAATCTCTTCGCTTTTCAGTGTAAAATGTACTTGGGTCATGTAAAAGTCCTCCTGGGTATGTTTTTGTCGTTAAAAACATTGTACCGTAAAAGGACTGTTATATGGCCTTTTTACTTTTACACAATTATACGGACTTTATCAACGGGTCTGTAATCTTTCTGAAAAAACATCGTATTTTTCACAATTATAAGCAGTAAAAAACGGTTTTCTTTTATATACTGCCTCAACATTTTTACCAGCGCTTCTCTTCTGGCCAATTCACTGTCAACAATTTTAATCCCCTTATTTGAAGAACTAATAAAATGAAGACCTAACGCTTTTAGATAATCCTTTAGCGTGGCCAGATTATTAATAAAAGTGGATCGGCTGACTAAGAGACGTTCAGAAATCTCATCAATTGTAATATAGTCTTCTTCATAAAGAAGTGCCACAGAACTTAAAAAAACCAGCTCTTCTTTCGAAAATTTATAGGAGTATAGATTATTCTTTATATATGTATTGATAAACTTTTTACCGTATATCAGGCTTTCCCCTTTATCAATCTGACCATTTATTATTTTAATTTCACTTAAATTATAGCTTCTTAAAAATTGATTGATGCTGTTAATATCATTGCGGATGGTCTGTTTTGAGACTGCATATTTATCTGCAAAATTATCAATGGTATAATTTCCGTCCTCAGTCAGATCTTGAATTATAGATATAAATCTTCTGTACATATCTCCTCCTAACCGCACTGTATGCAATTTGTTCAAAAGTAAGAAACACTATAACCATCATCTGCTGCTGGGGCTGCACCCACATACATCACGGAACGGAAGGTTGTCAGTCCCAATGCGCAAACCGCTTTTTGATTTCTCTCAGTTTCATAGCTTTTCCTCTTTTTCCTTTATGCTGCCTTATATTCTATAAATATTCTAAAATATAATATACTTATTAATAATTATAGTAGAACTCACCATAGTTTACAAGTAATTTACAGTAGTGTCAAGGGTTGCTTCCTGTCGTATTTTATCTTTTTCCCGGAGTCATATCGTTTCCCTAGGCATCTCTTTCCACCGGTATCCTTACCTGGCCCACAGTTTATAAGAAAGGCTATCTTTCTTCATATGGTAGTATTCCCTGCCAGGAGTCCTGCCGCAAGGCATACCAGAATTTCCGCATGGTCATTCTTTGTTTCCCGTCCGCCTCTTAGGCCATGCCCCCTCCTCATATACGCAGTCAGGGGCTTGGACTGGTGCACCTTTCATGAAGGCGGTTCAGTTTTTCCATGCAAGTGGATTACTTACATCGGAAAGTAAATCACCTCTAAACGCAGAAAAGACAGGCTCTTCAACCTATCTTTCCTATGAGTTACTTTATTCTGGTACATCTGAAACCCCCAATATTGCCTTCAAGATTCTGCCTGCAAGTCCAATATCATCAAACTCTGCAATGATAGAAACCTTTATATTCTTCAGGTCTTGTCTGGATTTCGGTGAATAATTAATCTTCACTAGATTAATCCCAAATCTCTTTCCAGATCGTCAACAGGTATCCAGCCCTGCTCCCTCGCTGACTGCTCTCCTTCTTCTAATTTTGACAACAGCTTAAGTGCTGCCTACATCCGATCGTATTCTTTCATATCCAATATCACATATTCTCCATGTCCATTCTTTGTCAAAAATACCGGAGCACCATCTGTAGTTTCTTTTAAAACGTCTGTATAGTTTCTCAAATCTGAAATCGGTCTGACTTCACAAAGCACTTCTATCTGTTTATGATATTGATTATGCACGCACAAGTTGAATTTGGGATTTTATGTGAATGGATTTTTACAGACAGCAAAAGAAATTACACCCATGCCAGAAATATTACTGACTATAGGGCACGACTTTGCAAAGAGCAAAAAATAAGTAGCGGCAGTATCACCTAACTAGAAAAAATAACCAAATTCTTACTCCTATAAAAAGACAATACCCGCATAAAATGCGGGTTAAATCGGAGTGACGTGATTCGAACACGCGACCTCTACGTCCCGAACGTAGCGCTCTACCAAGCTGAGCCACACTCCGATATGTATAAAACTTGAGCTTCTCTTAAAGAGAAAATTAAGAATCTGCTCTCGCAGATTCTCAACTACGGATGAAGGACTCGAACCTTCACAAACAGAGTCAGAGTCTGTTGTGCTGCCATTACACCAATCCGCATCAACTTGTCTTATCCTTGTCAGACGCAACATGGTTATTATAGCAGACTCCCCGGAAAAATCAAGCCCTTTTTGTAATTTCCATCAAAAAAATTTTAGAGGCGCTTTTTTCTGAATATTCTGAATATGGTGTGCAAAGGGGTCAGACCCCTTTGCGACTCCTTTGCACGTTTACAATGCTTTTATTCTTTCTATTGCCTCCACCGTTTTCTCATGACTGCCGAACGCAGTCAGACGGAAGTATCCTTCTCCGCTTGGACCAAATCCTGCCCCCGGGGTCCCTACTACACCAGCCTTCTCCAGCAGATAATCAAAGAAATCCCAGGAGGTCATTCCTTTGGGGGTCTGCAGCCATATATATGGCGCGTTTACTCCTCCGGAGACGGTGTATCCTGCATCCTTCAGGCCCTGGTATATGACTTTTGCATTGTTCATATAATATGCGACCTGTTTTTTCAGCTGTTCTTTGCCTGCTTCGGAGTATACGGCTTCCCCGGCACGCTGTACAATGTAAGGTGCCCCATTGTATTTTGTGCCGTGGCGTCTGGCCCACAGTGAATGCAGGGTTACCCCATCGGATTTTATGTCTTTCGGTATGATCGCCGCCCCGAGACGCACGCCTGTGAAGCCCGCGTTTTTGGAGAAGCTTCTTAGTTCGATTGCACAGGTTCTGGCCCCTTCACATTCATAGATTGTATGTGGTACGTCCTCCTCTGAGATATAAGCCTCATAAGCTGCATCGTAAATGATGACTGCCCCAGCCTTGTTTGCATAGTCTACCCAATCCTGGAGCTGCGCCCTGGTAATGGTTGAACCGGTTGGGTTGTTGGGGAAACATAGATAGATGATATCCGGCGTCTCTTTTGGAAGCTCCGGTGCAAAGTTTGTTTCTGCTGTGCAGGGCATGTAGATCACATCGCTCCAGGTTTCTGTCTTCGTATCGTAAGTTCCCGTCCTGCCGGCCATAACATTGGTGTCTACATAGACAGGATATACAGGGTCACATACAGCGATTTTATTGTCTGTGCTAAAGATCTCCTGGATATTTCCGGAATCGCATTTTGCACCATCTGAAATGAAGACTTCATCCGCGGAAATATCGCAGCCGCGGGCCTGATAGTCGTTTTCCGCCATGGCTTTCCGCAGGAATTCATAGCCCAGGTCCGGTGCATACCCGTGAAATGTCTCTGCGCTTCCCATCTCATCCACAGCGCTGTGCAGGGATTCGATGATGGCCGGAGCCAGGGGCTGTGTGACATCCCCGATCCCAAGGCGTATGATCGTTTTTTCCGGGTGCTCCCCGGTATAGGCATTTACCTTTTTCCCAATCGTAGAAAATAAATAGCTTCCCGGCAGTTTTAAATAATTATCGTTTATTTTGAACATGCTAGTTCTCCTTTGCTGATGATTGATTCCATTCCCCGTCAAATACAACTTCTGCGGGGCCTGTCATATATACGGTATCCTTTTCCCTGTCCCATTTAATCAGCAGGTCGCCTCCCAGCAGCCTGACTGTCACTTCGTCTTCTGTCAGGCCGTTTAAGATGCTGGAAACAGCTACTGCGCATGCTCCCGTACCACAGGCAAGCGTCTCCCC
Source organism: Faecalicatena contorta (assembly GCF_022835095.1). Taxonomy (NCBI): domain Bacteria; kingdom Bacillati; phylum Bacillota; class Clostridia; order Lachnospirales; family Lachnospiraceae; genus Faecalicatena; species Faecalicatena contorta. The sequence goes on along the minus strand of NZ_BQNQ01000001.1, from coordinate 998,080 downwards.
GGAACCCCGTTCCCACACACGCATGCTGACCGTATGCCTGTCGAGGACAGTCGCAAACTCTGTATTGATACGTTTGGGGAAACGCTCATGGTGTTCAAATTTGGGACCTGTCTTCTCTATATCCAGATGTTCGATGTCATCCATGTAGACAACTGTATGGGGATTGCCCATGGACACCCCCGTCATCTTATATTCTGTTCCATCTACTATAATAGGTTCATTGATTACAAGCTCTTCCTCTGAGATGATCGGGATCAACGCGGCCTTAAGTTCCGGTTTTCCCATGTCTACCTTCACCTGCGCTACTTTTCCGTTCTCCACGGACAGCTCCAGATATTTGATACCGCCCAGCGTCTCGACCGATATCGCAGTCTTTTCCGTGAGACCGTAATCGTAAACATATTTTCCCACGCATCGGATACCATTCCCGCACATTTCCCCCCTGGAGCCGTCCGCATTGTACATTTCCATCTCAAAATCAGCCACTGCAGACGGATTGATCAGAATCAGACCGTCAGAACCGATTCCAAAATGCCTGTCGCTGACCCGTGCGGCCAATTCGGACGGATTTTCTATTTTCTCGGTAAAACCATTTACATAAACATAATCATTCCCCAGTCCCTGCATCTTTGTAAACTTCATTCTTGTCTCTCCTTTTCGCATCTTTTATTCTGACATGATCGTCAATACCATCTGCGCAGTCTCCAGCATATTGGTTCCGCTGTCCATGCTGCACTTCTGCAGATAGCGGTGCGCCTCTTCTTCTGTCATATGGTTGCGCTCCATCAGCAGCGCTTTTGCCTGCCCTATGAGCGCCCGCTGCCCGGGATCCCTGTTCCTGGCTGCCTCTCTTCTCTTCCTGCGCCTTCTCTGCATGGTCTGCAGCATCATTTGCAATGTGTTCAGCAGATCATAGCCTTTGACCGGCGTCGGAAGTCCTATCACGCCCTTCACCAGATCCTGGCCCCACTTATCAGGCGAGGCAATCAGGAGCATTTCGAAGGATTCGGGCAGGCATTCCCTTAGTTCCGAATATAACATATCCTGCATTTTATATCCACAGATCATAATTCCTTCCCCAAAATTATCTGCATATTGAAGCGCCTGGGCCCCGGTGGTACAGATGCCGGATATGTCAATGCCGCCCCGCACTAACAGGTTGCGAATACTTGCCGCAGTCTCTTTTTTGGGAAATACAACCACAATACTGCTCATACCCGCTTACACCTCCTGCCCATTTTCATTCCTAGCCACACTTTTATCGTTCCCCACACAAGACGTTTACATTTTATGAAGATAATTCGCAAGTTCCCAGTCCGTAACCTGCATACAATAATCATGGTATTCCTTTTTATGTGAGGCAATCGTTTTAGCTGTCAGGTCCGCTCCCAGCACTTCGCGGATCAGTGCGTCTCCCTCCAGTTCGCGAACCGCCTCCATCAGGTTCCATGGAAGAGCTTCAATATGAAGCTCACGGCGCTGTTCCTCTGACATTGCCTGAATGTCTTCATCCACACTGTCTGGCGGAAGAATCTGATTTTTAATGCCGTCCAGCCCGGCGGCAAGCAGAACTGCCAGTGCCAGGTACGGATTCGCAGAAGGATCGGGGCTTCGCAGTTCTATCCGCGTCTTTTCCCCGCGGACAGACGGAATACGGATCAGCGGCCCCCTTGTTCTTGCTGACCAGGACATATATACCGGCGCCTCATATCCCGGCACAAACCGTTTGTAGGAATTCACAGTCGGGTTCGTGATGCAGGTGATGGCTTTCATATGTTTCAGCAGGCCGCCCATAAAATAGTACCCCTCCCGGCTCAGGCCGTTTTTGTCACTGCTATCCTGGAATATATTCGTGCCGTCTTTTGAAAGTGACAGGTTCAGATGCATTCCGGATCCATAGGTTTCGGATTTGGGTTTAGGCATAAATGTAGCATGCAGTCCGTGGCGTTTTGCAATGGTTTTCACAACCAGCTTAAATGTCATAATATTATCCGCCGTGGCCAGGGCTTCATCATACCGGAAATCAATTTCATGCTGCGCGGGGGCGATTTCGTGGTGGGATGTCTCAATCTCAAATCCCATTTCCTCCAGGGTAAGCACCATATCCCTCCGCGCATTTTCACCGTAGTCCAGCGGCCCGACATCAAAATAACTTCCTCTTTCATGTGTGATCGTAGTCGGAAGTCCGTCATCATCCGTGTGAAAAAGGAAAAACTCGCACTCCGGCCCGGCATTCATAGTGTATCCCATTTCGCGGGCTTCACGTATGACTTTTTTCAGCACGCAGCGGGGATCACTTTCATAGGGTGTACCGTCCGGACGGTGCACGTCGCATATGAACCGTGCCACCTTTCCCTGCTGCGGCCTCCAGGGGAAGATCTCAAACGTATTTAAATCCGGATATAAGTACATATCCGATTCTTCTGTCCTGGAAAATCCCTCGATAGAAGAGCCGTCAAACATGCACTCGTTATTCAGCACCTTCTCCAGCTGGCTCACCGTGACGGCCATATTTTTCATAGTGCCGTAGATGTCTGTAAACTGAAGGCGGATAAAGCCGACATCCTCTTCCTCTACCATTTCTAAAATATCTTCTCTCGTGTAATCATTCATAGAATACCCTCCTGACTGTTATCTGACATATTAGTATGTTTTATACTTCTCACGTGCTTATTTTGTTCCTGTTTACAGGCTTGCCTGGGGTAGGAACCTAATTTTCTGCAAAACAACTTACTCAGACCATTTGTAAAATCTCCTGAAAAGTTTTCTGGAATCTAAAAATGGGCGTTCTCTCCCCTGAAGAAAACGCCCTTGTTTCGTCTTATTATAACGACCCAGTGAAAAAATGTCAAACTTTCTTATCCCACTTTTTTCATTTTTTTATTTTATGAATTTGCGGATTTTGGTTTTGAGTTTTTCAAACTCTCCGCTGTGTACCTGGAGTTCCATTTCGTCATGCATATTAAGGCTGCAGATTCCTAAAATTGACTTGGCATCCACGGTCATTCTTCCCTGCGCCATATCAAGATCTCCTTTATATTCCTTGATAAGCTGTACAAATTCCTGAATCTCGTTAACAGTTGCAAATCCCACTCTTACTGCGTTCGCTGTTAATATTTCCCCCGCCATGGTTCTTACCTCCTGATTGCTATAGAGTACCCCCATCCATTGACATTTGATGGAACCGCTTGTTACGTGGCAATATTTCATCACCGATTCAATATTGTACACTATCCTGTGCAAAAAGGAAAGTCCTAATGTTAAATTTTTATCTGCTTTTAATCTGCCTTCCGGATGCATCCATATGATAGTCTTCCTTATAGATCAGCTCCGAAACAGGTACAATCTTGTATCCCCTTTCCTGAAGTCCTGTAATCACCTTTTCCAACGCGTCCTCCGTATACTTCGCCCCATTATGGCAGAGGATAATGGAGCCGTTCTGCAGGGATTTGTTTTCCAGAACAGTATCAATGATGTTCTGTTCGCCATAATCCTTCCAGTCCAGACTGTCCACATCCCACTGAATCGCATAATAGCCGCATTTCACGGCGGTCCGGATCACCGTATCATTGTACTCCCCGTAGGGCGCCCTGAACAGCTGCATATCATAACCTGTAAGTTTCTTTACTTTATCGTGCACGCCCATGATTTCGGCCTCCTGCTCCGATTCGGAAAGCTGGCTCATATTCGGATGGGTTTCACTGTGGTTTCCCAAATCATGTCCCGCCGCCAGTATGGCTTTGACATCTTCCGGGTACTTCTCCACCCATCCGCCCGTCATAAAGAAAGTCGCATGGACCTTGTATTTTGCCAGAATGTCTAAAAGCTTCTGCGTAGACTCATTGCCCCATGCGGCATCAAAGGTGAGCGCGGCCTTCTTCTCAGGTGTGTCCACGGAATAGATGGGAAGTTCCCGGCCGGTTACATTCCCCGCCACCTTAGCATGACCCGCCATATACTTCACCGAACACCCTATAATCATAATGCCCAGAAACGCACTAAAACTGACCTTGAATAGCCTTTGTCTCATAAATAACTCCAGAGTATATTTGCTTAGAATAAGTATATGCAGCGGGGGAACGAAAATAGAAGCAAAGGGGTCAGACCCCTGTTGCAGAGGGGTCTGACCCCTTTGCAACATTCTCCCCCGTTTGCATCCCCTGTACACAGCTCCGGAACATCTGGGCCATGAACGCTGCGATCTCTTCCGGCTCTGACTCAAACCCGTTCAACGCCCAATTCCGTATGATTCCCTCGCAGCCATTGACGATAAATTCATACAGCCACTCCAGCCGTTCCTCTTCCATGTCCGGATACAGCCTTTTCCAGGCGCCAAGAGAATCTTCCTTTGCAAAATACATCATCCTGGCAAGAAATTCTTTATCTCCATATTTGCTGAACATCGCTTTGCACAGTTCTTCATTCTCTCTAATTTTTTTTAATATTTCAGCCGGCAAAATTCCCGTATAATTTTCCTGCCCCATATCCCCCGCAAATGAAAGTACCTCCTGATAGAATTCCTCCTCAATCTTGCAGAGAAGATCATACACATCCTCATAATGAGCATAAAAAGTGGCCCTGTTGATGTCGGCCTTTTCGCAGATTTCCTTTACTGTGATTTTTCCCAACGGTTTTTCCTCCAGCAGCTGTAGAAAACTGTGCCTGATCATTTTTCTCGTATATTTGATCCTGCGGTCTAATTTTGAATTTTTCATAAACAATCAACACTTCTTTCTTTTTTGTTGTCTTACTTACAGATACACCGAATCTGGCGGTTGCCAATTCCCGGTACCTTTATTATATTTAAAATAAGGACAGAAAGCAACGCTGTGTCGTATATCTATCACTGGATTTATCTCCACGGCAGATTATCTCTGCCCCTGGAGGCATGTATTTTACTGCTGCCCATCAAGGATGTTCCATCATTATCGGGAGGTGTTGATTATGAAAAATACAATATATATCGTTACCGGAGCCGCCGGTCATCTTGGCAGCCATATTGTTTCGGAACTGGTCAGAGAAGGGAATAAAGTGCGGGCATTTATACTGCCCTCCGAAGCTGGACTGTTCCGTGCTTCTTCCCCAAACCTCACTTACATCACCGGGGACGTCTGCCTCCCGGATACGCTGGAACCTCTTTTTCTGCATGAAAATTCCGGCCCGGCAGAGAATATCATCCTGATCCACTGTGCCGGCCTGATCTCCATCTACGGTGGTAAAACACCGGGTGTATACGCAGTCAATGTGGAGGGCACGAAACATGTGGTGGACGCCTGTATCCGGCACCATATTAAGCGCCTGGTATATGTAAGCAGTGTTCATGCAATCCCAGAAGCGCCGCAGCATAGAGTCATTTCTGAGATCCGGACTTTTTCCCCCGGACACGTCACGGGATATTACGCCAAAACCAAGGCGGAGGCCACCCAGTATGTTCTGGACAGCGCCGCACGCGGGCTGGATGCAGTCGTCATACATCCGTCCGGGATTATAGGCCCCGCAGAGCGCCCGGCGGGAAGCCTGATGCATATGATATTAAATTTTACGGAAAAGGGCATGCCGGTGGCCGTGCGCGGCGGATATGACTTCGTGGATGTAAGAGATGTGGCTTCCGGGGCCATTAAGGCCGCCCAAAAAGGCAGAAGCGGGGAATGCTATATTCTCTCCAACCGCTTTATCCCGCTGAAAGAATTATTCACAGAACTGTCAAAAGCATCCGGACAGAAAAAGCCCCGCCTCTTCCTGCCCGCCTGGACCGCCAAATGTGCGGCCCCCTTTGCGCAACTCCATTATAAATGCTGGAAGAAAACTCCCGTATTCACCCCCTATGCAATGTATACCCTGACTTCCAACGGAAACTTTTCACATGATAAGGCCAGCCGTGAGCTGGATTATCACCCCAGGCCTCTGCATCAGACCATTGCTGATATGATACGGCAGCTCCGGGAACATTCCGTCAAAAAATAGAATCGGCCGGATGCGGCGGTGTAATCAGCACTCTGCATCCGTTCGGTTCTTCTTATTATATGACTATACTTTATTCTGCAGCTCTGCTGCAGACCCGCCCGCAGGGCATGAATTAGGGGGGGCTGTGGATATAATATTCTGTAGGGTCTATGGAACAACGTTATTTCGTGATAAACGAATGGAGATTATATATTCCTCCAAGCGAATTAATACGCTGCCCCCGTTACGGCGCCTCCTCAGTTGACGAGCTTTACTGCCGATTGGATGAATCCTGCGAAATAAAGGGATAGCTGAAAGCCTGCCAAATGTACATATGCCGTTGCGAAGTGCTAAAGCGGGGCTTAGAAATTCTTGGAAGATGACAGCCGAAAAAGTGGGGAAATTTTGTGATTACCGAATCACAAAATTAGGCGACCCAGCGCGAGAAATCTTTAGATTTCTCGTGATGTGTCGCTTCCTAGAATTTCTTAGATTCGTGTCCGCACTTCGCAACGGCATATGTGCATTTGGCAGGCTTTCAGCTATCTCTTCATTTTGCGTCCCCATCCGTCTTAGGCTGGCTGGGGTGTTAATGGTAAAGAATTTGCGTTCCGTTTTTTTAGATCCTTCAGAATATAGGACAATCCCTGGTGATTATAATATATGTAAGAAGCAAATACAGCGGTGTACAATGGCAGAAAATCGCAGAGACAGCAGATATAGGAGGCGGCGGCTCAGAATCATACTGATCGGATGCATTGCGGCTGCCAGCATTTTGTATACGAAGGCAGGGCAAAGGGGCACGGCTGCTGCAGAAAATGAAGAAACGGCAATCGAAGAGAGCCGGGCGGGGGAAGGCGATAAGCAGAATCCGTCCGGCTCTTTAGAAACGCAGCCAGAGAAAAAGATCCTTCCAGTTCCGTTTCTGAGCCAGAACGATTATCCAACGGGCTGTGAGAGCGTGACTGCTGTCATGGCGCTTCAATATGCCGGGGTTGATGTTTCTGTGGATGATTTTATTGACCAGTACCTGAGAATCGGGACTTATTATGAAAAAGACGGAGAGTATTACGGCAACAGCCCTTACTATTATTTTATCGGAGATCCAAGGACCGGAAGCGGATTTGGCTGTTTTGCACCGGTGATTTATGACGCGCTTGCAGCGGCAGCAGGAGAGGACCGGGTGAAAGATCTGACCGGAACGCGCCTTAAGCAGATCACGGAGGAATACATCGGCCAGGGGATACCGGTGATCGTCTGGGCGACCATTGATATGCAGCCAACCTATGAAGGAAATGGGTGGACCATACTGGAGACTGGAAAATATTTTACCTGGCCGGCGGAGGAGCATTGTCTGCTGCTGGTGGGATGGGATGAGGAGTACTACTATTTTAATGATCCAAACCAGGACGGAGGCGTGACGGGATATGAGAAGACGGTGGCAGAACAGCGGTATCTTGAGATGGGAAGCCAGGCGCTGGCTGTTCTACCTGCGGACAACGGCAGCCCGGAAAAGTAATCCTGCTCTGCGAGTGGAACCTCGCGTGGAATTAACTATACCCAAAGAGCATCCCGTAATACATGCCCCTTCGGGGCGGGTCTGCAGCACAGCTGCAGAATAAGGTATACCCAAAGGGCACCCCGTAATGCATGCCCTTCGGGCGGACCTGCAGCCTAGCTGCAGAATAATGTATAACTCTCTTTTTCTATGTACCGGGGTTATTCTATAACACCAAACGACTCAATACGCTGCCCCCGTTACGAAGCCTCTCCAGTTGCCAAGCTTAGCTGCCGATTGGATGCACCCAGCAAAATGAAGGGATAGCCGCCATCCACCGGCAAACCAAAAGCTCGCCAACTGCCACTTTACTGTCCTATTACTTCCAGAACTTCCTCTTTTTCAGGCATGGAACGAATAGCGCCCTTCCGCGTCGTGATCAAAGCTGCCGCTGCATTTGCAAAGGTCATCATCTCACCCAGCTGCTCTTCTGTCAAATTCTCTATGCCATGCTCCAGCAGGTAGTTCAGTGAACTTCCGCAGAACGTATCGCCTGCCCCTGTGGTCTCGATCGTATCCATCTTAAACCCGCTTCTCTCTACACGCATGTCTTTATAGTAGGCGCGGCTTCCGTCTTTGCCGAGCGTCAGCAGGATCAACGGAATATGATATTTCTCCTGCAGATACTGGATTCCCTCATCATAATCCTCTTTGCCGGACACGAACTGAATCTCATTGTCAGAGATCTTCAGGATATCGCAGAACTGGAAACCATATTCCATCTGTTCCTTTGCAAGCTCTAGGGAACTCCAGAGCGGCGGGCGCAGATTCGGGTCAAATGAAATCAAAAGCCCGTTCTCTTTCGCGATATTCAGCGCCTTTTTCGTGGCCTCACGGACGCCTTCATGTGTCATGGACAGGGTGCCAAAATGGAAAAGCTTTGCTTTCTTTAAAAATTCTGCATCAATCTCGTCCGCTGTCAGCCTCATATCTGCACCCGGATTACGGTAGAAAGAAAACTCCCGGTCCCCGTCAGGAAAGGTATGTACAAAAGCAAGCGTTGTATTCACATCTGCATCCATCTTTAAATTAGAAGTATCGATCCCCGACTCATCCAGCGTATTTTTCAGCAGAACCCCAAACTGGTCCTGCCCCACTTTTCCAAGAAATGCCGTCTTCTTCCCCAATTTATTCAACATGGCAAGCACATTGCAGGGAGCGCCGCCTGGACATGCTTCGAACATGTTGTTTCCCTGTTCGCTCTTACCATTCATTGTAAAATCAATCAGCAGTTCTCCCATTGCGATTACATCAAATTGCTTTTCCATAGACCTATCTCCTTATTCCTATATTTGTTATAAGTTTAACGCAAATCAAATCTTTCTGCAATCTTTTTATAAAACTCCAGAGGGGATTTAATTAAAGTAAACCAGTTCCTCAATTGCCTCATCGTCTTCTATGTGCTCTGCCTCCAGAACCGGCCCCACACCGCCGTAGACAGACACTCTTGCGAACCCGATCTTAGCCCGGATCTTCACCCACTGTCCTTTCTTAAGCTTAGGGGCATAGGGGCTTTTACACACATATCCGAGAAATGTCGTATCATCTGCGCAGCAGGTCATTGCCATACGCCCCGGCATGAATACTTTTGACGGAAATCCTTTCGGCTTGAGTACACGCGCCGTGAATTCCACGGTCTTCCCCTTGTAACGTTCCGGATGCTCCATCACATCCACATACCAAATCCCGTAGTCTTCCCGGCGCACCTCGATAACCGGGGCGTCCAGATCATAGGGGACATCGTCCAGGAAAATATTTTCCACTTCCCCGTTCTCATCCTCGAATATCACTTCCGCCCGGGGACTCACGACCTTGACGCTTCGCCGGTACCCAGCCAGCGGCTTTCTGTCCGTGCACCGGTTAAATACCACCATCTCAGAATCCCGCACCATCTCCACAAACAGCGGCTTCAGGTTCGTCAGATACATCTGGAAGGTGCTGGCATCCACAGTTGTCAACTTCTGCTCAATCCCCCAGCCTTCGGGAAGTTTCATCTGCTCAAAGTCACTGACCTTCCACATCCCGTTATACTCAATCACAACACGCTCCGGATGATACTTACCGTCCATTTCCTCCAGCCATGCTTCCGTCAGGTCTGTCTGTTCCTGTACACGCTCAATTTTCACGTTGTACTCCAGCATTTCCTGCGGATCGTACTCCACCTCGCCCTCCTCGCATAGAATCAGAAGTGTGGTTCCCTCGATCTGGAAATAATCCTGTGAAAGTGTAAACTTTAAAAATTCCGTTTTGCCGCTGTCCAGAAATCCGGTCATCAAATATACCATTACATCAGGTTCGTTCATTTTTTAATCTCTCCAATCTTTACAGCAGCCTGTTCCTTCACAGGCCGCCGTCAGGCTGCTGCTTATTTTATTCCAAACAGATCCGCCAGTTTTTCTTCATTCAGGTTCGAACCGATCACACAGAGTCTGCCGGTATACTCGGCAGCACCGCTGCGCACCTCGTGCTCTTCGGGAACCATATCAAAATAGATCCAGTCATTTTCCCCGGCAACCATCCCCTTTGCCCTCAGAATAACTCCGAATGATTCATCGGATTCGAGAGCCTTCAGAATATGCTCAATTTCCTCTTTTGTGTAGGTCTTAATCGTCTCTCTTCCCCAGCTTGAGAACACATCATCCGCATGATGGTGCCCGTGATCATGGTGATGGTGGTCATGGCCGCACCCGCAGGAATCTGCATGCTCCTCATGACTGTGCTCATGCTCTTCATAATGATGGCCGCAGCCTTCTCCATGGCTATGCCCATGTTCCTCATGATGATGGCCGCAGCCTTCTCCATGACTATGCCCCTCTTCTTCATGATGGTGCCCGTCCCCTTCATGGCAGCACCCCTGTCCTTCATGGTGATGGTCGTGCCCGCAGCTTTCCCCATGCTCATGATGTCCTCCGCATTCGGGACACATGATCTCCGCCAGCAGTTCTTCCTCCAACGTTTTACTGTGTTCCATTGTCTCCAGCAGCTTATCCCCCGGCAGTTCTGCAATCGGTGTGGTAATAATCGGAGCCTTCTCATTCAATTCCCGAAGGATCTGATAACTCTCCTCCACTTTCTCCGGTTTAGCCTTATCTGTACGGCTCAAAATAATAGCCCCGGCATATTCCACCTGATTGCTGAAAAATTCCCCGAAATTATTTCTGTACAGCCGGCACTTCATGGCATCAACCACAGTCGTAAAACTGTTCAGCTCCGCGTCGATCTCCTCCTGGACATCCTGCACGGCTTTGATCACGTCCGAAAGCTTCCCAACGCCGGACGGCTCAATCAGAATACGGTCCGGGTGATAAGTTCCCACCACTTCCTTCAGGGATTTTCCGAAATCACCGACCAGTGAACAGCAGATACATCCCGAATTCATCTCCCGGATCTCAATCCCGGATTCCTTCAAAAAACCTCCGTCAATCCCGATCTCGCCGAATTCATTTTCAATCAGCACGACCTGTTCACCGCGAAACGCCTCTTTCAGCATCTTCTTGATAAATGTAGTCTTTCCGGCGCCCAAAAAGCCGGATATAATGTCTATTTTCGTCACAATAACTGCCTCCTAATCTCTCAGTGATTACTTTTCGTTCATTTCCAGCATGACAGGGCAGTGATCCGACCCCATAATGTCTGTCAGTATCCCCGCATCTACCAGCCTGTCTTTCAGGCACTCGGACACACAGAAATAGTCGATGCGCCACCCCGCATTCTTCTCGCGGGCACGGAAACGGTAGGACCACCAGGAGTATACCCCCTCCTGCTCCGGATAAAAATACCGGTACGTATCAATAAACCCCGCCTCCAAAAGCTCCGTGAACTTCTGCCGCTCCTCATCCGTAAAACCGGCATTCTTTCGGTTCGTTTTGGGATTCTTCAGATCGATTTCTTTGTGCGCCACATTCATATCGCCCGTCACGACAACCGGTTTCTTCTCTTCCAGCTTTTTCAGCCAGGCGCGGAAGTCGTCTTCCCATTTCATCCGGTAATCCAGGCGTGCAAGCTCATTCTGGGAGTTTGGCGTATAAACCGTAACAAAGTAGAAATCATCATACTCCAGAGTGATCACGCGCCCCTCCTGATCGTGTTCCTCAATTCCGATACCATTTACCACGGAAAGCGGCTCTATCTTTGAAAATACTGCCGTCCCCGAATATCCTTTCTTCACCGCATAGTTCCAGTATTGGTGGTAGCCGTCCAGTTCCAGCTCAAGCTGCCCTTCCTGCATTTTAGTCTCCTGTATGCAGAAGATGTCCGCGTCCGCCTGGCTGAAGAATTCCAGAAACCCTTTCTGCACACATGCACGGATTCCATTCACATTCCACGAAACAAACTTCATATAAACCTCCTTATCTCTTATGGAGCAGACTTATTGTAAATATACAAAAAGCCGAACCACCGGAACAAAGAACTCTCTCCTTCCCCGTAATCCGACTCCATCCAAATTAATACACATTTTTATCTGCCCTTGTTATAGTAAACTTCCTTCAGAAACAGTCCCCTGGCCGGAGCCAGAAATCCCGCATACTCCCGGTTTCCCGCTTCCAGCGCCGCGGCAGCCTCCTCGGGTCTTTTCTCACCCGTGCCAACCTCCAGCAGCGTTCCTGTTAAAATACGGACCATATGGTATAAAAAGCCTGTCCCATAATATTCCATCCTTATTTTGGTGTCCTGTTTCTCAATGATTATATCATAAATTGTCCGTATTGTGGTTATTTCATCTTTTTTATCTGTAAATCCCGCAAAATCATGGGTGCCGATCAGGTACCCCGCAGCTTCCTCCATTGCTGGAATATTCAGCTCATACGGATAATGAAAACAGTATTTTCTGGTAAAAACATCAGGTTTTTCCCTGGTATCAATAAAATATTCATAACGTTTCCCTTTCGCGTTGAACCGCGCATGGAACCCGTTTTTTACGAGCGTCATCTCCTTCACACGGATATCCTCGGGCAGCGCTTCGTTCAGACTCGCGCAGAATCCAGTTTCTTCCACTTTGCCGGGCAGCACCATACTGGCGGTCTGCCCTTTCGCATGCACGCCCCCGTCGGTTCTGCCGGAGCCGTTAATCTCCGTTTCACGTCCTGTGACCTCAGAGACTGCCCTTTCCAGAATTCCCTGAATGGTTCTCTCCGTGCTTTTCTGCCTCTGCCAGCCCTGGTACCGGCTGCCGTCATATACTACCGTCAATTTATATGTCCGCATATTCCTCCACTTTCCGGTCTTTTAAAAAGAGCACCCTGCTGCACAGCATGCTGACCACATCCAAATCATGAGATACAAACAAGTAACATATCTTTTCTTTTTTCTGCAGTTCTTTCAACAGCTCTATGATCTGCGCCTGTACCGTCACGTCCAGCGCAGACAGAGGCTCATCGGCAAGAATGAATCTGGTTCCGGTAATGAGTGCCAGCGCAATGCTTACCCGCTGGCGCTGCCCTCCGCTCAATTCCCGCGGATAGCGCCGGTAAAACTCCTGCGGAAGGTGCACCTGCATCAGTATTTCCTCCGCCCTTTTTCTGCGCTCTTCTTTGGTATATCCCCCTCTGCATTTAAGCGGCTCTTCCAGAATCCAGCCGATGGTCTTCTTCGGATTCAGGGAACCAAACGGATCCTGAAATATCATCTGGGGGTGTTCGGTATAATGAATGATCTCGCCCTCGTATTCCCTGAGCAGTCCCAGAACACATTTGCACAATGTAGACTTGCCGCTGCCGCTTTCGCCGACCAGTCCGACAATCTCTCCTTCATACAGTGTAAATGTTATGTCTTCCAGTACCTGTTTTTTTCGTTTTCCTTCTTTATAAAATGCATTTACAGCTTTCAGCTCCAGTACCTTCTCCGCCATTTCACTCACCTGCCTTTGCTCTCAGGAGTTTATAAAAAGCAGTGCTCTTTGTCCTGCCCGGAATCGCTGCAACCAGTTCTTTTGTATAAGGCGTTCCGGGATGTTCAAAGATATCTCCGGCTGCCCCCTCCTCCACGATCACCCCGTCTTTCATGACCAGCACACGGCGGCACAGCTCGTTGACCACCCGGAGATTATGTGAGATGAACAGGATCCCCATATGATATTTCTGATTCAGCTTTTTCAGCAATTTTAAAATGCTGTCCTGTGTCCCCACATCCAGCGCCGTTGTCGGCTCATCCGCGATCAGCACCCTGGGCCTGCATACAATAGCAGCTGCAATCATAACCCTCTGCCGCATGCCCCCGGACAGTTCGTGGGGATACTTCCCGTACAGGGCCTCCGGATCTTCCAGCTCCACATCCCGAAGCGCCCGCACCGCCTTTTGCCTGCGCTCTTCCTTTGAAAGCTTCGTGTGCAGCACAAGCGCTTCCTCTACCTGTCTGCCGATCTTCATCGTAGGATCCAGGGCTGTCATCGGCTCCTGGAATATCATACTGATGTCCCTGCCCTGAATCTCCCGCATCTCCCGTGCTGAGAGTTTCAGCAGATCCGTATCATCCAGGTAAATACTGCCGCTGTCCAGTACTGCCTGTTCCTTCAAAAGTCCCGCAATTGTCAGCGCTGTCATAGTTTTTCCGGATCCGGATTCCCCCACAATCCCGAGGATTTCCCCGTCCTGGAGACAGAAAGAAATGTCCCGCACAACCTCCTGTGTTTCACCGCCCTCCCCAAAATGGATGGACAGATTCTCTACTCTCATCATGATCTACCACCTCCGAACCTGTCCAGAATCCCTTCTCCGAGCATCCCCGCCCCCAGCACCATAAGTACCAGGAACAGCCCCGGGAATACAGCGCACCACGGGCCGCTTGCCAGATATGTCTGGGATTCCGACAACATTCTTCCCAGGCTGGCGTCCGGCGGCTGCACGCCGATTCCCAGATAGCTTAAGCCCGCCTCCGCAAGCACTGCATTGTTAAATCCGATCATCAGTGCGGAAAGCAGTGCCGGCAGAATATTCGGAAGGATGTGCACAAATAGGATTCTTGGGGCAGATACTCCGATCAGCCTGGCGCTGGTTACATAGTCCGCCTCCCGGCAGCGCATGAACTCCCCCCGCACAATTCTGGCAAAGCTGGGGATAAATGCGATTCCAAGCGCCAGCATAACCTTATATTTTCCGGTTCCCCACACGGTAATGATGACCAGTGCAAGCAGCACGCTTGGAAAAGCCGCCACGGCATCATTGACCCGCATCAGCGCCTCGTCCAGCCAGCCCCCGAAATATCCGGTCACTGCTCCCACGATAATCCCGATCCCTCCGCCGATCAATATCGTGCCGGCTGCAATCGAAAAAGTACTGCCTGCTCCCGCAAGTACACGGCTGAATATGTCACGCCCGAATTGATCTGTTCCGAAAATGTGCAAAAGCGACGGCGCATTCAGTTTCACAGACCCCTGCATTGCTTCTGTATCATAAGGGGTCCAGAAAAAGCCAAGCACAATCAGCGCTGCCATGATGATGGTAAGCACCATGCCAAATGTAAAGTTATATCCAGTTTTTCCCATTTTCCCATTATTTATTCGCTGTTTCTTCACTTTCATACCCCTATAGCGTAACAGTTCAGATAAGTCTGGACTGTTACGCATCCAGCCCATTGAAATTTGCCTGCGGCGAAGGGCTGGATGCCTGCAACCACTATGTTTTCGTACGGTCTGCGCAGTAAATGCGCAGGCCTGTCTGAACTGTTACCCTATATCTCAATCCGTTTGTCCAGTTTCCGGTACAGCAGATCCACAATCACATTAACTACCAATATAATAACTGCTATCAGGACAATGACCGCTTCCACCACCGGATAGTCCCGTTTTGAGATAGAGGAAATCAGAGTCCGGCCGAGCCCCGGTATCCCAAATACCTGCTCAATCACAATGCTGTTGGCTATCATATCTGCAATTGCCATCCCCAGAAACGTAATAACGGGAAGTATCCCGTTACGGAACGCATGCCTGACCAGCATTCTCCACAGACTGTTGCCCCGGCTCATAGCCGTACGTATATAGTCCTTGTGCATTTCCTCCAACAGAGAATTCCTCAGCATCTTGGTTGTCATTGCCGCCTTTGGAAGCGCTATTGCAATGGACGGCAGAACCAGATACCCCAGAAAGCCGCCCACACTCTCCGTATAAGGCACATATTCCCCAGGTGTAAAGAGCCGAAACGTAAGCCCGAATAATACAGTAAAGATAATGCCAACAAAAAATGGCGGAACCGACATAGTAATCTGGTTTAAAACCAAAAACAGCCTGTCCACAAATTTATCCGCATATCTCACACTCAGCAGGCTGACCGGTATGGAAAACAACAGGATAAAGACAAATGCCATCAACGTCATCGCCGCTGTGACGGGTACTTTATCCCCAATCATTTCTCTGACCGGAACCTGGTAAGAATAAGAGGTTCCCATATCCCCTGTGACAAAATCCTTCACCCACTGTCCATAACGCTGCGGCAGGGGACGGTTCAGTCCCATCTCCTCCCGCAGAGCCTGGACTTTGCTCTCCGTAGCTTCCGTACCCAGTATCGACCTGGCCGGGTCCCCGGGAATCACTTCAAACGCGAGGAAGGCAAGTACACTGACAATTAATAATGCGATTATAAGACCTGCTATTTTTTTTAAAACAAATTTCATACTTACCTCCCCGGAGCTTAAATGACTTTCATCCTATTATGCCCCATTTGCATCTGAATGTGTATTTTCCGTAACAATTCGGACCTGCTTGAACTATTACTCTTTTCTTCGCAGACCGGCTTCCATGCTATTCTACCATATAAATTGACGCCATATCCTGCACATACAGCGGATAGAATGTATATCCATCGTATTTGTCACTTATAGCCACCAGATTGGCCAGATCCTGGATATATACATTGGCCGCCTTCTCAGCCAGAATCCCTTCCAGCTCCTTATAAAGCGTCGTCTGTTTTGCTTCATCAACGGCAGAGATGGCTTCTTTGAATTTGCTGTCATACTCCGCATCCTTAAAGTTAATAAAGTTGCCGCTGTTGTCGGATGTAAATCTTTCCAACATTGCGCGGGCGGACAGATTGGATGCGTCGACCCCCACTACGGTGGACTGGAAATTGCGGTTTGCATAGACATCTTCCAGCCATGTCTCCCACTCAATCGGCTTAATCGTCACATTGACACCGATATTCTTCAATTCTTCCGCAATAATCTGAGCCGTATCCACATGCGGCTGGTCCGCAGAGCTGACTGTAATCTCCAGATCAAATCCATCCGGATATCCCGCCTCTTTGAGCAGTTCTTTCGCCTTCTCATAATCCTGCTCATAATAGTGCGCGTATTCTTCATCATAATACTTCTTCAATCCGGGATACATGCTCGTACCGATGCGCACGCCTTTTCCGTCGGCCATAATATCCATGATTTCATCCGGATTAACAGCATAGCACAGCGCCTGCCTCACCTTCTCATTGTCCAGGGGTTTAGCATCGTTATTCAGATACAGTGCCTGCACCAGGTTCATGGTGCCCTCTTCAATATGAAAACCATCCGTCAGCTCTGCCGCCTGGCCGGAAGTTAGACGCATTGCCATATCAATAGAGCCGCCCTTGAGATTGGTCACCAGCATGTCCGCATCCGCCACAATCTTAAATTCCACCTTGTCCAGATGCGCCTTCTCTCCCCAATAATCCTCATTTTTTTCCAGCACCACATTTTCCTGAGGGCTGCGTGACACATACTTAAACGGCCCGGTTCCCACCGGAGCTGTCTCCAGAGCATCATAATCCTTCGGGATCACCGCAGTCGTCATATAGGCAAGAAATTCCGTATTCGGTTCGGTGAGGCGGATCTCCACGGTTTTTTCATCCAGAATATTCACACTCTCAATAATAGAATACGCCGATACCAATGGATCACCATTTGACGTATCAGCGCATCTATCTATCGAATATTTTACATCTTCCGCCGTCACGTCATTCCCATTATGGAACTTCACCCCATCACGCAAAGTAAATGTATACACCTTTGCATCATCCGAAATTGCATAATCGCTCGCCACGGCCTCAATTAAATTACCATCTTTGTCCGGCTTAACCAAGCCTTCATAAATGTTAAATAAAACCTCTTTCGTTCCTGCCGCAACTGCTTTATGTGGGTCAAGACTGTCTAAATCCTGGGATATACCTACCTTGATACTCCCGCCCTCGACTGGGTTTCCTGAAAGTTTATTCTCCGTCGTTGACTTCTGCTTCTCCTTGTCACCTGAACATCCGCTCAGTGCAACAGTTACAGCCATAGTGAGCACTAAAAGAATCCCTGTTACTCTTCTCTTCATGTTTGTCTCCTTCTTCAAATAACCTTCATTATTAAATTGTCGTATTAATTGTAGCGGATTTGGTGCGTTTTGGCAAGCATTTAAATCGGGAGTTAGTTAACGAGCTTTAGACTCGTTGACGGATGGAGGACGCGAATGACGAGGTGAGTCCGGGAGCTGGCGGGGCAATGTCTGCTGGTGAAATGTCCTGACACTTCGCGAAGAAGCTGTAGAAGAAAACGGAACGGGAAGGGAGGTACATGCCGCATTTGGCCCGAATGCCGATGCATTCGCGCCGCAGGCGGCATCAGAATTTGCCTGGTAAGGCAAATTCTGCCCTCCCTTCCCGTTCCGTTTTCTTCAACAGCTTCTAATCGCTCGCTTTATGGACTTTTCACCAGCAGACATTGCCCCGCCAGCTCCCGGACTCACCTCGTCATTCGCTGTTGCATCCAAACGGTAGTTAAGAGCTCATTCCCCAGAGGGGCCCTCGTACGGTAGCAACGGATGGAACAGAATTGGTGATTCGTTTATATAAGTGTAAGTGTTAGATCGCCTTGTTACCCGTAAATATACTGGATTTAAAAATACGCATAGCCAATTCCATCCGCCTCCCCCGTCTCGGGCTCCACCTTAGGAACGAGTCTTTGCCTACCGGTCGGATGAACCAGCCAATCGACAGGAAAGCTCGCCAACCGGATGGGATCCCGAACCAGGGCAGCGGATTTGGATTGGCTATGCGTATCTTTTCATCTTCAAGATGTGTATTGAATTATTTTGATACTGGAACCGTATCCCATTGCTTATGTACACCTACTGGGGACATAAAAGTCCCGCCAATTCAATACCATACGCTGCCCCCGCTTGAGGCCTCTCCTTAGAAACGAGCTTTTTCCTACCGGTTGGATGCGCCAGCTCCATGAAGGGATAGCCGAAAACCTCCCGGAGAACATCCATGTCCTTTCAAAAACGCTCAAAGCGGACCTTAGAAATTCTTGGTGGGAAACAGCCCTGAAAATGGAGAGATTTTTGGATTCCGAATCCAAAAATCAGCTGACCCAGCGCGAGAAATCATCGGATTTCTCGTGATGTGTCAGTGGTGCTCCATTTTCAGGGCTGTTTCCCGCCTAGAATTTCTTAGATCCGCGGCCGCGTTTTTGAAAGGACATGGATGTTCTCCGGGAGGTTTTCGGCTATCCCTTTATGGAGCGCCCCCATCCGCGCCGAGACTAAAGCTCGCCGCTAAATCCCGATTTTTTTGGGTTCCCTATCCATTATTTTTTAGTTTTATGATATAATTTTTTTATGGTTTATATAACAGAGGCGTTATAAAATGAATCAAATAATTACGTAAAGTGAGGTATTGCAATGAACATTACAGAAGCAATTCAATCACGCAGAAGTATCCGGAACTTCAAGAACACCCCGGTCCCGGAAGACCTTCTGCGCAGGCTGGCCGATGCCGGCAGGCTCGCGCCCAGTGCCAGCAATCTACAGGCATGGAAATTTTTCTTTGTCACCGAACCGGACCTCGTCGCAAAAGTGGACATGTTCAGTCCCGGACTCAGCGGCCATCCGCCCGTCATCCTGGTAATCTGTTCCGACATGGAATATGCCCTGAACCACTCCCGCAATGCTGAAATCTACGGCTGCATGATGGACGCCTCCATGGCTGCAGAAAACATCATGCTGGCAGCACTCGAAGAGGGCCTCGGCACCTGCGCCATCAAGTCCTACACCGATGCCGCCGTGCGCAAACTCCTCTGTCTCCCCGATACATACCGCATAGAAATGCTAATGTCCATAGGCTACCCTGAAGGAGACCCAAGAGACCCCAGAAGAAAACCCCTGGAAGAAATCCTATACTTCAATCAATGGGAGGAAAACAAATGAAAAACAAAGAAGCCAGCCTCGAACTCTTAATCTACATGATAACCAGCGCCGCCGGCCTGGAAAACGAGCCCCACATCTACGGCCCCCTCCGATTAATAGAGGCCTCCCAGCGCCTGTGCCAACTCCACCTGGAGGATGACCCCGATAATCAGGACCTAAAAGACCTCATATCCATCATAGAAGAAGGCAAACACAAATGCACCTCCGACGAGCCCGCCTTCTACCAAATGCTCCAGGACGCCGCCGCCAAACTGGTAGACATAATCTAACAAAAAGCAAAACATTATTCTGCCACCCATACTGCCGTTCCGCCCGCTGGGCATGAGTTACGGGGTACCCTTTGGGTATACATTCCCCTGCATAACTGCCCCCCCTGCCAACAGTCTCCCAAATTTCAGAACTATACATCCTCACCAAGCATCCCCCCCGCGCCGCCTCCGTCCGCCATCTCCGACCACCCGGCCGGATGAGCGCCGCCTTCCCGGGATGGTGAATGAGACGCCGGAGGGGATTTGAGCAGGTGTTTTTAGATGCCTAAAGTGTGCCGTGTTTCCGTTAGGATAAAATAGAAAAATCTGATGGACAAACTTTGCTTTCCCAAGCAAAGTTTGAAGCAACTAAGGCGCCAAATCATCAGATTTGGCGCCGCATGTTGCTGGTTCCATCAGATTTTTCTATTTTATCCTTACGGAAACTAGGCTAAACGCCCGGTATCCAAAAACACCTGCTCAAATCCCCTCCGGCGTCTCATTCACCATCCCGGGAAGGCGCCCCCCCCTACTCTAAAAATTCCTTCAGTTCCGCCATAAAGGTGTTGACATCTTTAAACTCCCGATACACGGAAGCGAACCGCACATAAGCCACCGGATCCAGCGCCCTAAGCTTGTCCATCACAATCTCACCGATCATACTGCTTGGTATCTCTTTTTCCTCGCGGTTAAATATCTCCAGTTCCACGGCATCTATTGTCCGCTGAATCTCCGATGCCGGAACCGGTCTTTTATAGCAGGCGCTTAAAATGCCCTGCTCAATCTTCGCGCGATCATACTGTTCTCTGTTATTGTCTTTCTTGATCACGATCAGCGGAATAGTTTCAACCTTTTCATAGGTTGTGAAACGTTTTCCACACTCGTCACAGGAACGTCTTCTGCGTATAGAATTATTATCTTCTGCAGGCCTAGAATCAATTACTCTTGTGTCGGGGTTTCCACAATAAGGACATTTCATAATATATTCCGCCTTTCCTCCCATTTCTTCCCCCATTATACACAATAACTAGAACTTTTGCAAAAACTTTTCCTCCCTTATTTCCACTAAAATAATATCGGGGCCAATCTTCTTGATGCAGTGCCACGGAATGACATATTCACAGTCTGTTCCGAGGAAACCGCAGATTTTCCCCGGACCCGGAATAATGATGGCCTCCACCCGGCCCTCTTTGATGTCGATATCCACATCCACAACGCATCCAAGCCTTTTACAGTCGCATACATTAATAACTTCCTTTTCCCGCAATTCACATAATCTCATAATCTCACCACACCAAAAATGCCCGCATACAGCAGCAGCTTCTCTCACTGTTACTATATGCGGGCACTCTGAAATGCGTGTTAAATTGCCATTACCTTTTCACTCTCAAATGCTTTTGCAATCACACCGATTAATACGGCTCCCAGAACAAGTGTTACGCCCAGTGTCATCCCATACTGCATCATGGTCACTTCCTGCGTCAGAATACCCTGCAGCGTAAGCGATGTGTTATAGATCGGCACGGCATAGAACCATTCGTGCGGAGTCTTTGTTGTAAACATTGTCGTGATCCCAAGCACCAGAACCAGCATGTAAACCGGCATCACGTAAGAACTGGCCTCCTTCACGGTCTTGGCAAATACGGATACCAGGACGATAATTGCCGAATACAGGAATGCAATTGCCACAAGCAAAGCGGCCATCATCCCGATCTGCTTTGGATTCAACGACAGATCCAGCCCCATATCTCCGCCCATTCCGCTCATCATCTGCGGCATAAAGGCAACCATTGCACCCACATATACGACAGAGGATACTCCGGAGATAATCATCAGTGAAAATACTTTTCCAAGTACAATGGAGCTTCTCTTGATCGGGGAGACCAGTAGGCTTGCCATCGTGCCCCTTTCCTTTTCCCCGGCTACCATATCGGTTCCGATTCCCATAGCCCCGGCAAATAACAGGATGGTTACAAAATAAGGAAGCATCATTCCCAGAACCTTGCCGCTGGCTTTCTCCTCGTCCTGAATGACCATTTCAGGATTATCCGAATTTACTGTAAATACAGTAAGCCCTTCCATGTCCTCCACACGGTCGGATAAGAGCAGCTGTCTGTATGACTCCAGGACGCCATTTGATATTGTGTCATATGCCGCGCGTGAATAGTCTTCCGACGGGTTATAATATGTCTTAACCTGAGGGGTTGGCGCTCCTGTCTGATAACTGGTAACCTCATCCAAAAAACCTTCCGGAAATTCGATCAGCAGGTCTGCCCCTCCGTTTTTAATCATACCTTCGGTCTCGGCCCTGTCGCTGACCGTATATACATCGCATTCTTTGTCCGCGGCCTTTAAAAATTCTTCAAAACCTGCCGGCGCATTCTGGAGATATACGATCGCCTTGTGCGATTCGACGTCTTCCTGAGCGTTGCTGCTCAGACTGCTGACCAGAGTCATAATACCAACCATAATAATCACCGGAAGGAAAAATACTGAGAAGATCATCTTCTTGTCTTTGAAAACCCTTGCCAGCTCTTTCCCGCATATCTGTTTAATCCCGCTCATCTTACTTTCCTCCCTTCTGAATTCTGTAAAGTTCGAAAAAGGCGTCTTCCAGATCCTCTGTGTTTGTATCGTGAAGTATCTGATCCAGACTTCCCTCAGCCACCTTACACCCATCAATGATAATTCCGATCCTGTCACAGATTTTTTCAGCTTCTGACATGACATGCGTGGAGATAATCACCAGCTTGCCTTCGTCCCTTAATTTTCTTAAATAATCAGTAACGCCGCGTGCTGTCACTACATCCAGCCCATTGGTCGGTTCGTCAAAGATTACGATATCAGGGTCATGAACCAGACATACCGCGATTGCAGCTTTCTGCGCCATACCTGTGGACAGCTCTTTGATCTTTTTCTGGGAAAAGTCTTTGATCCCAAAATATTCAAAAAGCTCCTCTTTTCTCGCTTTGAGCCTATCCTCCGGAATGTTATGTAATCTTCCGAAGAAATCAAACATATAATCCACAGAAAACTGAGGATCCAGCTTTATATCCCCTGTCAGGAAGCCGAGCTTCTCCCGCACCATTTCCGGTTCCTTCTGTACTTCATGGCCGGATACATAGATCTCGCCTTTTGTCGGCTTGATGATGGTAGAGATACACCGCAGCGTCGTTGTCTTCCCCGCGCCGTTTGGTCCCAGCAGGCCGTATATCTCGCCCGGTTTTGCCGTAAGGCTCAGGTCATTAACGGCAGTCTTTACGGGATTTGTCGTCTTGGATTCCTTCATCTGCTTTTTATTCAGTTTATAAATCTTGGTCAGGTTTTTGATCTCTATCATGATCTCCCTCCTCGTTCTGTACTATTGTGTTAATACAACTATATATCCTTGTTATTGATTTGTCAATATAAATATTTTTGTTATTATTCGCGGGGCCATTCATCTTGCTGCACGGCATCCGAGTCAGTTTAGTGATGGGGTTCCCCGCCACAGGCGACTTTAAATGAGCCTGATGCGTTACTATGTACGGCTATAGGCCGTATATAGTAACATATTTTTCCTTCCTCAGCCCTTTCAATCTTGTCCCAAATAGATTACAATATAAAAAAATAAGGAGGACTATCCATGAAAGAAACTATCTTACTTTTTCACGTTCCTGATAAAGAAAAGCTGTTAAAAATCGAGATGGCACTTTTTCCCCTGCATGTTCGCCTGAAACATGTAAAAGAGGAAGAGTATCACCAGCCGCTCGGCGTACTGGCCGGCATAAAAGACGCGGTACCCGCCGAAGGAAATTATGCCGGAACCGCCCTACCCGATACCATGATCGTTTTCGCATTCTTTGATGACAACCGTCTCAACCAGGCACTGGCAGCGCTGAAGAAAAGCGGCGCCGGCCCTCTGCCCTACAAGGCGGTCCTAACTCCGACCAACCAATTCTGGACTGCCCACGAATGCTTTGCTGAACTGAAACGTGAACATGAGGCTATGACTCCTTAGCAGGAATCATAGCTTTTTTTCATAATATTTTTTTACGATGACGGTAACAAGGAAATACAGCATTAGTACTCCCCATGCCGTCCAGAATACTGCAAAGTTAAAAAATCCTGAAATTAAAAGAACCACATAACAGGCTCCCATAACAATCATGCCTGCCCAATATGAGGTTTTTTCATTAATCATTTTATTTCTCTCGTCAGATACTTTGAGACGTTCCTCTCGCAGAAGTTTTTCATTCTTAAGAAGTTTTTTTGCCTTTAAGATCTCTTTGACTGCGAAGAAAAGAACGGCTGCACCGGTTCCCGTAAAGACCCCGCATAAAAATCCCTCCTCATATTCCCCGCCTCTCAGCATCATCACAATCGCCGCTGCGATGGTAAGCAGCCCCACACCGCACATAAAAAAGTCTATTCTGATCCTGGCTTTTAGTTTCTCCCTGTACTCCTCGTCTGTCTTAGCCCCCTGTTGCAATGCTTTTATAAACATATATTTTCCTCCTCCAGATTAAAAATAAAAATATCCTCAATATTGACTCCAAAATACTGGGCAATCTTATGTGCCAGTATCAATGACGCATTATACCTGCCATTCTCCAGCGATATGATGGTCTGCCTTGTCACCTCAACTGCATCTGCAAGTTCACTCTGCGTAATCTTGCGTTCCTTCCTCAACTGCTGAATTTTATTTTCCAAAAACATCCCCCATTTCTGACCGTCGTGTTCAGCGCTGCTTTCCTCCATAAAACAAAGACTCCTTAAACGCTTTTATTCTGCGGTAGGACTTTTCCGGAAGAATCCCGGTCAACATCAGGCAGATCGCCATCCCAAAAAGGAATCCCTTAATCAGCTCCGGTGTATCCGCAAACTGTTGAAGCAGCAAAGCCAGCGCATGAAATGCAAGACCCAACTTTAATTCTCTCCTCATATCACCTTTTTTCATAATCACCGCTCTCCTTTGCCTCTAAAGAAAATGTATAGTTCGTTTTACATTTAAAGTATAGTACGCTTTACATTAAATGTCAAGCACATTTTACATTTTCCAGTGACGAGCTTTCGTCTCGGCGCTGATGGGAGACGTAACGCTCACTAACAGAGATGCCGTGGACATGAAAGCACCACCAATTCAATCTCCATACACGGCCCCCGTTTCAAGCCCCTCGCCTAGGAACGGATCATATCTCCCTACTGGATGCACCAGCTCCATAAAGGGATAGCCGAAAGCCGCCGTAAGAACATACCTGTCATTATAAATCGCTAAAGCGGATCTTAGTAATTCTAGGCGGAAACCAGCCGTGAAAATAGAGAGATTTTTTGATCCCGAATCAAAAAATCAGCTGGCCCAGCGCGAGAAATCATCAGATTTCTTACGATGTGTCAGCTGTGCTCCATTTTCATGGCTGGTTTCCGCCTAGAATTACTTAGGTCGTGTCCGCGATTTATAATGACAGGTATGTTCTTACGGCGGCTTTCGGCTATCCCTTTATAGAGCGTCCCCCTCCCCGCCGCCTATCCCCTTGGCGCAATCTTCCCTCCGCCTGCCAGGCTGATTGTTCTTCCTGCGAGCCAGCTGTTCGCACTGTCCGCAGTGTCATAGTAAATGCTGTATCCTCCCGAATCTATATTGCTGCAGGATTGATCTGCATTCGTCAAAACATTTACGTAGGCGTCACCCGACAGTTTCCAGTCTGCATCTTCCGCCAGGGACACTTTTATGTATTTTCCTTTATTATCGCTGTTGATGCTGCCGCTGAAGCTGGAACTTTCTTTCAGCTTCAGATTCACGGTACTGATCTCGTCACAGATTATTCTGCCCTTCAGTTTTTGATCTATGGCAGTCAATGTCAGGTTTCCTCCGTTGCTGCCCGGGGTTCCCCAGTTGTTTATGTTGTTGCCAGATACTTTGGCCAGCACATTACCTTCGTACTTTAATTCCGAACTTTTAAGAATTACATCCGCCTTTGTATTTGTCACATAGAACAGCGGCCCTTCTGTCCTGGATGTCAGCTTTGTATCAGCTGCTTTCAGGTTTGAGGCCCCTTCCCCTTCGTTTTCGGAGCTGCTCCGGTACAGCAGCACACCGTTCTCACCGGAACCGGATAGGTCACAGCCGTTTAAGACTGCTGTGCTGCCGCCTTCTATCATCAGTATCTGGCTGTCATCCGCACTGCCCTCCAGCTTTTCTGCTGTTACTGTCCCGGCCGCAAAGATGCATGGACTGCCGGTACCGGACGACAGCACAGTGCCTCCCTGTACGAACACACTGCCGCTCTTCTCTGCCGCCACGGGCGCACAGCGGGTGCCGCTGGTGGTTACTTCTATATTCTCTGCTTTAATTCTGCCTCCATAGGTAGCCTTCAATCCCCTGGAAGAATTACCCGACGTACTGATCTTCACATGGTTCGCATGTATGAGTGCATCCGTCCCGGTTGCAAAAACTGCGTTCGCCCCCTCAGCCGCCGACGTGATCTCACTTTTGCTGATACTGGACTCGCTTCCTGCAGTTGTAGCAAATACCGCATTTACGCCATAATAATTGCTCTCATCCGCACTGGACGTGTTCCCCGACTTTGTCAGCTTCCCGTCTGTCATGGTAAGCGTCCCTCCGTTCTTTACCAACACGGCATTCTGGTTTTCGCTGCTGGTACTAATGGATTCCGATTCTGAGTTCTCACTCTTCCCGTCCACCTGCAGCATGCCGTTTAACTCAATGCTCCCCTGTGATTCCTCATCTATAAAATCTTGTTCCTGCTCTTCAACGATTACTTCCCCTGAATTTACTGAATCCGTATCTTTATCGTCTGTGCTCCCCTGATGGCTGCATCCGGTAAAGACATATAATAAAACCGCGGTCCCCAGAAATAACTGTATCACCCTTTTCTTCATCCAACCATCCTTTCTGCCCCTTATTACCTCACCATTGTATGAAGAAAATTTGAATACCATGTAGTAGAATTGTGTTTTTTCTGTGAACTGGAAATGACTGTATTTTAAGCCAACGTGTTTGCACTAATGGGCAAACTGGCTCTCATAAAGATTCTTATAGAACCCGCCCACTCTGAGCAGTTCTTCATGATTCCCCTGTTCAATAATGTTCCCGTCTTTCATCACAAGAATCACATCCGCTTCCCGTATGGTAGACAGGCGGTGTGCCACGATAAAGCTGGTTCTCCCCTCCATCATCTTCTGAAATGCTTCCTGTATCTTAATTTCCGTCCTTGTATCGATCGAAGAGGTTGCCTCATCCAGAATCAGCATAGGGGGCAGATTCAGCATAACTCTCGCAATACAGAGCAGCTGCTTCTGTCCCTGGGAAAGATTCCCGCCCTCCTCCTGGATCAGTGTATCATACCCGTCCTTCATCCGCTTAATAAATCCATGGGCGTGAGCGGCTTTGGCTGCAGCTACGATTTCCTCCCGCGGGGTGTCCGGGCGGCCATAGGCAATATTTTCCGCAACCGTGCCCGACTTCAGCCAGGTTTCTTGCAGCACCATCCCATAGTTTGCCCGCAGGCTGTCCCTGGTCACCTCCCGGATATCATGACCGCTCAGGATAATCTGTCCCGCATCCACGTCATAGAACCGCATCAGAAGGTTAATAAGCGTTGTCTTCCCACAGCCCGTTGGCCCCACAATGGCGATCTTCTGCCCGGGTTTCACATCCAGCTTCAGATGCTCCAGCAGCGGTACATCCTTTCTATACGAAAAAGAGACATTCTCCAGCTTCAGGCTGCCGTCCGCCTGCCCCATAACTATGGCGTCCCCGGAATCCGGGATCTCGGGCGTCTCCTCGATAAAATCAAAGACCCGTTTTGCACATGCAAATGCATTCTGCAGCTCCGTCACCACGCTGGAAATCTCATTAAAGGGCTTTGTATACTGGTTCGCATAACTCAGGAAACAGGACAGCTGTCCAACGGAAATCACCCCGCCTATCGCCGTGAATGCGCCCACAATCCCGACTCCCGCATATACAAGCCCGTTTACAAACCTCGTACTGGGATTGGTAATGGAAGAGAAGAATATGGCTTTCAGGCTTACTTCCTGCAGCCTGCGGTTGATCTCATCAAAACGTTCCAGCGCACGGTCCCCGTAACCAAAGGCCTGGACGACCTTCTGGTTTCCCACCATTTCATCCACCAGGGAAGTCATCTCCGCCCGCGCTTCAGACTGTGCCCTGAACATGGTGTACGTTCTTTTTGCTATAAAGCTGGCTACAAAAAGAGACAGCGGCGTGATCAAAATGACCACTAGGGAAATCCTCACATTGATAGAAAGCATAAAGATCAGCGTCCCGGCGATTGTCACAATCCCCGTGAACAGTTGTGTAAATCCCATCAGCAGTCCGTCTGAGAACTGCTCCACATCCGTGATAATCCTGCTGATTGTCTCGCCGTACTGATGGCTGTCAATATATTTTAAAGGAAGGATTTCCAGCTGCGCAAAGGCACGGGTCCTTACATCCTTTACAACACGGTAGGTAATCGTATTGTTGCACAGGTTCATCAGCCACTGCGCTGCACTCGTAATGAATATGACAGCGGCCAGAATCTTCAGAATATAGAAAATAGAGTCAAAATCCACCTGATTTGTTCCTATTATATAATCAATTGCATTTCCGGTCAGGATCGGTGCATACAGAGTCAGCGCAACGGATATCACCGCAAAGACCAGCGAGAGCACCA
Source organism: Faecalicatena contorta (assembly GCF_022835095.1). Taxonomy (NCBI): domain Bacteria; kingdom Bacillati; phylum Bacillota; class Clostridia; order Lachnospirales; family Lachnospiraceae; genus Faecalicatena; species Faecalicatena contorta. Next base: position 969,502 of record NZ_BQNQ01000001.1, on the reverse strand, counting down.
GATAATGCAGGTATGGCTTAATCAGGCGCAGGATTTTCTTAATAGTACCGTCATGATTTCGTGCCATCTTAGCCCACCTCCTCTCTGGAAAGCTGCGAGTAGCAGATCTCCCTGTAGACCTGGCAGTTCTCCAGCAGTTCCCCGTGCGTTCCGCAGCCTGCAATCTCCCCGTCATCCAGCACGAGAATCCGGTCCGCATACATAATAGAGGCCGCCCGCTGGGATACGATAAACACGGTCATTCCCGATGTGTCTTCTTTGAGCGCCTTTCGCAGCCGGGAATCTGTAGCAAAATCAAGCGCCGATGCGCTGTCATCCAAAATCAATACCTGGGGCCGCCGCACCAAAGCCCTTGCAATCGTAAGGCGCTGTTTCTGCCCGCCGGACAGATTTTTACCGCCCTCGCTGACCATGGTATCCAGCCCTTTCGGTTTTCCCTCCACGATTTCCAGCGCCTGGGCCGTCTTCAGTGCCGTTCTGATCTCGTCATCCGAGGCATTCTCTTTTCCCATTTTCATGTTTTCCCGGATCGTTCCATGGAAAAGGACCGCCTTCTGCGGAACAACGCCGGTTGTCCCCCTCAGATCATCCAGCCTCCATTCCCTCACGTCCGTTCCGTTCACACACACTGCGCCTTCACTGACATCATAAAAACGAGGGATCAGATTTACAAGCGTAGACTTACCGCAACCGGTTCCTCCGATGATTCCAATCGTCTCACCCGCGCCTGCACAAAATGAAATGTGCGACAGCGCAGGCTCCTGGCTGCCTTCATAGTAAAAGGTAACATCCCGCATCTCCACACGCGGCAGAGGATCTGCGGCAGATGCCGTTTTGGTTCCGTTCTGTATGGATCCCGCGCCATCCGTAATACCCGGCTTCAGGTCAAATACCTCATTGATTCTGCCCGCGGATGCCATCGCCTTTGTAAAAGAAACGATGAGATTGGCAAGCGCCACCAGCGCCAGCAGTATCTGCGTCATATAGTTCACAAGCGCAATGACTTCCCCCTGGGTAATCCGTCCTGCCTGCACCGCGCCCCCGCCGTACCAGACAACGGCGATGATGCCCAGGTTCACCAGCACATAGGTCAGGGGATTCAGCAGAGCCGATATCTTTCCGACTAGCTGCTGAAACCGCATCAGTGTGCCGCTTTTATCCTCAAACTCTGCTTTCTCCTGATTCTGTGTTCGAAACGCCCTGATCACACGAATTCCGGCCAGATTCTCCCGTGTAGAAAGAAGAACCTGGTCCAGGCTCTTCTGTACTTTTTTATACAGAGGAATCGTCAGCATCATAATGCCATATATTACAAGGGACAAGACCGGCACGGTGATCAAAAATATAACCGCTACCTTCACGTCGATCGTAAATGCCATAATCATTGCGCCAACCACAATAAACGGGGAACGCAGAAACAGCCTGAGCACCAGATTCACCCCAGACTGCACCTGATTAATATCGCTCGTCATGCGCACAACTAATGTAGAGCTCCCTGCTTTGTCTATCTCCGCATAGGACAGATCACCGATATGGCGGAACAATTCGTGCCTTAGCCCGGTGCCAAACCCAACGGCCGCCCTCGCCGCAAAATACTGTGCCAGAAGCGAACAGCTCAGCCCCAGCACGCCGAAAACAACAAGAACAGCGCCCATCTTCCATATATATGGCACATTCCGGTGCCGGATTCCCACATCAATAATCTGTGCCATAATCAGCGGTACAATCAGTTCAAATGTTGCCTCCAGCAGTTTAAACAGCGGCCCGATAATGCTTTCCTTTTTATACCCGTTTAAAAACGGCAGTAATCTTCTCACGCTTTTTTCCTCCAAGTCCGTTATATTGCACGACTGTATTGTAACAGACAATACCTCTACTGTAAATGTTTCCCATTATTGTAACAGTTCAGACAAGTCTGAACTGGTTACTATTCACGGCCCGGGGGCCGCGCATAGTAACGGCATCTGGGCCATTTAAAGTCGCCTGGGGCGAGGGCCCAGATGCCCGGCTTCATCACTTTAATTGTTCGGATGCCGTGCAGCGGGGTGCACGGCCCCGTGAATAGTAACCTGAACTATTATCAATTTTTTATTTTTTGAGCACGTTTTCTCCATAAAAGTATTGACTTTTTAATCTTAAAAGAATATTGTATTAGTTAAGTAATACAACTACCATTACACTAAATCATGGAGGGATGTTTCATGGAACCACTCATCAAAGTTGAGAACCTGCATAAAATCTACAATCCCGGCGAAAACGAAGTGCGTGCATTGGACGGTATCGATCTGGAAATCGGAAAAGGCGAGTTTGTCGCAATCATCGGGCACTCCGGTTCCGGAAAGTCTACACTGATGAACATGCTGGGCTGTCTTGACGTCCCCTCTTCGGGAAATTACTTTCTGAACGGACACGATGTCTCTAAACTGACAGACAACCAATTGTCAGATATACGCAATAAAGAGATCGGATTCATTTTCCAGGGATTTAACCTGATTGCCAATCTCGATGCTGTCGAAAATGTTGAGCTGCCGCTGATTTACCGCGGACTTGGGAAGCAGAAACGCCGCAGGATTGCGGTCGAAGCCTTGAAAAAGGTCGGATTGGGCACGCGGATGAAGCACAAGCCAAATGAGCTTTCCGGCGGTCAGCAGCAAAGGGTAGCTGTGGCGCGCGCCATTGCCGCACAGCCTCCAATCGTATTGGCCGATGAGCCGACCGGTAACCTGGACACCAAATCCACGAAGGAAATCATGGAGATTCTGAAAGGCCTCCATAAGGGAGGCCGCACCGTTATTATCATCACTCACGATGATGAGATCGCACAACAGGTCAACAGAGTCGTCCGCATCATTGACGGGCGTATCGAAAATGATTATCTGAATGAAGAAAGGGAAGGGGCATAATATGTTTTCCAAAAAGAAAAAAGAACAGGAAGAAATTTTAGACACCATTGATAACGATTTGACCGATGAAGATTTACTTACCGGGGATGATTCCTACGAACTGGAAGATGCCGAAGCGGCGAAGCCCCCTAAGAAGAAGCTTCCCGCCTGGATCATCATCCCGGTAATTGCGGTTCTGGGCATAGTGATCTTCGCGGCCTCAAAGCTAACCACTGGCAGCGGCAGCAACCAGGCGACAACACTGCAGGTTGCTGAAGTCACAACAGGCGATATTAAAGAAGTTTACAATGCAAGCGGAAAGATAGAAAGTGAAAACACGAAGACCTATTATTCTCCCGTCACTGCACCTGTTGCCATCTGCAACGCTGTTGTGGGCAATTCCGTAAAGGCCGGCGATCTCCTGGTGAGCTTTGACACAACAAATTTGGAGCGAGACAACCAGCAGGCACAACTGAGCCTGCAGTCCAGCCTCAATGCATCCCAGGCTACAAAGGCACAAAATGCCAAAGCCATTGACGCGGCAAATGCGGCATCTGCACAGGCTGCAGACCAGGCCAACCGGCTGGCTGATAAAGTAAACGACCTTGCTGCTCAGGTTGACGCCGCTTATGCACAATATCAGGCCAACCAGGCAGAGGCAGACGCCGCTGCCCCGGAACAGGAACGCCTGAAGAAAATCGTCGCGGAACAGCAGGAAATTATCAATACCAACCAGGCAGTGATCGATGAAATAAATACTAACTACGCGGGACGCCGCGCTGATCTTGAGGCTGCACTTGCAAAACCAGACGATCAGAGGACTGCTGATGACACTGCTGTGATTAAAGCACTTCAGCCGATTTTCAAAAAATACGATGATGCAGCACAAGCAATCAATGATGCCCAGCAGATAATCGACGAGACGGCACCTGGCATCAATAATGATCCCGTGAATGATGCCGGTTATGCACAGCTCAAGGCGCAGTATGATGCAGCCTACGCAGAATGGGAAGCAGCTTACAATGCGGCCAACGCACCGGCCACAGACCCCGGAATGTCCTCCGCAGAGCTGGCTAACCTGGATATCAGCGACAACCTTGCCGAACTCACGGCGCTGACCCCCGCCGAGCTTGTGGAAAAGGGCCGGGAAGGCATGAAGGCCGACATGGACGGTGTAATCGCAGCCGTAGATGCGCTGCAGACCAACACAGCCACCCAGGGAATGGCCATGTTCACCATCGCCAGTACCGAGAAGGTTCGTGTAAAAATCGAAGTATCTCCCGATGACTATGAAAAGATGAAGGTTGGCAATAAAGCCACCGTCACCGTTGGAGACTATAAATACGAAGGGAAACTGACAAAGGTCAATAAAATAGCCGTTAATAATGAAAAAGGGAACCCGGTCATCGGTGCAGAGATCCATATCGACAATCCGGATGAAAACCTCTGCATCGGCGCTACAGCCAAAATCACAATGACCGTTGCGGAAGCCGACAATGTACTGGTTGTTCCGACGGAAGTCATCAACACCTCCTCTGAGGGCGATTTTGTCTATGTAATTGAGAACGGTGTTGTAAAGAAAAAACCGGTCGAACTGGGTACCGCATCCACCACACAGATCGAAGTTAAGAGCGGCCTGAAAAAGGGGGATAAAGTGGTAAATGATCTGAACGTAGATATTGAGGACGGCATGAAGGCTACTGCGGCGCCTGCAAAGGGCACGGGCTCCGATGCCGGTGCAGAAGCAGCGAAAGAATAAACGGACTGATTGAGAAAAGAGGACTTAATATGGGACAATTTTTAGAATACGTAAAAATGGCTCTTGATAATATCCGTTCCAATAAAGGCCGTTCCTTCCTTACGATGCTGGGTATCATCATAGGCATCACATCTGTCGTCACCATCGTTTCCATCGGAAACGGTCTGAAAAAAGATGTGGTCGATGCTTCAAACGAACAGAACAACACCGTCACGGTCCAGGCTAATTCCGACGAGGTATCGGACCCCAACTGCATTACGGGCGAAGATATTTCTTATCTGAAAACAACCCTGGGAGATTCCATACAGAGCGTATCCGCCTATTCGGGTACATTAGGATCCATTACAACCCGAAAAGGGAAATTTGATGCCTACGTAGGGCTGACAACTCCTGATTATGAAAACGCACAATACCAAAATCCTCTGGTAAAGGGAAGTTACTTCACGGATAATGATGTTGCAAATGCCAACAAAGTGTGCGTCATAGACGAACTGACAGCACTATACTTATTCGGTAATACAGATGTCATTGGCATGACCATCGAACTGCAGATAGACAGCAATATACAAAATTTTAACATCATCGGCATACGTGAGACTGCTCCGGAAATGATGGAAGCAGAAAAACAGTACCTGGCAATGGGAATGGATAAAAGTATTTCCATCGAGATGCCTTATACTGTCTCTGCAGACCTGGGAACTCCGGTAGAAGCTTTTGCTTCCGTCTCCATCACTGCTGCTGACAAAGACCAGGCATCCAGGATCGCAAAAAACGCGGTACAGATCCTGAATTCCAGACACCAGAATCTGGGCGAAACGCCATTCATCCAGCAGAAGCCAATGGATTTCTCCGATATGTTCGGTTCCATCATGGACGGAGTAACCGCCTTCGTAGCTCTGGTTGCAGGCATATCACTGATTGTCGGCGGTATCGGGGTTATGAATATCATGCTTGTATCCGTCACAGAACGTACCCGCGAGATCGGAATCCGCAAGGCCCTGGGGGCCAAGACAGGATCCATCATCGCACAGTTCCTCTGTGAATCCGCGATCATCTCGGGCATGGGAGGAATCATCGGAATCATACTCGGCGCCGCGCTAACGGCCCTGATCAGCGCCCTTGGAATCGGCGGCATCAAGGCTCAACTTTCCTTCCCGGCGATTCTGATTGCAACCATATTCTCCTGCAGTGTGGGAATCGTATTCGGCATCTATCCGGCAAAGAAGGCGGCCAAACTCAGCCCAATTGAGGCGCTTAGACGGATGTAATAATATTTATTAATAGATTTAACAGAAAATCCTGTGCGCTCTTGCAAAGACAGCACATGATTCTATACAACTTATTCACTAATCTCATAAAACGAGGAGGGTTTTCACATGAAAAAACAAAGTAAGCTTTTAAAAGTATTCTCTATCATCCTGATTGTCATTGGGGCAATTTCCCTCTTGTCAGGTGTGTTTGCTATCGCTATGAAATCAACAATGGATGCGACCTATGAGGCAATGGGTATCGTACCGCCGACGACGTTCTCTTATGTATATTCGATTATTGGCGGGCTGATCATACTGGCAGCCGGTATCATAGGTGTAGCCTATAAATCCAGAAAAATAGTGCTGATTATAGGAATTATACTGGCAGCATACTATGTGTTTAATATTATTTACGCTGCTATGACTACGGGATTCTCCGCATTCAGCCTGGTGGGGCTGATCTGGCCTCTGCTGTACCTCTGGGGGTGGTATCTTTCTGAGTAACGATAGGAGGGGACGCTGAGTGGAAGTGGAATAGGCCTCTTTCCGATGGGGGCGCGAAGTAATGGAACAGCCGTAAGCCTGACAAATGCACATATGCCGTTTTGGGGTGCGGACGCGAACCTAAGAAATTCTAGGAAGCCGACAGCCCCAAAAGTGGAGTACAGGGGACACATCACAAGAAATCTGATGATTTCTTGCGCTGGGTCCCCTGATTTTGTGATTTGGTAATCACAAAATCTCTCCACTTTTGGGGCTGTCGGCTTCCAAGAATTTCTAAGGTCCGCTTTAGCACCCCGAAACGGCATATGTGCATTTGTCAGGCTTACGGCTGTTCCATTACTTCACGGCCCCATCGGAAAGAGGCCTATTCCACTTCCACTCAGCTGGTGCATCCAGGCTGATGGGACTGTGTTACTGGTGGAGGGACTCTTACGGGGGAATGGGGATGGAGTTGGTATAGGTGATCAGTTGACTAGTCAGGAGATAGGGAAGGGACGTTTAAACAGGCATAGAATTGGAATTTTTATTTATTGCTTGGTTATTTTTTACAAGATTGTTGTATTATTGAGGGTTTGTACTTATAATAATAAATACGTGGGTTCTGTGTGTGGTGAAAACGTCTGTAGTTATTCTGGTTCCGGTGGGGAAACGGTATTATGTTACGATGATGACAGATGAGGATTTTCCTGTGAGGAGTATGCGATTATGACCTGGAATATTGCACCCGAAAGCATTTCTTTGGTTATGCTTGGGATTATTTTAATTTATTCACGAAAAGGCAGCCGTCTTCCAACTCTGAAGAACAGAATGTTTCAGGGATGTCTGATGGTTACTTTTTGTGCCATGCTTACTAATATCCTTTCCACAGTTATGATTTATTTTGATCAGATTGTTCCTCTATGGAGCATCTGGATCATCACGACTCTTTATTTTCTTCTTACCCCTTTTATGGGCCTGGCTTATTTTCTTTATACTATGGCCATTATTTATGTCGAAAGCCCGGGGTTAAAGAAGTCTTTTCTATTTTGTTCCATTCCCGGGTTTGGGTATGCTGTACTGATTCTGCTGAATCCGTTTACCAGGAATATTTTCGATCTGACCGCAGTGGAAGGTTATACACGTGGAAACCTGATTATCACAACTTATCTGATTTTCTATCTTTACTGCCTCGCATGTCTTGTTATTACTCTAGTAAATTACAAAAAGATAGACAAGGAGATTTCACGGATTTTAGCTTCATTTCCTGTGCTTGCGTTTCTGGTAATTATATTTCAACAGGCATATCCTCAAATTATTCTTTCAGGTACCGCCGCCACATGTGCTCTTCTTATCATTTACCTTCACCTGCAGAATAAACAGATCTCTCTGGATTACCTGACTAATCTTCCAAACCGGCAGGAACTTTTGAATATGCTTACCCTGCTGCTCACCCGCTATCCTGACAGGCCCTTTACACTTGTAGTCGTGTCGCTGCGCGATTTCCGGCTGATTAACAACGCTTGGGGGCAGCATAACGGAGATGCTTTACTGAAATCACTTTCTCAATTTCTGAATTCCGTTGGTCCGTCCCAGAATGTCTACCGTTTCAGCGGGGATGAATTTGCGCTTTTGTTTCCCAAAGAAGAGGACAGCAGGATACGAAGCTGCATCGTGAAAATACAAGACCACATGACCCACCCATGGGAGGTCAATGACTATCAATTCAATCTGTCGGCAGTCATGGGGGTGATCCGCCATACAGAGGCCGCACAGACGCTGGAGGAGGTCATAACCTCCATAGAGTACGCCGTTGTGCAGGCTAAAACCGGCAGATATGGACAGATCTGCTATTGTGACAGAGAGATGCTGTCCAAGCTGAAGCGAAGACGCCGTATCATACAGATTCTAAAAGACAAACTGGCCGACGAGAGTTTTGAGATGTTCTATCAGCCCATATATGAAGTCAAAACAGGTAAATTTCTCTATGCCGAATCTCTGATGCGGATGAATGACACTCCCATCGGACCTGTTTATCCGTCCGAGTTTATACCAATCGCCGAAGAGACAGGGCTTCTCATTGATATTACATACGTCATAATAAAGAAAGTGTGCTGCTTCATCAATCGGCTTCTGGATATGAAGATACCCATCGAATGTATACATGTGAATTTTTCAGCAATTCAGTTTTCCCAGCCAAACCTGGCGGAAAAGGTCTTGGATATCATTCACTGCTGCCACACTCCGGCACATACACTCAAGATCGAGTTTACAGAAAGCACCCTGGCAGAGAATCCGGAGATCGTAAGAGAATTCGCGCTGGAAGTGGAAAAACACGGCATCATGATGGGCCTGGATGATTTTGGCACCGGCTATTCCAACATCGCCACCGTCATCAGCCTCCCCTTCGGTACCGTAAAGCTGGACCGCAGTCTTATCTGCGCATCCATGGAAAACAGCACCTCCGCCCTGGCCGTCAAAAATATGGTGCGCACGTTCCAGGAGCTTGGAATGAAAGTAGTCGCAGAAGGAGTAGAAACCGAAGAACAGAAGCAGCTCGTCATAGACTTTGGCATAGATCAGATACAGGGTTTCTACTACTCAAAACCTCTCGCAGAGGAGGATTTTTTGCGGTTTTTGATGTGATTTGACTGGGGGGGGGCGCCTGTCTCCCGTCGGATGCACCAGCGGTCTGTGCCGATGACTGCGGCACTGGAGGGGATGTCTACGGAGGCATCCCCTCCGGCCCCGCAGTCATCAGCACAGACAAGCGTCCCCTTATAAATCCGCCCCCGCCTGTTCCATTATTTTTCTGAGTTTTTTTATGTAGTATTTATAGTTCTCCAGTGAGGTGGATGGCGCCACCTGGTGGTCGGATCCCGGGATATAGCCGCCGCCCCTGATGACAGGCAGGATACGGTCGAATTCTTTGTCAATGGCCGCGGGGCCCTTTGCGATCTCCAGTTTGTTGAAGCTTCCGATAAATTTTAGCTTTGGAAATTGTTTTCTTACCTCTACGATGTCCATTCCCGCATTAACATCCATTGGCAGGAATCCGTCAACTCCGGCATCCATAAAGTTGGGGATCAGACGGGCAAAGTCTCCGTCGGTGTCTACGAAAACATTTCCAACGCCATGCTCCTTGAACAGCGGAATCAGCGCTCTGTAATAGTCTGCCACGAATTCCTCGAAACAGTCCGGGGATACCATTGGGCCGTTCTTTCCGCTTAAGTCCTCCATAAAATAGATGACATCCGGCTGTACGAGGTCTATTACTTTTAATAACTTTGTACGGTAAATCTCCAGTATGTAATCATTGATGGCGTGCAGCAGTTCCGGTTCATCATAGAATGCATACATATGGGCTTCTATTCCAAGCAGTTCCCGGGGTACCCAGAAAAAGCCCTCTATGTTAAGGCGGATAGAATAGTCCCCTCTGTCGTGCCCCTCTGCCAGATGGCCGTAAGCGGCTTCGATCTGCTTATCTGAGAAATATGCTTCCAGCTCTTTCTCTGCGTGCGATTTCAGATTTTCCCAGTCTTCCATGGTTTCTATGACCGGCTTATAGTCTAGCTCCAGGTCTGAACCGGTATTTTTGAGCACCTGCCGGCCGTAGATATCCTGCTTGATGATATGTTCCGGTGTCTCTTCTATGATCTTCTCTTCAAAGCGGCGGAAAGGAAGTACAAAATGGATTCTTCTGACTGGGTCAAAGCCCAGATACTGCTCATATTCCATAACTCCCTGGCCCCACTCTGCTGCAAGATACTTTTCGGTCTGATTTGCTTTATTTCCGACAATATTGTTTGTAATATCCTTGGCTCCGTCTGCAATCTCGGCGGGCATTCCCTCTTCTTTAAACCGGTTCGTGGTCAATACCCATGGATAGAATGTCTCCGCGACTGTGCCTCTTCCTTCGGGTTTCTGAAAATTAAGTGTAGCCTGTTCCCGTTCTCTATTCGTCATCTTTCATTCCTCCACTGTCATTATGATAGTTTTATTATAAAAGGCAGCCTGTAATAAAAACATGGAAATGTAAAACATTCTTTTGTAAAATCCAAAACCAAACCTTTCTCTCTAAAGCCTCAGGACCAGGAAAGATACATGATGTGAAGATGCACTGTAAAGGGACTTCCCCTCGCCGCATTCATATACTAAACCAGGAATTGCTTTCTGTACTCACGGGGCGTGCATCCCACCGCGTTTTTGAATACTTTGCTGAAGTAAAACTGATCTGTAAACCCCAGCGCTTCTGCCACCTCTCCAATGAGGCAGTCATGGCATTCCAGCAGCTTTTTCGCTTCCGTGATCTTCAGATTTATAATGTATTCGTTATAAGTACAGCCCTCATATTTCTTAAAAATTTTACTCAGATACGGCTGGCTTATCATGAATCTGCTACAGATTCTGATGATGCTGTTGTCCTCCGATAAATGGTGCTTAACATAGTGCTCGATCATGGACACCAGCTCCCGGCCTGAGGGCTTTTCAGAAGACAGGTACACTCTGCTCTGCTCCTTTTTCATTGATGCCAGGAGTTTTTGAATCCGGTCAAATAATTCCTCGATCTTGGCCGGTTCTATTGGTTTGAGCAGATAGTCAAAGCCTCCGTACAGAAATGCATCGTGAACATAGTGAAAGTCCGAATAGCCGCTGACTGCGATGCAGACCGCAGGTTTCTCTTCCTGCTGCCCAATGTATTTTATCAGTTCAATCCCGCTTTTTCTTGGCATTTTCATATCCGTAAGCACGACTTCCGGGTGGATCTCTTCGAAGATCTCAATTGCCCGGTCCACGGAATAAGCTTCTGCGATTACTTCAAAATCCCTTATGCGCTGCGAAATCGCCCGTTTTTCTGCTTCCAGAATCGCCGGCTCGTCATCTACTAAAAGCACTTTATACATGTTAACCTCCCTAAACTACTCGAGTTTCATTTTCAGTACAATCGTTGTACCTCCGGTATCATTCTGCCCCAGTATTTCATAGGAAAAGCCTTCTCCGAAGAAAATAGAAAGCCTGATCAGCGTCCCGCTCAGCCCCATGCCGCCGAACTGGAGATTGTCTGTGATTTCTTGGGAGCCGTGATCCCGGTAAAAGGTCTCAATTCTGCTTCTTACCAGTTCCACAGCCTCCTTGGTTACCCCGCAGCCATTATCTTTGATCTCCACAATCGCATATCCGTCAAATTCGACGACATAGATCTGGATAAATACGTGTTCGGATTCCAGAAGACTGTACTTGATTGCATTTTCCACAATGGGCTGGAATGTCACTTTCGGCAGCATAAAATAGTCCAGATTCCCGTCCACTGTGATCTCATAATCCAGCCTCTGGCGGTATCTGCTTTTCATGATCGCCATATATGCCTTCAGGTTCTCCAGTTCTTCCTGCCAGGTCACTTCCACCGTTGTATAATCGGACGCATACCGCATGATCTCGGACAGACAATAGCAAGCATTCGCCGCCTCCTCCCGCTCTCCGTTCTCGCACATGTTTGCGATACTGCCCAGTGTGTTATACATAAAGTGGGGGCTGATCTCGGACTGCAGTATGCCGAACAGCGTCTTGGTCTGCACATCTGCCATCTGCTTCTCCCGCTCCATGGATTCCCGCAGACGGGCCGCCATATCCTCAAAGGCCGTAACCAGAATCATAGTCTCCCAGTCCATGTCCCGGGTGGCCTGATGTTCTGTAAAGTTTTCCAGTTTTGTCCCCTGCATCCTTTTTACAAAGGTATCAATGGGCCGCATGATTTTCTTCGTCACAAACAGAATATACAAGATGGTAAATGCAATCAGCAGCAACGCCACAAGACTGATTCCCTGAATGGTATTCCGCAGTGATTTATACAAAATGCTCTCGGGCAGCACGATCACTGTCCGGCAGGGATAATAGTTGGAACTGGCCATGGTCACGATCTCTTCCCCCGTATCCTGGGCCTTCACATACTGCTCCGTAAGCTCGGCAAAATATCTGATCTTCTCTTTCGGCTGCTTCCATGTCATATCCGCATAAAAGAGATCCGCCTGATCTCCAATGAAAACCATCGTATTCAGATCATAACCGCTCCATTTTACATCGCATATATTCCTGAGGTAAAAATAGTTCTGCTGAACCTCAATATATCCTACGATTTCTTTGGATGGGGTTTTAATGGGTTTAATCTCCGTTATGACTGTTCCCTTTGTGGATGGTTCCCAGAAATCCGCCGCCGGACCCAGAAATACACGGCTGTCAGCCACATTAAAGCTGTATTTGTCCTCAATATAGGCAACCCTTGAAGCCACCTCTTCCCGTTCTGCCTCTGTGTTTCCAGTGCAGATAAAGCTGCCCGTCTTGTCATACACGGCAACACGGCGGATATCGGACTTATTTTTATAGGCATTAACCAGAATCCGCTTTACGTTCCGCCCGGTCTCCTGGTTCCAGCTCTCCGTAAATTCCACCCACAGCTCCAGAAAATGGGCGTTTGTCAGGACGTCTACCGAAGCCTGTTCCATATTTGTCAGCCTGTTATCAATCTGTTCCATTGTAGCAGCCGTTGTCTGTATCAGGTTGCTGACACCGTCGTTGTGGACGGTGTCTCTGCTGTACCGGAAAAATATAACAGCCGCCGCGGTAATCATCAGAATGACAAATACGGCATATGTAATAGACAGTTTCGTCCCCGCCTTCTGTTTTCTCATGTCCTTCGCCCATCTCCCGTCCCTAGCACTTAAGGAGGGCCGCCGCCGTCCGCAGCCCCCTCCTTATCTATCCTATATTTTAGTAATCAAATTCATCTACATTGGATGCATCAAATACAAGAGCATCTCCCAGTACACACTGTGAATCAACAATATCCTTTGCGCCAAGCCTTCCTGCGTCGATGGATGTTGAATCAGGTGTAATTGTTCCTTCTGAAAGCTGGTATGCCGTCTGTACTGCAAGATATCCAAGATCCATACAGTTCCAGAGTACACCGGAATTCAACGGATTCTCGTCGTCTTTGATGTAAGTCTTGAGTGCGTTCGGTGTTGCCAGCCCTGTCATGGAAACGACTTTTGCGTCCGGTTTACTGGATGCAGACTGGTACTGTGCCCCAAGTGCAGGTGTGGCCATGGATGATAGTCCGATTGCCGCCTGGATCTTATCCTCGCCTTCGCCCATACGTCCGATCAAAGTTGCACATTCGCTGTTCACCTTTGTCTCATCGGTTCCTGGATAATATACGTCGGTCTCTTTGTTTTTAATCTTCATGAACTTGTAATCGTCTGTCTCAAGAAGTTTATTGATTGCATCTTCCCATGCCTTCTGGTTTGCATCCGTTCCTGAACTTGATACGAGTGCGATATTGGCAGTTTTGCTGTCTCCGTAGCCCTTATCTTTCAGGTCGTTTGCAGCGCCGTCCAGAAGTCCTTTGGCTGCGCTCTCCGCCGTGATCTGATTTACAAATATGTCCCTGGAATCTTCCTGGGCATCTGCATCGAAGGTAACCACCTTGATTCCCGCATCCTGCGCTTTCTTCAGAGTCGGAGCAATCGCGGTGGGATCGTTCGGTGATACAACGATGACATTAACCCCCTGTGCAATCCATCCCTCCAGAATATCTACCTGTTTCTGGTTCGTCGCCTGGTCCTGGGAAGGCCCGTCATACAGAAGCGTAATCCCCAGTTCGTCTGCAGCCTCCTGTGCGCCTGTCTTACATGCATCGAAGTAATTCTCTCCCTTGAACTTCGGCAGCATTGCGACCGTCATATCTCCCTCCGCATCCTTACTGTCCGAATCCTCCGTCTTGGTGTCCGCCGGCGGCGTCTCCGTCTTAGATACGCACCCCGCCAGCATCGTGACTGCCATAACTGCAATCAGCGCTCCGCCAGTTACCTTTTTCATTAACTCTTTTGCTTTCATACATCCTCTTTCCTTTCCTTTTTATTGTATATATAATACTTGCGTATTACAATCTTTTTATAACGGGTCCGACTTGGCCCTCTCGTGAGAAGTTACTGTGCACTCCCTCCGGGCGTGCACAGTAATGGCATCGGCCCATTTAAAGCAGCCTTCGGCGGGGCAGATGCCCCGAAGCCGTCACTTTATTGGCTCCGATGCCGTGCAGCCATGGCACGGCCTGAACTTTATCCGTGTGAATCCACTTTAATAATCCGCTTTTTCTTCGTACGTTCTGTTACAATTGCACATGCGATCAGGGCAATAATCAGTACCGCCCCCTGTACGATGGTCTGTACATCGATCGGTATATTCATGACCGTGAGGCCGCTGTTCAGAGTTGCAATAATAAGTGTGCCGAGAATCGTTCCTTTCATATCGCCGACGCCCCCCATGATGCTTGTGCCTCCGAGAACTACGATTGTAATGACCTTCAGATTGAAACTGGTTCCCGCATCGTATTTCACGCTTGTAAATCTTCCCAGGAAAATGAATGCAGCAATGGCGCAGACAATTCCGCATAATGTATAGATAACAATCAGCATACGGTCTGTATTGACGCCGGAGTATTTTGTGGCATTGATATTCAGCCCAATCCCATAGAGTTTTCTTCCGAAAATGCTTTTCCCCAGCAGCAGCGTGAACACAACCGCCAGTATGATAAACAACCAGATCTGTATCGGGAGACCGGAGATCGATATATTACCCATAAACTCTGCAAAACCGTAGGAGTAAACACTGTCTCCCTTTGAAATTCCTCTCGCGAGCCCCAGAAACAGGTACATGGTTGCCAGCGTGGTGACCATGGCGGAAATCTTCGCCTTTGCGATGATCACCCCATTCAGCAGCCCGCAGGCCGCTCCTGTCAGCAGGGTTGCCGCAACCGCTGCCACGGTCCCCCATTTTGTATAGGCGATTCCTCCCAGCATGGCGGAAAGGATCATCGTATTGCCTACAGACAGGTCGATTCCCCCTGTGATGATGATAAGCGTCATAGGCAGCGCAACCATACCGATCTCCACAATGTTTCTGAGCATTACGTTGATAATATATGGCGCGGTCAGAAACGACGGGCTCTTGACCGCGATTCCGCTGAATATGACCAGCCAGATCAAAAACAGGGCTTTATTAAATGAAAACTTCAGTACTTTTTTCATTAGGCTCTCTCACCTCCTGTTTTTATCAGCTTTTCTGCCGGAATCACCCGTTTTTTCTTCAGATATTTAGCTCCGCTCACAACGACGGAAATAATGATGATTGCGCCTTTTACCGCATCTGACCAGTTGGGGCTGATTCCCAAATAGTTAATCGCCGGTGCAATCAGAGCCAGGATAAAGGCCCCGATTACCGTACCAATGATCTTTCCGGATCCGCCGGCCGTACTGGTTCCTCCGAGTACGACAGCGGCGATAAAGGTCATCTCCAGCCCGGTTCCCATTGTGTTTGTCACGCGCTGTCCTGCCGTGGCAATGATGATGGCCGAGATTCCAAACAGCG
Source organism: Faecalicatena contorta (assembly GCF_022835095.1). Classification (NCBI taxonomy): domain Bacteria; kingdom Bacillati; phylum Bacillota; class Clostridia; order Lachnospirales; family Lachnospiraceae; genus Faecalicatena; species Faecalicatena contorta. The sequence goes on along the minus strand of NZ_BQNQ01000001.1, from coordinate 953,708 downwards.
CGCCTGCAATGGCATAGGTAATTACCACTGTCCGGTTTACATTTACCCCGGCGAGCCTTGCGCCGTTGGCATTATTCCCAATCGCGTAAATCTTCTTGGAAAACTTGGAATACTTCATAAACAGCAGCGCGCACACTGTCACGATCAGACAGATCAGTACGCTTGCAGGTATGATTCCAAAGATCTTGGCATCAAACGCCAGCCAGGTAAAGCTTGCGGGCAGATCGTAAATCGAGCCCTCCACCAGCAGCGGAAGCACTCCCTGGAAGATCTGAGTTGTCGCAAGCGTTGCCACGATGGCCGGTATCTTCATCTTGGTTATGAACAGGCCATTCAGGGTGCTTAAGCCTGCTCCCATCAGCATCGCCGCCGGAAGGAGCCCTGCAAAGGGAACTCCTGCTTTCCCCAGAGCGGCGGTAAACAGGCAGACCACCGAGATCAGCGCGCCCGTGGAAACATCGATATTGGAGGTGATGATGATCATATTCATGCCTATGGCTGAAATCAGGATGTAGCTGAATGTATTCAGCAGGCTCATCATATTATTAATCGAGTAAAAATCTCTTGCCAGCACGCCCAGAAGCAGCAGTACCGCTGCCAAAAATACCGCAAGATAAAATTCTGTTGTCAGAAAGGATGCTTTCTTTTTCTTCTCAGTCATCTGTTAGCCCTCCTGCCTGTCTTTCTTAGATTCCAATGCAACCGTCAGGATCTTTTCCTGTGTTACATTTTCCCGGTCAAAGCATCCTGCAATATAGCCGTCCTTCATAACATAGATCCGGTCACACATGCCGATCAGTTCGGGCAGCTCGGATGAAATCATAATGATCGTAAGGCCCTTTTGCGTCAGTTCACTGATGATCTTATGTATCTCTGCTTTTGCGTTGACATCAACCCCCCGGGTTGGTTCATCCAGAATCAAAAGCTTCGGCCCCATTGCCAGCGCTTTGGATACGGATACCTTCTGCTGGTTGCCCCCGGACAGGTTCGCAACCAGGAAATCCGGGGCCGGAGCTTTGATTCCAACCTCCTTGATGTACGCTTCCCCTTTCGCTCTCTCCTTTTTTTCATCCAGAAAGCCGGGACCTTTGCTGAAGTTTTCCAGCTGGGGGAGTGAAATGTTCTGTTGAATGCTCATATCCACAATCAGGCCGTACTTTCCTCTGTCCTCCGACACATACACGATTCCGTCTGCCATGGCATCCTTATAACTGTGGATGTTCAGCTTTTTTCCTTCCAGCCAGACACTGCCGGCCGCCCTGCCGGTGAACCCGCAGATTGATTCCATCAGCTCTGTGCGTCCTGCCCCTGCAAGGCCGGCAAATCCCAGAATCTCGCCTCTATTTACATGGAAGTTGATATTCTCCAGAAAACCCTCATCATAGTATCCCTCTACCCGGAATATTTCCCCGCCGATGACAGTCTCTGACTTGGGATAATAGCTCCCCATCTTTCGTCCGACCATATCGGCCACTAATTCGTCTTTATTTGTCTCTGCAATATTTTTTGTAGAAATGTACTGTCCGTCCCGGACAACCGTCACTCTGTCGCACAGTTCAAAAATTTCTTCCATACGATGGCTGATATATACGATTCCAAGCCCGCTTGATTTGAGGTCATTGATGATCTTAAACAGTGCCGTTACTTCCCGCTGTGTCAAGGATGCAGTAGGCTCGTCGAAGATGATAATGTTCGCATCAAAGGTCAGCGCCTTTGCGATTTCAACCATCTGTTTCTGTGCCATGCCAAGTGTTTTTATCTGTGCATCCAGGCTTATCTTTGTATTCAGACGCTGGAAGATCCTCTCCGCCTCTTTCCTCATTGCACTGTAATCCAGCACCTTTATGATTCCTGCTTTCTTAGTCATCTCATGTCCAAGAAACAGGTTATCGAGCACTGTCATTTCTTCAAACAGACTTGTTTCCTGAAAAATAATGGATACGCCTTTCCCATAGGCTTCCATCGGATTGGCAAAGTCTTCTGTTTTGCCGTTTACCACCATTGTTCCGCTGTCGGCCTTGTGTACGCCGCAAACCACTTTCATCAGGGTGGACTTCCCGGCCCCGTTCTCGCCGCAGATTGCATGTATCTCGCCGCTCTGCAGATTAAAATTAATGCCGTTCAACGCCAGAACTCCAGGAAATGTTTTTACAATATCATGCAGCTCCAATATTGTCTGCCCCATGCTGTCTCCTCCTTCCTTGTACATTGTAAAATAAGTAACTGATTTTACGATGTACTAGTTTATAAAAATAGTACAGGATCTGCGGCTGAATAAACATGGAAAATCTAAATGGTTTTATATAAAATACAATCTGGGGTTTCTTCCCTTTTACGATTGCGTTATTTTTACTTCTTTACTATAATGGAGATAATAATCACTTTCTATGGAGGTTCCATTTTATGTGGAAGAGAAAAGTACTGAAGCAAAAGGCACGGTTTTCTGTGAAAATTAACTACTGGCGTATGATTGCAGTCTGTTTTCTGGCTGCAATGCTGACGACTGCCTACACTTCCTCTACTACGTTTCTCAACCAGTATGATCCGGAAACTGAAGTACATGCGGATACCGAACCAGCCGTCACCGGCGGCCAGTCTAACTCTGCAGTCATAACGGATACCGTAGAGCAGATTGCCGATACGGATCAGGAGGAAACGATTCTTACGCCCCCTGTCAGGACTGCTGCACAGCTGCTTATCGACATGTATACCAGCGGAAAGTCCGTACTCTTTTCCATATTAAAGACCGTGAACAGTATTTTTACCGATCACTCCTATCTCTCCTCGCTCTTTCTGGCCGCCGGCGCTGTTACAGCCATACTCTTTCAGTTTTTTATTGCAAACCTGATCCTGGTTGGCGAACGAAGATTTTTCCTGGAGGCACGGAACTATCATCAGACCAGAATCAGTAAAATCTTCTTCCTATATAAACTGAGATACATACGCAATCCGGCCTGGATTATGTTCTGCCGTAATGTGTTCCAGTGGCTCTGGAACCTTACCGTCATAGGCGGTATCATCAAGCACTACGAATACAGCATGATTCCCTTTATTCTCGCAGAGAATCCGGCCATTTCACGTAAAGATGCGTTTCAGCTGTCCCGGCAGCTGATGCACGGAAATAAATGGAGAATGTTCCTGCTGCACTTTTCGTTTTTAGGCTGGGAGATTCTTTCGCTCCTGACTTTGGGAGTACTGGATTTTCTCTATGTGAATCCCTATATGACCGGAACAGATACTGAACTATATATGGAATTGAGACGCAGCTATGTGCTGTCAAGGGCTCCGCACTACGAGGCATTCAATGATCCCATGCTGGAACGTGTTCCCTCCGAGGATGAGCTTCTGATCAGCAAGGCGCTTTACGATGACTCAGAGGGTCCCTATACCAAGATTTCATATTTTGCACCGGACCAGTATCCGGTGTTCCTGTATTCTATCCAGCCGCCTGAAAGGGCTGTCAAAGCCCCCATACAGGCCGACAAAAAATATAGCTTTGTGTCCTGCGTATTCCTGTTCTTCGCTTTTTCCATCTTAGGCTGGATTGTGGAGAGCGCAATTCACCTCATACGCGACGGAGTCTTTCTAAACCGGGGATTCTTATTCGGCCCGTGGATTCCGCTCTATGGCGTCTGCGCACTGATACTGCTGATCTTTATTAAGAAGTTTGCACACAGGCCGATCTTATCTTTTACAATGATGATGGCGGCTTACATGGCCATTGAATACCTGATGAGCTGGCTGCTGGAATACGAATTGGATATCATACAATCGGATTACACCGGTTATTTTATAAACCTAAATGGCCGCACATTTTTAGGCGGAGCCGTGTTCTTCGCGATGATGGGCTGTGCATTTTTGTATTATCTGGCTCCCAGATGGGAAGAAATGTTTTTAAGGCTGCCTTTATATCTCCGCATAGCTCTGTGCATCGTACTGTGCATACTTTTTGTCACCGATCTCATCTATGCCGCGCTGCATCCGGAGCTGATTTCCCGGCTTTTGAATCCGGGGACGATTTTTATGAGTGTGTGAGTGATTTTAAGATCCTCTGCTTTATACACGGGATGTGTTACATACTTGAATTAAGAAAGGACTATGATTATGAGTGAAATCTATGTAAGCAAGGAGCATTTTACGGGGAAACCCGACTGCTCCGGCCGGACTGACAAAGAAGCCCGCGTTTATGACCTGTTGGATCAGCTGCATATTCCCTACGAGGGCGTTGACCATGATGTTGCACCTACGATTGAAGCCTGCAGGGCCGTGGAGGAGGAACTCGGTATTCTCCCCTGCAAGAATCTGTTTTTGCGCAACCGACAAAAGACCACATTTTTTCTTCTTCTCATGCCCGGAGAAAAAAAGTTTTTCACAAAAGACCTGTCTGCGCAACTGGGCATCTCACGCCTTTCCTTTGCGGAGCCGGAATTTATGGAGCAGTATCTGGGACTTACACCCGGTTCAGTCAGTGTGCTCGGACTTATGAATGACAAAGACTGGTATGTTGATCTGCTGGTTGATAAGGAACTCCTGGATCAGGAGTATATGGGATGCCATCCTTGTATGAATACCACAAGCCTGAAAATTAAAACCGGGGACATATTGAAGAAGTTTTTAAAATATACCGGCCATCGCTACCGTGTTGTATCGCTCTGATGAGGGGCGCGAAATGAATGGCCGTCTTTTTTCAGGCAGTTCACCGTTGCTTTTTTACAGAAAAAATAATATAATCTTATATATTCACTAGTACATCGTAAAAAAGGCGGCTGACCCTTAAGCTCAGTTCAATTTCGGAGAATGCTGCTTTACAAACGCAGATATGATGCTTGCACTGAGACTTGGGCACAGCGCTATCGAACATGTAAGCCAGTTGAAGTGCCGTTAATGATTAGGCGATGTGCCAGATACTAATCTAATTACGAAACAGAGGGACCAGATTATGAAAAAAAGAGTTGTTGTCGCATTAGGACACCGTGCTTTAGGAACTACGCTTCCGGAGCAGAAGGTCGCCGTAAAAAATACAGCCAAATCTATTGCTGATTTAATCGAAGAAGGATACCAGGTTGCCGTTACGCACAGCAATGCGCCGCAGGTCGGCATGATCCACACTGCCATGAATGAATTCGGCAAAACCCATGATGATTATACCGCTGCCCCCATGTCTGTGTGTTCCGCCATGAGCCAGGGCTATATTGGCTATGACCTGCAGAACGGCATCCGAGAAGAGCTTCTGAACCGTGGGATCTACCGGACAGTCAGTACGGTACTGACCCAGGTGATCGTTGACCCTTACGATGAAGCATTCTATACTCCCACAAAAGTACTGGGACGTTACATGACAGCCGAGGAGGCCAATGAAGAACGCAAAAAAGGAAATTATGTCATCGAGGAACCCGGAAAGGGCTTCCGTCGTGTAGTCTCCGCTCCTCATCCGGTTAAGATTGTAGAACTGGATGCAGTAACTGCCCTGCTGGATGCGGGACAGGTTGTCATCGCCTGTGGGGGAGGCGGAATCCCCGTCCTGGAACAGGACAATCATCTAAAAGGAGCCAGCGCGGTAATTGAAAAAGACCTGACAGCCGGCAAGCTGGCCGAAGGGATCGATGCGGACGAACTGATCATCCTTACCAGTGTGGAACAGGTATGCATCAACCTGGGCAGGCCGGATGAAGAAAAGCTTGGAAAGATTACTGCAGCCCAGGCCCGGGAATATATGGAGCAGGGCCATTTTGGCATCTATAATATGCTTCCTAAGTTCCAGGCCGCAGTGGAGTTTATCGAAAAGCGTGAAGGACGCAGCGCCCTTATCACTTCATTTGATAAAGTCAGCGAGGGAATGAAAAGAAAAGCAGGAACGATTATCTGCTGACATTTTCTGTGATAAGTAGGATGCTTATAGCTTCATAAAAAGATAATATATTTTAACAGAAAAAAGACGGCTGTCGTCAGCCGTCTTTTTTCTTTCCTGTAAATCTAAAGGGACAGGTGTGATAAAATACAATCACTCCTGCCCCTTTTTCCTGCTCTCTCTGTCTGCAATTCGGCAGCGCCTGCTCATTTGGCGCTGTATGACACACTTTATTAACCGCGGGGCTGCCCGCTTTATTTCTGGTTAGCCGGCTCAACAGCCACATTTTTGCCTTTTATCTTTGCATGATCCATCGCACCGAGCACTTCTCTTGCATATTCTTTCGGCACTTCTACAAAAGTGTACTTATCGTACATATCGATAGATCCGATTAGTTTACCCGGAATTCCGCTCTCTCCGGCAATTGCCCCGACGATATCTCCCGGTTTTGCCTTGTTTTTCTTGCCTATATTAATGAAAAGGCGAACCATGCCTGCCTCCTCTGCCCCGGTATCTCCGAATTCTATATCCTCCGGTCCAGCTTCATTTTGTCCGGAGCTGAGCTTCAGGAAGGCTGCCGCCATGTCCATCGCCGTATAGTCGGATTCGTTTACCTTATTTTCAATGGCCTGAAGATACTTTGTCAGATCCTCTGTCTCGATGATGTTGTCGATCTCTCCGAGTATATTTTCGATCTTTGTACTTTCCACATCATTTAAGGAAGGAACCTTCTGCGCATAGATCTTGGTCTTGCAGTAGCGCTGGATCTCTTTTAACTTATAGACTTCTTTTCCTGAAACGAATGAGAAAGAACGTCCCTCGCGCCCTGCCCTTCCAGTTCTTCCGATACGGTGTACATAATATTCATCGTCCTGCGGTAGGTCATAATTGAACACGGCTTCTACCTCATCCACATCGATCCCTCTCGCGGCCACGTCTGTCGCCACAAGAATGTCTGTCTTACCGGAACGAAATCCCTGCATTACCCTGTCACGCTGCTGCTGTTTCATGTCGCCGTGCAGTCCCGCGGCAAAATAACCTCTGCCCAGCAGTCCATTGACTAGGATATCTACCTGTTTTTTCGTATTACAGAATACCACCGATAACTTTGGTGAATAGATATCCAGCAGACGGGCAAGAACTTCTTCTTTGCTCTTTGGTTTTACTTCATAATAATACTGCTCAATATTCGGTACCGTCAGTTCCTTTTTTGTAACTTTAACGATCTCCGCATTTTTTTGGAACTTTTTCGTGATATCCAGAATTGCCTGTGGCATCGTCGCAGAAAAGAGAACCGTCTGCCTGTCTTCGGGAACCCCTTCCAGAATAGTCTCGATGTCTTCGCGGAATCCCATATTCAGCATTTCGTCCGCTTCGTCCAGTACGATGGTGCTGACCTCATCCATCTTAATTGTTTTCCTTCGCATGTGGTCCATCACACGCCCCGGAGTCCCGATAATCAGCTGTGTGCCGCTCTTTAAAGAACGGATCTGTGTGACAATTTCCTGTCCTCCATAAATGGGCAGCACTTTAATGCCGTGCATATATTTTGCAAGATTGCGGATCTCTTCCGCCACCTGAATAGCCAATTCCCTTGTGGGGCATAAAACAACTGCCTGCAGTTTCTTATTCTTAGGCTCTAGCTTCTCCAGAAGAGGAATTCCAAAAGCAGCCGTCTTACCGGTTCCTGTCTGTGCCTGGCCGATGATATCCTTTCCCGACCGCATGATGGGAATTGCTTTGGCCTGAATTGGTGACGCTTCCTCAAAGCCCATTTTTTTAACTGCCTTAACTATCTCGGAGCAGAGCCCCAAATCTTCAAATTTTACTTCTTCCATAAATCTCCTTTATTCTTATTCTTAATTCTGTGTCATTTTTACAGACCTTTAAAATCTCAAAAAAATACCCTTTACCGGACACCAAGTAAAGGATATACACATAGTCTCAGTTGCTATCATAGCAGACTTGGCGCCAATTGTCAATTTTGAGTACAGGCTGCCTGTATTTTCCGCCAGTAATCGGCTGTTACAGTTCAGGAAGGCCGGAATTGTTACGATCGGCTTCCCATGCAGCCTGAAAATCGTCCGGAATATGTCCGTTTCTAAAAAAATAAAATCTCTGAAACGCTTGCAATTTTGTAATAATAGTTGTAATATAAGCATATACTAAACATAGTTTTAAAAACTACATGTAAAAGTTTTCATTTTTAGGAGGCATGATATTATGACTAAGACGCAGCATATTAAAGACCCGGGCAGTGCAATTACACATTTTATAGGAATGTTAATGGCAATCTTTGCCGCTATTCCGTTGTTGATAAAGGCGGCACATGAACCACGCAGTGTCTATGTGGTTTCCCTGGCAATATACGCAGCCAGCCTGATTTTATTATATGCAGCAAGCACGACTTATCATACATTTGATTTATCAGAAAAGGTCAATACCATATTGAAAAAGATTGACCATATGATGATTTTTATTCTGATCGCAGGAAGTTATACCCCGATCTGTCTCCTTGTTCTGCCCGGTAAAACCGGCCGGATCCTTCTGACACTTGTCTGGGGCATAGCAATTGTAGGAATCCTCATCAAGGCATTCTGGGTCTTCTGTCCAAAATGGGTATCTTCCGTTCTGTACATCGGAATGGGATGGACCTGCGTACTGGCATTCACGCAGATCTTGAATAACATGTCCAGAGCCGGATTCTTCTGGCTCCTTGCAGGAGGGATTATCTATACAATCGGAGGAATCATCTATGCACTGAAAGTGCCCATCTTCGATAACAAACATAAAAATTTCGGAAGCCACGAAATCTTCCATTTGTTCGTAATGGGGGGAAGCGCCTGCCACTTCGTATTGATGTATGCTTTTTTGCTTCCTTAAGGCAGGATTCATGGGAAATAGTCCGCCTGTCTGGAATGGGGAACGGGAGGGCGGCGGGAAAGAAGGGATGGTTCCTGGAAGTCACCCGTTTGCGGAGAAGTACTAACACAAAAGAAACTGCCCACGAGGGCACGTACAACATGCAACGAGAAAGCTTGATGCTTTCTCGTCTTAGGTTGTACTGGCAAGTGATTTGGTAAATCACTTGCCAGCCCTCGTGGGCAGTTTCTTTTGTGTAAGTACTTCTAAACCGCGCACTCTATACTTCCAGGAACCATCCCTTCTTTCCCGCCGCCCTCCCGTTCCCCATTCCAGACAGGCTGGGCTTCTTCCGGATTTGAAGGCATGCCTTATGGTGGGGGGCAATTCGGTAGCAGCGGATGGAGTTGGATAAGCGGGAGCTTAATATACGGGGTTGTGTATACAGTTTTTAGGAGTAGCAATTAACCGCTTCCGCCGCGCAGATCCGCCTCTACCGTATACGTCCCACATGTGCATTATTTCCGATTTGATGTACCCAGCTGCCGGAGCCGGACATAGGGATGGCTGGAAGCGTCTTGGGGGCTGTTAGGTGGAGTTGAGGAAAAAAGACGGCAGACAGGGGGGAATATTGTAATTCCGAATTACAATATTCCCTGGACCCAGCGCGCAAAGCCATCAAGGCTTTGGGTGATGTGTCCAGGTTCCCCCTGTCTGCCGTCTTTTTTCCTCTACTCCAGCTTACAGCCCCCATCCCGTTTCCAACCATCCCTATGTCCGGCTCCGGCAGCGGCCCCCCTACTCATACAAATACTGCACCCCACGTATCCTCTCGGTGATAGAATGGCTGGTGAGGTATTCACCCACGGTCTTTGGTACATACTGCTGCCATTCTTTATCAGCAGCAATTAGTCTTCTGATTTCGTCTCCTGTGATTCCTTTTTCTTCTCTGCTTTTTCTCCACAGTACCTCGACCTCCAGCCCCAGGCCCTGGAGTGTTTGGCAGCGCTCTTCGTCCCAGTCACTGCAGATACTCATATAGTAGGTTGCATCTTTCGGTGCATACTGGAGAATGAGTTCTGGATGGCTGATGGGGAACGGGATGATCTCGTATTCTTCCCGACCTACTCCAAAGTCAGCCAGCGCTCCTTCTATCATTTCCAGACGCTCAAAATATGTGAGCGGGTTATCTCTTCTCGTTGTTCCGTGCTGATCCAGATCCGATGTAGCTGCGAATGATGAGATATCAGGATGTGTAATCCCTATAAAAAGCTTTTTGCATCTCATTTTTGCTGCCAGCAAATACTCCATATGTTTTAAATGAAAGATCTGAAATCTTCCATGTATAACCCCTGTCTCGACCATTTTCCCGGCTCCTCTCCCGTATTCTGGGGGTATGGCACATCCGCTTTTTCTTGGCTCATATCCCGCATAGTATCAGTATAATACAGTTTTTCTAAGAAAGCAAATATGACTGTCCTGTTATTATTTAGGCCTGGGCTTTATATTTTATCTATTTTTTTTCGGATTTCCAACATAGTCTGATCCAGTTTTCCAATAGTTTCCGAACATTTCTGCAGCTCATTGTCGATTAGTTCCGCTTCGCGCCTGCCCTTTTTGTATCTCAGCTGATGATCCAGATTCGCCCAGTAGTCCATGGCCGCAGTGCGCAGCTGAAGCTCTGCCTTCATCCACTGGGTGCCGCCCTGGAATCCAATGGGGATTTCCATAATCAAGTGAAGGCTCCGGTATCCGGATGTCTTCGGATTTTTTATATAATCCTTTACTTTTACAATCTTAACGTCCTTCTGCTCCGAAAAAATCTCTGCGATTCGGTAAATATCATCCATATAAGAGCAGACCGCACGCACCCCGATCAGGTCATTTACTTTTTCCAGCGCATTCGAAAAGGTTTTCTCAATCCCCTTTCTGTCCATTTTCTTGCAGGTGCTCTCGTAGGATTTCATACGCCCTGTCTTCATCTGAATCACATTGCGGTCCAGCTCCATCGACAGCTCGATATTAATGATATCCAGTTTTGTCAGAAGCAGGCTGATCGCACACTCGCCCTTAATACTAAAATCACTGTTAACCAAATTCGCTTTCAACTTATTATTTTTCTTTTTCATTCAAACGATGCTTCTCTCTGTTTATATTTCATATAAGACCTCATAATAGGGGCTTTGTACTATCTACGGCCTATGGGCCGTGAATAATAACGAGTCTTTTACTAATATATGTTAGCAGCCTGCGGAACATACCTCCAGCATGCGGATGTTAATATTGTATTAAACTCCTGTAAACAGAAAAAAACTCAAAGGGGTCTGACCCCTTTGAGCTAAAAAATAAACTTTTTTATTTCTCCCCAGCTTTCCATCAGACGGTCTGCTGAGTAAGCGGCATTCGCCGGACTTGTGGAGGGCAGGCCGGTTATTGGCCTGCCGGTCTTCGGCCTGCTGTATTTTTCATATAGTTTTTTGGCAGTTCCCCCATTGGCATAGATCTGTTTGATGCTGCAGTTGTCCAGTATCCTGGATAAGTCTGCGGGCACCACATTTCGGATACTGCTGTCACTAGATCCCCGGATCTCACAGCTGGCGATGACATCCCAGACTGCAATGCCATGATCCAGCAGTATCTTTTTCTTATCTGCAATCGTCTCCGGCACTTCGCTTTCAGTTAAACGTGCGATAATCTTCCAAAAACGGTTCTGTGGGTGACCGTAATAAAACTGGTTTTCCCTGGATTTTACGGATGGGAATGTGCCCAGGACCAACACCCTGGAATTCTTGTCAAATACGGGTTCAAACTCGTGGCTTACCTGTTCTGTCATATTCATAGCTTCTTCAGTCTTTCTTCTAATTCCTGCAAATCTTCACTGTTGGGATGCAGCAGCGCCTTTTCATAGTTATCCAGCATTGCCTTTATCCGTGCATCCGCCGGGTCGTTCTCCAGCATGGCCTCGTAACGCTTCTTTACGTTCTCCTGCATCCGGCCCTGACACATGAATGTCCCCTTCACAGTACAACTATCCGGTAGATATGATTCTACTCTTTCCAGAATACTGTCAAAGTATTCCCGCATGACGCCGAAGCCCGCTGTACCAAACAGAAATACCTCTTTCTCATTCAGCCTCTCCAGAAAGTTCCTCATTCCCTCACTGCAGTTTCCGCGATCCGTCCAGAATCCTGCAAATATCAGTTCAGACTGTGCAGGAGCCTCCGTTGGGCCGCCGAAATAGGCACATTCCCCCCGCTCCATGCTCTCTTTTATCTTCTCCGCCAGCAGCTTTGTATTGCCGGTTGCACTGTCAAATACGATCTCATATGTCATAGTTGTCCCTTCTTTTCTTTGAGTGCTCTCTTTTTATTCTACATCTTTTCGTGGAAAGTACGCATAATTACTTCCTTCTGCTGCTCCCTGGACAGCTTGTGGAAGTTTACCGCATATCCGGAAACCCGGATTGTCAGATTCGGGTATTTTGCCGGATTCTCATAAGCCTCCATCAGCATTGCACGGTTTATTACATTTACATTCACGTGGTGCGCCATCTGCCGGAAATATCCATCCAGGATATTCACCAGATTCTCAAGCCGTTCCTCTTCTGTCCTGCCCAGCGTATCCGGAGTAATGGAAAAGGTATTGGATATCCCGTCACGGCAGTCTTCATAGGAGAGCTTGGCTACAGAATTCAGGGATGCCAGCGCTCCGTTCTTCTCCCGGTTATGCATCGGATTTGCTCCGGGTGCGAACGGCTCTTTCGCCTTGCGCCCATCCGGGGTTGCGCCGGTCTTCTTCCCATACATGACATTGGAGGTAATGGTCAGGACAGACAGCGTGTGTACTGCATCACGGTATGTCTTCGTCTTCTTCAGCTCCGCAGACATATCGGCCAGAATGTTCCTTGCAATTTCATCGGCTCTGTCGTCATCATTTCCATAGGTTGGAAATTCTCCCTGTGTTTCAAAATCCACTATGTATCCGTTCTCATCTCTGATAACCTTTACCCTTGCGTATTTGATGGCGCTCAGGGAATCTGTCAGTACAGACAGCCCCGCAGCCCCGCATGCCATAAAACGTTCCACTTCGGTATCATGAAGCGCCATCTGTGTCTTCTCATAGGCGTACTTATCATGCATATAGTGGATCACATTCAGGGTATTTATATAGAGACGGCAGATCCATTCCCTGTACTTTTCAAACCGCTGCATTACAGTATCAAAGTCCAGTATATCTCCTTCATATACCGGCATCTCCGGTCCAGCCGGAGACTTGGTATAGGTATCATATCCGCCGTTAAGCGCCAGCAGAAGCAGTTTCGGCAGGTTGCACCTTGCCCCAAAGAACTGCATCTGCTTCCCGATCTTCATCGCAGACACACAGCAGGCAATTCCATAATCATCCCCATTTACCGGTCTCATCAGATCATCGTTCTCATATTGGATCGCATCCGTATCAATGGAAGCCTTTGCACAGAAATCCTTAAAGCCCCGGGGCAGCTTTTCGGACCACAGCACCGTCAGGTTCGGCTCCGGAGCCGGTCCCAGATTGTAAAGCGTATTCAGGAAACGAAAGCTGTTCTTTGTCACCAGCGTGCGGCCCTGTTCGTCCATCCCGCCAATGGACTCTGTAATCCACATGGGGTCCCCGCCAAACAATTCATTATATTCCGGCGTGCGCAGATGCCTTGCCATGCGCAGCTTCATCACAAAATCATCAATCAGCTCCTGGGCATGCACCTCGTCCAGCAGTCCCGCCTCGATGTCTCTCTGAATATAAATATCCAGAAAACTGCTGGTCCGCCCCAGTGACATGGCGGCGCCGTTCTGCTCCTTGATGGCTGCGAGATACGCAAAATAAGTCCATTGGACAGCTTCCCTGGCATTATGTGCAGGTTCTGAAATATCGTAACCGTACATCTGTGCCATTTCCTTCATCTTATTAAGGAAATTGATTTGCTGGAACACTTCTTCCGATAAACGGATGGACTCGACATCAAAATCCCCCTCGCCGATGATTCTCTTGTCATTCTGCTTCTCCTCTATCAGAATATCCACTCCGTACAGGGCCACCCTGCGGTAGTCGCCGATAATTCGTCCTCTCCCATAAGCATCCGGAAGCCCCGTCAGTATGCCTGCGTGCCGGACTTTACGCATCTCTTCCGTATACACGCGGAATACACCGTCATTGTGGGTTGTCCTGTACTGGAATTCCTGTTCGATCTTATCAGAAAGCTCATAGCCGTAAGCCTTGCAGGCCTTTCTGGCCATGTTGATTCCACCGAAGGGATTCACCCCCCTCTTTAATGGCCGGTTCGTCTGCAGACCTACAATCAGTTCCTCCGCTTTATCCAGATAACCTGGCTGGTATGCAGTCAGAGACGATACTGACTGCGTGTCGATATCCAGCACGCCGCCAAAATCCTGTTCCAGCTTTAAAAGACTATTAAGACGCTCCATCAAGCGCTCCGTCCTCTCCGTTTTCGTTTCCAGGAACTCGTCCGTGCCTTCATATGGGGTCACATTCTTCTGAATAAAATCCCTGACATTAATCTCTTTCTGCCAATCTCCTGCTGCAAATCCATTCCATTGCTCAAAATTTTTCTGTTCCATGACATTATCCTCCATTTATCAAGGTCATTAAATTTCTCCCAATCATCCCGCTGCCTTTCTCGTTCCTCCCTCTGATACCATGCAGACAATACCAATGCACACTAAGTTAAAAACAAAAAAGGCAGCCCAAATCATTGAGCTGCCCAGACGGTCGGCGTTCTATCCTATGCTCCCATGTGGTATACTCCACTTTTCCGTCAGTCACATAGAACATTTCAGTTTTCCACGAAGCCTAAATACTTATGTCGTACTTTCAGTATAAACACAAAGTCGAATAAAATGCAACATATTTTTTGATAAATTTCATCGATAAATTTTATCGATAAATTTTTTCTGAATACAATCCACTGTGCGAAAAAGCAGTAAGAGGAAATCTGCAAAATCAGCCGGAATAATAGTACTGCCAGGGCAGCTTATCAAAACACTTGAGGATCTTAATCTTCTGATTAAGGGGTGAATGTGTTCGGCTCCGGCTGATTTTGCAGATCTCCTCTCACTGCTTCTCCGCACAATGGATCGTATTTCCTACAGGACAGACACTTCCTGCAACACATTCCGGCAGACGCCTCCATCCAGGTAGGTGTATTAAGAAACTTCCTTCATCTGCAGCAAAATCCTTGTAATGTCCTCCGGATCCGCCAGACGGTATACAGAAGGGATCTTTTCCGTCTCGTGAGCCCCCCAAAGCGCCAGTGCCCCGTGGACCCCTGCTGCCTTGGCACAAGCCATGTCGTACGTGGAATCTCCCACATACAGCGCACGGGAGGGTGCAAGATCAAGCTTTTCCAGCGCCGCAAGAAGTGGCTCCGCATCCGGTTTATGTTTTTTCGTGTCATCCGCACAGATGATGACTTCAAGTTTCCGGACAAAATCATATCTTTCCACGCTCTTCTTAAACTCTTCCCTGGTCCTGGAAGTTACGATCCCTAATCTGAGGCCTGCGTCTTTCAGGCGCTGCAGTGTTTCAGGAATTCTCTGGAAAGGTTTTTGGAGAAATTCATATCTGGCGCTGTAGTCCAGCCACATCTTCATCGCTTTGTCCGCCTCCTCTAGCTCAAGCAGCTCCAGGGCCCTGGCGCCTGGAATTCCCAAAGCAAAATAGAGTTCCTCAGGCCGGTACATTTTCCCCGTCATCCGCAGCAGCATGTGCTGTAAAGACAGTAAAATCGTATTCTCCGTATCAATTAAAGTTCCATCTACGTCAAAAATCACTGCGTCATATTTCAAATCTCCTGTTCCTCCTGCCTTGCTTTCTGTTTGTTACAGGTTTATAATAACACATATAGAAACATTTATTAATGTTTATTTATGTTTTATTCATCCATTTTCAAAGGAGATTATGTGCTATGAATCATCAAAACAAACCAGATCAAACAAATCTTGACGGAATCGGACGGCGCCAGAAAATTCTGCAGATCCTGGAGGAAAATGGGGAGGTGTCTGTCAATGAACTGTCACATGCATTTTCCGTCTCTCCCATGACAATCCGTCGGGACCTTCACTTCTTTGCCAGGCAGGGAATCCTGGAGACCCACTACGGCGGCGCCCATCTATGTAAAAACAGAGCAGTGGTTCCGAATTTTTCGTCCCGCAATGAAAAAATGAGGCAGTACAAACAATCAATCGGAAAAAAGGCCGCCAGCTTTATAAAAGAAGGCGACACCATTTTCCTGGATTCAGGCACCACCACCATCCAGCTTATAAAATACTTTCCTGACATCCACGCCACGCTGATTACGAATTCCCTCTCTGCCATCCAGCAGCTCAGCACCAACCGGAAAATCAGGCTCATTGTTGCGCCCGGAACTTATCAGGAGCAGATCGGCGGTACTCTCGACCTTTCGACCATAGAATTCTGCAGGCATTATCATGTGGATAAAAGCTTTGTAGGTACGATGTTCTGTTCACTGGATTTTGGCATCACCACTACGGATGAGCTGGATGCTGCGCTGAAAAGAACCTTCCGTGAGCAGAGCAGCTGCTCCTTTCTTATGGCGGATCACACAAAATTTGCCGGAAACAGCTTTGTAAAATACGCGGAGCTTTCAGATTTTGACTACATTCTGACTGATAATGAATTGGATCCAGATAAAAAAGAAAAATTAGAAAAGATCAATCCGGGATTGATTCTCTGTTAGAGCGAAACGGATCATACAGATATCATCCCCCGTCAGGCCGCTGCACGGTACGGTCTGACGGAGGTCGGAGTCCCCGGCAGCTACAGCACTCCAAGATATTTTCCTACCATCTCGAACTCTTCTATATAAATACAGTTGTTAAGTGTTCCGTCCAGGATCCCCCTGCGGCAATCGCCGTAATCCATCCATATCACTTCTTCCACCTCTTCCTGCTGCAGCCTCAGTCCCTCGACGTCCACAGGTTCACTGTACACATACACGGCGCTGAGCTCGTCATCTTTGAAAGGCATGCCATAGAATACGTCCTCGAACCCGCCATGGTGAATACCTATAAACTTCAGATCTTTAGGCGCTGCCCGGAGTCCAAGCTCCTCCTTAAGCTCTCTTACCGCAGTAGTCAAATATTCATCCCCTGCCGCCACATGTCCTGCAGATGAAATATCGTAGCATCCGGCATTCGAATCTTTGACAGCGCTGCGTTTTTGCAGAAGAACATCATAACCGCCCTTTTCCTTTTTCCGCACTACCCATATATGTGAGGCAGCATGAAGGCTGCCCTCTCTGTGGGCAACGCCCCGCTCCCTGACAATCCCTGTCTTACTGCCGTCGGGATTCAGTATATCGAATAATTCCATCTCTTTTCCGTCCAGCGCCGCATATTGGAGCGTATCCGTCTCATCATATACTAGCTTAAGAGAAAAGAATTCTCTGCCCTCGTCCAGAAGGCGGAAGAAAATCTTGTCCCCTTCCCATAGATTCAGGCCCAGTACTTCTTTCTTATCTACCCACTCCAGCTCCCCTTCATCGCAGGCAGTCTGCTCGCCTGTAAAGCCGTCCGCAGTATACAACGACATATATTCAACCGTGTCTTCACCATACACAAAGGTAACAAGTCCACGGTATTTGTAAGAGGTCAGGATAAAGCCGGTCTCTTCCCAAACCTCTCTGAGCAGGCATTCCTCCGGGCTCTCCCTGTCCTCGAAATGCCCGCCCACACCGATCCATTTATCCTTATTCACATCATTCTCTTTCACGGTCCGGTGCAGCATCAGGTAACGGTTATCTTTTTCAATATAACATAATGTACTCAATTTAAACATTTTTCCATCTCCCATCTGATTTTATCTGTTACTATGCACGCCCCATAGGCCGTGTATAGTAACTTTTATCTTTCTCTATTCTAACACAATCAGATGGAATTTTGCAGTTTTTCGGAGCTTCTGTATATCCGTCATGGAATCAATAACACCGGTTCGAATATTCCCGCTTTCCGGTCCGCCGCCGTATTTCTTACAATCACGGACAGCACACAGTTTTCCCCGGCCCGACTTGGAATTGTTACCGTCAGTTCACCGGGCATTACAAAGGTTTTTCGGGCCAGACATTCCTCCCCCAGATACACTTCAACATCGCCTGCCGCCTTGTGAAAGCATAGGGTTTTTCCAGCGTCCTTTTGCGAAATCTCTGTCGACCGGTATAGGCAGTACCAACCGTCTTTTCCGGATAACTGTGACTGTGCCTTTCCCTCGAATTCAACAGGTTCCAGCGTGTTCATATCAGACTTATCCATACTCAGGTGCAGATCCGGTTTTTCCCTCACTGCTTTATGAGACATCCTCCAGCCGCCCACAAACACCGCATCCACACTCAATATTTCTTTTTCGTCTTCCGCTCTGCGGATCTCCCACTTTCCGGTGTACTCCCCCAATTTCTCAGAAACTAATGTTACCTGCAGGTACTCCTGATCCTCGGCCTGCAGTATGATCTGACAGCGTCCGCGGAATAACCTGACCCGCCCGTCTTCCTCACGGTCATGATTGTTCGGATCGCCGTTACCTGCCCCGAGCAGCTTCGCCCCCGAAACGGCCGCCTTTATATATCCCTCCTCCGAAGGCTGGACTTCCCCTTTCGCATCAACCGCCGATATGTTTAATATCAGCGCATCCTTTGTACTGTAATTCACATAATTGCGATTGGATTCTACCCGGATTGAAACGGCTTCCCCTGCGGTTTTACGTTCTGCCTCTATAACCTGCTTTTCTGAGATATAGCCTTCCGCACGCAGCGTTCCCGGCTCAAATTCAAGCTCCCAGGCGCACTGTTCATATATCTCATTTTTCTTTCTGCCCATAGACCGCCCATTCAAGAAGAGTTCCACTTCCTCACAATTACTGAAAGTCATCACCCGTACTGTCTCTCCTCTTTTGTGGTTCCAATGCGGCAGAATATGGAGTACTGTCTGATTCTTCCAGCAGGCCTGGTATAGATAATAAGTATCCTTGGGAAATCCACAGGTATCTATCATTCCGAAATGAGAGCTTACACTCGGCCATTCATAAGGAGAGGGTTCCCCCCGGTAATCAAATCCGGTCCATACAAACATCCCCATAATAAAGTCTCTGGATAAAACGGACTCATTGGCTGCCCGCACTGTTTCTCCCCAGGGAGCCGTTTTTTCATCATAATTGCTGAATACCTGTTCCTCCTCATTATCTCTGTAAGTATCTCTTGTAGAAAATGCGGACACTAATTCAGACGCTGCAACCGGCTGCTGCGGGAATTTTTTATGAAAAGCATCGTAACTGTCCGTATAATAATTAATACCTGTGATGTCAAATACTGTGGCTGCCCCTTCTTCCTCCATATAACCGCCGTTAAACGCACCCAGTACGGGGCGGTCCGGATCGAGCACTTTTATTTGGGCCGTCATCCTTTCTGCTATCTTTCTTCCCTTTGCGGTGCCCTGCAGCGGTTCCTCATTAAATACGGAATATATGACAACGCACGGATGGTTCCTGTCCCGCCGCACCATCCCCCTAAGCCGCCGCATTGCGTCCTCCGCCGTACTGAATGTCCGGTTTTCATCCATCACCAGAATTCCCATCCGGTCACATAGGTCAAGCAGTTCCGGTGTTGGGTTATGGTGGACGCACCGATAGGCATTACAGCCCATATCCTTTAGAATTTTCAGACGGTATCTCTGAACTTCATCCGGCAGTGCGGCTCCGATTCCGGCATGATCCTGATGGTTACATGTCCCCAGAAGCTTCACCTTCCGCCCATTCAGCCAAAATCCCTTGTCTGCATCGATTTTTATTATCCGGTAACCATAGGGGATGTCTGTTTCATCCATGTTTTCCCCATCCTTCAGCCGCACCTTACAGTGGTAGAGATATGGGCGGTCAATATCCCACAAAACGGGATCCTCTATTTCCATTTCACAGCATACCTTGAATCTCCCAAACGCTTGTGCCGTTCCCTCTGTGCTGTATTGCATATCCGGAAGTACATTCCCATCCTCATCACACAGTTCCACGATGCAATGATACCGCTGCTCTTCCCCGGATGCATTTTCAAGCTCGGCCTCTATATGCGTCTTCCAGCCGTCATTTACCCGTTCCGGCCGCACAAAGATACCGCTGTAAACCGGATGTACCAGAGGCTCCTTCAACAGCCAGACATGCCGGTATATCCCAGAGCCTTCATACCACCAGCCCTCCCAGATGCTGCAGTCAATCTCCACTGCAAGAATATTCGGCTTCTTCCCGTAATTCGCAATGTCTGTAATATCAACACAAAAGCTATTGTAGCGGCTTTCATTATGATACAGCTTACATCCGTTCAGATATATATCAGTTATGCCAGCAATTCCGTCAAAAACCAGGCTGAGTGAACGCTCTTTGTCACATTCATCTAAACAGAATTTTTTGCGGTACCAGCCTTTGAGCCCTCTGCGGTATCCATGGTCTGCGGGGGCAGTAAGATCAAAGTCCTGGCTGTGCTGCCAGTCATGGGGGAGATCCACTGTCTCCCAGAGCGAATCATCAAATTCCAGAGCCGCAGCGCCTGTAATCCCGCCGGCTTTTGAAAAACCATAGACGGCTCCATGCGACATGGATTCCGGTAAAATACCAAAGTCCCCAAGTGAAAACTTCCATTCTCTGTCAAAATTATATCTCATTTGTTGTCTCCTTATCTATTTTTACTGTATCTCTGGTTCGTTGTTTGTCAGGAAAGTATGTTTCTGTGTCTGAAAATGATTCGATTTGAACATGCTCGCCTTTAGTTTTGGTTTATTATATCATTGACGGTTGTTCAATAGTTATTAATAACGCTCCCAAAAAGAGCATATTCGACCATTTATTTTATAATTGTTTTTAAGATTCTCTTTTCATCAGTGGTTCTTTGACATAAAAAACAAAGGGAACAGGCTAAGATGAACGCCAATAAGGAAGTATTAGAGTGACACTAATCTAACGGCTGACAAACAGGGAGCGAAATGCCTACCTCATGTACAATGATATTTTGTACACGAGGTAGGCATTTTCGACAGCTTTCTTTATGACAACGCTTGAATTTGTTGCTCCTGATACTGCGTCAACATCTATTTTCTGTTCTTCCATGATTCTGTCTGCAACAACTTCTGCGGATTTTCCACGTCCGTTTTTATGCTCCAGAATATCAATATTTGTAATTACTCCGTCCTGAACGGTTACTTCCACCTTGGCATAAAAAAATCCACGTCATATTCTCCAACATAAACTCCGTCGGAAACATTGGAAATATTTATGTTGCTAAAAGTAGTTTCCCTTACTGCCTTTTTATAGTCTGCCACACTCTTCAAATAAACTGCGGTAAAAACCAAACCGATAAGGAAAAGCAAAATTACTGCAAACAATAGGATTCTCTTTCGGAATATTTTATTTCAGACACCTCTCAATCTTTTTCATTGTCCGCTTAGGGAGTTCTTTCTTATTCTTTGCATTTGCACGCACCACTTTTCCTATCGGTTTCATGCCTGCGGTCTTGAAAAATTCGTCCATATTGCGGATTGCCCCTCTGCTCTGTCCGAATATCCATGAAAAAGGGGCAGGAGTATTGCAGGAAGTTAAAATCAAATATTTCTTGCCCTGTAAACGTGGTTTAGGAAATGTATCTGTTTCTTCCATAGCGGTTCCCAATAATCGGTCAAACATATTTTTGACAGGAGCCGGAACATTTGCCCAATAAACAGGGGCGGCAAGGATAACAAGCTGGCACTCATGTAATAGCGCAGCAATTTCCTGCATGTCATCTTTCTGTATGCAAATATGTGTGTCCATGCAAGCGCGGCAACCTGTGCAAAAAGAAATTTTCTTTTCATACAGTTTGATTTTTGTTACAGCATATCCCACTTGTTCCGCTTTATGAATTGCCAAATCTAACATGGCTGCTGTTGTTCCATTTGCATGAGGACTACCTAAAATAGCAAGCGCATTTTTTCTCATAATCTTTTCTCCTTAGTTGCAATCGAATGATAGATAAGTGAAAACCCATATTCCAAAAACTGCTTTTTAGATAAACCCATTGACTTTTTAATATATTCTTCTTTGTTTACGGCAAGCTGAATGGTTCCGGAAAGCATACCCCAAAAACTAAAGATAGCAGGCATTATTTCCAAATCACTCCGTAAATCCCCTTTTTCCATACCGGACAATAAAAAATCTTTTATTTTCTCATTGATTTCTTCCCCAATTTGATATGTTTCCTTTTCTTCCGGCAAATAGTCTTGGCTTTCAAAATCAATGTTGATTTTGTCCAACACCATTTTAAAATAAAAAGGAAATTCTTCCTGATACTGTACCAGGCTTCGACAGATAAAGCTGTATCTTGTTTCTGTGCTTTCATGCTGCGCCAAAGCAGCGGATATATAGTCATAAAGTTTTTTCATACTGTTTAATACTAAAATGCCGACTATCTCCTCTTTATTTTCAAAATATACATACAATGTTGCTTTGCTGTATCCGGCGGCTTTCGCTATATCGTCCATAGAAGTCGCGGCAATGCCTTTTTCCATAAATAGTGCAGATGCCGCAGATACTATGTTTTCCCTGTGTACGCTTCTAGGCTCTTTCTTTCTTCGTCCCATGTTTTCCTCCATACAATAATTAAACTCTAAGTTTAATTATATAGATAGTTTTTCGTCTTGTCAATGACGTTGTGAAATAAACGATTTAAAACTCCTTGAGGAAATTATTGAAAGTATTACTTCTTTATGGGTGTGCGCTATACCGGAAGGGCTTTTAATTTAAGAAAAGATCAGCCTTAATAGACTGATCTTCATCGAACCTAATTATTAGAGTATAAACAAATTTTCTTCATTTTCTGATCGTTCGGATGAAACTCAACTATTTATATCACAAACTATCGTATTGGTTTTATTTAGCCGGCTTACTTTACCTATAAAATCCTTCATATCTTTCACATAAGAATAAGGTGCATATTGTATATCATAGCGGTATACTATCCCGCACACAAAGCGCCCCATACCCCATCTGGTTATTCGGCCACTGATCAAATCCCGGAAGTTTTCTCGCCCCTCTCCGCAGATAGGCCTTCACCTTCTCCCCATACAAATAGGAGTCATTCCCTTTCACAATCCCCCACTCCATCAGAAGTGCCGCGCTGCCGGTTACAAAGGGCGCAGCAAATGAAGTTCCAGTAAACTGCGCATATCCTCCGCCGGGCACCACAGATGTCACATTGACTCCCGGAGCCACGAGATCCGGCTTTGGCACCGTGGCATACTCATAGAGCGCCGCCGGCCCTCGGCCCGAAAAGTCTGCATAGCTGAAAGTCAGACCATTATATGCCCCCACAGTTATCACCCGGAGCGCCGTGGAGGGTATGGTGAGCGTCGTATCACTCTTTGGAAATAAAAACCCGGTGCCTATATTCAGTGCGCTCTGACTGGGCAGCCACATCTCATATTCTCCCGTAACCACCCTGCGCGGAGATAAGATGATCTGCCATACACCGCTGTCTATATAGGTCTGCCTGGGCAGGAAGTCAATAAATATTTCCTGTTTGACGCTGTACGGTTTCGGTTCCCCATAATATAGAAGTATCTCTGTATTTCCCAGGATAAAGCGCTGAGAGCCAAGGATATCCTGAATCGGCCCCACCCGCACCCCCGACGGGCTGACCAGAGAGATATCCACTGTATCCACATAGGATTTCCAGAGCTGCACATTGACCGTGGGCTCGTTAGCCTGTACTCCCAGCTGCACACTTTCTTCCACATTCTCGGTCAGCCTTCCGGAGGTGTGGCCGGCGCTGGTTCCTTCATTCCCACTGCCCACGCAGATTGCACACTTCCAGAAATTAGATATATCATCCAGAAAGCGCTCCAGCAGGGAGGTTCCGTCGTGGGAACCATATGTATTTCCGAAACTGATATTCACGGCTACAGGCATCTGGTATTCCAGGGCTTTGCGAACCGCATAATCTACCCCCAGCATTAGTTCCGTTGTTCTGGGAAAGCCTTCATCCCGGGGAATTCCCAGCTTGACAACCAGCAGATCACTGGCAGGCGCCACCCCCGCATACTGCCGTCCGGGACTGCCGGCGCCGTTGCCCGCTGCAATGCCTGCTACCGCGGTCCCATGACCGGATGTATCTCTGCTTGGCACAATCCGCTCCTGCGCCGCTCTGGAATCCTGTGCAAGCGCCTCGTTAATCTGCTCCTGTGTATATTCCGTACCGATGGCATAGCCTTGCGGCGGACTTCCTGGAATCGTCTGATCCCACAACGCCCGTATTCTCGTCGTTCCATCCGGATTTCTGAAGTCCTCGTTGGCATAATCAATTCCACTGTCTATTACGGCGGTCAGCACGCCGCTTCCGAGCAAAGAAAAAGGAGTTCGCTGCACCGGATTGATGCAGGAAACTCTCTTTCCGTTCGCCACCTGAAAAAACAGCCTCTTTGGTTTTTCAATATACTCTATCTGGGGAATAGATGCTAGCCTGTCAATCACAGATTCCCGTACTGTGATAATCGCATACTCATTTGCAAGTTCCGTCACAGACGTTGCCAGCGCTCTCACCGGATCAAGGGAACCCGAATACTTAATCACCAGATCCCATTCTCTTTCAATCGGGTTATATCCCACCTCCAGCTCCAGTGACCTGACGCGTTCTTCTTCCGTAGCATCTAATGCAAGGTTCAGCAGATTCTCTACTTTCTGGCTCATATCCCGCTCCTTTTGACTATTCAGTTAACAGATGGTTCTTACCCGTTTGGGTATATCTTTTCTGGTTATCTTCCTTCTCCCTTATATGCAGCATATGCATATGGCAGAAAATACCCCTGCGCATGGCGGCAGACAGGGCACACAGCCGGAGCCTGTTTTCCCTCGTGGATATATCCGCAGTTCGTACAGATCCATTTGCTTTCATTCTCGCACGCAAAGTATTGGTTGGTCTCCAGCATGCCGGCGATTTCACCAAAACGAACCTGATGGGTGTGTTCAATCTCTGCGATCTGATAGAATGCAGAGGCAGCCTCTAAAAATCCCTCTTCCTTAGCCACATCGCCAAATGCCTGGTAAACATCCTCATATTCCTCTTTTTCATTGTGCTCCGCAGCTCTCAAAAGCTCAGCCAGAGTCGTCTGCTGATCTACCGGATAACCTCCGTCAATAAAGATTGTCTCACCGGACAGATCTTTCAGCAGTTCGTAATACCTCTCCGCATGGGCGCGCTCCTGATCAGCCGTATACAAAAAAATGTCGGCAATCGTATACATTTTCATCTCTCTTGCCTTATCTGCAGCGATTGTATATCTGTTTCTTGCCTGGCTCTCCCCGGCAAATGCTCTCATCAGGTTTTCTTTTGTTTTACTTTCTGAAAAATTAACAGCCATAATACACACTCCTTTTTTATTACTAGTATGTACCATGGCTGGTAAATTATGCTCTTTTCAGTTAAATATTTTCTATATGCACATGCAGCCGTGCAGATTCTGTTCCATAACTTTTGCCGGCCCATAAATCCAAAAACTTTTCGTAATATCCGATCGTACCCAATCAGCTAATTAAATCCGATAAGCCTTCTTGCCACACTGTAAGCCATGGAGGATACCTTTCGTCCGGACTTGCCGGGAAGATTGATCGTCTGGCCCAGGATTCCGTAACGAATCTTAAAGTAAGTGCCGTAATCCTTTTTCTTCAGATACTGCCACAGTTCCGCCTTCTTTTCCAGATTCGCCTTTTTCTTGGAACGGATACACAAAATCGAGGATACAGTCATCATAATTGCAAGGTAATTAATCATGTATTTACGCAGCTTTTTACTGGAAATCATCCGCAGTTCATACATATTTATCATGCTCTTGTTTACGAATATCTGCTGGTCTATCCTGCTGATCATCACCTTTTCGTTAACGGATTGATCCTCACGCCCGATAAAATACCTGTAGAAGTCAACATCCATATAGTAGATCGTGCGCACGTGCGGCAGTGGATAATATACATAAATGTTATCCACATAAAATGTATGCTTCGGCAGCCTGAGCTGGCATAACTTCAACATCTCGGTCCGGTAGAGGACGGAATGCATCAGGATATACTGGTCCAGCCGGAAATGCCCGATATCGTCCCAATGGAATATCTGATTCTGCGGCAGCACATTGCGGTAATGGATGACCTTCTTATGCTCAACCCCAACCTTTTCATACACATAATTTGAAACAATCATGTCCACTTCCGTCTCCGTCTGCACAAAGCCCCTGACCGCTTCCAGGATCTGCATGAGGGCCTCCTCATCTACCCAGTCATCGCTGTCCACCACCTTAAAGTATCGTCCAGTTGCATGGGCCAGTCCCGCATTGACAGCATCGCCGTGTCCCCCGTTCTCCTTATTTACCGCCTTAATAATCGTTGGATACAAATCTGCATAATGCCGGGCAATCTCTTCTGTACCGTCCTCGGAGCCATCATTCACAATGATGATCTCCACATCTTCCCCGCCCTTTAATATTGATTGTATCGCCTTTTCCATATACGCTTCAGAATTGTAGCATGGAATTGCAAATGATATATATTTCATAAGAACACCTCTTTACTCAGATACAGCAATTATACTGCACATTGACCAAATTTCCAACTGTTTTATCATAAAATCCGTTTTATACCTGTTACAGCTGCTATCCACGGGGCCGCGCATAGTAACCTATTGTAAAAAATGTCTTTATCCATTATAGTTATAGGTATGACAAAAATGAAAATAGCTTTGGAGGGATTATTTATGAAGAAAAATGTTATCGTGGGCCAGTCAGGCGGACCAACCGCCGTCATCAATGCCAGCCTTTACGGCGTTGTATATGAGGCATTGAACCGGGAAGATTCTTTTGGCGCTGTATATGGAATGATCAACGGAATCGAGGGATTCCTCGCCGGGCATTACATGGATATGGAGCCTCTGGAGCACTCCGGCGAACTGGAATTGATCAAGACGACTCCCGGATCCTATCTGGGATCCTGCCGCTATAAACTTCCCGAGGATCTGGACGATCCGGTATATCCAGAGCTAATGGAAAAGCTTAATGCATTAAATATCGGATATTTTTTCTATATCGGTGGAAACGACTCCATGGATACCGTAAGCAAACTCTCCCGCTATGCCGCTAAAACCGGCAGCGACATCAAGTTCATTGGGATTCCCAAGACAATCGACAACGATCTTGTGGAGACAGACCACACCCCGGGCTTCGGCAGCGCCGCCAAATTCATTGCATCTACGGTCAGAGAAATCACCCTGGACGCCTCCGTATATGACAATAAAAAATCCGTTACCATCGTAGAGATTATGGGACGCCATGCCGGCTGGCTGACCGCCGCCAGCGCTCTGGCCCGGAAGTTCGAGGGGGACAACCCGGTACTGATCTATCTTCCTGAGGCAGCATTTGATCAGGAAGCATTCCTTCAAAAAGTGGAAGAAGCCCTGGAACAAACTCCCAACCTGGTTGTATGTATATCCGAGGGTATTCATGACAAAGACGGTACCTTCATCTGCGAGTTTGCCAGCGACGTAGGCGTAGACGCCTTTGGTCACAAGATGCTGGCCGGCTCCGGAAAATATCTGGAGAATCTGATCAAGGAACGGCTTGGCATAAAAGTCCGTTCCGTGGAACTAAACGTATCTCAACGCTGCTCCAGCACCATGCTCTCCGGGACAGATCAAAAAGAAGCTATAGCCTCCGGTGCATTCGGCGTAAAATGTGCACTGGAGGGCGAGACCGGAAAGATGATTGCTTTCAAAAGAATCCAGGACAAGCCCTATGCAATTGATTACGTGACAACCGATGTCAACCATGTCTGCAACAGGGAAAAAACGGTTCCGGCAGAATGGATTACAAGGGAAGGCACGGATGTGGGTGATGCATTTATCGACTATGCAAAGCCTCTGATCCAGGGGGAAGTCCATGTTCCTATGGAGGAGGGAGTCCCCATGTTCGCTTACAGAAAAACTGTTTAATAATTCACGGACTTTAGCCGCGGGAACGGATGAGGGGACGCCTGACGGAGAACGGGACGGGATGCAGACGTATGCATCCCGTCCCGGTTCTCGGCAAGCGTCCCCTACATCACGCCCTCCAAATCCCAAGTTTCCATAAGCTCAATACTTAGCTTTCCCCCCTGTGCCGTTATGTAATTCCCGCACTCTGTTTCCGGGGCGAATATATTACATGATATGTTATTTTGGTAATGATTGCTGAACATTTCTATCGAACTCTGATCTGAGAATATATGGATATCCAAGTAGTCCTTTCCCAACAGATTCAATGGACTCTTGGCGATGCCTTTGCTCCAGCCGTCAGCCCGGCTTCTGTCAAAGCTGATCTCTGCTTTTTCAAAATCGAAGACTACCAGCGTTTTCTTTTCGTCTGAGGAGCGCAGTTCCATACAGATCTTCTTTGCGGTTGATTCTTTTAGGTTAATTTTGAGCTTTGCCTCGTATACGCTGCCTTCCCGGAACAGGAGGGGGTTTTCCGCCTCTAATGTCACATTTCGCTGTACCTGCTCATCCTTTCTGAGCTGTTCCAATTCACTGACCGGCAGAAACTGCAGGGTATTGTCCCCGCAGAGCACGACCTCCCTCGGAAGATTGAAGAAGCCGCACCACCCTTCCTTGTAGGTGGGGCCCCAGTCCTTCCAGAACGGCATCCAGTCCCAGGCATTGGCCCATCCTACGATGATCCGCCTGCCGTCCGGGGATAGGAATGACTGCGGGGCATAGTAGTCGAATCCCCAGTCGATTTCCCCAGATACGGTATAGTAAAATTTTCCGGTCTGATAATCAAAATCACCTACCAGATATACACTGGTCCTTTCTTTTGCCCCCATAGGGGAGAACATCAGGACGTATTTGTCACCGATGGGGTAAAAATCCGGGCACTCCCACATATATCCCCACTCGCCCCGGCTTTCGGCCAGGATATTCACAAATTCCCAGTGGAACATATCTTGTGACTTGTATAAAAGCGCCTGAGCCATGCCGTCTTTGTTCGCCCCACAAACCACATAATACGTGTCCTCGTGCTTCCAGAGCTTCGGGTCACGGAAGAAGTCTCCCGGAATCCCCTCGGGTGCAGTCAGCACCGGATTGCCTATATACTTTTCAAAATGAATCCCATCCTCGCTGTATGCAATACACTGGGACTGTTCAAAGCCTTTCCCGTTATTCGTTGTCCCTGTATACATCAGGAATAATTTCCCGTCATGCTCGATCGCGCTTCCCGAGAAACAGCCCCCCTGGTGATGATTGTCATAGCTTTCACTTGGAGCCAGCGCAAGAGGCAGGTATTCCCAATGTACCAGATCCCCGCTTACCGCGTGCCCCCAGTGCATACAGGACCAGAATCCTTCATATGGGTTGTACTGGTAGAAAAAATGATATTTTCCCTTGTAGAAGATCAACCCGTTCGGATCATTGAGCCAGCCGGTCTGCGGCATAAAGTGGTAGTGCTGGCGCATTTTGCCCTTTCTCACGTATTCCTTTTTCGCGTCAATCTCCCTCTGGGCCTTCTCGATATTTTGCTGCATTAATTCCTTAGACATAAAACGCCTCCAGTTCTCCCATTACTTGTATTCTTCACGCAGTTTTTTTGCGAACTCCGTATTGAGCGCCGACTCGCGGCGCGCTTTGTTCTCCTTGATTCTAAATTGCTCCTGCCTTGCCGGAGAGTACTCTTCCCAGCGTTTCTCGTAAGAATCCCTGGCCGCCTGCATTTCTTCTGTTAACTGTGGCATCTTCAGATTCCTTTCGGGAAGCACAGGCACATTAGGCAGACGCTCCTCCAACGGAAGGATCGTAAGCGGCTTTGCGGTCGGAAGGGTCTGATACCAGTACGCCGTGGAACTCCAGTCGTCCGATAAATGGTTTGCATGGCCATGCTCAATCGTTACTCGTAGGCGCTTTTCAAACCTGACCGGATCCGTGATATGGAACCGGTAGGATACATGGAATCCGTCCGTATCTCCTTCGTGCACGATGGTTCCAAAGAATGGGAATGCATTGCGCTGCATACCCCATGCATGGTTAAAGTAATCCTCCGTTCCTGTGCCGTTAAGGCTTGGATACTCTTCCCCGTCAATAAAGAACATGTCGTTTCCTTCGCCCCACCAGCTGCCCTGATAGTGCTTCACGGTCAAGTTGCATCCCACGTAATGGCCGGTTCCTTCCACGTCCAGAACGGTGTAATTGCCTTCCCCCTTCAGATTAGTGACATTATTTACCTCCGGTGAATTCACCTGGATATCAGGTCCCCATCCGTCACACGGATTCTCTCTGTGCCAGCTGGAATGGAAATATGCGGTATTTTCGTCCAGCGGTTTCTTATACATCTCATAGTCGATATTGAAATACAAAATAAACGGCAGTTCATTTTCATTGATAATCTCAATCTTTGCCTTCTTATTAAACGGCATCGGAAAATAACAGGATACGGAACACGGCGCGCCGTATCGTCCTGCCTCCTCCGGTTTCAGCGATACATTGAATGGAAGGGAAGAGAAATTCCCCGGATAGCAGTTCCCGATACAGAAGAAGTCTCCCAAAGGCGCCAGAACGCTCGGCGTATCCTGGTCATCCCAAGTAATTTTGATCAATGCCTTCCTATAGTAAAACGGGTCATAATCGTCCCAGATAACGCCCAGCGCCGGATGGATTTCCATCACCGGTGCTGCGGATGCATTCTGCACCGGATCCAGGATGCTGGGTGCCTTTACCCTGCGGCAGGATGAGGTCATCCAGATATGTGTGATGCAGCCGGGGCCTTCAATCTCTCCCAGGGTAATGCTCTCCTTTGCAGGAATTTCCCAGTAGTCCTGGTTCTTGCCTCTCTGGTCCCAGCTCGCCAGCCTTCCGTTCCTGGCCTCTTTTATAGTTGTCAGATCCTGAAATAATCCTGATACTTTACTCATGATATTTCCTCCTAATTTTTTTCATATTATATTGATTCACAACAGCCCGCACAGATCTGCCCGTTTACTGCACAAACCGTGTGTATATGTGTCAGAAGCCTGCATTTTAACTCTCCCGGCTTAACCTTTTACGGCCCCGGCCGTCATACCCTCTACAATATTCTTCTGGAAAATGCCATAGAAGATCAGCTCCGGTATAATAATCAGCACACTGGACGCTACAATCCCGCCATAATCCACCGTATAGGTTCCCTTAAAGAAGGAAGCCCCCATGGAAAGCGTATAATCTGAAATGTCTCTTAACATAACAGATGCAAATGGAAACTCATTCCAGATATACAGCACGTTAAAGATTACAATCGTTGCAATGACCGGTTTTGCCATGGGAAGAATCACCTTCAGCATCAGGTCCCAGATGCTGCATCCGTCAATCACGGCGGCCTCATCAATCTCCGTCGGAAGCGACTTCAGGTATCCCACCAGCAGCAGCGTGTTGAAGGATATGGACGTTGCCACATATGGGAATATCAGCGCCAGCTTTCCCCTTAATCCGAAGAATACATTGATTTTGTATACCGGAAAGAGCAGAATAAAGGGTGAGATCGAAAGTCCCATGATCAGAAACCCATATATTAAGGAAACAATCTTTTTATTCTTAAATTCCATTCTGGAGATCACAAAGGAACTGAAAAAGGTAATAATCAATTCGATAACCAGTGATATCACACATACAAATAATGTATTCCCATAAAGCTGCAGAAAATCCAAAGTTTTAAACGCATTGCTGTAGTTTTCCAGGTTCAGGCTTTTCGGCAGAGAAAGCGGTGCGGACAATATTTCAGAATTTGTTTTAAAGGAAAGCACCAGCATCCAGATAAACGGAAATACAACCATCAGCGTAATCAAAACCATCAGGATATACATGGCTGTCTTCTTCTTTTTATTGATCATAATCCTGCTACCTCTCTTTCTCTCTGGTCAGGAATGAGTAAATCCCCGTAATCAAAAGTGACAGCAAAAAGGTTATCGTAGCCAGAGACATCCCATAGCCGTAATCACTGCTGGAGAATGTCATAGAGTAACTGTAGGTTACCAGTGTCTCCGACAGGTGGTTCGGGCCTCCGCCTGTTGTCTGCTGAACGATTTCAAAGATTTTGAATACGCCGGTTATAATTAGGACAGATACCGTCGAGATCGTCGTGCGCATCATGGGAATGATGACATAGCGGACCTTCTGCACACCGCTTGCACCGTCAATCTTCACTGCCTCAAGCACATCTTCCGGAATCATTTTCAGACCAGCAATAAAAATGGTCACCAGATATCCGAGCTGCTGCCAGAAATAAATGATTGCGATGCTGTATGGCGAAAATGTCTCCCCGCCGATCCATTTGTGCTTCAGCGCCGATGCCCCCACCGCGTCCAGAATATTGTTAATGACCCCAATATTCGGGTCCAGAATATATACCCATATAATACCAACAATAATGGGCGCAATAATTGCCGGGGAAAATATGAGCGCTTTCGAAAAATCGGTTCCTTTCAACCGGTTGTTTAAAAGCAGTGCTATGAAAAATGATAATGTCAGCAGCAGGATAAATGCCAGTATGAAAATAATCATCGTATTCTTCAGTGAAATCCAAAACACATTATCCTGAAACAGCCTGATATAATTCTGAAATCCCTGGAACCTTGCCTTACCAATGCCGGAATACTTTGTAAAGCTGTATCCAACCGCAATCACAATCGGCAGGACAATGAACACACTATAGACAAGCAGTGTCGGGATCAGAAGGCCTATTTTATATCTTCTTTTACTTAACCAGCGCATATCCTTCTCCAATCATAGAATTCGCAATAGCTCAGGCCTGCCTGAACTGTTACCAGTACATCGTAAAAAATCCACCCGGCAGCCCCGCCGCACTCACGGCTGGGGCTCCGGCTTTCCTCGTATGGACCTGTTTCATTATTTACTGTAGGACAGAGCCTCGTCAATCTTATCCAGGGCTTCGGAGGGCTCATATGTTCCCTGCATCACGCCAAACATAGAATTGTAAAGGGCCTCCTGTACTGCGGATACCACAGTCAGATCCGGCGCTGCCTCCGGGCTCTCCCATCCTGCCCCCAGGGCTTCCAGCATCGCATTCATGGAATATTGTGTGTCCGTTGCGGCAACTTCGGAATAGTTTGTTGCCGGGAAAATAGAACCTTCATAGGAAATCTTTGCTGCATCTTCTCCATAGTAGAATTTCAGGAACTCGTAAACCGCCTCTTTCACTGCGTCATCGTCTGCAACCTCTGCATTTACAACAATCGGTGCGGACGGAACCTTCATTGCAATATCCTGGTTGTAGTCCGTATCTGTAAATTTGGGTCCCCACCAGAAACCTACCTTTTCGCCGATATTTTCATCAAATTCCGCACAGTCCCACTGGCCGGTGCCAAACATTGCCGCCTTGCCTTCGTTAAAGAGCTGCTTCGCGTCAAAGTATTCGATGGTAGCCATATTTTCCGGAAATGCACCTGCATCCGCGATTCCTTTTAACTTTTCAAAACAAGCATTCAGGTCTTCATTATTAAATTTCTTCTCTCCTGAAAGAATGCTGTCAATATTCTCCGACCATCCATATCTGGCAAGCGTCTCGTTGAACTCCCACATTGCGTATGCACTGTTTTTGCTTCCGATTGACAGCGGAGTCACGCCGCTCTCTTTCAGCTTTTTGACCATCTCAATGAATTCTTCGTATGTAGTGTCGTTCGTAGGATACTCAACCCCTGCCTTATCAAACAGGTCCTTGTTGTAAAAGATTCCCTGGACATTACACTGGTAAGGCAGTCCATACTGCCCGCTGTCATCCTGGAATGCATTTTCCATGCCGCCAAGGGCTGTCTGGATATCAGAATTCTCGGATAAGAAATCCGATAAATCCATCAGTACGCCCGAGTCACTGTATTCCGGCGCCTCGCTGGCATCCAGCCAGAAGATCTGCGGAAGTGTTCCGTCGGAAGCTTCCAGCTTCATGTTCTTGGAATGAGACTCTTTATCGGAAGCCTCAAACTCCACCTTATATTTTCCATCATACTTCTCGTTAAATGCCTGCACAATGTTGTATGTAACAGCTTCCTGCTCCTGGGGATTCGCCACATGGATGCCGAACTTAATCGTCGTTGCTCCTCCCTCTGACTCTGCCTTCGACGCCGCCTCCTTGCCGCCTGAACATCCTGCAAGCAATCCCACAGCCATCGTACCGGCCATAACAGCTGACAACAGTTTTTTTAAAGTTCTTTTCTTCATAATGCTCCTCCTTGTATTACGAATACTGTTTTTTTGTTTCCAATGTGGAACCCGTTCCACATTGTTTAAAAAAAATACCTCAGCTTGTTCCGCGCCGCATCATGGAACCCGTTCCACAATGCGGCAAAAAAAATAAGTTTTCTAGGATGTACACCTGTTGATTACTTTAAGCCCATTATATAACTCCAATTAAAAAAGTCAACCTTATTTTTTAAATTCACTGTTTTTTTGTTTATTACTACAAAAGATTATGATTTTATTTTGTACACCTTTCACAATGAACTTACTATACAGTTGTCTTGCCTTTTTTAAGCTCTACCTCTAATAAAACCTGCTTATTTTTGTAAGTCTTTCCATTTACCAGCCTTGCCATCAGGCGCACGGATTCCCTGGCCAACGCTTCCATAGGCTGTGCAACGGCCGTCACCTGCGGTTCTACGATTCCCGTCAGGTATGTACCGTCATAAGCCACAATCTTCACATCTCCCGGTACCTTTTTATGCCTTCTGATCGCTTCATTCATATAACCTATCGCCAGCTGGTCAACTCCGAATACTCCGTCAAAATCTATTCCCATTTCAAAAACTGACTCTACTGCCTTTTTATAATATAAGGCGTCAAAACGGTTCCATTCCAGTTCATAGGAATATGTCTTCACATGGTTCTTTTTCATAATCCTTTCGAATTCATAATGTCTGTCATGGTATGGTGACTCAACTTCCTGCGCGCCGCGGAAATGCAGTACGGACTTGCAGCCGCTTCTGATCAGCTCTTCTGCCGCCAGTCTGCCGCCTCTTTTATGGTTCACTGCCACCACAGGGATATCTTCGCCCAGGTAGCGGTCAAGCGCCACAATCGGCTTGTGGATCTTGAGATATTCCTCCACATCAAGTGAGTGTACACCTGTGATCACGCCGTCTACAATATGACGGTTCAACATATCCAGATATTCAAGTTCCGCATTTTCTTCTTTCACGGTATTGCACAGCATGGTCTTGTAGCCGCAGTTATACAGCTCTGCTTCCACATATTCTACAAATTCAGCAAAAAACGGGTGTGCAACCGTGGGAACTAATACGGCGATAATCCCTGTTTTCTTGTGAAATAAATTGCGCGCCAGCTCGTTGGGCGTGTAGTCCAGTTCACGCATGGCTGCTTCTATCTTCTGGCGGGTCTCATCGGATACATAGCCGCTGTTGTTCAGAACCCGTGAGACCGTTGTCGGGCCTACGTTTGCCTTTTTGGCAACATCTCTGATACTTGCCATCTTCAATCCTCCTTTCCTCTGTATTTTTAAGCTCTGCTTAATTCTAGTTGTAATATATTTCCGGACAAAAGTCAAACTAAAGATACGGTTTCAGCCGAAACATTGTCTTTTCCCCAGCCCGTTCATTTGTCAACTCGTACAGATTATCTTCCGTAACCATCAGATTCCTGTGCTTGTCCGATCATTGCCCCGATATCTTTGTTCACATCAAGATAATTGATACATAGTATTCTCGGTTCTTCTATTGTGCAATAATCATTTTCTTTATCAGACAAATTTTTTACTGCTTATATTATAAGACATTACTACTTATTGCACAATCTTTTGTTTTTTTATACAGGGAGAGACGCCTGCAGCAAGACAGGACAAGATGCAGGCGTAAGCATATCTCTGGTTCATCTTGCTGCAGGCTGGTTCATCCGGCCGGCAGGTGAAAACGATTTCCCGTCTGGGAGATTTTACGGGGCAGCGGATGGGATTTATGGCCGTTGCTTTGTTTGATTTAGAAGCAATATTTTGTGAAATTTTTGTATGCAAGATTCCACTCTGCCTCATCTTCCGGCACATATTCCCTCACCTGGAAGGAATCCCTCACTATTCTGCGTATTTCTGTTAATGAGGAGGCATGTCCGCATCCGTAGGCCTGCATCAGGAGATTGCCGGTTGCTGTACATTCTTCCGGGCCTGCCGTTACTTTTTTGTGGAGCGCATTGGCTATAAACTGATTTAACAGTGTATTCTTTCCACCGCCTCCTGTTACGTGTACGACATCGATTTTTTTCTCTGCGGCATCTTCTATCTTCCCTAAAACATATTTGTATTTCAGTGCAAGGCCCTCATAGATCAGCCTACTGATTGCACCGATGTCGTCTTCTTTGAGTTGGATCTGATTTGTTTTTTTCAGGTATTCGACAATCGCTTCCGGCATATTCCGGTGCGAAAAAGCTGTTGTCGTCTACGTCTATAAACGCCGTAAATTTAGGGGCTTTTTGCGCCTCTTCTACGATTCTGGAGTAGTTAAGCCCAGGATCTTTTCGGTTCCATTGTTTTTTACATTGCTGAATAATCCAGAGTCCCATGATATTTTTTAGAAAAAGGGATTTTCCAAGTACTCCGCCAGAATTGGAGATATTGAGTGCGAAGCTTTTTTCATTATTTACGGGCTGTTTCAGCTCCATTCCTGCCAGAGACCATGTACCGGAACTGATAAAAGCGAAGTTTTCACCTTCTGTGGGAGTCGCTACTACTGCACTTGCCGTGTCATGTACGGCAGGCGTAATGATCGGAATCCCACGTTTTAGTCCCGCCTGGTCTGCAATATCGTCCCGGAGTGTTCCTACTGTGTCCCCTGCAAACGAGATCTGGGACTGCAGTTCTACCGGGATATTGTAGGCCTCGAAGATCTCGTCATCCCATTTGCGGTTGACCGTATCTACCAGCATGGATATGGAGGCCGCCGTGTATTCGCAAACAGGCCTGGCTCCCAACAGATAGTGCAGGATATCTCCCACAAACAGCAGTTCTCTGGCGTGGTCGAGCTGTGTATCTTTCTGCCTCCTGGCTGCAATAAGCTGATTCAGTGTATTGAACTCCAGAAACTGAATTCCGGTTTTTCGGTATAACATTTTTTTCCTTGGCTCCAGCAGGGCGTCTGTGCCTTCTGTCCTTTTATCCCTGTATGTATATGGGATCCCCATCAGTGTCCCGTTCTTATCCAGCAGGCCAAAATCTACGCCCCAGGTGTCTACGCCGATCGAATCCAGTTCGGGTCCGTATTGATCCGCATAAATCCGAAGTCCTTTTAATATTTCTTCATAAAAGCGGTAAACGTTCCATTTCCATTCTCCCCGGATTTTAAGTCCCTGTGTCGGAAACCGCCACAGTTCATCCAGTTTTATAATGCCGTTTTCCAGGGTTCCTGCGATACAGCGGCCGCTTTCCGCCCCCAGATCGACTGCAAAATATCTGCCCATTTGCACACCCCTATTCTGCGATTTGCTTTAATTTTTCTAAGTCTAAGGGATACCACCCCAATTCCTTTACCGCATCCAGAAAAACCTTGTAATTCCGCGGGTTTATTCCGCTGTGGATGGAGTTGGAGGAGGAGATAATGTGTCCGCCTCCCACGCTTCCCTGGAGCAGACAACGCGCTACTTCCCTGCGTACCTGGTCTTCTGACTTGTTTACAAGTGTTTCCACACAGTCCACATTTCCCTTGAATGCAATCCTGTTTCCATACCTTGCCTTTAATGCAGCGAGATCCATGTTTCCTCTTGCGTCAATCGGATCCAAGCAGTCTATTCCTGCGTTTACCAGATCTTCCACTACGCTGTTCAAGTCTCCGTCACTGTGTTTGATCACCTTGAGTCCCAGGCTTTTAGCCTTTTTGACCAGTGCTTCAAAGTGTGGCAGCACCTGTTCCCTATACATGTCGGGATTCATAAGAAGTGCCTGGTTGTTGGCAATATCATCACCCACAACAATTACCTCAATACCAAGCCCGGCAAGGTTTTCGCAGATTCTGCCGGAGTATTCCACGCTCATCTCCATCAGGCGCTGGACAAGCTCCGGTTCCTCATAAAAACCAGCCAGGAAATTTTCAAATCCCATCAGGTCCCTGGGCTGTGAAAATACGTCCCGCACCCTGGCAATTACACATTTTTCCTGCCCAAACAGATCCATTGCTTTTTTAATCTTATTAAAGCGGTACGACGCATCGGGATCCGGCACCTCATAGGTATCCAGATCAGATAATTCCTGGATCGGAAATCCAACCGGATTCGGATATTCGTCATAGGAAACTCTGGTAATTCCCCATTCATCAATGAAATGCCGGTCATCTATTACCGTATTCTTTGAATCCAGCCCGACGGCAATCCCGTCCAGATCCATTTTCTGTACAAATTCCAGGTCGCTTGCCGTATTGCAGATCTGCTCCATTACCTTTGGATAGAGCACCCACTCACAGGTAGGGACTCTGTCCGGTTCCTGGCGGTTTAAAACCGCCAGAATTCTCTCTCTTCCGTTCATCAGCATCCTCCTCCCAGTGTCAGTATCCCTTCCGCTCTGGTCTCGGACACCCTTTTATGGTAACCGCTCTCCCGGTGATTCCGCAGCGGATCGGTATCCGTGAGCCCCAGTTCCATACGGACAACGGACAACAGCGGCTCCACATCCGTTTCAAATGCCTCCATGATGATCTGGTTGCATTTTACGACATCGTGATCCGCCTGGGCAGCTTTCAAAGCCTTACGGTCAATCAGCAATGCCTTTGCATAGGCGGTCTGAATATTCATGACAGAGTAGATAATGCCTTCCAGGCTGTTTTCAATATTATGGGACTGATCCAGCATATAGGCAATCTGATTATCAACGCCGTCCATCCCCGCATCGATGATTTCTTTGTAAATCAGAAAGATCTCCAGCGGGTTCACGGTTCCGAGAATCAGATCATCATCCGCGTACCGGTGGTTGTTAAAGTGAAATCCTCCCAGTTTTCCTTCGTCCAGCAGAGTGGATATAATATGCTCAATATTGGTCCCCGGCAGGTGATGCCCCAGATCCACCAGCGTCTTTGCCTGAGGTCCTAGTTTACTGCACATCAGATAGGAGGTGCCCCAGTCCTGCACGTCGGTCGTGTAATAGAATGGTTCAAAGGGTTTATATTCCAGCAGCAGCGTCATATCCGCATCCATCGCATCATACAGAACCTTTAGTCCCTCATACAGGCGGTGTTTCCGCTCCCTCAGATTATCCTGCCCCGGATAGTTGGTTCCGTCCGCCACCCACATCCCGATTGTCCGGGAACCCATCTCCCGCGCCATTCTGACGCAGTCTTTAAAGTGTTCCTTCGTCTGTTCACGTACCCAGTCCAACGGCGAACACATGGATCCATACCTGAACTCCTGCCCGGAAAATGTATTCGGATGCACGGTACCGATTTTCATGCCTTTCTCCTCGGCATATTCCCTGACCGGGCCGAATCTTCCGTCCTCAGTCTTGTCCCAGCACACATGGCTTGCCATAACCGGCGTGATCCCCAGGCACCTCTGGATTTCCGCACAGTCGTCGATCTTATCCCAGATCGTAACTGCTGCCCCCTTATCTTTAAATGTGCCATAGCGGGTTCCGGAATTTCCCACTGCCCAGGACGGCAGTTCAATGACCTGCGTCTTTAGTAAATCTTTAATTTCCTCCAGGTCTAACCCCTTTTCACCTAATTCTTCTTTTAAAATCTCATATCTTTTTTCATATCGCTCCATTGACTTCTCCTTTATTCGCAACCATCTTCTCCTTTATTTGAAACCATCTTATTTATTCATGACCATCTTATTTATTCGTAATAGGAATGCTTCGCAGCGTCCACAAATGCCAGTACATTTTCCCATGGCACTTCCGGCTCCAGTATGTGCGTAGGGGCCACAACCAGCGCGCCTCTTTTGCCCAAAATTTTCTGAACTTCCTTTACTTTTTCCCTCACCTCTTGCGGCGTTCCAAAGGGCATCGTGCTCTGTGTCCCGATTCCGCCCCAGAATGCCAGTCTGTCCCCAAATCTATCATATATAAGCGTCAGGTCATTACACTCCGGCTGTACAGGATTCAGGATATCGATGCCCTCCTCGATAAAATCATCCACAATGTCTTCCACTTTCCCATCGCAGTGCCGGAAATAAAGCACTTCCGGATTTACAGCCTTCCCCGCCTGAACGATTCTTTTCATACGTTCTTTTATCAAAGCACCGTACATTTCACGGCTCATCAGCGGCCCTTTTTGTGTCGCCACGTCATCCCCCAGGCGGATGATATCAACACCAAGCTCCGCATATTTCTTCGCCTGCTTTATCCTCAATTCTTTCAGTTTATCGCATATAGCCATAGCCACTTCTTCGTTTTCATAGTAATCCATCAAAAAAGTTTCCATCCCACGCAGCATCCACGCGGTTTCGAAGATCGTTTGATACAATTCTCCCATTACCACGTAGCCACGGGACTTATATTCTTCAATTTTTTCCTTCATTCCCTCAAACCGGTAATCTGCATCCACATCAGGCCACTCGTAGCCATATACATCCTCCGCTGTTTCACACCACGCAAGGGGATGGTATTTGAACTCCAGAAAATGTTCCTGCGAGCCGGGCACGGCCCCAATTCCCCACTCATCAAAGATCACATTGTCCGGAAGTTTCTCTTTGAAGTATTTTGTAAAATCTGTTTTCTTCTTTGTTGCGCCGATATTTACCGACCTGACATCAAAGTCAAAGTATTCTTCCGGTGTTTCCTCTGTTTTTTC
Organism: Faecalicatena contorta; assembly: GCF_022835095.1. Taxonomy (NCBI): domain Bacteria; kingdom Bacillati; phylum Bacillota; class Clostridia; order Lachnospirales; family Lachnospiraceae; genus Faecalicatena; species Faecalicatena contorta. Next base: position 913,153 of record NZ_BQNQ01000001.1, on the reverse strand, counting down.
CTTCTCATGATAACACTGCATCAGTCTCGGGGTAAACGCGCCCCAACTGATCTCAAATGGCATCCGGTCGGGCTTCCCCTCCCCTTTTAAAGCCGCCAGTACCCTTTCTCTTGCATTCATACACGCGTACCTCCTCCTGCAGACTGCACCGGTTTCCTTCTCAAAGGGGACAGCCCCCTTTGCAGAGGGGTCTGTCCCTTTTGCGGCACAGCTGATTATTTATTTCAGTTAATATTTTTACTGTCATGCCACTTATTTTCAAAAATTAGTAATCATATTCATCCGCATTGTCTTTTGTAAACTTCAACGGATCTCCTGCCGGTACCAGGCAGACATCATTGGCCTTTACCGTACCGTATTCGCCAAGGTCAATTTCAGCTCCGGCTTCCAGCGCCGTTTCTCCCGTTGCAAGCTTAACTGAGAGTGTTCCTGCTACATTTCCGCAAAGCCTGGTATCCCAGAGAAATGCATTCGGCATGGTGCCATTTTCCAGGTATGTCTTGCACTGGGATGGTGTTCCCGTTCCGCTTACCATAATCTTGCCCGTCAGCCCTGCATTCTCCACTGCCTGTGCTGCGGCTACAATTCCTACCGTTGTCGGAGATATAATGCCTTTCAGGTCCGGATATTTCTGGATGGCAGCCTCCGCCTCGGTCAGGCTTTTTGTAGCCTCATCATCGCCATAAAGAACATCCACAAATTCCATTTTCGCGTATTTCTCGTCTTCCGCCATCATATCCCTGTAAATCTGCATCTGGTTCTCCTGGAACGGCGTTCCTGTCTTAGAGCTTAATGCAACAAACTTGCCCTCATAATTCATGCTCTCCGCAAACGCCTCAAAGTTCTCTTTTCCAAGCACATCGTAATCCGTAGACATTACCGCACCGTCTCTTCTGTCTTCGTTTCCGGTAACATCATCATTCACGCAGAGAACGATAATTCCCGCGTCCCTGGCTTTATCAAAAGTAGCGCACAAAGCATCCGGATCACTTGGTGATATACAGATTACATCGACCTTGTCCTGGATTGCTGCCTCAATCAGCGGGATCTGTGCCGTCGCGTCGCTTGTATCCGGAGCCGTATCCTGGAAGGTTGCCCCCGCCTTTTCCACACTTTCTTTCATCCCCTCAATAATCGGGTCAAAGTAGGGAATTCCCTTTGTCAGACAGATATAGCGGACTGTGACATCGGAAGCGTTTTTCGCACTGCCTTGTGCCTTATCGTCCGTACTTCCCTGCTCCTCTTCCTGTTTGCTGCTGTCACTTTTCGGGTTCTGCTCCACGCCCTTCTTCTCGCATCCGCCCACCATTGCCGCGGTCAGTAAACAGATCCCCAATACTACTGATAATACTCTTTTTTTCATAGCAATCCTCCTGAATTTTTTTATTTATATGTTTCTCATGGCTAATTATTTTTTTAATACCACTGCACCTCCTATTCATATTTTTTAGCCATTTTTTCTAACCCGTTTGAAATAATAATTACAAGAATCAACAGCAGTCCCAGTATCGCCATCTGTGCATAATTGCTCAGAAGCGCCAGCCGCATGCCCGTTCTGATGAAAACGATAATGAAAAATGCTGCCAGTGTCCCAAGGACGCTCCCACGTCCTCCAGCAAATGCGGTTCCGCCAAGCAGAACCATAGTGATAACGTCCATCTGTCCGTCGCCCGCTATGGTATACTTCGCCATCTGCAGCCTGGACATTGTCATAATACCTGCGATTGCACAGAATGTCCCCTGAATTGTAAAGAGCAGAACCTTTGTTTTTTCAACTGCAACGCCGGAATACAATGCCGTGCCGCGGTTCAGGCCGATGGCAGTCACCTTCCTGCCCCATACCGTCTTTTTCAACAGAAAGGAGAAAATAAGGGCGACTACAATCAAGATAATCAGATTTAGTGGTATCAATCCCAAAATTGTGTATTGATCAAGACCGATAAACCATTCCGGAAATCCCGAAATCGCCGCGTCTCCTACCAGAACCTGTGAAAATCCCTGATAGACAGACATGATGCCGATGGTTATCACTAATGAGGGCAGCTTTGTAACCGTCACGAGAAGGCCGTTAAAAAATCCAAGCAGCGTCCCTGCTGCAATACCGATCACAATTAGCACTGGCATACTCATCCCCGCCTGATACAGTACGGCCACCAGACAAGCCACCAGACTCATGTTTGCCGCGATGGAAAGGTCGATCTCCCCTGATGTCAGAAGGAGGGTAAACGGAATTGCCATCAGCCCGAGTTCGCAGTAGAAGATCGTGGAGCCAAGCAGAAATCTAATGTCCAGAAAGTTTGGCGACAGCAGAACCCCGACCACAAGGCTTAAAATCATGAACACAAACACCGTCAGTTCCGGCCGGATCATCCGGTTCATTTTTAATCTATGTTTCATCATTGTCCCCCCTTATCTCGCTTCGCTGACTGCCAGCCTATTTTTAATCAGGTTATCGATAATGACAGAGACTACGATAATAATTCCATAAATAGCCTCCTGCCAATACCCGGAAATGCCTGTTATTGAGATCGCATTCTGTATAACTCCCAGAAGCAGGCATCCCAATACGGTCCCCGTCACTTTGCCGACTCCGCCGTTCATACTGGTTCCGCCGATCACAACCGCGGCTATGGCCGTGAATTCCAGGCCCCGTCCCGCGGCTCCCGGATCCATATAGCCGATTCTGGATATAAAGACCATCCCTGCCAGACCACTCAGTCCGCCGGCCAGTGTGAAGACAAACAACTGTACCCGGTTGTTTGAGATCCCCCGCAGGCTTGCCGCCGCAGGGTTACAACCGATTTCATATATTTCCCTGCCCGCCCGGAAGTATTTTAAAAATAAGGCAAGAAGAACGGCCGCCAGAAGCGCAATCAGTACGGAATATGGAATCCCGATGACGGACTGCTTTGGTTGGGAAAGCGCCATTAAGGACTGGGGTATCACCGAATTATCGATCTGTTTGCCGCCCAGGATGAAAATCACGCCCCGATATACATTCATAGTTCCCAGCGTAACAATGACAGATGGGATCTGAAATTTTGTCACGATAAACCCATTGATCAGCCCCAGCACACATCCCAGTGCAATCGCCGCGATAAAAACAACTGCGATAGGCAGGCCGCTGTACGTTTTAAAAAGCAGCCCCGCCGCATACCCGGAACACGCCAGGATCGCGCCCAATGACATGTCCACATTTCTGCTCACAATTTCGATCATCTCCCCCAGGGATACAATCAGCAAAAATGGAAAAAACAGCAGGATGTTGACCAGCGAAGTGGTGGAAAAGAACCGGGGCTCTATGATACATACGACTGCATAGATAATCACAATCATAGCAATCACGCCTAATTCACGAAATGAACTTAAATTCAGCTTTTTCTTTTTCATTGTGCCTCCTCCAGACAATCGTGCGCCGCAGACAAGATCTTTACGTCTGTGATCTCGTCCTTCTGCAGCATTCCCGTCTGTTTTCCCTCATACATAACCATCACCTTATCACTCAGTGATATGATCTCATTTAATTCGGAGGAGATCATCATGATGCATTTTCCTTCCTCCGCCAATTTTCTGATCAGCCTGTATACCTCTTCCTTCGCACCCACGTCGATTCCCCGGGTTGGCTCATCCAGAATCAGGACATCCGGATTCGTGCTGATCCACTTTGCCAGGCTGACCTTCTGTTGGTTCCCGCCGGACAGATCCCCCACTTTCTGGTTGACGGACCTGCATTTTGTCTTCAGGCCTTCCACGTATTCTTCCGAGATCTTTTTTTCTTTCTTTGTATCAATGTAGCCTAACTTCTTTTTGATACTGTCGATGATCGCAAAGGTGGTATTAAAAGCAATCGGTTCTGAAACAAACAATCCCAGTCCCTGCCGGTCCTCGGGCACCAGGGCGATTTTATTTATGATAGCTGCCTCAGGGGAGCCAATCTTTACTTCTTTTCCCTTGATTTTGATCTGACCCGACTTTACCGGCGTAATCCCGAATATTCCTCTGGCTACTTCCGTCCGCCCTGCTCCCATAAGGCCCGCAACCCCCATGATCTCTCCTCTTGCAATCTGAAAGCTGATGTGTTCGAAAATGCCGGGAATACTGATATCTTCTATCTCCAAGAACGGCTGCCCGAAAGTCTTCCTTTCTGTCTCTCCGCCCCCGGCCCTGAATTCTCTGCCGATCATCTTCTGGATGATCTGATCCTTGGTAATTTCTGCATTCTGGTATGTACCTACGATCTCTCCATCCCGCAGAACCGTAATCCTGTCTGAAACTGCCTTAATTTCCTCCAGCCTGTGGCTGATGTAGACGATCGTTTTTCCCTTTTTCCGCAGGGTGTCGATGAGCTCCAGCAGATTATCCACCTCGGAAGGCGTGAGCGATGCGGTAGGCTCATCCATAAAAATGATCTTCGCATCAGAAGAAAGCGCGGAGGCAATCTCTATCAGCTGCTGCTCTGCAACAGAAAGCCCCTTCATCATTCTGCCCGGAGAAAACGCAAGCCCCACTTCCTGCATAGCCTCAGAGGCTTTTCTGTTCAGCTCCTCCCATTTGATCTTCCGTGTATCAAAGTGTCCGGTAAAAATATTCTCTGCAATGCTCAGATCTTCAAAAACGGAAGGCTCCTGGTGAATCATTGCAATACCGTGTCCAATAGCGTCCACCGGATGCTTCATCCGCACGGTCTTCCCGTCCAGATAGATCTCACCCGAGGTTGGCTGGTAAATTCCGAATAATATTTTTAGAAGCGTCGACTTTCCTGCCCCGTTCTCACCGATCAGTGCATGTACCTCCCCTGCCTCCAAATCAAAGTCTACAGACTTAAGAACGTTATTTTTTCCAAAGGATTTACATATCTTCTGAGCGCTTAACAAATTGACTTTTTTCTCCAATATTACTCTCCTTCCTTCCAAAATTGGGATTGATCCCAATTTATGTATTAAAAAACAGCCGTTGCTTCCGGCTTTATTGGGATTGATCCCATTTCTTATTTCCGTTATAACATATACAAAAATTATTGTCAATAAACTTGTGGATTTTTATATTTTTGTAAGTCATTTTCGTTATTTTTACTATATTTTTGTTTTTCATTTGTTCATATTGACTATAACTAATTGTGAATCTCCCGGAGGGTTTTGTATCATAGGAAAGTGCCGGGCATTTTCCTATGATACAAAAAAACATGCTCCAGAATCATGGTCTGAAACATGTTTTCATATTTTCTACGTGCTTTCTCTTTCTATGAAAGTGGTATTCATTTCAATGGTCTCGTTAATCCCATTGTTCTCCTCTATCTTCCGAAACAGCAGCTCTGCCGCCTCGTTTCCCATCATACGTATGGGCTGGGAGATGGTCGACATTTTAGGACGGATAATAGAACTAATCTCAATATTGTCGTATCCGATCACCCGGATATCACCTGGCACGCTGTATCCGTTTTCCTGGATCCAGGATATCGCGCCGATCGCCAGCATGTCCGTCGCGGCAATCACGGCATCCACTTGCTTCCCTGACTGCATGATCTGGGAAATCCCTTCCGCACCAAGCATAAAATGTGACATCCTGCACCAGTTATAGGGAGCCTGATATACCAGATCCCGGGAATACCGGATTTCATGATCCTTTAATCCCTGCTTATATCCCTCAAACCGGTACATAACTGCACAGATCTCTTCCAGGCCGATAAAGGCAATATTCCGACAGCCCTTTTTATATAAATAATCAACGTTCTCGCGCACCGCTTTTTTTCCGTCCGTATAAACCACTGACACTGTAGGATCGCGCAGGTAGGGGTCATCGGTAAATACTACGGGAACCGTCTCCGACAGTTCGAATATATCTTTGAACACCTCATCCTTTCGGTATACGCAATAAATAATGCCGTCAATGTTACGCTCCTGAAGCTGTTCCAGATATACTTTTCCCTTTTGTGAATCATATTCCCCATTGCAGAGCATTACGAAATAGCCATATTTTCTTGCAATATCCTCAATCCCTGACAACAGCATGCTATAGAAAAGATTCGTGGAATCCGGAACGACTAAAGCGATCGTCTTGGATCTGCCCGTCTTAATCCCCTGTGCGAACAGACTTGGGCGGTAGTTCAGTTCTTTCATGGCGGCTTCCACCTTAAGCCTCGTAGATTCTTTAATAGCCCCGTTTTTATTGATCACACGGGAAACCGTTGATTTCCCTACCCCGGCCAATTTTGCGACATCATAGATTGTACTCATTTGAACTCCTATTTTCACTCAGATCGTCTCAATACCTTATACATTATTCTGCAGACCCGCCCGAAGGGCATGCATTACGGGATGCCCTTTGGATATGCTTTCTCCCCGCATTGATACTCTGTACTCATATGGGTTATTTTAACATTCTTAGCGAAAATGTACAACCAAAGAAGACTGATTCGTACGACTTTTCCCGCTCTGGTACATAAAGTAATTGCCCGCGGCCTTACGGTCAGCTGATATAAAGAATCTGCACATCGCCCAGGATTCTTTTTATCTCCGCCCTCAGAAAACTTTCTGCCTCAGCCCGTACTTCCGGCCGGTAGCAATATCTTCCCCTGCCGCGCCCGGTCATCCGCTCCTGATCGTATAAGTCTTCTGCCCCTGGAAAGGCATCTTGATTGATGGCGCGGTGGACATAGGAATAGGTCATCAATATGATCTCCAGGAACATCTCTCGTTTCATTTTAGCAGACAATCCGCTCTCCAGCTCTTCCAGAAGCTCCGTATAAAGTTTCTTCCAGCCATCAACCATAATTACCGGTGCAATTAGAAGACCGCATGGATACCCTGCTTCACACATCTCGTTCACAGCCTGGATCCGCTGCTTCAGACTGGACGTCCCCAATTCAATCCTGCTGATAATTGGCTGTGGGTTCACGCTCATTCTGAAGATCACCCTGCCGCCGTGTTCCAGTCCCAGAAGCGGCTCCACCATATCGAATTTGGTCGGAAATGTTATCTTCCCTCTTCCTTCCTCTACAAAACGCGGAATGGTATAGAGCAGATTCTGCGTGATGGTGTTTTCTAATACAAGGTCACTGTTACTGCCGATCTCAAATGCCAGCGGCTGTACGCTCTTCATGCTCTTTTTTATCAGGCGGTCCAACATCTGCTCCCGGTTCACAAATAATCTGAGATACGCGCATTTATTGTAATTACACACGAGATAGCAGTACAGGCACATGGCCGTACAGCCGGAGGAGGTATAGGGCACCAGATAATCGGATACTTTGTGATTCTCCACATATTTATGCGTCTTGCGGATCCCGATAATCAAGTTCCTCTTCATACGGCCAAATTCGGAATTGGGCTTTTCCTGCATCTCTTTGATGGAGTTGTGGCTGGCAATTGGTATCCAGGGGAGGCTGCCAAATTGTTCCTTCAGCTGCTCTCCTAATGTATAAGACAGAGAATCCGGTTCATAGTAAACAGCATCAAATTTCATAATTATCTCTTTTCTTTTATTTTTTCAGGCGAACGGCCTGCTTATAGTATGCGCTGCGGAAAAGAATTTATCATGTTTTGATAAATATGTTATAATAACCTTAATCCACGGCTCTGCCGCTGTTCTGGCGAAAGGGCATGAGTTTATGGACAGTTTCTAAGCTTTATTAACATACCTGAAAGGAGTTTACTATCTATGAAAAAAATACGTTGGGGCATTCTCGGTACTGCCGGAATTGCGAAAGAACAGACTATCCCTGGTATGCGGATGGCAAAAAACTGCGAGTTGTATGCCATAGCAGGGCGTTCACTGGAAAAGGCGGAACAATTCTGTGATGAATTTCATTTTCAAAAAGCCTATGGAAGTTATGATGAACTGCTGAAGGATCCGGACGTGGAGGCTGTCTACATACCGCTCCCGAATAACCTTCATAAGGAATGGGTCCTGAAAGCGGCGGCCTGTAAAAAACATGTATTGTGTGAAAAGCCGGCGAGCGGAAGCGCCGCAGATACGAAAGAAATGATCCAGGCATGCGACGCTGCGGGCGTCATTTTTATGGAGGCATTTGCCTACCTTCACTCTCCGGTCATGAAGGAGCTTAAAAAGCAGATAGACAACGGCCTGATTGGAAATGTGAATATGATAGAATCTGTCTTCTTTACACCCGGTTACGAGGATGATATCCGCATCCGCCGGGATACTCTGGGAGGATCCGTCTATGATCTTGGATGCTATACCATCAGCTTTGCTTCCTGCCTGTTTGGTTCAGTGCCGCTTTCCGGGCAGGCTGTTTCACATTTTACCGGGGAGAAAATTGATGACCTGACAACGGGATACCTGATGTACCCCGGCGGCAGGCGCGCGGTGTTCTCCTGCGGCATGTTCCCTTATCATCGCGGGGATCGTTCCTTTATCTATGGAGATCGGGGAATACTGGAAGTACCGGTCAGATTTAATGCGGAAGGAAAACAGAAATGGTATCTGGTACAAGATGAAAAGCGCACCGAATTCTGTGTCGATGCCCCACAGAATTATATGTTGGAAGTAGAACAGCTCGGCGCCTGTATACTGAATGGGGAAGCGCCCCTTGTCAGCCATGAATTTTCAATTGGGGTCGCTGAAGCTATGGATATGGTACTGTCATCCTGTGGGTATGGGGAGTGATGTAAAAGCCGCCTCTGCGGAAGTCCCACCGCGGCATTTGTCTCTTACGCTGCGGTGCGCCTCCCACCGGAAGAACTTTTTAACTTATAGGCGAACCTCTTTCAATCTCACTTCTGTCTTCTGAGGTTCATCACCAGCACTACGCCCAGCAGAACGATTCCGTTTATCACTGCCTCGGCCCAGAACGGCGCCCCCAGAATGCTGATCACATTGAAGACCATTCCCAGGAATACCGCAGACCACAGCACCCCCGGTATATTATATCTGCCTGGCGTATGAACCGTCGTGCTCAAAAAGGTGACAGCCAGTCCTGGAAGCAGATAGCTTTGCCCTGTATCGGGATACACATTTTTTGACTGGCTCATCAGTACGACGGCGCATAGGCCAATCAGCACAGATGCTATGATAAAAGAAACAAAACGCACTATCTTCGTACGGATTCCCGCAAGTGCGACTACTCGTTCAGAATGTCCGATCGCATAGATATATTTTCCCAGAGGCGAATGCTCCAGTATGAGCCATGCAGAGATACCTGCTGCCAGGCATACCCAAATGCAGATATTGAGCTTCACAATCTTAATTTTACTGATCCACATCAGCAGATCCGGTGTCACACCGGTGAATGACTTGCCGCCGTTCAGCCCCAATGAACCCCCGTACATGATCATGCCGGTGGCCAATGTAGAGATCGTGGACGGAATCTTAAACACCACCGTGATCAGACCGTTAAAAGCTCCCAGTACGACGCTGCTCAGCATAATCACAACAACTACACCTAGGGCTGTCCCCCCGATCGATGCCATCTTGCCGCCAAGCATCAGCAGAAAGCCGATCATGTATCCCAGTGAAATATCGAATTCTCCGACCGCCAGAGGAATCAGAGATGCCATAGCGAACATCGCGACGGGAACTCTGCCGATACCGATTACATTTATATTTCTGAGATTCGCGAACTGTGGAACCGCAAACGCGAATATGACTGCCAATACTACGGTTATCACGGCAAGACCGTTCTTCCTGAGATCCATACTTTTCCTATTGTTCATAGATAGCTCCACCTCGCAATCGTCTCTCTTTCCAGAATGCCGTCTTTTTTCTGAATCTGTCCTGCCGCCTTTCCTTCCCGTATCACCACAATCCTGGTACATAAGTCCGCGAGCTGCTCGGGTTCCGTAGAAAAGACAATGATTCCCATTCCCTGTGCGGCCGCTTCTTTCAACAGTGCGAATAGCCTCTGCCGTGAATTGGGGTCCACTCCGTAGGTCGGATCGTCCAGGACGAATACCTTTGGCTTTAAGCTCATCCATTTTGCCATAATCGCCTTCTGCTGATTTCCTCCCGAGAATGTCCCAAATTTCTTTTCAAAACTATCGCGGGGCTGTATATCGAATATCTCCTGCATCATTTGAAGGGTTCGCCTGGATAGTTTTTTCCGGCTCCAGTATTTCTTTTCGTTCGGCATAAAAAGATTCTCCCTCGCAGAACACTCCATGACGCCTCCTGATTTCGGACGGTCGCTGGGAAGCAGCACAAGACCGTTTTTGATGGCCTTCCTCGTGCTCATATGGCGCGGTAGGGGGCTGCCCCCGACATAGATCTCCCCATCCTTTCTGGACCATCTTCCGGACAGCAGCCAGGGCAGCTCGGATATCCCGCTGTCAGCTACGCCCACGATTCCAAGGATATCTCCCGCATACAACTCAAAAGAACAGCCGTTCAGGTTTCCATACTTCAGATTCTCAACCCGAAGCACTTCCGCACCCATCTGATACTGCGTTTTGCACTTCAGCAAATCCCACAGACCGGTAAGGGTGTGCTCTCTCTTTGCGTCTGTTTCCTTCTGTGCCCCACCGTCTCTGCGGAGCATCTGGCTGACGATGATCTCTTCCGTAATATCCCCCACGTTTCCATGAAATACCATCTCCCCATCGTTCAATATCACCACAGTGTCACAATATTTAAGCACGGCTTTCAGCCGGTGGCTGATCATAATGATCGGAATTCCCTTTGCAGCCAGCATCTTCACCCGCTTAAGGAAGAATTCTGCTTCATTTTCGGGAATGGAAGCCTCTGATTCATCCAATATCAGCAGCTTCGTCTGCTTTTGTTCTTCCTCCTGGCCTATTGCGATGGCAATTGCCAGCATATTGCGCTGCATGGCGCTCAGCTCTCTCACCAGCTGTTCTGTTTCTAATGAGATTTCATACGTCAAAAGCAGTCTTTCTGCATATTCTTTGATTCCTTTCCAATCAATCCTTCCATTCTTTTTCGGATATCCTTTGAATGCGGCGATACATTCTGCCACTGTAAAATCGTCTATCAGCGGGCTCTCCTGATGCACTGCGCGCACGCCCATGCGGTACGCCTCATTCGAATCGGGAATATCACTGCATTTTTGACCGGCAATCGTGATTTCAGAGTCTGATCCCTTATCAGGATGATAGATCCCGGTCAGTACCTTGATCAACGTGGACTTGCCGCTGCCGTTGGCTCCGAGCACACCGCAAATGATTCCGTCCTCCACCGAAAGACTCACATCTTTTAGTACCGTAACACCGGCAAATGATACTGAAATATGTTCCATCTCAACAGACATTGCCTTCTCCTTTCGTTACTTCACTTTCCGCCCTGCTCTCTGAGTCAGAAGAACCGAGATCCAGATTGACAGGATCAGAAGCACTCCCTGAAAGACATAGCTCCCCCATACCGGCGCGCCGGCGATCTCAATTCCATTCTGGCCCAGTGCACAGAGCGCCACTCCTACGACCAGACCCGGTACATTCAGCCGCCCGGGATGAAAAGACGCCTTGCTCAGGAATACGACGGAGTATGCCGGAAGCAAAAGCGACGTTCCATAGGCAGAGCTGGCGGCGCCCAGCTGTCCCAGCATCACGATTGACGATATCCCGCAAAAGAGTCCGGCCACAGTGAATGCGGTAAGCCTGACTCTCTTTGCCTTGATCCCGGCGAAGACTGCCGTGCGCCCTGACATCCCCACCGCGTACAGATGCCGGCCGAATTCCGTATGGTCCAGGACAAAATGAATGGCCGCGCACAGCACCAGGAGAAAGATCACACTATATCCCACATAGAATACCTTTCCTCTTGCAAAATGAATTATCGACTGTGGAATATTGGTGTTCAGTATCCCCCCACCCGACAATGCCTGTGTAATCCCGGCAAGCGAAAGTCCCACGCTCATCGTCGCAATAAAGGAATTGATCCCGAGCTTCGTGACGATTAATCCATTCAGAGCTCCGCATGCAGCGCCTGCTGCAATCATCACGGAAACTACCACAGCCCCCGGACAGCCTTTCCCTGAAAGGAAGGCGCCAAGCACCATGCAGAAGCACAAGATGTATCCCAGTGAAAGATCAAATTCATCGACTACCAGAATGAACAATCCCCCCAGGGCCAGACACCCTACCACGGATTCACTGATGAATATATTGCTGAAATTCTGTACTGTAAGAAAAGAATCGGATAATGACCCAAAGATCAAAATAATGATCAGCAAAACGCCCAGCATACCATATTTTTCTAGTATTGTATTTCTCCCATTTCGAATATCAGCTTCCTTCATATCGCACCCTCTTTTTAATCCCAAAGCTCATAATAACGTTCTTTGTAGTTCATATTCGGCGCCCACGCTTCCCCCTCTTTGGGCAGGCTCTGGATGTCTATGATCTGATAAGGCAGATTTTCGCCTCTCGGCGCCGCAAGCTCCTGTCCATTTAAGACGCGGATCGCCTGGTCTGCCGTTGCGTAGCCTAAGTATACGTTATCGTAGGCAGCCGTACATGCCGCAACCGTCCCCTGTCTGATCAGAGAGATCATCTCCTGATTCCCTAATACACCGCATACCTTCACATCCTGTATTCCTGCTGTCTCAAGCGCTTCTGCCACGCTGACGGCTGCCGGATCAAAGGGCAGGAAGATAAATTCTGTTTCCGGATTGGCGGTCACATAACCGATAACCATGCGGTTCAATTCATCCCCCATCTGTTTGAATGTAAACTTCTGAAGCTGCCCGTCTACTGACAGCTCTGTCTGTTCCAGCCCCGCCAGCAGACCGTCTTCAAAATATTCCACGGAATAAGATCCCGGACAGCTGTAGATGACGACATGTCCGCTCAGTTCTCTGTGGGACTCCATCCATTCGGCCATCGCCGTTCCGAGCGCCCGGTAATCAGGTCCGACATCATACAGGAAATCAACCAGGCCTTCCTTCTCCAGATTCAGACGCGGGTTGGGGTCATCCGTACCGTTGGAACCGCTCACGATCGGGATTCCAGCCGTATTCGCCGCCTGGATTCCCTGCTGGACGCTTCTCGCATCCAGCGAGATCGTAATAATGATATCTGCCTTCCATGCAATTGCATTCATAATCGCGGTATTTTCCTCATCCGGCGTTCCTTTCCCATCGAACATCTGGATATCCCAATCATATCGCTCTCCCACCTCCTGAATAGCTTCACATGGAACGATGCAGCCGGACAAAGAAGCCTGTGCCGGTACTAAAGCGACTTTTGCGCCTCTTGGCGCCTTCGCTTTCTCATCCGGTCCCTCAAACTCTGTTTTTTTCAAATCTGTCTTTTGTACCTCTTCTTCTTTCAGCTCTTCCGGCAATTCTATCAGAGCATCACATCCCGTCATCAGAAATACCATCAGAACCAGAACCGCCAGAATTCTTATTCTCTTCATATCTTTCCACCTCTATTTTGCTGTCCCTTTGGGATGAATCATCACTTTGATGGATTCTTTATCTTCCAGACTTTCATCAAGCGCTTCAAAATATTCTTCCAGCTTATAATGTCCTGTTATCAGACAATCACAATCCACTTTTTTACTGCTGATGATCTCAATACATTTATCAAACTCACTGTTAAAAGTGGAACCTATATAGGTCCATTCATTGATGATGAACTGAGCGATCGGCAACAGCAGCTCTTTTTGGGCACCGTTCGGAAAGGAATATCCAACAAAAGTCCCGCCCTTTTTCAGGTATTTCAAAGAGGCGCGGCTCATTTCGGCGCTGCCGCATGCATCCACAATGATATCAAATCCCTTTGGGAAACCGGCCGCAGTCTCCGCCAATATCTCCGCCTCTTTGCCCGGCTCGGCAAGATAGGTGAGAGCCCCTTTTTCCTTCAGGATCTCCAGTTTACTCCCCACCAGGTCTATCACAGCCGTATTCTGCGCACAGGAACTCAAAAATAACTGTGTCAGTATATTCCCGCTGGCTCCAGCCCCCAGGACCAGCACATCATCGCAGTACCTGACCTGGCTTCTCTCTACAGCCCTCAGACAGCAGCCGATCAATTCACACAGGGCTGCCTGGTCATAGGTGACAGCATCTGGTATCCGATAGACATTCCTCTCATCCACCACGATATATTCCGCCATCCCGCCCTGCAGATTATGCCCCATAGAACCAAACGCTTCACAAAAAGCGCTTTCTCCTCTCCTGCAGTAATAGCATGTCCCGCACGGTACGCCATTATCGACCGTCACCCTCATCCCTTCCCTGAGAGATACGACGTTCCTGCCGGTCTTAACGATCCTGCCTGCCAGTTCATGTCCCGGCACCGCCGGGTATCTTCCAAGGACAGAGCCATTTTGGTCATGTGACTTTTCTGCCGGCTTGCAGATTCCGCAGGATATGACCTCGATCAGTACCTGCCCGTCACCGCACTCCGGCGTATCGATCTCACGGATACTGCCATATTTTCTTCCGGGTCTGTCATATACTAATGCTCTCATATTGCCCTCCGCTCATCGTTCAAAAAATGTCCGGGGAGTACGGATCAGGAACTGGTCAAAATCCGCCTGCGTCATCCCGAGCCTCTTAAGTTCCGGCCAGATATAATCAAATACATAGGTATATTGATATTCCATGTCCTCATGGTTCTCTTTATAAAAGTCATCCCAGGTACCGCCGAAGATATTCAGGCTGTCCCGCCCGTCCATAAAACACATACAATCATGGCTTACGATGATCTGGTCACGATATCCTCTGTCGCAGAGCTCTTTCAGGACTTGAGCACGAACCTTAAGCGGCTGGATTGTATCAATGCTGAAACGGTCCAGACCAAGATAACTTCCTCTTTCCGCCACTTTCACGATATATTCCACATCATCGAGGTCTCCCAGGTGTCCGATAACGACTCTGCTTAAGTCTACCCCCTCCGCTTCGAACACATCCTGCTGTTCATATCCGGAATGCCCGATAGAATGCGTAATGATGGGAAGACCTGTCTCTTTATGTACTTTTGCAATGATCTTCAGCATCCGCTCATCATCCTGATTGATATGATCCTCATGGGTGGCACACTTGATGACACCTGCCTTGATATCTGTCCCTTCGATCCCGATTACAGCTTCTCTTATGAATAACGAAGCAATATAATCCGGATCCTTATACAGGTGCCAGCCATAACTGTTTCCATAGATACCTGTGCATGCCACGACGTTAACACCGGACTTTTCCGATACCTCTTTTATCATATGGATGTCTCTTCCCAGATCCAAGGGTGTCACATCTACGATCGTATCGATTCCTCTATCTTTTACTTTCTTATATTGCCCCACTGCATAATCAATGAACTCCGACCGATTCAGCCAATCCGGAAATGCCTTCCATACATTTGCGTCCACGGTTCCCAAATGCTCATGCATCAGAGTCATTCCCAGATCTTCCGTACTTAGTTTTCCCAACACTGTATTAATCTTTACCATAGCTGTTCCTCCGTCCTTCTATTATCCTCTTTTTCTTACTCATGATTTTATCATATTGTATTTTTATTGTCAATCTATTTAGGTCTAATTTTGTATTATATTATCATTATTTATGTTGACTTTGTATTGTTATTGTATTATATTTTATTTATGGAGGATAACACTATGAAGAATTATTATGGAATATGTGAGTGGTCCATGCCGGTCTCCGGCCCCCTTGCGATCAGACTTGCCGGCACAGCCGGATTTGACGGGATGCAGCTTGGTGAAGCCGGCGGCCGAAGCCTCAATTTCCCGCTGAACCACCCAGAAATACAACAAATCTACAATGAGACGGCCAGACACTACGAAATCCGTCTTCATTCCCTGAACCTTGGAGCTCTGCTTGCAGAAGGAACCATTGATTTTCCTGTCAATACACCTCAAGGAGACGCTGCAAGAGCCAGCATCCGTAATGGAATACGAGCCTGCAGGGCACTCGATATCCGTACACTCGTCATCACGGTCAGTCCTAAGACCGAAGATGCATACAGCAATGCATTGAGTCATCTGGAATATGCATGCCGCCTGGCCGAAATCTCTCAGGTTGAAATTGCTGTCGAATCTGCACTTCCTCTTCCGCTGATACAGGTGCTGCTCGATCGGCTGAAGGGCCGGGTGAAAGTCTGTATGGATATCCTGAATCCCCTTCGTTTCGGTACCGGCGATCCGATTGAACAGATCCAGGCGTTTGGAACAGAAACAATCAGCCATTTTCATATGAAAGACAGCCTGCGCTCCCTATTCACACCTGGTCAGCGTGGCTGCGTACTTCTGGGAACAGGCGATGCCGGATACATACAGACAGCTGAAACAATCAAAAAGATCGGCTTCCAGGGATGGATGATAACGGAAAACTATTATTATCTTCCTCCGATGAATATGAATGATGATTTTATGAAATTAATATTGAAAGATTTCGAAACGTTAACATCTACGTTTGAATCCTAACATAATTTCGTTTTGAAAGCAATAAAATGCATCTGGCAAAACACTTTTTTGAAATCATCTTATGGTCACACTTTGGCACCGCCGCGTTACCGCTTTACGGCTATATATCTAATCGCGGCGTGTGCGTCCTCCCGGAGGGTTTTATGATATAGGAAATTCTAGAGGAATTTCCTATATCATAAAAGAGAGAGCATGGCACAAAATGTGTCATGCTCTCTCTTTTTTCGCTGCGCTTTCCTTTACCTTCTGTCCAGCTGCCTGCATATTCTTTTCCAATTCCGGTAATTTTCCTGATATCTGCTGCTTAATGCTTCATCAGGCTTAAAACATCTCTCCACTGCCACCATGCTCCGAAAGGCTTCCTGGTAAGTGCATATTCCCAATCCTACGGCTCCGATGATTGCCGCGCCTGTCGAAGACACCTCCAGATTCTTTACTTTTTCGATCCGTATTCCAAAGACATCCGCCTTCAGCTGAAGCCATTCATCGGATTTTCCGCTGCCGCCGCCTACACGGATCGCCTCAAATGGGTAATGAAGCAGCTTGAATTGTTCCACGATATCTTTTGACAGGAATGTCATTCCTTCGACCAGGGTATCGAAGATCTTCTGTACTCCCGCCAGATTATCCAGATATACGAAAGAACCTGCCGATGTGTCTAGCCCCGTTGTATAATAGGAGCCGTTCTCCCCGCCAAAATGAGCCGCCTTGAAATAGCCGTCGAGAAGCCTCATGTCTTTCTTTCCGACGATCTGGTGTATAAACCACAGCAAGTCTTTTCCTGCCGGATGTGCTTTGATCGTAACAAAGCTGTCCTTTGTCGGTCCTGCCACCGTCTGGATTCCTGCTGCGGGCAGGGTGTCCTGGTACTCTGACTTCAGATATCCGTAATGGTCGAATGTGCCGCCCACGTTGCCGAGAATTCCACGGCTTTTGCTGTCTAGTCCGAGACCGATAAAACCAACCGCCGAGTCATGCCCTCCTGGGAATACCGGTATTTCGTACGGAAACTTTACGGGGCCGTAGGACGTGATCCTGCCGATGCATTCGTCCCCTCCCGTGATCACCGGCCCCATCTCTTCTGTATTGCTTCCGATCAAATCCATTAATCTTGCCGACCATTTTTTTGTGCGGACATCCAGCATCAGCTTCCTATTCGCCACAGAATAATCACTGACCGGCCCCAGGCCAAGCCTCAGATTGACATACTGCTGCAGAGTCAGATACTGTGCAGTTCTCTCAGCTACATCCGGCATATACTTCTTTAGCCAATGGATCTTCACCCCAGTATTTCTGGGTGTCAGCGGACAGCCGCTGATTTTTTCGAATTCTCTTGTGCCAAGTTGCTCTGTATAAAGTTCCATGTCATTCTTTGCTCTCAGATCATAGGACGCCAGCATGGGATAGGTGGGATTCCCTTTTGCATCTACAGGAACCAGACTGTCTCCAATGTAGGAGAATACAAGGCCTGCTATATGATATCTGCTGCCGGCGTCTTCTATGACGCGCTGCGTCGTCTCTACGGATGCCAGCCAGTAATCATCTGCCGGAATCTCATGAAAGTCCGTCTTCGGGCTGTGATAAAATACCTGCTTACTATGTCCCGTCACGATACTCCCGTCTGTGATATCTACCAGGTTGGTCCTGGCATTTGAAGTTCCAAAATCCACTACCATGATACATTCTTTCATAAGATTCCCCTTTCTATCTAGCCCTGGCTGCCGGAGGATGCTTTTCTGGCATCAATTTCTTTCAGAATGCTCTCAAATTTTTCCTGAGTCAGATTATATGGTAAGATAACGATCAGCATCAGGATTCCACCGATGATGAGCGGCACTGCATTCAGGTAGTATATACCGGTATTGGTTGCTGCAGTCTGTACCTCCAGCTCAGCAGAATAGTGGATGAGGGAAAGCGCCTGGCCTACAGACCAGGTCGCAACCGCAATGGCGATCTTCCTGGCAAAAGCACACGCAGATACGACGGCTCCCGGAGCCCTGACTCCTGTCTTCCACTCTCCGTACTCGATCGTGTCCGGAATCATTCCCCAGACTACAGAGAAGGATGCATTCAGTGTAACGCCGAATAATATGAACCCGAATGCTACCATGTAATAGTTCTGATGCGCGAGTAAAAATACGATGCCGTTCAGGATCGTCAGAATTGCCACTAATACCATCGTGTTCTTTTTACCGAGCTTTTTGTACAGGCCTGGGATCGGTATGATCGCCGGAATTCCGACCAATGATACCAAACTGTTGAATCCGGTCAGCAGTCCGGCATCTCCCAGATAGTATTTGCAGTAATACATTACCACCGCAAAGCGGAAGTTAAATGTCCATGCTATAAACATTAAAAGAAAAATCATTAAAATACAAGGCTTGTTTTTTAAGACCATCTTGAAGCTGTCGATGACTTTTACTTTCTCCGTCTTTTCTACGACTACACGCTCCTTGGTACCAAAGAAGGCAATGAGCAGCATGACCGCAGACAAGATTCCCATGACCGCTGCTGCTCCCTGATAACCGCGCGCCTCGTTGCCTGCACCGATTGCTGCCACAAGCGGAAGTGCCAGGAGAGATACAACTAAGGAACCCGTTGCAGAACCGCCGATCTTGAAAACATTCAGCACCCCTCTCTCGTTGACATTCGTAGTCATTGCAGAGCAAAGCGTACTGTACGCTGTATTAATAAATGCATAGCATACATTTACAAGAAGATATGTAGCCATTGCCCAGATTACCTTTGTGCCTTCTCCTGCCTGTATCTTTGTGAAACACAGCACAAGAGCAATGGCCTGTGGAATGGCGCCGAACAGACAGAACGGCCTGTATGTTCCCCATTTGGTTCTCACCTTATCTGCAATCGGGCCGGCTGATATTGCGGTAAAGGCATCGACCAGATTACACACAAGGAAGATATTGGCAGCCACTGCTGCGCTGATTCCAAGTATATCGGTATAATAGTATAAAATAAAAGTTGAGAGAAAATTACCGAATAAAGTTCCATATACATCTGCCGCCCCATAACTGAACCGCTCTCTCCAGGACAGTTTGACATTAGCCGCTTCCAGCGTTTGTTTTATCTTTTCCATAGTATGCCCCTTTCTCACTTCACTCAAGAATGATTATTTGTTCAGTGGCTGCGTATTAAAAATTCTGAACTGTTCCTTCGTTGCATCA
The DNA here is from genome assembly GCF_022835095.1 of Faecalicatena contorta. NCBI lineage: Bacteria > Bacillati > Bacillota > Clostridia > Lachnospirales > Lachnospiraceae > Faecalicatena > Faecalicatena contorta. The sequence goes on along the minus strand of NZ_BQNQ01000001.1, from coordinate 893,618 downwards.
ATTCCTGCCTGTTCCGCGATCGGAGAGATCTCCGGCCACATGATGTTCCCTTCGGATTCCTTCATCGCTTCATATGCCGCCTTTGAGACCGCCATTGCAAGTCCCGTGAAGAAGTTAATCTTACTAATTCCAAGCTCGATACATTTCCGGAAATCCTCGTCCGAAAGCCCTGATCCGCCATGCAGTACAAGAGGGACATCTACTAGATCACGGATCGTCTTCAGCCGGTCAAAATCCAGTTTTGGAGTTCCAACGAACTTCCCATGCACGGTCCCAATAGATACTGCAAGTGCATCAACGCCCGTTTCTCTGACAAAAGTAACGGCATCCTCAGGCTTTGTGTACATACTCTCATCAGGCGCCCCCGTGGCCGGTGTATTCTTGGAACCCGGCACGTGCCCGATCTCAGCCTCCACTGATACCCCGCACGCATGAGCGATCTTTACGATTTCCCTGGTCTGCTTCATATTCTCTTCCATCGAAAGAAGTGACCCGTCAAACATAACGGAGGAGCAGCCATAGTGAATCGCCTGCATCACGATATCGAAGTCCTTTCCATGATCCAGATGCATACACACCGGTACGCTTGCCTTTCTTGCCCTGTCCAGGATGAACTGCATCAGATACGGCGTCTGTTTTACTTTGAAAGCCGGGGTGGGCACCATCATGATCACCGGAACCCCTTCCTCCTCAGCCGCTTTGATCACCGTCTCTGCAAGCAGATAATCTGTGGCATTAAACGCTCCTACGGCATACTTCTTGGCTCTTGTCTCTTTCAGTATTTCTGTCAATGTAACTAACATCTTATTTCCTCCTTTTATGGGTTGATGATGACTTTGATCGCTTCTCTGTCGGTACGGTTAACTTCCAGCGCTTCAAAATAATCATCCAGACTAAATTTATGTGTGATGAACTGATCTACTTTTACCTTGCCGCTCGCCATATAATCCAGTGCACGGTCAAAACAGAAGGTCTGGCAGGAAACGCCTATATATTTCTGTTCATTATAATGAATCTCATTGAACCAGCTTGGCGGAATCACAAAATCTTCGGTGGAATGATAGCTTCCATATTGGATGAATCTTCCGCCTTTTTTCAGGAACTTGAATACACTCTGGACCAGCGGCCAGTATCCTGTCGTATCAATAATGGCGTCAACCCCATGGGGAAATTCCTTTTTGATAGCTTCCTCATGGATGCTGTAATCCTTCCGGTCCATTTTTATGACCGGTACGCCGCATTCCCTTAAGATCTGCAGCTTGCTTTCCAGCCCGCCGATCGTAACCGCTTTCTGCGCATTGGAGTAATGGCACAACTGTCCAAGAATCAGACCATGAGGCCCTACTCCCAGAACCAGAACATTCTCCCCTGTCTTTACATCTAATACGTCCATGCAGTGGACGGCGCAGGCTACCGGCTCCGCCACAGTCGCTTCATCAAATGAGAGATTCTCAGGAATCAAGAACACCTTATCCTTAGAGGCTTTCACGTATTCCGCAAAACCGCCCTGGATGTTATGTCCGATCGATGCAAAGTTGTCGCAATACAGAGACTGATCATTTCTGCAGTAATAACAGTCACCGCAATTGCTTGCATTATCAACGGTCACAGCATCGCCGATCTCTACAGCCGTTACATTCTTTCCCTTTTCATATACCGTTCCCGCAAATTCGTGTCCCGGAGTACAGGGATACTTTGCAAGGCTGGTTCCGGTGGAATTATGGGCTAGCTCCGACCACTTGCAGATTCCGCAGGACTTGATTTTGATGATCACATCATCATCCCCGCAGACCGGCATCGGAATATCCGTTATCTTTCCTTTTCCCGGCGCTTCATACACTAATGCTTTCATGAATCTTCCTCCATTCCAAATTCAATATTATATTTGTCAACACGCTCTTTGACTCCGGAAGCCGAGACCAGATACATATTAGAGCAAGGCTTCGTCTCACCTGTCCTGATATAGAACTTCGCTCCTTTTGCCTTTTCCCTGAAATCCGGCAGGCTGATATACTCCAGTTCCTGATTATGTACCATTCCCAGAATCTCTGTATGTAATCCCGGATTCGCCTCCGAAATCCCTTTCAGCATCGTCATCTCCTGTACTGCTACTTCATTCAGGCACGCCTTGAGCACCTTTAGAAATCCAGGCTCCCCCGGCACGAATGTAAGATCGATCCTGACAGCATCAGCCGGTATTGGAAAACCCATGTCACAGATTACGAAACTGTCAAAATGCCCCAAATCTGTTAACGCCCGAATTAATTCAGGATTAATAATCCCATTTTTTTTCATTTCGCTCCTCCCTTTCTTTATTGTATTTGTATTGTATCATATGATGTTTGTCTTTGCAATATTTTTATTTTATTTTTGTATTATTTTTGTATATTGAGATGACCAATGCAAAATTTTCTGGGCAGCTGTCAAAAAGAGCCGGATATCCCGGCCGGGTTGCAGAACATGTCCTGTAATCCGGCCGGAATATCCGGCTCCTATTTCAATTACGCCTCTATTTATACCATGTAAATGAGTATCTGACCACATCTGTGACATGATATGTATCCGAATACTCACACACCTTATCATCTGTTGTATATACGGTACTCCTAATATGGAGGATCGGTTTCTCATTAGACAGCTCCAGCTCTTTCATTCTCTCTTTGGTAGGAGTCGTGGCATTCACGCTCTGCGTAGAATAACGGATCTCCACTCCATACTGCTCCTGCATGACATCGTGCAGAGAATGATCTCTTAACAGCCATGGATTAAAATCTCCAAATAAGGATTTAGGGAGATAGATGGTCTGCTCTGCAAAAGGCCTTTCATCAGCAAACCGAATCCTCTTGATCACAAGCACAGTCTCATCTTCCGCACATTTCAGGTGGCTTAAGATCCAGGGATCCGCCTGCACTTCCTGGTAAGAAATGATCTTGGAGGTGGGGGTGATCCCCGATGCAAGCAGTTCCTGATGCATGCTCCTCATCCTGGACAGATCCTTCTCAAACTTTGGCTGTGATACAAAGCAGCCTTTATTCGGCCTTTTTTCGAGGTACCCCTGCTCCGTCAGATCTTCCAGGGCTTTCCGTACAGTTACACGGCTGACGCCGTAATGTTCGTTCAGCCATTTCTCGGTAGGCAGTTTATCACCTTTCTTCAGTTCATTCCTATTGATCTGATCCTTCAGATCCGCAACGATCTGGTGATACAGAGGAATTGCTTCTTTCCCACTTTCCAAATCAGGTCTGCTGTCTTTCTTCTCTTCCATATTCTACCTTCCTATAATTTACTTTAATCATATCTTTTTTCAGCTTTGCTGAAAACCCGCCCGCAGGGCATGAATTACAGGATGCCCTTTAGGTATTCATTATTTTTCAGCTTTAGCTACAACTCCGCTCACTAAGGGTATGAGTTACGCGATACCCTTGTATATACATTACTGTTAGATTGTATCATAAAAGTCAGCCTACTTTCAATTGACTCCAAACAATTTCTTTCCTCTTTCTTTAAACTGAGGCAGCTCAATCACTTCCCGGTTGCAGAATGACTGCGGGAGTATCCCTTTCAGATAATTCTGGAGATGCTCATTCAACACCCTTGATTGGAATGTAATCCGCTCTACGCTTACTCCCGCAGTGTGCGGCGTAACAATCAGCCTGTCCGGATCGATCTGATAAATTGGATGATCCTCCCTTGGCGGCTCTTCATCCAGGACATCCAGCGCCGCCCCTCTGATCCGTTCCTCCTTCAGCGCCTGGAATAAAGCATCCATATCAAGCAGCGCCGCCCGTCCTGTATTCACCAGGCAGGCCGTAGGTTTCATCAGTCCGATTTCCTTTTCCCCGATCATCCCTTTATTCTCTTCTGTGACACGTGCAAGAAGAACGATATAATCTGATTGCCTCATCACCGCATCTAAGTCATATACCTCGATGTCCATCGCTTTCATCTTCTCTCGATCTACAAACGGATCGAAACCAATGATCCGCATCCCGAAAGCCTGTGCTCTTACAGCAAGGCCCAGGCCGTTTCTTCCAAGTCCCACAATTCCAAGCGTCTTTCCATAGACCTCAGTGGAATTTTCGTTGATCCGCCTGAACTTCAGATCATTCTCTTTGATCCAGTTCCCCGCTCTTACCTCTTCTACTACTTTAATCAAAGGCTTCGCCAGTGCCATGATCAATAAGAACGTAAATTCAGGCACAGAACGTCCACATCTTCCGGCACTGAAAAGAACCGGAATTCCAAGTTTTGTGCAGGCCTTGATGTCGATGTTTTCTTCCGGGCCGTCCCTGACACTGAGCAGAAGCTTCACATCCGGTGCATGATACAGGACATTTTCTGTCACCTTCTCATAACCTACGATAAATACATCCACTCCCTTAAGGGCTTCTATCAGCTGTTCTTCATTCAATCTGTCTTTCGGCTGCTTTGTAAGGCTGAAGCCAACCCTTCTTATATCACAGTATTCTTTCATCTTCTCTTCCCACATATCATCAAACTCTGCGGTACACAATACTTTCAGCATCTTTTTTCCTCCTTAGACTTATATTATATATGCATTATATCTGTACGATATCATTTTGTCAATAATATTGTATTGTTTTTGTTATTTATTTTATCCATTAACACTTGACAATAATAATACAATAAGTATACAATACAAATGTGAAACAATCTAGCAAACAAAGAAAGGATGATATTATGCGCTACAAACAATTTGGAAACACAGATTTAAGGCTGTCTGAGCTGGCAGTTGGAACATGGGCCATCGGAGGCACTGGCTGGGGAGACGTTAACGAAAAAGATTCCATCGATGCAATTCTTACTATGGTAGAACAGGGCGTCAACCTAATCGATACCGCCCCAAGCTATGGACGCGGCCATTCCGAGGAAGTAGTCGGAAAAGCGATCGCTTCCTGCCGGGATCGGGTCACTCTGCTGACCAAATGCGGAATCCGCTGGCCCGAAGAAGCTAAATACGGCTCTTCTCAGCCCATCCGTGACAGCAGCAAGGCCGCGATCATTAAGCAGTGTGAAGAATCACTGACCAGGCTGAATACCGACCACATCGACATCTACCTAATACACTGGCCGGATGTAAATACACCGTTTGACGAAACTGTTGAGGCTTTAAATGCATTAAAACAGCAGGGAAAGATCCTATATACAGGAATTTCTAATTTTGAGGATGAAGAGCTCTCCAAACTGTATGACCTGGGCGCAATTGACGTGGTACAGTTCGCTTATTCTATGGTCAATCGTTCCAAAGAGGAAGTCCTGAAAAGATATGCTCAAAAGGGTGTTTATACAATGGGATACGGAGGCTTAGGCGCCGGGATACTGACAGGCGCAATTCGTGAACTGCCGAAGTTCGAAGCCGGAGATGCAAGACTCGGATTCTATGATTTCTTTGAGGAACCGAAATTCTCCAAGGTAATGGAACTTCTAAAGACACTGGATCAGATCGCAGAATCACATCAGGTTCCTGTAGCGCAGGTAGCGGTCAACTGGACGACGCAGCATTCATACATAGGAGCTTCACTCACCGGGGTCAGAAATCCAAAAGAGGCGCTGGAAAATTGTTCTGCATTCGACTGGGCACTGTCTGAGGATGAAATGGCAGTCATCAACCAGGCTATTGACGACACTGTAGGTATCTAAGATACGCTCTTAAAAAGATCCTTTGAGAAAAACATTTAATATAGTAGAGAAACCATTTATAACCAATTAAAATCACCCATAAATATATACCGCCGGATCAACCGGCGGTATTTTTTTGTTAAGCAGAACTCGCTTTACATTTTTCTTTTCCCCTAATCAATATATAAAAAAAGCCTTAACCCTCCGAGATGGAAAGATTAAGGCTCTTGATGCGGATAACAGGACTTGAACCTGCACGGGGTACCCCACTAGATCCTAAGTCTAGCGCGTCTGCCAATTCCGCCATATCCGCATACCAGCAAATGTATTTTATTACATCTGCCGTGCTTTGTCAAAAAAATATCGCAATCTCAATAATTATTGAGTTAACGATATTTCTTCTCAATGAGCGTGCGGGGATTCGAACCCCGGACAACTTGATTAAAAGTCAAGTGCTCTACCACCTGAGCTACACGCCCTCATACTATTCGATTGTTCCCGCCTGCACCCAGGCAAACTGGGCTAGCTGGATTCGAACCAGCGAATGCAGGAGTCAAAGTCCTGTGCCTTACCGCTTGGCGATAGCCCAATAAAGACTTATATCTGACACTGCGTTGCCAGTACTAATAAAACAAGGGTGGGTGATGGGACTCGAACCCACGATATCCAGAACCACAATCTGGCGCGCTAACCAACTGCACCACACCCACCACAACGAGCCTGGGGGGATTCGAACCCTCGACCTACGGCTTAGAAGGCCGTTGCTCTATCCAGCTGAGCTACAGACTCTTATGAAATTATCCCCTGTTTACGGCTCCTTACAACATGATGCTGTAAGAAAGCGGGTGATGGGAATCGAACCCACGTATCCAGCTTGGAAGGCTGGTGTTCTACCATTGAACTACACCCGCACTATCGGGGTGACAGGATTCGAACCTGCGACCTCCTGGTCCCAAACCAGGCGCTCTAGCCAAGCTGAGCCACACCCCGATGTAATTGTGCTTGTCACTTTTTCCCGTGACGCAATAGTTATTATATAATAAGGCACAGCTTATGTCAACAATAATTTTTTATTTTTTTACATTTTTTTCGCAGGCAGCCAATTTGGCCAAAAAACGCCTGATTTCAAACCTTCAATCCAGATAATACTGATGGAAACAGGGCTTTTCATTCTCGTTCAGCTCCATGATCATGTAGCTCCCCTTCCTCCCCTCCTGCCTCGGATATGAAACACTGCCGGGATTCAGGACTGTAATCTCCTTCCCCTGGTCCAGGTATGGACGGTGCGTATGTCCAAACATCACAATATCGGCATTGCGGGCCTTCCCCTCTTCTTTTATATATTCCGGATCCAGCGAAACATAGTAGCCGTGTCCGTGTGTAATAAAGATTTTATACTTTCCTATACTGAATTCTTCTTCCTTGGGAAGGTCGGAAAAAAAGTCGTTATTTCCCTTTACCATATGTTTTTCACAGTCCACTACCGCATCAAGATACTCCTCTCCGCCTTCCACATCGCCAAGGTGGATAAACATATCCACTGCACCGGCCTGATCCAGAATACGGTCCAGGTTAAAGTGGTTTCCATGCGTATCGCTAACTATCAATACTTTCATTCCATTCATCCTTGTTCTTTTTTATATAATAGTTTAATAGATTTTCGATTATCTCTTTAGAAGTTCTTAAATGCCGGTATAGCCCGTAACTTCGGGCTTTTCCGGCGTTTTTCATATCGGAAGAACCTCACAAATACTTTTATAACCCCTTGTGTTTTCACGGTCAAAAGTAGTAGAAGAAGTAGTAAAATACCTGTCTACTACTAAGCGGCAGCTTCGGTTTTCTCCGTGTTTACCACTTTGATTTCCGTCTTGGCTTCCAGTCTGTCCATTTCCTCCTGTGCGGAATGGAATGTGGCGTGGGCGTAATAGTTCAGCGTCATAATGATGTTGGAATGGCCCATGATATATTGTAGTGCTTTTGGGTTCATTCCCGCATTTGCCATTCTGGTGCAGAACGTGTGCCGCATGGTGTGGGGCGTCATTACTGACGGCAACGGCTCCTTGTGACACTTGTTAAACTTCTTGGCAAGACACTTAAACATGGCGTCATAATGTACCGCTACTTTCGGCAGGCCGTCCCGGTTCAGGAATAGGAAATTACTATACCCATCCACCTGTATTGCCTTGCCGCCCCTGCGGTTCTTCAACACGCGCTGGAACGCCTCATAAGCTGCTGCGCTCATTGGCACTTGACGAAATCCGCTGTCTGTCTTGGGCGTTTCGATATAGTAGCCGTCCTCCGTGCTTCTCAAAAGCTGGTGGTCTACATGGATAAAACGCTTTTCAAAATTCAGATCAGCAGGGGTCAGGCCGCAGAGTTCAGAAATCCGAAGTCCTGTTTCCAGCAGGATAACCACCTCGTCATAATACTTGGAATAGATGGTATCATCCTGTATGAATTTCAGGAGTTCTTTTTCCTGTGCGGGGGTCAGAGGAACCTTTGGCTCGGTGTCGTCGTTGATTACTTCATTGATCTGGAAGTCAAAGGGATTTTTGCGGAGGTAATCATCCTGAATCGCCATATAGAAGATGGCTTTCAGGGAACGCTTGCTATTGCAGATGGTCGTGTAAGCAACACCCTTTTCCTGCATACGCAAAGCCCATTCTTTCGCGTCGGACAGCTTCACGCTGTCAATGCTGGCCGCCCCCAGCTTATCTTCTTCTAAAAGTTTCATTAGCTGCTGGCGGCTCTTTTGGGTTCCCCGCTTCACATTTCCCCGCTGCCGGATGTACTTGGCATAAAGCTGGCAGACCGTCATTTTCTTGCCGATGGTGTCTATCCCGTCGTCAAGGTCTTTCTGTATCTGCTTGATTTTCTCGCGGAGTGAAATATCCGCCCGCTTCCCGGCAGGGATTTTGTCTGTGGGTACTAACTTCCATGAGTAAACAAACTTCTGTTCCCCAAAGGTGTCCGTATATTTGTAAGCGTATCTTCCGTCTGGTCGCTGGCTCTCTCCAGATTTCAAAAGGCGGCCCTTGCTGTCCCGTCTTTTTACATCTCGTTCCTGTTTTGGCATTTCGTCATGCTCCTTTCCATGACGGAAAGAGCCTTGACACGCTCTAAGGATATTATAGCATAGTCAAGGCTCTTTTTCACTAGATTGTGTCCAGAGAATCAATGATTTTTTCAAACTTTTGCCGTTTGATCTGGATGCGGTTGCCGTTCAAAATCACCCAGCCAGCGGATGGGTTTTCCTCGGCAAGCCGCCGCAGCTTGTTTTCTCCAATGCGAAAATATTTCGACGCTTCCTCAATGGTAAGCGTATACTTTTCCCAAATAGGCACATCGTTATTACTCATAATGCGGCCCCCTTTCTGTTTAAAACAAAGGTTTCTTGTGAATGTGGGCAAAACACGGACGGCTGGCGGCCCAGCTCCACGGGACTTTCACCCCCGCGTGGTTTTCACGCGGCCCTACCCATTGCCTGCGACGCTTTTAACGCTCGGACTGTGGCTGTAAGGGAGTATCATTGTCCTGCCTACACGTCGTCGCCCATAAGCAGCCACGCTTATGTTGCGGCTGGGTGGTGATCGCTCCGCTGTTTTCGTAGAAATCAGCATCATGGCGCAACCGCCGTCCGGCTCGATGCAGACAGAATGTGTCCGTATGCCCTATGACGCACCGCCATTGTCCTGCGGGCGTATTTGTCAAGGTGCATCCATCAGCCACCAGGTCAGCGGAAATGCGGAAAGGGATGAGTAAAACATTTCCGTTCCCGTGGCCGGGCCGTTACTTCAAAGCAACGATGATGGAATGAATGAGCTTGAGTTCCAAACGGTGCTTCATATACTCGTCCACGCACACATAAGGGATGTCGCTGCTATCGTACAAGGTGCGGGTACAGAGCTTGTTTATGTAGCCCGCATAGTACCGCAGCACTTGTTCCATAGCCATTGCGTCCCCAGCGTGGGCAGCTTCCATCACCGAAAGGGGCAGAAGCTCTCTGCCGTTGAATGTGGGTTCCTTCATCCGCGTTTCCCTCCCTCTGGCATGAGCGCCATCAATTTCAAACGCAACTGTTTCAGGGTGCTTGTCCTGTGGCGCTGTACGGCGCTGCGGGACATTCCCATGAGGCTTGCGATTTCTCCGTCTGCCAAATCCAAAACACAGTGCAAAATCAAAATGCTTTGTTCCTGTTGTGGCAGGCTGGCGAATGCCTCGGCTACAAGCTCGTTGTCAATGGGCAAATCATATCCATGCGACGAAAAAACGTAGCTATCGCTGGGGTAATAATCTACCGTGGAGAGCTTTTCCAGTTCTTCCGGAGTCAGGCATTCAAACGACTTTTCACGGTCGCGCTGCCGTCCCATCTCACGCAGATAATCTTTGGCCTCATTGCGGAGTACCGCCTTGCAAAATGCGTCATAGCGGTGCCGTAGGATAAAGTCATTGCGGGGGATTGTATCCATCTTCTCACCCCCTTTCTGTGGGTGATTTTGGTGGTTATCTCCCTTTCCGCCAAAGTTACTTTTGAAAGGCCACCAGCTACCCGCTAAACGCCACTTTTTTAAACATTTTTTGAAAAAGTGTGGGGCCGGTGGTACGGGACGCAGGAAATAACAAAATTCGCCCGGAAGGGCATAAACCCTCCGGGCGAACATAAAAATAGTAAAATATTTTACTGCATGGTATAATGCATAGTTCCGGCCGCATTTCCGAATGGCCGGGGGATGGCTTTTTTTAACGGTACTACTCCCATTTCCGGTGGTCGCTCTCCCGTTCTACACATGACAGCTTCCTCCTAGAGCCGCCAATCACGCCAGTGTCAGGACGCCATTTCCAATAGAAGGCGAAGAAACGGCAGACTTGGTCTTGAACCGCCGAAGATTAAGGAATCCATTTTACGCGCAGGAAAGCCTCTGTCCCTGCAACGTTTTTTCTTTGCCTATTGGGCGGTGAAGCGTGTTTCGTGTGATTCACTTCCTATTGGTCGGCTGTTTCTTTTAACCGTTCAAAAGATTCCCTACTAATAACGTGTTCCAACCGACAGGCATCGGCTTCTGCAATTTTAGGATCAACGCCTGCGGCTATGAGCTGTTCCATGAAAAAGCAATGGCGCTCATAGATTTTTACGGCCACTTCTCGACCAATGTCTGTTAGATGCAGATAGTGTTCTTCATCCATTGTCAGAAAGCCGCCCTCACGCAAAATGCCTACTGCATGGCACACGCTGGGTTTTGACACCTCCATGTGCCGGGCTACATCTACGGAACGCACCATGCCTATTCTCTTATGCAGAACGAGGATAGCTTCCAAGTAGTCCTCCCCGGATGCATGAAGTTTCATCTCAGCCTCCTAGTACAAAAATTATACGGCCCAACTAAGGCTTTCCTGCTGAATATGAAATAACTTATGGTATAGACCGTTCTTCTTCATTAGTTCCTCATGAGTGCCTTGCTCAACCAACTTACCATTATCCAGGACAATGATCTGGTCAGTATCCACCACAGTGCGGAGCCGATGAGCAATCATAATAACCGTCTTACCCTCTACCAGTTTTGCAATAGCACGCTGAATCAAAACCTCGTTCTCTGGGTCAAGGGACGCTGTTGCCTCATCAAGCAGAATAATAGGTGCGTCCTTCAAAAGCGCGCGGGCAATGGAAATCCGCTGACGCTCACCACCGGAAAGAGTGCTGCCGTTCTCTCCAAGGACAGTCTGATAACCGTCTGGCAATCGCTGGATAAATTCGTCACAGTATGCCGCCTTTGCCGCCGCCATGACCTGCTCCTCGGTAGCGTTCATGTTGCCTACACGGATATTGTTAAAAACAGTATCATTGAACAGGGTCACATCCTGGAATACAAAGGACATACAGCGCATCAGGTGTTCCGGTTCAATGGTGCTGACATCTATGCCGCCAATGGTGATCTGGCCTTTTCTTACATCCCAAAAACGGGCGTTCAGTTTGGAAATCGTGCTTTTGCCGCTGCCGGAAGGCCCTACCAGAGCCGTTACGCTGCCAGCGGGAATAGAGAAAGACACATCCTTGATAACATCGTCCTGGTTATATCCGAAAGTGACATTTTTCAGTTCAATGTCATATTTGGATACATCCTTGTCCTCGCCCTCCATGGCGGGCGTGGTCAGCAGGGTACGCATACGGTTGGTAACAGTCCCCAAGTGAAACAGAGAGGTCAACTGCGAGAGAATGGCAAGGATCGGACCGTAAATTTGCGTAGAGAACATCAGTAGAACCAGTAAAGAAAGCAGTTCAATTTTACCGTTTGTTATCAGCACCGTTCCAATGAAAATAGTAATGCCAAGCCCTGCTTGCAGGATCAGGCTGGCTCCCTGAACCAGAATACCGGAGGCCAGTTCTACCTTGATGGCGATTTTTCTCATAGCCTGGAGTGCTTTATCCAACGCATCGAAGCGGGAACCGCCAAGACCACAGGATTTGATGATTTTGATACCTTCCAGGTATTCCTGAATCTGGCTAGACGCCTCCAGTTTCACATCCACCTGTTTGTCAAACAGACGAAGTTGTAGCTTGCGCCCGCACCAGATGATAAGGAATGTAACCGGCATTGTGCAGAAAATCGCAAGGGCCATTCTCCAGTCAAAAAATGCCAGACAAACGCAGGTCAGGGTAACAGAGATGATATTTGCAATCAGCGGCGGGATGGTACTGCTGAGCATGGATTCCATGCTGCTGCAATCCGCCATCATGTTGGTGGTAATATCGGACAAATCTTTTGTGTTAAAGAAGCTCATGGGGAGCTTGCGAAGATGCTCCGCGATCCGAAGTCTGGTCGTGCTGGCCTCCTTATAGGAAGCAATATAGGTTTTCCTATAATCGTTTTTCGCGGCCAGGAATACCAGAATAGCCGCCACCAGCCCCAGGCCCAGCAGCTTCCACAACGCGGCCCACGAAATTGCTTCTCCCGTAAACGGCTTTAACAGCTCCCAAAAGATCAGGCAGGCTACCATTGATGGGAGCAATAACGCGATATTGGTTATTGTGCAGGCCGTAATTGCTTTTTTCAGGTCGGAATAGCCTTTCTCCGACAGCATTAACTTTTCTTTCAGCTTACTCATAGATCACACCGCCTTTCCTGTGCCAATTTTCCAGTTGATCGACTCCGTATAGCTGCTCCACATCTGCGCGTATTTTCCGTCCTTCTTCAGCAGCTCGTCATGGGTGCCGGATTCAATCAGGCAGCCCTTTTCCATGACAAGTATCTGGTCAGCATTACGAATCGTGGACAGGCGATGGGCGATCATTACAACTGTTTTATTTTGGATCAGCTTTTCAAAGGCTTTTTGAATCAGGTACTCGTTCTCCGGGTCACTGAACGCAGTAGCCTCGTCCAGAACGATGATGGGCGCGTCTTTTACGATAGCCCTTGCAATGGCAATCCGCTGACGCTCACCACCGGAGAGATGGACGCCGGTACTGCCGATCACAGTCTGATAACCGTTTGGAAGCTGCTCAATAAAATCATGGCATCTTGCAGCCTTTGCCGCCGCAATCACCTGTTCTTCCGTGGCATCTGGATTTCCCATACGGATGTTATCCAGGATGCTCTGTTTGAACAGGAACGTATCCTGAAATACGAAGCTGACCTTATCCATCAGCGCATCCAGAGGAATATCCCGAATGTCAACGCCGCCGATCTGAATACTTCCGTCCGTCACATCATAAAACCGGGAGATTAGGCTGGCGATGGTACTTTTACCGCCACCGGAGGGGCCGACAATGGCTGTCACCTTGCCCTGATCCGCAAAGAAAGAAACATGAGACAGGGCCTTGACCTGGGAATCGGCTTCGTAGGAAAAGCTGACATCCCGGAAAGCAATCCCATAGTTTTCGATTGCTTGCGCCGTACTCTTTTCGGGCAGGGCCGGGATACGCAGGATTTCATCCATACGCTCCACGCTGCCGTCAATCTGCGTAAAGGACTCAGAGATATACATGATTTTATTCAGGACACCGGAAATCGCATGGACAATAATCAGGTAGAAAATAAATGTCAGCGAATACTCCCTGAAATCCGTAGTGTGCATCCCGATCAGAATGCCCACCGGAATCAAAAGCAGATAAATATTGTTGATGATCGTGGTAAAAGCAGGCATACAGTTCTGCCAGCCCAATGCGTACTCCAACACAAAAGAGGTATAGTCTGTAATGGATTTGCCCAACCGCTTAAAGGAATCGGCGGTCTGATTAAATGCTTTGATCTCCGACATACCACGTACATATTCCACAGAAGCGCTGTTCATGTTCTCCTGGGCGGTCTGAAAACGGTGCATTTTTTCCTTTGCTTCTCCGTTGAAGCCCGCAAACTGCACGATAAAGGCCAGAACAATACCGACCAGACAAACCACGCCATACCGCCAGTCAATTCCAAGAAGAATGATAACCAGAACAAGCGGCGCGACCAAAGAGGCCACAAAGTCCGGGAGCTGGTGAGCGATGAATTTCTCAACACTTTCAATGTTTTCATCCATGATCTTTCTCATTTTGCCGCTGCCCAGGGTCAGATGATACCCAAGGGGAATCTGCATGATGTGGTCGGCAAAGGCCACCTTCAATTCATAAAGCGTTCCAAACGCCGCAACGTGGGAACACAACAGGGCAAAAAAGTAAAATACGATGTTCCCCAAAATTCCAGCCAGGGCCAGCCATCCCCAGGTCGAGATTGCGGAAACATTCAAGAGCGACATATCCGGGTAAACAAACAGGATTTCCCGAATGATGTAGTAGATTGATAAGTACGGAACAAAAGAACAGATCGCAGCCAGCGCCGCCAAAAACCCTGCCAGGAACACCAACCCTTTATGGCCGGAAGCCAATTCCAGGCAGCGTGCCAGTCCGGTTTTCGCTATCGGCTGCTTCTTGTTTTGCTGTGCCATTTCTAACCCTCCTTTTTGTCATATCCAATTTTGTCTAAGAGAAGCTCTGCGCCTCTGATTTGAAAATCATCGGTAATGCAGCCGTTCTCCAGGCGTATTGCCCGCTCACAGCAGGCAAGCGCACACTCCGCGTCATGGGTAATGACGATAATGGTGCGCCCCATTTTCGCCAGCTTGCGGATCATCCGGCTGACATTCCGCATATTCGTACCGTCCAGCCCGCTTGTCGGTTCATCCAGTACGATAATCGGCGCTTCGTGCATTAGAGCCACGCCAAGAGCCAGCCGCTGCTTTTGCCCTCCTGACAGCGTAGAGGGATGCTGTTTGATGAATGGCGTCAGTTCCAGGGCCTCCAGGATTTCTTCCGCCGCTTGTTTCCGCTCCGGGTTGACTTCTGCGCCGGTAGTCAGTTCGTCAAGCAAATCCTCACCGAATAGCTGACTGTCTAAATCCTGGGGAATATACCAGACCTTTCCCAAGCGGCCTTTCGGTCTACAATGCTTTCCGAATAAAACGACTTCGCCGGATTTCTCTTTCAAAAGCCCTGCCAAGATTCGCCCTATGGTGCTTTTGCCCGTCCCGTTTGGGCCGATCAGGGCTATCGCTTCTCCCTTATGGCATTGAAAGTCAATATCCTTAGATACAATCGTTTCACCAAAAGAGTGGTTCAGTTTTTTCACTTCCAGAACAACCTCACTGGTTGCCGCAGACGGGATTTCCGTTTGCTCAATCTGATGCAGGTTAGGAGTTCGAAGCCCCAGCGCCTGGATTTCCTTATTAGTCAGAGCTTTCATCTGCTGTGCAGTAAATTCCCGCACAATTTTCCCTTTCTGGACACACAGGAAACGGTCTGCCAGATCCATCAGATAATAAAGCCGGTGTTCCGCTATAATGATGGTTTTTCCCTTCTTCTTCAAATCGTGAATAATATCTGCAAAGCGGTAGGTAGATGCAATATCCAGATTGGCAGACGGTTCATCCATGACATAGATTTCAGGATCAATCGCCTCTGCGGATGCAATCGCAACCTTCTGACGCATTCCATAGGACAGGCTGTGCAGGCTGTGATCCAAAATATCCTGAATCTTGATGTTCGCCGCTGCCCGGTGAACATGGTTCTGAATTTCTTCATGGGAATAACCGTAGTTCTCACAGCCAAAAGCAATCTCGCCTGCGACCTCATTGGCAAAAAACTGGCTCCTCGGGTCTTGAAATACATTTCCTGCGATTTTGCCGCGTTCCCAGGAAGGAATCTCTTTCAGCAGTTTTCCATCCACAAAAACCTCACCGCTTAATTCTCCCTCGTAAAAGTAGGGGATCAGGCCGTTAATTACTCTTGTCAAAGAGCTTTTCCCACTTCCCGATGGGCCGGTCATAACAATGACCTCCCCGGCGGCAATGTCTAATGATATATGTTCCAGTTGATTTCCGTTCCCGCCATAGGAAAAGGTCAGGTCACGGATCATAATTTCTTTTCCCATTCCATTCCTCCTATAAAAGACAGCAGCACACGGCAGCTCCCACGCTGACAACAATCAAAACGCAATCCAGCACAGCGATCCGGCTGACATAGTAGCTTTCTTTCTTGTAGGGGCTTTCAATTCCCCTGACTATGGCAGAAGCTGCTAACTCGTCCGCGATCTTTAAGGAGCGGAACACCATCGGAACAATGGCGTATTCCAACGTGTCCATTGGATGCCTCAAAACATTACCGACCGATTTTAAGAAGCCACGAATTTTCATGGCTTCCCTGACTTCTCCAAATTCATGCAGCACAGTCGGCGCAAAGCGGAGCATGACGATCAATACAAGCATGATATGGGTAGAAATCGGCATTCTTCTCAAGCTGGCCGTTAATTTCCCAGAGGGGATTTTAGCCAGAAGATAGGCAGGCATAGCCGGAAGCAAAAGTTTGTAAACCATGCTGAGCAACAGTGGAGATGGGACACTGATTTTATATTTCATTTCAATCAGTAGCCATACAAGTGCAACCATATAAATTGAAAAGCACCCAATCGCCTGACGAAACAAACCAAACCAGCACAGGATCAAACAAATCCAAAGGGTAAAAATTCCATGTCCTAAAAAACTTGTTGTAAGGAAAGTAACAAGACAAGCGCACAGCGTCAGGAAAAGAACTGTGCGCCCGTCAATTCGATCAATCCGTCTGCTTTTTGATACGGCCATCATCCTACAATGCCTGCCTTTTGGAAATGCTTTCTGAGCAGACGCTGGCCAAACAACGTGCCGAGGATTGCAAGAACCGCAGTAATAACAACGCCCAAAAGCATCAGCGCAGGAGACGTTACCATAGAGAGCTGCATATTTAAGGTGTTGGCATCAAAACCACTGTTTGCAGCCATTTCCTGATAACTGTCCCAGGACCACCACAACGGTACGGCACAACCTACAAAATTACCGATTGAGTTGACCATCCAGCCAATTCGGTTACGAACCGCACTTTGGTATGTATTCTTGCCAACCATGCACAGTTCGGCAACGAGAGCTACAATCAAGAAATAGGGAATCAAGAACATATAACCCATAACTCCTTGAATCACCCCATAAACCGCAGCCCATGCAAACAACAGTCCGTGTTTGTTGACGCGGTTTGCTGCAACCAGATAAAAGATTGCGCCGATAAATGCATCAATTCCGGCAGAGCCGTACAAATATACTACCGGAAAAGGCAATGTAACCATACCAATTATCATTGCAATAGCAAAATTGATGACCATCATTGCGGCAATCGTCATAATATCGCGAATGCCAAACTTTTTCTTCACCGTTTGTTCCATCTTTGAAACCTCCTTAAAATAAAATGACAGTGTAGTTAGCAATAACTAACTACACTGTCATTCTACACCGGTTTGCAGTCTCTAACTACTCCAAAGGGAAAAGTAAATCAAGAAAACAGCCCAAAAGTTAAATCACTTTTTTGCTTTACGGTAATCCTTTGGAAGCATTCCAAACACTTCTTGAAAGGCTCGCGCAAATTTACTAATATTTGAATATCCAAGTTCACCGGCTATTTGCGTGATTGATTGATCTGTTTCCTGCAAATAAACAGCCGCAAGATTCATTTTATACTTTTTGATATGTGCATAGGGCGTATCGCCATAAATCTGTTTGAAAATAGCTTGAAATGTGACCTTGCTCATTGGCTCCTTTCGCAAAAGTTCTTCTATGGATATTTTTTTGTCGAGGTTTTCTATGAGCTGTTGGCGGATGCGTTTGATGATTTCAATTTGTTCTTTGGCATAATACGTTGCCTCATACTGATCTTCAATCCGCAGCTGTTTGATATGGTAAAATAGTTCCAATAATTTGATACGGAAGTAATTTCTCCCTTCAATACCTTTTGCCGCGTACAATTCATCGAAGATATGTAACAGACGCTGAGGCGTTCGACATAAAAACCACTTTTTTTCTAATTCCAGTTCTCGTCCCAGATTTAGAACATCAATGTTGTAGTACGAAAAAATCTGTTGCGTTTCCGCATCGACAGAATCCTTATCAATCACACAGCTTAGTCCTACGCTATATCCAAAGGGAAAAGAATAGGCCGCAGGAATATTAGCAAGAGCATTGATACATAATTCTCCTTCTTTCATATGAAAAACCTTATTATTTCTTAGTTCAAATTCAACGCGCCCCTTTTGGTAATGACGAATTTCAATGATATTTTTATTTGGAATGGGTTCACGGAAGGTGTCTGTACAATTAAAGTCCATAAAGATCAAATCAATACCAAGGAATAGCGCATAATCATATAGAACCCCTATTCCATTGCACTTGTATTCAACTTTCGTGTAATCATTGCACACTTCAGCGAATGTCGCACCTTCACCATACCATTCTAAGCCATGATGTTGGGTCATCAGAATAGCCCTCCTTTTGGTTAGCTACTTCTAACTATAATATGCCATTTGAAGGAAGCAGTCAAGATAAAGCCAAAGTAAGACTTGCAGATAACAGTATTGGTAGAGGAAGCGAAGACGCTTTGTCCGTTGCTGCACGGGCAAATTATGTTATTGTTTCTTGATGAGGGCAGGCAGCCTAGAGCCGTTCAAAAGCCTCTGTGCTAATAAACTCTGAAAACAACGCTATATGCAGACCATGAAGCCTGATCAGATATAAGAGTAATGTCAACACAATATAGAACAAACCGAAAGAGCCTAGGAACTGAAAATTTTTCTCTTAACCAACAGATAGAGGAAGGCACACAAAGTGAATATCATTTTTCACAGTTTATCAGCACAATTATTGACCAGTACACAAAATAATATTCTCTATTCTGTGTGTTGTGGAGGCCACAAAAAGGCCTCTTATTTTTTTGCAAATTTTTCTTTCCAAAGCGCTATTTTGCGGGTAGTTTGAAAGCTTTTCAGAGTATTAGGAGTGGAGGAAAAGAAAAACAGCAAGCATAGGGAGTGTAGCCACACTCCCGAACATCGGCCCCATCCCTCCCTGCGGGCCGGAGCCGGTTGCTTGTTGGGGAAATCCCCAAACCCCTGAATGAAAGGACGGTGAGGAAATGGCAAATCGAAAACGGAAGTTTGTGCTGCGCGTCCCCGTGACGCCGGAGGAAAGGGCGCTCATTCAAGCGAAGATGTCCCAGCTCGGCACAAGGAATTTTTCAGCCTACGCCCGGAAAATGCTGATTGACGGCTATATTGTCCATGTGGACACCAGCGACATCCGGGCGCAGACTGCGGAGCTGCAAAAAATCGGCGTCAACGTCAACCAGATTGCACGGCGTATCAACAGTACCGGGGCTGTGTACGCGCAGGACGTGGAGGACATCAAGGGGGCGCTGGCCCAGATATGGCAATTACAAAGATACATCCTATCAAGGTAAATCTGAAAAAGGCGCTGGACTATATCGAGAACCCGGACAAGACCGACGATAAGATGTTTGTTTCCTCCTACGGCTGTTCCTATGAAACGGCGGACATTGAATTTCAAATGCTGTTAGATCAGGCGTTTAAGAAAGGCAACAATCTGGCCCACCACCTGATACAAGCCTTTGAGCCGGGCGAAACCACGCCGGAGCAGGTCCACGAAATCGGGCGGCAGCTTGCCGATGAAGTGCTGGGCGGGAAATATCCCTATGTGATAACCACCCACATAGACAAGGGCCACCTGCATAACCACATCATTTTCTGCGCAGTGGATATGGCAAACCAGCGCAAGTACATTTCCAATAAGCAGAGCTACGCCTATATCCGGCGTACCAGTGACCGGCTGTGCAGGGAAAACGGCTTGTCCGTGGTGAAGCCGGGCAAGGACAAGGGAAAGAGCTATGCCGAATGGGACGCCCAGCGCAAGGGCAAGAGCTGGAAAGCAAAGCTGAAAATTGCCATTGACGCGGCAATCCCGCAGGCCAGAGATTTTGACGGCCTCTTACGGCTCATGGAGGCGCAGGGCTACGAGATTAAGCACGGGAAATTCATTTCATTCCGCACCCCCGGACAGGAACGCTTTACCCGCTGCAAAACCTTGGGGGAGGATTACACCGAGGAACGGATCACCCAGCGGATCAGGGGCATTGCCATCGACCGGGGGCCGCGCAGAAGAAGTGCCGGGGAAATCTCCCTGCGGATCGCCTTGGAGGACAGTATCAAGGCCCAGCAGTCGGCGGGCTATGCGCGTTGGGCGAAAGTCCACAACTTGAAGCAGGCCGCTAAAGCCTTAAATTTCCTGACGGAACATCAGATTGAGAGCTACGAGGGTTTGGAAAGCAGGCTGAACGAGATCAGCGCGGCCAACGACGAAGCCGCCGCTGCCCTGAAAGCGGTGGAGCGCCGCCTTGGGGACATGGCGCTGCTGATAAAGCATATTTCTACCTACAAGCAACTGCGGCCCGTGGCGCTGGAACTGCGGCAGGCCAAAGACAAGGCCGCGTTCCGGCGAGAGCATGAGAGCCAGCTTATTTTGTATGAAGCTGCGGCAAAGGCGCTCAAAGAGGCCGGGGTGAAGAAGCTCCCCAACCTGTACGCGCTCAAAACCGAATATAAAAAGCTGGACGGAGAACGGGAACGGCTGTCAGAACAGTATAACGAGGTAAAGAAAGAGCTGAAAGAATACGGCATTATAAAGCAGAATGTGGATGGCATTTTGTGGGTGACACCGGGAAAGGAGCATACACAGGAACGATGAAGCGACCAAGAATGAATTACAGCCAATACCGCAAGTCCCGACGGCTAACGCATGAGTGCTGCAATTACTGTGACGGGAACTGCCTCCTGCTGGACGATGGGGAGGAATGTGTCTGTGTGCAGAGCATTTCCTATTCGCTGCTGTGCCGGTGGTTCAAGGCCGCCGTCCTCCCGCTGGACGCGGCGCTTTATGCCGAACTAATGGAGCGGAGCCAGGCGTTGCGCTGCCGGGAGTGCGGGACGCTGTTTTCTCCCAGGCGGCCCAACTGCCTTTACTGTCCAGACTGTGCCAAGAAACGCAAACGGCAGAGCAAGAAGCTGTGGGCGAGGAAACACCGGGAGCATGCGTAGAAAAAGTAATGGGAAAAGGCCCTGAAATATCAGGGCTTTTTCCTTTGGTCAGAGGGGTGGTCGTATGTTAATACCTTTTCTCCTGGAAGCGGCATTTACTTTTTCTACAAAGTGATACCGATATCCCGCTCTCATTTCTGCGTTGCCATTCTGTTTCTTTTTCCTATGGCTTTCCCCACAATCATATATCCTTGAAAAATCAGTAGATTTTTCAAGTGAGTTCCTATATAATAAAATCAGTTAGTTAATGCGAACTCAGTAAGAGCAAGGAGGTTATTCCATGGGGATTCTCAAACAGTTTTTTAACAACACCAGAAAGCCGAACGGCTGGATGGGAAAAATGATGGTCAGAGGTATGAATCAGGGCCATGCTGCTGTTTCCGATTGGGGGCTTTCCTATTTTCCAGTCGTACAGAAGGCGTCTCATTCTATGATCGCAGATTTCGGATGTGGCGGAGGACGCAATACCGCAGCGCTTTTAAAGCGTTTTCCTGCTGCAACGGTCACCGCCCTGGATTATTCCAAGGTCGCTTGTGATAAAACAAAGCAGTTCAACCGGCATGAGGTGCAGTCTGGGAGATGTAACGTTGTGCAGGGGGATGTGTCTCGTCTCCCTTTTGAAGCGGCGACATTTGATGTGATCACAGCCTTTGAAACGGTCTATTTCTGGCCGGGGCCGGTGGAGAGCTTTCAAGAAGTCTGGCGGGTACTTAAACCGGGCGGGACATTTATGATTGTGAATGAATCGGACGGGACGAAACAGGCAGACGAAAAATGGACTGACATTATCGACGGAATGCGTATTTTTACTCAGGAACAGTTGACGCAATACTTAAAAGATGCAGGCTTTTCCCAGATAGCCGCACATATAAATCGGAAACAACACTGGATTTGTCTCCTGGCGGAGAAAGCACGGTAAGCGGAACCGCCGATTCAAAATGCGGATTCATAGAGATTTCTTACTTACAACACATGATGGAGGGATAGAATGACACGCGGAGAGATTTGGAAAGATTTGTTGAAACACACGGTTTTGCCCCTGATAATCGCACTGTTCCTGTTTTTGATTTTCAAGTCGGTCTTTACCAAAAACGGCGAAACGGAATATTTTTATGTCTGGCTCTGTTGCGGGATTCCCTTTGGGATTCGGCGGATGTTTGTTTGGCTGGTTCCCCATGGATATGACTTAGGCGGCACGGTTGGTATGATTGCTGTGAACTTTATAATAGGCGGCCTGATCGGCGGGGTCATCCTGACCTGGCGTCTGGTGGTTGCTGTATGGTATATTCCTCTGACTATTTACCGATTGCTCACGAATTGATTTGGATTTCCAGTTGTGTCCTGAAATGTTGGGAGGTGTGTGTAGAAAAAGTAAAGGGGAGAAACCCTGAAATATCGGGGCCGCTTCCCTTGGTTGGAGGTATGGCTGAGTGTTAATATCGTTTCCCCCAGGAAAGCCATTTACTTTTTCTACTACAAAAAAGCAGCAAATCGAACGCCAGCCAATGATTCGTCAAGGCGAATAAGTCTGCGTGACGGCTAAAGGTCACATTTGACTATGAAAATGCTATGGATTTGTATAACACGAAAAAAGCGCCGGACGCAAGGGACATATAGCCCCCCGCGTCCGGCGCTTTTGCCTGCTTGGGTTATTCGTCTGTGAAATGGAACGGCTGCGCTTCAAAGTCGGCATCGCCCATAGCGTCCAGCTTATCAAGGGCCTGACGGGCCAGCGCCGCCATATCCTCGCTCATATCCGACAGGGTGGCCCGGATGGCTCCCGATGTCCTGCGCCGGTCACTCTTATGATACATACAAATCAGGTTTTCTTCTTCCACGGTGAAATACATTCCTCATACCTCCAATTCCTTTGATTGTTCCCTATGCGGGGGATTCTTTTTCTGTTCCTTCTTAGCCGCTGCAAGCTGCGCCCGGATGGAGGGCTTTTTCTGGCTATGGTTGGCCTTAGCATTCTTGTGGGCCTGTTTTTGCGTTTGTCCCTCTGCTTTCACTGCCGCAGCGACATCCGAAAGGGAAACCTGTTCTCCGGCCTTTGCTCTGGCTTCCAGTTCTCCCATGGACGGAGTGTTGTTCAGGATGCCGTCGATCATATTTTCGTTCTGTTCGGTGGACATTTCAGCGGTTTTGATGTGGCTGTCCTGCTGGGCCGGGATGGCAAAGGCCCTCGTACCATTTGCCATAATGAGATACCTGCCATCCTCCGACTGGTGGTGAAATCCATACCCGGCAGCCTCCATCTGTTCCCGGCTCATGGCGGTTACATAGAAAGTCCCCCTCGGTGTTTTAACAGTTTCGCCCGTTTCCAGTTTGTCGGGGGTAAGCTGCCGTCCCTGCTCCTTGAAAAATTCCGGCACCTCCCGATAACCGATACGATCCACATAGTAGGCAGTCTGTTTCCCGTCCTGCCGGAACACTACAATATCTCCCATAGAGAGGGAACGTCCCTTGTAATCGGCGGGATGTTCCATATTAAAGCAATGGTAAATCTCGTCCAGAGAGGCGTTCTTATCCAACGGGGCTGTGTAGACCAGCTGGTAATTTTTCCTGTCTACTGAAAGCCCGTCCGCCTGCAAGCCCTCATAGGAACGGTAGCGGAAGTCGCGCCCCTCCGGGCCGCGCGGTACTTGGTAGATGGAAAAGTTAGGCTGCGCCGGGGCATCGGAGCCAGAAGCAATATATTCCTCCACCGTCAAACCGGCGGCCTTGGCCTCCTGCGCGACCTCGGCCTGTACCTGCTCCTTGTAGTTTTGCAAGCTCTTATCAAAGTCGGAAAGCTGCGGCGGCTCCGGCAAAGGTTCCCCCTGATTGAGAAGCGGGCGGCACTCCTTTACATAGTCCACAAGGGCGGTCAAATAGGCGGTCTGCTCTGGCGGGAGGGAATCGCCGGATTGCAAAAGGCGCTGGGCCTCCTGCTCCATACGGGAAAGGTTACAGTGCTGCTTCATATAAGGGATAAACTCATTGAGAAGCATTTCCCGCTGGGCCTTGTCCGCCTCCCATGCCTCCGGCCCCTCGTGGTGCAGCACATGGTTTTTCCAGCTTTCATCCTGCGCGTAGTATTCGTGATACCCTTGGATATGCTCGATCAGGGAACCGTCTCCGTCGCCAAAATCCTGCCGCCCCTCGTAGTTGTCCGGCTGGCCCTGCATAGTAAAATCAATGCGGAACTTGGTTTTATCGTACCAATGACCTGTATAACCCGGCTGTTCCCGGTCATGGCGCTGGGCCTCGTCCAGTGACTTAAAAACGGCATCGGCTTCATGTAACGGCATTTGCTGGCCGTCTTTCAGGTGGGGGCTTTCACTCCAAAGAATCGTAACAATCGGCTCCGCTGCCGGGTCAAGGGTGATCTGGCGCTCGGCGTTTGCCACGGCGATTTCCCCCTCTATCCGGCTTTTCACAAAGCTGTCCACCTCGCCGTACTGCATTTCATAGCCCTGTTCGCAAAGCTCATTGACAAGGGCCATCACCTTTTGCGTGTCGTCCACCGCCTCGGCATATTCCACAATCAACCGGCGTTCCCCGTTGCCTAACCGCTGGCCGTCCTTTTCTGCAAGGTCAATCAAAGCGTTGGCCCGTTCATTGGGGAACGCCTCCGGCATGAATGGTTTTCCGTTCAAAATCCCGTCTATCCTATTCCACGCCTGCGGCTGCCGGGCCTCGGCCTTTTCCAGCGTTCCATCCTTGGAGAGCGTAAAGCCCTGTGTCTGGATGGCCTCTTTCGTCCCCTGCGATACCTCGCCGGTAATTTTCAAATCCGTGTCAATCAGCATTTGCAGCATGGCCCGCACTTCATCGGTCATGGCCTGCTGCTGTTCCGGGGGCAGCTTGGAAAATACGCCGTCCGGGTTTGGCTGCTCGGCGGCCTGCTCTATTGGGGCGGCCTCCGGCTGTTCCTGCTGGGCCTGCCGCTGCTGCTGAAGTTCGGCAAGGTGGCCGTCGATGGCGGTTATCAACTCGTGGGCAGTAGCGCGGATGGTTTCAAGGGACGCCCGCAGCTCTTGCAGGTCTTTGCCAGAACTCCACCCGGCCACATACCCAAAGGAATAGTCGGACGTGTCCAGCCCGTAGTGCTGGCAGACGGCATAGGCCACGCTCTCGGCCTGTACCTCGCGGGTTCGGCTGTCGGGCCGGGCGGCCTGCTCTGCGGGCGTGGCCTCCGGGTCTATGGCGTGGAGCTTGGAATGGGCGATTTCGTGAATGGCCGTCTTGACGGTCTGCAATTCGCTCATGCCCTCCTGAATAGCAATCCGCTTTTCCGTCAGGTGGTAGTAGCCGTGAGAGCCTCCGGGGATGTCCTCAAAACCAATCGGGACGGGGGAGGTCTGTTCCAGCGCCTTGAAAAAATCTTGGTATTGCTCCACGCCGCCCGTCAATTCCTCCACCCCCAAAGAGGGCAGCGGCTCCCCCTCGGTCTGGCTCACGTCAAAGACGGAAACAATCTTAAAGGCCGGAACCTGTACCTCCTGAACCTCGGTGACAGGCTTTCCGTCCCTGCCGATCACTTGCTTGCCCTGGGCGTCCAGCTTCGGCACTTCCTTTTTGGCCTTAAACGGGGCTGGAGCCAGTATCTTGATGGCCTTTTCGCCTTTCTTGACGTTGCGGTGAAAATCATCCCGCCACTTGTTATAGCCTGCGACAAGCTGGCCGCCCTGCATGGCGATCAGGAGCGTGTTGTTAAAGCTGTAACTGTGGAACTTCGCCATAGAGGTGAGATAGGCTTTGTAGCGTTCACTCTCGAAAAGTTCTTGTATTCCTGTTTCCAGCCGGTCGGTGATTTCTTTCATGCGGTCGGCGCTGTTCTGGCTGTTCAGGATAATGGGGGTGACGGGCTGCGGGGGCGGAGCTGCGGCCTCCTGTTTCTGCTCTGGCTGGGCTTTTGCTTCCTCCCGCAGCGCTTCCGGCGCGGGATAGCCCATTACCCGGTATTCCTCCGGCACGGGCTGGCCCTCGTGGACGCGCTGCCACTCGTCGCCGGTTCGCAGGAGATAGCCGTACTCCGTAAACGTGCCTTTTTCCTCGCTGGCGATAAACTGGCCCAGCCGTTCCGTGTCGATGGCCGGTTTCCACTCGTCGGGGACTACCATCAGGCCGGAACGGTTTAAGTAGTAATCCCCCAGTGTGCGGTTGTCCTTGGCGTCGATCAGGATAAAACAATCGGTGTTCTCGGCGTAGTCGATGATCTGGCCGATAGACTGAAATTTTTCCGGAGAGTGCATGGCGGCGTTGAGGCCTGCAAGCTCCACAGCGTCCAGCTTTTGAAGCTGGGCGGCAAGGAAATTCAATTCGTCCACACTGGCGGCCCGTACCAAATCCTCCGGCAATTCCAGCGCCCGGCCCTCCGGGGCAGAAATGCCGTCAATGAAAAAATCCTGCGGGTTGTCGGCGCTGATGTGGATTTCTTTCATGGCGGCCTGCACCTGTTCAGCGGTGGCCGGCAGGGAAAGCCAGTAGCCGTGCGGCCCGCCGGACTGCGCTTCGGCGCGGTTGTCAATCAGGATAGAAAATACTTCGTTCACGGGTTCCCTCCTTTCAGGCGGTTGGATAGCAGGGGACGGCTCCGGCTGTTCTTTTTCGGCCCCGGTGGTCTGCTGGGGCAGCTCGGCGGCCTGACTGGGCGCTTCCCCCTCGATGGTGTAACCGGGGAGCAAAAGGCCATTCACCTTGAAATAGTCGGCGTACTCCTTGAGGATGGCCGGGGAGATTTCCGTAAACAAATGCTGGTGGGCCTTGATACGGCCATTCAGATATTTGTCCAGTGCTTCCCGGCTGTCAAAGACTTTCTTTTGCCCGGCGATTCTGGCCTGTCCGTAATTCCCCGGCGCATTGGTGTAAAGATTCCAGTCCAGCGTCCATGAATAGGGGATGGATTTCTCCGCCGCGCTGTTATACCGAGTGTTCTCGGTAATGGAATAGGACATTTTATAGACGGCGTTGCTGCGGACGCGGAGAAAATCGCCCTGCGGCTCCCATTGGTTTGCGGTATGCTTGACAGGAAGCGTCCGGGCATAGTCCAGCGTTTTATCAAGGGCAAGGGTCTTTCCGGCCTGTTCCTCCCATGCGGCGGCCAGCTCCTTTAGACGGTTAAACACTTCCTGTTCGGCGGCGGCGCTTTCCTCCCGCTGCTTCAAAAGCTCCGACAAGGGCAGGGCCGCCAGGCCGGAAAGGTCGGACTGTTCACTTTCAAAGTAAATCCGGCGCTCAATCTTCATGGTTTCAGCCGTTTCTAAGCTGTCATGGTCGTAAGAGCTGTACGACATTCATTCCTCACATCCTTTCTGTGGTCGTGTTTTGCGTAGGGGTTTGGGGATATTCCCCAACAAGCAAACTCCCCGGCCCGGCAGGGTGTACCGGGTCAGGGAGTTTTCGGGAGTGTGGCTACACTCCCTATGCTTGCTGTTTTTTAGTTCTTTGCCCTCCGTTCTATGCGATAGTTGACGTATTTCCCGCCCGTATCAGCCAAAAGTACCGTGCCGTCGTAGGTCTTTCCCGTTTTCACGGAATAGAGGCCCTTTATCTTGACTTTCCCGCTTTTAAGGAGCGCGGCGGCGATTTTCGGGGTGAACGCTTTCTTTCGTTCCTCAAAAAATCGGTCATTCTTCCACATGACAAACTGGCAGGCCCGGTTTCCGCAATAGTAGTTCTTTTTCCCCTCGTAGACGCTTTCCCCGCAGCGCGGGCATTTGCCGATAACCACACGCTCGTTTTGAAACAACTGCTGGGCGTCCTCGCTGATCTGGGAATAGTTCGCAATCAGGCCCCGCGTCATTTCCTCAATGCCCTGCATGAAGCTCTCCGGGGCGGCCTCCCCCTTGGCAATCGCCGTCAGCTCCTTTTCCCACTGTGCCGTAAGCTGGGGAGAGGTCAGCACATCCGGCAGGAGGCAGGCAAGGTTGTGGCCGTCCTTGGTGGGAAGTAGCTGCCTGCCCTTTCGCTCGATAAATCCCATCTGCACCAGCTTTTCTAAGATGGAGGCGCGGGTGGCCGGTGTGCCTAAGCCCTGCCTCTCGGCGTCCTCCGGCATATCCTCGGCCCCGGCCCGTTCCATAGCCGACAGCAGCGTATCTTCGGTGTAGGGCTTTGGCGGCGTGGTGAAATGCTCGGTGGCGCTGGCCTCCACCTTGTCAAAGGTCTGGCCCTCGGTAATCTCCGGCAGCTCCCGCGCAAGCTCCGGCGCGTCCTCGTCGGCGTCGGTCTGAAAGGAAGCCTTAAAGCGCCGGTCAATCTCTTTCCATCCCGGCGTCAGGATGGTTTTGCCCTTGGCGGTAAATTCATTCCCGGCGCAGGTGATTGTGGCGGTGACGGCCTCATACACATGGGGCGCGGCCACGGCGCACAGCAGCTTGCAGCAGACAAGGGAAAGTAGTTTTTTCTCCCCCTCGGTCAAGCCGTCAAAGCCCTTGGCGATAAACTCCATTGTGGGGAGGATGGCGTGGTGGTCGCTCACCTTTTTACTGTCCAGAATCCGGCCAAACTGCGGGGAGAGGTCAAGCCCCTTTGCAAAGGGAAGCAGGGGCCAGAGGCCGGACACAAGGCTTTCCGCTGTGGGCTGCATATCGTCGGTTAAATACCGGCTGTCCGTGCGGGGGTAGGTCAGCAGCTTTTTTTCGTAGAGCTGTTGGGCGTAATCAAGGGTCTGCTTGGCGGTAAAGCCAAAGAGCCGGTTGGCCTCCCGCTGCAAGGTGGTAAGGTCATAGAGGCGGGGCGGCTGCTCCGTCTTTTTCTCCCTCGCCACGGAAACACAAACGGCCTGCGCCCCGGCGCAAGCCGCTTTCAGGCTGTCCGCCTCGCCGGGGTTGGAAATGCGGCTGCTGGCCGCCTCCATGCCGCCCGCTGCGATATGGACAACGTGATATTTCTCTTTCTTGAAACCGCTGATTTTGGCCTCCCGGTCAACCAGCATTTTTAAGGTGGGCGTCTGCACCCGGCCCACGGTCAGGGTCTTGTGGTAGAGGATGGAGAAAAGCCTTGTGGCGTTTATCCCCACCAGCCAATCCGCCCGCGCCCGGCAAAGGGCCGATTGATAGAGGGCGTCATAGTCCGCGCCGGGTTTCAGGCTGGCAAAGCCGTCACGGATGGCCCCGTCCTCCATGCTGGAAATCCAAAGACGCTTGAACGGCTTTTGACAGCCCGCCATCTGATAGACGAAACGGAAAATGAGTTCCCCCTCGCGTCCGGCGTCGGTGGCGCACACAAGGCCGTCCACATCGGGGCGCTCCATCAGGGAACGCAGGACTTCAAACTGCTTTTTCTTCTCGTCCGGGATGATATACTGCCATTCCTGCGGGAGAATCGGCAAATCGTCATAGCGCCACTTCTTGAAACGCCCGTCGTAGGCCCCGGCGTCGGCAAGGGAAACCAGATGGCCGATACACCAGCTCACCAGATAGCCGTTTCCCTCAAAGTAGCCGTCCTGTTTCTTATCCGCGCCGGTCACGCCTGCAATGCTGCGGGCTACGCTCGGCTTCTCTGCAATCACTAACTGAATACTCATTCCTCGTCCTCCTTATTCGTTTCTGTTGCTTCTTCCTCTATCAACAAATCTTCCCCCGGCTCTTGGGCGTCCCCATCGGTGGCGTCGTCCGGCTCCGGGGCTTCTTCTTCGTCCTCGCCAAAGTCGTACTCATCCAGATCATCGCTGCCCTTGACATCCGCTTTCGGCTTACGGAGCTTAAAGAAGTAAAGGGCCGCGCCGCCGCCTGCCAGCGCTACCACAAGGAACACCACAAGGCCGCCCATACCGCCACTTTCTTTCTCCGGCGCTGCCGGTTCTTCCTCGCCTACGGGTTCCGGCTCCGGCCCGGCGCAGGCGGTCAGGTTATTCTTACAAACCGGGCAGGCCGTGTTGACGGCTCCGGCTTCACACTTGGCCGTGCAGGTGCAGGCTTGCGGCTCCTGTTCGCCGTCCTCCAACAACGCTTGCAGGTCGGCGTCGTCCACTTGGTTCAGGAAATGCACGGAGGTTTCCTTGTCCTCGTTGGCCCGGTCAATCAGGATATAGAAATAATTCCCGGCCTTGGTTGTGACGGTGATAAGCTGTTTATCCCCGTAGAAATCATCTACCAGAGCCGCGTTGCCCTCCGGGGTGACGGGTACGCCCTCCGGCTCCATCTCTATGCCCCCGGTGGTGGGTTCCTCCGTTTCCTCCGGCAAAGGGGCCTCGGTGGTTTCCGGCAGCGGCTCCGGGTCAGGGTCAGCGCCCCCGGCGTAGGCGGTGACGGAAAAAGCCGCCATGCAAAGCACAGCGACCAGCGTCACGGTAAATCTGCGAATGAGCTTATTCTTCATCAGCGTTTCCCTCCTGTTCAAACTCCGGCTGCGGGGCCGGGGGCGCTTGCAGAGCGCCGCCGCGCACAAAGGCGGCGAACTCCTGCGGGGTCATGTTCAGACCGCGCACAAGCTGGACGATCTGCAAGTTTTCCTGTTCGGTCTTTGCCGCTTCCAGCTCCCGGAGCTGTTTCTGCAATTCCGCGATCTTGCCCTTGGTTTTCTCAATGTCCTTTTCAATACGGTCAAGTTTATTTGCTGCCATAGTCTAAAACTCCTTTCTGGCGTCAGGGTAGACGCCCGTAACAAAATAGGTGAGATTGCCAGTAACTTGAATTTAGATTTGTGTAAGAAATGGGGTCGCCACAGTGCAGCATGACGGAATTACCCACATAAAGCCCCACATGGGAAACGCCGGGAGTGTCGTAGGTGCCGACGAAAAACACCAAATCGCCGGGCTTGGCCTGCCCCGATGTGACGGGGGTACAGAGGTTATAAAGCCCCTGCGCCGTCTGCCGCCCGACGCTCCATCCGCTCTGATTGAGTACCCAGCTAATAAAGCCGGAACAATCAAAGCTGGTGCTTGGAGAGCTGCCGCCCCACACATAGGGATAGCCCACATATTTGTCCGCTTCCGCAATCATGGCCGCAAAGGTTTCATCTTCCAAAGCTTCCGGGGGGATTTCATAGTAGGTCGGCTCCTTGACGGTGGAGGCATGGGGATAGCTGCCGGTTGGAAAGAGGTCTGGCCGGTTGCCTAATGTCTGCATATAGGCCGCGTACAGGCTTAACTGTTCCTCGTCCATGAGATAAACGGGCAGGTGGGATAAGTCGTTGTTGGTAAGTGTCACGTTGCAGATATAGTAGGTATAGGGGACTTCCACCTCGTACTCGTTGCCCTCGCTGTCTGTCCTCGTTTCCGTGCGGTAACGGATTTCCGTTTCAATGGTCTGCGTCAGGGTGTATTGCTGTTCAAAGAGCATGGCAAGATCGCCCTGTACCTCGTCCAGCGTAAACGCCCCGCCGTGGAGCGCGGAGAGGATAGATGTCAGCACATAGGGGTCATGGCTGATTTCGTCCAAATCAAAACGGTACTCGTCGTAGCCGGGGTGCAGGCTTTCGTAGTTGTCAAGCTCATGCTGCAAGTCGGCCTCCATCCCGGCGTAGGCGTCCTCGGCCCCCAGCATATCGCTGTCCTCGGACAGATAGGAGGTGGCCGCAAGCCCCGTCCCGGCGCTGCCGAACATGGCGGTGCAGGATTGCAGGCCGCCCATAATCAGCATGAGAAGCAGGCCCACGCCGCCGATCAGCAGCGCCCCTTTCCAGTGGCGGGCCACAAAGGAGGCGGCCTTTTTGCTTTCCTTGGCGGCTTTCCTGGCTGTGGTGGCCGTGGTCTTGGCGGTGCTGGCCGCGCCCTGTGCCGTCTGGCCCGCCGCCCGCGCTGCCTTGGCATACTGCCGCTTGATTTTCTGCTTCTGCCAGAAGCGGGAAACCGGGTTCTTTACCGCCTGCGCCATTTCCGGGTTATCCCGCAGGGATTTTTGATACACAAACTCGGCGTTGGCGGCTATGGATTTCCTCTCGGCCTTGGCTGCGGCCCGGTAGGGCTTTAGCTTATGCCGCTGTCTGGTGCTTCTTAGGGCCTTGCCCGCCTGACGCTCGGCCAGTTCTTCCCCCTTGTGGCCGCCCTCCACGCCCACGTTTTCGTGTTCTACCTCGTGGATTTTCCCGTGGAGATATAGCCCCGCCTCCTGTACGGGGCGGCTGGCCGGATTGGTTTTGAGCTTCGGCGGGTCTTTTTCCACTTTTTCAAAGTGAAGTTTACTCTTGGCCTTTCCCTTGGCTTCATCGTAGACGGTTTCCTTGGTAAGTACGCGCTTCTTCGGGAGGGCGTCTTTGGCCGCGTCCAGCTTATCCGCCCGTTTCTCGGCTTTTTTGATATAGGGGGCAAGCTCCGGGGAGGCCCGTTCCTCGGCGGTAAATTGCAGGCGGGAGGTGGGCCGGTGCAGGGCTTCGCCTCCCTCCGCCACTACCTCTCCGGCGTCCTTGGCCGCCTGCTTCGCCTTATGGCGGCTGTGGAGCTGGTCGGCCCGTTCCAGTGCTTTTTCCGCCGTGCCGCCCGGCTCGGCGGTATATTCCTGCTCGGCCTCCCGGCTGGACACGTTGACGTTCTCGCCGGTGGTCTGGTTATCCAGCGTCAGCCCGTCGTGGGTCATGCGCTGGGTGATTTTATCACGGGGTTTTAAGGGGCGCTTCATGGTAAATCACCTCCTATCTGGCCCGGCGCTCATATTGTGGCCCCCTCGCCTAACCGGGTCGTCATGATCTGGTAGAGCTGCGTGTTCTTCGGGATCGGGTTCTTAAACGGCAGAATCACGTTCTCATAAATCAAAAGCCCCTCGCCGGGTTCGGAATTGTCCACATACCGTAGCTGCTGGGGGGAAATGTTCAGCCGTTCCGCAAGGATTTTCCTATCACCGCTGGCCTGATTTAACAGGCAGATAAAGTCGCTGTTTTCCAAAATGTTCTCGATTTCCGGGGAGGAAAGGAGGTCTTTCACGTTCTGGGTGGCACCTGTCGGGACGCCGCCCCACTTCCTGAAACGCTTCCAAATCTCGCAGGAAAAGGCCGCCGTTTGTTCCTCCCGCAAAAGCAGGTGAAATTCATCACAAAAGAACCACGTCGCCTTGCCCTGGCTGCGGTTCTGCGTCACCCGGCCCCAAATCTGGTCTTGGACAATCAGCATACCGATTTTCTTTAGCTGCTTGCCTAACTCCTTGATGTCAAAGGCCACAATCCGGCTTTCAATGTCCACGTTGGTACGGTGGTTAAAGACGTTCAGGGAGCCGGACACATACAGGTCAAGGGCCTGCGCCACCCGGTCAGCCTCCGGGATATGCTGGTCTAACAGGGCTTGGTGGAGATCGGAAAGTATTGGCATATTTTCCGGGCGGGGGTCTGCCAGATAGGGCCGGTAGATCACCTGCACGGCCCGGTCAATCACCGTCTTTTCGATGGCTTCCAGCCCGTTCTTGCCGCCCATGACAAGCTCACAGAACGACAGCACAAAGTCGGATTTTAAGGCCAGCGGGCTTTCATCCTCGGAGTAATTCAGGTTGATGTCCAGCGGATTCACATAGCTTTTGCTGGTGGGCGAGAGCTTCACCACCTGACCGTGAAGCCGCTTGACAAGGGGGTAATACTCCGCCTCCGGGTCACAGATATACACGTCGTCCGGCGTACAGAGGAACACGCTCAAAATCTCGGATTTACAGCTCATGGACTTGCCGCTTCCGGGGGTTCCCAGCTTTAAACCGTTGGGGCAGCGCGCCCGCTTCCTGTCCAGCATAATCATGTTGCCGGTCTTGGCGTTGACGCCGTAATACATGGCGTCGCCGCCCTGAAAAAGCTCCTGCGTCACGAAAGGCACGAATACGGCTACGCTGGAAGTCGTCAGGGAACGCTCAATTTTGATGTGGCTGGCCCCCAAAGGGAGGCTGCTCATAAGGCCCTGCTCCTGCTGGTAGTCCAGACGGACAAGCGAACAGTTGTATTTCTGCGCCACGCCTGCGGCCCAAAATACATCGTTGTCCAGCTTTTGCCGGGTGTCGGCGGTGTTCAGCACCAGAAAGGTGAGCTGAAACATCCGTTCATTCCGGCTCTGCAAGGTCTTTAATAGCTCCTTGGCGTCCTGCCCGTAGGTGGCAAGGTCGCTGGGAAGTATATCCATGTCGTAACCGCTGCGGACGGCCCGTTTCTGTTCCTGAATCTTCATGGCGTCAAGGTCGGTGATTTTCCGCTTGACGGTTTTAATGGCCTCGCTCTGGTCGATGGCCTGCACATGGAGGTTGACGACAATCCCGTTTTCCGTGTTGAGGAAGTCCGCCAGCATTTCATCCGACAGCTCCGGGGAAAGGATGTTTAAGAAGCTCACAGCCCCATACTTGCCACCCAGCCCAAACAGCCGGGCATTTCCGAAACGGAACGAGGACGGGGCG
The DNA here is from genome assembly GCF_022835095.1 of Faecalicatena contorta. Taxonomy (NCBI): domain Bacteria; kingdom Bacillati; phylum Bacillota; class Clostridia; order Lachnospirales; family Lachnospiraceae; genus Faecalicatena; species Faecalicatena contorta. The sequence continues at coordinate 859,261 of NZ_BQNQ01000001.1, read as the reverse complement.
ATAAAGTCCTTGGTGGAGAGGCCGGAGGGGGCCAGCCATTTCCAATCGAATGGAAACGGCTCCCCGTCCGGGTGGAAAATGCTGTACATGACTTCCAGACGAGCTTTCGCGTCCAGCCCCCACGCCACGGCCCCCATGCTCTTGAAATAGCCTAAGAGGTCGGTTTCAATGCGGCGCAGCCTTGCGCGGGCCAGTTTCAGGTTGTCGGCCTCGATGGTGTAGGTCAGGAATTTCCGTTTCATGAGGCCGTTGTTCCCGCTTACAAGCTGGTCTTTCAGGATGGCGGAATACTCGGCCCGGATGTCGTCAAAATCATCCCCCTGCGCCCGGATTTCAAAGCTCTTGGCGTACTGCTTAGGGTCGATCTTGTGGTTGATAAAAGAAAACTGGACGTGGATAGAGGCGTCCAGATAGTTGTATAAATCGCACAGGTTTTCAAAGATGGCCGTCTTGGTGTCCGCCTGCGCGAGCTGATAGCTGATGTCCGCAAACTCGATACACTTGGAGAACGTGCGGGGCGTCAGGCGGCAAATCCCGTCCTGATACATGGCCTCGTAGGGAATACTCTCCTGTGCGGAGTGGGGCTTGCCGTCGCCCTTATACTTGCGGATGACGGCCTGAATCTCTTTCTTTTCTGCGCGGGTCAGCTTTACCGGCTTTTTTTCCGGCGCTTCGTTCCTTTGCTTTTTGGACAATGGCGTTTACCTCCTTTTCCATTTGTCGCTGCCGCACAAGGGCAGAATAGGCGTTGTTGGTCTGGTAGGGGCGCTCTTTCGGCATAAGAAAGCAGCACTGGATGATCTGCCATACCACCACTTCAAGGGGCTGGCCGTGGCGCTCATAGAGGGCCAGAAGCAGGCCCGGAAGCATGGCGAACACCATAATCAGTGCCGCCGCGCTAGTGGGGACGCGGCCCCTAAGTAAAAAGAAAAGCGGGACGCCTACAAGCAGCGCACCGCCAAAACAAATGAGCTGCCGTTTCGTCAGCCCAAACACCACCTTGGATTTCACGCGGGTAAAATCCTTGGGAACAGTTACATAAGCCATAAAATATCACCTCGTTTCTGATACGGACAGTGAAACGTCGCTGTCCACTTCGTTGCCCCACACCTCCCAGCCGGGGGTTTTCTGTCTTGCGAACAGTTCCACGCGAGGCAGGTCGCCCGCCAGCTCTATGATTTTCTCGCGGGTAATGTCTGGTTTCTTGCTGTGTTCCTCAATGGGGGAAATGATAAACTGATGGACGCTTTTAGAATGGCGCTTCGGCTGGCCCCGCTTGGCAAGCAGGCAGATTTCCGCGTTTCCCCTTGTCCAGTAGCCCAGCCCGTAAAACCATGTGGGGCTTTTGCGGTTTAATTTCAGCCAGACAAAGGCCACGGTCTTGAATGTGAAGCCCCACGCCTTAATCAGCCGCAACGCCTCTGGAAGCTGCGGGAATGTGGCCCACAAAAACAGCAGGCAGTCCCGGTCAGCCAGCGTTTCCACTGGCAGGGCGCACAGCTCGTCAATCCCCATCGTGGGATAGTGCTTTTCCGCCGCCCCCTGTACCGCTTTCCGTTCATAGCGCCACGGCGGGTCGGCGTAAATGATGTTGTAGGTTTTCTTTTGTGTTTCCTCTATGGTTGGTGTTCCTCCTGTCTGTCAGTGTGCAGTAAATACGGCTTTCGATATGCTGCCGGTCTTGAACAGACAGAAGCAAAGCAAAACGGTATAGCCCATACAGCCCCATATCGCGCCGGAAATGTCGTCCGCCGTGCCGATCTCCTGAATCAGCACCGCATAAATCCCGACAACCACCATAATGAGAAAGGCTTGGAAGCCCAGCGCCAGCAGGGATTTCAAATAGTTCTGGCCGACGCCGCGCCACTCCGCGTTTCCCAGCGTGGCAAGGGGGATAGGCCCCAGCGCGGTCACAGCGTATATTTCAATCATTCTCCCGTAGGTCACAAGGAAAATGCAGATGGAAAGAATGTTCATCGTCAGCCCCACCACAAGGGTCTGGAACCACAGGCCGAGCAGCGGCCCAATGTCCATCGCGTCAAGGCGGCTTTCCAGATCAGGCAGCAGCGTGTCAAAGTCAATGCTGGTTTCCCCGATGATTACCCCGGCGCTCTGGTTGACGACTTGTTGCGTGGCGTCGAACACGCCCATGACGATATTCCATGTGTTCGTCACAATGAGGATGGCAAAGGCGCTCTTGAACATCCAGCGGAAAAACATGGAGCTGTCAAAATCGTGCATATTGTTCTTTTCTACAATCATTTCAATCAGCTCATAGCACATCACAAGGGCGAGAATGGCCGCCGCGATAGGGACGATTACCGTTTCCGACAGGGATTGCAGCATAGAAAAAATACCGCCGTTCCAGTCCTGCGGGGTACTCCCCACGTCCGACGCGATTTCCCCGACTTTGGTATTCACGGTGTTAAACAGCCCTGACAGGTTCCCCATGATACCGTCAATCAGGATTCCTTTTATCCATTCCCCAATCAAATCACCGATCATGTGGGTACACCTCCTTTCCCGCGCCCTCCCAAAAAGAGGGAGGGCGCGGGGGCGATTCTAAGGTTAGCGGTTGGCATTGGGCCGGTTATCCCAGCAGCCCGGAGAGCAGCGGAACAAGGGTAACGCCGATCAGCGCCACGCCGCCGCCCGCGACTAACTGCTTGACCCCTTGGCTTTTTACTGATGTGCGATAAAGAAGTAATAGAAGTGTAAAAAATTTTGCCGTTCCTATCCGGCACTTGCGCATTGTGTCGGATAGGTCGGGCGGTTATTCGGGCAAGTCCACCTTGCCAACAAAAGAATAATAAATCTCAATGTCCTGTCTGCGGGTCTTGTTCTCGTCATAGCTGCACTCATGCACAACGATTTTCTCTACAAACTCCCGCAGCAGAGTAGGGGTAAGTTCTTCAAAGCTGGTATGCCGCCGGACAACATTCATAAACTTTTCTGCGTTCACGGTGGCTTCCTGTGCTTTGGAAAGCTCCGCTTGAATAGCAGCGGCTCTTTCTTTCAGCTCCCGTTGCTCTGCTTCATAGTCTGCCGACAGCTCTGTGAAACGCTCGTCTGATATGCGCCCGGTCACGCTGTCCTCATACAGCCGCTTGAAGATAGCGGATAACTCGGCTATGCGTTTCTCGGAGGCTTCCAGTTCCTTTTTCTTGGCGGCGTTCCTGCGTTTGCCCCCGTCCTCGTTCTGCTCAATCAAGAGTTTCATAAACCGGGCTTCATGCTTTGCCGCATAGCTGGTCACTTTCCGCAGATTGGAGAGTACACCAGCGGTCAAGAGGTCGGTGCGGATAAAGTGCGCCGTACAGTCATGGGTGCGTTTCTTGTAGTTGCCGCAGATATAACAGTCCTGCTTGCGCTTGTCCGTCTGGTATCGCTGCTGATACATCACGCTGCCGCAGTCCGCACAGAACAGTATGCCGGAGAACAAACCCACTTCATCATAGCGGTTTGGGCGTTTGCGCTGTTTGCGAAGCTCCTGCACCCGTTCCCATGTTTGGGTGTCTATGATAGGCTCGTGGTGGTTCTCGAAAATCACTTGCTTTTCCGGGGGATTTTCTACACTGTGCTTGACTTTGTAAGAAAGTTTTTCTGTCTTGAAATTTACCAGACAGCCTGTGTATTCCCGGTTTTCAAGGATATGCACTACGGTATTGGTCGCCCACTTGCACTCATAGCCGGGGTGGTAGCGGCGGGTGCTGCCCGTCCTGCGGTATTCAAGCGTTCCCGGCGTGGGGATTTGCTGCTCTGTGAGCATACGGGCTATCTTGGTCGGACCATTCCCGGCAAGACAGAGGTTGTATATCTGCTTGACTACGGGTGCAGCTTCCTCGTCAATAATGAAATTTTCATCCTCGTCCATGAGGTAGCCATACACAGGCTTGCTTGTGATGGGCTTGCCATTCATGCCTTTTGAGCGTTTTACTGCTTTGATTTTCTTGCTCGTATCTCTCACCAGCCATTCGTTAAAGATATTCCGCAGCGGGGCAAAGTCATTGTCGCCCTGTGCGCTGTCCACTCCGTCATTGATAGCGATGAAGCGGACACCTTTCTGTGGGAAAATCATTTCCGTGTACATTCCCACTTGCAGGTAGTTTCGCCCTAACCTCGACATATCCTTTACGATAACTGTCCCGACTTTTCCGGCTTCAATGTCCGCAAGCATGGCTTGAAAACCGGGTCTTTGAAAGTTCGCACCAGAATAACCGTCGTCCGTGTACCAGCGCAGATTGGAAAAGCCGTTCTGCTTTGCATAGGTTTCAAGGATACGCTTCTGATTGGAAATGGAATTGCTTTCGCCTTGCAGCTCGTCCTCATGGGATAGTCTTGGGTAAAGGGCGGTAATTGGTTGTTGGTTGGTCTGTCTTAACATAAAATCCTCCGTTTCCGACAGCCAGCCCCACTATTCCGTACCTTGATTGTACCACATGGGGCGGCTGTCTGTATAGCGGCAAAAGCGTCAAATCTGCTTCTTTATGGTCGGTCAAATCGCCGTTTTTTGTGTAGCAGCTTCCGCTTCCAGCACTTTCATCATCTTGTCGGCTGCGGTGTCGGTTGCGCCCTGCTTGAAGAAGCCGGAAACGGTAAGGACGGAGTTGCCCATGCGGATTTCCGTCACACAGTCCGGGCGGCGGTCTGTTTTGGTGGTGCTTGTCTGTTTCGTTTCTGTCATAGGCTCTCCTTTCGCTGCTTCATCAGTTGCTTTAAGCGTTCCAGCTTTTCCTGTGCGGTTTCCTTTCGGAAGTTGCTGCCCGTGAAGCGGACGGGGGCGCACATGGAAGTCAGCCTGTCATAGATACGGGCGTGGGGCGTGTCCTGCGGGTGCTGCAATTCCTCCAGCGTGAGGTTGGTCGTGGCGATCAGCGGCTTGCCGCTTCGGTAACGGCTGTCAATCACGCTGTAAACCTGTTCCAGCCCGTATTCTGTTCCTCGCTCCATACCGAAATCATCAAGTATCAGCAGAGGGTAGCTGCAAAGGCGGGAAATATATTCGTTCCTGCCCTCAAAGCTGGCGGCAAGGTCACCCAGTATCGTTGCAAAGTTTGTCATGCAGACGGCAACCTCTTTTTCCATAAGGGCGTTGGCGATACAGGCGGCAAGGTAGCTTTTTCCCGTCCCCACGCCGCCCCAAAACAGGTAGCCGATATTTTCAGCCTGCATGGTTTCCCAGCTCTCCACATAAAAGCGGGCGGTTTCGGTCTGCGGGTTTCTGCCGTTGTCATGCTCAAATGTCCAGTTCCGCATAGCAGGGTCGGTAAAGCCCCGGCGTTTCAAGTCCTCCACTTTTTCAAGGTGCTTCTGTCGGCTTTCGGCGGCTTGCTGCTTTTCACGGGCTGCCCGCTGGCAGTCGCACTCTGCCGGGTGGCGGTCACGCCCGAAACAAGTCTTTCCCTCTGCAAAATAGGCTTCTTTGGGCGTATGGCACTTACCGCAGTATAAAAGCCCGTCCTCGCCTGTGTAGTCCTCCGCTTCGGCGGTAGTGGCTGTAATGTCCGTAATCATAGCTTCAATTCCGTTTTTCATAAGCTCTCGCCCTCCTTGCATGAATAATCGGGTATGCCCTGTTTCGGGGCAGCCTTGCCTTTGGCAGCGTCCTCCTGCGCCCACTTGTAAATGGTGGCTGCATGGCTGTGGTACTGTTTCCCGGTGGAAGCGATATGGCAGGAAAGCCGGTCAATATAATACTCCCACTTGTCGGGCAACTCTGTTTTTAGCCCGGAAAGCTCTGTATCGGTCAGTATCACATTGTTGTATCTGCCATAAGCGGCGGGGGCGGGGTGTCCCGTTTCTCCCTCTCTCTCTTTTTCTATCTCTATCTCTTTCTCTAACTCTATCTCTATCTCTGGTGGACGAATGTCGGACAAATGTCCGCCTTTTGTCCGGGGCGGTAAAAGTGCCTTGTTTTCCAGTCTTGCAGCCCGTTTCCGCTCGGCTTCGGTAGAGGACTGTCCTATCATCAGCTCAATGTCGGTCATATAGAAAGCCCCGCTGTCAAGCTGCTCCACAAGCCCCAACTGCCGGAAAATCTCTAAAGCCCTCTCAACCGTCCCTATCTGGTGGCGGGTCAGTGTCGCTATCATCTGCGCTGTGTAGGGGATATGCTCGTCAAGCTGCAATTTCCCGCCGTTTTTCAGCGATTTTAAGTACAGCTTCAAGAGGATATTGGAGTATAAAATCCCGTCTTTCATATCTTCCAGCAGCACAATGGAGTCGCTGTCAAAAAAGTTCTCTTTCAGCTTGAGGTAGTAATACTTGCGGTTATCTGCCATTGTCCCTGTCCTCCTTTTTCCGGCGTTTGGAGTAGTAGTGGGGGCAGAGTATGATAACCGCCCGGAAGCTCTGCTTGCAGCTATGGGTACAGCCCCGGCAGAGGTCATTGTATGTGATACGATCGCAGGTGGAATTCCCGACTTTCACTTGCCGCAGGAAAAAAGACCATTCCAGCCGCCGTTTCTTGCTCATTCTTGGCATGGGTGCGCTCCTTTCTGCCGTTTCCGCTGGTGTGGCGGTATCGGCGGTAATTCTGTATCATCTCGGTATCATTTTCGGGTTTTTTCTGCCCTATAAGCCCGTTAAAAAATCCTTTGGTATTTGCGGATAGGGTACGGGGCAGCCCCCTTGTTCTGTATAGGTTCGGGTACATTTTGGGGCGGTTTTTATCGTTCCTGTTCCTGCCTTTTCACAGGCTTGCGCTCCCGGTGTAAAATCTGGTCGATATTGCCCTTGACAGTCTGTAAGCGGCGGTATTCCTCCCGTTTTGCCCGGTAATCGTTGTAGCCGCTGTTTTTCTCTTGGATAAGGGTTTCAATCTCTGCTTGCAGGGCTTTATAGCTCGGCAGCTTGGAAATGCCGTTTTCCCTGAAATAGCGGGCGGCTGCGTCTGCTATGATAAAGTCGCTTTCGTACTTCTGACGGTAGGCTGCTTTTGCTTTGGCGTTTTTCTGCTGTTTCAGCCCGTCCCGGACAGGGCGGGTCTTGGAATAGGCAAGCACCTGCCGTTGCAGCTCCTTTTTCCCGTTCAGCGTCTTTTCCATCTGCTTCAGCTCTGTAAGGCTTTCCCGCATGGCGGTATAGGCGGCAGAACAGGCTTCGTCCAGTTCCTCCGGGGAAGAAAAGCCGTACTGCTGATAGGCGGTAACGGTAGCTGCCATTTGCTTTAGGTTGTGCTTTGCCGCCCAGCGGTCATAGCCCACGCCCTTGCCCTCGGCTCGCTTGGCTTCCCGGTCAACCATGCGCTGCAAGGTGTTGTCTGCCGGGGTGGTTTTTGTGGTTTTTTCCCCTTGTGACAGCTTTTTAACCGCGGCAGGGTATTCGAGTATGGCTTTGCTCTGTTCGGCGGCTCTGTGGGCGTTCTGCGTAAGCAGGACAAGGACAGCAGCCTTGTCAAAATCGTCCCCCAGCTTCCGGGCTGTGATAGGCTTTGTCCTGTCCGGCGTGAGGTAGGAAAGCCGCCCCCGGCTCTCCTTGACGGTCACACCCTCCCGCAGCAAAAGGGAAGAAAATTCGTCAAAGCTGCCAGCTTGGGAAAGTGCCTGCCGTATCGTCCGGCGCAGCTTCGCCTTGTCCGTTTCAAACTTGGTGGGCTTGGTCGGCTGTCCTGCGGCTTCTCTGACAGCGTTCTCTTTATCAAGGGCAAGCTGTCCTTTCTTTGCCGCCCAGTATTCCCGTTCGGTTATCCGTTCCTTGCTGCCGCTTAGGAGGTCGATTTGGTAAAGCCCCTCCCGGTGGCACATCTCCATGACTTCACTCTTGAAATATTCCATAGCGGCGTTGGTGCAGCGGTGCTTGCAGCCCTCCCGTGTGTCGGCTGGTCTGTCCATGTAGGGCAGAAGCGGGACTTCATAAATCCGCAGGGAGTTGATGACGATATGCACATGGATATTGCCGCTGTGGTTATGCCCGTCCGGGTGGGTGCAGACTAAGGCTTGGTGTCCGGGGAAATGCTCTTTACAGAACTGCTCGCCCAGCTCCTGCGCCCGGTCTACGGTCAAGCCGTTGTCTGTCCCGTCCCGTGGGTCAAAGCTGATGATATAGTGGTGGCTTTTCACATCTTCCCGTTTTTGGTTTTTCTCATAGCGGAGATTAGCCCGCATACAGGCAACAGCGAAATCCTCGCCCCCACAGTTGAGGGAAGAAATGCGGTAATCCTCCCTCGGTATCAGCCGCCCGTTTTCATCAAGGGTGGGCTTCATGGTAAACTCGTCATGCTCAAATGTGAGATAGGCTTCCGCTGCGCCATAGTCCGCATTTTTAGAGCTGATATGTTTGAATGTTGCCAACAGCGTCACCCACTTTCTGCAAGACTTCAAACTTTAGGGCAGCAAGGTCGGAAACCGCCGCCCGTACCTCCCCGGCAAGCTGCGGGTAGGGGCTGTGCCACTCGTTCAGCGTCCGGGCTATCTGGTTTAAGTTGCCGCCGATCCTGCCGTATTCGGCGGTCAGCTTCCCGACAGCGGCAAGCAACTCGTCATTGACGGGGGAAACGGTTATGATGGGGCGTATGGCTGCCCCGGTTATGGCTTGCCGGATAAACTCGGCTTGGCTCATGTTGTAAGCAGAAAGCCTTTCCGCAAACTCGGCGTATTCTTCCTCGGTCATGCGTGTCTTGACTACCCGGCTGCGGTGCGGCGTGTTATATCGTTTTCGCATGGTAAAACCTCCTTCGGCTGTGCGTGGTGTCCTCTCACTAATAGGAGAAAAACAGGGTGTAAAGCGGAACTGTTTTTGAAAAATCCGAAAAATTATTTTGAGGGATTTTCCAGCGGCGTAAGCCGCATAAGCAGGGTTTGGGGAAGGCACTCCCCAACAAGATTCCCGCAGGGGCAAAATGAGCGATAAGCGAATTTTGGTACTGCGGTAGAATCTTGCTCTGAAAAACTCCGGCGTTCCCCGGCTTCCGTACTTTCCGCTAACAAGACGTTTCAAAAGGGCTTTGCTACCCGCTATTCCGGCATATCTTGAAAATTTTCCTTTCACTACCTACAACACCACGCAAAGCAAAATGGACGGAGATTTTTAGAATTTCCCCTTATTCCCTACAACACCACGCAAGCCGAAAAAGGCGGACAATGGCAGTATTTTTTTCTTTGATACCCTCCACGGATAAGTAAGGGATTTTGCCAACTGCGGCGGCAATTTTCCCTTTTGTTTTTTCATACTGGGGATTTTCAAAAATGCCAAACAGGAACGAAAAAAAGCAGCAAATCTGTTGAATAGATTTACTGCTTTCTGGTTGCCGGCGAAGCGGCGGTTATTCAGTTGTAGGCGGTAGGGCTATCTCCCAAAGCGGAACTTGAAAATAGCTGTGAGAAGCGTCTGGGTGATGTAGTCCTCTGTATCTTGGTCTACCCGTCCATTCACACGGGCGGCACATTGTATGCGGCGGCGGTAATACTGCAATACAGTTCCCACCGCTTCCGGCTCCCCGCTGGTGGCTTGGACGATTGTTTCATAGGGGAGAAGCCTATTATTTCTCATATGCCATTCCCTCCATTTCCGCTTGGAGCTGCCGTAGGACTTTTCGGATATGGTAGCCCGCTGTGCTGCGGCTGCGCCCGTACTGTCTGCCAATTTCGTGCTGTGGAATACGCTTGAAAAAGGACAGGTAAATCATTTCCCGCTCCCGTTCGTCCAGCCGTGACAGGGCTTCCGCAAGTAAGCCGCTGCTGAAAATGACCGTATCGCCGCAAAGGGTAAGTATGTATTCCTCGTCCGGCTCCGGGGCTTGGAAATATTCATCTGTCGTGCCTAAAGGGTAGTGCTTTTCGTCTGTGAGGTATTCAAGGGATATTTCTCTTTTGTGCTTCCTGCTCCGTGTCCTCGCTGCGTTGATCGTTGCATTTCGGATAACGACTTTGCAAAAGGCATGGAAAGTGTACTCGATATGTTCCCGATATTCTTCTGTACAGGTCATGGAAAATCCCCCTTTCCTCCCAAAAGGGCTGTGGCTGGTTAGTAGTTGCTTTTTATGATAGTAAGGGGCGGCAGCACTTTAGGCTGTCGCTCCTTGACTGCCTAACTGCAAAACCGGGCGGGGCTGTCAACGGCGGGCGAAGCCCGTTCATCTTGACCGTTGACTGGCTCGGCCAGGTTTGCTATTTATCCGGCAAACTTGAATTTATTTTAAGCTATCACGTTTTACCTTTTTAAGCCTTACTATCATTACCATAGGAATTTCTTTGTTGTTTTTGAAACATTCTTCATAAAATCCATCAATGACAAATCCAGCTCTAAAACAAAGGTTAAAAATATCTTGTATGGAACGATGATAATAAATCTGCTCCTCCGGTTGCCCTTCAATCGCTATACCATAGTAACTGTGCGGTGTCATATATTTTTCAGTCAACGTGATAAAACAAGGGTGTTGCGTTGCAAAGACAAAAATTCCGCTTTCCTCCAACAGTTCATAAACAGCCATAAGAAGTGGTTCAATATCCGTAATATCCATAATTGCCATATTAGAAACTGCTTTCGTAAAGGCTCGATTTCTTTTTAATTCTAATATACTTTCTCTATTGGTCGCATCCGCTACACAAAATTCAATTTGTTTTGCATATTGTGATTGCCGTCTTTTAGCCAATTCTATCATTTTTTTGCTGTAATCAAAAGCGACAATCGAAGCGCCTCTTTGTGCAAGATACGAAGAATAATTTCCATTGCCACACGCAATATCCAAAATGTAATCCGCAGGATTAGGAGATAGAAGTTCCGTTACTTTGGGACGCACTACCTCTCTGTGAAATTCATTAGATTTGTCACCCATTGCATTATCCCAAAATTGTGCGTTTTTCTCCCAGATTTTTTTACTTTCCTCTGTTCCCATGTTCTCTCCCACTCCCAAAATTTGCCTTTTTGCTTCCATTAAATCTTCCTTACTATATTCCATTGTTACCCTCCATAACTTCTGATTGTTGCCGTCTTGACTATTATGTATCTTTTCTTTCCAAAATGGTATAGGCTTTTATTTTTATAATGCTGCAAAACTTTTCTTCTGTAAGGTATTCAAAGGATATTTCCCTTTGCCGCCGCTATTGGAAAGCCAAAAGCAGCGGCTTTTTTACGCGATATGACCGAAAAGTCTAGAAAGCAGGATATGTCATCATTTGTCATTTCTTCTCAATGTAATAACTGCATGGCATATCAAGCCAAATACAAGAGAAAAACAGCCACCGCCAAATAGTGATGCTCCCCACCCTGCACCCGACATTGTCATAAAACCGCCAACAAAGAAAATACCAATGCCAAGAAATATCCCGACACCATAAAAAAGTCCAATTGCCATATCATACTTATTAAATTGTCGTTTCTCTTTTTTTTCACATGTTTCCATTTTTGTTATTACCTCCTTCGCAAAATCGTCCATGTGGACTCCAAAAAGAAAACAAATTTTTTTCAACGTATTTAAATCGGGTTCATTAACATCTCTCTCCCAATTCGATAGCGCCTGCCGGGTAACATTCAATTCCCCAGCCAGTTCTTCCTGTGTCATTCCCGATTGTGTTCGCAGATGACGTATTTGCTTTCCTGTTGTAATATCCGTCTGTTTCTGGTTCAAAATGGTTCCTCCTCTCTGATGCTGATTTTATCAATATACGATACATTTATGCAGACAACACCACGGATCGGCTTTTGGCTGGACAATTCCAATCAAACACCACAGCAGACAGCAGAAACCATTCTGAACACCAGGAAGCCGGTATGATTGTTACATATAAGGGGAAGAAAAATTTCTTTTAAGTACTTGCTTTCCTAAAACTGATGTGATATAATAGCTTCATTCCAGAAAAGGAGTAAAAAATATGCGGCAAGGTATTCTTAAATAAAACTATAATCAAATAGTGGGAACAAAGAATTATGATAGCTCCTTTTGTGGGGGCTTGGTTTTTTGTACCCAATTTAAGAATACTTTTGCCTTATCAATTTTGACATATTCAAAAAACAGCAATCACAAATAGGTGTATGCTGTATATGTGTATGTCCGCAAATTAGAATCCCCAGTGGTAAAAGTATTTTACTGCTGGGGATTTTTATGCCCTTTGGGGCTGTAAAGGGAGGACAATCACATGAAAATAATCAATATCGGCATTCTGGCCCATGTAGACGCAGGAAAAACTACATTGACAGAAAGTCTGCTATACACCAGTGGAGCGATTGCGGAACAGGGAAACGTGGATAAAGGGACCACAAGAACAGACACTATGATTTTGGAACGGCAACGGGGAATTACCATTCAGACAGCGGTTACTTCTTTTTATTGGAATGATTATAAAATCAATATCGTGGACACTCCCGGTCATATGGATTTTTTAACCGAAGCATACCGCTCTTTATCTGTCCTTGACGGAGCTGTTTTAGTCATTTCAGCAAAAGACGGCGTACAGGCACAAACCCGTATATTATTCCATGCGCTTCAGAAAATGGACATTCCGACAATTATCTTTATAAATAAGATAGACCAAAATGGGATCGACCTGCAGTGTGTTTACCAAAGCATTAAAGATAAACTTACCAGTGATATGATTGTCATGCAGGAGGTTTCCCTGTCGCCAAAGATAACCATGACCGATATTTCTGATTTAGACAAATGGGATATGATTATTTCCGGAAGCGATGAACTATTAGAACGATATGTTGCAGAGGATTCTTTGGATATACAGGAATTACAATATGAAAAGTGCAAAAGAACCAGATGCTGCTCTTTGTTTCCTGTTTATCATGGGAGTGCAAAAGACAATTTAGGAACAGAAAAACTGATTGAAGCGATTATAGAAACTTTCATTACAGAAACGGACGATATTCAGTCTGAATTATGTGGATATGTTTTTAAGGTTGAGTATACAGAGCGGAAAAAACGGCTTTCTTATTTACGCCTGTATCATGGGACGCTCCATTTACGGGATACCCTGCTGCTGTCAAAAAAGGAAAAAATAAAGATTACAGAAATGTGTATTCCGTCAAATGGTGAAATCGTCCCGGCTGACCATGCCTGTCCGGGAGAAATTGTTATTTTAGCTGATGATACTTTGAAACTGAACGATATCCTGGGAAATGAAAAACTCCTGCCTCACAAAACACGGATTGATAATCCCATGCCATTACTTCGGACAACGGTAGAGCCGCAAAAGCCGGAGCAAAGGGAAGCCCTGTTAAATGCCCTCGCAGAGATTGCTGATACAGACCCTCTTTTGCATTTTGACATTGATACTGTTACCCATGAGATTATGTTATCTTTTTTGGGAAAAGTACAGTTAGAAGTTATTTGTTCGCTATTAGAAGAAAAATATCATGTGGGCGTGGCTATGAAAGAGCCTTCGGTTATTTATCTGGAAAGACCGCAAAAAAAAGCGAGCTGCACGATTCATATTGAAGTGCCGCCGAATCCGTTTTGGGCATCTATTGGTTTGACTGTAACACCGCTTCCTGTTGGAAGCGGAACACAATATAAAAGCGAGGTATCTCTCGGCTATTTAAACCAAAGTTTTCAAAATGCCGTCATGGAGGGTGTGCGTTATGGAATGGAGCAGGGCTTATATGGCTGGGGAGTGACAGACTGCCAAATTTGTTTTGATTATGGAGTTTATTACAGCCCGGTCAGCACCCCCGCTGATTTTCGTTTTCTTGCGCCTGTCGTGTTGGAGCAGGCATTGAAAAAAGCAGGGACACAACTGTTGGAACCATACCTTTCCTTTACCCTTTTTGCACCGCAGGAATATCTTTCACGGGCTTATAATGATGCACCAAAGTATTGCGCAATCATTGAATCAACCAGACTTGAAAAAGATGAAGTTATTTTTAAGGGTGAAATCCCTGCCCGTTGTATCGGTGAATATAGGAATGATCTGAATTTTTATACAAATGGAAGAAGTGTCTGCATTACAGAATTAAAAGGGTATCAGGAAACTTCCGGCGAGCCTGTATTTCAGCCACGCCGCCCGAACAGCCGTTTAGACAAGATCCGGCATATGTTTCAGAAGATAATGTAACGTCTTGCGCAATGCAAGCGTTCATTGCTGGCTATTGCGAAATATCCCAGAAGGCCGGCTCCCAAGGAGGAAACGTCAATGATCCTGCCTTCAGTGATTATACCTCTATATTTTGTCTGGTGCATTAAGGAAACCTCAGACACGGTAAATATGTCCTATAACTTCTGATGGAGGGGGAACTCCTCCTTCCGTTATATCTATATAGATTTATTAGATTGGACTTTGTAACTATTAACCAGTAGTCGTTCTTGACTACACCATTATTATACTAGGAGAATGTAACTTCATGTTTGCTAAAAATTCAAAGGCATATTCTGTCTACCTGCTGTTCCGATTTGTCTGTTCCCTGGCGGTTTCTATGTCCACAGTGCTTTCCATCGTGTACCACCTGGAGGTGGTGCAGCTGGATGCTTTCCAGCTTGTCCTGGTAGGGACGGTTCTGGAGACCTCCTGCTTTCTGTTCGAGATACCCACCGGTGTGGTGGCGGATTTGTATAGCCGTCGGCGCTCGGTGCTGATTGGAATGTTCCTCTACGGCCTGGGCTTTCTGATGGAGGGTGCGCTACCGTGGTTCGCGCCGGTTCTGCTGGCCCAGGTTGTCTGGGGTTGCGGTGATACCTTCATCACCGGCGCTCTGGAGGCGTGGATTGCCTCGGAGGAAGAGGACAAACCCATAGACAAGGTGTTCCTGCGGGGCAGTCAAATGGGGCAAATCGGCGGCGTTCTGGGCGTGGTGCTGGGCACACTGCTGGGAAACATAAACCTGCAAATGCCTGTCATCTTGGGGGGCAGTTTGTGCTTGTTGTTGGGGCTGGTGATGGTTCGCATCATGCCAGAAACCAACTTCTCCCCTGCTATTGAGGAACGGCAGGGCTTGCTTAAAGACTTTGTCTGCCTGTTCAAGCTCAACCTGGGCTTTGTGAAAGGCGCACCTGTGTTGCTGGCGCTCTTAGCAATCACACTATGCGGGGGACTTGCCAGTGAAGGCTTTGACCGGCTCTCCACCGCTCATTTTCTGGATGACACGGTAATACCCGTTATCGGGCCGCTGAACAGCGTCACTTGGTTCGGTGTTATCAGTCTTATCGGCAACGGCTTAGGTATTCTGGCTTCTCAGTTGCTCATCGCCCGCATGGAGAAAAAAGGGACTGTCAGCCGAACCAGTGTGGTCATGTCCACCAGCGCCGGGTATATCCTGTGCCTGGTTCTCTTCGCGGTGGGGCGGAGCTTTTGGTTCATGTTGTTGGTGTTCCTGCTGGCGGGGCTTATGCGCACCATCAAGGAGCCTGTGCTGGCCGCCTGGATGAACGACCATGTGGATGAGAAAATGCGCGCCACAGTCTTTTCCACCAGCGGACAGCTGGACTCTTTCGGGCAGATCATCGGCGGGCCTATTGTGGGGCTGGTAGCCCAGCAGGTGTCCATACCCTGGGGGCTGGTCTGTACCGCTTTCCTGCTGTTGCCCGCGCTGTTCTTAGTGCCGGTGGCGGGAAAGAAGCGGGATTGATATGGCATAGTTAAGTTTACTGACGAGCGGGAGATTACTTCCGCTCGTCTTCATTTAGTAGCGCAAAATTTGAGGACTCTTTATTTCCTTATTCGGTATAGCGGAGGCGGCTGTCAATTCGACATAATTTTCTTGTGATACTTTACCGTACATGAGCATTGGAGGCCGGGTTGTCCTGCCCGTACCCCTCCAAAAGATTGACACCTCCCCACACGCAAAGCGCACCGCCGAGGCCCACAACGATAGTCTGTAAAACGTCAACAGCAGAATTGAAAAAATCCATAAATTACCTCCATACATTCAGATTGTGATGTTGTTTGGTTTCAAAAAAAGCTGCCGGTCATTTCCCGGCAACAGCGTCACAATCCGCAGGCGGCCCGGAGTTATTGGCCGCCCAGCCATTCCCGCAGGGCAGTCACATAGATTTCCGCCCATGCGTCACACACTTGCCGGTTGATTTCCATTTCCATCTGTACGGCCTCCGCGTCGGTGGGGACGGTGTTGTGTTCCGCTATCCACCGGCACATGACGGCAACAGAAAAAATGGCGCGATAGACGTTCTCTATCGACTTGAAGCAATCCGCAAATGTAATTTCGTCCGAGTGTTTCATAGGTCAGGCTCCTTTCTTTGCCAGCCGCCTTACTGGTCGGCGGAATCTTCGTCCGACAGGTCAATGTCGTAAAGCTCAAAGGCTTCATCCTCCGATACCACACGCCGCTTTTTGCGGCGCATGGACGACAAGTATCTGTCCACGTCAAAGGTGTTCTTTTTATCGGCGTCCGAGAGGTACTTATAGCGGGGGTGGCGGGTAATGTCGTACTTCTCCGAGAAAAACGGCCTCACGCCGCGTACCTGCAAAATACACTTGCCTCCGTCCATCGTTGCGATTTCGTCCTGGCTCATCAACTCCTTTCCTAACTTCTGATAATTCAATCCATGGGAGGTCTGCGCGCCCCGGTTCTCGCTCTGGTTGTAGCTATCAATGGTTTCTTTCCCCAGCACGTCCGCGATCTCCTTGGCGTTCTTGCCTCTGCCACTAAGGAAAAGCGTACAATCGCAGTTGTCGGAAATGATTTCCGCCGCGTCCTTGTAAATGGCCTTTAGCTGCGATTGGCTTTGTAAAATGATAGAAGCCGAGATTTCCCGGCTTCGGATGGTGGCAATCAGCTTGTCAAAATTTGGTATCTGGCCGAATAGCGATAGGTAAGCCTCTGGTGTTTCCACCTCGGGCTTTTCCCCCGCTCCACACCGTGCGTGATAGTTTCCCATCACACGGCGTTCCACCGACTAAGATTACTTTTTAGTGCCTATATAGTTCTCGAATTGTATTTCTTCCAGCTCCCTGTGTTTTCGGAACTTATTGATTTTATTTTGCATTTCTTCGGTCAATGGCAGGTCTGCAAGTATCTTACCTATTACTGTAGTTTTCGTTGCACCTACCAGTTTTGACACTTCTTTTGACAAGAGAATTAAATTCTTGTATGTGTCATTCCGCTCTCCCTTGCAAGGTTTGATATGCTGGCACACCATGTCTGAAACTGTCAGCGCATTGTGTGTTACCGCACATTTCCCTCTTTGCGATATATATCTTGACAGAGCGTTGTCTGCCATCTCCAACGTTGGATAGAGATGGGCGTTTTCCATCATATACTTCATGACCTCGTAACTGATACAGTTTTCGATGTCTGAATATTTCCTTGCATATTTGTTGACTTCACGCCTTTTATATTTCGGATATTCATATGCCACATATCCTGCCGGGATAATCATTCTTCCCTTTATCCATCGGAACTGCTTTGATTTCCCATACTTCTCCTGTATGAACTTGCTGGTAATCTCTCCTTGCCGCTCAATGGGGAAACTGCGGTTGTTATGATTCATGCCGTTACTTTTCCCGTTGACTTTATAAGAGATTTCCGCAAAGTCTGCTGATACCATCGTTGCCATACAGTAGTAATTGTGCATTCCCATGACCATAGCATTATAAAGGCTGATATTGCGGTCAATCTCGCTTTGCTTGCTCGGGTTTTTTATATCTTTCCAAACGTCGCTCAGTTTTTTAATGACCTTAACTTTGCTCTTGTCTGCTATGTGGGAGCGTATTATCCACTTACTGCCTTTTGGCACGACTTTAAACTTAATTCCAAGAAAAGTCGTATAATTCTTTTGCAGGTTTGTGATTCCCGATTTTTCATCGCTGGTCTGCAAATGAAGATTCTCTGCAAGCCAGAGTTTTGTGGCACACATTACTTTCTTTGCTGTTGCATAATCCCGGCAGAACAACTTAAAATCGTCCGCATATCTTACGATATACATTTCTTTCAGTCCGGTTTTTGCTCTCAGCTTATTCCACTTCTGCGTTCTGTCCACTGTAAGGACGTTTCCCTCTTTATCAGTCTTGTCAAACTCTAAACCTGTTTTTCCCTCTCTGATTTTAAACATTTCCCACTGACCGGCTATCCACCAGTCCAGTTCATTCAATACTACATTTGCAAGAAGTGGGGATAGAATCCCCCCTGTGGAGTACCTGTTTCTGGCTCAATGGTTATGTCATTGAACAGGATTTCTGCCTTTAGCATCTGTTTGATAATCATAATCAGCTTTCTGTCCTGTATTCCAATCCCCCACAACTGCCGAATGAGCTTACCGTGGTCGATATTATCAAAGAAGCCAACAATGTCCACGTCAACTACAAAGTGCAGATTTTGCAACTGTGCCATTTTATAACACTGTGCGATTGCATTCTGTGTTGACCTGTATGGTCTGAAACCGTTGTTCCGCTCATGGAATTTCGCTTCACAAATCGGCTCCAGTATCTGTAGGATACACTGCTGTATCAGTCTGTCCCAGATACTCGGAATCCCCAATGGTCTGGTCTTTCCGTTATCTTTGGGGATTTCTACCCGTCTGACCTTTTTGGGCTGATAATAGTTCAACTTGTTTCTGACAGTTTTAATGACCGTTTCGATGGGAAGTGACTGTATTGCTTCAATCGTTTTCCCGTCTGTGCCGGGGGTTTTGCTTCCCCCGCTTTTGCAGATGTTGCGGTACGCAAGCATGATATTCTGCTCTGACACTATCAGTGGCATGAGCCTGTCAAATATCTTAGCGTTCAGGCTGTTTTCATATAACTGATAGCCTGTTTCTTTAGCGTCATATCTTTCTGCATTCCGCTCTGCTCTATTTACAATTCGTTTTGCCATAGTAACCAGCTCCTTGTCGGAGAATGATTTTTTCTTAGTCGCACCACGACAGCTATGAAAATCTCCTTTTGGTGATTACTATATAGACATGAAAGAAAATCTTAGTATCGGCTTGAGGCTATCCCTCCACCGCTTATTATCACGGCTTCACAGGTACTGTGCCTCTACTCTCACAACCATTAATGTGCTTATTGTAGAAGAAGTTCTTTCTGTGCTTCTTCCTTTTCGACACAAATACGGTACTTTGCCGCTGATACAGTCAGCTCCCGTATTGGCTGCTTTCCACGTTCCACATAACTTAGGATTGTTGCCACTTAGGTCGTTCCTTTAGCCCTGCAAGCATTATCTTCAAGGAGAATCCTTAAGATACCTGCGCCCTGTAAGCGCAGAGGGCATTTCATACTAACAACTTTTACTTTGCCCCGCTTGCGTACCTCTGGTACACTTGCATTTCTACAAGCCATTCGTTTAGAGCCGTACATTCGGAACTTTGTCAGACCGCCTTTTTGGT
Source organism: Faecalicatena contorta (assembly GCF_022835095.1). Lineage (NCBI taxonomy): Bacteria > Bacillati > Bacillota > Clostridia > Lachnospirales > Lachnospiraceae > Faecalicatena > Faecalicatena contorta. Next base: position 840,045 of record NZ_BQNQ01000001.1, on the reverse strand, counting down.
CATTCTAACCATATGGCAACCCCACCCGCACTGTCACACACAACCCGTACCTCTACGAATCTTTCCTCGCCTTCCGGCGTTAGGGTGTGCTTCGCACGACTTCCCCGAGCTCGATAACCCCAGCCGTCTGTATCCGGCTGACGCTATTCGGAGTATTAGTGAATCCCCTTCCGGGCGTTGCCCCTTCATTTGAGATTTCAGTTATGCAGTTCTCTAAAACCACATTTATTAAGTTATTTGTGACTTTAGGCTACGCTTTTGTCGGTTATTCCCACCGTTTTGGGCGTAGAACGTGTCACACTGTTGGCGAACTCGTCCAAAATCAGCCGTACATGGACGGGCAGCCGCCCGCCGTATTTATCATCCGCCCGGTCGCACAAAAGGTTGATAAGCTGGCTCTGCACCATAGCCAGAATGAAATTAAAGGTCGTGTCCGTGTCGCTCATAATGAGGAACAGGGCCGTTTTTTCATCCCCGATGGTGTCAAGCTCCAACTCGTCGTCCTCCATCAGCTCCCGCACTTCCCGGATGTCGAAGGGCGCTAATCTGGCTCCGCAGCTAATCAGAATCGAGGAACGGGTCTTGCCGGCGGATAACAGGAATTTACGGTATTGGCGCACGGCAAAGTGTTCCGGGTCTTTTTCTTCCAGCCGTTCAAACATCAGGTCAACCGGCGATTGAAATTCCGGGTCGTCCTCGCGGGCTTCACTGGCGTTAATCATTTCAAGCAGCGTCGTGAAATTCATTTCATCGTCCGGCGCTTCATACCAGATATAGCCAATGAGGGCGGAGTACAAAAGCCGTTCCGACTTCACCCAAAAATCCTCGGCGCTCTTTTCGCCCTCCCCCTTGGTGTTGCAGATCAGCGTGTTTACCAGCTTCAAGATGTCCTTTTCGCTGTGGATATAGCGGAACGGGTTATACCGCATACTCTTGGAAAAGTTGATGGTATTTAGCACTTTCACCCGGTAGCCGCTTCGCACAAGGAGCTGGCCCACCTCCCCGATCAGGCCGCCTTTGGGGTCAGTGATAACAAAAGAGGTCGGATAGTCCTTGGACACGCACTGCATGAGGTATGAGGTAGGCACCCTGCGCCTTGCTGACTTTCATCAGTAGGTTTCAGGGAGCCGCCTCCCAAACCGGACGTACACCTCTCAGCGTATCCGGCTTTCCATGAATCACCTTGATTCTTTGGTTTCGTGTAAGAGTTCAAAGCAGTCAGGGCAGAGAGCCAGAGATTTTCTTCTCATTTTCAGCATTTTCTGCTCAAATATATCCCTGCCTTTCAGCGATTTCAGCGTTCTTACGTGGTGCATACATAAATAGTCTGCATGTTCCCCGCAAATCTCGCATACTCCGGCTTTTATGCGGTTTACTATCGTGTGCCTGCTGTCATATTTCCTATAACTCGGCATAACGTCTGCCACATTGTCATAGCCGTCGCTGTGCTTTCTGAATCCATCATGGTAAAATTCGCAGTATTTACGTCCCTTAGTTGTATCGTATGGGATTCTCAGTACTCCGTTTACCATGTGCCGCTTCTTAATAACACTGACATTCGTTCTGTGCTTTCCTGCCAGAGTTTTTAACATGCTGTACCGCACCATGTAGTAATACTTGTGCAATGCGCCTACGTTTTCTGCTATCCGATAGAAGTTATATAACCCTCGAATTTCGGAATTGAAAGTAGACACAATCTCTGCGTCGCTGCGGTTCATCAGGTCTTTCCTTGGCATAGGCCGCCACATTTCTTTGCCTGTGTCATTGTTGCGTTTCACCTGTATCGCTCCCCGTTCCATCGCTTTTTTAATCCATTTTTCTTTCGGCATATACAGGAATACTTTTCCATACCACACCCGTTTCATGTCGCCGTTTTTACAACGCTTCATGTTCTTGGAATGGATTACTTTGAAATCGTACCCCAGATAGCGTACCGGCTTACTGGAATGGGTGACTTTCGTCTTTTCCTCGGACATTTCCAAATGCAGTTTTTCTTGGAGAAAGATTTTTACATCTTCCTTGATTTTTTCTGCGTCCTTTTTGGAGCCGATAACGCCGATTACAAAATCATCGGCGTAACGGTTGTACTGGATTTTCTTGAAGCCTTCCTCAAACGGATTGTAATAGTGCTGATTCATCTTCTTCCTTCTGGAATCCTTAAATTCTTTTACCAGTTCAGGAGTTGATTTTTCTGCGCCCATTAACGCTTTACGTGCCTTTCTGTATCTCCGGGACGCCCGCTCGTATTCTCTGGTCGTCCTTCTGCGTTCTGGCTCGCAATCATACTTTTCTTTGTATTCCTGCATATAGTTGTCCAGTTCGCTGAGGTAGATGTTTGCACATATCGGACTGATACCGCTGCCCTGCGGAACACCGGAGTAGGTGCAGTTGTACTGCCATTGTTCCATATATCCGGCTTTCAGGAACTTCCAGATTAGACCGATAAAAGCCTCGTCTGAAATCCTTTTCCGCAGTAATTCAACCAACACATGATGGTCGAAGTTATCAAAGCACGCCTTAATGTCTCCCTCGACAATCCATGTAACACCTGTGAAGTTTTTCTTCACTTGCGTAAGTGCCGTGTGACAGCTTCTTTTTGGTCTGAAACCGTGTGAATTGTTGCTGAATGTCGGCTCATAGATTGCTTCAAGAATCATTCTGACCACTTCCTGCACTAACTTATCATCAGTAGAAGTGATTCCCAACGGGCGAAGTTTCCCGTTCTTTTTAGGAATGTACTTTCTTTTTGCAGGCTTTGGCTGATATGTCCTGTTGCGTATGGATTCAATAATCCGGTTAATTCTCGGCAGGCTCATGTTGTCCAGCGTCTGCCCGTCTACCCCCTGCGTCATGCTCCCCTGCGATTTCGCAATGTTCGCATATGCAAGGAGATAGAACTCTGGATTGTATAGGTTGCGATATAATCTTTCATATTTGTAGTTACTTACACTTGCCTTTTCTTCAAGGCTTTTCAAGACATGAATCGGATTTCTCATAGTGTCTCACACACCATCCTTTCTGTTTTGAAAATGATTCACTGTTCCCCTTTGCCATGTAGACGGCTTTCCCGTCCGCAGACTACTATGGGAACTCTGTTGCCATGGTGAATATTCAGAACCCCGCATTTCAGCGTTTTCATAGCCTTTCGGCATTTCACTTTAGGCAATCCCCGTTTAGTACGGTATAAACAAGCGTTCCACGTTGTCGGTATGTGACGTTCGCCTTTTTCCACTTTCCCGTGGCTGAACCTGCTCCGAGTATCAGCAGCCGCATAGCCAAACAATGCGACTGTCAGGAACACTGACGAGTACAACCTCTCTACGTCAGGGGTACGCTCTTGGTCCCGATTTCAGGCTGTCATTCAAGCAGTCTAGCTTCCATCCTCATACGTGGATTTTCATTCCGTCACGCCGGCGCTTCTGAGGCTTCAGCGCCCCGTGTCCTCCGTCATGCTATGGTCGCCCTCCGGTTTCCCTTTTGGGGTAAGACGGGGAATGATAGGTTGCGGCACAATGCCGCTTGATACTTTTACCTACTACTTGCTCAAGGTAGGATTTATACCGCCCTTACGGGCGCACTGGGCTTCACAAAAAATCGCGTCTTGCCGCTGCCGGAGCCGCCGATCACCAGCACGTTTTTGTTTCTGGCCGTCTTGGGGTCTTTGGGCCGGTTGTTCATGGTGAGGCGTTCCGTCTGTGTCAGCAGGATATTGTTATCAAACACGGGGTCGATGTACGGGGCTATATCTTTGGGGCCGCCCCAACGGGCGCTGCCATACTCTACCCCGCGCCGGTATTTCTTGGCGTTCTTGCCTTTCAGGTACACCATCAGCCGCAGCAGCGCCGCACCGGTCACGCCGATTAGCAGGTCAAAGCCGTGGAAGCTGGGGGCGGCGCTCTCAAAGGCCGCTGAAAACCCGTCGAGGAAGTGCAGCAGCTTTTCCGAAATATCCGCCCCGGACGCCAGCCGGTATGCCTGCCCCAGCTTGCCGAACAGATAGACAAACAGGAGATAGGGCAGGTTGGCAATTATCAGTTTTTTTACTTCTGGCTTCACAGCGACAGCCCCCTTTCCTTGACTTTCTCCTTGGCCCGCTGTTTCTCTTTGGCCGCAGCCTTTTGTTTCATGGCGGATAGGGTCTTTCGGATGGAGGGCCGTTCCTCCCGGTTTAGCTTCTTGGCTGTGAACTCCTTGAACGCCTGTTCCAGATTGTCCGCCTGCTTGGTCTTAAAAATCACGATATAGCGGGGCGGATGGGTGGTATTGTCTTTCCGCAGGCTAAAATCAAGGTCGTATTTCTTGGCGCAGGGCTTAAACAGGCCGATGTTGGCCTCGGTGATTTCGATATTGGACAGCGCGGAACCGTCCCGTTTGAGCTTCCGCAAGCTCTGCTGGCCGTGGGGAAGTCTGGCCTTGCCCTTTTTCCGGGCTTCCAGATACTTCTTCATGGCCGCTTGCAGCGCTTGGCCGGTGAGCTTGCCGGTCTTGATTGCTAACGCTATGGTTTTCTGATCGACTTCTTCCTGCAACTGCCATCCCTCCTTTGGAAGTCAAGCAGGCAGGCGGCGCGGCTTAAATCCGTACCCGCAGGCCGGAGAGGTCGTCGGCGCGTATGCCGACAAGATACCATTTCTCCGCCATTTCAATGCGGGTCGGCCTCCACCTGCCGCCCACCATCACGTCAAAGGTTTCCCCACAGTGCAGGCCGCCGTAGTAGTCCGCCAAATCAAAGCGGATGTCGTAGCGGTCTGTCTGTTCGTCAAAAATCAATGCACCCTGTTTCATAGGGCCGTCCTCCTTTCAGATTTTGCCGGTGTTCATATCGTGGGCCACCAGCGCCGTATAGTAACCGCTGATTGTGCTTGGCGCATTGAACAGCGCCGCCAGCAGGTACTTCTTGATGTTGCGGATTTCCGTAGTGTTCTTGCTGATACAGTCAAAGACAAACTCGATATGGGAACTGTTCAGCTTCATCAGCTTGGCCTTTACCAGCTCGGCGGGGTAATCGTCCCCGGCAACGCGGATGGTCTTTCTGGCGCTGCATACGGTTTCCACAAGCAAGTCCACGATCTCGTCCAACAGCTCCCGGTCAAGCCGGGTGTTCTGTACCAGATGGGAATACTCGATATTGTCCATGATGATTTCCCGATAAATCGCTACGGCGCTCTGTGTCGCCGCTTCCTTTCCATTCCGTTCCGGCGGCTCTGCCGCCCCGTCCTCTAAAGGAGAGGGAGGGGAAAGGATAGGAATGGAATCGGTATTTAATCCATCCGTAGTTAATGGTTCTTTTATTTGTCTATCTTTATTTAATTGCATTGGTTTTCCCTGCGTAGGCTTTTCCTGTGTTGGTTTTTCCAACATTGGATTTTCCAACGTAGGGGAATCCGGCACTGGCTGGGGCTGCTCGTAAATAAGATAGTCCGCGCCGCGAAGCCGCCCCTGCCCGTCGCGCTCACGGGAACGGACGATATACCCGGCCTGTTCCAGCTCCCAGACAGCCGCCCGGATAGCGTCGATCTGTTCCCGGTTGATAAGGGATAGGCCCTTTAGGGTAAAGTCCCAGTCCTCCGGCAAGGACAGCATTTGCGACAGCAGGCCCTTGGCCTTTAGGGATAGGTCTTTGTTCCGCAGGTGGTGGTTCGACATGACCGTGTAGCCCCGGTTTTTCTCCACGCGAAAAACTGCCATTTCGTCGTCAACTCCTTTCACTTGAAATTTCGCCGCGCCGTCAAGGGCGGTGAGCTTGCCCGGCTGGTAGGGACATTCTGCGTAGACGCAAAACTGATACTTCCAGTACGGGCGGTAAAAGCGGCAGGTGCCGCAATCCTCCGGCGCTCCGGCCTCGCCGTTGTCAAAGTGGTCTGCGCCCGGCCTCTCCTGCATGAGCTGTTCAAAGGCCCGGTCGTCGCCGGATGTGAAGTACATAGGCGGTCGCCTCCTTTCTGGTTTTAGGCGCAAAAAAAGCAGCGTCCCTTATTTCCCCGCAGGGAAAAGAGAACGCCGCTTCTTGCGGTGTCGTATTCAATTTTTGATGTGTCCTATTTGGGTAGGGGGTACTTCACGGGAGAAAGCAGCGTGTCAAGGCTCAATCCGAATGTAGTAAATGAGTAGTAAATTCAGTTCTCATATCCCGTGAAATGCCCGTATTTCCGGGCTTTTTTGAGATAATCAGAGTTTTTATCATAATATTTACAGCTCTGCTGAATACGTGCCTGCAGGACATGCAGCGGGACGACTCACGGATATGTCTGTCCCTAGGACTGCGTCCCTGCTGTTAATGCCATACATTTCAAGATGTCTTTTCACTATACTTCTTTTTCATAATCTCGCGCATCGCCCGCAGAGCGTTCCCTCTGTGGCTGAGCTCATTCTTCTTCTCCGGCTCCATCTGCGCTGTCGTACAGCCATATTCGGGTACGTAAAAGATAGGGTCATAGCCAAAACCATTGTCCCCTATGATTTCATGCCCGATGACGCCTTCTATAGTCCCCCTGACAGTTTCTGCAGTCCCATCCGGAAAGACAGCCGCTATGGCACATACAAATCGCGCTGTGCGCTGCTCATCAGGCACATGCTCCAGCTGATCCAGAAGCATCTGGTTTTTGATGTCGTAGGAAGTGTCAACTCCGGCATACCTTGCCGAATAAATCCCCGGCGCCTTGTCCAGATAATCAATCTCCAGTCCGGAGTCATCTGCGAGGATCACATCATGCGGTAACAGCTCCGAAATTGCTTTCGCCTTAATCATCGCATTTTCTTCAAAAGTTGTCCCGTCCTCCACGATATCAATATCTATCCCTGCTTCTTTCATGGAGTATACTGGAATCCCAATATCATCCAGGATCATTCGGATCTCTTCCATCTTATGCTCATTGCCTGTTGCGAAAATGATTCTTTTATCCATAACCGTATTCCTCTATTCTTTTGGTTTTGGCGGCTTTGGCCCCAAAAACTGATAAAAATATGTCTTGATCATTCCGTTGTAAATCTTGCGGTTCTTATCCGCCGTACGTCCAAAATACCGCTCCGCATCCTCATAGCTGGTGATCATATAGGCTGACCAACTGTCCAGATTCCAGAAGCTCTCGCCAAATTCGCTGTACAGGGATGCTAATGCCTGTTTTTCTTCCAGTCTTTCTCCATATGGGGGGTTGGTAATGATAAATCCGTATTTCTTAGGATGCCTCAAATCCCTGACATCACGCTGCTGGAAATGAATCATATGATCCACTCCGGCATCCTGCGCATTCTGTCTTGCCGCCTTCACCACGTCTGCATCTAAGTCATACCCCTGAATATCAACTTCCACGTCATCCTCAATCAAATCATTCGCCTCATCGACGGCCTCATACCAGGCATGACGGGATATCAGGTTTGTCCAGTCCTCCGCGAGAAACGACCGGTTCATGCCCGGCGCAATATTTGCAGCCATCATAGCAGCTTCTATAGGAAACGTGCCGCTGCCACAGAATGGATCCACCAGAATCCGTTCCCTGCTCCAAGGGGTCAGCATTATTAATGCGGCCGCCAGTGTTTCTGTGATAGGAGCTTTGCTGGACAGCTGACGGTATCCTCTCTTATGAAGGGATACGCCCGATGTATCGATCCCCACCGTTACCATATCCTTCATTAAAAAAACACGGATTGGGTATGACGCGCCGTTCTCCTCAAACCATTTCATATGGTAATGCACTTTCATCCGCTCTACCATGGCTTTTTTCATAATGGACTGTATATCGGACGGGCTGAAAAGCTTGCTCTTGACAGAGGCCGCCTTAGCCACCCAGAACTTCCCATCCTTCGGAATTAATGTCTCCCATGGAATCGCTTTTGTATTCTCAAACAATTCGTCAAATGTCTCTGCCTTGAAATACCCCACTTTCAACAAAATACGTTCCGCTGTACGCAAAAATATATTCGCCCTGCAGATCGCCTTCTCATCACCATAAAAAGTTACTCTTCCGTCTTCCACCTGTGCAATCTCATACCCCAGATCCTGAATTTCTCTCTTCAGAACCGCCTCAAGGCCAAAATGGCAAGGTGCTATCAATTCAAGCTTATTATTCATCAAATCCTCCAATCGGACAATATCAATATATCTTTATTTTTCAATATATGTATACATATTACTATAAATTTGGGACGTAGTAAAGTTGAACTTTACTACGTCCCAAACCTGTTTATTATCTATTTTAAGTCAAGTCCAGACTCCTGTGTAAAATGCTATACAATGTTTTTACCATTTCTACTTATCAAAATTGATGTATTTTCTTGAAGAATAAATCCATTCATCATGTAGGTCCATAAGAACGGCTCCAATTAAGCGATTGGCTGATGTTTGATTGGGGAAGATGCGAATAATCTTTTCTCTTCTGCGTACTTCTTGATTCAGTCGTTCAATTAGATTGGTACTCTTTAGTCGATTGTGGGAATTTCCTTGTACGGTATATTGAAAGGCGTCTTCGAATCCATCATCCAATGATGCGCAAGCTTTTGAATATTTTGGTTGATCGATATAATCATGAATCAATCGATTTTTAGCCTCACGCGCTAAGTTAATATCTGTGAACTTAAAAATTCCTTTAACAGCTTCTCTGAAAGATTTTGAATTTTTTTTAGGAATGGTGGTAAAGATATTTCTTAGGAAGTGAACTTGGCATCTTTGCCAACTTACGTTGGTGAAGGATTTTCTAATGGCAGAGACTAATCCTTTGTGCGCATCAGAAATAACGAGTTCCGTACCTTGTAAACCGCGTTCTTTTAGGTATTCAAAAAATGTTGTCCAGGTCTCTTCGCTTTCGCCACTTTGAATCATGAAGCCGATAATTTCACGGTCGCCATCTTTGGTTATTCCAATCGCTATATGACAGCTTTTTGAGAGTACTCGATTTTCTTCTCGTACTTTTATATAGAGTACATCGGTCATTAAGTAAGGATAATTTTTTTCTGATAATAAACGATTCTGCCACTCGTTAACCATAGGTTCTAGCTGTTCTGTTAAGCTAGAAACGAAGGACTTAGAGACGGATTTACCACAAAGTTCTTCCACAATTTTTGATACTTTACGAGTTGAAACGCCTGATACATACATTTCCAACATTGAAGCCATGAGGGCTTTTTCGTTTCGTTGATAACGTTCAAACACTGTGGGTGAAAAATGGCCATCACGTGTTCTGGGTACTTTTAATTCTAGCGTGCCTACACGTGTCGTAAAGCTGCGCTCATAATAGCCATTTCGTTGACTTTGTCGGTTTTCTGTTCGTTCATATTCTTTTGCTTGAATATATTCTGTTCGTTGATTTTCCATTAGTTGATTAAATACCGTTGTTAAAATATTTTTAGAAACGTCATCCTTTACAGAATATTCAATAATGCTTTGAATCTCTTCGCTTTTCAGTGTAAAATGTACTTGGGTCATGTAAAAGTCCTCCTGGGTATGTTTTTGTCGTTAAAAACATTGTACCGTAAAAGGACTGTTATATGGCCTTTTTACTTTTACACAATTATACGGACTTTATCCTATTTTAGATGAATTTTGCTTTATTATTCATTATTTATAAAATTATATCATTACCACGCCTTTTCCGGAGTAATAAAAGATATAATGAATCCTCATACAGCCTTTTAGCGAATAGCAATAAGATTACTGGAATTTTCATATATATTTTTGGGAACATAGTTGGTCAATATAATGGCACTTGAGAACTCTCCAAATGTAACCGAACATACATTGCCAAATTTGGCCGCATCGCACAGCATATATTTCTTCTGTGACTTTTCCATCGCTTTTTGCTTAACCAGCGCCTCACTAACATCAGGGGTGGTGTATCCGTTCTTTTTCGTGATCCCGTTTGCCCCAAAAAAACCAATTGTAAAATGAAACTTCTCCAGGCTGTTCAAGGCTTCCCCGCCAACAACCGCTTCCGTAGACTCTTTCAGTTCACCGCCTATAATCATGGTTTTAAACCCCATGGCCGCAAGCCGCCGTGCATGGGAGACTCCGTTGGTTACATACGTAGCACTCCTCTCCTGGATATAGTCTATCATGTACCCGGTAGTTGTACCCGCATCCAAATAAACAAAATCATCTTTTTTTATCATAGAGGCGGCATACCTGGCAATCTTGATTTTCTCAGTCCGGTTAATCTCTTCTCTGTTGGAAACCTTCTCGTCCTTTGTATGGAACGTATCCCCAGCCAATACGGCACCCCCAAAGACTTTAACCAGCTTCCCCTCTTTGTGCAGGGCAGTGAGATCCCGCCTGATCGTAGATTCAGATGCTGAAAACTCTTCCATCAGTTCCTGGAGAGTCACACTTTTTCTATTTTCCAACAGCCTTAATATCTCCTGATGCCTTTTTCTGAGCAGCATTCAGCTCCACCTCCTGCAAATAGCCTGCTTATCGCTTTCCACTTATTATACAATTCGGAACCTTCTAATTCAATCCTTATCTTAAAGCATATATTTACTTAATTACTGCTTTGAGCATATTACTATGCACGGCCCCGTGAATAGTAACTTGAGTATTCCGCTGCAAACTCGAACATTCTGGCCACATTCTCCGGCGGTATGTCTGATTGGATATGGTTACATGAACTCAGTATAAATCCTCCGTCCCTGCCCAATATATCAATCAGTCTTTTCACTTCATCCTCTACCTGTTCAATCGAACCTGTCATAGCTTTTTGTGTATCTACTGCTCCGTGGAAACAAATCCTGTCTCCAAATTTATCTTTTAAGGTAACCGGATCCATTCCTACAGCAGAGGTTTGAACGGGATTTAGTATATCAACACCGCAGTCGATCAAATCTTCTATAATATCAGCAATAGCTCCGCAGCTGTGCAGATAAATCTTGGCCTGCGGCGCCTTCTGCCTGATTGCCTTGTTCAGCTTTTTTCTGGCCGGGAAGATAAACTCCCTGTATGCATCCGGTGATATCAGTAGGCTTTGCTGGCTTCCGTAATCGTCTCCTGACTCTACAATATCAATATATTCCCCAACTTGATCCAGCAGATATCCATACATCTCTATCTGGACTTTTAATATCTTTTCTATCAGGGCATGGGCAAATTCGGGATCTGTTATCGTATCTACCATGAAATTTTCCATCCCTCTCAGCCAACAGGCGATTTCAAATATACCGTTGCAGGGCATTCGAAGAGATATTGCATATTCGTTCTCCTCATGCAGCTTCTTTGCCCTCTCCTTCATTCCTGTTACATCCAGCATCTCTTCCGGCTGTGGCCATGGATAGGTATCCAAATCTTCCAGTTCTGCATCTTCCAGCGGGTTTTTTACGGTCTCCACATATAAACCGGTGTCTCTCTGAACAAGTCCCCATTCATTGGAAAAAGTACCGTCATCGTGATATTTGGGATATTCCTCCGACTGCTTTGCAAAAACTCTCCGGATATCAATATCAAATCTATCCAGAATCCGTTCGTCATAATAACATACATTGGATCCCTTTCTGTACGGCTCAATCTCTCCTTCTATCCCCAAAAAATCCTTAACCTTAAAGTAAGCCTTGTCTACCATGCTGCAGGCAGTCCCCCCTAAATCCAGGGGGATCCTGTCCACAGGCTTATGATTCACCGCACATAATACTCTTTCTTTTGATGTCATAAAATTTTCCCTTCTTATTTTTTGTTTTTCTTAACCTTCATTCCTTTTAAGAAATTGACCATAAGCGCCGATATAACCATGCCGACCGCTGTGCAGAGCAGGAATAAGAACGGTTTATTCACAAGCCCCATTACAAAGATACCGCCATGGGGCGCCTGCAATGTAAGGTTGAATGCCATTGCCATGCCCCCTGCCACTGCAGAACCGACCATCAGAGAGGGGATAACCCTAAGCGGATCCGCACCGGCAAACGGAATTGCCCCTTCTGCTATAAATGATGCGCCTAAAAGCCATGCTGTCTTTCCACTCTCCCTTTCTGCCGGAGTATAGAGATTTTTGTTCAGGACAGTTGCCAGTGCCATCGCCAGGGATGGCACCATACCGGATGCCATACTTGCTGCCTGCGGGCCATATACACCTTCTGCAAGCAGCCCCACGCCGAACATGTACGCAACCTTATTCACCGGGCCGCCCAGGTCAAATGCAAGCATAGCGCCAATTACGGCCCCCAGTAATATGCCGCTGCTGTTTGACATATTGGTCAGCCAGTTTGTCATCGCGCTCTGAAGCATAACGCAAGGCGGTGCAACCACAAAATACATCAGTAAGCCCACGATAAAAGTGGAGAAAAGAGGAATAATTAAAACGGGTTTCAAACCTGCCAGTGCCTTTGGCATTTTAATCTTTTTAATTGCCCATGCTATGATACCCGCCAGCAGACCCCCGATGATACCTCCGATAAATCCCGGGCTGGGATCCAGCTGCGTGACAATCAGGCCTGCTACCATACCCGGCGCAATTCCCGGCCTGTCCGCCATGGAGTATGCAATAAACCCCGCCATAATCGGTATCATAACGCTGAATGCAATGCCGCCTATCTTATTCAGATAAAATGGAAGGGATCCCTCAACTCCAGATGCATCAATGCCAAACATAAACGAGATGGCAATCATGATTCCGCCCGCCGCAACAAAAGGAATCATGTAGGACACTCCAGTCATTAAATGCTTTGGTATCCTCTTGAGCAAGTTAAGAAACGTATCTGCTTCCTGTTCTTCACTTGCCTTTTCTTTTGTACCTCCCCCTGTATACAACGGGTAATTCTCGTCTTGTGCTGCTTCAATGGCCCTTTTAATTACAGTATCCGTATTATGTATTGTATCAGAAACTGTAGCCTCTACGATCTTTTTCCCGTTAAACATGGATTTATCGACCGAAACACCAACACCCAATATAACCACGTCTGCTTCTCTAATCTCCTGTTCCGTCAGTTTATTTTCTATTCCAACAGAACCTCTTGTCTCCACCTTGATACCTATCGACATCTTTTTTGCTTCTTCCGCCAGCTTTTCTGCTGCCATATAGGTATGTGCAATACCTGTCGGGCAGGCCGTAACTCCTACAAATTTCATCCCAAATCCCCCATTTCTTCTATTATGTAATTATAGAGTTCCTTCTTGTCTTCAATCTTTAACAGCATCTCCATAAATTCCTGATGCACCAGTTTTCTTGATAGTTTTGCCAAGACCTGTAAATGTGTATTATTCTCATCGCCGGCAGGCATAATCAGAGCGATTGCCACCCTTACAGGCCGTCCATCCATAGACTTCCAGTCTATTCCTTCCTCAAAGCGGAATACTGCAATCATAGGATTTTTTAATCTTTTTACTTTTGCATGTGGAATTGCTAACTGTTCGCCAAACCCCGTAGAATCCATCTTTTCTCTTTTTAAAAACATTTTCTTCAGTTCCGAGGCCCTGACCCCTGCATATTCACTGCATTTTTCACTTATCAGCTCTAATGCGGCGTCTAAGCTGGCTGACTTTGGCCTTTGGTTCACAAAAATGTAATCCGGTTTTAATAACTCTCTCATATGCGTCCCTTTCATTATTGCTTTTCATCAAATTGCTCTAATACTTTATATATTTCTTCCTTTGTTGCAAGATGCTCTGAAAATGCACTGGCACTCCCGGATGCTACTCCCATCCGAAAGGCTTTTTCATAATCGCCCGCTTCCAGCCATCCAGCCAGGAACCCGGCAACCATGGAGTCTCCTGCCCCCACCCCATTTTTTAACTTGCCTTTTGGTGCAGGTGCATCATATATCCGGCCGTTTTCCGCTGCTAATATGGCTCCGTCTCCCGCCATGGATACAAGAACGTTACGGGCGCCCATTTGCTGCAGCAATTTCGCATGTTTCATAATATCTTTTCTGTCATGGATATCTTTCCCAAATATTTCACCTAACTCAAAACTATTTGGCTTAATCAAAAACGGATGGTTTTCCAGGACATTTACCAACAAATCATTGGATGCATCAACAACAATCATGACCTTCTTATCGCTTAAACGGTTCATGATAACCTTGTAGATAGAATCCGGCACAGAATCCGGTACGCTGCCTGCTAATACAAGAATGTCATTCTCGTTCAATGAGTCTAACTGTTTAAATAGTTTTTCTATGTACTCTGAAGAAATATATGGCCCCTGCCCGTTGATTTCTGTTCCTTCTATAGACTTTAACTTTATGTTAATTCTGGAAACTCCTGACGGCAGGAAAATGAAATCCTGCTGGCATCCCATCTCTATGACCCTCTTCCTGATCTCTTCACCTACGAATCCTGCAATAAATCCCAGCGCCTTGTTTTCAATGCCCAGTGACTGCAGAATCATGGAGACATTAATTCCCTTCCCTCCCGGAAGGATCATTTCTGAAGTGGTCCGGTTGGTCACTCCCAGCTCAAAATTATGAACCGAAACAATATAGTCTAAAGAGGCACTTAGTGTAACCGTATATATCATTCCTTCACCCCCTTCCAATGAACTTAGCATCATTATACTTTCATAATCGTTCATAATCAATCTCCATTATTTACAATTTTCATATGTATTTTTCTACATTTCCGCTATTTTGGGCTGTTTTTTTAGACATTGCATACAAATAATGACCGTTTACGTCATTTCTTTCATTTCACTTTTCATTTCTAAAATCCTATATACAATTTTGGGACGTAGTAAAGTTTAACTTTACCACGTCCCAAAATATTTCTTCCCTGTACCAAAATGAGTTTATAACTGTTCAGACCCATGAACAGTCACATAAGTTTACAATTCGACCTGCATAAAGGAGCTCTAATTTAGTAGTTGTTGCTCTGGCTGCTAGAATTCTTGTTGTTGTTATTCTTGTTGCTGTTAGAAGAAGAGTTGTTTGAAGAATTCTTGTTGGAATTCTTGTTCTTGCTCTGTTCATCAGAATAAGATGAATATGAGTTGCTGTTTGTGTTCTTTGATGAGTTGTTAGAGTTATTTGAGTTGTTTGAGTTGTTTGTGTTACTGTAATTGTTTGACATGAGTATTCCTCCTGAGAAATTTATTTGGTACACACATATTGTTCCTGCCAAATCACTTTTTTATTCATATTTTACAAAATCGGATAAATCTTTTTATTTAATATTTTTTTATTTTTGCTTGCTTTTTCCAGTTTTGTATATTATACTTATCAATGTAGAAAGGTTACTTTCTACAACCCCTTATTAATTATTTATACTCCCCTCAAAAGACCGATGGCTCCCCCATCGGTCTTTTACTTTTAAAAGCAAAAACAAAACTCCTCGTCCCAACATATCCTTCTCCCCCAATTCCCATCCTCCCGCTCCCATCAAGGCCCCATCCAGGTGATCTAGATGTACCTGCATGATGCGTCCAGCCTGGGACTGCGGAAAGATAGGAGTGGCTGGAAGCGTCTTATGGCTGTAAGCTGGAGTAGAGTAAAATGGAAGAAAAACCAGGTTGCCCTGGTTTTTCTTCCATTTTGCTCTACTCCAGCTTACAGACCATAACCCGTTTCCAGCCACTCCTGTCTTTCCGCAGCCCCAGGCGCACCCATACCAGCCACTCCTCACCTTCGCCGCCCACTAATGAGCTGAACAATGATCATAATAACGATGATCGGTATGAGTATAGGTGCCAGCAGCCGTACAAGTCCGGTTACAATTGAAAATATAACAACAATTACCATAATAACTGCCAAAACTGCCAGCAGTTTCTTCCACCACGTATCAAATCCAAAACCATGCATCTTTTGTCCCCCGCTCTCCTGTTGGGTGCTTCTCCCCTTCTCGAAGTCATCGTAAGTGCTTCCGCCGGCCTCATAAACTGTGGAACGGTCGGTTCCGTCCACGGCATCAATAACAGTTCTGGCCAGAATCCAGGGATCTCCCAGCATCTGAAGTACTTCTTCTTCGCTTTTTCCCTTTCTCACTTCGTCCGATATATACTGATTATAAAAATCTACATTCTCCTGTACCACACTGCCGCTCAGATCGTTTTCAAGCGCCTGGCGCAGCTGCTGAAGGAATTCTATCCGTGTCATTATTGTCTTTCTCCTCCTACTTATGCATGACAGCTATCTGCATTTTTGTTTCAATCCGCGCTTCGTGCTTCATCCGCCCCCGTACAGGTAATCGGATCCTCACTATCTTATCAAATAAACGCCTTTCACTTAGGATAACACAAACCCCTTTTCATTCCAAGTAGAAGAACCTTAAATTTTTCTAAGAAATTCCTAATGGGTGTTTTTCGTATTCAATCCAGACTCATTAATCCTTAGGTAATTTACAACTTCAGTCTTGCGGACAGATGGGTGCTATGCCGTTCCACCAAGCGAATCAATACGCTCCCCCCGTTTAGCGCCCCTCGGCAAACGATTCTCACCTTCCGATTGGATGCCCCCAGCGAAATGAAGGGATAGCCGCCAGCCTCCTAAGGGCACATATGCCGTTGCGAATTGCTAAAGCAGGCCTTAGAAATTCTTAGAAGGAGCCAGCCGCGAAAGTGGAGAGCATTTATGATTCCGAATCATAAATGCGGATGGCCCAGCGCGAGAAATCATCGGATTTCTTGTGCTGTGCCATCCCGTGCCCCACTTTCGCGGCTGGCTCCTTCTTAGAATTTCTTAGGTCTGTGTCCGCAATTCGCAACGGCATATGTGCCCTTAGGAGGCTGGCGGCTATCCCTTCATTTCGCGTCCTCCATCCCCCCGTCTCTCTCAAGAATACTACGCCAATTCTTTCAGCAGCTCAGTCAGATAAAGCCACATATGCGCAATAGATTCTTTTGATACTTTTTCTTTTGTGGAATGCACATCGTAAAGGTTCGGCCCAGTCGAGATAATATCCAGGCCCGGTTTTTTGTTATCCCAATACCCGCACTCAAGCCCCGCATGGATTGCGGCCACCTCAGCTTTTTTATCAAACAATTTTTCGTACAGTGCGATTGCCTTCTCCCGGAGAGGAGACTCTTTCCTGTACTGCCAGCCCGGATAATCATTCTCGAAGATACAGGTATCACAGTACTCATCCGCTATAATCTGGATTTTATCCCTCAGCATGTATTTCTGTGATTCCACGGAACTGCGCAGGGACATCAGCAGGGTAAGCCTTCCGTCTTCCAGTGTCAGCGCCCCCATATTCATAGAAGTCTCTATAAGACCTTCAATCGCAAAAGAATATCCTGCTACCCCGTAGGGCAGAAGCATCAGGCTGTTCATAATCTTCTTCTGATACATTTCCGTATAGACAACAGCACCTTCCAGCGGACTCCCCTCATCTAATTGGAAGGAAATAGAATCCGTGTACTGAAGTTCCGCCTGGAATGTTTTTTCCACTTCCCGTATTTTTGCTTTAACGGGATCCAGATCCTCCGGCTTTATATAAAAGCATACCGCACCATTGCTGGCAATGGCGTTCGCCTTTCCGGGGGCATCCAGATCATTGATCCGTATCTGCATATCTCTGAGGGCATATAGGAGCCTTCCGAGCAGCACAATAGAATTCCCCAGCTCCATTCCGATATTGATGCCTGAATGGCCGCCCGCAAGACCCTGGAAGGCCACTTTGAGAGGCACCCTTGCCTCCTTTAGAGTTTCTGTCTCCACATCCCAGGCCATACGGCATCTCAGACCGCCTGCACAGCTTGTGTAGAATACGCCCTCCTCCTCAGAATCCAGATTAATAAACCGCGTCCCCTTCAGAGAAGAAATGTCAATCACATCCGCGCCGATCAAACCGACTTCTTCCTGTACAGTAAATATGACTTCCAGATCGGGATGCGCGATATCATCACTGTCGAGAAGAGCCAGGCAATACGCGATAGCAATACCATTATCAGACCCAAGAGAAGTTCCGTCCGCATAAAAGTATTCGTCGTCTTCCTTCACCTCGATCCCGTCGGCGTATACATGGCTGCTGTCATTTTCCTTTACATATACCATATCCAGATGTCCCTGGAGAATCACGGGCTCCCCGGCATCGGGTACTGTGGCGGGTTTCCGGATTATAATATTATAATGAGAGTCCTGTACAGCTTCCAGCCCTCTCTCCCTCGCAAAATCAGCAATATAATCGCTGATCGCCTTCTCATCCCCCGATGCTCTTGGTATAGAGCAGACTTTTTTAAAATAAGAAATCACTTTTTCTATGTCCATTCGCTGCGTTCCCTTCTTTTTTATATAACAGAAGGACACCCTGGCACAAGCCTGTGGGTGTCCCCATTTACTTCAGACCTGTTTTACTTTTAGTAACCTGCCACTCCCATTTTTCTGCAGATTTCAGCAAGCTCAGGATCTACATATTTGCCGTTTTCTTCAATTGCAACTCCATCCAGAATAATGGATGGTTTGGAAACAACACCATCCGTGTGGGATGCCGCTGTCCAGTAACTTCCGCGTATCATCTTGCCCTGGCTTCCGATACCGAATTCCATGCAGCCAAAGATTCTTTCGTCTTCTACGATACGTCCCGTAGCCTTTGATACTCCCGGATTGAAACCAAGTGAATAGTGGGCCAGACGGAACATATTCGGATCGTCAAATGAGTGCAGCCATGAGCTGAAACGCTCTGCGTCTTTGCCGCCCTCAATCTTTGTAACGATTCCATTTTCCAATGTCAGCTCTACATTGCCAGACAGAATTCCCATATCAGTCGGTGGAAAGATAGCTGCGTCAAAGACCAGTTTGCCGTTGATCGTCTCTTCGATCGGGCACCAGCTGATCTGTCCGCACATCATGAACGGATATCCTTTAAATGTAGCAAGCTGGCCGGAATGGCGAACCTTTCTTCCTTCGTTTCTGGCTGTAAGATAGGTTCCATTTTCATCCTTGATGATGATTTCATTGCCTGCTTCCATCTTCGCCTTGAGTGCTTCCCCGAGTTCCACGACACGTGCCACATCGACTTTTCCGATGCAGTTCACAATCATGGTTACATCCATACCCGTCAGGTTGATATAGCGGCATCCGAAATCGATTGCCTTTCTCCAGGATTCACAGAGCATGATGGAGGAGTAGGATAACTCGATCCACACATCTGCCACTGCCACCGCATTGCCAAGTGGAGCGATTGGTTCCGCATAAGCATTTTCATTCGTTGGGACATACACAAGCACCGGGTTTGCGCCTACAATGTATGCCGCATTCATAATAGCATCCAGCACTCTCTTATCTGTAGATGTGTCCCCTGTCACCACTACGTTCTCTCCGGGTTCAACCAGCATAACTTCTTTTACCAGTTTATAAGCCGCTTTGCTTACCTCATAAGATAAATACTCCGGGGCCATTTCGATTCCAATTGGGTATTCCATACCTTTCGTCCTCCTTTAAACTGAATACATTCGTTTTCTACTCATACTCTGCAATGCCAAGCTTTTTGCAGTATGATATACAGGTTTCTTCTTTGTATATACCGTTCTCTTCCAGAACTTCCCCATCCAGAATAATCGTCGGCTTAGATACAACTCCGTCCGTGTGGGAAGCCGCATCCCAGAATGCCCCCATCAGGCTGGCTCCCTGGCTGCCGATACCGAATTCAATGCATCCGAAGATTCTCTCGTCTTCCACGATTCTTCCTGTGGCTTTGCGCACACCCGGATTAAATCCGATTGAATAATGTGCCAGGCGGTACATATTCGGGTCATTAAACGATGCCAGCCACTTCTTAAAGATTTCAGCCTGTGCCCCGCCTGTAATCTCTGTCACACGGCCTTCCTTGAATTCCAGCCTTACCGGCTCTTTCAGAAGCCCGATCTCACTCGGCGGGAACAGCGCTGCGTCAAACACCAGCGTGCCCTCGATTGTCTCCTCCACCGGGCACCAGCTTACCTGTCCGCCCAGCATCACGGGATAGCCCTTCTTTGTTGCAAGCTGTCCGGAGTGTTTTACTTTTCTTCCCTGGTTATAAGCCTTCAGATTTGTTCCATTCGCATCACGCACAATGATTTCGTTAGAAGCCTGCACTTTCTGTGTCAGGTACTCCCCAAACTCAACCACTACATCGTATTTCACCTTGCCTACAGTATTTACCAGCATGATCGTATCCATACCGCAGAGGCAGGTATACCTTGCCCCATTTGCAATCGCCTTCTGGAAGCACGGTGTGTGCATCACACAATAATATGCAAACTCAATCCATACATCTGCCACTGCCACCGCATTCGCAATTGGCAGGAACGGCTCTTCAAAGGCTTTGCCTGTTGTTGGATATTTAATCATAACAGGGTTGGCTCCGATGGTGTATGCCGCACCCATTACTGCGTCGACCACCCTCATGTCGGTCGAAGTGTCTGCTGTAACCACAACGGATTCCCCCGCCTTTACAAGCATGACATCTTTCACAAGTTTCATCGCTGCTTTCTGCACCTCATAAGACTGATACGAATCTGTCATTTCGATGCCGATTGGATATTCCATTTCCATCACTCCTTCTTTTAAATTGTTTTTTACTCAAACATACCCTCGGTAAATTTATCCGGAGCTGTTTTTGCCTTAATTTTCATAGCCGCATAATATACGATACCGGTAATCAGCAGAGACTGAAGCGGCGGGATGCCGACTTTTACGACATATGTTGTCACATAACCGACTGCCGTTCCGACCACCATCGCCAATGTAGCCATAAAGTTCCATCCGAGTTTGTCGACCCAGTTTTGTTTTCTTGCAAAGAAGTCCACAAACATAACCCCTGCGATCGCCGGATACAACAGTGCCGCCAGGCTCAGCAGATCCTGGAAATGCTCCAGGATTCCCCACAGAGACAGGATAATTGATAATACTGTACCGACCAGTGTAACAGTCGCTCTTCCTTTATTTGATGTAACATTTAAAATATTTGAAAAAGAAAGCCCCATTGTGTAGTTGTTCACCAGCTGGCTAGTCCATGATGCAAGCCACAGCACGATGAATCCCCATACCGGGAATCCCAGGTTCTGCATCACTGCCACGATGTCAGCTGTTCCGTTGCCTGCTGCCATTATAGCGCCGATAAATACAAGCGGGATACCGATCGCGATAATTCCTAGAGGAATCAGGATATTGTCTTTCCACTTTGGCTTTGCATATCTGGTGTAATCAGCAGCGATTACAAATTGGGATACATTCATGCCCAGCAGCATTGTTACACCTGCCGCAAAAGAGATATCTCCGCTGCCCTGATAGTTCATAATGTTGGACCAGCCCACATTTTTCAGTGCCAGATATATACCTGCCACGCATAACAGCAATCCGCAGGGAACCGCAAGATAGTCCGTCCATTTCATGGAAGAATATCCAATAATAGAGGGCACTGCGAATAAAAATCCAACGATAATCGTCACAATCGCCCATGCGATTCTGTTCGTTGTATAGTCTATCCCCAGTATCACGCAGAGTGCATTTCCTGTAACCGATGTCTGGATTGCCCACCAGCCCATACTGATGACTCCGATTACCAGCGCTATGATAAATTTCGCCTGCTTGTCGCCAAATCCCTGACGCGCGATTACAGAGGAAGAGAGGCCTGTCTTAGCGCCTATGTATCCGCTCAATGTATTGCCGCCCCATGTCAATATCAAAAATGTAAACAGTACGACCGGAACCATCCCCTTGATTCCGAACGCCCCGATCAGCGTTGCACCAATCATCAGGATCGGAACACAGAACTCGAGTCCGCCGAATATAACCGCCGGTGTAACCCAGCTCTGCCGCTGATCCAGCGGCACAGGTGTCATCGGCTCGTCCACGATTGCTGCCTTATCTTCTTTTTTCTTGCCCATATTCTAGTATCCTCCTAA
Organism: Faecalicatena contorta; assembly: GCF_022835095.1. Taxonomy (NCBI): domain Bacteria; kingdom Bacillati; phylum Bacillota; class Clostridia; order Lachnospirales; family Lachnospiraceae; genus Faecalicatena; species Faecalicatena contorta. The sequence continues at coordinate 818,317 of NZ_BQNQ01000001.1, read as the reverse complement.
GTCCCTCATTCTTTATAGTTTGTTGTAAACCTCATACCTCTTCATATCCCTCCAGGGAATGCCTTTCCTTGCTTCCGCAAGTTTTTCTTTTTCCAATACGACTCTCGCATAGGCCTCATCCGTAGTGCAAAGCCGCATAAGCGTGCTCCCGTCCGGATTGGACACGGTAGAATTGCCGCAGTACTGTACATCTCCCGATGCCCTGTTCAAAGAAACTGTGTATACCTGATTCTCCGCAGCCCTCATCTTGCTGCACGTGGTAAATAAATCTTCCCACCCAACGCCCCATGCGCTCGGATATATTATGACATCCGCACCTTCCTTCTGCGCCAGCGGCGTGGAGACCTCCGGGAACCCCTGATCTGCACAGATCAGCATACCGATATTCCAGCCCTTGAAGGGCACTGTAACAAGTTCGTCCCCCTTTTCAAAAAAATCATTTTCCGTATCCCAGAGGTGGATCTTCCTGTATTCTGCCAGAAGTTCTCCCTTTTCGTCCCAGATGCAGGCCGTATCATAATGTTTATCTCCCTCGGGCATATGGATCCCTGCCAAAATAGCTATTTCATACTCTGCCGCCAATTCTGAAAAAAATGCCGCCTCTCCGTCAGACAGTACAGCACTTTCAAAAACATATCCACTGATGCACAGTTCCGGAAAACAAAGCAGGTCAATATCCCCTGCCGCATGGCTTTCTACCGCCTTTCTAATCTTACTGCAGTTCTCGTCAACCTTTCCCTCCAAAACCGACATCTGCACAATCCCCAGTTTCAGCACGCTCCCACTTCCTTTCCCCATCATAAATTATTTTTGCGATGGCTTTCATTTGTATTGATAATACCACAATTTTTGTATAAAATAAAATCATATAATTTTATGGCCTAATAAGTTCCGATTATACGGATAATTACCAGAAAATTCAGAAAGGATTTATGTAAAATGTTAGATCAAAAGCTGGATACTTTCCTGATCCTGTGCGAGACCAGGAATTATACTCAGACGGCAAACAGGCTGAACATTACGCAGCCCGCTGTCACGCAGCACATTAAATTTCTGGAGGGATATTACAAGACCAAACTTTTGTACTACGATGAAAAGCGCCGGCTCCATCTGACCGATCATGGGAAACTGCTCCGCTCCTACGCCCAGACGATCAAGTCAGACTCCCAGATTATAGAACGAAAGCTGAAGATTCAACCCGAACAGCCGGATGAACTCAAGCTTGGGACGCTGACCACGACAGGGGAATCCCTGGTGCCGCATATGGTTGCACAATACCTGAAAAAGTATCCTGACAAAAAGGTCAGTATGTATCTGGGGGAAGCTGATGCGCTTTTGCAGCAGCTCAAATCCGGCCGCATCCAGTTCTGTATCATAGACACCTATTGTCCGCCGCTGGAATATGAGAGCTGTGAACTCTTTGAGGCCGACACGACCTGTGTCTGTTCACCGGAGCATCCGCTGGCCGGCAAGACCGTCGATTTCGAGGATCTGAACAGCTACCGGCTGATTTTCCGGGAAAATGATACCAACTCCCACCGGAACCTGATGAAGATCCTCCATGCACACAACCAGGATATCGATAGTTTCCAATCTTATGTTGAGATCGGCACGATCAATACTGTACAGAAAATGGTCATGGAAAACGTCGGCATCTCCTTTATCTACCGTTTTGTCGTACAGGAGAACCTGGATAAGGGCCTTCTCAGCCAGATACATATCCACAACTTTTCGTCCCATTCTATGTTCAACTTTGCATGGATGAAAAACAGCTTTTTTACCCGCGGCAATCTGCAGTTCCTGGAGGTATGCAGAGAAGTCCTGAACTCTTCTATTTTTCAAAATAACGGTCAGTTTTCTTCACTATCCTGAAGAAAACTGACCGTCCCATTTTCACACCATCTGTCTGACGGTTATTTTTTCGCTTTTCCCAGCTGCAGGGTTGACGTAAAGAAACTATAAAGAGCCGAACCCGCAATGGCGCCAGCGCCAAGGATGTACAGGATACTCTGTCCTTCTTCGCCCTTCATCTTCACAACGATGATTCTGAATATCAGGGCTACGATAACCGTGATACCTGTAATCGTAGTTCCTACAAGAAGTCCGGTTGCAAACAGGACACCCAGCTGCTTCTTAGGACCGCCGATGAACTGAATAATCGCACCCGGTATCGCAAAGATCAGCAGCCATTTGGCAATCTCAGGACTGGAACCGGCATCAATTGTTGTCACGAAGGTACGGGAAACCGGTGCAAACATGTCTTGTTCGAAGTATGTATTAAACATCGCAAGAACAACAACAAAAGCTACACAGAATGAAATAATTTCCGCGATATACTGCTGTTTTCTCCCCGCACGCTCAAACTCAGGATCAGCACCGTTTCCACGGAGAATATATCCGCACTTTAAGTCATACGCCATGTCAGAGAATGCCGGTCCTGTAGCCGCCGTATACCCTGCCAGTATTCCCAGCGGAACCTTCGGGAAGCCAATCATCATACCCACAAGCAGGAAGATCAGGGCCGTAGCAAATCCAGGGAACCAGCCCGAATGCATCGCTGACATCCCTACGATCAATTCTGATGCGATTGCAGAGAACGCTGCAAATATTACCCAGATAATCAATTTCGGTACGGACATCTCAGCATACATGCCAGATACCACCGCAAGACCGATAGCAACTACAACATAAGCAATATAGCCTTTGGCAAGCGCCCCTCTCATATCGGCAATGCTGCTTGTAAACTTGCCGGCAACGCTATTCTTGCCATCTTCCTTTTTGAACAGCATAATTCCAACCTGGATCAAAGCTACAAGGCCGGCCCCGATCATGATACCGTGAGGCACATAGTATTGGGACATATTAAACTGATTGTCGTTACTGATGCCTATTACAAGCGCACCCACTCCAAATGCCCCCAGTGCCCACATATCACCGATCCATGTAACGCCGAGAAGGTCGGTCGGAATTCCCAGTGCTTTTCCGACAATACCAATTCCCATACCTACAATAAGCAGCATTGCTTTTTTGCCCTTATTAACTACCGCGAGAATGGTCTCTGCAGCCGCAATTCCCGACGGCCATGGCTCATCTGCTGGAAACATCGGAGTATCAAAAGTCTTATAGAGTATGGTTGCATCGATAATGGTTGCTAAAAGCACACCCACCAGCATAGGAACAACCAGCTGGATTTCCCCCATCAGGTATGGAATACCAATGGGAAGGATCAGACTGTTCGCCGCAGAAAAAGTTGCACCTGAAATCGATGTCTGCACCAGATTCTGCGAATGGATATTCTTATATTTTTTGAATATTGCAAGCGGTATCCTGGAGAGGATAATTGCAAAAAGTGCACCTACGATGGACGTATTCGTGCTGATACCGACGCGTACGATCAGCTCCATCCCGATGATCGCACCCAGAACTGCAAGTATAATGTTCAGGATCAAGATCGCCGGGCTTAACGCTAACGGATGCTTCTGTCCCTGTGTTCCGTTATTTTGTTCGTTCATTAAAACGCCTCCTTTGTGTTAAACTCTGTTAGTTGTAAACCTGTGTTGCTTAAATGTCTAACATTTCGCTGACGGTCCTTGCCAGAGTTGTCCTGCAGAGCAGGACAGGCTTCTTCGCGATAGATGAAACAATGCTTTTCGCCTCTTTTGTAAAACCAATACAATCCATCACGATCAGATCCGCGTCAATATCCCTTGCCTTTTCCGCAGCTTTCCGCACTTCAGCCATATCTCCATAGGGGTTTGCCGGTATGGGAGTTACTTTCTCCATGATCGGCCCCCACTGGTCATATGCCTGCTGTACCTGTTGTTCATCAGGTGTTATCACTATGATGTTGGAGTTTTTGCTCAATGCCCGAGCCAAACCATTCAAAATCTTTGCCGGATACACAAGCGGTACCTTTGCTTCAAATATGTCCGGAAAAGTTCCTGCACAAAACAGCATGATGAGAACCGCCCCCTGCTCTTCCAGCCTTGAGATACAGCTCTGCATCCGATCCAGTATAAAACTTTCTCCGAATTTGGCAAACGTACCGTCATTTAAACGTGAAACAAGTACATAATCTGTTTCCAGAGGCGCCATAGACCGGATCTGTTCCTTTGTCAGCCCGTCCAGTGCGCCTGCCTGCAGCAATTCCACCCCCTCGCCGAATATCGGCAGAATATCAGGTGTTACATCCACCCTTGGTGATTGCCCGATTGTAACCGCTCCAATCTTCATCAACCCACCTCCTTTTTCTTTACATCCTCCTTCCCTAGACATCATAGCAATTTTTATACAAAAAGGGACTTATCCTATTTTTGTAAGATAAGCCTCCTTGCTGTATGCTCTTATGTAGTTATTAACTTGATTTTATCACATAAAAATACTAAAATGAAATTAGATTATTTTATACCCCGATAAGTTCAGATTATAGAGTTTAACGATATACTGCCCAGAAAGGATTTCACCATGTTAGATTTAAAACTTGAAACCTTTCTTGTCCTATGCGAGACAAGAAATTATACACAGACAGCAAGTGTTCTGAACATTACGCAGCCCGCGGTGTCCCAGCACATCAAGCATCTGGAAAATCATTACCAGGCCAAACTGCTTTATTACGATGAAAAACGCCGCCTGCACCTCACAGAACACGGAAGGCTCCTGCGTGCATTTGCACAGACGGTCCGATCCGATTCACAGCAGATCGCGGACCGCCTGAAGGCAGATCCGAAGGAACCGGAGGAGATCAAAATCGGTACCATTACGACAACAGGGGAATCACTGGTGCCTCACATGGTAGCCGAATATCTCAAACGCTTTCCCAATAAAAAAGTCAGCATGTATCTCGGCGAGGCGGATGCACTGCTGACGCAGCTGCAGAGCGGACGTATCCATTTCTGCATCACAGATATCTACTGTCCACCGGACGAATATGAAAGCGTAGAGCTCTTTGAGTCAGAGACAATCTGCGTCTGTTCCCCCCAACATCCCCTTGCCGGAAAAACGGTCCAGTTCAAAGAACTCAACAGATACCGCCTGGTATTTCGTGAAAATGACACCTACTCCCACCGCAACCTGATGAAAATTCTGCATACGCATAATCAGGACATCAACACCTTCCATTCCTATGTGGAGATCGGAACCATCAATGCTGTCAAAAAACTGATCATGGAGGACATTGGAATCTCATTTATCTACCGTTTTGTTGTGCAGGATGATATCGATGCCGGACGGCTCAGCCAGATACATGTTCATAATTTTTCATCCTACCATCTCTTCAACTTCGCCTGGATGAAAAACAGTTTTTTTGCCCCCAGCAGCCGGCAGTTCCTCACCGTATGCCAGGAAAACATGGATCATCTCAAGGGCGGTGTTTACCCGGTCAGGCAAACAGCGGAAGGGCCGGAACAGGGGAGCGCTGCAAAAGAGGCCTTCCGTTGACTGCCGCTCCTCTCCTGCCACTATCTGCTGTTTTTACCGAGCCGGCAGACTGCCCTGCCTTCTTTTGCATCCAAAAGCAGGCTGGTGCCGGTTCCCGATACATCATACACTTTTATAATATGCGACAGCTCCTCTTCCTTTGGCCAAAGCTTAGAAAATACATTTGGGAAACGGGTCAGTAATTCCGGCTGATACAGCCTGGTTTTGCTGTTCTCGTTAATTGCCCCGTAATAAACGTCCGCCTCCACCAGGTCCTGGAACATATGGCTTCCATAGGAAAGCTCCGGCCGGTAGCCCGCCTTACTGTATGCCACTTCACATATGGCAATGAACTGGCTGATATCGGCATAGACAACCGGCACTCCCAGTTCCGGGGATGAAGTTCCGATCCGGCCAGGCACAAGAAGCATAAGTTTTTTATCCTCCTCCTCGTAATACTGGTTAATGCAGCTGATCATTCTGCCCACATCGGGCTTTTTCGTATAAGGATGCTCATAATATGCCTGCGGATCCACCCAGACAATACAGTCCAGCGACTCTTTCTTCGAGCGCCTCATAGAAGTACGGCGCACATCGAATAAGAGTTCATCGTCAATCCCTTCCGGTATCTCAACCTGCTCGGACGCAGCCACCTGCAGCGGACGGCACTGTAGAAGATTCACCTTCCAGACCCCCTCCCCGGGACTTCTGACGGCAAATTCCACATCCACAGGCCTCTCATATTCTGTCTCCAGCATCTTCAGGATCTTCCTCATCATCTTTATAAAATCATTATTCTCAACCAGGCCCTGGCAGTCTGCAAAGTATACCTTTCTGAACTGCCGCCTCTGGGACAATATATATTCCGCATCGCTGTCCCTGCTTAAGACCAGCTTCTTCTGCCAGTCTGTCAGACTAGGAATGACCGCTTCCAGCATTTTTGTACACAGTCCCTCCCCAGAGAGATCCAGTACATCTACCTGTCGCTGGGAAAACTTGTGCCGGTCTGCAATCGTTGTCCGGATATTCGCCTGCGCCCGGTCCATCCCCACAAGACGAGGGTAATCCCCCGGGGTCCTCTCTACCGCTCTGGTTCCAAGCCCCATTACCATGCGCAGCATTCCCGCATCTGGATTCATATGTTCCATCCATTTATAAGGGTTGTAGGAGCATCCCATCCCCGCAGCCACCGGAAAATACAGATCGCCATACCTTTCCCCTTCTACCTTCTGAACCAGGAGGGCCATCTGCTCATCCGCATCGAGCAGCTTCCGCTTTCTTCTATATTCAATCGCGGACGGATTCATTGTGCTGGCATACACCTGGCGCACCGCATTCTCCAGTTCCTCAAGACGCGCCTTTTCGCTGCCCTGATTCATGCAGAAAATAGATTCGTATTTTCCGGAAAAGGCATTCCCATAGCCGTCCTCCAAAAAACTGCTGGAACGCACAATGATCGGTGTAGCTCCGTAATGCTGCAGGACTTTCTTCAGTTCTTCCCGTATCGCTTCCGGAAATACACCGTTTAACAGCCGTTTTTTCAGCTCCTCGGCCTCCTGAAATTGTTCTTTCTCCCGGCGGTGCTTTTCCCTGAGTTCCATGCAGTCATTCAGTTCCAGATACTTGCAGAATACATCCGAACCTATAAAAAAAGAATTGTGTGGTTCTATGTAGTCTTTGAATTCCGGAAGACGCACTTTAATCAGCTTCCGTGCCACTAAAAGCCCGCATGCCTTCCCTCCGATCAGCCCCTCCCCGATCCTGCGCTCCCACACCTTTCTGAAATCCTCTGTGGAAAAATGTTTTAATATCAGCCGTTCCATCCGCGCTTCCTTTGTCATAAGGCTGTTGCATACCGTTTTCTTCTCTTGCTCTGTCATCTCTTCCCTGCCAAGCAGTTCCTGCCATATATTCATATAAGAACTCCCCCTTTCCGCAATACTCTGTGCTTCCTGGTTTACCGGCACATCAATTCTCGTCTTAGATTAAGTGTAAATTAAACCGGGCGAAATAGCAAATCATTTCAAGTTATAGCTGGTATAAGTATATGGTTATACCTTATTCTGCAGCTATGCTGCAGACCCGCCCGCAGGGCATGAGTTACGGGGTGCCCTTGGGTATACCTTATTCCGCAGCCTGCTCCATCCCGATCTTTATTCCCGGCAGCGCCATTTTCATGAATTCAGTCATGCATCTTGTCAGATATTTATTCTTGCGGTAATACAGATAGACCTCCCGGACAGCTTCCGGGTCATCTATTTTATAATAGATAATGTCTGCGTCCGGAGGCAGGCTCTTCACAACCGTATCGCTGACAAAAGAGGCGCCCATTCCAAATTCCGTCAGATGATAGGTAGTCAGCAGCTGATTCAGCTTTAAGGAATAGTTCAGCTGCACCCCCGCCCTCCGGCAGATAGCCTCCACCCGCTCTCTTGTATCGTTGTGAGCCCGCAGTACGATAAAGGGATCATCCTTAAATTTTTTCAGCGGAACGCCGGGAAACTGCGGCTGCAGATGGACATTTCCCCTCACATCGTCTACGCTCAGCCGGTATTTTGTCGCCCTTTTATTGCTGTCAAAAGAAGCCGGGACCGCCAGCAGCAGGTGCTCCTCCATGAAGATTTTCTTTTCATAAATAGATTCATCCAGCAGATAGTTATCAATAATAATATCCAGTTCCCCTGCAAAAAGCTTCTGCTCCAGAAGCGGAGTGTGCCCCTCGAAAAGGCTTACCTTTACGTTAGGATAAGTCTCACGGAATCTGGAGATAATAGGTGGAAATATAAATGAGGAGAATAGGTATGTTCCTCCCACAGAAAGATGCCCGGTCTTAAGTTCATGCAGATTGCCCACATAGTAGGCAAACTCATCTTCCAGATCCATGATTTTTTCAGCCGTTTTTATGTACCGTTTCCCGCAGTCTGTCAGCTGGATGGGGTTGGTGCTCCTGTCAAAAAGAGGCATTCCCACCTTGTTTTCCACCTTTTTAATCATGGCGCTGAGCGCCGGCTGTGATATATATAGGTTCTCCGCAGCCTTGGAAAAGCTTCTTTCTTTATATACTTCATACACATAGTTCATTCCGCTGAACATACCATTCCTCCATCCCATAAGCATTTGGTTATATTAACTATATAAATATAAATATTTGTTTTTATTCTATGCTATTTCTATAATAAAATCAAGAAAAGAAACACCCCAGAAGGAGGAGATTATGAAAGCAATCACAGACTATTCAAGTGAAGACCTGAATGCTTTACTGAAGGACCTGCAGATTCAGTATCAGGAAGCCCGGGTGCAGAACCTGAATCTGAACATGGCGAGAGGCAAGCCTGCTGCCGCACAGCTGGACCTGAGCAATAAACTGCTTAACAAAATGGAAAACTATACCCTGGCCGATGGTACCGATGCCAGAAACTACGGTATCTTGGAAGGGATTCCCGAGTGCAGACAGCTCTTTGGGGAGCTGCTTGGCCTGAACCCTGAACAGATAATAATCGGTGGAAATGCCAGCCTGAACCTGATGTTTGATACACTCAGTTTCCTGTGTCTGTTCGGAACCGGCGGCTGCAAACCCTGGCTCTGGCAAAAATATATTGGCACTCCGGTAAAATTTCTCTGCCCGGTTCCCGGTTACGACCGGCACTTCAAGATCTGTGAGGAGCTCGGTATCGAGATGATATCTGTACCGCTGAAAGAAGACGGTCCGGACATGGACATTGTGATGGATCTGGTACGCAAGGATGCCTCCATCAAGGGAATCTGGTGTGTGCCGCTCCACTCAAATCCACAGGGAGTATGCTACAGCGATTACGTTGTAGATCAGCTTGCGTCTATGGATACCGCTGCAGACGACTTCCGAATTTTCTGGGACAACGCTTATGGCATACATCATATATATGAGGAGGTCCCATTAAAAGACATATTAAAGGCCTGTATGGATGCCGGACACCCGGAGAGAGCATACTATTTCTTCTCCACCTCCAAAATCAGCTTTCCCGGCGCAGGAATCTCACTAATCGCTTCCGGGCCGGAAAACATAAAAGAACTGAAAAAGCATATGTCGGCACAGACCATCGGACATGACAAACTAAACCAGCTGCGGCATGTCCGGTTTTTCAAAACACCCGAAAATATTAGAATTCATATGGAAAAGCTGGCGGAAGAATTAAGGCCCAAATTTGATATGGTGCTCGATAAGCTGGAGCAGAACCTGTCCGGAACCGGCCTTGCATCCTGGAGTACTCCGAGAGGCGGTTACTTCGTATCCCTGGATACGCTTCCGGGCTGCGCCAAACGCACCGTAGATTTGGCCAGGGCTGCAGGCGTTACACTGACAGAAGCAGGGGCCACATATCCTTACGGAAAAGATCCGAAGGACAGCAACATCCGTATTGCCCCAACCTATCCCGTCATTGAGGAGTTGGAAAAGGCAATGGATATCTTTACCATCTGTGTAAAAATTGCCGGAATCGAAAAAATAATGAAACCCGATTAATTTTTAGTTCATGAAAAGGAGAATCGTTATGGGACAGTATAATCCTTATGACAACGTATTAAAAGTAGTAAAAGAAGCTGCCGACATTCTGGGGTACTCGGACAGCGACATTGAAGCAATCAAATATCCTGAAAGAGAGTTAAAGGTAGCAATTCCGGTTCGAATGGATGACGGAACCACTCATGTTTTTGAGGGCTACCGCATCCAGCACTCTACTTCCAGAGGGCCTGCCAAAGGCGGTATCCGTTTTCATCCGGCCGTAAACCTAGATGAAGTTAAGGCACTGGCGGCCTGGATGACTTTCAAATGTGCTGTTGTCAACATCCCCTACGGCGGCGGCAAGGGCGGCGTTGTCTGTGACCCGAATAAGTTATCTGAAAATGAAATCCGTGCCATCACGAGAAGATTTACCGCCGCTATCGCCCCGCTGATCGGACCGGAACAGGACATTCCGGCTCCGGACGTAGGAACCAATGCAGCCGTCATGGGCTGGATGATGGACACCTACAGCATGTTAAAGGGCCACTGTGTACATGGCGTTGTTACCGGAAAGCCAATTGAACTCGGGGGCGCGCTCGGGCGTAACGAGGCGACAGGCCGCGGCGTAATGTTCACCACCAAAAACATCCTCAAGAAGCTGGGCCAGGATCCGAATGGAGCAGCCGCGGCCATTCAGGGAATGGGTAATGTAGGAAGCATAACTGCAAAACTCCTTTACAAAGAAGGCATGAAAATAGTGGCCGTCAGCGACGTATCCGGCGGAATCTACAAGGAGGACGGCCTGAATGTCCCGGCCATCCTCGAATACCTGTCCAAAGACCGCAGAAATCTGTTGAAAGATTACAGTGAAGACGGAATAAGCCGCATTTCCAATGAAGAACTGCTTGAACTGGATGTCAAAGTTCTGATTCCAGCTGCACTGGAAAACCAGATCAACGCCTCTAATGCAGACCGGATCAAAGCAGACGTCATCGTAGAAGCCGCCAATGGCCCGATCGCCGCGGAAGCAGACCAAACATTGAATGCCAAAGGGATTGTCATTGTTCCGGATATCCTCGCAAACGCCGGCGGTGTTGTAGTCTCTTACTTTGAATGGGTACAGAATATCCAATCCGTAAGCTGGACAGAAGAAACGGTAAACGAAAAGCTGAAAAACATTATGGATCCCGCATTTGAAGCCGTATGGAATATCGCAGAGCAGCAACATACAACGCTTCGTACAGGCGCATACCTGATTGCAGTAAAACGTGTAGTGGATGCAAAAAAAGCAAGAGCAATCTGGCCGTAAAATCTAAATAGAACCAAAAACGGGGCGGAATCAAAACTGCCCCTTCCGTTTGTTCATAGTTTGTTCATTTATCATTAAAAAAACTTTCATTTTCTACTCATGCTTTCTTCATTTCTTTTGAATATACTAAATATATCAAATGAAGAATAAAACATTTGATACTGACATTCGACAACAGGTGCAATACTATTTGAATAAACTTTTTCATAATACATGCCGGGAGCCGCAAAAGCGACTACCCGGCATCCTCCCTTTTACAGGAACTTTTTCTGATCGATCTGTTTTACCACGCTTTTCTCCCTTACCTATATACCGTCTCTTCTATGGCCTCCCTGCCGGATTCTCCCACATCGCCGGTACATGCAAGCGCTTTGCCTGCCCATACAGCCGTCAAAAGCACTACGATGGCCGCTATAATAAGCACGCTCTTTTTCATCATCTTCTTCTGTATCTCATTCTTTATACTGCTCACTTTGGGTAATTGTTTCAGAACTTCTTTCAAATCAACATATTTTTTCTTGGGATTTTCACCGAGACACTTTTCAATAATTCCAGACAGAAGGTATTCTTCCCTTCTTGAGAGAGTGATCACCGGCTCTGCACGGGCCAGTGTAAACTGCATTGTTTTTCCAAGGCTGTACAGATCCATAGAAAGCCTGGTGTTCTCTTTGATCTGGATAACCGGTTTCACAAAATGCTCCCGCATAGCGGGCTTCTGCATATTCTGCAGGACAAAGCCATTGCTCGCCGCACTCAGATCCAGCAGAAATATTTTATTTTCAGCTGTTACAAGGACGCTGTATGGATTCAGATACCGATAGCACTGTTCCCTTTTGCATCTGTGGTACTTATCCAATTCTCCCACAAGCATTGTGAGCCATTCAAATACAGCTTCCTTCGTCAGCCTGTCTGTATCCTGCAGCCTGTATATCAGCAGCCTGCCCGCAATGCAGTCCATAACCACGCGGCATTTTCCGTTATGTTCTATGAATTTAATTACATCATATTTTCTTTCCTTAATCAATCATACTCCTTTCTGCAGTGTTTCCTTGATGGAGATATTTATCAGAACCGATGGTGAATGAAACTTTGAAATGTAAAATCAGATCTATCAGAATACTTGTATCTTACTTGATCTGCACAAAAAATGCAAGCACTATTGTGCCTGCATTTTTGCCGTTACTATTCACGGCCTATGAGCCATACGCAGTAACTTTTTGCCCACTACTCTTCTTTTCCGTTCTCCAGAAATATCTTTCTGGTGATAAAATTATAAACCATTACAATAGCGGTTGCTCCGATCTTGGAAATCATATAGAATATCCCCAGTTTATCCACACAGATCCACATGATTAACTGATTTATCCCCAGCCCGACTATACTCAGGATGATAAATACCACAAAATCCTGCTTTTGGCTTCTGTTTCCTGTTACATTGAATACCCAGTGGACACTCAGCAGATAATTGTAGATCACAGAGACCGTAAACGATATTGCACTGGAAATCAGATAATTGATCCCGCACAGTTCCGTCAATAAAATCATAATCCCGTAATCGATGAGAAACGCGCTTCCCCCGACCACCGCGAACCTGGTAATCTGCTGCCACAGGCTTGTCTTCTTATTATTCATCTTATGCGCCTGCCCTTACATTTCTTCCAGTCTGTTTAAGGCCGCTTCCACGACCTTGTCCATGTCATAATACTTATAATCTCCGAGCCGCCCCCCGAATATCACATTCTTCTCCCGGGCCGCCAGCTCTTTGTACTGTTCAAACAGGCTGTTATTTTTTTCGTCATTAACCGGATAATAAGGATCCATTCCTACAGACCATTCTGAGGAGTACTCTCTGGAGATCACGGTCTTTTCCTGTTTACCGAATTCAAAATGCTTGTGCTCTATGATTCTGGTATAGGGAACTTCCCGCTCTGTATAATTCACCACCGCATTGCCCTGATAGTTGTCACAGTCCAGCACCTCTGTCTCAAAACGCACAGAACGGTATTCCAGCGCCCCGAGTCTGTACTCAAAATATTCATCTATCATGCCGGTAAAAATGATGTTCGCCGCAATATCCGGGTTTTCTTTTCTAAATGCAAAAAAGTCTGTTCCGGTTCTGACTTCGATTCCTTCCAGCATCTTTTCAACAACAGCCGTATAGCCCCCCATTGGAATCCCCTGGTACCTGTCGTTGAAATAGTTATTATCATAGGTGTATCGAAACGGCAGTCTTTTGATAATAAATGCCGGAAGCTCCCTGCAGTCTCTCCCCCACTGCTTTTCCGTATACCCCTTGATCAGCTTCTCATAGACATCACGCCCCCCCAGAGACAAAGCCTGCTCCTCCAAATTCTGGGGATCTGTAATATTTGTCTCCGCAACCTGCTTTGCGATCATGTCTTTCGCTTCCTGCGGAGTCCGGATCCCCCACATCTTGCTGAATGTGTTCATGTTAAAAGGCAGGTTGTACAGCTCATCTTTGTAAACTGCAATCGGAGAGTTAATATAATGATTAAACTCAGCAAACTGGTTCATATATTCCCATACTTTTTTATTGGATGTGTGGAAAATATGAGCTCCATATTTGTGTACGTGAATCCCTTCTATGTCTTCACAGTAAATATTTCCTGCTATGTGGTCACGTCTGTCAATCACAAGGCACTTCTTTCCTCTTTTATTCAGTTCGCGGGCCATCACAGCGCCGTACAGACCTGCCCCCACTACCAGATAGTCATACTGATGCATTTGTTCTCCTCCTAAATATAAGTCCTTTTTATTGGGACTTTTCTTACTTTGTCCAATATTATAGCATTTTCAGGGCATTCTGTACATAGAATGCCTTCATAAACCCAGGCATTCCACAATCTGCAGTCCCAATCCGCGTAATTATTTTGCACATTTCCACAACTTATTATATTTTTTCGTTTACAAATTGGTCATTATGCACTAAAATGGATATAAATCGTTTTCTTTATCAGAAGCGAAAACTACTATAATCGAGAGACGGAGGTAACAGACATGAAAGGAAATGTAATCGTCGGCCAGTCCGGCGGACCAACAGCAGCAATTAATTCGAGCCTCGCAGGAGTATACCGCACGGCCAAGGACCGCGGAGCCAAAAAAGTATTCGGAATGCTGCACGGGATTCAAGGCCTGCTGCAGGAAAGATATATAGATATGGCAGATTTTATTAAAACTGAACTGGATGCGGAATTACTCAAGAGAACTCCCGCGGCATTTCTCGGTTCCTGCCGTTATAAACTCCCGGAGATTCACGAAAACATGGATGTATACGACAAGATATTTCAGATTCTGGATAAACTCGAAATCGAAGCTTTCATCTACATCGGCGGAAATGATTCCATGGATACTATTAAAAAATTATCCGACTACGCCATTGTCACAGGACATCCCACCCGCTTTGTGGGCTGCCCCAAGACGATTGATAATGACCTGGCACTCACAGACCACACCCCGGGCTATGGAAGCGCCGCCAAATATATCGGCACATCTGTGAAAGAGATCATCCGCGACAGCTTCTGCCTGGAATACGAAAAGGGACTCGTATCTATTGTAGAGATCATGGGACGCAATGCCGGCTGGCTGACAGGCGCTTCTGCGCTTGCAAAAGGCGAGGACTGCGCAGGTCCCGACCTGATCTATCTTCCGGAGCTGCCTTTTGACATTGAGACTTTCGGCGCCAAGGTCCGTGAACTGCTCGCCAGGAAACCCTCTGTTGTCATTGCCGTTTCCGAAGGTATCCGGCTCAAGGACAACCGTTATGTATGCGAGCTGGGACAGAGCATCGACTTCGTAGATGCATTTGGACACAAACAGCTCTCCGGCACTGCCAACTATCTTGCTAGCTATATCGCAGGTGAGGTCGGCTGCAAGACCCGTACAATAGAACTGAGCAGCCTGCAGCGTTCCGCATCCCACTGTGCATCCCGCGTGGACATCCTGGAAGCGTATCAGGTAGGCGGTGCGGCGGTAAAAGCTGCAGATGAAGGCGACTCCGGCAAAATGGTCGTCCTGCAGCGGCTCTCCGATGACCCATATCAGAGCGGCACAGAGGTCAAAGACGTACACAAAATAGCAAATGATGAAAAGCTCGTCCCGAGAAACTGGGTAAACAAAGAGGGCACTTACGTAACCCAGGAATTCCTCAACTACGTGCGTCCGCTGATACAGGGCGATGTCTCTCCGATCGTTGTAGACGGAATCCCACGCCATCTGTTCCGGCCAATATAAAATCCGTTTAGAATTGGTACCAGAAAAGAGGAGGAAATGAAACACTTTCATTTTCCTCCTTTTTCTATTGAACAGCCATACATTTCCGCATGTGTTCCGCTATATTAAACATGTTAATTACACAAATAATTTTTCGAAACTTGATTTGCGTCCTCAATTAACCGCCCTTCTTCCAAAGCAGTCAACTTTCCCTCGCTCACCGTTATTTTGCCTGCCACAAGCGTATAATCGACCGGCTGTTTATACCCAATTGTAGCAAGCATGGATTTTGCATCCTCCAGCGCTCCAACCAACTCCAATTTCCGAATATCGATCATAAAACAGTCTGCCTGCTTTCCAATCTCAAGACTCCCTATATCTTTACGCCCAAGAATCTCTGCGCCACCTCTGGTTGCCATTTTCAGAATCTCATATCCATCTGGTGCATCAGAGCTTGCCTGCAGTCTATGCAGCAAATATGCTGCCCGCATTTCCTCCAAAAGGTTGGATCCATCATTACTGGCACTGCCGTCAACTGCAAGGCCAACCCGGATTCCCCGACGGAGCATCTCGGGAATCCGGGCAACCCCTGAGGATAATTTCATGTTTGAAATCGGACAATGTGCAATCCCGGTACCCGTTGATTTTAACAATTCCAGTTCCCTGTCATTAAAATGAATTCCATGTGCAAACCATACATCCGATCCCAGCCAATCCAGTTTTTCCATATACTCTAATGGTCTCATTCCCATTTTATCCATCATATAGCACTCTTCATCCCGCGTTTCTGCCAAATGTGTATGAAGGCGCACGCCAAAGCCTCTTGCAAGCTGCTGAGACTCTTTCATTAGATCTTCTGAAACACTAAACGGAGAACAGGGAGCTAACGCAATCTGCCGCATGGATCCTTCCGAAACGTCATGATACCGCTCAATTAATCTTTGGGAATCCTTTATAATTTCTGAGGTTGTCTGCACTACCGTGTCCGGAGGAAGTCCGCCGTCCTTTTGACTGAGATCCATGCTCCCCCTTGATGCATGAAAACGAATTCCCAGCTTATTTGCCGCTTCAAATTGACTTTCAATCAGATGCTTTCCGTTTTCCGGAAATACATAATGATGATCAAAGCAAGTTGTGCAGCCATTTTTCATCAACTCACCGGCACCAATTAACGTGGCATAATATATCGTTGTTTCATCAATATTTTTCCATATTTCATATAAATATCGCAGCCACGGAAACAACTCCATGTGCTGAACCTCTGGAAGATTACGGCTAAATATCTGATACAAATGATGATGTGTATTTATTAAACCAGGATAAACCACAAAATGTGTTCCATCAATAATTTTTTTCGCTTTTCTGCTCTCTGAACCGATATAAGAAATTTTACCTTTTTCTATATACATATTCACATTAGTAAATACATGATCCTTCTCATCACATGTAACAAGACATTTTATATTTTTAATAAGAATACTTTCCTTTTCCATATTACTCACTCTCTAGTCTTTGATGTCACCTGAGGCCTGTGGCCCCTTTGCTTTTCCGCCTGCAAGTATCAGAACAAACATTGTCAACAGGTATGGAAGCATTTGCAGAAATTGTTCCGGTATATTCAAGTCAAGCGTAATTCTAAGTGCCTGTGAAAAAGCAAACAACATACTTGCCCAAAAAGATCCCAGTGGATTCCAGCCTCCAAAAATTGTCGCTGCAAGAGCTATGTATCCTCTTCCCGCAACCATCTCTTTTACAAAAAGATTATTTTGCACGATCGACAAAAAGGAACCGGATAAACCGCATAACATTCCGCATACTATCACTGCTACATAACGATATTTCGTAACATCTACCCCGGCAGTAGACGCCGCTTTCGGATGATCACCTATTGTACGAAGACGCAGGCCCACTTTTGTACGATACATCACATACCATGAAATGGCTACGATCAATATAGTGATATACAAATACGGGGACTGCTCTTCAAATAGTGGACCGATCACTGGAATCTTATGTAAAAGAGGAACCGTCACGGTTGGAATCTGCGCAACTTCTCCACTCAATCCTTCTTTGTCCCAGATTGCTTTACATAGAACAATTGTCAATCCAGAAGCAAAAATATTTATTCCCACACCACTAACGGCTTGATTTGTATGGTATCGGATACAAAGAACTGCATGAATCAGACCAAATACTCCTCCCATCAAAATAGCAGCTAATGTTCCCATCCATGGCGATTGAAATATAGAGGTCCCGATCACCGCACCTAAAGCGCCAGCCAGCATCATACCTTCAATGCCAAGATTTATGATCCCGCTGCGTTCACAAATCACACTCCCGATGGAAGCCAGAATAAGAGGAATTGCCATTCTCAACGTCACTAGCAGCATATTCATAGAAATGAGTTGTTCCAAATTATCCACCTATTTTGCCCCCTTTCCCTTTATGAAAGAAACAAGTTCAGGCGTTGCTACAAACAGGATCACCAGCCCCTGCATTACCTTAATCATACTGGTAGATACTCCTGCTATGTAGCTCATTTTCATTGCCCCGGATTCCATGATTCCAAACAGAAGTGCGCTCAATAGCACGCCTAACGGATGATTTCGTCCTAACACTGCCACTGCAATACCGGTGAAGCCATAACCTGGTGAAAAACCATCCACAAATTTCCCTGTTTTTCCAAATACTTCCGTAATACCTGTCAGTGCAGCTAATGCACCACTCACAGCCATCGTCATAATCACTGTACGTATCATTCCAATACCAGATGCCTGCGCTGCCGTACCATTCTCTCCAACAGCCCTGATATTGAATCCCGCCCTTGTTTTATTAAAAAAAAGATATAATAAGACAGCCAATAGGATTCCGATCAAAACAGCTGTAGTTAACTGAGATTTAGGCACTAATTTTGTAAGCATATAATTCTCCCCAATCGCAGTAGTCTGTGCCACACTGGACTCTGGATCCTGTAAGGGGCCATGTACACAATAACTGGCAAAAAACTTTAAGATATAGTTCAGCATGATTGCTACTAATACTTCATTGATATTCAATTTCGCTTTTAAGAAACCATTCACCCCGCCGACAAGCCCGCCAGCCAACATCCCCGCAGTAAAAGATGCTGCTAATACCAGGACTCTGGGCATACCCTGCATTTGCAAAGCTGTGACTGTTGCCGCAAGTCCTCCAATATACAACTGTCCTTCACAGCCAATGTTAAAAAGCCCGCCCTTATTGGAATATGCACATGCCAAACCCACAAACACTAATGGTATGGTCTTGCCCAACGTTGTAGCCATCGAATTTCGAGAGCCAAAAGCGCCATCAAGTAATGCCCGAAAAGCCTCAATCGGGTGATATCCAGAAGCTAACATAATAGCCGCTGTTATAAATAAAGATAAGATGATTGCAATGGCTGACAGCAATAAATTTTGCAGATCAGGCAGCATCAAATGACTTTTTCTTTTTTCCTGCACCCCCATTTATTCCCCGCCTTTCTGTCCAGCCATTAAAAGACCTATGGACTCTTTCGTAAATTCTTCATTCTTTTTCAGAGCCATCACTTCACCTTTGTATAATACCGCAATTCTATCGCTGAGCTGAAAAATATCTGTCAGCTCTGCAGAAATTAATAAAATCGCTTTCCCTTGTTTTCTTAATTCTAATAATATTTTATGAATATAATGAATGGCACCTATATCCAACCCACGTACCGGTTGACAAACAAGCACAAAATCCGAATTTTTCTCCACTTCACGGCTAAGAACCATTTTTTGTTGGTTTCCGCCTGATAAGGAACCAACAGTCTGTTTCTCGTCTATCGCACGTACATCATATTTTTTCATTGATGCTGATACCATTTTGTTTAAGTATGTATAATTAATCAGTTCCTTTTTTACAAACTTTTTATTATATTGATTTCCCAGTAAATAATTATCCAAAATTGAAAAGTTAGTTAGTATTGCCCTTTGATGTCTTTCCGATGGAATATAGCTGATCCCCTTCTCTAAGCGTTTTCTAGTGGACCATTTTGTTACATCATCCCCTTTGATTATTATGGATCCCTCTTTACATTTTTGAAATCCCATCAGAATTTCCTCTAGCTGCATCTGGCCATTTCCTTCTACACCGGCAATTCCCAAAATCTCTCCTGCATGAATATCAAATGATACTGTCTCTTGAGCATTGTCTAAAATACGTACCTGATTGAGAGAAACAACAGCCTCTCCAATATCATTCGGAAGCCGTTTTAGATTAAAAGCAACCTCATGGCCGACCATCTTGTTCGCAAGAGTCTTTATGTCCACATCTTTTGTAGCCGCACTAAATACTGATTTTCCTCCCCGCAAAACTGTAACAGAGTCAGAGACCGCTTTTGTCTCATTTAATTTGTGTGTAATAAAAATAATGGTTTTTCCCTGCCTTTTTATGTCCCGGAAAATGTCCAGCAGCTGTTCCACTTCCTGAGGCGTAAGCACAGCAGTCGGTTCATCCAAAATAATGATTTCTGCCCCCCGATAAAGTGTTTTCAGTATTTCAACACGCTGCTTCATGCCTATGGACAACTCCGAGACTTTATCTTCTACATTTAGTCCGAAATTATAACAGTCTGAAATTTGCTGTACCTGCTGAATGCTTGTCTTTCTGTCAATCGCAAATCTGCCCGGTTCATTCCCTACAACTACATTTTCCCACACTGTCAGTGCATCTACGAGCATAAAATGCTGATGCACCATGCCAAGCCCACATTGGAATGCTTTCTTTGCTGAATGCTTTACGATATCCTCTCCATTTATTTTCAGGGATCCTTCATCTGCCTTATATAAACCAAACAGTATATTCATGAGAGTTGTTTTCCCCGCACCGTTTTCTCCAAGCAGACAGTGTATCTCCCCTTTTTCCACCAAAAAGTTGATCTGGTCGTTTGCAGTGAAACTCCCAAAACGTTTTGTAATATTTCTCATTTCTACAGCTAACACCGTTGTCACCTCAACTATTCTCTATAAAAAAGAAGATGTTCCCCGATAAAAAACATCTTCTTTTTCTAATTTTTACAGCTCTGATGGTACTTCGATATCTCCACTGATAATCTGCGATTTAATTGTTTCTAACTGCTCTACAATTTCATCCGGAACTTTTATATTGCTCCCCTCTAATGTATAACCAATTCCTTCATCAGACAGACCCAGTACGGTTTCTTCACCAACTTTTAGATTGCCATTTACTGTAGATTCTACAATATCATATGCTGCATTGTCTACCCGCTTGAGCATGCTTGCAACAATATGATCTGGATCTACTGTATTCTGATTTGAATTCACACCGATTGCGATGAAATCAGACTCTTTTGCGGCTGCAAATACTCCAAGACCTGATCCTCCCGCAGCATGGAAAATAATATCATATCCTTTTGCAAACTGGCTGCCTGCGATTTCCTTAGCTGTTGTAGTATCCCCAAAAGGATTATCTCCTCCTACATATTGTATGGCCACATCGGCATCTGAGTCTACATACTTAACGCCAGCCTGATAGCCTGCGGCAAACCGGTCAATTGTTTCTGACTCCATTGCGCCGACAAACCCATACTTGTGATTATCCTCCAAATGATAGGACGCCGCATCCTGTTTCATATAAGCTGCAAGCGCACCTACAAGAAATGCGCCCTCCTGCTCCTTGCTTGCATAGCTTGCCACATTTTCTTCAAGAAGCGTCGCATCAATGAGTGCGTACTGCTGATCAGGATAGTCCGGTACAACCATTGTAAAAGCATCCAATTGATCAAAAGCGATTCCAATAATGACTGCATACTCACCAGAATCACTCATATCCCTAAGAATCGTTTCAAAATCTGTAACTTCTTTGGGCTCTGCATAGTCAAAATCTACTCCCAATTCTTCCTTTGCACGCTCTAACCCGCTATAAACCAAATCGTTATAAGATTGATCTCCAAGTCCTCCTATTCCCAATATGACAGCAGCCTTTAGATCCGTATTCTCATTTCCGGACACATTTGTGTCCTCCTTTTTCTTCTCTTTGTCCGAACCTGCACATCCCATTAGACCAAATACCATGATAAGTGTTAATAAAAACGATACTACCTTTTTCATATTCTTTCTCCTTTGCTGTATTACTCCTCATTAATAAAAGTTACTGAAAAGCTGCAAATAATGTATTCAGTACTTTTTCAGAATCTACATTTATACAATGTTCAACATATCTCCCTTTTATCGGGTGCTCTCTTAAATCTGTTACAACCATACCACGACAATACTTTCCTTCACACTCAATCCTCGTAATTCGTTTTTGTGTGCTAACAAGCGCGGGATCCGCTGCAATAACCATTGCCAGTGGATCATGAAGCGGGCAGCACTCCCGCATCCAATTTTGACGGTGAGCGCCCTGCATATACCACTTCATTTCTTGTTGTAAGAATACAAGCAGCTCTTTGCATTCTTGTCGGCAGCTGCCAAGCGCCTGATCGATATCTGTTTTTCTAAGGATTGTCTTTAAAGTGACATCCAAGCCGACCATTGTTAAGTTCCACGGAGTCTGTACTACAATATCCGCTGCCTCCGGATCCCCGCCTATGTTAGCTTCCACTACCGGTGACACATTTCCTGATGCATGCAGAGTTCCCCCCATGGAAACAACCCGCTTGATTTTTTTATGAAAGTCTGGATATTTTGCCAACACCATAGCGATATTTGTCATACGCCCTAATGTAATTAATGTCATTTCCCCTTCATTTTCGCATGCCTTTTGATACAGGAAATCACAAACATCCATTTCTATTGGCTTTTGCTCTGCTGCGGGTAACTCAACATTTCCAATCCCATTTTTTCCATGTATAAAATACGGGAATTCTCCGCATTCCCCTTCCAGCGGGCTTTCCGCACCAATACAGACTGGTATTCTCCCCTCCATTCCTGCCAGTTTCAGAATCCTTAATGTATTCTCGGCCCCCTGCTTTGCAGTTACATTCCCAGCACTTGTCGTAATTCCGACAATTTCAATATCCGGCCGGCATAACGCAAATAATATTGCCAGTGAATCGTCCACTCCCGGATCGCAGTCGATACAGATTTTCATCATAGAACTCCTCCTTTCTTTCGTGACACTATCAGATTATTACAATATCATGAAATCCATTTTTCAGCGCGATCTCTTTATAGCGCTGCATCTCCGAAGGATCGGGAGACCGCAGTGTTTCCCTGTAAGGAGCCCGGACCCCAAACGGCCTGTATGCGATAAGTTTATATCGGATTTCTCTTCTCTTTAAATATGGTCTTAACAATCTCGTGATCCTATCCACCGTATCTTTATTTGGTAAGTACTCCGGTACGATTACCGTACGAATTTCTTCCAGCTTTTCATGTTCTGCCAGAAATACTGCATTTTTTAAAACCATTTTATTATCCATTCCTGTCAGCCTAATATGTGCATCCGGGTCAAATGCTTTCACATCCAGCATAAGGCCATCGCAAACCTGTAAAAGTTCCTCATCCTGAGTATAGTCGTAACTGCCATTACTGTCTGCCAATGTAGTAAGTCCCTGTTCCTTTGCCAGCTTAAACAACTCAACGATAAAATCTCTCTGCAGGGAACACTCCCCTCCTGATGTTGTTATCCCCCGTATAAAAGGTATATCACCCCGAATCTCCTCCATTATCTGCCTTGCTGTATAATTCTTTGTTTTTGGGGATGACAGATGCGGACAAACATGGACGCAGGTATCACACTCACAACAAAGCATTTTATCCCACTGCACAGTTCCTTTCTCCAAACGCAATGCTCCGGCCGGGCATTGTTCTATACAGAGTCCGCATCCTGTACATTTTTCTATCGTTTCCGGATTATGGCAGTAAACACATTTATAATTACATCCCTGAAGGAATACCGCAGCCCTGTTCCCCGGCCCATCCACTACGCTGCTATGTATGATTTTATTCACCGCAGCCATTATAAATTTCGCACCTTTCTATCATAAACCTTACTGTTCTTCACCTCATAGTATCCCCACATAGCGTTTGCCTGCGGAACAGCAATTCCTGCATCCAATTTTGCGACGTCTGATTTTTTCACCAGATACCCGGTGATACGTATAACATCGCTGTCAGATGAGTAGGTAGAAAAATATCTCATTCCCTGAGAGAATCCTCCCTTTATCATATCCAGGATTGCATCAGGGTTTCTCTGCGCTGTAGCATCAAATGGAAAGATATCCCCGACACCCGATGTGAAGTAAGGATGTACCATGCCACAATGTTTTAGATGCTCATGCAGCGGAAGTTCAGAACCAATTGCAATTCTTGCTCCGGGGCTGATATCATAATCACTGTCAATCCCTACTTGTGCATGCATAGTAAAATGATGATCTGTGCAGTTACAATATTTACTTTTAAAAGAATTCACACATTCTTTCATTGTCTCTAATATATTAACCGCCAACTGATCTGCATATTCACTGTAACCATACTTATCCGGCCGTCCTTCTTTTTCCATCAGCCTGTTTACACATTCGTTCATTCCAACAATGCCAAACATACCCGTGAAATTTTCTACTTTCAAAAATCCTTCTTTTACAAGAAAATTAGACTTGAAAAAATGGCTCTTTTCCACTAAAAACTCAATCTTTTGTTCGATATATTCACATAATACCTTCACCGCATGCGGCAGCAATTCATTTACAAAATGTTCACTATCCTTGGCCCTCTCTGCCAGCCTGCTGAGTACAATTCTTGATAAAGTATACGAGCCTCCGGAAACTGGAAGTGCGTTATAACAGCTTGCAATGCCATATGGCACATCATACAATTTACTATACTCTTTATGATTTGCAAAGCTTGGCTTTGCACAATTCAACGCACAGATAACACATTTTTCTGCAAAATTATCAGGCGTTATGTCAGAATCATAAAGTAATGTGATAGATGGAATTGCATTTTTCAGCTCTGTTTCAATTTCAACAATCATTTCTCCCGCTCTGGTAGCTTCAGGACCAAGATTCATATGACAATAGGAATCAGGAATCGAGCGGTCTAAAAAAATCAAAAAACTTTTGATCAGGTCATATGCATGCTCGTCATCCATAAACGGTTCCAAAAGTTTATCAACTGACCCCAAATACACCGGATAATGCGTAACAGATGGAATATGACGGTAAAACATTTCCAGTGTCTGTATCGCATCAAACAAACATTTTGGGGGATCCAGCCTCAGAAACTTACATCCCTCCCGCATTAATTTTTCATAATCAGGAAGGGCATATCTGGGTTGATACGTAACATTCCCTTCTGTCATAGTACATAAACATCCTGCCTCAAAAAGCTCTCGAAATTCTTTTGTAGTTTCAAAAAACTCCACATAGTTTAAAGGAATTGCGGACAAGTTCATCATGGCCTGCTCATGTGTAAAAGCTCCGTTCGTAATCACGGATTCTACATCCTTTTTTAAATCAGTAATATTTAACATATTTTTTCCTCCTCCAATATTAGAAATATTAATGTGAGGCCGGTTCATTTTCTGGTTGCGCCTTATCTGAAAATATGATATCATTACAGACACTTTCAAAAAATGTCATCTGTCACTTTTTTGGTAGAAAGGAACAAAAAATGTCGGTTAATTTTCGGAAAATTATTCAGTATGTTACATCTCCAGACTATCACTACCCACTGAGCAAAGACTTTATAGAACTATTGCACAAGGAACATTTAAAAATTGACCACGCAGATAAAAACGATCTGCTTATTTCGAATGAAATGCCTTCAAACAATATCTACCTTCTTCTGGATGGTTACTGTTGTACGGAAAAATACAGCCCTTCCGGTAAATTGCTGAAATCCATCGCCGCAGGGCCTATACAAATTTATGGGCTTTTTGAAGCCGTACATCCCACTCTTACACAACATACGGCAACCATACGCTGTATTTCTTCCTGTTCCTATATCCGTATTTCAAACCAAAAATATATAAATGAATTATTAGCAGACCCTATATTAGGATGGATAAATATTCAATATCTTTCTTCTTTCATTAACCAGGTATTAACAGAAAATGACGGCTTACTTTTAAACAACACCCGGGATAAACTTTTACTCCAGCTTTATCAATATTGTCCAAATACACATTTTCCAGTCATTGTTAAAACAAAAAAAGAAGACCTGGCACAAATATTAAATATAAGCCTCCGTACGCTTTACCGCCAATTAGATGCTCTTTATAAAGAAGGTCTGCTATCTTCAAACAAGGGGAAAATTTTAATTACAGAAGAACAATACTATAAAATCCAGACAATTCTCAGCGAGTTTTTTTGATCAATTTTTCAGACCCACTCTGAGCCGGAATACGGCAGGCCAAATGACTTCCTAATGTTTTTTTCGCAAACCTATTGACAACCCATGATTTTTATTATATACTAATATCTGCTGTGAACGAAATAGTTGCAGTATGTGCGCGTAGCTCAGCTGGATAGAGCGTCTGGCTACGGACCAGAAGGTCGGGAGTTCGAATCTTCTCGCGCACGCTAAAAAGCCTGGAAGCATTTGCTTTCAGACTTTTTTTGTTATCCGAACTTCTTTTTTATAGAAGCATTCCTTTATTATAAGAACGCTTCTTCAAACTTACCTGGCGGAAGCGCTTTACTAAAATAATACCCCTGTATCAGGTCTACCCCAATCTCTTTTGCAACGTTATAATCTTCTTCCGTCTTTATGCCTTCCATGCAGACTATTTTGCCTACGTCATGGCATAGCTCTGTGATTGAGCGGATAAATGTGGCAGTGAACATATCTGTTGTCAGCCCGCTTACAAATCCCTGGTCTATCTTTACGATATCTGCAGGCGTATTTTTCAACTCGAATAGGGATGAATACCCCATCCCAAAGTCATCCATTGCTGTTTGAATCCCTTTTTCCTGCAGTCTTTCCATGATATCATGTACAATGCCGTCTTGCTCAATCAGATAGGTCTCCGTAACTTCCAAGGTGATATTTTCATATGGTACGTGGAAAGTATCCAGCGTTCCAAGTACAAAGACCTCAAAATCCTCCTCCAGCATCTGGGGATACGAAAGATTTATACTCATTCGAAAACCCGGCCTCCGCTTAATCCATTCACTGCACTGACGGACCGCTTCTCTAAATACCCATTTTCCGGCATTGATAATCAGTCCGCTCTGCTCCAGGATCCGTATAAACTCTGACGGCGGCACATCGCCGAATGCAGTGCACTGCCATCTTGCAAGCGCTTCCGCCCCACACAGCTGTTTTGTCCCGGAGACAATCAGAGGCTGGTAATTCAAAGAAAATCCGGTGAAGCCTCTCTCGATACTTTCTCTGAGAAGTTCCGTCATTTCAAGCTTTCTTCCTCTGCTCTCTAGGATCTCCTGCGTAAATACAGTGAGCCGGTTTTTCCCCTTTAGTTTTGAACATTCCAGTGAGTAATTCGCGTACTGCAACAGTTCCTGATAGTCATCCGAATCCTCCGGATAGGAAGCAAAACCAGCCGACATCGTGCAGTAATATTTGCGCCCCTTATAGTCCTGAATCTTTTGAAAATGTCTCTGAATCCGGCAGAACACCTCCAGCGCATCTTCCTGGCATCCATTCAGAAACAGGATTCCAAACTCATCCCCATCCATCCGGTACACTTTCGCATTGGCTGGAAGAAATTTGACAATCTTCTGTGCAATTATTTTCAGGACGGCATCCCCAAAAGAACGGTTATTTAAGTCGTTGATATTGCGGAAGTCATCCATATCCAAAAGCATAATTCCAAGATACTCTGTTGCCTCCAGATCAACCATATATTTTTTTGCATCACCCTCAAATTCAAACCGGTTGTCAAGGCCTGTCATATGATCAGTCTTATGATTACGCCCCAGATTGGTAATCATTCCCGCAAACAGATTCGGTTCGCCTCTCTCGTCCCTGATCATCCTGCCGCGGCAGCGAAGCCAAATCCATTCTCCCCTGGCATTCCGGGCACGGTATTCGATATCATGGGACTCCATCCTTCCGTCGGCGATCTCCTGATTGCTCTCCAGAAAGTGTCGTTCATCATAGGGGTGTATCTTCCCGCCCCAGAACGCAGCGGCATTCTCTACTACCTCTCCCGGCAGCCCAAATTCCTTTACCATAGCAGGCGGATAACGGAATACCCCTGTTTTCATGTTTCCAACAAATATATAATCATCTGTACTTTCCATAAGTGCATCATAAAGATGCTCCTTATCATATAAAAACTCCCGGACTCCAGAATCTTTCTGCTGCTCCAGCCTCTGCTTCGCACGCAGTATATGATAATTCCTTTTTTGAATATACATTCTGCAGTCCGCTTTTTCAAGAAGGTCTTCAACTATATAGCATTCTTCCGGATAGATTTCTACAAGGCCATAGGAAAAAGACGTTTCGTAGACCACTTTTCTGGAATTCTTTTTTTCCTTAAGATATGCCAGGATCCTCTGCATGCGCTTTTCCGCATTGTTTTCATTCTCATCATAAAACGCCATAACAAATTCGTCCCCGCTCAACCGGAAAAGAATATCTTTTTCTTTCAGCTCCTGGGACATGGCCTGTGCAACATATCGCAGCATATTGTCGCCTTCGCGGTGCCCGTATCTGTCATTGATCTGCTTCAGGTCATTCACATCGCACAGGGACACTACCAGCATCCTGCTCTCTGTTCTTGCCTTCTCAAACAAACTTATCAAACGTTCTCTGCCCGCCCTGCGGTTCAATACCTTTGTCAGGTCATCATAGTTAGCACGCGTCCAAAGGTTCTTATACTCTTCAGAGTTCTTTATATCCTGCATATTAGGACCCCTTCGCTTCGTTACTCCCTGAACTTCTCTGCCTGTGCATTGATCAGCTCCAGGTCTTCAAAGTAATTAATCTTCATCGCCTCTTTCACATCACGCAAAGTATCGGCAGCCACGCTCTCAGCCTTCTCACTTCCCTTTTTCAGAATCTCATATACGTATGGGATATCTTTCTGGTATTCTTTTCTTCTGTTTCTGATAGGCTCCAGTTCTGCCTGAAGGACTGCGTTCAGGAAACGCTTCACCTTCATATCTCCAAGCCCGCCCCTCTGGTAATGTGCTTTAAGTTCATCCAGATCCGCATAGTCCGGCAGAAATTCCGCAAAATATTCCGGCCTGCAGAAGGCATCCAGATACGTAAACACCGTATTGCCCTCCAGCTTACCCGGATCTTCAATTTTAATATGTGTGGGATCCGTAAACATACTAAATACCTTCTGTTTGATTGAATCCGGCTCCTCGGAGAGGTAAATGCAGTTATTCAAAGACTTGCTCATCTTTGCCTTTCCGTCCGTACCCGGCAGCCTCAGACACGCCGTATTGTCGGGAAGCAGAATATCGGGTTCCACGAGCGTATCGCCATAAACTGAATTAAACTTTCTTACAATCTCCTTCGTCTGTTCCAACATCGGAAGCTGGTCCTCCCCAACCGGAACTGTGGTTGCCTTAAACGCTGTAATATCAGCGGCCTGGCTGATCGGATAAGTAAAGAATCCGACCGGAATGCTTGCCTCAAAATTCCGCATCTGGATCTCGGATTTTACCGTAGGATTACGCTGCAGACGAGAAACCGTAACCAGGTTCATATAATAAAAAGATAATTCGCATAATTCCGGTATCTGTGACTGGATAAACAGCGTCGACTTCTCCGGATCCAGCCCGCATGCCAGATAATCCAGCGCCACTTCTATAATATTCTGGCGTACCTTCTCCGGATTGTCCGCGTTATCCGTCAGTGCCTGTGCATCCGCTATCATAATAAATATATCGTCATACTCGCCTGCATTCTGCAGTTCCACTCTTCGCTTCAATGAACCGACATAGTGCCCCACATGCAGTCTCCCGGTCGGTCTGTCCCCTGTTAACATTATCTTGCCCATGTCTAATCTCATTCCTCCTAATTCTTTTCATATTCAAGTACGCCAAGCATCATTGCGGCGATGTTCGCTTTATCCGCTGCGCAGCATCGTGCCTTTGCCATACGCCGGCACCTATTCCCGTAAGAAGATGGAACATCCGCCAGGACTCTTTCCTTTTCCTGCCTGCCGCCTAAAAGTAGGAGCCTTATCTTCTTCCCGGTTAATCTTTTCACATTATAACACTACAGCCAATGGTTTGGCTATAGATATAGTGATTCCGACGTTTTTTTTAGCCCCCGCCAGGGCAGGCCGCAGGCCCTGCTGCCATCGCTGCCGCTTAACCTGCAGGTACCGAAA
This sequence comes from Faecalicatena contorta, assembly GCF_022835095.1. Classification (NCBI taxonomy): domain Bacteria; kingdom Bacillati; phylum Bacillota; class Clostridia; order Lachnospirales; family Lachnospiraceae; genus Faecalicatena; species Faecalicatena contorta. The sequence continues at coordinate 788,630 of NZ_BQNQ01000001.1, read as the reverse complement.
AAATTTCACCCGGATCAGAGTTTCCAGAAGCCACTTTGAAAAGTCAAGATCACTTTTCCGCAGTCCTCTTAGTTTCCCAAAGTATGCTTTGGGAAACCCTCTCTGTTACGGATGAAATATTCTAAAATATGCTGTGAGTACTATTTGCCCCAGGTAGCAATCTGATTCGAGAGCTTGGGCGCTTTTTTGCGGTTTATCTCATAGACAAACTGGTAAATAGTATAAGCCATGATGAAAGCTGCCATTACGTCTATGATCGAATGCTGCTTAAGGAACATTGTTGCGAGTATAATCAGGGCTGCCAGGATATAAGCCCCCCAGCTTATCACCTTATGCTTCTGCAGCACTTTACTGTTATAGATGGCTATGCAGGCTCCCAGAGAGTTATATACATGAAGGCTTGGCAGAACGTTGGTCGGGGTATCTGCCTTGTAAAGCATCTTTACCATATCCACAAAGACATTATCCCTGGCAAAATACATGGGACGCAGATTCAGGCCATTTGGAACTAACGTGGAAATAATCAGAAAAATCGTCATTCCCGTAAACATCAGCTTTGCCAACCTGTAGAAACCGTCCACATCTGTAAAAAAGAAATATAAAAATGTGGCTGCTATGAATACAAACCACAGTAAGTATGGCACAATAAAGTATTCTACAAATGGTATCTTATTATCTATTACGGAATGTATGACATGATAGTCTGATGTTACATGCTTCTCAAGATACATAAACCATGGCATGTAAATCAGGATATAGCTGAACACCCAGGCATGCTTATATTTCTTAATAAAATTCGTGGCTTTCGTCCTAAAGTCCATACCGAACGCTCCCTTTTTTTAATGCATATTCTCTAGCTGCCCCGATTATAGCACGAATTACATGCCACAACAATAAAGTTCATAAAACCTTAACAAAATCTTTTGATTTTATGGGCCTTTGCAGCTTATTTGTTACCAATTTATTACTAACGGGCCTTCACTTTTTTCTACACGGCCTTATCCCCTCAAATATATACATATCATATTGCTTTACCGCCTGTTCCATGGCTTGGGCAGTACGAAGCGTCCATACTGCCACCGGTGTAAAAAGAAAGCTGTGTAATACCAGAAGGCTGACGTTCTGGCTGTCCTTTAATTTGTAGGAAATGAAATCCGGCCTGGTGATACAGTTACTTAACAAATATTTTACGCAGAAACGCAGTATATAATGCGGAGAATGGTCACTTTTCACCAAATTGGACGATAACTGTCCCCGCAGAATATCCTTCCGGTGTTTTTTCAGCCAGCAAAGCACCAGACAGTTAAAGGACTGAATCAGATAAGGCCCGGTGTATCCGCGCAGCTGATCTTCCAGATGCACACAAATATCCGTGTTCTGCGTGGGAAGCTTCACCTCGATCAGCAGAGGGACGCGCCCCTTAATATAGGACAGGACGGAGGAAAAAAGGGGAATCTTTTCGGAAGTTCCGCTGAGATAGCATTGCTGCAGCTCCTCATATGACATATCTTCTATTCTGCCTTCTTTCCCGCAGACGCGCTTCAAGGTATCATCGTGAAAAACAACCAGACGGCCGTCTTTCGTCAGATGAACGTCCAGCTCTATCCCATACCCTTCTTTTACCGCCAGCTTAAATGCCGCCATGGAATTCTCCGGTATCCCTTTCTCAACGCAATGAAGCCCTCTGTGGGCCCACTTTTGGCCCATAAAGAGCTTCATTTGTTTCCGCTTCGTCATACGCGGCATAATCATAAACAGATAAACAGCTGCTATTCCAACTGCAGCCAGAATCAGTACATACATAACCTGCTCCTTCTTTTACGCTGTGATCACCCTGATTTGTTCTTCCAGTACCTCCGCCGTTATCTGATCTCTCAGGAATACGGGTTCCCCGTCTGTATGTACAGCTAGCGGACGTTCTGTTTTTATCACTGCCTTTTTGCACCTGAAAACATGGATTCCCGGGAAATGCACATGCCATCCCTTATATGCCGTGGGCAGGAGCAAAAGGACAGCCAGCCTGGGAAGCCCCGATATTACAATCACATCCAGCAGGCCGTCATTCCCGGAAGCATCCGGGCAGAAACAAAAACCGCCGCCCTCGTATGGTTGGTTCATGGCAGCCGCAAAGTATACCTTCGGAAACTTTTTTATCTCTTGTCCATCCAGAGTGATCTCTGCCTGAACTGGCTTGTCATGGAACAGCCTGTTCAAGGCAATTCCTACATATGTCAGTTTGCCCAGTTTCAGATGGTTTAACAGGACTTTCAGCCTGGATACAGCCGCCTGATGGCAGATTGCCGCATCAAACCCGATTCCCGTACTCACCGCAAACCGCCGTTCTTTCCCTGCGCGGGTTAAAAGCCCTACATCCATGGGCTGGATCCTGCCGGGCTTCAGAATCATATCCAGTGCCCCAAGCGGATCTGCGGGGAGCTTCATCCCTCTGGCAAAATCGTTGCTGGAACCTGTGGGAATATAGCCCAGGACCGTCTTCCCAAGGTCGGTGATTCCGTTCAGCACTTCGTTCACGGTTCCGTCTCCCCCCAGTACAACCAGGGTATGTACCTCCCCGTCCCCGGTGATCCTGCTGGTAATTTTAGACGCATGCCCGGGGTACTCCGTACGGAAGCTCTCATATTCAAACTGCCTTTTTTTCAGTTCCGGCTCTATGATATCCCATATCATGCCTCCCATACCAGAACGGGAATTCGGATTCACTATAAAGCTGTATCTCATACTGCTGCCTCCATTTCTGGGGATAAGTTTTTTCAAATCAAGCCCGGTAATCTCAAAGGGTACGGCCGCATCCTATAAGATCGTACTGTCCAGGTATTTACCAAGTGAGCGGCGCATATTGCCCTCAAAGTCGGCATTCCCTCCGCGGAGACACCATTCAAATACATTGCCGATTACAATCATACGGATGTCAGTCGTGAACTCTTCAATGCTGACATTCAGTCTGACAATTCCTTCCCGCATGGCTTTCTCAACATATGTCTGCACTGTCACAATGGGATAGGGTCGCTCTGCGCGGCTGGCAGGATTCAGCGCCTGATTTTTAGTGTCGTAATATCCTGAAATAAACTCAACGCCAAGTTCCCTGCAGTAATTCACATAGTTCAGGTACACATGGATGATGGCAATCTTCGCTTCCTCTGCATTCCTGGGCAGATCGAGCAAATCCGGGTTGATGCTGGGCTGATCCTCTATATAATAAGACAGCAGATCGTCCTTTGTTTTAAAATGATGGTAAAAGCTTCCGTTTGACACGCCGGCTTCTTCGCAGATATTTTTAATAGAAAGCTCTTCGTAGCCATTCTTTTGGAGAATCCGCTTTGCAGCGCGGAATATCCGTTCTTTTGTTTCCTTTGATTTCTGCTGCTGCCTGGACAGCTCTATCTTGTCGCCCATAAATTTACACTCCTTTTATCCCACATGTTATAAAGTGAGTATACCATAAATCCGCCCGGGATTCAAGAAAACAGAGCGGACTCTAAAATGCCCCGGCGATATGCCTCAAAGGCAGAAGGAATCGGGTATTTATCCTCGATCTCTTCTCTGCGGACAAACAGCATATCCGCGCTGCAGTTTCTCTCCAGCCCGTCCACTTTAATCTCATACCCCGTCATATGCCACTCTACATGGCTGAATATATGTTTCGCACTCTGTACCTTTTTCATATGCAGCGGAGACAGCCCAATGGAGTTGCAGTACTGTATCACTTCTTTTCTATTCAGGTGACCCTCCAGATTTGGAAACTCATACAGACCGGCCAAAAGCCCCTTTGGCGGGCGTTTTTTAATCGCAAGCGTGTCCCCGTCCAAAAGTATCAGAACCGTTCTCTTCTCGATCCGTCTGGCCTTTGCCTTGGTTCTGACCGGCAGCTCCGTCTCGATGCCAAGCTTTCTAGCCTTACAAAGCCCGGCCAGGGGACACTCCATACATTTAGGCTCACCGTTCGGCACGCAGACAATAGCTCCCAGCTCAATCAGCCCCTGGTTAAAATCCGACGGCGCATCGGCGGGAATCACTTCCTCAATCTCCTCCTCAATACGTGCCCGGACACCCGCTTTCATAATATCCTCATCCCGCGCCATAAGTCTTGCCGCCACCCGAAGGACATTCCCGTCCACCGCAGGCTTGGGAATCCCAAATGCAAAAGAGCCGACCGCACCTGCCGTATAGCTCCCGATTCCCGTCAGCGAACGGATTCCCTCATATGTATCCGGAAACTCCCCGCCATATTCCTCCATAATCTGCCGGGCCGCCTTCTGCATATTCCGTACCCGGTTGTAATAGCCCAGCCCCTCCCACAGTTTCATAAGCCGGTCTTCCTCCACCTCTGCCAGATCCTTCACCGTAGGAAGCTCCTTTAGAAATCTTTCGAAATAGGGCTTCACAGCCTCCACCCTCGTCTGCTGGAGCATAATCTCAGATATCCAGACCCGGTATGCACTGATATCATGCCGCCAGGGTAGATCCCGTTTATGTTCCCGGTACCAGCGCACAAGGGGTACCACTGCCTCTTTCAGCTCCGGACTCCCCAGCACCACCGGCACCGCCTCATCCATAACAATACTATCCGCCGTCACTCTACAGTCCCGCGCCAATATACGCACACCCGCCGCCTTAGCCCTGCGCAGCGCTTCCCCAAACGCAGGATGCGTATCCATATTCGGGGTAAAATAGCGTATCCCCTTCATCTGGATCACAAACAAAACATAAGCCTCATATCCATCCTTTACAGCCTTACAAAGCTCTTCCACATGCTTAACCGCCCGCTCACTCGGTGCATCCGGAAACCGTGCCACGCCATCCTCTTCCAGCGTAACCCCCTTCACCTCTACAAAACACTTGCGCCCGTCTGCCTCAACATAGAGATCAAACCTCGAGTTCCCATAAGTAGTCTCCGCCCTGACAAACGGAGACTCTCCAAACAAATTACCGGCTTCGATCCATTCCTGAGCCACTCTGTTCGGAATCTGAGAATCCATATTCACCATCCTGTCCCCTTTTTCCACAGCAATCAGATCCCACTTCGTCTTCCGCTCCGGCTTAAGGCTCTCCTGCACATAAATAACAGCCCCCTCTTTCAGAAGCTCCGCGCACCGCCCCGTATTCTTCACATGAATCGTCTCTCTTTGCCCCCCAATCAGAGCATAAGCAATAAACCGATTGGGCCGCTCCAGAAACACTGCCTTTTCTATTCGTTCATACTTCATTCACCAAAACCTCTTTCATTTCCCGTTCTAGTACATCGTAAAATTAGACTACCACAGAACCCCCTAAAAAGAAACCAAATAATAGATGGAGATTATTGGCTGATAGCTAAAAGTAATCATATCTTTAAAAAAGTTCTGCTGTCAAATCTTACACACCAATTCAACTCCATCCGCCGCCCCCGCCCAGATCCCCTCTCCGAAATCTCCTCATACCAGCGCTCTCTTCCCCGATTTGATGCAGCCCAGCCTGATGGAAGCGGGACGCTCCGACAGCGGCGGGGGATGCTTATGCTGTTTTTGGAAGCCTCAAGCGTGCCTTAAAAGAGTTTACTGCGAAAAACCGCATTTTATGGGGGAAAATTGATTCGGAATCAATTTCCCAGAGCGTATTCACTTAGAAAGCATCGGCTTTCTAAGTGAATACGCTCGGTCCCATAAAATGCGGTTTTTTCGCAGTTAGCTCTTCTTAGGCGAAGCGGCCGGTTTCCAAAAACAGCATAAGCATCCCTCGGCGCTGTCGGAGCGTCCCGCTTCCATCAGGCCCCCCTGCCTACAAAATCTTCGAAAGAAACTCCCGAAGTCGAGGTTCCGCCGGATTATTAAAGAATTCCTCCGGAGCCCCCTGTTCTTTTATTTTCCCTTCGTCCATAAATATAACCCTGGTCGCCACTTCCCGTGCAAAGCCCATTTCATGTGTCACAACCACCATTGTCATTCCATCATGGGCGAGCTTTTTCATTAGCTCCAGGACTTCCCCCACCATCTCAGGGTCCAAGGCGGAAGTCGGCTCATCAAAAAGCATGACATCCGGATTCATTGCCAGAGAACGGATAATTGCAATACGCTGCTTCTGACCGCCTGACAGCTGGGACGGATAGGCATGTGCCTTTTCCTCCAGCCCCACCAGCTTCAGAAGTTCCATCGCCCGCTTTTCAGCATCGGCTTTGCTCTTCTTCAGAAGCTTAATCGGTGCAAGCGTGATATTTTCCATAATCGTCTTGTGTGGGAATAGATTAAAATGCTGGAACACCATCCCCATCTTCTGGCGATGGCGGTCGATATTCGTTTCCTTGCTTGTAATGTCTGTTCCTTCAAAATATACGTGCCCCGTTGTCGGAGTCTCAAGAAGGTTTAGGGATCGGAGGAACGTTGACTTGCCGGAGCCTGACGGTCCGACAATTACTACAACTTCGCCTTTACGGATTTCTTCCGTTACCCCGTCCAGTGCATGAAGCCTGTTATTAAATACCTTATGAAGGTCTTCTACCTTAATCAATACATCTCCATTAGTGATCACTGTTTCTCAGCCTCCTCTCCAGCAGATTTACGAGCTTTGTAAAGATCATTACCATAATCAGGTAAATCAAAGCTACCGCAATAAGAGGCATGAATGCATCATATGTACGGCTTCGTATGATATCGCCGCCTTTGGTAAGATCCTGCAGGGCGATATAACCAGATACGGATGTCTCTTTTAACAGCACGATAAACTCATTGCCAAGCGCCGGGAGTACATTCTTAAAAGCCTGCGGCATAATGATATGGATCATGGTCTGTACATAGTTAAATCCCAGGCTGCGCCCAGCCTCAAACTGTCCGTTATCAATAGACATGATACCGGAGCGGAATATCTCGGCAACATAGGCCCCGGAATTAAACCCGAATGCCATAATAGCTACCAGAACTTTGCTGATGTCTGCGCTTCCGAATATTACAAAGTAAATGATCAAAAGCTGTACAACAACCGGAGTTCCCCTGATCACCGTCAGGTAGATCTTACAGATAAAATTAAGGATCTTCAGCTTTCCTGTTTTATCATACGTGGAGCGTATAATTGCAATCAGAAAACCAATTACAATTCCGATTATGACGGCAAAGAAGGTCACCTGTAAAGTGACCCCCAGTCCATCTAAAATGTATTCCCAGCGGTTTTCTTCTATAAAATTCCCATAAAACTTATCCTGCAACGTCTGCAACATAATCGTATCCTCTTTTATTCTGCACTGTCAGCGCTGATATATTTCGCTACGATTTCATCCAATTTACCAGACTCCTTCAGATTAGCCAGTGCATCATTAATTTTCTCTTTCAGTTCATCATTTCCTTTTTTAACGGCAATTGCATACTCTTCCTCTGTAAATGCTTCGTCCAGAATCTTGAGCCCTTCCGCTTCTTTTACAAATTCTTTCGCCGGCTCGCCATCGATGATTACCGCATCAATCTTGCCCTGCTGCAATGCCTGTACAGCCTCAAAACCCTTGTTGTAACGCTCTACAGTTGCGTCTTCAATGTCGTCCGCATAGATATCTCCTGTGGTTCCCAGCTGTACGCCGATCTTCTTTCCTGTCAGATCATCTGGTCCAGCGATTGCACTATCGTCTTTGACGATAATCACCTGTGTTGCTGTTGCATATGTATCTGTAAAATCTACATTTTCCAGACGGTCCTCAGTCACAGTCATACCTGCCGCGCCAATGTCTGCTTTTCCGCTTGTTACTGCTGTGATGATAGAGTCAAAAGCCATGTCCTCAATCTCAAGCTCCATTCCCATCTCCTCTGCTACTGCAGCCGCAATATCAGCATCGATTCCTACGACTTCTTTTCCTTCATAGAATTCATACGGCGGAAATTCTGCATTCGTAGCCATCACCAGCTTTTCCTTCTTGCCGCTGTCACCTGCATCCCCTGCACTGCTGTCTTCTTTCTTAGATCCGCATGCCGCCATTGATAATACGCATACTGCCACCAATAAAACACTTAAAACTTTCTTTTTCATTTTCCGTACCCTCCAAATTTACATTGTTATGCATAATCATACACATTATCTCTATATTTTATCATGTTTTCTATAAAAAACAAGACTATGCGCCGTATTTCCCTTAATATTCCACCAGGAAATAAAAAAGAGAAGGCCATAGAGGCCATCTCCGTACTGAATGTACTATTTCTTTTCTGTACTTTATACGCTGCTATGCACGGCCCATGGGCCGTGCATAGGATCACTTCTGTCTGCCGCTTTTTATGCAAATAATGCTGTCATTCCAAAGTAGAGCAGCACAATGATTCCCAGAACAATCCGGTAATATCCGAATACTTTAAAGTCATGATTCTTGATATACTGCATCAAAAACTTGATGGCGAATATAGATACCACGAAGGAGATGATACATCCAAGCAGCAGCAAAAATACTTCCGCACCCGTAAAATGGAAACCGAACTTAATGATCTTAAGGAAGCTGGCCCCAAACATAACCGGAATGGCTAAGAAAAATGTAAATTCCGCGGCTACGCCTCTCGCCGCCCCAATCAGCAGACCGCCGATTATCGTTGCGCCCGACCGTGAGGTGCCCGGTATCAGTGCCAGTACCTGGAAGCATCCAATAATCACTACCATTGGGATCGTCAGGTCTGACAGCCTCTTCACCGCCGGCTTCACATGTTCATGCCGTTTTTCCACAACAATAAATGCAATACCATATAGGATCAACGTAATCGCTACTACCACATAATTCATCAAATGCGCATCAATAAAGTCATCAAATAAAAGGCCGATTATGGCTGCCGGAACCGATGCGATCAGAACTTTAACCCACAGCTGGAGGGTCAGCATCTTCTGTTTCTGCGTCTTCGTATTAGAAAACGGATTCAGTTTATGGAAATAGATGACTACGACCGCCAGGATTGCCCCCAGCTGAATAACCACATTAAACATTGACATAAAGTCTTCCGTCATCTTCAGCTTTATAAACTCTTCTACAAGTATCAGGTGTCCCGTGCTGCTGATCGGCAGCCATTCGGTAATACCTTCTACAATCCCCAGTACAATTACCTTTAAAGCTTCTAACATATGTCTCCTCCTCTTAGAGCAAATCTTTCAATGGCCTTTGCCGCCCCCTCTTCTTCATTGGAAAGTGTTATGTAATCTGCGGCGGCCTTTACCTCTTCTTCCGCATTGCCCATCGCAACGCCAAAGCCGGCTTCTTTTATCATCTCAATATCGTTGTCGCCATCACCACATGCCATAATCTCCTCACGCCTGATTCCAATCATGCTGCCCAGTTCAACTAATGCTGTTCCCTTGTTTACTCCGGCAGCGTTTATTTCTATATTATATCCCAGTGAGCTGACCAGTACGATACCCTCCTGCTGTTCCAGTTCCCTCCACGCGGCTGTTTTGTCTTCCAGATTGGCAAACAACGCCTGCATTTTATCCATATCCTGATATCGTTCCATTGCCAGCGCCATGACATCCGGCACTGCTTTCCTGGTCCTGCGCACATAATCCCACATATGTGGATTGTGATGGTAACGGCTGATGGAATCCAGCTTCTCCTTATCTGCATACCCCTGTCCATCAAAGTACACTTCTTGTAATGTATCATATTTCCGCAGAGTTTCCAATGCTTTCTTCGCTTTTTCTATCGGAAGGAGGCGTTCCATGAGAATTTTCTCTTCCTGCGCATCGATCACCCTTGCCCCGTTTGCGGTAAGTGCATAGCGTATGCCGGGAAAAAATCTCAGTTCCTCCGGAATGCCCGTAAACGGCCTTCCTGTTGCCATCAGTACAACTATCCCTTTTGCAATTGCTTCCTGCAGCACATGCTTTGTATACGGCAGCAGTTCCTTTTTGTCATTCAAAAGTGTACCGTCCAAGTCCAGTCCAATCATTTTTATCTGCTGTTTCATCTCCTGCCAGCTCCTTACATCTCACTAAATTTTTATAACTTATTCTATCAAAATTTGCTTAATAAAGCAATTTATAGTATAATATCAGGGCAAAACAATTAAGAAAGGAATTGTAGAATATGAAATTGCGCTTAAAACACAGGGGACAGGCTCTTCTGGCATTTATCTGTTCTCTTGTACTGGTGCTTTCTGTTTTCCCGGCGCACGCCGAAGATGCAGAAAGTCTCGAAAGCAAAACTTCTGATCTGCAGAACCAGCTTGAAGGTATCAATCAGGAACTTGTGGCAATAAGTGATGAGATATCAACAACTGAGATGCAGGTTGAAATTACCAACGGTGAAATCCAGAGGACAAAAGATTCCTTAGCTGAGGCAGAGGCAGACGAAGCACAACAATACGAAGATATGAAATCCCGTATTAAGTATATGTATGAAACCGGTAATGCAACACTCCTGGAGATGCTTTTTTCGGCGGACAACCTGACTGACTTTTTAAACAAAGCCGACTTCATACAGAATATCAGTAAATATGACCGGAGTATGCTCCAGATCCTGCAGGAGACCCAGAAAGAGATTGCTGACAGAAAAATAACTCTGGAGGCTCAGCAGGATTCCATGAAGGAACTGCAGAAAAACCTGGAGACCCGGCAGGCAGAGCTGGTTCAGAAGGCGGAGGCAACCTCTACTGATCTGAACGCCTTCAACGCACAGCTTAAAAAACTGCGGGAGGAGGAAGCCGCCAAACTGGCTGCAGAGGCGGCCGCTAAAGTTGCCGCAGAAAACGCCGCTGCTCAGAAGCCTGACAGTGGCAATAACAATGCGAATGACAACAATGATCCCGGAGATACGCCATCCGGAGGCAATGATTCCGGAGGCGGCAGTGATAACGGTGGTTATGATGACACCATAGTCAACGGCGGAGCAACCAATGTGGCCGGAAACGATCTGGATGTATTTGCGGCAATACTCGATTGTGAGGCCATGCATGATTACGATTCCATGCTTGCCGTAGCAACAGTTATCATGAACCGCGTAAACAGTCCAATCTTCCCGAACACGATCACAGATGTCGTCTACGCAGGCGGACAGTTTGAACCGGTATGGTCAGGCCGTCTGGATGCCGTACTCGCAAGAGGCGCCAGCGAACTGGCCTATACCGTGGCCCAGGATGCCATCAACGGAGCACGGCTGGCCGCAGTATCCGACTGCTATTACTTCCTCTACGCAGGAACAGCGGGGAGGCCTGGAGTCAACATCGGAAATAACCTCTTCTTCCCAAGCTGGTAGCGGGGGGATTCGATTTTAGGGCTTTTTGGATGAGATCCGCCTGACTGAGATGGGGAGGGTATGTCTTATGGGAATTAATTATGTACACAGTATCACTTCCGCCCTGGGCAAAATTACGGCCATTCACATCAGATCCACTGTCACCGACCAAAGACCTCCCCAATAGGGAGGTTTTAGTTACCGGCGGATGCGTCCAGCTAAGAGGAAGGTGAGACTGTTTCCCCCCGCGGGGACAGTGCATGCCGTTTCAAAACTCCATAGAACGCGCGGTTAGAATCCGTTAGAGAAAAAACAGGGAACAGGGAGGGCAGAATTTGTTTTACCAAAACAAATTCTGTTGCCACCGGCGGCGCCAATGCATCGGCATTCGGGCCAACTGCGGCAAGTCCCTTCCTGTTCCCTGTTTTTTCTCTTACGGATTCTCCGCAAGTGGGCAGGAGTTTGAAACGGCATGTACTGCCCCCGCGGGGGGAAACAGTCTCACCTTCCTCTTAGCGTCCCCCTCCCCAAAACACCCCTACTGATAATCGATCACATCAATCCATTTCATTAGGAAATCTTTTTCTAGTTCGTTATCTTTTGTGAGCTGTGCCGCTGCTACGATTGGCAGCCACTGCTGTACGTATTGTTTTGCTGTATCGCTCTTTTTGCAGAACAGCTTCATATACAGGTCTGCTGCATTCTGGTCTTTTAGTGCGAACAGCAGATAGGTCATGGCTGCATCTGCGCTGGCGTTGCCCTGGGTTGCGTGTGCCCAGTCTACGACTGTCATCTTGCCGTTTTTCCCTACGATTACGTTGCTTGGGTTGAAATCGCCGTGGCAGACTTTATTGTGCTTCGGCATGCTCTCCAGCCTTGTGAGCAGCTCGTATCTTGTTGTGGCATCTAAGTCTTTCAGGCCGTTAATCTGACGGGACAGTTTATCTTTCAGCTTGTTTAGCAGCGGTGCAGTCTTGGCATGTACCGTCAGCTGCAGGTCTACAAAGTCCTCCATATATTTTTCCAGGTTGCTGCTGTCTGCTTCCATCATGTCTTCCAATGTCTTTCCTGCTTTGTATTCGATGGAAAGCGCCCATTTGCCGTCTATCTGTGTTACCTCTTTTACCTTTGGGATATCCAGTCCTGTCTCTTCTACTCTGGCAGTATTCAGCGCCTCGTTGAATACTGCGGATTTTGGATGCGCAGATTCGAATACTTTTACTACACTATCTTCACATTTGTAAACTTTCTTATAAGGACGTTCCACGATTAAATTCTTTTCTTCCAGTTTCATAAGCTATACCTCCTATTTTTGATGCCGCTCTTTTAAGTTGTATTTATTATACATCAACTTTTTTAACAATGTAAGACCCCTCGAGTAATTTTGTGCAATTTTTAACTATCTTTTTTTATATAGTTTTATTGTTAATTTTGTATCATTCTGAAGCAAAGGGGTCAGACCCCTTTGCGGAATTTAAAAGCGTGACGCTTATGCGCCACGCTCATATTTGTGAGAAAAAATTTATATTCAAGAGGATATCTTATGATTTTTATACAGCCGCTGTGCCGTATGACACGGCGGCTGTGGATGAAAGACCGGGAAGCTTATTTGCCGTAGTAGCACTTCAGATAGATCTCTTTGATCTCCTTCATCAATGGATATCTTGGGTTAGCGCCTGTACACTGATCGTTGAATGCCTGCTCTACCATGTCATCCAGTGTGTCGAGGAAGTATTTCTCATCTATGCCATAGTCTTTGATCGTTTTCTTGATACCGATTGTCTCTTTTAACTCTTCTAATTTTACAACAAGGTTATCAAATACTTCCTGGTCATCTTTGCCTGTGCAGCCTGCAAAGCGTCCCAGTTCAGCATATCTTGCAAGTGCATGTGGGTATTGGTACTGCGAGAATGTCCCCATTTTTGTCGGAGCCTCTGCTGAATTGTATTTCATAACTTCTGTCAAGAGTACTGCATTTGCAACACCGTGTGGAAGGTGATGGAACGCACCCAGTTTGTGTGCCATGGAGTGGTTCAGTCCGAGGAATGCGTTTGCAAAGGCCATACCTGCCAGACAGGAAGCATTAGCCATCATTTCGCGTGCATGTGGGTCGTTTGCCCCGTTCTCGTATGCGGATGGAAGATTATCAAATACCATCTTTACAGCTTTCATTGCCAGGCCGTCTGTGTAATCTGTGGCCATGATAGATACATATGCCTCGATTGCATGTGTCATAACGTCGATACCTGATGCGCTTGTCAGGCCCTTTGGCTGGGTCATCATGTTATCAACATCTACAATTGCCATATTCGGAAGCAGTTCGTAGTCTGCAAGCGGCCATTTTACCCCGGTCTCTGCATCTGTGATGATTGCAAAAGGTGTGACCTCAGAACCGGTTCCTGAAGAGGTCGGGATCGCTACGAAATAAGCTTTCTCTCCCATTTTCGGGAATGTATATACTCTCTTGCGGATATCCATAAAGTCCATTGCCATGTCTTCAAAATTTGCTTCCGGATGTTCGTACATTACCCACATGATCTTTGCTGCATCCATTGCAGAACCACCGCCAAGTGCGATAATTGTATCCGGCTCAAATGCTCTCATCTGGTCTGCACCTTTTTGTGCACACTGCAGGGTCGGGTCTGGAGCTACTTCATAGAAGCATGAATGCTGGATACCCATTTCATCCAGTTTTGCCTCGATTGGAGCTACGTAGCCATTTTTGTACAGGAAGGAGTCGGTAACGATAAATGCTTTTTTCTTGTGCATGATTGTTCCCAGCTCATCCAGTGCAACCGGCATACAGCCTTTTTTGAAGTAAACCTTTTCAGGTGTTCTGAACCAAAGCATATTCTCTCTCCTCTCAGCCACTGTCTTAACATTCAGTAAGTGTTTTACCCCAACATTTTCAGAAACGGAGTTTCCGCCCCATGAGCCGCATCCCAGTGTGAGGGATGGAGCCATTTTGAAGTTGTAAAGGTCGCCGATGCCGCCGTGAGAAGAAGGTGTGTTGATAAGAACACGGCACGTTTTCATGGCTGCTGCATGTTTTGCTATTTTCTCTGTCTGTGCCGGATGGATATACAGGGAAGCTGTGTGACCGTATCCGCCGTCGGCTACAAGCTGGGCTGCTTTTTCCAACGCTTCATCAAATGTTTTTGCTTTATACATGCCAAGTACAGGAGATAATTTTTCATGAGCAAACTCTTCGGAAATGTCTACTGATTCCACTTCACCTATCAGGATTTTTGTGTTTTCCGGAACATCCACTCCAGCCATTTTTGCAATTTCGTATGCTGATTTGCCCGGAATCTTGCTGTTCAGTGCGCCATTAATAATGATTGTCTTGCGTACTTTATCCAGCTCTGCTCCCTTTTTCAGGAAATAGCATCCACGGTAAGCAAATTCTTTTTTCACTTCCTCATAAATGCTGTCAAGAACTGTTACAGACTGCTCAGATGCGCAGATCATGCCGTTGTCGAATGTCTTGGAATGTATAATGGAATTTACTGCCATCTTAACATCAGCTGTCTCATCAATAATTACCGGTGTGTTTCCAGGTCCTACTCCGAGCGCCGGCTTGCCTGATGAGTAAGCAGCCTTTACCATTCCCGGTCCGCCGGTTGCAAGAATGATGTCCGAATCCTTCATAACGGTGTTTGTTAATTCCAAAGACGGTACATCAATCCATCCGATAATGCCTTCCGGAGCGCCAGCCTTTACAGCTGCGTCCAGAACAACTTTTGCCGCCTCGATCGTACATGCTTTAGCAGCAGGATGGGGGCTGATAATAATTGCATTTCTGGTCTTCAGACAAAGCAGTGTTTTGAAGATCGCTGTTGAAGTCGGGTTTGTGGTCGGAATAACCGCAGCTACCAGACCGATCGGCTCTGCTATCTTTTTAATGCCAAACGCCGCATCTTCCTCTATCACACCACATGTTTTGGTGTCTTTATACGCATTGTAAATGTACTCAGCTGCATAGTGGTTCTTGATAACCTTATCTTCCACAATTCCTCTCTGCGTCTCTTCTACCGCCATCTTTGCAAGCGGAATACGCATCTTATTCGCAGCCATGGCTGCTTCATAAAAAATCTTATCTACCTGTTCCTGCGTAAAAGCAGCAAATACTTTCTGAGCTTCACGCATAGCTTTCATTTTTGCTTCGAGTGTTTCCACGCTGTCTACAATCTCAGGTACTACGACCTTTTCCTTCTTTGCCATTTCTATTTTTCCTCCCGTAATAGAATAATTTTCTTAATTACAGGTTTTAGTTTAACCTATCGTTAAATAATTGTCAATATTGCTTTTGTCAAATATTTAACGTTATTTTTTTAACATTTATTGTTGATATTGCACAAAAATAGATGCAATCCATACTATGAAGACAAAAATCCGGCGGCTGCGGAAAGCATTAAAATTCAATAAGCTTTCCGCGGCCGCCGGGCCGTATCATTATTTATCAAGAATTTATATCTCTATAAACTTTTCTTTCCAGAATTATACTAATTCAATCAGCACTTCCATAGCTGCGTCACCTTTACGCTGACCAATCTTTACGATTCTTGTGTAGCCGCCGTTGCGGTCTGTATACTTAGGAGCGATCTCTGAGAACAGTTTTTCCGGAAGATCAACTTCTTTTGTATTTCTCTTCTTACCTGCAGCAGCTGCCGGAACTTCCTTTACAGGATAAAGAACCTTCAGCATCTCTCTTCTTGCGTGAAGTCTGCTCGGCATATCTTTCTTGATCTTCTTGTCAACTTCATCATATACGGTAACTTTTTTGCCGTCTACTACTTCTTTTACTCTCTTGCCGTCTTTATCTTTACGTGCAACCTTTGCTTTTACGGTCACTTCTTCGTAATTATCTTTTTCTCTGACAGCCATAGCAATTAATCCCTCCGCTACTTTGCGGATCTCTTTTGCTTTTGCTTCTGTCGTAATGATTCTGCCATTATTCAGCAGAGCTGTTACCTGGTTTCTGATTAAGGCTTTTCTCTGGCTGGATGTTCTGCCGAGTTTTCTATACTTTGCCATTGTTTTAATCCTCCATTTTCAAACATTTGGTTATGCATCTTCGGGCTTATTAATCAAATGCTCCCGCCATGCTCTTCGGGCTTACTGACAGGATAATTCAAATAATAATCTATATGGTGCAGTGGCTGTTTATTCGTTACTATACACGGCCCATAAGCCGTGAATAGTAACGTTTATTCATCGCCCTGGTTCAGCTCAAGGTCTAATTCCTTCAGCTTGGCCAGCACTTCTTCCAGTGACTTGCGTCCAAGGTTACGCACCTTCATCATATCTTCCGGTGTCTTATTGGTAAGTTCCTCGACGGTATTGATGCCTGCTCTCTTCAGACAGTTATAAGAACGTACGGAGAGCTCTAATTCATCAATGCTCATCTCCAGTACTTTCTCTTTTTCATCATCTTCTTTTTCGATCATGACTTCCGCAGCCTGAGCAACTTCTGAGAGGTCGATAAACAACTTCAGATGCTCGCTGAGCACTTTCGCAGCAAGGCTGACAGCCTCGTCCGGAAGCAGTGTTCCTTTAGTCCATACATCCAATGTCAGTTTGTCATAGTCAGTAATCTGGCCGACACGCGTATTCTCTACTGTGAGATTTACACGGTCTACCGGAGTATATATGGAATCAATCGGAATAACGCCAATCGGTAAGTCTTCATTCTTATTCTTGTCTGCGCTTACGTATCCTCTTCCTTTTGTAATGGTAAGTTCCATGTACAACTTGCTGTCCTTGCCTCCGCTTAAGGTTGCAATGACCTGGTCGGGATTCATAATCTCAATATCGGAATCCGCCTGGATGTCAGCGCCTGTTACAACACCTTCTCCTTCAAATTCGATATATGCGGTCTTTACTTCGTCTGATTCTGATGTATTCTTGATTGCCAGTGATTTCAGATTCATGATAATCTCGGTTACATCTTCTTTAACACCCGGAATGGAACTGAATTCGTGCAGGACTCCGTCGATTTTAACAGAACTGATAGCTGCTCCCGGAAGGGATGAAAGCATAATTCTTCTCAGGGAATTGCCTAATGTTGTTCCGTATCCACGTTCCAGAGGCTCGACAACGAATTTTCCATATTTTTTATCTTCTGAAATTTCGGTAATCTCAATATTAGGTTTATTAAAATCAAACACTACACAGACCCTCCTTATGGGTTTAAATATGTTGAGGGGTACGATGCCTGTGTCACACAGGGGCCGTTTCCTAAAGGCTCCTGTGCGACAAACTCCATCCTGCCGCCGGATCGGCATCACCGGTTCCCGGCGGCATGGATGTCACTATCATGCTATACTCAAGGATTATTTAGAATATAACTCGACGATAAGCATCTCATCAACAGGAACATCAATTGCCTCACGTGCAGGAAGTTCTTTTACTGTAGCTTTCAGGTTCTCAGCATCTACTTCCAGCCAGTCAGGAATCATATTTCCTCCTGTTACTTCCAGGATATCTTTGTATCTCTGGCTTCCTTTGTGCTTTTCTTTGATTTCAATTGTATCTCCGGCTTTTACAAGGTATGATGGGATGTTTACCTGTCTGCCGTTTACCATTACATGCTTGTGGTCAACAATCTGTCTTGCTTCTTTTCTTGTTCTTGCAAATCCCATACGGAACATTACATTGTCAAGTCTGGATTCCAGAAGAATCATCAGGTTTTCACCTGTCATGCCTTCCATCTGTTTTGCTTTTGCATAATAGTTTCTGAAAGGTTTCTCCAGTACGCCGTAGATAAACTTAGCTTTTTGTTTCTCGCGTAGCTGAAGGCCGTACTCACTCATTTTTCTGTTGGATCTCTTTAACTGCCTGTTAGACTTTTTATTGATTCCTAAATAGATTGGGTCCATACCTAATGAACGGCATCTCTTAAGAACTGGAACTCTATTTACTGCCATGTTAGCTTCCTCCTATATATACTAGACTCTTCTGCGTTTCGGTGGACGGCATCCGTTGTGTGGTACCGGTGTTACGTCTTTAATGCTTGTTACATCAATCCCGCATGCCTGGAGCGCACGGATTGCTGCTTCTCTTCCTGATCCCGGACCCTTTACAAAAACGTCTACCGTTTTAAGACCATGTACTAATGCTGCTTTTGCTGCTGTCTCAGCTGCCATCTGAGCTGCGTATGGAGTAGATTTCCTTGAACCTCTAAATCCCAGACCGCCTGCACTTGCCCATGAAAGAGCATTTCCCTGTGCATCTGTTAATGTTACGATTGTATTATTAAAAGATGACTGGATGTGTGCTTGTCCTCGTTCAACGTTTTTCTTGACACGTTTCTTTGTCACTTTTTTGGTAACTTTCTTCGCCATTTAAACTAACCTACTTTCTTGAATTCTTAATTATTTTTTCTTATTAGCTACAGTTCTCTTAGGACCTTTGCATGTTCTTGCATTTGTCTTGGTCTTCTGTCCACGTACCGGAAGGCCTTTCCTATGACGGATTCCGCGGTAACATCCAATTTCTTTCAGACGCTTGATATTCAACTGGATCTCTCTTCTGAGATCACCTTCTACAGTCTGAGTCTCTTCGATCACTTCACTGATTTTCTTTACTTCTTCACTTGTCAGATCTCTGACGCGGGTATCAGGATTTACTCCTGCCTCTGTCAGGATACGGCTGGCACTTGTTCTACCGATTCCATAGATATAAGTCAAGCCGATTTCTACACGTTTGTCTCTTGGTAAGTCTACACCTGCAATACGAGCCATGTGTCTTTCCTCCATTTCAAATCTGTTTTCATATTGTCCCTAACTGGGATGTCTCCTGGCATCCGGAAAGGTGCTTCCTTCTCCCGAAAACATCCAGGCATACTTTATTCCGCAGTTTACTGCGGATCCGCCCGCAGGGCATGAGTTACGGGATGCCCTTTGGGTATACTACAGTACGCCCTTTCCCGACACGGATTTTCACCGTAAATGATCGCCGGGTATTATAAGCAATATACAAAAGACCACCAACCCTTCGGTACCTGCAGATTCAGCAGTGTGGTGTATCCTTACTGTATATTAAACAGCCCTACACACTTCCTGGTGTGTCGCGCTGTCAGCCGCCTAATTAATTCACAAATCCCAACAGTCTGTACTTCTTAAGTATTAGCCCTGTCTTTGTTTGTGCTTCGGATTCTCACAGATTACTCTGATGCTTCCTTTTCTTTTAATGATTTTACATTTTTCACAAATTGGTTTTACTGATGATCTAACCTTCATGTCAAATCCTCCTTCCATCCTTTGCCTGGCTATACGCTTCCAACTATTTTTGGGCACACCTATCCAAAAACAGCCACTTCATAGTATACCACTAGTTTCCAGGCAAAGTCAATACTTTTTTACTTATCTCTCCAGACAATTCTCCCCTTGCTCAGGTCATATGGAGACATTTCCAACGTCACTTTGTCACCTGGTAAAATCTTAATAAAATTCATACGCAGTTTTCCGCTGATATGTGCCAGCACAATATGGCCATTTTCCAGCTCTACCTTAAACATAGCGTTTGGCAGTTTTTCAACTACGACTCCTTCAATTTCGATTACGTCAGTTTTTGACATACTTAATCCTCCTGCACGTTTGGCACTTTACTATTCTCATTCGTGTCCAAACGAGAATATCTGTTTATAACACTTCTGATTGTTTCATCATCTGTAGTGGAAGGACTTGCCGCCTTCTTTATAATCTGCAGATGCTTTGGATTCTTTCGCTTTCTCCGGCGGACGGTTCTTTTAGCCCCATCCGCCAGATATATATATTCAGCATTGACATCAATTATGACATATATACAGCCTTTATCGCGGCCTGCTTTGGATTTTGCAAACATTCCCGGTTCTATTGTCATATTACTCTCCGAGGATTTTTACGATGGCAGCAAATACATCCTCAATATCGATGGTTCCGTCCACCTCTTTGAGGATTCCGGCCGTTGTATAATAATCAATGAGCGGCTGTGTCTGCTCATGGTAGACACCGAGACGCTTCTGGACTGTCTCCGGCTTATCATCATCTCTCAGGATCAGCGTCCCGCCGCAGTTGTCGCAGATGCCTTCCTCTTTGGTCGGTGCATATTCCATGTGATAAGTAGCGCCGCAGTCTACACATGCCCTTCTTCCGGACATACGGCGGATGATATTCTCATCCGGTACTTCTACATTGATGGCATAATCCACCTTCTGATCCAGTTCCGCCAGAGCCTTGTCTAAAGCTTCCGCCTGCGGAATTGTTCTCGGGAATCCGTCCAGCACATATCCTGATGTACAGTCTTCCTGATTCACTCTGTCCACTACCAGGTCTACAACCAGTTCATCCGGAACAAGCAGTCCCTGGTCCATATAAGTCTTTGCTTTCTGTCCCAGTTCTGTGCCGTTCTTGATGTTCGCCCTGAAGATATCTCCGGTAGAAATATGAGGTATTCCATATTTCGCCGCGATCTTCTTAGCCTGTGTCCCCTTGCCTGCTCCGGGAGCCCCTAACATAATAATCTTCATATACATGTTCCTCCATATTTTCATCACCGTCCTGTCCCTAAACGGTGATATATCCATATAGCACATTAACCCGCCGGTTCCGTCCGTCTCAGGACAAAACTTGGCGAGCTAAGTAGTTTCAGTGAAATCCCCGAGGACAGCCGCCATATATACATGCAGACATGCACATCTGGCTTATTGCGCTCACGCGAATTAATAACCGAGGAAACTGTTCTTCATAGAGTTTCCCTTATTATTCAAAAAGCCTGAATAATTGCGTACAAGCATCTGTGCTTCAATCTGTTTGATCGTCTCTAATACGACGCCCACAATAATGATCAGGGATGTTCCTCCAAAGGAGACATTGGCCTTGAATACACCATTGAAGAAATAAGGTATTACCTGAACGATCACAAGCCCGCATGCACCGATAAAGATAATATAGTTCAATATCTTCTGTAAGTACTCTACGGTTGGCTTGCCAGGACGGATACCCGGAATAAAGCCGCCGCTCTTTTTCATATTGTTTGCTATCTCTAACGGGTTGAATGTAATTGATGTATAGAAATAAGCAAAGAAAATAGTAAGCACAATATATACAATCAGACCCCATGAATAGATTAAATTGCCCGGGTTACACCAGTTGTTGGAATTCATTCCCTTCAGAATCTGGCTTCCGATTCCTGTTCCTTCTCCCTTTCCAAGGAAAGACGCGATTACGATCGGGAACTGCATCAGCGAGGATGCAAAGATAACCGGGATAACACCTGCTGTATTTACTTTTAACGGGATGTGTGTGGACTGTCCGCCATATGTCTTTCTTCCCTGTACCTTCTGTGAATACTGTACTGCAATCTTTCTCTCACCACCCTGGAGGATGATAACAAACACAATGACAACCAACAGCACTGCAAGAATTATAATTGCTGCCAGACCTCCTTTTGCAATGGTTTTACCCCTTACAAACTGTTCGTACAGCTGGACGAAATCATCCGGCACACGAGAAACAATGTTAATAAGCAGGACAATGGAGATTCCATTTCCCACACCTTTTTCTGTAATACGCTCACCGATCCACATTAGGAATGCAGAACCTGCGGTAAGTGTACATACTACAATAGCAGCATTTACGAAATTATACTCAACAAGAAGTCCCTGGCGCCCGAACCCTACCGCCATAGCGATTGATTCGATCAAAGCGAGAGCTACTGTGACATAACGGGTAATCGCTGCAATTTTCTTTCTTCCGTCTTCTCCCTCTTTCTGCATCTCTTCCAGCTTTGGAATCGCGATGGTCAAAAGCTGCATAATAATGGAAGATGTGATGTACGGTGTAATGCTGAGTGCAAACACAGACATCTGGGTAAAGGAACCGCCGGTAAATGCATCAAAAAAATTGAATGCATCACCGGTCTGATTCGCAAAAAATTCCTGTATATAGGTTGGATCCACACCCGGTGTCGGCAGCTGGGAGCCAAGTCTAACAACGACCAGCATTAAAAACGTATAGAATAGTCTTTTACGGATGTCTTCTATTTGAAATGCTCTTCGTACAGTTTCTAGCATTAGATCACCTCTGCTTTTCCACCAAGGGCCTCTATTTTTTCAGCTGCTTTTGCACTAAATGCATTTGCCTGAACAGTAAGCTTCTTAGTTAACTCTCCATTTCCAAGAATTTTTACACCGTCTTTTGGATTTTTAACGATACCGCTCTCAATTAATGTTTCTACTGAAACTGTAGCGCCATCCTCAAATGCTTCTAACGCGCTTAAGTTAATACCAATGATTTCTTTGGAGTTTCTACATGTGAAACCTCTCTTTGGTATTCTTCTGTATAAAGGCATCTGACCGCCTTCAAAGCCTGGTCTTGGCGCTCCTGAACGAGCTTTCTGACCTTTGTGGCCCTTACCAGCCGTCTTACCATTACCAGAACCGTGTCCACGGCCTCTTCTGAAATTATCACTCTGCTTTGAACCGTCTGCTGGTCTTAAGTTTGATAAGTCCATGATATTACCTCCTTATCGTTTTTTATTTATGCTTCTTCTTCAACTTTCACTAAGTGTCTAACCTGCTGTACCATACCTCTTGTAGCTGCATTATCCGGCATGATGACTGTCTTGTTGAGTTTTCTGAGTCCCAGAGCCTCAACAGTTTTTTTATGCTTTGGCACAGCACCGATTGTAGACTTTACCAGTGTAACTTTTAAGTTTGCCATTATAATTTACCTCCTATACGACAAAGCACGCTCTCACATCTTATACGACAGGGCAATCTCTATCCTTTTATGCAATAGATCAAACTCTATCTTCTTATGCGATAGAGCAAAGCTCTATCTTTTTAGCCTACGATCTCTTCTACTGATTTGCCGCGAAGTTTTGCAACCTCTTCCGGAGTCTTCACTCCTTTAAGCCCCTCAATAGTAGCAAGAACAACGTTCTGCTTATTATTGGATCCCAAAGATTTTGTACGGATGTTCTTGATTCCTGCCATCTCGATCACGGCACGGGCCGGGCCTCCGGCAATAACACCGGTACCATCCGGAGCTTTCTTCAGCAATACGGAAGCGCTTCCGAATTTTCCGATCACATCATGTGTTACACTGTCATTATCATCCATGGCAACTTTGATTAATTTCTTAGCTGCATCTTCTTTTCCTTTGCGGATTGCCTCCGGAATCTCAGTAGCTTTTCCTAAACCTGCACCAACATGGCCTTTCCCATCGCCAACAACTACTAAAGCTGTGAATCTGAAGTTACGACCACCTTTAACAACTTTGGTAACACGTTTGATTGATACCACTTTTTCTGTTAATTCCATCTGACTAGCATCAATACGTTCCTGTTTCATATGTGTTCTCCCTTCCTAAAAATTCAGCCCAGCTTCTCTTGCTGCGTCTGCCAGTGCTTTCACTTTACCCTGATATATAAAGCCGCCTCTGTCAAAGACTACCTCTGTGATGCCTTTTTCTTTTGCTTTTTCGGCAATCACTGTTCCTAACTTTGCTGCTGCATCAACGTTGTTGGTCTTTTCTAATTCCGCTTTCACATCTTTCTGAAGAGTGGAAGCCGCAACCAGAGTGTTTCCAACTGTATCGTCGATAATCTGAGCATACATATGATTATTGCTTCTAAACACAGCTAAACGTGGTCTCTCAGCTGTACCGCTGAAACGGTTACGTAATTTCATGTGTTTTTTTCTACGAACTTCGCTTCTTGATTTCTTACTAACCATTTTCACACTCTCCTTAATTATTTCTTACCAGTCTTACCAACTTTACGTCTGATCACTTCATCAGCATACTTGATACCTTTGCCCTTATAAGGTTCCGGTCTTCTCTTGTCTCTGATTTCAGCTGCGTATTGGCCTACTTTTTCTTTATCGATACCTTTTACAGTAATTTTGTTCTGGCCTTCCAGAACGGATTCGATACCTTCCGGGTCGATCATCTCAACTGGATGAGAGTATCCTAAGCTTAATGTCAGTTTATTTCCGGATTTAGCTGCTCTGTAACCAACACCGTTGACTTCCAGAACTTTCTGATATCCTTCTGTTACACCTACAACCATATTGTTGACCAGTGTTCTTGTAAGACCATGTAAAGATTTCATCTTCTTTAAATCACTTGGTCTTGTGACGATAATTTCTTCGCCTTCTTTTTTGATTTCCATTTCAACCGGAAGCTCTTTTTTCAGAGTTCCCTTCGGACCTGTTACGGTCACTACGTTATTCTCTGCAATATCAACAGTTACACCTGCCGGGATTGCGATTGGCAGTCTTCCTATACGTGACATACCGTACCTCCTATAACTTAAATTCTCGGAGAAGCTGCTGTATGGCTTCTCTGTTTTCAGTTGCTCTAAAGTTCTCTGTTCTTAAATGCCAGAGAACGGCCATTCCACTCTGTTCTTTCCATACATATATAAAGTGTCCGGCACCTACCAAACGAAGCACAGTACCTCTCCGCCTACATTGAGCTTTCTTGCATCTTTGTCTGTGATTACGCCTTTATTTGTAGAAATAATGGCTGTTCCAAGTCCGCCCAGCACCTTCGGGATGTCTGCGCTGTTCGCGTAAACACGAAGACCCGGTTTAGAGATTCTCTTCAGACCTGAAATAACTTTTTCGTTCTTGTCTGCACCATACTTTAATGTGATGTGGATCGTGTTGAAGTTTCCATCGGCTACGATGTCATACTTTGCAATATAACCTTCGTTCAACAGAATCTCAGCAATCGCGGTTTTCATCTTAGATGCAGGAACATCAACTGTATCATGTTTAGCAGTATTAGCATTACGGATTCTTGTAAGCATATCTGCGATTGGATCACTCATAGTCATTGATTATTGACCTCCTTATTTCTTTTTGGTTAGTTACCAGCTTGCTTTTCTAACGCCTGGGATTTGTCCCTTATATGCCAGTTCACGGAAGCAAATACGGCAGATTCCATATTTTCTCAAATATGCATGCGGACGTCCGCAGATTCTGCAGCGGCTGTACTCTCTTGTAGAGTATTTTGGTTTGCGCTGCTGTTTGATTTTCATTGATGTCTTAGCCATGAATTTCCCTCCTTTACTTAGTGAATGGCATATTGAACTGAGTCAATAATTCACGAGCTTCTTCGTCAGATTTTGCTGTTGTAACAAAAATTACATCCATACCTCTGACTTTATCTACTTTATCGTACTCGATTTCCGGGAAAATCAGCTGCTCCTTGATACCAAGGGCGTAGTTGCCTCTTCCGTCGAATGCATTCGGGTTAACCCCTCTGAAGTCACGTACACGAGGTAATGCGAGGTTGATCAGACGGTCAACAAACTCATACATTCTTTCCCCTCTTAAAGTAACTTTACATCCGATTGCCATGCCTTCTCTTATCTTGAAGTTTGCGACAGAATTCTTAGCTTTTGTAAGCACTGCCTTCTGTCCTGAAATCTTCTCAAGATCAGCGACTGCTGACTCCAATACTTTTGCATTTTCTTTTGCTTCGCCGACACCCATGTTGATGACAACTTTATCAAGTTTCGGCACTTCCATGATATTTTTATATCCAAATTTTTTGATCATTGCATCAACGATCTCATTCTGATATGTTTCTCTCAGTCTACTCAAAGTTCTGGACCTCCTTCCCTGAATTAGTCAATTACGTCTCCTGTTGACTTCGCAACACGTACCTTTTTGTCTCCATCCATCTTAAAGCCGATTCTGGTAACTTTTCCTTTGTGTACATACATCACATTGGATATATCAATCGGTCCTTCCTGATGAATAATACCGCCATTCTGATTCACAGCGCTTGGTTTTGTGTGCTTTGTCAGCATGTTGACACCTTCGACCAGAACTTTTCCATCTTTTTTATTAACAGCAATTACTTTGCCTTCTTTGTCTTTATCTTTTCCAGCGATTACTTTAACAGTGTCGCCTTTTTTGATCTTCATAGTTGACATTCTCGGCACCTCCCTACAGTACTTCCGGAGCTAAAGAAACAATCTTCATAAACTTCTTGTCTCTGAGCTCTCTGGCTACTGGTCCAAAAATACGTGTTCCACGTGGGTTCAAATCGTCTTTTATAATAACAGCAGCATTTTCATCGAATCTGATATAGGAGCCGTCTTTACGACGAGCGCCTTTTACAGTACGGACAACTACAGCTTTTACAACGTCACCTTTTTTTACAACGCCGCCTGGTGTTGCATCTTTAACAGTCGCAACGATCACGTCTCCGATATTGGCATATCTTCTTGTAGAACCGCCAAGTACACGGATACACAGTAACTCTTTAGCGCCTGTGTTGTCTGCTACTTTAAGTCTGCTTTCTTGTTGTATCATGCAGGTAAACCTCCTTTAAATATGCTTGCAAAATATGCGATATAATTATTTCGCCTTTTCCATGACTTCTACAAGTCTCCATCTCTTATCTTTAGACAGCGGTCTTGTTTCCATAACCTTAACTGTATCTCCAACGTTGCACTCATTCTTTTCATCATGAGCTTTCAATTTATAAGTTTTTTTGATGATTTTCTTATAAAGTGGATGCTTAACGTGGTCTTCAACTGCAACAACGATTGTTTTGTCCATTTTGTCACTAACAACCTTGCCTGTACGGGTTTTTCTAAGATTTCTTTCTTCCACAGTACGACCTCCTACTCAGCTTTAGAAGCTTCTGTTATCACCGTCTGGATTCTGGCGATATTTTTTCTAACTTCTTTAATTCTGCTTGTATTATCTAATTGATTCGTTGCATTCTGGAACCTCAGATTAAAAAGTTCCTTTTTAGCAGCTACTAATTCTTCATTTAATTCTTCTACAGATTTCCCTTTTAATTCTTGTACAAATGTATTAATTTTCACTGTTATCACCGCCTTCTAAGTCTGCGCGAGAAACGATTTTGCATTTGCAAGGTAACTTATGCATTGCAAGACGAAGTGCCTCTCTAGCTGTTTCCTCAGGTACTCCTGCAATTTCAAACATAACACGGCCTGGTTTCACTACTGCTACCCAGTACTCCAGTGCTCCCTTTCCTTTACCCATACGAGTTTCTGCTGGTTTTGCTGTTACCGGTTTGTCCGGGAAGATCTTGATCCAGACTTTACCGCCACGCTTGATGTAACGTGTCATAGCAACACGGGCTGCCTCTATCTGATTGGAACGGATCCAGCAAGGCTCCGCTGCAACGATACCGTATTCACCGTATGAAATCGTATTGCCTCTTAAAGCTTTTCCTTTCATGGTGCCACGGAACTGTTTACGACGTTTCACTCTTTTTGGCATTAACATTATTTATCGCTCCCTTCCTTATCTGCTTTCGTCGGAAGAACTTCGCCTTTGTAAATCCAAACTTTTACACCGACTTTTCCGTAAGTTGTGTCAGCTTCTGCGAATCCATAATCAATGTCAGCTCTCAGTGTCTGAAGCGGAATCGTTCCCTCGCTGTAAAACTCTGTACGAGCCATATCAGCGCCGCCGAGACGTCCTGAAACGGATGTCTTAACACCGAGTGCTCCGGACTTCATAGTTCTTGACATGCAGGATTTCATAGCACGTCTGAATGAAATACGGTTTTCAAGCTGCTGAGCAATGTTCTCAGCTACTAACTGAGCATCTTTGTCTGGTCTCTTAATTTCTTTGATGTCAACGATCAGCTTCTTGTTTGTATATTTTGCTAATTCCGCTTTTACTTTTTCAATCTCAGAACCGCCTTTGCCGATTACTACGCCTGGCTTAGCTGTATAGATGATGATTTTAACACGGTCAGATGCCCTTTCGATCTCGATTCTTGAAACACCTGCGCTGAATAATTTCTTTTTAAGGAATTTTCTGATTTCATGGTCTTCCACCAGGTTATCAGCGAAATCTTTTTCTGCATACCATTTAGAATCCCAGTCTTTGATCACGCCGACTCTTAAACCATGAGGATTAACTTTCTGTCCCATTATTGCCCTCCTTATTATCTTTCATTAAGCACGATTGTAATGTGGCTCATTCTCTTCTCGATTCTATAAGCTCTGCCCTGTGCTCTTGGTCTTACTCTCTTCATTGTTGGTCCCTTGTTTGCGTAACACTCTTCTATATAAAGGTTCTCAACATTCATACCGTTGTTGTTCTCAGCATTTGCAATTGCTGATTTTAATAATTTTTCTATTACACTTGAAGCATATCTTGGGTTGTAAGCTAAAATACCAAGTGCTGTCTGTACATCCTTACCTCTGATGGCATCCAATACAAAGCAAGCTTTCTGAACTGACACTCTGGCGTAAGAAATCTTAGCTGATGGTCTTGTATCTTTCTGCTCGTTTCTTTCTCGTTTGATTTGGGATCTATGTCCTTTTGCCATGGATGAACCCTCCTTTCGAATATCTTATGATTTATCTTACTCTTGACTTTTTCTCGTCCTTGCCGTGTCCTCTGTATGTTCTGGTTGCTACAAACTCTCCGAGCTTGTGGCCTACCATGTCTTCTGTAACATATACAGGCACATGTTTTCTTCCGTCATGGACAGCAAATGTGTGCCCAACGAATGACGGGAAGATTGTAGAACGACGTGACCATGTCTTAACAACTGATTTATCACCTGCAGCATTCATAGCGTCTACTTTTTTCAGTAAGCTTTCGTCTGCAAATGGTCCTTTTTTAAGTGAGCGAGCCATAGGTTCTAACCTCCTTGTAATCTGAATTATTTAATCGCTTTTCCATCTCTTCTTCTTACAATCATCTTGTTAGAAGCTTTGTTTTTCTTACGTGTCTTAAGACCGAGTGCCGGTTTGCCCCAAGGTGTGCATGGACCTGGACGTCCGATACCTGTCTTACCTTCACCACCACCATGCGGATGGTCGTTCGGGTTCATAACGGAACCACGTACTGTAGGTCTGATACCCATATGACGTGTACGGCCCGCTTTACCTACGTTGATCAGGTTGTGCTCGCCGTTTCCTACGACACCAACAGATGCTCTGCAAATGATTGGAACCATTCTCATCTCACCAGACGGAAGTCTTAATGTTGCATATTTTCCTTCTTTCGCCATCAGCTGTGCGCTGTTTCCTGCTGAACGAACAAGCTGTCCGCCTTTTCCAGGATATAATTCGATATTGTGGATCTGCGTACCAACCGGAATCTCAAAAAGAGGCAGGCAGTTTCCTACTCTTACTTCTGCTTCTGGTCCGTTCATGACTTTCATGCCATCCTTTAATCCTTCCGGAGCGAGGATGTATGCTTTTTCACCGTCTGCATAGCAGATCAGTGCGATGTTTGCTGATCTGTTCGGATCATACTCGATTCCAACAACTGTTGCCGGAACCCCATCTTTCTTTCTCTTAAAATCAATAATTCTATATTTTTTCTTAGCTCCGCCGCCGCGGTGACGAACTGTAATTTTGCCCTGGTTGTTGCGGCCGGCTTTTCTGCTCTTGGAATCCAGCAGAGACTTCTCAGGAGTTGTCTTTGTTATCTCAGAGAAATCAGAGCCAGTCATCTGTCTTCTGGAAGGTGTATATGGGTTATATGTTTTGATTCCCATTACTTTCTCTCCTTTCGTTTTGCCTGATTATTAGTTTCACGGAATTGCACCGTATATTGTACGCTTAGATGGGTTCTCTCAAACCCGGGCCGGTCTTACAGGCCCTCGAAAATCTCGATATCAGCGCTGTCTTCTGTAAGCTGAACGATAGCTTTCTTTGTCTTAGCTGTCTTTCCGTATGTCATACCACGTCTCTTTGTCTTACCGTCAAGGTTCATGGTATTTACACTTTTTACTTTTGTTCCATTGAACATTTTTTCAACAGCTTCTTTGACCTGAGTCTTGTTGGCCTCTGTGTGGACAAGGAATGTGTATTTCTTTTCAGCCATCAGCTCCATTGTTTTTTCAGTAACAACTGGTTTAAGGATTACATCATAATATTGAATGTTAGCCATTATGCATACACCTCCTCGATCGTTGCAACAGCAGCTTTCGTTGTAATTACTGTGTTGTATTTTAAGATATCAAATACATTGATTGTATTTGTATGAGCCGTCTTCACATCTTTGATGTTTCTTGCAGAAATTTCCACGTTCTTGTTGCCGTCTTCCAGAACAAGCAGTGCTTTGTTCACGTTCAGGTTATTTAAAACTTCCTGGAATTTCTTTGTTTTGATCTCGTCAAAATTCAGCTCGTCGATTACGATAAATTTGTTTTCCTCTACTCTGGAAGTAAGAGCGGATTTGAGAGCGGCTCTCTTTTCCTTCTTGTTCATCTTAAATGAGTAGTCTCTCGGTACCGGAGCGAATACAACTCCGCCGCCTGCCCACTGCGGCGCTCTTGTAGAGCCCTGTCTTGCGTGGCCTGTTCCTTTTTGTCTCCATGGTTTTCTTCCGCCTCCGGAAACTTCAGCGCGTGTTTTTGCTTTCTGCGTTCCCTGGCGTTTGTTTGCAAGCTGGCTTACAACTGCCATGTGTACAAGATGTTCATTTACATCAACACCAAATACGGCATCGTTCAAATCGATTGTACCAACTTCTTTACCTTCGATATTATAAACAGATACGTTTGCCATCTGTGTGTTCCTCCTTTCTTCGTCAGTCAGACTAGTTAGCCTTTACAGTTTCTTTGATTGTCACGAGGCATTTCTTTGGTCCCGGAACTGAGCCTTTTACTAAAAGCAGATTGTTTTCAGCGTCAACTCTGACAACTTCAAGATTCTGAACTGTAATTTTCTTGTTACCCATCTGACCTGGCATCTTCTTGCCCTTGAATACCTTGCTGGGATCAGATGCCGCACCATTGGAACCAGCGTGACGGTGGAACTTAGAACCGTGGGTCATTGGTCCTCTGCTCTGATTGTGACGCTTGATTGCACCCTGGAAACCTTTACCTTTTGAAACTGCAGTAGCATCAATCTTATCTCCTGCTGCAAAGATATCGGCTTTGATTTCCTGAGCCAGTGTATATTCTTCAGCATTGTCAAATCTGAATTCTTTTACATATCTTTTTCCGGATACGCCGGCTTTGTCAAAGTGTCCTTTTTCAGCCTTTGTAACACCGTTTCTGTGCGCGATTTCTTTCTTGCCGCTCTTGTCTTTTGTGACAATCTTTTCTTTTTTGTCGGCAAAACCAACCTGAATTGCACTGTAACCGTCGTTCTCTGCTGTCTTAACCTGTGTTACTACACATGGGCCAGCCTGAAGTACAGTTACCGGAGTTAAAACTCCATCTTCGTTGAAGATTTGAGTCATTCCGACTTTTGTAGCTAAAATAGCTTTCTTCATTATAATTACCTCCTGTGATTTACAGCGGAGCGCTTATGCGCTCATCCTAAACTTTAGGAATACTGCTTACTTATTTTTCATTTTGATATCAATGTAAACACCGGCCGGCATCTCCAGTCTGGATAATGCGTCCACAGTCTTCTGTGTCGGTGTGATGATATCGATGAGTCTCTTATGAGTTCTCTGCTCGAACTGCTCTCTGGAGTCTTTGTACTTGTGTACAGCTCTCAGGATCGTTACTACTTCCTTCTTGGTCGGAAGTGGCACTGGTCCACTCACTTGTGATCCGTTCTTTTTTACAGTTTCGATGATTTTCTTTGCAGATGCATCAACCAGCTGGTGATCATATGCCTTCAATGTGATTCTCATTACTTGACTTGCCATAAAAAAAGTCGCCTCCTTTTCGTACTATTCCATCAGTACGACAAGCGGTGACTGTACACTCTCCCGTGTGTGTCGTGAGAAACTCACACGTTGTTTCATACCTCTTATCCTTTGATAATCAGTAATCAGTTTTGATTCGTACAGTGACTTGTCGCCAGTTTCCTAACTTGACATTCGCTCCACGGAAAACCTGCCATCCTGCTCTTCGCAGTCGGCAGCAACCTCACGCTTCTACGCTATCATGCCACAGCTCTCTTAGTATAGCGGATTCATCCATATATTTCAAGAGGTTTTTTGGAATTATTGTATTTTTTTCAATACAATCCAAATTAATTTCACACTCCATGTCTTTTTCCTAAATCTGAAACATATTTATATAGAAGAAACAGCTTTATCTTTGGCTTCATAATATATCGTTTTTATATCAAGCTTAATGAGTATAACGTAGTTTTTATAAAAATTGCAATATTTATTTGTTCATTATTTTGAGGCTGCAACCATATATTCACGGCCTCGTAAATAGTAAGCCCTGTTTTTCAAATCTATTCTTTTTGTTTTCCCGCTCTTGACATCACCGTGGTAAAGTGGTATAGTGTAAACAACTTATAGGATTGTAACCAAAGGCGGTTTCCCTCATACTAGGAAAGCGCCTTTTTATAAAAATATAAGCCTTATCCTTTACCCGGATAACCAAAACCATACATATGGTTGCTATTGCAGTTATGCCAGCGCCGGTTGTTTCCCCCAAGAGCAATCTTGCACTGGTAAACTCCAATTAATATATACATCCTCATTGTAGGACATTCCCCAGATTTGTATATAATACAAACTGCATGGCAACGAGGAAAAACCTCTCAATGACATACCAAAAGCGAAAAGCACGACTTTAGTCGTGCTTTTCGCTTTTCTGCAAGGAGAGCAAGGGGGTCAGACCCCTCTGCAGAGGGGTCTGACCCCCTTGCTCTCCGTTTTACGAATTTTTTAACAAAATAGGGACAATTCCACCGGAACGTCCCTATTTGTATCTTAATATTACACTTTTGCCACATATTCGAACGGCAGCGGAACTATCGTGCCCGGTGTTTCTATTTTAACAAGCTGTTCAAGCGCTGCTTTTACTATATCCGTCTGCATTTCTACATCATTCGGCGCACCTGCGTTGGCACCCATGGGTACTAACGGAGCTACGGCGCGTGGTGTACCGGTCTGGCGGACAACCGGGGGAAGGGCTGCAATAATAATCGTAGGTATTCCAGCCTCTTCAATCGCTCTCTGCACCAATACTGCAGAGCGGTGACAGGTACCTCAGCCAGCGGTGAGGATGACTGCATCCACATCTTCTTCTTTAAACATCTGTGCGATTGCAGGTCCTGTTTCGTTTTTAAACTTGTCCTGATCTCCACCGCCTCCCATGAATCCGGCATGCACCGGCGCGCATTTTCTGATAAATCCTTCTGCTGCCAATTCATGAATTCTGTCGATTGGGAACATACAGTTAATGTCTTTGTTTACATCTCCATTATCGTATCCTCCATGGGATACCATCAACTCACTTGACGGAGTGTCGTTCGTAATCCTTCTCCAGCTTGAGTCGCCGGCCAGGTTAAATCTTTCCTGACTCTTACAGTGTACACCCGCTGCGGTAGCAAGGGCAATGGACATATCACTCAGCGTTTTTGTCACAGGTGTCCACACTGCCGGAGGAGTAATCGGAACGTATATTTCTGACTGCAAACCTTTCGTGGTTGTCAAACTCATTCTTCTACCTCCTTGTTTTCTGCGTCGGCTTTACGCATCTCTTCCTGATGTCTTTTATATGTGGTCAGATTACTCACGTACTTCTCGTTTATCCCGGCCCCGAGCTGCTCCACAAAACTCATGTTCCATGCAACCTCCTGCCCTACTGCCAGAGGGTAGTCGGTAATCAGCATGCGCATCGGAATCTTCAGATAGCCGAGCCTGCCCTTTAAGTCTATCCCCACGCAGCCGTCGTGGATTTCAA
This sequence comes from Faecalicatena contorta, assembly GCF_022835095.1. NCBI lineage: Bacteria > Bacillati > Bacillota > Clostridia > Lachnospirales > Lachnospiraceae > Faecalicatena > Faecalicatena contorta. The sequence goes on along the minus strand of NZ_BQNQ01000001.1, from coordinate 754,838 downwards.
CGATTACCCCTTCCATACGTATAATCTTATCACCATATATTAATTCTTTCATCTTAGTCGTATTTCTCTTTTCTCTTCTGGCTCATTGGCAGTGACTGTTCATTCTTCACCAGCTCTATCGGCCGGCCTGTCACATTTGATATGAGCTCCACATTCGTCTTTTTTACACTTGGATTCCATTTTCTCTCTGCTTTATTTACCTCTTCCCCCGCCATTGCATTCTTCAACATGGCAAGGGCTCTGAGCGCATCCTCATGGCAGAGAGTGTTGCAGGCAAGCACTTCGTTTTCAATGCCTGACTCCGATTTATTGTTGTCAACCATATTGGTCATGTATTTATTGCCAACGACCAGAGCACCCTGTACTGCGCAGAAAGACATACCAACAACGGGGATCCCGCGCATTCCAATCTGTTCGTGGTGGCTCGCAAAATCAATATGGTTATTGCCAAAGCCTTCGGTTGTGATAAATGCTCCATCCACATCCATCATCTCAACCATCATACCGACACGTTTCGAAACATAAAATTTCTCCGAATTGATCTGCGGACTTCCTACAAATATTACACCGCACAGGTCTATTTCCGGATCGTGGAGCGCTTCGAGTACCAGCGGCTCCCTCCAGTAGTGCCTGGACATCTCTTTGGATGCCGGCCCGATGCAGGTAAGCGCATGGATACATCCGTCCAGCACCTCCAGGGGTGATACACAGACCGGCACATTGCCAAGGTCGACGTTCGGCTTGGCCCCGAGCACGCCCACCGGTTCGACCGGAAGGATCAGGTTATCGTGCATCGCACCCTGTCCCATGATCTCCTTTACAATGACCACTTTCTTCCTGCCCGGCCTTCTCACCTGGCCAAATGTTTCCGTATGAACCACCAATGAATCGTCATCCAGTTCTTTTAATGCATCCCTAATCTCCTGCGTAATTACATCTGTGGCTGTGTGCGCCGCAAGAGGGCCCGGCCTTTCCATATTCATACCTTCTTTGATTGTCACCTGGGTCTTTATAAAAATCTCACCCTTGTCAGGCGCTCCGGGCCGGTTCCACATAATATTTTCATCCAGATACCCTTCCGAAGAGCCGAATTCCCCAATCTGCACTCCATTGGCATCTGTACCTGTAACCATCATGATAACGCCGTCCAGCACCCTCGTTGTACCGCTTCCGATTTCGTCGCCGCCTTCCTTGCAGGCAATCGGCTGTACATCCATAATCGTCTCAGAATACGTATGATACTCTTCCGGTACAATAATGTCGATCTGCAGATCAAATACCAGATCCTGGGAATCTACACATTCTTTTTCAATTCCTTCCCTGATATACAATGCGGTGCCTTTGATCTCCGTCTTCGGGCCGCGTTTTACTTCTGTAATCTTATAATGCTTTCTCGTCAATGTTCTGACAATTTTTTCCCCGTCCTGCCCCGGTACCTCCGGAATAGCTTCTGTTGACAGGCTGGCTCCCTGATCAGCTGGCTGAGCAGCTGCCTGTGAAACTCCCGCCGTATTCATCAGCGCCGCAGGTAGTTCTATATCTATATCTCTGCCTTCTCCTATATGAATCCTGAACATCGGTCCTTCTGCCGGCGGTGTAATCGGTAAAACCGCTGCCGGTTCAGCTGTTGGTTTCGGTTCGCCGGCTGCCGCTGCTTTAGCCCCTTCTACGACATCCGCCGTCAAAGGGCTCAGAGAATCGCAAGTCCTAGTAAGCCTGGCTCCCAATACCTGTTCAATGGTCAATGCACCTTCCAGATCCAATAGCCCTGAATCTACCAGATCATCAAATATAGCCGGATCTTCCAGATTGGATGCCTGTATGATCGTGTCTGCCTCCGCTCTGCAGCAGAGTACCGCAGGGTCATTCGCATGTTCTTTCGCTGTTTCAGCTGTTATTGACATACCTTTCTTTCCTCCTTTATCTATTTTCCATCAGGGATGGGCTGCCTGTCTTCGGGCAGCTGCTCTACCTGCTTAGAAACGGTTAATCTTCTATACAGTGGATGGTTGATCGTCCTCATAACATGGTCTGTCTGGTGGAAAACCTTTAGTTTCATCTTCGGGGCGGAACCCATAACGGTATTGGAACAATCCGAGCAATTGCCAATAATTATATATTCCGATCCGTCCTTTTTAAACTGCAGGCATTTCTGGGCCTGTCCCGGACAGTTTCCAGGATTCTCGCACTTCAGCGTCCCGTTCTTCATCTCCACAGCCTGCTTGCATCGAGCCACTGACACAACATTCCCATGCATCTTTTCACAAACATCCCTCATGCGTTCCTCATCGCCTCCGCAGGCACAGACGAGCAGACCCACAGGCGCCCCGTGAAGATCCGGCAGGTCAATTGTCACGATAATACCTCCGGTAGTCTTGGTAACCGGGGCGTCCTTCTCCACGGCTTTTCCTGTAAAGGGGCCGCCCATGATGATTTCACCATACACGCCGTCAATCCCGCCTGCCCGCTCGATCATGTCACCCACACTGGTTCCGACAGGAACATCCATGTAAACATGAGGCTCATTTCCACCATTGATTTTTCCAATAACAGTCATGTTTTTGCTGAAGCAGGGTTTCTTCAGATCTATAGCTTCAGCGACCCGCAGCACGGTCTCCACATTAATCACAATAGAGTCCGCCGCCGAAGGAAGCTGGGTTGGATCCAGAAGCTTCCCCAGTGTCTCTCTTACCACGGCCCGCTCTTCCCCCATCGGATAAATATCCGGAAGAAGATGAATGGAAATATTCTCCTCATTCCGGACCGCCTCTCTTAAGATATTAACAGCCTTTTTATTCTTAGCCTTGACAGCAAAAATAGCCTGAGCTGCATTGGCTATCTCCATGCAGTACCTGACTCCCTTCAGGGTCATCTCTATATTATCCTCAATTTGGCGGATATTATGACAGAGTCCGGGTTCGCACTCTACCGCATTGACCAGAATGTATCCGCCATTCAGATCCGTGCCCAGCTTCACTCCTGTCGGAAATCCAGCGCCTCCCATCCCGACCACGCCTGCTTCTTTTATCATATCCAGGTGGTCTCCCTCCTGAATCGGCACATACGCATCTTTCTGTTCGTCATCCGGAACGATAATAATACGGTCCTCAAGAACAGCCTTTACACTTCCGTAAACGCTGGAAAAAATATTCGCTCCGAGCCCGGCCGGAGCGGCGATCAGCGTCCCCTTTTCCACTCTGTCACCAGCCTTGACAACCGGCTCACACGGAGCTCCAACATGCTGTCTCAGCAAAAATTGTAAATTTCCCATGGCCCGTTTTCTCCTTTATCTATGGCTTATTTATGAATCCATACTTCTTTATAAATAGTCTGCAGAAATAGATTTTCCTGCAGATCTTGTTTTTGGCGGAGGCATGTGGGAATCGAACCCACCCAGGACGCTTCAAACGCCCAACACTGGTTTTGAAGACCAGGAGGCACACCAGTTACCCTTCTACCCCCTCACTTATATAATTATTCTATATCATTGCCGCATTTACCGCTGGTTATGATGTCAAACGATAAATGATATAAACCAGGCGGTTGTTCGCATGATTTATTTATCCTATTTGTGTTTATATATTAACAAATAATCGTTGACTTTTCAAGGCTTTTCATACATAATAATTTGTATAAACTGAACCGCATACTAGAACGAGGTCTATTATTGGGTTTTTATCATTTTTTACCTGTTTAATCCTCAGATTAATCTCCATAATAACCCGTAAGGTATTATTTAAGAAACGCTTATAGGCGGATTCTATAAATCAACAGCTAGGAGGAAGGGTTATGAATTACAATCCCAAAATTAACCTGAATGCTTTTGAAGCATCATTTAAGGCAATTGACACACATACCGTCGGAGAATTTACCCGTATCATCATGTCCGGCTTTCCCGAATTAAAAGGCGGCTCCATGATGGAGCGCAAACAATATCTTGCAAATAACTTTGATAAATACCGCCAGGCGCTGATGTTTGAACCCAGGGGGCACCATGACATGTTTGGGGCCCTGGTAACGGAACCAGTGAACCCGGAGGCGGATTTCGGCGTTATATTTATGGATACCGGAGAATATCTGAACATGTGCGGCCATGGTACAATCGGAACAACAACGGCGCTTATTGAATCCGGCCTCGTACCTGCCGTAGAACCTTTCACAGAAGTAGTATTGGACGCGCCGGCCGGTCTTATTCGTGTAAAAGCAGAAGTTAAGAATGGAAAGGTATTAAATGTGACCTTGACTAATGTTCCCGCTTTCCTTTATAAAGAAAATCTGAAGACCGTGATAGACGGCAGAGAGATCAAATACGACATTGCATTTGGCGGAAGTTTTTTTGCTCTTATAAACATCGAACAGCTTGGCTGGACGGTCGATAAGGAATCTATCCCAAAACTGACAGATTTTGGTATGAAAGTAATAAAGCAGGTAAATGCGGAGGTAGAAATCAAACACCCATTTCTTGACATCACCTCTGTGGATCTGGCAGAGCTCTACTGTCATACTGACACAGAAGGCTGCAATTACCGCAATGTAGTAATTTTCGGTGATTATATGTCTGACCGTTCCCCGTGTGGAACCGGGACAAGCGCCAAGCTTGCAACTCTTTATTCACGCGGTGAAATTAAGATCGGGGAGCCGTTTGTATACGAAAGCTTTATCGGATCCCAATTCAAAGGAGTGATCAAAGAAGAAGCCACTGTCGGTGAATTCAAAGCGGTGGTTCCCCAGATAACCGGAAGTGCTTATGTTACCGGTGAAGCAACCTACGTAATTGATCCCGACGATCCGCTGAAATATGGGTTTAAAGTTGCAAGAGGAGAATAATCCGGCACATAACAAAGTGTGCAAGCCCACTTCAAGTCCCTTCTCAAACATGAGGGACTTGCACACTTTGGCGCCGCCGCGATGCCGAATTGCGGCTAAACATCTTATCGATGCGGGAAATAAACCACACCGTTTTTCTATATTTTTTCCATGGTCGATATTTATAACTTATGCTATACTAATAATCGAAACAAAATGTATAAATACTAAGGCGTGTTTGATTCTTCATATTTAATAGATAATCAAACGCACCCTGGGAAAGAGAGCTTGTTATGCCAAGGAAAAAACAGACAACCAAAAGCCGTATCGTAAAAGCTGCCTGGAACTTATTTTATAAAAATGGATATGACGACACAACAGTAGAGGATATTATCAAACTTTCCAAGACCTCAAAAGGAACATTTTATCACTATTTTAAGGGGAAGGACGCCCTTCTCTCCACCCTTTCAGATCTTTTTGACCAGAAATACGAAGAGATCTACAGTACCATGGATCAAACGCTGTCCTCCAGGGAGAAACTGCTGCTGCTGAATCACGAATTATTTTATATGATTGAGACAAGCATTGACCGCAATCTGCTTGCTTCGCTGTATTCATCTCAGCTTGTCACAAAAGACAACCGTTCTCTTCTGGATGACGACCGTTACTATTTCCAGCTGATCACAGAGATCATCACTGCCGGAATTAATTCGGGAGAATTTTGCAGTGCCTCGACAGCGGAGCTTGTAAAAATTTATACCATGTATGAGCGCGGACTGCTCTATGACTGGTCACTTTGCGAAGGTAAGTACCCCCTGTCTGCATACAGTGACAGACTGCTTCCTCACGTACTGGATAACTTTGCAAAAGGGCTTTAACCCTTTCTGTCCCCTTTTATTGTATTTTTCGACAAAAGCTGATATGATTAAGAAAAATCTATATGGAGGTATGATCTGTGTCCGAAGAATTAATTCCTACAAAAGATGAAACTGTCAATAAAACACCTGGGACTCCCACGGCTGTCCCTCCGGTTGATACAGATGTTTCGAATATTGTGCCATTTGCATCAGAAATGCCAGGCTCCACTGAACTCAACAGCGAAGGCGTCGTAAAAGAGGCGTCAGCAGAGATCTCCTCCTCGGCTTCCGCTTCGTCTGCATCTGCGATATCCGATGGTTCCGGCGGCCCGGTACCGGGAACTCAGGCGCAGGAACCCGCAGCCAAAGAACCGGAATTATCACAAAGAGTATCTGAATTAAAGAACAAAGCCGCTGACTTCACTGATAAGGCTTCTGAGTTTACCGGTAAAGCCTCCGAATTCACCAGCAAGGCATTTAAAAGAGTATCCGCCCAAAAGGAGACAGATACCGATTACGAAATGCCCGATGAGGAGCCTGCCGATAAAAAGCGCTTCCATTTCAAAAAGGAAGATAAAGAATTCTTCCGTGATAAGTGGATTCTCTCCCGCATCAGCGACGAAAATCTGATGGACTATCTTACCTTGGAGCAAAAACGCAATGAATTGCAGCAGCAAGCCCGGGACATCAAAGAAAAACGGATTATGAAAGCAATTGAGCTTACGATATCCCTGGCGGCAATAGTTGCGGTGATATATCTGCTTAGAGATAATCCAACTATACTCGTCAACATACTGTACATAACTGGAATACTCGTGGCATTTTGGTTTTGGAAGAATCCCCGTGATAAGTAGGGCGGGGAGGAGGGGACGCCTGGACGTGAAGGGAGCGGCGGGAGGTACGATGGTGTTTTCTGATACCGGCCGTTTAGCACGGCACACTATAAGGCATCAGAAAACACCATCGCATCTCCCGCCGCTCCTCTCAGATCTCCTTTTATGCAATGTAGATTTATACCATGCACTCCTGGATTGCTTCTTCCTGGATTCCTGCCAGTTCTATTGCTTTTTGGACTGCTTCTTTTTGGGATGGATCCGCACACCAGGACAGGCCGCAGCCTGCGGACAGGATGCGGGGGACGGGGATTAGCCTGCCTGGAATACTCTTTTGGCGGCATAATTTTTCCATTGCCATGGCGTCCGCAGTTGTATGAAATGTGATGACTAGTTTTAACTCTTTTTTTCTCATTTTACTCTATTATTACTGCAAATCCGTCTTCTGTCTCAGAAGATACCGCCTTTCTTCCGTGATCTTTGGCATACTTTTCGACATTCATCTTCTGATGCGGCTCGGTAACAAGTACTTTTACCGGCTCGTTGAACTTTTTCAGCGCATCTGCCGTCAGCATCAGCGGTTCCGGGCAGGATAGACCTCTTGCATCAACTTCCTTCATAATATGATACCTTCTTTCCTAAGAATACTACTTTATAGTCCGCACTTCAAGGGACTTTTTTGTTAGTGCCTCGTAAGATAAGCAACTGACTCATAAGCTGAGATAAATTTTTGAGAGTGCTGCTACAAACGCAGGCGCAGCGGGCTGCGCTGAGGCTTGTGGCGCAATTCTATCGCAAATTAAGGTCGGCTTATGTGGCAGTTAATTATTATACTATGTACTAGGGTATGTATGAAAATCTTTACGTCTATTAGTAAACGCAATGATAAAGCATACCGCAATGCAGATTATGACAGCTGCTTTCCCATTAAACGGCACTGCACCGTTAACCAGTTCTTTTGTCTCTGCGTTCAATGCTGTTCCACTTGCGGCAAGACCGAAGTTGTGGCAGGCGGCTGCACCGGCAAACATACCAAGTACGGTCACTGCCGAATCCGAGGATCCCTGGCCTGCCAGAATCAGCTGCCTTAACGGGCATCCCCCAGCCAGCACTGCTGCAAATCCCACTGCATACATTCCAAGAATATTCCATAGATGTTCGGAATGTGCGATAACCCCCGGCGTGTTGAACCCTAACACAAATCTGCCAGATGCAATATTAAATATCAGCATCACCACGAACAAGCCTCCGATTACTGTCAGAAGGTCAAAGTTCCTCATCAGAATAACATCCCGGATTCCACCCGCAAAACACATCCTTGATTTCTGCGCCATTGCGCCAAATACCAAACCGCCTAAAAGGGACAGGATAATTGGCGCGTGCATACTTCCAGGTCCTGCTTCGCTTGCTTTCAGCAGAGTTGTGGCTGCTGCTAAGATTAATACTCCAAACATCAGCGCCGGAAGTACTGCTCCGCTCATTTTATTCGTGACATGCGCCCTTCCGAGGCTAAAGCCCTTTTTCAAGGCAAATACACCGGTGCCTACCCCCAGAATAAAACCGATTAATGCCACCCATGCATTCAGGTCTCCGGCTGACATACGGATCACCATCCTAAGCGGACAGCCTAAAAACACCAAGGAACCAATCATGATGACCATACCAAGTATAAAGCGTGTCATCGGGGATGAGCCTGCCGTCGAACGGTATTCCTTTGTTAGCACGGAGATAATAAATGCCCCCAGCACAAGCCCAATAATTTCAGGACGTGCGTACTGCACAGCCTCGGCCTGATGCATCCCCAGCGCCCCCGCGGTGTCCCGGATAAAACACGCAATGCAAAATGCCATATTGGCAGGGTTCCCAAAATAAGCCAGACATGCCGCCACTAGGCCGCAAACTGCTCCTGCTATTGCTAATTTCTTTTTTGAATCCGATAAATTCACTTTTTGTTTCCCTCCTACTCTGCTGCTAATTCTCTTACTGCCAGGATAGCTCTCTCAACTTCATCTTCAGTGTTGTAATGTGAGAAACTGAATCTTACGGCCCCCTGCCCCTCTGTTCCCAGCGCTCTGTGCATCAGCGGTGCACAATGTGCCCCAGGCCTGGTAGCGATCTGATATGTTACAAATAGTTCATCGCTTACATCAGCAGAATCATAGTCTCCTATGTTGAAGGAAACGATTGGACATCTCTTATCCGTGTCAAAATCACCGTAAACTGCCACGCCGGGAATATGGGAAATCCCTTCATAGAACTGCCGCATATAGGCTAGTTCTTTTTCCCGGATCCAGTCAATCCCATTCTCCTCCAGATATTCCAGCGCCGCATTTAAACCCGCGATTCCATGACCATTCAAGGTTCCTGCTTCCAACGCCGTGGGCATTTGCTTTGGGTGGTGTGTATTATACGTATCCACACCGCTTCCGCCGCTTAAAAGGGGACGTACTTCTACGCCCTCTCTGACATACAGGCCGCCGGTTCCCTGTGGGCCCAACAGGCTTTTGTGGCCGGTAAAACACAGGATGTCAATGTGCATTTGCTGTACATCGATCGGATATACTCCGGCTGTCTGGGATGCATCAACGATGAGCAATATCCCACATTTTGAAGCAATCTGCCCCACTCTTTCAATATCGACCATATTACCGGTCAGATTGGAGCCATGTGTGCACACAATTGCCTTGGTATTTTTTTTGACTGCATTTTCCATCTCTTTATAGGAAATGTTGCCCTTTTCATCGCACCCCAAGATCGTAAGTTCGGTTCCTTTTTCCTGGCATTCGTATAGCGGACGAAGGACTGAATTGTGCTCAAGTACGGTTGTTATCACGTGATCACCGGAACCCACAGTCCCCTTGACCGCTATATTCAGGCTCTCCGTAGAATTAGCCGTAAACGCAATTCTTGTTGGACTTTCCGCATGAAAAAAACGGCAGAGCTTTTCCCGCGTGTCAAATATAATTCTGGACGCACTCAAAGACGCTTCCGTTGCGCCTCTTCCCGCATTTCCAATAGAATTCATTGCACTGACGACTGCCTCTGCCACTTTTTCCGGCTTTTGTAATGTTGTCGCCGCATTGTCCATATAAATCATAACTTCCCCCTCCATTTCCATACATATCCAGTATAACCCGCCAGACCTTAAGCGTCTAATTGAAAACCGCCATAAATCAAAACCACCATAGATATCCTCTATAGTGGCTGTTAAAATATATTCTATTCAGATGCCTGCCGCAGGGCTTCCCGTAAAACAATCGTTATGGGATTTCCTTTGGATAAACTTTACTTACCACCCGAAGAAAGTTTTCTGCCGGCGCAGGCAGCTGAAAGTTTTTGTTATAAACGACATTTATGTCACGCTTCCCCTCCTCTGCATCCAGAGGAAAACAAAGGATACTGCCGGCGCTGATTTCGTCTTCCGCAGCAAGGCGCGATATAATGGAGATTCCAACGCCTCTGCTCACTGAACGTTTGATCGTCTCCTGGTTTTCAATACTCGCTACGATCTTCAGTGCATCTGTATGGATCCCCATCTTTTTCAGCAGTCGCTCCGCTTCCTTACGGGTACCGGAACCTTCTTCCCGCAGAATCAGAGGTTCCTCCTGGATCCACATGTTTTCCGATCCCGTTTTTATCTTCTTCTTTTCACGGAGAAGCTTTTCCCGCAGGCGCCTGAATTTATCTGAATTAGGTGTGATAATGACCAGTTCATCCTGGTAAAACGGTATGTACCGGCAGTATTTTTTTTCCAGTACTGTTCCGGTAAATCCGATATCCGCATTACCGTTTGTAACCTGTTCCACTACTTTTGCGCTGTCTGTCTCTGCTATTTTAAAGCGTTCTCCGGGATACAGTTCACTGAATTTTGCCAGGATCTGAGGAAGCAGGTACTGTGAAGGGACGCTGGATGCGGCAATATGCATGCAATGACTGGTCTCTTTCCTCGTCCTGTTAAATACTGTTTCAATCTCTCTCTGAAGCACAATCATCTGCTTTGCATAGCCATGCAGTTTTTTCCCATCTTCTGAAAGGCTGACCTCTTTTGTATTTCTCACAAACAGACAAACTCCCAATTCCTGCTCCAGCGATGAGACATGTGCGCTTACTGTAGGCTGTGTCAGGAAGAGCTGTTTTGCCGCCTTTGAAAAGCTTCCCTCCTCCGCCACCGCTGTGAATGCCTCTAATTGTTTCAGATTCATAGATTTGATATCCTTTCACTTTCTGCTCCTGTTTTCCGGGTAACCTTAATGCTGTCCATATATTCCAGAATCGGTTTCGCACTTTTCCGGCTTGTGCCAAACATATCACGAATCTCTGCGATTGTAATTTTCCCGTCCGCTTTCAGCTTTTCCACAATCTTCTCCCGTGCCGCGTCCATATAAGAACCAAGTGTATACATACCATCCGCTACTTTTACGATTTCTCCCCTGTCAACCATAAGGAGCAGGATATCCTCCACCGTGCCTGCAGGTATTTCCCCGAAACTGATATCCGTCATTCTGGCGAAATCATAACCCGCGGGTTTCAATACGCCTAAAAGCGTGCGCCGCACCTTCTCGTAAACCGCATCCCTGGCCGCTTCATACGCCGACGGCGCAAGGAATTCATCATGGCGCGACAGAATGTTCTGCGCTTCCAGATACTCGATATATTTGTCAAATATATTAGGCTTCACTCGTTTCATGTATGTGCTGTGCACTTCTGCCTTCGCCATACCATAGCGGTAAGGGTACTTCTCCGCGTATTTTTCCAGGGCATTCAGAATCTTCTCTCTGTATGCACGCTCGTCCGCTGTATGCCACACGAAAGTATCCTTTTTCATCGGGAAAACGCAGACCAGTCCCTCCTCTGCAAGAATCTTCACGGCCTCTTCCGTCTCTTCTCTGGACAGCGCCGAGAGTTTGGCAAGCTCTGACACCGCAGCCATTGTTTCTGCGTACTCTTTCACATGCAGTTCAATTACATCTTCGGCGGAACCGGACTCCTTCTGCTTCAAGGAATCCAGAACCTCCTGGGAAAACCGTTTCTTCTTCACCGCATTTGGTTCCAGTATCACACCGCCCCCGATTGTCTCCATCGGAGAATAGAACCGCACAACAAATCTGTCCCCTCTCCGGAAGGCGACCTGCTCTTCCATTCTAAGCTGGACATATCCGCTTTCTCCCGGTCCAAGAGTCTCATCGCCCAAAAGGACAGCGCGGCACAATACCTCGCTGGTACCGCTGAAGAAATGCAGCCTTGTGTTGTTTGACAGGACACGCACGGAGGAATCCAGCATTTCCAGTTTTACATCCAGGAGCCTGGAATCTTTCATACTTCCGGGGGGCGCAAGGACGCAGCCTCTTTGCAGTTCCTTTTTCTTCATATTGGAGATATTGACTGCCACGCGCTGGCCAGCATAGCATGTTTCCACGTCCCTGCCGTGTACCTGGATATTGCGGATCTTACACTCTCGTCCATTGGGAAACATCTCCAGTTTATCTTCTTTTGAGATCGTCCCGCTGACGAGCGTACCGGTTACCACAGTACCGAAGCCGGAGAGGGAAAACACCCGGTCTACGAGCAGCCTGGGTATGGTGTGAATCTCCTTTTCTACCACCTCATACTCGCTCACCCGCTCGATGGTTTCAACCAGACCGGGAATCCCTGCCCCGGTCGCTGCCGACACTTTCACGACAGGAGACTGTTCCAGAAATGTCCCCTGCAGTTCTTCCCGGATCTCTTCTTCCACCATCTCCAGCCATTCTTCATCCACCAGATCGCATTTATTCAGGACCAAAATACTTTTTTGGACTCCCAGCATTTCTAAAATATCCATATGCTCTCTTGTCTGGGGCATGATTCCCTCATCGGCTGCGATAACCAGAAGCACCAGATCCATCCCCACAACGCCGGCAACCATATTATTGATGAACTTCTCATGACCGGGGACGTCTATCATGCCCGCCCGGTTTCCGTTCTTTAAATCAAACCAGGTAAACCCCAGGTCGATTGTAATTCCTCTGCGCTGTTCCTCCTCCCAGCGGTCCGTGTTCCGGCCGGTGAGCGCTTTTATCAGTGTTGTTTTCCCATGGTCAATATGGCCCGCTGTTCCGATAATAATATGCTTCATAAGGGTTTCCTTCCTTTTCCAGGACATTCTGCTCCTTTAAGATTCTGGTAAGATAGTTCATGAATTTTCCATCAAATGTCCGCATATCCAGGAGGATCTTGTCATTCATGACCCGTCCCACCACTGGCACCGGCATATGGCGGAGCCTCTCTTCCAGCTCCGGTGTACTGATATCCAGGGGGCGGATTGTCACCGCAAAGCTGGGGATGCGCTCCAGCGGCAGGGAGCCGCCTCCAATCTGTGCTTCACAGCTTTCGACGCCGATTTCTGCAGTCAGTTCTGCACGTCTGAGCATTTTACAGAACTTTTTGGCATCCCTCTCTACTTCTTCCGGCTTCCTCGTGATCATAGATAAAGCCGGTATGTTGTGCACCGCTTTCTCTTCCGATAAATATTCCCGCAAAACGACTTCCAGCGCTGAAGCTGTGAATTTGTCAATCCGCAGCGCCCGCGTCAGCTGGTTCTTTTTCATCATGTCTATATATTTCTTTTTTCCAACAATGATCCCCGCCTGAGGGCCGCCCAGCAGCTTGTCTCCGCTGAAACAAACCACATCGGCCCCATTTTTCACAGAATCCTGTACCGTAGGCTCATAGGCCAGTCCGTATTTGCTTAAATCTACCAGGACACCGCTGCCCAAGTCCTCAATGACCGGGAGCTGATACTTTTCTTTCAGTGCCGCCAGTTCTGCAACGGAAACGGATTCTGTAAAACCTACGATCCTGTAGTTGCTGGTATGCACTTTCATGAAGGCCTTTGTCTCCTCTGTGACGGCTTCCTCATAGTCAGTTATATGTGTTTTGTTGGTGGTTCCGGCTTCTCTGAGGACTGCGCCGCTTTGTTCCATGACATCGGGAATTCTGAATTTCCCTCCGACCTCTACCAGTTCTCCCCTGGATACGATGACCTCCCCGCCTTTTGCCAGGGAGCTTAAAATCAACATAACCGCGGCAGCATTATTATTTACAGCCATGGCAGCTTCTGCCCCTGTGATCCTGCATAGAAGCCTTTCGAAATGAGAATACCGCTCCCCCCTGCCGCCTTCTTCCAGGTCATATTCCAGATTGGAGTAGCCTCCTGCAATGTATGCCACCTGCTTCAGATGTTCAGCGCTAAGCGGAGCGCGGCCCAGGTTGGTATGCAGTATCGTTCCCGTTCCGTTTAACACTCGCGTCATGTTGGGCCGGTGCATGTCCGCTGCGGTAAGTTCTATACGCACCATAAGGCTTTCCATCTGCCGTTCGGCTTCTTCCTCGTTCTCACAGGATGCAATATAGGCGCGCAGCTTGTCAAGCTCCATCCGTACGGCTTCTAGTACACCGTCATAACCATACAGCTCCGCCATTTGCTTTATTACATTGTTTTCCATCAGAACATCTACTTTGGGGATTTTCCGATATAAAAGGTTTTTATTCATAGACTGCTCCTTATGTTTTGTTTGTATTATGGCACAAGCCGGATCAATTTTTCTTCTTTCTTCAGCACCTGTCCGATCACGGAAACTTTTGTGTCCAATTTTGCACGCTTCATCCCATTCATAAATTCATCCATATAACGCTTTGGCAGGCTGAACAAAAGGCCGCCTGATGTCTGTGGGTCGTACATGAGGTCTGTTACAAATTCATCTACACGCTCCGCGTCCACCATGCACTCACAGTGTTCACGGTTTTTGTAGGCGCCGGCAGGGATTAAGCCCATCTTAGCGTAATCCACAGCCTCCTGCATGTAAGGCACCCTTTTTGCCTGGATTTCCAGTGTTACGCCGCTGGCCTCTGCCATTTCCGCACAATGTCCCAGCAGTCCGAATCCGGTGATATCCGTACAGGCATTCACCGGAAAGCCCTCTGCTGCTTCCTTTGCCTTTTTATTGAGAGAAGACATCACTTTGACGGCTTCCGTTTTGGCCTGTTCCGAGGCCATTTCCGCTTTTACCGCAGTATTGATGATGCCGCTTCCGATCTGTTTGGTCAGAACCAGCACATCACCAGGCCTGCAGCCATAATTTCTGTATATCTTATCCGGATGTACAAATCCCGACACACTCAGGCCGTACTTCGGCTCATCATCCTGGACGGAATGTCCTCCAACCAGCACGGCGCCAGCTTCCTTTACCTTGTCGGCACCGCCTCTTAAGATCTCACCTAGAATCTCCGGATCCAGACAATTTGGAAATCCTACAATATTCAGAGCCACCTTTGGCTCTCCTCCCATCGCGTATACATCGCTGAGGGAGTTGGCTGCTGCAATCTGCCCGAAGGTATACGGATCATCCACAACCGGGGTAAAGAAGTCAACGGTCTGAATCATAGCAATATCATCCGTGACCCTGTAAATCGCAGCATCATCTGAAGTTTCTATTCCAACCATGAGATTCTCATCCTGGAATGTTGGCAGCTTACCCAGAACCTGGGCAAGGGTCTCAGGACCTATTTTAGCCGCTCACCCGGCTGTCTTTGCCATCTGGGTAAGGCGCACATCTTTGCCTTTGTTCATGCCATCTTCCTCCTTTCCTATATTGCGCACTCTCAGAAACTCTATTTTGTTATGGACGGATCACTTTTTGCGCTCCATTCATGGTCTCTACAATCGTGTACATATTGGTCACGCTTCCTACCTGAAGCTTTTCCTTCAGCCCGTAATAATCCAGGCATGTACCGCATGTCATAATCTGTACGCCCTGGGCTTCCATTGCTTTCAAATCCTCCAGGGACTCAGAACCTTCCGCTGTAAGTCTGGCTCCCCCATTGTAAAAAAGGATTGTCCCGGGCAGCTCTTCGAGCTGTGACACGGCAAAAATAAAGCCTTTCATTAGCACCGATCCCAATTCATCATTTCCCTCTCCCATCCGGTCTGAAGATACCACAACTATTGTACCGCTGCTGCTGTCCGTGCAGCATACGGCCTCTTCCTGCTGTTCCTGCTTCTCATACTGTCCCTGCTGTAAAACGCTGCCTTCCTTTTTGATGACAATCCGGTATTCTTTTTCTCCGGTTTTTTCCCAACTCACCCCGGCTCCGGAACTGGATGCCAGCTTTGTTACATTCTGGACGGCAATCTCATTATCGACCAATACCTCAATAACTTCAGAACCTTCCAGCTCCTGGAGAGCCTTCTTCGTCTTTATGACAGGGATGGGGCAGGCGTCTCCTATAGCGTTTACTGTTATCATAATAGTTTCTCCTTTCGAAAGTAGCGCAAAGGGGTCTGACCCCTTTGAGGTTATTTATAGATATATTCTATCACTGACTTAGCTTTGAGTAAACAATATTTATTGTCGACATCTGTTTGTTTTTGTTCCGCTGCCACCATGATTGCCAACGATCTGTTCCTGTTATGATTATAATATCCGGAAATCCATGTTGAAAATTTTATTCATTTATGAGATGATATGTGTAGTTTTCCGCTTGTTTTGGGATTTTAAACAAGCAGTTTCCGAAAGAAAGGATAAGATAAAAATCATGTGGATTGCAGATAACTGGAAAGATTATGAGGTCATAGATTGTTCCATAGGGGAAAAGCTGGAGCGCTGGGGGGATTATTTTCTGATCCGCCCGGATCCGCAGGTCATCTGGGACACGCCTAAGACACAGAAGGAATGGAAGAAGCCAAACGGGCACTATCACCGCAGTAAAAAGGGCGGCGGGGAATGGGAATTCTTTGATCTGCCCCATCAGTGGCAGATTCATTACGGGGAACTTACATTTAACCTGAAACCTTTTAATTTTAAGCACACAGGGCTATTCCCGGAACAGGCCGTGAACTGGGATTGGTTCTCTGATAAGATAAGAAACGCAGGCCGGACGATAAAGGTGCTGAATCTTTTTGCTTACACGGGCGGCGCTACGCTGGCAGCAGCGGCAGCCGGCGCACAGGTTACCCATGTGGATGCTTCCAAAGGCATGGTTGGCTGGGCAAAGGAAAATGCGGCATCCTCCGGACTGGGCGAGGCTCCGATCCGCTGGCTTGTAGACGACTGTGTGAAGTTCGTGGAAAGGGAAATCCGCCGCGGCAATACTTACGATGCCATTATCATGGATCCCCCCTCCTATGGCAGAGGTCCCAAAGGAGAGGTATGGAAGATTGAGGATATGATCCATCCGCTGATCAGGCTCTGCACCCAGATCCTGTCAAAGGATGCGGTATTCTTCCTGGTTAATTCCTATACCACGGGGCTGGCCCCGGCCGTCCTGACATATATGATCTCCACCGAGCTCAAGGCCTGGAACGGAACCGTTGATTCCCAGGAAATCGGGCTTCCTGTAAGCTCAAACGGGCTGGTGCTGCCTTGCGGCGCATCGGGACGCTGGGAAAGAACGTAAAACCCCTGAATATATTTTGGGGGCATGCGCCCCATCTGTACAAGTATAGAATACTGACATATAAGTCAGCCCGCCGGAACCGGATGTTCTGGCGGGCTGCTGTTCTTCGTGAATCTTCCCTGCATATGCATTCATATGTGAAATGATTACTGCACTGTAATTGCACCCAATATTTGCCCTATGGGGGCGGATATGTTTAGCTCAGCCCGGACGGCCTTTGCAGTCTCTGACTTATTAATTACAACCAGATGGCTTCCACGGAAATAATCGATGAATCCCGCGGCCGGATAAACTACCAACGAAGTTCCTCCAATAATAAGGGTATCAGCCTCGGCAATTGCATCTACCGCCCCCTGGATTGTATTGGAATCCAGGCCTTCCTCGTACAGCACCACATCCGGTTTAACGATGCCGCCGCATTCACAGCGCGGTATGCCGTCGGAGTTCTTGACAAACTGCGCATCGTAAAAACGCCCGCACTTCATGCAGTAGTTCCTGTGGATGCTGCCGTGGAGTTCGAAGACAGTCCGGCTGCCGGCCGCCTGATGAAGACCGTCAATATTCTGTGTAATCACAGCCTTCAGCTTCCCCGCCTGTTCCAGCTCTGCCAGTTTGAGATGCGCAGGGTTGGGCAACGCATCTAATATCATCATTTTTTCCTTGTAAAAGTCGTAAAATGTTTCTGTATACTCCATGAAAAAGCTGTGGCTTACTACCTGTTCCGGAGAGTATTTGTATTTCTGATGGTAAATGCCGTCAGCACTCCTAAAATCAGGAATATTGCTCTCTGTGGATACTCCTGCACCGCCAAAAAACACAATGTTACCGCTTTCATCTATAATTTTCTGAAGCAGCTCTATTTCCTTTTCGTACATTCTGATACCTCCTGACTCACACACCGGCCCCATGCTCTGCAACAGCCGCGTAAACATGCATACTAACGGGCACCGCCGTCTCTGCATTTATGGGTTACGGCCGATAATGGATTCTCTATCCGTCTATCACATTTCCTTTTTCAATATGCTCCTGTACAATCGCCTGCATACATTTCCATATATCTTCCGAAGTTTCCTCTATTTTCTGATTCCGTTTATAAATTTGTGATTTTTTCACCTTATGCTCAGCCCAGCTTTTCCCGCCGGATGCATCATTGAGCAGCAGTGGCTGGAAATTATCCAGCAGATGGGCAAACTTCGCATCCGGTGTCTCATACTCCTCAAATTCCTCCCACAACCTGCGGAACTCCTGCCCTTGTTCCACCGGAAGAAGCCCGAATATCCGGTCCGCCGCTGCTGCTTCCCGGACACGTTTCGTCTCTGCTCCTGCGGAATCATACGCATAGGTATCTCCTGCATCAATCTCGACCAGATCGTGAATCAGAACCATGGTCATCACCCTGGCCGCATCTGCATCCGGCACATACTCCTGCAAAAGCACTGCCATCAGCGCAATGTGCCAGGAATGTTCCGCATCATTTTCCTTTCTCCGGCCATCTGCCAGGTAGGTCTGCCGGTAAATATTTTTCACCTTATCGATCTCCCTGATAAACTGAACCTGCTGCTCCAATCTTGTCATTTTTCCAACCTCTTTTCTTCTATATTTATTACATATAATATATTAGATCTCAAGTATCTCATCCAGGGAATCCATTCCGTACTCCGCAAGCAGCTGCCTGATCCCCTCGCCGATCTCTTCTCTTGTATAATCGTTTTGGACCAGAAAATCATCCCCGTATTCGTTCAGATGATGATAAAATCCAATTCCCATTTCCAGATAAGTTTTATCCGACTGATCCAGTTCCTGATACAGCATATTTTCCGCCTTATTCACCGCTCCTGCATCCGCCATTCTTACAAGACGGGCAAACAGATCATCCACTGCCGTATATTTATTTTCCTCCGGGAGCTCGTACTGTGGACTTGTCTTTCGAAATATAATCCGAGCCAGAGCCGCTGTTTCCCCTTTTATCATCCTCATAATATAATCCTGTTCAAATTCCATATCAGCACCTCTTTTCCCCGCTGCTTACCGCCCCTCCGCCTGCTGTTCGGAGGCATCTGCTTCGTTTAATCTTTGTCTGCTTTTCTCCCTCTTTGATATACCAAGCCATATTCCAATAAAGAAATAGACCACAAAACAAATCCCGATCAATGTATTGACTAAATACCCCGTATCCGTGGGATTAAACTTCATTACAAACGTTTTTACAAGATTATCTTTTCCGCTCAGCACAGCATCGACCCATGTATTCAGTGTTATAATTAGTATTCCTGCCAAAAGTGAAATAAACGCAGATTTAAAATACCAGTTCATCCCCCTTATCTTTGCCGTAAGAATCATGAGCCAGACTGCAGCAACCGGAAATGCCGCGATAGGAAATGCATACCGATACAGCCAGTCCCCGCCTGTATAACGGTTGCAGGCGTACAGAAGCAGAAATGTAAAGAGCGTGACACCGAGTGCCGACAGAATGACCCTGTGCTTTTTTACAAGTACCGGCAGGATCGTGACTGAAAAAGCGGTCCCGATTGAAAACAGGACAATGTAAAACCAGGAAAGTCTGTGCTCAATAACCAGATTGCAGATCAGGCACGTGAGTACGGCCGCCCCATAAAGTGCCAGCATAATACGCAGATATAGTTTAACGGCAGGATGCCTTCCTTTTTCAATGTCTTTTTTGTTACTACCGCTGTTCTCTGCTCCCATCTTTTTCCTCCCGGTTTTTCTGTGTTTTTATATCTGATTCAAAAATATTGGCAATCAATAATTCTGCAAAAAATCTTTCTTCTAACTGCAATTTTACCACACTCTTCCTGAGATTACCATTAAGAATAAGCAGTAGGTGACAAGCTTTAGTTTTGTCGGCGGATGGGGGCGCGAAATAAAGAGAACACCGTAAGCCTCCCAATTGCACCTATGCCGTTTTGATGTGCGGACACGAACCTAAGAAATTCTAGGAAGCCGACAGCCAAAAAAGTGAGGCACAGGCGACACATCACGAGAAATCATCGGATTTCTCGTGATGTGTCGCCTGTGCCTCACTTTTTTGGCTGTCGGCTTCCTAGAATTTCTTAGGTTCGTGTCCGCACATCAAAACGGCATAGGTGCAATTGGGAGGCTTACGGTGCTCTCTTAATTTCGCTGGGTGAATCCAATCGGCAGGAAGGTTGTCAACTGGGGAGGCTCTGAAACGGGGGCAGCGTATTGATTCGTTTGGTTGAACATAAAATCTCCATTTATTTACCAATGGGAAGTGCGCGGCCTGACAGAAACATAAACAGTTACACCTTACGATGTACCGAATATTTTCCGTACCACCAAGTGAATTCATACGCCGCCCTCCGTTACGCAACGCCCCAATTGACGCACTTTTCTGCCGATTGGATGCGCCCAGCGAAATGAAGGGATAGCCGCCAGTCTCCTAAGGGCATACATGCCGTTCCGTACTGCTAAAGCAGGCCTTAGAAATTCTTAGAAGCAGACAGCCGCGAAAGTGGGGAGCTTTTATGATTCCGAATCATAAAAGCGGATGGCCCAGCGCGAGATATCATAAGATTTCTCGTGATGTGCCATCTGTGCCCCACTTCCGCGGCTGGCTGCTTCTTAGAATTTCTTAGGTCTGCGTCCGCAATACGGAACGGCATGTATGCCCTTAGGAGACTGGCGGCTATCCCTTCATTTTGCGCCCCCACCCAAATCCCCGACAATTCTACAGGTCCACTTTTCCGGTAGTGTCCCCGTTGATTACGTAATATGCCGCAAATTCTTCCGGTTTCAGATAGATCTTTACGTCTTTCATATCGCCCACTTTATTCTTCAGTTCCTTGGTCCATACATCTTTAACTTTCTGAAGCACTTCTTTTTCTGAGTATTCTTTTCCTGAGAACTGAAGGAACAACTCTGTCTTTAACTCCGCTTTTTTTGTGGTTCTCTTCGCAGCAGTTGTTTTTGTTGTGGCCTTCTTAGGTGCGGCCTTCTTTGCCGCCGTTTTCTTTGGTTCTTCTGTAACAGGTTCAGGATCTTTGAGAACAGCTGCTCTTGTCTCAATGGCTTTTGTCGTATCTTTCTTTGTCTCGATCGCCTTTGCCTTTCCTGCTTTCGTCTCAATTGCCTCGGTTTTAACAGCATCTTTTTTTGTAGCGTCAGCTTTTACAGCTGCTGTCCCGGCTGCTTCTACAGATAACTCTGCAGCCTCTTCTGCCGCTGGTTTTGTGGTTACTGGTTTCTTTGTTGTTTTCCTTGGTGCCATACTTGCTCCCTCCTGCTAAAACAATCAAGTATTTAGACTTCAACATGAACATTTTTTTGCTACAAGGTGTATTGTACCTCATTTTTTCTCAAACGTCAAAAAAACTTTTCCATAGTCACTGAATCGTTATCTTTCTTCCTTATACCCGCGGAAAAACTTTGAAAGGCCTTTCAGTGTTTTTAACAGAACCGGGATCTCATTTTCATCCAGGCTCTGGATGACGGCATCGGTCATCTGTGTGTGAAAATCCTTATGGTGGTAAAACGCTTTTCTGCCCTTCTCTGTGAGCCTGATGTAGACTACACGCCTGTCGGATTCACTTCTTTCACGTACCACATATTTTTTATTCACAAGGCTGTTGACGGACGTAGTAAGAGACCCGGCTGTGATGCCGAGTTTCCTGGCTACCACGGACATGGTGCTGTCATCGCCAAGTCCGATGGCCTCTATGATATGCATGTCGTTGTTGCTGATATCCTTATATTCATCTGTTATAATCGCCTCTTCCTCTAATTCCCAGATCTCGTTAAACAAATGAACCAGTATATCATTGATGGTCTCGTGTGCATTCACAGATGCTGTGCTCCTTTCTCTGTAGCGCGTATCACCGCGCTGTCTGCGTTTAGAAGAGAGAATCTATGACCTCTTTTACGGTCTCCATGCGTGTCTGTCTGTATGCATCGGCCCCGCAGAATAATAAGGCCTCCTCTACATCTCCTTTGGCAGCACGTATAAGACTGTCCGTGATGCAGTACGGAATCTCTGCAGGATTGCACCTGGCCAGACATCTGTGGCATGGGGTATGCTCCATCTTCTCCCCTAGCATAACACGTTTCATAAATGGATTCAAGATTGCGCGTCCCGGCATACCCACGGGGCTTTTCACGATGACAATATCTTCTTTTGATGCATTAAGATATGCCTCTTTATAACGGATATCAGCATCACATTCCCGGGTTGTCACAAATCTGGATGCAATCTGAACTCCGTCCACCCCCAAAGCCATGACACGCCGTACATCTTCGACATCAAATATCCCGCCAGCTGCAATGATCGGTATTTCCGTCTGATACTCTTCTGCAAAACCGCGGACAGTTTCTATGATTTTGGTTATCTCCTCTTCATATCTTTCCGGAGAATAAAAGTCCAGCTCTTCTTTTTTAAACCCAAGATGGCCGCCGGCCTTTGGACCTTCAATGATAACAAGGTCAGCAGTCCTGTGATATTTTCTGCCCCAGTATTTTAGAATTACTTTGGCAGACTTTTCTGTAGATACTATAGGCGCAATCTTTACGGGACTTCCCGCAGTCAGAGCCGGAAGTTCTGTGGGCAGGCCTGCACCGGATATGATCAGATCCGCACCGGCTCCCACGGCGGCAGCGACATGTTGTTTATAATCTCTCAGAGCTACCATGATATTATATCCGATCAGGCCGTCAGGCGAAATAGCCCTTGCCTTTTCCATTTCTTTCCGAATGGCCCGCAGATTCGCTCCTGACGGGTTCTCGTCAAAGTCCGGCTCCCGAAAACCGATCTGGGCCGTTGAAATGATGCCGATCCCGCCCTCCTTCGCAACTGTCCCTGCCAGATTTCCAAGGCTGATTCCCACCCCCATACCACCCTGTATCAGGGGAACCCTGGCCGTCTTTTCGCCAATTTTTAGTGGACTCATATTTACATGACCTCTCTTTTCATTTACATCTTTCTGAATCGTTTGTAACGTTTTTCAGTCAGCTCATCACCGGAAAAAACTGTGTATTTTTCCAGAAATTCCTTAATGTAAGGTTCCATCACGGCGCAGACTATTTCCAGGCTCTCCTCTGCATAGTGTTCCGGCTCCGGTATGACCTTCTCGATAATCTGCAGCCGCAGCAGGTCATCCGCTGTCAGCCGCATGACTTCGGCAGCCTCGCTGGCGCGTTTGCTGTCCTTCCACAAAATGCTGGCAAATCCTTCCGGGGAGAGGATGGAGTATACGGAATTTTCCAACATCCATACCTCATTGGCAACTGCCATAGCGAGGGCTCCGCCGCTTCCCCCTTCCCCGATCACCACTGACAGAACCGGTGTCTTCAGTCCGGACATCTCAAACAGGTTCCTGGCGATTGCCTCTCCCTGTCCGCGCTCCTCTGCCTCCAGGCCGCAGAATGCGCCGGGGGTATCTACAAAGCAGATAACCGGACGACCAAATTTCTCCGCTTGTTTCATCAGGCGCAGTGCTTTTCTGTAACCGTCGGGGGACGGCATACCGAAATTGCGCTCGATGTTTTCCCTGGTGTTTCTTCCTTTTGCCTGTGCTATCACGGTCACCGGCATGCCCTCAAAATATGCAATACCACCTATGATTGCCTTGTCGTCTTTGAAACACCTATCTCCGTGTAATTCTATGAAGTTTTTGAATAGATTTTCAATGTAATCAGAACCCACCGGCCGGCCTTTCTTTCTGGAAATTTGAACACGATCCCAGGCACTGCGCGCTTTCTTAGCCCTGTTGACTGGGATTATATGTTCCTGCCGCTCCTTTGCCCTGCAATCAAAACAAGCGTCACCGCTGTGCAGACGAAGTAACTCTGCCAGTTCTGCTTTCATGTGTTCACGTTCAACGATACGGTCTATGAAACCATGCTCCAATAAAAATTCCGAACGTTGAAATCCTTTGGGAAGCTTTTCCCCGATCGTCTGTTCAATGACCCGGGGGCCGGCAAATCCGATCAGTGCATGGGGTTCTGCCAGAATGATATCCCCCAGCATCGCAAAGCTTGCAGTTACGCCGCCCGTGGTTGGATCGGTCAAAACAGAGATATAGAGCTGCCCTGCATCGCTGTGCCTCTTTAACGCCGCCGAGGTCTTAGCCATCTGCATCAGGGATACAATCCCCTCCTGCATCCTCGCGCCGCCGGAGCAGGCAAAAATAATGACGGGAAGTTTTTCTTCCGTTGCCCGCTCCACAGCGCGGACAATTTTCTCGCCGACCGCCTCGCCCATGCTCGCCATGAGGAACCGGCCGTCACATACACCCACAACTGCCGGCATGCCATCTATTCTTATTTTGCCCGTAACAATTGCTTCTTCCAGCTTTGTTTTCTCCTGCAGTGCTTCTACCTTCTCTTTGTACCCCTTAAAATTGAGAGGATTTTTCGTCTTAATTTCCCTGTCCCACTCTTCAAAGGAACCTTCATCCGCCAGCATCTCTATCCTTCTGTAGGCGTGGACGCGGAAGTAGCCGCGGCATTTCGGACAGATATAAAAGCCCTGCTTAACATCCTCTGCAATAATAGCCGCGCCGCACTTATTACATTTTCTGAGAAGCCCCTCCGGGACTTCGGGCTTAGACTCATTCAGAGAGATATAACTCTTTCTGCTCGTCTTCTTAAACATATTCTGTAACTTCATAAACAGCTCCTTCATGGGGTCGCTTCATAGGGGTCTGACCCCTTTGCGTACCGTTTTCAGACAATTCTAAAAATTTCTATATCCTACCCTACATTTTTTCAATAAATTCAATATCTATATCCCCGGACTCGAAATCGGGATGATGTAATATTTCATATTGATAGTCTACGTTTGTGTCTATCCCCTCGATGATGATCTCTCCCAGCGCGCTGCGCATTTTGCGGATTGCTTCTTTTCGGCTCCCGGCGTGTACGATCAGTTTTGCCAGCATAGAATCGTAATATGGGGTCACCGTATATCCACTGTATATGGCAGCGTCTATACGCACGCCTTTCCCTCCCGGAAGGTACATGTCTGTGATAGTGCCCGGTGACGGACGGAAGTTCTTCTTCGGGTTTTCTGCGTTAATACGGCATTCTATGGCGTGCCCGGTTATCCTGACATCCTCCTGGGCATAGCCGAGTGTTTTGCCGTCTGCGATGCGGATCTGCTCTTTTATTAAATCAATTCCAGTTACCCACTCTGTAACCGGGTGTTCTACCTGAATCCTTGTGTTCATCTCCATAAAATAGAAGTTCCCGCTTTTTTCCAGTAGGAATTCGATTGTACCTGCATTGGTGTAGCCCGCAGCTTTGGCGGCTTTGACCGCAGCATCCCCCATGTTCCTCCGCATTTCTTCTGTAAGCGCAATGGATGGGGATTCTTCTATCATTTTTTGGTGGTTCCTTTGTACGGAACAGTCGCGTTCACCAAGGTGGATGACGTTTCCGTGTTTATCCGCAAGTATCTGGAACTCAATGTGCCGTGGATGCTGGACAAAATGCTCGATATACATGGTGCCGTCCCCAAAGGCCATCTGGGCTTCTTTCTGTGCGGTGTTGAAACTGTTCTCAAAATCTTCCGGTTTTTCCGCCACCCGCATGCCTTTTCCGCCGCCCCCAAGGGCCGCCTTGACTATGACGGGATAACCAATCTTATCAGCCGCGGCAGCACCTGTCTTTACATCGTAAATCGGTTCGGTGCTTCCCGGGATCACCGGTACACCGGCTGCTGTCATCGTATTTCTGGCTTCCTGTTTATTTCCCATTTTTCTAATTACTTTAGACTCTGGGCCGATAAATGTTATATTGCACTGCTCGCACAGTTCCGCAAATTTACTGTTCTCAGACAGGAAACCAAACCCCGGATGGATTGCGTCCGCACCGGATACAAGAGTCGCGCTTATGATGCTCTCCATACTCAGATAGCTCTGCGCAGAAGGAGCCGGACCAATGCAGACCGACTCATCCGCCAGCTGTGTATGAAGGGCTTCCCGGTCGGCCTCAGAATAGACTGCCACTGTCTCGATTCCCATTTCTCGGCAGGCACGGATAATGCGCACTGCGATTTCTCCCCGGTTTGCAATCAATACCTTTTCAATCATAACCTGCACATCTCCTTAATTTCCAACCATAAATGTCAATTCTGCCGTTACTACAACTTTGCCATCCACAGAAGCAACCGCCTGGCCTACTCCCACGGGGCCCTTTTGCTTGATAATCGTAGTCTCCAGCTTCAGCTTATCACCCGGATATACCATGCCTTTGAATTTGCATTTCTGGATGCCTCCGAAGAAAGCGATTTTGCCCTTGTTTTCCTCTACGCTCAGTATAGCGACCGCGCCAGCCTGAGCCAGTGCCTCCAACGTCAGCACGCCGGGCATAACGGGGTGTTCCGGGAAGTGTCCCTCGAAAAAATCCTCACGGTATGTCACGCATTTATACCCAACCGCATATTTGCCAGGCTCATAGTCTTCAATATAATCTAAAAGAAGAAATGGATGTCTGTGTGGAATAATCTCCTGGATCTGCTTAATATCTAATCTATTCATTACTTAACCTTCTTTCTCGACAAGGGGGTCAGACCCCTCTGCAGAGGGGTCTGACCCCCTTGACCTTGATTGACTATTTTATAACAAACAATGGCTGGCCATATTCTACTGTATCTCCATTTTCTACCAGCACTTCCGCCACGATCCCTGTATAATCGCTCTCAATGTCATTCATTAATTTCATGGCCTCTACGATTGCCAGTACCTGGCCCGCTTCTACGCTGTCCCCTATATTTACAAAGGGAGCCGCATCTTCTGACGGTGCTGCATAGAATGTGCCGACTAAAGGTGATTTTACTATTTTTTCCTCTGGAATGGGTACAGATCCTGTTTCCTCTTTGGCCGGATTTGGGACTGTGATGGCCGCCGGAGCCGGAACCGCCGGGGTCGAAGCTTGCTGATACAGGGCTGCCGGTGTCCGGGCTGTCAGTACCGGCTCTGCTGCGACTTCAGCGGGAACAGTTTTTAATGTTTTTTTGAGGGAAAGCTTCACTGCGCCTTCCTCATATTTAAACTCTGTCAGCGTGGATTTTGAAACTGTATCCACTAACTGTAATATCTCTTCTATTTTCATGCTGCCTCCTTTTTGTGCGGCGCACTTGAGCGTGTATGAAAATTCATTGTCGCAAGATGCCGCCCCGCTTTACGGTCTATTTACTGCCAAATCCAGTCAACGCAGCCCACCACTACGCCTCCTGAATTTGGCAGTAAATCCCCCGCAAACTGAAACAACATCTTACAGTAAGGAATTTTCAGACACACTCTAAGCTTCATACTTCTTGACTAATAAAGTTGCGTTATGTCCTCCAAAACCAAGGGAATTGGTCAGTACGTAATTCACTTCTTTTTCTATGGGTGCTCCTACTGCATAATTCAGGTCGCATTCCTCATCTGTCTCTGTGGTTCCCACCGTCTGATGGATAAATCCATCCTTGATGCTTTTTACGCACACGACGAATTCCACACCGCCGGCCGCACCGAGGAGATGGCCTATCATAGATTTCGTAGAGTTGATGACAACGTCTTTTGCCGCATCTCCCAGCGCGTATTTGATGGCCCGGGTCTCGAATAAATCGTTGTGGTGGGTGCTGGTTCCGTGGGCATTGATATAGTCGATCTGCTCCGGCTCCACGCCCGCCTCTTTCATCGCCAGTTTCATCGCCATGCCTGCGCCTTCTCCGTCTTCCTGCGGCGATGTAATATGGTATGCATCTCCCGTTGAACCATATCCCACCAATTCCGCATAGATCTCCGCGCCTCTGGCTTTTGCATGCTCCAGCTCTTCGAGTACTACGATTCCCGCACCCTCTCCCAGAACGAATCCGTCCCGCTCTTTGTCAAACGGGATCGATGCCCTTTTTGGGTCTGCAGAAGTGGATAACGCGGTCAGTCCGGTGAATCCGGCTACTCCGGTAGGACAGATGCAGCTTTCCGTTCCGCCTGCCACCATAATGTCCGCGTCGTCATACTGAATTGCACGAAAAGCGTCTCCGATACAGTTTGTTCCTGAAGCACAGGCCGTCACTACATTCGTACACTTCCCTTTCAAACCTAGCTGTATCGACACATTTCCCGCCGCCATATTGGATATCATAAGCGGAACCATCAGCGGGTTCACCCTGCTCGGTCCCTTTTCAACAATTTTCGTATAATTCTGCTCCACAGCCTGAAGGCTTCCGATACCGGATCCCACGATCACGCCCGCCCGGTACGCATCTTCTGCCGCCATGTCGATTCCCGCATCCGCGAACGCCTCTTTTGCCGCCGCAACTGCATACTGGGAAAATGCTTCCATACGCTTAGCCGCTTTAAAATCCATGCGCTCTTTTGCCACGAAATCTTTTACCTCCGCCGCAATCTGTACTTTATACTCAGAAGCGTCAAACCTTGTTATGGGCCCAATGCCCACCTTCCCTCTGCGGATGCCGCTCCAGAATTCCTCTGCCGTATTCCCGATCGGAGTTACTGCCCCCAGCCCGGTTACTACTACTCTTCTTTTCATACTGATCTCCTTCTACATCGCCATTCCGCCGTCCACACACAGGACCTGCCCCGTGATATAACCGGCATTTCCAGAAGCCAGAAATGCAACCGCTTCCGCAATATCCTCCGGCTCCCCGAAACTCCCCAGGGGGATCTGCGCCACAGCCCCTTCCTTCACTTTTTCAGAAAGTTCTGCCGTCATTTCCGTATTAATAAATCCCGGCGCAACCGCATTCACTGTCACCCCCCTGGATGCCAGTTCCCTGGCAGCGGCTTTCGTAAGCCCGATCACGCCTGCCTTTGAGGCGGAGTAATTCGCCTGCCCTGCATTTCCCATTACACCTGAAACAGAGGACAGGTTGATAATCCGGCCGTTTCTCTGCTTCATCATCTGCCTGGAGGCGAAACGAATGCAGTGGAACGTACCTTTCAGATTTGTATCCAGCACTGCATCAAAATCTTCCTCTGACATTCTCATCAGCAATCCGTCACGTGTAATCCCTGCATTGTTAACCAGAATATCAATCTGGCCAAACTGTGCAATGACTTCTTTTATAAACTTCTCACAGGCACCAAAATCGGATACGTCGCACTGCATCGTCTCTGCTTTCCCGCCAGCCTTCTCTATCTCATCTTTTACTTCCGCTGCGCGCCCCGCAGAGCCATTATAATTAATCACAACCACCGCGCCCTGAGAGGCCAGTTTCAGGGCTACAGCCCTTCCGATTCCTCTGGATGCACCAGTGACAACCGCTACTTTTCCCACTAACATAATTCCTGAACCACCTTATCTACATCTTCCCACGTTCCTACATTATATACCTTTACTTCTTTACTGATCTTTCTCATAAACCCAGCCAGCGTCCGGCCCGGCCCGATTTCCACAAACCGGTCAACACCGTCTGCAATCATCGCCTCCACACTCTGCTGCCAGAGAACGGACGATGCAACCTGCTGCGCCAAAAGAGCCTTTGTCTGGCCAATGTCACGGACATACGCTGCCGTTACATTTGTCACATAAGGGATCTGCAGCGGATGCAGTTCAACATGCTCCAGCACCTCTGCCAGCTTCTTCCCTGCTTCCTCAAGCATAGGAGAATGGAAGGGTCCGCTCACATTCAGCGGTAACACGCGCTTCGCCCCGGCTTCTTTCAAAACCTCCGCCGCCTGATCCACGCTTTTCTTCCGCCCGGTTATCACAATCTGCCCCGGACAGTTGTAATTTGCAACGCTGACGCCCGCCATGCCTTCTAGTACTGCTTCGATATCTTTTGCAGATAACCCGAGAACAGCCGCCATAGCACCTTTTCCATCCTCAACCGCGTTCTGCATCAGGATTCCCCGCTTGCGGACCGCGGCAATCGCATCCTCTGCCGACATTCCGCCGGCTGCTGTGACTGCACAGTATTCACCCAGGCTTAGTCCCGCCGTCACATCGGGCTTAATCCCCCGCTCTTCCAGTACTTTTTCCATAGCCAGGCAGACCGTAACCAGCGCCGCCTGGGTATATTCGGTCTGATCCAGCAGGTCATTTTCCTCAAAGCACAGCGCTTTCATATCTATATCCAGCAATTCCGATGCCCGATCGATCAGCATCCTCGCCGTTTCACTTTGTTCATAAAAATCTTTTCCCATACCTGCCTTCTGTGCGCCCTGGCCGGGAAATATAAATGCCGTCTTACTCATAAAACCCTTTTCCTCCAATCAGGTCGTCTGTCTCTCTCACCAGCTTTTGAATCAGCTCCGTACAGGACAATTCTTCCTTCACCATGCCCGCAATCTGGCCGGACATTACACTGCCGTTTACCACATCGCCTTCTACAACCGCTTTGCGCAGTCCGCCCAATGTCAGCAGCTCCAGCTCCTCAAAAGAGGCGCCCTCCTGTTCTTTCTGTAGGTAGGTCTTCGTCATCTGGTTTCGCAGGGCCCGCACCGGATGCCCGGTTGAACGGCCTGTAACCCGGGAATCGATATCCCTTGCCTTAATAATGCATTTTTTATAATTTTCATGAACAACAGATTCTTTCGTAACCACAAAATGAGTTCCCATCTGCACGGCCTGGGCACCCAGCATAAACGCCGCCGCAATTCCCCTGCCGTCCGCAATACCGCCTGCGGCAATCACCGGGATACTCACCGCATCCACAACCTGCGGAACTAAAACCATGGTGGTATTCTCACCAATGTGCCCGCCGGCTTCCGTACCTTCCGCTACCAGAGCATCCGCCCCGCAGCGTTCCATTCGTTTAGCAAGTGCAACAGAGGCAACGACCGGAATCACCTTAACCCCCGCCTCTTTCCACATCTTCATATACTTTTCAGGAGAACCAGCACCTGTTGTAACGACTTTAACGCCCTCCTCCACAATCACTTCTGCCACTTCGTCCGCGTAAGGACTCATCAGCATAATATTAACGCCAAATGGTTTAGTGGTCAGCTTTTTAGCTTCCCTGACTTGTTCCCGTACCCAGTCTGCCGGCGCACTCGCCGCTCCAATCAGCCCAAGCCCGCCAGCTTCTGATACGGCGGCTGCAAGATGATGTTCAGCAACCCATGCCATTCCACCCTGGATAATCGGATATTCAATTCCTAATATTTCGGTTACTTTCGTCTTCATACTAACAACCTTTCTTTCGAGTACTTATTATTTGTGCGCTTCTAAATATTTTACAACGTCCCCGACCGTAGCGATCTGCTCCAGATCCTCAGACGGAATCTCCACATCAAATTCTTCCTCAAATGCCATCACAACTTCAAACAGATCCAGAGAGTCTGCTCCAAGGTCATCCTTGAATGAAGTAGCTTCTGTAATTGTGTTGATATCTGCTCCCAATGAATCTGATACGATTTCTTTTACTTTTTCTAACATAGTTTTAAATTCCTTTCATGCTCTTTTCTTTATATTTATTATTTATTTATGTAATCCGGTCTGGTACATCGTAAAATAATGAACTGACTCATTGATATTCAGCCTTATAGCCAGCCGGAGATTACCTGTTTCAATTCCCTGTTTCCGATTCCTGCTTTACAGAGAAATACCTGATACACTGCCTCTACCATTCCAGAAAAGCAGCTCCCCAGGAAAGCCCTGCCCCGAACCCAGACAGTACCAGCCTATCCCCCTTTTTGAGCGTTCCCTTCCGGTTCAACTCATCTAATAAAATGGGAATGCTGGCTGAAGATGTATTTCCATATTCCTGCATATTCATGGGAAATTTACTGATATCCTGTTGCAATCTTTTCGCCACAGCCTCTACGATCCTCTGGTTTGCCTGGTGAAGAACAAAATAATCTACCTCATCCGCAGTGCGCCCCGCCTTGGACAAAACCTCCAGAACTGCCTCCGGCACCTTCTTAACCGCGAATTTAAACACGGCCTGGCCGTCCATTTTCATATAAGAGTCGGTGTCCTGTTCATCAGGTAACCAATCCTTGCGGTGCCTGCTCATACACGTAAGCGCATTTCCTCTCCCCCCGTCAGAATGGGTAACCGGCTGATAAAGAGTGTCTTCTTCCGCTCTGAGCACGGCCGCCCCAGCCCCATCCCCAAACAAAATGCAGGTGCCTCTGTCTTTCCAGTTCACCGTATTCGATAAACTTTCCGCCCCAATCACCAGGATCGTCCGGTACATTCCGGAAGCAATATAGGCCTGGGCTGTATTATACGCAAAAAGAAATCCCGTACATGCCGCATTTAAATCAAATCCAGTCGCATTGACAGCACCCAGTTCCCGCTGCACCTCGCACGCCGTACAGGGAAGCAGAACCTCTGAAGTGAACGTCGATACCAGGATCAGATCCAGTTCCTTTGGAGCCACGCCGCTGTTTTCCAGCGCTGCCCGGGACGCCTTCACAGCCATGGAAACAGTCGTGTCATCCTCAATAATATGCCGCCTCACGACACCGGTTCTCTCCCGTATCCATTCATCACTGGTATCTACCAGCCTGGCTAAATCATTGTTATCCAGAAAATGCTCCGGCACATAAGAACCTGTTCCACATATCTTTCCTATCATATTCTATCTCCATGTTTGAATTCGTTGTTTTATTTTTATCTCAAATACTTTTATCTTAAAATACTTTGATTATCAAAGTATAATAACAAATAACTTATTTGTCAAGAGGAAAATTTATGGGATGTAGGGAGAGCCGCCCTCCGAGAGAAATTTCAAACGGGAGCGGCAGTTCTGTTTGGGGCGCTGTTAGGAGGCTTTGCCTTTTCACGACACCTCCTCAAGTATCGGAGCAGGCCAATGAATCTCCGTGTATTGAACAAAGATTACAACCATCCCCCCAAATTCAGAAAATTCATCTAAAATGCCAAAAGGTAAAGAATTTTAAAATAGGGGTTTACAAAGTCCGGTATCTTATGATAGAATATCACTTGTCGAGCGGAAGTGGCGGAATGGCAGACGCGCTAGATTCAGGTTCTAGTGGGAGTTTATCCTGTGAGAGTTCAAGTCTCTTCTTCCGCATTGATTGAGAAGTGAGAAGTCTTAATATATTAAGGCTTCTCTTTTTTTATTGAATTATTCTAGACTTGCTTTTGGTTACCTCATCCTATTCCATGACACTACTACTAAAGGCCCATTGACGATATCTTTTGTTTTAAATATAATTAAATTATAGATTTATTGTAGCCAAAAACAGGTGAAAACAGGACATGAAAAAGGCCCAGAGCATACATCGGCATAGCTTAGCTGCGGCTGTCTCATTGCTGTTCATAACAGAGGCGCCTCTTTCAAATGCCCCTATTTCATCCCATACTAAGAGGAGGGAAAAGATGAAAAAAATTTATGCCTTAGGAGATGTAACATGTTCACACTGCGCACAAGTGATGGAAACTAAAATGAGTGCCATTCCTGGCGTGACATCAGCAATGATTTCTTTTAAATTAAAAAAAGTAACTGTTAATATGGATGATGACAAAGAAGCAGAGGTTGAAAGCCAGGTTCTCAACTTAATAGAGAACCCTGTTTACTGTAAGACTTGTCCTAACAGATAATTCGGGCAGGCCAAAGGAATTTCGCACAGTCATATAGAGAATGGCTGCGGACAGCTTACCGTTCAATGTCCGCCATTCGTTGCACAGTTTGTTCATGGTTTATCAAGTATCTCCACTTGAATCGTTGTTGTTCTAAAACTTGATTCCGGGTGTTCCGGAATCTTCTTGAAACAGCGCTGTATCGCTCTATCCCATTTTATGGGATTAAGCGGCACAACGCTGTTTTAAGGTTATTTAAAGAAGTCTACTACTAAAGGCCCATTGACAGCATTTTTTCTTTTCCATATAATGAGGTTATAAGTATATTGTAGCCAAAAGGGTGGAAATAGGACGGAGAAAAAAGACCCCAAAGTGTACGCCGGCATAAGATATCTGCAGCTGCTTCATTGTTGTTCATGGAATCAGGCAATTCTTTCGTATGAACCGAAAATCACCCAATCTCTAAGAGGAGGGAAAGAAATGAGAAAAGTATATACCTTAGACAACGTAACCTGTACACACTGCTCTCAAGTGACGGAAACACATATCAGCACCTTAACGGGTGTGAATAAAGCCGTAGCTTCATTCAAATTGAAGAAGATTACCGTTGATATGGACGATGACAAAGAAGAAGAGATTGAGCGTCAGATCCAAAAGATTCTCGCCGATCCATTTTACTGTAAGAATTGCCCGAACAGAGAATAACGACATGCAGCAGCGGTGTATCCTTCCATATCCCTTTACGGGGTGGATCGATACACCGCTGTTTTTATTGATTTCCCTCTCACCCTATAGCGTAGGGTGTGTCCTCACTTAACTTGCTGAAACCGGCTCATTCTGCCAGCTGGTTATATTTTCCCCTCGGAACATAATATGTATGAAGAAGATCATGTGCTTTATGTCCATTCGGTTCTCCCAGAAAATCTGCATACAGTTTCATCAGATCCGGATTCTCATGGGACTTGCGCAGCACCTTGCGTTCATCCTCACTGTACAGAGCCTGCGACCTCTTTTCACGGTATCCTTCCTCACTGCACCGGGGCTGGCCGCCGCCGTTGATACAGCCGCCGGGACACCCCATTACTTCAATAAAATGATAAGGAGAAGTACCATCCGCAACCTCCTGCATCAGCCTTGATGCTCCTGCCAGGCCGCTGGTCACGGCAATCTTCACCGCCACACCCTGCAGATGTGCGTACTCCGGCAGCGTTTTCCCTATGGTAATCTCCGCCGTCTTCACCTGCTCCAGACCTACAATTGGCGTTACATGCAATTTTTCAAAAGGCAGTTCTTCCCCTGTTACTACTTCATAAACCGTACGCAGGGCAGCTTCCATTACGCCTCCGGTCACACCGAAGATATCAGCCGCACCGGTTCCCAGCCCCATTGGAGCATCAAATTCTGCATCGGGCAGTCTTACGAAATCGATGCCTGCTTTCTTAATCATTCTCGCCAGTTCCCGTGTAGTCAGCACCGCGTCTACGTCGCGGTTTCCTTCCACTTCCATCTCCGGGCGCTGTATCTCGTATTTCTTCGCCGTACAGGGCATAACCGAAACAACGAACATATCCTCCGGCTGCGTGCCCGTCTTCTCTGCATAGTAAGACTTCACTAATGCTCCCATCATGGTATGCGGGCTTTTACAGGTAGAGAGATGTCCGAGTGCCTCCGGGAACTGATGCTCCACATGCTTGATCCATCCCGGAGAGCAGCTTGTGATCATGGGAAGCACCGCTTCTTTGCCAGTCAGTGCGGCATTCAGGCGCCCCAGCAGCTCAGTGCCTTCCTCCAGGATCGTCAGATCCGCCGAGAATAAGGTATCGAAGACGTCGTCAAATCCTATATCATGAAGGGCTGCGGCAATTTTACCAGTTACTGGAGTTCCGCACGGCAGGCCGAATTCTTCCCCCAAAGCCGCACGCACGGCGGGAGCCACCTGAACCACCACCCGCTTCTTTGGATCGGCCAGAGCCTTCCATACCGGTGTCAGGCCATCCGTCTCTTTGAGGGCGCCGGTAGGACAGACGATAGTGCACTGCCCGCACATTGCACAGGATGTGGAATTAAGCGGCAGCCCCATCGCCGGGCTGACCGTGGTCTCAAATCCCCTGTTCTGCGCCTGGATTGCCCCTACCTTTTGTATTCCCGCGCAGGCAGTCACGCAGCGGCGGCACAGAATGCATTTACTGGTATCACGGGTGATGGAGGGAGATATATCCACATGCCCTTCGGACACTGCGCCTTCAAAACGGCTTTCGGTCACATCCAGCTCATATCCGAGGGCCTGCAGCTCACAGCTCTGGTTCCGGCTGCAATTCAGGCAGTCCTGTGAATGATTGGATAAAAGCAGCTCATACAGAACCTTCCTGGCCTCCAGAACCTTCGGAGAATGGGTTCTCACCTTCATTCCCTCCCTGGCCTTTACCATGCAGGACGCCTGCAGGTTCTTCATCCCTTCCACTTCCACCACGCAGATCCGGCAGGAACCGTACTGGTGGACATCTTTCATATGGCACAGGCTGGGCACGCGGATGCCGGAAGCCTCTGCCGCTTCCATGATGGTGGAGCCTTCCAATACCTCCACCGGCTTTCCATTTATTGTTAAATGTATCATATTAACCTCCTGGTCTCTGTCTTGTTATGGGTTCCCGCTGCTACCGCCTGTCGCAATGCAGACAGCGCAGGGACTCTGCCATAGCGTCCAGCTTGTGATATCCACAGTTTACTTCCCGGAAATTGCCGGTTCGTTCTTCCGGTTTCAAACATCTGGTCGGGTAACGGTCATGGGGTTCGTTCACTTCCAGTTCGATTTCCGGAATGTCGAACTGCTGCCCCTTGTTCAATTCCCCTGTTCCGCCCAGATACTGGTCGATCTTCACGGCAGCCTGCTTGCCGTCGGCAATCGCTTGGATTACAACGTTCTTGCCCCATGGGCTGACATCGCCTCCCGCAAATATGCCTTTCTCTGCAGTCTGTCTGGTGTATTTATTGATCTCCAGTTTTCCGGTCTTATCCATCCCCACATTGGTCGTCCTGTAAACCTTGTGGTCTACATCCTGATTGATGGCGGTAACAACACCGTCACAATCAATGGTAAAGTTCGAACCCTGCAGCTGTTTGGTCAGCCTGCGCCCATCGCTGCCAAATTCCGCTATGCGGCGGCGGATCAGATGAACTCCCGTCACTTTGCCATCCGCACCCACGAATTCCAGCGGGGATGCCAATGAAATAATTTCGATCCCCTCTTCCCGTGCCTCTTCTACCTCTTCCCTGCCTGCAGGCATCTCCTGCTCCGTTCTGCGGTAGACTACGGTAACCTGCTCTGAGCCGAGGCGGACAGCGGTCCTCGCAACATCAATCGCCGTACTGCCTCCGCCGATAACAACAAGATGTTTCGGTACGGACAGGTCTTTCTTCAACCCAACACGTTTCAGAAATCCGACGCCGCTTTCCACGCCTTCCAGTTCCTCGCCCGGGATATCCAGCAGACGGGAAGCCTGGGTCCCTGCCGCAATGTAAATGGCATCGGATTGGCTGCGCATATCATCAAAACTCAAATCCGTACCAATGCTGGTGTTCAAATGGATATGGACGCCGCTCTTTTCGATGGCGTGGATCTCTTTCTCGAGAACTTTTTTAGGCAGCCGGTATTCGGGGATTCCCCAATATAAAACGCCGCCGGCCACGGATTCTGCTTCGTATATATGTACCTCATGCCCCAGATTTGCCAGGTAATAGGCACAAGTCAGGCCAGATGGGCCGGCTCCGATGACGGATATTCTCTTTCCGGTAGACGGCAGCGGCTCTACCATTGGGATATTATAATCATCCCGGAGTGCGTAATCCCCGATAAATCTTTTTACAGAACAGATAGCAACAGGCTCATCCACCTGCGCCCTTCGGCAGTGATCCTCACACGGATGGGTGCAGACGCGCCCGCACACAGCCGGGAACGGATTATCCTGCCGGATCAGACGATAGGCATCGTCGGTCCGGCCTGCGGCCAGCAGAGAAAGGTAACCCGGAATATAAACATTTGCCGGACACGCATTTCGGCACGGTGAGGTCTGAAGTTCCGCACAGACGCCTGCCGCACAGTGTTTATCATAAATGTGGGATTCGTATTCCCCGCGGAAATATTTTAGAGTGGAAAGTACCGGATTGGGAGCTGTCTGCCCAAGGCCGCACATAGCAGTCTGTTTGATTGTCTCCGCCAGTTCCTCCAAAAGCTCCAGGTCTTCCGGCCGGCCATTCCCTTCCGTTATTCCTTCCAGAAGCTCCAGCATGCGGCGGGTGCCGTTACGGCAGGGGAGACATTTACCGCAGGATTCATCACAGATAAAATCCATGAAATACCGGGCCGTATCTACCATACATGTATCTTCGTTCATGACGACCAGGCCGCCGGATCCCATGATTGCCCCAAGCTCTGCCAGGGACTCATAATCTACCGGGGTATTCAGATGCGCCCTGGTGAGGCAGCCGCCGGATGGCCCGCCTGACTGGATGGCCTTAAACCGCTTGCCGCCGATTATTCCGCCGCCAATCTTATAGATGATGTCCCCCAGAATCGTGCCCATAGGAACTTCAATAATCCCGGCGTTAACGATGTCTCCTGCCAGGGCAAACACCTTCGTCCCGGCGCTCAGATCCGTACCGATTTTCCGATACCAGCTGGAGCCGTTCTGAATAATTGGCGCCACATTAGCCAGCGTCTCCACGTTATTGATGATCGTCGGGCTTTCAAACAGGCCCTTCTCAAACGGGAACGGCGGTTTCTGGCTCGGCTCTCCCCGCCTGCCCTCTATAGAGGCCAATAAGGAAGTCTCCTCGCCGCATACAAATGCACCTGCTCCAATGCGGATCTCTACGTCAAAGTCAAAGCCGCTTCCCATGATATTTTTTCCCAAAATGCCGGCCGCCCTTGCCTGGTCGATGGCATCGCCCAGCCTCTTTACCGCAATGGGATATTCTGCACGCACATAAATATATCCTTTGGCTGCCCCGATCGCATATCCCCCCAGCATCATACCTTCAATGACGCTGTGTGGATCTCCTTCCAGAAGGCTCCGGTCCATAAATGCCCCGGGATCCCCCTCATCCGCGTTGCAGACCATGAACTTTCGTCCGTCCGGCGACTGAGCCTTCATTCCTGCCTCCCATTTCACGCCGGTTGGGAAACCCGCACCTCCACGCCCCCGCAGGCCGGAATTTTTCATGACCGCGACAACCTCTTCCCGGCTCATGCCGCTCAATACCTTCGCAAGCGCCCCATACCCATCCCTGGAGATATAGGCCGCCAGAGAAGAGAACTCCATCCTTCCGCAGTTTCTCAGGGCAATGCGGACCTGGCCCTCAAAGAAGCCGATATCCTTCATCAACGGCACATGAATCCCCATGTCGTCGTCAAAATATGTATACTCCTCGCAGACCTCATCATTCATCAGATGCCTGAACACAATATGGTCCACCTTTTCCGGATCCATCTCGATATAGAATACTCCGTCAGGCTCAACCAGGATCACCGGTCCCAGAGAACAGGTTCCCATACAGCCGGTAACAAGGACCTCTATCTCATCCTCCAGCTGATAATTGGCCAGCGACTCATGAAGCGCGTCTTTTACTTCCTGGCAGTGGGAAGAGATACAGCCTGCGCCTCCGCACACCAGAACCTGGCGTCTGTACTTTCTCCGCTGTGCCAGGTAATCTCCTTTGATCACACGGAGATCCATCTGGTCCCTTACCACCAGGTTTTCCCTGGATGTCTCATTTATTAAAGCCATAGTCTTACTCCTCCTCCTCATAGTAGCGTTGCAGTATCTGTTCCAGTTTGTCGGGGTTCACTTGTTTATAGACCTGATCGTCTATAGACATGGCCGGCGCCAGCCCGCAGGAACCGATACAGCGGGCCACTTCAAACGTGAATATCCTGTCCTTTGTGGTCTCCCCAATCTCTACCCCCAGTATTTCCCTCAGCCTTTCCACAATCTTTTTACCGCCCCTTACGTAGCAGGCCGTGCCGAGACAGACACGTATGGTATGCTTACCTCTTGGCTGGGTGGCGAAGAATGAGTAAAATGTAACGACCCCTGATACCTCGGCCAAAGGTATATCCAGGCCGTCCGCTATGACTTCCTGCACCTCCAGCGGAAGATAGCCATAGATTCCCTGTGCCATGTGGAGAACCTGGATCAGGCTCCCTTCCTTCCCTTTGTACTCCGCCGTCAATTCCGCGATCCGCTCCAGCAGAGCTGTCTCACTGTGGGCACAGCCACAGCATCCTTGTGTGTATTCACCCATCAATTAGTGCCTCCTTTTACTTTTTTATTGTGAAAAAACATACAAAGTAAAAGCGGGAACTGCCTGATTGGCAGCTCCCGCTGATTGATTACCTGTATGTTTTTTACATCCTGAATCCTGTTTTCCTGTTTTTTTACGAATATACTGGTCCATATGATATGAGTCCTCCCTGTTTCTGGCATTTTCCCCTAAAAATCAGGAACGATAAGCTTGTTATTAATTGTACAAATTCAAGCAAATTGTCTGAAAGTTTTTGTTATGGTACCGATCATATCACAACCAGTCTGTCTCTGTCAAGATGCAATCGAAATATTTCGAGTATGATAAAGAATTGACAGACAACAAAAATCATTATCTAAAGAGGCGCTCCCTATATATATCTGCCTCCATATCCGCCTCCGCCGCAGCACAGCCCGCTTCCACCGCAGCACAGATTACAGAGCAGATTTGCAATACAGAGTTTCATACACAAGTCGCTGCCGCCCGCCCCCGGATATCCATACACGCTCTGCCTCTGCTGATACCAGGAACCGCCGCCCTGCAGACGCTGCAGCAGCATCTGGTACTGCATATTCTCCGGCTCCAGCCTTACGGCTTCCTTCGCATGTTCCAGTGCAGTGACATTGCTGCCCATCCCCGAATTAGCCGATGCGCTGTAAAAATACCACAGAGCTCCCCTGTCATGGATTCCGTTCAGGACATGGAGCGCCTCTTCATATCGGCCGGCCTGCAGGTAATTGGCCGCCGCCTTCAGATGAATATCTGTCTCGCTGTTTCCCGCCGTACGCTGTTCCTGCCCGCCGTAGGGGCCATAGCCTCCAAAACCGCCAAAGCCGCCGAAACCGCCATATCCCCCATAACTTCCGGTATTTCCATAACCGCCTGTACCTCCGGTATATCCGTGTTCGCGTTCATCCATAATCTGCTGATAGGCCTGCTGCACTTCTTTAAACCTGGTTTCCGCCTCATCGCGCATGGGGTTGTTGATATTCGCATCGGGATGGTACTTTCTGCTCAGCGTCCGGTATGCTTTTTTTATCTCTTCGTCGGCTGCATCCCTTGACACACCCAACACTTTATACGGATCATTCATAGTCTTCCATTCTCCTCAACATCTCTGTCCCTAACCGTTTAATCGTAACAGTTCAGACGGGTTTGAACTATTGCGTTTAAACTCTCTTTTTTCTAAGAGTTCTCATACCAGAAAAAGAGGCCTGACGGCAGCATGCCTGTCTGCCTCCAGCACCGCTTTTTCTCCTTATCCTGCATCATCAATCAGCTGTTTTTAATAAAGGTCTTACTGCACTTCGGACAGCGCACCTCGATCTTTCCCTTTCCCTTTGGCACCCTGATCTTCTGCCCGCAGCCGGGGCATTTATAAATATGGTGCGTTTTTCTCTGCTTCCATATGGCTTTCTGATTCCGGAAAAAGCCGCGTATCTTACTCGTCTTTGCCAGAAAGGTCTGGTTCTCTGCATACCGTTTTGTCACATTCTTTGAAAACATCCGGAAATAGCAGTAGATAATCAAGACCCAGCCCAATGCATATAAGATAAGACGGACTCTGTCTCCTCCGATTACGGAAGAGATTAACACCACCGCCAGACCCACTATAAGCAGGAACTTCGATAATGTATCGACTCCGTATCTTCCCTGCATGAAACGTATCAGTTTTTCTTTCATGTTTTACCATCCTTACTTTTATTCCTGCGGCAGCAAGCAGAAATCAGGACTGCCTGATTCCGGCGTCCTCCACGGGTCCTCCCCGCTTCCCGCTGTGCTGCTGAATTGATGCCCTGCAGTCATCTGCAGGGTAATGATCTACATGTAAAATATTCTCCTCTGTTTTCTCTGAATTGTCAAGAAATGTCTTATAAAATAAATATAAAATTTGCGTGCAAAGTGAGCAGGCCCGCTTTGTCCATGCCCATTACTTTTCATTTAGGATATTTTTGCAAACCTCATCTGAGATCAGATATACAATCCTGGAATCATTCAGCATGACATAGTGGTTTCCCTCACCGTCTTCTTTTCCAATATAGAGCGTAAGCGTCTGCTCCTCATCGTCCTGCGTATAGACGGCCTTCACAGTGATTGCTGCCGCTTCATCCAGGCCAAATCCGGCCAGGTCTTTATCCTCCACGGAATAATCCGCGGCCTTGCTCAGGGTTACAGCTCCCAGTCCGCCGGCAGCCGTTGCAATGGCTTCTGTATCGTCATTATTTTCCGAATCAAAGGTGGTCTCGCTGCCATCTCTTGTTATGACAACTTTCTTCAGATTGCCGCTTCCAATATTGGGATAGGTATCCAGCTGCGCCATATCCTCCAGTGAATACTGCAGGTCAGATATGGAAGTGCCGCTCACCGTGTACACCTTTTTGGAATCCCCCACAGTGGCATAATAGTTATCTCCCACAGCATTTCCGTAATAAACGGCGGTCTCTTTTCCGTCTTTTCCCGTCAGCACAACCGTGTATACCGGATCTTTTAACCCATAGTCCTCCAGTGAATCCCCGTCTTTCAGCTCCCGCTCTGCCTTCAGTCTGGCAAAATCAGAGGCCATTTGTTCCGGGTAGCTCTGTGCCAGCGGGAAATCCCGGTCATCGGCATAGTACCATGTACCGTCCTCCTTTACAAAATGAAACTCTCCGCTGCCTGCATCATACTGAATACTTGTAATTTCCTCTATATCGGTAACATACACCGTTTCCGCTTCTGTTTTAGCTTCCTTCTTTTCTTCCTGCTTCTTATTCCACCTTTGAATCCCCAGGTAGGCAATCAGAAGAACCAGCAGAAGGCAGAGCAGCAAAAGGAAGGATTTCTTCTTTTTTTTCTCCATCTTCATCCGCCCTCCTATGCTTTTCTTCTCTTAAACCATACTGCAAATCCACCGACCAGAATCAGCAGCGGGATACCGAATATTACGAGCAGGCTGAATAGTCCTGCATGCTGCACGGTATTATATTCCGTGGCAAGGCTCTTTGGTTCAATTGAGATATTCTGTACGCCGTCAAAGTTACTGCTTACGGCATTCATAAATAATGTCGTATTCTCAAGCTGCGTGAAAGTATCTGTGATCTGGGAATCGATCAGGCTTCCCGCGGTGATTACGGTCAGGCGGCTTTCTTTCGTGTTCTCCTCTGCAGTGTCTGATGTGTCTTTGCTTTGCGTATCGTCCTCTGCTGCTTCAGTACCTTCGTCTTTATTCTCATCCTTGGTTTCGGCACTGATCTGCTCTGTGGCAACCGCCCCCAAAGTATACGTGCCCTGCGTCTGGCTGTCTTCCGTCACCGCATAGGCGCTGTCCGTCGTTGTCATAAAGGAGCTGGAGCTAATGGTATCTCTCGCGGCATCTACCAGGTTCAGGCCCCGGGTATTGGTGACAAGCACCATCTGCGAAGACATGCCTTTCGCCAGATCTCCTGACAGTGAAAGCGTCGGGAATATATAATAGTAATTGCCCTGGTAGCATCTCTGGGGATCGGCAATATACCCATCGGCTTCTTCCATTCCATATTCCTTCATGATGGAGGCAATATTCGGAAGCGCTGTAGTGCTGGTATCTCCCAGAAGAATCATCACTTTCCCGCCTGCCGAAAGAAATTGCTGCATTGCTGCTTTTTCATCGTCTGTCAAATCCGTGGCCGGCGCGTACATAAGCAGAAGATCGCAGTCTTCGGGTATGGATGCCTGCATCACCAGATTCAGTTCTTCTATCTTGTAATTATTTTTGTCCATTAACTCTGTAATTGAGTTTGATAATGTAGCCTCACCGTGCCCCGTTGTTCTGTATATTTTTTTATTTACATCACTGGTCACATAATTCACCGCACTGGTCAGCTGGCCTTCTCCGTCGAATTCGGATTCTGATACACTGCCCGTATAATAATAGGAGGAGGTATCCATGACCACAATATCGTCAAATGAAACGGTTGTACTCTTACCCGTATCCGCACATTCTACCACGATCGTATTCGCGCTGGTCTCATACTCCGTTAGAGCAGACGGGTGGAGTACCGGGTCAATCCACTCCACAGAAATATATTTGGACAAAGCTGCATATTTGCTTAAAAATGTTTTAATCCGGTCGTCCGCCTTGTCTTTCTCCGCCAATACCGTAAACGTTATTTTATGGTTCAGATCCTTCAAAAGCTCCCGGCTGGTATCCGTAATCTCATAGATCTTTGTGCTGCTGACGTCGATATTCCTATATTTCTCGGGTATCTGTCCGAATATCATATTGGCTACTATTACGATTGCGACCACGATCACGGTAATCCCCACGCTGTAGGTTCCGTTTTTTGTTCCCGCTGTATGAAATAAACTTTTTATTTTCTGCAATTTCCGGCCCTCCTAACTCCAGCGTCTTTTCTGAATTGCCTGTACTGTCAGGAAAATAAACACTACAATTACAGACAAATACAGAACTATGCCGCTGACATCTACTATGCTGTTCGACGTAATATCCGTAAAAACATTTGCAAGCGCAAGATTTCCAAGGAACTTCGTCAGAATGTTCTCGAACAGGCTGGATTTTACAATATACGTAACCACACAGGCCGCAATCCCAATGAGTTCAATCCCTCCGCTGATAAACCAGTTGCCCGTCATCTGCTGAA
Source organism: Faecalicatena contorta (assembly GCF_022835095.1). NCBI lineage: Bacteria > Bacillati > Bacillota > Clostridia > Lachnospirales > Lachnospiraceae > Faecalicatena > Faecalicatena contorta. The sequence continues at coordinate 710,510 of NZ_BQNQ01000001.1, read as the reverse complement.
TATAGGCAGCTACAATGGTCAGGAGTATGATAATCCCCACAGCGCCACTGAGAGCGGAGCTTGGAAGGAAAGACAGGATGCCATCCCACAGATACAGAACAAGCAGAACCCCGAACGTGGTGATAAAGGCAATGATCTGGCTCTCTGTCAGTGAGGACAAAAACATCCCGATCGCAATATATACACATCCGAGAAGGAAAAATACCCCGATGGATATATAATCCACCTTCAGATATGCAGTTCCCTGCATTTTAATAATCAGAGGGAATAAACAAAAGATCAGGTTCGGCACTGCCAGTACGGAAACCATCGCAAGGTATTTTCCCATCACAACCTGGCGCAGGCTTACCGGCGCTGTCAAAAGCAGCTGGTCTGTCTTGTTTCTCCGCTCCTCCGAAAAGCTTTTCATTGTAATCAGCGGTATCCCTACAAGAAAAACAATCAGTACGCCGGACAGCGTATAGGAGAAGTAGGGGTATCCCGCATTTAGGTTATAAGCCATAAAATAAATTCCCGCAAATGCTACAAGGAACGCTATAAAGACACATCCAATCATGGACTGAAAATAGGACTTCAGTTCTCTCTTATAAATCGCCAGCATCTGTCTTGTCCTCCTCTCTCTTTGCAGACAGCAGTTTCGGGCCTGTTTCCCCCTGTGTCAGTTCCAGGAAGATCTCCTCCAGACTTGCACGGTTCGTATTCAGCATAAGAAGAGGACAGCCTGCCCCGGCAAATGCAAAGAAAACCTGTTCCCGGATATCTTTGTTGTCTTTTACTTCCAATACCGCATATGTTGTCCCGTCCGCTCTCTTTTCTGTTTTAATGCCGGAGATATCCTTGATCGGATTCAATATGTCACGCAGATTCGAAGGTTCTGTTTTCGCCAGGATTTCGACAGACTCCGATTCATCCATCAAATGCTCCAGATTATCCGGCGTATCGCTGGCAACAAGCCTGCCCTTAGAAATGATCATAATGTAGTCGCACACCTCTCTGACCTCGGCCAGTATATGCGAACTCAGGATGACGGTATGATCCTTCGCCAGTTTCCGTATCAGCTCCCTGATCTCAATGATCTGTTTCGGATCCAGCCCCACGGTAGGCTCATCCAGTATGATAATGTCGGGAAATCCCAGCATAGCCTGAGCCAGGCCTACTCTCTGCCGGTATCCTTTTGACAGGTTGCGGATCAGCCGACTTCTGACATCCATCAGTTTTGCAAGCTTAAGCACCTCTTCCACTGAGGATTCCCGTTTGTCTTTGGATATTCCTTTCAATTCCGCAGCAAAATCCAAATACTCCTGTACTGTCATTTCCATGTAAAGCGGGGGAAGCTCCGGAAGATACCCTATGTGTTTCTTAGCTTCTTCCGGTTCCTTTAGAATGTCGTGTCCGTTAATCAGCACCTCGCCTTCCGTTGCTCCAAGGTACCCGGTCATGATATTCATGGTCGTCGATTTCCCTGCTCCGTTGGGGCCCAAAAAGCCATAGATCTTCCCTTTTTCAATCTTGAAATTCAGGTGGTCTATGGCCAGATGGTTTCCGTATTTTTTTACTAAGTTTTTTACCTCAATCAATTCCTTACCTCCCTGGTCCGTTAATTTACGCCGGCTCCGGAGTGCGGCTGATAATTTATGTCCCCAGATGGCTGATCTGCTTACCGCGGATGCTACCGGTCAGGAGTGTCCGACAAATCATCAAACATACTCTGGATAAGACGGCCCATATGAAACAGCTGTGTGCTCCACATAAGGATAAAATTAACAGAAGGTTGTGACGGATTTGTGTTTGAAATGTGGAATTTTTGAGGTGCCTTCGTAAAATAGGCAAAACAATTGCCATTCCTATCAGCTCAAAAGAGCTAACTATTTGTAATTTCTATATAGTAACGGCATCTGGCTCATTTAAAGTCTCCGGTGGCGAGGGGCCAGATGCTCGCCCCCATCACTTTATAGGCTTGGATGCCGTGTAGCGTGGTGCACGGCCCCGTGCATAGTAACTATCACTGTTCTAATTGAACAATAACCTCATATGGCTGTAGCTTCAAAATCTGATGCTGCCTATAATTTGATAATAAGATTCCTGACTCCTGTTTGAAATATTCACATCCGACGGTATGATCAGAAAAGTTTGCCATCACAGTCATGACTGTATTGTCAAGTTTTCTTTTATACGCCCATATATACTCGGATGTTGGATTCAGTAATTCATATTTACCATAGACAATGACCTTATAATTCTTGCGCAGTTTGATTAATGTTTTATAATAACTCAGGATTGAATCGGGGTCATTTTGCTGTTTCTCCACATTGATATCCTGATAATCAGGATTAACCTTCATCCATGGCGGCACCTTTGAAAATCCCGCATAGCTGCTGTTATTCCATTGCATCGGTGTTCTTGCATTATCACGGCCAAGATTAAAAACACATCTAAGAAATTGATCCTCTGTCATAATTTTTTGTTCTTCAACCAGATCACGGTGTGCATTTTTAGCCTCAATATCTTTATAGTCTGCAAATGATTCAAATCTAGGGTTTGTCATCCCAATTTCCTGCCCCTGGTATATATAGGGTGTCCCCTGTAACATATACAGGCAGGTTGCCAGCATCTTCCCCGATTTTTCCCAATACAACGGCGTTGAAACATCACCGAATCTAGTAACGGAGCGGGGCTGGTCATGATTCTCCCAGTATAAACTGTTCCAGCCCTTATCACACAAACCGTCCTGCCACTTACTCAAAACCGCTATCAAATCTTTAAGACGATATCTGTTCTCCGTATACTTTCCAAACTGTCCGTAATCAATTGATACATGCTCAAATTGAAACACCATATTTAGCTCAGTGCCATCACAATTCGCGAATTTTGCTGCATCATCTACAGATGCATTCGGTGTTTCACCAACTGTCATAATGTCGTATTTTGACAGCACTTTATCATTCATTTCCTGCAGATATTCATGAACACGCGGGCCATTCTCGCAATATGGTGTCAAGTCACCAAAATCTCCGTATGCCCCGGTTACTTCTCCATCCGGAAAAGACGGATTTTTAGAAATCAGGCTGATGACATCCATCCGGAATCCATCTACCCCCTTATCCAGCCACCATGTCATCATCGAGTAAATCTCTTCCCGCAATAATGGATTGTCCCAATTTAAATCCGGCTGTTTTTTGGAAAATATATGCAGATAATACATATCCGTATCAGCCTCATATTCCCACGCTGAGTGATAAAACCAGCTGCCCCAGTTATTGGGAGTTCCTCCGTTCCTCCCCCTCTTCCAGATATAATAATCGCGATACTTGCTATCAGGCAAAGTTCTGCTTTTGGTAAACCATTCGTGTTCATCCGAGGTATGATTTACAACTAAGTCCATCACGATCCTCAGGTTCCGCTTATGCGCTTCATTTAATAAGTGATCAAAATCTTCCATCGTCCCAAACTCTTTCATAATGGTATGATAGTCGCTAATGTCATAACCGTTATCCGCATTGGGAGATTGATAAACCGGTGAAAGCCAGATTACATCTATTCCCAGTTCTTTCAGATAATCCAGCTTCTGTATAATACCATTGATATCACCAACTCCGTCATTGTTGCTGTCATAAAAGCTCCTCGGGTAAATCTGATATACTACCGCCTCTTTCCACCATTCTTCTCTCATAAAACACCTCACATTTCGATTTCATTCATTTTTCAGCGTTAGCTGAAGAATGCCCGCAGGGCATGAATAAGTTGCATAACTAAGGATATTTCAAGAGTTTAAACGTGTTTTTATCGGCTGTCAACAAGTTACGAACATAACCTGCTTAGTACACAAAAAAGAAAGGGATAATATATGTACTATGCACATAAATTATCCCTTATTCTTTGTCGAATTCCTGATAACCAATCGAACCGGCAGCAGAAGATTATGTTTTTCTATCTCCCTTCCATTAAGTAGATCCAGCAGCATCTCGCATGTTTTTTTAGCTTTTATCGTTATATCCTGATTTATCGTTGTTAATTTGGGGTGGGTAATGCTTGAATACTGACTGTCATCGTACCCTGCGATACCAACATCATCGGGAACAATAATCCCTTTCTCTGCAAAAAAATTAATACCTTCAACAGCTAAAATATCTGCAAGGAAGAACAGAGCTGTTCTTTTGTTCCAAGCAGCAAATCCAGCCAGCTCCTCAAACTGTTTCCGTCTCTTTTCGTAAACGTCACTGGCTGCAATCAACGGATATGCTTTAAAACGTGAACCTTCTGCCTTTTTTAATGCCTCTTCATACCCCTGCCACCTGGTATAATCAACGCCCACATTACGGTTACCTATCACTAAAATATCTGAGTACCCAAGATCCAATAAATATTTCGTCATTAGGAATCCACCCTGTTTGTCCTGCGTTCCAACATTATAATAATTATGATCTAATATGTTATATAAATCTACAGCAACGATAGGTCTCTTAATCAACGCAGCCAACTTATTATACTCTGTGTGCGTGAAAGTAACTGCTACAAGACCGGCAATATTCCAGGTCATTACCATCTGATAGATCTCTTCTGTACTTTCCGAAGCATACAGCATCATATAATAGCCGGCTTTTCGTATCTCCTTCTCCAGTACGCCAACAAGCTGCCCGTAAAAAGGATCCGACAAAAATGTATTCTCATAGGATTTACATGTATGGATTACCACACCGATAATAAGAGGCTTTTCATTTATAAGCGCATTTTTATCCATTCTATTTACATACTTTGTTTCCTTCAGCACTTTTTCAATTCGTTCGATATTTTTTTTGGAAACTTTTTTTGTCTTTCCGTGTATAACATTTGACACGGTTGCAGTACTCACACCCAGCATCTCTGCTATCTCTTTTATCGTAACCATAAGTTCGCTCCTACCACTATTTACTAATAAAATATACCATATACCCATACTTTAAACAACTCTGCCCTGAACTGTTACGATCAATAGTCTATATGGATTATATGTTTCATAAATATAGGTTTCGCTGAAGTTTAAGGGGATACTGCCGAAGCACTATCCCCACTACTTTGTTTTATTCTTTTTTCGAATGTATATTGTCAAGACGACCGCTAAAATGATGATTATGATCCCTGAAAACAGGTATGGATAGAAGACAGATTTGGATTTTTTTGCGGCCTTCCCGGCCTCGTTTTCAAGGGTATCTGATTCCTGTATGGAGGGCTGTTTGGTTTTACCAGGAGACACTTGAGTTTCTGTTTCTTCTTTAGTGTTTCCTTCTTGGATATTTTCCCCTTTTACCGCTTGGCCGTCTACGGACTGGGTATTTGCGTCAACGGGCTGGATCTTGTCGTAGACCATTTCGGCTATGAGCTGCTGGCCCTCTTGGCTGGGGTGTAGGCCGTCGCCCTGGACAAAGGCTACGATGTTAGAGTTGAAGAGGTCTACGACCTGGTAGTTGAATTCTTCGGCCCTTTTTTCGATGATGCTGTTCATGTTCTGGATGATGTCTTCTACAACTTTGTTCATGGTTCCGGGGAGCTGCATGTTGTAGATCGGGTTGTAAATGTTGGTTACGATAATCTGGGCCGTGTCTTTTTTCTGTTGAGTTATGGTCTGCATAGCTGCGGCCCACTCGGACTCAAAACTTTCGTAATCCCAGCTGCTTAAGGCATCTATGATCTTGAGGACCAAAAGAGGATTTTTTTTGACTGCTTCCTGGAGTTCGTTCATAGCCTGAGGGGCGCTTCGGAATTTGGTGTTGGAATTCAGAATTTCCTGCGCCTCTTTCTTGAATTCGTTCATGAGGTCATTAGAACCCATTGTGAGAAATATAAGATCCGATTTGTTCAGGTTTCTTTTTACCGTGTCCCTGGACAGGACTTTTTCGTTGAGGCTCTGGGTGTCCAGGCCGTTTTTCGCATAGTTCTGATAGTCGAAATAGATCTCATTCTCTTCGGCTATGCGTTCGGTCACGATACGGCCGTAGCAGTCTATTTTATTGGCTTTGTCAGAAGAATACCCCTTTGCGATGCTGTCTCCCAGAACCGTACAGGTTACAATTTCCTCCCATGCCCTTACGGGCAGTGCCTGCTGCAGGCTCAGAATCACGGCCAGCAGCAGGGCTGATGCTGTTTTCAGGTATTTCTTCATCTGTCCCACTTCCATTTCTGTTTATTCTAATACCCACCTGGTACTGCTTCCCTGCTCTGTCTTTGTAACTGCAAGTTTCCATTCGATCTGTTCTTTTAATTCATTTACGTGGGAGATGATTCCCACGGTTCCTTTTTCCCCCGCCAGCTCCTGCAGGATCTGGATCGCCCGCTCTCTTGCTGCGTCATCCAGTGACCCAAAGCCTTCGTCCACAAACATGGTCTCCAGGCTGATAGCCCCTGCCGTGTTCTGTATGATATCCGAAAGGCCAAGCGCCATGGACAAAGATGCCATAAAGGACTCGCCGCCGGACAGCGTCTTTACATCCCGCACGGCATCGTTGACAAGGTGGTAAACATCCAGGTCCAGACCGGCCTGCCCCTGGCTGCTCAGGTCTTTTATCTCCCGGCACTGCAGGATAAACTCGTTGGAGGTCATCTTACTGAGTCTTCGGTTGGCGGCATGGATGATCTGCTTGAAATATTTTCTCTGCACATAGGTCTCAAAATCCAGCTTGATGCTGCCGTTCAGTGTTCCGTTAGCCGTACGGCTCAGATTGTTTACCATCTCGTACTGCTTTGTCAGGCCGGCCTTTGTTTCAAAATACTGTTTCAGCTTTGACCTGGCCTCTTTGTTTTTCTGGTTCTGGCTGTGCAGATGAAGCCATCTGTCTTTCTGCGCTTTCTGGGAAATGAGTACTTCTTCCAGCTTCTCTTTTTCTTCCTCCAGATCAGCGTGCTGCTTGCCCTCACTCTGTTGGCAGAGCATCTCATATCTGGTTTTTACTTCCAGACACTCTTTTTCATACTCACTGAGTGCTTCTGCTTTCGCTCTGCGTCCTTCTGTCCATTCCAATGCCCTGCTGTATTCTTCGAGGGACGCAAATTTCTGCGCTTTTAATTCTTCCTGAAAATATTCTTCCTCTTCTTTCTGCTTCGTATTCAATTCCTGGAGCTGTTTTTCCTGACTCTCCAGAAGTCCGCTTCTGCGCTTCATTTCTTCCATCAATTCCCTGAACTCTTTTCCCTTTTTCTGGAAATTTTTCTTCATTTCTTTTAAATCAGCTTCCAGATGTTTCAGATGTTCTTTTGCCTCCTCCTCCTGGAGGGAGCCTCCAGCTATGATATCTTCCGCCGCTTGCTCCAAAAGTTTTCGTTCCGAGTCCAGACGGCTTTTGGATGCCTGAAACTGTTCCTGGCAGGCGGAACGCTCCTGCTCTTTCTGATCCCGCTTTTCCTTGGCCTGCTGCACTTCTTCCTGCCCCGGAGCGCTTTTTAATAGTTCCGCCTTATGCGGATGCTCCGTGGAGCCGCATACCGGACACGGCTGCCCTTCTTTGAGTTCTTTTGCCAGAATCCCGGCCTGTTCCTCAAAAAACTGCTGGTACTTTCTCTCATAATCCGCAGAGGCCGTCCTGCATTCCTCAAGCACTTGTTCCATTTTCTTAAACTGTTTGTTATACTGTTCTTCCAGTTTTCGGATGCCCGCATATCTGGGCAGTATATCTTTCAGTCGGAGAATTTGCTTTTGAAGAACAGGTTCTTTTTCCTGCAATTCTTTCTCCAGCTGCTGCAATTCCTTTTCACGCACCTCTAAGACTGCGGTCTGCTCCTCCATCCAATCTTTTGTCTGCCCGGCCACTTCTTTCAGGCGCTTTGCTTCCACGCTGGTCCGTTTATATTGTTCCTCTTTTACAAGCACTTTCTCGGCCCTCTCACCGTCTTTGATCTGGCGGCGGAGTTCTTCCATTTTGCTCTTTTTTTCCTCCAGCTCCTTCAGCCTCTTTTGCGCCTGCTCTTTTGACTGAAGCAGAATGTTGACCTCCTCCTGGCTGCGGATGGCTGCATTCAGATCCTCCGCTTTCTTCTGCAGCTGTGTGTGTTCTTTCTCGGCTTCCGTTTCCATGGACTTTCCATACCTGCAGATTCCCTTTAAGACGTCCATAACTTCCTCTGCCGGAGGAAGTTTCAGCGCCAAAAGCCGCTCCCACTTTGCAGCCTCATCGCAGCCGGCATAAGGCTCCACACGCTCCATCTCCCGCAGGCAGTCCTTTGTATTATCCTCCATACGGATATAGAGCTGCTTGGCCTCCTCCTTTAATTCTTCCTGGACCTGCCAGTACAGCCTGGTCTGAAAGATTCTGGAGAAGATCTTTTTGCGCTCTTTTGATTCTGCGTGGAGCAGCCTCAGAAAATCCCCCTGGGCAATCATTGCAATCTGGGTAAACTGGTTCACATCCAGCCCGATGATTTCTTCTATTTTATTATCAATGTCCTTTTTCTTCCCCTGCGCCTCTCTGCCGTCGGGCATAAGCAGACTTACCTTTGACGTCTCTTTTACGAGCCGGGGGGAACCGTCTGCCATCCTGCGCTTACCGATCCGTAAATATTCAGGGTTTCTTCTGACAGTATATTCTTTGCCTCTGTATGAAAATGTATATTCAACGAAAGTATCCGTCTCTTCTGATGCGTACTGGCTGCGCATCATATTGCCGTCCCGCTTTCCCCCGCTTGTCTTATCGTACAGCGCGTAAGTGATGGCGTCAAAAATCGTAGTCTTTCCCGCACCGGTATCGCCGGTGATAAGAAAAAGGCCATGCTGGATTTTTGTAAAATCTATTTCCTCTGCATCAGCATAAGATCCAAATGCAGACATTGTCAACTTTACCGGCCTCATCTTATTCCCCCTTCACCTTATCAAATACCTTTTCTAAAAATTCTCTCTCTTCCCGGGACAGTTCCCTTCCCTGGATTTCCTCATAAAATTCTCCAAATACAAGAAGCGGATCGGTCAGTTCCACCTCTTCATCAAACTCCTCCAGCCGCTTTCTTGTCCGTGCATTATCCACCCGGATCTCCAGGATATGGGGATACACTTTCTCCAGCTGCTCCTTTGGCCTGTACGGATCGATCTCATCCGTCAGGGTGATGCTGATATAGTCTTCGCAGCTTTCTGTCTCCGCCTGCTCCATGATCTGCTTCATCTCTCCGCGGACCGTACGCACATCTCTGAGCGGATGGAGCGGCAGAAGCTCTACTAGCGCCTTTTCCCCTTTTTTGCCAAGTTCCACTACATGAAGCGACTTCGTATCTCCCGCTTCGCTGACGGAATACTTCAGAAGGGTTCCGCAGTAGCGGATAAAGGGCTCTCCTGCCTGCTGTGCCCGGTGCAGGTGCCCGAGAGCTGCATAATCGAACTGCAAAAGGGGCGCGATGTCAACATTGTCAATCCCGCCCACGGAAAAAAGCTCCGAATCACAGGTCTGAGGCGTTTTCCCGTATCCCGTATAGAATTGATGAGACAACAGAACATTGCGCTTCTCCTGATCCAAACCTTCGCGCTCCAGAATGCGTGCAACCGCTTCACTGTAGGTTTCCGGAATCTCTTCTTCAAAAACACCGCGGACATATCCCGGCTTTAAGAACGGAAGCAGATAAAAATCCACTTCCCCGTATTCGTCAGAGAGCGTTACTTTCTTTAAATATTCATCCTTTTCCCTGGGCGCTTCTCCTGCAATATATATATTCTGCCTGCCCAGAATCCGGCTGGCGTAATCGAGCCGCTGGGCCGAATCATGGTTCCCGCTGATCAGAATAACCGCCGGTTTTTCGTCCACGTCAGCCAGTTCCGTCAGAAAATCGTCAAACAGAGAGACTGCCTCTGCCGACGGGACAGACTTGTCATAGATATCTCCGGCTATTACGACTGCGTCAGGTTTAAGCCCCTTCACCTGGCTGACCACCTCGTTTAATATATGTCTCTGGTCCTCCAGAAGGCTGTAGTGGTGCAGTTGTTTGCCAATATGCAGATCAGATAAATGAAAAAAACGCATATGAGTCCCCTTTCTACAGCTTCAGGCCCCGGTACCGGTCCAGGCATGCGTATATCTCCTGTTTTCTCGGCGCTGCAAGGCATGCCACACTGGAGCCGCTTTCACACAAACTACCCAGTCCGTCTTTTTTTATCTTATTCTCCAACTCCTCCACAACTTTCTGCAGAGTCTTTCTTCCGTCCAAAAGATGTTTTTCCGCATATTTTACACAATACCCCAATGCAGACACCTGCTCACTGTCAACGAGTTGCTCCACATAGCGCAGGTCAATGGTTTCCCGGTTGATCTGCACTGCCTCCCGGCCCATCGTCTTCATCTTTACCCTGTCATTCCCGCGAAATACCGGATTCCCTCCCGGGCAGCGTGTGAATACCGGTGCTGCTGCTTTTTCGTCCGGCCCGCTGAGCATTGGAAAACTTTCAGCCTCTCTTTTTGCAAGAGCGGTGATATCTTTCGGCACATATCTGTCCATCTGGATAATACAGTCCGCGATATGGAAATATGCCCCGGAACTTCCTGCCACGATGGCGGTTGATATTCCATACTCATCATACAATTCCCTGATCCGTTCGATAAATGGCGTGATGGGTTCCATATCTCTGTGGATCACGCGCTGCATCAGCTCATCCCGTATCATAAAATTGGTTGCGCTTGTGTCTTCATCGATCAGCAGCAGTTTTGCCCCTGCCTCCATGCTCTCTATCACATTCGCTGCCTGGGATGTACTTCCACTGGCATCCTCTGTATAGAATCCCCGTGTTTCCTTCTTATTGGGAAGGTCATTTATAAACATGGAAATATCTGTTTTCTTAATACTGCGTCCGTCCTCTGCACGGATCTTCATCGCGGTGGCGTCTGTAATAACATACTCCCTGCCATCCCCCGCAATATGGTTATAAACCCCCAGTTCCAGTGCTTTCAGGAGAGTAGACTTTCCGTGGTATCCCCCGCCCACGATCAGTGTGATTCCTCTGCGGATTCCCATTCCCGTTATTTTTCCTCTGTGAGGAAGTTCCAGTGTCACTTTCAGTTCCTCCGGGGAAGCAAAGGCAACCGCCCCTTTCATTGGCCGGGAAGAAATTCCGGATTCTCTGGGCAGAATAGCTCCGTCCGCCACAAAGGCAGCCAGTCCCAGAGCAGGCAGCTGCTCCCGGATGTACTGCTGGTCGTCCGCGAGAAATGCGGTCTGTTCTATTCTTTTTTTATCGCTTTTCTTATAATACAGGGAGTTTTCCACACACTCCGGCAAAAAGTCAAACAATATCTTCATTAATTCCCTGGCATTGATGGTTCTCCCGTTCGCAGGAAAACCGGCTTCAAGCCTCAGTACCAGATCTCCGCTTCGAACGTCAATACTGCATGCCGTACGTTCCAGTATCTCCTGTCCGCATCTGCTGACAGAGATCAGGCCGCTCTTCCCTGAACCTTTGGCTTTGAATGCATACTTTTCAACACCGCGTCCAAACTGGCGTGTCAGATAATCCTGCAGTGCAATCCGGCGGTGCTCCGTCTCAAACAACTCTTTCGGGAACCCAGCCGCTGCTCCTTTTATATGAATACTTAATTTCGAAGGGGAGGCAAATGGATCTCCCTGTACATGATCGATGGAAAGCTGATACCCGGGGAACTGATAAACACCCTTCGTATCTTTGTAGGCAGGATAACTCTTGTGGTCAATCCTGTTGAGTAAATTTTTTAGTTCTGTTGATGTCTGCATCTTAATGCACTCCTTTTCTACTTTCTTGTTCAGACGGCACACTCCAGTGTGCCTTATTCTTTTATATCCATCACTGTCCCCATGAAGACAGGAAGTTTCGCCTCACTATCAATCAGCATATAAATAAACGGCCGGTTCAGGTATACGGTTTTGCGCTCTGCGGAGTCGATCATCGCAGCTTCCGTCGTCAGCTCCACAGCTGTGGCTGCTCCCGCCTTCGTCCCTTGTTCATCCACCGCAATATAAGTCTTGTGCAGTACACGGTTTATATAAATATTCCCATCCGTCGATATTCCCAACCCGCTGAAATCTGCCAGTCCGGGATCAAATGCATCCGTCATCCCCATGCCCTTCAGAGTCATACTCATCTCTATATCGTACTCATTTTCGAATTTGGGGATCGCCGCATCCACCGGCACGCTCTGCGAGTTGTTCAAAAGGCTCATCAACTTTTCACCGGTTAAGGAGGAAATGTATTCGCTCACGCTTATCCCCTCCTTCGGAAGCAGGCCTGCAAACGCATATTTCCTGTCCTTATAATACTTGATCAGACCGGTTGTGTTCTCATCTTCCAGATATTCGTTCTCTTCCGAATGCATCAGCTCTGCTATTTGCCCGCTTCCGTTTTCCGTTGTAAAAACATCCGTCATGACTTCATTTTCCTTATATATGTTCTCCCATTCGGCATCAAAAACAATCGCATTAATCAGATACATGATCGCTTCATCCGGGATCTCATCCAGTATATCTTCTATCATACCGTCCGTTTTGTCGCTGACCCAATGGTTGATATCCTTGAGCGTAGAATGATCAAAAGGGGCTTTATACAGTTCCGCGTCATACCAGTCCGCGTTTATCTGCAGAAAGTCCGGATTCACGGTCAGGCTATCATCCTCTTTAAACCAGATCGAATTGGCAAGATCCAGCTTGTACTTATTACCGGAAGCCAGTGCCTCTTTGTAAGCATAGAGGTATGGGGTCAGTTCTTCTACGCTCAGCCCCAGCACATCCTCCATCTGTGTGAGGGTCTCCCCTCCTGCCCCATTAGCGGTCATAGCAAGAGCATAGAGCACAGAAACAGGCGATATCAGCACCTCGGAGTTTTCTTCCCGGCTGGCCTGAAACAGGCGCACCGCAAAATCTGCGGCGGCAACAGTATCCTCGTCACGAAGTGTGGCTTCTTTGCTGACATCGTTGGCCTTTATACCTTTCATTAAGTCTGATGCCTGTCCCTTTTTGCCACAGCCGGATAAAATAAATGCGCCTGTAAGCACTAGTGCAATACACAATAAAAACATGCGCTTTTTCATAAAGGATCTCCTTTCCTTATTGTGTTGAACATGATTGTCAATTGACGGGGGCTGATTTACGCATATTGTATCATTTACAAAGACAATTGTAAAACACATGGGGAGATTTTTTCAACACCCTTTATTATGGTTTATAAGTCTGATTGCCAAAAGGATAATTAAGGTGATATACTAGAAATCAGAGATATCGAAAAGCAATCGCTTTTCATCTTCCAAACGGCGTTTCGCCGAAGTATACCAAAACAAAAACTTATTTAACAGCAGAAAAACTTTGATTGAACTATGTAAGAGATTCTAGTCTTTTATACCTTCTAAATCCGTGGTATGATAAATAAAAAGCAGGGGATTTCCTTTTGTGTACAATTGCAGCTTTTTCTGCACATGAAAGGAGATTTATGGCAAATGACAACTTTATCATGTTACCGACTGTAGACTTCTGTTTTAATAATCTAATGCAGAATTCTAAAGTCAGAAGGGGCTTTATAGCGGCTCTATTAAAAGTTTCACCCAGTGAGATCGAAGATACCTGTATTCTTCCAACCCTGCTTCCCAGGGACGCCCCGGATGATAAGCTGGGTATTCTAGATTTCATCCATTTTCCTGGTGACAGCAGATGTTACCGCAGTTTTCATTTCCGGGATGACCGGACGGGCAGCCTTTACACTGATAAAATGGAGCTTCAGATACTGGAACTCAAGAAACTGCCAGCAGATATGCATACCGAAGAGGATATTATTGCATGGATGAAGTTCTTCAATGGGAAAGACAGAAAGGAGTTTGAGAGAATGGCTAAAACAAACGAATATCTGGATGAAGCTTATCATACACTGGTAAATTTGAGTGCGGATGAACAAAAGCGGCTCGAATATGAGGCGAGGGAAAAAGCTCTCAAGGATTATAATACTCAGATCAGCAGTGCTGAAAAAAGAGGAGTTCAAATTGGACAACAAGCCGGAGAGCAACGTGCCCGCCAGGTTTTCAAACTGCACATTCAGGGAAAATCTCTCGATGAGATCGCCGAATACTGTGACTTAACTGTTGAGAAAGTAAAAGAAATTCTGGAATAACCCTTGTTAAAGATATTCATTGGGATAAACGAATCCTGTACTGTCCCAGTAGAATATTTGACAGCCAGCAATTGAATATCCAAATATTGTGCAAAAAAAGTCCAGCAGGTCTATACAGCATTTTTAATGCTGTATAGACCTGCTGGATAACATTGGGCCGCCAAAAGCCCTTTTTTCATAAACACCGGAGATTATATATCAGCTTTGTCCCCCTGTTTTATCATCATTTTCGAGCTGTTTCTAAGTGTCTGTTTACTTTATTTCCAGTACTTTATAGTCCTGGTCTTCTACTGTCTTTTTTAATTCTTCATCTGAGATCTCTGCATTTAAGGTTACGACTGCGGTTCCTGACTCGTGGCTTACTGCCGCTTCATCCACCTGTGAAAGTGCCTCCAGGCTCTTCTTTACTCTGGCCTCACAGTGTCCGCACATCATCCCCTCAATTTTCATAGTTTTTTGCATCGTTGTTTCCTCCTCTTTCTTTTTGATTTTTATTTTTTTGTCTTTCGCTGCATCATACATTTTAAATAAATTAAGCCTGAGTGCATTTGTTACTACACAGAAGCTTGACAGGCTCATTGCGGCTGCACCGAACATGGGGTTTAACTTCCACCCGAGCAGCGGGAACCAGACACCGGCTGCCAGCGGAATACCGATAACATTGTAGATAAATGCCCAGAATAGATTCTCATGGATATTCCGGAGGGTGGCCCTGCTTAACCGGATTGCAGCCGGCACGTCGCTCAGGCGGCTTTTCATCAGGACTACATCTGCCGCATCGATTGCGATATCTGTACCAGCGCCGATGGCAATTCCGATATCCGCCCTGGTTAGCGCGGGTGCATCATTGATTCCGTCTCCTACCATGGCGACTCTGCCCTTTTTCTTCAGAGAACGGATCACGTTTTCCTTGCCGTCCGGCAGTACGCCCGCGATTACCTCATCCACACCTGCCTGGCGCCCGATGGCCTTCGCTGTCCGCTCATTATCACCGGTCAGCATTACCACATGAATCCCCATGTTCTGTAATTCTTTGACAGCCCGGGGACTGTCTTCCTTAATAACATCTGCTACTGCAATGATACCAATAAGCTGATTGCTGCGGCTGAAAAATAACGGTGTCTTCCCGTCTTCGGCCAGCTGTTCCGCCTTCTTTTTCATAGCTTCCGGAACTTCGGTATTCTCACTGATAAACTTGAAGCTGCCCCCTGTCAGAAGATCACCGCCCATTCTGCCGGAAAGTCCATTGCCCGGGAGCGCCTGAAAGTCTGTGATCTCCTGGGTATTTCGGATGTCCCGCTCCTCTGCAAGCATAAGAACAGCCCGTGCCAGGGGGTGTTCGCTTTTTTTCTCCAGCCCATAGGCCATGGCCAGAAGCTCTTCTTCTTTGACGCCTTCTGCTGGAAGCATATCTGTTACTCTGGGCTCACCGCTTGTTATTGTCCCGGTTTTATCAAGTGCCACGATCTGCATCTTTCCGGTCTCCTCAAGGCAAACCGCTGTCTTGAACATAATCCCATGCTTTGCCCCCATACCGTTGCCGACCATGATCGCTACCGGGGTCGCCAGACCCAGGGCACACGGACAGCTGATAACCAGTACGGAGATTCCTCTTGCAAGAGCGAAACCAATGGTCTGCCCGGCAAACAGCCATACCAGAATTGTCAATGCTGCAATAGCAATAACCACCGGCACAAATACACCGGATACCCGGTCTGCAACCTTGGCAATGGGCGCCTTTGTTGCCGCAGCGTCGCTGACCATCTGAATAATCTGGGAAAGTGTGGTATCTTCACCGACCCTTGTCGCCTCACACTTGATAAAGCCAGAGTGGTTCAGCGTTGCCGCCGATACCGGATCCCCTGGGGCTTTGTCAATCGGAATGCTTTCTCCGGTCAGGGCAGACTCATTTACTGCACTGCTTCCTTCTATAATAATGCCATCCACCGGTATATTTTCCCCAGGTCTTACTACAAAGATATCCCCTTTTACTACCTGTTCGATGGAAACTACCGACTCTATTTCTCCGCGCAGGACCGTCGCTGTCTTCGGCGCCAGTTTCATCAGGCTCTTAAGCGCATCTGTCGTTCTGCCCTTAGACCGTGCTTCCAGCATTTTTCCTACGGTGATCAAGGTCAGAATCATTGCCGCTGATTCGAAATAAAACTCATGCATGTAGTTCATCACCCCAGCCATATCACCGTGCATCTGTGCATCTGTCATTGCAAACAGCGCATAGGTGCTGTAAATGTATGAGGCCCCCGCGCCAAGTGCCACCAGAGTATCCATATTAGGCGCCCGATGCCACAGGCTTCTAAAGCCGCTGATGAAAAACTTCTGGTTCACTACCATAATTACCGTGGTAAACAACAGCTGAATCAGTCCCATTGCCACATGATTCCCAGCCAGAACTGCCGGAACAGGCCAGTTCCACATCATATGTCCCATCGATACATACATCAGCGGAACCAAAAAACAAAGCGAAGCGATCAGCCTCTTCTTTAGTATTGGAGTTTCTCTGTCTTTTAAAAGATCATTTTCTGCCGGGGCCTTAGCTGAAGCGCCTGATTTGTCACCGGAAACTTTCGGGGCGGCTTCGTAACCTGCCTCTTCCACTGCTGCAATAATATCCGAAGATGCAGCACTACCTTCTACTCCCATGGAATTTGTCAGCAGGCTGACCGAACAGGACGTAACTCCGGGAACTTTAGCGACCGCCTTTTCCACACGGGCACTACAGGCAGCACAGCTCATTCCTGTTACTGAATATTGTTCCATCTTCTGCCTCCTATCTCATTAATTTCTGTAAAGTTACCACCAGCTCGTCTATCGTCTCTTCTTTTCCTGCCTTGATGTCATCCGCCACGCAGGTTCTGATATGATTCGCAAGAAGTACTTTATTAAAACTGTTCAGAGCGGCATTTACTGCCGATACCTGAATCAGAATGTCTGTACAGTAAGTATCGCTTTCCACCATTCTTTTTATACCACGGATCTGCCCTTCAATTCTGTTCAGGCGGTTAACGAGATCCTTGTATTCCTTCTCGGAACGTTCCTTTTTCTTGTGGCAGCATTCCTTGTTTTCTTCCATTTGTATCACCTCTTTCCAAGGTCATTATATACCCCCACCAGGTATATTGCAAGTGGATATTTAAAAAGATATTCGAGGGGGGACGCCTGTGGGGAGCCGGACTTCTGCGGGGGGCAGGAAACTTCCGAAAAGGTGTCCAGAAGTTTCCTGCCCCCCGCAGAAGTCCGGCTCCCCATAGGCTGTGCGCTTCCAATGGGATGGATATGCTTTTTTGGGGGAGGTTCTTGCGGGTGAAGTGGATGGGATTGGATACACAGTTGTTGTCTTTTGGGTTTGGAAGTAAATTTTTCTGGATTTTTGCTTCATCACAAACAGCTTATCTGTGAACGCATTTTGCGACTTCCTGAGCTACTTTGGCGGCTACCCGTTTGTCGAATGGGGATGGGATGATATAGTCTGGGTTCAATTCTTTTTCGTTTACCAATGATGCTATTGCGCGGGCGGCGGCCAGCTTCATGTCGTAGGTGATGTCTCTTGCTCCTGCGTCCAGTGCTCCCCTGAAGAGGCCGGGGAAGGCAAGGACGTTGTTGATTTGGTTCGGATAGTCGGAACGTCCGGTCCCGATTATTTTTACTCCTGCTTCTTTGGCATCTTCGTAAGTGATTTCCGGCGTGGGGTTTGCCATTGCGAATACGATTGGTTCCGGCGCCATCGTGCGTACCATTTCTTTTGTCAAAATGTTACCCGCGGAAACTCCTATGAAGACATCTGCCCCCCTGACTGCATCCTGGAGGGCTCCGGTAATTTTCTCCGGATTTGTGAGTCTTGCCAGCTCCAGTTTATGCCCGACGGCAAAGGAACAGCCTTCCGCCAGTATCCCTTCCAGGTCACAGATCGTCATATGCTTTACGCCTGCATGAAGCAGCATTTTGGCAATTGCGCTACCTGCGCTGCCCGGACCGTTAAGTACAACTTTTATGCCGTCTATTTTCTTGCCCACTACCTTAAGCGCATTCATCAGAGCAGCCGTCGTTACAATTGCCGTTCCGTGCTGGTCGTCATGAAAAACCGGTATGTCCAATTCCTTTTCAAGTCTCTGCTCAATCTCGAAACATTTGGGCGAACAAATATCCTCCAGGTTAATACCGCCGAAAACTGGGGCAATGCGTTTCACGGTCTCAATAATTTCTTCCGTGTCTTTCGTGTCCAGACATATGGGAAATGCATCTACACCTCCAAACTCTTTGAATAGGATAGCTTTTCCTTCCATGACCGGCATGGCTGCTTTCGGACCGATGTCACCCAGTCCCAATACTGCCGTTCCATCCGTTACAACAGCTACTAAATTGCCTTTTGCGGTATAGTTGTATGCTTTTTTCTCATCCCTGTGTATTTCCATGCAGGGCCGGGCAACGCCGGGCGTATAGGCGGTACTTAGGTCTTCTCTTGTTTCCAGGGGAACTTTACTGCAAACCTCGATTTTCCCATGGAATTTTTCATGCATATACAGAGCTTTCTTTTCGTAATCCATAACTGACCTCACTTTCTTTTTCCTTAACCTGTTACTTGTCTATCCTGTTGTACGATTCTACTTTTTATATCCTTAAGCTTTTATTTGCTTTTTGAGCAGCAGCTCTTTCCCCGATATCCCAGGTTCTGTCATACTCTTCACATCCAGTATTTCATCCAGTTCGGCCTCATTGAGCAGTCCCTCATCCAGAATCAGCTTTCTGACAGGGACTTTGCTTTTCAAAGCCTCTTTCGCCAGAGCAGCAGATTTCGCATATCCTACATAAGGACAGAGGGCCGTCACAATCCCCACGCTGTTATCCACTAATTCCCTGCAGCGTTCCTTGTTTGCAGTAATCCCATTTACACAATTATCCACAAAAGTCTCCACCGCATATGCCAAGGTATCAATTGACTGAAACAGGCAGTAAAACACGATCGGTTCAAAAGCATTTAATTCCAGCTGCCCTGCTTCGGCAGCCATTGTAATTGTTACATCATTTCCAATAATAAGAAAGGCAACCTGGTTCACGACTTCGGGGATGACCGGATTCACCTTCCCCGGCATTATGGAGGAGCCGTTCTGTTTTGCGGGCAGATTGATCTCCCCAAAGCCGCATCTTGGCCCCGAAGACATCAGCCGGAAGTCATTTGCAATTTTGGAAAGTGTTACGGCACAGGCCTTAACTGCACCCGATACGGCCACAAAGGGATCCAGATTCTGGGTGGCATCGATCAGATCATAAGCCTGCACAAAATCCATTCCGCTGATCTGTGCCAGATTCGGAACGATCCGCCGCAGGTATGCCTCATCCGCATTGATACCGGTTCCGATCGCCGTCCCGCCTAAATTCAGAGTCCGCATCTCCTCCTGCGCTTTTTCCATACGGTTAATATCTCTTTGTATTGCCGCGGAATAAGCCCTGAACTCCTGACCTAGCCTGATCGGAACTGCATCCTGCATCTGCGTCCTGCCCATTTTTACGATGGAGTCAAATTCCTCCGCTTTTCCGCTCAGAGCCTTATGTAAACGCTCCAATTCCTTCCTGGCATTCTTGAG
Organism: Faecalicatena contorta; assembly: GCF_022835095.1. Lineage (NCBI taxonomy): Bacteria > Bacillati > Bacillota > Clostridia > Lachnospirales > Lachnospiraceae > Faecalicatena > Faecalicatena contorta. Next base: position 690,848 of record NZ_BQNQ01000001.1, on the reverse strand, counting down.
CAGCTTCAGAGAAGTCATCTTACCTGCCGTAGGTATTACATCGTTGGTTGACTGTCCGCAGTTGACATGATCATTCGGATGCACAATGGAATAGTCCCCCTTGTGCCCGCCCAATATCTCAATTGCACGGTTGGCAATCACCTCGTTGGCATTCATATTAATGGAGGTTCCTGCGCCCCCCTGAATCGGGTCTACAATAAAAGCATTATGAAGCTTGCCCTCCAGTATTTCATCACAAGCTTTTACAACCGCCTCAGCAATATGCTTATCCAGCAGTCCGGCCTCACAATTGGTGATCGCCGCTGCCTTCTTAATCTGCGCCAGACTGTTGATAACCTCCGGGTGCATTGACAGCCCCGTTATCCTGAAGTTTTCTGCAGCCCGCAGCGACTGAACCCCATAGTAGACCCCTTCCGGAATATCCTTCGTTCCAATCGAGTCCTTCTCAGTCCGGCACTCCATTCCATCTACATTTTTTGTCATAACCATAACACAAGACCTCCTAACCATAACTTCCAATTTCTAGCCATATTATAAATCCAGAATTTTCTATAATCCAAGACATATATTTGTATATCAGATATAACTATTTGATTATATTCAGGGCATCCATCTGTTTTCTCGATAATTTATAAATCTCATTTTTGCAAGTTTTGTGCTAAGAACTTGCAATTTTATATTGACAGCATTATGTGCGAGGTGGTAGAGTACTCTGAAATACCCTAATTTCAAATACGCAAAAATATTAAATGAAAGTCAGGAGGAGAAATTATGCATTCCTTAATTCAAAAGTTTATTCTTCCCAAAGAACTTGAAAACATTGTCTCCAACAGCCCAAGTGTGATCATTCCAGAAAGCAAAGAAATGCTTTTTGAACTAATCTTTGGAAATGAGCACACCGACGAAATTGAAGTCCTCTATAATGTAGAAGGCAGAATGGTGCTGGAAGCCACGGTCGCCCGCTGCCGCAATGGCGCTGCCGTCAATTTTGCCGAAGATTATATGCGCCGCCGTGATGCGGATTCTATGCGGATTGGGGATGATCTGCCAACTGATAAGCTCCGGTTTCAAGATGCTTATGGTTATGAATTTTCTTCCGTTAAAGAGCAGACTTTTCAGTGGCTTTCAGGTCAGGAGGTAATCATCATACCGTTTAAAGCCGGTGGGGTTGAGTATGGCTACAATTCACTGCTAGTCTGTCCGCGCAACGCTGCATTTTTTGCATTTGCCGTTTCTCAGCTTCAGGCGTTTGTGAATGCAAGAACGATAGAAGAACCGTTCAGGCCGCGGGCAATTGTCTATGTGGCACCGCCGTTCCGGCATACTCATTTTAACGGCAGGCAGGTCTGTGTACACTGCCGCACCAGCGAATTGCATGAAGTATTTTCCTACAATCTTTATCCCGGGCCTTCTGCCAAAAAAGGGATTTACAGTGTGCTTCTTGACATCGGTGAGCAGGAAGGCTGGGTAACGGCCCATGCTTCGGCAGCCCGCATTATTACGCCTTATGAAAATGAAATGGTTATGATGCATGAAGGTGCATCCGGAGGCGGTAAGAGCGAACTGCTGCAGGATGTGCACCGTGAGTCAGACGGCCGCGTCCTTCTTGGCGTCAATACACTTACGGGAGATAAACGCTATATCACCATGAGCGATACCTGTACAATCGAGCCGGTTACGGATGACATGGCGAACTGCAATCCCCGCATCCAGACGGGCAGTGGGAAATTAGCGCTTACGGATGGCGAGGATGGCTGGTTTGTCCGGGTCGACGGTATTACAGAATACGGGTGCGACCCGCTTTATGAAAAAATTGCTGTTCACTCTAAAGAGCCGCTGGTATTTTTTAACCTTCAGGCGGTTCCGCGTTCGACCTGTCTTCCGTGGGACCACACCATCGAGTCAGATGGAAGTCCATGCCCGAACCCACGAGTCATCATACCGCGCCGCTTGATTCCGAACATCGTGGCCAGCCCGGTGGAAGTCAATGTGCGGAGCTTTGGTGTACGGACTCCTCCATCCACCGCAAAACATCCGGATTACGGCATTCTCGGACTGATGCAGGTCATACCGCCGGCAATAGCGTGGCTGTGGCGTCTGGTCGCGCCGCGCGGATACAATAATCCAAGTATTAACGGAAGTTCTCCGCTTGCCGCCGAGGGAGTTGGCTCCTACTGGCCGTTTGCGACCGGGCGGCGGATAAAACAGGCGAATTATCTTTTAGAGCAGATCCTAAGCTGCCCGAAAACAAGATATGTATTGATCCCTAACCAGCACATCGGAATTTACAAAGTTGGGTTTGCTGCCGAATGGATTTCCCGGGAATACCTGGCCCGCCGCGGTGGCGTAAATATGAAAATGGACCGTCTGACCCCAGCCCGCTGTTCCCTGCTTGGATATTCACTGAAACAGATGAAAGTAGACGGCCAGTCGATTTCTTCCAAATTCCTTCGTCCGGAAAACCAGGAAACCCTTGGAGAAGCAGGCTATGATAAAGGCGCGGGGATTCTTTACGGTTTCTTTGAAAAAGAACTTTCTGTTTACGATACTGAGGAACTTCATCCGGTAGGAAAAGAGATTCTGGAATGCTTTAAAAACAGAGGTTCCGCAGAGGATTACTGCAAGATAATCCCGTTAGGGCTCCGGCCGTAAGACGACAGGTCAGACGGCGGATCAAGAAAAAGATCACAAAAAGGAGGCTGCGCACAGCTGATATGAATCAGCCAGTGCAGCAGCCCCCTGCTTACATCCTTCTATAGAATTTCTTACACTTCGAATATCAAATCGCCATAGGATGGCATCGGCCATACATCTTTATCCACGATCATCTCCAGCGCATCTACCGGTTTCCGCAGATCTTCCATAGCCGGAAATACATCGGAATGATAGAAGTTCGCCTGTACAGCGCCCTCTTCCTTCTCTGCAGCTTCTTCTGTCACTTTAATCAGTGTTTTCAGATTGGTTTTCGTTTCGACAAGAAGCGCTGATACTTCATTGAGCAGTTCACTCTGCACACTGGTATCTGCCCCGGCAGCCTTTACTGCAAGAATCGTATCTGCAAGTGTCTTTGTATAGTTCATAATTGCAGGGATGATCTGCTTGCTCGCCATATCGATCATGGTGCGGGCCTCAATGTTGATGGCCTTGGCATAGCTTTCGTACTGGATTTCCGCACGTGATTCCAGTTCAGCCCTTGTAAAGACATTGAACTTCTCAAACAAGGTTACCGCCTTTTCAGTCGTCATTGCCGGAATTGCTTCGACCATGGATTTGATGTTCGGAAGGCCCCGTCTTTCGGCCTCCGCTACCCATGCGTCTGAATAGCCATCCCCATTGAATACGATCTTCTGGTTTTCTATCGCATATTCTTTGATCAGATCGTGAACGGCCATATCAAAGTCGTCAGCTTTCTCAAGCACATCGCATGCCTCTGAAAATGCCTCCGCCACGATTGTGTTTAACACAATATTCGGGGCAGCTACAGAGTCGCGTGAACCAACCATGCGGAATTCAAATTTATTTCCGGTAAATGCAAACGGGGAGGTTCTGTTTCGGTCCGTTGCGTCCTTCGCAAGATCCGGCAGAGTCTTCACTCCGGTCTCCAGTTTTCCGCCCTTAAGACTGTGTGTTGCCTCGCCTGTGCTGACCAGCTGCTCCAGTACATCCTCCAGCTGTTCGCCGAGGAACACAGAAATGATAGCCGGCGGAGCCTCATTTGCACCTAATCTGTGGTCATTTCCCGGGTCTGCAGCCGATTCACGCAGCAAATCTGCATGCCTGTTAACCGCCTTCAGAATACAGGTCAGCACCATCAGAAACTGTGTGTTTTCATGCGGGGTCTTTCCCGGCTCGAGCATGTTGATTCCATCGTCCGTGGTCAGGGACCAGTTATCGTGCTTGCCGGAACCATTCACACCTGCAAAAGGCTTTTCATGGAGCAGGCACTTCATACCATGCTGGCATGCTACCCTCTTTAGAGTCTGCATTACCAGGTGATTGTGGTCTACCGCAATATTCGCTTCCGCATAGATGGGAGCCAGCTCATGCTGTGCCGGGGCTACTTCATTGTGCTGTGTCTTTGCCGATACGCCTACCTTCCAGAGTTCTTCGTTGACATCCTTCATGAATGATGCAACTCTCTGGCGTATGGTTCCGAAATAGTGGTCATCCAGCTCCTGTCCCTTCGGAGGCATTGCCCCAAACAGCGTACGGCCTGTATAAATCAGATCCTTCCTCTGTTTAAATTTCTGCGCATCTACCAGAAAATACTCCTGTTCCGGCCCAACAGATGGGGTCACTTTTTTAGAAGTCGTATTTCCAAAAAGGCGAAGCAGCCTGAGAGACTGTTTGCTGACGGCCTCCATGGAACGGAGCAGAGGCGTCTTCTGATCCAGCGCTTCTCCCTTATAGGAGCAGAATGCCGTCGGTATACAAAGTGTGGCTCCTGCAGCATCCTGTCTCACAAATGCCGGTGAAGTACAGTCCCAGGCCGTATATCCTCTCGCCTCAAATGTGGCGCGCAGCCCACCCGACGGGAAGGAGGATGCATCCGGTTCTCCTTTGATCAGTTCTTTTCCAGAGAAGCTCATCAGCACTTTGCCGCTCGGCAGAGGGGCTGAGATGAAGGAGTCATGCTTCTCGGCTGTCACACCTGTCAGAGGCTGGAACCAGTGCGTGTAGTGAGTTGCCCCCTTCTCGATCGCCCATTCCTTCATTTCATGTGCAATGACATCGGCTGTCTCAAGATCCAGTTCCTTTCCTTCCTCTATCGTTCTCTTCAGGTTTTTATAGATTTTTTTCGGCAAACGTTCCTGCATCACAGTATCGTTAAAAACATTTTCCCCAAAAATCTCTGCAACATTGACTAGTTCTGCGCTCATAAATCCTTCCTTTCTCTTCGCTTTTCAAATTTGTAGAACCGGGCAGCCTTGCGAATTCCCGTTTTCAATTACTTTATTCTATGGGTTCTGCATAAGTCTTATGTACTCCCAAAAGGCACCCCGTAACTCATGCCCTGCGGGCAGACCCGCAGCTTGGTGCGGAACAATGTATAATGTCCCCATAAAGTAAAAGGGCACTCCAAGTTATCTTGGAACGCCCTTGTTCGTATCTACGTTTGTCAGTATACCTCAATCGTCCAGGAAATTCAAGTAAAAAATTAAAATTTTTATTCAGCTTTTCCCACTGATCCAAACAATTCCATTTTTTCCTTAACGGTCTCGATAATTGCGTCAGTGCCTGGTTTCAGCAGCTTACGCGGGTCAAAGCCTTTGCCTTCCAGGTCTTTTCCAGCCTCAATATATTTACGTGTAGCAGCTGCGAATGATAACTGGCATTCTGTATTTACATTAATCTTTGCTACGCCCAGATCAATTGCCTTTTTGATCATATCTTCCGGAATTCCTGTACCGCCGTGAAGTACCAGAGGCATGTCCCCTGTCAGCTGCTGGATTGCATCCAGAGTCTCAAAGCTCAGCCCTTCCCAGTTATCCGGGTATTTTCCATGGATATTGCCGATTCCTGCTGCCAGGAAATCAATTCCAAGGTCTGCAACCATCTTGCATTCCTGAGGATCAGCACACTCGCCCTTACCGATGACACCGTCTTCCTCGCCGCCGATGGAGCCGACTTCTGCTTCCAGAGACATACCGTGTTCTTTTACGATCTGCACAAGCTCTTTTGTCTTTGCAACGTTCTCCTCGATTGGATAGTGGGAACCGTCAAACATGATAGAAGAAAATCCTGCTTCCACACACTTCAGGCATCCCTCGTAGCTGCCGTGATCCAGATGAAGTGCAACAGGTACAGTGATGTTGAGTTCTTCCATCATCCCATTTACCATACCTACCACTGTCTTATAACCTGTCATATATTTTCCGGCGCCTTCTGATACACCTAAAATTACCGGAGAGCTGCACTCCTGGGCTGCTGTCAAAATTGCTTTTGTCCATTCCAGGTTGTTGATGTTAAACTGTCCGACTGCGTAATGGCCAGCCTTTGCCTTTTGAAGCATTTCTTTTGCTGATACTAACATATAATCCTCCTTCACTACTATGACTTGCCGGGGTAAACCGACAAGCATGTTTGTTATCAAATCTTTATACATTATAGCTTATTGATGGGGAAAAGACAATCTAAAAATCATAATTAATAGCTGGCAGGGGGACGCCAGGGGCCAAACGGGACGGGGACAGACGGAAGCATCTATGTGTCTGGTATGCTGACGCTGCGCTAAGCAGCAGTAAGAGGGTACGCACAAAATCTGCCGGCACTGTACACATTCACCGCCTACTCTGATGAGTAGACGGCTCAGGTGTACGGAAAAGTTGCTTCGGTAGCAACTTTTCTCCGGCAGATTTTATGCGTTCCCTCTAACTGCTGCTAAGCTCGCTTCATGCATACCAGACACATAGATGCTTCCGTCTGTCCCCGTCCCGTTTGGCCCCTGGCTGGCTCATCCTGTCAGAAGGAATTATGACCGTCTCCGACGGTATCTTAGGCCGGGTGTGGCGGATGTAGAATGACTGTGCAGTAGTGTTTATGCGGTTTTATATCTTTATTGACAGGTTTATATTGTCATTGCGGACTCGTAGGCTGCCCATATTGCGTCCATTACGTTGGTGGGCTGCTTGGCGTCTCCTATTAGGTGGACATTGTCTGTTTTGATTCTTTCATATAGGTTCTGATCCGGGGTATAACCGACGGATACTACTATGTGGTCGGCTGGGATTTCGTGTTTTACTTTCATTCCCTGCGGGCCGAGGGCGAACATGCGCTTTGCACGATTTGCAGAGTTCGGATAGTTCTTTTCTGTTTCACATACAACTGCAATACCTTCTTTGTAGCTCTCGACTACTGCGTTTTTGATTACTTTGACTTTGTAGTAGTCAAGCAGTTCCATTAACATGTTGTAGTTTGCCGCGGCAAGGCCGAAGGCGTTCAGGATGGTGTCGGCCATTTCTACTATGGTTACTTTTTTGCCTTCCCTGCCTAACATGTAGGCTATCTCGCATCCTGTCAGACCGCCTCCTACGATTAGAACGTTGTCGCCTTTTATGTCTGAGCTTCTGAGGGTTTCTATGGCATATGTGACGTTTTCGGCATCGAATCCCGGTGTGTCCAGTTTCCTTTCATTGGCTCCTGTTGCTACGAATATCTCGTCGTATCCTGCGGTCATTTCTGCTGTTGCTTCTGTATTCATATGTACATTAACTGGAAGGTCGCTCATTTGTTTTTTGTACCATTTCAGGAGATTTTTGTCATCGTCTTTAAAATCGGGAGTTGCTGCGGCTACAAAGACGCCGCCGAGTTCTCCTGTTTTTTCAAACAGATCTACTTCATGGCCGCGCAGTGCGCAGACTCGCGCTGCCTCCATGCCGCCCAGGCCGCCTCCGATTACCATGACTTTTTTCTTTGTCTCTGCCGGTTTTAATTCGTAGCTCTTTTCTCTTCCGCAGGCCGGGTTAACAGCACAGCTGATGTCTTTGCCCTGGAAGATTCTTCCCAGGCACCCCTGATGGCAGGATATACATGGGCGTACGTCATCCAGGCGCTCTTCATAGAACTTGCGGCCCAGCTCCGGGTCTGCCAGAAGCGGACGGCCCATACCCATGATGTCGATCCGACCCTCAGATATTGCTTTTTCGGCAAGTTCAGGATCATCAAAACGTCCTGCGCATACGACTGGTATATGGACTGCTTTTTTAACTGCCGCCACATCCTTTAGGTTACAGGCTTTTGGCATATACACCGGCGGATGCGGCCAAAACCAGGAATCATAGCTTCCGTTGTCGCAGTTGAGCATATCGTAACCATATTCCTCCAGCATTTTTGCAACTGTAACGCCTTCCTCCAGATCCCGGCCCATTTCTTCGAATTCTTCCCCCGGAAGTGCTCCCCGGTTGTAGTCCTTCACATAGCTGCGCACGCTGTAGCGCACGGATACAGGAAAATCTTTTCCGCACTTTTCTTTGATGGCCTCCACGATCTCTTTTGGGAATCTTAAACGGTTTTCCAGGCATCCGCCATACTCATCCGTACGCTTGTTGTAGAATCCGATTGCAAATTGATCCAGCAGATAGCCTTCATGGACAGCGTGGATTTCAACACCATCGCAGCCTGCCTGTTTCACCAGATACGCTGCCTGCGCAAAATTTTCTACGTATTTGTGAATCTCCTCTTTGGAGATTCCCCTGTTCTTTATGGTTGGATCCCATACATTCTGAATCGGCGCCGGCGCCGGAAGCATCTTCCAGTCCGTCTCGCTCTCAATATGCCCTGCTCTCCCCGTCATGGCCGTCAGCTGGACAAATACCTTGGAACCATACTTATGGACTCCGTCCGCCAGATATTTCATCGCAGGTACATATTCATCCGGAAAATTAACCGGGTTTTTTACCGGAATCGGTATAATCGGAACTAAACCCGTCACGATCAGTCCCGTGCCGCCTTTGGCACGTTCAATATAATAATCCGCGCCGTCCTTTGTATACGCTCCGGTCTTCTGATTCATCAGACGTGGTGAAAATACACCCATCGGCATCATGGCAATACGGTTTGGCACCTCTGTGTTTCCTACTTTAATCGGCGAAAATAAATGTTTGTACTTTGTAGACATAGACAACTCCTTTCAGCTTTTCAACAAGTTCTGTTAAAATTATAACACTTTATTTAATACAAATCTATTGACACAGAATACAATTCGCCGAATGATATTTTGTTAATTTTGACTATAATCGTACTACCGCCTTGTCAAAAAGGGAATACTCGTGTTATCCTAACAAAAGGGTTACACAACATAGACACGGCATGTATCATACCGAATTAGGGGGATTTATGAAGCCACAGACTAATCGCCAGAAACAGGCAATTGCAACAAAACATAAGATTTTCTCTTGTGCAGTATCTCTATTCGCAGAGAAGTCTTATGAAAACGTAACGGTCCAGGATATCTGTGATAAGGCAGAGGTATCCGTAGGCGCCTTTTATCATCATTTTAAAAGCAAGGAAAATATATTGGACGAGGGGTACCGTCTGTTTGACCAGCAGTCCGAAGAAGCCTGGAAGAACGGACACCCCGATTCTCCGCTGGAGGCCATCCATTTTCTTATCTCAGGGCAGGCCCGCTCGATGGAAGATATGGGTGCCATGGCCGCGCTCCAGTATTTTAAACATCAGCTGTCCAGCAAGGAAAAATATATCCTCAACAAGGACCGATTCTTTTATCAGACGATCTATCACGCCGTGCTGGAAGAGACTTCCGCCGGCACCCTTCTGGGAGATCCGGCCGCAATCACAGAAGACATCCTGGGAATTACCAGGGGAATGATCTATGACTGGTGTCTCCACGAGGGAGGATACGCCTTGTCTGAACGGACAAACCACGCACTGGATATGATTCTCAGCTATTACCAAAAACAGGGGACTAACTAAGGGGGAGAGCTGTTCGCAGCTCTCCCCCTTTAGTTTAAAAATATCTTCTTAATTTATGAGTGTATAACAAAAAAATCCATAGAATATTCTATGGATTTTCACTAATGACTCCAAGGGGAATCGAACCCCTGATTCCAGCGTGAGAGGCTAGCGTCTTAACCGCTTGACCATGGAGCCATGTCCTATATTGCTTTCACAAGCGAGTTTTATTATACTACACCATTTTCAAATATGCAAGCACTTTTTTAAATCTTTTGTCGATTTGCAAATTCCGCCGCTTAAATTGGATTGTGGGATATGAAACATCAAGCCTGGCAGGCATATAGCCCGCCAGGCTCTCTATGACTCCCTGCTGCCCTCAATTCTTCCCTTTACGGAAAGATGTTCAATACTTCTCTCCGCCACCATAATCCGAAGCCCCTGCTTCTTATTTCTAATCACTACATCATCATGTTCCCCGCCAAACTCTCCGTCCAATGTCCATGGAATCTCTTCCACGGATTCAAAACGAATATGTCCTGTGCGGAAGGAATACATATGCTTCGAATCAATCTGCTTGATTACTAGGGAAGCAATAATTTCGTTTAGCTCTATGGGGTTCTTTGGGGTCTTAATCAGCGTTACCTCAAATTCACCGTCGTCAAACACTACATCTTTGCCGATAATGCCCTTAAATCCACCCACAGACCTGGAGTTAGTCACCATGCCGAATACGAATTCATCCTCTAGGACTTCCTCGTTATATGTCACTTTAATATGGTAAGAAGGGATATTAAAAATACGCTTCGTGCCCTCCAGCACATAGGCCAGATGCCCCAGCACATTCTTCATACTCTGCTTTGTCTCGTAGGATACATCTGTAAATAAACCAAACGCGGCAATATAGACAAAGATATCATCATTAAAAATCCCCACATCGCATGGAAACGGAACCCCGTTAGCTGCAATATCCGCCGCCTCCAGCATATCTTTTGAGATATGCAGGCTGTTGGCAAAATCATTCGTAGTCCCTGCCGGGATATAGCCGACCGGCACCTGCCTATCCCTTTTGGACATTCCCGTCACCACCTCATCCAGCGTGCCGTCACCACCGCTGCAGACAACCAGATCGTAATCGCCCTCATAGCTTATGGTCTTAGACAGTGCATCGTGATAGCGCTGCGTCGGATATACCGTCACCTCGTATCCCCCCTTAACAAAAATGTCCAGTACGTCGGAAAGTTTCGGTTTTAACAGCCCCGTTCCGGCATTTGGATTGTAAATAAACAGCATTTTTTTCATAATACAGATCTCCTCCATCCTATGCAAACAGCAGATCAGCCATGACGCTGACCACAATTATTACACCATATCCATTCATTATAAAAGAGGCTGCACAAAAGTACAACCTCTTTCCATATAGTTCTTTCTTCATAATTCTTTATCGTTATTATTCACGGCCCCGTGAATAGTAACTTTTATCTGCCGTTATTCTATTTTAAAATGCATCTGACTATTTTTTCTTAGTAAAAAAGGTTTTAATTCCTTCTGCCGCCTTCTGCTCATCTTCGCCTTCTGTTACTACCGTAAGCTTCTCGCCCTCTGAAAGGTTCAGGCTCATCATCCCCATAATGCTTTTTGCATTGATCTTCTTCCCATCTACCCGAATATAAATTGAACTTGCGTACTGGCTTGCCTCCTGTACTAACAATGCGATTGGTCTTCCGTCAAGTCCCTTGTCCTGTTTCACAACAACCGGTGTTTCAATCATAATAATCCTCCTTGTTTTTGCCTAACCTTCTCTGCCATCTCGCTCAGTTTTCTAAGTCTGTGATTGACCCCAGACTTTCCAACGGGCGGTGATAAGAGTTCCCCTAACTCTTTGAGTGTCGCATCGGGATGTGAAAGGCGGGCAAGCGCTACTTCCTCCAGTCCCTCCGACATTTTTTCAAAACCTATTGTATCTCTCAGATATGTAATATCCTCCACCTGTTTGACTGCGGCTGATACTGTTTTGTTGATATTGGCAGTTTCACAATTTACCTTGCGGTTTACGGTATTGCGCATCTCTTTTAGAATCCGGACATTTTCCAGTTCCATGAGGGAAATATGCGCTTCCATAATATTCAGGATATCCACTATCTGCGAGCCTTCCTTTAGATACACAACATAGGACTTCTTCCGCTGGACAATCTTGGCGTCCATGGAGAATCCGCATATCAGCTCCTGAATCTGGCGTGCCATCTTCTCGGAGGCACAGACAATTTCAAAGTGATACGACTTGTTTGGATCACTCATCGAGCCTGCGGCGAGAAAAGCACCTCTGATAAAAGAGCGTCTGCAGCATGTCTGCTGTACAACGAGAGGATTCACAATGTGGACCTCTTCGAATTCTGACTGAAATTCTTCGATCAGTTTTGCTGCCTGAAGGATACGAAGCGCGTCTTCATGCCGTTTTACCACCACAGCATAAGAGACACTTTCCTTCGCGATGTTCCTGCGGATAGAGATATCAGCTTCTATATTAAATGTTTTTGTGATCAATGTAAAGCATTTTCTTGCAACAGCCAAATTTTCCGAATGAATTTTTACGCTGTAATGCCCATAACTATTGATTACAATGGAGCCGCACATACTGATTAGGGCTGCCAGTTCAGCAATCTGGCAGTGCCTTGCGGTGTTCCATTGCTTCGAAAGTTCTTCTTTCACATTTCCAGAAAATGACATAGCTCTCTCCTATTTCGCCTTCGTTATAGCATCTTTCCCAATATCCCGGTGTTCGATACGCACTCCATAACTTTCCTTCGGCTCCAGAAACTGGTACAGGGCGTTTGCAAGCGTAACGGACCGATGCTTACCGCCAGTGCATCCTATGGCAATCACCAGCTGATTTTTTCCCTCCAGTATATAATTCGGTATTAAAAAGTCCATCATTTCAGTTAATTTCCCCAGAAATTTCCTGGCTTTGTCATTGTCCATTACATATTCGCGCACTTCCTGGTCATTGCCTGTTTTCGGCCTTAAATCCATAATATAATATGGATTGGGAAGAAAACGGACGTCAAACACCAGGTCGGCATCCTGCGGGATCCCATATTTAAATCCAAACGACATCACCGTGATATAAAGATTCTTAAAATCCTTCCCTTCTACAAAAATTTTTTCAAGTTCCAGCCGCAGCTCTCGTGTAAGCATCTTGCTTGTATCAAGTATATACGTGGACTGCATTTTTAAGAACGCAATTTTTTCTCTTTCTTTTGCAATGCCAATATCAATGTGCCCCGCTCCGCCCAAAGGATGCTGCCGCCTGGTCTCCTTGTAACGCTTTACCAGAACATCATCCCCGGCATCCAGAAACAGAATCTCGTAGCCCAGACCGAGCTCATCAATCTGCTTTAGCTTCTCTTCCAGTCCTTTAAAGGCCTGGCCGCCCCGGATATCAATCCCCAGGGCTGCCTTGTCTATCTCGGTATCCGGCGCCGCCAGCATCTCCGCAAACTTCTGAATCAGAGGAATGGGCAGATTATCCACACAGAAATACCCCATGTCTTCCAGCATCTTCAACGCTGTGGATTTGCCGGCGCCCGACATACCAGTAACAATTACAAATCTCATTTCAGAATTCTCCTATCCGTTTCACTTCCGGCTCCAGCCTGACGCCGGATACCTCCTCTACTTTATCAGCGACCTGCTCCATCAGGGATATTACTTCTGCTGCCGTAGCGCCGCCCCGGTTAATCACGAATCCGCAGTGTTTCTGTGACACCTGCGCATTTCCTACCTGAAATCCCCGCAGTCCTGCATCCTCTATCAGCCTGCCTGCAAAATACCCCTCCGGCCGTTTGAACGTGCTCCCCGCGCTGGGGTATTCCAACGGCTGCTTTGACACTCTTTTTTCTTTCAGCTCCTCCATATAAGAACGGATATCACCGGCATCTCCCGGTTCCAGCCTGATCACTGCTTCCAGAACAATATAATTCTTTTTGGCAACGATACTTGTTCTATATCCCAATTCCAGCTCATCTTTCCTGAGAGTCTTTACCTCGCCTTCCGGAGTCATAACAGCCACGCTCTCCAGAACCTGCTTCATCTCACCTCCATAGGCCCCTGCATTCATCATGACAGCTCCGCCCAGTGTCCCCGGTATCCCGGATGCAAACTCAAACCCCTTCAGGCTGTGCAAAAGTGCCTCCGCCGCTATCCTAGACAACAGCGCGCCAGCTTGCGCATAAATCCGGTTCCCCTCAGCATGTATCCCACTCATATTTTTATAAATCTGAATCACAACGCCTCTATATCCTTTGTCTCCCACCAGAAGATTGCTGCCGTTCCCCAGAATATAATAAGGCACCTCTTCCTCTTTGCACAAACCGATGACCTTTTTTACGCCTTCGGTATCACAGGGAACTGCAAAATAATCCGCCGGCCCTCCTATACGGAATGTGGTATGGCGGCTCATTGGTTCATCTGCAAAAACACATTTCTCTCCCAGTATGTCACATAATTTTTCGTATAAACTCATACATGATCTCCAATTCTTTTGAACTTTCACCTCAATCATACAACAAACCCCCGCCAAATTCAACGTTTAGTACGCAAGCTTTAGACTTGCGCACGGATGGCGCACAGAACAAAACGATGGCTGCAACACATCCCCTGCGGGCGGATCCGCAGTAAACTGCGGAACAAGGTATACATAACTCCTCCCATATCCCTATTCCATACTGTACTCCCAAACGACTCAATACACTGCCCCCGTCATGGAGCTCCCCCTGGTTTGCAAGCTCATCTGCCGATTGGATGCGCCCAGCAAAATGAAGGGATAGCCGCCAGTCTCCTAAGGGCACACATGCCGTTCAAAAATTGCTAAAGCAGGCCTTAGAAATTCTAAGAAGCAGCCAGCCGCGAGAGTGGGGAGCTTTTATGATTCCGAATCATAAAAGCGGATGGCCCAGCGCGAGAAATCATGAGATTTCTCGTGATGTGCCATCCCGTGCCCCACTCTCGCGGCTGACTGCTTCTTAGAATTTCTTAGGTTCTGTGTTCGCAATTTTGAACGGTATGTGTGCCCTTAGGAGGCTGGCGGCTATCCCTTCATTTTGCGCCCCCTCTCCGCAATACCAAAGCTTACATCCCAAACTCTACTTGCAAAAAAGCCCCGGATGTTGTATATTTAGGGGGTATACATGCTTTGAGCAATTACGCAATAAAATAATAAAGGAGTGAACAGATAATTGGACTCGAGTGATGCCATACAATTTGTTATATTAATCGTTTTATTGATACTGTCTGCATTTTTTTCATCCGCGGAGACGGCGCTTACCACGGTGAGCAAGATCCGCATGCGTTCTCTGGCAGACGACGGAAATAAACGGGCCAGGATGGTTCTGGACGTTACGGAAAAGCATTCCCGTAAGATGCTGAGCGCAATCTTAATCGGCAACAACATTGTAAATATTTCCGCTTCCTCATTAGCCGCCACACTGGCCTACAGCTTCGGTGGTTACATGGTCAGCATTGCAACGGCAATCCTGACAGTTGCGATCCTCGTATTCGGAGAGATTACTCCAAAGAGCATAGCAACCTTAAATGCAGTGAAGCTGTCTCTTGCCTATATCCCGGTGATCCGGGCATTTATGGTGGTGATGACCCCATTTATCTTCATCATTAACCTGTTCTCACATGGAATTCTGTTTATATTCCGCATTGATCCCAATGCCAAGAACAGCGCCATGACAGAGGACGAACTTCGTACCATCGTAGACGTAAGCCACGAAGACGGAGTCATTGAATCCGAAGAAAAAGAAATGATCTACAATGTGTTTGACCTGGGCGATGCCCGTGCTAAGGACGTTATGGTGCCGCGTGTCCACGTGACATTTGCAGATGTAAACAGTACTTATAAAGAACTGATTGATATTTTCAAAGAAGACAAATTCACACGTCTCCCTGTTTATGAGGATACAACCGATAATGTTATCGGTACCATTAATATGAAAGATCTTCTGCTTTTTGACAGTACGGCGCAATTTTCTGTGCGCAACATACTGCGCGAAGCATATTTTACTTACGAATATAAAAATATATCCGAGCTGCTCGTGGAAATGCGGGATGCCTCTTTTAATATCGCTATTGTGCTGGATGAATACGGTGAAACAGCCGGCCTTGTTACTCTGGAGGATATTCTGGAGGAAATCGTTGGGGAAATCCATGATGAATATGACGAGAAAGAAGATGAATTCGTAAAACAGCTTGGCGATAATGAATATATTATCGAAGGCTCCATGAGCCTGGATGATGTCAATGACCGTCTGGATCTGGAACTGCAGTCTGAGGATTATGACTCCCTCGGCGGTTTTATTATAGAGCATCTGGACAGGCTGCCCGAAGTGGGTGACGAGGTTACAACAGACAGCGGAATTATGCTGGTCGTTGAAACACTGGATAAGAATAGGGTAGAAAGTGTACATGTCTATCTGCCTGAAAAGAAAGTATCTGATAAAGAGGACGGAGATTCCGAAGATCCGGATGATGTCCCGCCAAAAAAAGAATATGGAGAACGGCATAAAGAATACGGCGGATCCTAATTCTGCCATGCCAGTCATCCTATCGGACTTCCAAATGGTGTCAGAACTGCGCGTAAGCAGTCAGGCTCCATGCGGAGGTCCGATTTTCTTTGGCGGACAGGAACATCCTTGCGTTTTCTACATATCATAAAATAGAACAATGTGAAAGGAATCTTTACTTATGCCTTATTCAATCATGTTAGATGCAGGACACGGAGGGCGTGACCCAGGCGCCGTATATAATGGACGCCAGGAAAAAGACGATACTCTGCGCCTTACATTAGCCGTTGGTGAAATTCTTCAGAACCATGATATCGACGTACAATACACCAGAACTACGGATGTATACGAATCTCCTTATGAAAAAGCAATGGAGGCAAACAATGCAGGGGTGGATTTTTTCATTTCCATACATCGGAACTCTTTTCCCACAGACAACGTAGTATCAGGAGTGGAGTCACTGGTATATGATCTCTCCGGAATCAAACTTCAGATGGCTGAAAATATCAATGAGCAGCTGGAGGCCGTAGGATTTGTGAATCTCGGCGTAAAGGCGCGCCCCAACCTGGTGGTGCTCCGCCGCACAAAAATGCCCGCTGTTCTGGTAGAAGTTGGGTTTATCAACTCCAACACAGATAACCAGCTTTTTGATGACAATTTCGACGCAATCGCCCAGGCAATCGCTTCCGGAATCCTGGACACCCTGGAAATGGATCATGTCATCGATCCACCGGGATATAAGGTACAGGTGGGCGCTTTCCGAAATCCAACCTATGCAAACCGGCTGCTGAATGAACTACTGGAACAGGATTTCCCGGCATCTATTGTAGATACAGACGGATTCTTCCGGGTTCAGGTCGGCAATTATGATACTCTGGACGATGCAACAGCCATGGAGCAGCGTCTCAAAAGAGCCGGCTATCCAACCATTATTGTCAGCCGTTAATAGCTGTCCCTTTTGCCTGCGGATTTTCCTGCCATGCAGCTCCCACGATATGGCAGGATTGTCTGCTGGATATGTATGGATTCCCAACATTTGATTTTTTTTCTATTTGTGTTAAACTGGAAATAATATTGGCTGTCCATGCAGGAATGGAGGAATACTATGGAAAGCATTGAACAAATAAGTACCGGGCTGTCGGGGGCAGACGAGGTAATCGGCGGCCTCCGGCCTGGTGATCATATCATCTGGCAGGTGGACACTCTGGAGTCCTACGCATTTGCCGCCCGTCAATTTGTCAGACAGGCTGCCGCGGACCGCAGGCGCATCCTTTATATACACTTTGGCAGTCACGCGCCCCTGGTGGATGATGCTGCACTGAAAGACGAAGGCGCTGATTTTCAAATGTATACCATTGATGTCTGCCATGGTTTTGAATCTTTCACCAGCGATATATACCGGATTATCACAGCAGAGGGGAAGCACGCCTTCTATCTCTTTGACTGTCTCACTGACATGCAGCAGCACTGGTGCTCCGATTTGATGATCGGGAATTTCTTTCAGGTGGCCTGCCCTTATCTGTCGGAGCTCGAGACGGTTTCCTGTTTTGCACTTGACAGGAATGCCCATACGCCGGATACCATTGCCCGGATCCGGGAAGCTGTCAGGCTTCTTTTGAATCTCTATTTTGTAGACGGAAACTATTATCTGCACCCGCTGAAGGTCTGGGAGCGCTACTCCCCCGTTATGTTTCTGCCTCACCTGCTAACAGAGGCCGGCGCAGAGTGCATCACGGACAGTGCAAGCTCTGCTGAGTTATTTTCCAGGCTCCAGGTCCATACAAAAAAACTGGATTACTGGGATGTAAGCTTTGAGGAGGCCAAGCCCTATCTGAACGCCGCTTCCGCAGAGCAGGCATATGTAAAAGAGAACCTGCTGAATCTTCTCATCGGACAGCGCTCCAGAATTGCCTCCCTGAGCAGGGAATACTTCACACTGGCGGATCTGATCCAGATCGGCAGCCGGGTGATCGGAACCGGATATATCGGCGGCAAGTCGGTGGGAATGCTTTTAGCCCGCAAAATACTGGAAACGAAAATCCCGGATTTTTACCGGGAACATATGGAACGGCACGATTCCTATTATATTGGCTCGGATGTATTCTATACTTACATTGTACAAAATGGCTGCTGGCGCCTCCGGATGGAACAAAAGTCGGAGGAAGGATATTTCCGTGCGGCTCCCGAACTTCGGGAAAAGCTGTTGACCGGGCATTTTCCTCCTGCAATCAAGGAGCAGATCATGGTCATGCTGGAATATTACGGCCAGTCTCCTATCATTGTCCGCTCCAGCTCTCTTCTGGAAGATAACTTCGGAAATGCATTTGCCGGAAAATACGACAGTTTCTTCTGTCCCAACCAGGGATCACCGGAAGACCGCTATGATGCTTTTCTTGAGGCCGTGCGCAAGGTGTATGCCAGTGTCATGAGCCAGGAGGCTCTGGAGTACCGCAAGAACCGCGGTCTCTCCGGCGAGGACGAGCAGATGGCCCTGCTGGTACAGAGAGTGTCCGGCGATTACCACGGCAAATACTTCTTCCCCCATTGTGCCGGAGTTGGTAATTCTTCTAACCTGTTCGTTTGGGATAAGAACACCGATCCGTCCAAGGGGATGCTGCGTCTTGTATTCGGAATGGGCACCCGCGCCGTAGACCGGGTTAATTCGGACTATCCGCGGATTGTCGCGCTGGACAAGCCGGAGCGCCCTCCCCTGCTCAACTATGGAGATGAAAGGAAATTTTCCCAGCACTACGTGGATGTGATTAATCTGGAGGAAAATGAATTCCAGACCGTGCCCATCGAGGACACCGCAGGCCTCCCTCTAAAGACCAATATCCGGCTCTTCATGGAACCTGACTACGAGCTTGCCAGGCATTTCCGTGAAATCGGACAGCCGGGCCGCAAAGTTCCGGATATTGTCAGTTTCACCCGTCTGCTGAGACATACGGATTTCCCCAGGGCGCTGGAAAATATTCTGGCCATATTATCGCATACTTACGACTATCCCGTTGATATTGAATTTACCTGCAACTTCAATAAACAGGAAGATTACCGGATCAATCTGCTGCAATGCCGCCCCCTGCAGACAAAGGGTCTGGGAAAAACCGTAGAATTCCCTGAAAATACGGGCAGGGACCGCAGCTATTTTTCCTCAAAAGGAAACTTTATGGGTGGAAATGTCCGGCTTCCGGTTCACTATATCATTTTTGTGAAAATTAAACCCTATCTGGAACTGAACGAGCATCAGAAATATGCCATAGCCAACCAGATCGGCACCTTGAACCGTCTGCTTCGGAACCGCCACGCCGTCCTGATCGGCCCCGGCCGCTGGGGAACCACCACGCCCGCCCTGGGTGTCCCGGTACGTTTCACAGACCTGTGCAGCATGGAGGCCATCTGCGAAGTATCCTACGAGAATCTGGGCCTGATGCCCGAACTCTCCTACGGAAGCCACTTTTTCCAGGATATCGTAGAATCCAACATCTTCTACATCGCCCTGTTCCAGGGGGACAGCCAGGTGCACTTTAACGAAGAAAAAATACTCGCACACCCAAACATCTTGGAGAACCTGCTAAAAGAAACCACCGAGGAAGAAATCTATTCCGACGTCATCCATGTAGCAGAACTTCAATCAGAAGGGGTGGAGATATACTCCGATATTGTGGGGCAGCGGGTGGTTTGTGTGTAGAGGGAGGTCGCCTGTGGAGAGCGGGAGGGAAAGGCTGCGGAAAAACACGGCGGGTGATTTCGAATCTTTCCATTTGCGAAGAGCCCGTAACATCAAAGCGGGAGCCTCACATGGTCCAACAGCATTCACTGCGTAATCCTGATGGATTACACAGCTCAGGCTGTTTCAGAATCTGCTTCGGAAGCAGATTCTGCCCATGTGAGACTCCCGCTTTGATGTAACGGGCTCTAATCGCGCATTCTACGCTTCCGAAATCACCCGCCGTGTTTTTCCGCAGCCTTTCCCTCCCGCTCCCCACAGGCTACGTGCATCCAGCCGGTAGGTTCGCGGATCATAATCTCGGACGGGGAATAAAACGGTTGCAGCGGATTGAATTCCTACACAGGAACAAATCGACTAAAGAGGTATCCTCGAGTTGCTTATCCTCACTCAGGCCTTTACCATACGCTTAACCATTCCCATCCGCAGCTCCCGCCCCCATTCCCTCCCTGTTTATGACCTCCCATCCGCCTTGATGCACCAGCGAAGTGTCCGGATGGACGGAAGGCTGCGGGGGTGTATATGCCCTTTTAAACTGCTCAGAGTGCGCTAAGTGCTCCTTGGGGAGAATACTGCAGGGAATGTGGGAGGAAACATGATTCCGAATCATGTTTCCGGATGACCCAGCGTGGGAAAATATCAATTTTCCCATGCTGTGTCATCCATGCCCACATTCCCGGCAGTATTCTCCCCTAGGAGCACTTAGCAAACGGCCGCAATTTAAAAGGGCATATACACCCCCGCAGCCCTCCCGTCCATCCGGACACGGAGCATCCCTCCGTCTAGAAATATCCGTCTGGTATCCCCATAAACATAATCTGCCCCCCTTTTGTGCCGCCCCCAGGACCCAGATCGATTATCCAGTCGCTGTTTTGGATAAGCTGCTGGTTATGCTCTACGACCACTACGGTATTTCCGGCATCTGTTATGCGGTTCAGGAGTTTCAGGAAGTGTTCGATGTCGATTGGATGCAGGCCGGTTGTGGGCTCATCCATGAGATACAGGTTTTTTCTGCCTGAACTGTTCCCGATTAATTCTTTTGCAAGCTTGAGGCGCTGGCACTCTCCTCCCGATAATGTTGTCAGGCTTTGGCCCAGTTGAAGATAGCCCAGGCCTGCTTCCTGGAGAACCCCCAGGATTTTTGAGATTTTGGGGATGCCCTCAAAATGGCCGGCGGCTTCTTCTATGGAAAGATCCAGGGTCGCTTTGATGGAAAGACCTTTGTATTTGACGGACAGCACCTGCTGCTGGAACTGATTTCCGCTGCACACGGGGCATACGGCTTTTGTATCCGCAAAGAACAGCATATTGTTGTCCACATAGCCCAGGCCCTGACAGTTCTCGCATCTGCCGCCTGGGGTATTGAATGAAAAATGCCGGGAAGTCAGCCCCGCCTTTTTTGCAGACTCAGTTTTGGCGAAGACCGCCCTGATTTCTGTATATACTCCGGAATAGGTTGCCGCATTTGAACGTTTCATTTTCGAGATCGGCGCCTGCCCAACCTCTATGATATTGTCAAACTGTTCCAGCCCTTTTACTTGATTCCCCGGTTTTACCGCGGAACTGTCTGCCGGGCATAGATGGTCTGATTTCCCTGTGTGCAATTGGTTTTGCGCTGTTTTTGCCCTGCCTTTTGCAAGAACTTCGAAAATAAGGGTTGACTTTCCGGAACCTGAGGGGCCTGTAATGGCAGTAAAACAGCCGACTGGAATATCTGCGGAAAGATGATCCAGATTATATTTTACGGCGTTCTGAATCCGGATCTTTCCCTGCGCACTCCGGTAATCCTGTTTCCCAGGATGGGGGGCCAAAAGATAGGTTCCTGTCACGGATGATTTCTGCCTCATGATCTCTTCCAGGGTACCGGATGCGATGATTTCTCCCCCATGTCTGCCGGATCCCGGACCGATATCTATGATATAATCGGCTGCAGCCATGATATCGGTATCGTGCTCAATCACGAGCACCGTATTCTCCAGATCCCGCATCTTTTTTAGTATTTCCAGGAGGCCCGCCGTATCTTTGGGATGGAGCCCCGCAGTGGGTTCGTCCAGTATATAAATCACACCGGATAATTCCGAGTCCAGTGCGGCCGCCAGACGCAGCCGCTGCAGTTCCCCTCCTGACAGAGTAACGATCTGCCGGTCCAGAGACAGATAACCCAGCCCCACTTTGATAAAGCGGTTCAATTTAGTCTTTATATCCCGGATATAGGCGTTTACAAGCGCTGCATGCCGTTCTGCCAAGGAAACTTCCATCTGCCGGATCCAGTCCTCTAATTGTTCCAGGGAATAAAACGACAATTCCGGCAGGCGGGTGCCATTTACAGTCACATTTCTGCTCAGTTCGCACAGACGCTCGCCTTTACAGTCCGGACAGTCGACAACATCAAAATACGCCTCCAGTTGTCCGGCTTCCCCATTCTTATCTGCCAGCCGCCTCCATAATATCGGCAGCACTCCTTCGAACCTGCCTGCAGCCGCTGTTTTAGAAGGACTGATCCTTGGGAATTCCGTTTTAACCCGGCTGCTGTCTATGCCGTTGTATAAAATCTCTTTTTGTATCTCACTGAAACGCTCTACGGGGATGTCTTTGCCCCCTAAAATGCCGTAATGCCCAAAAGCGGCATATAAGACTCCGGTCTGATATTTTCCATACTGCTTTTCCCAAAAACGAACCGCACCGTTTTCCAGCGACAGGCTTTCATCAACCGCCTGTTCTTTTTTCACGGTGTGCACTTTTCCCAGTCCCTCGCAGGCCGGGCAGGCTCCTTCCTTTGTATTAAAAGAGAAATAGGTGCGGGTAATCTTATCCATTCTCCTCCCACATTTACTGCAATACATATAGACGTAGAAATCCGCATTGATCTTCTCCGTCTCTTCCCTGCAGTCTGCCGCCGAAATAATCCCGCCGCAGTGCGGGCAGGTACGCACCCCCAGCTTCTCATAGATCATCCGCAGATCCGTATATATATCCGACTGGGTTCCCACCGTAGAACGGGGATTTCTGTTCCCATCCGTCTGGGAAATTAGAATGGCCGGGGAAGCGCCCTTAACGCTCTCTACATCCGGCTTGTGGATTCCCTCCAGCGTAATTGCCTCGAGATACTGCCTCTGGCATTCTTGAAACAGAACATCGATCAGCAAAGTGGACTTGCCCGAGCCGGAAAGTCCCGTGAATACAACCAGTTTATTTTTGGGTATTCGCAGTGAAACATGTTTCAAATTGCCTTCGTTGGCACCAGTAATTTTGATATCACTCATGTGATACCTCCTCTTCTTCATTTTTGCCGGACACCGCACATCCATTTTCAGGTTACATAATCTCAGTATACAATATCACACAGAGGAAGGGGGATTTTTTAGTGTCTGTAACGGGATACTGGAATTAGGCTGCAATCGGCCGCTGCAGAAAAAGGAAGGGAGACAGGACTTCTCCTGTTTCCCTTCCTTTCCGGTTACGCCGGCCTGCCACGGCCGTCTACCCTATAACAAGCCCTTCCGTTTCCATAACCTGAATGACTTGATTTACATGTTTTTCGCAGATTTCGTCTGTTGCGGCTTCTACCATAACGCGGATGACTGGTTCTGTTCCGCTTTCTCTGACGAGAATACGTCCCTCGCTGCCCAGGGCCGCGGTTACTTCCTCTACCGCTTTCTGTACCGCAGGATTTTCACGCGCTGTTTTTTTGTCTGTCACGCGGACATTCTTCAGCAGCTGGGGATAAATTTTTACATCCTCGCACAGTTTGGCAAGGCTCTGCTTCTTTTCCATAATGACTTCCATGATCATCAGGGAAGTCAGCACACCGTCTCCGGTCCTTGCGTGCTTGCTGAATATGATATGGCCGGACTGCTCCCCGCCCAGCACGTAACCGTTCTGAAGCATGTTCTCATACACGTATTTATCGCCGACTGCCGTCTGCTCATAGTTCATGCCCACTCTATCGCAGGCTTTGTAGAGCCCCAGATTGGACATCACCGTTGTAACAATGGTGTTATCCTCCAGGCGGCCCTGCTCCATCAGATACTTCCCGCAGACATAAAGGATCAGGTCGCCGTCTACTACATTGCCGTTTCCATCTACTGCGATACACCTGTCCGCATCGCCGTCAAATGCAAATCCGACATCCAATTTCTTTTCCCTTACATACTGCTGCAGAATCTCTATATGTGTGGAACCGCAGTTGGTATTAATATTTGTTCCGTTCGGCTCATTGTTGATGACATAGGTTTTAGCCCCCAGTGCATCATAAACGCTCTTTGCAATGCTGAATGCGCTTCCGTTTGCACAGTCCAGTCCGATCTTCATGTCTTTAAATGACCGGGTAGCAAGTGAAATCAAATGTCCGATATAGCGGTTTCTTCCTGCCGCATAGTCAATTGTACAGCCGATGTCTTCCTTTGTTGCCAGAGGAAGTTCTTCGATCTCACCGTCAATATAGGCTTCTATCTTTGCTTCAACTTCGGCTTCCATCTTATGGCCCTGACCGTTAATCACCTTGATTCCATTGTCGTAGAATGGATTATGGCTGGCAGAAATCATCAGGCCGCAGTCAAAGTCTTCCGTCCTCACAACATAAGATACGCTCGGTGTTGTTGTAACGTGTAGCAGATATGCATCCGCTCCCGATGCAGTTAAACCCGACGCCAGTGCATATTCAAACATATAACTGCTTCGTCTTGTATCCTTGCCGATTACGATTCTGGCCTTGTGCTCCCGGCCAAAATACCAACCCAGATAACGGCCTACCTTAAAGGCGTGCTCCACTGTCAATACTACGTTTGCTTCTCCTCGAAATCCGTCTGTCCCAAAATATTTGCCCATATACTTTTCCTCTTATTAATTTGTCTGGTTACATATAATAATGCTTCCTGTTATGGCAGCATTTATTATCATTATATTCTCATCTTCTCCAGGATACAACTATTTTTTACATACGCTGGACTGCTCAATCATTACTATTCACGGCCGCAGGCCGCGCATAGTAACGCCCATTCTCCCCAAAGTCAGTCTTTGTGTACATTACTAGCCTTCCATTTTTTCGATAATTGCTCTTGCTACGCAGATCCCATTGGCTGATGCCTGCTGGAGTCCCCGCGTCACTGCCGCCCCGTCTCCCATGGCGCGCAGGCCTGAAACATTTGTTTCAAACTTTTTATCTACAATGACTTTGTTAGAATAGAATTTTACTTCTACACCATACAGAAGGGTCTCATCACTGGCAATTCCCGGTGTCACTTTATCCAGAGCCTTGATCATCTCATCGATGGAAACCATGATCCGGTGCGGAAATACAAGTGACAGATCTCCCGGCACCGCGTCTTTCAGCGTTGGTGTGATATTATTTCGAAGCAGACGCTCTTCCGTTGTCCTGCGGCCTCTGCGGAAATCACCGTATCTTTGGAGCAGGATTCTGCCGCCGCTCAGCATATTACCGAGCTGGGCAATATGTTTCCCATATTCGGTCGGAGTTTTGAAGGGTTCCGTAAAGTTCTTGGACACCAGAAGCGCAAAGTTGGTGTTATGCGTCTTCATGTCTTTTGATTTATATGCATGCCCGTTCACAACGGCCAGCCCATTTTCATAATATTCCGTTGCCACCTCACCGGATGGATTCGTGCAGAATACTCTTACCTTATCATCAAATGTAGGCGTATAGTACACCAATTTCGCTTCATAAAGTTTTTCATTGAGTTCCTGCATAATCTCATCACGGACTTCTACACGGACGCCTACATCGATTGTTCCATTTTTCGTCTCGATATCATGCCCCTTGCAGATGTGTGAAAACCACTCGGACCCCTCTCTTCCTACTCCCGCCACGACCTCCGGCGCATAGAAGGTTTCTCCTTTATCTGTCACGATTCCCTTTACAGCCCCATCCTCGATGATAATATCCGTCACCATCGTTTTAAACAGGATTTCCACACCTGCGTCCAAAAGATGATGCTGGAGGCGCGTGTAAATCTTATAGCCTTCCTCCGTTCCCAGATGGCGGATCGGACATTCTATCAATTTCAGATTGGCACGGATTGCTTTGGAACGGATATCAGTAATCGCCTGCTGGTCTTCAATACCATACACCTTTTCATCGGCTCCGAACTGCAGATAGATACTGTCCGCTTCGTGAATCATTTCCGTTGCTTTATCGTACCCCAATATCGCCGGAAGCGTTCCTCCAACATCCGGTGACAGAGACAGCTTGCCGTCAGAAAACGCACCGGCCCCGGCAAAACCGGTTGTAATCGAACAGGGCTTGCAGCCCACGCACACCTTTGTCTTCCGTTTTGGGCACTGCCTCTCTTCAATGCATCGGCCCTTCTCAACCATCAATACACTCAGATCCGGCTTCTGACGCTTCAGTTCATACGCACAGAAAATCCCGGACGGACCTGCACCAATAATTATTACATCATACTGTTTCATCTTATCCCTCAGCTTTCTCTGAATTTAATTTTCATGTCCTCTAAGTTATTCGAAATGTGTGGGAATTGCGTGGGGGTCTGACCCTTTTGCAAAGGGGTCAGACCCCCACGCAATTCCCACACACTTCCCACAATAGAATAGTATCATACAATTTTCCGGAGAACAAGGCTATACAATTCGCTCAATTTAGGGTAATATATAAGAAGTATAACTTATTATAATGAAGCAAGCCTTATATCTAAGTTTTCTGCGTCTAGTGTACATCGAATAATCATTAACTTGCTGTTATTTTTCGACGTACCAGCCGGAGCCTTGAGTATAAGGCCTTTATAAATATAACTTGGAGGTTTTATATGATTAAATTAGTAGCCAGTGATCTCGACGGCACCCTTTTGCAGGGAGGTGCGCAGGAACTTCCCCCGCGCTCTATTGAACTGATACACAAGCTGACAGAAAAAGGCATCCATTTTGTCTCCGCCAGCGGAAGGCAGTATGATAACCAGCGCATTGTATTTGATAAGATTAAGGACGAGATCTCCTACATTGCCGAGAACGGCGCCCTTTGCATCCACCAGGGTAAAGTGATATCACGTGCCTCAATCGATGACAGCCTTGCTGCCAGAATTATTGCAGAAATCAAACGGGAGAAACACTTTGAGATCGTCGCATCCCGGGAGGACGCCTGCTTTATCGAGGACAATGATCCAGCCTTTGTCAATCACATCGTAAATGTGATGCACAATACTACCAGAATCGTCGACGATATCTCAAAAATCGAAGGCCCTTTCTTAAAAATAGCAATCGGCAACATGTCAGACGGTCCTCATATCGTAGATAAATATCTCAAGCACCTGCAGGATATGTTCAGTAATGAAATCAATGTAGTAACATCGGGAAATATCTGGATCGACTTTATCACCCCGGGCGCCAACAAAGGAACCGCACTGGAAAAAATGATGGAGCTTTTCCATCTCAAACCAGAAGAATGCATGGCCTTCGGCGACCAGTATAATGACATCGAGATGCTCCAGTGTGCCGGCACCAGCTATGCCATGTCCAATGCGGCGCCGGGGATCTCCTATTACTCCACTTACGTAACAGACTCCGTAGAAGAAGTACTCGAAGATCTCATAGCGGAACTTGGATGAGTAAGGGCTGGGTAGTCGAGGAGGTCCGCCAGGCTGAAGCGGAGGGCGCAATGGCGGCGGGAGACACAGCATAGCTGGCGCCAGTACAAACAAATAAAAGAGACGGAAAACCAGGGTGAAAATTGTGATTCCAAATCACAATTTTCCCTGGATCCAGCGCGCGAAGCCTATCAAGGCTTCGGGTGATGTGTCCAGGCTGCCCTGGTTTTCCGTCTCTTTTACTTTACTCCGGCTTACAGCCGTTCCCCCGCTTCCAGCCATCCCTATGTCCGGGGCCTGCGGCGTCCCTTCCCAATCCACCTGCATCCCTAAGCCAAAACTAACGGTATCTCTTCTGCTTCTGCGCGGTTAACATAGTCTTTGTTCACTTGATTGTCTGTTATGATCTGATATACATCTTTTAATGGACAGATTACGGACAAGTATCCGCCGCCGAACTTGCTGCTGTCCGCCAGTACATATATTTTTTCCGTTGCTTTTAGAATTGCCTGTTTAACCTGCATCTGGGATGTGGCTACGGACGTGATCCCCACATCAAAATTAATTCCATGTACGCCTATAAATGCCTTATCCACATGAAATCTGGATATGTCCTCTACTGCTTCGTCTCCTATTGTGGCCGCCAGGTTTCCCCCCACCGGTCCACCTACCATATACAATTCAACATGCTTTAATCCGGCCAGCTCAATACCTGACATGAGTGAATTGGTCACCACCGCTATGCTTTTTTCCGGATGCTGCTTGATATGCAGCGCTAAGTAGAAGCTGGTAGAAGAATCATCGATGATAATTGTGTCCCTGTCTTCAATGCACTCATACGCACTCGCTGCAATCGCTCTTTTCTTGTCCGTGTTCCGATAAATGCTTTCTGCTGAATACTTTTTCTGAGGATTCTCTTCTATTTTAAGCGCACCTCCATGAGTACGGATCAGAAGACCAGCCCGTTCCATACATTTTATGTCGTTCCTGATTGTAACTTCAGAACACCCCAGCTCTGCACTCAATTCATTAACACGAACCTTTCCTTTCTCTTCAAGTTCCTGCAATATTTTTCTTCTGCGTTCCTCCATATTTTTCTCCCTATGAATTTCAGAAAAGTAACCTAATCCACACACCACAATTATAAGGAAATATGACGGTTTCCTATTATCATATTTTAGCATACTTTGGAGCCCACAAGAACAGCATTTTTCCAATTTTTTCCATTTTTTTAAATTTTTTTAACAAATAACTCAAACCTGCTTCCGTTATCCCCAAATTTCTGCTTCGTTTTACATACTTGCTCGTATAAAAATAACAATAATCTCCCTCATCCAACTACAATCTGCTTTCTCCATTTCTTCAAAAAATAATAAACAGTTTGCTCATAGCCCGAAGCTAACCGACTGGTTTTTCCTGCGTGGTGATCCTTATGAGAAGGTTGACAGTACGATTATTCCAAATTCCCGGACTTTATTTAAACTGCAAAAAAACACACAGTCCAATGCAGATCTTAGACTGTGTGTTTCATTCAGATTAGTTATTTATATTTCCAAATATCTTCTTCAAAGACTCCTCATAAGGCGGCCATGCGATACCATACTCCGTCACGATACCGGCGATCAGTTCATGGTCTGTTACGTCAAAGCATGGATTGAACACCTTCACACCCTCCGGCGCCATACGGTTCTCATACCACATCTCCGTTACTTCCTCTGCAGAACGTTCCTCGATCGGTATTGCATCTCCGGCCGGCAGCGACATATCGATGGTTGAGGTGGGTGCACATACATATAGAGGGATGCCGTAATATTTGGCAACCGCGGCTACTACGGAAGTTCCAATTTTATTTGCCGCATCACCGTTCGCGGCTACCCTGTCGCAGCCTACGAAGATAGCGTCAACCCATCCCTTTTTCATAACCGCTCCCGACATATTATCGCAGATCAGGGTCACATCCATGCCCGCCTCCTGCAGTTCAAAAGCAGTCAGCCGCGCCCCCTGCAGCAGAGGTCTTGTCTCATCAACAAAGAGTCGGAATCCATATCCTTTTTCCTGCCCAAGGTACATCGGCGCGGTCGCCGTACCATATTTTACCGCTGCGAGTTTGCCCGCATTGCAGTGGGTCAGCAGTCCATCACCGGGCTTTACAAGAGTCAGTGCATTTTCACCGATCCTCCGGCATACATCAATGTCCTCTTCTCTGATGCGCTGTGCTTCCTTTAGAAGCAGTTCTTTCACATCTTCCACCCGGCAGTCCAGGCTGGCCGTACTTTCTTCCACTACAGAAGCCATCCGTTCCAGCGCCCAGAAAAGATTCACGGCGGTTGGCCTGGATGTCGCCAGATACTCCTTCGCCCGCTGAAAAGCTGCGCGAAATTCCATCATATCATTCGTCTTCAGATCCTTAACCGCCAGATAAACACCTATGGCGGCCGTCACCCCGATAGCCGGAGCCCCCCTTACTTTCAACAGGTAAATAGCCTCCCAGATGTCTTCAATATCAGTCAGGGAAAGCAGCTCGATCTTTCCGGGCAGCTGCGTCTGGTCAATAATCACCAGCGCGCCATTCTCCTCATCCAGAGATACCGTATCATATTCAAGAATTGTTTTCGCCATAAATCAATTCTCCTTTACCTTATATTATCAAAGCAGGCGCCCCCGCTTTAATTTCCTTTACAGAAAAAGGGCTATTCCCACCTGTCCTCAATATCACTAATCATATCCACCCGCCTCTGATGGCGTCCGCCCACTTCGAAGTCCGTATCCAGCCACACTTCCACGATCATCTTCGCAAGCTCAGGCCCAATCACCCTTGCTCCGAATGCCAGAATATTGCAGTTGTTATGCATTCTGGCCATCCTTGCAGTAAATGGCTCGCTGCAGACTGCCGCACGGATCCCTTTTACCTTATTCGCAGCCAGTGAGATACCAAGTCCAGTCCCACATATCAGGATGCCCTGATCCACCTCATGATTTACAACCGCCCGCGCGACGATCTCGCCATATTTGGGGTAATCGCAGCTCTTAGCACAATTTGTGCCGTAATCTACCACCTCATGTCCTCTTTCCTGCAAAAATTCAATAATCTCCGCTTTCATCTCCAACGCTGAATGATCGTTGCCAATACCTATTCTCATCTTTTCCACTCCTCAGTAAAATTTATAAGCCTGCGTCCTTCATCTGCAGTGGTACAGATCTGCCCCGGCAGATAAAACCGACCTTTATTTTATTGTCTACCATCAAGTCTGAAATGTCAAGTAAACTAGTTTTCTTAATACTGCCCTCCGAAGAATATGGTAACAGTTCAGACAGAACTGAACTGTTACACATCCAGCTCATTAAAATCCACCTGGGGCGAAGGGCCGGATGCCTGCAGCCACAATGTTTCCGTACGGTCAGCGCAGTAAATGCGCAGATCTGTCTGAGCTATTGCAGAGTATGTGCAGTCATAATTTCTCCCAAACGATAATATTACAGAGCCAGCCGGAATATCTTCTCCACATCTTCTTTTCCAAGTTTTACAAATCCGCCAAGTGATCCGCCTCTTCCGTCACCGTAGCAGCTCTTTTCCGCCATGGCAGGGATATCTTCTTCCTTTGCGCCAAGTTCCGCGAAGGATACCGGCATCCCAATTGAGCTGAGGAAGCACTTGAAGGCATCAATTCCTGCAATCGCAGTGTTCATCGGATTTTCGAAGTCCATCTGGCATCCCCACAGCCTGACTGCGAGCTGTGCAAATCTCATCGGATTGTGTTCCACGGTGTACCGCATCCACGCCGGGAATATGACTGCAAGCCCTGCGCCGTGTGCACAGTCATACATTGCGCTAAGCTCATGTTCGATATCATGGCTGGCCCAGTCCTGCTGTCTGCCCACACCGCATGTATTATTGTGTGCAACCATACCTGCCCACATTATATTTGCGCGCGCTTCATAATGATCCGGATCAGCAATTACACGGGGTACTTCTTTTACCATGGTTAGAAGTACGGCCTCACAGAGCCTGTCTGTAATCTCAACCTCAGTTGAGTTTGTAAAATAGCGCTCCAGAACATGCGCCATAATATCGGTTGCACCGCATGCTGTCTGATACGCCGGCAGCGTCTGCGTCAGCTCCGGATTCAGGATGGAAAAAGCCGGACGCATTGCTTCTCCAGTAGCGCCGCGCTTGAACATGCCCTCTTCTTTCGTGATCACGGAATCTGGTGATCCCTCACTGCCGGCCGCCGCGATCGTCAGAATGGTACCCACGGGCAGCGCTCTTTCAACCGCCTTCCCCTGATAAAAGTCCCAGAAGTCGCCTTCGTAAACCGCCCCTGCGGCTATCGCTTTCGCGGAGTCAATCGTACTTCCCCCGCCAACAGCCAGTATGAAATCCACACCCTCATTTCTGCACAGATCGATCCCCTCATATACCAGTCCGCTCCTCGGATTCGGTTTCACGCCCCCAAGCTCGACATATTCAATTCCCTCGGTCTCCAGGGATACCTTCACTCTGTCCAAAAGGCCGGAACGCTTTACACTGCCGCCGCCATAATGAATCAAAACCTTACTTCCCCCAAAGCGCTTTACGTAATGCCCTGTCTCCGTTTCTTTTTCTCTGCCAAACACAAAATAAGTAGGACTGTAAAATGTAAAATTTTCCACAATATTTCTCCTCGTCTTTATTCATAATCTTCTTTCTTAAATGGTATCTCAAAGCTGCCCATTGCCTCTTTTAGATGCTCGGCGCTGCGCGGCCCGTACAGCGGAACACATTGAAAATCCCTGCATGTAAAGAATCCAAGAACAACCTGAGTCACCGTTGCCTGATACTTCTCCGTGAGCATCCTGACTCTTTCTGCCAGTCTGATATTTTCCTTCGTATAGTATGGTGAATCCACTACAGAATCTTCACCCTTTTCGATGAAATTATGGAAAAAACCGCTGCAGATTCCCATGTATGGCATCGCCAGATTCTCAGAATTTTTTTTATGATATTCCTGCATCTCATCATCCATATACCGAATGGTATCGTCCTCCAGAGGCATCATAAAGCGGGAACCCATATTGAACAGAACCTGGTTTGCCGCAAATCCCCGGCAGCCCTTCTTCCGGCAGCAGCTGTCCGCAGCCTTCATCCGGCTGGTGCTCCAGTTCGAGCAGCAATAGTATCGGATCTTCCCCTCCTTCACAAATGTCTCCATAGTCTCGATTAGTTCTTCTGCCGGCACAGATTCATCATCCCGATGATAAAAATACAGGTCTATATAATCCGTGTGCAGCGCCTGCAGAGACTGTTCCACATCATGCCGCATATCAGCTTCCCGCATCCGGCTTTTATGGAGATCCGGTTTAGGGCAGGCCATATCGGGATGCCCGCCTTTGGTAATTAACACCATCCGGTTCCTCTTACCGCTTCTCTTCAGCCAGTCTCCCAGAACCCGCTCACTTCTCCCAATTTCAGGTAAAACCCAGTCGGAATACACCCGCGCAGTATCATAAAGATTGCCACCCATATCCAAAAAAGCATCAAATATGTAATCTGCTTCCTTGCCGTCCCACTTCAGGCCGGCATTCACGCATCCCATCCCCATCGGGGATAATACCAGATCCGTGTCCGGTATCACAATCTTCTTCATTCGCTCGCTCCTTTCCAATCATTTAAGTGCCGGCAGCAATCTATCTCTTACAATTGCCCCGACACTTCTATTATAAATATTCTCTTTACTTTTGTATATACTTCTTCAACGCTTTTATGAGAAGACGCACAATATAAACAAAAACCGCCAGAACCGTAATATTTACTGCATTAGCCAACCCTACCCCAAAGGAAGAATTCCACCACATTATGACGAGAAATATCATCACAAGCGCCAGGTAGATGCCCCATCCCGCTAAAGCTCTTCCTCTTTTTCCCGGCCTGTCTGGTTTTTCCGGGCCAGCTTTACCGCATTCATCGTGTGACTCCCTCTCCGGTATCAGAAGATAATCCAGCGATACTCCCAGTATCCGCCCCAGTTGTATTACATTCTCCGTGTCCGGTATCGTATCATTTAGTTCCCATTTGGATACGGCCTGCCGGGATACCCCCAGCAGCGCCGCCAAATTTTCCTGGGACATCCGCTTCTCTTTCCTGTGTTTCTGTATTTTTTCGCCCAGAGTCATATCCTTCGCCTCCTCGTCTTATTATGCCGCTCTGGCCTTACTATACCATCCACTCCTTTTTCGGGCCACCAGATACACTTTACATCGCCGCAACCTGGAGTTGCAGATTGCTTTTTCACAGTATTTCTTTCCTGTTTTTTATTACGCTCTTGAGCGTGTCTGAAGCGGGTTACACAATTCGCTTATACGGACTGCGCCCGTTTCTGAAGTAGCGTACATAACGCACCGCCTCACACCCCGCAAGAACCGCTCCCAGCACCATAAGTTTATCTGAAAATACCCCCACCAACATTGGCAGATTCGGAACTGTAAAGTACAGGACCTGTGCCAAAAGCATCAGCACCGCTGGTATATCGATCAGGACAATTTCCACCCAAAGAAACCGTTTCTTCATAATCCCGCCCAGGAGGGCAACTGCCGCGGCCGCCGCCAGCCAGAATATAACCATAGTAACCATCATCATATACCTGTATTTAATTTCATAAGTCCTCTCAAGCCGCATATTGGCATAATTCCCTGCCCACAGATAACACCCGAATATCAAATATACGCCCAAAACCAGAATCACTGCCCTCAGTTCTTTCAACGTTTTCATACCTATCCCTCCGCTTCTGTAAAACTTCCCATAAAAAGTACTTTTATACATTCAGTTTAACACAACCGGAAGTTATCCACAATAAAATAGAGTTTCGCTTACGAATCTCGCGCCTGCGACGGTCGCATCGCGTAAAATAAAATACACCCTGCCCGGATGCAAAGCTGATAAAAGCAGTTCTGCTTCATCAGCCCTGCATCCGGGCAGGGTATAATTCCGTTCTGTAATTCCTATTCCAGATTCGCGTGCAAAGAGAACATCTCTTCCTGGGTCCTTCCCATACGCTCCATCAAAATCATGATTATATTATCACAAATCAGCCATGTTGTCTGTTCGAATGCATTTCCCATAGGCTGTACAGAGGTAGTCGCGGTCTCCAGTTCACTTTTCGGTGTCACACCAGGAACCTGGATCACCGCATCCGCCATACTGCCGATAGATGCCTGCGGGAAAATAGTGATTACCGCAACCATTGCCTCCTGTTTTTTCGCTTTCTCTGCCATCACCTTCAGGCTGCCGGTTTCCCCTGAGCCGGACACGATCATCAGCAGATCCCCCTTCTGGATCGAAGGTGTAGTAGGTTCACCTACAAAGTAAACGGTAAGCCCAAGGTGCATCAGCCGGTTGGAAAATGCCCTTGCCACAAACCCGGAACGGCCTGCGCCCGCTACAAATATGCGGTTGCCTTCCTGAATCTTGTCTGCAAACTGTTCCAGTTCCTCCTGCCGGATCTGTTTCGCATTTTCCATCAATTCTTCCAGAATTTTTTTCAAAATCACTGCTTCTGCCATTCTATTCACACTCCTTCATACTGTCTTTAATCGCCTTTGCCGCGCCGGCCGGGTCTGCCGCATGTGCAATCCCGCTTCCCACAATCAGTACCTCAGGCTTTAAAGCCGCATATTCCGGAGTCGTCTCAGGGCTGATGCCGCCGGCAACAGAGATTTTTGCCTTCTCGCAGTGCTTTGCCATGACACGCAGGTCATCAATAGGTTTGCGCCCCGCTGCCTGCTGGTCTGTGCCCACATGCACTGCCATTCCATGTGCCCCCAGTTCCTCCAGCTCACGGATGCGCTTAGGCATATCCGTAACGCAGATCATATCCACCACAATCTCTTTACCATAATGCTCCGCCGCGTCAATGCATCCCTTAATTGTCAGGTTATCTGTTACGCCCAGAACGGTTACATAGTCTGCACCCACTTTCAGGGCCTCTTCTGCCTCGTAATATCCGGCATCCATAATCTTCATATCCGCCAGCACTTCTTTATCGGGAAAGCGCTCCTTAAATATCTGAACCGCGCGCATCCCCTCCTGATAAACAAACGGAGTTCCGATCTCTATGATGTCAATATGCTCCTGTACCTTCGTTGTCAGCTCCAGTGCCTCATCCATTGTCAAATCGTCCAGTGCCAATTGTAGTTTCATGCTTTTCTCCTTTTATGAATGGTAACAGTTCAGGCAGACCTGAACTGTTATTATGAATGCTCCTTTACGGTAATAAACTATTTTGAGACCTAAACTATTCTGCCGGATAACGGTAATCAGGTTCTCCGATCGCTCCTCCATTGCCCAGTTCCAGAATAAACCCAAGCTTATCCTCTGAGTCCACATAATAATGGACATCGTTGTCAATCCAACCGGTCTGCATTACTTTCATTCCCTTTGCCTCCAGCTCTTCCACATAAGCCTTCAGCTCATCATTATCCGGAATGACCACTTTGAAATGATGCAGGCAGGAACCTTTTCTTTTCAGCGTATCCCAATATACATTCGGCCCTTCAATTGGCTGGATCAGTTCTAGTTCAATGTCCTCATGCCAGCAGACAGCACAGATAAAATCAAAGCCTTCTGTCTGAAGCTCACCGTTCACATAGAAATCATGGCATGTTTCCGGACGGAAATGGCGTACATCCCATGGTCCGATCCCAAGAATATCCCAGTAATTCTGCATTGCCTTGTCCACATCTTCCACTAAGATCGCTATCTGTTTAATTAATCCTTTCATTGTATGTTCCTCCTATTATAATTTTTATACTGTACCGTTCTTGCTGCCATCCGGTTATTCCAGATTGGCATGATATTCCCAGAGACCGTCCAGATCAATCTTTCTGTCTTCGATCATCATCATCGCCGTCGTATCCCCGAAGAGCAGCAGAGCCTGCTCAAACAGGGACGTCATCGGCTGTCTGGAATGAATCTCATCCTCCAGCTTCGCCCTGCTCTCCACCGGAATCCGCAGAAACAGGTCTGCAACATCCCGAAGCCCGCTTGACGGATTACTTCCGATATGAATTACCTTTGCCCCCGCCGCTTTTGCCTTTCTCGCGATTCCGGCTGGAAACAGCGTTTCTCCACTCCCGGAACCTACCACCAGAACATCCCGCGGTGTAATAGCCGGCTCTGTTATCTCACCTACGATTACGGCCCGTATCCCCAGATGGGCATATCGTTTTGCCATAGCCTCCAATGACAGCAGAACCCTTCCCACGCCAACAAAAAATACTTTTTCGGCGCTTTGGATCATCCCGATATAACGGAGCACATCATCAGCATCGATCGCATCCAGAGCGCGTCCGCACTCCTCTATGATCACATCATGCATTTCTTTATACTGTTTCTTTTCCATGAGAACCGCCTTCTTTCTCCAAAAATGCCGCCACTTCTGTCTCTTTAGGGATAGATACCTGCGCCCCCATGCGGGATACACAGATCCCCGCAGCCGCATGCGCAAAACGGATGGCGTCCTTCATACTGTCGCCCTTGCACAGGCGGATTGCCAGCGCCGCGCCGAATGTATCACCTGCAGCAGTAGAATCGACTGCTTTTACTTTAAAGCACGGAATCAGTTCCGCTGATTTCCCGTCATAGAGTAAAGCCCCGCGGGATCCCAGTTTTAGAATCACATATTGGGGGCGCGCCTGATCATACAGCCATTTTGCTGCTTCAACGGCGCTTTCCTCCGTATCGGGACTTATCCCCGTCAGCGCCTCTGTCTCCGCCTCGTTGGGGGATAAGATATACAGCCCCTGCAGCCGCTCCAGAGGGATACTCATCGCAGGCCCCGCATCCAGGAACACGGGAATGTCCCGCTCCTTTGCCAGTTCATATGTACGGTATACGGTCTCCAGAGGCATCTCCAGCTGCATAATTACCATATCGAACTTTTCCGCCTCTAAAGCCGCCTTAACATCTTCCGCGCATATGCTGCCATTCGCTCCCAGCGCTACATAAGAAACATAGCGGCCGTCAGAATTCAGCAGCATCAGCGCAAGTCCCGTCTGCTTCTCTTTGTCAGTTACAATATACTCCGTATGGACTCCGGCTTTTTTCAGCTCGTTTTTCAGGGACTCCCCGTTTGTATCTTCGCCGAGCCGTCCCACCATCGTAACATCCGCTCCCTGAAGAGCTGCTGCGATGGCCTGGTTGGAACCCTTTCCGCCTGTAGCATATCCATAATTACCACACATAATGGACTCCCCGAATCCCGGTATGGAATTTGCCCCCTCCACGAAAAGATCCATATTCATGCTGCCCACAACTAATATTTTCGGTTTCTCCATAACATCCTCCTGACCGATTCACTTTATTTTCAATCCTTAACTGATAACTGCGGGGCCTCACTGCAAAATACATTTGAGGCACCCGCAGAATTTATCAGCTGATTTTACTCAGTTTCTGAGTTCTTCTCCTGTCAAGGACGAAATTAATAATCAGAACACCAATCAGAGCTATGCCCCAGATTAAATCTCTGTAGTAATTGCTGATGCTTGGGAACATATTCAAATAGGAGGACATCATCTGCAGTATGACTACCGCTATGGCGATTCCCGGAATCGTTCCAAATCCGCCGTTAGGATTCACGCCTCCCAGCACTGCGATCAGAATACACTGCATCGTATAACTGCTTCCGAAGTCTGCTTTTGCAGAATTGATTCTTGCAAGGCTGAGAAGACCTGCCACTGCGGATACCAGCCCAGAAAGCATATAGGTGCGGATCAATACGGCATTGCAGTGGATACCTGCAAATTTGGCCGCTTTTTCATTGGTTCCCACAAGGTATACCCTTGTTCCGAATTTTGTCTTGCTCATAATAAAGGTCATCACCGCAATCAGAATCAGGAATACTACAAAGGAGAGCGGTATATAACCAAACAGCGCTGTCGTGGCAAAGCCGGTAAATGCTTCCGGAATTCCGCTTACCGTACTGCCGCCGGAGGATATGATCGCAATTCCCATGAACAGCTGGTAGGTTCCCAGCGTAGCCAGCATCGCAGGGATCTTCAGGTAAGATACAAGGAATCCATTGAATGCGCCGCAGATCATACCCACAATCAGAGCAACAAGGATTGCAACTGCAATACTTCCGTTCTCCTGCATCATCAGACCTGCGAGGATACCGCAGAGATTTGCGATATATACGGTAGACAAATCGATTCCGCCGGAAATCATACAGATCCCTACACCGATTGCCATCAGTCCATACTCGGAAAGCTGTTTTGCCATGGTCTGGAAGTTCCCGATCTTGATAAACTCACTTGGCTTTGTAACACAGGCTATCACGATGAAAGCAACAAGTATTATTAATAAACGTTTGATGTTACTGTCCATTTTTTTCATATTATGCCGCCTCCTTCTTTAACCTGGTCTTTACCTTGGCGCCGGCATGGCTCTGAATCGCAGAGATTGCCGTACCTATGATAATAATGGCTCCAATAAATACCTTCTGCCAGTAAACAGAGATTCCAAGAAGAATCAGACTGTTTGATACCATCGTCAGAAGCAGTGTTCCGAGCAGGCATCCCTTCAGGGTTCCGATACCGCCCGTCATTCTCGTGCCGCCCAGGATGATGGCCGCAATAACGATCATCTCACCGCCCGCATACTCAGTAGGCAGATATCTCATGGACATGACTGCATAACAGAGTCCTGCCACTGCAGCAATACCGCCGTTTACTACAAAGATTCCGAAACGGATTCCCTTCACGTTAAATCCGGCTCTCTCTGCGGATACTTCATCACCGCCGATCGCATACACACCGCGGCCCACAACTGTTTTATTCAGAATCAGGTAGGCAATGATGTAAATAACAATCATAATGACAAATGTCATCGGCAGTGTAGAACCCAGCCCGCTTTTTGCATTCTTAACTGTTAATAATGACGCTTTTCCAAATGCTGCAAGATTCGCCGGAAGGTCCATTCTCTCTGCCTCGAAAGCCCCCAGCAGGATTCCACTGAAAATGGAGCTGGTACCCAGTGTTACGATCAGACTTGGAAATTTATACTTTACAATTATGATTCCGTTGAGCGCTCCCATGATACATCCAAATACAATGCCGATAATAAATGTAATGATCCACGGTGCTCCATCCAGCCCCAGACTGTTCGTTACGGTCAGAGCCAGGTAACTGCTCAACGCCGCAATCAGCGGAAAGGATACATCCGGACCAGTGCTGACAAAAGCCAGCAGTGCACAGATTGCGTAGATAGAAGGAACTATCATGGAACGGAGCAGGTCTACAATATTATTGTTAGCGAAAAACAATCCGGATCTCGCCTGTATTACAAGTGACAGAACTACAATGATTAAAAACACATAAAATTCTGTCTGCTTAATCAACCTCTTGAAAAATTTATTCATTTGCACTTCACCCCTTCCCTAGACCGTAGCCTGTGCAAGCGTGCCCGCATTCAGGTCGTCAGCCGACAGATTGCCTGTCACATGTCCCGCCTGCATGACCAGCGCCCTGTCACAGGTTGCAATTACTTCTGACGCGTCATCGGATACAACGATAATTGCCATACCGCTCGCAGCCAGTTCTCTCAGCAGTTTATGGATATCATATTTGGCGCCGATATCCACGCCTACTGTAGGTCCATTCAGAATTAATACTTTCGGGTGGTTCGCAAGCCATCTGCCGAGTACGACCTTCTGCTGGTTTCCTCCTGAGAGTGTCTGAACCGGGAATTCGTGATTTTTAGTGGCAACCCCGATATCCTTCACCCATTTCGCGGATTCTTCCTCAACCTTTTTGCTGCTCAGAATGCCGGCTTTATTAGCCAGCTGGTCCATCTTGCTGACCGTGATATTCCGGATAATCGACTGGGGAAGGAAGAGCCCTTCTGTCAGACGGTCCTCAGGAACCAGGGCGATACCCAGTTTCTGGGCTGCTGATACACTCTTGATATGCACTTCTTTTCCATCCACCAGCAGCTGTCCGCCGGTTGGCTTGAGCATTCCAAATAATGCCAGAGACAGTTCCGTACGTCCGGATCCCAACTGCCCTGTGACGCCCAGGATCTCTCCCTGATGCAGTTCGAAGCTTACATTTTCAAATCCGGGAGCGGTAAGGTTTCTTGCTTCCATAACCACGTCGCCGTACTTGTTTTCATTTACTTCTTTTACAACCTGTGTATCAAAATGGCGTCCCGTCATGTAGTAAGCAAACTTTTCCTCTGTCATTTCTTTGGTAGGACAGCTGATGACATTTTCGCCATTTCTGAGGATTGTAATGCTGTCGGAGATCTCAAACACTTCATCCAGCTTATGGGATACAAAGAGGATTGTAACCCCATTCTTTTTCAAGTCTGTAATAATCTCAAAGAGCCGGGTCACTTCCTTCTTAGTCAGAGCGGTTGTGGGCTCATCCATGATAATCAGTTTTGCATTATCGAGCAGTGCTCTTGAGATTGCAATCAGCTGTTTATCGGCAACCGGAAGCGTCTCAACCAGCGCGTCCAGATCCACATCAAAATTAATTTTTTGGACTGCTTCTTCAGCAATCCTGCGGAACTCCTTTTTGTTGACCAGCTTCTTCTTATTTGCCAGTACCTGGTTAAATGCCAGATTTTCAATTACTGTCAGATTCGGGAAGATTGAAAAATCCTGGTAGATAACCTGGATTCCGGCCTTGATAGCCTCTGCAGGTGTCATGATCGGAAAGCCCTTTCCATCCACTTCTATAGAACCTGCGTCCGGTTTGTAGAACCCGGAAATGACCTTGATAATGGTAGATTTTCCACATCCATTTTCACCTGCCAGACAATGCGTTTCCCCCCGCTTAATTGTCAGATCCACACCTTTGAGAGCATGGACACCGCCAAATGATTTCTTAATTCCTTTTACACAAAGGATATTTTCACTTCCCATCATGTCACCTTGCCTTTCTGTCCTCACTGGGGTAACGTAAATAATCCACCACTTTTCACTTACGTTACCCCAGTCTGGAAAAAAACCGCACATCCCACACGGATGTAAGATGTGCGATTATTACTGTTTTTCCAAAACTCACTTACCTTCAGCTGCCGTCCGGCAAGTCTGATTTCCATTGATAAAATTTAGAAATCGTAGTCGTTAATGTTGTCTTTTGTAATTGTAAGGTCAGCCTGTCCGATGAGGCATCTGTTGTCGCCTTCAACCAAAGTGATCTTGTTGTATCCGTCGATTCCAAGGTCGCTTCCGTCTCCTACTTCCTCGCCTGCAAGAATCATAGAAGCAACTTTACACATAACGTAACCAGAGTCTTTTGGATCCCACAGTTTGATTGTGGAGATTGTGCCTGATTCTACGTATGGCTTAAATTCGTTTGGTGTACCTACGCCAACAACCTTAACGTCCAGTCCGAGTTCCTCTACAGCCTTAGCGATACCTGGGCAGTCTGTAGATGCAACACCTGTGAAGCCTTTCAGATCCGGATTCGCTTTCAGGATTTCTTTTGCTCTTTCATAGGATGTATCAATGGATTCTTCTGATTCTGCTGATGGGATTGCGCCGTCATTGATCAGTTCCATGTCCGGATATGCTTCCTGCTGGCGTTTGTACTGCGCATTTGCATATTCCATATGAGTTGTAGATGTTGTGTAAGCAACCATCATAGCATATTTGCCTTTTTCACCCATGTCTTTTGCAAGAGCATCCATGATTGCTGCACCGAAATCATCAGCTGTAAATGCTTCGGTATCGAATAATGTATTCTTCTGGTTGGAAGCTTCGTGTGTGATAACTACAATGCCCTGCTCCATAGCGTTCTTCAGGGATGCTTCAATTGCGCCCGGGTCGATCGGCACTACGCAAAGTGCGTCAACGCCCTGGTTGATCAAATCGTCAATAACCTGTACCTGAGAAGCTGCATCTGCGTTAGCCGGTCCTTTCTGGATTACGTTGATTCCGGTCTCTTCACCAAATTCGTTAACACCGATTTCCATCCGTTTGAACCAGTTTGCTGTGTTATCCTTTGTTACAACTGCGATTGTCCATTCAGACTTGTCTTTGTCAGACTTGTAATTTGCAATATCAAACAAATCAGTACTGCTTCCTTTGTCTTCCGTTGTGGTCTCTTTCGTTTCCTTCTTTGTGTCTGAGGACGTGGTGGTTTTTTCGCTGCTGCATGCCACCATTGAGAGTGTCATTGCTGCCGCTGCCATGATTGCGACAAATTTCTTGAGATTTTTCATAACATTTTTCCTCCTTTTTTGAAAAAATTTATGTGATCGCTCCATGCTTTCGCATGGCCCATTACGGGCATTGTTGCTGCAGACATTATTCTACATTCCGGTGTCTGCTGACCATCTCTTCTTTGCTGATTCCCATCTCTTCTCTCAACATCATAACCAGCACATCGTAGAGAATAAAGAGTGCCTGCTCAAAGAGATTTCCCATCAGCTGCTCTGTAGGAACAAAATCCCCGGTGGCTTTATAAGCCGCTGCCGGTACATTTACTGTCAGGTCTGCTATGGATAAGAGATAACCTTCATTTGACGGCGTTATCAGCGCCAGCTCGGCGCCGTTGTCTTTCGCCATCTTTGCTATATAATTCTCATGACCCACATTCGCGGAGCCGCATGCACAAATCATCAGGTCTCCCTCTCCGATGGACGGTGTGGTGTCATCCCAGATCCAGTAAGACTGCTTGCCAAGATGCATCAGCCTCATGGCAAAGGACCGGGTAGACAGCCCTTCCCTTCCTGCTGCCAGCAGGAATATCCTGTCTGTTTTCTTTATGAGTTCCAGAAGATCTCTTACATTGGAATCATCCATTCTGTCAAATACTTCTGTCAGTTCTTTCATCGCCATAGCCGATAATTCTTTAAATCTGTCTTCCATATAAACCTCCATTCTCATAATTCCTGAATCCTTAAGACCGGTGTCAGTATGATCTGCTTCAACGGCCTTTCGGGATATGCGATCCTGTCATTCAGCAGCCGTATTGCCTGGCGTCCCATCTGGTTGGCATCCCGCTCAATATAGTTGAACTTGTTGTGAATCACATCGAATGCCTCAATTCTGTCCAGCCCGATACAGGCAATATCTCTTGACAAACGCTCGTCCCTCTCGTAGAGTGCTTTCAAAAAGCCGAGGCTGGTTCTGTTGTTACAGGTTAAAACTGCCGTGGGGCGGTCCTCCATAGAAAGAAGCTTTTTGGAAAGCTTATATGCTTTCGTCATCCGGTAATCCCCTTCAAATATGTACCGCCTCTCAAGAGGAATACCTGCATCATGGATGGCTCTTTCATAACCTTTGTAGCGAACCCTGGCCAATACTCTGTCCATCGTCGCATTCAGAAGGCCGATCTTCGTGTGCCCTGCCCTGATCAAAGCCATCGTGGCCTCATACAGGCCCTTCTCATCATCAAAAAAAACTCCGTCATACTCCTCCAGACTATCTGTCTGTCGGTCCATAATCACGATTGGGGCGTTCAGATCTTTCAAATGCTTGTTGATCTCCCTCTGCTGTTCCTTGGTTGTATAATCAACCGCCGGTGTGTAAAGCAGCCCTCTCACTCTGTGCTCCTTCAGCATCAGCAGCGCTTTCTTGTCCTTGTCCGCGCTGTCATCTGAGTTGCAGCAGATTAAAGTATAATTATACTTGTCTGCGATCTCCGTAATCCCCCTGAGCATCTCCCCGAAAAAAGGGTTATCAACCTCCGGTACTATCACACCGATCGTATTCGAGCTCTGCCTCGACAGGTTCCGGGCCGTAGCCGAAGGAGAAAAATGGCGCTTCTCCATAATCTCCAGAACCCGTTCCTTCGTTTCCGTCTTAACGGAAGCTGATTCATTCAACACCCGCGACACTGTCGCCTTCGAAACGCCCGCCTCTTTTGCAATGTCATTGATCGTAAATTCTTTAGGCATATTTCATTTCCCCCGCTGAATGTTTGTAACCGGTTTCAGTAAAATCATTATTACACACAACCTCCCACTCGTCAACCCCTCATCACATATCCCTCATACTTTCGTCGTTTTTAATGTTTTTAACATCGCATTTTTGTATATATTCCACAAAATTATCGACATATTTTTGCCTTCCCATTCTCCTTCATATTTCGACATCCTCCCCCATATTTCCCCAAAAAGAAAGCGGTTTCTGAAAAGTAAGTCGAAAAATGTCTTTTTTCTTTCCCCAATCCTCTCCCGTCACATCCAACTCCATCCGCCGCCCCCGTTCCGCGTTCCCTCCATTTGCGGCCATATCCCCGCCATGATGCACCAGCCGCTTGAACCGAATACAGGGCTGGCTTAAAACGTAAAAGGACTGTAAGCTGGAGTTAAGGAAAAGAGACGAAAAACCGGGACAAAACTTGTAATTCCGAATTACAAGTTTTCCTGGGTCCAGCGCGCGAAGCCATCAGGCTTCGGGTGATGTGCCCAGGTTGTCCCGTTTTTTCGTCTCTTTTCCTTTACTCCAGCTTACAGTCCTGTCCCGTTTTAAGCCAGCCCTGTATTCGGTTCAAGCGGCGTCCCTTATGCGCTTCAACTGACCGCAATAACCCGCCGCATAAGCTGAATCCCCTCCCGCATTCCATCAATCCCATTCATGAAGCTGGAAGATCCGGCCACAAAGATATCCGCATGTTTTTTCGACATTTCCCCGGCCAGCTCATAACTCACGT
This sequence comes from Faecalicatena contorta, assembly GCF_022835095.1. Lineage (NCBI taxonomy): Bacteria > Bacillati > Bacillota > Clostridia > Lachnospirales > Lachnospiraceae > Faecalicatena > Faecalicatena contorta. The sequence continues at coordinate 645,948 of NZ_BQNQ01000001.1, read as the reverse complement.
TTCCATCAACCTCAATCTCTATATGCTGATATCCCCGCTCGTCAAGATAGTTTCTGCAGTCTTCAATCTTCTGGATAGTCTGCGGAATCGCCTTTTGTCCGGCAAAACCCGGATTTACGGTCATAACAAGAAGACCGTCCATGTCATCCAGGACGTACTGAAGTTCCTCCACTCTGGTAGAGGGATTAATCGCAACCATTGGTTTTGCGCCCGTAGCCCTGATGGCCTGAAGCGCCTTCTGCAGATGCTGCGTGCTCTCAGCGTGGACGGAGACATACTCTCCCTCCTGGAAATCAAACCACGTAATCTTCCTTTCCGGATTGTTTATCATAAGATGTACATCCAGCGGTATATCGGTTGTCTTTCGAAGCTGCCGTACATAATCCGTCCCCAGCGTATAATTGGGCACATATTCACCATCCATAATATCAATATGGAGATATTCTATTTTTTCTTCTTCAAATATTTTCAAATAATCATTCAGTTTGTCAATTTCCACACACATCATGGATGGTGATATCTTCTTCATTGCTGCCCCTCCTCATCTGAATATACCGTTTTTTCAAATTCTACCAGCTGATCATATTCCTTTTCCACAATTCTGGCCATCTCCGGTGTGAGGCCTGACATGTGCTCTGCTTCCAGCCAGGCGTTAGCCATCTCGATCCCCATTTCATTGCCTATGATAAAACCGCCCATGCACAATACATTCGTATTATTCACCGCTTTGGCCCTCCGGGCCTGATACAGGCTTTCACACAAGGCTGCATAGACGCCTCTGTGCTTGTTGCATATAATGCTGACACCCATGCCCGTACCGCATATCGCAATGCCCCTGTCGTACTCCCGGCTCTGAACGCCCTGTGCCACCGCAACTGCCGCTTCCTGGAACAACACGGGAGTCTCCGGATCTATATCAGTAATATCGTAGCCTTTCTTTAGCAAATCTGCTTTGATCGCATTCTTTAGTTCAAAACCTGCCGGATCGGCACCCATAATAATTTTCAAGACAATTCCTCCTGCTATAATCGATATTTTATGTAACCGCTTTATTAATATTAGTTATAACTGGCAATAAAACCCCTATATTTAAGGTATTAAACAAAAATTTGTACACTCTATTTCGCTGTAACCGGTTACAAGATGTTTTAAATATAACTCCTTTCCACTCCATTTGTCAATGAACTGGCTTTTTATTTTCTAATTTCATAAAAACATACAAAAAACCATCAGCATACGGCTATGCATTTTATTTTACATTGTGTAATCTGCACAAACCGTCTCTGATGGTTCATTTTATCTTTTTTAAAGGCTCTGCTTCACAAATGGGGATTCAATAATAATATGCCGGTAAGCCCTGTCTGGAAATGCTATGCGGTTAATCAGCTGTTCCATGGCTTTCTGCCCCATCTGGTATGCATCACGCTCTATGTAATTGTAGGGAATTCCCAGAATATTCAGCATCTCCATCTTATCGAGGGATACGTTCTTGTAATCTAAAGGTATTGACCTGCCGCTCTCATACACCGCCTCCAGAAATCCCTTTGTAGTATCATTATTGCAGGTAATTACTGCCGTCGGCTGAACCGGAAGCTTCATCATCTCTTTTGTCATCATATAAGCGCTCTGTATACTATAATCCCCGAGCATAATATATTCCTCCGGTATGGTTAATCCAGCCTCTTCCACCGCCCTCTCGAATCCGCTCTGGCGCTGCCTGCCCAGCACCCGTTCCTGCGTCCCGTTAATGATTGCAATCCTGGTATGTCCTGCCTCGATCACCGCACAGGTTGCCTCGTACATGGCCGCGTTGTCGTCAAAGAACACACCGTCCACCGGCAGATCGATGTTCCGGTCTGCAATGACCACCGGCGCATCCAGCGTACGCAGGTAACGGTTCAGCAGTTTTCGCTCGTTCTTTTCCTCATAAGATACTGCGGGTACATAGATCAGTCCCCGCACTCTGTGTCCGGCCAGAATTTCCAGTGTCTGCAGATCCTTTTTCTTGCTGTCATCCGAATTAAAGCACATGATGGTCAGTTCATTTTTATCTGCAACGTGTATCATGCCCCGGAGCATTTCGCCAAAAAACATATTGTCCACCTGCGGCAGTATCACTCCAATTGTACTGGATTTCCTGTTCGACAGATTTCTCGCTGTCACGGAAGGCCGGTAATTTTGCTCCTCCATCACCCGCTGGACAGTTTTCCTTGTTTTCTCATCAACTACGTCCGGATGATTCAGTACACGTGACACAGTTGCTTTAGATACACCTGCACATCGGGCTATATCGTTGATCGTTACATTTGGCATCTCTCTAGACCTCGGTTTCATTGGTATCATAATAATTTCATTTGCTTTGATTATAACTCATCTTTTGCGGGGTTACAATAATAGAACCCTATAAAATCCAGTGTTTTCCATGCTTTTTCCATAAGAGCCAGGAAAGCATATGGACCCCCGGCCGGTATATACACCTGCCAGAAGTCCATATCTTTATCTGGTACCAACACTGGTTTAAACTTAATGCAGAAATGAAAGAAAGTTATATGCGATAGGCACCAATATAGCGGGGAGCATGTTCCCCACCTTGATCATCTTCTTAAATGCCAGATTCACGCCAACACAAAATATAAGGACGGAACCTATGCAGGACAGATTCGAAATCAGTGTCTCATTCATGTAACCCGATATCAATGAAGCCCCCAGGGTAATTCCTCCCTGATAGACCCCCAGAGGAATCGCAGCAAACATTACTCCAATTCCTAATGTAGATGCAAATACCATCACAATCACAAAATCCAGAAGCGATTTAGCCAGGAGCATCGTATAGTCGCCTGTCAGTCCATCCTGTATAGAGCCTACGATTGCCATCGCACCGATACAAATAACCAGCGTAGCCGTAACAAATCCGTTCACAAACTGGGTGTCCTTTTTAGCATTTACAAGGGCTTTGAGCGTATCTCCCAGATGTTCCATATGCAGTTCTATATTCAACGCTTCTCCCAGAAGGCTTCCAAGTACCAGTGAAAATACAAGGAGCATGGTATTCTGCGTCTCCAGCACCCCTTGCGGGGTAATTTTGAGCAGCCCGGTAAGTGCCCCGCCTATTCCAATAAAAATAGTTGCAACACCGCATGCCTGCATCAGGATATCCTGAAAGCGCTGCCTTAATCCGTTCTTAATTAGTAAACCAATCCCGCTGCCCGCAATCACAGCTGCAACATTAACAATTGTACCTAACCCTTTCATCCAAATTCTCCATTATCCTGATAATACACTCCCGGATCTGCGATGATTTGTCCGCACTCTTTTCCCTCATGCTGCACCCCGTTCTTTACCGCGTTCTCCTGAGCAGTTCTTTTTGCCGCATCTGTCTTATCGCTGTTCTTCTCAAAAAGCAGGCTTTCGTAATCTTGTTCCGGCATCGGCCTGTAGAAGACATATCCCTGTATCATATCACAGCCAATGCCGCGCAGTACTTCTATCTGTTCCTCCGTCTCGATTCCCTCAGCCACTGTTACTACTCCAAACTGCTTTACCAGCTTAATCATCCCTTCTACAAGGAGCCTGTCCTTTTCTTTAGACGTAATATTCGGAAAAAAAGCAGCATCTATTTTCAGGACGTCAACGTTCAAATTCTGCACCATACTAAGTGAAGAATATCCTTTTCCAAAATCATCGATGGAACTGGAGAACCCGGCGCTGTGAAGATCCTCAACAATCTTACTCAGCTCATCCCAGTTATCAAACAGAATAGTCTCCGTAAACTCGATCTCCAGAAGGCTGGGGGGATGTTATATTTATCCCGTATCTCTGTGTAGCTGCTTACAAAATCGCTGTTATAGAACTGGAGGCGGGATACATTAACCGAGACCGGAAGCGCCTGTAGTCCTTCATCCAGCAGATGCCTCAGCCACCTGCAGACTTCCTCAAAGATATATCTGTCCAGAAGAGGTATTGTGTAATTTTTTTCAAAAACAGGGATAAACTCATTGGGTGAAATGACTGTGCCATCCGCCTTCTGCCAGCGTGCCAGCGCCTCTGAACAGGCGATCTGGTTTGTCTTCAGATCCACTTTCGGCTGATAGTATACTTTAAATTCTTTGTTCTCAAGCGCACTTCCCATACAGCTTTCAATATCTTTTTCGAAGAACAGCTGCCGGCGTATGCTCTCATTATAAAAGCGGTATCTGTCAAACTTCCCCGTCTTAACAGCCTTTCTTGCAAAATTTGCCCGATCCATCAGGCCTTCTATTTTCAGGCTCTCAATTACATCCTCAATACAGCAAAGCCCGCAGCAGACGGAAAGGATATGTCTGTTTCCGGAATCACGCATATAATCTGTAATCTTTTTATCAACCTCTTTTTGGCGGTTCAGTACATCCTTTTTGGTCTCATAGTGTCTTAGAATCACAAAATTATCGGCATTGACACGACCGACTACCTCTTTTTCATCCAGGTCTTTTTCCAGTATCGTGCCATACTCTTTCAGTATACGGTCTCCCCATTCATAGCCGAATACATCATTTATATACTTAAAATCTGCAAAATCCACATAAAAAACAGCGTATTTCAGCCCGCTGTTCTCATCCAGAAGCTCCTGTGCAGCCTTTTTAAATTTATCCACTGTATAGACATTAGTCAGGATGTCCCGTCCCGCTTTATCCTCCAGGCTTTTATTCACATGTTCCAGATTCAGCATCTTTCTAAGGCTGAACCAGAAAATCAGAAGCCAGATAAGAAAAATACAGATAATCAACACAACGGTCATCCGAAGAAGGTTCGTTGTACGGTGTTTAGAATATGCCTCCGCTGCAAACACCGTTTCGTTCGCCTGATTAAAATAAATTTCACTGTTTTCAAGCAGCACATTTCTATCCGTATACCCGCCCCGGTAATTATAGATATCTTCTTTCAGGCCTGCCCATTCGGTTACCAGTTCCCCCAGGCATGCCCTGTATTCTTTATCGTCAGGAAGGATCAGATCATATTTGCCTTTGCCCGCGCTCAGATTGTCCATAATGTCATCCAGGTATGTAATCAAACTATCGCTGGGCTGATTGTTCATTTCCAGCTTCACGAGACGCTGGGTAGCACCGCGGACAATACCGACATAGTTAATTAACTGACCATAAGACTGTGAACTATAAACCGAACGTAACACAAACACAATTAGAAGATCCATGGCAAGAAAAAAACCAAGAAGAGCATACTTCCATTTTGCTTTCATTCCATTTGCCCTGTGCCTTTGTAACCCAGGAACCCCCCTGTACAAAAACGCTTCCTTTCCCACATACTTATTCTAGTAAGCCTTGGCATACTTGCGGCGAGGCGCGTGTCATACTCCGCATGACATAAATCCTCTGCCCCCCCCCCCCGCCGGCGGCTTTATCTTAGAAGGAGATTGGACTCCTGCCAAGATAAACTTGTCTTATTTGCTGTTAAGATAAATCCCTTATGGATAAGTATAACATGAAGAGGCTAATATTTCCATACTAAATAAGTAGCCAGAACAGGCGTATCCCCCCTTTGTCACGGAGCAGTCACACAATTGCATATAGTTCCGCCTAACGCAGCATCAATAACTGACGGCATCTCTCGCCTATACAATTGCTTGAACTGCTGTTGATAAGTAAAATTGCAATAAAGATATTTCTGCATATACTAATAAAAAAGGAGTTTTTATTTATGGCTAATACAATTTATACTCCAATCACCGGTATGATCCGAAACATCACACCCTTTTCCGGAGAATGCTGTTCCCAGCTCATCAGCCTGATGACAAATAATGGTCCTGTTAACTTTGTATCCTCTCCTGACACTTACATTGTGAACAATACTTTTTTACTGCCAGGCATGCGTGTCACAGCATTCTATGATCCGAATCAGCCTGTACCGCTCATCTACCCTCCGCAGTACAGGGCTGCTGTAATCAGCCTGGCCATGCGCAACGAACAGATTGCTTATGGGTTCTTTGACCGGAATCTGCTGGCGGCTGATCAGTCTCTGCAGTTAAATATTGGGCCTTCAACGAATGTTGTAACGGGGAATGGGCAGCGTTTTAACTGTACCATCGGCGGACGGAACCTGATTGTGTTCTACAGCGTCACTACACGGAGTATTCCGCCTCAGACTACGCCGAGAAAGATCATTGTTATGTGTTGATCTATCGGTTCTAGAATTGATTTGTATATTATGAAAAAAACCGCAGTCCTTGAAAACTCAAGGATTGCGGTTTTTTATTATGATTCAATGCTATAAAATCAATGATTAATCAAGGATCTTAGCAACTTTTCCTGATCCAACTGTACGTCCACCTTCACGGATAGCGAATCCAAGACCCTCTTCCATAGCTACTGGGTGAATCAGTTCGATTGTCATCTCTACGTTATCTCCAGGCATGCACATCTCAACGCCATCCGGCAGATCGCAAACACCTGTTACGTCTGTTGTTCTGAAATAGAACTGTGGTCTGTAGTTGTTGAAGAATGGTGTATGACGTCCACCTTCATCTTTTGTCAGAACGTATACCTGAGCTGTAAATTTCTTGTGGCACTGTACTGTACCTGGTTTGATCAGAACCTGTCCTCTTTCGATTTCAGTTCTCTGAACACCACGAAGCAGAGCTCCGATGTTATCACCAGCCTGAGCTTCATCAAGCAGTTTACGGAACATCTCGATACCTGTTACTACAGTCTTCTTGATGTCTTCGTGGATACCGATAATTTCAACTTCATCAGATACATGAAGTGTACCACGCTCTACTCTACCTGTAGCAACTGTACCACGTCCTGTGATAGAGAATACGTCCTCTACCGGCATCAGGAATGGCTTGTCTGTATCACGCTGCGGATCTGGAACCCAGCTGTCAACTGCGTCCATAAGTTCCATGATCTTGTCTCCCCATTCTCCTGATGGATCTTCAAGAGCTTTCAGAGCTGATCCCTGGATGATCGGTGTATCATCTCCCGGGAACTCATACTCGTCAAGAAGTTCACGGATTTCCATCTCTACTAATTCAAGAAGCTCTTCATCGTCTACCATATCGCATTTGTTCATGAATACTACGATATAAGGTACACCTACCTGACGGGACAGAAGGATATGCTCTTTTGTCTGAGCCATAACACCGTCAGTAGCAGCTACAACAAGGATAGCTCCGTCCATCTGAGCAGCACCTGTGATCATGTTCTTTACATAGTCAGCATGTCCTGGGCAGTCAACGTGTGCATAGTGACGTTTGTCTGTCTCATACTCAACGTGAGCTGTAGAGATTGTGATACCACGTTCTCTTTCCTCTGGAGCTTTATCAATGTTTTCGAAATCAACTGCTGCGTTACCAGCAACTCTCTGAGAAAGTGTCTTTGTAATAGCAGCTGTTAATGTTGTTTTACCATGGTCAACGTGTCCAATGGTACCAATATTAGCATGTGGTTTTGTTCTTTCAAATTTAGCTTTTGCCATTTTGAATAATCCTCCTTAATATATAGCCCATTTTCGGGCATTTTATTGGTTTTCGCTTTTACTCGGCTAATTCTGATTATATTTCAAAAGGCCGGGTTTTTCAAGCCTTTTTCTGATATTTAGGCATTTTTATTGGATAACACTTTTTCCTGTACAGACTTCGGAACTGGCTCGTAGCTCTCGAAGAACATGGAGTAGTTTCCGCGTCCCTGTGTTCTGGAACGGAGGTCTGTGGAATAGCCAAACATCTCGGACAATGGCACGAATGCGCGGACAATTTTACCGCCGCCCAGATCATCCATACCTTCAATACGTCCACGGCGGGAGTTAATATCACCGATGATATCTCCCATATATTCTTCAGGCATTGTGACTTCTACTTTCATGATTGGCTCAAGAAGTACAGGTGATGATTTTCTCATGGCATCTTTAAATGCGAGAGAGCCGGCAATGTGGAATGCCATTTCACTTGAATCGACTTCATGGTAAGAACCATCATATACAGTCGCATGAACACCAACAACCGGGAATCCTCCGAGGATACCGGATTTCATAGCTTCTTCGATACCCTGGCCTACAGCCGGAATATATTCTTTTGGAATCGATCCGCCGACTACGCTGGAGTCGAACTTGTAAATCTCTTCTCCATTGACATCCATTGGCTCAAATTTAACTTTACAGTGTCCATACTGTCCACGTCCACCTGACTGTTTTGCATACTTGCTGTCTACATCAACAGGTTTTGTGAAGGACTCTTTGTAAGCAACCTGCGGCGCGCCTACGTTAGCCTCTACCTTGAATTCACGCAGAAGTCTGTCTACGATGATCTCCAGATGAAGCTCACCCATACCTGCGATGATTGTCTGTCCTGTCTCTTTATCTGTGTGTGCACGGAATGTCGGGTCTTCCTCCGCAAGTTTTGCAAGGGATTCTCCAAGTTTGCCCTGAGAAGCCTTTGTCTTCGGCTCTATTGCGAGCTCGATAACCGGCTCTGGGAATTCCATAGACTCCAGGATAACCGGATGCTGTTCGTTACAGATTGTATCCCCTGTTGTTGTGAACTTGAATCCGATAGCAGCTGCGATGTCTCCTGCATATACTTTATCCAGTTCTGCTCTCTTATTGGCATGCATCTGAAGGATACGTCCAACACGTTCTTTTTTGCCTTTTGTTGCGTTCAGCACGTAAGAACCGGAGTTTATAGAACCGGAGTATACTCTGAAGTAAGCAAGCTTACCTACAAACGGGTCTGTCATAATCTTAAATGCCAGTGCTGAGAATGGTTCTTCATCAGATGAATGTCTCACCACGTTGTTTCCGTCCGCATCCACACCTTCGATTGGCGGGATATCTGTCGGCGCCGGCATATATTCGATCACTGCATCCAATAACTTCTGGACACCTTTGTTTCTGTATGCTGTACCGCAGCATACCGGAACAGCTGTACACTCGCAGGTTCCCTTTCTCAGGGCAGCCTTCAGTGCTTCAACAGAAGGTTCTTCGCCCTCCAGGTATTCCAGCATCAGATCGTCGTCTAATTCGCAGATCTTCTCGACTAATTCTGTACGGTACAGTTCTGCGTCGTCTTTCATATCGTCCGGAATCTCTACTACAGAAATGTCTTCGCCTTTTTCATCATTATAGATATAAGCCTGCATCTCCATTAAGTCGATGATTCCTTTGAATTCATCTTCTTTACCGATTGGCAGCTGAAGACAAATTGCATTTTTACCAAGTCTGTTCTTGATCTGCTCTACAGCATTGTAAAAATCAGCTCCCAGAATGTCCATCTTATTGATGAACGCCATTCTCGGTACATTGTATGTGTCAGCCTGACGCCATACGTTTTCTGACTGAGGCTCAACACCGCCCTTAGCACAGAATACACCTACGGCTCCATCCAGCACACGAAGTGAACGTTCAACTTCTACGGTAAAGTCAACGTGTCCCGGTGTATCGATGATGTTAATTCGATGTTCCAGGGCACCCGGCTTTGGCTTCGTCTTTTCTTCCAAAGTCCAGTGACATGTTGTAGCAGCTGAAGTAATTGTGATACCTCTCTCCTGTTCCTGCTCCATCCAGTCCATGGTCGCAGTACCCTCGTGAGTATCACCTATCTTATAGTTTACACCAGTATAATACAGGATACGCTCTGTCAATGTTGTCTTACCAGCATCGATATGAGCCATAATCCCTATATTCCTGGTCCTTTCTAGTGGATATTCTCTTCCAGCCAAGATTTTTTCCTCCTAATTAAAAACGGTAGTGAGCAAATGCTTTATTTGCCTCTGCCATCTTATGCATATCTTCTTTCTTCTTCACTGATGAACCAGTGTTGTTGGCTGCATCCAAAATTTCATTTGCAAGCCTTTCTTCCATTGTCTTCTCGCCTCTGTTACGAGAATAGGTTGTTAACCAGCGAAGTGCAAGAGCCTGTCTTCTGTCTGCTCTTACTTCGATCGGCACCTGATAAGTTGCACCACCGATACGTCTTGCCTTTACTTCGAGAACCGGCATGATATTGTTCATTGCTTCCTCGAAAACCTCGATAGCCGGCTTATCAGCCTTTGCCTCAACTCTCTCAAACGCTCCGTATACAATCTTCTGTGCTACACCCTTCTTACCATCTAACATAATGTTGTTGATAAGCTTGGTAACAACCTTATTGTTGTATATTGGATCCGCTAATACATCTCTTTTTTGAGTATGTCCTTTACGTGGCACGGTCCTTCCCTCCTTAATCATTATTTCCGGTCTCTGCCGGGATTAATTCATCGGTACTCACATGTGTCTTTCTATGGAAATCGCACTTCATGTGCTCGTGGCCGCGGGACCTGTCTATAAAAGTCAGCGCTTCATCTTTTGAATGACAATAAGCGCCTGCATAAATCCGCAACCTTTACTTATTGAACTGCTAATGTTCAATAAGATTCGATAATCATAGTTCTGTTTGTGATACGATTTAACTGTTTAGTTACATAATCTGCTAATTAGACAAACCTTTAAAAGCCGCTTTTATTTTGCGTCTTTTGGTCTCTTAGCGCCGTATTTAGAACGAGCCTGTCTTCTCTTAGCAACACCTGCTGTATCAAGTGTACCTCTTACGATATGGTATCTTGTACCTGGCAGGTCCTTAACTCTTCCTCCACGGATCAGAACAACACTATGCTCCTGCAGGTTATGTCCTTCACCCGGGATATAGCTCGTTACTTCGATTCCATTAGAGAGACGAACTCTGGCGATTTTTCTCAGAGCTGAGTTAGGCTTCTTTGGTGTAGCTGTCTTAACAGCTGTACATACACCCCTTTTCTGTGGTGCAGATACATTCGTAGCACGTTTCTGCAGAGAGTTGTATCCTTTCTGAAGTGCCGGTGCTGTTGATTTCTTTTCAGAAGTCTGACGTCCTTTTCTAACTAACTGGTTAAATGTTGGCATTCTTTTTCACCTCCTATGATTCTTTCGTTTCCTTCTCACTTATGTGGAAAGGGGTTGCAGATAATCGTAATTATCTTGATTTACGCGCCAAAAAATAATGCCTTTTTATGCACGCTAAATTAGTTTATTACGTTTTTGCGGGAAAGTCAAGGGATTTTCGATGATTTTTACGGAACTTTTTTGTTTCTTGATGTTCAAAGGGGTCAGACCCCTCCGCAAAAGGGTCAGACCCCTTTGCAGAAGCGACTGACCCCTCCGCGCAGCTTTTAGTATGCTTTCCCCCAGTAGACCATATGCTTCGCCGGTTTTCCGCAGCAGATGCACACGTCTGAGAGATGTTCCTCGTCATCCGGGATACATCTGGAAGATGCACCTCCTGTCTGGGTTTTGATTTCGTCTTCACAAGCCTCGTCACCACACCACATTGCTTTGATGAATCCACGGTTGCCCTGGAATTTTTCGTTCATTTCTTCCATCGTTACCGCGCTGTCTATATGGGCATCCAGAAATGCTTTTGCCCTGTCAAACATATCTTTCTGGATTGTTTCAAGGATATCGCCCAGTTTTGTAGTGATCTCATCCATTGATACGACGATCTTTTCTCTCGTATCGCGCCGTACTACTACAACCTGATTGTTTTCAATATCTTTTGGACCGATCTCTATTCTGGTCGGAATGCCGAGCATCTCCTGCTCACTGAATTTCCATCCGGGACTCTTTTCCGAATCATCGATCTTCGCCTTATAGCCCGCATCCTTCAGGGCGCCAAGCAGTTCGTTCGCCTTCTCGAGAACGCCTTCTTTGTGCTGGGCGATCGGAATCACTCTCGTCTGGACAGGCGCAATTCTCGGCGGCAGCACCAGGCCGCTGTCATCGCCGTGCACCATGATAATGGCGCCGATGATTCTGGTGGACAGGCCCCAGGATGTCTCATATACACTATGCAGCTCGTTGTTCTTATCCGCATATTTGATGTCAAACGCATCCGGAAATGCGTTTCCGAAGAAATGGCTTGTTGCGGACTGCAGTGCCTTTCCATCGTGCATCAGCGCCTCCACTGTGTATGTGTCCTGCGCCCCGGCAAATTTTTCACTTTCTGTTTTCCGCCCGGAAATCAGAGGAATTGCAAGGTCATCCTGAATAAAGTCTCTATATACATCACGCATGGTCAATGTCCGCTGCTCTGCCTCTTCGTATGTTGCATGGATCGTATGTCCTTCCTGCCACAAGAATTCTCTGGAACGCAGGAACGGTCTCGTGGTCTTTTCCCAGCGCAACACGGAACACCACTGATTCCATACTTTCGGCAGGTCCCGGTATGACTGCACTGTTCTGCTCCACAAATCACAGAACATGGTCTCTGATGTAGGCCTGATGCAGAATCTTTCCTGCAGTCTCTCCAGGCCTCCGTGAGTTACCCATGCCACTTCAGGAGCAAATCCTTCAATATGATCCGATTCCTTCTGAAGCAGTGCCTCCGGGATCAGAACAGGAAGATAGACATTCTCTACTCCGGTCTCTTTAAACCTCCTGTCGAGGCCGCTCTGGATATTCTCCCAGATTGCATACCCATTGGGCAGATAATTCAGACATCCCTTTACTCCCGAATAGTCGCACAGCTTTGCCTCACGGACTACATCTGTATACCATTGTGCAAAGTCCTCGTCTCTTGATGTGATTGATTCAACCAGTTTCTTTTCCTTAGCCATAATATGTCTCCTTTTCCATTCTCCAGGGCCCCTGCCCCGTATTTCATGTGTCAGGAAGTCGTGCTGTCCCGGTGTTTTTGTATAGTCAGGTATCCCTGGTATGCTGGTTATACTTAAATATACAAAAACGCCGGGACCTTCTTCCCCTCCAAAAAGGGACCGAAAGTCTCGGCGGTACCACCCTAATTAACTGCATCCCCTGACGCAGCTCACTCAAACACCGTTAACGCCGGTTCTACGCCGTGCTTTCACACAGCAGCTCCCGGGCCGGTTCTATACATTCTCCGCAAAGGCCTCACACCTAACAGCCTCCTCTCTGTATCGTTTCCTGCATATACTATTCCCGTTCATCGCCTGTAGTAACTGTGATTCTACTCGAAAACCCTCTCTTTGTCAAGGGATTCTCCTCCGCTAATCATGATCCTGTCGGACTGTAACGTTATCTTATCCCTGAACCTGCAGCAGCTTCTGTTTCAGCTCGCCCTCCAGACGCATCATCTCCTGCTCTGCCTCGCGGCGTTTCTGTCTGCCCTCCTGCTGGATGTGCATCACTTCGTCGAGCGTAGAAATCAGAGATTCGTTCGTCATCTTCAGCGTTTCAATGTCTACAATTCCACGTTCTGACTCTTTGGCAGTTTCAACTGTTGCCAGCTTCAGTTTCTCGGCGTTCTTACGCAGCAGCTGATTTGTCATGTCTGTCACTTCGCGCTGAGCTGCTGCTGCCTGAGCCGAATGCTCCACACCGAGAGCCAGAACCATCTGACTCTTCCACAATGGTATGGTATTTACTATCGTGGACTGGATCTTTTCTACCATAAGGGTGTCATTCCCCTGCACGAGGCGGATCTGAGGCGCGGTCTGGATTGAAATGGTGCGGGTCAGCTCGAGGTCATGTATTTTCTTTTCAAATCTGTTGCACATGGAGTCCAGGTCTCTGGCGGCCTGTGCATCCTCCGGCAGACCGTCTCTCTGGGCCTTATTCAGCAGTTCCGGAAGTTTCGTGGTACGTACCTCCTGCAGCTTCTTTTTTCCTGCCAGTATATACATGGAAAGTTCTTTAAAGTAGGTCAGATTCACCTCATACATTTTGTCCAGTATCGCAATATCTTTTAACAGCTGTACCTGGTGGTTCTCAAGCACTTTACATATCTGGTTAATGTTTGTCTCCGCCTTAGTATACTTTGACTTCATGGCATTTATTTTATTAGAAGTCTTCTTAAATATCCCCAGGAACCCCTTCTCTTCCTCTTCATCAAAATCCTTCAGCTCTTTCACTACGCCAGACAAAAGGTCTCCGATTTCCCCCAGGTCTTTCGTCTTTACGTTCTCCAGCGCCGTCTCCGAAAAGTCCGCCATCTTCTTCTGCGTGCCTGCCCCATACTGAAGAATAACGGAAGAATTGGTCAGGTCGATCTGGTTTGCAAAGTTATCGACTGCCCGTCTTTCTTCGTCCGTCAATATGTTGTCATCAAATACAACTTCTTCTTTCTCCACGACCTCTACTGCCTGTTTTTGTTCTTGGAAAGGTTCCAGCGTCAGTTCAGGGGTTCCTGCAAATCCTTCAAATTCGTTGTTCATTTTACTTCCTCCATCCGGTAAGTCTGCATCTAATTTTTTCTACTTTTTAAAGTCGTCCTTGGTAAGTCCCTCCTGTGCCAGCATTGTGTTCAGAACCGATATATCAGCCGATACATTCCAGGCCGTATCCTGGAACAAGCTGTCCAGAAGTTTCTCAAACGCTGCATTTAAAGTATCCAGAGTTTTCTCGATCTCACTCTTGGATGAAATAATATTGGCTCCCTGAACCGGCTGTGCATCCAGCTCCTCATAGGCCTCCAGAAGCTTGACTGTTGTCGGCAGATAATACTCCATCATCCGCCGGATATCCGGCACATTCTCCGGATTCTGTTCAACCCGGTCAAAAATCCGGTCCACCAGGGTCTGTATACGGGATATCTTCGCCGAAATCTCTTCCCCCGGAATCGCATCATTACATTTTTCGATCTTTTTGATATACTCATCCCCCGCCTGGATAATCTCTTTTACCTGCGGGTCCATATTCATATCCTCCTCAGCCCGGCGCGCTTTCTCCAGACGTTCCTCCTGTTTCTGCTTTTCTATGCGCTGCATGAGATCTGTATACTGGGCATAGGCCTCATTGCTGACGATCAGGCAGGTTCTCTGGCTGTCCAAATGCCCTTGCCGGAACCAGCCTTTATTTATCATCTTTTCAAGATCTTTTACGATATACTTGGGGGTTTTTTTCAGGCGCTGTGACAACTCCTTGATTTCACAGTATTCTTTTCCGCCCATTTCTCTGATATATCCACGGAATCGCTTCACTTTTCCAAGAAGGTTTGTCCCGACACCAGCGAGAATGGCCCCAGCCGCCAGAAACGCCCCCAGCACGCATGCTGTCACCCGGAAACTGCTGCTGAAATCAAATGCAGTGATTCCCACGACCACAACGAGTATCAGCAATAAAAGCATGGAGATTCCCAGTGTATAACCTGCAGCAGCAAGAATAACCCCTCCGACTTTGGTTCCGGTCGTGCTTACAAACAGTCTGGTATTCTTCTGAACAGACGGGGAATTCTGCACGGTTCGGTACTGTACGCCTGCATTCGCTGCGCGGTCCTGCGTTCTTTGTCCCTGCCATCCCTGTTCCCGACTTTGTCTGGAATCCGGGTTCCATCTGTAACCTGCGTTTTCCTGCCCCGGGCCTCCCTGGTACCTGTATGTATTCCCGTTGGACTGCCGGCGGCTGTTCTGCCAGGATTGATTTTTAAAGTTCTTCGCAGTCTTGTCAACTGCGTCCCCTACAGCATCCCCCATTGTATGAATGCCTTTTTCCAGTCCATCCATGGCATGATTAACGGTATTTGTAATTGTCTGGTTTAATCTGTTAAAATCCTGGGAATCCACAGCATCCTGCACCGTCCTGCGGATATCTTCCCCAAATCGTTCCCAATCCTGGTTCTTCATCTTTTCCACCTACCTTGTCAGAATATATACAAAAAATCCTGCATAAAACAGCAGAAACAATAAGCCTTCCAGCTTAGACAATCCCTTTCTGCTGACAGCGCACACATACACCAGAAAACTTGCCACGATCAGGATCACCGTATCCCAAACCGCGAAAGCGTTCACAGTAATCGGTGTAATAGATGCGGAAGCCCCTAAGATCAACAGAATGTTAAATATATTAGAGCCAACCACATTGCCCAGTGCGAGATCATTTTCCCCCTTTTTAGCTGCCACCATTGAAGTTACCAGCTCGGGCAGGGAAGTCCCCAGTGCCACTATAGAAAGCCCGATAAATGTCTGGCTTAGTCCAAAACTCAGTGCAATCTCCGTTGCGCTGTCCACAACAAAGTTGCCTCCGATAATGATTCCAGCTATCCCAATTACAATATAACCCACACTGCGAAGAGGAGTCAAGACTTCATATTCCTCTACAGGCTCCCCCGACTGTTCCATTTGCCTGCGGGAGTGCATGGCATCGGTCACTGCGACGCATAAAAATCCGATAAACAGAACCAGAAGAAAAATTCCCGCGCCTCTTGTAAGTACGTATTCTCTGTCATTTTCAAGTATGCCGCTGAAATGAAATCCGGTAAGCCCCAGCAATAAAACCAAAGTGATTATTATAGAAAATGGGAACTCTCTTTTCAGTATAGACCACTTCACCTGAATTGGACGCACCATCGCGCTTGCCCCAAGTACGACCAGCAGATTAAATATATTGGAACCTATCACATTACTGACTGCAAGGTCATTTTTCCCCTGGAGGGCAGCCGTTATACTGACGGAGGCCTCCGGCATGCTTGTCCCAAAAGCGACGATCGTCAGGCCGATAATAATGGATGGCACCCGTAATATCTTTGCAATGCTTGAACTTCCGTCCACAAAAAAATCCGCACCTTTTATCAGCAGAAAAAACCCTATTATTAACAGCAGATATGTTATCATACTTGACCTCGCTTTTCTTTTATACGATAATCAGTGTAGTCAGATTTTTCTGAAAAGTCAAGGATATACCAGCAAAGGAGTAAATAAAATGAACCCGGACATCTTATATGAAGACGAGGACATCATCGTTTGTGTCAAACCGGCCGGAATACCAACCCAAAGCAGCCGAATAGGAACCCCCGATATGATCAGTATTCTGAAAAACCATATCCATAAAAACCATCCCGGAAAACAGCCGCCCTACCTCGCCGTCATCCACCGCCTGGATCAGCCGGTGGAAGGTCTTCTCGTATTTGCCAAGACACCTGCTGCCGCCCGGGGCCTGAACAAACAGCTGACCCGGTTTGGATTCGGCAAGCATTACCGTGCGCTCCTCACCGGAATCCCCTCCGCCATGGAGGGAGATCTGGCAGATTACCTTGTAAAAGACGGCAGAAACAATACGGCAAAGGTCTGCACACCTGAAACTCCGGGTGCAAAAAAAGCGCTCCTGCATTATAAAATTATAGAATCCAATCCGGATACTGCCCGCTCACTGGCGGAGATCACCCTGGAAACAGGCCGTCACCACCAGATCAGAGTACAGATGGCACATATGGGAACCCCCATCGCCGGTGATAGGAAGTACGGCCGGGAATCTGGAAAAGTTTCGGAATCCTGCGGGCTTCAGCTGTTTGCCTGCCGTTTGAAGTTTAAACACCCACGCACAGGTAAAATAATGGATTTTCAGACAGACCGGCTCAAATCTATAAATAACGTATCTTTGTGAAGTTTATAACAATCAGATGCAAAGGGGTCAGACCCCTCTTTTGAAAAAAACGGGCTGCTGCAAGCTCGCATGAGCTGCAGCAGCCTTCCATTTACTACATTTACATTTCCCCAAGAACTGTTTCCGGCTCGTCCTCTATTGACTGGGAATACTTCTCCAGGATTGTACTTTGAATACGCTCTCTGGTCCCGGAATTGATTGGGTGCGCGATGTCACGGTATTCACCGTCAAGAGCTTTCTTGCTCGGCATTGCGATAAACAGGCCCTTCTCACCTTCTATCACTTTAATATCATGGACAACAAATTCGTCGTCAATTGTGATAGAAACAACTGCCTTCAGCTTCCCTTCCTTTGCCACCTTGCGCACACGCACATCTGTGATTTGCATAATGTTCAAGTCTCCTTTCTCCGCCTGCATTAGTTCTGCGCCCTATTGAGACATGACTCAATAAGCCTAACCTTTATAATGCATACCGTTCGTTTTTCTCAACTACCACTTTCACACCATTTTCACCAACATGCCTTGTGTTCGCTCTTATCGTATCGCGACTCTCTACTACACAGTTTTCAATGTAAGTATTGTCCCCAAGATAAACGTCGTTCAGGATGATAGAGTTCTTGATAACGCAGTTATTGCCCACAAATACCTTCTTGAATAACACGGAATTTTCAACGGTTCCGTTAATGATACTTCCGCTTCCGATGAGACTGTTCTTAACAACCGCCCCCGGATTATACTTAGCCGGCGGAAGATCACTGACCTTGGAATTCACCGGCGGAAGCTCCTTAAAGAAATAGCTGCGCACTTCCGGTTTCAGGAAATCCATATTTGTCTGGTAATATGCGTCCACTGTTGAGATGTTACTCCAGTAGCTGTTTATCTTATAACCGTATATTTTCTTCAGATTCTTATAACGAATCAGAATATCGGTTACAAAATCATGTCTTTCCTCTTCTGCACAGTGCTCGATGAGGTCGATAAGCTGTCTTCTCCTGATGACATAGATACCAGTAGAAATCGTATGTGAGTGAGCCACCATCGGCTTTTCCTCAAACTCTTCAATCCTTGCGGATTCATTCATGCGCACGGTACCAAAGCGGGTAGCGTCCTCCCCGGCTTCCAGATCCTTACACACGACTGTAATGTCTGCTTTCTTCGCGATGTGGTACTCAAGCACTTTATTATAGTCAAGCTTGTACACCGCATCTCCTGATGTAATGATTACATACGGCTCATGGCACTTCTTCAGGAAATCCAGATTCTGATAGACAGCATCCGCCGTTCCACGGTACCAGTAACCATTCTCTGCCGTAATCGTAGGGGTGAATACAAACAGCCCGCCCTGCTTTCTCCCAAAATCCCACCATTTGGATGAATTCAAATGTTCATTCAGGGATCTTGCATTATATTGTGTCAGCACGGCCACCTTCTGAATATGGGAGTTTGTCATGTTGCTCAACGCAAAATCAATTGCCCTGTAACTGCCAGCTACAGGCATCGCTGCAACAGCACGTTTGGAAGTCAGTTCCAGCATCTTTCTGTTATTTCCGCCTGCTAAGATAATACCTACTGCTCTCATACACGATCACCTGCCTTTATTAATGTCTCTCCGCTTGCAAGTACTCCGGCGCTGTAATCCTCTATGGACGTAACACCACTAATGGCGGTATTCTTACCGATCTGTACTCCTGACGGTATCTCTGAATTCTCACCGATAGTTGCAAGACCGCCGCCGTAAATATTCGGTTTTTCTTTGTTCGGAACTTCGCTTCCTATTCCAATCACGACATTGCTGCCAATCCTGGTTCCCTCGGCAATAATCGCCTTATCAATCACGCAGTTATCTCCAATGGTAACATCCCTCATAATAATGGAGTCTCTGATAATGCTCCCCTTACCTACAGTTACACCGCCTCCAAGCACAGAATTATGAATCTCGCCGTAGATCTCCGAACCGTTGCTGATAATACATCTGTCAACTACGGACTGTTCCGAAATATACTGTGGTGGAATGTTGGCACTGTTGGTATAGATCTTCCAGAATTCTTCATAGAGGTTGAACTCGGGAATAATATCGATTAATTCCATATTCGCTTCCCAGTAAGAACTCAGTGTTCCGACATCTTTCCAATAGCCGTTGTACTCATATGCAAACATCCGCTTGCCATTCTCGTGGCAGTACGGAATGATATGCTTTCCGAAATCACAATTCGGCTGTTCCGAAAGTTTAAGCAACGCATCCTTCAGTACCTGCCAGCTGAATATGTAGATACCCATTGATGCCAGGTTGCTGCTCGGTTTTTCCGGTTTCTCTTCAAATTCTTTAATCCTGCTCTCATCATCTGTAACGACAATACCAAAACGACTTGCTTCCTCCATCGGTACCGGCATGGCGGCTATGGTGACATCAGCTTTATTCGCCTTGTGGAAATCCAGCATCACTTCATAATCCATCTTATAAATGTGATCTCCTGAAAGAATCAGTACATAATCAGGGTTATAGGTCTCCATATAGTCGAGGTTCTGGTAAATCGCATTCGCTGTCCCTGTATACCACTCACTGCTTGTACTCTTCTCGTACGGCGGAAGAATCGTCACCCCTCCGACATTGCGGTCCAAATCCCACGGAATTCCAATTCCAATATGAGTATTCAATCGTAAAGGCTGATACTGTGTTAAAACACCCACGGTATCTACGCCTGAATTAATACAGTTACTGAGCGGGAAATCAATAATACGGTACTTTCCGCCAAATGCTACTGCCGGCTTGGCCACTTTTGCGGTAAGGACTCCCAATCGACTGCCCTGTCCTCCTGCTAACAGCATTGCAATCATTTCCTTTTTAATCATGTCGTCACCTCATTTCTAGTTAGTTGGGTTTATTATAACACACTTTTATCTCCCGCACACATTTTTTACAAATTTTTAGCGGAACGTTTTGCCTTTTTGTTAATTTTGCACAAAAAGAACATCTTTAAAATTTCCCCATATATAGTATAATATAAAAAGCAGTTAATGTTTATGACAAATTTTAAGATTTTTTTAAAGGAGAAGGAATAAATTTATGTATAAGATCAATTTCAAAAAACCAATTCATATCCATTTTATAGGGATTGGCGGCATCAGCATGAGTGGTCTGGCCGAGATACTTCTAAAAGAAGGATTTACAGTATCTGGTTCTGATTCCAGAAAGTCACCACTAACTCAGCAGCTGGAAGACAAGGGTGCCCGCATATTTTACGGACAGAAGGCCGGCAATATTATAGATGGGATTGAATGTGTGGTTTACACTGCTGCTATCAGCCGTGATAATCCGGAGCTGATTGAAGCAGTTGCACGTAAGATACCGATGCTTACCAGGGCAGAACTGCTTGGACAGCTGATGAAAAACTATAAGAATCCCATTGCCGTTTCCGGAACACATGGGAAGACCACAACCACCTCCATGATTTCCCATATTCTCCTGGAAGGAAATCTGGACCCAACTATATCGGTTGGCGGCATTCTGCAGGCCATCGGCGGCAACATACGTGTAGGTAATTCCGAAACCTTTATTACGGAAGCCTGTGAATATACAAACAGCTTTCTGGATTTTTACCCCAGAATCAGCGTTATCCTCAATATAGAAGAAGATCATCTGGACTTTTTCAAAGACCTGGAAGATATCCGTCATTCATTTCACCAGTTTGCATCCCTGCTCCCTCCCGACGGAACCCTTGTTATCAATTCAAATATACAGAACTATGAAGAGATCTGCGATGGGCTTAACTGCAGCGTCATCACTTACGGAAGTTCCCCGGATTCCAACTACAGCGCGCAGAATATCAGTTACGACGATAAAGGCTGTGTCTCTTTTGACCTGCTTCGGAACGGAACTCCTGCAGAACACGTTGTCCTTTCTGTCACCGGAGACCACAATGTTTCCAATGCGCTTGCTTCTATCGCAGTTGCAGAGCTGCTTGGCGTTCCAGCCGATATGATACAGAAGGGGCTGATCTCCTTCTCCGGGACAGACCGCCGTTTTGAATACAAGGGCACCCTAAACGGCACCACAATCGTGGATGATTATGCCCACCATCCCACAGAAATTGCCGCAACCTTAAAGGCTGCAAAGCACTATCCGCACGAAGGACTGTGGTGTGTATTCCAGCCCCACACTTACACCCGGACAAAGGCATTTTTCCATGAGTTTGCAGAGGCTCTGTCCCATGCGGACCATGTGGTCTTAGCAGATATCTACGCCGCAAGAGAAACGGATACGCTGGGAATATCCTCCAGCGATCTGGCGCAGGAGCTCTCAAAACTGGGAACCGACTCACATTATTTTCCGTGTTTTGAGGAAATCGAAGATTTCTTAAGAGAGAACTGTAAACCCGGTGACCTGTTGATAACTATGGGAGCTGGAGATGTAGTAAATATCGGGGAAGAACTGTTAAAATAAAACTTATCCACACTTTCCCCACACAGTTATCTACAAAAAACTCTGTTTTACCCACTAAAAAACACTTTGTCCCTCAACAATAAGGTGCTATAATACCTATACGCATAAGAGTTAAATCTATTTAAGACTAATACTGCACCCGCCTGACCTTCCCGCTCAGCGGCCTGATTAACCCCGATTTAACCAGCGCAGATACGGCTGCGCTTTTTAAATCTGCCTTAATCATCCTACTAAGCGGAACATTCAGCCGGGTATGTATTCGATCTGACATACTCTGGTAAGAAAAGGTCACCGTTCAGGCCTGCTTGAACGGTTGCAAAAAAGCGAAGGGTGGGGAAACATAATTTATGAAAACACTGACATTGAAGAATAAATTCCAGACAAACGTGACCCTGGTTACAAATGATTTTATAGATAACTATATGATCCAGGCGAACGGTGAATTTGTAAAGGTCTATTTATTCCTGCTGAGGCATCTCGATGATCCCTGTTCTTCTCTCACAATCTCTACGATTGCTGATTGTCTGAACAACACCGAGAACGATATTCTGAGGGCCTTCAGATTTTGGGAATCTGAAGGGCTTTTAAGCCTGGAAAAAGATGAAGAAGGCCGGATCATTGGAATTGAACTGGAACGGACCCCCTCCATCGCCCCAAGAAAAGTAACTGCCTTGAAGGGCGCTCCTGCCACTGCAAAGCCGGCAGCCAGAGAGCGGAAGCCCGCTGCACAGCCAGCCTCGCAGCCTGCAGCTGCGTGTCCGGCTGAACCGAAGTCAAAAGCAATTCCCCTGACTTCCTTCAAAGCGCAAAAAGAATTAAAGTCGCTTCTTTTCATAGCGGAACAGTACCTCGGCAAGACCTTGTCCAGCACCGATGTGGACGCTATTACATATTTTTATGAGACACTTGGCATGTCAGCCGATTTAATCGAATATCTGATTGAATCCTGCGTTGAGAACGGTCATAGAAGTATTCACTATATTCAGAAAGTTGCCCTCTCCTGGTCAGACAGTGGTATCACTTCGGTCGAACAGGCCCGCCAGCATTCCTCGGCATACAATAAGAACTGCTACACCGTTCTGAATGCATTTGGTATTAAGAACAGAGGACCCGCAGCAGCTGAACTTTCTTATATTAAGAAATGGACGGAGGAATTCGGCTTTACTCTCGATATCATTCAGGAAGCCTGCAGCCGGACTATAACAGCTACCCATCAGCCCAGTTTTGAATATGCTGATTCGATCCTCACCAAATGGAATGAAAATCAGGTAATCCATCTGAAAGATATCGCTGTTCTGGACGCCGCCTTCCAGAAAGAAAAATCTTCCAGGAAGTCTTCTGACTCAAGGCAGAAGCCAGTCACCAAGAATCTTAACAACTTCGAAAGACGCGCCTACGACATGGAATCGCTGGAAGAGCAACTATTAAACAGTAATTAAAAGGAGCATAAACTTGGGACTTAAAGCATCACAATATCAGGCCATTATGCGTGATTATGAACAGCGCCAGCTCCGTAATCACGATAGATTGACCAGACATTATGGAGAGGTGTATAAAAAGCTTCCGGAATTCAAATCGATCGATGAATCCATTTCCATTCTGTCCGTCCAGTACGGCCGCAAACTGTTGAATGGGGACGACAAGGCCATAGATTCCCTGAAAGAGGAACTGGCGATTCTGAGAAGCAGTAAAAAAGAACTTCTGCATTCGGGAGGATTCCCTGAGGATTATCTGGAACCTATTTATGACTGTAAAGACTGCATGGATACCGGCTACATCGGCAATCAGAAGTGCCACTGCTTTAAGAAGGCCGTAATTGGCATCCTCTATGAACAGTCCAATCTGAAGCAGGTTCTAAAGCAGGAGAACTTCGGCACCTTTTCTCTAGATTACTATTCCAACAATTATATAGACACTAAAACAGGGCGTTCTTCCATGCAGGTAATACAGGATGCCCTTAAGCTATGCCATCATTTCGCCGACACATTCGGAACAGAATTTAACAACCTCTTCCTCTACGGGGACGTAGGAGTAGGCAAAACTTTCCTTTCTAACTGTATTGCAAAAGAACTGATGGACAGAGAATATTCCGTTCTCTACTTTTCATCTTCAAAGTTTTTTTCAATTCTAGCCAAAAATACATTTGACAAAAACAATATTGATGCGCAGAATATGTATGAGTATATATTTGACTGCGATCTGCTGATTGTCGATGATCTTGGAACAGAATTCACGAACTCATTTGTGGCATCACAGTTTTTTACCTGCATTAATGAACGGCTGCTCAGCCGCAAATCAACCATTATATCAACCAATCTGTCTCTGGACACTCTGGCCGACCTTTATACAGAACGGTCCTTCTCCAGAATTACCAGTAATTACACGATGGTCAAACTGATTGGCGATGATATCAGAATCAAAAAGAAATTAATCAAAAACAGGGAGGAACACTCATGTTACACCGCACAGAAAGAACTCTAGAAAACATTCCAGTTGGCGCTCTGGGCCTGATTCCGGTCGTGGGCTGCGAGGAACTCGGAAAAAAGGTCAATGATTACCTGGTCAAATGGAGAAGGGAAAGTGCCATTGAGCACAAGGATGATGTAGCATTCTCCGGATACGAAAAGGATACTTACATTGTAGACTGTGCTGTGCCGAGATTCGGTTCCGGCGAGGCAAAGGGCATTATCAATGAATCCGTACGCGGGATGGATCTCTATCTTATGGTAGACGTATGCAACTACAATATCACCTACTCCCTGACGGGCAATATCAACCACATGTCCCCGGATGACCATTTTCAGAATCTAAAGCGCGTCATTGCCGCAATCGGCGGTAAAGGCCGGCGCATTAACGTCATCATGCCATTTTTATACGAAAGCCGACAGCACAAAAGAAACGGGCGTGAATCTCTGGACTGTGCGCTTGCACTCCAGGAACTTGTCCGCATGGGTGTAGACAATATTATCACTTTCGATGCGCACGATCCAAGGGTTCAGAATGCAATCCCTCTGAACGGCTTCGAAACTGTACCGCCGACTTATCAGTTTATCAAGGGCCTTCTGCGCAATGTGGACGACCTTCAGATTGACACGGAACACATGATGATTATCAGCCCGGATGAAGGCGGCACCAACCGCGCCGTTTACCTTGCCAATGTCCTTGGCCTTGATATGGGTATGTTCTACAAACGCCGCGATTATACAAAGATAGTCAACGGACGTAACCCCATTGTTGCCCATGAATTCCTGGGAAGCTCCGTAGAGGGCAAAGACGTCGTCATCATCGACGATATGATCTCTTCCGGAGACAGTATGATTGAGGTTGCAACCGAATTAAAGCGCAGGAAAGCAAAACGAATCTATACTGCAGCAACGTTCGGCCTGTTCACCAACGGAATGGACAAGTTTGACAAGGCATACGAGGACGGCATTATTACAGGAATTCTGACAACAAATTTGATCTACCAGTCTCCAGAGCTGCTGTCCAAGCCATATTATATTAATTGCGACATGAGCAAATATATCGCACTGCTGATCGATACGCTCAACCATGACGGATCCATCAGCACACTGCTCAATCCTAACGAAAGAATCCAGCATGTCCTTCAGGAATACCGTAATAGATAGGACTAACTTAATTTTTTAATTTCATAAAAAACAGTCCTCACAGACATTTTAAGTCTGTGAGGACTGTTTTTCTTTCATCCCAGGTTACAGGTTTCATTTGAATTCGTCTTGTTATATCTCTAGTCAGCCATGGACAGCGCCATTCGAATCATATCGTCAAAGCTTTCCTGCCGTTCCTTTGTTGAACACTGTTCGCCATTGAACATCAAATCTGCTATTGTACACAAAGCCACTGCCTTCTTTCCTGCTTCAGCTGCATTTATATACAGCGCCGCAGACTCCATTTCCGCTGCCAGTATTCCCATACTGGTCCATTTATCATACCATTCATCCGAATAATAAAAACCTTCCCCAGAAATGACTGGTCCCACACGAACCGGAAGCTGATGCTCTTTCCCATAGGCAGCCGCTCTTTCAATCAAAGAATAATCCGCGCAGGGCGCCAGAGTTCCCGGCAGATCAAAATGTACCGCATAGCCGTTATCCGTTGAAGCAGTCATAGCTATTACAATATCCCGCAGCTTCAGGCTTGGATGCATGCCTCCTGCTGATCCGACACGAATAATACTGTCCACGCCATAAAAATGAAACAACTCATATGAATAAATACTCATAGAACCAGCACCCATGCCACTTGCCATCACTGAAACTTCTTTCCCTTGGTATATCCCCGTATAACAGTAAATATTCCGCACATCACTGACCAGCTTTGGTTCATCCAAAAACTTCTCCGCAATATATTTGGCCCGCAGCGGGTCGCCCGGCATTAACACAGTCCTGGCAATCTCACCGTATTTTGCCGCATTATGAATAGTCGGTGTCTGACTCATCGTTCTGCCTCCAATTATAATTTTCCGCCTAATGCTTCATAGAATGTTTCCTGATATTTCTGTCCATCAATAGCAAATACTGTACGGACTTTCGGCAGATGTTCCCAGCGGAAGTGATCTCTTCTGTCCCAGATTGTCATTCCCCTGGTCAGTTGACCGCCGCAGTCAATTGCCACATTGATTTCCCTCACATCCGTCATGATATCCGGATTCAGGAAGCAGCACATTGCTGTTGTGTCAATCGGACCATTAATCATAATTCCCTGATCTTTAATGGAATTATTTCCGTCAATATAGTCGATAATTTCCAGAGTATATTTTGCCTGACGGTTATTCAGGCCTTTTAGTTTCTCAATTGTCTTTTCTGAAATGTTCACCGCCTCCGGATTGAATGCAATGTCCAGACCTATAGATGTCAGCTTTACATCCGATTCATAGACGATTTTCGCAGCTTCCGGATCTACATAAATATTCCATTCACTCATCGGATTATCTCCGGTAGCATTGCGGAAGGCATATTCGGTAATTCCATAAGCGCCGCCAATATGATAAATCTCCTTAATCAGCGGAATGATTTCAGGACGGCTCATAAACGCAACTGCAACATTTGTCAGACAGGATGTACAGACAAGCGTCACCTCGCCCGGGTTCGCAAGTACCGTATCTATGATCATCTGCGACGGCGACTGATCTGTTGTTTTTAACTTTGGCTTCGGAAAGAAATGATTCCCCAGTCCGTCTTCACCATGGCTGTACGGATCCTTTGGATACTCACGCAGCATTGGATGCATCATTCCCTGTGCCACCGGGATATCTCCACGGTCCATATATTCCAGAATTTTAAGAGCATTCGCTGCTGTTTTGTCTGCCGGCAGGTTACCGCTCTCTGTTGTAATCCCCAAAAGTTCCACGTCCGGATGCGTCAGCGCCATAATAATGCATACGGAATCATCCGTACCCGGATCACAGTCAATCATAATTTTTCTTTTCTCGCTCATAACAATCAATTCCTTTCCTTATATATTATCAAGCCCCGGAAACCAGTTTTCTTTCCCGACAGCTTCTTTCTGCTTATCCATCTGATGAAGAATCGCGATTCCTTCCAGGGCCAGCTCTATAGAAACTTCCGTTCCTGCCCCTGCTTCAAATTTATGACCGGAAATCAGATTGTCTGTTACATTAAAAATCGCTCCGCCTCTTCGTTCAAACAGATTACACATTGTCATAATAATGGATGATTCCCGATCCGTATTGAGCACACCTGCGCGATTATATGTACCAAGC
Organism: Faecalicatena contorta; assembly: GCF_022835095.1. NCBI lineage: Bacteria > Bacillati > Bacillota > Clostridia > Lachnospirales > Lachnospiraceae > Faecalicatena > Faecalicatena contorta. The sequence continues at coordinate 618,411 of NZ_BQNQ01000001.1, read as the reverse complement.
TTCTGTATATTTTCCGGCTGCAGATAGCCTCCTACAGAAGGGCGTCCATTACCGACAAAGTCACTGTCCATGCAGGCAGTTACGCCCAGCTTATAAGGAAAATGATACTGCTCGGCTGCCTGAACCATTGCATTGACGACTTCGTAATGACAATATGCCGGAAATCCATCCGCGACATAAGCCCGCGAGGTTCCGTCCTCCCGGTAAACTCCCGTAGTGATCACACAGTCTCCCACTTTCACTTTCTCTGCCACGCCTCCGGAAGTACCCACCCTGAGAAAAGTAGAACAGTCTGTATATTCCATAAAGTCATTGATCGCTAATTCCACTTCCGGACAGCCGCTGCCACCGCTGACACAGGTGATTTTTGCCCCTTTATAGGTACCTGTATAGCTCAGAAACATACCGGAATTCCCAATGCATTCTGCAGCCGTAAGGCGTTCAGCCACACGTTCTGCCGGATCCTTTCCGTAGGCCGCCAGCGGGTCACGGACCAAATAGATAAGATAATCTCCCACTTTCTCGATATCCACCTGTGTGATGGCGGGTTTGTTATCCATTATCAGGCCCGGATAAGGAACGTTTTCCCAATATTCATACCGCTCCTGCATCAGCTTGATTGACGGCTTGTTCCGAATAAGTTCACTCTTCTTCATGCTCTCCTCCTATTCCGACACGATCTTTATATAACACTCTCTGTTACGCGGACCATCAAATTCCAGAAAATAAATTCCCTGAGAATGTCCCAGCAATAGATTGCCATCTTCAATAATAAATGACATGGAAGGGCCGATCAGCGTACACTTCACATGCCCCGCAGCATCCTCCGGAGTATCATGCTGATGTTTAAAATCCACTCTGGTCGGTATCAGGCGGCGGATTTCGTCCTGAATGTCCTCATGCCCCAGCGGATCCCAAAATGAATTCACTGTCAACGCCGCCGTTGTATGAGTAATAAACGCACACATAATTCCACTCTTTACACCGGAATTCTTCACACACTCTTTGATCTGATCCGTCAGAGATATCACTCCGTCTTTTGTTGTTCGAAACTGAATTCTATCCAGCATTTTTAAAAACCTCCATCGTTTATCATTTTTAATCCAGCAATACCTTTTCTGAGACCGTGGTAGAATACATGCCTTTTTCTTCTTTCCAGATCCCCTCAAATCCTCGGCTGTAAGCTTCTTCTCTCATTGCCGCAAGATATCCGGCAATGAGAGCCGGAACCATATGCGCAGCCATGGGCTGGAACAGACAGTTCCCAGAATCCGGCGTGAGAAAACGGTATTCCGCCTGGAGACTTTCATCATTGGTTACCAGTACAAATTCTCTTCCCATCTGGTTCAGCCTCTCTGTCAGTTCTCGGGTACGGCTCTGTGCCTCATTGCCTTTTGCCGCAAACACCATGGTCAGTGTTCGTTTTACATCTTTCACAAAATAATTCACATGAAACCAGTTCTCGCTGTCCAGATGGACAGAAGGAAGTCCCACTGCCTCATACATTTTCGCATGAGCATACCACGCTGTTCCGTAATCGGCGCCGCAGCCTATCATCTCCGCACTGGCAGCCTCTTGAAACGCCCTGGCGGTTTCCAGCGCCAGTTTGCATACATCTTCTTTTTTATTCAAAAATTCTGCCGGCAGACGTTTCAGTTCCTGCCGGTACGCATTCGCCTGATCCATCGTATATTTCAGGCGTACTTCCCCCATTCGGATCGCCAGAAGATATACGATCATTTGCAGTACTGCATAGGTGCGGACTCCCGGCGATTTTTCGAATTCCGGAATCATGGGAACAATTACTTTTTCTGCAGCCTTTGCAAGGAGCGAATCCGCATTCGATGTAATGGCAATGGTCAGCGCCCTGTGCGCGCGCATTCTCTCTACTGCCTCAATAACACGGGCTGCCTGCCCGGAATTGCTGACTGCAATTACAAGAGGATCGCAGGGAGATTCTCCCACCCATTTCATCTGATAATACCTGGACAAGGTGAGAGGGTCTTCCACTTCAACAGGAATCTGAAGAAAACTCTCAAATGCCCGCCTGGCGGCCAGGCAGGCTGCATAGCCGTCTCCACAGCTTGTCAGAACCACCTTTTTTATGGAGTAAATCTCCGGTGTTGTCAGTACATAACGTACCTGAGGCTCTATCTCAGGATAAACTTCGTCCAGCAGGTCAGGCACACTCAAAACCTGACGCAGCATGGAATTCTCAAATCCAATCATTTTCATACCTCCTCCTTACATGATGCTTTTGCCCGTGCAAATGCACGCTCTGTCATTTCTTTTGTAAAAAGCGGCGGCGTACCGAACTGCGCAATAATTTCTGCCGCAGCCGCCGATCCCATACAGCCTGCCATCTGTGGCTCATAGCCTTCACAGCAGGCATAAAGTACAGCACCTGAAGAACTATTGCCGCCTCCGGTCGTATCAACAACCTGAATTCCTGATATGCTCGGACATTGATAGATTCTTCCACCTGCAAGCATATGCGCGCCCTCAGAACCCCTTCTAAAAAATACCCAGTTTGGAGAAGCCGCCAGAAGTCTCCGCTGCGCTTCCTCCTCATCTGTTGTCTCATATAAAAGACAGGCCTCGTGCCTGTTAATAGAAAAGACATCAATATCCTTTAAATAGGCCTCAATCACATCGATATTCTCTGGTCTGCAGGCATCTTCGGAGATTTCCCACATCAGTTTGTAGCCAAACCGAAGTTTTCCTCCGATTAAAGCATCCAGATAATCCCGCTCCACGTCTTTAAATACATAAACCCCCTTCGTATTCTGATCACAGCAGCGAAATACTTCATCCGGCGAAGGGTCAAGAGCCCGAAACTCCTTCAGTCCAATATTGGGTTCATCCGTTCGGCTGCCATCCGGATAATAGTGGATCACTATGGTCGGAGATATATCAGAACGCAGAACCAGCCCCTCTGTTGACACCCCATTATCCTTGTACCACTTTTCATGACGGGGCAGGTATTCCGGCCCGATTCCTCCGCATACCGCCACCTTATCCGTAAACATCCGCACTCCTGCCAATGCGTAAAATCCTGCGCTCCCGGGCTGATTTCCAAAAACAGTGCCATCGGCCAGATGTATTTCATCTGTAGAAACTGTTGTCGCAATTACATATTCCATCTTAAACCACCTTTTTCCATTTATTCTCTGCTGTAAATGGCAGAAATGCTATTTCTTTTCAAGATGAAATCCATCAATAAAAACCGCACCTTCATCCACGACATACCCCGCAGCTCCGCAGAGGTATGCATCTTCTTTGTCTTCTGCCATAATCGTCACTTCACCAAAAGATGCTTCCAGCTTATTCCCGCACAGGGTAAACTTCATTGGATATTTTACAAATTGCGCGTAGTGAACACTGCCTTCGGCCAGAACAGTTTCCTTACCATCCCTGTGTTTTATAATCTGGAACGTATCCCCTCCAGATACAACTGCAGCATAATACCTGCGGTGCCCTGCGCTTCTCGCGGCCAATCCTCCCCGTTTATGCAGGCTGAACTTTAACATGGATGAAACCGTGTAATCTGTAAAATCTCTGGTTCCAATCGTAGCAAGTCCACCCGGTTCATCATGGCTGATACAATAAGTACAATTTAGATTCGGTGAGAAACACTTTGCGCTGGCTACGAACATTTTTGCCCAAAATGGGTTGGTATCCCACATATCCCGCATCATAATCCCTTCCTGATTCAGACATCGGGGCGTATTGCTCCAGTCAATGCTTCTTATAAAAACATCGCCCCGGTAGCGTTTTACACTCGAAAATTCCAGGCCAAACCGCAGCACCGGCAATCCGCCGTTATCCGGGATATTCCAGGCGAGAACCGTTCCCTTTGAACTTAACCGTATCCATTCCCCGTCCGTTCTCTGCAGCTGCCCATTCCGGTCTGCATACCAGATATAAGGGCGCATATCCGGCCCGTCCTCTCTCGGACAATCCGCACGCACGGTTACAGTCTGTCCGGTATAGAGCGTCGGCGAAACATAGGTTTCGTAATTCCGGTACTCTTCATGAATATCTAAAAATGTAGCCACACTGACATGAGCGTTCATTCCTTCTGCTAAAATATCAAAATTCAGCCTGAGACCGTTTCCGGCTCCTATTTCATTTCCGTTGGATATCTTTGGTGTACATTTTGGATATTCTACATACGGGCAAACAGTAAATCCCTGCACGCTTCCGGGATACTCAAACGCAAAGCGTTCCCTTCGCTCCTCCCCTTCGATCCCCCGCACTGCCTCGGCGGCGCGTACAATTCTTTTTGTCTCTTTCACGGCATCAGATATCCCTTCGCCGCCATCAGAAGTGATGACCAGCAGCCGGTCCGCTACAGGCCCTCTAAAATCCGGTCCTGACTCTATCCCCTCAATTCCCAGACGGATTCCGTTCAGACAGCCTACATTTCCTGCATTACAGTCTGTATCCCAGGCAGCAGATGCCCCAATCTTTACCGATTCCGCAAAATCATCACCGGCACAGAGGAGAGACGCCAGCACCATCGCATGATTAGGTACCATATGGCACGGACCGGGATAAATGTGATATCCGTATTTCTCATCCAGCCGTTCTCTGACTTTTCTCCAGTCCGACTCCGCTTTACAGATGTTTCTCACATTATCAACCAGAGCGCTCAATTCTTCTGTTTGTATAAACCTGACGTTTTCATCAAAAAGTTTTTCCAGATTTCGTTGATCAAAAGCTGCCGCTTCCATGGCCCCTAAGAATCCTGCCGCATCTACGGCAATGCCGTCATGGGACACGCTGGCACAGGCACGTACCAGATAATCTGCATATTCTGGGTCCCCCGGACACATCATAGCATAAGCGTCCATAAAAATCTGAGCGCCGATCTGCTGGGAGAGAACCGGTCCATTTTTCTCCATAGAACCACTATCCGGCGCAGGAATGCCATTCTTCAAATGAAGATAAGCCGTATGCTCCGTAGCGTTTCCCAGACCGCCCCACCAGAGAATGGACCGGTCTTCTATAATGTAATTCAGCCAGGTATCCCCGATCTGCCTGGCAGTCAGGTTCTTCGGATACCCGTTGTCCTCCATCGCCCGGAAAAACGCAAAAGTACCGGAAAGGTCGTCATCCGCCACGATCAGCGGAAGATTCAGTTCTTCGTGAACATAGTACGGCACATCACCAAAACGCTCTATAATACTCTGATACGGCCATCCTTCTACCGGCCGGCCCAGATATACACCGATCATCTTTCCCAGGACTCCGGCGTAAATTTGATTTTTATATTTTTCTGATAATCCCATCTCTTATCTCCTTCCTAAGCGGCAGCCCTGCCGCAGCAATACCGGGAACTATGCCTTCGAAAAGCATACTCCGCTTTTATCCTTTCACGGCTCCGCTTACCATTCCTTCCACAAACCTTTTCTGCATCAATACAAAGAACAGAATGATCGGAGCCACAATAATCACGGTTGCAGCCATGTTTGTACCGTGGTTTGCCGTATTCGTACCGTTCAGCGACATCAAAGAAAGCATGGCTGTAAAATTCTTCTCTCCTGTCAGGAACGTAGAAGACACCAGAAATTCATTCCATGAATTTAAACCTGTTATAATCCCCACCGTCACCAGACCTGGCGAAAGAAGGGGCAAAATGATATGTCTGATCACCTGCAGTGTACTGGCTCCGTCAATACGTGCCGCATCCTCCAGCTCTTTTGGAATCGCCATAAAAAATGAACGTAAAAGGGAGATTGCCAGCGGAAGTGAGGTGGCGGACAGAATGAAGGATACCGCCACATGATTTCCAAGCCACCCCATTTTCGCATACACACGATACAAAGGAACAAGAAACAGGTACACAGGCATTGTCATCGTAATCAGAAAATAACTATGTATAACAGTAGTGCCCCGTACTTTCCGCCCGCCAATTACATAGGCTGCCAGAGAAGCAAACAGAAGTACTACGATCACCGTGCATCCGGTGTACACGATACTATTTATAATGCTTCGCCCAAAATTCCCATCCTGCCACGCCTTCACATAATTCGCAAACCCGGCTGAAAATTTGACAGACAGAGGATTCATGATAATATCCACATGGGTCTTAAAGCTGTTCAGCAATACCATCAGCATGGGCAGCATACAAATAAAGGTGAGAAAGCTCAAAATAATCATTGATAAAATGGATCTTTTTTCTTTTTTCATGTCCGATTCTCCTTCCTATGATTCGTTGCGGCTCATTCTCGCGTACATAAGCGATGCAACCAGTCCCAGCACCGACATCATCACGGCAATCGCCGCAGACTTTCCAAACTGGAACAGACTGAACGCATAGTTGTAAGTCAATGTCCCCAGCATCTCTGTCGCATGGGCCGGCCCGCCGGACGTTAGCAGGTATACGTAATCAAACTGAAGGAAGGACTGAATTACAATCAAAACTAACATCATTTTGAAAGTAGGCAGCATGCTCGGAAAATAAATATACCGGAAAAGCTGCCAGCCATTACAGCCGTCCATCGTTGCAGCCTCCACATAGTCCATGGGAGTCTGCCTAAGAGCAGAGAAAAATACGATCGCAAGGTATCCCCAGTAATGCCAGATATCCGCGGCAGCCACGCCAATCAGCGCAGCGCTCGGCTTCGTAAGCGGGGAAGCCATCCACGACAGCCCAAAGGTATTTTTCAAAAATCCAACCAAGCCGGTAAGAGGGCTGTAGATCATGTTCAGCCAGATCAAAGCATTGGCAATTGGGGCAATCACATAGGGAAACAGGAACATCACCTGAAACAGAGCGCTCTTTTTTTTCTGCTTCAGAAGGCACACGGCTGCGATCAGGGCAAGCAACACCGGAATGACCAGATACATGACCATCCATTTACAGTTATTACCCAAAGCCTTAATAAAAACATCGTTACCAAGTAATTCCTTATAATTCTGAAGACCGATAAAATTCATATCTTTTGATACGCCGTTCCAGTCCGTAAAGGATGAAATAATCGTCGTAACAGAAGGTATCAGGATTACACAAGTGCTTAGAAGAATCGCCGGGGCCATCAGCAGATAATATTGGGTTTTTTGTTTTACTCGTTCAAATGACATCTAAACGCCACCTCTTTCTCTATTCCAGATATAAAAATGGCGGTGGCCTTTCATTTGCGGCCACCGCCACAGGATTCAACCTTCCTCTTCCAATCAAAAGCGCGAAGCAGCTTCATCTGCATCCTTTGCCGCGCATATATGCTGTCTTTTACTTTCCTGCCGGTGCAGGACAGATTGGACAAGATCCTGCATCGAAATCTTTCTGGAACGCATCATCGATTTCTTTCATAAATGTCTCTGCATCTTTATCGCCCAGCCAGACGGAATCTACTTTATACATTAAGTCAAATGCCTCCGCCGGCATATAGGAAGAATTATAATAACCAAAGTTCCCTTCATCGATCGCAGCGCATGCTTCGGTAATCCCCTGCATGAACATCAACGGAAGGCCGCTGAACTGTCCCATATCGATCTCGTTTAATGTGGTCAGCGGTACGGCCCAGTATCCCGGCCAGTCATTTGCCATCTTAGCAACGAAATCATTGGTCATCATCATATCAAGGAATTCTGCACACTCATCTTTATACTCTGTCTGTTCGTTGATTGCCAGAAGCCCGGTAGCCCCTACCGTGTAGATAGCTGGTGAGTCCGCACTCGTTGACGGAAATGCGGTGAATCCGAAGGTGTCTTTGTCAGCATAGGACATCAGGTTCTGGATAAATTTCATAGGTCCAAAGTAGAACGGAGCCCTTCCCTCAGCAAGGAGTGCTGCGGAGTCCGCCCAGTCAAGTGACAGGTAATCCGTTCCCAGATATCCCTTCTGATACCATTCTGCTGAAGTTTTAATTGCATCTGTCAGGGACGCGTCTGTCCATGGCAGTTCATCTGTCAGAGCCGCATAAACGTTGTCAGCGCCTCCAAAAGAATTCAGAAACAGAGAAGTATAGTCTTCATTCGTTGGCTGCCAGCCCTTACTTCCTGTTACGGATCCATACATGCCTTTTTCCATAGCCTCATCCATAATCTTGGTCAGCTCATCTACTGTTTTTGGAACCTCCCAGTTATTTTCTTTCAGCACTTCTTTGTTATAAACCATTCCAATTACATTCATACCCATTGGCAGAGAATAAAGGGAACCTTCATACATGCCGGAGTCATACATACAGCCCAGGACCTTATCCTTCCAGCCGTATTTCTCAGCATATTCATCAAGGTTGGCATATTTCCCTGCCTGAATATAGGTCAGGGCAAGTGACGGGGATGATTCGTATACGATATCCGGCCCCTCGTCAGCTGACAGAGCGACTGCCATATCTTTGTTTACAGAAGAGCGATACTCTACTGTCATCTGGAAGCCGGGATGCGCCTCATTAAACTTGTCCACCAGATGTTTGGACATTGCTTCCTGCTGTTCGGAAGTTGCGCCCCAGAACCACATAGATAATTCTACGGTATCGTCATCTGATTCGCTCTTACTCTCTTTTGCATCTTCAGAATCTGTGCCGCTGCCTCCGCCGCTGCCTCCGCCACAGGCTGTCAGCATGCCGAAGCACATTGCCAGAACTAACAAGATACTCAACACTTTTTTCTTCATTTTACAATCTCCCTTCTTTTGGTAAAACGTTTTCGCTAACTGGTATGTTATAACTTTATGGTTATAAATTATCACCCTGTGTTGTTTTTGTCAATATAATCATAACATAGCATTTATTTTTTGGTAGTTTTACATAAATTAAGCGCATGTTTTTTGTTTATGATTCAGGAAAATCATTTGCTCAACCCCCTCGAATTCCTTAGTTAAAGCGTTTTATCAAGTATTTTTGTGTTTTTTTCTAATAGCAATTGCAGATTTCTAATTTCTCTGTTATAATTTATTCCATAATACAGCGGAGTGGAGTGTGTAAGTCCACTTCAGTTCCCCCCTTACCTCAATCTTTGAAGGGGAATACTATTAATATCAGTTTATTTGAAGGAGGCCCCGCTTTGACTTGTACGATTCGTGACATTGCCCAGGCTGCCGGCGTATCCGCTTCCACTGTTTCCCTCGTATTACGCGGCAAAGAAAACCGCATTTCCGAAGAAACAAAACTGCGGGTTCGTCAGATTGCCAAGCAAATGAATTATGTTCCCAACCAGGTTGCTGTCTCACTGGTTACGAAAAAAACACATACCATTGGATTGATCTATGCCGATATGCTTAACCCCTTTTACTCGGAGCTGGCCGTTGGAGTAGAACGTAATGCGCAGCTTCACCATTACAGTCTGCTGATCTGCAACTGTGATGAACAGGTGGAGCGCTGTATCCACAGTATAGATTTGCTGGAAAGCCGCTGTATTGACGGCTTTATTCTTCAACCCCCGGAAACGATCAACGCCAGTCCTAAACAGCTGCATGCACTGCAGGAGAAATTAAATACCTGCCGTACTCCCTATGTGATTCTGGATCGTGCGATTCATAACGTATTTCATGATTATGTCTCTGCCGATCATCAGCTGGGAGGATATCTGGCTACAGATTATCTTATCAGGCTTGGACATACCCGGATCGGTTGTATTACGGGTTCCCTCTCCGACTACGGCTCCAAACGCCGTCTGGCCGGATATCAGGAGGTTCTCTCAAAACACGGGATCTCTTATGACCCGTCTCTGATATACGAGGGATTATACCTGATTGAGACAGGATACCGCGGTGCCATGGAACTTTTCAAAAAAGATGTCACTGCCATTTTCGCCTTCAGCGATCAGATTGCGATCGGTGTGCAGCGCGCCGCTTCAGAATGTGGAATTTCCATCCCGGAAGACCTTTCTCTAGTAGGTTATGATGACAGCACAATTTCTCACCTTTGTGCTGTTCCTCTCACCACGATCCGTCAGCCGATTGAACTGCTCGGACGCCGCGCATGCGAACTTTTAATTGACCGGATCGAAGAACCTGACCGTGCGCATCAGGATTATTTATATCCTCCTGTGCTGATTCAGAGAAGCAGCTGTTCCCTGCCCCGTCATAATGCTGCTTTGCTCCACGAGGACAGAAATATCCTTCCAAAGGATACCCCATAACTCAAGCCCTCCGGTGGAACCACAGTGGCTGCGAAATAAGATTCTCCCAGAAGTTTTTGTAAAAGCGAAAAGGGCCCTGCTCTATCCAAAATATGTTCTCTTTCCAGGCAGAAAAGTATAATGGTAATAAATCGCCTGTTAATGAAGAGAGCATATCTGATAGAACAGTGCCCTTTAAAATATTACAAAAAATCGTGAATCCTTACAAGAGCCCTCCTACAGAGAGGAACAGCGGGGCGAATACAAGTGCAACGATAGTCATTAGTTTTATCAAAATATTGATTGACGGTCCTGAGGTGTCTTTAAACGGGTCCCCGACCGTATCGCCTACTACGGCTGCCTTATGGGCTTCGCTGCCCTTCCCGCCATGGTGGCCTTCTTCTATGTATTTCTTCGCGTTATCCCAGGCTCCGCCTGAATTGGCCATAAATATAGCCATCAGTACGCCTGTTACCAGCGCTCCTGCGAGGAGCCCGCCCAGTGCATCGGTGCCTAATACGACTCCAACCACTACCGGCACGACAACTGCCATCACGCCTGGCAGAAGCATCTCCCGAAGGGCCGCCTTTGTAGAGATCGCAACACAAGAGGTATAATCCGGTTTATCTGTCCCCTTCATAATACCTGGTTTCTCGCGGAACTGCCGCCTTACTTCTTCAATCATCTTATAAGCAGCTTTTGACACGGAGTCCATCGTTAATGCGGAGAATAAGAATGTCAGCATTCCGCCAATGAAAAGCCCGATGATAACCTTATAATCCAGCAGGTTGATAGACTGCAGCTTTACAGCCTCTGCATAGGATACAAACAGGGCCAGCGCAGTCAGTGCCGCTGAACCGATTGCAAAACCTTTCCCCATGGCTGCAGTAGTATTTCCCACAGAATCCAGCTTATCGGTAATCTCACGTACAGATTCATCCAGTCCGGACATCTCTGCAATACCACCTGCGTTGTCCGCAATCGGACCGTATGCATCTACCGCCACCGTAATACCGGTTGTAGAAAGCATACCTACTGCCGCAAGTGCGATCCCATATAAGCCGTCCGCCTTATACGCTACAAAGATACCTGCACATATCAGAAGGAGCGGAAATGCAGTAGACTGCATGCCGACTGCGATACCACTGATAATTGTGGTTGCCGGACCTGTCTCTGACTGGTTGCCAATCTTCTGAACCGGTTTATAATCTGATGATGTATAATACTCTGTTACACTTCCTATAATTACTCCCACAACAAGGCCTGCGATTACCGCAATCGCCGCCTGGAAGCCGTCAAATAACACTTTACTAAGTACAACGGATGCAATAATGACAAGAATCGCAGAAACGTAGCTTCCTCTTGTCAGAGCCTTCTGAGGGCTGGACTTTTCGTCTCCTTTTACAAAAAATGTACCGATGATCGATGCCAGCAGACCACAGGCCGCTATCACAAGTGGAAATACCACTCCGGATACTGCTGCCCCGACAGCGCCAAGAGTCAGTGCAGATACAAGGGAACCTACATAAGATTCAAAAAGATCCGCTCCCATGCCTGCCACATCCCCTACATTATCGCCTACATTATCCGCGATTACTGCCGGATTACGCGGGTCATCTTCCGGGATCCCGGCCTCTACCTTACCAACCAGGTCCGCTCCCACGTCTGCTGCCTTAGTATAAATACCTCCGCCCACACGGGCAAACAGCGCAATTGAGGAAGCTCCCAGGCTGAATCCTGACAGGATATCTACATTGCGGGTGATGATATAAACCAGGCTCACTCCCAGTGCACCAAGCCCCGCAACACACATTCCCATAACCGCTCCACCGGAAAATGCAATGGACAATGCCTTATTCATGCCGCTCTCTTTTGCCGCATTTGCCGTCCTGACATTAGCCTTCGTCGCCACATTCATTCCAAAATAACCGGCAAGCGTTGAAAATAGAGCGCCCACCACAAAGCATACTGCCGTAACCCAGTTGCCGATGCCCACACCGATCAGTATGAATAGCACCACAACGAAAATAACCAGAATTTTATATTCTGATTTCAGGAAAGCCTGTGCGCCTTCACTAATTGCACTGGCAATTTCCTTCATTTTGTCGTTCCCGGCATCTGCTCTGCTTACTTTTACCGCCAGATATGCGGCAAACAGCAGTGTTAGAACTCCTACTGCCGGAACCAAATACAATAACCTTTCCATAATAACCTCCTAAAAACCAATCCCTTTTAACATATTCCCGGCCTATAAATGATTCAACACCTCCTTCTTTACCGGGTCTGTTGATCTCATTCTAGCAAAGAATGCAGGAATTAACAATGTATTTTGCAGAAATTGTATTGTATTTGGGAAATTTATTCAATTGAAAGAACTTTATGCACTCCGCCTTCCGCCCTCCGTCAATTATCTGAATATCTGAAAGAGGTCGGGCGGCGGATCATTGTAGATGTGTTGATTTATGCCCCGGTTCCTACTCCTCCGGAACAATTATAAGATCTTTTGTAAAGTGGTTGAGTACTTCGCATCCGTCTTCCGTGATGAGCACAATGTCTTCGATACGGACGCCGATTCCCTCATCCGGCAGGTAAATTCCAGGCTCTACAGAAAAGCACTGTCCTGGCTTGATGATGTCTTCATTGACGGACGATACATCCCCGAATTCATGATCCTCCAGGCCGATAGAGTGGCCTGTCCTGTGTGTAAAGTATGGGCCGAATCCTTTTTCCGTAATATAATCACGGCATGCAGCATCTACATCGCACATTCTGTTCCCCGGCCTGGCAGCTTCGATTCCTCTTCTGTTGGCTTCTGCGACAATGTCATAGATCTCTTTTGCCCGGTCAGATACTTCACCTATAAATACAGTTCTTGTCAGGTCTGATGCATAGTTGTTTTTAAATGCGCCTATATCCAGAATCACACAGTCTCCACGCTTTCCTCTGGAGTCATCTGTTACATGATGTGGATCGGCTGCGCCCTTAGCATATGCTGTGATCGGTTCGAAGGATACGCCCTCACATCCAAGCTCCTTGTAGATCTCACGGATCTTGGCGCTCAGCTCCCTTTCTGTGAGTCCTTTTCCAACCCAAGGGATCAGCTTTTCTACCGCAGCGTCATTCAATCTGGACGATTCCCGCATCAGTTCCTGTTCCTTTTCATCTTTGATCATCCTGATATAGTCTACAATCATGGAACCGTTCACATAACGACTGCCAGCTTCCAGTTCCTGCAATCTGAGCAGGAATTTCGCCGGCCAGATTTTATCGATGCCAATTGTTTTATCTTTTTCTACATACTGTGACAGAATCTCAACGCCATCTTGTATGTCGTTATACCAGACCAGATCAACCCCAAGATCTTTCTCCTGGGGGAACAGCTCATTGATTACCAGCTTGTGATTCCCATTCACATTCAGATACAGCGCTAACAATCTCTCTCCCGGAACAATCATCTTTCCCGTCAGCCAGAAAATGGTGAGTGGATCAGCAATGATCATCTGCGGAACGCTTTTTTCTTCCATTGCCCCCAATATTCTATTTAACTTACCTGTGTCCATTCATAAAACCTCCTTTTTTCTGCATATTTAATGCTTTCTTATAAACATACCTCTGTCATTGTAAGGCTATTCATATGGCATGTCAATAAATCCCCGATGGTATATATTTCCTGCTTCTGCTGGGTGTTTCTCCCTGCTGCAGGTCCGGTTTTTACATGGTCTCATTAATTTAATGTGGATTTTTTTTTGGTTTATGATATGCTTGATAATGAGGTGATTATAATTGATAAAAAAAATACTTAGAAATCTGGGGGCTGTTCTTCTGTTCCTCGCAATCTCGAGTGTTTTATCCTTTTTATTTTTCCATTTGGGAAATAAAAGTTCCGCAAATATTGCTTTATTCTATATTCTTGCGCTCATTCTGATTGCGCTTAACACGGACGGCTACATTTATGGAATCTGTGCTTCGGTTTTCTGCGTAGCAGCGGTTAATGTATTTTTTACCTATCCCTTTTTCCGGATGGATTTTACCCTGGACGGCTACCCTGTCACATTTCTGGGTATGCTGGCAGTCAGTATTATCACCAGCACAGCCACCACCCGTATAAAAAAGCAGAAGATAATACTGGACGAAAAGGAACGTAAACTGGCAGAGGCAGAAAAAGAAAGAATCCGGGCCAACCTGCTGCGTGCGGTTTCCCATGACCTGCGCACACCGCTCACGACAATCATCGGCTCTTCCGCCTCTTGTATGGAGGATTATGACGACCTTACGGATCAAGAAAAACTGGAACTGATTCACAATATCCATGAGGATGCAGGCTGGCTTTTAAACATGGTCGAAAATCTGCTGACCGTTACCCGGATTCAGGATGATTCCGGTAAAGTGAAGAAGTCGCCTGAAGTCGTGGAGGAGGTCATTTCCGAGGCAATTACGAGAACCCGGAAGCGCTATCCAGATATAAAGATTCATGTGAATATGCCCAAGGACTTCCTTATGGTTCCCATGGATGCCACACTGATCGAACAGGTCCTGATTAACCTTATGGAAAATGCCTGCGTCCATTCACATACTGAGAAACCCGTAGAGCTGACCATAACCAGCGATGATGATTTTGTCCGCTTTAAAATCCGGGATTACGGTATCGGACTGGATGAAATGCAGCTCCCTTATATCTTTGAGGGAAAGTCTACCCGCAGTCCGGCCGACAGCTACAGAGGCGTTGGTATCGGTCTGTCAATCTGCAAGACTATCATTACTGCACACAGCGGCACGATTACTGCCGCTAACCATGAAAATGGGGCTGAATTTACTTTTACACTGCCAAAGGAGAGAGAGCATGAATATGACGCATAAAGTTACAGTTCTGATAATTGAAGATGAAAAGAAAATTTTGACATTTGTAAGTAAAATATTGAAAAAACACGATTACAAGGTCTTATGCGCAGATACCGGCAAAGGAGGGCTCAGTCTGATCGGTTCCCAATGTCCGGACATCATCCTGCTTGATCTCGGCCTGCCTGATCTTGACGGATGTTCGATTATACAGGAAGTGCGGGCCTGGTCCAGCATACCGATCATCGTAATTTCGGCCCGCTCAGCGGAAAAAGAAAAAGTAGCTGCTCTGGATCTGGGCGCGGATGATTACATCACAAAACCATTTGGTACCTCGGAGCTTCTGGCCCGCATCCGTGCTTCCCTGCGCCACAGCAACCGGCTGTATACGGATGGTTCTCTGTACATACGCCCCTACCAGTGCGGCAATATGCTTCTGGACTTCTCTAAACGTATTCTGACCATTGACGGGAAAGCGGTTCATCTGACGCCTATCGAATACAAAATAGTAGCCTACCTGGCACAGAATTCCGGCAAAGTCATAACTTATGCCTCAATTCTGTCAAATGTATGGGGGCCCTATGCGGACAGTGATAATAAAATCCTGCGCGTAAACATGGCAAATATACGCAGAAAAATAGAAATTGATCCCGCCCAGCCGCAGTATATTTTCACGGAAGTAGGGGTTGGGTACCGCATGAAAGAAGACGAATATGACAGCAATTCTCAGCCTTCT
This sequence comes from Faecalicatena contorta, assembly GCF_022835095.1. Lineage (NCBI taxonomy): Bacteria > Bacillati > Bacillota > Clostridia > Lachnospirales > Lachnospiraceae > Faecalicatena > Faecalicatena contorta. The sequence continues at coordinate 602,771 of NZ_BQNQ01000001.1, read as the reverse complement.
TCCGTTTAGTCCGCTCTCCGTTTCCCCGTTAAAGAACCGCTAAGAAAATGACCAAACTCTTTTGGTATACTGCCTTTTCCTTTACAATAAGTCATAAAATGATCAAGAAAAGGAAAGGGAGAGAAAAGGCTATGGGAAATATAGGAATGACTATCTTAATGGTAGTGGGGGGCGCTGTGGGAATTTTTTCATCACTTTATATTGCCGTCAGTTTTCCGGCGCTCATTATATGGAAAATATACCGCAAAATACGCTACGGGTATAAGCTGGCCGATTAATTGGCGGATGACCATAAAGGCGGCTCCAAAAAGGGAAGGACAACATGAAAGGGCCGTCGGAAAATGATTGACTCATACTATATATTGCCGCCTGACTTCATAGTCCGCCTCAATATGTAGTTTGTAAATATCATTTCCCGACAGCCCCTTTATGTTGTCCTGAAACAAGACTTTCCTATTCCCCAAAGGATCACATCTTTACTCAGTGACCTCGATTATGGGTGAGATAACTTCCTGGTTTATTACGTCTATGAATCCTACGTCTGTAACTGCATACATTGGTATGGCTGCCAGACAGATGAAGGACAGGAACATGAATGGAATGATGATCGGTGAACCGAGTTCGTGGATAATTCCGTTGAGTTTCCGTTTCTCGTCTGCAAGCTCTTCTCCTGACAGGTCTGAAAGGAGGCCGCAGATTGGGTAAGATATCTCTGCCAGTATCTCGCCATTTTTGACGATGTTCTGGCCCCCGCCTATTTCAATCAGGTGGTTGACAGCTATGGCCATGTCTTCGAAGTTTGTTCCCATTACGATAATGTTGTGGTTATCGTGTCCTACAGAAGATGCAATGGCACCCTCTTTGAGATGGAACCCTCCCATAAACGCTTTGCCGACGTTTCCGTTTACTCCGTAACGTTCTACCTGGGCAATATAGAGCACATCCTGCTCCACGTCACACTGTACCACACCATTAACCACAGGTAGTTCTGCTTCACGTCCCTGCGTGATCGGTATCCATGGCAGGGTATCCATTACCTTTACTTTTACCTTTTTTGCTCCCTCGGGGGCTTCGATTCGGAAGCTTTCCGGGGTGATTGGATTTTTCAGTTTCGTTGTGTTTAAAAGGCATGGCGCATGCTCTGCCTTTGGATAGGATATGAGGCACCTGCCATTGTCCACGATTTCTTTTCCGCCTGCGATGACGCTTAATACGCGGAAATCTTCTTCCCCGGTTGTTATGTTGATATCCGCCCTGCGCCCAGGCGCCAGGCCGCCGATTTCATCGTCCAGATGGAAGGCCCTGGCAGCATTGAGGGAAACCATCTGTATTACGGTTGGGAAATCAACGCCTGCCTTCAGCGCCCTGCGCACTGCTTCATCGAGATGTCCATTGTCCACTGCATCGACGGTATGAAGGTCATCCGTAACGATGCTGACTCTGGATGTATCCAGTTTCTGTTCCAGGATCGTTTTCAAGCAATCTGCAAGGTTCTGCGCAGCTGATCCCTCTCTGATCATAAGGTGGCAGCCATTCCTTAATCTGGCAGCCGCCTCCTCTCCGTTCAGGGATTCGTGATCCGTGGTAACGCCTGCTGCAAGGCAGGTATTCAAAGCAGGCCCCATCATATCCGGGAGATGCCCCTGACAGGTCTTCCCCGGCATCTTGTTCGCTTTCTCCATGGACTCAAGCAGATCCGGAAATCCGGATAAGACGTATGGCCCTACAATTTCAGACAAGCCGACCGCATCTTCTCTCTGCAGCGCTTTCTGAATGATTTCGCCGTTAAAATGTCCTCCGCTTGTTTCCAGGTTGGGGGCAAATGGTACATGGGACGGAACAACAAAATAAAGTTTCAGATCCGTCTCCTCCGCTTCTTTGAGCACCGCTTCGATGGCTTCCAGGCCGCCTACAACCCCGACCTCATGAAGGTCTGTCATAACTGCTGTGGTGCCGTGTTTTAATACCAGTTCAGCAAAGGAACGGATTGCCAGGCTGGTGCTTTCGGGATGAATATGTCCGTCAATAAATCCCGGAGTAATATAATTTCCTCCCGCATCAATGACCTTTGTATTTTCTCCGATTGTATAGTCCACATCGCCAACCGCCGCAATCGTGTTTCCGCTTACAGCCACACCGCCCTCATAGATCTCTTTTGTATATACATTTACAATCTTTCCATTCTTAACAACGATATCTGCAGGTGTTCTTCCTGCCGCAACTTCTAGTAATTTTTTATCCATATATCTGTTCCTCCTATCTGAAATCACACTTTGTTATCTGAAACATCCTCCTGCTTCTCATGCACTCAGCTTGTCTCTTAGCAGCGGGTGACCGGAAACCGGTTAGGCAGCGTGATTCCCGCTCTCCTGTATATCGCCTCGCTCCGTTCCTGGGCCTCTTTTACGATTGCCTCTTCATCTAGTGTCAGCACTTTCCTGTCCTTCATCAGCCATTTTCCATCACACATTGTACTTTCAATGTTCGTAGAATGCATAGCCGTCACAAGCGCCGCTATTCTGTCGTTTACCGGCATCATGGACGGGCCATGCGGATTAATCACGATTAGATCCGCTTTTTTGCCTGGTTCCAGGCTTCCATATACCTGGTCATCCAACAGTGCCCTCGCACCGTTTTTGGTAGCCATACATAAGATGTCCTCCGACGGTACAACCGTGGAATCCAGTCGCCATCCCTTATGAATCAGCGACGTGAGCCACATCTCATCCACCATATCCATACGGTTGCTGGAAGATGCCCCGTCAGTGCCTATAGAGACGCAGATTTTCTTATCCAGCATCTGCGGAATTTTGGCAAACCCCAGTACACGCATGGCAGAAGCCGGGTTGTGGGAGACTTTGACATCATATTTTTTGAACAGGTCGACTTCCTCATTTGTCAGCCACACGGTATGTACCGCCAGCAGATTTTTATCCAATACTCCCAGACGGTGCAGATGTGTTACCGTTGGCTCCCCGTAAACTTCTTTTGTATACTCAATCTCTGATTTAGCCTCCGCTACATGCATATGCACACCCACACGATATTGATCCGCCAGTTCTTTTGTCCTGACGATCAGATCATCCGTATTGTTGAAAATCGTCCTCAGCCCAAACCAGATCTGGACTCTGCCATCAGCAGTGTTATGGAACTTTTTCAGATCATCCACCTGCTGATCGAGTTCTTCCTGCATGGTCTTCTGCCAGATTGGAGGCAGCCCCTCCCCACAGTCCATGACGGATTTGGCAAGCTTTCCGCGCAGCCCGGCTTCTGACACGGCTCTTACCATGCCGCTGACAAACTGGCCGCCCGGCTCGGCAAAACTGGTCACTCCGGAGCGGATCAGTTCGAGACAGCACATCAGGGTCGAGACATAAGAATCCTCTTCTGTCATGTTACTCTCAAAAGGCCACATTCTTTTATGCAGCCACGTCATAAAATCTACATCATCGCCGACGCCGCGGCTGATCTGCTGAGATGTATGTACATGCGTATTGACAAATCCCGGCAGAAGATATCTGCCATTGAGGTCAATGACTTCCGCATCCGGCCTAATCAGCGCGGGGTCTACTTTACCTGCCGCCAGAATCTTATCGTCCTGCACCAGAAGACCGCCGTTTTCATAAACCTGGTTTGACTCATTCATGGTTAGAATATAACCATTTTTAAAATAAATTTGTTTTGCACTTTCCAATCCACTGCCTCCTTTATCTGACTTTTTGTTCATTATAACGAATATCGTTCGTTTTGTCAATTCTCCTATTTGACTGAATAATCTGTTTCTGTTATAATACTTGCATTCAGTTAAAATTACCCGGGAGGTCATTATGGATTTATCTAAAATCGGTAAAACAATCAAAGACAAACGGCAGGAGATGAACCTGTCACTGCGTGAAGTTTCCGCCCTGTCTCAGGTGGCCGGAAGCACCATCAGCCAGATCGAGACCGGCAAGACATCCCCAAATCTGCTGACGCTGAAGGCCATCTGTGATACTCTTGACATCCCCGTCTTTTCCCTGTTTTTAGAGGAGGATTCTCAGGTACAGTTGGTCCGCTTTCGGGATCAAAAATCATTTGTCAGAAACACAAGCAATGGAAAGGCTTTGACAGAATCTTTAATCATACACGGGAAGAACGAAATGTACGCAGCCACTGTCACAATTCCCTCCGGCTCAGACTCCGGCGAATTCGCACGCCATGGCGGAGAAGAATTTGTATATGTGCTGCAGGGAAATGTTACGTTTGAACTGGAAAACAACGGCAGCTATGAGCTGGAGGAGCATGATACCCTGTATTACCCTAATTATATCGGACACCGATGGATGAACAAGGAAGAGAAAGAAGCAAAAATCCTGATGGTTTCTACTTCTCCCTATACATTCTGACAGTAACATGATACAGAAACCATGAGCCGGGCTGTGCTGGTAATCCAGCACAGCCCGGCTCATGTATTTTACGACCGGTACTTGCTTCTAAATCCGGAGATATTCTTCCTGGAAATACCGGGCCAGATTCAAGATTGTTTTTTCCAGGTCCACCACCGTGTACAGTTCTTCTTCCGCCTGTAGAATTGCCTTTTCTATCCAGACCTCAATGCGCGGCTCGGCCTCCGGCCTCTGGATCTCCCTGCAGTTTTCTGCAGAGAGGATATAAGGCTCCCCCCAATATTCGATACCGAGCTGATAATCACGGTACTGGCAGACAATGACAATATGTCTGGCCAACGATTTTTCCTCCATGTCTTGCGTGTGAATCACCGGTATTATCATTCCTTTATAGTTGCATACCCCAGTAAAGTATTTTGGAAGACAGGGGATTTTCGAGATTTTCAGCCCGGGACATATCTCTGTGATATAAGGAAACTCAAAAGCGTATTTTCTTTCTCTGCCCTGAATGCAGAGCAATTCTGTTGTATTCTCTAGTTCCATAGGCTCCCTTTCTCATATAAACCAAACAGCATCTCCAGATCCAGCGCTGTGCATACCTTGCCGTTTCCCATAATACTCATGCCGCTGACTCCGGTCTTTCTTCTGAAATCCACCCCGAACAGGGCAGGCAGCTGTTTTACCACAATTCTCTTCTGTTCATACATACGGTCTGCCAGAATGCAGCCCTCTTTTTCCGTACCCCTTACATAGACAAGCACTGCAGAATCCGGCGTCTCTCCTTCCAGGCGGTAGAACTTCCGTAAGTCGATCATGGGTACCATTCTGTTCTCAAACAGAATGTAGGAACAGCCCTGAATCTCCTGTATATTTTTTTTATTATCTCTATACTCCAGAAACTGATACACATAGCGTGCAGGCATGGAAAAGCGGTAATCGCTCACACGGAAACGTATGCATTCCATGGTGGCCAGCGTCAACGGAACAGACAACGTAAAGGTACTTCCCCTGCCCTGCTCGCTTTCAATGAAAATATTGCCTCCCGCACTCTCCAGGACGCTTTTTACCACATCCATCCCCACGCCGCGGCCGGAATACTCAGACACTTCCTCTTTCGTGGAAAAGCCGGGCTGCAGGATCAAATCCAGAATCTCCTGACGGCTGTACTCTTCCACAGGCTTTGTCAGCATGCCTCTTTCTCTTGCTTTCCCGCATATCTTCTCCTGATCCAGGCCCCGTCCGTCGTCTGCTATAGAGATCAACACCTCCCCCACGTTGCTTTCCACGGAAAATATCACCTTTCCCCGGCGGTCTTTTCCTGCGGCTGTCCGTTCATCGGGAGATTCGATTCCATGGTCCACTGCATTTCTGATCAGATGTACCAGAGCTTCAGACACATAGTCCACCACACTTTTATCCGCTTCGATATCCCCGCAGTTGGCAACAAACTCCACTTCCTTATCTTCATCTCTGCAGATGTCCCTGAGAATCCGCCTAAGCTTCGGCACAATCTTTTCGAGAGGCACCATGCGCATCTCCATCACCGTCCGCTCCACCTCACTGATAAGGCGTTCCAGCTGGTGTGCAGGCCCTTCCCTGATATCGTCCATCCCGCTGGATTCCAGCTGGTTCTCAAGGGACATCATATGTATCAGCAGCTCTCTTGCCAGATTCTGCAGGTGGTCCAGTCTGTCGCTTCGCACACTAAGAAATTCTACTTCTTTATTCTCTGCGACTTCCCTGTCCTGCTGGTTCGTCTCTTCCGGCACCGGCGCGGGCAGGCGCTCCTGGATAACCCTGCACGATTCCACAAAAAGCCCCCGCTTCAGAATCTCCAGCACTTCTTCTTTGCTTTTGCTTTCAAAACGGATAAACAGCCCCTGTTCACTGATGATACCGGAAGATTCCGGAGAGCGCTCCAGATCCGGAGGATATGTCTCCAGATCGCTGCACATTCCTTTTATCTGCCGGATCAGCATAAAGGCTCTGACGTTCTCCATTCTGCACCCTTCCTCAAACAGAACCTTCACGATAACCCCATTCTTTTCTGCCATTTGGGCAGGTATCACATCCTGTTCCGTGCCGGGGGCCTCTTCCTTTGCCTCCTCCGGTTCTGCAGACTGTCCATGGCTGATCCTGCTCAGATATGCGTCAGCGTTTCCCTCCAGAACCTTTGTATCTGCCGGGGCATAATCCGGCTGATCCATGCGTTTGAGCTCATCTTCCATATAATCCAGCACGGCAAACAACAGGTCAAACAAGTCCGAAGGCACCTCTTTGATCTCCCCCTGCTGCTCCCTGTAATACGAGAATAAATCCTCCACCTTATGCGCCAGAGAGGAAAGCTGTTTCAGCCCCATCATTGCGGATGAACTTTTTATCGTGTGCATAACACGGAAAATACTGTGGATATCTTCTTTTGCAAAGGCATTTTTCCTCTCAGTCTCCAACAGGACAGCACTCAGCTGCCCTGTCAATTGTTCTGCCTCCAGCAAATATACCTCTAACATCTCTTCTGCATCCGCATCAAAAAACCCCATATTCTCATTCCGCCTGTTCTATGTTTTCATACCATACACTGCAGTTTTTCCCATGCCTCTTACCATAGTATAAGGCCTGATCTGCCTTTTCCACACATTCCTCGATCCCTTCCTGCCGTCCGTAAACATGCATTCCCAGCGTAATGGTGCAGGAAAATGTATCACTTCCACAGGTTATCTGAAATCCTTCGACCTCTTTACGGATTGTCTCACTGATCTGAAATGCCTCTGACTCCGTCACATTAAACAATGCCACCAGAAACTCTTCGCCGCCCCAGCGCACAACCTTGTAATCCCTGCAGATTCCCTCCATTATATTCGCGATACAGACCAGCGCCATATCGCCCGCTTCATGCCCGTATGTATCATTCACCATCTTAAAATCGTCTATATCCGCAAGAATCAGAACATTCTTCCGTTCCTCTCCCGTACATTTCGCGATATCTTCCACCAGGTCTCCAATCACGTATCTCCGGTTATAAAGCCCCGTTAGCCCATCCCGAAACGCCATATAATTTAATTTTTCCATATTGGAGAGCAGTTCCTTGTTCTGTCGGTCCAGCTCATCCTTCTGCAGCTTCAGCTGAAGATGTGTATTCACTCTGGACAGCAGCTCCCCCTTGACAAACGGCTTTTTGATATAGTCGCAGGCTCCCATATCAAAGCCTTTGACGACGTCATCGTCCTTATCCTTTGACGTCAAAAATAGGATTGAGGCGTTATTCTTATCTGCTTCTTTTAGTTTTGGGAACAACTCATAACCGTCTGTGTCCGGCAGAACCACATCTAGAAGAATCAGGTCCGGCTGATACTGCCCGATCATCTCCTGCGCCTCCTGCCCGGTATGTGCCTCGCATATAAAGACATCGGCATCGCTCAGCGCTGCCCTTATCTGCTTGCAGATAAGCAGGCTGTCATCCACTACCATTACTATTTTTTTATTCTCCGTGTCCATCATTCTTCCTCCATCGTTATCCATCTATTTCCACCTGCTGCCTGGATCAGAAACGCTTAACAGGGTGCCGTACCGTGCTCACTTCCAGTATCCCGTCTTCCGCTGAAAATGTAATCGTGCGCCCATAATTACTTCCTGTATCCTCCGCTGCAAGACGTATTCGTTCCTCAGACAGTGCCTGTTTTACACCTCTTACATTCCGTTCCCCAATATCCCAATCATTCTCTGCAGTGCCGAACATTTTGGCTCCGCCTGCGATTTTTGCCGTTATATACCGTCTCTGTGCACCTTGTCTGTACATCTCATCCAACAGCTTTTTTGTGCCGTCAGCCGCAAATTTATATACATTTTTCTGTCCCACCGCATAGGTCCTGTCCGGCAGGATCACATGGGCCATACCTGCGATCCGGTTTTTCACATCATACAGGCAGACTCCCACGCAGGAACCCAAAGCATAGGATACCAGCAGCTGCCCGGGTCTTGCAGTTTTCCCTTCGGCGATCCCAACTATAATCTTCTCCATAGGCCTACTCCCTGAGTTTTTTAAGCATCGTATTCAGCGAATCCAGCTCCGGCCAGAATAGGATCCTGCCTACAAACGCGTTTTCTCCCATATGGAATATATTTTCAATCAGCAGAATGCTGTCGCTTACTTTCAGGTGTCTGGACAACGGCACGCCCAGTATGGCTCCGCCCATATCAATACAAAGGTCCGGCACCGACACATCCGTATCCATTCCAGTCAGTTCCGCCAGGGCACGTATGTACGAACCACACATGATGTTCCCCAGTTCACTCAGCAGGGACTGGCCCATTTCGTCCAGACAGGTCAGGCAGTAGTCTGTCTCACCCAGCATCGTTTCCAGAATTGCTTTGGTAAACGCTTCGTCCATCAGGAATAAAAACATCCCCTGCAGTTCCCCGCTTACCTGGATCAGAATCCCCGTCTGCACCGCTTCCTGGATTCCCAGTGTATCAAATATATCCTGATATCTTACCAGACAGATACTCGGTATTCCGATCTCGATTACATGCCCCATCATCGCCGAGAGTGAGGAAACAGCATTGCCTGTTCCAATATTGCCCAGCTCAGCCAGCATATCCCTTGTCTCATTATCTAAATCAGTATAAATATTCATACGCGCCTCTTCTCTCATGCCTGTATTTCAAACTGTTCCACCAGTTCTTTCAAAAGCTGTGCCTGAGCGGACAGCTCTTCACTTGCCGCTGCGCTTTCTTCTGATGTCGCCGAGTTCCCCTGGACAATATCCGATATCATCTCCACACTTTTCCTGATCTGTGTAATCGCCTCTGCCTGCTGTGTGCTCAACTCGGATATCTGATTAACCATATCATTGACTTTCTGTGCACCCTCCACAGAATCCTGAAGCGTGTCTGCCGTAATTGCAACCGCTGAACTTTCTTCCTCTACCACCTCCGCATTCTTCTCTGCCAGTTCCGCTGTCAGTTTGGATGCCCCGGCCGTCTTCGACGCAAGTCTGCGCACTTCTCCTGCTACCACGGCAAACCCTCTTCCGGCCTCTCCCGCACGGGCGGCTTCTACCGCAGCATTGAGCGCCAGTATGTTGGTCTGGAACGCAATATCTTCAATCTCCTTCACAATACCTGCAATTTCTTTTGAGTTGGCGCGGACCTGCTCAATACCGTCCTCTAAGCGCCTCATCTGGTTGTTGCTTTCCAGGAGCTTTCTGCCCACTTCATCCGCAAAATCTCTGGACATCACAGCGTTCTCAGCGTTAATTTTCACGCTCTCCGCAATCTCATTGATGCTGACAGCCAGCTCCTCGATGGAACTTGCCTGTTCTGATGCCCCCTGCGCAAGTACCTGCGCCCCATTGGAAACCTGTTCTGCCCCTCCGGATACCAGTTCAGCGCTGCTGCTGATCTGCTGGATGGAACTGCGCAGCATAGCGCCGATATCCTCCATGCACCTGCGCAGCGTTATAAAGTCACCTTTAAACTCTGTCTCACTGTGATAATTCAGCCTGCCTTCCCCGAGGGCACGCATCCCTTTTTGTATCTCTGATACGTAAAGATTCAGGGAGTCCGCCGTAATACGTATATCATCTGCTAGTTCTCCAAATTCATTTTTAGACTGATAATCCAGATCAATGCACAATTTCCCGTTCGCGATCTGATTTGCGGCATCTTTTACATCCCGGATTGGCCTTAATACGCTTCTCGTTATAAGGATCCAAAGCCCGATGGTAATCAGTATACATACACCCGCCAGAATAAACATAATTGAAACGATACGTTTGCTCATTGTGGCAGCCGTATCCACACTCTCTTTCACATCCGCCTTGCATGCACTTATCACGGCTTCCAGTGCATCTCTTGTAACCAGAGACTGGGGTTCGTACTGATGATAATATGTATCAAAGGCAGCGCTGTCATCTCCTGCCTCTAGATAGGCAAATACCTGATCCCTTATTGTTTTTAACTGTGTAAACTGCGCGGTCAGCTCTTCAACCTCTTCCTTACCACTCACATAGCCAGTACGGAGGGATTCAGCGCATTCGTCCACATTCGCTGCGTATTCCTTCGTTTTCTGAAGATACTGCTCTCTATCGACGGTATTATCCGTTGTCGATAGAATGGAAAGATTTCTTCCTACGCTCTGCATATCCGCTATCATCTCCATCGATGCTTCCATATTGGCAAACGGTTCCGTATACATCTTTTCAATCCTGTCCGACAGGCTTCTGATATTCACTACCGCTGCACTTACAGTGATCACATAAAGCACGATGATACATGCAAATGCCACAATCAGTTTCTTTCCAACTCTCAGATTCTCAAAATGTTTTTTCATCTTGCTATTCCTCTCATTTGCTCCCCAGTTAATCTCCAAGGCAGTATTTTACTATCCTCTGCAGTTCTTCCTTTTTAAATGGCTTTACGATAAATTCCTGCGCTCCGGCCAGTATCGCTTTTTGAATCATCATCTCCTGGCCTATGGCAGAACACATTACAACTTTTCCCTCCGGATGGATGCGCATAATTTCCTCCAGCACCTCAATTCCGGACTTCCCGGGCATCGTGATATCAAGGAGCATAAGATCCGGCATTTCCTTCTGATATATCCCGATTGCTGTTTCTCCATCCTCCGCCTCAACTATCGAGGAATATCCCGCGCTTTCTAATGCATTGCGTATCGTCTTTCTCATAAACATCGCATCATCCACGATCATAATTTTCTTATCCATGTATTCTCCTCTTCCCTTTTGTTAAATTAATCATTTTACGCCGCCGTTATTCCTGTACACTGACGGATATACCTGCTCAAGCGATGTTTCGTCACGGGATAAAAGCTCCGCGTGGCCGATAAAAAGATATCCCCCCGGATGCAGGCTCTCCTCCAAACGTGAAACCAGTTGTTTTCTGGACGCTCTGTCAAAATAGATCATGACATTCCGGCAGAATATGAGATCGAACCGGGAAGACTCCGTTAGCGGCTCCATAAGGTTATGCTTCCGAAAACGGATATTGTATTTCAAGTTTTCATCTACCCGGAAACTGTCCCGGCTCATATCCGTACAATACTTCTCCTGCCATGCCAAGGGTATATTCGCAATCTCACGGCGCGGATATATTCCCTTTTCCGCCTTGCTGAGCACCTCTTCCGATATATCCGTTGCCAGAATTCTGGCGCTGACAGCCCTATTATTTTTCTCTTTATACTCATCCAGGCACATAGCCAGCGTGTAGCATTCCTCACCTGTGGCACATCCTGCGCACCATATCTGGCAGATCCCGTACTTTTTTCCAAACAGTTCGGGAAATACCTTATCCGTCAGAATGGAAAAATGCACGGATTCACGCATAAAATATGTATAGTTTGTCGTCAGCCTGTTCACCATACCGCCCGCAATCTCTCCCGAACCGTCACTCCTGAGAAGCCGCATGTACTGCGCAAAAGAGGTGACCTGATAACGCTCCAGTTCTTTGGACATCCGGCACTCAATAAGCACTTTCTTTTTATCCAGGTTAATGCCGTAGTGTAGCCTGAAATATTCAACAATATCGGCAAACTCCTGCTCTGTCAGCCTAATCACAACTTTTCGCCCCCACTCCGTTTATCACTGGCAGCAGATCATCCGGAACCTCCTCCTGTCCGCCTATATCACTGCATGGTATTCCTATCATCCAATCCCCCTGCTCCAGGATGATCCCGCATGTGTATTCCAGGCTTCCCGCACCGGCCTGCTTTGTTCCACCCATCTTAACCGGATTATAATAGACCACAACCTTTCCCTGATAGTCTGCTATACCCAGGATCTCTTCCTCTGCCCCGGGTACACGCTGAATCCGGGGACTGCTGACTACTGCAGATACGCTTTCTTTGTCTACATACAACCGCCTGCCGCCATACTCCAAACTGATATAAGTGCCGCCCGGCATTCTATCTGGCACGCGGGGCTCCCGCCTTCTTTTGTCTTCTGCGGAATCCTCCGGCTTTGCAAATATCCCGGGATCCACTGCATATGCCCATACCGCCTCTTCGTTTTTCAGCTTGTAAACGGCTTTCAGATATCTGTTAGCACCGCTAAGCACCGGTTCCGGCAAAGATATCAGCTCCCCTTCGTGCACCTCAAGCATACCGGTTATATGCTCTACCAGCAGCCCGTGGCCGCCCTCCTCTTTCAACAGTATTATATATTGTCTGTCGGACTTCCCCATATCCCCGCTGCCGCCTGTTATTTCAGATACATCGGCAACTGCCAGCCCATCGGGGATATCCCGTCCGTCCAGTATTCTCTCCATCTTGGAAACAGGAAGAAGATAATAGAGGCCGTCTGTGCTAAAAAGCAGATATAGTTTTTCTAAACCTTCCATTTTCCTACCGCCTTCCCTACAATACAGTTACCCTAACTATACTGCATTTTTAAAGGAAACTCAAGATCAGACTTCTTTTATTTTCTGTTTTATTCCGCTCCATTATTCCCAATCTTAATCATATTATATTTGTGATCAGGATAAGACTGGAAAGAGGTAAAGGGACAGCGCAAAAGTTTTCCCCTTCATCACAAAAACAGACCCCGTGATCAGCGTCAAAGAGTATCTTCCTCTTTGGCCTGCTCACAGGGCCTGTTTCTTATTCTTTATTCTTCATCAAAGACCAGTTCTTCATCAAGTACCAGTTCTTCATCAAAGTCAATTTCATCATCAAGCTCAAGCTCCGTGCTCAACTTCACATCACGGTATTTTCTCATACCGGTACCGGCCGGAATATGTTTTCCGATGATGACGTTCTCTTTCAGACCGATCAGGTGGTCTACCTTCCCCTTGATTGCTGCTTCTGTCAGAACCTTCGTCGTCTCCTGGAAGGATGCCGCTGACAGGAAGGAATCGGTTGCAAGTGACGCCTTGGTAATACCAAGCATGATCTGTTCGCCTGTTGCAGGCTCTTTGCCTTCTGCCTGCAGCTGTTCATTCACTTCGGTGAATTCCAGAACATCTGCCATGGTTCCGGGCAGGAATTCGCTGTCTCCTCTTTCCTCTATACGGATCTTCTTCAGCATCTGACGCACAATGACTTCAATATGCTTATCGTTGATCTCAACCCCCTGCAGACGATATACACGCTGCACTTCCTGGATCATATAATCCTGTACGGCACGCAGTCCCTTAATCTTCAGGATATCATGCGGGTTCACGCTACCTTCTGTCAGCTCGTCACCGGCTGCCAGCTTTGCGCCGTCCTGTACCTTGATACGTGAACCATATGGGATCAGATATGCCTTGGATTCGCCTGTCTCGTCGTTTGACACGATGATCTCGCGCTTTTTCTTTGTATCACTGATGGTTGCAGTCCCCGCAAACTCAGTAATAATAGCAAGGCCTTTCGGCTTTCTTGCCTCAAAGAGCTCCTCGACACGAGGAAGACCCTGTGTGATATCATCACCGGCAACTCCACCCGTATGGAACGTACGCATGGTCAGCTGTGTACCAGGCTCGCCGATAGACTGTGCGGCAATAATACCAACAGCCTCACCAACCTGCACCGCTTCGCCCGTAGCCATGTTTGCCCCATAACACTTGGAGCATACACCGTTCTTGCATTTACAGGTAAGAATGGTACGGATTTTTACCATATCTAACGGATCGCCCTTCTCATTCACGCCCTTTTTCATGACTCTCTCCGCACGTCTTGGTGTGATCATGTGGTTCGCTTTCACAAGAATATTCCCGTCTTTATCTCTGATATCCTCGCAGGAGAAACGTCCTGTAATCCGCTCCTGGAGACTCTCAATCTCTTCATTTCCATCCATGAATGCCTTGACATACATTCCTGGAATCTCTTTGCCTTCCTCCGCACAATCGCTGTCGTGGATGATCAGTTCCTGTGACACGTCGACAAGACGTCTTGTCAGGTATCCTGAATCGGCTGTACGAAGGGCTGTATCGGACAGACCCTTACGGGCTCCATGCGCAGACATGAAGTACTCCAGTACGTCCAGCCCTTCACGGAAGTTAGACTTGATCGGCAGCTCGATGGTACGGCCTGTCGTATCCGCCATCAGACCACGCATTCCGGCAAGCTGTTTGATCTGCTTATCGGAACCACGGGCTCCGGAATCGGCCATCATAAAGATGTTGTTATACTTATCCAGACCGGACAGCAGGGCCTCCGTCAGCTTATCATCGGTGGCCTTCCAAGTCTCGACTACCTCTTTGTAACGTTCTTCCTCTGTGATCAGGCCACGTTTGTAGTTCTTTGTGATCCGGTCCACAGTATCCTGTGCTGCCTCGATCATCTGCGGCTTCTCAGGCGGCACGGTCATATCGGAAATGGATACGGTCATCGCCGCTCTTGTTGAGTATTTGTACCCGATCGCCTTTACATCATCCAGAACCTCTGCAGTCTGTGTTGCGCCGTGGGTATTAATGACTTTTTCCAAAATCTGCTTCAGCTGTTTCTTACCCACGTGGAAGTCTACTTCCAGCAGCAGCTCGCTGCCTTCGGCCTCGCGGTCTACAAACCCCAGATCCTGCGGGATAATCTCGTTAAACAGCAGTCTTCCAAGTGTTGCATCAATCACTCCTGCCTTCTCACTTCCGTCCGGCATGGTCTTCTTTACGCGGACCTTAATTCTGGAGTGCAGGGTAATATATTCATTTTCATAGGCCAGGATGGCTTCACTCACGCTCCTGAAGAACATGCCCTCGCCCTTTGCTCCCGGTCTTTCCTGGGTCAGATAGTAGATACCAAGCACCATATCCTGGGAAGGAACGGCAACAGGGCCGCCGTCCGACGGTTTCAGCAGGTTATTTGGTGAAAGCAGGAGGAAACGGCATTCTGCCTGCGCCTCCACTGACAGGGGCACATGGACCGCCATCTGGTCACCGTCAAAATCGGCGTTGTAAGCCGTACATACCAGCGGATGCAGCTTGATCGCCTTACCTTCTACAAGGATCGGCTCAAATGCCTGAATTCCCAGCCTGTGCAGCGTGGGGGCACGGTTCAGCATAACCGGGTGCTCTTTGATCACTTCCTCGAGCACATCCCATACCTCTGGCTGCAGCCTCTCAACCATCTTTTTCGCATTTTTTATATTGTGCGCTGTCCCGTTCGCTACGAGTTCTTTCATCACGAACGGCTTAAACAGCTCGATTGCCATCTCTTTCGGCAGACCGCACTGATAGATCTTCAGCTCCGGCCCAACCACGATAACGGAACGTCCGGAATAGTCAACACGCTTTCCGAGCAGGTTCTGGCGGAAACGTCCTGATTTACCTTTCAGCATGTCGGACAGGGACTTCAGCGCCCTGTTTCCAGGTCCTGTTACCGGACGGCCGCGGCGGCCGTTATCAATCAGGGCATCTACTGCTTCCTGCAGCATACGCTTCTCATTGCGGACAATGATATCCGGCGCCCCCAGTTCCAGCAGTCTCTTCAGACGGTTGTTTCTGTTGATAATTCTCCTGTACAGGTCATTCAGGTCGGATGTCGCAAAACGTCCGCCGTCCAGCTGTACCATAGGGCGCAGATCCGGCGGGATGACCGGAATTGCAGTCAGGATCATCCACTCCGGCTTGTTTCCGGATTCCCGGAATGCCTCTACAACTTCCAAACGCTTTACGATTCTCGCACGTTTCTGTCCGGTGGCATTGGTAAGCCCCGCCTGCAGTTCGGTATATTCCTTCTCCAGATCAATTGCCTGCAGAAGTTCCTGGATCGCCTCGGCTCCCATTCCTACGCGGAAGGAACCATAGCCCCATTTTTCTTTTTCTTCCTGGTACTCGGCCTCTGACAGTACCTGTTTGTACTGCATATCCGTCTCACCCTTGTCGAGAACGATGTAGGAAGCAAAATACAGCACTCTCTCCAGTGTCCTCGGTGAAATGTCCAGAATCAGGCCCATGCGGCTCGGAATCCCCTTAAAATACCAAATATGGGATACCGGCGCTGCCAGAGCGATATGCCCCATGCGCTCACGGCGCACGGAAGCCTTCGTCACCTCGACTCCGCATCGGTCGCAGACCACGCCTTTATAGCGGATCTTCTTGTACTTTCCACAGTGGCATTCCCAGTCCTTGCTTGGTCCGAAAATCTTTTCGCAGAAAAGCCCGTCTTTTTCAGGTTTCAATGTTCTATAGTTGATGGTCTCAGGCTTTGTCACCTCGCCCCTTGACCAATCCATTATTTTATCCGGTGAAGCCAGCCCGATTTTGATCGCATCAAATGTTAACGGTTGGTATTGTTGTTCATTATTACTTGTTGGCATATAAATGGCTCCTCCTATTCTTCGTCATCCACAAACTCATCTAATTCGATATCAGCGTCATCGTCGAAATCGTCTTCTTCAGGTTCCACATCCTCAAGTTCTTCTCCAACAAACTCCTGCTCCGTAAATCCATGCTCCCCGTAAGGTTCGTTTTCATCACGGTATCTTCTGTCTCCTTCGATAATAGAATGCAGATCAGTCTCGCCATAATCCACGGTTTCCATAATCTCAACTTCTGTGTTGTCATCCCGCAGTACGCGTACATCCAGCGCCAGTGACTGAAGCTCTTTTAAGAGTACTTTAAAGGACTCCGGTATGCCTGGTTCCGGGATGTTCTCGCCCTTGATAATGGCTTCATACGTCTTCACACGTCCGACAACATCATCCGATTTCACGGTCAGGATCTCCTGCAGAGTATAGGATGCGCCGTATGCCTCCAGGGCCCATACCTCCATCTCTCCGAAACGCTGTCCGCCGAACTGCGCCTTACCGCCCAATGGCTGCTGTGTAACCAGTGAGTAAGGGCCGGTAGAACGTGCATGGATCTTGTCGTCTACCAGATGATGCAGCTTCAGGTAATGCATGTGCCCGATGGTAACCGGACTGTCGAAAAACTCTCCCGTACGGCCATCGCGCAGGCGCACTTTACCGTCGCGGGTCAGCGGAACTCCCTTCCACAGCTTTCTGTGCTCTCTGTTATCTGAAAGATATTCCAGCACTTCCGGAAGCAGTTCTTCGCCGTGCTTAGCAGCAAATTCTTCCCACTCCAGATTAACATAGTCATTTGCCAGATCCAGGGTATCCATAATGTCGATCTCGTTCGCCCCGTCGAATACCGGTGTGGAAATATTGAATCCCAGCGCCTTAGCGGCAAGGCTCAGATGAATTTCAAGTACCTGTCCGATGTTCATACGGGAAGGCACACCCAGCGGATTCAGCACGATATCCAGCGGCCGTCCGTTCGGCAGGTAAGGCATATCCTCTGCCGGCAGCACACGGGAAACAACACCCTTGTTACCATGACGTCCGGCCATCTTATCCCCAACGGAAATCTTTCTCTTCTGGGCGATATAGATACGTACTGCCTGATTAACGCCAGGAGACAGTTCATCGCCATTTTCTCTTGTAAATACTTTGGCATCCACGATGATACCATATTCACCATGAGGCACCTTCAGGGAAGTGTCTCTTACTTCGCGGGCTTTCTCACCGAAAATCGCACGCAGCAGTCTCTCTTCTGCTGTCAGTTCTGTCTCTCCCTTTGGAGTTACCTTGCCGACCAGAATATCCCCTGCACGCACCTCCGCACCAATACGGATGATTCCCCGCTCATCCAGATCTTTCAGCGCGTCATCGCCGACACCCGGAATATCTCTTGTGATCTCTTCCGGCCCCAGCTTTGTATCACGTGCCTCTGCCTCATATTCTTCAATATGCACGGAAGTATACACGTCGTCCTGCACAAGCCTTTCGCTCAGCAGTACGGCATCCTCGTAGTTGTAACCTTCCCAGGTCATGAATCCGATCAACGGGTTCTTTCCAAGAGCCATCTCGCCGTTGGAAGTGGACGGACCGTCCGCAATTACTTGTCCTTCCTCCACCCGCTCGCCCTTGTCTACGATGGGTCTCTGGTTATAGCAGTTGCTCTGGTTACTTCTTAAAAACTTAGTCAGCTTATAGGTCTTCTTAGTTCCGTCATCGTGGCGGATTGTGATATCCGTCGATGTAGAACGCTCAATGACACCGGCCTTTTCTGCAACGATGCAGACACCGGAGTCTACTGCGGCCTTTACTTCCATACCTGTTCCGACAACCGGAGCTTCTGTAGTAAGAAGCGGCACCGCCTGACGCTGCATGTTAGATCCCATCAGCGCACGGTTGGCATCGTCATTTTCCAGGAAAGGAATCAATGCTGTCGCTACGGAGAACACCATCTTCGGAGAAACGTCCATGAAATCAAACTTGCTTCTCTCGTATTCCTGTGTCTCCTCGCGGTAACGTCCGGATACATTTCTGTGGATGAAGTGTCCTTCCTTGTCCAGAGGTTCATTCGCCTGTGCAACGTGGTAGTTGTCTTCCTCATCTGCCGTCATGTAGACTACTTCTTCTGTGACGATCGGATTCTCCGGATTTTCTTTATCTATCTTACGGTATGGAGCCTCGATAAATCCATACTCATTGATCCTTGCATAGGTTGCAAGGGAGTTGATTAGACCGATGTTAGGACCTTCAGGAGTCTCAATCGGACACATTCTACCATAATGGGAATAGTGAACATCCCGTACCTCGAATCCGGCACGGTCTCTTGACAGACCTCCCGGTCCCAGTGCGGACAGACGTCTCTTGTGTGTCAGCTCACCGAGCGGGTTATTCTGATCCATGAACTGTGACAGCTGGGAAGAGCCAAAGAACTCTTTTACAGCTGCGGTTACCGGCTTGATGTTGATCAGTGACTGCGGAGAAATTCCTTCCTGATCCTGTGTGGTCATTCTCTCGCGGACTACTCTCTCCAGTCTGGACAGACCGATTCTGTACTGGTTCTGGAGGAGTTCTCCTACCGCACGGATACGTCTGTTGCCCAGATGATCGATGTCGTCGTCATTTCCCATTCTGTATTCCAGGTGAATGTTATAGTTAATAGAAGCTAAAATGTCTTCCTTTGTGATATGCTTTGGAATCAGGTCGTGGATATCTCTGCGGATTAAGTGCTTTAATTCCTCGATGTCTCCGCCGCTCTCCTCCAGGAGCCCCTCCAGTACAGGATAATATACCTGTTCTGTAACGCCAGCTTCTTTTGGATCAATGTCTACGATTGCCTGAAGGTCTACCATCATATTGGAAAGAATCTTGATGTTACGTGACTCTTCTTCTCCTTCTACCCACAGATAAGGCACAGCCGCATTCTGTATGGTATCGGCAAGTTCCCTTGTGATAACCGTCCCCTTTTCCGCAACGATCTCCCCGGTCAGAGGGCTTACTACATCTTCTGCCACTCTCTGTCCCTTAACACGGTTCTTGAGTGCCAGTTTCTTGTTGAACTTGTAGCGTCCAACCTTTGCGAGGTCATAACGTCTTGGATCGAAGAACATACTGGTGATCAGGCTTTCTGCGCTGTCCACTGCAAGTGGTTCGCCTGGTCTAATCTTTTTATATAACTCTAATAAACCTTCCTGATAGTTCTCGGCTGTATCTTTGCCGAAACTTGCAAGGATCTTTGGTTCTTCACCAAACAAGTCGATGATTTCTGCATTTGTTCCGATACCAAGTGCACGGATCAGCACAGTGATCGGCACCTTTCTCGTTCTATCTACACGTACATAAAAAACGTCATTGGAGTCTGTCTCATATTCAAGCCATGCGCCACGGTTTGGGATGACTGTTGCGGAATAAAGTTCTTTTCCCAGTTTATCGTGGGCAATCCCGTAATAGATCCCCGGGGAACGAACCAGCTGGCTTACGATTACACGTTCCGCACCGTTGATTACAAAGGTGCCGGTCTTCGTCATAAGCGGAAGATCTCCCATAAATATTTCATGCTCGTTTATCTCATCGTTGTCTTTGTTGTAGAGCCGTACTCTGACTTTCAAAGGCGCAGCGTATGTTGCATCACGCTCTTTACACTCTTCGATGGTATACTTTACGTCATCCTCGCAAAGCGTAAAATCGACAAATTCCAGACTCAGATGACCGCTGAAGTCAGAGATCGGGGAAATATCGTCAAACACCTCTTTCAGTCCTTCATCCAGAAACCACTGGTACGAGTCTTTCTGGACTTCGATTAGATTCGGCATCTCTAATACTTCTTTTTGTCTGGAATAGCTCATGCGTGAACTTTTTCCGTTTGTGATGGGACGAATTCTGTTTTTCTCCATTGACGTTTCACTCCTCATATATTTTTTGGCGGGCTACGAGTCGCCCTTCGTTAGTTCTCTTAATCAGGGAAAGAGCCCTGTGACGTGAAGACAGTCACTACAATGGCATACCTTTCCACAATAGCGCATTTTCTACTATATCACAAAGCTCTTTTCATTGTCAACATATTTCTTACTAATTTACGAAAAACCTCTTGACATCTGTCGATTTCTGTGGTAATAACGAATTCATTCGGCTTATGAGCCTGCCTGAGACTTCCTGGTCCATAGGACATACATTCGGTGTTTTTCAGTACTCCGGCGATTACGGCGGTATCTGTGTAGCCGGGAAACGGAGTGATTTGCACTGTTTTTCCCGTCACTTCTTCCGCGGCGCGTTTCAGCTCCCCCAGAAGTACAGAATCCGGGTGTGTTTCGATAGAAGGCCGGTCACCGGTCACCGTATAGCTTCCTTTAACTCCCGGAACCTGCTGTTCGCCATAAACAACGGCCTCTCTTACGATCTCCTCCGCTTTTTTCGTATCCACCGGAGGAACGAGACGCATATCAACCGTTGCCATACACTGATCCGGAACTACATAGGGGCTGTACCCTCCCTGGATCTGCCCGAAGGTTACAGTTGAGCGTCCCAGCTCCGGATGAACCGGGCACTCTGCTATTTTCTTTCTTATATAAGTAATCACAAATGCCAGACCTGCAATTGCGTCTGCACCCGTTTCGGGCATGCTGGCATGGGCAGTCATTCCCTGCATCTCCAGTTCGAACCAAGTGCGCCCTTTATGTGCCATCTGTATCCGCCCATCCGTAGGCTCCAAATCCACAACCCAGTCCTCTTTTGTCACCCAGCCGTCAGCAACCGCCTGTTCAACGCCCCGCATATCCCCTTCCTCATCCACAGTTCCGATAAATACCAAGGGATAGTCCAGCTCCAGATCCTTATCATGGATCTTGGCCGCTGTCTCCGCAAAAACAGAAAGGGCACAGGCCAGCCCGCCTTTCATGTCACAGCTTCCCCGGCCAAAAAGTTTCCCGTCTGTTATCTCCCCTGAAAATGCCCCCTTATTCCATCCGGAACCTTCCACAACCGTATCCATATGGCAGATAAAAACCAGCGCCGGGTGGGAGGCCCTTCCCGGAAGAACTGCCCTTATGTTCCGCCGCCCTGGCAGCACCTCCGAATCATCTGGCTGTACTCCCGCGCTTACCAAATACCTTTCAACCAATCTGCCTACTGCTTCTTCATAAGTTCCCGGATTCGTACTCTCTTTTTGCACCAGCTCCCGGGCCAAATCAACCGCATCCCATTTCTTGTGTTCCATTGCATCCTCCACGATTACTGACTATTTTTTAATTATATCATATTAAATTTAGATCTAAAAGGCCCCCTCCCTTCTTCCCGCCCTCAAAATCAGAAAAACCGGGACAATATGGCGGCATTACATGAAATCATAAAGACTTCTTGTCATACTGCCAGGCTGTCCCGGTCTTCTTTCTTCTTCCCCTTGCCCCGGCCTGCTGTCAGGACGTACGCTCTATTACTTCCTGAACGCGAGGGCATTCCACCTCAGTTCGTTCTTAAACTGTCGGATTGTTGTTTCATTATCAATATATACAGCTTCGATCCCCATAGCTGCCGCCCAGTCTCCCATCTGCTCTGCCGTTAGGTCATAGGAGAATGCGGTATGATGCGCACCGCCTGCCAGAATCCACGCCTCTGCTCCCGTCTGCAGATTCGGCTGCGGAGTCCAGAACGCAGTTGCAACCGGAAGTTTCGGCATTGGTTTCTCTGTCTTTTTACAGTCAACCGTATTGATAATCAGACGGAACCTGTCCCCAAGATCAATCAAAGACGTTGCAACTGCCGGCCCTTCTTTGGCGGTGAACACAAGTCGTGCAGGGTCTTCCCTGTCTCCCATGCTCAGCGGCTGTGCCTTGATGCTGATCGGCCCTTCTGCGATGGATGGGCATACCTCCAGCATATGTGCCTGCAGAATTCCTTCTTTTCCAGGCACTAAATTGTAGGTATAATCCTCCATGAAAGAAGTTCCCTTTGCATCTTTGATTCCCTGGGTCATGATCTTCATAATTCGAACCATGGCTGCGGTCTTCCAGTCTCCCTCCCCGCCGAATCCATAGCCTTTTTCCATCAATCTCTGAATCGCAAGGCCGGGAAGCTGTTTCAGGCTGCCGAGATCTCCAAAATGGGTTACGATTGCCTGATAATTTTTCTCTGTTAAAAACCGTTCGAAACCGATCTCAATCCCAGCCTGCACTGCCACATGCTCCCGAAATTCCTTTTCATCCCTTCCCTCAAGAAGGATTTCATATTTATCGTAATATTCTTCTACCAGTGCATCGATATCCCCTCTGGAGACCTGAGCCACCGCTTCTGCGATCTCATTCACCGGATAAGCATCTACTTCCCAGCCGAACTTGATCTGTGCTTCCACCTTGTCCCCCTCAGTTACGGCCACGTTACGCATATTATCAGCTATACGCATAACACGTACATGGCTGCTCTCGATCACGCCCACACCCGTGCGCATCCAGGAACCGATCTTCGCCTGTACCGCCTGATCGCCCCAGAAACCAACAACCACTTTACGTTCCATCTCCAGCCGGCTGAAAATATGGCCGTATTCCCGGTCTCCATGTGCCGATTGGTTCTCATTCATAAAGTCCATGTCGATCGTATCATAGGGGATTTCCTGATTAAACTGTGTGTGTAGATGAAGCAGCGGCTTTCTGTACTCCTGCAGCCCCAAAATCCAGGACTTGGCCGGTGAGAAAGTATGCATCCATGTAATGACCCCCGCACAGGTTTCATCTGTATTTGCCTCATTGAACGTCTTTCTGATCAGCTCATTCGTAATAAGCGTTGGTTTCCATACTATTTCATACGGGATTTCCCCGGAAGCATTCAACGCCTCCACAATCTGTCTGGAATGCTCCGCCACATGTGCCAGACATTCGTCCCCATATAAATCCTGTGAGCCCGTGCAAAACCAAAATTTGTACTGTTTTTGTTTCATGATAATACCTCCATTTCATAAGAACACGCAAAGTTTCCCGTAAGAGGAGCGCAAGGGGGTCAGACCCCTCTGCAGAGGGGTCTGACCCCCTTGCGCTCCGTTTTCAGAATATTCTCAAATTATTGTCCGTAGTAGGCGTCAGCCCCATGTTTTCTGTAATAGTGTTTGTCCTTTAGCTCCTGCGGTGCTGGCAGAACCTGCGGATTTATCACCTCGCTTCTGGCAGCCATCTTGGCTACTTCCTCCAGCACCACCGCGTTATGTACCGCTTCGCAGGCATCCTTCCCCCAGGTGAAAGGACCGTGGTTTTTGCAGAGTACAGCAGGCATAGAAAGATAATCTCTTTCTTTGAAATAGTCTGCAATCAGGACTCCCGTGTTTTTTTCATATGCCTCATCGATTTCTTCTTTTGTCAGGTTTCTGACACATGGTATCTCACCGTACATATAGTCGGCATGGGTGGTACCGTAGCAGGGAATTCCCCGACCTGCCTGCGCCCAGCTTGTCGCCCAGGCGGAATGCGTATGTACGATTCCTCCTATTTCCGGAAATGCACGGTACAGCTCCAGATGGGTCGGGGTATCCGAAGACGGATTGTATTTCCCCTCTATTTTGTTGCCTTCCAGATCCACGACTACCATATCCTCTGGGGTAAGTCTGTCATACTCCACACCACTGGGCTTGATGACAAATCTCCCTGATTCTTTATCCAGGCCGCTTACATTTCCCCAGGTGAATGTCACCAGTCCATATTTCGGAAGCTGCATGTTTGCCTCATAAACTTCCTGTTTCAGATTTTCGAGCATCTTTATTCCTCCTAATACATCATATAATAATTAACTGCCACTTAAGCAGGCCTAAATTACCGATAGCACTGCTCCCCTGGTTCAGAAAGAATCCGCACCGACTTTCGGATGATCATTTCCGGCTTCAGTTCTACGCTTTCGATTTCTCCCCCGCCATCCAACATTATGAGCATTCTGGATGCCGCCAGTCCCGCAAGTTCTTTTACGGGATTCTGGGCCGAGGTAAAAGGAATTTCACAGCGTCCGGCCAGCTCTGAATTGTCAATCCCTACAATGGAAAGATCCTCCGGAATCCGAATACCTGCCCCCTTACAGATCCCCACCAGCTGATTGGCCACCTCATCGTTGTAGCAGACACAGGCCGTACAGCCCTTGAGCCTCCGCAGGTACCTGCCCTGATCCTCCTGCATCTCCTTAAGTTCACAAGTATCTATCCAGGCAATCCGTTCGCCTTTTACCTTAATATCTCCCGCCATCAGGGCATCCACATAGCCCGCGTAACGCCTGTGCCCCTGCCCGTCATCGGATTTAAATATTCCCGCAATCCGTCTGTGCCCGCACTGCAGAAGATGCTCCGTCACCATCCGCCCGGCAAGATAATCGTCCAGGCTCACATGCACTCCCTGCAGCTCCGGATAGTAACTATTCAAAAATAAAACCGGTATTTCTCTCTTCTCCAATTCCCGGTAAATGTCCAGGTTAGGGTTCGGCAGACCGCTTTTGGTAGGTTCTGCAATAATCCCGTCCACAGAATCTTCCCGCAGAAAACCTTTCAATATCATCCGCTCTTTTTCTACCGCATTATAGGTAAATGAGATCTGCAGCGTATAGCCTTCGCGGGAGAATCTGGACTCCATCTCCCGCAGCATGCTAGGGAAAATGTACTCGTCTACATAAGTTGTCATAACAGCAATCCGCATGGTTCTGCTGCGCTTTTTCTCCAACCGTTTTTCCTGCCCTTTTATATAAGTCCCACTTCCTCTGACCCGTTTCACTACACCCCGGGCCTCCAGGACAGATACCGCATGCCTTGCCGTCTGCCTGCTCACCTGAAAAAGCGACACCAGTTCATTTTCCGAATAAATCCGTTCTCCCGGCTTAAGCTTTCCCTCTTCCAGCTCACGCATAATGCAGTCTGCTATCTCTTCGTATTTTGCCTTCTCCTCAGCCATAGATTCCCTCCCTTCCCTTATTGTCTGCGTTCCCTTTAATTTCTCTCCCACCCAGGAGCCTGTATTAAGGGGGTTCCCTGGATATACCTTATTTACGGCTTTGCTTTAAAGGCTTCCCCATAGAAACATGTGTTCAATATATCCTTTAGTTATACTATAACTTTATTATATATTTTTTTTAAATTCAAGACGGAGTCTTTCATAAATGTACATACAACTACTCCCGTTTTTTTGTATTCTGTGCATATAATTTTAAAAGTTGTATGTGTACAACATTGATTTATCGTATACCCAGACACATTAAAATGCCCCATTCATAAAGCTTATCCTTCGCTTTACAAATGAGGCTTTTTACCGTAATTATTCAAAGCTGCTAATATTCGCCCACTAATGTAGTTTTCAGCAGGTTGGTGTTTCCGGATTTACCCAAAGGCACTCCTGCTGTCAGCACAACTATTTCCCCGTTTTCTACATAGCCCTTCTTCTCTGCGGCCTCGGTGGCATGCAAAAACAGAATTTCCATACTATACTCCTCCCGGATATGCACCGGCAGTACACCCCATGACAGGTTCAGCTGGCGGCACGTATGCTCATCCGGTGAACACCCTACAATCATGCACCCCGGACGGTACTTTGATATCATACGCGCCGTACGCCCGGACTTGCTTACCGTTATAATTGCCTTAGCCCGCAGGTCAATTGCAGTCATACATGTAGCATGTGAAATGGCTGTCGTCATATCCGTCCTGCTCTCCCTGCCGCGTATGCTGAACAGCTGATTATAATCGATGTCACTCTCCGTCCGCACCGCGATCTTCACCATCGTACGCAGCGCTTCCACCGGGTAACGTCCGGCTGCCGTCTCCCCGGACAGCATAATTGCACTTGTTCCCTGGTAAATTGCATTTGCAACGTCAGTCGTCTCTGCCCTGGTAGGCCGTGGATTTTTCATCATAGAATCCAGCATCTGCGTAGCCGTGATCACCTGCTTCCCGGCATTGTACACTTTTCCAATGACGGCCTTCTGTATCACAGGAACTTCCTCCAGCGGTATCTCTACCCCCATATCCCCCCGGGCAATCATGATGCCGTCGGCTGCCTCAATAATACTGTCGATATTGTCCACGCCCTGCTGATTCTCAATCTTGGCGATAATATTAATAAATTCACCTCCGTTTTCATCCAGAATCTTCCTGATCTCATTTACATCTTCCGCAGAACGGGTAAAGGATGCGGCAATAAAATCAAACCCTTCCCGAATCCCAAACAGAATATCCTCCCGGTCCTTCTGACTGATAAAAGGCATATTTACATTGACTCCCGGAAGATTCACGCCCTTATGGTCAGAGACCACGCCTCCATTCACAACCCTGCAGCATACAGAACTGCCTTCGATCCGCTCCACGGCCAGCCCCACCAGTCCGTCATCTATCAGAATGCTGTCCCCTGGTTTTACATCTTTATATAGATCCGCATAAGTAACCGATACCGCCTCCTGTGTGCCTTCTATCTCTTCCGGTGTCAGAAGAAACTCCTGCCCTTCTCTCAGCTCCACTCTGCCCTCTTTAAACCTACAGAGCCGGATCTCCGGTCCCTTTGTATCCAGAAGAGCGGCTATCGGCTTATCCAGCCGCTGCCGGACTGCCTTCAGCTCATCCAAACGTTTTTTCTGTTCCTCATAGTTCCCATGAGAAAAATTGAACCTCGCCACATCCATACCGTCTCTGACCAGCTGTTCCAGAACCCCTTCCCGGTCAGTAGCCGGTCCAAGGGTACAGATAATTTTTGTTTTCCGCATAAAAACCCCACCTTTCTAAGCCAGCAGGCTGCCTTCATATCTGCTGACGTTCTCCGATTTTCCAATCACAACAAGTATATCGCCTTCTGAAAATATATACCCCGGACTGATCTCCGTTTCGGTTATTCCTTTATGTTGGATCGCAATAATATTTAATCCGGTTTTCTGCCTGAACCGTGTCTCCTCCAGGCTTTTTCCTATCACCCTCAGCGGCACCATAACTTCCGATATCTCAACATTATTGTCCAGTGTAATCGAATCCATCACGCTGCTTACCAGCATTTTCTTAGCCAGGCGCAGGGCCATATCGCGCTCCGGATATACAACCTCGGCGCCAATCTTCTCCAGCACCTCCCCTTGGTCTCTGCTGATGGCCTTTGCAATGACCCGCTTAACACCAAGATTGACTACATTGAGGGTAACAAGGATGCTGGTGTCAATCTTCTCACCGATGCAGACAACAACCGTATCACAGTTTTGAATGCCGATCTCCTCCAGCACTTCCTTCGTCAATTCATCGGCAACATACGCAAAATCCGTATAACGCCGCAGTTCCTTTACCTTATATTCACATCGGTCTACCACAATCACTTCCCTGCCGGCTTCAGCCAGTTTTTGCGCAAGCGCTGTCCCGAACCTGCCTAATCCTATAATCCCATAACTTTCTGATAATTCTTCTTTCAACATCCTCTTCAACTCCTAACCAATTGTAATATTTTCCTCGGTAAATACCGCGGTGGACGGTTGTTTAAAGCTCCACATTGTAACAATTGTAAGCGCCCCCAGCCTTCCGATAAACATCGTCATTATGATCACCAGCTTACCCGCTATACTCAAATCCGGCGTAATGCCCGTGGAGAGCCCTACCGTTCCAAAGGCAGACGTACATTCAAAGAGCAGCTGCATAAAGGAATACTCCGGTTCGAGTATACACATGGTAAATGTTGACGCACAAACTACAATCATCGATAACATTGTAATGATAAACGCCTTAAACACCACTTTTTCCGGGATTTTCCGCTTAAACGCAGTACAGTGCTGGTTTGTTGCCGTACTTTTAATAATATTGAGAAGTACAAACAATGTACTTGTCTTAATGCCGCCTCCGGTTGAGCCCGGTGAGGCTCCGATAAACATCAGTATCGTCAGGATAAATAGTCCCGCGGAAGTAAAGCTTCCAATCGGATATGTTGAGAATCCCGCAGTCCTGGCAGAAACGCTCTGAAAAAAGGCCCCCAGCCAGGTTATGTCTTCCGTACACTTTAGTGATAACGTCCCCACCGCAAGCAATACAACGCTGGTGAAGATCACCGCTTTAGAATGAAGGGACAGCCGCCGGAAGTTTCTGTTTTTCAGTACATCCAGAATGACCAGAAATCCCAGGCCGCCGAATATAATCAGTCCGCATGTTGTCAGATTCAGGAGCACGTTGCCCTGATACGGTATCAGGTTTGTCAGCCCTCCCAGAATATCAAACCCCGAGTTATTAAATGCGGCTATCGAATGAAACATGCTGATTCCCAGCGCATCCAGGGGTGAGTATTTCTGTACAAACACCAGAAAACTCAAGACCGC
This sequence comes from Faecalicatena contorta, assembly GCF_022835095.1. Lineage (NCBI taxonomy): Bacteria > Bacillati > Bacillota > Clostridia > Lachnospirales > Lachnospiraceae > Faecalicatena > Faecalicatena contorta. Next base: position 573,883 of record NZ_BQNQ01000001.1, on the reverse strand, counting down.
TCCTACTCCCTCGAAGCACAGTGTCATAAAGAGCACATGCTTCACAAGTATGACCATGCCCTGAAAACCGCTTACGTTCAGTGCCTCTTTCACCAGCAGCCTTTCTTTGAAGCCAATCTTTCTCCCTGCTGCCAGTATTATGCCCACGCCAACAGAGGTCACGCCCAGGCCGCCGATCTGTATCAGCAGCGCCACAACCGTTCTGCCGAAAACCGTAAAATGCTCTGCCGTATCAATCGCTATCAGCCCCGTCACGCAGACAGCGCTTGTGGAAGTAAACAGAGCGTCGATCCAATGTACCTCGGCTCCCTCTCTGAGAGAAACCGGCAGCTTCAATAATACGGTCCCCAAAAGAATCACACCGGCAAACCCCAGCGTAATCAGCCGGGCCGGCGACTGCTTCTTAAAGAACTCTTTTCCCGCCTGCAATATGAAATTCACAATAATTAACGCTTCCTTTCGCACTATAATTATAAGACTGTACAGAAAGCGCCTGTTCTTTTCTTCCCATCCTGCTCATGCACAAATCCGAATACTATCCTCCATAGAAGTGTATTCACATCCCTCACAAAATGGAACATCAATAAAATAACGCATGGAATTACAGCTATTTTGAATAAAACAGCCAAAATAGAATCAAAATAGACCTTTCCCTTCAGATTCCAGTGATTAGGGCTCTGTTCTCTGCCCGCAGAAAAAGACGATACCCGCGCCCCTCTGTCGGATACAGCTGAATCTGCCAGATGACCGTCCGCACGGCTGATCTGTGCCCCGCTGGGAGCAGAACGGTCCCTGTGCTGCACAGATGTTATTGAATGCCCTGAGACAAGCAGACTTACAGTAAATAGCAGTACAGTAAATAAACAGATAGCAATGATTATTTTATTTTCACTTTTCATCTTCATATCCCTTACTCCTGCCTGCTCAACTGCTTCTCTGACACTGTATTTCTCTACTATTAGATATATGCATTATAGGACTGAAAGTTCAGGTTGTCAATCCTTAATCGAAACGAAAATCACAGAGAAATTTTTATAGCTACGAGCACTTAGCGGCAGTATTTTGGCCTCTTACGTGCGATGCATAAAAAATAGTTGGCAAGGTCTTTTCGCGCCTTACTATTTTTTTATATCGTCCCAGTTCATGAAAGCCTGGACTGCTGCCTTGCATCACAAAAACAGCCATATCCGCAGTAAAGCAGATATGGCTGTTTATAAGCGTTTCCGTTACAAAAGCACCAAATTATTTCAGGTTAACTTCTGCTCCTTCACCTTCCAGTTTAGCTTTGAGTTCTTCAGCTTCTGCCTTAGAAACTGCTTCTTTCACTACCTTCGGTGCTCCGTCAACTAATTCTTTTGCTTCTTTTAATCCAAGTCCTGTGATCTCACGAACAACTTTGATTACTTTAACCTTAGAAGATCCAGCGGATACGAGCTCTACATCAAACTCATCTTTCTCTTCTGCTGCTGCACCTGCTCCGTCTCCTGCTGCTGCAACTACAACGCCTGCTGCTGCAGACACACCAAATTCTTCTTCACAAGCTTTTACTAATTCATTTAATTCTAATACTGATAACTCTTTGATCGCTTCGATCATTTCAGCTGCTGTCAATTTAGCCATTTTAATATCCTCCATTTTAGATTATTTTCCGGGCTTTTGGGCCCTCATTTTTAATTTTCGCTTTTCGGTTCCCCTGAAATCTCAGGTAATCCAGATCGGCTTACTCAGCCGGTGTCTCTGCTGCTTCCTCTGCAGGAGCTTCTGCTGTCTCAGCCGGAGCTTCTTCTGCTGCCGGAGCCGCTTCAGCTGCACATGCATCTGCGCCGCCCTGTTCTGCAATCTGCTTGATAACACGAGCAAAATTGGTAATAGGTGACTGCATACTTCCAAGCAATTTGGAAAGTAACTCTTCTCTTGAAGGAATCTTGGACAGTTCTGTCAATCCAGCTACGTCATATACATTCCCTTCAACTACGCCGCCCTTTAACTCAAGTTTCTGTGCATCTTTTGCAAACTTGCAAAGGATTCTGGCCGGTGCTGTTGCATCTTCTTTAGAGATTGCGATAGCGCTTGGTCCTTCCAGACAATCTGTAAGTCCTTCGAACTCAGTTCCTTCGATCGCTCTCTTAATCATGGTGTTCTTGTATACTTTGTAAATAATACCTGCTTCTCTGAGCTGTTTACGAAGTTCTGTATCCTGAGCTACTGTCAATCCACGGTAGTCAACAAGAACAACTGACTGAGCATCTTTAATCTCTTCTGAAATTGCCTCTACGATTGGTTGTTTTAATTCAACTTTTGCCACGTTCTGGTACACCTCCTTATTTTATTTGTGCGTGTACTGCCAAAAATAAAAGCCTCTGTGTCCAAAGACACAGAGGCTCAATAATTCACATTAAGAATCATGATCTTCCTCGGCAGGCGGTTCAAACTTATGCCTTACGGCACCTGCTGTCTTCGGCAGTCAATTGCTATATTAGATTAGCACTAATTGATATGCTTGTCAATAGTTTTTTTAAGAAACACAACGCGACTTCATATCACAACAAATACTTCTTGCCCAAATCAAATACAGGCCTTCCGTTTTCGTCCCACACCACTTCGATCATCATTGTATGGCGGTTCGGATCGTATAACGGATCTCCTGTAATCTCATCATAACAGCGGGCATGAAATACACAGATATCTTTTGTTCCATCTTCTGATTTCACAAAAGAATTGTGGCCCGGTCCAAAAACCCCTTTTTCCTCATCCGTACATAAGACCGGATTCCTGCTTTTCTTCCAATTATTAGGGTCAAGTATGTCCTCAGATTCATGGACAGACAGCAATCCCATACAATACGCCTTACCGGTCTCACTGGCAGAATAAACCACATATATCATCTGATCATGTTTTATGACTGCGGGACCTTCATTCACCCAAAAACCAATCCGTTCCCACTGATAATCAGGTGTTGACAGCAGTACCTGCGGGGTTGCAAGTTTGTTTGGCCGTTCCATTACCGCAATGTACAAATTCGAAATCTTTTTCCCTGTTCCCGTTTTCTCGGCCCAGATATAGTAGTATTCTTCATTGTGCTCCATAATTGTGGCATCCAAAGAAAAGTCCTGAAATGAAAATTCATCACCGTCCGCCGACTGCATCTGTCCCAGCTCTTCCCATTCATCCAGAAACGGATCATTGCCTTTACACTCCAGCACATAAGGCCTGATAGCCCAAATATCATCCACGTCGCCCGCTGCGTAATAAATGTACCATTTCCCCCATAGATAATGGAGCTCCGGCGCCCAGATATGAATACTTTGTTTTCCTGACAAATGCCGTTTCCACAAAATTTTTTCTTCTGCCTCCGCCAGGCCTTTCAGGCAATTGGCCCGTCTTAATACAATCCTGTCATATTCCGGCACAGATGCTGTAAAATAATACATCCCATCAAAATGTCTGTATACCTGCGGGTCTGCCCTGTTAGTTATAAAAGGGGTATTGTATAACGTAGTCACATAATTTTCTCTATTCATATTGCTTCACCTGAACCCGTATCATATTCCAAGAATACGGTCTTATTTTACAGTCTATCTTTGTATTTTCGGCCAGCGCGATCCGGCCGCACAGTGGCATTACATTTTCATGATTGCATCTATTATCTGCCTTTATATCGTTATGGAATAAAACGGTATGTTCTGCCTCATGTCCCATATAGAATCCCTGCAGATTTACATTCAATTCTGCTGATTCGTTTCTTCTGTTCACAAGAAATATAACCAATTCATTTGCTTCTTCATTGAGGATGGCCACCTGATCCAAATATGGAACCTCTTTATTTTTCTTAGTCCGATAAGACGGCGCCTTTAAGACGCTCTCCATTAGAACGCCTCTCCCATATGCAGCCATATGAGAAAATGGGTAAAAAATCGGCTGTACCCAGACACCAGCTCCCTGTTCAGTCATGATAGCGGCACTGATGTTTGTAAGCAGGGACTGACATGCCGCTTTTACTCTTTCACAGTTTTTAATCATGGCCATCAGCATACTTGCAAAGAGCAGAGCATCCTCCATCGTGTAGATCTGTTCGCTGAATGCAGGCGCCACCTCCCAGTCTCTGGCAGCAACAGAATCCGCCACTTCCCCGCCGGGAATCTCCCAAACTCCCCATTCATCAAAACAGATATCGATTTTTTTATCTGACCGCTTTTTGCTTCTTACAGTATCACAGATTCCGATGACTGTCTGAATATATTCTTCCATTTCTACAGACTGTGACAGGAATTCATCCGTTCCTCTCTCCTGTCCGCCGTAATATTGGTGCAGGGAAATATAATCTGCAAATTCATAAGTGTATTCCAATACAATTCTTTCCCATTCTGTATACGTTGCCACATCTGTTGAAGAACTCCCGCATACCACTGTCTTTATATTTGGATCCAGAGATTTCATGGCATGCGCTGTCTGCCCCGCCAGTTTTCCATAGTCTTCGGGGGTTTTGTGTCCAATCTGCCATATCCCGTCCATCTCGTTCCCCAGACACCATATCGGGATCCCATAAGGATCCTCATGGCCATTTTCACATCTCCAGTCACTATATCGGGTTCCCGCCGGCAGATTACAGTATTCCAAAAGCGACACTGCATTTTCCACGCCCCTCGTTCCGAGATTTACCGCAAATAGAGGCGTGATCTCTGCCTTTTTGGCCCAGTCCATAAATTCATCTGTGCCAAATTGGTTTGTCTCTATGGATTTCCATGCTATTTCCCTGAGCCTGGGCCTTTCCTCTTTTTTTCCCACGCCATCCTTCCAGTTGTAACAGGATACAAAATTCCCTCCCGGATACCTGACACAGGTAACGCCCATCTCCTTCACTTTCGAAATCACATCTTTACGGAACCCGTCCTCGTCCGCTTCCTGGTGTCCCGGCTCATAGATCCCGCTATAGACCACCCTTCCCATATGTTCTACAAATGAACCATATAGAAGAGGATTAATTTCTGCTTTCCGAAAGTCTTTGTTTATGATCAGTTCTGCTTTATACATATTTTCCTCCCCCTATTCCTTAACTCCCGAAGCAGCAATGCCTTCAATAAAAAACCTCTGTCCAAATAAAAACAATAATAGCAGCGGGAAGATAGAGATTACTGTCGCAGCCAATGTAGGACCATATTTGATGGAATTGCTTCCTACAAGTACTGCCAGGCCGGCCGACAGCGTTCTGTTTTCTACTGAACTCGTCAGCATCATCGGGTACAAAAGGTCATTCCAGTTATTCATAAAATGATAGATTCCCAGACTGATCAACGCTGGTTTTGACAGCGGTATTACAATACGTCTGTAAATCTGCAGGTTGTTCAGCCCGTCTAGCCTTGCGGCTTCTTCCAAAGATTTCGGAATCCTGGAAAAAAATGAAGTCAGCATATAGATTCCATAGGCACCGGATGCCCTTGGCAGTATAAGACCCAGCAAAGTGTCAAGAATTCCCAGCTTGTATTCTTCTATGTATAAAGGAATCATAATAATCTGAAACGGCACCATCATCGTTAATAAGATTATCGTGAACAGTACGTTTTTCCCTCTGAACTCCATTCTGGCAAAAGCGTAAGCTGCCAGTGAATCAAACAGCAGGCTGATCAATGTCACGCTGCCCGCAAAAACAACGGTATTCTTCAGCATACTCAATATGGGAATCGCCTCTACCACGTATTCATACTGAGAAGTCAGCCATTCCTCCGGCAGAAAAGCAGGCGGCCATCTGATGACATCTGCATCAGACTTAAAAGAAGAAACTACCAGCCATAGCAGCGGAATGAACACAAGGAGGGCAACGATACATAAAATCACATTACCGGTTACCCCAAATATCCTTCCCTTTTTCTTCATGCCTGTTCCTCCCTTCTGCTGATATATTTCCTCATACAAACCGTAATAATGGCTATGATAATGAACAGGTATACAGATATTGCCGAAGCGTATCCCAAATCATGTTCCGTTTTGAAGCCTCTGTCATAAATATAACTCACTAATGTCTCTGTTTTATGCTGTGGCCCGCCTCCGGTCATGACATATATTTGGTCGAAAGCCTGAAAGGCAAGGATAAATGTAGTGACTGCACAAAACCCTATGGTCTGTTTTATAGACGGTATCGTGATATACAGAAACTTTTTCAGCCCTGTTGCACCATCTAAATCCGCCGCTTCATATAAGGAATACGGAATATCCAGAGTCGCAGCAGTTATGATTGTCAAGGTATATCCAAAATTTCTCCAAACGGTGACCATAATGATCACAGCCATCGCATACGTGGGGTCGGACATCAAATTGGGCATCACGATACCTATTTTCTTAAGCAGGTATGCCAGCATCCCTGAATTGGAATTTAGCAGCATTGACCATAAGATACTGATCGCAGTCATAGAACAGACATAAGGAATATAGAAAGATGCTCTCAGAAACTTATGCAGTTTTGTATTTTTCTGCATGAACATGGTCAGAACCAATGCCACTAATATCTGTACAGGTACTTCCATCACAGTGAATATAAGAGTATTCTTTGTGGCATTTAGCACACGGGCATCCTGAAACATCTTCAGGTAATTCCCAATACCTGCAAATGTAATGTCCTTCATATACAAGTCCATATTCATCATGCTTATCACAAATGCAGAAACCAGTGGGACAAATACAAAAACAGTCAGAACAATCATGGATGGGAGAATAAACAAATATGCCGTCTTTTGATTTTTCCCTGCTATTTTTTTTGTCTTCTCCATATTGTTTTACTCCTTTCGCAGTGAAAGTTCTGAAAAAATCAGAACTTTCACTAACCGCCATTATTTTGAAACAATCTCATCCAGTCTGTCTGCAGCATCCTGTACTTCCGTTTTGACATTTGAACCCATCAGAATATTTTCCATCATTGGTTTCATAACATCATTATCGATCTGAGTTCCATATTCGTACCCAAGATGCCAGTCTCTGCCTATGGAAGAGGCCTCTGAAACACTGTTTAATACCTCATTCGATTTGATATCTTTATCTTCAAGCAGTGAATATGACCAAACCGGGAAACCATTGCGTACTGACCATTCCTTAAGAACGTCATCTGTCAGCCAATGTGCCATAAACTTATAGACCGCCTGCCGGTCAGCATCCTCTGTCCCCTTCGGTATCATGTAAGAACAGCCGCCCTCTGCCGAGTATGCTCCATCGCTTCCTGATGGCATGGCTGCAATCCCATAATTCATGCCCAGATCATTGAGAATATTGATGTTCCACGGACCCGCCAGACACATGGCAATCTGTCCTGACTGGAACATCGTGTCTGCTTCAGCAGAAGCCAGACCGTCCGGTGATACGCCAGCCTGCTTTAATTCCTGAAGCCAGGTAAGTGTTTCAACATTTGCATCTGAATTCAAAAGATTTTCGTTTGTGGCTGTATTAATCACATCTCCGCCATTTCCCCATAGATACTGCACATAATATCCAAAATCAACCGGCATGGCCAGTCCATATTTTCCTTCATCCGCACTGGTCAATGCCTTTGCACACTCTTCAAGCTCTTCAAATGTAGAAGGGGGAGCATCCGGATTCAATCCTGCATCTCTGAACATATCTTTGTTGTAGTACAGATACTGCAAATTGTACTGCATCGGGACACCGTATAATTTATCCCCCACATAGGATTTCGCTACCACATTTTCATAATAATTGTCTTCATTCGTATTGGTGGTTTCCCAAAAATCACTGATATCTTCCAGTGACTCGTTATTCACATATTCCTGGATGTACTCAATACCCACCAGGATAAACGAGGGTGCAGTGCCTGTAGATATGGCTGCGGGAAGCTTTGATTGAAGAGTATCGTTGTCCATGATATCCACTTCTACCTTAATCCCGTCTTCATTTGTCTCATTATAGTCATTGATAATTTCTTTTAAAACGTCACCGTCAGAGCCTGTGAACACAGTCCACAGCGACAGCTTCGTTTCATCTGTTTTGGTGCTTTCATCCTTTTTTGTCTCCTGTTTTGTGCAGCCTGCAAACAAGGAACACACCATTGCACACGTTAGTAAGATACTGCTGATTTTCTTAAATTTCATAATATCCTCCTCCTATAGAATTCCTTTCTTTGTTAAGTGGATTTTAATATAAAAACCTTAAATTTCTCTTAAAAACTAGAGGTTTTTTTGCACTTTAACCTATTTTTCTAATAATCCCATGATTTTTTTATATTTTTTGCACAATCTCTTGATTTTTCATTTTTTACTAGATATATTGTATTAGAGGTGATTGAATGAAAGTTTTGATTATTGAAGATACAAAACCCCTGGCGCAGACTCTCGCCGATCTGGTCGGAGAAGCAGGACATTCTGCCGATCTTGTTTTTGACGGTGACACCGGTCTTGAATATGCTAGAGGCGGTTTATATGATGCAATCGTATTGGATGTCATGCTCCCCGGCATGAACGGCTTTGAAATACTTAAAAGTATCCGAAATGAAAAAATAACAACTCCTGTCATGATGTTAACGGCAAGAGGGGATCTGAAAGACCGTATTTACGGATTAGACAGCGGAGCCGATTACTATCTGACAAAACCTTTTGAAACAGAGGAGTTCTCCGCCTGCCTCCGTGCCATTATGAGAAGGCAGAGCCCTATCATTGATGAAGATATGTCATTTGATGATATCACGCTCTCGACATCGCTGCATGAGTTAAAATGCGGTGACAAATGCATTAAATTAAATTCCAAGGAATATGAGCTTTTACGTCTCCTGATGCTGAACCGAAACAACATACTCTCTAAGGACATAATCATCAACAAAGTCTGGGGTTATGACTCTGATGCGACATATAATAATCTTGAGGCCTACATCTCTTTTCTCCGCCGAAAGCTGCATTTATTATCTTCTAATGTGACAATCTGTATCGCCAGAAAAGTAGGATATTATCTAAAAAGCAGATAGATATTCCATTCCCTAAAGATTATAAAAGGAGACACATGATCAAAAAGCTGCGTAAACAAATCATTGCCACTATCATGAGTGTATTTTCGATTCTGCTGCTTATTATACTTGTAAGTATCTTTATTTCTACCAAAGAAACTTTAGAAAGCAGCTGCTGGGATAAGCTGGAATCAGCCATCTATAAAACCTATTCCAATAAATCCCCGCTTGTTCAGGACACATCCCTGCCTATACTTGTTGTCACAGTAGATTACAAAAACAATGTAAAACTGCTGGTGAATGACATAGAAAATCTTTCAACAGATGATATAAGAGAGCTTGTCCATGAAGTATTGACCAGCAAATCCAAATCATCCATAATTGATGGACATTTACGTTTTCTTAGAAAAAGTATAGGCATCTCCGACATCCGGGTTGCCATTGCGGACATACAGACAGAACAATCGCTTCTGAGAAAACAGTTTTGGCAGCTGTTAATCATTGGAGTCATTTCAATCCTTACCTTTGGGATCTTAAGCATTGTGTTATCTGAAAAATTGACAAAACCGGTTCAGAATACAATCTTGTCTCAAAAAGACTTTATAGCCAATGCCTCACATAAGCTCAAAACACCTCTGACAGTAATACTGTCAAATTCTGAGATGCTGCTAAATATGGACGAAAACTCTGACAGGGCGGACCACTATTCCCGGCAAAGATTGAATTTTATTCACAGTGAATCCTTAAGGATGAAAGACTTGATCGAGCAGCTGCTCCAGCTGGCAAAACTGGACAGTTCAACATTGCCGGTCCATAAAGAAAAACTGGATTTTAGTTTTCTTGTATGCAACAGCATTCTTACATATGAACCTATTATATACGATTTAGGAAAAAATTTAGATTTTAATTATATAGAAAATATTACTGTATTGGGAAATGCTGAAAGTCTGAGACAGGTTGTCGACATCCTGATTGATAATGCAATAAAGTATTCCACCCCTGAAACAACGATATATGTTTCACTGACGGCTGCCAAACGAAACGTACAGTTTACCGTTGAAAGCTATGGAGAGCCTATCGGTCCAGGAGATATGAAGAGAATCTTCCAGAAATTCTACCGGATTGGTACAGACTCCGCAGGTTATGGACTTGGGCTCTCCATCGCCCAATCGATCATAGAAGAACACAGCGGCTCCATCTGGGCGGAAACTGACGGAGCATCTAAGAACAAATTTATCGTTCAGCTTAACAGCGTTACAGATTGATACAGGCAAAACGAACGCGAAAAAAGTCCCGCCCAAACGGGGCGGTGAATTAAGAAAACATTGAAGCAAGGGACGGTATAGCCAAACGGCTATGCCGTTCTTTGCTGTTTTTGAGTTGTATTTTGGGCTTTTTCTTTTGCCCGTTCAAAATCAAATGCACCGATGAAGTTATAAACAATCGTGATTTCCCTTGTCTTGGATTTCTTATCGGTATGGGAAACCTCGATACGGTCTATAAACTCCCGCAAAATGGAAGCGTCAAGTTCCTGCATATCGGTGTACTTCTTTACGACGCTGATAAACGCCTTAACGTTGGTTTTTTGCTTTTCCTGCTGCTTGATTTCTTCCCGCAACACTTCTGCCATTGATTTTAAGTTTTCCTGCTCCAACTCATAATCACGGGACATTTTGATAAACCGTTCATCTGATAATTTCCCGGTTACATTGTCCTCGTATAAATGCTTGAACAGGTTATCCAATTCGGCAATCCGGCTTTCGGCTCTGGAAAGTGTTTCGCGCTTGCGAGAAAACTCCGCGTCGCGCTCCCGTAAACGGCTGTCCGCTGCTTCTTGGATAAACTCGGCTTCGTACTGCGTTACATACTCGATTGCTTCCCGCAAGTTCCGCAAAACAATTTCGTGCAGGACAACATTTTTAATGGAATGGGTCGTACACAAATCTTTGCCTTTCCGATAGGTCGAACAGATAAAATACTTCTGTTCTTCGGTAAAGTTCGTTGCGCGGCATTGATACATCTTGCCGCCGCACTCTGCACAATAAAGCAGCCCGGAGAAAATACCCATATCGCCCATTTTGGTAGGACGGCGGCGTGATCGGCGTATGTTCTGCACAATGAGGAATACGCTTTCTTCCACAATCGGCGGCTGCGTGTTCTCAAAGATCACCCATTCCGACGGGTCGTTCCACAACTTCTTTTTGCTCTTGTAGGATTGCTTGCGGGTCTTGAAGTTTACGGTATGCCCTAAATACTCTATGCGTTCTAAAGTGCGGGAAACCGTTTCATTTGTCCATTTATATGGGTTAGCCGTTGGCTTGTTGGTAACAGGCCGCCCCTTTGCTTGGGAGTAAGCTGTCGGATTATAGATTTCGTGCTTTTCTAACCATTTTGCAATCTGCGTCGGTCCCATGCCGGAAACGCACAATGCGAAAATCTGCTGCACAACGGCTGCGGCTTCCTCGTCTATAATCCACTTCTTTTTGTTGTCCGGGTCTTTCATGTAGCCGTAAGGCGGGATTGTGGTAAGATGTTCGCCGGATTTACCTTTTGATTGCCAAGTAGCGCGTATCTTCTTTGAAGTATCGCGGGCGTACATCTCATTGAACACGTTGCGGATTGCGGTAAACTCATTTTCGCCCCGCGTACTGTCTACTCCGTCGTTGACAGCGATAAAATGCACGCCAAAATCGGGAAACAGCATATCGGTATAAAAACCGACTTGCAAATAATCTCGCCCAAAACGGGACATATCCTTGACGATAACGCGCTTGATTTTCCCCGCCTTAATATCGGCTAACATACGCTGAAAGCCGGGGCGGTTGAAGTTTGTACCGGAATATCCGTCGTCCTCGTCATAGTGCCGATAGGCAGTAATCCCATGCTCCCGGCAGTACCGTTCCAAAATCTTCTTTTGGTTTGCAATACTGTTGCTCTCGCCCTCTAATTTGTCCTCTTGCGAAAGTCTTTCATATAAAGCCGTTATACCCTCGTCCTGCGTGTCCTGCTGCTGATCGCGCACATAGAATTGCAAGACATTGTTTGAAATGACTTCGCGGACTTCCGCGCTTAACACTTTGGGGGCTGCAATCTGCTGAAAGGAAAAAGTGTTACTCATCTGCGCTCACCACCTTTCGCGGCAAGTGCAGCGTTCCCGTTCCGGCTTGCGTAGTAAAGAAGTCTTTGCATTTGATTGTCAAGGTACAAAGTATCTGTTTGAAGTGCCGCACGAAAATAGTATGCGGTCAATTTATCCGACTGTTTCATGTTACCTCCTATTCCGACAGCCGGACAAACAGGTTATATATATTATACCACATAACCCGCCGCCCGTCTGCAATAGGAGAGTATTTTCGGCATTATACCGGGCTTTTTTCTCGTTTTAGGTCATTGTGGATTAGGCGGCGTACCTTTGTCGCGGCGTCCTCTTTTACACCGTCTTTTACAACGGCTTTGACGATATAGGTTATATCCCCGATCTTGTATTCGCGTACAATCGGGGATTTTGCTTCTTGTTTATTTGTTTGTTCCATAGTAGAAAATCCCCCTTTCGTGGGATAGAAAGAGAATATTAAACTGAAAAGGCAAAAACGGGCGGTTGTTAGCTGCAACCTCACGGGAGTTTCACCCCGGCCCATGCTTATGGGTGCGCCGCGCAATACTTTGAGGGTGTTCAACGCGGGAGTATCATTGTGCCGCCTTGTATGTCGTCGCCCACAAGCTGCTAAACTTGTTTTACGGCGAGGTAGTTCTCGCTCGGCTTTCCCCGTAGGGGGAAAAGCTGTCATGGCGTACCCGCCGACTGGCTCGGTACAGACGGAATGTACCCGTTGCCTGTTATGCTGCGCACCAAAGGCCGCTTTCTTTGTCAAAGAACAATAGGCTTTGTCGGCCTGCAAAAGCACATCAACAGCGGATATGCTTTTGCGGAACGACAAATAGCCCATAACGGGAAGCGTGGAAAGGGGACACGCTCCCCGCATGGGCTAAAAGATTATCCTACATGAAAAGCAAGGGTGCGGGTAATAAGGCGCACTTGCAGCCTGTTACGCATTTCCTCGTCCACATAGGAATAGGTATTGCCCGCGTCGTCTTTCAGCGTGCGGGTACAAAGTTTCGCTATGTAACCCTCGTAGTGCTTCAAGATCGCGCACATGGCGGTTGTGTCGCCGTTTGCCGCTGCGGAAATGACAGGGAACGGCAACAGATTTTCAGACTTCCTAACGGTATTCATCATCTGCTTTTCCCTCCAAATACTGTTTGATTTTCGCAAGCGCGGATTTCCTGTGCCGGAAAACCGTCGTGCGTACAACATTCAGCAGTTCGCCAATTTCCGCGTCGCTCATATCCAAGAAGTAGGACAAAAGGATAATGTCGCGTTTCCTTTCGGGCAAAGCGTTAAGGGCTTCGGCAAGCAGTTCATTTTTGACGAGTACATCAAAGCCGGACACTTGAAAACGGAAATAATCGCTTTCGTATTCGTCCGTTGTGAAAAGCTGCGCGAGTTCGCTTTCGCTCAAATCCGAAAAAGTAACTTCGCGTGCTGCGCGTTTCGCAAGAGTGCGACGGTGGCTTTTCGCTTCGCCGACCAAAGTTTTCTTTGCTAATGCGTCGTACTGATGTTGTATTCTTTCCTTGTCGGAAGAAGATAGCTCCATAGAGTTCACCTCCTTCCCGCGTGGAGTAGAGGACGGGAGTTAAGGGCTTGTCCTCTCTGCCCCTTTCGCTCCGTACCCGTTCGGGAGATGGCTCTTGAGTGCGCTTTTCAGAAAAAAGTTGAAAAAAGCAAAATGCGCCCGTCCGCAAGACGCGGACGGGCGCAAAGGAAATGTAAGCAGTAGCTAAATGTATTGACAGTTCACATTCATAGCCGGAATATCCCGCTTGCGGAGCATAGCTTTTTTTGACCGCAAAGCATTAGGCGGGTTACAGTAAATAAAAATGGACACGGCGATACCTCCCCGATACCGCCGTATCCTTAAAAAAGGGCGACTTTAATACACTACCCGCAATCCATTCTATAATAGGGAACAGCGGCTTTTGCGCAATATTAAATAAAAAAGCCGATAACACATAGGTTTTTTGACCTAATGCGTTATCGGCTCTGCGTCTATGCGTCTGGCACTTTTAATCATTTTTTTTTGAATTTATTATATGTGTTAGCTAACTGTCCACAAGCCGCGTTAATCTCTCTGCCATGAGAAACTCTCATAGTAACTTCAAGTCCTGCTTGCTCTAATTGATGTTTGAATGCAACTATTTCCCGTTTCTGTGGTGCTTTAATTCTTGAATTGCTTGTTGGGTTGTATTGTAACACGTTAATCATAACTTTTTTGCCCCGAAACCATTTTGCAAGTTGTCTTACATCTGAGGGCCGGTCATTTATACCCGGTAAAAGCAAATACGCAAAGACAATTTTGCGATTATGCCTTTCAGAATAGGATAAGGCTTGCTTAACAACATCTTCAATAGCATATATGCGCATGTGAGGAATAATACGATTTCTTGCAGATTGTGTTGCTGCGTGTAAAGATATTGTCAACTGAATTTTAAGATGTTCCTCGCGCAATTTTTTTAATTGATCGACCGGACCAACTGTTGATATGGTAATGCCGTCGGTTGGAAAGTTGAGCCCATATCTATCTCGGAGAATATGGATTGCTTTTATCAAGTTGTCATAATTGAATAAAGGCTCTCCCATACCCATAAAAACGATACGGTTTACTTTTCGACGCAACAATATAATCTGTTGTACGATTTCTGACGATGTTAGATTACGAACAAAGCCATTTCGCCCGGACTCACAAAAAATACAACCAACAGGACAACCGACTTGTGTGCTCACGCAAACAGTTCCACCATCTCGCCGCTTGATAAAAACCGTTTCAATGTATTTGTTGTCTTTCAGTTCGTAAACATACTTTTCAGTATCACTGCTTTTGCAAATATTTTTTACCAACATTGATAGATTTTTTTTGCGTGGTAATTGCTTATATAATTCTTCATATAAGGCTTTTGCTTCATTCTCGCCAATAACTTCCGACATTTCTTTGTAAGTAAATCCGTATGGATCATTCCGTACTTCCGCAGGCGTATATTTAGGTAAACGTTTCATTTTTATATCCTTTCTTCTAAATAATAAAAGTTTGTTTTTCTGTATTTTTGATTACAATCTCTAATTTTTCTACATCAATGATATGCGTCAATTTGCATTTAGGGCAGAAAAGAGGAAAATCTTTTAATACAGTATTATGAAATACTTGAACTCTCGTCTTTCCGTTACAAATCGGACATTTTATCCAATATTTTTTAAGCATTATATTTCACTCGTCCTTTTTACACAAAAAAATGCAGGTCAATCCTCAACATGAGCATTGACCTGCATTTATAATGCACAGAGCAGTACAACAAAACTAAGGCATAGCTTGCACTATGTCTATACTATATCTATACGTCGTTAGTTTTTTGTATAGCATCCGCAAAATAAGCATGACAAAAAAGCCCATGTTGAAAATGGGAAAATCCTTTTTTTCAATGCTTATCTAATACGCATGCTATGCAACATAAACGCCGCCTCCTTTTACATAAATTTTATTTTATCAGAAAATCAGTCTACTGTCAATACACAACAGGAAGTATTTAACCTAATGATATGAATTGTGTGGACATATCCAAAAAGAAAGGTGAACTGTAAAATGTAACAGGGTGAATGAAAATGGCAAAAAGACCCGTACCATTGTACGACTTTAAGGCTTTCGGGGCAGCTATAAAAGCCGCGAGAAATGAATACGGCGAGAGCCGCAAAAAGGTAAGCGACGAGTTATATATTTCCCCGCGCTACCTTGCGAATATCGAGAACAAGGGACAACAGCCGAGTTTACAGGTATTCTATGACCTTGTAACCCGGTATCATATTTCGGTAGATCAATTTTTCTTCCCGAACAGCAATGCGGAGAAATCCACCGGGCGGCGGCAGCTTGACGCGCTGCTGGACGGTATGAGCGATAAAGGCATACGGATTGTAACCGCAACAGCAAGGGAGATAACGGAAGTCGAAAAAGCAGAGGATTAACCTCACAATATGAGAAATCGGGAGATTGCAGCGCATGGCGGCTGCAATCTTTTTTTGCGTCCAAAATCAAAGGAACGCGCAACAAATACCGCCTTTCGGTGGGGGTATGGAGTAGATAGCAAGCACAGCAAACGAGTACCCGTTTGCGGAAAATGCTTGTTGGGATAATCCCAAACCCTTATACCGAAAGGCGGTGCGGAAATGGAAAACCGAAAGAGAAATATACAGATGAAGTTTTACGTTACGGAAGAAGAAAAGCGGCTGATCGACGAGAAGATGAAGCAGCTTCCCATAAAGCAGTATGGGGCATACTTCCGTAAAATGGCGATAGACGGGTATATTCTTGTCGTTGACCGAAGCGACACAAAAGCATATATCCGGGAACTGCAAGCGGTGAGCCGGAACATCAACCAAATTGCAAAACGCGCCAATGCGACGGGGACGGTTTACAGGCAGGATATAGAGGACATTAAAAAGGCGGTGGACGAGATATGGCGGTTACAAAGACGCACCCTATTAAATCAACCTTAAAGGCTGCGATAGACTATATCTTAAATCCCGAAAAGACAGACGGGAAGCTGCTTGCGTCCTCTTTCGGCTGCGGGCTGGAAACCGCCGATATTGAGTTTGCATGGACGCGGGAAGCTGCCGGAGATCGCGGCACACATTTAGGGCGGCACTTGATACAATCCTTTGCGGTGGGAGAAACCACACCGGAAGAAGCGCACAAAATCGGCATGGAACTTGCCGGGGCGGTATTAGGCGGCAAGTATGAGTTTGTTTTGACAACTCACGTCGATAAAGACCATCTGCATAATCACTTGATTTTCAACGCGGTTAGCTTCGTTGACTACAAAAAGTACCATTCCAACAAGCAAAGCTATCACTTTATCCGGCGCACCAGCGACAGGATATGTAAAGAGCATGGGCTATCCGTCGTCGTACCGGGACAGGACAAGGGAAAAAGCTATGCAGAATACACCGCCGAAAAGCAAGGGACAAGCTACAAAGCAAAGCTGAAAACGGCGATAGATACTCTCATTCCCCAAGTGAAAGATTTTGACGAACTGCTGCGCCGCTTGCAGGAAATGGGGTATGAAATCAAACAGGGCAAATACATTTCCTTTCGCGCTGCCGGACAGGAACGGTTTACCCGCACAAAGACGCTCGGCGCGGCCTATACGGAAGAAGCGATAAAGGAGCGTATCAAGGGCGTGTATGTTGCCAAAACAAAAACGCTGCGGGAAGATAAGAAAATCCGGCTTGTCGTCGATCTTGAAAACAGTATCAAAGCCCAACAGTCGGCGGGCTATGAACGGTGGGCAAAAATCCATAATCTGAAACAGGCTGCTAAAAGCATGAACTTCCTAACCGAAAACAAGATTGAGTATTATAGCGAACTTGAAAGCAAGATAGCCGATATTATGACCGCTCATGACGCGGCGGCAAAGGCGGTTAAGGAAGTGGAACAGCGTATGTCTGATTTGTCGCTGCTTATCAAGCACACCACCACATACCGACAGTTAAAACCGATTTACGATGAATACCGAAAATCGCCGGACAAGGAAAAGTATCTGCGGGGGCATGAAAGCGAAATTATCCTGTTTGAAGCTGCGGCAAGGGCATTAAAGGAAATGCAGATAAAGAAGCTGCCCGATCTCGCCGCGCTGCGCAAGGAGTATAGAAGCTTAAACGACAGGAAAACCAAATTGTATGAAGATTATCGGCAAGCCAAGAAGCAAATGCAGGAATACGGCGTTGTCAAAAAGAACGTCGATAGTATTCTTTACCCGTCCCAAAGCAGGGCGCGGGAGCAGGAGCGATAAGGCGCAAAACATGGGGTGGCAAGTGGAATGTTAAGGGCTGAAAACGCCTGTGTTTCTGCGGCTTCCAGCGCATGAAAACGACATAGACGATAAAGTATATTCAAACCCGCAAAAACGGCTTTCTAATTGTCCACGCAAGGACAAAAAAAGAACAGGGGCGCGGTGCCGGAAATCGGCAACCGCGCCCCTGTTCTCTATGGGCTATTCCTCGTCGGTCAAGATAAACTCCCTTTCGGAAAACTCGCTGTCCGTCATGGCTTGCAGCTTGTTCACCGCTGCGGCGGCAAGCTGGCGCATATCCTCGTCCATGTAGGGCATGGCGGCAAGGATATTTTCAAGCGTTGTTTCCCGGCTGTCCTCGGCGTAGATCGCAACAATGTTTTCTTCCTCAATGGTAAAGCGGGTATTCATGCTATCAAACCTCCAAATCCTTTTTATGCTCTTTCTGTTTATCTTTCGGCTGCTGCGCCGCCTGTTTCTTGTATTCGTCCAGCTTCTTCAAAATGGACGGTTTTTTCTGCGGCTGTTCCCGTTTCTCGGCTTTTACCGCTTTTGCAAGGTCGGTAACGGAGATCGCTTCGCCCGCCTTTGCCCGCTGCTCCAAATCCGCGACGGTGGGCGTTTTCGGCGTGTTATTGATAAGCCCGTCAAAGTTGTTGTCGTTCTGCTCTACAATGTCCTCAACGTGCTTTAAGGGATTATCCCGCTGCGGCTGCTCGGCGGCTATGGCAAACGCCTGTGTACCATTCCCCATAATGAGATACTTCCCGTCCTCCGACGCATGGTGAAAACCAAAGCCCGCCGCTTCGATCTGTTCGCGGGTCATATCGGTAATATGAAAATTGCCCCTCGGCGTTCTAACGGTTTCACCCGTCATAAGGCTGTCGGGGGTCGCTTCCGGCTGCTGCTTTTCAAGCTGCCCGTCCTTGTAGGAATAGCCTTGCGCCGCGATTGCTTCAAGGGTCTTGCCTGTAACGTCGCCGTAAATCCGCTTGTCTGCGTCAACCAGCATTTGCAAGGTATCTTTTACAGTATCGGACAAGGCTTGCTGCTGTTCGGGCGGTAACTTGTCAAATACGGGGGGCTGCTGCTCCTGCTCGGCTTGCCGCTGCTGCTGCAATTCGGTAAAATGCCCCTCAATCTCGGTAATGAGTTCCTTTGCGGTCGCCTGTATCGTTTCAAGGGACGCTTTTAATTCGGTCATTTCCTTGCCGCTGCTCCACCCGGCAACATACCCGAAAGAGTAATCCGACGTATCAAGCCCGAAATGCTGACACACCGTATAGGCAACGCTTTCAGCCTGTACCTCGCGGCTGCGTCGGTCAACGCGGTTTTGTTCCTCCGGCGGGGCGTTTAAGTCCACGTCATGCAGCTTCGCATGGGCGATTTCGTGAATGGCGGTCTTTACCGCCTGTAACTCGCTCACGCCCTCTTTGATAGCAATTCGCTTATCGGTCAAACTGAAATATCCGTTTGCGCCGTTGGTGATCTGCTCAAAAGCAATCGGAACGGGGGACGCTTTTTCAAGGGCAGCGAAAAAGTCCTCGTACTGTTCCACATCGGCAAGCAGCGGTTTAACGGAAAGGTCGGGAAACTCCTTGCCCTCGGTCTGCGAAATATCAAAGACGGTTATAACCTTAAAGGCGGGGACGGTGATTTCCTTTTCTTCCTTAATCGCTTTTCCCTCGCGGTCAAGCATGGGCTTTCTCGTTTCGGGGTCGATTTTATCAACCAGCTTTTTCACCTTGTAGGGTGCGGGGGCAAAGATTTTAATGCCTTTCTCGCCTTTCTTTACATGGCGGTCAAACTCCTTTTCCCATTGACGGAAGCCCATTACCAAATTGCCGCCCTGCATGGCAATCAAAATCGTATTGTTCAGACTGTAATCATGAAACTTTGACATAGCGGTTAAAAACTCTTTATAGCGGTCGCTGTCAAAAATTGCTTGTACGCCTTGCTCCAAACGGGCGGTAATCTCCTTTACCTTTTCGGCGGGCTTTTCAGAAGTAAGGATAATGGGGACGACGGGGCGGGGCTGCTGCGGCTCGGCGGTCTGTACGGCTGCTTGCTGCACTTCGGCTGCGTCCATATAGGTCTTGTCCTGTTCGCTGCGCTCCGGCTGCGGGTAACTCATAATCTTGTATTCCTCCGGCACTTCGCGCCCCTCAAACTGCCGTTCCCACTCGTCGCCGCTTTCCACGATATAACCATATTCGGTAAACGCGCCTTTTTCCTGCGCGGCGGCATTTCTTCCGAAAGTAGTAAGGTCAATGCCGCCTTTCCATTCTTCGGGCATTTGTACCATGCCGGATTGATTTAAGTAATAGTCGCCCAAATCGCGGTAGGTATGTACTTCGGGGATATGGACGTAAAAATCCACGTTGTAGGTGAAGTCAATTACCTGTCCAATATTTGCAAGCCCGTTTTTCTGCTGCAAAGCTGCGTTCAGCTTGCCGATCTCGGCGGGGTCAAGCTGTTCGAGCCGCGCCGCAAGGAAATTGAGTTCGTCCACGTCGGCGGCGCATACCATTTCATAAGGCAAGGCAATATGTTTCTCCGGGTCGTCGGAATAGCCGCGAATGGAAAAATCCTGCGGGTTATCGGCGGTAATGCCGACGCTCTGCATAGCGCCCTGTAACTGCTCCTTTGTGGCGGGCATATCCAGCCAATAGCCGCTTGGGTCGCCCGCTTCAAAGCGGCTGCGGTTGCCTATCATAATAGAAAACTGTTCGCTCATGTGTTCACGCTCCTTTTCCTGCCCGGTATTATCGGGGATAGCTGCCGCCTGTTGCTGCTGCGGGGGTTCCTCACCCTCTATGGTGTAGTCCGGCATGAGCATACCGTTTACTTTGAAATAGTCGGCGTACTCCTGCGGGATAGGCGGGGAGATTTCCGTAAACAAGCGGTCATACGCTTTGATACGCCCATTCAGATACTTTTCCATAGCTGCCTTGTCGGTGAAAACCTTTCTATCCTGTCCGGCGATCTTCGCTTGGGTTCTGCTTGGGCTGTTGGTTCGCACGCTCCATGTAAGCGTCCATGAATACGGGATAGATTTCTGCGCTTCTTGGTTGTAGCGGGTATTTTCGTAAATGTAGTAATTCATCTGATATACCCGGTTGCTGCGGGTGTGGCGGTTATACTCGTTTTCCTGCCACTCGTTCGCGGTGTGCTGGACGTGCGGCGTTCTCACATATTCCAATGCTTTATCCAGCAAAAGCGTTTTCCCCGCCTGTTCTTCCCATGCGGCGGCTTGCTCCTTTAAGCTGTCAAAAATCGCCTGTTCTGCCGCCGCGCTTTCGCTGCGCATGGAAAGTAGCTGCGCAATCGGCAAGGAAGCATAAGGGGCAATATCCCCGTCCTTTGCTTCAAAATATATCCGGCGTTCTATCCGCATGGTTTCGGCGGCTTCTAATTTGTCATGGTCGTATGAGGTGTACGGCATATTGTTTCATCACGTCCTTTCTCGATTTTTAAGGGTTTGGGACTATCCCAACAAGCAAAATGCCCGCGCTTCCCATAGAGCAGCGCGAGCATTTCTCGCAAACGGGTACTCGTTTGCTGTGCTTGCTATGTAGTTGTTTTTATCCGTAAACGCCTGTTTCTTTCGCTTTCCGCTTTCTGTCTGCGGCGTATCTTTGCCGCGCAATCGGGACAGTATTTCGCCCGGTTGCTGCCCGCCGCAAACGTGCTGCCGCATACCGCGCAACGCTTCAAATCGGTTTCCCCGCTGCGGGTGATCTGTTCGCATAGCTGCCTGTCTGCGGGTAAAACCGCTTCGCGGAAATAACGGCATAACAGCGAATAGCTGATACTCTGCACACAAACGCAAGTTTCCCCGTCGTCCAATAGCAGACAGTTCCCGCAATCGTTGTTGGCGCACGCGGCGCGGGTCATTTTCTTAACGGCTCGATACTGCTTTTCATCAAGCCTAATCATTTTCGGTTCTGCTCGACGCGGAAGTTTACATACTTGCCGCCTGTGTCGGCAAGCAGCACAACCCCGTCAAAGGTCTTTCCTGTTTTGGTGGAGTACATACCTTTGATTTTTACCTTTCCGTCTTTCAAAAGGGCGGCGGCAATCGCCTTTGTGAAAGCCTTTTTGCGCTGCTCAAAAAAGCGGTCATTTTTCCACATAACAAAGCTGCACGCCCTGTCGGAACAGTAGTAGTTTTTCTTGCCCTCGTAAACCGCCGCGCCGCAACGGGGACAAGTGCCGATTGCTTCCCGCTGCGGGGCAAACAGCTTCGCTTTATCTTCGGAAATCGCGGAATAGGTTTTGACAAGTCCCGCTGTCATTTCCTCAATCCCGCGCATGAAATCGTCTGGGCTGTCGCTGCCTTTGGCAATCCCGGTAAGGCGGGTTTCCCATTCTGCCGTAAGCTGCGGGGACGTAAGGACTTCGGGCAGAATAGCGGCAAGGTTATACCCGTCCTTTGTGGGGATTAGCTTTTTGCCCTTGCGCTCGGCAAAGCCCGCGCTAATGAGTTTTTCAATGATACCCGCCCGCGTTGCGGTAGTGCCTAACCCTTTGCGCTCCGCGTCCTCCGGCGTGTCCTCCTTGCCCGCGCTCTCCATAGCCGAAAGTAACGTATCTTCGGTATATGCTTTTGGGGGCTGCGTGTAACGCTCGGAGATCTCCGCTGCCGGATTGTCAAAGGTCTGCCCCTCGGCAAGCGGCGGCAAAACGGCTTCCAGCTCTGCGTCCTCGTCCTGTTCCTCGGACGCGGCGCGGGACAGCTTTTCAATCTCACGCCACCCCTCGCAAAGCGTCGTCCTGCCCTTTGCGGTAAAGGTATAACCGCCGCAAGAGATAACCGCCGTAACCGCTTCATATTCATAGGGCGCGGCTGCGGCGCAAAGCAGCTTCGCGCACACAAGGGTCATAAGTTTTGTTTCGCTGTCGGCAAGGGAAGAAAAGCCCGCTTTCAAAAACTCGGCTGTCGGCAAAATAGCGTGGTGGTCGGTTACTCTGCTGTTATCGCAAACCCTTGTAAGGCCTGCTTGCAGCTTTACCCCCTGCATAAAGGGAAGCAGCGAACAAAGCCCGGTAATGAGTTCCTTTGTGCTGCTCTGCATATCGGAAGTGATATATTTGCTGTCGGTGCGGGGATAGGTCAAAAGCCGCTTTTCATAGAGGGCTTGCGTATAATCAAGGGTCTGTTTCGCCGTAAATCCATACAGGCGGTTAGCTTCGCGCTGCAACGCGGTAAGGTCAAACAGTTTCGGCGGGGCTGCGGTCTTTTTCTCTTTTTTGAGGGAAGTACAAACGGCTTGCGATTTCTCGCAAGCCGCTTTCATCTGCTGCGCTGCCGCTTCGTCGTCCTGCCGTTCCGAAAGGGCGGCAACGCCGCCAACGTCCAGCCGGACAACATGATATTTCTCTTTCTTAAAGCTGCTGATTGCATAGTCGCGGTTTACCAGCATAGCAAGGGTGGGCGTTTGCACTCTGCCGACATTCAATGTTTTATGGTAGAGGATAGAGAAAAGGCGGGTCGCGTTAATGCCAATGAGCCAATCGGCCTTTGCTCTGCAAAGCGCGGATTGATAAAGGTTGTCGTAGCTGCGCCCGTCTTTGAGATTAGAGAAGCCCTCGCGGATTGCGCTTTCTTCCATGCTGCTAATCCAAAGGCGGGAAAAGGGCTTTTTGCAATTCACCTGTTCATAGACAAAGCGGAAAATGAGTTCTCCCTCGCGTCCGCTGTCGCAAGCATTGACAATCTCGGTAACGTCGCTGCGGTGCATAAGGTCTTTGAGAATGGAAAACTGCTGCTCCTTGCCGCTGGCAACAATAAACCGCCACTCCTGCGGGACAATGGGGAGATCGTCGTACTTCCATTTACGGAATTGTTCATTGTAGGTCGCCGCGTCTGCAAGGCTAATCAAATGCCCGATACACCACGACACAAGATAACCGTTGCCCTCAAAATATCCGCTGCGCTTTTCATTCGCGCCCATAACGGCGGCAATCGCCGCCCCGACGCTCGGTTTTTCTGCAATTACAAGTTTCATAGATTGTCGTCCTCCTGCTCGGTCTGTTCGGTTTCTACTTCTTCCGTTTCCTCGTCGTCCTCGTCAAAATCAAGGTCGTCAAGGTTGCTGCTGCCTTTCGCCGCGTCCTTTTTGGGCTTCAAAATCTTAAAGTAGTAGAACGCGCCGCCGCCCGCTGCGGCAACAAGCAGCACGACAAGCAGAATACCCATGCCGCCGCCTTTTTCTTCTTCCGGCGGCTGCTCGGTTTCTTCCGGCTCCGGCTCGGCTTCCACGCCCGCGCACTCGCTCATATTGACGCTGCAAACGGGGCAAGCGGTGTTGACGCTTCCGACAATACATTTTTCGGTGCAGCTACAAACGGGGGCTTCGGTCTGCCCGTCCTCCATAAGGGCGGTTAAATCCGCTTCGTCCACTTGGTTAAGGAAATGGACGGTGTTTTCCCCGTCCTCGGCGCGGTCAATGATGATGTAAAAATAGTTGCCGCTTTTGGTTACGACGGTGATAAACTGCTTGTCGCCGGACGCTTCCCCCGTAATATCGTCCACAAGGGACATATTACCGTCCGGGGTAAGGGGCTGCGGCTCATAGCCGCCCGTCGTTTCCTCCGGCTCGGTTTCCGGTGGGGGCGTTTCCTCGGTTACAGGGGTAGGCGGCAAGTCGCTTTCAGACCCGCCGCCCGCGTATGCGGTAACAGAAAGGCCGCACATGATAACCAGCGCGGCAAGCAATACGGTAAACTTTCGGATTAGCTTTTTATTCTTCATTGTCGCTGTCCTCCTGTTCGGCGGGGTAAGTGGCTTCCGGCTGCGGCAAGGTGATTTCGCCGCTGGCGTAAGCGGAGAGGAACGCGGCAAGCTGCGTCCCGTCAAGGTGTACTGCCTTTACCATTTGCACGATCTGTGCGTTTTCTTCCTCGACTTTCTGCGCTTCAAGGTCTTTCAGCTTCTTTTGGTATTCAAGGATTTTTGCCCTCGTTTTCTCAATATCCCTTTCGATACGGTCAAGTTTCGTGTTCGCCATAGTCATTTACTCCTTTCCAAACTGTTCTTTCCATGAATAGCTGCGCCCCAATCCCTTAACGGTTTTAAGATAGGGCATAGCGTTTTCTTCCAAAGCCGCCGCCCGGTTAAATAGATCGGGATAGTGTTCTTTGAGATATAAAATCTCTTGTTTCTTCATGCTCGGACAAAAGAAACAGGACGATTTACCCGGCTGCGGCAATCCTGCCGCTTTGATTTCCCGAATACAATCGTCCCTGTTCCAGCCCCATTCTTCAATGAGAGGGTAGCGGTTATGATATTTTTTGTCGGCTTCGTTGTACTTGCGGGAATGTTCATACCGTTTCACTTCTCCCGCGTCATAGCCGATATAGCGGTTGACTTTCTCGCCGCGCTGCCATACTTCGCGGCAAGGCGCATAGTGGTTGCAAAACTTTTCCTGCGGTGCGATTTTGTGTTTCTGCGAACAACGCTTATGCCCGTAGGCAATCGACGGGAGCGTATGAGAGCGCAAGCACTCGGTTTCAAGAGGTAGGCGGTTGCCGTAGCGGTCAACATACTGCACAACGGTAATCTGCGGCATACCGCGTTCCGCAAGCCATTGATTGATTACCTTAACAAATTGATAGGTATGCGGGTGTTCCGCACCCGTATCGGCAAAGGTGATAAGGTCAACCGGGATTTTGTGCTTGTATAGGCCAATAAGTAAGGCGGCACTATTCGTGCCGCCGCCAAAAGATACAATATTCATTTTTCAACTCCTTTTAGTTGTAATGTAACCGCCCGTAGGCGTAAAAGTGGGATTGCCAATAGCTGGTGTCCAGTCTTGAATACTGGATAGGGTCGCCACAATGCAGCATGACGGGGCTTCCGTCCCCGTCCTCGCCCACATAAATCCCCACATGGGAAACGCCGGGGGTATCGTATGTACCCGTAAAGAAAACCAAATCCCCCGGCTGCGGGTTAGAAACAGGGGTTGAGATGTTGTAAAGCCCTTGCGCCCCAAGTCTGCCCGTATTGTATAGGCCGCTGTTCGTCAACACATAACTCACAAATCCGCTGCAATCAAAAGAGGTTTCCGGGGTGCTGCCGCCCCACACATAGGGAAAACCGACGTATTTATCCGCTTCCTCCATGAGCCGCGCAAACTTTTCATCGGAATTAAGCAGCGCGGTGGGTACTTCGTAATCGGCGGGCGGGTTTTCATAGTATTTTGAAACATAGCCGGATTGCGGGAACAGATCGGGACGGTTGCCAAGGGACGACATATAGATTGCATATAGGGACAACTGTTCTTCCCCCATGATATAAACGGGAACATGGGAAAGGTTGAAGTTTTCCAAATCCACATGAAGAATGTAATAGTTATAGGGTACTTCAACTTCGTATTCGTTGCCCTCGCTGTCCGTCCGCGTTTCGGTGCGGTAGCGTACCTCGACTTCCTCCGTAACCGTCAAGATATACTGTTTCTCAAAGAGCATTTCAAGGGTGCTTTGCGCTTCATCGAGAGTAAACACGCCCTCATGCAGCGCGGAGAGGATAGAGATTAGCACATAGGGGTCATGCTCGATCTCGTCCGCGTTTACCCGGTATTCGTCGTAGCCGGGGTATTCGCTTTCGATATTGTCCAGCATATCTTGTAACTCGGCTTCCATAGCGGCATACGCGCTTTCCGCGCCCGTTATATCCGCGTCCTCGGAGAGATAGGACGACGCAATCAAACCGCTGCCGCTGTTGCCGCCAAAAAGGGAACAAGAGGACAGCCCGCCGAAAAGCAGCAGCACGATAAAGGCAATCCCGCCCACAATCAAGCAGCCTTTCCAGTGCCGGACAACAAAGAACGTCGCCCGTTTGGTTTCCTGCGCGGTTTTCTTCGCCGCCTTTGCGGTGGCTTCGGCGGTCTTTTTCACTTTGCCGCCCGCTTTCAGCGTTTTTGCGTATTGCTTTTTAATGCGCTGCTTCTGCCAAAAGCGGGAAATGGGGTTGGAGTGCGCAAGAGCGGGGTTATCATGCAACGCCTTTTGATAGAGGAAATCGGCGTTTGCCTTTACCGCCTTTTTCTCCGCTGCCGCCGCTGCCCGGTAGGGTTTCAGCTTATGGCTGCGTATGCTGCGCTTTGCTGCCCGCGCCGCCATGCCGCCCGCTTTCTCGCCCGCAAGTTCTACCCGGTGCCCGCTTTCCACACCGACGTTTTCTTTCTCTACCTCGTAGATTTTCCCGTGTACGGTACTGTTTAACTCCTGCGCCGGACGGGATAAGGGGTTATGCCGCAACTTGCCGTTTGGGGGCTTATCGGTCTTTTCAAAGGAAAGGCGCGTTTTTGCCTTGCCTTTCGCTTCGTCAAAAACGCGCTCTTTCTTGATTTTGGTCTGCTTGGGGATAGCTGCCCGCGCCGCATCTAAACGGCCTGCCGCCTTGTCCGATTTCTTAATTGCCTTTTGAAGTTCCGGCGTTGCCCGTTCCGCTTCGGAAAACTGCAAGCGGGAAGTATGGTTTTTTAGCTGCGCCGCGTCA
The DNA here is from genome assembly GCF_022835095.1 of Faecalicatena contorta. Lineage (NCBI taxonomy): Bacteria > Bacillati > Bacillota > Clostridia > Lachnospirales > Lachnospiraceae > Faecalicatena > Faecalicatena contorta. Next base: position 546,545 of record NZ_BQNQ01000001.1, on the reverse strand, counting down.
AGGGCTTTTTTCTCCGCGCCTTTTGCCGCGTGTCGTTCAACCTCTGCGCCGATATGCTGCACAACCTTTTCCGCTGCCGCCCCTGCGGGGGCTGAATAGTTTTCCTCCTGCGGCCTTTCGCTGATACTGGACGTTTCGCCCGTCGTAAGGTTTTGTGCAACCGCACCGTCGCGGGTCATTTTCTGCGTTACCTTGTCGGGGGCTTTCAGTTCCTTGCTCAATCTTCATCACCTCCAATCCGCTGTTTTGCAAGTTCGCAATAGTTGGGGTTTAACTCAATGCCGATATAGCGGCGGTTAAGCCGCTTTGCTACCATGCCCGTCGTGCCGCTGCCGAAAAAGGGGTCAAGGACAATCCCACCCACGGGACAGCCCGCCAAAATGCACGTTTCCGCAAGTTTGGGCGGGTATGCTGCGAAATGCCCGCCATGATACGCGACATTGTTGATCTGCCAAACGTTGCGGCGGCTGCGGACGGGAGAAATCAACTCGTCGGCGTATGCGCCCTTTTCGCGGGGGCGGTTGATTTTCTGCGGTTGGTTTTGCCCCGGAACAGTAACGTTATACTTGTTTCCTTTGCTAACTCCGCTTTTCAGCCGCCCCGCCGTTGTGGGTGCTATCGGCTCGGCTACCGCTTGCCAATCGTAGTAATACTTCTTTGACTTGGTAAGCAGAAACACATATTCATAGCAGCGGGTCGGCCTGTCCCGCATGCTTTCCGGCATGGGGTTTGTTTTGTACCAGATAATAGAACTGCGCAAATACCAACCGTCGCCCCGCAAGGCAAGGGCTACAAGCCACGGAATACCGATTAAATCTTTCGGCTTGCAGCCGGGGGCGCGGTGGTTGAACGCCACTTGCTGCCCGTTCCTGCCTTTGGGATATTTAGGGTCTTGGTGGCCGGCTTTGCTGCCTGTGCCGCAATAAGTGTCTGCGATATTGAGCCAACAAGTACCCTCCGGCGCAAGCACCCGCTTTACCTCATGGAAAATCGCTGTAATGCGGGAAACATATTCTTCCGGCGTTGCTTCCCGCCCGATCTGCCCGGCTGCGCCGTAGTCTCGCAAGGCATAGTAGGGCGGGGACGTTACGCAACAATCAATACAGTTATCCGGCAAGGTTTGAAGCACCTGCAAGCTGTCGCCGCAATAGATTTTATCCGTTTCTATCCTCATGCCGACACCTCGCCGGGTTTGGTCGTCATGACGCGGTACAGTTCCGTGTCCTGCGGGAAACGGTCAATAAACGGCAAAATCACGTTGCCGTAGAAAATAAGCCCCTCGCCCGCTTCGGAATGGGTTACATAGGTCATTTGCTGCTGCGAAATATTAAGCTGCTTTGCAAGGATTTCCCTGTCGCCCTGCGCTTGGTTGAGCATATACACAAAGTCCGAGTTTTCAAAGATGTTCTCCACCTCGCGGGACGACAACAAATCTTTCACGTTTTGGGTGATACCTGTTGGAATACCGCCCCATTTGCGAAAACGCTTCCAAATCTCAACGCTGTACGCTGCGGTCTGTTCCTCTTTGAGCAGCAAATGAAACTCGTCGATGTAGTACCGCGTCGCCTTACCCTCGCTGCGGTTTATGGTAACTCTGTTCCAAACTTGGTCTTGGACAATGAGCATACCGAGTTTTCGTAGCTGGGTGCCGAGTTCTTTAATATCAAAGCAGACAAGGCGGTTATGAATATCAACGTTTGTCCTATGGTTAAACACATTCAAGCTGCCGTTTACATAGAGTTCCAATGCCGACGCGATACGCTGCGCTTCCTTTTCCGGCTGCTTCTTGATTTCATTGTAGAGGTCGCCCAAAATCGGCATATTCTCTGGCTTCGGGTCTGCAAGGTAGCTGCGGTACACGCTGATAACGGCGCGGTCAATCAAGGTCTTTTCAACCGCTTCCAGCCCATTTTTGCCGCCCATAATGAGTTCGCAAAAGGAAAGGATAAAATCGCTCTTTAAGGCTATGGGCGTGTCGCCCTCGCTGTAATTGAGGTTTATGTCCATCGGGTTAATGTACTGCGTGCTGTTCTGCGAAACCTTGATAACCTGTCCTTTCAGCCGTTCCACAAGGGGGTAATACTCCGCTTCCGGGTCGCAAATGATAATATCGTCTGCGGTAATGAGAAAAGCGTTGGTGATCTCGCGCTTTGCCGAAAAACTCTTGCCGCTGCCCGGTGTGCCGAGGATAAGGCCGTTTGGGTTTTTCAGCCGTTTTCTGTCGCACAAAATCATGTTATTCGATAATGCGTTTAAGCCATAATACAACGCTTCGCCGCTTTGGAACAGTTCTTGTACCGTAAAGGGGACGAAAATAGCGGTGCTGGAAGTCGTCAAGCCCCGCTGGATTTGGATTAGGTTTTCGCCCAATGGGATAGAGGACATAAGCCCTTGTTCCTGCCGATAGTCAAGGCGGGTGAGCATACAGTTGTATTTCTGCGCGATACTTGCGGCACTGAATACGTCGTTGTCCAATTTCTGCTTTGTGTCTGCCACATTCAAAACTAACAGCGTAAGCAAAAACATTCGCTCGTTCCGGCTCTGCAAATCCCGCAAAAGGTTTTTCGCTTCGCCGCCGTAGGTGGCAAGGTCGGACGGGATTATATCCATGTCGTAGCCGCTGCGGATTGCCTTTTTCTGTTCCTCAATCTTCATGCGGTCTAAATCGGTGATTTTCCGCTTAATAGTCTTGATTGCTTCGTTGTGGTCGATACTCTGAATGTGCAGATTGACGACAATCCCGTTCTCCGCTTCCATGAAGTCGGCAAGCATACGGTCTGAAAGTTCCGGCGCGGCAATCTGCAAAAAGGAAACCGCGCCAAACTTCCCGCCCATTTGAAACATTCGCCCGTCGCCAAAACGGAAAGAGGACGGGGCAATAAAGTCTTTGACGGAAAGGCCGCTTACGGGTAGCCATTCCCATGCAAAATTGAAGCGTTCCCCGTCCGGGTGGAAAAGCCCATGCAGCACTTCAAGCCGCTGCTTCCCGTCCAGTACCCGCGCCGCCGCGCCGATCACCTTAAAATGGTTCAGCGTGTCCGTTTCGATACGGGCAAGCCGCGCCCGCGCCGATTTAATATCTTTTGCTTCAATGGTAAAGGTGAGAAACTTTGTCTTGATAAGCCCGTTGTTGCCGCGTTCAAGCTGCGTTTGCAGCATTTCGGTGTATTCGGCTCTGATACTGTCAAAGTCGTCATTCTGCGGGGCAATCGTGATACTACTCTTAAAATCTTCCTTGTTCGCATGGCGGCTGATTAAGGAAAGCTGCACGCTGATAGAAGCGTCAAAAGAGTTATACATATCGCAAAGGGCTTCAAAAATGGCGGTCTTGTCGTCCGGCTGCGCAAGTTGATAGTTAATATCTTCAAACTCAATGCACTTGGAATACCGCCCGTTTGCAAGGCGGCAAATCCCGTCCTTATACATTCGCTCAAACGGTATGCTGTCCTGCGCCGTATGGGGCTTCCCGTCGCCCTTTGCCTGCCGGATAAGCGCGTCGATCTGTTTCTTTTCCTGCCGCGTAAGTTTACGCTTTTCGTTTTGGGTCTTTCCCTTTTCCTTTGACAATCGCCCGTACCTCCTTATCTAATCGCTCCTGCCGCGCAAGGGCAGTATAAAAATTGTTGGTCTGATAAGGTCGCTCTTTGGGGCGAAGAAACTTCACTTCCACAAATTGCCGTATAATCACTTCCAGCGGTTGCCCGTTCTTCTCGTACATAGCGAGTAGGAACATAGGCAGCATGGCAAGCACCATGCACAAAGCCGCCGTTGTCGTTCCCGCGCTGTCCTTTGTCAAAAAGAATAGCGGTAGCCCGATAGCCACCGCCGCGCCGAAACAGAGTAATTGTCTTTTGGTAAGGTTAAACATTACCTTGCTTTTGATTTTGGTTAAATCCTTTGGGACGGTTACATACGCCATAGTCCACCTCCTTTAATGCGCGCTGAATACGGATTTTGCAAGGCTTCCCGTCTTGAAAAGCGTAAAACACAAGAGGACGGTATAGCCCATGCAAGACCAGATCGCGCCGGATATGTCGTCGGTTGCTGCGATTGTCTGTATCAATACCGCGTAAATGCCGACGCACACAAGAATTAAAAACGCTTGGAAACCGAGGGCAAGCAAGGATTTCAAATAATTCTGTCCCATGCCGCCCCATTCGTGATTTACCATTGTCGCAACGGGGATAGGGGCAATACTCGTTACAAGGTATATTTCAATCATGCGACCGTACACCACAAGCATAATGCAGATAGAGAGGGCTTTCATGGTAAGCCCCACAAAGAGGGATTGAAACCATAGCCCCAAAAGCCCGCCGACGCTCATAGCGTCCAGCTTTGCTTCTATGTCGGTGATAACGGTTGCAATATCTATGCTTGTGTCGGATAGGATAACGCCCGCGCTGTCGTTGACGACGCTCTGCGTAACGTCGAAAACACCCATGACGATGTTCCAAGTATTTGTTACCAGCAGCACCGCAACAAAGGTTTTGAAAATCCATTTGAAAAATATCCAAGTGTCGAGATCGTGCAGATTGTTTTTCTCAATTACAAGCTGGATTAGTTCGTAGCACATGACAAAGGTAATGATAACGCCCGCAATCGGCACAATGACGTTTTCCGAAAGGCTGCGTATCATATTGAATATACCCGCGTTCCACCCGGCGGGGGTTGTGCCGACTTGCGTTACGATTTCTCCAACCTCTGTATTTACGCTGTCGAACAGCCCGGAGAGATTAGAGAGTATTCCGTCTGTCAAAATGCCCCGGAACCAATCTTCAATCATCTGCCATATCAAAAGCTAATCCCTCCTTTCCCGCGCCCTCCCGTTTCCGAGAGGGCGCGGCGGGTAGTATTAGGTTGTGGCATTATCCAAACAGGCCGGAGAGCAGCGGGACAAGGGTAAGGCCAATCAAGGCGACGCCGCCGCCCGCCATAAGCTGTTTCATGCCCTGCGATTTCGCGCCGGGGTTATCGTTGCCGTACCCCTCCATGAGGTTAATGCCGCCCCAAATGCCAAGTCCTGCGCCAAGCGCGATTACCAAAGTCTGCAATACGTCAACTGCGCTGTTGAAAAAATCCATATAAACCTCGCTTTCTGCCGCTAAAACGGCTCAAAAAATGTTGTGGGAAATAAAAATGCCGCCGTTACGTTTCGGCGGCTGCGTCCTCGTCGGACAAATCTATTTCGTATATGTCAAAAGGTTCGTCGGGCTTTACGATTGCCGGACGGGTGGACATATACCGTTCAACGTCAAAAGCGTTTTTCTTGTCGAAGTCGGAAAGGTACTTGTAGTTCGGGTGCTGCGTTATATCGTATTTGTCGCTGAAAAATGGGCGCACGCCGCGCAACTGCAAAATACATTTTCCTCCGTCCATAACTGCGATTTCGTCCTGTGTCATCAACTCCTTTCCCAATTTTTGATAATTGAGGCCATGAGAAACCTGCGTGCCGCGATTTTCGGAAGTGTTGAAACTGTCGATTGTTTCCCGTCCCAAGTTTTCCGAAATATCCTTTGCATTTTTCCCGCGCCCTCCCAAAAACAAGGTGCTGTCGGCATTGTCAAGTATGATTTCTGCCGCGTCCTTGTAAATGGCTTTTAGCTGGCTCTGCGATTGCAGAATGATAGAAGCCGATATTTCCCGGCTGCGGATTGTGGCAATCAATTTTTCAAACTGCGGGATTTGCCCGAATAGCGATAGGTAAGCCTCTGGTGTTTCCACCTCGGGCTTTTCCCCCGCTCCACACCGTGCGTGATAGTTTCCCATCACACGGCGTTCCACCGACTAAGATTACTTTTTAGTGCCTATATAGTTCTCGAATTGTATTTCTTCCAGCTCCCTGTGTTTTCGGAACTTATTGATTTTATTTTGCATTTCTTCGGTCAATGGCAGGTCTGCAAGTATCTTACCTATTACTGTAGTTTTCGTTGCACCTACCAGTTTTGACACTTCTTTTGACAAGAGAATTAAATTCTTGTATGTGTCATTCCGCTCTCCCTTGCAAGGTTTGATATGCTGGCACACCATGTCTGAAACTGTCAGCGCATTGTGTGTTACCGCACATTTCCCTCTTTGCGATATATATCTTGACAGAGCGTTGTCTGCCATCTCCAACGTTGGATAGAGATGGGCGTTTTCCATCATATACTTCATGACCTCGTAACTGATACAGTTTTCGATGTCTGAATATTTCCTTGCATATTTGTTGACTTCACGCCTTTTATATTTCGGATATTCATATGCCACATATCCTGCCGGGATAATCATTCTTCCCTTTATCCATCGGAACTGCTTTGATTTCCCATACTTCTCCTGTATGAACTTGCTGGTAATCTCTCCTTGCCGCTCAATGGGGAAACTGCGGTTGTTATGATTCATGCCGTTACTTTTCCCGTTGACTTTATAAGAGATTTCCGCAAAGTCTGCTGATACCATCGTTGCCATACAGTAGTAATTGTGCATTCCCATGACCATAGCATTATAAAGGCTGATATTGCGGTCAATCTCGCTTTGCTTGCTCGGGTTTTTTATATCTTTCCAAACGTCGCTCAGTTTTTTAATGACCTTAACTTTGCTCTTGTCTGCTATGTGGGAGCGTATTATCCACTTACTGCCTTTTGGCACGACTTTAAACTTAATTCCAAGAAAAGTCGTATAATTCTTTTGCAGGTTTGTGATTCCCGATTTTTCATCGCTGGTCTGCAAATGAAGATTCTCTGCAAGCCAGAGTTTTGTGGCACACATTACTTTCTTTGCTGTTGCATAATCCCGGCAGAACAACTTAAAATCGTCCGCATATCTTACGATATACATTTCTTTCAGTCCGGTTTTTGCTCTCAGCTTATTCCACTTCTGCGTTCTGTCCACTGTAAGGACGTTTCCCTCTTTATCAGTCTTGTCAAACTCTAAACCTGTTTTTCCCTCTCTGATTTTAAACATTTCCCACTGACCGGCTATCCACCAGTCCAGTTCATTCAATACTACATTTGCAAGAAGTGGGGATAGAATCCCCCCTGTGGAGTACCTGTTTCTGGCTCAATGGTTATGTCATTGAACAGGATTTCTGCCTTTAGCATCTGTTTGATAATCATAATCAGCTTTCTGTCCTGTATTCCAATCCCCCACAACTGCCGAATGAGCTTACCGTGGTCGATATTATCAAAGAAGCCAACAATGTCCACGTCAACTACAAAGTGCAGATTTTGCAACTGTGCCATTTTATAACACTGTGCGATTGCATTCTGTGTTGACCTGTATGGTCTGAAACCGTTGTTCCGCTCATGGAATTTCGCTTCACAAATCGGCTCCAGTATCTGTAGGATACACTGCTGTATCAGTCTGTCCCAGATACTCGGAATCCCCAATGGTCTGGTCTTTCCGTTATCTTTGGGGATTTCTACCCGTCTGACCTTTTTGGGCTGATAATAGTTCAACTTGTTTCTGACAGTTTTAATGACCGTTTCGATGGGAAGTGACTGTATTGCTTCAATCGTTTTCCCGTCTGTGCCGGGGGTTTTGCTTCCCCCGCTTTTGCAGATGTTGCGGTACGCAAGCATGATATTCTGCTCTGACACTATCAGTGGCATGAGCCTGTCAAATATCTTAGCGTTCAGGCTGTTTTCATATAACTGATAGCCTGTTTCTTTAGCGTCATATCTTTCTGCATTCCGCTCTGCTCTATTTACAATTCGTTTTGCCATAGTAACCAGCTCCTTGTCGGAGAATGATTTTTTCTTAGTCGCACCACGACAGCTATGAAAATCTCCTTTTGGTGATTACTATATAGACATGAAAGAAAATCTTAGTATCGGCTTGAGGCTATCCCTCCACCGCTTATTATCACGGCTTCACAGGTACTGTGCCTCTACTCTCACAACCATTAATGTGCTTATTGTAGAAGAAGTTCTTTCTGTGCTTCTTCCTTTTCGACACAAATACGGTACTTTGCCGCTGATACAGTCAGCTCCCGTATTGGCTGCTTTCCACGTTCCACATAACTTAGGATTGTTGCCACTTAGGTCGTTCCTTTAGCCCTGCAAGCATTATCTTCAAGGAGAATCCTTAAGATACCTGCGCCCTGTAAGCGCAGAGGGCATTTCATACTAACAACTTTTACTTTGCCCCGCTTGCGTACCTCTGGTACACTTGCATTTCTACAAGCCATTCGTTTAGAGCCGTACATTCGGAACTTTGTCAGACCGCCTTTTTGGTCATTCTAACCATATGGCAACCCCACCCGCACTGTCACACACAACCCGTACCTCTACGAATCTTTCCTCGCCTTCCGGCGTTAGGGTGTGCTTCGCACGACTTCCCCGAGCTCGATAACCCCAGCCGTCTGTATCCGGCTGACGCTATTCGGAGTATTAGTGAATCCCCTTCCGGGCGTTGCCCCTTCATTTGAGATTTCAGTTATGCAGTTCTCTAAAACCACATTTATTAAGTTATTTGTGACTTTAGGCTACGCTTTTGTCGGTTATTCCCACCGTTTTGGGCGTAGAACGTGTCACACTGTTTGCAAACTCGTCTAACAAGCACCGCACATGGACGGGCAGTTTGCCGCCGTATTCATCGTCGGCCTTGTCGCAAAGCAAATTGAAAAGCTGCGATTGCAGCATAGCGATAACAAAATTAAACGTGCTGTCCGTATCGCTCATTATGAGAAAAAGCGCGGTCTTTCTGTCGCCTAACGTATCAAGTTCTAATTCGTCGTAGGACATGAGATCGCGGAGTTCCTTTATATCGAAAGGGGCAAGCCGCGCACCGCAAGAAATAAGGATTGATTTTGCTGTCTTGCCCGCCGCTAATTTGTACTTTCGGTACTGCTTCACCGCGAAATGGTCGGGGTCGCGTTCCTCCAAGTCGGCAAACAGCAGATCGACGGGGCTTTGATATTCCTCGTCGTCCTCGCGGGCTTCGCTGGCGTTGATAAGTTCCAACAGGGTAATAAAGTTCTTTTCCGCTGCGGGGGCTTCGTACCAGATGTAGCCCACCAACGCGCAATACAAAAGCCGTTCTGCCTTTACCCAAAAATCCTCTGCGCTTTTTTCGCCCTCACCTTTGGTATTCGCTATCAACGTATTTACCAGCTTCAAAATATCTTTCTCGCTGCGGATATACACAAAGGGGTTGTAGTGCATGGATTTTTTGAAGTTAATCGTATTCAATACCTTAATGCGGTAGCCTGCCCGTTGCAGCAGCTTCCCGCACTCAATCAAAACCGTACCTTTCGGGTCTGTCAAGACGTAAGAGGAATGAAGCTGCATTAAATATGAGGTAGGCACCCTGCGCCTTGCTGACTTTCATCAGTAGGTTTCAGGGAGCCGCCTCCCAAACCGGACGTACACCTCTCAGCGTATCCGGCTTTCCATGAATCACCTTGATTCTTTGGTTTCGTGTAAGAGTTCAAAGCAGTCAGGGCAGAGAGCCAGAGATTTTCTTCTCATTTTCAGCATTTTCTGCTCAAATATATCCCTGCCTTTCAGCGATTTCAGCGTTCTTACGTGGTGCATACATAAATAGTCTGCATGTTCCCCGCAAATCTCGCATACTCCGGCTTTTATGCGGTTTACTATCGTGTGCCTGCTGTCATATTTCCTATAACTCGGCATAACGTCTGCCACATTGTCATAGCCGTCGCTGTGCTTTCTGAATCCATCATGGTAAAATTCGCAGTATTTACGTCCCTTAGTTGTATCGTATGGGATTCTCAGTACTCCGTTTACCATGTGCCGCTTCTTAATAACACTGACATTCGTTCTGTGCTTTCCTGCCAGAGTTTTTAACATGCTGTACCGCACCATGTAGTAATACTTGTGCAATGCGCCTACGTTTTCTGCTATCCGATAGAAGTTATATAACCCTCGAATTTCGGAATTGAAAGTAGACACAATCTCTGCGTCGCTGCGGTTCATCAGGTCTTTCCTTGGCATAGGCCGCCACATTTCTTTGCCTGTGTCATTGTTGCGTTTCACCTGTATCGCTCCCCGTTCCATCGCTTTTTTAATCCATTTTTCTTTCGGCATATACAGGAATACTTTTCCATACCACACCCGTTTCATGTCGCCGTTTTTACAACGCTTCATGTTCTTGGAATGGATTACTTTGAAATCGTACCCCAGATAGCGTACCGGCTTACTGGAATGGGTGACTTTCGTCTTTTCCTCGGACATTTCCAAATGCAGTTTTTCTTGGAGAAAGATTTTTACATCTTCCTTGATTTTTTCTGCGTCCTTTTTGGAGCCGATAACGCCGATTACAAAATCATCGGCGTAACGGTTGTACTGGATTTTCTTGAAGCCTTCCTCAAACGGATTGTAATAGTGCTGATTCATCTTCTTCCTTCTGGAATCCTTAAATTCTTTTACCAGTTCAGGAGTTGATTTTTCTGCGCCCATTAACGCTTTACGTGCCTTTCTGTATCTCCGGGACGCCCGCTCGTATTCTCTGGTCGTCCTTCTGCGTTCTGGCTCGCAATCATACTTTTCTTTGTATTCCTGCATATAGTTGTCCAGTTCGCTGAGGTAGATGTTTGCACATATCGGACTGATACCGCTGCCCTGCGGAACACCGGAGTAGGTGCAGTTGTACTGCCATTGTTCCATATATCCGGCTTTCAGGAACTTCCAGATTAGACCGATAAAAGCCTCGTCTGAAATCCTTTTCCGCAGTAATTCAACCAACACATGATGGTCGAAGTTATCAAAGCACGCCTTAATGTCTCCCTCGACAATCCATGTAACACCTGTGAAGTTTTTCTTCACTTGCGTAAGTGCCGTGTGACAGCTTCTTTTTGGTCTGAAACCGTGTGAATTGTTGCTGAATGTCGGCTCATAGATTGCTTCAAGAATCATTCTGACCACTTCCTGCACTAACTTATCATCAGTAGAAGTGATTCCCAACGGGCGAAGTTTCCCGTTCTTTTTAGGAATGTACTTTCTTTTTGCAGGCTTTGGCTGATATGTCCTGTTGCGTATGGATTCAATAATCCGGTTAATTCTCGGCAGGCTCATGTTGTCCAGCGTCTGCCCGTCTACCCCCTGCGTCATGCTCCCCTGCGATTTCGCAATGTTCGCATATGCAAGGAGATAGAACTCTGGATTGTATAGGTTGCGATATAATCTTTCATATTTGTAGTTACTTACACTTGCCTTTTCTTCAAGGCTTTTCAAGACATGAATCGGATTTCTCATAGTGTCTCACACACCATCCTTTCTGTTTTGAAAATGATTCACTGTTCCCCTTTGCCATGTAGACGGCTTTCCCGTCCGCAGACTACTATGGGAACTCTGTTGCCATGGTGAATATTCAGAACCCCGCATTTCAGCGTTTTCATAGCCTTTCGGCATTTCACTTTAGGCAATCCCCGTTTAGTACGGTATAAACAAGCGTTCCACGTTGTCGGTATGTGACGTTCGCCTTTTTCCACTTTCCCGTGGCTGAACCTGCTCCGAGTATCAGCAGCCGCATAGCCAAACAATGCGACTGTCAGGAACACTGACGAGTACAACCTCTCTACGTCAGGGGTACGCTCTTGGTCCCGATTTCAGGCTGTCATTCAAGCAGTCTAGCTTCCATCCTCATACGTGGATTTTCATTCCGTCACGCCGGCGCTTCTGAGGCTTCAGCGCCCCGTGTCCTCCGTCATGCTATGGTCGCCCTCCGGTTTCCCTTTTGGGGTAAGACGGGGAATGATAGGTTGCGGCACAATGCCGCTTGATACTTTTACCTACTACTTGCTCAAGGTAGGATTTATACCGCCCTTACGGGCGCACTAGGCTTGACGAAAAACCTTGTTTTTCCGCTGCCGCTGCCGCCGATCACGACGACGTTCTTATTTCTCGCGTACTTCGGCTGCTTCGGGCGGCTGTTCATGGTAAGCCGTTCCGTCTGCGTCAAAATGATGTTGTTTTGAAACTCCGGGTCTATGTAGGGCTTTATATCTTCGGCGTTGCCCCATCGGGCAGAGCCGTACTCCGCGCCCTTGCGGTATTTCTTCGCGTTTTTCCCTTTGACATAGACAATCAAGCGGATAACCACCGCGCCGACAATGCCGACAAGCAAATCCAGAGGGTAAATGCTCGGCAAGGCGTTTTCAAAGGCTGCGGAAAATCCTTTTGTGATATTCAGTATCTTTGCGGATATATCCGCGCCGGGGGCAAGCCGCACCGCCTGTCCGACTTTATCAAAGAGATAGACAAAGAACACATAGGGGATATTCGGAAGTATCAGCTTTTTGTAGTTTATCTGCTTCATATCTCGCGCCCCCTGTCCATTTTCTTTACCTTGTCGCGGGCGGCGTTAAGCTGCTTCGCCTTGTCCTTTGCAGCGGCAAGGGCTTTGCGGATAGAGGGCTTTTTATCCCGGTTCAGCTTCTTTGCAGAAAACTCTTGAAACGCTGCGGTCATAACGTCTGCGTCCCGGCCTTTGAAAAACACAAGGTAACGGGTCTGTTCACCCTTAACCTTTTTCAGCGAAAAATCTATGTTGTATTTCTTCGCCGTACTCTCAAAGGCTTTAATATTGCTGTCGGTGATCTCGATGTTGGAAACGCCCGCGTTCTGCTTCATAAGCTGCCGCATGGTCTGTTTCCCATGTGCGGGCTTGCTTTTCTGCTCCAAAAACTTTTGGATTGCTTTCTGCAACGCCTGTTCGGTAAGCCGCGCCGCGCCTTTTCCCACTTTGACGTATAGGGCAATCGTTTTTTGGGTTACTTCTTCCTGCAAGGTATCAACTCCTTTCCCGGTAAAGTGCGGCTATGCTCATTCGCCGCCGTATAAGTCGTGATTGACAAGGGCGGTATAGTAGCTGTCAATGGTACTCGGCGCGTTGAACAGCACCGCTTTTAGATACTGCTTGATGTTGCGCACTTTGGTTGTGTTCTCCCTCATGCAATCCAAAACGAACTCAATATGGCTGCTGTTCAGCTTCAAAAACTTTGATTTCACTAATTCGGCGGGGTAGTCGTCCCCGGCAATACGGATTGTCTTTCGCGCTGTGCAGACGGTTTCCAGCATAAGGTCAACAATCTCGTCCAAGCGGTCTTTGTCAATTTTGCAGTTTTGAATGAGATGGTCGTATTCGATATTGTCCTTGATAATCTCCCTGTAAATCTCTACTGCGCTATTGCTTTTCGCTTCCGTTCTTTTCCTTTCCGACGGCGTAGCCGCTTTGCCCTGTTCGAAGGGCAAGGGATTTAGGGAATGGAATGGAAAGGAATGGGTACTTGATAAATCAGTAATTGATTGTTCTTTACTTGATATATCTTTATTTAATTGCGTTGGATTTTCCAACGTAGGTTTTTCCTGCGTAGGTTTTTCCAACGTTGGATTATCCAATGTTGGATTTTCCAATGTAGGTAAATCCAATATAGGCGGCTGTCCGCCGCTGGTAGCTGCTTCCGGCTCTCGCGGCTGCGGCTGCTCGTATATGACGTAATCCGCGCCCCGCAAGCGTCCCTTTTCGTCGCGTTCCCGGCTGCGCACGATATATCCGGCTTTTTCGAGTTCCTTTACCGCTTCGCGGATTGCGTCGATCTTCTCCCGGTTGATATGGGATAAGCCCGCAAGGGTATAATCCCAATCCTCCGGCAAAGACAGCATTTGCGACAACAAGCCCTTTGCCTTTAAGGACAATTCCTTGTTGCGCAAGTGGTGGTTGCTCATAACGGTATATCCCGTATTTCGCTCCACTCTGAAAACTGCCATTTTTCCTCACTTCCTCTCTTGATCTGCGTGGACAATTAGAAAGCCGTTTTCGGCGGTTTTGGTATTGCAATATGCCCTTTGCCGTTTTCGCGTCTGCAAAGCCGCATGGCACAAGGGCTTTTGCCCGTCTATTTGTCCATGCTGGCGGGCGTTTTCCGCGTCCTTTTGCCGGGGCAATAGGGACACTTTTTGAAAACGCAAAACTCATATTTCCATTGTGGGCGGTAGAAACGGCAAGTGCCGCAATCTTCATCATCTCCGGCACAACCGGATTGATAGCGGTCAAATCCCGGCTTCTGCTGCATGAGCAGTTCAAATGCCCGCTGCTTGCCCTTTGTGAAATACATTCCGGCTGCGCCTCCTTTCCTGCGGGCATAAAAAAACGCCACAACTTCTTTGAAGCTGCGGCGTAGTATGCAGAAAGGGACGCTATCTTTCGATAACGTCCCTTTTGCTTGGTTATTCACTTGTAACCTGTTTGCCCGCTGTCCTTAAAACGCGATGATATAAGGGTTTTTGCTTGTTTTCTTATCTCACCGCGCTTAAAGGCAGGACTTTTTTCTCTATGTCATCAAATTCTGATTAAGCAAGCTTCATTGGGTTGATTTTTACACCAGGTCCCATTGTGGATGTCAGTGTTACACTCTTCAAATACTGACCTTTAACAGCTGCCGGTTTTGCCTTGATGATTGCATCGATAAGCGTCTGGAAGTTGTCCGCTAACTGTTCTTCGGTAAAGGATGCCTTACCGATCGGCACATGGATAATGTTTGTTTTGTCCAATCTGTACTCAATCTTACCAGCTTTGATGTCGTTGATGGCTTTTGTTACATCCATAGTAACTGTACCGGCCTTCGGGTTAGGCATCAGACCTTTTGGTCCGAGTACACGTCCGAGACGTCCAACAACGCCCATCATGTCAGGTGTAGCTACGACAACATCAAATTCAAACCATCCCTCGTTCTGGATCTTCGGGATCAGTTCATCGCCTCCCACGTAATCTGCTCCAGCTGCTTTCGCCTCTTCAGCTTTTGCATCTTTCGCAAATACAAGGATACGAACCTTTTTACCTGTTCCGTGCGGCAGTACAACTGCACCACGAATCTGCTGGTCTGCATGACGTCCGTCACAACCTGTTCTGATATGAGCTTCGATTGTTTCGTCAAATTTAGCTACTGCTGCTTTTTTAACTAATGCTACTGCGTCTGCCTTCTCGTACAGGTTTCCCTTTTCGATCAGTTTCGCAGCTTCGATATATTTTTTTCCTCGTTTCATCTTAAATAACCTCCTTGTGGTATTGGCGGGATCGTGCCCCTCCCACTTATTTCAACTTCGTTAAGTGTACTAAGCTCGAAAATACCTTACTTAATCTACTATTCTTCAACAACTACACCCATGGAACGGCATGTTCCTGCTACCATGCTCATAGCTGCCTCAAGTGTTGCAGCATTTAAGTCCGGCATCTTTGTCTTTGCGATCTCTTCTAACTGAGCTTTTGTGATCGTCGCAACTTTTGTCTTGTTCGGAACACCTGAACCGGATTTGATGTTGCAGGCTTTCTTGATCAGAACTGCTGCCGGCGGTGTCTTTGTTACGAAGCTGAAGCTTCTGTCATTGTATACTGTGATAACAACAGGAATGATCAGGTCTCCCTGGTCTGCTGTTCTTGCGTTGAACTGCTTTGTAAATTCAACGATATTCACACCGTGCTGTCCAAGCGCAGGACCTACCGGTGGTGCTGGTGTAGCTTTACCAGCTGGAATCTGTAATTTAATATAACCTTCTACTTTTTTTGCCATTTTTAATTACCTCCTTGTGGTATTGGCGGGATCTGAATCCCTCCCACGGTTTTTAATCCATCTTTCTTACTTCTGCGAAACCGAGTTCAACCGGTGTCTCACGGCCAAACAGCTCTACATTGATAGACAGGCTCTGCTTCTGCTCATTCAAAGACTGAATGACACCCACAGTCCCTTCCCATGCACCGCTGAGCACGGTCACGGTATCGCCTACTGCAAACTCTACGATGACGTTCTCCTGCCTGATTCCGAGTCTGTTCATCTCTTCTTCCTCAAGCGGAACAGGTTTGGATCCGGGACCAACAAAGCCGGTCACGCCTCTGGTATTACGAACTACATACCAGGTATCGTCATTCATAATCATATGAATCATGACGTATCCCGGAAACATCTTCTTCTGGCTGGCTTTCTGGACACCGTTCTTCAGTTCGATCACTTCCTGCATAGGAACCCTGACCTCCAGAATCTGATCTTCCAGATGACGATTTTCAATTGCCTTATCAATATTTGCTTTTACTTTGTTCTCATACCCGGAATAGGTATGAACTACATACCATTTTGCCTCTGACATAAAATCACCTTTCTGCTGCGGCTGTTTACTTAACCAACAGATCAATTCCATATTTTAGGATTGCATCGATTACCGAAATCAATACCCCCAATAATATAGAAACCGAAACGACTGCCGTGGTCTGTTTTGCAAGTGTTTTTTTGTCTGGCCAAATGACTTTCTTAAACTCTGCCTGAAGCCCTTTGAACCAGCTCTTCTTCTGAGTTTTTGCTGTTTTCTCACCCATGCCATCCACTTCCTTCCAACGACTATTTCGTTTCTTTGTGCAGTGTGTGTGATTTACAGAACTTACAGTACTTCTTCGTCTCCATGCGGTCCGGATGAGCTTTCTTATCCTTGGTCATGTTGTAATTACGATGCTTGCATTCTGTACATTCCAGTGTGATTCTTGTGCGCACAACTTCCACCTCGCTTTTTTCTTATTCACTACGTGTTACATGATGGTTGCGAAGCCATCTAAATTTAGGCATAAAAAAAAGACCTACTTCCATTCGCTAGAGCATTGTACCACAGCAAGCGGACAGAAGTCAAGCCTTTTCGCCAATTCCGGCTATTCAATCACGTGATTTCTTATAATTGCACGGATGCTTTCATTCAGATAGGGCTTCAGCTCCTGATAACTGATCGGGTCGTTCTCCAGTATCGTACTGTAAGACGTGGAACTAGCAAGCTCTATAATAAGGAAAAGCATGGTCTCGGGCGCCCTCAGTTTTACATCCGGATTTTCTGTTACCATTTTATGAAAGAAGCCCATGACATCTATTTCGGCGTCTGATTCATTTTTCGTAATTGCCTGCCTGAAGATGCCCCAGCTCAGGTTCTTAGAGATAAATCGCAGCACCGCCCTGCTTTTCGCCATCTCATCCAGGACATAATCTACTATAAATATAATTTTGTCTTCAAATGCCGGGATCTGAGCCTGCTCTAATGCATCGTGGGCCGCCATGAAAAGCCGCCCTGCCGTCTTGGCAATCAGCCTGTCCCGAATCTCATACTTGTCTTTAAAATAGAGATAAAATGTCCCCTTAGCCACTCCTGCTTTCTGAACGATATCGTGGATCGACGTCTTGGAAATCCCCTGTGTCAGAAACAAGTCATACGCACTCTTAAACAGTGCCTCTAATTTCTGCTGCTTGTTTTCGTCAACTTTTCCCATAATTTTCCCCACTCTTTCGATTAATTTTTTCGTTTCCGGCCAGAACCCTGCCATAAACAGACACGCCGCCAGCCCATGAAATCTGCCGTGGGTACCGGGGCTTGTTTAAAACGGAATCCTATTTCCACACACCTGTTTTTGCTTCCACAGTCCTGTACAAAACAGTTGCAATTTTCTATATTATAATTTCAAAATGACCCAAAGTCAACTTTTCTTTTGAATATTATTGACTTTTGGTCATTTTTATTGTATATTACTTTTAGTCTTAAAAATGACTAATAGTCATAATTTAAAAGGGAGGCATGAAACATGGTGAATGCAGGTAAAAAAATAGTGAAGTATCGGGTTGTCATCCTGATACTCGGCATTTTACTTCTGATACCATCGGCTTTGGGATTCCTGAAAACCAGAGTCAACTACGACATACTTTATTATCTGCCTGATAATATCGATACGATGAAGGGGCAGAACATCCTGATGGATGAGTTTGGAAAAGGTGCTTTCGCAATGGAAGTTGTGGAAGGCATGAATACCAAAGATGCGGCTGAAGTAAAGGAGAAAATCAAAAGTGTAGACGGCGTTGCGGACGTCATTTGGTATGATTCCATAGCGGACACTTCCATGCCCATTGATATCCTGCCTGATAAACTAAAAGATGTGTTTAAAACAGAGGATGCCACTCTGATGGCGATCTTCTTTGATGACACGACTTCCGCAGACAGCACTATGGATGCCATAACGGAGATCCGCAGTGTTACAAATAAACAATGCTATCTGAGCAGCATGTCTGCAGTGGTCACCGACATCAAGCAGCTTTCTGAAAAGGAAACCCCAATCTATGTACTCATCGCCGTTATCCTGAGCTGTATTGTGCTTTCTGTATTTATGGACTGCTGGATACTGCCTGTTTTCTTCATGCTGAGTATTGGAATGGCAATCCTCTATAATATGGGAACCAATTACTTTCTCGGAGAGATTTCCTATATTACTAAGGCTTTAAGCGCGGTGCTCCAGCTTGGGGTTACCATGGACTACTCTATCTTCCTGTGGCACAGCTATCAGGAGAACCAGCAGCGTTACCCGGGAGATAAGGAACGGGCAATGGCCCACGCGATTTCCAATACATTTTCCTCTGTGGTCGGAAGCTCCGTTACAACAGTGGCCGGCTTCATTGCACTTTGCTTTATGAGCTTTACTCTTGGAAAAGACCTCGGCATTGTCATGGCAAAGGGCGTCATATTTGGTGTCATAAGCTGTGTCACCATACTGCCCTCCTTCCTGCTTGTTTTTGACAAACTGATTCAGAAAACAACGCACCGCTCCATTATACCGAGCATGGAGAAACCTGCAACGTTTATAACAAAACGCTTTAAGGCTTTCATTCTCCTCTTCATCGTACTGCTCTTACCCGCTCTCTGGGGATACAGCAAAGCGGAAGTTTACTATAACCTGGATGCAACTCTGCCGAAGTATCTGGAGAGTATCAAGGCAAATGACAAACTGGCAGACGAATTTGATATGAATGCCACACATATGGTTCTGGCAAATGCAGATCTTCCGGCCAAGGAAGCAAAAGCGATGCTGGATGATCTGTCCGATGTGAAAGGGGTCAAGTTCGCGCTTGGGCTCGACAGTCTCATCGGCTCCGCCATTCCCCGGGATGTCATACCTGACGGACTGACAGAGACATTAAAGGCCGGTGACTGGCAGCTGATACTGGTACAGTCCGAATACAAGGTAGCGACCGACGAAGTTAACCACCAATGCACTGTGCTGAATGATATTGTAAAAAAATACGATTCTTCCGCTATGCTGATCGGCGAGGCCCCCTGTACGAAGGATCTGATCACGATCACCGATAAGGATTTTAAGGTGGTTAGCGCGGTTTCCATTATCGCCATATTTATCATAATCGCACTCGTGTTTAAATCCATATCACTGCCAGTGATCCTTGTTGCCGTCATTGAATTTGCAATCTTCATTAACCTGGGAATCCCCTATTTTACAGGGACAAAAATGCCCTTTATCGCTTCTATCGTCATTGGAACAATACAACTGGGGGCAACCGTTGATTATGCAATCCTGATGACAACCAGATACAAAAAAGAGCGCTGCAGAGGAAAAGCAAAAAGGGACTCTATACAGATTGCGGTTTCTGCTTCTGTCAGTTCGGTTATTGTGTCTGCCCTGGGCTTCTTCGCCGCCACATTTGGAGTCGGGCTTTATTCCGATATTGATATGATATCCGCCCTATGTACCCTGATGGCCCGGGGAGCTGTCATCAGTATGTTTACAGTTATTTTCATACTGCCATCCATGCTGATGGTCTTTGACAGAGTCATCTGTGCTACTACGAAAGATATGCGCGGATGTATCAAGAAGAAAGAGAAGCCGGCCGATGAGGCCTGCGCTAATGTCTGAGTTAAGGGATTCCCTGCGGGAATAAATAATTGGAGTCAACAGATTTATTGAGGAGGTAAACTGATATGAAAAACAGAGAATATAAGACACTCGTAGCAATCGCACTGGCTATGTCCATGGCAGCCGGCACACTGGCCGTGCCTGTCGCCTGTTATGCAAAGGAGAACACGGCCAAGACGGAGGAATCCGCTGTCAAAGATACCAAGACATCCGAATCCCGTGTCAGGCCTGTAAAGGACGAAACTGTATATGCCAAAATAGACGGCAGCGGCTCCGTTACAGCCGTCACGGTGTCTGACCAGCTGAAAAATGTGAAGGACGCGTCAGAAATTAAAGATGTTTCCACGCTGGAAAATATAGAGAATGTCAAGGGCGATGAACCATTTACCCAGAAAAGCAGCAGCATCACCTGGGATGGAGACAGCAAGGACATCTGCTATCAGGGGACGACAACCCGGGCTCTGCCAGTGGGTGTTACAATCACATACACGCTGGACGGCAAATCCATCAGCGCCGGCGAGCTGCAGGGAAAAAACGGTCATCTGCTGATACGTTACCAGTACCAGAACACATCGGGAAAAAACGGCAGTGAGTATACGCCGTTTCTGATGGTAACCGGACTGATTCTGGATGCTGATAAGTTCACGAATATTAAGATCACGAACGGTAAACTTGTCTCCGACGGTGACAGAGACATGGCTCTCGGCATGGGGCTTCCCCAGGTAAAGGAAAACCTAGGTGTGACTGATTTAGATATACCGGATTATTTTGAGCTGGAGGCCGACGTAACAGACTATGATGCCGTGGAGGGTATTACAATCGCAACTAACGATGTATTTAACAGTCTGGAGACGGATAAACTGGATGATCTGAACGACCTGAAAAGTTCCATGAATAAACTGCAGGATTCTGCCAATCAGCTGGTGGACGGTTCGGGAGAGCTGAAAAGCGGGCTGGATACACTGCTCTCCTCCTCCGGCACACTGACGGACGGAATCGGACAGCTGGTTTCGGGCAGCAGCGCCTTAAAGGAGGGAACCGAAACACTGGCCACAGGCAGCAATGAACTCAGGGATGGAAGCGCTGCCCTGACTGAAGGAGCCTCCCAGCTGCTGGACGGAACCGGCGCATTAAACACAGGCGCCGGAGAACTCCATGCAGGATTGAATCTGGTTTCCGGCAAGGTGACCGATGAGCTTCTCCCCGGAGTTCAGGCACTGGATGCAGGCGTCCAGGAGATGCAGAAGTCTCTTGGTGCCCAGCTTCCTGCATTGTGCCAGGGAATCGCTGTCCTGAATGACGGAATCGCCCAAACCGCCGCCGGTGCCGCGGCTCTGGATGCAGGAATCCAGCAGGTAAGCGACGGAGCCGCGGCTCTGGACGCAGGTACCCAGCAGGCAGCTGCGGGGGCTGCGAATCTGAATAGCGGTATACAAGAGACTGCCGCGGGTACCGGTGAGCTGTCCGCTGCCGCGTGGCAGCTCGCCAATGCCCTGTCAGCAGGCCCAGAGAGTCAGGCTGCAGGCGATACTACCAGCAGCTGGGATGAAGTGACACAGCTTCAGGAACTGGAAACCACCCTCCAGGGCTGTGAGGATCTGCCGGAAGGCACACTGGAAGCCCTCGAGGGCGTGATTGGCAGCCTCCAGGCAGACCAGAACGAACGGGACAGCCTCGCCAATACTGCTCCTGCATCGGATAACAGCGCACTTTCCCTTCTGGCCCAGGAGGTTGCTGCAGGAGCCACGGCAATAGACACTGCTTTCCACGGAGATGGTACAAATCCCGGTATTGCAGGCGGGGCAGCATTCTTAAGTGCAGCGCTGAATGATGGGGATCCCTCCAACGGAGTGCCCAGTATCACCTATGCGGCATCTGCTCTAAATAATGCATTGAATACCGGCGATTCCAGCACTGGCACCGCCAGTATCCGGGCCGGTTCTGCCGCGCTGAATGCAGCCCTCAACACCGGCGATGCTTCAACCCAGACCCCAAGCATAAAAGACGGAATCGGCTCCCTTAATGAAGGAGTTAACGGTGAGAACGGACTCAGTACACAGGTAAATCAGGGAGTTTCCCAACTCAAGGCCGGCACATCACAGGTTCTTGGCGGGATCGACGGGAATGCAGGTCTTGCAGCCGGATTGAAGCAGTTATCCGAAGGCGCGTCTCAGGTAAACACCGGTGCAGGAACCTTACACGAGAAGATGGGGGAGGCCAGCAATGGCGCTTCCAGCCTTATGGAAGGCGCTTCCCGGATCGCTTCCGGTGCAGGTGACCTCAATACCGGAGCAGGCACGCTTGCGGCAGGTATCCAGACACTGCAGACCGGTTCCGGCGCGTTGATCGACGGCGTAAAACAACTTGATGACGGCGCAAAAACACTGAATGACGGCATGATTCAATTCAATGATGAAGGCATCAAAAAACTGGTCAGCGCATTTGACGGAGACCTCGACGGACTGCTTGATAAGCTGAACACGATGATAGATTCCTCCAAAAAATATACGAATTTCTCCGGAATTTCAGACGGAATGGATGGTGAAGTGAAATTCATCTTTGTTTCTAATAAATAATGTACTAGAGCGTGTCTGATTCCTCGGCAGCAGCAAAACACTGTCTTCGTTCCGGCGGTTACATGACTTTTATTTCTCATGTGCGCCGGAACTGCAGCGGTATTTTGCTGCTGTCTGATTTTTAAAATAATTTCTTGATATCTCCTCCCGGATGCAGAACTTTATGATCTCGCCGTAAAATCCTGGTACAGTGAAATTATTGGAGTATTTGTGCCTTAGCCTGCATATAATAAGATGTATAGAAATATCATAAGGAGGGGCTATATGATCTATTTTATAATAGGCGTGTTTTTGTTTTGTCTTATCACCTTTGTTTTGTTTTGCATCCTGCACTGCAGCACTCTTTATGACCGACTGACAGATGACGAGCAGCAGGAAAAATTTCTGCGCCTTTACATGGACAAGTAATTATTTGCAGCAGCCCGGGCCTGCGTTATTATTACAACTATTCATTGCCTCTTCTTTGTTTTCCCTTTATAATATTTTATAATATCTTATTCTGCAGCTTACTGCCGGACAAGTTTCGAAAGGATGAAAGCAATGAAAAAGCCAGGTTACTATTCTTCCGGTGAGTTTGCGCGCATGGCTCATGTCACTCTGCGCACAATCCGTTATTACGATAAACAGGATATATTAAAACCCTCTCTTGTCACAGAGTCGGGAGCACGTTTTTATACGGATGCCGATTTTGCGCGGCTTCAGCAGATTCTCTTGCTGAAGTACCTGGGTTTCTCTCTGGATGACATCCGTCAGATGACCATAAATGATTCCGATTACCACTTTATGCTGAACTCACTGCATATTCAGCTAAAGCTCGTTCAGGATCGGATCGAGCAAATGCAGCTCGTTGAAAAAGCAATCCAGGATACCGCGGAAGTGATTCAGAAGGAGCATAACATTGACTGGAGCCAGATGCTGAATCTCATCCATCTGACCGGCATGGAAAGCAGTTTGAAAAATCAGTATCAGAATGCTTCTAACATTTCTGCAAGAATCAATCTCCACAGCCTATATTCCCAGAATCCACAGGGCTGGTTTCCATGGATCTGTGAACAGTGCCGGATTGAGCCGGGAATGGAAATCCTTGAAATTGGATGCGGAGACGGGACACTTTGGAAAGAAAACCTTTCAAAACTCCCGGCACATGTTCATATCACACTGTCCGATATCTCTGAAGGAATGCTCCGGGATGCCCGCCGGGCTGTTGGAGCAAAGGACTCCCGTTTTTCTTTTGAGGCCTTTGACTGCCACCGGCTTCCCTTCGAAGAGCACAGCCTGGATCTGGTTATTGCCAACCATGTGCTCTTCTACTGCGAGGATATCCCACAGGTATGCAGCGAAGTACGGCGTGTTCTGAAACCGGACGGCCGCTTTTTGTGCAGCGCCTACAGTTCCCGCCATATGGCGGAAGTCAGCCGGCTTGTACATGAATTTGACGAGAGAATCATGCTTTCGGCAGACAAGTTATATGAAAAATTTGGCCTTGAAAATGGCGCCGGTATCCTAAAGGAATATTTTGCGGAAACGGACTGGAGACTCTACGAAGACTCCCTGCTGATCCCGGAACCGGAGCCGCTGATCTCCTATATTCTTTCCTGCCACGGCAACCAGTATCAGTATATTTCAGAACATTATACGGAATTCCGCGCATTTGTAAAAAAGAAAACAGCAGGTGGGTTTCATATTACAAAGGAGGCCGGATTATTTATCTGCACTCCCAAAAAGTAATGCTTCATCCATGCCCAACTGAGTTTTTTTCCATAAAATTCTTAAGAATTTATGAAAAGGCTTGAAGGTGACCTTAGGTCACCTTTTATAATATACACACAGCTTGAATCAGAACAACTAATCTTTGATACCAGTAGTCCATACAGATAAAGGAGATTTCTTATGAAAGGAATTATTTTAGCAGGAGGTTCGGGGACGCGCCTCTATCCTCTGACAATGGTAACCTCCAAACAGTTACTGCCGATCTATGATAAACCCATGATTTATTATCCGATGTCCGTGCTCATGAATGCCGGCATCCGCGATATTTTAATTATTTCCACGCCACAGGATACTCCCAGGTTCAAGGAGCTTTTAGGCGACGGACACCAGTTCGGAGTGGAGCTTAGTTACGCAGTGCAGCCAAGCCCGGACGGTCTGGCTCAGGCGTTTATCATCGGCGAAGAGTTTATCGGAAATGATACCGTTGCCATGGTACTCGGCGATAACATTTTTGCCGGCCACGGGCTGAAAAAAAGGCTGAAAGCTGCAGTCGAAAACGCAGAATCAGGCAGAGGTGCCACCATTTTCGGCTATTATGTGGATGATCCGGAGCGTTTTGGAATCGTTGAATTTAATAACGAAGGAAAGGCCATTTCTATAGAGGAAAAACCTGCAGCACCCAAAAGCAACTACTGTGTTACCGGCCTGTATTTTTATGACAACAAGGTTGTAGAATACGCAAAAAGCCTGACGCCAGGGATCCGCGGAGAGCTGGAGATCACAGACCTGAACTGTATCTATCTTGAAAATAACAGCTTGAATGTGGAACTGCTCGGTCAGGGCTTCACCTGGCTGGATACCGGAACTCACGAGAGCCTCGTGGAAGCCACTAATTTTGTTAAAACGGTGGAATCTCACCAGCACCGCAAGATTGCATGCCTGGAGGAAATCGCCTATATGAACGGATGGATCACCAAAGATGACATTCTGGAGGTCTATGAGATATTCAGGAAAAACCAGTACGGCCAATATCTAAAGGACGTTCTGGACGGAAAATTTCTGGATGTCCTACATTAATAACAGTTGAAAACAAAGAATATACTATAAGGAGACTATCACCATGACAATAATCGTAACCGGCGGCGCCGGATTCATCGGAAGCAACTTTATATTCCATATGTTAGACAACTACCCGGACTACCGCATTATCTGCCTGGACTGTCTGACTTATGCAGGCAATCTCTCTACTCTCGCACCTGTAATGGATAACCCGAATTTTCGTTTTGTAAAAGAAAGCATCACAGACCGCGCTGCAGTGGAGAAATTATTCGAAGAGGAACACCCTGACATGGTCGTGAATTTTGCTGCTGAAAGCCACGTGGACCGTTCTATTGAGAACCCGGAGGTGTTCTTGGATACAAACATCAAAGGAACTGCCGTACTGATGGATGCCTGCCGCAAATACGGCATCACCCGTTACCATCAGGTATCAACCGACGAGGTATACGGCGATCTGCCTCTGGACAGACCGGATCTCTTCTTCACCGAGGAGACGCCAATCCACACGAGTTCCCCCTACAGCTCCTCCAAGGCCGGAGCAGACCTGCTTGTAATGGCCTACTACCGTACCTATGGGCTTCCGGTCACCATCAGCCGCTGCTCTAACAACTACGGGCCGTATCATTTTCCGGAAAAACTGATTCCGCTTATGATTGCGAATGCGTTAAACGACAAACCGCTCCCGGTCTACGGCAAGGGAGAAAATGTCCGTGACTGGCTCTATGTCGAAGACCACTGCAAGGCAATCGACCTAATCATCCACAAGGGACGCGTGGGGGAAGTCTACAATATCGGCGGACACAACGAGATGAAAAACATTGATATTGTTAAGATCATCTGTAAGGAACTCGGCAAGCCAGAGAGCCTGATCACATATGTAGAAGACCGCAAGGGCCACGACATGCGCTACGCGATTGATCCAACCAAAATCCATAATGAGCTTGGCTGGCTTCCGGAAACAAAGTTTGCGGACGGCATCAAAAAGACCATCCAGTGGTATCTGGATAACAAAGACTGGTGGGAAAACATTATTTCCGGCGATTACCAGAACTATTATGAACAAATGTATGGGAACCGCCAGGAATTATAATTCGTTTTTTAATGAAATGGAGTGACTATATGAAGGTTTTAGTAACAGGTGTTAAAGGACAGCTCGGGTATGACTGTGTCAATGAACTGAGGAAACGGGGCCATGAAGCTGTAGGTGTTGACATTGAGGAAATGGATATTACCGATGCAGCTTCCGTAAACAGCGTGATCAGAGAAACCAATCCGGATGCGGTGATACACTGTGCTGCCTGGACTGCGGTAGATGCCGCTGAGGAGGAAGACAACAAAGAAAAAGTACGTCTGGTTAATGCAGTCGGAACACAGAACATAGCGGATGTCTGCAGGGATCTGGACTGCAAAATGCTCTATCTCTCCACCGACTATGTATTTGACGGCCAGGGCACAGAACCGTGGCAGCCGGATTGTACAGATTATAAACCACTGAGCGTATACGGTAAGACAAAGCTGGCCGGAGAACTGGCTGTTTCCCGGACACTGGACAAATATTTTATTGTCCGTATCGCCTGGGTATTTGGAAAAAACGGGAAAAATTTTATAAAAACCATGTTGAATCTGGGCAAGACACATGATACCATAAAGGTTGTCAGCGACCAGATCGGAACTCCAACTTATACTTATGACCTTGCAGTATTATTAGTAGATATGATTGAAACAGAAAAATACGGCTACTATCATGCAACAAACGAAGGTGGATACATCAGCTGGTATGAGTTCACCAAGGAAATCTTCCGCCAGGCTTTTGAGATGGGGCGGCCGGAATACTCTCCCGAGCGGCTGAACGTCATTCCGGTTACTACGGAGGAATACGGCATATCAAAGGCTGAACGCCCGTTCAACAGCCGGCTGGACAAAAGCAAGCTGACAGAAAATGGATTCACACTTCTCCCCACATGGCAGGATGCCGTGCGGAGATATTTACAGGAAATTGAATTTTAGAAAAGACGTTCTGAGATCTGAGCAGATAAACTTAGTTATACAAGGGCCGAAAGAATGTTTTTGGCCTTTCAACAAGGATTGAAACAATATCAGGAGGTAAAGATGGGACAGATTAAAGTAGAAAAGAATGTTGGCGGCATCCATGGGCTCTGTATCATCGAACCTGCCGTCCACGGCGATTCCAGGGGATATTTTATGGAAACTTACAACCAGAAGGATATGGAGGATGCAGGTCTGGCCATGAATTTTGTGCAGGATAACCAGTCCAGTTCAAGCAAAGGCGTACTGCGCGGGCTCCATTACCAGAAGGAATATCCCCAGGGAAAACTGGTAAGGGTCATTAAGGGGCATGTATTTGATGTTGCCGTTGACCTGCGGAGCGAATCCGAAACTTATGGCAAATGGTTTGGTGTTGAGCTGACCGAAGAAAATAAAAAGCAGTTTTATATACCGGAAGGCTTTGCACACGGATTTTTGGTACTTTCTGATGTTGCAGAGTTCTGTTATAAATGTACGGATTTCTATCACCCCGGCGATGAAGGCGGGCTTGCATGGAATGACCCGGAGATCGGCATCTGTTGGCCGCAGGTGGCCGGCGAGTATAGGGGCAGCGCTTCCGCTGACGGGTATCGGCTGGAAGACGGGACTGGGCTTATATTGAGTGAGAAAGATCAGATGTGGGATGGGTTTCGGGGGACTTTTAAGTTTTAGGGGCCCCCTGAAACTTATAGATCTTTATTTACATCCTTATTCGCTGGTTTGGATATTTGATAGACAGTAAGTACATAATCACAGAAAGTAAAATCAGCCGCAAAGTTGCGGCTATTTTCTTGTCTTTTTTTATTTATTAAGTTTTATTCATATGGGATTTTCAATGGCAAGGTAGGTATTGTTCTGCTGGCAAATATATGGATACGGTATAGTTATTTTCATCCTGACACACTCGGTTCTTTATAGTCTGAATATGTCTTCTTGCTTTCCTCTTACATTCACTGAAGTAAATATGTAATCTTAAACAGTTTTAAAACTATTATGAAACTCATGTATATAAAATTTTTTATAATGGAGGTGGATTTTTCGCTTTCATCTCATGTAATATATAGATTTCCAATCTTAATGCAGAATCAACAATTAAATCATGGCCCGCTAGGATGCTTTGCGTAATGATATCTAGCGCTATTCGAATATTGGAAATGCCTTCCTCAAGTTTAAACTAAACCTTTCTCTTTTATCATTTTCCCAATATTAGTGTTCAAACAAAGTATGTTGTTCAGAATCCTTTCTCCAGGGTATTTGGTCGCTTGTGCTTTCTCTTTCTAAGTACTTGGATATAAGAAAAAAGCGTAAGATTTCCACACATCTAGTTTACAGTAATCATAGCGCTCTCCTTTTCATTCTCTTTTCTTCCTATTGCTCTTCTATTGGCTGCCATAATCAACGGCTATGACAGCTAATATGATATCTGGTATTGAATCCCTTTTATTATTTTTATCTAATTTCCTAAGCGGAAGAATTTAACGGAGTCTCCTGCTCTTTTGGTTAGTCGAATTTCATATATCATATTTATCGGAACATGCTCTTGGATAATTGTCTAAGTATAAATTGGAGGTCAATTGACGGGATTTGGAATGTACTAATAATAACAATTATTTCCCTTTTTGACGTAGACTTACCTGTTTTAACTCAAAATAAGGAAAAATTTGAAGAGATTGGCACAACTGTTGTGATATCTGATAAAAAAGTAATTAATATCTGTAATGATAAATGGTTAACGTATCAATTTTTATTAAAAAATGGATTCTATGTGCCCAAAACTTTCATTTCATTGGAAAAGGCATTAGTTAATGTTAAAAATGAACAAATCTCATATCCACTTATAGTAAAACCTAGATGGGGGATGGGATCTATTGCAGTGTTTGAAGCAGAAAATGAAGAAGAATTGAAAGTTTTCTATGAGAAAACGAAAAGAAATATTTTAAAGACATATTTAAAATATGAGTCTCAGGAAGATATTGATACCAGTGTATTGATACAAGAAAAAATAAACGGCCAGGAGTACGGATTGGACATTATTAATGATCTTTATGGTAATTATCAAACAACCATTGCAAAAGTAAAATATGCAATGAGATCAGGTGAAACTGATTGCGCAGTTACTATTGCAGATAATCGCCTAAAAGCGCTTGGAAAAAAGCTTAGCAGCTGTTTACATCATGTAGCTAACCTTGATGTCGATGTCTTTATAGTTGATGATAAACCTTATGTGTTGGAAATGAATGCAAGATTTGTCGGGGGATATCCATTTAGTCACATGACGGGAGTAAATCTACCACTTGCAATTGTGAACTGGTTACAGAATATTTCGTTCGATAAAAAGTTGTTAACAGAAAGAATTAATATTATGGGACAAAAGGATATTAATCTAGTAAGGCTACATATTAAACCAGAGGTTTCTATTAACAAAATCAGAACAGAAGAACAAATATATCGTACTGTGATAGAAATGCAAACACTCTTAACTCCGTCGTTGACTGAAAGGAAAATAGATCTACAATCTTATTCGAAAAAGCTATGTTATTACGGAGAGGTCTGGAGAATACAAGACACTCAGAATAGAATCATTGGCATATTAGCAGCGTATATGAACGATAAGTAAACAAAGACGGCTTACTTAACTCTACTTGCAATCTCACCCAAATACAGGGGCCAGCATTTAGCAGAAAAAATGTTGAAAATTGCAGAAGACAATGCTATTAAAAATGGTATGCTGAAATTCAAGTTGGAGGTAAGAAAATCCAATATTACAGCAATCGGTTTTTATGGAAATTTTGGTTATTGTGTGACTGAGGAAGTAACTCCTGATTCTTATCTTATGGAAAAAGTACTGTAGTTAGACGAGGAGAATAGCGATGATGAATAATAATATTTTAGTAACCAGATCATCCATGCCAGAAATAGAGGAGTATATTGAGGAGATAAAAGATATATGGGATACACATTGGCTTACTAATATGGGAATTAAGCATAAGCGTTTGCAAACGGAGCTAAAAGATTATTTAGGAGTTGATCATATTGATCTTTTTACAAATGGCCATATGGCATTGGAGTTATATTTACAGGCAATGAACTTGCAAGGAGAAGTTATTACCAGTCCATTTACATTTGCTTCTACAACACATGCGATTGTGCGTAATGGGTTAGTGCCGGTATTCTGTGATATTAATCCAGTTGATTTTACGATGGATGTCTCAAAGATTGAGGAATTAATTACAGATAGAACATGTGCGATTATGCCTGTTCATGTTTATGGAAATATCTGCGATATTGAAGAAATACAGCGCATTGCAGATAAGTACGGACTGAAAGTCATATATGATGCCGCTCATACTTTTGGTGTTCATTATAAGGGGCAAGGTATCGGCTCTTTTGGAGATGTATCTTGTTTCAGTTTCCATGCTACAAAAGTATTTAATACTATTGAGGGCGGAGCTGCTTGTTTTAGAAATAAAGACTTTGGACTTAATCTATATGGTTTAAAGAATTTTGGCATTCGGGGACCGGAAACTATTGACGGTGTAGGAGCCAATGCAAAAATGAACGAGTTCTGTGCTGCTATGGGGCTTTGTAATTTAAAACATGTAGATGATGAGATTGCAAAACGTAAATTAATAGTAGAAAGATATATGAGTTATTTGAAAACTGTTGATGGCATTCAAACTAATCTAAAACAAAAAAATGTACAACCCAATTATGCATATTTTCCTATAGTGATTGATGAAAAAGTATATGGTTCTACTCGGAATGAAATATATAAAATGCTATCAGATAATAATATTGGAGCAAGGAAGTACTTTTACCCGTTAACTAATACATTTGATTGCTTCCATAGACAGTATGATGCTGCTAAAACTCCAATAGCTTTACATATTAGTAAAAGAGTACTGACTTTACCATTATATCCTGATCTTGCGTTGGAGGATGTTGATCGAATTTGCAAGATTATTTTAAGATGTAAAAAATAGGCGTTATTTTAGAAACGAACACAAGAATGATACAAGAACACACAGTAATACTGGAAGCGTACTTAAGATTTCTAGTCAGGCAGCGTGACATCTTGGTCGGATCTGCGTCAGATCATCACGTAACCTTTATAACATTTATAATTAGTTTTCTATGATTGTAGTACCCTCTTGTATAGAGCGTGGCGAGAGAAAGGACCAAGATCTATCAAAAGGTCAGGAAGTCGCACATATTTGGTGTTATAGTACTGCTTGCAGGCTTCCATGCCGAGAGCACTTGCCAGATAACTTTTTCCACTGCCTGTTGCACCAGTATTAAGTAAGTTACGGTGTTCAGTGATATATTCACTGGTTGCAAGTCTGTTGAGTAAAGACCTGTTTAACTTGTGCTCTGATGTATAGTCGATATCCATGAAATTTGCATCAGGCTGGTAGAATTCAGCCTTCTTAATCAGTCGATGAAGACGATTGCTTTTACGACTGCTGTATTCGATATCAACCAGCATTCCGATATGATCTTCGAACGGAACTTCCTTCGTGGGTCTGAGAGTTGGTTACGAAGTACATCTGCCATAGCAGAGAGACGCATTTCGATAAGTTTATTCATGGTACTTTGGTTTGTCATAAGCGGTTACCTCCTGTAATAGCCGGCACCTCTTGTGATACCGTACTTGTTTGCTATTGTTTTGTTCTCTTTTCCTTGTGCATCAAACTTATCTTTTCCTGTTACGAGGATGTTTTTGATACTCTTGTAGCTTGGAGTTGATGTATAATTGAGAGCCTTTGTACATGCAACTTCTAAGTGTTCCACCGAATACTTGTCTGCCAGTTTCAAAAGTCCCATACAGCCTCGATAAGTTTGTTGCTCCACAGTTTTGGAGGTAAGGATGCTGTCAACAACTTTGAAGGTACTTTCGCCAATACGTTTTGCCCATTGATAAAAACGATCACCATTCCACTCCAGATATTATTTATTCTATAATGAAATTGGCAATGTGTGACTATCATTATGGGAGGTCGGTAATTATGGTAAATTATCAAGAGATTCTCAGGCTTGACAGCCTCGGATATTCGCAGCATCAAATCGCTGCAAGTGTCCACAGTTCAAGTAATATAATACGTGAAGTTCTTCATGAGTCAATAGCCAGGGGGCTTAGCAGCTACTTGATGACTATTTGACTAATGAGGAGATTCTAACACTGCTATTTCCAAAAAGAGTGGAAATGGCATCCAAAGGAAAGGAGTCGGATTATAATTACATTCACAAGGAACAGGCACGTTCCGGTGTAAGTCTCACACTGCTATGAACAGAATACTGCAGCACATGCAATGCAGAGGGAGTGATGTCCTACATGTATTCGCAGTAATGTGATAAGTATCGCCTTGGGCACATGTTACCAAAGTGACTATGCGTATCAAGCACAAGCCTGGGGAGACAATGCAGGTCGATAGGGCTGGAACCACGCTTCAATATCAGAACCCTGGCACCGGTGAACTAATTGATACGAATTTATTTGCTGCCGTTTTACCCTGTAGCTACTATGCTTATGCAGAGGCCTGCAACGATATGAGACCGACGAACTAGCTAATGTGCCATGTACATGCTTATCGATATTTTAGCGGCGTGATATGTTTATGACTACCCAATAATCTTAAAACCGGTATAGTAAAGAACACAAGGTATGATACCATTCTTAACAACAGCTATCAGGAAATGGCTCAATACTATGAGACTGCAATAGTTCCGGCAAGAATCCTGCATCCTAAGGATAAAAACCTTGCAGAAGGAATAGTTAAATTTGCAACCACATGGATCATTGCAACTCTGCGAAATCGTAAATTCTTTTCTCTTGAAGAAGTCAAGCTTGCTGTGGCCGAGAAGCTCTTAGAGCTTAATCATTATCCCTTTAAAAAACGGGAGGGATGCCGCCACAGCGCTTTTACCGATGAAGAAAAGGCATTTATGAAGCCGCTCCCTTTGCCCCCGTATGAACCGGCAGTCTGGCCCACTGAAAAGGTTCTTCTTGATTATCTCATAAATGACGGAAAAAACAAATATCCCCTTCGCTTTGATCTTATTGGAAAGGCGGTGGACATCCGGCTGACAAAGGTGACTGTTGAGGTCTTTTATTATGGCTACAGAGTGGCCTCTCATCCAAGAGCAGCTAAACAGCTGCGGGATCCGATTACTCAGCCGGAACACATGCCGATAAAGCATCGCAAATATCTAACGTACAACGCAGATGAATTTATCCGTGGGTCGGAATCAGTTGGCAAATACACAGCCCAAGCAGTTCACTACTTCCTAAACGCCGGAAGGTAACCCGAATAGGAATACAAATTCTGCGCTAGTCTTACCAAACTTTGAGACAAGTATAGTCAGGACAAAGTGAACGATGTAAAAAAGCTAACGCCGGTATCAAAGAGTCACGGTATCACACATGCTGCTTGTTTCCAGAGGGGAGGTGAGCAGGTATGATCACATAGGGCACAATCGATTCCCTCAAGACGATTAAGCTAACTGCTATGGTTGCAGAACTTGAACATCAGTTGGAAGCCTCTTCTACCTATAGTACCCTTGGTTTTGAAGAACTTCTGGGCCTGCTGGTTGATGCAGAATGGAATCGTAGTCAGGTGAATAAACTGGCTCGATATATCAAAGCATTACACTTTTCGGTGCCAAGTGCCACAGGAATCCTATGATCTCCTTACGATTGCAGAATCCAGCTGTGAAAAGGGTTCCATGATTTTCTGTACACAGTATGATCCAGATGAATGGTATGAACGCATCACTCCTGATCCTAATGTTGACAGCCCTATTTCGGAGGCTATCATGGATTGGATTATTCACAATTCTTACGATGTTCTGATACAGGGGAAAATTTCAATGCGTGAACGTCACGGATTAAAAGCTTCTCAAAAGGAAGGCCTCGAATCATGACGTACCGCGAGTTGGAAATCGAATTAATGGTTGTACAGGAAAACAACAGTGAAGCCGAAGAGGCTTTTAGCAAACTTCGGCAGGATTATCACGAGCACCGAAAACATACCGACCAGCTTGAAAGCATTCAAAGGAAACGTGAGATTTTATTCCTTGAATTCTGGGGGTGGTAAAGAAATATTTGGTTGTGATTTATAACATCAGTAATATCTGTTATTCGCTGAATGGGTCAGTCTCCGTGAGAGTGAGTTTCGTCCTCCGCGAGACTGGGTGTAAAAAACTGTGCAGAAGGAGTTCTGTCGTCAGAACATTCATGTTTCAACAATAGTAGTAATATCACAGTCGGAATTATCGCATTGGTATTCATATGCGTTTACGTAAAGCCAGGTGGATTTTCTACTGAGACCGGACTTTGGTTCCAATCGTTCCGGGCTGAGGTTCCACTCATTCCGGTAACGTTTCAACTTCTTATAATAAAATTATTCATCGTTTTTTTGATGTAAGTCTATTATAAAGAGCCCACCCATTATGCCCAATTATCCTGAAGACCTTCGTCTTAGGATTAATCAAACTGGCATTGCCAGCAGTTGTGAATGCTCCTGGATAAAGTATCGGAATGTTTTAAATCAGGCCACAGAACTGGACATCACATGGCCTTTAAAGGCTGAAACCACATAGGAAGATCCAGAAAACTTTTGTACCCAGATAAACATGTCCCATCTGTGGAATGCAGACATTCTGATTACGTATAGATCAATAAATAAATGATGCGCAATGGAGTTACTTTGAAACTGCTCTGGAAGGAATACTGCAAAGAATGCGATCAAATCAACAAGTTGCCTCTCATGTTTTCACAGTTCTGTTTTTATTACCATAAGCATCTTGAAAGAAACCATTCTACTATGCATATCCCTAGAAAACCTATCTAGCAAATTGAAGTGGACTGGGAGGTGACACCTCACAAGTGATTGATCCATCAACTGGTGAAATCATTCCCTGTTAATTATACGTTGGTGTCCTGGATTACAGTCTGCATGCATATGGAGAAACATTCTTATCCAGGGATATGGAAAGCTAAATAACAGCGTATGTCTACATGTATCAATACTTTAGTATTTGTGCGCGAATGCTAATCACGTACAATTTCTGTACAGGTATTGACCATAGCGATTGATATGCACCAAAAATTAATAAGACGTGTCATGAAATGGCTGAGCATTATGATATTAATTACATTTCTGGAAGAAAACTGAACAGAACCTTCATTGAACGGCTGTCCCACCGCCCCTCACCTATTGTGGGTACACTACGAAAGTGTAAAAGTATCCAATATATCTTTATAATATACAAATTCCAATATCCTAAAAATACAATAGAAAATCTGTGAACATTAGGAAAAACACATTGCTCACAGGTCTTTATATCAATTTTATGTTTAATTCTTATACTTTTCTAACATATAGTATAATTTTAGTTAACTTATTTGGTACTCATAAAATTCCTCCCGTTATATTTCATCAAGACTTCTTTCTGCCTATTTAGGGATACTTCTGTATAAATTTGTGTGGTCACTATACTGTTATGTCCCATCAATTCTTGTACATCCCGAATATTTGCTCCATTATTCAGAAGCTGGGTCGCAAGACTATGACGGAGATAGTGCGGCGTTGAATGTGGATTTATTTTTGAAAGTTCCCTATATTTATAATAAATATTTTCTATACTAAAGATACTCAGTCGGCCCCCTGATTTATTAACAAACATTGCTGAATCCTCTGGCGACATTTCCCGGCGTGTTAATAGCCAGTTATTCAGTTTTTGACATACAATCGGCGATGATATAAATAGCATTCGTTCCTTTTTACCTTTTCCATGTATAAGAACGGAACAATCCTCTCGATTATAGTCCTCGATATCTAAAGCGGCAATCTCACCAATTCTAAGGCCCAGGCAAAATAAGAGCTCTATAATACACATATTACGAATGCAAAGACGGCGATGATATTCAGAGGATACCGATTGAAATTCAGCAGAGACTGAAGAAATCAAGCTTTGAATTTCGGTTTTTGACAAGATTTTGGGTAAATTTTTAGGGATCTGAAATTTGCGCGAAGAAAATTTAAAAAATACCTCTTTCATTTCAAGTACCTTATTTACAAAATCGCAATATTGTCTGATAGAAACATATTTGCGTCGGATACTGCGAGGAGACAATTCAATTTCGTTTTGTAGATATAAAAAATACAACATAATGGTATCAGCATCTAATTCGTTGTAACCGCGGAGATCAACCCATTTAATCATATTATCAACATCATTTTTGTAAGCATATAATGTTTTTGCTCCCTGGTTTCTCTCTATTGATAGTACCTCTACGAACTCACCTGCAAGTGCTGCCTGTTGCCTGTAATTGTATTTCATGATAACCACCTCTCTTTAGTAATCTGTTGTCAGGGTTCTTCAGGAAAAGGACTGCATGGAGAACGGATTCTATGATGTATTTGCTTCATAATTAATTACCTTAGCAGATTTGAAAAGTAACAGACTTATTATCGCACATTTCTGTGAGATGTTCTATGTTAAACACAAAATATGTGAATATATGTCATATAACAGTTTATTTTGGCTTTTGAAGAATATAATTCTAAATAGTCAATGCGTTCCCGACTTTTTTAATATAGTTATAGACATGTTTATTGATATTTTTACAGGTGTTAGTAGATTTGTAAATTAAAGCCTGAATAATACATCTCCTATCTCCTACAAAAGTATGAACGTATATTTTTTAGCAATATGTCTTGCAGAAACAATTATGGTGTGATAAGCTAATTATATAATTACTAATCGTATAATTAGTAAAATTCTTGCGAATTTAATTTATTTACCAGCATCTGTCTTTTAAAATTAAGAATATCATTATATGAAAATAATCCGGGTTATGTTGGGAGGTATATTATGTTTATAGGTAGAAAACGCGAACTTAAAAAGTTAAATACTCTATATAAAAGTGATCAATTTGAGTTCGTTGTATTTTACGGAAGAAGACGTGTAGGCAAAACGACTTTAATAAATGAATTTATAAAGGACAAGGCTTCTATATATTATATGGCTGTTGAGGGTACACGAAAGGAAAATCTGCAGGGATTTTCTAAAGCATTACTTTCTGATGCCGGATTAAAATCTCATTTTCCCGAATTTTCGGATTTTGCTACATTATTAGATTATATTGACAGCTTATGTTTGAAGCATGAAAGATTAATCATCGCAATCGATGAGTTTCCTTACCTGGCTGCTTCCTATCCTGCAATCTCATCTATGCTTCAAAGTCATATTGATCAGTGTTGGAAGGATAGTAGTTTATTTTTTATTTTATGTGGTTCATCAATGAGCTTTATGGAAGAACAGGTTCTTGGATATAAAAGTCCGCTTTACGGACGAAGAACCGCACAATTTAAGATTCATCCGTTTAGCTATTTTGAGTTCAGGCCTATGTTAGAAAATTTTTCTCAGGAAGAGCAGGCAATTTTATATGGCGTAACTGGTGGAATTCCTGAATACCTTGCAAGAATTGATACATCACTGACAGTAGATGAGAATATTATAAATCTGTTCTTCGATGAAAGTGGACGATTATTTGACGAGCCATCCAATCTGCTGAAACAGGAACTGAAAGAACCAGCAACGTATCATTCTATCATTTCCGCAATTGCCAGTGGTGCAAGCCGAATGAATGAAATCGCTACAAAAACAGGTCTTGAAACTAGTGGATGTAGCAATCAGATTTCCTCTCTTATAACTTTAGGAATTGTAAGTAAAGAAGTTCCAATAACCGAAAATGTATCAAGTAAAAAAACACTTTATCATTTAGAGGATAATATGTTTCTCTTCTGGTACCGCTTTGTTCGCCCCAACTTAAGCAGCATAATACGCGGGATAGGAGAAACAATTTATAAAACTCTTGTGCGCCCGCAAATTAGCGATTTTATGGGAAGTGTATTTGAAGAAATATGCCAGCAATACCTTTACCTCCCCGAAGTTTATGTTTCTCTCCCATTTCCTATTGGAAACAGTGGCCGCTGGTGGGGGAATAACCCGGCTAAAAGACGGCAGGAGGAAATTGATATAATGGCGGTTCAAGAAGAGAGTGGACTTTTCTGCGAATGTAAGTGGAAAAATAGTCCCGCTGCTTTAGATGTAGTACTTCTTTTAAAAGAACGTGGGGAATTATTTCATTATGAAAATAAATATTATATTATATTTTCAAAATCCGGATTTACAGACCAAGCAGTGGAGTATTCTAAGTTGCATAAAGATACAAAATTAATCTCTTTC
The DNA here is from genome assembly GCF_022835095.1 of Faecalicatena contorta. Lineage (NCBI taxonomy): Bacteria > Bacillati > Bacillota > Clostridia > Lachnospirales > Lachnospiraceae > Faecalicatena > Faecalicatena contorta. The sequence goes on along the minus strand of NZ_BQNQ01000001.1, from coordinate 508,248 downwards.
GATGATATAAACCGAAAGATAATCAGCTAATCAGATTATATAGCGATAAAGTTAAGTAGGAGGCATGTTATAACTTCACCTGCCTCCTGCTTTATTTGTAGTATAGCTAATTTACAGTTCTAATATCTATTCGTTAATTTTATCTTTTGAACGGTCCATAAAATTCCAAATCCGATTGCCGCTCCAATAACGTTAGTGATCACATCATCAGTCTGACCATAGCCCATCTTTGTAACTACCTGTGTGACTTCTATTACCATACTTGTTATGAATGCCGATAATAAACATAACCCCAAATTTCTCATATGCGCCCATAGCTGTGGCAATAAAAAGCCAAAAGGTATAAACATAATTATGTTTTCCACTACATAGGCATGGCTCTGTGCAGTTGAGCCAACTGTAGAAAATGGTATAAGCGATATCATATCTCTGGATCCAGGCTCTCTGGAAACTAGTGCAATAAAAAGAACTGCTACGATATATGTTATAAGACAGAATTCCAAGATTCTGACTCTCCCGTGTACGTCTCCCTGTTTTAGAATTATATGTAAAACATGAATGGCTGTAACAATAAACCCACATAAAATTCCTATATATAAATGCTACTCTTAGACTGAGCCATTTTTATTCCAAACGCTGACTTGAAAGTGAGCCACTTAAAAAGTACTCTGAATAAAAGTCTTTTTATTCGGAGGGAAATAAGGTGGTTATCACAATGCAAGATTACGATGATATTCGTAGGCGTTTCCTTGCTGGCGAAAGTCAGCGACATATCGCAAAAACGATGGGCATTTCCAGAAATACCGTTAAAAAATATTGTGAAGGGAATGCTGTCCCCTGGGAACGGAAAACGCCTGACCGTGAATCGACGATTCTTACACCAGACGTAGTCCGATTCATACAAAACTGCCTTGATGAAGATTCCCGTCAAGGTCTTAAAAAGCAAAAACATACCGCAAAACGTATCTATGACCGGCTTGTTGAAGAAACCGGATTTACAGGTGGGGAATCTACGGTCCGTGCAAAAGTCCATGAACTAAAGGAATGCAAGCCTAAAGCATTTATTCCTCTTCAGTTCGAACATGGCGAGGCAATGCAGGTGGACTGGGGAGAAACTACGGTTTATCTCGACGGTCAGAAAACTGTGATTAATCTTTTCTGCGCGCGGCTTTGTTACAGCTGCAGACCAGTTGTACTTGCCTATCGTCATCAGAATGAAGAAAGTTTTCTGGATGCATTCGTTCGTACTTTTGATATCCTGGGCGGAGTTCCCCATAAGGTTATCAATCCTTCTACCAGTCCCTTTTCATGTCCTTCAGCAGGATTACAGAAAAGAGCAGAAAAACTGTAGTGAGCCGCAAGAGCAGTATATCCTTTCTGCGCCTGCGCATGTTTCCCAAATCCATCTTTTACAGCAACTTTACCATTGTCGATTTTTTTTTGGGGATGGGCCCGCAGAAACATACTTGTTCCTGTTCCCTACGCTTCTGATATTTGCGAACTGAATACACTTCTTTTGGAACGCTGCATGAAATATGAAGCACACCAGATTAAGGGCAAACCCGATAAAGTAGGAGTAATGATGGATGAGGAACGTCCAATGTTCCATCCTCTCCCTGGGTACAGATTTGAAACTGCCAAAAGCGCAAACGTCAGAGTGAATGCTTTTTCCACTGCCAGGTTTCGGACGAACAGTTATTCCGTTCCGGTTCAATATACTGGCAGAATGGTAGGAGTCAAAGGGTATCCCGAAACAGTAGAGATCTACTATAAAGGAGCATTGATTGCAGTACATACTCGTTGTTATGGGAAACATCAGAGTATTTACCATCTGGAACACTATATGCCGCTTCTTGAAGAACGGCGGCGGGCGATCCCTGATGCAGCGCCTGTGAAGCAGAATGTTCCGCCGGAAGTTCTGGAGGAACTTCGAAAAAACAACAGCAATTATTCCAGAATGGTCCGCATTCTTCATGATTTCGTTGACAGGACGAAACCCCAGATCCAGGATCCGGTAAAGATCCTTTCGGTTGACCTCCGACAATACGACCAACTGAGTCACAAAGAGGAGGTGAACAGCCAATGAGCATAACACTAATTGAAGATCAGATCCGGATGTATGCGAAGCTGCTTAAGATCCCAACCTTTACCACCTATAAAGAAGCACTCCGTCAACTTTCTCCGGATTCCGATATCGGTGAGATCCTGCTTTCATTAATGAAAACAGAGTACGAGCAAAGGCAGGAAAATCAAAACCTGCGCCGCCTCAAGAGAGCGGGATTTCCATTTACCAAAACATTGGAAGAACTGGATCTGTCACGCTACAGTGGTTCCATAAACGAAATCTTTATGAACGAACTGGCAAGCTGTAAGTTTATCAAGGACCGCAGAAATATCACAATGTTGGGGAATCCAGGCAGGGGTAAAACGCATATGGCAATCGGTCTGGGACTGAAAGCATGCTCCATGGGAATGTCAGTTCTGTTCAAAAATGCATACTCCCTGTCAACGGAACTTTCCGAAGCCCGGGATAACTATTCCCTTGGCAAACTGGAAAAACGGATCCAGAAGGCAGATCTGCTGATACTGGACGAAATGGGGTATGTCAGTTTTGACCGCTACCAGTCAGAACTCCTGTTTAAGATCATCGCTGACAGAAGCGAGCGAGGCAGTATTATAGTAACAACAAACCTGCCATTCTCTGAATGGACAACTCTTTTTGAGAACACAGCCATGGTAGCCGCTATGATCGACCGTCTGACATTTCAGTCCTATGTGCTGGATATGAACGGAGAATCGTATCGGCTGGCCAAAACCAAAGAAGCCAGGAAGTAGAGGTGGCTCACTTTCTGGCCATCACTGGGTGGCTCAAAATCAAGTCAGCGAATGGCTCACTTTCTAGTTGACGAACATATTCAAATTAATATTCATATTCTTAGACGAATCTATAAAAATTCCTATTATTTAAAAGACAATATAAGCATTATTCCCGAATAAATAATAACAATTATTAGAGCGGATATATATTTAGCCGCTTAATTTTTCCGTTTTCATCCGTTTTCTCCAGAAAAGCAGTTACCGGCAGTATTGTATCTCCATACTGGATAAAATACCACACCTGATTGTCCCCATTATATTTAATACTGTATATTTTAAATGGCCCTCCATTGAAACCAAATTTATGGTGAAACATCATTTCTACGGCCATTTTTCCTTCCAGGTGCAGCGTATCGCTTCCGATCTTTATTAATGAAGCATCGTGAAGCACCCCGTACTCATTAAACAGGTCGGCCAGCCCCACATTATCGCCGCGCTGCATACAGTCCATATATTGTTCTAAAATTCTCATCACTTTCTCTCCCTTCTAAAAACGCTCTGAACGCAATAATGCATCAATTCCGCCGTCTACAAATAAGATGATTCCATTGATCCCGCTGGCCAGCGGCGAAGCAAGGAATAACATGCCGTTTGCAATCTCCTGTGCATCCAGAAATTCTTTTCTTCCATATCGCGTCGGAATCGGAATCAAAAGCGCTGCATCCCGCTGTGCATCAGTCATTCCCTGTGTCATTGGAGTCGTTGTGTTGCCGGGCGCAACCGCATTTATACGCAGACCGTCCACTGCCCACGCGGGAGAGACTCTCCTCACCCACCTGGCCAGCGCATGCTTGGAAGAGCTATAGGCGGATGGAGCCATTGTACGCGGGATATCTGCCGCCATCTCCAATATCCTGTCTTCGTCCATGACGTTTGACATCATGTCTACCCAGTCACACCGGACCGTATGATTAGTCACCGAATTTGAAGAGGTCATAACACAGCTTCCGTTCTTTTTCTTAAGCAATGGGCGCAGTCCCTCTGCAATCTCAATTCCTGCAAAGAAATTCAGACTGAATATCAGCTTAGGCGGTGCAGTGGGTCCCACGCCGGCATTACAGAAAAGCCCGTCAATCCCATCCGGATAGCGCAGTTTAACTGCCTCAATTGCATTTTGGCGTTCCTCGCTTTTAGAAAGATCTGCCAGGAAATCACCCTCTTTTAAGTCAATATTAAAAACCTCATGGCCCTGATCCAGCAATGTCGTCCTTACAGCAGCCCCGATTCCTGTTGTTCCTCCTGTAATAATATAAACACTCATAATAAACCTCCCTTTCAAAAGTGTATTCCAAAACTGTACATTTACATTACCACGCAAGTAATATACTGTCAATTTAAATAATATTTTAACAATAGTCTGATAAATTTTAAACATACTTTATTTTCATTAAAAAGTTTTGTTAAAACACTTGACACCGCAAACTGATACTAATATAATTACAGTATAAACTGTAACCATTCATATTACATTTATATTCACAGCAATGCGCATAAAACAAAAAAGATAAAATCAGGAGGTGCCAAAGATGAGTCAACTTACTTTAACAAACAATAATTTTCAGGAACATACAAGCCAGAATAGAACACCCATAATTGTGGAATTCTGGGCGCCATGGTGCGGTTACTGCCGCCGCCTTGGCCCGGTGATCGACCAGCTGGAAGAAGAACTCCAGGGTACGGTGGCAATCGGAAAAGTCAATCTGGATGATGAGCCGGAACTGGCGGAAAAGTTCGATGTGGACACGATCCCCTCCCTGTTGATGTTCAAGGACGGCCATCACAGTGAACTGCTTGTAAATCCCGGCTCGAAAGCAGAGATACAAAAGTGGATAAAGGAGGTATAGAGGATGAAACAGAAGGAATATGATGTTGTGATTGTGGGCGGCGGCCCCGGCGGTTATACCGCAGCTCTGTACGCCGCCAGGAGCGGATTTTCCGTTCTGGTACTGGAGAAGCTTTCTCCGGGCGGACAAATGGCGACCACCGAACAGATCGATAATTATCCGGGATTTGAAGACGGTATAGATGGCTACACACTGGCCACAAAGATGAAAAAGGGCGCCGACAGGTTCGGTGTAGAAACCGCCTTTGCCCAGGTAGAAGAAATGGAACTCACCTCCAATCCCAAAAAACTTATCACCTCAGAAGGGGAAGTCCTCGGACGCACTGTGATTCTGGCAATGGGCGCCTCTCCCCGCGAACTGGATGTCCCCGGAGAGCAGGAAATGCGCGGACATGGCGTCGCTTACTGTGCGGCTTGCGATGGGATGATGTATAAGAATAAGACCGTGGTAATCGCAGGCGGAGGAAATACTGCGGCTGCAGACGCGATTCTGCTCTCTAAAATCTGCAAAGAAGTACATCTGGTTCACCGCAGGGACCAGCTCCGCGCATCACGGATCTATATCGAGCCGCTGAACAACAGCAATATTATTTTCCACTGGAACACACGGATAACCGGAGTTCTTCACGAAAAGAAAGTCATCGGAGCCAAACTGGAAGATGTCAATACAAAAGAGGTGTCCTACCTTCCCTGTGACGGGATCTTCGTGGCAGTCGGCAGGGTTCCCGATACAGCCATTCTGAAGGGACAGGTTACGCTGGATTCCCACGGCTATATACAGGCTGATGAAACAACACGCACAAATATTCCCGGCGTATTTGCGGTGGGAGATATCCGTACAAAACCCATGCGCCAGATTATAACAGCAGCAGCTGATGGCGCTGTAGCCTCTAAATACGCGGAAGAATTTCTAAGTGGAATGTAGAAAATTGATATAAAAATGGGTCTGATGGATAAATAATCTACTGAAAGAATCCGATTTCTGAAAATAGTTTAACAAAGACTCTCTGACAGAGCGAAATGGGCAGGAGCAAATATAACTAAAGGGTGATAACATGACAGGAGAATTTACAATCGCGGTGCACGCGCTGGTCTTCCTCGACCATAAGCAGGAGACGCTCTCCAGCGAAGAGCTGGCAGCCAACATCTGCACGAATCCCGTCCGGGTCAGAAAAGTGATGGCACGGCTGAAAAAATATAATTTACTCGATACCAAAGAAGGCCTCCGGGGGGGCTATAGAATTGCCAGGAATCCGGAAGATATCAATCTGAAACAAATTTGTGATGCTCTGCAGATGGATATTGTAAAAACCTCTTGGCATTCCGGAAATATTGATATGCCCTGTTTAGTGGCATCCGGAATGGCCGGAGTCATGGATGGAATCTATGGCAATCTAAATAAAATCGGAAAACAATATCTGGAGAGTATTACAATAAAAGACATTGAGGAGCAGATTTTCGGAAATGCAGATTAAACCAGGAAAAACCTGATTATGATAGACCTCGTTGAAAAGTCTATGTAAGGGTAACAGCTCAGTTAGTTGTAGCTGTTACCCTTAGGACTGTATCATCAGGTACGGCGAGCGTGTGAAGAAAAGTCTGTAAATGCTGATCTTCTATGATAACAGGTGGGCTGAAAGTTCTTAGTTGGGCTTTCAGCCCTTGGTTTATATATAACAGCACATGCTGTTGCATGTCAAGAGCAGGCGGAAAAATCCGCCTGTAGCAGATTGCTTAAAAGGACTTATTCTGGTAGCCGCCCCTCATACATGATGCTTAGCTCTCCATAGACCTGACCCCAGTTTCTGATAGGCATTGACCATTTCTTTGTAGCTTCAAATGTAGACAGGTACAACGCTTTCAAAAGAGCTGTATCGCTTGGAAATACACTTCTCTGACGGTTTAGCTTGCGGTAGGTGGCATTCAAGCTCTCAATGGCGTTGGTCGTGTAAATGACCTTTCTGACCACTGCTGAAAACTTGAAAATCGGGGAAAGGGCATCCCAGTTCTGCTTCCAGCTTCTCATGGAATTGGGATATTTTTCGCTCCATTTTTCAGTGACACGTTCCAGGGCTTCTAGCGCTTTCTCCTCCGTTGCTGCATGATAGATGGTCTTAAGATCTGCACAAAATGGCTTTCTGTCTTTGTCTGACACATATTTCATTGTATTACGAACCTGGTGCACGATACAGCGCTGATATTCCGTCTTTGGATATGCAGCTGCGATTGCTTCTTTGATACCGGTCAGCCCGTCAGCACAGATAATCAAAATGTCTTTTACTCCCCGGTTTTTCAGGCCATTCAAAACAGACAGCCAGTATTTGGAACTTTCATTTTCACCAACCTCTATGGTCAGGACTTCTTTCCGTCCATCCTGATTAATCCCGAGAATCACATAAGCCGCAAGTTTGCGGATGACACCATTATCACGGACGGAGTAGTGGATGGCATCAATGTAGAGCACCGGATATACCTCTGAAAGAGGACGGTTCTGCCAGTCCTCAATCTGAGGCATGATCTTATCGGTAACATCGGAGATAAAGCCTTCTGAAGCCTTAAAGCCGTAAATATCCTCCAGTGTATCAGAAATCTGCCGTGTGGTCATGCCTTTGGCATACATAGAGATGATCTTTTGGTCAATATCAGAGATATCCTTCTGCCGTTTTTTGACTACCTGTGGTTCGAAAGTGGACTTCCGATCCTGAGGAATCTGGAGATCCATGCTGCCATAGCTGCTGTTAATACGCTTGGATTTGTAGCCATTGCGGTAATCGTCATTGTCAGAACGTTCTGACTTTCCATAGCCCAGGTGTTCATCCATCTCTGTTTCCATCATTTCTTTGATGGTACCGCCAAGCAGATCCTTCAGGGCATCCTGAATGTCTTCTGCTGACTGGATATCGTATTCCTGCAGAAGCTGATGAATAATGTTTCGCTTTCCATCTGTCATTTGTACTTTGTGTACCGGTTTCTTTTCTCTCGCCATAATAAAAGGCCTCCTATGATTTTTTATTTTATCATAGAAGACCACATAAATCCTTATTTACAGAAACTTTTTCACATGCTCGGTACGGCTTTCTCTTTTCATGATTTCGAAAAGACTTTTTGTATAAGGGGCCTGCTGCTCCCATGCTCCTTTCCTGCAAACACCTATCCAAGTGCAGTTCCATATTCGGGTATGAATGATTAAGACATTCTTCCGATTTAACACCATCAGCTGGACACTCTCTTATTACGGGGTTCATATCCTCTGCTCTTCTTTGCTTCGTACATCCGTTTATCCGCAAGTTCCATCAATCCACTGCAGTCACTGCCATCCTCCGGATAGAATGCATATCCCGCAGACAGCCGCACAGGGATCGAGACCTGACCGTTTATCTCTACAATGCTTTGGCTTACAGCCTTCTGCACCGCATCGATATAAACCTCCAGTTCCTCCCTGTCTTTCGCTCCATAAATAAGCAGGGCAAATTCGTCTCCGCCCAGTCTGCTCACAACTTTCTTTCCGGCCGGACAGGAGAGCAGGACATCGGCTATTCCCTGCAGGTAGTCGTCTCCGCCTGCATGCCCATATTGATCGTTTACCTTTTTTAGTCCGTCGGCATCGGCAAGAAACAGCACCGCATGACCGCATTCCGGCTTTCCGCTCATGATTCCTTCAAACCTGCTGTAGAATGCCCGGCGGTTATATAAGCCCGTCAGGAAATCCCGGTCTCTTTCATATACAATATGGTGCTTTTCAACCATGTCTTCCGTCACATCCAGGATAATACCCAAAGTGCCATTCTCGTAAGGAATGGAATCCATTCGGATATACCGTTCCTCTTCCCAGGGAAGTCGGTAAATCCCCCGTTCTGCCTCCTCCGGACATCGGCGGATCTCCTCCAGTTTTGCTTCAAACGTACCGTGGTCTGACAGAATCTTCTCTGTTTCTTCTGAAGATAGACAAAGAATACTTCTCATACCGCTCGTAGCCATCACCCGCTTCATATTCAGCCGGTACTCATAGATCCCCACCGGAATCTTCACAATATCCAGCACTGCTGATAATTTATTCGGCATATCCAGCAGGCTTTCTATCATCTCATTAATCTGGTCGCTCAGTTCGGCAAATTCCGGTGTCGTATTTACGCTCACCCGGGTATCCAGATCACCTCCGGTAATCACACGCAGTTTTTTATTGACCGATGAAATCCCCCGCACTATATATCTGTCCAGATACCTGGAAATTGCCGCAATAATAATCACGCCCAGCAGCGCAAGATACAAGGACAGCATAAGCGTATTTTTAGATATATTCCGGTACATTGTGCTCTCGGGACAGATCCGCCCAAGTATTACGGAACCCGTGCGCGAGAACAAACAGTAACTCTTTTCCCCGTCAAACTCCGTCCGGAATCCCTCTTCTCCATCCGCCAGAGCCTCCCCTTTTATCCCCAGTTCTTTGACATCTCTGTTAATATAATTGCTGTCTGTAGATCCCAGCACTTTATGGGTATCAGGATCTATCGCACAGATTACATTTCCCTCATCCGCAGTAACAATTGAAAATATATAGGAAAGCTCATTTCTTTTCATAGCCTCTACAACACGGTCGGGTTCCATTCCAATCTGCACAATCCCTTTGCCGTCTTCCTGCCAGACAGCCGCATACTGCATAAGCTTGCTCTCTGCCGTATTCGGGGTTATCTCCTGGCAGAGCTCAAGAGAACGGTCCTCCAGCATTGGAAGAAAAAACTGCATCTGCTCCCCGGAATTAAAATTCATCCCAAAATATTTAGGCTGCGACCCCGCATACAAGTTTCCCTCCGTATCAAATATGTGAAACTCATCGATCTGAAGCAGCTTAGCAATCTTCTCCAGTTCCGGCTGATTCCCAATAATCTCCGGCCGGTTCTGCATGATATAAGCAGCGGCCTTTGCATTAATGAGGCAGTTCTTCGCAAAATCTGCTTTGATTTGTTCAACGTCCTTTTCATTCTGCACCAATATCTGATTAATCTGCCAGAATAAATTCTCAGATTCCCTCCTCATAGACTTTTCCGCCAGATGAACCTGAAGCAGAACATTCAACAGCAGAGAGAAAAGCATGGCCGCCGATATAATCAAACACAACTTCTTCCTGATCTGATCCTTCATACTGCCTCCTTATCTTCCGAAATATCTTAATACATTATATCACATAACCCAAACACTGCATCTAAAATTTGGGGATATGGAGAACAAGTTTTGGCTTGGGGGCAGTTGAGGGGGGACACTTAATGACAGGGATGCAGGGGAGGTACTGGGGCTGTATATGCCGGTGCAATACACACCGGCATATACAGCCCCAGTACCTCCCCTGCATCCCTGTCATTAAGCTGGCTCATCCTATCGGTAGGAAAGACTCATTTCCCCGGTGAGGATTCCAGACCGGAGCTGCGGATGGGATAGAATTGGTGGTTCTTTAATATCAGCGTAAGTTTTAGAGTCTTTTTTAATCGTGTGCTCTCTGATCTGTATAGCTTTTTAGTTACAGCCAGCCTTCACTATGTAAGCTTACTGGGACTATAAAGCTCCCTCAGATACCATGCCATTTTTGCACTCTCCTCCAGTTCTTCTATCCCGTAAAATGCATCCATAAGGCTTTTTCCGCCAACTACTGGGCCATGCTGTTTTAATAGATAGCCGTCGGACAGCATAACCCTCTCCCTCATATAGGAAAAGAGTTGTTGGCTCCCCGGCTTTGCATAGGGGATCAAGCCTATGGTTCCCACCTTCATTTTTAGATAAGGAGTATAGGACGGAATCACATCCGCAGGATTCTCAACGGCCATGCACGAATAGAGCGTTGCATAGAAGCTGTGGGTATGTATCACTCCCCTTATATCTGGTTTGGCCTGATAAATTACCTGATGCAGTGGAAATTCTTTGCTTGGCTTTATTTTGTTCCTCTGTTCGCCTTCTATCGTCAGACAGGCGAACTGTTCTTCTGTCAGTGTGCCGAAACATGTACCGCTGCCTGAGATGTAGATCTGGTTCCCTGCGCGGAAACTGATATTGGAGGATGATCCGGAGGCGCTCCCTTTTGCAAATAGGGTGTGAGCGATCCATATTGCTTCCTGAAAATACTGCTCCGTCATTTTATATCTCCTCTCCTTTTAACATTTGTATAGCCCGGAAAAAGAAATCCCGCTGTCCGAAATTTCCCGATTTCAGCACCAGGCGGTATGCGGGTCCATCCAAAGGGGTCATTATCGGGATGCCCGGCGCAATGCTGTTTCCGATATGGTACCCTTCGAATCCCAGTGCTTTCATCGCGGCTCCGGAAGTCTCGCCTCCGGCTATCACATATTTCCTGATGCCGTTTTTTCTTGCAATGGTTATCAGATCAGCCATGGTATCCTCTATCTTCCGGGCTATGGTTTCCTTTCCCATCTCCTGGTTTTTCTTTACCTCACCGGGAGATGCCGAACTGTAAATTAGTATCTCCGAGGCCTGACCTATCTGTGCCTCTCTCCATATGCCCTCTGCATCTAAAGAGCCGTCTGCCAGCCGGGCAGGTATCACCTTATAATATGGTAGGCCTTTTTTTTGATATTCAGCAATCTGTTCTAAAGTAATTTTAGAACAACTGCCTGCCATGAGCAGTGTCGGGCCTTTTACAGGTACTTCCTCTGCCTTTTCCATCTCGAATCCATACGTTCTCCCAAAGTATTTTCCCAGATGTTCCATCAGCCCCGAGCCTCCGGTGTAAAATCCAATGCCTGGAAAGTCTTTGGCAATCTGCTGGCCCTGAACATCCGTTTCATAATCCGGCACCACGTAACAATGCGCGTTTTTATCAATTTCCCGGGAAATCTCTTTTTTCGCTTTTTCCGTTAAGGGGGTCCTTGTTTCTATACAGCAGTACTTCCCCTGGGACTTCATGAGATCCCCCAGCCGTGATTTCTTCATGGGTGTCAGCGGATGGTTTTTCATGTGGCTCTCTTCTAAAAGCTTCCCATTCACATAGAGCCTGCCCTCCGTAAGCGTACGTCCGTTTACCGGCAGCGAAGGGCATAATACCGTATAGGAAAATCCCGTTTTTTCCATAACTGCATCGATTACCGGTCCAATATTTCCCTCCTCCGTGGAATCAAAGGTGGAACAGTATTTGAAGTAAAAGATTCTGGCCCCCTGTTCTTTCAGCCACGCAAAGGCTTTGAGGGATTCAGCCACCGCCTGCTCCTTTTTTACATTTCTCGTTTTAAGAGCAATAACTGTCCCCTGTACGTTCTTATCTTTCAGATTATTCTTTGGTATCCCATTATACAGTGCCGTAGAAATACCGCTTTTTACAAGGAACGACGCCCCGTCCGCGGCACCGGTGAAATCATCTGCCACACATCCGAAAAACAGTTTGTTTTCCTGCATAGTACTCCCCCTTTTCAAATAGACGGATTTGCATAAAAAGCAAATCCGTCCTTAATTTTAAGACCATCCGATTCCCTGTGCAATTACCAGAAGAATCATACATGCCAAATACCATATACCGATCAAAGGAATAATAAACTTAAACCACTGTTCGTATTTGATTTTACCATAGGCAATACAAACCCACAGATATCCCAGAGTCGGCCACACAATATTGGACAGTCCATCTCCAAACTGGAAGGCCAAAACCGCTACCTGTCTGCTGACGCCCACCAGATCGGCCAGTGGGAACATGATAGGCATAGATACCAAAGCCTGTCCCGACCCGGAAGGTACGATAAAGTTAAAAAGCAGCTGCGTAATCAGCATCCCTACTGCGGCCACTGACGGGGGCAGAGCCTGAACCAGCTGTGCTACCGCATTGATGATAGTATCGATAATCTTTCCGTTTTCCAAAACAATTGTTATACCGCTGGCAAAACCACTGATTAAAGCAGCGCCGATAAAGGCGGAAAGCCCCTCTGAAAATTTATCACAGATTTCCGTCAGGGACAGCTTACAGATAAAACCTACAAGCAGACCCGTGATCAGGAACATCGTTCCAATCTCAATCAGTCCCCAGGAGAATTTTAATGCTCCCACAATCAGAATCGCAAAACAGATTAAGAAGGCAAACATAGCCACCTTTCTGCGGCCGGTCATTTCTACCTTTTTACCAACCCCATACTCTTTTCTCAGTTCAATGTCTGTTTGATAAGTTATGCTGAGCTCCGGTTTTTTCCGAACTTTTATGGCATGGCGCATGACATACGCGATCCCGATTGCAGTAATCACGATGAGACAGATGGTGCGGTATCCCGCGCCGGAATACAGAGGCAGTTCCCCAATCGGCTGAGCCACAACTACAGTAAAAGGATTGGCCACGGCGGCGCCGAAACCGGCTGCCGTGGAAACCAGGGCCATGGCAATCGCTGTCAGGGAGTCAAAGCCCAGAATCAGACATATGGGGATCAATATCGGTATGATAACCATGGAAAGCTCCAGCAGGCCGATGAAACAGCACATTACGGAAGCGGCAGCCATGATGATAGGGATCATTAGCAGTTCTCTGCCTTTAAATACCTTTTCAACTTTTCCCAGCGCTGACTGAATCATACCCGTTGATACGATGATGGTAAAGGAACCTCCAATAAGCAGAACTCCAAAAATGATGGTAGCCGATTTGACCATCCCCTGCGGAATTGCCATAAACCCTTCCCACACGCTTACCGGGCTGGCCTCTACTCCGTGATAGGAACCGGCTACTACCAGGGTTTTCCCGGCATCATTCATTTCCCGGTCAAATTCTCCTGCGGGCAGGATCCAAGTGGCGATCACGCCAATTAAAATCATAACAACCAGCAGGGCAAATGCCGGGGGCATCGAAAATTTTTTCTTCTCTTTTACAGCTGTATCCTTACTTGACATAAATTCCCTCCTCACCTAATCAGAGTACTCAATCAAAGAACTATTCCAAAACAAAAGGCAGCGCCGCATAGATTTTTGCGGCTTGATAAACGTTGCTCAGGCTGACTTTTTCGCATTTTGAATGGGCGTCTTTTATGCTTCCCGGTCCAAACAGTATACAGTCGCACCCTGCATCATATAAGACTCCTGCATCCCCCCAGAAGGGAACGCCGAAGATCTCCGGCTCCTCTCCCAGCACTTCCATGCCTGCTTTTTTCATCCCCTGCACGATGGGATGCCCCTCGGGAATATCCATGGGCGTTTTGCTTACCTTCAGGCTGTAGGGCATGGATTCGTAGGTAATAGCGTACTCTTCCCCGTATCCATCATTGCATTTTTTTACTGCCTCATCTAATTCCGCTTTTACACTCTCCAGGGTCTCTCCGGGGATGTATCTTCTTTCTACCTGAAGATGAGCGTCCCCCGGCACCACGTTAGGCTGTTCCCCGCCCCATGCTTTTCCCAGATTCACCAGCGACGGTCCCAGAAGGGGATGTGTTCTTCCCTTCAGCTTTGGTTCCATGTCTTCATTGATGCAGGTCATCAGCTCATTGAGACGCTTCAATGCATTGATCCCCGTAGATGAAACACTGGAATGGGTCCGCCTGCCGGGGATATCAAACTGGAACCAGTGAAGACCTTTCTGTGCAGAACCAATCTTCATGTCCGTTGGTTCCCCACAGATCCCATAATCTGTCAGCTTGGTATGCTTTGCATAATAAGTGGCGCCGTCGCTACCATACTCCTCTCCGATCATAGCCGACAGCACGATATCCCCCTTTGGGATAAGGCCGGATCTTTTAATGGCTATCATCGCGTAGGCCATAGCAATAATGCCGCCCTTCATATCGCAGGCCCCCCTGCCGTACAGGTCATCCCCAACGATTCTGCCCGAATAAGGATCTTCCATATCAATCGGAGGAATGCTGTCTATATGGCCGTTAAAGGTAACACTTTTGCCCTCGCCGGTTCCGTGAATGGTGGCAATCACGTTAGCCCGTTCTCCTTCTACAACTTGGAGTTCTGTTTCAATTCCTTCGGCAAGCAGTTTTCCGGCGATATACTGCCCGATTTCTTTTTCCTGGCTTTCCAGCTCAATATGGCTGGGTATCTGAACTGCTATCTGTAAAAAATCAGTCAGCTCCTGCCTGTCAATCTGTTCCATTAATTTTAATAAATCCATTTTTTACACCTCTTTTCTTATAACGAGCGTGCTCATAACTGATATTTTCTCATAGTTTCTTCTATGGCCTGCTCCAGCATGGCAGCCACCTGTTTTATTTCTTCCTCACTAATGATAAACGGCGGGGCTATCTGCAGTGCATCCCCTAAAATACCATCAGCGCTTCCTGTCACACCTCCCGTTATCATAATTCCATGCTGAAAACAATATTGTGATATTTCCGCGGAAAAATTAAAATCCAGCGGCTCTTTTGTATTGCAGTCTTTTACAAATTCTACACCAAGTAAAAGGCCGATCCCCCGGATATCCCCCACAACCGGATATTTTTTCAATGGCTGCAGCTTTTCTAGAAAAATCTCTCCCATTTTCCGGCTTCGTTCAATCAGGCCATGCTCCATGATGTAATCTAGTACGGCCTCTGCCCCCGCACATGCCAGCGGGTTCCCCGAGAAAGTAAAGCTGTGTGTTAAGGCCCCTGTACCAGCCGCGATAACGTCTACAATTTTCTTATGTACGATGACGCCGCCTATGGGCACATAGCCGCTGCCAAGCCCCTTGGCAAATCCGATCAGATCCGGGGTTATCTGGTAATGGTCTACTGCAAAATTCTTTCCGGTTCTTCCAAAGCCGGTAATTACTTCATCTACGCAGAACAACACCTCATACTTATCACAGATTTCCCGGATTTTCTTCATATATTTTTGAGGCGGCGTAATGGCTGCCGCAGTGGTTCCTGTAATAGGCTCCATTACAAAGGCTGCCACCGTATCCGGCCCTTCGTATTTGATTTTTCTTTCCAGTTCCTGGGCGCACTGGCAGGAACAGCTCTCCTCTTCTAAACGATAAGGACAACGGTAACAATTGCATGGGGCAATCTGGGAAATATTTTTAGGAAAGAAATCCTCATATTTTTCACGCCAGGAGGGCCTTCCGCCCAAAGCCAGTGTACCCATAGTATTGCCGTGATAGCTCTGCCACCGGGATATGATTTTATTTTTCTTTGGCCTTCCGGCTTCCAACTGGTACTGCCGGGCAATCTTCATAAGTGACTCCATGGCTTCGGAACCACCCGAACAAAAAAATACTTTATCCATGCCTTTTGGTGCAATCGAGACAATCTTATCCGCCAAACGCCTTCTGACATCACTGGTAAATGTGCCTCCGTAGACAAAACTGATCTTCTCTGCCTGCCTTGTCATCTTATCAATGACATCTTTCACCCCGTGTCCGATATTTACCACGCCGATTCCGGCTGCACAGTCCATGTATCTTTTTCCCTGTTTATCATAGATATACATTCCTTTTCCGTAATCTACTTCCGGATATTCTTTCTCTATTACTGCATATAATGCGCTTTCCTTATTCATCCTGATTCTCTCCTGTCGTCTGTAATTTAATATCTAACATTTTAGATTGAGTTAAAATATCTCAGTTGTTTAAAAATGTAAGAATACTTCGATAACTCTGGGGGCAAAACGCAGCCTTCGGACATGCTGCCTCATGCGCTTTTATCGCGGTGTCAATCGCTTCCTGAAGCGTGTCATACTTCTCCATGTGCATAGCTGCCAGGTCTTCTTTCGATACATTCTCTGAGACAACCATGACTCTGGTTTTCTTTTTCAGGATCTCTCTTATAGGAACAATGTGATCCATCTGTATCTCATAGTGGCTCCAGACGTATTCCTTCAGTTCCTCCAGATCCGGATAGGCCCGGAAAGGTTCAATAAAATCCGGAGCGTTGATTCCCTCGTTGAAATCGCCGTACAATATCACCGTAGTATTCTCATCTGCCAATCTGTGCAGGGCAATTAACGGCTTAACGCCCTGGTACATATCGATATTTAAGGGGTGCCCGGGACATACCACATAGATATCTGGCTTTGCCGGAAGCTCCACCATACAGAACCCTTTTAAAAAGGCAGACGCAGCCTCATGTGATTCCTGCAGTTCCCCTGAGAAGATTCCCGCAACCTCATATTCCTGATTCATTACGATATTCACCGAATAGTCCACACCACACATGTTAGCGGCCTCGAGCATATCCTCGTGAATGGGATTTCCCTCCAGATTGCCTGCATAGCTTTTGGGATGCACCATCATCTCCGGCCTGTGGTTGATCACAATCGTCTCCTGTGAAGCAACACCCGGCAGTATGGACTTTCTTCCCCCTGAAAATCCGGCCATATCATGCAGTTCTACCTTGCCGATCGTGATCACTACGTCGCTTTCGTACACCTTCTTATTTACCTTCACTGGTGTACGGCGGGAAGTCATGCCAAGATATACCAACTTATTGTCGTCGAAAGCATCATGGTTTTCAATCGCAATTTCTCCCATGAGAGTGCCTAAGAATCCCTTCATTTCACTCTCCGTTGCATCCCTGTGGACACCAAGAGCCACAATAAATGCAATATTCTCCTTTTTCATACCGGCCGCCGTCAGCTCCTCAATGATATACGGTGCAACCCGCTCCGTTGGTACGCCGCGGGTAGCGTCCGATATAATAACTGCCGCCGTTTCCGCCTGCTTCCTGCTTACAATATCCCTTAAACGTTCCCCCTTTCCCACTGGGCTTATTACGGCGTTCTTGATTTCTTCTGCCTTAATGGACGGAGGATTTCCGGTTTCGTACATCCCCATGAAATTCTCCATAGGCAGAAATGCGTCTCTTTTTTCTTCGTCGTCAATGTAATGTATTTTGTCTCCGGCCGCTTCGATTCTGTACATATTTTCCCTCCATCTTTAAAATGTAAAATTTCACATTTTTCCTTTTGAAAGGCGCCGGCAATCTTACGCCGGCACCAACTGCCTCATGACTGATTAATAATGTCAAAGCAATCCATAATCTCTTCTTTTGTGTGGTGTATATCCGTGGAAATCCACCGGATGCTATCTTCTAACTCTTCATTGATCAAAGTTTCAATTAAACGGACATGTATTTCTATCTCTTCTTTAAAGCACTCCCAGCCTGCCTTGTGCAATTTATAAATGATATGGAGCTTACGAATCCGCTTGGTCAGATCCACCAGATTCATGATCTCTGCTCCGATAATGGATGGACAGGCGTCGATTAAATGCTCGTGGAATTTAATCTCGATCTCAAAAAACTTCTCCACGACATCCAGTACCTGCTCGTCCCCCTCCACAGAAGAGACGCTTAAGATAAGCCTGAACTTTTCTCCGAATTCTTTTAGCTTCTTCTTATCCAGCTTGGTAATGGCTTTCCGGATTACCTGGGCTTCTAATACCTCCCGGAAATCAAAAATATATTCCAGCTCTTCCTTTGTCAACTCTCTTACATAACTGCCGCTTCGGGGATTGATTACTACGTAGCCGTCCTTTTGCAGGGACTTCAGGGCATTGGTCACGGGTGTGCGGCTGACCCCCAGAGATGTGCTCAAGTAATCAATGTCCAGCTTTTCGTTTGGTTTTAACTCATTTGTTAGAATCTTGCTCTTTATTTCGTCATAAATCAACTCGTTTAAGCTGCTGTATTTTACTCTGTTAAACATAAATTACCTCACATTGCAATTATGCATCTGAAATTTTAGATTATAGTTGTATCATAGCTAAAATTCCAGAATATGTCAAGTAGTTTTAGCTGTTTTATCAATACTGCCTCTCATGATCACTCTCATGATCATTTAGTATGTGCCGCCCTCTGCCCTTACCACTACAAAAACACCTTTCCTTTTAATTATTATGCATCTCCAATACGACTGCTTCATAAGGACGTAATTTGATTTCAGGCAGCTGCACTTTAAAATCTGTATAATTAGCAATAATTAGCCTGGCCTCATTTATATGCTCTAACGGTACCGTAAACCGCTTACTTTCGCAGGTAAAATTACATACAATAAGCCAGATCTTCTTGTCCAGACGCCGCGTATAAGCAAAAATGTCCTCGTCCTCCCGACAAAGCATTCGAAAATCACCATGTACCATGATCTTCTCATGATGCCTCAGCTCAATCAGTTTTTTATAGAAGTAAAACACAGAATCCGGGTCCTCCAGATTGTTCCGTGCGTTTATAGTTTTATACTGACCGCTCACCTTGATCCAGGGTTCTCCGTCCGTGAAACCGCCATTTGCCGTATCGTCCCAGGCAACCGGAACTCTGGCATTATCGCGTCCATGTTCATAGGCGGCATTCATAAATTCATCTTCCGGAATGATCCCTTTCTTACAGTATTCTTTATATTCCGTCAGGATCTCGATATCCCGGTGATCGTGAATCGATGCAAATCTGGTGTTTGTCATCCCAAGTTCTTCGCCCTGGTAGATAAACGGTGTTCCTTTCATCATATGAAGGCATACGGCTAACATTTTGGCTGAGATTACCCGGTATTGCTCTCTGTCATCTCCAAATCTGGATACGGCCCTCGGCTGGTCGTGATTGGACCAATACAGGCTGTTCCACCCTTTTTCATTTAACTCATCCTGCCATTTGCCTAAAATTTCTTTTAACTCTGTGAGTGCCCAGGGTCTGACCGACCATTTCCCATACTTGCCATACCCCACTTCCACATGCTCAAAAGAGAAAACCATATCAAGTTCATTTCTGTTGGGATCTGTATATAACAAGGCATCTTCCGTATGCACATCCGGCATTTCTCCAATCATAACCAGACAGTTGTTTTCGGCTACTTCCCCATTCATCTCATGCAGATACTCATGAATCCTGGGGCCATTCTCATAGTAAGGCTTTCCATTTCCATCAATGCCTTCCGGAAGGCCCGGAACTTTTGAAATAAAATTGATTACATCCATCCGGAACCCATCTACGCCTTTATTCACCCACCACTTCATGATATCGTAGACTTCGTCTCGAACCTTTTTATTTTCCCAGTTCAGATCCGGCTGTTTTTTCCCGAACAGGTGTAAATAATATTCCTCCGTTGTTTCATCATATTCCCAGGCCGTACCCCCAAACATTGACAGCCAGTTATTGGGAGGCATGCCTTCTTTCCCTTTTCTCCAGATATAATAATCTCTAAATGCGCTGGTTTTTGAACTTTTTGCTTCCTGAAACCATGCATGTTCATCCGACGTATGATTAACAACCATATCCATCACTAATTTCATATCCCTGTTATGAATTTCCTGCAGCAATAGATCAAAGTCTTCCATCGTTCCAAATTCAGGCATAATCCCACGATAGTCTGATATATCATACCCATTATCGTCATTCGGCGACGTATAAACCGGGCTTAACCATATGATATCAACCCCCAGTGTTCTCAAGTAATCCAGCCTGCGGATCACGCCTTTTAAATCACCGATACCATCTCCATTGCTATCCTGGAAGCTTCGGGGGTATACCTGGTAAACTACGGCGCTCTTCCACCAATCCTTATTTTGTCTGTTCATGACTATTTACCTCGCTTTACAGTTCCTTCATCGCCATACAGGACTTCCACTTCCTGCATCAGGCTGCCGTCCTGGGTCTTTGTCTGGCGGAAGATACCCCAGGCTTTCCCATTACACCAGAATCCGGTAAAGTCATCCGTATGAAGTCTGGGTGCAAACGTCTGTCTGTTGCTGCGCATGTCATACTCATAGCCCAACAATGCTTCATATACTGACCATGACGCCATGGACCTTGTATAGTAATATCCTGATTCATTCTCACTAAAGGGGTTCCGTTTGAAGCCGTCATGCCGGTCGCGGATCGCCTTCACGATGGTCAGGGCTTCTTCGACCTGGCCCGTTCTTGCCAGCAGCGCCGCTGCTTCATATTCAATTCCAGTCCAGACCTCGCCATAGTAGACAAAGGGAAATACCGGACGGCCGCCATTCGGCCAGGTACAGGGCGTCAGGCCTTTTTCGTCATTTAAAATAAACGCCCTCTCCGCATGAACATTCTCTTTTGCACGTTCAACAAAATTGTACTTGAAGATGGATGCTGCAGCCTTTTTTACATGTTCTTCAGACATCACGTAACCCAGCTGTGCATTAAAGGCCATAAACTGTCCAAGCAGCTGATCGGAAAGGCACCCTTTCCCATACTGATAACGATACGCATTCACGTCGTCTACAATCTGCTCATAAAATTCGCCGTTCCAGCTTATTTCGTCCAGTTTTTTCCTGCCATTTTGCGCCAATTCCCTGTATTTCTCAGCGTCTCCTGCATGCCCCATATGTTCCGCCATCTCAGCCGCCGCTGTTAATGCCGCAAAATAAATGCTCCCGGTCATACTGGATATTCCATACAGTTCCGTATCATAAGTCACATGCTGGGGCTCCTCTAACAAACCGTCGCCGTCACGATCCCATATTTGCGCGGCATATCTCATGGTTTTTTCAACTCCCGGCCAGCATTCCCTGATAATCGCATCGTCGCCGCTGATCACCCATTCCCGGTACAGCCTCACGACGCTTCCCAATTGTCCGTCGGCCGAAGGCGTCATTTCCCATTGGGGCAGATCAAAAGGTGTGTACGCCCGAAAAGGCATGTAACCATCCTCTCTTATTTCATCGGCCAGCTCAATCCTGCGCATGGTTCGTTCCAACTCCGGGAATAGTACCGCCACACTTTGGGCGTAATTCCAGACATGAGTGCAATTTCCCGGACCGCAGCCCAAATCATTATCAACGCCTTCCCAGCCAAGAAAGTCGCCATTCTCAATCCTGAAACAGGTGGGGCTGCGCATAACCGTTATATTATCGGCTGCTGCCTCTAAAACATATCCCGGTAACGTGGTGCTGAAAAATGCATTAGAAAATGCCTTGCTCTCACGGTACAGACGCTCTCTTTCATTGCCCAGATAAGCAGCTGCCTCCCATGCATCTGTAAAAAGGGTTGCATAATAATTTTTTGTCACCTGGTAATTGCCGGCATTGATATCGTCTCTGTCCTTGTCGAGTTCAATCCACATTTTCGGACGGTTTGGAAAATACCAGGTCAGAATAAATGTAAAGGTCTTCTCTTCCCCCGGTTCCAGACTGTGAGTAACGCTTAAAGAACCAATTTTGTCTGTAAAATGAAGAAAGCTGAAATCCGAATTTTCTGCCCAGGTACTGCCTACCTGTTCATAAATGCTGGCCTCATCCAGCCTGCCGTCAGCAGAAAAATCCTGCCAGAAATCCTCGCCCCCATCTGTCCACTGCCCCTGATACCAAACGGGTTTTGCTGTTATATTTTCTGCGGGCGCTGTGGTCGTAAGAGCCATATCCCCCCAGGTAATATGCTGGTCGGAAAAGCCCCTTCCCGTATATGTAATCCCTCTGACTCCGCTATCATCACGGTATCTGTTTACTCTTTCACCTGCATGCTGCATAAAAGAAAAATTATTATACCCTTCAAAACCCACGGCATTGTTCATCGAACCGGCAATCGACACTTCCACCTTTTCTCTTCCCGGATTCTTTACTTTGTATTGTAAATACGCCCCCGGTATTCCTGAATCATCCGCATTCAACGGGATGAATGGCGTAAATGCTTCTAAGCTCACCTGAACCGGCATCTGATCGTCCGTAAACTTAAAGTTAACAAATGGATATTCTGAGCCCATATCTGCGCTGTCAAAGCGTGGTAAACCGGCCATTTCGTTTCGGAAGAAGCCCTGAGATTTATCAAACGGGGGATTCAGCCTGCTTTCCAATACTCTTGCAACTGCCTCCCCATGTTCGGGTTTTGCCCATATGGAAAAAAAAGTATACGGCATTCTGTTGAGCTGTCCCGGTTGATTAAATATCTGCCAGGTTGTTAAATTACCTCTTGCCCCCAAAGATACATTGCCGGTTCCGATTCCGCCTAAAAGAAAATCTACACATCCTGCGGTTCCGGGGTACTTTTTTTGTTCATTGTCACAGAATAGCTCTTCTGTGGGATATATTAAATGTTTCATGAATAATCTCCTTATATTTCGTTTTTATTAAATATCGTCCGGGCGCGCTTATCCTTTCACAGCCCCGGCGGTCATTCCTTCCACAATATGTTTCTGGAAAAGCAGATAAAACAGAAGCTGCGGGATTATAATAATCACCGTGGCTGCGATCATTCCGCTGTAGTCCATGCTATACCGCCCTCTGAACATAGAAGCTCCCAGGGATATTGTCATCATTTTGGGGTCATTGACCAGAACCGACGATATAGGGTATTCATTCCAAAAGTACAAAACATTAAAAATAATAACCGTAGCAAGTACCGGTTTAATAACCGGAAGCACAACTCTTGTACACATCTGATAGATATTACAGCCATCGATGATTGCCGCCTCTTCAATTTCTTTTGGAAAATCCCTGAGAAACCCGACCATTAAAAGAACGCCCAGGGCCATCGTCGTTGCCGCCAGCGGCAGGATCAAAGACGCCCTGTTTCCCAGCAGTCCCATGGAAACAATCATACGGTAAGTAGGGAAAATCACAATATAAGGGGGTATCGTAAGGCCTGCCACAAATAGCAGATAAAGACCATTTTGTAAACGCTTTGATTTAAACTGTAGGCGTGTAATAGCATAAGACAGCATAAAGGTGCAGACCAAGCTGATCGCCAGGGCAAAAACTGCTACAAAAAGAGTATTTCCGAACATCTTTATCAGGGGCAGCGTATGAAGCGCCCGCTCATAATTCGAAAAACTTATACATTCCGGCAGAGAAAACGGGCTGTTCAGGATCTCCGTATCCGTCTTAAAGGAAAGAACAAAGAGCCACAGAAACGGAAATGCGGTGAATGCCGTGATCACAATCAGCACGATACGGCTCAGGGCTTTTGGCCATCTGCGTGTTTTTGACATCATCTATCCCTCCTCCTGATGCATCGACTTATTCACTTTGGTCAGATATATGATCGAAAAGATCAGACAAAATATAAAAGAAACTGTGGCAATGGCCATACCATATCCATAACGTGAGGTTGTAAACGTGGTGTGGTACATATAAGTAACCAGCACGTCCGATACATGATTAGGCCCGCCATTTGTCAGCTGTTGAACTGTCTCAAATATTTTAAACCCACCGGTAATAATCAAAACTGTATTGATCACAATGGTATTCTTCATCATGGGAATCGTAATCCGCCAAACCTGCTGGACCCGGTTTGCTCCGTCGATCTGAGATGCCTCGTAAATATCCGAAGGTATGCTGCGCAGTCCCGCCATATTTATGGTTGTATAAAACCCCAGAACCTGCCACAAATAGACGAATGCTACCGCATAAGGCGTCAGCGTCTGCCCACCGATCCATTGCTGCTGCCATCCTTCCAGCCCAATTCCATTCAGGACCGCGTTAATCAGTCCCATTTTGGGGTCTAAAATAAACAGCCATATTAAGCCTACCAGGATTGGGGCTACTACATTTGGCGCAAAGATCATGGATTGAATGATTCCGCTTCCCTTGAATGATTTTTCCAACAGTAAAGCCACAAGAAAAGATATAGGTAAGACTGTGATTGTTATACAAATCAAAATGATAAATGTATTTTTCAGGGCGATAAAAAAGAACTTATCATGAAATAATACCCGATAATTTTTCAAGCCTATAAAGTGTGCCTCTCCGATACCTGTAAAATCCGTAACACTATAATAAACACTAATAAAAATAGGTATAATCACAAATCCCACAAATAAAATCAGAGCCGGCAGCACCATAATAATTTTCGTACTTCTTTTACTCAGCCAGTGCATTAAGATCACCTCTCTCTAAAAGAAAATGTATTTCCGGTTTGATTGAAAAACTCGCCTGCGCCAAGCGGCATCAGGCGAGCAGTCTGCTTTATTGGATCAGCCCCTGGGCTTCAGTTTGTTCATCCATATACCGGAGCGCTTCTTCGGGCGTATAGATACCGTTGATGACTCCTGCCATGCTTTCAAAATAGGTGGTCTCAAACTGTCCGGGCAAAGTCATATTGGGGCAGGTCTCGGGACTTTCCCAATCATCATTCATACGCTCCATGACTTTCGCAAACACCGGGTAAGATTCTGCATCAATTTCACCTTCATATCTGGTCACCGGCACGCTCTGGTTATCCCTGGCAATGATGGCAGTCCCCTCAGGTCCATAATAAAACTTAAGGAACTTGATGATTGCCTGATATTTTTCCGGTTCTTCTTCTTTCGTTTTAGCAGAAACACAATATGGATGAGAAGGCGCTTTCATAGACAGTTCCTGGTTGCCGATACCATCGCTGAAAGTCGGTCCCCACCAGAAGCCGATGTCTTCTTTCAATTCACTTTCATCAAACTTTTTGGTATCCCAGGCCCCGCTGTCAAACATAGCAGCCTTTCCTCCAAGGAACATCTCGGTCGCTTCCCAATAACCAAGAGAAGCAGCATTATCCGGAAACATCCCTTTTTCTGACATATCCTGCAGTTTTTCATAGAACAGCAGATAATCGTCGTTCTGCCAGTTGTCCGTACCCTTGAAAATACCATCTATATGGTCAAAAAATCCGTATCTGGCATGCATTGTCATTAACGACCAGCTGCTCCAGACATCCTTAGTGCCACGTGCCATAGGGACAATTCCCTTTTCATTAAATACTTCAGCGCAATGTATCAGATCATCATATGTCACGGGTATTTCCAATCCGCATTCTTCAAAAAGCGCCTTATTATACCAGATCCCATTGCAGAAAATCTCTGCAGGCAGCCCATAAATGGCTCCATCCATCTCCATTACATCCAGCATTCCCGGCAGAAAACCATCCACAAATTCTTGATCATCTGTAATATCTGCGGAAATATCAGCAAGCAGCCCTGCCTCAGCCATAGCATCGGCATCCCCCTTTAGTGAATAGAACAGATCCGGCAGAGTATTCGACTGTGACGCTAATTTGATCTTCTGAGTGTGTTCATCCTGGGCTGAACCAGTCATGTCTATCACAATATCCGGATTCTGTTTCATAAACTCCTGAACGACAGTATATACCTGGGGCGCCTGTTCTTCGATGTTCGCCACATGCTCTGCAAACGTAAATGTTATTTTACCATTACCCGCATTCTTATCTTCTTTCTTATCTGCAGAATTACCAGAGCTGCCGC
Source organism: Faecalicatena contorta (assembly GCF_022835095.1). Lineage (NCBI taxonomy): Bacteria > Bacillati > Bacillota > Clostridia > Lachnospirales > Lachnospiraceae > Faecalicatena > Faecalicatena contorta. The sequence goes on along the minus strand of NZ_BQNQ01000001.1, from coordinate 482,462 downwards.
ACGCTGTTAATCCCAGCAGCAACGCGCTCATGACTAATACACTAATTACACGTTTTTTCATGCTTTTCTCCTCACCTTTTAAACATGGTTATACTTGTTTATATTTATTATTAACCATCGCCTCCGGATGCAATGACTTAATAACTGGTTTGGGCCCTTATTTCATCTATTTAGAATCTAAGATTTTTACGGAATCACGTACAATGAGCATTGGATCAATCACCAGCCGGACCGGCTCATGAGGTTTACCGGCACTTCCTGAGTTCGACAGGATATTTTTACAGAGCGACCCTGCAGAATCGAAAGCATGCCCAATCGTGGTGATTCCCGAGGCTGCCGCCCAGGGTAAATCATCATAAATAATCAGACTGATGTCCTCTGGAAAAGACAGTTTCATTTCTGTAATCGCCGCCACTGCAGCCGTAGCAATTATTTCATTCACTGCTAAAATGGCAGTAGGCTGCAATTCCTGAATATGGTTTTGTATCATTCCCCTGATACTGTCATTATAGGGAATATCATATAAGAAACGGGAATCGACTTCCAGCCCTGCCTCTTCAAAGGCCCGTCTGTAGCCGTCGCCTCTTTGCGGAAAATCTTCCCGGTATTTGTAAAGCATCAGAATATCTCTATGCCCGTTCTGCAGCAGGTATTTTATTGCCCGGTATGTTCCCAGCTCATCGTCAAAAAGAATGGTATCTGCACCTTGGTGGGTACACATAAAAATCTGGATAACCGGCTTGCCATCCTCAATCATTTTTTCGATCTCCGGATAGTTATAGTTTGACACGGCTGCGAAGATTAATGCATCAACCCCCAGGCGCTCCAGGCAGGCCACATTCTGCTCTTCTCTGTCTGTATCTTCGTTGCTGAATAATACAACGATTTCATATTCGCTTCCCAATTCTTCAATGATCATCTGGATCAGGTCATTGGTAAATGGATTCTTCGCCTCGCTGAACATTAATCCTAACAGCTTACGGTTGCGGACTACTGCATGGTGCGTATAATTCACTTCCTTGCAGGCCTCCAGTACACGCTCTTTTATTCCCGGGCGGGTACTGTAGTTTTCATTAAAAACCTTATAAACGGTAGATACCGAGACTCCGGCTTTTTTCGCTACATCTTTTATAGTGCCCATATTTATCCTCCTAAAGTCATGCAGACTTACAAATGAATCAAATTTTCTTCTTGATATAGCTATATTATATCAACTCGGAGAAAAAAGTCAAGCTTAGCGGAGAATTTTTTCTATTTTTTCTCTATTACTTTCTATTTTTCTCTATTTTTATCTGTTTTTATTAGTTTTATTCTCTGTTTGTTTTATCAGTAGCATACTCTGCAGGAAATTAGATTTCTGTTTATAAGTAAAAAATAAGGGGCTGTCGGGAAATAGATAGTCCCAGAAAGGGGCCGGTGTGACTCAAGCGAGTCACACCGGCCCCTGAAATATTCCCTCAAAAAGAAAAAAGATGGCTAACGACAACCATCTTTCTCTCCGTTCCATGTTATAATGGAACTATGCAAAAACAAGATTATTATAACAACTTTTTTGAAATTGGGCAACAGAAAATCAACTTCAGTTTCTTCGAATTGAGTCTACCCGACGACGATCCAGTCTATACCCTGAAAAAGGTATTGGAGGAGTTAGATTTTTCAGGCCTGCTGGCCTGTTATTCAGATAAGGGAAGAACCGGGTTTAACCCAATCATGCTGTATTCTGTTGTTACCTACGCGAACATGCGCGGGGTAAGGGCTGTTGACCGTATTGTAGACTTATGCCAGAGGGATCTTGCTTTTATCTGGCTGACCAAAGGGCAGAAGCCCCAGCGGGATGTTTTTTACGATTTTAAAGGGAAAAAGCTGACGGGAGAAGTCCTGGATGAACTGAATTACCAGTTCATGCGCCGCCTGGAGAAGGAAGGGCTTATCACACTGAAAGAGCTTTACATTGACGGGACAAAGCTTGAAGCCAACGCAAACAGATACACGTTCGTCTGGCGTGGCAGCCTCAACTATCATCTTGCCGGCCTGCTGGATGCCATCGATGCCCTTTATGCAAAGTACAACGCATTCCTGCTGGAGAATGGATATGGGACGAAATACAATCTCGGGGATGCCCATATGTTCTTGATCGAAGGAATGGACAAAGTCAGGAAGGCCATCGAAGAAAACAGGAAACGGAAACTGACAAAGCATAAAAAGATCCCCAATAACACCATCATTGAGATCGATCACTGTTCTCCCCTTGAGATCCTGAAGCTGCAAAAAAACCTGATGTGTATTGCGCAAGGGGAAGGGATCGAATTCGTTTTCGGAAAAGGGAAACATAAGCCGGAGATCCAGAAACTCTATGAGGAGCTGGAAGAATGCGGAAACCGCCTGATGGGGTATAAGGAATGCTTTGAGAACATGGGAAAAGACCGGAACAGCTATTCAAAGACGGACCTGGAAGCAACATTCATGCGGATGAAAGAGGACCATATGCTGAACGGGCAGCTAAAGCCGGCATACAATGCCCAGATCGCAGTAGAGAATTACTTTATAGTCCACGGATATGTGAGTAATGACCGGACAGACTATAATACGCTGATCCCCGTTTTGAAAAAGCACCAGAATGCGTTTGGGGATACTCTGGATGAGGTGACTGCCGACAGCGGCTACTGCAGTGAAAAGAATCTGCTGTATCTCAAAGAGAACGGGATCCGAAGCTATATCAAGCTTCAGGACCATGAGAAGCGGAACCCCCGGGCTTATGAAGAAGATATCGGGAAGTATTACAACATGACATACGCCGTCTTTGAGGATGAGCGCTATTACATCTGCCATGATGGAAGAGAGCTGCGCCATATCCGGACGGAAAGCAAAGAGCAGGAGGGTTATACCCAGACGGTAGAGGTATATGGCTGTGCGGACTGCGGCGGCTGTGAGCATAAATCCAAATGTCTTTATAAATACGATGCCCAAAAGAATCCAGACCGGAATAAAGTCATGAAGATCAACGAACGCTGGGAAGAACTGCGGGAAGAATCCAACGCAAATATCCAGAGTGAGGAAGGGATTTTGAAACGGCAGATCCGTTCGATCCAGACAGAAGGACACTTTGGAGATATCAAGGAAAACGAAAGCTTCCGGCGGTTCAACTACCGGTTAGAGGAGAAAATTTATAAAGAGTTCATGCTGTATGCGATTGGACGGAACATCATGAAATACCATCGGTTCTTACATCATGAGATCGAAAAGTACGAAGGGAAAAAGGAGCAGAAAGCAGCTTAGCAGAAGATGTGCTTCAAAAAATCCAGACAAGGGGGTTTTGCGCCCTAAAATAAAAGTTGCAAAAAGGAGGAGACAATCCCACATAGAATCCCGGCTTAAAAAAAGCCCGGATTCTATGGGATTGTCTCCTCACTGGCTGTCAGAGGTTAAAAATCGGTATTAACCGACACCCCCTTATTTTTAAAAATGTGGCCTTGAATATGAAGAATTCTTGGATTTTAATCCTAACGCCTTGAATGATTTCCAGAACAGAGAACTAGCATTTTAACTATACTTCATCTGAAACCAATCAAAGTCTGCATAGCAGTCCCCCCCAAATAAATTCTGACAGGCTATTCCCGCGAAGCTTCCAGTAAACCGCTCCTGAGATATCCTGCGATAAGCCTCATCGGTCATGTCACCACAGTAGAGGCTTCTGGCAGACTGTATATACTTCTCTCCATCCAATGACCAGAAAAAGGAAATTCTATCATAATGTACATCCATTTTGAGCCAGACAGCGCCCTCATCCGATATCGGAATTCCTTCTCTTCCCATTGGGAAATGATAGTTACCCATATCATTATGATAAAGATTGATTACCCGTTTTCCTTCATCATCTGCAGATATGTACAGATAAAAATGATTGATTGTATCATAGAAATAGGTGATCCCGGCCATTTGGAAATAATTCAGCGGCTTAAACTCCATTTTTGTTTCAGCCGTAAAGCAGAACTCTTCCTGACGCCTGGCAGCCATTACATTTGTATGGTCCGAGCTTAATGCTTCTCTTCCGTATAAACGCAGATACCCCGGCCGTTCATCCAGCCTAATATACTCTTTCATGGGAATACGCAGAGTCTGAAATCCGATCGGCAGTTCTTTTGTATTAAAGTCCCAGAACTCTAACCGCTCGTAGGCCGCTACTTCAAAACCACTCTCAAAGTTTTCATCGGGTGTCCCTGTACCGTTTACAGTCTCAAGCCATCCTGCCTGATTCCATCGGACCTCCTGTATCGCAGTTTCACGCCCCATGATACTTCCGCCTCTGGACGGCAGCGGCCGGCTGCATAAATATACCATATACCATTTTCCATTGTGGGCTTCTACAATATCTGCATGGCCCGCACGCTGCAATTTTAGTGTACAGTCATTTCTTGAGGATAAAATAGGGTTCTCAGGATTCGTCTCATAGGGGCCCCATATATTTTGGGAACGGGCCATTGTCACTGCATGCCCCTCAAACGTACCGCCTTCCGCACACAGCAGATAGTAAAAGCCATCCCTGTAATACAGATGCGGCCCCTCTACTGTCCCGATCTCCGTACCATTGAATATAATTTCAGACTTCCCGACCAGCTTCCTGCTTACCGGATCGTATTCCTGCAGCATAATACCCGACCACAGCGGATAATTTTTCTGAATATCCCCTTTTCTATAGTCAAATGTCATGTTCACCAGCCACTTCCGGCCATCTTTGTCGTGGAACAGCGATGGGTCGAATCCCGATGAGTTCAGCTCTACCGGATCTGACCATTCTCCCGCCGGATCTTGTGCCGTAACCAGATAATTATGACAGTCCCAGAACAGCCCTGAATGATTTTTAGTATCTGTGTATACCAGGTAGTATATTCCATTGTCATAGGACAGGCAGGGCGCATAGACTCCGGCAGAACTCTTATTGCCTTTCATCTCCAGCTGGGCTGCCCTGTTCAGCGGCGACGGCAGCTGTTCCCAATGTTCCAGATCCCTGGAATGATACAGGCACACTCCCGGAAACCATTCAAAAGTCGAAGTTGCAATATAGTAGTCTTCCTTTACCCTTATGATGGACGGATCCGGATGAAATCCGCGGATAATTGGATTTTTCATAACTTTCACCTCTTCATTTATTTTGAAAATGTGTAACTGTTCAGAACTATGAACAGTTACGAAAATGTTTACTTCAAAGCTGCACCAGCCGCAAAGCTTTTCTCAACCTGTTCGCTGAATATAAAATAGAACAAAAGAATCGGAATGCTTGCAATGACTATAGCTGCTCCCAATGGCCCCCAGTCAGTCAGATACTGGCCCTTAAATGCCATAAGGCCGACAGGAAGTGTATTAAGGCTTTGATTCTGCAAGAAAGTAGATGCCATGATAAATTCATTCCATATGCTCATAAATGAGAATATCGCTATTGTGGCTGTAGCGGGTTTCAGAATCGGCAGAATAATCTTAAAATACATTTTAGTAACAGAGCATCCGTCAATTGCCGCTGCAGACTCCATCTCAAATGGGATGCTTCTGATAAAATTAGAATAGATAAATACCGCAAGGGGCAGTCCCGTCGCAATATATGGCAGGATAATCCCCATATGTGTACTCAGTAAATGCATCTTCTTTAACACAATAAACAGCGGGATCAGCGTTGCGTGGATAGGGATCATCATACCCAGCATCAGCAGGTTAAAAGTCCCTTTTTTCCATTTCCACGTAAGCCTGGTTATTGCATATGCCATCATGCCTGCAATCAGCAGAATTCCTCCCACACTGACTGCTGATACGAGAACACTGTTCATAAAGTATTTTGCTACATTTCCTTTAAACCAGGCCTCCTGATAATTGTTCCATATGACCGGGTTTGGCAGTGATAGGGAACTTTCCGTAAATATCTGGGCAGTTCCTTTCAGTGAAAAGTTAACCAGCCATAAAAACGGGAAAATCTGGATCAGTGCAAAGAGCAGCATAGCCGCATACGCTAATATTTTACAAGTCTTTTTCTTCATAATCTTCCTCCCTAATATTCCACTGCTTCTTTCGTCATCACTTTATTGATGATCAGAAATGCGGCAATGCAGATGACCGACAACAGAACCGCTATGGCACTGCCATATCCAAACTGCATCTTCAGAAAGGATTCTTTGTACATTTGTATCGCAATGGTTGTCGTAAGGTTATAAGGTCCTCCTCCTGTCATGATATAGATATTGTCAAATATCTTTAATCCGCCCACAGTAGCCAGAACGACACAAATTTTAATAATATCTCTCAGCAAGGGCAGTGTCACATAGAAAAAAGCTTTGAACCCACTTGCGCCGTCTATCTTTGCAGCTTCCTCATACTGTTCGGGGATTCCCTTCAGCCCTGCATAGATAATGATCAGATGATATCCTATGTACTGCCATATAATCGGGATGATTACAGCGATCAATGCCGTCTTCTCCTCCGTAAGCCACCCTCTGCACAATCCGGACATCCCAAGGCGCGTCAGGATATCATTAAGTACTCCATAATTGGGATCGTAAATTTTCTGCCATAAGAGAGAAATTGCTGCGGTTGAGAGAATCACAGGAATAAAGTAGGCATTCCTGAAAAACCGTGTTCCCTTTGTAAATTTCCAGAGCAGCACTGCAAACAGCATGGCCGGCAAGAGCTGCCCTATGACGGCTACCACCAGGATAACCAGCGTATTTTTGACTCCTGTATGGAACACAGAATCGGAGCTTATAAGCTTTATATAATTTTCAAGCCCTACAAATTCTTTTGCGCCGATTCCCTCCCAGTCTGTAAAGCTCAAACCCGCGGTATAAATAATAGGAAATATAAACATTGCCAGATAGATCACCAGCCCGGGCAATACGAAAAGAATAATATATTTTTTGTTTGACAGCATTTTCTGCATGGTAAAACCGCCCTTCCTGTCTCTGTCATGAAAATCCGGCAGGCTGCACAGCTGTCTGCCTGCCGGTATTCCTATTGTCATTGTTTCATGATCGTATTTAATTCTTTCAGAAAATCATCAACTTCAATCTGCCCCGCGAACTGTTGGTGTGACAGGTCACGCATAGGTTCACCAATCTTCGCATCTACCAGGCTGAACCACCAGGTCTGCATGATTTTATAGTTTTTGAAATCCTCTTCATACTGCTTCAGAATTTCATGGACTTCGCCTTCCGGCTTTACATCCGTTTCCATAAATCCAATATTGCCTTTTTTCACATTGATGTCATTTATTTTCTGTCCATACCGTACAATAAACCTGGCTGCTTCCTCCGGAAACTGGCTGCTTGCCGAAGCTACCAGCCCCTGAGGCAGATTGCCTGACATACAGGTCGTAGCGGTCTCAACTTCTTCCGCCGCCCCCGTTGCCGGAAACATCATATATCCCGTTTTCTCGGCCAAATCACCCGCGATCATAGTGGAAAGCATCCAGGAACCAACCGGATACATAGCAATCTGATCTGCCCTGAACATCTCAATGACCTCTGAAGTCGTAGCCTGCATATACCCCTTCTGAAATGCACCCTTTTGAACCAGAGTTTCTACTTTTTCGGCTGCATTTTTGAATGCTTCATCCGTAAATGCACCGTCGCCGTCCATGGCCCTGTTATAGGCGTCCGTATCTTCCCTGAGCACCATTTCATTGTAGAACAGGTCTCCCTCCCAGCGGTCTTTATTACCAAGCCCCAGGGCATAGATCCCCTGCTCATTACATTTATCCACAACTGCTAAAAGCTCATCCCAGTTAGTTGGCACATCCATGCCCAGCTTTTCAAAAACCTTTTTATTATAAAACGTCATGTAAGTACCATTGGCCTGGTGAGGAACTGTATACATATGCCCATCTTCATAAGGTACTGCATAGGTCGGATAAAGCTTCGCATCAAATTCCTGCAGCGCATCATCAATCGGATAAAGCGCGTCTGCATCCAGGAATGGCTGTGTATAAGAATCCCCCCATGTAAAAAAGACATCCGGAAGTTCATTTCCCTGAAGTGCAACGCGGATTTTCGTTTTATAAGTCTCAGTGTCTACCCGTTCTACATCGATCTCATATCCCAGTTCATCCGCCACCTCATCAAAAGTAGCCAGATATTCCTCTCCGAGAGTCTGCGGATCAAACTCCGTCAGGATTTTTAACTTGACCGGCTCGTCTGCCTTTGCACCATCCGTTGCTGCATCTTCCTCCTTGCCTGTGCTGCCGCAGGCCGTCAGTGAGCCGAGCATTACAAGAGCTAATACAGCACTGATCATTTTCTTTTTCATAGCTTTCCCTCCATTTATTGTTTGTTGTTACGAACTATGTACATCTTATCATTCTTATATTCATAGTAAAATTATGAATATTAAGGTAATATTAGTTTTCTTACTATTTATAATGTCTTGTTAAATCGGGAGTTAGTTAACGAGCTTTAGACTCGTTGACGGATGACGGACTCACCTCGTCATTCGCTGTTGCATCCAAACGGTAGTTAAGAGCTCATTCCCCGGAGGGGCCCTCGTACGGTAGCAACGGATGGAACAGAATTGGTGATTCGTTTATATAGGTGTAAGTGTTAGATCGCCTTGTTACCCGTAAATATACTGGATTTAAAAAATTGTATGGTTCATTAATAAAAAAAACATATGGAGTTACACACGATAATCGTTACTAAATAAATAGATTTCTTCAAAAACAGTCCCAAAGCTCCCATACATAAAAGCCTTAAAATCCATTTAATCAAGATGCATGATACGCATAGCCAATTCCATCCGCCTCCCCCGTCTCGGGCTCCACCTTAGGAACGAGTCTTTGCCTACCGGGTGGGATCCAGAACCAAGGCAGCGGATGTGGATTGGCTATGCGTATCTTTTCATCTTCAAGATGTGTTGAATTATTTTGATACTGGAACCGTATCCCATTGCTTATGTACACCTACTGGGGACATAAAAGTCCCACCAATTCAATGCCATACGCTGCCCCCGCTTGAGGCCTCTCCTTAGAAACGAGCTTTTTCCTGCCGGTTGGATGCGCCAGCTCCATGAAGGGATAGCTGAAAGCCTCCCGGAGAACATCCATGTCCTTTCAAAAACGCTCAAAGCGGACCTAAGAAATTCTTGGTGGGAAACAGCCCTGAAAATGGAGAGATTTTTAGATTCCGAATCCAAAAATCAGCTGACCCAGCGCGAGAAATCATCGGATTTCTCGTGATGTGTCAGTGGTGCTCCATTTTCAGGGCTGTTTCCCGCCTAGAATTTCTTAGGTCCGCGGCCGCGTTTTTGAAAGGACATGGATGTTCTCCGGGAGGTTTTCGGCTATCCCTTTATGGAGCGCCCCCATCCGCGCCGAGGCTAAAGCTCGTCGCTAAATCCCGATACACCGCCCTATATTCCCCCGCCGATATCCCCACGGCCTTTTTAAACATCTGAGCAAAGTAGATATAATCTTCATACCCCACCAGCTCTGCGATCTCAAACACTTTGAAATCCGAGTTCTTCAAATAATATTTTGCCTTGTTCATCCTCATTCTGGTAAGGTAGTTCACAAAGGTTTCCTTTTTCTCTTTTTTAAAGAGATTACAAAAATAATTCTTACTCAAATTAACATAGTCGGCGACCTCTTGTAGAGATATCTTTTCTCCGAGGTGCTCCTCTACGTATTCTATTGCATCTTTTACAGCCCGGCTGCTGCTTTTATCACTTTCTGTTTTAAACTCTGCCAGTGCCTGGGCGATGATGTTTTTCATTTTTTCACACAAAAGGCTGCATGAATCGCTCTGGTTTATTTCCGCCAGCCTCTGCAGAATCTTTTTTTCTAACTCACATTTATGAAATTGGGATGCCATACTGTAAAGTTCCAGCAGTACCTGGATACATATACTCTGATACAACGCGTAGACGGCATTTCTGCGCTCTAACTCCCGAAACATATCTTCCAGTGCGGTTATCACTTCTTCTTCCAGCATCAGATGGAGCTTCAGATATAGATTTTCCAATGACCGGTACTCAATCTGGGAATGCTTAATGGGTATTGCAGCAATTCCATCGTATAATGCGAAGGTCTCCCCGGTATTGGCCAGGAGATATTGGGCTGCCACCTCGCATTCCTCTTTTGCCTGCCCCGCATCTTCCAGCAAATGATGCTGCGCACTCAGCGCTATGTGCAAAACGGCGCCCATATTCTCTGCATACTCTGCGGACAGTTGCTGGGATGTGTTTTCCAAGACCTCCACATCATCGACATCCTGCAGGATGGCATACCAGATACCATGATTCAGGAAAACTTCGATTTTTCCTATTGTCTGAAACTGATCCAGAATCATGAAATGCTGATACTGCCTGATAATCTCCAGATTCCCGTACTCTCCGTCTGCTGCTTCCAGCCTGTCAGCCAGGAATTTTACCAGATAATAGGGCTTTCTTTCTAAATGGAGTTCATAATATTCGACCCGCTCCCATATCTCTTCCTCTTTCATTCTATAGGTAATGAGGTCGTTAAAAAACTGGTTTCTGCCAACCGGCTTCATCTCTTCAGCCAGCCTCTGCATTCTTTCATATTCCTGTTCCCACATTTTTTTTCGCGAAATATGACCAGCAGCTTTGCACAATACCTGATGCAGCTTGTCCGGATCTGTAGGCTTCAGCAGATATTCAATTGCTCCGAACTGCAATGCACTTTGTACATATTCGAATTCGTTATATCCGCTGACAAGGATAATCATAGTGTCCGGACTTTCTGCCTTTATCTGCCTGGACATTTCGATTCCGTCCATCAGCGGCATTTTGACGTCTGTGAGTACAATATCCGGATGCAGTTCTCTGAATTTTTCCAGTCCTTCCTTCCCATTATAGGCCCGGGCACAGACCGATAAGTTTATTTCTTCCCATTTGACAGTCTGAACCATCGCATCTATAGCGGCTGGCTCATCATCAACGATCAATACGCTCAGCATTACATCCCTCTCCTTTCTTTGGTATACGAACCGTAACTCTCGTCCCGCCTGTTTTTATATTCTCATAAGTAAGGCCGTACTCTTCCCCAAAATGCAGCTTTATCCGCTCGTTTACATTAAAGACACCTTTTCCGTGCCCTCTTGTCTGAGAACCACGCTCCTCCCCATTTAGAATTCTCTTTATCAGTTCTTCGTCGATGCCATTTCCATTATCTATGACATAGAGCCGGACTTCCTCATCGTAATCCTCGCCTATAATATAGACCCTACCATTGCCTTCGATATTACCGACTCCGTGATGGATGCTGTTTTCTACAAGCGGCTGCAGTGTAAATTTTAAAACACGTGTCTCCAAGAGTTCATCCGGAATATCAATAAAAAAGTCCAGTTTATCCTGAAACCTTTTTTTCTGGAGGAGCAGATAATTTCTTATATTCTGGATTTCTTCCGACAGGGACGTTTCTTTTGTTTTCCCGCTTAGATTAAAACGGAACATTTCGGATAGCGCGAGAATCATCTCGCTGATTTCTTTTTCCCCATGGGCAAGAGCTTTCCAGTTGATACATTCCAGAGTGTTGTATAGAAAATGGGGGTTTATCTGGGCCTGCAGGCTTTCCAGTTCTGCCTGTTTGGAATGAAGCTTCTCTTTATAGACCTCATTTACCAGTATGTTAATCTGAGACGAGATTTGTCAAGGGCATTTTACCCATATTGTAAAGACAAATAAATTTGCTAATGATTCTGCGAAACGCCAAGCAAGCCGACTGTATTATTGCAGTCGGCTTGCAGGTTACTCAATATTAAAATATCGGCGGCTTACATAATAGCAAACATTTATACGCTCCAGCCAAGGCTTTCCTGCTGAATGGTATACAGCCTTTTGTAAAGCCCATTTTGCTCCATCAGTTCACTGTGTGTTCCTTGCTCTATGACTTTGCCATCGTCCAGCACGATGATTTTGTCGGCCTTTGCAATGGTACGGAGTCTGTGTGCAATAACAAGAACGGTTTTCCCCTGTATTAAGCGGCCGATCGCCTGCTGAATACAGGATTCACTTTCCGGATCAAGGCTGGCTGTTGCTTCATCCAAAAGTACGATCGGAGCGTCCTTTAGTAAAGCTCTTGCAATGGACAGGCGCTGCCGTTCACCGCCGGAAAGGGTACTTCCGTTTTCTCCCAGAACAGTCTGATAACCATCCGGCATTTTGTCAATAAACTCATCACAGCGCGCAGCCTTTGCCGCCGCAAGCACCTGTTCTTCGGTTGCGTTCATATTTCCTATTTTAATGTTATTGTAGACAGTGTCGTTGAAAAGTACCACATCCTGAAATACAAAGGACATGTATTCCATCAAGTGTTCCGGATCAAGCTCTTTCACGTCAATGCCGCCGATTTCCACCTGTCCTTTATTGACATCCCAAAAGCGTGCAATCAGACGGGAAAGCGTGCTCTTGCCGCTTCCGCTGGGGCCAACCAGAGCCGTGATTGCGCCTGCTGGAATCGTAACATTCACATTTTTTATGGTTTCCTCGCCCTGCGGATTATAGCGGAAGCTGATATTTTTCAGTTCGATATCATATTCCTTTACTGGTTTTTCAGTATCGCCTTCCATCGGCTGAATATTCATCAGGGTTCTCATTCTGCGGATGGCAATCTGATGATAGAATAGCTCCGGCAGCAGAGTCAGTTCTGTAATAATCGGCCCGTAAATTCGGGTGACGATCAGCAGGCAAAGCAGCATTGGGACAAGCTCAATTTTGCCGTTCAGGAGCAGAGAAGTTCCTGCAAACACGGTAAGCCCGATGCCGGATTGCACGAGCATCTGCGCGCCTGTCACAAAAACCCCCGAACCAAATTCAAATTTAATTGCAAGGTTTTTCATGGTGCGCAGCGCTTTTTCCAGAGCCTGAAACTGCTGACTGTCCAGATTGCAGGCTTTCACCACCTTGATTCCCTCAATGTATTCCTGAACCTGTTCGGAAGCTTCCAGTTTTGCCTGCGCATGCTTTTTTCCAAGCCGCTCCTGAATCCGTCTGCTCGCAAAAATAATGAGAAAAGCAACCGGCACGGAAATAAAAATAGCGAGTGCCATACGCCAGTCATAGAAGGCAAACATACTGCAGACAACCGTAATCGTGATCACATTGGAGATAATCTGCGGATACACATGACTCAGTACATGTTCGGAAGTGGCTACATCGCCCATGAGATTTGTCGTAAGCTCCGAAAGGTTTTTGGAATTAAACACGCTCATAGGCAGTTTGCGGATGTGTTCTGCCAAAGCAATCCTTGTATTTTCGCTTTCCATGTAAGAGGCTACATAGGTCTTTTTATAGTCGTTTTTGTTGCAGAGAAATACGATTACTGCGCCGATGATGCCGAGTCCGAAATAAATCCACATATTTGTCCATGAGATGCTCCCGCCGGTAAACGGTTTTAGAAGTTCCATGACGACCTGAAGCATCACCATAGCTGGAATAAACATGGAGAAATTTGTCAGCGTGCAGGCGGCAATCGCTTTTTTTAAGTCCCGATAGCCTTTGTCTGTCAGCATCAGCGCATCCTGAACGGTTGATTTTTTCTTACCCATTGACCGGCACCTCCTTTTCCATTGTCCAACTGGCTGTTTCATTGTAGGTTTTCCACATAGATGCGTACCGTCCGCCTTTTTGCAGGAGGGCGTCATGGCTTCCTTCTTCCGCTACACGCCCGTTATCCATCACAATGATATGATCGGCGTTACGAACTGTGGAAAGGCGGTGTGCGATGATGATTACCGTTTTCCCCTGCATCAATTTTTCAAACGCCTTTTGAATCAAATGCTCATTTTCAGGATCGGCAAAGGCGGTTGCCTCGTCCAGCACTATCACAGGGGCATCCTTTACAATGGCACGGGCGATAGCAATCCGCTGCTGCTCGCCGCCGCTTAAATGGATACCCTGTTCTCCGATGACCGTATCATAGCCATTTGGCAGCGCCATGATAAAGTCGTGGCATTGGGCGGCTTTCGCGGCCGCCTGGATCTGTTCATCGCTGGCATTCTGGTTCCCAAGCCTGATATTATCACGGATACTCTGTTTGAACAGATAGACATCCTGAAATACGAAGCTGACCTGTTCCATCAGATATCGGCTTTCCATCTGCCGGATATCCACCGAGCCAATGGAAACAGTACCCTGATCCACATCGAAGAATCGTGGAATGAGATGGGCAATCGTACTTTTTCCGCCGCCGGAAGGTCCTACAATCGCTGTTACTTCGCCCTGCCGTGCATGGAAGCTCACATTGGAAATCGCCTGTTTTTCTTTGTCTTTCTCATAGGAGAATGACACATTTTCAAACTTGACATCATAGCGATCCGTTGTTTTAGGAACCGGCGGCTGTTTCAGTTCCGGCTCAGCCAGAATCTGATCCATTGCCTCTACACCGTTGGCAATCCGCATGGCATCGGAGTTGACATACATGATTTTGGAAAGAATGCCCGCAATGGACGGTACGAATACCAGATAAAAAATAAAGCGTGAAGCAAAATCCTTAAAATCCCCGGTATTCATGCCGATCAAAATCCCTACCGGTAAAAGGAGAAGATAAATATGGTTGATAATCGTCATAAAAGCGGACATCATGTTTTCCCAGCTCAGCGTATATGGAATGACCACAGAAGTATATTCTTTGATGGTCTCGTGCAGCCGGTGAAAGGAATAAACAGTCTGCTTGAATGCTTTGACGACTGAAATTCCACGGATGTACTCTACTGCGGCGTTGTTCATGTTTTCCAACGAGTGCTGGTACTCATCCATCATTTTTCTGGCGCCTTCCCGGCCGTAGGCGATACTCTGAATGATAAAAGCAATAATTACTCCAACAATTGAGGCCAGGCCGAGCCGCCAGTCCACACTCAACAGAATCACAGCCATCACAACAGGAGAAACAAATGCGGCTACAATATCCGGAAGCTGATGCGCAATAAATTTCTCGACATTTTCAATGTTCTCATCCGTAATTTTCCGCAGTTTACCGCTTCCGATCATCACATGAAATCCAAGAGGCACCTTTGCCAAATGGGAAAGGAAATTCACCTTTAACTCATATAGCGTGCCGAAAGCCGCCAGATGGGAACACATAAGGGCTACAAAATACAGAAGAATATTCGCCGCAACGCCGCCCAGTGCCATCCAGCCATAGGAAAACAGGCTGGTCTGTCCCAATGCGCTCAGGTTCGGATATACGGCTAAAATCTGCCGGATAATAAAATAAATTGCAATATAAGGGATAAAGCTGGCCACCGCCGCCAGTGAGGACAGGATGACAGAGGCAATCACCAAAGGCTTTTTTGTCATTGCCAGCTGCATCATCCTTCCCATCCCCGTTTTGGGCTTCTGCTTGCTCATAATTCCTCCTCACTTTCTTCCTGTAATAGAAATTCTTTTTTTACTCTTGCTTTTCCTCTGCTGTCAAGGGGATAAAATGCTTTGACTGTTCCATGGTCAATATGCAGTACACAGGTACAGCAGGCCATGATAAATTCCAGATCATGGGTAATCACAAGAGATAACTCCGCCTGCCGGGAAGTATCCCGGATTAAAGTACATGCGCAGCGCATACTTTCATAATCCAGCCCGCTGGTAGGTTCATCGTAGATCAGGATTTTCTTTCCCGCACACAGTGCACTTGCAATGGCAACCCGCTGTTTCTGCCCTCCGGACAGTGCCAGAGGATGGCATTCCGCAAGTTCGGCAATCCCCATCTGTTTCAGGATGTTTTCTGCCTGTTCCGATTGTTCCTCCGGAATATTCAGAGTCACTTCATCCCGCACACTCTCCGTAAACAGCTGGTGGTTTACATCCTGCATGACCATATAGCTTTCTTTCAGGCGCTTTTTGGCGTTTCGTTCTGTTCTGTCATAAAAAACCTTGCCAGTATGTTTCCGGATTCCGCAAAGGCACCCGGCAAACGTTGATTTTCCAGCCCCGTTGTGACCGATCACCGCAACAATCTCTCCAGCAGGGATTTGTAGGGATTTGATATGCAGCACGCTGTGACCGGATACTTTACACTCCAGCTTTTGAAACGTAAATTCATGCTCAGGATGTTTCAAATGCACTGCTTCACTTTCCACCTGCTTCAAGTCCAGCGCCCGCAGTCCCATGGCCGAAATCTGTGCCGGGCTGAATGCAAGAATCTCTTCTCTGGTATATACGGAGCGAACTTCGCCCTGATCGAGCCAGATAAAGCGGTCGGCAATATCCAGAAGGTAATACAGACGGTGTTCGGAAATCACCAGTGTTTTTCCTTCCGCTTTCAGCTTCAGCAAAACATCTTTCAGTTGCTGAATGGAAGCGGGGTCCAAGTTGGAAGACGGCTCATCCAAAACAAAAATATCCGGATGAACCGCATAAACGCTGGCGCATGCAATCCGTTGTTTCTCACCGCCGGAAAGCTCAAAAATACTCCGGTTCAGCAAACCGTTCAAGCAAAAATGGTTCGCCGCATCCGCGATTCGTTCCAGCACATCTTCCTTGGGTAGTCCCTGATTTTCACATCCGAACGCCAGCTCCGATGTTGTATCCACATTAAAGAACTGGCTGCGGGGATTTTGAAATACCGAACCAACATGCTGTGAAATTTTAGAAAGCTTCTGTTTTTTGATTTCTGCTCCATCAACGGAAACGTAACCCGACAAAACTCCTTCGTAGTAATGTGGAATGAGACCGTTAATCAATCGGGTGATCGTTGTTTTTCCGCAGCCGCTTCGTCCGCAAAGGACAACGCACTCTCCGTTTTGTATAGTTAAATTGATATTTCGGATGCTGTGTGCGTTTTCGGGGGCATTATCATATTGGAAGGTAACTTGCTTTAATTCAATCATACCATCCCTCCCGTTGCAGCAATTACAAAGGAAAACAGGATCAACAGGAAATCCTGCGTCCGCAGCCTTATATCCTCAATGCAGGTACGTTTGGTATCAGCGTCCAGTCCACGGGAGAGGGAAGCCGCCGCCAGCTCGTCAGAAATCGTAGCGGTTGACATCAGCAGCGGCACCATCGTATATTCCAGCGTCATCATTGGCTTTGTCAGCACAGAACGCACAGAAATGCCAATCCCCCGAAAACGCATGGCGTCCCGGATACTGTGCCACTCCTCGGAAATCGTCGGGATGAAGCGGAACATAACTGACAAGGGTATGATCAGTTTATTTGGCAGATGCATCCGCTCAAAAGAAAGCATAAACTCGCTTACAGAAGTAGTTTTCATCAGCAGTATTCCTGCCATAAAAATCGGGAGCATAAGTCTTCCCAGTCTTACAAGAGAAAAAAACAGTGCTGCAAAGCCGCCGCTGACTTTTAACGACAGTGTCCAGTCCAACAGAAGCATAATGAGGAATGCAGCAGTAAATTTTGCGGAGGTTTTTATTCGCCTATTTAGTGTCAAAAGCAACGCCATCAGAACAAAAGTGGTTGCCTCCAGCCACAGGGGTGGGAACATCAATGATGATATTCCCACCCCGAAGAGCAGCGCAAATTTTGTGCGGGCGTCGATTCGAAGGATGGGCTGCTGGGCAGCTTCAATCAGCTGCATTAAACCACACCCGCCTTTTGGAAATGTTTTTTCAAAAGCTTGGAACCAATCAGTCCACCAATCAGACCGCCCAACATGGCGATTCCAATCAGAACCAGAATAATCCAGCTCGGGGTGAACTTATCCAGCGTTGCGGCATAGTCGGCCCCATAATAAGCTTCGCAGGACTGAAGAAAAGCCGGTTTGGCGTAAGCCAGCATCCAGAAAGGAGACATGCTGGAGCAGGCAAAAACAACATAGCTGAGTATGTAGGATTTCTTGGACTTATGATTTCCTGCGCGGGCAATCAACTCTGCTACAATTCCAAGAGCGAGGCACCAAATCAGAGATACCCACACACCGCCAGTGGAAGTGAGAAGTCCTACAGCCACCGAAAGAATCAGAATTGCTCCGGTTTTTGGTACTTTCATAACATACATCATGTAAATGCACCCTAAAATGACCGAGTTTACAAACGGAGCGATGAGATAAAGGATGGGGACAAACCCCATAACAGTCACCACCGCAAACAGTACCACCACATAAAGGGCGGCGAAGGCTCCAGCAACGATCAGGTCTTTGGTTTTCAGCTTGTTGGTTTTGGTACTCATATCTTTCCTCCTAGATTCTCTTCACAACAGTTAGCAATCGCTAACCGCCGCAGTAAATAAAATGTCGCATAAATCAACACGACACATGGTTAGATATATCTAACCTATAGCTATATCTAAAACAAGAAAATTATACCCCCATTTTTCTCTCAAGTCAACCCCATTTTGCTAATTCAACTTGCAATATCTTCAAAAACGGGAACAGTGTGTTACCGTTCCTGCGCACTTTTTTCCTTTTGAAAAGTCTGCTGCTCCTTATGCGCCAGCCGTACCAGTCTCCGCACATTCTGCCGTTCAGCATCTTCGTCCAGCATCCGGGACACCGCTTTTTTGCTGTCAAACATCAGCAGCAGGTTGTACTTCTCGCCGTAAACCTGCTGTGCTCGGTTCTCCGCTTCCTGCTCCTTGCCGGGGCGGATGGCCTGCCTTGTTTCATACAACTGCACCGGGTTGAAGCCCTGGGCCTGCTCCCGAAGCCCGGCATACTCATTCAGGGCAGCGTCCAGCTCGGTGGAATATTTCTGTCCCTGTTCTTCCAGCCGTTTCAGGCTCTGCTTCATGGTAGCAATGTCTTTGGGAAATTTATCGGCGACATCGTCCTCGGTATATGCCAGCGACGCCAGAAGCAGATTCTTTTCCGAACGCAGTTCCTCCAAATCCTCTGTCAGTGCCGCAATCTTTGCCGCCAGTTCCCGGTGTCGGAATACATGGACAGCGGAAAGAGCCTTTTTCTCGGAAAGCAGGCTGCGGCGCTCTTTCGCCTTATCCCGAATATCCTTTGCCAGCTGATTGTACTGTGTGAGGGCAGGGCGCAGCGTATTTAGCGAAGTGTTTAGGCGTTCCTTGCCCTTGCGGAGATACCCCAGCTGATAGCAGAACAGCAGCAGATTTTTACGCAGATTCTCCATGGCCTCGGCAATGGCCGGGAGGGTATTCTTCACCGCCTGCCCCAGCTTTTTGACGGCAGCTTTCAGCTCCCGCAGCAGGGCATTGTCCGCCTTGATCTGCCGGTTAATCTCGCAGCGGTCAGCGATGATCCCTTTCCGCTCCAGTGCCCGTGCCGTCACACCCTCATGGATGGTGGGCTGCTCATCCAGACCCCGTGCGGCGTTGCTGCGGTGGTCGATACGCTCGTCGTGTCCGTACATCTCCAACTGGCGGTTGGTTACATCCGCCCATGCCGCCCGCCATACAACAAGCTGTTCTTCGCTGTTCCAGCGTTCGGAGATAGGATTCTGCCTGCCATAGCGGGTGCTTTTGGGGTGCTTATCTGCACGGACAAGCCCCTGCGCCTCGGCAGCAGATGGTGTCATGTACACCTTCTTTTTGCCGATCTTGTAGGGATATTGCTTCTCCCAGCCTTCGTTCTGCGCCGTCCGGAACTCGGTAGCGGTAAAGCCCTGTTCTTCGCCGTTTCTCATGCATAGGTATTCCTTCTCGGTTTTGTACTGCCACTTGCCCTGCTCATCCAGCGGGCGCACCGTCAGGAGAATGTGAGCGTGGGGATTGTGACCGTCGGTGTCGTGGATGGCAGCGTCGGCGCACATTCCATCGGACACAAATTGCTCCTGAATAAACGCTTGCAGCAGTTCGATCTGCTGCTCACGGTTCAGCTCGATGGGCAGGGCAACGACAAACTCACGGGCAAGCCTGCTGTCCTTGGCTGTCTCGACTTCTTCCACGGCGTTCCAGAGCTTTTCCCGGTTCTGCCATTCCTGCAGGGCATATTCCGGCAAAAATATCTGGTGCCAGACAAGCCCTTGCTTTTTTGTGTAGTCATGCTGTATCCCGTCGTAATCGTTATACAGGCGGGAGCAGCTCAGATAAGCAGAAGCGGCCACGGCAGAGCGACCTGCGCCCCGGCTGACCACCTTCGCTTCCAGATGATAAATCGCCATCTCTTGTTCACCTCGTTCTTTCTTTTTCTGTTTCTCTTTCGCAAAAGAGAAAATGACCCGAAGTCGAGCTTCGGGTCATAGCCGCAAATAAAGCTGCCAGTGGCAGGTTTGTGCGGGCAGGTCGCAAGCTGTTTCCAAAACGGAAACAACTGAGACCTGCGCAGACGATGACAGCAGCACTCGCAGGCGCTGTGGCATTGTCTGGAGGCTGCCCGCAGCAGCCGCATCCGCCTCGCAGAGCGCACGATTTCCGCAGGAAATACCACTGCCCTTTAGGGTGGTGAGTAAGTGCGCCCTTACGGGAGAAAAAAGAGGAGGCCCCCGGTTTCCCGGAGACCTCCTATCTGAAATTTAGATTTGTTTTCCCAGCCTTCGTGAAAGATACCCCTCCAGCTCAGACAGCTCAATAGCTTGAACCTCCGGCAGCACCTTTTCCAGAATCGCACCCTCCTGAATGAGCCTGCGCGTTCGCATCTTTCGTTCCTTGACCCGATCCCGCGCCTGTGCTTCCTCCAATCGGTGCTGCGCCTGCAATAGCTTCTTTTCCGTATCCGTCATGTGAAAAATCCCCCTTATCTTCGTTTCTGCCAGACGATCTCATAGCCCAGCGCATCGGCAAGCTGAACGGCTTCAACATAGCGCAGGAATTCCCGCTGGAGCTTGTTGGACAGGTTGGATACGCTGTCAGACCAGCCGTGCTCGTCATGCAGCAGATCGACCACCTCCTGCATGGTCATGCCCTGACGGACGATGTACGACTTGATTTCATTTCTCAGATTGGATTTCATTTGGTTTTACCTCCATAATTTCGTATAATCGGTTTTCGTATCGGTGATGCCAGTGTGCTTGTCGGTGAAAAATCCGCTGTGCTGCAAATCCGCTCAGATTTCTGCCCGTGATGCCCTGTTCGTAGCAGCACCCTATCGGCTTCATCGTTCGGCATGAGAACATACAGAACGGCAGGATATGCCGCAGTCCGGAGCAGCGGATTCACGCTTCGGTAAATCACCTGATGGTGCAGTGCATTCGGCTTACAGTGAAAATTTTCATGAATTTCACAAGGATTGATTTCAGGGCTGAAAAATTGAGCTGCCCGTGTACGGCTCGGTACGGCTAAAACGACTTCTGTACATTGCTGTACGCCGGTTTTGCGTACCGGCCGCCGATTCAGCGGACAATTTTTCACCATGCCGTGAAATGCTTCACCAAACGCACAAGCAAAACCGTATTTTGCGGATGAAGTTGAAAATAGCCGTACAGAGTGTACGGCGTGTACGGCAGTTTTGAAGTCCGTGCTCCGCTTTTAATACGGCAGCGGGTTGACCACCTCAATACCCATAAAGCCACGCACCCGCTTGCCGCCGACGTGGACATTGTTGGTGCTCTCTACGTTGTAAAGCCGCTCATTCTGCGCAAGCTCCGAGCTGAGCCGATTAGCAGACATGGGCTTCTGCGCATTGTCCTCGCACCAGCGCTGATACGCCTCATACAGCGCCTTGGAGCTGGCCTCACTGTCGGCTTTGAAGCGGATGTAGCCCTCGGATTGCAGGAACTCAATCACATTGTTGCTGCTGCGCTTGACCGTCTCCATATTTTCTCTGGCCTTGCCCGAAATGCTGAACTGATAGTTGTTCCCGATCAGCCGGTGCAGCCCCTCCAGACACCAACGGAAGATGCCTTCCTTTTCCCGCAGCAGCTTCTCCACCAAAAACGGATCGTCCGCTCTGCCTGCGGGCCGGTCTTTGGTGGTCAGCACGATCTGGCGGCGAAAGAAGCCGTCAGACTTGTCGTGCAGGGCGGTCAGCGCACCGTTGCCGAAGCAGAGAAAGCGGACATAGAGCTGGCTCTGGTAGCTCTGGACGCCCTTGCGCTCCATATCCATCTTGCACTCGGAGGTTATGATGGACTTGATATAGTTGGTCTTGGGCAGAGCGCTCATATCCATATCGTCATCTACCATCAGGAGCTTGTTTTCCAAGTCCGCACGGCTGAACCGGTTGCTCTCCACCTTCTGGATGCTGGTGGTATTCATGCTGTCGCCCAGCAGCGAGCGCATGACCAGTCCGATGCGGCTCTTGCCCTCGCCGCCCCTGCCGATGAGCATGAGCATTTTCTGCCCCTTGGTAGTCGGCAGCAGGCAGTAGCCAAGAAATTCCTGCAAGGTGGGAATATCATCTTCTTGCAGTAGCTCGGATAGAAATTGCAGCCAGCGTGTTGGCGCAGGTGCGTTGGGATTATAGGAAGTGGTCAGACGATTGTTGCAGTAGCTTTTGTCGGCACTGAAGCTGCCGTCCATAAAATACGTCCCGTTGGCAACATGGATGCGGTCGGCTTCAATGGGCAGCGGCGGCGAATAGGCTTGCAGCTTGATACTGGCAAGTAAGTTTGCAACCGTCTTGGAGAGATTAGCGGTCAGCACGCCGGAGATTTCCTCCAGAATGAGATTGCCAATCTGCCCCTCATCCTCAATCAGCCCGTCCACGGTGAACAGCCGCCCACGCACACATTTCATGGGGTGTTTATCCAAGAATTGCTGGCAGAACAGCACCTCATTGATGTGCCTGCCGTCGTACCACTCAGGCCACGCCTGCGGTGTCATATCCATCTTCGGTTTCCTCCTTATGAATTTTCTCTAAGCGCTGCCGCAGCCTGTCCAGCTTGCTGTCTGCCATCTGCTGCTGAATTACCTCGGTACGTTCGTGGGAATCGCCGGAAGTGAGAATCTCCAAGTAATACTCCGCCTCGTCCAGCTTGTGGCAGGCTTCTACAAATCGTTCATTCGGCGCTTCCGCCGAAGATTGCGGCGCACAGCTTACCTTCCAGTCCCGCAGCACACGGGCGTAATCGGACAAAACAGAAAAGCACAGCCGCTCGTTTTCTCTGAGCTGCTGTGCTTCTGTTTGGACACGCTTTGCGTGGAGCGCCGCTGCGCTGGGCGGCTTGTCCGGGGTAAGGTGAAAATCTGCTGCCAGCTTCTGCGCTGCATCATACAGCGAGAGCCGGAACAGCTTGCTTACAAAATCGATCACATCGCCGTGTTCTCCACAGGCAAAGCAATAATAGTGGTCGTCTGCCACATACAGGCTGGGGTGTCGGTCGTTGTGAAACGGGCAGAGGGCCATGCCGTAATGGTTGACCTCCATGCCGTACCACTCCGCCGCCTCCCGGCAGCTTACGCCATATTTGACAATTTCAAAAAGATTCATTGTTCCTCCATTTCTGCGCAAAAAACGGCGGCTTGCCCCTCAATGGACAGGCCGCCGTTTGCGTCTTATCTTATGCTGATTTCGTTTCTTCCTCGTTCTTAGCTTCTCGCAAGGCTTTCTTTCGTGCACCCTGCCTCTTGATCTGTGCCTGATAGCGACAATCATCACCGCAATATTTCACATCTGACCTTGTTGTGGTAAACACCTTGCCGCAGTTCTCACAGGTGCATTCCCGGCTGCGGCTCTCCGCCGCCTCCTGCCGGTAGAATTTTGCCCGGCAGTTGGGGCCGCAGAACAGGGTGTTCGTCCGCTTGGATGCAAATTCCTGTCCGCAGCACTTGCAAGTCAGCGTGAAGGACTGTCCGACAGCGTGTTCACCGGCCTTGATTTTCTGATACCGCTCCCGGCTCTTGATGCGGTGCCGTTTGAGCTGCTCCTGCCGCTTGATTTCTTCTTCGGTCAGCTCCGTGACAGGCAGCTCAAACCGCCCAATGAACCGCAGATGGATCTCCACTTCCTGGACCCGGTCGCCGTCAATTTTTTCCGGGGCGTGGACGATGATTTTCTCCACGAACTCGTTGATCATGGGCGTGGTCAGCTCGGAGAAGTCCGTGTACTTCTTTGCCAGCTCCAGAAACTGCTTGGCTCGGTCGGTGTCCTCCGCAAAGGCGGACATCTGCATTTCCATTTCAGAGACGGATACTGTCAGCGCTTTCTGCTCCGCCTCATATTCCGCCAGCAGACTGTCAAAGCGTTCTCCGGTAATGCGCCCGACAGCAAAGGATTCATAGAGCCTCTTGATGATGGTGTCCAGCTCAGAAATCCGCTTTTTCTCCTTGTTCAGCCTCCGCTTGGTTTCCTTGGCCGCTTCTGCCTGCCGCAGCTGGGAGGCGGAGCGCACCTTCTCCAGAAAAGCGTCTCGGTCAGAGATGGCAAAGGTGCTGGCCGCCCGGATGGTTTCCAGAATCAGCTCCCGCAGCACCTTGCTGCGGATATAGTGTCCGCTGCAAGCGTGGGTGCGTTTTTGATGTGCCAGCGTATAGGTGGAACAATCGTAAAAATCCGACGGATACGGATTATTCTCCGTGCCGCCTCTTGAGCGGTGGTTCATCATCTTGGCTCCGCAGTCAGCACAGAACACAAGCCCCGTCAGGGGATTGGCCTCGCCCAGCGTGTCATGCCGCCGTGGTGTTTTCCGCAACTTCTGCGCCAGCTCCCATGTTTCTGCATCCACGATGGCTTCGTGGGTGTTCTCGAAGATCAGCCATTCCTCCGGTGGATTCATCACCGCATTCTTATCCTTGTAGGACTGCTTGTGGGAACGGAAATTCACCGTATGCCCCATATACTCTGGCTTGGACAAAATCTGCCCGACGATGTAGCCGCTCCAGTTATAGGGGTTGGGGAACTCCTCCTTGCTTTTCCAGATGCCCTTGTTCTGCTTGCCGAAGTAGACCGCAGGCGTGTCGATCTTGTCATCAAACAGGATGCGGGCAATATCGTAAGGGCCTTTGCCCTCAATGGTCAGCTGGAAGATACGCCGCACCACGGCAGCCGCTTCCTCGTCGATCAGCCAGTGGTATTTGTTCTCAGGATCTTTCTTATAGCCATAGATGGCACAGTTGGTGGTGGGCTTGCCGGATTCCCCCTTGACACGAATGGCGGTTTTCTGCTTGCGGCTCAGGTCGCGCAGGTACCACTCATTCATGATGTTGAGGAAGGGCGCAAATTCGTTGCTGTTCTGGTCATCACTGTCCACGCCGTTGGCAATGGCAACAAAGTGTACGCCATGCTGCCGGAAGAATACCTCCGTGTAAAAGCCGGTTTGCAGATAATCACGACCCGCCCGGCTCATGTCCTTGACAATCACATGAGCCACCTTTCCGGCCTCGATGTCCGCCACCAGCCGTTTCCATGCGGGACGGTCAAAATTACCACCGCTCCAGCCATCATCGGTATAGTGACGGCAGTTGGTGTAGCCTCTCTGCTGGGCATAGCTTTCGAGGTATTTTTTCTGATTCACGATGGAGTTGCTATCACCGGCATTGTCATCGTCACGGCTTAGCCGCTCATAGAGAGCGGTGATCTTTTCCTCAGTCTGTTTCATGCGCATTCGGCGCTCCTTTCAGACTGACGGCTCATTTGTGGCACCTCCATTATACCACAAGTACCGTCATTTGTAACCCCTTCATTGCGGATCATCCGCAGAATCTTTTCCTCCATGGTCTCCGCTGCTGTCTCGCTGAATGCGACCCTTACCTTATAGGTGGTGCCGCCGATGCGCCGGATAATGAACTGTTCCTGTTGCGTTTGCTCCATAGGCTTCCTCCTTGCGTGATTTGTTGGTTTTTGGTATAATAAGTCTGGTTCCGTTGGCTGTAAGCCAACTGTGTCTTTGCACGGGTTTTCCATACTCATTTCTCCTCTCTGTCCGCAGTATTTCGAAAAAGTAACCTAAGTAACTTGTTCTTGGGTTACCCTTTCACTAATAGGAGAAAAACGGGGTGTAAATCGGAACTGTTTTTTGAGAAAAAGAAAAACATTTTTCGGGAGGTGAAGCCGTCGTGGATTTATGGGAGGATGATCTGCTGCTTGACGATGATTTTTCCGATGAGGAAGAAGAATCTGAGGAACTGTGCGAAGATAAAGCCCTTGATTTGGCCGAGGATGGCTTTGCCGATTGGGCAGACGCTTCTGACGGTGCGCCGGAGAATGAGCGCCTGGAAGAAGCGCTGGCGGAGGAACGCACGCTGGAGCTGGAAAGCGAGCTGGAGCAGGACGAGCATCCCAGAGACTATGCCGCCGAGCTGGAGGACGAGGAGGAAGAAGCCGCGCCCACCAGCGAAAAACGGCTCAAACGGGAAATTCGCGCAGAGGCTCTGCGGCGGCTGGAGGAAGCAGCCCGGACGGAATCGGATTTTCTGAGTGTTGTGGACGAGTGGAACAAGCTGGACAGAAATCGGGAACGCCGGGAGCGTGACCATGAAAACCTGCGCGGGGATGTGCCGTTGGAGTTTCAGGCCGTGCCTGATCCGAAGATCGCCCCGATGTGGATGAATTTGCCAAGGTTTCGCCAGCTTTGTCAGGGAAATTTTCTTGACATCATCTTCTCCTGTCCCTACGAGCTGCACCAGCTGACAGCAAACCGTTTTCTCTCCAAACTCTTCTTCACCCTCAGCGATGAACAGAAGGAGGTACTGTACTACCTGTTCGTCAAGCAATACAGCACCACAAGGCTTGCTGCCATCCGTGGGCAATCCGACCGGAACATCCGTAAGCTGCGGATGACCATTCAGAAAAAGCTGCAAAGGCGGATGTATGAGCATCTGAGCGAAAAGCTGGAAAAGGACTACAGCATTACCCTGCGAGAGCGCGAGTTCGTGGAGGAATATGAAGCACTGCTGCAAACCATGGGCAAAGATGCCGTGATCCACCGAGAGAACAAAACGAAGCCGAGAAAAAAGAAAGCCGCCCTTGACGATGACAAGGACGGTTGATACAATAGTAATATAGTTAATATATAGTTGGATTACGAGTTGAGAGGAACAGCGCCATGAAGAATCTCTTTGAGCAGTCCCGCTCCCATTGGGTGCGGTATGACCGCTATGAACTGAAAACCGCCGCAGACGGCAAGCGGTACATCACGCCGGGGAAGAATGCCAAGCCTGACATCTATAATCCCTTGAAGGAAGCGCCGGGAATCGTGCTGGATGCACTGAATGTGGGTATGCTGATGATGAACCGGCAGCCAGAGGACGAGGTGCAGAAGGCTATCTTAGAGTTTGTAACCCATTACGGCCTGCTGGGCCTGATGACAGCGCTGCCCACCACGCCGTCCTTTATGGATTATGAGGCAGTCTATCTGCCGAAAAACCATTTTATCAAGGCGGAATCCATGGAAACCGAAGACTATCTGGCGCTGTTCTACCCCTTTGACCAGCTCGATGTGGTGAAACGAGGCGTTGAGTCCAGTTGGAGTGTGTCCGGTGACCGCACGATGGTGGCGCTGACCATGACCTTTGCGGACGAACCCATGGCGAAAACCATGAGCTTCCAGCGGGAGTATGCTGAACCCTATGACTGGGTAGCGCAGCAGTTCAAGGATTGGGCCTTTACGCTGACCACATCTATTCTGTACTACAACGATTATGACCTGATCGACGAGGACACCCGGAACCTGTACCGCAAGGGCATGGCCGCTTTCGGCGGCATTGCGCCCAGCTATCATATTGAGCTGCTGGACAAGCCGACCATCTATTGGGATTTTCACTCCCTGCTGTTGGGCGTCCAGATGATGTTCAGCTTCATGCTGGTGGATGGGGAGAAGCCCCTGCGGCTGTGTAAGCACTGCCAGAAGGTGTTCCTGAGCAGCCGCTCCAATTCCGTATTTTGCAGTCCCCGGTGCAAGAATCAGTATAATGTTTATAAGAGCCGGGGGAAGAAAACCAACGAAGAAGATTGAGGTGAAACGACATGGCAGACGCCAAGAAGGATAAACTGCAAATCCGCAACAGCACAGTGGATTTCCTTGTGTTCACGAAAGATGCCCATGAGGATGGCATTGAGGTGCGGGTACAGGATCACGATGTCTGGCTGACGCAAAAGGCCATTGCACAGCTTTTTGATGTAGACCGGAGCGTTGTGACAAAGCACCTGAAAAATGTATATGAAAGCGGCGAATTGTCCGAAGATGCAACTTGTGCAAATTTTGCACAAGTTGCGGATAACGGAAAAACCTATCATTATAAGTTCTACTCTCTGTCCGTCATCATTGCCGTAGGCTATCGGGTCAATTCCGGCAGAGCCACGCAGTTCCGCCAGTGGGCAACCAAGGTGCTGGAAACCTTCACCAAGCAGGGTTATGTACTGGACAAGAGCAGGCTTATCAACGGACAAATTTTTGATGAGGACTACTTCAATCACCTGATTTCCGAGATTCAGGAGATTCGGGCCAGCGAACGGCGCTTTTACCAGAAAATCACGGATATTTACGCCACCGCTGTGGACTACTCTCTTGATAGCCAGACCACAAAGGATTTCTTTGCCACAGTTCAGAATAAGATGCACTATGCCGTCCATGGCGGCACAGCGGCAGAGGTCATTATGGCACGAGCCGATCACACCAAGGAACACATGGGGCTAACCTCATGGAAGAATGCCCCTGACGGCAAGATCGTCAAGGCAGATGTGTCCGTTGCAAAAAATTACTTATCCATAGATGAAATGCAGGAGCTGAACGAAATCGTCACCATGTATCTGGACTATGCTACCCGGCAGGCCAGACGGCATATTCCTATGACCATGGCAGATTGGGCCTCCAAGCTGGACGCTTTTCTGCAATTCAACGATGCAGAGATCCTGCGAGATAAGGGAAAGGTCACCGCTGCCATTGCAAAAGCCTTTGCGGAAAGCGAGTTTGAGCAGTACCGTGTCATTCAGGATCGGCTGTATCAGAGCGACTTTGACCGGCTGGTAGCCAGCACGGAGCAAAAGGACTAATACGCAAAAATGCCCGTTATCGGCCATGCAGCCAATAACGGGCATTTTATCAGGCATAAATAAGTTCAGTCAGAACAATTTCCTCCGCACGGCTGAGGATATTGTTCATCCGGCGCACCCATTCCATCTGGTCGGCGGCTTTCAACGCTTCGGTCACACCCTCTTGCTTCGCCATAGCAGAAACGATGATTTCCATTCGCTCGTTGCAGGCTTGGTCGATCTCGGCAAGGTGCTGGTGCAGCGTTTCACTCGTGAGATAGTTTGCGTAGAGAACAGGGCGATATTCTTTCAGATAGCTGCGGCGCATACGCCCATACTTGCCAATCTGATATTCTGGCTCATCCGGCGGGGTAAGGTTTGGGATAAGGTAATTGCCCTCTTGATGATAACTGCCGCCCAGTTGCTCAAATAGGGATTTCATAAAAATCAGCTCCTTTTTGTGTTGATTTGCAGCGGTTATAAGGCTTTTTCTACTCCTTTCCTACAACTGCTGTTCCATTCACCACAAATGAGCCGCAGTCATATGTATTAGGTGGGAGAAACCACCCTTTACATATTAACTCTTGGCTGGTCATGCTATTAAACGATTTCACCAGTGTCCCGATTTCATCCTCCCTGTCCACCGGAATCTGCTCTTTAAAATTAGCGCATTCCATCCTGCGCATAGCATGCATAACATCAGAGATCGGTTTTGTAATGGTTTTTGCGAATCTTTTATAAAAGTAAAAAGCCAACGCAATCGTAAGGACTGCCGCGAAGATAATTACCTGAAGATTGATCAGGAAATCTCTGTTGATTTCTTTCATCGGAGTCTTACTGTATAGAATCCATCCTGCATCGTCGGCTATTTCATAGTGAAGCAGGCTTTCCGTAAGCCCCTCTCTAATGATAAATGTATTGTCGTTCTTATGCGCAAATACTTCCGATACCACACCTGTCCTTTCTTCTTCGGTGCTGAATATAATCTCCTTATCCGGGGTTGTCAGAGTCAATGCGGTCTGATTGCCAAGATAGATCTGCGACAGCATGTTCTCCAGATAGGATTGATTCAGGGTAAGCGTCAGAATTCCTGCAGGCTTCTGTGACATCTGCCGGTTTACTACTCTGGTCAGTATTAAACGTTCGAAATTCTTTTCCAGGGAGAGATCTTCAAACTTAGCCCACTCCCAGCAGTACATGCCTTTTGCCTCAAATACCTCCTGAAGCCATCCCTGATTCTCCAGCATCCGATAATCCCGGGTCAGGGCAGGACCAAAGCCGATGGATATCCCATCTCCGTCTAAATTGTATAATCCGATGGATTCTATATACGGTTTGTATGACGCCAGGTTTGCCAGAATCTCCCGCATTTGATTGCTATTGGCCTCATAGGCCGCAGTTCCTTTTCCTTCCAAAAGCATGGTCTGTGCAGTCGATTCACTGATAATAAATCTGGACATGTTCTCCATATCCAGGATAATATAATCCAGGTTCCTCTTTGCCTCTTTTAGAATCTGCTCTGTCTTCTGGCTGCTGTTTTTGATTGATTCGGCACGGATCAGAATACTGGAAAGAACCAGTATACAAGTCATGGACATCAAAAATATAACAAGAAAGACAGCACATAATTTGGTTTCTAATTTAGCATCTAACAGTCTTTTATATAATCTTTTGCGCATTCTATTCCTCCCGGAGTGTGTATGAATATTCAGGTATGCGGCTGCCCGCTCTAGAGCCTGCGGTATGCAGATGGTGAAATCCCAAAATAATTTTTAAAATATTTACTAAACGAACTGATATCCAGATATCCCAGCTGCTCTGATATTTCCTCTATCTTTTTCTGGGGATCTTTTAAGAGACAGCATGCCAATTCCATTCTTCTGCTGTTATAGTATTCGATCGGAGCAATTCCGCAATATTTTTTAAAGAATCTGCAGAAATGATACTTTCCCATCCCGGCCTGCCTGCTGATTGCATCCAGGTCTAAATGATCACATAATCGTGACTCCATGTAACGTATGATTTCTTGGATTTCCACGGGCATATTGTCCATATGATCTTCCTGGAATGAGTAGATTGAAAGTATTCTCATAAGCATGCCATATAGATGTCCTGCCAGTTCAGATTCTTTCTTGTCAGTATCTTCCTGTACTATGGCAAAAGCCTTATAAAAATCATCTTCCAGGCCATCGTCATGAAAGATAAAGGGCAGTTTTCTCTCCTGATACAGCTGCTCCAGGAGCTGTTCCGTGCCCGCACCCCGAAAATGAAACCATAAAATATGTGCCGTTTTCTCCAGATCGGTGTAATACTTGTGCGCATCTGTCAGACGCATCATAACTCCCTGTCCAGGCTCCAAAGCATACTTCTTTCCATACTGTTCCACCCAGAGCAGTCCTTCCAGAACATACATCACCAGATTATTTTTAAAAATCTTCCTGTCAATTAGAAACTCACTGTCGGCGGTATAAGCCATAGCATCTGAAACGAGAAGACATTTTTCTGCTGCGGCAGATACACTTTTAAAGTAGCTGAAATGATAATATTTGTTCTTCAATATCTTCCCTCCTGCAAGAAATGACAAATTTTAAGCAACTATGCTTCTGGTATAATCCCAAATAATTTATTAACATAATACCACACTCATATTTAATTGTATAATAATTTCAGGCAGGAGGTACCCCATGGTAAATGATGTAAAAATTCTGCGTACCCTGGCAGCTCAGTACGCACAGATTGCTTTTTCAGACCACCAAAAAGATATGTATGAACTTCATGCATCCGTGAATGATCTGCATCCAGAGCGCCCTATTGTATTAATGAATGAACTTCCCTGGAGTGAGTTAAACTACGACGGTTCGCTGACGCTTTTGTGTCAGGATGAGGATTTCAGAATGCTTGAAGATGAACTGAGAAAAACGCTGTTTCAGTGGAAACATTTCCCTGCTGATATGTTGGTGAAGCCCTATCTGTCCGTTGAAAAAAAGATTCATTCAACCGGCATGGGCCTGACCGTTCAGGAGGAAAGACTCTCCAGCGATCCTGACAACGATATCGTCTCCCATAAATACAAGGAACAAATACGAGATATGCATGATATAGACAGGCTCCATCCACCGGTGATCAGATATGATCAAGAAAAAACACTCCGTATTTTTTATAAAATAGCGGAGGCTGTGGGGGATATTATACCGGTCAAAATCACCGGATCTGACACCGGCTACATGCTTGGACTGATCACCTGGGACATTATTGCACAGTACATGGATATCGATACGCTGTTATATAATCTTATAGATGAACCGGAATTCATGCACGCTTTAGTAAGCCGGTTAACTGATATCTTCACAGAAACAATACGCCAATACGAGGACTTAAATCTGTTAAATCCTGACAGCGCCTATGTGCACTGTTCCTGCGCCGCATCCAAGACACTCCGTGATGGAATCGGGGATTATGAGCACATTACCGCCGGTAACGTATGGGGGCGTGGCCTGGCTCAGATATTTTCAAATGTCTCTCCACAGATGCATGATGAATTTGAAATACAGTATGCCAAAGAGGCGCTTGCCCCCTTCGGATTTGTATACTATGGATGCTGTGAACCTCTGGACACAAAAATAGAGCTTCTCCGCCAGATTCCGAATCTGAGGAAAATCTCTATTTCACCCTGGGCCGATGTGAATGCGGCTGCGGAGAAGATTGGCAGGGATTATGTACTGTCGGCTAAGCCTTCACCCACGAATGTTGTCTCCGCCGCTTCCAACCCAGATTTAATTCGGTCTGAGCTATCCGAAATACTACGGGCCTGTGAACGCAACCACTGCCCGGCTGAAATCTTATTAAAAGATATCAGCACGGTGGGACATCGTCTGGATCATTTAATTACATGGGAAAGGATTGCGATGGAGCTGGTTAATAACGGATTATAGCCTAAGGTACGGATGGGCAATGCATTATACTGGGAATGTCTGTTTTTAAAATACAAAAACAGGCACCTCCCCATAAAAGAAGTGCCTGTCCGTTCCCGTTACACCATATCCAATTCTATCCCTTTCTCCTGGATCAGTTGTATCCATTCTTCTGAGATATTCTTGTCTGTAATGATCCTGTCAAAGATGTCCAGCTCTGTTACGAAGCAGGGCTTAATCATCCCGAACTTGCTGGAGTCTACCAGCAGGATCTTCTCTGCCCCCGACTGGATAATGGTCTGTTTGATCTCCAGCTCATAATTATTCATGCAGGTAACACCCATGGTATCATGAACCCCGGCAGCCGATGCAAAAACCTTTGTGGCTCTGATATTTTTGATCAACGTGATATTTTCCGCTGATTCAAACAAGGTCGTATCCGGATGATAATAGCCGCCGCCAAAAATTATAGAAATATTGGGGTTACTGCAAATCTTATTCAAGATATTCAGGTTACAGGTAAAGACCGTTACTTTCATGTCCTTTGCAATACTATCCGCAAGATATTCCACTGTAGATCCATTATCAATGATCACACAGTCATCCTGCTGAATTAAGGAAGCGGCAAACTTTCCAATCCGCTCCTTCTCCTTTGCATGCGAGCGGGTTGCCATAGAGAGTTGATATGCATCGTCTTCCCCTTCATACGTATATTGGGTATTCAGGACCGCTGCACCCGGAATGTCCAGTATCACATTCTTTGCCTTCAGTGCATCCAAATCCCTGCGCACGGTCATCTCAGATACATCCAGCATCTGTGCCAGATCACGGATCGTAGCGCCATTCTGCCTTTTCAATATTTCAATTAACCGGTTTAATCTATCCTCTTTTTTACTCAAAAGAAATACCTCTCACTCTACAAATTCCCCACTGAAAATGTGTCCCACCATGTTGTTTATTATATCATGACCGCAAACGGACACGATGCCTCAGGCGGATGCGCAGCAGCTTTCTGCGGTTTTGCAGAAACTGCCAAATGCGCAATGATATAATGTACGCTCTGCGTACATTATATCATGAAATCTAAACTTGCGGAAACTTTTTCCGTACACAGTTTACCACAGCGTTGGCTGTAAATCCATATTTTTCGAATAATTGCCCCGCCGGCGCCGATGCACCGAATTCATCCATTGTCACATAACATCCGTCCATACCGGCGTATTTTCCCCATGATATGCTGCTGCCGGCTTCGATGGCAACGCGCCTTGCAACGCTTTTCGGAAGTATCTCTTCCTGATATGCCTCATCCTGTTCCGCGAACAGATCCATGCACGGCATACTTACTACCCTGACTGATATACCGTCCTGCTCCAGCATGCCGGCTGCCTCCAGGGCAACGCTGACTTCTGAACCTGTAGCCATGAATATCATATCGATTGCCTCACCGGATTCCTTCTTAAGGATATATCCCCCGCGCAGCGCGTCCCTGCTTGTCTGTGCAAGCACAGGAAGGTTCTGTCTGGAGAGCACCAGGCAGGTCGGTGTATGTGCGGACGTCAGCGCCGAATACCAGGCCGCCTTTGTCTCGACTTCATCCGCGGGCCTGAACACATGCATGTTCGGAAGGGACCTGAGCATGGTGAGCTGCTCCACCGGTTCGTGGGTAGGCCCGTCTTCCCCGACTCCGATGCTGTCGTGGGTCAATACCGAAATCAACGGCAGCCCCATCAGAGAAGAAAGGCGAAGCATCGGCTTCATATAATCCACAAATACAAAAAAGGTCGCCGCGTAAGTGCGCAGTCCGCCATGCAGGAGTATTCCATTGGCCACGGCCGTCATCCCAAGTTCCCTGACGCCGTAATGAAGATTCCTGCCCACAGGACATTCGGCGGAAAAATCTGCTTCTCCATTCATAACGGTCTTATTCGACGGTCCTAAATCGGCGGAACCGCCGATCAGGTTCGGAAGCAGATCTTTGACAGCATTCAGCACCTTGCCTGAAATACTCCTCGTTGCCTCTGCTTTTCCATTTTTTGCCCAGAACGCTTCATCGTCAATAAGACCGGATGCTGCATCAAAGTCATAATATGTTTCCAGCATTGCCTTCAGTTCCGGGTATTTACTGCCATATTCCTCAAACATCTGCTGCCAGAAATATTGTTTTCCTGCGCCTGCACGCGCCAGCGACCGGTAATGTTCGTAAATTTCCTCCGGCACCGCAAATGCTTCCTCCAGAGGCCAGCCCAGTGACTCCCTCAGTATTTTGACATTTTCCTCGCCCAGCGGCTCTCCATGCGCACTGGCTTTGCCTTCTTTTGCCGGTACTCCATGCCCGATCCTGGTCGTTATTCTGATAAAGGAAGGACGCTCTTTTTCCGACTTAGCCTGCTCAATTGCCTTTCCGATTGCCACCGGATCATTCCCGTCCTCCACGGAAAGAACCTGGAAGCCAAAGGCCTCGAACCGCTTCTCCACATCCTCGGTAAATGCAAGATCCGTATTTCCTTCGATTGTGATGGAATTGGAGTCATATAGGACAATCAATTTTCCAAGCCCCCAGGTACCCGCCAGAGACATAACTTCCGAGGAGATTCCCTCCATCAGGCAGCCGTCTCCGCAAAGCGCAAATGTGTAATGGTCAAAGACGGGATATCCCTCTCTGTTGAACACCGCAGCCAGGTGCTTTTCCGCCATGGCCATCCCCACCGCCATGCCAAGCCCTGCTCCAAGCGGTCCTGTCGTTGCTTCTACGCCGACTGTATGCCCGTATTCGGGATGTCCGGGGGTCAGGGAACCTAACTGCCGGAAGTTTTTCAGATCATCGGTTCCAAGATCCCCATATCCAAATAAATGCAGAAGGGAATATAACATGGAAGAGCCATGCCCCGCTGACAGGATAAACCTGTCTCGGTTGATCCATTTCGGATCCGCCGGATTATGGGACATCTGATGCGCCCATACTTCGTATGCAATCGGGGCGGCGCCCAAAGGCAGCCCCGGATGCCCGGAATTTGCTTTCTGCACCATATCCGCAGACAGAACCCGGATTGCATTCACTGCTAAGTTCTCTATTTGCTTAATCATGCTGTTTTCTCCTTTTTCTTTTTATGACCAATCACGCCTTTTACCTTCAGCTTTGTCGTATAAGAGCTGATTGCCAATGCAAGAATCGCGAAAATGAATGGGAACATCTTGATGATAGAAGGTGAAATATTCATTCCCATCAGCTCAATTCTAATTCCGATTGCATCTGCAAGCCCGAAGAGCAGTGTTACCAGTGAAGAGAATATCGGATGTGCATTTCCGAATACAAGTGCCGTAAAGGCATTAAATCCTCTCCCCTGGATCATATCTTCCGAGAACTGGGAAACAGAAATCGTGGACAGATACGCACCCGCAAGCCCTGACAATGCTCCTGAGATCAGAATGACCTGCCATTTTACAACCGCCGGCTTGATGCCTGCGGTCTTCGCTGCAATCTCGGACTCCCCAACCGCGCAGATACTTAATCCCATCTTTGTCTTAAATAATATAATATAGATCACAACGATTAGCAGTATGGCAAAATAAGTCACGATACTCTGCCCGCTGATGCAGCTCAGGATCGGAATATTCTTAATAACAGGAATTTGTATCATCTCCAGCTTACCGATCTTATCCGGTGTGTAAGCTCCCTGCACTCCAAACATCGCGCGTAAGAGATACGAGGTCAGTCCGGCCCCTAGCATGTTCATAGCAATACTGGCAATAATGTTATCGGCCTTGAACCTTGTAACAAACAGGGCGAACAAGGCGCTGTACAAAGCGCCGATCAGCATCGCACCCACCAGGCCTGCCCATACACTTCCGCCTGTAAACTGGACAACCGCTATGGCGGCAAATGCACCTACCAGTGAGAAGCCCTCCAGCGCAATATTGAAAACACCTGCCCGCTGGCACAGAAGCCCCCCTAAGGCCATCAGCATCAAAGGAGTGGCAATACGTATCATAGATGCCAATGTATCAGAAATAACTGCTAAATTCATCCTATTTACCTCCTTCACTTGCCGGTGTCTTTTTCGCTAATTTTTTCTTTAACTTCGGAAGCAGGAACTTTGCACTGATTGTAATAAATATAATTGCCGTTACTATATCTGTTACCGCCGACGGCACATCTGTGATACGTTCCATATTAATTCCGCCGTTCTTCAGGGCGCCGAAGAAAATACCGGAGAACAATACACCGATTGGATTGTTATTTGCCAGCAGGGATACTACGATTCCGTCAAAGCCAAAATCAGGATTAAAGCCTGCCAAAAGCCTGTGCTGTACCGCTGTCACCTCAACCGCCCCGACAACCCCCGCGATTGCACCGCTCATCGCCATGACCTGAAGGATCGTCTTCTTTGGCTTCATTCCGGCATATTTCGCCAGAACCGGATTAGAGCCAACCACTTTAATTTCATGACCAAAGGCCGTCCTGAAGAAAATAAATGTTAATATAATCATGACTATGACGGCTATGTAAAATCCGATGTTTGCAGAGGAAGGTTCGAAGTACGAAATACGCGGAAGCCAGGTATTTTCATTCAAAATAGCGCTGGCATTGAGGTTCGTCCCCGCCTCCGGGTCACGCAGCGGGCCCGTTACCAGATATTCCACAAATAATACTGCAATAAAGTTTAAAAGCAGTGTCGATACAACCTCGTTTGTGTCCAGGAACACCTTCATCAGAGCAGGTATCATTGCAAACAGCGCTCCTGCCAGCATGGCAGAGAGGAAGATAAGCACCAGCGCCGCCAAATGATTCATTGATTCCGGAATATTTACGGCTACCGCCGTTGCTGCCGCAGCCCCCATATAGAGCTGTCCGTCCACACCCAGATTGAAAACCTCTGCTTTGTAAGTGACGCAGATTGCGAGACCGGCAAGAATCAGGGGCGTTGCCCAGCGGATCGTACCGGCGATATCCATGGTCAGCCCGTCGAAAATTCCGTTTACGATCGCCAATGGCTCGTAACCGGAAACCGCCAGGAAGATGGTTGCCAGAATCAGCGCAATGACGATCAGGCTGATCTGTTTTCCTACAACGCCAAGTGTAGATAATATTCTGTTGTTTTCTTTATTTTTCATCGTCATCACCGCCTTGTCTCTTTGCTCCTGTCATATAGGCTGCAATGGTACGCTCATCAGCTTCTCCACGTTTGAATTCAGCCATAATCTCTCCTTCGTACATAACCAGGATGCGGTCTGACAGAGAAAGTATCTCGTCTAATTCCGCGCTGACCAACAGCACGCCCCGGTTAGAATCCCGCACTTCAATGATTTTATGATGGATGGATTCGATGGCGCCGATATCCACCCCGCGGGTGGGCTGCGCCGCTATCAGCAGATCAGGGTCTGCCTCCATCTCTCGCGCAAAGATCACTTTCTGCATATTTCCGCCGGAAAGCGTCCCCAGTTTATAATCGGAATCCGGTGTCTTAACATCAAAGTTTTTGCACAGATCCTCCGACAAATCATGAAGCTTTTTATTGTCCAGAATACCGCCCTTGCAGTATGGCTTCTGATAGTACCTGTTTAGGATCAGATTGTCTCGGATGGTACAGTTGACCGCGCTGCCCATCTTCAGCCGGTCCTCCGGGATATGGGACATTCCGCCTTCTCTTCTCTGACGTACATTCTGCGCCGTCACATCTTTTCCCTCAAAGATTACCTGGCCGCCCGTGGGCCTTAGCATGCCTGAGACAACCTCAATCAACTCGGTCTGCCCATTGCCTTCTACTCCTGCGATGCCTACAACCTCGCCCCTGGAAACGTGGAAGCTGATCCCGTTCAAGGCCGGAAGCCCTCTCTGGTTTAAGGCCCTTATATCTTTGACCTCCAGTACTTTTTCCCCCGGCCGGTACCCCTGCCGTTCAATCTCCAGGTTTACTTTTCTTCCGACCATCATATCGGAAAGTCCCTCCGTATTTGCCTCAGAGGTGTCCAGAGTTCCTGTTACAAGGCCTTTTCTCATAACTACAATTTTGTCGGTGATTGCCATGACCTCACGGAGCTTGTGTGTAATAAATATGATCGCACAGCCTTTTGATTTCAAAAGCCGCAGTACCTCCAGAAGCTTGTCCGTCTCCGTGGGCGTCAAAACGGCAGTCGGTTCATCCAGAATCAAGATTCTGGCCTCCCTGTACAGCGCCTTGATAATCTCCACTCTCTGCTTTTCTCCGACGGACAGCTGGTATATCTTCTCGTCCAGATTTACAGGGAGATCATAGGTGTCCATAATCTTCTGGATCTTTTCTTTTGCCTCTTTTGTATCAATCAACCCATTTTTAGTTGGTGTCTTTCCTAAAATAATATTCTGTAGAACACTTAAATTGGGCATCAGCATGAAATGCTGATGTACCATTCCAATCCCCAGTTTAATTGCCATATTTGGAGACTGGATCCGGACTTCCTTCCCGGACAGCTTGATTACGCCAAGATCCGGCTCCATCATCCCATACAGCATATTCATCATCGTCGATTTACCGGCGCCATTCTCACCGATCAGTCCTAGTATCTCCCCCTCATTCACGCTTAAAGATACATTATCATTCGCCACAACGCCGGGGAAGAATTTCGATATATTCAACATTTCAACCGCTACTGCCATATTATCCTTCCTTTTCTGGCAACAGTTCAGGCAGGTCTGAGCCGTTGCCTTTTCTACTCATCCGCTATATAAGCGGTCTTTCCGTACCTATACCTGATTTTTCTTTACGCTCAGTTTAACTTCGCCTGTTTCATCCCACTCTTTAAGTATTTTCATGGCTTCAGCCGCAGCCAGACAGGCCTTTTCTTCCCCGCCATTGTCGCCCCAGCGGTCTAGTACTCTGTTGGAAATTACGGAAAGAATCGCTCCCATCCTCATTTCGTGCAGATAACCAACAACATACTGTCCGGAAGTCTCCATCTCAATATTCGTCACGCCGGCAGTCTGCAGATCCGGGATGATCTTTTCTGCAAAGGAAGGCCAGTATCCGCTTCCATCCTCATTCAGGGGGCGTCCCTGCCCAATGTAAAAAGAGCCGACCGTGTAATCCAGGCCCAGTCCGTAACGAAAGCCCAGGCGCTCACATGCCTCCATGAGGGCCATGACCACATAGGTATTTGCAAACGCCGGAAATTCGGGCTCTACATAAGTGGCAGAGGTTCCGTCTTTTCTGACACAGGCAACCGGGATGATCAGATCCCCCAGATCGAACTGCGGTACAATACAGCCCGTCGTCCCCACGCGGATGCAGGTATGCACGCCCAATGTGTTCAGCTC
Organism: Faecalicatena contorta; assembly: GCF_022835095.1. Taxonomy (NCBI): domain Bacteria; kingdom Bacillati; phylum Bacillota; class Clostridia; order Lachnospirales; family Lachnospiraceae; genus Faecalicatena; species Faecalicatena contorta. The sequence continues at coordinate 442,561 of NZ_BQNQ01000001.1, read as the reverse complement.
GTGAAGGCAGATCTCGGAGCTTGGCCCGCCGATGCCTGTGGAGGTACATGCCATATCCATCCCTTTATATTTTCCTGTAACTGTTTTATATTCCCGATAGGATGCGACTTCCTTCACATCCTCCCAGTTTTTTGCAATTTTTAAGGTTCTCTCCGGAGCGCCCGGCAGGATCACGTACGGCGGGACATCCCCTGGTTTCAGCTGGAGATGATATACCCCCTCGTTTTCTGCCTTTGGTGCGGATGCTTTGTTCATGTTTTCTTCCATAATCATTGACTCTCCTTTAACAATGCTTCGTTTATTTTCTTATCTTACAGAAGCTGCCCTGTTTAAGCTGCCTGTTACTGCAGCTTGAGGGGCAGCCTCTGCCGTTTTTAATTTATTCTGCTGAAGATTTGATTTTTTCCCAGTTCGGCACGTCTGTATTAAATGGAACTTTTAAGGAACCGTCCTTAATCTGTTCTTCCAGTTTCTGTGCTTCTTCAATCGCTGCTTTCATCACATCTTTATACTCGTCGTTACTGTCTGCAAATCTGTTGAAGGAATCCCAGTCCATAAAGTAACCACCGTTTGTCAGGTCACGGATTCCGTGCTCTCCGCCAGGATATTCTCCATTCTGCAGCATTTCGATTGCTTTATATACGGTGTCGCCAAATCCAATGCCTTCAATACCATAAAAGCCATCGTATGTGTCATAGTAATCGCTGATCTCACCTGCACACAGGATACCGGCCTCTTTACATGCCTCAACCACGCCTGCATTAGAAGCGCCTGAGTCTGTCTGAATGACATCGCAGCCTTTTGAGATCATAGCACTTGTTACTTCTTTTGCTTTTGCCGGATCTTCATAGCTTCCAACATAAGAAAATTCAACAGTGGCATCCGGATTGGCCGCCTTCACGCCCATCATAAAACCGTTGCCTTCCGCATTCGGCGTTGGCTCCTCCGCGCCTACAACAAAACCTACATGATTTGCTTTTGTCAATTTTCCGGCAATATAGCCGCCAAGGTAGAACGCTCCTTCGCCGTGGAACTCCGTATCCCATACATTTTCATACTTATCACTGCCGTCATTGATAGTCTGGAAGATTGCCGCATACTTGGTATCCGGATATTCCTTTGAAACAAGCTTTGTAGCGTCTGTCATGTAACCGTATGTGGTTACGATCAAGTCATATCCGGCCTTGGACATTGCCCGCACATCTTCCTCAAATTTAGAAGCCTCAGCAGACTCCAGCTTTTTAATCTCAACCCCAAAATCTTCCGCCGCCTGATCCGCGCCTTTTGCAAGGTCATCCATGGAAGCCTTATCTCCGAACTTCTGGTTTACAACAAGCGCAACCTTTAACTGCTTCTCTCCTCCATCCTCTTTCCCATCTGCGGCCGCAGGTTCGTTTTTCTTTCCGCATCCTGCCACTAGTCCAACCACCATCACTGCTGCCAGCATAACTGCCAATACTCGTTTTTTCATAATATGTTCCTTCCTTTTCTTTTTTCTATGAAGAAAGTGCCCTTCCTATTTTTTCCGAAACTTTCTGCACTTTTTCCATGACATCCTTTACGTCTATTGTCTGCAATACACGATCCGCTACTACCTGCCTTCCGTCCACAAAAACATCCGTTACGTCACGGCCTGTTGCATTATAGATAAGAGCGGATGTTACCGTCTCCATTTCCCCCAAAAGCATCGGCTGCATATGGGGAGCTCTTGTCTCGATTAGAATAAAATCTGCCTTCTTCCCTGCTTCGATAGTTCCATAGTCGTTTTCCAGTCCAAAACACTTCGCCCCGTTGATTGTCGCCATATCCAGAATATCCGTCTTCTTCAAACTGCGGATTCCTTTATGGATCGTATGGAGCAGCGACATCCCTTTCATTTCCCGGAAAATGTCGTTGGAGTTGTTCCACATAGCCCCGTCTGTCCCCAGGCATACAGTAACTCCCTGCTTAACCATCTCTGGGATTGGCGCGATGCCGTCCTGGATCTTCATCTCGCACAGCGGCGTATTCACAACTTTTGTATCCGTCTGTGCAAGCTGCTGCACCTCGTCTTCGGAGGCGTATACTACGTGGGAGCCGATGACGCCCGGATTCAGTAGCCGGTTCTGATGCAGATATGCAATCGCCGGCACATGGTACTTCTTTTTTACAATATCCTGCCGCCATGTATTCTCCGCTAAATGGCAGGTAAGCAATATCTTATGCCGCTCTGCGATTGCCTGAATCCTTTTCAGCCTCTCCGTATCGTAATCCTCTTCCGAAATCCCACCCAGTACAGGAACCAAACCATTCTCTCTGCACACTCTGATAAACTCTGTAAGAAATTGTTCTGATATAAATGCATCCGGTCTCTGAAAATCTACCCGGACGTCCTCCGCCAGAGCGCCTCTGATACCAACCTCCTTCATCGCCCGGACAGAGTCTTCTCCCAGCCCCCAGTACATATTTTCCATTATAAATGTGGTACCGGAAAGCAGCGCCTCACAATAGGTTAGCTGCCGGGAATAGAACCTGTCCTCGTCGTCAATCAGGGTATAAAACCACCCGGTATCAGCAAACTTATGGTTTTGTTCCAGCAAAGTCAAATCATCCCCCAGCCCGCGCGCCAGTGTCATGTCCCCGTGGCAGTGCCCGTTGACAAGTCCGGGCATCAGGATCTTTCCATCGGCATCCAGCCAGACCTCACAGTCTTCCTTTTTTAGTTTTCCTTCCATAACGGCCGCAATCCGGTCCCCGGACACGCCTACCGAACCGATAAACGGCCGGTACCGGTTGTGTGCCGAGACGATGACTGCCCCGCTGATACCTATTTCATACTTCATATACCCACCTTACTGTGCCATTTTGTAAATCACTTCTACATCATCGGCATTCAGAGCCTTCAAACCACCGATATTGCCGAACCTGCATGCGTCTTCTGCCATCTTCCGGAACTTCTCATCGCTCTCGACTCCGATTTCCTTTAATGTCACGGGAGCGCCCATAGACTGGAAAAATTCCTTCAATCTTCGTATTCCCTCCAAAGCGGTCTTCTCCTGGTCATAGAAATCTATCTCAACGTCAAACACGCGGTTCGCAAACTGTACGAATCTCGGAAGATTCTCTTTGTATACGTACTTCGCCCAACATGGAAATAACACGGAAAGGGTCGAGCCATGTACCGCATTATACTGCGCGCTCAGCTGTGCGCCGATCGTATGCGTCGCCCAGTCCTGATTCCTTCCGGCTGCAAGAAGCCCGTTGTGTGCTACAATAGCCGTCCACATGAACTCAGCCCTCGCATTGTAATCATCCAGGTTCTCCATCAACGCCCTGGCATTGACTAAGATTGCCTTCATAACACCTTCGCACATATAGTCTGTCAGATGCACATCCACAGAACTTGAAAAATACCGCTCCAGTACATGGGAGAACATATCGATAATGCCAAATACGGTCTGTCTCTTCGGTATCGTCAGTGTCAGATCGGGATTCATTAAGGTGAATGCCGGCCTTAAAAAATCTGCCATGACATCCGCGCTCTCGCCTGTCTCCGGATTATTCAGCACGCTGCCGTTACTGCCTTCGCTTCCTGTCGCCGGAAGTGTCATAACCGTGCCCACAGGAAGCGCATCAACCGGAACGGCCTTCTTGCTGTAAAAGTCCCACACATCACCGTCATATTTTGCCCCCAGGGCAACTGCCTTAGCCGTATCAATGACACTGCCGCCCCCGACTGCCAGCACACAGCCGATCTGATGCTCCTTACAAAGCGCTGCACCCGCCCGGACAAGGCCGACCTTTGGATTCGGTTCTACCCCGGGCAGCTCATAATACGTCACCTGCGCCGCCTCCAGAGCCTTGATAATCCTTGCGTGGAGCCCGGACTTATACATGTAATCATCCCCGTAATGGACAAATAACACTTGATCAGATATCTTCTTAACTTCCTGCCCGCAAAGCTGGTCTGCATCCTTATCCAGAATAAACTTTGTCGGTGACATAAATTCAAAACTATCCATATATCCTACCTTCCCTTTCAATCTCCTTCAGAAAAGAGGTACCCGCCTCAAACTCATAGCCAAAATATTCTGCAACGGTCGCCGCAATGTCTGAAAATGTACTCCTGGTTCCTATATTAATTCCTGCCTTCAGCCGCTTCCCGTATACGACGATCGGAATATACTCTCTTGTATGGTCTGTTCCCGGCGTCGTCGGGTCGCACCCATGATCCGCCGTGATCAGGAGAATATCGTCTTCCTTCAGAAGACTGGCCATCTCAGGTACAAATGTATCGAAGTACTCCAGCGCCTCGGCATATCCCTGCGGGTTATTGCGGTGTCCGTACAGCATGTCAAAATCAACCAGATTCACAAATAAAAGTCCGTCAAATCCTGTCTTCAGATAAGACAGGGCAGCCTGTATGCCTTCTCTGTTATTCTTCGTGTGATTGATTTCTGTCAGGCCGCGCCTGTTGAAAATATCTTCAATCTTCCCGACGCCGATCACCTCTTTCCCTTTCTCATGCAGGAGATCCAAAACTGTATATCCCGGCGGGTCTACGGAAAAGTCTTTCCTGTTTTCCGTGCGGTAATAGCTGCCGCTTTCCCCCGTAAACGGCCTGCAGATCACACGGCTTACCGTGTCATCCCCTGTAAGGAGCATCCTGGCAATCCGGCAGATCTCATACTGCCTCTCTAAAGGGATGATACTTTCGTGCATCGCAATCTGCATCAGGCTGTCCGCAGACAGGTAAACGATCGGATACCCGGTCTTTACATGCTCATCTCCCAGTACTTTGATGATCTCGGTACCGGACGCCGGATAATTCCCTATCACCTTCGTCCCAATCCGCCGCTCCAGCTCCTCGATAATCCGCGGCGGAAAGGATTCCCCAAATACTTTGAACGGCGTCTTCACTGTCAGTCCGGCAATCTCGAAATGTCCATTCGTTGTATCCTTTGCCTTTCCCAGCTCTGCAGCTTTTCCGAAACACCCTTTGGGAGCTCTGACCCCAGTAAGTCCTGTGCCCTGGATATTGTATAGCCCAAGCTGCTTTAGATTCGGGATATTCAGCCCTTCTCTGTACTCGTCCACATGCCTCAGCGTATTGGTTCCTGTGTCTCCGAACTCTGCTGCATCCGGAAGCTCACCGACCCCTACGCTGTCCAGCACGATAATTGTAAAACCTGGCATGGCTTCCTCCTATTCTTTCACTTCATCCAGAAGACCCGGGCCATTGCCTTCTTCCCAGGCAAACACTTCCCATACATTTCCTTCAAAATCCTGAAAATAAGCCGCTCTGGAGCCAAAACCGTAGGTAGTCGGTTCCTTGATGCAGTTTACCCCGTTGCCAATCAATTCTTCCGCTATATCGTCTACATCCTGCAGAGCCGGAACCTTCACAGCCATCATAAAATGATGTCCATCTCCATCAATATAGGTATGATCCACTACTTCGCAGAGCCCCTTTTTATCCCAGAGCGTCACTGCCGTCCCATGGAATTCAAATTCCGCGTAATTGGCGTGCTCCGGGTCTGGCTGTAGTCTCTTAACTTTGAACCCGAACTTTTCTGTATAGAATTTAAGAGCTCCCTGAAAGTCTTTTACAAATAAGCAGATATCATTTAACTTTGTTAACATTTCCAACTTGCTCATGTTCCTGATACACCTCCATCCATGTAACAGTTCAGATTTGCCTGGACTGTTACCCATTCATTCCTTTCTTTTCCAGTATCTGCCCGGAATCAGGAACAGATACGCCGCAAATTTTACCTTCCAGCCATTTCCGAAACAAAACGCTCATCCAGCCGGACAGCAGCCCGAATGTACAGTATAAAAGTACAATCCCTGCGGACTGCCACATCTTGATGCCTTCAACATAGCTGTTAATTCCGAAAAAGGCACCCGCCCCGACAAAGAACACGGCAACATTACTGATACACCACGGGGCAAATTCAAAATACATCATAAAGGGAACCACAAGCAGCGCCACAAGCGGTACCGTCAAAAGCTTCAGATCCGGTAAAACAGCCGACATTCCAATCATAATCACTGCAAATAGAATCCCCAGGATATACCCGCAAAACCCCTTTACGGCTCCTTTCACACTGCTTCCCAGCAGAAAGTACACCGCCCAGCCCTGAAACGCTATAAACACAAATCCGCTGTGGCCGCCGGATACGAGATGCGTACCGATCAGCTGATCCACCAGCTGAAGCAGAAAAGACTGGATTCCCACAAAAATCGCAAATATAAGATACTGGCTTTTCTTCATCTCTCCTCCTGCTCGCTTTTTAACGCAATCCTGACTATTGCCTCCCGGCGTAGGCAGCGGATGCTGTATAGTGGCGTATTTACGCCGGGAGTGGCAAAAAAGAGGCGCCTGAGTCTGCCCCTGGTGCCTCTTCAATAAACTACTTCTCACCATTCGCAGCGTTCATGAATCTTCTCTGATATGTAATAATTTGCGGTGCCGATGTATTTTGTGCTAAGTAACTTGGTTCTGTCGTAATTACAATCCTGTCCGTCATATCTTTGAACTCATCTTCTGTCATCAGTTTGTCCAGCTCCGGATACATTCTGGAACCTTCGATACTGCAGATGATCAGCCTGGTGTCCTCCAGATTAGAATTCCGAAGCATCCGTAAGTTATGCCTTACGCCGTCCATGCCGTCGAATCCTTCGCGTTCGTTGATCTTTCTATATTCAACTGTCTCTCTTGCCACCTTTTCAACCAGACGCAGATCCACATCCTGGTCATTCTTTGAGAGGAAATCCCATTCGATCATAAAGCTGCGCAGGGCCTGCAGAAATCTATCGTCATATGTAGTCTGGTATGCATTCAGAAGCCCATTAATATAAGTTGTAACACCAAAGCGCTGGCGTACAAAACTATTGATAAAATATGGCTTTGCCTGCAATGCCATACCCGTCTGCCAAGGTTCAAACATCAACGTATAATTTACTCTGAACCCATGTTCCTTCATCTTCAGCGCTAGGTTGTGCCCGTAAAGATAATCCTTCGTAGCAGCCTGATTCCAGCGTGTAGAAAGCTTCTTGTCACCTGCGAGCAGCTCGCCTACATTGTCTGCATTTACCGGGCCTGTATGGGGAATCTTGAGTACCATCCGGTAATCCGAGAACATCTCTCTGAATTCCTCTGCCTCCTCAAGTATCTGTTCAAAATCGGCAAATGGATTGTTTACCTCAACACTGATGTCACAACCTGGTCCGAGAATATCAGCGATCTCACTCATGACTTCGTTCCTGGTCTTAAACTTATGCCCCACATTTGCCTGTGGATTATTGATGAACAGGTCGTAGATAATCCCCGGATTGCAGGTCAGGTTCCCGATGAGGTGTTTGATCGGCTCGACTTCATACGGATTGGCTGTATCTGCAGAATAAATGAACTTGGTCGGTCTTTTTAATCCATTTTTATCATACGATATATTCCGGACCAAATCTATCTCCAATATCTGGTTCTCTTTCATATTATATTCGATCTTGAAACCGGCCGGCGTCTCGCCTTCCGGAACCTTGAATAAGTCTATGACATCCCTGAACCTGTCGCTTACACCAATATAACGTATTCTTTTCAGCAGGAATTCATATTCCTCAAGACTGATATTCTGATGAAGCGCTCTTCTGACATAGCCTTCATCATTTGATACGATCTGAATCTCTCCTCCCACGAGAGAGGCCAAACTGTAATTCACTGTCTGCATAACACCCTCCACTATTTCAATTCTTCCAGATATTTGCTGTATTCTTCGACAAGCTTGCCTGCACTTCTTGTCCCTACCAGGCTGACACCCATATGTTCAAACATGTGAAGGACTGCCGGCATGGTAAATGTTCTCGGTACCCCGGAAACTTTAATCTTTGTATTCCCGGAAAGATTCGCTTTCATGATCTTAACCTGATCCAAAGTCGGGAATGCCTGTGATCCGGTAGCCGTCTTTACATATGTAACGCCACACTCACAGCAAATCCTTGTCAGCTCTGCAATCTCTTCGTCAGTCAAAAATCCGACTTCGAAGATCAGCTTTGTATCGCAGCCCTCGCCGCAGATCCTTACGAACTCGCTGATCTCATGGCGTACAAGTTCATAGTTTTTATCTTTCACAGCTCCGATGTTCACCACCATATCGCATGCAGTACATCCAAGCTTTACCATCTCTTCTAATTCAAATAACTTTGCCTTTGTGCACATCGCGCCATACGGAAAACCAATGACAGCGCTTGGTCCAACATCGCTTCCCTTTAACTCTTCTACAACAAGTTCTCCCCAGCAGGAGTTCACGTTCACCGCATTTACATGATACTTCTTAGCAATATTACATGCCTCGATGATATCTTCCTTCTGTAAATTCGGCGCCAGATATGCTAAGTCTAAATGCTTTGCAAATTCGTTCACTGTCAACATTGTAAATCCTCCTAATAATCCACTTTTCCTTGCTATTATATTGATGCGCATTTTCAATATATTGTTTGTTACAATGTTAATATATCACCCTTATTTTGTTTTGTCAATAACATTTGTTAGTTTTATTTCACTTAATTTTCGCTTTTTCTCATTAATAATGATCTTATTTTAACATTTATTCGAATAATTTGTTTAATATATAACATTTTTGCTATTAAGTAAAATAGGGTTTGACTTGCGAAACTCGCGTCTCCTGGCGGTCGCATCGCGGCATGTGCATCCTCTCGGAGGGTTTTTATGATATAGGAAATTCCAGAGAATTTTCCTATATCACAAAAAAGCACTCCTCAGATTAACTCTCAGGAGTGCTTTCATTTATTTTGTTCAATATTCAGCCTTTTCCAAACGGGGAATTATTTCTTTTAGTACAGCTTCGCTCCTGCCGGAATTTTGTCATCTACCATCAGTAAATTCAATCCTTCGTGACCATCTTCCTCGTGTACTGCTGAGATTAACATTCCGCAGGAATCAATTCCCATCATGGGTCTTGGCGGCAGGTTTGTGATTGCGATACAAGTCTTTCCTACCAGCTCTTCCGGCTCATAATATTCGTGAATTCCGCTTAAAATCACGCGTTCTTTGTCTGTTCCGTCATTCAGGACGAACTTCAGAAGCTTCTTGCTCTTCGGTACAGCTTCACAGGATATTACCTTTACAGCTCTGTAATCAGACTTTGCAAATGTCTCAAAATCCACAAATTCTTCAAACAGAGGCTCGATTGTTTGTTTAGCGAAATACTCGTCAAAATTGATAAGCTCTGACTTCTTCAAATCCTTAGTAGCTTCTGCATAAATCTGCATCGTAGTTTCTGCATCTGCATGTCCCAGAATATCCTGCATAGCTTTAATGTTTACACCTGCTTCACACATTCTGGTTGTAAAAGTATGTCTCAAAGAATGATTGCTAAATTTTGGAAGAATAACTGCATTATCTCGGTGATCTTTATCAAGTACCTCGAAATTGCAGTCTCTAATAATTCTCCTTAGAGCTTTATTAAGTGTGCCTTGATGCTGAACATTACCAAAACGATTTACAAATATAAAATCTCGATAACCATCAACAACAGCTTCACTCTTAATTCCACATTCTTCTTGATATTCCCTCTCCATGAGGAAAGCTTCTTTTACGATTGGAAGCATCGGAATTGTTCTCTCACCTGCTTTTGTCTTAGTGGTATTGATTGCAAAAATCTGTCCTGCCTCTGTTCTTGTGCAGTAATATACCAATGTATGATTCACATTAATTACTTCTTCCTCTAAATCAATATCACACCATCTAAGCCCTGTGATTTCTCCAACACGCATCCCAGTCCATAACATGATAGTAAAAATAGGATACCATCTATGATACTGCCCCTGCTTGCTGAGAAACTTCTCGAATAGCTCCTGCTCTGGAACTGTTAATGCTCGTCTTTTTTCAACTTCAAAATTCCGAGCTTTCTTTAGTTCTTTTAAGGCGTTGTCAGAAGGATTATATCTAAGATAATCATCCTCAACTCCAAGCTCTAATACTTGATGCAGTACAGTATGAATACTATCGATTGTATTAACCTGTATATTTCTTTCATCCGCCAGATAATTATAAAATCCCCTAACATCTGAACGCTTCAAATCAACGAGCCTGCTCTTGCCAAAATCTGGTTCAACAAACATGGTGTACATGTATTTGTAATTAGAGAATGTATTATCCTTAAGACCTCTCTTAAGCTGTACCCAACTATTATACAAATCATTGATGGTAAGATTATTCTTATCCGCTCTGACACCATCTAAAACATCTCGAAGCACATCCAATTCTTTTTCTCTTAATTCCTCAAGAGTAACTGCACTAATAGAGTGCCGACCGCCTCGCTTGTCTCTCCATTTGAACTCGTAAGTTCCGCTACTTCTCTGGTATTCGCCTTCTTTCAAAACTCTATTTTTATTGTCTTTGCGTCTCTCTACTGCCATATAAAATCTCCTTTCATAACAACAAAGAGAACACGCTCAAGTACATTATAGCCTCAACATGTTCTCATTGTCTATTAAAAGTTACATCTCTATCAAATTAAATTGAATACATCTTTTCTAAGTATTCAGCAAACAGCTTCCGTTTAATAAGACGTTTGTTTCCGCACCAGATAACATAAGGACAATTGTCGCTGTTCGTTAATTCCCTAAGCTTATTCTGACCGATTCCAAAATACATGGATGCTTCCGCAAGTGTTAGGTTTGCTTTTTCCCATAAGGGAATATATTTTTTATCTATAGCAATCACTCCCTTCAATCAAAAGGTAAATCTACATCATCGTCTATCTCAACATATTCATCTCGCTCCAGATACGCTTTTACTGAATCATATTCCTTAATACTTCCATCCTTTGAATAGATTACAACCTTGTGAATTCTTCTAAGGAAAGCTTCCCAAGATTCTCTATCATCCTTCTGTACTTCATAATACTGTTTTTCCAGAGACCAATTTGATATTATATACACCTTGTTATAACAAGCGTATTTATTGGTATATCTGCTCGGAAGTTCGATAGGATATATATCACAGAACAAAAGCATTTCTTTAATTCTTAAAGAAGAACGAAATTCATCAAATGCAATTACTGGCTGTCCATTGTATGAATCAAAAGGATGCAGGTAATCAGTTACACGATATACATTTGAATATCCATTCTTTTCAAGAACACCTCTGGTTTTTCCTGTTCCAGTAGCTCCGCTAATGTAAACCACTTCTAAATCCAGTCTGACTGTCTCTTTATATTTTTCTGTTAATAATGTCGTTCTCACTTTATCTATCTTATCAATTTGAAGAATATAGTCTTGATTCTGAGCCAGTATTTCCGCATTAGTCATATTGTCCATTACCATCTGGTAAAGCTCCGACATATCACTTCTCTTGCCCTTACTGTCTGGCGGTTGTGTACCATATTCCTCAAATGTTCCTTCAATTATCTTTTCCTGTTTCGACTCGTCTGTTTCCCATTTACCAGTCTTTTTAACATAATTCACATTATCAGATACTGAACCTTTGCATTTCTCAATATGTGCTTCCTCAAAATAACGCTTAACCATACTGAATCTAACTCTGGATGCAAATACTACAAATATATGCGTGTGATAACAGCTTCCCTGCTCATCTGCCATGCAGATATATACAAGTGTTTTGAAGTTTCCGCGCATCACCTCTAATATGTGTTCATGCGTCCATCCTTTTTCCTCTGGAGCGTTAATCGTAAGCTGATACATAAAGCTCTGAGTATCTTTAATTGCTATCGCCTCCTGTTCATTATGTGCAGCCTTGCGAACAGGCTACAAAGCCTGTAAATACAAGGAGTGCACATGTTTGTGCAGGTTTGGGTAATACTAAACCAAACCTGTTGCGGATGGCTTGTGGCTTCGCCACCGCCACCGCTTCTGGTTATCTTGTTAATGCATCAATGCATATTGCCTTCATTTTTTCTTCATCTCTTATCACAGGCACTTTTATAAACTTAAGTTCCGAACCCTGCCACAACATAACACCTTCGCCAGTATGAAATTCTCGATTGCCTACCTTATCTATCAGCTCCTTCGGCATGAGCATTGAGTATATGCTCTCTAAGGTCGCACCTACTATGATGATCACGCCAAAATTGAGTCTTGAACCAGTTGGAAAAGCTGAGGCATCTGGGCGCTGGCAGGCAATCACTAATCTTACCGCTAACGAGCGTCCGAGCATAAGGATTTCTGAAACCTTATGCATAACTACTTCCGCTTTCTTTTTTTCTGTTCCAAGAAGTGCCAAAATGTTAGCCATATATTCATCCCATACAAGTGTCACATAATGCCTTGATGTATCTTCTCCACGTTGACGCTTATGCATGATTTCATATACCTCTTCAAGAGCCTCTATGGTTTTATCATAAGGATAATATCGAGGACAGCCTCGAAGATGAGTAAAACTATCATCCTGCTTAAAATCTGCAAAATACACCACCGAATCTTCGCCCCCATGTAAACAAATTCGAGCAAAATACTGATTTGTCAAATAGCTTTTACCAGAACCACTCATGCCACATATAAGCGTCTGGGAGTTATTCTTAGTGGATGCATCCACAGTTACAGGTACTCTATTACCAAATCCATACCATGCATCATAATCATAGCCTATAAGCAATTCCTTAGAAGGTATCATCATACAACACACCTCGTTCCTTTGGATTCCTGCCCTTAGCCGATTCAAAATAGATATGGTTACCTTTATCCTTTTTCCTACCACCATAAGTAATATCACCTATAAGATGCACATCCAGTCTGTCACAGATAGCTTCCTTCTTTTCCTGCCATCGTTCCATCGGAATAGTAGTATAGAATTCTCTTTTAATAACTCCCGATTTTCTATCTTTTTTCTTAGATATTAATATTGGCGGTTGATTTTTCACATCTCGTTTATCACCAAATACAAGCTCCATATCGGCTTCATCTTTGATAGCAAAACAGAAACCTATAAACTGTACTATTCCGATTGCGCATATAATTGGAAATATAATCATTATTGCTGTCATGCATGCTGAGAATATAGATTCAAACACAGGAACTACTTCCACATTGGCAATATACTCTTTCTCAGCTATTACCAAAAACACAACTCCAATTCCAAACAGCAACCATATAAGATTCAATATTGGATAATTCCATAACTGCTGAATTCCCAATAAAAGTCTATACTTCTGTTTTTTCCTGTTATGCCTCTGTTCATTAAACTGCTTATTATCCATATATCTCCTTTCTTAACAAGCAAGGGAATGGAATATCCACTCCCCCCAAGAAAATATACTTAGCAACCATAATCCAAATGAAATTCTTTCGACATAAATGCATTTAACTTCTCATGTAAATCGCATATATGGTGATATTTCCTAAATATGATGCATTCAAGCGAGCGGTCGCTATCAACAACAAAATGATTATCTTCATTGTACGAACCATACTGCTCATCCTTTTCTATAAATGACCAATAGTCTGAGTCATATACCATAGGGCGAATTGTATTATTTGCATATTCAGTAATCTTTTTATTCATTTCATCTGGGAGCTGATTACTATACTGTCTTAATTCAAACAGCTTGTTACTCTGATAAGCTCTATCTTCATATCCTTTCAGAGCTTCAACCATGAGGATATGACATTCAATAAGCTTTGTTTCAATTTCTTTATTCATTATTGTGTTCTCCTTAATAGACAAGCATCGGGAGGAATATTTCCTCCCTTTGCGTCATCTGTTTACATAATGTCAGTAGAGTTTCTTTATAAATTATGCCAAACTAATTTTTACAAGTTTTCCTTTATGATTAAACTCAACATCTACCTTTTTATTTAATTCCATGCCCTTAGGTAAAGCGATACTTCTAGGAACAAATAATTTGAGTGCCTCTAAACCTTCAACATTAGGATTCTGTGTGAGTAAGTATAAGTTTGTACCTTCTATGTGATTACCTTCTTTGGTATCAAATGACATTTCTGATATTCCAACGAACTGCATTAACATAGTTGTGCGCCTCCTTTCTTTTATCAGCTTATCCATGGTTGCTGACCTATTGTCTTGCGCTCTTGACAATATTTATTTTACGCTATAATATGTCACATATAAATACCAAGCATACACCATATCGTATTTTATAGAAGGAGGAATATGTCACTTATGTATGACAAAAATGTATTTTCAACCCAATTAAAAAATTTGCGAGAATCTCGTTGGAAACAATATAAGAATAATCAGGACAAACGGAACAATCCTTATGAAAAATATGCTTACTGCAAATCACAAGATACTCTATCAGAAAAACTGAATGTTGAGCGCAGAACTTATGGAAAATGGGAAAACGGAACAACAATTCCTACAATTGACAAGGTGGCAGATATTTGTAATGTCTTAGATTGTAATATTGATTACTTATTAGGGGCAGAAGAACTCATTGGATTCACACCTTCCGCAATTGCTTCTCACTACTCCACAATCAACATTGATATAATAAATAAAGCCATGAGTGATGATAATTATAGAGATTTTCTCAATTATTTTATGCATCCAGATAATTGTTATGCGCTTGTCAATTCGACCACTCTTAATGCATGGAAAGATTTTCTTGCGAATAGTGAAGTTGACAACCTAAATGACCCTCTGAAAGCCTTGCTGTCAGATATATTTCAAGGTTATCAAGCATTCACACCATTAAGCCAATATGACAAAACATCCCTAAAAGAATATCTTATCTCTGCATTACCTCACGATAAGTTTTCTTTTGCAATCAAAAAAATGGATGAATGCATCAATATAAACACCTGCTTATCTGCAAATATATTAAATAAACTCGGTATAGTTACTGATAATCCTCAGAACTATCAAATTCTAATTGATTATCTTGTTAATTACTGTTTTAATGTTCTTCTTACGAAAGAAAAAATAGATATTCAAAAAGAGAAAATCGGACAACTTTTTGTTCATATGCTAGAGAAATATCTTGAAAAATAAGAATAAAAAAGAAATGGAACTGATTTATTTCAGATCCATTTCCGCTTTTTTTGCAGTTCCATTTCCTTTTTCAATTAAACCTGTAAGCCATCCTTTATTCTTTTTTTGCATAGCTCGTAATAGTTATCATTTTTTTCTATTCCAATCGAACCAACCCCATATTTGTTAGCAACAATTGACGTTGTACCACTTCCAAGAAAAGGGTCTAACACAACATCCTCCTTTTCCATATGTTGTATAATGATTTCTGGTATATCGCTAGGATATGGTGCATCATGTCCTAATATATTTCTCCCTCTAACCATTTTTACCACTGGTCTAATGTTTTTTATTTGAGATACTATTTCTGAGTATTTTTTATTGGGCTTCCCTTTTGAAAGTATCAACACATGCTCCCAGCAATTCAACGGCGCTTGATAATATGGTGTTAAATTTCCTTGATTAAAGCTTCTGTTCCCCTGTATCTCACCCTTATCCCATATTATATTTCCAATCACTTCAAAACCTATGCGTTGAAAGATATCTATCATATACGCCCCTAATATCATACGTTTATCTCCCATTGCTGAAAGAGAGATATTATTCTCGTTGTCAAAGTAATCAAAAATATTAAACAGGTAAACTGCCCCTTCTTTCATGACTCTATATATTTCTCTTGAAATATTGTACATATCGTATAGATAGCAATATATATTTCCCCATTGAGAATAAGTTTTTGCATTATAGTAAGGTGGTGATGTTACCGCCCCATCTATACTTGATTCAGGAAGGGAACGTAGTACATCATACGAATCACCAAAAAATACATCCGCTTTTCCTATTTTGCTCTTTTTATATTCTCCTATAATTCTGTTATCGTCCTGAATATATCTGTAGAAATATGAAGAATCCATAAATGTTTTTCTAATATCAATCTGACAGTCCTTAATCTCATGATAGTTTATCTTTCGACTTAAAAAGCTTTTGCTTCGCTTTTTTTCATTTGTGTAAACATCCACTTCATCACCGACACAGCTATAATGTCGAACTGCCATTTCAAATATCTCTGTCTCCGGACAAGTTTTTATACAATCCAGATGCCATTTTGCTATTGATTGCTCAGGTATATAATTCTCTTCATTCTGTAATTGCTTTTGTCTATACAGCGACATAAATGCGTACCGTTTTCCCCTATTGTACTTACTTCTATCAGGGCACAGCGGATTTTCACATTCCCAGCTTCTAACATTAAGTATCGGGTATGAATTCCCCTGAATATTCTTTGAATAGCATGCAGGACAGTTTACTATTCTTTCATCTCTTTTATTTTTTTCAAATATTAAAAGTAATGAATACTCTTTATCTTCACCAATTACAAAACAATCCTTAAACACAAAGCCTTGAAATGCGACATCAAACTCAGCATTATATGGCACTAAAGATTCAATGTAATCCTTTGTTATATCACCTATCTTTTTCCATCGAAAATAGGCTCTATCTATCTTTTCTTTAATATGCTTCTCAGAATATAAGATAATATCAGCGTATAATTTCCATTGTTTTCCATTGTCCTTTTTTATATTTGGTATATAAACTATCATATCACAATGATTATTCAGATTGTTATATGCTTCTTTTATTGTTCCCAAGAGTTTATTACATCCGCATATATAATCTTCCTCCATCAAGGGATGTGTTGCGTCTATGAATACCATTGCGTGATTTCTCTGACACATATCAGGATATTTTGCGCCAATAAAATCATAAAAGTCTTCCCTAACGTCTTCCCCAGAAAAAAATTCTCTTGAAATATTCCAATCAAACAAATTAAAACAATATCTTGAGAAAATGGATGCAATTACATCGTTGCATTTTTTATCCGTTTGAATCAGATATCCCAATTCCTTAAATGTTAATTCTTCGTCAACCGGGTTAAAATGCTTTAAAAACAATTCATCCTCTATATTATTCTCTCTTAGGAATTTGCCAAATGCTTTTTTTTCTCCCTTATCTAATAATTCTCTAATCACCAATTTTTGCTTATAATTGAATTTCACATTAATCTTAAATGCATAATCTAAAACGCCCTGATATGCTGATGCATTCAAATCCAACTTATTATTTACCGCTTCTATGAATGTCATTTTATAATCCTTAGTTTTGTTTTTCCCTTTGGTTTTTGAATAGGCTACCAACTGACTTAATGCTTCTACCTGTTTTTCTTCTGGCGTCCATTTTATTCCTAATAATTCTACAAATTTATCGATTATATCCTTTTTCATGATTTTCTCCTTTATCAATATCCCCAGCCATTATACCTATTATAGGTTGAATAGTCAATATTCTAATTTGGAATAATTATAGTGTATGAATAAAATATATGTTGGAGGTGTTTTTATGAGTGTAATATATGAACCTGAATATCGTATTCTCATCCAATGCCTGAAAGATTTCCGTACTCAGTCAAAAATGACTCAACAAGAATTAGCCTACGCTTTAAATTGTAGTCAATCCTATGTTTGCAAATATGAACAATGCCAAAAGCGTCTTGATTTCATTGAAGTTCGAAATATCTGTTTAGCATTAGGTGTTAGTTTACCTGAATTTATTAAAGAATATGAAGAACGTATAGCTTTAGGAGGTATTAAACAATGACAGACTACGACAAAATTAAATCTTTTCCAGAATCCGACAGGGAATGGACAGAAGAACAATGGAAGTATATGCTTGACTATCTCGTTGATATTGGTATGGTAAAATATAGTGAGATAGCATCGCTTGTCTTAGGACACCTTAATCCATCTCAGGTTGGTACTTCCGTAGCAAGCAACAAATCCTTCCAATCTCACTATCCACCAAGAAAATGTTGGGAAGCTGTTAGGCAATGGCATTTCGACCAAACTGGAAAATGTGCAGATTGTGGCACTCGTTTAGAATTGCAAGCAGACCACATTATTCCAAAAGAAGAATTAGGCGATGCCGCTAATACACTTGATAATATGACTCTCAGATGTAGAAGATGCAATGTAATTAAACGACCTTCTCACAAACATGGTGGAGAGACATTTCTTACTGCTGAAGCCGCTTTAATGTGGATTCTGTTTACAAGACGCCCTGATACCTATCAAGAATTCATGACATTGTGTAGAGAGTATGGTCTTACTATGGCGAGTGTACGCTTTGAAGAATCATGGGCTATGGCTAAATGGCTAGAAAGAGAAGGCAAATATAACATATCTCCTGATTCCAAATATTGATATTAAAAGAACCCCTTCATTGAGGGGTTCTTTTTACGTGTTCTCTTTATTTGGTCATAAATCAGTCGTAATTTTCGACCTTGCCTACCTGTAACTACTAATATTACGTCATTCCTTACGACAACAATTTCATTGTCCATACATTGTGAACTTCTATAGTACTCCTTAGTACAACTTCGCCCCTGCTGGAATGTGGTCATCCACCATCAGAAGATGCAATTCTTCATCCTCTGAATCTTTAAGATTATTTACTGCTGAAAGTAACATACCACAGGATTCAATTCCCATCATTGCTCTAGGCGGAAGGTTTGTAATAGCAATAAGTGTCTTTCCAACTAACTCTTCTGGTTCATAATATGCATGAATACCAGAAAGGATTGTTCTATCAACACCTGTACCATCATCTAGAGTAAACTGTAAAAGCTTTTTGCTCTTTGGTACTGCTACACATTCCTTAACCTTAACTGCTCTAAAATCTGATTTTGAGAATGTATCAAAATCAACTGTTTCCTCAAACAATGGTTCAATCTTTACATTTGAGAAATCAATCTTTTCTTCAACGGTCGCAATCTGGTCGCAATTCTCTGTTGAATTACTCTTAGATGCCTTATTTTCCTGCTTATCTGAGCTTAATGACTTCATTGTCGGGAACAGCAGTACATCACGTATAGCCGCCGAATCCGTCAGCAGCATACACATCCTGTCGATCCCGAATCCAATCCCTCCTGTAGGAGGCATCCCGATCTCCAGCGCATTGAGGAAGTCTTCATCCGTCGTATTAGCTTCCTCATCCCCCTGTGCCAGCAGTTCTTCCTGCGCTTTGAATCTTTCTCTCTGATCAATCGGGTCATTCAGCTCGGAATATGCGTTTGCCATCTCCCAGCCATTCATGAAGAATTCGAATCTTTCTACATAGTCCGGATTCTCCGGTTTCTTCTTTGTAAGAGGTGAGATCTCAATCGGGTGATCCATAACAAATGTCGGCTGCACCAGATGCTCCTCTACAAATTCCTCAAAGAACAGGCTCAGGATATCCCCCTTTTTGTGCCTGTCTTCAAACTCTATGCCCTTTTCTTTCGCAAGTGCTTTTGCTTCTTCTGTTGTTTTAATCTCATTAAAATCGATACCGGCGTATTTTTTAACGGCATCAATCATCGTGATTCTCTCGAACGGCTTGCCGAGATCCATCTTAACACCATTATAAACGATTGTTGTTGTGCCCAGGACTTCCTGTGCCACATGACGATAGAGATTCTCTGTCAGATCCATCATGCCATGATAATCTGTATAAGCCTGGTACAGCTCCATCAACGTAAATTCCGGATTGTGTCTTGTATCAAGTCCCTCATTGCGGAAGACTCGTCCAATTTCATAAACACGTTCCATACCGCCTACGATCAGCCTCTTTAAGTACAGTTCAAGAGAGATACGGAGCTTGAAATCCTCATCCAGTGCATTGAAATGTGTCTCGAAGGGCCTTGCCGCAGCGCCTCCGGCATTGCTTACAAGCATCGGCGTTTCCACTTCCATGAAGCCTTCTGTATCCAGGTATCTTCTAATGGAGCTCAGAATTTTCGAACGTTTAATGAATGTATCTTTTACTTCCGGATTCATGATCAGGTCTACATATCTCTGGCGGTAACGGATATCCGTGTTTGTCAGGCCGTGGAACTTCTCCGGCAGTATCTGCAGGCTCTTGGAAAGCAGTTTGACAGAAGCGGCATGGATCGAGATCTCACCTGTCTTTGTCCGGAACACTTCACCCACGATTCCCACTACATCGCCTACATCCATCTTTTTAAATTCTTTATACGCATCCTCGCCTACGCTGTCTCTTGCTACGTATGACTGAATGTTACCCTTGAGATCCTGGACATTGCAGAAGGAAGCTTTCCCCATGACACGCTTGGACATCATCCGGCCTGCGATTGACACGGTTTTGCCCTCCAGCTCCTCGTATTGATCTTTGATCTCCTGGCTATGGTGTGTCTGGTCATATTTCGTGGTTACAAACGGGTCTTTGCCGTTTTTCTGCAGCTCAGCCAGCTTTTCACGGCGGACCTTCCTCAACTGATTCAGGTCTGGCTCCTGTGCATTGTTCTGCTGTGCGTTCTTGTTATTTTTCTGTTCGGACACTGTTTTCTCTCCTTCCTTATATATGCGAATTCAGACCCCTTGTAGGTAAGAGGTCTGTCATTTCATTGGTTTATTACATTATTTCAATCCTCACTTATATCGTTGAACGGCTGATATCAAGTACCTTATACTGAATCTGCCCAGCCTGTGTCTCTACCTCTACTAAATCTCCTGCTTTCTTGCCCATCAATGCCTGCCCTACCGGAGATTCATTGGATATCTTTCCTTCCAGACTATTTGCTTCTGTTGAACCAACAATTTTGAATTCCATTTCCTCATCAAACGTGATATCAAATACTTTTACTTTACATCCTACATTGATTTTGTCAAAATCTACCTCGTCTTCAACAACGACCTCGGCATTTTTAAGGATGCCCTCCAGCTCTTCGATACGGGCCTCAATATCGCGCTGCTCGTCTTTTGCCGCATCGTACTCTGCATTCTCGGATAAATCCCCCTGCTCTCTTGCTTCCTTAATCTTTGCTGCGACCTCTTTCCTTTTAACGACCTTCAGATTCTCCAGCTCGTCTTCCAGTGCCTTCAGTCCTGCATAAGTAAGTAACCTTTTCTTTGCTTCTGCCATGTTAACTGCTCCTTTTCCTTTCCTTTTCTTTCCTCTTATCGTGTTCTTTCATTTATTAAGCTTTATTGCCTCTGATCAGCGTTCCAATGCGCTGATTCTAGTGTACTGCAACATTGAGATTTAGCCTAATAGCGCAGAATAATTCTCAGAGGCTTTTTACATGCTGAATCTGGAAATTTAGGCTAGCTATTAGGCTGAATATCAATGAGACAGTACACCAGTCCTGTTTAAATTTATATTTCACAATTTCAATATTATAACCAATCCCTATAGCGATGTCAAGGTATTTTCAAGTTCTTCATATGTCTCTACCTTATTAATGGCATCTCTCAGCCTTGCGGCGCCGTGAAGTCCTTTTACATACCAGGCCACATGCTTGCGCATTTCCCGAATTCCAAGGTATTCTCCTTTGTATTCAAGCTGGAGGGCGGCGTGCCGGAGCATGGTTTTCTTAATCTCACCAAGGGAAGGTCTGGGCGGAAGCGTGCCCGTCTGTTCATAGGCTGTGAGCTCAGAAAATATCCAGGGGTTGCCCTGGGCGCCTCTGGCTATCATGACTCCGTCACAGCCCGTCTGCTCGCGCATGGCAATGGCCCTTTCCCCCGATGTGACATCTCCATTTCCTATGACCGGAATGGACACAGCATCCTTTACTTTGCTGATGATTTCCCAGTCCGCCTTTCCGGAATAGTACTGCTCTCTTGTTCTTCCGTGAACTGCGATGGCTGCTGCTCCTGCTTCCTCAATAATTTTAGCAATCTCCACGGTATTCACATGCTGCTCATCAAACCCTTTTCTGATCTTCACGGTTACCGGTTTTTCGATTGCTTTTACCACCGCGCTCACCAGTTCGAATACCAGCTTTGGATTCTTCATCAGTGCGGATCCCTCCCCATTGCGGACTACCTTGGGAACCGGACAGCCCATATTGATATCCAGGATAGCAAATGGACGCTCTTCTATTCTTTTTGCCATTTCACTGACAATTTTGGGATCAGAACCGAACAGCTGCAGAGAGGCAGGCATTTCATCCGGATGGATCTCCAAAAGGCTTTCCGTATTCTTATTGTTATAGAGGATTCCTTTCGCGCTTACCATTTCCATACAGACAAGGCCGGCGCCCTGCTCTTTGCAGAGCAAGCGAAATGGCAGGTCTGTTACTCCTGCCATGGGTCCTAGTATATAAGAATTCTGTAGCTGCACATTGCCGATTTTCAATTGTTTCATGTCTATTATCTCACTATTTTCTATTTTTATTATAAATCAGACGAAGCCCGTCCAATGTCAGATCCGGCCTGTATGCGTCTATACTTCTGGTTTCCTTCGCAATAATTTTGCCAAGGCCGCCCGTTGCTACTACAGTGGCCTTATCATAACCGGATTCTTCCTTGATCTTCTCTATAATATACTCGGTCTGGCCGATTGCCCCGTAGACAAGTCCTGCCTGCATACTGGAGACCGTCTCCTTTGCCAGGATGGACGGCGGCTTTTTGATCTCGATAGCCGGAAGCATAGCAGCTCCGCCCCATAGGGAACGCCCGGCTGTCTCAATCCCGGGCGCGGTAATACCCGCTTCAAAAGTCCCCTTCGGCCCGATCAGGTCATACGTGGTCGCAGTCCCGAAGTCCACAACAATCACCGGTCCTCCGTAGAGCTCATATCCCGCTACTGCGTCCACAATACGGTCCGGACCGATCTCCTTGGGATTCTCCGTCACAATCCGGATTCCCGTTTTAATTCCTGCAGAAACAACCAGCGGTTTTACATCCAGATACTTGATGATTCCATTTACCAATGAGTGCATAATATCCGGTACTACCGATGCTATAATCACCGCGTCTACATCTTCCGCCTCCACATCCCGGTGCTCCAGTATACCGCAGATCGTAAAGCCATACTCATCCGAGGTCCTGGGGCGCTTTGTAGTCATGCGGAAGGTTCCAACCAGTTTATCATGATCGAATACACCTAGTGTTATATTTGTATTTCCTACATCAATCGTCAGTAACATCCATATCCTCCCCTAAACAGAATACCTTATAGAACAGTTCCAGCGACTCAAAAAGTTCCGACTTCGTACGCTGGAGTTCCTTGATCTTCAGCACGCTGCCTATCTCATCAAATGTAAAATCATCCTCCCTGTGGTCTACCCGCAGTTCCAGATTTCCCTGCTCGTCGTAAACCACCATCAGCACTCCGCCCACATCCTCTGTGTACAGCACACACATAATCTGAAGTTCCTGCTGTATGCTGTCCGGGAGTGTTTCAAACTCGGGGTTCAAATAAAACTTCTGCTCGTATGAGCTGGCCCCGCAAAGAACAACTTCTTCTTCCATGATTCGTCCTTTCCTGCAAAGGGGTCTGACCCCTTTGCTTACCATTTTCTGAATATTCTCAAAATTTAGACGTATCCGTACACTCCCCGCACGGATACTTCGCCGGCAAAAATTGCCTCTTCTGTTCCGTCTTTACGGCGTACTAATAATTCGCCTTGTTCGTTTATTCCAAGCGCCACTGCGTTATATTCTTCTTTCCCTCCCAGAATCCGCACTTCTTTGCCGCGGTTAACCAGCAGAGTATTGTATTCTTCACGCATGCTTTCCAGATTCTGGTCTTCGATGAATAAGCCGTAGTATTTCTCAAATTCTTTCATTGTAGATGCTATGATTTCGCTTCGCCTTATTACATGTCCTGTTTCCAGACGAAGAGAGGTTGCCTTATCCCTTATCTCCTCCGGAAGATACTCCATGTTCACATTGATTCCCACACCGATTACTACGTGATTGATATAGTCAATCTCTGTACTCATTTCCGTCAGAATGCCAACCAGTTTCTTCCCATTCAGGATGATATCATTCGGCCATTTAATCTGTACGTTCAAACCGGTGCATTCCTTGAGGCTCCTGACAACGCTCAAGGCCATTACCAAAGTCAGCATAGGCGCTTTCACCGGCGGAATCTCCGGCCGGAGCAGAATTGACATATACACACTGCTGCCCGCTGGTGACTCCCATCCTCTTCCACGGCGGCCTCTTCCGGCACTTTGCTGGCCGGCCGTGATCAGGGTTCCATGGGGAGCTCCCTCTTCTCCAAGTTGTTTTGCCCGGATGTTGGTGGAATCCGTTGTATTATAATAGTAGATTTTCTGTCCTGCCCACTCGGTGTCGATCATACTGACGAGCTCTTCTCTGGAGATAATATCCGGACTCTCCACAATATGATAGCCGCGGTTTCGGACGGCTTCTACCTGATAGCCCTCTTCTTTCAGCTGATTGATTGCTTTCCAGACAGCAGTCCGGGAAACTCCGAGTTTCTCACACAACTGCTGGCCGGACACATAATCATTGCTTTCACGCAGCATTTTTAATATTTCTGCCTTCAAAAGTTCACCCCAAACTCAAACGGAGGGTATGGGGGTCAGACCCCTTTTGCAAAGGGGTCTGACCCCATTGCCCTCCGTTTTCTGAATATTCTTAAAATTCTCCCAAAGTCGCAACCATAACTGCCTTGATGGTATGCATTCTGTTTTCTGCCTCGTCAAATACTTTGGACTGCACGGACTCGAATACTTCATCCGTAACTTCCATATCCGTGATGCCGAACCTTTCTCCCATTTCTTTTCCGATCTTTGTCTTCAGATCGTGGAATGCCGGCAGGCAGTGCAGGAAGATTGCGCCCTCGCCTGCATTGCCCATAATTTCTTTTGTTACTTTATATGGGGAAAGTTCTTTAATACGCTCTTCCCATACTTCGTCAGGCTCACCCATGGATACCCAAACATCTGTGTAGATTACATCCGCATCTTTTGTCCCTTCCATGGCGTCCTCGGTCAGTGTGATTGTTGCTCCTGACTCTGCCGCATATCCTCTGCAGACATCAACCAGCTCCTGGCTCGGGAAATACTTTGCAGTGGTACATGCTACAAAGTGCATCCCCATCTTTGCACATGCAATCATCAGGGAGTTGCCCATATTGTATCTTGCATCTCCCATATATACCAGCTTGATTCCTTTTAATTTTCCGAAATGCTCCCGGATCGTTAGTAAATCTGCCAGCATCTGGGTCGGATGGTACTCGTTTGTCAGGCCGTTCCATACAGGAACTCCTGCATATTTTGCCAGTTCCTCCACGATCTCCTGGCCGAAACCGCGGTATTCGATGCCGTCATACATTCTTCCCAGCACTCTTGCGGTATCCTCGATGCTCTCTTTTTTCCCGATCTGCGATCCACTGGGATCCAGGTAAGTAGAACCCATTCCCATGTCGTGCGCCGCTACCTCAAATGCACAGCGCGTTCTAGTGCTTGTCTTCTCAAAAATAAGGGCCACATTCTTTCCTTTATAATAATCCACAGGCACCCCGTTTTTCTTCTTCTCTTTCAAATCTGACGCAAGGTCAAGCAGATAGGTAATCTCTTCCGGGGTAAAATCCTTCAGTGTCAAAAAGTTTCTTCCTTTTAAATTCATTGTGTTGTCCCTCCCTATATTCATAAGTACATGTGTAAATCTCGGCAGATGAATCTTGTCGGCAAGCGCTTCATACCGTTCGGCTGTCAGGTTGTATAATTCATCCGTCGTATAGATCTGATACTTGGGAATACGCATCTGCTTCGCGCTCGCCTCCAGCATCGCCATATACAAAGCCTTTACGGTAAATGTCAGCGGCAGCTTCAGTACGAAAGCCATTTCCGCTTTTTCTATCTCTGTGATATCCGCCAGCTGTTCCTCAAACCAGCTATCCTCATGAGTCTGTGCCACATAATAAATAAAACCCTCCAGGCCATAAAGCATTCGCTTTGCATCAAAATAACCGATTTTCAGATTCTGCCGGCTCCGCTTGCTCTCAAAATCTATGATACTGCCCAGTCCAACCCGCGGACCAATCTGATACTTCTCAGCCCCTTCGGGCAGCTTCACTCTGGGCTCTCTGCCGGGCCCGTAAATACGGATCTCAATAATGTCCGTATACCCCCGTTTGACCAGGGACTTCAGCGGCACATTATTTACCACACCGCCGTCAATATATCGTTTCCCATGCAGCTTTTCATTCTTAAATCCCAGCAGGTACGCACTTGCAAGCAGAAAATCTTCCAGCATCCCTTTCGGTATATCATCCAGGCTCAGATCCAGTTCTTTAAAATCAGTGAGAGAAAATGTCAGGAGACAGAATTCTTTCCCGGAACTGCGGATCTTCTCCTCATCAATCACCTCATGAATCAGCTTCCTCAGCGGAGTTACATCCACACCGCCATCCGACAGCCGCTTCCAGATCTCCGCGATCACTTCTGTAAACTTGTTCTCATGGCTGAACAGACGCTCCATCCAGTCATCATCCACATCCATCACCTTGGAAAATGTCATGCCGGTCCATATCTTTTCCGCATTCTCGACATCATCCATGCAAATAAGCGCTCCGTTCAAAGCGCCCACCGATGTACCCGCAACCGCATTCACCTTCACGCCTGCCTCTTTTAACGCCTTCCAGGCCCCGATCTGATAGGCACCTCTGGCACCTCCTCCGTCAAGTACAATCCCATATTCCTTCGATAAGTCCAGTAATGGTTCCATTTGCTCACCTCGATTTATGTTAGTATACTATATCCCGGACCAAAAATGCAACTTTCTATAAAAAGTTGGCGGAAATGTTTGTTTGGGGGGAGGCTAAAAAACCGGGAAGCCTGTACCAGGGCGGGGGGATCTATGCCATTTTAAAAATCCGCTCCGTTTACGTAAGAGGCCCTAATGGAAAAAACATAGAAAATATCGGTTCAGCGGCATGCAGCCCGAAATTTGATAATTTCGGGCCTTAGGCCGCTTCAGGATTTGACGTGAGACGTCAAGTCCTGCCCGCCATTTTCTATGTTTTTTCCTTAAGGGCCTCTAACGTAAACTCTAGGACTTTTAAAATGGCATAGATCCCCCCGCCCTGGTACAGGCTTCCCGGTTTTTTAGCTGGTGCATCCAATCGGCAGTAAAAATCCCGTCTACTTGGTGGGGTATCGAAACGGGGGCAGCGTATTGATCCGATTGGTGATACATACAACCTCCAGTAATTAGCTATTGGTATTACAGATAGATTCTGCTTATTTTTTTATCATATGCTTATAATCGTAAAGGCTATCCTTTTTTCGCGTCCCCTATATACTTTTCTTAGATTTCGTTTCTAAAATAGTATTGCAGCGCCTCCCCCATATATCTGGATGCCCCGGCCCCATACCGTTTATCCATAGCCGCTATCAAGGACTCTTTATGGAGGTACCAGTCAATCATCATCTCCCAATAATGTTCCCCCTGGTCCACATCAGGCCTTGTCTCCTGTCCCAGCTTTATAATCTCATCTAATATACTCTGCACTTCTTCCGACTTTGGGTCTCTTGTTATATCCTCATACAGTTTTGCATTCAGGGCCTCGTTTTTTTCTATATATCCACTCTTTTTTATCTGCTCCATCTTTTCCATATTCTCAGAAAAGTGCTCCATGCTATGCTTCATGGCTTCTGTATATTTTGCAACGCTTCCATATTGTTTGATTGCCATTTCCGCGATCTGGACATCGTCCTCTTTCATTTTACTTATAAATTGATCAAAATTTTCTACGCTTCCCCAATGCCTGACTACTTCTTCTGTGTTTTCCTGTTTAAAATCTTCCAGCATTTGTATATATTCACTTAAATCAAATTCTTCAAAACTCATACATGCTTCTCCTTTTTCCAGCTTTTCAAGCAGGCTTAAAAGCTTCGTAATCCTGTCACGTTTCACTTTTAACAGTTCTTTCTGCTTTTTAAATGCCTTTAGTTTATCATAATGAGGATCTTCCATAATGGCTTTTATATCCTTCAATGGAAAGTCCAGTTCCTTAAAAAACAAAATTTGCTGCAGGGTTTTCAACGCTTCATCGTCATATAAACGATATCCTGCATCGGTTACTTTCGTTGGTTTGAATACGCCTATTTCGTCATAATACTGCAGTGTCCTTACACTGATGCCAGACAGGCTGGCAACCTCTTTTACAGTTCTCATCGTAATCAACTCCTGTCTTACCGCTGTACTGTTACATTGTTATTCATCAATTTTAGTTAAACTGCATAAACGTCAGTACATGGTGTTTATAAGAATATATAGTGTGTTCGTCTGCCGGCTGTGACTGTCCGCTATATTTCTTTTATTTCATAGTACACTATCACGCAGCGTAAGAGTCAATAGTTTTTTCCAACTCACCGCTTTAATTCTAAAATAATTATATTTTGGCGTCTCTGCGTCCTTCTTACGTAAGAAATCCAGACAGAAATCCTATCTTAAAGATCTCTGTCTGGATTCTATACTGCTTATTTATTAGGGCCGAAAAACATTGCCTTCCACACTGGCTTTCACGAAATGATAAAAGACGTTATAACAACAGCCATGGTACTTAACAACGTTCCCAATAAGTAATACTCCGCAAATTCCGGTACTTTCGCAATCTTATCATATCTTGCAATTGACTTAGCGGTTAAAACCAGTCCAATCGCCGCGTATTGTCCTAAAGATATGAAAACCAACATAATAAAACGCTCTATAGTTCCAATGAACCTTCCTGCGTTATAATTCTCTTTTCTCCCCGAATCCTTATCTTTTGGCCTGTAAACCGATAGCATTTTGGATATGGCAATATTGGCAGGCTTGTGTATCATAAGCGCTGCCGTAATCCATGTGGCTAACACGGCCCCAGATATCCCTGCTGTCTCAGCAAAGTATGCAATACAGCGTACTAAATTTAATCTGCATCCATATACGGTAAAACAGTATGCAATGATAAGCAGGCTGATAATATGAAAAATTCTCTAAATATCATTCTGTGTTATTTCCCCCAACACTTTTCCTACAGTATCCAGAGCTTCCTTATATGCGTAATACCTCCCTTTTGCAAGTATACGCTGTACCGTAGACTGTTGAATCCCCATACGCCGCGCCACATTCACCTGACCGTCCTGATGTTCAAGCATATCTGCAATTACCTCTCTCTGTCTGTTACTCCAGGAACCTTTAATAACTGTCAGCAAAGTAAAAATTGTATTTATCATAATTGCAAATGACTCATTATCACCTTCAATACCAAGACGTATGTCGGCAGAGTCAATCTGTTTCCGCTTTTCGTTTTGCTTCAAATACTCTACCGCTTCCCGCGCCTTATGATACCCGGGACCGTCTGCACCTATTGCCATATCAGCGTTGATATCAGTAATGATTTCTCCTACACCAATTCCATAACGAATTTTCACCGGGTACATCTTGCTTTCTATCTCTGTAATGATCTGCAGGATATTGCCTCCGTTACACAGAAGCCCCTGGAATTCATCGCCTAAAGTTATCATGAATTTTGATGAAATGTCTTCAACATATTTCTTATTCACTTCATTCAAAACTCTTTGTAACTTTTCCTGAATCTTTTTTCTGTCATTTAACTTTTTTGAATCCTTAATATCACCTATAATCGCTATATATGGCATATAATTGAAGAAAAAGAACATAATACTGCGCCTCCATTCCTTTTCATTATATAGCCTTCCAGATGAATAATCAACAATTATGTATCATATAGGCTATAATTGTAGATTATAGCCTATACAATGCATAATATCAGAAATAATTATAAGTGAATGCACCAATTACTATAATTCCCTGCCTGTATAAAAATAGTATATCCCTCTAAAAGTAAGGCGCTTCTGCACACTCTGCTGTACTAGCCCCGGCGCTGCCTGCCCACCTCGAACATCAGCAACGCAGCAGCCACGGCGGCATTGAGCGATTCCGCCTGCCCTTCCATGGGAATTCTCACCCAGACGTCCGCTTTTTCTGCCACCTCCGGGCGCAGGCCGTTCCCCTCATTTCCAATCAGAAATGCAGTTCCGCAGCAATAATCTTCCTTATCATATGAATTTTTCCCCTCCAGGTGCGCTGCATAGACCCGGATATTTTTATTTTTCAGATAAGCAATCCCCTCCATCATATCATCCATGTACAAAAAGGGCATCCGATATACAGCCCCCATCGTAGACCGGATGGTTTTCGGATTATAAATATCCACGCAGTCACGGCTCAGCAGAATCCCCGTCACTCCCGCGGCCTCGGCTGTACGGAATATGGTTCCCAGATTCCCCGGATCCTGCAGGTTATCCAGTACCAGGATGTGCGGATTCTTCTGCCCTGCAATCTCCTCCATCGTATACGACATCTGCCGTACAACTGCCAATATCCCCTGTGGGCTCTTGGTGTCTGAGACATGCGCGAACACCGAATCCGTAAGCACTTCCGGCTGCGCGCCGTATTTCTTTAGTTCTTGCTCATGTTTCCTATAATAAGTCTCTGATACATACAGCCTGACCAGGCTCTTTTCGGGTGTCTCGCCTACCATACGGGACCCCTCTGCTACAAATACACCCTCCTGATTCCTGGCTCTGCTTTTCTTCTGAAGCTGCAGCAGCTCCTTTACTTTTTGATTGCTTGTGCTTGTAATCATACTGATACACCATTACTTTCTATAACTATATATAATTAAAACGTCTTCTCCTGAAACTTCGCCAGCACAGAATTTGCACCAATTACAATAATGATACATTCCGCCGGCAGAGGCTTGTGAGGATCAAAGGTGACATCCACTTCCTCACGCTGCATAACCCCGACCACATTAATTCCATAGCGCTCACGTACCTTCAGTTCTGCAAGACTCTTTCCTACCCAGCGTTCCGGAATCACTGTTTCAGCCATGCTGTATTCTGAAGACAGTTCGATCCAATCCGAGAATGCGGTGGATACCAGGCTCTTGGCTACCCTGCTGCCCATGTCACGCTCAGGATACACAATGGCGTCCGCACCGATTTTCTCCAGGATCATCCCCTGAAGTTCATCCCTCGCCTTGGCAAGTACATAGGGTATCCCCATCTCCTTACATGCAATAGTGGCCATAATACTGGCCTCCAGACTCTCCGATACCGCAACCACCGCTCCGTCCAGATTCCGTCCGCCCAGTGACAGAAGAGCATCCGGGTCCGCCACATCGGCTCGCATGGCATAGGATACGGAATCCGATATCTCCTGCACCTTCTCATAAGATTTATCTACCACAATCACGTCGCTGCCCAGGCTTTCCAGTGTAAGCGCCACACTGCGCCCAAAACTTCCCAGGCCAAATACTGCATACTGCTTCTTCATTTTATCTTCTCCTGACTAATCCTTTATTTTTCAGACACGCTCTAACCGAGCATAATCCGTTTTTCCGGCAGGTCCCTCAGCTGGGAAGCCGAATTGGCGCGCCCTGCAAATACGAGCGCCAGAGTAATCGGACCGATACGTCCCACATACATCAGAACCATCAGCACCGCCTGGCTTATACGGCTCAGCTCCGGCGTCAGATCCGCCGTCAGCCCGACCGTCGCCATCGCTGATGTCACTTCGTACATGATCCGCAGAAAATCTATCCCCGGCTCCAGCACCGTTATCAGTGTCACCCCTGACAGCCAAAACAAAAATGTCAGCAGAATAATCGCAATCCCCGACCGTACAACGGACGGTTCGATTTTTCTGCCAAAGCATTCCGTATCCCGCTTTCCTTTCAGCACCCCAACGCCGGTAAGCAGCAGCATGGCCACAGTCGTTGTCTTCACACCTCCGGCAGTTCCAGCCGGAGAGCCTCCTACAAACATCAGGATACATGCGAGAAGCTTGGAACCCGATGTCAGCCCGGCCTGTGACACGCTTGCAAATCCTGCCGTCCTGGTCGTAACAGACTGAAAACCGGATGCCATCAGCTTCTGCCAGAAACTCAGTCCGCCCATAGTCTCCGGGTTCTTATATTCAAGAACAAAAAATCCCAAAAATCCGGTAATTAAGAGCACTGCCGTCATAGTCAGCACGATCTTCGTCTGCAGCTTCAGGCGCATGAACAGACGCCTTGCAGGCTGTCTTTGGGTAATTACACGCTTCGTATTTGTGTAAATGTCGTGCCATACCGGAAATCCCAGGCCGCCGATCACAATGAGAAATATGGTGGTAAAACTGACAATCGGGGATTTTACATATCCCATATAACTGCTGCTTCCCAGTATATCGATCCCTGCATTGCAGAATGCCGACACCGCATGGAAGACCGAATAGCATATCCCCTCCACCAGTCCGTATTCGGGAATAAACCGAATCGAATAGAGAAGCGCTCCGATTCCTTCCACCACAAATGTTCCGCGCAGAATACGGATCACGAACTGCACCATTCCGGTCAGCGTATCCAGACTATAAGTCTGCTGGATGACCACACGCTCCTTCATTGTTATCTTCTTTTTTATAATCAGGAAGAAAGCAACCATACATGCGATCACGCCCAGGCCGCCGATCTGTATCAGCACCAGCAGAATTCCCTTTCCGATCACGGTAAACTGTACCGCAGGCGTAATTGTAACAAGCCCGGTCACACAGACAGCCGAAACAGCGGTAAACAATGCATCTGCAAAAGCAATCGGTTCCTGATTGCTGACAGGAAGCCATAAAAGCACGGCTCCCAGCAAAATAACGCCCAGAAACCCCACTGCAATTTTCTGCATGGTATTCAGGCTCATTTTTCTTAAACTTTTATTCTTCATTTCCTAACACCTTGAATTTTATTCCGGATAAACCGGTATGTCTTTTGGAGTGTTCCCGGCAGTGACTTAAAAGACCATAAAAGATCCGTATCATTTATGATTATAGGGACTATTATAAGCAGCCGCTTTGGTTATCATTCTAACACAAGCTTCCGAAAAAGGACAGTCCCGAAATCGTTCGGAACTGTCCCTTATGAGGTTATTCAGTATTTCTTTTGTATTATACAGTTATTTGGAACCCGCTCAGAACCTAACTATCTGCGTTTCTACAAAGTCTCGTACAGTACGTCTTCGGCCCAAGCTGTTACTCAGGTCATTGTTCCATATTTTCCGCTTATCATTACGGCATTCTTTACTTCCTGTACAGCTCCGTCATATTCATCTGAAAATACAAATGCCCCTCTTACACGCAGGTTCGCGAATTTAGCATCTTTATCTGCATACCAATTCGGAAAGATCTTTGTGATACCGCGGTCAAAGCCCGCGATTTAGCCCCTCTATATTCCCGCACAATCTCTATCATATTGAGATAGCTATCCGCCGGTACATAATCCGGAATAGAGTTCCAGGTTCCAAAAGCAAACCTCCCTTGGTTTTTACTCTTTGCAACTACTCTGCCCATGGATATTTCCTGAAATCATCATTATCCTGAATTACAGGGATCACTCGGCTGTCCCCGAGAGTGCAGCTTCCGGGCATGATTTCCCCGATACATCGTTCAAAGGTAACGGCATCGTATCCATGGTCTTTGAAGAAATTACAAAAAATACGGAAAAATTCTTACAGGTCTCTGCCATCTCCCTGAAGCAAAGAGAGCATATCCTTTCCTGTAATCTCTCCTATTTTTTCAAATGCCACGTTATGCTCGCAGAGTGGGAGCCGCTTTGCCTCCTTATTCCATGGACAATCTATAATATTACGGTAATCCGGCTCAAACGTTTTGATTTCCTCCTTGATTATTATATTTAGTACGGTTGACTTCCCATTTAGCATATTATATAATTTTTAAATTTGTACCGCTATCAATTGTGTGCAGCGTAAACTTTAATATATGATACTCTAGAGCGTGTCTGAAACTCCATTATCGCAATATGCTGCGAATTGGGACAACATCTTACAACAAGTAATTTCCAAACACGTTCCAGAAGGGTTGTTATGGATTCTTTTCCTGCGATTCCTTCTCTTACCTGGCATTGTCATGACCCTGCATTCGAGTTTTCCATACCGGCACAGGGAACTTTTTCTGCCCTGGGGGAGAATTATCCATTTTCTGGCAGGGAAGTATTCCTCTCCCGCCCGGACGAATTTCACGGCACCAACCAGGTTCCAGTGACAACCAGGGAGAGCTTTATTGGTTCCAGCTTGGCATCGCCCCAGGCATTTTATTAACACGCAGAAAATCGAATATGCAAAAACACTTTTGCTGGAGGGCAAATCAGTAACCGATACAGCAATCCTGCTGAATTTTACAACCAGCAGTTATTTTGTTTTTCGTGATTCATCTCTCCACCTATAGAGTTGAGAAATGAATCACTTATCCTGTTAAACTTTAAAGCGGTACCCCACTCCCCAGATAGTCTCAATGTACTGGGGATGAGAGGTATCATATTCGATCTTCTCACGGATTTTCTTGATATGCACCGTAACGGTAGCAATATCCCCGATGGACTCCATATCCCAGATCTCCTGAAAAAGTTCTTCCTTTGTGTATACATGGTTTGGATGTCCTGCGAGGAAAGTCAAAAGATCGAATTCCTTCGTGGTAAAGGATCTCTCCTCCCCATTTACCCATACCCGCCTTGCCGTTGTATCGATCTTAAGCCCTCTGATTTCGATGATTTCATTCTCTTCCACATTGCTCCCGATCAATCTCTCATAACGAGCCAAATGTGCCTTTACACGCGCCACAAGCTCACTCGGGCTGAAAGGTTTTGTCATATAATCGTCTGCGCCCAGCCCCAGTCCTCTGATTTTGTCAATGTCGTCCTTTTTTGCCGACACCATAATGATCGGCGTGTTCTTCTGGTCGCGCACCTGGCGGCAGATCTCAAATCCATCCACGCCCGGCAGCATCAGATCCAGGATAATCAGGTCATAGTCCTCTTCCAGAGCCTTTCTGCGCCCGATCTCTCCATCATTTGCAACGGCCACCTCGAAGTCGCTGAGTTCCAGGTAGTCCTTCTCAAGGTCAGCGATGCTTTCCTCGTCCTCGATAATCAAAATTTTCTTACTCATCCAACGGTACCTCCTGATATTTTCTGATTACAAAATACATTGTTGTTCCAACCCCATCCTCGCTGGTCGCCCAAATCTTTCCGCCATGCTCTTCCACGATCTTCTGTACGATAGAAAGCCCGATACCGCTTCCTCCCTTAGAAGAATTGCGTGAAGCATCCGTCCGGTAAAACCGGTCGAATATATACGGCAGATCTTTCGCGGCGATTCCCTTTCCATTATCCCCAAGTTCCACCTGGATAAAATCACCCACATCCTTTAAACTCATAGTAATCTTCCCTTTTGGTTTATCCATATATTTCAGGGAATTGGTAACAATATTATTGATAACACGCCTGAGCTGTTCCGGATCCACAATCACTTTCGAATCCGTCTCCACATAATTACAGTATGTGAATCCCACACCCTTTGCCTCCAGTTCAAGAGACAGATCATCCGCACAGTCGCCAAAATACTGCTTGGCCGATATCGTTGTAAAATTATAGGGTATACGGTTTGTATCAATTTTCGAGTACAGCGTCAGCTCATTAATAAGAAGATCCATCTCATTAGCCTTATTGTATATTGTTTTGATGTATCTGTCCATCTTTTCCGGCGTATCCGCCACACCATCCATGATCCCCTCGACATAGCCCTTAATCGCCGTAATAGGGGTCTTCAGGTCATGCGAGATATTACTGATCAGTTCCTTATTCTCTCTATCATATGCAATCTTATCCTCCGCATTCGCTTTCAGGCGCAGACGCATCTCCTCAAAATCCCGGCACAACTGCCCGATCTCATCATCCGTTTCACTTTTAATCTCAAAATCAAGATTCCCCTCTTTAATATTCCTCGCCGCCCGCTGCAGCTTCGCCAACGGAACAGACACCGTCCTGTAAATCCAGTAAATCAACAGCGCAGCCGTCATAAAGACAACCAGCAGATAAAGCTGCTGATACTCCCCAATCTCCCTGGGCGCAAACGTATGCACTGCAACCGTAGTAAAAAGCGTTGACAGAATCATCAATGTCATAAATGCAATAACCAGTTTTGTTTTAAGCTTCATCATTTCCTCAAAGGGGTCTGACCCCTTTGCCCTCCGTTTTCTGAATTTTCTGAAAAAAGCAGGCTCCCGAAGGCGCCTGCTTTATCTTTTATTTTACGCACCTAATACTGTTATATTACAGATATTTTTTCAATGCGTCAACTTTATCTAACTTTTCCCATGGTAAATTTAAATCATTACGTCCAAAATGACCGTATGCTGCGGTCTGTTTGTAGATTGGCCTGCGCAGATCCAGCATCTTGATGATGCCCGCCGGACGCAGATCGAAGTTCTCCCGGATAATCTCTACCAGCTTATCTTCGCTTACTACGCCTGTACCGAATGTATCAACCATAATGGATGTTGGCTGTGCCACTCCGATTGCGTAGGACAACTGAATCTCACATCTCTTTGCAAGGCCGGCTGCTACAATATTCTTTGCCGCATAGCGGGCTGCATATGCTGCGGAGCGGTCTACTTTCGTGCAGTCCTTTCCGGAAAATGCACCGCCGCCGTGGCGTGCCATTCCGCCGTATGTATCCACGATGATCTTACGCCCTGTAACACCGCTGTCACCGTGAGGCCCGCCAATGACAAAGCGTCCTGTTGGATTGATGAAGAACTTGGTATTCTCGTCTACCATGTCTGCCGGTATAATCTCGTCAAATACATACTTTTTAATATCTTCATGAATCTGCTCCTGTGTCACATCCGGGTCATGCTGCGTGGAAAGAACGACTGCCTCCAGTCTCTTCGGGTTATTGTTTTCATCGTATTCCACTGTTACCTGTGTCTTTCCATCCGGACGCAGGTAGGTAAGAACTCCGTCTTTTCTGATCTTAGTGAGCTGTAATGCCAGTTTATGTGCCATCGCGATTGGATAAGGCATATATTCTTCTGTCTCATCTGACGCATATCCGAACATCATTCCCTGGTCGCCTGCGCCGATTGCTTCGATCTCATCGTCTGACATCTTATTCTCTTTTGCTTCCAGCGCTTTATCCACTCCAAGTGCAATATCTACAGACTGTTCGTCAATTGCCGTGAGCACGCCGCAGGTATCCGCGTCAAAACCAAGTTTATCCTTCGTATAGCCGATCTCTCTCACCGTCTCACGCACGATTTTCTGAATATCCACATATGCTTTTGTGGTGATCTCTCCCATAACCAGAACAAGTCCTGTTGTTGTACAGGTCTCACATGCCACACGGCTCATTGGATCCTGTTCCAGCAGCGCGTCCAGAACTGCGTCTGAGATCTGATCGCACATCTTATCCGGATGTCCTTCTGTTACTGATTCTGATGTGAATAATAATTTTTCCATACTCTTTCTCCTCCTTAAATTGTCAGGACTGCTCTTTTTAGCAATCCGAATCAGCACTTTCTCTCCGGAGTCGTTTTCTTTAAATTGAATATAAAGAAAACAGCCCACAAGAAGCGGACTGTTTATATCATATAAATCAATCCTCTTATTGTTCGATTACTCGCTCAGGTTGGCACCTTCCTTTTTTGGGGTTGCCGCGGCTTCACAGATCCTTTGTATCTCCACCGCTCTGAATAAGAGAAAGCTTGCTTTATTAAATTGTTTACTATACTTCAAACCTTACACCGTATTGCGCGAAATGTCAATATATTTTCCACTATTTATAGTTTTTTTATGAGTGAGGGGCTTGGGAGTTGATGTAGGCTTGCCCGCTTTGTTCTCAAATCAAAATTCTATCTGTATGCACTTCTCCCACAGGTAATATGGACATCGGCTGCGTTGGATGCTCACCCAGCATTTTTTCCATCCAGATCATATCGTGCCATGTATCAAATTTATAACCACATTTATGGAAATGCGCATTTATTTTATATCCCATCTTCTCATGAAATGCGATGCTTTCCGGATGTGGGAAGACAATGCATGCATTCAGATTCAAAATATGCTGCTCTTTCAAAATGGCCTCCAGCTTTCCGTATAACAGCCTTCCAATCCCCTGTCCTTTATATTCCGGCCGGATATAAATAGTAGTCTCAACTGCCCAGTCATATGCTGCCCTGTCCTTAAATGGTGATACATAGCTGTATCCTGCAATTCGTCCACCATCCACAGCCGCAAGCCAGGGATACTTCTCCAGCGTCCTCTTAATCCTCCCGCAGAATTCCTCCAGCGTGGGCGGCTCATATTCAAATGTAATGGCCGTTTCTTTCACATACGGTTCATAAATGTCCAGCATTTCCTGTGCATCCCTGGTATCCGCCATACGCACAATGATTTTCTGTTTCTCCATCCTTCTGCCTCATCCTTCAAGATCTGCAGCAGACACCGCCTTCTGCAGATTTTTTCATTCTCTGCACTGCGTGCAGCCCGTTCCACATCCTTATTTCTTCTCTGTAACCACACCGTTTTCATCAATTCCCGCGTTTGGTGATAGCCCTTCCAGAAAATTATAAAATGCCGTCTGCTCCTGCTGATCACTGATATACTGTGTCGTAAATCCAGTCTGCAGACATGGCACAAAGGACATTTGCTTCAGCCCTTCTGGTGTAAGCTCCAGTTTCAGAAGCCCCGTGTACTTTGTCTCATCATTAAACCAGAAATCTCCCATACTGTAAACTACCGGTCTGCCGTCTATGTATTCAATTCCCTGAAGCACATGAGGATGCCCGCCAACCACAATGTCGGCACCCGCCTGCAGGAATTCCGCTCCCATATTGTGCTGATTTTCTTCATATGTATTGGTATCTTCCGGCCCCCAGTGTATATAAGCAATCAGATAATCACACTGCCCTGCGGCATCCGAAATCACCTGCTTATATTCTGCAGGATCATAGGCCTCCAGCACCCCCGGGGAGTCCGTCTCTGCCTTAGGGGTATAAAATACGATCTCCGCATTGGTAGCCGCCACAAAGCCGATTTTCATGCCGTTTACAACAAAATATACCGGTCTTCTTGCCTCCTCACTGTTTCTGCCGCCGCCCACATAAGGAATCTCCGCCTGATCCAGAAGATCCACCGTATCCATCATGGCATCCCTTCCATAATCATAAATGTGATTATTGGCCAGTGAGACCAGATCCGTTCCCATTTCCTTCAGAAGTCCCATCCGTTCCGGCTTCGCACGGAATGTATAAAGCTTCCCTTCCAGCGGCTCGCCTCTGTCACTGATACAATACTCGTGGTTCAGATAAAAAATATCCGCGTCATTGGACATCTGCAAGATCTCAGGCGAAATACACTGTGACAAGTCATTCACCGTATCATAATGATCCAAAACAAATCCATCCTCAGCAAAACACAAATCCCCGGCAATCACTACCTCCGCCTGATCCGTCTTCCCATCCTGCAGAAAAATCCCCTGTTCTTTGGCGGTTTGCGCATCATCGAGTTTCCCTTCATACCTGTCACGAAGCACATGTATTGTCTCCCCCAAAGCCTCATAAATTCCTTCCCCAGAAATCTGCCCTTTCCGTACACGCTTCAAAATCGCTTCCCGTTTCCCGGAATAAGTATCCATAACCCAGGCTCCAAAAGACTTCCTGCTGTCCCCCTGCTTCTCCGCCGAAACAGAAACCGTCTCCTCCATATCACCAAAAGTCTTAACAAAACAAGCCTGAACCGCATTCACGCCCCTCTCAAGCTCTTGGGCCGCCAAACGCCGCCGATGTCCCCTTATCCCCAGACTCACCGCCAGAACAATCACAACAACAACACACCCGCCAAAAACCGCCGCCCTGCGCCGCACCTCCCTCTTCCGTTTCTCCAGCCTCTGTCTGCGCAATTCCGCATCATACCTGTCACTGCCCATAACTCAAATCCTCTTTCTGTAAATTCCAGTTCTGCTCATTAGCGCCCAACCGCCCCGCAGAATCCCTCTTCCTCCAGTAGCTTCACTCTTTCAAAACAAACTGCCATATATCCTTAAGAAAACAATCCCACACTCCTGGTAAAAAGTCAACCCCTAACTCCGCCGCCCCCGCCCAAAAGCCTTCCGGGTGCAAAACGTCCCGCCTTGATAAGCCCAGCCCCGGCTGTATGGAAGGGTGTGCTTCCCGCGTGCGTAAATAGGGACATTAGATTTACTTATATGAAAATACGGAAAAATGCAGGTCAAAACTATGATTCCGAATCATAGTTTTGCGCCGGCCTGACGCGTGAAATCCATCAGGATTTCACGTGGCATGCCGGCGTTGCCTGCATTTTCCCGTATTTTCATATTAGTAAATCTTATATCCCTATTCCCGAGCGCGGGAAGCACACCCTTCCATACAGCCGGGGCGGAAACTTTTCCAAGCCCTCCCGTTTCTCACCCAACTTTAAACTTGAACTTCTGTATCTCTTTTTCGCTGGATACTTTTTCAATCATCCCGCCCAGCCCGCGGAGTTTTTCTTCAAATCTCTCATAGCCTCTTTGGATATAGACAATATCATCAATGATCGTAATCCCGTCTGTTGCCAGGCCCGCAATGCAAAGAGCTGCCCCTGCCCGCAGATCCGGAGCGCTCACCCGTGCACCGGAAAGCTTCTCCACACCTTCAATCGTCGCAGAATTGCCTTCTACCTTAATCACCGCGCCCATTCTGGCAAGTTCATCCAAATATTTAAAACGATTCTCGAAAATACTTTCTGTAATTGTGCTTGTTCCTTTTGCCAGAGCCAGCGTCACGCCGATCTGAGGCTGCATGTCTGTCGGATAGCCAGGATAAGGCAGTGTCTTAACCTGTGTGGAAGACAGTCTCCTTTTCGCTACAACACGCACTGCGTCGTCAAACTCTTCTATTTCACAGCCAATATCAACCAGCTTGGAAATCGTTGCATCCAAATGTTTCGGAATTACATTCAAAACCGTAACATCACCCAAAGTTGCTGCTGCCGCGAACATAAATGTCCCTGCCTCAATCTGGTCTGGGATGATGGAGTATTCCGTCTTGTGAAGAGACTTCACACCACGGATCTTAATCACATCCGTTCCCGCTCCCTTGATATTGGCTCCCATACTGTTCAGGAAGTTGGCAACATCAACAACATGCGGTTCCTTGGCAACGTTCTCCATAATTGTCAGGCCGTCAGCCATGGCTGCAGCCATCATTACATTGATGGTAGCCCCTACGGTTACAACATCAAAATAAAGATGGGTTCCTCTGAGAACCTCTGCTTCTGCCACAATCTTACCGTGCTCAATATCCACGTCAGCACCCAACGCACGGAATCCCTTCAAATGCTGGTCTATCGGACGGCTGCCGATATTGCACCCGCCCGGAAGTGCTACTTCTGCTTTTCTGTATTTCCCAAGCAGAGCACCTAACAGATAGTAGGACGCTCTGATCTTCTTTATATAATCATATTCGATATTAAAGTCGCCGATCGTGCTTCCGTTAATCTTTACTGTGTGCGGATCCACTCTCTGCACCGTAGCGCCGATTCCCGCTATGGCCTCCAGCATCACATTAATATCATTTACATCCGGCAGATTGTCAATCAGGACTGTCTCGTCCGTCATAATCGCCGCTGCCAGAATAGCAAGTGCCGCATTCTTGGCTCCGCCTATCTCAACTTCCCCTACAAGCGGACTGCCGCCTTTAATAATATATTGCTCCATATTGCACCTCGATTATCCGATATTGTTATCGTGATCCCTTATCATTATTCCCCTGTTACTTATTCAAGTCCAATTTTCAATATGCTAAGACATTATACCATAAAATGAAAATTTGTAAAATCATTTTTTCCCGTACTTCCGTCAATCCACTTATCTTCCAGGATCTTCCACAGCGTTTAGTACGTTCTCTATGGTCTGTTCAATCCGGCATCCATCTTCGGAAATGGTAATATCCGCATACATTTCAAACAGCTTCGTCCGCTCATTATACAGGTCACGGAACGTCTGCCCTTCTTTCAGGACAACTCCGCGCTTTTTGGGACTTCGAATCCTTCTTTTTATTGTTTGATAAGAAGCCTTCAAATATACGACCGTTCCGGTTTCTTTAAAATGCCTCATCGCCTCTTCACAGTAAATCACACTGCCGCCCGGCGATATTACAGCATTTTTTACATCCAAATCACGGTTGACCTGATTTTCAATTTTCAGGAATCCCTCTTCTCCAACATCTGCAATAATCTCGCGCAGGAGCCTATCCTCTTGCTCTTGGATCAGCAGATCTGTATCAACAAACTTCATGCCCAGCCTTTTCGCCACAACAACACCGACTGTGCTCTTTCCGACTGCCGGCATGCCAATAAAAATAAGATTTTTTTTCATGAGTATATCCACCTTGATTTATCCTGACTTATTCATGATTCTGCAGTCTCACTGCAGATCCGCCCGCAGGGCATATTTTACGGGATGCCCTTTGGACAGTAATACATCTTGCGACATTATATCATATTTTTTTTAATTAGTAAAATTTGCGCCTGCATCGCCGGTTATCGCACCTGCGTTTATACAATTCCTGATACAGCATTACTTCCACCATATCACGCAGCCAGTTCTGTCCCCCAGGCCCCTGAGGCGGACGGTTCTGCGGAGGACGGCCCGGTCTTGGCGGACGGTTATCCTGCGGTGGACGCCCTGGTCTCGGCGGGCGGTTATCCTGCGGAGGACGCCCTGGTCTCGGCGGGCGGTTATCCTGCGGCGGACGCCCCGGTCTCGGCGGGCGGTTATCCTGCGTCGGACGCCCCGGAAGGTGTATAGCCTGCTCTTCCATGATATCTTCCGTAAACATCTCCTCTTCCATCATCTCTTCTGGAAAAACGTCCTCATATCCTTCCCCATAAAACATCTTTTCGTGTTTACGTACATTATCATAGATCCGGCTGCACATCATACGCAGCTGCAGTTTATCCGGATATTCGTCATACATCATGCTGCAATCGTACTCCATTCTGTCACACTCATCTTCTACATAAGGAAGGATTTTTTTAGCCATTGACGGATAAAGACTTTTCATATACTCAAAGTCTCTCCGCTCAATTTTCTCATCATCATACGCAAGCGGCATAGGATATGCCATGTAATAAGGCAGTTTTGGATTCATAATACACACTTCCATTTCAAGACATTATATGGTTAGTATATGCTGTTGGTGGAGAATCGTTAATTCACGGGTGTATTCTATTATAAATTTATAAATTAGGAAAGAATACTTTCATATTACAGAATAAATTGAATAAGTCCGCCTCAACTCCCCCCCTCACTCATAAAGGGCCTACACACTTTGGCTCCGCCGCTTTGCGGCCATATACCTAATCGCGGCATGTGCTTCCGCCCCATCATCCATATGTAATCCCATGCTGGCCACAAAAAAGCAGCCGTTATTACGGCTGCTTTTCCATTCACTGCCGAACAACTGCTGCTTCATGATGCAAACGAGCTTTTTATTTTATGCATTCCTGCTTTTTATTATAATGATGTGCCTCTTCCAACATCATATCTTTCACCTTCATCAGACGAATCTGGGTGCTTCTCTCATTTTCATCCAATTTCATGGTAATATACTTGATGTTCTTTTCTGCCTCCGGTATGATAACATGTTCCAGCGCGTTTACGCGCCTTCTTGTCTTCTCGATCTCTGCCGCCATAAGCTGACACGCTTTTTCGCACTCTGCAAGCCGTATCATATCGGGCAGTATATCTGCCAGCGACTTAACGGCCCCATCCAAGTCACTGGATGTAAAGGCAAAGCCATAGGAATAGATATCATTCTCATCTGCTGTCCTTGTCTTGTAATCAAAGGTCGGTATATCTACGCTCATGACATTCTTTTCCTTCGGAACCAGATTGATCTCCTGCTTTGGCGCCATGAGTGCTGTATTCAGCGCTGCCTCGGACATCCCTGCTTTGGCTATAACAAAGTTTTTGTTGGCAGAAAGGATTCCGGCTTCCACCCTCAAACGAACCTCCATGTTCTCCCGCACCAGTTCCAGATACTGGCGCATCAGCTCATCCCGTTTATCTTTCAAAAGCTTGTGGCCGCGGATGGCAGTCAGTCTTTTTTTCTTCAATCGGGTCAGTTCCATACGGGTTGGGTTAACCTGTGTTGATGCCAAATGTAATCACCTCTCTTTTTTATGCCGCCTGCTGCGTTTCCCTTATTCTTTCCCGTAATACAGGTCTAAGAACTTGTCGTCTATACGTTTCAGTTCTGCTCTTGGCAGCATGGAGAGTAATTTCCATCCGATATCCAACGTCTCTTCAATGCTTCGGTCTGTCTGGTATCCTTGTGATACATATTCATGTTCAAATGCATCTGCAAACTTTGCATAGATCAAATCAACATCTGTCAGAGCGGCTTCACCGAGAATCACCATCAGCTCTTTGGCATCCTTACCTCGTGCATAAGCCG
The DNA here is from genome assembly GCF_022835095.1 of Faecalicatena contorta. Taxonomy (NCBI): domain Bacteria; kingdom Bacillati; phylum Bacillota; class Clostridia; order Lachnospirales; family Lachnospiraceae; genus Faecalicatena; species Faecalicatena contorta. Next base: position 398,440 of record NZ_BQNQ01000001.1, on the reverse strand, counting down.
CAAACAGCTGGTTCATCGTATTGGAATGGTCGGCGCGCGTCTTGCCTTCGCCGATTCCTTTATCCTTCAGACGCGACAGGGAGGGCAGTACGTCGATAGGAGGTGTAACACCTTTTCTGTACAGATCACGGCTCAAGATGATCTGGCCCTCCGTAATATACCCCGTCAGGTCAGGAATTGGGTGTGTCTTATCGTCTTCGGGCATGGTCAGGATCGGGATCATTGTGATACTTCCCTTTTTGCCATTCTGCCGGCCAGCTCTCTCATACAGCGATGCCAGGTCCGTATACATATATCCCGGATACCCGCGGCGCCCCGGAACCTCTTTACGGGCTGCGGAAACCTCACGCAGGGCATCCGCGTAGTTTGTGATATCGGTCAGGATAACAAGCACATGCATATCCTTTTCAAAAGCGAGGTATTCCGCCGCTGTCAGTGCCATACGCGGTGTCGCAATACGCTCGATAGCGGGGTCATTTGCCAGATTGACAAACAAAACGGTTCTATCAATGGCTCCTGTTGCTTTAAAGCTCTCTATAAAAAAGTTGGACTCTTCAAACGTGATACCCATTGCAGCAAATACAACGGCAAAATTCTCGTTCGTACCCAGTACCTTTGCCTGTCTTGCAATCTGCGCGGCAAGCTGGGCATGGGGCAGGCCGGAAGCCGAAAATATGGGCAGCTTCTGCCCCCTTACCAGGGTGTTCAGGCCGTCAATTGCAGAAACACCCGTCTGGATAAACTCCTCCGGATAGTTTCTGGCAGCCGGGTTCATAGGCAGGCCGTTAATATCCATGCGTGCATCCGGAAGAATCTCCGGCCCCTCGTCGATCGGACGGCCCAGGCCGTCGAATACACGCCCCAGCATATCCTCAGAAACTCCAAGTTCCATGCTGCGTCCCAGAAAACGGACTTTACTGTTTGACAGGTTAATACCTGTTGCACTTTCAAATAACTGTACCAGAGCGTCATTTCCGTTAATCTCCAGCACCTTGCAGCGCCTTGTTTCGCCGTCTGCAAGCTCGATCTCTCCCAGTTCATCGTAGGTGACATTTTCCACGCCGCGCACTAACATCAGAGGACCGGCTACTTCCTGTATGGTTCTATACTCTTTTGGCATTAGAAGTCCTCCTTCCCGATTGTGTTGGCAATTTCCATATGCAGCTCTTTCTTCACTTCCTCGTATGCACTGTCCAGCTGGTCCTCATGTGTATACTTAAAACGGCCGATCTGCTCGCGAACCGGCATACTAATCAGCTTCTGCAGCGAAGCGCCTTCCGCAAGCGCCGCTACGGCCTGTTCATAGAAAGCCATAACCAGTTTCATCATCATATGCTGCTTTTTGAGTGAGGTGTAAGTATCCACCTCATGGAAGGAGTTCTGATGCAGGAAATCTTCCCGGATAGAACGTGCGGCTTCCATCTTGAGGCGGTCACTCGGGGACAGGGCGTCCATACCAACCATTTTCACGATCTCTTCCAGCTCTGCCTCTTCCTGAAGAAGTGACATCATCTTCTGGCGGTTTTCCATCCAGTCAGGTGCAACTTTGGCATTGAACCATTTTTCCATATCATCCAGATATAGTGAATAACTGTTCAGCCAGTTGATCGCAGGGAAATGCCTCTTATACGCAAGCGCAGAATCCAGTCCCCAGAATACTTTCACGATACGAAGCGTTGCCTGTGATACCGGTTCGGAAATATCACCGCCGGGAGGCGATACCGCTCCGATCGCGGACAGCGCGCCTTCCCTGCCGTCTTTTCCAAGGCAGATCACATGGCCGGCCCTTTCATAGAACTGTGCAAGACGGCTGCCCAGATATGCGGGGTAGCCTTCCTCACCAGGCATCTCTTCCAAACGCCCGGACATCTCCCGAAGGGCCTCTGCCCAGCGGGATGTTGAATCTGCCATTAAGGCTACTGAGAATCCCATATCTCTGAAGTATTCTGCGATTGTGATTCCTGTATATATAGAGGCTTCACGGGCTGCCACAGGCATATCGGATGTATTTGCTATCAGCACCGTCCGCTCCATCAGTGACTGTCCCGTCTTCGGATCCTTCAGTTCCGGGAACTCGTTCAGAACATCCGTCATCTCATTGCCGCGCTCGCCGCATCCGATATAAACAACGATATCTGCTTCCGCCCATTTTGCAAGCTGATGCTGTATGACTGTCTTCCCGCTTCCGAATGGGCCCGGAACCGCTGCCACACCACCCTTTGCGATAGGAAAGAAGGTATCTACAACACGCTGCCCTGTAACAAGCGGCATTTCAGGCGGCAGTTTTTTCTGGTAAGGCCGCCCTCTTCGAACCGGCCATCTCTGCATCAGGGTCAGATTCTTATCACCGTCCGATGTCTCAACTACTGCAACGGTCTCTTCCACCGTAAATTCACCGGCTTTGATTTCTTTAATTTTTCCTTTTATGCCATAAGGCACCATGATTTTCTGCTGAACAACGATCGTTTCCTGCACCGTGCCGATGATATCCCCGGCCTCTACTTCATCGCCAGCAGCCACTGTAGGGACAAACTCCCATTTCAAATCTCTTTTCAAAGATGATACTTCCACTCCACGTTTCAGATTGTTTCCGGAAATCTTCATGATATCATCCAACGGCCTCTGGATTCCGTCATAGATACTGCTGATCAAGCCAGGCCCTAATTCCACAGACATGGGAACTCCCATAGACTCTACTGGTTCTCCGGGCCCCAGTCCTGAAGTCTCCTCATAAACCTGTATAGAAGCCTCATCTCCATGTATCTCTATGATCTCACCAATCAGTCTTTGATTACTGACACGAACGACGTCAAACATATTCGCGTCACGCATACCCTCTGCAATAACCAGAGGTCCTGCAACTTTTTTAATTACTCCTGTACTCATTCGAACCTCCTACCCCTGCGAAAACAGGATGTCTGATCCGACTGCCTGTTCCACGGTTTTCTTTACACCTTCCACACCTGCGCCAGTATTACCGGATACTCCCGGTATCTGAATGATCGCAGGCAGTGTCCGTTCTTTATACTCTTCTATTACATCCTTTAATTCCGCTGCCACAGCCTCAGTAATATAGATAATTCCATATTTACCGCTTGCAAATTGTCTTATCTTAGCTTCCGCTTCTTCTTTGCTCCGGACGGGGCAGATGCTAAGGCCCAGTGTTGCGAAGCCGTATATGCTGTCGTAGTCGCCAATCACCGCTATCTTATACATACATCTCCCTGATCCTTTCCCGGATCGCCTCATCCGGAAATTCATTCTGCTTCCCGGTCAGGATAATCCGAACAGTTTTTATTTCATTTTCCCTTGCCAGCACATAGGCTACCAGTGGGCCTGCAGAAAAAGAATTGTATTTCTGCGGCCGGATTGTTTCCATCATGCGGTTATCGCACCACCGTTCGAATGCCGAAGGAGATTCCTCCAACGCCGCCGCACCCTCCGCGTAGGAAGTACCCAGAAGATAGTCTCTGACCGCATCAAGCCCGGATACCGCGGCTTTTGATAACTGATCTACATTTACACTATTGCAGGGCGCCATAGCGCGTTTCATAAACTCCAAAGATTTGCCCGTCTTCTGCGAACGGACGGCAATCTTAATATCCGCAATTGCCACTGTAGACTCGGCATAGTTTTTGATAATCTCATCTTCCGCCGTCTGCCCCGCCTCATAAATGGCATCCAGGGCCGCCCTATCTACGATGATATCGCACAGCTGCCCATCTCTCGTGTGAAGAAGCGTATCATAGGCTTCTGCCGCCGTCTCCCCCATATTCCCCGGAAGTCTGTGGAATTCCTTATTTCTCACAATCTGAAGCATCTCCGGCCCCGGGATGGAACAGTCGTCATAAAAAATATTCTTATTCTCCACTTCCGTGCACACTTCTTTAATTGCAGCCTTCAGATTATGGTACAGCTTGGAATAAGACAGGACATCAAACACTGACAGATCGGGAGCAACATCGCGAATCACTTCCCAGGTCTTCTCTTCTTCCCGTTTCAGCATGGCAGAAGCGTCCATAGAACCTGTTGCGTCTCCCCAGCCTTTTTCACCCAGAAGCTGCAGGCACTGCTCTTCATCCGAGCAAGCCAGAAGCCGCTCAATTTCAGTACCTGAAAACAGGGAGGACTCCAAAGCCCGTATACGCGCAACCGCGTAAGTATACTCTAAATCATTCAAAATAAACCCTCCTGCTTACACAACTAAGGTTTGGTCCTTCCAAACCTTAGTTGTAAAGTACATCCTGTTGACTTGGGCTCGGTTCTTTCGAGCCTTAGTAACATGGATGTTTCATTTCAACCTATCCAAATAATAACCCATGTACTTTATCAGATAATTCATCCCGCTCTGCATCAAATAAAGCCCGAATGGTACAGTTTTCTTCGATCCCGCCATATACCAGGATGAAACCGCCGCTCATTTCCTTTGCATCCCTGGACAGGCTTAAGGCGCCGCCCTTACCGGCAGCAGTTTTCTGAATCACCTCTTCAAATCCAGCAGGCATTCTCGCCAGATCTTCTGCCGAAAAGCAGATGACGCCGTCTTCCGGCAGGACATATTCTTCCAGCATCTTCCGGATCATTTCAAAATATGCTTCTGTATCCAGATTCAATATCCTGTCATATGCCTTGTCGAGCACATCTGCTATCACTTCCTGCTTCGCACGCAGAATCGCCTGCCTGCGCTGCATCTCGCAGGAGGAAGCGATACGCTGTGCGTAATGCTCCGCATCCGCCTGAGCCTTGTCGGAGATTTTCCCGGCCTGCAATGCAGCCTCTGCGCGGGCATCCTTTAATATTTTCTCTGCCTTTGCCTCAGCCTCAGCGATTTTCTCTTCCGCTGTACGGGCCGCCTCATCCAGGATCTGACTTTTCATTTTGTCTAATCCGCTCATTTATAAGCTCTCCTTCTTCATACTACTTGAGTCTTTGTGTTACATTCCCAGTTATACCTGAATTGCAGTTACTGCCAAGAAAGAGATTAGAAGTGCCAGAATCGCGTAGGTCTCAACCATTGCAGGGAAAAGCATTGCTTTACCGAACTGATCCGGTTTTTTTGCAATGATGCCGATAGATGCCGCTGCAGTTTTTCCCTGGGATCTTCCGGAGATTAAACCTACGATACCGATTGGAAGGCAGGCCGCCAGAATCAGAAGCCCGGTCGTAACAGAGATCTCTGCCGCGCCGCCGCCCAGAAGGCCGATTTTTGAAAGTGTTACGAAACCGATAATCAATCCGTACAGTCCCTGTGTACCGGGCAGCAGCTGAAGAATCAATACCTTTGCAAACTTACTCGGATCCTCCGATACAACTCCGGATGCAGCCTGCCCTGCTATCCCAACCCCCAGTGCTGAACCTGCTCCTGAAAGAAATACCGCAACTGCCGCGCCAAGAAGCGCATAAACAATACCTAACTGACTCATAAATTTGTTTCCTCCTTAATATCTGCATATTTTGTATTTTCTTTAAAAGGGTTAAATGCACGTCCGCCGCCCTCATAGAACTTACCGAAAAACTCTACATACTGCAGTCGGTTTGTGTGCACATATGCGCCCAAAAGATTAATCGCTATATTAAATGTATGCCCCACGATAAAGGCAACAATAAACACAATTACTCCAAGCACGCTCTTGCCGCCCATACTTCCCATCTGGTTTACAACAGACGCGATAACGCCCGTAGCCAGGCCAAGTGCAAGAAGCCTAGAATAAGAAAGCACATCGCTGAGCCACCCGCTGACATTGTAGAGGTCGTATGCCCCCAGCGCCAGACGGATTCCGAAGTTCTTATTCGCACGTCCTGACATTAGTACAATGCCAACTGCGCCTATGATTGCCAGCCATTTACCGAGCGCATTCACCGCCGGCGGAAATACGATTGTTGTCTGGGCAATGGATGCAAAAATGTTACTTGGAATCAGCATGATCAAAAGCCCGATTAAAAGCATATACCAGAGGACTACGTCACAGAGGAAGTCCATGTATTTTTTATCCCTCAGGCATAGATAACCCTTGATGCCCAGCCCGGTAAAGAGATGGATCACTCCAAACAGCATAGAGTAGATCAAGAGCTTCATCGGTTCATCCAGCGGAACGAACCACACCGCCGGTATCCCGATCTCATGTCCGAAAAATGTCCTTGAAATGACATTCACCACGTCCCCGAAATATCCGCCAAACATGATCCCCCAAAACAGCGTGGATATCCCACACCAGAAAAACAGCTGAATGGATGTCTTCATGCTTCTACCCATTCTTGGAAACTTTATAATTAATATCCCGCATACAATAGAAACGATCGCCCCGTATGCCGCATCTGAAAGCATCAAACCAAACAGGAACACATAGAAAAATGACATAATTGAGGTGGGGTCTACTTCTCCCCTGCCCGGCAGGCCGAACGCCTCCAGAATCCCCTCTGCACTCGATGAAAATCTGCTGTTCTGCAGAAGTACAGGCGCCTCCTCATCTTCCTCTAGTTCCTCCAGATCCACGACACAGTCATATTTGCCGTCTAATACCTTCTTAACTCGGACTGCTTCCTTCTTCGGCACATACCCGCTGATCAGGAAGGTCCGCTCCGACTGCGGCAGCTGACCGAGCACCTCATACTTATCTGCACGGATACGGTAATAATCTGCCAGAAGCTTCAGTCCTTCACGATGAACCGCCAGGCTGGTGATTTCCTTCTCAATCTCAGCGACCCTGGATTCAATTTCGGAAATCTCCTTCTCCATATCCGCCTTTGCCTCTGCGGGAACCTGATCCGTGACCTGGGACGGTCTTGCGAATCCCATGCTTCTGAGCGCTTCTTCTGCTGCTGCCTCATCTTTACGCAGACAGAATACGGCCAGATATATGGTGTCCTGCTCCGTGGAGATGATATGGATATCCGTCTCCAGTTCCGGCGCACGTTCCGCCAGAGCTGCATATACCTGTTCCAGCGTTAACTGTCCGGGCAGTGTTCCCGGCAGCATCACGATATGTTCTGTCCCCCCGAAGGCCACGGGTACATCCAATGGCAGCCAGGGCATCAGGCTTTCGATGCTGTTTTCGATTTTAAGGATATTGGCTCTGTGTTCCGCCCGCTCCTTATCCAGCGCCTGAATTCTTCTGGCCGTTCTCTGCAGATCATCCCTGTTCTCAATCACCGACCGGTACTTTTCTTTATCTACCAGGTCTTTACCCTCCAATGACGACAGAAGGGTCTGCTTTACGGGAGCATACTGCTGCAGTAGGTGCAGCGCCTGATCCGCAGATGCCGCAGCCTTTTCGAAGCCGCTTCTGGCATTCGCCGTGTTCATTTTGCGGAAGTCTTCATCCTCCTCCAAAATGTGGTTGATCTCCATCACTCCCATATGCTGCAATTTTTCCAGGATTGCCTTCCGGTCTTTCTTCAATGCGCAGATACTCATTCGCTGCATCTGCAATACCGCCATAATGTATTACCTCCTTTATCCTGCTTTTTTACGAAACCAGTTGTGATATTACGAGGCTAACTGCCTGTTCTTCCTTCTCGGAAGCCAGCTCCTTAAGTGCACTGATTTCTTTTTCCACAGCAACCGCTGCTTCTTTCAGAGATTGTGCACCTTGTTCTTTCGCAGCTTCCATCATGGATTCTGCCTGTCTGCGAATCTCTTCTACCTGACGGGCTTTCAACATATCAGCCTCTTTCGATGCATCATCCAGTATTTTTCTGCACTTTGCATCGGCTTCCTTCACAATAGCCCCGGCTTTTGCTTCCGTTTCCCGGATCACTTGAATGGTCTCTTCTACCATAAATTGGTCACCGCCTTTCTGCGTACGCGTTTTTAGAATATCATAACAGTTCAGGCAAACCCGAACTGTTACGCAACCAGCCCATTGAAATTCGCCTGCGCGAAGTGCTGGATGCCAGCAACCACCACGTTTTGGTACGGTCTGCGCAGTAAATGTACAGACCTGCCTGAACTGTTATAGAATATCACACAATTTTTTGATGGTAAACAATAATATATTGACTTTTATTTTTAGAAATTCTGCAATTTGTTTCGATATACCTCTGATTTCCCCTTAAACACAAATAGAAAACCAAAATTAACTACTCTTATTATAGACAACACCTGGTTTTCTCAACCGCTTTTTTTGTTATTTGCTGAAAATAAAACAATTTTGGAAAAGCCGTTCATTATAAAGCACGATGAGCTGGTTCTGCTCCTGATTCCAGTTCCAGTATCTCTGTGTCCATTTCTTTATGACATTTCCACTTGCAAGATACAGCATTTTTTCCAGCGAGCTATCGCTGGAAAGCTGTTGATGTTGTTTTCTGAGATAATCTGTCGAATTTGTTCTTTTGCTACTGCCATAAAAAATACTCCTTTTTAATAAGAATTGTCATATCTGAATTCTTACCAAAAAGGAGCCATTTTTCACCAAGGGCACAAATTAATTAACACTACCTATTCCTATTCTTTGGTAAAGGACTTAAAAATCGGTATTAACCGACAGCCCCATTTTGCCGGCTAATATTTTACACTAACGTTCGCTGTCGTACTAGTCCGCATAGGTTAAGATAATTTTTCCCTAAGCATGGCAACGGCATTCTTTACAAGCTGCTCCATTTCTTCAGCGGATGCATTCTCACTGATGTCTCTCCACACTTTTATATCACGTCCTACTTCTCCGCCCATTTTAATGAATGGTTCCATCACTACCGCACCCTGGTAATGAATCTCCTTCAACGCACCCGTGATCTCGTCCCACGGTATTCTTCCATCCTCCTTCGGAGGCCTGCGGTTAGATTCTCCGACATGGAAGTGGCCCAGTCTGTCCCCGACAAGCCGGATTGCATCTGCAAAACTGTCTTCTTCTATATTCATATGGTAAGTATCCAGCAGTATTTTACAGTTCGGACTGTCCACCATGTCCACATAAGCCATTGCTTCTTTCGCAGTATTCACAAGGGATGATTCATAGCGGTTGACTACTTCTACCGCAAAGGTGATGCCGAAAGTCTCAGCCGCCTTCATAATTTCTTTTACAGAGTTCACGCTTCGTTTAACGACAGCGCTCTTATCTGTTACACCCGTGGTAAAAGGCTGGTTCCATGCACCAATATCAACACCGGAATACATATTCGAACCCATTTCACTCATGATTTTAAAGGTATCCAGTGTAAACTTTATTCCGCGGTTCCTTACGGTTTCATCCTCAGATGCCAGATCCTGATCTGCCCCAAGACCTACTGAAAACGTGAGTGTGATATCATTTCCTTTTGCCGCCCGTGCGATTTCATCCCTTTTGTTTTTCGACAGAGCGAAAAACGGTGCCGGTGCCACTTCCAGTATGTCCAGTCCTATCCTTTTGATCTGTTCAATTTGCCTGATAAAATCAGTGTTCCAGTCTGTATTAAAGTATCCGAAATGAATTCCTATTTTATTCATATGATTCCGCCTCTCTTAAATGATCTCAGCTCTCTTTCCAGGTCACGGATTGTTGTATGTTCATCAATATAAACCGTCTCAATCCCCATCGCATCTCCCCAGCCGCCAAGCTGGTCCGCCGTCAGGTCATAAGTCATGACTGTATGATGTGCGCCGCCTGTCATGAGCCAGGCTTCCAGACCGTTCTCAAAGTCTGGTTTTGGAGTCCAGAATGCAGTAGCAACCGGAAGGTTCGGCATTGGTTTTTCAGTTTTTTTACACGTGATGTCATTAATAATCAGCCGGAAATTGTCCCCCATATCAATCAGGGATGCAGCAATTGCGTCGCCTTCTTTAGCGGTAAATACGAGTCTCGCCGGATCTTCCCGGCCGCCCAGCACAAGTGGATTTACCCTAATGCTCACAGGGCCGTCCGCAATAGAAGGACAGATCTCAAGCATGTGCGTCTCCAGAATTCCTTCCTTTCCCGGAACAAGGTTATAGGTATAGTCCTCCATGAAGGAGGTTCCTTTTGCATCCTTGATTCCTGCCGTCATGAGCTTGACAAGACGAAGGAGCGCTGCCGTCTTCCAGTCACCCTCTGCCGCGAAGCCATAACCCTTTGCCATGAGTCGCTGCATGGCCAGCCCGGGCAGCTGCTTTAAGCTGCCCAGATCCCCAAAGTGAGTCACGACCGCCTGGTAATCCTTCTCCTTCATAAACCGCTCAACTCCAAGCTCGATCTGTGCCTGTACCGCTACATGGCGGCGGAATTCTGAAGGCTCCCTTCCATCTAACATGATCCCATAGCTTTCATAATACTCATCTGTAAGTGCATTTACGTCTGACTGCGATACCGCCTCAACTGCTTCGGCAGCCTCATTAACCGGATAGGTATCCACTTCCCAGCCGAACCGCATCTGTGCATCTACTTTGTCGCCCTCGGTATCCGCTACATTTCTCATATTATCCGAAAGCCTGAGAACCCTGAGATGGCTGCTCTCAAGAATACCTGCCGCCGTACGCATCCATCTGCCGATCTTTTCCTGCACCGTGGCCGCACTCCAGTGTCCTGCCACGATCTTATGCTCAAGCCCCATTCTGGCGAGCATATAGGCAAACTCCCTGTCGCCGTGGGCGGACTGGTTAATATTGATAAAATCCATATCTAACGTATCATACGGGATCTCTTCATTAAACTGTGTGTGCAGATGCAGAAGCGGCTTTCTCAATTCCTTCAGACCTAAGATCCAGGATTTCGCCGGTGAAAACATATGCATCCATGCGATCACACCAGCGCACTCTTCATCTGCATTTGCCTCATTAAAGGTCTTCCGGATCGTCGGATTCGATATCAGGGTCGGCTTCAGAACAATCTCAAACGGCACCAGTTCGGAGCGGTTCAATTCGTCTACGATGATCCTGCTGTGTTCCGTGACTACCTGTATCTCAGCGTCCCCATACAGATCCACAGAACCCGGACAGAACCAGAATTTATAATTTCGCTGTAATTCCATCTTTTCACCTTTCTGTTATATAAACCGTTCAGTGTTTTTGTATGGACTGTGCAGTATGTGTACAGTCCGGCACGGGAGACTTCGCCACGGCCTATAGGCCGCGCATAGTCCCCTGCACTGAACAGCAGCCTTATTTCTTATTCACGGCATATTTCACCCGTTCTGCGATCTTCTCAGGTGTAAAGCCAAACCGTTCTCTTAAATACGCCTCGGAACCTACCTCTCCGAATTCATCCCTCGTACCGATCCTCTCTACAATTGTCGGGCAGTGTTCTCCCAGATACTCTGCAACCGCAGACCCGAGGCCGCCGTATACGGAATGATTCTCCGCCGTCACAATAGCTCCTGTCTCCTTTGCACATTTCAGTACCAGTTCCTCATCGAGCGGCTTCACGGTAAACATATCCACAACCGTAACTTCTATGCCTTCGTCTGCCAACAGCTGCGCCGCCTGAAGTGCTATCGTCACTAACCGTCCGCAGGCGATAATCGAAGCATCTTTTCCTTCTCTGAGCACGTTTCCCTTTCCAATCTCGAATTCTGCATCCTCATCATAGACTGCTATGTTATCTGCAAGAGGTGTCCTGTAATAGGAGATTCCTTTCATATCAATCGTCCTGCCAAGAAGCTTATTGAACTGTACGCCGTCGGCGATATCAAAAATCCTGCAGTCCGGTACCGTCCGCATCATAGCGATATCTTCAAATGCCATATGGGTGCCGCCCCAGTATGTCTGCTTATATCCCGGCTCGCTTCCGATAATGTTGAGCGTTTTTTTCGCATACGCACCGGACAGAAATATCTGATCGAATCCTCTGCGGGTCACAAAGGAGGCAAAGCTGTGAATAACCGGTTTTAATCCCATAACTGACATCGCAGCCGCCGTACCGATCATGTTTGCCTCGGCTATGCCGCATCTGAGTACCCTGTCGGGATATTTTTTGACCAGATCCCAGAGTCCCGCACCGAATGCAAACATCAGATCGGCATCAAGGTACACAACGTCCGGATCATTTTCAAGCATACTCTCTAAATGATCAAGAAACTGTTCTGTAATTGCTTTTTTCTCATAATCACCGTTATAGATTGTTTTCACCATTATATGTACCTCCTCACACACTTGCCTTAACTTCTTCAAGCTCTGCCAGACACTTGTCCGCCAGTTCCTTATCGACAGGGATCATATGGTTAAATACCATTTCCTCTACACACTTCACCCCGCTGCCCTTCGTGCCGTCAAGCACGATAACGGCCGGCTTATCGCCCTGATTCTCCCTGACACTTAAGAACGCATTCTGGATTGCTTCCGGGTCATTGCCTTTGACTGTCAGTGCATACCATCCAAATGAGCGGAACTTCTCCTCTATGTCAAGGAGGGATATACACTCATCAATGGTTCCGTCAATCTGTTTCTTATTCCAGTCCACGATACCGACCAGGTTATTGAGCTTATACTGATGGGCATACATTGCCGCTTCCCAGATCTGGCCCTCCTGAATCTCACCGTCTCCCATGAGACAGTACACACGGTTCGGAAGCCTCTTTAATTTTGCCCCCTGGGCTAATCCATTCGCCAGAGAAAGCCCCTGTCCGAGAGATCCCGTCGATGCGTCGATTCCCGGTGTGCGCAGCCTGTCACAGTGACTCGGAAGCCTTGTACCTCCCTCGCAGAGTGTATCCAGCCATTCCATCGGGAAATACCCTTTTAAAGCCAGTGCCGCAAATACAGCCGGACCCGAATGTCCCTTGGATACGACCAGCATGTCACGGTCTGTTTTCTGAGGTTCCTTAGGATCAATGTTCATTTCTCCGTTATAAAGCACCGCCAGGACATCCGCGATGGAGAGGCAGCCGCCGATGTGCCCGAAACCTCTCGTTTCGAGGCATTTTACTGTTGCAATCCGGACTTCATTTGCAAACGCTTTCAGTTCCTTTACTGTCATATTCTTACCTCCTGTTCTGTTACACGTGAATCTCTTTTACCATCGCGTTGATGGCATCAATATAATAGTTGATATCCTGTCCCACCGTCACACTGTCGAAGCCCTGGGAGAGCCTTGCATTGGCAACTTCGGAATTTGCGCAGTAGATAATCGTAAACTTGCCTGCTGCCCTGACTGCTTTCACAATTCTTTCCATTGCTGCCTTAAATTCCGGCTTGTCAAATTGTGTCGGAATCCCCATTGCTACAGACAGGTCATATGGTCCTACAAAAATGCCGTCCACCCCGTCTACTTTGGCAATCTCTTCGATATTTTCCAGACAGCCCATCGTCTCACACTGCGGAACAAGCAGTGTCTCCCTGTTGCATGTTGCAAAATAGTCATTGATGTCTCCGGCCGCATGTTCCAGATATCCGTACCCGGCACCTCTGGCAAAGGCCACCCCGCGCTGTCCGAGCGGATAGTATTTTGCATATTCCACAAGCTTTCTGATCTCTTCTATGGAATGTACCTGAGGAATGATCAGCCCGCCTGCCCCGATATCCAGCATCTTCAGCACTGAATTCCGGTTCGAGTCCTTCACTCTGACGAGCGCCGTCGTGTCATGAAGTTCTGCCGCCCTTAGCATGGGCATCACGCTTTCCACATCAAACGGGCCGTGCTCTGTATCAATCAGCATATAATCCACCGCTGTCAGAGCGAGCGCTTCGGCCACATTTGCATTGCCTGCCTCAAAAAAGGTACCGATTGTTTTTTCACCATTCATGATTTTTTCTCTTAATAAATTTTTCATCTGTCTACACTCCTGTTCCTAATGCTTTTTTGTTTACAATGTTGTCCGGATTCTTACCGTTTAAAGTATCCACTGCTGTGGCCGCCAGCACTGCCATCATCTGCTTCTCTGCCTCCACCGAATTATAGGCTGCGTGGGGGGAGCATATGATCTTTCCGGTTTCAAAGAGCGGATGTCCCGGCTCACTGATCGGTTCATGCTCCACAACATCCAGTGCCGCTGCCCTGACCTTCCCCTCCTTAACTGCTGCCATCAGATCGTCCGCGGAGATAATCGGGCCGCGTGAGGTGTTGACGATCATGACACCATCTTTCATTTTGGCAATTGTATCTTTATTAATGAGGTGATAGGTACTTTCAAACAAAGGTGTGTGAATGGTTATCACATCTGAAACAGCCAGCAGTTCATCCAGTTCTACTTTTTCCGCACCGGAAGCGGTTATGATAGATTCATCAAGATATGGGTCATAAGCCACCATGCGGAATCCGAATCCCTTAGCAAAATCGGCGGTTCTTCTTGCAATATTGCCAAATCCCACGAATCCGAGTGTCTGGCATGACAGGCGGTGGGGTTTGAATCCTGCGTTCGCGAGCCATTTCCCCTCTTTTACCAGGTCATTGAAAAATACAAGCTGCCGTTCCATCGCAAGTATCATAGCGATGGTATGTGTAGCAACTTCATCCAGACAGTGTGTGGGACTGTTGCATACCTTGATGCCGCGCTTCGTTGCTGCATCTACATCGATGACATCATACCCGATGCCATATCTGAGAATTACTTTGCAGTTGGTCAGCGCATCCATGATTCTGGGTGTAATCTTACGGTATATCACGAGCAGAGCATCTGCGTCCCTGCATTTTTCTATAATCTCATCCTCTGTCTGGCAGTCCTCCAGTACAAATTCAATTCCGTTATCTTCAAAAATTTTCTGCTGAATGCTGTAATCCAGACCATCCGCCGAATTCTTATCTACTACGATTGCTTTCATTCTTACGCCTCCATTATTTCAAGTTTTTATTTGTTTTTTCTATCCTGTTTCCCGGCTACCGCATAAACAGTTTCGGAAGGAACAGGGTGATCGCCGGCAGATATGTAATCAGAAGCAGGTCTATGATCATAACGGCAATAAACGGAATAATGCCCTTGATGACTTCTGAGAGCTGTGCTCCCCCGACACGGCTGGCGACAAACAGGTTAATGCCAAGCGGCGGTGTAATGAACCCGATTGCAAGGTTTACTACCATCACGAGACCAAAATGGATCGGATCGACGCCCACTGCAGTAACGATTGGAAGGAAAATCGGTGCCAGTATCATGATTGCACACAACGTCTCCATGAAACAGCCGACGAAAAGCAGGACAACGTTGATCAGAATCAGTATCACAATCTTATTTGCATTCAGACCGATAATCGCATTTGCCACGAGTGTCGGAATCTTTGCAACCGCAAGGACCTTTGTAAATACGGCTGCACAGCCGATAACAAGCATGATCGTGGATGTCGTCACTACTGCCGACTTAATGACCTTCACGGCTTCCTTCAGTGTCAGTTCTTTATAAACAAATACACCAACGATAAATCCGTAAGCCGCTGCAACTGCCGCAGCCTCTGTAGGTGTGAAGATGCCGCCGTAGATACCGCCGAGAATGATGACCGGGCAGATCAGCGCCCATTTCGCATCCCATAATACTTTCCCGGCCCGCTTCCATGAAAACGGCTCTTTATCCCCCTGATAGCCTTTCTTTTTACAGTAGAAATAAGAATATCCGATCAGGGACAGGCCGATCAGAATCCCCGGTACAAATCCGGCCATGAACAGCTCTGAGATCGACTGGTTGGTAGACACGCTGTAAATAACCATCGGAATACTCGGCGGAATAATAACACCGATACTTCCTGCCGCCGCAATCACGGCCAGTGTGAATTTCTTATCATAACCTGCCGCAAGCATGGACGGGATAACCATACCGCCTACAGCTGCTACTGTCGCGGGGCCTGAACCGGAGATGGCCGCAAAAAACATGCACACGACAACGGTCACAATCGCAAGGCCTCCTGTAAATCTGCCGAAGAAGACTCTTGCACTGTCCATCAGGCGTCTGGATATGCCTCCGCCGCCCATCATCTCACCTGCAAGTACGAAAAACGGGATGGCCATTGTCGTAAAGGAATCGGAACTGGTCACCAGATTCTGTACGATGTATCCTGTCGTCAGATCGCCCGAATAAAGGATTGCGGCAAGAGAAGCGAGTCCAAGCGCGATCGCCACAGGGACGTTCAGTATCAAAAGAATAATCATAACTCCAAAGAGTACGAGGCTAATCATTCATCTCCACCCCCTTCTTATAATTCTGCACACGCAGGACGATTGTCTGTACACAGCGTATGGAGGATAAAATGTATCCAATACAGGGTGCCAGGTAGATGAAATACATAGGAATCGACATCGCGGGTGAAATCTGTCCCGACCTAATTACCTTTCCCAGCAGCATCCAGCCCGTAATGACCACGAATACACACCATCCCAGAGAAATCACATCACCTATCATGACGATGACCGGTCTGATTTTCTTTGGAAACAACGACAGCGCTGCTTCAATCTTCACATGTTTCCTCATCTTGATGCCGTAAGAGATAGAAATGAAGGTCATCCACACAAAAACATATCTTGCCAGCTCCTCCGACCAGGAGAGTGAGCTTTTGAACAAATAACGCATGATTACCTGCACTACGATCGCGATTGTCGCCACGCTCATGAGTGTCGCAGAGATGATATCCTCTGCATGCTCATCTAAAAATTTCCAGAACTTGGACATTTCTTTACTCCTTCCTTTTCCTTCACTATTCTGCAGTCTTATCCAGTATTCTCTGGAACAGCTCCGGATGCTCTACTTTTGTTTCCACCAGACTGTATATGTCCGAGACTGCATCACGGAACTGCTGTTTTTCTTCATCGGTCAGCGATATCAGGGTAACCCCCTTGTCCTGCATCTCTTTCACTGCATCCCCATCGTACTCTGCCGTTTTTTCACGCTGCACGGAAACACCGTATGCCCCTGCTTCCTCGACGATCTCCTTTTCCTCGTCAGTCAGTTTATCGTAGCTGTCCTTGCTCATCAGAAGCAAATAAGGGGTATATACATGGTTTGTTTCGATGATATAGTCCTGCACCTCATAGAAACGGTTATCCCGATCGGTTACAAACGGATTATCCTGCCCGTCCACAGTTTTCTGCTGGAGCGCAGTAAATAATTCTGAGAATGCCATCGGTGTAGGGCTGGCACCGAGTGCCTTCCATGTTTCAATATGTACCTCACTTTCCATAACCCTTACTTTTAACCCCTTCAGATCTGCCGGTGAATGAACCTCCTTTGCTGCAGTGGAGAGCTGGCGGAATCCGTTTTCCGGGAATCCCAGTACCTTAAACCCGATATCCTCCATACCTTTTGCTATATCCTGCCCGATCTCACCGTCCAGGATCTCCTGCGCCTGTGCAGAATCCTTGAACAAAAACGGGGCATCAAATACATTCAGGTCCGGATAAAATGCTGCAACCGGGGTTGTGGATACAATACACATATCAATATTTCCATACTGTACGGTCTCTGCGACTTCACGGTCACCGCCTAACTGTCCGTCCCCATACACATCGATCTCCATCCTTCCTTCTGACAGCTCTTTAATCCGCTCCTGCATGGCTTCTGCCATATCAACCTGGGACTGGTTCGTATTAATAGAGAGCTTTAGACGCTTGATGCCGTCCTTATTTTTACCGCACCCTGCAGACATAACGACCGTAAACAGTAATACAAAAACAAACATAAGATTTATGATTCTTTTTCGTTTCACCTTTTTTCCTCCCACCATCCTATTCTAAACGTTCTATAGCAGCTCTGATTTCATTTACCCGCTCATCATACTGTCTTTCCTCAAGCAGGAACGGCGGACGTGTATCTTTAAAAGGCACGCCCCAGTCGGGGCCGTCCTTATATTTAGGCACGATATGTACATGAAGATGATTTACCTTATCCCCATATGTTGCATAATTAATCTTATCCGGATAAAATACCTTATCCAGTGCTTCGGCGGTCCTACTGACGGCATGAATCAGTTCTGCCTGCTCTTCGTCGGAGAGCTGGTACCACTCTGTTTTATGTGCCGTCCGGTAGACAACGATACATTTTCCCCTGTGAGTCTGATCCCTGTACAGGTAGACGGACGCATTCCCTATGTCTTTGACATGGATCATCAGACTTCCCAGGGCCTCGCCATTCTCGCAGTAATAACACTCAGACATATTTCATACCCCCTATATATAACCGTTCAGAGACGGCAGAAATTCGGACAGGGCAGGTATATAAGTCACAAGCAGCAACACAATGATAATCGCCGCAAAATATGGAAGTAATGTTTTAATCACCTGCTCTATCGTGACTTTCCCGATCTTACATCCTGTAAACAATACTGTTCCTACCGGCGGTGTGATCGCACCGATACACAAGTTGTAGACAAGCATAATTCCGAAATGGATCGGACTCATGCCGAAACCGACGCAGATAGGCATAAAGATCGGAGTAAAAATTAAAATTGCAGGTGTCGGGTCCATAAAAGTTCCCACCAGCAGCAGAACGATATTAATAATAATCAACGTTATAATCTTACTGTTTGTAAGCGCCAGCATTGCCGTGGCAATAATATCCGGGATACTTGTATAGGCCATAATCCATGACATAATGGACGACACGCCAATCAAAAATACGATGATAACGGTTGTCTTCGCTGAATCCAGAAGAATCTTCGGCAGATCCTTCACCGTAATACTTTTATAAATAAAGCTGAGAACCATCGCGTAAACAACTGCCACTCCAGAAGCCTCTGTGGCCGTAAAAATCCCGCTCAGAATTCCGCCTATGATAATGAGGATAAGAATCAGGCTTGGGATAGCCTGTACAAAATACTGCAGTTTCATTTTTCCGGATACCTTCTCTGTATTGATGTATCCGCGTTTTTTTGCCATATAACCGGCCACAATCATGACCGCAATCCCCCAGAGGATGCCGGGGATATAACCACCCATAAACAGTGCCGCTACCGAGACTGAACCGCCGACTGTAGAAAATACGATCAGCGCATTACTGGGTGGAATCAGCATTCCCGTAGGGGCCGATGCAATATTCACAGCCGCTGAGTATTCCTTTGCATAACCTCTCTCTTCCTCGATCGGACCGATTGTTCCGCCCATCGCTGCCGCTGCTGCATTGCCGCTTCCGCTAATTGCCCCGAAAAACATGTTTGCAACGATATTGCTCTGTGCCAGCGGACCCGGCAGTTTCCCGCATAAAGCCTCCGCAAGACGGACGATCCGCACAGCGATCCCTCCATTATTCATAAAATTCCCGGCCAGTACGAAAAACGGAATCGCAAGAAGCGGGAATGAATTCAGGCCAGTAAACATTTTCTGAGCACATGTCACTAAAGCAACATCTGCAGGCAGGATTACCATCATTGCCATCGCGGAAGACAATCCGATAGAGATTGCAATCGGTACGCCCATTATCAGAAATATAATCAAAGCCGCTACCATAATTATTGTCGCCAATACAGCTACATCCATCTTATTTCCCCTCCTTCTCTTTTTCATCCGGGTCTTTCAGCTTCTGGACCATATCCCACTCATTGCAGATAAAATATAAAAACATAAAGACACCCGCAATCGGGATGGCAATATAGATCACTCCCATAGAAATCGGCAGTATGGAATCCGCCTGGGTCATTTGCTTCAGTGCACCAAAATATCCGCCGGCCAGCAGCACTCCGGCTGCAAAAAGGAGAATCAGGAACTCGTTAATCATCTCAACGATTATCTTTCTTTTTCCTTTGAACTTATCCAGTATAAAAGTCATCGCCATATGATCCCTCTTTCCGAACACATAGGCACCGCAGAGCATGGCCAGCCAGATAAAACCATACGTAACAATGGCTTCACTCCATGAACTGGGATTGTTAAAGACATACCGGGTCACTACCTGGTATACGACAAGAATCGTCATAATCCCAAGGATTAATATAGACGCCGCCTCTAAAATCTTATCTATCACCTTTCGTACACTACTCATTTTCTTCTCCCTCCGATCTCAGCGAAACAATTGCCTCGTAAACACTCTTTGTCATGTCATTGCTGTTTGCGATTGATTCCTGAAATTCTGTAAAGCTCTCCGCGAAAGCGTCTTTATCTACGTCATCGATGAACTCAATACCAAGGGACTGCGCCTGCTCAATGCTGTCTTCCACCATCTCCGCCCAGAAATCAAATTCCTTCTCAACGCATTCGTCCATAACACCTTCTACCAGTTCCTTATCTTCCTCTGACAATGATTCCAGAAACTGTGTGCTCGCCACGACAAAGTCTGTACTAAAACAATGCTCTGTCCTTGAAAATACAGGTGCCACCTCGTAATACTTCTTGCCCACATAGTCAATTTCATTGGATTCCGCTCCGTCCACCACGCCCTGCTGCATGGCCGAATACTGCTCGGATGCGGACATCGGGACCCCGGTCCCGCCCATCAGATGCAGCATTTTCACCATGTTATCAGACTGCATGACACGGATTTTGAGTCCTTTCAGGTCACTCGGTTCACGCACCTCTCTGGCACAGAATATATTTCTGGAACCAGAACCAAATGCACCGACGATCTTAAAATCATGCTCCGCTGTCGAATCGAACAGATCGTCCAGAATTCCGCTTGTATATGCCTCCCTTTGATGATCACTGTCCTTAAATAAATAAGGCATGCTTAAGACCGAGAAATCTCCGTTATAGCTTTCCACGATTGTCGCATTGGCCACGCACATCTGAACAGCGTTATTCTGCGTCAGTTCGAGGGCCGCCCTCTGATCCCCCAGTGTTCCGTTCGAATAAATCTTTACCGTAAACCTCCCATCCGTCACCTTCTCTATTTCTTCGGAGGCCCATTTAAGTGCCTTGAAATGCGGATAATCTTCTGCATTGTTGTAAGCGATCCTGATCACTCCATGATCTACCTTTTCTATTTCCTTTTTCTGGCAGCCGACCAAAAGCAGGACAGAAACCATTGCAGCCGCGCAGCCTAAAGCCGTGATTCTTTTTATTTTCATGACATATTCTCCTTCCTGTTCAGCAAATGATCCTCTATGTTCCAGAAATCACCCGTGAATACTGAGGAATCACTGCAGTATGCATTCCCGTTTTCCATGCTGCCGATTACAGACATATCCTCTTCATCCAGTTCGAAATCAAATATATTAAAATTATCGGCAATCCTGTGGGGCTTCGATGATTTAGGGATGACGCAGTTGCCCCGCTGAATGTTCCATCTCAGTATGACCTGACCGACATTTTTGCCGTGTTTTCCGGCAATCCGTTCCAGCTGCGGCTCAGACAGAATATACCCCTTCGCAAACGGCACACAGGCAGTCATCGTAATATTCTTTTCCGTACAGTACTGATAATCTTCCCTTTTCTGCAGCCAGGGGGAGAGTTCAATCTGGTTCATGACCGGCACGATACCAAATTTCTCCGTCAGCGCCTCCAGATGTTCCTTTTTGAAATTGGAGACCCCGATCTCTTTGAAATATCCCTTCTCTTTATACTTCAGTAAAGCCTCAAAAGCATGATATCGCGCATACTCGTTCTGACCGGGCCAGTGCAGCAGGTACATGTCTATGTAGTCAACATCCAGAGCCTTCATGCTGTACTCCACAGCCGTTTCCGGCGTTTTGTAGCTAGTCGGCCAGATCTTACTTACTACAAAAAGTTCACCCCTGTCAATTCCGCTCTCACGGATGCCTTTTCCTACGTATACTTCGTTTTCATAGAAGTTTGCCGTATCAATGTGCCGGTACCCCACCTCAATTGCACTTTTCACTGCGCGGATTCCTTCCTCAGCCTCGGACTTATAGCACCCCAGACCGAGCATAGGAACTTTCATATTATTGCGCATCGTCTTGTATTCCATAGCTAATCTCCTTTGTTTGAATACGCTCCTCTCTTTCTATTGCCACGATTATTATATAAACACTCAACAATATGTGTCAAAATAAGTTCTTTAATCGATTTTTTTTGTATTTTTTGTTTGTATTCGGAAACATTTATTTTATTTTCCTGTTTATATTGCACTTAATCTTCATATTTTCATCTATATATTGTACATTTTCAACAAATAAAACACCCTGTAAAGAAACCTATGATAGTCTCTTTACAGGGTATATGAACTTAAAACTCATTATTTTCTGTAACGCACTCTGACCTTTACTTTCTCAGCCGTGACATTGTCCCATACATCCGCTGTATATCATTGCGCATCTCATCTTCCGCCAATAAGGGCAGATGGTTTTTAAGCATGTTAAATATTGCCTTGTGATGCTCCGATCCGCTCCCCATGTCATGCTGCTGAAAACATTCTTCATAAGCAAGCTGGTTGAGCTGATTGCGATAGCAGGCCAGAGGACATTCTATAGACTTGTACATACTCACCAAATATGGATTGCGGGATGCCTTGATGATAATCTCGTGAAACTGCTTATCTGTTCTGGTATACTCTCTCTGATCCATGGTATTGTCGATCTCTTCAAATTTACTGATAAGTTCCTTTAACTGCTGCAACTCCGCAGGCTTGATCCGCTTTGCTGCCTGATAAGCAGCTTTGGGTTCCAGTGTCATCCTTGCTTCATAAATCCACAGACATTCCTCATAAGAAATCGGCTTTACATGGACGGTTTTTCCCACGCCCCGGAAGAAAATCCCTTCATCCACCATATCGGAAAGTGCTACTTTCACAGGAGAACGGGAAACATTCAATTCTTTCGCAATTTTAGATTCAATGATCTTATGTTCGGGCAACAGATGCCCCTCAATCACCTCCTGATACAGTTCTTGATAAATCAGGCGGCTTAAAACAGCGAAAGGGTTGCTCTCCATCTCCTGCTGCACATTACTTTTAAACTCTTCACTTAATACATATTCTGTCATTGCTTATACTTCCTTTCACTTTCTTATGTTTATTAAGGAATTCTTGTCAGGTACCGTTAATAATTTATTGTACCAAATCATGTTCGTGCTGACTAGTACTACAGCGAACAATAGTTTCTTAATCGCTGGCCGCAAGGATGGTAATCGTAATTACGTGGAGCCTGGCGAAGATATCTGGTTATATATCCGCCTATACGAAAATGGAGACATCAAATATTTTATATCCAAAAACTTCCCTTTTTCTTCAGGAACAGGCTGTCCCTCGGTAACAATTGCTGCCGTTCAAAAAAAAGAACCAGAAATTAAGATTTATTTATCCTTTTTCTGGTTCTTTCTATTCACAATTTTTTTAATTTTAAGCATGCTTGCAGCGAGACGCGCGCCATGCTCCGTCTTTCATAACACCTCTGCTCCGGTTTGTCATTCCCGCCAGTGCAGATGGTGCAGATGCCCCTCGAGATTCATACCGGAGAATCCGTTCTGACGCAAAGCCTCATATAAGATAACCGCTACGGAATTCCCCAGGTTCAGTGAACGGATATCACCGTCCATAGGGATTCTGACACAATCCTCCTGATGTTCCACCAGAATCTCCTCCGGAATGCCGGCGCTTTCCTTTCCGAACATGATATAGCAGTCCGGTTCATAGTGAACCTCCGTGTATACTTTCGGCGCCTTTGTAGTAGCCATGTATAACCTGGCGTCCGGATTTTTCTTTTGAAAATCTTTAAAATCAATATATGTGGTTACATCCAGATCGGCCCAATAGTCCATCCCCGCACGCTTTAACGCTTTCTCGTTCAGCTTAAACCCCAGTGGTTCAATCAGATGCAGGCGCGTATTCGTGGCTACGCAGGTTCTCCCGATGTTCCCGGTGTTTGCCGGGATCTCCGGCTCCAGCAGTACAATATTAAGCATTGCATTTACCTCTCGTTTCTGAGGCGCTGAATAAAGCTGCCCAAACGCCCCAGCGCTTCCTTCAGGTCATCCAGGGAATATGCGTAGGAGATACGCAGAAAGCCCTCTCCGCATTTTCCAAATGCGGTTCCGGGAACAACAGCGACCTTCTCCTCCTCCAGAAGGCGGGTTGCAAACTCCTCGGATGTCATATTAAACTCCAGGATGCTTGGGAATACATAAAATGCACCGAATGGTTCAAAGCATTCCAGCCCCATGCGAGCGAATTCATGCATCAGAAAACGCCTTCTCTGATTATAGGATTTGCGCATCTCCTCCACCTCATCGTCGCAGTTTCTCAGGCCCTCAATCGCTGCATACTGGCTGTTTGTAGGCGCGCACATGATGGCGAACTGGTGTAGTTTCACCATCTGTTCGATAATTGTCTCCGGACCACAGCAATAGCCAAGGCGCCATCCCGTCATAGCGAATCCTTTGGAAAAGCCGTTGATCACTATCGTCCTCTCCCGCATTCCCGGAAGGCTGGCGATGGATACGTGCTCAGTTTTGTAGGTCAGTTCTGAATAAATCTCGTCTGAGATGACATATAGATCATGTTCTTTTACAAACTCTGCCACCGGCTCCAGATCCTCTTTTGTCATAATGGATCCTGTCGGATTATTAGGGAAAGGCATGATCAACACTTTCGTCCTTGGAGAAATATACTTCTCCAGGTCTTCAACCGTCAGCTTAAACTCATTTTCATACTGCAGAGGTATTACAACCGGTTTGCCGTCTGCCATGACGGTACATGGTAGATAGGATACATAACTGGGCTGTGGAATCAGAACTTCATCTCCGGGATCCAGCATACAGCGCAGACCCACATCAATGGCCTCGCTGCCGCCCACGGTAACCAGGGTCTCATGTCTGGAATCATATCTGACATGAATCTTTCGCTCCAGATAATTACAGATCTCATCCCTTAATTCCTGCAGTCCGGCATTGGATGTATAGAAGGTGCGGCCCCTTTCCAGAGAAAAGATGCCCTCCTCACGTATCCGCCAGGGAGTGTCAAAGTCCGGTTCCCCCACGCCCAGTGAAATCGCATCTTTCATCTCATTTGCCACGTCAAAGAACTTGCGGATGCCGGACGGTTCGATTTCGATTATTTTTTTAGATAATGGATTTCTCATTACGGTGTCACCAGCATCCTTTCTGATTCTTTCTTCGGTACCAAAACCGTTCCATGGTCTTTGTATTTTTTCAATATAAAATATGTTGCAGTACTGATCACAGCATCAATAGGTGAAAGCTTCTCAGACACAAAGCGGGATACTTCTTTCAGTGTTTTTCCCTCTAGTGTCACGAGCAGGTCGTATCCTCCGGATATCAGGTATACCGCATGTACTTCCGGATAATTGTAGATTCTCTCTGCAATCCGGTCAAATCCCTGGTTGCGCTGCGGTGTCACGCGCACCTCAATCAGTGCTGTCACAGACTCCACGCCAGCCTTATCCCAGTCGATCAGCGTATGGTATCCGCAGATAATCTTTTCTTTTTCCATATCGGCAATCTCATTTGCCACTGTCGTCTCATCCACTCCGACCAGAACTCCAAGTTCCGCCAGATTGACCCGGCTGTTTGTCTCCAGATATCTTAAAATTTCATTTCTCAGGTTATCCATTTCTACTCCTCCTTCATTCTGCCATTGTGTATCTTAGATCCTCTTTGCTTCGCGCGCAGCAATTCAGGCAGGCCTGAACTGTTCCCTCCGTGCGGCCGCACAGCGTATGCCGTACGGAAATCTATATTTACACAGGCCGGCAATCCGTACCGCCGGTCCGCTCCCACCAGCACATCAGTTCATCTGGAGCCGGCCTGTCTAAGTATCGTTGTTCTTCACCGCTTGTGATTACCCTGGCCTTCTTGTCCGTGGTAACCCCAAGCTTGCTGGCTCGTGCGCCCACCCTTTCCAGCGCTTTCACAAGCGCATCTCCGTCCCGGGCAGTCATAAGGATGCAGCCCGCAGATGTCAGCTGATAGGGATTCAGGTTATAATACTCGCAGAGCTCCACAGTCTCCTGTCTGACAGATATACCGGACAGTTCCACATCCAGACCGATTCCTGCCGCCTCTGCCAGTTCCCAAAGGCCGGCAAATATCCCGCCGCTTCCAACCTGGTACATCGCCTTTACTCCGGCAGCGGCCGCTGCACGGGCGGCATCAAGCGCCAGCACGTTCCCTCTGAGTTGCTTCATCTGCTGAATGAAGGCGGGAACAAATCTCCTGCCCAGCTCTTCTTCCCGCTCATCCAGAATCCGCAGCATGCCCTCCAGTCCTGCATAGCCGCACAGTACGATATCCTGTCCCGGAAGGGCATAAGCAGGACGTAGCAGCGCATCCTCCGCCGCCTCTCCCTGCGCCGTCACAAATATAACCGTCCGGACAACGGCCGGAGTCACCTCGGCCCGCACACAGGCTAGCTGCACACCTGCCTCCAGGCAAACGGATTCCAGACAGCCGGTCATCGCTTTCAGATCACCCTCCTGCGCATCCGGCGTCAGCAAAATCTGTACGGTCAATGCCGTCGGTTCAACCCCATGAACCGCCAGATCATTCAGCGCCCTTACTGCCGCATAGATCCCTGTCCTCACGGAAGCTCCAGAGACCTCTGCCTGTGCGCACACAGCCAGCTTTCCTTTCGAAATACGAACCACGCTGCACGCCTCTTCCGCCGATGGCTGGAAGAGAACTTCTTTCCTTTCAGTATGCAGTTGTTTTTTTACAGACCGTTTCCATATAGTCTGTGATATATTGCCTGCTTTCATAGATTCACTGTCCCTGCTCCCCGTTATTCTCCTGGACGGCTCCCTGGCTGTCCTCCTGGTTTTCCGCCTGACTGTCCCCCTGGACAGCACTCAGTATCCTTGCCTCATCCTGAGTCTGGATTGCCTGATTGATCTTTTCTGTCACTTCGGGATTCGCAGATGCGGTTCCCACTGCAACTGTCTCTTTCACCGGTACGTACTGGCTGTTATTTATAATCTGACGGCTCTGTTCCTCGCCATCCTGGTATACAACCTTCCAAAGGCGTGCGGAAATCTCCGGCTGTGCCTGCCGGGTGGTATACAGCGTTCCTGCCGGCTCTTCAGTCGCAACGAATCGTTTCCCCTCCGGCATCGTTTCATTTGTCGTCTCGCTGACAAATTCAAGAGTTCTTCCTGGATCCCGGGTTTCCTTGCCATATATGTTAAACGTGATACAGCCGTCCGCAAGAATTCCTTCTATATAAATCGGTGTCTGCTGATTATTTTTAAACTTCAAATCCTTCACATCATCTGCAATTGCAGCATCCTGGGAACGGTCCACATAGGAGATAAGCATGGTATGAGGAGAACGCTCCGTCACTTCCAGCTCTGCAAAGAGCACCGCATTATACAGCGTCGTAGAGATCTGGCAGATACCGCCTCCCATGGATTCCACCACCTTATCATCCTCATAGGAGGCCGCCGTGGTAAATCCGTTCTCCTCGGTATAGGGCTCCATCGCCGCATTGGCAGAATATTCTTCGCCCGGTTTCAAAAAGGCTCCGTCGATGTGCTTTGCACCGCTCTCTATGTTCTGCGCACGCCCGGAACCATCGCTTCCATAAAAAGTCGTGAAACTACCCAGCAGGTCGGTAACGTCCTTTAAATCCGCTTTTGTCACCTCCGGATCAATATATTCCACATAAGCAGGAATACTGGCGTCCTTCCCGTCCCAATCGCCGCCTAGCAATTTGTTGATGCTCTTCACCGTCTTCTCGATATCCAGTACTTCACCAGCCTTCTGCTCCACAATCACCACACCGGAATCATCCTGTGTCACTTTTGCATTTTCCGGTAGGTGCAGAACCTGGCACATCGCGTGGTTCAATGCCTCCTTTGCCGACTTCTCAGTAACCTGATACTCCACCGGGAACTTTTTCTTATTCTCATTCTTCTCGGCCTTCTTCATAATCTTATAGCATTGGACTGCACTGCCCTTCCTGCCATAGTCAAGCGCCTCCCTAAGCGTCTTATCCAGGTCTTTTACGGAAATCCCAAGAGCCGACAGCTCTACCTCCGAATGTCTGCCGTCCTCCAGCGTCAGATCCAATCTGGCCTTCATGGATGCCGTTACCTCCGACTCCACCTTTTCCTTTGCTTTCTCCACCGTCAGACCGGACACATCCGTATACCCCACAGAAACGCCCTGAATAATCCTATGGCTGTCAAACTTCCGGATATAGCTCCGGAGAAAAATCTGCACACAGACAATGACCAGAAGTGCGCACACCAAAACGAAGGCTGTTCCGATAACAGCTCTTCTCTGTTGTCTGCGTCTTCTTCGTTTTCTTCTTCTGTCTGCCATATCATTTCACCTGACTTCTTAATTCACTTCCCTATTATACAAGATATGGTATTACCATCGTAGCGACCATCGCCAGGATAATGACCATAATGACAATTGATATAATCCTTCTTACCTTTTTATTATAGAAATTCAACCTCATTCACCTCTTTATACCTGAATCAAATTTTAGTTAGTTAGATTTTATTCTATACTCTTTACAATATTTTTGCAAGAAGCATTCCCCGCACTTTGGACTCCTGGCCGTACAGATGGAACGTCCGAATGTAATAATCTGTATATTATACAGAATCCAGTGGTCTTTTGGAAGTGCTCTCATCAAATCCTGTTCGATCTTTTCCGGGTCCTCATTTTCTGTAAGCCCCAGACGTTTTGAGATTCGTTTGACATGCGTATCCACCACCACGCTCGGCTCGTGGTATATATTTCCGCGGATAACATTCGCGGTCTTGCGCCCTACCCCTGCCAGAGAGGTTAGTTCTTCCAGACTGCGCGGGACCTCCCCGCCAAACCGATCTACGAGGGCCTTTGTGCAGGCGATGATATTTTTAGCTTTGGTATGGTAGAAGCCGGTGGGCTTAATATCCTTCTCCAATTCCTTCAGATCTGCATTGGCAAACTTCTCCACCGTGTCATACTTCTGAAATAAGTCCTGTGTTACGATATTGACCCTCGCATCTGTGCACTGGGCGCTGAGTATGGTGGCAATCAATAACTGCCAGGGAGTCTCATGGTTCAGATAACACACGTATTCCCGGCCATACTGTTCATCCAGAATGGAGAGAATCTCTCTTGTTCTTTTTTTCATAAACGCTCCTTATTTATATAAAATACTTTTGCCTGATTTGTCAGAACATCTCTGTTCTTATAGTCAAACAGCACCAACTTACCATCCATCTTTTCCAGATGGGTCATTTTTCGCATCTGTCTCTTATCAAAATGCTCATATCCCTTCAGATACCGGTGTTCTAGTGCCTCTCTGTCGTAAAACGCGGCGGCCTCCTCTTTTCCGAGAGCGGGAACCCCGGCAAAATCGGGACGGTTCTTAACATTATCCCTGAGGTATAAATCAACCGTCAGGGCTTTCCTGTATTGGTCTGCATGTTTCCCATCGTGCGCAAGGGCAAACCGATAAAGGATCTCATACCTCGTAATTCTTGAATGGTTCACCATATGAAGCGAATTGTCTTCATAGTACCGGCTGAGCTCTTCATATAGGGTAAAGCTGTCCATAAATACGCGTTCCAGCAAAGACAATGTATTCTGGAACTGCCCGCTGTTGTAATGCACTTCCACCATCTCCTCAATCCCTTTGAGGCGGAGGATGTCGGCATAGGACATCCACTTTGTAGACAACACTTCAAAAGGCGGCCTGTCTTGGTATTGAAGCTCATACTCTCCTGCACGTTCCTGCATGCACGAACCCTTTAATACCTTCAAAAATCCAAGCTGCAGCTGCTCGGGCCGCAGCGCATAAACTTCATTAAAAGAATGCCTGAAGCTGTGATAGTCCTCGAAGGGAAGTCCGGCGATCAGATCCAGATGCTGATGCACGTTTCCACCCGCCCGGATCCCGCTGACCACCCGTTTCACTTCTTCAAACTTCATAACACGCCTGATCTCCCGGATCGTATCCGGATTCACCGACTGCACGCCGATTTCCAGCTGGATCAGCCCCGGACGCATCGTTTCGATGAGCCTCAGTTCTTCTTCACTTAACAGGTCTGCTGCCACTTCGAAATGAAAGTTTGTCTTCCCTTTATCATAAGCCGCGATATAAGACCACACGGCCATGGCATGATCATGCCGGCAGTTAAAGGTTCTGTCCACAAATTTTACCTGCGGAATCTCTGCATCAATAAACTGCTGCAGTTCCTTTTTCACCAGGGAAAGATCCCGGAATCGGAGGGCTTTATCGATAGAAGAAAGACAGTAGCTGCAAGAAAACGGACAGCCCCTGCTGGACTCATAATAGATGATCTTATTTTTAAATTCATCCATATCCTGATAGACAAACGGAACCCGGCTGAGATCTATCACCGGCCGCCATGGGTTTTCCACAATCTCCGCCTGTTCCGTGAAGCTTTCTGCGGCACCGTCATCCCTGCGGTAAACAATCCCCATCACATCCTCCAGGTTATGCCGTTTACAGTGATAATAATGAAGCAGTTCCAGAAATGTTTCTTCCCCTTCCCCTCGCATAATACCATCCAGCTGTGGATAACTTTCCAGCATCTCCGCAGCATTGTAGGAAACCTCCGGACCGCCAAGCCAGATACGTATGCGGGGCAGCACTTTCTTAATCTCAACCACAATCTGCTTCACATAACTGATATTCCAGAGATAGCAGGAAAAGCACAGAATATCTGGCTTCTGCCTGTAAAGATCCGCCAGAATATCATCAATTCTCTGGTTAATGGTATACTCTGCGATGTGAATCTCCCGTGCATACTCTGCCGCAAAGCTCTTCAGACTGTAAACCGCCAGATTGGAATGTATATATTTTGCATTGACTGCTGCTAATAAAACCTTCATAAAAATTCACATCTCCAATTTTAAGGCCTGTTGTATCTGTTCGGGGCCGGGAACAGATGTTGGCTTATACTAGATACTCCAGACCCATGATTTTCATGCAAAACGCAGCAAAATTTCTATCAGCCACGTCTTAAAGGCTAATTTTACTATATTTTTTACTTATAGTAAATAAAAACTCCGCTAATCCGTTGACATTTCGGCAAAAACAAGGTAAAATTAAGACTCGTGCAGCCGGGGTGTTAGCGGTACCTTGTACCTGCAATCCGCTATAGCAGGGGTGATATTACGCAGAGGGTGCTGATTTGCAGAGCTGCCCTTGGAAAGTGGCGTTGAGATCTGGGTCTTACGCGACGGGAATCTGTGAACCGTGTCAGGTCGGGAACGAAGCAGCACTAAGCAGAACCTTCCGGGTGCCGTGAGGGTGCCTGGGTTGAGTTAACTGCCGAGGTAACGTCTGTGGAGATGCATTCGAAGCGTAATGCACGAAAAAAAGATAATTCTGACATAATGATAAAAAAGTTTACGCTTAAAAAATGGCTGAACTTTGCTGGTACATTCGGTGTATCTGCAGGGTTCAGCCATTTTATATGTTTTAGGTTTTGATATGTTCTTTGTGCCCTTTCTTTTTCTGTATTATACCCTTTTTTTTCACAAAGGCATACCTTTTAAGGTATCCAATATCATTTGCATAGGCTGTGTAATATATTTATTTTCATGCAGTACTGCCAGCATTTTATTTTCCATTTCCATCCCCTCCAATTGTATCAGGCGTAACTTTTTCTCCGAAACAGGGTCTGTCAATAAACACTCGGGCAAAATGGCAACGCCCAGGCCAGCTTCTGCAGCTTTAACAAGTGCAAAAGAATTCACGCTTTCCCATCTGGGATAGGCCTTTTGGTTTGCAAGTGACAGTGTACTGTCAAAAGTATCCCGTACCGCACTGCCCTTCTCCCGCAGCAATAGCGGCAATGTGCACAGCCGGCGGGGGGATACTGCCCGGTCAGGCAGCGGAAAATCGGGAGCGCACACGGCGCACAGCTTATAGCTGCCCAATAAAATGGTCCGAAATGCTCCCTGGGGCTCAACACCTTCCCAGAAGGCAATATCCGCTTCCCCGTTTTGTAGAATCCCCATTGCCGAATTGGCACTTGCTACGCGCACATTCACCTGAAGTTCCGGAAGTACGGCTTTCAAACGGTTTAGAATCTGGGGCAGGTGAAAAGATGCTATCGTGATACTGGACACAATATTAACAGGGGTGCATTCTTCTAAATGGCTGATCCGCTGATCCAGGCTGCGGCAGGAGGCCAGTATGCTCCGCGCCTCTTTCAGCAGCATTGTACCGCAGCTCGTCAGGCATACGCCCCGCGGCAGACGGTCAAACAGCGCTGTCCCGGCCTGCTGTTCCAGTTCGGCTATCGCGTGCGATACCGCAGATTGTGTGAGGTGCAGTTTTTTTGCTGCACCTGTAAAAGTTCCGGTCTGCTCAACTGCTTCTATAATTTCTAAATGCCGTATGTTCATAAGCTCTCCTCCTGACATGAATCAGTAACTGTTTAAGCAGGTCTGCGCATTTACTGCGCAGGCCGTACGAAACATGGCGGTTGCAGGCATCCAGGTCTCCGCTACGCTTCGGTCCGTGCTAAACGTGCGCTACTGGCGCACAGCACCCTTCGCCGTAGGTGAATTTCACTGGGCTGGATGCGTAACAGTTCAGGCCTGCCTGAACTGTTACATGAATTAAATTTATATATTCTATATAATTATATCATTTTACAGATATCTCAACAAGAACTATAATGGGAGAAACAGAGAGGAGGGGCATGATGGAGCATCCCAAGAAACAAACATATTTCTGGCTTTTGGCAGTCAACCTGTTTATCAGCAGTTTTACTTTCGGCGGCGGCTATGTAGTTGTACCTATGGTCCGCCGTTATTTTGTAACCCAGAAACAGTATTTTACAGAGGAGGACCTGGTAGGTATGGCAGCTGTGGCACAGTCGACTCCCGGAGCGATTGCCATTAACCTGTCTGCGCTGGCAGGATATCGGGTCGCGGGAACTCTGGGCGCCGCCATCAGCTGTATTGCCGCCGTCATCCCCCCCTTGTTATACTCGGGCTGGTATCGACATTTTATACAGCTTTTATCTCAAACGCTGTTGTTGCGGCCGTGTTAAAAGGGATGCAGGCGGGCGTGGCCGCACTGATTGTAGATCTGATCATAGACATGTGCGCTCTGATCCTGAAGGAGCGTTCCTGGTTTTTATCTGCCATGATACCTGCCGCTTTTTTGGCAAACTTTGTGCTCGGTATTAATGTGGCTTTGATACTGGTTGTCTGCTGCTTTTTATGTGTGATACGGGTGTTTTGGGAAAAGAGGAAGATGAAATGACAACAATCTGGAATTTATTTTTTACATTTTTCAAAATCGGCCTGCTCAGTATTGGAGGCGGTTATGCAATCATTCCTTTAATTCAAGAGCAAGTGGTAAATCAAGCCGGATGGATCAGTGAAAAGCTCTTTACGGACATTATTACAATCTCACAGATGACACCAGGCCCACTGGCCGTTAATACCTCTACTTTTGTCGGCCTTCAGATCGGAGGCATCGGGGGCGCAGCAGCCGCTACAGTCGGCTGTGTAATATGTGGAGTAGCTATCTCTTTATTTTTATACCGCTTTTTTCAAAAGCACCGGAGTTCTACTTATATCTTTGAAATATTAAACGGACTGAAGTCAGCATCTTTAGGCCTGATTATCTCAGCAGCAGCTACAATTATAATGCTCGCATTTTTTGGTACCAGCACCCTGCAATTAAATTCCATGTTCTCGAAGATAAACTGGATCGCAGTGCTCATATTTTTTGTGATGCTTGTGATATTACGCAGGCGGAAGATGAATCCAATCCTGATTATGGTCATAAGCGGTGCTGCAGGGGTGGTATTTTATTTGTAATATGAGGTATAATTTGAAATAAGACCAAGAAAAATCCGCTTTCAGAAAGGATGGAATATATCATGCAAAAATTGTACTATGGCGGCAATATTATCGCAATGACAGGGGAACACGATATGCCGGAGGCGTTGCTTGTAACAGATCATAAAATTGCATACGCAGGCCCGAAAGCCGGGGCAGAAAAGCTGTCAGGCCCGGATACCGAATATATTGACCTGAACGGAAAGACTCTGATGCCCGCCTTTCTGGATGGACACGGCCACGTCTCAATGGCGGCGCAGATGGCCTTAAACGCCGATCTGAGCGGCTGCGGCAGCTATCGTGATGTCATCAATACATTGAATCAATATATTGCGGAGAGGCACATTTCAGTAAATGATATCGTCGTCGGTTTCGGCTATGACCACAATTTTCTGAAAGAAGGAGGGCATCCCACCAGACAGATTCTGGATCAGGTATCTGAAAGTATCCCCATCTATGTATCCCATGCTTCCGGCCATATGGGCTGCGCAAACAGTGCTGCTTTGAAACTTGCAGGAATCGGCAGCAATACTGCAGATCCTCAGGGCGGTGTCATCGGCAGGATCCCCGGAACCAAAGAGCCGGACGGATATCTGGAAGAAGCCGCAATGATTGAGCTGCAGAAACTACTCGCCGGTCATATAAAGATGGATCTCAGGGAAGGCCTACGGATCGTACAGCAGGAATACCTGAAATACGGAGTCACAACCGTTCAGGACGGCGCCAGCAGTACAGACGCGGTTCAGTTCATGAAGAAAGCATGTGATGAAGGTGCCTTTGTACTCGATGTCGTATCCTATCCGGTTATGAGCGAAGCTGATCCGGGCCAGTTCTTTATTGAGTATCCGGAGTGTGACCAGAAGTACAATAACCATTTTAAACTTGGAGGTTACAAAACCGTGCTGGACGGTTCCCCCCAGGGGAAATCGGCATGGCTGACAAAGCCCTATGATAACAGCGGGGGCTACTGTGCATATCCATGGTTCACAGATGAAACCGTAACCGGGTTTATGGAACAGGCTTTGAGGGACCGGAAACAAATCCTGGTGCACTGCAATGGAGATGCGGCGGGTGATCAGTTTTTGAATGCCTATGAGAAAGGGCTGAAGAAGATACCCGAGGCTGCTGATGCAGATCTCCGGCCTGTTATGATCCACTGCCAGACGGCAAGGGATGATCAACTAGACAAGATGGCTGATTTGAAGATGATCCCCTCCATTTTTGTCGGCCATGTCTATTACTGGGGCGATATTCACAAAAAGAATCTGGGAGATACCCGCGGCAGACGAATCAGCCCTTGTAAATCAGCGCTGGACAGAGGGCTGGTCCTGAATTTTCATCAGGACACGCCGGTTACAAAGCCGGATATGCTGCACTCCGTATGGGCCGCGGTGAACAGGGTTACGCGCGGCGGGGAAGTCCTGGGCCCGGAACAAAGGATTGGGGTGTATGATGCATTGAAGGCAATCACCATTAACACTGCATACGCCTATCACGAAGAACAGGAAAAAGGTACGCTGGAGGCTGGAAAACTGGCAGACCTTGTTATTCTTGACAAAAATCCGCTGAAAACAGACAAAATGAAGCTGAAAGACATCGTTGTCCTGGAAACGATTAAAGAAGGAAAAACCCTGTACAAAAAATAATGG
The DNA here is from genome assembly GCF_022835095.1 of Faecalicatena contorta. Taxonomy (NCBI): domain Bacteria; kingdom Bacillati; phylum Bacillota; class Clostridia; order Lachnospirales; family Lachnospiraceae; genus Faecalicatena; species Faecalicatena contorta. Next base: position 363,324 of record NZ_BQNQ01000001.1, on the reverse strand, counting down.
AAGAGCAGTCACGGACGTTTGGCGCCGTCACGGACCAGAATTCCGCTTTTACATGTTTTTATCTATAACAGTTCAGGCCTGCCTGAGCTGTTACTTTTATTTGGCCCTCATCTTCTTTTGCTTTTCCCGCAGTTCCTTAAAAAACTGCTTCATCATGGTACTGCACTCTTCTTCCAGCACTCCCGTCGCGAGCTCGGCCTGGTGGTTAAATTCCTGCATGTCCAGCAGGTTTAGAATGGATCCCGCACAGCCTGCCTTGGGATTCATGCATCCAACTACCACGCGCTGCACCCTTGCCTGGATTATCGCGCCGGAGCACATCTGGCATGGCTCCAGGGTGACATACAGGGTGCATTCCTCCAGCCGCCAGTCATTCAGCTTTTTGCTGGCCTTTCGTATCGCAGTCAGTTCCGCATGGGCCAGAGGGTTCTTGTCGATCGTACGCCTGTTATAGCCCCGTCCGATGATTTTATCCCGATATACGATCACACATCCGATCGGAACCTCCTCCAGGGCATATGCCTTTTTTGCCTGCCTGATAGCTTCTTTCATATATTTTTCGTCTGCATTCATAATCATCTCTCCAACCCTGTGCACTGTCTCATTGATATTCAGCTTAATATCCAGCCTAAATTTCAATGTGCCGGTACGCTAATTTTTCCCTTTTGATATAATTTACCACAAATAGTGTTCTTTTTCAAAACCTCTCTGAATAAATTAGATTGAAAGAAAGACAAGACCAGAGGTGTATTATGAATCCCGGTATCTGTTATATTTATGAATACAATAATAATCAAAAACTGCGTAATGCAGGCTTTATAAAATTAATCCAGCATTACCAGTCCTGTGTACTGCAGGTCAATGTCAGGGGAATTCCGGTGCAGACTGGCAGCACAGTCAAGCTGTACGCATTCTGCAGGCAGAATTCAAAATTTATTTCCAGTCAGGTCGATGAGATCATCTGCGGAGATAAATGTATCTCTGCAAGATTCACCATTTCAGACACCACTTTCCCAGAAGGCAGGCCCTTGGAGCAGATTGACGGCTTTTTCCTGAAGACGGACTCCGGCCAGTATTATGCAGCCGCCGCAGATGGAGCAGACTTTGATACCCGCGGAATCGAACTGTGGAAAAAATCCGGAGACAGTACAGCCGCAGTATCGGAAGAACCTGCGCCCTCTGCAGTCCACTCCCCAGAGTCTGCAGAAGCAGGTCCAGCCGCGGGAACCGGTTTACCTGTCACCAATGATGCCGAAGCACAGGCGGAGTCACAAAGCCTTCCTGAAAACACGGATAGCTCAGACGCATATAATGACCCTGAAAATGTTATGTATTCTAATACTTTTCACAAGTCTGGGGATGATATCCCCCCTGATACATTCCGTGACTTTGATACCGGTCTGTATTTCGATTCATTCAGCGATCCTGATGTTGATATTTCATCAGATGCATCGGACAATACTGATACAAATGTTCCGTCAGATACTCACAATTCTTCTGAAACAAATGTATCTCCTGATGCACTCAACTCTCCTGTTGAAGAAGATATGACCCGTAATACACGTCCCGCTTCTAATGAGGACGATATGCCCCGAAGTGTACTTCTCCCTTCTAATGAAGACGACATACCACAAAGTTCACTTCTCCCTTCTGATGAAGAAGACATACCACAAAGTTCACTTCCCCCTTCTGATGAAGAAGACATACCACAAAGTTCACCTCTCTCTTCTGATGAAGAATATATAACCCCAGATGCACTCCCTTCTGATGAAGAGGATATAATCCAAAATGTACTCCCCTCTTCTGAAACGGAAATACCGCCCTCAGAATTCAGCCCCACTGGGGAGATAATCAATACTCCGGCGGAGCCAAAAGACACTGCAATGTCCGGTGATAACGCGGCCCGGACAGAGGGCCCCGCTGACACAATCCGGACAGAGTTGCAGGACTCCCTTGAAGAAGAAGCACAAACCTCCCCCACAGCCCGGAAAATACAGCGTTCTGAACTCTCGATCCTCCCCCGCCGCTGCTGGAACCTTGCTAATAACAGCTTTCTCCTCCACGGATATCACAACTATCACCACCTTCTCCTGGTAGAAGAAGATGGGCGTTACTGGCTCGGAGTTCCTGCTATCTACTCTCCAAGAGAAGCCAGAGCTGCGGAACTGTTTGGTTTTCCGCAGTTCACCAAAACCTATGTAGACCAGTTGGAACTGGATGAAGACGAAAAAGCACCCAGTCCCGACTTCGGACACTTCTGCCGGTATATCAGATAGTGTCTATGGCCGGCTTAATTAATTCAAGTAGGCCTTGGCGTACTTGCGGCGAGGCGCGCATCATGCTCCGCATGGCGTAATACCCCTGCGCACCTCTGCCATCCGCCGGCGGCTCTATCTTGGAAGAAGATTGGTCTTGTTCTCTTTACTTTTACAGATGCAGCTTTGCCTGAGCTTCTTCAAAAAGAATGGAATGATCGATTACGTAACTGAGCAGCAAATGGAAACAGGGAATCAGCCTTTTATGCTTTGTAAGGCCGGATGGACGAATCTCAATCCCATGAATTGCTTTGCGCATAATCCGCTCATCTACCCTTTTCTGGATGCCGGAAATCAGAATCCGGGACTTGTATGAAATGTCTCCTCCAATAAATACGACTTCGGGATCAATGATATTGACTGCACTCACAATGACGGCGGCCAGACACTCTGTCTCCCGCTCTATAACCCTGCCCATATCAGCGTCCCCGGCTTCAGCACGGTCTACGATCTCTTCCCATGATGTTACAGTACTGTCATACTTACGGGCATACGCTATGATATTCGGAATATTTGCATACAGTTCTGCACATCCTCTGTTTCCGCAGCTGCAGAGTCCTCCATTCATGTCCACAGTAATATGCCCGAATTCACTGCTGCTGCCCGAACTGCCTTTATAAAGCTGCCCGTCCACAACGATACCACCGCCAATTCCATAATCCACGACAATCTCCACATAATTTTTAACCGTTCCGGCAGCACCGCAGTATTTTTCTGAAATAGCCATTGCTTTGGCATCGTTCTCCAGCACAACCGGGCACTCAAACTGGCTCCGGAAAAAACTGCAGATATTAAGATTATGCCATTTTTCAAAATTAGGCGGGGATAAAATTCTGCCATTAGCGATGTCCAGCGCCCCCGGAGAAATAATACCGATTCCCAGCAGCGCTGCTTCTCTGCCGGCCATCATTTCCCGTATTATCTCTGTTATCCTTCTAAATACCGTATGCGGGTTATCCTGATCTTTGTCAAACAGAACCTCCTGGTATTCCAGTACCTCACAGCAAAAATTGCTGATCCCCACTGTACAATAATCCCGGCTGATCGAAATGCCGGCGATAAGGTATCTCTCTCCGTTCAGCTTCAGTTCCACTGAACTGCGCCCGACTCTGTTCGGCATGGTCTCGCCTTCCACTACTACGCCTTTTGCCATGAGCTCCTCGATAATTCCACTGATTCCGGCCCGCGTCAGCCCCGTTTTTCTGGATAACTCCGCCCGGGATACGGACTCAACTCTGAGCATATCCAATATCTTCTTCTGATTGGCTTTTTTCATTCCGGAAGCATTCAGTACCTTCTTCGTCATATTTACGCCTGTCCTTATTTTTTCTAGTATCTTTTCAGATTCATATACAGATACTTTTATGATACGATTCTATCATACCAAAAAGTGGGTAGCCTGGAGTTCTCCTTTTTAAAAGCTTCAAGATAGGCAGCTGACGATTGTTTCAAACTTGCTCCTCTTTTTCATAAACACCGATCGTCTGAAATGCTTCCACACAAGCCTGGTAATTCTCCTCACTCTGCTGCCGGCGGCAGACATTCTACAATCTCAAGGCTGCCGTCCGTCTCCGCCCGGAACGCTCCTTTTGCCTGGTACGGCAGGAAAAAATAATCCCCCTGCCTGACCATTCTGGAGTAACCATCCCCTGTTACTTTTCCCTCCCCTTTTGTAACCACATAAATGGCCGGTGCCGCATCCAGCAGTACTTTCCCTTCTGAAACAGAATATCGTTCCACACAAAAGCATCCGGTATCTTCCTCTGTTATGATACTCTCCTTTCGTACGCCGTCCCGCTCCCATATAACCACCGGTGTACGACGTGCCAGCTCTTCGCAGGCCTCCCCGTAAATATCATAATCAAAGCACTTCAGAGCCGTCTCCCTCCCCAGGTCCAGATACATCTCACTGTCACTCAGGAGATAATCCCCACACCAGAACTCAGGCTGTATTGTAAAATCTGTGGGTTCCTGAATCTCCAGTATCAGACATCCCTGCCCGATCGCATGCACCATCTTGCCGGGAATGAAAAACACATCCCCGCTCTTCACGGGATACCGGTTCAACAGAGCACTCATTTCCTCTTTATTCTCATAAGATCTCTCTACGGACTGCGTCAGCCGTTTCTCATCCATCTGCTCCCGGAAGCCAAAATGAATGCAGGCATCCCCTCGGGTTGCCAGAACTATCCACATCTCCGCCTTTCCAAATTCACTGTTCAGATATTTGCGCGAAAAAGCATGGTCCGGATGAACCTGTACCGGGAGTCGGACCGCACTGTCCAGAAACTTCACGAGCACCCCCAGATTCCTTGCCGTCCCCAGCATCTGGGCCGGATATGTATCAATCAGCTCTTTTAGCGTCAAATCTGTTCCCTCAATTACACTCAGCCCCTCCCGCGGATCTGTACTGTCCTTATTCAGGGCCGATACCGCCGAAGCAATCCATTCCTCCGGATAAAAATCATCCTCCGCAGGCTTTCCCACAAAATCCCCTAAAAGCTTACCGCCGCTGTAAACCCTCCATACACGGTTTTCCTTAAAAAAAATGGGATGTTTCATTCTTTCAACTGCATCCATACTCCTGTCTCTTCCTCCATTCATCGACATTTGCTATGCGTATGCGGCTGATCAGCCGCATACGTCATGATTAAGGCACTCTTATTGGAAGTACCTCTTCTTATTTTGATCATAACATCCCGCACCCGTTTTGTCAATTGAGTTAACAAATTGTCTAGTATTATTGCACAATACTTTTTATCACTTATCATCTCTATATAGCAATAGCAACAAAGGAATCCAATGTACCCGTCATCTTAATATTACTTACTGCCCCTAATACTACAGAATATTTAATTGTGAAAGGGAGTATGAACATGACAATACAGGAAAAGAAAGAACGAAAAAAGAATTGGTTATACATACGCTCAAATCGCAATTTTGTCCGTCATTCCTCCTGGAAGTTCCTTCATCCCTGCCGATTGTATGCACCCAACGAATGACAAGGCGATTCCGGGGCCTGGCTGGGCAATGTCTGCTGGTGAAATGTCCGAACACTTCACCAGCAGACATTGCCCAGCCAGGCCCCGGAATCGCCTTGTCATTAGCGCCCCATCCCCCTAAACAAGCCCGTTCATTTCCTGATACAACCGTTTTGCATAGCTGTCCGTCATCCCGCATACATAATCCGTGACCAGCAGCAGACGAAGATACAGCTTCTCTGCCTCACTCTTTCCTTTTGCCTGCAGTCTGTATGCATTCTTATAATTATCCGAGATAAAGGACACCACCCTGCTGTCGATAGATCCCAGCGGCCGGTCTGTATCATAATACAGTACCGCATGAACCAGCTTATCCATCAGGAAATCCAGAATTACTGCCTCAGTCACCTCCATCTTATAGATGGCCCTAGATGCAAATACATAACGGTAAGCCATATCACCAAGCAGATCCATCAGATCCTGTCCAAAGGTTCCATAAAACAAGTCCTCTTTAAAAGTCCCTTCCATGATCTCGTCATAATGGGATGTAAATCCAGAAGTCGCGCAGCTGATCAGATATCCCTGCGCCCTCACAATCCAGTTCTTCACAGCGTAGGACTCCGGATGGCTAACCCCCTTTTCTTCGCCTCTTTCATAGAGGGTGCGGAGTTTGTCAAGCGGTTGGAAATCGGCATTATTTTGTTTCTTCTGCAATATTTCCAATTCTTTTTCCAGGTCATAAAATGTTATAAATCCCTTTACATAGGCATCTTCAATATCTGCCGTCTTATAGGCCAGGTCATCTGCCGCCTCCAGGATATAAGTAAGAGGATGCCTGGATGTACCGGCCCCTGTTTCTTTTGAAATCTCCTCAAATACAGCCTGATCCGCATAATAATAGCCCATCTTTTTATCCTTGATATTGCCTGTAGAGGGATCGATTCCTGTGGATGGAACCGGATATTTCACGATGGTGTTCAAAAGCGCATATGTCAGATTCATTCCGTGCTCGTCCACCAGATAATGCAGCTTCGTAACGAGACGCAGAGCCTGGGCATTTCCCTCAAAATGATAGAAATCCTCTCTCATCTGCGGAGTCAGCATCTCCTCCACCGATCTTCCGAAACAAGTGAGATCCGGAAGGTTGCGGATAAACCATTCCCGGATCGCATTTTCTCCAAAATGCCCGAAGGGCGGATTCCCTATATCGTGAATAAGCCCCGCACACTGGAGGATATTGCAGATATCCTCCTTCATGGGGGCCGTGAATCCGGAATCTTTATTCGTTGTTAATATATTTTCTCCAATGTTCTGCCCCAGTGACTTTCCCAGTGAGGATACCTCAAGGGAATGTGTCAGCCTGGTGCGGATAAAGTCACTTTTATCCAGTGGGAATACCTGGGTCTTATCCTGCAGGCGCCGAAATGAAGCGCTCCCGATAATCCTGTGATAGTCCTTTTCAAATTCGCTTCTCAGATCCGTTAAACCATTCCGCCGGTTCCTCGCGCCGCCCCGCATCCGTTTTGCTGATAATAATGTATCCCACTCCATAACGCACCCTCCTTATTTTACGATATTAGTCAAGATAAATCGGAGGTTCATACTCTTTGCCAAGCAGTGCTTTCTTGCGTTCCTGATACCCCAAAAAAGCCCACTCGGTCATATCTGTCCATTTGTGTGTAGATCGGTCATAAACCTGTACATATCCGATTCTGCTCGGATGCATGCGCACACTGTTGGACTGATATTCACGCCCCGTATAAGGATTCACCTCGCCCAGTTCCCGGTCTTCTTCTACATCATCATGTTTGATAACCGGCTCGAAATCCTCGGGCTCTTCCTCGTCCTGAACAGGTGGAGCAGTCTTCTCTTCTTTCTGCGGCACAGATTCTTCCGCAGGGGCCGGATTTCCTTTCTTCCTGAGGAAAATACCGCCGGTGCGGAACTTTTCCTTCTTCTCCGTCTTAACTTCCTTTTTCTGTTCTAACTCTTCTTTTATTGTCTCAATCGGCTCACCGGCCTGAACGTTCTCCTCTAATTCAGAAAGTTCCTCATGGATCTCATAGAGTTCACCGATCGTCATATCTACTTCTTCAGTCTCACTTTCATCCCCGATGGCTGATTCAGCTGCCACCGCAGTACCAGCAGCCCGTCCTTCAGCGCTTTCCGCCTCTATTGCGCCTGTCAGACCTGCATCCGTTGCTGTCTCTTCAATATCTTCCGCATCGTCTTCATCTAGTATATCTTCGCTATCCTGCAGACCTTCCACCGGTGTAAATGCCTGTTTTCTCTCCGCAGCCTTCTGTTGGCGCTTCTTCTCCAGCTTCCTCCACTCCTTTTCCGTTGGAACGGATTCTCCTGATTCAGTTACAGCAGTCGCAGCCGCAGGAGTTTCTCTTGAAAGTATACTTAAATGGAAAGGACAGCCCAGAATATTTGCGATTGTGCGCATGTCCTGCTCCTGAAAATTGTCTCTTCCCAGACGCTGGGTCAGATTCTGCCTGGACATCTTCTTGCCGGTACGTTCCTCGATTATCTCTGCCAGTTCCTTAATAGTCATGCCTTTACGGCCAAGAATAATTTTGACTTGTTCTCCAAATGTAAGGTCTTCCATGATCTTCCTCCTTATTAATAGTGATACTGTATTGTATTATACCCTGATGGATAGAAACATAATAATTGCTTCATAAACCCATCATTTTCCCTTTTTTCATTTTAGCAAATACATACGGGGACGTCAATGTTCAATTTATGTGATAGGAGGGGGGGGACGCTGCAAAACAGGGAAGTCTGGCGACTGGGGGGAGTCTCTATGCCATTTTAAAAATCCGCTCCGTCTGCGTAAGAGGCCCTAAAGGAAAAAACATAGAAAATGGCGGTTCAGCGGCATGCAGCCCGAAATTTGATAATTTCGGGCCTTAGGCCGCTTCAGAATTTGCCGTGATACGGCAAATTCTGCCCACCATTTTCTATGTTTTTTCCTTAATGGCCTCTAACGCAGACTTTTAGGACTTTTAAAATGGCATAGAGACTCCCCCCAGTCGCCAGACTTCCCTGTTTTGCAGCTGGTGCATCCAATCGGTTGGTAATATGCGTACATTGGAGGGTGTCAAGGCTGTGTCAGCGTATTAATTCGCTTGGTGGAACTTAACAGTGCGGGTAGGTATTAAAATAATATATGTTTTACAGTCTGAAGTTGAAATCTGCATATGCGGTTGAACCATGCTCATGTACATCCAGACCTTCGGTTTCTTCGGTCTTGTTAACCCGCAGCCCTATTGTTTTGTCTATGATTGTAAAGATGATTACTGCCATGATGCCTACAAAGGCTATAACGGAAGCAACGCCTATCAGCTGTGTTACTACTGAATAATCTGGCGAGAATACCCCTGTCAGGATTGTGCCGAGCGCACCGCATACGCCGTGTACGCTGATCGCACCCACCGGATCGTCAATCTTTGCTACTTTATCAAAAAATTCTACTGCAAATACTACCACTACACCCGCTATTGCACCGATTATGATTGCTGACCAGTTGCTGACTGTATCACAGCCCGCTGTGATTGCCACAAGCCCCGCCAGAGATCCATTGAAGGTCATAGACACATCCGGTTTTCCATATCTGAGCCAGGTTACGGTCATTGCCAGAAGTGTGGCTGCCGCCGCTGCAAGGTTTGTCGTCATGGCAATATCTCCAAGGTTCGTAGTTGCGGCTGTTGTAGAACCGCAGTTGAAACCAAACCAGCAGAACCACAGAATAAAGACACCAAGCGCTGCAATCGGCAGGTTATGTCCGGGAATGGCTCTGACTTTTCCTTCTTTGTCATACTTTCCGATACGAGGACCCAGTATTTTTGCCCCAATCAGTGCGCAGATACCTCCAACCATATGTACAGCCGTGGAACCGGCAAAATCATGGAATCCCAACTCTGCGAGCCAGCCTCCTCCCCAGATCCAGTGTCCGGAAACCGGATATATGAAAATGCTGATCGCAGCGCTGTATGCAAGGTAGGCTGCAAACTTGGTCCGCTCGGCCATAGAACCGGAAACGATTGTGGCTGCGGTTGCACAGAATACCGTGTGGAAGATCATGAATACGCCCACTGGCAGGCCGTTCATTAAACCATCTGCATCTGCCAGAGAAATCGGATTGAAGAATCCTTTGATTCCTATGATGCCGTTCCAGTCCGTACCATGCATAATTGCAAAACCAAAAATAAAGAAAAATAGGCTTCCCAGCACAAAGTCCATCATATTCTTCATCAAGATATTTCCCGTATTCTTTGCCCGTGTAAATCCGGCCTCACACATGGCAAATCCAGCCTGCATAAAGTATACCAAAGTTGCCCCCAGCATCGTCCACATGACATTTATCAGCAGGGATACCGCCTCACTTGATTCCATACCGCCTGCAATTAAATCTGCTAATCCCATAATGACTCCTCCTTCTCATTTTGCTGCCCGGGCCGCTCACATGCCGGGCATATAAAAAGGAGATACCTGTAACGAAACACATCTCTATGTTTCTTACAGCTATCCCCTTTGATAACAATTTTTCATTCCTGCCTGTAATTTAGAGAGCATCGTGTCCGCGCTCCCCGGTCCTGATCCTGACCGCGTCCTGTACTTCGTACACAAATATCTTTCCGTCTCCGTATGTACCCGTCTGGATTTCTGCGACAACTTTTTCAATGATTTCTTCGGCCGTCTCAGGTTCAACGATTGTTTCTACCTTGATTTTAGGGAGCAGATTTACACGATACTCTGCACCGCGGTATATTTTCCTGTGTCCTTTCTGATTACCATATCCCATGATATTTGTAATCATAAGCCCGTTAGCAGAACAGCCATCGAGAATTGTTTTTAAGTCTTCCAGCTTCTCCGGTTGAATAATAATTTCGAGTTTCTTCATGTTGTGACCTCCTTTTTATAAAAGTGGGCAATCCCACCCCTGCTCTCCACCCCCTCACTCATGAAGGGCTTGCACACTTTGGCGCCGCCGCGATGCCGCCTTACAGCTATATACCTTATCGCGGCGTGTGCATCCCCCGGAGGGTTTTGTATAATAGGAAAGTGCTGTGCACTTTCCTATTATACAAAAAGGGCGTCTTCCCTGTGGAAAACGCCCTCGTTTTGATATAACTTATTATACTCGCGCAGATTTGAAAGTCAAATATTATTTTATAAAAAATTTATATTTGTTAAAAATGTCCAGATTTCTCTTTCCGTAGAAGAAAAGTTCTCTTATTTTCACGAAACTACTTAACACCCAGGTATTCCTCCAGTGTGATCCCCTTCTCTTTGATCTCTTTCGCCGCCTCTTTCCCTACATAGCGGTAGTGCCACGGCTCATATATAATGCCGGTTATATCCGCTTTTTCCGGGGGATAACGAAGTATAAATCCATATTTATAGCAGTTTTCCGCCAGCCATTTGGACTCAGCCGTATCCGCCTGTTTCTCATCCAGATCCTGATACTCCTCGGACGTAATGTCAAGCGCCAGCCCGGTCGCGTGCTCGCTGTATCCCGGCACCGCAACAGATTTCTTCGTTTCATTGTAAGCATCCAGTAAACTGCTTCCCTGGTTGACCCAGTTCTGCATGGTCTCATTAAATACTGTCTTCTGATCATCGTAGGAACGGTAAGCGGAGCAGATATACATCTTAAGTCCGCCCGCCTGGGCATCCTCCAGCATCTGCTTCGTATCTTCGAGAATCCGCGAATCTACTGAACGCCCCTCTGTAATCTCTGCTAATTCCGGCTGATATTCCTGATCCAGCGGATAATCGTCATTTACCAGCACAAGCTCCCAATTCTCCGGTTCTTGCTTAGACAGAACAGCCGCCGCCTCCACAGATTTCTGTTGTTTCAACTTTGACTGCAGATCTTTATTCTCCGCTTTTAACTTCTCGTGCGTTTTAGCCATAGTATCTTCTTTTTTGTCTAATGCCTTGCTGGCGGCGGCAAATGTCAGCGCCATTCCAAGCACTGCACCGCACACTGCACCCAATATGAGCGCTTTTTTTATCTTCCGGTTCATCTTCATAATTTAAACTCCATCCGTAGTTCAGAATCAATTTCGTCGTCAGTGGAACAGACTGCTATTTTACAAGGACACCCAGACAGCACGTATTCGCGGTAATAATAGTCCCGCGGAAAACGTTCCGGCTTCTCAAGCAATACAGGCGGCGAGGAAAGCCGGATCTCGAAGCTCGACATATCCAGCGCCATGCCCTCTCTGGTGGCCTTCATAAAACTTTCCTTCAGCACCCAGAACCTGTAAAACATATCCCTTTGCAGTTTTTGATTGTCCTCCCTCAAAATTGCCTCGTACTCCGATGGGCAGAAAAACCTTTTTGCCACCTTCAGATCTGCCTCTTTAACAGTCTCAATGTCACATCCCACCTGAGTTTCCTCATTACATTCCATATCAACAGAACACAGCACATAATCCCCTGAATGCGAGAGATTAAATGCTGCTTTTTCTGTAATTCTGTATTTCTTTCGTATCTTTTCCAGCAATATCCAGGCTCCTGCGCTCTGCGCCCTGTCTTTTTGGAATCGCAGCCTGTCCGCCTTTTCTTTTCTAAAAGCCGGAAGCGTATCGTAATATTTCCGGTATCTCTGCTCCTCATATAAAGGGCGGATATCCGAAAGCCACGTCCTGATCATAGATATGCCTGCTTTCTAATTCTTCAAATAGCGCACTTCAAAAGTGTCTATCGTAATCGGCTTATTGAACAATGTCCCTTGTGCATAATCACATCCCAACTCTTTTAATACATTCAGCTGATCCTGTGTTTCCACCCCTGCGGCCGCCACATGGACACCGAGCTGCCTGCATACATCAATCACTGCCTTTGCCACAATCTGGCTGCGGCTGTTTCCGACAATGTTAGCTACCAGGCTCCGATCCAGCTTCAGGCCATCAAATTCCATGATAGATAGAATGGCAAAACTGGAATCCTTAGCGCCAAAATGATCCAGAATGACTCGTACATTTTCCTTCCTGATCTTGTTGCTTGTCTCTGCAAGCATCTCCTGATTCATATCTGTGTAGGATTCGGAAACCTCGACTTCCAGATATTCACAGGAAACATGGTACTTCTCTACCAGGGCGAGCATCTTCTCCGCAACGCTCTCCTGCCGCAGAGTTGCACCGGCAAAGTTCACGGACACAGGCAGCATCGGCATATCATCCAGCTCCCATCTCCTCAGTGTCTTACAGACCTCCTCGAATACATACAGATCCAGATGATGAGACAGCTTTGTCTCCTCCAGCAGTGTAATGTATTTCCCCGGATCCACAATGCCCAGATCCTTGTGGTGATAACGTACAACTGCTTCGGCTCCCACCACTTCCTCCGTCAGAACATCTACCTTGGGGACAAAACACACAATAAAATTCCCCTGTTCGATATCTTCCAGAAGATCCTGCTTGATAATCGGCTCATGATGGCCTTTCTTCAGGTTCTTATAATACTTCTGCTTCTCTTCCCGCATCATGCCCTCGGCATGTGCCACAAGGCTGTCCACATCAATGTCTACCTTTTCCCAGGCATATCCCATCGTAGTCAGGCCCAGGCTGATATTCTCCAGCTTGCTGTGTGCGCCGTGGACATTATTCATAAAGTCCTCATAATCCACGTTCTCCATGATTGCCAGGTATTCGTCCCCTGTCAGGCGGAATACCATAGCGCCTCTGAAGTACTCCTCCAGGACTTCCCCGACACGAATGACCACCTCATCCCCATACTCACGCCCAAACTCTTTATTAAAGTTCTTCAGGCCGTTGATATCTACGGACAGCGCCCCCAGTGACTTCAGTTCTTCCTGCTTCACTTCCGCCAGATAGCCGACAAAGCTGTTCCGGTTCAAAAGCCCGGTCAGGTCATCGTGATAGCTGAGGTATTCCTGCTGCTTCTGCATCTTCTGCAGGACAATCGCCTGTGAAATATATGGGATAACCGCACGCATAAGTGAAAGGTCGCACCCGCCCCGGTGTACGCCCACCGCAGCCAGAACCGCCACCACCTCATCATCCAGCGGCTGGAATACACTGTAGTCCGCCTCGGTAGTGTCCGTAATCTCCTGGCGCAGCCACTTGGGCATCTGATCCGCATCCAGCATCTTAATGCGGTCCCTCTGCCATGGAACGTTTTCTGCACACCATTCATAGATCGTGATGATATCGTCATCCTCTTTTTCTATATAATAAACATATTCGGAATCATAATAATCACGTATGGTGCCCAGTACGTCATTCATGATTTCTATTATAGAACGCTGTCTATATTTCTCACTCATGGACTTCTCTCCCCTGATCTTACAGTACTGCTTTGTGTATGTTTTGGTGATTAGAGTGCCTGAAACCTGCGCAATACAGTACTCGATAACTATTAGCTTTTATACACTGTAGTTCTGGTAACGTACAGATATAAATATTGTAGTATAATCTCTCATAAAAAGCAAGATGCGATGAGGGAATTAATTTGGACGGGTAAAGAGAACTGGCCCTTCTGCAAAGGGGGCAGCCCCCTCTGCAGAAGGGTCAGTCCCTTTTGCACACCATTTTCAGAATTGTTTACAAATTCCAGCGTTTCCCCTGGGATACTTTCAATCGGTTCATCGCCCGGGCAAGAGAAGCCTGGGTACGGTAATACTCCTGAAGGCTCTGTTTCTGGCGGAGCTGTTCTTCCGCGCGCTCTTTGGCTTCCTCGGCGCGGCGCACATCGATTTCTTCGGGCCGTTCAGCGGTATCTACCAGAATAGTGACACGGTTATTCACGACTTCCGCAAAACCTGCACCAACGGCTATGTCAACCCAGCTGCCTTCTTCAATCTCCATCCTGGCATCGCCTACGCTGATAGCAATTACCATATTCTCATGATCCGGAAGAATACCCATCTTTCCGTCCGGAGCCGGGAGAATCAGCTTCCTGCAGCGTCCTATATAGAAGACTCTGTCACTCGCTATTATTTTCAGGCCAAATGTATCCATCTACATACACCTCTATTCTGCCGCATTTCATGCTTTTGCTTTTTCGATCACATCATCGATCGTTCCTACATTAAAGAATGCGGACTCCGGATACTGGTCCATTTCTCCATCCACAATCATCTTGAAACCGCGTATCGTTTCCTTTAGCGGTACGTATCTGCCGGGTATTCCGGTAAACGTCTCGGCCACAAAAAATGGCTGTGATAAAAATCTCTGAATTTTTCTCGCACGCATTACCACTGCTTTATCATCATCCGAGAGTTCTTCCATACCCAGGATTGCAATGATATCCTGCAGTTCTTTGTATTTCTGCAGGATCGCGGTTACCTGGTTTGCCACTCTGTAGTGCTCTTCGCCTACGATATCCTCTTCCAGTATACGGGAATTGGATTCGAGCGGATCCACAGCCGGATAGATCCCCTGTTCCACGATCTTTCTGGACAATACAGTTGTTGCATCCAGATGTGCAAACGTCGTGGCCGGGGCCGGATCCGTCAGATCATCGGCAGGTACATATACCGCCTGCACGGAAGTTACGGAACCGTTTCTGGTAGATGCGATCCGTTCCTGCAGTTCCCCCATTTCCGTGGCAAGCGTAGGCTGATAACCTACGGCCGACGGCATACGGCCAAGAAGTGCGGACACCTCCGACCCTGCCTGGGTAAAACGGAAAATATTATCTATAAACAAAAGCACATTCTGATGCTCTTCATCCCTGAAATATTCGGCCATTGTCAGCCCCGTCTCGGCTACACGCATACGCGCTCCGGGCGGCTCGTTCATCTGCCCAAATACCAGCGCCGTCTTCTCCAGTACACCGGAAGCCTTCATCTCCGTCCACAGGTCATTTCCCTCACGTGAACGCTCACCAACCCCGGTAAAAATAGAATAACCGCCGTGTTCTGTCGCAATATTGCGGATCAGTTCCTGAATCAGAACGGTTTTTCCAACCCCGGCTCCGCCGAATAAGCCGATCTTTCCGCCCTTGGCATAAGGCGCCAGCAGGTCAATCACCTTGATTCCAGTCTCCAGAATCTCAATCACCGGGCTCTGATCCTCAAAACAAGGGGGATCCCTGTGGATGACCCATTTCTTATCGCAGTGGACCGGCTCTCCATTATCAATGGTTTCACCCAAAACATTGAATAATCTGCCCAAAGTCTGCTCCCCCACTGGAACCTTAATACCATCCCCGGTAGCAGTTACTTCCATATCCTTATGCAGACCTTCGCTGGCGGCAAGCATCAGGCAGCGCACCTCGTTGTTTCCCAAGTGCTGCGCAACCTCCATAACGCACTTCTTTCCATTATTATCAACTTCAAGCGCATCCTTAATAAAAGGAAGATTGCCGTCTTCAAATACTACGTCAACGACAGGTCCCATGACCTGTATGATTCGTCCTTCATTCATAATAGATCTCACTTCCTAAGGGGTCTGACCCCTTTGAACACCATTTTCAGAATATTCTCACTTTTCTCGTCTCTGTGCGTTTGCTCCACTGCATACTTCGGTGATCTCCTGGGTAATTGCAGCCTGTCTTGCACGGTTATATAAGGTAGATAATTCTTTGATAATACTTTCCGCGCTGTCTGTGGCTGTCTGCATCGCCATCATGCGGGCGTTGTGCTCGCTGGCGTATGCTTCCACCAGGCAGCCGTATATCATACCTGTGATATAGTTGGGTATGATACTGTCCATGACGCTTTGAGCGGATGGATATAGCTCGATTTCTTCCCGGTACATGTTAAGCGGCATGACCATATCGCTGAAGGAAGCTCTCTCCAGGGGGAGCAGCCTAACCTTCTCGGCATCGGACTTCACAGAATTCTCCATACGGGTGTATATCATGTATACTTCATCCAGCTCTCCACTTTCGAATTTTTCGATGATCGTGGACGAAATGTTCCTGGCCCGGTGCATCGTGGGTTTTTGGACTGTATACTGGAAGCTGGTGTCTATTTCCACATTATGCTTTGAAAAATAATGCCTCCCCAGCTCTCCGACTACAAATAGTTTGTGTATTCCAGGCCCGCTTTGCAGTTCTTCTTCCAGCTTGATGATATTATGGTTGTATGCCCCCGCCAGTCCCTTGTCTGCTGTTATAACAATGGAACCGATCTTCCGCTCCCCCACCGGGATATGTTCCCTCAGGTCAAAGTACGGATGTTCTATATCAGGGACATGGCGCAGAATCCTGGAAATCTCCCCCTGCAGTCCATAGAAATACGGCTCTGTATCTTCCAGCTTCTTCTTTGCCTGTTTCATCTTGGAAGAGGAGATCATATACATCGCATTCGTAATCTTCATCGTATCCTTCACACTGTTTATACGGGTCTGTATTTCTCTGATATTTGCCATATTAACACCTGCTCTTCTTAAATTCCTTCGCGGCCTCCACGATCTTATCAGCCAGTTCATCGGTAAGATCCCCGGTCTCTTCAATCTCTTTCCCGATTTCCGGGTATTGTGCGTCCATGAAGCTCAGCATATCCGCCTGAAATTGTTTCACATCAGCCTTTTTTACCCCGAGCAGCACCCGGTTCGTCGCCGCACATAGGGTAATCACTTTTTCATGCAGGCTCAATGGCTGGCAGAGCGGCTGTTTCAGCAGCTCCATCAGCCCGCTGCCATAATCCAACTGCTCTTTCGTCGAATCATCCAGGTCGGAACTGAATTGGGTAAATATCTCCATTTCCCGAAACTGCGCCAGGTCGATCCTGATACTTCCCGACGCCTTTTTCATCGCTTTCGTCTGCGCGGCTCCGCCCACACGTGATACGGACAGTCCTACATTTACTGCCGGACGCATACCGGAAAAGAACAAATCACTCTCCAGGAAAATCTGTCCGTCCGTGATGGAAATCACATTGGTCGGAATGTATGCGGATACGTCCCCTGCCTGTGTCTCAATGATCGGAAGTGCCGTAATAGAGCCTCCGCCCAGCTCGTCGTTCAGACGGCTGGAGCGCTCGAGCAGCCTGGAGTGCAGATAGAAAACATCACCCGGATAGGCCTCACGTCCCGGCGAGCGTCCCAGCAGCAGGGATAACGAACGGTATGCCACCGCATGTTTGGATAAATCATCATATACAATCAGCACGTCTCTGCCCTGATGCATAAAATGCTCCGCCATCGCGGTTCCCGCATAAGGCGCAATATACTGCAGCGGCGCACAGTCACTAGCCGTAGATGCAACCACAATCGTATAATCCATAGCTCCGTTTGCGATCAGCGTATTTACTACTTTTGCAACCGTGGATGCTTTCTGGCCGATTGCTACATAGATACAGATTACATCTTTCCCCTTTTGATTGATAATCGTGTCTAAAGCAATGGAAGTTTTTCCCGTCTGCCTGTCTCCGATAATCAATTCCCGCTGCCCCCGTCCGATTGGAAACATCGCGTCAATAGCCAGGATCCCAGTCTCCAGCGGTACACTGACCGACTTCCTGTCAATAATACCGGGGGCCTCCTGTTCGATGGGCCTATAGTCATCTGCGGAAATCTCTCCCTTACCGTCAACCGGCACACCCAGCGCATCTACAACCCTGCCAATATAGTTATCTCCAACCGGAACGCCGGCTCTTTTTTTCGTGCGCGTTACTTTTGTGCCTTCTTTAATCCCCGTATCGTGCCCGAATAGGATACATCCTATCACATCCTTCCGGATATCCTGCACCATACCTCTGATCCCGTTATGAAAAGTCACGATCTCCCCATACATAGCGTGGTTAATCCCATAAACCGTGGCGATTCCGTCCCCAACTGATATTACGGTGCCCACCTCGCTGTCCTGGCTGGCTGCGTCAAAATTTTCTATCTCTTCTTTTAAAATAGAAATAATTTCGTCTGAAATGATAACACTCACTCTAGTCACCTCCTGGTCAATTTTTGTTCCAATCGATTCAGGCGCCCCTGCAGGCTCCAGTCAAATTCATCACAGCCCACGCGGAGTACAAAACCACCGAGCAGTGCTTTGTCCTGAACGATTTCAATATCTGCCTTTACCGCATCATATTTTTTACAAAGAAACGCCTTCATTTTATTCAGCTGTACCTCACTTGGAGGTTCCACACACGTCAATACCGCATTCAGGATCTTATTCTGTTCATCGCAATATTGATGATATGCCTTAAAAATATCCCCGATAAGCTCCATTCTGTGGTGTCTGCATGCCACTTTTAGGAAATTTCTGATTTCCTCAGGAAATACACGGTCAATCACTTTGAACTTTTTCTCCTCACGGATCGTTGGATTGATAAGCACATCCTTCAACTGAGGAACCTCTGCAAATATCTCTTCTGCTTTCTGTATGGCCTCCCTGTTCATATTCAGCTCATACAACACTTTTGCATACCTTATTCCGCAGTTTACTGCGGATCCGCCCGCAGGGCATGCGTTACGGGGTGCCCTTTGGGTATCCCCCATGCTGCAGACTGGCTGTTTCCCTGCATAAACAGCGCTCGCCGTATGGTGTCCCCGGGTGTCCGACACTGCCTTTTCCGGGCAGTTCTGACGGTTAGTGGTTATCTGTGTCATCATGAGCGTCACCTACTTCTCCCAGAAACTGATTATATATCCCCTGATTTCCTTGATTCTCTGTCCTTTCACCTACGATCTTAGCTGCCGCCGTCATCGCAAGCCCCGCAATCTTTGACTGCAGCTCCTTCATTGTCTGTTCCCGCTCCAGCAAAATACTGGCCTTCGCGGAATCCAGCATATCTCCGGCCTTGGTTCCGGCATCCTTCACAATACGCTCATACTCCGCTTTTGCCTGTACCTGAGCCTTCTGCACAATCTTCTCAGATTCTTGTCTGGCACAGGACAGAGCGGCTTCGTATTGGTTTTTAAGCTCCTTTGCCTCTTCCCTGGCACTGCTGGCCTGACTCAAGCCGTCCGCAATCATCCTTTCGCGCGCCTCTATCACCTTCGTAACCGGTTTGATTAAAAACTTTTTCAACAAAAGATAAAGAACAACAAGGTTTATTATGGTAAAGAAAAGGTTCACATTTAATTGCAGCACCTGTTCCACCTGCCTTTCCTGTTATTTCAAAAGTATAATAATCAATAACCCGATAATAAAACCATAAATAGCTGTCGCCTCTGCCAGCGCACATCCAAGAATCAGCGTCTTGCTGATCTTGCCGTCCGCTTCCGGCTGTCTTGCGATTGCGTCTGCTGCCTTGCCCGTTGCAATGCCGATGCCAATTCCTGCTCCCACACCAGTTAAAACTGCAATACCTGCTCCAATAGCTATAATTGTTCCCATAGTACAAATCTCCTTTTTCAAAATAATGTCTCTGTCCAGAACCATGAACAGTTACAAAATAATTCTGTCTTTTTTTACTCCTGTTCCTCATTCATAAACAGTGCCGTCAGAAAAACAAACACATACGCCTGCAGCAGCCCGTCAAATATATCAAAATAAAAACTAAATGGTATTGGTACAATGACCGGTATAATCGCTTTTAAAAGTTCCATAATAACAAATGCACCCAGCACGTTACCAAATAACCGCATACAAAGAGACAACGGACGGATTACAATTTCCAGAACCATAATTGGTGCAACGATCGGCACCGGTTCGGCAAAATGTTTTACCCAATGCTTTACCCCATTTTTACGTATGCCTGAATATTCAATCAGGAACATGCTCATAATAGCGAGCGCTGCTGTCACATTCAAATCCTTAGTAGGCGGTTTGAATCCAAACAGACTGATCATATTGGAAACACCCAGATAGAGAATGATTGTGATCAAATAAGGAATATAACGCTTGTTTTCCTTCCCTATGATGCCCTCGAAGAAGTTCTGCGCCCAGCCGATGGCCGACTCCATCACCAGCTGTTTCTTTCCCGGATTCTCGACCTTTAGATTCCGGACAAAGATAAATGACACCCCGACCAGGACGGCCATAATAATCCAGGTAACGACTACCGACTCCGCCACGCCGATTCCCCCGAATACCGGAATCGTAAACACGGTCTTGCAGTTCAGCTCTTCAAGCAGCTTCTCTGTCAAACTTTCCGTATCGCTCCCTCCCTTTCTTTTCATATTTTGTGTTTAAAGTGGAGTTTCACTTACGAAACTCCCGCCTACGGCAGATGCTTCTTACGCCGCAGTACGCACCCCGCAGGGAGGGCTTATTTATTTCATAAGATGCAGATCCTTTGAAATAAAAAAAGAACTTCAAAACAGAAATTCCCTTCCCTCCACACCCTTCCAGGAGCACTTCCTCCTAAAAGTTAAACTAAAGATTACGCCCAAAGTTTTTGTTTGTCAACGATTTCAAAATGTCGGCATTTATCCTCCTTTTTTTTTAAATTTCATCAAATTTTCCAGTGATTTAATTCCCTGGTTTACGGATTTTTATTTAAATTTAATCTTTATTTTTGTACATTTTATATTTGCAAAAATTAATTAAATACAAATTAACCAAACCGAAATGTTTCGAGCCCTTCACATTTCGTCGTTTTAGCCATAAGTATGTCAATATTTTCACAAAGGTTAAGGAAACTTTAGCAATTTCTTTATGATAAGCGGCCTTTTTATGCGCTTTATCACCGATCAGCCGCCCGTCCCAAACCACGGAAAACTACTGAAAAGAGCCTTCATAACGCGTGCATTTTTGGTTCATATCCTTTATAATTCATACTAAAGAGAACATAAAGTTCCAGGAACATTACATAAAAATTACTGTCCACGGTACCGTGAACAGTAACCAATCATTAAGGCCTGTGTTAAAGAATACACTTCTGTCATACAATAAGTGTAAGAAAAACAGGTCCACCCCATCAATACAACAGGAGGCCAACATGAAAAGAAAGATTCCCGTCCCCCAAAAACTGAATCACTTTTTCCTTGTCTGCGGCCTCCTTATGTCTGCCAGTGAGCTCTGGAAACAATGGTATCTCACCTTCCGTCTCAATCACGGCATCTATCAATGGTGGTACTTCCCATTTCAGCTGTGCAGCATAGCCATGTACCTCCTTCTGGTCATCCCCTGGCTCAAACCCTCCCGTTTCCGCCAGGCCCTGCTTTCCTTCCTGATGAACTACAGCCTCCTCGGAGGGATCGCCGTATTCGCTGACACAAGCGGCCTCCACTATGACGCCCCCCTCCTTACAATCCATTCCTACTTATGGCATTTCCTCCTCATCGTCATAGGCCTGACCGCAGGACTCTCATACATGAAAAGCCCGGCCTCCCAGCACCTGCGCCTCCGTCATTTCAGAGACAGCACCCTGCTCTACCTGACTTGCTGCGCAGCCGCCACACTCCTCAATCTCCTCCTGGATTCTTTTGGAACCATTAACATGTTCTACATCAACCCCGACTACCTCATGCAGCAAATAGGCTTCTCCGCCCTGATCCCCTATATAGGAAACACTCCCGCCATCCTAATCTACATCCTGTCAACCATCCTGGGAGCCGCCGTCCTTTTCCACATCTGGAGCTTTGCCGCATACATTTATCAACAAAACCACCATCAAACGGATTAAAATCGTCTAAAGGTTAAAACGCCGCCCGGCAAACGACTTTCACCTCCCACCCGGATGCACCCAGCCTGCCATGTGATTGCCTGGAGGAAACTTTCAGCCCAAAGGGCATTCCCAGGCACCCTTACGGCAGACGCTCTCCTCCCATATTCTTCGTAACAATTACGTCACTCTCCAGTCCACAGACATTTTTTATGACTGCCTGCCCGATCTCAACAGGCGCAGTCAGTGTGATTTTATTGATCTCCTCCATCACCCGGAAGATCTCTTTTTTGGGGATTGCATTGGTCAGCCTCACGCTGCACAACGGAAGCACCGCCCCCTTAATGCGCACAGAAGTCGAAATCGTCCTGCGGGGGTCGATCAGTTCCTGTCGGACATATTCCATCCCCTTCTGACATTTATTTCCAGTAATACTGCATATCTTATCATCTTCATACTGAGCCTCGATCGTGCACCCGTTGGGGCAGACGATACAGACAAAGGTTCTACTGTTCATAAACTGACACCTCTATTTTCTCCTTAGATAAAATGTTACCGGCATCTATATCAAACTGAATCATCTCTGCCGGGATTGCATTTGGCACAACCGTTGATTTTACAGTTGTATCCCCCTGGCTGACAACAACCCTGCACCTGCCCATGGGGCGTTTCACCCTCAGGGACATCCTGAAATTCTTCTCCCCGCTCACGCTCTGGGGGATGATGTGCCCGATGTTGCTGTCCGTTCCGATCTCCACTTCACAGGGCGAAAGCCCCCCGCAGTTCAGATATTCTTCAACTCCGGCCGCCAGAGCCTCGGCCTCAAGAGATACAAAGTCTACCAAGTCGTGCACATGCAGGACATTTCCAGCTGCAAAAACGCCCGGGACATCTGTCTGGTAATTTTCATCCACAAATGCGCCCTTTGTCCGGCTATCCAGCGTGACTCCCGCCGCAAGAGACAGCTCATTTTCAGGAATCAGCCCCACCGACAATACCAGAGTATCACAGGTAAAATCCTTTTCCGTTCCGGGAACCGGCTTCATATCTGCCCCTGCCTCTGCCACCGTTACGCCCTCAATCCGTGTGTCTCCTTTGATATTGATTACAGAATGACTGAGGTACAGCGGGATGTTGTAGTCGTTCAGACACTGCTCAATATTTCTGGGAAGGCCGCTCGGATACGGCAGCACTTCAAATACAGCCTTTACATGGGCACCCTCCAGCGTCATCCGCCTTGCCATGATCAGCCCGATATCACCTGAACCCATGATAATCACTTCTTTTCCCACCATGGTATTGTACAAATTCATGTAGCTCTGCGCTACACCGGCATTGTAGATGCCTGACGGCCTCTGGCCCGGGATCGCCAGCGCCCCCCGGGTTCGTTCCCGGCAGCCCATGGTCAAAATGACCGCCCTTGCCTGTACCTGGATAAGGCCGTCCCTAGAAGCCGCTGTTACCACTTTGTCCCCCGTCAGATCAATGACCGTTGCATCGGTAAGAACCTCGATCTGCAGTTCATCAACTTCATCAATAAACCTCTGGGAATATTCCGGGCCGCTCAGGGTCTGGCCAAAACGCGTCAGGCCAAATCCGTCATGGATGCACTGGCGTAGAATACCCCCAGGCTGTTTTTCACGTTCAATGATTAAGATATCGTCCACTCCCCGTTTTTTCAACTCAACAGCAGCGGCAAGCCCGGCCGGCCCGCCTCCTATAATCACAACATCTCGCTTGTGCATGTCATTTCACCTCCCCGGTAAACATATAGGCGCCCTTCTTATGCAGCAGTATCTCCGTCCTCTGCCTGCCCAGCTCCTCCTGGATCAACCGGGTCAGCCTCGTCTCGCAGTAGCCGCCCTGGCACCGCCCCATCGTAGCTCTCGTCCGGTATTTGATTCCGCTGACGTTAGAAACGCCCAGCACATTATGAAGCGCCTGTTTCACCTCTGCCCTGGTCACGCATTCACATCTGCAGTATATCTCCCCGTAATCCGGATCCTGCTCAATCAGCCGCTTTTTGCCCTCTGCATCTTGTTCCGCAAATTTTACAATCCCCCTGCGGATGGGGTTAAACTTCTCGTTTGCCATTAGTTCCTCCTGCTCCTTGATCTTAGCAGCCACTCTCCGCGCAATCGGAAGCGCACTGGTAAGCCCCGGAGAAGTAATGGCCAGCAGATTTACAGCATGGGGAACGCTTTTCTTCGTCTGAATCTGAAAGTCCAGCTCCCTATGGGTCACCGGATCTTCTATGGTCGGGAACACCCCCACATAATTGCGGATATAGTAATCCCGTTTCATCCGGGGGAACATTCTGGAACCCTGCTCAGCCAGAACGTCTATCATTTTTTGCGTTGCCGCATAATCGGCCTTTGCACCGATCGTCTCAATAGTAGGGCCTACGAGGACATTTCCATCGATCGTCGGAGTTACATGGACATCAAATGCACCGTACTCATTGGGAGTCGGATACACCGGCAGAGACAGAAAGTTTCCTGCTTTCTTATCCAGAATCTCGTATTCGCCTTTGACGCGGTTCGGTACATATGATTCAAAGCCAAGCATTTCAGAAATACGGCAGGCATAAAGCCCTGCACAGTTGATGACCCAGCGGCTGACAAATTCTCCGCCTTTCGTGATGATACGGTACAACCCTGTTTCCGCTCTCTCAATCCCTGTCACCTCGTGATCCAGATAATACGCTGCACCGTTTTCAACCGCATTTTCCGCCAATGCGATTGTATATGTAAACGGACATAAAATGCCTGCCGAAGGCACGTAAATTGCAAAGTCGCCATCCACATTTGGATCCAGGCGTTTGATCTCATCGCGGCCAATCATTCTGATTCCAGGTACCCCGTTATCAAGCCCGCGCTGATACAGTCCTTCCAGCCGTTTCCTTTCCTCCCCGCCAAATCCAACAATCAGCTTGCCGCACCTTCGAAACGGTACGTCCAGTTCCCCGGCAACCTGCTCGAATTCTGCATTCCCCTCCATACAGCACTCTGTGCGCAGGAGGTTCTTTTCATTTAGTATACCTGAGTGCAGAAGTCCGGTATTGCGTCCGCTGACACCATTGCAGACATCCAGTTCTTTTTCTAAAACACAAATCTTTAATTGATAGCGTGACAATTCCCTCGCAACCGCACTTCCAATCACACCGCCGCCAATCACGGCAATATCATACTGTGTGCCCATAGTCATTCTCCACCTTCCGTATTCATGCAGCCGATCTGTATCGCTCCCATTGGGTAAATGGCAACCACCGGCTTTCTCCCTGCATATTTTTCTTCCAGACGTTTCTGTATGTCTTCCCACTCCCTGTTTAGGTCCGGCGTCTCATCTCTGTAAAACTGCCTGATGTCGATAGCATTAACACCATCGGAATAAATCAGGGTTTCTTTTCCTTTCAGCTCCGGAGGAGGCACATTATCATCATGCGGGGAAAACAGGCTCATCCCGGGGCCAAACAGCGCGTGGAATCCCGCTCCTTCGCTTGCTGCCGTCACTGCAACCAGGGTTCCGCCAGGCTTTACGCACATTTCCTTGTAGTGTCCCAGGACAGCAAAACAAGTGCCGATCTGGGAGTACTCCGTATCCTTGGGATAGGCAGAGAGAACCAGAATATCCGCATCCCGGACCAATTCCGTCTGCAGACATTCCATTGCCCGTCTGCATGCAGCCCGGTGTGCCTTTATGAAATGGCCTGCAAAAACATCTGCGACCCCCATCTTATCGTTGAGCACCACATTCACAATAAAGTCCAGCCCAACTTTACCGACGATCCGCTCCATATTGGTGCGCATCGCATTGTCAGGATTGCATGTGCTGGTCTTAAATGACATGTTTTTGCTCGAGTCTTCATAGACAAGCAAATGGTTGCTTTTCAGTGTCTCAATACCGCCGATTCCCGGGATGACCGCCTTAGCGCCCCCTGAAAACCCTGCCAGAGTATGAGGCACAATGCACCCAACGGCAATTCGCAGCTCTGCATCCACATAGTTTTTATTAATCTTGATCACCTGATCGTCGTCCGGAATGGTTACCAGGTCTGTTGAGAACGGGGAGTGGTTCAGCACCTGGACGTGATCCAGTACCCATTTTCCCACCTTGATTTCCATTTCCTGTTTTGTCATAGGGCGGTGGCCGCCGAGCGCGATCAAGACCTTAATATTTCTGCCGTCCATCCCTGCATTCAGAAGCTTCCTGATCACGAGCGGAAGTAAGTAGGCGCCCGGGGTGGGGCGTGAAATATCATCAATAATGATACATGCACTCCTCTTCCCCGCAGCCAGAGTCTCCAGCCGCTCTGTCCCCACCGGATTGTCTATTGCCGCAAGAACTTCCCCGCTTGTCAGGGAGGGAAGCTCCTGCATCCCCTGATAGTGCACCTCCCACTCATCGGGAAAAGTTAGTTTTCTATATGACTGTTCATACCATTGCCCCCACGGGATCTTAAATTCCTGCATAATCTGTCCCTCCAAGATTTTATTGCCCTCCTAAGGGAGGACCCTGTCGATTCCGCATAGGGGTCAGACCTCTTTGCAAATGGGTCTGCCCCCATATCAGCTTATCCTTTTACTGCCCCCGAGGTAACCCCCTGTATGATATATTTCTGGAAGAATGTAAAAATCACAACCGGCGGGATAATCCCAATCAGAGACGCAGCAGCCATGATATGCCAGCGGATTGTTGTATCGCTGAGCAGGCTGTATACCACCAGCGTCAAAGGATATTTATTTGCATCTGACAGCAGGAACAGTGGTACAACAAATTCATTATAACTATTGATGAACACAAAAATTGCCCCCACCGCGATGCCCGGACCGCTGATTGGAAAAATCACGCGGACCAGCAGCTGTATATAGCTGCAGCCGTCCAGCGCCGCCGCCTCTTCCAGCTCTGCCGGAAGGGTTGAAAAATATCCGTGAAGAATGGTTACGACCAGTGCCAGGTTAATGCCTGTAAGCACAAGAACCAGTGCCCCCCGGGAATTCAGAATGCCAAGCGACTGGAACATCCTGTATAATGTAGGCAGGATAACAATACCCGCCATCATCTGCGTTAGAAGTAAGATAAAAAGCATACCCTGGCGCAACTTGAAGCGGTATCTGGAAAGCACATAAGCTGCCGGAATGGAGATCAGCGTCGTGAGAACCGTTGCACAGCACGCATAGAAAAAGCTGTTCAGCACGTTGCCGGCGATTAGTCCAAAGGCCGAGGTAAAGTTGGACAGCTCAAAATAATGAGGCACCAGCTGCGCCTCCAGAAGGTGGGAATATGGAGTCAGCGACACGATCAGCGCTTCATAGATTGGGATCGCCGCAAACATACAGAATAAAATACAAAGGATAATCCGGACAATTTTTCCGGCAATTGATTTATTATTTCTCATGCCGCATCCTCCTTTTCCATCAGTCTCCAGTAAAATACCGTAATAATTACCAGTACCAATATCGCGATCAGTGACCATGCAGATGCTGTGCCAAGGTTTTTCATACTGAACATCTCCTGATAGATGTGCATCGAAATGGTCTTGGTCGCATTGACCGGCCCGCCGCCTGTCATACCGAAAATAATATCAAATACAAGGAATGTCCAGACTGTCAGTACAATCAGAGTACTTCCTGTAATTGCCTTCAGATTAGGCATGGTAATATAACAGAATCTCTGCACTGGACCGGCGCCGTCAATACATGCCGCTTCATACTGTTCGGCCGGGATCGTCGTAAGTGCCGAATAATAATTCATAAACGCAAACGGCATAGCACGCCAAATTCTGGCCAGGATGACGGATGTGAGAGCCAGATCCAGGCCTAGGAAACTGATCGGCTCCTCAATCAGGCCTAAGTTCTTAAGCAATACATTGATGATACCGAAGTCAGAATTATATACAAAACGCCAGCAAGAGGCAACAATAATCAAAGGAATAGCGTAGGGCAGCAGATTGAATGCCACGACTACTTTCTTTCCCGCAAAAGACCGGCTGCAGATCAATGCCACGGCAAGGCCCAGGATCATCGCGGGAATTACAGAACCAAACGTCCAGATCAACGTAGTTACAACAGTTTTCGGAATCTCGCCTTTAATAATAGAAAAATTTCCAAAGCCTACAAACTGGCCTGCTGAAGCGCCGCTAAATCCCATAAAGGCGCTGGTACAGACCTTAAACAACGGGTATCCGTAAATAAAAACCAACAGGACAATTAGCGGAAGCAGCGAACAGATGACTCTTTTTCTCTGGCTCTTTTTCAAACAGGGCGCCCCCTTTCTCAAAACGAATATTGCTGCAATCCAGGCCGGATGAACCACCGGCCTGGATAATAGACTTATGTTTGATACCTTAACCCTTACCTTTCAGCAACTCCCAGGTTGATACGTTTGAGATCTTCCCCCGTACCTTTTAATAGATCCCTGGTCTGATGCGTTAACTGCAGCGCTACAGGTTATTGGTTTCGTGAAGTAACGCCTTCCGCAGCCTCAGCCGCCGCTTTGAGTGCATCTTCCGCACTGAGCTGGCCCAGAATGAGCTGCTGCCATACTTCTTCTAATGCAGTGTAGTACGCCGCCGGCGTCGCACTGTCCTTTCCAATCATACCGTACAGCTTATAATCCTGTGCTTCGTCATAAAATACCTTCCAGAAATCATACTGGAATGAAGGGTTATCAAATTCCGACTCATACAGGGGAGCAGAACCGTATGCCAAGTGGTGTTCGATAATTACTTCCGGCGACATCAGATATTCAATCAGTTTTGCAGAAGCTTCTGCTGTCTCGTCACGCGTAGCGATCCAGCCATTGGTGCCTGCCCATGCAATTTCCTTGCCATTTGGAGCAAGCGGAATCTTAGCAATCCCAATCTTACTTTCATCCAGGTTTTCGCCGAATGCAGCCGTATATGCCGCAACGCCCCACGGACCGTCAATCAGCATTCCCACTCCGCCGTCTCTTAACAGCGGGCGTAATTCTCCCCGTCCGTATTCAGTAGGGGAATCCTGTACATAAGGAACGAGCTGCTCTACAAATTTAACTGCTTCAAGACCCTCATCCGTATCAAACAGCGGCATGCTCTTATCATCCAGGATCGGTGCATCGGTCGCCTGATTTATGAACATTCCAACAAATTCTTCCAGCACTTCAGAGCCGGTAATGGCAGGAACGCCGATACCGGGTACGCCGGCCTTTTCTTTGATGGCTTTTGCAGCTGCCAGAAGCTCATCCCACGTTGCAGGCGGAGCCTCCGGATCCAGGCCTGCGGCCTCAAACACCTCTTTATTATAGTAAAGTACCGCTGTATCTACGCTGCTTGGAACATAATATGTACCGTCAAGTCCGCTGGTATTTACCAGATTCCAGACGCTGTCGGGTATCTGGCTGAAGAAGTCTTCGCTCAGATAGTCATCCAGCTTTACCAGATGTTCATGCGCAGAGGAATCATTCATCTTATTGTCCCACCAGAAGATGACGTCAGGCTGGGTTCCCGCCTCAAAAGAGGTCGGATACTTCTGGATCCAGCCAGCCCATGATTCATACATGATTTCCACATCAATATCCGGGTTGTCTTTTTCAAACTGTTCAATCGCCGGCTCCATAAAGGCTTCCACTTTTTCCTGGTCACCGGGCCTTAGAACTGTAATCTTTGTTTTTCCGCCTTTGCCGTCAGTGGTTTCTGTTTCATCCGAAGCTTCCTTTGACGTATCTGCGCTGTCTGCAGCGGTATCCTTAGATGAACCGCAGCCCCACAGTGTCGTACTAAATACAAGGGTACACAATAAGATCAAACTAATTATTTTCTTTTTCATAACTTTAACCATTCCTTCCCGCTGAATTGCAGGCTTGTCAGAGCCTGCAGCCAGCAAAATCTCATCCACCTTTTTAAAGTTTCTCCGCTTGAAAGCACCAGATCCTATTCCGGGAGGCTAGGCAAGATACCCGTATTCCTTCAGAACCGCCTTAAGGGTCTCCATAACATCGGCCGGAAGCTCTGAAATAACCGGTTTGCGGCAGTATCCAGCATCTACGCCGCGGAGTTTAAGGCCTTCTTTAATAATCTGAAGCCAAGGCGTCGGCATGCCGTCTGCAGTCGGTTTCGTAAATAACGGAAGATAGGGGCGGATCTTTTCGAAGTGGGCAGTCATCGCTTCTTCCATCTTCCTCTCTTTTGCAAGGTTGAATACTTCTGTATTCTCCTTCGGGAAAAGGTTCCCTGTACCGCATACCCATCCGTCTGCCCAGCAGCTCACGCTTTCAACAGGGCATACATCGTAACCATAGAAGATCGCAAAATGATCGTCTGTAAGATATCTAAGATCCTGTTGTCTGTACACATCCGCCTGACGCTCCTTCACCGCGTCGATAAAGCCTTCGTTGTACAGCTTAGCCATAAATTCATCACTCATCAGGCAGGTTGAATAGTAGGGGTTGTGATATACCATAATCGGGATATCAATAGCTTTACGGATTGTCTCATAATGCTTTAACAGTTCGTTCTCATTCGGAGCCATGTACCACGGTGTTACTGCCATAACGCCGTCTGCACCCGCTGCCTCGGCTGCCTGTGACATTTTAACCACGTCTTTTGTCCGATATGCGCCGGTTGAGCATACGACTTTAATCCTTCCGTCTGCGGCTTTCACCGCCGCATCATTCACTGCAATCTGCTCGTCAGGAGTCATCGCAACCATCTCGCCGGTACTGCCGGAGGGAATAATACCAGTAACACCATTGTCAGCCAGAAAATCCGTGCATTCTTTGATTCCTGCAAAGTTGATGGATTCATCTTCATGAAAAGGTGTCACCATTGGGATGTAGATGCCGTTCAGTTTTTCTTTTGCCATTGTTCTCGTTCTCCTTTACTCTTCAAAATATAATTGATTAGATTTAAAATAGTCATTCCAATATGTAAAATATGGTCTTATTCTGTTTAGAATGATTTTCTTGACTCTCATTCTTGTTGAATTAATCCGCTTTTCGGAATGGCTATTCCGTAATTTCAATATACAACGATTTTTATGGTCTGTCAACTACATTTTTCCACTTTTTATATTTTAAATTTTTCATTATATTTTCAGATATTTTTGATTATATTCTGTAATCATAGTTTTTGTTTTAATTTAACTCATTTAACCCAATTAATATCACTAAATTAATGTTGCTCGCTCACATATCTATAACATGTCCTCTCTGGCATTTTATTTTTTCGGAATATATATTCCAATTAATTCCCCCATTTTCTTTCAACATATTGACATACATTTTTTAAAATGGTATAAATGTAGTATATAGTCGCTATACACTCTGATGAAATAAATATTCCAATAATAACTTGCCGGATGGAACACTTGATATCCCTTTAGCAAGATATCATAGTATATAGTAAGGAGGTACGCATCATGGAAAAACAAAACGTAGAAACCATCAAGATGGTGGACCGTGCCTTAGAGGTACTGGACATCCTCCGCAAGGAACGCTCTCCGCTTGGCGTAAATGAGATTGCAAAAAGCTGTGAGCTTAATCCGTCAACTGCTTTCCGCATTTTAAAGACTTTAGAAGTGAATGGCTGGGTTTACCAGTGTAACGATGGGCGTTACATAACCGGCCAGAAGATCAGTTTTGTCATCGAGAAAAATAACCTCTATCTGGCCTTAAAGGAAGTAGCGGAGCTGACTATGATCCGCTGCACAGAAGAACACGGCCAGCCCATGAATCTGATCGTACGCGAAGGGCACCGCTGCTACGTACTGCAGCAGTCCCGCACTAAGAGCCTTGTAAACTATGTACCGGCATTGTACTCCGAGCTTCCCTTTTACGCTTGTGCGGGAGGCAAGGTTCTAATGTCCGAGCTGCCGATCAGCCTGGTAGAAAAGCTGGTCGATTCCTGCGATATGGAACCGCTCACCCCTTATACCATCATTGATCCGGACGAATTCTGGCTGGAAGTCCGAAAGACCGCAAAAAGAGGATATGCCTTTGACCACAGAGAGTCCTCTGATAACGGCAGCTGCATATCCGTTCCGGTCCGGGACAGCGAAGGAAATATCATAGCCGCACTGTCATTCAGCGGATTTGTCGGTATAAAAGACACCGACGAATTGCTGCCCTATCTGCCGGTACTCAAAGAAGCATCCGAAGAAATTACCCGTAACCTATTCCAATGCTGGGGCAGGTAAGCCCGCAGCGTATCGTACGATTTCTAACTGCGGAAAAGCCGCACCTTATGGTATCTTCCATAAGATGCGGCTTTTCCGCGTTTAGATATGACAGGCCGGACGGCCTGTTTTTGATAGCAAACCAGGCCGTCCTGAACTGTTACAGTTTTTAGAATCCGCATTATTTTACCCCGGAGTCCTCCATCCGGTCTATTTTCCGGGACGTTCCTGCTCCTGCTGCTCCTGTTCCTGCTCTTTCTCGTCCTGCGCTTCCACGATTTTGAGGAAGTCCCGTTCCGCCTTCTTTTTCCGCGGGACGAATCTTCCTACCACCCGTCCTCTGCCTCTATTTTTCACATAGAAGTAACCGATGACAGAGAACACTACTGCCCCGATAAAATTTACCATCAGGTCTTTCATGGTGTCGATCAGGCCAATATCCAGATAGCCCCCCAGGCCGAGATCCTTCCCCTGAACCACTACGCTGGTTATGTTTCCAATCTCAGCAACATTATTACCGCCTGCCGGATCCAGCATAACCGATCGGATGGTATGGATAATGGTATCCTTCTGCATATCAAATCCCAGAATATGGTCCATGCCGAATTCAAAGAATTCCCAGATAACCCCGATAGTCATAGAAAAGCAAAAAGCCACAATGGCTGTGAACAGCGGCGACAGTTTGAACACCATTCTTTCACTGCGGTTGAGGAGATCCACCAACGAAAATCCAATTGCAGCCGCAAGGAATCCGTTGAGCGTGTGCAGGACGGTATCCCAAAACGGAAATACGATATAGAACTCCCGTATCTCCCCCAGAATTTCGGCGGCAAATATGAAAACAAGAATAATAATCTCGAGAGTTGTCGGCAGTTCTATCTTCATTGTCACCTGAACCAGACTAGGGATAACCAGAAGCAGCAGCGTGAGGATACATAGAAACACATTCTCATAATTTTGATTAAATATCTGCAGGATCATAACTATGATCACAAGCAGACGCAGCACAAAATATACCATAAAAGAACTTTTGTGCTCCCTCAGTTCCATACTTAACGCCTTCCACATATTGCGGAAACGGTGCTTTTCCTTCTTATCGCTATCCTTCATCTTACCTTCATCCCTTCAGAATCCATGTCTGCTTCTCATCATTGACCGCTAGACAGCCGGTCTATACATTCACTCATTATAAAAAGAAACCGGCATAATTGCAAGTGATATCTTTGGGAAGCGCTATTTGCTGATTAGACGGACGCCAAGGGGAGTATAATCAGCAGGCCTTCCAGACTTTTCGGGCGGGGTAAAACGCCTTAAAGCCTGGAAACCTGCTTACTGATCTACATAGGCGCAGCCTTAATTCCGACCTGCCTATTCAATGCGTACGACCCTACTCCCTCAGCCGATCCACCAGTGCTTCCTTCTGAAACCCTCGAATCATAACCGCGGAGACAATCATAGGAATAATTGCCGTAAACACTGCATACCCCAGGAACAGCCATCCCGGAAACCGGAAGCTCATATAGTCGATCCCAAAGTATTCAAATATCTTAACCATACCATACCCTGCCGCCGTTCCAAAGACCAGAGTGATGACCAGGTTTCCGGCCGTCAGCATCAGCCCTTCCATCTGTATCATACGGGACAGTTGTTTTGTCGTCATTCCAACGGACTGCATCATCGCAAATTCATGTTTTCTCGTAAGAATATTAGTAATTAATGTGTTAATCATATTCAGGATGCTGAATGCCACAATGAAAAGACTTAACCCCAGCATGACCGAAAACAGGATACTAAAGGATTTTTCACTCTCTTCCAGCATTTCTCTGAGCGTACCCATTGTCAGCATCGGATTTTCATCCATTACCGCATTCAGCTGTTTTTCAATCTGGGCTTCTTTTTCACGGTCAACCTTCACAACGATCTCACTGTTAAGATTCAGGCCGTTTGCCATCTGGTTTAATGTCTCCTCCGGCAGGATAAAGTTCCCATAATTATTACTGTACTTTATATAGTCATCCGTATCCAGGATTCCTGCGACTGTAAATTCTTTTTCTAACTCATTTGCGCCGTCATACCAGGACAGTTTTACCTTGTCACCAACTTCATACTTCCAGCCAAAAATTTCTTTATTAGAATCATTATACTGTACAAGCAGCTGATCTTCCTGTACCATGCTGTCATAGTTAATATCGCCTTCTTCCAGCATGGTTTTCAGTTTTTCCACCTCATTTTCAGCAAAGGATACCATACTCTCCTCGTCCATTTCATCATGGGATTCCCAGCGCGTGTGTAATTCCTGGAATGTCTGAACCTTTTCCACCCCATCAATAGACTCAAGCTGCCTGATCAGCTCCTCATTTATCGGATTATTCTCCTGAATGGATGTCTGTCCGTGTTCTGCTGTTTCCGATACATTGTAGGAAAGATCAATGACAAATTCCCCCAAACGGTACGGGCCCTGGCTGGCATACCCTTCCAGGCTGGTACATGTAATGAAGCACGCTGCCAGCATAAACAAAACGCCGCCGATTCCGAGTGATGCCATTGTCATAGCTGTTTTTTTCTTGTTTCTCGTGCGGTTCATGGAGGCCAGATTCATAGGCGTAAGATTCCGGTACATTTTTTTACTTCTGTCGCTGTGCGCGCCATCCTGACGTCTTCCCTCCGCATGCCGATTCTTTTTGCCTTTTTTCGGTTTTTCCGTCTCAACACCGGAAAATTTACTTGCTTCCACAGGCGCGATCGAGGAGGCAATGAACGCCGGTTTGCGGATAGACAGAAGCACCGTTATGATGTCAGCCACAATGACGGCTGCCCCGACCAGCAGTGTGTTCCTCCAGCTCCATCCTCCCGGTTTCAGGAGGTAACTGATTACGCCTCCAATCACAAGTCCTACGGGGATACCGATTCCACATAGTATCAGCCCCTCGGTGCGGACCATTCTGCGGATCTGGCGCTTTGTCATTCCAATGGTTCTAAGCTGTCCGAACTGCCGGATGCGGCCTACCACTGAGAGATAAAATACGCTGTAGATTACCAATACGCTGACAAACAGGATCCCAATGGCTACGCCGATTATCAACATATTCTGCTGGGCTTGCCGGTCGCCGCCGGATAAGGTATCCAGGTAGAAATTATTTTCATTGACATTTTTTCTCGCAATACCATAATCTGACGCCATGGTGCGTATGGTATCTAAAAATTTTTGCTGCTTCATTTCTCTTGCATCATGAATGCGCACGATACCGTCGTATGCCACATCTTTCAGCTGTGATCCCTGTTCCGCATATTTCTGGGAAAGGATGAGACTATATATTTTTGGCGGACTATCCAAATGGAAGATTCCGGACAGAACGAATTCTTCGGTTGTTCCGTCTAAGAAGGTAAAGGACACCTTTTCGCCCGGTTCCCCCTGAAGCCCCAGTGCCTTGCAGTGTACATCTGACAGCATCACTTCGTTTATCTCTAACGGCTCTTTTCCTTTGACCGGAGTCACTGTATCAATCTCAACCCCGTCTGCCTTCAGCGGTTCACTATCATATGCCACGGGCTGGATCATTTTGCCGTCCACTTCCATGCCCTGGCCGCTTTTCATCCCCAGAACGTACTCTGTCCGTTTATCTTGTGAAAGTTCCTCCAGCTGCTGTCTGTCCAGCTTGTAATAAATAACATGCTGCATTTTTTCAACCTGGCGCGCCCTTTCCGTGTCCATACCCGCGTAAAACAAGGCCATGACCATGAGCAGGCTGACGGAAAGGATGATCGTAACTACAATAAAAAAGTTACGCATTTTGCTACTTTTTATGCTGCTGGCAGCCAGACTTCTTACCGTTCTGCCATTATTATTTACAGCAATTTTCCCTGATGACTTCCGGCTCATGCATTCCACCTGCTTTCCCTGATCTTTCCGTCTTCGATGCGGATGGTTCTGTCGGCAAGCTGTGCAATCTCCTCATTGTGAGTGATCATGACAACTGTCTGGTGGAACTGTCTGCTCGTCATTTTAATCAGCCCCAGCACATCCTGACTGGTTTTGGAATCCAGATTCCCGGTGGGTTCATCTGCTAGAATGATTGCCGGTTTTGAGGCCAGTGCCCTGGCAATTGCCACTCTCTGCTGCTGGCCTCCGGAAAGATTGTTCGGCATTTCCATCAGCTTTTGCTCCAGGCCCAGAAGCGAAATGATTTTTTTCAGATAGGTCTCATCCGGTTTCTCTCCATCCAGAGAGACCGGCAGCACGATATTTTCGTACACATTCAGTATGGGGATCAGATTGTAGTTCTGGAACACGAATCCGATCCTCCTGCGGCGGAATATTGTCAGGCGGTCGTCATCCATTCCCGACAGGTCTTTGTCCGCTATAATAACTTTTCCCGATGAGGGAACGTCCAGGCCTCCCATCATATTCAGAAGGGTTGACTTGCCGCTGCCAGATGTCCCTACAACCGCCACAAATTCGCCGTCTTCTATTTCCAGGGATACGCCGTCCAGCGCACGTACAACATTGGGTTCTTTCCCATAATATTTCTTCAGATTTTCCGTTTTCAGTATACTCATTTTAAACACTCCTTTGAACACCGTTTTTTGGTCTGTAATAAGAATATCAAAGAAATGTTTCAAAAACCTCTCAAAAAACATAAGAATTTTGTAGGTTTTCCGTTATTATTCACGGGGCCATACACCACGCTGCACGGCATCCGGGCCAATCAAGTGATAGGATCCATCCGGCTGTGCACCTCAGCGGTTAATCTTGTTTTTCGCTCTGTATCTCTGCTCCTGCAGAGACGCCAGACTGCCCGCTTATCCTGTTGAGAATATATACTGCCACTTTCGTCCCGGCCCCCTCCCGGGACTGTATTTTCAGATACCCCTCCTGTTTTGTGATAATCTCTCTGGTTAGATACAGGCCGATCCCGACCCCTTCCGTTCTGTTCGCTTTTCCCTCTCTAAAAAAACGTTTACACACATCATTGATATGCTCCGCTGCAATTCCCATACCATTGTCTTCAATGACAATCTTCGTGTAAATTTCCAGAGGTTCTGCATAGATCCGGATCTTTCCACCCTCCTCAGTATATTTCACGGCGTTATCCACAATATTGAAAATAGCTTCCGCCGTCCACTTGGCATCGTAGTACAGATAGATCGCCTCCGGGCAATCAACTTCTATTTCCAGCCCTTTTTGTTCCGCTTTCACCCGGATGCTTTCCGCCACTTCATACAACGTATTCCTGAGGCAGTTTTTTTCGGGATGGATGGAGATCATATGGGTCTCCAGGCGGGACATTTTCAATAGAGACTGCACCAGGAATTCCAATTTTCCTACCTGCCTGCCCAGCACTTCAAGGCACTGTTCCCGGATCTCTTCGGGCAGTTCTTTCTGACGGACTGTATCGCAATACATGGTAATATTTGCAATGGGTGTCTTCAGCTGGTGGGAAATGTCGGATACAATGCTCTGCACTTCCCTTTTCTGATCCTCATTTTTCTTTGCCGCAGCTTCCGTAATATCGGAAAGCCGCTTCAGCCTCATCTGTACACGGGAAGCCAGTGTTTCATCCTCCAGAACAAACTCCTCCATCGACTCCTTCCGAAGAATAGTGTCTATAGAATCACAAATTTCCTCTGTAAACGCGATATATTTTTTCCGCATATTGATCCAAAGGATCAGCCCGGTAACTGCTGCACTGATGACTGCTGCAGCAACGGCAGCGGCGATTGTCCATTTATCCATTTTCAGCTCCTGTCCAGCGGTACCCGGTTCCGTAAACGGTCTTAATATACGTAAACTCCCGATCAGCTATCTTCGATCTGAGACGGCTAACAAAGATGGTCAGCGTATGCTCATCCACATAATTGCCATCATTATCCCACAGCTCATCAATCAACACCTGCCTTGTCAGAACGATTCCGGGGTTTCTTAAGAACTTCTCAAGGAGCTTAAACTCCGTGGGAGTCAGGGAAAGCGGCTTACCACTTTTCAATACGGTATAGCTCTCAAAATCAATTATCAGATTCCCTGTCTGGATCTGATTTTTCACTTCCATGGACGGCTGATATCTCCGCAGCACAGCCCGGACACGCTCTACCAGCACCTGAATATGGAACGGCTTAGTAATATAGTCATCCGCCCCTGCCCGGAATCCGGCAATCATATCTTCATCCATATCCCTGGCTGTCAGAAATATGATGGGGACATTCAGCATACGGCGCACCTTTTCCGCAAATTCTACTCCGTTTCCATCCGGCAGATTGATATCCAGCAAAAGCAGGTCCGCCTGGACCGTCTCCAGCTGCAGAAACGCATCCTGTATATTATATACTGCCTCTGCCAAAAATCCCGCCGCTTCCATATTTATCCGAAGCCCTTCTGCAAGGGCAAGGTCATCTTCTACTATTAAAATCTTCTGTTTTTCCACTCTTAAAAGACTCCTTTTCTTCCACAATATCTTATGCCCCCATGGGACTGGCAGTTAATTATTATACGATGTACTAGTCAGACACACTTGAACTCTAATGGTATCCCTGCTAAACTGTTGTGGAGGTGATCAAATTGAAACATCCATTTTCATATGAAGTTATATACAGCAGCCGGAAAACACTGGCCATACAAATCACAGCGGAGGGCAGCGTCAAAGTCCGCGCCCCCAAAAACTGCCCCAGATCCTCCATCGACCGTTTTCTCAAAGAAAAAGAAGCCTGGGTACTCAAATACATCGATAAAGCGAAGCAAAATCCACGGCCTGCCCCGCAGCCGCTTACCGCACGGCAGCGAAGCCGCTACATTAAAATAGCAAGAGATATTTTCACACAAAAAACCGCTTACTATGCATCCATCATGCACGTCTCCTACGGACGCATCTCCATCCGGGAACAAAAGACGCGATGGGGAAGCTGCTCCAGCCAGGGAAACCTCAACTACAACTGGCGGCTGATCTTTGCCCCCGAAGATGTGCTGGATTATATTGTAGTCCATGAGCTGGCGCATAGAAAAGAGATGAACCATTCAGCCGCATTTTATAACATCGTAGAAGAGATACTTCCTAATTACAAGAGTTCCCAGAAATGGCTGCGAGATAACGGAACCATGCTCTGGAGCAAAGGGGTCTGACCCCTTTGCGGAGGAAGCTGTTCCTTTTACAGAAGGGCCAGCCCCCCTTTACATCTGTTTTCTTACGATTTTATACTCATCCCCATGCCTGTAATACGGGCACTCATGAAAATCCCCTTTTACAAACCGAACCATTTCGTCTTCATCCAGATTCTGCGTGCAGACGTAACACTCATAATCCTCATCGTATTCATAGTTCATACAGTATTCGCAGTTTGATGCCTCACGCTTATTCAACGTTACCCCCTCCGATCTGTTTCAATTGCTGGTACAAACAAGAAACCGGCAGACCCACTACGTTATAATAATCCCCTTCTATCCTGTCAATATAAGCCGCAAATGCCCCCTGTATCCCGTATGCGCCTGCCTTATCCATAGGCTCCCCGCTCTTGATATATGACAGAATCTCGTCCCGTTCCATAGCATGTACATAAACCTTGGTCTCAACCACATGATTTAAAGTCTGACACGCGCCCCCCTCATCATAATCCAAAATGGCAGTCCCGGTAAACACCTGATGCGCCCTGCCCTGCAGTTCCGTCAGCATCTCAAATGCCTCAGCTTCATCCTTTGGCTTACCCAATATCTTATCGTCCACAGCCACGATCGTATCTGCCCCAATTATAACCGTATCCCTCAATCCATGTTCTGCACCAAGTTCAGCCGCTACATTCTCCGCTTTCATCAAAGCCAGTTCCTTCACAATCTCCTGGGGAACCGTACTATCATAATGCTCCTCTTTATTACTTACCACAACTTCAAACTTCAGCCCAATCAGCGTCATCAACTCACTTCGCCTGGGTGATGCAGAGCCCAGTACAATCCTCTTCATAACGTATGCCTCCCATAACTTTCAATAGCACTATTGTATCACGGACACATACTCTGCGAAAGCCCTTTGTTCCGGTATGCCGTTTGGTAATAATATTCCGTGGTACATATAGAATACCGTTATTTTATAGTAAACAAATGGAGACAATATGTTCCACCAAGCGAATCAATACGCCGCCCCGCTTAAGAAGCCCCCAGAAGACAAGCTTTACTCCCGATTGGATGAACCCAGCAAAATGAAGGGCTAGCCGAAAGCGAGTCAACGCCTAACCCAAACCAGCATTTCCCCAAGCCCCCGATTCCCCCACCGTGCATAAGGAACCGCCTTCATCGTGACTTTTTTTCTCGCCGGCTGTTCAAATGAATACAGCTCATGATTGTCTGGATTCTGATATTCCCGATACCCCCGTATATAGACAGGCGGGTAAAACTCTTCTCTGCCTTCTCTTTCCTGTCCCATTTCTTTTGTCCCGCAAATCGATTCTGCGATCAGCGCATTCAGATCTTCTCCATTGTCAGCTTCCTCCAGGCAGTAGACAATGGGGCCCCGCAATATCGCTGCTCTGCCGCTGTCTGCAGATACCTTGGGATTTGCATATACAAACCGGCTTTGAATATCAAATTGAAGTTGAATGACGTCACCATCACACCACGCCCTGTTTATTTCCATATATCCTGTAACTTCTTCCGGTTGTATTTCTTCTCCATTGTCCAGTACTCCAATGCTCTTACTCCAGCCAGGTTTCCTGAATCTGACAGACATCTCTTTCTTTGGGCCAAAATACTTTATCTCCAGTCTCCCGTCTCCCAGGTAATCTCCGGTGATTTCCCACAGTCCCCCGTCCTCCAAATAGATTTTTCCTCCAATATAGAGGTGTATGGCTAACTGATTTTCCTCCTGATTAAAATCATAAACATATTTATCTAATGACGTAATGGTTCTTGCCGCGTTTGGCGGGCAGCACGCACATCCGAACCAGGTTACCCTGCTTGTTTCCACATGCCGCAGATCGTATCTCTGGTCGGCTTCACGGGGATTCAGCATAAGAGGGTTTACATAAAAATACTCTTTGCCATTGTCCGACATACCGCTCAATACCCCATTGTACAATGCCAGTTCCATAATATCCGAATACTGGCTGTCCAGCTTCAGACGGAGCATCCGCCTTGCCCAGAACACCAGCCCGATAGACGCACAGGTTTCTGCATATGCCCTGTCATTTGGAAGATCGTATGGAACCGAAAATGCCTCTCCATGCTCATCCGCTCCCACTGCTCCTGTAATATACATCTTTCGCTTTGTCACATCCTGCCACAGCGCATCCAGGGCCCGGATGGTCTTTTCATCTCCTGTTTCGTATGCCAGATCCGCCAAGCCGGAATACAAATACATGGCCCTGACGGCATGACCCACCGCCTCGCTCTGCTCCTGCACTGGTTTCTGTGCCTGGTGATACTCGAGTCCAAACCATTTATCCTTAAATTGTTCACCGAATCCGGAATCGTTTAATAAGAAAGAGGGCTGCTTTCCCCGTTCTAATAACAGGTATTTCATAAAAGCCAAATATTTTTCTTTTTGGGTATATTGATAAAGCCTGTACAGCGCCAGCTCCAATTCTGGGTGTCCGGGGTAGATATGCAGTTTCCCCTCTTCCGGACCGATTCTTTCCATAAACCAATCCATATAACGCTCTACAATCTGCAGCAGCCGTTCTTTCCCCGTTGCTTCTGCATACGCAGCCGCGGCCTCCGCCAGATGGCCCGCGCAGTACATTTCATGGCCGTGTGCGATATTGGTAAGCCGTTTCCCCTTGCCTGCGCAAGTGTAATATGTATTAAGATAACCATCGCTTTGCTGCGCCCGTCCTATGATTTCAATCAGTTCATCAATCTGGGATTCCAGCTTGGGATTCTCCTTTATTCTAAGAGAATATGCCGCGCCCTCTATCCATTTGGCCACATCACTGTCCTGAAATAACATGCCTGCATACTCACCCTCGGCCAGCTTTGCCGCAATTCTAAAATTCTCAATTGCATGGCTCTTAGGTATCCCGGGGACAGCATCGCTTAGTACTTCATACTGATAAGGTATTATGCATTTGCACATTTTCTCAATCTGCCCGCTCCAGAAAATGTCCCTGATTTCCATTTTTGTCTGTTTCATAACATCAAATCACCTTTCTTTTATAAATACACACATTCGACCCTTCCCCCTGTTTCCCCAACGGTAATAAGGAACCAGACAAATGGCAGTATCTTTAAACTGAGGGGGCTCACATCCATATAATCCGTTCTCTTTTTTCGTACACCGGTATCCCTGCGCATAAATCAAATCCACGTCTCCCGACAAGTTTCCCTCCCTCTTAAAAAACAGCCCGCTCAGGTCCCCGTTATCAGCTTCTTCGGCACAATATACCACAGGCCCCCGCATCACAGCCGCCTTTCCAATCAAAGAATGTACCTGCAGGGACGCATATATTTTCCGGGGCAGAATTTCCATATCCACCTGAATTTCAGTCTCTTCCAGCCAGCATTCCTGCTCGATTTCAGCGTATCCTCTTTTGATCACCGGGTGTATTTCCTGCCGGTTCTTTGTAATCCGTATCTTCTCACACCAGGACGGCACTCTGATTCTCAGAACGCCGGGCGTGCGGTCCGCCTTTCTCACCCGGATCCTGATCTCCCCCCGATTGGGGTATACGGTATCTTGTGTTACGGTCCAGCCATTTATATCCGCCTCGCTGTTTATGAAAAGATGGATATTAAAATTGTGCTCATCACCCGTATAAATATATTTATTAAGTCCCATTAAAAGCCTGGCAATGTTCGGCGGACAGCAGGGGCAGTCAAACCATGGCTGGCGCTCATATTTCAGATGCGAATAATCCTGCCTCTTCTCACATCTTTCCGGATCGATTTCCAGTGCATTTGTATAGAAAAACTCAGTGCCGCTCTCCGAGATCCCTGCCAGGATGCCGTTATAAAGAGTTTTTTCCATAATATCACCGTATTGGGAGTCATTCTCTATCAGCAGCAAATGATAGGACAGCAGAAACAACCCGATCGATGCACAGGTCTCCCCATACATCAAATCAGAGGGCAGGTCATATGGATATGTAAAGCTTTCCCCATACGCAGATGACCCAATAGCCCCTGTCAAATACATCTTTTCTTCTGTCACATTCCGCCACAGCTTCTTTACATGCTGAAACAAATCCATATCGTGATTCAGCCTTGCCTTATCTGCCGCAGCAGTATAAAAATACATAGCCTTTACAGCATGTCCGACCGCCTCATTTTGTTCACGTATCGGCAAATGTGACTGAGAATGTCTGTAATCGCTCTCATCCAGCTCATATACCAGGTTCTTCCCCACGTTCGTATTCCGCGGTTCTTCCGAAAAAAAGTATGGTTTCCTGCCGCGCTCCTCAACAAAAAAATCCGCCAGTCTCTTATATCTGTCAATTCCCGTATCCTCATACAGCCGGTAAAGTGCAGGCTCAATTTCGGCATGTCCGTCATATCCCCTGATTTTTCCGGCCTCCGGTCCAAAACAGTGATCAATATAATCCGCATACGCTTCTGCAATGACCAGTAAATCCGTCCGTCCCAGCACTTGATGCGCCGATACCGCCGCTTCGATTAAATGGCCTGCACAGTATAACTGGCAGGACTCTTTCAGATAATGCCATTTGTCCTTCAAACCATGAATAATATAGTATGTATTTAAATATCCGTTTTTTTGCTGCGCTCTCTTTAAAAGATCCGCGGCCTCATTAAAAGCAGCCAGCGTCTCCTGATTTTCATATTGAAGAGCCAGTGCGGCCGCCTCCATCCATTTATAGACATCGCTGTCCTGGGATACAAGCCCGTAGAAATCCCGGTCAGACTCACCGGCCGCAATTCTGAAGTTTTCAAATGCCCCGCTTGGTTCTATCCCCTCTATCTCATCGTTCAGTGCTTTTCTAATATACGGGATGGTTTTACCGGCAGCCAGCATTCTTTTTTCATGCAGTAAGCCGCCTGTAATCGTAACATCTTTTATATTTGTCTCTTTATACATACGCCCCTATCCTTTCACAGCCCCTGCTGCTATGCCGTTTATAATCGTTTTCTGTGCAAATAAATATATGATGACAACCGGTATAATCGCCATCAGCCCGGAGGCCAGCAGAAGATTCCATCTATTTTGAGTAAACTGGTTATAAAATGCTAACTGTGACAGTGGAATCGTATATAATTCTTTCTTCGAAATCAAAATCATAGGCAGCATCAAATCATTCCAATATCGGATAAAATA
The DNA here is from genome assembly GCF_022835095.1 of Faecalicatena contorta. Taxonomy (NCBI): domain Bacteria; kingdom Bacillati; phylum Bacillota; class Clostridia; order Lachnospirales; family Lachnospiraceae; genus Faecalicatena; species Faecalicatena contorta. The sequence continues at coordinate 319,152 of NZ_BQNQ01000001.1, read as the reverse complement.
GAGCACTGCCACGGTTCCGTTGATCGGTTTTAGCAGCGGGAAGATGATCTGGAAGAAGAAACGATATCCACTGCAGCCATCCATATAGGCACACTCATCCAGCTCTCTCGGTATGGATTTTACGGCCTGTGTGTACATAATCACCGCCAGCGAACAGGAAAAACCGGCATTCAGTACCGAGATCAGCGTCAGGTTATTGGTAATATGAAGATCCGAAGCTGTCACGGCCAGAGGAATCATAATGACCGGAAATGGAAGCATCATGGCGATCATAAATACTACCGACGTAATGTGTCCGATTTTATTGTTCATCCTCGCAAGCTTATATCCTGCCATTGCTCCAAGCCCTATAACAATAACCCCGCTTAACACCGCGAAATAGATCGTATTTCCAAATATTTTTGCGTAATGGCCGGTGTTCATAACCTCTTTAAAGTTATCCAGGTTCCAGGCTTCCGGCAAAGCAAGCGGCTCCATGACCACCTGCCCGAATGTTTTAAAAGAATTCATGATTACAAAAACCATGGGAAGAAACATCGCTGCGCAGATCAACCAGAGAATCACTGCAATAATCCTATTCGTACGTTTTTTTTCTGCCATCAGTCTTCCTCCTTTGTCAGTCTCATCTGCAGGCCGGCAATGACCGCCATTACGATCGTCAATACAACCGCTAATGCAGAAGCGTATCCCATCCGGTGGCTCTTGAACGCCTCGTTGTATATGTATAAGGCAATATTCTCCGATGCATGTCCCGGCCCGCCGTTTGTCAGGCTCATAAGCAACGGGAACATATTCAGGCTCTCCGTGACAGACAAGAATAAGCAGACAAAAATCGTCGGCTTCATTAAAGGAAGCGTAATGTACCGGATCATCTTAGCGCCGCTGCACCCGTCAATCACCGCAGCCTCTACCGGATCCTGCGGAAGGAGCTGCAGCCCGGCCAGATAAATGACCATAAAATATCCAATACACTGCCACAACTTAACGGCTGCAGCCGAGTACAATACAAGCCTTTCATCTGACAGCCATCCCGTATTAAATATTCCCCAGCCGGTCAGCGGATATAAATCCGTCATAAATCTGCCTAATAAAAACTGCCAGATAAAACCGACCGTTACATTATTAAAAATAAAAGGGCAGAAAATGATAGCCCTCAGAACATTCCTGCTTTTGATCTTTCGATTCAACGCCAGGGCGAACAGAAAACCTGCGATATTGGCCAGGACAATCAGCAGGACAGCCGATTTTACAGTAAAACCCATGGCATTATAAAAAAGTTCGTCTTTCAATATATCCACATAATTCGATAATCCCGTAAACTCTTTGTTTGGATTAATTCCGTTATAGTTCGTAAAAGAATAACCAATGGTCTGAAATAACGGAAGTATAAAAAAAAGTACATATAGTATTAACATAGGAAAAACAAATCTGATAAAATCTAATACCTCTTTTTTCAGCTTTAGCTGAAAATCCGCCCCGCAGGGGCATGAATTACGGGATGCCCTTGGGTATACCTCTCTTTTTTTCCTCTTTCTGCTTCTCATGTCTTGCACGTCTCCTCTGTTCGTTATCAAAAGGCTGCAAAATTGTACGGTTTCCGTAAGCCCAATTTTGCAGCCTCTGAAGCATTAACTATTCTAATGCATCCGCATACTTGTTAAATGCATTGTCAAAATCCTCAATTAATTTCTTATGGTCTTTTGTACCGGAATTCAGGTACTGTACAGTAACTTTCCATGATTCCGCATCAAATCCGGCGGGCTCATATGCATAATAAGTAAAGACCGTTTTCTCATCCTGCAGATATGTCTGCAGAATCTCGGATGCTTCATCTAATTCAGGCTCCGCTACTGCATTTGCTGTTGGAACACCGATTTCATCATAATAGTAACCGCCGCCGTTTTCCGGGTTCAGGAAATATTCCATAAACTGATTGATCGCTTCAGCTTTTGCCGGATCCTCCTCGGATGCCGCTAATACATTGATTACAAATCCGTACTGTTTCGGGAATAACAGGGCTTCTTTGTCCTCGGAAATCGGAAGTGGGAACATCCCCATTTTGATATCCGGATTCAGTTCCCTGATCTGAAGAATCGACCAGTTACCCTGCAGCATCATGGCTGCATCCCCTTTCGCAAATGCGGCGTATTGTCCCGACACATCCGTATCAAACGGCCTGTCCTGCGTATTGTCTGCTACCAGATCCAATACGTCAAACGCCTGATCGATACCGGGCTGGTCAAAGGTCCAGTTTCCTTTCTTATAATCATCCCCTAACTCTACCGCAGCCGGCGTCAGGATGGAAGATGCCCCATATCCCAGGAACTGGCCAATGGTCCATTCTGTTGCATAGCCCGCGGCAAAAGGAGTGATCCCGGACGCTTTTAACTTCTCTACGCAGTCTTTTAATTCCGAAACTGTCACCGGAACGTCTGAAATCCCTGCTTTTTCAAATAACTCCTTATTGTAGAAAACGCCCCATGCCTGCGTATCCATCGGGATTCCATATACCCCGTCCTCAATCGTGACTGTATCCAGTTCTGTGTCCCGGATGTATTTCATGAAGGGCTCATTCTTGATATCTTTGATATATCCTGCGTCTACATAACTGGCAAGTTCAAATCCCTGCAGCTGGCTTGTCAAATCCGGCGCATCGTCGGCCGCCAGCCGGGTCATCAACTCCTCGAGATGATTTGTGCCGGTTGCATTGAATGTAACGTGAACCCCATCCTGGCTGTTATTGAAATCTTCAACAATACGGCTGAATATCTCCGTCCTGTTCGGATCCCCGAATAAAAATTCAAGCTCTACCGGTTCACTTGATTCCTGTTCCTTGGCGCCGCTGCTGTCTGATGTACTGCCGCTTCCCTTTTGGGAGCATCCACCTGCGGCCAGCCCCGCGATCATCACCAGTGCAATCCCCAATGATAATAATTTCTTTTTCCTCATTTGTCCTCCTCCTTTTGGTTTCGCTTTGTTTTGTTATTATTATCATATATTTAACTCCTTATGAAATACATAGACAATATCGACTGTTTTTAGGACAAAACTGACAATGTTAAAAATTATAAAAAGCCGTAGGAAAAACGACAACAAACTGCTTGTATATAAAATTTAATAGGCTAAACGCCAAAGTAAACTGTGCATATTATATTAAAAAATAATAAAGTATTCGAGATGAAAGAAACCGCTTGAATATATATATATATTATGGTATTATAAATAAAAATTACTTTTTCGGTAATTTTATTATTAAATTGGAGGGGTTCTGATATAGAAATTCAGTATCACGATAAAAAAGTCGAAAAAATTTGTACAGATTTTAAAAAAGCTAAGAAAGAATTACCTGCAGTTGTTGCAGAAAAGCTTCATGCACTTATCAACTTGATTGAAAGTGCAGATAATCTTCAGGATATTGCTGAAATGCAGATATATCATTTACATCCTCTTCAAGGAAAGAGAACGGAGCAATATGCATTGGATATTGCTGGAAGAAGAGCTGGATATCGCTTAGTTATTATTCCACTAGATGCCAACGGAAATGAGTGGAAAGAAAAAGATATTAATGTTGTTTATAAATCAACAGAGGTAATTATTGCGTGGGAGGTGTCTAATCACTATGAATAAAATTGAATACCAAGAGTTGATTGCATTCCACCCTGGCTATTATGTGAAGAATTATATTGACGAGCAGGGCAATACGCAGGAAGAATTGGCAAAGCGTCTCCAGACTACGCCTAAATATATAAGTGATTTGGTAAATGGCAGAATTAATTTGACCGATGAGATGGTGTTAAGACTTTCTATTGTATTTGGAACGTCAACGAAAATGTGGTTGAATTTAAACCAAAAGTACATCGAAAAAAAATTAGAAATTGAAATACGAAAAAGAATAGCTGAAGAATGCGAACTCGTAAGAAAAATTGATTATAAATACTGGGTTGACTTGGGCTTAGTGAAAGCAACACGTATTACAACAGAAAAGGTACAGGAGCTTCAAAGATATTTTAAAGTTTCTTCGCTTATCGTACTTAGACAAAGTGATTTTCTTGTTCAGTACCGAACAAGTGTTTCCGAAGTGACAGACGTAAATATAATTAATGCAAACGCATGGGTACAGACGGCAATCAATATTGGAACACAGATCGATGTAGAACCCTTTGATAAGAAAAAACTTATCGAGGCAATTCCGGAAATCCGTAACATGACAGTGCAGAATCCGAAAGTATTTTATCCTAGGCTTAAAGAGTTACTGGCAAGTTATGGTGTGGCTCTTGTATTACTTCCAAATCTAAAGAACTGTGGCGTGAATGGCGCTGTAAAGTGGCTTGGCAAAGATAAGGTTATTTTAGCATTAAATGATAGAAGAAAATATGCAGATACATTTTGGTTTGCCTTATTCCATGAATTAGGCCATGTATTGCAGCAGAGAATCAAAGTTCTTTTAGTAAGTGAAAAGAACAAAGCAGGACTTAAAACAGATGATTTGATCCAGCGGCTTGAAGTAGAAGCAGATACCTTTTCACAAAATACATTAATTCCGAAAACGGCTTATGATGAATTTGTGAGAATAAATCAAAGCGGTTTTACTGCTGAAAAGATAAAGGAATTCGCTTCTAATATAAATATTTTGCCAGGTATTGTTGTCGGACGATTGCAGCAGGATAATTTTTTGACTTATCAGACAACACTGAATAGTTTGAAAATTAAGTACGTGATTGGATAAATATACAGAGATATTATGCAAAATCAATAGTACAGGACTTGGTATTATACCAGGTCCTGTGATGTGTATAAAAGGTTAGAAGGCAGAGGAAGAATACACAAAGTTTGAACTTCCGCCAAGCCGTAACATATTACCTACCCGTCATCCATAGTTACAGGAGCCTTATCCCCTTCAAGAATAAACTGCTTTGGAGATATCCCGCAATATTTTTTAAATACCCGGCTGAAATAGCTGCAATCGTGATATCCAACAAGCTCTGCTGCTTCTGCAATGTTATAGCCTGCCGCCAGATATGCCTTTGCCTGTGCAAGCCTTACCTCGTTTATGTAACTGGTGATATTTACTCCATATTTTTTCTTAAAAAGCCTGGACAATACATCCTTATTCATGTAGTACTCCTGAGCCAGGCTGCTCAGTGAAATATCCCGGGCATATTCCGCATCGATTCGTTCCCTTATCTGCCCCATAATATCTTTCCTGCACTCAATACCTGCTCCACGGCTCTCGTCTGCGTGCTGCTCACAAATTTTTTTCAGCGCCTGGTTCAGTTCATTCCGGTTAATTGGTTTTAATATATAATCTACCGCGCCATATTTTAAAGCGATTCTGGCATATTGAAAGTCATCATACCCGCTGATGACGATAACCGAAGGATTCATCTTTTCCTCCGCTATAAACTTCAGAACCTGGTCTCCGGAGCAGCCGGGCATTTTCATATCCAGCAGGATCACATCCGGGTTCTTCGCCTTAATTAACTCAACAGCCTCTATCCCATTCTGTGCCTCTCCGACAATCTCCATATTGTTTTCTTCCCAATTACCAATCAGGCGTATAGTCCGACGGATAATCCGTTCATCATCTGCAATTACTACTCTCAGCATCTGCCTTCCCTCCTGGCACCGTAATCTTCACTCGAATACCGCCTCCGTCCCGCTGTTCGATACTTACCCCATATGCCGGGCCAAATTGCTGCCGGATACGTTCGTTAAGGTTCACCAGTCCTTTTTGCTTGTATCCATTCGCTGGCGCCCCTCCTTTGCTATTCAGCATATTCTGAATTTCCTTTAACCGTTCAGCCTCGACGCCATCGCCGTTGTCTTCAATGTAAAATTCACACACCTTATTTTTCAGCTTTAGCTGAAAATCCACCCCGCAGGGGCATGAGATACGGGGTGCCCTTGGGGATACCTTATTTTTCAGCTTTGCTGAGAACCCGCCCGCAGGGCTTGCGTTACAAAATGCCCTTGGGTATATATCTTCTTTTATGATATCATAAATACAGATATGAACTGCTTTTGTAGTTTTTTCCATCCCATGCTTGATGGCATTTTCTACAGGAAGCTGTAATGTAAACACCGGAACCAGCATATCCAGAGCCTTATCCGAGAGTTTAATCTCCAGGCTGATCTTATCACCAAACCGGTATTTTTGAATGTCCATATAATCCCGGACAATTCTGACTTCTTCGGATACCTTCACAATGCTCTTGCTGTTGTTAAGACTGTATCTTAAAATCCCGCTTAGTGCATTGTTGATCTCCTCGATTTCCAGCACATTATTCTCAATTGCAATTCCGCTGATCGTCTGCAAAGTATTATATAAAAAATGCGGGTCTAACTGCGCCTGCAGAGCCTCTAATTTGGCCTGCTTTTCCTGAATCTGGCTTTGATATTCCGATTCGATCAGGGTATTGATTCTCAGATTCATTTTCTCAAAGCTGGAATAAAGGGTTCCCACTTCATCGCTTCTCTTTGCCAGCAGCGGCTCCTCGTAGCTTTCCCCCTGCTTATAATGCCGCATGGTACCTGCAAGATTCTCTATCGGCTTCATAGTACGATTGATTATATAGTATAAAACCAGGATTCCCAGGCCGAATATCATAAGCACAAGTATGCAGTTGCTGATAAACTGTGTTTTAATCCCTTTCATAATCTGGACTTCCGGCACAATCTTTACCATTGTCCAGCCTTCATTTTGGGATTTATCCGCGATTACAATGCATTTTTTATTATCGATCTTCTGTCTGAACCAATATCCGGATTCGTCATGAATACTGACTGCATCCTTCAAGCTGTTCAGCGCTTTCTCCTCCCGCTCTTCGCTGTCATAGATTAACTGAAGGTCATTATCAAATATTAATAACTCTTCCTCCTCGCTGTTAAACTGTCTGTAAAGTGTATCGAGCCTGCTCTTATTGATATTTACGGAGATAACAAAATAATAATCGTCATTCTTTAAAGGATACTGTATATATCTGGAAAAGCAAATGATATCTTTCTTTTCGTACCGGATTTCTTTTGACACCGTTACCGCCAATGCATTACTCGTTTCCGCCGCAGTATACCAGGGCATCTCTTCCAGATCATGACCGTTTAAAATGTACAGCGTATTCTCCGTTGATTTAATAGGAATATGGTTAAATGAAACTTCGTCCATTATATAAAATTTGTTTGATGCACTGGAATATAAATAAATACTGTCGATATCGCTTGCCGAATTATATTTACTTGCAAGAATATTGTATATCTGGTTATCTTCGCTGACCGATTCCTCGCCGCCGCTTTCCCAGAATATTTTATCATAAAACATTTCTTTTGATGCAACAGATAAATCATCCACGATCCCGGAAAAGTAATTTGTATTTGCCTGATGTAATATCTGCATATTATTTGATATAATTTCTTCTTCTCTGGAATGATACATGTATAAATACATCAGACAGACTGTGATGATCTGTATGAAACAGATGATTCCTATTACGAAAATAATCTGGTTGACTAGTTTGCCTTTGATTAAACGGAGATACAGCTCCTTGGCTTTGCTTAACATGACCTCACCTCCTGTGGATCTCTGAATCATATTTTAGCAGAAAACTTTTTGAAAAGCGAGTCTGGGGGAAAACGATATTTTAGCATTGAGTTTCTAACTTTAAAATGTTAAACTCCTTTTGAGAAGGTAAAAGGAGCTGATGTCAATGGTTACATATAGCGATTTATTCACTTTTGTAATTATGATTTGTGCGATAATAGCTCTTGTTGTTAACATCTTTAAACACAAAAAGCAGTGCCCTCGGTCTGGTAAACTAAGGCGCTGCTTTTAGAGCTGATACTTACCGGCAGCCAGGTGTGTGCTGGCTTTCGGCTCTCTTGTTAAGTATATTATAGTCAATATATAACGGATTCTGTCAATTATATATCTTCCGACCATTCCAAACCACCCGCACCGTGGATGAATGAAGGAGAATATAGCTTTTACGAGGTTATTAAAATGTTGAAGATTATTATTTCACCTGCTAAAAAAATGAATCTTATAGATGAATTTAGTTTTAAGCTTACGGATCCGGTTTTTCTGGAGGAAACCGGATATTTACATACTCTTTTGAAGGAGATGGCACTGGAAGAACTGCAGACATTGTGGCATTGCAGCGACAGGCTTGCCAAACAGAATTATGAACGTCTTCATTCTTTTTCTCCGAATCGTGCTTCCAGCCCTGCACTGCTTGCTTACGAAGGAATCCAGTATCAGTATATGGCTCCACAGGTTTTTTCGGATTCGCAGTGGGATTATGTTTCTGAGCATCTTTATATTTTATCTGGGTTCTATGGAATTCTGAAGCCTGCCGACCGGGTGATCCCTTACCGCCTTGAGATGCAGGCTAAATTGGAAACAGAGGAGGCACGGGATCTTTATCGGTTCTGGGGCCGCAGGATGTATGACTTATTGACCGGGAAAGACGGGGAATCTGATGCTGTTCAGATCCTCAATCTGGCTTCTGCCGAATATAGTAAAACAATTCTGCCATACGTCAGAACACCGCATTCTCAGGTAACCTGCATTTTTGGTGAAAATATAAACGGGAAAGTAAAGATGAAGGGAACTCAGGCGAAAATGGCGCGCGGGGAGATGGTCCGCTGGATGTCTGAACGGTACATCGAAGATATCACCGAGATACGCGGATTTGATCGTTTGAATTATCGTTTTCATCCGGAATTCTCCTCGGAGACGGAGTATGTTTTCCTGAAGAATCCGATGCCGCCAGGCCGATGATCTGAACCTTTTTCATATTCTTTGCCGCCACTTTGCAAAGGGGTCTGACCCCTTTTGTTTGTATTTGCATTTTTCATAACTCATAAGTCACTGCCTTCTATCAGCACGGCCCGGCACGGGGCTCCGTCGCATCCCCCCAGCTTTAACGGCTGGGCGCACAGAAAGTATTCGCCGCACTCCACGTCTGACAGATACAGGCCTTCCAGTATGGCCATTCCTGCACCCAGCAGGGTTTTATGCACTCCGGCCGGCGAATCTTCCGGGCCCACGGTCAGGCTTTCTACACCTGTCAGCTCCATGCCCGCCTGCGCAAATACTCTGGCTGCATCCTCCGTGAAGACAACACGGCCTTTCCATAATACCTTTTTCTCTTTCCCTGCTATGATCCTGCAAGCCTGCTCTGCGTCCAGTATGCCGTCAAATTCTACCACACTGCACGGCCCCATAACCTGCTTCAGCGGCAGCTCATCAACCGCCCTGCCCTCATCCAGAAAATGCCTGGGGGCATCCATATGGGTTCCGTTGTGTGTACACATTTTCAGGTATGTGAGATTGCACCCATCTCCGTTTCTCACCTGCATCAGACGCTCACATTCAGGCGCCGGGTCTCCGGGATATACGGCAGAGCCGAATAATTCTCTCGAAATATCATAGAACTTCATTCTGTTTCTCCTGCCTCTCCCTTTTCTTCCAAAATCAGCCGTTTGAGGGACTCACGGAAGCGGTCATCATCCTCCTGCGTCCGCTTTTTAGGCCCTTTGAGATGATTTTTCCTGGTCTTTCTCCTGACCTCTTTGGCTATATGCCGTTCAAACATCATCTGATCGATATTCTCCGCTGTATACCATTTTCCGCTCTGATGGATCGGAAATACGCCTTTTCCGAGGCACATGGAGGCCACACCGTAATCCTGCGTCACGACAATATCTCCTTTTTCCGCCATAGTAACAATTTTAAAATCAGCGGAATCCGCGCCTTTTTCCACCGTTACAACCTGGCTGTAGTCTGAATGGAACAGGTGCGCCGTGTCACAGACCAAAGTGACCGGAATCTTATTCTGCCGTGCTTCGGCTTCCACGATCCCGATCACCGGGCAGGCATCTGCATCTACTATAATCTTCATATTAACAATTCCCCACGAATACATTTTTCAGATACTTACGCGCCGTTTCTGCAAGAAGGTACACCCGCCCTATATCCGTGGGCCCTCTGTCTTCCATGTGATATCGTGGAAAGAAACGGGTTACATGCAGAGGAATCTCCCCGCCTAAAGATGCGATCCACTGCGCTTCCTCTTCCATTTCCTCCAAGCTGTCATTTTCTTCCGGCACAATCAGCGTTGTGATCTCTACATGGCAGGATTCTGCCGCACGCCGGATAAACGCCTTCACCGTCTCCAGATCGCCTCCCAGCTTCCTGTAAGAGTCCGCACGAAACCCCTTCAGGTCAATATTCATGGCATCCGTAAACGGCAGCAGCTCTTCCAGCACTTCCTGGGTTACCGAACCATTGGTGACAAGAACGTTCACCATCCCCGCTTCTCTCACAAGCCTTGCCGTATCCCGCACATACTCCCAGCCGACCAGCGGCTCATTGTAGGTGAACGCCACGCCGATATTGCCAGCATCTTTATACTCCAACGCTTTATAGGCAAGATCCTTTGGGGAGATATACAGTGTACCCCCAGCCGCCTCATCCGCCATGGATATCTCGTAATTTTGGCAGAAAGGGCACCGCAGGTTGCATCCATAGCTGCCCACCGATAAAATCCTGCTCCCCGGGCGGAACATTTTCAGCGGCTTTTTCTCGATTGGATCCAGGGCCATGGAGGTCACCAGCCCGTAGTTCCCGCATATGACCGTCCCATTTTCATTCCTTCTGGCCCCGCAGATTCCGGTCTGCCCGGGCCTCAGACTGCAATGGTGCATACATACCTGACAGACTTTATTCATGCCGTACCACCTCAAACCGCTCCAGGCGTACTTCTTCGTCTCTGCTGATGCCGGCCTTTCTCTTTGCGATATCAATCTGCTCCTCCACCGTCTCCACGCCTTCCAGATTCGGAAGCAGAAGCCCCCGCTTATGCCCTTTTGAGACGATGACCCCATACCGTTTTACATCCAGTTCATCCGGTGAATCCACCGGCTCTGTCTCTCCCATTACGTCCACGCTGATTACGAGCCTGTCCAGTTCTTCCGGCTCCACCGCAGGAAATCTGGGATCCCTGGAGGAAGCACTGATTGCATTGTCTATGATTTCCTCCGCAAGTGAGCCGCGTACTGCCTGAATGGTCCCAATACACCCCCGCAGCTGCCCGTCTTCCTTAATAGAAACAAAAGCGCCGGCCCTCTGGCTGTACAGTTCCCAGGGCAGCCCTTTTGGCACCTGTATCTTTCTGCCTGTGCGCACATGTTCCTCTATCGTCTGCCTCGCGAGCTGCACATAGGCATCTTCCTGACCCCGCTGTTCCAAAATCCTGGCCTTTTCCTCTGCCTCAAACTTTGCTTTAAACTTCCGCTCAGAATCCTGCCCGCAGGGCACATAAGCGCACACACCGTAGCCGACGCCGAAAGGCCCCTCGTAAGAAAGCCGCTCTGCCACGACCGCCATTCCATCCAAAGCACCAGCCATAATTGTAAATGCCCGGTGTCCGCATTCTCCCGCATTTTCACAAAAGTCTTGGGAAAAATCCAGCAGTTCCTCAAATGCGCCTCTGCCCATCACATCCATGATCCGGGTATCGTACTCCGGACCTTCCTTTTGATACCCATAAGGGCCGTCCTCCTTCAGCCGGTGTGACAGATCTCCGCTGGCAATCAGCACCGTCTTTTTGTCCAGGTGTTCTATGGTTTCGCCGATATACTGTCCCAGTTCATAATGTCTGATCAGCGGAAATCCCGAAAGCCCTATTCTTACCAATTTGTATCCTGTCCAGTACTGGTTCACAAAATACAGGGGCACCATAGTTCCATGATCCAGGCGCTTATCCCGTTCTCCCAAGGTTCCTGCCGGCAGTTTCCAAGCCTTAGCCAGACTGCCCAGATAGTCTATGAACTCTGTATCATATGCAGCTTCCAGCTTCACCTGGCCTGCCCCAAACTGGCCAAAGTCCCCTTTGGCCCCCTTTCCGGGTGAAATATGAAAGTAATCCGCATACATGACCTGATGGGGTGAGATCAATACGATCGTCTCAGGCTGCAGCTCCCCGATCCGCCGCGCGACCTTCCCATATGCATCCACCGTACTTTGAATCCTATGCTCCTCACCTCTGCCGATATCCGGTACGATCAGCGGTGGATGGGGAACCATAAATGCCGCCATAATTCCCATAGCCTTCCCTCCTTCTGATTTGTCGTGACAATTCAGGCAGGTCTGAACTGTTTCAATTTATCTGCTTTCTCTTTTTCCGATTCTATATCCCTATTATTTCCCGGCCTTATCATCCCTAAAATCCCGCCATACCTGTTCCAGCCGCACGGGCTCTCTCATCAGCATCCAGCCGCCAAGCGCCATGCACTCTGCCACGTACAGCATCCCTTTCTGCCCGATACTCATCCCTGCCTGGGCCGTTGTGGTCCAATGATGAAGCGGCGTACCTTTACACATCACCGCCGCACTGAGCATCACCGTGGGCACTGTGTGGCTCACATCCGATACGTCAGTTCCGATGTTCAGAAGTACCGGTTCCTCCTCCAGCGGCTCCAGCCCCGTAAAATAAACGCCGTTATTTTGAAATCCTGCCGCTTCGCTTATCTTACGGGCAAACTCCAGCTCTTCCTCCGTATGCTCCGGAAGGGGAATCTGTTCCATAGCCTCGTAAAACAGTTCTGCCAGCGCCCGGTTCACCTTCATCTCTCTGTTGGAGGTCACAAGCTCAATCTCGACTCTCGTCCCCGTCATCAGAGCCGCCCCGCGTGCGCAGTCATCCACCCTGCGGGAAGCATCCTCCGTCCGGTCCCTGCGGCCGGAACGGATAAAATAATTGGTGGAGGCATAGTCAGGCACAATATTTGCCGGGCCGTCAGTATTTGTGTAGGTATAATGCATCCGCACATCCTCCGCCACATGCTCCCTCAAATAATTGACCCCCACATTCATCAGCTCCGCGGCATCCAGGGCAGAGCGCCCCAGTTCGGGGTGTTTGGCAGCATGGGCTGCCGTACCGTAAAACGCATAGTTCTTCACGTCCTGGGCCTGCCAGATATCGTAGCTTACCCGGTTTCTGTCAAAAGGGTGCCATGTGACAGCAGCGGACAGATCGTCAAAGACACCCGCCTCATTCATTTTGATTTTCCCGATGACAATCTCTTCGGCAGGACAGCCGTATACCCGAATCGTCCCCTCCACGCCCGCAGCTTCCATCTGTGCCTTCAGTGCACAGGCTGCTGCTGCGCAGGCCGTTCCCAGAAGATTATGTCCGCATCCATGCCCCGGACCGCCGTCGGTGCGGCACTCCCAGACCGGTTCCTGTCCAAGCCCCGGCAGTGCATCGTACTCCGCCAGATATCCGATGACCGGCTTACTGCTGCCCCACTGTGCTATAAAAGCAGTTTCGAATCCTGCGATCTTCCACTGAATGGAAAATCCCTGTTTTTCCAGAAAAGCGGCCAGCCGCCCGGAGGAATAGATCTCCTGCCCGGACAGTTCCGGATGGCGGAAAATATCATCCGCTGTCTGTATCATTTCCTCTTTATTCTGATCAAACCATACTTCCCATGCTTCTGTGCTTTTCATTCTGTCTCCCTTGAGTGTGTCTTAAAATTGCTTGCTGCAAGATGTTGTCCCAGTTTGCGGGTTATTTACTCCACAATGCTGTACTGCAGATATTCGTACAGCAGCCGGCTCCCTTCCCGAATCTCCGGCGGAAGAAGCGCCCGCGCAACCATCTTTGGCTCCGCAGCCGGGTCTGTCTCGTCAGTTCTTCTAAGCATTGCATAATCTCCGTCAATTTTCTCTACGATATAAAAACATTTCAGCATTGTTTCCTCCTTCTGTTGTACGTTTCCCTTTAAGTCTATCCGAGCTGCTACAGGGACTTAACGTGATTTTTTGTTATTGTTTCAAACACTGTCCGCCCCCACAAGGCCCTGTAAATTTTTCTTTTTGCTCTCAAAATAGATAAACCGATCAATGGCGTCCATGATATCCTGGAAGTCCTCCCTTGGGGCCAGCTCGATATATCTGGTCAGCAGCTCCTGTTCCTGCTCCCGGTATCTTCCGTAAAAAATATCATACAGATTGTGGCCCCGCATGTATATTCGGATTTCTTCCATATGATTTTTCACATCATCCACGCCGGTTATCTCTCTTCCCAGTACTTCCGTGAGTTTCCTCCCGCTCCGGATTCTGTAGAGATATTCTTTCCATTTTTCCAGAAAAATCTCATAGAATGCCTCCTCTGATTCTATGACGCCAAGTTTTGCCATGACCTTTGGATTCAGAAAATAATTTTCAAATGAATAGTAATGCAGAATCAGTACATTCCGTGGGGTAACCCGGGGGAGCTTATCCGCGTCCTCCGTATTTCTCTCTTCATAATAACGGCAGAGCTGCCATTTCAGCTTTTCCGGATCCTGTCCGTCCCCGTCCCTGATCATCAGAAACTGATCTTTCAGATAGATTTGGTTCATATACTTCAGGTTCGCATAGGTCTTGATGTTCGTGCAGCTATTCGTTGTGATAATGGCGATTCTGGAGAGATTTCCTTCCTCGTCGTATGTCTCTGAATAATATTTTTTAATCAGCAGGGGCAGCCGGCTTTTGTCCTGTTTGCCCTCTACGATGAATACAAAGTTCACATTCATCAGGTCATTGGCCGTATAGCCCAGATCGTCCAGAATTCTGCTGATATCGGTCTTCTCCCGGATTGCTGAACAACCGTCTTCCCCCAGCACAATCTGCCGAATCTGCCTGCTGCTGAAGTTCGGAAGCAGATTCGGGGAGTGGGTGGAGAACATCACCTGATTTTTCCGGGACAGTCTGTACAGGATCTCACCCGATACCTTCTGCAGCTTCGGATGCAGGAAAATCTCCGGCTCCTCCACCATCACGATGCTGGGGACCCTGTCCGGCCCTTCCGCATAAGTTTCCAGAAGAGACAGCATATAGACGCTGCGCATGCCCTTCCCCATCTGTGATACCGGCCGGTTCGCTCTCTTCTCCCTGCCCCGGATCTCTGCGGTCACCAGAAGCATCCTTTCAACGTCCCTGTTCATAGAATAGATGATCTCATCCTGCCCGCCGTTTTTCCGGAAGTTCTCATTCACCTTCCCCGCGAAATCATTCAGATTCAGCTGATAAAGTTTGTAATCCAGCAGCTTTGCAGCCTCAAAAGCGTCCAGCTCTTCCGGTTTTTTCTGGTTGATCAGACCGATGCACGCAAAGCAGTGGCTGCAGAGCTTTGCCTGGTCAAAAATGCAGCAGCCCGACCGCATTCTTTTCAGAAGCGCATCCTCCTGCAGCATCAGCAGGTCCCCTTGAAGCTGATTTAAGTCTCTCTGTGTGTCCATATAATATATCTGTGGAAATACTTCCTGTATATATGGATTGTTCTTTTTTACGCCGTCACTGCAGCGGATACGCCCGTCTTTATTGGCCACAAACTCAAAGGTCAGAATGCCCTTATCATCGAAGGACGGCAGCTTCCTCCTAAAATCCGCCTCCCATGCCCCGAAACGCCTGTACTGGCTGACCACTCCATTTTTCTGCAGGCGGATCAGATCCTCTTCCAGAAATTCCAGAGAGACGAACACTTCGATATTCGAGTTGTTTTCCTGAAAATCTTCCGGCTGGATCCGGTAGGAGCCTCCCACCGCGCGGACAGCATCCAGCACGGCTGTCTTCCCGGTATTATTCTGCCCCACCAGAATCAGGGCATTGTCAATATCCTCGATGTACATGTTGCGGATGGATTTAAAATTTCTGATCCGCAGACTGGTTATCCGCACTTCAGCCACCTCCCTTCCACCTATAAAACCCCCTCGTGAGCACTCTCGGAAACTCTATGTATATCCTCAAGTTATTATACTAAATCGTTCTATCTTTATATGCTTCTATTTTAACACATCTCCTTCCATAAATCCAAGTACCTGAAATCTTGCCTGTTCTACGTACCGAGCCTATCCCGTCCCACCAGCCGAATCAATACGCCGCCCCGTTTACAGAACCATCCCAACAAGCGCCCCTAACTACCGATTTGATGCCCCCAGCAAAATGAAGGGATAGCCGAAAGCCTGCCAAATGCACATATGCCGCTGTGAAGAGCGGCATATGTGCATTTGGCAGGCTTTCGGCTATCCCTTCATTTTGCGCCCCCATTGTTGTTTGTTGTGGATTCTCCCGCATATTTTTGTGGCTTTTGGTTGACTTCTAGGAATAATACGTTGCTATTTCCCTGTGATTGTTGTATAATAAAGACATTATCTGGATTCTAATTCCTTAGGAGAAAAGAAAAATGAAGAGATCAAAACGTATTGAAACACTGGACCGCCGTCCGGTTAATATGGACGGTTATATTAACGAATGGCCGGAGATGGGTTTTGCAGCGATGAACAGCCCGTATGATCCCAAGCCTTCCATTAAGATTGAAAATGGCAGAATTATAGAACTGGACGGAAAGAAAAGAGAAAATTTCGATTTTATAGACCAGTTTATCGCGGATTATGCCATCAGCATCCAGAGAGCCGAGATGTCTATGACTATTCCATCCTTAGATATTGCCAGAATGATTGTGGACATCCATGTTTCCAGAAAAGAGATTCTGGAGATCGTAAGCGGTATCACCCCCGCCAAGATGGTTGAGGTTCTGAACTGCTTAAACGTTGTAGAGCTGATGATGGGAATGCAGAAGATGCGCGCGCGCAGAACTCCCGGCAATCAGGCTCATATTACCAATCTGAAGGACGATCCGGTTCAGATCGCAGCGGACGCCGCAGAAGGCGCCCTGAGAGGATTTGCAGAGGAAGAGACCACCATGGGCGTTGCCAGATATGCACCCTTAAGCGCCATGGCGCTCCTGATCGGATCCCAGGCCGGACGTCCCGGTGTTCTGACGCAGTGCTCCGCCGAGGAGGCCACCGAGCTGGAACTTGGTATCAGAGGACTGACTACATATGCGGAGACACTTTCAGTGTATGGGACGGAAAAAGTATTTATTGACGGGGACGATACCCCTTACTCCAAAGCATTTTTGAACTCGGCATACGCTTCCCGCGGCCTGAAAGTCCGCTTTACTTCCGGCTCCGGCTCCGAGGTGCTGATGGGAAACAGTGAGAAAAAGTCCATGCTGTACCTGGAATGCCGCTGTCTTTACGCCACAAAAGGAGCCGGAAGCCAGGGGATCCAGAATGGCTCTGTCAGCTGTATCGGAGTACCCGGAGCTGTTCCGGGAGGAATCCGGGAAGTAATGAGCGAGAACCTGGTTGCCGCACTGCTCGGCCTGGAATGTGCATCTTCCAATGACCAGAGTTTTTCCAATTCGGACATGCGCAGAACCGCAAGAACTATGCTGCAGTTCCTGCCGGGAACCGATTTTATATTTTCCGGCTATGCGGCGGAGCCCAACTACGATAATATGTTTGCGGGTTCTAACTTTGATGCAGAGGATTTTGATGATTATAACGTCCTGCAGAGAGATATGCAGGTTGACGGCGGACTCCGGCCAGTCACAGAGGAAGAAGTCATTCAGGTCAGACGCAAGGCCGGAAAGGCCGTACAGGCCGTGTTCAAACAGCTGGGGCTTACGCCTGTCTCCGACGAACAGGTGGAGGCGGTCACCTATGCCCACGGAAGTAAAGACACGCTCCCCCGGGATGTAACTGCAGACCTGATGTCTGCCGAGGACGTACTCAAGCGCGGCATTACCGGCGTGGATGTGGTAAAGGCCCTTGCAGAATCCGGCTATCAGGATCTTGCGGAGAGCGTCCTGAATATGCTGAAGCAACGCGTTGCCGGTGACTATATGCAGACCGCTGCGATCCTGGACAAAGATTTCCATGTGCTCTCCGGCGTTAATACACCGAATGACTACATGGGTCCCGGTACTGGCTACCGTGTCGAGGGCGAACGCTGGGAGGAAATCAAGAAGATTCCTCATATTATCAATCCGCGGGATATATAGGAGGAAAGAGCATGCAGATGAATGAAGATTTAATAAAACAGATAACAGATGCTGTCCTCGCCGAGATAAAGCAGAAAAAGGACGCCGCGCCTGCACCGGCTGCCGTGCCCTCTATGGCAGGACGCGAAAGAATCAATGAAGTAAAGACATCCTATGCGTCTTACCCAAGGGCTGCAAAGGGGTCAGACCCCAAAGAAGTTGTAATCGGGGTCGGCGCCGCATTTCAAAAAGAAATTTTGAAGACGATCTGCGGCATCCCGCTGGACGATGTATTGAAGAACGTGAAGGCAGGGATTGAAGAGGAAGGCATGGTGCCAAGGGTAGTAAAGATCCTGGACACCTCGGATGTATGTTTCATGGCCCTGGAGGCCGCAAAACTGTCCGGCTCCGGCATTGGCATCGGTATCCAGTCAAAAGGAACCACCGTCATCCACCAGAAGGATTTGTACCCGCTCTCCAATCTGGAGCTTTTCCCCCAGGCGCCTCTGATGGATCTGGACACTTACAGAAAGATCGGTAAAAATGCCGCCAAATATGTAAAAGGGGAACAGGTTGTTCCCATCCCCTGCACCAACGATCCAATGTCCCGTCCTAAATACCAGGTCAAGGCTGCCCTGATGCACATAGCCGAGACGGAACAGCTGGACCCTGAAGTCGGAATAATCGAATGGGAGGTAAAGTAGATGCAATACCCATTAGGAGAACACGAAAAAGAAAAGATTACATCCAGGACCGGTAAAAAGCTGACTGATATTACGCTGGATGAAGTGATGAAAAACCGCGTTTCCGCCGATGACATCAAGATATCAAAAGAGGTGTTAAAAGCACAGGGACAGGTTGCCCGGGAGGCCGGCAATGATCCCATGGAAAAGAATTTTGAGCGCGCGGCCGAGCTGGTCGATGTGCCGGATGATGTGATTTTGAAAATGTATGATAAACTGCGCCCCAACCGTTCTACAAAGTTAGAACTGGTCCTGATGGCACAGGAGCTTCTTGAAAAATATAACGCAAGAAACTGTGCGCGCCTCGTTATGGAGGCCGCAGAAGTCTATGAGAAAAGAGGGATTCTGCTTTGAGTTATATCGCTGGAGTTGACATTGGGAATTCTACAACTGAAGTCTGCGTCGGGGAAAGTGCGTCCGACGGCACGATTCACTTTCTGACAAGCGCCTCCTGCCCCACCACCGGGACGAAGGGAACTGTCGCGAATACCCATGCCATCAAAGCGGCTCTGAAGCAGGCCATGGGCAGGATCGGAAGGGAGATCAGCGACATTTCCCTAATCCGGCTGAACGAGTCCGCGCCCGTGATCGGTGATACTGCGATGGAGACTTTGACAGAGACTATCATAACGGATTCCTCCATGATCGGGCACAATCCTTCCACTCCTGCAGGAGCCGGACAGGCAGTAGGGGAGATTCTCCTGATTGAGAACCTGTCCCGCGGGATACCCGGTACACAATATATTGTCGCGGCTCCCCAAACCTATTCTTATGAGGAGGTGGCCGCAATTCTGAATCAGGCTGCCGATACGCTCGATATTGTGGGAGTGATCCTGCAGGCAGACGAAGCTGTTCTGGTAGAGAACCGGCTGCGCAAAAAGCTGCCGATCATTGATGAAGTTGCGCATATCGACAAACTCCCGGACAAAGTTATGGCTGCAATCGAGGTGGCGCTTCCCGGACAGACTGTGCGGATGCTATCTAATCCCTATGGTATTGCCACTCTTCTGAAGCTGAATGCTGAGGAGACCCGCACTGTCACCCCAATCGCCAAGAGCCTGATTGGAAAGCGCAGTGCCGTGGTGCTGAAGACTCCGGGCGGAAATGTGCGTGAAAATGTACTCCCCGCCGGAGAGATTTATCTGGATGCAGAGCACAGCACCTCCGTGAATCTGGATGAAGGAGCGGCGAAGATCATGCATGCGGTGTCTGAGGCAGGAAGTATCCATGATATCAGCGGGCAGCCGGACACCAACGTGGGCAATATGTTTGCCCGTATCAGGCAGGGCATGGGGAATCTGGATCATACCCCGGAAGCGGATATCCATATTACAGATGTACTGGCCGTTGACACTCTGGCCCCGGTTCTGATCTCCGGCGCTCTGGCAGGGGAGACTTGCCTGGAAAAGGCAGTTGGCATCGCCGCCATGGTAAAGACAAGCCGCCTTCCTATGAAGGAAATCGCCGAAAAACTAAAACTGGAACTCGGAACAGATGTAAAAGTAGCCGGCGTGGAAGCGGTGATGGCAAGCCTCGGAGCCCTTACAACCCCGGGCACCCAGCTGCCCCTTGCCATTCTGGATATGGGCGGAGGTTCTACCGATGCCGCAGTCATTTCCAGCGAGGGACAGGTTACCATGACCCATCAGGCAGGAGCCGGGGAACTTGTTTCCATGCTGATCGAAACCGAGCTGGGCCTGGGCGACAGGCATATGGCGGAACAGATTAAAAAATACCCTCTTGCCAAGGTGGAAAGCCTGTTTCACATGCGGATGGAAAACGGGCAGATGACCTTTGTGGAGGATTCCATTGACCCCCGCTTCTATGGACGGGTTATCCTGCTGGCAGAAGATGGATTTATCCGCATAGAGCAGGATATTCCGATGGAAAAGATTGTCCAGGTTCGCCGCGATGCTAAAAAGAAAGTTTTTGTCACAAATGCGTTCCGCGCCCTGAGAAAAGTTGCTCCGAACCATGATTTAAAGAATATTTCTAATGTAGTACTGGTCGGAGGTTCTGCCGAAGACTTTGAGATCCCTGAAATGCTGATGGAAGAATTCGCCGATTACCGTATCGTATGCGGCCGGGGAAATATCCGCGGCACAGAAGGACCGCGCAATGCCGTAGCCACCGGACTCGTGTACTGGAACATTGAGATTTAGCCTAATCGCGCAGTATAAATTTTCAGAGGCTTTTTACATACTGGATCTGGAAATTTAGTCTAGCTATCAGGCTGAATATCAATGAGACAATGCACCAGTACTTTCGTATGCAGGAGAAGAAAAATGATAATAAAAAGACCTTCTATTTTCATATATGTTAATAACCCGGATGCCGCCTCTCTCAGGGATGTCTGTGCCGGTATTGAAGAAGAAGGGGTATTTTATGAAATAAAGGAAATGGAAAACGCTTTGCTTGACGAACTGGCATGGAACGCTGCCAAGGACTCCATGCTTGGTTCCGGAGTCGGTATCTCGGGAAAAGGGATTGCCATGCAGATGCGGGGCCTTCCAAAAGGCCGCAATACCGAGAGTTACCAGAATGCCACCCCGACGCAGTGCAGGAAACTGGGGGCAAACAGCGCCCGCGCCGTCAAAAAACTGGCTTTTAAATAGGCTGCAGCTTTAAACGCTGCGCCGGACCGCATCAATATGGTAACAGTTCAAGCCTGTCTGAACTGTTACTCTATATGAATAAAAGGGGAGAAAACCATGAAAATTTATACCAAAAACGGAGATACCGGAAAGACTTCTCTTATGAATGGAGTGAGTGTCTCCAAATCAGACGACCGTATAGAACTGCTGGGGACAATCGATGAGTTGAGCAGCCATATCGGTCTGGCCAAAGTCATTGCCAGCCAGCCTCTGCAAGACCGTCTTTCACAGATTCAAAAAGCGCTGATTCAAATGATGGCTGGGATTGCAGATCCGCGTAACCTGGATTACCGCTTTACAAAAGAAGAGACATTTATGCTGGAAGAAGAGATTGACCGGCTAGAGGGCCTATTTCCGCGTGCTAAGGAATTCGTACTTTATGGCGGATGTGAACTGTCCGCAAGGCTGGATGTTGCCAGGGCTGTTGCCAGAAGGGCAGAACGCCGTTTCCGCAAAGTAGCCCAGAACTATGGCGCAGACAGCAAGGCTATGCAGTATATCAACCGGCTTTCAGATTACCTCTACATTACCGCGAGGTATGCCGACTATAAAGCCTCTGCCGAACCCGATGAAGGGCTTCGTCAGGAAGTAGTTAAAAATGTTATGAAAAGCCTTGCGAAATAGCAGGGCTTTTTAATTGCAGATTCGTATAATTTCCTGTCCCGTCCCCATAAAAATCGTTATTATAAAGTATAACGGATTGAGTAACGCAAGTTCGAATAGTAAAATCGATATTTTTTCAAAACAGCTTATTTTGTCACACTTTAACACAATACACACTTTTTATTTATTCTACGCTTTCTGAATATCTAACTACACTTTAAAAACTCATTCTCTTTTTTTGCAAAAGTCAGGATATCATACCTTGTTATCTACAGTATTTCAAGATGCAGAATTAACTTGTCAGTACGCATTTATGCTTACTGCATAGTGGCTCAGTTGTCCTGCCATTTTCTTACTTCCCTGCTCTACTTTTTTTCAGTGATTATTACCAACTATTGTCGTTAGTCCATTCAGATATCTTTTTACTGCAAATATCTTTTCTTATACGCATAATTTTCTTAACATTAAAATGCTCCCCTCCAAGTATCAAGTGACTTTATTATCTCACTTGTCTACCTGAAGGGAGCATATCAGAATGGCAGCCTGTACGCCATCATTTCATCTCTTTACAATTCGTAATAATTTCCTGAAGCTTTTCATCCATATAGTCTACAGCCTCTTGCGTTGTCCAGCCATTTAACACAACATTTTGGATCGCATCCCCCATAAGGTTCGATGACTCAATCTGGCCAGCGGAATTTGTAAGCCCTGCTTCAAATCCGCTTCTTTCCTCATATGGGATGATATTCTCAAAAATGTCGTCCATTTCTTTGGAGAACTTACGGACCATTTCATTGTTTTTATAGGTATCACTTTCAAACGCTTCCTTCAATGCAGGCAGTGCATAGATCGGCCTGCTGTTAGCACGCTCGGCCACATTATCCGTTTCAAAAAGGAATTCCACAAATTTTTTGGAAGCCTCTATTTTTTCATCCGTCGATTTTCCGATTGCCATATAGTAGGCACCGCCAAAGCTGGCATTCTGATTATACGTTGAAGCATCCTGCCCTGGAAATGGGAACACGGATAAATTATCCAGCATTTCAGGATTCTGTTCCGCTGCTATAGCAACAACTGCTCCCCATTCGCTAGTCATAGCTATTTCACCTTTGGCCAAAGCTGTACGGAAATCTGTCCAGGACCAGTTGACAGATCCTTCCGGAGATGATTCATGGTAGATCTGCATCATCGTGTCTAGAGCCTGTACTGCTTCCTCTTTTTTATCACCAAATTCGTATGCGCCTGTGTCCATGTTGAAAATATTCACACCATTACTGTATAAAAACTGAGAGTATGTCTGCTGTGCCACCATATTACGGTCCATCGGTATACACATCCCATATATATCCGTTTTTCCGTCCCCATCTGTATCCTGCGTCAGTTTTGCCGCAGCAGCGCTTAATTCTTCCCAGGTTTTTGGGATTTCTATATTATTTTCTTCGAAGAGGTCTTTTCTGTACCACACGCCCTGATATAAAGCCCAATCCGGAACTGCATATACGACATCTTCTTTCGTAACCCAGTCCAGATATTTTTCTACAAAAGCATCTCTTCCTCCTTTTGCATCTATGATATCTGAAACATCTGCCAGTGCATCCTTAGACTGCATAAAGGCAATATGCCCCTCTATGCCGTTGAAGATATTCGGCATTGTATCCGAATTCATACCAGCCATCATGCGCTGATAGACAACATCATAGGTCAGTGTCTCGATTTTAATTTTAATATCCGGGTTCTGGCTCTCAAAAGCCTTCACCTGTGCATTCAGTGTATCGATCATAGCCTCTGTCGTATGCATCGTCCACATAGTAAGTTCGATGGGATTATCGCCCTGTGGCTTATCCCCTTTCGCATTATCATTACTTTCACTTCCTTTGGAACATCCCGCCATAGTAAAAAGCATTACTAAAACTAATAATAAAGAACATAACCTTTTCATACCATAAACCTCCTTAATTACCATGCGCCTCAGCTATTCGATCACCATTCCCTGCCTCAGCAGCTCCTTTTTCACTTCTTCATAATCTACTTCTATACAGTTTTTATGACTTTTCACTGCCAATGCCGCACAAATACCGGCTGCCTGTCCCGTTGCCATCGCTGTTGCAGTAATTCTTAAGGATCCCTGTGCCTCATGTGTACAGCAGATACACCTGCCCGCCATCATCAGGTTATCTAAATCTCTAGAAATTAAACTTTCCATTGGAATCCGATACCCGTGGCTTACTGGGTAGACCTCCATAGATGAACCGCCCGGGCTGTGTAAATCCATCGGAAACGCTCCCATAGCTGCCGGATGCAGATCCCTTCCACCAGCCTCCAGCTCTTCTTTTGTAATGCGGTGATACCCTGTAATCCGTCTGCCTTCACGTATTCCTATCCTGCCAGTTTTTATGATCCACGAATCACGAAATGCCTCCTGGCTCTCCTTTAACCATTTCCACAATTCATATGCCTGTATCACGGCCTCAGCCTGCGCAGCACTTCTCTCCTCCATAT
This sequence comes from Faecalicatena contorta, assembly GCF_022835095.1. NCBI lineage: Bacteria > Bacillati > Bacillota > Clostridia > Lachnospirales > Lachnospiraceae > Faecalicatena > Faecalicatena contorta. The sequence continues at coordinate 294,783 of NZ_BQNQ01000001.1, read as the reverse complement.
CCAGGGGATTTGCCTCAACCCTGGTAAAATTTAGAATCATCTCGCCCGGGTAGAATCCTGTCATTGCATGCATCTCTGTCCTTTTCAGAGAAAGTGCCCCCGACTCGTATCCCTCCTTAAGCAGTGACCTGAACCCCCATAGATGCAGATTCTGCCTTTCCTTCTCTTTTGCCATGTCCAGCATGTCCATAAACGGTGTTTTCGAAAAAAAGCAGAACTCTTCCGGATGCATCCGCACCATTTTCTCCAGCCTGCCTGTGTCTACGCCGCCAAGCTGCAGCATACTGGTCAACGGCTGCGCCCTGCCCTCACTGTCTCCAAATTCATACGTACATCCCGCCAGTGCAGCAAGATCACCATCACCGGTGCAGTCAACGAAACCTGCTGCCCCGTATCGTTGATATTTTGATTTACTAAATACCTTTACAGATACAATTCTCCGATCTTCAAGAGAGCATTCCAGGATCTGCGTCTGCATAAGCAGCTTTACCCCAGCCTCCCTCAGCATTTTGTACCCTGCATATTTACAGATTTCAGGTGCAAACGGCGTAATTGTCTCTGCATAACCAGCCGTATCTTTAACGTGTCCTGCGCACCCCCCATCCGAGATGCAGTTCTCCACAAATTCCTGTGCAATCCCTTTGACGACTTGGCTTTTACCATCATGAAATGTCATAATTGCTTCCAGCGGTCCAGCCGTAATATTTCCTAAAATAGAATCAGATTCCTCAATCAATAAGACTTTCATTCCCATCCTGGCCGCTGAAACTGCGGCACAAAATCCAGCCGGCCCAGCACCCGATACGATAATATCGTATTTCTTCTCCATTTTCACTCCTTCACCGCCCCTGCTGTCAGCCCAGCGATAAAATACCGCTGAATCGAAATGAATATAATAATTACAGGAATGCTGATCAACACAGAAGTTGCCATAATCTCTCCCCAGCGGATATCGTAATGCGCAATAAATTCCCGGATTCCAATTGGCAGTGTTTTCCGGTTCGTACTGATTAGGAACACACTTGAATATAAATATTCATTCCAAGACTGTATAAAAGAAAAAAGTCCTATCGAAAAAATAGCTGTCCCCGACATGGGGATTGAAATTTTTCTGAATACACCGATCTTACTTAAACCGTCAATCATGCCAGCTTCTTCAAGTTCAATTGGTATGACTGCAAAAAATGACCGCATCATCCAGATTCCTAAAGGTATTGTAATTGTTAAATGAGCAAGTATTATTCCTGCAAATGTATCCACCAGATCTAATTTTGTTAAAATAGTGTTAAGTGGCAGCATAAGTAAGATTGGCGGAAAGATGTATGTACAAAGGATTATATGTGATAAAAGTTCTCTCCCCTTATATCTGAACCTTGTCAGACTATATGCTCCCAGTGATGCCACCACCACTGTTATCACCATGACCGCAGAAGATACGATGATGCTGTTCAGAAAATATCTGGGGACGTTGCTGCTTACAAATACATTTTTATACCATCCTGTCCAGAACCCTTTGGGGATGAAAGAGGGATTTTTCGTAAAAAGTGATTCTGCCGGCGTAAATGAAGAAATCAGCATCCATGCAAACGGGACAACCACGATTGCCAGCAATAACAATATTCCAACTGCTTTTAAAATTTTTCCTATCCTGTTCATTTATCTGCCTTTCTCCTTTCCTTTACTGATTCTGGAAAAAAGTACAATCATCACGATTAATATGATTCCCATGAGAATAGACATTGCAGAAGCCCTTCCAAAGTTAAACATTCCCACTGCTTCCGTATATATTAAAATAGGCAGATGCTGTGTTGACTGCGCCGGTCCCCCCGCTGTCATCAGATAAATCATGTCAAATGCATTAAACTCCCATATCATACGCAGGACTAGTAAGCTATAAGTAATCGGCTTTAAAGACGGTAAGGTAATATACCTGAATTTCTGCCAGCTATTTGCCCCGTCTATCATGGCTGCTTCAAACTGATCCTGTGATATTGCCTGAATTCCTCCCAGGTAATTCACCATACAGAAAGGAAACGATCTCAGCACATTGACTGCAATCACAGTAGGCAGTGCTGTCACAGGGCTTGCCAGAAGAGAGCCTCCCTGCTCCAGAACGCCGATATTCACGAAGAAATTTGTCAGTATGCCATATGTATCATTCAACATCCACTGAAAAAGCAGAACCAATGAAATGATTGGAATAACATAAGGTGTCAGCAGTATGGAGCGTATGATCTTATTCATCCTCGTATCTTTGCTTATAAGCAGTGCGGTTAGCAGCCCTAACAGCATCTGGAATGCTACACTTCCCAACGTCCATATGACATCAATCTTTAATGCTTTCAGAAACACCCCGTCCTGTAATACATCAAGATAATTGCCAAGACCGATAAAGTTATTATTTCCGGTTATGTAGTTTGTGTCGAAAAAACTTTGCTTTATTGTCTGTAATACCGGAAATAAGATCAGGCATCCAAGACATATGAATGTCGGCAGCAGAAATAAATAGCCAAGGAATAAATCATTGTTTAATAAACGCTTTTTCCTCTCCGGTTTCATTCGCTAACACCTCCCTTTTCTCTTCTCTGGTTTTACAGTTTTCCTATTTCTTTCAGGATACCGGCAGTTACTTCCATCTCCTCCTTCGTGGCCGGTGCAAGCGGTCCCCTGGCAGGTCCCAGCTTGATTCCTGTTACCAGTTCTATAGCCGGCCTCAGGATGGAGTTTGGCAAAATCCTTCCGTTCTGTCCCGTTGATTTGCAGAAACGGTAAATTGGAGTAAAAAGCTCTTTTGCCTTTTCATTCTCCCCCTTGTCAAACGCTTCGAAAATGGCCCGGATCTCATGTCCAAAAATATGTGCCCCGCCGCTTACGAGTCCCATAGCGCCTTGTACAATCGTGGGGAGAAGCATGATATCATCCCCATTAAATACTACAAAATCTGGGTTCACATCTTTTACTGCCAAAAAATAATCAGTAACCTGTGTTGGGTTAATGCCTGCTTCATCTTTTATGCCGATAATCCGGTCTATCTTTGCCAGTTCTTTAACTGTCTGCGCCTCGATATTTACACCAACAAAAATTGGTATGTTGTAAAGCAGAATTTGGATATCTGTGCTTTCAGCCAGATTTTTATAGTGTTGGTAGATTCCTTCCTGCGTGGGCTTATTATAATAGGGGCATACTACCATCACCAAATCAATCCCCAAAGCCTCTGCTTCCCTGGTCAGTTCAATTGTCTCCTTCGTTGAGGCACAGCCTGTACCGGCGATGACTGGTTTTCTACCGGCTGAAGCTTCTACGGCTGTTCTCATCAGTCCCACTCTTTCTTCAAATGTAAGCAGGGAAGCCTCCCCCGTAGTCCCTGTGACAATCAGGGAATCACAAAGATCATTTTCTATCAGATACTCAATCAGCTCAGCATACCTATGATAATCTACCTCTTCATTTTCCGTATAGGGGGTAATTAATGGTAATAAAATCTTTCCATACTTTTTTGTAAACTTCATTTTCCTATCCTCCATTATCATTTTGTACGATATACTATTGTACGATGTCTAAAATCAATATAATGCCTTTGTATAATTTTGTCAACACATTCTTTACATGTTATTAATTTTTGGTTGTTTCGCACAATTTTTGGTTGTTTTCTGTCAAAAATAACTAGTAAGAATTTTTATGGTATAAAAAAAGAAAGCTAAAGTCATGACCAGACCTCAGCTTTCTGCATTATTACTTACATATCTTCTCAAATGCTAACTCTATTCTCTTTTTTTCGCCTGCATCTAAATGCACAATAGGGCTTCTGCATGCACCCGGATCGCGTCCCATCACCTGGAGAGCATATTTCAGGCGGATTGGAAACTGATTGCCTGCAATGCTCTGCCAGCATTCATAGAGTTGATCCTGAATTTCTTTGGAACGCGCATGTCTGCCACTCTGATAAGAGTCCCACATTTCCACGCACAGTTCCGGAAATACTGCCAATATTGCCGATATAGCCCCGTCAGCTCCAAGATCATAGCAGGTATACAGCATATCATCCGTGGCAGCGTAAATCATGCCTCTGTCTTTGCACATCATCCGCATGGCATATAATGCCGGAACACTCCCCACACTTTGCTTAATCCCCCTTACATATTCCGTCTCGTCCAACAAGCGCTTAAACAAACACGGTGTAATCGTATTTTGGGGAATCACATTATAAATAATAACCGGAAGCTGTACTTCCTTTGATATGGTATGATAAAAGTCAAACATACCTTCTTCGTCCGGAACTAAGACATTATACGCCGTGGGAGTAACCATTACAGCATCCGCCCCGGCTTCCTTTGCCGCAAGACCAGCCGCTACAGCATCCCGCGTACATGTCCTCATAACGCCGCACACCACCGGAAGCTCCGGGCCTGCCTGCTCTCTTGCAATCGTAACCAGTAATTTTAGTTCTTCATCTCTTAATACAGGGCCTTCCCCCGTACTTCCACCTATGCTGATCCCGTGGACACCGGCACTGACAGTGTATTTCATTTCTTTTGCTGCCAGCGTCTCATCAATACTGCCATTATGTTTGAATGGAGTAATAACGGGAGGAATAATTCCTTTTATTTCTTTCATACCTGCCTCCTGTTCAAATACGCCATTGCGTATCTGTGTAAAGCCGCCGTCATGCTCTATATGACAAACTACGCTTCACAAAATATTTCCTATACAACTTTTTGTTTTTTAATGTGACATCATACAATCATACATCCGTGTTTTCATCATACCATAATACCTGCATAAGTCAAGCATTTTCTTTAAAAACATGTCCGCTAAGATTAATCCTCTTTCTTTCTGCTGTGTATAAGTCCCATATCCCTTTCTGTAATTTCCAGATGTTTCCTCATCTCTTCTACGGCTAATGCTGCATTTTTAGTTTCAAAGCAGAACAATATCCTCTCATGCGGCTCTACAGCATTTTTATAAACCGTTTTATCGGTAAATGAGTCTCCTCTGTAAATTCTAAACTTTTCTAGGAGCTGTTTATTAATATTAATAAGCAGTGGGTTACCCGTACATGCAATAATCTTCGTATGGAACAATTCATCAAGCATAATCATTCTTACCATATCCCGGCTTTCGTTTGCCTGTACAAATAATTTGTGGATTTCTTTTAGTTCTTTAAACTGCTTTTCTCCAGCGCGTTCTACCGCCAGCCTGACTGATAAAGTCTCAATTGCCATACGAGTCTCCATAAAATCACGAAATTGGGCATTTTGTACCTCATACCAGGGTTCTTTTTCGTTGCGCGCCTTCTTATAATCTGCTACGAACGCCCCTCTTCCCATCTTATTTTCTACATACCCCAATGCCTGAAGTACCCGAAACGCTTCCCGGACGCTTGTCCTGCTGACCTTCAGTTCCTCACACAGCTGCGCCTCCGTAGGAAGCTTTGCCCCTACTTTATATGCCTGCGACTCTATCAGCTCCTTAATATTCTCAACTACCGCGTCTGTTATAGACATTCTCTGTATTTCTTTCATTCCCATCTCCTCCTGATCCTGACCTGTATCCTTTGTCTAATTGTATGACGCCGTATTCAAAAAAGCAACCTATTTTTCTGAGGGACTAACTAAAAATGTCAAGTGGAATTAAAACATACTCCCGAAGCATATTCATCTGCAATTCTTGCTGACTCATGAGGCAGTAATTGATGAATCTTTACTTTCTGTTCGAGCAGTAAGGATAACAATCCTTCCAAACATTCCTCATGTAATTCAGGGTTCATAATTTCCTAAAAAAAGAGTCGTAAGTTATTTTAACACCCCTGGCTCCGGTGCAGAAATCCAGGAATTCTTCCTGAAGTTCCTCCTCCACTGATCAAACTGATAAGCTGACACAGGACTGATTCGTATATCGTTCATCACCTCCTCCCGTGTCCTGATCTGCGGAAAATAATCTTTTAGCCGCTTCTTCATAGGCAATCCCCATTTATATAAAATGCAGGATATTTCCGCTCTGAAAATATCCTGCATTGATTATCACTATATTACTTTAATTCATCAAACTGAATTTCGTTATAAGGTATCACCTTCTGTTCCACATCCCCCACAATATTTACCGCCTTATGTACAGATTTATCGAGGGTCATACGCAGATAGCCCGGTGTGGAATACGTCCCTGCGGTATCTATGATATAACGTCCTGATATATAAGCGCCCAGATCAATATCCGCATAGCATATTCCTTCCTCATCCGGCTCCAGGTGTGTCCCGATATCGGTACCGTTCGGAGCTATAATCTTGGTCATACCGTATCCCAGCTTCATCGTTGCTCTGTGTGCATCTGTCTCACAGATGCGGTCGGCCTGATCCTCAGTCCAGATCATAGACGCAAGCAGATAAAAGACCTGATTAGTAACCGCATAATAAGTCGCTGCCGCATGTGTCTGTTCGGTTGCAAACATATTATTGGGATCCCACATGGCAATGGGCCAGGAACCACAATGGATCTGTTCGTACTGACCGCCCATAGCCGCTACATTCAAAGGAATAAAATGCTCCCAGCACTGCAGCCCGCCCATATTTCCATACTCCGTGTGAAATACCGGCATCAGGCTTCCGTCCCCGTCGCCCCAGATTGTTTTTTCCTGGCTGGTAGCCTTATTCTTACGATGCTTTCCTATAAGATCGCCATTCGGATTAAACCAAAGCTGAGTCAGATACAAGGAGCCGCCCTCCCGTTCCGTTACGGAAACACAAACATACATCTTATTTCTCTTAGCCGCCTCACTAATCTCCTGGACACTCTTTCCGGGAATCTCCACCGCATTATTATAAAACTCAACAAAATACTTCATCCCATAATCCGGTCCGTCCATCCAGACCCAGTAGGGGTATCCAGGAATCCAAGCCTCCGGAAAATTAATAAGTTTCGCTCCGTTTTTACCTGCCTCGTCGATAAAATCACATGTCTTCTTTACCGTTGCCTCCAGATTCAGCAGTACCGGCGCTGCCTGTACCGCTGCCGCCTTAAACTTAGGATACTCTTTCATATTTTTTCCTCCTATGATACACCGTTGTATTTTTATAATATAAGTTTATCATACAAAAAAGAAAAAGAAAATCAATTTTCAGTTATCGGGCTTAAATGAATAATTGAGTAAAATTTTTGCAGTTTATAATGTAGTAATTCTATACAAATATAATTTCGATAAACGTGTTAACTATAACGAAGCTTCTTAGAATGCTTACAGATTTTCACATTAGTTACTTGGACTCCCCAATACTATTATTTCCATTTACCATATAATCGTATATAATAGAAGTAGTTTAATGTAAGACGCAAGTATAAAATAAGTCGCGTAAATTAAAAAACTATATTGATTGTATCACTTATCTTGCATAGACAGTAACAATTATCACGCCTGGAGGCTTCATATATTATGTAGTATATATCCTAATAAATACAAAGGAAAAGGGGGAGTTACGCAAATGGGACTCGCATTTCGGAAAAGTAAAAAAACCGCTCCTGATGTAAAAATCGATTCTTACAAAAATAGCAAAACCAGAACTGATAGAACGAAAGGTGTGCATTACAAGGGTAAATCTAAAGGAAAACGGACTCCAGTCATTGGCCTTCCTGGAAGCAGGGTATCTAAAAGAAAGACCTCTTCCCCAAAAGATTCCAGTAAAAAAATCTATAATATCCGTTTTATTAAGAAGAAAGAAAGTCTGCTCCCTGAAGAGCCAAAGAAAAAGAAAGGGAGAGGATGTTTAACAGTCTTTATTGTATTATTTGTACTCGGTGGCATTTGCACTCTGTTTACAAGGGATAATAAATTAGAAACTATTGTTCTCTCAGCAGATGAAAATAATAGGTACGATATAAACACAGCAATTCCCGTAGATGTTAAGACCACTCCCTCCAATGCTGATCTAAAAGACATTGAATGCGAAACTTCTGGTGGGGAATTAAAAAAGGATGGCGATAACCTACTATTTACCACTGAGGAATCTGGAAGTTACACTATGTACGTGCTATGTGGTGATATAAAAAGCAATACCATAACTATTACTGTAGAGGACAAGGATGCACTTGCGGTAAAAGAAGCTCAAGAAAAAGCTGAGACGGAGGCTGCTAAAAAGGCAGAAGAGGAAGCCGCTAAGAAAGCTGAAGAGGAGGCTGCTAAAAAGGCTAAGGAAGAAGCCGCTAAGAAAGCTGAAGAAGAAGCTGCTAAAAAGGCAGAGGAGGAACGAATAGCAGCAGAGGCTGCCGCCCAAAAAGCTGAAGAGGAACGGATAGCAGAGGAAGCTGCCGCTCAAGAATCTTCGCAGGCAAATCAAGTCCCACAAGAACAAATGGTATGGATTCCACAAAGCGGAAGTAAATATCACAGTAATCCGTCGTGCAGTGGCATGAATAATCCACAGCAGGTAACAGTATCTGAAGCAGAAAGCATGGGATTTACGCCATGCAAGAAATGCTATTAAACCCATAAAAGGCTTCAGAAACACTATACAGGTGCAGGGAAGCTTGTAGTATGCTCCTCAATGTATCAATATACTACAAACTTTCTGCACCTGCAAGATGCCTTGTCAGAGGCTTCTTCCTGGTTGTCACCCTCTCCCCAATTTGGCCCTCCCTGTCCATCAGACGGTGGTTTGACGGATGGTGTTCCGCCTGCCTGACCGTTCTCCGCATCCGGATCTTCCTGGTCAGGAACGGGAGGCTGTACATCCGGGCTTTCTATGTCCGGGGCAGTATCTGGATCATTCGCATCAGGCAGATCAGGTTCTGCTGACCTTCTGGACTGCAGTGAATTTCTCCGGTATGTGTACACAGAACCCCTGCCTTACGCCGATGCAAACGGCATCTACTACCATCTTAAACTGCCCCCGCAGACATGCACTATATACTGCCACAGGGTAAATCTGTTCCGGGCTTTTGAGAATCTGGTTATGAATGCCACCGAACATACGCCTATGGAGGGATCTATGACACTCTCTGCCGCATATACGAAGGATTCGGCAGAGATTACGTTCAAAGACAGCGGAGAAGGAATTGACCCGGTTCACCTTCCCCTGATCTTCAATTATGAATTCAGTACGAAAAGAAATCCCGGGCTGCGCGGGCTTGGGCTTTATTTTACAAAGATCAGCATAGAAGAATATGGGGGAACTATATCCGTTGAATCACAGACTGGGGAGGGTACGGCCTTTCATATCAGCTTTCCGCTGTCTGAGGCTCGCCTATGAACATAGCCAAAGTGTGCATGCCCCTCATGCGTAAGAGGTTGGGAAGTTGAGGCAGGCTTGTCCACTTGTTCTTATCCCCCTTCTCCCAATACTTAAAAGTGTTTTTTAACTTTAATGCGTTTCCCCCATAATCGTCTTGACATCTTCCCGGTTCTCCACCACTGCTTCCACCGCCCCCTCAATGGCCCGGGCAATCGTTTCAGCCGACATGCTAGGCGTCCCATCCGGCAGGTCAGTTACCTGCTCCGGCAGAAATGGCACGTGTATAAATCCTCCCCTGATCTCCGGATATTTCTTATCTATCATATACAGCAGGCGGTACATTACGTCATTACATACATAGGTTCCCGCTGTATATGATATTTTTGCCGGTATCCCTCTGCCCCGGATGCGCTCCACCATCGCCTTCACCGGAACCGTTGCAAAATACGCGTTCTCCCCATCTTCACAGACAGGCACATCAAAAGGCTGCCGCCCGTCATTGTCCGGAATTCTGGCTTCGATCAGATTAATGGCCACCTTCTCTACAGAAATTCCGGAACGTCCTCCGGCTTGTCCGATGCAGATTACGGCATCGGGCCTGTGCCTGCGGATTCCCTCCTCCAGTATTTCACCTTCCCTGTAAAAAACTGTTGGGATTTCCATCTTAATTATTTCCGCGCCCCGAATGATATCCGGCAGTAGTTTTATGGCTTCATAGGCCGGATTGATGCTTGCCCCTCCGAAAGGGTCAAATCCTGTAATTAATACTCTCATATCTTTCCTCCTTCTATTTGGAATTTTATAGTATATGCGGTTCCGGTATAATGATCTTTCCCCGTTCCATGATCATCCGGTTGTCCGCATAGATATCCGGTTTATGCGCGACCAGGTCAAAATGCCCGTTCGCCTCATGTACCCCGCCCAGGGCAATGTTCCGCCCCACACCGATGTGAAATGTTCCATAGGCAGACTCATCTTCAATATAACATTTTCCCCTGCACTTTGCATAGGAGTTCAGGCCAATTCCCAATTCCGACGCCACATAAATTCCGGGGTCTTTAAATTCCTCCATATATGCTTTCAGCTTCTGTCCGCTGGAATTCATTTCCATCTCCTGGATGCGCCCCTCTTTTATACATATCTTAAATGGCTCTTCCACTCTTCCGATATACCCCAGTGAGCCATCCGCTATCATGACCCCTTCCGTCTTTGTCTCTTCAATCGGAACATACACTTCAATGCTGGCGGATGAAAATCCTTTGCCGTCCCGCACCACTCCATTAAAAAACCCCGCGGTTCTGTTTCTCTTATACAGCTTTAGGTCTGTCCCCCTCTTCGTCTTTACCTGGATCACAGAGGAGGAGTTCAGATATTTCATGATAATACCTGCCATCATTTTGCTCTTCTTTGTGTCCATCCCCATAAAACGGTATGAGAGCATTGATTTTTCGTTATTGGTGGCCAAAGGCAGGGACAGGAACTTGCTCCCCCTGTTTATCGCCCTTTTAGCCGCCTTTGTGGTAACAAGAGAATAGTCTGTAGCTCCGATTACGGCCCGGTAACCATCAAATACATTTTCGTGGCGGTCAAAAAATACGCCTACATGCTTCCCCCGTCTTTCCACCACCATCAGATCTACAGACTTTGCCCGTTTGTGGGCACAGTGCCTCAGCACTTTTGCCTCTTCCAGATGGTTTTCGCTTGTCACAATCATTAGTTTTTCCCATGGTTTCAGGCGCAGCCAGTCTTTTATGACAATCATAGCGCCCCGTTCTATTTTCCGGTAGTCCTGCATAACCGTTTCCTTCCTGTGGATCAATCCAATGCTCTTAGAGCCTGCACTTCTTATTTTTCACCCTTATTTCATTAAAATCATATAGAAAACCTGAAACGCAAATATGAGTACGGCCGGCAGCAGTTGGCATTTGATTACGCCAAAACGGTCTTTCATGTCCAGCATGGCCACGGGTACCACATTAAAATTTGCGGCCATCGGCGTACAGAGTGTACCGCAGAATCCGCATGACAATGCCAGTATTCCTATGACGGCAGGATCTGCACCATATTGCAGGACGAAGGGCGCGCCGATTCCAACTGTCATCACTGTAATGGCTGCAAAGGCATTTCCCATTATAATGGTAAACAATGCCATCCCGGCTGCAAAAACTATAATTCCCGCATTTACATTGCCCTCGGGAATCACCCCGCCGACGAGGCCGGCTATCACACCCCCTACGCCTGCCTCGGTAAAAACCGCGCCCAGGCTTGCAAGGAGCATCGGCAGCATACTTAAAGGCCCTACCGTTGAGAGGAGGCGTTCTGAATCCCTCAGAAAAACCCCAGGCCGGTTCTCCCTGGAAAGAAGCATTAGTATCAAAACCGACACCACAATGCCCGCACCCACTCCAACGATTGCGCCAAGATCGGGGAGAAAGACGGCAAAAATAATGGCAAAGACACCGATGGACAGGGCCGGGATAAAGATTTTCATTCCGATGGTCCGGTACTTTTCATTGGTATATTCCTCTGTCAGTGGTTCGACATTTCCAATCTTTACTTTTTTCAGGATGGCCGGTATGGTCATCAGGATAATCAGTGCCCCGTTTATAGCCGGCGGGATCCAGCGTCCAAACGCAAGCACCGCTCCAAGGGCGCACCAGAATAGCCCGGTTCCGAACCGGGAGGGATTCTCCTTATCCAATGCATTTTTGATTCCGGTATAGAAAGTAATAAGGCCCATAATTATATAGATGATTTCCAGGAGTTTTGTGCCCAGTGCCACGTCCTGGCTTGTAAAAAATGTCATGATGCGCCTTCCTCCTTACTTTTTATCCCCATAATATTTTTTGTACAATTTCCTGTCTTTCAGAAAATAATAGACAATCCCTGTAATGATTGCAAAGATCCCGACCGGTATCTCTACCTTTGCCAAATCAAGCAGGGAAACCTGGTATCCCAGGGTTTCCAGTGTGGACTGCACCAGCAGGGCGCCCGAACCCCCGACAAACAGCACCTGGCAGAAAAACCATGCAATATTCTCCATGCCGGAGGCCATTCCCTTTAACTGCTCTACGTGCTCTTCTGCCGGTTCCTTACCCTGTGCTTCAACTGCGCCGATTGCCATGGGCATTACGATTGGCCTTACAAACCCGGCAACCCCGCCGAAGCTGACATTAAACGCGGCAAATATCCCCCTCATGATCCCATAAACTCCTATGACCGCCCCGGCAGATGCATTCTTAATCCTGCCGATCAGGCTGGCAGCTGCGGGCTTCAGACCGTTGCGCTCTAAAGTTCCGGTTACCAGCATAATTAAAATGAAAATTGCCATATTCCGGTTCGCAGTAAAACTGGTTCCTAACGTCTCCAAAAGCCCGGTCACCCCCATGTTTCCCACCAATGCTGTGACAATTGCGGCAATTAGAATAATCAGTATGGAATCCAGTCTTAACGCAAATCCAATGATAATAATCAGGATTCCTGACAGTTTTATTAGTTCCATATATAGCCTCCTTTGGCATACAGACAACGCATACGCCCTTCTTTCAGTTGTATCATGCGCAGGAGTGAACCAGGCCATTCATGGGCCTGTTAAATACGACGGTCTGGCAGGCATAATAAACGGTCTGATACACTCTGACGATGTATAATTATATTTTGGGTCTATTGGTTAATTTTTACTCGGGTTTCAGTAATTATTTTTAATCTACCTGCCAGACTTGTACTCAGGAATTTCCAATATCAGATTAGGGTGTCAAAAGACTCGTTTATAAAGAATCTTTTGACACCCTAATCCTATAAGATAATAAAAGTAAGCCTCAAAAATCTATGGATTTTTGAGACTTACACTTCCCCATTATAAAATTGCTTCTAATATTCTCTCCGGTTGCCGCGCCTTCTGTACCGCTGCTCCTCTTCACGCGCTCTCTGCCTCTCTCTTTTCCGTTCCCATCGGCGGCGCTCCCGCTCCATCGTCCGCACAGGAGCCAATATCGTCCAGCAGCAGATGCGCACTGCCATGATTCCAAAGAACACTCCGATGCTGTCGATTCCCACGTCCTTCACGGACGGACCTCTCCCATCCACAAAGGACTGATGGTACTCATCCCCGCAGGCAAAGCCTACGCAGATCAGCCCAGCCACCAGCATAAGGCCAAAGCCCCGCAGGCCGTATACATAAAACGGCAGTGATACCGCAACTGCCAGTATAAAGTATTCTGTCATATGCGCAATCTTCCTCACCGGATATTCAATCTCGTATGCCTTCTCATCGATCTCCCATTCCTCCATATTCTTCTCCAGAACTTCATTCCCGATTTCCACAATCTTATGGCTTACGGAATAACTCAGATTGCCCGAATCCGTTCCACTCTGTGCTGAAAAACTGAAGATCACATACATCATGATCAGTGCCGGTAAAAACGACAGCGGTTTTAATATCAATAAAATGCACCTTTTAAACATTACAAATCACATCCTCATATATGTAGTAAAAATCATTTTACTATCATACGCTGATATGGGAATAAAATCAACCTCTTGTGAACGTCTTTCATAATCCCGGATACCTAAAGGTAACCGTTCATGACTCTTCAGAGGTTATCGGCACCCTCCGCATGCACTGTCTATCCTGCAGGACACTCTTGTGACATATTCCTCCTCCGTTTTTTGTGTAAGCCCATCCAGCAGATAATCCTCATAACAGCCTCCGCATAAGGTAAGACCGGCCGACTCTGCATATGCCAGCATTCTTTCGTAAGCCTCATTAAGCGTCTGCCAGTGTCCCACATGATAAGCCGCCAGATACGTGCCCGCAGACCTTTTTACACACCCGGCGCCTGGGATGTCCCGCTCTGTGACCACGTATGCTTTTTCGTAGCTGTTGTATAACCCCTCTTTAATATAGTTGAATGGCTGCATATAACCAATTCCTTTTACTCCTTTGATGCCAAACGCTTCACACATATCCAGAAGCCTGCCAGTCTCCATGGCCCAGATCTTTTCATCTGCAGTATTCATCCTGACAAACACTTCATAAACTGCAGGCATCTCCAATAATTCCACCGCTTCTGTATCGATCGTTTCCGTTTCCTTAATCAGCTTCCGCTTCCCGATAATCCATTCTTTTGTCCTCTTCAGCCTTTTTTCCTTCTGCTCCACAATCTCCTGTTCTTTGTCCAGCAGCTCAAGCAGCGTCTCCGGGGATCTTCTGTCCAGGTATTCCCGGATCTCACTTAACGGCATATCCAGATCCTTTAGTGTGTGAATTACATCAAATACCTCAATCTGTGCCATCGAATAATACCGATACCCGTTATCCCCTTTTTTCTCCGGCCTGAAAAGACCAATCTCATCATAATGAAAGAGTGTATGCTTAGTAACTCCCACGATCTTGGCAAACTCCCCCGCCGTTAATATCCTGCTATTCTCCATGTTAATCCCCTCCTGCCCGCATTTACAGCTGTTTGTTTAAAATTTTAATATAATTTTAATTTCAGCTTGACTATCGTGTTACCCTATACTTTATCATAACATATGCTGAAAAAAATTCATAGAAAGGATGATTTATAATGTCATTATCAATTGCTAAAGACTTCCGTTTTTTTTCGCTGCTCAGATTCGCGCTCCCGACTATGATTATGATGGTTTTTACCTCTTTATATACGATAGTTGACGGGATATTTATTTCCCGATTTGTGGGAAGCAACGCACTGTCCTCTGCAAATATTGTGTTTCCTGTTATTAACCTGATTATCGCAGTGGGTGTCATGTTTGCCAGCGGCGGAAGCGCCCTCATTGCAAAAAAATTAGGGGAACACAAAGAAAAAGAGGCCAACCAGGACCTCTCATTGATTATTGCAGCTTCTTTATTCTTAAGTGTGGTTATTCTGGCCGCAGGCACCCTTTTTCTGGAGCCTGTGGTACGGCTGCTCGGTTCAACTGATATTCTGGTTGCAGACTGTAAAGGTTATCTCGGGGTGCTGCTGTTTTTTGCACCGGCCTGTATTCTGCAGCTGCTCTTCCAGACCTTCTTTGTCACCGCAGGCAGGCCTCATCTTGGATTGATTCTAACCATTATGGGGGGGATCGTAAATATGATACTGGATTATGTATTTATGGGGCCTCTGCAGATGGGAATCCAGGGAGCTGCACTGGCAACCGGCCTTGGGCAGGTCATCCCCGCTTTAGCCGGGCTGATATACTTTTTTTCCGGAAAAAATACACTGCGCATTGTAAAGCCGCGCTTCAGCCTCTCAACACTGCTGAAGAGCTGCGCCAACGGTTCCTCTGAAATGGTCACAAATGTATCCACCGCAGTAGTTACCTTCCTGTTCAATATCGTAATGCTGCGTCTGCTGGGTGAAGCAGGGGTTGCCGCGATCACGATCGTGCTTTACGGACAATTCCTGTTCAACGCGCTGTATTTTGGCTTTTCCATGGGGGTGGCGCCGGTAATCAGCTACAATTACGGAAGAAAAAATATTCCTCTCCTGCAGAGAATCTTCAAAATATGTATCGGTTTTGTTTCCATATCCTCGCTGATTGCAACTGCAATAGCGCTGGTATTGTCCCCCTATATCGTGGAAATATTTACGCCTGTCGGTACGCCGACCTATGAGCTTGCCAAAACAGGATTTTTTCTATTCTCATTCAACTTTATATTTGCAGGCATGAATATCTTTGCATCCGCCATGTTCACCGCATTTTCTGATGGGCCGGTATCTGCGGCAATTTCCTTTGCCCGAACCTTCGTCTTTATCGTTGCAAGTATTCTGTTGCTGCCCGAATTGCTGGGAGTTACCGGTGTATGGCTCTCTGTACCTGCTGCGGAATGTGTTACGCTTCTGCTTTCTTTCTTTTTCTTCTATACAAAGAGAAAAAAATATCAATATATCGGGAAAAAAGAAGTACCTGAACTTATAAAGGATTTTTAAGCAGTGGAGGCAGGAAGGGTTCTGTCCCTTACTCTGCCTCTTTGTAATACATGGTATACCGATTCCGCCCGTTTTTCTTAGATTCATACAGAGCGGCATCCGCATTCTTATAAAACATCTCAAAGTCCGCCCCCTGCAGTACAGCCACCCCTATGCTGGCTGTAATCTGCCAGCGGTCATTCCCAACCTGATGCATCCAGCAGAGATCTCGGGACAGCTCCGCGGCCTTTTCCACCGCCCATTCCTTCCCGGGTATGGATGCAAACACCACAAATTCATCTCCACCGAACCTGCCTGCAATATCATCTTCCCGGAAATGCTGCTGAATTGTACGTGCAAATGATACAATAACGGTATCTCCAAATGAATGCCCATATAAATCATTGGCCTGTTTGAAGCTATCTATATCAGTAATAAAAAACGCGTAAAGCTTCTCCGGATTCCGTTTCAGCGCCTCTTCAATCTGACGTTCTGTGGCCGTTTTTGTTAAGAGACCTGTCATCTCATCCGTCTGTGCGAGTTCATGCAGCCTGCGTTCCTGCTGCTTCTCGGCGTCTATATTCTGACGGTAAGTCAGCATGTGAATCGAACCGTCGCTCTCCCATTTCACAATTCGCGCTGTAATGCGCATCCAGTAATATCTGCCTTCTTCATTGAGAATCATAAAATCGTATCTAAGGGTATCCCGCCCGTCTTCATAAGCCCTGAGAACGCTTTCCGGTTTAAAAGTCTCTACGTATCCTTCCCGATATGCCTCATGAATCTGCCTTTCAGCTACAATCTGAAGAGCCTGGTCGTACGGTGTTCCTTTTGGAGCCCCCATTTTTTCGAAATACTGCGCCGTTGCCTGGTTGGCTGGACGGTTCTTTGTAATATCAAGCTCATATATTTTATCAAAAAGCTGTTCAGTAGCTTTCTCGAACATCGTATGCCGTTCCTGCTCTACCGACTCGGTCAGAGCAATAATCCTCCTGTTAAAACTTCGGATCACCTGCGTAATAATATAGAGAATTACCCCTATGATCACGGCTATTACCAGCATCGTTAAAGCAAGCTGCTTATTAAGCTTCGTAATATAGCTGCTTGTGTCGCGTTCCACTACCAAATGCCAGCCAAGTTCCGGCAGATATCTGGTAACTATATAGTCCGACCGGCCCTTTATGTTTTCTCCCACCCAGAAACTTTTGGCCATGCCCTCTTCTTTCCATCCAAGAATATCATTTTGAACCTGCCCGCCATATTGTCTGTACCGACCGATATCAAACAAGCTGACAGCCTCAAACCCTGTATAGTCCGTTGAAATCTCTATTGTGCCATTCTCATTAATCAGATAGGCATTTACACCGAATTCATCCTGGTATCCCTGCAGCAGATCCTGCAAGTAGCTGATACGCACCCCAACCCCGACCACACCGATCGTTCCGCCGCTGTCACTCTTAATCTTGCAGTTTACGAAAACAGTGATCTCATTGTCCGCGCCTATCACCTCATCGTTATCGACATTCATAGAATAATCCACCGTGCTGTCCAATATTTCAAAATACCAGTCATTTTCCGGATCCCCCTTTTCAAGCACCCGGTCAAGACCATTAAAATTATAATAACGCCCGCTCTCTGTGGAAACCAAAAATACCGAATCATAATTGTACTTATTCTGATAACCCCCAAGATACCGCCTGATGGTCTCTATGTATTCCTTATTCGCAAGATGTTCCGCCTCTGTCGCAAGAAACTCCTTCAACAGGCTGTCATTTGCCATGGTCAGAGAAATATTGACCGGCTTAGTAAATGCAGAATTCATCTGATAATATATCCCTTCCGACGTCAAAGTAGAAATCTGCTCAATATTCTCCAGAGAAGCACTATAATTGGCGCGGTAACTCAGTACTGCTGTCATCAGAAACCCTGCAATAATTACCATGCATATGAGTAAGTTCGTGCGCAGTAATATATTCTTTTTCATGCCGTTTCCGGCTTTTTCTGCATTTGCCTGCGTTTCTTGTGCCACTTCATTTTCCCTCCACCATGTTTTCTTACTATTATACACT
The DNA here is from genome assembly GCF_022835095.1 of Faecalicatena contorta. Classification (NCBI taxonomy): domain Bacteria; kingdom Bacillati; phylum Bacillota; class Clostridia; order Lachnospirales; family Lachnospiraceae; genus Faecalicatena; species Faecalicatena contorta. Next base: position 276,582 of record NZ_BQNQ01000001.1, on the reverse strand, counting down.
TAAATCTGTTCAAACAAAAGTATTTGGAGAGGGATAATTCTTTTTTAAGGAACGCCGGAAAACCGGAAGCCTGACCCAATCCATTGCGAATTTCTCAGGTCTGTGTCTGCAATCCGGAACGGCTTGGGCGCCCGTAGGCGGCTGGAGGCTATTTTTCCATTTTGCGCCCCCACCCGTCGGCGAGCTGTTTTTCTTTCTTTTAAATACCGGCTTACAAAAAGCAACCTCCGATTTGTGCCACAATAAAACATATGAGTATCCCTGCACAAGTCGGTATTGCCAGTGCCGCCAGCGTCCACTTCCAGCTTCCTGTTTCTTTTTTAATAGTCAGCAGTGTTGTGGAACAGGGCCAGTGCATAAGGGAAAAAAGCATGGTGCAGACCGCAGTAAGCCAGGTCCATCCATGGCGCACAAACAGGGTTTTCATTTCTGCCAGGCTGTCAAATTCCACAAGGCTGCCCTGTGCCATATACGCCATGATTATAATGGGCACAACAATTTCATTTGCCGGGAGCCCCAGGATAAAAGCGATCAGTATGACCCCGTCCAGGCCCAGCATTCTGGCAAATGGGTCCAGCATAGATGCACAATAATTTAAAAGACTCGTATCCCCCACAGTAATATTGGCTGAGGCCCAGATAAACAGGCCGGCCGGCGCGGCCACTACTACCGCGCGGCCCAGCACAAACAGGGTTCTGTCAAAGATGGACCTGACAATCACTTTGCCCACCTGAGGCCTGCGGTATGGCGGCAGCTCCAGCGTAAAGGACGAGGGCACGCCTTTTAGCACAGTTTTTGATAAAATCCAGGATACGAAAAATGTCATGGCAACCCCAAGCAGGATAAACATAGTGAGTAAAAACGCCGATAATAATGACGCACCTGCTCCTCCGGAAATACCTGCAAAAAACATGGTTATAATTGCAATCAATGTAGGAAATCTCCCATTGCAGGGCACGAAGCTATTAGTCAGTATCGCAATCATCCGTTCCCGGGGCGAGTCTATGATCCTGCATCCCACTACCCCTGCGGCATTGCATCCAAAGCCCATGCACATGGTCAGTGCCTGTTTTCCACACGCGCAACATTTTTTGAAGGGTTTATCCAGATTATATGCAATTCTAGGCAGATAACCTGCGTCCTCCAACAGCGTAAACAGCGGAAAAAATATTGCCATTGGCGGAAGCATCACAGAGATAACCCATGCCAGCACTCTGTAAACCCCCAGAACCAATATGCCATGCAGCCAGGCGGGCGCGCCTACAAAACCAAACAGTTCCGTCAGTCTGTCCTGTATCCAAAACAGTCCCTTTGCCAGCATTTCAGAGGGATAGTTTGCTCCCGTTATGGTCAGCCACAGAACTGCCATCAGCAGCGCTGCCATCAGCGGATACCCTGCCCGCCTGCTGGTGAGAATACTGTCAATTTTCCGATCCCGGCTGTCGGCATGTTCTTTTGTAAACGTCACAGCCTTTTCGCTGATCCGTTCCGCAATATACATGACCGATGATACAATCTCTTCCTCCAGCCTTTTCTTATCCATATTTTGATTGTACAGTAATTTTTGTGCCTCCGGAATCGCTTCCTTCAGGCAGTGTTCCTGACAGATATTTCTCTGCAGATATCTGCGGATGCCTTCATCCAGCGTCTTATCATAATCCAGCAGCCGCAGGGACAGCCATCTGCTGTTCAGGCAGCCGCTGCAGGCGGCTGTCGAGGGCATCTGTACCCCCTCCAGCACCGCATCCACCGCGGGTTCAAGCAGAGAAATTGCTTTTTCCAACGTCTGGCAGTATGGAATAACATATCCATCTGCAGCTATGCAGCCCACAGAAGAAGCCTGAAGCTCCTGCCTGACGTTTTGGGCCTCCCGCATCATATTGTCCATGGTCTCCAGCAGCTGATCCCTGCCCTTTCCCTCCCTTGCCACCATACCGATAACCGGTACGCCCAGCTCCCGGGACAGGATATCCAGATTGACATAAATCCCCTTCTTTTCCGCCTCATCCAGGAGATTTACACAGACAATCACCTTTCTGGTGATTTCCAGAATCTGCAGGACGAGGTTCAGGTTCCTCTCCAGACAGACAGCATCGCAGACCACAACAACCGCATCTGCGTCCCCAAAACAGATGAAGTCCCGGGCGGCCTCTTCCTCTGCCGAATGGGCCAACAGCGAATACGTCCCCGGAATATCTACCATTTTATAAGAATATTCCTTAGTCTCACAATATCCCGAGGCGTTGGTAACCGTCTTACCAGGCCAGTTTCCCGTATGCTGGTGCAGGTTCGTCAAGCTGTTAAAGACCGTGCTCTTCCCCACATTCGGATTGCCCGCTATGGCAATCACTTTTTCGCGCCCCATATCAGGCACCTTCCAAAGTATGAACCAGGATATCCCCGCAGTCTTCCGAACGGATTGCAATCACTGCTCCGCGGATTAAAAATGCCCCCGGATCCCCTCCGGGGCTCTTTCCCACACATTCAACCTTCGTTCCTCTGACCAGACCGATATCCAAAAGACGTCTGTGGATACTTCCATCTGACCTCAGCTCTCTGACAACCGCCTTCTGCCCCGGCTGTATATCGTTTAAACAGATCTCCTTTTTCATAAGCGCCACCGCCTTGTCATAGAATTTAGGATAAGGAAACTTTCTTTCCTGATTCTATAATATTAAGTTTTCGGGATTCTGTGACACATTGGAAAAGAAATTTCGAATAGATATTAACTTTTTATCTTAATAGGAGAAATGATATAATGGACAATAGAAATAATTTTTATACCCAAAAAGGATATGAACTGCATAACACGGATGATCTGACCGCATCTATGGAAGATTATCTGGAGATGATCTGCCGTATGCTTAAAGGACAGGATATCGTAAGAATCCAGGCACTGTCTGAAAATCTGCATGTAAAACCCTCCTCTGCATCCAAGATGGTAAACGCGCTGAAGGAGCGGGGGTACATCTCTTTCCAGAAATACGGCTACCTAACCGCAACGCCCAAAGGGCTTGAGGTTGGAGAATATCTTCTTTACCGCCACGATATACTGCATAAATTCCTGTGCCTGCTGAATCATTCAGAAAACGAACTTGAACAGGTAGAGAAAATTGAACATTTTATCAACCGGGAAACAATCGAAAACCTTCATCTACTTTTGGAGCGTCTGAAATCCTCCACCTCTTTTTTCCAGTAAACGGCAAATTGCGTCTCGTCAATCCGCTCCACAAAATGCTGCTTATACTGCAGAAACTCTTCCAGATCCATTAATATGTGATAGAGCACCGCCCTGTTCTCAAACTCCTCTCTGCTGCCGGGGAGTTCCTGTGCCTTCATTTCCTCAGACAGCGCCGCCAGACGTGCCAGCTGCTTTTCCGGCCGGTTCATTTCCTTGACGAAATGTTTTAAATAGGAAATATAATCTGCCACAATAAAAGACTGCTTTGGAAGCGCCTTCAGCTTTTCCATCTCATGATGCAGATGTTGTAGCGCCCCACACTGTTTTTCCCGCATTTCAAAATAAGCGCTGTAATAACTGGTATGAGCTCTGAAGGTATTGTTTTGATACACATATGCCTGTTCTATAAAATCCTCTAGTTTCTGTTCTAAAAGTTCCAGCTTCTCCCAAACAGCCTCCCTTCTGTCCTGGCTATATAAAAATGCAGCCAGTTCCCCCAATATGTCGGAAAATTCCTGCTCTGTATAACGCATATTTTCTATGATTCTGTCCCTATGACCGCCATTATTCTGGAACAGATTGATAATTATAGCTATCGTGATTCCTAAGAACACGATCAGAAATTCATTTGCAATAAAAGCAATTGAAAAGTTGCGTGTAGTTAAAAAGTGCGTGCCTATAACCGCATTTACGGATGCAGATATCCTCCAGCCTACCCATTCGCTTATCAATACCAATAAAAATATGAAGATTCCAAATGCAGCGCCGTCGCTTTTGATGTGGCTGAATACTAACCATGCCAGGACCGCTGCCAGAAAAAATGTCAGAATACGGGCAGCTGAGAGCCTGAGTGTTTCCCATTTTGTAGTCAGTATCGTAAGCAGCGTTACCATCCCCGCCGATGCGGCAAATTCAAGATGCAAAAGGGAAGCCGCATACATGGCTGCGCCGCTTCCCACTGCAATTCTTACTGCTTCTACCAGGACTGCACCTGTTTCTTTCCTCTTTCCCGGTTTCATAGAGTCTCCCCTTTTTCAATTTCCTGTCAATGAACTGCCAGATCTTATGCAGGAGTTTTACTCTATATCATATCCTTTTTTTTTACTTTTATCGCCTTAACCGCGTGTTATCTAACTGCCTTTGTTCCCATTCATTCTTTAAAAATTTTGCTACGCCGTCATTGTTACAACTCTCTAGTACTGCCGTCACAACTTTTTTTATTTCCGGAAGGGCATTCTCCGGTGCATAGCTCCTGTCCGCGATGTCAATCATCGGCATATCATTCCAGTTATCACCAAACACTACCAGCTCATCGTAGTTAAGCATCGCTTTCAGTCTCAGCAGCGCATTTTTCTTACTCGCCTTATCACTAAAAACTTCCAGACAATATAGATTATTATAGATGTTCAGATAACAGGCATAATGGATCCCGGATATTTTATCCAGGCTTTTACAAACCGGGTCAAGCTCCTTTTTTTCCCCTGTCAGCGCAAAATATACAACTGCACCGCAAGCCATTTCCTTTCTGTAATCATCAGTCCGATATATTTTTTTACAGCTTTCCTGTGCCCTTATGCTGTAATATTGTTCCTGTTCTTTTAATTTATCATTCCCATAGCATATGCTGATCTCCTCATCCTGAAAAAGATACAGAAAGCAGTCCCTCTTATTCTCCTCAAATGCTGATATTACCTTTTCTGCCGCCTCTTGATCAATCACTTCCGCATGCAGATATTTTTTCGTGCTAAAATCATATAGAAACACACCATTTGTTAAAATAGCAGGTACCTGTAGATGCAGTTTTTGCAGACGGTAATCACATCCGTAAGGCATCCTTGCAGTTGCAATCGAAAACAACACTCCTGAAGCAATGCACGAATTAATAATTTCTGAACTGTAATCTGTTATTTCCTTTCTGCTGTTTAATAACGTACCGTCTAAGTCTGAAATATATAGTGTTCTCATTCGCGTTTCTCCCTTTTAATACAATTGCATTAGTATATCAAAATAATCCGTCGCATCCGTATCTGTAATCTCACGGATTACTTTACAAGGTACTCCAGCTGCTACCACGTTTGAAGGAATGTCTCTTGTAATTACGCTTCCTGCTCCAATAACACTATGATCCCCAATCGTAATCCCGTGGTCCATATGTACTCCGCCTCCGACCCAGACATGATTTCCTATCTTGACCGGTTTAGCAAAACAGGCACCTGCTGCTCTTTCCTGAGCATTGAAAGCATGCCTTGCTGTATATATGGAAACCCGCGGTCCAAAAAGCACATTGTCACCAATCTCTATTTCTCCCGGATCCAGAAGGATACAGTCAAAATTAGCGTAGAAGTTCTCCCCAACAGAAATATTAAAGCCAAATTCGCACCGAAACCCCGGCTCAAAAAAGGCTCCCTGTCCGACATGTTTTAATAATTTTCTCAAAATCCCTTCTCTGATTTCTGCACCCTGACCATAACTGGCATTATATTCATTCGTAAGCTCTACAGCATTTTTTCTTGCTTGAACCAACTCCGGAGTCAGATCATTATACATTTTTCCTTGCAGTATACGTATTCTTTGTTGTTCAAAATTCATGCAGATACCTCCTTATTATAACACTTCAGGTAATATTGTTATTGTTCACTGCCTTCGAGTGTACACAGCAACGTAATGTTTTCATAACTTGCGCAATATATTTCTTATTTTGTCATTTCATTGACACTATGTCTTTCTCTTTGTAAACTAAAGTTAACTAGGAGGATATAATATGAATATAAAAGGTGTGGATATAAAATTTTTATCTCGTATTTCTGTATATAAAGGTGATTATGAATGCCTGTTCCGCACGCCCAAAAATGAACTTCGTTCAGGCCTGCACTATCATGACTTTTATGAAATTGTTGTTTATTTGGGCAATGCCGGAATTTTTAAAATTAATAATAAAGAATATCTGATCCGCAGGGGTGATATTGCACTGATCAATATGTTTGATCCGCATACTCTTGTCTATAATCCAAATGCACATTATGAGAGATTTAGTATTAGCATAGATCCAAGCCTCCTGCTCTCATTTAACACTCCCAACTCCAATCTTTTAGACATTTTTTCAAAAGATAATTGTAATTATCCGATTATCCATGTGGATGACAGCTGTTTTAATAAGTATCTTTCTGTTCTCCACCAATTCAGGGAAAACAAACTGACACACGGGAATGATATTCTGGAAAAGGCTCTGCTCCATCAGCTGGCGGCCTATCTTTTCAGCGACTGCTATGATGGTATACATTTTGACAATGCCGAATCCCGCCGGGTTTCCATGGTTGCTGATCTGGTCGATTTTATCAATACTCATCTGAGTGAAGATTTATCTCTTGAACGGCTGGCCAGTGAAGTTAATTATAGTGAATACTATATATGCAGGATTTTTAAAAGTATCACCAATTATACACTGACCAATTACATCATAGAAAAACGGATTTCAAAAGCTGCTTATTACCTAAAGGGTGATCTTCCAATTGGTAAAGTAGCCGAAAATGCAGGATTTAATAACTATAGCTATTTTTATAAAACCTTTAAGAAAATGATGGGGGTCAGCCCTATTGAATACCGTACCAGCCACATTGATGAGACTTAATGTGTTACTATATTTATGCCTCTTTGCCCCTTAGGAACTCAATATCACTTTCAGCAAGCCCCATATTCTTTGCAATTTCCTCCAGCTGCAGAACAAGCGTTTCTGGCAGGATAATTCCATCTTTCAGACTCTTCTGTTTGCTTGTATATTCAATCTCTCCCGGATATTTTGCGCTGTCGATACCATCACGTACAGGAAGTTTTTTCATAGCTTCAATATATTTTTCAGCATCCCGGTGGAACTGCTGAAGGTTACGAAATGCACCAATATTAACGCACCCAAAACTCTGGCTGGATAGCTCCGGCGTCCCCGGCAGATCCTGGTCATTTACATCAGGTGACAGAACCCCGCCTGAAAGCAGGGTTGCAAACAATTCCACGATGAATGCAACTCCAAAACCTTTATGTTCAGCCATTGGAACCAGCATGCCATATTGTTTCAGGTCTGTAGTCGGTTTCCCCTGTTTATCCAGAAGCCAGCCCTCTGGAATCGGCTTTCCTGCAAGCGCATATGCTTTGGCTTTTCCAAATGCCGCTGCACTTGTTGCCATATCTACACATACTTCCGGATATTTTTTTCCTGCGGCAAATGCAAATGAAAACGGATTGTTTCCTATAAATGGAATCGTTACTCCCGGAGGCGCCATTGAGGGATCCGTATTAGAGCAGGCAAATCCTATGCAGTCATCTCCAGCCAGTTTCATCGCCCAATGTCCTGCCATGCCAAAATGATTACTATTTTTTACAGATACTATGGATATTAAATTTGTTTTTGCTTTCTCTCTTGCAACCGCAACTGCTTTTTCACCGGCAATTGCGCCAAGACCTCCCTGTGCATCTATGACTGCAGTGTTAGCGGTCTCCGACACAATACGATATTCACTTTTTAATGAGGCGCCGCCTCCATTAATCTTCTCTATATACGGTTTCATTCTCAGTACACCATGGCTGCTGACACCTCTGGCATCAGCATGGACAAGCAGTTCCGCTACAGAGTCCGCGTCCACTTCGGTAAGCCCAGTCATGGCAAATACCTTTTTTGTAAATTCCTTCAGATGCAATACGGTTACCTTATAATTCTTCATATCTTTTTTCTCCTATATTTCCATAGGGGTCTGACCCCTTTGCAATTAGGGCCTGACCCTTTCGTTTATATTTGGGTTTTTCATAAATCATTTGACTCTGTGATTTAGTGTCTTATTCCGGTCAGAAAACCTGCAGAACCCGTATTGTAACAGTTCAGGCTTGTCTGAACTATTACAAATTATTTAAATAATTGAACCCTCTCTATATCCCAGAACTTGCAGATCATCTTTAATACCTCAACCCAATCCCCTTCCTTGACAAGAAGATGATGATCCATGCCATTTTGCATCAGCTGATCCACCACTGCACTTGCCTTGTCGGCAACACGCAGCTTTACTAACAGCTTTTCACCGCCTTCCACCCATTCCTCATGGGATGCCTCTGTAACTGCTGCCCGGTCAGCCAGTAGTTTATAACTTCCCCGCGCACCAGTAATGCTGGATATTGTTACTTTCTCCATTGCTTTCAAAGGAGCACCTACAAAAGTGCCTCTCTCTCCGCTCTGTGAGATCTGTACTTTATGAATATCTTCTGCAAGAGAATGTGCGGTACTGCCTTCATGAGCCAGTGCCAGGATATTTTCCATATCATCGATACTTCCCACTTCCCCTAATGCGCAGGCCCCGCCTTTTGAGATCAGATTCAGCATATGCATTACCATGGTATGCCCGATATCGCCCTCAGTGTCTACCACAATTCCCTCATCTGCCAGCCACGATGAGGTTAGATTCATCAGCCCGCTGAACATCGGGTAACACTCCGCTGCCATTGCATCCAGAGAATACTTTTTAATGACTTCCTTTGTGGCCATGTAGATCTTAGCCATATACTGCATGGTTGTCCCATTTGCTTTTACAGCGCCTGTCCGCTTTGATAAACATTTTAATACCTCTTCGGCATCCCCATCTCTTATATTGTCTGCCAGATATAAAATCTCTCCCATTTCAATATGAATCAGGGTCACACCGAATTTACGTGAGAATTCCCATTCCTCATTGCTCATATCCTGCGGACCAGCCACTCTCCACGTCTGCCGCGGTCCTACAAGAGCAAGCCGCATCCCCTTAACAGCCTTCATAATCTGTCCGGCTTCAGCAACCGTTTTTACCTTATGTACTGCCTCTTCGTTATCCGGAAGCCCATATACATATTCATATTCAATTCCCTGTGCCTTTAGGATTGCCCCAAAATGCTGTACACATCCGATCGAGAATGTCTCGGTATAAGGCACTGCCCAAAATACGGTTGGAAGCTGAAGCTCATTGATAAAAATATACTGCATAGAATCCATGATCCATGTTGCTTCCACAATTACAAGAGCATCCAGTTCTTCTTGCTTAAACTGCCTGCATATATTGACGGCATCTGCGGAATCCCATGCCACCTTTTCTGCATAAACCACCGCTACGTTTTTCTTCTCCAGTGCGGTTCCTATACTGTCTACCAGCGCCTCTGCACGCTGCCCGCCGCTCTCAAACTCACAGGTGACGCCAACAATTCCAATTCTTGGTTGTCTCATATTCATCCCTTCCATTTCTTAATGTCGCTATTGTTTCCTTTCTCTCTCTGCTTCTTTCATCTTTAGAATTCGATTAGATATGGCTTGGTGCACAGCTCCAACTAATAATCGCAGGTTCCATTCCAATATTTGTCATCTCATGGGGCTCCCCTTCCTCGACTAGAATTACATCCCCTTCCGTTAACTCAAAATATTCTCCGTTTTGCGGATTCCGCATGATAATATGCCCCCTGCTTACATAAAACACCTCGTGTGAGTCCGGATGTCCCGGATCAATCCCTCCTGTCTGCCCCGGAAGCAGTGCGGAGGATCCAAACGTAATCTTCCCGGTACACAGATATTCCCTGCACACCTCCGGTCCATCCAAAGAGACCGCTGTTTCACATTTTTTTACTGCCTTCATCAATATACCTCCCATACATTCACAAATATTTTAAAGATTGCTATCTTGTTTTATCAAAACACCCTGCTAAATCGGCAAATAACTGATTATACATTAGATAACCTTCCCGATATACTTCCTTATGTTCTTCAGAGGGAACAATCCTATCCTTTACTTCCACCATACGTTCTACTGCATTTTCTACGCTTTGAAATACTCCCATTGCCGTCCCTGCCAGTATTGCAGCGCCTAAAGCCGCTGCTTCCTTTGACTTTACAGTCTCCAGCGTGACCTGGTTAATATCTGCTTTAATCTGGGACCAAACTTTACTCTTTGAACCACCACCAAGAGAGCGGATCTCCTTTACTTTTATCCCCATATCATTGAGTGAATCAATATTTCTTTTTAATATATATCCCAGTGATTCCATAATAGCTCTCATAAAATGTGCCTTTGTATGCTGCAGCGTAAAACCAAACCATACTCCTTTTGCCCTTGCATTGACATCTGGTGCCAGCGCGCCAGCCAGGTGCGGCAGCATGATCAAACCGTCACTTCCTGCCGGTACGCTTGCTGCCTGGCTGCTGATCATGTCATATGCGTCTCCACATCCTTTTTTTTCTGCCAGCATTTCCAGCTCACAGAATTTATCCCGAAACCACCGGAGTGTCATTCCCCCATTTGTGAACGTATGAATCATATACATGTTCTTCAAAGGGAAGCAAAACAATGGCATCTTTCCTGCCGGATCAAATACAGGTTCATTTACTGGAACACACACTGCCAAAGCTGCGCCTATCGTTTCTGAGAACATTCCCTGCCGGATGTTGCCTGCTCCGATCGCACCGGCAGCCTGATCCAACGCACCTGTACAAATTGTCAGGTTTTTGGTAATTCCCAGTGATTCCGCAACCTCAGGCAATATCCTGCCAACAACATTTCCCGACTCAGCAACTGCTGCAAGCTGCCGCTCCTCAATTCCCAGATAATCCAGCATCTCTTTCCAGTACTTCCGGTCAATGATATCCCAGTATGTGGAAGAACAAACCAAGGAAGGTTCTGTGGTATACTTTCCTGTTAACCTGTAAATAAAATAATCCTCTATCAATAAAAATTTATCTGCCTCCGCAAACACTTCCGGCTCGTGTTTACGAATCCATAGTATCTTTGATGCAGGCCAGCAGGCTTCAAAGCTTACCTGACCGGTTTTCTGATAGCAGACATCGTTTCCAAACCTCTCTTCCAGCTCTTTTGCTTCTTCTATTGCCCGGTTATCCATCCAGACAATAGCATTTCGCAAAGGATTCCCCTCTCTGTCTAATACAAAAAGGGTTTCCCCTTGTGCAGACATTGCCATCGCAATTTCTGTAACTTCAGATAAGAAGTATTGGCTTCTGAGGTCAGCAATCCCATCCTGAAAGGCTTTCCAGTAAACTTCTGGTTTTTCTTCCACATAATTAGTCTGGGGAGTCAGTAAGTCGTATTCTTGTGTTGAAAAAGCCAGAATCTTTCCCTGCTCATCAAAAAGTGCTATTTTCATAGCCGTTGTTCCCAGATCAAGTCCCATTAATATCTTCATTATCCTTATACCTCCTACGTTCCAGCGCACTATCAAAAGCAGCAGCCGTCTTTTAGCAAGCTTATAATTTTATCCGCATGCTATACTGGTGTAACCGTTCAGGCAGGACTGAACTGTTACTAACTGACGACATGAACTGCAGTCCCATCCAGAAATGCTTTCAGGTTTTCTACTGCAATATTCATCAGACGAAGCCTGGATTCTTTTGGCGCCCATGAGATATGCGGCGTAATGATGCAGTTCCTTGCCTTTAACAGTGGATTATCATTACGGATCGGTTCCGTTGAAACAACATCCAGGCCGGCTGCATATACCTTTCCTGAATTCAGAGCATCCGCCAGATCATGCTCCACTACAAGAGGGCCCCTTGAGTTATTCAGAATGATGACTCCATCTTTCATTTTATGAATGTTCTCTTTGCAGATTATTCCTTTTGTAGAAGGGAACAGCGGGCAATGGACAGAAATTACATCCGACCTATTAAACAGTTCTTCCCTGGTCACATAATCTGCAATATTTCTTCCGCTGTCATTTGGATATTCATCGTTGGCAATCACATGCATCCCCAGCGCTTTAGCGATCCTTCCTGTAGACTGTCCAATTCGTCCAAATCCGATAATCCCCATTGTTTTTCCTGCAAGTTCAATTAAGGGGTAATCCCAGAAGCACCAGTCCGGATTCTTCGCCCATGCCCCCTCATGTACAGCCGTATTGTGATGGCCAATATGATGGCAGATCTCCAATAGGAGCGCAATCGCAAACTGTCCCACCGCATCTGTACCATATGTGGGAATGTTGGTCACGGTGATTCCATATTCCTTTGCGGCCGCCACATCCACAACATTATACCCGGTTGCAAGAACACCAACATAATTCATACTTTTACACTCATCAAAAACCTTTTTTGTAAGCGGCGTTTTATTCGTAAACACTACTTCAGCATTTCCGATCCTGTCTATGATTTCCTGTTCATTGGTAAGAGAAGTCCGATCATATACTGTTACCTCACCTAAATTCTTAAGTCCTTCCCAGTCCAGGTCACCAGGATTCAGTGTGTATCCGTCTAACACTACAATTCTCATGATTCCGTCTCCTTTTTAAGTTACTGTAGCAAACCTTTTTTAAACAAAGCATACTCCTATTTAGAAATGAATTTTATCTGCTGCACTTTTAGGAATGCCCAGCCTTACGGCTACCCTTGGATCAACCACATTGCAGACTTCCACATCACCAATCAGGCCCAACAGTACAATCCACTCTTTTTTATCATATCCTCCGCCACGGCTTACCAGAAAATGATAGGCGGCTTCCATGGCTTCTGCCGTTGCGGTATCCAATCCATCCGCTGAAGCGATTATATACCACTTATCCTTGGTCTCAAGCACAGGCCATTTTTCCTGTCTCGCTTTTATCAGTTCAACGGTAACCGTGACACGGGACGGTACTTCCAGGGCGGAAAAGGTTTCCCCGTCTCCCTGTATGGCATGGACATCCCCCATATTCAACAAAGCGCCCGGAACAAAAACAGGAAGGTAAAGTGATGTCCCCTCTGTAATTAGTTTGCAGTCCATATTTCCGCCATAACTGCCAGGTGTGACGGTGTCTTCAGCCACCCCATGCGGGCATACCGCAATAGCGCCTACCATAGGCTTTACCGGAAGCTCTAATTTTCCGCCAAACAAGATCGCTTTGCCGTCCACGAGCGGAACCTTCATTGTTTCTTCTTTATCGAGGTATTTACCATATATCTCAAAATCTGGCGGAAAAAGGGCAATTGTCCCCTGGTCAGCAGTGATTTCTACTTTATCAATAGTTATTTTCAATGTATCACCTGGTTCTGCACCATTAATGTACACATCCCCATTGCATGGCTGGCAGACAAACCCCTCCGCTATGATATGGCTTTTCAGGACTTTCTCATTTGTAAGTAAATTTCCTACAAAATCTTCCGCATTAAAAATAATGGTATCGCCTGAGTCTGCATACATTGCCGGCATTCTGCTCTCATCATAATCATAAATCCTGTTGTTTATGCCCACTTCTCTAATCATGATAAATACCTCCGTTTTATTATTGCATCAGACTTCACATAGAAGTCAGCGCATTCACGACCTGCTGCCTGTTATTCATAGTCCAGGTAATCTCTTGCCCAAACAGAAGCCTCTGTTTCAATGTTGTCCGCAGTAACAGCGGGGCTCTTAACCCAGTTTTCTTTTTCTACCGGATTTCCTAGATAAAGATCTGCCACTACTTCTACTACCTTTTCTGCATGTGCAATGTTATCAAACGGGACACCGCTGTCGATATATCCGGCTACAAAAGCTTCGTATGCCTGTGGAAGTACGTCCTGGGTACAGATATACATATGACCTTCTTCACCGCGTTTTTTCCACCGCCCGGCTTCCTCTAATGCTGATTGCACTGCCGAAAATGCAAAATCACTTGCTATATAAAGTACTTCTGCATCTGGATTTGCCGCCAATGCGTTACTTAACCCGCTCTTAAAGTTTTCTGTTTTCCACTCCGTAGGCACTGTTGTTACTGTTGTCCACAATTTCCGTTCTTCTTCCACCTGTTTCCAGCCCTCAGAACGGTTTACAGAATTCGGGTCACCGAGGCTTCCGAAAAGTTCGATTGCTTTGGCATCCTTTACGCCATCTTTCTCAAGAATATCTGCCAAAGCCTCGCTTGCAACGATAGATTGGTCTAATGTATCCTGTCCTACATGGGCATCCGCAATCTTACCGGCGTCCTGATGATCCAGTGTCACAACTTTGCTCCCTGCATCCTGTGCCTTTTGGATAGACTCACCAATGGTCTCCGCATTGTTGCACCAGACAACCATGATATCGACCTGCTGATTAATCAGATCCTGGATGTTGGATGCTTCCTGCACTGGTGTTGCATCACCAACTACCTCGATCCACTCAAAATTAACTCCATATTCCGGTCCCTTCTCCTCACCGAACTTTTTCATATATTCGCCCCATACCGTCACATTTACGCTCTGCATCTCATGCCAAGAAACTCCAACTCTGATGGTCGGGGTGTCACCCTTTGACGCATCTTTCTTGCTCTTTTCCTCACTCTTACTTCCTCCGCATGCAGTCAACAGTAACATAAGACTTAAAATTACACAGATAACACTTCTCATTTTCTTTTTCATACCTTTAATCTCCTCTCATCATTTGTTTCATTCTTTTCCTTACGAACCTGCACCATAGACTGATAGGATTGTGCGTACATTGCTATAAAAATGATTCCGCCCTGTACGAACCTGTACGCATATGGAGATACTCCCATAAAATTCAGCCCTGCCTCAATCACAGTCAGAGTCATTACACCAATCGGAAGCCCCTTTAAAACATGCCCCGTTCCACCAAACATGCTAAACCCGCCAATTACACAGATTGCAATTGCTGTAAATTCTTTTCCCTCGCCAAATGCCAGTGTTACTCCTCCAACCTGCAGTGCCAGCATCAGACCGCTTATGGATGCCAGCAGGGCGGATAACAGATAATCGGTGATGATGATCTTTGAAACATTGATTCCTAGTTTCACAGCTATTTTTTCATCATTACCGATGGCAGTGATTAATCTGCCAAACCTGGTTCTGTTATGCACCACATAAATCAGAATCAGTATGACCAGCGCAATAATGACATCTAAAAATACAGGACCTGCCTTAACTGCCCCAATGCTTCTAATATTCTCCGGCAGTGATAAAGGCATTCCGCCGCAGATTGAACGCGATACTCCGCGTATAGCTATCATGGAACCCATCGTTGCAATCATAGGTGTTACTTTCAGCACAACAATCAGAAAACCATTCAGTAACCCCACCAAAAGCCCTGCTGCAATAGCTGCCAGCAATGATATCAGGACATTTCCTTTCGTATAGCCTATCAGCACTGTAAAAACTGCTGTCGCCAGATACATTACAGAACCGATTGATAAATCAACTTTTCCGGTAAGGATAATCATCGCTGCCCCCGCGGCAAATATAAAATTAGGTGCAGCAGTATGGAGCATCGAAATGATATTTCCGGCTGTACAGAAATTGTCTGTTGCCAGTGAAAAGTAGATAAATACAAATATAATAATGATTACGAAACTGTACTTCATCAAAAATTCCTTAAGATCGAACCCGCCTTTTACTTTTTGCATGCTATTTTCCCTCCTTTCACTGCAATGCCGCCGCCATCAGGTCCGTCTGTGTAGATTCTCCCCCGAGTTCTTTTACAATCTTTCCATTATGCATAACCAGATACCTTTGGCTTACGCTCATAAGCTCATCAATATCCGACATAATAACGAGTACAGCTGCACCCTTTTCTGAAAGCTGGTGGATTACTTTCATGACATCCGCCTTAGCTCCTATATCCAGCCCTCTGGTTGGCTCATCTAGTATGAACACCTTAAGATCCTTCTGCAGCCAGCGCCCAAGAATAACCTTCTGCTGGTTCCCGCCGCTCAAAGTACTGATGGGCTGGTTCAGGCTTGCTACCTTTGTTTCCAGTTCTTTTACATATCTCTCACATACTTCCAGTTCCTTTTTTTTATCTAAGAGCCCCGGCACTTTTCCCGTAAGATTTTTTAAGTTCGCAGAGGTCATATTGTCCTTTACAGACATTTCCAAAGCCAGACCATCTACACGCCTGTCTTCTGTAATGATAGCCACATTACCGATCATCTTTTTCGGAGGGAGCTTTTTAAGTTTCCCATTTTTGTCTGCAATTGAGATTGTGCCCTCATCTATGGGATCAAGTCCGGTGATACATCTGACAACTTCTGTCCTGCCGGCACCCATCAGTCCCCACAGGCCTACAACCTCCCCCTCCCTAATACTAAAATTAATGCCCTCAACAACACCTTTCCGAGTCACGTTCTCCACTTGCATAGCAACCGGAGCATCTTCTGACGCCTTACCAACCGTATGGCTGTGGCCTGTAAGCTCTTCTACTTTATCACCGATCATCATTTTAACCAGGTCTGCATGAGACACTTTTGATACCAGTTCTTTGCCGGCAGTAATTCCGCCCCGCAGCACCATTACACGCTGACAGATAGAAAATATCTCGTCCATCATATGTGTGATATATATAATGGCAACATTCTCCTCACGGAGTTGTTTAATCACCTTAAAAAGCCTTTCTTTTTCCGGTAAAGTCAGCGATGACGTGGCTTCGTCAAAAATAATGATCTGCGGATCGCTCAATAAAGCCCTTGATATCTGTACAAGCTGACGGTCCCCTGCCCCCAGGCTTCCCACTAAAGTATCCGGTGAATAATGGCATCCCAGCTTTTTCAGGACTTCCACACATTTTTTCTTACTGTTCTTATAATCAATCAGGCCTCTTTTGACCTGAAAGTTATTCAGGAACAGGTTGTCCACAATAGACATCGTCGGCATCAATGCCATTTCCTGCTGCACAAAAGCGATTCCATGCTCTATTGCCTCGGTAGGATTTTTAAACTTAACCGTTTTTCCATCAATCAAAATTTCTCCGCTGTCTTCCTGATAGATTCCGCACAGTATATTCATCATTGTGCTCTTTCCTGCTCCATTGGCCCCAATTAGGGCCAGCACTTCTCCTTTGTATGCTTCCAGGTCAATTCCCCTAAGCACTTTATTTGCAGAGAAACTTTTTGTAATCTGGCGCATTTGTAAAATGGCTTCACTCATTTTGTTTCCCTCCTGCCTTGTTTTACCATATCAAGTGCTACAAATACGATAATCAGGATTCCTTTGATAACCAGAATCATGTTGTATTGAATATGTAACATATTCGTAAAGTTACTGATTATGGTAATGAAAACTGCACCAAATACAGCGCCAAATGCCGTACCCATCCCGCCATTCGTACTGGCCCCTCCTACGACCGCAGCACCCACAATATCCATTACAATTACATCCTCGCCAAAAGTCGCGGAAGCAGAATTCATTCTTGCACTTAATATCATGCCAGCCAGCCCTGCCATAAAACCTGAGATTAAATACGTTCCAAATACTACTTTTTTGGCAGGGATGCCTGAAACTTCCGCCATTTTTACATTCGTACCTGATAAGTATAACCACCGCCCAAGGTAGGATTTTTTCAAAACCACCTGTGCAATAATCATCAGCAGTATCATTAGAAAAATGGGAAGTGCAAATCCCTGTATATTAAATAGCACCGTATTTTTAAATGATTCTTTCATTCCTGTTACACCGACTGCATTTGTGATCCACATGCAGAATCCGTATGTAATCATCTGCATGGAAAGTGTTACAACAAATGGAATCATATTCAGATATGCAATCGCAAAACCATTGACTATTCCGCAAAGAATTCCGGCTCCAATCATAATGAAGAAAGCAGTGATGGAATTACCGCCCTTACTCATGTACATTACCCCAAGTATGGCGGACATTGCCATGACAGGGGGAATCGACAAATCAATGCCTCCGCCGATCAGGACAAATGTCATCCCAATCGACATCACTGCCAGCGATGAGGTCTGGAGCAAGATACTCGATATATTTCTTACTGTAAAAAAATAGGGGTTCTGCGATGAAATATATATCATGCTCAATACCAAAATTACAAATGGCAGCATGGTAATTGCCAGGGATATTTTATCCTGCCTGTATCCCTTTTTCTGAACCACATCCTTTAGACTCATTTTTAATCTGCCTCCTATCCGGTCTGCTTCAAACGGCTATTGCCAGGTATCCAGAGATGGAAACGGTAAGTTCTCCCCACTCATTATGATCGTCTCCCTCATCCGGTTTATCCGGGGCCGGATTGTCTCATAAACTTCCCGTGGAATAAAGCGCCTCATCTCCCTGTTAAAATCAATTTCATACTGAAACTGCGGATGATCCTTGCTTAGCACTCTGCCTGTCCTGGTCTTAAATACAATCGAAAGCAGATCATAATAAGCTCTGCATGGGCATGTATCATCATTCCAAACATCCATGAACCATTCGCCCTCCAGAGAAACAATCATATCCGCATAAGCAACAATTTTTTCTTCCCAGGACTCGGGAAGCTTATCCTCTTTCTGAATCATGCACGGAAGATTTGCTCCCTGCACGTATTCCTTTGTAAGACCGGCAAAGTCATGCAGCTCAATACATCTCGCGATTTCTTCACTATATCCGGCGTCCCTTGCAATCTGCGCTCCAATGAAAGCATGCTCCGGCATATCGTCTTTCTGGATCTGGCTAATGCCAACGTCATGGAGCAATGCTCCTATTTCACATACATAGCGGTTTACTTTAATTCCTAATTCTTTTTCAACGCCATCAGCTATGAGAAGCGCTACATCACCGATAACAATCGAATGGTGGATTTTATACAGCGGCAGCCCAACTTCAGCCATAAGGGCAACTGCTTTCATTCTTTCCGGGGAAAACTTTTTAAAGAATCTTAAATCGTAGCTTGGTTCTGTGTAGGGCTGTATTACGTATCTTGACATTTACTTTTCCTCCTTTTTGTTTCATTATCCGGAATAATTTTGTAATTTAATTATATATCAACTTCCGGCGCATCACGATTATGTATCTTGCACAGCACATTTCCTATTTTGCTATGTGTTTATATGGATTTTAGACATACAAATCACCTCCTTTTAAATTATTACTTACTTTTTCTTATAATTAAATAAGAATTTTAAGTAAAATTATGGTAAGTTATTCCTTTTTAGCTTTCGCTTTTATATCAACAAAAAACTGTCTGAGAACATCTCTCACAAAACCAGTGTAATCCCAGATTTTGTAAAAGAGTATTCTCAGACAGCTTTTAACCTTATCCCTGCATGTTTGTTAATCGATAAATATAATAAATTCCAGATAATTTTCTTTATTCAATGATATTCTGCTGGCACATTATAGTGTCTTAAGTAAGTCAACAATGAACATCAGATTCTCTCTGAAAGACCCGCCGTTTACAAAATTTTCAGTAAAAAGTGCACTGCCCATGGTAAATGTCCATGGATTCATTTCCTTCACTAACATAATACGCTCCACAGACCCAATACTTCCTGCCAGCACAACAGGGCGCTTAGCATATTTTATGTACTCTGCAGAGAGCACATTCGGATCACCATCTATATAGCGGTATCCAAGAATGTCTGTACCAAAAACTCCTTTATCAGCAAAATCTGCTTCCTGCGCTAGCATTTCTTCCAATGTTCCTTCCAAGATACTCGGACTTCCAGATACTTTTCCCGCAAATGGGCAGTATTTCAGGTTATGTTCTTTAATATAATGGGCAACACTGTCATAGTACAGAGTTCCGAGCAGATAATCAAAGCCACAATCCACTGCAATCTCGGCCCCCCTCATACACTCTTCTTCAGTATAAGACACAACTTCCAAAAAAGAGGTTTTACCAGCATCCCTCATTTTAGTGCAGAGAAGCTTCATTTTATCCCGCTCCATACCAACATCTTTAAATCCCCAATACTGAATCGGCAGATCACTATTTTCCTCAAACAGCTCGATTGCATTTGGAACCGTTTTATCGTTATGTGTTAACATAATGATAATTTTATCTAACATGCTCATATCTATCTTTCCTTTCATTCGTAGTAATTACAGCTAATCTGTCTGCAATACATATATACCTTGATTTTCAGCTTTGCTGAAAAACCGGCCCCGCAGGGGCATGCATTACGGGATGCCCTTCAGGTATTATTTCATTGCCTCAGCCATCTTTTTTACCTCTGCACAGGTGCCTGTCCATGCGGCCATTAGTATATCCATCTGATCCAGAATACAGAAATGTTTTACACCAAGTGCCCTGTAGTATTCTGCGTCTTCCAGAGTTGCAATCTCAACTCTCGGCTGTACACCATGTTTCAAGGCTGTTGTAATCATTTTCTCGTGAGCCTCTCTAATATCCTCCTTATGGTCAGCACAGTTCCATCCCCGGCTCATGCAGTAGTCAGACGGACCAAACTGTACCATGTCAACACCTGGAATAGAGCAGATTTCCTCAATGTGATCCATCGCTTCCTTTTTCTCAATCATAAATGCTTTTACAAGGCTCCTGTTCATTGCTGCATAATCCATCTGTTTTAGCTCCGGATGGTATTTAATCCATCTTGCATTCGGATAGCCAAATTTTCCTTCATCTTCCGGCGTTTTCGGTAATACTAACTTGATCGTTTCACGAATCTGTTCCGGTGTTTCGTGATCTGTAAACAGAACTGCCTGAAATCCTACTGCTGCCGCTTTCTGTGCCACATAAGCCCTGTTCTGAAAATCTACCTTAATCATGGAGCCTGTGTCATACAGCTCACATGCCCTGACAAAATTCTCAAGGTCACTGAAAGAAAACGGTGCATACTCAGCAAGAAATTCAAAATAATCAAAGCTGCCTGTAGATGCAGCTGCCTCAACAATGGTCGGCCATGAACTCCATATTCTGGTAGTAACTGTGGTGCCGTTATTGTCTAAAATTTCTCTCATTTTGTTTAGTCTCATATACCTGTCTCCTTAACATTTTATTTCAGAAATATTTCTTGACTACATCTTATTCAAATTTCACGTTTCAGTCGATTATCAATCTTGCGCTTACCATTTCCTATCTTGCGCTTCCGGTTAAGGCAGTATATAGATAGAGTTCTGTTTGCGAAACTCGCACCTGTGGCAGCCGCACTGCGGTATCTGCTTCTTACGCCGCAGTACACATTCCTCCGGTGGGCTATTAACATATAAATGAGTATTGCAATAAAAATCCGGGTGCCAAAAGGTTTGGTTAAAAACCTTTTGGCACCCGGATTTCATAAGATAAAAAAGACAGACGAAAGTATATCCATGCCCTGTATTTCCGAAAAGTATAAATGTCCCTAGTATATGCTCCATGCCTCTGAATTCTACACATTCAGTTCTACCGTGAATATAATCTGGTTTTCTTCATAGGATGCCTTAATGCTTCCTTTTTGTGATTCTGCTATAGCACGGGCTGCGGACAGGCCAATGCCGTAACCCCCGCTCTTTTGTGTCCTGGCGCTGTCGCCCCGGTAAAAGCGGTCAAAGAGTTTTTCTGGGGCAACTTCCGGGAGCGTATCACATGTATTTTTTATTTTTAATATAATAACATCTTCTTTTCTTTCTAAGTAAATTATAATACTTCCCTGGTTCGACGTGTATTTTACCGCATTGTCCAACAGTATTGCAATGAGCCTTGCCATACTATCTCTATTCCCGTGCATGATGATATTGGACTGGATATTTTCTTCTATTATAACTTCTTTCAGGGCCGCCGGCTCGTAGAAAGACGGCAGGATCTCTTCCAGCAGGCTGCTCAGTGAAATGTCGGCGCACGGAAGCTTCGCTCCATTTTCATCCATTTTTGCAAGGGCCAGCAAATTCTGCATAAGCCCGTTGAGACGTATCGTCTGTTCCCGGATATTTCGGCTCCATTTATTCTCTCCATTGTGCAGCTCCATGGCATCTGTATTTGCCATGATTATAGCCAAGGGGGTCTTGATTTCATGACCTGCATCTGTTACAAACTGTTTTTGTTTTTCTATATTTTCTGCGATGGGCAGAATTGCTCTTTTTGAGAGCAGAATGACGAAGAGCAGCATAAGGCTCCAGCACAGGATGCCGATAAATATTGAAATCCCTAAGACCATGAGAATGGTTCGGGTCTGTGAAGATGTATCCAGAAAAATGATGATACTGCCTTTTCCTTCACGGGTTTGCACTATCTTATAACGAAATTGTTCCGCTCTTCCCTCTGAACTCCCGCTTTCTCTTACCTTCTCTGCCATTTTTTCAGCCTCTGCTTCTGTCACGGAAGCGATTTTACTGACATCGGTCTGCACGGCCTCACCGTCCGAATTATAGCGGATCAGAAAATACCGGGCCGACATGGCTGTATCCTCATCGATCGGCAGTTCCAAAAAGCCCGGCCTGCCTCTGTCTGGTAATTCTGGCTGCCTCGAGGGAGCCCCCCCATTGTCAGCCAGCATCCCCAGCATCCGTTCCATCTGCCGGCCGGAAATCAGCCCGTATATTCCATTGATCGCTCCAAGCAGAACCAAAATCAACACAGTAATTGCCAGCATAGCAGTGGTTATAAATTTTTTCTGAAGTGTTTTCGTCATCTCTTAACCTCCAGAGTATATCCGATGTTTCGTTTTGCTTTTATTTCCACGTTAGCATTCAGGGACGCCAGCCTTTTCCTCAGATATGATATATATACCCATACCGTCCCCAGTTCGGCTTCTGTTTCATATCCCCACACTTTCACAAGCAGTTCTTCCGTAGAGAGGTAAATTCCCTGGTTCCGCATAAGCGTTTCCATCAGCCGGTATTCCAATTTTGTCAGCACAAATGTCTGCCCGTTCCCGCTCAGCTTATAGCTCTGCTGGTTCAGTTCGATATTTCCGCATTGCATGATATCCGGGGTAAATTCCTCCCTCCGCCGCAGCATAGCACGGATCCGGGCCAGAAGTTCCCCCATAGCAAAAGGCTTGGGGAGATAATCATCCGCCCCCATATCCAGACCCTGTATGCGGTCCTCCACCTCTGCCTTCGCGGTCAACAGCAGAATCGGCGTGCGGCACCCCTCCCTGCGCAAAAGGCTCAGAACCTCGAGCCCGCTCATTTTCGGCATCATAATATCCAGAATAATCCCGTCATACTGCGTTGCACGGGCATAATCAAGGGCCGCGTCCCCGTCATACACTGCGTCCACAATATATTTATGATATGTCAAAATATCCACAACCGCCTCCGACATACTTACCTCATCCTCAGCAAATAATAATTTCATCATCATCACCTCAGTAACAGTTTACCATAGCTACCTTAATAAAGGCTTAGAAATTTAGCTCAGCCAAATATAATGCGGAACGAATCAAGTCTCCCTGATCCGTTCCGCATTTATTTGGGCTGAGCGCCCCGCACCCTCGGCAGTCTCACCGCCATAACTGCAGGGCCTACGCCATAGATTCCGGTTCCAATGCCCAGAATACGCTGTTTATGCACAGTAATTCTCCATCTCTTTGTTGATGCTTTCCTCGCAGGAACGCATGGCAAGAATTGTCTTTTCAAAGAGGTCGTTCAATTCCCATCCAAGCCGCTCTGCCCCCTGCCGTATCACATCTCTCGAACATCCTGCTGCAAATCTTTTGTCTTTAAATTTCTTTTTTATGCTGGATACTTCCATGTCCATTACACTCTTAGATGGACGCATCAGCGCTGCGGCCCCGATCAGGCCTGTTAGTTCATCCGCCGCAAACATGACCTTTTCCATCTCATGCTCGGGCTCTATATCGCTGCAGATTCCATATCCGTGTGAACAGATCGAGTGAATCATATCTTCGCCCACGCCGCCCTCTTTCAGAAGCTCCGGCGCTTTCTGGCAGTGTTCTTCCGGATAACGTTCAAAATCGATGTCGTGAAGCAGGCCGGTTATTGCCCAATAATCTGCCTCCTCTCCATAGCCAAGCTCCCCGGCATACCATCGCATAACGCCTTCCACGGTCAGCGCGTGCTGAATATGAAATGGTTCCTTATTATATTGTTTTAGCAGCTCGAATGCCTCTTCCCTGCTGATATTACTTACCATAATTTTACCACCTTTCCTCATGTTAATTTTTATTTTTTCGAATTCCACTGAAAAGTTCTTTTTCCTAAGGCCTTTGATTCATACAGCGCAGCATCCGCTTTATGGTAAAGGCTTTCAAAATCTTCCCCCTCTATCTCTGCTCTGGCAATTCCTATAGAACAGCTCTGATCTAATCCTATACCTGAAAAGACATTTCCTATCGATTCTATAAGATAATCCGCCAGGCGGTCTCCCTCCTCGATGCTTCTGTCTCCGGGCAGAAAGACCATGAACTCGTCCCCTACAAGATGGCCTTTCTCATCATTCACCCGCTTGAATTCATCTAAGTCAATCATAAGCATGAGCCCTCCCATCTTATCATCTGTCAGCATTCTGTTAATATGTTTTTCCGTATATTTACGGTTATAAAGCCCTGTTAGAGAATCCAGCTGAATACTCTTCTCCAGAATCTCACTACGCCGCAGCGCTTCCTCTGCTATGTCGGCAAACGTTTTCGGATAATATTCTCCCTCATTCTGGTATACATATGGAATCGAATGATGCAGACTTCCGACGACCAGGCTTCCGTCCGGCCGCCTATGTACCTCCGCCGTAATTCTTGTGTCCATATTGATGATAACCTTTTTGCCCTCTATATTATTCTCACACGCTTCGAACTCTCCATAAACAACGCAGCAGTCTTCCGTAATCTGTTTTGCCTTAAACCACTCGTTTTTAATAATAAATTCAATATCTTTTGCCTCTTCCTGATCCTTCTCCAGGCCAGCCTTAAGCGATTCCAAATTGGTATAAAATTCATGCCTGCCGGTGCCAATTACCAAGATATCCGGGGAAAGATACTGGTACATCTCTTCAATTTCAGCTGCTCCCCTGGACACATAACATTCCATCAGTTCCTGTATCAGGACGCAGGCTTCTCTGCATAATGTATCACTCATATTCTTTCCTCCTATAATTCTTATGACAATCATAGCACATAGATATTACCATTGTCGATAGTTTTAACGCAAAGGGGTCAGACCCCTATGCAGGGGGGTCTGACCCCTTTGCCCCTG
The DNA here is from genome assembly GCF_022835095.1 of Faecalicatena contorta. Lineage (NCBI taxonomy): Bacteria > Bacillati > Bacillota > Clostridia > Lachnospirales > Lachnospiraceae > Faecalicatena > Faecalicatena contorta. Next base: position 251,578 of record NZ_BQNQ01000001.1, on the reverse strand, counting down.
TTTGTCTAATTTATAACAATCTCTCTTATTTCCAATTCTTCTGTTTCCTGGAAACGAAGTACCAGCTCATATTCTCCGGCAGCCATATTGATATCCCTGTTTAGCTGTACCCCATCCGTTATTTTTACAATTCCGGCAGTATGCCCATCCATCAGTATTTCTATCTGTCCGCTTCCCGACGCCAGTATACGGATACTGCAAAATTCATCCTCGCTCTGTACATAACGGAATATGGCTTCATCTCCGTGGCATATATGTGTCAGTTTTTCTTCATATTCTGCCCCCCGGTTTTCTTCCGCACCGATATATACGCTCCCTTTAAGCCCGCAGGCCTGATACCCCATTATTTTCTCTCCCGGGCCAAAAGGTTTTCCGGGCCCCTGAGAGGTCATCTTCACCTCATCGATTGTCCCGTCCGGATTGATGGTAATCGGCTCAATACATAACCGCCTGTACTGACGGCATCCCCTGCTGTTGCGATGGTAAAACACGTACCACTGTCCATTTACGCATTCTATCGAACCATGGTTATTCCAGCTTTCCGGATCGCAGCCATCATTATCAATGATAATTCCCCGATATTCAAACGGGCCCAGCGGTGAACTGCCGGTGGCATATCCCAGGGCTGTCGGCCTCCCTCTCTGCATATCAGCGTATACATAATAATAAGTATCATTAATCTTACGCATAGAAGACCCTTCATGGAAAAAATGCTTTTCCTCTGTCACAAGATTATCCGCAATATTATCCGGGTCAAAAGAAACCATATCTTCATTGAGCCTGATTCCATGAGAGAACAACTGTCCCCAATAGTAATAGGCCTTCCCGTCATCATCTATAAAAACTGCGGGATCTATCCCTCCGCAAGGCAGCTGCACAGGATTCGTAAACGGGCCTTGCGGGCACTCCGAAACAGCCACCCCTTCCCTGTCATCCGATGTACAAAAATAGAGATAATACCTTCCATCCTTATAAATGCAGTCCGGAGCATATAAAAATACGGCCTCTTCATCAGCCGTCTTATCCCCCTCTTCCTGACTGTCATTACTACCCGCAGCTTCCTCCAGAATCTTCTTCATGAACGGAGTCGGATGTTCCCGGTCAATCCCCGGATATTTAGGGGCATCCCCGTCATGAATCCACGTTACCGCTTCTGCGGTAAATGCCTCATCGTGAATAACCCACTTTTTCATATCTGCAGTAGACACAACATAATACCTGTCACTACAATATTCATTCTCTATCTCATCATAGCTTCCATAAATATAAAGCCGTCCATCCGGCATAACATGGCCCTCACCGTCCGGAATATGGATATCCGGCGGCAGAATGGGATTTCTGGTATTTTTATACTCTCTCATGACATGCATTCCTCCTAAAGGGATTTTCTCAAAGGGGTCTGACCCCTTTGAAGTAAAATAGAAACTTAAAAGTGTCCCTTTTTTTCTATATTCATTTTTCTAAGCATATCTAAGGAGATGAACCGAAATCCGAGAAAGGTTACCTGGTTCTCGGGTTTATAAATCTCCTCCTGCCAGTCCCCCAGAATACCTTCGTATTCTCTCCTGTTCAGCTTATTTAGTTTCCCGTCCTCTTTCCCAATTGGTATCCAGCTTATCTGGGCAAATGGCTCTATGTTGAACAATGCAAGCACCGCATCGGATACGATGAGATAATCCCTGGGGGATATGCCGCAGGCCGCGCCAAACTTTTTCATTTTACTCAGATTTTTAGTAAACATTCTATATAAATCGGGCTCATAGTAATTCATTAACATGAAATTATGTTCATTTTCAAGCAGCTCAAGTATCAGCTCTGTTTTTTGAGAGTCTCCGGACACGTAGAAAGTATCCTCCTCCGATTCACAGATGCTCCTGATCTGCCCCTCGGCAGCCGTAAGATCGTCCCGGGAACCGAATTCACAAACATATGTAAGAAGACTGCTGTTTTCTTTATATCTTATATTCAAATATTTATCAAGATGTTTGAAACGATTTCTCAGATTTCCTGTCCATTTTTGCTCGCCGTAAATCTGCAGCATAAAGTTTCGCAGGCCGAGTCTGGTCAATTTGGTCTCTACTTTTTTCCGAACTGTACCACCGTCTTCCAGTATTTTATGAATCTCTCTTCTTTTTTCTTCAGAATCTAAAACAGGCCAGATACTTACCACGAATACCATTATTTTTACTCTGCCTTTCTTCTTTTGATATGTTTATAGATTACTTTTTACCGCGGAAAAAACCGATATAGAATCTTTCCCTGTTTCAACATAAAATTATAACTTAATCTTCCATTCTTTGTCAACTATATCAATACTTAATCCACCTATTAAATACATATACTATAGTACACTACAAATGGGAGGTGTTGGTATGGTAGAATTTGGAAACACGCTCAAGACTTTACGCCTGCAGAATAATTTTACTCAGGCACAGTTAGCTCAGAGGCTTGGAGTAACTAAATCCGTCATTAGTGCCTATGAGACCGGACTGCGCATGCCTTCCTATGATGTCTTGATTTCTATATCACAAATCTTTAAAGTGACTACTGATTATCTGCTGGGACTAGAAAAAAAGCAGGGACTCGATCTGTCTGGTTTGACAGAAGACGAGGTCCAGGCTCTGACAGAATTAATAAAAGCAATGAAACGTAGATCTGGAGACTTTGGTAAGTAGAATGGGGGATGGTAGAAGGTTCGTTTGTCCAAATTGGGGTGCGGGTAAGGACAGTGCAATTGGCCGGCAATAGGTAAGCAAAGTAAAGCTGATATGATATAGCAGCTCCATGAATATTGGTTATTGAAGTATCGTTACATATTCCATATAATGAAAAATATGATTGGAACTGTGATTGGAGCGGTAGTATGTTTCGTATTGGTGAGTTTTCAAGGTTAACTCAGGTTTCTGTCCGAATGCTGCGGTATTATGATAAGATGGGGCTTTTAGCCCCCGCAGAGATTGATTCCTGGTCGGGGTACCGGATGTATTCGGCTGCACAAATACCTGTTTTGAATAAAATTGTTTATCTGCGGGACAGCGGATTTCAGGTTGCGGAGATTGCTGACATACTTAAGAGTGGGAATGATAACACTATAGTGGAACAGCTGGATCGTAAATATATGGAAATTATGGGGAATATTGAGGCTGAACAGGCACAGTTAAAGAGGATTGAGACTGCAAAGAATCAGTTTCTTTTCGGAAAGGATGAACTGCATTATCAGATAGCTGTCAAATCCATTCCAGCTTACCACGTCCTGTCTCTGAGGCGGGTGATTCCCGATTATTATGCGGAAGGCGGATTGTGGGAAGAACTATCCGCCTTTGCAGTGATGAACCGGATTTATCTGTCCGGTGAGACATTTTCAATATACCACGACAACGAATACAAAGAGGAAAATGTTGACGTAGAGTTATGCGCTGTTCTAAAAAAAGTTGTGGATTTAACCGGCCAGACTGTGGACGGCTTCTCATTGCGCCTAACCGAACCGGTTCCTGCCATGGCCTGCACCATGGTATATGGAAAATTCTCTAATATCGCGGGCGCTTACCTCAACTTTGCACAATGGCTGCAGAAAAACAGCCATTACAGAATGTCCGGGCCAAACCGGCAGATCGTACACCGGGGTCCATGGAATGAAGAATGCCCGCAATCCTATTTAACAGAAATTCAAATACCTATGAAGAAGATTACCTGAAACGTCTTGTAAGTTAAAATTACAGGACGTTTTTTCTTGACTCTCACACGGTGTCAGGGGTTACCTTATGCTTACAAACCAGTTCCCCGCATCAGGCAGGCCCACCAGGATCATTGCGTACGGGGAAAAAGAATAAATGGAGGAAACATCATGAAAACATATGAATTAAACCCGATTGGAACCATCTACAACGGCGAAAGCGGAACCTTCCTGCAGCTCACACCGGAATTCATTCCTGCACTGCAGGCACTGGACGGATTCAGCCACATTAATATCTTGTGGTGGTTCAGTGATTTTGACACAGCAGAATTCCGTTCAGAGCTGGAAACAGAGGAGCCCTACAAGAATTCACCGGAGGTCATGGGCGTCTTTGCCACAAGATCACCGGTACGCCCGAACCCGATTGCCTTATCCACAGCAGAGATAATCGGGATCGATTACCTTAAAGGCATCATTCAGATTGCCTATATTGATGCAAATGACAGCACACCCCTTCTGGACATTAAGCCTTACACGCCCAGCCTGGACAGGGTGGAAACCCCCGGGGTTCCGGCCTGGTGCAGCCATTGGCCGATGAGCGTGGAAGAGTCTGCGGACTTTGTATGGGAGAACGAATTTAATTTTTAATAACATCTTTCTATCCCAGAACTGTCTGAACGGTCCATATTGATAAGAACCGTAAGAAGCACCCGGGAATCATTTCCCGGGTGCTTTACATCTGCCCTTATAAATATAACCAGCTGTAAATCTGCCGTTATCTCTGTTTTCTTCTCAAAACAACCGCGCTTGCAGCTCCAGCCAGTCCTGCCATTGCCAGAACCGCCAGTAATAGAAAGGAAGAATTGTCACCTGTTTTTACAGCCTTCGTTACAGAAGAATTGGTTCCGGAAGCCTGCTGCACAGGTTTATTGCTGCTTCCCTGGCTGCTGTTCCCGCTATTCTGGCTCCCGCTGTTCTGGTTCCCATTATTTCCTCCGTTATTTCCGGAGTTATCCTCAATTTTAACCAGTTTTTCCATAGATTCTTCCAGTGTCTTTACTGCCTGGTCCACAACCGCCTGATCTGACACATTCAAATCCTCATTTACCGCCTTTGCTTCTTCCAAAGCTTTTTTAAATGCTTCCAGGCTTTCCTTTGTATACTCTGCTTCTTTAACCAGAGAAGCCTTTGAAAGCGCGATAACCAATTCTGCCTTATCAGCGCGGTTCTTAACCTGACCTAATAAAGTATCTAGCGTGCCCAGAACCTGAAGCATTTCCTCTTCATCTCCCTCCCCTGCATCTGCCAGCGCTTTTGCTGCATCTCTTGCTTCCTGAAGACCTTTCAGGCTGTCGGGTATATAACTTTCTGTATTTGCCAGAACTACATCTGCTTTTGCAATGGATGCATTTAACTTTGCCAGCAATTCAACCGGCTTTTCAGTAAGTTCCATAACAGCAGTTTCCAGCTTTTCGATCGCTGCATTTACTTTTTCTGCATCCACTTTTTCTACATACGTTTTCTCTGGCTCTAGATTTAAACCATCTGTTTCCGGGATATCTGCCGGACCACCGGTTTCCTGATTCACAGCTTCAGCCTGGGCCGCTTCAATCTCATCCAGCAGCCCTTCCGCTTCCAGGCGTGCTGTCTCAAAGAAGGACCATGAACTTACTGTATATGCAGACTGATTCAATACTTCCGCTGCCTGTACGGCCAGCTTAAGCACTTTCGTGTTTACAGTATCCGGATTCAGGCCGCCCATGGCTCTCAAAACGCCGATTGCTTTTGCAGCCTTTACATTTGTTTTGGCAGTGCTGTCTTCCAGCAACTCACTCAATTCCTCTTCTGCCATGTGAAATGTTTCCAGAGCCTCTTTCGATGCATCCGCGGTGTCTGCCTCTGCCGCGGCCTGAAGAACCAGCTCCATATATTTCTGTATTTCAGCAGCCATAAGAGCATCTTTTGCAGCCAGCAGTTCCGCATACGACGCATCCACTGCTTCCTGATCTGCGGCGGTACTGTTTATGATCTCAAGAGCTTTTGTGCGGGCGGCATCCAGAGCTTTATAACTCTCTTCAGTATATCCTTCGCCTGTCATCCCCTTAACTGCCTCATAAAGTTCATTCAGCTGGGTCTTATCCACCTGTGGCGTTTCCTGTTTTTTCTCCAGGCCGTCAATGGCATCATTCAACTCTTTTGTCACCGTATCAATCTCTTCCTGCCCGGAAGTACTTGTAATTTCCATTGCTCTTTGAAGCGCTGCCATCATCCTTGCGATACTCTTCTCCGTATAGGTTGCAAGCTCTTCATCGCTGATAGATACTGCCCTGACGATTGCCGCGTCCAGTTTACTGCGGTCCCCGGCCTTCACTTCAATTGAAAAACTCTTCGTCTCCGTATTCCCCGCGGGGTCGTCCGCAGTAAAGATCAGCTGATAGGTTCCCGCCCTCTCGGGTTTAAACGTTGTTTCCTCTGTCTTGCTGGCATCTCCGCCCAGCTTTAATATCTCAGTCCCATCCGGGTCTTTCACAACCGCTGTCAATACTGCAATTGTGCTGTTATCTGCCGCCTGGGCCGCGGGAATCGTATAGTCCACATTCAGTGTCCCCTCCGAAGCAGGCGCCGATGCAAGCTGGATCTCTGGTTTGCTTTTGTCAATCACCGGCAGTTCCCTATTGGCAAGCATAGACACCTGTTTTGCTGTAAGAGCTTTACTGTACAGCCGTGCCGTCGAAATTGCCCCAACCATCGGAGACTGTACGCTCCCGTTTGAACCGCTGTCCCCTCCGATTGCAAAATACCGTGAGCTTGCCGGAGGTGTCTTCACTTCGCCCGAAGCTTCCCTGGATGCAATCTTCTGTCCGTTCAGATACAGTGTCACCTTACTTCCGTCATAAGTAATGACACCGTGATTCCATTCGCCATATTTCAGAGCACCTGCGGCAATGGGCCGCTTATAGGAACCGCCGATGTGAACCCATGCCTCCAGACTTGCGGATTCCTCATCATAAGCCGGAATTTCAAAACCAATGCCCGCAGATTCCATATTTCCAAACAAATCCACATAGCTGTCGGAAAATTTGTCAACCTTAAAGGTGGATTCGATTGTAAAATCATCATTTGTTTTGTCATACTGCTCTGCCGACCAGTCTGTCAGAAAAGCTTCCTCTGTATTGCCGGTAAACGATGCCACATATTTCCCAAGGCCTTCATCCATGGAGATGTTGCTTCCGTCGCTGCCGTAAAATGTGTTCCCGGATTCCGAATGATCCTCGATTAAGCCGCCGGAAAAGTCTACATCCAGAAGATCTGCTTTAGGCACACCGGTTACCATATCATCAAATCCCGGTTCTGATGAAGATTCACCGGTCGTCTTAAACGTCTGCGTCAAATAGTCGTCGCTCATTTTCTGGTATGCATCAATGGCATAGATACGCACCTCGTAGGATGTTCCACCCTCCAGATCCGGGGCCACCTGCGTAATCTGTTCCGGCATCGGCTGCAGATAGTAATTGGACCATGTTTTAAAAGTCTTCACAACTGCCTGTGTATCGGTATTAATAAAATCATATTTGTAGGAATGCACCAGATCCCCTACATTATTCTCCGGCACTTTGGCCTGGTCAAATGTCAGCTTTGCCGAGTTATCCTTAATCTCACTCACCGTAAGCGCAGCACCTTCCCCAAAATACGGCGCCTTTGCAGATTCTGCTCTTTCATTCGTATACGGCAGCGTCTCATTTACATCAAATGTCCATGTCTGCGGGATCCATTTGTCCGCAAGGAAGTCATAATTTTTAATGGTTACCCGGCTTCCGCTTGCCTCAACTACAAGCCCCTGTGCAATCTGGCTTGCATTTGGCGGAACAGAACCATAGATCATGCCGGTCTCCATTTCCATGTAAGAGAGCGTAACCGTGTTAACCGCGGTATAGCCTCCATCCTGCCAGATACTGGTGGGCATATTGTTGGGGCTGTGTATATGCCCTGAAAATGTGACCGCATGCGGATGTGATTTGAACACCTCGTCCAACCCGCTTCCGTACCATTCTGTAGACACATAAAATGTGTTCTTAATCGGATGATGGAAGAATACAAATATCGGCTTGTCCGGTGTATCCGCTTCCGCCGCCGTAAGCTGTTCCTCCAGCCATTCCACCGCATAGGAATAATTGCCGCCTCCCTGAGTCGTTCCCTTCCCGGTCTCCGGATCCAGCTGGCCGCTTCCCGGACTGAGTGTAATAAAATGATATCCGTTAACAACCTGATGGTTATTGGGCTTATTCCCGGTCGTCTTTGTAAAATAATCCGCGCTGTTATTTTCGTGATTTCCCATACTTGCGATCAGCGGAATGGAAAGATTCTCATTAATAATGCTTCCCCACGCGTCATATTCGCTGGCAGAACCACTATCTGTCAGATCTCCCGCCACTACCATGCGGTCCAGTCCTGCATCACTGAAAAAGGACGCGGCCTTTGCAAGCCTGCTCTTTTCTGTTGCCTTATCCTGCCGCACATGGGTATCGGAAACTACTCCAAAGCTGACATCAGCAGCTCCGTCAACTGCCTCCGCCGTATCCCCTTCCGATGACAGAAACCCATTCGCTTCCATCGGCTGGGTATCTGTTTCCACTGTTGACCGCTGAACCGCTGCCTGATCCCGCACCCCCGTATCTGCCGCTGTATCCGCAAGTGTATTTCCTGCCGTATTCCCCGCAGCATTTGCTGTAAGAAGCCCGGGAGCCGACATGATACTCGCCGCTGCAATTGCCATAGCCAGCAGCCTCTTCATCATTTTCCCTTTCATTTCTCTGTTTTCTCCTTCTGATATGTTTTTAGTCTGAACTCCTTATCAACAATAAAGAGTAGATATCAGAGGAGCATCATTATGCAGTTAAGCCCTTGTTAATCTTTCAAATAATAAAATAAAATTTTTGTATATTTATTTAACATTTACTTCGTCCTTTTATACAGTACAGATGCAGCCGCTGAAGTAACCGGCACCGTCAAAATCACCGCGATTGTCCCGGAGAGCCCCTGCCCAAGTTCAATCGCCAGGAAATCAGAACTGACCAGCTGATGGTACTTAATCCCATACCCAGTCAGCACAAGCAGTGTGCTGAGTCCGCTTCCTGTAAAAGCCAGAATCAGCGTATTGCTCATAGTTCCGATCATGTCCTTCCCTATATTAACACCGGACCGGAACAATTCCCTTCTACTGAGCTGCGGGTTCGCGTTCTGTACTTCAAATATTGCCGAAGCAATTGACATTCCCACGTCCATCACAGCCCCCAGAGATGCAATAAGTACACCGGCAAACAGGACCTCTGCAATCTGCAGGTGCGTATTTTGGGATATCAGAACCATGAATTCTGTCTCATCCGTATTGTATCCAGACACGTGCAGCACAGCCGCAAACAGAGCGAAAATAACCCCCACCAAAACCACTCCCAGCGCGGTCCCGCAGATTGCCGCCAATGTCTTCTTGCTGGCCCCGTTCAGCAGAAGCAATGCGGCGGTCGTGGTAATAACCACAGCTGCAACCGAAGCCATAACAGGAGAATACCCGAGATAAATGACCGGAATCATCCACATCACAATCACAAACAGCGTAAACGCCAGCCCCAGGATCGCGCGCAGCCCTTTCCTGCCCCCGATCAGCATCATAAAAAACGCGAACACAAGTAGAATCCCATAGACAGCCGGGGAGCGGTAATAATTATAGATTACAAAATATGGTTCCGTATCCTCCGGTTCATCCTGCGAAACAATAACCCGGGTCCCCGCCTCCACATAAATATTGTTGGAGGCGGTCAGATAATTATCTGTCTCCACAATCCTGCCCTTATACTTTCCGCTGAGAATCCGGATATTTGCATACTGCAGGCCCAGATACCGGCCGCTGTCCGTCTCATCCACCGTCAGCCCGTCATTCTTCACCTCCGTGACAATTCCTTTTTCATATGTTATGTTTGTATTGTTGTAATGCTGGTACTTATCCTGTATCCCCCTGTTCCATATCAGCACAGATATCATAAAACCTAAAATAAACAAGATCGTAATACATTCCGCACGATGCCGTTTTATCCAGCTCCCCTCACTTTTATTTAATACCTTTTTGTCCGCTTCCCGTTTTAGCTTTGCCATAACCCCGTTCCTTTCCCAGTCCGCTAAGAATTTTATCCTTCTATAATAGAAGAGAAACGTTAAAGCCATATGAAATGCGGATTAAAAAAGGGATAAGCGGTAAATCTGCCGCCTATCCTCTATAAATCATACCCCCTCCTCTGACACATTCTTATAATATGGAAGGGAATCTACCCATTTGGTAAAATGAGCCTCGTTTTCAATAACCGGTGAAAAGCGGATCCCGTAGTCCATTTCCATATCAAACGTGACATCGGCTGCTTTAGACGTATATTTCCGAATCTCATTTTCTGTAAGATCTACCAAAACCATCATAATGTAATACTTTTCCCGAACCCCACCACGCCATATATATTCCCAATCAAAATACAAAAAAACCACCGTCCCCGAGACTCCAACTTCTCAAAAACAGTGATTTCCAACTGCGCGATCAGGGGTTCGAACCCTGGACACCCTGATTAAGAGTCAGGTGCTCTACCAACTGAGCTAATCGCGCTTATCTATTGTATTTGCAGTACCTTTAACAGGTGACGCAAGTAGTATTATATATGAACAAATAAAAAAAAGCAAGTACTTTTTTTAATTTTTTCAATTTTTCCAACAAATTTTTTAGCAAATTTCTCACTTCCCGCCAGTCCATGAGCCGTCCTCGTCCGGAGTCCCCGTCAGCAGACACAGTCTCTCCTTCCGCCCGGATACACCAGCTTAACGACAGGGATGCCGGAAAGAGCCGGCGGTATACATAGCCCCGGCGCCTTCCCGGCATCCCTGTCATTAAGCGTCCCCCTCAATCCCCTACATCCCGATCATCTCTTCCAGTACTTCCTTTGCCAGTACTCCGCTTGCCGCCGATACCGGCTCTCCGTTCTTGAATACAACAAATGTCGGAACAATTTCAACCTCAAATTCCGCCGCCAGGGTCTCACTTTCGTCAATCTCGATCTGACATACTTTGACCCTGCCGTCGTATAATTCGGCGATCTCATCCACAACATCCTCCATCATGGCGCATTTCCCACACCAAACAGCAAAAAACTCGACTAATACAGGCGTTTCCGACCTCAGAACCTCCTGTGGGTAATTTTTCGCAGTCACTCTGATTTTCATTGTCAGCACCTACATTCCTTTGCAATTTATTTACCACGGCACTTGCTGCCGTTATTCAAAATATCACATACTTCGTCAAATGAACGCTTCAGACACATTAACTTACGGTTCAGGTCTGGTCTGCAATACATTTTGCGACAAATAAAATCCTTCCATCCTCTTCCCCGCATATCCACTCCTGACTGCCCGTGTAAGGCTTACATCTCCTCACAGTTATAATATGTACGATCCGCCGAAATGTGAAAGAAGACACAGCTTTTTCTAAAAACTGTGCCTTCTCGGGTTTTACTTTTCTATTTTCTTACCGCAATCAGCTTATTGATGGGATTTCCCCTGGCAGAGAACTTTTCCTCATACTCGGTCATTACATTTCCTTCGTTCATTATCTCGTGATGATGCAGGTCGTATGTATAATGTTCCAGAGTCCATGACGAACTCTTCACCTGTTCCAGGGAAAAGTTAAACAGTTCCGTATTGTCTGTCTTGAACTCCAGCGTCCCGCCGGGCACAAGAATCTGTTCATAACGTTCCAGAAACTCATGGGATGTCAGACGCCGTTTTTCATGCCTGGCTTTTGGCCAGGGATCAGAAAAATTCAGATAAATCCTCTCCACCTCACCGTGTGCAAAAACCTCGGCCACATCCCGGGCATCCATGCACACAAAACGGATGTTTTTCAGCATTTTAAACTCCTCCGTGTCAAACTTTTCTACGGCCCGAAGCAGAACGCTTGTATATCTTTCAATTCCTACAAAGTTTACATCCGGATGAAGAGATGCCATCGTTAAGAGATAACGTCCTTTCCCCATGCCGATCTCAATATGGATGGGTTTTGAATTGCCAAAAACCTGCCGCCAACAGCCTTTCTGTGCCTCCGGGCGTTTAATCACAGCCGGATGGTTCTGTATCGTTCCCTCGGCACGTGGTACATTCCTTAACCTCATAATAGATTGCTCCTTTTTATTTCGTCTTTTTCCCTTACTTCTCTCAAACCAGGTTTTTTATTTTCTTTTATGGTAAGTATAATACAGTACAGCCAAAAATCAATCCTCTTTTTGTAAAAAATATAATATTACGCTGACAGGTTAAGGTCAAAGCACATTTGAAGTAACCGTTCATCGTTTTATGCAGTTGTTACTGTTCACAGACAAACCTGTAAACAGTAACGAACAGTCAACATTTCATTACATTTTTTAGACAAATTTTGACATTAACCGAACTTGCATTTTTTGAAAAAAGGTGTATTATAATAACAACTACAAACCACGAATCACAGGAGGCAGACTATGGACTCTATTGTAAAGAAATTATCTGAAATAGAAGCTGCTGCCGCGGCTGTCGTAGAACACGCAGAAGCGCAGAAAGCAGTCCTGGATGATGAATTCCGGGGGGTGCGCCGCAGGTTTGATGATGATCTGGAGGCACAGACGCAGGCCAGAATCAAAAAAATACGGGATGAACTAGAACGCAATACGGCAGAACTTCTTGCCGGCCAGAGCAGCGCCAATACGAATTCTATCGAGGCTTTGCAAAAAGAATATGAAGAAAAACACACACTTTATGCCCAGATGATTCTAAAACGGATTACAGAGGTATAGCCTATGGGAAATTTACTAGTTTATAGCGGTATCGTGACCAAGATCCGCGCCATGGAGGCCAAGCTATTAAAGCCGGAGCAGTTTGAAGAGATCGCCGGCCTCCACAGTGTGCCGGAAGTCTGTACCTATTTAAAAGAGAATTCCGCTTACGCAGATGTCCTGGAGGAGCTTGACGAAGAGCATCTTCACCGCGGTGATATTGAAAAGATTCTGATCCGCTCTTTATATCGGGACTATTCAAAGATCTACCGGTTCTCCAGCATAGAACAAAGAAAGTTTTTAAAATTATATCTAAAGCGATATGAAATCGATCTGATTAACTACTGTTTCCGAATTGTGATTAACCATTATACAGAACCGTTTGACCTGAATTATAAACAGCCTTTTTTTGACAGGTATTCACAAATTTCTATAGAAAAGCTGATCACCTCAAGAACAACAGATGAACTCGTGGGGAATTTAAAGGGTACGGAATATTATGAGCCCCTTCATAAGCTGCGTGACTCGCAGTCCGTCACCTTATTTGACTACGACCTGGCCCTCGACTTGTACTATTTTACGACATTATGGAAGGACAGAAAAAGAGTGCTGAAGAAAAAAGAACTTGAAATCTTCACCAGGGACTGTGGTTCAAAAATAGACCTTCTAAATCTGCAGTGGATCTACAGGGCTAAAAAGTATTATGAGATGACATCTGCCGACATATATTCCCTTTTAATCCCGATCCACTACAAAATCTCCACAGAGCTTATCAAGGAACTTGCTGAGGCCTCTAATATAGAAGAGTTTTATGCGGCAGTCCGCAGGACTTCGTATACACAGCATTATGATTTTGAACAGAATCTGACGATCGAACAGATGTATTCTGACTGCCTTTATCACTTGTATACTGTGGACAGAAGACGCAATCCTTATTCTATTGCCACTGTTAATACGTATTTATTCCTGAAAGAAGAAGAGCTTAAAAAGCTGACAACCGCCCTGGAATGTATCCGTTACGGCCTTTCCCCCGGCGAAACGTTAGCGTACGTTGGAGGTAGAACTCAATGATAGTGAAAATGAAATTTGTCAATATCTCCGGTCCAAGAGATGATATCGACCGTATAACCGACCTCTATCTGTCCAGATATGAGATTCAGCTGGAATCTGCACTTTCGGAGCTTAAAACAGTCGATAATCTAAAGCCTTTTATAGAAATCAACCCCTACCGGGATGCCCTAAACAAGGCCATACAATTTACCGGATATCTTCAGTATGCGGATGAGGTCGAACCAGATGAATCTCTCAGCCTGCAAGAGATGTTCAAAGTTGTGCGCATGGCAAACAGTGATTATATGGAAATGCAGGATAAGAAGGAAGCTCTCAAAATCAAGATTGAGGAGCTCCGTAATAGGCAACAAATTGTTGCTCCCTTTAAACCACTGGATTGCGAACTAGATGAAATACTGCATTATAAATATATCGCCTACCGTTTCGGCCGGATTCCCGCAGAGTACTACCACAAGATGGAAAAGTACCTGCTGGATGACCTGGACGCAATCTTTGTCGAAGGAGAACGGGATGAAAGATATGTGTACGGCGCCTACTTTGTATCACCCGGAGAAGCCCAGAAAGTTGACGCGGTTTTCCGCTCTCTGCATTTTGAGAAGATGGAACTGCCCTCGGATTTGCAGGGAACCCCCATGGACGAATACCGCATGCTGGTACGGGAAATCTACGATTCCGGGCAGGAGATTGAGGCGTTGGACAGGAAAACCGGTGAGATGTTTTCCGAACGCGCCCCTCAGCTGATCGCAGCCAGGAACCGGCTGGAAGAGCTGGCCAATAACTTTGATGTACGGAAAATGGCTGCCCGCATGGAAGATAATAAACAAGATTATTATATCCTGTGCGGCTGGATGGCCGACGATGATGTCGAGATGTTCCTGGAAGAAACCAGATACGACGACAAGATTTTTGTCGTTGTGGAGGACGACCACAGCACTTATTTCGGAGAACCGCCCACCAAACTGAAGAATCCAAAGATATTCAAGCCTTTTGAGATGTTTATCCGGATGTACGGCCTTCCTTCCCATAATGAAATGGACCCAACCATTATCGTTGGCCTGACCTATTCTCTCATATTTGGGATCATGTTCGGCGATGTGGGACAAGGACTTCTGCTTTTCATTGGAGGCAGTTTGATCTATCACTTTAGAAAGGCGCCTTTAGCCGGTATTATAGCAACGGCCGGCATTTTCTCTACTATTTTTGGATTCATGTTCGGCAGTATCTTCGGATTTGAAGACATCATCCAGCCATTATGGCTGCGGCCGATTGACCATATGACAACGCTTCCGTTTATCGGTAAACTGAATACCGTTTTTATTGTTTCGGTGGCCTTTGGTATGGTGATTATACTGGCGGCCATGATCCTGCATATTGTCAATGCCATACGATTCCATGACCTGGAAAATATCTGGTTTGACGCAAACGGCCTTGCCGGATTTGTATTTTATCTTTCCGTTGTGATAACGATCGTGCTGTTTATGACAGGGCATAAGACTCCGGGTGCCGTCTTTATGGCTGTCATGTTCGGTATCCCGCTTCTGCTGATATTATTTAAAGAACCTATAACTAGAAAAATTCAGAAGCGGGCGGATGCTATGGAAGAAAGTGCGGGGATGTTCCTGATTCAGGGATTTTTTGAATTGTTCGAAACCCTTCTCAGCTACTTTTCTAATACGCTCTCCTTTGTCCGCATCGGTGCCTTCGCCGTCAGCCATGCCGCAATTATGGAGGTCGTCCTAATCCTGGCAGGAGCTGAAAACGGATCGCCCAACTGGGTGATAATCGTTCTGGGCAACTTATTTGTATGCGGCTTTGAAGGACTTATCGTCGGAATTCAGGTACTGCGTCTGGAATACTACGAAATGTTCAGCCGTTTTTACAAAGGAAGCGGAAGAGCGTTTGATCCTTATACGAATAAATCAAATAAAACCAAAAAGAAGTAGGGAGGACTATTATTATGACATTAGCAACAAAAATTGTTTTTATTGCAGCTTTAATTTTAAGTATTATTATCCCATTTGGCTATTACTTAATCGGGCAGAAGAACAAAAAGCGTTTTAAAAGGACGATTGGCGTAAATGCATTCTTTTTCTTTGGTGCGTTTGTCATCGCATCCATCATGATGCTTGGCGGAGAAGTGAATGCGGCAGAGACAACTGCCGCTGCGGCTTCTACGGCAACAGGACTTGGCTATCTCGCAGCCGCTCTGGTTACCGGTTTATCCTGTATCGGCGGAGGTATTGCCGTAGCAAGCGCTGCCAGCGCTGCCCTCGGCGCAATCAGCGAAGACTCCAGCGTGCTTGGTAAGTCCCTTATTTTCGTAGGTCTTGCAGAAGGTGTTTGTCTTTACGGATTAATCATCTCCTTCATGATCCTCGGTAAACTTTGATATGAAGATGTTTCTAATCAGTGATAATGTCGATACCTATACAGGAATGCGCCTTGCAGGCGTAGACGGAGTAGTCGTCCACGAGCGCGGGGAGCTCCAGGAGGCCTTACAGAAGGTCCTTAAGGACGAGACAGTGGGGATCGTTCTGCTGACGGAAAAGTTTGGAAGAGAGTTTCCGGACATGATCGATGAATTCCGTCTGGAAAGGAAGATGCCCCTGTTGATTGAGATTCCTGACAGGCACGGAACCGGCCGTAAAAAAGACTTTATTACATCCTATATTACCGAGGCCATTGGGCTGAAACTGTAGATCAAAATAAACAAAGCAGAGATATGAAGTTATTATTCATGGGGCCGCGGGCCACGCTGCACGGCATCCGAGCCAATAAAGTGATGGGGACAGGCATCTGTCTATCCGCCATCGGCGGCTTTAAATGAACCATATGCTGTTAATACACGACCTACAGGCCGTGAATAGTAACGATATGAATAATAGAAGGAGGTACCCCTCTTGACTTTGGAAGAAAAAATCGCACACCTGCGGTCCGCCTCGATGAAAGAAGCAAGGGCTGAGGGAAACGCTATCATAGATTCCTACCGTGAAGCGCTGGAACGAGTATTTGAAGATCATAAAAAAGAGGCGCTTGGCCAGTCCGAGACGCGCATTAAGGCTGAAACCGTCAGTGCCAGGCAGCAGCTGAACCAGGCCATGGCCAAATCACAGCTGGATTTAAAGCGCATGCAGGGAAAGGTCCAGCAGGATCTGAAAGATAAGATCTTTGCTGAGACAGTTGCTTTAGTTCACGATTATATGAAGACAGAAGCTTACGAGGATTACCTGATCCAATGTATCCGCAATGCCGTCCATTTTGCCGCAGGGGAAGCTATGGTTATCTATATCAACCCTTCCGACGAAGGCCGGCGCTCCGATCTGGAGGATGCTCTGGGCACCCGGCTTACGGTGAGTGCAGAGGATTTTATGGGCGGAATACGGGCAGTCATCAGAGGCCGTAATATTCTGATTGACAATTCATTTAAGACGGCTCTTCGGAATGAGTATGATAAATTTGTTCTTTTAGGAGGTGACGGCATTGCTTAACACTGGAACTATATATGGAATTAACGGCCCCGTCATTTATCTGAAAGGCAATACTGGTTTCCGCATGTCGGAAATGGTATACGTGGGCAGGGAAAAGCTGGTCGGGGAGGTCATCTCTCTGGACAAGGACCTGACCACAGTGCAGGTCTACGAGGAGACGTCGGGACTCTGCCCGGGGGAAGAGGTGATTGCAAGCGGCAGTGCGGTTTCCGTCACTCTGGCTCCGGGTATACTAAACAATATATTCGACGGAATTGAGCGCCCTCTGGAGAAGATTGCTGAGAACAGCGGCGCATTTATCACCCGAGGCGTGAGCGTAGATTCGCTGGACCGCAGCAAGAAATGGCCAACGCACATCGTCGTCTCTAAGGGAGATTACCTCCATGCCGGAGATATTATAGCGGAGATTCCTGAAACCCATGCCATCATGCATAAATGCATGGTTCCCCCCAATATGGAAGGAACTGTAACCGATACCGCAGAAGACGGCGAGTACACCATTGATGAAACCCTGGTCACTCTGGAGTTATCCGATGGAACACACAGGAAGCTGACCATGACACAGCACTGGCCGATCCGCACGGCCCGTCCGACCCATCACCGATTTCCTGCATCCACGCCCCTGATCACGGGCCAGCGTATTATCGATACCATGTTTCCGATAGCCAAGGGCGGCACCGCTGCCGTTCCCGGCGGTTTCGGTACAGGCAAGACGATGACGCAGCATCAGATTGCCAAATGGTCCGACGCCGATATTATCATCTACATCGGCTGCGGCGAACGCGGCAACGAGATGACCCAGGTCCTGGAAGAATTCGGGGAACTGACTGACCCCAGGACCGGTAATCCGCTGATGGACAGAACGACGCTGATTGCAAATACCTCCAACATGCCTGTTGCTGCCCGTGAGGCCAGCATATATACCGGGCTGACACTGGCGGAATATTACCGGGATATGGGCTACGATGTGGCGATCATGGCGGACTCCACCTCCCGCTGGGCAGAGGCTCTCAGAGAGCTCTCCGGACGCCTGGAAGAGATGCCTGCAGAAGAAGGATTTCCTGCGTATCTTGCATCCAGGCTTTCCGCCTTCTATGAACGGGCGGGTATGATGCACAATTTAAATGGAACCGACGGGTCTGTAACCATCATCGGGGCGGTCTCTCCACAGGGCGGTGATTTCTCCGAGCCGGTCACACAGAATACGAAAAGATTTGTCCGCTGTTTCTGGGGTCTGGATAAGAGCCTGGCCTATGCACGGCATTTTCCGGCTATCCACTGGCTGACCAGCTACAGTGAATATCTCGGGGATCTGGCTCCCTGGTATCAGGATCATGTCTCCCCAAAGTTTGTGGACTACCGTAACCGCCTGATGGCCCTGCTGAACCAGGAGAGCAGTCTTCTGGAGATTGTTAAACTGATCGGAAGCGATGTGCTGCCCGATGACCAGAAACTGGTTCTGGAAATTGCCCGCGTGATCCGGCTTGGTTTTCTGCAGCAGAATGCATTTCATAAGGACGATACCTGCGTATCCATGGAAAAACAGTTCCTGATGATGGACATTATTTTATATCTTTATAAGCAATCCCGTTCACTCGTAACCATGGGGCATCCAATGTCTGTATTGAAATCAGAAAACATATTCGATAAAATCATTGCAATTAAATATGATGTTCCTAACGACCAGCTGGAAATGTTCGCCCAGTACAGACGTGATATCGATGCTTTCTATCAGCGTGTGCTGGAAAAAAATGCTTAAAGGGGGAAAACAATCTCATGTCAATAGAATATTTGGGACTCAGCAGTATTAATGGCCCTC
This sequence comes from Faecalicatena contorta, assembly GCF_022835095.1. Lineage (NCBI taxonomy): Bacteria > Bacillati > Bacillota > Clostridia > Lachnospirales > Lachnospiraceae > Faecalicatena > Faecalicatena contorta. Next base: position 232,696 of record NZ_BQNQ01000001.1, on the reverse strand, counting down.
TGATAGCACTGGAGGGCGTTCAGGACGCCTTTTTCGATGAAATCGTAGAATTTGTCGTAGACGGCTCGGAACGCAAAATCGGACGAATCGTAGAGATATATCAAAACAAGGCAGTCATACAGGTATTCGAGGGTTCCGAAAATATGTCCCTCAAGAATACGCACACCCGCCTAACCGGGCACCCTATGGAAATCGCCCTGTCCCCGGATATGCTGGGCCGCACCTTCAACGGTATCGGGCAGCCCGTAGATGACCTGGGGCCCATTGTATCCACATTAAAGCGGGATGTAAACGGCCTCCCGCTGAACCCGGTCATGCGGGAATACCCGAGAAACTATATCCACACCGGAATCTCCGCAATTGACGGCCTGACCACACTGATCCGCGGGCAGAAGCTCCCGATCTTCTCGGGAAACGGACTCCCCCACGACCAGCTGGCGGCTCAGATTGTAAAGCAGGCTTCCCTGGGGGATGATACCAAAGAACAATTTGCCATCGTATTTGCCGCCATGGGCGTCAAACACGACGTAGCCGACTTCTTCCGCCGTACCTTTGAAGAAAGCGGCGTGGCTGACCACGTAGCCATGTTCCTGAACCTCGCAAACGATCCGGTTGTAGAGCGTCTGATTACGCCAAAAGTAGCGCTCACCGCCGCCGAATACCTGGCTTTCGAGCAGAACATGCATATCCTGGTCATCCTGACCGATATGACCTCCTTTGCAGAGGCTATGCGTGAAGTCTCCTCCTCCAAAGGGGAGATCCCAAGCCGTAAAGGTTTCCCCGGATACCTGTACAGTGAACTTGCAACCATCTACGAGCGTGCCGGCATCGTACAGGGCGTGAACGGCTCCGTAACCCAGCTCCCGATCCTAACTATGCCAAACGACGACATCACGCATCCGATCCCCGACCTGACGGGATACATCACGGAAGGACAGATCGTACTGGAAAGAGAGCTGCACGGCCAGTCCATCTATCCGCCCATCAACATCCTGCCCTCTCTCTCCCGTCTGATGAAAGACGGCATCGGTGAGGGATACACCAGAGAAGACCACCAGGATCTGGCGAACCAGCTCTTCTCCGCCTACGCCAAAGTAGGAGACGCCAGAAACCTGGCTTCCGTCATCGGAGAGGATGAGCTGTCACCGACCGATAAAAAGTATCTGGAGTTCGGAAAAGCATTCGAAGAGCGGTACATCGGCCAGGGACCGAACGAAAACCGCAGTATGGAAGAGACACTGGATCTTGGCTGGGAACTGCTCAGACTGCTGCCAAGAGAAGAACTGGACCGTATCGATACTAAGATCCTCGACAAATACTATTAGGGGTCTGACCCCAATGAGCTCCATATTCAGAATATTCTGACTAATCAAGTGTTAAAAGGAGGAACTGCATGGATCCACGTACTTTTCCCACCAAAGGAAATCTTATGCTGGCAAAGAATTCTCTGGCTCTTGCAAGGCAGGGATACGACCTGATGGATAAAAAAAGGAATATCCTTATCCGGGAACTGATGAATCTGATTGATGAGGCCCGCGGTATACAGGATGAAATCGACACCACGTTCACTTATGCATACCAGTGTCTGCAGAGAGCTAATATTGAGCATGGAATCAGCATGGTATCGCAGCTTGCCTATACTGTGCCAATTGAGAACTCCATCACAATACAGACCCGCAGTATTATGGGAACTGAGATCCCCCATGTAAAATATGTACCGGGAAATAATGCCCCTACGTATTCTTTCAGTACAACCAAAGAATCCATCGACCTGGCTACCGAAGCCTTCCGCAAGGTGAAAGACCTGACTGTAAAGCTTTCTATGGTGGAAAATGCGGCCTACCGCCTTGCGGCTAATATTAAGAAAACCCAGAAACGGGCAAATGCACTGCAGAATATTACAATTCCTATGTATTCTAAGCTTGTATATAGTATTACCAATGCACTGGAAGAGAAGGAGCGTGAGGATTTCACCCGGCTGAAGGTTATCAAACGCATGAAGCAGAAAAAAGGAGCCTGACTGCTGTCAGTGCTCCTTTTTTACCTACTTATCCAAAAAACTTCCGATCCGTCTCTTCCCTCAGATACAAACTTCCAGTAATACAAACTCTAACGCCCTCCCGCCTTATACTCCCTGCATGCCTCTACATAAGCAAGAATATTTTCCATCGGTACTTCCGGCTCCAACATATGTGTGGGCGCCACCATAAGACCACCCTTTTCACCGGCAATATCCAGATTTTTCCATACCTCTGCCTTTACTTCCTCCGGTGTCCCAAAGGGCATAACTGTCTGTGTGCCTATCGTTCCGTGAAATGAAATCCGATCCCCATATTTCCGATAAATTTCTTCAAAGTCCATGCATTCACTCTGGATAGGATTCAGCACATCCACACCCGCATCAATCAAGTGTGGGATCAGCGGTTCTATGAATCCGCATGAATGATAGAAAATAATAACTTCAGGGTTGATTGCTTTTACATAATCAATCAGTGCCTTCAGCCTTGGCTTTATCCATTCACAATACAGATCTTCGCTCATCATAATTGTATGCTGCATTCCAATATCATCCCCAAAGAAAAGTGCATCCACGCCCGCTTTTACATAGGATTCTGCACGTACTTTCGCCATTTCCAGAGCCTTGTCGAACATAAACTCTGCCATATCACTGCCTTCCATCATGTCGCAGAACAGTTCTTCCATACTTCTTAGATACCAGGAAATCTCCCAAAGTGTAATCTGCATATCCCCCAGCGCTATCAGATCACGTTTTTTCGCATCCTCCACCTGTTCCTTCTGATGTTCTTTATAGCCATTTGCAAAATCAGGGAACGGGTAAGCCTGCAGATCCTCCAGGCTCTCCGCATTCTCCAGCGGATGCCGCATATATGTCATATGCATACTGTTGGGGGAGGATTCGTGCCCGACTCCCCACTTGTCTATTTCCCCATTTTCGGCTAATGGTGGATTAAAAAACGGACGGTATATCTCAGTATCATGGTCAAGCAAACGGATATCTTCTATTTTCTTCCATGGAAATCCAAAATACTCTTCATAATCGTCTGTTCCGAACCGCTCTTTCATTTGTTCCTGCAAAGAGGGACAGAGCACAAACTCAACGGGTACATGCTCATAGCCTTTTCTTTTAATCAAAGACTTGAAATTTTCTCTGTTTGTCATGTGAATTCTCCTTACAATTTATTTTACAGCGCCTGTAATTCCCTCGGCAAAGCTCTTCTGCAGGGCAAAGAAGACGATTACAGTAGGCAGTGTACAGATTGAAACCGCCAGCATAAGCATACCATAATCTGTCACATATCCTGCTGTAAGGTTTGCCACCAGCATCGGCATTGTAATGCTTTCTTCTGTAAGCATAATTACCTTTGGCCACAAATAATTGTTCCAGGCATTCATAAATATAATCGTTGCCGCTGCCGCATAAGTTGAACGCATTGTCGGCATAAACATACGGAAAAATATCTGAAGTGCATTTAAACCATCGATTTTTGCAGCCTCAATGATATCATAGGGAAAGGACCGCGCACTCTGCCTGAAAAACATAATCATCAGAGGCGTGGAGATTGTAGGCAGTACAAAACCTAATGCCGTATTGAGCAGTTTGGCCTGCGAAAACATTTGGAACAAAGGTATCATAGTTGCAACAAAAGGTACCATCATAGCCATTAAAATCACGGCCATCAGTATATCTTTTGCCTTGTCATGATATATTTCAAACCCATAGCCGGCCAGGGAGCAGACCAACAGACTAATGAATGTCAGGATTACCGCATATTTAAAAGAATTCCACAATGCCGTTCCTACAGACTGATTCGCCAGCAGATTTTTCAAATTTTCTATGAGATAAGTCCCCGGAAGTAATTTCCCATTAATAATATCAATACTCTTGTTCGTAGCTGATACACCCATGTATAAAAAGGGGAACACGCTGATTACAGAAGCTATAATCAAAACGATATATGGTACAGATCTTTTTGCTTTAATCACGCTTATCACCTACTTTCATTTGAACAAATGCCATAACCGCAACCAGGATCATAATAAGGAAGGACATAGCGGCCGCATAGCCAAAGTTTGGTACATACTTAAAGGAAACATTGTATATGTAATGTGACATGGATAATGTCGCATTTCCGGGCCCGCCGTTTGTCAGATTTACAGATTCATCAAAGAGCTGCAGTACTCCGTTTACTGACATTATGGCAGTTAGTACAAGGGTGGGCTTCAACAAAGGAATTGTGATTTTGCAAAATTGCTGGAAAGAATTAGCTCCGTCGATTTTGGCCGCTTCATAAACTGAATGCTCTATATTCTGCAGGCCGGATAAATAAAAGACCATATTATAGCCTGTCCACCGCCATACCATAGCAACAATAATGATAATCTTCGCACTCATTGGATGACCCAGGAAATCATAAGGTACGGAAAAGATTCCCGTATTTAACAAGACCAGATTAATCAGGCCGTCTGCTGCAAACAATGACTTAAACACCAGAGAATAGGAAACAAGCGAAGTCGCACAGGGAAGGAATATACATGTCCTGAAAAATCCCTTGCACCGGAGATTCGGCTTGTTAAGTATGGTTGCCAGTATCAGTGCAAACAGTATCATGATAGGGATTTGTATTAGGTAAAAAAGCGTATTTGGAGCATGTGAAAAAGTTTCTGTAAATAAGGATTTATGTGGTCTTCTATGATAAAATAAAAAATCATAGGAGGCCTTTTATTATGGCGAGAGAAAAGAAACCGGTACACAAAGTACAAATGACAGATGGAAAGCGAAACATTATTCATCAGCTTCTGCAGGAATACGATATCCAGTCAGCAGAAGACATTCAGGATGCCCTGAAGGATCTGCTTGGCGGTACCATCAAAGAAATGATGGAAACAGAGATGGATGAACACCTGGGCTATGGAAAGTCAGAACGTTCTGACAATGACGATTACCGCAATGGCTACAAATCCAAGCGTATTAACAGCAGCTATGGCAGCATGGATCTCCAGATTCCTCAGGATCGGAAGTCCACTTTCGAACCACAGGTAGTCAAAAAACGGCAGAAGGATATCTCTGATATTGACCAAAAGATCATCTCTATGTATGCCAAAGGCATGACCACACGGCAGATTTCTGATACACTGGAGGATATTTACGGCTTTAAGGCTTCAGAAGGCTTTATCTCCGATGTTACCGATAAGATCATGCCTCAGATTGAGGACTGGCAGAACCGTCCTCTTTCAGAGGTATATCCGGTGCTCTACATTGATGCCATCCACTACTCCGTCCGTGATAATGGTGTCATCCGCAAACTTGCGGCTTATGTGATTCTCGGGATTAATCAGGATGGACGGAAAGAAGTCCTGACCATAGAGGTTGGTGAAAATGAAAGTTCCAAATACTGGCTGTCTGTTTTGAATGGCCTGAAAAACCGGGGAGTAAAAGACATTTTGATTATCTGTGCTGACGGGCTGACCGGTATCAAAGAAGCAATCGCAGCTGCATATCCAAAGACGGAATATCAGCGCTGTATCGTGCACCAGGTTCGTAATACAATGAAATATGTGTCAGACAAAGACAGAAAGCCATTTTGTGCAGATCTTAAGACCATCTATCATGCAGCAACGGAGGAGAAAGCGCTAGAAGCCCTGGAACGTGTCACTGAAAAATGGAGCGAAAAATATCCCAATTCCATGAGAAGCTGGAAGCAGAACTGGGATGCCCTTTCCCCGATTTTCAAGTTTTCAGCAGTGGTCAGAAAGGTCATTTACACGACCAACGCCATTGAGAGCTTGAATGCCACCTACCGCAAGCTAAACCGTCAGAGAAGTGTATTTCCAAGCGATACAGCTCTTTTGAAAGCGTTGTACCTGTCTACATTTGAAGCTACAAAGAAATGGTCAATGCCTATCAGAAACTGGGGTCAGGTCTATGGAGAGCTAAGCATCATGTATGAGGGGCGGCTACCAGAATAAGTCCTTTTAAGCAATCTGCTACAGGCGGATTTTTCCGCCTGCTCTTGACATGCAACAGCATGTGCTGTTATATATAAACCAAGGGCTGAAAGCCCAACTAAGAACTTTCAGCCCACCTGTTATCATAGAAGATCAGCATTTACAGACTTTTCTTCACACGCTCCGTATTTGTCAATGTTTCCATAAATACTTTGTCCTGAAACATTCTGACATAATTGCCTATCCCGTTAAACTTATTTCCTGCACCCACTCCTGTTTGAAATGATATGATCAGTGCCCTGAAAATCGGAATGAAACTCATAAACAATATAAGTATTGCCCCGGGAGCTAAAAATGCCCAGCCCGTAAGGCTGCCCCGCCTGCTCAGAGTCATCCTCTTCCTTCTATTCTTGTTATCCACGCCTTTGTCTCCTTTCATTTAAAATGGATCAGTTTGAACCCAAACTGATCCATCTCTAAGCATATCAGGGTTCTTTTATTTACCCATACTAAATTCTACTGTCTCTTCTGCAGTCTTTAATTCTGAAGAAATGTCAGCTCCATTGACCACATTACTCAGAGCTGTTGCCACAGCATCTCTTGCATCAAAATAATACATACCAGTAATATTGCTTGGAACCTTGCCTGCATACTTTGTTATTTTCTCATAGATTGCATCCCCGTTAAAGAACTCCTGTGGTTCTGCATAGACTTCGCTGTCTCCAGCAGGCAGATAGGTTGTTAGGGCGCCTGTAGATGGCAGAATGTTTTCATAAAATTCTACGCTTCCGGCAAATGTCTTATTTAAGAAATCAATCGCTAGATCCGGGTTTTCAGAATTAGATGTAACTGCCCAGCTGGATCCGCCATTGCTTGAATAATTTGTAGCATTATCAACTCCGTCCATCTTCGGCATATTTGTAATTGCCCATTTCCCGGCCTGGTCTTCAGAGCTCTGAATCGTTCCAAGGATCCAGCATCCATTGATAGTACCTGCTACGTTTCCTTTTGTAATAGTTTCCACATATGCATTCCAGTCATTTACCAGCTGAAGTACTCCTGTCTCAACAAGTTCAGCATAGATCCCCATTGCTTTTTCCAAGACTTCGTTATCCGACAGATTCGCACTGCCGTCTTCTTTGAACATAGATGCACCTGCTGACTGCAGCATTTCACAAATCAGATCAGGCTCTCCGCCATACTGTGTCATAAGCGGTTTTCCTGTTGCTTCTAAAACCTTTTTCCCGTTCTCTATGTACTGATCCCATGTAATATCCGTAAAGTCATCAATTGTCAGGCCTGCCTGCTCCAGGTAGTCTGTCCGGTAGCAGCCGATACATGTCCCATTATCAAACGGAACCCCGTAATTCTTTCCATCAACAGTTGAGAATCCCACTTTACCAGGGCTGAATTCATTGAATTGTATTCCGGAATCAGTCAAATCCACAAAGGCGTCCGGATAACTTAATGTATTTTTCTGAAACGCATTATCCTGTATCAGCAGAATATCCGGCAGAGTACTTAAATCGCCCGATGTAGCCGCGGTCGTCAGTTTTGTCTGTACATCCTCCCAGGGAGTCTCAACAATATTTAACTCAAAGTTCGGATTTTCTTTTTGATAAATAGCCTCTGCCTCTTCCAGGGCTACAATACTGAATGCCGGATCCCAGCACCACACGGTCAGGCTGTCTCCCTTCCCGCTTTCTTCACTTGTTTTTTCATCTTTTGGAGTGTCCGCTTTTTCACCACTTCCGCATGCAATAAGCCCGCCTGCCATAACAGCAGTAAGTAAAAGTGCCACAATTTTCTTTTTCATTCTCTTTCCTCCTAAATTTCCCGTACTGTTTGCCATCCACTTGGTTTCATTTACATTTAGTTTTAAACGATAATACCGGTATATCAGCAGAACGGCCTTCATATGTACATTTTGTACATATTCTAACCTGTTCTATAATTGTTATGGGTATATTATACCATCGCCTTTTTTCCGATTGTTAACATTAATGCTCTTAAAAAAAGCAAATTCGACCATTTTATTTGTACTAATTATGTCCTTTATTCTGCAGCTCTGCTGCAGACTCACCCGCAGGGCATGTGTGACAGGACGCCCTTTAGGTATCGTTAATGCAATATAAAATAAGGGCCTCTGCTCCATAAATGATTACTCATCTATTTAGCATCAGCCCCGTTTATAAAAAACATGCCTGCCCCTTCATCAATAACCTTAAAATTCCCAACCTTTTTTCGCATGAACCCGGTATTTTCCTCTCCCTCTTACATTCGATGTTACCTGCTTTTTCCACTGATATGGGCTGATCCCAATAATCTGCTTGAAATTTCTGTTAAAAGTAGACATCGTCTGATATCCTGCCCGGGCGGCTACCTGTTCCATTTGGCAGTCTTCTTTTTTCATCAAATCACATGCAGCCTGTACACGAATAAGATTAATATACTCTACAGGCGTCATATTCATGTCCGTTTGAAAAAGCCTTCGGAAATGCGTTTCACTTAAATGACAGCATTCCGCCAGGTCCCCAATCATAATCTCTTCAGTATAATGCTTGCTTATATACTCTAAGGCAGATACAATCTTGCTCCTGTTTTCTGAACTGGATGACTGCACACCTGCTTCTTTTATGCGTAATATTTGAAAGATTATATTCATTAATGCACATCGGATAGAATCTTTCGAGTAGTTACCGCCCTGGCTTGCGAGCTCGAAAACCATTAATACCAGATTTCCCAGATAAGGCACCTCACTTATAGTTAGTACATATGCATCCGTTGTAATGCTCGTCCGTATCTTTTCGCCTTTATACAAGTTGCTGCTGAATGCATCTAATATAAGCTCCTCTGCATCAAAATAGAGAAACCCCCAATGGCTCCTGATATCACTGTTCGTCGAATGCGGATAATTTTGCGGAATAAAGGTAAATGTCCCTTCTTTATAATCATAGTACTCCTTGTTTAATACCACCTGTCCCTTACCCCTATGGCAATATCCTATCTCTACCATATTATGAAAATGAAGTTCTTTATTTCCTTTGCTGTAATCGCGGTTCCAGCTTTCTCCCGTCAATGCCAGAACCGGCTCCTGATCAGGCTTTTCATAAAACCGGAATTCAATACACTCCCTTTTACTCCCACCCATCGCAATTCTCCTCCAAATGTATTATTACAGAACCTTCTTATTCATCAGCCTTCCATATAAAAGAGGTACCGCACAATAACTATTTTCAGCCATTTTACGGTACCAAAATTAATATTTAACTTTAAAATTCAAATACCGCAACCCCATATCCCGGCAGCGGATATGCAAAAGAATACTTCCTTCCGTCACATTCCTGTTTCTCAGCCTTATAAACGGTAGGCCTCTCCTCACCGCTTCCGCCGTACTCCTTATCATCACCGTTCAATACAAGCTTATACTGTTTCCGTCTCGGAACACCAACCCTGTAATCCGGCCTGTCAACAGGCGTAAAATTGCATACAAACAGCAGATTCTTTTTATTGTCCTTTGAATGCCTTACAAAACTGAAAATACTACGGAACGTATCATCCTTGTTGATCCATTCAAATCCCTCCGGATCCCCATCCAGCTCATAAAGCGCTTTGTTCTTCCTATATAAATGAAGCAGGTCGCGGTAGAATCTCTGTATCTGCTGATGCGGCTCCTCCGAAAGCAAAAACCAGTCCAGTTCCCGTTCTTCGCTCCACTCCCTAAGCTGAGCAAAATCCTGTCCCATAAAGAGCAGCTTTTTCCCAGGATGCCCGATCATAAACGCATATGCTGCCTTCAGATTCGCAAACTTATCAAAGCCTTCCCCCGGCATCTTATTCAGCATGGAGCACTTTAAATGCACCACCTCATCATGCGAAAGTACCAGTATATAGTTCTCACTGTAAGCATATTCCATAGAAAATGACATCTGATAGTGTGCATTCTTCCTAAACAGCGGATCCAGCTTCATGTACTCTGTAAAATCATGCATCCAGCCCATATTCCACTTCAAGCTGAATCCCAGCCCGTCATCCTCCGGAGAACCCGTCACCTTCGGCCATGCGGTGGATTCCTCTGCAATCATCATTGCTCCGTGATTCCTTCCCAAAATAACAGAATTCAAATGCTTGAAGAATGCGATTGCTTCCAGGTTCTGATTGCCGCCGTACTTATTAGCTACCCACTGTCCATCCTGCTTGCCGTAATCCAGATATAGCATAGAAGCCACCGCGTCTACTCTCAAACCATCCACATGATAATGCTCGATCCAGAACAGTGCATTGGCAATCAAAAAATTCTGAACCTCCGGTTTACCATAATCGAAAATCTTAGTTCCCCAATCCGGATGCTCTCCCTTTTTTGGATCTGCATACTCAAAAACCGGCGTGCCGTCAAAATCAGCCAGCCCATGTGCATCCTTAGGGAAATGCGCAGGTACCCAGTCCAGAATAACCCCGATCTTATTCCTGTGCAGATAATTAATCATATATGCAAAGTCTTCCGGTGTACCATACCTGCATGTAGGCGCATAATATCCGGTCACCTGGTATCCCCAAGAGCCGTCAAAAGGATGTTCTGCCATCCCCATTAGCTCTACATGGGTGTAACCCATCTCTTTTACATACTTCACAATGGCTTTGGCAAAATCTCTATAGGTGTAAAACCCTTCATCTTCTCTGCCCGGATGTCGCATCCAGGAACCCAGGTGCACCTCATAAATAGCCAGCGGATTTTCCCTGCTGTCCCAATCCTTTCTTGCTTCCATCCATTCGCCGTCCGTCCATGACAAATGCGAAATGTCTGTAATTCTGGAAGCCGTCCCCGGACGCATCTCCGCATAATTGGCAAATGGATCTGCCTTGAAGAGCCGTTTTCCCTGCATCGTCTCTATACAGAACTTATATAAATCACCGTCCTGCACCCCGGGAATAAAGCAGGTATAGATTCCCGCAGGTTCCTGTCGTTCCATATAATTCTCTTCAAAGTCCCATTCGTTGAAATCACCCACTACAGACACACGCCTTGCATTCGGCGCCCATACCGCAAAGTAAACGCCCTCTTTTCCCCTCACTGTCACCTTGTGGGCACCAAGCTTTTTATAGATCTCATAATGTGTCCCCTGGCCGAACAGATACTGGTCTAATTCCCCAATTTCATAAGGCTTCACTTTCTTTTGTACGGTTTTATTCTTTCCCATAAGCCCACCTCACTGCTCGTATTTTATATGTTCAATTATACTTGATATGACCGGAAAAGGAAAGAGAAATCCTTCTCTGCAAGTCACAGAGTTCTGATACATAATGCCCTAAAAGCATTTACCGTCTGGAAATAAAACAGACAGACTCAGCAGAATCTGTCTGTTTTCACTATTATATATTAAAATCCTTTTCTGATAAGATAATCCTGTCAGCATCATCCGTATTTTTGCCAAATACTCGTTTAACCAGCTTCTTAGCAGATGCCTTCTGAGAATGTTCCATAGCCTCATCCATGACTTCCTTAACTTCAGCTACTGTAACTGCATGATCCTCTCTCTGAAGTGCGTCAATCCTGCTGTATAATGCAAGAATCCCCATCTCATCAATGCGGTATCCGTTCTCCTGAGCATACGTTTGGCCGAATGTAACAAGCTCATCGTTAATGAAAATCGGCACTTCCAAACGGCTTGTAAACTTCCTGCGGAACTCCCTGTTAGAAGAAAGCAGTCTGTCCAAAGGCTTTCTCTGCTCCTCCAGAACCACCATCATCTCTCCCGTATCTCTTTCCATCGCCTTATTCAGCCTAGCCACGGTCTTTTCATTCAGCTTTCCGGCCTTCTCTATGATCAAAGCGCCGCCATACAATTTTTCAAAAATATCACTGATTTTCTTCTTATTCAAAGAGTCGCCCGTAACAATTGCAACCTTACCCTGTCTGATATTTCTCTGCTTCTGGATTGCTTTCACAACGTCCACAGCCAGAACTGTTTTCCCATTCCCTTTATTACCAATAATGAGAAGGTTGCCCGTTTTGGAAGTTCCATTGCGGTTTGAACAGTTATGATCCTGTTCAAGTACATCCACTAGCTGCTCACTCATGCCGCGTACCGGCACGAAATAAGAGAATAACTTTTTCTGCTCCTCGGTAAGTCCGGCCCTTGTCCCGATCCCGCTCTGTGTCTCCAGGTCATATCTTCCATGGACTACAAATCCCGTGTCTGACATAGAAAGGGCATCTGATATCTCATTGAGCGGAAGCGGCGCGGTCTTGCCTGTAGCAATCATTTTAGCGGTCTCTTTACGGCTCAGCGGGGTCGTTGCAGACATAATATCAATACCGTCATCATCGTCAGGTATCTCCCTGTCATCAAATCCTTCCGCATGCTCCGGATTCGGGCGGAACTCTTCCTCCAGCCCAGCCGCTATATCTTCTATGTCATCAGACGGCTCCTCTGCATCGTATTCTGCCAGTTCCTCCTCATACTCATCATAGTAATCCTGATCATACTCCTCTTCATATGATTCTGCCCCGGCATCCTCGTAGTCTTCCTCATATGTTTCACCGTCATCAAACTCGTCTTCCGGATATTCTTCCTCTTCATACTCCTCTTCGAAGTCATCCTGTCCGTCATCATATTCATCATCATAGAGTTCATCGGTTTCTTCATATTCTGCCGTAAATTCCTCTTCTTCTTGATAGGATTCCTCCGCATCATCGTACTCTTCTTCATAAGAGTCCTCATACTCCTCAACTTCCTCCGGAAGATCGTCAATAAAGCTTTCCATATCTTCCTTCAGATCGTCTGAAGCATCCAAGAACTCCGCAATATCGTCGATACGGAGCTGCTGCGTAATTGCTCCCATATTCTCACGTGGTTCGTCAGACCGTCCCGACGTTCTTCTCACCGGTTGAGGCTCCTCAGGCAGCACTCCCTCAATCTCATCTATCAGTCTCTGAATATCCGGCGGCAGTATCGGTTCCGCATTTTTCTTCTTTTCTTCCATCTTGTCCTCTTCTGCCGGTTCTTCCTGCTCATCATGTCCTATACCCATCAAAATATCTTCGATGCTGAGCTGGCCTTCAACCTGATCGTCATTCACCGGCTTTTTATTCTCCTGCTTAATATTATCTGCTTTTGCTGCTTCTTCTATTCTCTCAGGTGCTTCTACATGTGGCTCCTCCTGAAGTTCAACTTCACTTTCTGTTAACGGTTCGTCCTCCGTCAATTCTTCCGCTGCATCTTCCAATATATCTTCTTCTAAACTAGACGTGTGTTCCTCGTCCCGCAGATCATCCGTGGAATCTTCCTTTATTTCTTCCACGAAAATTTCATCCTCTGAACGATACGCAGACTCTTCTTTCGGAAGATCACCCGTGGGGTCTTCCAGTAATTCTTCCTCGGTAAATTCCTCATCTAAGCCATAAGCGGACTCTTCCTCCAGCAGTTCTTCCCCCGAATCTTCCAGTAATTCGTCCCCGGTAAACTCTTCCGCTAAATCATATACCGGCTCTTCTTCCTGCAGCTCTTCCGCTGGTTCTTCCTCTGGCTCTGTTTCCTTCAATTCATCCTCTGTCAGTGCTTCCGCTGGCGCTTCTTCTGACAGTTCCTCATAAGCGTCTTCTGACAGCTCCTCTGCCGGCTCTTCCATTGGTTCCTCTTCAAGCAGTTCCTCTTCAGTATCTTCCAACAGTTCTTCCTCCAGCGGCTCGTCTTCTGTATCCTCTAACGCCTCACCATCCCATGATTCTTCAACAGAATCCACATCCTCTTCCAAAGGCTCCTCATCCCAAAGCTCCGCTTCTGCTGATTCAAGAACTTCTTCCAATAAATCGCCGTCAATTCCTTCCGTCTCTTCTAAGAGTCCCGCCCCTGCTGCTCCCTGAGCTTCCTCAGAGAATACTTCGCTGAGGATTTCCTCTGCCGCTTCCTGCAGTTCTCCATCCGCAGCTTCGATTGCAGCTTTCTCTTCCTGAGACGGATCTTCCTCTATATCGCCGGAAAGTTCCTCCTCCAGAGGTTCCGCTTTCAATTCTTCCAAATCTTTGTCAAAGTGAATCTCTCTTTTACGCTTCACTGCATATTTATTTACAAGCTCCAGATCAATTACTGATTCGATCTCTTCAATTGCTGCCTCAAGCTCAGGTATGTCTTCTTCTTCAAGCTCTTCTTCTGCCTCAGCTTCTTGTTCTTCCTTTTTGGGCCGCAAAAGACTCTGCAGAGCATCCTCCAGCTTCATCCTGCTGCCAATTCCTTTTTGCTCCAGTCTCTGCACCGTCTCGTCTACCGGAAGATCATCCGGCTCTTCTGTCTCCGGCATCTCCTCATGATTCTGCTCTGGCTCTGCTGAATCCGCTTCCGCCGGAACCTCATCGTCATCTGCCGCTTCATACACGACATCATCTACTTCTGCCGGCGTGTCCGTGTCATCCGCATCATCGCTGTCCAGCCCGTCTGCCGCCAGGGCTGCCTTTCTTGCCTGATATTCTGTCAGATCAGGAAGTTCTTCTGTTTCTGATTCAATCTTTTCGTAGCGATGGTCATACTTCTCCTGCTGTGAAGGTGTAAGCTGTTTATACTGCATCTTGAGTTCCATCGCCTTATAAACAAACTTCCCTTCGCTGAACCAGAGGATCAGGTCGTCGCATTCCTCCAGACACTCTGCCGTCATACCGGCCTCCTGATACAGTCTGGCCAGTTCATACGCCCATTCTTCAATGTACTCTGCCTTCTTAAACTCCTCGAGAGCCTCAATCTGCTGCTCAACCGGAGCCCTTCTGGCTCTTAATATCTTGTATCTCAAAATATGCTGGTTGGGATCTTTCGGCGCAACCTGCATAAAATCATCATAATAGTCAATGGCTTCATCTACATTTCCTGTTTTAAGTGCCAGAGCGCATAAACGATAGATAACCTTCCTGCTGCCTTCTGCACGATGATAAGCAATATTCAGAACCTCATAACTCTTCTGATTGTCCCCGTTCCTCTCATATATGTCACTGACATTTGTCAGCATAGTGGCGTTTCTGACTCTCTTCCAGTCGATGGTATCCGCAATCTCGGCGGCTTTATTATATGCACCGCTTTCCATAAGTTCAAGCATCTGTTCTGTCTTTAACTTATATTCGTACTTATCCACTGCACTCACCTCGTTCATATAATATTATTTATATCTTTTATCCGGCATACGCCCGTTTATACGCACATGTGCAGATAATTCTGTCCTTAGTTTACCATAAGCCCTCCTCAATGTCAAAAAAATGCATCCTCAATTAACATTGAAGATGCATTTTAAGACTTATTTAATTTTCTCATTCTATATATTTTATAAATCGGAGGAATCTACTGATTTACGTTCCTGTAAGACCTTTACCGTTTTGTTTATTGATGCTTCAGTCTGTTCACTAAGACTGGCTTATTAAACCTCCTGTCCTTCAATATACAAATCGATTATACAACTAGAACCCAATCCCTTTCGCTCTTGGTATCGATTCATAATTCTAAAGTATAACCTTAGGTTATTCATCCTATAGCTGTTTGGTTCCCGCAGTATTGTTAACAATATTCCGGCATCCTATTAAGCTATTTCTTCTATAACTATGTACACTTTTTATGAAATGATATCCTGTTAATGTTTCTTTACACATATCAGGAACTCTGTTATATGTGGTATCTATATTCAATACGTCTGCAAATGGTAAATCGTTGATTTTAATCCAGCTTCAGAACTCTCCGATTAAATCCTTTTCATTCTTCTTTTGTACTGGATTCCTTTATCTTATATCGGTAAAGGTCTCTTCTTCACAGGAACTTCCATTTGCCGTACCACTAACATATTGATTAATAAATGATGTCGAATTGTCCATTGGACCTTTCCTCCTTCATCTAACATTTTAATCTCATGGAACATTTTTATTTATGTCCATTCAGATGATTTCCTTTGAGATATCTTTTTATTTTTATTTATCTCGCTTGGATTAGTTAGATAATATCATACAAGCCCATCTTTGTCAACACACTTTATCCTTTTTTTATAAATTAATCCATAATTGTATTAATTTCACATATTTATCAGATTATTTTGAAAATCAGAATTTTTAGAATCGGTTATAGGGACGCTGTGCGGCCTGTCTATTTCCCGACAGCGCCCTATTTTCCGGCTCAATCTAAACAACTTTTAGAGGTATACTCTCTTATTCACATTTTGTAAAGTACATGGAAATTCCCTGTCCACCTCCGATGCACATACTGATCATCGCATCTTTCTTATCTGTACGCATCAATTCATACATCACCTTTACAGTCAGCATTGCACCAGTCGCCCCAATCGGGTGTCCTATGGAGATACCTCCGCCATAAATATTTACTTTTTCAGGGTCCAGTCCGAGATCTCTGCTTACTGCGTATGCCTGGCTCGCAAATGCCTCATTAATTTCAAACATATCGATGGATTTCAGATCCAGGCCTAATTTTTCCGCCAGCTTCTCACTAGAGAACTTCGGTGAATATCCCATCAGTTCTGCATCAAATCCTGCGATTGCATAACCTCCGATTTTTAACTTCGGAGATACTCCCAGTTCTTCTGCTTTTTCTTTCGACATAACAACAACTGCTGCCGCACCGTCATTCAAACTGGAGGAGTTTGCAGCTGTTACCGTACCGCCTTTTACAAAGCAAGGTCGAAGCTTTGCGAGTTTTTCCATACTCTGCCCTTCTCTTGGTCCTTCGTCTGTATCAAATACTGTTACATTTCCTTTACGATCTTTTAACTCTACCGGAAGAATCTCATCCTTGAACTTTCCTGCTTTGATTGCCGCACAGGCTCTCTGGTGGCTCTGTACTGCAAACGCATCCTGTTCTTCTCTTGTTACGTGATATTTCTCAGCAACATTTTCTGCTGTTACACCATTATGATTTCCGTCAAGCGGCCATGTCAGGATATCAATCACACCATCTTCAAACACTTTGTGTCCCATTCTTGCTCCCCAGCGGGCATCCTTTACATAATACGGAAGCTGAGAAATATTTTCAGAACCACCTGCCACTACAACTTCTGCCTGACCTGTCTGGATTTCCATCACAGCCTCTGCAATGGACTGCAATCCGGAACCACACTGACGGTTTACAGAATATGCAGTTGTCTCTTTTGGCATTCCTGCTTTCAAACTGATTGCCCTTGCAACAAATCCATTCTCTGCAACCTCTCCAACCTGCCCGATGATCACTTCGTCCACAACCGCCGGATCAATCCCCGCACGATCCACTGCTTCTTTTACAACCATTGCGCCCATTTCTATTGCTGAAATATCTTTTAAACTGCCGCCATAACTTCCGACCGGAAGTCTTACACCACTGACTACTACTACTTCTTTCATCACTGTCTCTCCTCTCTCCTAACATCTTTGTGACAAACCCGCAAAGGGGTCTGACCCCTTTGCCCTTCGTTTTCTGAATTTTCTGAAATTTTATTCGTATTTATAGAATCCCTGTCCGGATTTTCTTCCGAGATGTCCTGCTTTTACCATCGTCTCAAGCAATGGACATGGTCTGTACTTGCTGTCATGGAAACCGTTGTACAGTCCCGTCATCGTTGCAAGCATAACATCCACGCCTACAAAGTCTGTCAGTTCCAATGGTCCCATGGGGAAATTACAGCCCAGTTTCATTGCGTTATCGACATCTTCCGGTTTGCAGCCTTCCATTACCATGAATGCTGCCTCATTCTGCATCGGTACAAGTACACGGTTTACGATAAATCCCGGATATTCCGGTGCATCTACCACTGTCTTTTTAATCGCAGTTGCAAATTCTTTTACTTTATGGTAAGTCTCATCTGCAGTTGCAATTCCACGAATCAGCTCTACCAATTTCATTACCGGAGCCGGATAAAAGAAATGTACCCCCATTACTTTGTCCGGTCTGTTTGTTGCTGCTGCGATTTCTGAAATACTTAGTCCTGACGTGTTTGACACAATCAGTGTCTCCGGATCAGCCAGTTTATCCAGCTGCTCAAATACGGATTTTTTCAGATCGATTTTCTCTGGAACTGCCTCGATAATCAGATCTGCTCCTTTTACATCCTCCATATGACTGCTGTATGTCAGTCTTTCAAGTACTTCAGCTTTCTCTGCTTCTGTAATTTTTCCTTTGGCAATTTTCTTTACAAATATTTTTTCTATGTTCTCTTTTGCCTTTTCAATTGCTGGCTCAAACACATCAATATTCTTCACTTCATATCCAGCCTGCGCACATGTCTGTGCGATACCGCTTCCCATAAGTCCTGCACCGATTACTGCAATTTTCATTCTCAATTACCTCCCAATTTAGTCAATTTGTTTTCCCTTTATATTTAAGGATTTTTCTTTTAACTTTAGTCCAAACGGACCATCCTCGATGAATAATCTCTCATCCATCAGCTTCAGCTTCGGGCTGACAAGCGGCTGAAAATCCATCATATCCAGCACTTGTGTCTGTAAATCTATTCCCGGCGCGATTTCGATCAGTTCCACGCCCTCTTTACAGAGGCAAAATACTGCACGTTCTGTTACGATCGTAACTTCCTGGCCTTTTTCTCTGGCCATCGGTCCGTTGAAAGACAACTGCGCAACCTGTTTTACCATCTTGCGGATTTTTCCTTCCTGTAAAATGGTCAGCCTGCCGTCAGCAAACTGATATTTTGCTCCGCTCGCCGTAAATGTTCCGAGAAATACTACTTTCTTCGCATTCTGCGTAATATCAATGAATCCGCCTGCACCTGTACATCTCGATCCCATCCTGGTCGAATTGACACTGCCGTCCTCTCCAAGTTCTCCGAGACCCATGTATGTAATATCGACACCGGCACCGTTGTAATAATCCATCTGCTCATGATGTCCGATCATCGCATAAAGGTTTTGACCGATCCCAAAATCAATCCCCCCGGCCTGGACTCCTCCATAGATTCCTGACTCCACGGTAATCATAATATCATCGGAAACCCCTTCTTCATTACACACTTTTCCGACCATATCATTTGGAATTCCTGTTCCAAGATTCACGACTGCGCCGTCATATAATTCCTGCGTTCCTCTTCTGGCAATGAATTTCCGTTCATTGAACGGTGCCGGAGGAATATTGCCCTGCGGCACCCGCACCTGTCCGCAGTACGAAGGATCAAAATACCAGGAAGATGTCTGCCTGTGGTCTTCCCGGGGATTCTCACAGACAACAATATGATCGATAAATACTCCAGGAACCGTCACATCCTTCGGATTGATAGTACCTGTCTGTACAACCTGTTTTACCTGTGCGATCACAATTCCGCCGTACCTTTTGGCAGCCAGAACAGCCGGAAGCACTTCCAGTTTCATAGCCTCTTCTGTGGTTGTCAGATTACCCATCTCATCACAAACCGTCCCCCGGATTACGCATACATCAATCGGTATCTGTTTGTAAAACATGTACTCTTCACCAGCATATTCGATGATATCTACTATATCTTTCAGCGGTTTTGTCCGCTCATTCATCTTTCCGCCTTCCACACGCGGATCAATGAATGTTCCCAGCCCGACTTTTGACATTTTCCCCGGCAGACCACATGCCATGCTCCGATATAGCTGTGCAATCTGGCCCTGCGGCAGACAGTACGCCTCAACCTGGCTGTTCGCAATCATTTCCATCCAGCGCGGCTGCAAGCCCCAGTGAGAACCGATGATTTTGGTTACCATACCTTCGTGTGCCAGATGTTGAATTCCGTCTTTGCGGTCACTCTGCCCACAGGAGTGAAGCAACGTCAGATTTGACGGATGTCCTGTATCCAGATAGCTTTTTTCCAGTTCCTTTAAAATAGATTCGCTGGCGCTTACCAGTGTCATAGCAATCGTGCAGACAGTATTGCCGTCCTTTATCTTAGCAGCCGCTTCCTTTGCACTCACAAAATTTGCTTTCAGCATAACTTCTTTCCTTTCTCTTTCAACTCATTTCGCCGCAAACCCTCTTCTTATGAAATTCTGTTCGCATCAGCAAACATCTCTTTGATTGTTTTTTTATCTGTCTTAAGTCCCGGTGTCTTCGGAACTGCATCTGCAAATAAAATCTGCTCCGGTATCTTAAACTTTGCCAAACGGCTCTTCAAATCCGCTTTCAGTTCCTCTGCTGTCATCTGCACGCCGCTCTCAAGCACAATCAATGCCGCAGCCACTTCTCCGTACTTATCACTGGGTATCCCTACTACTGCTGCATCTTTAACTCCCTCAACCGCAACAAGTTCATCCTCCACATCTGTACACCAGATTTTCTCTCCGCCCCGGTTTATCATGTCCTTTTTCCGGTCTACGATAAACACATACGAGTCCTCGTTGATATATCCCATATCCCCGGTATTGAGCCATCCGTCTTCCGTAATCAGCGGGGTTTTCAGATGATAGTAATATTCACAGATATTTGCGCCTTTTAAATATACGACTCCAACCGTACCGTCCGGTACTTCCCGGCCATCGTCATCCAATATTTTCAGCATCAGCCCCGGAACCGGTTTCCCCTCTGACCCAGGATAAAGGCTTGTGGCCGCATCATACGGAAATACCGTTCCCGGTGAAGAAGTTTCCGTCATTCCATAAACGTTGCAAAATTTCATCAGCGGCATCCAGCGGTGTAGCTTCTTCATCGTTTCCACCGGCATATAACTGCTGCCGCATGCCAGTGTCCGGATACTCGGAAGTTCCGGGAATTCCTCACTGTAATCCAACAGCTGTCCGAATACGGTCGGTGAGCCGTGCATAAATGTGATTCCATCCCTCTTCACACCTTCAAGAATCCGCTTTGCATCGTACCGCTTATACAGATATATTGTTCCGCCGATATAGACAAACAGCCCAAGCAGCGCCACCAAACCTGTGATATGATAAATCGGTACGGGAATGATTGTTTTATCCTCCGGTCCAAGTTCAAGCAGTTTCTGATAGATCATCACCGCATGATTCACATTATAATTTTTTAAAATAACACCTTTACTTGCAGAAGTCGTCCCTGACGTAAACATCAGGATAAATTCATCATTCAATTCACTGCATCCCGGCTCCGCACACATCATCTCTGTGATATTTCCTTCTGCGACTGCCTCTGCAAAACCATATCCTTCCTCTTCATCTGCCGTTACCTCTACAAAGATTCCAGCTTCCCTGTAAGACCGGACCCATCCGTAATCCTCACTCGCCAGAATTCCCTGCAGATCCGCTTTTTTAATCAAAGAACGCACTTCCGGTTCCCGGTATTTTGTCGGAAACGGCACCGCTACGGCCCCCAGTTTACATAATGCATAAAAGGATGTTGCAAATTCAATTCCATTATTTAAAAGCAGTCCCACATGACTTCCTTTTTCCAAATGACGCACATATTTCAGATATGCCGCCATGGAATCCACCATGTGAAGAAATTCCCGATAACTGTAACAGCGCCCCCAGTTATCGCAAAGGCCTGTTTTTTCAGAGAATCTTTCTGCCGTATCTTTCAGCATCTCATAAAAACTTTTCTTCATTTTCGGAAAAGTATAAACGGTCCGGTCTCCGACAGTCAGGTCGCCCATCTCCTTCTGAAACCACATATTCCATACATCTTTTCCATTTAACATGATTACACCTCTTTTTTTCTGAAGCCGAATCGTTTATGTTTCGTTACTATTCACGGCCATGGGCCGTGCATAGTAACGGCATCTGGCTCATTTAAAGTCGCCTGTGGCGAGGAGCCAGATGCCCGACCCCATCACTTTATTGGCTCGGACGCCGTGCAGCGTGGTGCACGGCCCCGTGAATAGTAACTATGTTTCTCAGCTGCAAGCGCCTCTCCTGCAAGCGCAAGATACATACGCTCTATTTCTGATTCACAGAAAACATCTGCCCTCTTCTCATGTATCTCTTTGATTGTCTGATACACTTGTTTTCTGTGAATGACCGCAACCGAGCCCGGCATTTTCCTGTCTTTCCATGTCAATGTACTTGCATCCGGAAACACGACGATCGGATGAATCGTAAGTTCTTCTTTATTTAGCTTCCGAACAATCTGCGATTGGAAATATTGTATCTCATCCATCGGATTACGCATCATTTTAATTTCTACTTTAGCTTTTTCGCCTTTCTTTGCTTTTTCAACTGCCTGATATTTAAAATCCCCCCGGACTGATGCTTCAATATCGCCGGTCTGATTCTTAATATCCAATACATACATACCGCTGGTCAGCAAGATGATAACGTACGCCTGCGGGGTCTTTTCCCCCTTTGCAGCGGCAAGCTGATAAAAAATCCTGTGCCTGCCGAACCGCGAATCAAGGTAATAGCTTTCCGACAGTTTTGTCAGGCTTTTCTTCCTCATTGCATATTCCAGATAATTAGAATAGATCTCTTTATAGATACTCCGGCGAAAAAGATACCATCCGCTTCCGCCTTTAAAAACCGCAATAATTCCCACTGCCAGGAGCAGCCCCGGAAGTAATTCCAACCAAGCATCTTGTCCCATAGTCCACCTCATATACATTCACCGCTGATTGTCGGAAAGAATGCATTTCTTTTCTCAATCCATCAGTCTAACTCCGGCCCTTCATACTTATCGAAATCATAGCGGCCGCTGGAACCGATAACTCTCATGTAACTCTTAATAAATTCTTTCATTGCTTCCTGTGCCGCAATACAAAGATCCATGTAATCGATTTCCGGATTCTCCTCCAGAGCCTTTGCTGTTGCGATTCTCGCATGCTTGAACAAGTCTGTACATACATTGATCTTATTAATTCCATATGCTACCGCTTTTCTGATATTCTCTTCTCCGGCACCGGAACCGCCATGAAGCACAAGCGGCATCTGCAGTGTCTCTTTTAATAATTTCAAACGGTCAAAATCCAGTTTTGGGACAAATCCTTTCGGGTAACTTCCGTGAGCCGTTCCGATCGCCACTGCAAGGCAGTCGCATTCTGTTTTCGCTGCAAATTCCTTAGCCTGCTGTGGATCTGTGTACAAGTCTGCCTTTTCGTTATCTGCCTCTTTTGCCATTCCTACATGCCCTAATTCTGCCTCACAGGACAGTCCCATGCCGTGTGCAAGAGAAGCTACCAGCTGTGTTCTTCTGACATTTTCTTCAAAATCATAACTGGAAGAGTCAATCATCACACTTGAAAATCCATATTTCATAGCCGCTGTAATATCTTCAAGGTCAGCTCCGTGATCCAGATTGAATGCAACCGGAACTGATACTTTTTCTGCCATTCCTCTTATCATCGGGGCAAGAATATCCCCATGTCCGTGGGCTTTCATCTGACGGGGGGATATGTTGATAATTACCGCAGATTTTTCTTCTTCTGCCGACTGGATAATCGCCTTCGCCTGTTCCATATTTACACAATTGATTGCCATGACTGCATAATTATTTTGATGTGCATGCCAGAGCATATCCTTCATTGATACATACATATTATTACTCTCCTTATATCTCGGATTACCGTACATACTTTTCGGCACCCGGTAAAAATATATCTAGCCGTCTGTCTGGTTCTGCTTTAAGTGTAGAAAGGAAAAAGCCAAAGCTTCTTCCTTTCTGAAAAATTAGATAATAGATACAATGTCTTCTTCGGTTTCTACATATCCTTCCGGCAGCGGTCTTCTAAGGAGTGCATACAGTACGCCTGTAATACAACCGCCTAGCAGCCAAAGACCGATAAACAAAAGCGGGTTGGATGTCATGGCAATAACAAATGCACCACCATGAACTGCAGGAGACTCAAGTCCGAGCATCATACACAGACCTCCTGTAATCGCACCGCCTGTGCAGCAGGAAACTGCAACTCGAACCGGGTCTTTCATCAGGAATGGGATAACCCCTTCCTGTACGTAGCAGCATGACAGGATAAACAGTGATTTTGCCTGTTCTCTTTCAGCTTCTGTAAACTTCTTCTTTCCGCCGATGAAACATGCAAGTCCAATTCCCAGAGGAGAGGTCATGCCTGCACACATTTTAGCAGAAGTAGGAATTAAGAATCCGTCAGCATTCAGTCCGTTTACGAACAGAGCTGCTGTTTTGTTAATAGGACCGCCGTGATCTAGACAAATCATTGCTCCGATTACCGCACCAAGTACGAATCTGGAACCACCGCTCAGAGCCATCAGTCCTGATGTAAGCCATGCCATAAACCAACTGATTGGACGTCCTACTACATAATACATCAGCAGACCACAGACCAGTGTCGTGACTACCGGATAGACCAGAATCGGCATAATACCCTGTATCGCCTTTGGCACCTTAATTTTCTTTAACATAAGTACAAAATAACCAACCATGATACCACCGACAACCCCACCGACAAATCCGGTATTGATTGCGCCTGCAAGAGCACCCATTACAAAGCCTGGTGCAAGTCCCGGCTTATCAGCCATCGCATATGCGATAAATGCTGCAATAACCGGTACAACATAGTTCATCATATTCTGTCCGAGAAGCATGATTGCTTTTGCAATTGTATCAATCTGATCCATGTGGTTTCCGATATCATATCCGCCCATTGCCTTTGCAATTGCCTGAATTACACCTGCTCCTACAATTACTGGAATCATGTAGGAAATACCTGTCATAATAGAATCTCTCAGAAAAGCTCCCTGGCTTTTCTTTTTTGTTTTTCTTTTGATTTCTGCCATTATTCTAACGCCTCCAATAATTCTTTAATAATTCCTTCTGCATCTTTGATTGCTTCGCTGACACCGACGGTCAGTGTCGGAAGGTCGTCAAAACGCTCGGCGTTCTTTATTCTTACATCACTCGCAATAATTACTGCGTCTGCCCTTTTAAGATCTTCTTTTGTGATCTCATTCTCAACACCAGCAGCCCCCTGTGTTTCGATTTTGATTTCCAGACCTTTTTTCTTTGCAGTCTTTTCCAGATTGGATGCCGCCATATAGGTATGTGCAATTCCTACCGGACAACTTGTCACTCCCAAAATATACATATTACTCTTCCTCCTTTTTTGATGAAAACAACTCTTTGATTTCCTCGACTGTGGATGCACCTTTCAGCGTTTCCCGGAAATCATCATCCATCAGATTCGCCGCCAGCTTGGAAAGCATTTCCAGATGCGCGTTATCTGATGTGTTTGGTGCAGCAAGCATAATTACGTAGTCAACCGGACGTCCATCCAGTGTTTCCCATTCCACCGAATTTTTTAGTTTGACCAGCGTAAATGCTGCTTCTCTGACGCAGTCTGATTTGCAATGGGGTATTGCGACACCGTTTCCGACCCCCGTGGAAAATACGGCCTCTCTTTCGTAAAGTCCTTCAATATATTTATTCAGGTCATTTACTTTCCCTGCATCATACATCATTTTGCCAAGTCCTTTGATTACATCGTCTTTTGTCTTGGCTTCATATCCAAAATTAACAAGCTTTTCATTCACCATTTCTGAAACATTCATATTGTGTTTAATCCTTTCCTGCATGTCTATGCCTTTGTCAAAATATCTATCTCGCTAAATTTTTTTGCTCTCAATACCTGTTCAACATCTTTTATATTTCGTGTCAGATCCAGCACATCGCTGAAAATCCGCTGGAAGTTATTCTCCACCTTTGCATCCAATGCCAGCATGAAGACAATCTGTACTCTCTCTGAGCCCCATATGATGGGTTTCTGTAATGTCATGAATCCGATTCCCTGCTTACGTATGTGCCCTTCAAATGCATGCGGTATAGCTACCAGACTGCCTACTGAAGTTTCCGAAAGTTCTTCTCTTTCAAATACAGACTGTATATACCCTTCATCTACATAGCCTTCGCTGATCATCCTGCCTCCCAGAAGTTTGATTGCTTCTTCTTTTGACTTCAAATCGCAGTTCATAATAGAGATGGAACTATTCAAAAACTTCTTCAGGTAAAAATATTCAGTATTTTCTTCCTGTAGATGGCTTGTTTTTTTCTGAATATATTTTCGGATTCTCTGAATATCTGTTTCACTCAAAACCGACGATACATGAAGCACTTCGATTCCCTCTTTATAAATAGGCACTGTTGAGATTACAAAATCCTGTGCCTCCGGTTCTAAATTATCTGCCTGGTTTCCCGAGATAATCTGCTTGATTTCTATTTCCGGAAACAATCGTTTCAGCTTCATGGAAACAAACTGTGATGTTCCAATACCGGTCATACAGATAATTGTGACAGACAGATTTCTTTTCATTTTCTGTCGTGCACGTTCTATAGCCGCTCCTATGTGAAATGAGACATAGCCGATCTCATCCTCCGTCGTCTCCAGTCCGTATTTCTGTCCGAACTTTGATATCAGATAAGAAGCAATTTCATACTCGTAGAACATTTCCTTTTTCACCGAATCCAAAATCGGATTTTCCAGATACATCATGCTCTGGAACCTGTGAACCATACATTCCAAGTGATCGAACAGAGCGCATGCCAATTCGCTGTCTTCCTCCAGCTGCAGTTGATACTGTTCGTCCACTTCCCGCAGAAGAGACATGATATCTTCAAACATCTGAGGCTCTCTGGCACGGGTCTTCTCTCTGTCTTTTTCTTTCGTCATAGGAGTCTGATATCTGACTGCCAGAAGACACGTCATCAAAAATGTAATCTCAGATTCCGGAATTTCAACATCCAACTGTTCATATATCTGTTCCAGGATGTAACGGCTTACAAACCAGGCTTTTCTACCTTCACTGGCCTGTTCCTTTTTTTCCTCCGGCTCTGTCACGCATCCCATCTGAACTCTCGTTATCAGAATCGCAAGCTGAATCAAAAGTTCATCAAAGGAAATGTCCGTCAATACAAAATGGAACCGGTTCTCTGCCAATCGGATGATACGCTTTAAACTTTCCAGCCGCACTTTTGTAAACAGAGTCTGTATCTTCTCATTTTCAATTCTTCCGCTTTTTCCGCCGACCTTTTTCAGAACATCTGTCAGCGCCCATCGAATCTGTGTTTCCGAACCTTCTGCCTTAATCCCGTATTTTACTTTCTTTATGAAAGTAATACCGAATTTCTCCCAGAAGGAAATCAACTCCGACACATCATTCACAATCGTTCCTTTACTCACGTAGAGTAGATTTGCAATTGATTCCATTGATATATACTCTTTATTATGTAAGAGCAGATAAGCAGCAACGTAATACTTCCTCACATCCGATGAGATGTAGGAATCCTTCATCTCATACAAGACTGACTGCAGAAACTGTTCTCCGGCTTCATCATAATACAGCCAAAGGCCAACCCCCTGCTTTGTCTTAATACTGCAGGAATTTTTTTCTAGAATCTCCCTGATCTTCTTTATATCAGCCTTGATAGTCCTTGGGCTGACTTTTAATTCCGCAGCAATTTGTGATGTGGTAAACTTATTTTCATTTTTATAGAGCAAATGAAGGATTTTCTTTTCTCTTGGTAAAAACATTTGACCACCTTTCCTTGCTGTTCTGTAGATATTATACCTAGTTTCAGCAGTTATTTACAAATCAGTTAATTGCACTTTAACCAATGAACTTAGTGCAATCAATGGTAAATATATCATTTTTGACGAATTTATCCCCCCTCTTTTTGTGCACTTTAACTGATATTTCATTTATTTTACTTACTCTTCAAATTTCCGGTTACGTTTATCATACACTGTTTCTGTATTTTTGTATCTCTGCCTATACTTTTTCACTTAGTTGGTGCAATTTATCAAATATTCTTTTCTTCGGAAACGTCTATAATAATAGACAGCACAAAAATCTTTTATAATCAGGAGGATTTACACATGATTAATTTTGAATTTTATAACCCCACAAAAGTTATTTTTGGAAAAGGTGTTGAGGCAGAAGCCGGTAAAGTCATTCAGGAAATGGGCGGACACAAAGTACTTGTACATTTCGGCGGCGATTATCTTCAGGAAAGCGGTACTTTAGACCGTATTCACCAGGGACTTACTGAGGCCGGTCTGGAATATGTAGATTTGGGGGGAGTTGTTCCGAATCCAAGACTTGGATTAGTAAAAGAAGGAATCCGGCTTTGTAAAGAGGAAAGAGTTGACTTTCTGCTTCCCATCGGCGGCGGAAGCGCAATCGACTCTGCCAAAGGAATCGGTTACGGGCTTGCAAATGATTTTGAACTGGAAGACCTTCTGCTGGGCAAAACTGCCACCGACAAAATTGCACCAATCGGATGTATCTCAACAATCGCAGCAACCGGTTCTGAGACAAGCAACTCTATGGTAATCACCATCGAAGACGGCATGCTCAAGCGTTCTTACAACCATGACTGCGCCCGTCCCAAATTTGCGATCATGAACCCGGAACTTACATATACACTTCCTGCATATCAGACATCCAGCGGTGCTTCTGATATTATGATGCATACAATGGAGCGGTATTTTACAAACACAAAAGATGTCGACCTGATCGACCGTATGGCAGAAGGGCTTCTTGTATCTGTTCGTGAAGCTGCCCTGACTGCTGTTAAAGACCCTGAAAACTATGAAGCGCGCGCAACCCTGATGTGGGCCGGAAGCCTTTCTCACAACGGACTGACCGGAACCGGACGTGTATCCGACTTTGCATCTCACAAAATCGAACATGAGTTGGGCGGTATGTTTGATGTTGCTCACGGCGCAGGCCTCTGTGCCGTCTGGGGAAGCTGGGCAAGATATGTATATAAGACAAATCCTGCAAGATTCGCACAGTTTGCAGTCCGTGTATTTGATGCAGCACAGAACTTCTATGATACAGAGGCAACTGCCCTCAAAGGTATTGAGGCCTGGGAAGACTGGTGCCGCTCTATCGGAATGCCGATCAGTCTCCGTGAACTGGGTGTAACTCCCACCGATGCACAAATTGAAGAAATGGCTGAAAAATGCGTTGCTACAGGCGGAGGACACGTTGGCTTCTTCCAGACCTTATATAAGGAGGATATAATTAAAATTTTCGAAATGGCCCGTTAAATCCTTTTCTTTATCATCCTGCAAAAAAACAGGGGGCCGTCGGGAAATAAATGATTCATACTATATATTGCTGCCTGACTTCATAATCTGCCTCAATATGTAGCTTATGAATTACATTTCCCGACAGCCCCTGAATGCCGCCGCACCTCCTGCAACGCTCACGCCCCTTTTGGAATTGAGACTTGTGTGGTGTATATATCTGCCTCACTCAGCACATACAGTTCTCCTCCATGGATTTCCACCATTTTTTCCACGCTTTTGAGTCCGATCCGGTTGCTGTCGGTTTCATTTAGTTCTTTTTTGACTGTATTTATGAGGGTTGTTTTTAGCTGCTGTTTTTCTGTTTTGAAGGTGAGCCTGACAGGGTTTTTCTTGTCTCCGTATTTTAAGATGTTCGAAAACAGGTTGTTGAATATTCTTTTTAAAATTACTACATCACCCTTTATGAACCCCTGGCTTTCTTCGATATTTACTTCCGCTTCAAATCCGGCCAGACGCAGGAAGTCCAGGTTCTCCTGCAGAATTTCCAGCAGATCCTGTACCGGGACTTTTTCTATATTGACCGCTTCTGTTTCTTCAAACACCAGCGCATATTCGAACATTTTATCTGTCATCTCTTTGATATCGCTTGTTTTCTGCAGGCATCTTGCCAGGTACTCTTCTTCCATTGACTTGGGTATCTTCTTTAACTGGAGTACTTCCAGATATCCGTTAAGAATCGTCAGCGGGGTTCTGAGGTCGTGGGATATGGCTGTGATCAGATCCTGATTTGCCTTTCGGCTTTCTTCCTCCTGACGGATATTCTCATCCAGCGCAGTGCGGAGTTTGTCTAGTTCTTCTGCCAGTATCCCGATCTCATCTTCTCCGCAGTCAGGTACCGGATGCTTTAGATTCCCGGACGCCATCTGCAGCACCTCGTCCTTCAGACAGAGAACGTCCTTCATTCTCCGATTAATAAAAAACAAGTTTATTGTCAGGAACGCACCGACGCTGATCAGCACACTGAACAGAAGGTATGGGTACACGATCTTCATGGCGTGATAGGAATATATCATCACGCTGTATTTCCCATTGCGGAACTCCATTGGCCTCTCATCGAGGTTTTCAATCTCCCCTGATGAGATTTTGTATCCTGCATCCAGCAGGCTGCCGTATACCATCCGTCCTGTTATTTCGGGGTATGCTCCTGCCCTGAAAAGCCCTTCCCCTCCGATTTCGTAAACATAAAGACCCGTATACTCATCCTTTGGTGCAAAGAACGATTTGAATTCGGCCTGCGCTTCCTTATTTTCCTCCCGGTCCGGAACATCATAGTATTTTGCATTTGCTTCCAGTTCCTCAATCAGCGCATTCTTATCCCATGTGATCGAAGGGAATCTGCACAGGAAATCCCATACATTTCCCATATTAGACCAGATCCCCCAAAACAGAGAAAGACTTGCAATCGCAGCTGCCAGCATAAGTATTGAAAGCTTCGTCCGTATTTTCCATCTTTTTACTGAGGTCTTCATCTTCTTAATCACAGCGGTACCCCTTTCCCCATATGGTTTTGATCAGGACGGGATTCCTGGCATCCTTTTCAATCTTTTTGCGCAGATTTCTGATATGGACCATGATCGTATTATTGGCGCCGTAATAGTAAGGCTCATCCCAGACAGCCTCATACAGTCTTTCTGCAGAGAATATCTGGCGACGGTACTTTATCAGTAAATGGAGCATGGCATATTCCGTATCCGTTAGTTCAATCTCCCGGCCTTCCGCATACACCGTCTCATGCTCCTCATCGATCTCAAGATAATGAAAGTGCAGGCGCTTTTTTTCATGGCTTCCTCTCGCGCTGTTCCTATCCTCTACCGCGGAATCAGGATCTTCCTTGCCTTTATATATCTGGTAGCGTCTGATCAATGCTTTGGCACGGCTGACCAGTTCATTATAGGAAAACGGTTTTACCAGGTAATCATCCCCTCCGCTGGAAAATCCCAGTGTTTTGTCGCTCTCCTGTCCCTTAGCGCTTAAAAACAAAATCGGCGCGTTGCTCTGCTTCCGGATCTCCAGACAGGTCTGGTATCCGTTCATGCCCGGCATCATGATATCCAGAATAATCAGGTCAAACATCTGCAGCTCCAGCATTTCCAGGGCCTTTGTTCCATTCTTTGCTTCTTCTATGTCATATCCTTCCCCTTGAAGCAAGATTCTGATAATCTCACGAATCTCCGGATTATCGTCTACTATTAAAATTCTGGCTGTTTCCATTTTTACCAACCCCCTTGTTTCCAATATCATTATACATGATTTTAGAAAAAATATAGTTACTCTTAAGAATTCTTCAGATTCAGTTTGGGAATTCTTTAAGAAACGGGTTGTATAATCCACAAGTGTAAACAATATTCTGTAACCGCTCGTAAAAAGGAGAGAGTATGACAAACAAAAAGTATTTCTTCCCCGCACTGCTGGCCGGGCTCTTCATAATTCTGGTGCTTCTGACCATTCCGGGGGGATATTTCTATGGATCTTATACAGACTGGCTGAGCCAGCATGTCCGGCTTGCTGAGACAATCCGCGGCGCCTGCCTGGAACAGGGAACATTGGCGCCGGCTTTTCTGCCGCTCGGGGGCGGGAGTAATGGCTATCAGTTTTCTTACTATGGATACCTGAGGCCGGACATTCTGATCGGATGTCTCTTCCCCTCTGTTCCTATGGTATATTTTCTGGTCGGCTATATGCTGGCAGGATATTTCTGTTCCGTTATGCTCTGCTATTGCTGGCTGCTAAAACACACGCAGGATAAGGGGTCTGCCTTTCTTGGCAGCCTGTTCTTCCTGACTGCCGCATGTTTTTTTCAGACTCACCGGCAGATTATGTTTGTAAATTATATGCCCTTTTTGATGCTGGCACTTTTGTGTATTAAGAAAAAACGTTTTCAGTTTCTTCCGCTATGTATGCTGCTGATTTACCTTAACAGTTTTTATTACTCCATAGCCTGCCTTGCGGTCATTGGCTGGTATTGGATGCGTGAGGAGGGAAAGGAATTCTGGAAACATGGATTCCTTCAATATCTAAAATCGGCCTTTCTTTCCATCGGCATGGCGGCTCTTCTGCTTATACCGACCGCATTGGTCATCCTGGAACACAAACGCGCTTCCGAGAATCTGAATCTAATGGAAATACTTGGGGCAAATGCCGATATGCACGGACTCCTGTACAGTCCGTACGGAATGGGGCTGACCGCTATATGCCTGTACCTGCTGCTTTTGGGACTCTGCCATAAAAAGTACCGGACTGACAGTATTATGCTGCTCTTTGTTTCTTTCTGCGGAGCTGCTGCGTGGATATTGAACGGGACACTGTATGCCCGTGCAAAGATTCTGATTCCGTTTGTCCCCCTCGTTGTACTGCAAAGTGCGAAACTTCTAAATGAGCTGCGCATGAAAAAAATTACCTGGAGGCTATGGCCATGCTTGATTGCAGCTGCATGCTTGTTCTTTTTCCGTTCAAAGAATACATTTCCTTGGATAGCCGCTGACCTTGGAATCCTGCTATTGGTTGTTCTGGTCAGCAAAATTAGGGTAAAAGAACCCCTACTGAAGTTCCGGTATGTGACCAGCCGGGTTCTGCTATGTTTAATGCCTTGTATGCTGTTTTACCAAACCATGCAGAAGGAACATTTTGTAAAGAAAGAGGATGTTTTCACAGACATCTCCGTGCTGGACGGCAGCCCGGTGTATGGCGGATCTCCTCTCTACAGATACGACACCCTGACTGACGTACTCAATACCGGCAATCTTGCAGTAAACGGCAGGCAGCAGAAAAGTGCCATGTACTCCTCTATTTCTAATGAGGGATACTCTAACTTTTATTATGATACGCTGCTGTCCCCCGTTCAGATTAATAACAGGCTGGCGATCCTGCCCTCTTCCAATCCGTTTTTACTGAATTTCCTCGGGGTACGTTATCTTGAGACCTTTCAGGATCAAGTGCCTCCCGGATATCAAATCGTGAAAGCTGGGGACACTGAAAAAAACACGGCCGGCAAAAGTCTTCCTGTTCTGGCTGAAAATGAGAATGTACTGCCTGTTGCTTATACGACCAGCTCTCTCATGAGCCAGTCACAGTATGAAAAACTGAACAAATACGACCGGCTTGATGCCATAACCCGATATACCATTGTTCCTGGGAACGATACTGCCGATAAGCCTGCTGACGCAGCGGGATCTAATATGATGATTTATGAGCCTTCCTTTGAAGATCTTCAGATGCCGGACACGATTCAGGCTGAAAAAATGGATGAGGGATGGATTCTGAATGTGAAGAAGGAAACCACGGCTGCGCTCAAACTGAGCCAGTCTTTGAAAGAACAGATTCTCCTGCTGGATTTTGAAGTTGAGAATCAGGGACAGCACGCGGTTGTCATTGATATAAACCATATGAGAAATAAGCTGTCCGGTCCGGGCGCCCCTTACCCCAACGGAAACAATACTTTCCATTACCAGTTTACCAGTCCGTCTCAAGAGGGACTTAACACTCTTACTATTACATTTTCCAAAGGAAAATATCTGATAAAGAATATAAACTGGCATACCTATGACGTACAAAACCTTGCGGAAAAACAGTATACGGAGGTTGAAGAACACGCGCTTCAATCCGGTGAAATATTATCCTGCAGGGCATCTCTTGATGAGGACGGCTGCTTTGTAACCTCCATTCCTGTACAAAGGGGTATGGAAATCCTGGTTGACGGGAAAAATGTTCCTATCCTTACTTTGAACCAAGCATTTGCAGGAGTTCATCTGACAAAAGGAGTCCATGAAATCAGCGTTCGGTTCCATGCGCCGGGACAGCTGGCCGGATTTATCATTACGATTGGTTGTTTTCTGATTTATCTTCTTTACGCACTCCGGGCTCCCGGTCTGGCTCTTCTCGGGATGCTGAAAACCAAAAAGGAACTTGTACTCTACTGTTTAAGCGGCGGTGCGACAACCTTTGTAAATTATTTAATTTACTATGCGCTTTTAAAGATATATGTAGGGTACCTTGCAGCTAATACATTGGCCTGGGGAGGAGCCGTTATCACAGCGTATCTGTTGAACCGCAGACTGGTGTTCCACTCCCAGAAACAGATCCTGCAGGAATTCTCTTCTTTTGTATGTTTAAGGTTCCTGACGCTTCTGGTAGAAAATGCCCTGCTCTGGCTGACAGCAGGCGCCCTGGGCATACCGCCTCTGCCTTCTAAGATCATAGTAAGCGTAATCACTGTATTATCGAATTATTTGCTGTGTAAGTATAAGATTTTCCAAAAGGAGGAAATGAACCATGGATAAAATCAGCATTATCGTTCCCTGCTATAATGAAGAACAGGTGCTTTCCATGTTCTATCAGGAAACAGACAAGGCAGTCCGCGGCATAGAGACTGCAGAGTGTGAATTCATTTTTATTGATGACGGAAGCAGGGATCACACACCAGAAATACTGCAAAGCCTGGTTTATCGGGACAAGCGCTGCAAATACCTGTCATTCTCCCGGAACTTTGGCAAGGAGGCCGCTATGTATGCCGGCCTGCAGTATGCTTCCGGCGATTACTGCGTATTTATGGATGCGGATCTCCAGCACCCGCCCTTGCTTCTCAGGGAAATGTACAGGGTACTGAAAAATGAGGGCTATGACTGCTGTGCCGGATTCCGGGAAGACCGTGAGGGAGAAGGGCGGGTCAGAAGTTTTCTTTCCCGCGGATTCTATAAGATCGTTAACAAAATCTGTGATATGAACATGAGTGACGGGGCCGGGGATTACCGCATGATGAACCGAGCGATGGCCGACTCAATCCTAGAATTCAAGGAATATAACAGATATATGAAAGGAATCTTTTCATTTATCGGTTTTGATACCAAATGGATTCCATTCCGCAACGTGGAACGTGCCGCGGGAAACAGCAAATGGAGCTTTAGAAGCCTGTTCAGATATGCCCTAGACGGAATATTCTCCTTCTCAACCGCTCCGATTACGCTTGCCGGAACAACCGGCAGCCTCCTGCTGGCTGCCGCCCTGCTGCTCGGAATTACCGTGGCTGTACGAACGTTTATCTTCGGCTATGCGGCCAGCGGAATCCTGCTTGTAGTGCTGCTGATATTGGGATTGAACGGGATACAGCTGCTTTTCATATCCGTATTGGGTCAGTATATCTCTAAAGATTACATGGAAACAAAAAAGCGGCCTCTATATATTGTAAAGAGAGAAGAAGGGTTTCGATAGTTCAAAGGGGTCTGTCCCCTTTGCGGAGGGGTCTGTCCCCTTTGCAGAGGGGTCTGACCCCTCCGCAAAAGGGTCAGACCCCTTTAGCAGATTTCGGCACCGGCCGGCATGTCTTTCTCTGGTGTCATCAGTGCGAGACAGCCATCTGCGTCTTCTGCGCAGAGCAGCATTCCCTCTGACAGTACTCCGGCCAGCTTTGCTGGTTTCAGGTTGACAAGCACCATGACTTTCTTGCCTACCATCTCTTCCGGTTTGTAGTATGCCTTGATGCCTGATACGATCTGTTTTACCTGGCTTCCGACTTTTACCTGGGAACAGAGCAGTTTTTTGGATTTCTTCACTTCTTCACAGGCAATAATTTCTCCAACCTGGAACTGCATTTTCCCAAAATCTTCAAATGTGATTTCAGGTTTTGCCTCTATGTCAATGACGGTTTCTTCTGCATCTTTGGATCCAGTCTCTGCCACAGGCGGATGCAGCTCTTCTACTTTTTTCAGTACCTCTTCCAGGTCAAGCCTCTGGAACAGAATTTCTGGTTTATCTGTGACATGGCCTCCATTCAATTGTTCCAGAATCTTCTTACTGGTGGACGGCATGAAGGATTCCAAAAGTACGGCTCCTGCGGAAATTCCCTGGATCAGGTTCCACAATACGGTTTCCAGCCTGTCTTTTTTGGCCTCGTCTTTTGCAAGAACCCAGGGCATAGTCTCGTCAATGTATTTATTGCAGCGTTTAAATAAATTAAAGATTTCCGTAATGGCATCTGCTACGCGCAGTCCTTCCATCTTAGATTCTACTGCCTTTGGCGTCCCCTCCATGACCGCTTTCAGGTCTGCATCCACTTCCTCCGCAGCGCCTTTATCGCATACCGTTCCCCCAAAATATTTATTGGTCATGGACACGGTTCTGTTCACCAGGTTGCCTAAGGTGTTTGCGAGGTCGGAATTCAGACGTTCTACCATCAGTTCCCAGGAGATAATGCCATCGTTCTCGAAAGGCATTTCGTGGAGTACAAAATAACGCACGGCATCCACACCGAAGAAATCAACCAATTCATCGGCATACAGCACATTTCCCTTGGATTTGCTCATCTTACCGTCGCCCTGCAGCAGCCACGGATGCCCGAAAATCTGCTTCGGCAGCGGAAGATCCAGCGCCATCAGGAATATCGGCCAATATATCGTATGGAAACGGATAATATCCTTACCGATCAGATGAAGATCTGCCGGCCAGTCTTTTTTAAATTGTTCTGTATGGTTTCCGTCACAGTCATACCCAATACCTGTAATATAGTTCGTAAGCGCATCCAGCCATACATATACCACATGCTTAGGGTCAAATTCCACAGGAATTCCCCATTTAAATGATGTTCTGGATACGCACAGATCCTGCAGGCCAGGCAGAAGGAAATTGTTCATCATTTCGTTTTTACGGGACACAGGCTGGATAAACTCCGGGTGTGTATTAATATGCTCGATCAGACGGTCCGCATATTTGCTCATTTTAAAGAAATACGCCTCCTCCTGCGCAGGCTGAACCTCACGCCCGCAGTCAGGGCATTTCCCATCCACAAGCTGAGACTCTGTGAAGAAGGACTCGCATGGAGTGCAGTACATGCCCTCGTAATGCCCTTTATAAATATCACCCTGGTCGTACAGCTTTTTGAAAATCTTCTGCACCTGTTTTTCGTGTTCTTCGTCAGTAGTGCGGATAAATTTGTCATAGGAGGTATCCATCAGATCCCAGATTCTTCTGATATCGCCTGCCACATTGTCCACAAATTCCTTAGGGGTGATTCCGGCCTCGTCTGCCTTCAACTCGATTTTCTGGCCGTGTTCATCTGTGCCTGTCTGGAAGAACACATCATACCCCTGGCTTCTTTTGTACCTTGCAATCGCGTCTGCAAGGACGATTTCATAGGTGTTCCCAATATGCGGTTTGCCGGATGTATAGGCAATCGCTGTTGTAATGTAATACTTTTGTTTTTCTGACATGATTCTCTCTCCTTTAAGAGCGCCGCCCTGTCCGTGGAAGGGACGCCCCGATTTCACTGTTGACCTGTACCAAAACGCTGTCAGGCCGGTATTCTTATAACAGAACAAAGTGGGCAAGCCCACATGGGCTTCCCCCCCCTCACTATGAGGGGCTTGCACACTTTGGCGCCGCCGCGATGCCGCCTTGCGGCTATATACCTTATCGCGGCGTGTGCATCCTCCCGGAGGGTTTTTTATGATATAGGAAATTCCAGTGGAATTTCCTATATCATAAAAAACCGCCCTCTTAATCAATATTAAGAAGACGGATCCTATCCGTGTTACCACTTCCAATTCACTCTGACCTCACGGACAGAGCCTCAGTAAGTGCCAGCCAGCACTCCTTCGCTGTAAAGGGCGAACCCATCGCAGCCTTGCACAGAACCTCCGGCGGCATACTAAAGAATTCCTCGGACTGCCTCTCGTCTGTTCTTTGTTCGGTGCGCCGCTCAGAAGCCATCTTCATCTGCCCTTCATTCATCCCTCTCAGCGTTCGTTCCTATGTTGAGGAACTGTGGGAATTCTCTGTGGAATGTCCTGCAGACTACTCTCTCCGTCACTGCGTTTTCATTTCTGTTTGGTCTGTTAAAAAGCGTATCACAGCCATTTCCGAATGTCAAGGGTATGACTTTATAAATTCTAAAGATCCCTTCATAAAGTTTAAATGATTCTTTTACAAACTATTAATGCTGATAACACAATTTTGTCACATTTTTTGTTTAAATTATAATCATACAAAGCAGAAATGCTTTTTCAGATAAATTTTTTTTCATACCTTTCTCCGCCGGAGCCCACAGCCCCGGCTTTTTTAATGCTATAAAGTATTCTATCTAAGGCTCTATCAGATATCCTTTTCTCCGGAGCATCTCTTCTATCATGTCCAGGGTCTCTTCATTATCTGCCTCCACTTTATGATAGTGATAGTTCGATGTGATATTCTTGAGCGGACTGGATTTTCCGCTTCTGATGTCTTCCATAAACTCCATGACTTTTCTTCTGGAATTGATGTTAAGTTCCGCCTCCATATGCCCGTACACCCGATGATTAATCATAACATTGACGACCCGCCCGCCCAGGTCTACGATGGAACACAGTTCATTTTCCAGGTCGTCGTCCGTATGGTTTACTTTAAACACCCGGCCGGCGGACTTCGGCGTATTCAGGATATATCCCCTGTTTGTGGAAATGATATCGTGTCCGGATGCGCGGATCAAGGCGATATCCTGCACGATAACCTGACGGCTCACTTCATATTCCTGTGCCAGTGCTTTGCCGGATACCGGTACGGCACTGTTTTTTATATGGCTCACTATAGCATTTCTGCGTTCAGAACCTGTCATCATGGGATGCTTTCACCTGCCTTTCTGTCCGTCCATATTTATACTGCGTGAAGATTCTTCAGCGATATATCCAGGATTGGTGCGGAATGTGTCAGCGCTCCGCTGGAAACATAGTCTACACCAAGCGCGGTAATCCTGCCGATGTTCTCCTTTGTCACATTTCCGGAACACTCTGTTTGGGCCCTGTGGTCTATGATACGGATGGCTTCCTGCATCTCTTCTGTCGTCATATTGTCCAGCATAATGATATCTGCGCCGGCTTCAACAGCTTCTTTTACCATATCCAGGTTCTCAACCTCAACCTCAATCTTCCTCACAAATGGCGCATAGTCCTTCGCCATCTGTACGGCCTTTGCCACGCTGCCTGCTGCGCCGATGTGATTATCTTTTAGTAAAACACCGTCTGACAGGTTATATCTGTGATTGTATCCACCGCCTACCCGCACAGCGTATTTTTCAAAAATCCGCATATTAGGCGTGGTCTTTCTTGTATCCAGCAATTTTGTCTTCGTTCCTTCCAGAAGTGCCGCTACGGAATGCGTATAGGTCGCGATTCCACTCATTCTCTGCAGGTAATTCAGCGCCACCCGCTCGCCCGATAAGAGCACCCGGATATCCCCTGTTACTTTTCCCATGAGCTGGCCTTTCATGACCTGATCGCCGTCTTTGCAGTAAAATTCTGCCATAACCTGACTGTCCAGCAGCTCGAATACCCGTTTAAATACATGGAGTCCGGCGATGATTCCGTCTTCTTTACAGATCAGCTCTACCTCGCCTTTCACTGCTTCTTTCATCACTGCATTGGTGGTAACGTCCTCACTGGAAATGTCCTCCTTTAGCGCCTCTAAAAT
Source organism: Faecalicatena contorta (assembly GCF_022835095.1). Classification (NCBI taxonomy): domain Bacteria; kingdom Bacillati; phylum Bacillota; class Clostridia; order Lachnospirales; family Lachnospiraceae; genus Faecalicatena; species Faecalicatena contorta. The sequence continues at coordinate 193,357 of NZ_BQNQ01000001.1, read as the reverse complement.
CAGGTGGTCAGCCTGTAATGTCATTGTAACATCATTCATTCGTCCTGTTCTCCCTTCTATTTTCTGATTATTTAATCCGGTCCCCCGCAAGCATTCGGTTTAAGGCAAGCCTGCGCCATTTTCCTGCTGTTCACGCCGTTTCTTCCTTTTGAGTTTCTGTCCCATACATCTCTTTGACCTTTGCAGCCGCCCGCTTTGCAAACACCAGGCTCTCCAGCAGGGAATTGCTGGCCAGACGGTTGGCGCCGTGGACGCCATTGCAGCTTGTTTCTCCCACGGCAAACAGGCTGTCCATGGATGTCTGGCTGTCGGAATCCACCCAGATGCCGCCCATGAAATAGTGCTGGGCAGGAACCACCGGAATGTATTCTCTGGTCACATCATAGCCTTCTTCCAGACAGTGCCGGCAGATGTTAGGGAAATGGCTCATGAGGGTTTCTTTATCAATATGTTTCATAGAAAGCCACACATAATCTGTTCCATCCTTTTCCATCTGTTCATGAATCGCTTTTGTCACAACATCGCGCGGAAGGAGTTCATTAACAAAACGCTCCCCTTTTTTATTGTAAAGGACGGCCCCTTCTCCTCTGACCGATTCGGAAATCAAAAACCGCCTGCCCGGTTTCCGTGAATACAGCGTGGTGGGATGGATCTGCACATAGTCCAGATGTTCCAAACGGATGCCGTGTTTTTTCGAGATTTCTATGGCATCCCCGGTTAAATGAGGATAATTGGTGGAATGTTTATAATTTCCCCCGATTCCCCCACTTGCCAGAACCGTAAAATCCGCGTAGATCTCTATCTTACCGTCTGCCTCCGACTCTGCCAGAACCCCGGTGCAAATTCCGTTTTCTTCTATAATATCGGTCATAGTTTTATATTCCAAAATCGTTACATTCTTAAGCCTTTTAACCTGGGCAAGAAGCTTACTCGTAATCTCTTTTCCTGTAATATCCGCATGGTACAGGATTCTGGGAGTGGAATGCGCGCCCTCCCGCGTATAGGCGAAACCGTCTTTGCTGCGCTCAAACTCCACTCCATATCCAACCAGGTCGTCTATGATTTCCCGGGAGCTCCGTATCATAATATCCACCGACTCCCTGCGGTTCTCGTAATGCCCTGCCTTCATTGTATCTTCAAAATAACTGTCGTAATCATCCTCGTCCCGGAGAACGCAGATACCGCCCTGGGCCAGAAAAGAATCACTGCTCTCCACATCCGATTTGGTAAGCATCAGGATCTGCTTATCCCGCGGCAGATTCAACGCACAGAATAATCCTGCCACACCAGTACCAACAATTACGACTTCTGTTTTCATTTCCATAACAGCCCCACAGCCTTTCCTATTTCGCCAACTCCAGCATCCTTTCCAGTGGTTTTCTGGAATTCTCTCTCCGTTCATCCGATACCCGTACCTCATTCTCTCCGGTCTTCAGCACATGCAGTATTTTTTCCAGTGTAATAATTTTCATATCCTCACAGACAGGTTCTGTCTCCGTAAAATAAAACTTTTTTTCCGGATAATCGTTCTCCAGTTTGTGGCGGACTCCATTTTCTGTACAGATAATAAATTCTCTGCTGCCGCTTTTGCCCGCATAGTCAATAATTCCGGTGGTGCTGCCTATGTAGTCCGAAAGCTCCAGCACTGCCTTGGGACACTCCGGATGGGAAAGAACCTCCGCCTCCGGATGCATCTTCTTCGCTTTCCTGATCTCCGCAACACTCATTTTTTCATGAACCGGACAGTATCCCTCGTTGTAAACAAAATTCTTTTCCGGAACCTGCTCAGCCACAAAATGGGCCAGATTTCTGTCCGGGATAAAAAAGATATTTTTATTGGGTATGGCCCTCACTATTTTAACCGCATTTGCCGACGTCACACAGACATCCGAATGCTCCTTGAGTTCCGCAGTGGAATTAATATAACACACCACAGCCAGATCCTCGTATTGCTCCCGCATCTTCCTGATCGTGTCAGTATCCGCCATATGCGCCATTGCACAGTCCGCTGAAGCATCCGGCATCAGCACCGTCTTCCCAGGATTCAGCACCTTGGCGCTTTCTCCCATAAAAGAAACCCCGCAGAACACAATCGTCTGCTCCGTAAGCTCTACTGCAACCTTGCTTAAATAAAAAGAATCACCTATGTAGTCCGCAATGTCCTGCACTTCCGGATTCACATAATAGTGAGCCAGAATCACAGCATTTTTTTCCTTCTTCAACCTATTAATCTCATCGGCTATTGTCATCTTTTTCACACCTCTCCTGCCCCTTGGGGCTTATGTATTCCTTTGCAGAAAACTTCTGCGGTAAATTCTCATCATTATAGCACATAAGTTTACAGGTGACAAGACAGTAAAGGGGTCAGACCCCTTTGCCTTCCATTTTCCAGCAATTCTGAATATTTATTTCTCCAGCAGATCTGCATACTCTATTATTCTCCCATTAATGAAGGTTTTCCCTGGATTAATAGATAATTTATCCTTTATAATACAAAAAGATGCCGGATAACTCCTGCATCTCTTCGTTATTGTCTGAATATGGTGTTCAAAGGGGTCTGACCCCTTTGCTGACCCCTTTGCTGCCCTCTTCGCTCCTCTTTCGCTGCCTTTTCACCCCAATACAACCGGTACCGACTTATACCCCACGCCCATTCTGTCAATTCCCATATCGATCAGCTGAAGAAAGTGTTCTCTCGTCCGTATGCATCCGCTTCCTTTGACTTTTGCCTTTCCGGCCACTTCTTCCATAATCACTTTGATAATTTCCGGTGTAGCTCCATGGGCCTCGAAGCCGGTGAGAAAACCGGTGCTGGTTTTTACGAAATCTACTCCCGCATCTATGCAGCAGTGGCATCCCCGTCTTACCTGCTCCTCATTTAAGGCATCTGTTTCCAGGATAACCTTGATTTCTCTTCCGTATTTGTGCGCCGCCTCTGCGCACTTTTTCAAGTCTTCTGTTACTTTGTCGTATAATCCTGCTTTTATCCATCCAAAGTTTGCTACGATATCCACTTCTTTTACAGTATCGTATTTTGCTACATTTTCGATCTGCTGTACACGGGATTCTGTGGAGCTTGTTCCGAATGGAAAATCTGTTACCGGGCAGAGCATGGTGTCTGTTCCTTTTACATATGGTTCACACAGTTTCATATATCCGGGGTTGATGCAGATTGTTGCACATCCCAGTTTTACCCCATCCTTCGTCAGCTCAATGATCTCTTCCTCTGTGAACTCCGGCTTTAAGACCGAATAATCAATGTATGCGGCCAGCTCTCTGGTTGTCATGTCACATGCTTTTTTATCAGGTTTCATTTTGTCTCCTCCTATTGCCTTCTCTTTATGATTTATTATCAACTCTTATTTAGAGTTAATTTCATTTTGATATTACTCATACTTATCTGAATACAGTTTTTAAACCCGAAACCCAATCTGTAAATGAATCCAAATACGATCGGGAGGACCTGCCGCCCAGCTTATTTCCGATTAGCCAGAAAGCTTGTAACTTCCTGCAGCGACGGTGAACCTTTTGTACCGCCCCGCTTTGTCGCAGCCAGCGCACCGGCGGCGTTCGCAAAGCTCAGGATCTGTGGGAAATCTTCCGAGACGATCTTGTCAATGCCGCCCTTTTTCTTGATCTGATAGAGCAGTCCGGCAAAGAAACAATCCCCTGCTCCTGTCGTGTCCACGGCCTCTATCGGATAAGATTCAACCAGACCGGACCTGCCATCCATATAGTAATAAGACCCTTTCTCCCCCAGCGTTATAATAACAATTCTGCATCCATATCCCGAGAGTATCTCCGCGGCCCCTTCCCAGCTTTCGGCGCCCGCCAGCAGACAGGCCTCCTCCTCCGAGGATTTATAAAGCGTTACATAGGGCAGCGTCTCCCGCATAATGCGTATCATGTCTTCTTCACTTTTCCAGAGATTATATCTGTAATTTACATCCAGCACGATGGGGATCTTCTTGTCGTACACCGCACGCAAAAACCGCCAGGTTGCAGAACGCACAGGCTCATCCGTCATACACATTCCCGAAAATGCAGCCATGGAAGATTCTACAGCCTTTTCAATCGGCAGTTCCTCTTCCCGGAGCCAGATATCAGCCCCGAACCGCCGAGAAAAACTGAAGCTTCTCTCCCCGTCTTTATCCAGCGTCACAAATGCCTGAGTCGTAAAATGCATCGGATCCATAACACATCCGTCCATGCTGACCCCATACCCCGCCATCTTCTCCCGGATCAGATGGCCCATACAATCCTCGCCAATCTTCCCCACAAACATCGTGTTCAGACCCAGTTTGCTTCCGGCCGTCAGCAGATTCGCCACCGTCCCTCCCACCTCACACTGGTAAACAGGTGCCTCAGGAGTATACTGAGGCGCCGGGATAAAATCAATCAGGGCATCCCCGATTGCACATAAATCAAACATACTGCCACCTTGCCCTTAATTTGTTGCAAATGTCATCAGCGTCTCTTCCGAGCATTCATCAATATCAAACAGTCCTGTCTGCCGTCCTTCGTTCATCACCATAATCCGGTCGCATGTACCCAACAGCTCCGGCAGTTCCGACGAAACCATAAGAATTGAAAGCCCATTTTCAATCAGCTGGTTTAGTATCTCATAAATCTCTTCCTTCGCTCCCACATCCACACCTCTGGTGGGCTCGTCGACCAGCAGAATCTTGCAGTCCGCGGCTATCCATTTGGACAATACCACCTTCTGCTGGTTGCCGCCGCTCATAAAATTCGTAATCGTATGAGGAGAACCTGGCCGGATGTGAAACGTCTCAATATACTTTCTGGTAACCTCCGCCTCCTTTGCCGGCGTCAGCCTGCCGAAGCGGTTCTTATACTTTCTCAGCGCAGGCACGGTCATATTAAAAATCATATTCTGCTGCAGCATCAGCCCTTCCGCCTTCCGCTCCTCCGGAACAATTCCCAGCCCGGCCAGAATGCCTTCTTTTACATTTTTAAATGTCACCGGCCGGCCTTCCAGCTCCACGGTACCCGCATCTATGGGATCCGCCCCGATGACTGCTCTCAGAATCTCCGAGCGCCCGGCTCCTGCCAGGCCTGCAATCCCCAGAATCTCCCCCTTATGCAGGTCAAAATTAATATTTTCTATAACCCCTTTCCTGGTCAGTCCTTTAACCGAAAGCACTACCTCGCCGATATTCCGGGTTCTTTTGGGATAAATATCCTTCACATCCCTCCCGACCATCCTGCTGACCAGGATCTCCGTCGTATATTGCTCCACAGGTCCGCTCTCTACCATTTTCCCGTCTTTCATAATCGTCAGGTTCGTGCAGAGTTCAAAAATCTCTTTCAGCCGGTGTGATATGTAGATAAATGTGACACCCTCCGACGCCAGCCGCTTCACAATATCAAACAATCCCTCCAGCTCACTGTCGCCCAAAACCGCAGTCGGCTCATCCAACACGACAATCTTGGCATTGCGGGACATTGCCTTGGCAATCTCTACCATCTGCCTCTTGGCAACACTCAGATCTTCCACCACCGCCCGGGCATCCAGATCCAGCTTCAATTCATCTAGGACCGCTTTCGCATCCCGCTCCATTTTCTTATAATCTATCTTTCCCAAGCCTGTTTTAGGGTACCTGCCCAGAAAAATGTTCTCTGCTACAGTACGGTGAGGCAGCAGCATCAGCTCCTGATAAATAACCGCAATTCCCTTCTCAATCATCTTTGCAGGCGATGTATTCTCAATCTTTTCCCCGTCCAGCAGGATCTCCCCGCTGTCGAGAGAATAAGCCCCCGATAAAATCTTCATCAGGGTAGACTTTCCGGCTCCGTTCTCGCCGACCAGCGCATGGATCTCACCCTTTTCAACAGAAATTGATATATCATCCAGCGCCTTCACTCCCGGAAAGCTTTTAGAAATATGGTTCATTTTGAGCATCCCTGCCACCTCCTGTGCCTGTTTACAGTCCTTTACCTATCCAGTCTTTTACATTATCCTTATCCACAATTGTTGTATCCAGTTCCCAGCGGGTTTCCACCCCGTCGCCCTCCAGAATCTCATATGCAGCCTGCATTCCTTCCGGTGCACAGTATGGATATACAACAGTGAAGAACATATTGCCTTCCTCAATCTCTGAAAATGCAACCTCCGTACCATCCATTCCTACAATCAGGATACCTTCATCTTCGCGGCCTGCCGCACGCAGCGATTCCAGCGCGCCCAGTGCCATCTCATCATTGTGGCAGTAGATGGCATCGATCTCACCAGGCCCAAATCTCTGGAGAGTATCATCCATAAATGTCATTGCATCTTCACGGAGGTAGTCACAGTATTGGGTTGCAATTACTTCCATATCGGGATATTCCTTCTCCAGCTGTTCTGCAAATCCATCGTGACGGTCGATTGTCGCAGACGCACCTGCCGTCCCCTGAATCTCCACGATTTTTCCCTTCTTGTCCAGGGCCTCAGCCAGCTTATCTGCAGAAGCTACGCCCATAGGCTTGTTCTCTGCCCCGATAAAACAGGTAACGTCACATTCCACATTTCTGTCCAGCGTAACAACCGGGATCCCCTGCTCCATTGCCTTCTCACAAACAGGCGTCAGCGCATCCGAGGTGAGCGGAGAAATCAGCAGCAGATCGATACCGCGGGCCAGAAGATCTTCCACATCCTGAACCTGCGTAGCGGAATCGTTCTGTCCGTCTGTTGTAATACATTCAAATTCCGGATAATTTTCCTCCGCATATTTTACATTTTCATCCACCATAGCCACACGGAATGGATGGTTCATTGTTCCCTGTGAAACACCGATCACAAATTTCTTATCGCCGCTGTCGGAAGCCTCGCCCTTATCTTCTGTCTTTGCAGTACTTTCCGAATCCTTTGTGTCATTTGATGCTCCTTTGCTGCACCCTGCCGCCATGGTCACTGCCATTGCCATACATAACATTACACTAAAAATCTTCTTTTTCATTCACCTTTCCTCCTCTTATAATTTTTGAATTTGATATGAACTAAAGCACCTATGTGCTGTTAGCCTTTATTTGCACTGCTGTTGCTTATCTGTTCTTCTTGGTTCTACGCTCCAGCAAGACTGCAAGAATAATAATGACACCCTGAATTACCTTTTGGATAAATGGAGAAATTCCCATCAGGTTCAGGATATTGTTAATTACAGAGATCAGACACGCACCAATCAGTGTGCCCACTACACTTCCGCTTCCTCCTGCGGTGCTTGCCCCGCCAATGTAAACCATAGCCAGGGCATCCAGTTCATAACCTTCGCCCGCTTCAGGCTGTCCAATGCCAAGCCTGGAGATAAAAATAATAGCAGACAAGGCGGAAAGAAAACCAGTAATCACAAAGCACAGCGTTTCTACCTTCTTCGTGTTGATTCCACACAGCCTTGCCGCTTCACGGCTGTCCCCCAACGCGTAGACGCTCCGCCCAAATTCTGTATACTTTAATACGTAAAATGCAACCACAAACACCGCTAAAAATATGTACACCGGAACCGGTATCCCCAGGATGCTGCCCTGTCCCAAAAAGGAAAAGTCTATGCCGGAATCCCTCCAGTTCTGCGGAGAGCCATTCGCGATATACCTTGCAACGCCGCGCAGAGCCGTCATAGTACCCAGCGTCATAATGAACGGGGCCAGCTTCCCCACAGTAACACCGATCCCATTGATCAGTCCCAGAACAATTCCGATTAGAAGGCTTGCTGCTATAGTAACAACTGGATGAATCCCTTTCTGCATCATAATTGCGGCAGATACAGCCACCACGCCCACAGTAGAACCGACAGACAGATCAACGCCTCCGGTCAGCACAACAAATGTCATCCCCATTGCGATAATCCCGTTTAAAGAAACCGAGCGCACCACATTGACGATATTCGCCGGTCTCAGAAAATTAGGGGAAATAATAGCTGCAATGATACAAATTAAAATTAACGCCCACAAAATTCCCATTGCCTTTAAATTTTTAAGAAGCGTGCCATTTCCGCTTACGTTCGATACCTTACCTTTCCCCATAACTAACCTCCTGTTTATTTGTCTCAAATGTATGATACATTTAATATATATTATTCATTTAATATTGTCAATAATTTTGTAAAATTCTACTCAAAACTAACAGATTGCACAAAAATACACCATTTATTTTTGTTATATTTACGATGTACTTAACTTTAGGTTGTTTATGATGATTGTCATGTATGCTATAATAAATCAGCATTTATTTTTGTAAAGGCAACGCCATGTTCTGTTATTTTATTTAGGAGGTTTATTAATGAGCAGTACGCTTTCGGAGATGAGTTTGGAAGATTTGTGGGAATTGTTTCCCATTTTTTTAGAACCGCATCAAGCAGTATGGAAGGAATGGTATGAGGAAGAGACAAGCCTTCTTATGGGGATTCTGCCGCATCGTGAGAGAATGCGGATCAGTCATATCGGAAGTACCTCTGTTTGTACGATTTGGGCCAAGCCTATTGTGGATATTCTGATGGAAGTGCCGGATGATTCTGATATGGAGTTTATAAAGTCCATTTTAGAAGACAATGGTTATCTATGCATGTCCCGGGGAAACCGCAGAATTTCTTTTAATAAAGGTTACACGGAAAATGGATTTGCTGAAAGGGTATTTCATCTGCATTTGAGATATATTGGAGATCATGACGAATTGTATTTCAGGGATTATCTAATTGAAAATCCGGATATTGCTCATGAATATGAGCGGCTAAAGCTGAGGCTCTGGAAGGAGTTTGAACATGACAGGGACAGCTATACGGACTCGAAGTCGGATTTCGTTGCCAAGTATACACAGATAGCGAAGGAAAAATATGATGAATGGTAATAAGTCCATTAGATAAAGCCATTGTCAGCCTAAAACTAACAATGGCTATTATGATTAATTATACTTTATATTTTCAGCGTCCCCCTTCCGTAATCACCTGATACTTCAATGCATAATACAATGCCCAGTCCTGATCATTCGCCCAGGGATCATAGTAATGCCCTTTCCTCCCATTCACCCTTTCCGGATAGACCATAGCGCAGGATGCACAGCCGTCTGCAAAGAACAGGTTCAGGCATCCCCGCAGTGATGCCGAAGCCTGCGCATCCATGCAGTGGTTCCCGGTAACCGCTCCGTATCTGGCATACTCCACCCCTGTCAGCGCGCTCCAGTAATGTGGAAATGTATCCCCATACATCCTGTTTTTCCCAAACCAATACCCGTCCCAGTGCCGGATCGCATTTTCAAAAAGATGGTAATCCGGCTGTCTTCCATTAAACAATGATAATATGCGTAATTGCCTTTCTGCTTCTCTTAAATACGCTTCCTTCCCGGTTATCTGGTATCCCTGAAGAAGGCATGACACCGCCGGGGCAACGATACTCTGCTCATAAGAAACCTCCGATGCGGGATAGTACACTCCGTTACTGCAAATATGATCCGCATGCACCTTGGCATAATGTGCCATTACTTCCGCCTCCCCGGACATACCTGCTTTCAGCAGCTCTTTTCGGAGCTCATAAACAGGGATCCCGATTGCATAAAATCCGGTCCCCCCCTGTTCATAATACCGCTTCATAACCTGATAAGCATCCTCCAGATACTCCTGTTTCTTCCAAAGCCGGTACAGTTCAAGCTGAAAGACCGCCATCCAGGGATAGTTATACATCCTGTGCCAATCCAGATTATAGGAAATATCGTTGTATACAATCCCCTCGCCTCTGCGGTACAGCTCCCTGTAGACATATGTTACATATGCCTTCAGGCTGTTTTCCAGATTCCCGTCCCGGCTGCGCTGCAGCCATAAGGCCATCAAAGCCCCCATAGCCAGGCGTTCCCTCCCCCCGTTATGGTCATCAGTATTATGATCATAGCAGAGGCAGTCCTCCTCCCTGTCATAGATTAGATATGCCCCGTCCAAAGAAGTACTGCTGCCGCGAAACTGCTGTTTTTCAGCCAGGAATTTGCACCTCCTGTCCACCATATCCTCAAGTCTGGCAGCGCAGTACAATAACGCAAATGTTTCTTTGCCATACATGTTTATTCGAAACCGGTATTCCCCTTCTTGTTCTGCCGGATATTCCGCCGATATCCAGAGAATCTCCTTCTCTTTCTTTATAGTAAAAGGAATTTCCCTGGCTCCCAGCATAATTTTGACTGCCGCCGGATCAGCCTCTCCCTTTACCGCGGCTTTAAAACACATAGTCTCACCGGTAAAATACGTACTCCGATCTAAAAATGCTACCGGGAAATGCGGCGCCTCCAGAAGTTCACTGTAAAACATCTCCCTCGTGTCGAACCAGAAAAGTTCCCATTGAACCACCGACTCCTCACCCGGTTCGATACAGCCGATTACAGGGTGGAGAATAAAGTCCCCCCTGTCATCACTCCTCTGATCTAGATCCCGTTCAATACTGTATGACCCAATATTCCCCTGCAGGAGTTTTAATCCCAGGTTTGCTCCCTCCCCGGACATACGAAGCGCCATAACATAGGCCGCATGATTTCCGCAGAACAGGTGCGTATGGCATTTATAATCAAGGCACTTCTCTGCCTCCTCGTAGTTGTCATTAAAGGTAGCGCAGATCCCGATATCCGTCTTTTGCAGAAAAACGGGAAATTTGGAGACATTTTGAAACCGGTAAGTTTCTTTTAAGTTCCCGGCCTCCGTAAATTCCCTGGACACCTCAGCTTGTATGCCAACCGGGCATATTGCCTCCCCCCACAGCCTGCTGCCTTCGATCCAGTTCATCCCCGCTTTATCGTCTTTATGTCCTAAAAATGTCAGATAGCCTCCTTCATTTTCCTTTGTCACAAATTCCTGATTCCATTCACTGTGTTTCGTTTTTATTTTCATACGTTTCCCCTTTCCACAAAACACTTATGCACCACTTCCTCGGCCATCAAAATCCCACCTTCTGTATTGGGATGCACGCCGTCTCCCATTTCCGGCCAGAACAGGCAGGTTCACAGCATCACTATAAAATTCTTCACCCGCATGGATGGTTATCTCTGTTCTCCCCTGATACGTAACCGCCCGCGCTCTCCGCCCGTCTGAAATCCTGACCGCCTGAAAATAAAGCGGCGTATTTCCAAAACGATTTGAAAATCTGACTCTTACGCGATTTCCTGAGAGATTATTTTTTACATACATCCTGCAGGCCGTTTCTTCTATCCACCCGATCGTTTTTCCATAGTCAATGGGCTCATACCCCCAGCTGGTTTTCCACTCCATCCTGTCGTCACTCCTTCCTATCCCTTGACAGATCCGGCCATCACACCGCTGATAATAAATCTCTGCATGAAGAGGTAAAAGACCAGAAGAGGCAGTACGCCCAGCACCATCATCGGGAACAGGCTGGTCCAGTCTGTGGAAAACTGACCGATATTCCGGTAAACCTCCTGCAGGATGACATCCTTTTCCCTTGTCTGTAAGAAGTACAGCGGCCCCATAAAATCATTCCATACATTCAGTGTATTCAGAATCGCCACGGTAGCAATCACCGGCTTGAGCAGCGGAAACGTGATCGTTGAAAATGTCCGGAACACTCCTGCGCCGTCGATCTTGGCAGCCTCCTCCAGCTCAATTGGGACGGTGGCGATGAAGTTTTTCATCAAAAAAGTAGCAAATGGAATATTAATTGCAATATCGATTAAAATAACCGCCAGCAGCGAGTTCATAAGCCCCATCCCGCGGATCAGCTTGTAAAGTCCCATGATTGACATTTGATAAGGAAACATCATGCCTGATAAGATCAGCAGGAAAACAAACTGTGTGATTCTATATTTCCCTTTCCTGTTCAGTACATATCCGCACATGGAACTGGTAAATATAATCCCCACAACCGAACATGCGGTGACGATTAGCGTATTTTTAAATGCCCGTGGATACTGCATATCCTGAAATGCCTTTATGTAACCGCTAAAATCTATAGAGGATGGAAGCCCCATCGGATTCATAGCAGCCTCGGCCCCTGATTTGAAAGTGGTCACAATCAGATAATAAACCGGAATCAGTACAACAACCGCCAGCGCAATTAAAATCAAATGCTTCAAAACGTTTATATAGATCTTTTTCTTTTTCATTATCCCAGCCGATCCTCCCATTTCTTAAATACTCCTAGCATCACTGCCGCAACCAGCATGCTGACTAACAAAAATACCATACCAAAGGCCGATGCATACCCATAATTTCCATCCGAAAACTTGGAGAACATCAGGGACAGAATCGTCTCCGTCTGATGTGCCGGTCCTCCGTTTGTAGTTGCCAGAATCAGGTCAAATATCTTCAGGCCCGATATGGTACTCGTTACAAAATTGATCTTAATGGCCGGCGCCAGTCCCGGAATTGTAATGTGCCAGAACTTCTGCAGTCCGTTCGCCCCATCCACCGAGGCGGCCTCATACAGCTCTTCACTTATGCTTTGTAAACTGCCCAGATAAATCACCATGGACCAGCCAAACCACTGCCACACAGAGATCGTAATAATAGCGAACAGCGCAATTTGCGCATTGCCCAGAAAATTCACCTTCTCAAATCCCATTCCGGTAAGTACCTGGTTAATAAAACCGTAGTCGCTGGAGGACATCAGATATTTCCACAGATAACCAACAACCAATGTGCTCAAAACTGCCGGCGCAAAGTAAATCGCGCGGTAGATATTGCTCCCTTTGATTTTTGAATTCAGAAAAACCGATACGGGCAGAGAAATCAGGCTCTGTACGGTAACCGTTACAAAAGCAAAAATAAGTGTATTTTTGATTCCCTTTGCCAGAATGGGGTCGTCAAATATCTTCCTATAATTCTCTAAGCCGTTAAATGTAATCTCCTGCGAAAAATTAGTCCAGCTGTAAAAACTGTACTTTGCGGTAAATATTAGCGGCAGAATAAAAAACGTGACAAAAACCAAAAGCGCCGGAAGTACCATAATCACATAGGGCGCGCCATTTTTCATTTTGTATGCCTTCTTCATTTTTTCCTCTTCCTTTCAGATCATCTCTTTTATAAATTCATTATAAGATGGAGGAATATCTGTTTATATAATAAATTTTTTATCTAATCATCAAATTTTTTATCAAATCTACATATAATAACAGTGAACTCAATATTACATTCACGGAGCCATGCACCCCGCTGCACGGCATCGGAGCCGATGACGTGATGGTCTCGGAGCATCTGGTCTCCGCTCGGCTTCGGTCCGTGCTAAACATGCGCCACTGGCGCATAACACCCCTCGCCGTAGGCGACTTTAAATGGGCAGATGCCGTTACTGTGCACGCCCGCAGGGTGTGAACAGTAACAATGATCTGGCTCCCCGAGTTCAAAAAAGCTCATAGAGATCTTGACTTAAAGCTTATTTGTGTTATAATGCTTTTAGAGGATAGCGGCAGTGATCAGCTATCGTAGGTGTTGAAGCAATTAACTGTGTCGGCATGCAGCTGATTGTGGAGCCTGCCCGTGGGTTATGCGGTAACCACAAACCGAATAGATTCTTAGGAATCGAACGAAAACGCATTAATGGGGCCTTGCTCATGCAAGGTCTCATTTATTATCTGAGCACTCTATCTTTCTTTGAATGGGGGGACAATATCTGACATCTTCAACAAATGATATTTTTTATCAGGCTGCTTCTGTTTGGAACGAACTAACAGATTATAAGTATGTTTTCACCTATGGTTATAAAAACAAACTCTATACTATTAACCTCACCTTTTTATCTGAAGATTTTCCTCATCTCGCAGGATTTCAGTATCTCAAAGATCTCTCTCTTCCAAAATATAATCGAAAAAAAATTATTTCCCAAATTCTTGATGGTACAATAAAACTGGAGCAGATCAAGAAAGCTGCTCAATACAATGAAATGGTAGTTCCCAGGCTAGAAGCATTAGTCCGGATGAAGGATACTCTTGACATTGAATTTATGCTTTTTTCATATATGCCACATATGTACCCTTTTTATACACAAATAAAAGCGGATTACCTCATTACCTCTCGCTCAGATATAAAAAGTTTTGTATTCATAATCCAATCAAATGCAGATGGCTCTGCTAAATGTGATTTTTCATGTTGTTCAACTTTTAAACAAGGGGCTCGTGATTATGAATCAAATCAACGACCTCGCTCTTTATTAAAAAAAGAACGTATACATATTAGTTCTCGTTCATCTACTATTCTTTTGGACAAGCTAACACCTCAAATCGAATTCAAAGTCGATAAGATTTCCTAATCCCACTATTTAACTAATGCTTTAATTTCTACCCGTTTCCATTCTCAAACTATTTTTTCAGACTGCTTGTACTCATAGATTCAACCTATGGTAATTGTTTATAATTTTATTTTTCAACTGTTGCGCTCAGGCAATTAAAAACGAGAGGTTTCACAAGAAAAGTCTTTTTTATAAATCGAAAAAACAGGCTGTACAAGATCCCGTACAGCCTGCGCTCTTTTATTTTTTACTACATTTATCAGCCTTACTCATATCGAATCGAATCCGCCTTAGCGTCCATTGCCTTTACATAGTCATCCGGTGTTAAATCCCCCGATACCATCCCCTGGATCTGTGCAATGGATTCATTAATCATTGTCTGTGACGGCATATTGACAGACCAGCGGTCCCAATTGACAGCAATATTGCCTGCCTCGACGCACTCTGCGATCTCTGCATACTCATCCGGAAGTTCAGTCTCCACACCTTTTCTGTAACTCGGTGATCCCGGGTTCGCATCAATAAATGCCTGCTGCACCTCCACAGAAGCAAATGCCTCCAATGTCTTTTCAGCGCCCTCTTTGTTTGCCGCATTTACATTGATTCCTAGGCTTGCAGCCGGACCGCCGCCGGTGAATACATTTTCGCCACTTTCGCTCAGCTGCGGCATCAGGCCAAAGTTTACTCCTGCTTCCTTGATCTCCGTATACTGCCAAGGGCCCCCATTGAAGAACGCAACATCCCCCGCTTTAAATGTATTCAGTGCATCCTGATTCGAAATCCCAAGCATTTCCGGTGTGATAATTTTTTTCTCAATTAATGTATACCATTTTTTAACACAGTCATTGATATTTCCGTCCAGCGTAGCCTCGCCTGCGGCAAATTTTGCATCAAAATCTATACCGTCAGAATTGTCGGAATTATTGTGATAAAATGAATTTTCAAGATATCCCATCAGGGAGGCCTGCGCCGTATCCGCGTCTGCGAGCCCGAATCCCATGGCCTGATGTCCGGCCGCCTGGATCTTCTCACATGCTGCCACAAATTCATCAAATGTCTTCGGTACCTCTACATTGCATTCTGATAAAATATCTTTATTGTACCACATACCGGAAAACCAACCATAGGACGGTATTCCGTATACTTTTCCATCCTTGCTTGCGAGAGAAAGCCCGGCTTCACTGAATTCTTTTACATAATCCTTGTCCGTAATTTCCTCCACATTACCCGCCTTAACCCTCGCCGGGAATTCGGCTCCATCCAGCACGATGTCCGGGCCTTCACCCGATGCCAGCTGGGTGCCAAGCACATTGTTATAGTCTGAAAGTGCAACGTAGGTATACTCCAGCGTATATGCTCCGTCAAGCTGTTCATTCACAGCATTGATTACACCTTCCATATCATCCTCGTCGTACCAGCCCATTATGCTGACCGTTTTGTTTTCTGTTTCTTTCTTTTCGCCTGTGGATGTGTCTTCTTCTTTTCCGCCGCACCCCGCCATCATTGCTGTTGCCATAACCGCTGCAAGTAAAATACTAAGTACTTTTTTCTTTTTCATAGCAATCCCCTTTCTTTTTTTGTCTACTTTGGTATATATTCATTATAGCTATGGCATTCTTTTGAAAAAATAATAAAATTTTTAACTGGTTATCAACTTTTTAAGATTTTGCATCCAATACGATCGTATCCTTTTTTAGACGTATTTCCGAAGTGGTTCCGGTCTTGTCTGCCCGGATCTTCACTCCGCTGGATTCACCGCACAGCAGCTTTATCCGTTTATCTACATTACTGACGCCATATCCAAATTCTTCAGAATTCAGCTCTGAGTCTCCGATTTGCCCAAACAGTTCCTTCCCATTATCCCATATATGAATCACTAACCAGACGTCCTCTGAGAAAATATGTATCCTAATCTTACCTTTGTCTTCCCGCAGCGTGTCGATTCCATGCTCAATTGCATTTTCTACCAGGGGCTGCATAATAAATATAGGGATCCGGGTGTCCAGCAAGGCCTCCTCAATCTCATATTCCGCCTGAAAAGAATCCTCATGAGCGTATAACTGTAGTTTTATGTAAGACATAATATTGTCAATCTCTACTCGCAGCCTGTCTATATTCACTCCCCTGTTCAGCGCCGTCCTGTAAAATGTTGCCATCTGCGTCGTAATTTCATAAATCCTGTCCTCCCCCTTTTCAATCGCGATCCAGTTGATGGCGGAGAGATTGTTATACAAAAAATGCGGATTGATTTTCGACTGCAGGAGGTTGAGTTCGAGATTTTTTTTGTCCAGCTCAGATTTATACACTTCCTCGATCAGCATCCTGATTTTTTTCAACATTCGGTTGATACTTTTTGCTAATTCTCCGATCTCATCCCCCGACGACTCATCTATTTCGATTTCAAAATTGCTGTCATTCACCTTTTTTACACCGTCAATAATCCGGTACAGATGCTTCAGCAGGTACTTTGTACTGCGGTTAACCAGGATCCAGACACATGCAAGCAGAAGCATGACAATCATGAGTGATATTAAGATCCTCGGGTGAAAAATAGTTGAAAAATACGACTGGTCTACGGCATACTGAATCTGCCAGTCGGACTGTCCCATATCCATAGACGCCTCATATCCGGTTTTATGCCCCCCCTCCCCGCCTATATTGGTATAACGGTAGAATTCATTTTCTTTTCCCAGCAAACGGATTTCCACGGGTACCCCGGAAAATATTTCAAAGCTTTTTGCCAGAATCTCACCTTTGAGGTCAATCCGGATAATTCCTAATTTCTTTTCCGTTACAGAATCTCTGACACAGCGGGTGATAAAGAATTGTTCCTTTTCTTCTTCATACCACCAGAGAGTCTTGCTTGTATTTTCCGTTTCCCGGTACCATTCCTTATCCTGCGCTTCCGAATCATTTTTGAACAGATCGTAGGATATGCTGAAATTCTTTCCTGAATAGATAAGTATCTTTGAAAAATCCTGGGTTGACAGCAGGCTGTTGTAGACCAGCGGCGCTACATTTTTGGAAAGCGTCAGACGTTTCATATATTCATCATCTCCGGTCACAAGAAACTCTTTTAGCATGGTATTGCTGGATAGATAAAGCAGTGATTTTTCACACTGCTTCATTTGATTCTGGATGTCCTGGTAATTACGCTCAATCATGCTCCTCACCTCCAGCATCTGCTGCTCTTTGATGAAATTGCTGGAAGTAATACAGATCAGGCACTCAAGCAGCAGGATCGGTATAATCAGAATCAGGCTGTAAATCAGGCGGACTTTATTTAAAAAATGCATTTGGTTAAAACGGGCTCTCCAGTCAATTGTCTTCATTCATCTTCTCCCTATACTGAACAGGGCTGCATCCCTCATGGTTTCTGAAGATTGATATGTAGTAGGAAACGCTGATATAACCCACAGCAGCCGCGATATCACCAATTTTCATATTACTTTGTTTCAAAAGCTCTTTTGATTTTCCAACGCGGTATTTGGTAATAAACTTTACCAGATTTTCGCCGGTTTCAACTTTAAAAAGACTGCTGAGGTAAGCCGATGACACATGCATCTCCTCCGCAATGGAGGACACACTCAGGCTGGAATCGCCGTACTTTTCATATAGGATATTTTTAGCCATCCGTACGAGCCTGTTTTCTTTTTCATCGTTCTTCTTCTGATTTGCCATGTCATCTAACACTTCATATACCGTCTGGCTGACTTCCTCAAAAGAGCGGGCCTCATATATTCTTTCCAGATACGTCATAAGATCAATATCTGATTTTGTATACTCATTGATTTTCTTAACGGCATCGGTAAATGTGTATTTCACATATATCGAGCTGAATCCGCTCTGTTTCTCAATATATGCAAATACCTTTTCCAGCTCCTTTTTCATCCCGCCGTAATCCTGCATTCTTGCACAGTTAAAGATACGCTCAAAGTACAGAGTCAGCATGTCCTGCTCCTTTTTCACAAAATAGGATTCGTCATGCACAATCAGCATACTGTCCGATACAAAGAACTGATAATCCAACTGGTCTTTCATCTCTTCATACTCTTTCTTCAGTTGAATCAAACTTTCCGTCTTGCTTCCGATGATGATAAATACATCGGTCTGATATTTTCTTTTCGATTGTTCAATGAGCAGTTCACATTTCTTTTTCAGCTCTTTTGCCCGGAAAGTCTGTGCTTCTCTTTTTACAAGAACAAGAATCTGGTTATCTGCTTTATTAATGACAAGAAGTTCCCCTCCGAGCTGTTTTTCGATCTCGTTTTGATAGGCTTCCCACTCCATGGAGAAGAGGTTGGAATAACAGGAGATCAGCACTGGTACGCAGACATTTTTATCAAACGCAAATTCTGCTTCCAGCTCCTGTACCGTCTCTTTTTTATAAACTGTCAGCTCCCCTTTCCCGGCTGCTCTATCCCCTTCCAGATAGCCCAGAAGATTCCAGCTAAGCCTGTAAGCGGCGACCTCCTCATAGGCCTGTCTTGTCTGCTCCTTCTCCTTCTCAATTTCCTCCTTCTCCCTGCACAGGTCAATCACTTTATGGAACAAGTCTTCAAACGCATCCAGACGGATCGGCTTCAGCAAGTACTCCAGCACCCCGAGTGAAATGGCATTCTGCGCATACTCAAACTCTCCGTAAGCACTGTAGATAATGCAAATGGGGTTCAATCCCCGCTTTTGTACCTCCTTGATTAGCTGTATTCCATCCATAAACGGCATCTTAATATCCGTCAGGAGAATATCATACTCATGCTTTTCAAAATCTTTGAGCGCCTCCTCACCATTTACTGCCTGGCTGATCTTTAAATTAAAATGATAGCGCTTAAGCAGCCTGCTGATGCCCTCACGCTCCTTTTTTTCATCGTCCACGATCAAGATACTGTACATGCTGCAATCACCTCCGAATTTTTCTTTTGCTGAGACCATTATACCACATGAAAGGGGTCTGTCCCTTCTGCAAAAATGGCTGACCCTTTTGCAGAGGGGACAGACCCCTTTTAGTCATATTATATATCAATCTTTCCGTTTATTTCTATTACAACTTTTTTATATACATATCAACATTTTAAGGTACACCCTTCTACTGCGCTTCCAATTCTTTCTGCTGCACAGCTTATTGGGCTGTTTGTTTGCCTTGCCTTTATCCTGTAATCTAATGTGTCCTATAAATTTTATGTATCGGAGTTTGCATAAGGATTGGAGGATATTAAATGTTCTAATACCGGAGTCTTTTCTGTTAACATTATTTCGTCCTACTAAAAAAGAAAGGGAACAGCATCCCCTTCTTATAAGATCGGCGGATCTTCATGCTGTCCCTTATCAGTCTCTGTTTTTATCCAGCGTGTAAATACCGCCCGGAAGTCTTTTCTAATAGGCGCACATACCAGCGGCCCCGCTTTCATCCCATCCGTATAAGGAAATCGCGCGAGCCGCATGGTCATCCATCTGCTGTCCCCGGTACGCACACGGATCAGTACCGCATCCTCAAACGGAGACACGCGGAATGTCACATGTTTTCCATCCCAGGACGGTACCGGAAAGTTCGAGCAGTCGGAGTAGACATCCGTTACTACAATTGAAATATTCGGCTCGTTGTCAATCACTTCTATTGTCATCTTGATCCAGTGTACGTCGTCATACCATAACATCATCCCGGCCTGGTCATATAATTCTTGAAAATCCTCCAGGAGAAATGTAACTTCCATAGCTTCCGTCCGTTTCAGGTCTGTCAGCAGCGCATGCCCGTCCCTGTGCTGAAACCCATAAAGTGTCTTCTCCCAATAATCGCTTTCGTGCACAGCCGTTACGTTCAACCGTCCGTCTTCTATTTTCACTTCCGCCGGTTCGTTCGTCCATACGCCCGCTCCCCACGGCACTTCCTGGTATAATACATTCATAATCTATGCCCTCCTTTTAAACCGCATCCATAAGTTCTTTATAAATTTTATCTTCCAGCCCTTTTACATCCATACGGCCCAAATGGATAGACGGCTTTGTCTTTCCATGAAAATCGCTTCCTGCCGTGATCAGCAGCTGCCGTTTCATGGCCCAGTCCAGGTAGAACTCCACCTGCTCATCCGTATGGTAGCTGCTGAATACTTCCATTCCCCGGACCCCTGCTTTCACGATATCCTGCAGCAGCATCTCATCTTCCCTCGTATTATTGCCAGGATGCGCCAGAATGGGAACTCCCCCCGATGCTGTAATAATCTCTACAGCTCTGTCCAGGGAAATAAATTCTACTGGTGCATAGGCGCATTTTCCCTGTGAGCACCAGTCCCAGTAAAAGTTCACATAGGGATTGTCACTCCGCTTTCCCCCCGGCAGGTAATCCCGCAGCAATGCGTGATTCTCCTCATTCTTCAGCGCAGCCTCTGCAATGACTTCTCCTGTCACGACACCGTGATGTGCCAGCTCATAGACCAAATCATGATCCACGATTAATCCCGCTTCCTCCGCCAGCCTCAGCCGTATTTTTGAGCTCTCCTGTTCCTGGGCCAGCAGATTTTGTTCCACCTTTCCATATTCCGGATATTCCGGATCAATGCCGTATCCCAGAATATGCAGTTCCCTGCCCCGTATGCAGCAGTCCAGCTCTACTGCGGGGATCAGCCGAAGACCGTTCTCTTTTGCCCTGGCGGCAGCCCGTCCAAGAGCTTTGGTGCTGTTATGGTCCGCAACTGCCACGGTTTTCAGCCCCGCCTCCCGGCACATGTCCATCAGTTTCTCCGGCTCAAATTCCCCATCATCGCTGATGACGGAATGCATATGTAAATCCAGCCAGTTCATTGTACACTCCTCCTTTCTCTTTCCATCTCCTCTTCGGTAATTTCCCTTAACACCTTACATGGATTGCCCACGGCCGCCACACCTGCCGGAATGTCTTTCGTCACCACGCTGCCTGCCCCGATGATGGTATTATCCCCTATGGTCACTCCCGGCAGCACTGTGACATTTCCCCCAATCCACACATTATTACCAATGCTAATCGGCTTTGCATACTCCAGACCCTGGTTGCGCAGATCTGGGCTGTACGGGTGTCCGGCCGTGTAAAATCCGCAGTTGGGCGCGATGAAGACATTGTCTCCGAAAGTCACCCTGGCCGCATCCAGGATGACACATCCGTGATTTGCGTAAAAATTTTCACCAATTTCTATATTGTATCCGTAATCGCACCAAAAGGTCTGCTCAATCAGGAAGGAGCTGCCGGTCTTCCCCAGAATCCCCTTCATGATGTTCATCCGTTTTTCCTGCTCCGAAGGCCGGCAGGAATTAAACAGCCAGCACTGATCCTTGCATCTGTTTCTTTCTTCCGCCAGCCCCTGATTATAGTTGGCATCGTAGAGCAGCCCTGCCTGGCACTTTTCCTTTTCACTTAACTTTGTTTTGCTCATATTTGCTCCCTTCATTCATAACAGTCCCGACTAGTCCGAACTGTATTCATTCTTCGTTTTTCTTCGCCCCCGTCTGCCAGATAACCGGGAAGCCATGGGCCCTGGCATCTTCCTGAAATGCCGCCGCCAGATTCCCATCCGTGAGCACGGCCGTAACCTGATCGATATTGCAGATATGGGAAAGATAGATATGCCCGAATTTGCTGCTGTCCGCCAGCACGTAGGTCTCTTTTGCACTTTTTAACATGGCCTGCTTAATCTCCATCTGGGGGTACCCAATCCCTGTGATTCCCTCCGTGAAATCAATGCCATTGACTCCGATAAACGCCTTGTCCGCCCTGCATCGCGCGATCTGTTCGACGGCCTCCTGCCCCACAGTCGCAGATAGATTGCCGGCCGCATCTCCTCCGATAATCTTTATGGAGACATGTTCCGCCTGCATAAGTTCCAATGCCAAAAGTACACTGTTTGTTATGATATTTACCGGTTTTTTCTCATTTTTCTTAATTTCCTTTGCCAGATACAGGCAGGTGGTTGCATCATCTAAAAATATAGTATCCTGAGCACTGATGACTTTGTACGCCTGCCTGGCTATGTATATCTTATTATGCAGATTGCTGTACAGCAAGTCTTTTACATTGTCAGTCACAAAATTCTTTCCTATTTTTACAGCACCCCCGTGGGTCCTTTTCAGCAGGCCTTCCTCCGCCATCTCATTCAGGTCTCTGCGGATCGTCATCTCAGTGCAGCCGAACATGCTGCTCAGTGTACCCACACGAACATAAGCGTTTTGTTCAAGTTCTTTTAAAATTGCTTTTCTGCGATCCTGTGTATGCATCAATCCTTATCAGCCCCCATACAACGTTACTATTCACGGCAAATGGGCCGCGATAGTAACCATACAACAACTTCTTTTTCCGTGGATATTGCGTTTTATAATTTAATATGATAATATAAATGTATCATACATTTGATACATTATTATTGTATCACATCCGATAGACATAATCCAGTTGTTTTTACCATTCCATTAACTGGTAATTATGTTTGAATATCGTATATATTTATGATACTATTGAAGAAAATAAAACAGCAGAATCCGCTATAATTACTGCATTTTCCCAATCTAACCCGGGCGGAAATTCTTATTTTATAGAAAGGAACTATACAATTGGACATTGACTATTTTAAAGAAACATTTCAGTTCTCGCCTGAGAGCGATTCTCCTCTGTATGAGCAGCTTGCCTCCTATATTAAGATACAAATCCAGGCAGGTGTCCTGAAGCCCGGTGATCAAATGATCACAGAGACAAACCTTTGCAGCATATTAAATATCAGCCGGACTACAGTCCGCCAGTGCATGGACAGGCTTGTGGATGAGGGCCTCCTTGTCCGCTACAGAGGACGGGGTTCCTTTATTGCAGATCCCAAGATGAAACGAAACATCAACTATCTTTACAATTTTACCGAGAATATGAGGGAACTTGGAGCGGTTCCCACCTCTGTTGTCATTAAGAGCGAGGTGGTAGAGGCGGATCAGTATATCCGCGACCAGCTCAAACTGCCGCCGACGCAGAATAAGGTATTTAAACTTTACCGGCTGCGCTGTGCGAACAATGAGCCAATCTTATTTGAGAAGGCTTTTGTCCCCTATTATCTCTGCGAACGGATTGAATTCTTTGATTTTTCAACCGTATCCTTGTACAAGGTGCTGAGTGAGCGCTACGCACTGAATCTCTACCGTGCAACGGAGACAATTGAAGCAATCATTATCAATAAGGATGAGGCTGATCTGCTGAAATGTGCAGCAAAGGTCCCCGGCTATAAGATTCAGCGTATCTCTTATCTGGATTCGGGATTTGTATTCGAATTTACCACCTCTATCACCCGGGCCGATAAGTGCGTATTCCAGCTGGAACTGTACCGCAATACATCCGCCAGCAAAAGCCCGATTGACATCCGCCGGCAGGTAACGCTGTCATAATATTTTTTCGTCTGCACTGTCCTGTCCGATACACATACCGCTCTGCGGCAACGGCTAGGATCATACATATCCCCCATATATCTGGATTTGATCAGGTATATGGGGGATGTTTTTCCTATATCATAAGACTCCTCCGGGGATGCGCACGCCGTGATAAGGTATATAGCCGCAAGGCGGGCAGCGCGGCGGCGCCAAAGTGGTCTTGCCCATTTTGTTCTTAGTCAGCCATTTCTTCCATTTTGGTGGAAAGTCCGAAGCTGTGTATGGTATCCCTGATTTTTTCTACATACTCTTCCTCATGGGGCTTTACATCCTGCATGGAGTAATCCAACCCGCAGGAAATGTATTTTCCGCTTCCATACTGGTGGAAGGGGAGGATGTCATAATAACGGATTCCATTTTTCTGAATGATCTCGATGATGTCTAAAATATCCTGTTCACTATCGTTTACTCCCGGTATCATGGGTGTCCTGATGAAAATGCCTTTTGTTTGTCTTGCAAGCCACTCCAGATTCCGTAGAATTTGTTGATTGTCTGCACCTGTCCAGGTTTTGTGGACCTGGCTGTCTGCGGATTTGATGTCGTATAGAAATAAATCCGTGTAGGGCAGCACTTTTTCCAGGTTTTCTTTTGGCACGCATCCGGTCGTCTCTACGGCCGTATGAATCCCGTGGCCTCGGCATAGTTTTAACAGGGACTCTGCAAAGTCTGCCTGCAGCAGCGGCTCACCCCCTGACAGGGTAATCCCCCCTTTACTTCTTTTATAAAATGCCTCGTCTTTTAAAACTTCTTCAAACACCTCTTTCGGCGGCATCCATTTTCCCTTTACGGTAAGAGCCTTTGCAGGGCACTTTGCCACCCAGTCCAGATGATCGTTCCCGCACCTGTCCCAATGAATCTGCAGTCCATTTTCCGCCGTAATTTGCCCGTCCGGGCAGTGATTTACGCAGTTCAGGCAGCCAATACATCTGGAGGATGCATAGAATAACTGCGGATGCGCCTGCCAGGACTCCGGATTAGAACACCACCTGCAGCGCAGCGGGCAGCCCTTTAAAAAGACCACCGTGCGGATCCCCGGGCCATCGTGGATACTGTATCTTTGAATATCAAATATATTTCCCTGCATTCTTTTCCTCCCTCTATACGCACTGCATGGTTCTGCTGATGATTTCATCCTGTATGTCTTTGTCCAGTTCCACGAAAAATGCACTGTATCCTGCTACGCGTACAACGAGATTTCTGTGGCGGTCGGGATTCTGCTGCGCATCTTTGAGCTTTTCCGGGGTCAGGATGTTGAACTGAATATGCATGCCTCCCATGGCGAAATACGTCCGGATCAGGTCGATGAGTTTTTGCCTTTCTTCTTTTGTCCTGAGGATCGTAGGCATGAATTTCATGTTAAAGTTCACTCCGTTGATCGCGCTCTCGTGATCCACTCTGGCTACAGACTTGACCGCGGCGGTCGGCCCGCAGATATCCATGCCGTGTTTCGGAGAAATGCCGCCGTCTCCCAGTGGAGTCCCCGCCTCTCTGCCGCTTGGAAGTGCGCAGACCTGGCGGCCCAGCGGTGTGTTTGAGGAGAGGCAGAACAGGCCGGGACGGTAGATCGCGCCGTAGGGAGACCGATGGCCTTTGACGCTTTCACAGTACTGTTTTCCCACATACGCTGTCAACTCGTCTGCTTCGGGGATGTCGTTTCCGTATTTCGGTATCTGGTTGATGAGACGGTATTTAAGGATTTCCTGCCCCTCAAAATTATGCCTTAATGCATCCAGAAGCAGGGACGGCGCCATTTCCTTTTTGTCAAATATCAGCGTTTTTATAGCCATGAGAGAATCTCCCACATCCGCAATTCCGACTCCCTGCACGCCTGCATAGTCGTATTTTGCCCCTCCCTGCGTACAGTCTCTGCCTTTTTCCAGGCAGCCTTCCAGCAGCATGGAACAATAAATATGCTGCCCATACCGTGCGTGCAGCAGTTCGATGGAATTGAGCGAACTGATCATCATGTCAACAAAATAATTTACTTGTATCTCATATGCTTTCTTAAACTCTTCAAAAGTCTCAAACTCTTCAAATTTTCCGGTTACCGGCCCCAGCTGTTCTCCCGACATCTGGCATACCCCGTTAAATAACGCAAGCTCCAGGCATTTGGCAAGGTTGAAGTAACATGCATTGGTTCTGCCCATGGTATTGCCCTGTCCTGTCGGTTCCACACACCCTACGATTGCGTAGTTTCTGGCATCCTCCAGGGATACTCCGTCCTTCATCAGGCCGTCTATGATTAAGTCATCGTTAAAAAATGGAAGCTTTCCGCCTTCATTTTCCACGAGGATCTGCAGTACACGGTTTAAGAATTTATCCGGATTCTTCTGTGAAATACGGATGCTGGTGTTGGGTTCAGAATTGAATACCGTCTGTTCTGCATCCAGGCAGACATAGGTAAAATCGTTGACTGCATTTTCCCCATTCTCATCAACACCGCCCAGCACCACGTTGATCGTAGTGGCGAATCCGCCGTTATTTCTGGCACTCATGTAGGTTCCTGCTTTAATGACATCGCTGCTCTTTACCCACAATGCCTCCAGAAGCTCCCGCGCCTCTTCTTTGACCATGGTGCCATTTTCCAGGTCATTTTTATAGTAAGGATAGAACATCTGATCCACCCGGCCTCCTGATATAGCGGAGCCATTTTGGCCGCAGTAATCAATCAGAAGCGTAAACCAATACGACTGGAGCGCCTCATAATACGTCCGCGCCGGCTCATAAGGAACCTGCCTGCAGTTGGAGGCGATGAGAAGCAACTCTTGTTTTCTACGCTTATTACCTTCCTCTGCTGCCATCTGTTCCGCCAGGTCTGCATAACGGTTCTGGAAGCGTCTTATCCCTTGGCATACAATCAGGACTGCTTTATAGAAATGAGTCTTATCTGTAAACTCAGGATCCAGAATGTCCAGACTTTCCAAGCAATCTTTTGCTTCCTCCTCTACTTTTCGGAACCCATGGCTGATGATTTTCTGAATATCCGGCAGGTAATGGCCATATCCGCTGCGCGCGCGGCTTAAAGGATTGAATACACGGTAGGGGGAGTCTAGCACCTGCATGATCCGCTCGTCAATGTAGTGCCTGGATAAATCTCCTATGGACTTGTTTTCCCAGTACGGGTATATTTCTGTCAAAAGAGCCGCCTTATCCGCCTCCGTAATCTGCAGTGTGTCTACCTTCCTGGTGGGCATCCTGTCCAGTTCTTCCTTGCTGAAACCTCCGAATTCCGGGAAGAGCGGGGCACAACGGGGTTTGGAACCATGATTTCCCACGATCAGCTCTTCGTCCTCTATAAAGATTGTCATATGCTCAAGAAGGTCTTTCAGGCCTATAGCCCTGCGGATAATGTAAGGCATTCCTTCTGTACTGCGGTAACTCTGCGTAATAAGGCGGGCCCGCTCGATACAGATCTCCGGTTTTACACTTCTCATGGCTTGATTTAGTTTCTCTGTTCTGTTTTCCCTGGTAAGGCCCGGCGGGAGAAGTTTCTTATTTATGCTCATAACTTTGCTCCTTTCTGTTATTGATTATAAAATGAGTTGTTACCTTTACAAGATTATCTTAGCATAGAGGGTAAGCAAATCAATTGGGCGCGGATGGGTTTTTGGGGAAATTTATTCGGAAACGAACATTTTAGAAAGATAATTTTCGAAAGAGAACTGATAAAAGGGGCCTGACCCTTCCGCAAAGGGGTCTGACCCCTCTGCAAAAGGGTCTGACCCCTTTGCACTCATTTACCTGTTATCAACATGTACTGCCCAGTTCTGTTCCCCATCATCCCGAATCTGTATACTAGGGAAGCTCTGAATATACTGTTTAAACTGGGAATACCCATAATCTCTGACTTTGAAATCGCCAAACCGGTTTCTGATTCTGTTCCCCAGCGTGCCTAAGGATACGCCCTGGGCCCCGGCATTCTGAACAAGCATGATAATATACTCTTCCAGCATCTCCTGCCTGCTTTTGTCTTCATACAGCATGACGGTAACCTGTGTGCCGTCCTGTTTCAGCTTTAGTTTTGGAAATGTCTCCAGAAACTTTGACAGCAGGCTATACCCGTAACGCCGGACATCAAAATCCGGATACAGTTTGACCAGACGGCTGCCAACCTCACCAAGGCCGGTCTCCTTATCATTGTTCTGATTTTCGGTTATGATCTTGACGAC
Organism: Faecalicatena contorta; assembly: GCF_022835095.1. NCBI lineage: Bacteria > Bacillati > Bacillota > Clostridia > Lachnospirales > Lachnospiraceae > Faecalicatena > Faecalicatena contorta. The sequence continues at coordinate 165,557 of NZ_BQNQ01000001.1, read as the reverse complement.
CGCCTCTTCTATCTGATTCTTGGATACCACATCCGTACTGCTCTTCTTACAGTCTTTTCCGGTGGCATGTACTGTATTCTTCTCTTCCTTTTCTATGGTGTTATCTTCCAGCAGCAATTCCAGTACGGTAAAGATATCACAGGCTTTTCTAAAGGGCGCCGGCGTTTTATCTTCCCCCATCCCTATGACAGTCTTGCCGCTCTCTCTGAGACGGCTGGCCAGCTTTGTAAAGTCGCTGTCACTGGATACCAGGCAGAACCCTTCTAACTCACTTGTATACAGCATATCCATTGCATCTATAATCATGGCAGAATCGGTTGCATTTTTCCCATGCGTGTAACTGAACTGCTGGATCGGAGTAATGGAATTCTGGAGCAGTTCCTCTTTCCAGCTTGAATTATACGTGCTGGTCCAGTCTCCGTAGATTCTCTTATAAGTTACGTTTCCATACTTGGACAATTCATCCAGTATCGGCTTTATATATTTTGCGGAAACATTATCCGCGTCAATTAGCAATGCATATTTGTCTTCCATATCCGGTATACCTCTCCATTCATATCTTTCCATTGAAATAATTTATTTTCATATATCATATAACTATGCACTGAATCCTCCTTTGGAATAGAAACAGAGCCCGGATTCATATAAATATATGTTTCATGCTCCTCACAGGCAGGAACGTGGGTATGTCCATTCAGCAGAATATCGCCTGCTTTAAGCGCCGGCAGATGTTCTGGATTAAAATTGTGCCCATGCGTGGCGAAAATGGTCTGGCCATCCAGTTCCAGCAGGCAGTATTCCGCCATAACCGGAAACTCCAGCACCATCTGATCGACCTCTGTATCACAGTTTCCCCTGACGCAGAGCAGGTGTTCCTTCATAGGGTTCAGCAATGCAATCACCTGCTTGGGAGCGTACTCCTTCGGCAGGTCATTGCGCGGCCCATGATACAGGATATCTCCCAAAAGAAGCAGCCTGTCCGCCCTTTCTCTTTCGTATGCCTCCAGCATCTGCCTGCAGTAAAAGGCAGATCCGTGAATATCCGATGCAATCATCAATCTCATCTCTGCAGCTCCTCTCCTTACCTGTAAAGGGGTCTGACCCCTTTGCGCACTTTATGCATTTCCGCTTGGTATGAAAGGCCGGATGGATGCTGCCACGCTGGATATCGGCATCGTCTGCAGCCAGATTCTGCCCGGGCCCGTCAGTACGGTGTTAAACAGCCCTTCACCGCCCAACAGCTTATTCTTGATCCCCGGAACCTGCTGTATATCAATCTGCACGCCGACTTCAAATCCCGCTACATTGCCGGTATCCACAACGATCTGCTGTCCGGGCCCCAGCTGGTATTCAACCAGTTCCCCGTCTATCTCTACAAATGCCATGCCTGAACCTGAAAGCCGCTGCATGATAAAACCTTCCCCGCCGAAAAATCCCGCTCCCATTTTCTTATTAAAATGCATGGACAGCTGAATTCCTGCCTCTGATGCAAGAAATGCACTTTTCTGAACAATCATCTCTCTGCCCGGACTAATCTCAAGCGGAAGTATCCTCCCCGGGAAACTGGAACCGAACGCGATCATCCCTGCCCCCTGTGCAGTATATATATTTTGGAACATACTTTCGCCGGAAAATGCTTTTGAGAACATTTTCCCCAGACCTCCGCCTGCAGTATCCATCTGCATATTTGGACTCATCCATACCATGGAGCCTTTTTCAGTAATCATCTGTTCCCCATTTTCAAGCTCACATACAACCACGGGAAATGCCCCGCCTTTTATTTCATATTTCATACTTACCTCCTTTTTAATTTTGAGTACTCTCGGAAACTCTTTGTGCACAGCGCACTGCCTAAACATTCCCCCTTTTCGCCTGCGTTTTTCCACGCAGGCCTCACATCAGAAAACATTCCTGCTCGATAGCCGCCCTCTTCTCCAGGATAGCATCTATCAGGCCCTGGAGTTCCGGTATCTTAGTGTTTTTCAGCTTCTGCAGCGTCTTTGCGGCAATCGGTTCTCCCCATGCCAGATAGCGTTCATATGTCTCCGCGTCCATCATAAGCGGCCGCACATCCGGGAAAATATTTTTCTTAATATACTCAAAAATCTTAACTCCACCGTAATCCAAATCCCCGCTGTGATAAAACTGTACGCCTTTTCCCTCCAGCGCCGCCCAAAGCTGCTGCAGAAATCTTTTTTCCCGTGGTGAAAAATACCCGTGGCTGAAGACATATAAGGTTCCTTCCTGATATGGAGCCGATACGAAATTGGCCTTATTTTCAATGGTAACTACGCATTTTATCTCCGGCTGCTCACTCAGGATCATGGCATTTTTCAATGTCTCGCTATTCAAGACCGTCCCATATATATATTCTCCCAGGTTAATATCAAAACATGTTGAGCCCTGCACTATCCCAATCCGCAGAGCCCCCTTTAGAGACATTTCCTGGGAATACTCCTCAATATTGAGCTGGGAGAGTACTTCCTTATCATCCATCTCTTCCACTACATCTCCGCAATACTGCCGGGCCTTTGCTATGATATGGGATTCCGCGTTTTCCTCAAAAGTCTTCGAATTCATAAGATATCTACTGCTGAAGATCCGTTTAAACACGGTCTCTTTCAGCTCATCGATTCCCCGGAAACAGGGCAGGTATACTTCCCGTTTGTCCAGCATCTTCGGAATATTCCCCCGCCCCAGCTGCTCCAGAAGGTCCCGGTAGTACCGGCAGATCCACTCCGTCTGCAGCCCGTCCAGTTCCCGCTCCAACAGTTCGCGGTACGCCTGGATCTGTTTCCATTTCGGCTGCCGCCCGGGCTGTGTTTCCATCAGAGCCGCATAAAATCTGTCCAGATCCTCCAGCCGGTAGTAAATCCGCTCGATATCACTTTCCCGGGTCAGCCACTTAATCCGGATCATCCCCGCCCGCTCCAGCTCCTCCGCCTCCGAGACCAGAGCAGTCTTCCCGCAGGCATCATATTCCTGCTGGTCAATCCGCAAAGACTTCCCGCCTGTGGCCCCCAGCCGCCAGTCATTTTGACTGTTCTCACATTTCTCAATAATTCTTTCTACAAGATACACAATATCACGCCTCCCTAGGGGAAAAACACATCTTTGTTATCCAATTAACTGAACATTCTGAGAATGGTCCGCAAAGGGGTCTGACCCCTATTCTGCCTCCACCAGTTCCCCAAATTCTGTCCGCTCGAATTCCTGTATAGATATATGTTTTTTATTCGGATTCGCATATACAAATGTCTTATCCACATTCTCCAGGTAGTTCTGTATCTTATCATTCGTAGCGCTGATTATAGCCTGGAACCCTAACCCACGAATAAGCGAGATGCAGCTTGCCACTTTCTCCGCATCCATCTTTGAAAATGCCTCGTCCAGCACCACCAGCCGAATGGTGGGATTCCGATGTATCTTGGGCGACAGGTTGATCCGATATACCTGGGCGAAACTGGCGAGCAGTGCCACATACAAAGGATTCTGCCCCTCGCCGCCGGAGTTTTTCTTGATCATCTTACTGAGTCCGATGGTCATGTCTTTCTCGCCCTGCACGATCTGCTGCATATCAAAGGACAGGTAGGTCCTGTAATCGGCATATTTGTCCATGTTCTTCTTGGCCTCTTCCAGCTCCTCTCTTGTGGCATTCTCGGGCGGAATGAAGATGTTGATCAACTCGTTCATCATCTCCCCGTACTGATCCTCGTGCTCCATGGTGAACATATTCAGCTGGTTCTCCATGGCTTGACTCAGCTGGGACGGATTGATCTTCAGCGAATCATCCATGAACATTCTGTAGTATTTTCCGTCCGGTCCCTTGTTCTTTGTAATCACGAACTGGTACTTGTCCTTTCCGAAATCCAGCCTGCTGATAATGCGGTTCAGCTCATCCTTGCGCTGGTAAGCTTCCCGGATTGCACTGCGGATCTTGAAGATAAAGTCGTCTTTGAAATGTTCTACCGCCGACCGCGCCTGCTCCCTGGCCGCTTCTTTGTACCCTTCCAGGTCGTCGCATTCCAAGCTCTCCAGCAGCCTGTCGTAAGGGACGTTGTCCTTAATACTGGCTGAGAATGTCCGGTTCGGGTATCTCTGTGTATAGCTGCTCCGGATATCCACCAGCTCCTGGTAAGCCCGTTCCTTCTTCTCCTCCAGCGGCGCCCGGTCCCCCAGCCGCTGCCTCCTGAGATAGTCGTAATTCACGGTACGCCTGCCCTCCATAAACTGAGCAAACAGCTCCTCAAACTCCGCATCCTCTTTGAAGTACCGCTCCCGGTCCGCAAGCTGAGCATGCATCTCCAGGCTATCGGACTTACATTTACTAATAAACTCCTTATTCTTCCATATCTCCTCCTGGGCCGTCCGGATCTGCATCTTCTTTTCTTCCTGCCGCCGCATCAGCTCAAGCTTCTCGCCCTCCCACGCAGACACAGATTCTTCCCGGAGCGTACGCATCTTCTCCGTCAGCTGCTTCTTTTGCCGCTCCTTCCCCGGTATCTTCCCCACATCATCCAGCCATTCCATGTATTCGGAAACCGGCTGCAGCAGCCCCTCATACTGCCCGATCTTACGGAATTGCTCCAGCATCTCCTGCAGAGGCATCCGCTCCTCCTGCAGCGCCCGGCACTTCTCATCCAGCTGGCGGATGCGCTGCCGCATACTCGTTTCCCCGATGTAAGCTCTTCTGGTGTAGTTCTCCGGATTCATGTGCTGCAGCCGGTAGCTGTGGTACAAAACACAGTCCGGCGTCACACCCACGCGGCACCTGCGCAGCTCCTCCACACTCTCACATTTCATCACATTCCCGAGGAAAAAGTCAATATATGCCTTCACATGCGCCTCCCGCGCAATCACCTCACCGGCCAGCGCTCCGGGCCGTACCGGATGTTCCTCCTCCAGAACCTTCTCCGTATCCAGCACTGCAGCGCGGAAGAACTTTTTCTTATCCAATTCCTGGTAAATATCCATGGCAGCCTTTGCATACTGCGGCTCCACCACCAGAAGCAGCTTATTATTCCCCAGATATCCTTCCACGGCATTGTGCCACCGCTCATCCCGAATATCCAGCAGATCGGCCAGAATCTGTACATTCACAAACTTCCCGCAGCGCTCATGCAGCCGGTTGCGCAGCTCATATCTGGCCTCCTCAAGCTCCTTCGGGTATGCCTTGCGCCCTTGCCTGAGTTCCTTTAGCTCCTCCCGTGCCTCATGCTCTTCCTTCTTAATCTTCCTAAGCCGGGAGTCGGTCTCACGCCGCTCCTCCTCCAGCTCCTCCCGAAGCGCGGCCAGGCTCTCCTTCAGCCGTTCCAGCTCCCCTTCGGTAATATTCCCCTTCCCAAATTTCTCGATATCCCATAAAACCTGGTTGGGCGCCGCGTCACAGCCGGACCAGTCCCTCAACCGCACCGCAGTCTGCTCCCACTTTACCTTACTGCTGCCCAGGCGCTCCAGCGCCTCATTCACACTCAGCAGCTCCGTTTCCAGCCCGGAATAGCCACTGTTGCTGATCCGAAGCAGCACGTCCTCATATTCCTTCTGAATCCGGGCGGCATCTTCCTCCCGCCGCCTCTGCATCGTCTCCTGCCGGCTGATCTCCTCCTCGCGGCCCCCAATCTTGTCCGACAGCTCCTGAATCTTCGCCCGCAGCTGAAGCATCTCCAGCTTATCGATCTGATACGTACAGGACTCGGCGTCCCTGCGGCGCTCCCTGTACTGTCCATAACTTTCCCGGATCTCCTTCAGTCTTCGGATCTCCTCCAGCGTCTCCTCTATCTTATTGCGCATCCGCCCGTACTGCATGACACTCTCCTGAAGATCCTCGATGTGGATATCCTGCTCCATGCAGATATATTCCTTCACAAAATCTTCCAGCTTAATATTCATGCGGAACGGTATCGCCCGTTTAAAAAGCCGGGGGAACTTTTCCATATCCAGCCCGCCTAAGTATATATCATACAGCTGTCTGCGGAAACGCTCATTGCTGGGGCCGCAGTAATGCTGCTCCGGAGGAAATACCCGCTGCAGATACTCCCGTATTTCCCCAGTTGTCAGGCAGCGCTTATCCGCCCGGTAACCATTCTCCAGAAGCCCGCCCGTGTGCCAGAAAAACAGCCTGCCGATCTCATTCGTCGCAGTCTCCACATCAAAAACAACACCCACACATTGCTTTTCATGGGTATTGGTCTGCTCCAGTTCTAACACAATCGTACTGGAAAAATTATGGTTCCGCAGATATTGGGATTCATTATTTTCACTGATATTCACCATGCCACGGAGGTACTCAATCAACGTCCGGTCCGAATCATCCGCTGCAGCCTTATTAAAAAATCGCCTCCCGTCCGTATTGGCATACAGCACAATCTGCAAGGCGTCGATCACTGTAGACTTCCCGCTGCCGGAATGGCCGGTGAAAAAATTGATCCCCTCATTCAGAGTCAGTATCTTCCTGTCTATATAATGCCAGTTATTCAGGCATATCTTTGATAGTGCTTTGAATGGCTGTTTCGTCTCCAATGTTGTCCTCCTCGTGAAATGTTTTCAGCAGTTCCCGGATATCCTCTCCCATCAGCACCGCATTGATACACGGATAAATAATCAGCCTGGTATGTTCGTTCAGTTCCTCCAGCATATCCAGCGGCTCAATAATCTGATATTTCTTCAGAAGGGAGATCGTCCTTCGCATCTCCGTGGGCGACGGAATCCCCTTAAGAACACGGAAGTCCCCGGCCTTTCCGTTGAGCGCCCCCATAGTCGTCACGATATGGCTGCTGGAAGAAACCTCCGCCATCTGCTCATCATAAAGAAGCTTCAGCACCAGTAGGTATATCGTGGCAAGCCTGGGCATCTTTTCTCCCCAGAGCGCCTCCCCTTGGATATAGATCAGCCCCATATGGGCATTCTCCTGAAGCGTAATCCCCGCCACCTGAAAATATGCTCTCAAAAATTCCAAATGCTTACTGCATATCCGGTACTCCTTCACATAGGCCAGCCTTCCCGCCCGCCTGTCATACTTCCGCTCCAGAAGAAACGTCTGCCTGTACAGAAGCTGAATCACATCCGTCAGCGCCTCCTGCTCCTCCTGCATCAGCTGTTCATAATACTCTATCATAGAAACACTGCTCCTCACTTTTCTGATGCTATTCATCCTGCAAAGGGGTCTGACCCCTTTGAGGCTCCTTTGAGATTCTGTTAAGCTGCCCGTCTCACCGCCGCCGTACAAACCTCAGCCCCGGATAACGGTACCCATTATTCTCCACCATCGCTGCATCTTCCTCCAGCACCATATACCTGCTGTCCTTCCTGGTACTCATATCATAAGCCAGTATCAGCTTTTCAAAATCCCCTTCCCCTGAAATCTCCATCTTTGACACATCCAGCATCTCGTCCTTCATATGCGCCTCGATAAACTCCTCAATCTGCCTTCTGCTGTATCTGGCCTGTATCCGGTTGAGCCTCAGCACATCACTTCTCTCCAGATCCTCGGCAGCCTCCTCCGGCGCCATCTGGCTGATAAAGTCCTGCCTCCCCCTCCGGCGCTTGTACAGCGACTTTTCAGAAATCATTTCCAGCAGGGACAGGTTCATCCGGCTTCCCGTACTCCGCAGAACCTCCTCATAATCGTCTCCCTGCGCCATGCGGTTCAGCAGCCGGATCACCAGCCCCTTCGTGTCCGTCTCCCCACTGAGCAGATAATTCAGCCTCGTCACCGTGGCCCGGACATACTTCGTGTGTTCCTTATCCATATTGGCGATCCTGTGCTCAATATCATCGAATCCCCGCTCAATCATATCCAGCAGGTCCAACACATCCTCCTTCGTATCTCCCTGGGCCTTGGAACGCTCCCTGATCTTCTCAATCCACTCCTCATCCTCCCGCATATCCCGAAGAACCTTTTTAATATCCATCTTATAAATGTAGAAGTTGTCCGAAGTCTTTAGAATATGGTACTTCTTCTGCACAATCTCCTCCACATACCCTTCCAGGTGCTCCTTCAACAGTTCCCCGTAAGTCTTCTGGTCCAGAAGCCTCGCAAAGAAACGGTCCATATTATGAAGCATGTCCTGCAGCGCCTTATTGAGCTTTCTCGTATTGATCAGCGCCGTCCGGAGCATATTCAGATTCACGCGCGGATCATGCTGAAAAGAAAACAGCGTGGCATACACATTCTGGATATAAACTTCCGTCTCCTCCATGTCTTCCGAGGTCAGCCGCTCAAAAGCATCAATAAAAACAGCAGAATAATCCGGTATCACAATATTCGTAGCCAGCGTATTATAATCCTCAATCTTCTTCAGCCAGCCGGTCCTAAGCAGCCAGTTTAGGATACGGGAGGAAGGCGTTTCCAACATATCAAACTCCGTCTCATCCTCCTCGCGCTGCAGCTCGAAACGCTTCCTCGCGTTCATGTCGCCCAGGACCTGAATGCAGGCTTCCCGCGTCAAAAAATAATTATTGTACTGGTATTCTTCATTAATATATAATAACGCCTCAATATAAGCATCCCGGTTCACCGAGCGGAATAAACTCCAAAAGGTGTCCGGGACTTCAAAACGCATCTGCATAATGTAATTGTTCCCCTTTGGTTCAATAAGGTATTGTTGGTTTCCAAATACAGCATCAATCGTACAAACTCATATGGTGCAGGACAGCCCGCACCACACCCTTATTACATTTTATCATACGGCCAAAATACTGTAAACTGGAAGTTCGTTTGCAGGCTTGAAGTTACCGGATTTCATAGTTCCTATACGCCGTTCTTACAGTAATACTGATAATCTGCCTGTTTACTTCCAACAAACTTTCGATTAGGGTGTTTAAAGACACCCTTGGTATTGAAAGAGTGGACTAGATTAAAAGAGCAAAGAATTCAATATAAGATAGCAGAAAAAAGGCTGCTCCGTACCAAAAGGTTCGGAACAGCTCTTTTTATGTACATCTCAAAAGTAATACGAATTGTCAGGACAAGCAGATATTCAAATACATATGTCCTGTGCAGGCCAAAGGTAAGTTTACACAGAGTTGACATACAATCGCTGATCTTATTGACAAACCCGAACCAAAATAGTATAATATAACAAGTTATTTAGTTCTTTTAACCTAGTTCTGTTTTCACAGTTTAGTAACTGATCTTCGAATAATGATAAACTATTTATTCATTTTCACTATTTACACCACATTACATGAATAATATGAAAGAGAAGCGCAATACTAATTCTGTGGCAGTACTGCAGTGATATCCTTTTCTATTTTTATGAAATCCATGATAGTATGACTGATATTCCTTTTATAACTCCGGAATTACTATAATATTGTTTTCTACGTAAACCCAGACGGGTCCCTCTAAGATAAAGAAGCTGTCCTTTCAGGCCACTACTGGCCGTGAAAAGGGCAGCCTCTTTTGTTTATGCACAAAGATCTGCTTTTTTCAAGTACGCCAAGGCGGGCATCTTGCTCCGCATAACATAGTACCTCCGCGCACCTCCCCCATCTGCTAAAAACCCGCTAAAATTCCCCTGCCCCCATTGTATCCCGCCCCCTCTGCACATATAATAAAGCGCAAAAAGGAGACCAAATGAAACACACTAACTTACTGACAGCAATCAAAGGAATGATCGTAGGCGGAACCATGCTGGTACCGGGTGTAAGCGGCGGTTCCATGGCTATGATACTCGGCATTTACACCAAACTGATCCATTCCGTAAGTTCCTTTACAAAACATAAAAAAGAAAACCTTCTCTTCCTTACAGCCTTTTCTGCAGGCGGCGGATTCGGTATGGTTCTCTTTGCCCGTCCGCTGCTCGGGCTGATCCAAAATTATCCCATGCCTACGCTGTACTTCTTTATGGGTGCAGTAACGGGCAGTGTACCCTTAACGCTTAAGCAGGCAGACATACGGCGCTTCTCCTGGAAATATCCGTTGTACATGGGCATCGGGCTGTCTGTGGTTCTGCTGTTCTCCCTGCTTCCCTCCGGTGCCTTACAGGCTGATATGACTACTGGGGCGGGCGGCCTGCTGCTTCTGGTATTAGCTGGATTTGTCGCAGCAATCGCACTGGTGCTGCCGGGAATCAGCGTCTCCTATCTGTTCCTCCTGATGGGGATATACGATTCCGTTATGGGGGCGATTAGCAGTTTCCGGCTGACATTCCTTGCGCCACTTGGCATCGGCCTGCTCTTGGGAATTGTCCTTACCACAAAGCTCCTGGAACACGCCATGACAAAATACCCCCAGCCGGCATATCTTATAATTCTGGGATTTGTTCTCGGTTCCATTGTGGAACTCTTCCCCGGTATTCCTTCCGGGTCGGAAATGCTTTTCTGCATCCTCACTTTTGCTGTCGGATTCGGAATCATCCGGCTGGTTTCTGTAACTGAAATAAAGCAACTCCAGAAATCCAGACCCGGATATCAATAAAATAGGGGTTCGCAGGCGGATCAGCAATCCGTCTGCCTTTTATGTATCTCTTCTAAGATCCGGTCCGCCAGCACCCTGGCCCCTTCTCCGTCCTCCTCCATCCCGACAAGCTCCATAAACTGCATGCACGCTGCTTTATATTCCTCACAATCAAACTCCAGAATATTTTGACGCAGCTGCGTTTTATTCTCTGCCAGGGAAAAGGGCAGCTCTTCGAAGGTAAAGTACAATTCCCGCTCATCAGCCAGATACCGGGCAATATCCCCCGCAAAAAGAAATACCGGCCTTCCCGTCAGCATAAACTCAAACATACTCCCGGAATAGTCCGTAATCATGACATCCGCGGCAGCCATAAGCTCCTGCATATCCGGATAATCAGAGGCGGGGATTATTCCCTCCGAGCATTCCGTACCCTGATATGCCACATTGGGATGCATTCTGAAAAGGCAGATATAATCCCCTCCGAATCTGTCCCGCAGAGCTTCCAGGCAGGCGCCGATATCCAGCCGGTACCCTGCGCTTCCCGTTTTCGACCGGAAAGTAGGTGCATAGAGAAGGATCTTTTTCTCTTCCGGTATCCCAAAATATTCCCGTACCTTCCGGATTACCGCGGGGGGCGTATGGAGCAGAACACCGTTTCTGGGATGTCCGCACCGCATCACTTCTCCATGATACCAGAAGCTATTTCTGTATTTATCCGCCCGGAAAGCGTTATTAGAATACATCAGATCCGTCATGGATGCATCCCGCATGGCCTTTCTTACATAAGCCCGGTCCAGCTGCACGGCATCCTGTTCATTCTTTTTCAGTCCCAGGGAAGAATGCCATGTCTGAATATAATACTGCTCCTTCTTTTTCCGTATGCGGATACCGCTCTTAAAGTTATCCACCCACACCCGCGCCGTCGCCTGCTCATACACCGCCCTGATTCCGCCGTACCGGACCGGACGGATACCTTTTGGAAATTCTTCCGGCATACCACGGGTCAGCCATACGAGATCCAGATCCTCGTCCCGCTTTAACAGCTCCTCTGCTATATACTTCGGATCGCAGCCGTATCCCCTTCCTCCAAAATTATCAAACACGATTTTATGATCCCTGGCCGGCAGCAATGCCAGGAAACCCAGGATCTTTTCACATGCCACCCAATATGCCTTTTCCAGCCAGCACGGTTTACGCTGCTTTTTCATTTACCCTCTGTCCTCACTGATTGATATTTGCTAAAATATTAATTCCGTTTTCATATCCCATTTTGTCGTTTGCCAGCCGGACACAGTAAGCTTCAACTATATCCCGCGGCTCTTCTTTTGAGATTTGGATTCCCACAGTCATTCCGTTTTTCTCCAGCTCTTCCCGCGGAAAGGGATTCGCTAATTCGGCGCTGACTGTCCCCTTTTCCTTTGATTCCATTTCTGAATCGGCCCTTATCCGCTTTTCCGCTTCTCCGCACCGCAGAATAAAATACCACCGGTAGTTCGGATTGATCATGGAAAAGCCGCTGTTTCTTATCTCCAGCTCCAGCCGTAACTGCTTTTTTGCCGTAAAATGCCTGTCGATACTAAACGATTCTGCCCACGGCCTGCAGCCCAGATACATTTTAATGTATTCATCCCCCGGCATATTGTCATATTCCTGCCCCGCCCAGTACTGCCACACCTCATGATTGTACTCCGCATGCAGGTACGACAGATTCAGCTGCTGCGCTTCTTCCGCCACATTGTGTATATCGGTGAATTCACTGATAAAGGGCATCTCTCCTCCGTTAAACGGCACCTTAATGTTCGCAGCGGACCACCTCAGATCCTCTTCTCTTGTGTAATCTTCCCTGTAGGTACCCAGATCGCTTTCGCTGGAAAACAACCCGTCATTATAGACCCCCAGCCTGTCGGTATCGCACCCCCATGCTTCAGCCTCCCGTATAAACTTCTGCCTTCTTACAGACACGGGAATTCTTTCATCCAGCACGCTCTCCCAAGCACGTATGACCTCCATACGGTACCTTTTTGTATCCATGTACCGGCTCTGGGTCCATTCTCCAAACGCACCGATCATACCGGCCTGGACTCCCGCGATACAGTCTTTATAAGCATTCAGAACCTTCCCTGTCTGACGGATGTGCTTTAGCATGATATCAAAATCCGGATCCTCATACTCCCCCTGGAAATCATATGCTGCCCGGAATATAACTGAAAGCCCCAGTTCCCTGGCAATGCTCAGTGCATTTTCCAGATCCTGTACCTTATCCTCTGGTATCACATCCATCTCCCTCTCGTCATCCAAAAGATAGGTAAGCAGAACTACATCATAGTCCGGGTGTTCCTCCGCCATATCATAGAGCCTGTCAGTATCCCCGGCGGAGCACTGGAAATAGACTCCCTGAAAGGGATTTGCCACCCTGCTGCCACTCTCCCTGTAAGTAAAAGCAAGCCTGCCCCGGTACTCAGATACCGCCCAGATAACCGCAACCGCCAATAGAACTATAAGAATCATAAATCGTAGTGCTTTTTGGATTTTTCTATCTTTTTTAATCGTCTCAAACCTCCGGAAATAATTTCAGATATACCTCCGCCATCACCCTGTATACCCGCGGTGAAACGGAAAATATGCGGATCGACAACCGCTCCATAAATCCCCCGCATTCCAGGATCTCTTTCCTATATATACCGTAAGTCAACTTCCATTGCGCCCGCAGCAGCCCGCTCAGCTCTTTTCGATCCGGCAGAAACTTCGCGGTCCGGTACCATGCGATCTGCAAATTGGTCAGATACCGTTTCCTCGCATACCGTTCCAGCTCCCGGTCATTGTTCTCCCGGAAAAATGTAACAGCCTCCCGCAGCGCCCTGATCTTATCCAGGCGCTTTTCCCGGAAGCCGTCATTCATGATGCTCCCGCTGCGCTGCAGATAATGGTACAGCGGGCGGTTTGATACAGCGACCCGTCTGGCTGCATAAAAAACGCGGTACGTCACAAACTCATCTTCGTGAGTCTTTCCTTCCGGATATACCAGCAGCGGCTTCAGGTCTCTGTGATAAAGTTTTCCCCAGGCAGTAATCATCGCACGCGTGCTTTCTTTCACGATCTTCTCGGCAGCCTGCCTGCCGGTATAAACCAGGGTATGAAAGTCCTGTTCCCCCTTCTTTTTGTTCTGCCCATTTCTGCTCTGCCCACTTTCGTGTTCCCATACCAGGCAGTACCCGCAGACAGATACCTGTGCCCGGTATTCTACGGCATTATTGTACAGTACCTCCAAATATTCTGGCCCGATCCTGTCATCGCTGTCGATGTATGTAATATACTCCCCTTCTGCCAGGCCGGTTCCTGTATTTCTGGCCCCGGACAGCCCACGATTTTCCTGGTGCACGGCGCGGATTCTGGCGTCTTGCCCGGCATACCTGTCGCAGATCTCCCCGCAGTTATCCGGGGAGCCGTCATCTACCAGGATCAGCTCAAAGTCCTGAAATGTTTGGCCCAGTATGGATTCAATGCATGCATCCAGATACTGCTCCACCCTGTAAACAGGGACAATTACACTTATCATATCTTTCGCTCCTCTACTTTAGAACTGCCGATGCATATCGTTTCATCAGCGGATAGCATATATAAAATATGCGGCTGATGCTTTTAATCATTTTCCGCTTCAGCGCACACATGCAGAAACGATAGAACCACCTCTGCGGCGCCGAGACAAGGGATTTTAAATGTTTTGATGCATCCACAGCGCCGAGCGCCTTTTCGACCTCCGGGGCATAAGCAAACGTCCCAGCCCGCTCCTCAAGGCGTCTCATAGACATCCCTTCATATGGGATGTTTTTTATCATTGACCAGCAGAAAGACCTCATAATCACCGGAACCACCATATCCAGGTTCTCTTCCAGAACGCCCTCCCCATCGAGATAACCAACAAGCGTACGGATCATATTGACGCTTTTCGTATGAACCTGTGGATCTGGTCTGCGGGTCGTTGACGCATGAGCCGTTATGTAATAGCAGATCGGACAGTCCATACAGTAAAACACCGGATTGCGGCTCCACACCTTCATGTTAAACATAAAATCTTCCATATTCATGGTCCGGATGTCATCCATCCATATATCCTGCTCCCGCAGAAACTGCCGCCGGTATAATTTATTCCACACATAGCCGAACATGCTCTGCGTCTTCACCTTATGGTACAGCCCCATTTCTGCGTCTGTTCCCCGCCGTTTCATCAGGCCTTCTCCGGGCACGTGCACCCACTCCTCTGTTCGGTCGTCTGTCCTGTAATAACCGCCCATGGCGACATCCGCGTGGACGGATTTTGCCTGTTCCCACAATCGGTAGATGTTCCTGGTGTCCACCCTGTCATCTGCATCCGCAAAACAGATATACTTCCCCGCTGCCGCCCTGAGCCCATAATTTCTGGCCAGTCCCTGTCCACAGTTCTCAATATGAAACACTTTGACCCGTTTATCTGCAGCGGCCTCCTCATCACAGATTATCCCCGTGCAGTCCGTAGACCCGTCATCAATGATCAGAATCTCTATCTGCTCCTCCCACTCCCATCTGCGGATTTCACAAATACAACGGCGTATAAACTGTTCCCCATTATATACGGGGATAATAAAGCTGATCTCCATAATGCCTCCTCTTCCAGATACCATTTCCTTCTTCGGCAATACTTCACGGCACAAACCGGTTTTGCCTATGGTTTGCTATACTTTTTCATACTCTGTTTAAAGATAAAGTAGAATACCAGATAGCAAAGATTGCATACCACCCCGCACACAGCGGCTTTCAAGAGGAAGTGCAGGACTCCGCCTTCCGGAAGCGCCCCGACGGCCAGCCCTGTAACAAGGAAGGATGCCGCCATCTGCAGAAGCGTGATGAACTGATAATAGATTTCGTTCATAAAGCTTTTTTTAAAATACCGGAATACAATGAGGGGTTCGTACCAGAAAAGCGTGGCAGCCGATGCAATAGTCGTTGCAATTAAAATTCCCCACAGCCCCCATATTTTTCCCAGTACAAAGGAAAGAACGATATTCAGTCCGCCCTTGATCAATATCATGCGTTTAATATTTTTAAACAGCCCGGCGCTTTCCCGGTACATCTTGGTGGCAGATCTGCATATTTCCAGGTAATAGTTTACAATGATCACAATAATCACTTCCCGGGAAAGCAGGTCCACCGACCCCATCCAGATCCTGATAAAATCCTGAACCAGATAATAAAAACAGACAATCGTGGCTCCCGCCATCCAGGAATTGATAAACGAATAGAACTGAAAGCCCTGATATTGGTTTTCTCTTTCGCTCATGGACAGCATCTGGCCCACTCTTGCCGTAATAGCCTCGTAGAAAGCGGCAATCAGGCTTGTAATTCCTGCGATAATAAACTGATAATTCGAATAAATTCCAACCATAGCAGTACTGATGAAGCGGGAGATAAAGATATTATCCGTATTGCTGATCAGAACCTTTCCAAATCGGTACATCACCATATCGGAAACATTGCTTTTGATCGTATCCGCCTCTTCTTTTTCCAGCCTGCTCCCCCTTTTAAATAGATACCCATAGCGGATCTTCAGATATTTACCGAAAATCCCGTTTATCAGTATATTTTTAACCAGTATGCAGACTACAAATGCCTCATAGCTTTTGAAGTACTTTAGAAGCAGGATCTCGATAATAAGGGCAGAGGCATCCACCCCTCCGGTCACCGCTGCCACAAAATATCTGCGCTGGTCCGCCTGGATAAAGTAATTCCTCACCATCTGCCTGTTATATAGAACGACGGACAGCATAAATGTCAGGTACGTGACAGCCACTTCTAAATCGCTGATACTGGCATTGACCGAGAACACCGCAAATATGGTGGATATAGAACCGATTCCGAGGACTACACAGGTCATTTTTTTATAAATGCCATCATAGTGACGGTAAATGGCAGCCAGCCTCTCCTTATCTCCTCTGGCCAGAGGACCGTAAAAACTAAACAGCATCGCCGTCCCCGCGCCAAAATATGCAAAGGACAGTACGTCACAGAAATTGGAGTACAGGCTCTGGAGGCCCAGGTACTCCACATTCAGGTACAGGCATATCACCCGCTTTGAAATAAGATTAATCACCAGAGACAAAACCTGGCTTAGCATACTGACAATGATATTCCATTGCAGCAGCCTTTTTCCACTATCCTGCTGCATTGCGCTCCTTCTTTCGGTAAACAACTTTTCCTTTATTAGAAGACTTCATCGTATCCACGACTTTGTAATCGCAGAATATGAAGGTATCCAGATTTCTTTCGATCCAGCGTATTCTAAAAAAGCTGTATGTCCAGCCCACAAGCATTCCGATAAATACTCCCGCACCCCAAAAGGGAATCGGCCATTTACTAGAAAACAGGCTGCAGGTCAGAGTGGCCGCAAAGAAAAGCGCCCCGGTCAGAAACGCCCCGGTCATGTCCGCAAAGTAATACAGGTAGATGATATTTCCGTACATCATAAAGATTCCCAGAAAAGCAACCACAAGCATCGGATAGATGGTCATGGTAACACTGTCAAACCCTATTTTCTTGCCAAACAATACCATAAACAGAAATACAACCGATGTAATTGCAATCTGCGTGCCAAATACCTGGATGATCTGCTGGGAAAGCGTCCGAAACAGCTTCTTTCTCCCCTTTACTATCATTTTATAAGTTCCTCCTATGACACCCTCCATGTATTCCTTATAGGCCGTGTGGAACCGTGTCTCCACCACAACCATAAAGGATACCATAACAGAAATGTTTGTAAACATAGCAAGGCATGAGGCCATATCATATGCCTGGTGGCTGTAGTACGTGGAGGCCACAAAGAGACGCCCCGGTACCGTCCAGAATACAAAGTTATGAACATACAGTCCCAGAATATATAAAAAATTAGCACCTAAAAGCCGTTTAAACGACCATAAATAGTGCATACACTCCCCATATTCGTTAGACACGCTTTTGAAATACCTCTTTATATAGGAAAAGTCGCAGACCGCAATCAAAAAGAATCCCAGGGAAAGCCCGTATATAATAGAATGGATTGCATCCTGCCCAGCCACTTTATAAAAGGCAAACGACACCAGAAAGCTGACCGCCATACCGATTACGAAAAAAAGCGCGATAATCTTATAATCCTTGGTCGCATGCAGATATGTAACTGCAAAGAATAAAATGACCAGGGAAATCCATTGAATATAGGCCGCAATAATAAATGGCAGGTCTATCTCCCCCCGTACCCTTAGACTCCATCCCACCGGAAGGAACAGCAGTGTCGCAATGATACAGCATATAGAATTTCCCATGTAATAGGATGCCAGTATGTTGGAATACTCCTCTGTGTAAAACTTATCCGCCAGATACCGGGAAAAGATTACATTGAACGGTGAGGTAAGTATGACGGAAAAGATAAAGGTGTAAAGAATCGTGGAGGACAGCAGCTCTCTGTCCGCATAGGGCACCTTTGTCATCCCTAAAAAGAAATAGAGCAGAAGGATTGCCACAATCACCAGTATCATAGGTCCAATCGTCACAAGGGAGCTGTAGACAACGCCCAGCATTCCCCTGGATATGCTTTCTTTTCTGTATATTTTTTTTAATTCAAATCCGATGCCTGCCATGCTCACACCTCCCCGCTTCCTGTCAATTTCTGATAAAGATTGTAATATGTGCCGAAAACCACCGATTCATCGTACGCCTTTACGGCTCTCTGATAACCTGCCTGCCCCATCCTTTTTCTGGTCTTTTCATCCTCCGCAAGTTTCAGTATCGCACGGGCGATTTCGGACACGCCCATAACCGGTACGACGTATCCTGCAGGGCCGTAATTGTCGCGTTCCCCTTCGATCAGCCCCTTACAGTTCCCCACATTTGTTGCAATATATGGTTTCCTGGCGGCGAAGCCCTCCAGTATGGAAAGCGGCTGCCCCTCGCTGATACTAGTCAGTATTAGAAAATCCATCCTGCCAATATACTCTTTTACATCGATAATTCCGGTAAATTCCACATCCTTAATGTCCATGTCCCGCACCATGGCGCGGCATTCTTCAGCATAATCCTCTGCTTCCTCCATACCGCCCATAATCCATAGCTTCAGCCGCGGCTCCTTGTTTTTAGCCAGGGCGAATGCACTGATCATGGTCTTGACGTCCTTGATCGGGGTAACACGCAGGACTGCCCCTGCGTTGATATATGGATCCTGATTCTCTTTCTGCCGGATACCTTCAAATTTGTGATAATTTACGCCGTTTGGAATAACCATTGTCTTATTTTCATCACATCCCAGCTCTATCTGGAATCTGCGGGCATCTTCAAACAAAGAAACCACTTTATCCGCATACTGGTAACAGCACTCCCCTATCTTTTTAAACTGCCCAATCCAGATATCCTTGTAAATCCCGCTTACCCAGTCCGCTTTGATAATCTCTTCCTCCCGCTCCCTGGTATACAGCCCATGCTCCGTCATCAGAAAGGGACGTTTGTACAGGCTCTTCTGCATACACCCCCAGATACCGGCATATCCGCTGGACACGGAATGGTACAGATCTGCCTTTTCGGTTCTGGATTTTAGAATCGTAAACAGCGGAAGATACAGGGAACGCATGGTCCAGAGAAAATCCGAAAATGCAACTCTGCGAAAATTTGCATTATAATAATCCAGTGTCATTTTAAAAAAGTCCTTCCCTGAAAGCAGCGCATTCAACGACACCTCTTTTTCGGCAAAAAACCGGATAATGACATCCCAGTCTGGATTGCTTTCAAACATCAGGTTCTCGAATGCATCGTACTCTTCCCCCGTTAGGGCAACTTTTTTCTGTGTTTTATTATTTACGTAATCGTCGTCAAGAAGATAGACCTCCTGAATCTCACTGACATTGGAGGGAATCTGGTACTTAAACTGCAGATTCGCATCCGGGCTTGCCGCTATGGACTGTACCACGAACTCAACATCCGGCATGGCAAGCATCAGCCCCTGCATCCAGCTTGATACCCCGCCATTGACATAGGGGTATGCTCCTTCAACAATCAAACATACTTTCATACAAACCCTTTCCTTTCTTATACCACCCTGCTGCCCAGATTTTAGTACTAGTACAGCAGTGCATTAATCTTTCGGTAATAAGTGCCTGATATCTGCGTCAGAGTTGTGCCTGCTTCCGCGACGGCGTAGTGTTTCCTACGTCTAGCGAAAGCAGGTACAGCTATGGCGTAGCGAACAGGTGCTTATTGCTGAATTATTAGTGCAATGCTGTACTAGTACCTGTTATGTTATTCCTCATACGTTATCCTGATATCCGCTTTTTCAGCCTCTACCAGATACAGCACATCACTGATTCTGGTAACCGAGGCGCCCTCTGCCCCTTTTATTTCCCGGTCCGCCGGCAGAGACAGGTAAAAGTACGCTTTTCCCGTAAAGTTTCCGATCACCGCATCAATCTGTTTATCAGAATATCTAATCTCCGGCTCCATCATTTGAAATGCTTTTACTCTGTACACGGCCTCACCAACTGTCACTCGTTCCAGCCATGGAATATCTTCCTTTTCAACCCCCAGAACTGTCTCCAGATTCCGGCAGTAGTCGATCCAGCGTTCCTGCTTCTTCTCATCTGTTTCATATAAAAAGGGAGAAATGTCTGTAAAAACAGTGTTCAATCCCATTCCCCGGCAGATTCCTTTATCGTGAAATATGATGTTTTGATATTTTTTCTCTGTAAGCGCACGGTATGGGATACAGACGCTATCTGTTAACTTATCTGTCCATTCAAAATCAGAATTCCATAACACAAGCCGGTTATCAAAAGGGGAGTCCACCTCCCGTTTCAGGCTGTAGTTATTAAGCGTACCAATCTCATTGTTTCCTTCCACAATTCCATCCAGATAATACGCAAGCATGGCATTCGAGTATTTTTTGATCTCTTCACGTTCATCCGTATACCAGGTGGTCTTTACGCCGTACCTCTCTTCACAGCGTCGAAATTCCGGGAAGAAAATATCATTTTGTACTCCCATGCTATCACGCTGGTATTCTTTTTCCAGATACTCGGAGGTGAATTCATCCGTATAGGGCATCCCCGAGACGGCAAAGCAGTATGCATTTACTATCGGGTACATATAGGCCTGGTATAAATCTGTAAAAAGGAAACTGACTACTGCATAGACCATGGTACCCGCCATAAGCTCCCTGTCCGCCACGTATATGCTCCCGCCTTCTGCACTGCTCTGATATCTCCAGAATACAGGCGCAAGATTTTCGTTTTTTACTTTTTTACTCTGCAGCGCGGAACCGTATACCTCTGCCTGTCTTTTTAGTGTTACGGACTTCATTGTGAAAGATTCCCGACTTTCTGTAATCTCCCCAAATAAAAGGTTTTCTGTAAGGCGGATCCCCTTCTTTTCCTGTATCCCTTTATAGGTGTCAATCCCCAGCAGATCTTTGACGCTCTTCTTCTCAAGCGCAGCCTCGGATGGGATTTCCGTGAAGAAAAGCGCGGCCCCCGCTCTGCTGTACTCCTCCAGCATCTGAATCTCCTGGTCATTAAAATCTGTTTTGCATACAAACAGGATCTCCGCCCCCGCGCACTCCTCCAACTGTTCTTCAGTACGGAAGTCCTCCTTCATATTATTAAGCTGCAGGGCAACCGCTTTATAACTCGCCGTGCCCGTTCCCCACACAACGGTCTTTTCAACCGCAGTGTCCTGCTTTGCTTGCGCAATGTGCTCTTTCTCCAGCTTCTCGGACAGTTTTACCACCGCCTGATACTCGGCACGGCTGTCTGTTTCCACCCTGTTGGTTTCATGAATGCTCCGCCATATATTATCCAGGTTGCCTACCAGCAGGAAAACGAGCAAAAGGCAAAACAGTATGAGGACTATGTAAACAAAGATATATTTCTTCAGCTGGTTTTTTTGGGAAATGCTAAACTTATTCAGTAATTTCATTTTGTGCTCCCTGTCTTATACCGCGACCAGGCATTCCATGTGCTTAACATCATCAAAATCATATACTTTCCCACTTTAAGGAGCCCCGTATGCATGGACACTCCCGCGGTGCGCTCATGCATAATGGCCGGCACCTCTTCGATGCAAAAGCCGAGCAGAAGCATCTGCACAATCATGTTCAGGTCCGGATACTTCAAGTCAAAATTATTATAGGAAGCGTAAAACGAAAATGCCTTTCTGTTAAGCCCCTGAAGTCCGCTGGTCGGATCGGTAAGACAGCATCCTGTCACTTTTTTAATGATTTTTCTGAAAAAAAGAATTGTATATTTTTTTAGCCGTGATATATGGAAAGACTGGCTCCCCTCCAGGAATCTTGAACCAATGACAATATCCGGATATGTATCCATATCCTCTGAAAAGCAGCCTAGTTTCCCGCACAGCACCTCCACATTGCAGAGGTCGTGCTGTCCGTCCGCATCCATCTGGAGCAGGTAATCATAATCTTTCTCTACGGCATATTTATAAGCAGTCTGCAGAGCAGCCCCATACCCCATATTAAAAACTTGCCGGATTACCTTGAACCCGGACTCCTTCACAATTTCCGACGTGCCGTCCCGGGAGCAGTCATCAATCACCAGGATATCCATACTGGTCTCCAGCCCGGCCTCTTTCATTTGCTTTAGAAGAGCCCCTATATTTTCAGCCTCGTTGTACGCCGGTATCATCAAAAGTATTTTTTTCATTCTATGCCCCCTGTAACTTATTCTGCATCCTGGTCTGCATTAAAGCCGCAGATTAATGTATACCCAAAGGGCACCCCGTAATTCATGCCCTTCGGGCGGGTCTGCAGCCTAGCGGCAGATTAATGTATACTATCTGCTGCCAGCTGCTTATAATCCACTGACAAATTTAATGTAAAATAAGGATCCTGTGTAATCTTATAGACAGTGACCGTCTCATCCTGGTAATATTCCGAGACATGGTTCGGATAAATCTTCTTTACCGCCTCCATCCAATAATGGAGCTTAGACATCACCACATCCCGCTGAAAATAATACGGCGCATCCGCACCATGCAGACCACTGGTATCCCGGTCCCACTCCACATCCTGAAGCGCCAGTTCCGGGCTGATCTCCTGTACATTATCCGGTGCATCGATGTCACTCCTGTCAATTTTTCTACGGTCATTGGTAAATGAGATGGGATGTCGTTCCGTTACCACATATATATCCGGAGTCGGAATATAGATATTTTTCTTTCCTTCATCCAGTGCTTTTATCAGATCTATAATCTCATAGTGATATCCGGTATAGCGTATTACAGATAAATCATTGGTAGGTGATATGACCGTCCATGTATACTTTTCATGATTTTCACACAGATCCAGGCACACCCTCATATCTGCCTCCGAAATCGTAATACTGTAATAGCGTTCTTCCTTCACTCTTCCCGCTGACGACATGGCCCAGATACCGCCGGTGATCAGAACCGCAAAAGACATTTCCAGATATTTTTCTTTTACCCTGCACAGCCTGAGCAGGGTAAACAGCATCTCAAAAGGCAGCCCCAGCAGAGGGATGGTCAAAAATGACAGGAAAGTCGCCATTCGCTTTACTTCAATTAAAACAGGAATGTTCAGATAATACGCACATGCAAGGATTGCACAGACCTCCCAAAGCACCGCCCAGAACAAATATCCCAAATAACGCACCCTCTTTTTTGAAAGAACCAGTCCCAGCATGGCGTACAGGGCAAGTGCTCCATCCGCCAGCATGAGCAGCCTGGCGGTATCTCTGTTGCTTACGAAATTGTACGACAGATATTTAGATTCATCTTTCAGCAGATCCTGTGCAAACGAAAGAGCGCCCTCCTCCCGCCAGTTACTCTTCTGCGCATCTTCCGGGCGGGGCCCCTCAGTCTTCTGGTTCTCTGATTCTGCTGTAGTCTGCGTGATTCCCAGCGCCCATTCAATAGAGCGTTCAAATTCATAACCGTTCAGGTAACCCCATATATACGGGATACATGCCAGTAAGACACCTACGATCCCTGCCGCAGCGTAACGAAGCAAAACTTTTTTGCGCAGTATGGGAATCAGATATACTACCCCAAAGCAAACACAAATAATCAGGCAGAGAATGGTGACATAAAAATGGGCCATGAGTGTCCACGTGATGCAGGCTGAAAACAGAATCAAATCACCCTTCTGCTTCTTTTTTATGTACGCCAGCATAGCATAGATCATGCCAAAGGCCGCAACAAGGCCGAACTCCATTGGAAACGAAAACTGAAACCTAAAATAGGACGTGGAATGGAACAAATCTGTCAGAACAAAAAATGCCCAGCCCGCCATTGCCACATATCTATTGGAAAAAACTTTTCTGAACAGTGCATATGCCGAGCTAAAGACCATGACGGTTGAAAGAACCGAAAAGTTCAGGTAAACCCGGGTAACATTCAGCGGGAATAGGATTCCTAGCGCCGCATTCAGGGTGTGCACTCCGTGGGGATACATACCGGCCGGAAACATATTCCCGTGGATCAGCGCCCCAATCCAGTAAAGATGAGTCTCTTCGTCCGTATGGCCATATCCTGTATTATGCATTTTATACCATCCGTAAAACCAGATGACCCACGCCATGACAGCGCAGAATATCAGGATTTCTATTGCGCTGCCCTTGAGGGACCTCTTTTTTTTCAGCAGCCATTTTTCTAGGTTCAGCCTGATCTTGCGGAAAAATACCTGGAATCCATAGATCCCTAATATCAGTTCTCTCAGGATTTTCGCTGCACGTCTCCGAAACGTGGTGATTATTCTGCGCTCCCTCCAACAAGTAACGGATAACGGCAGAATAACCAACATGACCAGCAAAGAAACAAAATTGATAAAATGCAGAAATCCAAGAAAGATAACCACAAAGTTCAGGTATAAGTTTCCCATACACTGGTAGAAGAAAAAACGGAAAGTCAGCTCTTTCTGAGCAGTATATTTTCTGAGGCAGACAGAGGGAAGCACCAGTGTCAGCAAAAAATATCCAATCGCGCTCCCTATCATTGTCCACACATTTTCCCATATCATTGTCATCTACCACCCTGTCTGTTTTTTCAAGTACGCCCTGGAATTCCAGCGCCATGGTGCACCTCCTGTGCCATGGTATCGCGGCTTTGTGCGCCCCGGCCTTCTGCCGCCGGTTTTATCCGTCTGACGGGTAAAACCTCACCCACTCGAGAAGCTCGCTGTCCAGAACCAGAGACGACTCCTTTATCCGCCGGACAGCTTCGCTAAACCCGCTCCTGTTCCTTATCTTAAAGTAATATTTCAGCACTTCTTTTGCCGCAGCAAGGTCCTGCTCCATGATATCCTCTGCCCGTTTCACCCATTTTTCAATGCCGCCTGCATCCTGATATTCATTCCGTAATTCAATGATATCTGCCAGCATGTTTCCATTTACCTTCGTTTTATCCTTCTGATAGAGTTCTTCCATATATCCTTCAAAAAAATTAAGATAGATCTTCTGCTCCGGCTCGCTGAACACTTTTTTGTGAAGCATATTATCACAGAACTGCAGATACAACAAAAGTGTATCGCTCTCTTTGCTTTCCTCATAGATCGTACGAAGGCGTTTTTCCGTATCTTTGTATTTCGCTATGGTATCTGTTATATAGGAAGCCGCATAGTGAACTACCTCCGAATCCTCCTGGGCCATGGCATTCTGGATTCCTCCCATATACTCCTCCACGTCCGGGCGCTTGAGTACCTCCAAAAAAAGCTGCCTTCTGTTCATGGTGTCAGAAATCATCAGCGCCTCTTCTATGGGTACCCGGTCGATCTCTTTCTCTATATCATCGCCTATAATCATTCGGGTTCTTTTCTTACTGAAGCTCAGCTCCTCTTCGTTCAGCAGACCGTCCCGCTTATGAAATAGAATAAAATTGAAAAGTTCACTGCACGATAAAAAGATAGTGCCCACCACCGGAGTCAGTATCATAAATACGGTCAAAAGAACTGCTTTTCGGTATTCTTTTTTCCATACGCCCCGGTACAGGAAATACACCAGTGCCAGACACGTATTTATAATCAAAATCCATATCATCCATTTGTTTTCCACGCTCGCCAGCTCCTATCATCCAATTCCATTTTCAACCGGTATTCCTGCATTTTGAAAGCGCTGAATCACATATTTGGCTTCCGATTCATTTGTGTTCATAAGAAGAATGCAGATATTTTCATCTTTTTCACCGATGATATCCGTCTGCCTTACCAAGGAGGCTATTTTTGCAAAGACTTCTTTTCCCCTGCTCTGCAGAAACCGGCCGGATATCCTGAGGGCCGTATACTCCAGCTTATTCTGCTGGGAACCTTCCTGGCAGATCTGGCACATTTTGTCAAACTCTTCTTCTCTCAGCACGTTTGTTCCCTCTATATATTGGTTCGCAAGACGGTTCCAGTATGTTGCCGCATGGTTCATGGAGGATTCAATCAGCCGGCAGATCAGCGCCAGCATGTTGGACTCATAAAGATTAATCTTGGAGAGGTCTTTTGTCCAAAGCATGATGACGGCATTCAAATTCTCTCTATCGTATATTCCACATGCATAGGACGGCAGCACGGAATCCACCTCCCTGTTCCGGTATACTGTTCTCTCAACCAGTTCCCGATGCATGAAGAAGTTTTCATCTGCATGAATGGATTTCCCCATCTGGCGGGCCTCTTCGGACGAAGCTGCGGCAAGCCTCAAATAGCCCGCACTGCCGCCCGTTATGTAGATGGCTACGTCCTGAATGTCCATCAGTTCCCTCGCCACATCGACGGCCTGGAAAATCACCTTCTGTGGTTCCCAGAAATCCAGCTGGCTGGAGGCTTCATAGACCCTTACCATACTATTCTCATAGTTTACAATCCGCTTTTCATAAATTTCCTTGACATACCTGTTGCCGTCATAGATACGCGTCATATCTACAAGTTCGCTCTGGTAATATTTTTTTTCATCCTCCAGATCTCCGTTTTTTCTTCGGTATTTGTCCCTCATATGCCCTACAATTACGCCGACCACAAGAATCTGCAGGATCCCTGTGAATGCGGAATAATCAAACGTGCCGCCGGTTATTAGAATCTCGCCGGTTTTGGCCGCCAGAGTGAGCAGCGTCGCAAACAACGCATGTGCACACCCGTAAACCACGGCTATTATGACTACATAGAGCAGATAGAGGTCTGCAATGCTGCCGAACCAGGTGTCCTTTAGTAAGTATGTAAGCAGTGTCATGAAGAGAAAAAGCCCTACGTTTTCCGCCAGGGGAATTAATTTATCCTTGATTACAGATTTTTTCTTCTCTTCCTTTATTTCCAGGTCCTTTTCTTTTTCAAATATTTTAAACAGTTCTCTCAGACCATCTTCCAGACTGTACTTTTCATAGATTCCCAGCCTTTCCAAATACGGATCTTGTATCTCGGGCAGAGACGCTCCTGCATACTCAGCCTCCCTGATGACAGTCTCTCTGCCTGGTATTACAATCCTGACCGCTTCGATGAGCTGTCGTTCTGTGTAATCGGAGCCTGGCACCAGATAACTCTTTTCCCGCTCTCCGGTCAGGAATACCCGCATCAGTGTATCTACAGCGTCATTGACAAACAGCACCCGGTGCTGCTTTCCCGCCTCAATTTGCATCTCTGTACTGGTAAAGAAGTTTTCCATCAGCCTTGCACAGATATTGTAATTATGAGTTTTATAGTCTCCGAATACCTCCGGATAGCGAATAACGCATATATCAAACTCCCCCGGGATATTTTGCTCCGCACACATGTATTCCGTCTGGATCACTGTCTGCATCAGGATGGAGTCTGCCTCAAAGTCTGTGTTTTTATCTATCACAGCATCTTCGCATCCATCATAACCCCCCAGCGAGGAGCAGTAGATGACCTGTCTGATTCCGGCTTCCTTTGCGCTCATCAGGATATTGGTGATGCTGGTCAGATAGCGCACCGACTCCTGATTGATATCCTGCCATGTGAATTTGGTATCGCAGACTCCCAGGATCAGGAGCACATCAGCCTGCACATTTTTCATGATTGTACCAATATTCTTGCTACGATAGCTGAAATGATACTCCTGAAAAACTCCGGTTCTTGGCTTCTCTCTCCGTGCTTTCTCTGAACCTGTTATCACGAAAATGTCATGCTTCTCTTTCCTTAGTCTGGAAATCAGCTCTCTGCAGTATACACCGTATTCTCCACAAATCAATACCTTCATATATTCGTGTTCTCCCCTTTGGTTTTGCTGTTTAACATGTTTTCCAGTTCACTGTTCTCATCTTTTAAAAGGGCTACCTGCATGGCCAGTTCCTTAATTTCTGTTTCCATAGAAGAAATTGTGACCGTATGGCGCAGGATTATCATTATGATTACAATGAGAAAGAAAAAGATCAGTGATGCAGGGGGCCACCAGATTCCCAGAAGCTCTGCAGCCCATGGCAGTATTTGTGGAAATATGGAAAGCAGCAGGAGGCCCGCCGCCCCTGCGATCCATAAGATTGCCTGGTTTTCTGAAAGATGCCTTTTTTTCATCTCCTGGCAAAGCCCGTATAACATAAGTAAACATACTGCAATGGAAACAATTTGTAAGATGATACTCATATGCTTCTCCTCCCAATTTTTTCTGCTCTGTATCGGCATATTGCGGCAAAAAATTTTTAAAAGCCCGGACTGTTGCGCTGGCACATCGTAAAAGAAGTTAATTATGATTCTTTGTTCGAGTCCTGTCCGCCTGAGATCATATTTTCTGCCTCTTCAAAAAACTCTTGCCTGACCGCTTCGATCCACGGCTCATAACCAAATAATCCCTGTCCGGCATGGGCCGCCAGCTCAATAAATAATTCCCCTGCTGTCTTATGTGTCTTATATGTATGCAGTTCATAGCCCATGCTCCGTCCATATATTATGATATAACCGTCCATGTCCGCTGTGATTTCTGTAATGCCGGGCATGTAGATCTCTCCGGTTCCAATGTTTTTAGCTGCCAAATATACGACGATGGGTTCTGTATAAGGTATTTCCTTTTTTATGCCTTCCTCGTAGAGTGGCAGCATGGATTTCTCCCGAAATTTTATATTCAGCGGGGCTGTGATGTGGGATCTTTTCTCCATATGAAATCTTCCTTTTTTTACTGTTTACATAATTACCACAGAATCAATATTCTGTGGTAGAGAAAGATATTTTATAAGAAAATATATTTGAAATTTATATTGGGAATATCTTATGAGTGCACTTTCATATCATAATTTGGGCGCAGTTAATCAGACCTGTCTTAAACAAAAACACCAGGTCTTTTTCTGATACATACTATTTTTAATTAATAGCAGACTGCATTAAAAAGGTTAAAAATATATTGCTTTTTTAAAATATAATTGAATATTCGTCATTTTTCATATATAATATAAGCAATTGAATTTATGTAGAAACTTATTTCATTTACCACAGAATATTGATTTCGTGGTGAATCAAGAAATAACCGTGAGATCTAGATCCTCCAGCCACCACAGAATATTGATTCTGTGGTTTTTTATATTATCAGCTGCATTTTGTCCAGTATCTTGTCAAAGTTTTTGTAACTGGATGCAACATAGATCCTCGTGGTCTCAATCGAGGAATGTCCCAGAATATCCGCAAGATGAGAAAGATTTTTTTCCACCGCATAAAAAGTTCTTGCGAAAAGATGCCGGAAATTGTGCGGATATACTTTTTGTTTCTCTACACCAGCTGCAGCAGACAGCCTCTTCATCTCATGAAAGATGTTAGAGCGGTCAACTGGATTTCCATTTTTGGTTATAAACACACATCCCTGGCTGATATTTTTTAGGCTCATATAATCTTTCAGCCTATTCTTCAATTCGTTTGGAAGTAGTACGACTCTGTGCTTCCCTTTCATATTTATTTCTGCGCGTCCCTGCAGCACTGCATTTGCGGTAATATACCTTAATTCACTGATCCGGATTCCTGTCCCGCATAATGTGAGAAGAATATGATACAGCCGGATATTTCCTTTCTTTTTTGCGGACATAAGCAAAGACTTATATTCATCCTCTTTTAATTCCCTATTTTCCTCTATGAATGACTTTTTCTGCACTTTTACAAATTTTACCCGGCAGTCAGACAGTCCTGAAAACTCCAAAAATGCATTGATGGCCGACAGCTTTACATTAATTGTCTGGGCTTTGTATTCCCGCTGCAATGAAGCTCTATATTCTATCAGCCGGTTCTTGCTAATTTCCCCACCATCAAGAAAGTAAAACAGATTCTCAATCTCCTTTAAATATTTTTTTACAGTTGCGGGGGATTTCTCATTTAATATCAAGTCCCTTTCAAATTCTTTCACTTTTTTAATCCATGTTTTTTCTGCCATATATTTCTCCTTCCTTTGTATTATTAAAATACAATTTTGACAGAAAAATATACATTTAAAAAGTGTTTATTTCTTTTTATTTTTTAAATGAAAGTGTTTTTATTTCGAATTCTGTTTCTACAAAAAAGACTTCACAGGAATGCCGCCGTTTGCCAGCATTCCTGTGAAGCCTTTTTTCATTCTCTATTATCCGCCATACACCTTACGAGATTCTGCCTATGTACAGCAGTACTTTTCCCTTTATCTGTTTTCTGATAACAGCGCCGAAGTCTCTGGAATCCATAGATTCCTCACGATTATCTCCCATAACAAAGAGTTTACCATCCTCTACCGTATAGGGAAACTCGACACCGCCGATCTTCTTCTCTGTTGCCCCGTTGATGTAGGGTTCCTCCATCTCTTCGCCATTCACATATAGTTTCCCCTGCCTAATGTCCACCGTATCACCGCCTACCGCAATGACACGCTTCACATAATAATCCCCGGAGGGCATCCTAACAGACAGCACATCCCCCCGCTCAAAATGCGGAATAATTCTGGTATAAAAGGCAATCTCATTATTATGAAGCGTTGGATACATGGATTTTCCTTTTACAAACGATATACCGATAATAAAATTGAACAAGATAAAGACAACAAGGAAAATGATAATAATCTCGATAATATCATGCAGCCACTTCTGCTTTTTACCGTCATATTTGCCTAATATTCTTTTTGACATGGAATTCACTGCTTTCTACTTAAATTATATATCCCTATTATACCTCGGAACAGGAATATTGCAAAGGGGTCTGACCCCTTTGCGTACCGTTTTCAGAATATTCTAAAAAAAGCCCCCGGAAGTCACTCCCAGGAGCTTTATTGTTTTTACTAATTATACTTTACTGTCAATCTCTACCGTATCGTTTGTGTAGAGTTCGGACAGCTGATCTTCCAGATCATTTTCCTCTTTTTTCATGTTGTGGTGTTTTACCGCAAATCCAACGATAACAACAATCAAAACGATTAATGCAGGAAGATCCCACCAGCAAAAACCAAGCACGGTGTGTGAAAAGATATATGACATATTGATTCCTCCTTCTCATTTTGTGCTGCCCGCCGCCGGATGGATACGGCGGCGACAGCCTTTGTTGTTATGCCTGCGCAGGCTCCTCGCCCGCTGTTCCTTCTTTGATTGCTTTCATCTTTTCTTCCAGCTCATCTTCGAAGTTGTTCTGACGTTTCTTCTGATTATGCTTATGCACTGCGAATACGACTATCATGATGATTCCCACCAGCAGCGCCGGTAAATCCCAGAAGCATAACCCTAAACTGTTGTGTATGAATTGATATAAATTATACAACATATGGTTCCCTCCTTTTCGGTCTTGCGCTGCTTTGATTATTCAGCGTCATCTTCCTTTTCCTCTCCGCCTAAGCCTCTTCTGGCCATTTCAAGCTCAAGCTCTTCTCTTAGTTCGAAGATTCTCGCCTGCCGTTTCTTCATGCTTCTTGTGTAGAATGCCAGCACAATCAGTGCGAGTAGCATCAGTAAGAAGTGGAGAATGCAGCAAGCGTGGTCATCGAGGTTCTGTTTTGCTAATGGTGTTTCCTCATCCTGGATTGGTGTTAAATCATAGTCGCCTTCGTCGTTCTCAGTTAATTCAGCGTCAATCGGTGCTGCAGGTGTCGGTGTCGGTGGTATGATTGCCGTTGGTGTGGTCGGCGTTACCGCTGCCGGTGTTACTGGCGTTACTGGTGTTGCCGGAGTCGTCGGAGTTACCGGCGGTACGATTGGTACGATGACCGGGTTCGCTGTGTAGGTTACTGTTACTTCTACATCTGCTGCAGGCATACCATCCGCGCCGCTGTTTACGGTTGCATAATTCGGTGTGTAGCCTGTAACTGCCGGTGATGCGATGGAGAATGCTGCACCCACCTCATATTCGCCGGTATAATCCGGTGCTACCGCTGTTCCGGCTGCATCTACATAATGAATGGTCAGTCTGTAGATATTTACAACCGGTGTTTCCTCTGTCTCGTCTTCACGTGGAGTCTCACCAGTCTCATCTGTTGTTACACTTGCGATATTGCTGATGGTAGCTCCTGCATCTTCTCTAACGATCAGGTATTCACAGTTCAGTACTACTGTTTCACCAATTTTTATTTCTCTGATTGTTACTTTGTTTCCTTCAACAGTATTATCACCAGCGTCTGTAAATGTTACGCTGCCGGATGCCCCCTGAAGGTTATCACTTACGACTACATTGTGCAGTGTAACATTTCCGGTGTTGTTTACCGCGATCTGATACTGAATTGTGTCGCCAACCTTGTATTCATCCTGCGGGTTCACTATGGTCTTATTCACCGTATATGCCGCATCTGCCGGCTCTGCCGGTGTTACGACTTCATCGCTTCCCTTCGGCCCTTCCGGATCATCAGTGGATGCCGCTGCCGTATTAACAACCTGGCCGTTTCTGATATCTGCTTCTGTTACAGTATATTCGTATGTGAATTCTCTGCTCTCACCCGGTGCAAGTATCGCGATGGTGTTCTCTGTGATGCTTACCAGGCTATCCTCAACCCTGATATTCTCAACCGGTACATTGCCGTCGTTTGTTACGGTTACTCTGTAACTGATCGTCTCGCCAAGTGCATATGACTCGCCATTTGCCGGCGTGCTTGTTACTTCTTTAGCCACTGCTACGCTTGGGTTCGGATCATCTGTCGGGTCTTCTTTCTCTCCCGGGTCCACTCCTGGATCTGGTTTTTCTGGATCCGGAGTCTCGCCGCCGGCTGTTGCCACGTTGAGAACTGAACCTTTCTGGATATCCTCTGTAGTTACTGTGTGTTCCGCGGTAAATGCTTCGCTGCTTGCTCCCGGTGCAAGAGATTCTATCGTCCACTCGTCTCCGGTCAACTCATCTCTTACCACTACATTCGTCAGGGTCAAATTGCCGTCATTTACTGCTACAATGCGATAGGTTATGGTCTCACCAAGCGCGTATGTCTCACCGTTTGCCGGTGTACTTGTTGTCTCTTTGGAAATGCTCAGGTGCGGATTGGAATTCTCTGTTTCAATGGTCTCAGTTCCATCCCCTGTTACTTCACTTCCATCCGGAGCCGTACCGCCCGCCGTTGCGACGTTGACTACCTGGCCTGCCAGGATGTCGCCTTCTGTTATAACATATTCTGTCGTAAACTCCTGCGTTCCGTTTGGCTCAAGGCTGTCAATTGTCCACTGGCCTCCCGTCAGCTCATCATTTACTGTAATGTCGCTGATTGTTACGTTACCGTTGTTTACAACTTTGATTGTGTAAGGTACTGTCTCTCCAAGGTTGAATCCGCCTTCCGGCCCTGCAGTTGCTGTCTTTTCTACAAACAGACTCGGCTGCGGTGTTACTGTCGGCTCTTCCTTCTCGCCTGGGTCTACTCCCGGATCCGGTTTTTCAGGATCTGGGCTTTCTCCCTTAGCGGTTGCTACGTTGAGTACAGTTCCGTTCAGGATATCCTGCTCTGTTACTTTGTATTCTGCGGTAAATACTTCGCTGCTTTCTCCCGGTTTCAAGGAATCAATTGTCCATTCATCTCCGGTCAGGTCGTCAGTAACCACTACATTTTTCAGGGTCAGGTTTCCGTCATTTGCTGCCACAATCTTGTATGTGATTGTTTCTCCAAGAGCGTATGCCGCTCCGTTCTCTGGTGTACTAGTTGTTTCTTTTGTTACGGTCAGATGGCCGTTCGGATTGTCCGTCGGATCCTCTGTCTCTCCCGGGTCTACTCCTGGATCCGGTTTGTTCGGATCCGGGCTTTCGCCTGCTGCGGTAGCTTCATTTACTACGGAGCCCTTCAGAATATCCTTCTGTGTTACCTTGTGGCTCGCTGTAAACGCTTCGCTGGTCTCACCCGGTTTCAGTGAGTCGATGGTCCATTCGTCTCCTGTCAGTTCATCTGTTACAACTACATTCTTCAGCGTCAGGTTTCCGTCATTGACTGCTGTGATCTTGTAAGTGATCGTCTCGCCAAGTGCGTATGTTTCACCATTTGCCGGTGTACTTGTTGTTTCTTTTGTTACGGTCAGATGTCCCTTCGGATTATCTGTTGGGTCTTCGGTATTGCCAGGTACGATCTCTGGATTTGGATTCTCAGGATCCGTGCTTTCACCTATAGCTGTAGCTTCATTCAATACCATGCCCTTCAGGATATCTTCCTCTGTTACCTTATACTCAGCCTTGAATGCTTCGCTGCTCTGACCTGGCTGCAGAGTTCCCACCGTCCATTCATCGCCGGTCAGCTCATCTTTTACTATCACGTTGTTCAGCGTCAGATTTCCGTCGTTAGCTGCCACAACTTTGTAGACGATTGTCTCGCCAAGAGCATATGTCTCGCCGTTTGCAGGCTTGCTTGTTGTTTCTTTTGTTACAGTTAAATGTCCCTTCGGATCTTCGAATTTGATAACCGTGTCATCTTTCTCGTAGTCTTTATTTTCGTCTGAGAACTTCGCGGTAACGGTGTTTGTGAAACTTCCGTTCAGGATATCTTCCTCTGTTACTTTGTAAGTTGCTGTTGTTGTTACTACATCACCCGATGCTACATTCACAAATTTATCATTTCCTGTGATTGTGACTCCATCCTGCTCTACGATTGTAATTGTCTTAGCCTCATCATAGATATTCTTAACTGAGATATCAAAGGTGATCGTATCGCCATATTTATAGGTCTTCTCTCCGTCATGAGTCTTTGTTACTACGTCATCAACATCGACATCCTCATCTGTTACAGTCAAAGTACCCTTTACGTAAGTAATATCATAATTGCTTGTTACATCTTTTTCTCCGGCCAGAGTATAAATCTTAGCGTCTCTTACAACATTGTCGCTTGTTCCCACAAATGTCTGACTGCCTTCTACAGTTGCCGTATATTTGTGTATCGGTAATAACTGTCCCAGGCCTACTGTGCTGACTGCTTTCACCAATGCAGTATTATCAAAGGACTTCTCAGCGCTTGCCGCTGTAATTGTGATCGGTCTTGCCACAATCTGAATCGTAACATCCTCAGCGGTCAGAGTTGTATAGCCTTCCCGTAAAGCCTTAACGCTTACTGTTACGGTTCCTTCCGATACGTTTGTTACACTTGGTACTTTTGTTGACCAGTCATTTGCTGCTGTCTTGTAGTATATAGTGTAGCCGTCTGCGCCGATTACCTCAGCACTTGCAGCATGAGCCTGACCATCATACTTCCAGCTTCCGCCTTCCGCCGTTACTTTTGCATCCTTAATAGTCGCCGTCTTAATCTCGAAGTCACCCGGAATTACCGTTACAGAATAGTTTGTATTCTCTTCATAATCTGCGGTCAGCACATCCTGATAGATGTTTACATCTTCGTCAGCATTCGTTCTGCTGTAAACCACTTCTCCAAGATCGTCTTCTGCAATTAAGTTCTCTATTGTTCCGGTAAATATAGGATCTGGCTGGTCAAAATATTTCCAATCATCATCCACTGTAATGGTAGCTGGTCTGGCTGTAATCTCAATCGTTACATTTTCTGCTTTCAGATCATCATAACCTGTTCTAGTCGCTTTTACACTGACTGTCTTCACTCCGTCTGCTACATTTGTTACACTTGGCGCTTCTGTGGTCCAGTCTGCATCTCCCACCTTATAGTATACCGTATAGCCTTTTGCTCCCTTGACCACTGCAGATGCTTCATGGGCTGCTCCGTCATAGGGCCAGCTTCCGCCGGACGCTTCCAGATACGCTCCTTCCACACTTGCTGTTTTGATCTCAAAATCGCCGGCCTCTACCGTCACTGCATAGTTGGGGTTTGCTTCATAATCTGCGGTCAATACATCCACATAAGTTCCTACACCTTCCGCTGCATTCGTTCTTCTGTAGCTTATTTCTCCAAGATCTCCTGCTGTAACCAGCTCGCCTACCGTTCCGCTAAAGTCTGGATCCGGCTGGTCAAAGTATTTCCAGTTGTCATTCACAGTAATTGTCACTGGTTTTGCAGTAATCTGAATCGTTACATTGTCTGCTGTCAGATCTGCATATCCCGTTCTGGTTGCCTTTACACTAACTGTCTTCACGCCGTCCGCTACATCTTTTACGCTCGGCGCTTCTGTGGTCCAGTCTGCATCCCCCGCCTTATAGTATACGGTATAACCTTCTGCTCCTGTTACCACTGCGGCTGCTTCATGCGCTGTTCCGTCATAGATCCAGCTTCCGCCTTCCGCATTCAGCTCTGCTCCTTCTATGCTGGCCGTCCTGATTTCAAAATCGCCTGTCTCTACCGTTACTGCATAGTTGGGATTCGCTTCATAATCTGCAGTCAGCACATCCAAATAGGTATCTACAGCTTCATCGCTGTTTGTTCTTCTGTAGCTTACTTCTCCAAGATCCCCTGCTGCTACCAGCTCGCCTACCGTTCCGCTAAAGTCTGGATCCGGCTGGTCAAAATATTTCCAGTTGTCATTCACGGTAATTGTCACTGGCTTTGCGGTGATCTCAAGCGTTACATCCTCAGCTGTCAGATCTGCATATCCTGTTCTGGTTGCTTTCACACTGACTGTCTTTACGCCGTCTGCCACATTCGTTACACTTGGCGCTTCTGTGGTCCAGTCTGCATCCCCTGCCTTATAGTATACGGTATAGCCTTCCGCTCCTGTTACCACTGCGGCTGCTTCGTGCGCTGTTCCGTCATAGATCCAGCTTCCGCCTTCCGCATTCAGCTCTGCTCCTTCTATGCTGGCCGTCCTGATTTCAAAATCGCCCGTCTCTACTGTCACTGCATAGTTGGGGTTCGCTTCATAGTCTGCGGTCAATACATCCACATAGGTATCTACAGCTTCATCGCTGTTTGTTCTTCTGTAGCTTACTTCTCCAAGATCTCCTGCTGTAACCAGCTCGCCTACCGTTCCGCTAAAGTCTGGATCCGGCTGGTCAAAGTATTTCCAGTTGTCATTCACAGTAATTGTCACTGGTTTTGCGGTGATCTCAAGCGTTACATCCTCAGCTGTCAGATCTGCATATCCCGTTCTGGTTGCTTTCACACTGACTGTCTTCACGCCGTCTGCCACATTCGTTACACTTGGCGCTTCTGTGGTCCAGTCTGCATCTCCCACTTTATAGTATACCGTATAGCCGTCTGCTCCTTTGACCACTGCAGATGCTTCATGGGCTGTTCCGTCATAGGGCCAGCTTCCGCCGGATGCTTCCAGATACGCTCCTTCCACACTCGCTGTTTTGATCTCGAAATCGCCGGTCTCTACCGTCACTGCATAGTTGGGGTTTGCTTCATAATCCGCGGTCAGTACATCCACATAAGTTCCTACGCCTTCCGCTGCATTCGTTCTTCTGTAGCTTACTTCTCCAAGATCTCCTGCTGTAACCAGCTCGCCTACCGTTCCGCTAAAATCTGGATCTGGCTGGTCAAAATATTTCCAGTTGTCATTCACAGTAATTGTCACTGGTTTTGCAGTGATCTGAATCGTAACATCTTCCGCTGTCAGATCTGCATATCCCGTCCTGGTTGCTTTTACACTGACTGTCTTCACGCCGTCCGCTACATCTTTTACGCTCGGCGCTTCTGTGGTCCAGTCTGCATCCCCCGCCTTATAGTATACGGTATAACCTTCCGCTCCTGTTACCACTGCGGCTGCTTCATGCGCTGTTCCGTCATAGATCCAGCTTCCGCCTTCCGCATTCAGCTCTGCTCCCTCTATGCTGGCCGTCCTGATTTCAAAATCGCCTGTCTCTACCGTCACTGCATAGTTGGGGTTCGCTTCATAATCTGCGGTCAGTACATCCGGATAGGTATTTACCGCCTCATCGTTGTTTGTTCTTCTGTAGCTTACTTCTCCAAGATCTCCTGCTGCTACCAGCTCGCCTACCGTTCCGCTAAAGTCTGGATCCGGCTGGTCAAAGTATTTCCAGTTGTCATTCACAGTAATTGTCACTGGTTTTGCAGTAATCTGAATCGTTACATTGTCTGCTGTCAGATCTGCATATCCCGTTCTGGTTGCTTTTACACTGACTGTCTTCACGCCGTCCGCTACATCTTTTACGCTCGGCGCTTCTGTGGTCCAGTCTGCATCCCCCGCCTTATAGTATACGGTATAACCTTCTGCTCCTGTTACCACTGCGGCTGCTTCATGCGCTGTTCCGTCATAGATCCAGCTTCCGCCTTCCGCATTCAGCTCTGCTCCTTCTATGCTGGCCGTCCTGATTTCAAAATCGCCTGTCTCTACCGTCACTGCATAGTTGGGATTCGCTTCATAATCTGCGGTCAGCACATTCAAATAGGTATCTACAGCTTCATCGCTGTTTGTTCTTCTGTAGCTTACTTCTCCAAGATCCCCTGCTGCTACCAGCTCGCCTACCGTTCCGCTAAAGTCTGGATCCGGCTGGTCAAAATATTTCCAGTTGTCATTCACGATAATTGTCACTGGTTTTGCAGTAATCTGAATCGTTACATTGTCTGCTGTCAGGTCTGCATATCCCGTTCTGGTTGCTTTCACACTGACTGTCTTTACGCCGTCTGCCACATTCGTTACACTTGGCGCTTCTGTAGTCCAGTCTGCATCCCCTGCCTTATAATATACGGTATAGCCTTCCGCTCCTGTTACCACTGCGGCTGCTTCGTGCGCTGTACCGTCATAGATCCAGCTTCCGCCTTCGGCATTCAGCTCTGCTCCTTCTATGCTGGCCGTCCTGATTTCAAAATCGCCCGTCTCTACCGTCACTGCATAGTTGGGGTTCGCTTCATAGTCTGCGGTCAGTACATCCACATAGGTATCTACAGCTTCATCGCTGTTTGTTCTTCTGTAGCTTACTTCTCCAAGATCTCCTGCTGTAACCAGCTCGCCTACCGTTCCGCTAAAGTCTGGATCCGGCTGGTCAAAGTATTTCCAGTTGTCATTCACAGTAATTGTCACTGGTTTTGCGGTGATCTCAAGCGTTACATCCTCAGCTGTCAGATCTGCATATCCCGTTCTGGTTGCTTTCACACTGACTGTCTTCACGCCGTCTGCCACATTCGTTACACTTGGCGCTTCTGTGGTCCAGTCTGCATCTCCCACTTTATAGTATACCGTATAGCCGTCTGCTCCTTTGACCACTGCAGATGCTTCATGGGCTGTTCCGTCATAGGGCCAGCTTCCGCCGGATGCTTCCAGATACGCTCCTTCCACACTCGCTGTTTTGATCTCGAAATCGCCGGTCTCTACCGTCACTGCATAGTTGGGGTTTGCTTCATAATCCGCGGTCAGTACATCCACATAAGTTCCTACGCCTTCCGCTGCATTCGTTCTTCTGTAGCTTACTTCTCCAAGATCTCCTGCTGTAACCAGCTCGCCTACCGTTCCGCTAAAATCTGGATCTGGCTGGTCAAAATATTTCCAGTTGTCATTCACAGTAATTGTCACTGGTTTTGCAGTGATCTGAATCGTAACATCTTCCGCTGTCAGATCTGCATATCCCGTCCTGGTTGCTTTTACACTGACTGTCTTCACGCCGTCCGCTACATCTTTTACGCTCGGCGCTTCTGTGGTCCAGTCTGCATCCCCCGCCTTATAGTATACGGTATAACCTTCCGCTCCTGTTACCACTGCGGCTGCTTCATGCGCTGTTCCGTCATAGATCCAGCTTCCGCCTTCCGCATTCAGCTCTGCTCCCTCTATGCTGGCCGTCCTGATTTCAAAATCGCCTGTCTCTACCGTCACTGCATAGTTGGGGTTCGCTTCATAATCTGCGGTCAGTACATCCGGATAGGTATTTACCGCCTCATCGTTGTTTGTTCTTCTGTAGCTTACTTCTCCAAGATCTCCTGCTGCTACCAGCTCGCCTACCGTTCCGCTAAAGTCCGGATCCGGTTGGTCAAAATATTTCCAGTTGTTATTCACAGTGATTGTCACTGGCTTTGCAGTAATCTGAATCGTAACATCCTCAGCTGCCAGATCTGCATATCCGGTTCTGGTTGCTTTTACACTGACCGTCTTTACGCCGTCTGCTACATTTGTCACGCTTGGAGCCTTATCTGACCAATCTCCATTCCCAACCTTGTAATAGATTGTATAGCCTTCTGCTCCAAGAACTTCTGCCTGTGCAGAATGCGCCGCGCCATCATATTCCCAGCTGCCGCCGGCTGCTTCCAGTTTTGCATCCTTTATGCTGGCTGTCTTAATTTCGAAATCACCCGGAACAACCGTTACATTATAGTTGGAGTTCGCCTCATAATCAGCTGTCAGTACTTTCAAATATGTTCCGACTGCCTCATCTGCATTGGTCCTGCGATAGGAAATTGTACCCAGATCATTTGTTGCGACCAGGCCGGTCACGGTTCCTGAAAATGCCGGATCCGGGTCATCAAAATATTTCCAGCTCCCTGTAACTTTGATTTCTGCATCTTTCGGTGTAATCTGAATCGTCACATCTTTTGTAACCAAGTCTGTATAACCGGTTCTGGTTGCTTTCACGCTGACTGTCTTAACTCCATCCGCTACATTTGTCACGCTCGGTACATTTGTCGACCAGCCGCCGTCTCCGGTCTTGTAGTAAATGGTGTAGCCTGTAGCGCCTTTCACCTCTGCCGCTGCACTGCGGGCACTTCCATTATACGTCCAGCTTCCACCGGCGGCCTCAAGTTTAGCACCTTCGATGGTAGCCGTCTTAATTTCAAAATCTCCCTTAGCTACTGTTACATCATAGTTGGTATTTGCTTCATAATCTGCTGTTAGTACATCCGTATAGGTTCCCACTGCTTCATCCGTATTGGTTCTTTTGAAGCTGATGGTTCCCAAATCATCTGCTTTTATCAGATCATCTGCCGCACCCTTAAATTCCGGATCTACTGCATCAAAGTATTTCCAGCTGTCTTCCACCGTTATTGTAACCGGCCTTGGTGTAATGGTAATGGTAACATTTTCAGCTGTTAAATCTTCATAGCCGGTTCTGGTTGCCTTCACACTGACTGTCTTGATCCCCTCAGATACATTAGTTACACTTGGAATCTCTTCTGACCATTCACCACTACCAACTTTATAGTAAATCTTATAACCTGTGGCGCCTTTAACTTCTGCACTTGCCTTATGGGCATCTCCGTCGTAATTCCAGCTTCCACCGGCTGCTTCCAGATATGCACCTTCTATCTTAGCGGTCTTAATTTCAAAGTCACCTGGCACTACTGTTACGTGATAGTTCGTGTTTTCTTCATACTGTGCTGTCAGAACCTCCTCATAAGTTCCCACTGCCTCAGCGGCGTTGATTCTGCTATAGCTTACTTCTCCAAGATCACCCTCCGCAATCAGGTTCTCTACTTTCCCCTTAAATGTAGGATCCTGTTTATCAAAGTATTTCCATGCATCTTCTACTGTGATGGTTGCATCCCTTGGTGTAATCTGGATCGTCACATCCTGTGCAGTAAGATCCTGATATCCGGTTCGGGTTGCTTTCACACTGACTGCCTTCACACCGTCTGCCACATCGGTTACGCTTGGTGCTTCCGTAGTCCAGCCGCTGTTTCCAGTTTTGTAGTATACAGTATATCCTTCTGCGCCTTTGACCTGCCCCTCCGCTTCATGTGCTGTTCCATCATATGTCCAGCTACCGCCTTTTGCCTTAAGTTCTGCACCTTCAATGCTGGCTGTTTTAATTTCAAAATCGCCCGGCTCCACGGTGACTGCATAGTTGGTATTTGCTTCATAATCTGCAGTCAGTACGTCCGCATAGAAATTTACTGCTTCATCGCTGTTCGTTCTTCTGTAACTTACTTCCCCAAGATCGCCTGCTGCTATTAGTTTGCCTACGGTTCCGCTAAAGTCCGGATCCGGCTGGTCAAAATATTTCCAGCTGTCGTTCACGGTAATTGTCACTGGTTTTGCGGTAATCTGAATCGTTACATCTTCAGCTGTCAGGTCTGTATACCCCGTTCTGGTTGCTTTTACACTGACTGTCTTCACACCGTCTGCTACATTTGTAACACTGGGCGCTTCTTTGGTCCATTTTCCGCCGTCTGCTTTATAGTAAATCTGGTAGCCGTCAGCTCCATTTACCACTGCGCTTGCCGCATGAGCCGCTCCGTCATATTCCCAGCTTCCGCCGGATGCTTTGAGTTCTGCTCCTGTAATCGTTGCGGTTTTGATTTCAAAATCACCTTTGACGATATCTACATTATAATTCGTGTTCGGAGTATAATCTGCTGTCAGAACTTCTTTATAGATATCTACATCTTCATCCTTATTGGTTCTGCTGTAGCTGATGTCTCCCAGATCGCCTGCTGCTACAAGATTCGATACACTTCCTTCAAATGCCGGATCCGGATCATCGAAGTATTTCCATGCATCTTTTACTGTGATTACTGCATCTCTCGGTGTGATCTGGATTGTCACGTTATTGGTCGTCAGATCTTCATATCCTTCTCTGACTGCCTTTACGCTGACTGACTTTGTTCCATCCGCTACGTTTGTAACAGTCGGTGAATCTTCAGACCATGTGCCACCTTCTGTATAATATAAGATCTTGTATCCGTCTGCCCCGCTAACTGCCGCCTGTGCTGCATGTGCATACCCATCATAAGGCCAGCTGCCGCCTTCTGCTCTCAGAGAAGCTCCCTGAATACTTGCCGTTTTGATTTCGAAGTCACCCGGAAGTACGGTTACCTGGTAATTCGTATTTGCTGTATATTCCGCTGTTAGTACATCGTTATATACCTGCACCTTCTCGTCTGTATTCGTTCTCTTATATGTTACTTCACCAAGATCACCGGCTGCTACAAGTTCCCCTACAGTTCCGGTAAATGCCGGATCCGGGTCATCGAAGTATTTCCATGCATTGCTTACTTCAATGGTCACCGGTTTTGCCGTAATCTCTATTGTAACGTCTTCAGCAG
Organism: Faecalicatena contorta; assembly: GCF_022835095.1. Taxonomy (NCBI): domain Bacteria; kingdom Bacillati; phylum Bacillota; class Clostridia; order Lachnospirales; family Lachnospiraceae; genus Faecalicatena; species Faecalicatena contorta. The sequence goes on along the minus strand of NZ_BQNQ01000001.1, from coordinate 122,936 downwards.
TCAGATCTTCGTAACCGCTTCTGGTTGCTTTTACACTGACTGTCTTCTTGCCGTCTGCTACATCTTTTACGGTCGGCGCGTCTTCGCTCCAGTCTCCGCCTTCTACTTTATAATAGACAGTATATCCTTCAGCTCCCTGAACCGCTGCTTCTGCTCCGTGTGCTGTTCCGTCATAGGGCCAACTGCCGCCGGATGCTGTAAGACTTGCTCCTTCGACTTTCGCCGTCTTAATCTCAAAATCCCCCCGGTTTACAGTCACGATATAATTGGAATTATCAGTATACTCTGCAATTAATACTTCCCTATAGATTCCAACCGCTTCGTCCGTGTTGCTTCTCTTATAAGTAACAGTACCCAAATCTCCCGCATCTACAAGATTCTCAATCTTACCTGTCAATGCCGGATCTGCCTCATCAAAGAATTTCTCTTTGTCGTCTACTGTGATATTAGCTGTTCTTTTTGTGATCTTAACTGTGGCTGTATCCTGCCACACATCACTGCCTCTTTTTACCTTCACGGTTACCGGATACTCTCCAGCATTCGTAAAGCTTGGATTGCCCATCTGGAGTTTTCCGTTATACCAGTATTCGATCTGATCTGTTGGATAGGTGGTTCCGGTGAAACCGATATGATAGGAGTTTCCGTCATATTCCTTTTCGATTCCGCTAACTGCAAACCCGCTGAAATCTACCTGATAGGTAACCTTAATATTGTGCGGCGCAGTCACATTGTTGAAGGTGTAGCTGCCCGGATTCGATGCCGTAACATCCTGCCCATCCACAATCACGCTCTTTAATACGAATCCTGAGGATGGCTCATACGTATACGTCTGGCTGCCTCCCCATTTTACTTCTGTCGTACCGGAAGGCTGGATCGTGCCATTTACCACACTGGAGGCAATCGGATTCTTAATAACCGTATACTGGAATGTGATCACGTTCTCTTTAATATCTGCTTCACTTGTTTCATTTGCAAGATTTAAAGATTTTCTTACAGAATCTGCTTCGTATCCCTCAACCACAGGTGCTGTCTCCACCACACGGTTAGCACTGATCTTTTCAATTTTTTCGGTAATTAAAGCTTCTCCTGTTTCCGCATCCAGATACTGTACTTTATAATACACATCTGACGGAATTGAATAATGGAATTCAATCACATTCTTTTTGCTATCCCAGGATAATTCGAGGGATGCACTGGCCTTTGTCGGAACTAACTCATCATGTGCCTTTGGATATGCATAGACAGTATCTCCAACCTTGCCGCCTTTTATAACAGAGCCAAATAATTCACTGCCATCGCGGTCATCTATATACTTGATCGTATATGTGGTTGTTGTAATCTGTTTCCACTTTGCATAAACTGTGGTCTTTTTTTCGATTGGTTTTCCAAAGTCAAAACGTTCGCTGTAATCCTTTGATGTATACCAACCCTCAAACTTGTATCCTTCACGCTCAGGATCAGATGGCTGCATTACCGTATTGCCCGCTGGCACTGTCTGGGAAGCGACGGAACTGCCGCCTTGTGTATCGAAATCTACTGTATACTCTCCGGCTGCCCATTTCGCATAGACCATTAAATCATTGAAAGGCATCGTGGAACTCCAGTCAACCTCTGATCCATCCGTACAGTCTTCCGAAGTATACCATCCCTGGAATGTATAATATTCCGGTAAATTCGCCGGTCTGGCAGGTTCATGGTTATAGGATTCCAAGGAGACGCCAAATGTAACAGGCTGTGTTTTCTCTATACCATTATAGTTATAGAACGTTAGATCATAGGACGCCCTGTCATAGTACAGATTTACATAATACTCCTTCTTATTCCGGTCATATGAAAAGTCTTTACTCTTCCATCCGCTGTCCCTTCTCACATAACCCTGTATCGGATGATACTCTTCTTCATATGTAATGTAATTAAAATAGGTGCCGACGGATTTAATGAGTGAATACCCGTTTCCGTCTACATTCTCGCCATAATAATATATGGTTTTATATTGGTCGGATGACTTATTGTACAGATTAAACTTGATATTCTGCGCAGGCATCCGATCCAGAGTCTGCAGTGCATAATCATAATAAGAGGTTGCTTCCCATGCCCGGCCTTCATATTTTGAATCAAAGGGGAGCATCTTGGAAATATCTGCATTGTACTTTTTCGTTGCCGAATAGACCTGCTTTCTATTATCATAGAATGTTAATGTATACGTATTCCTACTATAATAAACGTTAATGATTGTGGATCCATTGGCTGCTATGGTTTTCGTTTCGGAATTCTTAAACGTAAAGTAGTCAATGGTTCCCGCCTGATTAGCCGTTACTGTCAGCTCTGTTCCTGCTTTCGCTGTTGCAGTAACGGATTTGCTGTAGCTGTAATCAGTATCATCAGCATTTTCAAGCCAATAAGAGATGGTATAATTTACATCTATGGCAGTCCATTTTGCGTAGAACGTGCGATCCTGTTTAATCACCTGCTCACCGGCCACCCGATCGGAAAATTCCGAATCATTGTACCAGCCGGAGAAATTATAACCTTCTTTTGTCGGTTTATAATTATCTACATTAATACTTTCACCATGTTTCAGATATTGTGTGGCAGCATAGCTTCCGCCATTTGTATTGAACCTTACGGTATATTCTGACAGCTTATAGGTAATAGTGATATTAATATCACGGTCTCCGCCGATCTCAACATTCTCAAATTCAGACGGTATATATGCCTCTAAGTCTTTTGCTTCTGCCTGTGTATCCTCACCGACATAACCTGTTTTTTTCTCGATCTCTTCTTTATAACTTCCATCAGTCTGTTCGAACCGGTGGGTTACCTGATATTCTACACTGTCCGGTACATAAACAACCACAAGATTCTGATTTTCGTAAATATTGTCCGTCAGCGTACCTGACACTTCCTGTCCCAGTGATCCGTCAGATTCCTGCATGTATGTTGTATATCCCTGTTTTGCCGGAATCGTTACTTCATATTTCTCACCAGTCACATATTGTGCACGGAAGGTGGACTGAACTCTTCCACCGCTTTGATATACAAACTCTACAGACAGTGTGTGAGAAGATATCACTGCCGGGTCGTGCACTGTAATCTCTATAGATGCGCTGATCTCTGGATTCTCTTTTAATGAAGCCGTAATCTCCGCCTTACCGACAGCTTTCGTTGTAATGAGACCTTCTGCACTGACATCTGCAACCTCTTCATTGCTGGAAGACCATTGCAGCTCTTTCATCTGCTCCGTCAGCCACTCCGGTTTTACTTCTGCCTTTGCCTGAACCTTATCTCCGATTACAGGATTCAGATAATCAGCGGTAACACTCACGGATGCCTGCTCCACGATTAACTTTGCAGAACCCTCAATCCCATTGGATGCTGTTGCAATGATGTTGGCAGTCCCTTTGCCCACTGTGCTGATATTTCCATCCTCATCAACAACTGCTACCTCTTCGTTGTCAGAACTCCAAGTGACGATTTTGTCTGTGGCATCGGAAGGATTCACTTTTGCGGTTGCCTTCGTTGCCGTTCCCATAATCAACTTATCAGTATCAAGGACAACTTCGACTTTTGTAACTTCCTGTGTAATCCTGATCTCAAGTTTGTCACTAAATTCTCCGCATGAAGCAGTAATCTCAACTGAACCGCCCCGCTTTGCCGTGACCAGTCCATTGCTGTCAACAGAAGCAACCTCTTCATCTGCAGATGTCCATACCACCTTCTTGTCATCTGTCGTATTTTTAGGCAGGCACTCTGCGCTTAACTGCAATGTATCTCCAGAATTCACCGTATCTTCGCCATGAATCTGAATTCCCGTCATAGGAATCCGAAGCACATGGATCGTCTTTGATGCCTTAATGTTCTTATCCACTGTTGATACTGCGGTAATAACCGTCTCGCCCTCAGCGATACCTGTAACAACGCCGTTTTTATCAACAGATGCTGCCTTTTCATTACTTGAAGACCATGTAACTGTGGTTTTGTCCGTTGTATCTGCCGGCGTCGGTGTGATACTTAATGTCTTCGAAGCGCCAATATTTACGCTGTCTTCTCCGGCAATCGTAATCCCCGTCAGTGGGACCTTGTCGTAAATCACAAGATTGAACGTCTCTGTTTGGCTACCGAACCACTTATACGTGTGGGTTATTGTTACATTACCAGCTTTGGTTGCTGTAATGCTGGCATTAGATCCGTCAGCATCAATTGTAACACTACCGCTGCCGCTGGCACTCCAGTTATGGCTTCTTCCCCAGCTGCCTTCTCCCGCTAAAGTCTGAGTGTCGCCAACATACATGGACTGCTGGCCGGAGATGCTGAGAGGACTTACACTCTTTGTACTGCTGGAAGAAATCTTTGATTTCTTTTCCGTTTTTTGTGCATCCTCCTGCTGTGCCTCTTCTTTTTGAGTTTCTTCCTTATATAAAGTGTTTATTTCTAGATTTCCTGAAACGGTAACCTGATAAGTATAAACATTTCCTTCTGAAGAGACAGGAGCGATTGCTGTTCCATTCTGATCTGTCACTCCTTCAAGCGTATATTTATCATGAACAGTTATCTGGAAATTTAACAGAGTGCCCTCTGTAATTTCTTCTGTATAATTTCCACTGCCGTATGAAATACTTTGTTTTTCGTTTCCGTCTGCCCAAACACTTAAGCTGCCCCCATCCACGGCAGGACTGTGAAACACAACACTGTATTTCTGTACTTCAGGCTCTACCTGCGCTTCTTCGGCCGGTTCAGAAGCATTCTTCTGCTCTGTCCCTGATACCTGGTCAGCTCCCCCAGTCTGTTCTGCATCGGATATAGCATCCGCCTTCTGATCAGAATTCTCTGTTTCCTGCTTTGCAGCCTCTTGATCGCCCTGTGGTTTTTCCAGTTCGATCACCTGTTTTGAGTCGGTCTCGCCAGTTTCCTGGGTCCCTGCATCCGAATCACGCATACCTGCATCAGCGCTGCCCATTCCCTCATCCACGGTCTGAGGCTCGCTCTGCTGGTCACTCTGCTCTACATTCTCCGGATCACCGGTAGCTTTCAGTGAATTTCCAGACGAATACACGGCACTTGTTGCTACCATAGCAACCGCTAAAAGAAGAGCAAGCCAGCGTTTAAAATTCTTCTTCATAATCTTTCTCCTTCCTTTTTATAATTCTCATTTATCTATAATGCCAAAATCCAATCCCTTGAATTACTCAACATTAAGGACTTACAGATTTAGACGTTTCATATATAAAGAGGGATTGATATCTGGAAAGGGATCATATTTTTTATACTTTCTTAATTTTTTTCTTAAGTTAATACGATTTACATGAACTTAATATTAAATAATTGTGTAAATTTAATGTATAATCTGAAATATACACAAATAGTAGCTTGAAAAAATATAGGTATATCCATTAAAATGTGATATAATTAAAATGTTTGTTGAACATCTTCAGTATTAATAATTGAAGATTCCGAGATTTTGTCCAGAGAAATAAGGAGGCTATATCAATGAAGAAACTAGATATTTTCAAAACAATACAACTGATCATCTACGTCTTTCTGACCGGGTTTTGTATATATAAGATTATAATGGATCCGGAGGTATATCAATATATTGCCACGAACCCGTCTATCCGGATTATTTGTGGTCTGTTATGGGCGGTGCTAGGATTGTCATTCTTATTTCTTTTTCTTGATTTTAATTTTTTCTCTTCCTTTAAAAGAGACTACCGGGACCTGGACTTTGCAGTACACTCGGATCCTCTCTCCGGTATTCCAAACCGTTTCAGCTGCGATGCACTAATCGAAAAGTATCTTGACCAGGCATTGCCTTCTGACATCGGATGTATCATGTTTGAACTGTCAAATGTAAGCGATATAAACCGCTTATATGGACACGCAGAGGGGAATGCTCTGATTAAGGATTTCTCCAACATCCTCAAAATGGCCTCCGTTGACCTCTGTTTTATCGGGCGCAATGGAGGAAACAAATTTATGGCTTTGTTCGAAAACGGAAGCGATGAGAAACTAGATAATTTCCTCGAACGGGTTTACACAAAAGTAGACTCTCACAATTCAGGATCAGGAACCCATCCAATTGCTTACAAATACGGCCGTGCTTTCAAGGAAGGTACTAAGGCCGGTACCATTACCGATCTTATTGCACTCGCAAATAAGAGGATATACAGTGCTTAAATACATACCTTATTCTGCAGCTTTGCTGCAGACCCGCCCGCAGGGCATGAGTTACGGGGTGCCCTTTGGGTATACCTTATTCTGCAGCTGCGTTGCAGACCCGTCCACAGGGCATGTGTTATGGGGTGCCTTTGGGATATAAGATTATGAAACTATAAACGGGAAGTATATGAGACTATAACGGGAAGTAGGTGAATAGATGGCAGAATTAGATTATGGCTATATATCGACCCTGGTCAGCCGTGCCCGAACCGGTGACAGCGACGCTTTTGCTGAATTGTATGCTGCCACTTATCAAAAAGAATACCGTTTTGCATTTAATTATCTGAAGGATGAATATCTTGCACAGGACGCCCTCCAGGAAACTTATATACTAGCACTCAAGAATCTTTATACACTTCGAGATTCTAAGCTTTTCATTTCCTGGCTCAATCAGATCAATTTCCGCGTCTGCTTTAATATGCACCGTAAGCAGAACCGTTTTGACCAGGAACTGACCGGCTTTACCAAGGAAGATATCGCTGTTAACAAGTACCAGGCGAAGCATCATGCTAATCCGGAAGAACAGGTCATCCGGGTAGATGAACGTGAATATATCATGAAGAAGATATTAGATCTGTCATTTACTGAATCACAGGCCATTATTATGAAGTATTATCAAAATATGAAGCTGGAGGAAATCGCTGATGTAATGGAGGTCAGTAAAAGTACCGTGAAGCGTTATCTTAACAGCGGACGTACAAAGCTGGCGCAGGCACTGGAGCGTTAAGGAGGTGAGTTTTACCAATGTTGACAGACAAATTTAAGAAGACAAGAGGACCCGAACTGGACGAATCAACTGCCAGCCAGATGCTTGAAAATATATTTGATGCATGTGAGGTAGAACCCAATACCGTTCCTCTTTCCGTGCTGAAATCTTACAGTAATTACCGAAGAGAGCGTTTTTTGCTCCAGAAGGTTCTGCTGGTAATTATTCTGTTATTTTTTTGTATGGTGCCTTTGCTGTTCATCGCACCTAATATGCAGCTGAACTTAAAGGATCATGGTACAAACGGCAAACCTGCATATGAACTTGTTGTAGATACATTTATACCGGTCAGCAGGATCACAGCCAATATAGGCGGCAGCAATATTCCGGTATATGAAGTGGCCGAAAAGACATATTCCATCGAACCCACACTCAATGGAACCATGACCGTTACCGTTACGCTAAAAAACCGCCAGTTCGCCTCCATCACCTGTGAGGTGAGCGGTGTGGATACCACCTCGCCGGTGGTTCTTTCTGACAAGCAGGTGGGGGACCAGATCTATCTGTATCTCTCCGATCCCGGCTCCGGAGTGGACTACGATAATATCTCTGCTTTGGATATTGACGGTAATGAGGTAGAACCGGTCTCCTTTGATGAAGAGGGGAACTATATTATATTTGATTATCCTGAGAAATCGCTTAACATTTATGTGCCGGACAAGGCCGGCAATACGCTTCACCTGATTCTGACAATCAGGGAATAATACAGAAACCCTGAGAGGAGGCCTGATGTAATGAAAAAGAGTTCACGTTTATTAAGTGCTGTTCTGCTCATTATGATTGCGGCCTCCTCTTTTTCCGGCTGTTCGAAGGGAAACGGCGACATTTCAAGCGCCTCCGCTTCGACTGGTAAAAAAAGGCAGAGCGCGCTCCAGATTCTTACTCCGCAGGCATCGGGTTCAACCGTTTATGGAAATGAAATTATTTCTATTGATGCATCCAATACAGGCGAAGGCTACGTTATGGTACAATACGGCGGCAGCGCCGCCAAGGTCAAACTGCAGATCACGATACCTGACGGAACCGTTTACACTTACACACTGGGCGGAGGTTCTTATGAAACCTTTCCCCTTACAGGAGGAAACGGCTCCTATCACCTGGATATCCTGGAAAATGTCCGGGACGACCTCTATGCACTCGCATTTTCCCAGGATATAGAAGTCAATATCAGTGATGAGTTTAAGCCTTTCCTGTATCCCAATCAATACGTGTGGTTTACAGAGGATTCCCAGGCCGTTAAGCTGGGGAGGGAGATTTCTGATAAGTCCTCCGATGACCTTAGTTATGTACAGAACGTGTATCACTACGTCATTGAGAATATTGTATATGATGATAAGAAAGCGGAAAACATTCCGACCGACTACCTGCCCAACCTGGATCAGACCTTAAAAGATAAGACGGGCATTTGTTTCGATTACGCCTCGCTGATGGCCGCTATGCTTCGCTCACAGTCAGTTCCGACCAGACTGGAAGTCGGATATTCGGGAGAAGCATACCACGCATGGGTAAGCGTTTACCTGAAGGAAAAGGGCTGGGTTGATAAGATCATCCAGTTTGACGGCAAAAGCTGGTCCCTTATGGATCCGACTCTTGCCGCAAATAACAGCAGGAAGGCAGTCGGAAAATACATAGGAGACGGCAGTCATTACACAGTAAAGTATTCTTATTAGCAATTTTATTCTTATAACAACGTTTATTCCTATTCAAAAATAACGGAGGACACACTATGGAGAAGCAAGTACAGGAAAAACCATTTACAAATATGGAGATTTCTGCCTTCTGTGGGCAGATTGCCCTGATATTAAAGTCGGGCATCTCCTCTCTGGAAGGTATTACAATCATGCTGGAGGACACCGCCTCCGCAGGTGAAAAAGACATCCTGCAGGCAATTCTGGATCACATGCAGGAAACCGGAAGCATGTATCAGGCGCTTGAGAATACAAGGCTTTTCCCGTCCTATATGCTGCATATGATACAGATCGGCGAGGAGACAGGCACCCTTGACGAGGTCATGTCTGCACTGAGCGAGCATTACGACCGTGAGGACTCTATAGCCAAAAGTATTAAAAATGCGGTAACCTATCCGCTTATTATGGCCGGTATGATGGTAGTGGTCATCATTGTGCTTCTTGTGAAAGTTATGCCCATCTTCAATCAGGTATTTATCCAGCTGGGCACCGAGATGACCGGATTTTCCCGGACGCTTATGGGGATTGGCAATGCTATCAATCATTATTCTATCGTATTTGTTGCCATTCTGGTCGTCATCGCGGCACTGATTCTTTTCGGCACCAGAACGGCCAGTGGAAAACAGATGTCCCGTAATATTGGTTATAAATTTAGGTTTACCCGTGTTATTTATGAAGAGATCGCTGCCTGCAGGTTTGCCAGCGGTATGGCTCTCACGCTCAGCAGCGGCCTGAATCCGGAGCGCAGCATGGAACTGGTCAGCGCCCTGAATGACGACGTGCATTTTCAGAAAAAGATTGATGCCTGCCAAAGCCTTATCGATGAAGGGCAGGATCTGGCAGAAGCGCTGCACGGCACAGGTATTTTAACCGGAATGTATGCCAGAATGGCTTCTATCGGCGCTAAAACTGGTTCTATGGATCAGGTGATGGACAATATTGCAGGGCTTTATCAGGATGATATTGATACCCGTATGAATAACAGCCTTGCCGTCCTGGAGCCTACACTTGTCATAGCGCTCTCCCTGATCGTCGGCGTAATTTTACTTTCTGTCATGCTTCCTCTAATGGGAATCATGTCCAGTATTTAAACGGAGGTTCTTATGGCACGTTTTGAATATCAGAAAAAACAGCATACATATCGGAAGTTTATCATTTCAGTCTGCGTTTTTCTGCTGATTGTGCTTCTATTTTATCAGGGCATTGAATCGCTGTCCTCCGGTTCTGTGCGCCGTCAGAGAGAAAGCCTCGAAAATGCGCTGAACCGCAGTATCACTTACTGTTATGCCGTGGAGGGCAGTTATCCGGAAAGCCTGGAATATCTGAAGGAACATTATGGTATTACTTACGATGAAGATAGATTTTTTGTTGATTATAAAATTGTCGGCACCAACATCCTGCCCGATGTAACAATCATTGAGAAAGGAGACTGACTATGCGTTTTCGAACCCGGAAGAACCACATGATTGATTTCTTATTTCCAGTAGCGCTGTTCTTTGTGTTTGCGGTGTCCGCACTGACAGTCATCCTTCTTGCCACCAATATATACCGCTCTGCCACCGAACATTCGTCTCTGAATTATACGGCCGGCACATCACTGTCCTATATCAGCGAAAAGATCCATCAGAGTGATGAGAACGGGAGTGTTTCACTGGGGACATTTGACGGACTGGATGCGCTTATCCTGGAGCAGGAATACGATGGGGCATCTTACTTTACTTATATCTACACCGATGAACATGAGTTAAAAGAGCTATTTGTAAAAGAAGGCGTACAGGCTGATGCCTCCCGGGGCAGGCCGATCCTGCAGGTAAAGTCCTTTGAGATGGAGGCCGTAAGTGATCATACCTTCCGCTTCACCTGTACAGACGATGCGGGGCAGAATGCTGCCTCTGTCGTAACGGCAAGAAGCACCGAAGCACAGTAATATATAGAAAAGGAGAGCACTATGACACGCAGAAACCGGGCCAAATCTTCCAGTCTGTTCCTCTTGGAACTGATTCTTGCAATCTTGTTTTTCTCAATTGCAAGTGCCGTTTGCGTACAATTTTTTGTAAAATCACATCTGCTGAGCCAGGAATCGCGTGAACTCCAGGTTTCCGCCAATGAAGTATCCAGCATTGCGGAACTTATGAATGCCTCTTCGGATCAGCAGTCAGCAATCGATTTGATCTGTTCGGAATATCCGGATTCAGAAGTTATCGGTATGGAAAAGGCGGCAATTTTTTATGATGAGAACTTTTCCCGTACCGGGCAGAATGATGCCGCCTACACGCTGGACATATCCCTTTCCCAGGAAGATTTTATGCTTCACGCCAAAATAACCATGAAGAGACTAACTGACGGGAAGGACATCTATTCACTGGATATCTCCCATCATCTGCAAAGGAGGGATAAATCATGAATGGAAATAAGAAACATTCTCCCGTTGTAAATATCGGTTCCTCCTTATTGCTGGTTATTTTTCTGGTGCTGTGCCTGGTAACATTTGCGACCCTGTCCCTCTCCAGCGCACGCAGCGACTACGGTTTCAGCAGCAGGCTGGCGGAACGCAAAACCGACTATTACAGGGCTTCCAGCCAGGCCGAAACCATACTGGATCAGATTGATACAGTTCTTGCGGAGGCTTACAAAAATGCCCGCGGAACCTATTATTCAACAGTAGAGAAGAAGCTCTCTGCACTGACGCCGGTTGTGGATACCGATGATGTTGTGCTGGAGCTGAACATTTCTGCTGAAAAACCTTCCGTGTCTTACCAGGTGCCGGTTAATGACAAACAATTTTTATCTGTGGTACTGGAACTGCTGCCTGCAGACAAAGAAGAGGCCGGCTTCTACCGGGTTACACAGTGGAAAGTCGTTTCCCAGGCAGAATGGAAGGGAGATAATACGTTAAAACTTATTAAATAGTGAAATTGAAGTAACCGTCAGCTCTGCCTGAACTGTTACGAATTAAAGGAGAATAGATTTATGGACGCAAAAACAATACTGGAACAGGCTGTGGCCAATGGTGCATCCGATATTTTTATCGTAGCCGGGCTGCCTGTCTCCTGCCGGAAGAACGGTGTCATCAACCGTATATATGAAGACAGGCTTCTCCCCCCGGATACGGAAAGTTTGCTGGTGGAGATATACCGCCTGGCAGACAACCGCGATATCAGCCAGCTCCACAAGCATGGGGATGATGACTTTTCCTTCGCCATCCAGGGCGTTTCCCGCTTCCGTGTCAGCGCTTATAAACAGAGAGGCGCACTCTCCGCGGTCATCCGCGTTATCACGTTCATCCTGCCGGATCCAAAAGAGCTTGGGCTTCCAGATTATATCATCCAGCTTGGTAACAGCGGCAAAGGCATGGTACTTGTTACAGGCCCCGCCGGGAGCGGCAAGTCTACCACGCTCGCCTGCATCATTGATCAGATCAACAAGACAAGGGATGAACACATCATCACCCTGGAGGATCCGCTGGAATTCCTGCACCGCCACAACCGCAGCATTGTCAGCCAGCGTGAAATTAACGTGGATACAGACAATTACGTCACCGCCCTGCGCGCTGCACTCCGCCAGAGCCCCGATGTGATCCTGCTTGGGGAAATGCGCGACTACGAGACGATCAACGTCGCCATGACTGCCGCAGAGACAGGGCATCTGCTTTTCTCTACCCTGCACACCATCGGCGCCGCAAATACCATCGACCGTATTATCGATGTATTTCCGTCGAATCAACAGCGGCAGATCGCTGTACAGCTTTCCATGGTGCTCAATGCCGTTGTGTCTCAGCAGCTGGTTCCTACAGTGGATGGAAACGTAGTGCCGGCATTCGAGATTATGACCGTTACCCCTGCAATCCGGAACATGATCCGGGATAATAAGGTGCATCAGATCGACGGCATTATTTATAGTTCTGTTAAGGAAGACATGGTTTCAATGGATACAAGTCTGCTAAAGCTTTATAAAGATGGAAAAATATCCCGGGATACTGCACTGACTTATGCTTCGAATCCGGAGATGCTGGGGAAAAAATTAAACCCATAGGGCGCCCCGTAACTCATGCCCTGCGGGCGAATCCCCAGCAAGCTGCGGAACAATGTATACTCAAAGGGGTCTGACCCCTTTGCAAAATATCGTAATATAGACGAATAAGACACGCTTTCCTGCGAAAAGCGCGTCTTATTTGTATTTTACGGATATATCCGTTCTTATTTAACCCCATCCGCTTGCGGGCTGATTTTTTTGTTTTCTGAGGCCAGTTTTTGTTTGACGCTGGCCGATCCAAAATGTGTCACTCCCAGCAGCACGAATATCTCATGCGCCAATATTGGGAATGCAGACAGGATAATCAGGGATACCCATTCTCCGAGGGACAGAGCCGCTGTCCCGAACATAGCGGTAAGATAGGGGATCTCGGTTACCGCGGCCTGCAGGACGAACCCCGCACCAAAAGAAGCAAGCATCACCACGTTAAAATCCCGTTTTCTGGAAAATACAGAAGTGTGTATATCTTTCATCCCTAGTGCATGGAACAGTTCAGACATTCCCAGTACGGTAAATGCATAGGTTTGTGCTCTGGCCAGCAGATCCGCGTCGGCAAAGATAACTGAGATATTGGCCAGGGTAAATGCTTTTTGCTGCGAGGCGAGTATGTCCCAGGGAACTTTCAGGAATGCGGTCAGGCTTATGGCCGCAATCAGGCAGCCGTAAAAAATGGTGCAGGCGGTTCCCCCATTTGAAAATAAGCCTTCATTTGCCTTTCTGGGAGGCATCTTCATCAGGGCTTCCTTATCGTTTTTATCGACACCCAGCGCCAGCGCCGGCAGGGAGTCTGTGATCAGATTGACCCATAGTATATGGCTGGCTTTGAGGGGGGATGCAAGCCCAAGGATGACAGCGGTGAACATCGTGATGATTTCGCCAAAGTTTGAAGACAATAGAAACAGTACCGTTTTCTTGATGTTTTCATAGATACTGCGTCCTTCTTCTATGGCTTTTTCTATTGTAGCAAAATTATCGTCTGTCAGAATCATATCTGCCGCATTTTTGGCTACATCCGTTCCGGTAACCCCCATCGCGATCCCGATATCCGCCATACGGAGTGAGGGAGCATCATTCACACCGTCTCCGGTCATAGCCGCAATGTTTCCGGTTTCTTTCAGCGCTTTCACGATCCGCACCTTATGCTCCGGCGAAACTCTTGCAAATACGCTGGTCCTTTTTAATTTCTCTTTCAACTGGACATCGGATGTCTTTTCCAGTTCCTCTCCTGTCATACATTCATCCAGCTTCTTTGCGATTCCAAGCTCTCTTGCAATTGCAAATGCGGTATCAATATGATCACCTGTGATCATAACGGTACGTACAGATGCATTTTTAAAGCGCTCCACCGCTGCCTTTGCCTCCGGCCTGACGGGGTCGATCATCCCTGCGAGTCCGATAAAGGTCATATCCTGTTCTTTTACGTCCTTTTCGCCCTTCCTAACTGCGACTGCCAGTACTCGCAGAGCCTGGGCTGAGAAGTCATCTACGGCCTGCCGTATCTGTCTTCGGTGGGTATCTGTCAGGGACTGTACTTTTCCATTGATCAGGATCTTACTGCACCTTCCCAATATAACCTCGGGTGCGCCTTTTGTATAAGCCTTAAGCCCCTGTGTACTTTGGTGTACCGTAGTCATCATCTTGCGCTGGGAATCAAAAGACTTCTCGTTTACCCGCGGCATTCTGGCCTCCAGCGCTTCTTTTTGGGAACGTCCCGAAGACTGCGCCTCGCCCTTGGAACGGTATCCCTGGGCAAAACGGAGCAGGGCAAGCTCTGTCGGGTCTCCCAGTTCTTCCCGATCCGTTATAACCGCGTCGTTGCATAATGTTAATCCTTCCACAAACTCTTCCGGCATATTGGGCGCCGGTTGGCTGCTTTTGTAAATGTTTTGGTTTACAAAATATCTCGTAACTGTCATTTTATTCTGAGTCAGTGTACCGGTTTTGTCCGAGCAGACTACATTGACCGCACCAAGAGTCTCAACGGAGGGGAGCTTTCTTACAATTGTATTCACCCGGACCATCTTCGAAACACTAAGCGCCAATACTATGGTTACAATAGCCGGCAGGCCCTCCGGCACAGCAGCTACGGCCAGCGATATGGCTGTGATCAGCATTTCCAGGATGTTACGTTTCTGGAAGACTGCGATTGCAAACAGGGCGGCGCATAGAAGAACCGATACGATACTGAGCATCTTTCCCAATCCGGCCAATTTCTTCTGAAGCGGCGTGAATTCTTTCGGGACATCACTGATGATTGCCGCGATTTTCCCAATCTCCGTATCCATGCCTGCTCCTATTACAACGCCTTCCCCTCTTCCACTGGTCACCAAGGTGGACATAAATGCCTCATTCTTCCGGTCTCCTACAGGAAGCGGTTTGTCCGCCTGAAAAGCCGCATCTTTACTCACGGGCAGGGATTCTCCTGTCAGTGCCGACTCTTCCACCTTCAAGTTCCAGGTCTTTACAAGACGCAGGTCCGCTGCCACCTGAGCTCCTGCCTCCAAAAGGACAATATCTCCTTTTACCAGATCCGAAGCCAGAATTTCCCGTATCATACCGTCTCTTCTCACCACCGCCTTGGGGCTTGTCAGCTTTTTAAGCGATTCCAGTGCCTTTTGGGCCTTCCCTTCCTGAATCACGCCTACCGTTGCATTTACTACAATCACAATAGCGATAATAATTGCATCGCTCACTTCCTTCAGCAGAAAGGAAACAAGAGCCGCCACAAGGAGTACACAGATGAGCGGGTCATTCAGCTGCTCCAGAAAAGACTCTACGGCCGTTTTTTTTCTTCCTTCTTTTAAAACATTTGGCCCGTCTTCCCCAAGCCGCCTCGCTGCCTCCGCCTCCGACAGGCCCTTTTCCCTGTCCGTATGCAGCATATCTGATATCTCATGTAGTGACTTTTCCTCAAACAAAATACCCTCTCCTTTCACGCTTGTACAATACATTAGTACTGTATATTATGCTTGAAAGAAGAGGATTAGTCCTTTTTCTAAAATATGATTATTAGGAATTTTTTAGCCGGATTTTCTCCACCGTCGTTAGTTTCCGGCTACTTTCTTTTTTCTTTATATAATGGGTGGTATAAAGATACTCTATGGATTTACCGTTGCTTTTTCTGAAATGCTGCTTGGTTTTCGCGCCCTTCGGGCGTGTATAGTAACTTTCATTTCCCAAACTCCAATTTTATATTACAAATAGACTAGTTAAAAAAACTACTCTATGCTAAAATTAGTTTAAAGCATTATATTTCTAATTATTCTAAGTGACAGCCATCACATCTGAAGCCATTCTTCCTTATACAGGAAATCAACCGCAGAAATCTCAATACTTGTAAACCCACAACTATAGCAGCGAGGTTTCATAAAACTGGACAATGTTTTCAGGCCTCTTGCACTAAAAACTAAGGAGGCACTAATATATGAGTATTGCTGCGCAGCCAAAATCAAACCGTCTTTATAAGTCCAGGTTATTTGAACTAAGATTCCGTGATAAGAAGGAGTTGCTTCAATTATATAATGCAATGAACGAAACTAACTATGATGATCCCGAATTATTACAAATTAATACTTTGGAGAATGCTATATATTTGTCTATGCATAATGATATCTCTTTTATTATTGACTCAAGGCTGGCACTTTATGAACACCAGTCAACCTGCAGTCCCAACCTGCCCCCAGGTTTGTAATCTTCTACAATGGTAATTATGAACAACCGGAATCGCAGACATTAAAGTTATCCGATATGTATGCTAAACGAGGAGGCACCTGTGCTTGAGAATGTCGAACATTAATCTGGGCTATAATCAACAACTTATGGATAGCTGCAAAACTTTACATGATTATTCTGTATTTACCACAAAGATACGCACATACGCAAAGATTATGGAACTGGAGGAGGCTGTGGAAAGAGCGATTACCGAATGCATCCCAGATGGCATTCTGGCAGATTTCCTGAGTAAAAACAGAGCGGAGGCGAAAAGCGTGAGTATTTAAGAATATGATGAAGAAAAACATATGCGCCAGGAAAGAGAAGTCAGCAGGGAAGAAGGCCGAATTGAAGGCGCAGAGAACGTACTTGATCTGACCAGACTTCTGATAGAGGCTGGCCGATTGTAGGATTTAAAGCGCGCCACTGAAGACAATGCCTATTCGCAAGTTTAATTCAAAGAATTTGAGATTTTGTAGGGGTTTCCAAGTAAAGTATACCCAAGGGCACCACGTAACTAATGCCCCTGCCGGGCGGATTTTCAGCTAACGCTAAAAATTAAGGTATGTTAATTTTGTAAAAGTGCACACTTTGGCACCGCCGTGATGCCGCCCTGCGGCTATATACCTATCGAGGCTTGTACATCCCCCAGAGGGTTTTATATAACAGGAAAGTACCGAGCACTTTTCTATCATATAAAAACAGGAGCAGTCTCACTTATGCGTGTCCTACTGCTCCTGTAAAAGGCATTTAAGTTCTTCTCTTTAATCCGGCTTCTCCACCGGCACACGTACCACTTCTTCTCCCACAAAAAAGAGCAGCCCGCTCACATTTTCATACTCAGCCATCTCATAATTATACCCATACGCCCGGTACTCCGTTCTTTCTTCATTGGTAAAATGTCCACTCATATGGAGAAGTACATTTTCACGTACACTCCCATCCTCATATACAAGCCCCATAAGCATTGGCGGGTTCTTGACATGTTCAAATTCTGCCTCCTCACCCGTGTTGGAATCAATGCCCGACAAAGTCTCTTTTTGATACGTCCATTCCATATCCAGAGTATAAGAGATTGAGGACAAACGAAGCGATTTGGCGACTGCTTCGCTTCCAGGTATCTTCTGGTTAACCTCGTATACCTTACCGGTATCCTCATTATCCAGATTCAGTGTAAGCTCCCAGGAGGTATCCACCAGTACAGGCGGCGCGGTTCGGTTTAATTTTCCTGTATATTCATCTGTTATTTTGTGAAATGACAGCTTAATAGGTTTGTTTAACAGCCCTTTTTCGCCGAGATCTTGTACCGTAATTTCATATTCGACTCCATCCGACCAATCCTCGGTCACCTCTTTGAGGAATCTCCCCTCCCAGCCAATCATTTCATTCCCTTCCACCTGCACATCAATGCTCTCAAACCCCATATGGCTCTCAAGCGGGAACCCCTCGCTTCCCCGGATCATCAAAACAATATGAGCCGCATAGCTGTCTGCTACGGATTGCACTGCCTCTATCCTGATACCGTCATGTTCTGTAAACTGGTTCATTTCCTTCGCAGAGTTCGAATCATTCAGCTTTTTCTCTGTTTCAGGATCAATGTTGTATCTTTTAGAAAAGCTGTCGTTCCAGTGAAAATATTTGGCGGCCCCAACTGTCAATGTACTGACCATAAGCACTGCCGCTGCAATGATAACTGCCATTGTCCTCTTGCTTCGCCTGCGTTTGCTCTTATTTGTACGCCTGGGAATCTCCCTGTATATTTCTTCTTCCCGGATTATATCAAATGTCTGCTCAACTTTTTTCCATACGACTTCCGGAATTTCTGCCTCTTCCTGTAGCTTCCCCAGCCACTCCCGTTTTTCGTCCATGCGGTTTCCTCCTTCCTGATTTTTTTACATATACATCCTGCATCTGCTCCTTGCCCCGCTTCAGCCTGGTCCGCACCGTATTTTCATTCATACCCAGGATCTGGGCGATCTCCCCTGTCTGAAACCCTTCCACATAATACAGCACCATGATCAGACGGTATTTTTCATCCAGAAGCCCAATGACTTCTTTCCATTCCAATTCCTCAAAGGACTTATCACAAGCCCCCTGCTCCGCGGTTTTTCCGTTAAAATCAATGACCTTCTGTCGCTTTAAAATATCACAACATTTTCTCATCAATATTTTTGTCATCCATGTTTTGAAATATTTGTCTTGTTTCAGCAGAGGAAGCTTTTCATAGCAGGTCAGAATCGTCTCCTGCACTGCATCCGCCGCATCCTCATCCGAGGAAAGGTATGACCTGGCAACCTTATACATGCTCTGCATGTGTAACCGCATCAGCTCCGTAAATGCTTCCGGGTCTTTCTGTTTTGCTTTTCGAACCAGCTCTTCCACTCTTTTCCCTCCCTCAGCCTCTTTCTACTTATTAGACACTGTAATTGGACTACCTGTTTCAACTTTTTAAACATTTCACTATTTATTCTTATATCATTCTGCTTTACCTGCACCCAGTAAATTTTTTCATTAATAACACTGTTGATTTTCAAATTCCCCGCCTTAAACGAAAAAGAGGCTTCCAGTATTATGCTGAAAACCTCTCTTATATAACTGATTAATCTTTAAAGAGAACAAACCTTTCGGCAAAGGGGTCAGACCCCTTTGCGCTACGTAATATCCAGTTCCGGTGGTTCATCCAAATGCTCTGAAACGTATTTCCCATCTTTTTTTCTCTGCCTTACGCATTCTGTCAGAAGGTATTCGATTTGTCCGTTCACAGAGCGAAAATCATCTTCCGCCCAAGCGGCAATGGCATTGTACAATTTTTCGGATAACCTCAGGGGAACCTGTTTCTTCTTGGAATCTGCCATACTTAGTAGAGGCTTCCCGTGTTTACGATGGGCTGCGTATCATGATTGCCGCAGAGCACCACCAGCAGATTGGAAACCATGGCCGCTTTTCTTTCTTCATCCAGTTCCACAATCTCTTTTTCGTTCAGACGGTCCAAGGCCATCTCCACCATGCCGACCGCACCGTCCACGATCATCTTTCTTGCATCGATAATGGCGGAAGCCTGCTGCCTCTGGAGCATAACAGCCGCGATCTCCTGTGCGTACGCCAGATAAGTAATACGTGCTTCGATAACCTCCAGCCCTGCGTCCGCTACTTTCTGCTGAATCTCATCCCGGATTCTGGAAGCAACTACTTCACTGGAACCACGCAGACTTCCCTCATCCGCAACGCCATCACCGGTAGTATCTACATTCGGCGCCACATCGTATGGATAAATCCGTACAATATTGCGGAGCGCGCTGTCGCATTGTAATGACAGATATTCCTTGTAATTGTCTACATTAAATACTGCCTTTGCGGTATCTGTCACCCGCCACATAACTGCGATCCCAATCTCAACAGGATTGCCAAGGCAGTCATTGATCTTCTGACGGTTATTGTTCAGCGTCATGATCTTCAGAGAAATCTTTTTGCTGGAAGCTTCCCCAACGGAAATTTCATTTTTAACAGTGACTGCGAATGCCTTCTGTGCCCCGCCGTCCACATCGCCGCTCTGGTTCAGTTTTGTCTTGGCTGCCGGGTTCACGCTGGTGCAGAATGGATTCACAAAGTAAAAACCGTCATCCTTTAATGTACCAACATATTTACCGAATAGCGTCAATACCAACGCTTCCTGCGGTTTCAATACCTTCAGGCCACAGAATGGAAGCCATCCGATGCAAAGCCAGATTATGCTGATAATCAGCAGAACCGGCAGTCCGCCGTCATTTACGATCACACCGCCTAAGATACAGCCTGCAATGGCTGCTGCATAGAGCAGTATCGTAATAATCAAAACCAGCATGCCATTCTTTTTTGTACTAAGGGCCTTTTCATTCATAATAATCCCTCTCTTTCACTTCCTGGTAATAAGTAATTCTTGTTTATATATGAATGATATCATAATGATATCATTTTGTCAATTACCAATATGAGCAGAAAAGAACAATGTCTGCCGGGCAATTCCCTATTATAATAAAGGTTTATCGGTCAGCTAAGCCAACCGATAAACCTTCTGTGGTGCAGTCTTAATATTCATTGATAATAATGTGCCTGCGTATGTATTCCTGCGTGTGTATTCATCTTTAAAGTGTCATGTATACAATATGAATCACCTAAGGCATAGATTTATTGTAGCTTCTGATTATTTTAACTGATCTAAAATCCAGTCAACAGCGTATGCACATGCTTTCAGCTCTATATCATTTGCACAATGCATACTCCCTTCGTGTTCCCAATACTCTTTCACCTCGCTTGAAGATTTATGATAGAGCGCTTTTGCCCCTTCTGTTCCGATAATCGGGTCTTTTTCCGTATGCTGAACAAGCAATGGACACTTGATTTTATATAACTTATCCTCAATGTCCATCTGATGGCTTATAGCCGCAGCTTCTTCCGGGTCTGTAACGTGAAACTTCGGAAGAAAACCGTAAAGGTAGAAGTTATCGATTCCCGCAAATGGATGCATAGTGAGCTGGTCTGTTTTGGAGCATCCCCCGCGGGATACCAGCGCCTTGATATCATCACCGCAGTAGATAGCGCCGCTGGCAGCTAAATATCCTCCATAACTCACTCCCATAAGTCCAATCTTATTACCGAATCTGCCATCCGCCTTAATAAAGTCAACGACAGCCTTTATAGCCCTGTCATAATTATCTGCCGTTAAATACATATTTCTGTTTAATAGGGCCTCTCCCTGCCCCGGGCCGTCAAAGATGTTGGATACTGCTCCCCGTTCCCATAGTTTTTTTGGCGCGGTATAATTTTCCTCCTTAAAACCGGTTGCTCCGGGGACATAAATAATCACCGGCGTCTCTTTATCAATATGATCCGGCAGCACAAGATACCCCGGCATGCTGTTTCCCTCGAACGGCATCTCAACAAACTCAACTTTTTCATAACAGGTTAGCTCTTTACTCTTATGGAAGCACTCCACTAATTTACCATAAATTCTAAATTTTTCTTCATTCACTCCACGAATACCATAATCTGCAATTCTGAAAAGAGAGCATGCATTAAAATAGTAGTCGCTTGCTGTTTGTTTATGACCAAGTTTCTCGTGTTCTTCGGCATAGGCAATTGCTTTATTGCCTAGATCTTCACACACTGCTACAAAATCCTCTGCATCCTCGGGGGATACCTTTTCAAATGTTTCACAGTTAAGCTCTGTGCGGTTCATTAACACGATAAAATCCTCTGCTGCCATTCCCCCGGCTAAAATTCTCCCCATGTTTTGGGCTGGCGGACGTTTTCTGATTTCCATTTTTCTACCTCCTGTATGTAGTTGTTTATTTGTTCTTTTCTTAGTACACTGTACTAATTTGTTTGTCAATCATTATTTAGTACATTGTACTATTATATGGAAATTTACGTATTTGTTCAGTTTTGCATATACTCCTAAGCATTTACTTTCTCCGGGTCTTTTGATAGAATAGGGATTATGATGAAAAAAGGTGATATAGAATGCGTATCAATAGAAAAGAGGCCATCTGCGATGCAGCGGCACAGTTATTTAATCAAAAAGGATATGATCAGGTAAGCATGCGGGAAATTGCTAAGCATGCGGGTACAACAATAGGAAACTTAACTTATTATTTCCCTAAAAAAGAAGATATTGTGATACAGATCGTTTCGGAACTCCATGAAGATTTCCAGATATATCTCAATGCAGAACTCTCCGGTGTGGATTTGTTAAAAGATTTGATCTTGTCATTTAAAAAGGTAGAAGAGAATGAACAGCGTTTTCCGTTCTATTTTAAAAATCTTAATGATCTTGTAAAAAGCTCGGATTATTTTAAGAGTAAGGGATTTGACTTCCAGATAAAGCTTTATAATTACTATAATTCCTGTTTTATTACGCTTCAAAATGCAGACATTATTAATAAAGAATTTTCTGCTGAAGAATTAAGAATTCTTTCTCTATCCTTTACAGCACAGACAGCTGGCTGGCTTATGGAATGCATGCCTTTTTATAACGAAGGGCTTACGCCGGTACCAATTTCGAAAAATCTTTCCGTACTTTTGAAACCATATATCGTTAAGGATTATATGGACTTATATCAGGAATTATTAGATGAAATATTAAGTATATCTTGAGCTTTTATGGAATATGCGGTTCTCTGACACATCAAACACACTCTAAAGCGCCTCCCGCTGAAATGATACTAATGATAAACATAATTTCAGCTGGGGGTGCTTTTATAGATTTATATTGCTGCGAACCAAACGCAGATATCAATTCCCAAGAAACAGCCAACTCCTTGCAGAAAACAACAACAAATAACAACAAACCTTCTAAATCACACCAGAATGAGATTTATATAGTATTCTAGGATAGTAAAACTATGTCCGGCAGTCCTGTGAATAATTGATTTAGGGGAGAAAATCGGGGAGAACAGATTCCCGGGACCTGTTAGGAAGAATTATAGGAGGAAGGCTCATTTGATATAAGCTTTCAAATGACAGCAGGGGAAGACAACAGTCAGAATTTTACCTGGCACTTTACCATCCCCAAAAGGCCTATGACCGATGCAGAGCTCCTGGAGATTGCAATAGCTAATGCTGAAAAGGCTCTAAAGGCTATAGAGCCTTCGAATAATGCCTATGCTCCAGGGATTCTCCAATTAGTAAAAAATGCGATTGGTCCTGATGCCGATGTAGATTGGGTCACAGAAATGAAAATTCATCAAGCTACTACAACAAAAGAAGGCGCTGTCACAGGCGAGATACGGTTATTCGTAGGAAGTGAATGCACTATACTACCCGTATATTTGATAATCCCTAAACTTGACGAGCCTCAGAATGATCCGAACGCAGACCAGGAATATATTGAAAAAGCAAAGCAGGCAGCATATGACGCTTTAGATGCATTTGTACCATCGAACAATACAACTAAAGATGATATTTATAATGTCGTAAAAAATGCAATAGGTAAAGATATCAACATCGAGTGGTATGCTGACTTCAAAATGATCAAAGCCCAGGAAAACAAGGATGGCCTGATTGAAGAAGGATCGTTAAGATTAACAAAAGGTGAAGGGCTTAGTTATGTATCTATTAATTTAACAATACCGGCGCTGAAAGACGAGGCGGGTAATAAACCAAATGATAAGCCAAATAACAAACCGGATAATAATAAACCAAACCAGAACAATGATAAGGGGAAAACGGATAACACAACCAAACCTCAGACTACTGAAAAGCCTAAAACTGCTACAAAAGCTGTCAGCCCAAAAACTGGCGACAGCAGTATCATGATATTCTACATAATTGCATTGCTCGCAGCATGCGGGATTGCTGTTGTTTCTGTGAAGCGAAGGCGCAGATAATTTGATTTTGATATCATTCATATTGCACTGCTTGCCCAAATAGATAGGAATAATAAGCGAAATTAAGAAGCCTACTTCTGTACTTTGCAGTACTAAGCAGGCTTTTTACTAATCAGAGAGGCTAACTACTTTGCGGGCGGTTGCTCCTATTTCTATATTCGTCTGGCATATCTTTTTGTTGTAAAGGGCGATATATATAACCCTAAACACTTGGTACTCGCTATACCCGGCTTGTTGCTACAGATATGCAGCGATACTCTGTTTTTTCTTCTCCCTGCTCTTGGGTAGGATCTATATTGACAGCCTTGTCATTTTGCCTGCTTTCCCTTACAGCACAATAAAAATGATACAAGGTTCCATCCTTTTCTATAACGCAGGGTTTATGTGCATGCAGTTCATCTATCTCTCCTGCATTCCCATGTTTTAAAATCGGGGTATCCACCTTCTCCCAGTGGTACAAGTCTTCTGAAAATGCGATCCCCTCCTGTGCATGTTCTCCATCATATCCGTAATAATACATCAGCCATAATTCACCATCCTTAACCACACAGGGGTCAGCGCAAAAGTACGAATCCCAGCCAGGTTTTGTATTACAGATAACCGGCTGCCCGGATACCCGTTTCCATTCCAACATATCATCGGATACCGCCATTCCGATCTGTTCATGCCATTTCCATACCTTGCTGTCTTTGGCATTATAAAACATATAATATTTTCCGTCGTTTTCGATCAGGCAGCCTTTATATAGCCCTGCCATTTCCCAGTCATCACCGTCTTTCCAGCTCAGGACCGGTTTGTCCAGACGCGTCCAGTGATGCAGCGTTTCGTCCTCAGTATAAGCAAGTCCGATTTGGGCAGGTCCAGCCTCGTACCCCTCATCCGGATAGCTATGGTATATCATCCAGTACTTTCCATCCACCTTTTTTAAGGACGGTTTTGTGAAGAGATCATTTTCTTTCAGGATCCACATGCCTGCGACTCCACCTTTATCCCAGCCTTCCTGTTCCCCTCTTTTGAATATAATCTCCTCTTTCTTCCAATGAAGCAGATCCTGGCTTACTGCCAGGCCTGTCTGGTATCCTTTTCCGTCAAACCCTACATGCATCATATAGTATTGATTATTGTGATAAAATACGAAGGGACAATCCACTGCCATCTCATCATAAGCGCCGGGGACACCTGACGGCCCCATAACCTCTTTTCCGTATTTTACATTAGTTTTATATTTTGCTAAATCAATCTGCATATTCTGTTACCCCTTAACTGCACCTGCCAAAAGTGCGGATTCTATTCTTTTCTGAAGCAGACAATAGAGCAGTATACTTGGCAGCACTACGATAAACGATGCCGCAAACAGCTGTCCATAGTCGCTTCCAAACATACTCAAAAACTGGGACAATGCTACCGATACATTTCTTGCATTGTTGCCTGACGAAAGCATCAGGTTGTAAATGAAATCATTCCAGCTCGCCATAAATATCAGTATCGCAGCCGTTGCCATTGCCGGCTTAACAAGCGGAAGCATAATGGTAATATAGGTTCTCATAAACCCGGAACCGTCAATTCTAGCCGCTTCTTCCATTTCCTTGGGAATCGTCAGGAAATAACTTCTTAAGACAAACAATACTGACGGCATTGCGATTGCCATATAAACAAGTACAAGCCCGCTTTTCGTGTTATAAAGGTTCATTGCATTCATCAGCTTGTAAACTGGAAATATCAATGCAGATGTAGGTACGAGCATTGACATACCGATAAGTGCAAAAAGAAAGTTTTTTCCTTTAAACTCAAATCTTGCAAACACATAGGCCGACATGCTGAATATGATTAGTCCGAAAAAAATACAGAAAACGGTGATTATAAATGTATTCCAAAAGTATGTACCCAATGGTGAGTACTTAAATGCCATAATATAATTGTCAAGATTGATAGATGCCGGTAACGAAAATGCAGAATCCATAATCTCTTTATTTGTTTTAAAAGAAGAAACCAACGTCCATAAGAGCGGTACAGTGGATATTGCGATTATAAATACCAAGAAAACAATTCTTCCTAATTTTCCAATGATTTGTTCTGCCTTCATAACTACTCCTTAATCTTTTCCTATACGGAACACTTTTGTAATTAACAGCATTGCTGCTGCCCCAATCAGAATCGTCACAAATGCGATTGCATTGGCATATCCATAATTGGAATTATTCATTGCGGTCCTGAAAATCATAACCGGCAGATTCATTGTCAAATCACCCGGGCCTCCGTTCGTAGTCAAATATATGACTTCAAACGTTTTCAGGCAGTCTACCGTTGCAAGAATCAGGCATGTTCCCACTATGTTTTTGATCAACGGCATCACAATTAATCTGTTGATTTGGGATTCCGTAGCTCCGTCTACTTTTGCCGACTCATATACTTCTGTGGGTATTGCTGCTATCTCTGAAGAAATAAGCAGCATAAAAACTCCCCCATAGAAAATAGTCGTCACCGTAACCGCCAAAAATGCAGTCCTTGCGTCCTGAAACCAGTTTACATTAAAATCCTCAAATCCTATTTTACGAATGAAATCATTTACGAGCCCGATAGATGGATTAAACATGAAGTAGAATAAAAAACCGATCACTGCCAGCGGCATCATTTTCGGTATTAGATAGATTACTCTCACGGCTTTTGATAAGCGTGACTTTTTTAACGTTGCCAATGCCACCAAAAGGCTGGTTCCAACTAATATGACCCAATGCAGCACCATCCATACCATTGTATTTTTTAAGGATATATGGAAAGTGGAATCTTGAAACATTTTTATAAAATTATCGGCACCTGCGAACCTTATGGGCTCCCCCAGCTTCCAATCTGTAAATCCGGTAATTCCCACCGTAAGAATGGAATATGCGTAAAACCCCAAAAAGAGGATCAGCGTAGGAGCCAAAAAGGCTGCAAGCCAGATTTTAGTTTTTTTTGATTTCATAGATGCTCCTCCGTAACAGTTCAGACAGGTCTGCGTATTTACTGAGCAGACCGTACGAAAACAGGGTGGTTGCAGGCAGCCTATCTCCGCTCCGCTTCGATCCGTACTAAACGTGCGCCACCGGCGCACAGTACCCCATCGCCGCAGGCGAATTACAATGGGCTGGATTTGTAACAGTTCAGGCCCGCCTGAACTGTTACACTCCTCCTGCAGGGATACGTTTAGTTTGATGCATTTGTTAAATTCTCTGCAAACTGTTCAGGCGTACTCTGTCCTGTTCCCAATGCAGCGAGTTCCTGAGGAATAATAGCGGTCACTGCGGCAGGGTATACTCTCCAACAGGAGCTTACTGTATAATTAACTTCGTTTTTCATATCCAAAATCTCCATCATTAGTGGTGACAGTTCCAAAGAATCATAATCAATATTTACAGAGGCCGGAATCAAACCTAGCTGTTCCAGACGGATGGTCTGATCCTCTTTGTTGTTAAACCACTTAATAAATTCATAGGACGCCGCAGCCGTCTTCTCATCCTTGGAGCCGGAGAACCATGCATACCCTGGGTAAGATACAGCCCCTTTGCCCGGAAGATATGCTTCTCCTACCTTATCTCCCATAGCTTCCGTTAGTTC
Source organism: Faecalicatena contorta (assembly GCF_022835095.1). Taxonomy (NCBI): domain Bacteria; kingdom Bacillati; phylum Bacillota; class Clostridia; order Lachnospirales; family Lachnospiraceae; genus Faecalicatena; species Faecalicatena contorta. Next base: position 95,565 of record NZ_BQNQ01000001.1, on the reverse strand, counting down.
AGCAATCCTCCAAGCCCCATCCAAAACAATCGCTGTTTTATCGCTTGTAAAGTTATTTAAAGCAACGCTAATATCCGAGCCCGGAGCATCTGTTGTTGAATATTCCATAAACATTTTTTGGAGCTGTGACGCCGCTTCTATGAATTCCGGAGTGTTGTAATCAGTAAGCCCAACCGTCTTCGCCATCTCCTGCCCTTCTTCGCTTCCACTGGCCAGTGCTGCCAGAAGTGTAAGGCTTGAATACCATGCTGTCTTTGTTTCCAGAGACATAGCAGCTATTCCATCTTCTTTTAATTTTTCACATAATTTATAAAGCTCATCCCAGCTCTCTGGAAATTTTTCATAACCAGCTGCCTTTAGAATTTCCTTATTATAGAAAAACCCGAAAAAGTCTTTATGGGAGCAGATGCCATATACCTGATCCGACCCCTCATTCCATGATGCAATGTCCTCCATATCCAGCTCATCCTTCAATTCGGCATCTGCATCCAGTTTTTCCTTAAAGTCATAAAGTAAGTTTGACTTTTTGGCCAGATCGATAATGCTCTGGTCATTAGTATAGAATACATCCGGGAGTTCTCCTGATGAAACCTGTACTTTTAATTTGGCATCCATATTGGCCGTAGTAGAACCTGCAATCTCTTCAACATTTACATCAATCTCCGGATGGGCTTCCTCGAAGCTTTCCACCCTCTCTGCGAAATACTTTGCATACGGATGTGCCCCTACCCATTCACTAAAAACTGTAATACTTACCTTTCCTTCTTCCTTTTTTGCTTTTCCTCCTGCTTCCCCACCGCAAGCCGTTAATCCTGCCACCATACTAAATGCTAGCATTAACGATATGATTCGTTTTACTTTCATATTCCTTTTCTCCTTTTTGTTTTCTGATTTTTGATGAGTTCATTATATCTCAGCATAATCTATAAATAAATCAGTGGATTTTACTTGTTTTTATATATTTTTTACATTATAATGCTTTTGATCTGGAAACATGTAAAACATTTTTATATTATGTAATATTTTTACTTTTTATGGGGGTGTCCAATTTGCTGCTGCATTCAAAAAAACCTGTATCGCTTTTTGTTATAATAACCCTTATTATTTCCTTATGTATGATTACTCCCTGTATGATTGCAGGTGTTTACTTCTATGCAACTCTGAGGAATAGCACCTTTGACACAATTGAGAGAAATATCGGCTCCTCTGCAGAAAGCTCCTTCAGCTCTCTTGACTCTACTTTGCTCTCTGTAAAGAATACATATTACTCCATCATCAGCGATCCGGTAATTAACCCCGAGCTTTACAATTATATCTTTCCAGGCAATGAAACCACATTCAATGAATCTGTCGATGAGCGCCTTACGAAAATGATGTTTTACTCTACGATTTGGAACGAAAATATCCTGACTTCAATTACCCTTACGAATGATTTTAATACGTATCATTATATAGGTAACCCGAAATATGGCGTTCATCCCGGTCAGGAGGACTCTTCCTCTCTAAACATGATTACCGAAAATTGGGAAGCACTCAGTAAATCACTGGGTGCCGAAAGAATCCATACCCTGCTGCATTCCCGGGATGACTCCGGAAGCTTGTTTTATATACGTGACTATTATGGGTATCCCGACGGCGCTTTTAGAGGCCTGCTCAGTTTCCAATTAAGCGAGGAATCACTCATGTCCAATTTCAACGACTTTGATAAGTACACGGACACGCTTTGTTTTGCCTTTGATGAATCAGGTACTGTCATCATGAGCAGCAAAAAAGAGCTCCAGGGCAAAACCATATCCAATTTAACCGTTCATGGGGTCTCTTTGAAACAGATGATGGAAGATTCGGGGAACTATCTGGCCAAAACGAAAACTTTAACGAATTATCCGCTTACTGCCTGCGTACTGATTCCTCTGGATCCCATCTATCAGGAGCTTCATAGTCAATTAAGAGGATATCTGGTTATCTTTATCTGCCTGCTGCTGCTTGTTATCGTATTTGCCCTTGCAGTTTCCCGGTATGTAAGCAGATATATTAACTTACTGATTAAACGGATGACGCGGTTAAGTCAAAGCGACTATTCACAGACCCTGCCAGTATACGGGATTACAGAACTTGATAACCTAAGTACGGCTTTTACCACGATGTCCTCTCAGATCAAGAAGCTTTTAAATGAAAAGTATGCCAATGAAGTCCTCTTAAAAGAAAGTGAACTGAAAGCACTTCAGGCGCAGATTAACCCGCATTTTCTGTTTAATACACTGCTGTCAATCAGCTGGAAAGCCCGGGCAAACCAGGATATGGAATGTTACGAGATGATTACGGCACTCAGCAGCTTACTAAATGCCAATATTTATACACCCGCAACAAAGTTTATTACTTTGCAGGAAGAGCTTCAGAATGTCCGGTACTATCTGCAGATACAGAAGGTGCGCTTTGGTCCAAAACTATCTTACGATATTGATGTAGATACAAAATTGATGGACCATTTCATCCTGAAGCTTTGCCTTCAGCCACTTGTTGAAAATGCAGTTGTCCATGGTTTGGAGAATAAGGTTGAGGAAGGCACAATATTGATTACAGGAGATATCACAGATGATCAGGAAATGCTGCTCCAAATCATTGATAATGGTATTGGTTTTCACCCAGAAGAGCTAATTAGACGGCTGAACGAACCAGATGCTTCTGCGTTATCTAAATCCGAGGGAAAAGGACACCACATCGGTCTGATCAATACACACTTACGCTTAAAATACACCTATGGAGAACAATATGGAATAACCATTGACAGCACCCCGGGCGCGGGAACTACAATATCTGTCAAACTGCCGCTGTCATGACAGAGCTTAAAGGAGGATGTTCTATGTATCGAATCATGATTGTAGATGATGAATTAATTATCCGGGAAGGGATCAGCACTTTTATAGACTGGGAGGGTCTGGATTGTCAGATTGCCCACTCAGCATCCGACGGGCTGGAAGCTGTCGAATTTCTCCAGACAGCCTGTGTGGATATTATAATTACGGATATCCGGATGCCGGGAAAAAACGGCTTAGAGTTAGCAGAGTATGTCCGGAAATATGCCCCTTCCACCAAATTAATCATCCTGTCCGGATATTCAGATTTTAAGTATGCCCAGGAGGCTCTGCGTCATGGGGCATTCGACTTTATATTAAAGGACAACCCCTTAAGTAAGATAGAAAATGCTGTCCGCAGGGCAATCAGTGCCATACAGGAGGAGCAAAAAAAGCAGCGTCAGTTTGACAGTATTCAGGAGACAATTATCAAAAATCAGGAAGAGCTTCAGATAAAATTCTACCAGGATCTTGTCTACGATGTTCCGCTTTCACCGGATGAAATTATTGAAAAATCACGGCTTTATCAGGTATCCGGCACTGATTTTTACTGTATTCTCATAAAGATTCGCATTATTGGCGACTCCGCCCAGCTTAAAGAAGATTTTATCAACACAATTGCTCGATTTCTCAGAGGAATTTTCGCCTCTGTAAAACCGGTTATTTTTCCGGTACATTCAAGATACTTGTGTATTGTTTTAAATGACACAAGGAAACTCGCGCATACACCCATCGTGCCCTCCTTAAATCAGATTTTTACTTTTGCAGAAAGTTACCCTGAATACAGATTAAAAGCTGCGATCAGTACACCGCATTCTTCTATCACGGAGCTGAATACAGCTTACCTTGAATGCTGTTATTGTTTCAAACATAATGCGAAAAGTGATAAGAAAATCCTGTTTTACAGCGATGAAAATAATACATCTTCCCCCTCACACAGCCAGAATCTCCCCATAAAAAAGGCGGTACAATTTATTGAAAACAACTATAATGAGCAGATTGGGCTTACCGATATTGCAGACGCTGTTGGTCTGAATGCCAGTTATCTTAGCCGTTTATTCAAAAAAGAAACGGGAGAATCTGTCACTGAACATCTAACTTTGTTACGGATCGAAAAGGCGAAGAAACTTTTAAAGGATGATTCCTTAAGATTACGGGATGTTGCCATGGCCGTTGGTTTTAACGATGTTAGCTATTTTTCTAATACATTTAAAAAAATAGCCGGTATGTCTCCTACGGAGTTTAGAATGATTTCGGAGATAAATTAGATGATTCCATTCCTATTCGCATTCGATAAGTGAATATCCTTCATTTTAAATTGTGCCTGCATATGTTTAAAGCTTAACCATTTATATCTTCAACTATTGTTTCCAATCCTACAAAAAGACAAGGCAGCATCTAAAGCTGCCTTGTCCCTCTTCCCGTGCTTTCGCCCATACCTGATAATATTCCGCCACGTCTGCTGTTCCTGCTGGATTTCATTTAAATCCACCGGTATCTTTGGTTTATCCAGGCATTACTTTTTATATTTTCCGCTCTTCATCTAAGTCATGCAGGGAAATATAAAATTTGATCTCTTCCTTAACACCATACCCATGTCCTTTTGCCACAAATCAAACTCCTGCAGTCTATCTGTGTTCACCTGTCCTCTCTTTACCTTCTGTCCCTAGTGGATCTTCCTGCGGCCTTCTACACTTCTTCCCAAACCACTTCCGCTTCTTTTCCCCGGTGTGCCAGCCCGATGTAGAAGATCTTCCCCTTCATCCCCGCATCATACCTTTTCTCTTTCACCTGCCGGATCGCTTCTTCCGCAAGCCCGGTCAGATTCTGTGACTCTTCTTTTGTGTATTTAAATTCCAGTATGTAATGGGCATACTTTCCGGTCATATTTTTCAGAATCAGGTCGCTTCTTCCCTTACCGCTCTCCCGGTTGCTCTTGATCTCATACTCGCCATACAGACAGGAACACATTCCCAGCACCATCATATGATAGCTGTTCTCGTCCTTCAAATCATGATAGGACGGCAGCTCAAGCAAGATACGTCGGTATACATCTGCAAATACGTCCAGCTTTTCCAGACAAAGCGTATCCCCCAGTTGTGACAGTTTGCTCCCCGATACACCTAAATGATGTGCTGTCAAATCTTCAAATGCCCTCCCAACCTCATGATTTGGAATTCGAATTTTACACATCCCTCTATCTGTTTTTTCTTTCACTGTCACCATCCCGGCATTAATTAACAATCCCCAAAGTGATGCTGTACTTGCCTCTTCGTAAAATGAACTTTCCAGTTCCACCTTCGTCGTCACAGTTCCCATCTCAATCAGCTGCTCATAGTCTTCCCGAAAGTCCTCTCCGCAGTGATCCATGGCATTGCAGATCATACTGTTTTCACTGGTGTTTACCCAAAAGGGATCCAGGCGCTTCCGAAGTGCATACATACAGATCGACCAGGGATTATACAAATCTACATCGCCAATGTGGTAGCCATCGTACATCTGCCTGACCTCTTCTGTCAATTCCAGATGATAGTAATTCAAAAGCTCCGCCGTCTCTTCCTCTGTAAATCCAAAATATTGGGCATACTCTGCATCATTAACTGTACTGACCAGCAGGTTATTCAGCCCGGAAAAAATATTTTCCTTTGCCACACGCTGGATTCCTGTCAAAAATGCTTTGTCAAGATACGGATTTCCCTTCAGTGCAGATGACAATAATTGAGCCAGAACCCCTCTTATCTCCTCAAAATAACCACCCACATTTGCAGCAATAAACGGAGTGTCGTACTCATCAATAAGCAGGAATACCTTCTGTTCAAAGTACTCTTCCAATACCTGGCAAAGCAGTTGGATCGCTCCGGTGATATCATACTTTTTCTGTATCTCGCCGCTCTTAATTTCCCACAGAACCTCCAGCAGTTGTTCCACGCTTTTCCGGCACGCTTCGGACACTTGCCCGCTTTCCCAAGCAAACCGGTATCTTTCATATTCTGCCAGCAGTACATTTACCAGCCATCCCCAAAATCCTTTTTCCACATCCCCTTTCACATTCAAAAAGGATAAATACACCACAGGATATTGATTCCGGTCTTCCCAGGTCTCCGTCTGCGCAATCGCTGTTCCTTCAAAAATCTTTTCCGCGTCCTTCGTACAGTCCAGAAATTCCGCCATCATAGACATGTTCAGTGTCTTTCCAAACCGTCTCGGACGGGTAATCAAAACCACATTCTCGTAAGAATCCAAAAACTGTTCCACCAGCATGGTCTTGTCTACATAGTAGCCCCCCAGCTCACGCAGTTTGCGAAAGTCCTGCTCGCCAATTGCCAGTCCTTTTCCCAGCCCCTTTTTCTCTCTGCGGCACCTGCGCCTTTCTAGGGAATTCGGACGATTCAGCTTTTCTGTCTGCAGTTCTGCATAATAGCCGGACATGTATTCCCTCATCGTGGACGGATTACCGGACATTGGTTCACGCCCTATTGACGGACCATAACTAGATGCCGTTTCGCGAACTACCGTCGGACAGACGGTTTCTGTATTCGATATCGCAGTATCCCGCCCCACTAGTTCATCCAGTGAACAGGTAAACACATCTGCAATTTTGATCAGCATCCACAAATCCGGGGTACGCTTTCCCACTTCGTAGTTTGCATAGGTTGATCTGGAAATTCCCAACTTTTCCGCCATCTGTGTCTGTGTGAGGCCCCTTTCCGCCCGGTACCCCGCCAGCCGTTCATGAAATTCTGTCTTTGCCATAAAACTGCCTCCTCGGAACGTTTGTTCTGTTTGTTGTTTTTAGTATAGCACATATGCTTTCATTCTGCAACTTTGTTTTTCACTCTGCAACATCTTTTGTATTCCTTAAGAGACTGTTTATTCTTTTGCCGCATGCGAGGGCAGACAGTCAAAATATTTTTTAAAGGTCTTGGAAAAATGCTTCTCACTGATATATCCCACACGTTCGGCTACTTCCTTAACCGATAAAGCAGGGCTCATCCGGATAAGCTCCATAGCCTTCTTCATCCTTACCCCCGTAACAAAATCAATATATTTCTCCCCCGTTTTGTTCCGGAATATCCTGCTGATATAAGACGGACTAATATCAAAACGGTTCCCCATCTCCGCTATGGTCACGTCATTCATATAATTAGCCGCCACATACTCCTTAATCTGCTGTACAATATCCTGATTTTCGCTGTTATGATCCCACATAGCATTTTGCAGAAGATTTTGGAATTGCCGGAGCAGATCTGCATATTCTTCCCCCTCAAAACTGCTTTTCCAGACCACGGATAAATAGGAGCGCAGTGGGCGGCTGTCTATTTTTTGAAAACTGTCTTTCAGACCATCCTCCCGCTCCATTTCCTGCAGCAATTCGTTTGCCATTGCGTAATTTCCTGTCATATAACTAGCCGTAAGCATTTCTATTTTTTCACATAAGTACTGCTTTTCCATCAAATTGCTCTGCTCATTTAACTCTTGCAAGGTTATCGTCTTATAGTTTTCCTCAAGTATACGCACGTTTGAAAGCGCCAGCATAACCTGTTTATCCATATACAGCTCCTTAAAATCCTTTGCCGCCGCCCACACAGCTGCGATTCTCGCATCTGTGTCAAATACATCCCGATGGTGGCGCAGATAAGAATGCAGCTTCATATATTCTCTTCCTTCTATGATCAGACATAGTTCACTGGTCTGCAGGAAAAACAAAGCATAGCGGTCCCCGCACTCTATATTTTTTTTCAAATAGTCCGAAAGGTTTTCATACAGCTTTGCATACATTTCCTGCCTCTTTTTATTTTCATCCGTATCCAGGAAGAATATATATATGCTGTAAACGCTGTCCTTTCCCGCAGGCTGCATCTGCTTAATCCCACCTGCCATATCTGCCAGGGCAAAAGCCCGGCTTACCCTGTTTTCAAACAGCTGATTCTGGTTCTGAAGCTTTTCCTGCTTTTCTTTCATAAGACCTTCCATAAGCTGTTTCAGTTGATCAATATCCAAAGGTTTCAGCAGATATTCCTTGACTCCAAGGCCGATCGACCGTTTCGCATATTCAAATTCCGCATATCCGGTCAGAACGCACCACTGAGTCTCCGGCGACTTTTTGCGGCATACCTCCAGGGCGTCCAGCCCATTGATTTTGGGCATATTAATATCCAGAAATACAATATCATAAAATTCCTTTTCCACCATACGGATCATTTCTTCCCCGTCTTTTGCCTGTGAAATGTGATGCACCCCCGGATACAATTCCTCCAGCATAGACAATAAACTAAGCCTTATCAGCCTCTCATCATCTGTTATTAAGATCTTCATAACTCACCTCTGCCTTCCCCCCTATAATAGATTTTTGTAACAGTTATTCTTCTTTTGCAATCAACAGGTTACAGACCGTCTGAAACCTTCCTTTTCTATCATACCAGAAAAAAGAGTCCGGATACGTAATACAAAGGCGGTCCCGCACACTTGTAATTCCCACCCGCTCCCTGGTACAGATGTCCTGTTCATTATATGGAATGCCGTCATTCGCTACCTGAATCCATACAAAAGCCATCCCATTTTTACTCTCTACCTGGCAGACCTGCAGCACAATACTTAAAGAGCTGCCATCCTGTGCCATACCATGCCGCATGGCGTTTTCAATCAGTGGCTGAAGTAAAAGTTTAGGAATAGAGAAGTCCTGAAGCTGTTCTTCCACTTGAATGTCATAATACAGACGCTCTTCAAACCGGATCTTTTCGAGCATAAGATAGCTCTCGATAAACCGGCACTCCTTCTGAACCGTAGAATCATATCCCGGTTCACAGGTATACCGAAACATCCGGGAAAGATTTAAAATCCCCTTTTCCAGATTTTTTGTATCTCCGATCCGGTTCAACGCCTGAAGGGAGTTCATTACATTATAGAAGAAATGAGGATTAATTTCCGCCTGCATAGCCTTATATTCCGCCATCTGCTGATTCATTTTCCAGATATACTCGTGCTGTACAAGATCCGTGATCCGCTCTGTCATTTCCGTCATTGCCAGAGAAATCTCCGAAAACTCCTCTATAGGGATTGCAGGCATATTCCCGCTGCTCTCCTCATCTCCCAACCGGTACTTCTGGATATACGAGACAATCCTTTCCGTGGAGACAGATATACGGCGGCTTAAATTCATAAAAATAAAAAATGCCGCTGCCATAGCACAAAACCAAAACAGCAGGATCACAAATGAGGTATGGTTAGCCTCCCTTAATATGGTGCTGTGAGGCAGCACATAATCAATTTGGAACCCATATTTCTCCTCCTTCATATGGTACAGATAATGTATATCTCCTTCTATCTTCACCTTCCTGCCCATGAGTTCTTTCGTGTCCTCCATATCATCCTGCTCTGTGATAAACCTTTCCTCTGTGGCATAGGCCGGAGTCCCGTCTGGAAAATAAATAACCAGTCCAGCGCCCTCAGGCAGCGTAATTTTTTCATTCAGGTCTGAAAATACTGATTGAGACAGTTCCAAAAACGCATATCCCTGCCGGGATGCCGTTTCCAGATTGCTCACCGGACACAGCATGGTAAAGACAGGCTGCTCTTCTTGATATTCCTCACTTTTGGACATAAGGCTGCCGGGGAAAAATCTCACCTCGCCAGATAACAGCTTTGTCAGCTCTTCATACAACGGCTCTGCATTCTCCTCATACCGCAGGATTGATCCTCCATACTTATTCAAATAAAAGAAATTTCCCTTATTCGCATTTTCCGGCAAAAATCCAATGCCTCTGTGAATCGGGTCCGACACGGTCAGATACTTATTCAATGCGCTTCTGTACTTGACCGAATATCGGATATAACCATACAAATTCTCCTGCGACGCATCAATTCTATTGTTATTAACATATTGATAAAACCTGGCAATATTCGTGTCAGCCAAATACTGCAGAAAAAAATGCTCTCCATTCTGCAGGGAACTGTCCAGCTGATTTGTAAGAGTCTGAAGAATAATCCTATTGTTTGTATTGTAGCTGTTTAAGAGTTGATGGTTAAAAAAGTTCAATAAAATAAAACTGATTACAATGAAGGGCATAAGCACAGAACTGGCAAATGCCCGGTACAAAGATACCTTCAAAGAATATTTTTTCATTATGCCCTCCCTGAAAATGTTCAGAATATTCAGAAAATGGTACGCAAAGGGGTCAGACCCCATTGCGCCCCATTCTTTATAATTTCAAATTCTGCATTTTCTCACAGTAGTATTGAACCACCTCGAACTTAGCATCCGGCGCAATTCTATGGTCCGGACATGGGATATATCCTCCCAGTTCAATCAGCGGCTTTAACCTCTCTATCTCCTCGTCGACCGCCTTATTATCACGGGCAAATACCGTCTTGTTCATGCCGCCCACGCCGCGGAGCTCTTTGCCATACTGTGCTCTCCATGGCCCAATACTTGCATTCCAGGTACCCACCTCAATGGGAAACATGGTATTAACCCCGTTCTCAAGCCAGATAGGTACCAGCCGGTCAATACACCCATCACAGTCCACAGAAACGATGTCAATATCATGCTGCTTCAGCAATGCCGTATACTTTTTATAATGAGGAGCCACATAATCCTCAAAGACGGTTGGTGTAACCAACGGGCCATTCTTATAACAAATATCCTCCCAGAAATGAGCATAATCAAATTCCGCTCCTGTCTTTAAGACCTCTTCCAGGCATTGATACCCCAGTTCTGCGATAGTGTCAATGATCTCCACATACAGGTCCTCATCATCCACATACAGATAGCTTAACTGCTCAACCCCCAGCAGATTTCTCATATACCCAATCAGAGAGCCGCAGTGCAGGCCGATGGGGATTTCCCTACTGTCCTGAGAAGAAATATTTCTGAAAAATTCCCGGTCCACCCGTGTTTCCTTCCACTGAAGTTTTGGCAGATAAAGTTCTTCCCATGCCCCCCGGTCCATAAGGGAGGTTCCAATTTCCGCCGGAATTGAAATGGTGTCCGGTTTTTCCAGAACAATCAGTCCCTGCTCATCCCTTACAATCCTGCTGCCATCTGGTTTTTCTTCCAGAATCTTTTTTTCAAAGGCTGGGAACATCTGATTTTTTGCGCTTAGACAGGAATTCCAGATAAAATCGAATCCCAACCGCTTCATGACAGACTTATCAGCGGGGGAATTGTCCCCTTCCCTGCGGTATCCTTCTGCCTCTTCCCGGGTAATGTGGCCTTCCTGCGCCCATTTGTCCAAGGTTTCTTCCCAATATCCAAAGGAAACTACCGGGAAGTGTTCAAATGTTTCATAATGCAGGATTGCCAGTACGTTCTCACGAAATGTCATTCTATAATCTCCTCTATATTTATTCGTAGTATTTGAATTGCGGCAGATATTCTTTATTTGCTTCAAACATTTCCCTCACCATAGACTTAATCTCTGCAAGGCTTAAGACTGCGGACGTCAATGGGTCAAAATAGCAGGCCTGGTAGATCTTCTGCGGATCTCCGGTAATTGCCCCTTCTACAGCCAGCTCTTCGATTCTGGCGCTCACATTATTTAAAAGCGCGAGATGAGAAGGCAGCGGACCTACATGAATCGGCTCCAGCGTACCTTTGGAGGCAAGTACCGGCACTTCCACACAGCAGCCTTCCGGAAGGTTGTCAATCAGCCCGAAGTTTCTTACATTCCCGTTGAATTTATACAGCATGCCATCACCAAACATGGCATTGAAAATATTCGCGGCATACTCATTTCCACGTTTCAGATTGACCGGATTGTCGGCCCATTCCAAAAATTCTTTCTTCCAGGTATGTTCTCTTTTTTCGTACTCGTCCTTCACCATGAAATAGTGTCCGGGGTTCCAGCCTGTTCCGTGAGTACAGTATTTTTCAATAAGATCCGGACGTTTGCGGAACCAGGCCACATACTCTGAGGCATGTCCGCTGGACTCTGTCACATAATAGCCAAGATGGCGGAGCATCTCATTTCGCACGATCTCCTCCTGATAATGCTCTTCTGCCGCCTGTTTAATCAGAGGGTATGCATCCTCCCCCTTCCATTTATAATCCAGATAAAAGGCCTGATGGTTGATGCCGGCACAAGTATATGTAATATCCTCCATATCGGCTCCGATCCACTTCGCCAGCATTTCTGCCGTTCCCTGTACACTGTGGCAGAGTCCCGTCACATTTACCTTTGTTTCGCCTTGCATCCCTCTGCACAGCATTGCCATTGGATTGGTATAGTTCAAAAATATGGCCCCGGGACAGTAGGTTTCAATATCCTTACAGATAGCAAGCATCTCCGGCAGGGTCCGCATCGCCCGGAAGATTCCGGCCGGTCCCCTCGTATCCCCCACATTGATGTCTACACCGTATTTCTTGGGAATCGTAATATCATTTGCCCAGACATCAAGGTCTCCTATATTGATGGTACTGACAACGCCGTCGGCATCCTTAAGAGCCTCAATCCGACTTTTGGTAGAAATTACTTTAGCTGGATAGTTCCCTGATCCAATTATTTTTTCCACAGATTTTGCTGCATACATCAGTTTTTCGTCATCAATATCCATCAGGGCTATCGTGGCATCCTGAAATGCCGGAAACGTCATCAGATCCCGCACTAAGCTTCTGGTAAATACAACGCTGCCTGCGCCTATAAATGCAATTTTTTTCATCTTATTTACTCCTTGTATCGTGTCTCATTGTGACGGCTCATGGATAGGAACACTTTCCTCTTCCCTACCCTTTTACCGCACTGTCCAGGCTGCCCTGGATAAAATATTTCTGTAAAAATAAATAGGCAATCACCACCGGAACAATCGCAATCACCGCACAGGCAGCTGCACCGTTTAAGTCCTTCATCTGCTCCCCGAAAAACTGCTTTACGGTCAGAGTGACATTATACATTTCCTTCTTCTGCAGAATATAGAGGGAATATCCATATTCATTCCAGGTTGAAACCGCCTGCATCAGCACAACCGTGGCCGTCACCGGCTTCAGCTGCGGAAGGATGATCTGAAAAAATGTCCTTAAAATTCCGGCGCCATCCATATAGGCTGCTTCGTCCAGAGACGTCGGGATTGCCATAATAAAGTTACTGTACATATAAATGGACACCGGCAGTCCAAACGCCGCACTTACCGCGATAATTCCCCAGTAGGTAGAAATCGCGTGAATCGAGACCAGGGTGGAATAAATACCTACAACCATAGACATTCCCGGCACCATCATCACGCCCAGCACAAAAGTCTTCATGGTCTTACTGAGACGGTTTCTATTCCTCGCCATGGGATAAGCTGCAAGGCAGCCCACAATCACTACAATCATAACTGTTCCAACTGTAATAATAAAGGAATTTTTAATGGCATTCAATATGTTGCTGTTTTGAAATGCCCTGATATAATTCTCCCAATGAAGTTCCATGGGCGGCAGCAGCCTGGACGTGTGATCTGTCATAGGTTTTAAGGATGTAACTACTACAACATAAATCGGAAGCAGATAAATAATCAAAATGCCGGCCGCCACTAGATACTTCCACCAATTCTGTTTGATCTGTTTTTTTAATGTTCCTGTTTTCATCTGTTAACCGTCCCGCTTTCTTTACGCTTCTATACTCTTTTTCTCTAAATAGTGATTGCTGTACAGAGCGACCACCATAATCATAACAAAAGTGGTAATACCTATGGCAGATGCATAACCCGCTTTCTCCGCCAGAAAATACTGGCTGTTCAAATACGTCATCATCGAATGTGTGCTGTAATTCGGCCCGCCGTTTGTTAATGATATAATGCCGTCAAATATTTTCAGTCCGCCGATCAGGTCGATCATCACAGCACTTGTGATGGCCGGAATCAGCATGGGCAGGGTAATGTACCGGAAACGTGCAAATGAGCCTGCTCCATCAATTTCTGCCGCCTCAATATATGTTTTCGAGATATTCTGAAGCCCGGAAAGGTATATAATCATACAATATCCCGCGTACTGCCAGGTGTTAATTATGGTAATAAACAGAACTCCATTCCTTCCGTCTGCCAGCCAATCCACTGCCCCCTTGCCAAATACCCCCAGAATGTCGTTGAGCACACCATTGTCATAGGTTAAAAAGAAATACATGATGTACCCCATAATCAGGCTTGATATCATAATCGGCATATAGATCACCACACGGATCAGGTTATTGCCCTTAAAACGGGAATTGACAAACAATGCCGCCCCCAATCCGATGATATTCTGAAGCACAGTGGACACAAAACCGTATATGAGTGTATTGATAAATGCCGTCAGGAGACGCTTGTCCGAAAACATTTCCTTGTAGTTTTCAAGTCCTATGAAGATTTTTTCCGGCGAATACCCATTCCACTTACACAAAGATACATAAACCGTTTCACAAAAGGGCCTCACCACAAAAAACAAAATCAGACAAATGGCCGGAATGTAAAAGCAGCTCATTTTTACTGCTCGTTTCCTCACTTTGGTTTCACTCCTTTACATCGCTTACTCTGCTGCTACATATTTATCCTGGAACGTGCTCTTTAAATGCTGCAGTCCGGCGTTAATCCCTTTTTCAGTTGGGTCCATAAATACCTCGATCACTGCATCGGCATCTGCATTAAACATTCCGCTTGGGAAATATTCCCGGTCAAACAGATTATCGTAGAAGATATCACCTTCAAAGATTTCCTGGCTTTCTGAAAATGCCTTGTAGCTTACATTTTCCGTATTCATATCCTTAAGAGCAGGCAGTCCCCCGTCCAATTCCATGATCTTGTCTGCCACTTCCGGTTTTGCAAGGTAATTTAAAAACTGTTTTGCTTCATCCATCTTTTCTGTATCTTTCCAGATTCCAAAGCAGCTTCCTTCCCCAATCATATACTGGGATTTGCCCTCCTCAGTCGTACACGGAATCGGCATAATCCCAAGCTGTGCATCCGGAGCTACGTTTAACACTTTCACAATCTCAACCTCGGTACTAAATCCACAGGCATCTTCACCCAAAGCTGTAAGGGTTGCCGCATTATCAGCCGTAACAAGGTCTTTGTTAAAGTAACCAGCCTGTACCATATCTGCGATTTCTTCCAAAACACAGCTTCCTTTTGTATCCCAGTCGAAGGTTCCATCTTTCAGTTCCTCACCTGATGGGTATTTACAGCCTTCTGTGGTATAAAATGCCGGCGCCATCGCATTATAGAGAACCGCTGCAGTCCAGGTGTCTTTTCCTCCCACAAAAAATGGGGTAACGCCGGAAGCTTTAATCTTCTCACAGGCATCTTTAAAATCGTCCATAGTGCGGATATCGCCGACATTTACTCCCGCATTCTCAAGCACTGTCTTATTATATACAACACCGTTTGTCACCTGGCTGACAGGCAGTACGTATATGCTGCCGTCTTCGTCAGAAATAATCGGCAGAACCGGATCATCAATTCTGTCGTACCACTCTTCGTCATTCAAGGCTGTCAGGTATTCCTTATACCTTGCAATAGACCAGCCGTGTGTCACAAAAACATCCGGCATTTCTCCGGATGCCATCCTTGTTTTCATAACAGCCTCATAATCTGAACCCGGTGTAACCA
Source organism: Faecalicatena contorta (assembly GCF_022835095.1). Lineage (NCBI taxonomy): Bacteria > Bacillati > Bacillota > Clostridia > Lachnospirales > Lachnospiraceae > Faecalicatena > Faecalicatena contorta. Next base: position 80,158 of record NZ_BQNQ01000001.1, on the reverse strand, counting down.
ATTCAATTCCAATTCCTGTCTCTTCTGTGAATCCATCCAGAACTTCCCGGAACTGATCCAACGGCTGACCCGTATAGATAACCTCGACCTCCAGCGTAGTCTCTTTTTTTGCTGACTTATCCGCTTCCTTGGAATCTGTTTTCTCACTGCCGGCCTGTCCGTTGCCGCAGCCTGCCAGCAAACCAGTTGTCATAACTGCTGCCAAACCAAAAGCGGCCAATTTTTTTAATCTTCTTTTCATGATGAACCCTCCCACGTACTTTTCACTTTTTCACTGCTAAATGAGTTTCTTCTTCGGATATCCTGAATCTATTATATACGGATTCCAGTTGCCTTATAAGAGTCGTTTTTTATACTTTAGGGGTGTATTTTTATACTCTCTGCCGCTCCCCTGCTATTTCTTCCCATAAAATATGCTCCCTCCCAAGCGCAAGTCCTTATTACTTCAACTTGCTGCCCGGAAGGGAGCATATCAAACCTTTTCTATTGTTCTAAAGTATATAATTTTTCTCATTTCTACCTGCAGCCGAAAAGCCTCGGATCCTGCATCAGCTCTAAAGGATAATCTCCCAAATGTTCAAGTTTATACCCGCTTTCTTTATATCTGTTATAATCAAAGCTGTTCAGTTCATCACACGCAAGTTTATGAAATTCATAAAAATTGGGCCACCACTCATACCCATCACCCAGATTATTACTCAGATACGCATCTGCAATATCACATCCCATCTTAGGTGCTACATAAAAGGCTCCCATTGCCAGTACATTTACTCCGTTCCCTGTAATCGCACGAAGTGCCGCCGGTACACTTTCCACCACGCCGGAAAATACCCCCGGACACTTGCTAGCCGCAATATGGATCCCCATCCCAGTTCCGCAAAAAATTAATGCGCGTTCAAATTCTCTTTCCGATATCATGGAACCAACACGAAGTCCAATTCTGTGAAACATTAATTCTGTGTTACTGTCATCCTCAGACTGAACCCCTACATCTGTTACGGTCCATCCATATTCCTTCAAATGAGCTACAACTGCCTCCTTTAATGGAAATCCTGCAAAATCTGCTCCAACAAGAATCTGTTTGTCTTTAATTGTTTTCATTATAATCGCCTCTACTTTCTATTCTGCAAAATCAAAGATCTGATCCATGTCCTCATAAAATGCTTCCTTACTGGAAGCTGAATATTCTGTAAAACAGGGGCGCGTAAGTTTCCACCACTGCCTGGTTACTTCATCAGCTTCCATCTTTGCCATATCTGCCTCATAGTCGTCTCCAACATATTCAAAATATCCAAAAACTAAATCATCTTTCATAAAGATTCTGTAGTTCCGTATATTGCAGTCATGAATCATGCGCAGCACCCCTTCCCAATGCGGTGTATGTACATCATCCATATGCAGCTTTCTATACTCCTGGATTTTATCTTTTTTAAGCCGGCCAATCTGCCCAAAAACTTTTCTGCTCATAGTTATTCTCCCATACTATTTTACTTTTTTAGGACGTGCGCTAAAATAATCTATTACAAGAGCCAGGATTAAAACCGCGCCCCAAATCAGTGTTACATAGTATGTGGAAACGCTTCTGAAACGGTTAATACCTGATTCTATAAATTTTAAAAGAATGATTGCCGCAGCCACACCAGATAATCTGCCTTTCCCGCCATTCGGGCTGACACCGCCCAACACAATCAGCAGAATTGACTGCATGGTATAATTACTCCCATAATCTGCTCTTGCAGATGCGTATGTACTAAGCATCATCAGACCGCCTACAGAGGCACAAACAGCCGAAGCCATATAGGTTTTAAAAACTAATTTCTTTGTGTTTATTCCGGAAAACTCCGCTACATGCGCGCTTGATCCATATAACCTCAATTTCGTCCCATAGGTACTTCTCTCCAGCATAAACCAGATCATAACAGCCGCCAGTATGAAGACAATTACACGAACCGGAATAATGCCAAACAAATTCGTTGAAAAAATATCGCAAAATTGTTTTGGGAAGGAAGATACAGCCGCCCCCCCTGTAATAACAATACACAAACCGGTAATCAGCTGATTTACTCCTAAGGTGGCCAAAATAGGCGGCACCTTTAATTCCGAAATCAGAAAACCATTAAAAGCCCCTATCACACAGCCGGTAAGTATGGCAATCAGAAATATCACAACAGAGAAGCCTGCCGGCATCGTTCCGTCTACACCAAAAATCCAGTTCAGCACGTAGACACTGATAATCGTTGTCATATTGGCTGTTCCAACTACTGATAAATCAATTCCTCCGGTCATCATGCAGAGCATGCCTCCTAATGCCATCAGGCCATACTCCGGGAACTGTCCTGCCATAGTCAGGAAATTTGCACCTGTAAAAAACTTACCGGCCTGTGTCAGCAGCATAAAGATCAGCCAGGCAATCATAATAATAAAAAGACGGCTCACTTCCCGGTTTTTTGAATAAAAACATTTTACTCTCTCCATTATGCTGCCTCCTTTACCATCTTACTTTTTGCTTTTTCAGTCCTGATAGACTGGTATGCACTTAATGCCACGCCCACAACAATTACGATTCCAACAAACACGTTACTCCATGTAGTCGGCACGCCCAGGAGAATCATGGAGTTCTGAACCAGTATAATCAAAAATGTACCCAGTATGCATCCGATCAGGGTTCCGGCCCCGCCAGTCAGCGCAACTCCGCCAAGCACAACACCTGCAATAATATTCATTTCCATTCCAAGCATGTTGGTCGGGTGCATCTGCTGCATCATACATACACGGCAGATACCGCCTGCTGCTGCAATCATGCCAATGATAATATACATGAAAAATTTTGTTCGTTTTACATTGAATCCTACCGTATGTGCGCTGACCGGATTCCCTCCGATCGCATAGATACCACGTCCAAAAATCGTATACCGCAGGATAAGGAACATCGCTGCACAAACAATCAACAAAATAATAAAAGTGTAGGGCAGGATGGAAGTCAGGTTATTCGTTTTGTTTGTTGCTGTGATAAACGAATTTGTCCCAAATTCTTTCATACCAGCTGGTATAACAGATAACTGTTTTGCCCGCAGTGCTCCCTGCATGAATCCCTGAAATACGCTGGAAGTACCTAATGTAACGATCATAGCATTGAGATTCAGATAACCAATCAGAAAACCATTTACAGCGCCTAACAGCGCGCCAATCGCCATGGCAATCACAAAAGCCAGAACCACATTGCCGCCATAATTCTGGTCCAGCAAAATCCTGGTGGATGCATATGCAGACAGAGAAGCCAATGCCGGAAAAGATACATCAATGCCTCCGGCAATGATCGCTAAGAATTCCGCCACCGCAAACATTCCGGGTACAATCATCGCACTTAACAAATCCACCATATTATTTCCGGTAAAAAACTGTCCCGAGCGAATCTGCACCAAGATTCCTAACGCAATTATAATGAAAAATATGTATATTTCATTGGATTTAAATGTTGATTTTAATTTTTTATTCATTCGCCTGTCTCCTTACATCATTGCATCAATAATCATCTGTTCTTTTACCTGCTGAGTATCATATTCGGCAACTATAGAACCTTCTTTGATGACTAAAAGGCGTGAACAGTTCTGTATTACTTCCGGGAGATCATCAGAAATAATAATAACACCCAGGCCTTTTTGGGCTAATCGCTGAAGGATTGCATGAATATCATGTTTCGATCCAATATCGACACCGACTGTCGGGCCATTTAAGATCAGAACATCCGGATTACATGCCAGCCATTTTGCCAAAACTATGCGCTGCTGGTTTCCGCCTGATAAGGTGGTTGCGGGATTATCCGGATTCTTTGTTTTTATCTCGAATTCTTTTACCCATCGGTCTACTTCTTCATCTCTTTTTTTCAGATCAAACTGGCCATTTTTCTTCTTTAAAGAATCGATCTCAGAAATAATAATATTGTCACCAATGGATCTCTGTAAAAACAACCCTTCCGACAGACGGTCTTCTGGTACATATCCTATTTTGTTGGCAATGGCCTCTCTCGGATTTGTGATTTTTACAGGTTTTCCATTTCGGATGATCTCCCCCGATGTAGCGGGCTTCAGCCCAAACATAGACAGCGCAAGTTCCGTACGGCCTGAGTCCAGAAGACCTGTAATCCCCAGGATTTCACCGCCCCGTAAAGTAAGGCTGATATTTTTAAATGAACCTTCCAAAGAAAGATTCCTTAGTTCAAAAATAGGTGTATCTGTCACCTTTTCAGGAACAAAAGTTTTGTCTGCGAATTCACGTCCTGTCATATAGTAGGTAAATTTCTTATCATCTAATTCATCCGTTCTTCCAGTTGCCACCATCTCTCCATTTCTAAAGATTGTAAACCGGTCTGATATTTCAAATACTTCATTTAATTTATGGCTGATAAAGAGAATTGCAATCCCTTGTTCTTTCAGTTTTAATATGATTTTGAATAGTGCATCTACTTCTTTTTTAGTCAATGCAGTCGTTGGTTCGTCCATTATAATCAATTTTGCATTGAACATAAGCGCTCTGCTGATTGCTACCATTTGTTTTTGGGCAACAGATAAACGGCTTACTTTTTCATCCAAATCAATATCCATATTGATTTTTTTAATTGCTTCTTCCGCGATTTTCCTTACGTTCTTCCAACTGATTGTTTTTTTGCCTGATGCTAATTCTGAATTTAATGCCAGGTTTTCTGCTACAGTCAAATTAGGGAATAAAGAGAAATCCTGATAAATAACCTGAATCCCCATATTGATTGCGTCAATTGGTGTAATCTTTTCCAGTTTTTTCCCATCAAATTCGATGGTCCCCCCGCTGCGCTGGTGTACACCCGAGATGATTTTAATAAGTGTAGATTTCCCGCAGCCGTTTTCACCTGCCAGACAATGAATTTCTCCAGGAACGATTTCCAATGAAACATCTTTGAGTGCATGAACACTTCCAAATGATATTTGAATATGCTCTGCCTTTAACAAACACTCTGACATATGCGTCCTCCTCTTCGCTTTTAAAAGAATCGAACCGCCGCCGAAACGGCGCTCCGATTCTCAAAGTTTATTAGAAACCAAAACTATCTACATTGTCTGCATCAATTGTGATCCAGCCCTGGCCTTCCAGTACGGTTTTAGAACCTTCTCGTTCGGACATCTCTGTATATCCGTCTACATTCAGGTTTAATGGTGTTGTGATACTCTCTCCCGCCAGGACTTTACAAGCCAGTGAAACCATAGCTTCGCCGGACATGGCCGGATCCCATAACGTCAGAGATTTAATAATACCCGATTTAAGCAGCTCCGCATTATCTGCCGGCATGCCTGTCCCTGTAGTAAAGAATTTATCCTGCAGTCCCAGCTCCTGGATTGCTCTTGCGACACCCGGTGCGTCGTAGGAAGAAGTACCTAAAATACCCTTCAGATCCGGATAGGTCTTAATCAGTTCTTTTGCTGCATTGTATGCTGTGTCTCCATTATCATTTGATTCCACACGCGGATTTTCTTCCAGCAGAGTCATCTTAGGATAGTGTTCTTTCTGATATTCAACTGCAGCATCCGCCCACTCATTATGTGAGCCGTTTGTCAACGATGCCACCATAGTGGTATACACACCTTCTTCTCCCATCGCTTCTGCAAGATTCTGCATAATAAAAGCGCCATACCCTGCATTCGAAAAAGCCTCGATGTCATAGTCTACATTTTTCAGTTCTGCGCCTTCATGGGCGATTACTACAATTCCTGCATCCTGGGCTTTTTTAAGTACCACATCCATGGATTGCACATCTACAGGAACCACACAAATTGCATCTACACCCTGGGCAATCAAATCTTCGACCATCTGAGCCTGATGCGTTGCATCAATTTCACCTGTATCAATCTGGTAGCAGTTGACACCTGTCTGATCCGCAAATTCTTCTACTCCTGTATTCATTCTTACGAACCATGGGTTTGTAGAATCCTTCGGCACTACGGCAATCTCCCACCCCTCCTCTGAGGCCTTTTTTACGGCCTCGTCTGACGCCAAGGATGACACACTTTCTGATGCCGCTGTTTCTTCTGTCTTTTTCTCTCCGGACGTTTCCTTTGTATCAGATCCACAAGCCGTTAGACCCAATACCATTGTTGCACATAATAATGCTGCGATACCTTTTTTCATTTCCTGTTCCTCCTTTAATATTTTTGGGTTTCTATATTAAAACGTTTCAAAATGTGTGTAAAAAAATAATAACTGACATACCTGATGAAGTACAGATTGAAACGTTTCAATATTTTATAAAAATAAATGTACCGCTTACGCAATACATATTATTTTAACAGGATTCCCTTTCAACTAATTTTTGTGGAATTACCAAATGTTGATTCTCCTGTGTTTTAACCAGCTTCTTTGTTACCTTCCATAGCATTTCGCCGAACAGTTCCTGATTCTGCTCCACAGTCGTAAGCCTTGGGTTTACATACCCTGAAATATCCAGATTATCAAAACCTATGATCCCAAAATCATGTGGAACACGGTATCCCAATTCATTCATTGCCCGCATCATACCAATCGCCAGGTAATCCGATGAGGCAATCCAGGCATCCGGCAAATCTTTTTTCTTATGATTTTCCAGAATTGTTTTCATAAAAATATAACTGCTGTGTAATTTATTAAGAGCCAGACTTTTATCCGTAAATACATTATCTAAAGGATTTTTATAGCCAAATTTTTCGGAAGCCTTTAAAAAATGTTCATATCTTTTCTGTAAATTCGATAAAGTAACAGGTTCTATAAACAAGCCAATTCTTTTGTAATTCTTTTTCTTTAACATTTCTACAATTGTATATAACATATCCTGGTTATCAAATGATACACTGGATACATTTAAGCCCTCTGCATTCCGGTCGGCTAATATGACATGGATATCATTCTGCATAAGCCTCCTGATCTCCGCCTCATCTTTACTGCCATTGAAGATGATTACAATGGTTCCCCGTTTACAGTTTTCAAGAGCAGCCAATTGCTTCTTTTCCACTTCGGCAGAGTATTCATAACCGGAAATCTGTACCGTATATCCCGCCTGGTACGCATATGCCATATAGGAACTGATAATCCGGGTGTAAAATGTATTATTCAGATTTGGCGTCAGGATATATATCGTCTTGCTGTTCTTCCTCCTTAAAGAGCTTGCAACCGTATCCGGGGTATAATGTAATTTATCGATCGCGGCCTGGATATTCTCCGCTTTCTGTGGGGAAACCTGAGCAGTTCCATTCAGATAATTTGAAACAGTTCCAATTGACACACCTGCATATTTTGCTACCTGAGTGATTGTTGTTTTTTCTTTTTTTATTGCTGACATTCTTTACCTCTATGCTTTAATTGAAACGTTTCATTTATAAGTGGATTATAACTCTTTGTATTTAAATTTGTCAACAAAATTTTATATTTTGTCCATTATTCACAATAATAATCGTTCTTTTTTAGTCATCTTTACTAATTAAATTTAAAAGCAGAGAGCAATCAAGCCCTCCGCCTCTTCGCCTTCATCTTACAATAAACCATAGCCACCACCGTACTCACCGCCGTGGACTTAATCACATTCCCGAAATCACCTCAGCTTCCAATGCCGGTAATTCCTCCAGCCTAATCTCATAATCCTCGACCGAAGACGGAATCACTACTCCTTCTTTCAAGGATATTTTTAATGAGTCGTGCACTTTGGCTGCCGAATACTGTCCAATCTTGTTATTATGTTTCCACCAGTATACGCTCACAACCTCCATACTTCCATCAGGTCTTGCAGCAGATGCATCGTTTACAAAAAGTGTACAAAGCGTCTCCTTCAGCTTTCCGGCATCCTCCTCCGAAAACCCAGTTTTTTCTGCCAGCTGGACATTTACAGAACCTTTAATTCTATACAGTCCAAATTCAACCAGATGTTTCGTCCCCATTGTGTCGGGGCCTCTTTTTTCAGATGGTTCCCCATTGACGCTTTTTGTAATCTGCATGCTGTTAATATCTACCGGTGAACAGCTTAAAGCCTGATGAATTGACACAGGACCCCTCACCCCTACTGAAACACCCTCTTTTTTATCTTTTGCTTTAAAGGCAAATACCTGCCCAAAGGTACGTACATCTATCCATTTTTTACATGCCTGTTCTGCATAGTCATCATCCGACTGGTAATTGGTTATATTTTGGGAAGCCCTTTCACTCAGAGACGTATAACCATCATCACTGCGTTCTGCTGACTGTACAAAAATATTTTCTCCCATATCCTGCAGACGGTTTCTGATTTTCCGTTTTATACATACATCGGATATTTCTCCCTGACCGCTATACGTTGTCCTTGGACGGTTTCCATTAAGCGGATCACCATTTGGGTTTGCATTGATGACCTTAACTAACACTGTAAAATCAATCTTATTCTGTAAGATGCTCATTTTCTCCTGCCTCCTCATGATCATTTGTATTTTGTTTTCCTGTCTTTATATCTACACGCTTATTCAATTCTGCCCGCTGCAGATAATATCCAATCAGATATGTTTCTTCTAATCCCCTGTTCAATTGCTGTTCATCCTTTTCCTCAAGGGCAGTAACAATATCGGTAATCATATCCTTATATTTCTTTCTCGCCTCTGGGTGCAGCTTCTGAAGATATGGATTCAACTGATCTGTTAATATCTTCCACGTCTGCATTGGATGATTGACGTAAGCCGACTGCAGACGGATCGCATTGGGCTCACGTTTTTCATCCCTGTCGTAGGTCAGCCTCTCCACTTTCTCCAGCACAGCCAATAATCTTCCAAACAGATAACTTCTGTCATGGTTTTCTAAATTCAGCTTCATATACTCCTCTTCCCCTTTCTTTTCCGTTTCTCTCTCGTAATAGTATTTTCTGATTATTGCACACGCTGTCGATAAGACTCTTTCCCTGTTTCCTCTTGTGTAAGCCATCGGCGTGGATGCACGTACCGCCAGCGCCTGTACCAGATCGTACGGGACAGGCTGCTTTTCTACCATGCATTTCACCAACCTCTGTATCTGTTCCTTCAGGAGCTTATCACCTATTTCAATGAATCTGCTCTTTCCATGGGAGCTATCCCTTTCACGTCCAAACGCACATTTTACAATTCTTTCAAAAGTAGGCGTCTCGATACCGTAATAAGGATGATTTTGCCCGTCAAACTTCAAAAGCAACCAGTTACAAGTCTCTCCCCAGTATGTAATTCTATCGAAAAAATCGGAGGCCATTAACTGATAATAGTACGTAACAGAAAGGCGCCCCGTGGTGGCCGCATCCAGTCCCATGATCACTACGGAATCTGATTCATCAAACTGATTTCTGTATCCCTGAAATGTCTTGATCAGCTTTTTCCGGTAGTTCGGTTCCACAGCCTCCACAGAATCATCCCCCGTAAGTCCCAGATCCCCAAATATGGACGGTACCTTTTTCCCCTCAGGATTCCAGCAGATAAAAAGCCTCTTGTCCTGCGTCCCCGCATAGGCTCCGTTTTGCTTTGCAAGCCATGTCAGCGCACTGTGTATTTTCTGAGACGCCTCATAGCTAAATGCAAGGGCCTGCTCTTCATCTTGAAACCTTCCCCTGTAAGTATAACCCTGCTTATCATTTGCAGTTATAAGTTTCGCACCATAATTAGCCGCCACAATTCCCTTGGGGTGGTTTTGGGAAATTGCGCTTTCTTGTCCCAGAAAATAACAGATATCCCTTTTCCCATCCTGGTTGGCAAAATAATATTCCGTATAGGCCTGAATCAGTGATGCATCCTGCCATGTGCCGTCAGCTTCCTTTTCTGTGCTCTGTACTCTGAATCTGACCAGTGCTTTTTCATAAGGCTTCCCGCTTAATTTTTTATTTTGGAATGTACCATCCTCTTTCAGCTCAACTACTCCCGCTTTCACCAAATCCCGAATCAGCTCTTTTCTTAACAAATATTGGTGTACTGTCTCAACTTTGGGATGGCTGTATTTTGACTCCGTCCACTTTTTCAGGGCTTCCATATAGAGTTTATACTTGGCCTCGGCGCTTTTCCTCTCCTTCTCATTTTCACAATAATGACAATAATCCCCCCCAACATAGGAAAGCGTATCACACAATGCATGGGGCGTCTTCCCCGAGCTTCTTCCGGCAGATGCTTCTGTGACGGGAATCAGCGTAACCGCATCTTCTTTTTCTACCTTTGCTGCGCCCAGAAACTCTCCCCGCCTGCTCAGTGTAACCTCAATCTGTGCATTTGCGTTCATATGCGCCACCGGAGTCATCTGTTCGTCCGGATTCTGTCCCTTTCCTACATTTTCTTCATACGTTTTATAAATCTGGCTCATCCAGGACATCTGTTACATCACCTCTTCCTCTTGGATCACAGAAAAGTTCTCCTGCTTCACGCCAAACTTTTTGATATTCATCTCACGCACCGGCCTGTGGATACATTTCCAGGGAGGTATAAATGCAATCACCCCGTTATTCATGACAGCCTGCCAAAAACGTACAGACATCTTTCCTCTTGTCTCTTCCGAATATGCCTCGTCACTATATGTGATCCCATGATACATTGTACCGAAGTTGATCTCGGGAATATCGTCATAAAATCCCTCTCCCTGGCCAAACACACAGGGTTTTACATACCCCTGGCACTCTCTCGCTCCAAGAAAGATATCCCTCCTGCCGCCCCTTTCAATCATGCGTCTGGCAATATTATGATGCTTGTGCTCATTGCGATCCTTTTCCAGCTCCGGTCGGTTCTCGTTCATTATAAAATGTGCCTTCACCTGATATCTGCACTCTTTTAAGTATGTGTAATAAGAAAGATCGTTTTTATTATTATAATATTTTATAGGACGGATGCCCTTTGTCTCTGTCTGAATAGGATTCATGACGCGCACACTGTCAATGATCCAAATCAGAGTCGGCTTCCAGTATACACTATGTAAAATCCCCTTCAACGCTTCATAGGTCGGAACCTGATAACTAAACTTTTCTCCGCCGACCCGGGTGACGGGATCTGCAAACATCCCGTACTTTCCCGTCACTTCAAACTCTACTGAATTTCTGTGCTCCATCTTTTCCTCCTTTATTCCCCGTATTCTTCCATGTCCATCAATCCATAGCTTTTATGATATGCCTTATCATCCAGAACAAAAATTCTGTTCTCCAGTATACCATGCAGTACGCCTTGTCTCTCAAGCCTTTCTTTCTCATTCTCAAAAATGCTGACCGTATATTTTTTTGCCTTTTGCATAATTTCTTTAAAGTTCTCCAGATAAAACTGCTTTTCCTCCATACTTTTGAGCTGCTCAATCAGCTTCTTTCCCTGTTGATACGGGACCAGCACGTCTATGGTATCCTTATCAAATACTTCAAAAATCTGGCCGGCCGTTTTAAATGGCTGATGCAGCAGATATCCATCGTTTTCTTTCCCGTTAGCACTCCCATTATTATTTGACAATAGATCCATGAGATAAATCTCCGTTCCGTAAGACTTCACCGGATACCGTACTTTGCCCCGAATCTCTTCAAACAGGTATTGATAATATCTATGTACTGCCTGCCCGCTGATTGAGAAGGTTTCACCAATCTGCTTCCTTAATTCCAACACTTTCCGGGTACAAATCTGCCGGTATTTGATATCCTGCAGCATACCCAGGTTCTCATTTTTAAGATGAATCAAATAGACCTTTCCGATATTTCCGTACTCATTGCTTCGGTTGCATCTTCCAATAACCTGTACCAGATTATCAATTCCCGCAAGAACACGCACTACTGCTTCAAATGAAATATCCATTCCTGCTTCGATTACCTGTGTGGAAACACAAATCACCTTCTGCTGCCCGCCTCCATTTCTTACGTCATCCTGCAGCAGAGATAATTTATTTTGCAGTTCTTTCAGGTCATTTGAACGATGTTCCTGGCACATGGATGTGGAAAGATGTAATATATAGCCGCCTAACTGTTTGGCTTCCTTTTGCAGACGCCGAAACAGTTTTCGTGCCTGTGATTTTGTATTACATACGATCAGAACCGAAGAGTGCTTTTTTACCAAATTGCCGCAAAATTCTGTACACTCATCTAAGTCCATCCCGTAAGGGCTTGTACAATCAATCACCTGTGCCCGGATAAATGTCCGAAGCTGTAATGAATCCAGATGAACCATGTCTGGCTCCTTTGCCAGATGGATCGGCCACTTCAGCTCTTCAAAGCAGGGCTGTGTCGCAGAAGATAAAATAATTGTTGCATTACAATACTGCTTCAGAAAATTCATTGCCGTATTAAACATTTCCGTTACCTTCACCGGCAATGACTGAACCTCATCTATCACAACCACGCTGTCACATAATGCCTGCATCCGTCTTATTGCAGAGGTCTGGTGCTTAAACAAAATGTCCAGCAGCTGAACCAGTGTTGATACGATAACCGGGGCACCCCAGCTTTCCTTCAGCAGCTCATATGGATCCAGCTCTTCTCCCTTGTCTTTTTCATGCACTACATTAGAATGGTGTTCCAATACCTTCTCTTTATCCGGAACATAATCACGTATTACCCGGACATTCTGATCCAGCACACTGAGCAGCGGAATGCTATAGATAATCCGTTTTTTATTAAATTCTTGTGCATGTGCCAGTGCGTATCTCAGCAAACTTAATGTCTTTCCGCCACCGGTTGGTACATTCAAACGATAGATATCCGGGGGATTGCCTGCGAAAGCAATGCACTGTCCTGAAATATCATGCCTGATACGGTTAAGCGTAGATGACGTATCCAGCTTTGATAGTTGGTCTTCACAGTAGGCCAGCCACTTATCCCAGTTTATATCTTCCCTTTCATCCTCCTTCCATTGACTCATGAATTCAGCAGTATTCCTTCGATCCCCTTCTATCACTGAAGACAGAATCAGCCTGGACAGCATACTTATTTGAAAAAATGTTTTATAACCATTATTATTGTATGTTATTCTTGCCTCTTCGAAAAAGTCCGTAATCTCTTTTACAGCCTTTTGGAAATACATCTGCACTTCGCTTTCATCAGCTACCTGTTCAAAGTAACTACTGACAGCCTCATCATAGCACAGCGATGACCTGTCTTTCCGCAGCCGATGTATAAAACCATTGTTACCATCCAGGTCAACACAGTCAAACAGCCCATGATGGGAACCTATAGCCGTTGCGGTAATTTCACATGTCAGCTTTTCCATCGGTGAGTTAACATCTGTATGGAACTTTTCAAAAAGATAAATAACACCTGCAAAAGTATGGTTTACACTGCCACGCTGTACCTTTTCTCCCTGGAATGCTTTCTCCAAATACTCATTGTAAAGCTGGGTTGCCTTTCCTATGTCGTGCAGAAGGCCTGCAAGATAGGCAGTATTGGAAAACTTTCTGTTTGACAGACATTCTGAAGCGTACTTGGCGGTCTTATAGCTGTGTTCTTTTAAAGACTGCTCTTTCCGCTTGCCTTTGTATGTAGTAATATGTGCCAATAATTTCAAATGGGATATACCTCCAGGATTTCTTTTCTTACAACTGATGGTATCACATTATAAATATAATTTCAATACTTACCTCTTTTTATGAATTTATTTAATTTTATGCTTGTAATATAATGTTAAGTATTTTATAATGGCCAATAGTTATAGTCATTATTTGAAGTTCACATAATAAAATATTTTAATAGTGTGGATTGAAAAATAGTGTGGATTGAAGAATAAATAGAGGAAAGTCAATAAAACTCCAAACAGGGGATGTTATAAAATATCTATTTTTTAATTGAAATAGATTTTATAACATCCCCTGTTACATCTTTCGCGATCATATTAATTATATCTAATCTATGACCCTAACCTATGTTATTTTAATGTCTTAGCGGGTACCCTCGGCAAATTTTGATCCTTAATGAAACATTACCAGGAATTATTCTCATTTCTACTTACCAACATCCTAATAAGTTATCGGAATATTGGTAACTATAAAAAGTAGTTTATATATGGTAAACCAACTTTTGTGTTCTATATCTTTATAAGTGCCTGTCTATATCTCGCTTTCTGTATATGAGCCGCCGAACTTCCATAACATCATCTATACCAACATAAAAGACTACATAGTTTCTAATATAAATCCGATAATATAAAAGTTCTCTTTCCTTCGCCGAACGAAACGGCTCAAATGCAAGTGGATTTGAAAGCCTCTCTAATATAGCGGCTTCCACATCATCTGCCAAACGCAAGGCAGCATCTGGATTTTTCAGTACATACGTAATGTGATGAACTGTCTCAATTAAATCCTGCTCAAATAATGGCAGATACTGCAGCCTATACTTTTTATTTTCCATTAATCACATCCCTGACATGTCCAAAAACGCTTTCATGTGAAAGTCGTTCATCCGTATATTCGGCCATTTTGTCGGCTTCATCCAATTTTCTTTCGATATTGTCGGTTAGATTCGCATACTGCTCTAAACTCATGACCACCATTGCGCCATAACCATTTTTCGTTAGATAGACAGGTTTTCCTCCGTTTACAATTTCCTCAATCTCTGGAAATTTATTTCGAAGGTCAGAAACAGGACGTATCTGTATCATATGTGATGCTCCTTTATCCTTTTATTTTATCTTAATTTTATCATAATATTATCATAGCTGCAATAATTTATCTAATTTCTCCTTATATTTAATTGAGTGATCCTTACTTTTCACACTCCAACCAACAACTAAATCGGAGGTTAGTCGACGAGACTAACCTCCGATTTACTGATACTGGCTGGATTATAAAAAGTAACGAGCGGTCATTACTATTCACGCCTGCGTTATCGGAATGTAGGATTAAGTGCATTTGTAATCTCCACATATTTTTGATAAGCTTCCGCATAAACCTCTGCGTTTTCTGGATTAGGATAATAAGTCTCCTTAATCTCCACAAACTTCTCCGCCGCATCTTCTACTGATGCCCATATCCCATTTGCTACTCCGGCAAGTATTGCGCACCCCATACATGGAGTGCTGCCGCTATTTTTAATCACCTTAACCGGAATCCCGAGTATATCCGCCTTAATCTGGCACCAGGCCTTTGATTTAGAGCCGCCGCCGAGTGAACGGATTTCATCCATGGCCGCCCCGAGCTCTTTTTCACATTCAAGCATCCTTTTCAAAGCAATTGCAAGCCCTTCCATAATAGCCCTGATAAAATGCCCTCTTGTATGTCCTGCATTTATACCATAGTAGACACCGCTTGCCTTTTCATTAAGTTCTGGAATACCAGACCCCTGAAAATATGGAAGCATAATCAGGCCATCCGCACCCGGAGGCGTTGATTCCACTAATTGATCCATCTGCGTATATGCATTGAGCCCTGTCTCCTTTTCCAGCTCTTTTTCCTGCTCACAAAATGCATCCCTAAACCATTTTGTAATCATAGCCCCTGTACAATATGGCTGATATATATATTTCCCCGCAATGCCACTGCAGAGTGTCGGTACATCACCTTTTGAATCAGGGCTTAATTCTTCAATGGTCGCAACAGTTACAAGCGCCGATCCTGTGCTTTCAGAGGCGATTCCTGGCTTTATATTTCCTGCTCCGATTGCCCCGCAGGCTTGGTCAAATGCCCCTACATTAATCGCAGTATCCGGATCCAGCCCAAATGCTTCTGCTGCTTCTTCTGTTATTTTTCCGATTTCCGTTCCCGGCTCAACAAGTTCCGGAAGATACTTTCTGTCAATGCCGACAAAATCCAGCATTTCCTGCCAATAGCATCTGTTCGTTATATCGAAAAAACCATGATCGCTGGCTACGGAATATTCCGTAATAAATCTTCCCGAAAGTACATAAACAAAATAGTCTTTAATCTGTGCAAACATCCTGGTGTTGGAAAATACTTCCGGAGATTTATTTTTCACTGCCAATATTTTACTGATTGGATGGATCGCATATATATTATCAAATCCTACCTTACTGATAATATCTTTCTTGCTGAAATGCTTTGACAGATATTCTGCCTCTTTGGTTCCCCGCATATCCATCCACGCAATTACTTTGCAAAGCGGTTTATTATTTTCATCTAGGAACACACATGTTTCCGCTGTTGAAGAGAACCCTATACATTTTATATCCTTTTTATCAGCGTTTGAATTTCGGACCGCTCCCCTGACCGCACCTGAAAATGCCTCTGAATATAATTGTAAGTCTGCCTCAACCTCACCGGACGGCATCGTTGTCAGCACATATTCACATGTCTCTTCGCCATATACTTTTCCATCTTCACCTATCACTGCCGCCTTAATTGCAGTCGTTCCTATATCTATGCCAAGAATATATCTCACTTTTACAGCCTTTCTGCGTTATTCTTATATCCGCCTATTGGTTACAATAATTAAGAACGTATTCCAGATTTTCCCGGAACGTTCCGTTTTCTACAAACTTAGAATCAAACAATGCGCTTCCCATCGTATAGGAATGGCACCCCAGCCTGGCCATCTGAGCCATTCGCTCCTTGTTCCCTACGCTGCCTGCTATTGCAAGCTTATCCATACCTATTTTTTCCCCTACCGCGCGTGCCAGTTCAAGAGGATCTCCATCCACATAACGATATGCCGTAAGGTCTACACCGTCAGCACCAGCTTCAATGAGTCTGACAGCGTCAGCTGCAATCTCTTCAATTGTTCCTGTTAATGCCACCGGACTTCCGCCGACTTTGCCGGCAAAAGGAAAATATTTTAATCCATATTTTTGCAGCAAACTGTCTACACTTGAATAATAAACTGTCCCGGTCAAAAAGTCAAAGCCACATTCTCCGGCTAACTTCGCACCTTCTAAGCAGCCTTCCTCCGTATATGTAACTACTTCCAAATATGTTGTCTTGCCGGCAGCCTTCATTTCACGATTCAGCGCAATCATCTCTTCTTTCTTAAGCCCAACATCTTTAAATCCCCAGCGGGTTATAGGCAAGTCCTTACAGGATTCAAAAACTTCGGAAGCATTCGATACTGTTACATCATTGTATGTTAACATAATTATAAGTTCAGGTTTCATTTTATCATTTCCTCTTTTCATATAAAGCTTTATACAGTTATATCTTCACGGTCACGAATCATATACTTCTTGATTGCCGGAATCTGATTCGCAATAAAGAATAAAACCGCTGTAAGTATAAATCCAAAAAATGTACATGTTGCAAAATTAAAGACCGGGCTTTTGGGCACATATCCAATTGGATCGAAAATCAGAAGGTCGCCGATAATTCCTATGATAGCGCATCCAAATGCCACCACATTAAATCCTTTGGTGTATTTGTAGCAGTCATGTCCTTCGAGTTCATAGACCGCACGCAGCGAAACTTTTCTTTTACGAATAAAGAAATAGTCAACAAACATAATCCCCATGACTGGTCCATAGAAGAATGCCGCAATTGTAATCATTGCCCCGATATAATCAAGGAGCTGTCCCCATATAACCATAATTCCGGCATAAACACCGAGAACAATAGCAATTATATTGAACTTTACCTTTGGGAATGTGGATTTGAGAACTACAGACCACATATATGATCCAGTCCCCTGCGTTGCAATATTCGCAAATATAACCAGCGCTAATGTTGTGAGAGCCATGATAGGACTGCTGAGTGTTACCAGCATTTCTGTAATATCATTCCCCATAACGCCAGTCTTTATAAAGGTTGCAATACCGAGTACCCCGCCTGCCATTACAAAAAATGGGGCAACCACACCATATGCTCCGATTGTAGCCCAATAACCGTCCCTTTCTTTTCTACACAAACGCGGGGTAACCGCAGTACTTGCACACCAGGACATCCCAAATGCAAGACCGGCCTCACACGCGATTGCATAAGCTGCACCGCTGTCACCACCAAGAAATGAAAGATCCGGTTTATATGCAACAATATCGCCAAGTGGTACGGAAGTAAATGCTACAACACAAATAGCAACACCAACCAGAAGAAGCAATGGAACGATAATGCGGTTTGCCCACTTAATTACCAATGGTCCGGCAATTGCAATAATTGTACCCAATGCAATGCAAAGCAGACCCATTGGTTTATGTAAGAATGCCGGAGGGGTCATGCCTGCCATTCGAATCAAATTGTCTATTGTGTTTGCAAATATCTCTGCACATTGTCCAAACCATGGAAAATTAACCGCAGTGAGAACTAACGCAACAACTCCGGCTCCTTTTGTGCCAAATGTAGACTTAAGCCATTGCCACATATCGATACCATACTTTGTCGCAAAAAGTACCGGCAATAAATATAACGCAAGTACAAAAATGTTTGCTGCAAAGGTAGTTGTCAACAATTGTTTAAAATTACAGTAAGCCGCCTGAAAAGTTCCCTGCGTATAACACCAGGTTGCTACGCCGTACCCACTGAGCACGAGGAATGCATCTAACATTCCATACTGACGTTCTGATCTGCGAACCGGCAGTGTGCCAAATGTTGCTTCTTTTGTATATTGATCATCTGAACTATTTCGATTCTTTGCCATTTTATTCCTCCTCATATACAGTAAAATCCCTTTATATTACATCCAATATCCGCCAATAAGCAGTGCTCCGGATACTATAATTGTTGCAATTGCCAGAATCCAATCTAATTTACTGAATGGAGTTGGAAATTCATAATTGGGATCTTCCATTTCCTCAAGTCGTATCTCTGCTTCCTGGAGATATTCTTTAGAATATCTGTTGTTATTTCCCGCCATAGCCACTCATCCTTTCTCAATATGAATTATTCACACTGTTTCTAAATTTTATTAACTGTTCCCCGGGTGTCTATCTTTAGATTATCACCGTTTTTAATTAATATCAAGCGTTTTTTATTGTTTTTAATTGTATTTGTTATTATCACCAATTTAAATCATCGATATTTGTTAATTATGCTGTGTTCTTTAATTGAATATAACTGATTATCAATTAATATCGCTGATGAAAAACAGTGAATTATCATTTTCACTTGTTTTCCAACATTCCCAATGATATAATTATAAAATACATTATAACTGCTCAGAATCATGAACAGTTACAATGCATTCACAGATTAACCTTTTATTATTTGGAGAATTATATGGCAGGCAAAACACACGGTTCTTTTTACGAAGAACGAGAAAAAGTGATATTAGATTTACTTCAAAAGAATGGCAGGATAACTGTTGCTGAAGCAGCCGAGCTCACAGGCTTGTCCGTTTCTACAATACGCCTTCAGTTCCAAAGTATGCATGAAAAAGGATTACTATTGCGCACCCACGGTGGCGCAATCAAGGCGGATTATCCAAAAGATTTTAATACGAGAACGGTTCAGCCGGATATCTTTGATGGGATTGTCAATTTTAATAAGAAGCAGGAGATTGCTGCCGCCGCAGCTGAAACGATTGAAGACGGCGATTTTATTGCCATCAGCAGTGGGTCTACGGCTCTTCTTCTTGCGTCTAAAATTACAAATAAGAAAAATTTGACTGTCGTTACGGACTCCATCCCTGTAGCAAACCTTCTTCTGTTCCATCCCAACATAAAGCTTTATGTCTGCGGCGGCCAGATCCGCGAACGCAACGGTGCGTGTTTTGGTCCTACATCCGAAGCCTTTTTTAGCACTGTGAAGGTGGACAAAGCATATTCCGGCTGTGACTCTGTGGATCTTGATGTGGGAATTACCTCTCTCGATATTGATCCCAGAACAGAACAAAGCCTGATTAAGTGCGCAAAAAAATGCTATATCCTGGCTGATTCAACTAAATTTTCTGTAAAACCGTTCATCGAAAAAACAATAGATATCAACGAGATCACATGCCTGATATCTGACAGCGGCCTGGATCCCACTTATGTAACCAGACTTAAAGAAGCAGGTGTAGAGATTATCCTTGGTTCTCCCGCTTAGCAGATAATACATGTTTTATTTCGCTTATTCATCTTATGCCAATATACAACAATGACTGCTCCCTGATCATGAAAATCAATTCAGACAGCAAAATAGTAGTCATACCGAGTGTGCCACATCTATTATAAGAGGACGATACATAATTGGTTACTACTCCGTAACAAGTGATCTGTTTCGTCGTGACAGGTGGGCTAATCAAAGTAAGCCCTTTATAAGCCGGCTGTAAACATATCTGAATAGCAGGTGGTTTATGAAAATATATGATTACAAAAGCAGAGGGCAATCAAGCCCTCCGCCTCTTCGCCTTCATCTTACAATAAACCATAGCCACCACCGTACTCACCGCCGTGGCCACAATTCCCGCCCCGACAATTCCCGCGGGATTCACGCTCCCGTACTGGCTCCGGTAAGCGATCACATTCACCGGTATCAACTGCAATGATGAAATATTCATAATCAAAAACGTACACATCTCATCCGAGGCGACCCCTGGCTTCTGCGCTGCACCCGGCGCCCGCCCTTCCTGTCTCTCCCTCTCCAGATCTGCCAGCGCCCCCATCCCCTGCAGTCCTGCAGGAGTAGCCGCCCAGCCCAGTCCCAGAAAGTTTGCAATAAAATTTGTCGTAATATAATCATTCGCCTTATGCCCCTCCGGTATATCCGGAAACAAAAACCGTACCAGCGGCCGCAGCTTCTTAGAAGCAATCTCAATAATCCCAGCCCTTGTTGCAATCTCCATCATACCCACCCAAAAAGACATCACTCCCATCATCGTGATGCACAGGGTTACTGCCTCTTTTGCAGAGTCCAGCGCCGCATTCGTAATATCCGGCATCTTCCCGTTAAAAGCCCCGAAGATAACACCGACTATAATCATGCCCGCCCATAAGTAATTCAGCATAGGTTCCCTCCTAAAATTTTTTATTTTATTCATAATATTACGTACTTTATATGATAGAATAGAAACAATGTATCAGTATATTTAATCGGGGGTTATCATTATGATTCCATATAGTAACTATTTTGTTGAAAATTATCATACTTATTATGAAGATATTGCAGACAGAAATCTGAAAAGCCTGCGTCTTATAACAACTCTGGGATTCTTAATGGGCGTTCCGCTCATTTTGGTCAGCCTTTTTCTGGAAAACTTCCTGAAAGCAACGGTTCCGTATACTATTATTACCGCAGCTTCCGTTTTTCTGAATATCCTGGCGAAAACATCCCTGAAGGCGCATAAAAGGCTAATACCTGCTGCCCTTTATACTATGGCTGCCATCATACTCGGGGTCTCAGTCTATTTAGGTACCATTATGCAGCCGGAGCTCAACGCAGTAGCCTTTATAGTATTTCTTGTGGGGCTTCCCCTCTTTATCGTTGACATACCGTCCCGCATCTGCATGTTTATGGGCATATTCTGTGTGATCTTTTGTATGTTATCCAAAATATATAAGACTCCTTACACTGCCTCTTATGATATTATAAATACCGTTGTGTTTTATCTGCTCAGCATTTTTACTTCACACCAGTTCAACTACCTCAATTTCCGGCAGATCATGTCTAATAACATTCTGGAAATGCAAAGAGATACGGATAAGCTGACCGGTCTCTGGAACCGCGGATTCTGTGAGAGAAAGATTACTTCCCATCTTTCCCTCGCCAATGCCCAGGGTGCACTTTTAGTCATCGACATTGATAATTTTAAACTGGTCAATGATTCCCGTGGGCATGACTGCGGCGATCAGGTGCTCAAAGAAGTAGGGGCCGTACTGCAGGAAACGTTCCGCTCTTCGGATATTATTGGGCGCATCGGAGGCGATGAGTTTTTAATTTTTCTCCCCGACTGTTCAAGTGACGACGTCCCCCGGGACCGTATTGTACAGTTTCTTGAAGCAATCAATGCGATAAACACTGCGGCTGACAGGGAACTCCCCCTAATAGGAGCCAGCATAGGCATCGCTCTGGCCCCGGAAGACGGATGCACTTTCAGGGAGCTGTTTAAGCACGCGGATGAAGCGCTGTACCTTTCAAAGCAAAATGGCAAGAATCAGTATGCGTTCTATCATATTCTTCCATGATTTTCAGATAATGAATCACCGTGGTTTCCGGCTGTTCCTCTAATCAACAGGCATTTTCCACATATATTCTTCCACGAGAGCAAAAGGAGCCGGTCCTACAGACAGCACTGCCTCGTGGAATTCTTTCTGTGAAAAATGATTCCCCTTTTTTGCGGCCCATTCTTTTTTCAGTTCCAAAAATTCTACATAACCGATATAATACTTTAGATAATTTCCCGGCGAACCTATAATAAGTTCATAAATACGTTCTATTGTTTTCGCGTCTTTGATCCCATAATTTTTGAAAAATGCCACCGTGTCAATCCTGCTCCACCCGTCGTAGTGAATCCCCATATCCGCAAGTGCGTAGAGCCCGAGTACAATGGAGCTGTTTTTCTGCAGCAGTGTAGCCTGCTCTTTACTCAGTGAGGACAGGTAATAGCTGCACATTTCCGCATAAGTTGCCCATCCTTCCACGTATCCGCCAAAATTAAAAATGCTTCTTAACGGGTCGGGATCTGTCCCGGCATAGTATACTGTCTGATACAAATGGCCTGGATACCCTTCATGTGCAAGTGTGGTATAGAGTGTCAGGTTGTTGCTCATATGAGATTGGTTCACATAGATTACATTTTCCGCCGTATTATCAATGGCGGGAATCATATAAAATGCGGGGCTCAGGTGTTCTTCCATAGCCTCCGGCACGTATTTGACCTGTGTCACCGTTTCAGGCGGCTCTGGGAATGCCCCGCCCGTTTTGCGCTCCAGTTCATTCAGTATAGTAACCGGATTACTCTCCTCCATGGCTGCTGTCTCTTTTGCCTGGTTTCCGGTTATATTGAGCACTTCCTCCATGGCCTCAAGGTCAGATATAATCTGTCTCCTGGTCAGATCCTCCAGCTCTGGAACAGTCTTTTCTGACCCTGTTGATTCAGCCACGATCTGTTCATAATAGGTCTTTCCGTCGGGAAGGTGGCAGAGCCCCTCCTCGTTTTTTCCAGTACCTTTTAAAGACTGTACGGCTGAAATCAGCTGATTATAAGCAGGCAGGACATAACTTTGGAGCATCTGTGCATTTCTCTTAATATAGCGGCTTTGAGTCTCAGACGATAGTCCAAGCTGTTTGATCCGCTCCACGAAGGTAGAAATCAAATAATTGCTTTCACCCATTTCCATAAAAGCCGTACACTGGGAAATCACCGTATCCGCTGCATAATCCGCCATAAACAGGCCTGCTGCCGATTTTTGCTTTTCGAATGCAATAAGTGACTCAAAATATTCCGGCGTTGACTGCATCAATTTTAAATATGTATCCACATCTTTCTCGTCATAGAACTGGTATTCCGATAAAAGCACCGGCAGCTGCGTCTGGATTCCGCTGACCAGGCCGAGAGGCTCATCGTACAGCAGATAATCTGTATTCTTTTCTGCCATATTCAGGTAATAGTCCAGGACGTCATAGGTCAATTGATTTTCCACCGACAGGCTGTCATAAGAAAACCTATCAAGTGCCGCACGAAGATTTTCCAATGAGGCCGCCGCTTCTTTCGAATCCGCAGTAAAACCGCCAAAAGTAACCGGTGCTTCCTTGATTCCATACTTTTCCGGCTCCTTCAGTGAATAATGCAGACTGATCGAATTCGAGGAAACCTCCTGGCAGAACACCTCTTTTGTAAATGACTGGAATGTTTTATTCTGGTTGGTATTTGTACTGACGCTGCACCCTGTAAACAAAAGGGCCGCTGTTGTGCTGACGGTAAGACACGCGGCAAGAAGCCGTTTTCTGATATGTTTGGGAATTAGAGATGGCATAGGAACTCCCCCAAAGTCTTTGTTTCATATTATGAGTAAAAATCCCCTGTTATGCTAACGCCAGACATTCCATCCTTTTAATTCATACCCAATGATACCCCGTAAGCTCACGCCCTGACGGGCGGATTTGCAGCCCAGCTGCAAAATAAGGTATCGTTTTCTCCGGATAAGCATATAAATAAAGCAATGATATTACAGATTGCCGAGGGATGTTTATGCAGTTTTTTCTGTATATTACGGATTTTATAGTTCCGTTTATTATTCTGGCTATCGTTACTTACGGCATACTTATGAGAACCAATGTATACGACAACTTTATTAAAGGGGCAAAAAGCGGTTTCTTCACCGTCATAAAAATCATGCCCACCCTCATCGGCCTCATGGTTGCAGTCGGAATCCTGCGCGCCTCTGGCTTCCTTGATTTCCTGTCGTCAATCATCGGCCATTTTACCGCATACATAGGCTTCCCCGGAGAACTCGTCCCACTCACCATTGTAAAAATGTTCTCCTCCTCCGCTGCCACCGGCCTCCTCCTGGACATCTTCAAAGAATATGGCACCGATTCCCGGCTGGGGCTTATCGCCTCCATATCCATGGCCTGCACAGAAACAATTTTCTATACGATGAGCGTATATTTCATGACCGCAAAAATTAAAAAAACGCGCTATACACTCACCGGAGCTCTGCTGGCAACCTTAGCCGGACTTGCCGCAAGCGTACTGATCGCAGGAATGATGTAAAGGGTTCTGACCCCTTTGCTCACCGTTTTCTGAATATTCTGAACTTTTAATAAAAACTCCCTTAAAAAACCTTGCCCCCCTTTGCATTGATATACGGTATGTGCTAAAATTGTGATAAGAATAAGCGGAGGTGTTTCTATGGCAAGCGTGACATTTAAGAACTTAAATAAGACATATCCTAACGGATTTATATCCGTAAAGAACGTATCTCTCCATATTAAAGATGGAGAATTCGTTGCCTTTCACGGCCCCAGCGGCTGCGGAAAGTCCACCATTCTCCGCATGATTGGAGGCCTGGAGGATATTACCTCAGGAGAGATATACCTGGGAGATGATCTCCTCAATGACATACTTCCCAGGGACAGAAGCCTCGCAATGGCTTTTCAGAACTATGTACTGTATTCCTATTTTAATGTTTATGATAATATGGCACTTGGCCTAAGGCTTCGGAATCTTCCGCGCGGAGTGATCGATACCCGTGTGAAGACGGCTGCTGAATTTCTCGGCATCGCAGATAAGCTTGATAAAAAGATTAAGTCGATCTCAGATGAAGCCAGACAGAAAGTTGCACTTGGACGTGCTGTTGTCTGCCACCCCAAGGTTCTTCTTGTTGATGAAGATTTTGCAAGGCAGAATGAACAGCGGCGGATGGAGATGATCGAAGATATTCAGAAGATCAATAAAGTGCTTGGAATTACCGTATTATACGTGACAAATGATTACGACGAAGCTGTTACGCTGGGGAACCGGGTAATATTCATGAAGGAAGGGAAGATCACCGAGATCAGAGAGCACATCGGCAGAGATTAAAAAAAGGGGTCAGACCCCTTTTTTTAATCCTCCATAATTCCACCTATGCCTCTGTGCAGTATAGGTGTTGACAGCACGATCTGTGTCATCGTATCAGCCCCACGTTTCTGGATTTCATTAATAAACTTATCCAGTTTTTGTGTGTTTTCAAAAAAGACAGATATCACTATGGAATATATTCCCGAAACAAAAGCGCATTCTGTAACATTCGGGCATCTATAGATAAAAGAAAACAGACTTTCTCTGCCTTTTCTATCCGTTTGAATATTAATGATTGCTTTGATTGGATACCCCAGTTCGCTTTCTCCTTCGATAACAGTGTATCCCTTGATATACCCCATCTTCTCCATTCTGGATATCCGGGATGCTGTAGCCGGCGAAGAAAGGTATACCTGACTGGCCAGTTCCTTGATCGAAGTCCGCGCATTCTCCTGTAGTGCTTTCAGAAGCTGAATGTCAATTTTGTCTAATTCGTTCATCCTGTTTTCCTCATCCCAGCATCAAGTGTTCCTGCAAATACTTTTCTAATTCCTCTTTTGTCGGCAATATCTCATTATCGGTCTTGGAGGTAATAATAATAGCCCCCATTGCATTCCCCCTGACAACCGCATCTTCAACCGGCATTCCCTCCAGAATACCGCTGATAAAGCCGGATGCAAAAGCATCCCCCGCACCGACTGTATCTACAACATTGTCCACCTTAAAACCTTTCACATAACCGTTTCTTCCAGTATATTCCTGATAAAATGCTCCGGATGACCCTAACTTAACAACTACCGTTTTGGCCCCCAGTGACAAATAAAACCTGGCGATTTCTTTTTCATCCTTTGTGCCCGCCAGCACTCTGCCTTCCTCGATCCCGGGTAATACAACATCACATTTGCCTGCAAGGTCATTCAAAGTCGAAATCATTTCTTCCTCGCTGTTCCAAAGCCTCCGTCTGATATTCGGATCAAATACTACCTTCATTCCGCATTGTCTTGCTTTCTCCAACGCATAATAACATGCATCCAGACAACTTTCAGAGATAGCCGCCGTAATTCCACTGAGATGTAATACCCCTGCGCCTTCAAAGTCCACCTGATCTATATCCTTCCTGCTCACACAGGATGCCGCCGAATTCTTTCTATAATAAAAAACCTGCGGATCCCCCTGATGGACTTTCGACTTGATATAAGAACCTGTCAAATGGTCCTTGTCAAATATTACCCCGCTTGTATCAATGCCTTCTTTTTTAATAAAGTCAAAAATATAATCACCATATGGATCCGTGCCTAGCCTGGTTATGTATTTTACATTGTGTCCAAGCCTGGTGATTCCAACCGCAACGTTCAATTCCGCACCGGCAAGGCCTTTTGTAAAGTCAGAAACATCTTTAAACTCCCCTGTTTCCTCAGAAATAAAGACAACCATTGCCTCACCAAATGTAATCACTTCCGCCAAATGTCTCACCTCGCTTTTCTTCAGACTACTCCCGGAAATACAGACGCTTAAATGGGCGGTGTCTTCCCGGGAGTATCCCTTAATAAATATATCCCATTCCTATACCCAAAGGGCATGCATTACGGGGTGCCCTTTGGGTATACCTTATTCTGCAGCTTTGCTGCAGACCCGCCCGCAGGGCATGAGTTACGGGGTGCCCTTTGGGTATTGCTTTCCGTGCTCATCCGATTTTCGGAATAAGTGGGGTATCTAAATAATAACACGCGCGGATTTTCAGCGATACCCCATGCTTCTTGAAATACTCTCCGCACATTTCT
Source organism: Faecalicatena contorta (assembly GCF_022835095.1). Classification (NCBI taxonomy): domain Bacteria; kingdom Bacillati; phylum Bacillota; class Clostridia; order Lachnospirales; family Lachnospiraceae; genus Faecalicatena; species Faecalicatena contorta. The sequence continues at coordinate 53,107 of NZ_BQNQ01000001.1, read as the reverse complement.
TCACATACACAGACATTGCTTCTATCCGTTCTTTTGGAAACATATCAATAAATCCCGTTGCGCTTACAGCGGCTATCACATTGCCTCTGTAGTCGAAAACAGGAGCCGCCACGCACCTGATTCCCGCCTCATTTTCCTGCTCATCTACGGCATAGCCCCTGGCACGTGTCTGATCCAGTTCAGCAAAAAATTTTTTTTGGTCCGTACAGGTATATTGTGTCATCATCGGAAGTCCTTTCGCGGCCAGGATCTCCTCCACTTCTTCCCGGCTCATCCGGGAGAGCATTGCCTTTCCAAGCCCTGTGCAATGAACATAGGCACGTTTCCCTATCTGGGAATACATACGTATATTATTAAATGAACTGATTTTATCCAAATAAACTACTTCATTTTCATCCAAACTTCCCAGATGCACGATGAGTCCCGTCTGGTTTCTAAGCTCTTCTAAAAACGGAAGCGCCTCCGTTTTAAGCTGGAGACTGTTTAAATAGAAGCTGCACAAATCCACCAGACGCATTCCCAGCCGATAATAATTATCTTTATTTTTAACCACATAGCCTTTACTGGCCAAAGTCAAAAGAATACGGCTCACCGTGCTTTTATTCAGTGCAAGCGCGGCTGACAGTTCTTTGACCTGCATCCCATTCGGGCAGTTTCCCAACGCCTCCAGAATTTCAAATGCCCTATCAATTGATTGTACCGTTGCTGTTGACATAGTAACCCTTTCCAGATTTCTCAGCCTAATGTTTCCTGAAGAAGATGGACTGCAAAACCGCCCGCATCTACTTTCAGGTAAGCAGCTAAGATATGACCTGCTTCATTTTTTTTGACAGATTCCGCTTGAATACCAAACCCCTTCCTTTGCAGATAGAATATTGCCCGCCCGATATCACTGGTTCCAACCGCTATATGCCCATTTTTCCCCTGCCCTGCGGTTTTTACAGCCTCAACATAATCTCCGATAAAGCCGGACGCCTGCCCCCAGAGAGTCTGTACATTCAGAATCTGCTCCAATTTTTTTGCTGCCTCCATCCCATGATTGATCCCAAGATGTGCAAACCGCAGCCCGAGCATTGCCGTTAAAGTCCGGTTAATATCGCTTTTCAAGCCTTCCAGGTCGCCTTTTCTAAGCTTTTCTTTTTTAATCAGCCAGCTGCCTCCGCATGCAGCCATTCTTGGAAATGCAAGGGTCGAGGCCAAATTCTCGTCATTGATCCCTCCGGTTGCCAAAAATTCCATTTTACCGTAGGGAGCTGAGATGGCTTTGAGCATCGGGATCCCGCCCATCTGCATGAACGGAAATATCTTCACAACCTTTAGCCCCAGGTTCTGCGCCAGTCCCAGATCTGTCGGAGTCATACATCCCGGAAATACGGGAATTCCCTCCGCAAGACAAAATTCTATCATGCCGGGATTCATACCAGGCGCCAGTACGAACTGTGCCCCCGCTTTGATCGCCCGCTCCGCCGTATCCGCATCCAGCACCGTTCCTGCTCCGACTAACATATCCGGATAGGTGCTTCTGAGAATACGGATTGCTTCCTCCGCCGCGCCGGACCGAAACGTAATCTCTACAATGGGCAGGCTGCAATCCGTCAGCGCTCTGCCAAGTACATACGCATCCTGCGGATCATCCAGCGTAACAAGAGGCATCACTCCGTACTCGCGGATTTTTTCTAATATCTTGTCCATAAAACAGCCTCCTGACTATTCTCTTCCTTCAAAGCAATAAGCATATGGTTTACTTGGTATGAACTCTCCCTGTCCCATTTCGCCCACAAATTGGGCATGTTCAACTACTTTTTTACCGCGCAGCAGTACGGTTTCTACCTGTCCGATCTGCTCCCTTCCTTCATAAATATTGTAGTCTACGCCATTCGGGTTATCCGCAAGCTGTACAACACCTCTGTAGTCCGGATTGAAAATTACAATATCCGCATCTGAGCCAACTGCTATGGTACCTTTTCTTGGATATATGCCATTAATCTTTGCAGGCATTTCCGAACATACCTCCACAAACTTCTGTCTGGAAATCCTGTTTTTAGCCACGCCATTTGTCCAGATCATATGAATGCGGTCGGCCGCCCCCGGCGCCCCGTTTGGTATATCCACAAAATTATCCCTTCCCGTCTGCTTCATTTCTGCAAGGTCAATTCCGCAGTGATCCGATACCACGGCGCTTAATACACCATCATATAATGCCTGCCACATGGCGTCAATATCACTCTCATCACGGAGTGCCGGCGAACATACGAATTGGGCGGCAATATTAAAGTCCGGATTTTTCAGGCGATCCTTTGTCGTCGTAAGATACTGTGTACAGGTCTCGCCATATACTCTCTGTTTTTTATACCTTGCCTCTGCAATGGCATCCGACGCCCCCTTACAGGAGACATGTACGATAAAGAGCGGGGCGTCTAACTGATCCGCTATGTAGATAGCTCTCTGAGCAGCCTCTGTCTCAACAAGCGGCGGGCGGGATACCGCATGGAATTCGGGCGTCACATTCCCGGCTTTTACACACTCCTTCTGCAGCATATCAATGATCTCTCCATTTTCCGCATGCACAAATACGGTTACCCCCACCTTTTTACTTTCCTGGAGCACCTTATATAAGGTATCGTCCCCTACATGGAGCGGGGAACCGATATATGCCATAAACACCTTGATACTTGCAATGCCATAGTCCGGCAGCTGTTTTATCTCGTCAAACATAGCGTCCGTCACTTCGGTTACCAGAGAATGCAGAGCAAAATCAACGCATGTCTTTCCCTTTGCCCTCGTGTTGATGCGGTACTGTGCGGATTCAATCAGCCCGCAGCCCGGATCCTGGGGCGCGTAATCTATGATTGTAGTAGTCCCCCCTACAATAACTGCTTTCGTTGTCTCGTATCCCGCGGTATCCTTATCCCCGGAATTACAAAGCGCAGAAAAATGAGTGTGCTGGTCGATTCCTCCCGGAAATACATATTTCCCCTCTGCATCGATCACCTCATGAACATCTTGCACTATATTCTGCCCGACCGCAGCGATTTTCTCATCAATGATCAAAACATCGGCTTTTACCTCGTTTTCCGCTGTCAATACGGTTCCATTCTTTATTAAAATACTCATATGTATGCCCCTTCCTTCTTATTTCTTTTTCATTCTCTGGATGGATGTTATGGTGACCGCCAGAAAAATGACAAGCCCTTTCGCAATGTCCTGGTTGTAATACTGAACATTGCAGAGGGTCAGCCCATTTGTAAGGACTCCGATAATCATAGCGCCCACAAAGGTTCCTGCAATATTAGGCTCCCCGCTCTTAAATGCGGTTCCCCCCACATAGACGGTGGCCAGCGCTTCCATCAGGTAATTATCTCCCGCCGTAGGATGTGCGGTTCCAAGCTTAGACGCCAGGATCAATGCGGCCAGTCCTGCGCCAACGCCGCTGACAACATAAGCCCAGATCAAATTCGCCTTTACATTTACACCGGACATCAGGGATGCCTCTTCATTGCCGCCGATTGCATAAACATGCCTTCCGAATCTTGTGAAGTTAAGCAGTATAAAAATAATAACCAGAAATACGATCATAAAGAATATGGAAGTCGGTATTCCTTTAACAAACTTAGCGCCGAATATGCTGAACTCCGCCGGGAGCCCTGAGATTGGATGTCCTTTTGTATAGGACTGGTTAAAGCCTGAAATCAAAAATCCCAATGATAAAGTCGCAATAAAATCAGGAATCCCAATCAATGCCACAGCAATACCGCTCAGGCTCCCCAGTATGGCCCCCGCTATCAAAGTCAGGATTGCGGCAGGCAGAACAGGAATTCCGAAGTCTACCATCAGCGCACCTGCAACAATTCCAAGAAAACTGGTCGTATAGCCTATCGTCAGGTCGATACGGTTTGTGATCATAACAACCGTAAGGCCTCCGCCCAGTATGCTCAAGATTACAATCTGCCTCAATACGGTCAATAGATTGCCCACACTTAAAAATATGCTTGGCCGTAATACCGAAAATGCGATGCACAGAAGCACCAAAAACATCAATGTCCCGTATTTCATCACAAATTCTGAAAAATGCACTTTCTTTTTCATTTGCACCTGTCCTGTCATATTAGCCTCCTATAGAATATTTCAGAATGGTCTCCGCATCCTGGAACTCTTCACTGCCCAATACGCCCGTAACCCGGCCCTCCCGCATGACTGCAACCCTGTCGCAGATTGACTGCAGTTCCGGTATTTCGGATGAAATAATAATGACAGATGCTCCCCGTTCTGAAATTTTCTCTATCAATGTATAAATCTCACTTTTTGCCCCCACATCTATCCCTCTGGTCGGTTCATCAAATATAAAGATATCCACCGGCATGTCTACAAATTTTGCCAGGACAACCTTCTGCTGGTTCCCGCCGCTTAATGCACCGGCCGGGCTTTCAATGCCGGGGCAGGAGAGCTGTAGCTCCTCCCGCAGTTTTTCCGCGCTTTCCACTTCTTTACTCTTATTCATAAATCCGGCTTTACTGAATCTTTTCAGCTTCGTAAGCGACGCATTCTGACGGATAGACAGATTCATGACAAGCCCCTGCTTTCTCCTCTCTTCCGGGATTAAGACCAGCCCTGCCGCCATGGATTCACGGATATTTTTAAACCTGACCCGGTTTCCTTTATAGGTAACTTCACCGCTCTTTATAGGATCAATGCCAAGCACCGCGCGTATCATCTCTGTACGCCCAGAACCAACTAGTCCATAAAAGCCCAGGATTTCTCCTTTTTTCAAAGAAAAATGAACGTCCGCCACCATTTTTTCACATGACAGTCCCTCTACCTTCAGGATATCTTCCCCAAATTCTTTATGGTTCTTTTTGATATCCAGGCTTTCCGAGGATCTGTTTACCATCTCTTTAATCAGCTGGTCAACCGTGATATCGGCGGTCCGATGGGTTCCGATCGTCTGACCGTCGCGCAATACCGTGATTTCGTCACAGATTTCAAAAATCTCTTCTAATTTATGGGATATGTAAATAATGGTTTTTCCAATGCTTCTCAAGTATTTCATGTACTCCAGAAATTCCTTGATTTCCTTAACGCCCAGCCTTGCGGTAGGTTCATCCATAATAATCACTTCCGCATCCAGCGACAGCACTTTTGCAATTACAAGCATTTGTTTATCTGAAACACTCAATTTACCGGCAGCCGTTCTTGGATCCAGATGAATCTTGAGTTCTTTCAGAATAGTTTCTGCTTCTTCAAACATTTTGCTGCGTGATACCAGGCCCGGCCCTTTTACCTGCTCACGCCCCAGATAAATGTTTTCGGCTACGGTAAAATAATCTACTAATGCCAGTTCCTGAGGCACAATCGCAAGCTTATGTTCCTGGGCTTCTATCACAGACCTTATGTTCATTTCTTTTCCGAACAGATAAACGGACCCCTGTTCTTTCTTAATAATTCCGCAAAGTATCTTCATTAAGGTAGATTTTCCCGCCCCGTTCTCGCCAAGCAGGGCATGGATCGTCCCCTTTTTTATCTGCAGGTTTACGTTATGGAGTGCGCATATGCCATTGAAATATTTACTGATATTTCTCATTTCTACTGCCATTTCCTGCTCTGCCATATTTACTCCTTTCCGGCTTGAAACAGTTTTTGTATTTAAGTATTGGGCGCCTGCAAGCGCCCTTTACAATTTTTATTCGCTTTCTTTCAGATAGGACTCTGTTCTTTCAATCCATTCATCTACATTTTCCTCTGTAATCATAATAAATGGCATCTCATGGAACATCTTTACTTCCGCTCCGGAAGATAAATCAGCCACTGTCTGAATGACATCATCGGTCGTTGCCTCCAAATCAGCTACGGATGTCGCAATAATATATTTTCCGTCTTTTATCATACGGAGCACATCAATTTCTCCGTCGGCTCCTACAATTTTGATATCCTTCTTGCCCAGCGCTTCGCATGCCTGCGCCGCTCCCAGTGCCTCCAGGTCAAAGGTGCACCAAATTGTCTTAACGTCCGGATTCTGCTGCAGTGCGCTTTCCACGCCGTTATAAGCAAGTTCCGTCGTTCCCGGGTAACCCGTTGTTACGCGGTTTACCAGCTTGATATTCGCGTATTCTTTCAGCATTGCTTCCTGGACATTTACTCTTGCCCGGATAGCTGGATGGTCGTTATGCCCGGTTGCTATAATTTCACCCTCATACCCCATCTCTCCTGCCAGCATCATATACATTGCGGATGCCAGGGCAAAATCGTTTTTTGCAAAGTAAGCAGAAATACCCGGGATATATCCTGATTCTACACTGATTACGTAGACACCCTTTTCAGATGCCTCTTTTACCGCATTGGTCAGCCCTTCTGTATCGCCGTTCAAAACAACAATCACATTGCATCCCTGCTGAACCAGGTTCTCAATATCCGTGGACTGCTGGGTTGCCGTGCCGTTTGCATTGGTGGCAACGTATTCATAACCGGCTGCCTCTGCCTTATTCTGCATCATTTCAAATACCTGGCGGTTATTAATCGCATCCAGCGCATTGATGCTGATACCGACCTTAACATCACCGGAATCCAATACCTTAGCCGGCTCACCGGATTCTTCTTTTGTCTCCTCTGTCTGTTCTGCTTTAGGTTCGGGCTGTTTTTCTTCTTTGCTTCCCCCGGAACATCCTGCAAGAAGTGCGGAACATACCATTACACAACTAAGTACAAATGCTAACAATCTTTTCTTTCTCATACATATTTCCTCCTATTTACCACATATCATCGGTTTCCCTGGCATCCATGTTACCGTTTCAAGATCATAACCTGCATATTCTTTCTTCTCGGGATAACTCCATGTATTTGTTTTGCTGGTGCAGAGCCCCATTTCCACAAATGTTTCTGCAAATTTTACGGCCGGCATAACCCCGTCTAGCACCGGAACCCCCAGTTCCTTCTTTATCTTTTCTACAAAATCAACAAACCCTGCACATCCGAGAAGAATACACTCCGCCTTATCCTCACTCACTGCAAGTCTGCTCTGATGCAGAAGCGCATCTAGTCCTCTTTGTGGGCTTTCTCCAAATTCCAGAACACTGAGTCCGGTGGAGCGGATGGATCTGCAGAATTTTTCTGCTCCATAATTGACAACCACATCCTCAGTCACCTTAATCGAACGGTCCAGAACAGATACAATTGAAAAATACGGCGCAATTACTTTGGCAGCGGCAATGGCAGATTCTGCAATTCCTACCACCGGTTTGTCTGTGATTTCCCTTGCTGCCTGAAGACCGGGATCTCCAAAGCATGCAATTACATACGCATCGGCCCCTTCCTGCTCCCCTTTCTGGACTTCCCGCAATACTCCGGGGATCGCCAGATATTCGTCTACATAACACTCAATACTGTTTACACCGACAGTTGGGTTGACCGCATATATTTCAGTATCTTTGCGCACATACTTTTCTGCGCAACTTTGAATGCTCTGAGTCATAGCAGCTGTCGTATTTGGATTGATCAGTTTTATTTTCATACTGCATCTCCCTCATTACTGCCGGTCAATCATTTGAATCGCATCCAGCAGTATATTACTTCCTTTTATGATATCTTCCGGCCTACTTTCTTCCCTGATATTATGGCTGATTCCGCCCATACTCGGGATAAAGATCATTGCTGAAGGTGTGAATAATGCCATGTTTATCCCATCATGCCCCGCACCACTTGGCATATGGCAGAAGTTTGTTTTTCTTCCAAGGCAGCACTTTTGAAAAACATTCATCAATTCTCCATCCATGTTTGTGGCTTCCTGCCACAGAAAGTTCTCAATTGTAATACCCTCACTCTGAAACTCTGATTCAAATCTATGGATGGCTTTATTGATATCCTGTGTATCCATACATCTCAGTTCAATCATAAATTCCGCCAGCCCGGGGATTACATTGACTGCGCCGGGTTCCACCCGGATTTGCCCTATGGTGCATGTCATATCGGAGTTTATATCCCGGGCGATATCCATCATTCCCGTAATCATCGGGGCTGCTTTTACCAGAGCATCATCGCGCAGATTCATCGGAGTACTGCCGGCATGATTGGTTTTACCTGCAACAGTCACCCTGTATCGGGCAATCCCTACGATGCCCTGTACAATCCCAATGGGTATCTGCTCTTGCTCCAGCCGACCTCCCTGTTCAATATGTAATTCCAGATAGCATCTGTAATCTTCCGGATTCCGCCTGGCATTTAGGATATCCGTTTCCGTAATATTGTACCCGACTGCCTTTCGCAGTGAATCTGTTTCCTGCGGCTGTCCGGTGAACGCCTTACTTCCAAATGTGCCGCCAACCACATTCCCCTCTTCCTCGGTAAATGCAATCACTTCTATGCTGTGTCTGCTGCGGTATCCGGCTGATTTTAATGCCCTTACTGCTTCAATCCCGGCCAGAACTCCCAGGGCTCCATCATAGATTCCGCCTCCCGGTACTGTATCAATATGGGAGCCTATGGATATAATTTTTTCGGTTTCCCCTTTCAGCACACCGGTAAGATTACCGACTTCATCAACCCTTGCTGACATCCCGGTACTTTCCATCAGCTGCTTCACATAATCCCGACCCTGGTTGAATGTTTCGGAGTATGCCATTCGGCTGGTTCCAACGCCCTCTTTATATCCTATATTCCCAAGTTCTGTGAGCTCCCTGAGGAGCCTGTCGCCATTAATGTCCATTCAGGTTACCTCCCGGCTGTTAAAGGGTTTTTACAAATTCTTCGATTAAATCCATGCCTCTTTCAATCGCTTCCAGAGAAGTTGCATAAGACAGCCTGATATATCCTTCTCCGCCTTCGCCAAAAGCAGTTCCCGGAACTACCACCACCTGTTTTTCTTCTAAAAGCCTGTCTGCAAACTCTTCTGATGTCAAAGGAAGATTCCTGATATTCACAAACGCATAGAAGGTACCTTTTGGCGCCCTGCAGGATATGCCGGGAATTGCATTCAGCCTTGCCACCATCACATCGCGCCTTTCCTTATACTTCCCCACCATATATTCCTTGTAATCCTGCGGGCCGTTCAAAGCTTCCAGGGCCGCATACTGGCTGGGCATAGCTGCGCATGCCGCCACATTTTCCTGCAGTTTCGTGATATTGCTTATCACCTCTTCCGGTCCTGCGGCATATCCCACTCTCCACCCTGTCATGGCATACCCTTTTGAGAAACTGTTAATCACAATGGTACGTTCTTTCATTCCTTCCACGGATGCAATGGAGGGAGCTTTCGTTCCATCATAAACAATGGTTTTGTATACCTCATCCGAGATCACCGCAAGCCCGTGCTTTTTGGCTGTCTGTGCAATTGCTTCCAGGCTCTGCATATCAAGCACTCCTCCGGTCGGATTGGAAGGGGAGTTTAATATAACCGCTTTTGTCTTCTCCGTAATCGCCTTCTCCAGATCATTTACATCCAGTATAAAGTTATTTTCTTCTCTGCATATGACGAATACAGGAACCCCATCACACATCTTTACCTGCTGTACATAATTCGTCCAGTAAGGCTCACATATAATGACTTCATCCCCCGGATTGATGAGTACTTTCAGTGAAAGATACAAAGCCCCCATGGCCCCTACTGTTACCGTAATCTCACGATCCGCATCATAGTTCTGCCCAGTCTCTTTATTTAGGGCTTCACCAATCGCTTTTCTAAGCGGAAGCAGCCCTGCATTCGCGGAATATTTTGTATATCCCTGCCGGATGGCCCGGCATCCTGCTTCTACGACATTTTCGGAAGCTGTAAAATCCGGCTCCCCCAATGTAAAACTAATTACATCATCATACTGCAATGCTTTATTAAACATCTTCCGTATGGAGGATGGTTTTATACCTTGCGTATTTCTGGATATTTCCATATGATTCCTCCTTTGTCCCACATTGTGAAACACCATTTCATTTTTAGGTAATAAGTGAAAAATGCAGGACTTGCATTTCATATAATGAATCGCGATTTCATTTTTTAACATTCTAGCATTGCAGTTGTGCATATTCAACATTTATTTTCTGTTTTATTTCGTTTTTATTATATTTTTATACTAACTTTTATTATTTAGCGAAATCATCTAGTGCATTATTACCATTATTTATTCTGTTTAAAACTATTATTATGTTCATTTTGACGAACTTTTTTTATTTCTCCTTATTTTATCTTGCGTTTTTTAAGTCCAATAAAAGAGATAGACTGAAATATTTACTAAACAGCCTTATCTTCGTAAAAACGAATAAAAAAGGGGCAGCCCCCTTTTTCTTTTTCCGCAGCTATTCTATTTTTTTCAATAAATCTGCAAATAAAAAGGCGCATTACATAGAATGTAATACGCCCTCCTCGCCAGCTTTTTAAAATTCTTGCAGGCAAATGTAAGCCCGGCTTTCATTCGTATTCTGAGTCATCATAGAAACATCCCGCAGCCCTTTGATACTTTCATTATCTCAAAAAAAAGTGTGCCGTTTTTAACAGCACACTATAGGGTAGGTTTTTATGTGGATGGATACTTTATTCTGCTGCGGCTGCAGCTTCACCGGTAATAAAAATTTTCCGCACGACAGCTCTTTTACTATTTACTTAACACTTTTTTTACTTCACCTGCGATACCCTCCGCATCGATATGATAGTAATGAAGTAACTCTGGATAGCTACCTGTAGCTGCATATATTGCAGGTACACCTAAACGATATACTTTAATATCAGAAAATGCACTACATGCCTCCGTTACAAGTGTTCCCAGTCCACCTTCTGCATAATGCTCTTCAACGGTAAGAATAACACCAGTTTTCTTAGCAGACTCTTCAACAAGTTTGGTATCTAACGGATAAACTGTCGGCATACCAATTACACGTACAGAAATTCCTCTTTCCTTTAACTCTTTTGCAGCTGTTAAAGCTGCTTCTGTTGTTGATCCAGTAGAAATAATTGTAATATCTTCACCATCTTCAAGAACTGTTCCTTTTCCAATTACAAATTCTTTCTCTGGTAAGATATTTGAAATCTTTGGATTTCCAACTCTCATATATACCGGACCTTCATGTTCTATCATAGCTCGTACAGCTGCTTTAATCTCATTTGGATCCTGTGGTGCAAGTATTGTCATACCAGGAATCATCCGCATAATTGCAAAATCATCCAAACTCTGGTGTGTTGCTCCGAGGTCTGAATAAGTAAATCCACAGTTACGCCCTACTAGTTTTACATTTTGACGCATATAACCTATATCATTTCTTACCATTTCATATGGACGGCATGTTACAAATGGAGCGATTGCACAGAATACGGGAATCATCCCTACAGTTGCCATTCCAGCTGCAATTCCTACAACACCTTGCTCCATAATCCCACATTCATAGTAACGTTCTGGATATTTTTTCATAAAGTCGCCAAATCCTGAACTTTTTCCACTATCGGCAGAAAGAACAACAACATTTTTATTTTGTTCTGCAACTTCTGTTACAGCCTGTCCAAACACTTTTCTTGGATCAAATTTTTCAGTCATTCCTCTTTTCCTCCAGTTCTTTTTCCAGTTTTGCAACGAGCATCTCTAAATCTTTATCTGCTTTATCTAAGTCTTCTTCTGTTGGATTCCAGAAATGATACTCCGGTTTATTTTCTCCTGCATAAAGACCTTTTGCTTTTGTTGTATGCATGATAACAGCTGTCGGTTTTCCCTCCTGAATTGGTAATTTATCCAATGTGTTAACTAGTTCTTCCATGTTATTGCCATCAATCTCAATTGCAGACCATCCAAATGATTTGAATTTTCCACTTATATCCTCCATATTCATTACATCAGTTACTTTCCCGCTGATTTGAAGTCCATTATTATCGACAAAAACAGTTAAATTATCTACACCAAACTTTGCTGCTGCTGCAGCTGCTTCCCAGTTTGATCCTTCTGGCAATTCGCCATCTCCTGTAACAACATAAACGTTAAAGCTGCTGCCGTTTTGTTTTGCAGCCATTGCCATACCTGCAGCAATAGACATTCCATGTCCAAGTGCCCCTGTATTAGCTTCTATACCTGGTAATTTGTGCATATCCGGATGTCCTGGTATCAGCGACTTAAATGACCCATAACTTTTAAGGATAGCTTTGTCAAAATAACCTTTTTCAGCTAAAACTGCATACTGAGATAAGCATTTATGTCCTGCAGATAATAAAAAACGGTCTCTGTTCTCCATTTTTGGATTTTTTGGATCAACATTCATCTTATCAAAATAGAGCGCGGTTACTACATCAATAGCTGACAATGCTCCACCTACATGACCGTGGCCACCTGCACGAATCATATGCATAACATTTTGTCTGCATTTTGCTGCATAAAGTTCTAATTGCTTAATTCTTTTCTGATTCTGCATTAGCCTTCTGCCCCCTCATAATCATAAATTCTCTTGATTTTTGGTACCGATCGGCTATTTGGATCAAATGTACGGCCAAGATACTCTTTCACCAGGCATTTTCCTAATTCAATACCTATTACCTGAGCACCCATTGTCATAATGTTTGCGTGATTACTTAATTCAGCTCTCTGTGCCTGATAAACATTATTAACTAATGCTGCATATGCTCCTTTTACTTTGTTTGCTGCAATGCAGACTCCGATACCAGTTCCACAAATCAATATGCCTCTGTCATACTGTTTTGAAGCTACTGCCTCTCCAACAGCAATTGCTACATTTGCATAAATTGGATCTGTACTTCCAAAATCTTCTACCTCATGTCCTAATTTCTGAATATAGGTAATCAGTTCTTTTTTAAAGTTTTCTGCATTAGGATCACAACCAACCGCTATTTTCAATTTATACGCCTCCTAGTGATTAAAAAATACGAACAGGAATCTCTGCCGGTTCATCAAGTAAAGCTTCCATCTCATCATCTAATTTAAGTAATGTTAACGAGAATCCTGCCATTTCTAGCGATGTACAGTAGTTGCCAACATAATTTTTAACAATAGTAAGACCTTTTTCTTCGCACATTAAAGCTGCTTCTCTGTATGTAATATATAATTCACTGATAGGAGTTCCGCCCATACCATTAATCATTAATGCTACACGGTCACCTTTTTTGAATGGAAGATCTTCAGAAACTGCTTTGAACATTTCTTCTACGATTTCATGTGCAGATTTGATTTTATCTCTACGACGTCCTGGTTCCCCATGAATACCAACGCCCATCTCGATTTCATCATCTTCAATTTCAAAGATTGCTGTTCCTTTTGAAGGAGGTGTACATGATGATAAGGCCATTCCCATTGTACGGACATTTGCATTTACTTTATTTCCTAATGCTACCAATTCTTCTAATGAAGCACCTTTCTCTGAAGCAGCTCCGCAGCATTTGATTACAAAGAAGTTACCAGCAACGCCACGACGTCCAACGGTGTATAAACTATCTTCTACAGAAACGTCATCATTTACTACTACTACACCAACTTTGATGCCATCCATCTCAGCCATCTCCCGACCCATATCCCATGACATACGGTCTCCCTGATAGTTATTGATAATGTGAAGAACACCTGCATCAGAAGCAATTTTCTTTGTACATTGATATACAAAATCCATTGGTGGGGCAGCAAATACATTTCCAGGACAAGAGGCATCCAACATACCTTTGCCTACACACATAATATGTGCCGGCTCATGTCCTGATCCTGATCCCTGCATTATAGTAACTTTTCCTTCCGGAATATTTTTACGATATAATGTGTTAATTTCAGGTACCCACTCTAATTTATCTTTATTGGCAAGGTATACACCTTCGATCATTTCTTTTACAAAATCATTTGCATCATTCATAATTTTCTTCATAATGAGCTCCTCCTTATGCTTTTAACGCTTCTACGATTGCTTTAGCCATATCACCGACTGCTACAATGCCTGGGTCATAGGTTCCAATACTACGCTCTCCGGTAAATGACTGGCGTCCTCGTTTTGCAATCCATGATTTTGTAATTTCTCTTGTTTCATAAGCTGCGTCTGCTGCTGCCTCGAGAGCTTCCATCAATGTTCCGTTTTTATCCGCTTTATCAAAAGATTCAACGATTGCCTGAAAAGCATCTAATAAAGTTTTATCACCGAGGTGTGCGCCACCTCTTTTCATAATCCCTTCAATAGAACTCTTTAATCCTGCCGAAGCCTCTTCAAGAGTAATTTCTGTTTTATCACGAAATGCCATCCCGCATCTCATGAAAAGTGTCCCCCAGACTGGACCTGAACATCCACCTGTGCTACTTGTAATTACAGAAGTTACATTTAAAAGAAAACTTCCGATAGATGTCATATCATAGCTGTCCCATTTTGACATTACGCTCCTAAAACCAGCAGCTAATGACACTCCAAAATCTGCATCCCCCATTACGCCATCTAATTCTGAGAAGTATTCTTCATTATCTTCTGCTGTTTTTGCCATTGTTCTAACAATTGTCTGCACTTGCTGAAGTGTAATTTTTTCCATATATCCTCCTATATTGGGCATTTGATCATCTCAAATGCCCCTCCGGCTATCTAAATTTACTTATAAACAAGCTACACAGGAAATTTCAACTAACATATCTGGATGGCCAAGATCAGACACACATGCTGTTCTTGATGGAAATACATCACCAAAGAATCCTCTGTATGCTTCATTCATACCCATAAAATTTTCTTTCCCGCGAACAAATACAGTTACCATTACAATATCTTTACGAGTTAAGTCCCATTTTGACAAAATCTGTTCAATCTTATTCAAACACTTACATGTCTGATCCTTAACATCAGAAATGACATTTCCCTGTTCATCCTGAAACACTGCTGTACCAGAAACATACACATGTGTTGATGTTTTTACGGCGGCTGCACAAGGTATATCTGGAACTTCTCCTTCTAAATATTCAAACCTTCCCATAATTTACTGCTTCTCTCTGCGTTTATTAAGTTCTTCAACCACTTCGTTGTATTCTTTTGTGCTTAAGTTATAGAACACAAATAAGATGATACATACGAGACCTGCTATAATTAGAGGTACACCGGCTGCCATGCGAATACCCGCAATTGTACTTGCTGTCTGTTCTCCGGCTGCATTGTATCCAATAAATGTAAGCACCAGACCAGCGACTACGCCACTAAGTCCATTCCCTACTTTGTTGAACATTGCGCCCAAGGAATATAAGAAACCTGGAGCCCTGATACCGCTTACGTACTCGCCATACTCTACTACATCTGGTAAAGCCCCCCAAATTGTTGTAAAGAATACCGTTAATCCAATACCGAAGAATACTACAGCCGCATAGTTCAAAATCATATTATCTTTTGCAGCCAAAAAGAGAATTCCATCGATAAGATATGCTGCGCTTCCTATAATCATAGCGTTTCTCTTACCCATTTTTTTGATAATCGGCATAATAATAAATTTGCAGAGGAATGCTACAAAACACCACATACTAATGAAAGAACCTGTTAATTCTCCATTTCCTAAACAGTATGTACAATAGTACATAACCCAGCTAAACTGCATCATAACTGCAAGGTTCATAACGATCATTGCAATGTAAATGATAATTGCCGGACGGTTTCCTTTTAATGTTCCAAAAGAAGATGCTATAGATGATTTCTCCTCTACCGGAAGAAGTCTCTCTTTTGTTCCCTTTACACAGATAATGATCAAAATAATAGAGCATACTGCATAAGTAATCATCATTGGTGTGTAACCTTTTGTATCCTGACCATGTCCGTAGAAACCGATCAAAGCCAGTGTTAAACTGCCTACTACCATTCCGGCAATATCAGAACCTGTTTCTCTAAATGTAGCCAGTGTTCCTCTTTCGATCGTATCTTCTGTCATAACATTATTCATAACACCGTATGGTGTATATGCTGCAGAGAAAGCAATGATCCAGCATACGTAAGCAATACCCGCCCAAATAACACGTCCTGATGTTCCGAATGGGGGAGCAACAAAACATAATGCAGAAATAATGGATACGGCAAATCCACCATACATTACCCATGGTCTATAACATCCTAATTTTGTTCTAGTCTGGTCAGAAAGTGTTCCGACTACTGGTCCAATAATAATGTTAAGGATTGTACCGATCATAAAAATCAAACTTGCAGAAGCTGCCGGAATTTTTGAGATATCTGTAAAAAAGAACAGCAGGAAGCTTGACATTGTGTTGTTAATTAAACATTGTGATAAGTTGCCTGATGTATAACATAATTTTTCTTTTAATGGGATTTTGTGATTTTCCATATAAACTCCTTTTTGTTCACATGATAAATGTTGACATGTGGACTTTCCACTTATGGCAAAAATAAATAAGACGGCGATATTTTAATTTTTATTTTCTCTGAATGAGTTTTTCTGTTTCAGCAGCAATGTGCTCTGCATCAAGACCAAGGTGTGCTATTAATTCATTCATTGGTCCAACTTTAGAGAACTGGTCTGGAGCGCCCATTTTTTTCATTGGAATAGGGCATTCCTCACAAACAACTTCTGAAACAGCTGATCCAAGACCGCCTAAAACATTGTGTGTCTCTACTGTTAATATTGCGCCTGTCTCTTTAGCTGCTTTTATCACTGCTTCATGATCCAACGGTTTCAATGTATGCATATTAATCATTCTTGCATTGATTCCTTTTTCTTTAAGGATTTCTACTGCGTCAAGTGCCGGAGCAACCATATCACCAACAGCAATGATTGTTACATCCATTCCATCTCTCATTGTTACTGCTTTTCCTATGTGGAACTCGTAGTCATCTTCATATACATTTGGCGTATTTCCTCTGGAAATAGCGATATATTTTGTTCCATTTACACTCAATGCTTCATGCATAACTTTTCTTGCTTCTCTTGCATCTGCTGGAATAATAATTTTAATATTAGGAATACCGCGCAGCATTGCAAAGTCCTCGGTAATAATATGTGAGTTTCCACCAATACCATAAGCAAATCCTCTGCCCTGTCCAAACATGTTGATGTTGAGATCTGGATAACATCCATCTAATCGAATCTGCTCTATAACTCTTGCTACTGCCATTTCAGCAATTGTTGTTGTAAATACTGTTTTTCCTGAGTAAGCCAATCCTGATGCAAAACCAATCATATTCTGCTCTGCAATACCTACATCAAGCACCCTGTCCGGACAAGAGATTGAGTCTGGTCCATCTTTAAATAAAAGTGCTATATCTGCATTAACAACAACGACCTGATCGTTTTCAACCATGATATTATTTAATTCCTGTACAATCGCACGCTGGATATTTTCTGATTTTCGTTCCATAAGACCTATCCTTCCATTTCTTCAATAAGTTTTTTTGCTTCTGCTACTTTCTCAGGAGACCAATATGCAGCATGCCATTTTGAATTATTTATTGCAAATGGAATTCCATAACCTTTAATAGTGTTTGCTATAATTGCGTTTGGTTTTCCCTCTGCGTATGGAAGTGTTTCTAACGCTTCAACAACTTCTGCCATATTGTTTCCGTTGATTTCTCTGCAGGCAAATCCAAAAGACTCTAATGCAGCTTTATAGTCTGTCATTGGCATGGATATTGGATATGTTGCACTCATCCTATTTCTGTCAAGAATCATAACGAGATTATCTAATTTGTATTTAGCAGCTGACATCGCGGCTTCCCAAATTGATCCCTCATTGCTCTCGCCATCTCCAACTATACAATATACTTTGTAATCTTCACCATCCATTTTTGCAGCCTGGGCCATTCCTGCTGCAATAGATAAGCCATGTCCCAATGAACCCGTAGATGCTTCTACTCCTGGGCATTTTTTATATACAGGATGCCCAGCTAATGGACTATTATATTGTTCGATTGTATCAATCATTTCATCTGGAATAACACCAAGTAAATTCAATGCGGCGTATTGGACCATACTCTTATGTCCTGCGCTTAAAATGAAACGATCTCTGTTCTTATCCAACGGGTTCTTTGGATCATAGTTCATAAAGTGGAAATATAGTGCTGTTACGATATCACAACATGAACTTGCAGATGGAACATGTGTGTTCTCACATTTCCCTGCAATATCCAAAATATTTAATCTCATTTCTTTTGACTTTCCAGTCAACTGTTTGATTAGTTCTTCTCTAGTCATTCTTTTTTACCTCCAACATACTAAGGGCGGATTAATACACGGATTGTTTTTCCTGTAAATACATTTTCTAATGCCTCATCAAGACAATCTAAATCATAAATTCCTGTGATTAAATGTCTCATGTCCATGTTTTCCATTAAAGCTACTGCTCGATCAAATGAGTATGGAGACTGCTGCGATGTTACAATACTTAATTCTTTCTCACATCTTGCAGTGAATAAGTTCAAATTCATTGGTCTGTCACCAAAGTCGTAAGATGCAGCATATAAGATACGTCCACATTTTGCTACAATCTCAACACACTCTTCTGCATTCTCTACAGATCCGCTTACATCGATACAATAATCTACGCCATATCCATTTGTCTCTTCTGCGACGACTTCTTTTACGCTCTGAGATGCTGGGTCAATTACCAAGTTTGCGCCACATTTGAGTGCCATTTTTCTCTTCTCTTCTACTGGATCTACCATGAATATTTTACTGGCTCCTGCACGGTGGGCAAGCATAATGTACATCTGGGCGATAGCTGCTCCGCCATAGATGATTACTGATTTTCCAGCAGACATCTGCAGAATGTCCATACCGTGAATTGCTGCACTCAGTGGCTCTGCCAATGCAGCCTGCTCAAATGTCATTGAATCTGGAATTTTTGTAACTGCTGTTGCTGCAACTGTAGCATAATCAGCAAACGCACCTGTAGCGAAAGTCATATTCTCGCAGAAGTGCTCCATACCGTTATGGCAGTAATGGCAGGCTCCACAGAAAGCATGCATATTGGCTACAACTCGATCTCCTATTTTACATGTAGTTACATCTTCTCCAACTTCAACGATTGTTCCCGTGTACTCATGACCCATAGTCATGGGTGGCTGAAGGATTGGATATCCCCCGTTAATGATCTGAGGATCATTATCACAGATACCACAATATGCGATCTTAATTTTTACTTCATTTCTCTTTGGTTCTGGAACATCCATTTCAACTACAGACATATGTCCGATTTTGTCCCATAATGCTGATTTCATTTTCATTTTGTTTCTCCTTTTATTTATTTATTTCCCTTTAAGGGATTTATTTTTGTGCATTTCTTTCTGCAAGTTCTGTAAGAATCTCGTTATATTTTTCCTGTGTTAAATCATAGAATAAGAAAAGGATGACACAAAGAATTCCTGCAACTACTAATGGAATACCTGTTGAAAGGTAAATTCCGTGCTGTACTGCCGCTGTTTGTTCAGCACCTGGAACATAGTTAATTACTGTAAGCATCCATCCAGCTAATAAACCAGAAAATCCTAAGCCAAGTTTATTTGATAATGTTCCCATAGAATAAAGGAAACCAGGTGCTCTGACTCCTGTCTTCCACTCCCCGTACTCTACAATATCAGGAACGCTCCCCCATACCATTACAAAGAAGAAAGTAAGTCCTGCCCCAAATCCTGCACATGCTATAATCGCTAATACTAGATTTGATCCGGCAGCTAAGAACAATATTCCATCTAACAAATAAATGCAGCTGCCAACGATTAACATCGGTTTCTTTCCAACCCTCTGTGCAATGGGATTAATAATAAATTTACAAATAAGAGCAACACCGGGAATCATTGTCATGATAATTGGCTGTAAATCCATTCTATGTAAGAAATATTTAATATAGTAAACGAACCAGCTAAATTCATACATTACGATTCCGTTCATCACTATCATAGCTAACATGATTACTAATGCAGGTTTGTTCCCCTTCAAAGATCCAATAGATTCTTTTAATGTAAGTTTACTGATTTCAGGAGTACGTCTTTCTCGAATTCCAAGGAAGCAGATTACTAAACAAGCTAATCCGATTAAAGAATAAACAGTCATTGTTCCCTGAAATCCTTTTGCTTCATTTCCATGACCAATTGCAAGTACGAGCGGCATTGTTGTGAAACCAATGATCATAGAAGCAATATCTGAACCTGTCTCTCTGAATGTAGCTAATGTTAATCTTTGATTCATATCCCTCGTCATAACGTTATTCATAACACCATATGGAATATAAATCCCTGTGTAACACATACCACATGCTATGTAGGTTACCCATGCCCATATTAATTTCCCTGTATAGGAAAAATCAGGTGCAGTGAAACATAAGATTCCGCAAATTGTCATTGGTAAAGCAACCCATAATATCCATGGCCGATATGTACCCCATCTGCTTCTGGTGCGATCCGCAACCATTCCCATTAATGGATCATTAAAAGCATCCCAAATACGCGAGAATAAAAAGATTGCTGCCGCTGCTGATGCTGCGATTCCTAAGATGTCCGTGTAAAAATACATCAAGTAACTGGATAATGTTGTATTAACTAATACAGCTGCTACGTTACCTGAGGTGTAACACAATTTTTCTCGTAATTTAATGTCTTCTTTGAAATCAACTGAATTACCCATTACGTTTTCTCATCTCCTTTTCTTTAGTTGTTATGTGGCCTGTCCAATATTTTTCCCTTTTTTTACCAAACCTCCCTTCTTTTTTTTAATTACATTAATCCGTCCACTTTTTTGTGTAGCCACTATGTGGTCTGTCCACATATCGTCTTTAGAATTATAATACTCGGCTTTGTTTTATTTGTCAATATATTAATCATCATTTTCTCTATTTTTCATATTTTTTACTACATTTTTTTGTTTATATTATATAATTCTTTTTTTTGCATACTTAAATGAACCTCTTGACTTCTTCGTCTTTTCAGAATAAAATTATGTGGTAGGGTCACATGCTCACAAATAATTTAAAGAAAAGGACATTTTTCCTATGACATCAAATGTATTAAATACGACTAGTTTATATGAACAGCTATATATACTTTTGCGTGATCGTATACTTTCGGATGAATATCAGCCTGGCGATAAATTTTTAGCAGAACGTGCGATCTGCCAGCAATATGGCGTTAGTCGTTCAACTTCCAATAAAGCGATTAGTAATCTGATTAGCGCAGGATACTTAGAGTTTCGAAAAGGAGTCGGTACCTTTGTTCGTTCAAAACAGACTTTAAATGATTATTTTACAATGACCAGCTTAACTGCATCCGCAAAAGCACAGGGAATTTCTTTCCGTTCAAGATTTCGCTCAATCGAACAGCGGACAGGAAAAGATTTAAGCCGTCACTTAAAACGTGTATTAGCGGTTGAAGATGATGATACAATTCTTGTACTTGACAGTCTCCGTTATGTTCACCACGATATTCCGTTTCTTCATGAATTGCGTTATATCGTATGCAAACATTGCCCTGGACTTACAATTGATAATTATAATGATTTTTTTACAAACGATTTTTCAATTGATATCACTTTTTATGAAGAAAGATTTCTTCATGGTGTTCTTGATGAAAAAGAGTCTTCTATCTTAGAAAGACCTATTGGAACCCCTTATTCCATCATTGAAAGTATTGGTTATATCAAAGATCATATTCCTCTATGGTGGGGAATTACTCATCACAGACCTGATGAGGATTTATATTCTGTTTGTTTTAGCGTTGATTGTTTCAGCGAAAACAATAATAACAATGTTTATTTTGACTTTAAGCCCGTTCCAATGCTCTCACATCAGCGTTAATTAACCTTGTGTACCGCCACATATCGTCTAAATTATGAAAGGTGGTACCTATATGGATTTAGGTTTAAAAAACAAAAATATTTTATTATTTGGGGGACATTCTAATATTGGAAGATGTGTTACTCTCGCATTTGCTCAGGAAGGTGCTGGTGTAACAATTGCTGGAAGAGATTTAGAATCTTGTGAAAAAGTTGCTTTAGAGGCTCTTGAGGCAGGTGCTCCATGGGCCGAAATCGTTAAATGCGATGCAACAAGTTACGAAGATACAGCTCATGCTGCAGAATCTGCTTTACTGCATGGTGCTATCGACAGTGTTTATCACGGTGTTGGCTGGGATTCTCTTGGAAAATTCCTCGAACTCGATAGAAACTTATGGCAAAAAATTTACGAAATTAATTTTTTATCATGTATGAATGCTTGGAAATATATTTTACCAATCATGCAAAAACAAGGACATGGCAATTTTGTAAATAACGCTTCTACTTGTGGACGTGTTCACGACTCTGATGAGTGTGTATACGGTGCATTAAAGAGTGCTGTCATCCACTTAGCTCAGACAATTGCACAGGATGTTGCAAAAGACGGCATCCGTATCAACTGCGTTGCTCCAGGTGCAACTCCTCCAATTGATGGACATTTCACATCAGGTTCACCGTGGCCGGCATTCACTTCAAATCCAGAAACTTTAGAGTATTGGAAGACTTTTAGCCCCTTAGGGCAGGTTGGAACTCCCTGGGATGTAGCGTATGCAGTTCTCTTCCTTGCCTCTGATATTACTGGACGTCATCAGTGTGGTCAGGTAATTGGCGTAGACGGCGGACGTTATATGCCAAAATAAGTTTCACTACTTACAAAAACATAAATAACCACTTTTCCGTTATAACTCGGCTTGAACAGGCTTATTATAACGGAAAGGTGATTTTTTTGTATAGTAAACACGCACACCACATGAAAAGGCGCATTACATAAAATGTAATACGCCCTAACATAGTTCAATCCAAGTCTGATGCTGTATGTTCCGGAACTCCTATCATGCTCTGCATGGATGCCTGATCCGATGTTTCTTCAAGATGCCTTACCTGCTGACTGTACCTGATGTCTGTCCTGCTGTCTTACCCGATGTCTGTCCAAAATGTCCTGTCCGGAAATCTTAAAAGAAAAAGGGCCTCCTTTAAATGAGACGCCTTCGTCTGCCTGGTCTTCTTGAACTTGTAATTTATTCTATACTTTCCTTCCCAAATCGTCAATGTTACAATTTTCTAAAATTCCAATGCAAATTTTTAATCTCTCTGTCTATGTTGACTAATTCTCGTAACCGTTAAGCTAGGTTTGAACTGTTGCAAATTCTTAACAATATAGTTATCTCTAACGTTCCAAATAATTGTAAATCTCCCGTTTCTGAACTCCACGGTCTTTTGCTACCATCCTCATGGCCTCTTTTTTTGCCATTCCCCTGGAAGTATAATATTCCATATGTGCCTCAATGCTCATCGCTTCCCATTTTTCCTGTTCTTCTCGGACAGCCTCACTGCGGCTGCGGCCTTCAACCACAAGCACACATTCCCCCTTTGGCTCATGCTCCCCATAAAACAAAGCCGCCTCCTCAAGGGTCGAGGTAAATACAGTCTCATACTTTTTCGTCAGCTCTCTGCAGACGGTAATCCGTCTGTTCCCCAAACGTTCCAGAAGCAGCTTCAACGTTTTCACAAGCCTGTGGGGCGCCTCATACAAAATGATTGTCCGAAACTCTCCCTCCAGTTCTTCCAGCACCCACTCCCGCTCCTTCTTGTCCGTGGGAAGAAAGGCTTCAAAAGCAAACCTCCTGGTGGACAGACCGGATATTGTCAGCGCCGTAATGCAAGCCGACGCACCCGGAAGAGAGGTCACCGTGATTCCCGCTTCGCAGCACATTCGGACCAGTTCCTCTCCCGGATCTGAGATCCCGGGTGTTCCCGCATCAGTAATCAGCGCAATATTCTGGCCCTCCAGCAGTTTTTCCACAAGTTTTCGGCCCTTCTCAAACTTATTATATTCATGGTAGCTTGTCATAGGAGTACGTATCTCAAAATGATTCAGCAGCCTGATACTATTGCGCGTATCCTCCGCCGCAATCAGATCAGCCTCCTTCAGAGTCCGTATCACCCGAAACGTCATGTCCTCAAGATTCCCGATCGGGGTAGCGCATAAGTATAATATTCCTGACATAAATCCTCCTTATCAGCCCCAGATGTCTCACCCGCTATCTATTGGTAACCGTTCGGGCAAGTCTGAACGGTTACATCTATTTGTACATAATAACAGGAGGTTCAATTTTTACCCTGGACTTTCCGCCCTTGATTCCTTCAAGCAGAACCATCGTCGGCTCTTTATCCACATACGGGTGGATAAACTGGATACGCTTCGGTTCGATCTTATACTGATTCATCTTAATAATAATCTCCGCAAGACGAAACGGTTTGTGAATCATATAAAATCTGCCTTTGCTCTCCTGCAGCAGCTTTCCGCTCTCCCGCAGTATATCATCCAGCGTACAGAGTACCTCATGCCTGGCAATGGCTTTGGCATCCCTGGGATTCTGAAGTCCGTGCTCCGCCAGCATATACGGAGGATTTGTCACGATAACATCAAAAAAGGCAGGCCGAAATATCTCCGCTGCCTCTTTGATATCTCCTGTTACAATATCAATCCGTTCTCCCAGCCGGTTGTGCTCCACACTTCTCACCGCCATATCCGCGCTTTCCGTCTGTATCTCCAGCCCCGTAAAATGCTTTCCCCGCGTCTTTGCAGCGAGGAGAATGGGCAGGATACCCGTCCCAGTTCCCAGATCCAGAACCGTCTCCTCTTTTTTTACTCTTACAAAATCGGAGAGCAAAACGGCATCGATCCCAAAACAGAACCTCTCCGGATTCTGAATAATCTCATATCCGTCCAGCTGGAGATCATCCAGCCTCTCTCCCGGTCTTAACTTAGTTGTCATCTAACTTCGATGCTCCTTCACCTTTTTCCAGCGCGGCCAGTTTCTTCATCTCTTCCTTGGACACTTTTGCCTTTTTACGCCGCGGCCTGAACTTCAGTTCCTCAGCTCTGTATTCGCGTATCTCTTTTTCATCGTTTTCCAGAACCACAATTACCTTTACAAGCTTCCGCAGTACGCTCAGTGAATGAACCGTTCCTGAAAGCCCCTCTGGCGTTGTCACGGTATCTCCCAAAGTAGGGAGCTGGCTGTTCAGCTCCTCGTATGTCTCTTCCTCGTTAGTCAGACAGCACATCAAACGGCCGCAAACTCCCGATATCTTCGTCGGATTCAGGGACAGATTCTGTTCCTTCGCCATCTTTATAGAAACTGCAGCAAATTCAGATAAATAAGTATTGCAGCACAGAGGTCTCCCGCATATCCCGATTCCTCCGCGGATCTTTGTCTCATCCCTCACACCAATCTGACGGAGTTCAATCCTGGTTCTGAATACTGCTGCCAGATCCTTTACCAGTTCTCTGAAATCGATCCTGCCATCCGCCGTAAAGTAAAACAGCACCTTATTATTGTCAAATGTATATTCTGCATCAATAAGCTTCATATCCAGGCCATGCTTGCGGATCTTCTCCAGACAGATCTTAAAGGCATCCTTTTCCTTCTCACGGTTCTTCTCCTCTACTTTGCGGTCCTGCTCAGTAGCCACACGGATCACCGACTTCAGCGGCTGCACAACTTCCTCGTCCTTCACCTCTTTTGGCCCGCTTACAACACGCCCGTATTCTACGCCTCTCGCTGTCTCAACAATTACATTGTCACCCTGTGTGATCTCAAACTTCCCCGGTGCAAAGAAGTATATCTTTCCTGCAGTGCGGAATCTCACACCTATTACTTTCGTCATCCCGTTAATTCTCCTTTATTGTCAATAAAAGCAATTCCATAGTCAATTCAAAGTTTACATTCGCCTTCAGGCGGGACTTTGCCTTTTCCAGTGCATCCAGAATAATCTCAATTCCCTCATAAGAACTCTTGCTCGCCCGTTCTTTAATATACTTCAGCTGATCCGAAAATACAACCCTGTCCACATTTCTGGTTGCCTTATAAATGAGCACATCCCTGTACCATACTGCGATCACATCCATGTAATCCGTGATCTCCAGCTTATAGGACATGCATCTCTTCACTGCCTCAATCAGTTCATTCAGATCCAAATCATTGATATTTCTCAGCAGATGAACCGCTTCTTCCTTAATCTCATTAAAATGTTCCGAAGTAGCCAGCATAATGGCCTTTCCCATATTGCCCTGAGCAAACGCCACACAGACATCTGCTTTATAATCCGGCACCTGCATCTGTTCCATCAAATACTTTTTTACAAGCTGGTCCTTAATATTCCGCAGCTTGAGCATCACACATCTGGACCTGATTGTGGGAAGCAGCGTCTCCGCATTCTCCGTAAGCAGCATAATAACCGCATATTCCGGCGGCTCTTCAATAGTCTTAAGAATCGCGTTCTGGGCCTGTACACTCATCATATCCGCATCTGCTATAATGTATATCTTATATCTGCTGCTGTATGGTTTGATCACAATATCATTATTTACCTGTTCACGGATATCGTCGATACTGATCGTATTCGGTTTCTCATGCGTAACCTTAATGATATCCGGCTGATTATGATTCATCGCCTGTTTACAGGACTGACATTTGCCGCAGGCATCTCCGTCTTCCTCCCGGTTCTGGCACTGCAGGCTCATTGCAAATAAATTAGCAAGCAGCTTTTTGCCTGCCCCTTTTTCCCCATTCATTATATATGCATGTGATACCTTGTCCGTCTTCACTGCATTGCCTATATATTGTATGATATTTTTGTGTCCAACTACATCCTTAAAACCGCTCATTACATCACCTGCTGCCTCTCCGTATTCCTTTGTAATTTACCATCTGGTTACTGCATTTGTTCAAAGTATGAACAGTTACGTTTATTGTACTATAGGTTTCTTACAAAGTTGTGAACTACTCATTAAGTATATCATAAATTTTCATGAAGATATAGCCCATAAATACGGGATTTCTTCGAGAATTTATCACTGGCCTATCACAGTAAAATAATTTATTAACGAATTATTTTTTAAGAAACAACTTTTATCACACTGAGTCCATAAAACACTTTTCAATGTCCTTAAAACGCGCCAAAATCAAAAAAATAAAGGGAAAGGAGATTTTCTCCGTCTAACATCTGTATTGTCCCAAATAAGGCATGAAATGTTTTTTAAACTGTCACTCATTTTTTTATTATTAACTCATAATTTATCCCCGATCCGGACATCCTATACCGAGGTGAGAATATGGCATCTTATATAGCACCGGAACTCCGGGACAAGTTTGAATCATTACCGATCAACTTGAAAGACTGTATACTCGAAAGAAATGTCCAATTAAAGAACATTCACGACCTGATTCGTGTACTCGAGGATATAGTAGCAGAGGGAGAAGCAGAGTAATCTGTTTCTCCCTCTTTCTTTAAATAAACTATCCCTCCTCCATCTCTCTCTCCAGATACATCTGTATTTCCTGAATACATTCTTCCATATTATTATTTTGAAACCGCTTCATAATTCCTGCATTCTCCAGGTTTTCTTCTGAAAAATCCTCCTGGTCTGCCAGAAACCGTCTGCACATCTCGGAATACTTAGGCTCACTTTGCTGCCTCTCTCTCATAAGCGCCCTTGAGAGCCTTTCCCCGTCCTCCACTTCTATATAAACAGGTACCAGCCTGTCCTCCCCAAAATACCGGCGCATTTCCTCATAAGACTGCAGCGTCCCAATAACAATATAGTGATATTTTTCCAGATCAATCTGCCCGTCGTCTGCCGTAAAATACTTCCATACCCCGCATTTTGTATGATAGGCTCGCATTTCAATTACAGCCCCCTGCTTTTCCAAAATTTTCAGCTTTGCCTCATCAGTGAAATAATACTCCACCCCATTCGTTTCCCCTGCCCGGATCGGCCTTGTCGTATATAGAATAATTGTTCTGAACTGAGGCAGAATTTCCTTCAATTTTTTAAAAATAGTATCTTTTCCGGAGGAACTTTTGCCCATAATGTAACATATCTTACCCATTTATCAACACCTCAATTTTACCTTCTTCTTTCATACCTTCCACAGAAAATCCCTGATCCCGGTATTTTTCAAGTAAAGCTGCTGCTTCTTCAGAAATCTCTTCCCCGGGAACAATTAAGGGAATCCCAGGAGGATAAACATAAGCATATTCTGATGAAACTTTTCCAACAGATTTCCCCCATTCCAGGCTTTGAGTTCTTCGTCCGCTTCCTCTTCCCACAGCTTCTTTGGTCTCTGCACTCGTATATATCTGCCTAAGCGGAGGAAGTAAAAATTCTACAGACAACTTTTTTTCAGATGACAGGCCCGCGTCAATTTCCAGCAGCGCATCCGTCAGGCGCTTCATGCCCTCTTTCGTGTCTGCCATTGAGGTCATGGCAATCACATAAGACCCGGCCGCCATCTCCATCTGAAGATGGTATCGCTCCAAAAGAGTCATATAGAGCTGCCGACCCGTTATACCAGTCCCTTTTACTGAAATCACTATCTTAGATTTATCATATAATTCTGTTTCAAGTAGTTTTAAACAGTTCAGTTTCTGCAGCGATTCACGTGTCTGCTGTAATAATACTGCATATTTATCAAGATACATATGTCCTCCATAGGACATCATCTCAATACATTCATCTATACCTGCCATCAGTACATAGGAAGGACTGCTTGTCTGCAGCATATGCAGATACTGCGTAATCTCCCCGCTGATATCCAGATTTTCTTTTAAATTCTTATTTTTATTGATATGGATTAAGGCTGTCTGCGTCAGCGCAGGAAGAGTTTTATGAAGGCTGTGTATAACCACATCCGCCCCAAGGGACACTGAATTTTTCGCAAAATACGGATGAAACCCCAGATGGGCTCCATGAGCCTCATCGACAATCAAAGGAATTCCTTTCCTGTGAACCACAGCCGCAATAGATTTTATATCCGATATAACTCCGTCATATGTTGGAGAGGTGATTACCACCGCCTTGATATCCTCATACTTATCCAAGGCATTTTCTATATCTTTTGGTTTAACAGGCCCGTTTAATTCCACATCTGCATAAAATTCCGGATAAATATAGACTGGTCTCAGTTCATGCATTAAAACTGCATGGTAAACTGATTTATGGCAGTTTCTTGCCATTAATATTCTGTCCCCTTTTGCCGTACAACCCATTACAGCACTCAATATCCCTGTTGTGCTTCCATTAATCAGGTAATGTGTCTCCAAAGAATGATACAATGCAGCAGCACGCTCTTCAGCCTCCTTTAGTATACCTCTTGCATGGTGCAGATCATCAAAACCTTCTATCTCTGTAATATCAATTGAATAAGGCAGGTCACAACCCGTCAGGATTCCTCTCCGCTTGTGCCCCGGCATATGAAATCCATAATAATCCGAACGGCTGTAATCCCGCAATTTCTTATATAAATTATCCATTCATGCTCCTATACTTCAGCTAACGCCGTAAATTACATTTCTACGTCCTATTTTTCCGTCCATTCCCTCTCTTATATGGTACCATAAATTAAGTGATTACCACAATCTTTTTAGCTGTCTTGGGCAAATGGGACAGATGTGCGCCTGCAGAGTGCAAATAATCACAATTTGCATAAAAATTAAAATACCGCAAACCCTCTGTATTTAAGGATTTACGGCATTTCTCTGTCATGAGCGTGCGGGGATTCGAACCCCGGACAACTTGATTAAAAGTCAAGTGCTCTACCACCTGAGCTACACGCCCATATTAGGTTGTCTTTCTTTTTTGCAAAGAAAATGCCCAGAGCCGGAATCGAACCAGCGACACGAGGATTTTCAGTCCTCTGCTCTACCAACTGAGCTATCTGGGCATTAGACTTAAAAAGTCTGAGTTGCGGGGGCAGGATTTGAACCTACGACCTTCGGGTTATGAGCCCGACGAGCTTCCAGACTGCTCCACCCCGCGCTATTAAATTTTTCTTATCTCTAATGAGATAAAGCCGATGATCGGACTCGAACCGATAACCTGCTGATTACAAATCAGCTGCTCTGCCAATTGAGCCACATCGGCATAATTACATCTTCTCAAAGCGACTGATTTGTAATCAGCACTCTGCTTGTGATTGACTTAGTCAATCTTAATGAATTGAGCCACATCAGCACAAACCTTACGGCTTATGAGAATTACTTCTCAAGTGGATGGAGAAGGATTCGAACCTTCGAAGGCGTCGCCAACAGATTTACAGTCTGCCCCCTTTGGCCACTCGGGAATCCATCCATTCTTGTTAAGTGGGACCTATAGGGCTCGAACCTATGACCCTCTGCTTGTAAGGCAGATGCTCTCCCAGCTGAGCTAAGATCCCACAAAATTAATGCTATTTACCAGATTAAAAGCCTATACGGTAAATAAGCAACGACCCAGAAGAGACTCGAACTCTCGACCTCCGCCGTGACAGGGCGGCGCTCTAACCAACTGAGCCACTGGGCCATATGAAGATATGTATCTTCAAAACTGCATACAAAGAATTAAATCCATCCATTATCCTATCACCCTGCTTGGTTATGCCCTCGACCTATTAGTAACAGTCAGCTCCATGTGTTGCCACACTTCCACCTCTGCCCTATCTACCTCGTCGTCTTCAAGGGGTCTTACTAACTTGACGTTATGGGATATCTCATCTTGAGGGGGGCTTCACGCTTAGATGCCTTCAGCGTTTATCCCTTCCCGGCTTGGCTACTCTGCTATGCTCTTGGCAGAACAACAGATACACCAGCGGCCAGTCCAACCCGGTCCTCTCGTACTAAGGTCAGCTCCTCTCAAATATCCTACGCCCACGCCGGATAGGGACCGAACTGTCTCACGACGTTCTGAACCCAGCTCGCGTACCGCTTTAATGGGCGAACAGCCCAACCCTTGGGACCTACTTCAGCCCCAGGATGCGATGAGCCGACATCGAGGTGCCAAACCACTCCGTCGATGTGAACTCTTGGGAGTGATAAGCCTGTTATCCCCAGGGTAGCTTTTATCCGTTGAGCGATGGCAATCCCACTTTATACCACCGGATCACTAAGTCCTACTTTCGTACCTGCTCCACCCGTCGGTGTCGCAGTCAAGCCTTCTTCTGCCTTTGCACTCTGCGAATGGTTTCCAACCATTCTGAGAAGACCTTTGAGCGCCTCCGATACCCTTTCGGAGGCGACCGCCCCAGTCAAACTCCCCACCTGACATTGTCCCCCAGCCGGATCACGGCTGATGGTTAGAAACCCAATACTGCAAGGGTGGTATCCCAACAGCGGCTCCCTTACGACTGGCGTCATAAGTTCTCAGCCTCCCACCTATCCTGTACATGCAATACCGAATCCCAGTATCAAGCTGGAGTAAAGCTCCATGGGGTCTTTCCGTCCTGGCGCAGGTAACCAGCATCTTCACTGGTACTTCAATTTCACCGGGTGCATTGTTGAGACAGTGCCCAAATCATTACGCCTTTCGTGCGGGTCGGAACTTACCCGACAAGGAATTTCGCTACCTTAGGACCGTTATAGTTACGGCCGCCGTTTACTGGGGCTTAAGTTCAAAGCTTCGCTTGCGCTAACCTCTCCCCTTAACCTTCCAGCACCGGGCAGGCGTCAGCCCATATACCTCACCTTTCGGTTTTGCATAGACCTGTGTTTTTGCTAAACAGTTGCTTGGGCCAATTCTCTGCGGCCTCTCGCGAGGCACCCCTTCTCCCGAAGTTACGGGGTCATTTTGCCGAGTTCCTTAACAATGCTTCTCCCGTCGGCCTTAGGATTCTCTCCTCATCCACCTGTGTCGGTTTACGGTACGGGTTTTAACTGAACAATAGCGGCTTTTCTTGGCAGCTAGCTCACGCACTTCGCTACTTTAGTTCGCTCCGCATCACGTCTTCGGATTGCATACCGGATTTGCCTGATATGCTCCTACCACGCTTGCACCGGATTTTCCACTTCCGGCTTGCGCTTTCTCTCTGCGTCCCCACAGTTCTGTCAGTTAAAAGTACAGGAATTTCAACCTGTTGTCCATCGACTACGTCTTTCGACCTCGCCTTAGGCCCCGACTTACCCAGAGCAGATCAGCTTTACTCTGGAAACCTTAGATATTCGGCCGGAAGGATTCCCACCTTCCTCTCGCTACTCATTCCGGCATTCTCTCTTCTTAACACTCCACTGCTCCTTACGGTACAGCTTCGCCGCAGTTAAGAATGCTCCTCTACCAATTGACATTCATCAATTCCTAAGCTTCGGCAGTGTGTTTCAGCCCCGGACATTTTCGGCGCAGGACCTCTCGACTAGTGAGCTATTACGCACTCTTTCAATGGATGGCTGCTTCTGAGCCAACATCCTAGTTGTCTTCGAAATCCCACATCCTTTTCCACTTAACACACATTTTGGGACCTTAGCTGTAGGTCTGGGCTCTTTCCCTTTTGACCATCCAACTTATCTCGGACAGTCTGACTCCCATACATCATCTACACGGCATTCGGAGTTTGATATTCTTTGGTAAGCTTTGACGCCCCCTAGGAAATTCAGTGCTCTACCTCCGCAAGACTTGAGTATGAGGCTAGCCCTAAAGCTATTTCGAGGAGAACCAGCTATCTCCGGGTTCGATTGGAATTTCTCCCCTATCCACACCTCATCCCCACCCTTTTCAACGGATGTGGGTTCGGTCCTCCATTGCCTTTTACGGCAACTTCAACCTGGACATGGATAGATCACCCGGTTTCGGGTCTACTCCGACTGACTATATTCGCCCTATTCAGACTTGGTTTCCCTTCGGCTCCGGGCCTTCGGCCCTTAACCTCGCCAGCCAGCGTAACTCGCCGGACCGTTCTACAAAAAGTACGCGGTTGCACATATAAAGTGCTCCCACAGTTTGTAAACATATGGTTTCAGGTTCTCTTTCACTCCCCTCCCGGGGTCCTTTTCACCTTTCCTTCACAGTACTATGCGCTATCGGTCACTAAGGAGTATTTAGCCTTACGGGGTGGTCCCCGCTTCTTCCCACAAGGTTTCTCGTGTCTCGTGGTACTCTGGATACCGCCATGTCATGTTGGATTTTGCTTACGGGGCTTTCACCCTCTCTGGCCAGCTTTCCCAAAACTGTTCTGCTATCTTCCATGAATCAATTATGCGGTCCGAACCCCAGGGTGCACGCACCCTGGTTTGGGCTCTTCCGGTTTCGCTCGCCGCTACTTCCGGAATCACATGTTGTTTTCTCTTCCTCCGGCTACTTAGATGTTTCAGTTCACCGGGTTCCCTTCCTTAACTTATGGATTGGGTTAAGGATACTGGAGGTCTGCTCCAGTGGGTTTCCCCATTCAGAAATCTCCGGATCGATGGGTATTTGCCCCTCCCCGAAGCTTATCGCAGCTTATCACGTCTTTCATCGGCTCTTAGTGCCAAGGCATCCACCATACGCTCTTATTAGCATAACCAACTTGCCTTCTCTCACGGGTTGGAGATCGGGCGACACATATCTAGCGTGATATGCGTTGGCAATAGGTTCCTCTTATTGAACTGCTAATGTTCAATAAAATTCAATTTTTTCCGTTCGTTTTTTTCGAACTAGTTAATGTTGTTAACATTACCTCGGATGTCTTGATTAAATAAGATATTTAATCTGTCGTATTATCGCTTATCAGTAATAATACAACTTCTCTTTGTATGCAATTTTCAAGGTACATATCCAGATGTTCCGCTTCCGCTTCCCACCTGCTGACTGCTTTATCAGTCATTACATACACGAATTGTTTCGTATATCTAATCACTGGTAAAACCAGCTATCATAACAGCACTGCCCTGCTGATTGGGTTGGCGTTGATAAGTTGTTGCTTATCCTTGCCGGTATCTATATAATCAACATTTATATAATACTGACGGCGCATCCGTCATCCTGTTATTCTTTTTTAGATTTGGCGGCCACCTACTCTCCCACATCGTCTCCAATGCAGTACCATCGGCCGTCTGGGTCTTAACCATCGTGTTCGGGATGGGAACGGGTGTTTCCCCCAGGCGCATCGCCACCAAAATATTTTGTTATGTGAGCATGCCCTTTCAGGCACTCTCTTGATAACTAAACAATAGACAACATACTCTTTACTTCTTTCTTCCTTAGAAAGGAGGTGATCCAGCCGCACCTTCCGATACGGCTACCTTGTTACGACTTCACCCCAGTTATCGGTCCCACCTTCGGCAGCTCCCTCCTTACGGTTGGGTCACTGACTTCGGGCGTTACCAACTCCCATGGTGTGACGGGCGGTGTGTACAAGACCCGGGAACGTATTCACCGCGACATTCTGATTCGCGATTACTAGCGATTCCAGCTTCATGTAGTCGAGTTGCAGACTACAATCCGAACTGAGACGTTATTTTTGGGATTTGCTCCACCTCGCGGCTTCGCCTCCCTTTGTTTACGCCATTGTAGCACGTGTGTAGCCCTGCTCATAAGGGGCATGATGATTTGACGTCATCCCCACCTTCCTCCAGGTTATCCCTGGCAGTCTCTCTAGAGTGCCCGGCCAAACCGCTGGCTACTAAAGATAAGGGTTGCGCTCGTTGCGGGACTTAACCCAACATCTCACGACACGAGCTGACGACAACCATGCACCACCTGTCTCCCCTGTCCCGAAGGAAAGGCACCATTACGCGCCGGTCAGGGGGATGTCAAGAGCAGGTAAGGTTCTTCGCGTTGCTTCGAATTAAACCACATGCTCCACCGCTTGTGCGGGTCCCCGTCAATTCCTTTGAGTTTCATTCTTGCGAACGTACTCCCCAGGTGGCATACTTATTGCGTTTGCTGCGGCACCGAATGGCTTTGCCACCCGACACCTAGTATGCATCGTTTACGGCGTGGACTACCAGGGTATCTAATCCTGTTTGCTCCCCACGCTTTCGAGCCTCAACGTCAGTCATCGTCCAGTAAGCCGCCTTCGCCACTGGTGTTCCTCCTAATATCTACGCATTTCACCGCTACACTAGGAATTCCACTTACCTCTCCGACACTCTAGTTACATAGTTTCCAATGCAGTCCCGGGGTTGAGCCCCGGGTTTTCACATCAGACTTACATAACCGTCTACGCTCCCTTTACACCCAGTAAATCCGGATAACGCTTGCCCCCTACGTATTACCGCGGCTGCTGGCACGTAGTTAGCCGGGGCTTCTTAGTCAGGTACCGTCATTTTCTTCCCTGCTGATAGAAGTTTACATACCGAAATACTTCATCCTTCACGCGGCGTCGCTGCATCAGGGTTTCCCCCATTGTGCAATATTCCCCACTGCTGCCTCCCGTAGGAGTTTGGGCCGTGTCTCAGTCCCAATGTGGCCGGTCACCCTCTCAGGTCGGCTACTGATCGTCGCCTTGGTAAGCCGTTACCTTACCAACTAGCTAATCAGACGCGGGTCCATCTCATACCACCGGAGTTTTTCCCACTGTACCATGCGGTACTGTGGTCTTATGCGGTATTAGCAGTCATTTCTAACTGTTATCCCCCTGTATGAGGCAGGTTACCCACGCGTTACTCACCCGTCCGCCGCTCAGTCGCAAAACTTTTCAATCCGAAGAAATCTAAGTAAAGCGCTTCGCTCGACTTGCATGTGTTAAGCACGCCGCCAGCGTTCATCCTGAGCCAGGATCAAACTCTCGTTAAAAGTGTTTGTATCCGGGTCAGAATTAACTACTAGCTAATTCTATCCCTTTTTACTGTTCTTACCACCGAGATTAATCTCAGTGATGGGTGCATCATTATGATGCTGTTCTTAAAAATTTTTTCTATAAGAAATTTTCAAGGGTTTGTTGTCTATTGTTTAATTATCAAGGTGCTTTTTGTCGTTTGCTGTCCCTCACGGGTCAGCCTAAACATAGTATCATTAATCGTATGCATCTGTCAAGAGTTTATTTAACTTTTTTCCAACTTTTTTCAAACACACATTTTACATACTAGATTTAGTGTTTTTAGTAATGCTTTCCCACAATAACATCTGTAGAACTTACATGCAAAAACTACTGGCTTGGCCCAGTAGTTCTGGAAAACATCAAAACGGAGAAAGAGGGATTTGAACCCTCGCGCCGGTTACCCGACCTACACCCTTAGCAGGGGCGCCTCTTCAGCCTCTTGAGTATTTCTCCTGATTCTGAAATAATACCTGCTTTCTATATATCAGCAGGGCAATATACAATTATACACCCAACAGTGCAAAAGTTATTATACTAAACAGATTGTTTTATGTCAACGGCTAAATCGCAACTTTTTCATTTTTTCTCATTTTTGTCAATTGTATCCTGTATTCTGTCATGGACAATAGATGCTATTTCCGTTGTTTTCATATTTTTATAATCATCATAGTACAATGGTTTCAGGAAATGAACCTGTACGGTAACCTTACTGATTGTATTTGTATCGAATGGGCGGAATGAATCAATCAGCGCTATGGGGACAATTGGACATTTTGCCTTTGTTGCAGCTTTGAAGCTGCCCCCCTTAAATTCCCCTATACGGTTTCCGTTCTTTGAACGGGTACCCTCTGCAAAGATCAGATAATTTCTCCCATTTTTCACTTCATTTGATACATCGATAATAACCTGCATTGCCTGGCGTACATTATCCCTGTCCAGCATATATGCTTTCATACATGCAAAAACCTGTTTTAGAAACTGAATGTTCTGAATTTCCTTCTTTGCGACCACTGAAAAGGGCATTGGGCAGGCCTCCAGGACGGCAAGCACATCGTAAAGACCCTGATGGTTTGGAAAAAACATGAATCCACTTTCTTTAGGAATATTTTCTGTGCCGTAAGGTTCTATCCGTACATTTCCCCCTTTATTTGCACGCAGCACAATAAACTTTAGAAGACTGTACTGTTCCTCCTCCGTGTACTTTTCAGTATGTGACGCGTGATAACACAGACGGCACCACATATATGGAACCAGGATGATATTTCGGAACACCATCAGCAATATACGTTTCATTACATTTTCCTCTCAGCTCTTAGTTTTTCCATAATTATTCTAAATTAAACACAATAGTTAGTCTTCTATACAATATTCTTTAATAGCAGTTTCATACAAATTACTGCCTTCACTATCAATTACAACGATAACAGGAAAATTTTCTACAGTCAGTCTGCGGATTGCCTCAGTCCCCAGATCATCATAGGCAACTACTTCAGAGCTGGTAATACATTTTGAAAGAAGTGCACCTGCCCCTCCTACTGCTGCAAAGTAAACGGAATCATTTCTTATAACAGCGTCAATCACTTCCTGGCTCCTTTTCCCTTTTCCAATCATAGCACCGAGCCCCAGATCCAGAAGCTGAGGTGCGTATTTATCCATCCGGCTTGCAGTTGTAGGACCTGCCGAACCGATAGGGCGTCCTTCCCTTGCAGGTGAAGGTCCCATATAGTAAATCACCTGATTCTCAATATTTATAGGAAGAGACTTTCCCTCTCCCAGTATCTCATACATTCTTTTATGAGCTGCATCTCGGGCCGTATAGATTGTCCCCGTTATGTATACATAGTCGCCTGCATGCAGAGATTTTGATACTTCCTTCGTAATCGGCGCTGTGATATGTTTATCCATAATATATATCCCTCCCTGGTAAATCTTAAGAATATTCTGAAAACGGTAAGCAAAGGGGTCAGACCCCTTTACAGCTCCCGGACTACATGTCTGTTCACATGACAGCAGATATTAACTCCAACCGGCAGCCCGGCAATATGTGTTGCATAGGTATTGATATGAACCCCGAGTGCTGTGGTGGTTCCTCCTAGCCCGCCCGGCCCAATTCCCAGCCCGTTTATCTTCTTTAATAATTCGTCTTCCAATTCTTTTACATATGGGATATCGGAATGTGTTCCTACTTCCCTGGTGAGGGCTTCTTTTGCCATTAATGCGCATTTTTCGAATGTTCCGCCGATACCTACACCAACTACCATTGGAGGGCAGGCGTTAGGACCTGCATCTTTTACAGCTGTTAACACGGCTTTTTTAACACCTTCTATTCCTTCAGCGGGTTTCAACATGAAGACTCGGCTCATGTTTTCACTTCCGAATCCTTTCGGTGCTACTTTTATTTTTACTTTGTCTCCTGCTGTTATTTTTATATGGATAATAGCAGGTGTATTATCTTTTGTATTTTCACGGATTAAGGGATCATTTACCACGGACTTTCTCAGAAAACCTTCTGTGTATCCCTGACGCACACCTTCATTGACTGCATCTTCCAGAAGCCCGCCCTCCAGATGCACGTCCTGGCCAATCTCCAGAAATATCACTGCCATGCCTGTATCCTGGCAGATTGGAATCATATCCTGCGCAGCTATCTCCAGATTCTCCTGAAGCTGTCCCAGTATTTGTTTACCAAGAGGGGATTTTTCTGTCTGTTCTGCAAGCTTCATCGCCGCATCCATGTCTGGTGACAGATAGTGATTTGCTTCAATACACATTTCTTTTATATTTTTAGCGATTTCCTCAACATTAATTGACCGTACCATGACTCCTCCTGTACTATTTAATTATTTCATTTATTTTAATTCACAACTTTTCTTATTATAATATAATTTTATAAAAAAGAAAATAGTGGTGTAATAAACTTATCTCAAAATTGGGAGGATTTCGTAACAGTTCAGGCCTGCCTGAACTGTTACAGATTTTCATGAATTTAAATAGACTGGCTGTTGTAAATAAAAATATTGATATGGAAGAAGGGCAGACCTTCAGTAAAGACGCAAAATAAGGTATTTTAAAGGCAGTTCAACGTCAACGCAGATATTCTTCTGCTGCTTCCTTAGCGCTGGCTTTTGAAAAATTCCAGGTTCTCAGGGACATATCCTGTTCTTGAATCCACTGAAAATACTGTTTCAGCCTCCCATCCCAGTATTCCGGATCACCCACTGCCTTTTCAGCAGCCTGAACCACAACTGGCGCGGTATCCAGAGAGTTGGCAAACATAAGGTGCATCATATCTACCTCCGAAATCTGATCCCAGTGTCTGACATTATATTGTGCGGTCAGTTTATCCACTTTTGCAAATGACAGCGCAATATAGCAGACTGCTAGCACGACCATGATATATTTGAATAATTGAAACTTCTTTCGTATAATACTCAGCATAACCCCCACCATAATCAGCAGAAGCACCCCCAGGAACCAAAGAACCAGAACTCTTAAAAAAGTAAGATGGTAGGCTCTTACATAAAGAATCATCCTGTAAGCTGCGGAAAGAGTCATAATACATGTGCATACTGAAATTATCATAAGAATAATTTTCAAAATTTTATTTTCTTCAAAAATACTAACACAGATTAACACAGTGATGAAATTAATAATGCTGACCGCCAGTAGCTGCCAGAATCCCGCATGCGCATACTGTGAATATGTGACGCTCTCTGGCAGACCACTTTCAAACCGTAAAAACAAAAATAATATCTGAATCGCAGAGTAAAATACATATATAACGGCAAGTATCCCTGAAAATGTAATCCCAACAGAATTTAAAGAAAGCTGTTTTACATTTTCTTTCTCTTTTATATTCAGTGCTGATATTCCTGAAAGAAATGCATACATCAGAATATAGCCCGCCAGAAATGTCAGAATTACTCCCAGCTCAGCCCCAAATCTAAACCATCCCGTAAAACGGCCGAAAAACACCGCAAAAATTTTGTCTGAATTTACAAGAAGCGGAAGGACAATTACTAACAGCCCGGCTGCACACGCACACCCAAGAATAATAGGTTTAAAATATCTGCTTTCTTTTTTTCCCCTCTTTTTCCTGTATCTGATTCCATGAATTAAGGGATCACACACAGAAGCAATCGTCTTTCCCGCCAGCATCAGAATAGATACTATATACTTCTGAAAGCTCCAGTTTCCCTGCTCGTTTACCTGTTGAATCATTCCAGACATAAAAAGCAGTATAATTCCAATCCAGTTAAAAAAATGAAAAAATTTACTCATTGTCAGCGGAGTAGAAATTCCCAGCAGCAGCATCCCAGCTGCGTAAATATAAAAATTTTTCTTTATTGTTATTCCCATTCTTTTCAAAAACATAAACGCTGTAGCAATTGTTACTGCAACAATGACAGGGAATGTAACTCCTGACAGATTCTTATACAGACAGAAAGTAAATATAAAACCGTAGATCCCACACATACATCCTGTATAGAGATAATTCTCTTCTATTTTACTGACTGATAATGTTCCCATAGTAA
This sequence comes from Faecalicatena contorta, assembly GCF_022835095.1. NCBI lineage: Bacteria > Bacillati > Bacillota > Clostridia > Lachnospirales > Lachnospiraceae > Faecalicatena > Faecalicatena contorta. The sequence continues at coordinate 13,130 of NZ_BQNQ01000001.1, read as the reverse complement.
ATGCTCCTTTCCTGATTTACTGAAAGTTTTCGTCAACATCAGATCCCGCTCCGGCTAATCTTCCTCCTCTACATATTCCAGAATATCTCCGGGCTGACATTTTAAAGCCTTGCATATAGCGTCCAAAGTGGTAAATCTGACGGCCTTTGCTTTATTATTTTTTAATATCGAAAGATTGGCCATTGTAATATCGATCTCCTGCGCCAGCTCGGTCACGCTTATTTTTCTTTTTGCCATCATAACATCCAAATTCACTATAATTGACATCCTTTTCCTCCTGTAATATATTCCACTTAAATGGTCAGATCATTTTCGTTTTTAAAACGTACAGCTTCTTTAAAAACACAGGCCAGAACATGGCTGAACAGTCCGGCTATAAAAAAGGTCAGAATAACGACATACGTTGCAGGAGTGGGCAGAAAAAATAACTTTATTACAAATAGCACAGAAATAATAAAACTTACTTTTCCCATCATACTCAGGCTTTTTACATTGTTATCCACAAAACAGTCTTTTTTAATCACTGTCTTTATCATCCTTCTCAGCTGGTGCACAATGGTAAGGCCACAGACACCTGCAAGAGCAACAGTAATTAACATAGGCCAAAATTGTACTTCTATTTCTGCATAATAATACCTGCCTGCCACTTTTAATATAAATGGGAGACCCAACAGTACGATAATTCCTGCATAAAACATAAAACCTAAAAAACCACTTGTAAATCTGATCAGCTTTTCCTGCTTCATAAAATTCAATCCTTTCCAAATTCTGTGTAATTTTCCAATAGTTCTTTTAATGGATTATATCATTACCGAAACTGTATTTCAATATATTTTTATTGAATAACGATATATTTTTATTAATTTAAAGTATATATAGCTAAGTTGTAGACTAAGAAGGCTATGAAACTCGGAGATCTAAATCCCTGAAGAATACTGTTTACTTACAGCTTACTTATTAATACTTAGGTAATTGCTTATAACAGGAGTAAATTGATTATAAATTTAAAATAAAATAGAGTTTCGCTTGCAAAACTCGCGCCTGCGGCGGCCGCATCGCGACATCTGCCTCTTACGCCGCAGTGCGCATCCCCGCAGGAGGGCCTGTTTATCTTATAGGCGAACTTTCCTATAAGATAAAAAAAACGAATACTTCCTGCCTTATTTCAATAAAGCATTTCGTACCCGTCTATTAATTGCATTTCTATTGCACGTTTCTAAAAACAAATGAATTTTAAGAATATTCTGAAAATGGTAAGCAAAGGGGTCAGACCCCTTTACTCGTAAGCCTGGTTTAATATCATTATGACGTCCTCATAATCCACTGCAGCCGGATTTAAAAGCATAGCCCCATCATTCAGTGCTGTTTTTGCCACTGCATCAAAATCTTTTTTCTCCACGTTTACTTCTTTTAGTGTCATGGGCAGTCCACATAACTTATGAAGTCTGCGTTCGAGTTTTCTAACGGATTTTATGGCCTCTTCACTTCGCTTTTCTGCAGAAGTTCTGGCGTACACTTCCGGCCCCTCCAGATATAAAAGTAATTCTCCGTATATATCTCCCAATTGTTTATAATTATATAACATACAATATGGAAGCAATATGAACATGGCATTTCCATGGGGTACTTTACAGACTCCACCCAGTGCATGTCCGATTGCATGAACTACTCCTACCATGGAATTGGAAAATGCTGCACCAGCCATAGTGGATGCGTTTGCCATTGCAAGTCTTGCCTCAATATTTTTCCCATTTTTTATGGTGGTCACCAGATTCTCTGAAATCAGTTTTATTGCAGTGGCGGCATAGGCATCGCTCAGTGGATTTTTTTGAGTACAGCTGAATGCTTCTATTGCATGGCATAATGCATCAAAACCTGTCGAAGCTGCCGTTTTCGGTGGAAGCGTTTCTGTCATTCGGGGATCCAGTACCGCTGCATCCGGTAACAGATAGTTTGATATAAACTCCATTTTTACGGACTTTTCTATATTTTTAATCACAGCTACAAGTGTTGTCTCTGAACCGGTCCCCGATGTGGTCGGCACTGCAATAAAGGGGATATGTTTTCCTCGAATCATGGACTCGCAGCCCTGCAGCTCCAGCAAATCCTCTGCCTCCTGGGATATCAGCATTTCTAGGCCCTTTGCAGTATCTATAATAGAACCTCCTCCTACAGCTATGATACTGTCACAGGCCGCTTTTTTATATGTTTTCCCGATTCTATTCACAACCTCGACCGAAGAATCTGCAGGAATATCTGTAAAAATAGCCCCCGGCTCCATTCCTGTGGAAACAATTGCGTTGATCACCTTTTTTAGAGATCCCACTTTCTCGAGAATCCTGCCGGATAACAAAATCGGCCTGCACGCCCCCAGTCCCTTTAGTTCGTAGGTAATGTTTTCAAGCGCATACTTTCCTGATAAAATTTTTGTTGAATTCTGAAATTCATAATACGTTGGCAGCACAAGTTTTCCTCCTAAATCTCATCAAAATTTCAAATAAAATAGACTTTTCCACATTTTTCCAGTGTTTTCCACATACTTTATGTGAATTACTCCGTTTTTTAGTAATATAACTGTTGATAACTTTTATTTTACAATAAGATATATATACCCCCAGATCGAATCGGTGCGCCAAAGAAATCAGTCATACGAAGCATAATGACAGCCCGCCATGAATACTCAAAAAGTTTACTTGAGTCTTTATTCTAAAATTCCAATAATAAATGGCAATATACCCGAAAACTTCCCAGTTGTTTACCAGGTACTCTACGCAGTATTCTTTTTGTAATTATTTTAGGAAACAAATATACTTCGGCCAATTCAATACACCTTACAATAGACATAATCTCGGCAATATCCCCCTTCACCATAAAACGATGCTGAGCATAAGCCTCTGTAATCCCCATCTGTCCGGAAAATACCAGAAATGCACCGTCAATACTTTTAAATGAAATTAGAATATCCGGATCCTCAATATTTCCGGAACGCACTATACCACTGGATACTCTTACTAAACAAAGCTTTGGCCCCCTTTTTGATGCAGTCAGAACAATCGTCCTTCCCATCGGCCAGCTCTCAATTTCTTTGTAGACTCTGCTATCATACTTATATAAAGTCTTCATTCCACGATACAGAAAAAACATAATCACCTTTTCAAAAAGAATCTTCCCACTAAACAACCCTCGCTTTTTTAGGCTTAAACGCATGACGTTTCCTCCTTTCCCTAAATGAGTACTCTCATAATATGATTCTAAAAGCATCAACATCAGGAAGCTCATTTACTAATTATACACTTTTTCACACAAAATAATATATCAAACACAGATTAATCCTGCCTTGTATAATCTGTTCCATTTTCTAATAATTCAAACACGATCCATTTGTCATCAATAAATAAATCTATCTGCCCCTCCTGTACCCCAACCTGATATCCATAACCTTTCCCAAAATTCGATTGATTACGTTTTCCTCAGACAGCGCCCCTGCCGCAGAATTTTTCGGATTATCATCATATTTACTGCAGCCAGAAAAAAGAATTATTGTTATTACTAGAAACACGAACATAATTATTTTCTTCATTATCCCTCACCAATAAACTAAAACCCACAAATACTATTCCAATTTTCTTAAGTATACCAAACCCCACACTAAAAATATATAACTGAATATAATCTCACTCAATAAACATTATTACCAATAACGAATCGATCCATGAATCCATTAACAATCCGCCTCCCCCGCCCCTGCCGGCGCAGAGAGCCATCCCAGGAATTCAACTCTCCCGTCCTGATGCACCAGCTTTCCGGAGTCGTGAAAGGGATATCCCGGATGCTTCATTCGGAGATTACTGCCGCTTCATCAAAAGAAAAGCCAGCATATGAACTACAAGCAGGACCACAAGTCCTGCTTGTAAGCCAACTTATACGGGAATGCATCCTGCATTCCCGTGTTTGTCGGCGGTGTTCATCATGCTGGCTTTTCTTTTGATTAGCGGCAGTTATCTTCGAATGCCGCATCCAGGATATCCCTTTCACGACTCCGGAAAGCGTCCCTTCAGCCATTAGTTTATTCCTGAATCTCCTCATCATCTTCAGAGATTTCTACCTTTTCTCCATCAATCTCAGCAGATGCCTTTCTTACCTTAGCGACACTCGCCACGGTATCCCCCTCGGCAAGGTTAATCAGTTTTACTCCCGATGTCACACGTCCGAGAACTGATATATCCGCACACTGCATACGAATAATAATTCCCTCTGTATTGATAATCATAATTTCATTATCTTCATTCACGGCCTTCATGCCCACTACATTTCCGGTCTTCTCGGTTATCTTATAGCACTTCACGCCCTTACCGCCGCGGTTCTGTGTTGTAAATTCCTCCAGGCTGGTGCGCTTGCCCATCCCCTTTTCCGATACAATGAGGAGATCGCTGCCCTGAGTGCTCATCTGCATTGCAATGACTTCATCCCTGTCGCTTAAGTTCATGCCGCGGACCCCCATAGAAGTTCTTCCTGTCGCCCGGACATCCTTTTCATTAAATCTAATACACTGGCCATATTTGGTTACCAGTACAATATCTTCCTCATTGTCCGTAATCTTGACTTCAATCAGCCTGTCGTCCTCGCGCAGCGTGATCGCTGCAAGCCCTGTCTTTCTAACATTTGCATAATCGGTAATCGGAGTCTTTTTCACAAGCCCCTTCTCTGTTGCCATAAACAAAAACTTACCGTCCTCATACTCCTGTATCGGGATCATAGCCGTAATCTTCTCATCCGGCATCAACTGCAGGATATTAATAATAGCGGTCCCTCTCGCGGTCCTGCTGGCCTCCGGAATCTCGTATCCCTTGATCCTGTATACACGCCCTGTATTGGTGAAGAACATAATATAGTGATGGGTGGAGGTAATAAATAATTCCTTGATATAATCCTCTTCCAGCGTCTGCATTCCCTTAATTCCCTTGCCGCCCCTGTTCTGGCTCTTGAAGGTATCCATGGTCATACGCTTGATGTATCCGAGCCTGGTCATGGTAATAACAATATTTTCCCTTGGAATCAGATCTTCCATGGATATATCAAATTCATCAAAGCCGATGGATGTTCTTCTCTCATCCCCGTACTTTTCAGAAATAAGCAGAATCTCTTCCCGGATCACGCCGAGAAGCAGCTTCCTATCAGCCAGAATTGCCTTTAATTCGCCGATTTTCTTCATCAGCTCTTCGAATTCACTCTCCAGCTTCTCTCTTTCCAGACCGGTCAGCGCACGGAGACGCATATCCACAATAGCCTGTGCCTGCACATCTGTTAAGTCAAATCTTGCGATTAATTCTTCTTTCGCAATCTGGACGTTCTTGGACCCTCTGATGATCTTAATGACTTCATCTATGTGATCCAGCGCGATAAGTAAGCCTTTTAAGATATGTGCACGCTCTTCTGCCTTGTTTAGTTCATACTTTGTCCTTCTGGTTACAACTTCCTCCTGATGCTTCAGATAAAGCCGAAGCATATCCAGAATATTCATAACCCTTGGCTCATTATTCACAAGCGCAAGCATAATGACGCCAAATGTATCCTGCAGCTGTGTATGCTTGTACAGCTGATTCAGAATGACATTTGGATTCACATCCCGGCGCAGTTCAATACAAATCCTCATCCCTTCGCGGTTCGACTGGTCGCTCAGGTCTGTAATTCCATCGATCTTCTTATCCCGCACAAGCTCTGCAATCTTTTCAATTAATCTGGCTTTATTTACCATATAGGGAAGCTCTGTGACAATGATCCGGTTCTTTCCGTTTGCCATAGGCTCAATATTCGTAATTGCACGCACACGGATCTTGCCGCGTCCGGTTCTGTATGCTTCCTCGATCCCTCTTGTTCCGAGAATCTCCGCACCTGTCGGAAAATCTGGTCCCTTAATGATCTTTAAAATATCTTCAATGGCCGTGTCGCCGTTCTCTTCAATCTGATCGTCAATGATTTTCACAACTGCACCGATAACTTCTCTCAGATTGTGGGGAGGTATATTGGTAGCCATACCAACTGCAATACCGGATGTTCCGTTGACAAGAAGATTCGGAAATCTGGCTGGCAGCACGGTCGGCTCTTTTTCCGTCTCATCAAAATTCGGTGTAAAATCAACAGTATCCTTGTTGATATCCGCAGTCATCTCCATGGAAATCTTGCTGAGCCGTGCCTCCGTGTAACGCATGGCAGCCGCGCCGTCACCGTCCACAGAACCAAAGTTACCGTGGCCGTCAACAAGCGGATATCTGGTGGACCATTCCTGGGCCAAATTTACCAGCGCCCCGTAAATGGAACTGTCGCCGTGCGGGTGATACTTACCCATAGTATCACCGACAATACGCGCACATTTACGGTGCGGCTTGTCAGGCCCGTTATTCAATTCAATCATAGAATACAGAATTCTTCTCTGTACAGGCTTCAGGCCGTCTCTTACATCGGGCAGGGCACGAGCAGCTATTACACTCATGGCATAATCGATATAAGAATTTTCCATGGTCTTTTTCAAATCAACTTCATGGACTTTATCAAAAATATTATCTTCCATTTTTATATCCTTTCCTTTGAAGGTTTCCCGGCAGACAAATTGTCCGTTCGGCCAAACCCTTAATTATTCGATGCTGGTCAGTAATCAGTACTTTCCCCACAATGTACGATTAGATATCCAGATTCTGCACATACTTCGCATTCTCCTCGATAAATTCCCGCCTTGGCTCTACTTTGTCTCCCATCAGCGTAGTGAAAGTCAGGTCAAGCTCTGAAGAAGTCTCCTCGTCCATCGTCACCCTCAGCAGTATTCTGTGTTCCGGATCCATGGTGGTCTCCCACAGCTGTTCCGCATCCATCTCTCCAAGACCTTTATAGCGCTGTATCTTGTTGTTTCCGTCACGTCCCACTTCTGAAAGAATTTGGCTCAGTTCCTCATCACTGTATGCATACCATACCTTCTTGTTCTTTTCCAGCTTGTACAGCGGCGGCTGCGCCAGATATACATAACCGTCTTTGATCAGATCCGGCATAAAACGATATAAAAATGTCAATAACAGGGTGCTGATATGCGCCCCATCCACGTCGGCATCAGTCATAATAATAATCTTATGATACCGAAGCTTTGTAATATCAAAATCCTCATGTATTCCCGTGCCAAATGCAGTGATCATCGCTTTAATCTCTGCATTTCCATAAATCTTATCCAGCCTTGCCTTCTCCACATTCAGAATCTTTCCCCTCAGCGGCAGGATAGCCTGAGTGGATCTGTCTCTGGCAGTTTTCGCGGAACCGCCGGCAGAATCACCCTCTACGATGTAAATCTCGCAGTTTTTCGGATCCTTGTCCGAGCAGTCGGCAAGTTTACCCGGCAGGGACATTCCCTCCAGGGCAGACTTTCTTCTGGTAAGATCCCTTGCTTTTCTGGCTGCCTCCCTTGCACGCTGCGCCATCACTGACTTTTCGACAGTCATTTTCGCAACATTTGGGTTCTGCTCCAGGAAAATCTCCAGCTGGGTACTCACAATACTATCCACAGCGCCGCGCGCTTCACTATTGCCCAGCTTCTGCTTTGTCTGTCCCTCAAACTGGGGGTCCTCAATCTTTACACTGATAATCGCAGTCAGACCTTCCCGGATATCCTCACCGGATAGATTCGGCTCGCTGTCTTTGAGCAGCTTATTTTTTCTCGCGTAATCATTAAAAGTTTTTGTCAGTGCGTTGCGGAATCCCACTACATGAGTACCGCCCTCCGGCGTAGTAATATTATTTACAAAGCCATAAGTATTGTCACTGTAGGAATCGTTGTGCTGCATGGCAACCTCAACGGCTACATTATCCTTCATTCCCTCACAGTATATAATCTGGTCGTAAAGAGCTGTTTTACTGCGGTTCAAATAAGTGACAAACTCCTTGATTCCGCCCTCATAGTGGAAATTCTTCTCCACAAGCTCTTCCCCGCGCTCATCCCTAAGTACAATCCGCAGTCCTCTTGTCAGGAAAGCCATCTCGCGGAAACGCTGCTTCAATGTATCATAATCAAAAATCGTTTCCTCAAAAATCTCATCATCCGGCAGAAATGTTACTTTAGTACCTCTCTTATCAGCCTCACATTCCCCGACCACCCGCAGCTTTTCTACAACTTTTCCACGCTCGTATCTCTGCCTGTAGATCTTACCCTCATTGTAGATCTCTACCTCCAGCCACTGCGACAGTGCGTTTACAACCGAAGCTCCCACACCGTGGAGGCCGCCCGATACCTTGTAACCCCCGCCGCCAAACTTTCCCCCAGCATGCAGAATTGTAAATACAACTTCTACCGCAGGAAGCCCGGCCTTATGATTGATCCCCACAGGAATACCACGCCCGTTATCAATAACCGTGATTGAGTTTCCCTCATTTATACTTACAAAGATTGTATCACAATATCCTGCCAGCGCCTCATCCACAGCGTTGTCTACAATCTCATATACCAGATGGTGAAGTCCTCTTGACGAAGTGCTTCCGATGTACATCCCCGGCCTTTTTCTTACCGCTTCCAATCCCTCTAATATCTGGATCTGATCTGCTCCATATTCAGCATCAAATTCTGTACCTGTTGCACCCATTTAAAAACCTCCTAATTTTCTTTTGCTACCTGTCCATTTTTTACATGGAAAATTTTATTAATAGAAAATCGATGATTCACAAACTCATCTAATCCAGTACATGTGATTACCGTTTGTATATCATGAATACTATCCAGTAAATAGTTTTGCCTGTGTTTATCCAGTTCAGACAATACATCGTCCAATAATAACACAGGCGTATCCCTGATCAGTGACCTGACCAGTTCAATCTCGGAGAGCTTCAGCGACAAAGCTGCCGTCCGCTGCTGTCCCTGCGACCCAAACCTGCGGATATCCAGGCTGCCCGCCATAAAACAAAGATCATCCCTGTGTGGGCCCACAGAGGTGCTCTTCAGCCTCATGTCCCTATCCCTGTTTTTCTTCAGAGCCTGTTCCAGGCTAAGGTTTCCGACGCTGCATTCGTAGGAAAGAGTAATGTGCTCCTTCCCCCCAGTTAATTTATAGTGGATATCAGAGATGATTTCATTAACTTCTTCTATAAACCGCTTCCGGCTCTCCATTACTTTTGTCCCGTACTCAACCAATTGCATATCCCAGATATCCAACGTTTCCACAAGATTCTCCTGTTTATAAATGTCTTTGAGTAAGGAATTTCTCTGATTAATAATTCGATTATAGTTAGAAAGATTGCTGAGATATACTTTATCAAGCTGCGACAATTCCAGATCGATAAATCTTCTTCTTCCGGAAGGCCCGTCCTTGATGATGTTCAAGTCTTCCGGAGAAAAAAATACAAAATGAATAATTCCAAACAATTCACTTGCTTTGCGGATCGGAATCTTATTGATAGCAATCCCTTTGGGACTGTTCTTTTTCAGATGCATATCGATCTGATATTCTAATCCCCTTTTCTCAACAATAGTCTCCAGATGTGCTTCATCACGTCCAAACTGAATCAAATCTCTGTCTTTTGTACCTCTGTGAGATTTGGTAGTCCCGGATAAATACAGGGCTTCCAGTACATTCGTCTTGCCTTGTGCATTGTCGCCGTAGAGAATATTCGTCTTGGGATCAAAGGTCAAATCCAACAATTCGTAATTCCTGTAATTCTTTAGTTTTAAAGATTTGATTACCATAATTTCTCCATCAGCATGTAATTATTAGTAACAGTTGAGGCCTGCCTGAACTGTTACGCATCCAGCCCATAGAAATTAACCTGCGGCAAAGCGCTGTATGCCTGCAACCACCATTTTTTCCGTACAGTCTGCGCAGTAAATGCGCAGACCTATCTGAACTGACACAATTATTTTACACTTTTTCAGACTATTTTTCAATTTTTATTTCCTGGCCGTCAAATTCCACCCTGTCCCCAACGTATAATTTGCGCCCTCTTCTGGTGTCCGTCTCCCCGTTCACCTTTACCAATCCGTCCTGGACAACCTCTTTTGCCTCCACTCCGGAATCCACAAGCCCGGCCGCTTTCAGTGCCTGCCCCAGCTTAATAAATTCATCGCTTTCACGTAACTTTATAATCTCCATACCAAGTCCTTTCTGTCCTTTCGATAACCCCATTGGGGACGCCGCCCTTTTATCCCGGCCTGAAACCACCGTGCCTTATATCTGGATAAAAGGGCCACGTCCCCATTTATTATGCAACCGCGTTGTAACATTTCAGACAGGCCTGAGCTATTACACCGCATTAAAGTTAACCGGAAGAATCAAATAAATATAACTCTGTTTTTCATCCTTGATAAAACATGGCGCCTTTGCATTCATGTAATACAGGTCAACCTCCTCATCATCAATGACTCTCAGGGCATCGATCAAGAACTTAGGATTAAACCCGATCATCAGATCCTTCCCTTCTTTTGTGATAAAGATTTCCTCATCCATGGATCCAATCTGAGACTTGATCTTAAGTTCCATGGATTCGTCCCGGATATCAATGATAATCGGCTTTTTGTCTCCCTCCTTGATCAAAAGGGTGGCTCTGTCAATACAGTCCAGAAGCTCTTTCTTGTTAATTCTTACTTTTGTCTCATAATCGCTGGAGAGCATCTGGTCAATCTTAAAATAATCTCCTTCGATCAGTCTGGATACCACCACCGTCTTATCAAACTCAAACACAATGTGGTTCTTTGTAAACGAAATGTCTACATCCGCCTCTGCCTCTCCGCCAATAATCTTGCTGATCTCCTGCAGTGTCTTACCCGGTACGATCACCTTTTTCGGCGCATAGTTTTCCTTTAACTCAATCTTACGGATCGAGATTCTGTGGCCGTCCAGAGAGACCACCTTCAGGATGTTCTCTTCGATCTCGAACAGTTCGCCTGTCATCATCTTATTTGTATCGTTATCTGCGATGGAAAAGATAGTCTGTCGTATGACTTCTTTCAACGTAAATTCAGAGACGGTAATGTAATCCTCTTTTTCAATCACGGGCAGGTATGAAAAATCTTCTCCCGACTGTGCGGCAATATTGAACTTCGCTTTTTCACAGTTGATCATTGTCTGGTTATCCGTATCGGTCTCAATGGTTACATCATTGTCAGGAAGCTTCCTGACGATCTCTGAAAATATTCTTGCATTCAGGGCTATAATTCCTCTCTCTACGATATCACCTTCGATGCTTGTCTCAATTCCAAGTTCCATATCATTTGCAGTCAGCTTAATGACATCTGTAGATGCATCGATCAGAATACATTCCAGAATAGGCATTGTAGTTTTGGATGGTACAGCTTTGGATACAATGCTGACACCTTTAACCAGGTTAGATTTTGAACAAACGATTTTCATATGTCGGTAACTCCTTTCGATGGTTGTGGTGAAAAAACTTTCCACCGCGTTTTTTATAGATAAATATATAAATCAATTCCGTCTTCTTCGTAATAGGGGCTGTGAATAAGTTCATAAGTGCTTCAAAGCCTTTAAAATTAAGGGGTTGTCCATACTGAAAACTGTGTAGACATCCACTGGAAAGTGTTGGGACAAGATGGGGATAAAAAACTCCTCAAACTCCTTAATTTTTTTATTAACCTCATAATTCACATCATTTTAACATTGTTATCCACAATTTATCCACATTAAATAGGATTTATCTTCTTCTTAATAATGTTCACAGTGTTGTTCAGAGCCTCGTCAACTGTAAGGTCATGTGCGATCTTCTTAACTCCATGGCTGACAGAAGCGTGATCCTTGCCTCCCAGGATAATACCTACAGTCTTAAGGGGGGTATCCGTCATGGCACGGCAGAGGTACATTACAATCTGACGTGGAAGTACAATCTCAGCATTTCTTTTCTTCCCCTTCAATTCAGAAATGGGGACATTAAAATGTTCGGAAACAACATCGATAATCAGTTCAGGAGTAATCGTCCGGTTTGCATCGGGCGAAATCATGTCCTTCAGTGCTTCTGCGGCCAGAGGAATGTCGATCGGCTTCTTCTCCAGATTGGATAAGGCGATCAGCTTGTTCAGGGAGCCTTCCAGTTCCCTGATATTGGATTTAATATTATTTGCAATATATTGGAGTACTTCATCCGGAATGTGATAACGTTCCAGTCCGTCCAGTTCCTCTTTCTTTCTGAGAATGGCCATCCTGGTCTCATAATCAGGTGAGGAAATATCCGCAATCAGGCCCCATTCAAAACGGGTGCGGAGCCGTGCTTCCAGTGTCTCGATATCCTTCGGAGGCTTATCACTGGAGATAATAATCTGCTTCCCTGACACATGGAGATGGTTAAACGTGTGGAAGAATTCTTCCTGTGTACTTTCCTTACCTATTATAAACTGAATATCATCAATCAGAAGCACATCGTTATTTCGGTATTTTTCACGGAAAGTGGTCATGGCAAGTTCATTGCCGTTTTTACCTATTTTTAAGGCATCAATCAATTCATTTGTAAATGTCTCACTTGTCACATACAGGACCTTCTTGGAAGGGTCATTCTCAAGTATAAAGTGTGCAACCGAATGCATCAGATGAGTCTTCCCCAGTCCGACACCTCCATATATAAAAAGAGGGTTGTAAATCTCCCCGGGTGATTCTGCAACCGCAAGAGACGCAGCATGTGCGAAATTATTATTACTGCCCACAACAAAAGTATCAAATGTATATTTGGCATTGAGATTCGCATTCTCAAAGATAGCATTTGACTTTTTATTCTTTATGACATTTTCTTTCTTTTCCTGGATGATGACATTATCTTCAGTAACAAAAGAGATTTCAAACTCAGTGCCTGTAACTTCTGCAATACACACTTTAAAAGGAAGGAGATATTTCTCTTCTATATGTTCCAGGCTGGCTTTTAGTTTTACGAGAATATAGACAGTGTCATCGGTAACTTCATATACAGTAAGCGGCGCAATCCACGTATTGTATGAAATATTAGATGAGCAATATTCGTCCTTCATTTTGTTTAAAATCTGCTCCCAATTTTCAACTACAATGTTCATCGACAGTACTCCTAATCAATATAATAGAGAGATATGAACGCAAAATCTCTCTATTACATTTTACATCAAAACGGTATGAGAAGCAATGAGAAATGATGTG